>NZ_VDFC01000043.1:320746-363001 GCF_008369065.1 Streptomyces apricus | reverse complement strand
GAGCGGGCCGGGCCGGATGCTTGTCAGCCTCTCGGACCCCGGGAAACACCTGAGGCCGGAATCCATTGGATTCCGGCCTCAGGCCTTCAGTAGCGGGGACAGGATTTGAACCTGCGACCTCTGGGTTATGAGCCCAGCGAGCTACCGAGCTGCTCCACCCCGCGTCGTTGACACCAGTGTACGCCATTCACGGGGTGCGAAGCACACGGGTCGATCCGCGGTGGGCACCGGCTCAGCCGAGGTGCCGGTTGGGCGCCTTCGCCGCGGCCTCGTACGCGGGCAGGACGAGGACGTCGGCACCCGCGGCGGCCAGCAGGCCGTTCCCGTCCGCGCCGGCCACGAAGGTGTCGGGCTCGCGCCACGCGGTGACCACCCGGCGCACCCCCGCGTCGAGGATCAGCCGGGCGCAGGGCGCGGGCCGCGAGGCGCGGCGGGCGCAGGGCTCCAGGCTGCTGTAGACCGTGGCGCCCGGGAGCCGCGGGTCGTCCGGGGCGATCTTGGCGAGCGCGGCCTCCTCGGCGTGCTCGACGGGGTCGGACTCGCGGGAGTACCCGCGGGCCAGCTCCGTGCCGTCGGCCGCGACGACGACCGCGCCGACGCTGAACGCGGTCCGCGAGGGCGGGCACTGGGCCGCCAGTTCGCAGGCGAGCTCCAGCCAGCGGTGGTCGGCGGCGGACGGTACGCCTGCGGTGCCGGGCGCGGTGGGCACGTAGCGCATGAGCACCACGTCCCCCACGGGCCGCGTCCCGAGCAGGCGCATGCGGCTGCGGGGGCCGCCGGGGTACGCGCCGGACCCGAAGAGCTTCGGCGCGTGCGGCTGCCCCACCACGAGGGGTGCGAGGGCGAGCTGCAGTTCGTCGGCGAGCCCCTGCTGGAGGAGCTGGGTGTGCACCCGGCCGCCGCCCTCGACCATCAGCCGGCGCACGCCCCGGACGTCGTGCAGGTGGGTGAGGACCGCCCGCCAGTCCAGGCCGGGGCCGACGGACACGACGTCGATGCCGAGGCCCTCCAGTCCGCGCAGGGCCTCGGCGGCCGTCACGGCGCCCTCGTCGGTCGTGTAGACGACCTTCTCGCCGCCGGTGGACCAGAAGTTGGCGTCGGGGTCGAGGTCGCCGGTGCCGCTGACGGTGACCTTCAGCGGGTACTCCGGTCGGCCGGCGGCGACCCGGGCGGCGCGCCGCTCGGCGGAGTTGACGAGGAGGCGGGGGTTGTCGGCGCGCAGGGTGCCGGCGCCGACCAGGATGGCGTCGGAGTCGGCCCGCACCTCGTCGACCCGGTCGAAGTCGGCCGGGCCGGAGAGCAGCAGCCGTTCGGGGCCGGTGTCGTCCAGGCGGCCGTCGAGGGAGACGGCGGCGGACAACAGGACGTAGGGGTGGGGCATGGACTCGTCTCTCTTCCGCGGGCGGAACCTGGCCTTGGTTCAAGTTTGAAACAAACCTACACTGGGGGCATGACGACCCGCTGGCTCACCCCCGACGAGCAGCGCGCCTGGCGCGCCTACATCGCCGCCTCCCACCTCCTGGAGGACGCGATCGACCGGCAGCTCCAGCAGGAGGCCGGCATGCCGCACCTGTACTACTCCATCCTGGCCCACCTCTCCGAGGCGCCGGAGCGCCGGCTGCGGATGACCGACCTGGCCGAGCGGACGAAGATCACCCGCAGCCGTCTCACGTACGCCGTGACCCGGCTGGAGAAGGACGGGGCGGTACGCCGCGAGGGGTGCCCGAGCGACCGGCGCGGCAGCATCGCCGTCCTGACCGACGCGGGCACGGCGCTGCTGGAGCGTACGGCGCCCGGCCATGTGGAGACGGTCCGCGCGACGCTCTTCGACCACCTGACGCCGGAGCAGGTCCGGCAGCTGGAGGAGATGTTCACGGGCGTGGCACGCGGTCTGCAAGGGGGCTCTCCGGGGTCGGTGCCCCCGGAGGAGCTCCCCTGGCGCCGCCGCTCGTCGGGCCCGTGCGCGTAACCGGTCGTCCGCGGTAGATCACCCATCGGCGGTCGATCACCCATTGCTTTAACTTTAAAACATGAGTAGGGTCCTGATCCGAGGATCTGCTTCAAATCTGAAGCAGACGAGGATCCCGGAGCGGAGAGCCGCATGTCCGACCACCCCGCCGCCGCCACCCAGCGCTCGCGCGTCCGGGTGCCCCTGCGCTTCCACGACGGCTACGGCGTCGACGCCGAGCTGGTCACCTTCCACGGCCTGACCGACGGCCGGGAACACGTGGCGATGGTGCTCGGCGACCCGGCGGGCGCGACGCCGCTGGTGCGCCTGCACTCCGAGTGCCTGACCGGGGACGCCTTCGGCTCGGCCCGCTGCGACTGCGGCCCGCAGCTGCGCGAGGCCGTCGAGCAGATCGCCGAGCGCGGCGGCGTGCTCCTCTACCTCCGCCAGGAGGGCCGGGGCATCGGCCTCTACAACAAGCTCGACGCGTACGCGCTGCAGGACGAGGGCCTCGACACGTACGCCGCCAACACGGCGCTGGGCCTGCCCGAGGACGCCCGCGACTACACGGCGGCGGCCCAGATGCTCACGGCCCTCGGCATCGGGGAACTGGACCTGCTGTCCAACAACCCGGACAAGGCGGAGCAGCTGCGGTCCCTCGGCATCGACGTGCGGCACCGGGTCCCGACGGGCGTGTTCACCACGGCCCACAACGTCCTCTACCTCCGGGCGAAGGTCCTCCAGACCCGGCACACGCTGCCCCTGGCGGAGCTGACGGCGGGCTGAGACCGGCGTTCCACCGGGCGGAAGCGGTGACTCCGCACGCCTCCTGGGCAGAACGGTGCCATGGGGGACGACGGTGAGTCACAGACGCAAACACAGGCACAGGCGCAGGCCCAGCGCCTCGCGGAGGACGACCGGCTCTGGCAGCACACGCTGCACGTGAACACGATGCTGCTCCAGCGGGGCAACCTCTTCCTGGTGGGCCAGTCGCTGTTCGCCGTGGCCCACACGACGCTCCTCACCTCGGAACGGCACCTGGTGGCGGCGCGCGTGCTGGCCGCCTTCGGCCTCGTCCTGGCCCTTACCTGGCTGTACGTGGGCCACCGGCACCGCCTCTACTACCAGCACGTCCAGCGCCGAGCCCTGGAACGCCTGCCGGAGTACGCGGCGACATGGACAAGCTGGGCCACCCGCCGCCAGGGCCGCGCCCGGGGCCGCTCGATCGTACTGATCTCCTACTTGCTGCCGTCACTGGCAGCGGTGATGTGGACGGCACTGCTGTTGATCACGTGAGCACAGGACTCGCCGGCCCGCGCCCTCAGGTGTCGTACACGGTGGACCGGTGTCCGACGTGGACCACCCACACCACCAGCTCCCCGTTGTCGATCGTGTAGACGACGCGGTAGTCACCCACACGGAGGCGGCGCCGGTCCGCCTGGGAGACCAGCGCGGTGGTGTGGAAGCCGAGCGGATCGGCTTCCAGTTCCGTCAGCTTGGCAAGGATGCGGAGTGCCGCACCCCGGGGAATCTTGCGCAGTTCGGACTGTGCTTCCGGCCGGAGGACGGTTCGGTACGCGCGCGCACCGCGTTCACTCACCCCGCGCCAGCGTTTCCCTCATGACGTCCTCGATCGGGACACCGGCGGCCGGGTTCGCCATGCGCTCGTCGATGATCCGGTTGATCTCGCGCTCTTCCCACTCCTGGTACCTGCGCAGAACCTCGATCGACACGACGGCGGCCACTTCTTTGCCCCGCCGGGTGATCACCGTGGGGGTGTCGTCCCGGTCGGCCCGTTCGACCACCTCGGCGAGGTGAGCGCGTACGTCACGGATGGACTCTATGGGCATCTGGGTCATGCGCCCGACGGTACCGAATGTGCCATGTGTACACAAAGCGCCCACCGGCCACCTCCCCTCCGACTACTCGTCGGCGGACAGGCGCACCCCTCGCGACTCGGCGGCGCGCAGGGCGTCCGTCAGGCACTCGGCGAGTCGGAGGCCGGCGAAGCGGAGTTCCGTGGGCGGGGACGCCGGGTCGTCCAGCAGGGGACGGGCGAGGGCGGGCACGTCGGCGCCCGTGGCGAGCAGGACGGTCTCCAGATCGTCGGCGAGCCGGGACAGACGAGTGCCGCCGTGGTCCGCGACCAGGTAGCAGGGTTTGCCGTCGGGGGACGGCCAGGGCAGCAGACGGGGTGCGGGGTTGACGGTGCGCTCCATCAGGCGGCCGCCTTCTGCGCGCCGATCAGATGCGAGTCGAGGTCGATCCCCAGATCGGCGGCGAGCACGAGGGCGAGGCGCCGACGCTGCCGAAGCGCGGTCTCCTTGTCGCGGGCGACGAGGTAGGGGCGTACGAGGGCGGAGTCGGCGCCATCCGTCGCGCCCTCGTACGGGTGCGGCTCCTCTTCTCCTCGGTTACGGGCAAACGGCGCCGTCGAGGGGCACGTCGAGCCCGTACGGGGAGCGGGGGCGGGGCAGGCCCGGAGCCTGGGGTGCCGAGATGTGGCGCACAGCGGTGATGTGGAGGCAGAGGTAGGGGCGATGACGGGTACGGCGCCGTTTGCCCGTACCCGAGGAGAAGAGGAGCCGCACCCGTACGAGGGCGCGACGGATAAGGTCGTACACGTTGACGCTCCTTGAGCAGCGTTGACCACGCCCCGGGAGGTCTGGACACCTCGCCGGGGTCTTGCATATTTCGACCATACCGGGAACTGCGTCCCCCTGCACCCCTCTGCTAAATACCGCGTCCCGACGCGTTCCACCCCTGCGACACGCGTCGGGCTGCGGCAACGTGGAGGGATGAGTGAGCTTCCGCGCTACGAGTACGTGAAACTCGCCGACACGATCGAGGCGGACATCGCGTCCGGCAAGCTGCCGCAGGGAGCCGCGCTGCCCGGCGAGCGGGCCATGACGGATCTGTACGGCGTGAGCATCGGCACCGTGCGTCGCGCCGTCGTCGAGCTGCGGAGCCGGGGTCTCGTCGCAACCCTGCCCGCCAAGGGCACGTACGTCATCGCACTGCCGGAGCCGACCGGCGACGACCCGGCCGGGGACGAGCCGAACGTCTGAAGGGACCGTGACGCGCAGCCTCGGGCTCGATTTCGACGCGCCGCCGAAGAACTGCGCGAGCGCGGGCCCGTCGTCACCGAGCGGCCGCCCGGTGGCGCGCCCCGTCGGACGGCACGAGCCCCCAACTCCGCGTACCTTTCGGTACCTCTGAGCTGGGGGCTCCCGTGTAGACCCTGTGGGACTCGAACCCACAACCAATGGATTAAAAGTCCACTGCTCTGCCAATTGAGCTAAGGGTCCATCGCACCGGACCGCGCCGATGCAGGAACGAGCATAGCCGGACGCGGCCGGGACTCCGATCGGGTATCGGTGTCACGGCCGCGTCGGACGGTCGGCGTGGGGCACGGGCGTCACGGGTCGAGCGGCTCCGGGGCGCCCGCGCGGGCCGCCACGCGGGCGCGGGTGCGCTCGTGGTCCGGGTTCAGGAACCAGTGCCGGGCCGAGGCGAACCACCACACCGCGGCGAAGCCGAGGACGACCAGGACGGCGACGGGCGCGTAGTTGAAGGTCTCCCAGGTGACCGGTGAGACCTGGGGGAGCATGAAGAGGACGGTGATCACGCCCACCCAGGCCACCGCCACGATGCCGATCGGACGCGACCAGCGGCCCAGGTGCCACGGCCCCCGCTGGAAGTCCTCGCCCTTGCGCAGCCGCAGCAGCGTCGGGATGACGTACGCGATGTAGAGGCCGATCACCGCGATCGACGTCACCGCCGCGTACGCGGTCACGTTGATCAGGTACGGCAGCCCGAGGACCAGCGCGCCCAGCGCCGCGAGCCACACCGCGGCGACGGGCGTGCGCGTGCGCGGGCTGACCGTGTGCCAGACGTGCGAGAACGGCAGCGCCCCGTCGCGCGAGAAGGCGTAGATCATGCGGGAGTTGGCGGTCACCGACGCCATGCCGCAGAACAGCTGCGCGCCGATCACCACCAGCAGGAGCAGCTTGCCCGCGGTGGCGCCCAGCGCGTCCAGCAGGATCTGGGCCGGCGGCACGCCCGTCGGGGAATCGAGCGCGCCGTCGTACGACTGGATGGCGAAGGTGAAGCCGAGCAGGAGGACGAAGCCCGCTATCCAGGACGTCCAGATGGACTGGACGATGCCCTTGGGCCCTGCCGTGGACGCGTCGTGCGTCTCCTCCGTCATGTGTGCCGAGGCGTCGTACCCGGTGAAGGTGTACTGCGCCATCAGCAGGCCGAGCAGGACGACGTAGAAGCTGCTGCCCCAGCCCGTGTTGTTCACGAACTCGGTGAAGACGAAGGACGCCGACTGGTGGCTGTCCGGCGCGAAGGTCAGCGCGCCCACGATGACCGCGACGCCGACGACGTGCCACCACACGCTGACGCTGTTGAGCAGGCCGACGATGCGTACGCCGAAGGTGTTCAGCAGGCCGTGCAGGACGAGGATGCCCGCGAAGAGCAGGATCGTGCGGCCGGCGGTGACCTCGAAGTCGAACTGCAGGTTCAGGTACGCGCCCAGGAACGAGGCCGCTCCGAAGTCGATGCCGGCCGTCACCGCGACCTGGCCCAGCACGTTGAACCAGCCCGTGAACCACGCCCAGGCCGCGGCCGTACGCGGCGGGGCGAGGCGGTGCGCCCAGAAGTACAGGCCCGCGGAGGTCGGGTACGCCGAACAGATCTCGGCCATCGCGAGCCCGACGAACAGGGTCATGAGCCCGACCGCGACCCAGCCCCAGGTGATCACGGCGGGCCCGCCGGTGTTCATGCCGAACAGGTAGAGCGTCAGGCAGCCCGACAGGACCGAGATGATCGTGAAGGAGACCGCGTAGTTGGAGAACGCCGACATGCGGCGGGCGAGAACCTGGGTGTAGCCGAGCTGGGCCAGCCGCTCTTCGTCCGACAGCCCACTCACTCTGGCGTCATCTGTCATGCCCCCAGCAATTCCCTCGCCGGGGGTATGACATGCGCCACATCGCGGTTGATCTGGCCGAAACACGGCCGGACGGCGGCGGCCCGAGCGCGCCTGCGTCCGGCCCCGTTCACCTGCGCCAGAACAGGTGGTGCGCGACGCCGCTCGGGCTGGGCACCACTTCGAGGTGGAAGCGGTCGAGCAGTTCGTCGGGGGACTCCCAGAGCCGGAGGCCGGAGCCGAGCTCCACCGGTGCGACCGCCACGTGCAGCGTGTCGACGAGGTCGGCGTCGAGGAACTGCCGGACGGTGCCGACCCCGCCGCCGAGCCGGACGTCCTTGCCGTCCGCCGCCTCGCGCGCCCGGGCGAGGACCGTGGCCGGGTCACCGGCGACGAAGTGGAACGTGGTGTCGGAGAGGGTGATCGAAGGACGCCCGTGGTGGGTCATGACGAACACCGGCGTACGGAAGGGCGGCTCGTCGCCCCACCAGCCGCGCCAGTCGTGGTCGCGCCAGGGTCCGCGCTGGGGGCCGAACTTGTTGCGGCCCATGATCTCGGCGCCGATGTTGCGTGCGAAGTCCCGGGTGAAGTAGTCGTCGAGGCCCCGGGTGCCGCCGGGATCGGTGCGGTTGGGCCAGCTCGCCGTGGCGCCGGCCCAGGCGAACAGCCGCCCGGGGTCGACGTGGCCGAAGGGGCGTTCCAGGCTCTGGTGCTCACCGGCACCGATTCCGTCACTCGAGACGCTGAAGTTCATGACTCTCAGCAGCTGGTCCACGTGTCTCCTCGCCGGGTCCGGTCGGGTCCGTGTGCGGCGGGACGCCCCACACACCAGGACGTCGAACGGGACACGGCCGGATCGACAGCCGCCCGCGACTTTCTCCGGAACGCCGACCGGGAAGACCGGGAAGACCGGGAACGCCGGGGCCACCGGGAACGCCGAAGGGCCCGGACGACCGAGGTCGTCCGGGCCCTTCGTGTCACTGAGGCGCCCTCAGCAGGCGTCAGCGGATGTCAGCCGTTGCGCTTCCAGCGCGGCTTGTCGTCGCGGCGGAAGGACGAGCCGGAGCCCGAACCGGAACCGGAACCCGCGCCACGGTGGTCGTCACGGCGGCCGTACGGGCGGTCGTGGCCGGAGCGGAAGCCGCCACCGGTGGGACGGTCGCCCTGGCGGTCACGGTTGAACGGACGGTCGCTGCCGCGGTGGCCGGACGGACGGTCGTCCCGGCGGAAACCGCCACCGGCGGGGCGGTCGCCGTCACGGCGGTCGCGGTTGAAGCCGCCCGAGGGACGCTCGTCACGACGGAACCCGCCGCGGTCACCACCGTCACGACGGTCGTCGCGGCGGAAGCCGCCCGACGGACGGTCGTCACGACGGTCGAAGGAACGGCCGCCACCACGCTCGTCGTCCCGGCGGAAACCGCCGGAGGGACGCTCGTCACGGCGATCACGGTTGAAGCCACCGGAGGAACGGTCGTCACGACGGTCACGGTTGAAGCCACCGGACGGACGGTCGTCGCGGCGGAAGCCACCCGAGGGACGCTCGTCACGGCGGTCACGGTTGAAGCCACCGGAGGAACGGTCGTCACGACGGTCACGGTTGTAACCACCCGACGGACGGTCGTCCCGACGGTCACGGCGCTCGTAGTTGCCGCGGTCGTCACGACGCTGACGCGGCTCCTCGCGCACCGGCTCGGCGCTGTCGGCGGCCTGCGCCACCGGCTCCTGCGCCACGGCCGCGGCAGCGGCCTCGACGACAGCGGCGGCCTCGGCGAGCGCGGCCTCCGGGTCCTCGCCGCGCTCACGCGCGGACCGCGCGATCAGCCGGTCGGCCTCCTCGCGCAGCTCGGCGGCGCGCCGCTGCGCGCGCTCCAGCTCCTTGGTGAGCTGCGACACCTCGCGCTCGGCCTGCTGCGCCGCGTTGCCCGCGGACTCGGCCTGCACCTCGGTCATCGACCGGGCGCTGGTGATCTCCGCGACCTCCGGGTCGAAGGCGGCGCCGCCCTGGATGATGTGGCGCGTGGCGTCGACGCCCGCGTCCTCCATCTGGCGGAAGATCTGCCGGCGCTGGTGCGGCAGGGAGAGCGACACGACCGTGCCGCTGCGCCCCGCACGGGCCGTACGGCCGGAGCGGTGCAGGTAGTCCTTGTGGTCACCGGCCGGGTCCACGTTCAGGACCAGGTCGATGCCGTCGACGTGGATGCCGCGGGCGGCGACGTCGGTCGCGACGAGCGCGTTGACGTAGCCCTTCTTGAAGTCCTCCAGGACCCGGGTACGGGCGCCCTGCGTCATGCCGCCGTGCAGCGCGTCGGCCTTCACGCCGGAGTCGCAGAGCTGCTCGGCGATGCGGTCGGCGCCCAGCTGGGTGCGGACGAAGATGATCGTGCGGCCCTTGCGGGAGGCGATCGCGGCGGTGACCGGCGCCTTGTCCTTGGGCTTCACGATGAGGATGTGGTGCGACATGGTCGTGACGTTGCCCTGGGCGCTGTCGACCTCGTGCGTCACCGGGTTGGTGAGGTAGCGCTTGACCAGCGTGGAGATCTCGTTCTCCATCGTGGCCGAGAACAGCATGCGCTGGCCGCCGCCGGGGATCTGGTCGAGCAGCTCGGTGACCTCGGGCAGGAAGCCCAGGTCGGACATCTGGTCGGCCTCGTCGAGCACGGCGACCTGGACGTTCTCCAGGGAGCAGGCGCCGCGGTTGATGATGTCGCGCAGGCGGCCCGGGGTGGCGACGAGGACGTCGACGCCGCGCTCCAGGGCGTAGATCTGGTTGCCCATCGACGTACCGCCGCAGACGACCTTCATCTTCAGGCCGAGCACATCGCCGTACGGCTGGAGGGCGTCCGCGACCTGCATCGCGAGCTCACGCGTCGGCGTGAGGATGATGCCG
The DNA here is from genome assembly GCF_008369065.1 of Streptomyces apricus. GTDB lineage: Bacteria > Actinomycetota > Actinomycetes > Streptomycetales > Streptomycetaceae > Streptomyces > Streptomyces apricus. Next base: position 353,233 of record NZ_VDFC01000043.1, on the reverse strand, counting down.
CGGGGCTTCTTCTTCTCGGTGTGGCCGCCGGCGAGCTGCGTGAGCAGCGGCAGGCCGAAGGAGAGGGTCTTGCCGGAGCCGGTGCGGCCGCGGCCGAGGATGTCCTTGCCGGCCAGGGCGTCCGGGATGGTCGCGGCCTGGATCGGGAAGGGGCTGGTCACGCCGTTCTGCGCGAGCTTGCGGACGACGCCCTCGGGGAGACCGAGGTCACCGAAGGTGATCTCGGGCGTCGCCGGGGCCTCGGTGGCCTCGGGAGTCGCGTCGACGGCGGGGGCCGCCGGGGCCGCGGTCTCGGCGGTCGCCTCGTTCTCGGGCACGACGATGTGATCAGTACTGGAAATGGACATGCGAATGCGAAACCTTCCGGAGTCTCGTCGGCACGCGCCCGTCAACTCCGTGATTTCGCAAACGACCGCCTCAATGCGGTCAGCCACGGTAAGGGGAGAGTACGCGCCACGCGGCGCTCTGTGATGGCGCCGGGCAATTGGGATCAAACGATCTACTACCATACGCACCCTCTGCCCTTCGAGGCAAACCGAGCCCGAAACCGCAGCTCAGAGGCGTGCGGCAGTTCCGCGGGGCCTGTTCGAGCCGCCTTCGGGCCTCGCTCAGGCCTCGATGCCCGCCCGCGGCGCCGGTTCGCGGCGCTCGGCGAGCTGCGGTTCCGGCTCCGGGTGCGCCGAGGACGACGGCTCGGCGGTGCTCGGCTCCGGCGACGGCGGGGGCGTCTCCTTCGTCGGCGTCGGCTCGGGTGCCGGACGGGTGGGCGTGGGCGCCCTCAGCCGTAGCCGAGGGCGTGCAGCCGGGCGTCGTCGATGCCGAAGTGGTGGGCGATCTCGTGCACCACCGTCACCTCGGTCTCGGCCACCACCTCCTCACGCGTGGCGCACATCCGCAGCGTGGGCCCCCGGTAGATGGTAATCCGGTCCGGCAGCACCCCCGCGTACCACTCGCCGCGGTCGGTCAGCGGCGTCCCCTCGTAGAGCCCGAGCAGCTCGGGGTCGTCGGCGGGCGGCTCGTCCTCGACGAACACCGCCACGTTGTCCATCAGCCGCGTCAGTTCCGGCGGGATCCGGTCCAGCGCCTCGGCGACCAGTTCCTCGAACTCCTCGCGCGTCATCTCCAGCACCCCACCATTGTCCGGTACCGGAAGCCGGACGCCAGGCCGTCCCGCACAGGACCCGAACCAAGGCCGGAGGGGGTCCGGAAGCGGGGCCTGACGAAGGCCGGACGGGGCCCGGAAGCGGGCCCTCGCCGCATATCGGCCCCACACTTTGGGCATACGGCCCGAATGGCCCGCGTCCCCGCTGCCGCCGCCGCTCTGCTCCGCGTGCGAAAGGCTCCCCGCATCCTCGTACGCCACTACCGCTCCCGCCGCCCCCGCCCCGTCGTCGAACTCGTCGCCCAGCCGCACCCGTACACCCGCGCGCTCGGTCTCGTCGCCGTCGTCCTGCTCGGTGCGTGGCTGGGGCTGCTGATCGTCGGGAACGTGCGCGCGCCGGTCGGTCCCATGGACACCACGATGACCCTGCGGCCCTCCCTCACCGGCGGCACCAAGATCAACGTCTCCCCGCTCGGCGCCCTCGAACTGCGCAGCCACACCGCGCCCCTGCGCCTGGACGTGGACGTCGACCAGCTCGACCCGGTCCGCTCGCAGGCGCTGGTCGACCACCCGGAACGGCTCTCCGGCCTCCAGGACGAGGTCGCCGAGGACGTCGGCGCCGGCACGCTCGACCTGGCCGTGCGCTCGGTCGTCGCCGTCGTCTCCGGTGCGACCGCCCTCGGCCTCGCGGTCTACCGCCGCCCGCGCCGGGCCCTGGCGGCGGGCGGCCTGGCGCTGGCCCTGCTGGCGGCCTGCGGGGCGACGGCCTTCGCGACCTGGAACCCCAAGTCGGTCCTGGAACCGAAGTTCTCCGGCCTGCTCTCCTCGGCGCCCTCGGTCGTCGGCAACGCGCGCAGCATCGTCAGCGAGTTCGACGTCTACCAGAAGGAGCTGGCCCGCCTGGTGACGAACGTGACGAAGCTGTACGACGCCACGTCCACGCTCCCCGCGTACGCGCCGGACCCCTCCACGATCCGGGTCCTGCACGTCTCCGACATCCACCTCAACCCGGCGAGCTGGAAGATCATCGCCTCGCTGGTGCAGCAGTACCGGATCGATGTGATCGTCGACTCCGGGGACACGATGGACCACGGCTCGGCGGCCGAGAACGGCTTCCTGGACCCGGCGGCCGACCTGGGCGCCCCGTACGTCTGGGTGCGCGGCAACCACGACTCGCGGACCACCCAGGAGTACCTGGAGCGTATGAAGAACGTGCACGTGCTCGACGACGGCCGGGCCGTGTCGGTCGCCGGGCTGCGGTTCGCGGGCATCGGCGATCCGCAGTTCACCCCCGACCGCTCGACCGAGGTGGGCGGCGCCCGGTCGGAGGAGCTCGCGGGGGCCCGCCTCGCCTCCGCCCTGCGCGACCAGGAGGCGGCCGGCACGCCGGTCGACATCGCCGTCGCGCACAACCCGACGGCCGCGCGGGAGACGGACGGCGACGTGCCGCTGGTCCTGGCGGGCCACGTCCACCACCAGGAGATGGAGGTCATGCGGTACGGCACGCGGCTGCGCATCGAGGGCTCCACCGGGGGCAGCGGGCTGCGCGCGGTGGAGGGGAAGAACCCCGATCCGATCGAGACGTCGATCCTCTACCTGGACCGCGACACCCGCCGGCTGCAGGCCTGGGACGAGATCAGGCTGGGCGGTCTGGGGCTGACGACGGCCGAGGTCAGCCGCCATCTGCCCAAGGAGAACCAGCCCGGTGCGCGGTCCACCGTCAGCCCCTCCGCCACCTCCCCGTAAACCGTTTTGGCGATCCCTCCCGCCATCCCATATGCTTCTCACGTCCCCGACGCGCTGCGAAGCGCCCAGGCGGGCCGATAGCCCTCATCGTCTAGCGGCCTAGGACGCCGCCCTTTCAAGGCGGTAGCACGGGTTCGAATCCCGTTGGGGGCACGCATCACGGTGTGCGAGACTGAGTTCACTCTGTTCGTGCACAACAGCTGGGTCCTGTGGAGCAGTTTGGAGTGCTCGCCACCCTGTCAAGGTGGAGGCCGCGGGTTCAAATCCCGTCAGGACCGCTGCGATTCACTTGTGGATCGCGTGGCTGGGTAGCTCAGTTGGTACGAGCGATCGCCTGAAAAGCGATAGGTCGCCGGTTCGATCCCGGCCCCAGCCACCATTCGAAGGCCCCGTCCAGGTGGACGGGGCCTTCGGTTTTTGGTCAGGGCCGGGCGCCCGTTCGTTCGGGTGCGGGTGTGTGGGGGCTGGTCGCGCAGTTCCCCGCGCCCCTTAAAAGCGCCGGTGGCGGACCGAACCTGGGCCCGCGCCTCTTAAAAGCGTCGGTGGCGGCCCAGTCCTCGCCCCTCGCCCCTGAGAAGCGTCATGCCGCCGCTCCGCCCCCCGACGTCTCCCGGGGCGGGGTGCCCGCTGCGTGGGACGGGCCCTGGTTCCTGCCGCCCGGGTGGCGGTGGCGCCAGGTCCAGAAGATCGCGCAGGAGATCAGGGCCCAGCCGGCCAGGACCAGGAACGGGAACACGTGCTGGTGGCCCGGGAAGTACACCGCCGTGTGCTGGGCGTTGACCGAGGCGCCGGGCGGGAGCCAGCGGCCGATGACGCCGAGCGGCGACGGCAGCAGGGGCCAGGAGACCGCGCCGCCCGAGGACGGGTTGCCGAGCAGGACCATCAGCCCCCAGGKGGGGAGCATCGCCCAGCGGCCGAACAGGGTGTTGAACATCGTGAAGACCATGCCGGACGTGAACATGGTCAGCGCCAGGATCAGCCACGACTCGACGAACGGCAGGTCCAGGGCGCCCAGCCCCCAGTCGACCACCGCCGCGATCACGAACCCCCCGAGCAGCGCGTACGCGGCCGTGAACGCGATGCGCTCCACCGGGTTCAGCTCCCGCGCGTGCACGCTGAGCTGGATGGCCCCGACGAAGCCGATGATCACGGCCGCCAGGGAGATGTAGAAGATCGCCAGGCCGCGCGGGTCGCCCTCCTGCAGCGGCTTGATGTCCCGGACCGTCACCGCCACGCCCGTCTCCTCGCCCACCGCCGGCGCGGCCTTCTGCAGCAGCTCCGCGACCGAGGCCCCGGACGCCCCGGACACGTCGAGGACCACCTTCGCGCCCGCGTCCCGCACCTCCAGGATCGCGAAGACCTTCTGGTCGTCCACCGCCTCGACGGCCGCCTCCCGGCTGTCGTAGGCGTGGAGCTCCAAGGAGGCGTCGAGCGCCTTCTCCATCCCCGCCACGAAGGCCTTGCCCCGCCCCTCGTCGTACGCGCCCACCGTCGCGGTCGGCACGTGGCGCGGGGTCGGGTTCGCCATGGAGTACGTGTACGAGCCCGCGAAGAGGCCCGCGGCGGCGGCGAGGATCAGCACCAGCACCACCGCGGGGAAGAAGGGGGACTCCTTGAAGGAGCTCCAGCGCTCACGCCGCCTGGGCGGCCTGCCGTGGGCACCGTGCGGCGGGTGCGACAGGTGCGGCGCGTGCGGCTTCTCGGACATGTGCCCACGCTAAAGGGGCGTACGGGATATTTCTCCGCGATGTCCGGCGAGCGAGCGCCCCGAGGACGCCCCCGAGAGGCTCCGGGGAGAGGTTCCGGGGACGCCCCGGCGGCGCCCGGGAGTGCCCCGGAAGTGCGCGGAGAGTGACCGAAGAGGGTCCGGGCGCAAAAGCGTTCGCCCCTCGTTTCCCCGAGGTGAGATCCTGGACCGCGTATGTCTACGCACCCTGCCCCCGCCCTCGGCGATCTCGCCCCCCGTCTGGCCGAGCTGTCCCTGCGCGACGCGCACCGGCTCGGGCGCAGGCTGGAGGGCGCACGCCGGATCCGCAAGCCAGAGGCCCGCGCCGCCGTCACCGCCGAGATCGGGGCGGAGATCGCGAAGGCCGAGAGCCGCATGGCCGAGCGGCGCTCCCGCGTGCCCGCCGTCACGTACCCCGAGCAGCTGCCCGTCAGCCAGAAGAAGGACGAGATCGCGGCCGCCATCCGTGATCACCAGGTCGTGATCGTCGCGGGTGAGACCGGCTCCGGCAAGACGACGCAGATCCCCAAGATCTGTCTGGAGCTGGGCCGGGGCGTGCGCGGCATGATCGGGCACACCCAGCCCCGCCGCATCGCCGCCCGCACCGTCGCCGAGCGCGTCGCCGAGGAGATGGACACCCCGCTGGGCGAGGCCGTCGGCTGGAAGGTCCGCTTCACCGACCAGGTGAACCCCGAGGGCACCTTCGTCAAGCTGATGACGGACGGCATCCTGCTCGCGGAGATCCAGACGGACCGCGAGCTGCGCGCGTACGACACGATCATCATCGACGAGGCGCACGAGCGGTCCCTGAACATCGACTTCCTGCTCGGCTACCTGGCCCAGCTGCTGCCGAAGCGGCCCGACCTGAAGGTCGTCATCACCTCGGCGACCATCGACCCCGAGCGGTTCTCCCGGCACTTCGGTGACGCCCCGATCGTCGAGGTCAGCGGACGCACGTACCCCGTCGAGGTGCGCTACCGCCCGCTCCTCGAAGAGGAGGGCGACGAGGCCGACCGCGACCAGATCACCGCGATCTGCGACGCCGTCGAGGAGCTGCAGGGCGAGGGCAAGGGCGACATCCTCGTCTTCCTGTCCGGCGAGCGGGAGATCCGCGACACCGCCGACGCGCTCACGAAGAAGAACTACCGGTTCACCGAGGTGCTCCCCCTCTACGCGCGGCTCTCGCACGCCGAGCAGCACCGCGTCTTCCAGCCCCACACCGGGCGCAGGATCGTTCTGGCGACCAACGTCGCCGAGACCTCCCTCACCGTCCCCGGCATCAAGTACGTGATCGACCCGGGCACCGCCCGCATCTCCCGGTACAGCCACCGCACGAAGGTCCAGCGCCTGCCCATCGAGGCGATCTCGCAGGCCAGCGCCAACCAGCGCAAGGGCCGCTGCGGCCGTACCAGCGACGGCATCTGCATCCGGCTGTACTCCGAGGACGACTTCCTGGCCCGGCCGGAGTTCACCGACGCCGAGATCCTGCGCACCAACCTGGCGTCCGTGATCCTCCAGATGACCGCGGCCGGGCTCGGCGAGATCGAGAAGTTCCCCTTCATCGACCCGCCGGACCACCGCAACATCCGCGACGGCGTCCAGCTCCTCCAGGAGCTCAACGCCCTCGACCCGGCGGAGAAGGACCCCCGCAAGCAGCTCACCGACACCGGGCGCAAGCTCTCCCAGCTGCCCGTCGACCCGCGGCTGGCCCGGATGGTCCTGGAGGCGGACAGGAACGGGTGCGTGCGCGAGGTCATGGTGATCGCGGCCGCGCTCTCCATCCAGGACCCGCGCGAACGGCCGGCCGACAAGCAGACGCAGGCCGACCAGCAGCACGCCCGCTTCAAGGACGAGACGTCCGACTTCCTGGCGTACCTGAACCTCTGGCGGTACGTGCGCGAGCAGCAGAAGGAGCGCGGCTCGTCGTCGTTCCGCCGCATGTGCAAACAGGAGTACCTGAACTTCCTGCGCATCCGCGAGTGGCAGGACATCTACACGCAGCTGCGGACCGTCGCCAAGCAGATGGGCATCCACCTCAACGAGGACGACGCCCCGGAGAAGCAGGTCCACCTCTCCCTCCTCGCCGGACTGCTCTCCCACATCGGCATGAAGGACGTGAAGGAGAGCGGGAGCGGGACGGGGACCGGCAAGGACGGCGGACGCGAGGGCGGCAGGAGCTCCTCGAAGAACGAGTACGTGGGCGCCCGCAACGCCAAGTTCGCGATCTTCCCCGGCTCGGCGCTCTTCAAGAAGCCCCCGCGGTTCGTGATGTCCGCCGAGCTGGTCGAGACGTCCCGGCTGTGGGCCCGCGTGAACGCGCGCATCGAGCCCGAGTGGATCGAACCGCTCGCGGAGCACCTGCTGAAGCGCACGTACAGCGAGCCGCACTGGGAGAAGGACCAGGCCGCGGTGATGGCGTACGAGAAGGTGACGCTGTACGGCGTGCCGATCGTCGTGCAGCGGAAGGTCAACTACGGGCGCATCGACCCGGAGACCAGCCGCGAGCTGTTCATCCGCAACGCGCTCGTCGAGGGCGACTGGCGTACGCACCACAAGTTCTTCGCCGACAACCGCCGGCTCCTCACCGAGGTGGAGGAGCTGGAGCACCGGGCGCGGCGCCGGGACATCCTGGTCGACGACGAGACACTCTTCGACTTCTACGAGGAGCGGGTGCCCGAACACGTCGTGTCCGGGGCCCACTTCGACTCCTGGTGGAAGCACAAGCGCAAGGAGGAGCCCGAGCTCCTCGACTTCGAGCGCTCGATGCTCATCCGGGAGTCGGCCGGGGCGGTCACCAAGGACGACTACCCGGACACGTGGCGGCAGGGCCGGCTGAAGTTCCGGGTCACCTACCAGTTCGAGCCGGGCGCCGACGCGGACGGCGTGACCGTCCACATCCCGCTCCAGGTGCTGAACCAGGTCACCGACGACGGCTTCGAGTGGCAGATCCCGGGGCTGCGCGAACAGGTCGTCACCGAGCTGATCCGCTCCCTGCCGAAGCCGATCCGCCGCAACTACGTGCCCGCGCCGAACTTCGCGCAGCGGTTCCTCGCGCAAACGGTGCCGTTGCAGGAGCCCCTGACGACGGCGATGGCGCGCGAGCTGAAGCGCATGGTCGGCGTCCCCCTCACGGCCGACGACTTCGACTGGTCCCGGCTCGACGACCACCTGAAGATCACTTTCCGGATCGTCGACGAGCGGCGCCGCAAGCTGGCCGAGGACAAGGACCTCGAAGCCCTGAAGCTGCGGCTGAAGCCGAAGGCGCGCCAGGCGATCTCGCAGGCCGCGGCGGCGACCGCCGAGCGCAGCGGCGGGGAGTCGCTGGAGCGTTCGGGGCTGACGGACTGGACCATCGGCTCCCTGACCCGCCTCTTCGAGACGCGCCGGGCCGGCCAGCCGGTGAAGGCGTACCCGGCGCTGGTGGACGACGGGCCGCAGGCGAACACCGTCTCCGTACGCCTCTTCGACACCGAGGCCGAGCAGCAGGAGGCGATGTGGAAGGGCACGCGGCGGCTCATCCTGCGCAACATCCCGGTCAACCCGGGAAAGTTCGCCTCGGACCGGCTGACCAACGCCCAGAAGCTCGCCCTGTCCGCGAACCCGCACGGGTCGGTGCAGGCCCTGTTCGACGACTGCGCGACGGCCGCCGCCGACAAGCTGATCGGGGACTTCGGGGGCCCGGCGTGGGACGAGGAGTCGTACCGGAAGCTGTACGACAAGGTGCGCGCGGAGATCGTCGACACGACGGTCCGCACGGTCGGGCAGGTCGAGCAGGTGCTGGCCGCCTGGCAGGCCTGTGAGCGCCGTCTGAAGGGCGTGCGCAGCCCCGTGCTGCTCGCCAACCTGGCGGACGTGCGCACGCAGCTGGACGCCCTCGTACGGCCCGGGTTCGTCACGGCGACGGGGCTGCGGCGGCTGCCGGACCTGATGCGCTACCTGGTCGCGGCGGACCGGCGGCTCCAGCAGATGCCGACCAACGCGCAGCGCGACACCAGCCGGATGGAGAAGGTCCACGAGATGCAGGACGAGTACGCCTGGCTGCTCGAGCAGCTGCCGCCGGGCCGGCCCGTCCCGCCCTCCGTCCTGGACATCCGCTGGATGATCGAGGAGCTGCGGGTCAGCTACTTCGCGCACGCGCTGGGCACGGCGTACCCCGTCTCCGACAAGCGGATCGTGAAGGCGATCGACGCGGCCGCGCCGTGACGGAGCCCGTACGCGGAGTGAGTTCGCCCAGGAGGCCGACCCTCCTGTAGAGTCCTGTCTCGCAGCGCAACGCGAGATCGCACTGCGAAACCTGGTCCTGTGGAGCAGTTTGGAGTGCTCGCCACCCTGTCAAGGTGGAGGCCGCGGGTTCAAATCCCGTCAGGACCGCAGAAGAAGAACGGAAGGCCCCGCATCCGCAAGGATGCGGGGCCTTCCGCATGTCCGGCGGGGGCGCGGGGAGCGGTGCCCCCGTTCGGTGAACATCCGCACCACGCTCCCCCATGACCCCTCCCGGCAACCCACGGTCTTGACGCCGTCACATTCCGCAAGTACTCAGGGACCAGACCCCGAGCCCCGAGCCACCACCGGAGGTGACCATGGCGGCGACAGTCCGGCATGAGACGCGAGCCCTCCTCCGTGCCCATCTGTCGGCCGCCTCCGGCCATCCCCACAGGACGAAGCACTGCCCGATCTGCCACCGCCTGCTGCGCCTCGCCTCGGTCTCGGACCCGGAGCCGGAGACAGCCGCGGAGGGCGCCCCTCAGGACGCCCAGGACGCCACCGGGGACCAGACCCCCTCCCCGGCCTGAGCGGCCCGCGCCAACTGCCCCTCGCGCAGCCCCAGATGACCGGGGCCTCCTCTAGCGCAGGTACGCCGCGCGCAACAAGGAGCAGACGGTGTGACGGGTGTCACCGCATAAGTTTTCAAACATGCGAAATTTACCCCCCACCTACAACAGGTCAATTTAATATGTGCAATTGCACTCCATCCCGGGGCGGTCCACAGCCGATCCCACAGCCCCGCCCAGACTGCGACAAGGCCACTCACAGACCCACCCGGCAGGCGCGCACACCCGATGACCAGCGCACAAAAAAGATCGCGCTGGACTCGGCGGAGTCCAGCGCGATCGACGACGCACCCACACTGCTGGTGGTTCTTGCCCGGGCGTGGACCCCGTTGGGGCGGGATCCGCGTCGCTTGGAGCTTGGGTCAGGGCCTGCCGACAAGTTGGGGGAACCGCCGAAATGCCCTGCTATGCAGCTATGAAGTTGTTGTTCAGGCTTCGCTGCGCTGCTGCGGAATGCCCGCCAGCAGAGCGCGGACCTCGGCTTCGCGGTAACGGCGGTGTCCGCCGAGCGTACGGATGGACGTGAGCTTGCCGGCCTTCGCCCACCGCGTGACCGTCTTCGGGTCCACGCGGAACATCGTGGCGACCTCAGCCGGGGTCAGCAGCGGCTCGGCATCAGGGGTGCGAGCGGTCATGAGCGGCCTCCTCGGGAGAACCGAACCTTCTCGGTTCTTTCCTCTAAATTCTGCACCTTGACCCGCGTTGCCCGAAATGGCGGATGCGGGTCGAGTCGGTTATAGGACGAACGGCTTGTCCTCGGCACTACAACTACACCATCCGTCCAGCCACGTCGGCCAAACCGATGGAATTGCCCTCCCAGGTGTTCATCAGCGACGGAAGCCGATGGACCATGCCATAGCGGACAGTCACACCACTGTGACGATCAGTCACAGGGCGATCAGGAGTCACAAGAACCCCCCATAGCGCACAATGCCGAGATTCCACCCATACATGGACAGAGAGAGCCCTCCCCGGACTCCTTGTCCTATTTTGGCATGAGGAGGGGCGTTAGGCGCAAGGTCCGCGTAAGTGCCGTCCGTCACCCTTACCCCGTAAGCCCGGATCGGGACTAACGTCCTGGGGACAGCATGACGCACAGCGACCGCCGATTCCAAAACCGGCTCAGGGAACGGCGCCGGGAACGGCTCCGGTCACCGCTCCGGGCACGGCTCCCAAGAGGCGTGCCCGCGGCCTCAGTTCGCCGAGCGCCGGTCCCGGACCGACCGCCACCGCTCGACCAGCCGGCCGTACGCCTCGCCGGCCGCGGCCCCGTCGCCCGCGCGCAGCGCCTCGATGCCGCCGGCGACGTCCGCGGCCGAGTGGTCGCCGTCCAACTCCCCGGCGGGCAGGACGTGTACGAGGCCGCCGTAGTCCAACTCCACGAGGGAGCGCGGGTGGAACTCCTCCAGCCAGCGCCCCACGTCCACCAGGCCGTCGATGAGCGGCCCCTCGTCGAGGGTCTCCCGCAGCGTCCGCAGGGCCCGGGCCACCCGCCGCCGCGCCTGCACCATCGGCGTGCGGTAGCGGAGCACGGGCGCGTCCTCCTCGGCCGCGGCACCCGAACCGCCCCCGGATCCGCCCCCCTTGTCGTACTCGCGCTCCTCGTCGGAGACGAGCACGAACCAGTGCAGCGGGACCTGCCAGGTCGACGTGCGGATCCAGGGCCGGGCGTCGGGGTTGCGGCTCAGCCAGCGCTCGTAGTCCTGGGCCGCCTGCCGGCGCACCAGCGCGGGCAGCGCGGCGTCCAGGACGAGCGCGGGCAGCTCCTCCCCGAGGTCGCCCAGGGCCTCCCAGCCGCGCAGCCGGGTCCGCCAGGGGCACACGCACAGCACGCCGTCCACGTCCGCCACGAACGCGTCACCGCTCTCGTGCACCGGCACCGCGACCGGCGGCACGGGCAGCAGGTCGGCCAGCGACCGGCGCAGCTCGTCCTGGTACGAGGGGCGTTCCGGGCGGCGTGCGTAGCGCGACCAGTGGTCCCGCTCCGGTTCGGGGAAGGCCGCCAGCGGTTCGTACACACGGAGGTAGGACGCGTACGGGACGATCAACGAGGACACCTTGGGCACGCTTGCTCCCTCCCCCTCCGACCCGGCGGAAAACCGCGGGACCCACGCGGGGACGCGCGGGAAACCACGGCAAATCGTCCCACGCCCGCCCGGGTCCGTACTCCGCTCGGGGGTGATCCTGACCACTGCGCCGATGGCGGTACCGCGCAGGCTCTAATCTCGTGCCACACGGACCCCCGCCACCCGTACGAGGGCCGCTTCCGCCCGCCGATCTTTACCTGGGAGTCACCACAGTGACCGACGTAACCGGCAGCCCCGACGACGTACTGCACACCCTGTTCCGCTCGGAACAGGGCGGCCACGAGCAGGTCGTGCTCTGCCAGGACCGCGCCACCGGCCTCAAGGCCGTCATCGCCATCCACTCGACCGCCCTGGGCCCCGCCCTCGGCGGCACCCGCTTCTACCCGTACGCGAGCGAGGAGGCGGCCGTCGCGGACGCGCTGAACCTTGCGCGCGGGATGTCCTACAAGAACGCCATGGCCGGCCTGGACCACGGCGGCGGCAAGGCCGTGATCATCGGTGACCCCGAGCAGATCAAGTCCGAGGAACTGCTCCTCGCGTACGGCCGTTTCGTGGCCTCCCTCGGCGGGCGGTACGTCACCGCCTGCGACGTCGGCACCTACGTGGCCGACATGGACGTCGTGGCGCGCGAGTGCCGCTGGACGACCGGGCGTTCGCCCGAGAACGGCGGCGCGGGCGACTCGTCGGTCCTGACCGCCTTCGGCGTCTTCCAGGGCATGCGGGCCTCCGCGCAGCACCTGTGGGGCGACCCGTCGCTGCGCGGCCGCACGGTCGGCGTCGCGGGCGTCGGCAAGGTCGGACGCCACCTGGTGGAGCACCTGCTGGAGGACGGCGCCCGGGTCGTGATCGCGGACGTGCGCCAGGACTCGGTGGGCCGCATCGTCGACAAGCACCCCTCGGTCGAGGTCGCCGTGGACACCGAGCGGCTGATCCGGACCGAGGGACTCGACATCTACGCGCCGTGCGCGCTCGGCGGCGCCCTGGACGACGAGTCCGTGCCGGCGCTGACCGCGAGGATCGTCTGCGGCGCCGCCAACAACCAGCTGGCGCACCCGGGCGTGGAGAAGGACCTCGACGACCGCGGGATCCTCTACGCGCCGGACTACGTGGTGAACGCCGGCGGCGTCATCCAGGTCGCCGACGAGCTCCACGGCTTCGACTTCGACCGGTGCAAGGAGAAGGCCGCGAAGATCTTCGACACCACGCTGGCCATATTCGCTCGTGCGAAGGAGGACGGGATTCCGCCGGCCGCCGCGGCCGACCGGATCGCCGAGAACCGCATCGCGGAGGCCCGCCGTCCCTGACGGTCCGGGGCCGTCCGGAAGGGCTTCGGGGGCGCCCGCCGGCGGACCGGGGAGAGAACTCTCACGTCCGTCGGCGGGTCGCCCGCCAGGAAGAGGTTAAAATCGCGGTTGACCAGCGAGGACAGGGCACCTCGCAGGCCCTGGGCGCAGGCACGTCCTGCGGGCGACGTACCGTATGGGCGTGGGCTCAGGTACCGTGGAAGCCCTACGGACCGGTCTCTCCACGGAGAGTCCGTTCCAGATCATGAACGCGTGTCAAGACTCTGGGGCCGTCGAGCCCCGTATCCGAGGGGGTCGAGCCATGGGGCGCGGCCGGGCAAAGGCCAAGCAGACGAAGGTCGCCCGCCAGCTGAAGTACAGCAGCGGCGGGACTGATCTGTCGCGTCTGGCCAATGAGCTGGGCGCTTCGACTTCGCAACAGCCGCCGAATGGCGAGCCGTTCGAGGACGACGACGAGGAAGACGACCCGTACGCCCAGTACGCGGATCTCTACAACGACGACGAGGACGAGGACGACGAGTCCGGTCCTGCGTCGCAACGCCGCGGGGCTTGACGCGCCGACTGCGCTCGTCGTTCTAGCTGCGCTTCACCCGGTCCGGGGTTGTCACCCGGACCGGGTTTTGTGCATGGCCCTTGGCGGGCGGCACCGGGTGACGTGCCGTCGGCTTGGTCGGGTGCGGGTCCGTGGGGGCTGGTCGCGCAGTTCCCCGCGCCCCTAAAGACAAAAGATTGCGCCGTTCCCCGCGCCCCTGAGCGGGGCGCGGGGATTTCGGCTAGCCAGCCGCGTAGTCGTTGATCAGGGTTGCGGCTGTTTTGTGGTCGTTCGTGCGGTTCGTGATCTCGCCGGCCACCCACGCCTCCACGCCGCGGTCCGCCAGGGTGGTCAGGGCCGCGTCGACGGAGTCCTGCGGGACGACCGCGATCATGCCCACGCCCATGTTCAGCGTCTTCTCCAGCTCCAGGCGCTCGACCCGGCCGGTGGTGCCGACGAGGTCGAAGACCGGGGCCGGGGTCCAGGTGGCGCGGTCGACGGTGGCGTGCAGGCCGTCCGGGATCACCCGGGCCAGGTTGGCCGCGAGGCCGCCGCCCGTGATGTGCGAGTACGCGTGCACGTCCGTCGTGCGGGTGAGCGCCAGGCAGTCCAGCGAGTAGATCTTGGTGGGCTCCAGGAGCTCCTCGCCGAGCGTGCGGCCGAACTCCGCGACCTGGGCGTCGAGCTTCAGGTTCGCCCGGTCGAAGAGCACGTGCCGGACCAGCGAGTACCCGTTCGAGTGAAGGCCGGAGGACGCCATGGCGATCACCGCGTCACCCGTACGGATACGATCCGCGCCCAGCAGCCGGTCGGCCTCCACGACCCCGGTACCGGCGCCGGCGACGTCGAAGTCGTCCGGGCCCAGCAGACCGGGGTGCTCGGCCGTCTCGCCGCCCACCAGGGCGCAGCCCGCGAGGACGCAGCCCTCGGCGATGCCCTTCACGATGGCGGCGACCCGCTCCGGGTGGACCTTGCCGACGCAGATGTAGTCGGTCATGAAGAGCGGCTCGGCGCCGCACACCACGATGTCGTCCATGACCATCGCGACCAGGTCGTGGCCGATGGTGTCGTACACGCCGAGCTGCCGGGCGAGGTCGACCTTCGTCCCGACGCCGTCCGTGGCGGAGGCGAGCAGCGGGCGCTCGTACCGCTTGAGGGCGGAGGCGTCGAAGAGGCCGGCGAAGCCGCCCAGGCCGCCGAGGCCCGCGACCTCGGCGCGCTGCGTCTTCTTCACCCACTCCTTCATCAGTTCGACCGCGCGGTCGCCCGCTTCGATGTCGACGCCCGCCGCTGCGTAGCTGGCACCAGTTGTCTCAGACATGAGGGTGAGGACTTTCGTGTCGTACAGCGGTGTCGCTGCGAGGTTGCTCGCGGTCCTACGGACGACGGATCGCGTCGGCCGCGGCCGTGGCGGCGGGGCCCGCTGCCAGCTCGGTCTCCAGCAGCTGCTTGCCGAGCAGCTCGGGGTCCGGGAGGTCCATCGGGTACTCGCCGTCGAAGCAGGCCCGGCAGAGGTTCGGCTTGTCGATCGTGGTGGCCTCGATCATGCCGTCGATGGAGATGTACGAGAGGGAGTCGGCGCCCAGGGAGGTGCCGATCTCGTCGATGGTCATGCCGTTGGCGATCAGCTCGGCCCGGGTGGCGAAGTCGATGCCGAAGAAGCAGGGCCACTTCACGGGCGGCGAGGAGATCCGGATGTGGATCTCGGCCGCGCCCGCCTCGCGGAGCATCCGGACCAGGGCGCGCTGGGTGTTGCCGCGCACGATCGAGTCGTCGACGACGACCAGGCGCTTGCCCTTGATGACTTCCCTGAGCGGGTTCAGCTTCAGCCTGATGCCCAGCTGGCGGATGGTCTGTGAAGGCTGGATGAAGGTCCGGCCGACATACGCGTTCTTCACCAGGCCGGCGCCGAACGGGATGCCGGAGGCCTCCGCGTAACCGATCGCGGCGGGCGTGCCGGACTCCGGGGTCGCTATGACCAGATCGGCCTCGACCGGGGCTTCCTTCGCCAGCCGGCGGCCCATCTCGACCCGCGAGAGGTACACGTTCCGGCCGGCGATGTCGGTGTCCGGGCGGGCCAGGTACACGTACTCGAAGACGCAGCCCTTGGGCTTCGCTTCCGCGAACCGGGAGCTTCGCAGACCGTTCTCGTCGATCGCGATGAACTCGCCCGGCTCGATCTCGCGCACGTAGGCGGCGCCGCAGATGTCGAGGGCGGCGGACTCGGAGGCGACCACCCAGCCGCGCTCCAGGCGGCCGAGGACCAGCGGGCGGATGCCCTGCGGGTCACGGGCGGCGTAGAGGGTGTGCTCGTCCATGAAGACGAGCGAGAAGGCGCCCTTGACCTGCGGGAGGATCGTGGCGGAGGCCTCCTCCACGGTCAGCGGCTTGCCCTCGTCGTCGACCTGGGCGGCCAGCAGGGCCGTCAGCAGGTCGGTGTCATTGGTCGCCGCGACCCGGGGGGTGCGGCCCTCCTGCTTGGGCAGGTCGGCGACCATCCCGGCGAGCTCCGCCGTGTTGACGAGGTTGCCGTTGTGGCCGAGCGCGATCGAGCCGTGCCCGGTGGCACGGAAGGTCGGCTGGGCGTTCTCCCAGGTGGAGGCGCCGGTGGTCGAGTAGCGGGCGTGACCGACCGCGATGTGACCGAGCAGGGAGCCGAGGGAGGCCTCGTCGAAGACCTGGGACACGAGGCCCATGTCTCTGAAGACGAGGATCTGGGAACCGTTGCTGACCGCGATTCCCGCGGACTCCTGGCCCCGATGCTGGAGGGCGTAGAGCCCGAAGTAAGTGAGCTTGGCGACCTCTTCACCGGGAGCCCAGACTCCGAAGACGCCGCAAGCGTCCTGGGGTCCTTTCTCACCGGGGAGCAGATCATGACTGAGTCGTCCGTCACCACGTGGCACGCCACCGAGTGTAGGCGAGATCGACCACTGGTCCGAATTGGGGAAGCGCCCGGGCGGCGCCATGGGGCGCCGCCCGCCGGGGGTCACTTCGCAGCGACGGCTTCGAGCCCTGTGCCGTTTTCGCTGGTCAGCGTGAGGGTGCTGCCCTTCAGCTGATATTTCACCGTGCCGCCGAAGAGCTTCAGCAGGGTCTTCTCGGTGTCCATGAGTGAGTCGGAGCACATCTTTCGAGTGGTGCCGGGGGTGCCCAGGGTGATAGTGCCGTCGCCGACCGTGGCCTTCGCCGTCACCCGGTTGCAGCCGAGCTCACCGCTGACGGTGCCCTTCTCCTCGTCGAAGGTGAGGTGGGCCTTCCCCTCGGCCGCGGCGGGCAGGGCGACGGCGGAGGCGCCCTTCGCCTCGTCCTTCACGGTGCCGGTCACGTTCCACTTGGTGCCGTACAGGTCGGCGGGCTGCTCGGCGGTGAGGTTCACGGTGTATCCGTCCGTGGTGAGGGTCAGCTCGTCGTCGTCGACCTCGGCCTTGATCGTGCTGTCGGAGAGGGCCTTGCCGAGCTGCGTCTCGAAGTCCATCGCGCCCTCGGCCGTACAGGCCTTCTTGGTCTTGACCGCGTCGTCGCCGACGGTGATGGTGTCGCCCTTGATCTCGGCACTGGCCCCGAAGTGGTTGCAGCCGTAGTTGCCGCCGACCGTGCCGTCCTTCTCGAACTCGACGTAGGCGCCGGCGGGGGCGTCGTGCTCCTTGCCGTCGACGGTCATGCTCCGCACGTTCCACTGCTTGCCGGTGATCTCGGTGGCCTGCCGGGTGCCGACGGAGGCGGAGCC
Organism: Streptomyces apricus; assembly: GCF_008369065.1. Taxonomy (GTDB): domain Bacteria; phylum Actinomycetota; class Actinomycetes; order Streptomycetales; family Streptomycetaceae; genus Streptomyces; species Streptomyces apricus. The sequence goes on along the minus strand of NZ_VDFC01000043.1, from coordinate 336,177 downwards.
GGACTCCTTGCCGCCGTTCTCCGTGCCGCAGGCGGCCGTGGCGAGGAACCCGGTGACCACCAGGGCGCCGATACCTGCCCGGGTGCCGAGGGCGCTGAGGTTGAATCGTTGCGTGTGCATGCCGCTTCGACGGGGCGGGTGGGGTGTCTGGTTCCCTCGGCGCGTAACGGCCGCGCAACGGTGGGTCAGCCCATGAGGGGAAGCAGTCCGCCCAGGTCCGCGCGTTCTCCGCTCGCGCTGACCTTCGCGTCGTCCAGGGCCGTTCGCCACCGCGTGCGTCCGGTGGCGAGGCGGATCCAGGTGAGGGGGTCCGTCTCGACGACGTTGGGCGGGGTGCCGCGGGTGTGGCGCGGGCCCGGCACGCACTGCACGACCGCGTACGGCGGCACGCGGACCTCGGTGGAGGCGCCGGGCGCCTTCGCGGCGAGCGCGTCGGCCAGCAGGCGGGTGCAGGCGGCGAGGGCCTGGCGGTCGTACGGGATGCCGAGGCCGGGGACGGCGGCGTTCAGGTCGTCGGTGTGGACGACCAGTTCCACGGTGCGGGTGACCAGATAGTCGGCCAGGGTCATGGCTCCGACGCGGGTCGCCAGCAGCCGGCCGTTCGGGGCGTCCGGCAGGCGCTCGGCGAAGCGTGCCTCGGTGCGCGCGTACAGCGCGTCCAGGTCGGGTTCGGCTGCGGCGAGCGCGCGTACGTCGTCGTCGACCTCGGTCGCGCGCGCGGCCGTGGCCGACGGCCAGTCGAGCAGGGTGAGGGCGGGGCCGGTGGGCTCGGGCCCGTCCAGGGCGCGGCTCACGGCCTCCAGGGCCATGGTGAAGTGCGCGGCGAGCTCCCGTACGGTCCAGTCGCCGAGGGCGGTGGGCGCGGCAAGCTGCTCGGGGTCCAGGTCGCGTACGGCCGCCCGTACGTTCCCGAACTGGGCCAGCACCGCGGCGCGGGTCCTGACGGGGTCGTAGGTACGGGGGCGCTTCTTGGCCGGGGGCATGGGGTGGAGCCTAGATGCGGCATGGGGTGGAGCCTAGATGCTGGGGGCCGTGTTTCGTCCGCGGGCCGGCGGGGGCTGGTCGCGCAGTTCCCCGCGCCCCTTACGGGACGCCGGTGAGCAGCCATGTCGACCTGCTCAGCCCCGACGTTTTTAGGGGCGCGGGGAACTGCGCGAACGGCCCCCACCGGGCGGAGGTCTAAACACCGCCCGGTGGGGGCGCGCGCTACGCCAGGAGCGACGGGATCGTCGCCTCGTGTGCCGTGCGGAGCTCGGTCAGGGGCAGGGAGAACTCGCCCTGCACCTCGACCGCGTCACCGTCGACCACCCCAATGCGCACCGCAGGCAACCCCCGCGCCCCGCACATGTCGGTGAAGCGCAGTTCCTCGGAGCGCGGGACCGCAACGACGGCGCGGCCCGCGGACTCGGAGAAGAGGAACGTGAACGCGTCGAGCCCGTCGGGCACGACGAGCCGCGCGCCCTTGCCGCCGAGCAGCGCCGACTCGACCACGGCCTGGACCAGACCGCCGTCGGACAGGTCGTGCGCGGCGTCGATCATGCCGTCGCGGGAGGCGGAGATCAGGATCTCGCCGAGGAGGCGCTCCCGCTCCAGGTCCACCTGCGGAGGCAGCCCGCCCAGGTGGTCGTGGATCACCTGGGACCAGGCCGACCCGCCGAACTCCTCACGGGTGTCGCCGAGCAGGTAGAGGAGCTGGCCCTCTTCCCGGAAGGCGGCCGGCGTGCGGCGGGCGACGTCGTCGATGACGCCCAGCACGGCCACCACCGGGGTCGGGTGGATGGCCGCCTCGCCCGTCTGGTTGTAGAGGGAGACGTTGCCGCCGGTCACCGGGGTGCCCAACTGCAGGCAGCCGTCGGCGAGTCCGCGGATGGCCTCCGCGAACTGCCACATGACGGCCGGGTCCTCGGGCGAGCCGAAGTTCAGGCAGTCGGAGACGGCGAGCGGCTTGGCGCCGGTCGTCGCGACGTTGCGGTACGCCTCGGCGAGCGCGAGCTGCGCACCCGTGTACGGGTCGAGCTTGGCATAACGGCCGTTGCCGTCCGTGGCGATGGCGACGCCGAGCCCGGACTCCTCGTCGATGCGGATCATGCCCGAGTCCTCGGGCTGCGCCAGCACCGTGTTGCCCTGCACGAAACGGTCGTACTGGGAGGTGATCCAGGACTTGGAGGCCTGGTTCGGCGAGGAGACCAGCCGCAGGACCTGGCCGCGCAGCTCCTCCGAAGTGGCGGGCCGCGGGAGCTTGTTGGCGTCGTCCGCCTGGAGGGCGTCCTGCCACTCCGGACGGGCGTACGGGCGCTCGTAGACCGGGCCGTCGTGCGCGACCGTGCGCGGGTCGACGTCGACGATCTTGCCGCCGTGCCAGAAGATCTCCAGGCGGTCGCCGTCGGTCACCTCACCGATGACGGTGGCGATGACGTCCCACTTGTCGCAGATCTCCAGGAAGCGGTCGACCTTCTCCGGCTCGACGACCGCGCACATGCGTTCCTGCGACTCGCTCATGAGGATTTCCTCGGGCGAGAGCGTGGAGTCGCGCAGGGGTACGTCGTCCAGCGTCACGCGCATGCCGCCGGAGCCGTTGGAGGCGAGCTCGGAGGTCGCGCAGGACAGGCCGGCCGCGCCGAGGTCCTGGATGCCGACGACCAGCTTCTCGGCGAAGGCCTCCAGGGTGCACTCGATGAGGAGCTTCTCCTGGAAGGGGTCGCCGACCTGGACCGCGGGGCGCTTGGACGGCTTGGCGTCGTCGAAGGTCTCGGAGGCCAGGATGGAGGCGCCGCCGATGCCGTCGCCGCCCGTGCGGGCCCCGTACAGGATGACCTTGTTGCCGGCGCCGGACGCCTTCGCGAGGTGGATGTCCTCGTGCCGCATGACGCCGATGGCACCGGCGTTGACCAGCGGGTTGCCCTGGTAGCAGGCGTCGAAGACGACCTCGCCGCCGATGTTGGGCAGGCCCAGGCAGTTGCCGTAGCCGCCGATGCCGGCGACGACGCCGGGCAGCACGCGCTTGGTGTCGGGGTGGTCGGCCGCGCCGAAGCGCAGCGGGTCCACGACCGCGACCGGGCGGGCGCCCATCGCGATGATGTCGCGCACGATGCCGCCGACGCCGGTGGCCGCGCCCTGGTAGGGCTCGACGTACGACGGGTGGTTGTGCGACTCGACCTTGAAGGTGACCGCGTAGCCCTGGCCGACGTCGACGACGCCGGCGTTCTCGCCGATGCCGACGAGCATCGCGTCGGACTGCGGGGCCTTCTCGCCGAACTGGCGCAGGTGCACCTTGGAGGACTTGTACGAGCAGTGCTCGGACCACATGACGGAGTACATGGCGAGCTCGGCGCCGGTGGGCCGGCGGCCGAGGATCTCCACGACCCGCTCGTACTCGTCCTTCTTCAGGCCCAGTTCGGCCCAGGGGAGGTCGACGTCGGGCGTCTCGGCCGCGTGCTCGACCGTGTCCAGAGGAGTCCGGCTCATGCGTTGACCAGCTTCTTGAGGATCGAGGTGAAGAAGGGGAGGCCGTCGGTGCGGCCGGAGCCGACGAGGGGCTCCACGGCGTGCTCCGGGTGGGGCATCAGACCGACGACGTTGCCCGCCGCGTTCGAGATGCCGGCGATGTCCCGCAGCGAGCCGTTGGGGTTGCCGTAGCCGTCGGCCGCGTCGCCGCCGGTCACGTAGCGGAAGGCGACCCGGCCCTCCGCCTCCAGCATGTCGAGGGTGCGCTCGTCGGCGACGTACCGCCCGTCCATGTTCTTCAGCGGGATGTGGATCTCCTGGCCGGACTCGTAGTCGGCGGTCCAGGCGGTGGAGGCGTTCTCCACCCGCAGCTTCTGGTCGCGGCAGATGAAGTGCAGGTGGTCGTTGCCGAGCATCCCGCCGGGCAGGAGGTGCGCCTCGGTGAGGATCTGGAAGCCGTTGCAGATGCCGAGCACCGGCATTTCCGACTTCGCCTGCTCAATCACGGTCTCCATCACCGGCGAGAAGCGCGCGATGGCACCGGCGCGCAGATAGTCGCCGTACGAGAAACCGCCGCACAGCACCACCGCGTCGACCTGCTTGAGGTCCTTGTCCTTGTGCCAGAGGGCGACGGGTTCGGCGCCGGCGAGCTTGATCGCCCGCTGGGTGTCCCGGTCGTCGAGGCTCCCCGGGAAAGTGACGACGCCAATACGAGCGGTCACTTCCCGGCCTCCGCGACTTCCTCGACCTTGACCGTGAAGTCTTCGATCACGGTGTTGGCGAGGAACGATTCGGCGAGTTCGTGGATGCGGGCGAGCGCGGTGTCGTCCACCGGTCCGTCAACTTCCAGTTCGAATCGCTTTCCCTGACGTACGTCGGAGATGCCTTCGAAACCGAGGCGCGGCAGTGCACGCTGCACCGCCTGGCCCTGGGGGTCGAGGATCTCCGGCTTGAGCATGACGTCGACTACGACGCGTGCCACTGGCACTCCCGGTGTGTGGTGCTGAGCAGGTTCGTTCAGACTACCCGTACAAAATTTCTACGCGGGTAGATTCGTAGGAATCTACGTGACGGCCATCACGATTCCGCATCGAGGAGCTATCGTCGGGGCGCCTTCGCGAAAAATTCTGGGAAAGATCCGGATCGGGACCGGGGTTCCTATTGCCCTGCGGACACGCCAAGGGATTTAGTCGAGCTTCACAATGCATTGCCGGGCACTGTACAAATGAATTGGCAATACCAGATACTTTGCCCGATCACTCATAAAAGCAGCCGGACAGCCGGCACCTCCGCACGTCGTCGGACGCCGCCGGAGAGGTGCCGCACGAAGGGACCGATATTCGTGGCGCAGCGTGTCGTAGTCACTCTCTTCGACGACATCGACGGCTCGGAAGCGGCGGAGACGATCGCCTTCGGTCTGGACGGCACGTCGTACGAGATCGACCTGAATCCGGCGAATGCGGAGCGGTTGCGCGCGGCGCTGGAGCCGTATGTGGAGGCCGGGCGGAAGCGGTCGCGGTCCGGGAAGGCGTACCGGGAGACGGCCGTGGCGCCCGATCCGGCCGCCGTGCGGGCGTGGGCGCAGTCGAATCGGCTGGAGGTGCCTGCGCGGGGGCGGATTCCGAAGCGGGTGTATGAGGCGTTCGCTGCGGCTCAGTGAATGGGGGTTCGGGCTTGGGCCCTCGCCCCCTCTGTCCTGCGGACGGCGTCGGGGGCGGTTCGTTGCCGACTGCCGGTCGGTGGGGGCTGGTCGCGCAGTTCCTCGCGCCCCTAAAAGATTGCGCAGTTCCCCGCGCCCCTGAAGGGCGCCCCCAAGGGGCGCGCCTACTCGCCCTTTGCTGCTGTCAGGCCCTGGATTCTGCTCAGGAATTGGATTTTGGGGTTCTGGGATGACTTCGGGGGGTTCAGGACTGCCTGGTTGCTGGTCGACTCCAGGGTCAGGGACTGCTTGGGGTCGCCCGTCATCAGGGCCTTCACGTCCGCGTTGGTGACGTTGATGGGGACGCCCGGGGCCGCCGTCTGCTTCTGGTAGTGGCGGGTGGTGAAGAAGACCAGCGCGCCGCCGTCCTCGGTGCGCAGACCGACCGGGGCGTAGTCGCCGGAGGCGAGCGGCTCGTCGATGTACTGCTGGGCGAGGCCGGGACGGGCCGCGTTCTTCTTCCGGTCGGAGCGCCACTGCGTGGTGTGGGCGCCGGCCGCGAAGGTGTCGCCGCCGTCCTTGAGGTAGGCCGTGTAGCTCTTCGGGAGCCGGCCCGGGGCGACCGCCAGGTCCGCCGCGTCCGCCGCGACCGGCTGGGCCCAGCCGTCCTCGTCCTTCTCGAACTCCGGTATCTCGGCGGCGGCGGCGATCGTCAGGTACGACACCTGCCACACGTCGTTCGCGTCGCCGCGGGTGAACACCAGCAGCCAACGGTCCTCGGCGCGCCCCTTGTTGGCCTTCGAGTCGGTGACGAACCAGCGCGGCCAGCCCGCCTTCTCGGGGATGGTGAACTCGGTGTCGGTCAGCTTGAGGGGCACGTACTCCGGATTGCCGCCCGGCTGGTTCTTGCCGCCGGCCCGCAGCTTCGCCCCGTCGATGTCCCCGAGGGCGCCGGTGACCCGGTCCGCGTCCAGGGCCGGGTCGTTGGCGCCGTTCGCCTCGTTGTAGGCGGTGGTGAAGTCCGACAGGGCGCGCGCGGCCTCGGCCCTCGTGGCGCCGGGCAGGATCTCCTGCTCCCCGTGCACCACCACGCACCCGCTCGCCGTCACCGACAGCACGGTGACCGACGCCGCCGCCAGCGCGCCCCGGCCAAGACCGCGAGGCATACGAAGCCTACGAGGGCTGCGATCCCTGCTCATCGAGTCCCGTCACCTTCCGCTTCCCGAATCCCCGAATCCCGGAGGCGAACCCTACCGCGCCGGCCTCACGCCTCTTCGCGCACCGGGGCGGCCGCCCCGGCCGTCCTCCGGCCGGACCGCGACCGCGAGGGCGCCAGGAAGAAGGCCAGCGTCGGCACCAGGTAGGCGATCCACACGACCACCTGGACGACCGTCGGGTCGGGCTGGAAGTTGAGGACGCCCTTCAGGAGCGTGCCGTACCAGCTGTCCGGCGGGACGGTGGAGCTGATGTCGAAGGCCTTGTCCGTCAGGCCGGGCAGGAAGTCGGCCTCCTGGAGGTCGTGCACGCCGTACGCGAGGACGCCCGCGGCGACCACCACCAGCATGCCGCCGGTCCAGGTGAAGAACCTGGCGAGGTCGATCCGCACCGCCCCGCGGTAGAACAGCCACCCCAGGAGCACGGCGGTCAGGATGCCCAGCAGGACGCCGATCAACGGGCCCTGCGTGCCGTCGTTCGACGCGCGCACGGACGCCCACACGAACAGGGCCGTCTCCAGGCCCTCCCGTCCGACGGCCAGGAAGGCGGTCGCCACCAGCGCGCCCGTGCCCATCCGGAGAGCCGCGTCGAGCTTTCCGTGCAGCTCGGCCTTCAGGTGCCGGGCGGTGCGCCGCATCCAGAAGACCATCCACGTCACCAGGCCGACCGCGAGGATCGACAGGGAGCCGCCGAGCGCCTCCTGCGCCTCGAACGTCAGCTCCTGGGAGCCGAATTCGAGCGCGAAGCCGAAGGCCAGGGCGAGCCCGACCGCGACGCCGATGCCGGTCCAGACCGGCTTGAGGGCGTCCCGCCGCCCGGTCTTCACCAGGTAGGCGATGAGGATGCAGACGACGAGGCTCGCTTCCAGCCCCTCGCGCAGACCGATCAGATAGTTGCCGAACACGGCCTACGCCTCCTCGGAGAACAGGGCCCGGCCCCACCAGTCGTCCGCGTCGCGGACGCCGGGCGGGATCGCGAAGACGGCCGAACCCACGTGCTGGATGTACTCGTTGAGCGAATCGGCCGCCAGGCTCCGCTGGACCGGGACGAACCCCTTGCGCACGTCGCGCTGGTAGGCGAGGAAGAACAGGCCCGCGTCCAGGCGGCCGAGCCCGTCGGTGCCGTCGGTGAAGGAGTAGCCGCGGCGCAGCAGGGTGGCCCCCGCGTTGGTGTCGGGGTGCGCGAGCCGCACGTGCGCGTCGGGCTTCATCGCCTTCAGGAACGGCTCGTCGCGCTCCTTCGCCCGGCCGACGGGGGCGCCTTCGCCCTTGTCGCGGCCGAAGACGTCCTCCTGCTCCTGCAGGGAGGTCCGGTCCCACGTCTCGATGTTCATCCGGATGCGGCGGGCCACCAGGTACGAACCCCCGGTCATCCAGGCCGAGTCGTCGTCGGTGTCCGTCTCGCCGACCCACACGAACTTCTTGAGCCGGTCCGTCTCGGTGCCCGCGATGTTGCGGGTGCCGTCCTTGAAGCCCATGAGGTTGCGGGGGGTCTGGGCGTCCGGGGTGGTCGACGAGGTCTTGCCGAAGCCGAGCTGGGACCAGCGGATGACGACCTTGCCGAAGCCGATCCTGGCGAGGTTGCGGATCGCGTGCACCGCGACCTGCGGATCGTCCGCGCAGGCCTGCACGCACAGGTCGCCGCCGCTGCGGTCGCGGTCGAGGTTGTCGCCCGCGAACTTCGGCAGGTCGATCAGCGCCTCGGGCCGCCGGTCCGCGAGGTCGAACTTCTCGAACAGGGAGGGGCCGAAGCCGATGGTCAGGGTCAGCCGCGAGGGCTTGAGGCCCAGCGCCTCACCGGTGTCGTCCGGCGGGGCCTCGACCGGTCCGCCGTACGCGCCCTCGCCGACGGCCTGCCCCGCGGTGAGCCGCCGGGCCGCCTCGGTCCAGTCCTTGAGCAGCTGCACGAACACGGCCCGGTCGTCCGTGCGCACGTCGAACGCGGCGAAGTGCAGCCGGTCCTGCACGGGGGTGGCGATGCCCGCCTGGTGCGCGCCGTGGAAGGCGACCGCGGCGCCGGCCCCCGCGGCGGCCGGCTGCGGGTCGTCGTCCGACCGGGCCACCGCCACCGCACCGCCGGCCGCGGCGGCGCCCAGCGCGAGCCCCGCCCCGCCCCAGCCGAGCACCGAACGCCGCGAGGGGGCACCCACGGCGCCCGCACCCTGCTCGGCGTGCTCGGCCTGCCCGGCGTGCTCGGCCTGCTCGGTCCGTTCGGAGGGCGTGTCCGTCATGGCCGTCCCTACTTCGTCGCGACGACGGCGGCGGCGAGCTTCGACAGCGGCTCCGCGAGCGCGTTCACCGCGTCCGAGAGCTCCTTGCGCTCAGCCTTGCCGACCTTGTCGTAGGACGTGAACTCGTACGAGTCCTCGCTCCCGTCCCCGCCCTTGCCCTTGTCCTCGCGGTACTTGTCCAGCAGCGTGTCGAGCGCGGCGAACTGGGTGTCCAGCTCCTTCGTCAGCGCCGCGTCGTTCTCCGAGGCGACCGGCTTCAGCAGCGCGTACGACTTCTCGGCGCCCTCCACGTTCGCCTTGAAGTCGACCAGGTCGGTGTGCGAGTAGCGCTCCTCCTCGCCGGTGACCTTGCCGGTGGCGACCTCGTCGAGGAGCTCCTTGGCGCCGTTGGCCATCGAGGTGGGGGTGATCTCCGCCTTGCCGACGCGGTTCTGCCAGTCGGTCAGGTCCTCGACCAGCTGGTCGGCGAGGGCGGAGTCGCGGTCGGTGAGCTTCCCGTCCTTCCAGAGCGAGCGCTCCAGGCGGTGCCAGCCCGTCCAGTCCTTCTCCAGGTCCTGGCCCTCCTCCAGGCCGTCCTCGCGCAGGTCGACCTTCGGGTCGATGTCGCCGAACGACTCGGCGACCGGCTCGGTGCGCTCCCAGCCGATGCGCGAGGGCGCGTACGCCTTCTTCGCCGCCGCGACGTCACCGGCCTTCACGGCGTCCGCGAACACCTTCACGCGGGGCAGCGTGCCGTCGGCCTGCTCCTGGGTGTACTCCCGGTAGGAGGCGACCGCCGCGTCCAGCCGCGGGTCGCGCTTCGCGGCCTCGCCGCCGCCGGTGGCCTTGACGTCCTGCCGGATGCCCTTGCCCTTCATGCCCGGCTTGCAGGCGATGCGGTAGTCGCCCGCCTTCACCTCGGCGGTGACCTTCTGGCGGGTGCCGGGGCCGATGTTCTCGCGCTCGCTGACGATCCGGTCGTCGGGGAAGAGGAGGTAGACCTCGGTGACCTTGGAGCCCTTGTTAGTCACGTCGAGCTGGACGTGCCCGGCCGGGAACTCCTTCTTCGACACCTTGCACTCGCTGTCCGTGGCCGTCACCTCGACGACCCGGTCACCGCCGGCCGCCTCGCTCTTCTCGGTGCACCCCGTGACGGCGGCCAGGGCCGCCGCGGTCGCGGCGGCGGTGGCGACGGAGAGTCGGACGGCTCGCATGCAGGCTCCAGGGTTCACGGGAAGGACACAGACAGGGCACAGCCGGGGCATGCGCTCCGGTGAGGCTGCCCTAACTTATCTGAGGCTTACCTGACTTGAAGTCGCCCGTCCAGTGATTCGGATCTCATGAACGGCGTAAGGGCACGGTCCGGTCACGGCGACTCAATGCCGCCCCCACGAAACGGTCAAAGACGGGTCAAGAACCCCGCACCGGGGCCACCACGACCCCACCCGTGCGCGGGTGCGGGAACACCTCCACCGGCTGCTGGTAGACGTCCGAAAGCAGCCGGTCGGTGAACACCTCCGCGGGCGCCCCGTCGGCGACCGCGCGCCCGGCGCGCAGGATCACCACCCGGTGCGCGTACGCGGCCGCGAGACCCAGGTCGTGCAGCACCACGACCACCGCGTCCCCCGCCCGCGCCCTGTCCCGGCACACCCGGAGCACCAGCTCCTGGTGCCGGAGGTCCAGTGCGGCCGTCGGCTCGTCGAGCAGCAGCAGCCGGGCGCGCTGCGCGAGCACCCGGGCGAGCGCGACCCTGGCCCGCTCGCCACCGCTCAGCGCCGAGAAGGGCCGGTCCGCGAAGGCGGTCACCTCCGTCGCCGCCATCGCCGAGGCCACCGCCGCGTCGTCCTCGGCCTCCTCGGGCCGTCCGGCCCAGGGCGCCCGCCCCATCCGTACGACCTCCTCGACCGGGAACGGGAAGGACAGCGAGGCGGACTGGGGGAGCACCGCCCGGCGCAGGGCCAGTTCGTGCGCCGACCAGCCGGACACGGGGCGCCCGTGGACGCGTACGACCCCCGCGGCGGCCGGGAGGTCGGCGGCCAGGGCGCCCAGCAGGGTGGACTTCCCCGCCCCGTTGGGGCCGACCAGGGCCAGCACCTCGCCCGCGCGGGCCGCGACGTCCACGCCCGCCAGCACCTCGCGGCCCCCGAGCCGGACCCGCAGGGCCTCGGCCTCGGCGAGCACGTCACCGGCGGCCACCGGCCCCGGCGGCACGGTCCTCGTGCGGAACCACATCCGGCCCGCCGGCCTCGGTCCCGGTGACGTCGTTCCCGGCGGCTTCATGCCCAGCCTCCCTGCCTGCGACGGGTCCTGCGCAGCAGCCAGAAGAAGAACGGGCTGCCGAAGAGAGCGGTCAGCACGCCGAGCGGCAGCTCGGCGGGATCGGCGACGGTGCGCGCCGCGAGGTCGCCCGCGAGCAGGACCACCGCGCCGCCCAGGGCGCTCCCGGGCAGCAGGAAGCGGTGGCCGGGGCCCGCCGCCATGCGCAGCAGGTGCGGCACGACGAGGCCCACGAAGCCGATGACCCCGGAGACGCTCACGGCCGCCGCGGTGAGCAGCGCGACGACCAGGACCAGCACGATCCGCAGCCGTTCGACGTCCACGCCCAGGTGCCGGGCCGGGCGCTCGCCCAGGGCCAGCAGGTCCAGCTTGCGCGCGTACAGCGGCGCGGCGAGGAGGCCGGCCGCCGCGCACGGCAGGACGGCCAGCACCTTCGGCCAGGTCGCCTGGGAGAGCGAGCCGAGCTGCCAGAAGGTGATCTGGTTCACCGCCGCGGTGTCGGCGAGGAAGATGAACAGGCCGATCAGCGCGCCCGCGAAGGCGTTCACCGCGATGCCGGTGAGGATCAGCGTCACGACCTCGGTGCGGCCGCCCGAGCGGGACATCGCGTACACGAGCAGCGCCGTGCCGAGCCCCGAGACGAAGGCGAACGCCGGGACCGTCCAGGTGCCGAGGAAGCCGAGGCCCAGCGAGATCGCGGCGACCGCGCCGACGGCCGCGCCCGACGAGACGCCGATGACGCCCGGTTCGGCGAGCGGGTTGCCGAACACGCCCTGCATCAGCGCGCCCGCGCAGCCCAGCGAGGCCCCGACGAGCAGCGCGAGCACGATGCGCGGGAAGCGCACGTTCCACAGCACGGACTCGGGTACGCGGGCGAGTTCGCCGTCGCCCAGACCGGCCCGGTGCGCGAGGGAGGCGAGGACGTCGCCGGGCGGGATCTCGTACGCGCCGAGCCCGGCGGAGGCGAGGGTGAGCAGCAGGAGCAGGCCGGCCAGCCCGGCGGTGAGCAGCCAGGGCACGCTGCGGCGCGGACGGACGGTACGGCCACGGGCGAAGGCGGCGGGAGCGGCCGGGGTGTCGGGAACGGCTGGAGTCCCGGAGGGCTGGTCTTCGCCGAACGGCGCCCCGGTCGTGGTGTCCGGCGCGGTCCCGGTCCCGGTGGCGTCCTCCGGTACGGTCCGGTCGGCCGCGGCCCGGCCGGGTGCGCTCACTTCGCGTCCCCGTACAACTGGCCGACGACCGACTTCAGTACGGCGTCCGTGCGCGGCCCGTAGTTGAGCAGGACGCCGTCCTCGACCGAGACGACCCGGCGGTCCATCCCGGCGGGGGTCTGGGCGACGCCGGGGATCTTGACGAGGCCGTCGACGCCGCCGACGGACTCCAGCCCCTTGGACATCACGAGGATCGCGTCGGGGGCCGCCTGGGCGAGGGCCTCCGTGGTGATCGCGGTGAAGTCCTTCTTCAGCCCCGACTCGGCGCCCGCGTCCACGGCGCCCGCCGCTTCGAGCAGCGAGGTGGCCCCCGAGCCCTTGCCGCCGATCAGGTAGACGGAGGCGGAGCCGCGCAGGTAGAGGAAGGCGACGCGCGGCTTGCCGGTGTCCTTCGGGACGTCCGCGCGCACGGCGTCGAGCCGCTGCTCCGAACGCCGCGTCAGTTCCTTCCCCGCGGCCGGTACGCCGAGGGCTCGGGCCACCGCCCCGATCCGCGGGCCCACGTCGTCGAGTCCCCGCGCCGGGGCCACGACCAGCACGGGTACGCCCGCGTCGCGGATCTGCCCCATCGCCTCCGCGGGCCCGGTGGTGGCCTCCGCGAGCACCAGGTCCGGCTTGAGGGAGAGCACGCTCTCCGCGGAGACGTCGTGGTTGCGCGTGACGACCGGCAGCTTCCCGGCCTGCGCGAAGGTGGCGGTGATGTCACGGGCGACGACCCGGTCGCCGAGGCCCAGGGTGAAGACGATCTCGCTGAGGGCGCCGGAGAGCGGAACGATGCGTCCGGCGTCCTCGACCGTCACCTCGCGCCCGTCGGCCGAGCGGACGGTGACCGGGAGCCGGGGCTCCGGTACGTCCGTGAGCGGCTCGACCCGGTCCGCGACGGCGCCCGCCTTCGCGGCCGGCCGCCCGGGCGCCTCCTCGTGCGAGCCGCAGCCCGCCACCACGAGCACCGCGAGCAGCGCACCCACCACTCGTCCACGCATGCGTCGCACGGTCGCGTACGTCCTTTCGATCGACCGGAGGGGCAACCGGGCCCTGGGCAAGCGGGGTTGCGCCCTGCAAGGGGCGCGGGGAACTGCGCGACCGGCCACGACGATCCCGCGGCCGACGGACAACCCGGGCCCCCTTCTGTCTCATCCGAAGCTTCCCGCCCCGGCGAACTTAGCTTAGGTTAGCCTTACCTTTCTCGCCAGGAAGCACCCGCATCCGGCCAGATCCCCCCGTCCCGGAGGACACATGCCGACCCGCCCGCACCTACGCCCCCACGTGCCCCTGCTCTGCGCAGCGGTCCTCGCGGCCGTACTGGCGGCGCTGCTCCCGGCCGCCCAGGCCCACGCGGCGGGCCGGACCGTGCAGGGCGGCCGGCTGGACTGGGGCATCAAGTCCTCCTTCCAGAGCTACGTCACCGGCCCGATAGCGAAGGGCAGCTTCTCGCTCACCGGGGGAGCGGCCACGGTCGGCGGCAGCCAGTTCCGCTTCCACTCGGCGACCGGTACGTACGACGGTTCCTCGGGCGCCTTCGACGCCGGCTTCTCCGGCGGGGTCCACTTCCTCGGGCACAAGGAGAGCGACGGCACGTACCAGCTCGACCTGACGATCAGCCGCCCCACCGTCCGCCTCGCGGGCGACGGCGGCACCCTCTACGTCGACATCACCAGCAAGGCGAAGGGCACCGGGACGGTCACGACGTCCTCGCAGGTGCCCTTCGCCTCCCTGTCCCTGGGCGGCATCGACATGAAGGGCGGCGGCAACGCCGTCCGGCTGAACAACCTGCCCGCCACCCTGACCGCCCAGGGCGCCAAGTCCTTCGCCGGGTACTACACGGCGGGCACCGCCCTCGACCCGGTCAGCCTCTCCGCGGACGTGCGGGCGCCGGCCGCCGAGCCGGCGCGCACACCGTCCCCCTCCGCGTCCAAGTCCAAGGACGAGGGCAAAGAGGACGAGGGCAAAGAGAAGGAGAAGGGCGAGAAGAAGACATCGGGCCGGATCGAGGACGGCGCCGTCGACTGGGGAGTGCGCAGGACCTTCCGCGAGTACGTCACCGGGGCGATCGCGAAGGGCGGCTGGAAGCTCACCGACGGCGCCCAGGACGGCGGCGCGCTCTTCCGCTTCCCCGAGGGCTCGGGCACGTACGACGAGAAGAAGGGGACCCTCCAGGCCGCCTTCGCCGGGGCCGTCCGCTTCACCGGGGAGCAGGGCCTCGACCTGGAACTCGGCAAGGTCCGCGCCGAGATCGCGGACGACGGCAAGGGCACGCTGTATGCCGATGTCGTGAGCGCGGGCAAGGGGGACAAGAAGGTGCCGCTCGTCACCTTCGCCGCCGAGGACCTCAAGCCGGCGGACGGCCTCGTCCAGGTGACCGAGGCACCCGCGAAGCTCACCGCCGCCGGCGCCGGGGCCTTCGGCGGGATGTACAAGGCCGGTACGCAAATGGACCCGGTCTCCCTCGCCGTCGCCCTGACCGCCGCCGCCGAACTGCCCGCCCTGCCCGACCTGGGCAGCGCCGGGTCGGCCACCCCGAAGGCCGCCGCCGAGCCGAAGACGGCCGCGCCGCGGACCGAGGCCACCGCGGGCGACGCGGACGACTCGGGCGTGCCCGTCCTGCCCATCGGCCTCGGGGCCGTCGCCCTGGGCGCGGTCGCCGCCGCCGTGCTGCTCCTGCGCAGGCGCCGTACGCACCCGGCAGCCGACGCACCCGGCGCACCTGAGGCCCCCAGCGCACCCAGCGCGCCCGGTACCTCCGACGCACCCGGCACCTCCGGCAAGAACTGAACCTCCCCTCCCTGCCCGCCGGTTCCGGCCGGGCGGCTCCCACCCACCGACCGAGGAGACCCATCACCATGGCCGCCAACCGCCGCCGCTCGACCGCCCTCGCCGCAGCCTGCGCGACCGCCGTCGCACTCGGCGCCACCGCGCTCGCCGCGACGTCCGCCTCCGCCGCCGAGGTACCGCTCAAGGGGTACGAACTGACCTGGGGCATCAAGGAGTCGTACCGCAATTACGTCACCGGCATGGCGGCCGGCACCTTCACGCCCGCGGGCGGCGCCGTGCAGGCGAAGGACAACGGTGTCTTCACCTTCGTCAACGGCACCGGGAGCTACGACTCCGAGGCCCACACCGTCGCGCTCGGCTTCGAGGGCTCCCTGGGCATCGTCTCCAAGGCCCACGGCTTCGAACTCTCCCTCTCGGACGTGAAGTTCGACAGCAAGGCGGCGAAGATAACGGCCGACGTGACGAAGGCGGGCGCGACCCAGCAGGACGTGCCGCTCGCCGAGGTCACCGTCACCCGCACCATGACGGACATGCCGACCAAGCTGACCAAGGAGGCCGGGGACGCCTTCGGCAGCGCCTCCTACGCGGGTGCGGCCGGCGACCCCCTGACGGTGGCGGAGAAGAAGACCGAGTCGCCGACCCCCACGCCCTCGGACTCCACGAC
>NZ_VDFC01000043.1:313848-320646 GCF_008369065.1 Streptomyces apricus | reverse complement strand
GGGGTGGTCATCGGGGGCCGGGGGGAGTCGACTTGCGTAGTACCCCTGGCCATCGGCTAGAGTCTGGAGCACGCCGAGGGGCAAGGCCGAAAGGCCCGGCTCACCGGAGTCACGCGGGTGTAGTTCAGTAGCAGAACATCCCCCTTCCAGGGGGAAGGCGCAGTGTGCAATTCCTGTCACCCGCTCTGCATCGCAGATCTGATCGCTCTTGGGATCAGGTAGGCTGATGCTCGCGCCGATCGGTGAGAGCCGGTCGGAGGCAATGCGGACGTAGCTCAGTTGGTAGAGCGCAACCTTGCCAAGGTTGAGGTCGCCAGTTCGAACCTGGTCGTCCGCTCCGGAGAAGGGAAAGGCCCCGGTCATCGACCGGGGCCTTTCTCGTGCGCCCGGACACGGCACCGTACCTCCGCGTCCGCTTCTGACATTTGTCATGTGCAGTGGTGACAGGCCGCACTGCCGACCGGCACCCGCCGCCGCCACGCTTGAGTCATGACTACCAATGAGCCCGTGATCGAGGTCACAGACCTGCGGCGCGTGTACGACGGAGGGTACGAAGCGGTCCGAGGGGTGTCCTTCGAGGTCGGCCGCGGCGAACTCTTCGCCCTGCTCGGGACCAACGGCGCCGGCAAGACCTCCACCGTCGAACTCATCGAGGGCCTCGCGCGCCCGGCCTCCGGCCGCGTCCGGGTCCTCGGCCACGACCCGTACACCGAGCGCGCCGCGGTGCGCCCGCACATCGGCCTCATGCTCCAGGAAGGCGGCTTCCCGTCCGAGCTGACCGTCTCGGAGACGGTGCGCATGTGGGCGGGGTGCACGACCGGCGCCCGCCCCGAGGGCGAGGCCCTGTCACTGGTCGGCCTCACCCGCCGGGCCGGCGTACGCGTCAAGCAGCTCTCCGGCGGCGAGAAGCGGCGCCTGGACCTCGCGCTCGCGCTCCTCGGCCGGCCCGAGGTGCTGTTCCTGGACGAGCCGACCACCGGCCTCGACGCCGAAGGACGCCAGGAGACCTGGGAGTTGGTGCGCGAACTGCGTGCGACGGGCACCACCGTGCTGCTCACCACCCACTACCTGGAGGAGGCCGAGGGGCTCGCCGACCGGCTCGCGATCCTGCACGCCGGGCAGATCGCCGTCTCCGGCACCCCGGCCGAGGTCACCGCCTCCCAGCCGTCGCGGATCTCCTTCGAACTGCCCGCCGGCTACTTCCCCGGCGACCTGCCGCCGCTCGACTCCCTCGGCGTCACCGGGCACGAGATCGTGGGACGGGTCCTGCGGCTGCACACGAACGAGTTGCAACGGGCCGCCACCGGGCTGCTGACGTGGGCCGAACGGACCGGCGTCGAACTGCGCGGGCTCGATGTGCGCTCCGGTTCCCTGGAGGAGGCGTTCCTGCGGATCGCGCGGGACGTGTCCGAGCAGGACGCCCGCATGGCACGCGCCGTGCAGGGCGGCACCGCCCCGAAGAACACCGCCCGCCCGGACAAGGAGCACGTGGCATGAGCACGGACACCGTCACCAGGACCGCACCCCAGGCACCGACCGTGACCGCGGTCGGGCGCATCACCTCCCTCGCACGCGCCGAACTCACCCTGCTCGCGCGCAGCAGGGCCACCTTCTTCGCGGCCGTCTTCGTACCTCTGGTCCTGCCGCTCAGCGTGCGCTCGACGGTCGAGGACATGGACCTGGAGGGGGCCGGCCTCTCGATCGGCTCGGTCATCCTGCCCTCCGCCGTCGGCTTCTCCCTCCTCTTCGCCGTCTACAGCTCGCTGGTCAGCGTCTACGCCGCCCGCCGCGAGGAGCTCGTCCTCAAGCGGCTGCGCACCGGGGAGCTGCGGGACGCAGAGATCCTGATGGGTGCCGCCGTCCCGTCGGTCCTCATCGGCCTGGTGCAGTGCCTGGTGCTGGTCGGCGTCTGCGCGGCGCTGCTGGACGTGGGCGCGCCCGAGGCGCCGCTGCCGGCCGTGCTGGGCCTGCTGCTGGGCCTCGTGATGTGGCCGGCACTCGCGGCGGTGACCGCGAGCTTCAGCAAGAGCCTGGAGGGCGCCCAGGTCGCCGCGATGCCGCTGCTGCTCCTGTCGATGGTGGCCTCCGGCACCGTCGTGCCCTTCGAGGTCATGCCCGACCGGGTCGCCACCGTCGCCGAACTGCTGCCGCTGTCCCCTGTCATCACGCTGATCCGCGGCGGCTGGGAGGGCAACCTCTCCGCGGCCGAGACGCTGGGCGCGATCGCGACGGCGCTGGCCTGGACCGTGCTCGCGGTGTTTGCTGTACGCAAGTGGTTCCGCTGGGAGCCGAGGCGCTGAGCGGAAGCAGGACCGGTACCGGCATGAGGAGCATGAGGAGTCCGGGGATGCGCAGGCCGGGCGTCTG
This sequence comes from Streptomyces apricus, assembly GCF_008369065.1. Taxonomy (GTDB): domain Bacteria; phylum Actinomycetota; class Actinomycetes; order Streptomycetales; family Streptomycetaceae; genus Streptomyces; species Streptomyces apricus. The sequence continues at coordinate 318,279 of NZ_VDFC01000043.1, read as the reverse complement.
GTGGCGGCGCAAGAGCACGCCGGCGAAGGTCGAGACGTACACCCGCTGGTCCTTCCACTTCTTCGGGGTGGTGGAGATCGTCGCGATCGGGCTGCCGGGTCTGCAGCACGTGGGCTTCCGCTGGGGGTTCCTGCTGTTCGTGGCGCTGTGCGGGCACGCCGTGGTGGGCGTGGTGACCGCGTCCCGGGCGCTCGACTGGACGCGCGGCGGCCGGGAGCAGCCCGTGCGCACGCTGGTCGTGTTCGGCGTCGTCTCCTGGGTGCTCGGGGCCGGCGCCCTCGGTGTCGCGGAGTACGGCCCCGAGGGCGAGGACGCCCTCGGGGCGTCGATCACGGTCTACGTGGGCGTGCTGTCCTTCGGGGCGGGCATCATCGCGCTCGGGGTGCGCGACCGGCGGCGCGTGTCGGCGATCGTGGCCGGGTTCGCCGCGGGGTCCTGGGTGGGGGCGCTCGCGCTGGGGCTCAACGGGCCCGCCGCGCTGGGCACGGCGACGGCCGTCCTGGTGGGCGGCGGCTTCCTCGCCGTCACCTCCATCTTCTCCGTCTGGCTGCTCGACGCCGTGTTCGAGCTCGACGCGGCCCGCGAGACCCGTACCCGGCTCGCGGTCGCCGAGGAGCGGCTGCGCTTCGGACGCGACCTGCACGACGTGATGGGCCGCAACCTCGCGGTGATCGCCCTGAAGAGCGAGCTGGCCGTGCAGCTCGCGCGCCGCGAACGGCCCGAGGCGGTCGACCAGATGATCGAGGTGCAGCGGATCGCCCAGGAGTCGCAGCGCGAGGTCCGCGAGGTCGTGCGCGGCTACCGCGAGGCCGACCTCGGCGCCGAACTCGCGGGCGCGCAGGGCGTGCTGGGCGCGGCCGGCGTCGACTGCACGGTGACCGGCTCCGCGACCGGGCTGCCCGCCGCGGTCCAGTCGGCGCTGGGCTGGGTCGTGCGGGAGGCCACCACGAACGTGCTGCGGCACGGGGACGCCCGGCGGTGCCTGGTGTCGCTGGAGCGGGCCGGCGGCCGCGTGGTCCTGACGGTCGAGAACGACGGGGCGGAGCGGTCCGGGCAGGACCCGTCCGGTGGCTCCGGCCGGGGACCCGGCGGGACCGGTCTGGCCGGGCTGCGGGAGCGGCTGGCCGCGGTGGCCGGGACGCTGGAGGCGGGCCCCGCCGGCGGCGGCCTGTTCCGGGTCGTGGCCGAGGTGCCGCTGCCTCCCGCCGCCACGGACGGACCGGCGGCCCAGTCTTCTTCCTCGGCCCCGTCGACCTCGTCGACCTCGTCGGCCCCGTCCGCCCCGTCGTCCTCCGTGGACGAGAAGAACGAAGAAAGCGAAGAGGTCGCTCCATGACGTCCGTACGACCCATCCGGCTGCTGCTCGCCGACGACGAGCACCTCATCCGGGGGGCGCTCGCCGCGCTGCTGGGCCTGGAGGAGGACCTGCTCGTGGTGGCGCAGGCGGCCGGCGGGCCCGAGGCGCTGGCGATGGCCCGCGCGCACGAACCCGACGTGGCCGTGCTGGACCTGCAGATGCCCGGGGCCGACGGTGTGAGGGTGGCCACATCGCTGCGCACCGAACTGCCCGCCTGCCGGGTGCTGATCGTGACGAGCCACGGGCGCCCCGGGCACCTCAAGCGGGCGCTGGCGGCGGGGGTGCGGGGATTCGTCCCGAAGACGGTGAGCGCGCAACGGCTCGCGGAGATCATCCGTACCGTGCACGCGGGGAACCGCTACGTCGACCCGGAGTTGGCCGCCGACGCGATCTCGGCCGGGGACTCGCCGCTCACCGCGCGCGAGGCCGAGGTGCTGGAGCTGGCCGCCGACGGTGCGCCGGTCGCGGAGATCGCGGAACGGGCCGCGCTCTCCCAGGGGACCGTCCGCAACTACCTGTCGTCGGCCGTGTCCAAGCTGGGGGTCGAGAACCGGCACTCGGCGGTGCGTCTCGCACGGGAGCGAGGTTGGGTATAGTTGCTCTCGCGCCACGGTGAGAGCCACGGCGCGGCGCGGACGTAGCTCAGTTGGTAGAGCGCAACCTTGCCAAGGTTGAGGTCGCCAGTTCGAACCTGGTCGTCCGCTCGTACGGAAGAACCCCCGGTCACCGACCGGGGGTTCTTCCCTTTCCGGCTGCTCAGACCCAGGTCGTGCCCGTCAGGCGCTCGTACGCCTCCACGTACTTGGCGCGGGTCGCGTCCACCACCCGCTGGGGCAGGGCGGGCGGCGGCTGTTCGCTCGCGCGGTCCCAGCCGGACTCGGCGGAGGTCAGCCAGTCGCGTACGTACTGCTTGTCGAACGAGGGCTGCGCGCGGCCCGGCTCCCACGTGTCGGCGGGCCAGAAGCGGGACGAGTCCGGGGTCAGCACCTCGTCGGCGATGACGAGCGTCTCGCCGTCGAAGCCGAACTCGAACTTCGTGTCCGCGAGGATGATCCCCCGGTCGCGCGCGATGTCGCGGCCGCGGCTGTAGACGGCGAGCGTCGCCTGCCGCAGCTGGGCCGCGGTCTCCGCGCCGACCTGGCGGGCGACCTCCTCGTACGCCACGTTCTCGTCGTGCTCCCCGACGGCGGCCTTGGTGGCCGGGGTGAAGATCGGGCCGGGCAGCTCCGAGCCGTCGCTCAGTCCCTCGGGCAGGGCGAGACCGCAGACGGTACGGGTCCGGTCGTACTCGACGAGGCCGGAGCCCGTGAGGTAGCCGCGGGCCACGCACTCGACCGGGACCATCCGCAGGGACTTGCAGACCAGGGTGCGGCCCTGCCACTCCTCGGGGGCGCCGGGCGGCGGTTCGGTGCCCAGGACGTGGTTCGGCAGCAGATCGGCGATCTTGTCGAACCACCAGAGCGAGAGCTGCGTCAGGACGCGGCCCTTGTCGGGGATCTCCGTGGGCAGCACCCAGTCGTACGCGGAGATGCGGTCGCTGGCGACCATCACGAGGTCGCCCGCCTCGTTCTGGTACAGGTCGCGCACCTTGCCGGTGTGCAGGTGCACCAGACCCGGGACCTCTGGGGCCTCGGGCTTTTCGACGAATCCGGACACGGTTCCTCCCCGTGGTTCTGGCTGAATGCCTCGATTCTCCCGTACGGGAGGCCCGTGCTCGGCCAGGGGTCGCTGCGCGGTCCGTACGGGCCCGCCGGGGCGGCCTCAGTCACGTTTGCAGATGCGGTCCAGGAGGTTGGCGGTGGCGCGCTGGATCCGGGGGTCGACGTGGCCCGGGCGGTCCAGCGCCGGGGACCAGGCGAAGGTGCCGGACGCGAAGACGAGGGCGCCGGAGTGCGCGCGGTACAGGGACGTCTCCTGGTGGCGGATCACGCCCCCCATGTCCCGGTACGGGGAGTGGGAGAGCAGGATGCGGCCCTGGTGCTCGGGGAGCACGGTACGGGGGAAGTAGCGGTCGGCCTCGCCCGCGACCATGCCCTCCAGCTCGTCGCCCTCGTGGGCGCCGGTCGCCTCCCACATCCAGTGGCCGGCGTTGCGGACGACGAGCGGGTGGGCCTCCGGGACCCGGCCCGCGTACTGGATGCCGAGCATCTCCTGCTCCGGGCGGTCGATCTCGCGCCACAGGGCGGGCTTCCCGGGCCCGCGGCGCTTGCGGCAGGTGAGCAGCCGGTCGGGGACGCCGGACGCTGAGGGCGACAGCTCGGCCTGCCAGTACATGGTGTTGGCGGAGAGGAAGACGAGCGAGGTGCCCTGCTCGCGGGCGACGTCCACGGCCCGGCGCATGGCGACCGACCAGTACTCGTCGTGCCCCGGGAAGACCAGGCCCCGGTAGCGCGTGGGGTCGACGCGGCCGGCGTGCAGGTCGCGGGAGTCGGCGTACGCGAGGTCGTAGCCGTAGCGCTCGGCCCAGCGGATGAAGTCGTAGGCGTGGCCCACGTGCAGGGGCAGGCCCGCGCCCGCGTACGGGCGATCGAAGGAGACCGTGGTCGCGGCGTCGGCCTCGCCGAGCAGCCTGCCCTCCTCGTCCCACGCGTGGTACAGGCTCGCGCCCGTGCGGCCGTCCTCCGGGTAGAGGTTGTAGGCCTGCCAGGTGATGTCCGGCAGGACGAGCAGCAGGTCGGCGGGGTTGTCGTCGCGGACCGTGAACGGGATGTGGGAGCGGTGCCCGTCGTCGGTGGTGAGGACGGCCACGTACGCGCCGACGCTCCAGTAGGACGGGACCTGCAGCCGCCAGGAGAGCCACCAGTGGTGGCAGGAGACCGTGCGCTCCGCGGTGAGCGGCGGCGGCTGGACGATGCCGGCCAGCCGCGGGCTGGTGCTGATCTTGCTGGCGCCGTCGCCCCCGTAGTGGCCGATGCGGTAGACGTCCACGCCGAACTGCTGGGGCGGGTCCACCGTGATGTGGAAGTCGACGGCCTCGCCGGGGGCGACCGCGCCGGCGGAGGCGAAGCCCTTGATCTGGCGGTGGACGTCGTCGGCCGTGCGGGGGCCGCCCGCGGAGGCGCGGGGGGTGGGGA
>NZ_VDFC01000043.1:244989-313748 GCF_008369065.1 Streptomyces apricus | reverse complement strand
GGTCTCCGGCCAGCGGGTCCGGTGACGGCTGGGAGTTCGCCCGCGCCTGCGGGTCCGGTGAAGGCTGCGGGTGCGGGGCCGTGGTCAGGTGGTCCAGGACCCGGGACAGGGTCGGGCCCGCCGGGTCCGGGGCGCCCGGCTGCGCCGTACGGGACACACCCAGCGTGTCCAGGACCCGGTGCAGCCGCGCCGCGTCCGTACGCCACTTGCGGTCGACCACCTCCTCCGGGTACTCGTCCCAGTCGACCGGCGCCCAGTCGGGGCCGGACCCGGCGGGTCCGCCGTGGAAGAGGCGGGCGGCCAGCAGCGACGTCGCCTCGTCGATCGCGCCCGGCTCCTCCAGCAGGTCGCAGGCGGGGCGTTCGCCGAGCCGGGAGGCGAAGCCCTCGGCCAGCCGGTCGCGCCGGGAGAGCTCGGTGAGGGCCGCGACGACCCCGGCATCCAGCCGGGAGGGCCAGCGCCCCATGCGCCAGGCGGGCAGCGCGACCCTGGTCAGCAGCCGGTCCCAGCCGGCGTACGCCAGGCCCACCTGCTCCTGCGCGACGATCCGCAGGCCGTAGTCGACGGCCTGGGCGCGCTCCGCCGCCGCGGCGGCCACCCCCCGCTCCATCTCGGCCGCGTGTCCGCGGCAGCCGCGCAGCAGGAGCCGGGTGATCCAGCCGGCCCCGCCGAGCACCAGCCGGGCCAGCGGGTTGCGCCCGGGCGCCGAGGTCACGGCCACGGCCGCGTCCAGGCCGCGTACGAAGCGCCGGGCCGCGGCTATGTCGGGATGCGCCGAGGGGCCCGTACCGGCGACGACCGGTGCCAGCACGGCGCGCAGCTCGCCGACCCGCATCCACCACATGAAGGGGGAGCCGATGACCAGGACGGGCGCGGCGGGCGTGCGGCGGTGGGCCGGCGGCAGGCCCCGGCCGCCCTCCATCTCGTCCCCGGAGCGCGCGCGGGGCGGTCCGTGGGCGGGATGGGTGCGGTCCTCCAGCCAGCTGTCGCAGTCGGGGGTGAGCGCTATCGCGGAGGGGGCGGGCACCTCCAGGCGGTCGGCCAGGTCCCGCACCATGCGGTAGAGGTCCGGCGCCGACTCCTCGGCGACCGCGACCGTGGGGCTCACGGCGGGCCGCGCGCGGTCGTGACGGGGCTCGCCGTGGTCGTGCTGCTGTGCGCACCCCCGCCGCGCACAGCAGCACGACCACGGCGAGCCCCGTCACGACCGCGCGCGCCACGCCCCAGCCGGGGCCGTCGACGCGCCCGGTCGCCCCGCCGACGAGCAGGACGACGGCGACGGCCGCGGGCAGCAGGGCGACGGCCGACGCCCTGCTGCGGATGCGCAGCACGGCGAGAGCCCGTGAGCGCGCGGCCTGCGCGCCCAACTCCACTCCCATACCGGACACGACCGGTGTCACCCCCTACTGCCCGCCCGGCGTGTGCCTACCCAGCCACCGCCGGCGGACGTCCATGGCGTTGCTCACTCCCCCACTGTGGCACCCACGACGGACATCGCAATGCCGGTGGGCCAAGTGCCGGAACGCTTGCGCCGCACCATAGTTGGGGCCCCCGCCCCAGTCAGCCGGATGGGGGAACGGTCACTCGATGGAATGGCTTTGGCTAAAGGTGGCTGACGAACGGGCCCCGGATCCTGTGCAGGATCCGGGGCCCGAAGGTGCCGTATGCGGGGTGACGGTGCAGGTGATCACCCGTAACCCAGGGTTACTCCAGTTGTCCGGTCAGCTGGCGGCGGCCTCCGCCACCTTCGCCGCGATGTCCGTGCGGTGCTGGGATCCGTCGAGGCGGATCCGCCCGACCGCAGCGTAGGCGCGGGCGCGGGCCTCGGTGAGGTCCGGGCCGCTCGCGGTGACCGAGAGCACCCGGCCGCCCGCGCTGACGATCGCGTCGCCGTCCCGCTTCGTGCCCGCGTGCAGGACGTACGTGTGCGGGGCGTCCCGGTCCGCCACCTCGTCGAGCCCTTCGACGGGGTCGCCGGTGCGGGGGGTGCCGGGGTAGTTGTGCGAGGCGATGACCACGGTGACGGCCGCGTCGTCGCTCCAGCGCAGCGGTTCGAGGTCGGCGAGGGTGCCGTTCGCGGCCGCGAGGAGGACACCGGCGAGCGGGGTCTTCAGGCGGGCGAGGACGACCTGGGTCTCGGGGTCGCCGAACCGGGCGTTGAACTCGATGACCCGCACGCCGCGCGAGGTGATCGCGAGACCGGCGTAGAGCAGCCCGGAGAACGGGGTGCCGCGGCGGCGCAGCTCGTCGACGGTCGGCTGCAGCACGCTCTGCAGGACCTCGTCGACCAGCTTCGGATCGGCCCACGGGAGGGGCGAGTACGCGCCCATGCCACCGGTGTTGGGGCCCTGGTCGCCGTCGAGGGCGCGCTTGAAGTCCTGGGCCGGCTGCAGCGGGACGACGGTGACGCCGTCGGTGATCGCGAAGAGGGAGACCTCGGGGCCGTCGAGGAACTCCTCGATGACCACGCGGTCGCAGGCGTTGGCGTGGGCGGCGGCGGCCTGCAGGTCGTCGGTCACGACGACGCCCTTGCCGGCCGCGAGACCGTCGTCCTTCACGACGTACGGGGCGCCGAAGGCGTCGAGCGCCTCGTCGACCTCGGCGGGGGTGGTGCAGACGTACGAGCGGGCGGTGGGCACGCCCGCGCCGGCCATGACGTCCTTGGCGAAGGCCTTGGACCCCTCCAGCTGCGCGGCCTCGCGCGAGGGGCCGAACACCGGGATGCCCGCCTCGCGCACGGCGTCGGCGACCCCGGCCACCAGGGGCGCCTCCGGGCCGACGACCACCAGATCGGCCTCCAGGTCCCGGGCCAGCGCGGCCACGGCCCCGCCGTCGAGGGCGTCGACCTGGTGCAACTGGGCCACCTCGGCGATGCCCGCGTTGCCTGGGGCGCAGTGCAGCGCGGTGACGTCGGGATCGAGGGAGAGGGAACGGCACAGGGCGTGTTCGCGGGCACCGCCGCCGATTACTAGGACCTTCACGGGGGTCAGCCTAGCGGGGCACCCGGCCGGGCTTCCCCGCCACGGGGCGGCGGGCGACGCCGCGGCTGCCGCGGGCCACTCGGCGGGGCGGCCCTGTGGGCGGCTGTGCGGGGACGCCCTGCGGGGCCGCCCGGTGGAGCGGGCTTGTACGGCGGGGCCGCGGTGACGCTCGATGGGACGGTGCTGCGCGGCGGTCGCTCAGGACGGCTCCGCGCGGGGCGGTTGTGCGGCGGCTGTTCGCAGCAACTCCGTGCGGGGCGGCCCCCTGCAGTGGCCCCTTGCGGGGCAGCCCCGCGCGGCGGTCGCTCGGGGTGGCCCCCCGTCGGCTACTCGTTCGGGATTTCCTCGACCACCGTCGCTCCCAGTTCCCGCACGATCAGCTCGTGGCCCGACAGTGCCGACTCGTCGAGGTCGGGGTCGTCGTCCTCCGGGATGTCGTCCTCCGGGGAGATGGGGGGCGGCTCCGGAGCCCCGCCGGCACGGCGGGGCCGGGCCCGCCGGCGACCCCGCCCTCCTGCCCCCCGGTATGGGCGTCGGGCCCGGGCACGTACCCCATGGCCATCCCGGGAGCGCCGGGAGCACCGGCCGCGGTGAAGTTCACGCCGCGCTCGATCCGGTCGAGGCGGGCCATGACGGACCGCTCGTCCCCGTACGCGGCCGGCAGCAGCACGCGCGCGCAGATCAGCTCCAGCTGGAGACGGGGCGAGGTGGCCCCCCGCATCTCCGTCAGCCCGTCGTTGACGAGGTCGGCGGCGCGGCTCAGCTCGGCGGCGCCGAACACACTCGCCTGGGCCGTCATGCGCTCCACCACGTCGACGGGGGCGTCGATGAGCCCCTTCTCCCCTGCGTCCGGCACGGCGGCGAGGATCACCAGGTCCCGGAGCCGTTCCAGCAGGTCGGCGACGAAGCGGCGGGGGTCGTTGCCGCCCTCGATGACCCGGTCGACGACCTCGAAGGCGGCGGCGCCGTCGCCGGCGGCGAAGGCCTCGACCACGGAGTCGAGCAGCGAGCCGTCCGTGTACCCGAGGAGCGAGGTGGCCATGGCGTACGTCACACCGTCCTCGCGGGCGCCCGCGAGGAGCTGGTCCATGACGGACATCGAGTCACGCACGGATCCGGCGCCGGCCCGCACGACGAGCGGGAGCACCCCGTCCTCGACGGCCATGCCCTCGCGCCCGCAGACCTCGCCGAGGTACTCCCGCAGGGTCCCGGGCGGAACGAGCCGGAACGGATAGTGGTGCGTACGCGACCGGATCGTCCCGATGACCTTCTCGGGCTCGGTGGTGGCGAAGATGAACTTGAGGTGCTCCGGCGGCTCCTCGACGACCTTCAGCAGCGCGTTGAAGCCGGCCGACGTGACCATGTGGGCCTCGTCGATGATGTAGATCTTGTAACGGCTGCTCGCGGGCCCGAAGAACGCCTTCTCGCGCAGGTCACGGGCGTCGTCCACACCACCGTGGGAGGCGGCGTCGATCTCGATGACGTCGATGGACCCCGGCCCGTTCCGCGCGAGGTCGCGGCAGGACTGGCACTCGCCGCACGGGGTGGGCGTGGGCCCCTGCTCGCAGTTCAGGCAGCGGGCGAGGATGCGCGCGCTGGTCGTCTTCCCGCAGCCGCGCGGCCCGCTGAACAGGTACGCGTGATTGACCCGGTTGTTCCGCAGCGCCTGCATCAACGGGTCGGTGACATGCTCCTGCCCGATGACCTCGGCGAACGACTCCGGGCGATAACGGCGGTACAGCGCGAGAGACGACACGCATACGAGGTTATAGGCGCCCACTGACATCGAGGACCGCCACGGAACACGTCCCGCCGGACTCCGCCGGACCCCACTGCCGATCCCCGCCCGGGGCCCTCCCCGGCTGTGGGAACGCAAACGCCCCTCACGCACCCGCCAGAGCCAACCTACCCTTGCTGCCTTCCGGCCCTGGGGGAGTTCAGTCAGATAGCGCCACGTGAGGGGCTGCGCTCACAGTACCCGATCCGGGCGGGGGGAACGAGTTCGCGAGCACGGCTCAACGTCTTGTATTGTTTGCCGCGGAGGATTCGCCTAGTGGCCTAGGGCGCACGCTTGGAAAGCGTGTTGGGGGCAACCCCTCACGAGTTCGAATCTCGTATCCTCCGCCAGTGCCTCACCGGGCACGATGTCGAAGGGCCCCACCGTTCGCGGTGGGGCCCTTCGACGGTTCTCAGCTCTCGTTGTCCTGGTTTTTGTCCACAGCGGGTGCCGCGGGTCCCCAGATGGCATCGGCGATCTTCCGGGCGACGTCCTTGAGCATGGCGTCCGGCACGTGGAGGTAGCGCGCCCGCATCCGTGCGGAGGTGCCCGGCTCCCACCCCATGATCTGGTCGATGACGCGGGCCGGGACCCCGAGCAGCATGAGCACGGTGGCCGCGGTGTGCCGAGCGTCGTGCAGCCGGCCGTCCCGCACCTGTGCGTCCGCCAGGAGCCGCTTCCAATCGTGATAGTCCGTGTTCGGGCTCAGCGGGCCGCCCAGCGCCCTGGTGAACACGTAGTCCGACTCGGTCCACAGGTTGCCCGCGGTCTTGCGCTCGCGCGCCTGTACCTCGGCATGCGCGCGGAGCATGGCGACCAGCGGACCCGGCAGGGGCACCGCCCGGCGGCCGGCACGAGACTTGGTGTTCTTGGTCTCACGCCGGACCTGCTTCCGGCTCGGGCAGTACCCCGCTTTCCGGCCGCACGGCGAGGCTTCCGGGCACCCGTGCTCGTAGCGGGGGCGCAGACGGTTCCGACGCAGTTTGAGGTACTCGTTGTCCAGGTCGACGTCAGACCAGCGCAGTCCGAGCGTCTCGCCCTGTCGCAGACCTAGCGCGAGCGCGAGCATCCAGCGGGCGCTGTTCCGGCGCTTGTTCACCTCGATCAGCAGACTCTGCACCTCGTCCAGCGAGTAGGGCTCCACCTCGTCCTCGGCTTCTTCCATCCGCGGCGGCTTGGCCAGTGCGGCGGCGTTCTTCGCCACATGGCCGCGCCGTGCTGCTTCACCGAGGGCGGTCCGGATGGTGCGGTGGGCCTGGTGAGCCGTGCCAGCCTTGCTCCCGCTCTTCTGCATCCGGCGGTAGAGGCTTTCCAGGTGCTCAGGCTCCAAGCGGTCGATACGGTGCTTGCCGACACCGGGCACGAGGTGCACGCGCACGGCCACCTCGTAGCCGTCGTAGGTGTTCTCGCTGACGGTCGGTTTGGCGATGTTCTCGACCCAGTGCCACAGCCACTTGTCGACCGTCCACGGCTTGCCGGGCTGCTGCGCCGAACCCTCGTCGCGTTGCTTCTCCAGCTTGCGGACCTCGTCCACCAGTTCCTTGCGTGTCGGGCGCGTCAGGTGCCGGCGGTAGGGCGTCCCGTCGTCCTTGTAGCCCATCGGTACGCGAGCGTGCCAGCGCTCGTCTTTCCCGTAGTAGATGGCGGATTCGCCGTTGGCGCGGCGGGTGCGCTTCTTCTCTTCTGCCACAGCCAGACTCCTGTTTTTAGGTACTGAGATTCGAGCGGCGGACTGTCCTGTCTGGGACAGTCCGCAGCCCGGGGTGCGGTCAAGCGGCTCGTTGGGCCGCGCGTTGACGGGCGACGTACGCGGCGGGCGCATCCGCGGGGACGCGCCGGAGTCGGCCGATGGGGATGGACTCCAGCTCTCCGGAGCGGATGAGCTGGTAGCAGAAGGTGCGGCCGACTCGAAGGCGGCGGGCGGCCTCTTCAACGGTCAGCAGCACGAGGGTGGGGTCGAATGCGTCGGCGGGACGGGCCGTTTCCATTCGGGTGTTGCTCCTTCGTCGCGAGGGGAGGAGCGGGGGCCCGTCGGCCCCCTTCTGCGAAGTCCGCTACTTCCGCTACCGCCGCTACCTCGCAGGTCAGGGGCCTGTTGGAGGTAGCGGGAAGGGGTAGCGGTAGCGGATGGGTAGCGTTGCGGTAGCGGCAACCGACCCCGGTTGCCGCTACCTCGTTGTTGCTGGTCAGGTGGTGTTTTCGGTGCCCGGTAGCGGAGGTAGCGGACTTTCCGGGGGCGGGGGGCAGTAGCGCTGCCACGCGTCGTGTAGATCGGTGGCGTAGTAGCCCTTGAGGACTCCGCCCCCGCCGGTTTTGATGTTGCGGGAGCCGATCGGGTCGCCGTCGGCGGTGACGTACTCGCTGAGCATTTTGGAGAGCCGGCGGGAGTCGAGCGGCTTGCCGTTGAAGTCGGCCCACGGCGCGTCATCGAGGGCGTTGAGCCGGTCGAGGATGGCGACGGTAGGCAGGCGGTCGATGCCGGTCAGGACGTGGTCGCGCAGGTCGGTCAGGAGCCGGACGCCGATGCTGCCCTTGTCGTTGACACGGGAGGCTTTGACCATGGTCAGGCAGGCTTCCCGGGCCCGCTGCGGCCAGGGCCCGCCGACGGCGTCCGCGATGGCGAGCAGGGGTTCCCACACGTCCGCGGGCCGGTCGGCCACCCCCTCGGGCATCTCGGGGAAGGCGTCGGTGACCTGGTCCTGGATCGTTTCGGCCCACTTGGCGAGCCGGTCGCGCAGGGCGTTGCCCTCCCGCACGTGGATGCGGGTGCGCCACTGCTCGACCTTCTCGTTGCGGGCTCGCCGCCGCATGCGGACGATGACGGACCGCGTCATGATCGTGTCGGGCAGGGAGCCGAGGCCTGCGACGGCGACGGCGCAGTAGGAAGGGAAGCCCTGTACCTGCTGGTTGGAGCCGTCTCCCACGCACCGGTACATCACGCGTCCGCGGGTGTGGCCGGCGTTGATGAAGCCGCGGAGCTGTTCGTTCTCCCCGGCTTTCGGCCCGAAGATCGTGTCGATTTCGTCGAAGAGGATCGTGGGCCGGCCGCCGTCGATGCCGGAGACGGAGCGGAACAGCGCGGACGCGGAGGCGTCTACGGCGGCCATGGACCGCGGCACGAGGGCTTCCACTACTTCCAGTGCCCGGGACTTCCCCGACCCAGGCTCGGGTGAGAGGAACGCGAGCCTCGGGGTGGAGTCGAAGGCGTCGAGCAGGTGGGCGTGGGCGTCCCACAGGGTGACGGCGACGTAGGCGGCTTCGGTGGGGAAGACGTTGAAGCGCCGGTGGAAGGCTTCCACCTCGTCGAGCAGTACGGCACCGTCGATGGTGTCGGGGGCGGTCATGCGGCGGCCCTCCCTTCGGTGAACTGTCCGGTGCAGGTGTTCTTGTGGTCGTCGTACTCGGTGATCAGGGCGGCCACGCTGCGAAGTCCCGTGGCGGTGCCGGTCTGCCCGCAGGGGCAGGCGTAGGCGGCGCTGGGGGTATCTCCGGGGCGTTTCGACCAGCGGGCCCCGTCGTTGGGGCGGCGGTAGAGGGGCGGAGCGTAGATGCGGATGCCGGGCCGCTCCGGCACCGGGTCCGTGGTGCTGCGGGGTGCGGCATCGGTGGGGAAGGGCTGTGTGCGGGGAAGTGCTGAAATGACGCCCTGACGGGCGGCGCCTTTTGGCTCGCCCACGACCGGCCCCGGTGCGGCCGGTTGGGCGAGGTGCGGGCCGCTCGCCACCGGCTGGCCTTCCAAGGAGGAGCGGGGAGGGGTGTTCATGCCGTCTCCCGAGGCCGGACCTTGCGCAGGGAGCTGTCCAGGGCGCTTCGGATGGTGCTCCGGCACTCCGCAGCGGTGAGCCCCCGGGCCTCCCCCGCCGCTTGGAAGGCGTTCTCTGCCACGTGCCGAGGGAGGTCGCCCCACGCGACAAACCGCCCCACCTTGAACGCGCACCGATTCAGCGTGATGTTGCGCTGAGCGTCCGGCGCCGCGGTGACCATCGCGCACTCGGCTTCCAGCGCGGCCAGGGCCGCGCGGCTGCCGTCGACCGCGGGCAGCCGCAACGGCACCGCGGGGCGTGTAGGGGCGGGTTGCAGCAACTCCAGCAGCCACCCCGGTAGTGGGGCCGGGGCGGTGTCGTCCACGGTCTCGTACGAGCCGGTGGGGGTGATGCTGCCGGCGGCCACGACGTACCCGCCCCATGCCCGGGTGTCGACCAGGGGTGCGAGGGTGCCCGCGGTGTTGCCCAACCGGACGTTGGCCGGGGCGGTGAAGTACAGGTGTTGTCCACCGCTTGCGGTCCGGACCCGGTAAGTGGTGGGGACGGCGTGGCCGGTGCGCTCGCAGAGCGCCGCAAAGGTCGCCGCGCCGTCAGGCGTGTCCGCACTGCTGTTGTTCTGGTTCTTGGGTACGTCCAGGTCGACGACGACCAAGCCGGACGGACCGATTGCCAAGCCGATGTTGGCAGGGCTGGTCTCCCAGCACTGCGTGATGCGGTGCGGGTCGACGGTCGCCCGTTCCTGCCACTTCATGTGGCCGCGGGCGCAGTCGCCGGTGACGCGGCACCGATCGGCCCCGTGCAGGGCGGGCCGCTTTGTGCCGGGCCGGAGCGGGAAGACGTGCCAGCCGCGTTCAGCGGCCGTCAGGGCTGCGTGCAACAGGTGGTTGTTCATGCCGCGACCTCCCGCGGCGCGGCGGCGGCCGTGGTGGTGAAGCAGCCGCATCCGCCTTCGTCGAACAGGTCGAGCTGTTCCGGTTCCTGTTCGACGCGCCGCCGGAGTGCGGCCAGCGTGAGCGGCCTCGTCGTGCCGCCGCGGCGGTCGCGCAGGATGGAGACGTCCTTGCCGAGCAGGCGGCGCATCTTTGCTTCGGCGGCTTCGGCGCGGGCGTAGCGTTCGGGGAAGACCTTCAACAGTCGCACCCACTGCGCCTGGCCGCCCTTGACGCACATGCCGCCGCAGTTGTTGTGGGCGAAGCCGAGCCGGTACAGGCGGGGGTCGATCAATCCGGCGGCGCGGGCTTCGGCGCGCAGCTGGTCTTTGTCGCGGTATGGCGGCTCGGTGAGCGGGTATTCCGCGTGCCAGGGCTGCCAGCTGGCCCGGTTGCCAGGGATACGGTCGGGCTCGGACCAGTCCAAGCCGATGTGCAGCACCGTGGTGTCGAAGGTGAGCGCCGGGTTGGCGGCCAGCCAGTCACGGCACATCTTCAGCTTCAGCTCAAGCGCGCAGTGCGCGAGCTGGGTGTTGCCGAGCCAGCGCTTGTCTTCGAAGACCTGCCACGGCGTGCGGCCGTCGGCGACGCGGGTAATCGGTACGCCGAGATGCGCGCTGGCCTGGTCGTTGAACGTGTACAGGTCCTCGTCCTCGATCAGGGTGTCCGCGAACAGCAGGATCGTGCTGGCCGCGCCGTGCTGCGCGACGACGTGGCGGGCGGTGGCCCAACTGGTGATGCCGCCAGACCACATCACGACGTGCGTCACACGGTCGCTCGCCGGTGGACTGCCGATTGCTCGCGTGAGGGGGATGGGTTGCGTCATGCTGGAGGTCTCCAGTTCCTTCGATGGATGCTGGTTGGCAAGGGCGGCCCCGCGACTTTGGCGAGACGAGGGGGCCGCCCTTGGCGTAGCTAGCTGTAGAACTTGTTCCGCTTGATCACGGCTTTGCGGATGTTGACCGTGGTGCCGCCGCCATGGCCGCTCGTGCCGAGGATCTGGACGGCGATCCATCCGCCGAAGATGACCGCGGCGAGAGTGATGAGTTGGGTGATGAGCGCGGTGAGTGCGGCGATGAACGTCGTCAGGAGCACGAGCCCGCCGCACACGGCGCCGAACCCGATCCCTCCGAGGGCGATGTTCACCGCGGTGCGCGAGACGGCCGGCTTGCTTACGACCGGTTCGGACTTGGTCGGCTCGATGGCGTAGCCGGTGACGACTCGCCCGTCGGGCAGGACCACCGACGCCACCGACGAGACGGCGGCCGGCCGCCCCCGCCCCGCGCGCCCGGCGCTGCATGGTCCTCCGCTGCTGAGGAGCCCGGTCCGACCGGACAGCTCTTCCACACCCCCTCAGCAACAGCAGCACGAGAGGAACCCCTCCATGCCGAAGGACCCGTACGCGATCCTGCGCGCCCTGGTGCGCGCCGAGTCCGTCCGCAACGCCCCGAAGCCGCTCCCCGCCGACCCCGGTCGGGGCACGCCGAAGCCGGAATCGGGGCAGCAGCCCCCGTCCGGGAAGCCCGAACGCGGCTGAGCCGTCCGGCGGGGGCGGGCCGATCCGCCTCCGCCGCTGCGAAGGCCCCGCAGATAAGACGCGCCCTCGGGGGCCTGTGTGACGAAGAAGACGCTGACCCTTTCGAGCGAACCGGGCCGAGCGCGCCACCCGCGACGCGTACCGGAAGGCCGTGGCCCGAACCGCCGAGGGCCGCGACCGCACCTCGCCGCCACCCTCTACCCCCTGGGATCACCTCTGGGAGCACCTCTGGGAGCAGGGCCTCCGGTCCCGGGGACCTCCACCGACGGCGCCCCCATCAGCCGTTCCATGCCGCCGCTGCCGGTTCGTCCCGCGCCGGCCCGCACCCGCCCCGGCACGCGCTCCACACACACCCCACACACGCGCCGCACACCCGGTGCGCGCACCTCGTACGCACCCCGCGCCCGCCCCGCGCCAGTCCAGGGCCTGCTCCCGTCCAGTTTCCGAATCGATCATGAAAGGGTGATCCAGGAGAATTACCGGTTTGCGCATATTTACGACGTCATTTCCAGCGCCGCACTCCGGCGCCATGGCTGCGCCCGGAAGCTCTCGGCCGGTAGGCTTTCCGTGTGATCTTCAAGCGCATCGGAAACGGCCGGCCGTACCCCGACCACGGCCGGGAAAGCACCCGGCAGTGGGCGGACGTCGCGCCGCGCCCGGTCCGCCTCGATCAGCTGGTGACGACCAAGGGCCAGCTCGATCTGGAAACGCTGCTCGCCGAGGACTCCACGTTCTACGGCGACCTCTTCGCGCACGTCGTGAAGTGGCAGGGCGACCTGTACCTGGAGGACGGCCTGCACCGCGCCGTCCGCGCCGCGCTCCAGCAGCGCCAGGTGCTGCACGCCCGCGTCCTCGAACTGGACTGATCCCCGGGTTGGCCCTTTCGGGTTGGTCCGACCGCCGACCAATGATCATCTAGTAGGCATTGCGGCCCGGGCGCACTACGCTTCGCTCATGAGCATGCTCACTCCCCCTGGCATGGGCGGCCAGTACCGGATCACGGGGGACAAGTACCCACGGATGCGCAGGAACCGGGGTCGCCGCCGGATCGTGCTCGCGGCTGCCGCCTCCGTCGCCGCACTCGGACTGGCCGGCTGGGGCACCCTGCAGCTCATCGACGTCTTCACCGGCGGTGGCGACAAGGCCTCGGCGGTCGGCCCGGCACTGGGGTGCAAGCCGTCCCCCTCGCCCACCGCGAAGCCGGTCAAGGCCGTGCCGAAGCCCGGCCAGATCACCGTGAACGTCCTCAACGCCACGACCCGCTCGGGTCTCGCCAAGGACGTCGCGGACGCGCTGAAGAAGCGCGGCTTCAAGATCGGCGAGGTGGGCAACGCCACCAAGGCGTACGACAAGAAGGTCGACGGGCCGGGCGTGGTGCTCGGTGCGAAGACCGCCGCGGACGCCGCGCTGCCCGTCCTCGGGACCCAGCTCGTCGGCGCCGAGACGAAGACCGACGCCCGGACGAAGCCGGCGGAGGTCGACCTGATCCTCGGCAAGGCCTTCAAGGCCCTGACGGCGGAGAAGGACGCCGACAAGGCCCTGACCACCCTGGCCAAGCCCGTGCCGGCGCCCTCGGCGAAGAAGGACTGCTGACGGCTCCGTAGGGGCACCGGGCCGTAAGGGCTCCGGCCCCCGGGCCGCCCGGCCACTCAGCCGTGCGGCTACTCGGCCGCGCCGTACATGCGGTCGCCCGCGTCGCCGAGGCCCGGGACGATGTAGCCGTTCTCGTTCAGGCGCTCGTCGACCGAGGCGGTCACGACCGTGACGGGGGCGCCCGCGAGGTCGCGCTCCATCACCTCGACGCCCTCGGGAGCGGCCAGGAGCACCACGGCCGTCACGTCGTCGGCGCCGCGCTTGATCAGCTCCTGGATCGCCGCGACGAGGGTGCCGCCGGTGGCCAGCATCGGGTCCAGGACGTACACCTGGCGCCCGGAGAGGTCCTCGGGCATACGGGTCGCATACGTGGACGCCTGGAGCGTCTCCTCGTCGCGGATCATGCCGAGGAAGCCCACCTCGGCGGTCGGCAGGAGGCGCACCATGCCGTCGAGCATGCCGAGGCCGGCCCGCAGGATCGGTACGACGAGGGGCCGCGGGTAGGACAGCTTGACGCCCGTGGTGGCGGACACCGGGGTCTCGATGTCGACCTGTTCGGTGCGCACGTCCCGCGTGGCCTCGTAGGCCAGCAGGGTGACCAGTTCGTCGGCGAGCCGGCGGAAGGTCGCGGAGTCGGTGCGGCGGTCGCGCAGCGTGGTGAGCTTATGGGCGACCAGGGGGTGGTCGACGACGTGGAGACGCATGCCCACCAGGGTATCCGGGCCCGCGCCGGCCGTCCGTACGCCCGTACGCCCGTACGTCCGTCACCAGCCGGTTCCGGAGTGTTCCGCAATCTTCACCGCCGCCACCGCGCAAACCTCCGTTGGCATCAAACCGCCCGTCGGAGGGAAAGTGGGAGGGACCTGACTGGGGGTGTTGCCGATGCTGGACCCGGAGCAGAGCAACCGGGCGGACCTGGAGAGCGACGCTCAGCGCCGCCGGCGCCGGGCTCAGTTCCTGCGGGAGCTGAAGGAGGCCCGCGAGCTGCGCGACCGGGTGCAGCCGCGCCGCGCGAAGACGGCCCGCATGCGGCATGCGATGCGCATGCGCACATTCCGCTGGTGAGGACCCGCCGTGCGCCTGCGCGTGCACCGGCCGCCGTTCCGTCCGGGTGGGCCCGGCGGGTCGCGCGACCCGCCGGGCCCACCCGGACGGCCGCGTACGGAGCGGAAGTTCCGGCGGCGTACGATCCGGCTGTCGGTGGGCGCCGGGCGCTCAGGTGGGGCCATGCGGCGGTGCGACGCACACGCCACGCACCCCGGCGCGGGGACGCGACCGGGACACAGCGAGCCGAAGACCTCTCCTGAACGCTCTGTTTCTGCCACGATTCCGAGTGGGCGGGGCTCGGAGCACTCATCCCCCGTCCACAACCTCCGCCGGGGGGACCCCCAACCGGCACGCCTATGACCAGTGGGAGAGTCACGGTGTACTTCGCCGCACTGCTCGCGCGCACCGAAGACGGGTGGGAAGCGAGCGACACAGAGCTCGACGACGTGGAGACCCTGTCGGATCTCGGCGACCTGGCCCGTGAGGCCTCGGTCGACGACGACACGGTCCTCGTCTACATCGAGCAGGAGGACGCGTGGTTCGGAGTCGTCCGCGTGGACGGCGAGGAGGACCCTCGCATCTACGTCTCGGACGCCGCGGCCGCTGCCCGCAGTTCGTACGGCGAGATCCTGCTCACGGACGAACTGCTCGGAAGGGATCCCGGTGACGACGGCGTCGCCGACCTGGACTCCCTCGACCTCGACGGCACGGAGGACGGTGAACCCGAGGACGAGGCCGACGACGAGGAAGAGGACGGCGTCGGCGCCACCTCCAAGGGACAGGTCGTGCCGTCCGGACCCATCGGAGACCGCGAGGTCCTCACCGACCTCGGTGTGAGCGAGAAGGAGTTGCTGGCCCTGGACAGCACCGACGCCCTCGGTGAGATCGCCGAGGTCCTCGGGGCGGCAGAGGTCCTGGAGGCCGTCCGCTGACGGCCCCGTACACCCAGGAGGAACACGACCCTGTACGCGACCGGTGGCGGTCCGCGATGCGGCACGCCCTCGACGAGGCCGCCCTGGCGGGCCGCGGCGGGGACGTGCCGGTGGGCGCCGTCGTCCTGTCCCCGGACGGTACGACGGTGCTCGCAACCGGGCACAACGAGCGTGAGGCGGCCGGCGACCCGACCGCCCACGCCGAGGTGCTGGCGCTGCGCCGGGCCGCCGCCCGCACCGGCGAGTGGCGGCTGACCGGCTGCACGCTCGTCGTCACCCTCGAACCCTGCACGATGTGCGCCGGGGCGCTCGTCCAGTCCCGCGTGGACCGGGTCGTCTACGGCGCCCGCGACGAGAAGGCGGGCGCGGCCGGCTCCCTGTGGGACGTCGTGCGCGACCGCCGCCTCAACCACCGGCCGGAGGTGATCGCGGGCGTGCTCGACGAGGAGTGCGCCCAGCTGCTCACGGCCTTCTTCCGCGACCGCTGACCACCCCCGAACCTGCTCCGGGCCGGCTCAGAATCGGCTCCGGACCGGCCCTCGGATACGGATTTCCGAGCACGGCCCATCGTGGGCTAGGATCTCTCTCGGTAGCGTGTCCGAGCGGCCGAAGGAGCTCGCCTCGAAAGCGAGTGTGGCGCAAGTCACCGAGGGTTCAAATCCCTCCGCTACCGCAGATAGACGAAGGGCCCGGTCCGATGGACCGGGCCCTTCGCGTTGCCCTGCCCTGGGGCCTGAAGTCCGAGGCCTGAGGTGTGATGGAAAGATCGTCATATCTGTTGCCCGGGTTACACTCACCGCCGACAACAGGGGCCTCAGCAGGCACAGCGTGCACGGCGGGCGCAGGGGGCGCCGCCGGCACAGGCAGGGACAGGGGAGGCCGCGGTGGCGGTGAACGCGAAGAGGATCGCCGTCTACGTACTCGTGGTCTTCGCGCTGTACGTGATCATCACCGACCCCGAGAAGGCGGCGGACTACGTCCAGATAGGGTTCGAGGGCATCTCGAACGCCGCCCAGTCCGTCGGTGACTTCATGACGTGGGTCGCCGACGGCGCCAAGGACTAGCGAGCCGGAGGGCCGCGACCGCCGCGCTCCTTCCGTCCGCCGGTCCCCCTCCACTCCGGGAGTGCCCGTGATCCGCCACCTCGTCCTCTTCAAGCTCGATGAAGGCGTCGACCGGGAGGAGCCCCGCGTCGCCGAGGGCGTCGCCGCCTTCCGCGCGCTCGGCGGGCAGATCCCCGAACTGCGGTTCTGGGAGTGCGCCTGGAACATCACCGACCGGCCCATCGCGTACGACTTCGCGATCAACTCGGCGGTCGAGGACACGGACGCGCTCAAGCGGTACCTCGAACACCCCGCCCACCAGGCGGGCGTCGCCCTGTGGCGCGAGTTCGCCACCTGGGTGATCGCCGACTACGAGTACTGAGCACCAGCACTGCGGATCGCGGATCGGTCCATGCCCAGACCCTCGCCCTGGCGGCGGGGGTCCTTCTCTGTCCGGGGCGGTCCGGGGCGGTCCGGGAAGTCTTTCGGGGCCGTCCGGTTTTCAACACGGAGTAACAGGGTGCTTGCACACAGTGCACATGTCTTGTGATGCTATGACCGCTTTTGACCGATGAGTTGACGCATGTGTCTGGCGAGCATCGTTCGGACTTGTGTTTTCACGGGTTGACGGACCCAGAGGTGGAGTGGACCGTGCCGGCCAGTACCGCGCCTCAAGCACCTCCCCAGCAGAAGCCGCAGGCGGTCGAACGGATCGACGAACCCGGCGACTCCCGGGAACCCGGTCCGCAGCGCCGCCGCGGGGCGGACACCAGGGCCCTGACCCAGGTCCTCTTCGGCGAGCTCAAGAACCTGCAGCCCGGCACCCCCGAGCACGGCCGCGTGCGGGCCGCGCTGATCGAGGCGAACCTCCCGCTGGTGCGGTACGCCGCCGCCCGCTTCCGCTCCCGCAACGAGCCCATGGAGGACGTCGTCCAGGTCGGCACGATCGGCCTGATCAACGCCATCGACCGCTTCGACCCCGACCGGGGCGTGCAGTTCCCGACCTTCGCGATGCCCACCGTGGTCGGCGAGATCAAGCGGTACTTCCGCGACAACGTCCGCACGGTCCACGTACCGCGCCGGCTGCACGAGCTGTGGGTGCAGGTGAACAGCGCCACCGAGGATCTCACGACGGCCTTCGGGCGCACCCCCACGACCGCCGAGGTCGCCGAGCGGCTGCGCATCGGCGAGGACGAGGTGCTGGCCTGCATCGAGGCCGGCCGCTCGTACCACGCGACCTCCCTGGAGGCCGCCCAGGAGGGCGACGGACTGCCCGGCCTCCTCGACCGGCTCGGCTTCGAGGACCCGGCCCTGGACGGCGTGGAGCACCGCGACCTCGTACGGCACCTCCTCGTGCAGCTCCCGGAACGGGAGCAGCGCATTCTCCTGCTGCGCTACTACAGCAACCTGACGCAGTCCCAGATCAGTGCGGAACTGGGCGTCTCGCAGATGCACGTGTCAAGGTTGCTCGCCCGCAGTTTCGCCCGGCTGCGATCCGCAAACAGGATCGAGGCGTAACCCCTGGGAGCGAATCGCCTCCAAGGGCATTTCACGACATTTCTGCGGTGAAAAACCGTCAGACCCCCTTTTTCCAGGGCCTATTCGCCTCACCGGTGTCGACATGTCACTACAGCGTGTTGCCGACATGTGACATTCTTCCGGTGAAGCGTTTGCCGCGGCCCCGCCTCCGGTATTCAGGTGGAGGCTGCGTTCCTTCCACGGGAGCGTCCGCCGCGACCGTCCGCGACCCAAAGGGGGTGGCATGTCCGCAGACCAGGGCAGCTCGAAGGTGCTCACGCTCGAAAAGAGCGAATCCGCACCCGACGTGCTTCACAGTGTCGTTGCCGAGGTACCGGCCGTCCCGGCCGAGGAAGCCCCGGCCTTCCCCCCGACGTCGGAAGCGATCGACACCCGCACCCTGTCCCGCTCCCTGTTCCTGCGGCTCGCCGCGCTGGACGAGAACAGCCCCGAGCGTGCCTATGTACGGGACACCCTCATCGAACTCAACCTCCCGCTGGTGCGTTATGCGGCCGCCCGCTTCCGGTCGCGCAACGAACCGATGGAGGACATCGTCCAGGTCGGCACGATCGGTCTGATCAAGGCGATCGACCGCTTCGACTGCGAACGGGGCGTGGAGTTCCCGACGTTCGCGATGCCGACGGTCGTGGGTGAGATCAAGCGGTTCTTCCGGGACACCTCGTGGTCGGTGCGGGTGCCGCGCCGGCTCCAGGAACTGCGGCTGGCGCTGACCAAGGCCAGCGACGAGCTCTCCCAGAAGCTGGACCGCTCGCCGACCGTCGCCGAGCTGGCCGCCGTGCTCGGTGTGTCGCAGGAGGACGTGGTCGACGGCCTGGCCGTGGGCAACGCCTACACGGCCTCGTCCCTCGACTCGCCGGCCCCCGAGGACGACGGCGGCGAGGGTTCCCTGGCGGACCGCCTCGGTTACGAGGACACGGCGTTGGAGGGGGTCGAGTACCGCGAGTCCCTGAAGCCCCTGCTCGCCAAGCTGCCGCCCCGCGAGCGGCGGATCATCATGCTCCGCTTCTTCGCCAACATGACGCAGTCGCAGATCGGCGAGGAGGTCGGCATCTCACAGATGCACGTCTCCCGACTGCTCACGCGGACCCTCTCCCAGCTCCGGGAAGGGCTCATCTCCGACTGATCGGCTGGCGGGTGGCCGGTGGGTGACCGTGGGGTCGGCGACCGGCCGGTGGACCTGCCCCGGCTGGTCCGTAACGGCCGGCTCGCATCGGCCAAGCCGTATCGGCAGCCCCACCATCCGGTGGGGCCGGTCCGGCCGGCAGACATGCCGACCCGGTACGTCGCCGGGTGGGCCGGCTCTCGGCACGTGGCCGTCGAGGTACCCCGGGGTGCCACGGCGGCCTCGCCGTGTCCGGAGCGCCCTCGGCTCGCGGCACCGGCCGGAGGACGGCGTGGCGGACGGGACGTCGTTGTACCGCGTCCGGGCACGGCTGCGCGCTTCGGGGCGCGCGGCGCCGTCGTCGGTCCGCCCGTGATCGGGGCGTACGTCAGGCGGGCGTCCGGCACGTGTGCGCCGGGTCGGTCCCGCCCCGTAGGAGTGGGGCGCCCTGTGGCGCCCCACTCTTTACGCGAGTGCGAGCCAGGCGACCACGGCGACGACCACGACCACCGCGATCACACCGACGATCAGGCCGACCCGGGGACCCCGGGCGGAGGCCGCCTGCTGCTGCTGACGACTCTGTGGGTCGTCGACGAACGCTCGGAACATCTGGGTGCTACCCGCGGGGTCGTAGTTGCCCTCGGGGCCCTGGGTGTTTGCCATGCGCGTGACCCTATCGGGTACGTTCTGCGGTCCCAAGTTTCGGGTGCCGACTTCTGGTTGGGCGTACCCGGGCCCGGGGCGGTGCCCCTGGGACCGGGTACGCCCGGTGTGGCTTCCGGTGGCTGCGGTCGTCTTCGGCTGCGGGTGCGTCGTGTCCGGGCGCGCAGTTCCCCGCACCCCTGAAGGGCTGCGCCCCCAGAGGCATGACCCCCGCCCCCGGCCCGGCCGAAAACCGTCCCACCTGCGAGTTTACGTTCGCCAATACTTGCCTTTGCCAAGGTTTTAGACCGTAGGGCCTCATTTCGTTTGCCTGCAGCAACCAACAGTTCTTATGGTTGCCTCAAGCAACAATGAGGGAGGTGCGATGGCCGCTCGACGGCAGTACGAGGAGCTGGCCCAGCAGCTCAGCGCCATCGGCGCCGTGAAGCGCGGCCTGGGCCGGATGCTCCCGCACGAGTGCCCGGCGGGCTCCGCCGCCGTGCTCACCCTGCTCGACCGGCACGGCGAGATGCGACTGAGCAGACTCGCCGAGCTGATGGCCATCGACATGTCGGTGACGAGCCGGCACGTGGCGCACGTCGCCGAGCGCGGCTGGATCGACCGGTCCGCCGACCCCGCCGACAAGCGCTCCCGCATCCTGCGGCTGACCCCCGCCGGACGGGACATGCTCGCCGACCTCTCCGAGCGCTACATGAACGCGCTCGCCCACTACCTGGAGGACTGGTCCGACGACGAGGTCGACCAGCTCAACACCCTGCTCGGACGACTGCGCGCGAGCTTCGGCGACTGCCGGACCGTACCGGCCGCGTCCGCACCTCCCGTCCCGCCCGGGGAGCCCGCACCGGCTCCCGGCGGGCGGACCGCCCGTACACCCGTATGACGCATCACAAGAAAAGGAAGCCCATGGCAACGACCACACCAGCCGGTGTGCGGGGCTCACACGCCAAGCACGGAGGCGCCCCCGACGGCGCCCCGATGACGCACCGGCAGATCATGGAGGCCCTCTCCGGGCTGCTGCTCGGCATGTTCGTCGCGATCCTGTCGTCGACGATCGTCTCCAACGCACTGCCCGAGATCATCGGCGACCTGGGCGGCGGCCAGTCCGCCTACACCTGGGTCGTCACCGCCACGCTGCTGTCCATGACCGCGACCACGCCCCTGTGGGGCAAGCTCGCGGACCTCTACAGCAAGAAGGCGCTCGTCCAGATAGCCCTCGTCATCTACGTGGCGGGCTCGATCGTGGCGGGGCTCGCGCAGAACCCCGGGATGCTGATCGCCGTCCGCGTGGTCCAGGGCATCGGCGTCGGCGGTCTGTCCGCCCTCGCACAGATCGTCATGGCCGCGATGATCTCCCCGCGCGAGCGCGGCCGGTACTCCGGCTACCTCGGCGCGACGTTCGCAGTCGCGACCGTCGGCGGCCCGCTGCTCGGCGGTGTCATCACCGACACCAGCTGGCTCGGCTGGCGCTGGTGCTTCTACGTCGGTGTGCCCTTCGCGATCATCGCACTGATCGTGCTCCAGCGGACCCTGCACCTGCCCACCGTGAAGCGTGAGGTCAAGGTCGACTGGGCCGGCGCGTTCTTCATCTCCGCCGCGGTCTCGCTGCTGCTCCTGTGGGTCACCTTCGCCGGTGACAAGTACGACTGGGTCTCGTGGCAGACGTACACGATGGTCGCCGGCGCGATCGTCCTCGGCCTGCTCTTCGTGCTCGTCGAGTCCAAGGCGAGCGAGCCGATCGTCCCGCTGCGCCTGTTCCGCAACCGCACCATCACGCTGTCGTCCGTCGCCTCGCTCTTCGTGGGCATCGCGATGTTCACCGGCACGGTGTTCTTCAGCCAGTACTTCCAGCTGGCCCGGGACGAGTCGCCGACCATGTCCGGCGTGCTGACGATCCCGATGATCGGCGGACTGTTCGTCTCCTCCACCGTCTCCGGCCAGATCATCACCAAGACCGGCAGGTGGAAGGCCTGGCTGGTCATCGGCGGTGCGCTGGTGACCGCGGGGCTCGGACTGCTCGGCACGATCCGGTACGACACGGACTACTGGCAGGTCGCCATCTTCATGGCGCTCATGGGTCTCGGCATCGGCATGATGATGCAGAACCTGGTGCTGTGCACGCAGAACCAGGTGGACCCCTCCGACCTCGGCGCGGCCAGCTCCGTGGTCACCTTCTTCCGGTCCCTCGGCGGTGCGATCGGCGTCTCCGCGCTCGGTGCCGTGCTGGCCAACCGCATCACGCACTACACCACGGACGGTCTGGCCGGCATCGACCCGAAGTACTCCGCGGCCGCCGGTTCGAGCAGCGGCGCCATCCCGGACGTGGACTCGCTGCCCGGCCCGCTGCGCACGGTCGTCGAGAGCTCCTACGGGCACGGCATCGCGGACGTCTTCCTGATCGCCGCCGCCATGGCGTTCATCGCCTTCGTCATCACGATCTTCATCAAGGAGGTTCCGCTGCGTACGTCGGGCGGGCTGGCGCAGGCCGCCGAGGCCCAGAACGGGGCCGCGGCTCCGGTCCCGGTCCCGGCCGCCGAGGGAGCCACCCCGGCCGTGGCCGGTACGAACGGGGCCTTCCCCGCCGAGGCCGGGGAGCACGTCCCGAGCTGGGCCGTCTCCGACAACGGCAACGACAACGCCGCCGCTACCGCCACCGGCGCCAGCACCACCGAAGGCGCCGGGTCCGGTCCCGAGGGCACCCAGCGGCTCGCGGCGGTCGCCACCCTGGCGGCCGGTGCCGACACCGGCGCGGCCGCCGGCTCCGGCGGGATCCCGGTCCACGGGTTCGTGCGCGGCGCCGAGAGCGCGCCCGTGCCCCGGGCCGCCGTCACGCTGATCTCCCTCGCGGGCCGTCAGCTGGGCCGCTCGGTCGCCCAGGCCGACGGCGCCTACGCGGTGGACGCGCCCGGCACCGGTTCGTACGTGCTGATCGCCTCCGCGGACGGCTTCCAGCCGCAGGCCTCGACGGTCGTCGTGCACGACGAACCGCTCGCGTACGACATCCTGCTGAGCGGCACGAGCGGGCTCGTGGGCACGGTGAAGGCCGCCGACAGCGGGCTTCCGGTCGCCGGCGCGATGGTCATCGTGACCGATGTGCGCGGTGACGTGCTGGCCACCGGGACCACCGGTGCGCAGGGCGAGTTCACCTTCGCCGAGCTGGTGCCCGGCGCGGTGACCGTCGCGGTGAACGCGGCCGGGCACCGGCCCCGCGCGCTGCCCGTCGAGGTCGGCGGCACCGGCGTCACCCGGGTCGAGGTCGCGCTCACCGCAGGGGCACGGCTCCAGGGCGTGGTGCACGCACCCGGCGGCCCGCTGGGCGACGCCCGCGTCACGCTCGTCGACGCGGCCGGCAACGTGGTCGGCACCGCCACCACCGGGACGGACGGGGCGTACGCCTTCACCGACCTGGACAGCGGCGAGTACACCGTCATCGCGACCGGCTACCCGCCGGTGGCCACGGCGCTGACCGTGGACGGCGGCGGAGTGGACGGCCACGACATCCGGCTCGCGCACCCCGGCGAGTAGTCACCGGGCCACCTGAGGAAACAGCAGTCGAAGACCCCGGCCCGTGGAGCGCGTTCCGAGCGGAGACGTGCTCCGCGGGCCGGTTCTCTTGAGATGAGGTTGTGTGCAATGGGACTGACCGCGCGGATCCGTACGCGGGACGGCTGGGCCGTGTCGCACGCGGTCGTCACGATGACCGACATGACGGGCGCCCAGGTGGTGCGCGCCGAGGCCGACGAGGAGGGCGGTGTGCGGGACGCGGTCGTGCTCGCACCCGGCGCGTACACGGTGATCGTCACGGCCGTCGGGTACGCGCCCGTCGCGTCGAGCGCCATCGTCACGGCGAGCGGCCGGGCCGAGATCGGCACCGTCACCCTCGCCCGGCAGGGCGGCACCGAGCTGCCGCCGCCCGGCCCCTGGACCGTGGACCCGGCCCACTCCTCGGTGGGCGCCGTCGCCCAGCACCTGGGGATCTCCAGTGTGCGCGGCCGGTTCACGCAGTTCGCCGGCGCGATCGAGATCGCTCCGGACGAGGTCGCCAAGTCACGGGTGGAGGCGGTGATCCGGGCCGACTCGATCGACACGGGCAACGCCATGCGCGACGGCCACCTGAAGTCGTCCGACTTCCTGGACGTCGAGCGCCACCCGGAGATCAGGTTCGTCTCGACGGGCCTGACCCCGGCCGCCGGGACCGACCGCTGGACGGTGCACGGCGAACTGACCCTGCACGGGGTCGTACGCCCGGTCGACCTGGACCTCGCCTACCTGGGCACGGGCGCCGACCCGTGGGGCGGGACGCGGGCGGCCTTCCGCGCCACCACGGAGCTGCGCCGCGAGGACTTCGCGATGAACTACAAC
This sequence comes from Streptomyces apricus, assembly GCF_008369065.1. Lineage (GTDB taxonomy): Bacteria > Actinomycetota > Actinomycetes > Streptomycetales > Streptomycetaceae > Streptomyces > Streptomyces apricus. The sequence goes on along the minus strand of NZ_VDFC01000043.1, from coordinate 290,482 downwards.
CAGGTGGTGCAGGCGGGCATCGCGGCCATCGGCACGACCCTGAAGGTCGAGCTGGACATCCAGGCCGTGCAGGGGGAGACGCTCCCGGAGGCGTAGGCCGGTAGGGCAGGGCAGCGACGGGCCCGGTGGGGGCGGGCCGGGGCAGCGGGTGGGCTCCCGCGGGGCGCAGGCCGTCGAAGATGATCGCGAGGTAGCGCTGCCAGAGGTCGGGCGGGGCGTCCGGCAGGGAACTCGCCGCGTGCTTCGGCGCGCACATCAGCGCCACGACATCCGCTCCCGTGACGTCCGCGCGCACCGCGCCGTACGAACGCGCGCGCTCGACCAGCACATGGACGTGCCGGAAGAGCCGCTCCTGGGCCCGGGACAGCTCAGGGTCGAGCTCGGCGGCGCGCTGGAGATACACCAGGTCGAAGTGCTGCATCTCGCGCGCCACGGCGGACAGGAACTCCAGCAGCGCGGCTCCCGCATCGGGGGCGTCGAGCAGTTCCTCACCCGTCTCGGTGAGCGCGGCGATCCGGTCGAGGACGATCGCGGCGATGAGGTCGTCCTTGGTCGCGAAATGCCGGAAGACCGTGCCCTTGCCGACACCGGCCCGGCGGGCGATGTCGGCCACCGACACATCCAGCCCTCGCACGTCGAACTCGTCCGCCGCCGCGGCGAGCAGCAGCTTGCGGTTCCTGGCGGCATCCGCGCGCAGCGGTCGGGATGAGGTCACACGCAGAGACTAACAAGTTGACCGCTCGGTCCGTTTAGGGTTACGGTCCCGCCCATAACCGGACCGCACGGTCAGGTTGTCATGCAGGAGACCCACGCAGAGGAGCGCTGTCCATGAAGGCCGTCGTCGCGCACGCATACGGACCGCCCGAGCAGTTCACGGTGCAGGAGGTACCGGTACCCCGACCGGGGCCCGGTCAGATCCAGGTCAGGATCGCCGCCGCCTCGCTCAACCCGACCGACATCCGGCTGCCCGGCGGTGAGTACCGCGCGGCCGTGGACCTGCCGTTCCCGCACATACCGGGCAACGACTTCGCCGGGACGGTGAGCGAGGTCGGTCCCGGCGTCACCGCCTTCCGGGTGGGTGACGAGATCTTCGGCGAGGCCGTTCCCCGCGCCATGCGCGCGGTGGCAGACCCGTCCCGCCCCTCGCTGAGCACGGGCTCGCTCGCCGAGTACGCGGTCTTCGAGGCGGACACCCCGCTGATCGCGCACCGCCCGGCGGGACTGTCCGCGCCGGACGCCGCCGCCGTGGCGACCGCGGGCCTGACCGCGCTGTCAGTGATCGGATCGGCCGAGGTGAAGGACGGCGAGAGCGTCCTCGTCGTCGGCGCGACCGGTGGCGTCGGCACCGCCGTGATCCCGCTGCTCGCCACCACCGGGGCACGCGTGATCGCCACGGGCACCCCTGCGGACGCCGGCGTCCTGCGCGAGCTGGGTGCGAGCGAGGTCATCGGCTACGCGGCGAGCGACTACCCCGCGGACATCGACGTCGCGTTGAACCTGACGCTCCCCGACGACCGGCTGGCCGAACTCGCCCGGACGCTTCGGCCCGGCGGTCGCCTGATCACGATCATCTTTCCGCCGCCCGCGCCGGAGGTCCTCGGCCGCGACGACGTGGACCTGCGTTTCCTGCTCGACCTGGGCGGGGAGTTCGGCGGCATGCGCGAGGTCGGCGCACTCGCGGTGGACGGCCGACTGCCCGCGACCATCAGCCGCCGCTACACCCTCGACCAGGGCCCGCAGGCATGTGTCGACCTGGTCCGCACCCACACCCTGGGCAAGCTCGTCGTCACCATGTGAGCGGCGGCCGCCCGGCGTCCCGTTCCCGATCCGTCCTCATCCGCATCGGTACACCCACAGACGGGCGACAGCCTCCCCCGTACCCCTGTCCTGATCCGCTCGAAAGAAAGCGAGGTGGTCCGACCATGACCGCCGACCCGTCCGCCCCACCCGAGCTGTCTGAATACGTCCGGTCCGTCAACGGGATCGAACTGCATGTCACGGAAGCCGGCTCGGGTGCGCCGCTGCTGATGCTCCACGGCGTCGGCGTGGACGCTTCTGCACAGCGCCGCGAGATCGAGGCATTGGCCCGCTCCCACCGGGTCATTGCGCCCGACCTGCGCGGCCACGGGCGCAGCACACGTCCTGCCGCCTATTCGCTGCGCGACCACGTCGACGACATGATCGGGCTGCTGGACGAGCTGGGCCTGGCCAGGACCGCCGTGCTGGGCGGCTCGATGGGCAGCTACGTGGCGCAGGCTCTGGCGCTTGCCGTACCGCAGCGCGTACGGGAGTTGGTCCTGGTGGCGGCCACGTCCCACGGCCGCACGTCCTCCACGGACCGCGTGCTCGCCGAACACGCCGACGAACTACGGGGACTCTCCCGTGAACAACAGCAGCAGTGGCTCGGCGACCGCCTGTTCGCGCCGGAGACACCGTCGTCCGTCCGCGACCAGGTGCGTGACTGGTACGTCTCCCGGCACGGCCTCGGGCTCGCGCTGAGCCCGGAGCAGATCGAGGCCGCCAACAAAGCCGTCCTCGGGTTCGACTTCCGGGCCGACCTGGCCACCCTTGAGATCCCGACCCTGCTGATCAGCGGACGCCACGACCTCCTCAACCCGCCGGCGGAGGCCGGGCGGATGGCCCGGCTGCTGCCCTCGGCCCGCCTGGAGGTGTTCGAGCACTCGGGTCACCTGCCGTCCCTGGAGGAACCGGAGCGCTTCGACTCCACCGTCCTCGCCTTCCTCACCGAGCAGACGGCGGTGTCCTGACAGGCGTCCCCCGTGCTCGCCGTGAAGGGTGCGCAGAGCAGTTGCTCGTCTCGGTGCGGTCATTGGGCAACGGTTCGAGGCCATGTGCGCATCGGCAATGCGCGGGGTTTCAGCGTAAGGCTCGGAGCGGGGCGCCTCTCCGTGCCCGGCGCGTGTTCCAGCCGCCAGCGGGCCGTGATGGTCGCGAGGGCGAGGGTGGCTTCCGCCATCGCGAAGGTGTCGCCGGGGCACTTGCGGGCGCCGGAAGCGAACGGGATCATGGCGTGCCGGTGCGGCTGGGGGCCGCGAGGGTCCCATCGGTCGGGGTCGAAGTCTTCAGGCCTGTTGTGGAGATCGGGCCGGTGGTGAATGAGATAGGGGCTGTACGCCACGTTGGTTCCGGCAGGGAGGAAGTGCCCTCCCAGACGGGTGTCAGCCGTAACCGTGCGGGTGAAGAACCAAGCCGGTGGGCGCAGCCGCAGCGTTTCGGTGATCACACGGTTGGTGACCTCCAGGTGGCGCAGGTCGGCATGGGTGGCCGTGGCACCGCTCAGTACGGTGTCGACCTCGGCGTGCACCTGCCGCTCCACTTCCGGATGCTGGGCCAGGAAGTCCAGTGCCCAGGCCAGGGCGGACGCGGTGTTCTCGATTCCCGCCAGCAGGATCGCCACGATCGTGTCGATGATTTCCGCATCCGTCATGCCCCGCCCGTCGGTATCCACGTCATGGGCCGAAAGCAGTGCCGAGACCAGATCTTCGTGATCGGTGCCATCGACTCGACGCTGGGCGATGATCTGGCCGCAGACCTCGTGAAGATGGTCGCGGGCGCGCGTGTAGGAGCGGTTGCCCGGCAGGGGCAGCCGGTCCAGTGGCGGTAGCAGGAACATGCGCCGGTAGAAGCCCGCGAGGAGGGTCATGCCGGCGTCGAGGAGCTTGTCGAGCTCTTCCCGGGACAGAGCGCCGGAGAACAGGGTGGCTATCGCGATCTTGGAGGTGATCGCCATCATTTCAGCCGGGACGTCAAGGATCTGTCCGGCTCGCCAGGAAGAGACCGCCTCGTCGATACAGGCGGTCATGGTCTCCGCGTAGCCCGGAAGCCGGGAGGAATGGAACGAGGGTTGGACGAGCCGTCTCAACCGCCGGTGTTCATCGTGATGGCTCGTGCCGATGCCGTTGCCGCTCACTTCCCGTGCTCGGTCGTAGATCGGGCCGCCCTTGTCGAAGGTGCGGTCGTCGAGCAGGACCTGATGGGTCAGGCCCGCGTCACACAACACCACCATGGAGAAGGGCCCTACACGGATTTTGACCATGTCTCCGTGGGCAGGCAGTGAGTCCAGAAATGCCGTCGGGTTCCGCATCAGCGGCAGCAGGTGACCGACCAGGGGCAGTGCTCTCGGTGCGGTAGGGATCGACTGCGACTTCTTCATGATCGCTCCAGACGTTCGGCGTAGGTGGAGGGTGAGAACCGGGCGCCTTGCTGCCGGGTGGGCACGGCCCCCGGTGCCGCGCCATGACCTTGCGTCCGTCCTCAGTCCATGGGCTGCGCGACCATGGGCAGGCGGTGGGGGCGGAGCACCGCTGCGGGGACTTCCCTCACCTTGTTGCGAGTGGCGGGGACGAGTCGCCAGCGGGCGGCGATCGTCGCGACGCCGATCGCGAGTTGGGTGAGGGCGAAGTGGTCGCCCGGGCATTTCCGGGGGCCGGCGCTGAAGGGCTGGAACGACTCACGCCGGGGCGGCGAGATCCACCGGTCCGGGTCGAAACGCAGGGGGTCGGCGTACAGCTCGGGGTCGCGGTGCATGGTCGTCGCGCTGAACAGGATCTCCGCTCCTGCGGGCAGGTGCAGGTCGCCGAGTGTCACGGGGGTGATCGTGCGGCGCATCTGGATCCAGGAGACGGAGTGGAGGCGGAGTGTCTCCTGGATGAGGCGCTGGGTGTACTGCAGTCGCGGAAGATCGTCGAAGGTGACGGGGCGGCCGCTGAGGACGGTGTCGAGCTCGTGGTGCAGGCGCGCCTCGATCGCAGGGTTGCGGCCGAGTTCGTACAGGAGCCAGGCAAGCGTGTAGGCGGTGCTGTCCGCGCCGGCGACCACCATGGTGACCACCTCGTCGTGAAGTTGCTGACGACTCAGCGGTTCCCCGGTCTTTTCGTCGCGCGCCGCGATGAGGAGGGACAGCAGGTCGTCCGGCTGCTCGGTGGCCCGCAGCCGCGTATCGAGGATCGAGTCGACGACGGCCTTGAGCCGCTTGCGTGCCGCCTCGAAACTGCGGGTGCCGGGGAGAGGCAGTCTTTCGACGAAGTTCGGCGCCATGGTGCGCACGATGATCTGTTTGAGGAAGACGCCCACGCAGCGGTCGATCTCGGCAATCGTGCTGCTGTCGATTCCGGTGCCGAACAGGGTCCGGACGGTGGTTCCCACACTCATGGTGTGCATGGCCCGGTCGACGGCGATGTGTTGTCCCGGCCGCCAGGAGGCGATGACCGCTTCCGCCTGTTCCCGCATGACCTCGCTGTAGCCGCGTAGGCGGGGACGGTGGAAGGCGGGCAGGATCAGGCGACGCTGCCGGTGGTGGAACGCGCCTTCCGAGGTGGCGATGCCGTTGCCCACGACAGGCCGTGTCTTGTCGTACATCCGGCCCTTGGTGAAGGAGTCGGCATCGGTGACGAGGACGCGGTGCAGCAGCTGGGGCGAGTTGACGACGTAGATCGGCAGCCTTCCTACATGAAGGGCAACGATGTCGCCCTGACCACGCAGTCCCTGAAGAACGTTCAGCGGTCCGCGGACGAACTGCAGGGCGTGTCCGATCAGCGGGAGGCGCCCCCGTGCCGGCGGAGGGAGAGAGGGGGCGGTGGGGATCGTGGCCATCGGGAAATCTCCGTTCCTGGAGCCCGGAACGAGCAGCGAGGTCGGCTGCTCGGCTCGGAGCGTCACTGGGCAAAGAGCCGGAAGCCGGGAGCCGGGAGCCGGGCCACGGAACCGGACCGCGTGGAGCTGGTGGAAGGCGAACGTGATAGGCGTGAGCGGGAGTGCGCCGACCGTCAGGGAGACGTCGACGGACACCGAGCCAGGCCCACGGCCGGACGGACAGTCGGTTCAGGTGGGCTTCGAGTCAGGCACCCTGGACGCCGCCTTTGTAGCGCGCGGTGGAGTCGTACCAGTCGTACAGACCTGACAGATAACTTTCGGCGCCCCGGATCCACGCCCTCATCTGCGCGAGCTCATCGGCTGACAGGCCGATGTCCGTGGCGAGTTGCGGCAGTTTGATCTCCACCGAATGGTTGAAGTACTCGACTCGGTCCACAATGAGACGAGTCGCGATCCTGTGCGCTTCACCAAGGCCGTCACCCGTATCACCCGCGAGGTCCTGCAGGACCAGCATGAGGTTGTTCACCTCGCCTTCATCGTTGATCTCCATGTCGTAGGAGACGGCCTCGTTTCCCAGCGCCATGACGTCGATGAAGGCATCCAGAAGTGAGGCGACCGCCTCTGTATCCCGGATACGTTCCGGTATTTCAGCCCGTGTGGACATCGCGGCGAAGCACGCCCCCGTGCCACCGGCGAATGTCTGGCGCCGGAGTTTCACGAAATGGATGAGGTCAGGTACCCGGTCATCACAGATGTTCTCCAGCTCAAGAGCGGCTCCGATGATGAAGTCGTGGATCGCTCGCGTGAACTCTCGGCGCCAGTAGGACGACCGGCCGGTCGCGAGGCGTGGCCACAGGTCAACGAGCCCGCGTTCTACAGGATCGCGCGGTTCGGGTACAGACAGTCCGAGGTCCGGACCGATGAAATCACACAGTCTGCGCGCGTATTCCCATCCGCCTTCCCTGTCCCGGACCTGCTTGTGGGCCGAGGTGAAGTAGTCGTCGTACGCGAAGATCCAGACAAGCGCCTGGTTGATGAGGAGCAGATCAGCCGGCTCGGCGTCCGGAGCGATCTTGGCGGCGAGATCGGGGACTGCGATCCGACGAAACCGTTCCGGTGTCCAGATCCCCTCGGACCCCCGGTGATTCCTACTCAGCATTCCCATGGAGCGGGCCCATGCCTCAGACTCCGCGTACGAGTCATTCAGGTACGGGTTGACCCTCACCGGGTAGGGCAGGGCCACTCCGGTCGTGGTGATCGCGGTTTCTTTCCCGGCGAGCCCGTGCATGGAGACCTCCTGTGAAACTGCTGGGAGACTGAAGTCGTCAGGGCTAGGACGCCTGAGCACGCCCGAGGAGAAGGACAGGTCTGCACCGTCCGAGCTGGGGTCTTACGCCAGCACTAGGGACAGGCAGGGCCTGTCAGCGGCGACACGAACCTGACCCCCTGGGGAGAACGTTCGGTCTTCACCGTACGGCTGCGTCGCGAGTTCCGTCAAGACCGATCGTTCTGCCTTCTACCGAAGGCGTGACCCGGAGTGGCGCTCACCAAGTCGAATGAGTAGAACGTTCTGTCTTGACAGTGACCACCCGGACTGCGAAACTGATATCTATACCGAACGTTCTACCTTGCGGCGGCTGATCCGTCGGCCGGACAACCCGCCACGACGGCGACCGCAGTCGCGAGCGTGACGCAGCGGCTTCACCAGGGCGTTTCCTGAACCAGGGAGAGTAAAAGATGACCGACACCATTTACAGGGGCATCGCCACGTCCACCGGCGACGGCAGGGCGGGGGGACGCGCGCGGACCAATGACGGACTGCTCGACGTGACCCTGGCGATCCCGAAGGAGATGGGCGGCCCCGGCGGCGCCACCAATCCCGAGCAGCTGTTCGCCGCAGGCTGGGCCTCATGCTTCCACTCGGCCCTCAAGGCCGTAGCGGCCCAACAGCAGATCCAGATCTCCGACTCCGCTGTCGTTGTCGAGGTGGGGGTGGAGAAGACGCCGGAAGGTGGATTCGGCCTCAACGCCGCCCTGCATGTCGAACTGGCAGGCATTGCACAGGACGTGGCGGACAAGCTGGTTGAGGCAGCTCACGCCATGTGCCCGTACTCCAACGCAACACGCGGCAACGTTCCGGTCGAGCTGACGGTCACGGTAGCGTGACGCCGGTCGGGGGGAGCCGGCTTCGCCCCCCCGACCGAGCAGGAAGCTCCACGTAGGCGCGCCGGGCCGGGGCAGAACAGACGCTTGAGCGAGCCCTTGCGGAACCATTGTCCGTTACCTACATGGGGCCGCACGTACTATAATGGGAATCGAACGTTCTATCTCGTCTAGATCTGGTAAGGGAGCGTATGAGTCCGAGGACTGAAGGCGGCAGCGGCACGGTGTCTGAGGCGCGTACGCGGCTGCTCAACACAGCAACCCGGATCTTCTACACCGAGGGGATCCATTCCGTCGGTATCGACCGGATCGTCGCGGAGGCGCAGGTCACCCGGGCCACGTTGTACCGGCATTTCGCGAGCAAGGAAGACCTCATCCTGGCCTACCTCGCGCAGGCCGACCAGGCCATCCGGGGGCAGGTCGCTGCCGCTCAAGCGAGCAGCTCGTCACCGAACGATCAGGTCCGGGCAGTGGCCCGTTCCATCACCGATGGCATCCAGTCGACCGGCTTCCGCGGATGTGCCTTCCTCAATGCGGCGGCCGAGTACTCCGATCCCGCCCACCCGATCCACCAGACCGTCCTGGCCCACCGGCAATGGTTCCTGACCACCGTCACCGACATGCTGGCACAGACCAGCGAGAAGACGGCCGACGCCGCGGGGCGTCACTTCGTCATGCTCCGCGACGGCGCCATGTCGGCCGGCTGCCTCTTCGACCCGAAGCTGATCTCCGACACCTTCCTGCACGGCGTCGAAGGCATCCTCAAAGCCCGCACGATCCCGGAGCTCACCTCCAACACCACCGCCACGCCGTAACCCGACCGCCCGCCGGCAACACGGCAGTAGCACCGCGCCCCGCCGAATCGTCGGCGGGGCGCTCGGCGTGGGTCGCTAATCCCGCCGGCTGCGTCACGGCACCGACGGCGTCCACGGGACAGGCCGAAGAGGAGCGACCTGTTCGCGGACCAGTGCCGTGAAGCACCGTGAACGCCATGGGCATCGTGGTCAGGACGCGCTCCACCCTCCGTCCAGGGTCAGCTCCGTGCCGGTGACGGACATCGCCTCCGGTGAGCAGAGGAAGGCCACCGCGCCGGCGACCTCATCGGGCTCTATCAGCCGCTTGAGCGCCGATCGCGCCAGCAGTACGTCCGAGACCACCTGATCGGGGCTCAGTCCGTGTACCGCCGCCTGGTCCGCCAGCTGTTTCTCCACCAGTGGGGTGCGCACATACCCGGGACACACGCAGTTGCTGGTCACCCCCTTGGCGGCCCCCTCCAGGGCGATGACCTTCGACAGCCCCACAAGACCGTGCTTGGTGCTGACGTACGCGCTTTTGTAAGGACTGGCCCGCAGTCCGTGAACGCTGGAGATGTGGACGATCCGGCCCCAGCCCCGCTCGTACATGCGGGGCAGGGCCGCACGGCTGAGCAGGAAGGGTGCCTCCAGCATCAGTCGCAGCATGAACGCGAACCGCTCGGGCTCGAACCCCTCGACGGGAGCGACGTGCTGGACTCCGGCGTTGTTCACCAGGATGTCCGCTTCCAGGGTCAGGTCCGCCAGGTCCGCGGTCCGGCTCAGGTCGACGACCAGCGCCTCACCGCCGATCCGCTCAGCCGTCCGTGCCGCACCCCCGGCATCGATGTCACACACGACGACGTGCGCTCCGAGCCCCGCCAGCCGAGTCGCAACGGCCTCGCCGATCCCGCTCGCCGCGCCGGTGACGACGGCACGGCGACCGGACAGGTCAGGGCCCCGGTAGGTGCCCGTCATGACGTCGGCGACGCGAAGGGATTGGCACTGGCGTGGTGGTGCCCCCACACATCCGGGACACCGAAGTCGTGCGGCACCCAGTCCTCCCCGACTTCAATCCCGCCGCAGCCGATCTCCAGGTGGAACCCGCTGGGGTTCCGCACGTAGAACGAGATCGCCTTGTCGTTCATGTGCCGGCCGAGACTGATGGAGACCGGCGCACCGTTGGCCTTGGCACGGTCGTAGGCCCGCCCCACGTCGTCGAGCGAGTCGTACTCGAACTCAAGGTGATGGATCGACGGCGCCTCCGCGCGCGCGAGCGCGATGCTGTGGTGGGCCGTGTTGCAACGGAAGAAGTACAGACCGGGGGCGCGGTAGTCGGTCAGCTTGAACTCAAGGACGGACTCGTACAGTTCGCGGAGTTCGTCGAGCTCGGGACTGGCCAGTACGAAGTGGCCGAGGCCGGTGGCACCCGGGCTCGTGCCGTCCGGGCGCGCGACACTGGTGCGCGCCTTGGTCTCGCCGACCGCCAGCTCGACCCGGTATCCGACCGGATCGGTGAACCAGCGCAGCAGGGTCGCGCCGCGCAGCCGTGTCTCCTCCGGCGAGCCGTCGCCGACGGTGAAGCCCGCGCGGGTGAGCCTCTGGGTGAGTCGGTCGAGCTCGCTCGGAGTGTCGACGATCCAGCCCAGTTCCCGTGGGCCGTCCTGCGTGGACGGGTGGAGAGCCACGCGGTACTTGAACATGTCGAGTTCGGCGAGGGCGACCTTGTCGGTGCCGAACTTCTCCATGGTGACGCCGATGCCCAGCGTGCGTCCGAGCAGGTCGGTCCAGGCGTCCACGTCGGTGACGTTGAGTCCGACGTAACCCAGTTTGCGGATACCCACGGCCTCATCCCTCCACTGCGGCGGACGCTCCGCCTCGCAGGAACTCGCTGACGATGTGGTTGAACTCGGGTGCACGCTCGTACTGCACCCAGTGCCGGCAGTGGGGCAGAACGCGCAGCTCCGCGTTCGGTATGCCCTCCAGGATCTTCGACGCCCAGGCCAGCGGGACGGTCTGGTCCTCCCGTCCCCAGACGAGCAGGGTGGGAGCGGCGACACGATGCAGGTCGGGAGTCAGATCGCCGAAGTTCGGGGGAATCGGCAGCTCGGGGTGGGCCCTCAGGCTCGACTCGTACCGCTCGTCGATGAGGGACTCGGTCGCCAGCGACTCGTCGAACACCATCAGCCGCACGAACTCGGCCATGGCCTGCCGTGAGGGCTTCTCGTCCGCCATGTAGGCGAAGAGGTGCTCAAGCCCCTTGGGCCACGGTGGGGCGTCGGCGGGCAGGACTCCTCCCGGAGCCATGAGCACCAGCCGGTCCACGCGCTCGGGATGACGCATCGCCAGGCGCATCGCGACGGCGCCACCGTAGGAGTTGCCCACCAGATGGGCACGTTCGATCCCGAGCGCCGTCATGGCGTCGCACACGCGCTCCGCCGCATGGAAGATCAGGGGCTCGTCCGTCGTAGGCCTGCTGGAACGTCCCCAGCCGGGGAGGTCCACCACGATGTTGCGGTGGTCCTCGAAGGCTGCCAGGTTGCCGCCGAAGTTGCTCATGCCCGTGGCGCCCGGCCCCGAGCCGTGCAGCCACACAATGGGACTGCCGGCACCCACGTCGGTGTAGGCCAGTCGCGTGTCTCCGACGTCCATCATGCTCGTCACGCCGATCCCACCTCTCTGTAACGCTCGCTGTGTGACTCTGAACGACTCATCGGTAGATCGACTTGACCTGCTGGTAGTTGCGCAGTGCCTCGGGGCCGAACTCCCGGCCCAGTCCGCTGGCCTTGATGCCACCGAACGGTGCCGCCGGGTCGACCGTGTAGTGGTTCAGGCCGACCGTTCCCGTCTGCATCCGGCGCGCGACGCGCATACCGCGCTCGTCGTCGTCCGTCCACACGGACCCGCCCAGCCCGTACTCCGAGTCGTTGGCGATGCGCACCGCGTCGTCCTCGTCGGTGTACGCGATGACGGACAGCACCGGGCCGAAGATCTCCTCGCGCGCGATGACCTGCGCGTTGTCCACGTCGGCGAACACGGTCGGTGTGACGTAGAAGCCCTTTTCGAAGTCGGGGCGGGAGCCGCCGACCACGAGCCGGGCGCCTTCCGTCCTGCCCTGCCTGATGAACCCCTCGACCCGGTCACGCTGGCGTGCGGTCGCCATGGGACCGATCTGCGTTGTGCGATCCAGAGGACTTCCGACCGTCAGGCCGCCGACCAGGGATGACACGGCGTCCACGACCTCGTCGTAACGGCTCCGCGGCGCGAGTACGCGGGTGCTGGCGAAGCAGGCCTGGCCGTTCGCCAGCAGCGTCGCCTGGAAGAACGGTTCGGCGATCGCCGATTCGAGGTCGACGTCGTCGAGGATGACGGCCGCCGACTTGCCACCGAGCTCCAGTGTCACCGGACGCAGGAGGGTGCCGCACGCCGCGCCGATCTGGCGGCCCGCGCCGGTGGACCCGGTGAAGGCGACCTTGTCGACACCGGGATGCGAGACGAGGTACGCGCCGACTTCGCGACCTGCCGGGACGACGTTGACGACGCCGGGCGGCAGTCCCGCTTCCTCGACGGCCTCCGCGAAGAGAACCGCGTCGAGCACGGTCTCCGGGGACGGCTTGAGCACGAAGGTGCATCCCGCGGCCAGGCCGGGCGCGTACTTCGTCGCGGACAGGAGCTGCGGAGCGTTCCAGGGGACGATGGCCGCGACCACGCCGAGGGGTTCACGGCGCACGTGGACGGGCGCGCCGAGCATGCCGTCGCGGACCTCTTCGCCCGTGTCGTCGCGGACGAGATCGGCGTAGTAGCGCAGCAGGACGGTCGGCAGGGCGCCCTCGACCTGCTCGGAGAGCGAGATCGTCATACCGTTCTGGGCGCTGACGACACGGGTGATGGCCTCGGCGCGTCGCTCCAGTGCCTCGGCGAGACGGTGGAGGGCGTCCGCCCGCCGTGCCGGTTCCCAGGCGGCCCAGCCGCCCGGGTCGTCGAAGGCCGCGCGTGCGGCGGCCACGGCCGCGTCCATGTCCTTCTGGCTGCCGTTCGGGACGCTGCCGAGGACGTCCTCGGTGCTCGCGTCGAGGACGGTGATCCTCTCCTCGGACGCAGGCGTCACCCACTGACCCCCTATGAAGAGGGAATGGTGGTGCGGGTTCACGTTCTGTCTCCTTCTGCTGGTGCTCTCAGGCCCAGCGCCTGTAGTCGTCGTAGGGCAGCGGATGGTCGACGGGTACGACTCGGGAGCTGACCGTGGTCAGGCAGCCGGGGCAGAACAGCTGGCGGAAGACGATGTCCGCGTCGACGTAGACCGACGGGTCGTGCCAGATGTGCGGCCCGGCCTCGGCCGGTGCGGAGTCGCGGCGGGCCAACTCCTCGATGAACACGCCTTCGGCCAACGGTCCGATCTCGGTGGTGCAGTGGGCACACACCACCGTGCCGATGCCGTCGGACGACGTCCGGACCGCGAGGTTGTCGTCGAGCCGGCGCAGCTCACTCAGGTCCGGCGTGCCGATCGGTTCGAGCCGGGCGTCGGGCAGGCCCGCATCGGCGGCGCGGCGGTGGCGCAGCTTCGCGCGGATCTCGTCGGTGGCACGCACGTCCACTTCACCGTTCTCGTGGAAGGCGACGCCGTAGATGTCCCGTGCGGCGTCCGCCGACACCCGTACCTGCAGCACGTCGTCACGGACGCCCTCGGCCGGGCGGAGCAGCGGGTCGCCGTAGCCGCCGCCCGCCTGCCAGTGCAGATACAGTGCGTCGTCCGGGCCGAGGTTCGACTCCCCTTCGCAGGGCAGCACCTCGATGTCACCGCCGAGCGCGTCCAGGTCGGCGGGGATCGCCGTCGCCCCGGCGAGCTGGGGCGCGCCGATACCGCGTACCACCAGGTCGAGTTGGGAGTTGCCGGGGTATCCCCCGGCCAGGCCGACGTTCTGGTTCGCGACCTTGCCGGTGCCGGAGATGACCAGGGACATCGTCCCGCTCTGGTCCGGATGCTGCACGTAGCAGACCGAGCCGCTCATGCCGCCCCGCTGCCGGCCCGGTCCGCCGGAGTCGGTCTGCTCCCGTCGCCACAGGGCGACCAGGGGGTACAGGTACTCGGTCATCTCGACGTCGGGTGCCCGCGCGGAGGGGATGATGAGCCGGCCGCCGGTGTCGACGCCGTCGTGGTGCACCTGGGCCCCGTAGCCGCCGGCCATGACGTCGAAGATGGGCGACACGAAGCCCTTGCTGCCGCCTCCGCGGACGTCGACGCCGGACACCACGCACAGGTCGGTGGTGCCGTTGCAGATCGACTGCACGTCGCTGCGGTGGTCGGGTTCGGCGTCCAGCATCTTGGCGATGACCTCGGCGACCAGGTTGCCCGATCCCCACGCCGGGCCGAAGGGCCCCTTCCCGACGGCTGCCGGGAACGAGGCGTTGGTGATGGTGTCCTCGTCCGTGATGATCTCGAAGCAGCGCATCAGCCCGCCCGCCGCCCAGGGGATAGTCCCGGCCAGCAGAGGCAGCATGGTGAAGACGATCCCTGCCCGCAGTCCCGGGTAGGGGCAGTTGATGATGCCGGTCTGCTCGGCCGTTCCCCGGAAGTCGAAGACCAGCCGGTCGCCCTCCTTGGTCATCGCGACCTTGATGGCGTGCAGGTCCCGGTCCCCGGTCTGCGACTGTTCCTGGTAGCCGATCGCGGTCCAGGTTCCGTCGGGCAGGGTTTCCAGCTTGGCCCTCAGCCGGCGTTCGGCGTCGTCCATCATGCGGCGCATCACGGCTTTGACGGTGTCGGCACCGTACTTGGCGATGAGCCGCAGGATCTGCTCCGCCGCGTTCTTGTTGGCGGCGATCTTGGCACGCAGGTCGAGGCCCACCATGTGGGGAAGGCGTGACCTGCGGACCCAGGCGTCGGCGACATCGCGCTGCAGCACTCCGCCCCGGACCACCTTGATCGGCGGTGMGGGAACCGCCTCCCCGAACACGTCCTGGGCCGACGGGCTGAAGGATCCCGGCCGCGGCCCGCCGAGGTCGACCTGGTGGGCGATGGCCGAGGTCCAGCCGAACAGCTTGCCCTCGTGGAAGATCGGGGCCAGGACGGCGGCGTCGTTCTGGTGGAGCCCGCCGCCGATCCACGGGTCGTTGCAGAGGAACATGTCGCCCTCTTCGATGCCCGGGTTGTCACTGCGGTTGCGCAGCGTCCAGACGATGGCCAGGTCCATGGATCCGATGAGGCCCACGTTGTAGGCGCCGACCTGGACCTGCTCGCCGAGTTCGTCGCAGATGGAGAAGTTGAAGTCGTTGGACTCGGTGACGACATGGGAGCCCGACATCCGTCGCAGTGTCTCCCCCATCTCCTGGGTGATGGCCCACAGGCGGTGCCGGACGACTTCGTAGGTCAGGGCGTTGACCTGGTCGGCCAATTCGTCGTCGACCTGGTGCAGAGGCAGGGTGGGCGAGATCTGCCGCAGCAGTTCCTCCCGCGGAAGGGGGCGGCTGGTGAACTCGTCCGCGCCGGGGATCTTCGATGGCATGGGAGCTGTCCTTACTGGTGACAACTGGTGACTACTGGTAACTGAGCACGAGGTTGCCGAGACGGTCGACACGGCCGGTCACGCCGGCGGGAACCACGACCACGGTGGTCGGTACGTCGACGATCGCCGGACCGGCGATCTCGTGCCCGGCGCGCAGCCGGGCGTAGTCGTAGACGGGGGTGGGCACGTAACCGGTCTGCGAGTCGAGGCAGACGTGCCGTTCCTCCCGCAGTGCCCCGGCGGGGTCGGAGCTGCTCGCCGGTGCGATATCGGGCAGTACGACGGGGAAGTCGAGGCTTGCCTTGGCACGCGCGCGGTAGGTGATCGCCTGCACGCCGGCTTCGCGGTAGCCGGCCCCGCTGCCGTTGATGCGCTCGTACTGCTCCTCGAAGCGCTCCAGGATCTCGTCACCGGTGCGTTCGGTGAATCCGGTCTCCGGGATGGTGGTCGCGAGTTCGTTGACCTGCATCGAATAGCGCAGGTCGATCTCACGCTGCATGACCACTTCCTGGAACTTCACCTTCTGCCGGTCGAGCGCGCGCTGCAGATCGGCTTCCAGCCGGGCGTAGTGGGATTCCAGGACCGTGTGGTCGACCGGGAAGGCGGAGGGGTCGGAGAGTTCGGCACTCAGGACGATGTCCGAGGCCGCGAGGCCGTAGGCGGAGAAGGCCGAGGCGACGGGGCCGAGCGGCACGACGACCTCGCGTACGCCCAGGTCCTGGCAGTAACCGGCGCAGTGGGCGGGTCCGGCGCCGCCGAAGGCGTAGGCCACGAAGTCACGGGGGTCGTAGCCCGCCTGTACGACGGACCGGCGCAGGAGGTCGCCCGCCTGCGCGTTCTGCACCTCGTGGATGGCGATGGCGGCCTCCTCGACGGTGAGGCCGAGCGGGTCGGCCACGTGCTCGCGGATCGCCTCGCGCGCCAGGTCCATCCGCAACGGCTTCCGGCCGCCGAGCAGCCCGTGCGGGCTGAGGATGCCGAGGACCAGGTTCGCGTCGGTGTTGGTGGGGCGGGTTCCGCCGTTGCCGTAGCAGGCGGGACCGGGGACGGCCTCGGCGCTCTGCGGGCCGAGCCTCAGGTTGCCGCCGGCGTCCACGGAGGCGAGCGCCCCACCGCCGGACCCGATCGTGTGCACGCGGATGGTCGCGGCGTTGATGGGGAACTGGTTGACGACCGAACCCGGCGCCATCACCGGCTCCCCGTCGACGATCAGCCCTGCCAGGAAGGTCGTCCCGCCGACGTCGGTCGTGATGACATTGCGGTGGCCCAGCTGCTCGGCCATGCGCATGCCACCGATGACACCACCGGACAGGACGGATCCGACCGTGGTGATGGCGTGCTCCGGTGCCCGGTCGGCCGTGATGGTGCCGCCCTCGCTCTGCATGACCAGCAGCGGGCCCTTGAGCCCGTGGTCCTCCAACTGCTTCTGCAGGGGGGTCAGGTACATGCGCAGCCGCGGCCCGATCTGCGCGTTCATGATGGTCGTGGAGGTCCGCGCGAACTCACGGATGCGCGGGCTGACCTCCGACGACAGGGTCACGTACATGTCCGGGGCGATCTCGTGGATCAGTTCGCGGATGCGCTGCTCGTGGGCCGCGTTCTTGAACGACCACAGCAGACAGACCGCGATCGCCTCGACGCCCTGGTCCACGAGGGATCGTGCGACATCGCGTACCTCGTCCTCGTCGAGGGGGACCAGCACCTTTCCGGCATGGTCGATGCGCTCGGTGACCTCAAGCGCCCGGTGCTTCGGAATCAGCGGCGCGGGTTTGCGCTGCCGCAGGGTGTCCTGGATCTCGTGGGCGGAACGTCCGAGCGTGCGCCCCTCGGCGTTCATGATGTAGATCGAGTCCCGGTGTCCCTTGGTGGCGATGAGCCCGACATCGGCCACCGTCCCCTGGACCAGGGCGTTGATGGACGCGGTCGTGCCATGGGCGATGTAGTCGGTCTGCGAGAGCAGTTCACCGATGTCGATGCCCAACTCCCCCGCGATCTCCTCGATCGCGCGCATGACACCGACTTCGCGGTGCGGTGGAGTCGTCGGTGTCTTGGCCGAGACGATCCGGCCGGCACCGTCCGAGGCGACGGCGTCGGTGAACGTGCCGCCCACGTCGATGCCCAGTGCGTATGACATGTGCCTTCTCCTGGTGATCCTGGTGGTCTCTACTGCTGGTGGGCGGCGACCCGCCCGGTGGCCGTGTGCAGAAGCTCTTCGGGATCCGCGTCCGCGTCGCCCATCCAGGCGACGTGCTGGTCCGGACGTACGAGCAGGAGTGCCGTGGGATAGCGGTCGGACCGGTGCCCGGGCAGGTCGACGACGGTGAGGGGGATCGCCCGCTCACGCGCCGCGTCGGTCCAGGGCCGCACGTCGGCGCCGGGGTCGGTCCGCAGCAGGGTGAATTCGGGCCCGAGCAGGTCGAGCACCGACCGCCCGTCGTCGAGCCATGTGTGCGGGAGCCGAAAACCGGGCTGTGCCCGTTCCTGGTACGCGCCCATGGTGATCGCTGCTTGGTCCTCCCCTCCGATCACCAGCGGTGAGTCGGCGTAGTGGTAACCGAAGCTGAAGCCGTCGGGCGAGTACCGGTTGGGTTCCGTGTCCGCGAGTCGGCCGGCGAACTCCGCGCGCGCCCGCTCACCCTCCGGGCCGGGCAGATGGATGTCGGGCGAGAAGTCCGCGAATGAACTGCGCGCCGCCGACCCCACCGCGCCGGCGAACTGCTCACCCACCGGCTTGCGCTCCAGCTCGTACGCGTCCAGCAGGTCAGGGGGCGCCCACCCGTGATGGACCGCGGCCAGCATCCAGCCCAGCGTTGCCGCGTCCTGGATGCCCGCGTTCATCCCGAACCCGCCGACGGGGATCCAGATGTGGGCGGCGTCGCCGGCCAGGAAGACACGCCCCGTGCCGTACTTCTGTGCGACGAGGCGGCGACCGGTCCAGCGGACCACTCCCAGCACGTCGTGCTCGACGGGTGCCCCCACCGACTCCCGGAGGAGCTGTTCGGGGTCCTCCTGGCCGGTGTCGTGGTCCGGCGGGAAAGCGACGTGGTTGAGCCACAACTCGTCCCCGTCGATGGCGATCAGCGAAGCGATCCGGCGCCCGTAGGTCCAGTACGTCCACGCGCGGTCCCGTGCGGCCAGCCGCCCGAGTTCGGGAGAGCGGACGAAGGTCGAGACGAAATTCTGGAGGGCGTCGACGCCCTCGTAGCGAATGCCGAGTTGGCGGCGGACCGTGCTGTGGGCCCCGTCGCAGCCCACCACGTAGGCGCAGCGGAGCGTCCGGGTGGTGCCGCCGGAGTCCACGACCGCCTCGACGTGGTCCTCGTGCTGCCGCAGTTCGACCAGGCGTGTTCCGCGCTCGACGGTCAGCCCGGGCAGGCTGCTCGCGTGCCGTTCCAGGGCAGGTTCCAGGTAGAGCTGCGAGACCCTGTGCTGCGGCTCAGGCGTGGGCCAGCTGTCCTTGCCCTCGCCGGCCAGCACGTCGCCCGCGGACGGCAGATCGATACGGAAGATCTCTTCGCCCACCAGCGTCGTCCGGTACTGGATGGATGTCGGATAGTCCTTGGGGAGACCGGCCTGCCGGATCTCGTCCGCGAGACCCAGCCGTCGGAAGATCTCCATCGACCGCGCGGAGGTCGTGTTGCAGCGGGGATTGACGGCTCGGTGTTCGGTCGCCTCCACGATGTGGCACGGCACGCCGCGGCGGGCGAGATCGATCGCGAGGGTGAGGCCGGCGGGCCCGGCCCCGACGACGAGGACAGCGGGCGAATCCTCCTGGTGCGGGCTGTGTCGGTTCATGCGGTCAGGAACTCCCCTACCAGGGTGCAGAACTCGTCCGGTCGGTCGACGTGGATCCAGTGGCCGGCTCCCGGCACGACCTTGAGGCGCCCTGCGGGCAGGACTTCGACGAGACGTTCGGAGACGGCGACCGGTGAGATCCGGTCGAGCTCCCCGTGCAGGGCGAGGACTGGGGTGCGGATCGTGGTGAGGTCGACGGGGGGCGGCCCGTCTGCCGCCTCGGTGAACATGGAGCGGAAGGCTTCTTCGGCGCCGGGGCGCAGGGCTTGCTCCAGCCTCAGGAGGGAGAGGTCGTCGAGGTGGTCGCGGTGGGCTTCTTCGTCCGCCACCAGGCGGCTCAGGGTGACGCGCATGGATTCCCTCGTCGGCCGGTCGTAGAAGGGGATGGCGCGGGGCAGCGGCCCGGTGCCCGCCCCGCCCATGAGGACCGCGCGGTCGACCCGTTCGGGCGCCTCGGCCATGAGGGCCAGTGCCGCGGCTCCGCCGGCGGCCGAGTTGCCGAGGACATGGACCCGTTCCAGTCGGTGGTCGTCGAGTACCGAGAGGACCTGCCGGGCCCTTGCCCGTGCCCAGGCGTGCGGTCCCTGGGGACTGCCGTCGGTCGTCTCGCCGACGGAGAGGTGCGTACCGAAACCGAGCAGGTCGGGAGCGATGCACTGGAACGCGGCCGAGAGCCTGGAACGGACCGTGGCCCAGTTGCTCCGGGCGTCCACGCCCGGTCCGCCGCCGTGCAGCAGGATGAGTGCGGTGCCGGGTCCTGCGTCAGCGTCAGCATTCGTATCCGCATCCGCATCCGCATTCGATGGGGCAGCTTTCTTCGACATGGCCGACATCGACCGCCTCCTGTATTGCTGTCGCGTTACGTCTCATACGGTCGTCGGCCTCTGTTCCGGGGAGGCCGGTTCTCTTCACGCGGTCACGCTCTTGGGGACTTCGGGTGTGGTCGACGAGGCCCGCGCATTGCCGCGGAGCCTGTCTGCGCGCAGAAGGAGAGCGGTCGCGAACGCACCGATCAGGGCCGGTATCGCGAAGACACGGAACATGGAACCGGGAGCCCATCCGGCGTCCAGCAGGAATCCCGCGAGCAGCGGGGCCAGCACGGCGCCGAGTCTGCTCACCGCGACAGCCATGCCGAGTGCCGTGGCACGGGACTCGGGGGGATAAAGGGTCGGAACAATGACGTTGATGCCCGACACCGAGCCGTTGAGGAGAAACCCGACGAGCACGGCGACCACGAGTGCACCGCCCAGGGATCCGAGCGTCGTCGAGAAGAGTACGAGGGCGATTGCCGCGACGAAGAAGTAGGCCGCAGTCAGCCGTCGAGGCTCGATCCGGGACACCAATACCCCGAGCGTCGCCGCGCCGATCACTCCGCCCAGGCTGAAGAGCACTCCGCCGTTGATTCCTTGCTGGCTGGACATACCCGCCTTCAGGAGCAGAGTAGGGGTCCACGAACTCGCGAAGTAGAAAGCCGTCATCGCCGCGGTGAAAGCGACCCATATCAGCACCGTGCGCTGGGCGTTGTGCCCGCGGAACAGCGATTCGACCGCCGCCTTCCGCGACACCGTGGCCTTTTGGGGCAGTTCATCGACCCGGGAATGGCCCATGGAGACGAGGATCCGGTTGAGTCTGGTGATCGCGTCCCGGGGGCGGCACGCAACGAGGTAGTCCATGGACTCGGGGAGGAAGCGCACGCCGAGCGCGAAGAGGGCTGCCGTGGCGACGCCTCCGCACACGAACACCGATCGCCAGCCGTACGGGCTGAGCAGAAAGCTCGTCGCAAGACCGGCCGCGACCGCGCCCAGCCCGTAGCCTGTCGTGATCAGCGCGACGACCAGCCCTCTGCGTCTGTGGTTCGCGTATTCGGAGGCGAGCACGGGCAGGCTGGCCGCCATCACGCCCACGGCCGCGCCGGTCACCAGCCGGCAGGCGAGGAGCTGGCCGAAGTTCTGTGAGACGGCGGCGCCCAGCATGCCCACGGAGGCCACCGCAAGACCGGTGAGGGTCAGGCGACGGCGACCGACACGGTCGGCGAGCGGGGCGAGGAACAGCGCCCCGACCGCCATACCCGCCAGGCCACTGCTCAGCAGGACGCCGACCTGTGACGGGGACAAGCCCCATTCGCGAGTGATCGCCGGACCGACGAACGAGGTCGCCAGGAGGTCGAACCCGTCGAGCAGATTCATTCCGAGGCACAACACGACTGCTTGGATCTGCACGCGGCTCATTGGCGCGTTTTTGACGTGCTCAAGGATGCTCATGGAAACCCCGCTTCGTTGCGACGCTTGATGAGGAATTGCCTGAAGGTCCTGTGAGCTGGGCGAAAGCGTGCTGGTGCGCACGCACTCAGCTCACGACCTTCGTCTGTATGTAACGCTCACTCTACAGATGTCGGAGTGCACTGGCTAGATTTCCGCCAGGTATCCGCCGGCCGGCCATCCGCCACCCGCCACGCGTCCAGCGGCGAGGCGGCGGCGCTTCGTCACCGGGTGCCGCGGGCAGCTTCCTCGATCACGCGCGTGACCGCGCCGGGACGGCTGATCATCACGGCGTGGGAGGCGTTGACATCCTCGGTGCGCGAACCGGCTCGCTCGGACATGGAGCGCTGCACGTCGGGAGCGACCGCGCGATCCTGACTAGTGATCAGGTCCCAGGAGGAGACGGTGCGGAACGCCTCCTGCGCACTGGCGTCGGTGACGGCTTCGGAGTACCGGTGGACGACCGGCCCCCGCTCGCCATCGCTGTACCGGGAGCCGTGGTGGCGCCCAGCAGGGCAGGTGCGCCGACTGCGGGGGCGACGCGAGACGCGGGTTCGCATGATGTGTCTGTCCTTCAGGGTCGAGGAATCAGGGCAGGTCGGCCAGGCGTGTAAGTGGCGCCGCACCGGGGCGAAACGCCCTCGGGGCCGACTGATCCACACTTCGCGGGAGTGAGGCTTCGGCAACTGCCTTGCATATGGCCGGAGTTACGTCACCCAATGGCAATCCGCGTGGGCCACTGGAACCGCAGCAGCCACCGAATCACGTCGTTCGGGGTCGTCGAGTCGGCTTCGGCGCCGGGGGCTGGCATCACGGTCAGCCTGTCACCGGCCGCGAACTTCACCACGGCCGCCGCGGGAGCCGGAGCCGGCCGAGGGGCGACGACCGGCAGAACGGCTGCGACGCCGAACACGAGAGCCAGGGCCGCACCCGAGAAAAGGATCTCGGGACGCAGAGTCATGAGGGACACCCGATAGAGAGGGAGAACGTTCGGTCCTGTTGATTAAAGAGGACCAGCCTGCACCTTGTCAATACCGAACGTTCTACCCCGAATTCCTGCCTCAGGGCGCGCCATGTGGTCCACGTCGAAGTCGGCGGGGACAGCGCGGACGCACTCCGTCAGAGACGGTGTCAGGGGCGAACGGGGCTCCATCCTGGCCGTCGGTGCGACGGCCAGGATGGGCGGATCCGTCTGCTCCATCTGCTCTATCTGCCTCGTGTGTTCGCGTTCCGGAGGATGTCGCCGGCGATCCAGCCGACCGCCATGCTCGGTGCCGTCGTGTCCCCGGTGGTGAGCGTCGGCATCACCGATGCGTCGGCGACTCTCAGCCGATGGGTCCCGCGCACCTGGAGTGCGTCGTCCACGACCCCGGCGGGACCCAGGGCGCACGTTCCGACCTCGTGATTCCCTGTGAACCCCTGGTCGAGCACGTACCGCAGGATGTCCGCCGTGGCAACGACCCCTGGCCCGGGAAGCACTTCGGTCGTGGCGGAGGCGAACGGTTCGGTGGCCAGGATCTCACGCACTCGGGCAAAGGCCGCGACGGTCAGTTCTCTGTCATGACCGGTGGAGAGGTGCCCCGGTAGGAGCAGGGGCGGGTCGTCAAGGGTCGGCCCTGTGATGTGGACGGTCCCCGTGCTGGTGGGCGAGTGCGGGTAGAAGGCCACGGTCGCGCCGTCCGTCCCGGCCGGCATTGCGTCGTGCGCCGTCACCGGGGCCGGTGTGAACAGCAGAGTCATGTCCGGATGCGGCGCCCCGCGGTCCGAACTCAGCACTGCCAGGACCCTGGTGCCGCTGTCCGTCGGCTCACCGGATCGCCGTAGCAGGTGCGTGAACGGTGACCACGGTCGCGCGGCCGGTGCCACCGGCTGTCGGTTGCGTCCTGACAGGCCCTTCAGTCGCAGTGCCATGACGGCCCCACGGCGCTGTCGCAGGTTGTCACCGACGGCCGGATTCGCCGCGACGAGGTGCACACCGGCTGCGGTGAGCACCTCCGGGTCGCCCACACCGCTGCGTTCGAGCAGCAGGGGGTTCCCCGTCGTTCCGGCGCAGAGAACGACCTCACGGCGGGCAGTGAACCGGACCGTTCCCCGGCGGGTCTTCGCCTCGACCCCGGTCGCGGTCGTGCCGTCGAAAAGGATCCGACGGACTTCGCAGTGTGTGCGGACACGGACATTCGACCGGCGGCCGTACGTGCGCAGCAACGCGCGGGGTGTACTCGTGCGGGCGCCGTCCCAGGTCCACAGCGACGCGTACGCGGCCTGCTCGTGACGCACGTTCAGGTCTTCGGCCGCCTCGATGCCGTGCCGCGCCAGAGCGTCGATCCACCATGCGCTCGCCAGGTCCGGCGGGCCCGGCACCTCGGGCCTCCGGGGGCCGTCGACGTCGCGCCCTCCGGTGACACCGGCGGCGTGCTTCTCGATGGCGGTGAAGGCCTGCTCGAAGCGGGACCGGTTCCAGCCGATGACGCCGGCTGCTTCCCAGGCCTCGTAGTCGGCCTCTCTCCCCCGGTCCCGGATCAGGCCGTGAGGCGTCGCCGAACCGTCCATGACCCGCCCCGAGTGCCGCTGCTCCATCCGTTCGGTTTCGAACGGCCGGTGTGCGTACTGCCTCATGTACCGCGGACCGCCGCTCGACGCCCGCACGAAGTCCGCGGGGACCGGACGCCGTGGACTCGGGTCGGAACCGCCGCCGGCCTCGATCACCAGAACCCGGTTCTGCGGATTCGAGCCGAGCTGGTGGGCCAACGCCGATCCCGCGGGCCCGCCGCCGACGATGATGTAGTCCACGACGTTCTTGGATGACACGACAACTCCCTACGCGCTCGGGATCAAGGGGCGCTGCAAGGAGACCCGCGGCCACGTCCTCGGCAGTCACGTGCAGCACGGAAGGTGTACAACTCGTGGCGTCCCCGTCGCTCTTCAGCCACGACCGGCACAGCTCCCTGTCGTGACTTCGCGGTAGGCGTCAGATCGAAGTGGGGTCAGGACGTCCTGGACCGGAGCCGGTCGAGCTTGTGTCCCAGTCTTCCGACGCCGAGCGATATGTGTCCGTGGCCTCCCTCGACATGAGCGTGGACGGCCGGCAGCCGCCGGGTCAGCCACTGCCCGTGCGCGACCGGCACCATCTGGTCGAGGGCGCCGTGCCACAACTCGACGGGAACGGTGACGTCACCCGGCTCGAATCCCCAGGGTGCCGTCAGCGCACGCAGGTCCTCCAGCCATCCGTCCTCCCCCGCCGCGAGCCCGTGGTCCATGTGCGTGGCGTTGTCCACGCCGTAGGCGCCGGTGAGCTCGGCTGCGTCCACTTTGGGGAGCAGACTCGCCATTCCGGCCGCGAGCTCGGCAGGATCGCTGTCGCGGACGATCGCCGCCATCTGCGACACGATCGCGCGCTGTTCCTGCTCCCCGTGGGCCGCGCTTCCGAAAAGGGCCTGGTTCTGCACACCCATGCCCTCGACGAAGTCGAGTCCTTCGCCGTCGTACGGCGCGAACGAGGCGATCAACAGCACACCACGGACCCGTGCGGAGTCGGCAACGGCGGAGGCCAGTGCGTACGGACCGCCCGCGGACCACCCCGTCACCCAGTACTCGTGGACGCCCAGATGGTCCATGAGGGCGCGGCACGTCCTTGCGGTGTCGGCGACCGTACGCCCCGGGGCCGCAGTCGACGCGCCGTAGCCGGGGCGGGAGCAGGTCACGACGCGATACCCCTTGCCGGTCACCGAGTCGAGGACGGAGTCCATCGGAACCGCGGAACCCGGCATGCCGTGGTGGAAGAGAACGACCGGCCCGTCCTGCGGTCCTCGCACGGTGAACTCAAGGACACGGTCCTTCCCCAGGTGCAGCAACTCCAGTTCTCCGCCCTCGGAGCCGCCGTCACCGCCCCTGACCGCTCGTCTCCCGGCCCTGAGCCCTGCCGAGTCGTCGTCCTCGAACTGACTCTGACTCGTGAGTTCCGCTTCCATGAGGTCACTCCGTTGCGTCATAGGATGATCTTGGGCTCATGTCGTGTGCTGCCCTCCGGTGGGGACCATGCGTCCCGTCCCGTCGTGGTCGCGACGAGGAGGGACGGGACGGGGAGGACAGGACACCAGGGGACGGATTGGTCAGCGCCCGTACGCTTCCAACAGCCGCAGCCAGACCTCGCTGACGGTGGGAAACGCCGGAACCGCGTGCCAGAGCCGGTCCAGCGGCACCTCGCCGACGACCGCGATCGTCGCGGCGTGCAGCAGTTCCGCCACATCGGGGCCGACGAGGGTGAAGCCGACGACCACCTTGCGGTCCTCGTCGACGACCATACGGGCGTGGCCCTGGTAGCCCTCGGCATGCAGGGCCGAGCCCGCGACAGCGCCCAGGTCGTGGTCGACGACACGGATCCGCAGGCCGGCGGCCTCGGCGGCAGCCGCGGTCAGTCCCACCGACGCGATCTCCGGTTCGGTGAACACCACCTGCGGCACCGCACGCTCGTCCGCGGTGGCCACATGCCTGCCCCACGGCTCGTCCTGGACCGCTTCGCCCTTGGCACGCGCCACGATGACATCACCGACGGCGCGAGCCTGGTACTTGCCCTGATGCGTCAGCAACACACGGCGGTTGACGTCACCGGCCGCGTACAGCCAGCCGTCGGCCGGCGGCTCCCCGGTCTCCCCGAGCATCCGCAGCGTGTCGTCCACGGCGAGCCAGGAGCCCGGACTCAGGCCGACCGCTTCCAGGCCGATGTCCTGCGTGTTGGGCGTACGACCGATCGCGACGAGAACCTCGTCGGCCTCGACGCTCTCACCGGTGGCGAGCGTGATGTGCACCGAACCGTCACCGGCACGCTTCACGMACACGGCCTCCGCCCCGAGACGCACATCGACACCGGACTCCCGAAGTGCCGCGGTGACCCGTTCGCCGGCGAACGGTTCCGCGAGCGGCAGCACACCGTCACGCGCCAGCACCGTCACCGACGAGCCCAGCCCGGCGAACGCCGTCGCCATCTCCGAGGCCACCACACCGCCGCCGATCACGGCGAGCCGCCCGGGTACCTCGCTCGCGGCAGCGGCCTCCCGGCTGCTCCACGGCGTCGCCTCACGCAGACCGTCGATGTCCGGCAGCAGCGCGGCGGTTCCCGTCGCGATCACCACCGCATGGCGCGCGGTCAACGCCGTCGTCGTACCGTCCTCGGCGGCCACCTCGACGGTTCGCTCGCCGCTGATCCGTCCCTGACCGCGATACAGCGCGATCCCCGCCGAGTTGAGCCAGGACGCCTGTCCGTCGTCCTTCCACTGCGAGGCGAAGGAGTCCCGGCGGCGCAGTACGGCCGCGACATCCACCTCACCGCTCACCGCCTCACGCGCCCCCGGCACCTGTCGGGCGGCCCGGAGCGCAGCGGTGCTCCGCAGCAGCGCCTTGGTCGGCATGCAGGCCCAGTACGAACACTCACCGCCGACCAGTTCGCGCTCGACGACGGCGGCGCTCAGCCCGCCCTGCACCACCCGGTCGGCGACGTTCTCACCCACCGGTCCGGCGCCGATCACGATGACGTCGTAGACGTTCTCGCCCATGTCATGCACCCTTCGAGGCGCGGCCCAGACGCAGGGCCGAGATGAGGAAGAAGATCGCGCCCGGAACGGCGTAGCCGATCGCGCTGGACAGCGAAGGATCGTCGGCGCCGGCCGAGGCGATGAACGACCCGCCCGCCAGGACCGAGATGCCACCGCTGAGGATCATCGGCCACTGGCCGCCCATCCGGCGGCGGGGGACGGCCACGATCAGCTGGACCAGTCCGGCCACCACCGCCCACAGACCCCACACGCGCAGCACCGCCGGAATACCCGACGCACTCGCGACGGCCAGACCGATCGCCGTGGCGGAACTGACCGCGACGTTCACGTACAGCAGCGCAGGTGACCCCGTGCCCTTCGAGACCTTCGCGTCGTACAAGGCCGCGCCCACGTCGAACAGCGGGTACAGCACCAGAAGGGTCGCCACCACCGGGTTGATCTTCGATGCCATCGGAAGCAGCACCACAGCCCAGACGATCGCAAACGCGAACCGGACGAAGTACAACCGCCGCAGGGCAGACGCGGTCCCGGCGACACCGGACGGAGCAGCAGCAACAGTGCTCACAACGAACCTTTCGATTGATACGGGGAGGTGGAGCGGATCCAGCACGCAGTGCTGCCGGCCGCTTCGACCTGAGGGACGACGACATCGGTCCGCTGAATGGTGTGGGGTGCCGGGCGGTTGCCAACCGCAAGCCACCGGCCGCCTTTCCGCGGGACTGAATGTTCTGTCTCATCATCATGGCGACCACGTCGCGCGCTGTCAAGACAGAACGTTCTACCCCTATTTTTACCCGCCGCCGGACTTGATCGACCGGCTCCTTAACGGCACACGGAGTGCGCCCCGGTCCTGAGCGCCTGGCGGTGGAGTGCGTCCAGTCGCTCCCGCACCGCCCCGGAGCCGGCGGCCAACGAGAGGTGCATGATCCGATCCTGGAAGAAGGCAGCCGCCTCGTCCGGGTCCACCCCGGGGCTTCAGCCTTCACCCGAACCTGCTCCAGCACCTGCTGCTCAATACACAGGGGCGGTGGCCGCCAGAGCCTGAGGGGTTGTCAGCAGCGCGCCAGCAAAGAGAAGTCCGGTGACCGTGACACAGCGATGAGCCTCGTGACGGACAGTCAAAGTTTCCTCGTTCTCAAGTAGTTCTTCACGGAGTCGCCCAAGGAGCCGAGGGTCATCCCCTCCGAGGCCTGCCAAGAATTCCTGGCGTACGTGCGACGAGATCGCCCGCAGGCCATGGCCACATGACCACCGTCGGGCGGCCCGAGAGCCGGTTCCGCGACCCCGACCCGGCGATGTCGACTCGGCGATGACGTTAGGTCCCCTCGTGTGGGTGACTGGCAAACGTTTCGTCAATACCGAACGTTCTATCTCGAAGCCTGCTAGCCTACCGGGACACGGTCCGGCGCGTTCACGCGACCACATGGTTGCCTCAAGCAACGGCAGTCAAGACCAGCCGTTCCTGAGCACGCCTCGCACGAGGACGCACGCACCGGCTGGAGGCCACCCGCATCCCGGCCCCACAACACCCATCGCTCCGGTAAAGGAACCGCCGTCCATGACAACCACCCCCAGCGCAGGTGCGCAGTCACCCGCCCTCCACGAGGGAGGATTCACCGATGAGCCGATGACTCATGCACAGATCATGCGCGCCCTGTCGGGACTGCTCCTCGGCCTTTTCTGCGCCATCCTGTCCTCGACCGTCGTCACCAACGCCCTGCCCAGGATCATCAGCGACCTCGGGGGCGGCCAGAGCGCATACACCTGGGTCGTCGCCTCGTCCCTTCTCGCGGTGACCGCGTCAACACCCCTGTGGGGCAAGCTCGCCGACCAGTTCAGCAAGAAGATCCTGGTCCAGTCGGCACTGGTGATCTTCGTCCTCGGTTCCGTGGTCGCCGGCTTCGCCCAGAACCCCGCCACCCTGATCACGGCCCGGGTCATCCAGGGCCTGGGCGGAGGCGGCCTGTCCGCCCTGGGCCAGATCGTGCTCGCCGCGATGATCTCCCCTAGGGAGCGCGGCCGTTACTCCGGTTACCTGGGCGCCACCTTCGCTGTGGCCACCGTCGGCGGCCCGCTGCTCGGCGGCGTCATCACCGACACCTCGTGGCTCGGCTGGCGCTGGTGCCTGTTCGTCGGCATCCCGTTCGCCCTCGTCGCGTTGGTCGTGCTGCAACGCACACTGAATCTGCCGCTGGTCAAACGTCAGGTGAAGGTCGACTGGGCCGGCGCCTTCCTCGTGACCGCTGCCGTATGCACCCTGCTGATCTGGGTCACCTTCGCCGACGACAAGTACAACTGGCTGTCCTGGCAGACATATACGCTGGTCGGTGCGGCCGGCGTGCTGACGCTGCTCTTCGTCGTCGTCGAGACCCGGGCCGCTGAACCGATCATCCCGCTGCGGCTGTTCCGCAACCCCACCATCACCCTCGCCTCCCTTGCCTCTCTGTTCGRCGGCGTCGCCCTGTTCGCGGGCACCGTCTTCTTCAGCCAGTACTTCCAGCTCGCACGGGGCGAGTCCCCCACCATGTCGGGCGTCCTGACGATCCCGCTCATCGCGGGCCTGTTCATCTCCTCCACCGTCTCCGGGCGGATCATCACCCGCACCGGCAGGTGGAAGGGGTGGCTCCTGACCGGCGGCGCCCTGATGACAGCAGGCCTGGCGCTGCTCGGCGCACTCCGCCATGACACCCCGTACCTGTACACGGCTAGCTGCATGGCGCTCATAGGACTCGGCGTCGGTATGACCCTGCAGAACCTCGTGCTGTGCACACAGAACCAGGTCTCCCCCGGCGACCTCGGCGCCGCGTCCTCCACCGTGACCTTCTTCCGCTCACTCGGCGGCGCGGTGGGCGTCTCGGTGCTCGGCTCGGTCCTCACGACCCGCATCGGCCATCACGCCCTCGACACCGTCGCGCGGCTCAGCCCGCAGGACCAGGCCACCGCCGCAAAGGCATCGTCCGGCGGCCGGCTGCCCGACCTCGCCGCACTGCCGGCCCCCGTCCGCAGCTGGCTGGAGGGCGCCTACGGCCACGGCATCGGCGACATCTTCCTGTACGTCTCCCCGATCGCCCTGATCGCCTTCCTTGTCACCCTGTTCATCAGGGAGGTACCGCTCAGCGGATCCAGCGGGCTGGCCCGGGCCGCCACGGCGGCAGACCGCACATCCTGACCACGCCCCGAGCTCCGGGGCGGTGCCGGGCGTATCCGCGCACCCTCCGCAACACCCAGCACACCCAGCACACCCAGCAACACACTAGATAGAACGTTCAGTCTTGACACAGGTCCTGCAGGACTCGACAATGACGCGAGGCAGAACGTTCGCTCACCCCAGGGCCGACGGGTCGCAGGTCGCTGCGTCAGGGAAAGGACAGCACGCACCCCGACACTGCCCTCATCCCCGAATGATCGGTTCCATCACCACAGCGGTAGCGGTCGTCGACGTGCCGTTGTCCTTCGAAAATCTCTGACCCGCGTCACGGCACGAGGACGCAGGGTCGCGGGAGGCACCGTGTTCGTCGCGCTAGCCCACGCGTTCAAAACGCCTGACCTGCGCAGGAGGTTGCTGTTCACCCTCGGCGTCATCGTGGTGTACCGGACAGGTACCCACGTCCCGATCCCGGGGGTCAACTACCGAGCGGTCCAGCAGTGCATCGATCAGACCTCGGGCAGTGAGGGGCTGTTCGGACTGGTGAACCTGTTCAGTGGAGGCGCCCTGCTGCAGATCACCGTCTTCGCGCTCGGCGTCCTCCCGTACATCACCGCCAGCATCATCCTGCAACTGCTGACCGTGGTGATCCCCCGCCTGGAAGCCCTGAAGAAGGAGGGCCAGGCCGGTACGGCGAAGACAACCCAGTACACGCGGTACCTGACCGTGGCGCTCGCCGTTCTTCAGGGCACCGGTCTGGTGGCCACCGCCCGCAACGGCTCGCTGTTCCAGAACTGCTCGGCCGCCGGCCAGATCGTTCCAGATCGCTCTGTCTTCACGACCGTCACCATGGTCGTCACCATGACTGCCGGCACGGCGGTCGTCATGTGGCTCGGCGAGCTGATCACCGATCGTGGCATCGGAAACGGCATGTCGATCCTCATGTTCGTCTCGATCGCTTCCACGACCCCCGCCGCCCTGTGGGCGATCAAGAAGCAGGGCAGCCTGGCCGGCGGATGGATCGAGTTCGGTGGAGTCGTCCTCGTCGCCCTGGCCCTGGTCGGCCTGGTGGTGTTCGTGGAACAGGCCCAACGCCGCATCCCGGTGCAGTACGCCAAGCGCATGATCGGGCGCCGTTCCTACGGCGGCACCTCCACCTACATACCGCTGAAGCTGAACCAGGCGGGTGTCATCCCGGTGATCTTCGCCTCGTCACTTCTCTATGTGCCCTCCTTGGTGGCCCAGTTCTCGCAGGGCGACTCGGGGTGGAAGGCCTGGGTCACCCAGAACCTCTCCAAGAGCGATCATCCGGTCTACATAGCGACGTACTCCGCGCTGATCGTGTTCTTCGCGTTCTTCTACGTCGCGATCACCTTCAACCCGGACGAGGTCGCCGGAAACATGAAGCAGTACGGAGGCTTCATACCGGGGATCAGAGCCGGGCGGCCGACCGCCCAGTACCTGCACTATGTGCTCACCCGGATCACCTGGCCGGGCGCGCTGTATCTGGGGCTGATCGCCCTCGTCCCCACCATCGCCCTGGCCGTAACGGGTGCAGGCCAGAACTTCCCATTCGGCGGAACCAGCATTCTGATCATCGTCGGTGTGGGGTTGGAGACAGTGAGGCAGATCGAGAGCCAGCTGCAACAGCGCACCTATGAAGGCTTCTTGCGCTGAGAC
The DNA here is from genome assembly GCF_008369065.1 of Streptomyces apricus. Classification (GTDB taxonomy): domain Bacteria; phylum Actinomycetota; class Actinomycetes; order Streptomycetales; family Streptomycetaceae; genus Streptomyces; species Streptomyces apricus. The sequence continues at coordinate 258,985 of NZ_VDFC01000043.1, read as the reverse complement.
ACCTCGGCCACCGAGGTGAAGCGGGGCAAGTACCGCTCTGCCCCCCACCGCACGCCTGTCCGTCCACACGTCGCCCGGCACCTATCATGGGCCCATGGTGAAGGGAAACAACTCCGCATCGACCGCTGCCGGGTTGAGCAGCCGCGATCTCATCCTCGATGCGGCCCGGAGCCTTGTGTCAAGTCGAGGGTATGACGGCATGGCCATCTCAGACCTTTCCGCACAGTCCGGGTTGCCCGCCAGCTCCATCTACTACCACTTCGGCAACAAACTGGGCGTCCTGGCGGCGCTGCTCGACCGCACTTTCAACGAGCTGCACGCGCTGTTCGCCCATCCGTCCTCCTTCGACGACCTCGAACCCCTCGACCGGTTCGAGGCCTGGTTCACCGCCGCGTGCGCCTCCCTCGACGAGCGGCCCGACTACCTCCGCCTTCTGCTGACGATCAGCGTAGGACCGCAGAAGGACGACGAGGTCGTGAGTGCTGCCGTGCGCCGCATCCGCGACTTCGCCCATGCTTCCTGGGTGGACGCCCTGACGCCTGTTTTCGCACCGGGTGACGTCGCGAGCGACAAGGCTTTCATCGAGGAGCTGGCGGTCCTGGGACGGGCCATGACGGACGGGCTGTCACTGACGAACAGCTTCGACGGTATGAGCTACAGCTCGAACGTCGCACCGTTCGTCTCCCTGATCCGCGGCCTGGCGGACCACCGGGGCGGCAAGAAGGCATAGGCCCGCCGCCGAGCCGGCGCCCGCCTGATCGGGGGGCGCCCGCTGACAGCGGGTGCAGCAACGTTCGGGTCACCAGCGTGAGCCCGGCGTTCATGGGGCGGGAACCGATCCAGGACGGCGACCCGGGCACCATGGCATGGGTGCAGGGCATCGCAGACAAGCTGGTGTTCTCGTCGACGGCCAACTCGGACGTCGTCGTCGATCCACCGGCCGAGCGCCTGCATAAGCGGCTCGCGGCTTGATCGACACGACCACGCGTTGCAGCGTCCCCCATAACTGCCGTGGTAGCAGGCCTTACGCCCGTAGCGGGACGGCAGACGAGCTCAGAGCTGGGTTTCACCGCCGTCCACGGCCAGCTCGATACCGGTGGTGTACGTGGCGTCGAAGGCGAGGAATGCGGCCGCCTTGGCGAACTCTTCGACGGTGCCGTAGCGCTTCATGGGGTTGCTCACGGTCCGCTCCGCCCTGAACTGGTCGGCGGCCTCCTTGGACAAGTTCATCGTTTCCAGAATTCCCGAGTCGATGGGGCCCGGGCTGATCGCATTGACACGGATTCCCCGCGGAAGCAACTCGCGGGAGAAGGTGCGGGCCATCGAGCGCAGCGCCGCCTTGCCGGCCGCGTAGACGCTGGTGTCCGCCATGCCGATGACGTTCGCGATCGAGGTGGTGAGGACGATGCCGGCGTTCGCGCTCAGCAGCGGGGCGAGCTTTTGCACAGTGAAGAAGGCGCCCTTGACGTTGATGGCGAACAGCTCGTCGTACATGTCCTCGGTCGTCGACTGAAGGGGCGTGAGGGGTGAGATGCCGGCGTTGACGAACAGAGCCTCGATCGAGCCGAGTTCGCTTTTTGCACGGCCGCTGAGCATATCCAGGTCGGACAGTGAGGCCACGTCCGCCCGGACGGCCACGGCGTTGTCGCCGAGCCGCTCGCGTGCCGCGTCGAGCTTGGTCTGAGAACGGCCGGTGATCACCACGCGGGCTCCGTCTTGCACCAGCAGCTCCGCCAGCGCGAGCCCCATGCCGCTGCTGCCACCTGTGATCACCACATTCTTGCCGCTGTACTTACGCATTGCCGAGGTCGCTCCGTTCCATCCTGAAAAGCGTGCCGGTATATCGGGATGTCGCCGTTCATGGAGCGAATCAGCCGAGGGTTTCGACCTTCATGTCGCCTGTGGTGATCGTGCGGATGTGCTCGCTGGCGAGCACATCATGCGGGTTGCCGAGGGAGATGGCGCTGACCTCGTCGAGGCGGGCCAGCTGTGAAGGAGTGAGGTCGACCTGCAGGGCGCCCAGGTTGTCCTCCAGCTGTGCGACGGTACGGGCGCCGATGATGGGTGCCGTCACGCCCGGGGCGTTCAGGGTCCAGGCCAGTGCGACCTGGGCGGGTGTGCGGCCCAGCTCCGAGGCCACCTCCTTCACCGCCTCGGCAATGGCAAGGTTGCGGTCGGTGACCCATCCCAGGGCGGCGTTGAGGCTCTTGCGGTTGCCGGCGGTCTCGCCGGCGACGGAGCCCACCGGGTTCTGGTCCTGCCGGCTGTACTTGCCGGTGAGCACCCCGCCGCCCAACGGGGAGTAGGGGACCACGCCCAGTCCCATCTCGCGTGCCATCGGGATCAGGTCACGCTCCGTGGTGCGCTGGATCAGGCTGTACTCGGTCTCCAGTGCGACCAGTGGTGACCAGCCGCGCAGGTCGGCGATCGCCTGCATCCGCGACACCTGCCAGGCCGGGGCGTTGGAGATCGCCACGTACAGCGTCTTGCCCTGCCTCACCAGGTCGTCCAGGCCCCGAAGGATCTCCTCCACCGGCGTCCTGAAGTCCCATACGTTCACGTAGAGCAGATCGATGTAGTCGGTGTTCAGCTGCCGCAGACTGGCTTCCACCGACGCGAGCATGCTCTTGCGGTGGGTACCCCCGGAATTCGGGTCACCGGACTGGCGCAGCGTCGAGTACTTCGTCGCCAGCACCATCTTGTCGCGGTCGGTGCGGGCGAATTCGCCGAGCAGTCGCTCGGAGCTTCCGTTGGTGTAGGTGCTGGCGGTGTCGAAGAAGTTGCCGCCGAGCTCGGTGTAGCGGTCGAAGAGCTTGCGCGCCTGGTCGCGCTCGGCGCCCCAGCCCCACTCGGTGCCGAAGGTCGCCGTGCCCAGCGCCAGCGGTGAGACCCGGAGTCCGGAACGGCCCAGCAGCCGATACGTGTCGAGAGTGAGTGCCATCGTGTTCTCCTGTGAGGTGCGGTTCATGGCGTTCGAAAGGTGCGGATTGGCGGTCGGCCCGCCCGGGTTTCAGGCGCCGAGTCCGTAGCCGCCGGCCACGGTGATGTCCTGGCCGGTGATGTAGCCGGCGGCGTCCGAGGCGAGGAAGGCGACCGCTTCCGCGACCTCCTGGCTGGAGCCGAAGCGCTCGAAGGGGATCTTCGAGCGCATGGCGTCCCGGCCGCTCTCGGGCACCCCCAGCTTGTCGAGCAGCGGGGTGTCGGTGGCCCCGGGGCTCACGGCGTTGACGCGAATCCTGCGCGGGGCCAGTTCGAGCGCGAGTGAGGGCAGCATGGCCAGCAGCGCGCCGCGTGTCGCCGCCCCCACCGTGGCGCCAGGGGTGCCGCGACGGGATCCGATGCCGACGGTCAGCACGATCGAGCCGCCGTCGTTCATGAGGGGAAGGGCCTTCTGGAGGGTGAAGTACTGGCCCCTGAAGTTGAGGTCGGCGTGCTCGTCGAACGATTCCTCCGTCACCTCGGCAACCGGTGCCGGACGGAAGATCCCGGCGTTGAGGAAGAGCAGGTCCAGCGATCCGAACCGCGCCGACACCGCCGACATCAGGGCGTCGGTGTCGGCGAGCACGCGCCCGTCGGACCGGACGACGAGCACGTCGCCGGGGAGCTCGGACCGCGCCCGCGCGAGGGAGTCGGGATTCTGTCCGGTGACCGCGACCTGGTAGCCGCGGGCGTGCAGCAGCTCGGCCGTCGCCCTGCCGATCCCGGTCGTCCCCCCGGTGATGAGAGCTGCAGGCATGGCAAACCTTTCGTCGCTGGAGCGATCGGCGGGACGTCCACAATCGGGGACCTCCCCGTTTGCCTCACCGTACACTGAAACGGGGATATCCCCGAATCGATCCCGAGCCTCATCCGACGCCTCATCCGACACTCACGATCGCGAAGGTCATGACACCTCCACGCAGCACCCTGCGCGTCGACGCGCAGCGCAACCGCGAGCAGTTGATCGCCACGGCCGCCGAAGCCTTCGCGTCCGGACGCGCGATCTCGCTGGACGCGATCGCCAAACGCGCGGGAGTGGGCAACGCCACCCTGTACCGGCACTTCCCCACCCGTGAGGATCTGGTCGAAGAGGTCTACCGGGACCAGATCCGGCCCTTGCGCGAAGATGCGCGCACCCTGCTGGCCACCGAGCCGCCCGCGCAGGCCCTCCACGCGTGGATGCTCCGATTCGCCGACTGGGCCGGTGAACGACGCGGCATCTGCGAGGCCCTGGTCGCCATGAGCGCTTCCGGCCGCTTCGGCACCGGACCGGTCTGCGACGAGGTCCAGCAGGTCCTGGCGATGGTGCTCGAGGCCGGCGCCACAGCAGGAGAACTGCGCAACGACATCGACCCGGTCGAGGTGGGCGGCATCCTCGCCGGTCTGCTCTCCGTGGCCGGCGCACCCGAGCAGCGCCCCCAGCTGAACCGCATGCTGGACGTCGTCGTCGACGGGCTCAGGCCCCGCTGAAAGATCATTTCATTTGGAGAGTCTGCGGTAGCAGATGAGGGTGCTGACGATGCCGGCGAAGGCGAGGAAGTGGACGGCTTTGCATTCGTAGCGGCGGTGCAGGCGCCGGCAGCCGGCGAGCCAGGCCATGGTGCGTTCGATGGTCCAGCGGTGGCGGCCCAGCCGCTGGGAGGGCTCGATGCCCTTGCGTGCGATGCGGGGTGTGATGTGCCGGGAGCGCAGTCATCGCCGCAGGTGACGGTTGTCGTAGGCCTTGTCGGCGTGGAGTTCGGCGGGCCTGCGCCGACGAGGGCCGCGGCGGGAGCGGATGGGCGGTATGCCCCGCACCATCGACTTGAGCGCTTGACTGTCATGCAGGTTGGCGCCCGAGATGCCCACCGAGATCGGCAGCCCGGTCCGCTCAGTCATCAAGTGGATCTTCGAGCCGTAGCGGAGTGGGGTCAGCGGGTCACCGCCGCGACCGTCACCGCGCACGACGGCCACGCCGGCCTGGACGGGGTGAGCGAAGTCCTCGTCCACCCCGACGGCCACATCGCCTGGGCCACGCGCGCCACCGGCACGGCGGAACGCCACGCCGGGCGGCGCACGGCATTGACGGCCTGGGCTGGCCCCCCGGGGCACGGGTTCACCCGTCCCGTGCAGGCCGAGCCTGTGAGGGACCAGTAGCAACGAAGAAGGCGGCCCCGACTGCGGCCGCCTCACACTCTGAAATCACCTCAAAGAGTGATGATTCGACCAGGTCGGAGGTTGAGGAACAAGCTATGAAGCTGTGAACGAACTTCCTGCCGGTACTCGGCCGACCGGGCGATCTTCAGGCACCCCACGCTCTTTCTCGAAGCTTCCCGGCCGCCGGTCAAGTACCGCGCCACTGTGGTGCGGCACGGCGCACAGGCGAAGCTGCCGCGCGGACGGCCACAGTGCGTCCCGGCCCCCGAGGCGCGCCCGCACACCCGCCCCCTTCCTCCAGGTCGGCGGGGTGTGGTGGTCCCGCAGGCCGGTGGGGTGCCACTTCTGGACACCGTCCGCGAGGCCTTGTCGGACCCGGCGATATCGTCGGCGACGACGCCTCGGAATGCGCAGTCTTCGGCAGCAGAGAGACGGACAACAGCCGCCAACTCCCGCACAGGCCCGCTTGCAGCCAAGGTCCCCGTAGTCACGTCGGCGGTCCTCAGGTCATGTCGTGTGGAGCCGTGGCCTCATGGGTGAGTCGGGAGACCAGTTCGAGCCAGCCTCTTTCCAGCCGCTGCAGCGGTAGGTTGCACTGGTCGCTCAGATGCCGGAGAAGGGCGGGCTCCAGGTAGCCCAGCAGTGCGTGGCCGAACAGTTCTGCGTCTGCTTCGGGTGCAGCCAGGCTGAGCAGGACGCTGACCCGCTCATGGTACGAGCGGCGAGGTGCGCGCCGGTAGCGCTCATCGGGGGAGGGCTCGGCGGCTGTCTGGAGCTCCAGCTCCTGGGCATAGCGTCGTATGGCGGCCACCCCGAATGCGCGAAGCTGCTCGATGGCCTCGTCACGGCCCTCTGCTTGGTCCGAGCCGTTGAGGTGAGCGGCCTGGAAGGTGTCCTCGGAGTGCTGCAGCAGGGCCTGCAGCAGACCTGTGCGGTCGCCGAACCGCCGAAAGACGGTGCCTTTGCCGACACCTGCCGCAGTGGCCACTGCTTCCATCGTGAGGTGCTTCAGCCCTTGCTCTTGTGCAATTCGTGCTGCGGCGTCGAGCAGACGGGCGTGATTGCGTGCCGCGTCCACGCGCAGCCGTCTGCTGTCCTCGCGAGGATGCGGTGCCCGGGGTGCGGGTGGTAGGGCACTCTGCTGGTTGCCTGCCGGGCTCGGACAGGGGCGTGCTCCCGGCGGAGGAGCAGCTTGTCGGTGCGGTGCCGTCTGTGTGATCGTCTCGACCAGGTCCAGCGCCAGGCCGGCAGTGTGCAACGCAGCTGCGTCGGGCTTCTCCACCAGCGGCAGCAGGTCCGCCAGAAGAGTGATGAAACGTCCGCCGTTCTCGTGGACGGCCGTCATCGAGCCCTCCCATGTCGCGGCCCGGATGCTGACCGCGCTGAGCGATCCGGACCCGGCGGCCGACTGAGCGAGAAGCTCGGCCAGGCGATGTTCGAGGCCGGTCGGCTGCCACACGCCGTGGCGGAAGTCCCGTATGAGGGCCTTGAGCCGTTCCTGGACGCTGTTGGGGTGTGAGTGCTGAGGAGGGTGGGGCTCGTCGGGGGTGGACACTCGGAACGCTCCCAAGTGGATCGTGGAGTGCGGGCGTTGAGGGCTTGGTGGTGGCCGGCCCGCCGGTGGAGGTTTCGTGGGACGGGCCGGTGCGGCCCGCACCTGCGGCAGTGTGGGTGGGACCCGGCAGCACCGGGGTGACGCCCTGCCGATGGAGGGTGTTACCCCGGTGGGACCGTCCCGCCCTGAGGTCAGCCGCCGGGAATCAGGACGGTCTCGTCGCCCTCGAACCAGGCGTTGTCGATCGTCAGCCGGCTGATGCGCCATGTGCTTCCGTCGCGCGTCAGGTCTGCGTCGTAGCGGTTCATCATCAGCGCGTGCCGGGTCCGGTCCGGCTTGGGGCCTTCCTGCGGCAGGTAGTGCTGGGCCATCGCATAGCAGTACACGTGGGCGGTGTCGCCGTCGACGGTGGCGCGGATGTTGCTGATCACGTGGCTGGTGTCGAGCGGGCCGACCGCCGGGATCAGTGCTCCCACGACGGTGTCGCGCGGCTTGAGAGCGGGGAAGTCGAGACCGATCTTGCTCGTGGCCGGTGTCAGGTCGACCATGGCGTCCTCGGTCAGTGACGAAGCGAGCAGTTCGGCGTCACCGTGGTCGAGGCCGGCCGTGTAGCGGTGCAGTGCATCGGCGATCGCGGCGTGGTCGATCAGGAGCTGCAGCTTGTCGTCGGACATCGGGCGCTCCTCGGGGGGAATGTTGTGGTTGAAGCGGAAGAGGTTGTCCGGGTCGAAGCGCCTCTTGATGCTGCGGAGCCGGCTGTAATCGGCTTCGTCGTAGGCGGCTCTCACGTCGTTGACGCCGGTGTCCTGGGCAGCCATGAAGTTCAGGTAGCGTCCGCCGGTGGACCAGGGGCGCATGCGCTGCAGGAGCTCATCGGCGTAGGCGTTCATGGCGGTGAAGGCATCGGGTGCCCCGACACCCACGATCCAGAGTGCGAACCGGGCGTTCCGGTGTCCGACGGCGTTGTCCGCGGCCCGGGCCAGGGCGCCACCGAGGTGACGCAGCTCGACGAAGTGCACCGGGCAGTCGGCCGTCGGGCCCGCGGCACTCAGGATCTCCTCGACGGCTTCGGCGGTCAATGAGCGCAGCATCGCGGTATGTTCCATGAACGGCGCCGGGTCTGCTGGATCGTTGTGGATCTGGGCGAAGGACGCGTAGGGCATCGGCCCCAGAGTGTCCGCGAGGACGGGTGCGGCCGCCCGCAGCAGCGCAACCAGCTCGACGGCCTCGGCTGCCGGGCCGAGGTAGGAGATGCGGACGTGCACGGCGAAGCGGTCGGCGAGGAAGGGAGGCACGCCGGGCAGGGCCGGCAGACGCAGCAGGGCGACCGACGAGCTCAACCCGTCCGGGGCCTCGGCCGTGACCCGGGCGTAGGCGTGCAGGACGGCTGCTGCGTCGGCGCCGTCGAAGAAGAGGCCGCCCGCCCACAGCTGTTGCACCGGGAAGAGCGCGAACTCCATGGCGGTGACGACACCGAAGTTGCTCTTGCCGCCGCGCAGTGCCCAGAACAAGTCGGGTTCCGACGTGGCGTCGACATGGCGCAGCTCGCCGTCGGCTGTCACGACCTCCAGGGAGGTGACGTGGTCGGCTGCCCATCCGTGGGCGCGGCCCATGGTGGGGCTCAGGCCTCCGCCGAGGGTGTAGCCGATGACTCCGACAAGTGGTGAGGAGCCGTTGAGCGGGGCGAGCCCGAACGGGGTCGCCGCGTCGATCACCTGCTGCCAGCGGGCTCCCGCCGTTACGTGGGCTGTGCGGGCTGCGGGGTCGATGCTCACCTGCGCCATACGGTGAGTGGTGATGAGGACCGCGTCGTCGGCCGGGATCGTCGCCTGGTGGCCGGTGGCCATGACGGCGACAGGCAGACGCCGCTGTGCGGCGAAGCGAACGGCGACTTGCACGTCGGCGCTGTTCGCGGCCGCGACCACGACACGGGGGTGGTGGGTCACGGCAAGGTTGAAGGGCGCGCACTCGTCGGCGAACCCTTCGTCTTCCGGTCCGAGTACGGACCCGGTGATCTGTGCTGCCAGAGCGGCGCGTGTGAATGAGTCGAGCATGCGTGCATTGCATCGGGCGCTTGTCGACGTGGTGTCGACGGCGTGTCGACGAGGCGTTTCGTCCACGGGAGGCAGATGGTCTTCCGCACATTCGCACCACGGGTGGTGCTGGAGCTTGTGCGGGTACGTCGCCTCGCGCGGCCGCTGCAGGGATCAGGGCAGCGAGAGCGACACCTTTTCCGCGAGTGCGTCCGGAAGATCAGTGATCTGGTCCAGTAGCGCGCGCAGGTCCTTTTCGTCGACCGTGTCCTTGCCGGTCAGGCAGTGGTGCAGCAGTCGGTGCAGCGCTTGCTGGCAGTGCTCGTGTCCCAGCCCGTTGAGGGCCTGGCGCCGCGCGAACGCCTTGACGAGCCCGAGGAAGTGGTAGTCGCCGTTCTCGCCGATCTCCACCACATGAGCGTCGACGAGGGCTTCCATGACGGCGGTGGCTTCGTTGACGGGCAGGTCGAGCACTGCCGCGGCCATGGCGGCGTCCAGCCGGCTGCAGTCGGGAACGGCGGCGAGGTGGAAGGCGTTGCGGTGGAAGGTGTCCATGCGTGCCTGGGCTTCACGGAACGGTTTGTCGACGATCTTGCAGTCCTCATGCATGACGACCGGCTGGCGCAGATCGTCTTCGAGCTGGGCCAGGATCTGGTCGATCGTCCACGACGGCCGGGCGTCCAACCGGGCGGCCGCCACATGCACCGAGAGCGGCTGGTAGGAACAGGCCTGCACCAGGCGACCGGCCGCTTCCTGCTCCGCGAACACGCGCCGGGTGCCGGAGATGGCGGCGAGCAGGTGCAACGCGTCCTGGGGCTGCAGGACGCCCAGACGCAGCCAGGGGATGCCGGGCAGGTCGATGATGCGGCGCGCACTGGTCATGATGACGGCACAGCCCGGAGAGGCCGGCAGCAGGGGACGCACCTGCTCACCGCTGGTTGCCGCGTCCAGGACGATCAGCAGCCGGCGCCCTGACACCGTCGTACGCCACAACGCGGCACGTTCGTCCAGCGACGCCGGCAGCCGGTGCACTCCTACCGCACGCAAGAACTGGCCGAGCACCTCCAACGGGCCGACCGGATCCGTGAAGCCGCCGAGGTCGGCGAAGAGTTGTCCGTCGGGAAACAGCCGGCGCTGGGTGTGGGCGACGTGGACGGCGAGCGTCGTCTTGCCCATCCCGCCCAGACCGGTGATGCCGATGACCGGAGCGTGCGCAGCATCACGCACGGTCAAGGACAGCTCCGTGATCTCTGCGCGGCGCCCGGTGAACACTGCCAGGTCCGCCGGGAGCTGCGCCGGAACCGGTGCGGGCGCGAGGGGCGAGGGCAGGTCACGGCGCGCAGGGGCGGGCGCGTCCTCGACCTCGCGCAGGACACGGCTGTGCAGAGAGCGAAGTGCGGGCCCGGGGTCCACGCCCAGCTCTTCACGCAGAAGGTGCCGTGTGCGCTGGAAGGCGGCCAGCGCCTCGGCCCGGCGGCCGGCACGCAACAACGACAGCATGAGCTGTTCGTGCAGCCGCTCCCGCAGCGGGTGCTCCATCACGGCTGCCCGAATCTCGGACGTCAGATCAGAGGGCCCGCCGACCTCCAGCTCAAGATCGAAAACCTCCTCCAGAGCCGCCAGTCTCAGCTCCTCCAGCCGATCGCGCTCAAGCTCGAAGAAGGGGCCCCGGACACCTGACAGGGCCGGTCCCTGCCACGTGCCGAGAGCCTGACGCAGGAGCTCGGCAGCGCTCGCCGCAGCGCCGGCGCGGCGTGCCCGGTGCGCCTGGGCGGTCAGCTCCCGAAACCTCCTCAGGTCAAGGGTCCCGTCACGGACCGTGAGACGGTAGCCGCTGCCGGTCGATTCGATGACCGCCATGTCGCCGAGAATCGGGCGCAGACGATAGACGTACGTGCGGACGGTGCCCCGAGCACCGCGAGGCCCGTGTTCGCCCCACAGGGCCTCCAGGATCGCCTCGGTCTCCACCGGGCGTCCTTCGTGCAGGAGCAGCAGCGCGAGCAGCCCACGTTGCTGTGGGGAGCCGAGGTCGATCTCCTCGTCGCGCCGCCATGCACGGACAGGACCAAGAATTGCAAGACGCATCACGCGACCGCACCCTATCTTTCTCGCGGCTGCCCCGTTCCGGCCCGATCGGCGAGGCAGCCACGTGGAGCTGGGAAGGTGATCTGTGGGGCCAGGTTCACCGCTGACCGGGCCCACCCCTGCCGACGCGCCCGAGCACGCACGGTGGCCCGGCATCGGGCAGGGCCACCTCCCTGCCCGCGGACGTACCGGGGCCCGGGGCGGACACCACGGTCAGGTATGACTCCGCAGGCCGTCACGCGGCGTCAACGGCCAGAGCTTCCTTCACGGCGGCGAAACCGGCAGCGTGCGAGACGATGGGCCGGTATTCCAGTTCGCTCACGGCCTTGTCGGTGCGCAGCGTGCACGGCTGTCCGACGAACCACCGAGCGGGTACCGGCACCACCTGGGCGGCGGTGTCGGCGTCCAGGTCGGGGATGGGTGCGTCGACGCCGTGGAGCGAGAAAAGTGTCTCCAGGAAATCCCGCAGGATGACTGGATGCCGGTCGGTGACGAAGTACGCCTGTCCTGGCCGGCCATGCTGCCAGCCGAGTACCAAGCCCTCGACGGCATTGTCCACATACGTCACGTCGGTGGTGTGCCGGCCGCCGCCGATCCAGGCGAACTGCCCGGCCCTGGCCGCAGCGGCCAGGCCTTCGATCAGGCTGCTGTCGGGACCCCAGACGAACCGCGGCCGTACGGAGACGGTGGTGAAGCCCGGTGCACCGGCCTCCAGCACGATCTGCTCGGCGATGGCCTTGCCCGCGCAGTAGGCGGCCTCGGAGTCCGGCCGCAGCGGTGCGGTCTCGTCCACGTCCAGCAGCGGTTCGCCGGCCAGGAGCGCGGCCTCGCTGCCACAGTGGACGAAGGTGGCGACCCCCGCGGTACGGGCTGCTTCCACAGCCGCTCGGGTGCCACCGACCGTCACCCGTTCGTGGCGCTCGCGGTCGGCGGTGATGTCCGTCTCGGCGGCGAGGTGGAACAGCACCTCACTGCCTGTCACCGCGTCCTGCCAGTCGGCTGCTTCCGTCAACTCGCCCTGCACCGGCTGCGCGCCCACGGCCGCGACCTTGTCGGCCGACGCCTGACTGCGGACCAGCGCGCGGACCGTATGGCCTTCTGCGACAAGCCGGCGGATCAGGGCCTGTCCGATGAAACCGGAGCCACCCGTGACGAATGCCTGGGACATGGGAGCCTTCTTTCTCGCGTAGGACGCTTCCCGCTCGCTGCGGGCAGGAAGTCATGTGCTGTGCAGCGATCGGGGACGGTCCGCTGTTCCCTCGAAGTCATTCATAGATGGACGGTGTAACAAAGACTTTTTGGATACCTCGTGCTTCCGCCGGGTCGGTAACGACAGCGAGGAGGACGAGGACGAGTCCGGTGGCGACCGTGCCCGTCCAGATGGAGGAACTGCAGCTGAGCCCGGCGGCGAGCAGGGGTCCGCCGATCCACGAACCGTGCGCGGTGCCCACCATGAGACCCATGGCGGGCACACCCTGCGAGCCTCCCCTCATGTGTCCTGCTGCAGGTCTCAGAGCGTCCATGGTCACTGGTTCGCGGCCGCGATCCCTTCGTCGAGCTGCGCCTGTACGCTGCGGGTGACCCGCACTCCGTGACGGCGCAGTCCGGCGATGAACCGTGCGACAAGCGGGTCGGGGTCGGCGGAGGTGACCGCCATCAACTGCCTGGTCCACCGCGGTGAGAACGGCCGGACCACCCCCGGAAAGCCCGCACTGACCGCGCTCACCGGGCAGACCGCAACGCCCAGTCCGGCGGCGGCGAGCTGAGGCGCCGTAGCAGTGACGGACGTGCGCATGACCGCCTCCGGGCGGACCCCGGCCCGGGCGAAGGACTGGTCGAGCCAGGCGCCGAGGCGGTTGTGCGCCGTGTAGTGCACGAGTGGCGCGCCGTCGAGGTCCTGAATCCGCACCGAGGCCCGCTGGGCCAGTGGGTGGCCGGTGGGCGCGGCCAGCACGATCTCCTCCTCGGCGATGGCAGTGACCTGGAAACGATCGGACGGGGGGTCCGGCAGCACCGCGACGTCGACGTCGTCGGACTCGACCAGCCTCAGCGCCTCGTCCATGACGGCGAGCTCGTGCAGGGTGATGACCACGTCCGGGTGGCGCCGGCGCCAGTCGCGGAGCACCGGGGCGAGCAGGGCGACGGTAAGGCTTTGCGCGCAGCCGATCCGCAGCACCCCGCCCTCGGCTTCTCCCACCGCCCGAGCCGATCGAACAGCGGCGGCAGCCGCCTCGACCGCCCGTCGGGCGTCAGCGACCGCGACCCGCCCCGCGGCGGTGAGCCTGACCCCCCGTGCCTCGCGACGCAACAGGGCCGTGCGGGCCTCGCGCTCCAGTGAGGCGATCTGGTGGGACACGGCCGGCTGCGAGGAGTGCAGCAGCAATGCGGCCTGAGTGATCGACCCGGTGTCCGCGACAGCGATCAGGCACTCCAGTGCGCGAAAAGAAGGCATCCAGAGATGCTATGCCAATCCCTTGAGGTATCAATGCCCCGACGGCGTACGAACTCGATCTCGCAAATGGGCCCTGCCGACGATCTCGCTGCGCCATGCTTCTGACGTGGCTTTCTCACTTCGACGCAGGCGACAAGCTCCTCGGGGACGGCATACCCCGAACCTGTGGCCGGTCTGGTTCGTGGCTCCTGCCGCTTTGCTTCTCGCTGCGCTGCTCGGCTGGGGGATCTACCAGTACGCCTACGACTACTTCGCGCATGCGGCCTCCCGCCAGAAGCCCTCCAAGCCGGTCGACGTCAACGATGTCCTCAAAACCACTGTCACCGCGCTGACCCTGATCGGCGCTGTCCTTGCCGGCTTGTACGCCTACCGCAAGCAGTTGCTGTCCGAGGGAGACGCGCATCGCGCGGATGCCAGCCAGCTCGCCGATCGGTACACCACGGCCGCCGAACAACTCGGTCATGACCAGGCCGCTGTACGCCTGGCGGGCGTTTACGCGCTTGCCCGCCTAAGGGTTGTCCCGTAAATGATCTACGGCATGCTCGGTGACCTGCTGGTTTCTGCGTCACCCGGCGAGGGCGAGGTTGTGCAGGCGGGCGATGCCGAGCGTGGCGTGGTGAACGCCGTCGCCTTTCAGGCGGCAGTCGCGGAGGATCTTCCAGCCCTTCATGCGGGCGAAGACGTGCTCCACGCGGGCGCGGACCTTGCGGTGCGAGGCATTGTGTTCCTCCTTCCAGGCCGGGAGTTCGGCCTGGC
>NZ_VDFC01000043.1:243067-244889 GCF_008369065.1 Streptomyces apricus | reverse complement strand
GCGCCTAAGCTGCCCGCATGGCACCGAACATCGCGACGAACACGTCCGTATCGCTGGACGAGCTGCTGGACTTCGTACGCCCCCGCCACCGCGCCATCCTGCTGACGCGCAGGGCGGACGGCGGCCCGCAGGGCTCGCCCCTGACCTGCGGGGTCGACGACTCGGGCCGGGTCGTCGTCTCCACCTACCCGGAGCGCGCCAAGACCCGCAACGCCAAGCGCGACGAGCGGGTCAGCCTCATCGTCCTGAGCGACGACTGGAACGGCCCCTGGGTCCAGATCGACGGCACGGCCGAGGTGATCGACTCCCCCGAGTCGGTCGAGCCCCTGGTCGAGTACTTCCGCAACATCTCGGGCGAGCACCCGGACTGGGACGAGTACCGCCGGGCCATGGTCAAGCAGGGCAAGTCGATCATCAGGATCACCCCGCAGAAATGGGGCCCGGTGGCCACGGGCGGCTTCCCGGCGCATCTGGCGTAGGAAGCGCATCGCCCCCGGTCGGTTGGCGGGGGCCCGCGCGACCGGCCCTCGCCAACCGACCGGGGGGGCCGGGGCACTCCTCACGGCTCGCCGCGGAGCACCACCGTCTCGATGCCCGCGATCACCAGGTCGAGCGCGGCGTGGAAGTCCCGCTCGCGCATCTCCTCCACCGTGCCCGGCGCCTGCCCCGGGGAGGCGTCGGGGTCCGTCCCCGCCCCGGCCGGGCGCCGCGTGAGGCGGCCCTCGACCGGGCCGCCGGACCCGTACACGAACCGGAGGACGGCGGAGACGGCCCCCGCCAGCCGGTGCGGGGGCAGCCCCGTGCGGCGGACCACCCGCTGCACCGCCTGCGAGAAGGCCACCGAGCGGGGCCCGATGTCGGGGAACGTCCCGGCGAGCGGCGACACCCACGGGTGCCGCAGGAGCAGTGCCCGGTAGCCGGAGGCGAGCGCCCGCAGCTGGTCCCGCCAGTCGTCGTCGGCGTCCGGATCCGGCAACTCCAGTTCGCCGTACACCGCGTCCAGCGCCAGTTCGAGGAGATCGTCCTTCGTGTCCACGTACCAGTAGACGGACATCGCGGTCACGTTCAGCTCGGCGGCCAGCCGCCGCATGGAGAACCCGGCGGGCCCCTCCGCGTCGAGGAGCGCCGCCGCGACCGCGGTGATCCGGTCCCGGTCGAGCGGGGGCGGCCGGTCGCCGCGGGCGCGACCGCCCCGCGGGGCCCTGCCGGCCAGCCAGACGCTGGTCCGGGCCGGGCGCCCGGCCCGGCCGGCTGCCCTCACCATGGCGCACCTTCCTCGGGACTCTCGCGGAGGGGCGCCCCGGAACTGCGGGGTCCGCCCGCCCGGAGGCCGGGCGGACCCCGCGTCCGGGCCGCCACCGCGGAGTCTTCCCGCTCCGCCCGGCATCAGCCCCATGACTCCGGGTCACTGTCCCGGGCCACGGCCCCGGCGGAGGGTCTCAGTCGCCGGTGGACTGCGTCAGGTCGTAGAACGTGGACGAACCCACCGTCACCTCCTTGAAGTTCTCCTGCACCCATTCGCTGATCTGGGTCCCGGTGCCGGAGCTGTCGCTGCCGCCGCCCATGGAGCCGGACGAGACGAAGTAGTGGATCTTCCCGTCCGCCACGTACTTCTTGAACTGGGCGAGCGTCGGCGACGGGTCGCTGCCGTTGAAGCCGCCGATCGCCATCACCGGGTCGCCGGTGGAGAGCTGGTAGCTCGCCGCGTTCTGCGAGCCGATGGCCGCCGCCACCCAGGTGTAGTCACCGGAATCCTTCTCCAGGAGCGCCTTGGCCTCGGAGCTGACGGTCGCGCCGTTGAGCAGACCGCCCATCCCGCCAC
>NZ_VDFC01000043.1:234000-242967 GCF_008369065.1 Streptomyces apricus | reverse complement strand
GAGCAGACCGCCCATCCCGCCACCGCCTCCGCCGCCCATGCCGCCACCGTCACCGATGCCGCCGGCCGTACCGCCGCCGGGCTGCGTCCGGCCGTTCTGCTGGCCCTGCTGGCCCTGCTGACCGTTGCCGTTCTGCTGGCCGCCGCCGGGGAAGCCGCCGGTCGGGGGCTGGCCCATGCCGCCGCCCTGCTGGTTCTGGCCGGTGCCGCCCGGCCGGTTGCCGCCGGGCATACCGCCACCGCCGCCACCGGGGCCGCCACCCATGCCACCGCCGCCCGGTCCGCCGCGACCGCCCGAGACCGCGGGACCCGCGGTGACGATCGAGCCGCTGTGGCCCTCGTTCAGCGTGGTCAGCGTGTACGCGGTCGGGCCGGCCAGCGCCGCGACGAAGCCGAGCCCGACCACCCCGAGGGCCAGCCGGCGCCCGAGCCGCGCGATGAAGACCAGGCCGAGCGCCGCGACCAGGCCGCCCACCAGGACCAGCCACTTGAGCCAGGGCAGGTAGTCGGTGGAGCGGTTCAGCAGGACGTAGCCCCAGGCCGCGGTGGCCGTCGCGGCGGCCGCCATGGTGAGCGAGACCCACATCCGGCCGCGCTCCTCCCACAGCATGCTCGCGCCCATGCCGACCACGGCGGCCACGTACGGGGCGAGGGCCACGGTGTAGTACTCGTGGAAGATGCCCTGCATGAAGCTGAAGACCACCATGGTGATCAGCAGCGAGCCGCCCCAGGCGAGGAACGCGGCCCGGGCCGTGTCGGTCCGCCGCGCCTTCCAGGTCAGCGCGACGCCCGCGGAGAGCAGGATCAGCGCGGCCGGGATCAGCCAGGAGATCTGGCCGCCGATGGAGGAGCCGAACATCCGGTCCCAGCCGGTCTCGCCCCAGCCACCACCGCCTCCGCCGCCCCCGACGCTGCCGGTCTCCTCGCCGTTGATGCGGCCGAGTCCGTTGTAGCCGAAGGTGAGTTCGAGGAACGAGTTGTTCTGCGAGCCGCCGATGTACGGGCGGGAGGACGCGGGCCACAGCTCGACCAGCGCCACCCACCAGCCGCCCGCGACGACCATCGCGAGGCCGGAGAGGAGCACCTGCCCGATGCGCCTGCGCACGGTCGTGGGTGCGAAGACCGCGTAGAGGATCGCGAGGGGCGGCAGGATCAGGAAGGCCTGCAGGGTCTTCACCAGGAAGGCGAGACCGACGGCCACGCCCGCCCAGACCAGCCATTTCGTCTGCGCCTTCTCCATGGCGCGCAGCACGCAGTACACGGTGGTGGCCATCAGCAGGGCGAGGGCCGCGTCCGGGTTGTTGAAGCGGAACATCAGCGCGGCGACGGGCGTGAGCGCGAAGACCGCCACGGTGAGGAGGCCGGCCCCGGCGCGGAACCGGCGGCGCACGGCCCCGTACAGCACTCCGGCCGTGGCGACGGCCATGAGGACCTGCGGGAACAGGATCGCGAACGAGTTCAGGCCGAACACCCGCACCGACAGGGCCATCGGCCACAGGGAGGCCGGGGGCTTGTCGACCGTGATGGCGTTGGCCGAGTCGAGCGAGCCGAAGAAGAAGGCCTTCCAGGACCGGCTGCCGGCCTGGGCGGCCGCGGAGTAGAAGGAGTTGGCGTACCCGGAGGCCGTGAGGTTCCAGGTGTAGAGCGCGCCGATCAGCAGCAGCGCGCCCAGGAACGCGGGGCGCACCCAGCGGGCGTCCTCGGGCCGCCCGCGCCACAGGCGGCGTACGAAGGGCTGCTCGGGCCCGCCGTCCGCGGAGGCGGGGCCGAGCAGCCCTTCGTACCGGGGCGACCGGATGTCCGGTCTCCCCGTCGGCGGTTCCCGTACCCGCCGGGTACTCGTGACCCGCCGGGTACTCGTGCTGGGTCGTCGTCATCGTGCGTCCCTCGGATCGTGGTCGGTCGGGCGCACCGGCTGCATCCGCATGGTGGCGTCCCCCCAGGTCTGGTGGTCGTACGAGGAATCGCCCGCGCGGTACGCGGAGTCGCCCGTGCCGTACGGGAAGGTGCCGGTGCCGTACGCGGAGTCGCCCGTGCCGTACGCGGACTGCTGCGGCGCCGTCGCGTAGACGGGCGACGCGGGTCCGGCCGATGTGGGGCCGGGGCCGGTCGGCGCGGTGGGTACGTGCGAGGCGACGACCGTCGACGGTGACGCGTCGTGCCGGTCCGGGAACACCCAGGCCCGGAAGAGCAGGAACCGCAGCACGGTCGCCGCGAGGTTCGCGACGATCAGGACGGCCAGCTCGGTGGCGTGCGCCGGTTCGGCCGTCGCCGCGTTCAGGGCGGCGAGCGAGCCGCTGGTGAGGACGAGTCCGATGCCGAAGACGACCAGCCCCTGCGCCTGGTGCCGTACGGCCCCGCCCCGGCCGCGTACGCCGAAGGTCAGGCGGCGGTTGGCCGCGGTGTTGGCGACCGCCGAGACGAGCAGGGCCAGCGCGTTGGCGACCTGCGAGCCCGAGAACGTACGGAAGCCGCTGTAGAGCACCAGGTAGAACAGCGTGGACAGGGCGCCCACGACGCAGAACCCGACGAGCTGGCGGGCCAGGCCTTTCGGCACGCCGCTGATCTCACGGTCGCGCGGGTCGTCGCCGAACGGCCGGGCAAGCCGGTCGAGCGCGAGCGAGCCGGTGGCGAGGGCGCGTCCCACCCGCCACACGCCCTTGAGGTCGTCGGTCGCGGTCTTCACGATGTGCACGGTGGAATTCGGGTCGTCGACCCAGTCGACCGGCACCTCGTGGATGCGCAGCCCCGCCCGTTCGGCGAGGACCAGCATCTCGGTGTCGAAGAACCAGCCGGTGTCCTCGACGAGCGGCAGCAGCACCTGCGCGACGTCGCGCCGGATCGCCTTGAAGCCGCACTGCGCGTCGGAGAAGCGGGCCTGCAGCGAGCCCCGCAGGATCAGGTTGTACGTACGGGAGATGAACTCCCGCTTGGCGCCGCGCACCACCCGCGAGCTGCGGGCGAGACGCGAGCCGATCGCCAGGTCCGAGTGGCCGGAGATCAGCGGGGCGACCAGCGGAAGCAGGGCGTTGAGGTCGGTGGAGAGGTCGACGTCCATGTAGGCGAGGACCGGGGCGTCCGAGGCGGACCAGACGGTGCGCAGGGCCCGGCCGCGACCTTTCTGCTCCAGCCGGTACGACCGGACCTCGGGCAGTTCCGCCGCCAGCCGCGCCGCCACCATCGGGGTGGCATCCGTGGACGCGTTGTCCGCGACCGTGATGCGGAACGCGTACGGGAAGGTGCGGGAGAGGTGCTCGTGCAGTCTGAGCACACACGGCCGGAGGTCCTTCTCCTCGTTGTAGACGGGGATCACTACGTCCAGGACAGGCGTTCCGGCGTGTCCGGCCGGGAGGTGCTCCCGCGCCGGCAGGGTGCCGGGAGAAGGTTCGGTTTGCATGACGACGACTGTCGTCAAGCGCCCTGTCGCACCCATGTGGTCGTGCTGTGCTGTGCCTGTGAGTACGGTTGTGAATCCGTTTCGGACATGAACGCCTGATGAGAGAAGGGCCCTTGGGGCGGCGTCAGGGCCGGCAGGTGCACGGTGAAGACGGTGCGCCCGGGGACGCTGTCGACGGTCACCGCGCCGCCGTGCGCCGTGGCCACGGCCTGCACGATGGCGAGCCCCAGCCCGGTGGAACCGGAGGCGCGCGAGCGCGAGGAGTCGCCCCGCGCGAACCGTTCGAAGACGTGCGGCAGGAGGTCGGGCGCGATGCCCTGCCCGTCGTCCTGGACGTCCACGCACACCCAGGTGCCCTGGCGGCGCACGCGCGCGGTCACCGTCGTACCCGGGGGTGTGTGCGTACGCGCGTTCGCGAACAGGTTGACCATGACCTGCTGGATGCGAGCGGCGTCCGCCAGCACGAGGGCGGGTTCGTCGGGCAGCTCCAGCCGCCAGTTGTGCTCGCGTCCCGCGGCCCGCGCGTCGCTGACGGCGTCCACGACCAGCGGGGAGAGGTCGGTGTGCTCGTAGCTCAGCGGGCGTCCCGCGTCGAGGCGCGCGAGCAGCAGCAGGTCCTCGACCAGGCCCGTCATCCGCCCGGCCTCGGACTCGATCCGGCCCAGCGCGTGCCGGGTGTCGGGGCCGGTCTCCTCCCTCCCGCGCCGGGTGAGCTCGGCGTACCCGCGGATGGACGCGAGGGGTGTACGCAGCTCGTGGCTGGCGTCCGCCACGAACTGCCGTACGCGCGTCTCGCTCTCCTGGCGCGCGTGCAGGGCGCCGTGGACGTGGTCGAGCATGCGGTTGAGCGCGGCGCCGACCTGGCCGACCTCGGTGTGCGGGTCGGTCTCGGACTCGGGGACGCGCTCGTCGAGGGTGACCTCGCCGGTGTGCAGGGGCAGTTCGGAGACGCGGGTGGCGGTGGCGGCGACCTTGCGCAGGGGCCGCAGGGCGACGGTGACGATGGTGGCCCCGGCGATGCCGGCGGCGATGAGCCCGGCGGTGGTGACGCTCACCTCGACGATGACCAGGGTGTTGATGGTGCTGGTGACCGTGTCGGTGGGCAGGGCGACGTAGAAGCTGCCCTTGCCGCCGCTGACGTACGTGACGCGGTACTCGCCCAGGCCCGGGATGTCGACGGTGTGCTTGCCGGTCTTCGGCACGGAGCCGAGGGCGGCCTGCGCCGCCTCGCTGAGGTTCTTGGGCGCCATCCTGTCGAAGGCGCCGCCGGTGGACTTCTCCACGGCGACGACCGCCCTGGTGATCCCGCCGTCGGCACCGACCTCGGCGGCGACGGTGTCCTTCTGCGTCGGGCCCCTGGTGACGAAGTCGTCGAGCCGGTCCCCCGCCGAGGAGTCGCCGGAGCCGGTCGATCCGGCGGACGGGCCCTCGTCCGGGATCCTGGGCAGCTGGCCGGGCGGCAGTCCTCCGACGCGCCCGGCGGCCTCCGCGACCTGGCCGTCCAGCTGGGTGTACAGGTGCTGCTGGAGGGCGATCGTGGTGACCGTGCCGATCACCGCGCACACCACCGCGATCAGCGCCACCGCCGAGACGACGAGCCGTGTGCGCAGGGTGCGGGGCTGCCGGCGCCGCTGCGTGCGCGGGGCCCGGGACTGCCGGCGCCCTCGCATGTGCAGGACCCGGGACTGCCGGTGCCCCTGCGTCCGCGGTCGTCGTCGCCCGCTCACGACGTCGCGGGCTTGATCAGGTAACCGGCTCCGCGCCGTGTGTGGATCATCGGCTCACGGCCGGCGTCGATCTTGCGGCGGAGGTAGGAGATGTACAGCTCCACGACGTTGGCCTGGCCGCCGAAGTCGTACGACCACACGCGGTCGAGTATCTGCGCCTTGCTGAGCACCCGGCGCGGATTGCGCATCAGGAACCGCAGCAGCTCGAACTCGGTCGCGGTGAGGTGGATGCCGTCACCGGCGCGCGACACCT
The DNA here is from genome assembly GCF_008369065.1 of Streptomyces apricus. Taxonomy (GTDB): domain Bacteria; phylum Actinomycetota; class Actinomycetes; order Streptomycetales; family Streptomycetaceae; genus Streptomyces; species Streptomyces apricus. Next base: position 237,591 of record NZ_VDFC01000043.1, on the reverse strand, counting down.
CGTGGCTGTCCTCGTCCAGGGTCAGGTCCCCGACGACGAGGACCGAGTCGGAACGGCGGTCGGCGGCGCCGGAGCGGCGGATGAGGCCGCGCAGCCGGGCCACCACCTCCTCCAGGCTGAAGGGCTTGGTGACGTAGTCGTCGCCGCCGGCCGTCAGGCCCGCGATCCGGTCCTCGACGGCGTCCTTCGCGGTCAGGAAGAGGACGGGCACGTCGGGCAGCTCCCGGCGCAGCCGGCCGAGGACGGCGAGGCCGTCCATGTCGGGCAGCATCATGTCGAGGACGACGGCGTCGGGCCGGAACTCGCGCGCGGTCTGCACCGCACCGGTCCCGTCGGCCGCGCTGCGGATCTGCCAGCCTTCGTAGCGCAGGGCCATGGACAGCAGCTCGGTGATCGACAGCTCGTCGTCCACCACCAGCACGCGGACGGGGCTCCCGTCCGGCCTCAGCAGTTCGGTGCGCCCCTGGGGCGAGGTCGTGGTCATGGCCAACACAGTGCTGCGCGGTTCTGAGAGCACGCTTTCCCGGACCTGTGAATCCCCTGAGAAACGCACAGGTGCCTCTCAGCGAACACATGGCTGCTCCCTGCGGTGTCCGCGAGCCGCGGTGTCCGCGAGCCGCGGTGTCCGCGGGCCGGGGTTCCCACAAGCCGGGGTTCCCACAGGCCGGGGTTCCCACAGGCCGGGGTTCCCGCGGGCCGGGGTTCCCGCGGGTCGGGGAGGCCGGGGCCTCAGTGCCCGAACAGCCGTGCCCCGTTGTCGTGGCAGACCCCCCGGAGCCACGCCTCCCCCAGCCCGAGCCGCTCCAGCGCGCGCAGCTGGTGCAGGTACGGGTAGGGGATGTTGGGGAAGTCGCTCCCGAACAGGATCCGGTCGCCGAGCCCGGCCAGACGGGGGAGCGCCCGCCGGGGGAAGGGCGCCAGCGCCTCGCTGAAGTCGGTGAACGCCATCGTCGTGTCCAGCCGCACCTCCCCGTACCGCTCGGCGAGGTCCAGGAAGTCCTCGTACTCCGGCATCCCCAGGTGCGCGATCACCAGCCGCAGCCGCGGATGCCGCGCCAGCACCCGCGCGACCGGCTCCGGCCCGGTGTGCTTGCCGGGCGCGGGGCCGGAACCGCAGTGGATCACCACGGGCGTCCCCGCCTCGGCCAGCACGCCCCAGGCCGCGTCGAGGAGTTCGTCGGCCGGGTCGTACGCCCCCACCTGGACGTGCGCCTTGAAGACCCGCGCCCCGTCGTCCAGCGCCTCGCGCACGTACGCCGCCACGCCCGGCTCCGGGAACAGCGTCGCCGTGTGGAGGCAGTCGGGGGTCCGCCGGGCGAAGTCGACGGCCCACCGGTTGAGCCACTGCGCCATGCCGGGCTTGTGCGGGTAGAGCATGGCGGTGAAGGCCCGTACCCCGAACTCCCGCAGCAGGCCGACCCGTTCGTCCTCCTGGGCCCGGTAGGTGATGGGCCACTCGACCCCGCCGGTGAGCGGTCCGAGCGCGTCGAAGTACGCCCAGACCTTCTTCAGGACCGCCTCGGGCATGAAGTGGGTGTGCACGTCGACGAGCCCGGGAAGCCCGAGCCCTTCCCAGAACCGCCGTACGTCACGGACCTCGTCCCGCGCCGCCCGGTGCCCGGGGTGGCTCCGCGAGGACGGAGGGACGGGAGCATGCGGCAGCTGACGGCTCATGCCGCCCACTCTCGATCAGGCGTCCACGCCCCGTCCAGTGCCGGCCCCGAAGGCGGACCCGCACGGAGCCACGAGCGACCGGTACCCCGGCCGGACGCCCGCCCCCTCAGAAGAGCCCGCCCTGCACACCCCCGAACTCCCGCACCGGCACGGTGACGTCCCCGCCCCGCTCACCAGTCCCGGTGAGTTCCCATCCGGTCATGAGGCGTGTGTCGAGCACGACGACCCCGCGCCGGGTCCGCAGGTGCAGATCGGGTCCGGCGGCGGCGACCAGCTCCCCCCGTACGACCCCGCCCGGTACGAGCTCGCCGACGACGGCGGCGGCCGGCGCGAGTCCGTCCAGCCCGAACGCACCGGTGTGGTCGACCGCTTCGAACGGCATCCGCTCCAGGGCCTCCGGCCACCGCTCCAGCCCCACGGCCCGCGCGTGCAGCTCCCGGACCTCGGCCTCCCGCACCGCGGCTGCCGGCAGCGCGCTGCGTACGGCCCGCTTGGCGTCGTACGCGATCCGGTCCGGCACCCCCAGCGCGCTGCGCAGCAGCTCCTCGCTGCGCCGGGCGGACATCAGGGGCCCTCGCCCCAGCCAGGTGAAGACGACGGCTCCCTGCTCCAGCAGCCGGGCCGACCCGCGTTCGACGGCGGTGATGCCGACCTTGACCATCCCGGGTCCGAACCACGCCAGGTAGACGGAGTAGGGGCGGGGGTCGTCGGGGACGGTGTCCGCGGCGACGGAGTGCGCCCGGTCCAGCCGCGCACACTCCTCGCACCGGGCCCCGACACTCCGCCCGGACACCGCGGCGCCCAGCGGGCAGCTGTTCCCCCGTGCCCCCACGCACCGCCGTCCGCCCCCGTCGACAACGGCGAACGCGACCTGCTTCCCCCACGGCCACGCACTGCGATTCCCCCCGTCCCACACGAGCACGGGCTCCCGCCCGACCCAGCGAAGCCCCGCGCATCTCCACACCTGTGCCATCACCGACGAGCGTAGGGGCCACCACTGACAACGACGGCTGGGACCGACTACCCCATGCTTTTGGCACCGTCGAGGGACTCGCGGATGATGTCGGCGTGACCGGCGTGCTGGGCGGTCTCCGAAACGATGTGCATCAGGACCTGTCGGACCGACCACTGCGCGCCGGGTTCGTTCCACGGGGCCTTCGGCAGCGGCCACGTGGCATCCAAGTCGGACAGAGAGGCCACCAGTTCATCGGTCCGGCGGGCCACTTCCGCGTAGTCGGCCAGCACACCGGCCAACGTCTCCTCGGGCAGCAGCCGGAACCCGTCCGCCCGGTGCGCCCGGTCGGCGTCGGTCATCTCCGTGAAGTCCGGCATGGACGACGGGCCGTTCAGGATGAAGTCCCCCCAGGCCCGTTCGGCCTCCGTGACGTGCTTGATCAGACCGCCGAGGCACAACTCACTGGCGGTGGTACGCCGACGGGCCTGTTCGTCGGTGAGACCGCGAGCCGTGAAGCACAGGAAGTGCCGGTTCTTGGCCAGCACCCCGAGCCAGTCGGCGCGCTCACCGGTGACCACCGGGCGCTCGTCCAGGCCGCGGGTGGTCTGCTCGTCACCAGTCATGATCTCCGCCTTCCAGCGTTCCCGTTCCGTCGGGAACAAGCTAGAGATCATGTAGGTCGGAACCTGTCCTAAGGGTTGTCCCGTAAATGATCTACGGCATGCTCGGTGACCTGCTGGTTTCTGCGTCACCCGGCGAGGGCGAGGTTGTGCAGGCGGGCGATGCCGAGCGTGGCGTGGTGAACGCCGTCGCCTTTCAGGCGGCAGTCGCGGAGGATCTTCCAGCCCTTCATGCGGGCGAAGACGTGCTCCACGCGGGCGCGGACCTTGCGGTGCGAGGCATTGTGTTCCTCCTTCCAGGCCGGGAGTTCGGCCTGGCCCAGGCCGGGAGTTCGGCCTGGC
>NZ_VDFC01000043.1:220643-233900 GCF_008369065.1 Streptomyces apricus | reverse complement strand
GCCGCAGCGTCAGGTTGGTCCGCCAGTACMCGGCGACCAGCAGGACCCGGTCCTCCAGCGGCAGGCTCCACGGCCGTCCCTTGCGCACCGGGTCCGCCCCCTCCCGCCGCAACGCGGTGATCAGCTTGCCGAACTGGCGCGGGCTCAGGCCGGTGAACGGGCCTATCCAGGAGGGCTCCGACGCCGTGATCACACCAGACACAGCAAGATTATCTCACCCGTGACCGGCAGTTACGGGACAACCCTTAGACCAGAGGCCCCGTGGATTCCTCCACGGGGCCTCTGGTCTGCTGTGCACTCGGCAGGATTCGAACCTGCAACCTTCTGATCCGTAGTCAGATGCTCTATCCGTTAAGCTACGAGTGCTTGTGTGTTCTGTTGTGTTCGCTCTTCCTTCCGGGCTTTTCTGCCTGGTCGGCGTTGCGGGAACAACATTACATGACTGGCGCCGTGAGGCGAAATCCGTTTGCCGCACTCGGTCTGACCTGCGGAAACAGCCCTCAGAGGGGGCGGACAAGGTACCGGGTGGGCGGCCGTCGGGCGCCCCGGACGATCAAGGAACGGGTCCTGGGGCGATCAAGGAACGAACGAAGCCCCGGTCGTGGTGACCGGGGCTTCGTGTTCTTCGGCGGAGGCGGAGGGATTTGAACCCTCGATGGGATTTGCGTCCCAAACCGCATTAGCAGTGCGGCGCCATAGACCGGACTAGGCGACGCCTCCAGCACAACCACCCGCGCGAGCGCTGAATGGTGCGTGCAGATGATGACACAGTCGAGCGGGCTGTCACCAATCGGTTCCCACGGTACTAGGCGGCACGGCCCGAGGGCAAAGCCCCCCGCCTGCGGCGCAACGTCACGGCGCGGACGGCGTTAGAGCAGTGGGGCACGTGCCCCGGCACAGATCCCGGAGAGCCGCCGGGGGCAGCCGCGGAGCCGTTCTTCCAGCTCCCGCGGCCCGGTCCCCGAGCTCCTCTCGCCATCGACCGCACCCCGTGGAGCCCCCCATGCTGCGTCGCACCGCCTTCGCCGTCGCCACCTCCGCCGTCCTGTCCCTCGCCGCGCTGTCCGCCGCGCCGGCGGTCGCGTACACCGACACCTTCCCCCTCATGCCGCTGCCCGTGACCGACCCGGAGGGGGCCGACCACCTGACGGTGACGGTGAGCGGGGTGGGCGGGGGCAAGGACGGCACGTTCGAGCTCGACTGCCACCCGGCGGGCGGCAGCCACCCCGACGCCCGGGCGGCGTGCGAGCAGTTGGACCGGAACACCTCGTGGGGCAAGAGCCCGTTCACGTCGGCCCGGCACGGCGAGCTGTGCACCATGCAGTACGGCGGTCCGGCCACCGCGCACGTCACCGGCACCTGGGCCGGCCGTCCCGTCGACGCGACGTACAAGCGCAGCAACGGATGCGAGATCGCGAGGTGGGACGCCCTCGTGCCCGTCCTGCCGGGTCTCGGCGCGTAGACGGGCCGCGGCCGGGGGCGCGGACGCGGTCACAGGTTCTCCGTGTCTTGCGCATGCGTTCTGCGTCCCCTCTGCGTGCGACCTCCCTCTCATCCGGCGTCACAGCGCAACCACTGCCCGTAGACTCCCTCGCGTGACACGTCGCGGCCCCGTTGGCAAGATGGCTACCGCGGTCGGCAAGGTGCGGTAACAGGGAGGAAGCGTCTCGTGAGCAGCAGGCCATCCCGAGGCGCTGCTCGCCTCGCAGCCATACTCGACGCCCTTCCCGACGCGTTGGTCCTGGTCAACGCCAACGGCACGGTCGTCAACGCCAACACCATCGCCCTGGAGGCCTTCGAGACCCCGGGCACGGCGCTCGTGGGGCGCGGACTGCTCGACCTGCTGCCGCAGTTCGACTCGCGGCTCATCCCCGGCAGCATGCGGCGCCCCGAGACCATCGACGACAGCGGCCGCACCCGCCCGACGCGGATGGTCGCCCGCCGCACCGACGGCAGCGAGTTCCCGGTCGAGGTCACCAGCGCGAACCTGGAGAACGCGCAGCAGGCGTACGACGGCCAGGGCTACACCGGCGACGAGCTGCTGATGATCGTCGTGCGCGACCTGTCCGGCACCGTCGACACGGAGGCCGAGCTCGCGCGTTCGCAGCGGCAGACCGAGATGATCCTGCGCGCCGCCGCCGAGGGCGTGGTGGGCACGGACACCGAGGGACGGGTCGTCCTCGTCAACCCGGCCGCCGCGCAGATACTCGGTTTCCGGGCCAGCGACCTCGGCGGGCAGGAACTGCACCCGCTGATGCTGCACTCGCGCGCGGACGGCGAGCCCTTCCCGTACGAGGAGTCCCCGCTCGCCGACACCCTGCGCTCCGGGCGCAAGCACCGGGTGCGCGGCCAGGTGCTGTGGTCCAAGAACGGCGACAAGGTGCCGGTCGACCTCACCACCGCGCCGGTGCGGGACGGCGACCAGCTCGTCGGCGCCGTGATGACCTTCACGGACCGCCGCCCGTACGACGCCCTCGCCGAGGAGAAGGACGCCGAGACCGAGCGGCACCGCCAGGAGCTGGCGCAGGCCGCCGAGGCGCACGCCGAGGAACTGGCCGCGCTCCGGGAGGAGCACGCCGCGGCGCTCGCCGGGCTGCGCGAGCAGCACGCGGAGGAGCTGGCCGCCGGGGACGACCGGTACGCGGCCCTCGCCGAGCGCGAGAAGGACAGCTACGAGGCCCTGTCCGCACGGCACGAGCAGCTCCTGGCCGTGCTGGGACGCTCCCTGCGCGGACCGCTGGACCAGCTGCGCGGTGAGCTCGCGACCCTCGCCGCCGACGACGCCGGGCAGTTGTGGCCCGAGGCCAACCAGGTCCTGCACCACCTCTCGGCCGGCTACTCGCGCATCACCACCCTCGTCGACAACGTCCTCGCCTACCAGCGCCTCGACTCCGGCACGGAGGGCGTCACCCGTACGAAGGTGATGCTGGACGCGGTCGTCGCCGCCGGTGTGGACGGGGCGGTCGAGCTGATCGGGCCCGGGCGGGTGCAGTTCGCCGTGCACGCGCCGCCCATCGAGGCCGAGGTCGACCCGCAGCGGCTCGCGACCGCGCTCGCGCACCTCATCGCGGACGTCGCGGGCGTCGACTCCACGGGCAACGCGCCGGTCTCGGCCGGCGGCTACATGGACAACACGGTCGTCGTGGCGGCCGCGCWGCGCGGCGAGGGCGTACGGATCGAGGTGCGCGGGCCGTACACCGGGGGAGACCCGGTGCACGAGCCGATCGTGCGCGGGATCGTGCGTGCGCACGGCGGGGTGCTGCAGACGCACGAGGTCCCCGGGATGAGCGGCAGCGCGTTCGTCCTGGAGGTGCCCATCGGGGGCGGGGCCGGGTCGGTCCCGGCTCCCGTCCAGGCCGTGGCCCGGCCCGGACGGCACCTCCGGCGCCGGAGTCCCCGTACAGCCGGAGGCCGCCGCGACGGGCGGATCGTGGCCGGGCGGCGCCGACGGGCCGGCCGCGGCGGAGTCCGTACCGGCCCCGGCCCCGGAGCAGGCGCGCGCGGCGCAGCCGCTTCCCGCCGAGGCTGCGGCACCGGCGCCGACCCCGGCCATCGACCCCAACTCGACCCAGGGCCGGGCGATCAGCGTCCGCACCCTCGGGCAGGGCGTCCCGTTCAACCGCCGCATGATCGACGCCCAGCAGCCCGGGGCCGGCCGGGCGGCTCCCCCGCCTCCCGCGACCGCGGCCACCGCCTCAGCCGCCGCCCAGGCACATCCGCAGGCTGCGGCTCAGCCCTCACCACAGACGGGAGCCGGCGGCGGCACCGGGGCCGGCGCCGCCGCCCCGCAGCCGCAGGCGCCCACACCTCCTCCGCACTCCACCAACGGTTCCGGGCGGCGCCGCAAGCTCGGCACCCGTCCCGAGCCCGTCGCCGAGCAGGCGGAGACGGGACCGCGCGCGCATCCGGGGGCCCCGGGACAGCAGTCCCGGCTCGCCCACACCACCGAGGGCACCGGCCGGTCGTACGCCATAGGAGCTCCGGACGAGAACGCCGACGAAGGCCCCGAGCCCCTCGACGGTCCCGGCGGTGCGGTGGAGGTCGCGAACCAGCCCCATCCGCAGCCGATGGACGACGAACTGCCCCCGGAGCCGCTGGACAACCCGCGCCGGCTGCTGGTCTGGCCCGCGCCGGACATCACCACCCAGCAGGCGCTGAGCGACCGCGGCTACCGGCCCGTCATCGTGCACTCGCGCGAGGAGGTCGACGCGCAGATCGCCGCCTTCCCGGCCGCGCTGTTCGTCGACCCGCTCACCGGCCCGATCACGCGCACGGCGCTCCAGTCGCTGCGGCAGGCCGCCGTCGCCGCCGAGGTGCCGGTCCTGGTGACCGCCGGCCTCGGGCAGGCGACACGCGAGGCGGCGTACGGCGCCGACCCCGCCGTACTCCTCAAGGCGCTGGCGCCGCGTGACAGTGAGCAGCATCCGCCGCGTGTCCTGCTCATCGAGGAGCACGCCGAGATCGCGCTCGCGCTGACGTCGACGCTGGAGCGGCGCGGCATGCAGGTCGCGCGGGCCTCGTCCGACGAGGACGCGGTCACACTGGCCGGGCAGATGCGGCCGAACCTGGTGGTGATGGACCTGATGCAGGTACGCCGCCGGCGCGCCGGGATCGTCGACTGGCTGCGGGCGAACGGTCAGCTCAACCGCACTCCGCTCGTCGTCTACACGGCGGCCGTCGACCAGAGCGAGTTGCCTCGCCTGGCGGCGGGGGAGACGGTGCTGTTCCTGGCCGAGCGGTCGACGAGCGTCGAGGTGCAGGAGCGGATCGTGGATCTGCTGGCGCGGATCGGCACGAACTGAACGACCGCACACGCATGAAGGTAGGCATGAGAGTACGTATGAGGGTGGGGCACTGTTTCACGTGAAACAGTGCCCCACCCTCATACGTGTGCAAAAAGCCGGCTGTCAGAGCTGGGTGACGTCCAGCTCGCCCGCCGCGTACTGCCTGCGCAGCACCTTCTTGTCGAACTTGCCGACGCTCGTCTTCGGCACCGCCCCGATGATCGTCCAGCGCTCGGGGAGCTGCCACTTGGCGATCTTGCCCTCGCTCGCGAGGAAGGACCGCAGGGAGTCGAAGTCGGCGTCGGAGCCCTCCTTCAGGACCACCGTGGCGAGCGGGCGCTCGCCCCACTTGTCGTCCGGGACGGCGACGACCGCCGCCTCGGTGACATCGGGGTGGGCCATGAGGGCGTTCTCCAGGTCGACCGAGGAGATCCACTCGCCGCCGGACTTGATGACGTCCTTGGCGCGGTCGGTGAGCGTCAGGAAGCCGTCGGGGCTGATCGTGCCGACGTCACCGGTCTTGAGCCAGCCGTCCTCGCTGAACTTGTCGGCGGGACGCAGGACCTCGGCGCCCGGGCCGCCGTAGTACGCGCCCGCGATCCAGGGGCCGCGCACCTCCAGCTCGCCCGCGGACTCGCCGTCCCAGGGCAGCCGCTCGCCGTTCGGGCCGGTGAGCCGGGGCTCGACACCGGCCGGGAAGCGGCCCTGGGTGAGCCGGTACGCGAACTCCTCCTCCGAACCGGCCTCCACCTGGGCCGGCGGCCGCGCGATCGTGCCGAGCGGCGAGGTCTCCGTCATGCCCCAAGCGTGGCAGACGCGCATGCCCAGCTCGTCGAACGCCTTCATGAGGGCGGGCGGACAGGCGGATCCGCCGATGGTGACCTGGGTCAGCGAGCTCACGTCACGCGGCTTGGCGTGCAGCTCCGCGAGCAGGCCCTGCCAGATGGTGGGGACGGCGGCCGCGTGCGTCGGGCGCTCGCTCTCGATCATCTCGGCGAGCGGCGCGGGCTGCAGGAAGCGGTCCGGCATCAGCACGTTCACGCCGGTCATGAACATCGCGTGCGGCAGGCCCCAGGCGTTCACGTGGAACTGCGGGACCACGACGAGGGAGGTGTCCGCGTCGGTGAGGCCCATGGACTGCGTCATGTTGACCTGCATCGAGTGCAGGTAGATGGAGCGGTGCGAGTAGATGACGCCCTTGGGGTCGCCGGTGGTGCCGGAGGTGTAGCACATGGCCGCGGCCTGGCGCTCGTCCAGCTCGGGCCAGTCGTAGCTCTCCGGCTTGTCCGCGATCAGGTCCTCGTACTCGTGCACCCGGACGGTCGCCCCGTCGAGCAGCGAGCGGTCGCCGGGGCCCGCCACGACCACGTGCTCGACCGACGCGAGGTGCGGGAGCAGCGGCGCGAGCAGCGGGAGCAGCGATCCGTTGGCCACGATCACGCGGTCGGCGGCGTGGTTGACGATCCAGACGAGCTGCTCGGGAGGCAGCCGGAGGTTGAGGGTGTGGAGGATCGCGCCCATGGCGGGGATCGCGTAGTACGCCTCGACGTGCTCGGCGTTGTTCCACATGAGGGTCGCGACCCGGTCGTCGTCCCGGACCCCGAGGTCGTCGCGCAGCGCGTGCGCCAGCCGGGCCGCCCGTGCTCCGATCTCCGCGAACGAGCGGCGGTGCGGCTCGCCCTCACCGGTCCAGGTGATCACCTGGGATGAACCGTGGATCGTCGACCCGTGGGTCAGGATCCTGGAGATCAGCAACGGTACGTCCTGCATCGTGCTCAGCACGGCGTCCTCCCGGGGCGACATTGCCTACGCGGTAGTAAGGGTTGGGCAAATTCTGCTCACATACCGCGCGGTATGTCACTACTCCCGGGTGATCGATCACGTCACGGCGGGGATTGCTTGCCGGACCCCACGACCCGGCCGTACGCTCTGTGCCCCCGTCGCTCTGTGCCTTCCGTCGCTCTGTGCCTCCCGTGGCCGGTGGGTGCGCCGTCAGCGCACCGGACCCAGCTCGGGGTCCTCGCGGAGCTTGCCGAGCGCGCGCGACACGGCGGACTTGACCGTACCGATCGACACGCCCAGCACCTCCGCCGTCTGCGCCTCGCTGAGGTCCTCGTAGTACCGCAGGACGACCATCGCCCGCTGCCGCGCGGGCAGCTTCATGATCGCGCGCCACATCGCGTCGTGCAGTGCCTGCTGCTCGGCCGGGTCCCCGGCCGGCGGGGCCTGGGGCTCGGGCAGCTCGTCGCACGCGAACTCGTCGACCTTCCGCTTGCGCCACTGCGAGGTCCGCGTGTTGAGCAGCGCCCGGCGTACGTACCCGTCGAGGGCCCGGTGGTCCTCGATCCGCTCCCAGGCGACGTAGGTCTTGGTGAGGGCCGTCTGCAGCAGGTCCTCCGCGTCGCACGGGTTCGCGGTCAGCGAGCGCGCGGTACGCAGCAACACGGGTTGGCGGGCCCTCACGTACGAGGAGAACGACGGGTACGCATGGGTCCGCGTCGCCGCGTTCGAAGCGCTGGTGCAGACGGGTGTGGTCATGGCTCCACGCTAGGATCACCCCCCGCCACGGCGGATCGGCCGCAGGTCCCGAAGCCTTGTCCGCCTCAGGTTGTAGGAGGGGGGCGGGCCCCACCTCCTGAAGGTGGAGGCCGGGCTCCGGGCCCCTGGGGGTTCGCCCCTGAGAGACGGCTCCCGTCGCACTCCCCGCGCACTCCCTGCGCAGTAGCCCGGATCCGGGTGTGATGCGGGAGGACTACGGCGGCCCGGCCACCCGGCCGATGCGCCCGGCCGACGTGTCCTGTCGGCGCCTCCGGCCGGTTCGCCCGTTCGGCGCGCCCGGCCGGTGCGCTCAACCGATGTGCTCAGCCGATGCGCGCGACCGGGGCGTGCATGACGTTGCGGTCGATCAGCAGCGTACGGCCGCCGTGCCGTTCCCGTACGTTGCCCGCGTACTGGTGGATGCGCCGCGCGGGCGTCCACGCGCTCTTGCGCAGCACGGGCTCACGGTGCAGCCCGTTGCGCACGCCCCAGCGTGCGAACCACACCACCGCCGGCAGGTCCCCCACTCCGGCCCGCCGCGACCGCTCCATGTGGCGGATGCCGGACCCGGCGCTGCTGTAGAACCCCGGCAGATAGCCCCGGCGCGACACCTCGCGGTTCCAGCCCCGCACGAACAGCAGGGTGGAGCGGGCGCACTTCTTCTTCTTGTACGCGTAGGCCTCCATGTCCAGGAAGAGCGGGCTCCCCTGCCGCATGCCGAGCGCCGACGCCCTGCGCACCGCGTCGCGGGCCTCCGCGGTCCCCTGCTTCCACGGGTGCCGCCCGATCCGTACGTTCCTCTTGTGCCGTGCGTACACGCAGGTCGACTGCGAGCCCACGTACAGCGGGAGCACCCGCCAGCCCTGCCGGTGCACCGTCCGCACCCAGGCGCGCGTCAGGTGGGGCTGGGACGCGCAGGCCCGTCCGCGGCCGCCGAAGTAGACGCCGACGGCCCGGTACGGGGACGCCCGCCACCTGCGCATGGTGTCCGCGGACGGCGCGCGGCAGGTGTCGAAGGCCCGGCCCTTGAACGTACGCGCCTTCGGTGCCGCGCCGGCCTCCGGGAGGAGCGGGTTCCCGTCCGGGGACCGGTCCGTGTCCGGAGCCTGCGAGCCCACCGGAGCGGCGTCGCCACGCGGCCACGGGCCCGCCTCCGCCGGTGGTGCCGCCGCGAGCCCCAGCAGGAGCAGCACGAACCCGAGTCCGACGATCATCTTGTGACATCGCAGCCAACGCATGGGCCGAGTCAACGGCCCCGACCGCCGCGCGGGACCGGACCGCGCCCGGACACGCGCCACGTTCATCCGTCCGCCCCACCGGCGGCCCATCGGCCGGTCGGTCCACCGGCCGATCAGGGATCTGGGCGATCAGGGATCCGGGCGATCAGCCGCGGTCGTCCGAACCGAGGATCAGTCCCGATGTCGGAACGCCCGTCCCCGAGGTGACCAGGACGCGGCCGGCTCCGGGCACCTGGTTCACGGACGCGCCGCGCAGCTGCCGCACCCCCTCCGCCACCCCGTTCATCCCGTGCAGGTACGCCTCCCCGAGCTGCCCGCCGTGGGTGTTCAGCGGAAGCCGCCCCTCCGCCACGAAGTCCGCGGCCTCCCCCGGCCCGCAGAACCCGAACTCCTCCAGCTGCATCAGCACGAACGGCGTGAAGTGGTCGTAGAGGATGCCGACGTCGATCCCGGCCGGCGTCAGCCCCGACGTGCGCCACAGCTGCCGCGCCACCACGCCCGCCTCCGGCAGCCCCGCCAGGTCGTCCCGGTAGAAGCTGGTCATCTGCTCCTGGGCCCGCCCCGCGCCCTGGGCCGCCGCCACGACCACGGCCGGCGGGTGCGGCAGGTCGCGGGCGCGCTCCACCGAGGTGACGACCAGGGCCTGACCGCCGTCCGTCTCCTGACAGCAGTCGAGCAGCCGCAGCGGCTCGACGATCCACCGCGAGGCCGCGTGGTCCGCGAGGGTGATCGGCCTGCCGTGGAAGTACGCCGCCGGGTTGGTCGCCGCGTACGCCCGGTCGACCACCGCGACCTGCCCGAACGCCTCGGGAGTCAGCCCGTACGCGTGCAGGTAGCGCCGGGCCGCCATCGCCACCCAGGAGGCGGGTGTGAGCAGCCCGAAGGGCAGGGCCCAGCCGAGCGCGGTCCCCTCGGCGGACGGCTGCCTGCGATGGACCCCGGAACCGAACCGGCGCCCCGACCGCTCGTTGAACGCCCGGTAGCAGACCACCACGTCGGCGATCCCGGCGGCCACCGCGAGCGCGGCCTGCTGGACGGTCGCGCAGGCCGCCCCGCCGCCGTAGTGGACGCGGGAGAAGAAGGACAGCTCTCCGATGCCGGCCGCCTGGGCGACGGTGATCTCGGGGCTCGTGTCCATCGTGAACGTCACCATGCCGTCCACGTCGCCCGGCGCGAGCCCGGCGTCGTCCAGCGCGGCGCGCACCGCCTCGACCGCGAGCCGCAGTTCGCTGCGCCCGGAGTCCTTGGAGAACTCGGTGGCGCCGATCCCGACGACGGCTGCCCGCCCGCCGAGACGGTCCTTCGCCCGCACGCTCATGACCGCGGCACCGTGCCCTCCCACGACTGCGCCGGGGACGGGGACTGCTCCGGGGACGAGGACGGGGGCACCGTGAGTGTGACCGTCCCGGTGACGTGGTTGCCGAGGCCGTTGGTGCCGAGGACCCGCACCGTCGCCGTGTCGCCCCGGACGTCCTCCACCACGCCGGACAGCACCATCGTGTCGCCGGGATGGTTGGGCGCGCCCAGCCTGATCACCACCTTGCGCAGCACGGCCGCGGGTCCGAAGTGGTCCGTGATGTACCGCCCGACCAGCCCGTTGGTCGTCAGGATGTTCATGAAGACGTCCGGCGAGCCCTTCCGCCGCGCCGCCTCGGCGTCGTGGTGCACGTCCTGGTAGTCCCGCGAGGCGATCGCCCCGGCGACGACGAGGGTGCGGGTGATCGCGATCTCCAGCGGCGGCAGCGTGTCCCCGGCCCGCGGCGGCCCGGCCCCGACGGTCATGCGTCCTCCTCCGCCCGCACGCTTCCCCGCACGATCGACTCGCCCAGCTCCTGCAGCAGTTCGCTCCCGCATCCCAGGTACGCGTCCAGCTGCCGTCCCCACAGGAAGTGCCGGTGCACGGGGTGTTCGAGGTCGGCGCCCGTGCCGCCGTGCAGGTGCTGCCCCGCGTGGACGACGCGCTGTCCCGCCTCCGAGGCCCACCAGGCGGCGGTCAGCGCGTGGGTGGCATACGCCAGCCCTTCGTCCCTGCGCCACGCCGCCTCGTACGCCGTGACCCGTATCGCCTCGGTGTCCAGGTGGGCGTCGGCCGCGCGGAGCTGGACGCCCTGCTTCGTCGCGAGGGGCCGGCCGAACTGCTCGCGGGTGTTGGTGTGGGCCACCGCCCTGGCCACCGAGCCGGCGCACACCCCGGCCTGCAGTCCCGCGAAGGCCGTCCGCGCGGTGGCGAGGACGTCGTCGTACGCCGCGGTCGCTCCGTCGCGGACGGTGCCGTCGCTGGCGCGGCCGGTTCCGCTGCCGTCGCCGCCGCCGAGCCGTTCGGCCGGGGTGGCGGTGAGGGTCAGGCGTCCGGCCGACCACGGGGCCGTCAGCTCGACCGGCTCGCACCCCGCGTCGACGGTCCGTACGAGCCACAGGCGGCGGGCCTCGTCGGCGACCAGTACGTGCGTGGCGTCGCGGAGCCACGGCACCGCGGGGACCACACCGGTCAGCTCCCCCCGAGATCCCTCCCGTACGGCGGCCGCGGGCAGCGCACCGGTGACCACGACCGACCCGTCCGCAAGGCCGGGCAGCAGCCGCTCCCGCTGTCCGGCCGAACCGTGCGCCGACAGCGCCAGCAGCCCGTAGACGCAGCTCGCGGCGAACGGCACCTGGGCCGTCGTCCGCCCCTGCTCCTCCAGCAGGAGCACCAGCCCGAGGAGCCCGATGTCCTGGACGGCGCCCGGCAGTCCGGCCTCGCACAGGGTCTTCCACAACTCGCCGTCGCTGCCGGTTCCGGCGGCCCGCAGCCGCTCGTGCGTGGCCAGGTCGCCGAAGATCCGCGCGGCCAGGTCACGGGCCGCCGCCTGCTCCTGGGTCGGTGCGAAGTCCATGTCAGCCACCGTTCCTGCCGGTCACACCGGTCACGCCGGTGACGCGGAAGACGGGCAGCTCCAGTTCCTCGTCCACCCGCTCGAACTCCAGCCGTACCGGCATCCCGATCCGCACCCGGTCGTACGGCACGCCCACCACGTTGCTGATCATCCGCACGCCCTCGGCGAGCTCGACCAGCCCCACGGCGTACGGCGGGTCGAAGGCCGGAAAGGGCGGGTGGTGCATCACCACGTACGAGTGGACGGTCCCCTCGCCGGTCGCCTCAACCGTGTCCCACTCCAGGCATCCGCAGGCGTTGCACCCCGGCAGCCAGGGGAAACGCAGGGTTCCGCACCCCGCGCACCGCTGGATGAGCAGCCGGTGCCGGGAGACGCCCTCCCAGAAGCCGGCGTTGTCCCAGTTGACCACGGGGCGGGGGCGCCGGGGCGGCGGAGCGGCGGAGCGCTCCTGGCCCGCGGGCACACGCTCCCGATCCGTGGGCGCACGCCCCCGGCTCGCGGGCGCGCGTTCCCGATCCGCGGGCGCGTACTTGAGGATCCGGAACCGGTGCGTCCCCGCCGGCTCGCCCCCCGCCCGTACGTCCATCCGCGTCGTGACGAAGTACCCCGTGCCCAGCCTGGTCGTCTTGCGCTCCGAGACCGACTCGATCATCGCGTCGAAGGTGATCCGGTCCCCGGGCCGCAGCGGCCGCAGGTACTCCTGCTCGCAGTCGGTGGCGACCACCGAGGTGTACCCGGCGTCGTCGAGCATCCCGAGCAGGTCGAGGTACGCCGCCGAGCGTCCCCCGTGCCCGGACAGTCCCCCCATCGTCCAGGCCTGGAGCATGGTGGGCGGCGCGATGGCGTCCGGGCCGGTGTACGCCGGGTTCGTGTCCCCCATCGCCTCGCACCAGTGCCGGATCATCGGCTCGTTGACCAGGTCCTTGCCCACGCCCCCGGCACCGGCCACCCGCCCCTCGTACTCCTTCAGCCGCGCGTACAGGTCGTCGCGCCCGGCACCGGTACGGAGCGCGTCCGCGGGCGGGTCGGCGGGCAGGTCCACGAGAGGTACTCCTTCGCCGCCCGGCACGGCCCGCGCGCTCACCGCCGCCTCCTGGCCATCCCGAGCCGCATCGTCGCCACGATCTCCCGCTGCACCTCGCTCACCCCGCCCCCGAAGGTGTTGATCTGCGCCGCCCTGTTCATCCGCTCCAGCTCGCCGTCCCCGAAGACACCCGGTGAACCGGCGCGGACCAGTGCGTCCGGTCCGACGATCTCCTGGCACATCCGGTACACCGCGACGGTCGATTCGGTGCCCGCGAACTTCACGCCGGCGGCGTCCCCGGGGGCCGGCCCGCCGGATCCCACGTCACCCACCAGGCGCCAGTTGAGCAGGCGGGTCGCCGCCAGCCGGGCATGCGCCTCGGCCAGCCTCGAACGCACCCACGGCTCGTCGGCCCTGCGCCGCCCGGTCACCGGATCGGGTGTGCGGGCGGCGGCCAGCGCGGCCGCGTAGAAGTCCTCGGCCTGCATGCCGAGGGCCGCGAGCGCGACCCGCTCGTGGTTGAGCTGGCCGGTGACGAGCTCCCAGCCGCCGTTCTCCGCGCCGACGAGCCGGGAGGCCGGGACCCGGATCCGGTCGTAGTACGTGGCGGTCGTGGTCAGTCCGCCCACGGTTTCGACGGGCGTCCACGAGAACCCGGGGTCGTCCGTGGGGACCAGCAGGATCGAGATGCCCTCGTGCTTCGGCGCGCCGGGGTCCGTACGGCAGGCGAGCCAGATCCAGTCGGCGTGCTGGGCGTTGGAGGTGAACACCTTCTGCCCGTCGACGAGCCACTCACCGTC
>NZ_VDFC01000043.1:199147-220543 GCF_008369065.1 Streptomyces apricus | reverse complement strand
TCCCGACCCACACGGCGCGTGTCCGCAACGAGGCCAGGTCCGTGCCCGCCGACGGCTCGCTGTAGCCGATCGCGAACACGAGTTCGCCGCGCAGGATCCGCGGCAGGAAGAAGTCCTTCTGCTCCTCGGTCCCGTACTTCATGAGCGTCGGCCCGACCGTGTTCAGCGTGACCATGGAGATCGGGGCGCCCGCCCGGCAGGCCTCGTCGAAGAAGACGAACTGCTCGTCGGCCCCGCGCCCTTGCCCTCCGTAGGCCCGCGGCCAGCCGATACCCAGCCATCCGTCGGCGCCGATCCGCCGCAGGAGCGCCCGCCGTTCGTCGTGACCGGCGGGGGGCGGMCCGCCCGGCATCAGGTCCCTGAAGTACGTGCGGAGTTCGGCACGCAGCCGTCGCTGGCGCGGGGTGGGGGCGAGGTGCACGACGACGGCCCTCCCAGGAGTGACCTCGTACGAACAGGAGTTCCTGACTGTCCGTCAGATACCGTGCACTGTCAAGGCCGGGCCCCGCGGCACACGACACGCCTGCGCGGCGGCACGGACGCCCACCACCCCGAGGCGCCCTCCGACCGGACAAGGTCCGACCCTCTTCCCTTTCTCGAACACCTGTACGAAAATAGAACCATGGCCACCATCGACCGGCAGGCCACGACGCTGGCCCTCGCACACGCCCTGTCAGCCGCGGAACGCGGCCTGGCCGTCATCCCGCTGTCCCGCACCAAGCTCCCGGCGCTGCGCTCCCCCCACCGCGACGACCCGACGGCACCGCCCTGCCGCGGCGACTGCGGGCGCTTCGGGCACGGTGTGTACGACGCCTCGACCGACCCCCGCCGCATACGCGAACTGTTCGCCGCCGCTCCCTGGGCCACCGGCTACGGCATCGCCTGCGGCCTGGAGCCGCACCACCTCATCGGCATCGACCTGGACACCAAGTCGGGCACGGACTCCTCGGCCGCCCTGCGGGAACTGGCGCTGCGCCACCTGTTCACGATCCCCGAGACGGTCGTCGTGCTGACCCCCAGCGGCGGGCGCCACCTCTGGCTGAGCGGCCCGCCCGATGTCGTCGTCCCCAACTCGGCAAGCCGCCTCGCCCCGGGCATCGACGTCCGCGGCGCCGGCGGCTACCTCGTCGGCCCCGGCTCACGCACCGAACACGGCGTCTACGGCACGGCCCCGGGGACGGCCCGGCTGGCCCCCGCCCCCTGCCCGGCCTCGCTGCTGCGCCTCCTGCTGCCACCGCCGCGCTCCCACCACACCGCCACGGGCACCTCGACGAGCGGCCAGGGCCAGGGCCTGGTGCAGTTCGTCCTCGCGGCCCACGAGGGCCAGCGCAACACCCGCCTGTTCTGGGCCGCCTGCCGCGCCTACGAGAACGGCCTGGGCCCGCAGCTCACCGAAGCCCTGGTGGATGCCGCGGTCCGCACGGGCCTCACCGAACGCGAGGCCCGCTCGACGATCACCTCGGCCTCCCGCATGACACTCCCTCACCCCTGACCCGCACGGCCGAAGCAGACCCAGCACGAAGGCCCCGAGCGCCCCTCGTCGCCGCCTTGGAACCGCGAGGCCACACCTTCGTCAACGGCGGTCTCCTGGCCCGCCCTGCTGCCAGGCGTAGACACGAACCGGGTCGAGGTGGAGTTCGTTCGGACCCAAGCAGTCGGCCGCCCAGGTGGCCAGGCGAGAGCCGCAGACGCAGGCCAGGTTGGGGCCGTTCGCGCCAGTGGGCCCGCAGCACCCGAGCCAGTTGTCCCCGAGCGTGAAGGGTTCAAGGCGTGGCAGAACATCGTCCGGGTGGACGACGAAGCTGTTGCGGCACCCGGCGGACACCGTGTCGCCGATGGTTGCGACTCGTAGCAACTCGCGCCCAGCGCTGCGGGCGGGGCGGCGGCGGGGCCCAGCAGCAGCGACGGACGGGGCACCCCACGGCTCAGGGTCGACGGCATAACACCCGCCAGGGACGGTGGAACGAGCCCGACCGGTCTCCTTGTCCCGGCCGTGATCCGGATTGTCGACCTCCGGAACGACGGGCAGCGTCACCAGGTCCCCGGTGAGCGCCGTCCCGCACTTGGCGCAGTAGAAGACAGTCACACACGATGTTCTACCGTCTGCCGGCCCGGCCGACCGCATGATTTGCGACAGGCCCCGGCAGGCCTGCCCGATCCGGGACGTACGGACGTCCGGAAAGCCGCCGCGGATTGATCGGTGCGTAACACGAGCTTCGTGGCCCACCCGTGCCCGATCGAGCGGGGAATCCTAGGGAACACCGGTCACCCACAGGCAGCGCGCAGCGCGACGGCCCCCGACCGGTTCGCCCGGTCAGGGGCCGTTCTTCTGCGGTGGGTGTGGGATTTGAACCCACGGTCACATCGCTGCGACGACGGTTTTCAAGACCGTTCCCTTAGGCCGCTCGGGCAACCCACCTCGGCCCGTCCCGCCTGGGACGAAGCGGGTACAGACTACCGGCCCAGGACCCCGTCGCGGGATGACGGTCCACAGGTCGGCCGTCAGCCGTCGGTGATCGTCCCGATACCACTCCCCGGACCCACCCATGTGCCGTCGTGGGGCACAACGGCGACGAATACACGAGTGATCCGCACGTACGGGGTGACAACGACCCGAGCGTCACCACACGTACGGGTGAGCGTTGGATCCAGCGGCCGGGGTACCGGGGCGCTTCCCGCCGACCGTCGAAGGCCGAGGTCGAGGACGGCTCAGGAGGGGAAAAAGGCCTGCTCGTGAAGGCTTTCGCGAAAGGAAGCGGTGTCGCGGAAGGCGTTTCCGATCAGCTTCGATCAGTCACGTGCGCGTGTCTACACCAGCCTAAACGCCCTTATTGCCCAGAATGTTGCTCACTGCCCCAGTTGAAACTATGAGGTTTCGTTGCCGAGGAGCATGACATGCAGATGCGCAGGTGGCTCCCAGACCAACCCACCCGTATCGGCCGCCACGACTGGCCGGACGAGAGGGACAACGGAACGCACATGCGGATGCAGGCCGGCTCCGTTGTGGTACTCGACCGGCAGGCGTGGCGGATCCTGGCGATCGACGGCTACCCGAGCGACCGGTGGCCGGACTCCTACGAGAAGGCGTGGCGTGACCACGTGGAGCTGTGGTGGCACGCCAACGAACTGCGGCGGGCCAACAACCAGACGGCCAAACCGGCCCCCGAGCGGGCCGAGTTCTACAAGCGCCCGGTGGTGCTGGTGCTGCGGAACGAGAACCTGCCCCGTTCCACGCCGAAGCACTGGTGCGCCCCCGCCAGCCACGACTGGCGGGTCCTGCCCGAGCACTATGCCGTCTGCCACGCCTGCGGCGAGCTGCCGCCCTGCCGTCACGGGGAGTACCGCTGGGAGGGCGGCCCCCGCTGGCCCGAGCAGAACGGCGGGATCCCCCTCATGGTCCCGGAGGACTGCTGCATGGGGTGCGCCGAGCCCATCAAGCCGCGGGTGCGGACCGTGCGCTTCCCGGGCCCGAACCTCTGGTACCCGGACCTGGGGGAGGACACGGCCGTCTTCCACGCCCGCACCTCCTGCAGCGACCAGGTCGACTGCTACCGCATGCAGTGGCAGGCCGAGTACAAACCGCGCCCCTCCACGCCCCCCGCCCCCGAGTTCCCCGGCTTCGAGCACCTCGTCATCCCCCGGACACGGCACGCGTCGAACGCGCTCACGCAGGTCCGGCGGGTCCATCAGGATCCCCGTCCCGCATCGTCCGCGCCGACCGGGCCGGTCGCGCCGTCGCGGGCCGGGCAGGAGGAGTGCGCCTCCACCACCGGTGACTTCCACGCCTTCCGGACCCCGTACGACGAGCGCCGGAACGAGCACAGGAACGAGTACCGGGACGAGCAGAGAGACGAACAGAGGGACGGGCACAGGGACGGGCACAGGGACGGGTACAGGAACGAGCACCGGGGGGAGTACCGGGACGAGCACCCTGGGGAGCCGAGGACCGGGACTCCGGCTGCCGGCCCGGCGGCACCGGTCGCACCCGAACCGGCGCCCCGCCCCGCACCGGCCCCCGCACCCGCARCCGCACCGGAAGCGTCCGCACCCACGTCCGTCGTGACCGGTACCGTCATGCCCGCCGCGGCCGAGGCGTCCGCATCCGCGCCCGCGTCCACACCCGGCGCCGCCGCCTACGCCGAGAGCGTCGGACCGGTCCTGCGGTCCGCTGAGGAGCTCGGTCTGGTCCTGGCGGAGCGCCCGGCCTTCCACAACGCGGAGCAGGCGGCCCGGGTGATCGAGGAACTCACCGCCGCGGTCCGCAACATCGCGCTCTGCCTGAACCCCCCGGCCGCCCGCGAACGCTCCTGAGCCGCGCCGCTCGGCGAGCGGCGCGGCTCAGTGGGGAGCAGTGGGCGGTGGATCAGCTGTCGCCCTCGCGCTTGCCCAGGGTCACCTCGGCCGTCCGCTGCTTGCCGTCACGGGTGTAGGTGAGCTTGACGGTGTCGCCCGGCTGGTGCGTCCAGATCTCACCGATGAGGGTGGGACCGCTGTCGATCACCCGGTCGTCGAGCTTGGTGATGACGTCGCCGGGCTTGAGGCCGGCCTTGTCGGCGGGGCCGTTCGGCGTGACCGCGTCGGAGTTGCCCGCGCCCTGTTCGGTGATCTTCGCGCCCGTGCCCTCCTCCAGGGCGACGGAGGCGCCGATGACCGGGTAGACGGGCTCGCCGGTCTTGATGAGCTGCTGGGCGACGTTCTTCGCCTGGTTGATCGGGATGGCGAAGCCCAGGCCGATGGAGCCGGACTGGCTCGTGCCGCCGAGGCCGCCGCTCGTGGACTGGATCGCGGAGTTGATGCCGATCACCGCGCCCTTGGCGTCCAGCAGCGGGCCGCCGGAGTTGCCCGGGTTGATCGAGGCGTCGGTCTGCAGGGCGCTCATGTACGAGGCCTTGCTGCCGGAACCGCCGTCGCTGGAGGCCACCGGGCGGTTCTTGGCGCTGATGATGCCCGTCGTCACCGTGTTCGACAGCCCGAAGGGGGCGCCGATCGCAATGGTCGAGTCGCCGACGGCGATCTTGTCCGAGTTGCCGAGCGGGAGCGGCTTCAGGTTGTCCGGCGCGTTCTTGAGCTTGATGACCGCGACGTCGTAGCCCTGGGCGTGGCCGACCACCTCGGCGTCGTACTTCTTGCCGTTCGAGAACGTGGCCGACAGCTTGCCGCTCTCGACCGCCTCGGCCACCACGTGGTTGTTGGTGAGGATGTGGCCCTGGGTGTCGAAGACGAAGCCGGTGCCCGTGCCGCCCTCGCCGTTGCTGCCCTCGGCCTCGATGGTGACCGTGCTCGGCAGCGCCGTGGCGGCCACGTTCGCGACCGTGCCCGCGTCGCGCTTGAGGTCGCCGCCGCTGTCGGAGGCGGAGACCGTCGTCGAACCCGAGGAGTCGTCGTTGCTGTCCGCCGCCCAGTAGCCGATGCCGCCGCCCACACCGCCCGCGATCAGCGCGGCCGCGAGGACCCCGGCGACCAGGCCGCCGCGTCCGCCGGACTTCGCCTTGTGGGCGGGCTGCTGGTAGGAGGAGCCCCACGCGTCCCCGGAGCCGCCTTCACCACCGCCGCCGTACGGGCCGCCGCCACCCGCGCCGCCGCCTCCGTACGGGCCGGAACCGCCCTCGCCACCGCCACCGTACGGGCCGGAGGCACCGTCGCCGCTCCCCGCGTACGAAGGCGTCGCCGGGGGCGGGGGCGGCGGCCAGGAGCCCGCCTCCGGAGCGGGAGCCGCACCCTGCGGGGCCCCGGAGGGCACCGGAGGCATGGAGGTCGTCGGCGCGTCCCCGGGAAGGGAGCCCGGCTCCTGGGGGTGGGCCGCGCTCTGCTGGGGGCCTGCGCTCTGGTGGGGGCCCGCGCCCTGGTGAGGCCCAACGGGTCCCGCCGCCGGCGGGGCGGGCTGCTCCGGATACGCGGAAGCAGCGGGAGTGTCCACCGGCACGGGGGGTGCAGACGGGGCCGGGGGTACTGCGGTGCCCTCGTTCTCGGTGCTCACAGCTCTTCCTCTCGATCCACGGCGGTCAGTCAGTTCACATCCGGTCGCGTTCGGTCGCGTGTGTTCAGGACCAACTCACGCGTGTTCGGGAACCGGCACGATTCAGCTGCGCATGTGCTTTTGTATGCCGTCAGCTTTTCCCACAGGACGTCAGGGCGCCATAAGCGGCACCTGTGACTCCGAGATCTTCTTTTATATAGGACAGGTCTGACAAAACCACTGTATGTTCCGCACGGTCGACCACACGCGTACCCCTTGTCGGTGACACCATGACGCGGTGACCCACGCACGACAGCATCCGACCCAGGTCGTCGCTCACCGCGGGGCCTCGGACGAGGCCCCCGAGCACACCCTGGCGGCGTACGAGAAGGCGATCGAGGACGGGGCCGACGCCCTTGAGTGCGATGTACGGCTGACCGCGGACGGGCACCTCGTCTGCGTCCACGACCGCCGCGTCAACCGCACCTCGAACGGCCGCGGCGCCGTCTCCGCCCTGGAGCTCGCGGACCTCGCCGCCCTGGACTTCGGCTCCTGGAAGAACCGCGACGAGGCGCCCGACTGGGAACAGCAGCGGCCTCCTTCCTGGGAGCAGCAGTCCGTCCTGACCCTGGAGCGCCTGCTCGAACTCGTGGCCGACGCCGGCCGTCCCGTACGGCTCGCCATCGAGACCAAGCACCCCACGCGCTGGGCAGGGCAGGTCGAGGAGCGCCTGCTGATCCTCCTGAAGCGCTTCGGCCTCGACGCACCGCCCTCGGCCGAGGAGTCGCCCGTACGTGTCATGAGTTTCTCGGCGCGCTCCCTGCAGCGCGTCCGGGCCGCGTCCCCGACGCTGCCGACGGTCTACCTGCTGCAGTTCGTCTCGCCCCGGCTGCGCGACGGACGGCTGCCCCCGGGCGTCCGGATCGCCGGGCCCTCGCTGCGGATCGTGCGCAATCACCCGGCGTACGTCGAGCGCCTGAAGGGGGCCGGGCACCAGGTCCACGTGTGGACGGTGAACGAGTCCCGGGACGTCGATCTCTGCGTCGGGCTGGGCGTCGACGCCATCATCACCAACCGGCCGAGGGCGGTACTGCGGCAGTTGGGCCGCTGAAAGCCGCCGTCCGCGTACCCACCGCACCGGCCTCCCCCGCCCCATCCATGGACCGTCAAGTGCGGACATGACCTGCATGTCCGACCATGCGGCGACAGGGAGTGCTCCGGCGCGTTCGGTGCGTGCTCGATCGTTACGAGTGCGTCACCGCACGTGCATTGGCCGGTTTCCGGCTCAGTCCAGGAGGGCATCCACACCGTGGCGTGGGGCGAAGGAGGTCTCGGGGGTGGCGTTGGTGGTGGCACAGGAAGTGCCCACGTCGTCGAGCATGGCCGTTCCCCATGGCCCTGCGGGCGTGGGCGAGGCGAGGCACCGGATGCGCGATCAGCTGCGCAACGGCGGTGTCGCGGAAGCGGTCATCGACGATGCCGTACTGATCCTTTCCGAACTACTGAGCAATGCCTGCCGTCATGGCAGGCCACTGGGTGACGCCCTGGCGGGCGACGGCGACGTCCGGGCCGCCTGGCGCGTCGAACCGACCGGCAGGCTCACCGTCGAGGTGACGGACGGCGGCGGTCCCACCCGCCCGGTTCCGGCCACCCCCTCGGTGACCGCCCACGGAGGCCGCGGCCTGAACATCATCACGGCGCTGGCCGACGACTGGGGCGTCCGGGACGACACCCGCGGTGAGCTCACGGTGTGGGCGGTCGTCCACAAGGACGCGCGCGCCGCGCGCCGCCGCGACGACTTCGCCGCGCGGGTCACCGCCCCCGCCGTGCCCGCGCTGCCGGACCTGGATTTCGGGGACGCGTTCGACGGTCTGGACTGACCGCCCGGACCGCGCAGGACAGGGACGGGGGCGCCGGTTCCGGGACGAACCGGAGCACCGCCCCGTGTACGGCCCGGCACGTTGTCCACAGGGTCCCCTGGGTCCTCGTACGAGCGGCTAGGCTCGCGCCCGTACGAGTCGAGCCGTAACCGGGAGACAGCCACGATGGCCAAGAAGCGACCCCAGACGAAGGCCAAGCGGCCGCAGCCACAGGATGGGGCCCGCGCCGCCGTCGCCGACGGGCAGGTGCCGGTCGTCGGGGCCCGCGAGCCCTGCCCCTGCGGCAGCGGCCGCCGCTACAAGGCCTGCCACGGCCGCGCCGCGGCGCACGCCGTGACCGAGCTGGTGCAGCGCCCCTTCGAGGGCCTGCCGGGCGAGGGCGACTGGATCGCGCTGCGCGAGCTGGTGCCCGCGGCCACCGTCGCACTGCACCTGAGGGAATCCCTCCCCGAGGGCGTCCCGTCGGTCACGCTCGCGACGGTCCTGCCGATGGCCTGGCCGGCGCTGCGCCGCGAGGACGGCTCGGTCCTGATCGGCCTGCAGAACGACACGGCGTCCGGCGACATCAGCCGCGACCTGGCCGACACGCTCCAGCGCGCGCTCACCGCGGAGCCCGGCACTCCGGTGCAGGCCCGCCGCGCCCCGGGCGACGGGCCGCGGCTGCAGGATCTCCTCGACCCCGAAGGCGCGTTCGAGCCAGTTGTGCACGAGGGCTTCGAATTCTGGGTTCCGGACGCGCAGAACGCGTCCACGGAGGTGACCGCCTCCCTGGAGCGCGCCAACGCCGCCGCCATCCCGACGGTGAAGCTCGCCGGTGTCGAGGCGGCGTACTGGTGCGAGACGCCGGACAAGAACCACCTGCGCTGGGTCATGCCGCACCCCGAGGAGCAACTTCTGGACGCCCTCGCGCGGCTGCACGCGGCGGGCGCTTCGAGCCTCGGCGAGGGCACCCGGCTGGTGGGCTCCTTCCGGGCCCACGGCCTCACGGTCCCGGTCTGGGACCTGCCGACGGGTGTCACGGCGGAGGACGTCGAGAAGCCCGCGTCCGAGTTCGCCGAGCGGCTCTCCGCCGCGCTGGCCACGGACGCGCCGCTCACCGCCGACGAGCGCCGGGCGCGCGGCGGTCTCACCAACCGCCAGGTCACCCTCAGCTGATGTCTCGTGCGCGCCCCCCTTCCGGCCGGCCGGTCGGTCAGCCGGAGGACGGGTGCGTGACAGGTGCGCACATCCGGTGACTCCTGTCACAACTCCCGGTCGTGACAAGCCAATCGGTGTCTGAATAGCCGAGATCGAATTTGCGAACCGCCGATCTCTTGTTACCGTTCCAATAGCCCGGTTGCTGGTGCATCCCCCGTCGCCAGCAACCGGGTCTTTTCATGCCCGGATCCCGAACCGTCGCCGAAGCGGTCCTCAACGCCCTTTTGGGGCAAGCGAGTTGCTCCCCGAGCGCAGTAGCAGCGGTCCGTCGGCGTCCGCCGCGAATTCGGCGACCGCCGTGTACGCGGACACCTCTCCGGCCGTCCGTTCCCGCGGCGTCTCGCACGTGCCCGGCTCGTCGTCGGCGTCCACCGCGCAATGCGTCCGCACGGTGCCGCCGCCGGGCCCCATGAGGGTCAGCGCGGACGTGAGACCGTCACCGGTCGTGTTGCGGTAGTAGGTACGCGCCCAGGTCTCCCGCCCCTGCGTCAGCACGCACGTCTGGGCCTCGATGCCCTCGGGGGAGGCGAGGTCGGGTCCGCAACGGGCCGCGGTGGCGAGCCCCACACCGAGCGTCGCAGGACTCGGGGAGCTCGCAGAGAACGACGACGGTCCGGGCGCCCTGCCGTCCGAACTGCCCTGGCCGGTCCCGCCGGTCCCGCCGGTCCTGCCGATCCCGCCCGTCTCGCCGGCGCTGTCCGCCCCATCGGTCGTGCCGGTCGCGTCGTCCTCCGCGGAGGGACGTGCCGATACGGGTACAGGTGCGGATGCGGGTGCCCGGCCGTCCGTCGGCCCCGCGGAGGCCACCGCCAGCGGCACCGCGACCGTGAGCACGACGATGCCCGCCAGCATCAGCAGGCGGACTCTTCGGGGGTCCGGGGGCCGTCCCCCGGAGTGACGCAGCATGAGAGGGACGATAACGAGCGAGGGCGGGCGCGCGGTTCGCCGCGCGCCCGAGTCCCCTACAACTCGGGGGCGCTCACACCCGTACGAGTGAGAGCCTCCACCACCGCGTCCACCACGGCCTCGACGTCGGGCACCCAGGGGGCGGCCGAGCCGGGCAGCGGGGCGCGTTCCCAGCGGATCCCGCCCTGGCCGGTCTCGGACGGGGGCAGGGCCACGTAACCACCCTCGCCGTGGAACCGCAGCGAGCCGGGAACGAAGTCCTTGGCGTAGAGCAGCTCGCCCAGCTGCTCCAGGGAGTACGGCTTCACGAGCAGCGCCCAGCGCGTCGGGGCAGCGATCACGGGGCCCAGGCGCATCCCCATGCGGTCGAGCGCGGCGAGCGCGCGGGCGGCGGCCGGGGCCGGCAGGCTCACCGCGCACGGGGCCGTGCCGCCGGTGGCGAGGATGATCGGCGCCGTCGGCCGGTTCGTCCACCACCAGCGCGCCATGCGTTCGTCGGTGGTGGCCGCGAGCAGGCCCGGGTCGAAGGGGTGGGCACCCGGCACCGTGCACTCCGGGTCGGGACACGCGCAGCGGGCCCGACCCTGCGGGTCCGGTGCCACGCCCGGGAGTACGGGCCACTGCCAGGCGGTCGCGAAGGTCAGGGCCGCGCCGAGCATCTCCGGCCTCCCGCCGTTCCGCCCGGACAGGAGCCTTCGTCGCCTTCCGAGGATCTCGCGCATGTGCGCTCGT
The DNA here is from genome assembly GCF_008369065.1 of Streptomyces apricus. Lineage (GTDB taxonomy): Bacteria > Actinomycetota > Actinomycetes > Streptomycetales > Streptomycetaceae > Streptomyces > Streptomyces apricus. The sequence goes on along the minus strand of NZ_VDFC01000043.1, from coordinate 209,872 downwards.
TCCTTTCCGTTGAACGCCGAGGAACCACATCACACCATGTGGCGATCACTTCACTGTGCGTACCTGATGGCGCATCACACCCTTGTCGCGGACAAGGGGAACCCCTGTGGGCCGAGCGTTGGCTGCGTCCGCGTCCACACTGCGTCTGTCTAAAGCACGGGCATGGCGGGGGGTGGCGGCGTCTGGCGTTTGCTGTCCCGCGTACTTCTCGCCGCCTCCGCCACGGGAGGATGGGGCACGGTCGTCGGTGGTTAAGACGCCCGGGTCCGTCGCCAGGTTCCGGATGGATCCCAACCGCACCTGGCCTTCTCCGAGTACGTACCCATCACGACCGTTGTGACGCTCTGTCGAGCAGGGCCAGTCGACCGCAGCGGCCTCTGACTGGAGTCGTTTTCAAGCCAAGTTCACCTTTCCACGTCCCTACCACAGACACCAGTGATCCCGGCAGGACAATGCTGGACATCCCCTTACGAGTGCGTGTACATGTGGAGACACTGCTAGCGGCGCAGAACGACATGGGGGTTTGCGATGCTATCGAGCGATACGCACCGGCCGGAAAGCCGGACGCCATGAACGCCCCTCACCTCCCGAAAGTGGCCGGAATCGATTCAACGGTTCCGTCACCCGCACACACTGTCGCGCCCGCACGTGTCACCCCGGGTTCCCCACCTGCACCGGCCCCACACGCTCCCGGGGCCGTTCTCCAGGACAGACTCGCGGGCTGGGTCTCCGACCTCACCACGCTGCACGAGCTCACCGAGCGGCTCGCGCGCACGGGTTCGCTGGCGGACGCGCTCCAGGAACTGCTGCGCGCCGGAGCCGCCCTCGTGGGCGCCCGGCGCGGCCTCGTGGTGCTGGAGCCGGGCGACGGGCTCGGCCCGGACACGACGATCGGCCTGGGACTGGCCCGGGCTGACCTCGGGCACATCGAGACCGTTCCGCGCAGCTCCCTGTCGTACGGCAGGATCCTCGACGGGCTCCCCGGCGGCGAGGGCGGGATCGCCCAGCCCGACCTGCTCTCCGAGGACGGGCTGGACCCGCGGCACCGCGAGGTGGCCGCCCGGCTCGGCTACGCCGCGAGCTACGCGCTGCCGCTGTCCACGGAAGGGGCCGGCCGGCTGGGCGCCGCCGTGTGGCTCTACGACGAACCGGCCGAACCGGCCGAGCGGCAGCGCCACCTGGTCGGCCTCTATACGGCGTACGCGGCCGAGCACCTGGCGCGCCTGGTCGAACTGGAACGCACGCGCGCGTGCATGACGACGATCTCGCGCGAGCTGCTCCCCTCCCGGCTGCCCCGCGTCTCCGGTGTCCAGCTCGCCGCCCGGCACCGCACGGGGCCGCGCGGCGGCGGCGACTGGTACGACGCGCTGCCGCTGCCCGAGGCCGCGCTCGGCCTCGCGGTCGGGTCCGTCACCGGGGCGGGGCCCAGCGCCGTCGCGGCGATGGGCCGGCTGCGGGCCTCCCTGCGGGCGTACGCGGTGATGGAGGGCGAGGACCCGGTCGCCGTCCTGTCCGACCTGGAACTGCTGCTGCGGCTCACCGAACCGGCCCGCTCCGCCACCGCCCTGTTCGCGTACTGCGAGCCCGCCCAGCGCAAGATCACGATGGCCGGGGCCGGGCACAGCCCGCCGCTGGTGATCGGCGAGCGGCGCACCGAGTACGTGGAGACGTCGGTGTCGGCCCCCCTGGGGATGCTCGCGTGCTGGGAGGCGCCCGGCGTGGAGTTCCGGACCGAGCCGGGCGAGACGGTCCTGCTGTACACGGACGGGCTGCTGCACCGCACCGGCGACCCCATGGACCGGGCCTTCTCGCGGCTGCACGCGGCCGCCGCGAGCGTGCCGAGGGCGCTGCGCGGCGATCCGGGCGCCGTCGCCGACCACGTCCTGCGGAGCATGCTGCCGGACGGCCTCGCGGACGCCGACAGCGACGAGGACGTGGTGATCCTCGCGGCCCGCTTCGAGTGAGGCGCACGTCCGGCGCGTGGGCGGCCCTCGCTTGAGCGGCCCGAGCTTGAGCGGCCGCGCTTGAGCGGCTCGCGCGCCGCACGTCATCCGGGTCTTCCGGCCCTGGGCGTCCTTCCGTACGACCGTACGATGGTGGGCGTCCAGAGTCGTATCGAGGAGGCAGACCGTGTCGGAGGCGCTCAACCCGGAGACCCCGGAAGCCGTGCTTGACGATGCCGCCGACCAGGCGGACGAAGAAGCACCCATCAAGCAGCGCAAGAACGGCCTGTACCCGGGCGTGTCGGACGAGCTGGCCGAGAACATGAAGTCCGGCTGGGCCGACACCGAGCTGCACGGCCTGGAGCCGATAGCGCAGGCCGCGCACACCGCCGCCCGCCGGGCCGCGCTCTCCGCGCGCTTCCCGGGCGAGCGCCTGGTCGTCCCGGCGGGCAACCTGAAGACCCGCTCGAACGACACGGAGTACCCCTTCCGCGCCTCGGTCGAGTACGCGTACCTGACCGGCAACCTCACCGAGGACGGCGTCCTGGTGCTGGAGCCGGTCGCGGACGGCCACAAGGCCACGATCTACCTGCTGCCGCGCTCCGACCGGGAGAACGGCGAGTTCTGGCTCTCCGGCCAGGGCGAGCTGTGGGTCGGCCGCCGCCACTCCCTGGCCGAGGCCGAACAGCTGTACGGCATCCCCGCCTCGGACGTGCGCGAACTCCCCGACCGGCTGCGCGAGGCGACCGGCCCGGTCCGGGTCGTGCGCGGGTACGACGCCGGCATCGAGGCGGCACTCACCGACAAGGTCACCGCCGAGCGCGACGCCGAGCTGCGCGTCTTCCTCTCCGAGGCCCGGCTGGTCAAGGACGAGTTCGAGGCCGGCGAGCTGCAGAAGGCCGTCGACTCGACCGTGCGCGGCTTCGAGGACGTCGTACGGGTCCTGGACAAGGCCGAGGCGACCAGCGAGCGCTACATCGAGGGCACGTTCTTCCTGCGCGCGCGGGTCGAGGGCAACGACATCGGCTACGGCTCGATCTGCGCCGCGGGCCCGCACGCGTGCACGCTGCACTGGGTGCGCAACGACGGCCCGGTACGCTCCGGGGACCTGCTCCTGCTGGACGCCGGTGTGGAGACCCACACGCTCTACACGGCCGACGTCACGCGCACGCTGCCGGTCAACGGCACGTACTCGCAGATCCAGCGGAAGATCTACGACGCCGTGTACGAGGCCCAGGAGGCCGGTATCGCGGCCGTGCGGCCGGGCGCCAAGTACCGGGACTTCCACGACGCCTCGCAGCGGGTGCTGGCCGAGAAGCTCGTCGAGTGGGGGCTCGTCGAGGGCCCGGTCGAGCGGGTCCTGGAGCTGGGTCTGCAGCGCCGCTGGACGCTGCACGGCACCGGTCACATGCTCGGCATGGACGTCCACGACTGCGCGGTCGCCCGCACGGAGACGTACGTCGACGGCACGCTGGAGCCGGGCATGTGCCTGACCGTCGAGCCGGGGCTGTACTTCCAGGCGGACGACCTGACGGTGCCGCAGGAGTACCGGGGCATCGGCGTCCGCATCGAGGACGACATCCTCGTCACGCAGGACGGCAACCGGAACCTCTCGGCCGGGCTGCCCCGCAGGTCGGACGAGGTCGAGGCGTGGATGGCCGCGCTGAAGGGCTGACGCGGGTTCCGGCCGGGCACCGAGGGGTGCCCGGCCGTTCCCGTTCCCGTCCCCGGGCGGTCCGCCGCACCGGCGGCCGAGCGGATCACCGAACCGGCGCCGAGCGGTCCGTCACACCCGCGGCCGGCCAGTGCCCCGGCCGTACCGCCGCTCGTCAATGTGTTCAGAAGGCCACCAGCGGTGTGCCCTCACGCCACTTGAGCACCTTGTCGAAGCTGACCACGGCCCCGCCCCGGCCGGAGCTGTTGCCGATCCGGACGTGGTCGGAGAGCTCCTGGATCAGACACAGGCCCCTGCCGTGCTCCGCGTCGCTGTGGGAGGGCCTGGCCGGCGCCCGGCCGCGTCCCGAGGGGAATCCCGGCCCCGAGTCGGTCACCTCGATCCGGCACTTCTCGCCGTCCAGATAGGCGGTGACCCGGTAGGCCTCGGTGGGCTCGCCCCGGTCCGAGTCGCCGCCGTGTTCCACGGCGTTGGCGCATGCTTCGCTGAGCGCGACGGAGATGTCGTAGGAGATGTCCGGGTCCACCCCCGCGGACTCCATCGTGCCGATCAGCAGGCGCCGGGCGAGCGGAACACTCGCTGCCTCACGCCGGAGATGGAGAGACCACCAGATGCTCATGCGCCAGCCTCCTGGCCGCGGCTCGACATACCGTTACGTATTGCCGGGCGGGGCGGTGGATAAGCGTCCTGGCGGCGTGATGCCGCCCATAAGGGGGATGCGGCGACGCCATCTGCCGGTGTATGTGCGGGCGACCCGTACCAGAACATGATCTTCCGGACCGTACGCCATCTTGTGGACCTGCCGTACGGGCCGGGCGGGGCCAGTGCGATGATGAGCCCGCCATGACTGCCCCCCACCAGCGCGCGCGCACCGGAGGCGATCTCCGGTTCCTGAGGGCCTCGGTGTTCGCCGCGGTCTGCGTCGTGCTGGCCGCGGCCGGTCACTCCGTCGCCTCCTGCGCGACGATTCCGCTGTGGTCGCTCGGTGCGGGATTCCTCGCCGTCCTCGCGGTCGCGGCTCCATTGGCCGGACGCGAACGCTCGCTGCCGGGCATCGCCGTGCTCCTCGCGGCCGGTCAGACGGCCCTGCACACGCTCTTCGGACTGGGTCAGCACGGCACGGCGACCGCGGTCTCCACGGGTGCGGACGCCTCTCTGGTGGACGCCTCGCTCGTGGCCCGCGCCGCGCGGCTGGTGTGCGGCGCGTCCGTCGCGACGCTCAGCCCCGCCCAGGCACAGCGCATCCTCGCCGACGCCCGGCTCGGCACGGGCGCCAGCGGAAGCGGCGCCACGGGCGGCGCGGGCGGCGGAAGCGGCGTCCACGCCCTGCACGGGCAGATCGACGCCGTGCCCGCGGTCGGCACGGGCTCGGCGCTGCCGTCGCTGTCGATGCTCCTCGGGCATGTGCTCGCCGCCGTCGCCACCGGGTGGCTGCTGCGCCGCGGGGACATTGCCCTGCAGCGCCTCCTGCACCTCTCGGCGCACGGTGTGGCGGAAGGGGCACTCGTGCCCCTGCGCGGGGCCCTGGCGCTCGTACGCGCCCTCCTGGCGGGTCTTCCCGGCGCGACCCCGGCGATGCCGGGCGCACGGCGCACCTGGCGTTACGAGCCGCCGGTCACGCGGACGAACGCCCTCCAGCACTCGGTCAGCCGGCGCGGTCCCCCGGCCGGCACGGCACTCGCCCTCGCCGCCTGACACGACGCACCGCTTCGGACGTACCACTCCAGGGGTGCCGTCGTGCGGCACGCGCGCGTGCCCGTTCTTCCACGCGCGCAATCCCCGTCAACGAACCAGTGCTGAAAGTGGAGTGTCCCGCAATGAAGGCTTCCCGTATCGCCGCGACCGGTGCCGTCGCCGCCTCCGCCGTCCTCGTCCTGTCCGGCCCCGCGTTCGCGCACGTCAGCGTGCAGCCCGAGGGCACGGCCGCCAAGGGCGGTTACGCGACGGTCAACTTCAAGGTGCCGAACGAGCGCGACAAGGCCTCGACCACCAAGCTGGAGATCAACTTCCCGGCCGACCACCCGCTCGCCTCGGTCATGCCGCAGCCCGTCGACGGCTGGGACGTCGAGGTCACCAAGTCCAAGCTCGACAAGCCGCTCGAACTCCACGGCGAGAAGATCAGCGAGGCCGTCACCAAGGTGACCTGGACGGCGGACGGCAAGGGCATCCAGCCCGGCTACTTCCAGAAGTTCCCGCTCTCCATCGGCGCGCTGCCCGAGGACACCGACGAGCTGGTGTTCAAGGCGATCCAGACGTACTCCAACAAGGAGGTCGTGCGCTGGATCGAGACCCAGGAGGACGGCGAGGAGGAGCCCGAGACGCCCGCCCCGGTGCTTGCGCTGTCCGCCGCCTCCGACGACCACCACGGGGCGGCCGCCTCCGACGACGACGCCGCTTCGGACGACGACTCCGGGAAGGGCGACGACGCCGAGGCCGCCGCCAGCACCAGCGAGGCCGCCGACACCGACAGCAGCGACACCACGGCCCGCGTGCTGGGTGTCGTCGGCATCGTCGTCGGTGTGGCGGGCGTGGCGTTCGGAGTCCTCGCCGGCCGCCGGCGCACCACCGCGTAAGCCCAGTAGTCCTACCGACCCAACGTCGGACGTCCCACCGGAGTCCCCGGCCAGCCTTTCCGGCCGGGGGTCCGGGCCCGTGCCTCGCGGCCGGGTGCGGCGTCCCCGGGAGAATGCACTATGCGCAAGAAGAACCACATCGCGGCGGCCCTGTTCGCCGCGGCCGCCCTGGCCCTTTCCGCCTGCGGCAGCGGGGACGGCGACAGCGGGACCTCCGTCGCCGAGGTGTCCGAGGAGGCCGGCTCCCAGAAGGCCGCCACCGTCCTCGACAAGCCGTTCGAGAAGCCGGACCTCGTCCTCACCGACACCGAGGGCGAGAAGTACGACCTCCGTGAGGCGACGCGGGGCAAGCCGACGCTGATCTACTTCGGCTACACCAACTGCCCCGACGTCTGCCCGCTGACGATGAACAACATCGCCGTCGCCAAGAAGCAGCTGGCCCAGGACAAGCAGCTGTCCCAGGCGCAGAAGGACTCGCTGCGCGTCGTGTTCGTCACCACCGACCCGGAGCGCGACACCTCCGCCGCGCTCGGCAAGTGGCTCAAGGGCATCGACCCCGACGTCGTCGGCCTGACCGGGTCGTTCGACACGATCCAGGCGGGTGCCCGCACGCTCGGCATCTCCATCGAGGCGCCGACGAAGGACAAGGACGGCAAGGTCACGTCGATGCACGGCACGCAGGTCATCGCCTTCTCGCCGAAGACCGACGCCGGTTACGTGCTGTACGGCGAGGACGCCACCGTCGACGACTACACCAAGGACCTTCCCGCCTTGATCAAGGGCGCGAAGCCGTGACACGTCGTACGGCGTCCGCGGTCGCCCTGGTGCTGGCCGCCGCACTGGCGCTGGCGGGCTGCGGGGAGTCGGGGAGCGACCTGTCGGTGAGCTCCGTCTACATGCCGCAGCCGGTCTCGGACTCCATGGCGGCCGGCTTCCTGGTCGTCGCCAACGACGGCGGTTCCGGCGACCGGCTGACCTCCGTCACCAGCGACGTCGCCGGTGAGGTCACCCTCCACATGACCGTCGGGCAGCGGATGGAGCAGGCCGAGGGCCTCGCCGTCCCCGCCCACGGCAGGCTCGTCCTGGAGAGCGGCGGCGACCACCTCATGTTCGAGAAGCTGCGCCGCAAGCCGAAGGAGGGGGACACGGTGTCCCTGGAGCTGCACTTCGCGGAGTCCGATCCGATCAAGGTCGAGATGCCGGTGGAGTCCACCACGTACCGGCCGCCGTCGGCGACGAAGCCGTCGGTGACCACGTCGTCGGCGACGTCGTCCGCGCATCCGTCCGGGCATTCGCCCACTGCATCGCACCACTGAGGAGGGACCACCGTTGAGCCGGACCACCGCTCCCCGCGTGCGGACGCTGCTGTTGCTGCTGCTCGCCGTCACCGGCGCGCTCCTCGCCGGGGCCGCGCCCGTCTCCGCGCACGCCGCGCTGACCGGGAGCGACCCCCAGCAGGGAGCGGTGGTCGCCGAGGCGCCCGCCCAGGTGTCGCTGACCTTCTCCGAGCAGGTCGCGATGTCCGACGGCTCGGTGCGCGTGCTCGACCCCAAGGGCGAGCGCGTCGACACCGGCAAGACCTCCGGGCAGGGCGGCAACACCTACGCGGTGAAGCTGCACTCCGGGCTGCCCGACGGCACGTTCACCGTCACCTACCAGGTCGTGTCGGCGGACAGCCATCCCGTCTCCGGCGCCTTCACCTTCTCCATCGGGGCGCCCTCGAAGACCACCGTCGCCGTGTCCGACCAGGAGGCGGGCGGCGGGATCGTGGGCGGCCTCTACGGCTTCGCCCGCTACGTGTCGTACACCGGTTTCATCCTCCTCGTCGGCGGTTCGGCCTTCGTGCTGGCCTGCTGGCAGGGCGGCTCCGGCGTACGGGCCGTGCAGCGGCTCGTGGTCTCGGGATGGCTCGCCCTGACCGGGGCCACGCTCGCCATGCTGCTGCTGCGCGGGTCGTACACCGGTTCGGGGAAGGTCGGGGACGTCTTCGACCTGGACCTCCTCAGCCAGGTGCTGCAGACCAAGACCGGCGCCGCCCTGGTGTCGCGGCTGCTGCTGCTCGCCGCGGCCGCGCTGTTCGTCGCCGTGCTCTTCGGGGCGTACGAGAAGCGCGAGGACGACGAGGGGAAGAGCGACCTGACCTTCGGGCTCGCCATCGGCGGATTCGTCGTGGCGGCCGGTCTCGCCGCGACGTGGGCGATGGCCGAGCACGCCTCGACCGGTCTGCAGGCGAACATCGCGATGCCCGTCGACGTGCTGCACCTGCTGGCCGTCGCGGTCTGGCTCGGCGGGCTGTCGACCCTGCTCGTGGTGCTCCACCGCGGCCCGTCGGTCGAGGCGGCCACCGTCAACCGCTTCTCCCGGGTCGCGTTCGCCAGCGTGATCGTGCTGGTCGTCACCGGCGTCTACCAGTCGTGGCGGCAGGTCGGCAGCTGGTCCGCGCTCACGGGGACGTGGTACGGACAGCTGCTGATGATCAAGGTCGCCCTGGTGGTCGTCCTCGTCGGCATCGCGTACTTCTCGCGGCGCTGGACCGGCCGGCTGACGCAAGCGCCCGTCAAGGAGCCGGTGAAGGTCCCGGTCGGCGCCTCGGCCTCGAAGAAGGAGTCCGGCGGCTCCGGCGCATCGAAGGAGTCTAAGGGCTCCGGCGGCCCGAAGGGTGCCAAGGGCGCCAAGGCGCGCCCCGCCAAGAAGGGGGCGGCCTCCGGCGGCGGGGACGGCAAGCGGGCCGCCCAGCTGGCCCGGCAGCGGGCCGCGGTGGCCGCCACCCGGGAGAAGCGCCTGCGGGACGCCGACCCGCTCCGCTCGGGCCTGCGCCGCTCGGTGCTCGCCGAGGCGGGTGTCGCGGTCGTCCTGCTGGCCGTCACCACCGTGCTGACGTCCACCGAGCCCGGGCGTACGGAGGAGGAGGCCAAGGCCGCCACCGCCGCAGCCTCGGAGCAGACCGGCGGGGCGCTGTCGCTGGACATCCCGTTCGACACCGGGGGCCAGGACGGCAAGGGCATCGCCCGCATCGAGCTGGACCCGGCCCGCGTCGGCGGCAACGACATGCACGTCTACGTCGAGCGGGCGAACGGCAAGGCCTTCGACATCCCCGAGGTCAAGGTCGCCTTCACGCTGAAGGCGAAGGACATCGGGCCGCTGCCCGTGGTCCCCGACCGCATCGCCACCGGACACTGGACGGCGAGCGGGGTGCAGATCCCGATGGCGGGCAGCTGGCAGATCGCGGTGACCGTGCGCACCTCCGACATCGACCAGGTGACCGTGGACAAGAACGCGCAGATCGGCTGAACGACACCATGGCTGAACAAGCTGAACAGCCCACTCCGAAGCCCTCGTCGAGGAGCGTCGTCTCACGGCGGCGCCTGCTCGGCACCGCCGGTGCGACGGGTCTCGCGCTGGGTGCCGCGGGCGGCGCCGCCGGATACGCCGCCGCGCCCGCCGCCAACCGGACCGCGCTCCTCAGTTCGGTGGGCGCGGACGAGGTGATGTTTCACGGGAAACATCAGCCGGGCATCACGACCGCCCTCCAGGCCCGCGGCCACCTCGTCGCCTTCGACCTGCGCGCGGGCGCCGGCCGCAAGGAGGCGGCCGCCCTGCTGCGGCGCTGGTCCACGACGGCGCGGCGGCTGATGGCGGGCGAGGCGTCCGCGAGCGGGGACACCGGTGTGGCGCGCGACGCCGGGCCCTCGTCCCTCACGGTCACCTTCGGCTTCGGGCACAGCTTCTTCGCCCGTACGGGGCTGGAGAAGCAGCGCCCGATCGCGCTCGACCCGCTGCCCGACTTCTCCTCGGACCACCTCGACAAGGCCCGCAGCAACGGCGACCTGTGGGTCCAGATCGGTGCGAACGACTCCCTCGTCGCCTTCCACGCCCTGCGCGCGATCCAGCGGGACGCGGGCGACGCGGCCCGGGTGCGCTGGCAGATGAACGGCTTCAACCGCTCGCCCGGCGCCACCACCCGGCCGATGACGACCCGCAACCTGATGGGCCAGATCGACGGCACGCGCAATCCCAAGCCGTCGGAGCCCGACTTCGACCGGCGCGTCTTCGTGCCCGACGCGGGCGACCCGTCCTGGATGGCGGGCGGCTCGTACGCCGTCGTACGCCGTATCCGGATGCTCCTCGACGACTGGGAGAAGCTCTCGGTCACGGACCAGGAGAACGTGATCGGGCGCCGCAAGTCCGACGGCGCGGCGCTGTCCGGCGGTACCGAGACGACCGCGATGGACCTGGAGAAGACCGACGGCGACGGCAAGCTGGTGGTGCCCATCAACGCGCACGCGCGCATCACCCGGCCCGACGAGAACGGCGGTGCGGCGATGCTGCGCCGGCCCTTCTCCTTCCACGACGGCATCGACGCGGACGGGGTGCCGGACGCGGGCCTGCTCTTCGTGTGCTGGCAGGCCGACCCGTTGCGCGGTTTCGTCCCGGTGCAGCGCAAGCTCGACCGCGGGGACGCGCTGTCCGCCTTCATCCGGCACGAGTCGAGCGGGCTGTACGCGGTGCCGGGCGGGGCGGCGGAGGGGGAGTA
>NZ_VDFC01000043.1:160855-199047 GCF_008369065.1 Streptomyces apricus | reverse complement strand
GAGTACGTGGGGCAGGGGTTGCTGGAGGGGTGACGATCGCCCGTCCGCCCGTCCGCTCGCCCGAAGCACCGGGACGGCCGGGACCACCGGGACCGCCTGGACTGTCGGGACCACCGGGGTCCCCGGGGCCTGATTCGAGAAGCGTGGGCCGGGTCCCGCAGGGCCCATTAGGGTGAGGCCATGCCAGCCAGCTACGCGTATCTCGGCCCCGAGGGCACCTTCACCGAGGTGGCCCTGCGGACTCTTCCGGAGTCGGCCACCCGGCAGCTCGTCCCGATGGTGTCGGTCCCCGCGGCGCTCGACGCCGTCCGGGCCGGCGAGGCCGAGGCGGCGTTCGTGCCGATCGAGAACTCGGTGGAGGGCGGCATCACCACCACGGTCGACCAGCTGGCCGTCGGCGAACCGCTGATGATCTACCGCGAGGTGCTCCTCTCGATCACCTTCGCGCTGCTGGTGCGCCCCGGTACGAAGCTCTCCGACATCAAGACGGTCAGCGCGCACCCGGCCGCCCAGCCGCAGGTGCGCATCTGGATGGGCAAGCACCTCCCCGACGTCGTCTGGGAGTCGGCGGCCTCCAACGCGGACGCCGCCCGTCTGGTGCAGGAGGGCCGCTACGACGCAGCCTTCGCGGGCGAGTTCGCGGCGGCGCGGTACGGCCTGGAGGCGCTGGAGACCGGCATCCACGACGCGGAGAACGCGCAGACCCGGTTCGTCCTGGTGGGCAGGCCCGCCCGGCCCGCGGCGCCGACCGGCGCGGACAAGACGTCCGTGGTCATCTGGCAGCGCGACGACCACCCCGGCGCCCTGCTGGAGCTGCTCCAGGAGTTCGCCGTCCGCGGGGTCAACCTGATGCTGCTGCAGTCCCGGCCGACCGGTGAGGGCATCGGCAACTACTGCTTCGCGATCGACGCGGAGGGGCACGTCTCGGACCGCCGGGTGGCGGAGGCGCTGATGGGGCTGAAGCGGATCTGCCCGCAGGTGCGGTTCCTCGGTTCCTATCCGCAGGCCGACGTCGACCCCAGGGACGTGCGCCCGCCGCGGGCCGGTACGTCGGACAGCGAGTTCGCGGCGGCCTGGGACTGGCTGGCGCGCTGCCAGGACGGCCGCTTCTAACGGGTCCGGTTCCAGCGGGTGCGGTTCCAGCGGGTGCGGTTCCAGCGGGTGCGGCCTGTTCGGTCGTACCTGCAGATTTTCTCTGTCCACAGAGTTATCCACAGGCTTGCTTCTCGACCTGGGGACAAGTCGACAACGAAGCGGCATCCGGTCGACAAATCGGCCTGTGGATGCCAACTGTGTCCACACCCCTCCAGATCACCCTTCGTCCACCCGTTTCCGCTGCCCCATCCCTTAGAGGGAAGCGTTTCCACCCGAACGTGGGCGTAGAGAGGGTTTGATTTGCACATCACTCGCGTCGAATGCGGCTTTCGGAATGATCACTTCTGGTGTCCACAGATCTTTCGCACAGCCTGTGGATAACTTTCCCGAACTGTGGATTCCTGTGGACAACCCGCCCCCAAGTCCCGTGCCTCACAAGGGATTCCAGTCAACCCACCGCACGCCGTCCACCCCGATCAGGGAATGAACGCCTTCTCCGTTGACGTGATCCCCCGGCAATGCGATCGCGTCGACAATTACCTCGAAGCATGACAGAAGCGACGGATCGGAATACCGGGTCGTGCCCCGTAACCCCGCACCGGTAGCCTTGCGGGGTGATTGACCTTCGCCTGCTCCGTGAGGACCCCGACCGTGTTCGCGCCTCCCAGCGCGCCCGTGGAGAGGACGTCGCGCTCGTCGACGCCCTCCTCTCCGCCGACGAGCGGCGCAGGTCGTCCGGCGTCCGCTTCGACGAGCTGCGCTCCGAGCAGAGGGCGCTCGGCAAGCTCATCCCCAAGGCCTCGGGCGACGAGAAGGCCGAGCTGCTCCGGAAGACCGGCCGCCTCGCGGCCGACGTCAAGGCGGCCGACGCCGAGCAGCACGAGGCGGACGAGGAGACCAAGCGCCTCCTCCGGCAGCTCGGCAACCTCGTGCACCCCGACGTCCCGGTCGGCGGCGAGGAGGACTTCGTCGTCCTGGAGACGCACGGCACGATCCGCGACTTCGGCGCCGAGGGCTTCGAGCCCAAGGACCACCTGGAGCTCGGCGAGGCGCTGGGCGCCATCGACGTCGAGCGCGGCGCCAAGGTGTCCGGCTCGCGCTTCTACTACCTGACGGGGGTCGGCGCGCTCCTGGAGCTCGCGCTCGTCAACGCGGCGATCGCGCAGGCCACGGAGGCCGGCTTCGTCCCGATGCTGACCCCGGCGCTGGTCCGCCCGCGCGCCATGGAGGGCACCGGCTTCCTCGGTCAGGCCGCGGAGAACGTGTACCACTTGGAGAAGGACGACTACTACCTGGTCGGCACCTCCGAGGTCCCGCTCGCGGCGTACCACATGGACGAGATCCTGGACGCCGACAAGCTGCCGCTGCGCTACGCCGGCTTCTCGCCGTGCTTCCGCCGCGAGGCCGGCACGTACGGCAAGGACACCCGGGGCATCTTCCGCGTGCACCAATTCGACAAGGTCGAGATGTTCTCGTACGTGGCCCCCGAGGACGCGGAGAGCGAGCACCGGCGGCTCCTGGAGTGGGAGAAGCAGTGGCTGACCGGCCTCGGGCTGCCCTTCCAGGTCATCGACGTGGCCTCGGGCGACCTGGGCGCGTCCGCCTCGCGCAAGTTCGACTGCGAGGCGTGGATCCCGACCCAGGGCAAGTACCGCGAGCTGACCTCGGCCTCGAACTGCGACAGCTTCCAGGCCCGCCGCCTGTCGGTGCGCATGCGGGACGGCAAGAAGGTGCAGCCGCTCGCGACGCTGAACGGCACGCTGTGCGCCGTCCCGCGCACGATCGTGGCGATCCTGGAGAACCACCAGCTGGCCGACGGTTCCGTGCAGGTGCCCGAGATGCTCCGTCCCTACCTGGGCGGCCGCGAGGTACTGGAGCCGATCGCCAAGTGACCGGCACCACTGAACCGACCGGGGCGGCCGCGGCGACCGGGCCGACCGGGGCGTTTCCCTACAAGCTCGTGGCGACCGATCTCGACGGGACGCTGCTGCGCTCCGACGACACGGTCTCGGAGCGCACCCGCACGGCACTCGCCGCGACCACCGCGGCGGGCGCCGCGCACCTCGTCGTCACCGGCCGGGCGGTCCCCTGGACCCGGCACATACTGGACGACCTCGGGTACGAGGGGCTCGCGGTGTGCGGACAGGGCGCCCAGGTGTACGACGCCGGGGCGCACCGGCTGCTCACCTCGGTGACCCTCGACCGGCAGGTGGCGGGGCTGGCGCTCGCCAAGATCGAGGCGGAGGTCGGCCCGCTGGCCCTCGCCGCGAGCCGCGACGGCCTCGACGGTGACGTCCTGATCGGTCCCGGCTACCGGGTGCAGGGGCAGCTGAAGGCCGTTGCGTTCACCGACATGGCCGAGCTGTGGGCCGAGCCCTTGACCAAGATGTACATCCAGCACCCCCGCCTCACCGACGACGAGCTGACGGCGGCGGCGCGGGCCGCGGCCGGTTCCCTGGTGAGCCCCGTGATGGCGGGCGAGGGCATCGTGGAGCTCCTGCCCCTGGGGCTGTCGAAGGCGACGGGGCTCTCGCTGGCGGCCCGCCGGCTGGGCGTGAAGGCCGCCGACACGATCGCCTTCGGCGACATGCCGAACGACATCCCGATGTTCGCCTGGTCGTCCCACGGCGTGGCGATGGCCAACGCCCACACCGAACTCAAGGCCGTGGCCGACGAGATGACCACGTCGAACGACGAGGACGGCATCGCGGTGGTCCTGGAACGACTGCTGGGCTAGCAACGGGGAAGCAGCCGGGTGGGCGGCCCGCGCCAAGGTGCGCGCTCGAAGCGGCCGCCCCGGACAGCTCCCTCACGGGGCCGGACTCGACGGAGCTGACTACTCCGGAGCCCGCGCACTGCCCTGCCGGGAGCTCGACGAACCACCGCTGACGGGCATCGTCGCGCTCCTCTCCCGGACTGCGACGCCGGACGGACCCGGCGTTTCGGACACGACCACTGTGCCCGGGGGCCGGGCCGGGCGCCACCGAATAAAACGGCATCCGGCCCGGTGCCTCCCACCGGGGATCAGCCGCGCCGCCACCTGCGGCGCCGCGCCTTGCTGAAGAACCAGCCGGCGGGCGGCTCGTCGGCGCGCCAGGGCTGCGGCTCGGGTCCGCCGTCGCGCCAGCGGGCGGCGAGCATACGGGCACGCGCCGACGGCTCGGCCGTACCGGCGGACCGTATGAAGTCGTCGTCGAGGACCGGTTCGTCCCAGGCCTCGCCGGCGCCCTCGCCCCGGTTCGCGCCGCCGTCGCCGTCGCCGGGACCCTGTCCGTCACTCCGTGGTGTCTGCGCAGCCATCCCCGTTCCTCCTCGTCGCATCCCTTCGGGCCAGTGTGCCGCCGCCCCCGTAGGACGGACCTCAAGAGCGGGCCGCCCCGGACCGCTGGGGCCGCGGGGCCTCCCGGGGCTACTCCTCGCCGGCCAGCGTCAGCGTCCGCAGCTTCTGGCCCGCGAACCAGGTGGCGGCGACGGTCACCACGACCAGCAGCACCGTGCCGGTGGCGAGGCTCACGTCCGAGGTGACGAGGTCCCCGGACACCTTGTGGCCCACGGCGAGCGACCACTGCTGCACGCTGAGGGTCTTCGCCCCCGAGACCAGCGTCCCGAAGAGGGCCTCCCAGACGAGCGCGTAGACGAGCCCGAAGACCACCGCGTGCCGCGTGATCGTGCCGAGCAGCAGGAAGAGCGCGGCGTACGCGATGGAGGCGACCAGCGCCGCCACGGTGTAGGCGACGGCGATCTGCTGGCCGTTCCCGTTGAGGATCATCCCGGCGAGGAACGTCGGGACCGCCGAGAACGCCATGGTGACGGCAACGGCGACGATCAGCTTGGTGAAGATGATCGTGGGGCGCTTGACCGGCTTGGCCAGCAGGTAGACGACCGAGCCGTCGTCGATCTCCGGGCCGATCGCGCCGGTGCCGGCGATGACACCGATGATCGGCACCATCGTGGCGAGCGCGAACCCGCCGAGGACGTCCGCGGCCACCTGGTCGTCGGCGCCCGTGAAGCCGCGTACGGCCACGGAGATGACGATCAGCAGGACGGGCAGGGCGCCCAGGATGAGGGCCCGGCGGCGGCCCAGGAGACCGCGGTAGGTGAGCCGGGCGACTGTGGGGTCGTACATCTTTCGGCCTCCTACGCCGCGACGAGATACGAGAAGACGGACTCAAGGGACTCGTCCGACGGGGAGACCGTGAGCAGCCGGATGCCGTGCTCGCGGGCCACCCGCGGCAGCAGCGCCGTGAAGCGGGGGAAGTCGATGGCCTGGATGTGCAGCGCGCCCTCCTGGAGGTCGACCTCGATGCCGGACGTCGACGGGTCGGCGATGAGCGCGGCCGCGAGGACCCGGTCGTCGCTGGAGCGGACCAGGTAGCGGTGCGGGCGGTCGGTCATCAGGCGGCGGATGCGGCGGAAGTCGCCGCTCGCCGCGTGCCGTCCGGCGACGATCACCTCGATGTGCGAGGCGAGCTGCTCGACCTCCTCCAGGATGTGCGAGGAGAAGAGGACCGTGCGGCCCTCGTCGCCCATACGCCGCAGCAGGTCCATCAGCTGCATGCGCTGGCGCGGGTCCATGCCGTTGAAGGGCTCGTCGAGCAGGAGCAGCGACGGGTCGTGGACGAGCGCGGAGGCCATCTTCACGCGCTGGCGCATGCCCTTGGAGTACGTCGAGATCTTGCGGTCCTGCGCGTACTCCATCTCCACCGTGGCGAGCGCGCGGTGCGCGGCCCTGTCGCCGAGTCCGTGCAGCTCGGCGTTGGCGACGACGAACTCGCGCCCCGTGAGGAAGTCGTACATCGCCTCGCGCTCGGGGACGATGCCGATGTGCTGGTAGATCTCCTCGTTGCGCCAGGTCGGCCGGCCGTCGAGGGTGACGGAGCCGGTGGAGGGGGCCAGGAAGCCGCCCATCATGTTGATGAGGGTGGACTTCCCGGCGCCGTTCGGGCCGAGCAGTCCGGTGACGCCGGGGCCGATGGTCATGGTGATGTCGTTGACGGCCACCACGTTGCCGAACCAGCGTGAGACGTGGTCGATGGTGAGTGTGCTCATGGGCGCGGCCCGTTCCTCAGGGGGGTGGTGGCGGACGACGGACGGACGGTCACAGCCCGACCTTTCGGTAGCGGCGCATCAGGAGGCCGTAGCAGCCCGCGACGAGTCCCAGGACGACGAGCAGGTAGACGACGCCCTGCGCACCGGAGGGGCCTTCGCCGCCGGGGAAGGCGGACGAGGCGCCGAGGAACGCGGTCTGGACCCCGTCGATGAGCGTGATGGGCGAGAAGAGCCCGAGCCAGGCGATCGCGTCGGTGCTGGACTGGTCGTAGGCGATGGCCTGGACGGTGGAGACCGCCCCGTAGGAGATCGTCAGCACGGCGATGACGGCGGCGATGCCGAAGCCGCGGCGCGGGGTGACCGCCGAGATGACGAGGCCGATGCCGGCGAAGAGCAGGGAGAGCAGTGCCACGGAGACGAGCCCTTGCGCGAAGCCCTTGGTCTGGTCGGTGAAGTCGAGTTTGGCCAGCAGCGCGCCCACGTACAGCACGAGGAGCGGTGCGGCGGTGAGCATGAACAGCGCCGAGGCCAGGGCGGCGTACTTGGCGCGTACGTAGTCGCCGGTCTCGATGGGGCGCGAGAAGTACAGGGGGACGGTCTTGAAGCGCAGGTCGCGGGAGACGGACTGCGGTCCCTGGGAGGCGACGTACAGGCCGATGACGGCCTGCATGATGATCGCGTAGCGCGTGTAGTCGACGGGCAGGTCCTTCGCCTTGGTGGCGACGGCGACCGCGACCATGATCAGCGCGGGGACGCACATCACCACGAAGAGCAGCATCGGCAGCACCTTGGACTTCACCGACCTGCCCAGGCCGTACGCGCCGCGCAGGGACTGCGAGTAGAGCGAGCGGCGGGCGTACGCGCGTCCCAGGCGCGGGCCGTCGTAGTTGCGGTAGCCGATGTTGTGGATCCGGGTCTGCTCGCCCGCCCGGACCGGGGCCGGGGCCGTCTGTGCCTGGGGCTGCTCAACCGCCATGGCCGACCGCCTCCTTCCGCTGTTCGTCGCCGTTCTCCGGGGCCGGCCGGGCCTGCGCTTCCCTGGCCGCCTGTTCGTCGCTGTCCTTGAAGACCTCCGCGATGTGGTGCCTGCGCTGCTCCATGCGCACCAGACCGAGGCCCAGGTCGGCGACGACGTCCCGTACGAGGTCGTAGGTCTCCTCGCCCTGCGCGGTGAGCAGCAGGATGTGGCCCGCGCCGGGGAGGCCGCTGCCGTCGTGGGTCTCGACACCGCGCGCGTGCAGCACCTCGCGCAGGGCGGCGGTGCCGTCCGGGTGCTCGTCCGTGTCGGTGACCTCGACCGCGAGGATCGCGGTGCGCTGGGTGAAGTCGGTGGTGGAGCTGGAGCGCAGGAGCTTGCCGCCGTCGATGACGACGACGTGGTCGCAGGTGCGCTCCAGCTCGCCCAGCAGGTGCGAGGTGACCAGGACGGAGATGCCGAAGTCGGTGTGGATGCGGCGGATCAGGCCGAGCATCTCGTCGCGGCCGACAGGGTCGAGGCCGTTCGTCGGCTCGTCGAGGAAGACCAGCTGCGGGTCGTGGACCAGCGCCTGGGCGAGCTTGACGCGCTGCTTCATGCCCGTCGAGTAGCCGCCGATGGGGCGGTACCGCTCCTCGTAGAGGCCGACGTGGCGAAGCGTGTCCGCGGTGCGCTCACGGGCCGCCGCCGGGGGCAGTCCCGACATGCGCGCCATGTGGACGACGAACTCGGTGGCCGAGACGTCGGGCGGCAGGCAGTCGTGCTCGGGCATGTACCCGACGCGCTCGCGGATGTCGCCGCCCCGGGTGGCGACGTCGAGTCCGAGCACGGCGGCGCGGCCCTCGGTGGCGGGGGACAGACCCAGCAGGATCTTGATCAGTGTGGACTTGCCGGCTCCGTTGGCTCCGACGAGTCCGGTCACACCGGGTCCGACGTCCACGGAGAGCCGGTCAAGAGCGGTCACCCTGGGGAACCGCTTGCTCAGGCTTTCGGTCGCGATCACAGTCACGCTACGAAGGTAGTGGCGCAGGCCACATCAGTCGTCAGACCTGGGAGCTGTATCGCCCTCACTCTCCGGTCGTACGGGCCCGTAGGGGTCACCCTCAGGTCGGGCAACCGGCGGCTGCCGCTCCGCATCCCCGGACCGGCCGGCCCGGCCCGGGGCGTCCCGGTTCGTCCCGGAGACCGGGTTTTCCACAGGTCGCGGACCCGCCCTTGACGTAGCCGCCGGTCATTGTCACATTCATCGGTGTCAGGTTGCGGACGCGTACGGCAAGCGGCTCGGCGGCCCGCGGGGCAGCCGGCTCGGAACGGACGGTGGCATGACGTCGGAAGTGGTCCTCCGGACAGCGCGCGAGCGCCGGGTGCGCACGGGCGGAGTCGAGCTGTGCGTCGCCGAGCTGGGCGATGCCGCGCGGCCCACGGTGGTGCTCGTGCACGGCTATCCGGACTCCAAGGAGGTGTGGTCCGAGGTCGCCGCCCGGCTGGCCGAGCGCTTCCACGTCGTGCTGTACGACGTCCGCGGCCACGGCGGGTCCACCGCACCCCGGCCCCTGCGCGGCGGGTTCACGCTGGAGAAGCTGACGGACGACTTCCTGGCGGTCGCGGACGCGGTCAGCCCGGACCGGCCGGTGCACCTGGTGGGCCACGACTGGGGTTCGGTGCAGGCCTGGGAGTTCACCACGGTCGGACGGACGAAGGGGCGGATCGCCTCCTTCACCTCGATGTCCGGCCCCTCCCTGGACCACTTCGGGCACTGGATCAAGAAGCGCATGACCCGTCCCACGCCCCGCAGGGTCGGCCAGCTGCTCGGTCAGGGCGCCAAGTCCTGGTACGTGTACCTCCTGCACACTCCCGTGCTCCCCGAACTCGCCTGGCGCGGCCCCCTCGGCAGACAGTGGCCGGGCATTCTGCGCAGGCTCGAAGGGGTCCCCGCGGACGGCTACCCGACCCCGTCGCTGCCCAGGGACGCGGCCCACGGCGCCTGGCTGTACCGCGACAACGTCCGTCCGCGCCTGCGCGCTCCCCGTGCCGACGCCTACGCGCACGCGCCCGTGCAGCTCATCACGCCGCTCGGGGACGCGTTCCTGTCGGAGAAGCTCTACGACGAACTGGAGTCGTGGGCGCCCCGGCTGGTGCGCCGCACCCTCCCGGCGAAGCACTGGGTCCCGCGCACCCGGCCCGACCAGCTGGCCGCCTGGATCACCGACTTCGTGACCGCGACCGAGGGCGGCCGTCCCGTGCCACGGGCGCGCGGCCCGCACGCGGAACGCTTCGGCGGGCAGCTCGTGCTGGTCACCGGCGCGGGCAGCGGCATCGGACGGGCCACCGCCCTCGCGTTCGCCGCGGCCGGCGCGCGCGTGGTGGCCGTCGACCGGGACGCCGGCAGCGCGGCGCACACCGCCGAACTGTCCCGCTCGGCCGGCGCCCCACAGGCGTGGGCCGAGACGGTCGACGTCTCGGACGAGCGGGCCATGGAACAGCTCGCGGCGAAGGTCGCCGCCGAGTACGGGGTGGTCGACGTCCTGGTGAACAACGCCGGGATCGGGGTGTCCGGCCCCTTCCTCGACACCGGCGTGGACGACTGGCGCAAGGTCCTCGACGTCAACCTGTGGGGTGTGATCCACGGCTGCCGGCTCTTCGGGAAGCAGATGGCCGAGCGCGGCCAGGGCGGCCACATCGTCAACACCGCGTCGGCGGCCGCGTACCTGCCGTCGAAGGCGCTGCCCGCCTACAGCACCTCCAAGGCGGCGGTGCTGATGCTCAGCGAGTGCCTGCGCGCCGAACTGGCGGGCCGGGGCATCGGGGTCTCGGCGATCTGCCCCGGCTTCGTCAACACGAACATCACGTCGACCGCCCGCTTCACCGGGGTCGACGCGGCCGAGGAGGAACGGCGCCGGAAGAGGTCCGCGCGGCTGTACGGGCTGCGCAACTACCCGCCGGAGAAGGTCGCCGCGGCCGTACTGCGCGCCGTCGTCCGCAACCAGGCCGTGGTGCCCGTGACGGCGGAGGCGCGCGGCGGCCGCCTCCTGTCCCGCCTCGCCCCCGGTGCGCTGCGCGCGATCGCCCGGGTGGAGCCCCGGCTGTGACCGGCGGTCCGGAAGGGCGGGGACGGTGACCGAGGAACCCCCCGGCGCTGCGTACCGGATCGAGGACCTGGCGCACCGCAGCGGCGCCACGGTCCGGACGATCCGCGCCTACCAGGACCGCGGGCTGCTGCCCCGACCCGAGCGGCGCGGCCGTGCCAACGTCTACTCGGACGCGCATCTGGCCCGGCTGCGGCGGATCGCCGAGCTGCTGGACCGCGGCTACACCCTGGCGTCCATCAAGGAACTCCTGGAGGCCTGGGACACGGGACGCGGCCTCGGAGGCGTCCTCGGACTGGTCGCCGAGGTCGACGGTCCGTGGACGGACGAGGAGGCGGTCCGCATCTCGCGGGCCGAGCTCGACGAACGGTTCGGCGGCGCGCCGCACGGGACGGCGGTGGCGGACGCGGGGGTAACCGAGGCAGCGGTGACCGAGGCAGCGGTGACCGAGGCAGCGGTGGCCGAGGCCGTCGAGCTCGGAGTGCTCGAACGCATCCCGGGGCAGGACGACGTGTTCCTCGTACCGAGTCCCCAGGAGCTGGCGGTGGCCGCCGAGTTGCACGGGGCGGGCGTCCCGCTGTCCGCGATCTCCGGTCACCTGCGGGAGCTGAGGGTCCAGGTCGAGCACATCGCCGTGCGGTTCCTGGAGTTCACGACCGAGCACGTCTTCGCCCGCTACCTGGGCGATCGTCCGCCGGCCGACGCCGACGCCACCGAGGCGGCGGCCCTCGTACGGCGGCTGCGGCCGCTCGCCCGGCAGACGGTGGACGCCGAACTGGCGCGGGCGATGCGGCTGTTCGCGCACCGCGAGCTGCGTCGTCACCTGGGCGCGGACGGACACGCTCCCGACAGGGGGAGGACGCGTGACGTGGCGGTGCCGGAGGCGACGGTGACCGCCGTGGAAAGGTCGGTCGGCGCGGAGCACACAGCCGAGTTCTTCGCCCTGGCCGCCGAACGCGAGCTGCGGGCACGGCGCTTGGACGCACTGACCGCACAGGCCGGTTCGTCAAACAAACTTGACGAACCCCCGTGACCGGAGGCCCAGTTGTCCACAGATTCATCAACTGGCGCTGTGGATAACGCATTTACCTGTGGATCAAACCTCGAAGGTCAAAATCGTTCGCGTGATCAGCGTCTCACCAGGCATCCTGACGGAATGAGCCAGAACGACCCGGGGGAAACCGGCGGCGGCACAACCGGCAACGCAACCGGTGGGCCCGTGTCCGGTCTCGACGGGAGACGCGTCGTCAAGGTGTCGAAGTACCTCTCGAAGCATCTGCGGCACCAGCCCGAACGGATCGGGCTCACCCTAGACGAGGGCGGCTGGGTCGAGATCGACATCCTGATCGCCGCGGCGGCCGACCACGGCTTCCGCTTCACCCGGGCCGAGCTCGACCACGTGGTGGCCCACAACGACAAGCGGCGTTTCGCGGTCGAGGGCACCCGGATCCGCGCCAGCCAGGGCCACTCCGTGGAGGTGGACCTGGGGCTGCCCGCGGCGACCCCGCCCGCGTACCTCTACCACGGGACCGTCGCCCCCGCTCTGGACGCGATCCGCGCCGAGGGCCTGCGGCCCATGAACCGGCACGACGTGCACCTCTCGGCGGACCGTGGGACGGCGACCCGCGTCGGCGCCCGCCGCGGCCGTCCCGTCGTGCTCGCCGTGGACGCGGGCGCCATGGACCGCGACGGCCACGTCTTCAGGGTCAGCGCCAACGGCGTCTGGCTCACGGCCGCCGTACCCCCGCGCTACCTGCGCTTTCCGGCGGCGCACCGACCGGGGCGGACCGGAGCCGTGTGCGGAGTCGTGGACGGAGCCGTCCCCCGCGGCCGGCACTTCGGTCGGCCCGGAGGCTGCGCATAGGCTCTGCCGCATGAGTCTGCGTCTGAGCACCGTGATCCTGCCGTACCTCCGCTGGCACGAGGGAGGCCGTGCCGTCTGGCAGCAGGCCGAGCAGTTCGGGTTCCGCACCGCCTTCACGTACGACCACCTGGCGTGGCGGACGTTCCGCGAAGGTCCCTGGTACGGCGCCGTGCCGACGCTGACCGCCGCCGCGGGCGTCACCGACCACATGCGTCTGGGCACGCTGGTGACCTCGCCGAACTTCCGGCACCCGGTGACCCTCGCCAAGGAACTGATCACGCTCGACGACATCTCCGCCGGCCGGATCACGCTGGGCATCGGTGCCGGCGGTTCCGGCTTCGACGCCACCACGCTGCTGCGCACCGGCGAGGAGCCGTGGACGCCGCGTGAGCGCGCCGACCGCTTCGCCGAGTTCGTACCGCTGCTCGACCGGCTGCTCACCGAGGACTCCGTCTCGCACGACGGCACGTTCTACTCGGCGCGGGAGGCCTACAACATCCCCGGCTGCGTCCAGCGGCCCCGGCTGCCCTTCGCCGTGGCCGCCACCGGGCCGCGCGGGCTGAAGCTCGCCGCCGAGCACGGGCAGGCCTGGGTGACCACCGGGGACCCGAAGCTGTTCGAGACCGGGACTCCGGAGCAGTCGGTGCAGGCCCTGCGCGGCCAGGTGGAGAAACTGACCGCCGCGTGCGAGACGGCCGGCCGCGACGTGCGGGATCTCGACAAGGTCCTGCTCACCGGCTTCACCCCGGACCGCGGCCGTCCCCTGGAGTCCCTCGACGCGTTCGTCGACTTCGCGGGGCGTCACCTGGAGATCGGCTTCACGGACATCGTGATCCACTGGCCGATCCCGGACTCCGACTTCGCGGCGGACGAGAAGGTCTTCGAGCGCATCGCGGCGGAGGCGGTCGGGCAGCTGAGCTGACGCCTGTGTCGGCACCGGCCGTCACAGGGTGACCGTCGGACCGACGAAAGCGCAGGTGGGGGCGGGTACCACTCACATGTGCGGACCGCCGCACGCCCGTGCACACCTGTGCGGGAGAATGGTGGAGTGACCTCAGCGACCCGACGGCCCGGGACCCCGGCCTCCCCCCTCCCGCCCCGCCTGATCGCCACGGATCTCGACGGCACCCTGCTGGGCCCCCTCCTCGGAGCCGCCCCCGTCAGAGCCGCACCCCCCGTTCGGCGAGCCATTCGCGCGGATCGACCGCCGAGCCCGCCTGCGGGGTCAGGCGTACCTCGAAGTGCAGGTGCGGCCCGGTGGAGTTGCCGGTCGTGCCCGACTGGCCGACCCACTGCCCGACGGACACCCGCTGCCCCTGGTCCACGGTGACGGCGGACAGGTGGGCGTACTGCGTGTAGTAGCCCCCGGTGTGCCGGACCACCACCTCGATGCCGAACGGGCCGCCGCACGCCACCCTCACCACCCGCCCCGCGCCGGCCGAACGCACCGGTGTGCCGATGTCCACCGCGAAGTCCTGCCCGGTGTGCCGGTTCGCCCAGCGGTCACCGCCGCTGCCGAACCCGGCGGAGAGCCCGTACGTCTCCACCGGCGGGACCCACGGCTGCGTGAAGGTCCCGTCCGGCTGGTCCAGCCGGACGGGACCCCGGCAGGCGCCGGCGGCCACCGAGGCGTCCGCCCGCCCCTGGAGCGATTCCCGGGCCTCCGCCAGCTTCCGCTCGATCCCCCGCTTGATCCGGGCGAGTTCACCATTGCGCCGGTCCAGCGCCCGCCACGCCGACGCCGCCCTGGCCTCGTCGGCGGCGAGCCGGGTCTCGGCCCGGCGGTTCCTGCCGATCGCGTGGTCGACCGCCCGGTCGGCCTGCCGGACGGCTCGCTGCCCGCGCATCAGCTCCTCGGGGTCCTTAGCGAGCAGCATCCGGACGGTGTGCGGGAGACCCCCGCCGGTCCGGTACTGGGCGCGTGCGATGCGGCCGAGGTCTCCGCGCAGCGCCGCGACGTCCTGCCGCTCCCGGTCGAGGAGCCGCTCCAGCCTGCGCGCCCGCTCCCGCTGCGTACCGGCCGCGCGACGGCCCTCCTCGTACCGCTGCGTCGCCCGCGACGCCTCCTCGTACAGCCGCACCACCTCGGCACTCGGCCCGCCGGGGCCGTCCGCGTCCTCGGCGGCCGCCGCGGGTCCCGCCGTCAGGACGGCCACCGCGCAGCACAGCAGGACCGCCGACCGGGCGGGGAGGGCCGGGACGGGCACGGGGGAGCGACGACGTGAGCGCATGACATGGATCGTGTCGTGCACGGGCCGCCGCGGTCCTGTTCGCGTCGTGCACCTGGGGGAGCGGCTGTCACGGACGGGGCACCGCGCTGCGCCGAACGGGGCACCGCCGGGGACGCCCGGGCCGCACCGGGGACACCGGGCACGGCAGGGACGCCGGGCACGGCGAGGACGCCGAATCGCGCAGGAACCGCGGCGGAGTCGCCCGGCGGAGTCACTCGGCGGAGCAGGCTCAGTACGGTGCCTCCCAGACCACCGACGTGCCGCCGCCCTCCTGCCCGGACCCCGGCCCGTACCAGCTGTCCCCGCCGAGCGACTCCGCGCGGCGCTTGAGATTCCGCAGCCCGCTGCGCCGGCCCCCTTCCGGGATGCCGACGCCGTCGTCCGCGACCGTCAGGCGTACGCCGGGCCGTTCGTCCGCGAGCCGGGCCGTCACGTCCACGGTGACGTCGATGCGGGAGGCCTCCGCGTGCCGGAAGGCGTTGGACAGCGCCTCGCGCAGGGCCGCGATCAGGTTTTTCGCCGTGAGTTCGCCGACCACCGTGTCGACCGGTCCGACGAAGCGGTGCGACGGTTTGAAGCCGAGCGGTACGGCGGCCATGTTGATCTCGCGCAGGACCCGGGTCCGCAGCCCGGCCGGGAACTCGGCCGGTCCCTGCTGGAGCGCGAAGATGGCCGTACGGATCTCCTGGATGGTGACGTCCAGTTCGTCGACGGCCTTGCCGACGCCCTGGCGCACCTCGGGCAGGACGGACCGCCGCTGTGCGCTCTCCAGCAGCATCCCGGTGGCGAACAGCCGCTGGATGACCAGGTCGTGCAGGTCGCGGGCGATCCGGTCGCGGTCCTCGAAGACCGCGAGGCGCTCCCGGTCCCGCTGGGCCTCGGCCATCATCAGCGCGAGCGCGGCCTGCGAGGCGAACTGCGTCGCCAGGGTGCGCTCGACGTCCGTGAACGGGCGCGCGTCCCCCGCCCGCGCCATGACGAGGCTCCCGAGGACCCGGCCGCCGCTCTGCAGGGGAAGGAGCAGCGTCGGCCCGTAACCGCGGGCCAGGTCGGAGAGCATCCGGGGGTCGGACGCCGCGTCCTCGACGAAGACCGCCTCTCCCGCGAGGATGTGGCCGGCCATCGCGTTCTCGGGCGGCACGACCAGTCCCAGCGCCCCCGACGGGCGCTCGGAGGCGACGGCCACGATCTCCAGCCCGCCCTGCGCGGCGGGCAGCAGCACCAGCCCGGCCGCCGAGTCGGAGAGCCTGCGGGCCTGTTCCGCGACCACCTGGAGGGCCTCGTCGGCGTCCCCTCCGGAGAGCAGCGCGGTGGTGACGGCCACGGATCCGTCGATCCAGCGTTCCCGCCGCTTGGCGGCCTCGTACAGCCGCGCGTGCCCGAGGGCGACGCCCGCCTCCCGCGCCAGTACGCGCACCATGTCGAGGTCGTGGTCGCCGAACGGTCCGCCGTCGCGCTTCTCGGCGAGGCAGAAGGTGCCCAGCCACTCGCCCTGCACCCGGATGGGGGCCCGCAGGAAGCCGGACGCCGGTACCGGGCCGGGCCCCTCGTGTCCGGGCGGCAGCCGTCCGATCCAGCGGACCGGCCGTCCACCGGGGTCCTCGCGCAGCCGCTCGTCGGGCCCGGGCTCGGCGGCCCCCTCCTCGTACTCCGCCACCAGCCCGACCGCCGCGTAGCGGGCGTCCGCCAGGTCGGCCGCGGTCTCGCAGATCCGCTCCAGCGTGGACCGCAGCTGCAGCCCGCTCCCCACCGCCCGCATCGCCTCCAGCAACCGCGGTACGTCGTCTGGGTGCGGAGTGCCACCGGGGCCCGGCTCGACTGACATGGACCGAGCCTAATGAGGTGCATTTGCCCGGGAAAGTCGAGCGTGGCCGACCGGGCCGTCAGCCCATGAGGGCCAGCACCTCCGTGCGGCTCTCCCGCTCGGACATCTCCCGCAGCGGTCCCTCCCTGCGTACCAGTTCGTCGAAGGGTCCCCGCTGCACCACCTGTCCCCCGTCCAGGACGACCACCTCGTCCACCGCTTCCAGTCCCGCCAGCCGGTGCGTGATCATCAGCGTCGTACGCCCCTCGGTCGCGGCCAGCAGGTCCGCGGTGAGGGCGTCGGCGGTCGCGAGGTCGAGGTGCTCCGCGGGCTCGTCGAGGACGAGCACGGGGAAGTCCGCGAGCAGGGCACGGGCCAGCGCCAGCCGCTGCCGCTGTCCGCCGGACAGCCGCGCGCCGTGCTCCCCGATCAGCGTGCCGAGCCCGTCGGGCAGCCCGTCGGCCCAGTCGAGCAGCCGCACCCGCCGCAGCACGTCCCGCAGGGCGGAGTCGGTCGCGTCCTTCCGGGCGAGCAGCAGGTTCTCGCGCACCGAACTGTCGAAAAGGTGCGCGTCCTGCGCGCAGAGGCCGACCATGCGCCGCACGTCGTCACCGTCCATGCCGAACGCGTCCGCACCGCCCAGGGTGTACGTCCCCGCGCGCGGGTCCAGGAACCGCAGCAGCACCTGGGCCAGCGTCGTCTTGCCGGATCCGGACGGACCGACGACCGCGGTCCGGCGCCCCCGTTCGAGCACCAGGTCCACTCCGGCGACCGCGTCCCGCTCCTGTCCCCCGTGCCGGGCCGTCAGGCCCTTCAGCACGACCGGGAACGGCGACCCGGGAGCCTGCTGGGGCCGCTCCGGCTCCTTCACGGGCTCGGGCGCGTCCAGGACCTCGTACACACGCTCCGCGCTCCTGCGCACCCGCTGGCGGTACTGGGCCGCGAGGGGCAGCCCGAGGACGGCTTCGAAGGCGGCCAGGGGCGTGAGGACGACGACGGCGGTCGCCACACCGCTGAGGCGGCCGTCGAGGACCGCCTGGACGGCGAAGAACGCGGCGGCCGTGACGGTGAGCCCGGAGACGAGAGCGGTCAGTCCGTCGCCGAGCGCGGTGGCGGTGGCCGCGCGCGAGGTGATGCGGGTGAGGTCCGCGTCAACCCGCCGTGCCTCGGCGGTACGGGCGGGCAGCGCGCCGGCGACCGTCAGCTCGGCCGTTCCGGTGAGGAGGTCGGCCACACGGGTCGCAAGCACACCGCGTGCCGGTGCCAGCCGGCGCTCGGCCCGGCGGGCGACGGCGCCGGTCACCAGTGGAACGCCCACGCCCGCGGTGAGCAGCCCGACGGCGAGGGCGGCGCCGGCCTCGGGCAGCAGCCAGGCCGTGAACCCGACCGAGCCGGCGCAGACGACGGCCGCCGCGGCGGCGGGCAGCAGCCAGCGCAGCCAGTAGTCCTGCAGTGCGTCGACGTCGGTGACGAGCCGCGAGAGCAGGTCACCGCGCCGGGTGGTACGCAGTCCGGCGGGCGCCAGCCGCTCCAGGCGCCGGTACACGGCGACCCTGGTGTCGGCGAGCATCCGCAGCACGGCGTCGTGCGACACCAGCCGCTCGGCGTACCGGAAGACGGCCCGCCCGATGCCGAAGGTCCGCGTGGCCGTCACGGCGACCATCAGGTACAGCACGGGCGGCTGCTGGGAGGCCCTGGAGATCAGCCAGCCCGAGGTGGCCATGAGGCCGACGGCGCTCCCGA
Organism: Streptomyces apricus; assembly: GCF_008369065.1. Lineage (GTDB taxonomy): Bacteria > Actinomycetota > Actinomycetes > Streptomycetales > Streptomycetaceae > Streptomyces > Streptomyces apricus. The sequence continues at coordinate 181,199 of NZ_VDFC01000043.1, read as the reverse complement.
TCGCGAGAGCGCCGAGAAGCAGCGCCAGCGCCAGCCGTCCGCGGCGGGGACCCGCCATGGCCCGTACGCGCGCGAGCACCCCGCCCCGCCCCGCCGGGAGCACGGGGGTCTCTTCCCCGGCCGCCGCCGGCGCCGCGGCCACCGTGTCGGAGCGGGAGGGCTCCGTACGGCCCGTGGTGCGGTCCGCACCGTCGGGCTCCGCGGAGCGGTCAGCCGAAGTCGCCGGCCGCAGCCGCACCACCCGGTCCGCCACGGCCAGCAGGGCCGGCCGGTGGACGACCAGCAGCACGGTCCGTCCCGAGGTCAGCCGCCGGACCGCCTCCACCACCTGCGCCTCGGTCGCACCGTCCAGCGCGGCGGTCGGTTCGTCCAGCAGCAGCACCGGCCGGTCCGCGAGGAAGGCCCGCGCCAGGGCGAGCCGTTGCCGCTGCCCCGCGGAGAGCCCGGCGCCGTCCTCGCCGAGAAGCGTGTCCACCCCGTCCGGGAGCGCGTCCACGAACTCCAGCGCGCCGGCGTCGGCCAGTGCCTGCCGCACCGCCGCGTCGTCCGCCCCGGGTTGCGCCAGCCGTACGTTCTCGGCGACGGACCCGGCGAACAGATGGGGTCGCTGCGGCACCCAGGCGACCTGTGAGCGCCACTGTTCGAGGTCGGCCTCCGCGAGATCGACGCCACCGGCGTCGACTCGCCCGGCCGTGGGTTCGACGAACCCCAGCAGCACGTTCAGGAGGGTCGTCTTGCCCACGCCGCTGGGGCCGACCAGGGCCACCGTCTCGCCGGGCCGGACCGCGAAGGACACGTCCGTCACCGCGTCGGCCGACCGGCCGGGGTACCGGACGGTCACGCCTTCGAAGCGCAGCTCACCGGAGGAGGGCACCGCACCGGTCCCGGGGGCCCGTACGGGTGTCTCCAGGACCGAGAAGATCTCCTCGGCGGCCGACAGCCCCTCCGCCGCCGCGTGGTACTGCGTCCCGACCTGGCGCAGCGGCAGATACGCCTCGGGCGCGAGGATCAGGACGACCAGACCGTCGTACAGCTCCATCTCACCGTGGACGAGCCGCATCCCGATGGTCACCGCCACCAGGGCCACCGAGAGCGTGGCGAGCAGTTCCAGCGCGAAGGACGAGATGAAGGCGATCCGCAGGGTCCGCATGGTCGCCTGCCGGTACTCACCGGTGATCCGCCGGATGGACTCGGCCTGCGCCTTGGCCCGGCCGAACACCTTGAGGGTGGGCAGCCCCGCGACCACGTCCAGGAAGTGCCCCGAGAGCCGGGACAGCAGCTGCCACTGCCGGTCCATCTGGGACTGTGTGACCCAGCCGATGAGCATCATGAAGATCGGGATGAGTGGCAGGGTGCCGACGATGATCGCCGCCGACACCCAGTCCTCGGTGACGATCCGGGCGAGTACGGCGACGGGCACGACCACCGCGAGCCCCAGCTGCGGCAGATAGCACGAGAAGTAGTCGTCCAGGGCGTCCACCCCGCGGGTGGCGAGCGCGATGAGCGACCCCGTCCGCTGCCCGTTCAGCCATCCCGGTCCCAGCTCGCCGGCCCGCGCCAGCAGCCTCCCCCGCAGCTCCGACTTGACCGCCGCGCTCGCCCGGTGTGCCGCGAGTTCGGTGAGCCAGGAGACGAGGGCACGTCCGATCGCGACGGCCACCAGCAGCAGGAGCGGTGTGCGCAGCTCGCCGGTCGACAGCCCCTGCTGAAAGGCGCCGACCACCACTTCGGCGATGAGCATGGCCTGGGCGATGACCAGCCCCGCACCCACAGCCCCCAGCCCGACGACCGCCATCAGGAAGAAGCGGGTGGCGCGGGCGTAGCGCAGAAGTCGCGGGTCGATCGGTTTCACGTGAAACACACCCTCGGGTCAAGCAGGTGCGTTTCACGTGAAACGCACCTTCGTCTCATGAGGCCATGTTTCACGTGAAACACGACCTGTGCACTCATCGGGTTCAGTGTGCGGCTTCGGCGATGTGCTGCGTGCCGATCCGCTTCCGGAAGACCCAGTACGTCCACGCCTGGTAGAGCATCACCACCGGTGTCGCGATCACCGCGCACCAGGTCATGATCTTCAGCGTGTACGGGCTCGACGAGGCGTTGGTGACCGTGAGGCTCCACCCGTCGTCGAGCGAGGACGGCATGACGTTCGGGAAGAGCGTCAGGAAGAGCATCGTGACCGCGGCGACGATGGTGAGACCGGAGAGGGCGAAGGCCCAGCCTTCACGTCCTGCCTGGTTGGCCCCGATGGCCGCGACCAGCGCGGCCACCGCCACGACGAGGGCGACCAGGCTGGCGCCGTCACCGTTCTCGATCTGGGTCCAGAGCAGGAAGAGCAGTGCGAGAGCGGCCGTCACCAGTCCGAGCCCGAGTGCCAGCTTCCGTGCCCGCACCCGGATGTCGCCGACGGTCTTGAGCGCCGCGAACACCGTCCCGTGGAAGGTGAACAGCGTCAGCGTCACCAGGCCGCCCAGCAGGGCGTAGGGGTTGAGCAGGTCCCAGAGGGAGCCCACGTACTCCATGTCCTGGTCTATCTTCACGCCCCGCACGATGTTGCCGAAGGCCACACCCCACAGGAACGCCGGGAGCAGCGAGGTCCAGAAGATCGCGTTCTCCCAGTTGCGCTGCCACTGCTCCTCGGGCCGCTTGGCCCGGTACTCGAAGGCGACTCCGCGCAGGATGAGGCAGACGAGGATGAGCAGCAGGGGCAGGTAGAAGCCGGAGAAGAGGGTGGCGTACCACTCGGGGAAGGCGGCGAAGGTCGCGCCTCCCGCCGAGAGCAGCCACACCTCGTTGCCGTCCCAGACCGGCCCGATGGTGTTGATCAGCACCCGCTTCTCGGCCCGGTTGCGGGCGAGCAGCTTGGTGAGGACGCCGATCCCGAAGTCGAAGCCCTCCAGGAAGAAGTAGCCGGTCCACAGGACGGCGATGAGGACGAACCAGACGTCGTGAAGTTCCATGACTCAGCAGCTCCCTCGGCCTAGTAGGAGAAGGCCATCGGCTTGTCGGCGTCCCGGAGGTCGCCACCGATCTTGGTGGGCGGGTTGAGGTCGGCCTCGGTGAGCTCGGGCGGTCCGGCCTTGATGTACTTCGCGAGCAGCTTCACCTCGACGACGGCGAGGATCGCGTAGATCGTCGTGAGGACGATCAGCGAGGTGATCATCTCGCCCTGGGACACACCGGGGGAGACCGCGTCGCGGGTCTGCATCACGCCGTAGACGACCCAGGGCTGCCGGCCCATCTCGGTGAAGATCCAGCCCCAGGAGTTGGCGATCAGCGGGAAGGCCATCGTCCAGAGCGCCAGGAGCCAGTACAGACGGGTGAGCCGCGCTCCGAGGGGCCGCTTCAGCAGGACCAGGTGCGGTACCTCGTCCTCCCCCGTCCGGTGGGCGGCCGGCAGCAGGAACTTCTTGCGGGTGAGCCAGAGCCCCAGCAGGCCCAGGGAGAAGGACGCCATCCCGAAGCCGATCATCCAGCGGAAGCCCCAGTAGGCGACGGGGACGATGGGCTTGTAGTCGCCGGGGCCGAACTTCTCCTGCGAGGCCTTGTTGGTGTCGTTGATGCCGGGCACGTACGAGTCGAAGTCGCTGTGGGCGAGGAAGGACAGGAGCCCGGGTATCTCCAGGGCCACCTTGTTGTGCCCCTCGTCCACGTCGCCGTAGGCGAACACGGAGAACGGCGCGGGCTTCTCGCCGTCCCACAGCGCCTCGGCCGCGGCCATCTTCATCGGCTGCTGCTCGTACATGACCTTGCCGAGGGTGTCCCCGCTGATCGCCGTGAGCATGCCGCCGACCGCCATGGTGACCAGGCCGAGCCGGAGCGAGGTGCGCATCACCGGGATGTGCTTCTTGCGCATGAGGTGGAACGCGGCGATGCCGACCATGAAGGCGCCGCCCGTCAGGAAGGCCGCCGAGAAGCTGTGGAAGACCTGGTTGAGCGCGGTGTTCTGGGTGAGGACCAGCCAGAAGTCGGTGAGCTCGGCGCGGCCCTTCGCCTCGTTGATCCGGTAGCCGACGGGGTGCTGCATCCAGGAGTTGGCGGCAAGGATGAAGTACGCCGACAGCAGCGTGCCGATCGAGACCATCCAGATGCAGGCGAGGTGGATCTTCTTCGGCAGCTTGTCCCAGCCGAAGATCCACAGCCCGATGAAGGTGGACTCGAAGAAGAAGGCGATCAGCGCCTCGAAGGCGAGCGGCGCACCGAAGACGTCACCGACGAAACGCGAGTAGTCGGACCAGTTCATGCCGAACTGGAACTCCTGCACGATGCCCGTGACGACGCCCATCGCGATGTTGATCAGGAAGAGCTTGCCCCAGAACTTGGTGGCTCTGAGGTACTTCTCCTTCTCCGTGCGCACCCAGGCGGTCTGCAGGCCCGCGGTGAGCGCGGCGAGCGAGATCGTGAGCGGGACGAAGAGGAAGTGGTAGACGGTGGTGATGCCGAACTGCCATCGCGCGACGGTTTCCGGCGCCAGAGCCAGTTCCACGTCGTCATCTCCTTACGTCGCCGTAGAAACAGCGGCAGTTTGTCCCGCTTGTCGGTGACATCACGGGAGCAACTGGGACCCTCTTGTGAATGCGTTCACATTCACAAGCAATTATGCAGCATGTCCGTTCGAGTGTGGAGGGGTGGGGGTGCCTGGCCGTCCAGCCGGCCCCTCCGGCCTCAGGACAGCGGATCACTGCAGGTGAGAGGCGTGATCGCGCCCCGAAAACGACAGGTCCCGGCACCCCACGGAGCGTGGGACGCCGGGACCTGGGCCCTCAGTGAGGCAGAGCTCACACGTCGGCTAGAACTCCTTGCGGAAGCCTTCCGCGGTCTTGAGGAAGATGTCGTTCGCCTCGGTCTCGCCGACCGTCACCCGGACCCCCTCGCCCGCGAAGGGCCGCACGACGACACCGGCCTGCTCGCACACGGCGGCGAAGTCGACGGTGCGCTCCCCGAGCCGCAGCCACACGAAGTTCGCCTGGGTGTCCGGCACCGTCCAGCCCTGGCCGCGCAGCGTATCGACCACCCGCGTGCGCTCGCACACCAGCGAACCGACCCGCCCGAGCAGCGCGTCCTCGGCGCGCAGCGAGGCGACCGCCGCGTCCTGGGCGAGCTGGCTCACGCCGAAGGGCACGGCCGTCTTGCGCAGCGCCGCCGCCACCGGCTCGTGGGCGATCGCGAAGCCGACCCGCAGCCCGGCCAGGCCGTACGCCTTGGAGAACGTCCGCAGCACGCAGACGTTCGGCCGCTCCCGGTAGAGCTCGACGCCGTCCGGTACCTCGACGTCGCGCACGAACTCCTTGTACGCCTCGTCGAGGACCACGAGGACGTCACCGGGCACCCGGTCGAGGAACCGTTCCAGCTCGGCCCGCCGCACCGCGGTGCCCGTGGGGTTGTTGGGGTTGCAGACGAAGACGAGCCGCGTCCGGTCGGTGAGCGCGTCGGCCATCGCGTCGAGGTCGTGCACGTCCCCCGGCGTCAGCGGCACCTGGACCGGGGTCGCCCCGCTGATGCGCGTGATGATCGGGTACGCCTCGAAGGACCGCCAGGCGTACATCACCTCGTCGCCCGGTCCGGAGGTCGCCTGCACCAGCTGCTGTGCCACGCCGACCGAGCCGGTACCGGTGGCCAGGTGCGTGAGCGGCACCCCGAACCGGTCCGCCAGCTCGTTCATCAGCCCGGTGCACGCCATGTCGGGGTAGCGGTTGAAGGCCCCCGCCGCCGCGCCCACGCTCTCCAGCACGCCCGGCAGCGGCGGGTAGGGGTTCTCGTTGGAGGACAGCTTGTACGCCACCGGTCCGTCCCCGGCCGCTGCGGGCTTGCCCGGCTTGTAGGTCGGGATACCCTCCAGCTCGGCTCGCAGCTTCGGGCTCGTCTCGCTCACCGCAGTCCTCCTCGTGACCGTCTCCGGCTCGTCACCGCCGCCGGCTGCCAATACTGCTCACCTTAAGAGGATTCGCCGCCGCTGCGTACGGCCGGGACCGACCTGCCCGCCGGGACCCGTCCGCCCGTCGGCGGCGCCCAGCCCACCGGAACCGGCCATCCGCTGTGCGCACTCCCGGCATCACCGCACGAAGGCGTACGAATGAGGGGGCGCGCCGCACGTCCGGGCCCGCGCCGGTGGCTCACGCCGTGGCGCGCATCCCTCGTGCAGGTGAGTTGAGACCTCTTCGAAACATGGCTCATTTGGCAGGCTCATGCGCGCCGACAAGTGACGTACTGCCATTGAATCCTTCAACGCCCTTGCTTTCCAAGGGAGTTGAGTATGTATGACCATGCAGAAACGTGCCTGTCAACGCGTGCATATGCGTCCGCACTACCCCACCGCATGAGCCCTACTATCGGCTCGCCATGACAGCAGCAGGGAAGCACCAGGTGAGCCGGTCGGATACCTCCCGCCGAGGAAGCCGGCCGGGCCGGGCGGGCATCAGAGACGTGGCCGCGGCCGCCGGAGTCTCCATCACGACGGTCTCCGACGCCCTCAACGGCAAGGGCCGGCTTCCGGACGCCACAAGACGCCATGTCCGCGAGGTCGCCGACCGGCTGGGCTACCGCCCCTCCGCCGCGGCCCGGACGCTCCGCACCGGCAAGTCCGGCCTCATCGGCCTGACCGTGACGACGTACGGGGACGAACCCTTCACCTTCACGGAGTTCGCGTACTTCGCGGAGATGGCCAGAGCCGCCACCTCGGCCGCGCTCGCCCGGGGCTACGCCCTGGTCATCCTCCCCGCGACCTCGCGCCACGACGTGTGGTCGAACGTGGCCCTGGACGGAACGGTCGTCATCGACCCCTCCGACCAGGACCCGGTCGTCAGCGAACTGGTCCGCCAGGGATTACCGGTGGTCTCGGACGGCCGCCCGGCCGGCTCCCTGCCGGTGACCGCCTGGGTGGACAACGACCACGAGGCCGCGGTCCTGGGCATCCTCGACCACCTGGCCGACGCCGGGGCCCGCCGGATCGGGCTGCTGACGGGGACGACCACGGACACGTACACGAACCTCTCCACAGCCGCGTACCTGCGCTGGTGCGAGCGGGTGGGCCAGGATCCGGTCTACGAGGCCTATCCCGCGCACGATCCGTGCGCGGGAGCCGTCGCGGCCGACCGGCTGCTCGCCCGGCCCGACCGGCCCGACGCCGTCTACGGGCTCTTCGACCCGAACGGCACCGACCTCCTCGCGGCGGCCCGGCGCTACGGACTACGCGTACCGGAGGACCTGCTGCTCGTCTGTTGCAGCGAGTCCACCGTCTACGCCAACACCGAACCGCCCGTCACGACGCTCTCGCTCAAACCGCGCCGGATCGGCACGGCCGTGGTGCAGCTCCTCATCGACGCCATCGAGGGGATCGAAACGGACCAACCGGTCGAGCAGGTGATACCGACGGAGCTGATCGTGCGCACCTCCTCCGAGCGACGGCCGCCCCGGACGACCGTCAGTCCGCCGAGGTCTCCGGAGGAGGGGTGACCTCCCACGCGGAAAGGCCCTCCCAATTCGGGAGAAAACCACGGTGAACTGGGGTTCCGCTCCGATTCACCACCCCTGGGTCATCACATGGCGCGATCCGCATTCCTATGATGGGCGGACGACACCGCGGGCCGCTGCGACCAGGCAGTCCGACGCGGTGCAGATGCGGCGCGATGGTGGTGGAGGGGTCGATGACTCAGGGGGCCGGTCAGGGACCCGAGATGCGGACGCCGACGGTGCGCGACTTCCGCGTGCCGGCGTACGTCCACGATGCCGGTCCGTACGCGCAGTCGCCCGGACCTCACCCGCAGCCGCCCGGGCCGTACGACGGGCCCGGCGACCCGTACGACCACGCCGCCGCGCCGTACGACCGGCCCGCGGATCCGTACGACCAGACGGCAGACCCGTACGACCAGGCGGCGGACCCGTACACCGCGCCCGCCGAGCCGTACGTCCAGCCGGGCACCTACGCGGGTCGACCGCCGCACGACGAGGGCCGCGTCCCGGCCGAGGTCCCGGAGGGCTACACGCCGACGGAGCGCGATCTGCCGGTCATCAACCGCGGTGACACGGTTCAGGTGACGGTCGACCCCGAGGCCACGCAGCCGGTGCAGCCCGACGAGGGCCCGGGGCCGCTCTACGTCGTCGGTGACGTGCACGGGTACCTCGACGAGCTCCTCGCCGCACTGCGCGAGAAGGGGCTCATCGACGCCGAGGGCCGCTGGGCGGCCGGGACCTCCAGGCTCTGGTTCCTCGGTGACTTCACCGACCGCGGCCCCGACGGCATCGGTGTCATCGACCTCGTGATGCGGCTGTCGGCCGAGGCCGCCGCGGCCGGCGGTTACTGCAAGGCGCTGCTGGGCAACCACGAGCTACTGCTGCTCGGCGCCAGGCGGTTCGGGGACACCCCGGTCAACTCCGGTGCCGGAACCGCCACCTTCCAGGCCGCCTGGCTGCTCAACGGCGGCCAGAAGACCGACATGGAGCGCCTCCAGGACCACCATCTGCAGTGGATGGCCCGCCTCGACGCGATGGAACTGGCGGACGGGCACCTCCTGGTGCACTCCGACACCACCGCCTACCTCGACTACGGCGACTCCATCGAAGCGGTCAACGACACCATCCGGGAAGCGCTCACCCGCAATGACCCGGACGAGTGCTGGGACCTCTTCCGCAAGTTCACCAAGCGCTTCGCGTTCCGCGACGACGGCGGCGCGCAGGCGGCGCGCTCCCTGCTGGAGACGTACGGCGGTTCGCGCATCGTCCACGGCCACAGCCCCATCCCGTACCTCCGGGGCGACGTCGGCTCGGAGGACGGCGGGGAGTCGTCGGCCCCCGTGGTCGAGGAACCGCACGTGTACGCCGACAAACTCGCCATCGCGATGGACGGCGGCGTGACCATGGCCGGAAAACTGCTGGTCCAGCAACTTCCGCTGGATGGTTGAGCATTCACGGGGCACACGTCCCCGGATGAAGGACACGTGGCGTCCGGGGGCAAATTCTGGAAACCCCCTGTCACCCTGTGCCTTCGCCGCTCTACCATCGGCTTATCCGTAGCAGGCTCCCCTCCGTTTCTGCCCGACGGCTCGTCAGCATGCCGAGCCCCAAGCCCTACGGAGCATCGGGGGATGCACATGAACAGCGTTCCGCAGCACCTGCTGAGCGAGGACCGCCACGCGTACGAGCGGATCCTCGACGAGGCGCTGCGCTCCGCACCACACCGCCCGGAACTCGCCGCTGTCGGTCAGCGGCTCAACACCGAACAGCTGCGCACGATGGCGTTGAACGCCACCGCCCTCATCACGGCGGCCGCAGCGACCGAGTACCAGCACTACGTGAAGGTCCGCGAGGAACTGCGCCGTCCGGCGCCGTCCACCCCTCCCGTCCGCGAAGGATCCTCCAGCCCGACGGATCCGGGGACGAGCGCGGTGGGGCTCGCCACCACCATGGGCGAGGTCGCCGAGACCGCAGGCGCCGGCGCCGCCGCGGTCGTCGCGGTGCTCGCTCCCGTCCTGGCCGGCACGGCCGCGGTGATATTCCTGCTCGTCGGCTACGTCCTGCGCATGCTCGACCCCCAGCCGGGCATCGCGCAGACCCTCCTCACCACCGGGTGGGTGTTCGGCGCCATCACCGCCGCCTCGATCCTGGTGGCCGCGGTCGGTCTGCTGCTCACCGCCCTGCGCAACGGCGACAGCTCGCTCCAGGCCGGTGCGCACGGCGAGCGGGGCGAGGAGGTGGAACGTGCCAGGCAGGCCTGGCACGACGCGCTCCTGGAGCACGGCATCATGCCGTTCCTCAGGGAGGCCCTCGCCGATCCGGGCGCCGCGGCCCTCGGCCGTGCGAAACCGTCGGCGCCGACCAGCCGGATCCCGCAGCTCGGCTACAACCGGCCGGGGTTCAGCAGCCCCGACGGCGGCCCGGAGGCGGGCCCCCGTCCGAGCTACTCAAGCCCGGACTTCAGCAGTCCGGACTTCGGAGGACCGGAGCACGCTCCTGAGTGAGGAACGCAGCCCCGCACAACGGATCGACGACGGAAACCCGTCGTCGATCTTTTTTGCGCCCCGCGCAGATAGGCCGGACGGGGTCCGCCGACGGACCCCGTCCGGCCTATCTGCGGGCCGGGTTCAGTCGGCCAGCGGCAGGTAGACCCTGTTGCCCGCGGCGGCGAACTCCTTGGACTTCTGGAGCATCCCGTCGGCGACCTCCTGGGGCGTGGCCCCCGCGTCCGCCGTACCGCCGAACTGCTCGTTGATGCTGTGGCTGATCTTCATCGAGCAGAACTTCGGTCCGCACATGGAGCAGAAGTGCGCCGTCTTGGCCGGCTCGGCCGGCAGGGTCTCGTCGTGGAACTCCCGGGCCGTGTCGGGATCCAGCGCCAGGTTGAACTGGTCCTCCCAGCGGAACTCGAAACGGGCGTCCGACAACGCGTCGTCCCACTCCTGTGCACCGGGGTGCCCCTTGGCGAGGTCCGCCGCATGGGCCGCGATCTTGTAGGTGATGACGCCCGTCTTGACGTCGTCGCGGTTCGGCAGGCCCAGGTGCTCCTTGGGCGTGACGTAGCAGAGCATCGCCGTGCCCCACCAGGCGATCATCGCGGCACCGATGCCGGAGGTGATGTGGTCGTACGCCGGGGCGACGTCCGTCGTCAGCGGGCCGAGCGTGTAGAACGGGGCCTCGTCGCAGATCTCCTGCTGGAGGTCGATGTTCTCCTTGATCTTGTGCATCGGGACGTGCCCCGGGCCCTCGATCATGGTCTGCACGCCGAAGCGCTTCGCGACCTTGTTGAGTTCCCCGAGCGTGCGCAGCTCCGCGAACTGCGCCGCGTCGTTCGCGTCCGCGATCGAGCCGGGCCGCAGTCCGTCCCCGAGCGAGTACGTGACGTCGTACGCGGCGAGGATCTCGCAGAGGTCCTCGAAGTGCTCGTAGAGGAACGACTCCTTGTGGTGCGCCAGGCACCATGCCGCCATGATCGAGCCGCCGCGCGAGACGATGCCGGTCTTGCGGTTGGCGGTCAGCGGGACGTACGGCAGCCGCACACCCGCGTGGACCGTCATGTAGTCCACCCCCTGCTCGGCCTGCTCGATCACCGTGTCCTTGTAGATCTCCCAGGTGAGCTCCTCGGCACGCCCGTCGACCTTCTCCAGCGCCTGGTAGAGCGGAACCGTCCCGATGGGCACGGGGGAGTTGCGCAGCACCCACTCCCGCGTGGTGTGGATGTTGCGGCCGGTCGAGAGGTCCATGACCGTGTCGGCGCCCCAGCGCGTCGCCCAGGTCATCTTCTCGACCTCCTCCTCGATGGATGAGGTGACGGCGGAGTTGCCGATGTTGGCGTTGACCTTCACCAGGAACCGCTTGCCGATGATCATCGGCTCGATCTCCGGGTGGTTGACGTTGGCCGGCAGCACGGCCCGGCCCGCCGCGATCTCCTCGCGGACGACCTCGGGGCTCACGTTCTCCCGGATGGCCACGTACTCCATCTCCGAGGTGACCTCTCCCCGCCTCGCGTACGCGAGTTGCGTGACCGCCTGCCCGTCACGGCTCCTGCGCGGCAGGCGCGGACGCCCGGGGAAGACCGCGTCGAGGTTGCGCAGCCCACCGCGCGGGGAGGTGTGCCTGATCCCGTCGTCCTCGGGACGCAGGGGGCGGCCCGGATACTCCTCGGTGTCCCCGCGGGAGATGATCCAGTTGTCGCGCAGGGGCGCCAGACCCCTGCGTACGTCGGTGTCGACGGCCGGATCGGTGTACGGGCCGGAGGTGTCGTACAGCGTGACCGACCGGCCGTTGGTGAGGTGCACCTGGCGGACCGGCACCCGCAGGTCGGGGCGCGAGCCCGCGACATACGCCTTGTGCCAGCCGATGGACTTCCCGGCCTCGTCCGTCTGACTGGAGGCAGGCGTGCGTACGTCCTTGTTGGTCATGAGACCTACTCCCTACGCCGGCATTACCCGGTAACAGGTTCGGCGGTCGACGCAGCGTTTTCCGTCCGGCGATGTTCCACGTGAAACATCGCGGATACGGAGGTCAGCGCCCTCTCAGCCCGGTGCTCCGAGCTCCCGCGTGTGCAAAGGTGCTTCCACGCTAGCGTCACAATGGGCGCGGTGAACAGTGGGCCCCTTCCGTTCTTGCGATGATCGGTCGGTGACCACGACGCAACAGCCCCCACTTCCGCCGTCCGGACCGCCTCACGGACACGGCCACGAAGGACCGTCCGACGGTGGGCACGGGCACTCGCACAGCCATGGTCCCGCGGCGCCTGTCTCCGCACATCTGCGCAAGATCATCGCCGCGGTCCTGATCCCCTTCGCCGCGGCGGTCGTGGTCGGTCTCGCGGTGCTCTGGCCCGGCGGCGCTCCCGGACACGAGCGCACGGGTGTGGGTTTCGACCGGCAGACGCAGCAGGCCACCGTGACCGAGGTCGACGAGGTCGACTGCAAGTCCGTGAACGCCTCGGGCGGGACCCCGACCGGCGACACCTCGACGGCCGAGGGCTCCTCCGCGCAGCAGCAGGCTTCGGGGACCTGCAAGAAGGCGACGGTCCGGATCGACAGCGGCAAGGACAAGGGCCGCACCTTCACGGAGATCGTCCAGCCGGACTCCTCACGGCAGTTGAAGCAGGGCCAGGAGGTGATCGTGGCGTACGCGCCCGACGCCCCCGAGGAGTTGCAGTACTCGGTCACCGACGTGAACCGCAAGCTCCCGATGGTGCTGCTCGCCGGAATCTTCGCCCTCGCCGTGGTCGTGGTGGGCCGGATGCGCGGCGTCATGGCGCTGATCGCGCTGGCCGTCAGCTTCATGATCCTGACGTTCTTCATCCTGCCCGCGATCCTGCAGGGGTCGAACCCGCTGGTCGTGGCGGTGGTCGGGGCAAGTGCCATCATGCTGATCGCGCTCTACATGTGCCACGGTCTCTCCGCCCGCACCTCGGTCGCGGTGCTGGGCACCCTGCTGTCCCTGCTGCTGATCGGGCTGCTCGGCTCGCTGTTCATCGACTGGGCCGCGCTGACGGGCAACACCGACGACAACACCGGCCTGATCCACGGGCTCTACCCGTCCATCGACATGAGCGGTCTGCTGCTCGCGGGGGTCATCATCGGCTCGCTCGGCGTGCTCGACGACGTCACGGTGACGCAGACGTCCGCGGTCTGGGAGCTCCACGAGGCCAACCCCACGATGGGCTGGCGGGGGTTGTACCGGGCGGGCATCCGCATCGGACGCGACCACATCGCGTCCGTCGTCAACACGCTCGTCCTGGCTTACGCCGGCGCGGCGCTCCCCCTGCTGCTGCTCTTCTCGATCGCGCAGAGCAGCGTGGGGACGGTGGCCAACAGCGAACTGGTGGCCGAGGAGATCGTGCGCACGCTCGTCGGGTCGATCGGGCTGGTCGCCTCGGTGCCCGTCACGACGGCTCTCGCGGCCCTCGTGGTCTCGGCGGACCGCCCGGGCGGGAGCGCACCCGTCCAGTCGTCACCGGCCCAGCCACAGCCCCAGCCCCAGTCCGGCCAGAGGACGCCGCTGCGCGGCGGGAGCGGCCGCCGCCGCAAGCACTGAACCCCGCGCGTCACCCCGCGCTCTGTTCCTCCGCCAGGATGCGGTCCAGGACGTCGTCCAGGTGGGTGTCGAAGTCGGCGAGGGAACGCTCCTGCCCCAGCGGGACCAGCCGGTCCGTGCGGTCGAGGAACGCCAGCAGGGGCGCCGTACCGCAGCGGAACAGGGCCTGGTCGGCGCCCACCTGGAGCCGGATCAGCACATCGCCGAACCCCTCGGAGTCCGCCGGGGTGATGTGCACGTCCCCGTCCCCGCACGGGCGGCCCACTCCGTCGACCAGCAGCTCCCGGCCGAAGGCCCAGGTCACCGGGGCGTCTCCCGGCAGATGGAAGGTCAGACGCACGGCATAGGGATCGCAGGTCTCGTAACGCAGCTCCACCGGGATCCGGAAGGAAAGCTCCTCCGAGACGACGAAGCTCATCATGACCTCTGCCTGTACTACCGACTCGTGCATCGCCTGCCCCGTCGTTCGCCGTCCATGGCCGGGAATCGCCCACCTAAACACTTCTGGCATCTTGCTTAACGTGTACACCAGATCACAAGGAGTGAGTTTTCAGATGCTGATAGAGAGTGCGAACGTCCCCACCATGCCGCCGATCTCACGCTGCAGCCGCCGCACCGCCGGTAACAGCCGATCGGCCTGGTGGGAGGGCATGGAGGTGGCCACCGTGACGGCCGTATCGCCCAGGGTGATCGGGATCGCGGCACAGACCGTGCCGAGCGCATACTCCTGATGTTCGGTCACAGGCTGCATGCGCGGCATCGATTCGAGGCGGCGCAACAGGGCGGAATCGTCACGCACCGTGTACGGCGTGAGGGTCCGCACGGGGTAGCGGTCAAGGTGGTCCCTGCGCGCCTCGTCGTCGAGCTGGGAGAGCAGGCACTGCCCGATCGCATGCGCGTGTCCCGTCTCGCGGAAGTCCGCCCACTCCTCGACCGCCGGGCTGCCGGGGGCGTCGGCGACGCACTGCACCTCGATCTCCCCGTCGCGGTAGACCGCGTAGTACACCGGGGCGCCGATCACGTCCCGCCAGCTTCCCAGCGCGTCGGCGACCGTGCTGCGACGTTTCTGCTCGGCCCCGCTGCCGCTCAGCCGCTCGGCCGCCTCGCCGAGGAAGAACAGCCCCTTCTCGCGCCGCAGATAGCCCTCGTGCGCCAGGGTGCGCAGCAGGTGGTAGGCGGTGGGGAGGGCCAGCCCGGCCTCGCGGGCCAGTTGCTTGGCGGGCGCTCCGTGCTCGTGCCGCGCCACCGACTCCAGGAGACGCATCGCCCGCCGCACCGAGCCGATGAGGGTGGTGGGGTGGGGTGCGGAGACGGAGGTACGTGGTCCTGCGGGCGCGGTGTCAACCGTGGCCAAGGGTCACTCCCGAAGCGCGAGGAGGGCCGCCCGTGCTGGAGTTTCACGAGAGGGTTCGGAACGCCGCTCACGAGGATCGACCCCGCGTCGAATTCCGGACTTTAACCGTCTGCCACCGATCCCTCACGCCATGCGCCGAAAACTTCCCCCACCCGAGGGAACCGTCGTCCCACAGGGGCGACGCCTGTACCCCGCGCCCGTCGCTTCCGGCACCGTCCGCGGCGCCCTACCAGTCGCTGCGCGAGGTGGAGCTCGACATGAACTTCCGTACGACGTAGATCAGTCCGCCGACCAGCGCCACGAACACCAGCAGCTTGAAGAGCAGGCCGATCACGAAGCCGACGACGCTCGCCAGCAGCCCGCCGAACACGACCAGGGCGATGACCGGCACCGCGACCCACTTAACCCACCACGGCATCCCCGCGAAGATCTCCCGCATCGCCCTTGTCCCTCGTCTCTCTGCCCGTCACCGGGTGCTGCCCCTGCCCGTCCGCAGTGCCGACGGGCCTCCCATGTCCTGTTCCCGATGCTAGGCGCGGCGGGACGCCGGCGGGGGCCCCGCACCCCTTGTCCTCCCCTGACCGTTCCCCTAGGGAACCCGGAGACCGACGTCAGCTCTCGGGCGGAGAGAAGACCACGAGGACGCGCAGATCCTCGCTGATGTGGTGGAACTTGTGCGCCACCCCGGCGGGTACGTACACGACGCTGCCGCGCGCCACCTGGGTCGTCTCCATCCCGACGGTGATCGCGGCCCGGCCGCTGACGACGAAGTACACCTCGTCCTGACCGTGGGGCTGCTGCGGGTCCTGGGTGCCCGCGTCCAGCGCGTACAGGCCGACCGACATGTTCTTCTCGCGCAGGAACTGGAGGTACGCGCCGTCGTTGGCGGCGCGCTCCGCCTCCAGTTCGTCCAGCCGGAATGCCTTCATCGCCCTGTCCGCCCCTGCCCCACTGATCGTGTCCGGTCTCTTCTGCCACGATCACACACATGAAGAATTTCGTAGTCAAGACGATCGCCAACGCGGGCGCCCTGGCGGTGGCGGTGTGGCTGCTCGACAAGATCACCCTGACCGGTGACAGCAGGGGCAAGGAGATCGGCACCCTGCTGCTCGTGGCGCTGCTCTTCGGACTGGTGAACGTCCTGGTCAAGCCGCTCGTGCAGGTCCTCACCTTCCCGCTGTTCATCCTCACGCTCGGTCTGATCACCCTCGTGGTCAACGCCCTGATGCTGCTGCTGACCTCATGGCTGGCGGACAAACTCGACCTGAGCTTCCACGTCGACGGGTTCTGGACCGCCGTCCTGGGCGGGCTGATCGTCTCGGTCGTCTCCTGGGCGCTGAACGTCGTCCTCCCCGACGGGGACTGAACGGCGGACCACCTGCCGCGTGCACCGCGTGCGCACCGGCGGCGGCCTCGGCGTACCGGGTCCTTCTTGTGGGGGGACGGACGGTTTCGAGAAGTCTCCTGAGAGGGTGGAGGGCGGCGAGCGCAGGACTGCTCGCCGCTGTGCGCGAGCAAGTGGAGGAACAGGCAGCATGACGAATTCTCAGCAGGGAGCGGGTGACGGCACGCGTGCCGTGCGGGCGGGGCTGCCCGAGCCGGTCAAGCACGAGCCGACCCTCCCGGGCCCGGTCTTCGCGGCCCATTTCCACCTTCCTGGCGACCCCACCGGCCCCTACACCTACGGGCGCGACGAGAACCCGACCTGGACCCATCTGGAGCGTGCCATCGGCGAGCTGGAGGCTCCGGGGCGCGACGGCGTGGAGACGCTCGTCTTCGCCTCCGGCATGGCCGCCATCTCGGCCGTCCTCTTCTCCCAGCTGAGCGCGGGCGACACGGTCGTCCTGCCCGACGACGGCTACCAGGTCCTGCCGCTGGTGCGCGGGCAGCTGGAGGCGTACGGGATCGAGGTGCGCACCGCGCCGACCGGCGGCGACGCCCAGCTCGACCTCCTCGACGGAGCGAAGCTGCTGTGGATCGAGACCCCCTCGAACCCGGGGCTCGACGTCTGCGACGTGCGGCGGCTCGTCGAGGCGGCCCGGGCGCGTGGCTGCCTCGTCGCGGTCGACAACACCCTGGCCACCCCGCTCGGACAGCGGCCGCTGGAGCTGGGCGCCGACTTCTCCGTGGCCAGCGGCACCAAGCAGCTCACCGGGCACGGTGACGTCCTCCTGGGATACGTCACCGGGGGCGACGCCTCCGCGATGGCCTCCGTGCGGCGCTGGCGCAAGCTCGTCGGGGCGATCCCGGGGCCCATGGAGGCCTGGCTCGCGCACCGCTCGCTCGCCACGCTGCAGATGCGCGTGGACCGGCAGGACGCGACCGCCCAGCTGGTCGCCGAGGCGCTGCGGGACTGGCCCGAGGAGCTCGGGGTCCGCTACCCGGGGCTGCCCGGCGACCCCTCGCACAAGATCGCCTCCCAGCAGATGAGGCGCTTCGGCTGCGTGGTGTCGTTCACGCTGCCCACCCGCGCGCGTGCCGACCGCTTCCTCGACGCGCTGCGGCTGGTGGACGACGCGACCAGCTTCGGCGGCGTGCGGTCGACCGCCGAGCGGCGCGGCCGCTGGGGCGGCGACGCGGTCCCGGAGGGCTTCATCCGGTTCTCGGTCGGCGCCGAGGACCCGGAGGACCTCCTGGCGGACCTCCGGCAGGCACTTGAGGCGTCTGCGCGCTGAGCGTCCAACGACTCCCCGGCCGGTGGCGGGGATACGCAGAACGGACGGTCCGAGCCTCCCCCCTCGTGGCTCGGACCGCCCCGGTTCCGTGCGCGAAGAACCGCGCGAACAAGGCTAGTTGACTCTGTGTCAGTGTCCAATCACGGTAGCGACAGGGGCCTATCGACATATTTATAGTTGGTGGCTTCCGGGGAAGCCGGCCGATGAAGGGACACCATGGACCTGGCCCTGCTGCGGACCTTCGTGACCGTGCACCGGGCCGGCTCCTTCACCCGGGCTGCCGCTCTGCTGGGCCTCTCCCAGCCGGCCGTCACCTCGCAGATCCGCACACTCGAACGGCAGCTGGGCCGCCCCCTGTTCCTGCGCCAGGCCCGCGGGGTGACCCCCACCACCATCGGCGACGAACTCGCCCACAAGGCGGCTCCGCACCTCGACGCCCTGGTGGAGATCGCCGAAACCGGCCTCGATGCCGACTCCTCCCTGCGCACCCTCCACCTCGCCGGGCCGCCGGAGTTCACCGCTGAACGCGCGCTGCCCGCGCTGACCGGGGCGATCGACGACGGCCACGGTTTCGCGCTGCGGGCCTCCTTCGGCAACGCGGAGGAGACGCTGGAAGGGCTGGCCGCGGGGCATCACGATCTGGCCATCAGCACGGCCCGTCCCCGGGGTCCCCTGCTCACCGCGACTGCGCTGTGCGACGAGGAACACGTGCTGGTCGCCGCCCCGCGCTGGGCCGCCCGCATCGGCTGCGACACGGTGCGCCGCCTGGGCGCGCCCGCGCTGGAGAACCTGCCCGTGGTGGAGGTGCACGAGTCGCTGCCCTTCATCTCCCGCTACTGGGCGTCCGTCTTCGACTCCCTGCCCGCGGCGTCGGGCACCGTCGTCGTCCCCGACCTGCGCGCGGTCCTCGCCTGCGCCATCACCGGCGCGGGACTCGCGGTCCTGCCGCGCTATCTGTGCGGACCGGCCCTGGAGCGCGGCGAGGTGGTCGCGCTGACCGAACCCGCGGTGCCTCCACTGCGTACGTACTTCCTCGTCGTACGTACCGGAACACTGGCCATGCCCCACATCGCGCGGGCGCACGAATGGCTGACGCGCGCGGCCACCGACTGGTCGTGAGCGAGGAGCCGGAGAAAGGCGCTCCGCCTCGACGGCGCGGCGATGTTTCACGTGGAACCAACCGGGCCACATTCCTCCCATGACCGACCGACCCGTGGTCAAGCGCACCGCCCGGGCTGTCCTGCTGGACGGCGACGACCTGATCCTGATCAAGCGGACCAAGCCCGGAGTCGATCCCTACTGGCTGACGCCGGGCGGCGGGGTCGAGCCGGAGGACGCCACCGTCGTCGATGCGCTGCACCGTGAAGTGGACGAGGAGCTCGGCGCGAAGATCGCCGATGTCGTGCCCTGCTTCGTCGACACCGTCGAGCACATCGGCGAGGACAGCAGTTCGACCGGCGTGAAGGTGCAGCACTTCTTCGTCTGCCGCCTGGAGTCCATGGATCCCGCGCTGCGCCACGGCCCCGAGATCGAGGAGCCCACCGGCGAGTACGAGATCGTACGGATCCCCTTCACCCGGGTGGGCATCGCCTCCGTCCATCTCGTACCGCTCTCGCTGCGGCACTACCTCGACGGGAACATCGAGGGCCTGCGGGCGATGCACGCGCCCGACCTCGGCTGACCGCCCGCCACCGCAGACCGGGGTCAGCCCCGTAGCGCGACGAGATCCTCCACCGCGTCGTGCCGGATCCGCTCCGGCGGGACACCGATGTCCATGAGGGCGTCCACACCGTTGCGGATCATGCCGGGAGGACCCGAGAGATAGGCGTCGTACTCGTTCCACGGGCCGAACTCGCGTACCGCGTCGGGGAGCTGCAGATGCGCCTGCTGGTCGACGATCGGGCGCACCGCGAGCCAGGAATGGCTCTGCTGGAGCCGGAGCATGGTGTCGATGTCGTACAGGTCGTGATCGGTTCGGGCACCGTAGAAGACCTCGACCGGGCGCCGGTGGCCGTGCTCGGCGACGTCCTCGACCAGGGCCTTGATCGGGGCGATGCCCGTGCCGCCGCCCAGGCAGAGCAGGCCGCTGTCGGTGGTGTGGTCGACGGTCATCGAGCCGGCGGGCGGGCCGAGCCTGAGGATGTCGCCGGGGCGGGCCCGGTGCACCAGCGCGTTGGAGACCCAGCCCGCCGCGACCGCTTTCACGTGGAACGACAGCAGCCCGTCGGACCGGGGCGCGGAAGCGAACGAGTAGTGCCGCCAGACGCGGGGCCACCAGGGGGTCTCCAGGCTCGTGTACTGCCCGGCGCGGAAGGGGTACGGCTGATCGGTCCGGACCGTGACGACGGCGACGTCCGGGGTCCGCAGGTCGTGCGAGACCACCTCGGCGTACCACCAGGCCGGGGCGCGCAGCTCGTCCGCGGCCGCCGCGTCGATCATGACCTGGGAGATCGTCGTGTACGCCCTGACCCAGGCCGCCTCGGTCTCCTCGTCCCAGATCCTGTCGGCGAACCGGCTCAGCGCGCCGAGCAGGCACTCCCCGACGGCCGGGTAGTGCTCGGGACGGGTTCCGTACTTGCGGTGACCGCGTCCGAGGTTCTGCAGGTACGTGACCAGGATCTCGGTGTTGTCGATGTGCTCGGCCGCCGTCAGCAGGGCTTTCAGCAGCCGGTCCCGCTGGGCGTCCATCGCGGCGGGGAACAGCGGCCGCAGGTCCGGGTGGCGCACGAAGAGCAGGGCGTAGAAGTACGAGGTGACCTTGTCGGCGACGGGCGCCACCTCGTCCATGGTGCGGCGGATGAGGACGGCGTCGGGT
>NZ_VDFC01000043.1:112805-160755 GCF_008369065.1 Streptomyces apricus | reverse complement strand
GTCGGGGACCGCGCGATCAGCGCCAGGGCCATCGGCGCCGGGCCGGTCGACGCCGGGGTGACCGGCGCCGGAGCGTTCGGTGTCCGAGGGGCCGGTGCCGGGCCGGCCGGTGCCCGCGGGACCGGTGCCGGAGCGGTCGGCATCGGGGCGGTGGGGATCAGAGCGGTCGGTGTCCGTTGCGGGCTGCGCGTGCGGGGGTATTCGCCGCCGTGCCGGGCCGTCGTCTCCCGCCGCAGGCCTTCTCACGGGTCGCAGCGCGGCCAGACGCCGCCCCTCGGTCGCCTCCCGTCCGCCGCCCGTGGACGGGTCCGGCGGTATGTGCGGTGTGAACCAGCCGCCTCCGCCGCCACCCCCGGAAGTGCCGTTGTCGGCCGACGTGGTGGTCGGAGCGTCCATGTTGTGCCTCGCCTCGAACATCTTTCGGTCGGTCTGCGCACCTCCTCGGTCGGAAGATGCCTGCTTTCCCCCGCAGACTGCTTACTTCGCCCCGTTCCGTCCTGTCGGCCGAGTCGTCCTTGCCGCACCGCTGCCACCGCAGCATTCCACTCGGTCCGACACCCCGGTCACGTAACCGCGAACGGGGGTCTTCGATCTTTCCGTCCCCTTAGGCTGCATTGCCCTGTGCGTACCCCGGCAGGATGCGAGGACGCCCTGTCGGACACGAACCGGAGTCGACCATACCGGCCGTTGTCATGCGCACAAGTCCAAGATTCCTTACGTCAGGAATTGAGTGGGACTTCCCGTCGTTCCGCTGAATTACCGTTCGCCGCGCGACAATTCGACACAGTCCCGTCCCGTACTCCGAGGCTAGTACACGGGGTTACTCCCGTCGGCAGACGTATCCGGCGCTCGCGCCCGGCACCGTGTTTCACGTGAAACTGAGCCGCCCCGCACGCCGGGCCCACCTCGTCGTCCATGTAGCCGCCTCCGCATGCTGGCTCGGGCTCACGCTCGGGCTGCTCGCGCTGGGGATCACCGCGACCACCACCGGATCGGCGGTGGTCGTGGAGGCCTCCGTCCGAGCCATGAAGACGTTCGCCGACTGGCTCCTGCTCCCCCTCGCGTTCCTCACGCTCCTGAGCGGCCTGGTGCTGTCCCTGGGCACACACTGGGGGCTGGCCAGGCATCGGTGGGTGTACACCAAGTTCTGGCTGACCCTGGCCACGGTGACGGCCACCGTCCTCGCCCTGCGTCCCGCGGTCGGCTCGGCGGCGGCCGCCGTGTCCGCGGGTGAGGCCCTGCCCGACGCCGGAGACGTCCTGTTCGGACCGATCGTCTCCCTGACCGCGTACCTCTTCATGACGGCGATCTCGGTCCTCAAGCCCTGGGGACCGACCCGACGCGGGCAAAGGATCCGTACCACCCTCCGCAAACGGGTGGACGCCGGAGCCGCCGGTCGGACAGCCTGACCTGCGTGCCGATTCCTTCCCTCACCGCTCTGCCCATCCGCCGTCTGACGCCTCGCGATCTCTCCGCCTGCGCCGACCTCTCCGAGAACCGGGGCTGGCCCCGGGAGGAACACAAATGGGGTCTGCTGCTCGCCGCCGGCACGGGCTACGGCATCGACGATCCTGGTGGCGGCCTCGTCGCCTGCTGCGTCGTGACCTCCTACGGGCCGCAGCACCGGCCTGATCTGGCAGCGATCGGCATGGTGCTGGTCGCCGAACGGCACGCCCGCCAGGGCATCGGACGCCGGCTCATGCGCCACGTCCTGGCCGAGTCGGGGACCACCCCGATGACCCTGCACGCCACGCCGTACGGGCGCCCCCTTTACGAGGAACTGGGCTTCAAGGCCGTCGGACGGGCCGAGATGGTCCGCGGCCGCTTCGCCCCCGGCGGCCCGGAGCCGGAGGTCGCCACGCGCCCGGCCACGGCCGGGGACCTCGCCGCGATCCTCCGCCTCGACGCGGAGGTCTTCGGTACGGACCGGACGCACATGATCACGCGGCTGCCGGCCTTCTCCGACCAGCTGCGCGTCGCCGAGGAGGCGGGCCGGATCATCGGGTACGCGTCCGCCTGGCCCAACCTGGACAGCCAGGTCGTGGGTCCGCTGATCGCCCGGGACACCGAGGTGGCGAAGGCCCTCGTGGTCTCCCTCGCCTCCGGCACCGACCGCCCGCTGCGCACCGACATCGACGTACGGCACGAGGAGTTGCTCGCGTGGTTGAAGGAGCGCGGGCTCGCGTCCGTGAGTTTCAACGCGGTCATGACGTACGGCATCGGGGAGTTGCCCGGCGACTGGACGCGGCGGTTCGCTCCGCTCACCGTGGCCGCGGGGTGAACCGCCCGTCCGCCGCTCCGTGACGCCCCGGGCCTCTCGGTCCGGCCAGGCGGGCTGGTTCGGTCCGGGGCGGGTTCGGTCCGGCTAGGCGGGCCGGTTCTCCTGGAGGAGCGCCCGCACGGCCGCCGTGGCGAAGGAGTGGTCCTGCTCCGGTGCGCCGCCGCCGACTCCGACCGCGCCGATCAGCCGGCCGTCCCGGTGCACCGGGACGCCTCCCGCGATGAACAGGAGCGGGCGGTCGAGTGCGGTCGGCAAGGTGTGGAAGAGGCCGCCGGGCCGGACGGCGTCGACGAGGTCGGCGGTGGGGGTGTCGAGCTGCAGCGCCGTGTAGGCCTTGCGGGTGCTGGTCTCGCCCGAGATCAGCACCGCGCGGTCGTCGCGCCGGAAGGCGAGCAGGTGGCCGCCCGCGTCGAGGACCGTGACGCTGACCGTGGCATCGGCGGCCTCCGCGGCCCGGCGGGCGGCCGTGACGAGGACCTCGGCGTCCTGGACGGTCAGCGGGGTGACGGTGGTGGTGCTCATGAGGGTTTCTCCTTGTGGGTCAGGGGTGCGAGTGGTACTGCGGGGAGGGTGGTCGCCGGGGGTGCGGGCCGTGATCGGATGCGGGCGGAGCGGGCCGGCGGTCGTTGCGCGCCCGGCCACGCACCGCGTACGGCCCGGCCACGCACCGCGTACGGCCCGGCCACGCACCGCGTACGGCCCGGGCGGGACTCAGGTGTGGACGGCGGCCTGCTGCTGCGCGGGCAGCGACTGCCCGGTGTCCGCGACGGCCGGACCTGCCGTGTGCCCGGTCGAGCCGGCCCGGCGCTCCAGGGCGGCCGAGAGGACGGCGAGCAGGAGGGCCGCGGCGGCGAGGACGGCACCGACCCAGTTGGGTGCGGTGTAGCCCATGCCCGCGGCGATCACGACGCCGCCGAGCCACGCGGAGAGGGCGTTGCCGAGGTTGAAGGCACCGATGTTCACCGCGGAGGCGAGCGTCGGGGCGCCGTGGGCCTGGTCGAGCACCCGCTTCTGCAGCGGCGGGACGGTGGCGAAGCCGAGGGCGCCGATCAGCGCGACGGTCACGGCCGCCGCGATCTTGTCGTGCGCGGTGAGCGTGAAGAGGGCGAGGACGACCGCGAGGGCGCCCAGGGACACGTACAGCATCGGCATCAGGGCACGGTCGGCGAAGCGGCCGCCGACGAGGTTGCCCACGACCATGCCGAGGCCGAAGAGGACGAGCAGCCAGGTGACGGAGCCGTCGGCGTAGCCGGCGACGTGCGTCATCATCGGCGCGATGTACGTGATCGCCGCGAAGACGCCGCCGAAGCCGAGGACGGTCATCGCCATGGCGAGCAGGACCTGGACGTTCTTGAAGGCGGCCAGTTCGTGACGGAGCCGTACGCCCTCCGCCCTGGGCATGTCGGGCACCAGCCTGGCGATGCCCACCAGGCCGAGGACGCCCAGCGCGGCGACGACCGTGAACGTCACGCGCCAGCCGGCGGACTGCCCGATGAAGGTGCCCAGCGGTACGCCGACGACGTTGGCGACGGTCAGGCCGGTGAACATCATCGCGATGGCGCCGGCCTTCTTGTCCGGGGCCACGAGGTCGGCGGCGACGACCGAACCGATACCGAAGAAGGCACCGTGCGCGAGCGAGGCGACCACGCGCCCGACCAGCATGACGGAGAACGTGGGGGCGACGGCGGAGACCAGGTTGCCGACGACGAACAGTCCCATCAGCAGCATCAGCATCCGCTTGCGGGACACCTTGGTGCCGAGGACGGTCATCAGGGGCGCGCCGAACATGACTCCGAGCGCGTATCCGGTCACGAGGAGACCGGCGGTGGGGATGGAGACACCGAAGTCGCCCGCCACCTCGGGCAGCAAACCCATGATCACGAACTCGGTGGTCCCGATCCCGAAGGCCCCGATCGCGAGGGCCACAAGCGCGAGAGGCATGGAGGAGAACCTTCCAGAAGATTGCAGGAGCGCTTTACGTGCGTTCACAATAGTTGCAGACGCGGGATAACTGCAAACGCTGGATATTGCGGCCGTGCCCTATCCTGGATTCCAGCCGCTCGGGACGGAGGACATGCCATGACAGCGACGGACCCCGCACTCACCGCTCTCGCCCAGGGCTGGTGCGCGCTCTCCCTGCTGCACGGGAGGATCGAGGCGCACATCGAGCGGGCCCTGCAGGCCGAGCACGACCTGAGCGTGCGCGAGTACTCGCTCCTGGACGTGCTCAGCCGCCAGCACGACGGCGAGGGCGGACACCTGCAGATGAAGCAGGTCGCCGACGCGGTCGTCCTCAGCCAGAGCGCCACCACCCGCCTGGTGACGCGGCTGGAGGACCGGGGGCTGCTCTCGCGCTACCTCTGCCCCACCGACCGCCGCGGCATCTACACGAACGTCAGCGAGGCGGGGCTCGAACTGCTCGCCAGGGCCCGGCCCACCAACGACACGGCCCTGCGCGAGGCGCTGGACGAAGCGGCCGGGAACCCCGAGCTGGCCCCGCTGGTGCGCGTGGTGGAGTCGGCGAGCGTTCCCGCACCCGCCTAGGGGGCGGTGCCTAGGCTGTGGCCATGGAAGATCTTGAGATACGCCGCGCGGCCGCGGACGACGTCCCCGCGATCGTCGCGATGCTCGCCGACGATCCGCTGGGCGCGCGGCGCGAGTCACCGGACGACCTGACCCCGTACCTGACGGCGCTGGAACGCATCGAAGGAGATCCGAACCAGCACCTGATGGTCGCCGTGCGCCGGGGCCGCGTCGTCGGCACCCTGCAGCTCACGATCGTCCCCGGACTGGCCCGCAGGGGAGCGACCCGCGCGATCGTCGAAGCCGTACGGGTCCACGCCGACGAGCGGGGCGGCGGCCTGGGCACCCGCTTCGTCGAGTGGGCCGTGGACCGGGCCCGCGAAGAGGGCTGCCGGCTGGTGCAGCTGACCTCCGACGCCACCAGGACGGATGCGCACCGGTTCTACGAGCGGCTCGGCTTCACGGCGTCGCACGTCGGGTTCAAGCTCCAGCTCTGAGACGCCCCCGCACATCCGTCCCGGACGGCTAGCCGATGCCGCGCCACCCCTCGGGGTCCACCCCGCCGGGGACCGGAGCGTCCTGGCCGTACGGCTGCCGCGTGAACACGAACGAGCCGAGGTCCAGGTGGCTCACCGACCCGTCGGGGCCCTCCACGGCCCGCAGGAGCTCGCCGGCGTAGTAGCCGTCGAGTCCGGTCCAGGTCCGGTCGGCCCCGGCCCGGAAGCGCGAGCGCCGGCCGGGGCCCGCCAGCGGGCCGAGCGTGACGTCCCCGTCGGCCGTCAGACGCAGTGCGAAGGCGTGGGTCCCCCAGTACCAGGGTCCGGTCAGGTCCAGCACCGCACGGTCGACCTCGGGCAGGGGCCGCCACGGCTCGGGGATCCGGGGCTCGGCCTGCGCGACGATCCGTACGAGGTCGGCGGCGACCGCGAACACCGGCGGGCCGGAGGTGCAGTTGGCCAGCACGACGGCGGCCAGATCCTCCTCGACGTCGATCATGAGCCCGGCGACGAAGCCGGGCAGGGAACCGCTGTGCCCCACCAGGGTCCGGCCGTCCCGGTGCTGGATCTGCATGCCGAGTCCGTATGTGGCGCCGGCGGCCACCTCCTCCGGCTCGGCCGGTGCGGCGGGCGTACGCATCTCCCGTACGGACTGCGCGCTCAGCACCCGGTCGTCGCCGTGCGTGAGGAAGGCGGCGAAGCGGGCCAGGTCTCCGCTGGTCGACCAGAGCTGCCCGGCCGCCGCCATCCGCCCCAGGTCCTCGCTCGGCTCGGGGAGCATGACGTCCGCCCAGGGGTGCACGGCCCAGCCGCCCGCATGCGGCGCCTGCGGCTGTCCGCTCGTGCGGCGCAGTCCCAGCGGTTCGAGCACCTCGCTGCGCAGGACGTCCTCCCACGGGGCGCCGCGCAGCTCCTCGACCAGCGCACCCAGCAACGTGTAACCGGGGTTCGAGTAGTGGAAGCGCCGGCCGACCGGATGCCGGTGCGGCTGTTCGCCGAGGACGTCGGCCAGTTCGGGGCGCAGCGACCCGGGGGTGCGTTCCCACCAGGGAGCGGGCGCCTCGGCGGCCAGCCCACCGGTGTGCGCGAGGAGTTCGGCGATCGTCGCCTCTCCCGCGCCCGTGCCCGGCAGGTGCTTCTCCAGCGGGTCGGCCAGGTCGAGCAGGCCCTCGTCACGCAGCCGCAGGACGAGGACGGCGGTGAAGGTCTTGGTGATCGAGCCGATGCGGTACTGCACGTTCTCATCGGGTCCGTGCCCGTCCACCGAGGTACGGGAGCCGTGCCACACGGCCTGCCCGCCGCGCACGACCGTCGCGACCAGCGACGGCGCGCGCCCGTGCGCCTGGGCGGTGGCGATCCTGTGCAGCAGGGCACGACGGGTGGCGGGCAGCAGTTCTTCCGGAAGTGTGGTCGTCATGGCACAAGTCCACCCGCCCCGGCGCCCCGCGTCGAGCGCATTCATCTGCGCCGCGTCGCCCGCCGGGCGGCGATCAGGTCTGTGCCATGTCCACGAAGCGGGAGTAGTGGCCCTGGAAGGCGACCGTGATGGTGGCCGTCGGGCCGTTTCGGTGCTTGCCCACGATGATGTCCGCCTCGCCCGCGCGCGGCGACTCCTTCTCGTAGGCGTCCTCGCGGTGCAGCAGGATCACCATGTCCGCGTCCTGCTCGATGGATCCGGACTCACGCAGGTCGGAGACCATCGGCTTCTTGTCCGTGCGCTGCTCGGGGCCACGGTTCAGCTGCGACAGCGCGATGACGGGCAGCTCCAGCTCCTTGGCCAGCAGCTTCAGGTTTCGCGACATGTCCGAGACCTCTTGCTGCCGGCTCTCGGAGCGCTTGCCGCCCGACTGCATCAGCTGCAGGTAGTCGATGATGACGAGCTTGAGGTCGGCGCGCTGCTTGAGGCGGCGGCACTTGGCGCGGATCTCCATCATCGACAGGTTCGGCGAGTCGTCGATGTAGAGGGGGGCCGCCGAGACGTCGGGCATCCGGCGTGCGAGGCGGGTCCAGTCCTCGTCGGTCATCGTGCCGGAGCGCATGTGGTGCAGGGCGACGCGCGCCTCGGCCGACAGCAGGCGCATGGCGATCTCGTTGCGCCCCATTTCGAGCGAGAAGATCACGCTGGGCATGTTGTGCTTGATCGAGCAGGCGCGGGCGAAGTCCAGCGCCAGCGTGGACTTACCCATGGCGGGACGGGCGGCGATGATGATCATCTGGCCGGGGTGCAGCCCGTTCGTCAGCTGGTCGAGGTCGGTGAAGCCGGTCGGCACGCCGGTCATCTCCCCCGACCGCGAGCCGATCGCCTCGATCTCGTCGAGCGCGCCCTCCATGATGTCGCCGAGCGGCAGGTAGTCCTCGGTGGTGCGCTGTTCGGTGACGGCGTAGATCTCGGCCTGGGCGCTGTTGACGATCTCGTCCACGTCGCCGTCGGCCGCGTACCCCATCTGCGTGATGCGGGTGCCGGCCTCGACCAGGCGGCGCAGGACCGCGCGCTCGTGGACGATCTCCGCGTAGTACTCGGCGTTGGCCGCCGTCGGGACCGTCTGGACGAGGGTGTGCAGGTAGGAGGCGCCGCCGACCTTGGTGATCTCACCGCGTTTGGTGAGCTCGGCGGCGACCGTGATCGGGTCGGCCGGCTCGCCCTTGGCGTAGAGGTCAAGGATCGCGCCGTAGACCGTCTCGTGCGCCGGCCGGTAGAAGTCGTGGCCCTTGAGCACCTCGACGACGTCCGCGATGGCGTCCTTCGAGAGCAGCATGCCGCCCAGGACGGACTGCTCGGCGTCCAGGTCCTGCGGCGGGACGCGCTCGAAGGACGAGCCCCCGCCGTCCCAGGCGCCGTTGTCCGGACCGCGGTCGTGCCGGTCCTCCCTGCCGTGGCCGCCACCGTCGCCGCGCCGGCGGGAGGCGGGCAGACGATCGCTGGGACCGCTGTCGGCCCACGGGTCGTCCAAGGGCTCGGAAATACTCACCGGGCCACCTCCTCCCGTCCGCCGAGCGGACCTCGCCGTGCCCCTCATTCCTACGGCACGACACTGACAAATGAGACGCCCCGACTCCGGTTCTGACGCGTCGGTTTTGCGAGGATTCCGAGGCTGGGGAGGAGAGGGTGCCGCACCACGGTAGGCCCGCGGGCACCTTCAGCCAATCCGGTTATCCACAGGCCATGTGGACGACGGCCCCGATGCTGTGGAGAACTCGGCGAAACCTGTGCACGACTCGGTGGACAGGCCTGTGAACAAGCACTCAGCATCTTTTCCACAGGGCCCTTGACCTGCGTTTCTCCCATCCACCGGCTGTGCAGAAGAAAAACTTTCCCGGTCGGGCCAAGATCCTTGCGAAGGAGGCGCGACGGGGCGTCGCATGCATGTGCCAGTAAGGGTCGCCCATGGTTTGCATCTCTTACCTGTGGAAGATTAGATTGATGAGCATGACACAGGCTCCCGCGGCTCCCAGGGGCTCCCGGCGCAGGCACGATCGGGAGATCGTCGCGCTGGCCGTTCCGGCGTTCGGCGCGCTCATCGCCGAGCCCCTCTTCCTCATGGCCGACACCGCCATCGTCGGCCATCTCGGCACCGCGCAGCTCGCCGGACTCGGAGTCGCCTCCGCCCTCCTCGCCACCGCCGTCAGCGTCTTCGTTTTCCTCGCGTACGCCACCACGGCCGCCGTCGCCCGACGGGTCGGCGCGGGCGACCTGCCGGCCGCCATCCGCCAGGGCATGGACGGGATCTGGCTCGCCCTGCTCCTCGGCCTCGCCGTCATCGCCGTCGTCCTGCCCACCGCACCCGCCGTGGTGGAGCTCTTCGGAAGTTCGGACACCGCCGCCCCCTACGCCGTCACGTATCTGCGCATCTCGGCGCTCGGCATCCCCGCGATGCTCGTCGTCCTGGCCGCCACCGGAGTTCTGCGCGGGCTGCAGGACACCCGGACTCCCCTCTACGTCGCCGTCGCCGGCTTCGTCGCCAACGGCGTCCTGAACGTGGCACTCGTCTACGGCGCCGGCCTCGGCATCGCCGGCTCCGCCTGGGGCACCGTCATCGCCCAGTTCGCCATGGCCGCGGCGTACCTCGTCGTGGTGGTCCGCGGGGCACGCAGACACGGTGCCTCCCTGCGTCCCGACGCCGCCGGGATACGCGCATGCGCCCGGGCCGGTGCGCCGCTGCTCGTCCGGACCCTCTCGCTGCGGGCGATCCTGATGATCGCGACCGCCGTCGCCGCCCGCCTCGGGGACGCCGACATCGCGGCCCACCAGATCATCCTGTCCCTGTGGAGCCTGCTCGCCTTCGCACTCGATGCCATCGCCATCGCCGGGCAGGCCATCATCGGACGCTACCTCGGCGCCGGTGACGCCCTGGGAGCCCGCCAGGTCTGCCGCCGCATGGTGGAGTGGGGCATCGGCGTAGGGGTCGTGCTCGGCGGACTGGTGATCGCCGCCCGCCCCCTGTTCCTCCCCCTGTTCACCGGTGACTCGACCGTCCATGACACGGCGCTGCCCGCGCTGCTCGTGGTGGCGCTCGCCCAGCCGATCTGCGGTGTCGTCTACGTCTTGGACGGCGTGCTGATGGGCGCGGGAGACGGCCCCTACCTCGCGCGGGCCATGCTGCTCACCCTGGCGGTCTTCGCTCCGGCGGCGCTGCTCGTCCCGGTGTTCGGTGGCGGGCTCACGGCGCTCTGGGCCGCGATGACCCTGATGATGACCGTACGCATGCTGACCCTGTGGCTGCGCACCCGCTCGGGCCGCTGGGTCGTCACGGGCGCCACACGCTGACGTTTCACGTGAAACCGGGTGGACGGGTAAACGGCAGGCGGGCAGGCGGGCAGGCGAGTGCCCGGGTAGGCGGGTAGCAGGGTGGGGTGGCCGCGGGACAGGAGCCCGCCAGCCGCACAGCCGCAACAGAGGAAGGGCCGCACCCCGAGGGGTGCGGCCCTTCTCTCAGCTCTGCGAGCGCAGCGATCAGGCCGCGACGACCTCGATGGCGACCTTGGCGGCCACCTCGGGGTGCAGACGCACGGACGTCTCGTGGGCGCCCAGCGTCTTGATCGGCGTGCCCAGCTCGATGCGGCGCTTGTCGACCTCGGGGCCACCGGAAGCCTTGATCGCCGAAGCGACGTCGGCCGGGGTGACGGAACCGAAGAGACGGCCGGCGTCGCCGGAGCGGACGGCCAGGCGGACCTTGACGCCCTCAAGGCGCGCCTTGATCTCGTTGGCCTGCTCGATCGTCGCGATCTCGTGGATCTTGCGAGCACGACGGATCTGCTCGACGTCCTTCTCGCCGCCCTTGGTCCAGCGGATCGCGAAGTTCCGCGGGATCAGGTAGTTACGGGCGTAACCGTCCTTGACGTCGACGACGTCGCCCGCGGCACCGAGGCCGGTGACCTCGTGGGTGAGGATGATCTTCATTTTTCGGTCACCCTTCCCTTATCGCGCGGTGGAGGTGTAGGGCAGCAGCGCCATCTCACGGCTGTTCTTCACGGCCGTGGCGACGTCACGCTGGTGCTGCGTGCAGTTGCCGGTCACGCGGCGGGCACGGATCTTGCCGCGGTCGGAAATGAACTTCCGCAGCATGTTCGTGTCCTTGTAGTCCACGTACGTGACCTTGTCCTTGCAGAAAGCGCAGACCTTCTTCTTCGGCTTGCGCACAGGCGGCTTCGCCATGTGTGTCTCTCCTGTGTGATCAAGAAGTGTGGGAACGGCCCACCCTCGTCGGCCCTGGGCCTAGAAGGGGGGCTCGTCCGAGTAGCCGCCACCGGAACCGCCGGAGCCGCCGGAGTTTCCACCCCAGCCMCCGCCGCCGCCACCGCCGCCGCTCTGGTTGCCGCCGCCGGCAGGAGCGCTGGTCGCCCAGGGGTCGTCGGCGGGAGCGCCGCCACCCTGCTGCTGACCGCCGCCGGAGCCTCCGCCGTCGGCGGGAGCGCCGCCACCCTGCTGCTGACCGCCGCCGGAGCCTCCGCCGCCTCCGCCCCAGCCGCCGCCCTGCTGGCCGCCGCCGCCGCCACCGCCGCTGTAACCGCCCTGGCCACCCCGGCCGCTGGTCTTGGTGACCTTGGCCGTGGCGTTCTTCAGGCTGGCGCCCACTTCCTCGACGTCCAGCTCGTAGACCGTGCGCTTGACGCCCTCACGGTCTTCGTAGGACCGCTGCTTCAGCCGGCCCTGCACGATGACGCGCATGCCTCGCTGGAGCGACTCCGCGACGTTCTCCGCCGCCTGACGCCAGACCGAGCAGGTCAGGAACAGGCTTTCGCCGTCCTTCCACTCGTTGGTCTGCCGGTCGAAGGTGCGGGGAGTGGACGCGACACGGAACTTCGCGACCGCCGCACCGGACGGGGTGAAGCGCAGCTCGGGGTCGTCGACAAGATTGCCGACGACCGTGATGACGGTCTCGCCTGCCATGGGGGAACCTCTCGGCGGGTTTGCTGCTGGCTGCTTGGTGCTGCTACTCGGTGCCCGGGATCAGCTGAGCCGGGAGGCTCAGTGGGTCTCGGGACGGAGGACCTTGGTCCGGAGGACCGACTCGTTCAGGTTCATCTGGCGGTCGAGTTCCTTCACGACCGCAGGCTCGGCCTGCAGGTCGATGACCGAGTAGATGCCCTCGGGCTTCTTCTTGATCTCGTACGCGAGACGACGACGGCCCCAGGTGTCGACCTTCTCGACCTTTCCGTTCGCCTCACGGACGACGGAGAGGAAGTTCTCGATCAGCGGCGAAACGGCACGCTCTTCGAGATCGGGGTCGAGGATGACCATCACTTCGTAGTGACGCATGTGTAACCCACCTCCTTTGGACTCGGCGGCCACGGTCGTTCCGTGGCAGGAGGGTTGTGATGCGTTCGCAACGGTATCGGCCGCCACTGACAATCGGGCCGCCGACCGGCGAACCGATCGGGGAACCGTGTCGTGGCCTGGGCAGACACCGGTGCAGACGCTACAGACTACCCGCTCACCGGCTTCCGGTTGAAATCAGGGGCCGATGCCCCTCAGTCTGGACACATCGGGTGTGTACGGCGCTACGATGCGCCGCCTTCCGCAGGAGGTGCCCCATGGCACAGGCATTGCGACCGAACACCGTAGGTTCTCTCTTCGCCACCGACCACAGGTCCCATCCGCTCCAGGACACGCTGCTCGCCGTCACGGCGGTCCTCGGCGTGACGGCCTTCGTCTCCGCGATGTTCCACGACCTCCACCTGCTCAGTTCGTGGGCGGGACTGATCGGGATCATCACCGGCGCGGTCGGCCAGTTCGTCTCCGAGACGACCAGGGAACGGTTCGCGCTGGTCGTGAGCCTGGGCGCCGCCGCCGTCGGCTTCTTCCTCGGCATGGCGCACGGCGGACTCTTCGGAGGCGTCATCGGCTGACGCCGGCCGGGCACCGGCGGCCCAGGGACGCTCCTCCGGGTTCCCGGTCCGGCTTCCGGCACCACCTCGGGACGTCCCGGCACCGCCTCAGGACGTCCTGGCACCCCCTCGGGACGTCCCGGCCCCGCATCGGCCGGGACCCGGGGCGCATACGGCCAGCCGGGGCGCTCCCGGGGCGCAGTAGGCTTCGCCGCGAGAGCCGGAGCCCCTGTACCCATGGGGACACCCCAGCCCGAGGAGCGCCCCGAATGAGCCTGACCCTGAGGACCATCAGCCGAGAGCAGCATCTGGCGTACATCCAGAGCCTGCCCGCGGCCAGCCACATGCAGGTCCCCGCCTGGGCGGACGTCAAGGCGGAGTGGCGTTCCGAGAGTCTGGGATGGTTCGACGACAGGTCCGGCGAGATGGTCGGCGCGGGCCTCGTGCTGTACCGCCAGCTGCCCAAGATCAAGCGCTACCTCGCCTACCTGCCCGAGGGCCCGGTCATCAACTGGTTCGCGCCGAACCTGACCGACTGGCTGGATCCGATGCTCGCCCACCTCAAGCAGCAGGGCGCCTTCTCCGTGAAGATGGGCCCGCCGGTGATCATCCGGCGCTGGGAGGCCACGTCCATCAAGAAGGGCATCCAGGACCCGGACGTGAAGCGCCTGCGCGACATCGAGGCCGACTTCATCGAGCCGCGCGCCTTCGAGGTGGCCGACAAGCTGCGGCGCATGGGCTGGCAGCAGGGCGAGGACGGCGGGGCGGGCTTCGGCGACGTACAGCCCCGCTACGTCTACCAGGTGCCGCTGGCCAACCGGTCCCTGGAGGACGTCCACAAGGGCTTCAACCAGCTCTGGCGGCGCAACATCAAGAAGGCCGAGAAGGCCGGCGTCGAGGTCGTCCAGGGCGGCTATCAGGACCTTGAGGAGTGGCAGCGCCTCTACGAGATCACGGCTCTGCGCGACCGTTTCCGGCCACGCCCGCTCTCGTACTTCCAGCGCATGTGGACGGCCCTCAACACCGAGGACCCCAACCGCATGCGGCTCTACTTCGCACGGCACGAGGGCGTGAACCTGTCCGCCGCGACGATGCTGGTCGTCGGCGGGCACGTCTGGTACTCCTACGGCGCCTCCGACAACATCGGCCGCGAGGTCCGGCCCTCGAACGCGATGCAGTGGCGCATGCTGCGCGACGCCTACGCGCTCGGCGCGACCGTCTACGACCTGCGCGGCATCTCCGACTCCCTGGACGAGACGGACCACCTCTTCGGCCTGATCCAGTTCAAGGTGGGTACCGGCGGACAGGCCGCCGAGTACCTCGGGGAGTGGGACTTCCCGCTCAACAAGCTGCTCCACAAGGCACTCGACATGTACATGTCGCGCCGCTGATCCACCAGAATCCGTCCTGGACGCCCCCGTCGTCCTCGACACCTGAACACACCGCTGCCACGAGAAAGGTTCCAGGTCCGGCCATGGCGCTCACGCTCTACGTCGACACCGCACGCTGGCGGGCGCACCACAAGCACGTGGTCGAGCAGTTCCCGGGGCTCGTGCCCGTCTGCAAGGGGAACGGCTACGGCTTCGGCCACGAGCGGCTCGCCGACGAGGCCACCCGTCTGGGCTCGGACGTGCTGGCCGTCGGCACGACCTACGAGGCGGCGCGGATCAAGGACTGGTTCGGCGGCGACCTGCTGGTGCTGACGCCCTTCAGGCGGGGCGAGGAGCCCGTACCGCTGCCCGACCGCGTCATCCGCTCCGTCTCCTCCGTGGACGGCGTCTACGGCCTCGTGGGGGCCCGTGTCGTCATCGAGGTCATGTCCTCCATGAAGCGGCACGGGGTGAGCGAGCGGGACCTGCCCCAGCTGCACGCCGCCATAGAGAACGTGCGCCTTGAGGGCTTCGCGATCCACCTGCCCCTGGACCGCACCGACGGCTCGGACGCCGTGGAGGAGGTCATCGGCTGGATGGACCGGCTGCGCGCGGCCCGGCTGCCGCTGCACACCATGTTCGTCAGCCACCTCAAGGCCGACGAGCTCGCCCGGCTGCAGCAGCAGTTCCCGCAGACCCGGTTCCGGGCCCGTATCGGCACCCGGCTCTGGCTGGGGGACCACGACGCGACCCAGTACCGCGGCGCCGTCCTCGACGTCACGCCG
The DNA here is from genome assembly GCF_008369065.1 of Streptomyces apricus. Lineage (GTDB taxonomy): Bacteria > Actinomycetota > Actinomycetes > Streptomycetales > Streptomycetaceae > Streptomyces > Streptomyces apricus. The sequence continues at coordinate 145,973 of NZ_VDFC01000043.1, read as the reverse complement.
GTCGCCAAGGGGGACCGTTTCGGCTACCGCCAGCAGAAGGTCGCCTCGGACGGCTGGCTGGTCGTCGTGGCGGGCGGTACGTCGCACGGGGTGGGCCTGGAGGCCCCCAAGGCCCTGCACGGCATGATGCCGCGCGCCAAGGGCGTGGCCCGGGCCGGCCTCGCCACGGTCAACCGGAACCTCTCGCCGTTCGTCTGGGGCGGCAAGCAGCGCTGGTTCGCCGAGCCCCCGCACATGCAGGTCTCGATCCTCTTCGTGCCCTCGGACGCGCCCGAGCCGCAGGTCGGCGAGGAGCTGGTGGCCCATCTGCGGCACACCACCACGCAGTTCGACCGCGTGGTCGAGCGCTGATCGCGGCGCCCCGGCGCCGGACGCAGCACGCAGCACGCAGCACGCGAAAGGCCGTACACGCGTCCCGTGTACGGCCTTTCGCGTGCCCTGTCCGTGAGCTGTTCGCTCAGAGCGAACGGGAATCCTTCTCCGGTTCCCCGTCGCCGCCCCACTCCACGTACGGGCCCTCGGAGGGCTCCGCGTCCCGCGGCGGACGGGCGGCAGCGCCCAGGACGAAGACGTCCCGCGCGCCGTCCAGCACACCCCCCGAGGGGTCGTCGTCGCCCGAGCGGCGTACCACGTCCCGTTCCGGCAGGAGGATGTCGCGCACGATCACCGCGCAGAGGTACAGCGTCCCCAGCAGGTGGACCGCGACGGCCAGGTGGTACCCCTCCTGGGGCAGTCCCTTGTGGGCGTCGCCGCTGGTCGTGTAGGCGAGGTACATCCAGATCCCGAGGAAGTACGCGACCTCGCACGCCTGCCAGATCAGGAAGTCGCGCCACTTGGGGCGGGCCAGCACGGCGAGCGGGACCAGCCACAGTACGTACTGCGGCGAGTAGACCTTGTTGGTGAGGATGAAGGCCGCGACGATCAGGAACGCCAGCTGGGCGAAGCGGGGCCGGCGCGGGGCGGTCAGCGTGAGGGCCGCGACGCCCGCGCAGGAGAGCAGCATCAGCAGCGTGGCCCACGTGTTGACGGTGTCGGTGACGAGCGGTTCCTCGGCGCGCTGCGACAGGATCAGCCAGAAGGAGCCGAAGTCCACCCCGCGCTCCTGGCTGAACGTGTAGAACTTCGACCAGCCCTCGGGCGCCAGCAGCATGACCGGGAGGTTCACGACCAGCCAGGAGCCGGCGGCGCCGAGCAGGGCCGTACCGAACGCGCGCCACCTGCCCGCCCGCCAGCAGAGCACCAGCAGGGGTCCCAGCAGCAGCACGGGATAGAGCTTGGCGGCCGTGGCGAGCCCCAGGAGGACCCCGAAGGCCAGGGGGCGGCTCCGGGACCACATCAGCATCGCCGCGGCCGTCAGGGCGACCGCCAGGAGGTCCCAGTTGATGGTGGCGGTCAGCGCGTAGGCGGGTGCCAGGGCGACCAGCAGGCCGTCCCAGGGGCGCCGCCGGTGGGTGCGGGTCACGCAGACGGCGATGACGGCCGCGCAGGCCATCAGCATCCCGGCGTTGACCATCCAGTAGACCTGCTCCTGGTCCTGGATGCTGCCGCCGCCCGGTGTGAGCCAGGAGGCGACCTCCATGAACACGCCGGTGAGCACCGGGTACTCCAGGTACTCCATGTCGCCTTCGAGCTTGTCGAAGTACGGCACGAGCCCGTCGGCGAAGCCCCGTCCCTGGTAGAGGTGCGGGATGTCCGAGTAACAGGCGTGCGTGTACTGGGAGCTGGCGCCGAAGAACCAGGCACCGTCGTAGCAGGGCAGCTTCTGCACCATGCCGAGGGCGAACATGCCGATCGCGACCAGCGCGACGATCCGCACCGGGGTCCACCACGACGTCCCGAGCAGCGCACGCCGCCCGAGGGGACCTCCGAACAGTTCACTGCCGGCCGCCGCGACCGGGTCCTCCCTGGTCGGCGGCACCGGATCCGGCTCGTGCACGCTCGCGCGCGTCGTCTCTGCACTGGGCATGCCGCACATCCTGCCGTACGTCCCTGGGAAGCCGCCGGGAGCGGGCTCGTTCGGGGCCGGTGCGCAGGCTTGGGCGCCGGACGGCATCCGAGGGCACCGGACAGCGCCCGAGGGCGCCGGATCGCGCCCGGCCCGTCCTGAGGCCGCGGAAAACGCGAGTGGCCGCCGACCGGAGCCGACGACCACTTCGTGTGCGGGAGAGCGCTGCGGGCTAGCCCGTGGAGCCCTGGAACAGGCCGCCGTTGCCGTTGCCCCGGCTGTTGCCGCCCTCCTCCTCGGAGCTCGTGGGCGAGGGGCTCACACCGCCGTCCGCGCCACCGTTCTCCGTGCCGCCGTTGTCGGTACCGCCGTCGTCCTCGCAGCCGAAGAAGGCGCCGCAGGTCTCACTGGTCGTGGGCGCGGGAGAGGACGGCTCGCTCTTCGTCGGTGTGGGACTCGGCTCCTCCGTCTCCTCCTCTTCCTCTTCCTTAGTCTCGGTGGGCGTGGGGGACGGGGTCGGGGTCGGGACGTCGTCGACGACCTCGCCGATCTCCTCGGGCGTCGGGAACTGCTCGACCTTCGTGCCCTTGAGCGCCTGCTCCATGTAGTCGTGCCAGATCTCGGCCGGGAACGAGGCGCCGTGGATCTTCTCCTGACCACCGGTCCCGAACATTTCGAGGAACTCGCGCTTCTTGTTCGTCTCGTCGTCGTCCAGGCGGTACATGGAGACCGCGGTCGAGAGCTGCGGGGTGTACCCGACGAACCAGGCGGACTTGTTGCCGTCGGTCGTACCGGTCTTGCCCGCCACCGGCCGGCCGGTCAGCTTCGCCGCGGTACCGGTGCCCTCGTCGACGACGGTCTTGAGGACGTCGGTGACGTTGTCGGCCACGGCCGTGCTGAAGGCCTGCTTGGTCGTGGCGACGTTCTTGTGCTGGAAGACCGTGCCGTCCTTGTCGGTGATCTCGTCGACCGAGTACGGCTCGTTCTGCTTGCCGCTCGCCGCGAAGGTGGCGTACGCGCCGGCCATGCGGATCGCGCTCGGGTCGGAGGTGCCGATGGAGAAGGACGGGACGCTGGCGCTGGCCAGGCTGGTCTCCTTGATGCCCGCGTCCATGGCGGACTCCCGCACCTTGTCGAGGCCGACGTCCATGCCGAGCTGCACGTACGCGGAGTTCGAGGAGACCCTCATCGCCTCGCGGAGGTCGATGCGGAAGGTGGGCGGGTTGTAGGACTCGTCACCGTCGTTGCGCTGCAGCCACTCGCCCTCGTCCTTGTCCTTCCAGATCGTCCCGTCGTAGTTCTCGATCTTCAGCTTGTTCTTGCCGCTGTAGATGCTCTTGGGCGAGGCCTTCTTGCGCTCGTCCTGGGCCTGGGTCGGCTCCAGGTCGGGATCGCGGACGCCCCACTTCATGGCGGCGGCGAGCACGAACGGCTTGAAGGTCGAACCGACCTGGGCACCGGTCTGGTCGGCGTTGTTGGTGAAGTGCTTGGTCGCGTCCTCACCGCCGTAGATGGCCTTGATCGCGCCGGTGTCCGGGTCCACGGAGGCCCCGCCGAACTGGACGTGCTTGTCCGTCTTCGGGCGGTCCTTCGGCTTGATGTTCTCCTTGTAGACCTTCTTGACCGCTTTTTCGAGCTGGTCGACCTTCTTCTTGTCGAAGGTCGTGTGGATCTCGTAGCCGCCCTCACGGAGCTGCTTCTCGGTGATCCCGGTCTTGTCGCTGTTGTTGACGATGTACGCCTTGGCGAGGTCGACCAGGTAACCGATCTGGCCGCTCAGCTGGGCGTTCGACCGGGGGCTCTGGAGCTTGGGGAACTCCGTGTACTTGGCGCGCTCCGCCTGCTCCAGGTGCCCGTCCTTGACCATCTCGTCGAGGATCCAGCTCCACCGCTGCTCCGCGCGTGCACTGTTGGCGGCGGGGGTGGCGGCCGGGTCGATGGACTCCGCGCCCGCCGGGTCGTAGTACGTGGCGCCCTTGAGCACCGACGCCAGGAACGCACACTGGCTCGCGTCCAGGTCGTTGGCGTCGGTGTCGAAGTACGTCTGCGCGGCGGCCTGGATCCCGTAGGCCCCGCGGCCGTAGTAGGCCGAGTTCAGGTAGCCGGCCATGATGTCGTCCTTGTCGACCTTGGCGCCGACCTTGATCGAGACGAAGAGCTCCTTGAACTTACGGGAGATCGTCTGCGACTGGTCCTCCAGCATGGCGTTCTTCACGTACTGCTGGGTGATCGTGGAGCCGCCCTGGGTCTGACCGCCCTTGGCCATGTTGAACAGGGCCCGGCCGATACCCATGGGGTCGACGCCCCGGTCGGTCTCGAAGGTCTTGTTCTCGGCCGAGATGACGGCGTAGCGCATCGCCTCGGGGATCCGGGAGTAGTCGATGATCTGCCGGTTCGTCTCACCACCGGTGGCGACCATCCGGCTGCCGTCGGCCCAGTAGTAGACGTTGTTCTGCGCCTTCGCCGTCTTGGCGACGTCCGGGAGGCCCACCAGCGCGTACGCGACGCCCGCGACCGCCATCATGCTGCCGAAGAAGCCGATGAACAGTCCCGTCACGAGCTTCCAGGACGGCACCCAGCGCGCCGCCCCGTACCGGCCCGCGCGTGGGTAGTCGACGATCCGCTTCTTCGGCGGTACGCCGCCGCGCCCGCGGCCCCGGCCGGGGCCGGTGGGCCCGCCGGGACCACCCCGGCCACCCCCGCGGCCTCCGGGTCCCGCGCCGCCGGCCGTTCTGCGACGGCCGCCGCCGGTGCTCCTCTGCGACGCCCGTCGGGCTTCGGCGCGGCTGCCGAACGGGCGTTCCTCACCCCCCGAGTCATAGGAATCGGAAGGAGACGCGGTTTCGCCCCGCGGTGCCGCACGGCGGCCGGAGGACGAGCCGGTCTGGCCGCGTCGGGCCGCGGCACGTCCGCCACCCTGCGGCTGCGGCGGTTTGCGACGGTGCTCGCTCATCGAACGATTACTCCTCGGGCAGGCGCACCTGAGCGCGCCTGGAAACGGCGGCTGGTTTCCGGTCCCCCCGAAGTACGGATGCGGTCGTTTTTGCATTCATCCGTACCGCACCGAGGACAGGGACGTCCCCGGGCGTCACTCGGTTCCCGGTGGTTTGCATGGCGCACAGACTACGCACCGTCAAACCCCACCTAGGGCCGAAGTTCACCCCAAACCAGGCAACTTGCTCTCACGAATCAATGATGTGACCCCGTTCACCGTGCCTCCCCTTGTAGGAGTGAGCGGACCGATCTATCGTGCTGATGTATCGAGTCGATACATCAGCACGGCATAAAGACCGTCACGGCAGGACCGCGGCAGAGAGGAGGCGACGATGAGCCGACGTTCCGGCATCCTCGAATTCGCCGTCCTCGGCCTTCTCCGCGAGTCCCCGATGCACGGCTATGAGCTGCGCAAACGCCTCAATACGTCATTGGGTGTGTTCCGTGCGTTCAGCTACGGGACGCTCTACCCCTGCCTCAAGACGCTGGTCGCCAACGGCTGGTTGATCGAGGAACCGGGGAGCACCCCTGAGGACGCACTGGCGACGACCCTCTCAGGGCGCCGCGCCAAGATCGTCTACAGGTTGACGGCGGAGGGCAAGGAGCATTTCGAGGACCTGCTCTCGCAGACGGGCCCCGACGCGTACGAGGACGAGCACTTCGCGGCTCGTTTCGCGTTCTTCGGCCAGACGTCACGGGATGTGCGGATGCGGGTCCTCGAAGGCCGCCGCAGCAGGCTTGAGGAGCGACTGGAGAAGATGAGCGCCTCACTGGCGCGCACCCGGGAGCGCCTCGACGACTACACGCTTGAGCTCCAGCGCCACGGAATGGAGTCCGTGGAGCGCGAAGTGCGCTGGCTGAACGAGCTCATCGAGAGCGAGCGGGCGGGCCGGGACCAGCGACGTCCCGGTCCCGACGGCGCGGCTCGGCACGACAACACATCTGGGGAGTCGGGCGGCCTGCCCCGGCCCGGGGGCACCCCCGGGCCGGATCCGTCCGACGACACTGCCACGTGAAGTCCGCTCAGGGCTTCACCGAGTACACACAGGGAGCAACCGGAATGGGTTCGGTTCGCGTAGCCATCGTCGGCGTGGGCAACTGCGCCGCCTCGCTGGTTCAGGGCGTCGAGTACTACAAGGACGCCGACCCGGCGTCCAAGGTGCCGGGTCTGATGCACGTCCAGTTCGGCGACTATCACGTGGGGGACGTCGAGTTCGTCGCCGCCTTCGACGTCGACGCGAAGAAGGTCGGCCTCGACCTCTCGGACGCCATCGGCGCCAGCGAGAACAACACCATCAAGATCTGCGACGTCCCGAACAAGGGCGTCACGGTCCAGCGCGGCCACACCCATGACGGGCTCGGCAAGTACTACCGCGAGACCATCGAGGAGTCGGACGAGGCCCCGGTCGACGTCGTCCAGGTCCTCAAGGACCAGCGGGTCGACGTCCTCGTCTGCTACCTGCCCGTCGGTTCCGAGGACGCGGCGAAGTTCTACGCCCAGTGCGCCATCGACGCCAAGGTCGCCTTCGTCAACGCCCTGCCGGTCTTCATCGCCGGCACCAAGGAGTGGGCGGACAAGTTCACCGAGGCGGGCGTCCCGATCGTCGGTGACGACATCAAGTCGCAGGTCGGCGCCACCATCACGCACCGCGTGATGGCGAAGCTGTTCGAGGACCGCGGTGTCCGGCTTGAGCGCACCATGCAGCTCAACGTCGGCGGCAACATGGACTTCAAGAACATGCTGGAGCGCGACCGCCTCGAATCGAAGAAGATCTCGAAGACGCAGGCCGTCACCTCGCAGATCCCCGACCGCGACATGGGCGCGAAGAACGTCCACATCGGTCCCTCGGACTACGTGGCGTGGCTCGACGACCGCAAGTGGGCGTACGTCCGCCTCGAAGGCCGTGCCTTCGGCGACGTCCCGCTGAACCTGGAGTACAAGCTGGAGGTCTGGGACTCCCCGAACTCCGCGGGTGTCATCATCGACGCCCTGCGCGCCGCGAAGATCGCCAAGGACCGCGGCATCGGCGGCCCGATCCTCTCCGCGTCGAGCTACTTCATGAAGTCGCCGCCGGTCCAGTACTTCGACGACGAGGCCTACGCGAACGTCGAGAAGTTCATCAAGGGCGAGGTCGAGCGCTAGGACCCGTCCCGCGCACGGCTGTCGAGGGCTCCCGGGGCACCGCTCCGGGGGCCCTCGCCCTGTGCGAGGCTGTGCCCCATGGCTGTCGTGGGTGACCTGCGCGTACTCCTGCGCTTCCAGAACTTCCGCCGTCTGCTCGCCGTACGGCTGCTGTCGCAGGGCGCCGACGGGGTCTACCAGATCGCCCTCGCCACCTACGTCGTCTTCTCGCCGGAGAAGCAGACGTCGGCCACCGCGATCGCCTCCGCGATGGCGGTCCTGCTCCTTCCGTACTCCCTCGTGGGCCCCTTCGCGGGCGTCCTGCTGGACCGCTGGAGGCGCCGCCAGGTCTTCCTGTACGGAAATCTGCTGCGAGCGCTCCTGGCGTCCCTGACGGCCGTCCTGATGCTGAGCGGCGTGCCCGACTGGCTCTTCTACGCCTCCGCCCTGTGTGTCACCGCCGTCAACAGGTTCGTGCTGGCGGGCCTGTCCGCAGCGCTGCCCCGGGTCGTCGACCCCGAGCGCCTGGTGATGGCCAACTCCCTGTCGCCCACGGCCGGCACGCTCGCGGCGACCCTCGGCGGCGGTCTCGCCTTCGTCGTACGACTCGTGGGCTCCGACTCCGACGCGGCGGTCGTCCTGCTGGCGGCGGTGCTGTACGTGTGCTCCGCGCTCACCTCGCTGCGGCTGGCCCCGGACCTGCTGGGCCCCGACCGGCAGCAGGTGCGGCCGCGGCTGAGAACCGCGCTGACGGGCACCGCGCGCGGGCTGACGGAGGGCGTGCGCCATCTGGCCCGGCCCGCGCGCCGGGAAGCCGCCTGGGCGCTCACCGCGATGACGCTGATGCGCTTCTGCTACGGCGCCCTGACGGTCATGGTGCTGATGCTCTGCCGGTACGCCTGGTCGTCGGGCTCCGACGACGACGGGCTCGCCCTCCTGGGTCTCGCCGTGGGGATCTCCGGGGCCGGCTTCTTCGCCGCGGCCGTGCTGACCCCGGCGGCCGCGAACCGGTTCGGCCCCGGCGGGTGGATCATCGCCTGCGCCGCTTCCGCGGCCGTGCTGGAACCGGCGCTGGGTCTCTCGTTCGCCGTGGTCCCCGTCCTGGTTGCGGCCTTCGTCCTCGGACTGACCACGCAAGGCGCGAAGATCGCCACGGACACCGTGGTCCAGTCGTCCGTCGACGACAGCTTCCGTGGCCGGATCTTCGCCGTGTACGACGTCCTGTTCAACGTCGCCTTCGTGGGCGCCGCGGCGGTGGCCGCCCTGATGCTGCCCCCCGACGGACGATCCGTGGCACTTGTGGTCATGGTGGCCGTTGTCTACGGAGCGGTTGCTGTGGCTATGGCCCGTTTTGAACGCCAGTAAGTGTCACATCAATGCCACGAAGTTCCTCCGGAGTACGGAGATGTCAGTGGGGCCCGATAGTTTACGTGCGTCTTATTTCGCGCCATGCGTTTTTGCGCCACGCGCTTCTACGTTCGAGGGGGACCCCCAAGTGACCACTCCGCCGCCCCAGGGCCAGAATCCGTTCGCCCAGAACCAGCCGGCCCAGGGCAACCCGTACGGGCAGCAGCCGCCGCAGGGGAACCCTTACGGACAGCAGCCTCCGCAGGGCTACCCGCAGCAGCCGAACGCCCCGTACGCCCCGGTCCCGCCCGAGCCGCCGAAGCGCAACTTCAAGAAGTACCTGCGGTTCGCCATCCCCGTCGTCGTCCTCATAGTCGGCATCGGTGGCTGGCTGTCGAACCGCGACGACGCCCAGACCGCCAAGGTCGGTGACTGCATGAGCATCGGCAACCCGGACAGCACCACCGACCCGGACCTTGAGGTCGTGGACTGCGGTAACTCCAAGGCCGCGTACAAGGTCGAGCAGAAGAAGGATGACAACTCCGGCTGCGACCGCACCAAGTACGCCGAGTACACCGAGACCGGTGGCAGCAGCGACTTCACCCTCTGCCTGTCGGAGTACTCCACCAAGTAGGAACGCGCTGACGCGCACGTAGGTGGGCGCTGACGCGAAAGGGCCGTTGTTTCACGTGAAACAACGGCCCTCGGCGTATCTGGTCCTTGCGCTCCGGTTCTTCCACAGAGGGCTGATGTTTCACGTGAAACATCAGCCCTCGCGTGTCCCTCAGCTCTGCTGCGCCCACCACTCCTTGAGCGCCGACACCGCCGCGTCGTGCTCCATCGGCCCGTTCTCCAGCCGCAGCTCCAACAGGAACTTGTACGCCTGGCCGATGGCCGGCCCCGGACCGATGTCCAGGATCTTCATGATCTGGTTGCCGTCGAGGTCAGGCCGGATCGCGTCCAGCTCCTCCTGCTCCTGGAGCTGCGCCACGCGCTCCTCCAGACCGTCGTACGCGCGGGAGAGCGCGGTGGCCTTGCGCTTGTTCCGCGTCGTGCAGTCGGAGCGGGTCAGCTTGTGGAGGCGGTCGAGGAGCGGGCCGGCGTCGCGGACGTAGCGGCGGACCGCCGAGTCCGTCCACTCACCGGTGCCGTAGCCGTGGAAGCGCAGGTGGAGTTCGACCAGGCGTGAGACGTCCTTCACCAGCTCGTTGGAGTACTTGAGCGCCGTCATCCGCTTCTTGGTCATCTTGGCGCCCACCACCTCGTGGTGGTGGAAGGAGACCCGCCCGTCCTCCTCGAAGCGGCGGGTGCGCGGCTTGCCGATGTCGTGCAGCAGAGCGGCCAGCCGCAGCGTGAGGTCAGGGCCGTCCTCCTCCAGCGCCATCGCCTGCTCCAGCACGATCAGCGTGTGGTCGTAGACGTCCTTGTGCCGGTGGTGCTCGTCCCGCTCCAGACGCAGCGCGGGCAGCTCGGGCAGCACCCGGTCGGCGAGCCCCGTGTCGACCAGCAGCGTCAGCCCCTTGCGCGGGTGCGCCGAGAGGATCAGCTTGTTGAGTTCGTCGCGCACGCGCTCGGCGGACACGATCTCGATGCGGTCGGCCATGGCCTTCATCGCGGCGACGACGTCCGGTGCCACCTCGAAGTCGAGCTGCGCCCCGAAGCGCGCGGCCCGCATCATCCGCAGCGGATCGTCGGAGAAGGACGACTCGGGGGTACCCGGCGTCCGCAGCACCCGGGCGGCGAGGTCCGCGAGCCCGCCGTGCGGATCGATGAACTTCTTCTCGGGAAGCGCCACGGCCATCGCGTTCACCGTGAAGTCGCGGCGCACCAGGTCGTCCTCGATGGAGTCGCCGTAGGACACCTCGGGCTTGCGCGAGGTCCGGTCGTACGCCTCCGAGCGGTACGTCGTCACCTCGATCTGGAAGCTCTGGTCCACGTCCCCGACGCGCGCGTCCTTCTGCGCGCCGACCGTGCCGAAGGCGATGCCGACGTCCCACAGGGCATCCGCCCAGGGCCGCATGATCTTCACCACGTCCTCGGGACGGGCGTCGGTCGTGAAGTCCAGGTCGTTGCCGAGCCGGCCCAGGAGAGCGTCCCGGACCGAGCCGCCGACGAGAGCGAGGGAGAACCCGGCCTCCTGAAAACGGAGCGCGAGTTCGTCGGCGACGGGGGACACCCGCAGCAGCTCGCTCACCGCGCGGCTCTGCACCTGGTTCAGGGCACTGGGACTGTCTTCGTTGGCGTTCGACACAACAGAAAAGGGTACGTGGCCCCGGCGCCCACAGGCGCCTTCATTAAACGTGCACAGGAGTCCCACCGGCTCCGGGCGGGAACACGGCCGCAGATACGCTCCCATACGGGGACAGGACGGCCTCTTCCTCCGATCTTGTGGAGCGGACCGCGGCACTTACCCTCCGCGCGCATCGTTACCATGCGTGGACGCACCATCCGACGACCACTGACGACGACGAGGGACGGGCGAGCGCGTGGCCGAGGCGGCAGACTTCCAGGGGACCAGTCCCTCACCTGCCCGCCGCTGGCTGCGGCGCACGGGAGCACTGCTCGCCGGGGCGCCTCTGCTGGCCGGCATCCTCACGCTGCCCACATCCATGCCGTCGTATGCCTCCGAATCGAGCATCGCCGCCGAGGCCACCGGCTCGCGCACGGTCGGCATCTCCCTGACCTCGCTCAGCCCGAGCGTTCCCTCCGACGGCGACACGCTCACCGTCTCGGGCCGGATCGTCAACAACGGCAAGCAGGCGATCACCGCCGCGCACGTCGGTCTGCGGGTGGGCCCGACGCTGAACGGCCGCTCGGCGATCGACGACGCCGCGAAGAGCAACCCGTACGCGGGTACCGAGATCGGCGGCAAGTACGTGGCCGAGTTCGCGAAGCTGGCGCCCGGCATCTCGCAGCCCTTCAGCATCTCCGTGCCCGTCGACAAGCTGGACCTCGGCTCCGACGGCGTCTACCAGCTCGGCGTCACGCTCACCGGCCGGACCAGCGCCGCACCGTACGACCAGATCCTCGGCATCCAGCGAACCTTCCTGCCCTGGCAGCCGGAGGCGGCCGACACGAAGAGCCGCACGACGTACCTGTGGCCGCTGATCTCGACCTCCCACATGACGGCCGAGACGGGGTCGAACGAGCAGCAGACCCCCATCTTCGCGGACGACGACGCCCTGGCCGCGGAGATCTCCCCCGGCGGCCGCCTGGAGCGCCTCCTCAGCCTCGGCAAGGACCTCGACATCACCTGGGTCATCGACCCGGACCTGCTGGCCTCCGTCGACGCGATGACCCGCAGCTACCGGGTCCAGGTGAACGGCTCCAGCAGGACCACCACGGCCGGCACGCACCAGGCGGTGGCCGGCAAGTGGCTCAGCGAGCTGGAGAAGGCCGTCGAGGACGAGGAGGTCGTCGCCCTCCCCTTCGCCGACCCGGACCTGGCGTCGCTCGCCCACAACGGCACCGCCGTGACCGGCTCGCTCAGCCACCTCAAGGACGCCACCACCGTGGCCGCGACGACCGTGGAGTCGATCCTCCATGTGATCCCCAGCACGGACTACGCCTGGCCCGTGAACGGCGCGATCGACCCGTCGATCGTCAAGGTCGCGACCTCGGCGGGCGCCGACACCGTCCTCACCCGCAGCGACAGCCTGCAGGAGAGCGGCGCCCTTCCCTACACGCCTTCCGCGGCCCGGCCGATCGGCGGCGGCACCACCGCGGTGGTCGCGGACGCCCGGCTGTCGACCGCCTTCCAGGGCGACATGACCGTGGCCGGCAACTCCACGCTCGCCGTGCAGCGGTTCCTCGCCCAGAGCCTGATGCTCACCCAGCAGGCCCCGGACAGGCAGCGCAGCATCGTGGTCGCCCCGCAGCGCATGCCGACCGCCGGCCAGGCCCAGACGATGGCCGCGGCGCTCACGGCACTCCAGGACGGGAACTGGTCCCAGTCCGCCGAGCTGTCCGCGGCCACCAAGGCCGAACCGGACGCGGGCGCCACCACCCGGGTCCCCGCCGCGTCCGCGTACCCCTCCTCGCTGCGCAAGCAGGAACTGCCGCGCGCGGCGTTCGAGCAGATCCAGCGCACGCAGAAGGAACTCGACAGCTTCCAGGTGGTCCTCTCGAACCAGTCCCGGGTGGTCACGCCCTTCGGACGGGCCATGGACCGGTCGATGTCCACCTCGTGGCGCGGCCGGGCCGTCGAGGCGTCGGCGTACCGCACCGGCGTGGAGCGGTACCTCGTCGGGCTCACCGAGAGCGTCGGACTGATCGAGAAGTCCGAGGCGAAGCTCTCGGGGCGCAGTGCCACGATCCCGATCACCGTGCAGAACAACCTCGTCCAGGGCGTGGACCACCTGGTGCTGCGTCTGACCTCGAAGCAGCCGAGCCGCCTCAGCATCGGTGACGGTGTCTTCGAGGAGCAGCAGGTCTCGGTCTCGGGCGGACACAGCCAGTCGGTGAAGTTCACCACCAACGCCCACGCCAACGGCCGGGCCGCGGTGGTCGCGCAGCTGTACACGCAGGACGGCCGGGCGTACGGGCCCGCGATGACCTTCGACGTGAAGGTCACGGAGATCACGGCCACGGTGATGCTGGTCATCGCCGGCGGTGTCCTGCTCCTCGTGCTCGCCGGCTTCCGGATGTACACGCAGCGCAAGCGGGAGGCCGTCCGCCGGGCCGCGGAAGGTGTGGGCGGCCCGGCGGACGGCGTTCCCGCGGACGGCGAGGCGGAGAACGCCGCCGCGACGGGAAGCGGTGACAGCCCGGAGAACGGTGATGGCTCGGAGGACGGTGACGGCTCGGAGAGCGACACCGCCGCCGCGCAGAACAGTGCCGCCGCGAAGAGCGGTGACGGCACGGTGAGCGGTGCCCCCGCGGAGGGCGGCCGCGTGCAAGCGGCCCCCTCCGAGCCGGGGGCACGCGCTCCGGAGCACCCGGGTGACGCACCGGACACCGCACCGGAAATCACCGACCCCTCCGGCACGGGTGAGAGAGTGGACCGTTGAGCGATGTCGTGGCCGGTGGGCCCGGGGACGATGAGGTGGGGTAACCATGAACGCGCCGTACGACGGTGACCGCGGTCAGGGCGCGGGGGGCTCCGGCCACCCCGACGGCCCGCCGCAGGGCCCGCCGGATCCCGGCGAGGTGCCCCCGCAGCACGCGGCCGAGGGGTATTTCCAGGACGCCTACGCCCAGGACCCCTACCGGGCACAGGACCTGTCCGCCCAGGACCCCGTAACCGAGGCCCTCTACGACCGTGCCGCGCATCCCCCGCCACCGCCCGGCACGTACCAGCCACAGCCACCGCTCTACGGTCAGCCGCCCCAGTCGCCGTACGCGCCCGACCCGCGCGTGTGGGCGCAGACCCCGGCGCCCGAGCCGGAGGGCCCCACCCAGTACCTGCCGTACGGGGACGACCCCCGCACGACGCAGTTCGTGGGTGTGGACGACCTGGTGACCGGGGCCGGCGAGGAGCGGCACGAGCCGGACGCGTTCGCCCACCTCTTCCGCGACCAGCAGCAGGGCGGCGCCCACGCTGCCGCCGGGCCGCCCGGCGTGCCCGCACCGGCCGCGGAACGGACTCCCGCCGCGGCTCCGCCGCCTCCTGCCCCGCCGGCGACCGCCGCCCCCGCGAAGAAGTCCGGGGGCCGCGCCTCGGGGCTGCTGAAGTCGAGCGCGGTGATGGCGGCCGGCACCATGGTCTCCCGCCTCACCGGCTTCATCCGCTCGGCCCTGATCGTCGCGGCGCTGGGTGTCGGCCTCCTCGGCGACACCTTCCAGGTCGCGTACCAGCTGCCGACGATGATCTACATCCTTACCGTCGGCGGCGGCCTCAACTCCGTCTTCGTACCGCAGCTGGTGCGTGCCATGAAGGACGACGAGGACGGCGGTGAGGCGTACGCCAACCGGCTGCTGACGCTGGTCGTCGTGGTCCTCGGCCTGCTCACCGCACTCGCGGTGCTCGCCGCGCCGCTGCTGGTCCGCGCACTGTCGGCGCCCGTCGCACGGGACGCGGCGGCCAACGACGTCGCCGTCACCTTCGCCCGGTACTTCCTGCCCACGATCTTCTTCATGGGCATCCACGTGGTGATGGGCCAGATCCTCAACGCGCGGGGCAAGTTCGGCGCGATGATGTGGACCCCGGTCCTCAACAACGTCGTCATCATCGTGACGCTCGGCCTGTTCATCTGGGTGTACGGCACCGCTGGCAGCTCCGGCATGGAGGCTTCGAGCATCCCGCCGGAGGGCGAACGGCTGCTCGGTGTCGGCGTCCTGCTCGGACTCGTCGTCCAGGCGCTGGCGATGATCCCGTACCTGCGGGAGACCGGCTTCCGGCTGCGGCTGCGCTTCGACTGGAAGGGCCACGGGCTCGGCAAGGCGGCGATGCTCGCCAAGTGGACCGTGCTCTTCGTCCTCGCCAACCAGGCGGGCGCGATCGTCGTGACCCAGCTGTCCACCGCGGCGGGCAAGGACTCCCCGGTCGACGGCACCGGCTTCGCCGCCTACGCCAACGCCCAGCTCATCTGGGGCCTCCCGCAGGCCATCATCACGGTCTCCCTGATGGCCGCCCTGCTGCCCCGTCTCGCGCGCTCGGCCCACGAGGGCGACAGCGGAGCGGTCCGCGACGACATCTCCCAGGGCCTGCGCACCACGGCCGTCGCGATCGTGCCGATCGCCTTCGGCTTCGTCGCCCTCGGCATCCCGATGTGCACGCTGATGTTCGGTGCCTCCGGGACCGAAGAGGCGACGAACATGGGGTACATGCTGATGGCCTTCGGCCTCGGCCTGATCCCGTACTCCGTGCAGTACGTCGTGCTGCGAGCCTTCTACGCGTACGAGGACACCCGCACGCCCTTCTACAACACGGTCATCGTGGCCGCCGTCAACGCCGGCGCCTCCGCACTCTGTTTCCTCCTGCTGCCCCCTCGCTGGGCGGTCGCGGGCATGGCCGCGTCGTACGGCCTGGCCTACGCGATCGGTGTCGGAGTCGCCTGGCGGCGGCTCAGCAAGCGGCTGGACGGCGACCTGGACGGCGGTCGTGTCCTGCGTACGTACGCGCGGCTGGCGATCGCGGCGGTGCCGGCAGCGCTGCTCAGCGGCGCGGCCTGCTACGGAATCAGCAAGACGCTGGGACAGAGTGCCGGCGGCTCGCTCATCGCCCTGATCGGCGGTGGAGTCGTACTGATCGGTGTCTTCTTCGTCGCGGCACGACGGATGCGCATCGAGGAAATGAACGCAATGGTGGGCATGGTCCGCGGGCGCCTCGGGCGCTGAGAGCGGGGTACGCGCACAACCATCGTCCGCGACCGCGTGTCGTGCAGAGGGACGGACTGTGGGCACAATTGGCTTTGGCGTCGGACAGCTTGCAACGAATGGGGAGGCAGGAGCGACGGTGGCGGAACGGAGCACGGCTGCCGTCGACGTGGCGGACAGCAGCGGCGATGAGCCGCTGACCGCGAAGGCGGACCAGTCCACGGCCGACGGGGTGGCCCTAAACCGGGAGCGGGACACGGACAGCTCGAAGAGCGAAGAGGCACAGGGGAGCGGGGGGAAAGAGAGCCCCGGCAGGACGTCACCGCCCGAGTTGCACAGTGGGCACAAGCTCGCCAGACGCTATCGCCTGGAGGAGTGTGTCACCCGTCTGGACGGTTTCAGCAGCTGGCGTGCGGTGGACGAGAAGCTCCGCCGTGCGGTGGGTGTGCACCTGTTGCCCGCCGACCACCCACGAGCGCGCTCCGTCCTGGCGGCGGCCCGTTCGTCGGCGCTGCTGGGCGACCCCCGTTTCGTCCAGGTCCTGGACGCGGTCGAGGAGAACGACCTCGTCTACGTCGTGCACGAATGGCTGCCGGACGCCACGGAGCTGACGACGCTTCTGGCCACCGGTCCGCTGGAGGTGCACGAGGCGTACCAGATGGTCAGTCAGGTCTCCCAGGCGATGGCCGCCGCGCACCGTGAAGGGCTGGCTCACCTCAAGCTGACCCCCGGCGCCGTGCTGCGTACCTCGTCCGGGCAGTGGCGCATCCGGGGCCTCGCCGTGAACGCCGCCCTGCGCGGCGTCACTTCGGAGACCCCGCAGCGCACGGACACGGAGGCGATCGGCGCGCTGCTGTACGCCGCGCTCACCCAGCGCTGGCCGTACGAGGACGACGCGTACGGCCTCTCCGGGCTGCCCAAGGGCGTCGGTCTCATCGCACCCGACCAGGTGCGGGCAGGGGTGCACCGCGGCCTGTCCGAGCTCGCGATGCGCGCACTCGTCAACGACGGCGCGACGGCGTCCCGCCAGGAACCCCCGTGCACCACGCCGGAGGAACTGGTGAAGGCGGTCGGCGAGATGCCCCGCATCCGGCCGCCGGAGCCCACCTTCACGGCCCCGCCGGAGTACCAGCGCACGACGTACCAGCAGGGCAGCTACGGCCATCCCGCGCCTCACCCGGGTGCCACCCAGGCGATGTCGGCGCCGCTGCCCCCGCTGCAGACCCGTACCGGTAAGGCGCTCAAGTGGACGGTGTCCGCGCTCCTGATCGCCGCGCTGGGTCTCGGCAGCTGGCAGCTGGCGGACGCGCTCATGGACCACGGGAAGTCCGACGAGACGGGCAACACCCGGACGACGGACGAGAACGACAAGAACGGCGTCGAGGCGAAGCCGGCCAAGCCGATCGTGATCAAGGGCGCCGCGGAGTACTACCCGGACGGCAAGCCCCAGCACGCCGGTGACGCGGGCCTGACGTACGACAAGGACAGCTCCACGTACTGGCGGACGTACTCCTACAAGGGCGGCCCCGTGCTGGCGCCCTTCAAGCAGGGCGTCGGAATCGTCTACGACCTCGGCTCCGAGCAGGACGTGGCGGAGGCGTCGATAGGGCTGTACTACACGGGCGACCACACGACGGCGACGCTGTACGCGACGGACTCGTTGTCGTCGTCCACCCCTCTCGGTTCCATGACGAAGATCGCTTCCGGTAGGACCAGCGGCAAGGAACTGAGCATCTCCACCAAGAAAGCGGTGAAGACCCGGTACGTTCTGGTCTGGATCACCGCGGTGCCGAACGCGCCGGGCGATCAGTTCAGCAGCGCCGGCTTCAAGCAGGCGATCACCGACGTGAAGTTCACCGGCTGAGCGGTCAGCGAGGGGGAGGGGGTTCGATGGCGGACGGCGCCTACGGCGAAGTGAGCGACCAGGACCTCCTCTCCCGGCACGTCGAGGGCGACCCCGATGCCTTCGGTGAACTCGTGCGCCGGCACCGCGACCGGCTCTGGGCGGTGGCCCTGCGGACGCTCGGCGACCGTGAGGAAGCCGCTGACGCCGTCCAGGACGCCCTCGTCTCCGCCTACCGGGCCGCCCACACCTTCCGCGGCCAGTCGGCCGTCACGACCTGGCTGCACCGCATCACGGTGAACGCCTGCCTGGACCGCGCCCGCAAGGCCGCCTCCAGGAAAACCTCCCCCGTGGACGACACGGAGCGCCTGGAGCAGCTCCTCGAACCCCACGAGTCCGCCGCCGCCCCGGCCGAGCGCAACGACCTGCACCGCGAGCTGCTGGCGGCCCTGGGCACCCTGCCGGCCGACCAGCGGGCCGCGCTCGTCCTGGTGGACATGCAGGGCTACCCCGTCGCGGAGGCCGCCGGTCTGCTCGACGTGCCCACCGGGACGGTCAAGAGCCGATGCGCCCGGGGCAGAGCCAGACTCCTCCCCCTGCTCAAGCATCTGCGCCCGGACAGCGGGAGCGACAGAGCCGACAAGAAGTCGGGCGAGGGAAGGAACCGTACGCAGGGGACATCCGTCCCACCCGCAGCGGGACCACATAAGGGACCGAGCGATTCAGCTGCTGTGAAGGGCGGAGGTGGGCGAGCGTGACATCCACGACAGACAAGACCGGGCACCCGGACGTCATGGAGATCTCCGACCTCACCGAAGGGCTGCTCCCCCCGTCCCGCTCGGCGGATGTGCGACGGCACCTGGACGACTGCCCGCTCTGCGCCGACGTGTACGACTCGCTGGAAGAGATCCGCGGCCTGCTCGGTACGCTGCCGGGTCCGCTCCGCATGCCCGACGACGTGGCGGGGCGCATCGACGCCGCTCTCGCTGCCGAGGCTCTGCTCAGCGCCACGGCACCCGCCGCCGCAGGCACGAGCGGCTTCTCATCCGCTGACTCCTCTGAGGGCACCGAAGACAGCGGTCATGTTTCACGTGAAACATCGACTGCCGCGGACCGCCCCGCAGGCCACTCCCGCGGTACCACCGGGCCCGGCCGTACGAGCCGCTCACGCCATGGGCGCCGCAGGACCGTCGTCCTGGGCGCCATGTTCACCGCGGCCGCGCTGGGGCTCGGCGGACTCCTCGTCCAGACGATGGGGAGCGACAGCGCGGACAACGATTCCGCGTCGGCATCCCCGAAATCGACCGGCTCCACGGAGACCTTCGCCGGCGAGGAGCTGGACAGCCAGGTGGAGGACCTCCTCACCCAGGCGGCGAAGAAGAAGGAGCGCGGCCCTCGGTCCGCACAGCCCAACGGCACCGACTCCGGCGAGAGCCCGAGCGTCCTCAATGTGCCCACGGACTCCGTGCCCGTCTGCATCAAGCAGGGGATCGGCCGCGACGCCGAACCGCTCGCCTCCAAGGAAGGCTCCTACAAGGGCACGGACGCCTACCTCGTGGTGCTTCCCGCCGCCACCGACACGACACAGGTCACGGCGTACGTCGTCGATTCCACCTGCGTGGAGAACTCGTCGCTCACCCCGGGCAAGGTCCTGCTGAAGCACTCCTACCCACGAAGCTGAGCACGTTCGGCTGCGCCACGGTTGCGGTGCCGTGCCCGGTCTCCGTGTGCCCGGACACAGCGGGAATGCACGCCCCTTAGGATCCGTTGGGTGGGGTGAGAGTTCAAAAAGACTCCCCCGGTCGTACGTAGCAGTCCCCAGAGACGAGGAATCAAGCCGTGACCGACGTCCGTAACGTGATCATCATCGGCTCCGGGCCCGCCGGCTACACGGCGGCGCTCTACACCGCGCGCGCGTCGCTTAAGCCGCTGGTGTTCGAGGGCGCCGTCACCGCAGGTGGTGCCCTCATGAACACGACCGAGGTGGAGAACTTCCCCGGCTTCCAGGACGGCATCATGGGCCCCGAGCTCATGGACAACATGCGCGCCCAGGCCGAGCGCTTCGGTGCCGAGCTGATCCCGGACGACATCGTCTCCGTCGACCTCAGCGGAGAGATCAAGACCGTCACGGACACCGCGGGCGCCGTGCACCGGGCGAAGGCCGTCATCGTCACCACCGGCTCGCAGCACCGCAAGCTGGGGCTGCCCAAGGAGGACGTCCTCTCCGGACGCGGCGTCTCCTGGTGTGCGACCTGTGACGGCTTCTTCTTCAAGGACCAGGACATCGCTGTGATCGGCGGCGGCGACACCGCCATGGAGGAAGCCACCTTCCTCTCCCGCTTCGCCAAGTCCGTGACCATCGTGCACCGCCGTGACACGCTTCGCGCCTCCAAGGCGATGCAGGAGCGCGCCTTCGCCGACCCGAAGATCAAGTTCGTCTGGGACAGCGAGGTCGCCGAGATCCAGGGCGACCAGAAGCTGGCCGGCCTGACGCTGCGCAACCTCAAGACCGGCGAGACGTCCGAGCTGCCCGTCACCGGCCTGTTCATCGCGATCGGCCACGACCCGCGCACGGAGCTCTTCAAGGGCCAGCTGGACCTGGACGAGGAGGGCTACCTCAAGGTCGAGGCCCCCTCGACCCGGACCAACCTGACGGGTGTCTTCGGCGCCGGCGACGTCGTCGACCACACCTACCGCCAGGCGATCACCGCGGCCGGTACCGGCTGCTCCGCCGCTCTCGACGCCGAGCGCTTCCTCGCCGCTCTCGCCGACGGTGAAGTGGCAGAGCCCGAGAAGACCGCAGTCTGACCTTCATCCGCCTCACCGCACCAACCAGTTAAGGAGCCCCGCCGTGGCCGGCACCCTGAAGCACGTGACCGACGACTCTTTCGAAGAGGACGTTCTCAAGAGCGACAAGCCTGTACTGGTGGACTTCTGGGCCGCCTGGTGCGGTCCGTGCCGCCAGATCGCGCCGTCCCTCGAAGCCATCGCCGCCGAGTACGGCGACAAGATCGAGATCGTCAAGCTCAACATCGACGAGAACCCGGGTACGGCCGCCAAGTACGGCGTCATGTCCATCCCGACCCTGAACGTCTACCAGGGTGGCGAGGTCGCCAAGACCATCGTGGGTGCCAAGCCGAAGGCCGCGATCGTGCGTGACCTTGAGGACTTCATCGCCGAGTAGTGCGGTAAGCCGTCGTCCGCGGGCGACGATGTTTCACGTGAAACACGAATGGGCCAACCCGAACGGGTTGGCCCATTAGCTTGTGGAGCCACGGGTCGGCCTTCTTCTACAACGGGCGCAGCGCCGGTTCCTTCTGCACGGCCCCGAGCAACCGGTCGAGCGCCAGCTCCACGTCTTCCTTCCAGGAGAGCGTCGTACGCAGCTCCAGCCGCATGCGCGGGTACGCCGGATGCGGCCGGACCGTCTTGAAGCCCACAGCCAGCAGATGATCGGCGGGCAGGACGCAGGCCGGCTCCTTCCAGCGGGCGTCGCCGAAAGCCTCGATCGCTTTGAAGCCCCGACGCAGCAGATCCTTGGCGACCGTCTGGACCATCACCCGCCCGAGTCCCTGTCCTTGGTAGTCGGGCAGGATGAATGCCGTCATCAGCTGAACGGCGTCGGGCGAGACCGGGCTCGTGGGGAACGCCGTCGAGCGCGGCACGTAGTCGGGTGGTGCGTACAGCACGAAGCCCACCGGCATGTCGTCGACATAGACGACCCGGCCGCATGATCCCCACTCCAGCAGGACGGCGGAGATCCACGCCTCCTTCTCCAGATCCGGGGTACCTGCCTTTACCGCGGCCTGGCCGCTGACTGGGTCCAGCTCCCAGAAGACACACGCGCGACAGCGTTCGGGAAGGTCCTGAAGGTTGTCCAGCGTGAGCGGTACGAGCCGGCGCCCCATGAAGGCAGTTCCTCGCTTTCCTCGCCCGCGGCGTCGCGGGCGGCTGTCAGAGCGCTCCGTTCCCTGAGCAGGCTGCCGACGAACCCGCCGACTGCTCCGATACCCAGGCCTGCGCCCACCAGTCCGGCACGGCTCACCGTCCGCATGGCCTCCGCCTCCCCACAGAAGGTGCTGCCAGGTGAATGGGCCTTATCCGATCGCATCGTATCGACGAAGCGATTCCATCGATACCGCCAGAAAGCAAAGAGCGGGCCGTGTTCCGGTACACACCGGACACGACCCGCTCCTGTGGACAGCCGGTCGAGAACGCCGGCTGTCCGGGACTCAGGACTCCGTGTCCTCGGAGTCCTCGTCCAGGAGACTGCTCTGCAGGACCGGCCCCTCACCCGGGGCGAGCGAGCCGAGGATCCGCTCAAGGTCCTCCACCGAGGCGAACTCGACGGTGATCTTGCCCTTCTTCTGACCGAGGTCGACCTTCACCCGGGTCTCGAACCGATCCGAGAGACGGGTCGCCAGCTCGTTCAGCGCCGGAGAGAGCCGGGAGCCGGCACGCGGCCCCTTGGACCGCGGAGCCGACTGCGGCCGCGAACCCATGAGCGTGACGATCTCCTCGACGGCCCGCACCGAAAGCCCTTCGGCGACGATGCGATGAGCCAGGCGGTCCTGCTCCTCCGAGTCCGCGACGGAGAGCAGCGCTCGCGCATGGCCGGCGGAGAGGACCCCGGCAGCGACCCGGCGCTGGACCGACGGTGAGAGCTTCAGCAGACGCAGGGTGTTGGAGACCTGCGGACGCGACCGGCCGATCCGGTCCGCCAGCTGATCGTGCGTGCAGTTGAAGTCCTGGAGCAGCTGGTCGTAGGCGGCAGCTTCCTCCAGCGGGTTCAGCTGAGCCCGGTGCAGGTTCTCCAGGAGGGCGTCCAGGAGGAGCTTCTCGTCGTCCGTGGCCCGCACGATGGCGGGGATGGCTTCGAGCCCCGCCTCCCGGCAGGCCCTCCAGCGCCGCTCGCCCATGATGAGCTCGTAGCGCGTCGGACCGACCTGCCGTACGACCACCGGCTGGAGGAGCCCGACCTCCTTGATGGAGGTGACGAGCTCTGCGAGAGCGTCGTCGTCGAACACCTCACGCGGCTGGCGCGGGTTCGGCGTGATGGAGTCGAGGGGCAGCTCGGCGAAGTGCGCGCCGACGGGCGCCGCCGGGGCCTCGTCGAACACGCTCGTCGACGGCTCCTCTGTTTCACGTGAAACCTGGGACGACAGCGAGGCCACCTTGGCCGCCGCCACCCCACGCTCGGCGGTGAGGACCGGCACGGCTCCCGGCGATGCAGTTGCTCCGCCCATCGCCGGCGGGATGACCTTCTCCCCTGTCGGGGCCGCGGGGATCAGTGCGCCGAGACCACGGCCCAACCCCCTCCGTCGCTCGCTCACTGGATCCCCTCCACCATGCTCTGTTCGTTGTGTGCGCCCAGGTGGGCATGCTGCGCGTCGTAGGCCACGCCGGCTCCGCGCAGTGCGATCTCCCGTGCCGCCTCAAGATACGAGAGGGCGCCGCTCGACCCGGGGTCGTAGGTCAGCACCGTCTGCCCGTAGCTAGGGGCCTCGGAGATACGGACCGAGCGCGGAATGCTCGTGCGTAGTACCTCTTCGCCGAAGTGGCTGCGCACCTCGTCGGCGACCTGCGAGGCAAGGCGTGTCCTGCCGTCGTACATGGTGAGCAGGATCGTGGACACATGCAGGTTGGGGTTGAGGTGCCCCCGCACGAGGTCGACGTTGCGCAGCAGCTGGCCCAGGCCTTCCAGGGCGTAGTACTCGCACTGGATCGGGATGAGGACCTCGGCGCCGGCAACGAGAGCGTTGACCGTCAGGAGGCCCAGGGAAGGCGGGCAGTCGATGAGGATGTAGTCCAGCGGCTGCTCGTACGCCTGGATCGCCCGCTCCAGGCGACTCTCACGCGCCACCAGGGACACCAGCTCGATCTCCGCACCGGCGAGATCGATCGTGGCAGGTGCACAGAAGAGGCCCTCGACATCGGGGACCGGCTGGACGACCTCGGAGAGCGGCCTGCTGTCGATCAGCACGTCATAGATCGAAGGGACCTCGGCGTGATGGTCGATGCCCAGCGCGGTGGAGGCATTGCCCTGGGGGTCCAGATCTACCACCAGGACACGACCGCCGTGCAGGGCGAGCGAAGCGGCAAGGTTGACCGTGGTCGTGGTCTTCCCGACCCCGCCCTTCTGATTGGCGACCACCATCACGCGTGTCTGCTCGGGCCGGGGCAGGCCCTCACCGGCTCGTCCTAGAGCCTCCACGGCAAGTTGGGCAGCACGACCGATGGGAGTGTCGTCCATCGGGGGCGGTGTTTCACGTGAAACATCGTCCCCCATCGACTCGGTTCGGGGGCCGGGGACCGGATCGGTCATCGGTCCCGCGATGTTGGCGTCGGACCGCAAGGATTCACTCTCCTCGACTTCAGGCTCGCAATGAACAGAGCCTCCCATGCCATCGGGGTGGTGAACCAGCGAGGCCCGTGCTTCTGTGGAGAAATCCACCTCTGTGGACAACTCCGTACCCTCTCCGGGTGACGCAGCAGCGTGAGGAGAGGGTCTCTTCCCCAAGGATCCCAGGGACCCCAGAGGAGTACGGTCGCGGGGTTCGGCCGCGGCGCGGCCGCGACCGAGGATGCCGTGGAGCAGAGAGCGATGTTTCACGTGAAACACGATGCACAGCGTGCGGGACCGGCACCGCGCGACACTCCGGCCCACGCAGCTGTGGCAGCTTGTGTGGAGTACGTCTCGTCGTCAGAACGGATCAGTCCACGACTTCCCACTCGTCATGAGCGATGTCGTCCGCTGTCCCGTCCGTTCCGTCAGCGACGCTTCCTCGTCCTGCCTGTCCGGGCCGCCTTCGCCCGCTTGGCGGCGAAGCGCACACCGCCAGGGCTCTCTCCGACTTCTACCCGCACCACGGTGGCCAGCGGCTCCACCACGCCCTCACCGGCCTGCAGCACGGACGTGTCCACGGCCCCGAGTTTGCTCAGAGCGGCCCCAGCGCTCTTGACCTCTTCCTCCGCGGTGTCGCCCTTGAGGAGGAGCATCTCCCCGTACGGCCGCAGCAGGGGGACGCCCCATCCCGCGAGACGGTCGAGGGGAGCCACCGCGCGGGCCGTCACGACGTGGACCGGCGGCAGCGTGCCGAGGACTTCCTCCGCACGCCCGCGGACGACGGTGACGTGGTCGAGGCCGAGCAGTTCGACGACCTCGGTCAGGAAGTTCGTGCGCCGCAGCAGTGGCTCCAACAGTGTGATCTTGAGGTCCGGCCGGACGAGGGCCAGCGGGATACCGGGCAGCCCGGCGCCGGACCCGACGTCGCACACCGTCACGTTCTCAGGGACCACTTCCGAGAGGACGGCACAGTTCAGCAGGTGCCGTTCCCACAGACGGGGTACTTCACGTGGTCCGATCAGACCACGTTGGACTCCCGCGTCGGCGAGCAACTCCGCATAACGGACCGCGTCCGCGAAGCGATCACCGAATACCGCCCGGGCCTGCTCGGGCGCAGGGGGGAGCTCCGCTGCCTCCGTCACGGGGAACCGTCCTTCCGTACCGCTTGAGCGCACTGCGCGCTGACTACAGGAACTAGCAGGAACCATCAGGCTGACAAAACGAGGCCCCGCCTGCGGACACAGACGGGGCCGGGGTACGACGTGCTTGATCAGGCGGGGAGTACGACGACGAAGCGCTGCGGCTCCTCGCCCTCGGACTCGCTGCGCAGACCGGCGGCCTTGACGGCGTCGTGCACCACCTTGCGCTCGAAGGGGGTCATCGCCTTCATCTTCACCGGCTCGCCGGAGCTCTTCACCTCAGCCGCCACCTTCGCGCCCAGCTCCGAGAGCTCCTCACGCTTCTTGGCGCGGTAGCCGGCGATGTCCAGCATCAGCCGGCTGCGGTCGCCGGTCTCCCGGTGCACGGCCAGGCGGGTGAGTTCCTGGAGGGCTTCCAGCACCTCGCCGTCGCGGCCGACCAGCTTCTGCAGGTCGCGGCTGTTGGAGTCACTGATGATCGAGACAGCCGCGCGGTCGGCCTCGACATCCATGTCGATGTCGCCGTCGAGGTCGGCGATGTCCAGCAGACCCTCAAGGTAGTCGGCCGCGATCTCGCCCTCCTGCTCCAGGCGGGTCAGGGTGTCGCCACCCTCAGGGGCAGCGGAGGTGGTGCCTTCCGTCACGGGATGGACTCCTTCTTACTTCTTGGACGGGGACTTGGGCCGCTGCGGACCCTTGCGCTGTCCGGACTGGGCCTTGCTGCGGGTACCACCGGACGCGGGCTTGCCAGCGGCCGGCTTGGGAGCGGGCTTGGCGTCCTGCGGTCCGTCGGACTTGCTGAGGGAGGTCTTGGCCGCGGTCTCGCCGGCCGCCTTGGCACCGGCCTGGGCCGGTCCCGACTGGCGCTGGGACTTGCTCTGCCGCTTGGGCTGCTGCCGCTTGGGAGCGGCGGTCACCGGGGTGCCGTCCTCGGTCTCGACCAGGGTCGAGGCCTCGCTCTTGACCACGTTGCCGTCGGCCTGGGCCGCCAGACCCGCCTTGGTCAGACCGTTGATGAACTTGCGCTCGTACTCGTTGCGGTCACGGCCCTTGGCGACGATGGCCTTGACGATGGCCTTCTCCCCACGGCCGCGCGTCCGGCCGTGCTGGGTGACCCGCTTGTGCAGCCGCTCCAGGTACGAGGCCTGGGCCTTGGAACCGGGAGTCGGGTTGTTGCGGATCACGTACATCTGCTGGCCCATGGTCCACACGTTGGTGGTCAGCCAGTAGACGAGGACACCGACGGGGAAGTTGATGCCGAAGACGGCGAACATGACCGGGAAGACGTACATCAGCATCTTCTGCTGCTGCATGAAGGGCGTCTTCACCGTGGTGTCGACGTTCTTCGTCATCAGCTGACGCTGGGTGTAGAACTGCGAGAACGACATCAGGACGATCATGATCGCCGTGACGACGCGCACGTCGGTGATCGAGGAGCCCAGCGCCTGGACCTTGGACTCACTGTCGGTGAACTTCGCGGCCAGCGGAGCACCGAAGATGTGCGCCTTCTGCGCGCTCTCCAGCAGCCGGTTGTTGATCACGCCGATGGTGTCGTTCGACGCGATGCTGTTGAGCACGTGGTACAGCGCGAAGAAGAACGGGGACTGCGCCAGGATGGGAAGGCACGAGGAGAGCGGGTTGGTACCCGTCTCCTTGTACAGCTTCATCATCTCTTCGGACTGGCGCTGCTTGTCGTTCTTGTAGCGCTCCTGGATCTTCTTCATCTCGGGCTGCAGCGTCTGCATCGCCCGCGTGGCCTTGATCTGCTTCACGAAGAGCGGGATCAGGCAGATACGGATCAGGATCACCAGGGACACGATGGACAAGCCCCAGGCCCAGCCCGTGTCCGGGCCGAAGATGGCGCCGTACACCGAATGGAACTGGACGATGACCCAGGAAACGGGTGTCGTGATGAAGCTGAAAATACTGGCAATCGTGTCCACTAATCAGGCTCCTTGAGCATGGGACGGGGTCTCGGCGGCCGGGCTTGAGGGACGGTTGGACATACCGTGCCCCTCGGTGGCCGGTTCGGCGGCGGAGGTCCCGCCCTTGCGTGCGCGCCAGGTGTTGCGCAGCATCTCGTGCCACCGCGGACGCTTGCGCGGCGGAACATGGTCCACGCCGCCCAGTGACCACGGATTGCACCGCAGGATGCGCCAGGCGGTGAGTGCCGTTCCCTTGATCGCGCCGTGCCGGTCGATGGCCTGGTACCCGTAGTGGGAGCACGACGGGTAGTACTTGCACACCGGCCCGAGCAACGGGCTGATGGTCCACTGGTACAGCTTGATGAGAGCCAGCAGCGGGTACTTCATCGCGCGCCCCCTCCCAGTAGCCGCTCCAGGGCGGCATCCAGGTCTCGGGCCAGCTGGGCATGGTCGGCGTCACCCGCACCGGGCAGCGCTCGTACTACTACCAGGCTACCGGGGCTCAGCAGCGCCACTCGTTCGCGCATCAGATGGCGAAGCCGGCGCTTCACCTTGTTGCGTACGACGGAGCCGCCCACGGCTTTGCTGACGACGAAACCCGCACGTGCCGGGGGAGCGTTCTCCCCAGGCGCGTGCGGGTCCGTTGCACCGCTGCGCAGATGGACGACGAGAAGCGGGCGGCCGGCCCGGCGTCCTCGGCGTACCGCGGTCGCGAAGTCCTCGCGCCGCCTCAGCCGATGCTCGGTAGGCAGCACGTCATGACCTGTTTAAGTGATCAGGCGGACAGGCTGGCGCGACCCTTGCCACGACGGTTCGCGAGAATCGCGCGGCCGGCACGGGTACGCATCCGCAGGCGGAAGCCGTGGGTCTTGGCGCGACGACGGTTGTTCGGCTGGAAGGTGCGCTTGCTCACTCGGGGGCTCCAGAAAGATTCGGTAGTTGCGGGGTGCCGTCTTGGCTGTCACCGTGCGCCCACGAGTAGCTCGCTTACGCCCGAGTGCACCGCTTCCCGATCACTGTTCGCGATCTGTGCCCATCGGAGGCAGGCGGCAGCAGCCATCGACAACTCGACCTGGTTACGGTACGCGCGGCTCCGCCATCCGGTCAAACCAGTGCTGCTCGAGAGACACTGTCCACAGGCTGGGGACAACAACTTGAACCGCATGGGTCGCCCTGACTACCGTGGCCGGACTCCGGTTCGTTCCCTTCTCACCGCTCCATCTCATTCGTTCCGGCCGCTGCAGCTTCTTCGTCCACCCCGCTGACCGAGTTCCAACCCGATCCGTCCCAGGAATCACACGTTCGTGGGACACGTGAGAGAGCGTGCCCTGTGGCTGACGTACCTGCCGATCTTGCCGCAGTGTGGCCACGTGTGGTGGAGCAACTCCTCGGGGACGACCGCGGGCAGGGTGTGGAGACGAAGGACGAGCGCTGGATCAAGCGCTGTCAGCCGCTGGCGCTGGTGGCGGACACCGCACTGCTCGCCGTCCCGAACGAGTTCGCCAAGAGCGTGCTGGAGGGGCGTCTGGCGCCGGTCGTCAGCGACACGCTGAGCCGGGAGTGCGGCCGTCCGATCCGGATCGCGATCACCGTCGACGACTCCATGGGGGAAGTCCCCGCGCCATCGGCGCCGCCCGTGCAGCAGCAGCAGCCGTCCCCGTCGCGGTACGAGGAGCCGGAGCTCCCGTCCGCGCAGGGCCGCGACGGCTACCGGGGATACGGCCGCCACCGCGCCGACGACCGCAGGGACGATCGCAGGGACGACCGTCTCGTCGACCATATGGACGACCGCAGGGACGACCGCCTGGGTGATCGTATGGACGACCACCCCCAGGGCCGCCAGGACCAGCAGCAGTCCTCCCACGAGGACCAGCTGCCGACGGCCCGTCCCGCGTACCCCGACTACCAGCGCCCCGAGCCCGGCGCCTGGCCGCGGTCCTCGCAGGAGGACTACGGGTGGCAGCAGCAGCGGCTCGGCTTCCCGGAGCGCGACCCCTACGCCTCCCCGCCGCGGGACTACCGGCAGCAGCCGGGCCGCTCGCCGTACGAGCAGCGCTCCGACTACGAGCAGCAGCGGCCCGACTACGACCAGCAGCGTCCGGACTACGACCAGCGCCCGGACCGGCGGGAGCGGCCCGAGCCGCCGTCGCCCTCCGCCATGGGCCACGTCCACCGCGGCGGTCCCGTCGGGTCGTCGATGCCCGTGTCCAGCGGCGCGCCCGGCCCGCTGGCCGCGCAGCCCGCGCCCGCGACCGGCCCCGGCGAGCCCACCGCGCGCCTGAACCCGAAGTACCTCTTCGACACCTTCGTCATCGGTGCCTCGAACCGTTTCGCGCACGCCGCCGCGGTCGCCGTCGCCGAGGCGCCGGCGAAGGCGTACAACCCCCTCTTCATCTACGGGGAGTCCGGCCTCGGCAAGACGCACCTGCTGCACGCGATCGGGCACTACGCGCGCAGCCTCTACCCCGGCACCCGGGTGCGGTACGTGAGCTCCGAGGAGTTCACCAACGAGTTCATCAACTCCATCCGCGACGGCAAGGGCGACAGCTTCCGCAAGCGGTACCGCGAGATGGACATCCTGCTCGTCGACGACATCCAGTTCCTGGCGGACAAGGAGTCGACGCAGGAGGAGTTCTTCCACACCTTCAACACGCTCCACAACGCGAACAAGCAGATCGTGCTCTCCTCCGACCGGCCGCCCCGGCAGCTGGTCACGCTGGAGGACCGGCTGCGCAACCGGTTCGAGTGGGGTCTGACCACGGACGTCCAGCCGCCCGAGCTGGAGACCCGGATCGCCATCCTCCGCAAGAAGGCGGTGCAGGAGCAGCTCAACGCCCCGCCGGAGGTGCTGGAATTCATCGCGTCCCGTATCTCGCGCAACATCCGCGAGCTGGAGGGCGCGCTGATCCGGGTGACGGCGTTCGCGTCGCTCAACCGGCAGCCGGTGGACCTCGGTCTGACGGAGATCGTCCTCAAGGACCTGATCCCGGGCGGTGAGGACTCGTCCCCGGAGATCACCGCGCCGGCCATCATGGCGGCGACGGCCGACTACTTCGGGCTGACGGTGGACGACCTGTGCGGCTCCTCGCGCAGCCGGGTCCTGGTGACGGCCCGCCAGATCGCGATGTACCTCTGCCGCGAGCTCACGGACCTCTCCCTGCCGAAGATCGGCGCACAGTTCGGCGGCCGCGACCACACGACCGTCATGCACGCCGACCGCAAGATCCGCGCGCTGATGGCCGAGCGCCGCTCGATCTACAACCAGGTCACCGAGCTCACGAACCGCATCAAGAACGGCTGACACGCGCGGCGGTACGCCGCGGGAGGCGCCCTGGGGACCCGTCCCCAGGGCGCCTCCGCCGTTCTCCGGCTCCCGGACCCCTTCAGGGACCCTCCCGAAGCCGGCCGCCGGCCGATCGGAAGCCTCAAAGGGCTCCTCCGGGACCTCTCCCGGCTCCTCCCGGACCCGTTCAGGACCCCTCCGGAGCCCTCCCGACCCGCTTCCAGCGCGCTCCGGCCCGCTCCCGGACCCGATCCGCCGTTACCCGACAGCCACCGGCTGTTCGATTACGCGCCGGGTTACGGCCTTCCTCCACAGATTCGGGGACTTTCTCGCGTCCACACCCTGGGGACCGCGAAGTTGTCCAGACTGTGTCCACAGGGTGCGCCGCCAAAAGTGCAGAGGCCCAGTTCAGACGCCTGTGGATACGTGGACAGAAGTTCTCCACAGGTTGTGGACAAAGAGTGGATCCCCAGGCTGTGCAGAAAGTTGTCCACCGGCGACCCACAGGCTAGGGGCAGTTGTCCCCAGTGATCGTCAGCTTCTCCACACCGCCGTCCACTGTTCGGCAACGTGACGCACCTTCTCACCGTCCAGAGTGAAAGGCGTCACACGAAGGAGCCGGGTTGGCCTGTGGGGAACGCGGGTAAAGCTGGGGACGGATCTGGGGAGAACTGCCCCCTGCCTGTGTACCGGGTGTGCAGAACTTTCGGTCGTCCACAGAAGAGCCCGGTTATCCACTGCCTCCGCCCACAGGGCCGGTGGACAAAAAACCGCTGCTGACCTGTGCATACGCGGTTATCCACGGTATCCACAGCCCCTACTACTACTGACAACTAGAGAGAGCCTGGGAATCGTTTCGAAGACGGGGCTGTGCACAACTCGCTCTCGGCACCTCGACCGCCGCTCGGCACGACTTGACCCCGAGGGGCACCGACTGTCAGTGCGGTGCGTCAGACTGGTCCCCGGCGTCCTGCCCGTCCTCGGGCTGAGCGACACCGCGTCAGACCACGAAGACCGAGCAGGGCGAGAGCGCCGGCAACAGACGGAGGCGGCAACGGTGAAGATCCGGGTGGAACGCGACGTACTCGCGGAGGCAGTGGCCTGGGCGGCACGCAGCCTCCCGGCCCGTCCACCGGCGCCTGTGCTCGCCGGCCTCCTGCTGCGGGCCGAGGAGGGGGCACTGAGCCTCTCCAGCTTCGACTACGAGGTGTCGGCGCGCGTCTCGGTGGACGCCGAGATCGACGAGGAGGGCACGGTGCTCGTCTCCGGCCGCCTGCTCGCCGACATCTGCCGCGCCCTCCCCAACCGGCCGGTGGAGATTTCCACAGACGGTGTACGGGCGACCGTGGTCTGCGGCTCCTCCCGCTTCACCCTCCACACACTGCCTGTGGAGGAGTACCCGGCGCTGCCGCAGATGCCGTCCGCGACCGGCACCGTCCCCGGTGAGGTCTTCGCCTCCGCCGCGGCCCAGGTCGCCATCGCCGCCGGGCGCGACGACACGCTGCCCGTCCTCACCGGTGTGCGCATCGAGATCGAGGGCGACACGGTGACGCTGGCGTCCACCGACCGCTACCGCTTCGCGGTCCGGGAGTTCCTGTGGAAGCCGGAGAACCCCGAGGCGTCCGCG
The DNA here is from genome assembly GCF_008369065.1 of Streptomyces apricus. Classification (GTDB taxonomy): domain Bacteria; phylum Actinomycetota; class Actinomycetes; order Streptomycetales; family Streptomycetaceae; genus Streptomyces; species Streptomyces apricus. The sequence continues at coordinate 114,145 of NZ_VDFC01000043.1, read as the reverse complement.
GTCGCCCTGGTGCCCGCCAAGACGCTCCTGGACACCGCCAAGGCGCTCACGAGCGGCGACAGCGTCATCCTGGCGCTGTCTGGCTCCGGAGCCGGTGAGGGCCTGATCGGTTTCGAGGGAGCGGGCCGGCGTACGACGACGCGGCTGCTGGAGGGCGACCTCCCGAAGTACCGCTCGCTGTTCCCGACGGAGTTCAACTCGATCGCCGTCATCGAGACCGCCCCCTTCGTCGAGGCGGTCAAGCGCGTGGCCCTGGTCGCCGAGCGCAACACCCCGGTGCGGCTGAGCTTCGAGCAGGGCGTGCTGATCCTGGAGGCAGGCTCCAGCGACGACGCACAGGCTGTGGAGAGGGTCGACGCCCAGCTGGAGGGCGACGACGTCTCGATCGCCTTCAACCCGACGTTCCTGCTGGACGGGCTGAGCGCCATCGACTCCCCGGTCGCGCAGCTCTCCTTCACGACGTCCACCAAGCCGGCGCTCCTCAGCGGCCGCCCGGCCCTGGACGCCGAGGCGGACGAGGCCTACAAGTACCTGATCATGCCGGTGCGGCTCAGCGGCTGACGAAGAGCCGCAGGTGGGGGCGTACGTCTGAGCGGCTGTGCCCACAGGTGTGCAGGAGAGTCCGGGTCTAGGCTCGGTCGCAGGTACGAAAGTGCCCTCCTGCCACATCGCTAGTGAAGGAACAACCTGATGGAGCTCGGTCTCGTCGGCCTCGGCAAGATGGGCGGCAACATGCGCGAGCGCATCCGCCGCGCAGGCCACACCGTCATCGGATACGACCGCAACGCGGATCTCGCCGATGTCCACAGCCTCAAGGAACTTGTGGACGGGCTCACAGGTCCGCGGGTGGTGTGGGTGATGGTGCCGGCCGGCGCCGCGACCCAGTCCACCATCGACGAGCTCGCCGAGCTCCTGGAGCCCGGTGACGTGGTCGTGGACGGCGGCAATTCGCGCTGGACGGACGACGAGAAGCACGCCGAGGAGCTGAAGGCCAAGGGCATCGGTTTCGTCGATGCCGGGGTCTCGGGCGGGGTGTGGGGTCTGCAGAACGGCTACGCGCTGATGGTCGGCGGCGAGGCGGAGCACATCGGGCGGGTCCAGCCGATCTTCGACGCCCTCAAGCCGGAGGGGGACGCGGGGTTCGTGCACGCGGGCAAGGTGGGTGCGGGGCACTTCTCCAAGATGGTCCACAACGGCATCGAGTACGCGATGATGCAGGCCTATGCCGAGGGCTGGGAGCTGCTGGAGGCGGTGGACTCGGTCACGGACGTGCGGGAGGTCTTCCGGTCCTGGCAGCAGGGCACGGTGATCCGTTCCTGGCTGCTGGACCTGGCGGTCAA
>NZ_VDFC01000043.1:82169-112705 GCF_008369065.1 Streptomyces apricus | reverse complement strand
CTGCTGGACCTGGCGGTCAACGCGCTGGACGAGGACGAGCACCTGCAGCGGCTGCGCGGGTTCGCGCAGGACTCGGGCGAGGGCCGGTGGACGGTGGAGGCGGCGATCGACAACGCGGTGCCGCTGCCGGCGATCACCGCGTCGCTGTTCGCGCGGTTCGCCTCCCGGCAGGAGGACTCGCCGCAGATGAAGATGATCGCGGCGCTGCGCAACCAGTTCGGCGGCCACGCCGTCGAGTCCGCGAAGTAGCTCGACAGCAGTTCCGACAGCAGTCCGGAAGGTCCCGGGACGCTTCCCTGAGCGTCCCGGGAGAAGACGCGGTCCACAGGCCAGTTCCGTGGATCCACAGCCCTGGGGGAGGTCGGCGAACGACCATGCACGTCACGCATCTGTCGCTGGCCGACTTCCGCTCGTACGCCCGGGCCGAGGTGCCGCTCGACCCGGGCGTCACCGCGTTCGTGGGCCCCAACGGCCAGGGCAAGACCAACCTCGTCGAGGCGGTCGGCTACCTGGCGAGCCTGGGCAGCCACCGGGTCTCCTCCGACGCGCCCCTCGTCCGGATGGGGGCGGAGCGGGCGGTCATCCGGGCCAACGTCCGCCAGGGCGAGCGGCAGCAGCTCGTGGAGCTCGAACTGAACCCCGGCCGGGCCAACCGTGCCCGCATCAACAGATCCTCGCAGGTCAGACCGCGTGACGTGCTGGGCATCGTACGGACCGTGCTGTTCGCCCCCGAGGACCTGGCGCTGGTCAAGGGCGATCCCGGCGAACGCCGCCGCTTCCTCGACGAGCTGGTCACCGCCCGTTCCCCGCGCATGGCGGGCGTGCGCTCGGACTACGACCGGGTCCTGAAGCAGCGCAACACGCTCCTGAAGTCGGCCGCGCTGGCCCGCCGCCACGGCGGCCGCACGATGGACCTGTCCACCCTCGACGTGTGGGACCAGCACCTCGCGCGGGTCGGCGCCGAACTGCTCGCCCGGCGCATCGACCTCATCGCCTCGATCCAGCCGCTGGCCGACAAGGCGTACGAGCAGCTGGCGCCCGGCGGCGGCCCGGTGGCGCTGGACTACAAGCCCTCCTCCCCCGAGATCACCGGCCACGCGCGCGAGGAGCTCTACGAGCAGCTCATGGCCGCCCTGGCGGAGTCCCGCAAGCAGGAGATCGAGCGGGGCGTCACGCTCGTGGGCCCCCACCGCGACGAGCTCCTGCTCAGGCTCGGCCAGCTGCCGGCGAAGGGGTACGCCTCGCACGGCGAGTCCTGGTCGTACGCGCTGGCGCTGCGCCTGGCCTCGTACGACCTGCTGCGCGCCGAGGGCAACGAGCCGGTGCTGGTCCTGGACGACGTGTTCGCCGAGCTGGACGCCCGCCGCCGCGAACGGCTCGCGGAGCTGGTCGCCCCCGGCGAGCAGGTGCTGGTGACGGCGGCGGTCGACGACGACGTGCCGGACGTGCTGACGGGGACGCGGTACGCCGTGTCCGAGGGCGCGGTGGAGCGCATATGAGCGAGAACACACCCGAGCCGAAGAAACCCGCCGAGCCGTCCGGCGTCGACCTCGCGCGCGTGGCGCTGCGCGCGGCCAAGGAGCAGGCACGCGCGCGCGGGGACGCGGCGCGGGAGAAGAAGCAGGCGCGCCGCGGCGGGCTGCGCTCCGGCGCGCATGCCGACGGGCGCGACCCCCTGGCGCTCGGCTCCGCCATCAACCGGCTGATCACCGAGCGCGGCTGGGAGACCCCGGCCGCCGTCGGCGGCGTCATGGGCCGCTGGCCGCAGATCGTCGGGGAGGACCTGGCCAAGCACTGCGTGCCGGAGAAGTACGACGAGGACGAGCGGGTACTCGTCGTGCGGTGCGACTCGACGGCCTGGGCCACCAACCTGCGGCTGCTCGCCCCGCAGCTGGTCGCCCGGCTGAACCAGGACCTCGGGCACGGTTCGGTGCGGCTGATCAAGGTACTGGGTCCCGGTGGCCCCACCCACCGCTACGGCCCCCTGCGCGCCCCCGGCAGCACGGGCCCCGGTGACACCTACGGGTGAGCCAGACCGGGCGGTATGCCCCCGGTAGCGGGCGGTTGACACCCCGAAGCGCTGAGTGCCGCTCTGCGCCTCTTTGAGCCCGGGTCCGCATATGGGGAGTCGGTGGAGACCGGTTCAGGGCGGCACATGCGGACTCAGGTACCGGCAAACCCCCATCACTGTCGGCGCTACCGGTAGACTGGAAGCTAATTCCGCCCCACTTGTGGGACACACCGAGCAACGCTGACAAAGGCTCACCGACGTAACACGCCGCAGCCGCTCCGACCACCCTCCCCGGAGGGCCCCGGAGCTTGGCTTGTGCTGTGCCAGAAAGGGCGCTTCGTGGCCGATTCCGGCAACCCCAACGAGAACACCCCGTCCACCGACGCGGGCGCGAGGAGCGAGGCCCAGACCTCGAACGGCGAGGTCACCTCCTCGTACGACGCCAGTGCCATCACCGTCCTTGAGGGTCTGGACGCGGTCCGCAAGCGACCCGGCATGTACATCGGCTCGACCGGTGAGCGCGGACTGCACCACCTCGTGTACGAGGTCGTCGACAACTCCGTCGACGAGGCGCTGGCCGGCCACGCGGACACGATCGAGGTCACGATCCTCGCCGACGGCGGCGTGCGCGTCGTCGACAACGGCCGCGGCATCCCGGTGGGCATCGTCCCCTCCGAGGGCAAGCCCGCCGTGGAGGTCGTCCTGACCGTGCTGCACGCGGGCGGCAAGTTCGGCGGCGGCGGCTACGCGGTCTCCGGCGGTCTGCACGGCGTGGGCGTCTCCGTCGTGAACGCGCTCTCCTCCAAGGTCGCCGTCGAGATCAGGACCGACGGCCACCGCTGGACGCAGGACTACAAGCTGGGCGTCCCGACGGCCCCCCTCGCCAAGCACGAGGCCACCCAGGAGACCGGTACGTCGGTCACCTTCTGGGCCGACGGCGACATCTTCGAGACCACGGAGTACTCCTTCGAGACGCTCTCGCGGCGCTTCCAGGAGATGGCGTTCCTCAACAAGGGCCTGACGATCAAGCTCACCGACGAGCGCGACTCGGCGAAAGCCACGGTGGGCGCCGACGAGGCCGGTGCGGACGAGCCCGTCGAGGTCAGGACCGTCACGTACCACTACGAGGGCGGCATCGTCGACTTCGTGAAGTACCTGAACTCCCGCAAGGGAGAGGTCGTCCACCCCACCGTGGTCGACATCGAGGCCGAGGACAAGGAGCGCCTGCTCTCCGTCGAGGTCGCGATGCAGTGGAACAACAGCTACAACGAAGGCGTCTACTCCTTCGCCAACACCATTCACACCCACGGTGGCGGTACGCACGAGGAGGGCTTCCGCGCGGCGCTCACCGGTCTCATCAACCGGTACGCGCGCGACAAGAAGCTGCTGCGCGAGAAGGACGACAACCTCACCGGCGACGACATCCGCGAGGGTCTGACCGCGATCATCTCGGTCAAGCTCGGCGAGCCGCAGTTCGAGGGCCAGACGAAGGACAAGCTGGGCAACACCGAGGCGAAGACCTTCGTCCAGAAGGTGGTGCACGAGCACCTCACGGACTGGCTGGACCGCAACCCGAACGAGGCCGCGGACATCATCCGCAAGTCCATCCAGGCGGCCACCGCGCGCGTGGCGGCCCGCAAGGCCCGCGACCTCACGCGCCGCAAGGGCCTCCTGGAGACGGCGTCGCTGCCTGGCAAGCTGAGCGACTGCCAGTCGAACGACCCCACCAAGTGCGAGATCTTCATCGTCGAGGGCGACTCCGCCGGCGGTTCGGCCAAGTCCGGCCGCAACCCCGAGTACCAGGCGATCCTCCCGATCCGCGGCAAGATCCTGAACGTCGAGAAGGCGCGGATCGACAAGATCCTGCAGAACCAGGAGATCCAGGCGCTGATCTCGGCCTTCGGCACCGGGGTCCACGAGGACTTCGACATCGAGAAGCTGCGCTATCACAAGATCATCCTGATGGCGGACGCCGACGTCGACGGCCAGCACATCAACACCCTGCTGCTGACCTTCCTGTTCCGCTTCATGCGGCCGCTGGTCGAGGCCGGGCACGTGTTCCTGTCCCGGCCGCCCCTCTACAAGATCAAGTGGGGCCGCGACGACTTCGAGTACGCGTACTCGGACCGTGAGCGCGACGCCCTGATCGAGCTCGGCCGGCAGGCGGGCAAGCGCGTCAGGGAGGACTCGATCCAGCGCTTCAAGGGTCTCGGCGAGATGAACGCCGAGGAGCTGCGCATCACGACCATGGACCAGGAGCACCGCGTCCTCGGCCAGGTCACCCTCGACGACGCCGCCCAGGCCGACGACCTCTTCTCGGTCCTGATGGGCGAGGACGTCGAGGCGCGCCGCGCGTTCATCCAGCGCAACGCCAAGGACGTCCGCTTCCTCGACATCTGAGTCGGTCACCGCTGACCGCGTCAGAAAGGATCTGCACCAGCAATGACCGACGAGAACACCCCGATCGACCCGATCACCACCGTGGATGACAGCGCGTTCTCGATGCGCGTCGAGCCCGTCGGGCTCGAGACCGAGATGCAGCGCTCGTACCTCGACTACGCGATGTCCGTCATCGTCTCGCGCGCGCTGCCCGACGTGCGGGACGGCCTCAAGCCCGTCCACCGGCGCGTGCTGTACGCCATGTACGACGGCGGCTACCGGCCCGAGAAGGGCTTCTACAAGTGCGCCCGCGTCGTCGGCGACGTCATGGGCAACTACCACCCGCACGGCGACTCCTCGATCTACGACGCGCTGGTGCGCCTGGCGCAGCCGTGGTCGATGCGGATGCCGCTGGTGGACTCGAACGGCAACTTCGGTTCCCCGGGCAACGACCCGGCCGCCGCCATGCGGTACACCGAGTGCAAGCTGATGCCGCTCTCCATGGAGATGGTCCGCGACATCGACGAGGAGACCGTCGACTTCACGGACAACTACGACGGCCGCTCCCAGGAGCCGACCGTCCTGCCCGCCCGCTTCCCGAACCTGCTGATCAACGGTTCGGCGGGCATCGCGGTCGGCATGGCCACCAACATCCCGCCGCACAACCTGCGCGAGGTCGCGGCCGGCGCCCAGTGGTACCTGGAGAACCCCGAGGCCTCGCACGAGGAGCTCCTGGACGCGCTGATCGAGCGCATCAAGGGCCCCGACTTCCCGAGCGGCGCCCTGGTGGTGGGCCGCAAGGGCATCGAGGAGGCGTACCGCACGGGTCGCGGCTCCATCACGATGCGCGCTGTCGTCGAGGTCGAGGAGATCCAGAACCGCCAGTGCCTGGTGGTCACCGAGCTGCCCTACCAGGTCAACCCCGACAACCTGGCCCAGAAGATCGCCGACCTGGTGAAGGACGGCAAGATCGGCGGCATCGCGGACGTCCGGGACGAGACCTCCTCGCGCACGGGCCAGCGCCTGGTCATCGTCCTGAAGCGGGACGCGGTCGCCAAGGTCGTGCTGAACAACCTCTACAAGCACACCGACCTGCAGACGAACTTCGGCGCCAACATGCTGGCGCTGGTGGACGGCGTGCCGCGCACGCTGTCGCTCGACGCGTTCATCCGGCACTGGGTGGCGCACCAGATCGAGGTCATCGTCCGCCGCACCAGGTTCCGGCTGCGCAAGGCCGAGGAGCGGGCGCACATCCTGCGCGGCCTCCTGAAGGCCCTGGACGCCATCGACGAGGTCATCGCGCTGATCCGGCGCAGCGACACCGTCGAGATCGCCCGTGAGGGCCTCATGGGCCTCCTGGAGATCGACGAGATCCAGGCCAACGCCATCCTGGAGATGCAGCTGCGCCGGCTGGCCGCCCTGGAGCGCCAGAAGATCGTCTCCGAGCACGACGAGCTGCAGGCGAAGATCCGCGAGTACAACGAGATCCTGGCCTCGCCGGTGCGCCAGCGCTCCATCATCAGCGAGGAGCTGGCCGCGATCGTCGAGAAGTTCGGCGACGACCGGCGTTCCAAGCTGGTGCCCTTCGACGGCGACATGTCCATGGAGGACCTGATCGCCGAGGAGGACATCGTCGTCACCATCACGCGCGGTGGCTACATCAAGCGGACCAAGGCCGAGGACTACCGCTCGCAGAAGCGCGGCGGCAAGGGCGTACGCGGGACGAAGCTCAAGGAAGACGACATCGTCGACCACTTCTTCGTCTCGACGACGCACCACTGGCTGCTGTTCTTCACGAACAAGGGCCGCGTCTACCGCGCGAAGGCGTACGAGCTGCCCGACGCGGGGCGTGAGGCGCGCGGCCAGCACGTCGCGAACCTGCTGGCGTTCCAGCCGGACGAGGCGATCGCCGAGATCCTCGCGATCCGCGACTACGAGGCGGTGCCGTACCTGGTGCTCGCCACCAAGGGCGGCCTGGTCAAGAAGACGCCGCTGAAGGATTACGATTCACCGCGCTCGGGCGGAGTCATCGCGATCAACCTCCGCGAGACGGAGGACGGGTCCGACGACGAACTGATCGGGGCCGAGCTGGTCTCGGCGGAGGACGATCTGCTTCTGATCAGCAAGAAGGCCCAGTCGATCAGGTTCACCGCAACGGACGACGCGCTGCGTCCCATGGGCCGTGCCACCTCGGGCGTCAAGGGGATGAGCTTCCGCGAGGGGGACCAGCTCCTCTCGATGAATGTTGTCCGACCCGGTACGTTCGTGTTCACTGCCACAGACGGTGGGTACGCGAAGCGGACCGCCGTCGACGAGTACCGCGTACAGGGTCGCGGCGGTCTGGGCATCAAGGCCGCCAAGATCGTCGAGGACCGCGGTTCCCTCGTCGGTGCGCTGGTGGTCGAGGAGAGCGACGAGATCCTCGCCATCACACTGTCCGGCGGTGTGATTCGCACGCGAGTCAACGAGGTCAGGGAGACGGGCCGTGACACCATGGGCGTCCAACTGATCAACCTGGGCAAGCGCGATGCCGTCGTCGGTATCGCACGCAACGCCGAGGCCGGTCGCGAGGCCGAGGAAGTCGACGGGGTGGTCGACGACCCGGACGACGTCGAGACGGTCGCCGGCACGGCCGGCACGGACGAGGGCGAGCCGTCCTCGGACGAGTAGCGAGGAGTGAGTCATCGTGAGCGGAGCCACGGGCGCCGGTTCGACCGACACGGGAACGGACGGCGGCCGTGGCTCCGTCACGAAGGAGACTGACTCCCATGATTCTCATGGATCCCAGGGGGGAACTGTGACGGACACCCGAGGTCCGCAGACGCCGCAGTACGCGGCCGGTGCGGCCCCAGGCTCGCAGGTGCCTCCGGGCTCCGCGGCACCGCCCTCCGCGGGCGCGGCGACGCCCACGGGCACCGCCGCGCCGCAGGCTCCTGGCTCGCCCCTGCCGGGCGAACGGCAGCCTCAGCAGGCCGGGCAGCCGTACCGCCCGCCGCAGGCGTACCCGGCGCACACGGCGCCCGCCGCCGGCGCGGCGGTCCGCCGGCCGCGTACCGGGGCGCGCACCACGCCCCGTACGCGCAAGGCCCGGCTGCGGGTGGCCAAGGCCGACCCCTGGTCGGTGATGAAGGTCAGCTTCCTGCTCTCCATCGCGCTGGGCATCTGCACGATCGTCGCGGCCGCGGTGCTGTGGATGGTCATGGACGCCATGGGCGTGTTCTCCACCGTGGGCGGCACGATCTCCGAGGCCACCGGCTCGAACGAGTCGAACGGCTTCGACCTCCAGTCGTTCCTGTCGCTGCCGCGCGTGCTGATCTTCACGTCGGTCATCGCGGTCATCGACGTCGTCCTCGCGACCGCGCTCGCCACCCTGGGAGCGTTCATCTACAACCTCTCCGCGGGCTTCGTGGGCGGTATCGAGCTCACGCTCGCGGAGGACGAGTAAACGTTGTCACGAGGTCGCCCGGGCAGGCCGGAGGTGCCGTCCGGGCGGGCCGGAGCGGGGCGCGGATACCGATTTTGGGACTGACCCCGTCGTGCGCTAATCTTCAGAGGTCAGCGCGCGGGACACACACCGCAGAGCGCGGCGGGGCTATAGCTCAGTTGGTTAGAGCGCATCCCTGATAAGGATGAGGCCACAGGTTCAAATCCTGTTAGCCCCACATACAAGAAGACCCTCAGTCCATGGTGACTGGGGGTTTTCGGCATTCATGGCGGACAGCTGCTCGGGGGCGGTCTTCTCCGGGGCGTGGACACGGTTGCGCAGCGTCTGCGGGGCCGGGACGGCCACGGGTCCACGGGTTCACATCCTGTCCGGCCTCACGCGTACGAACTGCCTTGGCCGATCGCGGCCGTGGGCCTAGGGTCTGCGGATGACCTTGGAATGGGAACAGGTAATCGTCCACTCGGTGGATCCGGCGGCTCTGGGGCAGTGGTGGGCCGACGCGCTCGGCTGGGTCGTGGTGCACTCCTCCGACGACGAGTTCGAGATCCGGCCCGCACCGGATCGTCTGCCAGGGCTGGATTTCGTCCGGGTCGAGGAGAGCAAGAAGACCAAGAGCCGGCTGCATCTCGACTTCAGGCCCGATGACCAGGCCGCCGAGGTGGCCCGCCTGGAGGCGCACGGCGCGAAGCGTGTCGACATCGGCCAGGGGGACCAGTCGTGGGTCGTCATGGCGGACCCCGAGGACAACGAGTTCTGTGTGCTCGGGCAGCGGCGTCAGTAAAGGGCCGTCAGGAGAGGACTCCGGGAGGGTGCTCGGTCCGGCCGGCGTGGGGTGCCGGGTCGTGCGTCCACAGCGAGGCCGGGAGTACGGGGTCATGCCCGGTGCGCGGTACCGGCGCCGACCAGGGTCCGGGCGGGGTCGGAGACCGGTGCGGGGGCCGGGGCCGGCAGCTGGGCCGTGGGCGAGGACTGCGTCGGGAAGAAGCATGCGGCGGCGGGGGCGGCATCGGTTCCGGGGCTGATCTGCGCGGCCGGTGCTGCCGCGGGCGTGTCGTCGATCATGGCGCCCGTCGTCCTGTGGGTCGTGTCGGAGGGCACGGGAAGGCTGAGGGCGGCGGAGAGGTCCTGGGCCCCGGCGGGCGTCGGGACTGCTTCGGTCCTGTCGATTCCGTCGGTGGTCATCGCCGTGGCCGGGGCTGCCGGGACTGCCGGGGCCGGGGCGTTCTCGTGCCTGGCGGTGGCAGTGGTGAGGGGGACGGACGCGGTGTCCGTGGTCGTGGTGTCCGTCGGCGGCCGGTGGCGGCAGGACGGCGAGGAGCCGTGCGCCTCCGCGTGGATGCGCTGCTTCATCGTCGGTGGCAGCGAGTCCGCCCGGGGCCTGGCACGGACGGGCTCCTCCTGCGCCGTCGTCTTCTGCGGGGTGTTGATGTTGCGGGCCGTGGAGGCCTCGGGTACGGCGGCGACGGCGGTCGTCGTGATCAGTCCGAGCGACGTGCAGAGCGTGAGGAAGGCGCTGACGAGCGCGGTCCATAGGTTCATGACCCGGTTGCGGCTCATGGTCCCTCTCTTTCGGCTGGGTGGATTTGCGTACTTTCCTCATGATGTGTATGTCGGCTGCGAGGTGGCGGACCCGGGCCCGTGGCGCGGCGTTCTTCTGATGAACACCACTCGTATGGGCGCAGCGCTCACGACATGACCGGAGGGGCGGGGAAAAAGCGGGCGAAGTACCACTCGGTGAAGTCATGATCACGCTCCGGCCGGGGCGGGAGAGGGCGGCGCGGGCCCGGTCCTACTGGGCCTTTGACGCCGCCAGTTGAGCTCCCGACGCAGGTCACCGATCGGTATCGGCCGGTGTGTATAGTCGGGCGCCAGAAGTCCCCTACGCCAATGAAGGACGAGGTCGCGCGGTGAAGAAGCTTCTTGTGGTCGCACTGGCCGCCATCGGCGGGCTCCTCGTGTACCGCCAGATCCAGGCGGATCGCGCCGAGCAGGACCTGTGGACGGAGGCGACCGACTCCGTTCCCACGGGTTCGTGAGTGTCGACGACAGTCCCAGTACAGACCCCGGCCGCGCTGCGGCCGGGGTTTTGTGTTGCGGGGGCGGCGCGACGGCCCAGCGGGCAGGATGGTCGGGGCTTCGCGGCGGCGGCGAGGGGGAGCGCGTGATGGGGCGGCGTACGCAACGGTGGCGCGGCCGTACGGTCCTGGCCGGGACGGCGGCGCTGTTCTCGGTCGCGGTGACGGCGGGTCAGGGCGTCGCGGCCGACACCTTTCCCCCGTACCGCTTCACGGCCGGCGCCGAACGGGTCGACGGCGCGGCACGCCCTTCCAACGCCGTACGTCTGACGGCGGGTACGACCTATCGAAGCACCGTCCGCGACGACGGGAAGCTCTACTACGGGCTGCGGCTCGACGGCACGTCCAGCGCGTACGTGTCGGCCACGGCCGTGCCGAAGCCGGGCACGAAGGTCGTGTACTCGGACGGCATCAAGGTCTCCCTGCTGGACCCGGACGGCCACAAGTGCTTCTCCGGGGACGCCGGCGCCGCCCGCTTCGGCCCGACCGAAAGCCCGCGCCCGCTTACCGCCTGGGCCTCGCGCCGGGCCGGCCCGGGTACGTACAGCTGCAAGGGCGCCGGTACGTACGCGGTGCTCGTCGAACGCACGAGCGGGGACGGGTCCTCACCGGACGACTGGGAGCTGGAACTCGGCTACGTCTCGGAACCCGCCTTGAAGGAGGCCGCCCCGAGCGCCGCCCCGACGGCGGCCCCGGAGGTCTGGGACTCCGCCTCCCCGCAAGCGGTCGACGGCCCGGTCCGGACCCGTAAGGGCGGGACGAGTTTCCACACGGCGCGCTCCTTGGAGCAGGGCGTCTGGAAGGACGGGATCAGTGCCGGGCAGACGCTCTTCTACCGCGTCCCCGTCGACTGGGGCCAGCAGATCGACGCCACCGCCGAACTGGGCCCGTCGGACGGGGACGGTTTCCTCGGCAACGCCCTCGTCATATCGCTCTACAACCCCGTGCGCGCACTGGTGGACGACGCCGACACCGGATACGGCGGTGCGCGCCAGCGGGCCGCTCTGGAACCGCTTCCTCCGGTCGCGTACGAGAACCGGTACGCCGTGGACGACCAGGTCGGCGGTATGCGGTTCGCCGGCTGGTACTACCTCGCCGTGCACCTCAGGGCGGGCATGGCCGAGGCGTTTGGCGACGGGCCGTTCGACCTGACGCTGCGGGTGGGGGTGCGGGGCGCGGCAGGAAAGGCCCCGGTGTACGGCGGTCCCACCGCGCCGCGCGACGTGTTCGAGGTGACCGCGGGGGACCGGGCCGCCGCCTCGAACGGCAGCGCCGCGGCCGGCGGGGGCGGTGGTGCGGGCAGGGACACCACGATGAAGGCGGTGGCCGCGGGCGGGATCGGCGCGGGGTGCGTCCTCGTCCTGGGGCTCGCCGTGTGGACGGTGACCGCACGACGGCGGGCGGCGACGGAAGCGGCCGCGAGCGGCCCGCCCGTCGCGGACGGCAGGGTGGTACGGACGTACGGGCGGTCGCGGGGCCGGTAGTCCGCGGGCCGGTGATCCGTGGGCCCGATGGTCCGGCGGTGCCGGGGTGGCGGGCGGACGGGCAGTTCTTCCGGTCCCTTTCAGACCTGGGTCAGTGCCCAGAAACCGACCGCGAAGCAGACCAGCGCGAGCAGGAGCACCGGGATCGTCACGGCCGGGGGCGGCCCGGGCCGCCGCGCCCGCCTGCCACGGTGCCGCGCGACCGGTTGGGGCTGCGGCGGAGCCTGGATGTTCCGGGCGGTGTACGGCGCGGTGGAGGCCACGTCATGCCGCTCGGGCTGCTCGGGCTGTTGGTACGGGCCGGGCCCGAACCCGAGGCCGGATCCAGCTTCAGGTCCTGGCCCGGAGGGACCGTCCCCGCCCGCCGGGACGACGGCGGGGACGAAGGTGGTGAAGAAGGCGAGGGCGGCAGCGGAGAGGCACTCGGGCCGTGACGCCGGGGCACGGTTTCGTGCCCCCGTTCCTGGCCCTGTTCCTGACCTTGTTCCTGGCCCTGATCCTGCTCTTCGCCGGGTCCCGTCCCCTTTTCCCCGGACCCGGCGGGAGCCACCGCGGCCGGTTGGGGACCCGTGGGGCCGAACCCCGCCGGAAGCGGGCCGAGTTGGTCGAAGATCTCGATCAGCTCGTCGTCGGGGCCGGGTTCGGGGAGGAGTTCCCGGGCCGCGACGAGCGCCTTGCGCGCCCCCGTGGCGGTGCGGAAGCGGGCCTGTGGATCCGGTTCGAGCAGGGAGGCCACGACCTGCCACAGGGGCTCGGGAATCCCCTTGGGGGCGCTGGGGGTGCCGTGGGCGGTGAAGTGCTCGACCAGCGCCTTGGCGTCGGGTCTGGCGCCCTCCAGCAGGTAGAGCGCCACCAGGCCCACGGCGAAGAGGTCGGCGGGGAAGTCCGGGTCCGCGCCGAGCATCTGTTCCGGAGCGAAGTAACCGGGTGTGCCCACCACGTAGTTGGTCTCCGTGAGCCGTGGCTCGCCGAGGCGCATCGAGATGCCGAAGTCGGAGAGGCGCAGCCGGGGGCGCCCCGTGCCGGTCGCCTCCAGCAGGATGTTGGCGGGCTTGATGTCGCGGTGCACGATCCCCTCCGCGTGCACCGCGGCGAGCCCCGCCAGCAGCTGGTCGAGCAGGAGGCAGACGAAGGACGGTGGCAGCGGGCCGTAGTCCCCGATCAGGTGGACCAGCGAGCCCCCGCCGACGAGGTCCATGGTGAACAGGACCTTGTCGTCGTCGGCCGCCCAGCTGGCGGGAGCGAGCACATGGGGGTGGTCGATCCGTACCGCCTGCTCGCGCACGAAGCGCAGCAGCGAGTGGGCGTCGCTCTGCTGGAGCACCTTGGCGGCCACGTACCGGCGCCGCCGGTGGTCCCAGGCGCGCCAGACCGCACCGACTCCCCCGCGTCCGATCGGGTCGACCAGTTCGTACCGGCCGGCGAAGACCTCACCCATGGTCGTACGTCGCTCCCCCTCCGGCGGTCGGTACGGCATCCTCCTCCGAGGCGCCCGGCCGCCTGGTCCGGGGCCGTCGGCAAACCCCCGGCGGGCTTGCGGCGGTCCGGTGTCCGGCTGCCGGGCGGTGTGCTCAGCTCTGGTGGGACTGGTAGTGGGCGACCGCGTCGGAGGTGCGGCCGGCTCCGTACACCCGGAGGAACTCTGCCAGTTCCGGGTGGGTCGGGGCGAGGGTGTCCGCCGCCTCGATGATGTCCCCGGCCGCGGACACCGAGCGCAGCAGCGACTGGATCTCACGCACCACGCGCTTCACCGTGGGCGCCCCGCCCGAAGTGGTGGTCGACTGCGTGGTGTTGCTGAGCACCGAGCCCCCCTGCGACTTCTTGATCTCGTCCATGCGCTCGGTGGCCTCGGCGGCGCTCACACTGCCGTCCGCGACCTGACCGGCCAGGTCCTGCAGCAGCTGTACGCGCTGGACCACCGCGGGATTGCCGATCTTGGCGCGCTGGCCGCTCATCAGCTGCGACAGCATGGGCGCCGACAGGCCGAGCACCCCCGCCAGACGGGCCTGGTTGAGCCCCAGGTCGTCTATGAGCCTGCGGAAGAGCGCCCCCAGCGGCTCCCCGTACCAGTTCCGCTGCAGCTCGCGGGCTCTCGCGGTTGCTTCCTGCTGTGCGGCGTCCATGTGCGTCTCCCCATCGCTTCCCCAAGTACCGCGGTTCGCTCTAGCGAACCACGTCGTGCATCTTACGGAGAGTGGTCGTATGCGGGGACCCCCAATCCTTTTGCGGGATACGGGGGGTGACCCGGTACTCTGGTCTGCGGTGGCGGTCCAGAGGGTGATCTTCTGGCGTATGCCCGCCTTTTCGGGGCCTTAGCTCAGTTGGTAGAGCGCTGTCTTTGCATGGCAGATGTCAGGGGTTCGACTCCCCTAGGCTCCACGAGAAGCACCCCCTTCGACCGGCTTTGCGCAGGTCGGAGGGGGTTTCTTGGTTCCGGAGGAGCAGGGGGCGAGTCAAGGGTCGGTCCGCACGGGCTCCCGTCGCGGGGGTCGCGGTCCCCGGGGGTGCGGTGGTGGACGCGCCGCCCGTGAAAATTTCACCTCAAGTTTTTTCACAGCCGTCCCCGCGCGGAGCCGTCCCGTTCAACGGGCGCGGAGAGACCGGCAATTGACCGCCCGCTGTCACGTGACGTGGCTTCATCAATCTTCGTCATACAACCTTTTCGGGGCGCCGAGAGGCCGCGAAGCGTGTGTGCGGTGAGGTGCGTCACAGGAATGTCATTGCGATCTTTGCGATTGTTTGCGCAAAGAGTCGTCGATGTCCGGGGCGGGCGGCCGCCGGGCGGACGGCCGAGATGACATGACGGTGACATGCAGGAGTCGTGAAGGCTTGCGTGAGCTGCTGTGAACGGAGGTACGTAATCAGAGTATTGCGCTCCGTTAATCGGGCCGGTGTGAACGTTGCACAGTCGATCGGTTGCAAACGTCATCGCGGCCGGAGGCCTGAAAGGTGCTCCTGCGCGGCCTCGGTTTCACGTGAAACACGACTGTGGGGCAGGAGGCTTTGAGCCTCCTGCCCCACAGTCGTTCAGCAGGTCCGGTGTCCGCGCCGGGTGCGCGAGGCGTGCCCGGCGCGCCGTTTCCGTCAGCCGCGCTCCTGCTGGTCCGCTGCCTCCGCCTCGGCCTGCTTGGCCTGGACCTCGGGGTCGAGGTCTTCCTGGCCGCTGCCGTCGACCGCGGCCAGCCGGCCGGTCTCCGGGACCTCGGTGGCGGCGGGCGGCTCGACCAGCCAGTCGGGGTTGGCCTGCTTGTCCCACCACTTCCAGGCGGCGAAGGCGCCACCGGCCAGGAGACCCAGCACGACCAGTCGCTTGGCGAGACGGCCGCTCCTGGCCCGTCGCTCGTGCTTGCGGACCAGCTTGTCGATCTCCTTCGCCGAGACCTGGCCGCGCAGGGCGGCGAGCGCCGCGGTGCTGCGGGCCGCGGCCTCCTCGCGCACGGGTCCGGCCGCGGCGCGGGCCTGCTCGATCTTCGGACGGGAGTACTCCGCGGCCTGCCGGGCGGCCTTGCGCGTGCGGATCGCGGCCTCGTGGGCGGCCTGGTCGACCTTCGGCGGCACATGGGTGCGGGCCTGTTCGAGGCGCGGTGCGAGATGTGCGTCGTACTGGGTGCGGGCCTGTTCGGCGGCGGACAACACCTTGGGCGCGAGCTTCACGCGCGCTTCGTGCGCGTAGTGGGTGGCTCGGTCCTTTGTCGTGTCGGCGTAAGGCGCCACCACTTCCGCGGCGTGCCGCACGCTGTCCTTCGCCGACTCGGCCGCCGCGCGCACGCTGTCCTTGCGGGTCACGGGATCCTCCTCCTCGGTGGCGTACATGGGGGATGGGGGCCGCCCCCCGGAAAGTCACAGTTCGCCTTTCCATCCTTATCCGGATCATGCCTGCCGGGGCGCTTCCGGGCATGCGAGGGCGGGCATCCGGGTCATGAATGGTGACTCCGGGCGTACTTGGTGCAATAACCGATCAATACGGTGCAACGGGAGCTTGCGACGACAATGCCACGGATCCCCGGACGGCGCGCCTGTTTGGTGCCAAGCGGCTGAAGCGGCGGGCGTGCCCCCGCGGCGCCGACGGGGGTTCGGCGGCGCGGTCCGTGCGAGGATCGGACATCACAGAGGACGACGGAAGGCAGATCGTGGCCGAGCAGCTCTACGCCACCCTGAAGACCAATCACGGCGACATCGAAGTGCGGCTCCTGCCGAACCACGCACCCAAAACGGTCCGCAACTTCGTCGAACTCGCCACGGGTGAGCGTGAGTGGACCAACCCGGCCACGGGTGCCAAGTCCAAGGACCCGCTCTACGACGGCACGGTCTTCCACCGGGTGATCAGCGGCTTCATGATCCAGGGCGGCGACCCGCTGGGCAACGGCACCGGCGGTCCCGGCTACGAGTTCGAGGACGAGTTCCACCCGGACCTGGCCTTCGACAAGCCGTACCTGCTGGCCATGGCGAACGCCGGACCGGGGACCAACGGCTCCCAGTTCTTCATCACCGTCTCCCCGACGGCGTGGCTGAACCGCAAGCACACCATCTTCGGCGAGGTCACCGGGGCCGGCCAGAAGGTCGTGGACGGCATCGCGTCGGTGCAGACCAACCCGCGCACCCACCGCCCCGTCGAGGACGTCGTCCTCCAGTCGGTCGTCGTGGAGACCCGCTGAGGGTCGTGAGGACCCGCTGAGGACCGGGAACCGCCGGTCTCTGAGAACCGCGCCTGCCGGTCGAGGACCGCAGCCCGTCGGTGAGCCCGCCTCCGGCCCTGTGCCGGGGCTCCCGGAGGGAACCAAACGCCCCGCCCGTCCGTAGGGATGAGCGGGGCGGTGCGTTGCGTACCCCATGTGCACAGAAGGATGAGGGGACCCGATGGATCAGGCACCAGGCAGCCCGCAGGGACCGCAGGATGCCCCGATTCTGCCCACCTGCTACCGGCATCCGGACCGGGAGACGGGCATCCGCTGCGTCCGGTGCGAGCGGCCCATCTGCCCCGAGTGCATGATCAGCGCCTCGGTCGGTTTCCAGTGCCCCGAGTGCGTCCGGGACGGTTCCGGCACCGGTCACGCGGCCGACGCCGCACAGCCCCGCACCATCGCGGGCGGCACGATCGCCGCGGACCCCCGGCTCGTCACGAAGATCCTCGTCGGGCTGAACCTCGTCGTCTTCCTGGTCCAGCTCCGCGTGGGCGACCGCTTCACCGACAGCTTCGACCTGATCGGCCGGGCGTTCGTACCGAGCATCGGAGACGTGCAGGGGGTCGCCGAGGGCCAGTGGTACCGGATGGTCACGGCGATGTTCCTGCACGACAGCCACAGCTACTTCCACATCCTGTTCAACATGGTCAGCCTGTGGTGGATCGGCGGCCCGCTGGAAGCGGCGCTCGGCCGCGCCCGCTATGTCGCCCTGTACCTGATCTCCGGGCTGGCGGGCAGCGCGCTCACGTACCTGATCGCCGAGCCGAACCAGCCCTCGCTCGGCGCCTCCGGCGCGATCTTCGGCCTCTTCGGCGCGACCGCCGTCCTGATGCGCCGGCTCAACTACGACATGCGCCCGGTCGTCGCCCTGCTGGTGATCAACATGATCCTCACCTTCGGGTGGAGCAACATCGCCTGGGAGGCCCACATCGGCGGACTCGTCGGCGGTGTCCTCATCGGATACGCGATGGTCCACGCGCCCCGGGAGCGACGGACGCTCGTCCAGTACGGCGCGTGTGCGCTGGTGCTGCTCGCGGTGGTGGTCATGACGCTCGTCAGGACGGGCCAGCTCACCTGAGCCGCATGCCGAAGCCTTCTCCACAGGCTGCGGATACGCAGGTGGGCCGTTGCCCGACGCCAGGAAGAGCCCGCATTGTCCACAGACCGTGGCGGATCCTGTGCACAGTGTTGAGGGACGCGTACGCCCCCTGTCGCTGACCTGGGTTTCCCCAGGTAGGACAGGGGGCGAACAAGTTTTCGGATTCCGGTACGTCTGTCGTACCGGTGTCAACGCGACGCTGACCTCGATGGGTTATCCACAGATCTTCCGACCTTTTCCCCAGTGTGGAAATCCCTGTGGATAACTCAGTGGAGACCGTGGGCCAAGGCTTGTGGAGAAGGCGCTACTTCCACTGGGTGGAGACGCCGAACCCCGCCGCGATGAAACCGAAGCCGACCACGATGTTCCAGTTGCCCAGCGAGTCGATCGGCAGCGAGCCGTCCGTCACGTAGAACACCACGATCCAGGCCAGGCCGATGAGGAACATGGCCAGCATGACCGGGGCGACCCAGGCGCGGCTGTTCAGCTTGATGTTGGTCGCCTGCTTCGCCGGGGGCGGCGTGTAGTCGGCCTTCTTGCGGATACGTGACTTCGGCACGAGGGTCTCTCCTGTCGATGCGCTGCGTGGCCGCGCAGGGAACGTGGGCTGCTCCGGGCAGCGTACAAGGGGACTCTTAGTGCTCCCCCGGGCGTCCGTTAGCGTAGTGCTTCCACGGCGCCGAAGGAGATAAGGGTACGTTGAGCAATTCTGCCGACTCCCCCCAGCCGGGTTCCACCCCCGATCGCGCCCGGCGTTTCAAGCCGGTACGGCTGTTGACCGTGGGCGTCTTCGCCCTGGCCGGACTGATCTTCTTCACCAGCTTCGACACGGCCAAGGGCACCAACATCCGCACCGACGCCTCGCTGCTGAAGCTCTCCGACCTCATCCAGGAACGCAGCCACAAGAACGGGCAGCTCGACGAGACCAACGGATCGCTGCGCGACGACGTGGAGTCCCTCGCCGAACGGGACAACGGCAGCACCGCGGCGGAGGAGGCCAAGCTTGCCGCCCTGGAGAAGAACGCCGGCACGCAGAAGCTCAGGGGCAAGGCCCTGACCGTCACCCTCGACGACGCCCCGCCGAACGCGAAGGCCAAGCTCCCCGGCTATCCCGAGCCGCAGCCCGACTACCTGGTCATCCACCAGCAGGACCTGCAGGCCGTGGTCAACGCCCTGTGGCAGGGCGGGGCCAAGGGGATCAAGGTCATGGACCAGCGGCTGATCTCCACCAGCGCCGTCCGCTGCGTCGGCAACACCCTGATCCTCCAGGGCCGCGTCTACTCGCCCCCGTACAGGATCCAGGCGGTCGGGGACCCGGAGAAGCTGGAGGAGGCCCTCACGGCGTCCCCGGCGATCCAGAACTACATGGTGTACGTCAACGTCTACGGGCTCGGCTGGAAGGTCGAGGAGAACGGGACGACGACACTTCCCGGCTACTCCGGCACGGTCGACCTCCACTACGCGAAGCCCGTGGAGTAGCCGGCCGACGAGATCGGGCGGCGGAACCGGCAAGCCGGTGGCGCGCAGGCCGTCGGGGTAGAAGGCTGTGCGGCAGGGGAACGGCTGCCGCTGGGGGACGTTGTGTCGGTACGCGTGGTCGTCAGGACGTTCAGCGAGCTGTGCATCACGGTCGGCGCCGTGATCGTGCTCTTCGTCGTCTACGTGCTGTTCTGGACGGGTGTGAAGGCCGACACCGCGATGGACGACCAGATCGCGCAGCTGGAGGAGCAGTGGGCGAAGGGCTCCGCCTCCGCCGGCCCGGGCGATCCCGGGTCCGCCCGCGGACCGGGGGCGGCTGCCCCCAAGGCCGTCGCCTACGAGGACGGCAGGCCCTTCGCCGTGATGTACATCCCCCGGCTCGGTTTCACGTGGAACAAACCCGTGCTCGAAGGGACGAGGACCAAGACCCTGAAGAAGGGCTTAGGCCACTACGCAAGCACCGCGCGGCTCGGTGAGCCGGGCAACTTCGCCGTCGCCGGGCACCGCCGGACCTACGGGGACCCGTTCAAGGACTTCCCCCGGCTGCGCCCGGGGGACCCGGTGGTGCTGACCGACGGAACGTCCTGGTTCACGTACCGCATCGACACCCGGCCCTACCGGACGCTGCCGGATGACACGGCGGTCGTCGACCCCGTACCGGAGAAGTCCGGGTACACGCGGGAGGGCCGTTATCTGACGCTGACCACCTGCGACCCCGAATGGGGGCACAGCCACCGGCTGATCGTCTGGGCGCACCTTGACGAAACCCAGCCCGTGGAGGCTGGGAAACCGAAGGCTCTGCGCCGTTAGTCTGGGTGGGTACGGCGTGAGTCTGGTGCCGTGGTGCGACGGAAGGGACGGCATGTACGGCTTTATCTGGCGGCATCTGCCGGGGAACACGTGGATCAAGGCACTGATCTCTCTCGTGCTGGTCCTCGCGACGGTCTACGTGCTCTTCCAGTACGTCTTCCCGTGGGCCGAGCCGCTGCTGCCCTTCAACGATGTGACGGTGGACAACCAGTGACCGCGCGGATTCTCGTCGTCGACAACTACGACAGCTTCGTCTTCAACCTCGTCCAGTACCTCTACCAGCTCGGCGCCGAGTGCGAGGTGCTGCGCAACGACGAGGTGACGACGGCCCACGCACAGGACGGGTTCGACGGCGTGCTGCTGTCGCCCGGCCCCGGCACCCCCGAACAGGCCGGGGTCTGCGTCGAGATGGTGCGGCACTGCGCCGCGACCGGGGTCCCCGTCTTCGGGGTCTGCCTCGGGATGCAGTCGATCCAGGTGGCGTACGGCGGGGTGGTGGACCGCGCGCCCGAGCTGCTGCACGGCAAGACCTCGCTGGTCGAGCACACGGACGCAGGCGTCTTCACCGGGCTGCCGTCCCCCTTCACCGCCACCCGCTACCACTCGCTGGCCGCCGAGCCGACGACCGTGCCGCCCGCCCTGGAGGTCACGGCCCGCACCCACGACGGGATCATCATGGGTCTGCGGCACCGTGAACTGCCGGTCGAGGGCGTGCAGTTCCACCCCGAGTCCGTGCTGACCGAGCACGGTCACCACATGCTGGCCAACTGGCTGGTCGAGTGCGGTGACCAGGAGGCCGTCGGCAGGTCGGTGGGGCTCGCCCCGGTGGTGGGCAGGGTCACGGCGTGACCGCCCTGCGCCCCGAGCGCGACAGTGCCGCCCCGTACGGCGAGGACGCCGGGTACGGGGGCGCTGCGGCGTTCGAGGCGCCGGGCGCCTACGGGGGCGCGGCGCCCTTCGGGACGGAACCGGATCCGCTCGCCGACGGCCGGGCGGGCGGTGCGATGCGGGCCGCCGTGGACGGGCTGGCCGACCCGCTCAGCGACCCCCTGCCGGGCCGGCGGCAGCCCGCGGCGCCCGAGCAGGGCTGGTACGACCCGCAGGCGTACGCGGCGCAGACGCCCCCGGCATCCCCGGTGTCCCCGGCGCAGACGTACGACCCCGACTGGAGCGTCGGGCGGACCGCGTCGGCCTACACGGCACCGCAGCCGCAGCCGCAGCCGGTACCGCAGCCGCAGTCCCCGCCGTCCCACGTGCAGCCCCAGCAGTCCTACGCACAGCCCGAGCAGTCCTACGCGCAACCCCGGCCCCACCCGCAGCAGCCCTACGGGCAGGCGCAGATGCCGCGCACGTCGTACGACGCGGCCTACGCGCCTGCCGCACCCGCGGAGCCCGCCGCGCCGCCGTCCTCCGAGGAGACGGTCGCGCTGCGCATCGCCGACCTCGGGGCCAGGACCGGCCCGGAAGGGCCCTCAACGCCCGCTGCGGGCTCCCGGGCGGTGCCGGAGGGCCCTGGTGCCCCCGGCGGCCGTGCGGCCCGGCGCAAGGCCTCCAAGCGCCACGGGAAGCACGGCGGGAGCGACGCCGGCGAGACGCACGGGCGGCAGCCTGCGGCGGACACGGCCGCCGCGCCCGTCTCGCGCGCGGCGGCCCGGCGCGCGGCCAAGGCGCGCAAGCCCGGAGCGGCCGTGATGGCCAGCCGGGCGATAGGCGAGGTCTTCATCACGACCGGCGTACTGATGCTGCTGTTCGTGACCTACCAGCTGTACTGGACGAACATCCGCGCCCACGCGCAGGCCGACAGCGAGGCGAGCAGCCTGCAGGACGACTGGGCGAAGGGGAAGGGGAACCCGGGGACGTTCGAGCCCGGTCAGGGCTTCGCGCTCCTGCACATCCCCAAGCTCGACGTGGTGGTGCCGATAGCCGAGGGCACCGACAAGAAGCGGGTGCTGGACCGCGGCATGGTCGGCCACTACGCCGAGGAGGGCGTGAAGACCGCGATGCCGGACGCCGAGAAGGGCAACTTCGGGCTCGCGGGCCACCGCAACACGCACGGCGAACCGTTCCGGTACATCAACCGCCTCAAGCCGGGCGACCCGATCGTCGTCGAGACGCAGAACAAGTACTTCGTCTACAAGATGTCCTCGATCCTGCCGGTGACGCCGCCGAGCAACACGGCCGTCCTGGACGCGATCCCCAAGGGGTCGGGCTTCAAGGCGGCGGGCCGCTACATCACCCTCACCACGTGCACCCCGGAGTTCACCAGCAAGTACCGGATGATCGTCTGGGGCACGATGGTCGAGGAACGGCCGCGCGACAAGGGCAAACCGCAGGCGCTCGTCGGTTGAGCGCGCGGACGGCAGCATCCTGAACAGCCTCCTGGGACACCAGGTCGAGACACCAGACGGGGAAGACGCAGTGGCAGCGACGACCGACCACGAAGAGCAGACGGACGCGCCGGCGCCCCCGCCCCCGCCACGGCGCCGCGGCGGAGGCGGTTTCGCGACGGCCGTCAGCGTCCTGGGCGAACTCCTCATCACCGCGGGCCTGGTCCTCGGGCTGTTCGTCGCCTACTCGCTGTGGTGGACGAACGTGATCGCGGACCGCGAGGCCGACAAGCAGGGCGACAAGGTGCGCGACCACTGGGCCGAGGACCGCGGTCCGGTCGGGCTGGACACCAAGGACGGCATCGGCTTCCTGCACGTCCCGGCGATGAAGAACGGCGAGGTGCTGGTCAAGAAGGGCACCTCCACGAAGCTGCTCAACAACGGCATCGCCGGCTACTACACGAACCCCGTCAAGTCCGCGCTGCCGCAGGACGAGAAGGGCAACTTCTCGCTGGCCGCCCACCGCGACGGACACGGCGCGAAGTTCCACAACATCGACAAGCTCAGGAAGGGCGACGCGATCGTCTTCGAGACCAAGGACGAGTGGTACGTCTACAAGGTCTACGCGACGCTTCCCGAGACGTCGAAGTACAACATCAAGGCGCTGGCGCCCGTCCCGAAGGAGTCGGGCCGGACGAAGGCGGGCCGCTACATCACGCTGACGACCTGCACGCCGGTCTACACGTCCCGCTACCGGTACGTGGTCTGGGGCGAGCTGGACCGGGTGGAGAAGGTGGACGACGAACGGACGCCTCCGGCGGAGCTGCGCTGAGGCTTCCCGCCACCCCGTAGCGGCCTGGCCCGCTCGTAGGTCCCCGGAGGTACCGGAAAAGCCCCGGTCCCCTCTCGTTCGCCGAGAGGGGACCGGGGCTTTCGCGTCGTCCGGTGGAAGGCGGGCGGGCGTCAGCCGCCGGCGCCTCCCAGGAATCCGCCGCCGCCGTTGTCGCCGCCGCCGTTGTTGTTCCCTCCGGCGCCGATCGTGACGAGGTTGACCTTGTCCCCGGCCTTCACCTCGTTGCCCTGTCCCGGATCGCTGGCGATGACGACGGAGTTGTCGTCCTGCGACCCGTTGATGTTGCCGACCTGGAGCTGGCTCTGCGCGAGCACCTGCTTGGCCTGGCCCAGGGTCATCTGGGTCACCTTCGGCATGGCGAACTTCTCCGGCTGCGGCTCCTCCTTCTTCGCCTTGCCGATCTGGATGGTCACCGTGGAGCCGGGGTCGACCGGTGAGCCCGCCTGCGGCGAGGTCGCGACGACCTTGCCGACCAGGTTCTCGTCGTCGGTCTCCACCTCGGTGCAGTTGCCGGTGAGGTCGTTCTGCTGCATCCGGGCCTTCGCCTCGTCACAGCTCTGACCGCCGACGTCCGGCACGGTGGACTGCTTCTTCTCCTTGGCGACGGTGAGGGTGATCGTGGAGCCCTTCTCCACTTCCTCGCCCGAGGACGGGTCCTGGTC
This sequence comes from Streptomyces apricus, assembly GCF_008369065.1. GTDB lineage: Bacteria > Actinomycetota > Actinomycetes > Streptomycetales > Streptomycetaceae > Streptomyces > Streptomyces apricus. The sequence goes on along the minus strand of NZ_VDFC01000043.1, from coordinate 89,399 downwards.
CAGGACGGTGCCGGGGTCCTGGCTGGACTCCTTGGTCTCCGTCTTGACCTCGAACTTGTACTTGTCGCCCGTGAGCTTCTTGGTGGCGTCCTCGACCGGGTCGTCGATGACGTTGGGAACCGCCACCTTCGGCGCCCCCGTCGACACCGTCAGCCTGATCGTGTCGCCCTTCTTGACCTCGGTGTTCGCGGCCGGCGTCTGGTCGCAGACGCTGTCCTTGGGCGTGGTCTCGCAGGGCTTCTCGGTGATGACGAGTTCGAGCTCGCGGTTGGCCGCCCGCTGTTTGGCCTCGGCCACGGGCTGGTTCACGAAGTTGGGCGCCGGGAACGGATCGTCCCCGGAGTCGCCGTTGCCGCTGAACGCCCACTTGCCGATGAGGATCGCGCCGATCAGCACGAGCACACCGGCGACGACCAGGAGGATCGTCGAGGTGTTGTTCTTCTTCTGCTGGCGCCGCCGGCCCGCGCGGTCGTCGTAGCCGAAGCCGCCGTCGTCCGGGTTGGTCGGCGGCAGCATGGTGGTGTGCTGGCCGTCACCGGAGCGCAGGGCCGTCGTCGGCTGGTCGTCCGGGTAACCGCCGTAGCCCACCGAGCCCATGGCCGCGGTGGCCGCGACGGGCTGGCCGTCGAGGCAGGCCTCGATGTCGGCGCGCATCTCGTCGGCGGACTGGTAGCGGTAGTCCGGGTCCTTGGTGAGCGCCTTCAGGACGATGGCGTCCATCTCGGGCGTGATCTCGGGGTCGAAGACGCTCGGCGGCTGCGGCTCCTCGCGCACGTGCTGGTACGCCACCGCGACCGGGGAGTCCCCGATGAACGGCGGGCGCACGGTGAGGAGTTCGTACAGCAGGCAGCCCGCCGAGTACAGGTCGGAGCGGGCGTCGACCGGCTCGCCCTTCGCCTGCTCCGGGGAGAGGTACTGGGCCGTCCCTATGACCGCCGCGGTCTGCGTCATCGTCATGCCGGAGTCGCCCATCGCACGGGCGATGCCGAAGTCCATGACCTTGACCTGGCCGTTGCGCGTCAGCATGACGTTCGCCGGTTTGATGTCGCGGTGGACGATGCCGGCGCGGTGCGAGTACTCGAGCGCCTGGAGGATGCCGATGGTCATCTCCAGGGTGCGCTCGGGCAGCAGCTTGCGCCCGGAGTGCAGCAGTTCGCGCAGCGTGGACCCGTCGACGTACTCCATCACGATGTACGGGATGGAGATGCCCTCGATGTAGTCCTCACCGGTGTCGTACACGGCGACGATCGCGGGATGGTTGAGCGAGGCGGCCGACTGGGCCTCCCGGCGGAAGCGGGCCTGGAACGACGGGTCGCGCGCGAGGTCCGCCCGCAGCGTCTTCACCGCCACGGTGCGGCCGAGCCGGGTGTCATGGGCGAGGTGTACCTCCGCCATGCCACCACGGCCGAGCACATGGCCCAGCTCGTACCGGCCGCCGAGGCGACGCGGCTCTTCCATAGCTACCTACCAGCCTTTTCCGACGGTCCTGACCACACCACGTGTGGTCCGGCGGTGTGCTGTCCGGGCATACCGTACCCGGACCGCCTTGACTGACCTGGCCACAACCGTCACCCGATACAGGACCGGTATCGCAACGTGCACCGATGTGAAGGGGACGTGAGCGGGGTCACTTCTTGCTGTCGATCACTGCCTTCATCACGTCCCTCGCGATCGGAGCGGCCAGACCACCGCCGGAGATGTCGTCACGGTTGGCGCTCTCGTCCTCGACCACCACGGCGACGGCGACCGGAGAGCTGCCGTCGTCGAGTTTCGCGTACGAGATGAACCACGCGTACGGGTTCTCGCTGTTCTCCACACCGCGCTGGGCGGTACCGGTCTTGCCGCCGACGGTGACGCCGCTCTCGTTGATCTGGGCGTTGGTGCCGGTGCCCTCCTTGACGACCGTCTCCATCATCGACTGGAGGATCTGGGCGTTCTTCTCGGAGAGCGGCTCGCTCATCTCCTCGGGGTCGGTCTGCTCGATGACGTCGAGGCCCGGCGCCTGGAGCTTGTCGACCATGTACGGCTTCATCAGCGTGCCGTCGTTGGCGACCGCCGAGGCGACCATCGCCATCTGCAGCGGGGTCGTGGCGGTCTCGAACTGGCCGATGGAGCTGAGCGCAGTCTGCGGACGGTCCATCTTCTCGGGGAAGTTGGAGGCGCTGGAGCGGATCGGCACGAACTGCTCCTCGTTGAAGCCGAACTTCTTCGCCGTCTCCAGCATGTCCTCCTTGCCGACGTCGACGCCGAGCTTGCCGAAGACGGTGTTGCAGGACACGCGCAGCGCCTCGCGCAGCGTCGCGTTCTTGCAGGGGATGTTCCCCTCGTTCTTCAGCTCGGTGGTGGTGTCCGGCAGGGTGTACGGAAGCGGCGAGTCGGTTTTCTCATCGGCGCTGTCGACGATGCCGTGCTCCAGCGCCGCCGCGGCCGTGACCACCTTGAAGGTGGACCCGGGCGGGTAGATCTCGCGCAGCGCCCGGTTGAGCATCGGGTTGTCGGGGTCGTTCTTCTTCTGGAGCTTGTTCCAGGCCTTGCCGTCGACCTTGGTGGAGTTCCCGGCGAACGTGGAGGGGTCGTACGAGGGGGTGGAGGCCAGTGCCAGGATCGCGCCGGTCTCCGGGTCGATCGCGGCGACGGCGCCCTTGCCCTGCTTCAGCAGACCCTTGTACGCGGCCTTCTGCGCGGCGGCGCTGAGCGTGGTGACGACATTGCCGCCCGCCTGCTTCTTGCCGGTGATCATGTCGAGGGTGCGGCGGAAGAAGAGCCGGTCGTCGTTGCCGGTGAGGATGCCGTCCTCGATGCTCTCCAGCTGCGTGGCCCCGAAGGCCTGCGAGGCGTAGCCCGTGACGGGGGCCCACATCGCGCCGTCCTTGTAGGTGCGCTTGTAGGCGAAGTCGTTGAAGTCGTCGCCGTTGGTCTTGGTGGACCCGGTGATCGGTTCGCCGTCGACGATGATGTCGCCGCGCGGTGTGGCGTAGCGGGCGATGGCGACGCGGCGGTTCTTCGTGTCGTCCTTCAGCGAGTCCGCCTGGACGTACTGGATCCAGTTGTCGCGGATGAGCAGGGCGAGAACGAGGAGCCCGCAGAAGATCGCGATCCGGCGCAGGGGCTTGTTCACGGTCGGACCACCTGGGTCATCTCGGCGTCGGGGTTGGGTGCGGGGGCCGGCGCGGGCCGGCGGGCGGTGTCGCTGATCCGGAGCAGGATGCCGATGAGCGCCCAGTTGGCGATGACGGAGGAACCGCCGTACGCCAGGAACGGCATCGTCATACCGGTCAGCGGGATCAGGCCCATGACGCCGCCGGCGACCACGAAGACCTGGAGGGCGAAGGCGCCCGACAGGCCGATGGCGAGCAGCTTGCCGAAGGGGTCGCGGGCGGCGAGGGCGGTGCGTACGCCGCGCTCCACGATCAGGCCGTACATCAGCAGGATCGCCATCACGCCCGCCAGGCCCAGCTCCTCGCCGAAGGTGGCGAGGATGAAGTCGGAGTTGGCGGCGAAGCCGATGAGGTCGGAGTTGCCCTGGCCGAGCCCGGTGCCGAGGGTGCCGCCGGAGCCGAAGGCCCACAGCGCCTGCATGGACTGCTCGGTGTGGCCGATGACGCCCTGCTGGCTCAGCTCGTACTCGCGCATCGGGTCGAGCCAGGCCTGGACGCGCTGCTGGACGTGCGACTCGAAGGAGGCCACGCCGACGGCGCCGGCCGCGGACATCAGCAGACCGAACACGATCCAGCTGGTCCGCTCGGTGGCGACGTACAACATGATCACGAACATGCCGAAGAACAGCAGCGAGGTACCGAGGTCGGTCTCGAAGACCAGGATCAGGATGGAGATGATCCAGACCACGATGATCGGGCCGAGGTCGCGGCCGCGCGGCAGGTAGATGCCCATGAAGCGACGGCTGGCCAGGGCGAGCGCGTCGCGCTTCACCATGAGGTAGCCGGCGAAGAAGATCGCGAGGACGATCTTCGCGAACTCACCGGGCTGGATGGTGAATCCGGCGATCGAGATCCAGATCCGGGCGCCGAAGACGTTCAGGCCGAGGCCCGGGACCAGGGGCAGCAGCAGCAGGATCAGCGCGCCGACCATGGAGATGTAGGTGTAGCGCTGCAGGACGCGGTGGTCCTTCAGGAAGACCAGGACGGCGACGAACAGGGCGACGCCCAGCGCCGAGTACAGCAGCTGGCGGGGGGCCGCCTCGACGAACGTGCTGCTCGCCTGGAGCCGCTTGGACTGGTCCAGGCGCCAGATGACGACGAGTCCGATGCCGTTGAGCAGCGTCGCCAGCGGCAGCATCAGCGGGTCCGCGTACGGCGCGAACTTCCGTACGACGATATGGCCGACGCCGGCCAGCAGGCCGAGCCCGAGCCCGTAGCTCAGCAGGCCCGGCGGCACCGAGTCATTGATCGCCAGCCCGACGTTGGCGTAGGCGAACACCGGGATGACCACGGCGAACACGAGCAGTGCCAGCTCGGTGTTGCGCCGGCTCGGTGTGCCGATCGAGCCGATCGTGGACGTGTGGTGCGTCGGCGTGTTGGAAGTGCTGCTCATCGTGTGACAGGGCCCCTCACGGCTGCTTACTGCTTACCGCACAGCGAGACCAGCTTCTGCTCTTCGTCGGAGAGGCTGGGGCCGGGTGTGGGAGTGGGTGCGGTCGTGGACTTGGACGGGTCGGAGGACGGGTCGGACGACGGGCCGGACGGAGCTCCCGTCGGCGTCGGCGTCGGTGTGGCCTTGGACGCGGCGGAGGTCCGTGTGGTTCCCGTGATCCCGCCGGCCTCGCCCTCGCCGGTCTTCGCGTTCTGCTCGCTCTCGGCCTTGCGGCGGTCGGCGTCCTTCTTGCACGCGGACGCCTGCGTCTCCAGCTCCTCGACCTTCGAGCGGGCGTCCTTGAGACCGCCCTCGGTGATCGTGGCCTTGACCTGCTTCTGCTGGTAGGGCGGCAGGTACTTGAGTTCGATCTCGGGGTAGTCCTTCTCCACCTTCGAGAGCGAGACCCAGGCGAGGTCCTGGCTGATGCCGCGGTACAGCGCGACGTGCTCGTCGTTGGCGCCGACGTAGTACTGCGTCTGCGTCCAGCGGTAGCCGCCGTACAGCCCGCCGCCGATGACGCCGAGCGCGAGCACGATGTAGAAGGATCTCTTCAGCCACCTGCGCTTGGAGCGCGGCTTGGTGAAGTCCTCGTCGGAGTACCCGGCGAACCCGTCGGTGGGCACGTACCCGGTGGTGTCGCCGCTGCCGGGCGGGCCGAACTCGCCGCCGCCCTGCCCGGGCACCTGCCGGCCGAGGCCCGAGGCGCGGCCCGCGGGCGTCTGCATGGCGCCGTTGTCCTGCGACTGGAGCTGGTTCTCGGCGACCGCGCCCACCACGACGGGCACGTCGGAGAGCTGGCCGGCCAGGGTGTCGCCGCCGTCGATGTCGAGGACGTCGGCCACGATGACGGTGATGTTGTCGGGGCCGCCGCCGCGCAGCGCGAGCTCGATCAGCTGCTGCACGGTCTCCTGGGGACCCTGGTAGCTGGCGAGGGTGTCCTCCATCGTCTGGTGGGAGACGACCCCGGAGAGCCCGTCGGAGCAGATCAGGTACCGGTCGCCGGCCCGCACCTCGCGGATGGAGAGGTCGGGCTCGACGTGGTCGCCGCTGCCCAGCGCGCGCATGAGGAGCGACCTCTGCGGGTGGGTGGTGGCCTCCTCCTCGGTGATGCGGCCCTCGTCGACGAGGCGCTGCACCCAGGTGTGGTCCTGCGTGATCTGCGTGAGCACGCCGTCGCGCAGCAGGTAGGCGCGCGAGTCGCCGACGTGCACGAGGCCGAGGCGCTGGCCCGTCCACAGGAGGGCGGTGAGGGTGGTCCCCATGCCTTCGAGCTGGGGGTCCTCCTCGACCATCAACCGGAGCTGGTCGTTGGCGCGCTGCACGGCCGTGCCGAGCGAGGTGAGGATGTCGGAGCCGGGCACGTCGTCGTCGAGCGCCACGATGGTGGAGATCACCTCGGAGGAGGCGACCTCACCGGCGGCCTGGCCGCCCATCCCGTCGGCGATCGCGAGCAGCCGCGGTCCGGCGTAACCGGAGTCCTCGTTGCCCTCTCGGATCATGCCCTTGTGCGATCCGGCGGCGAAGCGCAGTGACAGACTCATGCGCACCTCGCCCGTCGGCTCCGGGTACATCCGCACGGTGCCCACCCTCCGGTCGGGAGCGCGCCGGGATCCGTCGTGGGGACCGCCGCTGCTCGCTCGCTCCGCTCGCGCTCATTCATGACGTAGCACTACTTCCGCAGCTCGATGACGGTCTTGCCGATGCGGATCGGCGCGCCCAGCGGAACCGGCGTGGGAGTCGTCAGTCGGGTCCGGTCGAGATACGTGCCGTTGGTGGACCCGAGGTCCTCGACGATCCACTGGCCGTCCCGGTCCGGGTAGATCCTGGCATGTCTGCTGGACGCGTAGTCGTCGTCCAGCACGATCGTGCTGTCGTGTGCGCGGCCCAGCGTGATGGTCTGCCCCTGGAGGGCAACGGTCGTGCCCGTGAGGATGCCCTCGGAGACGACCAGTTTGGTGGGAGCGCCGCGGCGCTGGCGGCCGCCGCCGGACGACGCCGCCTGCTGGCGCTGCTGCGGCGGCGCGGCCTGGCGCGCGGCCTGCTGCGGACGCTGTGCTTCCCGGCGCGACCCGCGCTGTGTGACGCGCGTTCCGAACAGGTCGCTGCGGATGACCTGCACGGCCACGATCACGAACAGCCACAGTACGGCCAGGAAACCCAGCCGCATGACCGTGAGGGTCAGCTCTGACATTGCCCCCGCTTCACCCTTCGGCTTGCCGGTAAATGATGGTGGTGCTGCCCACGACGATCCGCGAGCCGTCGCGGAGCGTAGCGCGGGTGGTGTGCTGTCCGTCCACCACGATGCCGTTGGTGGACCCGAGATCCTGGATCGTCGAGGGCGTTCCGGTCCGGATCTCGCAGTGCCGGCGCGAGACGCCGGGGTCGTCGATCCGCACGTCGGCTTCGGTGCTGCGGCCCAGCACGAGCGTCGGGCGGGAGATCTGATGGCGGGTGCCGTTGACTTCGATCCAGTGCCGTGTGCGGCCGCCCGGCTGCGGGGCCGCGGCGGGCCGCTGGCCCGCGGGCGCCGCGCCCGGACGTCCGCCGGGCGGCGGTGCGGAAGGCATGGGGGGAGCGGCCGCGGGCGGGTAGCCGTAGCCGCCGGCCTGGCCGCGGGCGGCCGCCGGGGGCTACGGC
>NZ_VDFC01000043.1:72972-82069 GCF_008369065.1 Streptomyces apricus | reverse complement strand
CCCGCGGGGGCGCGCTCCGGGGTGGCCTGCTGGTTCGCGGAGGAGGCGAGCGTACGACTGCGCACCCGGTACAGACCGGTGTCGAGGTCGTCGGCCTTCTCCAGGTGGACCTTGATGGTGCCCATGAAGGTGTAGCGCTGCTGCTTGGCGTAGTCGCGCACCATGCCGGCCAGCTCGTCGCCGAGCTGGCCCGAGTAGGGGCTGAGCCGCTCGAAGTCCGGCGTGCTCAGCTCCACGATGAAGTCGTTGGGGACGACGGTCCGGTCACGGTTCCAGATCGTGGCGTTGTTGTCGCACTCGCGCTGGAGCGCTCCCGCGATCTCCACGGGCTGGACCTCTGACTTGAACACCTTGGCGAAGGTGCCGTTGACCAGACCTTCGAGACGTTGCTCGAACTTCTTCAGGACTCCCATGGGGCACCTCCTCCTTCGTCGTTGCCCTGGTACTGCTCACTGATCGTATCCACGCGCCGGGAAATCGGCTGGTTCCCCCTGTCGGCCCGGTCGACGGATGTCGACGCGCACTGAAGTCCCCTCCCGGAGTTCCCGCCGAAGTCCCTCTTCGAACTCCCCCGGTCCACTCCGTTGGGGAGGATCGTAGAGGCGGCCTCACCACAGTGTCCCGCACCCGGCGGTGGACCCCGGCCCTCTCGCGGGGAGATGGCCCGGACCGGTACGAGGTTGATACGTGAACCGCTTCCGTTGCGTACGTCTCGGTACGTCTTGGTACGTGGGGGGCGGGAACGGTGGGGCCGCCACGGGAGCCGGCGCCGCCGGTGGCGGGCGGGTGCCGCGGTGTCCTGCGGCCCGGTCGCGGCGCTCCCGCCGGCCTCGAAGAACGGATGTGAATCCACCCCGGCCACCGTGCTAATCTTCTGCATGTCGGAAGGCGCTCACCCACCAGGTGGGACACGGAAGACACACCCAATGCGCGGGTGGCGGAATAGGCAGACGCGCTGGATTCAGGTTCCAGTGCCCGAAAGGGCGTGGGGGTTCAACTCCCCCCTCGCGCACCATGAAGAACCGATGAAGCGGGTCTTCGCCGGAGACGAAAGTCCCGGCGGGGCCCGCTTCTCGCGTTGCGCGCCGACGATCCGCATCGATGGCGGTCTGGCGATGTTCCGCACCGATGACGGTGCCGGCGGCTGACGGTTGCAGGGCAGGGTCCCGGTGGTGAGCTATCTCACTGCCGGGGCCCTGCTTCCGTGCTGCCGGTGGTCGGTTCCCGAAGCCCCGGGTTCGCCGGATCGTGGTCAACATCCTTGTGTCCGAGGCGAGTTGTCCGTGAACTTTCCCACTGTTGTCCGTGATCGGTAACAGGCGGATCCCCCGGGCGCCGCCTCTCGTCCTCCCCGGTGGTTGCCGGTGACCGGGGGTCGGCACGGGACCGTGGGCAAAGGGGCGGACATGACGCGGCGCGGCGGCGTTCGGGGCTGGTACGGCAGGATGATCGGGGCGGCGCTCGGGGTGACGGTGCTCGCCACCGGCGCATCGGTGTGGGCCGCGCAGAACGGCACCGGGGGCGGCCCGTCGGAGACGAAGGCGCCGGTCAGCGCCGTGAAGCCGGTCGCGGCGACCATCGCGCACGCCTCGGAGGCGGGGCCGCGCGGCGTCAACCTCACCATCGACGACGGCCCCGATCCCCGCTGGACCCCGCAGGTGCTCGACGTCCTGGAGCAGTACGGGGCGAAGGCCACGTTCTGCATGGTGGGACCCCAGGCACAGGCCCACCCGGACCTGGTCAAGGACGTGGTCAAGGCCGGGCACCGGCTCTGCGACCACTCGGTGTCGCACGACACCGGCATGGACAAGCAGTCCGAGGCCTACCAGTCGCAGCAGATACTCGACGCCGAACGCATGATCATCAAGGCGTCCGGGGGCGTACGGCCCATGTACTACCGGGCGCCCGGCGGCGCGTTCACCCCGTACAGCCGCAAGCTCGCGGCCTCCCACGGGATGCGCCCGCTGGGCTGGAACGTGGACAGCAAGGACTTCGAGCTGCCGGGCACGGACGCCATCGTCGCCACCGTCGAGGAGCAGCTGTCCAACGGGCCGACGATCCTCTTCCACGACGCCGGCGGCGACCGTGCCCAGACCGTCGAGGCCCTGCGGCGGATCCTGCCCGAGCTGAAGGAGCAGGGGTACACCTTCGGCTTCCCGGTGCGCTGACCCCCGTTCCGCCGGAGAGGTCCGGGGCGTCTGTACGGTGCCTGTACCGCGTTCCGCGGGCCGGACGGCCTGCGGGGCGGGCCCGACGGTGAGGTATCTCACGGTCGCGGCGGCGCGGGGTGCCGGTCCGGACTACGTGGTGGGAGTGGGCTCTGTGAAGGTGATCCTCTTCGGGGCGACCGGGATGGTCGGACGCGGAGTCCTGCGCGAATGCCTGCGGGACGCGGCGGTCGAGGAGGTGCTCGTCGTCGGCCGCACCCCGGTGGGGGTCACGCACCCGAAGCTGCGCGAGATCCTGCGCGCCGACCCCGCGGACCTGGACGGCTTGGAGGACCGGCTCTCCGGGTACGACGCCTGCTTCTTCTGCCTCGGCGTCTCGTCGGCGGGCATGAAGGAGGCCGCGTACCGCGAGGTGACGTACGACCTCACGCTCGCCGTCGCGCGCTCCCTGGCCGCGGCGAGCCCCGGACTGACCTTCTGCTACGTGTCCGGGCAGGGGACCGACAGCACCGCGCGCGGGCGGGTGATGTGGGCGCGGGTCAAGGGGGAGACGGAGAACGCGCTGCTGGCGCTGGACGGTGTGGAGGCGTACCTGTTCCGGCCGGGGCTCATCCAGCCGCTGCACGGGATCAGGTCCAAGACGCGGGTGTACCGCGTGGTCTACGCGTTGACCGGCCGTCTGCTGCCGGTCCTGCGGAAGCTCGCGCCCCGGTCGGTCACCACGACGGAACAGGTCGGCCTGGCGATGGTCGCGGTGGCCCGCGGCGGGGCCGGGACCGGGGCCAGTGCCGGGGCCGGGGAGCGGGTCCTGGAGACCGCGGCGATCAACAGGCTCGCGGGGGCGTGAGGAACGACTGCGCCGCGCCCTGAGGGGCGCGGCGGTGGACGGGTGCGTCCTGGTGCGTCCGGGGGTGGTCGGGGGCGGTACGGGAGTGACGCGCGCCCCGCCCGGCCGGTACGGCTTCCGTCAGCCGGCTTCTGGTAGGCGGCTTCCGGTAAGTGGATTTCGTCAGGCGGCCTTCGCCGTGAACTGTCCCGCGAGGGTCCGGCCCTTGGCGGCGGCGTCCTCCAGTGCCTTGGCGCGGGAGGCCTCGGCGAGCGGCACCAGCTCCGCCATCGCCGGGACCTGCGCGGCCATCGTGAGCTCCGGGACGATGAACTCGACGTCCAGGCCGAGCATGTCCTTGAGGACGGCCCCCAGGTAGTTCTGCACGTACTCGTAGCCCTCGCGGGGCGTGCCGGGGCCGTAGGCGCCGCCGCGGCTGGCCACGACGGTGACCGGGGTGCCCTTGGCGCTCGGGGTGTCGCCGGCCGTGCGGCCGACGACGATCACGTTGTCCAGCCATGCCTTGAGGGTCGAGGGGATCGAGAAGTTGTACATGGGCGCGCCGATCAGCACGGCGTCCGCCCGCTCCAGCTCCTCGATGAACTCAAGGCGCCGGGCGAAGGCCGCGGCCTGCTCCGGGGTGTGCTCCGAGGGGTCGACGAAGGCGGCGGTGTGGCCGTCGGCCGAGATGTGCGGGACCGGGTCCGCCGAGAGGTCGCGGTAGATCACCGTCCCCTGGGGGTGCTCCTCCTCCCAGGCCTTGCGGAAGGCCTCCGTGACGGTGCGCGACGCCGAGGCGGAACCGGGGAGGACGGACGAGTCGAGGTGCAACAGGGTGGCCATGGGGATCTCCGGATGAGTCTGCTCGGAAGGGGCTGCGTTTTGGTACGTCACTATGAATAACACAGGAGCTTACTTTTTTTCACCCCCGCATGGCGGGGACAGTACCCTGAGGGCATGGCGCTGCAGGAAAACCACGACGCCGCGTCGTGCCGACGGGTCGACGACGGCATCACCCGTGTCTTCCAGGTACTCGGGAAACGCTGGACGGGCCCGATCGTGGCGGTGCTCCTGCCCGCCCCCGTGCACTTCGCCGACCTGCGCCGGGCCATCCCCGGCATCAGCGAGCGCATGCTCTCCGACCGGCTGACCGAACTGGCGGGCGTCGGAGTGGTGGTGCGCGAGGTCGACGAGGGCCCGCCGCTGCGCGTCTCCTACCGCCTCACCGAGGCCGGCTCCGCGCTGGAGCCCGCCCTCACCGAACTGGGCGCCTGGGCGGAGAAGTACCTGGCCGAGGACGGCCGTTGCCAGGAGCAGTTCCGGAAGTAGCGGGGCCGGGGCGGGGCGAGGGTCGGGGGTCGGGTGAGGGCGCGTCGGGGGTGGATCCGGGGCGGACCGAGGGGCGGATCGTGGGCTTTCGTCCGAGCTGAGCTGTGGGTTCTCCACAGTCGGGGAGTTGTCCACAGGGGCGCACGCCGATCGACGGCCGGGGGTACGGTCGTCACGCATCGACGGTCGTGTGCGGGGGAGGCGGTTCTCATGGGCGGTACCGATGGCGCGGTGGCCGAGGCGGMGCGGATCCCGGCGGTGCGCGGGTTCGCGGGCCGGCCCGCGGAGGGTTCGCCGAAGAAGGAGGGCAAGGCGCTGCGGGACCGCGTTCCGCGCGGCGCCCATGCGGAGTTCGGCCCGGACGGCGACCGCCCGGACGCGGTGACGGCCGTCGAGGAGTCCGGCCGCGGCCGCCTCCCGGAGCTGACCCCCATACGGGTCGGCAGGATGGCGGCCACCCCGTTCGCTTTCCTGCGCGGCTCGGCCGGCCTCATGGCGCACGACCTGGCGCGTACGCCCGTGACGGGCATCGGCGCCCAGATCTGCGGCGACGCGCACGCGGGCAACTTCGGCCTGTACGGGGACGCGCGCGGCGGTCTCGTCATCGACCTGAACGACTTCGACGAGACGGTGCACGGTCCGTGGGAGTGGGACCTCAAGCGCCTGGCGACCTCGCTGGTGCTGGCCGCCCGCGAGGCGGGGGCCGACGAGGACACCTGCCTGGCGGCCGCCCGGTTCACGGTCGGTTCCTACCGGCGCACGATGCGGCTGCTCGCCAAGCTGTCGGCGCTGGACGCGTGGAACGCCATCGCGGACGAGGAACTGGTCTCGCACGCCGACGCCCGTGACCTGCTCGGCACGCTGGAGCGGGTCTCGGAGAAGGCGCGGGCCAACACCAGCGGGCGGTTCGCGGCCAAGTCGACGCAGGGCGTCGAGGGCGGCGGGCGTCAGTTCGTGGACGCCCCGCCCGTGCTGCGCCGCGTCCCGGACGGCGAGGCGGCCGCGGTCGCACTGGCGCTGGAGGAGTACCTGGACACGCTGTCCCCGGACCGCCTCCCGCTCCTCGCCCGGCACGCGGTGCACGACGTCGCCTTCCGCGTGGTGGGTACGGGCAGCGTGGGCACGCGCTCGTACGTCGTGCTGCTGCTGGACCACTGTGACGAGCCGCTGGTCCTCCAGGTGAAGGAGGCCCGCCCGTCCGTCCTGCTGCCGTATCTGGAGGAGGTCGGCTTCCCGGTGCCGCGGGTCGGGCACGAGGGCCGCCGGGTGGTCCTCGGCCAGAAGCGCATGCAGGTCGTCAGCGACAACCTGCTCGGCTGGACCACGGTCGAGGGGCGGCCCTTCCAGGTGCGGCAGTTCCGCAACCGCAAGGGCAGCGTGGATCCGGCCGCGCTGGCCGCGGACCAGATGGACGACTACGCCCGTATGACGGGGGCGCTGCTGGCCCGGGCCCACGCCCACAGCGCCGATCCCCGGCTGCTCGCGGGGTACTGCGGCAAGAACGAGGAGCTGGACGAGGCGATAGGCACGTTCGCGGTGGCGTACGCGGACCGTACCGAGGCCGACCACGCGGAGCTGGTGACGGCCGTGCGCTCGGGGCGGATCGCGGCCGAGCTGGGGGTCTGATCCCGCCCCGGCCGGGCCGGGTGCGCGCCCTCGTCCGGGCGGGTTCGGGTGGCGGGCCGGGTGGTGGCCTAGGCTGGGCGGGTGACGACCCCGGAAGCTGAGCAGCCCCCGTCCGAGCCGCAGTCCGAGCCCTCCGCGGAGCGGGCCGGTGAGGCGTCGCGTGCCGCTGGACCGTCCGCCGCCGAGCCCTCCGCCGAGTCCTCCGGCGGCCCGGCCGTCGAGGACGGTGCCGGACCGGGCGCCGATGCTTCGGCGGGTGCCGACGGGGACCACGGAAACGACGGAACCGGCGGCGCCGACGGGGCTGACGAGGCCGACGGGGCTGCGGAGGCGCGGMCCGCGTCGGAGGGCGGCCGGTCCGCGTCGGAGGAGCCGTCCGCGTCGGGCGAGCCGTCCGCTTCGGGTGAGCGGCCCGAGGAGCGGTTGGAGCGGGCCGTGCGGGCGGCCGAGCAGGCGCTGATCGAGTTCGAGATCGCGGTGGAGACGTTCCGGGTCGAGGTGGAGAACTTCTCCCGGCTCCACCACCAGCGGCTCGGCCCGATGTACTCGCGGCTCGACGAGCTGGAGGCGCAGATCGCCGAGGCGCGGGCCGCGAGCACCGGTGACCCGGAGGACGTGCGCAAGGCGCAGGAGGCCCGGGCCAGGGTCATGCCGATGCCGGGCATAGAGGAGCTGTTCCACGACTGGCTGGACTCGGACGGGCTGTCCCCGGAGGCCTCGGCCATGCTGACCGAGCAGCCGGTGCGTCCGCCGCAGCGGGTGCGGCCGAGCGACGAGGCCCGCAAGCTCTACCGGGAGCTCGTCCGCAAGGCGCACCCGGACCTGGCGCAGGACGACACGGAGCGTGCGCGGCGCGACGAGTTCATCGCCCGCGTCAATGCCGCCTACGGCCGCGGGGACGAGGCCCTGCTCCGGGAGCTGTCCGAGGAGTGGGCCGCCGGTCCGGTGCCGCAGGAGTGGCGGCCGAGCCGCAGCGAGGAGCTGTACGCGCGTCTCGAATGGCTCGCCCAGCGCAAGGAACTGCTGGCGATCGTGGCCCGTGAGCTGGAGGAGAGCGCGATCGGCGGGATGCTCAGGATCGCGCCGGACGACCCCGACAAGCTGCTGGAGGAGATCGCCGAGCAGCTGCTGGCGCAGGTGAGCGAGCGCGAGGCGGAGCTGGCGGGGCTGCTGGGCAGCGACGCCTGAGGGACCTCCGGGCGCCGGCGGCCCGCTCCGCCCGGCCCTCGCGCGGAGCCGGTCGGGTAGCGTCGGGGCCATGAGTTTCGGAACTGGCGTGCCCACGGTCGAGGTCGGGGATCTCGCGGACGGAGATTTCCTGCTGGACGTCCGGGAGGACGACGAGTGGCAGGCGGGTCACGCCGAGGGGGCGCTGCACATCCCCATCAGCGAGTTCGTGGCCCGGTACGGCGAGTTGACCGAGGCGGCGCCGCAGGACGGCCGGGTCAACGTGATCTGCCGTTCCGGCGGCCGGTCCGCGCAGGTCGCGATGTACCTGAACCAGCAGGGCGTCGACGCGGTGAACGTCGCGGGCGGCATGCAGGTCTGGGCCGCCGAGGGCCGCCCCGTGGTGAACACGGAGGGCAAGCCGGGCTTCGTGCTGTAGCGGACCCGTCCCCTGCGGCCGCCGCCCCGTGGCGGGCCCGTCAGCCCAGGGGGTGGGTCGCCAGCAGGTCGCCCAGGTACTCCTCGTGCGCCGCCGCCGGGCCGAGAGCGAGCTCCAGGTGCTTGGCCCAGGCGTGGTACCGGTGCAGCGCGTACTCGGTGTCCGCGCCGAAGCCGCCGTGCAGGTGCTGGGCGGTCTGCACGACCCGGCGCACGCCCTCGGAGGCCCAGATCTTGGCGACGGCCACGTCGCCGGAGGCGGGCAGCGCCCCGCCCGCCCCCGTGCTGATCCGCCACGCGGCCTGCCACAGGGTCGCCTCCATCGCGCGCAGGTCGATGTAGCGGTCGGCGGCCTGCACGGCGACCGCCTGGAACGTGGCGACGGGGAAGCCGAACTGCTCCCGCTTGCCGGTGTATTCGCTCGTCATGGCGAGGACGCGTTCGCCCAGGCCGAGCGCCAGTGCGCAGGTCCCGGTGGTCAGCAGGTTCCGCAGCTCCTCCCAGGCGCCGTCGGCGTCCAGGACGTACCGGTCGGGGATCCGTGCGGACTCCAGGTGGAGTTCGCCGAGCGCTTCGCCCGTCGTCGAGACCTGGTCGGCCAGGCGTACGCCCGGGTGGCCGCGGGGGACGAGGGCGAGCACGGCGCGGCCCGGGCCGGTGCTCAGGGCGGGGACGAGGACGAAGTCGGCGTTGCGTGCCCAGGGCACGGCCGTCTGCAGCCCGTTCAGCACCCACGCGTCGCCCTCGCGGCCGGCGGTCACCGCGAGTTCGGCGCCGTCGTGGCCGGTGCGCCCGTGCGCGGCGACGGTCAGCACCAGCTCGCCCCGGCCGGCCCGTCCGAGCAGCTCGTCCTGCACCTCCTCGCCGCCGTGGGCCTGTACGGCGACGGCGGCCGCCGTGCTCTCCAGCAGGGGCACCCGGGCGAGTACCTTCGCCGCCTCCCGCAGGACCAGGCACAGGGCGACGGCGTCCAGGCCGGCGCCGCCGTGGCGCGCGTCGAGCAGCAGGCCCAGCAGGTCGGCGTCGGCGAGCCGTGCCCACAGGGCGCGGTCGAAGTCGTCCGCGACGGCTCCCCCGGTGAGCGCGGGGCTCGGCACGGAGTCCGGGGCGACCCCGGCGAAGACCGCCTTCGCCGCCTCCGCGGCCGCCTGCTGCTCCTCGCTGAAGCTGAAGTCCACGGTTTTGTCCTTCCGCCCGATCCGGTCCGCCTGCTCTGTCCCGCCCGTCCGGCCCGTCTGGATTTGTTCGGCCCGTCCGGTCCGGCGGAGCGACAAGATAGAACAGGTTCTAGAAGAAGGGAACGGTGGTGGGCCGGTCCGCGGACACCGGGGTCGTTAAGGTGTCCACCCACCGCTGTGGACGACCGTGTGACCGCTGTGCCCCTCGGGGCTGTGCCGGACGGGCGGCCCTGAGTACCGTTCCGGTGCGACCGTCGCGAGGCGGGCGGTGACATGTGGCAGACCTGGGGAAACGGGGCTCGATGGACGCGTACGACGAGGGCTCGACCGCCCGGCCCGTGCCGGGCGGTCGAGCCCTCGTCGTA
>NZ_VDFC01000043.1:56947-72872 GCF_008369065.1 Streptomyces apricus | reverse complement strand
CTCCCCTCCCCCCGCCGGCCTCGCCGCCCTGTCGCTCCCCTTCCAGATCGGCGCCGCGCTGGTGCTCGCGCTCGTCGCGCTGGCCGCCTGCGTGCACCTCGGCATGGTCTTCCTGCACGTCGCCCCGTCGAACACGGTCACCAAGCAGCACGGGCGGGCGATCGACGAGTGGATATATCCGGAGTTCGAGCAGAACTGGAAGCTCTTCGCGCCCAACCCGCTGCAGCAGAACATCGCGGTCCAGGTCCGTGCCGAGGTGAAGGCGACGGACGGCACCGTCGGAACGACCCAGTGGTACGACCTCTCCGCGGCGGACGGCCGGGCCATCGACGGCAACCTGCTCCCCAGCCACACCCAGCAGAACGAACTGCGCCGGGCCTGGGACTTCTTCGTCGCCACGCACGACACGACGAACCGCCCCAACGGTCTGCGCGGCGACCTCTCCGAGCGCTACCTGCGCCGCATCGTGGTCCTGCGCCTGGACCGGGAGGGCGCGGGCGGACCGGACGCCGTCGTGCAGCAGGTCCAGGTCCGCGCCCGGACGACCAACGTGCCGCCGCCGCGGTGGAGCGAGGAGCAGGTGTCCGACAAACCCGTCCTGCGGCAGCTGCCCTGGTGGCCGGTGGCGGAGAAGGACCGGGCGGCCGGAACCCGGCCCGTGGACCGTACCGGGACGATGGCGAGCGGCCGATGACCGACACCGACCACCACAGCGCCGCCGACGGCGTGCGCGCAGGCGCCCCCGACCGACTCGGTCGTCTCGACCGGGCCGACCGGCGGCCGGCGCGGATCGTCGCCCGGCTCACCGGTCAGGCACTGGGCCCGTACCAGAGCGCGGTGATCCGCATCGGGTTCGCCGGGACCTGGCTGCTCTTCCTGCTCCGGGAGTTCCCGCACCGCCAGGAGATGTACGGGCCCGACGGACCCTGGAGCTTCGACCTCGCGCAGCAGCTCACCGCGAGCAACCACGCCTTCACGGTCCTGATGTGGGCCGACAGCCAGGTCTGGTTCGAGCTCGTCTACGCGTTCGCGGTGTTCTCCAGCGTCCTGTTCGCGCTCGGCTGGCACACCCGCGCCACGTCCGTGCTCTTCCTGGTCGGCGTGCTCTCCCTGCAGAACCGCAGCATCTTCATGGGGGACGGCGGCGACAACGTCATCCACCTGATGTCGATCTACCTGGTCCTCACGCGCTGCGGCCAGGTGTGGTCGCTGGACGAGCGGCGGGCCCGCCTGCGTGCGGAACGGGCCGGCGAGGGTGCGGACCGGGCCCGTACCGACCGGGCCGGCACCGACCGAGCCGGCGCCGTGCTGTGGGCCGTGCTCGGGGCGGTCCTGGCGGTGGCCACGCTCGCGGGGAAGGTCGACGGCGGGTTCGCGGGCGGCTGGCTGACCGTCCTGTGGGGGCTGTGGGCGGTCCAGGGCCTGTGGTGGTCGGCCGGCCGGTACGCGCGCAGCGACCAGCCGCGGATCCTCCTCGACGTCGTCGCCAATGTCGTCCACAACGCGGCCCTCTTCGTCATCATGGCCGAGGCGTGCCTGATCTACGCGACCGCCGGCTGGTACAAGATCCAGGGCTCGCGCTGGCAGGACGGCACGGCCGTGTACTACCCGCTGCACCTCGACTACTTCTCCCCCTGGCCCGCCCTGTCCGGCCTCCTGTCGGCGAGCGGCGTCATGGTCATGCTGGTGACGTACGGGACGGTGATCGCGCAGGTCGCCTTCCCCTTCACCCTGTTCAACCGGCGGGTCAAGAACGTGCTGCTGGCGGGCATGATGACCGAGCACGCCGTGATCGCCCTCGTGCTGGGCCTGCCGTTCTTCTCGCTCGCGATGATCGCCGCCGACGCGGTGTTCCTGCCGACGTCCTTCCTGCGCCGCCTCGGCGGATGGGCGACCCGCGCGCGCGAAGGTCTGGCACGCGCGTGCGGACGGCTGTCGTCCCGCGTCGCGCGCACCCGCCTGGGGCGTGCGCTCCCGGGACCGCGGGAGGGGGCTCCGCGCCCCGCGGAGACGGCGGCGGAGGCGGGGACGGCGGCGGGTACGGGTACGGCGGGTACGGCCGAGGAACCGCACGTAGGCTTCACGGCGGTCCCGACCCCGAGCCCGTGAGCTCCTGGCACCGGCTCGCCGACACCGCCGTGCTGCTCGACGGCTTCCACGCCCTCAAGCACGCGGTGCGCTTCGGGGCCGAGGTCCGGGTGGCGGTCACCACCGACCGGGCGGCGGCGCTCGCCCTCGCCGACGAACTCGCCCCGGACGTACGGGGCGCGCTGGACGCCCTGCTGGCGGAGGTCCCGGAGTCCGCGTACCGGGCGCTCGTGCCGCGTCCGCATCCGACCGCGGTGGCGGCGCTGGCGGTGCGGCCCGCGCGCGAGGCCAACCTGCGGGCGCTGGCCCGTACGCCGCGCACCGCGCCCGTGGTGGTGCTCGACCAGCCGCGCAACCTCGGGAACGCCGGGGCGGTGATCAGGCTCGCGGCCGGCTTCGGCGCGACCGGGGTCGTCACGACCGGGCCGCTCGATCCGTGGCACCCCACGGTCGTGCGGGGCGGGGCGGGGCTGCACTTCGCCACGGCCGTGGAGCGGTTGGCCGTGGACGAGCTGCCGGCCGGGCCGGTGTTCGCCCTCGATCCGGAGGGGGTGGACATCCGGGAGCTGAAGCTCCCGGACGATGCGGTTCTCGCCTTCGGGTCGGAGCGCAGTGGGTTGTCGGCCGGTCTGCGGGGGCGCAGTGACCGGTTGGTCTCACTGCCCATGCGGGCGCAGGTGTCCAGTTACAACCTGGCCACCAGTGTGGCCATGGCCCTGTTCCACTGGAGTGCGGGGTCCTAGGCGGGCCGGGTCGTAGGTCGGGTGCGGGTGCGTGGGGGCTGGTCGCGCCCCGCGGCGGAGCCGCAGATCCGACACAGCCCCGCGCCCCTGAAGGGCCCCTGAGGGCCCCT
This sequence comes from Streptomyces apricus, assembly GCF_008369065.1. Taxonomy (GTDB): domain Bacteria; phylum Actinomycetota; class Actinomycetes; order Streptomycetales; family Streptomycetaceae; genus Streptomyces; species Streptomyces apricus. The sequence continues at coordinate 69,931 of NZ_VDFC01000043.1, read as the reverse complement.
GACGAGGCCCTCAGGCGGGCCCCGCAGAAGGGTGGGCTCATGCCTCGCTGCGGATCTCCACCACCCTGAAGCGGTTGGCGACGAAGGCTCCGTCGCACAGGGCCGCGTTGGCCGCCGGGTTGCCGCCCGAGCCGTGGAAGTCGGAGAAGGCGGCCGTCTGGTTGACGTACACCCCGCCCGTCAGGTTCAGGGAGAGCTGGGCCGCCTCGTCCAGGCAGGCCTCGCGCACGGCCTCCTCGACGTCCTCCGAGGTCGTGTACGCGCCGACGGTCATCGCGCCCTTCTCCCGGACGGTGCGCCGCAGCAGCTCCACCGCGTCGGCGGCCGAGTCGACCGCGACGGCGAACGAGACCGGGCCGAAGCACTCGCTCATGTAGGCGGCCTGGTCGTCCGGCTTGCCGCCGTCGAGCTTCACGATCACCGGGGTGCGGACCACCGCGTCCGGGAACTCCGGGTTCGCGATCTCCCGTGAGGCGAGGGCGACTTCGCCCAGCCCGGCGGCGGCCTCGATCCTGGCCTTCACGTCCGGGTTCACGATCGCGCCCAGCAGGCCGTTGGCGCGGGCGTCGTCCCCGAGGAGCCCGTCGACCGCGCGGGCGAGGTCGGCGACCAGCTCGTCGTACGACTTGGGGCCCTGCTCCGTACGGATGCCGGCGCGCGGGACCAGGAGGTTCTGCGGGGTGGTGCACATCTGGCCGCTGTAGAGGGACAGCGAGAAGGCCAGGTTGGACAGCATCCCCCTGTAGTCGTCCGTGGACTCCACGATCACCGTGTTGACGCCGGCCTTCTCCGTGTAGACCTGCGCCTGGCGGGCGTTGGTCTCCAGCCAGTCGCCGAACTCCGTCGAGCCGGTGTAGTCGATGATCCGGATCTCGGGACGGGTGGCCAGGGTCTTGGCGATGCCCTCGCCGGGGCGCTCGGCGGCCAGCGCCACCAGGTTCGCGTCGAAGCCCGCCTCGGCGAGCACCTCGCGGGCCACCTGGACGGTGAGCGCGAGCGGCAGCACCGCGCGCGGGTGGGGCTTCACCAGCACCGCGTTGCCCGTGGCGAGCGAGGCGAACAGGCCCGGGTAGCCGTTCCACGTGGGGAAGGTGTTGCAGCCGATCAGGAGCGCGACGCCGCGCGGCACCGGCGTGAACTGCTTGGTCAGCGCGAGCGGTTCGCGCTTGCCCTGGGGCTTGGTCCACTCCGCGGTGTCGGGGGTGCGGACCTGCTCCACGTACGCGTACGCCACCGCCTCCAGGCCGCGGTCCTGGGCGTGCGGGCCGCCCGCCTGGAACGCCATCATGAAGGCCTGGCCGCTGGTGTGCATGACCGCGTGCGCGAACTCGTGCGTGCGGTCGCTGATCCGCTTGAGGATCTCCAGGCAGACCACCGCGCGCGTTTCTGCGCCCGCGTCGCGCCACGCGCGTTGGCCCAGCCGCATGGCGGGCAGCAGCGCGTCGACGTCCGCATGCGGGTACGTGACGCCCAGCTCGATCCCGTACGGCGAGACCTCGCCGCCCACCCAGTCGTCGGTGCCGGGCTGGCCGAGGTCGAGGCGGTTGCCGAGCAGCGCGTCGAAGGCGGCCTTGCCCTCCGCGAGGCTCAGGCTGCCGTTCTCGCCGTACGCCTTGGGGTGCTCGGGGTGCGGCGACCAGTACGCGCGCGTGCGCATCGCTTCCAGCGCCTGGTCGAGGGTCGGCCGGTGCTTGGCGATGAGCTCGTGCGCGGTCAGTGCGGCGGCGGCCATGCGGAACCATCTCCTCGTTTCAAGAACTCTTCGTCGAGCTCATGACCTGGGCAGAAACAGCCGGACAGGGCTAGAGTAACCGAACGATCGGTCGGGACAAGGGGGTCCGCCGAACCTGTGGACAACCCCGTGCGGGAGGATCGCGAGCATGACAGCACTCGACCTCGCCGGCCCGGTGGCCGTCGTCGGCACCGGCACCATGGGCCAGGGCATCGCCCAGGTCGCACTCGTCGCGGGCCACCCCGTGCGGCTGTACGACACCGCGCCCGGCCGTGCCCGGGCGGCGGCCGAAGCGATCGGCACCCGTCTCGACCGGCTCGTCGACAAGGACCGGCTGACCGGCGCCGAGCGCGACGCCGCGCGGGCCCGCCTGCACCCCGCGGAGAGCCTCGCCGAACTCGCCGGCTCGGCGCTCGTCCTGGAAGCCGTCCTGGAGCGACTGGACGTCAAACAGCAGCTGTTGCGCGAGCTGGAGGACATCGTCCCGGACGACTGCCTGCTCGCCACCAACACCTCCTCCCTGTCGGTGACCGCGATCGGCGGCGCCCTGCGCAACCCCGGCCGCTTCGTCGGGCTGCACTTCTTCAACCCCGCGCCGCTGCTGCCCCTCGTGGAGGTCGTCTCCGGGTTCGCGACCGACGTCACGTCGGCCACGCGCGCGTACGAGCTCGCCCGCGCCTGGGGGAAGACGCCGGTGGCCTGCGCCGACACCCCGGGCTTCATCGTCAACCGCATCGCGCGGCCCTTCTACGCCGAGGCCTTCGCGGTCCACGAGGCGCAGGCCGCCGACCCCGCGACGATCGACGCCGTCCTGCGCGAGTCGGGCGGCTTCCGGATGGGTGCCTTCGAACTGACCGACCTCATCGGCCAGGACGTCAACGAGTCCGTCACCCGCTCGGTCTGGGAGGCCTTCTTCCAGGACGTGCGGTTCACGCCCTCGCTGGCCCAGAAGCGGCTCGTCGAGTCGGGCCGCCTCGGCCGCAAGACCGGGCACGGCTGGTACGACCACGGGGCGGGCGGCGAGCGGCCCGAGCCGCACACCGCGGAGAAGGCCCGGCCGCCCGCGTACGTCGTCGCCGAGGGCGATCTGGGCCCCGCGGCCGAGCTGCTCGCGCTGATCCGCGAGGCGGGCATCCAGGTCCGCGAGGACGAGGAGGACCACGGCACGCGCCTGGTGCTGCCGAGCGGCGGCCAGTTGGCCCTCGCCGACGGGCAGACCGCCGTCGAGTTCCGTGACGTCGTCTACTTCGACCTGGCGCTCGACTACCGGAAGGCGACCCGGATCGCCCTGTCCCACGCGCAGGACACCCAGACGCAGACCCTCGCCGAGGCCACCGGCCTCTTCCAGGCGCTCGGCAAGGACGTCAGCGTCATCGGGGACGTGCCCGGCCTGATCGTCGCCCGCACGGTGGCCCGCATCATCGACCTCGCGCACGACGCCGTCGCCAAGGGCGTGGCCACCGAGGAGGACATCGACACGGCGATGCGCCAGGGCGTCAACTACCCGCTGGGCCCCTTCGAGTGGAGCCGCAGGCTCGGCAGGAGCTGGGCCTACGACGTCCTGGACGACCTGCACCTGCGCGACCCGTCCGGACGCTACGCACCGTCCCTCGCGCTCTACCGCCACGCGTACGCCTCCGAGAAGCGCGAGGGCACCGCATGACCACCGCCAGGCGCGACACGTACACGCCGGACACGCTGCTCTCCGTGGCCGTGCGGGTCTTCAACGAGCGCGGCTACGACGGCACCTCCATGGAGCACCTCTCCAAGGCGGCCGGCATCTCCAAGTCGTCGATCTACCACCACGTCACCGGCAAGGAGGAGCTGCTGCGCCGGGCCGTCAGCCGGGCGCTCGACGGCCTCTTCGGGATCCTCGACGAGGAGCACGCGCGCGAGGGGCGCGCCGTGGAGCGCCTGGAGTACGTCACCCGGCGCATGGTGGAGGTCCTCACCGCCGAACTGCCGTACGTGACGCTGCTGCTGCGCGTGCGCGGCAACACCGACACCGAGCGCTGGGCCCTGGACCGGCGCCGGGAGTTCGACCACGAGGTGGCCGCGCTCCTGAAGGCGGCGGCCGCCGACGGGGACGTGCGCGCCGACGTGGAGGTCCGCCTCGCGACCCGGCTGGTCTTCGGGATGATCAACTCGATCGTCGAGTGGTACCGCCCGGACGGGCGCGGCATGGGCGAGCGCGAGGTCGCCGACGCGGTGGTGCTGATGGTCTTCGGGGGGCTGCGGCGGCAGGGCTGAGCGCGGTCCCGGGACGCGGGGCGCACCGCCGGACGCGGCCCTGGGACGCGGGACGCACCGCCGAGTCCCGGTCCGGCGGGGCGGTGCTCACGCCTGCGGTTCCAGGTCCTCCTCCTCGAACACCAGCAGCGTGCGGGTGCTGAGCACCTCGGGGATGGCCTGGAGCCGGGTCAGCACCAGCTCGCGCAGGGCCCTGTTGTCCGGCGAGTGCACCAGGAGCAGGACGTCGAAGTCGCCGCCCACCAGCGCGATGTGGGAGGCCCCGGGCAGCGCCCTGAGCTGCTCGCGCACCGTGCGCCAGGTGTTCTGCACGATCTTGAGGGTGATGTACGCCGAGGTGCCGTGCCCGGCGCGCTCGTGGTCGACCCGGGCCCCGAAGCCGCGGATCACGCCGTCCTCGACGAGGCGGTTGATGCGCGCGTAGGCGTTGGCGCGGGACACGTGGACGCGCTCGGCGACGGACCGTATCGAGGCGCGGCCGTCCGCCTGGAGCATCCGCAGGATGTCCTGGTCGATGGAGTCGAGCGGACGCGGCGGCGGCACGGGCGGCCCGGGGTCGGACCCGGGGTCGGGCCCCTCGGCCATTTGTTCAGGTGCCATGTCCCCCCGCCTCCCCGCCATGGACGTACTGCATCCATCTCAAGCTGTGCAGAACCGTTTGTCCACAGCCTGGAGGTGCCTGTAGCCAAAATGTGCCGACGACCGAACAATCGGTAGGTGAGGCACGTCACTCACGGCGCGCCTCTCGAAGCGACTCCCACGAGGAGGTGCCGACATGACGGTCATGGAGCAGCGCGGCGCGTACCGGCCCACCCCGCCGCCCGCCTGGCAGCCCCGCACCGACCCCGCACCGCTGCTGCCCGACGCGCTGCCCCACCGCGTCCTCGGCACCCGGGCGGCCGAGCGGGTCGACCCGGATCTGCTGCGCAGGCTCTACGCGCAGCTGGTGCGCGGCCGCCGCTACAACACCCAGGCGACCGCCCTCACCAAGCAGGGCCGCCTCGCCGTCTACCCCTCCTCCACCGGCCAGGAGGCCTGCGAGGTCGCCGCCGCGCTCGTGCTGGAGGAGCGCGACTGGCTCTTCCCGAGCTACCGGGACACCCTCGCGGCCGTCGCCCGGGGCCTGGACCCCGTCCAGGCGCTGACCCTCCTGCGCGGCGACTGGCACACCGGCTACGACCCGCGCGAACACCGCGTCGCCCCCCTGAGCACCCCGCTCGCGACCCAGCTCCCGCATGCCGTGGGCCTCGCGCACGCCGCCCGCCTCAAGGGCGACGACGTGGTGGCGCTCGCGCTCGTCGGCGACGGCGGCACCAGCGAGGGCGACTTCCACGAAGCACTGAACTTCGCCGCCGTCTGGCAGGCCCCGGTGGTCTTCCTGGTCCAGAACAACGGCTTCGCGATCTCCGTCCCGCTCGCCAAGCAGACCGCCGCCCCCTCCCTGGCCCACAAGGCCGTCGGGTACGGCATGCCGGGCCGGCTGGTCGACGGGAACGACGCCGTCGCCGTGCACGAGGTCCTCGGCGAGGCGGTCGCCCGGGCGCGCGCGGGCGGCGGCCCGACGCTCGTGGAGGCGGTGACGTACCGCATGGAGGCCCACACGAACGCCGACGACGACAAGCGCTACCGCGAGGACGCCGAGGTCGAGGCCTGGCGGGCGCACGACCCGATCGCCCTCCTGGAGCAGGAGCTCACCGGACGCGGACTGCTCGACGAGGACGCGGTGCGGGCCGTGCGCGAGGACGCCGAGGCGATGGCCGCCGACCTGCGCGAGCGCATGAACCAGGACCCGGTGCTCGACCCCGCGGACCTGTTCGCGCACGTCTACGCCCGGCCGACCCCGCAGCTCCTGGAGCAGGAGGCCCTGCTGCGGGCCGAGCTGGACGCCGAGGCGGGCCGGCCCGAGGACGAACCGGAGGGGAACGCACGATGACCACCGTCGCGGTGAAGCCGGCCACCATGGCCCAGGCCCTCGGACGCGCCCTGCGCGACGCGATGGCCGACGACCCGGCCGTCCACGTCATGGGCGAGGACGTGGGCACCCTCGGCGGCGTCTTCCGGGTCACCGACGGGCTCGCGAAGGAGTTCGGCGAGGACCGGGTCACGGACACCCCGCTGGCCGAGGCGGGCATCCTCGGCACGGCCGTCGGCATGGCCATGTACGGGCTCCGGCCGGTCGTGGAGATGCAGTTCGACGCCTTCGCGTACCCCGCCTTCGAGCAGCTCCTCTCGCACGTGGCGAAGATGCGCAACCGCACGCGCGGGGCGATGCCGCTGCCCCTCACCGTGCGCGTGCCCTACGGCGGCGGGATCGGCGGCGTCGAGCACCACAGCGATTCCTCCGAGGCGTACTACATCGCCACCCCGGGGCTGCACGTCGTGACCCCGGCGACGGTCTCCGACGCCTACGGCCTGCTGCGCGCGGCCATCGCCTCGGACGACCCGGTCGTCTTCCTGGAACCCAAGCGCCTGTACTGGTCGAAGGACGCCTGGAACCCCGAGGAGCCGCAGGCCGTGGAGCCGATCGGCCGCGCGGTGGTCCGCCGCACGGGCCGCAGCGCCACGCTGATCACGTACGGGCCGTCCGTGCCCGTCTGCCTGGAGGCCGCGGAGGCGGCCCGGGCCGAGGGCTGGGACCTGGAGGTCGTCGACCTGCGCTCCCTGGTGCCGTTCGACGACGAGACGGTCGCCGCGTCCGTGCGGCGCACCGGCCGGGCCGTCGTGGTGCACGAGTCGGGCGGCTTCGGCGGGCCCGGCGGGGAGATCGCCGCGCGCGTCACCGAGCGGTGCTTCCACCACCTGGAGGCGCCGGTGCTGCGCGTCGCCGGGTTCGACATCCCGTATCCGCCGCCGATGCTGGAGCGGCACCACCTGCCCGGCGTCGACCGCATCCTGGACGCGGTGGCCCGGCTCCAGTGGGAGGCGCAGAGCCGATGACCCGTGCCTCCGACATGTTCAGCCGTGAGTTCAGGCTGCCCGACCTCGGCGAGGGCCTCACCGAGGCGGAGATCGTCCGCTGGCTCGTCGAGGTCGGCGACGTCGTCGCCGTCGACCAGCCCGTCGTCGAGGTCGAGACGGCCAAGGCGATGGTCGAGGTCCCCTGCCCGTACGGCGGTGTGGTCACGGCCCGCTACGGCGACGAGGGCACCGAACTGCCCGTCGGCTCCCCGCTGCTGACGGTCGCGGTGGGGGCACCGGCCTCCGACGCGGCGGCTCCCGCGGGCGCGGGCGGCGGCGCGGGCAAGGGCGAGGACGAGGGCTCCGGGAACGTGCTGGTGGGCTACGGCACGCAGGCGCCCGCCGCGCGGCGGCGCAGGGTACGGCCGTCCGCGCCCGGTGCGACGCCGGGCCACCGGTCGCCGGGTCCCTCCACCGCCGCGGACCGGACCGTCCCGGCGGCGCCCCCGCGTCCCGTACGGGAGGAGCGACCGCCCGCGGCCCCGGCCGCCACCGGCGGCAGCCGGACCGACGGGCCCGTGCCGGTGATCTCCCCGCTCGTGCGCCGGCTCGCCCGGGAGAACGGGCTCGACCTGCGGGAGCTGGCCGGCTCGGGACCGGACGGCCTGATCATGCGCGCGGACGTGGAGCACGCCCTGCGGACCGGTGCGCCCACGTCCACCTCCACGCTCACTCCCATGTCCGCGTCCGCACCGGAATCGGTCGCGGCACCGGTCGCCGCGGCGGCGCCCGCGCGTGCGTCCGGCACCCGGGTGCCCCTCAAGGGCGTCCGCGGAGCCGTCGCCGACAAGCTCTCCCGGAGCCGGCGCGAGATCCCCGACGCGACCTGCTGGGTGGACGCCGACGCGACGGAGCTGATGCGGGCGCGCACGAGGATGAACGAGGCGGGCGGACCGAAGATCTCCCTCCTCGCGCTCCTCGCCCGCATCTGCACCGCCGCGCTGGCCCGGTTCCCCGAGCTGAACTCGACGGTCGACACGGACGCCCGTGAGGTCGTACTGCTCGACGAGATGCATCTCGGGTTCGCCGCGCAGACCGAGCGCGGACTCGTCGTGCCGGTGGTCAAGGGCGCCCACGCGCGGGACACGGAGTCGCTGAGCGCGGAGTTCGCCCGGCTCACCGAGGCGGCCCGGACCGGGACGCTCACCCCGGCCGACCTCACCGGCGGGACCTTCACGCTGAACAACTACGGGGTGTTCGGGGTGGACGGCTCCACACCGATCGTCAACCACCCCGAGGCGGCCATGCTCGGCGTCGGCCGGATCGTCCCGAAACCCTGGGTGCACGAGGGCGAACTGGCGGTGCGCCAGGTCGTGCAGCTGTCGCTCACCTTCGACCACCGGGTGTGCGACGGCGGAACGGCAGGCGGTTTCCTGCGGTACGTGGCGGACTGCGTGGAGCAACCGGCGGTGCTGCTGCGGACCTTGTGACCCCGCCGGTCCGCGGGGTCTCCTGCCCACCCCCGTCCACATGGTGTGCACGGGGGTGGAATTGATCCACCGGGCACTCATACTCGGGGGGTGACCGCGTTCGAGCCGCCCCGCGCACCCGGATCCTCCGAGGCCCCCGGATCCTCCGGCGTGCCCGGTGCCCCGGGTCCCTCCGGCGCGTCCGGCGGGGACGGGCACGACGCCGTCGTGCTCGCGGGGGGCGCCGCCCGGCGCCTCGGCGGTGCGGACAAGCCGGGTGTGCGGGTGGGGGGCCGGGCCCTGCTCGACCGCGTGCTGGCCGCCTGCTCCGGCGCGGCCACCACGGTGGTCGTCGCGGAACCCCGGTCCACCGCGCGCCCCGTGGAGTGGGCGCGTGAGGACCCTCCCGGCGGCGGCCCGCTCGCCGCACTGGACGCCGGTCTGCGGCACACCAGCGCCGCGTACGTCGTGGTGCTCTCCGCCGACCTGCCGTTCCTGGACGGAGGGACGGTACGCGCACTGCTGACCTCCCTTCAAAAGGGGTACGCGGACGGCGTGCTGCTCACCGATCCGGACGGCCGCGACCAGCCCCTCGTGGCCGCGTACCGCCGCTCGGCGCTGCTGCGCGAGCTGACGGCCCTCCGTGCCGAGCAGGGCGAACTGACCGGGCTGCCGCTGCGCCGGCTCACCGGAGCGCTCGAACTGACCCGTATCACCGACCCCGTCGCGTCCTTCGACTGCGACACCTGGGACGACATCGCCGTCGCCCGGGCACGTATCAGGGAGCATGGGCACGTGCTGGATGAATGGATCACCGCAGTCAAGGACGAACTGGGCCTCGACCTGGACGTCGACACCGGCGTCCTGCTCGACCTCGCCCGGGACGCCGCCCACGGTGTCGCCCGCCCGGCGGCGCCGCTGACGACGTTCCTCGTCGGGTACGCGGCGGGCCGCGCCGGAGGCGGCCCCGAAGCGGTCGCGGAGGCCACCCGCAGGGCGACCGCCCTGGCGCTGCGCTGGGCCGAGGAGGCGGAGTCGGACACCGGCGGTGCCCGGCCCACCGGTGACGCCCGCCCGGATGCCGGATGACCGCCTCGGGACAGTACGAGGAGGTCGACCTCGCCGTCGAGGAAGCCCTCGCCCTGGTCAAGGAAGGCGGTGCCGTGGTGCCCGACGACTCCGGAACGACCGGCTCTCCTCGTCCCGCCTCCGCCTCCGCGCCTACTCCTGCCTCTGCCCCTGCTCCGCGGGGCGACGGCCCGGGGGGCACCGCCGAGCACCACGCCGCCACCCCCTGGCAGCAGGCCCGCGGTGTCGCGGGACGGGCCGCCCGCCGGCCGGGCACCCCGGTCTCCGTCCCCCTGGACGCCGCCCTGGGGCTCGTCCTCGCGGCCCCGCTGACCGCGCTCACCGACCTGCCCTCCTTCGACACCTCCGCGATGGACGGCTGGGCGGTCGCGGGCCCCGGTCCGTGGGACGTACGGGCCGAGGGCGTCCTCGCGGGGCACGACGCCCCGGCGCCGCTCACCGACGGCGAGGCGGTCCCGATCGCCACCGGCGCGCGGATCCCGCAGGACACCTCCGCCGTGCTCCGCAGCGAGCACGGCCGCAGCGACGACAACGGCCGGCTGCACGCGACCCGGAAGGTCGTGCACGGGCAGGACATCCGCCCCCGCGGCCAGGAGTGCCGGTCCGGCGACCCGCTGCTGCCGCTCGGCACGCTGGTCACCCCGGCCGTCCTGGGACTCGCCGCGGCCGCCGGCTACGACACCGTCTCCGCCCTTCCCCGGCCGCGCGCGGAGGTCCTCGTCCTCGGCGACGAGCTGCTGACCGGGGGCCGGCCCCATGACGGGCTCATCCGGGACGCGCTCGGCCCGATGCTGCCGCCCTGGCTGCGCGCGCTCGGCGCGGAGGTCGTCGCGGTGCGCAGGCTCGGCGACGACGCCCAGGCCCTGCGCAAGGCCCTGGAGGACTCCGACGCCGACCTCGTCGTCACGACCGGGGGCACCGCCGCGGGACCGGTCGACCACGTCCACCCCATCCTGCGCGGTCTCGGCGCCGAACTCCTGGTGGACGGCGTCAAGGTACGCCCGGGCCACCCGATGCTCCTGGCGCGGCTCAAGGAGAACCAGCACCTCGTCGGGCTGCCGGGCAATCCGCTCGCCGCCGTCTCCGGCCTGCTCACGCTCGCCGAGCCGCTGCTGCGCACCCTCTCGGGCCGCACGGCACCGGAACCGTACGCGCTGCCCCTCCAGGACACCGTGCACGGTCACCCGTACGACACCCGGCTCGTCCCGGTCGTCCTGCGCGAGGACCGGGCCGTGCCGCTGCACTACAACGGACCGGCCATGCTGCGGAGCGTCGCCGTGGCCGACGCGCTCGCCGTCGTCCCGCCCGGCGGTGCGCGACCGGGTCAGGAACTGGAGATCCTCGACCTGCCCTGGGCCATGGCTGGGATCGAGGTGTGTTTCACGTGAAACTTCCGGGCCACGACGCGATCGCCCGCCAGGCGGACGAACGCCTCGTCACCCACCGGGTCGAGCTGCCCCGCCAACGGGTGGAACGTCCCCTGCGCCAGGTCGCCAAACGGGTCGTCATGGCGCTGGTCGTGCTGGTCGGCACGGCCCTCATCGTCTATCTCGACCGGGACGGCTACACCGACAACTCCGACGGGCCGGTCGACCTGCTCGACGCCTTCTACTACGCGACCGTCACGCTCTCCACCACCGGCTACGGCGACATCACGCCGGTCAGTGACGGAGCCCGTTTCACCAACATCTTCCTGGTCACGCCGCTGCGCGTGCTCTTCCTGATCATCCTGGTCGGCACCACCCTCGAAGTTCTCACCGAACGCACCCGGGAAGAGTGGCGACTGAACCGCTGGAGGACCGCTTTGCGGGATCACACCGTCGTCATCGGCTTCGGCACGAAGGGCCGCTCGGCGATCCAGACCGTGTGCGCCACGGGGTTGAAGAAGGAGCAGGTCGTGGTCGTCGACCCCAGCTCCAAGGTGATCGAGGCGGCGACGGCCGACGGCTACGCGGGGGTGATCGGCGACGCCACGCGCAGCGACGTCCTGCTCCGGGCGGAGGTGCAGCGGGCCCGGCAGATCATCATCGCGACGCAGCGCGACGACACCGCCGTACTCGTGACTCTGACCGCGCGGCAGCTCAACCGCAAGGCGAAGATCGTGGCCGCCGTGCGCGAGGAGGAGAACGCGCCGCTGCTGAAGCAGTCCGGTGCCGACGCCGTCATCACCAGCGCGAGCGCGGCCGGGCGGCTCCTCGGGCTCTCCGTGCTCAGCCCCAGCGCGGGCATGGTCATGGAAGACCTCATCCAGCAGGGCAGCGGGCTCGACATGGTCGAACGGCCCGTCATAAAGGCCGAGGTCGGCAAGGGCGTGCGCGAGGTCGAGGACCTGGTGGTGAGCGTCGTCCGGGGACACCGGGTGCTCGGCTACGACGATCCCGCCATCGGCAAGCTCCAATTGACGGACCGTCTGATCACCATCGTGCGGGTCAGCCCGCACACGCAGGTCACGCCGGACATGAAACCGCTGTCGCAGGACTGAATCCCCACGGGACGGACTGCCGGGAGTAGCCTCGCCCGCATGCGAGCGATCACTGTTCCTGAACCTGGTGGGCCCGAGGCGCTGGTGTGGGACGAGGTCCCCGACCCCGTCCCCGGCGAGGGCGAAGTGCTGGTCGAGGTGGTGGCCGGCGCGGTGAACCGCGCCGATCTGCTCCAGCGGCAGGGCTTCTACGATCCGCCGCCCGGCGCGTCGCCCTATCCGGGGCTCGAATGCTCCGGACGGATCGCCGCGCTCGGGCCCGGTGTCTCGGGGTGGAGCGTCGGGGACGAGGTCTGCGCGCTGCTCGCGGGCGGCGGGTACGCCGAGAAGGTGGCCGTCCCGGCCGGGCAGCTGCTGCCCGTGCCGCAGGGCGTCGACCTCGACCAGGCGGCCGCGCTGCCCGAGGTGACCTGCACGGTCTGGTCCAACGTCTTCATGATCGCCCACCTGCAGCCGGGCGAGACGCTGCTGGTGCACGGCGGTTCGAGCGGGATCGGCACCATGGCGATCCAGCTGGCCAAGGCCTTCGGCGCGAAGGTCGCCGTCACCGCCGGCAGCAAGGCGAAGCTGGACTTCTGCGGGGAGCTCGGCGCGGACGTGCTGATCAACTACCGCGAGCAGGACTTCGTCGAGGAGGTCAGGGCCGCCACGGGCGGGGCGGGCGCCGACGTCATCCTCGACAACATGGGGGCGAAGTACCTCGACCGCAACGTCCAGGCCCTCGCCGTCAACGGGCGGCTCGCGATCATCGGGATGCAGGGCGGGGCGAAGGGTGAGCTGAACATCGGGGCGCTGCTGGGCAAGCGGGGGGCTGTCACGGCGACCTCGCTGCGGGCCCGGCCGGTCGAGGAGAAGGCGGCGATCGTGGCGGCCGTGCGGGAGCATGTGTGGCCGCTGGTCGCCGAGGGGCGGGTGCGGCCGATCGTGGACCGGGAGGTGCCGATGCGGGATGCGGGTGTGGGGCATCGGGTGCTGGAGGAGAGTGGGCATATCGGGAAGGTGCTGCTTACGCTGCGCTGAGCCTTTGGCTGCGTTCTGGTTGTGTTTCGGGTGCGGGTGGGTGG
>NZ_VDFC01000043.1:50725-56847 GCF_008369065.1 Streptomyces apricus | reverse complement strand
CGGCTGAGCCGTCCGGGTGAGCCGGTGCGCTGTCCTGCGGCGTCGGGGGCGCCTCCCGGCCCGGGCGCTCGCGGCCCTCTCCGGCCCGGCTGCCGGCCCGCGACTCGGCGGGGACCGGCTCGTACGCGGCGGCCCCCGGTGTGTACGAGGGGCCTGCCAGCAGCAGGAGCAGCAGGCCGGTGAGGCGAAGGGCACGGAACCACGGAGTCACGGCGGTGACCCCCTCCCGGTACGGAGGATCCAAGATCAGCGGCTTCAGCCTCACACGGGCCGTCCGTACCGGCATCCCGGTCCTCGGACGGGTGTACGGGGTACAGAACGACCATGTCGATACGTCACGGCCTGCTGGCGCTCCTGGAGGACGGCCCCCGCTACGGCTCACGGCTGCGGACCGAGTTCGAGGCGCGCACCGGCTCGGCCTGGCCGCTGAACGTCGGGCAGGTCTACACGACCCTCGCCCGGCTGGAGCGGGACGGCCTGGTCGTGCAGCAGGGCGCGGACGGGGCGGGACACGTGCTGTACGCGCTGACGGACGACGGCCGGGCCGAGCTGCGGTCCTGGTTCGACCGCCCCGTCGAGCGCACGAGCCTGCCGCGCGACGAACTGGCGATCAAGCTGGCCATGGCGGTCGGGGCGCCCGGGGCCGACGTACGGGCGGTCCTGGAGGCGCAGCGGCGGTACCTGTCGGAGGCCGTGCACACGTACACCCGGCTCAGGGCGCAGGCGCTCGCGGAGGCGCCCGCGCACCGCGACGAGGTGGCCCGGCTGCTGGTCCTGGAGCACCTGATCTTCCGCGCGGACGCCGAGATCCGCTGGCTGGACCACTGCGAGGCCCGGCTGCTGCGGCTGGCCGAGGCGGCGGCCACGGAGCCGCCGGCGCCGCCCGTGCCCCCGCCCGCACCGCCCCTCTGACACCGGGCACCGGTTCGTACACGGTGGATCACGTCCCGGAGGGGGCACCACGCCGGTGACGTGTGTGAGTGCGAGAGAATGGCGGCATGGAGATGCCGAGGAACGAAAGCTCGCCGGAGAACCCGCAGATCCTGGTCGTGGGCCAGGACGGGATGGCTCTCGGGGGCGGTGGGGACGAGGACTCCCGAGAGGTTCCGGTGACGGAGATGGTGGAACAGCCCGCCAAGGTCATGCGGATCGGGAGCATGATCAAGCAGTTGCTCGAGGAGGTGCGTGCGGCACCCTTGGACGAGGCGAGCCGGGTACGGCTCAAGGAGATCCACGCCAGCTCGGTGAAGGAGCTGGAGGACGGGCTCGCCCCCAACCTCGTGGAGGAGCTGGAGCGGCTCTCCCTGCCGTTCACGGACGACGGCGTCCCTTCCGACGCCGAGCTGCGGATCGCGCAGGCGCAGCTGGTCGGCTGGCTCGAGGGCCTCTTCCACGGGATCCAGACCACCCTGTTCGCCCAGCAGATGGCGGCCAGGGCGCAGCTGGAGCAGATGCGCCGGGCGCTGCCCCCGGGCGTCGGCGGCGAGGACGAGCCGGACCCGCGGGCCGCGGGCGGCCGCACGGGCGGCCCGTACCTGTAGGACACCGGCGGCCCGTGGCCACGGGCCACCGACGCCCGGACCCGCGGGACACCACAGCCCCGGGCCTGCGGGACACTGCCGGCCCGGACCGGCGGGACACTGCGGCCCCGTACCTGTAGGACACCGGTGGCCTGTGGCCACGGGCCACTGCGGCCCCGGACCCGCGGCACACCGGCGGCCCGGACCGGCGGGACACCGCGACCCCATGCCCGCGGGACACCGCGGCCCCGGACCCGCGGGATACTGCGTGGCCCCGGGCCCGCGGGTCACCGCGGCCTCGTGTCGCGGAGCCGCAGGTCACAGGCAGCCCGGTGGTGTCCTCGGCCAGGCGGACAGTTTCGGGGAAAGAGCGGGCAGCCACAGGGGCCCGGCAGGGATGCCGGGCCCCTTCGGCCGTCCGGGCCGTGTGATCAGGCGGGGTCGCCCGTCGACACGTAGAGCTCGATCTTGGGCATGTCCTTGGGGTCGACGTCCGCGCCCGCCTCGGGGATCTGGGTCATGACCGTGCCCTCGCCGTAGGCGTTCTCGTCCACGGTCTTGGACTCGTACTGCCAGCCCGCCGCCTGGAAGCACGCCTTCACGGAGTCGATGTTCTTGAACCTGAACTCCGGGACCCTGATCTTGCTCTCGTCGTTGTACGACTCGTCGGGCTCCGTGCACGCGGTCTTGTCGATCTTCTTGGTGGTGTCGGGCCCCTTGTGCCCGGACACCTCCTCGGAGGCGGACGCGCGGGCGCTGCTCGCGGTCTCCTCCTTCTTCTTGTCGTCGTCCCCGCCGCCCAGGGTCAGCGCGGCGATCAGCGCGCCGACGGCGACGAGCGCGACGACGACCGAGCCCACGATCACCGGCATGTTGCTCTTGCGGCCGTCGCCGGAACCGCCGCCGGAGCCCGACGCGGTGTGCGGGGACATCGTGTACGGCGGCGGGGTGTGCAGGCCCTGCTGCGGGGCGTACCCGGAGGTCTGGGCCGGTGTCGGGTAGCCGCCCTGCTGCGGGTAGCCGTACGACGGGGCGGGCGTGTGCCCCACCGCCGGCGTGGGCGGGCCGTAGGGGTTGGGCTGGTACGGCGTCTGCACGGTGCCCTGCGGCGCCTGCGCCGACTGGTCGACCGGCGGGAAGACCGCGGAGGCCACGCCGGCTCCGCTGGACGTCTGCACGCCCGGGACGATGTTCGGCGGCGCGGCCTGGAAGGACTGGGCCACCCGCAGGCACTCGTCGCGCATCGACTCGGCGCTCACGAAGCGTTCGCTCGGGTTCTTCTTCAGCGCGCGGGCGATCAGCGCGTCCACCGCGGGCGGCAGCGAGCGGTTGACCGAGGAGGCCGCGACGGGCGTCTCCTGGACGTGCGCGTACGCGATGGCCAGCGGCGAGTCCGCCTCGAACGGCAGCCGCCCGGTGACCAGCTGGAAGAGCATGATGCCGACGGAGTACAGGTCGGAGCGGGCGTCGACGCCGCGGCCGAGGGCCTGTTCGGGGGAGAGGTACTGCGGGGTGCCGACGACCATGCCGGTCTGGGTCATGGAGGTCACGCCGGACTGCATGGCGCGGGCGATGCCGAAGTCCATCACCTTGACCACGCCGCGCTTGGTCATCATGACGTTGCCCGGCTTGATGTCGCGGTGGACCAGGCCCATCTCGTGGCTGATCTCCAGCGCGGCCAGCACGTCCGCGGTGATCTTCAGCGCCTTGTCGGCGGGCATGGCGCCGTGCTGCGCGATGTCCTGTTCGAGGACCGAGCCGAGCGGGCGGCCCTCGACGTACTCCATGACGATGTACGGGGTGGTCACCCCGTCGAGGTCGTCCTCGCCGGTGTCGAAGACCGAGACGATGTTGGTGTGCGTGAGCTTGGCCACCGACTGGGCCTCGCGGCGGAACCGCTCGCGGAAGGCCTGCTCGCGGCCGAGGTCGGTGTGCAGTGTCTTGATCGCGACCTGCCGGTCGAGCACCGAGTCGTACGCGAGGTGCACCGAGGCCATACCGCCCTCGCCGAGCAGATCACGCAGCTGATAGCGCCCGCCGGCGACCGAGCGCCCCACGTACCGGCCCTGTGCGCCGTCCTGGCTCATCTTTCCGCGTCCCCCATCGGCCGTGCCACGTCACGCGGGCGAAAGCTGCTGGTGTGGCTCCCGCGGCCGGTGATCCTTGCGCTCATTACCGGCCAAGTCTGCCTGAGGGCACCGACACGTCAAGCTCGGTGCCCGTTCCGTGACCGTACGCGAAGGAACAGTCGCGGAAGCGTTACACGTGTCCCACCGCCGTCGCACAGGATGTGCACCTGTATGTGCACCCGTGCCCGGGCCGCGGGCCGGGCGACCGGGCCCATCCCGGACCGGCGCCTCGCGCGGAGGCTGTAGCGTGGCCCGACGGAGACCGTAACAACCACCGCGCGTACTACGTCGACCGGTGCGGACAGAAACGACGGCGAGGACCGATGGCACAGCAGCAGCGCGCTCAGGGCCCGTCCGACCCCGAGGCGACTGGCGGCGGTATGTCAGATGCGCCGGAGTTGTGGGGTAACGGCGGGCTGGTCGGGGACGGCCGGTACCGGCTGACCCACAGACTCGGCCGGGGCGGTATGGCCGAGGTGTTCGCCGCGGAGGACGTCCGCCTGGGACGGACCGTCGCGGTCAAGCTGCTCCGTGCCGACCTGGCGGAGGACCCCACCTCGAAGGCCCGCTTCACGCGCGAGGCCCAGTCGGTCGCCGGCCTCAACCACCACGCGGTGGTGGCGGTCTACGACTCCGGCGAGGACGTCTTCGCCCACCAGACCGTGCCGTACATCGTGATGGAGCTCGTCGAGGGCCGCACCATCCGCGACCTCCTCATCAACGCCGAGGCGCCGGGGCCCGAGCAGGCGCTCATCATCGTCTCCGGGGTGCTGGAGGCGCTCGCCTACTCGCACCAGCACGGCATCGTCCACCGGGACATCAAGCCCGCGAACGTGATCATCACCAACACCGGTGCGGTGAAGGTGATGGACTTCGGCATCGCGCGCGCCCTGCACGGCGCCCAGTCGACGATGACGCAGACCGGCATGGTCATGGGCACGCCCCAGTACCTCTCGCCGGAGCAGGCGCTCGGCAAGGCGGTCGACCACCGCAGCGACCTCTACGCGACGGGCTGTCTGCTCTACGAACTCCTCGCACTGCGTCCCCCGTTCACCGGTGAGACCCCGCTGTCGGTGGTCTACCAGCACGTCCAGGACATCCCGGTCCCGCCGTCCGAGGTCTCGGACGCGGTGCCGCCGGAGCTCGACGGCCTGGTCATGCGCTCGCTCGCGAAGGAGCCGGACGACCGGTTCCAGACCGCCGAGGAGATGCGCGGACTCGTCCAGTACGGGCTGCAGATGCTGTACGACCAGGGCGGCCACACCGGCACCTGGAACACCGGCCCGGTGACGATGCACGAGGGCGCGGGCACCGCGGCCATGGGCCTCGCGGGCGCGGCCGGGCTGCCGCACCCCGGTGACATGGGCACCACGCAGATCCCGTCCCCGATCCTGCCCCAGCGCGGTGGCGACGACGGCGGCTTCGACGGCCACGGCAACCACGGCAGCGGCCGCGGCAAGCTGTGGATCCTCGCGGTCCTCGCGGTGATCGCGATCGCGGCGGGCGTGGCGCTGGCGCTCAACGGCGGCGGGGGCGACGGCGACGGGCCCGGCACGAAGACGTCGCCGACGGCCTCGGAGTCCGAGAAGGAGAGCAAGCCGAGCAAGGACGAGTCCGAGGAGCCGACGGAGGAGGAGACGAACGAGGACACGAGTACGGGCGGCAACTCGGACTACACGCCGTCCTACCAGCCCTCGCCGACCTACTCGCCGACTCCGACGCCGACCAAGCCCTCGGACAAGCCCACCACCAAGGAGCCCACGCCGACGGAGACGGAGGAGGAGCCTCCGCCCACGGAGGAGGAGCCGCCCGAGTCGGAACCGGCGACCGACGGCGGCGCGAACGGGGAGCCGGCCGGCGGCACCGAGGGGAACGGCTGACCCCTGCGGGCGCCGTCCTCAGCCGCTGCGGTCCAGCGGGTGTTCCACGACGACGCCCATCGACTCCACGGTGATCAGCCGCGGCGTGATCCCCAGGTAGACCGGTTCGAAGGGGCCGCCGTCCACGAGCACCGGGCAGGGACCGAAGCGCGCGAGCTGGCCGGCGGTCGGCTCGACGCTCTCGCACACGCCGACGACCTGCACCGACCACCGCTCCGCGCCCGCCGGGGCGCAGCTCATGTTGTCCACGCCGTACGCGACGACGCTGCCCGCGCACACCAGGTGGTGGCCGTGGCCCCCGTGCATCCGCAGCAGGACGCGGCCGTCCGCCACGWTGTGGCGGGCGGGCGTCAGGAAGGGCAGTGCGCGCACGCTGGCCGCCACCCGGCCGTGGGCGACGCGGCCGAGCAGGCCGGCGGCGATGTGGGGGTCGGTCGGCATGCCTTCCAACCTGCGGCACCCGGGGGAGCCGGTGGAAGAGGCGCCGGGCCCCCGTGGGGCGGGCCCTAGGTCCCCTTTCCCGGACGGCCCCCGGGCCGGGATCGGCCCATCACTGCCCCGCGCCCGCCCTCATCTCTGCCCTGTCCCTGCCC
>NZ_VDFC01000043.1:44626-50625 GCF_008369065.1 Streptomyces apricus | reverse complement strand
CATCTCTGCCCTGTCCCTGCCCTCACCGCCGCCCCGCTCCCGCTCTCACCGCTGCCCGCCCGCCTGCATCCGGGCCACGTAGGCGGCCGCCTGCGCGCGCCGCTCCATGCCGAGCTTGGCCAGCAGGCTGGAGACGTAGTTCTTGATCGTCTTCTCGGCGAGGTGGAGCCGCTCGCCGATCGCGCGGTTGGTGAGCCCCTCGCCGATCAGGTCCAGGATCCTGCGCTCCTGGTCGGTGAGCTTGGCGAGCCGCTCGTCGCCCTTGGGCGTGCCCCCGTCGCGCAGCCGCTCCAGGACGCGGGCGGTGGCCTCCGGGTCGAGCAGGGACCTGCCGGCCGCCACGTCACGGAT
Organism: Streptomyces apricus; assembly: GCF_008369065.1. GTDB lineage: Bacteria > Actinomycetota > Actinomycetes > Streptomycetales > Streptomycetaceae > Streptomyces > Streptomyces apricus. Next base: position 50,274 of record NZ_VDFC01000043.1, on the reverse strand, counting down.
CGCCGAGAGCAGTTCGTCACCGCGGATCGCCTTCAGCGCGTAGCCCGAGGCACCCGCCATGATCGCGTCGAAGAGGGCCTCGTCGTCGGCGTAGGACGTCAGCATGAGGCATTTGATCGACTCGTCCGCGGAGCGGATCTCGCGGCAGACCTCGACCCCGCTGCCGTCCGGCAGCCGGACGTCCAGCACGGCCACGTCGGGGCGCGTGGCCGGAATGCGCGCCAGCGCGTCGGCCGCCGTACCGGCCTCGCCGACCACCTCGATGTCGTCCTCCATGGAGAGCAGCTCGTGCACCCCCCGCCGGACCACCTCGTGGTCGTCGAGAAGAAATACTGTGATTTTTCCTTCTTCGCGCACGGAATCAGTCTCACACACGATCTTTCCGGTTGCGCCAGTCGAACCCTTCCCGTCCCCGGGGTGACCGGGATAACGTGCCGGTGTTCCGGCCCCCTGCCAGGCTGTGACCAGTGCTGTGACCAGCGACTGCCCCCCGTTTCTGCCGAGTAGTTGGAAGCCCAAGTGGAAAATACTTGGAAATCCGATAAAAAATGCAGGTCAGGAGGGGTTTCACAGAAATGTGAACCACTGGGTAACGTGCTTGTTGCAGGGCGCTCGCCGGGGCACCTGTCACGCCTGTTCCCGGCCGAGGGCACCCACCCCGTGCACGGGTACGGAGAACAGGCGAGCCGCTCCCCCGGCCTTCGAAGGGCCGGGGGGACCCCAGTTCCCGGCAACCCCGGGGGCCGGACCGACGGAGGAGCACACGTGACCGTGGAGAGCACTGCAGCGCGCAAGCCGCGACGCAGCGCCGGTACAAAGCGCACCGCTGCGAAGAAGCCGCCGGGCGCCCAGCCGGACCTCGTACAGCTGCTGACCCCCGAGGGGAAGCGCGTCAAGAACGGCGAATACGACGCGTACGTAGCCGACATCACCCCCGAAGAGCTGCGCGGCCTGTACCGCGACATGGTGCTCACCCGGCGGTTCGACGCCGAGGCCACCTCCCTGCAGCGCCAGGGCGAGCTGGGCCTGTGGGCCTCGCTGCTCGGCCAGGAGGCCGCCCAGATCGGTTCGGGGCGCGCCACCCGCGAGGACGACTACGTCTTCCCGACCTACCGCGAGCACGGCGTCGCCTGGTGCCGCGGGGTCGACCCGGCCAACCTGCTCGGCATGTTCCGCGGCGTGAACAACGGCGGCTGGGACCCGAACACCAACAACTTCCACCTCTACACGATCGTCATCGGCTCGCAGACGCTGCACGCCACCGGCTACGCCATGGGCGTCGCCAAGGACGGCGCCGACTCGGCCGTGATCGCGTACTTCGGGGACGGCGCCTCCAGCCAGGGCGACGTCGCCGAATCGTTCACCTTCTCCGCGGTCTACAACGCGCCCGTCGTGTTCTTCTGCCAGAACAACCAGTGGGCCATCTCCGAGCCCACCGAGCGCCAGACCCGCGTGCCGCTCTACCAGCGCGCGCAGGGGTACGGCTTCCCGGGCGTCCGCGTCGACGGCAACGACGTCCTCGCCTGCCTCGCCGTCACCAAGTGGGCGCTGGAGCGCGCCCGCCGGGGCGAGGGGCCGACCCTCGTCGAGGCGTTCACGTACCGCATGGGCGCCCACACCACCTCCGACGACCCGACCAAGTACCGGGCCGACGAGGAGCGCGAGGCGTGGGAGGCGAAGGACCCGATCCTGCGTCTGCGCACGTACCTGGAGGCCTCAAACCACGCGGACGAGGGATTCTTCGCGGAACTCGAAGCCGAGAGCGAGGCGTTGGGCAAGCGAGTGCGCGAAGTGGTCCGTGCCATGCCGGACCCGGACCGGTTCGCCATCTTCGAGAACGCGTACGCGGACGGGCACGCGCTCGTCGACGAGGAGAGGGCGCAGTTCGCCGCCTACCAGGCGTCGTTCGCCGATGAAGGGGAGGGCAAGCAGCGATGACAGCGGAAAAGATGGCGCTGGCCAAGGCGATCAACGAATCGCTGCGCACGGCCCTGGAGTCGGACCCCAAGGTCCTGATCATGGGCGAGGACGTCGGCAAGCTCGGCGGCGTGTTCCGGGTGACGGACGGCCTCCAGAAGGACTTCGGCGAGGAGCGGGTCATCGACACCCCGCTCGCCGAGTCGGGCATCGTCGGCACGGCGATCGGCCTCGCGCTGCGCGGCTACCGCCCGGTGGTGGAGATCCAGTTCGACGGGTTCGTCTTCCCGGCGTACGACCAGATCGTCACGCAGCTGGCGAAGATGCACGCGCGGGCGCTCGGCAAGATCAAACTCCCCGTCGTCATCCGCATCCCGTACGGCGGCGGCATCGGCGCGGTCGAGCACCACTCCGAGTCCCCCGAGGCGCTCTTCGCGCACGTGGCGGGCCTGAAGGTGGTCTCCCCCGCGAACGCGGGCGACGCCTACTGGATGATGCAGCAGGCCATCCACAGCGACGACCCGGTGATCTTCTTCGAGCCCAAGCGGCGCTACTGGGACAAGTCCGAGGTCAACCGCGAGGCGATCCCCTCCCCGCTGCACAAGGCGCGCGTGGTCCGCGAGGGCACCGACCTCACGCTGGCCGCGTACGGGCCGATGGTGAAGGTCTGCCAGGAGGCCGCCGCGGCCGCGCAGGAGGAGGGCAAGTCCCTGGAGGTGCTGGACCTGCGGTCGATGTCCCCGATCGACTTCGACTCGATCCAGGCCTCGGTGGAGCGGACCCGCCGCCTGGTCGTGGTGCACGAGGCACCGGTGTTCCTGGGCACGGGCGCGGAGATCGCGGCCCGGATCACCGAGCGGTGCTTCTACCACCTGGAGGCTCCGGTCCTGCGGGTCGGCGGCTACCACGCCCCGTATCCGCCGGCCCGCCTGGAGGACGAATACCTGCCGGGTCTGGACCGGGTGCTCGACGCCGTCGACCGCTCGCTGGCGTACTGAGGAGAGGGTCGTGACGACGATGACGGAAACGGCCTCGGGCCTGCGCGAGTTCAAGATGCCCGACGTGGGCGAGGGCCTGACCGAGGCGGAGATCCTCAAGTGGTACGTCCAGCCCGGTGACACCGTCACGGACGGGCAGGTGGTCTGCGAGGTCGAGACCGCCAAGGCCGCCGTCGAGCTGCCCATCCCCTACGACGGGGTGGTGCACGAGCTGTGCTTCCCCGAGGGGACGACGGTGGACGTCGGCCAGGTGATCATCTCGGTGGACGTGGGCGGCGGGGCCGCTCCGGCCGCCCCGCCCGTGGCGCAGGCCCCGGTCGAGGCCCCGGCCGCGGTGGTTCCGGCTCCGGCGGCGCCCTCCGCGCCGTCCGACGAGGCCGCCGCGGAGCAGGCGGAGCCCGAGGGCCGCAAGCCGGTCCTCGTCGGGTACGGGGTCTCGGTGTCCTCCACGAAGCGCCGCCCCCGCAGGGGCGTCCCGGCGCGGCAGCCGGAGGCGGCCGCATCGGTGCAGCGCGAGCTGAACGGGCACGCGGCCCCGGTGGAGGCCGCGGCTCCGGTGGCGCCCGCTGCTCCGGTGATGCCCGCGGCCCCCGCCGCCCGTCCGCTGGCCAAGCCCCCGGTACGCAAGCTGGCCAAGGACCTCGGGGTCGACCTGGCCGTGGTCGTCCCCTCGGGACCGGACGGGATCATCACCCGCGAGGACGTGCACGCGGCGGTGGCCCCGGCCCCCGTGGCGGAGCCCGCGGTCACCGAGGCGCCCCCGGCGCCCGCCGCCCCGGTGCGCACACCCGCCGCGGCGCCGGCCGTCACGGCACCGTCCGTCGCGTACGACGGGGTGCGCGAGACCCGGATCCCGGTCAAGGGGGTCCGCAAGGCGACGGCGGCCGCGATGGTCGGCTCGGCGTTCACCGCGCCGCATGTCACCGAGTTCGTCACGGTCGACGTGACGCGCACGATGAAGCTGGTCGAGGAGCTCAAGCAGGACAAGGACATGCAGGGGCTGCGGGTGAACCCGCTGCTGCTGATCTCCAAGGCCCTGCTGGTCGCCATCAGGCGGAACCCGGACGTCAACGCCTCGTGGGACGAGGCCAACCAGGAGATCGTGCGCAAGCACTACGTGAACCTGGGCATCGCGGCGGCCACGCCCCGGGGCCTGATCGTCCCGAACATCAAGGACGCCCACGCCAAGACGCTGCCGCAGCTCGCCGAGGCGCTGGGGGAGCTGGTGGGGACCGCCCGCGAGGGCCGCACCTCGCCGGCGGCGATGCAGGGCGGGACGGTGACCATCACCAACGTCGGGGTGTTCGGCGTCGACACCGGCACGCCGATCCTCAACCCGGGCGAGTCCGCGATCCTCGCCGTCGGGTCCATCAAGCCGCAGCCCTGGGTGCACAAGGGGAAGGTCAAGCCCCGCCAGGTGACGACGCTCGCGCTGTCCTTCGACCACCGGCTGGTGGACGGGGAGCTGGGCTCCAAGGTGCTGGCGGACGTGGCGGCGGTCCTGGAACAGCCCAAGCGACTGATTACTTGGGGTTAGGCAAAGGAATGCGCCGTTCCCCGCACCCCTGAGAAGGGGCGCGGGGAACGGCGCAATCTTTTTTTGGTTCCGCTACCGCGCGAAGGCGTAGTTCATCATCTTCTTCGCGTCCGACTCACGCGCCGTGATGGACGTCGAGGCGAGCACGGTCCCGATCACGGTCTTGCCGTTGCGGGTCGCGGCGAAGACCAGGCAGTACTTGGCCTCCGGGCCCGAGCCGGTCTTCACGCCGATCGTGCCGCTGTAGCTGTTGAGCAGACCGTTGGTGTTGACCCACGTCGCCATCGTGCGGGTGCTGCCGGTCTTGGTCACGGTCTTCGCCGTGTACTTCTTCGTCTTCACGATCGCGCGGAAGTTGGCGCTCTTCATCGCGCTGCTGGCGATCTTCGTCAGGTCGCGCGGCGTGGAGTAGTTCGAGCCGTTGCCGATGCCGTCGAACGAGTCGAACTTCGTGTTCGTCAGACCGAGGTCCTTGGCCTGCTTGTTCATCTTGCCGATGAACGACTTCACGCGGGCGGCACGCGTCGAGCCGGAGCCGAACTTGTCGGCGAGCGCGTACGCGGCGTCGCAGCCGGACGGCAGCATCAGGCCGTACAGGAGCTGGCGGACGGTGACCTTGTCGCCGACGATCAGCCGTGCCGAGGAGGCGGTGTTGGCGACGATGTAGTCGCTGTACGCCTTCTGGATGGTGACCTTGGCGTCCAGGTTCAGGTTCGGCTGCGACAGCACGACCTTCGCGGTCATGATCTTCGTCGTGGAACCGGTGGAGCGGCGCGTGTCCGCGGCCTTGGTGTAGAGCGATTTGCCCGTGCTGTTGTTCATCACGAAGCCGCCCTTGGCGGCGATCGTGGGCGCGGTGAGGGCCTGCGCGGGTGCCGTACTGAGAGCTCCGGAGGCGAGCACGGCACCGGTGGTGAGGACCACTGCGGCGGCTCTGCGAACCCGTAGACCCTTGATGGCCGTTTTCAAGTCGAATACCCCGATTACGTTGAAAGCACCGAGAGGATGCCAAATGCCCCAGGAGGGCCGCCACTTGACAGTGGGGCCTTCCCTTGAGACTCGTAGGTAGCACAGAAGGATGTACGCGAGACCGGGCGGGGTGCGTCTTTTTACCTGGTCCATATCCTGGACCGTCCGCGACCATGCGTACGTGTTGTATCTATGCTGTGCGCATGCCTTCAGCCCCGCCCCCCACC
>NZ_VDFC01000043.1:18571-44526 GCF_008369065.1 Streptomyces apricus | reverse complement strand
GTCCCCCACCGCCCCCGCGCCCGACCGCCGGACCGAGAAACGACCGCCCGCCGCCGAGCGCGTGTACGCGCACGTCAAGCAGGCCGTCCTGGAGCGCAGGTACGAGGGCGGGACGCTGCTCACCGAGGGCGAGCTGGCGGAGGCCGTCGGCGTCTCGCGGACCCCGGTGCGCGAGGCGCTGCTGAAGCTGGAGGTCGAGGGGCTGATCCGGCTCTACCCGAAGAAGGGCGCCCTCGTGCTGCCCGTCTCCGCGCAGGAGATCGCGGACGTGGTCGAGACCCGGCAGCTCGTCGAGGCGCACGCCATCCGCAAGGCGGTGCCGGCCGCGCCCGCCCTGATCGAGCGCCTCACCGAACTCCTCGCGAAGCAGCAGGAGCAGGCCGCCGCCGGTGACCTGGCCGGGGCCGCCGTCACCGACCGCTGCTTCCACGCCGAGATCGTCCGCAGCGGGGGCAACGAGATCCTCTCCCGCCTCTACGACCAACTGCGCGACCGGCAGCTGAGGATGGGCGTCGCCGTGATGCACGCCCACCCCGACCGCATCACCAAGACGCTCTCCGAGCACCAGGAGATCCTCGACGCGCTGCGCTCCGGCGACGCCGAGGCCGCGGTCGCCCTGGTGCACCGCCACGTCAGCTGGTTCTCCAACCTGGCGCGGGGGGACGTCCGATGAGCTCGTCGTCCTCCTCGTCCGCCCTGCCGGCCCTCCCCGGCGACCCGCCCGGCGGCCGCAGGGCCGTCACGGTCTGGTCCGTCGGCGTCTCCGTCTACTTCGTCGCCGTCATCTTCCGTACGTCGCTGGGGGTGGCGGGACTCGACGCGGCCGACCGCTTCCACGTCAACGCCTCCGCGCTGTCGACCTTCTCGATCCTCCAGCTCCTCGTCTACGCGGGCATGCAGATACCCGTCGGCCTGATGGTCGACCGCCTCGGGACCAAGAAGGTGCTGACCCTCGGCGTCGTCCTGTTCACGGCCGGACAGCTCGGCTTCGCGTTCTCCCCGACGTACGGGACGGCGCTGGCCTCGCGCGCGCTGCTCGGGTGCGGTGACGCGATGACGTTCATCAGCGTGCTGCGCCTCGGCTCGCGCTGGTTCCCGGCCCGGCGCGGGCCCATGGTCGCGCAGCTCGCCGGTCTGGTGGGCATGGCGGGCAACCTCGTCTCGACGCTCGTGCTGGCCCGGCTGCTGCACGGCGTCGGCTGGACGGCCGCGTTCGCGGGGAGCTCGGCCGCCGGTGTCCTCGTCCTCGTCCTGATGCTGGTCCTCCTCAAGGACCACCCCGAGGGGTACGAGCCGGAGCCCTCCCCGCACCGGGGTTCCGCGTACGTGCGCCGCCAGATCGCGGAGTCCTGGCGGGAGCCCGGGACGCGGCTGGGGCTGTGGGTGCACTTCACGACCCAGTTCCCGGCGATGGTGTTCCTGCTGCTGTGGGGGCTGCCGTTCCTCGTCGAGGCCCAGGGCCTGTCCCGGGCGACGGCCGGCGAACTCCTCACGCTCGTCGTGCTCTCCAACATGCTCGTCGGCCTGGTGTACGGGCAGATCGTCGCCCGGCACCACGCGGCGCGGCTGCCGCTGGCGCTCGGCACGGTCCTGTCGACGTCGGCCGTGTGGGCCGCCACGCTCGCCTATCCCGGCTACCACGCGCCGATGTGGCTGCTGGTCGTGCTGTGCGTGGTCCTCGGGGCGTGCGGGCCCGCGTCGATGATCGGCTTCGACTTCGCGCGGCCCGCGAACCCGCCCGAGCGGCAGGGGACCGCGTCCGGCATCACCAACATGGGCGGTTTCGTCGCCTCGATGACGACGCTGCTCGCGGTGGGGGTGCTGCTGGACGCCACCGGGGGGAGCTACACGGTGGCCTTCTCGGCGGTGTTCGTCCTGCAGGCGCTGGGGCTGAGCCAGATCCTGCGGCTGCGCGGGTCGGCGGCGCGCCGGGAGCGGGAGCGGCTGGTGGCCAGCCGGGTGGAGACGGTGCACGTGCCGGCGTAGCCGGCGGGGGCGGGTCGCAGGCAGGGTGGCGACGGGGCGGCGCCGGGGGGGGGGACGGCGGCGCGGCGCGGGGATCCCGCCCCCGCCGCCCCTGTCCGTCCCTGACTCAGGGGCTCTGCCCCCGAACCCCCGGTCCTCAAGCGCCGCACGGGCTGAGAAGTTACTGCGTGACGGCGAAGTGGTGGAGGATCGCCGCCGTCAGGTCCGGGTCGCCCTCCGTCTTGATGCGGTCCGACACGGCCTCGGGCGTGACCCGGCCGCAGGCGAGGCGGAAGTAGGTCTCCCAGTCGAGGGTGAGGGTGGCGGCCGGGCCGAGGGACGGGGTGCCGTCTATCGAACCGGCACCGTCGGCGTCGACGCGGACCGTGCGCAGGAACTCGACGGGGCCGTGCACGTCGAAGACGACCGCCGAGTTCGCCGGGGCGCCCGCGTCCTTGGCGACGACCTTGGGAAGCTTGCCGAGCAGCACGTCGCGGGTGACGTACGCACCCGGGGAGTCCAGGTTGCCCGGCTGTCCGAGGGCCGTGCGCAGGTCCTGCTCGTGCACCCAGATGTCGAACGCCCGGTAGCGCATCGACTCCTCCAGGGTGATCTCGGTGCCGAGCGGGCCCCGGACCAGCGCGTCGGGCTGCCGCGACTCGTTGCGCAGCTGGCGGTTGCGGCGGATGACCGTGTACTCCAGCTCGGAGGTCATCTCCGGCGCCGTGTGGTGGCGGCGGACGTCGACCTGCATCTCCATGTACCGCTGGTGCTCGTTCGTCACGTGGTACAGGTCGCGGGGGAGCGTGTGGATCGGGCGGGGGTCCCCGAGCGCCTCGCAGTCGAGGCCGATGACGTGGGAGACGAGGTCGCGCACCGACCAGCCCGGGCACGGAGTCCGCCGGTTCCATTCCCCCTCGACCAGCGGCGACACCAGATCGGATATCGCGTCGATGGAGTGGGTCCAGGCGTCGGCGTAGGACTGAAGGCTCGGATGCAGACTCACGGAAACGGGACCCCTCGGGCTATTCGGGCGCGGGCAGTGCACAGTCAGCGGGTGTCTTGGGACGCTAAGTTACGCTGCTGTGAGGCACCCCGGCAGTGCTTTCGTGTGACGATCGTAGGCCCGTATCAAAGGCTCGAATGCCAGGACGGTGGTAGTGTGCGCGCCTCTCTCCTCCAGATCGCCGTGGACGAGGCCGAATCGGTCGACTCCCGCAGGCAGCGTGTCGCCTCGCTGGTGAGGCGGCAGAGCGGGTCCGACCTGGTGGTCCTGCCCGAACTGTGGACGACCGGCGCCTTCGCCTACGAGTCGTTCGCCGCCGAGGCGGAGCCGCTCGAAGGGCCCACGTACGAGCTGATGGCCAAGGCGGCGAGCGACGCGGGCGTGTGGCTGCACGCCGGTTCGATCCCCGAACGGGTCGCCTCCGGCGCGCTGTACAACACCTCCCTGGTCTTCTCCCCCTCCGGGGAGCTCGCCGCCTCGTACCGGAAGATCCACCGGTTCGGGTTCGACAAGGGCGAGGCCGTGCTGATGGGAGCGGGGTCCGAGCTGGCGACCGTGGCCCTGCCGGAGACCACGATCGGGCTGGCCACCTGCTACGACCTGCGCTTCCCCGAGCTCTTCCGCGGGCTCGTGGACGCGGGGGCGCAGACGTTCGTCGTCTCGGCGGGGTGGCCCGAGCGGCGGCGGTCGCACTGGACGCTGCTGGCGCGGGCGCGGGCCGTCGAGGACCAGGCGTTCGTGCTCGCCTGCGGGACGGGTGGGGGGCATGCGGGGGTGAGCAGTGACGGGAATGGGWAGGGGCGGCGGGGGCGAAAACCCTCAGTCGGACTCTCTCTCCTTCTCCGACAAGTGGATCACGCATACCGCCACCGCGATCAGCAGCGCCGGATCCGCGTCCTCGCGCACGACCTCCACCCCGTACGTCTCCCGCACCCGCAGCCACCGCCGCGACACGTGCGCCAGCATCTGCCCGTCGTACTCGACGACGAACTCCCGGTCGAGGATCTTGCCGCTGACGTCCAGCTCGGTGCCGTCGGCGAGCGCGACGCGGTAGTGGTTGCGCAGCAGCGACAGCCGCTTCCTGCGGATGGTCGCCAGCGGCTCACCGCCCCGCTCGACGACCATCGTGTCCCGCAGGGCGAGCATCTTCTGGTGGATGTCGATCAGCACCCGCCCCTGCGGGTCCTTCAGCTCGAAGGTGTCCCGCAGCCGCATCGCCTTGCCGTCGACGAGGAAGGCCTTGCGGCCGTGCTCGTCCTCGATCCAGTAGTCGTCACCGAAGCCCAGGATCCGGTCGCGTACGAGGAATTTCATACCCTTCGTGCTTCCCCGGCGGCGGGCCCGAAACGCCGCCGGTAGGCCGACGGGCTGAGCCCGGTCCCGCGCCGCAGCTGTGTCCGCAGGTTGGCGGCGGTGCCGAGGCCGCTGTGCCGGGCCACGACGTCGAGGCGTTCCTCGCCGCGCTCGATGAGCCGGCAGGCGAGCGCCACCCGTTCGCCGGTCAGCCAGGCCAGGGGGGTGGTGCCGAGCTGGGCGCGGAAGCGGCGGTGCAGCGTGGCCGGGCTGACCGCCGCGCGCGCCGCGAGGTCGGCGACCGCCAGCGGGTCGCCGATCCGCTGGCGGGCCCAGGCGAGCAGCGGGGCCAGCGACTCCCCGGGCACGTCGGGCACCGGCCGTTCGACGAACTGCCGCTGCCCGCCGTCGCGGTGGGCGGCGAAGACGAGCCGCCGGGACACGGCGTTGGCGATCTCGGCGCCGTGGTCGCGCCGCACGATGTGCAGACCGAGGTCGAGCGCGGCCGCGCTGCCGGCCGCTGTCAGCACGTCGCCGTCGTCGACGAACAGGACGTCCGGCTCCAGGAGGACCTTCGGGTGGAGTTTGCGGAAGAGGCCGGCCCAGCGCCAGTGCGTGGTGGCCCGGCGCCCGTCCAGGAGACCGGCCTCGGCGAGCGCGAAGCTGCCGGTGCACAGGCTCACCACGCGGGCGCCCCGCGCGTGGGCGCGCCGGACCGCGTCGAGCACGGCCTCGCCGCGCGGCACGACGTTGTCGGGGCGGCCGGGCACGACGAGCGTGTCCGCGGTGTCCGCCGCGTCGAGGCCGGGCACCCCGCTCAGCGTGAAGAAGCCGTGGTTCATCCGGACCCCGGGGACGGGGGTGCACAGCGTCAGGTCGTACAGCGGTCGCGGGAGACCGAGCTCGGGACGGGGCAGCCCGAACAGCTCGGTCGCGACGCCGACCTCGAAGGGGTTGGTGCCCTCGTCGACGACGACGGCGACGCGGTGCGAGGATCCGTGCGGCATGTGCGATTTCTAGCACTCGTGCGCGGACCCGTCACGTCCCAGGATGGGCTCATGACCGATCAAGACAGCACCGCCACCGCTGCCGCCACCGTCGCCGCCGCAGATCGAACGGCCGCCGGCCGGCCCGTCGTCCTCGCCGAGGCCCTCGGCTCCTTCACCGAGCTGTGGAGTCCTCGTATCGTCGGGTCCGTCAACGACTACGACGTACGGATCGCCAAGGTGCGCGACGAGCACGTCTGGCACACCCACGACCACACCGACGAGTTCTTCCTGGTCGTGGAGGGCGAGCTGTTCATCGCCCTGCGCGAGCCGGGCGGCGAGCGCACGGTGACGCTCCCCAGGGGGTCGGTCTTCACGGTGCCGCGCGGCGTCGAGCACAAGCCGTCCAGCCCGTCGGGCGCGGCGATCCTGATGTTCGAACCCACCGGGACGCTGACCGTCGGAGACCGCCACGAGGAGGTTCCCGACCACGTGGACGTCACCACGGGTCACGCGCTCACCGGGTGACCGCCGCCGGGTGATCGCCGCCACCGGTGGCCGCCCGTCGCGCGGCGCCGGTCGCGTACGCCCGCTGCGTACGCCCGCCGCGTACGCCGGTCAGGCGCCGTAGCCGTCGCTGTAGCCGGTGGTGTTGCGGTGGTGCGGGTCGTCGACGACCTGCGTGGTCTGCTGCGGCACCACGACCCTGCGCCGCTTGGCGATGCTGCTGAACGTCGCCACGCCGATGAGTCCGACGATCATGAAGATGATGCCGACCAGGTCGAGGTTGACCCCCTGCATGTCCCAGTCGGTCGCGAACGTGAGGATCGCCCCTACGGCGATCAGAATGATGCACCCGCCCAGGCCCATGGGTGTCGCCTCCTGTTGCGCACGGTTCGTGCCGGGCCCGGGGACCGTACGGTTCCCGGGTGTCGCACGGGTACCCGCACCCCGGCCCTCCATGCAACGGCGAATCCGGCCGCCCCGTACCGGAGTGGACGGTGCGTCAGGCAGGACACCGGGCCAACTACCCTTCCAGGAACGCCACCAGCGCGTTGGCCAGCAGGAACGGGTCGTCCGCGCCGCACAGTTCGCGGGCGCTGTGCATCGACAGGATGGCCACGCCGATGTCGACCGTCCTGATGCCGTGGCGGGCCGCGGTGATCGGCCCGATGGTGGTGCCGCACGGCATGGAGTTGTTGGAGACGAACGTCTGGAACGGCACACCGGCCTTGTCGCAGGCCGCGGCGAAGACCGCGCGGCCCGAACCGTCGGTGGCGTAGCGGTTGTTGACGTTCACCTTCAGGATCGGGCCCCGGCCGGCGCGCGGGTGGTGCGTCGGGTCGTGCCGTTCCGCGTAGTTGGGGTGCACGGCGTGGCCCGTGTCGGAGGAGAGACAGACCGTGCCAGCCAGGGCGCGGGCCCGGTCCTCGAACGATCCTCCCCGCGCGTGGACCGAACGCTCCAGCACGCTGCCGAGGAGCGGGCCGTCCGCCCCCGTGTCGGACTGCGAACCGTTCTCCTCGTGGTCGAACGCCGCGAGGACCGGGATGTACGGCAGGGGGTCCTCGGCGGTCGCCACGGCGGCCAGCGCCGCCGTACCGGCGTGCACGGACAGCAGGTTGTCCATGCGCGGGCCCGCGACCAGGTCCTTGTCGCGGCCCAGGTAGGCGGGCGGTTCGATGGAGTGGACCATCAGGTCCCAGCCGGTGGTCTCGCTCTCGGCGATGCCCGCCTCCTGCTCCAGGAAGCGGATCAGGTCGCCGTCGCGCACGTCGTCGCCCAGGCCCCAGACGGGCTGCATGTGCCGCTGCTTGTCGAGCTTGAGGCCCTCGGAGGTGACGGAGCGGTCCAGGTGGACGGCGAGCTGCGGCACCCGCAGCAGGGCGCGGTCGACGTTCACGAGGCGCGTGGAGCCGTCCCGCAGCGACAGCCGGCCGGCCAGGCCGAGGTCACGGTCCAGCCAGGAGTTGAGCAGCGGGCCGCCGTAGATCTCGACGGCGACCTGTCTGAAGCCGTGGCCGCCGCTGTCGGGACGCGGCTTCACCCGCAGGTTGGGGGAGTCGGTGTGCGCCCCGACGATGCGGAAGGCGGTGTGCGGCTCGGCGCCCTCCGGCACGTACCAGGCCACGATCGCGCCGCCGCGCAGCACGTACTTCCCGCCGGCGGTCCCGTCCCATGCGTCGGTCTCCGAGACCTGGCGGAAACCGGCCTTCTCCAGCCGCTCGGCGGCGTTCGCCACCGCGTGGTACGGGGACGGGCTCGCCGCCAGGAAGGACATGAGATCGTCGGTGTGGCCGCGGTCGAAGCGGGAGGGTGTGCGCATGGGTTCACCTTAACGACGTACGAAGGCCCGCTCCCGGGGATGGGAACGGGCCTTGGTGAGGGGTCTGTACAGAGGGTGGGACGGAGCGTCACGTTCGGCGCGAACGTGACGGCCTGCGGCCTGCCGCGTCGGGCCCGGAGCCGCGGGTGTGTCTGCGTCCGCGGGTGTGTGGGGGTTGTTCGCGCCCCGCGGCGGAGCCGCAAGATGTCACCGCCCCGCGCCCCTTGAGGGAAGGGCTCAGAACGCCGCTTCGTCCAGCTCCATCAGGTCCAGCTCCACGGACTCGGCGAGCTTGCGGGCGCCGGTGACGCCCGGCAGGACGTTCGCGGCGAAGAACTTCGCCGCCGCGATCTTGCCCGTGTAGAACGCACGGTCCTTCGCCGAGGCCGTCTCCAGCTTCTCGGCGGCGACGGCCGCGCCCTTCAGGAGCAGGTAGCCGACGACGACGTCACCGGAGGCCATCAGCAGGCGGGTGGTGTTCAGCCCGACCTTGTAGATGTTCTTGACGTCCTGCTCGGTCGCCGCGAGGTCGGTGAGCATCAGGCCGACGATGGCCTCCAGCTCGACGGCCGCCTTGGCGAGCTGGTCGCGGGCGCCGGACAGCTCCTCGCCGCCGGTGCCGAGCGCCAGGAACTTCTTGATGTCCTCGGCCAGCGAGTTCAGCGCCGCGCCCTGGTTGCGGACGATCTTCCGGAAGAAGAAGTCCTGGCCCTGGATCGCGGTCGTGCCCTCGTACAGCGTGTCGATCTTCGCGTCGCGGATGTACTGCTCGACCGGGTACTCCTGGAGGAAGCCGGAGCCGCCGTACGTCTGCAGCGACTGGGCGAGCTGCTCGTAGCCCTTCTCGGAGCCGTAGCCCTTCACGATCGGCAGGAGCAGGTCGTTCATGGCCTCCAGGGCGGAGGCGTCCGCGCCCTCGGCCTCCTTGACCTGGATCTCGTCCTGGAGCGCGGCGGTGTGCAGCACGAGCGCGCGCATGCCCTCCGCGTACGCCTTCTGCGTCATCAGCGAGCGGCGCACGTCCGGGTGGTGCGTGATGGTGACCTTGGGCGCGGTCTTGTCCATGAACTGCGCGAGGTCGGGGCCCTGGACGCGCTCCTTGGCGTACTCCAGCGCGTTCAGGTAGCCCGTGGAGAGCGTGGAGATCGCCTTCGTGCCGACCATCATGCGGGCGAACTCGATGATGCGGAACATCTGACGGATGCCGTCGTGCTTGTCGCCGACGAGCCAGCCCTTGGCGGGGTGGCGGTCGCCGAACGTCATCTCGCAGGTGTTGGACGCCTTGAGGCCCATCTTGCGCTCGACGTTCGTCGCGTAGACGCCGTTGCGCTCGCCCAGCTCGCCGGTCTCGAAGTCGAACTCGTACTTCGGTACGAGGAAGAGGGACAGGCCCTTGGTGCCGGGTCCTGCGCCCTCGGGGCGGGCGAGGACGTAGTGGAGGATGTTCTCCGACATGTCGTGCTCGCCGGACGTGATGAACCGCTTCACGCCCTCGATGTGCCAGGAGCCGTCCGCCTGCTCGACCGCCTTCGTGCGGCCGGCGCCGACGTCCGAGCCGGCGTCCGGCTCGGTGAGCACCATGGTGGAGCCCCACTGCTTGTCGACGGCGATCTTCGCGATGTGCTTCTGGACGTCGTTGCCCTCCTCGAAGAGGATGCCCGCGAACGCGGGGCCCGAGGAGTACATCCAGACCGCGGGGTTCGCGCCGAGCACCAGCTCCGCGTACGCCCAGATCAGGGAGCGGGGCGCGGTGGTGCCGCCGATCTCCTCAGGCAGGCCGAGCCGCCAGTACTCGGAGTCCATGAAGGCCTGGTAGGACTTCCTGAAGGACGCCGGGACGGGCGCCGTGTTCGTCTCCGGGTCGAAGACCGGCGGGTTGCGGTCGGCGTCCGCGAAGGACTCCGCCAGCTCGTTCTCCGAGAGGCGGGTCAGCTCTTCGAGGATGCTCTTGGCGGTCTCGGTGTCCATCTCCGCGAACGGGCCGGTGCCGTACAGCTTGTCGCGCCCGAGCACCTCGAAGAGGTTGAACTCGATGTCGCGGAGATTCGACTTGTAGTGCCCCATGGCGACGGCTCCGTTAAGGGATCGGGGAGGTGGTGATTCCTCGTACCTGGTTCACGTACCAACTAGTAGCTACGATGATGCTACCCGTCGGTAATAAGACGCAACCCCTGTTTGTCCAAGTGTGAGCAGGGTCTACGTTCGGGTGCGAGCGGAGGGGTCCGCCACCTGTTCGAGGAAATCGGTCGGGGACGGCCTGGGGCCCCTGTGCCCTCGGTAGTCTTGCCCCCATGTACGGCTACGACCAGAACGTGGGACCGGGGCAGCAGCAGTACGCGCAGCCCCAGCCACCGCCGCAGCAGATGCCCGGCGGGGTCGGCGGGTACGGGCAGCAGGCGCCGCTCTACCCCGAGCCGTCGCCGCCGTCGCTCGCGGACGCGGTGCGCGCGTTCACCACGGGGTCGCTGACCCCCGAGGACTTCCAGCAGGTCTTCGCCACGTCCAAGGTCTACTGCCCGCGCGGCGACAACCCCGGGTTCCTGGCGCTGCACAACACCCAGCAGCCGGTGATCCCGATGTTCACCTCGCTCAAGGAGCTGCGCCGGTACGCCGGCAAGGAGTCCAAGTACTTCGTGATCACCGGGGCCGAGGTGATCGACCTGCTCCCCACCGGCTACGGCTTCGTCCTCGACATGGAGGGTGAGCACCGCATCGTCTTCGACGCGAAGTCGGTCGAGCAGATGGTGGACTTCGCGATGCGCCGCATGTACGGCTGAAGTCTTATCGCGTGGGTGGTCCGCTGCGGCCCGGTGGGGGCTGGTCGCGCAGTTCCCCGCGCCCCTCAAAAGCGGGGCTGCGCCCCGGCTTTTGCCTTTAGGGGCGCGGGGAACTGCGCGCTCGGCCACGACGCACCCGCGGATTCGCACGCTCCGCGACCGCCGGCCCGCAGCCGTGCGACCACCCCATCCCACCCCAGGCGCTCGGAGGGAATTCCCTCCGAGCGCTTCGTGTTGCGGGTAGCAGGAAGTTCTACTTTCAACTAAACTCGAAGCACAAGGAGGTACCGACATGCCTGCAGTGACCGTCGAGAACCCGCTGACCCTGCCCCGTGTGGTGGCGTCGACCGAGGCCGTGGCCCGCCCCGTGCTGACCGTGACCACCGCTCCGAGCGGCTTCGAGGGCGAGGGCTTCCCGGTCCGGCGCGCGTTCGCCGGGATCAACTACCGCCACCTCGACCCGTTCATCATGATGGACCAGATGGGTGAGGTGGAATACGCGCCGGGCGAGCCCAAGGGCACCCCCTGGCACCCGCACCGCGGCTTCGAGACCGTGACCTACATCATCGACGGCGTCTTCGACCACAAGGACTCCAACGGTGGCGGCGGCACCATCACCAACGGCGACACCCAGTGGATGACGGCCGGCTCGGGCCTGCTGCACATCGAGGCCCCGCCGGAGTCGCTCGTCATGTCGGGCGGTCTCTTCCACGGGCTCCAGCTGTGGGTGAACCTCCCTGCCAAGGACAAGATGATGGCCCCGCGCTACCAGGACATCCGCGGCGGCTCGGTCCAGCTGCTCTCCACCCCCGACGGCGGCGCGCTCCTGCGCGTCATCGCCGGTGAGCTGGACGGCCACGAGGGCCCCGGCATCACGCACACGCCGATCACCATGGTCCACGCGACCGTGGCGCCCGGCGCCGAGCTCACGCTCCCGTGGCGCGAGGACTTCAACGCCCTCGCGTACGTGATGGCGGGCCGCGGCAGCGTCGGTACGGAGCGCCGTCCGGTCCGCACCGGCCAGACGACCGTCTTCGGCGCGGGCTCCTCGCTGACCGTCCGCGCGGACGAGAAGCAGGACGCGAACACCCCGGACCTCGAAGTCGTGATCCTGGGCGGACAGCCGATCCGTGAGCCCATGGCGCACTACGGCCCGTTCGTGATGAACACCCGCGACGAGCTGCAGCAGGCCTTCGAGGACTTCCAGAAGGGCCGCCTCGGCACGGTTCCGGCGGTGCACGGCATGTCGGAGGGCGGGTTCTAGGCCCCGCCGCTCACCAGGAGGGCCCCCGTCCGAGCCGGACGGGGGCCCTCCGGCCGTTCCGCGCCCGTTCGGGCTTCCGGACGTGCCGCCCCGCCCGGCGCGTGATCGGCTGGAGGGGTGCTGACGCCCCCTTCCGAGCCCGCCCCGCTCCTGCCCGGACCCGTGCGCCGCGTGGCCGCCTGGTGCCTCGTCGTCCTGCTCGTCGCCGGGGTCGGCCTGATCGGGGTGCGGCTGTGCGAGGAGCTCAGGACGGCCGTGGTGCCCGTGCTGCTCGCGCTTTTGGGCACCGCCCTGCTCGGGCCGCTGCACCGGCGGCTGGTGCAGGCGAAGCTGAACCGGTCCCTCGCGGCGGGCGTGACCTGCGCCGCCGTGGTCGCCGTCGTCGGCGGGGCCGCGTACATCGTCGTCGCCGCGCTGGTCGACACCGGCGACCAGATCCTCGCCTCCCTCAAGCAGGCGGGCCGGTCGCTGTCCGAGCACTTCGGGGCGGCCGGCACCTCCCTCGACGACCTCGCCTCCAACGCCAGGGAGCTGATGGGCAAGTTCGGCGGGACGGCGGCCTCCGGGGTGATCAGCGGGATCAGCGTCATGGGCGAGGTCATCGCCATGGCCGTCCTCGCGCTGCTGCTGGTCTTCTTCTTCCTGCGCGACTCGCACCGGGCGGTCGGGACCCTGCGCTCACTGGTGCCCCGGCAGTCCGGCGACACGGTCGAGGCGATGGCGCGGCGGGCGTACGAGGCCGTCGAGGGGTTCATGCGCGGGACGACGTTCATCGCGCTCATCGACGCCCTCTGCATCACCGTGGGCCTGCTGGTGCTGCGGGTGCCCGGGGCGCTGGGGCTCGGCGCGCTCGTGTTCGTCGGCGCGTACATCCCCTACCTGGGCGCCTTCCTCTCCGGCGCGGTGGCGATCCTGGTGGCGCTCGCCGACCGGGGGTTCGTGATCGCCCTGTGGGCGCTGGGGGTCGTCCTGGCCGTCCAGGTCCTGGAGGGGCACGTGCTGCAGCCGGTGATCCAGAGCCGGACCGTCCAGATGCACCCGGCCGTCGTCATGCTGGCCATCACCGCCGGCGCCTCGGTCGCGGGCATCCTCGGCATGCTGCTGGCGGTGCCCCTGACGGCGGCGGCGTTCGGCGTGGTCGCGGAACTGCGCGGGCGTTACGCGTCCTCCGCCGACGGGGGACCGGAGGCGCCCCCCGCCTCCCCATCCGCCCCGGAACCCTTCTCGTAGAGCTCGAACCAGATGCTCTTGCCCTCGCCCCGGGGGTCGACCCCCCACGCGTCGGCGAGCAGCTCGGTGAGGACCAGGCCCCGTCCGGAGGAGGCCAGCTCACCGGGGTGACGCCGGTGGGGCAGGTCGTCGCTGCCGTCCGCCACCTGGATCCGTATGCGGCGGGCGCCCGCCGGGCCCGTCATCTCGGCGACCAGCAGCGCGTCCCCGTCCGTGTGGACGAGCACGTTCGTCACCATCTCGGAGAGCAGCAGGACCGCCGAGTCGACCTGGTCGGCCGAGGTCCAGTCGTGCAGGAACTCCCGCAGCTGCTGCCGGGCCACCGCGACCTTCTGCGGTTCGGCCTGCGCGACGGTGAGCACGGTGCGCCGTACGGCCGGCCGCTCGGCCGCCGGGGCGTCCGGGCCGCAGCCCTCCTGCCCCGTCCGGCACAGCAGCAGCACCGCTATGTCGTCCTCGCGGCGGTCCACCAGCGGACCGGTGGTGTGGTGCGAGGAGGGCCCGTGCACGGCCTGGACCAGTCCGTCGGCGAGCGCCTCCAGGTCGCCGTCGTGTTCCTCCAGGATCCTGCGGATCCTCAGCCAGCCGGTGTCCAGGTCGTGCCCGCCGGTCTCGATCAGTCCGTCCGTGCACATCAGCATCGTCTCGCCGGGCTCCAGCACGAACCGCGTCGTCGGATAGTCGGCGTCCGGGTCGATGCCCAGCGGCAGCCCGCCCGCGGTGGGCCGGGTCAGCACGGTTCCGTCCGCCATCCGGATCGCCGGGTCGGGATGCCCGGCCCGGGCCATCTCCAGCACACCGCTCTCCGGGTCCACCTCCACGTACAGGCAGGTCGCGAAGCGCAGGTCCGCGATCTCGTCGTCGGAGCCGATCCCGTAGAGGAAGCGGGAGGCGCGCGAGAGGACCGCGTCCGGGCGGTGCCCCTCCGAGGCGTACGCCCGCAGCGCGATCCGCAGCTGGCCCATCAGGCCCGCGGCGCGTACGTCGTGGCCCTGGACGTCGCCGATGACCAGCGCGAAGCGGCCGCTGCCGGGGCTCGTCCGCGAGGTGCCGCCCGGCAGCGGGATCATGTCGTACCAGTCGCCGCCGACCTGGAGCCCGCCGCCCGTGGGCACGTACCGGGCCGCGACGCTCATCCCGGGGATCGTCGGCCCCAGGGTCGGCAGCATCGAGCGCTGCAGGCCGTCCGTGAGCTCCCGCTCGGACTCGGTGACCCCGGCCCGTGAGAGGGCCTGCGCCAGCATCCGCGCCACCGTCGTCAGCACGGACCGCTCGTCGGGCGTGAAGGTGACCGGGTACGTGAAGGCCGCCATCCACGCGCCCATCGTGCGCCCCGCCACCGTGAGCGGCAGGAACGCCCAGGACTGGCGGCCAAAACCCTGGGCGAGCGGCCAGGCGGCCGGATACCGGTCCCGGTAGCTGTCGGGGGAGGGGAGATAGACCGCGCGGCCGGTGCGGACGACCTCCGCGGCCGGGTAGTCCGTCTCCAGCGACATGTGGGAGAACGGCTCCTCGTCCCCCGGCTGCTGCCCGAAGTGGCCGATGACGGTGAGCCGGTCCGCCTCCGCGCCGAACACCGCGAGCCCGTCCGGCGAGAACCCGGGCATCGACAGGCCGGCCGCGACCCGCAGCACCTCCGCCGTGGACCGCGCCTCGGCCAGCGCCCGCCCCGCGTCCAGCAGGAACGCCTCGCGCGAGCGGCGCCAGTCCCCCGTGACGGGCATCCGCGCGGCGGCGCCCGGCGACGGCTCGGTGACCTCCTGGAGGGTGCCGATCAGCTGGTACGACCTGTTCTCCGGGTCGAAGGAGGGCTTGGAACGGCTGCGTACGGTACGGATCACGCGGCCCTGGTCGTCCATGACGCGCAGCCGCAGCTCGGCGAGCGTGTCCTCGGCGGCGGCGAGCTGGACGACCCCGTTGACCTCGTTCCAGTCGACGGGGTGGAAACGGGCCCGCACCCCCGCCTCCGTGAGCACCACGGGCTCCGCGGGCAGACCGAGGAGCCGGGAGGCCTCGGCGTCGAGAGTGACCTTCCCGGCGCCGTCGTCCCACCTCCACAGGCCGGTGGCGAGGGTGGCGAGGACGTCCCCCACAGAGGGAAGGGGATCACCTATGCGCATTGCCCCACTGTATGAACAGGTGAACGAAGGCTGCCACCGAGGCAGGTGGGACGGGGTGGGCGGGCGCGCCGCCCGGACCGCCCCCTCGGCTATTGCGGACGGCGATCATGGGGTGGCCGGTACTCTTGCATGTGTTTCACGTGAAACATGTCCCCGACCGCGAAGACTGGATGAACGACGATGCATCGGTACAGGTCCCACACCTGCGGCGAGCTCCGCGCCTCTGACGTCGGCAGCGACGTCCGGCTGAGCGGCTGGCTGCACAATCGCCGAGACCTGGGCGGCATCCTCTTCATCGATCTGCGCGACCACTACGGCATCACGCAGCTCGTCGCCCGCCCCGGAACCCCCGCGTACGAGGCCCTCGACAAGGTCTCCAAGGAGTCCACGGTCCGGGTCGACGGCAAGGTCGTCTCGCGTGGCACGGAGAACGTGAACCCGGAGCTGCCGACCGGTGAGATCGAGGTCGAGGTCGGCGAGGTCGAGCTGCTCGGCGCGGCCGCCCCGCTGCCCTTCACGATCAACGCCGAGGACGGGGTGAACGAGGAGCGGCGCCTGGAGTACCGCTTCCTCGACCTGCGCCGCGAGCGCATGCACCGCAACATCCTGCTGCGCACGTCGGTCATCTCGGCCATCCGCCACAAGATGACGGCGCTGGGCTTCAACGAGATGGCGACCCCGATCCTCAGCGCCACCTCGCCCGAGGGCGCGCGCGACTTCGTGGTCCCCTCCCGGCTGCACCCGGGCCGTTTCTACGCCCTGCCGCAGGCCCCGCAGCAGTTCAAGCAGCTGCTGATGATCTCGGGCTTCGACCGGTACTTCCAGATCGCGCCCTGCTTCCGTGACGAGGACGCGCGCGCCGACCGCTCGCCGGGCGAGTTCTACCAGCTCGACGTGGAGATGTCCTTCGTCGAGCAGGAGGACGTCTTCCAGCCGATCGAGAAGCTCATGACCGAGCTGTTCGAGGAGTTCGGCAACGGCCGGCCCGTCACCTCGCCGTTCCCGCGGATCCCGTTCCGCGAGTCGATGCTGAAGTACGGCTCCGACAAGCCGGACCTGCGGGCCCAGCTGGAGCTCACCGACATCACCGACATCTTCGAGGGCTCGGAGTTCAAGGCCTTCGCCGGCAAGCACGTACGGGCGCTGGCGGTGCCGAACGTGTCCGCGCAGCCCCGCAAGTTCTTCGACCAGCTCGGCGACTACGCGGTCTCGCAGGGCGCGAAGGGCCTGGCCTGGGTGCGGGTGGCCGAGGACGGTTCGCTGACCGGCCCGATCGCCAAGTTCCTCACCGAGGACGACGTCGCCGAGCTGACCAAGCGCCTGTCGCTGACGGCCGGCCACGCGGTGTTCTTCGGCGCGGGCGAGTTCGACGAGGTCTCCAAGATCATGGGCGCGGTGCGCGTCGAGGCCGCCAAGCGCTCCGGGCACTTCGAGGAGGGCGTCTTCCGCTTCTGCTGGATCGTCGACTTCCCGATGTACGAGAAGGACGAGGAGACCGGGAAGATCGACTTCTCGCACAACCCGTTCTCGATGCCGCAGGGCGGTCTGGAGGCCCTGGAGACCCAGGACCCGCTGGACATCCTGGGCTGGCAGTACGACATCGTCTGCAACGGTGTCGAGCTGTCCTCCGGCGCCATCCGGAACCACGAGCCGGAGATCATGCTGAAGGCCTTCGAGATCGCGGGCTACGACCGGGAGACGGTCGAGGAGCAGTTCGCGGGCATGCTGCGCGCGTTCCGCTTCGGCGCCCCGCCGCACGGCGGGATCGCCCCCGGCGTCGACCGCATCGTCATGCTCCTCGCCGACGAGCCGAACATCCGGGAGACCATCGCGTTCCCGCTGAACGGCAACGCGCAGGACCTGATGATGGGCGCGCCGACGGAGCTGGACGAGGCGCGGCTGCGTGAGCTGCACATCTCGGTGCGCAAGCCGGTGAACCAGGCGAAGTAGCCTCCGCGCCGGGCGCCCGGCGCCGGACGCCGTACGTCGCTTGCCGTGGGGCGGTGCCACCCTTGCCGGGGTGGCACCGCCCCACGGTCGTTTCACGCCAAGTTGGCGCGCGTCCGCCGATCCACAGCCCGCACCCATGCTGCTGACAGGCTCCCTGCCTAGCTTCCTCGCCCATGACGAGAGATCAGACGGCCCAAGGGCCACAGGGCGAACGGAACGTGACGCGTCGTAAGGTCATCGTGGCGGGCGGCGCGGCGGTGGCCGCGGTGAGCGTGGGCGGCACGATCGCGGCGACCGCGAACGCAGCGCAACAGGCTGCCGCCTCCGGTTCCGCTTCCGGGGAGGCCTGCTACCGGCTCACCTCGGAGACCACCGAAGGCCCGTACTACATCGACGCGGACAAGCTCCGGCAGGACATCACCGAGGACCGGGAGGGCATCCCGCTGACCCTCCGCCTCAAGGTGATCGACAGCGAGACCTGCAAGCCCGTCAGGAACGCCGCCGTGGACATCTGGCACTGCGACGCGCTGGGGCTCTATTCGGGGTACGAGGACTCCTCGGGCGGTGGCGGGACTCCGCTCACCGGTGCGCCGACCGACGCGCCGACGGGTACCCCGACCGATGCGCCCACCGGTCCTCCACCCGGCGGTGGAGGGGGCCATCAGGAACCCACCGACGACGAGCGCTACCTGCGCGGCACGTGGCGCACGGACAAGAAGGGCTTCGTCACCTTCAGGACGGTCTTCCCGGGCTGGTACCGGGGCCGGTGCGTGCACATCCACACCAAGGTGCATGTGGGCGGTACCTGGACGGACGCCGGGTACGAGGGCGGCACCACCTGCCACACCGGTCAGTTCTTCTTCGACGAGGAGTCGGTGCTGGCCTCGGCCGAGGTCGAGCCGTACTCCACGTCGACGACCGAGCGCACGACGCTCACCGAGGACACGATCTACGACCAGTCCGGCACGGCGGGCGGTCTCCTGAAGCTGACGTACAGGAAGAACGCGATCGGGAGGGGTGTCCTCGGCACGATCACGATGGGGGTGGACCCGGAGGCGACGCACGAGGGCACGGACCTCTGAGCCGACGGTCCGGGACCGTACGGCGGACGGGCCCGGAGCCGGGGTGGCTCCGGGCCCGTTCCCTCTGCGCGATGCCGGGCACAAGGAAGGGTGATCAGGCGGCTCACGGGGTGCTCGTCGGGCGATGGCCCGTAGGAGGGCGGGACGGAAGGGGCCCCGGCAGGGACCCCCCCCGTGGGACGTCGGCGGTGCCGGACGAGATCACCGGAGGAGACCATGGGATTCACCGTGCTGCTGCTCGCACTGCTGCCCCTGCTGATCGCCGGAACGTCGGTCGCATGCCGGTCCCGGGGCCGGACGCGCGGGATGCCCGGCCTGGCCGCGGAGGCCGACGCCGGCCGGAACGTGGAGCGGTCCCTGACGGACGCGGCGGCGTGCCTGCGTACGGCGAGGGCCGAGCTGGCCGCCGCGCGCACCCCCGCCCAGTACGCGCAGGTGACCCGGACGGCCGTCGCGGGCCTGCACCACGTCCGCAGGGCCCGCGCGGCCCTGGGGCCGGCTCCGCAGGACGCGCTCAGGTGTCGTACGAGCCGTCCCAGGGCGGGCCGAAGCCCAGCCGGTCCGGATACAGCTCGGCCCACGGCTCCCCCTCGTCCTCACCGGTCAGCAGTCCGAACAGCACACCGTCACGGGTGAGCCGGAAGGGCTGGACCGCGATGTCGGTGTAGCGGCGGCGCGGGAGGCTGCGGAGGAGTTTGGCGAGGTGGGCCTGGGCCTGGGAGAGGATCGACTCCGGCCCGTGCGGGGCGCGTTGCTGCTCGGCCCAGGTGCCGGCGCACCAGATCTCCGAGTCGCGGTGCCGGCCCTGGGCGTCGAAGGTGTGGAGCACGGTGAAGAGGCGTTTGTGCTCTTCCCAGCCGTCGTCGGGGCGGTAGTCCTCGGGGAAGGCGTAGGTGACCGACCCCAGGAACTGCCCCTCCTCGTAGTGCCCGACGGCATCGGTGCGGTGGCGCGGCTCGTACGCGATCGGGACGACGTGGGGAACTGCCATGCCGAAACCATACGGATGAATCGTGCTCATGCCAGGAGCGGGGTCCCGTAACGGGCCGCTGCCGCGGATCACCCGCCGACGAACACGTCCTCGGCCACGCCGACGACGACGGCCCGCCGATGCCACTGCCGCAGGACCTCGGGGTCGTCGCAGCTGATGATGCGCTCGCGAACGGCTTCGGGGACATTAATGCCGCGTACCTCGAAGACGTCCAGGATGTCTTGCGCTCCCCTCCTCACCTCGCCCTGGTTGCGGCCCTGGTCGCGGCCCTGGTCGCGAGCTTCTTCGAAGATGAACGACTTGTAGAAAGAAAGGTCCACGGCCACTAGTTTCCTCCGAACGTTTGCGGTTCGAGGGGGAGTGACGTCTGTTCCGCCGCCGGACCCAGGTAGGTGTACTCGGTGGACCGGGCGATGCCCATGGAGTCCAGTTGCTGCCGGAAACGGACGCGGAAGTGGACGTTGTCGCCGAGTCCGGGCCGCATGCGCAGCAGTTCACCCACGTCCTCGAAGCGGACGTCGTAGGCGGGCGCGTTCTTGGCGGTGCCGGTCTTCACCTTCACCAGGCCGCTCTCCCGCAGCTCGGTGATCCTGCCGGAGATGGTGATCTCCTGGTCACGGTCCCTCGTCTCACGGAGCCGTTTCACATAGCCCCTGCCCCGCTCGGTCAGCCGGGCCCGCCGCAACCCGCCGTCGGCGTCGTACCAGGCCAGTCCGAGGTCCAGTTCGTAGCGGCTCAGCGCGCGGGACACCGCTTCGACCGCGTCGAAGAGCTTCACCCACTCGCGGACGTCGCGCTCCGATTCCAGCGCGTCGAGCAGCGCGGTGAGGGTACCGAGTCCTGTGGCGGCGGCCGACGCGGCGGTGACGTCCAGGCCGTCGGGTGCGGCCGGGTCGGCGGGAACGGTGACGGGGCGCGCGTGCACGACGGTACTGCCGGCGGAGATGCCGGTGAGTTCCAGTTGTACGGGAGTGCCCGCGGCGGCGGAGACCATGTGCTCCACGGGTTCGAGCAGCGCGTCACCCCATGCGAAGCGGAGAGCGCCGCCGTTGGCATCCGGCCCGGTCAGCCGCAGCTGGAGTTCCTCTTCGAGCCTGGCGTCCGGAGCGTATTCGCGTGCCGCCGCCAGGCGACTCGCTCGGTGTTCGGCCTCGATCTCCTCGTCGTCCCGGTCCTCGGCGCCCAATGTGTCGAGCAGTCGCGTGGCACGTTCGGTCTCGGCGGGGTCGTCCCGCAGGAGCGCGCGCCTGCGCTCACGCCAGCTGTCGCCGGTCACAGTCGCACCTCCAGATAACCGCGTGCCGGGGCGGCACTCTCTTCGGACGGTGAGAGGTCGTCCTGACCGTCCAGTCGGCGGCGTTGCCACCAGTCGTCCCACACACCCCTTTGCGTGAAGTATGTCCGTTCGTCGGGGGTGAAGCGGTCCGGCTCGAAGATATGCGCAACGGGCCGGTATCCGATGCGAAGCGGCGAGACGCCGAACTTTTCTTTCATCCTGGCCCGGCTCTGGAAAGCGGTGGTCAGCCATTTCGAGCCCGGCTTCCCCCGCACGACACGTTCGGCGCGCAGGTCGACCAGGACCGTCACGTCGATGTTCCCAGGGTCGAGTTTGGCGCTGACGAAGCTGCCGCCCAGCCACAACCTGTGGAGGAGGGGAAGGTCCCCGAGGTCGCCCGCGTAGGTGTCCTCAAGCGTGAGGAAGGGATCGAGGTAGTTGTGCAGGCCGTCCCACAGCTCCGTGCGCGTCGAGGAGTCCTCGAACGCGGGGGCGCCGACCAGTATCTCCTCCGCCTCGTCGAGGGAGACGGAGTACCGGCCCGGCGGAAGATGTCCGTTCGCGGCGAAAGAGGGCAGCACGTGAGGTCCTGTCGAGTGCGGGTCATGTTGCTCGTACGGCATCGGTGGCGCTGTGGGTTCCAAGGGATCTCCCCTCTGATGTGCACGCCCGACAGAGGGAGGACTCCGGTCCGCGGAACGCACGGTCGCAGCTGTCGCAGTTGCGGAGTGGGTGTCTGACGGACAGAGCCGGTTCCGGAGCGCGGTGCGGCGGGAGGGGTGGGAGTTGTGCCGTGAGGCGGTGGGCGAGGAGGGCTGCCGGGCGGCGCAGGTCCTCGCGTGGCAGGTCCGTGGTCAGGGCGTGGCGTACGGCGGTGGGGGTCAGGTCGCGCTCCAGCCAGGCGGCGACTCCGGGGGCGAGATGTTCGGCGTCGGTGGTGGAGAGGAGCAGCCGGGGGTCTTCGCGGCGCAGGCCCGTGAGGACGTCGACGGCCGTCCGGAGGAGGGACGCAGAGGCGTACGCGGGCTTCGGTACGGCGGGGYGGACTCGCCGTGGGGGCTTTTGCTGTGGCCTCTGCGGTCCCTGCTGCTCGGGCGCCCGCCGGGCCGGGCGCCTGGGTTCGTCCGGCGTCTCCCCGTGCCGGCCCGGCTGGTTGCAGGAGACCGTGCGCGTGACGATCCGACCGCTCTCGGTGCGTTCACGGGTGCGGCGCAGGTAGCCGTGGGCCTCCAGTTCGCGCAGGGCGGCGGCGATACGGGTCGGGCCCTCGGGGAAGCGGGCCGCGAGGGTCTTGATGTCGGCGCGGGCACCGGTGGGAAGCGACTGGATGTGGACGCCGAGCCCGATGGCCAGCCCGGACAACTCCGGGTGCTGGGCGAGATGGTTGCCGACCACGGTGAAGCGGCTGGTGTGGCGGGTGACCTCGTGGGTGATGCCGCTCGGGTGGGCGGTCGAGCGAGTGTGCCGGAGCGGATGTTTTTTGCCCGTGCCACGGGTCTGGGCGTACGAGTGCGCGTTAGGGTTCTGCGTATCCATCAGGAAGGGCCTAACTTCCTCGGTGGTCAGGCCCTCGCATTGGGATTGGCGTCCCGGCGGGGGCCGTCGCATGTCTGCTGCTGTCTTGTGTTGTGTCGCGCTGAGCGTAGAGCAGGCAACCCGTCCCAGGACCAGCTGAGTTGGTGATGTTCACCCGCGCGAGTGAGCGCCCGCCGCGGACGGGAGGGGTGGGGCTTGGTGCGGTTTCTTTCCCTCGCGTGGTTCTTCGGGAAGAGCGCCAGGAGCACCGGAGCACACGTTCGTGGAGTTCGGTGCCGATCACTGGCAGTGGTCCTGCACGCTTACGTTGCGGCACGGCGTTACTACGGAGAGGTGCGGTATGTCGGTGGACGGCGAGACGCGACAGCTCACGAGCGAGGCGGACGAACCGGGCTGGGAGGTCGACCCGGACGACGACTGGGGCGTGGCGGTCGTCACGACCGTGGGGCGACAGCTCAAGCTCCGGCGGGAGGCCGTGGGCATGCGGGCCGGTGACTTCGGAACGGCGGTCGGCTACGGGGAGGACCTCGTCTACAAGATCGAGGGCGGCAAACGGATCCCCCGGGGCGAGTACCTGGACAGGGCGGACGAGGTGCTGGGAGCGGGCGGGTTGCTCTCGGCGATGAAGGAGGATGTGGCCAAGGTCCGATATCCGAAGAGGGTTCGAGAACTGGCCAAGTTGGAGGCGCAGGCCGTAGAGATCGGCATCTATGAAAGCCACGGCATCAATGGCCTGTTGCAGATCCCTGAGCATGCAAGGTCGTTGTTCAGGGCCATGCAACCTCCGTACTCACCTGATGAGGTGGAGCGTATGGTGGCCGCCCGTTCCGCCCGGGCATCGATCTTCGAGCGGTCCCCGGCTCCAGCACTCAGTTTCGTTCAAGAAGAGGTCGCTCTGAGGCGACCCCTCGGGGGCACAATGGTGAGGCGACACCAGCTCGAACGTCTGTTGACTGTGGGACAACTGCACAACGTCGTGCTGCAGGTGATGCCGTTGGACTGTGAGACCCACTCCGGTATGGACGGCAAGATCGAACTGCTCAAGTTCGCGGACGGTACAGCGGTGGGGCGTTCTGATGGTGCGTTCAGCGGTCGGCCGACTTCCGACCCCAAACAGCTGCGCATCCTTGAGCTGCGGTATGGAACCATCCGGGCTCAGGCACTTTCTCCAAGAGAGTCACTGGCCTTCATCGAACAACTGCTGGGAGAGACATGATCCGCAGGACCCATGCCGGGGACGCCTCTGAGCTGGCCTGGTTCAAGAGCAGTTACAGCAGTGGCAACGACGGCAACTCCTGCGTCGAGGTCGCCGCCTCCCCCGGCACCGTGCACGTGCGGGACTCCAAGGACATATGCGGGCCCCGGCTCGCGCTCACGCCGACGGCCTGGGCCGACTTCGTGGCGTATGCCATGAAGCGCTGACCCAGGCCGCCGCCTGCAGCGTTACTACTCCGCCGCTCCGCCGAAGCGCTCCTTGTACGTTTCCAGGTCCTCGTCCGTGATCTTGGCGAACAGGACCGGGGGGACCGTGAACGGGGTGCCGGCCGGGAGGGAGGACAAAGACCTCGCCTCGTCCTGCGTCACCCACGTCGCCGTGTCGGACGGGAGGGCGAAGGCCGCCCGCATGGCCTTCGACGAGGACGGGATGAACGGCTCCGAGACCACCGCGTACAGGTGGATCAGGTTCATCGCCGTGCGGAGCGTGAGGGCCGCGCCCTCCGGGTTCGTCTTGATCTCCAGCCAGGGGGCCTTCTCCTCCAGGTAGGAGTTGCCCGCCGACCACAGGGCGCGCAGCGCGGCCGCCGCCTTGCGGAACTGGAGCGCCTCCATCTGGGTCTCGTACTCGGAGAGGAGCGAGGCGATCTCCTCGCCCAGCTTCGCCTCCGCCTCGCCCGCCTCCGCGCCCGCCGGGACCTCCTCGCCGAAGCGCTTCTTCGAGAAGGACAGGACGCGGTTCACGAAGTTGCCGAGCGTGTCCGCCAGGTCCTTGTTCACCGTCGCCGTGAAGTGCTCCCACGTGAACGACGAGTCGTCCGACTCGGGGGCGTTGGCGATCAGGAAGTAGCGCCAGTAGTCCGCGGGGAGGATGTCGAGCGCCTGGTCGGTGAAGACGCCCCGCTTCTGCGAGGTGGAGAACTTGCCGCCGTAGTACGTCAGCCAGTTGAAGGCCTTCAGCTGGTCGACCTTCTTCCACGGCTCCCGCACGCCCATCTCCGTCGCGGGGAACATCACGCTGTGGAAGGGGACGTTGTCCTTCGCCATGAACTCCGTGTAGCGCACGTCCGAGGCGCCCGCCGGCTCGTACCACCACGACTTCCAGTCGCGGTTCTCCTCCGGGGCCGCGTCCGCCCACTCCTTCGTCGACCCGATGTACTCGATCGGCGCGTCGAACCAGACGTAGAAGACCTTGCCCTCGGCGGCCAGCTCCGGCCACGTGTCGGCCGGGACCGGGACGCCCCAGTCCAGGTCACGGGTGATCGCCCGGTCGTGCAGGCCCTCGGTCAGCCACTTGCGGGCGATGGAGGACGCGAGCTGCGGCCACTCGTCCGCGACCTCGTCGATCCACGCCTCCACCTCGCCCTGCAGCTTCGACTGGAGGAGGAAGAGGTGCGACGTCTCGCGGACCTCCAGCTCCGTCGAACCCGAGATCGCCGAGCGCGGGTTGATCAGGTCCGTGGGGTCCAGGACGCGCGTGCAGTTCTCGCACTGGTCGCCACGCGCCTTGTCGTACCCGCAGTGCGGACACGTGCCCTCGACGTAGCGGTCGGGCAGGAAGCGGCCGTCGGCCGGCGAGTACACCTGCCGGATCGCGCGCTCCTCGATGAAGCCGTTCTCGTTCAGCTTGCGGGCGAAGTGCTGCGTCAGCTCCGCGTTCTGCGGGGAGGAGCTGCGGCCGAAGTGGTCGAACGCCAGCTGGAAGCCGTCGTAGATCGCCTTCTGCGCGTCATGGGCACCGGCGCAGAACTCCGCCACCGGCAGGCCCTGCTCCTTCGCCGCCAGCTCGGCCGGGGTGCCGTGCTCGTCCGTCGCGCAGATGTAGAGCACGTCGTGGCCGCGCTGGCGCAGGTACCGGGCGTACACGTCCGCCGGGAGCATGGACCCCACCATGTTGCCCAGGTGCTTGATCCCGTTGATGTACGGAAGGGCGCTGGTGATGAGGTGTCGAGCCATTGCGGGCTGCTCCCGAGTCGCTGCGTGGGGTGACGGTGGCCGGTGGTCGCTTCGATCTCCGACCTTCGTTTTCGACCGTCTTACGAACCTTGGAATCGTAGCCGACATGGGTGGGCCGCCCGCTCCCCGTTTTGCGGTACGAGAAGGGGCGGCCGGGGTGGAGCAGGGGCGAGGGGCGCGGAGCCTACGGGCGCCAGTTCGCCAGTACGCCCTCGTAGACCTCCGCGTCCGTGAGCTCGCGGGGCGTGGGGCCCGCGTGGAAGAAGGCCGTGTTGTCCGACTTCAGCTTGCGCAGGTAGTCGAAGGCCTTGTTGTCCTGCTCGCCGAAGGCGACGAAGGAGAAGAAGAGGCCGGGGTGGCTCTTCGCCGCCGCCGTCAGGGCCTGGGTGGCCGGGGTCTTGGCGTCGGGGGCGCCGTCCGTCTGGAAGACGACCAGGCCGGGTTCGGCCGGCTTGCCCGCCTTGTCGTGGAGCGCGATCACTTCCTCCACGGCCGCGTGGTAGCTCGTACGGCCCATGCGGCCGAGGCCCGCGTGGAGTTCGTCGATCTTGTTCTCGTGCTCGGCGAGGGTGAGTTCGCCGGTGCCGTCCAGCTCGGTGGAGAAGAAGACGACCTGGACGTTCGCCTCCGGCGCCAGGTGGGCCGCGAGGGCGAGGGTCTGCTCGCCGAGCGCCTGCGCGGAGCCGTCCTTGTAGTACGGGCGCATCGACGCGGAGCGGTCCAGCACCAGGTAGACCTTGGCGCGGGTGCCGGTCAGGCCCTGGTTCTCCAGGGCGGTGGCGGCGGCCTTGTAGGCGGAGAGGAGACCCGGGGCGCGGGACTCGACGTCCGTGACGGCGTCCGGGTCCGGGGCTCCGGTGGAGTCCTCGACGGAGTCCTCGGCGGAGGCCTCGGTGGTGGTCTCTTCGGTGGCGGCGGCCGTCTTGGTGTCCGCCTTCGTCTCCGCCTCGGCCTCGGCCTTCGGGGCGGGCTCGGGCTCGGG
>NZ_VDFC01000043.1:13184-18471 GCF_008369065.1 Streptomyces apricus | reverse complement strand
GGGCTTCTGCGTGGCCTCGCCCGTGTCGGTCTCGGCGGCCGGCTCGGGCTCCGGCTCCGGGGTCACCTCGGCGACGGCGGCCTCGACCTCGGCCTCCGCGGCGGAAGCCTTCTCGGCGGCGGCCTCCGCCTCGGCCTCGGAGGCGACGGCGGGTTCCGGTTCGGGCTCCGGGACGAGCTGGATGACCAGCTCGGGCTCGGTCTCGACCACGACCGGCACAGCGTCGGCAGCCGGCTCCGCCTTCGCGGCGGGCGCGGGCTCGGCCTCGGCGGCCGGTTCGGCCTCAGGCTCCGCCTCTGCGGTCGGCTCGGGCTTCGCGGCGGGCTCGGCTTCCGCTTCCGCCTCGGCGGCCGGCTCTGCCTTCGTGGTCGGCCCGGCCTCAGCCGCAGGCTTGGCCTCGGGCTCAGTAGCAGGCTCCGGCTCGGGCTCAGTAGCAGGCTCCGGCTCGCGCTCAGTGGCAGGCTCCGGCTCGGCCGCGACGGCTGGCGCGGGCTTCGCGGCGGCCTCCGGCTCCGGTGCCTTCTCGGCGGCGGGCTCCGCCTCCGCGGCGGGCTCCGCCTCCGGCGTGGTCGGCTCCGGCTTCGTATCCGGTTCCGGGGCGGTCGCCGGAGACGCAGGCGACGTCGCCTGCTTCGGCACCGTCACGTTGTCGAACGCCGCCGACACCAGGTCGTCCACCACGGACGCCTTCGGCTCGGCCTTGCGCTCGGAACCGGCCGCGGAGTCGGACTCCGCGGCCGGTGCGGGGACAGCGGCCTCGGGCTCGGCGGCCGCAGGCGTGGGCTCGGGAGCCGTCTCCTGCCGGGCGGCCGGCACGGTCGGCTCGGTCTGCTCGGCGGCGGCGGAGGTGGAGGGGTCCGCGGCAACGGCAGACTCTCCCTTGCGTGATTTTCCGAACGCATTCCGCAGGCGGGTGAGAATGCCCATGTGCGCAACCCTTCGCATGAGTTGGTTCCGTCAATCCCTGGCCAGGACGGACACGTAAGGTTAGCCGCAGGATTGGGGGATCTTGGGCGGGGTAGAGGATGGCTGTCAACTAAGGTACGCCTTACCTTCCCTTTGCCTCGGTACCCCTGCGGACCGCGGGGGTTCACCACCCGTTCATCTCTTGGCCGCGCCCTCGCACGCGCGTGCCCCTAGCGTCTCGCCAGACACAGACATAGGGGAGTGAACGTGCGCAACCTGCTGCCGCTGATCGGCCCGTCCGGCTCACACCCGGGCGGCCGTTCCGAGATGACCTGTCGCTACCGCTGCGGTGACGCCTGCTTCCACCCGGCGCCCAACACCAGCGCCAACGAATACGTCGGCGACGTCATCGCGGGCGCGCTCAGCCGCCGTTCCATGATGCGGGCCGCCGCCGCGGTGACCGTGACCACGGCGGCCGGGAGCGCGGTCCTCACCGCCGGCGCGACCCCCGCCACAGCCCAGCCGGCCGCGGGCGCCGCCGCCTCGAAGGGCTCGCACGGCTCCCACGGTGCGCCCGGCTCGAAGGGCAAGGCCGCCCGCGGCCTGCGCTTCACCCCCGTCGCGCCGAACACCGCCGACGCCGTGACCGTGCCGGACGGCTACGGCCAGAACGTCGTCATCCGCTGGGGCGAGCCCATCCTGCGCGGCGCCCCGGCCTTCGACCCCGACAAGCAGACCGCCAAGGCGCAGGCGGGCCAGTTCGGCTACAACTGCGACTTCCTCGCCCTGCTCCCGCTGCCGGGCGAGCGCGGCCGCCAGCTGCTCGTGGCGAACCACGAGTACACGGACGAGGTCCTGATGTTCAGGGGCTACGACCCCGCGAACCCGACCCGCGAGCAGGCGGAGATCGCCTGGGCCGCGCACGGCCTGGGCGTCGTCGTGGTGGAGGAGGAGCGCAAGACCGGCAGGCTCACCGCCGTGCCCCGCCACCCCCTCAACCGGCGCGTCACCGCGACCACCGAGTTCAGGGTGACCGGCCCCGCCGCGGGCTCGGACCTGCTCAAGACCTCCGCCGACCCGACCGGCCGGAAGGTCCTCGGCACGCTCAACAACTGCTCCGGCGGCGAGACCCCGTGGGGCACGACCCTGCACGGCGAGGAGAACTTCAACCAGTACTTCGCCAACGCGAGCCGCACGACCGACGCCCGCTACGGCATCGGCACCGGCGCCACCGAGCGTAAGTGGGAGCGTTTCGACAAGCGGTTCGACATCGCCCAGGAGCCGAACGAGGCGCACCGCTTCGGCTACGTCGTCGAGCTGGACCCGTACGACCCGACCTCGACGCCCCGCAAGCGCACCGCGCTCGGCCGGTTCAAGCACGAGGGCGCGACCATCCGCCTCACGGACGACGGCCGCCCGGTCGCCTACACCGGTGACGACGAGCGCTTCGACTACATGTACAAGTTCGTCGGCAGCAAGCGGATGCGCCACGGCACCAGCCGCGCCGCCCGCGAGCACAACCTGACCCTGCTCGACGAGGGCACGCTGTACGTCGCCAAGCTCACCGGCGACTCCCCGGCGACCGAGATCGACGGCACCGGCAAGCTCCCGGCGGACGGCGAGTTCGACGGCAGCGGTACGTGGATCCCGCTGGCCACCGCCACCGCGAAGGGCGCCGTCTCGCACGTCCCCGGCATGACCGCCGAGGAGGTGTACGTCTTCACGCGCCTGGCCGGCGACAAGGTGGGCGCCACGAAGATGGACCGCCCGGAGGACATCCAGCCCTCCCCGCACACCGGCAAGGTGTACGTCGCCCTGACGAACAACACCAACCGCGGTGTCGGCTCCAACGCCAAGGCGGACGAGGCCAACCCGCGCAACGCCAACAAGCACGGGCATGTCCTGGAGCTCACCGAGCGCCGCAACCGCGCCGACGCGACCACCTTCGCCTGGTCGCTGTTCCTCGTCGCGGGCGACCCGAAGGACCCGGCGACGTACTTCGCGGGCTACCCGAAGGACAAGGTCAGCCAGATCTCCTGCCCGGACAACGTGGCCTTCGACCCGCACGGCAACCTGTGGATCTCCACCGACGGCGCCCAGCTCGGCTCCCACGACGGCCTGTTCGGCGTGGCGACGAAGGGCGAGCGGCGCGGCGAGCTGAAGCAGTTCCTGACCGTGCCGAAGGGGGCCGAGACCTGCGGCCCGCTCGTCCAGGACCGCCGCGTCCTGGTGGCCGTGCAGCACCCGGGCGAGATCACCGGCGCGACCGTCGAGAACCCGGCGAGCACCTGGCCCGACGGTCCCGGGAAGATCGTCCGCCCGGCGGTGGTGGCCGTCTGGCGCAAGGACGGCGAGGACATCGGCGTCTGACGCACCGCTTACGGACAGGGGCGCCTTCCAGGAGGAGGGCGCCCCTGTTCTTTTGCTTTTAGGGGCGCGGGGAACTGCGCGCTCAGCCCCCACGCACCCGCACTCGCACCCGCACACGACACATGACCGCGAGCCGTGCGTCACGCAGTGACAAGATTCAGCCACTCCCCATAGCCGGGGGCGTCCCGCGCCACCTCCGCGTACGCCTCCCACAGTTCGGGGAACACGAGGTCCAACTCCCCCTCCGTACGCGCCGCGAGCACCAGCCGGACGCCCAGCGGATCCCCCTGGATCCGCCGCACGGCCATCTCCGGCCGCACCTGGCACGTCGGCTGGCAGACCGTGACGACCTCGCCGGTCGCGACCAGCGAGGCGGCCGTGTGGTAGTCCCCGTGCAGCACCCGCGGCCGCAGCCCCGCCGCCCGCAGCATGCGGTGCACGGCGTCCCACTCGCCGTCGACGGTCGGGTCGATCATCCATCGGTCCCCGGCCAGGTCGGAGAGCCGCACCTCGGGGTGCGCGGCGGCGGGATGGTCGGCCGGCAGGGAGACGAACTGCGGTTCGCGCTCGACCAGGACGCGCAGCGCGAGCCCGTCCGGCACCCGCAGCGGGCTGCCCTCCACCTCGTGCACGAAGGCCACGTCGAGCCGCCCGTCGGCGAGCATGCGCAGCAGGGCGTTCGGCGAGACGTCCATCTGCAGGACCGGCTCCCGCTGCCGTGCGCGCAGCCGCCGCAGCCAGCCCGCGAGGGCGCGGCTCGCGGTGGAGCCGATACGGAGCTGGAGTCCGTCGGCGTCCGTCGCGGCGGCCCGGGCCTCCGCGACCAGGGTCCGCATTTCGGCCACCAGCGGGCGGGCACGGCCGAGGACGACCAGACCGAGCGGGGTCGGCCGGCAGCCGGTGCGTTCGCGCAGGAACAGGGAGCCGCCGAGCTCCTGCTCGATCCGTTTGAGCTGGGTGCTCAACGAGGGCTGGGACACGCCGAGCTGTCGGGCGGCCCGGTGCAGGCTGCCGGTGTCGGCTATGGCACACAGCGCGCGGAGGTGCCTCATTTCGAGGTCCATGGCGTCGGAGCCTAAGGCGGAAGTACAGCTTTCACCAGACGCACAAACCCCACCCAAGACAGGCGACCTGGACGATCGGTCACGGACGGGCACCGGGCGGATACCGGATGGATAGCTGCGTCCTATCACCACTTGGCATCATCACAGCGGCCCCACAGGCACAGAAACTCACCGAGGACGACTTCACCCCCCACCCTGAGGAGTCCTCGATGCGCCTGTCCACACCTATGCTCTCCGTCGCGGTCGGTCTCGGCCTCACCGCGGCAGCGCTCGGTACGGTCCCGGCCGCCGCGGCCCCGGCGCCCGAGCCGGTGTCCGCCACCGTCTCGGCCGGCTACACGGCCTACAACGGCTCCGGCGAAGAGGCGAAGGCCAACCAGGCCTTCTTCGACGCCGTGCTGAAGTCCGTGGCCGAGCAGCGCGCCGCGAGCCCGCGCTCCGCCGCCGCCGTCACGGTCACCTACAACGCCTCGGCCGCGCCGACCTTCGCCTCCCAGATATCCCGCAGCACGCAGATCTGGAACAGCTCCGTCACCAACGTCAGACTGCAGGCCACCACCGGCAGCGCGAACTTCACGTACCGCGAGGGGAACGACTCGCGCGGTTCGTACGCCTCCACGGACGGCCACGGACGCGGCTACATCTTCCTCGACTACGCGCAGAACCAGCAGTACAACTCCACGCGCGTGACCGCCCACGAGACCGGGCACGTGCTCGGCCTCCCCGACCACTACTCCGGCCCGTGCAGCGAGCTGATGTCCGGCGGCGGACCGGGCACGTCCTGCACGAACGCCAACCCCAACTCCGCCGAGCGGTCGCGGGTGAACCAGCTGTGGGCCAACGGGCTCGCGAAGGCGCTGGCGAAGGTCAACCAGGACCGCTAGGTCCCTCCCGGGACCGCTCCAGGTCCCACCGGGACCGCCCCAGGTCCCCCACGGGTGCACCAC
>NZ_VDFC01000043.1:0-13084 GCF_008369065.1 Streptomyces apricus | reverse complement strand
CTCCAGGACCCGGGCTCGACGACGGGCTGAGACCGGGCGGGGGTCCTTTCAGGATCCGGCGAGCGMCCCTACCGCTTCTCGTACGGATCCGTCGGTGTCGTCGTTCGCTTCACCGATGTGGCGTCCAGGACCGGGCGGGCGGCGGGCGTGCCCGGGGTGCCCGTGGGGTGCCAGGTGCCGGTGACCGTGACCCAGGTGTCGGCGGGCGGGGGTGTCTCCCCGCGGACCTCGACCTTCAGGGCCTGGGCGTCGGCGGCGCAGCAGGTGACCAGGAGGCGGGCCACCGACCAGGTGCCGTCGTCGCTGTGGGTGACGAAGCCCGTCAGGCGGACCGTGCGGCCCGCCAGCGAGGCGCCCGTGTCCCACTGCGCCCGGGAGGCGAACGCGCCGAGGGTCAGGTCGACGGGGTCCCCGGCCGGGAGCTCCGGGAAGGTGCCGGCGCCCTGGGCTGCGACCCTCGCCTCCTCGCGTTCCGCGCTGTACGAGCCGAGGGCGGGCGGCGGGAAGAGGAGGAGGGCCAGGGCCGGGGCGGTGAGCAGCCAGGCGATGCGGGGCGTGCGGGTGTGGTCGTGGCCGTGCTCGTCTTGGTCGTGCTCGTCGTGGTCGTGCTCGTCGTGGGGGGCGGTCCGGGTGAGCAGGTTCAGCAGGGCCAGGGCTACCAGGGCCGCGCCGGAGGCGACGAGGTACGGGCGCAGGCCCTCCTTCACGTACCGCAGGTACAGCTCGCCGAAGAGGGCGATCCTGAGCAGCGCCGCCCCGCACAGGAGCAGCAGCACGCCCTGCGGGCGCAGCCGGACGCGGGGGCGGCGGCTCACAGCAGCCACCCGCCCACCAGCACGCTGCTCAGCACGGCCACCACCCAGGTCGCGGACGAGAACCGCACCGCGAACGCCCGCCCGAAGGTGCCTGCCTGGAGGGCGACGAGCTTCAGGTCGACCATGGGGCCCACCACCATGAAGGCCAGCCGGGCCGTCGGCGAGAACCCGGTCAGCGAGGCCGCCACGAAGGCGTCCGCCTCGGAGCACACGCACAGCACCACCGCGAGGACCGCGAGCAGCAGCACCGACAGCCACGGCGAGCCGGTGAACACGTCGAGCAGGGACCGCGGCACCAGGATGTTGAACGTGGCCGCGGCCGCCGCCCCCAGCACCAGGAAGCCCCCGGCGTGCAGGAAGTCGTGCTGCAGCCCGTCCCGGAAGCCCCGCCACCCGCCCGCGGCGGCCGGCCCGCCGCCCCCGCGCCGTACGGAGGGCAGCCACTCCTCCTTGCCGAACCGCACCCACAGCCAGCCCATCACCACGGCGGCCGCGAGCGAGGCCACGAGCCGGGCGCCGACCATGGCCGGATCCCCCGGGAAGGCGATGGAGGTGGCGACGAGGACGACCGGGTTGACGGCGGGCGCCGACAGCAGGAAGGCCAGCGCGGCCGCCGGGGCGACCCCGCGCCGCATCAGACTGTCCGCCACGGGCACGGAGGCGCACTCGCACCCCGGCAGCACGACCCCGGCCGCCCCGGCGACGGGCACGGCGAGCACCGGGTTCCGCGGCAGTACGCGCTTGAAGACCCGCTCCGGCACGAACGCCCCGATCGCCGCCGAGACGACCGTGCCCAGCAGCAGGAAGGGGATGCCCTGCACGGCGACGGCCGTGAACACCGTCCACCAGGCGGCCATGGCGGGGGTGGCGAGATCGAGCACGACCATCGGCCCGAGCACGGACCCGACCGTGACTACGGCGAGCAGCGACACCCCGCCGACCACCGCGTACACCAGCGCACGGACGGCCACCCGCACCCCGTCGCCCACACCCCGCCGCAAACCGTCCATAGGCGGAACAGGCTAACGACCGCCCCTGTGCACACCTTGTGCCCCGCCCCGCAGGGCAGCGCCCCGTAAGGGGCGCGGGGAACTGCGCGACCAGCCCCCACCGGCCGCCAGCC
The DNA here is from genome assembly GCF_008369065.1 of Streptomyces apricus. Classification (GTDB taxonomy): domain Bacteria; phylum Actinomycetota; class Actinomycetes; order Streptomycetales; family Streptomycetaceae; genus Streptomyces; species Streptomyces apricus. The sequence continues at coordinate 11,146 of NZ_VDFC01000043.1, read as the reverse complement.
GAAAACGAAACGTCCAGGCCAGGCCCGCCCAGGGCGAACGCAGGGCCTACCGAGGCACGGCGTTAGCCGCACTGATCAGCGCGGCGAAAGCAAGCACGGCAGCGCTCAGCGCCGCGATGAAACGAGCCGGAAGGTAACGCGCGGCAATGCGTCGGAACACGGCGACAACCTCGCATCGTCAACGTAGGCCAGCGTATTAAACGTGCTTCATCGTGTGCTTAATGCGCCGCTTAACCTAGAGCGTGTCCGCCGTGACGGCAAGGGTCGCATTGAGCCGATCGGCGCCTCGCCGACAAGAGTTAACTGTCCCGTTTCAACAGGAAGTTGGATAGCGGACAGGTGTAAGTCGCCTTACTGGCATGCTTACGCCATGGCCGAGCGCGACGACCCGGAAATCATCGGGCGCAGAGTGCAGCTGCTGCGTACGGAACGCGGGCTGACACAGAGACAACTGGCGGAACCCGCCTACACCCCCGCCTACGTCTCCACGCTGGAGGCGGGCCGCGTACGGCCCTCCGAGGAGGCCCTGCGGCACATCGCCGAGCGGCTCGGCGTCGCGTACGAGGAACTGGCCACCGGGCGGCCCGCCCACCTCGCCACCGACCTGCGGCTCAGGCTCACCGACGCCCAGCGGACGCTGGCGACCGGCGAGGCGGAGATCGCCGCCGAGCAGTACACCGCCCTGCTCGCGGAGGCGGAGGCCCACGGCCTGGACGCCGAGTGCGCGGCCGCGCTGCTCGGGCTCGGCGAGTGCGCCCTGGACACCGGGGACCTGGCGACGGCCCGGCAGCGCTTCGAGCAGTCGGAGGAGCGGCTCGCGGACCAGCCGCTGCCCGTGCGCGTCCCGGCCCTGCGCGGCCGGGCCGTCTCGCACTACCTCGCGGGCGAACTCCGGTACGCCTGCTACCTCCTGGAATCGGCCATCGACGAGCTGAACAAGGGCGGGCTGCACGACCCGGACGCCCTGCTGCTGCTCTACGCGGCGGTGATCGCGCCCTACATGGACATGGGCGCGCACGCGCGGGCCGCGCAGGCCGCGGAGTTCGCGCTCGCGCTGGCCCCGCAGGTCGGCGACCCCGCGCTGCTGGCGCGCATGCACCGCTCCGTCGCCCGCACGATGATCGCCGAGGGGCGGATGGCCGAGGCCGACGCGTCCCTGGGCAAGGCGGCCGAGCTGTACCGGCAGCTCCAGATCCGTACCGAGCTGGCCAACTGCCACTGGATGCGCGGGTACCTGTACGCGCAGAACGGCGACCTGGAGCGCGCCGAGAGCGAGCTGCGCGAGGCGCAGGCCATGCACTCGGCGCAGCGCGCCGCGCTCTACACCAGCCAGGTCGCGGTGGAACTGGCGGACGTGCTGCACCGGCGCGGCAAGTCCGACGAGGCGGCGGAGCTGCTGCACGGCGTGCTGGGCGACCTGAGCTCGGAGCGCGGGGCCGTCCACTCCGCGGGCGCGCACCGGCTGCTCGGCATCATCGCGGAGGACGGCCGGGACACCGAGAAGGCCGAGGAGCACTACGTCCGTGCGCTGAGCCTGCTGGAGCGGGCGGGCGCGGCCGGTGACCTGGCCGACCTGTGCCGGCTGCTCGGCGACCTGCTCCGGCGTACGGGCCGGATCGACGCGGCGCTGGACGCGTACCGGACGGGGCTCGGGCATCGCACGGCCCCGGGCACCACCACGCTGGGCCCGGCGCCCGCCCATCCGCCCCTCTGACCGGTCGGGTGCGGCGCCGCGGGGGCCGTTCGCGCAGTTCCCCGCGCCCCTGAAAAGCGGCCCTTCAGGGGCGCGGGGAACTGCGCGACAAGCCCCCGTCGGCCGGCAGGGTCAGACCTCTGTCCGGAGTCGGCCGAGGTGGCGGCGGACGTCGTCCAGCGCGCCCTGCCGCCGCCCCGGCACCCGCTCGCGCAGACCCGCCAGCGCCGCCCCGAGCTCACGGACGCGGACCGGGTCGCCGATCCGGCCCCACTGGTGGTGCGCCCGGTCGACGGCCGCCTCGACACCGGCCGCGTCCGGAGACTGCCCCGCGGCCAGCCGGGCGTCGGCCACCGCCAGCCAGATGCGGCAGCTGAGCTCGGCGTCACCGGCGAACATGGCGAGGTCCGCCCGTACCTCCATCCAGTGCACGACCTCGTCGGCCCCCGGCCCGTACGTCCGCAGCGCGGTCAGCTCCCACCGCTCGGCCAGCGCGGCGGCCTCGGCGTGCCGGCCGCCCTGGACGGCGGCGGTGATCTCGGCATGCGGATCGGCGGGGYCGGGCGGCACGACGGGCATCGGCGGAAGCGGAGACGAAGCCGGAGATGGAGTCATGGGCGCGGGCACGGACACGGACACGGGCGCAGGCGCGGGTACGTGCGCGGCAACCGGCCCCGGAACAGGGCCCGTTGCCGGATACCTGGGCTCGAACGCCAGCACCAGATCGCGGCCGCCGGCCTCCGCGTCGTCCCCGTACGACCGGGTCAGCGCCTGCTGGTGCAGCTGGACGAGCGGCGGACGGTGACCGCTGCGCAGGATCGTGGCCAGGGACTTCATGTACGTCGGCGCCGCCACCGAGCGGCGCCGCGGGGGCGGGGCCACCCGGCCGTAGAGCGCGACGCCCGGCCCCACGGTGAGCGGCCGGTCCCCCAGGTGCAGCCAGGTCTCCGCGTCGGCGTGCAGGTCGACGAGCAGGCTCGTGGTCCCCGGGGCGCGCAGGCGCAGCTCCTCGCGGACCCAGTGCCACGGGAAGCCCGTGTAGCGGACGGTCGCGGGGGTCGTACGGGCCAGCGCGAGGTGCGGAAGCCGCTGGCGGCGGTCGAGTTGGAGCTGCCCGGCGAGGAAGACCGTGAGCGGTCCGGGGGCCGTGGCGGCGGCCCGCAGCCGGGTCAGGACCGCCTGCGGCTGGAGCGGGTCGGCGAGTTCGACCACGTTCGCGGTGTCGGTGCCCGCGAGCACGGAGGGGGCCACCGCGGCGAGGACGGGGAGGACCGACGCGGCGTCCACGAGACAGCCCTTGCCTGTCGGCGACGCTGCGATCAGCAAGACGGTTCCGGGCATCCCCGCAGTCTCCTCCCCTTCGATCACCACGGCGTCACGGTAACCGGTGCGGGTGCAAAGCGGGTCCGTGTGGGGCGGCACGGGGGGTGACACGGAGACGGGGCAGGGGGGCCGCCGGGTCCAGGGGGAGGCCGGCCAGGGCGTGCAGGCCCGACTCGATGTCGCGGTCGCGGCGTTCGATCAGGCCGTCGGTGCACAGGAGCAGCACCGAGCCCGGTGAGAGCGGGACCGTGGTGGCCGAGAAGGAGCCCAGGCCGACGCCCAGCGGCGGGGCGACGGGCAGGTCCAGCAGGGTCCGGCTGCCGTCGGGGGCGACCAGGAGCGGGGGCACGTGGCCCGCGTTGGCGAAGGTGGCGCACTCCCGGCGCGGGTCCAGGAGGACCAGCAGGCAGGTCGCCACCCGGTCCAGCTCCAGGGTGAGGACGGTGCGTTCGGCCTGGAGCAGGATGAAGTCCGGGGTGCCGCTCTGGACGGCCAGGGTGCGCAGGACCGYGCGGTACTCGCTCATCGCGGCGGCGGCGCGGGTCCCGTGGCCCATGACGTCCCCCACCACCAGCAGGGTGCGGCCGTGCGGCAGCGCGAGCGTGTCGAACCAGTCCCCGCCGACCTCCGCCCCCGCGCCCGCCGGCAGGTAGCGGCCCAGGGTCTCCACGTCGGGGCCCGTCACCGTGGGCGCGGTCAGGAAGGCCCGCTGCATCTCCAGGGCCGTCTCGTGCTCGCGGGTGAAGCGGACCGCGTGGGCGATGCCGGTGGCCGCCCGGTCGGTGAGGTCGCCGAGCAGTTCCGCGTCCGCGTCGGTCAGCGGGGGCGAGTCACCGGCCCGGAAGACCATCACCGCGCCCACCGGCTCGTCGTGGACCGCGAGCGGCAGGTAGATCCCCGAGTGCGCGCCCATCCGCAGGAACTGCGCCTTGCGCTCGGAGGACGGGGTGAAGTCCCGCATGGTCTCGTCGTCCGGCGGCCGGCCGAGGACGAGCGGGCGCCGGTCGGTGAGCACGCGGGCCATCGGGGAGTCCGCCCGGTGCACGACGAACTCGCCGAGCCGGCCCAGCGGCGAGGACACCTCCGTCAGGTCCGGCGTGGTGGCGAGGGCGATCCGGCGCAGGCGCAGCGGGAGCCGCTCCTGGGGCACCCGGGGCGTGCCCTCCGGGTCCACCACGTCCACCGCCGCGTAGTCCGCGAACCGCGGCACCAGCAGGTCGGCCAGCGCCTGGCAGGCCCGGCGCAGGTCGAGCGTCGCGCCGATGGTGCGGTTCGCCTCGTCGAACAGCGCCATCCGGTTGCCCGCCCGGACGAGGTCCTCGCGGCCGCGCAGCGTGTCGGTGACCTCCAGGACGACCCCGGCCACCCCGAGCACCTCGCCGGCCGGTCCGGTCAGCCGGTGGTAGGCGCCCAGCCACCACCGGCGGTCGTCCGACGGGTCGGCCGGGGTCCGCCCGCCGACCGTGATGACCTGCGGCGTCCCGGTGCGCAGGACCTGTTCGAGCAGTTGCTGCGACGACTCCAGGCCGGGCAGCACGTCCTGCAGCCTGCGGCCGAGGTGATCGGCGGCCGGGAAGCCGTTGAGGCGGGCCAGGGCGTCGTTGAGGTAGAGGTAGCGCAGGTCGCGGTCGAGGACGGCGACACCGGCCGGGCAGTGGTCGAGCAGCCGCCGGGTGAGCGTGAGCTCTTCCAGCAGCCGTTCCGCGGACGCCTCGACGGCCGCGAGCCCGTCCCGGGTCACGGCCCCGGTGCCCTCGGAGGCCCCGACCCCGGTCCCGGCCTCGGCTCCGGCAGACCCCGCGCGGTGCACGGCGTCCGCGAGCTCCGCCAGCTCCGCCCGGGTCAGCAGGATGCGCGGGATGGGGTGGACCTCGTCACCGGGCACTCGTCCACGGCACCACGGCCGTGCCGGGCCCACCAGCGGGGCGGACCCGGCCGGGTGACCGCCGGGCCACCGCATACGGCCGGGCCACCGGGTATCGCTCGGGCCGCCGCTACCGGTTGGGCCGCCGGGTACCGCCGGGACCCTCGCGTACCGGTCGGGCCGCCGGGTCACCGCGTACCGACCAGGGCACCGTGTACCGCCGGGACTACCGCGTACCGGCCGGACCACCTGGCACCGGCCGGGCCACCGCGTGCCATGGCGGTCGCCGCATACCACCCCTACGGCGAGTTCGTCGGTTCCGGTGTCGGCTTCGGTGCCACGGGGACGCTGCCCCCGGGTGCGCCGGCCAGTTGCCACACCTCGTCCGCCTGCTGTGCGGCGTACGTGCCGGGCTCCTGTCCGCCGGTCAGGCCCGCGACCCGGACGGGCTTACCGTCCCGCTCGGCGAACAGGGCGAGGGTGAGCGCGAGCCGCGGCGAGTACACGCTCTGCCACACCGTCCGCGCGCCCGGCCCGCTGCCCGCGCCCGCCGCGTGGCTGCCCGGCAGCGTCAGCACGGCGTCCGGCGCCGTGGGCCGTGTCCCGCCCGTCACCTCGGGCCGCGCGACGAGGCGGTCCGCGGCGTACGCCCCGCCCATCGCCCCGCTGACGAACACCGCCTCCTCCTCCCGCATCGCCGTGCTCCTCCGCGGCCGCGCGGCGTGCACCGTACGGCCCGCCTTGGTGATCTTCGTGACGGTGTACGGGGCCGCGTAGGTGCCGCCGGCGGCCACGGTGGCGTACGCCGCGTTCATCCGCAGGGGCGTCGGAGCCGTCTCCTTCACCAGGTCGTCCAGCGGACCGCCGGACCGCAGGCTCTTGAGGAACGGGTCCAGGACCGTGCCCGCCTCCACCGCCCCGTCGACGGCGTCGTTGAACGGCTGGTGCGCGTAGTCCGCCCCGCCGTACAGCACCCGGACCGCTCCGTCGCCCGGCACGGTCGCGACCACGGCGGTGTGCAGCCTCGCACCCTTCTCACCCTCACCGTCCTTACTGCCCTTGGCCCCCTTGCCTCCCTTGTCACCCTTGCCGTGCGCCGTCGACTCCGTCCGTTCGCGCACCAGCTCCGCCGTCTCGTCCTGGAGGGCGAGGTCGAAGGTGGTGTGCACCTTGTAGCCGCCGCGCGCCAGCTGGTCCTGGGTGATGCCGAGCCGGTCGGCTGCCTCGGCGGACGCCGCGTCGATCAGGTACTGGCGCCGCCCGTCCGTGCTGCCCGGCGGGTAGAAGCGGAAGGCCGGGAAACGGGCGGCCGCCCGCTCGCCGGCACCGATCGCGCCCGAGTCGGCCATCGCGTCGAGCACCCACGCCCAGCGCCGCTGCAGCGTTTCCGTCACCTTCGCGTCCGCGCCCACCCGCTCGTAGTACGAGGGCAGGTTGAGGATCCCCGCGAGGGCCGCGCCCTGGGAGACCGTCAGATCCTTGGCGCCGACGCCGAAGTAGTTCCGGGCGGCCGACTCGATGCCGGCGGCGCCGCGGCCGAAGTACACGGTGTTGAGGTAGCCCTCCAGGATGTCGTCCTTGGACCGGGTGCGGTCCAGCTTCACGGCGAGCAGCGCCTCGTGCACCTTGCGTTCGAGGGACTGCTCGGGCGTGAGCAGGGCGTTCTTCACGTACTGCTGCGTGATCGTGGAGCCGCCCTGGCGGTCGCCGCCCGTCACGGCGGCGAGCGCGGCCCGCAGGATCGCGGAGGGGGCGACCCCCGAGTCCGTACGGAAGGAGCGGTTCTCCGCCGCGATCACGGCGTCCTGGACGTGCCGGGGGACCTGCCGCAGCGGGAGGTCCTGGCGGTCGACCGGCCCGCGCCGCCCCAGGTACTCCCCCTCGGAGTCCACGAAGACCGTGCTCTGGCTGACGGTCTCGGGGTGCGGTTCGGGCACGGGCGTCATCCGGTACGCGACGACGACCGCGGCGCACGCGGACAGGAACAGCGCCAGCAGGACGGCCAGGACCCGGCGCAGCCGGCGGGCCCTGGTGCGGCGCAGCCGCAGACGGGTGCGCCGCAGCCGCCCGCCGACGGCGCGGAGCCGGTCGCGGGTACCGCCGGGAGCACCGCCGGGAGCATCGCCGGAAACGCCGCCGGGTGCGCCGCTGCGCAGGCCGTGCCGGGCGGTCATGAAGGGATCTCCGTCCGTGCGACGAGCTTTCCGGCGGAGTCGTACGCCCGCACGTTGAGGCCGCCCGGCACCTCTCCCTCGCCGCCCGGGAACAGGGTGTCCGCGTACCAGGCCGACCAGCCGGGGGACCCCGCCAGGGTCAGCACATGGGCCGTGAACGTCCCCCGGGGCGTGCGCAGTTCGACGCGGGACACCTCGCGGGCGCCCCGGTGGGTCCCGAAGAGGAGGAGCCGCCCGCCGGACACGGCCTCCGCCCGGACGGCCGACCCGGAGCCGTCGTCCTCGTCCGGCCCGTCGTCCTCGTCCAGGCCGTGGAACAGGTTCGGCCGCCCGGGCAGCGCCGCGTGCGTGCCGTCCTTGGTCAGCCACAGCTCCGCGCCGGGCACGACGGCGACCCGCTCGCCCGGCGTGACGACCCGGACCGCCGTGTCCTGCACGGACACCCGGCCGGTGCCGCCCCCGGAGTCCGTGCCGCGCACGGCCCCCATGACCAGCGGCACCAGGAGCAGCGCCCCCGCCGACGTGAGCACCGCCGTGGTCCGGCGGCGCTGCCTGCGGCGCGTGCGGCCCGCCTCCTCGACGGCGCGCCGCGGGACGGGCCCGGACCCGTCCGGGCTGCCGGCGTACGGTCCCCCGCCGTACGCGGGATGGGCGCGCAGCGCCTTCAGGGTCCGGCGCCGGACCGCCCTGACCGCGCCAGGCGAGGAGCCGAGCAGCGCGGCCGTCTCCCGGTCGTCCAGCCCGTCCCAGTGCCGCAGCACGGCCACCGCACGCCGCCGGGGCGGGAGCTGGGCCAGCACCTCGGTGAGCGGGTCGAGCGGATCGGGGGCGTACGGCGGCGGCGCGGCCGCGGCCCGGGCCCCGAGGAGCCCCGCGAAACGGCCGGGCAGCCGCGGCCGGCGCCGCAGCACGTCGCGCACCAGCGCCCGCCGGACGTAGAACTCCGCGTCGTCGCCCGGTACCCGGCGCCGCGCGTACACCTGCGCCAGCGCCTTTCTCGCGCGTCTGTCCGCGTCGGCGGGGTTCCCCGTGAGCAGGCGGGCCGTACGCGTGAGCCGGGGCCAGTACGCCCCGGCGCGGGCGGTGAAGTCGTCGTCCATGGTCAGTCGAGCGCGACGGTGCGCGCCACTCCCTCCGGATCGGCCCTGCGGGGTGCTTGTGCTTCGATGTACGCGACCTGTGTGGCGTACGGGACCTGTACGCACGACAGAGGCGGCCGGGTTGCACGGGACTTCCGAGAACAGCGGCAGGGGGTGTGGCGGGGGGTATGACCGAGGACGAGTTCGACGGGTTCTACGCGGCCGCGTTCCCGCGGCTGACCGGGCAGCTCTACGCCTTCACCGGTGACCACGGCGAGGCGCAGGACGTCGTCCAGGAGGCGTTCGTGCGGGCCTGGGACCGGCGGCGGGAGTTCCTCGCCGACGGGGCGCCCGAGGCCTGGATCCGCACGGTCGCGATGCGGCTCGCGGTGAGCCGCTGGCGGCGGGCCCGGCGGTGGCTGGAACTGGTGCGCCGCAATCCGCCGCCGGAGCACACGCCGGGGCCCGGGCCGGAGCGGGCCGTGCTCGTGGCGGCGCTGCGCGAGCTGCCGGAGGCGCAGCGGATGGCTGTCGTTCTGCACCATCTGTGCGACTTGAGTGTCGAACAGGTAGCCTCCGAAACCGGTGCGCCCGTGGGGACGGTCAAGGCCCGGCTGTCCCGCGGCCGGGCGGCGCTGGCACGGCGGCTCGGCGAGGCCGGCGAACTGGGTGAGAGGGAGGACGACCGTGTCCGATGAACCCGCGCCCGGCCGCCGGCCCGGGGAACCGCCCGGCCGCCGGCACGGAGAACCGCCCGGGGGCCGGTACGGGGACGACGCCGGCGACGCCGGTCCCGTCGGCCCGGAACTGGCCGTCGCGCTGCGCCACCTCGCCCAGGACCACGAGACCCCGGCCGCCGTCCCGGGGGCCGAGATCCGCCGCCGCGCGGTACGCCGCAGACGCCGCCGCGGGGCCGCCCTGGCCACCGCGGGAACCGCCGGCCTCGGGACGCTCGCCCTGGTCCTGGCCGTGGTGCTGACCGGCGGCGGGGACACCCGCTCGGTGCCGCCCGCGGCCAGTCACGGCGTGCGGACCCCGCCGCCGGCCACCACCGTGCCCTCGCCGGCCCCCGTCGCCGCCACGGTGGACCTCGTCCGGCACGAACTGACCGCCGGGGGGCGCACCGTGCCCGTCTCGGCCGGGACGGAGGGGAGCGCGACGCCGACGGGGCTGATGACCGTCACCGCCAAGTACGAGTCGGCGATGCTGCCCGGCACGGTGGTGGGCTGGAACCGCGAGTACCAGGTCAAGTCGGCCTGGGTGGTGCGGCTGCGCGGCCCCGACGACAGCACGGGCTACCTCCTCGCGCTCGACTGGGACGAGAAGGCGCCCGGCAACTACGACAGCACCGGCGGCGCCATCGGTCTGCGGGGCAAGGACGCGATGTGGCTGTACAAGATGCTCACGCCGGGATCGCTGGTGCGGGTGGTGGGGCCGGACCCGGCCACCTCGGCCCCCTCGGCCCCTACGGGCCCGGACCCGGTCCCGACCCCGGATCCGACGAGGCCGGACGCGACGGGCACGGCCGCGGGCGCCCGGGACACGGAGACGGGGGCCGCCTCGGCGCAGGACACGGCGACGGCGCGGCCGGAGTCCACGGCGACCCGGGAGGGCGGCGCGGACGACCGCGCGGGCGCGGACGGCGGCTCGGTGCCGCGGTAGGCCCCCGGGATCCGGAGGCCCGCCGCGGGTCCGGTCAGTGGGCGTGCGGCATGAGGCGGTCCACCACGCGGCGGGCCGCGCCCGGACGCGGCCCGGGAACCGCCGGCGGGCGCTCCCAGTCGCAGGGCGGCGTCGGACGGCGCAGCGGGACCGCGCCCTGTTCCTTCAGGGCGACGCTCACCAGACCCAGCAGGAGCTGGACGTCGGCGTCGCAGTCGAGGAGCACGGTGACCCAGGAGGCGCCCGGGCGCACCCTGATGGCACTGGCGTGCAGGAGTTGGGGGAGCAGTCGTTCGACCGCCGTGGGGGTGAGGTAGAGGTCGGCGGAATCGTCGGAGTGGAAGTGGACGATCTCGTGTCCCGCCGAAGCGAATGCAAGCCCGGCGCCGCACCGGGGCGGGCCACTTACCAGGTTCGGCCAGGTCTCCAGGAGAGCCATGGCGCGATGAGCCGCGGTCATAACCCCATCCTCGCGCACGCTTCACCTGGAGGACCACCCCCAGCAACCTCCGACTACGCCCGCGACATGAACAGTTACTCGTTCCCCTGCTCCTCCTGCTGGTCCTCCTGGTTCCCCCGGTCCTCCTCGATCTCCCCGTACGCCTCGTCCTGTTCGTTCTGCTCGTCCTCCCCGGCCCCGGCCGACGCGGAGGGTGCCGGGGGCTCGGCGGAGCCGGCCGGCTCGGAGGGCCGCGCCTGCGGCGTCCGGCCGGCGAGGACGTCCCGCAGCCGCCGCGTGCCCGCCTCCGCGGCCCTGCGGGTGTCGTCGGCGTCGATCTCGCCGAGGCCGCCGTTGGTGAGGGAGAGCGCGCTGTCGCCGACCCGTACCGCGGCGAAGTCCAGCGTGAGGACGGCGGGCAGGTTGCTGCCGTCACTGTTCACGACCACCCGCAGGCCCTCGCGCGCCTCGCCCAGCTCCGGCAGCGGCGCGGTCTCGGTCCGCACCGTGAACTGCCCGCCCCGCACGTCCGTGGCCGTGAACTGCCCGCAGGTCTCCGGCACCGTCCGCAGCCAGGCCAGCGAGGCGTCCAGCGCCGCCCGGTCGTACGCCCCGGTCCGGTGGCGCACCTGCGCCTGGTCCTCGGCGTCGTCGAAGCCCGTCACCGCGCGGGCCCCGGCCGGCTCGCCCAGCAGGTTCTCCGCGTACAGGCCGTCGAGCAGCCGCTGGCACGCGGGGACGTCGGAGGTGCCCTTGAGGAGCGCGTCCCGCCAGGTCGCCGCGCCCTCGGTCGGCGTCCAGCCCTCACCCAGGTCGGCGGGGCCGACCAGCGCCGACTTCGCCTGCGCCTCGGTGAGCGTGTGCGCGACGGTCACGGACGGGGAGTGCGGGGCGGTCCGCGCGGCCTCGGGG
>NZ_VDFC01000042.1 GCF_008369065.1 Streptomyces apricus | reverse complement strand
TGCGTTCCCCGGTCGTCTCGCGCACATCGGGGTCGCCCGTGCCCAGCAGGTCCTGACGGCCCGTTACCGGCTCCCCTCGGAGCGGGCGGCCTTCGAACTGCTGCGGGAGACGTCGCAGCGGTTCAACATCAAGCTGCACACGCTGGCCGACGTCGTGCTGCGCACCCCCGCCCCCGACGCGGGCGCCTCGCTGTGGTTCCCGCGGCGCACCCGTCACGACCCGCCGCCGCTGTCGCACCTGGCGATGGCCGGAGCGGGCCGCACGAGCCACGGGGCGGTGCTGAAGGGCGCGCTGCGGCGGGTGCTGCAGGTCGCCGAGACCACCATGGGCAATGTGCAGCTGGCCGAACAGGGCATGCTCCGCATGGAGCGGCACGCCGGGCTGAACCGCGAGTTCACCGAGTTCTTCGCCTTCGTGCGCAATCCGACGACGCCCTGCGCGCAGGCGGCCGGACGGCGGCAGCAGATCACGGTGAAGGACGTGGCCGTCGCCGACGCCTTCGACGAGGAGTCCCGCCGCACGATCCTGCAGACGGGCAGCCGGGCGTCCCACAGCATGCCCCTGACCGGCCCGCGCGGACAGGCCGTGGGCGTGATCTCGACGCACCACGACCGGCCGCTGACCGACTTCAGCCGGACGCGGCTCGCCGCCCTGGAGGCCGTCGGCGCGCAGGCGGGCCGCTGGCTGCTCTGGCACCGGTACACCTTGGTCCTGGACGCCCTGGAACACCTCCATACAAGCGCCCCCACCGCACGCTGACCACCCTCAGGACCTGGCCAGACCCACCAGAGGCAGCAATCTTGAGCGGATGCTTGTCAACTTTCCAGCCTGCGAGGTATATAAAAAGGCGTAGGGCATCGCACCCAGTGACAACGGAGAGGAGTGACCCGTGATGCTCATGCGCACCGACCCGTTCCGTGAGCTCGACCGTCTCACCCAGCAGGTCTTCAGCACCGCCCGCCCCGCGGCGATGCAGATGGACGCCTACCGTTCCGGTGACGACTTCATCGTCCACTTCGACCTTCCCGGCATCGACCCGGAGACCATCGACCTGGACATCGAGCGCAACGTGCTCACCGTACGAGCCGAGCGCCGCTCCCCCGCCCCCGAGGGCGCCGAGGTCATCGCCGCCGAGCGGCCGACCGGCCCCTTCACCCGGCAGCTCTTCCTGGGCGAGACCCTCGACACGGAGCGCATCGACGCCTCGTACGCCGCCGGCGTCCTGACCCTGCGCATCCCCGTGGCCGAACAGGCCAAGCCGCGCCGCATCCACATCACCGGCGACAACGACCACAAGCAGCTCCACACCTAAAGCCCCCTGGCCCCGCGGGCATTACCACCCGCGGGGCCGTTCGCGCTCCGTCCGGTCGCCGCGACGGGAGCACCGAACCGCGCGGGCCGCCGTGGCGGGAAGCGACCGGCGGCCGGGCGGTGGGCGGTGGGCGGTGAAAATCTTGTGGTTGTCATTGACATGTCAGCTTCTACGCGCGTCATCATGGTGCCCATGAGATTCCCCCCACGGATCACCCGCATCGGCACCGCGGCCGCCCTCCTGTCCGGTCTCCTCGTCGGTGGCACCGTCACCGCCGGGGCCTCGGGCGCCTCCGCCGCGGCCGTCGGCAGCGTCTGCTACGGCGCTCTGCCGTCCCAGGCGCACGACACGCTGGACCTCATCGAGCAGGGCGGCCCCTATCCCTACACGCAGGACGGCAGCGTCTTCCAGAACCGGGAAGGTGTGCTGCCCAGTCGCACCAGCGGCTACTACCACGAGTACACGGTGATCACGCCGGGCTCCTCGACACGCGGCGCCCGCCGCATCGTCACCGGCGCGCAGACCCGGGAGGACTACTACACGTCCGACCACTACGTCTCGTTCAGGCTCGTCAACTACAGCTGCTGAGCAGCTCGTACTCCGCCCCACGGTCCCCCACGTCACCGGCCGCGGGGCGGAGCGCGTCCTGCTGCCGGCCCGGCCGGGTCCGGTGAGTCGGAGGTCACTCTGTGCAAGAGGGCAAGGTCACAGCCCCTGCCTCTGCTGCGACTCAAGCGATCTGCCCTAGCATCCGAGCATGACGGTCCTGCCCAACGACGGGCTCTCGCCGGCCGCCGAGTTCCCTGCCGCGACTCATGATCAGTGGCGCCGCCTGGTGGCGGGCGTGCTGAGCAGGTCGGGCAAGGAGGTCTCGGAGGAGACGGCGGAGGCAGCCCTGTCCACCGCGCTGGAGGACGGGCTCACCACCCGTCCGCTCTACACGGCCCACGACGACGCACCCGATCCCGGTTTCCCCGGCTCCGCCCCCTTCGTCCGCGGCGGCCGGCCCGAGGGGAACACGGCCGGCGGCTGGGGCGTGCGCCAGCGGCACACGACGGCCGACGGCCCCGCGGTGCTGGCGGACCTGGAGAACGGCGTCACCTCGCTCTGGCTGGTCGTCGGCGAGGGCGGCTTCCCCGTCCCCGCGCTCGACCGGGCCCTCGACGGCGTCTACCTCGACCTGGCCTCTGTCGTCCTCGACGCGGGCCGCGACACGGGGCCCGCCGCGGCCGAGCTGCTGCGGCTGTACGAGGCGCGGGGCGTCGCCGCGGACGCGGTGCGCGGCAACCTCGGCGCGGACCCGCTGGGCCACGAGGCGCGTACGGGTGAGGCGACGGACCCCGCGACGGCCGCCGGACTCGCCAAGCGGTGCGCCGAGGAGTACCCGGGACTGCGCGCCCTGACCGTGGACGCGCTGCCGTACCACGAGGCGGGCGGCTCGGCCGCCCAGGAACTGGGCGCCTCACTGGCGACGGGCGTCGCCTACCTGCGGGAACTGACCGGCGCCGGGCTCTCCGTCGAGCAGGCCTGCGCCCAGCTGGAGTTCCGGTACGCGGCCACCGCCGACCAGTTCCTGACCATCGCCAAGCTGCGCGCCGCCCGCCGGCTCTGGGCGCGGGTCGCCGAGGTGTGCGGGGCACCCGGCGCGGGGGCGCCGCCGCAGCACGCCGTGACCTCGCCGGTGATGATGTCCCGCCGCGATCCGTACGTGAACATGCTGCGCACGACCGTCGCCACGCTCGCCGCCGGAGTGGGCGGCGCGGACGCGGTGACCGTGCTCCCCTTCGACCACGCCCTCGGCCTGCCGGACGCCTTCGCCCGGCGCATCGCCCGCAACACCTCGACGATCCTGGTCGAGGAGTCGCACCTGGCGCGGGTGATCGATCCGGCGGGCGGCTCCTGGTACGTGGAGCGGCTCACCGACGAACTCGCCCACGCGGGCTGGGAGTTCTTCCGGCACATCGAGGGCCTGGGCGGCCAGGCCGCCGCCCTGCGCTCGGGCCGGCTCGGCCGGGACCTGGCCGAGACCTGGGCGGCGCGCAGCGCGAAGCTCGCGCAGCGGCGCGAACCGATCACCGGGGTCAGCGAGTTCCCGAACCTCGCCGAGCGGGCCGTGGTGCGCGAACCCGCTCCCGAACCGCCGTCCGGCGGGCTGCCCAGGGTGCGCCGCGACGAGGCGTACGAGGAGCTGCGGGCCCGCTCCGACGCGCACCTCGCCGCCACCGGGAGCGCCCTCGGTGACGGGCTCGATGCCGCCCGCGCGTCTACCTGGCCACCATCGGCCCCGCCGCCGCCCACACGGCCCGGACCTCCTTCGCCGCCAACCTCTTCCAGGCGGGCGGCATCGAGCCCGTCACCGAGGGCTCCTTCGAGGACAGCGGCGCCACCGAGGCCTGCCTGTGCTCCAGCGACGCGCTGTACGAGGAGCAGGCCGCGGACACGGCGCAGGCCCTCCGCGCCGCGGGCGCCCGGCACGTGTCCCTGGCCGGCCGCCCCACGGCGTACCCGGACGCCGACGCGTACGTCTTCGCGGGCTGCGACGCCGTCGCCGTGCTCCGCTCCGCCCTCGACCGCATGGGAGTGTCCTGATGGGAATCCCCGACTTTTCCGGGGTCCCGCTGGGGACCCCGGCCGCCACGGGCGGCGCCGACGACTGGCGCCGCGCCGTGAAGAGCGCGACCGGCGGCGACGTGTCCTTCTGGGAGACCCCGGAGGGCATCGCGGTCAAGCCGCTCTACACCGGCCGTGACCTGGAGGGCCTCGACTTCCTGGAGACCTACCCGGGCATCGCGCCGTACCTGCGCGGCCCGTACCCCACGATGTACGTCAACCAGCCCTGGACGATCCGCCAGTACGCGGGCTTCTCGACGGCCGAGGAGTCCAACGCCTTCTACCGGCGCAACCTCGCCGCCGGCCAGAAGGGCCTGTCGGTCGCCTTCGACCTGCCCACCCACCGCGGCTACGACAGCGACCACCCGCGCGTGACGGGCGACGTCGGCATGGCGGGCGTGGCCATCGACTCCATCCTCGACATGCGGCAGCTCTTCGACGGCATCCCACTGGACCGGATGACGGTGTCGATGACGATGAACGGCGCGGTGCTGCCGGTCCTCGCGCTGTACATCGTGGCGGCGGAGGAGCAGGGCGTGCCGCCGGAGAAGCTGGCCGGGACCATCCAGAACGACATCCTCAAGGAGTTCATGGTCCGCAACACCTACATCTATCCGCCGAAGCCGTCGATGCGGATCATCTCCGACATCTTCGCGTACACCTCGCAGCGGATGCCGCGCTACAACTCCATCTCCATCTCGGGCTACCACATCCAGGAGGCCGGCGCGACGGCCGACCTGGAGCTGGCGTACACCCTCGCGGACGGCGTCGAGTACATCCGCGCGGGGCGCGAAGCCGGCCTGGACGTCGACGCGTTCGCCCCGCGGCTGTCCTTCTTCTGGGCGATCGGCATGAACTTCTTCATGGAGGTCGCCAAGCTGCGGGCGGCGCGCCTGCTGTGGGCGAGGCTGGTGCGGCAGTTCGACCCGCAGAACGCCAAGTCCCTCTCCCTGCGCACGCATTCGCAGACCTCGGGCTGGTCGCTGACCGCGCAGGACGTCTTCAACAACGTGACGCGCACCTGTGTGGAGGCGATGGCCGCGACCCAGGGCCACACCCAGTCGCTGCACACCAACGCACTCGACGAGGCGCTCGCCCTGCCCACCGACTTCTCCGCGCGCATCGCCCGCAACACGCAGCTGCTGCTCCAGCAGGAGTCGGGCACGACACGGGTCATCGACCCGTGGGGCGGCAGCGCGTACGTCGAGAAGCTGACGTACGACCTGGCCCGGCGGGCCTGGCAGCACATCGAGGAGGTCGAGGCGGCGGGCGGCATGGCGAAGGCCATCGACGCGGGCATCCCCAAGCTGCGCATCGAGGAGGCCGCGGCCCGTACGCAGGCGCGGATCGACTCCGGCCGCCAGCCGGTGATCGGCGTCAACAAGTACCGCGTCGGGACGGACGAGGAGATCGACGTCCTCACCGTCGACAACTCCTCCGTGCGCGCCCGGCAGATCGAGAAGCTGCGGCGGCTGCGGGCGGAGCGCGACGAGGGCGCGTGCCAGGACGCCCTCGACGCCCTGACCCGGGCGGCCGGCGGCGAGGGCAACCTGCTGGAGCTGGCGGTGCACGCGGCACGCGCCCAGGCCACCGTCGGGGAGATCTCGGACGCGCTGGAGAAGGTGTACGGGCGGCACGCGGGGCAGATCCGTACGATCGCCGGTGTGTACCGCAACGAAGCAGGCGAGTCCCCGTCCGTGGACCGCACCCGTACGCTCGTGGACTCCTTCGAGGAGGCCGAGGGCCGCCGGCCGCGCATCCTGGTCGCCAAGATGGGCCAGGACGGCCACGACCGCGGCCAGAAGGTGATCGCCACCGCCTTCGCCGACCTCGGCTTCGACGTCGACGTCGGCCCGCTGTTCCAGACCCCGGCCGAGGTGGCGCGCCAGGCGGTGGAGGCGGACGTGCACATCGTGGGCGTCTCGTCGCTGGCCGCCGGGCACCTCACGCTCGTCCCCGCGCTGCGGGAGGAGCTGGCGGCGGAGGGCCGGGAGGACATCATGGTGGTCGTCGGCGGGGTGATCCCGCCGCAGGACGTGCCGACCCTGCTGGAGATGGGCGCGGCGGCCGTGTTCCCGCCCGGGACGGTGATCCCGGACGCGGCGTACGACCTCGTGCAGCGGCTCTCGACCGGCCTCGGGCACGACCTGTGATCGAACTCGACACCTATGTGAAGGGTGTGCTCGACGGGAAGCGGGCGCTGGTCGCGCGCGCCATCACCCTCGTCGAGTCCACCCGTCCGCAGCACCGCGCGCTGGCGCAGGAGTTGCTGACCGAGCTGCTCCCGCACAGCGGGCGGGCGCGGCGCATCGGCGTCAGCGGGGTGCCGGGGGTCGGCAAGTCGACGTTCATCGACGCGTTCGGCACGATGCTCACCGGGCTGGGGCACCGGGTGGCGGTGCTGGCCGTCGACCCGTCCTCCAGCCGGACGGGCGGCTCGATCCTGGGCGACAAGACGCGGATGGAGCGCCTGGCCGTGGACCCGGCGGCCTTCATCCGCCCCTCCCCCACCGCCGGCACGCTCGGCGGGGTGGCGAAGGCGACCCGCGAGTCGATCGTCGTCATGGAGGCCGCGGGCTACGACGTGGTGCTGGTGGAGACGGTCGGCGTCGGCCAGTCGGAGACGGCGGTCGCCGACATGGTCGACTCCTTCCTGCTGCTGACGCTGGCCCGCACCGGCGACCAGCTCCAGGGCATCAAGAAGGGCGTCCTGGAACTGGCGGACGTGATCGCCGTCAACAAGGCGGACGGGCCGCACGAGCGCGACGCGAAGGCCGCCGCACGGGAACTGGCGGGCGCCCTGCGGCTGATGCACGGCAAGGACGCGGCGTGGACGCCGCCCGTGCTGAGCTGCAGCGCCCGCGAATCGGCCGGACTCGACACGGTGTGGGACCGCCTCGAACAGCACCGCACGCTCCTCGAAGCCGGCGGCCGGCTCGCCGCCAAGCGCCGTGACCAGCAGGTCGGCTGGACGTGGGCGATGGTCCGCGAGGAGCTGCTGGGCCGTCTGCACGCGGACCCCGCCGTACGCGCCCTCGCACCCGAACTCGAACAGCGGGTGCGCGACGGCGCGTTGACGGCCACGCTGGCCGCCGAGCAGATCCTGCGGGCGTTCGGCGACCGGGGCGGGGCCACGGGCGGCGGCGCGGAGTGACGGTCAGCGGGTCACTGCGTGCTGTCCCGCACGTCGAGGTGGGCCCACGGGTCGTCGACCTGCTGGGCCCCGGCCGCCTCCTCCTGGGCGGCGGCCTCGGCGGCCGCCTCCCTGGCCCGCTTCTTGAACGCCACGGCCCGGCGGGCCTTGGCGATCACCTCGTCGTGGTCCCAGCCGAACGTCGCGGCGTCGAGCCGGGCGTCGAAGGCGGCCAGCATCTCGGGACCGATCGCCGAGAGGGCGGTGCGCAGCTCGGCGAGCGTCTGCGGACCGTCGGCGAACTCGAACGCGTACGGGTCCGACAGTGTCTCTGAGCTCGGCTCGGGCGGTGGCGCGGACATGTGGGTGACCTCCGGTGGTGATGCCCCCACGGTACGCGGTGGAGAAGGCCCGCGTGCAAGCAGGACCGGTCTCCCGCCGTCCGGCCGGGCGGGGTATGCCAGGACCGTTTGCCGGTGCTACGTGCCCGCACTCGGCCCGGCCACGGTGCGGTGACGACCGGATCACGATGGCCGGCCCGGGCGTAGCCGGTCACCCGGCCCTTCGTTGGACGTGCCATGACGAAGCGAGACGAGGGCGGGTCCCCGGCGGTCTTCGCACGAGCACCGGACGCGTCCTGGCCACCGGACGCGTCCTGGCCGGACGACGGGAGCGACTGCCGCTGGTGCCGCATCCTCCTCGGCCCCGTCTCCGCCGTGGGGTCCTCGACGGCGCAGGGCGTCCGCAGGTGGCGTTCCGAGCGGCGTTCCGAGCGGCGCGCCGGGGGGAGCGTCGGGTGGCGCACCGACAGCACGCGCACGTGGCTGGAGCGGGTGCGGCCGGTGATACTCCCGCTGGCCGCGCTCACCGTGCTGGCCGCCCTGGCGCTGGCGGTCCTGGGCTGAACCGCGGCCCGCCCGAAGATCGGCCCCCTGCGCCCGTGCGGGGGCGCGCGGTGAGAGGATCCCGGCATGGCGAGGTACACACAGAGCCGCATCACCGGCCACGTGGAGCGCGACGCGTTCGTGATCCGGGTCGCGGGTGAGGTGGAGAGCGACGACGACGAGGCGTTCGAGGAGGCGTGGGACGAGGCCGACGCCCAAGGGCTGGCCGTCACCGTGGTGGACCTGTCCCAGGTGCGCTTCGGCAACAGCGGACTGCTGAACGAGCTGCTGCGCGGACGCTCGCGTCACCTGCTCGCGGGGCGCTCCTTCGTCGTGGCGGGACCGCTGTCACCGCCCGTGGAACGGCTGTTCTCCGTCACCGGCGTGTACGAGCACTTCACCTTCGCGCAGTCCCTGGACAGCGCGCTGGACTGAGCGCACGGGGCGGGGCCGGGGGCACGCGGGCCGGCTGCCGTCGCGGCGTGCGCGGCGCACGGCAGACGGCGGGCGTCGCATGCGGCGCGCGGTTCTGTCGTGCTGGGGCCGAGCCGGTCCGGGTCCGGGAGCTGGACCGGTGCGGCGCTGGGCTCAGGCGGGATACGGGTCCCTCGCAAGACGGACGGCCGCCCTGCAAAGGGAGCCCGAACAGGAACCTCGTCATTCCGGGCAGCGCCGCCGGGCGCGACCGCAGCGACCCCGTCGTGCAGGTGGCCGTGACGCTCCCGGAAGGCGGCGGAGGGGCCAGTCGGCGAGGGGTGCCGGCGGGAGGGGGACCGGAGCGGCGCCCCTCCCTCTCCCCTCCCCCGTCGGCTGTGCGCGGCTCGTGGGGGCTCAGGCCTTGAGGGCTGCCAGCACCATGGACCGGGCCTCCTCCTGGATGCGCTGGAGGTGGTCGGTGCCCAGGAAGGACTCCGCGTAGATCTTGTAGACGTCCTCGGTGCCCGAGGGGCGGGCGGCGAACCAGGCGTTGTCGGTGGAGACCTTGACCCCGCCGAGGGCGGCGCCGTTGCCGGGGGCCTCGGTGAGGACCGAGGTGACCGGCTCGCCCGCCAGGGTGTCGGCGGTGACCTGGCGCGGGGACAGCTTCGCCAGCAGCGCCTTCTCCTCGCGGGAGGCGGGGGCGTCGATGCGGGCGTAGGCGGGGGCGCCGAAGCGGTCGGTGAGCTGCGCGTAGTGCTGCGAGGGCGTGCTGCCGGTGACGGCGGTGATCTCGGAGGCGAGCAGGGCCAGGATGATGCCGTCCTTGTCGGTGGTCCACACCGAGCCGTCGCGGCGCAGGAAGGAGGCGCCGGCCGACTCCTCGCCGCCGAAGCCGAGCGTGGCGTCGGACAGGCCGTCCACGAACCACTTGAAGCCGACCGGGACCTCGACCAGGGGCCGGCCGACGTCGGCCGCGACCCGGTCGATCATGCCCGACGACACCAGGGTCTTGCCGATGCCCGCGCCCGCGGGCCACTGCTGGCGGTGGGAGAACAGGTAGGAGATCGCCACGGCCAGGTAGTGGTTGGGGTTCATCAGGCCGCCGTCGGGGGTGACGATGCCGTGCCGGTCGGCGTCGGCGTCGTTGCCGGTGGCGATGTCGAAGCGGTCGCGCTGCTCGATGAGCGAGGCCATGGCGTACGGCGAGGAGCAGTCCATGCGGATCTTGCCGTCCCAGTCCAGCGTCATGAAGCGCCAGGTGGGGTCGGTGATCGGGTTGACCACCGTGAGGTCCAGGCGGTGCTGTTCGGCGATGCGGCCCCAGTAGGCGACCGAGGCGCCGCCCAGCGGGTCGGCGCCGATGCGCACGCCGGCCGCCCGGATCGCGTCCAGGTCCAGCACGCTCGGCAGGTCGGCGACGTAGGCGCCCAGGAAGTCGTGGCGGTCGGTGCCGGGGGCGGCCAGGGCGCGGGCGTAGGGAATGCGGCGCACGTCCTTGAGGCCGCCGGCGATGATGTCGTTGGCGCGGTCCTGGATCCAGGAGGTCGCCTCGGAGCCGGCAGGGCCGCCGTTGGGCGGGTTGTACTTGAAGCCGCCGTCGGCGGGCGGGTTGTGCGAGGGGGTGACGACCACGCCGTCGGCCAGGCCGGTGGTGCGGGCGCGGTTGTGGGTGAGGATGGCGTGCGAGACGGCCGGGGTGGGCGTGTAGCCGTCACCCTGGTCGATCAGGACGCTCACGTCGTTGGCGGCGAACACCTCCAGGGCCGTGATGCGGGCCGGCTCGGACAGGGCGTGGGTGTCGGCGCCCAGGAAGAGCGGGCCGTCGGTGCCCTGGGCGGTGCGGTACTCGCAGATGGCCTGGCTGGTGGCGGCGATGTGGTCCTCGTTGAACGCCGTGGCGAGGGAGGAACCGCGGTGTCCCGAGGTACCGAACGCCACCCGCTGCCCGGGCTCGGCCGGGTCGGGGTGCAGCGCGTAGTACGCCGTGACCAGGCGGGCCACATCGACGAGGTCTCCGGGTGCGGCGACCTGTCCCGCTCGCGCGTCCTGCATGTCCCGTTCCTCCATCAAGGTCGGCCGTTGGATACCGGCTCATTCTTCCCTGCCCGGGACGGCGGGGCGCACACTCGCTGCCGGCCGGCGACGTCCGTCCATCGGGCGCTGGCCGGCCCCGACGGCCGCGGCGGTTCGGGAGCCGCTGCGGCCCGGGGGCTGCGGCGGCCCCGGTGGCTAGGGCAGCCGCGGTGACAGCCGCGGCACCGGAAGCGGTGGCGGCCCCGATGATGGCGACGACGGTCGCGGCGTTGAGCACAGGGCCGACGCAGGGTCGGCACCAGGCCGAGCCCGATGGCAGCCGCAGGGCCGAGCGCAGTGCCGGCCACAGGGCCGAACGCAGTAGCGGCCGCGGTCCCGGAGGCGTCCCGTGCGGCGCTCCGGGGACGGGGTGCAGGCTTCCGGGCGGCCCGGATCCGCGGCACCCCTCCCCTCGCGGGCCGCGAGGAGGGCAGCGGCGTACAAGCGGTGCACGGCGGTCGATGCCGTCGAACGCCGACGGATGCCGGCGGGCGGKGGACGGCGGACGCCGGCGCATGCCGGKGGGCGGCGGCAGGGCGGAACGGGTGACGGACCCGGCGCGCGGCCGTTCCGGGCGCCCCGCGCGGCGCCCCCGCCAGCGCGGCGGTCCCCCGCGTGCGGGCGCCGTCGCGTGCGCGCGTCGCGGCCGGGACGAGGTGCCTGTGACGGTCCCTGCCAGAAACCTTGACAACGATGTCAAATGCGTGATCTAGTCCGCTTCCGTCCAGCCAGGTGCCGCCGGTCGTGCTGGGAAGGGGGGCTCACCGCGATGACCTGCACACCGCCTCCCGCGCATGCCGGGGCCCGTGGGTGCACGAGCGCCGGCCGCCCCGTACCCGAGTGCCCGAGGGGGGCCGCCGGGCCCGTCCCGTGGGGATCCGCCCGTCACGTGGAGAGCTGCCCGTCGTGCCGTGCCGCGCACGGCGGGTGAGGAACAGGAGAGCGTTGTTCATGCACAGACCTCTGCACCGATGGCGCGAGCGCGCCTCGACCGTCCTGGCCTCGCTGGCGCTGGTGGTGGCCGGCGGCGCGCTGGAGCCGGCGGCGGCCGCCGCCGGGGCCCCCGCGGCCTCCGGTCAACTCACCTCCCTGGTCAACCCGTTCATCGGCACCCAGAACTTCGGCAACACCTTCCCCGGTGCCAGCGCGCCCTTCGGCATGGTCCAGGTCAGTCCGGACACCGGCGGGCAGGGCGGCTACGACTACCAGCAGGACAAGATCCACGGGTTCAGCCAGACCCACCTGTCGGGCGTGGGCTGCTCCGTCATGGGTGAGCTGCCCGTCATGCCGACGACCGGGGCGGTGGACAGCGTCGATCCGGACGTCTACCGCTCCTCCTTCTCGCACGACGACGAGGACGCCGAACCGGGCTACTACCGCGTCGGGTTGAAGACGTACGGCATCGACGCCGAGCTGACCGCCACCGCCCGCACGGGCTGGCAGCGCTACACCTTCCCCTCCACCGAGCAGGCCAACGTCCTGTTCAACACGGGCAAGGCCAACCAGAAGGTGTACAGCTCGCAGCTGCGGGTGGTCGGTGACCGCACCGTCGAGGGCCGGGTGGAGGCGGGCAACTTCTGCGCGGGCAAGGACAAGCACACCGTCTACTTCACCGCGACCTTCGACCGGCCCTTCACCGCGCACGGCACCTGGCGCGGGAACACCCCCTCCCCCGGCGGGCGGGAGGCCTCCGGTGAGGGCGGCAACGGCGGCTGGGTGAGCTTCGACGCCTCCTCGGACCGGGACGTCGTCGTCAAGGTGGGGCTGTCCTACACGGGCGTCGAGGGCGCCCGGGCGAACCTGGCGGCGGAGACGAAGGACTCCTACGACTTCGACGCCACGCGCGCCGCGCTGCACGCCACGTGGGAGCGGCAGCTGGAGGCGGTGAAGATCGGCGGCGGGTCGGCCGAGCGGCGGCGGGCGTTCTACTCGGCGCTCTACCACGCGCAGTTGCATCCGAACCTGGCCGGGGACGTGGACGGGCGCTACGCGGGCTTCGACGGGAAGGTCCATCTCGCCTCGGGGTTCACGCCGTACCAGAACCTGTCGCTGTGGGACACCCACCGGCCGCAGAACCAGCTGCTGCAGATGCTGCAGCCCGAGGTCGCGCGGGACGTGGCGCTGTCGGTGGTGGCGATCGGGCGTGACGGGGGCTGGCTGCCGCGCTGGTCGCTGGCCAACAGCGAGACCAACATCATGACCGGTGACCCGGTGACGCCCTTCCTGGTCGAGGCGTGGTCCAAGGGGCTGCTGGCGGGGCACGAGAAGGAGGCGTACGCGCTGCTGCGCAAGAACGCCCTGAGCACGCCGCCGGAGGACTCCCCCTACAACGGCCGTGCGGGCATCGACGCCTACCAGAAGCGCGGGTATGTGCCCAGCGGGCTGGAGGTGGGCGAGGACTGCCCGGACAAGGGCGGGGACAACGACTGCCGTCATCCGGCCTCGGCGACCTTGGAGTACGCGGCGGCCGACGCGTCGCTGGCGCTGATGGCCAAGGGGCTGGGGCACGCCGCGGACGCCCGTACGTTCGCCGCGCGCGGCCAGTGGTACCGCAACCTGTGGGACTCCTCCCTGCAGCAGTTCCGGCCGCGTACGACCGAGGGCACCTGGCTGGCGCCGTACGACCCGGTCGAGGCGGGCCACCAGTTCCACGAGGGCGGCGCCTACCAGTACCAGTGGCTGGTGCCGCAGGATCCGGCCGGGCTCGTGTCCCTGATGGGCGGCCGTGACAGGACCGAGAAGCGCCTGGACGACTTCTTCGTCTACGACAAGCTGCTGAAGGACCCGGCCGCGACCGCCCGCAACGAGTGGATCTCGGCGCCCTACGACTACTACGGCAAGCCCACCTACAACCCGAACAACGAGCCCGACCTGCACTCCCCGTACATGTACCTGTGGGCGGGGGCGCCGGCCAAGACCGCCACCGTGGTGCGCGCGGCGATGACGCTCTTCACCGACGGGCCCGACGGCATGACCGGCAACGACGACCTGGGCACCATGTCGGCCTGGTACGTCTTCTCCTCGCTGGGCCTGTACCCGACGACGAGCGGGGGCGACTTCCTGGCCGTCTCCAGCCCGCAGTTCCCCTCCGCTCTCATCCGCATCGGCGCCTACGGCAGGCAGCAGGGCGGCACCCTGAGCGTGCAGGCGCCGGGCAGCAGCGACACCGCACGCTATGTGCAGCGGGCCCGGTTCGGCGGGAAGGACCTGCGGGCCACCTGGCTGGACTGGAAGGCCCTCGCCAAGGGCGGTGACCTGTCCTTCGAGATGGGTGACAGGCCCTCGGCCTGGGGCACGGGCAAGGGCGCCGAGCCGCCGTCGGTCAACCGCGCCCCGGCCGATGCGCGCCGCCACCTCGACGCCTCCCTGCGCGCCGCCTCCGACGTCGTGCCGACGGCCGAGCGCGCGCAGAGCGTGCGGCTGCAGCTGGACGTGCTGGGCCAGTCCCCCGGCACGCTGCGGGTGGCGGTGGGCGCCAAGGCGCCCGCCGGCTGGAGCGCGAAGGTCTCCCAGCCCTTCTCGCTGACCTCCCGCCACCTGCCGGTGCAGCGCACCGCGACGGTGGACGTGAGCGTGCCGGCCGGCACCGCGCCAGGTTCGTACACCGTGCAGGTCACGGCCGGCGCCAAGGGGGCCGGGACGGTGCAGCGGGTCGCGAGCATCGAGGTGCGCGCGGCGGCCCGCTGCGCGGCCGACATTGACGGGCAGTGCGCGCTGGACCTGGCCAAGGAGGCCAACCACGACGGGACCGCGAGCGTGACCGCCTCCGACGAGGGCGACTTCGACGGAGGGGGCTGGAGCTTCGACGCCAGCCTGCTCCCCAAGGCCGGTCCGGTGGTCTGGGACGGCGTGACGTACCAGGCGCCCGACGCCTCGGGCACGGCCCCGAACTTCGTCGAGGCGCGCGGGCAGTCCCTGCTGCTGCCGGCCGGGTCCTACCGGTCGCTGCGGGTGGTCGCCGCGGCCCACCACGGCCCGGTGACGACCATGCTCACCGTGCGCTACACCGACGGGACCGATGCGCAGGTGCCCGTCGCCGTGGGCGACTGGGCGGGATCGGCGCCGCAGGGCAGCTCCGTGGTGCTGGAGATGGCGCACCGGATCAAGCGCGGACAGGGCGTGGACGGGCCGCCGGTACGTCTGTTCGGCGCCACCGCGGACCTGGACGCGTCCAAGACGGTGCGCTCGGTGGCGCTGCAGGACGATTCCCGGGTGCAGCTCTACGCGCTCACCCTGCGCTAGGACCGGCCGGGACCTGGGGCGGTGTGAACCGCCCGGGCCTGGGGGCGGTGCGACCGTGGTGGTCGCGCCGCCCCCCTTTTTTGTGCGTGCGGGTTTGCGTGGGGGTGGTTCAGCGGGCGGTCAGGGCCCTGATCTCGTCGGTGATCAGCTGCGGGTCCTCCTCGGCCATGAAGTGGCCGCAGGAGACGGTGCGGTGGCGCAGGTCGCCGGCCCAGGCGCTCCACAGTCCCTGGGCGTCGTAGCCGAGGGCGGCGCCCCAGTCCTGCTGCAGGACGGTGACCGGCATGGCCAGCCGGCGCCCGGCCTGGCGGTCGGCCCGGTCGTGGTCCACGTCCACGCCGGCGGAGGCGCGGTAGTCGGCGACGATGGAGGGCACCGCGGCTGCGCAGGCGGCGAGGTAGTGGGCGCGCACCTCGGCGGGGATCGCGGCCGGGTCGTTGGTCCACGCGTCGAGGAAGTGGGCGAAGAAGGCGTCGGCGCACGCCTGGATCATCTGTTCGGGCAGGCCCGGCGGCTGGGCCATCAGGTAGAGGTGGAAGGCGAGGGCGGCGGAGGTGCCGTGCAGGGCCTCCCACATGTCCAGGGTGGGCAGGACGTCGAGGAACAGGGCGCGGCGTACCGCCGTGGGGTGGTCCAGTGCGGCGCGGAAGGCCACCAGGGCGCCGCGGTCGTGGCCGGCCAGGGTGAAGGAGTCGTGGCCCAGGGCCGCGGCCAGCCGCACGACGTCGCGGGCCATGGTCCGCTTTGAGTAGACGTCGGGTCCGCTCTCGGCGGGCTTGTCGCTGGCGCCGTACCCGCGCAGGTCGGGACAGATGACGGTGTGGTCGGCGGCGAGGTCGGCGGCGACGTGGCGCCACATGAGGTGGGTCTGGGGGAAACCGTGCAGCAGCATGAGGGGGCTGCCGGTGCCGGTGACGCGGACGTTCAGGGTGACGTCGTCGTCGACCCGTACGCGGTGCTCGGTGGAAGTGGAATCGGGGATCGTCGGAGGGGTCACGAAGGCTCCTGGGGCTCGTGGCACAGTGGACGTCCCCGGACCCCGGCAGTCCGGTGGTTTCGGGTCCGGTGGTCCGGGTCCAGTGGTTTCGGGGACGTGCGTCCAGGCTGCAGGCCCCCGATCAGTGATCGATGAGTGAGTACGCGCCGCCCTCGCGGGCGGCGCCGCCCGCGAAGGGGACATGCCGTGGGTGTGGAGTTCGCCCTGCTGGGGCCGGTCACCGCCCACACGGCGGACGGCACCGCGCTGGCGCTGGGTGCGCCGCGTCACCGGGAGGTGCTGGGGCGGCTGCTGGTGGCCCGGGGCCGGGTGGTGCCGGTGGACCGGCTGGTGGCCGACCTGTGGCC
>NZ_VDFC01000041.1 GCF_008369065.1 Streptomyces apricus | reverse complement strand
CTCCAGCAGCGCCCACTCCCCCGCCCGCCGCACCGTCACGGCGACCGTCGACCGCGTGTGCCGCTGCGCGTTGTCCAGCAGGTTGCCGAGCACCCGCACCAGCTGCCCGCGCGAGCCGCTCACGTCGACGGCGGCGTCCGCGCTCACGGACACCGGGACCCGGTCCCCGGTCCGCTGCCCGGCCTCCGCGCGGACGAGCGCGGCCAGGTCGAAGCGCGCGTCCGCCGGCCGCTCCCCCGCGTCGAGGCGGGCGAGCAGCAGCAGGTCGGCGGCCAGCCGCTGCAGCCGTACGGTGTCCTCGACGGCCCCGTCCACGTCCAGCAGCTCCGGGTGCGCGGCGCCCACCTCCAGCTGGGTGCGCAGCGAGGCGATGGGGCTGCGCAGCTCGTGCGAGGCGTCCGCGACGAACCGACGCTGGCGCTCCACGGACTGCTCCAGGGCGGCGAGCGTCTCGTTGGTCGTCCGGGCCAGCCGCGCGACCTCGTCGTGCGTGTCCGGCACGGGGACCCGCCGGGTCAGGTCCTCGGAGGCGGTGATCGCCGCCATCTCGCCCCGGATGTCCTCCACGGGGCGCAGCGCCCGGCGCGTGACGAGCCAGGTCACCAGGGCCACCACGGCCAGCAGCAGCGGGAACCCGATGAGGATGACGGTCAGCGCCGTGCTCACCGCCTCCTGCTCGGCGGTCAGCGGCGCACCGGCGTGGACGGTGAGCTCGCCCCTCCCCTCGATCTCCACGGGCACGGTGGCGAAGCGGTAGTCCGCGGTGTCGCCGTCGATGGTGGCGGAGCCGTTGGCGAAGGAGGCGTCGCCGATGTCGCCGGCCTCGGACGGGTCGTCGTCACCGGCGGCGGCGTCACCCGCGTCGTCACCGTCGCTGTCGTCGTCGGCATCGGCATCGGCGTCCGTGCCGCCGCCGGTGTCGCCCGTGCCGCCCGTGACCGCGCCCGGGGCCTGGGGCCTGACCCGGTCGAGCCCCGTGCCGCTGATCCTCTCCAGGTCCTTGGTGACCGCGACGAGCCTCCCGGCCGCGTCCACGACCTGGACCGGCTTGTCGTCGTCGTCCAGCGACAGGGCGGCGTAGGACTTGCCGGTCGCCAGGTCGCCTGCGACCGTACGGGCGGTGCGCTCGGCCTCCGTGCCCGCCTGCTCGCTCAGGTTGGTCCACAGCGACAGCAGGACCGCGGCGCCCGCGGCGGCGAGCGCGACCGCCACCACGACGCTCGCGGCGAGCGTCGCCCTGGCCCGTACGGACCCGAACAGCCGCCTCACCTCGCCTCCAGGCGGTAGCCGGCGCCGCGCACGGTGCGGATCAGCGTGGCCCCCAGCTTGCGGCGCAGCGTGCTGATGTAGACCTCGACGATGTTCGGGTCGCCGTCGTACGCGAAGTCCCAGACGTGCTCCAGGATCTCCGCCTTGGAGACCACCTCGCCGGCCCGCACGACGAGCTGTTCGAGGACCGAGAACTCCTTGGCGGTGAGCACGACCTCGTCCTCGCCCAGGTGGACGCGCCGGGCGGCGGTGTCGACCTTCAGCCCGCCGAGCACGTGCACGGGCGACCCGCCCCCGCCCGAGGGCCCGCGCCGCCGCAGCAGCGCCTTCACCCGGGCCACCAGGACGACGTAGGAGAACGGCTTGGTGAGGTAGTCGTCGGCGCCGGTGTCCAGGCCCTCCGCCTCGTCGTACTCGCCGTCCTTGGCGGTGAGCATCAGGATCGGCACCTCGTGGCCGGCGGAGCGCAGGGCGCCGCACACCCGGTAGCCGTTCATCCCGGGCAGCATGATGTCGAGGATGACGAGGTCGTACGTGCCCTCGCCGGCCCGGTGCAGCCCCTCCAGGCCGTCGTGGACGACGTCCACGGCGTACCCCTCGGCCGTCAGGCCCTTGGCGAGCGACAGGGCCAGCCGCTTCTCGTCCTCCACGATCAACAGGCGCATGCGTAAAGAGTCCCAAACGGAACCTGAAGAAGCCTTCAGGGTGCTTCAGGTCCGCTTCAGCGTCGACCGGCCAGATTGGAACACGTCGAAAGGCACCGGACCACCTGATAGCGGAGGAATCCCCATGAAGCGCAACATCGTCATCGCCACCGTCGCGGTCGCCGCCCTCGTCGGAGGGGGTACGGCGACGGCCCTCGCCGTCACGGGTGACGACGAGGCGCCCGCGAAGCAGCAGCAGTCCGGCGTGCGGGTCGCGGACGACGACCGCGACGACCGGGACGACCGTGACGACGACCGGAATGACTCGGCCGACGACGACCGGGACGACCGCGACGACAAGGCCGACAGGGCCGAGGACGCCGCGAAGGCGAAGGCCGCCGAGGTCACCGCCGCCGACGCGATCCGGGCGGCCCTGAAGAGCATCCCGGGCACGGCGGTCTCGGCCGACCTGGACGACGAGGGCAGCAGCGTGGTGTGGGACGTGGACGTGCTGTCCTCGGGCGGCGCCTGGCACAGCGTGCGGATCGACCCGGGCACGGGCAAGGTGCTCGGCTCGCAGGCCGAGAACGACGACGACGCCGACGACACGGCCGAGGCGCGGGCCGCGCTGAAGGGCACGTCCGTGACGGCCGTCGAGGCGGCGGAGGCCGGGGCGGCGAAGGGCAAGGTCACGTCGGTCGACCTGGACGACGACGGGCGCACGTCCGCGTGGGACGTCGACACGACGGCCGCGAACGGGACCGAGAAGGAGTGGAAGGTGGACGCGAAGTCCGCGGCGGTGACCGCGGACCGCGACTCGGACGACTAATACCTTTCTCGCCCCCGCCGCCCCGTTCATGCACGACAGCACACCGGACAGCGCCTCACCTGCGCCCCACACCCCGATCCGCCCGATCCGCCCGGTCCACCTCAGCCGGGCCGGCTTCCTGCGAGCGGCCGCCACGGCCGCGACCTGCGGGGGCGGTCCGCTGCTCCGCACCCCGGCCCCCGCGGCCGCGGGCCCCCTCCACGTCTCCAAGGTCGCCGACCTCACCGGCCCGCGTCTCACCACCCGGTTCCGTATGGAGGCCACCGACCTGGGCGTGCCCGTACAAACGCCCGACGGCCGGCTCCTGTTCGTCTTCGGCGACACCTTCGAGGACGCCAGATCCGGCGGCGGGTGGTGGCGCTCGCCCGTCGCGCTGTACGGGCGCTTCGACGGCCGCGGCGGCCCAGTCGTCTGGACCGGCGCGGTGGGCGGGCGGCACGCCCGGCAGTTGTGGCCCTACGACCATGACAACGCCGATTACTCCACCGTGCTGCCGTCCGACGTAATCACCCTCGGGAACACCATGTATCTGCACGTCATGATGAACAAGGGGCTCGGCAACGTGGTGCGCACCGAGATCTGGCGATCGGACGACCTGGGCGCGACCTGGAACCCCACCGGTGCCGTGTTCGCCCCGAACCTGCACGGCGGCATGTTCCAACTGCTCACCTGGGCCCTCGGCAACGACGGATACGTCTACGTCCTGTCCACCGGGTTCCAGCGGAACAAGCCGGTGATCCTGCACCGCATCCGTCCCGACCGGCTGGCGGACCCCGGCGCCTACGAGCCGTGGGGACGGGGACCCGACGGCCGCTGGGCCTGGGGCAACACACCCACGCCCGTCCTGGACGGCACCTTCGGCGAGCTGTGCCTGCGGCTGCTCGACGGCCGATGGATCCTGACCTGGTTCAACCAGGGCGACTACCGCATCGAGGGCCTGGTCGCGGACCACCCCACGGCGAACCTGCGCACCGCCCACCGCCGTACCCTGCTGTGGGGCACGTCCTGGGGCAACGAGGACGACACCCACGTGGCGCAGTTGTACGGCGGCTACGTCATTCCCGGATCAACGCCCGACGACCTCCACCTGTCGGTGAGCCAGTGGAACACCGAGACGGGATGGCCCTACCGCGTCATGCAATTCCGCGTTCGCGGTCTTGCCCTCTGATGGTGATGCCGTGGACGATCGGCGCCTTCCTCACCGTCGCGCCACCCCGGCCGGCTCCTCCCCACCGGTGAACGGACCCAGTGGGTGGCGAGCGCGTCCGCCGTGTTGCCCGTGCCCAGTACGCCGATTCTCATCACGCATTTCCTCCCACGACCTGCTCGGACCATTCGCAACGACGCTAGAGGGCCTGTCGGGCACCATTTGGTACGTGCCGACCGACGCTTTCCTCGCCGACTGCCGTGCTCGCCTGGCCTTCGACCTCCTGTCCAACACCTGGAACGCCGTGGTGCTCTGGGCCCTGCGCGACGGTCCCAGACGCCCGGTCGAACTACGCGAGCGGATCGGAGGGATCAGCTCCAAGGTCCTCACCGAGACCCTGCGGCGCTTGCAGTCCAACGGACTGGTGCAGCGGCGGGCACACCCCGGAGCGCCACCACGCGTCGACTACCAACTCACCGCCCTGGGCCGGACTTTGCTGGCGCCCATCGACGCAGTCGGAGCGTGGGCCTTCGAGCATGGCGATGAGGTCATGGCAGCCCAGGAAGCCCGATGCACCGCCGTCCAGTGCCCCTCGGAGTGAGCGCAGCCGTCGCCGGCAGATGAGTGCGCAGCCCAGGGTGAGGAAGGCTTCGTGGATGTCGTCGCGGATCTCCCAGCGGATCCGCAGGCGGCGGAACCAGTGCAGATGGGCGAACGCGCCTTCCAAGAACCGTCGTTGGGCGCCCAGGCCGAAGCCGTGCTCGGTGGCGCGGCAGGCGATCAGCGGCTTCACCCCCAGGTCCCGGACCAGGCGGCGGTACTTGTTGTGGTCGTAGCTGCGGTCGGCCAGCACCACGTCCGGGCGGCACCTACCGCCGGCTGGCCGTCCGGGACCCGGCCGCCCCACCCACGCTGATCGAACAACTCAGTCATGACCCCGCGGTCTGGACACGCCAAGCAGCGGTGGGCGTTGCCGCCTGACCGCCGCCCACAACCGCGCCGCGGGCAGCGGACGGCTCCCGGCCCGGAGCTGTCCTGCTGTCCGGCGTCGCCGCGCGGGCAGGAGCGCGGCGTCCTCGTTCTGCGGGTGCTTGCAGGGCTGGTCCGTGGTGGGTGGTCAGCCGCGGCGGAGCAGGGTGATCTGGTGCTGGCCCGCCACCACGGCCCGCGCCAGTTCGATGCGCGCGCTCTCCTGCTTCATGGCTCTGGCGAGCCGGGAGCGGTGTTCGGGTGGCGGCACTGCCGAGGAGGGCAGTTCGGGCAGGGCGGTGGCGAGGTACTCCTCGACGCGCTCGATGATTTTCGTCAGGTCGGGGCGGATGGCTCCGGTGTGGTCGACGACGCCCTTGATCATGTTGGTGATCTGGGCGATGTCCTCGAAGTCCTCGATGCAGCAGGGCTTTTGGGTGAGGCGGCACTGGGCCTTGTAGAGGTCGGCGAGCCACTGGTCGGGGTTGTCGAGCTCGGCGCTGGCCTGGTCGTTGTGGCGGACCTTTTGCAGCCAGGCGAAGACCTGCTGGTGGTGCAGGAGGGTGTACGTGGCGAGGACGCCCGTCAGAAGGGCGGCGCAGGCGGTCACCGCGAGGGTGCCGGCGCTGGTGCCGATCGCCAGCGTGGTGCTGGTCATCATGCTGTTGTTCCGTTCAGAAATTGGCTGCCGCCCGCCGCGGGGAGCGGAAGGACGGCGCCGGTGGTGGGTCCGGTGAACCGGGGTGGTGTCAGTGCCCGGGGACGGAGTGGCGCAGCTTGTCGACGTCGTTGACGACGATTTGCCGGTAGCGGGCTTCGACGATGCCGCCGTGGTAGCGCAGGGTCCGCAGCGCGTTCTCCGTGGTGGAGACGCCGATCTGGAGAGCGGCTGCGATGTCCTTCTGGGTGATGCCGGAGATGACGGTGCGGTGGGAGGTCTCGGGGTCGGGGGCGCCGGCGGTGTCGGCGAGGTGGACCAGGAGCCGGCCGACGCGCTCAAGGGGCGGCCGGATGAGCGTGTAGAGGAGTTCGTCGCTGCGGTTGCGCGCTTCGAGGCTGCGCAAAAGGGCGCGCTGGATCTCAAGCCGCTGGCGCAGCAGTGCGTTGAAGGAGCCCTCTTCGCAGGGGATGACGACGGTCCGGGTCAGGCACTGGGTGCGTACGGAGGAGTCGTCGGGGGTGATGAGCTTGGCTTCTCCCACGACCTGGCCGCGTCCCCTGAACCTGGTGACGGTGGGGAGGTTGTCGCCTGTGCCGAGCGGGAAGCGCTCCTGTTTCACGGCGCCCTCCCAGATGATGTAGACGCTCCGGTCGGTGCGTCCCATCGGGAGGTTGTCGCCCTGGTTGAACCGGCGGCTGCGCAGTCCTGCCTGCAGCAGGCGCTGCCAGGTGCCGGCGCTCATGCCGGAAGGGAAGCTCCCTTCCGGCATGCCGGTGTTGTCCTGGAGGTCGATGGGCCGGGCAGCTTCGAGGGTGGGTGGCATCCTCACGCTCCCGCTGCGGTGGCCGCGGGGGAGCACGCACCGGCGCGCACGCCCCGTAAGGAACGGTCGTGACGATGTGTCACTGAAGAGGTGCCGCGGGATCCGCGGCAGGACGGCGGTATGACGCCGCCAGCGTTGACGGTGTGCATGGCTGGTCTGATTCCTCGTTGTGTTGCTGTACCGGGCCCCACTGAGCAGCGGGGCCCGGCGTGGTGGGTCCGGTGTCCTTTCCGGGAAGTGCGGCTGCGACCGGGTGGTGTGGGCCCAGTCAGGTGATGGCGATGGTGAACGGACTCAAAGTACCCCTCGGCAGGAGTGAAGAGCCACTCGCACTTTCGAATGCCTCCCACAGAATAATGATCATGCCCGGAAACCCTTATGGGCAGGGGATTGTTACGAACGGCCGGACGGCAGGCCGGTACAGGCAACGCTTAGCGCTTTTCGAGAGATTTCCGGGAGCCTTTTCCCGCATATGCATACGGGCTTCCGAAAGGTTTTTTCTCGTATGACCGGAGGGTGGCGCAGGAGCAAACCGGCAGCAAAAACGGGAGGTCCTGAGGCACCACCCTCAAGACCTCCCGGAAAGGTCCGGACCCACCAAGGTTCAGACCACTGCCACGCTAACACCCTCCATGCGGGCAAGGGCACTCCTGACTAGTTATTCCAGGCCAGACGGCGCCGACCGGCCAGGGAGACGCCTCCCCAGGAGGGGTTTGTTACGAAGAGCCCCCTGCGCGGTCGCACTCCCGAGCCGTCCGACCGGTTTGCCGCTTCGCCCTTTTTGCCCATACGTGAGTGATGCAACTCCACCGCAGCCCGAACATGACAACGCTATCAACGAACCGGCACCGTTCAAGACCCACCACTTTCAGTCAGGCGCAGACGCGCCCGACCGGCCACCTGCACCGGACAGAGTGCAGGCAACACCCGAAGCGGAACCGGCAACCCCCATTCCTGACCATGCCCGAATCCTCACATGCGGAAGGAAATTCCAGGTCAAGAGCCGACGTCACAGGAATATCTATCGGCCTTGCATACGACTGGAATGGCAGCGGAAACTTTCGAGGCAACACATAAGTACTGCAAATGTCGACTAGTACCCTGACCGGCCGTTCGCGGCCCTGTACACGCTTCCCGCCGCACCGGCCCCACACCGGCCTCCTGGCAAAAACTCCCGCCCCGTCAGCTCCCCTCCCCTACCCGCGAGTTGCACACCGGCCAAGATCCACAACCGGGGCGCGACCGGCACAGTCACCGATCACCTGGACACGCAGCGTGAAAAAACTCCCAGCTGACACGCGCCCCTCCTGCGCCCCGCGCACTCCCATCGGCAGCCTTCACCTCTAGCGCCTCCCCCGGCACCAGCGCCACGGCCACCCCAACCAGCCCGCCCGCATTGGGAACTGACGTACGAGCGGGTGCGCTGCGCCACGCTGTCCGCCTCTCGACAGGCAGCCGCCGGGAAGAATTCGACCTCTGGGCC
Organism: Streptomyces apricus; assembly: GCF_008369065.1. Taxonomy (GTDB): domain Bacteria; phylum Actinomycetota; class Actinomycetes; order Streptomycetales; family Streptomycetaceae; genus Streptomyces; species Streptomyces apricus. The sequence goes on along the minus strand of NZ_VDFC01000041.1, from coordinate 3,471 downwards.
GGCCGCGGGGGCAGCCGGACGGGCCTGCTGTGCGATCTGGTCACCGAACGCCTCAAGAACCTGCCCAAGGGCTCCCTGCGCCAGGCGGACCTGGACACTCTGCTGGTCACCGAGCGGATCTTCGGCCCGCTCGGCGCCGCCCTGCAGGCCACCCGTTTCGTCGTCCTGGCCACGCATCCTGCCCTGCGGGCGGATTGTGACCGCATCGATGACGCCGAGGAGGCACTCGATGACGGTGTCGCCGTCGACGATCCGCGAGTGACCCAAGTGGCCGCCGAGCGGCACGCCTTCGAAAGCGTCCTGCAGGCTGTCATCGAGGAGTCCGGCCTGAGCGAGGACGACGATGCCCTCTTCGACGCCTGGGACACGTTGCACCCTGCCACCGCCACTGCCATCGTCGATGACGGCGCCGGCGCGGCCGGCCTCCGCCCGGGTCGGCGGGAGGCCGACTCCATGAGCGTCGTCGAAGTCACCGGCAAGATGCCCTACGACCTCTCCCCCGCCCGCCTGCGCTGCATGGAACTGGCGGAAGAACTGTCCGCCCAGGACCCACCCGCCGCCTGAAACGCGGCCTGAGCAAACAGCGCAGCCCGTCACGATGTGCCTTGCGAGGAGCACCGTTCATGGACCACCAAGATGTTCAGGCCGCCGTGGCGCAGATGCTGGAGGTGCTGGGGCCCCGCACGGGCGAGGACTGGACGGTGCCGGCCGGCTCGCTGGAGTGGAGCTGCCGGCAGACGGCCGCGCACATCGGCCACGACTTGCTGGCCTACGCAGGGCAGCTCGCCGTGCGTCCGGCCGACGCCTACCTGTTGTTCGATGTGCGCGTGCGCCCCACCGCCTCGCCTGCTCAAGTACTGCAGGTGGCCGCCGCCTGCGGCGGATTGCTCGCCAGCGCGCTGGCCACCGCCGAGCCGTCCCTGCGGGCCTGGCACTGGGGCCCGTGCGACCCGACGGGGTTCGCGGCGATGGGCGTCGCCGAGATCCTGCTGCACACCCAGGACATCACCCGCGGGCTGGGCGTGGACTGGCTGCCGCCGGCACCGCTCTGCGCGGCCGTACTCGACCGGCTGTTCCCCGACGCCCCGCCCGGCGAGCCCGTCCCCGTGCTGCTGTGGTGCACCGGACGAGGGGACCTGGATGGTCTGTCCCGCCGGACGTCGTGGACGTGGAAGGCGGCACGGCCCGACTGAACACACTCAACCCGGTGAGCCTGGGCATTCGGAGCGCTGGACGGCCGGGGCCTGCACGAGGCGGTGCAGCGCGGTTGCGTAGCCGCCGGGACCGGCGTCCTAGGCGGCGGCCGGAGCGTTTTCCGGGTGCGGCGTGGTCAGTGGTAGGCGTGGACGACCGCGTGGCCCTTGCCTCGGCCGATCATCCATCGGTTCACCGGAGTGGTGAGCAGGAAGGCGATGACGAAGCCGCCCAGCAGCGACGTCCAGAAGAGGGTCTCGTCCAAGTGGGCGTCCATCGCGCCGGGGACCAGCGCGATGATGCCGTTGTCGACGAGTTCCATGACGACGATGGAGACGGTGTCGGCGGCCAGCGCCACCTTGATCGCGCTCTTGAGGCCCAGGCCCGCCTTGCGGATCGCGAACAGGGTCAGGGAGTAACCGAAGACGAAGGCCAGCGCGATGGCCAGAATCATGGTCGCGGCATTGCTCCACATCAAAGCCGTGCCGATCGCCATGCCGAGGATCTCGCCGATCGCGCACCCGGTCAGGCAGTGCAGGGTCGCCTTCGCGGCCGCCGCCCAGGTGACCGGACCGGCGTGGTCATGACTGTGGCCGTGGGAATTCCGGTGCGCGTCGTGGTCGTGGTCGTGTGCAGCGCCGGTGCCGGTGTCGTGGTGGTGTGCGCTGTGGTCCATGGTCGTCTTCCCCCTGTCCATCCAACGGTGCCCGTGTCGGTTTCGGTGTCGGTTCGTTTCCGTTCCTCTAACGCTATACCCCCCGGGGGTATTTCAGGTGTAGGTGGGGGTGCCAAGGGGCGTGCCCGTCAAACGGCGGGCACGCCCCTGTGGTGGCTTAGAGGTCAGCTCTTGTTGAGGAGCTCGTTCATGGTGTTGATCTCCTCGCTCTGCGAGGTGATGATCTGGTCGGCCATCTTCGTGGCGGGAGCGTAGGCGCCGTCGGTCTTCTCTGTCTTCGCCATCTTCACAGCCCCCTTGTGATGCTTGATCATCATCTGGAGGAAAGCGGTGTCGAACGCCGTGCCCGACGTCTTCTCCAGCTCGGCCATGTCGTGGCCGGTCATCATGCCGTCCATAGCGTCCATGCCGTGCGTGGAGTGGTCCATGGCGTCCTGGGAGGGCACGCTCTCACCCCAGGAGGTCAGCCAGGCCGAGAGCGTCCTGATCTCGGGGTCCTGGGCCTTCTTGATGTCCGCGGCCAGCTTCTTGACCTGGCCGGAGCCGGCGCGGCCGGATGCGAGATCGGCCATCTCGACGGCCTGGCGGTGGTGGGGGATCATCCCCTGCGCGAACGCGACATCGGCCGCGTTGTGCTCGCCCTGCGATGCCGATGCCGATGCCGATGCCGATGCCGTGGCGGACGCCGATGCCGACGTGGAGCGGTGGCCGTCGTGGTCCGTCGAGCCGCAGGCGGCCAGCGCCACAAAGGCGGCGCAGACGGCGGCCATGGCGGCGCCGCGGCGGAAGAGGGAACGCGTGCTGTTCATGGGTGCAACTCCTTCGCGCATGCCGAAGCCGGCATGCGGGCGGTCTGGTTGAGAGCAGGCAGGAGCACGGCACCCGGAGCGGATCCGGTCCGGCTCTGGCCGGGGAGGATGGGTGCCGTGCGGGCTGCTCTATATCCGCAGAAGCTGCAGTTCGGACAGGTCGGGCGGAGCCCTGCCGCTGGTCACCGTCCCGGGCGCGCCGGCCGCATTCATGGCACAGACCGGAGCGTCGGAGAGCGTCGCGCAAAGGGCCGGCGGCATGTACGGGGAGCTCGTCCCGGTCGCCGCGCACGCCGCGTCCGCATGGGCGAGATGGCCCGTACCGCCGTTCAGGTGCGCGCACGGGGCGCCGGCTTCGGGCACCGGGTCCGCGTGCGTCAGCGCCATCGGGTGGGCGGCCGGTGAGGACGCCGGGGGCATCGCCCCGTGCGGCCCCAGACCGTGCATGCCCAGTACGCCGGCCAGCACGGTCATTACCAGCAGCGTCAGCAGCCGCCCTGCCGGGCGGCGACGCGACGCAGAGCCGGTGACCATGACCCCCATCCTAAGGGTTGTCCCGTAAATGATCTACGGCATGCTCGGTGACCTGCTGGTTTCTGCGTCACCCGGCGAGGGCGAGGTTGTGCAGGCGGGCGATGCCGAGCGTGGCGTGGTGAACGCCGTCGCCTTTCAGGCGGCAGTCGCGGAGGATCTTCCAGCCCTTCATACGGGCGAAGACGTGCTCCACGCGGGCGCGGACCTTGCGGTGCGAGGCATTGTGTTCCTCCTTCCAGGCCGGGAGTTCGGCCTGGC
>NZ_VDFC01000040.1:1061740-1092433 GCF_008369065.1 Streptomyces apricus | reverse complement strand
GGCAGACCGGGGCCGGGGGCACCCGACAACCTGTCGCGTTCGCGGCCGCACCGCAGACAGGACGCCGATGGTGCGCCGCGACCGGGCCCCCTACGCTCTGGCCGCATGACCCCTCAGACCGACCCCCAGGTCGGCGCCGCCGTGAAGGCCGCGGACCGCGCGCACGTGTTCCACTCCTGGTCAGCGCAGGAGCTCATCGACCCGCTCGCCGTCGCCGGTGCGGAGGGGTCCTACTTCTGGGACTACGACGGCAAGCGGTACCTGGACTTCACCAGCGGACTCGTCTTCGCCAACATCGGCTACCAGCACCCGAAGGTCGTCGCCGCGATCCAGGAGCAGGCCGGGAAGCTGGCCACCTTCGCGCCCGCGTTCGCCGTCGAGGCCCGCTCGGAGGCGGCCCGGCTGATCGCACGGCGGACACCGGGCGACCTGGACAAGATCTTCTTCACCAACGGCGGCGCCGAGGCCGTCGAGAACGCCGTCCGGATGGCCAGGCTGCACACCGGCCGCCCGAAGGTGCTGAGCGCCTACCGCTCGTACCACGGGGCCACCGCCGCCGCGATCAACCTCACCGGCGAACCGCGCCGCTGGCCGAGCGACACCGGGACGGCCGGGGTCGTGCGCTTCTGGGCGCCCTTCCTCTACCGCTCCCCCTTCCACGCCGAGACCGAGCAGCAGGAGTGCGAGCGCGCGCTCCAGCACCTGGCCGACACCATCGCCTTCGAGGGCCCGGCCACCGTCGCCGCGATCGTCCTGGAGACGATCCCGGGCACGGCCGGAATCATGGTCCCGCCCCCGGGTTACCTGGAGGGCGTGCGCGCCCTGTGCGACGAGCACGGCATCGTCTTCGTCCTCGACGAGGTCATGGCCGGCTTCGGACGGACCGGGAAGTGGTTCGCCGCCGACCACTCCGGCGTCGTACCGGACCTGCTGACCTTCGCCAAGGGCGTCAACTCGGGGTACGTGCCGCTCGGCGGGGTCGCGATCTCCGGGGCGATCGCGGACACCTTCGCCCGGCGCCCCTACCCCGGCGGACTCACCTACTCCGGGCACCCGCTCGCCTGCGCCGCCGCCGTCGCGACCCTGAACGTGATGGAGGAGGAGGGCATCGTCGAGCAGGCCGCCCGGACCGGCGAGGATGTCCTCGGTCCCGGGCTGCGCGAACTGGCGCGACGCCACCCGAGCGTCGGCGAGGTGCGCGGCACCGGGGTCTTCTGGGCCCTGGAGCTCGTCCGGGACACGGAGACCCGCGAGCCCCTCGTCCCGTACAACCCGGTGGGCGAGGCGAACGCCCCGATGGCCGCCTTCGCCGCCGCCGCGAAGGAGCGCGGTCTGTGGCCCTTCGTCAACATGAACCGCACCCACGTCGTGCCGCCGTGCACCATCACGGAGGCGGAGGCCAAGGAGGGCCTGGCCGCACTGGACGAAGCCCTCTCCGTCGCCGACGAACACACCGTGTAGCGGGGGCGTCGCACAAACCCGTCGGTCTTTCGTCGAACGCGTAAGGTGACTGGCTCGTAGACATGAGCGAGTACTTATTCGATGGGGGAAGGACCCGGACGATGCCCGGCACCGGCAGCGGCAGTGGCGCGGTCATGCGCAGCACCCTGCGGCAGCAGATCGCGGACGCACTGCGCGACGAGGTGCTCGCCGGGCGCCTCCAGCCGGGCAAGGAGTTCACGGTCAAGGAGATCGCCGAGCAGTACGGCGTCTCCGCGACCCCCGTCCGCGAGGCCCTGGTCGACCTGTCGGCCCAGGGCCTCCTGGACGCCGACCAGCACCGCGGGTTCCGTGTCCACGAGTACTCGCTGGACGACTACCGGGGCATGATCGAGGCCCGCACGCTGGTCACGGACAGCATCTTCCACGGGCTGCTGGAGGCGACCGGCGCCGCCGCCCAGGGGGCCCGCGCCGCGCTCGCCGTCCGCGCCGACGACCCGCGCACCGCCGCCGCGCTCGCCGGGGTGCGCCGCCGCGGCGAGGAGGCGCAGCGGGCCGCCGCGGCCGGTGACCTGAACATCCTCATCGGCTACGACCTGCGCTTCTGGCGTGAGCTGAGCAGCCTGTTCGGCAATCCCTACCTCGCCGACTTCCTGCACCGGCTGCGCGTCCAGTCCTGGGTGTGCGCGGTCCAGCACCTGCGCCGGCTGGAGGACCTGCGGGGCCACCTGTGGTCCGGGCACACCGACCTCGTGGACGCCCTCACGCGCCGCGACGCCGCGGCCGCGCACGACATCGTCGCCGCGTACAACACCCACTCGCTGACCCTGATCGACGTGCTGTCGCAGGGCTGAGGGCCCCGGGCGGGCCGTGGGCCCGCAGGTGGGCCGGCCGGTGGGCCAGCCGGTGTGGGGTATCCGACCCGCACGGAGGGGACCGACCGCGCCCCCACCCATTACGCTGCCTTGACCACCGTGCTGAACGAGGAGCTCTCAGTTGGCCTGTGACCTGTGGCTGGTCCCGCTCGTCGACGTGTTGTGCCATACCCCCGACAACCCCTTCGCCGAGGAACTCGCGCTCTACGACAAGGCACTGGGCGAGGCCGGACTCCCGCCGGTACCGGTGTACGCGTACATGCCGGGACTCTCCGGCGACGTGGCGCCGGTCGCGGGCTTCGACTACGACGCACTGCACTTCCTGCGCCGCGCCTACCTGCTGCAGGTGTGCCAGCTGCCGGTGACACCGGTCGGCGAACTGGGCGGCGACTACGAGCAGCTGCTGGAGATGTTCGACACGACGGCCCGGCAGTCCCACCTGGTCTGGCACTACGACCACGCGGGCGCGTACGTCCCGGTGGACTTCCCGCACCCGCTGTCGAACGACGAACTCCTCGCGGGCGGCGGTCCGCTGGGCTCCTCCCAGGTCCTGCTGCGCGAGCTGGAGTTCGTCGCGCCGTCGATCGGCATCGACCCGGCGAACCCGCCGGTCGCGCCCCAGCCGCCCGCGGCACCCACGGAGCTGGAGGAGCCGGCCGCGCCCGCCCCCTTCGACTCCAGTCCGTTCGCCCGCGAACGGCACGTCTGGCTGGGCCTGCACGCGGCGGCGACCCGGAGCCTGGCCCAGGGCTCGATGATCATCTTCAGCTAGGACCGGCCGCCCGCTCCGCCACGGCGGAATGGTGGCACAGCAGCAGGAGCGCGATGAGTTCCTCGCGGGTGCGGGCAGGCGCGTCGTTCCAGGCGCACAGCAGTTCCCAGTCGCTGAACAGGGCGCTGTCCGCGGGGTCCAGGTGCGCGCGCACCGTGGCCAGGACGGCCCGCACCTCGGGACCGCAGGACCGCGCGTCCCCGGTCACGGCCCAGGTCAGGGCTCCGACCAGGCTGGCCGCCTGCGGGTCGTGGGAGGACCCGACGTACACCAGCCCCTGCCCCTGGCACCATCCGCGCCGGGCGATCAGCAGGGCACTGCGCCGGAACACCTCGCCCTCCCGGCCGCGGGCGCGCCCGTCGCCGGACAGGGTGCCGAACACGTCATGGGCGTCGTACGTGTCATGGGCTTCGTACGCGTCATGGGCGTCGTACGTGTCATGGGCTTCGTACGCGTCATGGGCGTTGTACGTGTCATGGGCGTCGTACGCGTCATGGGCTTCGTACGTGCCGTACGTGTCGTCCGGCAGCGTGCCGGGGAGCGCGGTGCCGGGGAGGTGCAGGACTGTGCTCATCGGGTGGGGCTGCCTCTCTTGACGGGGTGTCGTGCCGGACGGCGCGCAGGAGCGCTGCGCCGTCGGTCCGGGGAGGCGAGGCGATCGGCGCAGCGGCTCGTGCGAGGAGGAGAGAGCGGGAACGGCGGGGACTGCTGAACTGCTGGACTGCTGGAACTACGGGGACTGCGGCGGGCGGTGGGGCCGGTCAGCGCAGCGTGGGCTCGGCCAGCGGGCGCTGCTCGTCCGCGCCGTCCGCCTCCTCGGCGGTCCCGGCGCCGGCGGGGACCGGCTGCGGGGTCCCGGGCTGCTGCGGGGCGGTGGCCTCCGGAGCCCGGTCCTGCGGGGCGGTGCGGCGGTAGCGGCCCCAGGTCCGGTCACCGATCAGCAGGAGCGTGGCCGGCATGACCAGCCGCCGGATCACGACGGCGTCCAGGACGACGGCGACGGCGAGGCTGATGCCCAGCTCCCGCACGATGCTGATCTGGGCGCTGGTGAAGGAGGCGAAGACGGCGACCATGATCGCCGCTGCGCCGTTGACCAGGCCCGCGGTACGGGCCAGGCCGCCCAGGACCGACTCGCGGTGCGGGACGCCGCCCAGGTAGCTCTCCCGCATCCGGGAGATCATGATCACCATGTAGTCCATGCTGAGCCCGAACATCACCGCGAACAGCATGAGCGGGGTGACGCTGTTGATCGAGTGGTCGTCGTTCCCGGTGACCAGGGCGAGGACGCCGAGGCTGGCGCCGACGACGGCGATGTTGAAGGCCAGGGCGAGCAGCGGCAGCAGGACGGAGCGGAAGGCGAACAGCAGGATCAGGAAGCTGAGCAGGGCGACGGAGAGGACCACCAGGGGCGCCGAGCGCAGGACCAGGTCGTCGAAGTCCGAACCGGTGGCGGTGGCGCCGGCCAGGTCGACGCTGATCCCGGAGTCGACACGGCTGCCGAGGTGGTCGCGCAGGTCGTCGACCAGGTGGTGCGCCGCGGAGCTGTCGGGGTCGGCGCCGGGGGTGACGACGACCCGCGTGACCAGGCGCTCCCCGTCACGCGCCCACAGCTGACCGAGCGCGGCACGCTCGCCGGCGCCCAGGGCGGAGGGGTCCTCCAGGGCCTTGGAGAGCTCCGCGGCGGGCAGTCCGAGGGACGTCACGGCCTGGACCTTGTCGGCGCCGGGCGCGGACTCGGCGTAGGAGGCGACCTCCGTGGTGCTCGCGAGCAGGGTGTCGGCCTGGTCGCGGTCGGCGCTGAGCACGACCTGGACGGGGAACATCTCGCGGACGCCGATGTCCTGCTTGATGCGCTCCATGCCGATGCGGGCGCTGTCGTCGGAGGGCAGGATGTCCGCGCTGGCGACGGGGACGCGCAGGGTGAGCTGGGCCGCGGGAGCGGCGAGCGCGGCGAACGCCACCACCGTGGCGGCCAGGACCAGTCCGGGGCGGCGGGAGAAGCGGCCGGCGGACTCGCGGCCCTTGGCCGGGCGGCCGGCGGTCGCGGAGCCGGTGCCGACGGAGTCGGCGGTCGCGGAGCCGGAGGCGGCGGAGTCGGATGCCGCGGAGTCGGATGCCGCGGAGTCGGATGCCGTACGGTCCGCGGTCGCGGCGGCGTTCTTCCGGCGGCGCAGGGTGCCCCAGTTGATGCGGTGGCCCAGCAGGGCCAGTACGGCGGGCAGGAGCGTCACGGCGATGGCCACGGCCACCAGGGAGACCGCCACGCCGCCCAGGGCGATGCTGGTGAAGGACATGGCACGGGGGATGAAGAGCGCCGAGAGCGCGACCACGACGGCCAGGCCGCTGAAGAGCACCGAGTGGCCGACGGTGCGCATGGTGCGGTCCAGGGCGTCGGGGACGGCGTGCCCTTCGGCCAGTTCCTCACGGAAGCGCTTGACGATGAAGAGCGAGTAGTCGACGGCGACGGCCAGGCCGACCATGGACACGATGTTGGTGAACAGGCTGTTGACGTCGGTGAACTGCGTCATCCCGTAGCCGATGGCCTGGGTGTACATCAGGGTGAAGCCCGCCATCAGGAGCGGGACGACCATCGCGGCCACGGACCGGAACACCAGCAGCAGCACGACGAAGAGGACCGGGAAAGCGATCATCTCGGCCCGGGTGACGTCCTCCTTGGAGTGCACGTTCAGCGCGTAGTCCAGGGCCGGGGCACCGGTGACGTCGGCCTCGACGCCCTCGCCGACGGCGTCGCGCACGTCGTCCTGCAGATCCGGCACGAGGTTCTGCACCGTGGTGTTGTCACTGGTGAAGCCGACCTGGAGGAAGGTCGTGCGGCCGTCCTCGGACAGCCACTCGGGGTGGGTGGTGCGGTCGGTGACGGTGGACACCCCGTCCCGCCGCACGGCCTCGCGGGCCGGCGCGACGGCGTCCTCGACGGACCCGTCCTCGCTGTGCAGGACGACCAGCAGGGAGTTGGGCGCTTCGTCGAACGCGCGCTCCAGCGTGCGCTGCGCATGGACGGACTCGCCCCGGGGGTCGGAGAAGCCGCCCGTCTTCAGCGCGCCCTCGAGCTGGAGCGCGAAGGGAACGGCCAGGGCGAGCAGCACCAGCCAGGCGGCAATCACTGCCTTGGGCCGTGCGACGGCGAGATGGACGATTTTCTTCACTTCTACTCCTGGGATCGGGGGCCACCGCTTCGCGGGACGGATCGGCACGGCCCCTGCAGTCGATGACTGAACATCAATGTTGCGTTATCGATGATTCATCATGCATGACATGACATCGATGACGCAACATCTTTGAACGTATCGGTCTTCGCGCTTGGTTTTCGCGCTCGGTCTTCGACGGGTCGGTCTTCGGCCCACGGGGTTTCGGCAGAGGGAGCGCACAACGCAACGCGCCGGGGCGGGGCGCGACTGCGCTCCACCCCGGCGCGTGACCGGGCCTCTGCAACTGCGTGGCTCTGTGGCTCTGTGGCTCTACCGGTGGGGGCCGCCTTCACAGGCGGGCAGTGGTCAACGGGTCAGTGCATCACCGCGGGGACGTCGCAGCATCGGGACGTCCCCTCTCGCCGACGCGGCAGCGGCAGCAGCGGCGGCGTGCAGGCGCAGGGCCCGCAGCCGTTCGGCCTCAGCGGGGTCGGCGTGCAGGACGAGGCGGTAGGGGGGACGGCTCTCCTTGCGCACCACGGTCACCCAGCCGCGCCGGGCCCAGCCGTACAGGGTGATGGACGGCATGGACAGCTCGGCGGCCAGCTCCCGCAGCCACCACTCGTCCGCCGCGAGGCTCTCCCGGAGGACCGCGGGGGGTGTACGACGGGCCGCGGACGTGTTCTCCCGCAGCAGACGGCGCACCGTGGTCAGGCTGATGGGATCGCTGCGGCCCGGCGCCATGGTGTAGCCCTCGCACCCCAGCTCCCGGGCGATCGCCGGGGCGTTGCAGCCCTGCGCCGCGAGGACGCCGATGCGCTCGACGATCAGGGCGTAGTAGTGCTGCGGCGGCATGACGTACGGCGGTTCCGGGACACCGGGCGGACGAGACGCCTCGGGGGTCCGGGGATCCTCGGGCTCCTCGCGCGCCCCCGGCGCCACCGCGGTGCGGCCGTCCGCCTCGCGCCGGGCGCCGCGCCCCACGGACGGTGGCGTCGTGTCCGCTCCCGGCGGATCCGCGCGCTCACCCATCGGTGGCGGGGCGACAGGACGGCCGGAGCGGCCGTACCGGGTGTCCGGCGGCGTGTCCCACGACAGCCCTGCCGGTCCTTCCAGCCATTCCGGCTGTTCCGGCAGGGCATCGGGCATCCGTGAGGCACGAGGTGTACGCCCCGGGTGACGGGCGATCCCTCCGCCCGCCGGACCGCGCCCCGCCGTCCGCCGGACCGGCGGCTCCTGGAGCGGCGGCTCTTGGAGCGGCGGGGTCCGGACCGGCAGGCATCCGGCCGGCGGCTTCCGAACCGGTGGTTTCCGGGTCGGCAAGTCCTGGTTCGGCAGGTCCTGGTTCGGCGGGTTCCCGTCCGGAGGAGCGGGGTCTGGCCCGGCTCCCTTCCTCGCTCCCGGCCCACAGCAGGGCCGGCCGGGCGGAATGCGGGCGCCGGGGGCCGCGGGCGTGGACCCGCCCCCGTCTGCGCGGCGGTCGGAGAGCGGTGCGCGATAAGGAGTGCTGATCGCCGGGGCGGGCGACGGCCGGTTTCACGGAGAAGGTCCTCCATCGTCACTGGTTCTCGCTGAGCACACGACCGGTACAGAGGAAAGCCGCCCGCCGCGACGCCGGTGACGTGGCAGGCAACGTGATGTGCCTCTGCGCGCTGGACACACGCTTCACACCCCTGGTTCCGAACGGCTCGCCGGCAAGGGTCGGAATACGACAGCGGCGTCGGCGGCACGTGCCGTGCGACGGTGGCCGGGGAAAGGGGTTTCGGACCGGCCCGGGGCGCCCGGAGCCGCCCGCCAATCGGGCTTTCGATGCGATACCGGGCCCCCGCACGGGCCCCTGGTGTACAAAAGCGTGCCCCAAGTTGACCGAAACGAGCCACTGGGGCCGGGCCTCCACCAGCGCACCGCGCGCCAAAAAGGTGACAGCGTTGTCACCGCGGCGCCCCGGCTCCGGCTCCGGCTCCGGCACTGTCCCCGACTCCAGCACCAGCGCCGTCCCCGTCCCCGTTTCTGGTCCCGGTCCCGTTCCCGGCGTCAGTCCCCTGTGTCGGCTGTGCCGGCGTCACGGAAGGCCAGGCACACGTTGTGCCCTCCGAAGCCGAAGGAGTTGTTCAGGACGACGGCCGGTCCCGGCGGCAGCTCGCGCGGCTTGTCGCGGACGACGTCCGCGTCGGCCCGTTCGTCCAGGACGTCGACGTTGATCGTGGGCGGCGCCGACCGGTGGTGCAGGGCCAGGACCGCCGCCACCGACTCCACCGCCCCGGTCGCCCCCAGCAGGTGTCCCGTCATCGACTTGGTCGCGGAGAGCGGGACCCGGGCCGCGTGGTCGCCCAGCACCCGGCGCAGCGCGGCGAGTTCGGCGAGGTCGCCCAGGGGCGTGGCCGTGGCGTGGGCGTTGACGTGGACGACGTCCTCCGGGGCGGCGCCCGCGTCGGCCAGCGCCGCGCGCACCGAGCGGGTCACGTCCCGGCCGTCGGGCTCGGGCTGGGCGATGTGGTGGGCGTCGGAGGTCAGGCCGACGCCGGCCGCCTCGCCGTAGACGCGCGCGCCGCGGGAACAGGCGTGCTCCTCGGACTCCAGGACCAGGATCCCGGCGCCCTCCCCCATCACGAAGCCGTCCCGGTCCCGGTCGTAGGGGCGGGAAGCCGCCCGGGGGTCGTCGTTGCGGCGGGACATGGCCATCATGTTGGCGAAGGCGGTCATGATCAGGGGATGGATCGGCGCCTCGGTGCCGCCCGCCACCACCACGTCCGCCCGTCCGGAACGGATCATCGCCAGGGCGTACCCGACGGCTTCGGCGCCCGAGGCGCAGGCGGAGGCGGTGGTGTGGACGCCGGCCCGTGCGCCGAGTTCGAGGCCGACCTGGGCGGCCGGCCCGTTCGGCATGAACATCGGCACCGTGTGCGGGGAGACCCGGCGCGGGCCCTTCTCGCGCAGTACGTCGTGCGAGTTCAGCAGCGAGGTCAGGCCGCCCAGGCCGGAGGCGACGACGACGCCGAGCCGTTCGGGGTCCACCTCCGGCCGGCCCGCGTCCTGCCATGCCTCGCGGGCCGCCACGAGCGCGAACTGGGTCGAGCGGTCCGTACGCCGGGCGAGGGCCGGTCCGACGGCCGGTGCGGGCTCGCTCGCCGCCGGGCACGCGATGCGCACGGTGAGGTCGCGCGCCCACGGCTCGGTCAGCAGCCGGGCGCCCGAGCGGCCGGCCAGCAGGGACCGCCAGGTCGAGGGAACGTCACCGCCCAGCGGCGTGGTGGCTCCGAGCCCGGTGACGAGGACTTTTCCGGTGGCGTGCGCCATCGCATTCTCCATGGTGTGGTCTCGCGCGATCCGGGGGTGCCGGGTCCGGGGCACGCCGGTCGAGGGCTGCCGGACGCCGCCCCGCCCTCGGCCGCCCGGAGCGCACCCGGCGTCGCCCCCGACCGGAACTCCACCATCCAGTCCGCGGTCTCCCTCCGGACCAGCTCCGTCACGTCCTCCGAGAACCGCCGCAGCACCCCCAGGCACCGCTCGGCCGCCTCCCCGGCGGTCCCCTCGGTGGGCCCCAGCACCTCCCGGACGCACTCGGACGCCCATTCGAACTGGAGCGCCTGCAGCCGTCGCTGCACGGCCTGCGCCGTCGCCACGTCCCGCATCCATCCGGAGGTCACCCCGAAGTACCGGTCGCCCGCCACGCAGCCGGCCGCCACGAGCAGCGCCAGATACCCCCAGGCGGCGCCCCCGCCCAGCACCCCGGCGAGGTCCAGCAGCGGCAGGGCGGCCCCGACGAGGACCCCGGCGGCCGCCCCGCCACGCAGCGCCCACGCGCACCGCCGCTTCCACGCCCGGTCGGCGAGGTACCAGGACGCCGTGGTCAGCGCCCCCGCCTCCACCCACCGGTACAGCTCGTGCAGCCGCTCGGCCGGCTCGCCCCAGTCGCCGAGCGGGAAGGTCCGCCCCGACAGGTCGCCGGCCGCCGGTCCCCTGGGGGCGAGCCCCGCGGGCCCGGCGCCGCCCGGCCGCTGTACGCCCGGCGCGTGCCCGCCCGGTTCCAGCCCACCGGGCCCCGAGCCGTCGCCCCGACCGTCCTGGGCCGACCCCTCGGGCTGCATGTCCGGCTGGCTCACCCGACGCTCCCTAAATCATGACGTGACGTTGTGTGACGCTGCGTCACGCAATTCTACGTAACTCTGCGTGATGTCGTGTGGCGGAGTGTGTGGCATGGAATGCCGACGCACCGTCTCCTTACTACCGCTCAATGGGTGGCGACCGCCCCACTTTCCGGTCCTTTCCGCCCGGACGTGGGCCTTGATCAGGTATAGGCCAAACGTCCTCTCACTCGAAAGAGTGCTGGAGCGACGGCCCGACAGACCACGTAGGCTCGTCCCAAGGCGGAAAACCCGCCGGACAGCCGTACGAAACCAGGAGCTGATCGTGATTCCCGGTGGTGGCCAGCCCAACATGCAGCAGCTGCTGCAGCAGGCCCAGAAGATGCAGCAGGACCTCGCCAACGCCCAGGAGGAGCTGGCGCGTACGGAGGTGGACGGCCAGGCGGGCGGTGGTCTGGTGAAGGCGACGGTGACGGGCTCCGGCGAGCTGCGCAGCCTGGTCATCGACCCGCAGGCCGTCGACCCGGAGGACACCGAGACCCTCGCGGACCTGGTCGTCGCGGCGGTCCAGGCGGCCAACGAGAACGCCCAGGCGCTCCAGCAGCAGAAGCTCGGCCCGCTGGCCCAGGGGCTGGGCGGCGGCAGCGGCATCCCCGGCCTGCCGTTCTGAGTCGCCCCGGCGGTCCCTTCTAAGAAGGGCGGCCGCCGACTACCGTACGTCCCAAGCAGGAGAAGGAAGGCAATCCGTGTACGAAGGCGTGGTCCAGGACCTCATCGACGAGCTGGGGCGACTGCCCGGCGTCGGTCCCAAGAGCGCGCAGCGGATCGCCTTCCACATCCTGCAGGCGGAGCCGACGGACGTCCGCCGGCTCGCGCAGTGCCTGATGGAGGTCAAGGCGAAGGTCCGCTTCTGCGCCACCTGCGGCAACGTGGCGCAGGAGGAGCTGTGCAACATCTGCCGCGACCCGCGCCGCGACCTCTCGGTCATCTGCGTGGTCGAGGAGCCCAAGGACGTGGTCGCGATCGAGCGGACCCGCGAGTTCCGGGGCAAGTACCACGTGCTCGGCGGCGCGATCAGCCCGATCGAGGGCGTCGGCCCGGACGACCTGCGGATCAGGGAGCTGCTGGCGCGGCTCGCCGACGGCGCGGTCACCGAGCTGATCCTGGCCACGGACCCGAACCTGGAGGGCGAGGCCACGGCCACCTATCTCGCCCGCATGATCAAGCCCATGGGACTGCGGGTCACCCGCCTCGCCAGCGGACTGCCGGTGGGCGGCGACCTGGAGTACGCCGACGAGGTCACCCTGGGGCGCGCCTTCGAGGGAAGGCGGCTGCTGGATGTCTAGAACCACCGGCCGTCGCACGGACGGCCGTCGCGACGGTTGCTGCACGGAAGAAGTTCCCGACGAACTTCTCGACGAACTTCTCCACCTGCTCCACGGAGTTCTTGAGGAAGGCCGGCTCCTAGATGTCTGACGCCACGCTGCACGCCACCGCTCCCGACCCCGACGACTTCGCGGTCCAGATCGCGGACCAGATCGAGAGCTTCCTCGTCGCCGTGACCGAGGTCGCGAGAGGCGACGAGCCGGACTCGGCCGTCCCCTTCCTGCTCCTCGAGGTCTCCCAGCTCCTGCTGGCCGGCGGCCGGCTGGGCGCGCACGAGGACATCCTCCCCGAGGAGCGCTACGAGCCCGACCTGGGCCCCGAGCCGGACGTCGACGAACTGCGCGAGCGGCTCGCCGAGATGCTCGACCCGGTCGACGTCTACTCCGAGGTCTTCGACCCGTACGAGCCCCGCAAGGCGCCCGTCCCGGCCCGTATCTCGGACGACCTGGCCGACGTGATGGCGGACCTGCGCCACGGCATGGCGCACTACCGCGCGGGCCGCACCACGGAGGCCATGTGGTGGTGGCAGTTCTCGTACTTCTCGAACTGGGGCTCCACCGCCTCGGCCACCCTGCGCGCCCTGCAGTCCCTGGTCGCCCACGTCCGGCTGAACCAGCCCCTGGAGGAGCTGGACGGCCTGGACACGGACCAGGACCTCGGCGAGGACGCCCTGGAGGAGGCGGCGGGCCGGGTGATGGTCGAGGAGATCGCCGGTCCCCTGGGCCTGCGCCAGGTCAAGTAGCCCGGCCGCCGGAGCGTGTGACTAGGCGCACTTTGCGCGTGGGACGGTTCCGGGCTGGGCAGGTGCCGGTCCGGAAGCGGCCGGGGGCCGCCCGGTGATCAGCACGTGAGCGGGACGTCTCACCATGCGGTATCACCCGGGTGGGATCGGGCCGCTCGATAGACTGAGCCGACCGCGACCGTGCGGTACGAGACGGACTGAGCGAGGAGCGCACGTGGGCCTTGTCGTGCAGAAGTACGGAGGCTCCTCCGTAGCCGATGCCGAGGGCATCAAGCGTGTCGCCAAGCGAATCGTCGACGCCAAGAAGAACGGCCACCAGGTCGTTGTCGTGGTGTCGGCGATGGGTGACACGACGGACGAGCTGATCGATCTCGCCGAGCAGGTATCCCCGATCCCTGCCGGGCGTGAGTTCGACATGCTGCTGACCGCGGGAGAGCGGATCTCCATGGCCCTGCTGGCGATGGCGATCAAAAACCTGGGGCACGAGGCGCAGAGCTTCACCGGCAGCCAGGCGGGCGTCATCACCGACTCCGTCCACAACAAGGCGCGCATCATCGATGTCACGCCGGGCCGCATCAGGACGGCGCTCGACGAGGGCAACATCGCGATCGTCGCCGGGTTCCAGGGCGTCAGCCAGGACAAGAAGGACATCACCACGCTGGGGCGCGGCGGGTCCGACACCACGGCCGTCGCCCTCGCCGCCGCCCTGGACGCCGAGGTCTGCGAGATCTACACGGACGTCGACGGCGTGTTCACCGCCGACCCGCGGGTGGTGAAGAAGGCCCGGAAGATCGACTGGATCTCCTCCGAGGACATGCTGGAGCTCGCCGCCTCGGGCTCCAAGGTGCTGCTGCACCGCTGCGTCGAGTACGCACGCCGATACGACATCCCGATCCACGTCCGCTCGTCCTTCTCGGGACTGCCGGGCACCTGGGTCAGCAACGAGAATCCGCAAGGGGACGCGCAGGTGGAGCACGCCATCATCTCCGGAGTCGCGCACGACGTCTCCGAAGCCAAGATCACGGTCGTCGGTGTCCCGGACAAGCCGGGCGAGGCCGCGGTCATCTTCCGCGCCATCGCGGACGCCGAGATCAACATCGACATGATCGTCCAGAACGTGTCCGCGGCCTCCACGGGCCTGACCGACATCTCCTTCACGCTCCCCAAGGCCGAGGGCCACAAGGCCATCGAGGCCCTGGAGAAGGCGAAGGGCGCGATCGGCTTCGACTCGCTGCGCTACGACGACCAGATCGGCAAGATCTCCCTGGTCGGCGCGGGGATGAAGACCAACCCGGGCGTCACCGCCTCGTTCTTCCAGGCGCTGTCCGACGCGGGCGTCAACATCGAGCTGATCTCGACCTCCGAGATCCGCATCTCGGTGGTGACCCGCCAGGACGACGTCAACGAGGCCGTGCGCGCCGTGCACACCGCCTTCGGGCTCGACTCCGACAGCGACGAGGCCGTCGTCTACGGAGGCACCGGACGATGACCGTCCCCCCGTACGGAGGCGTGTGACGGTGACGGTGTCCGGGCGGCCGGCGCTCGCGGTCGTGGGCGCGACCGGAGCCGTCGGCAGGGTCATGCTCCAGATCCTGTCCCAGCACGCGGACATCTGGGGCGAGATCCGCCTCGTCGCCTCACCGCGTTCGGCCGGCCGCAAGCTGGCCGTGCGCGGTGAGCAGGTCGAGGTGGTGGCCCTGGCGGAGGAGGCCTTCGACGGGATCGACGTCGCCATGTTCGACGTGCCCGACGAGGTGGCGCAGCAGTGGGCGCCGGTGGCGGCCGCCAAGGGCGCCGTCGTGGTCGACAACTCCGGCGCGTTCCGGATGGACCCCGAGGTCCCGCTCGTGGTGCCGGAGGTCAACCCGCACGCCGCCCGCGTGCGGCCGCGCGGCATCGTCGCCAACCCCAACTGCACGACCCTGTCCATGATCGTGGCGCTGGGCGCGCTGCACGCCGAGTTCGGGCTGCGCGAGCTGGTGGTCTCCTCGTACCAGGCGGTGAGCGGGGCCGGGCAGCGCGGCGTCGACACGCTGCGCCAGCAGCTGAAGCTCGTCGCGGGTACGGAACTGGGCACGACCCCCGGCGACGTACGGCGGGCCGTGGGCGACAACACCGGGCCGTTCCCGGAGCCGGTGGCGCTGAACGTGGTGCCGTGGGCCGGGACCGTGCGCGAGGACGGCTGGTCCTCGGAGGAGATGAAGGTGCGGGACGAGTCCCGCAAGATCCTCGGCCTGCCGGACCTGCCCGTCGCCGTCACCTGTGTCCGGGTGCCGGTCGTCACCACGCACTCGCTGACCGTCCACGCCCGCTTCCAGGGCGAGGTGACGGTGGACCGGGCCCGGGAGATCCTCGCCACGGCGCCCGGGGTCGTGCTCTTCGACAACCCGGCCGCGGGGGAGTTCCCGACACCGGCCGACGTCGTCGGTACGGACCCGACCTGGGTGGGCCGGGTGCGGCGGGCGCTCGACGACCCGACGGCGCTCGAACTCTTCGTGTGCGGGGACAACCTGCGCAAGGGTGCCGCGCTGAACACGGCCCAGATCGCCGAGCTGGTCGCCGCGGAGCTGTGAGCTGCGCAGGCGGGGCCCGGAGACCTGCGCAGGCGGGGCTCGGAGGGAGTCCGGACGGGGCCCGGGCGGAGTCTGTGCGGGAATTCCTCTGGTGGTCTGTTGAAACGTTTGTAGGATCTGTGTGACTTCTGTGGTCGGGCCGTGGTTCATGCTGTGGTCCGTACCGCCGGTGTCCGTGTCTCCGGCGTCCGAAGATTTTCCTCCCCGTTCTCCGCAACCGCGCGGAGGGCGGGGAGCGTCTTTGCGGACGCCCTTCAGGGGCGACCGGACGCCACGTTCATATGGGGCATAGGGGATGGGCTTTTACGTATGAGGGCACTTAGCGAACTGTCTGGCATGCAGTCCGACGTAAAAGTGATGCCTGTCGCGTACAACCCCGACGGGGGGACGCGTGTCCAACTGGCGTGGCAGAGGTACTCGAATTCACTGTTGCGGCGCGCGGCACGACCCTGCGTCCGCCCCGCCGACCCCGCACGTCCGGCGCGCCCGGCGGCGGCATGCCGGTGATCGCCCCCATGCCCGCAGCGCGTCCGGCCCGCATCCCCAACCAGCGTGAGGGGGCCGGGGCCGACGAGGCCCTGGCGGCCGGCACCACGGTCGACCACCTGACCGAGACGTACCGCGCCCACTACCGGTCGCTCCTCGGCCTCGCGGCGCTCCTCCTCGACGACACCGCCTCCTGCGAGGACGTCGTCCAGGAGGCCTTCATCCGGGTCCACTCGGCGCGCAAGCGCGTGCGCGACCCGGAGAAGACGCTGGCCTACCTGCGCCAGACCGTCGTCAACCTCTCGCGTTCCGCGCTGCGGCGGCGCATCCTCGGTCTGAAGCTCCTCTCCAAGCCGATGCCCGACATGGCGAGCGCGGAGGAGGGCGCGTACGACCAGCTGGAGCGCGACGCGCTGATCAAGGCGATGAAGGGCCTCCAGAGACGCCAGCGGGAGGTCCTGGTCCTGCGCTACTTCGCGGACATGACCGAGGCGCAGGTCGCGGAGACCCTCAGCATCTCGCTGGGCTCGGTGAAGGCGTACGGCTCGCGCGGCATCGCCGCGCTGCGCGTCGCCATGGGAGCGCCGGCATGAGCGGGTACGACGAGCGAGCACGCCACGACGAGCACGGTCGCCACGGCGACGACGACGAGCACGAGCAGCACGCTGGGAACGAAACTGTGAATCACGGCCCTTCGGAGAACCCGGGCCCGGAAGAGACGGGCCGACCGGACACGACGGACACGCCTGCGCGGAAGGCACCGGAGACGGCGGACACCGCGGGCGGCACGGCGCCGGACGCGGAGGACCGACCGTCGGCGACCTCCGGCCCGGCCGAATCGGCCGATTCGCCCGGCTCCCCCGACGCGTCCGAGGCCGTTGCACCGACGGAGATCACCGGACGCAAGCCGTCCGGGGCCTCCGGCAGGACGCCGCGCTGGGCCTCCCGCGCCACCGCCGCCAACGGCACGTCCGCCAACGGCACGTCCGGTGACGGAACGTCCGGCGACGGCGAACCGGGTACGGGGTCCGCGGCCCCGAAGCCGGAGGACACGGACGCGTCCGGCGCGGAAGCATCGGGTGTGAACAGGGCCGGTGCGAACGGGGCTGGTGGGCTCAGGGCCGGTGCCAGTGCTGGTGGGCTCGGCGCCGTCGGGGCAGGGGTTGATGGGGCCGGTGCCGATGGGGGCGGTACCGACGGTTCCGGTGCCGATGGTTCCGGGCCGGCGGACCTGTTCGGTTCCGACGAGCTGGCCCTGCGGCGGCTGCTGCACCAGGCCGTCGAGGAGATCGAGCCGAGCGACGGCACGCTGGACCACCTGCGGCGCGCGGTCCCGGCCAGGCGGGCCCGCAAGCGCCAGGCCGTCGTCGGCATGGCGGCCGCGGCGCTCTTCATCGGCACGGCCGTCCCCGCGCTCGTGCACGTCTCGAACTCCTCGGGCTCCGACGCCGACCCGTCCATGGCGGGCGCCGCCTCGGCGACCCAGGGCGGCGGGAACGAGGGCAAGCACTCCTCCGAGGGCAACGGCTCCGGTGATTCCTCGGGCTCGTCCAAGGGCTCGGGCAAGGACGGCAAGAAGGACGGCGGCGACAAGGGCAAGGGCGGCGACGGCAGCACCGCGGGCACCCGGCCCACGACCCCTCCGGCCGGCGTGCCCGGCTGCACGCCGACGCAGCTCGTCGCGGTGGGCAACGGCGTCGGCGCGCCCGACGGCGCCGGCGCGGCCTACGGCTCCTTCACCGTCACCAACGTCTCCGGCGCCAGCTGTACGGTCACCGGCAGTGGTTCCGTGTTCTCGTCCGCACTGGGCGCCGCGGACCAGTCCAAGGTCGGCACGATGCTCCACGCGGCGGGTGACCCGGCCGCCGGACTGCCCGACCCGGCCTCCTACGCCAGTGCCCTGGTGCTGGCGCCGAGCGCGAGCTACCAGGTGAAGTTCGCCTGGGTGCCGTCGGAGACCTGCCCGGCCGGCGGTGGCAACGGCGGCGGGGAACCCTCGCCCGACCCGACCCCCACGCCGGACCCGACCAGCGGCGACAGCGGCGGTACCTCCTCGGAGGGCACCACCGGTGTGGACACCCAGCTGATGAAGGCCGACGGGACCCTCGACGGAAGCGTCAGCGTGACCTACACCGCCGAGGGCGGCGCACCGGCGACCTCGACGATCGTGCCCAACGCCTGCGCCGGAACGGTCTACCGGACCGGGGTCCTCTCCGGGGCCTGACGCCACCGGGCCCGGGCGTGCCGCCCGGGCCACGGGCATGGACCGTGCGTGCAGGCCGCCACGGGCGCGGGCCACGGGCGCGGACTCAGGAGGCGGACGGCGCCTTCACGGCCTCGGCGGGCGTGTCCTGCGTGATGCCCAGCTCCGCGTCCCGCGCGGACTCCACCTCACGGCGCAGCAGCCGGAACCACATGAAGACCACGAAGCCGGCGAAGACGAACCACTCACCGGTGTACCCCAGGTTCTGGAACGCCTTCAGGTCCAGGCCCGTGTCCGAGGGAGCCGCGGCGGGCACGGCCTTCATCCCCGGGTCGGCGTCGGCCAGCGTGATCCACGCGTCGTACATCTCGTACGGCACGAGGTTCACCAGGGACGCCGAACTGATCGCACCGGTCTGTCCGGCGGGCAGCCCCCCGGCCGCGGGCACCCCGTTCGACCCGGGTGTCTCCGAGGCCTGGAGCGCGCCCGTCACGGTGACCTCGCCGGACGGGGCCGCCGGGGCCTTCGCGGTGTCGGCGGTGCCGGGGAGCCAGCCCCGGACCACGGGCAGGGCCTTGCCGCCGTCGGTGCGCAGCATCGTCAGGACGTAGAAACCGCGCTCGTCGTCCAGCTCCCGGTCCGGCACGAGCAACTGCTTCCCGTACCGGCCCGTCGCCGTGGCCTGGTCGCCCGACGTCTTCTTGTCCACCGGCAGCAGCTCGGCGAGCGGCCGCGCCGCCTGCGTCTTCGCCGCCGACGCCTGCTCACCGGCGTCGCGGTGGTCCTGGACCCGGTCCTCGAACCGCCCCAACTGCCACGACCCCATGAACACGCAGAAGGGGATGGCCAACAGCACGAAGACGTTGATCCCCCACCAGCGGGGCGTCAGCAGGAACCGGTACACAACCCCAAAGGTACGTGGCGCCGCGGGGGCCCGGCCGCGGGGGTGCCTCGGCCGGCCCTTCCGCCGCAGGGGATGCCGAAGCCGCGGGGCGGCCGGTCCCTCGCGGGAGGGGGGCCGGTGTCCCGGGCGGGCGGCCCCCTCCCGCGAGGGCGCGGTCACCGGCCCAGGTGGCGTTCCGCGAAGTCCAGCTCCAGACGGACCTGCTTGATCCGCTCGTCCACGACCAGCGAACCGTGCCCCGCGTCGTAGCGGTACACCTCGTGCTCCGCGTCGCGCGCGGCGAGCCGGGTCACGTAGTTCTCCACCTGGCGGATCGGGCAGCGCGGGTCGTTGACCCCGGCGGAGATGTAGACCGGTGCCCTCACCGCGTCGACGTACGTCAGCGGGGACGAGGCCTCGAAGCGCTCCGGGACCTCCTCCGGGGTGCCGCCGAGCAGCGTGCGGTCCATCGCCTTCAGGGCCTCCATCTCGTCGTGGTAGGCCGTCACGTAGTCCGCGACCGGCACCGCGGCGATACCCAGCGCCCACGCATCGGGCTGCACGCCCAGACCGAGGAGGGTGAGGTAGCCGCCCCACGAGCCGCCGGTCAGGACCAGCCGCTCCGGGTCGGCGTACCCGGACGAGACCGCCCACTCCCGTACGGCCTCGATGTCCTCCAGCTCGATCAGACCGACCCGGTGCTTGAGGGCGTCGGTCCACTCCCGCCCGTACCCGGTCGAGCCGCGGTAGTTGACCCGCACCACCATGTACCCGTGGTCCACCCAGGCCGCCGGGCCCGCGGCGAACGAGTCGCTGTCGTGCCAGGTCGGGCCGCCGTGGATGTCGAACACGGTCGGCAGGGGGCCCGTCGCCCCGGCCGGCCGCTGCACCAGCGCGTGGATACGGCCGCCGGGACCGTCCACCCACACGTCCTCGACCGGCACCGACCCGGGGGCCTTCATCCCGGGCGGGTCGAGGACGACCTCACCGGACGTCGAGCGGACCACCGGCGCCTCGGCCGACGACGACCACAGGTACTCCACGCTGCCGTCCGGGCGGGCCGTCGCCCCCGACACCGTGCCCTTCGGCGTCCGCACCCGCTCCAGCTCACGGGTGGCCAGGTCGAAGCGCCACAGCTCGCTGCGCGCCTCGAAGCTGTTGACGACGAGCAGGGCGGAGCCGTCCGGATACCACTCGGCGCTCAGGTCGCCGTCCAGCTGCGCCGCCAGCGCCAGGTCCGTCTCCTCGCCGGACGCCACGTCCCACACCATCGGCTCCCAGCGCCCGCGCCGCTGGTGCCCGACGAGCAGCCGGGTGTCACCGGTGACCGGCGCGAAGCCCAGTACCTCCAGGCCCAGCTCGGCCGTACCGCCCTTGGTGTCGTCCAGCTCGGCCACCGCCGAACCGTCCATCCGCAGCACCCGCAGCGCGGAGTGCATCGCGTCGCCGTGCTCGGTGTGCTCGACGGCGATCAGCGAGCCGTCGTGCGAGAGGTCGCCGACCCCGGCCGACTCCCGGTGCCGGTAGACCTCGACGGGGTCCTCGCCGGTCCGGCTGACGTAGATCGTCGAACCGTCCTCGTCGGTCGAGCGGCCGACGATCGCGGTCCGTCCGTCCCGGCCGAGCGCGAGCCCCGCGGGGTAGGAGGGGGCGAGCCCGGGAGCCGCCGGCTCGTCGGGAGCGGCCGCGTTGCCGGCGGGCCCGGCGAACGGCTGGCGCCGCCAGATCCCGAACTCGTCGCCGTCCTTGTCGTCGAACCACCAGATCCACTCGCCGTCCGGGGACAGCACGCCGTCCGTCGTCCCGTTGGGCCGGTCCGTGACCTGGCGCTGGGCGCCCGTGTCACGGTCCCACGCGTACAGCTCGTACGTCCCTGTCGCGTTCGAGACGAACAAGGACCTGTGCGGGGCGTCCTCGGCCCAGTCCGGCAAGGACACGCGCGGCGCCCGGAAGCGCTTCTCCCAGTCGGGCATGGTCCCCTCGGACGGGACGACCCCGTTGCTCTCAGTCATGGCCCCATCTTGCACGCACCGGCCGACTTCGTGCTGACGGAGGCCTCAGCCTGTGGACAACTCCCCTGTGGACAACCCCGGAAGACCGGCACCGCTGGTCAGCACTGCTGGTCGTACCGCAGGTCGGCGTATCTGCGGGCGGCGATGTCCTCGGGGGTGCCGACGATCAGGTTCATCGTGTAGACACCGAGGTCGATCGCCTGTCCGGCCAGCTGCGCGAAGAGGACGAGGCCGCCGGTGTCCGGCGGGTCGTCCCAGGAGTCGGAGAACCCGCCGAGCTGCACGGTGACGCCGGGGCGCGTGCCGCCGGCGGCCAGGTGGCTGACGGCTTCCTCGAAGGCGCTCAGCACCTCCCTGTTGTCGTGGTCCGCGAGGAACGCGCTGGTGGCAGGGGAATCCGGCCGGTCCTCGCCGAAGGTCAGTCCGGCCAGGGGGTACAGGGTGCGGGGTGCGTAGGCCCTGAGGTTCTCGGTGCCACCGTCGTCGTTCTCGTACGTCAGGGGGCGTTCCGTGGTGGGTGTTCCGGCCGGGACGTGGAGCACCGAGGACGTCTCCGGGTCGTACTCGATGTCCATGAAGACCAGCAGGTGCCCGTCGGCGGGCAGTTCAATGTCGAGCACGTCGCGGGGCAGGGCCGCGCAGTCGACGCTCAGCAGGAACGGTTCCGTGTCCTCGGGCCGGTCCATGCCGTCCGGCAGTGCGGGGAGCCCGCCGGTCCGTGCGGCCGGCCGGGCGCCCTCCCGCCGGGACTCGGGCAGTTCGTCGTACTCCACGAGGTAGAGGCACGGCCGCGCCCGCGCCACCACCTCCTGCGCGACGGGACCGGGGACGCCGTGCTCGGCGGCCGTCTCCAGGACGAGCCGCTCGTCGATGGATGTCATGGGCGAGATCGTGCCAGCAGGCACCGACAAGCGGGCCGGTCTCCGGTCTTCGGCCTGCTGTCTCCGGTCTCCGGGCGCCGGGTGCGGCCGGCCGGGCGCCAGGTATGACCGGCCGGTCGGCGGAACATCGCCTCTGCCCCGTCGGACATGCCGCGTCAGTGGCCGGGTGCACCCTGGTGACCGGGACCCGGGCGCCGTCCCAGCAGCTCGGCGAGGCCGCGCCGGGTGGCGGCGATGACGACGCTGTCCCCCGCCTTGAGCACGCGGCCGGACGGCAGGTCCCGGACCGGCCGGCCGTCGGCCGCGGCCGCCGTGTCCAGGGCCAGCACCCGCCAGGCGCCCGCGCGGAACGCCTCGGCGACGGTGCGTCCCTCCAGCTGCGGATGCCCCGCGACGTCCAAGGCGGCGAAGAGCAGCACCCGGCGTTCCACCGGGATCGCGCCGAGGATCTGGCGGCCCATCATCGCCCCGGCGAAGGCGGGCGCGGCCAGATGGGAGACGCTGCGGCTGCGGGTGAGCGCGTGCGGGTGCGTGGCGCGCAGGGTGCGGTAGACGGCGGTGGCGAAGTCGTCGTCGTACAGGCGCAGGACGACGCGCAGGTCGGGGTGGACCGACCGGGCGTACAGGGCGGCTTCGAGATTGGTGGTGTCCGCGCTGGTCAGGGCGAGCAGCGCGTGCGCCCGGTGGATCTTGGCGGCTTCCAGGACGCCTTCCTGGGTGACGTCGCCCAGGACGACGGGCACGCGCAGCCGGCGCGCCAGCGCCAGCCCGCGCGCCTCGGGATCGGCCTCCACGCACACCACGGGGATGCCGAGTTCGCGCAGGCGCGCGAGGACACGGGTGCCGATCTTGCCGACCCCGAGCAGGACGACGTGCCCGGAGAGTCCCCGGGGCGGCTTCCGCAGCCCCGACCCGCTGCGGAACGTACCGAGGCCTTCGAGGACGGCGGCCAGCAGCACGGGCAGCAGCAGCAACCCGACCAGGCCGGAGAGGAGTTGGAGGACCTGGCGGCCGAGGGGGTCGTCGAGCGCGGGGTCGTTGATCGCGAAGAGGTCGAGGAGGGTCAGGTAGGTGGCGTGCAGCGGATGCGCGCCGGTCACGAGCATGGACGCGACCGCGAGCGCGACGACACAGGCCACCAGACCGGCGAGGGACCAGCGCAGCCGCCGGGAGAACAGCCTGCTCAGGGGTGCGCCGAAGGACAGTCCCGAGAGCAGGCCCGAGAGCGGTCCCAGGCGCAGTCCGCCCGGCAGGGCACCGCGTCCCACGGGCTGCGGGGGACCGGAGTACGACACGGCCTCCAGGACGATGGTGCCGCGGCCGGTCGCGGCGGCCACGGACGCCTCGTCGGGCAGCAGTCGCGGCCCGTGCTCGCCGCTGCTCTCCGAACCGTCGGCCCCGGCCGGGTCGTTGGTGGTGGCCGAGAGCAGCGCCAGCGTGCACAGGCCGGGGTCGGCGACCTCGCCGGGCCCCGGCGGCTGCCGTTCCACGGCCCGCAGCATCAGCCCGTCGGTCTGTACGACCTTGCTGGTCCCGGCGACCGCGGTGGCGGCGAGCGCGGGCGCGGCGGTGTCGGCGTCGGAGAGGACGGTGGTGGAGGTGTCGACGAGTCCGGGCACGGGCACCCCCAAGGACTCCTCGCTCCCTGCCATGGCCAGGGCGGACGCCTGGTCCAGCAGGGCCTCTATGTGCTGTCCGAGACGGCGGTTGTAGAGCCGCAATACCAGGCGCAGACGCGGGTTGAGCCGGCGTGCCATGAGGGCGGCGCGGATGTTGGTCTCGTCGTCGTCATGGACGAGCGCCAGCGCGGCGGCGTGCTCCACTCCGGCATCGGCGAGAACGGCCTCAGTAAGTACTGCGGCCTCCACCACCCGTTCCGGGCGCGGCTCCTCGGACGTACGGCCACCGCGGCCGGACGCGCCGTTCCCCGGGAGCGACGACGGTGCGGCGCTGCCGTTGCCGGTGCCGTCGGTGCCAGTGGCACCGGTGCTACCGGTGGTACCGGTGGCGCGGGTCATGGCGGCCGACATCCGGTCCAGCAGGGTGGACGCGCGTGCCCGTCCGACGACCGGTGGCCGCGCGGTCCGCTCGGCGGACGGCACGACCAGCGTCACCCGCTCGCCGTAGACACCGCGCAACTCGGCCGCCAGCCGGTGCGCAAGGGCGTCGTCCCCGCACACCACCATGTGCGAGGCGTGCGACGCGTGCGCGGCACGTCGGTCCGGCGCGCTGCTCTGGTTCGGAAGGCTCCCCACAACAGCACAGAGTGCCTGACGGACACGGGTGGTTGCACGGTGGCCACAGGTGGGGCATCGCAGGGAACGCGGCCGGGATCCGGATGAGAAGCTGTGCCGGAACGGGCGTACTGAAGGTGGAGGGCGGTCCACCGACGAAGCCCTTCCCGACCGGAGGTACCTCTCCCGTGACCACGACCGACACGGCGCCACCCGGGGTCGAGGACCGCGAGCCGGACGAACCTCGTGAGCAAGGCAGTTCGGGTGATCCGAAGGGCTGGCAGTTCAACTCGCCCCTCGTCCTGACCATGCTGCTGCTCGCGGGAGTGGTGCTCCAGGACCCTCTCCGCGGCGCGCTGTCCGCGCCCGTGATGCAGAGCTGGATGACCGTGTTCGTCGCGGTGATGGTGCAGGCGCTGCCCTTCCTCGTCCTCGGTGTGCTGCTGTCGGCGGTCATCGCGGTGTTCGTGCCGCCGTCGTTCTTCGCCCGCGCGCTGCCGCGGAAGCCCGCCCTCGCGGTACCGGTCGCCGGGATGGCGGGAGCGGTGCTGCCGGGCTGCGAGTGCGCGTCGGTCCCGGTGGCCGGGGCGCTGGTGCGCCGGGGTGTCACGCCCGCGGCGGCGCTGGCGTTCCTGCTGTCGGCGCCGGCCATCAACCCGATCGTGCTGACCGCGACCGCCGTCGCGTTCCCGGGCGAACCGCGGATGGTCCTGGCCCGTTTCGTGGCGAGCCTGCTGGTGGCCTGCGCGATGGGCTGGCTCTGGCAACGGCTGGGCCGCACCGACTGGTTGCGCCCGCCGGACCGCCCGTCCTCGGAGGGGCTCGGCAAGGGGGCGGCGTTCTGGGGATCGGTCCGGCACGACGTGATGCACGCGGGCGGCTTCCTGGTGGTCGGCGCGATGGTCGCGGCCACGCTGAAGGCGGTGGTCCCGGCGGACTGGCTCGGCCACGCCGCCGGCAACCCGGTGGTCTCGGTCCTCGTCCTGGCGGTACTGGCCGTGCTCCTCTCCATCTGCTCCGAGGCGGACGCCTTCGTGGCCGGGTCCCTCACCCAGTTCTCGCTCACGGCCCGGCTGGCCTTCCTGGTGGTCGGCCCGATGATCGACCTGAAGCTGTTCGCGATGCAGACGGCCACGTTCGGGCGGGGGTTCGCCCTGCGCTTCGCACCCGCCACCTTCACGCTGGCGGTCCTGGTGTCGTCCCTGGTCGGGGCGGTGCTGCTGTGAACCGCCAGGCACAGGCAGCCGTGCTCCTGCTCACCGGCGGGGCGATCCTGCACACGGGCCTCACCGACCTCTACCTGCGGTACGTGAAGGCGGGGCTGAGGCCGCTGCTGCTGGCGGCGGGGGTGGTCCTGATCGCGACGGCGGTGGCGACGGTCTGGTACGACTACAGGGGCGTACGAGCGGAATCCGTGACCGGGACCGAACCCGGAACCGAATCTGTGACGGGGGTCGAATCCGGAGCCGTGACCGGCACTGGGCCTCACACGCACAGGGAACCCCGGGTCGCCTGGCTCCTGGTCCTCCCCCTCCTGGCCCTCGTCCTGGTCGCGCCCCCGGCCCTCGGCAGCTACAGCGCGATGCGCACGGGCACGGCCCTGCAGGAACAGCCGTGGGGCTTCGAGGACCTGCCCCCGGGGAACACCGTGCGCCTCAGCCTGGTCGACTACGCGGGCCGGGCGGCGTACGACCACGGTCGCTCGCTGGAGGACCGCCGCATCAGGACCGCCGGCCTCGTGGCGGTGGGCGACGACGGCACGCCGTACCTGGTCCGCATGGCGCTGAGCTGCTGCGCGGCGGACGCCCAGCCGGTCAAGATCGGCCTGACGGGC
The DNA here is from genome assembly GCF_008369065.1 of Streptomyces apricus. GTDB lineage: Bacteria > Actinomycetota > Actinomycetes > Streptomycetales > Streptomycetaceae > Streptomyces > Streptomyces apricus. The sequence continues at coordinate 1,066,878 of NZ_VDFC01000040.1, read as the reverse complement.
CGGACGCCGCCGGTGCTGCGCCCGGACACCTGGCTGGAGGTCACGGGCACGTACACCGCCAAGCGGACCAGGGATCCGGTGAACGACGGCATCATCCCGTTCCTGGCCGTCACGGAGGCGAAGCCGGTGAGCGCGCCGAGGGACCCGTACGACGAGAGCTGGAACGGCTGAGCGGAACTCTCGCCGGCAAGCTGTCGATCCTCTGTCGATCCGCCGCCGATGCGGGGAACGCCGGGAGGAGTTGGGGGAGGCTGGGCCACGATGGGTTCTCTCCCTTCCTCCAAGGAGGCCGGAACGATGATCCGCAACCACGCTCACCCGTCCAGGCGCGCACTCCTGGGCGGCGCGGCCCTGACGGTGCTGGCAACGGCGACGGCGACCGGCACGACCACGGCGAACGCGGCCACCAGTGCTAGCACTTCCTCATCCAAGGCCTGGCCGACGGAGTTCCCGCTCCCGGACGGCTTCCTCCCCGAGGGCATAGCCATCGGCAGAAAGCCGTACGCGTACATGGGCTCGCGGGCGAACGGCGCGCTCTACCGCACGGACCTGCGCACGGGAAGGGGCGGGATCCTCTTCCCCGGAGCCACCGGCCTGGTGGCGGTGGGCCTGAAACTCGACGACGACGGCCTGCTGTACGTGGCGGGCAGCACGGGCGTGGCCCGGGTCCACGACGCCCGCACGGGCGAGATCCTGACAACGCACCAACTGTCGTCGCCAACGGACCACTTCATCAACGACGTAACCCTGCAGGGCGACAAGGCATGGTTCACGGACTCACGGGCGGCAGCCCTGTACGCGGTCCCGCGGGGCCGCTCCGGAGCCGTACGGACGCTCCCCCTCACCGGTGACTGGGTCCAGCTGCCGGACGTCATCAACGCCAACGGCGTCGTGGGCACCCCGGACGGCCGCGCCCTGATCGTCGTCAAGAGCACGCCGGGCGAGCTCTACAAGGTGAACACCCGCACGGGCCACGCCACGAGGATCACGCTGGCCGGCGCGACGGACGTGGTCAACGGCGACGGCCTCTACCGCATCGGCCGCACCCTGTACGTGGTCCAGAACCGCCTGAACCTGATCAGCGTGTTCCACCTGAACGCGACGTCCACGAAGGCGACCCTGACCGGAACGATCACGAACCCCCGCTTCGACGTCCCCACAACAGCGGCCCGCTACGGCAACCGCCTCTACCTGGTGAACGCCCGCTTCACCAGCCCCCAACTCCCGGAGACGACGTTCACGGGGGTATCGGTACCGATCTGAGGCGGGCCGGTCCGCCGACACACCGCTCAGGGCGGCCACGTACGCTCGATACGGTCGTGCCGTACCGCATAGGCCGCGGGGCCGCCCCTCTCCACGGCGCGATGGATCGCGTCCCGGCGTGCGACGAGACGCTGGACCATCGCGACGCTGGGAATTTGCTGATTGTCCAGGTAGAACAGCACCGCTTCACGTTCGAGCACGGGCCGGATCTCAAGGTCCCGGGTCTTGATCCGCCCGTCCTTGGAGAGCGGAACCCAGCACCGGTCGAGACCGTGCGCGATCCACTCTTCGTCGGGGACGTTCTGCCCGTCGTCCGGGAAAGCGTCTCCGATGCGGTGGACCGTCCACCCGTCTGACCTCAGTCCTTCAGCGACACGACGGCCGAGATTCCGGTCGAGGAAGAACTCAGGCGGCAAGGTGCACCACTGCTCGGCAGAGGGCGTCCACCTGCTCGGGCGTCATGTCGTAGTCGTACGCGATGTCCTCGACGGATTCCCCGGCCTCCCACAGGTCGGTGATGGCCCTGACCGCGACCCGGTTCGCGGCGACCACGGGGAGCCCGTGACCGAATCGTGGGTCGATGACGACGGGGACGGAGTCCGGGTATTGCCGCAGCCGCAGGCTGGAGGGGAAGTCGTCACCTGATTCCCAGTTCAGGTAACGCAAGTAATCGGAGACCACTTCGTGGATGGGCACCTGGCCGTCGCGGGCTCTGCGGAGATCACCCCAGCCGTGCTCGACGAAGATGTCCACGCCATCCGTGGCGATCCGTTTGGACACGAGCCCGTACGGAGTGTCGAATGCGTCCCGTACGGCACCCGCGGCCTCCCTGATCTCGCTCATCCGCAGTCCCAGGGAGCGCAGGGAGCGAAGGACGTGGGCCTCGGCGACGGCGATGAAAGGTACCGAAGGCTGTCCCTTCCGTACCGGCTCGACCTGGTGGACCAGCGGCGCCCCGGCGGCTTTGCCCTTCAACCACGAGGCGAGCGTCGACTGCGGAATCTCAAGGTAAGAAGCAGTCTCCGTGTGCGTCAGGAATCCGTCCGTGAACCTGTCGACCATGCCCCACCTCCTCCTGGCGCTGTCGCGGATGCCGGATTTCGCATCGTCGCACATCAAGCCTCCCACCCGGGTCCTGAGCGCAGCCCTGCCTGCGGTCTCAGCAGGCCGCACGAAATCGGTCCCCCGAACGACAGTCGCGGCAGCGCCCGGGCGTACCGGCCCGAAAGGCACGCTCACAGCCGTCGCAGGTCTGAAGGGGCAGCGTGACTGCTCTGCTCCCGGGCTCCGGGGGCAGGGCCCTGTTCACCACACGCACGGGAGTCTCCGTGAGGCGGAAGGCGAGGATGCCGGCCGGGCGGGCCAGGAGCCGGTCCGGGAGTCTGGCGGTGAGGTGCTCGGTGATGTGGGTGGGCAGGACACCGGCCGCGAGTCACTGCGCGACCGCCGGGGCGAGCCGGGCCACGTCCTGCCCGGACAGGAGCAGCCGGGAGTCGACGTGCCGCAAGGAGGCGAGCACGGCGACGGCACGTGGGTCGGCGTCGGCGAGCGAGGAAGGGGGTGCTTCCGGAGCCGGAGCTGAAGCCGGACCTGGGACCGGAGCCGGGGCCACTCCCGACGGCTCGGAATCCTTGCTTGGCCGCGCATCACACCCTTCCGGGACGGAGCGGAAGAACGTCCGCGTACGAATGTGCCCACCGGGCCCGCGCTCGCGCCGACGCTCCAGATAACCGGCCCGTTCAAGCTCCCGCAGGGCCCGAGAAATCAGAATCTCCCCCTCCTCGAAGTGCTCGCACAGCGCGGCGATGCTGATGGGAGAACCGTCGGGCAAGGAGAGGATGTACGTCGCGACGCCGATCGTGACAGCGCTGCCGCGCCGTTGCGCGAGGGCGTTGGAGATCACGGTGAAGTCGGCGGTGAGCCGGGTGCGGATGTGGATCACGCCGGAGGTCGGAGCTCCGGCGTCGGCGCGCAGGCGCGCGTTAGACTGCGATTCAGCCATCGGGAAGGTGTCTCTTCCTGATCGGTCAGGCCTTCGGTCGGGACGCCAATCCTGGCCGGGGGCCGTCTTTGTCTGCGGTTGTCGCGGCGAACGTAACGGCCCGTATCCCCCCACTGCAAGCCGGTCACTCGGACGAGTGACCGGAGCCTTCGGACGAAGGCGGGAGGGAGGGCGGGTAGTTCTTTCCCCGGTTCTTTCAGGAGGTCAGCGCCCCACCGCCTCCTCGCGCACAAGGACCCGGTGGACCCGGAATCCCCGCCTGCCGGACGCCTGCTGGACGCCGACCGGACGCCGGCCGGTACGCGGCAGCCCCGGAGCCGGTGCTCTGCCGCCGAACGCCGGGAAACAACCGGGGCTCGTCTTCCAGCGGATCTTGCTCTCAGCAGGAACGCGGACGTTAAGGTCTGCCCGACCGGAGGGGGAGATCGACATGGACACTGTCGTGGACGCTGTGGGCTCGCAGATTCTCAGCGCGGGGGTGGCCGCGGTGCTGACCGGCATAGGCGGCCTGGTGCGCTGGTTGGTGGTCAGACGGCTGCCCGCCCGCCGCATCTGGCGTTACGCGGGAGCCGGTGAACTCTCCGTCGTCCTGGACACCTCGCACATCGACACCGGCCGCTACCAGCGACCCGTGGCCGGCCTGGGACAGGTGCGGGCGCTGTCCGTGCTCATCCCCTCCCTCACCCACGCCTACCGCGACCTCGATCTGGAGAAGGTCCGTCTGTCGGCCCACCTGCCGGGCCACGAGATGGAACACGACCTGCTCGTCCTGGGAGGACCGAAGAACAACGAGGTTGCCCGTCGCGTCCTCGAAGCCATGGCAGACGTACTGCCGTTCCAGCTGGGTGCGGGGGCCATCACGTGGGAGGGCACCGACTACACAGGGGAGGCCGGTCGTACGTGACTGCGGCTACGTCGTCAGAGCACCGAACCCCCTCAACCCGGCCAAGCGCGTCGTACTGATCGGTGGCTGGTCCACCTACGGCACCGTGGCCGCGGCCCGCTGGCTCGCCGAGAACGGTGCCGGCCGTTCCCTGACCCCTGATGTCGCCGTGCTCGTGGAGGCTTCGGTGCTCCGCGACGGCCACGTATCCGCGCCCCGGCTCGTGCGCCAGGCAGCTCTCGGCACGCGGGCGCCACACACCGCTTGAGAGCGGGACCACGATCGATGCCACAGCAGACGACCTATGCCCGACTACGCCCCGCTATGCGTGAGATGGAGTGACGCGCCGTTGCAGACCGATCCCGTCGACCACGAACTCGTCGAAGCCGCGGGCCACCTCGCCCGCACCCGCTGCCGGGGCGACAACCACACCATGGCGGCTGCGACCCGCACCCGGGACGGCCGGATCGTCACGGCACTGAACGCCTACCACTTCACGGGAGGACCCTGCGCCGAGCTGGTCCTCATCGGTACGGCAGCCGCTCAGGGTGCCTACGAGCTGGACGTGATCGTTGCCGTGGGCGACCGCGAGCGGGGAGTCGTTCCCCCGTGCGGCCGGTGCCGGCAGGTCCTCCTCGACTACTTTCCCGACCTCAAGGTCATCGTCGGCGAGAACGACCACCTCCGGACCGTCCCCATCACCGACCTGCTCCCCGAGAGCTACATCTGGGCCGACCACCAGCTAAGGGTTGTCCCGTAACTGCCGGTCACGGGTGAGATAATCTTGCTGTGTCTGGTGTGATCACGGCGTCGGAGCCCTCCTGGATAGGCCCGTTCACCGGCCTGAGCCCGCGCCAGTTCGGCAAGCTGATCACCGCGTTGCGGCGGGAGGGGGCGGACCCGGTGCGCAAGGGACGGCCGTGGAGCCTGCCGCTGGAGGACCGGGTCCTGCTGGTCGCCGCGTACTGGCGGACCAACCTGACGCTGCGG
>NZ_VDFC01000040.1:1032933-1061640 GCF_008369065.1 Streptomyces apricus | reverse complement strand
GCCAGGCCGAACTCCCGGCCTGGAAGGAGGAACACAATGCCTCGCACCGCAAGGTCCGCGCCCGCGTGGAGCACGTCTTCGCCCGTATGAAGGGCTGGAAGATCCTCCGCGACTGCCGCCTGAAAGGCGACGGCGTTCACCACGCCACGCTCGGCATCGCCCGCCTGCACAACCTCGCCCTCGCCGGGTGACGCAGAAACCAGCAGGTCACCGAGCATGCCGTAGATCATTTACGGGACAACCCTTAGACACCGAATAAACCGGCCCGCCCGGCCGGTGAAAGGGCAAGGGAGCCCTCCGGCCTCGGCAAGCAGAAACAGGTGAGGGGCCTACCGAATCCGGTAGGCCCCTCACTTGCTGTGCTGGCTGTCGGGGTGGCGGGATTTGAACCCACGACCTCTTCGTCCCGAATGAGGTTCGGTGGTGATCGCTACCGGCCTGAATGATGTTCATGCAGGTCAGTGCGTTGGCGTCAGTTGGTCTTGCGTGGTGTCGCAGGGGCTTCGGGAGGCAATCGGCTCCCATGCGGCTCCCAGTGAAACGACCCGGTTCAGACGGCGGTCCACTGGGCCAGTGTCTGCCATCGCCCCTGCGGATGGCTGGTCGTCGGCACGTCCGCGCCCTCATCCGTCTTCGCGTACTTGAAAGGAGTGCTGGAGGTGAGGCCTCCCTTCACGCGTTGGAGGCCGTCGAACTGCAGGCAGCGTACGGTGCTCGAGGCGGGTTCCGTGTGTGTCAACAGCCACGGAGCCAAGGACAACGGGTCAGCATTGCGGGAGATGAGGACCGGCTGTCCCGTGATCACTGGATCCTGGGACGTCACCTTGTCCGGGACCGGTCTTCCGACTCCCTTGAGGCTGAGAAGCTCGATGACCCATATCGTGCCGTCGTAGGTCATAGAGACGGGCACCGCGAGGTCGGTGCCCCATGAGGAAGCTGCCCGGTGCGCGAAACGGCGCAGCAGGCGATCGAGATGGTCTGCTTGGGTCGGTGTGGGTGCGTACCCGCGGTGCGTGATGTCATTGCGCATGGAGATGAGTCCCTGGACCGGCTGGTGCTCGGACCGCTCAGGAACGAGCCAGGAGAACATCCGGGCGAAGTCGCATCCCGCGTCGGAAAGGCCCGAGAGAGCTGAACAGAGATCGAACCAAGTGCCCATGCTCGGGGCTGCGAGCCGATCCGGTGTGATCCCGCGCAGGGGTGCGGGCGGAGTGCTGCTGAGCCCTAACGCGGCTGCGAAGCGCAGCACAGACTCCAGCGCGTGAAGGCCCTCCAGGACCTTCTTGTCTGGATCGGTGGTGCGGGCGTACCTGGCGAACCGGTGAGCCATAGGCGTCGGCAGGTGGTGGGCAGCGAGTTCCAGAGATTCGCCCAGACGGTCGGTGAGGATCGTCACGCACCGCTCCAACAGCTCTTCCCCGGCACTGTCCTTGACGACCCAGTCGGCTGCGTCAAGGCGGAGCGCCTCGATTACCTGCTGCTTGGAGCCTTCGCCGGACAGCACGAGGCTGGGAATGCGCCATCCCCCATTCTTGAGTTGCTGGAGAAGCCAGAGGCCGCCCCATTCCTCCGGCGGCATCTTCATGTCGATCAGGATGAGGTCGAATGGCCGGGTGGCGATCTCCTGCAAGGCGGCGTGACCGTCCGTGGCGAAGCGGAGGCGTGCACCGGCCTTGTGGAGTGGACGGCACAGCGTGCGGGCTACGTCGGACTGGTCGTCGGCGATGAGGATGCGCATGTCGGCCAATTGCTGTGTCATGCCGGCTCCGATGTCGTAGGGGTGGTGAGCGGCAGGGTGATGAGCCAAGCGGTGCCAGAGGCTGTGGGGGCGGGACTGAGATGTCCTCCAGCTCTGGCAAGGAGTGAGCAGACTCCGAGGAGGCCGAGGCCGTTTCCACCGGACTTGGTACTGCGGACTCGCTTTCCCGTATTCAGGGCGGCGGTGACGTCTGGTGGGAGCCCGGGCCCGTTGTCTGCGATCTCGACAACGGCTTCGTATTCGTCGGCGGTCCAGGCCATAGTGATGGCCCCACCGTCGCGCAGCGCTTCGATCGCGTTGCTCACGAGATTATCGAGGGTGGCGGTCAGGGACCGTGCGTCCATTGCGACGTGGACGGCGCTCCTCGCCTCGGGGACCGAGAGCGAGATGCTGGGGGGTAGGCGGGTTAGGACAACTCCGGCATAGTGGCGGAGGAAGCTTCCCAGTTCGACGCTTTCGGACTCGGCTGGTGTGAGCATCGAGGTTGCTGCCCGAAGACGTAGCGCGAGGGCGTGTGCCTCGTCGAGGTGACGGCTCGCGGTGAGCTGCTGCTGCAGCCGTGCTGTGCGGCTCTCGGCGCTCTGAGAGCTGGCGAGGCGGGCGGCCACGAGTTGATTCTTCAGGTCGTGGAGGAGGTCCGCTACGGCCGCCCGGTACGGCTCGGGGCTGGGACGGAGCGCGGCCATGACGGCCTCGGCAATTGGGCCCGGGTGGTTTGGTACGTTCGGCGTGGTGACGATCACATCGATGCCGTGCTCGGCCGCCTTCACGATGGCCGTCCTGCTGGCTCTGGACCAGAGTGTACAGAAGTCCTCCATGACACCCCGCGACGGCGGTTGAGTCGACCGGAACCGCAGGTGCAGCGGCTTGGCGCTGAGGAACTCTGCGGAGATTTCCCCTCCGCTTGACGTCAGGGTGGACAGTGCGGCATCGAGAACCGCCCGGTCTCGCCCGGAGAGTTGTGCAGCGGGTGGGGGCGTCGTTGTCTTGAGTCGGCCACGGTGCAGGATCCGCCATTCGTCGGCGAGATCCGGCAGGGAGATGTCGGAGTCATCGGCGCCGAGGCATCGGTAAACGTCGCACAACTGTACTAGTTGCTGAATGTGTGCTTGCGTCAGGTCTTCCGGGGCCTCGACCTGCTCCAGAGTGTCTATGGCGCGCGCCAAGGCTGTGTTGAGCGTGTTGTCTGGGTCAGTCGGCTTTTCGACGGCCTTCCGGAACGCGTCTCGCAGGTGGCTGCCTGGCTGCAAGGGTAGATCGAGGCCCAGGAGCTCATCTACGCCAATGGCCCACTTGAGCAACTCGGAAGCGTCCGAGGCGAGATGGAGCCCGAACAGTCGTGAGCCGACCCACCGTTGCGTTGGAACGGGTGCTGAATCGAGCACGAATGCCTGTTGGGCGAGCAAGATCCGGGCAAGTGACCGATCCCGCTCGTTGGCACCGTCAAAGGATCGTGCCGGGGACCCGTCAGCGAGGCGGTCGAGAACGCTTAGGACAGCCAGCGAGGCGCTGTGCTTCGCTGGTGTTTTGCCAGCTACAGGAGTGCCCTCCACCCTAAAGTGGACACCCAGTGGGCCACTGTCGAGAACAGCCACCGCTGTGAACTTCCGTGCGTGGTCCGGTCCCGAGGCGCGGTCCTCATAGGTCACGTGGAGCTTCATGGCACTGGCCGCGCGCTGCAGGCGCGTTGTGGGGTCGACTGGCCGAGGCGCGCTCGGTACCGCAAGCTGCCATACCTTTGCCCACTCCGTTGGCCATCGATCGGCCAGTGTCCCCTGGAATTCTCCTGCTGCGGAGATTGCCCCGATGACGGCTTGCAGTACGTCGGCTCCAACCTCTACAGGTATGCCAAGTGATCGCTGACCTGCTCCGAGAAGTAGCCCCGACGCCAAGCCGGCCTGCTCGAAAGCGGCGTTGTAGACTTCGTTGGGGAGCGTATTGAACTCGAATTTATCGAGGGGGTCTACGACTGCGTTGCGTGCGGTCGCGAGGAGGTGCTCGTAGATGAGCACACGGGACCCCAGGTAGGCAAGGACCTGATAGTCCTGTTGCTGGCAACTTGCCAGCTGAATTCGGTTCTCGTAGGCCCACGACGAGTGCACGAGCGCCTGGGACAGTAGCGGCCTCGACGTGTCGGGAAGCGAGAAGAATCTCTGCACTTGGCTCACGGTCTGACTGTGGGCACCCGGTGCAGGGATCTCCTGTGCGGGTCGCCGCCGTGTGGCGGTCTCGTTCCGGGCAGTGAAGATCTGGGGTGCGTGGCGCTGGAGGAAGTCTAGTGCGGCATGTTGAGCCGCCGCCTTCTTGCTTCGTCCGCTGCCCTGACCAATTCGGTGACGCTTGTCCGTCACGGCAGCCCGGAATACGAGGTCGTGATCAGGACCCTCCTGCTCGTACTCGAAGGTCACTGCATCGCTGCCCAGAACCTCGTACAGTACGGTCTTGGGATCGCTGATGCTGGATTCCATTTCTCGGCGCTGACTGATTAGGTGGTCCTGCAGCAGTCGCTTGGCCACTTCCTCCTCACCTTCGAGGCACAGGACACCTATGATCTGACGGCACAAAGCTGCCGTGATCTTCGGGGTAAGGTTCTTCCGATTAAGTCCGATACTCAGGGCTGCGGATTTGCGGAGCCATTCCTGCCCTGTCGTCCAGGCCGGGAACGTAGAGACGATCCGGGCGACATCCTTGCTCATGGTCGCCGACGTAGGATCTGCGGTGTTGCGGTAGCTTTCCACCGCGGCCAGCTTCTGCAGGAACGCGTCCCCCAGCCGGTTGAGTGCATCCAACGAGACTTGCGTGATGCCCGGCAGCGAGTCCTGGTTCTCGTAGTAGTACGAGCGGTGCACCAGTGCTACTGCGATCGCATTGCGTACACCGCGCCTTGGTGCGGTGAGTCCCAGCGTGCTCAGGCACTTGAATGCTGGTGCTGCCTCCTCCACGCGCATCTCTGCAGGCTGTTCCAGCCAACCCAGCCGAGCCCGACCGTATCCGTCATCGCTTGCCGCGGTCACGCGCCCCCCATCCCCGTTGCACTTCCCTGCCCCGGACAGGTCATTATGACCGAGAGGAGGCGGCATTCGATCAGACTCTTCACCGCAGGCGATGCTTTCAATGAGCTTCTTCAGCGTTGCCGCTCCAGCGTGAGGATGGCCTTGGCGATTGACGTCATGCGGTTGGGGCTGCATCGGGACCTGCGGAAGATGCGCCAGGACTTCAGCCGTGCGACGCCCCGCTCGACGGGCGCTCGCGCTGCGGCCAGTGCCTGATTGCGGGACCTTTCGGTGGGGGTGAGTTCTTGCAGGGGCCTGCGTTTGATGCCGGTGGTCAGCCACGGGCCGGCGCCCTGGTAGGCGAGATCCGCCAGGATGGGGATGCCGAGCACGCCGCCCACTGGCGCAGGAACGGTTTTGCGACCTGGCTGTTCACGCCTGCGGTCTCCGGCTGGTACCCGAAGAAGGCACCACAGGAGCCCCGGCCGGTGCCCCTGCTCGGCGAGCCTTGGCCCGGCGTCCCGGCCCGGGGGCGGGGTGCCAGCGATCGAGCCGACGCCTGCTGGCTCCCGATAGCCAAGGGACTCACGCCCCACGGCCTCCGCCACACCCACCGGACGATGATGGAGGATCTCGGAACGGAGAAGGTCCTCATGGACGAGCGCATGGGCCACATCGACGGCTCGGTCTCGGCACGGTACGCCCACGTCACCCCAGGCATGCGCCGCCGCCTCATGGCTGGCCTGACCGAACAGTGGGAGCAGGCCATTAATGCCCGCCTGGCTATGAATTCCACGTCACCTGTGCGGGTGCTCAATGATCTCCTGCGTGCACGCGCTGTAGCACGGCGATAGCCCTCTTCGGTGCCCTCGCAGCGGAGTTGTGGGGGCACCGTTGTCCTTATCACCTGCCGACGCAAAGGGGTCTGATGAACGCTCATTCGGTTCGCAGCGTGCAGGTTGTCCCAGGTTCATAACAGACTGCCTGTTACCGCCACGTGCAGCGCACGGGGCTCACTAATCATCGAAGCTCTCGGTCGTGCGCAGGCGCCACTTTGACGGTCCGGCCGCGTTCACCGGCTCCCGGATGAGCTTCCCATCCTTGACCATCTTCTTGACGTAGTCGCGCCACTTCTCGATGCCGTATTCCCGGGTCCATCTCATACGGACATCCTCGTCCGGCGGGAAGTCGCGCTCATTCACGACGATCGACGCGCGGGCGTTGGCAATCTTTTCCTTGAAGAATGCCTCGATCGCGCTTTCGTCGACCGGCTCTTCAGGTACACCGAGCAGTTCCCTCATCCGGCGCGGGCTGCTCGTCAACTCGTTCTGAGTGAGTAGCTGGGACACCTGCTTGTACGAGTCGTGCAGAAGAGCGTCTCCGGACGTCTCCGACAAATCCAACTGGTCAACCTGACATGAGGTCAGTCGCAGGGTAACGCCAGGACCGACGACTAGGGTCCGGATCTCCGCCTGGTCGAGTGTGACTCTGCCAGATCCGCGTAGTTCCAGTCGGTCGACGATGATCCGACACGCAGGCCGTGCGCCCTCTGCGGGGCCGGCAACCCTCGCCCACAACTCACCAAGGCTGGCCATGGCGGGACGGCAGCGCTCGGAAGAATCTGCGGCAGTCACTCGTGTCTGGATCTCTGCAACCACGCTCTCGATCGTCTCTGTCCGGTCTTCCGGCCACATCGAGTGGATCAGCTGCGCGCACAGTGGCGAGACGGCGACACTGGATAGTAGAGAGAGCGCCTGTTGAAGCGGGACCCGTGTGACCTGCCGGGCGAAGAAGTGCTCGGCGATCGCGAGGTGAGTGAAGCTGAATGAGAGCTCCTCATCCGACCATTCTGCACTCATGCCACACAGTGCGACCAGTCGGCGCTTTCGCTCTTTGCTGAGGTCGCGCTCCAGTGCCTGCTCCGCAGCTAGTGCCAGCTCCTCCTCGGAGATCTCCGGGGTCACCTTGCGTGCGCTCATCTCGGCGACCTCGCAGAAGACATCGGCAAGTTCGTCCTGGCTAAAGAGGGGCGTGCCCTGCTGGCCTTCCAGCTTAGTCAGCTCTCGCTGTAGGTAGGTGTCGATCACGAACCGCAGAAAGTTGGTCGACTGGTTGGCCTGCTGCCAGGCGGCGTAGGCAAGGCAGAAGAATGGTGTGGTCAGTAGTTGCTGGACCTCTGGGGCGTCGTCTGTGACCGCCGCTTCGATCGATAGGTGGGCGACGAGTTCGAGAAGCTGTGCCCGTCGCCACGGCTGCAGCTTCATTGTCGTCAACCGGTGATGCGAGTTCTTAGTAGGGTGTTCTGTCAGACTGCTCCAGAGTCGCGCTTCGGAGTAGCTCGATCGCGCTGACAAAATGACGGCGCCATTGTTCCGTAGGTCGTCAAGAATCGGCCGCAAACCCGACAGAGGATTGTCGTAGGTGCGGAATCCCAGCATCTCGTCGAAGCCGTCGATCACCAGTATCGCCAGCCCTGCGCGGCACAACGCCAGTACCGATTCCCGATCCAGGATCCTCGTCCCGGCGACGCGGTCATTGATTAGCTGTTTTAGGCTGGTCGCACTGGATTTGCTAGACGAGATGTAGATGGCCACGGGCTCAAGGTCGCCAGGCTTGGTCAGTGACTCTCGGGCGAACTGCAACAAGCTGTGGGTCTTGCCTGAACCGGCTTCGCCGGTGAGTGTGATGAGATTCGTGCTGCCGCGGTAGGCGTTTACATCGCCAGTTACCTCTGCACATGCCTGAGTTATGGTCAGACCGGTGCGCGTCCCCTGGTACGCGTCATGGATCTCAACCAACGTCGGCACATGTGGAATGTGTTGCTGCAGGTGCGGAAACAGATCCTGGCTGACCTGCTTTTCGGTGGCAAGCTGCTCCTCGAGTTCCACCAGCAGCCGCCGCTTGAGCAATGGCCAGTTGCATGCATCCGCCAGGAACGCCTTGTATGGTTTTTGGCCCGACTCGGACAGCCAAACTCTGGCGTGGTCTGCAGTGATCTCGAATCGGTCGACACGCGGGACTGGCCCGTCGGAACTCCGGCGGTCCCAACGCACCACGATCGGCTCCGGCGGTGTCACGAGGATGCAGACCGAGTCCCGTTCAGCAAACCCCTTGAGGTCTCGTTCGATGTCCTGGGCGAAGCCGTTGAGTAGCCGGTCGCCGCGCTGAAGTTCCAGCTTGTTCAGAGCGGCCACGGTATCGTGTTCGGTCACGTCGATGGCGTCACCACGGCGCGGCCAATACGTTGCTGCTGTCCCTGAGAAGGAGTGCAGGGCCGCAAGCCTGCCGTCGACTACCCGGAACAGCGGTGCCAACTCGACGACGTGGCCGTGTTCGTAAATCTGCACGATCCACTCGGCATTTTGGGACACTACCTGGTGCAGAGCCGCGAGATCGACGTCTTGCGGTACTGGACCACCGTGGCACACCTGATTGCGTACCTGTCTGATCGGCATCTCCGGCTCGGCGACCACTAGCGTGTTGATGCCGGCGGCGACGGCCAGGGCCTTCTCTCTGCACTTGGTGCAGCCCAGCTTCTCACTCTGAAGCCTGCTGTAGTCGGCCCACTTCTCGAGCGATCCCGGCGTGCTGAACTTGGCTGGCCTCTGGTCTGCAGCCGCGCATAGCAAGCCCAGCACCCGCAGTTGATACTCCACATGGACCAACGTCCTGAACGGATCCTGATCTGGCTCCGGTGCCGCAACGAGGTCCGCGATGGTCAACATCTACTCCAGCATTCACAGGGGCAGGGCGGCGTCCGCACCTTCCGGAACGCTGATGGCATCTGCCAATCAGACGCTGGCACCCTGCCAAACCACCCGAAGGCTACCCGGTACGGGATTACCGCGTCTGTGTTTGCGCACAGCCAAGCCGCCACTCCGCCCGAGCCGGATTTAAGACCTATTGTCGTTTTGGGTGGACATGCCCATTTAGGGGCAGCTGGCTGGTTCCTCTGCCCCGGCTCGTAGCGTCGGGCTCGCCCGTGGGCTCGTGGGGCGGGAGCGTCCCGGCCGAGAGGGCTCTTGCGCACTTCGGAACGGCGGTCTTCGTGTGAAGAAGCGGAACTCGCAGTGATCCCCGGCAGGAGAGCCTGCTGTCATTGCTTGAAGGGCCACATGCCTTTGATCGGTCCCTCTCGATTTCGCCCACCGCGCATCCGAACCAACGGGGGTGCCCTCTGTAGTCTTCCAGGGCCGTGTGAGCAGGTGCTTATTCCTGAGGGACTCGCTGTCCTGCCTGCGGGATCCGGATCCCTGGGAGCGGGCGCGGGTGGAGGCGGGTACGGGAGCTGGATCCCAAATTTGGCTCCCGCACGGCTCCCAGAACAGCCCCAGGAACCACTCAGGGGCCCGACCCGCTAAGCGGATCAGGCCCCTGACCTGGTATTTCACTGTCGGGGTGGCGGGATTTGAACCCACGACCTCTTCGTCCCGAACGAAGCGCGCTGCCAAGCTGCGCTACACCCCGATGTCGCTGTGGCGGGCCACTCTCGTGGTCGGTGCCGTGGCGACGTCGTTTACTTTAGCCCACTGGTGGCCGGAGACGAAATCCGGTTTTCGGGGGGCCGGTGGCGGCGCGACCCCGGCCTGACGTGGTCCACGGCGACGATCAGGACCGCCAGGCCGTAGCAGGCGACGCCCAGGATCGCGATGTTGCCCAGGACCTCGACGAAGCCGAGCTCGGAGACGTCCAGGAAGGGGTACGGGTAGCGGTCCTGCGTGCCCGGGGGCAGGAGCAGGCCCCTGGCCACCGTGCAGGCCAGGTACGCCAGCGGCAGGATCATCCAGGTGATCGCGCTCTGCAGGCGCAGCGCCCCCGGCAGGGTCAGCAGGAGCCAGTCCACCGCCACCGCGACCGGGATCACCGTGTGCAGCAGCAGGCTCGTCAGCGCGTGCCAGCCGGTGAGCGGGCCGGTGGCCTGGCCGGCGGCGCCCGTCATGGAGAACGTGGTCGGGTTGTCGGCCAGGAGCAGGTGGTAGACCAGGCTCCCGCCGACCGCGTACAGCAGCGTGCAGGCGGTGACGGACGCCCGGAGCGGGTGGCGTGCCGTCCAGGCCCTCCTGGCGGTGACCGTGGACACCACGGCCACCATGAGGGTGCTGAGGATCGTGAAGTAGCCCGGGACGCGGGTCGGGCTGCCCAGGAGCAGGGCGAGCGCGACGCCCGCGACCGCCGACAGGGCGATCAGGAGGCGGAAGGCGGCGACCAGGGGGCGGCGTACGCGCGGGACCACCGCGTACGCCGGCACGACGGGGACGGCGGCAGCGGCGGCGTTGGCGGCTATACCGGGGATCCTGGGGATGTCCGGGATGTCCGCGGGTATGGGGGCGGTCATGCCCTCACGTTAGGCAAATCGGACAAAAGGGGCGATGTGGGTTGGGCTGGACGGGTGTCGCCGACCGCCCCGCAGGCTCCCGTACGCCCCGGGCCCCAGGCCCGCTACGCGCTCCGCTGCGCCCCGCTACGCGCCCGTCGCCTCCGTCAGCGTCAGCAGCGTCGCCTCCGGAGGGCACGCGAACCGTACCGGGGTGTACCTGCTCGTCCCGCAACCCGCCGACACGTGCATGTAGGACGTCCGACCGGACTCCGCCTCCGTGTGCTTGGACAGGCCCTTCACCCGCTCGGTGTCCAGGTCGCAGTTGGTGACCAGGGCCCCGTAGAAGGGGATGCACAGCTGGCCGCCGTGCGTGTGGCCCGCCAGGATCAGCGGGTAGCCGTCCGCGGTGAACGCGTCCAGCGCGCGCAGGTACGGCGCGTGCACGATGCCCAGCGAGACGTCGGCCGAGTCGGACGGGCCGCCGGCCACGCGCGCGTACCGGTCACGCTTGACGTGCGGGTCGTCGAGTCCGGTCAGCTCGATCTCGTGGCCGTCGATCTTCAGCGAGCCCCGGGTGTTCGTCAGGTTCAGCCAGCCCGCGGCGTCGAACCCGTCGCGCAGCTCCTCCCACGGGTTGTGGACCACGTTCGTGGCGGGCGCGTTGCCGTTCAGCCCGTGCCGGCCCTGCACCTTCTCGTACAGGTAGCGGGCGGGGTTGCGCAGCGTGGGCCCGTAGTAGTCGTTCGAGCCGAAGACGTACGCCCCGGGGAACTCCATCAGGGGGCCGAGGGCGTCCATGACCTCCGGCACGCCCTCGGGGTCGGAGAGGTTGTCCCCGGTGTTGATGACGAAGTCGGGGCGCAGCCCGGCCAGCGAACGCAGCCAGCGCTGCTTCTTGCGCTGGCCGCTCACCATGTGGATGTCGGAGACCTGGAGCACGCGCAGGGGCCGCATCCCTGGCGGCAGCACCGGGATCGTCACCCGTCGAAGACGGAACGAGCGGGCCTCGAACCCCGCCGAGTAGAGCAGACCGGCGGCGCCTGCCGCCGCAATTCCCAGGGGTACTCCGTATCGCGCGCGCATGCGTCCATCGTGTCAGACCCCGGCCGGACCGGACCCCGCGGGAGCCCACCGGCCGACCGGGCCCAAAACCACGGGCGGCATGTGCACCACACCTGCGACAATCGCCCCATGACCACGCTCAAGTCGAAGCTGCAGGCAGACCTCAACGCCGCGATCAAGGAGCGCGACGAGCTCCGCTCCTCGACGCTCCGGCTGACCCTCGCCGCGATCCAGAAGGAGGAGGTCGCGGGCAAGGAGAAGCGCGAGCTCTCCGACGACGAGGTGCAGAAGGTGATCGCCAAGGAGGCGAAGAAGCGCCGCGAGGCGGCCGAGGCCTTCGCGCAGGGCGGCCGTGCCGAGTCGGCCGAGCGCGAGAAGGCGGAGGGCGAGGTGCTCGCCGAGTACCTGCCGAAGCAGCTCTCCGACGACGAGCTCCGGCAGATCGTCGCGCAGGCGGTCGAGGAGGCGAAGGCGGCCGGCGCCGAGGGCCCCCGGGCCATGGGCCAGGTCATGAAGATCGTGAACCCGAAGGTGGCCGGTCTGGCCGAGGGCGGCCGCGTCGCCGCCACGGTGAAGAAGCTGCTCGCGGGCTGAGCGACGGGCGCCCCGCGAGGCCGGCCGTGACCTGCGGGGCTGGCCGCGACGTCCGCGACCCGCCACCGCTGTACGCGCCCGCGTCCCCGCGCCCGCACCAGCCGCCGCGCCCACACCCGCCACCGCTGTACGCCGATGGGGGCGCCCCTTGTCACAAGGGGCGCCCCCATCGGCGTACGTGCGTATGCGTCTACGAGACGGAACCCGGCCTACGGCCAGTGAACCCGGCCTACGGCCAGTTCCCCCCGTTCCCGTTCCCCCCGCCGGGCCCGCCGTTGCCGCCATTACCGCCGCCGTCGTTGCCGCCGATCGTCCACTCGTCCGGGATGGAGAAGGTCGGCGTCGGGATCTGGGGTTGACCGGGGCCGCCGTTGTTGCCGCCCCCGTTGTCATTTCCCCGGTTCTCCCCGTTCCCGTTCCCGTTCCCGTTTCCGTTTCCGTCGCCGGGACGGCCGTCGTCGCCGTTGCCCCCGTCGCCACGGCCCTTGTCCCCGTCGTCCTTGGGGTCCGGGATGTCGACGAGGTTGAAGCCGGGGGAGTCCTTGCCCGACAGGGCGCCGGTCATGGCGTCCTTCCAGATCGGTCCCGGCACCGCGCCGCCGAAGACCTTCTCGTGCCACTGCCCGCCGATCGTGATGTTGACCATCTTGACCTTCTGGGTGGCGCTGCCGACCCAGACCGCGCCGGACATGTTCGGCGTGTAGCCGACGAACCAGGCGTTCTTGCGGTAGTCCGTCGTACCGGTCTTGCCGGCGTTGGCGCGGTCGGTGAGACCGGCCTGCTGACCCGTACCGGAGTCGACCACGCCGCTGAGCAGCGTGTTGATGGTGTCCGCGGTGGTCTCCGACATCGCGCGCGAGCACGACGACTTCGGCACCTCCAGGGACTTCTTCTCACCGCCGAGCTGCTGGCTGATCGACGCGATCGCGATCGGCGTGCAGTAGGTGCCGCGGTTGGCGAAGGCGGCGTACGCGCTCGCCATGGTCAGCGGCGAGATACCGGTGGAGCCCAGGGTGAGCGACGAGGGCACCTGGGGCAGCTTGGTGCCGTTGCCCTGCACGACGCCCAGCTTGTCGGTGAGGTTCACGACCGGGCACATGCCGGTGTCTTCGAGCATCTGCACGAAGTACGTGTTGACCGACAGCTCCATGGCCTTCTTGAGCGGGTACGGGCCGACCTCCGACTCGTCCTCGTTCTCGACCTTCGCGTTGCCGCTGTTGCGCCAGGTCTTGCCGTCGCACGCCCGGACGCTGTCGGGGTACGGCATCTCGTACGGCGCCGGATAGACCTGCGTGGGCTGCTTGCCCTCCTCCAGCGCCGCCGCCGCCAGGAACGGCTTGAACGTCGAACCGGTCGGGAAGCCAAAGTTCGAGCCGCCCATGGAGTGGTCGACCGAGTAGTTGATCTCGGTCTCGTTCTTGCCGTAGCCGTACGGCTTCGACTGGCCCATCGCGAGGATCTTGCCGGAGCCGGGCTCGACGAGCGTCGAGGCCGCCGCGACCTTGTCCGTCTTGTTGACGTGGCTCTTGAGCGAGGTCTGGACCGATTTCTGTGCCTGCGGGTCGAGCGTCGTGCGGATCGTCAGACCGCCCTGGTTCCAGACCTTGGCGCGCGCCTTCTGGGTCTTGCCGAAGACCGGGTCGGTCAGGAACACCTCGCGCACGTAGTCGCAGAAGAAGCTGGAGTCCTTGACGGCCGTGATGCAGCCGTTCTTCGGCTTGCTGACCTTCAGGCCGAGCGGCTTCGCCTTCGCCGCGGCGGCCTCCGCCTGCGTGATGTCGTGCACCTCGGCCATGCGCTGCAGCACCACGTTGCGCCGCTTCACGGCCTCGGCCTCGTCGTTGACCGGGTCGTACCGGCTCGGCGACTGGACGATGCCGGCGAGCAGCGCGGCCTCCTGCAGCTCCAGGTCCTTGGCCGACTTGGAGAAGTAGCGCTGGGCGGCGGCCTCCACGCCGTAGGCCTGCTGCCCGAAGAACGTGATGTTCAGGTAGTTCTCGAGGATCTTCTTCTTGCCCAGCTCCTCCTCGACCTGGATCGCGAACTTCAGCTCGCGGACCTTGCGGCCGAGGGTCTGCTGGGTGGCCTGGGCGACCTTCGTCGGGTCGTCGCCGGCCTCCTCCACGAAGACGTTCTTCACGTACTGCTGCGTGAGCGTCGAGGCGCCCTCCGAGACGCCACCGCTCTGCGCGTTCTTGTTGAGGGCGCGCAGGACGCCCTTGAGGTCGACCGCGCCGTGCTCGTAGAAGCGCGCGTCCTCGATCGCGACGATCGCCTTCTGCATGTACGGCGACATGTCCTTGAGGTCGACCACCGTGCGGTCACGCGAGTAGACCGTGGCGATCTGGCCGCCCTGGTTGTCCAGGATCGTGGTGCGCTGGCTCAGTGGCGGCCGCTTCAGGTTGGCCGGGATCTCGTCGAACCCCTCGACCGATCCCTTGGCGGCCAGACCGAGCGCGCCGAACGCCGGCACGGCGATCCCTGCCATGACGGCCCCCGCGAGCACACTGACACCGAGGAACTTGGCGGCCTGCTGCGTGGGAGACAGACCACCGCCCGAGCGCTTTTTTGGCATGAGGGCAGCCTACGTTCTCATTCGCCGGACACGCGTAAGGCATTGGCCTAAGCTGCTCTCAACTGTCACAGCAGTAGGGCCACGTATCAATACGTCCGGCGACCCCGAATCGTTTCGGACCCCACGCGACTTTTTTGTCGAAGACGTGCCCGGATACGCCGTATGTGTCACCCGGCGTCCGTTGTGACACCACTCAATCCTCCCGGTTCGCCGGGAAGGTCACGTATGTCGTCGGGTCACTCCGTTGGGTGATCTGTCGCGTACCCATAGTCCATTCGGACCATTCAAGATTGGGCCCGAAGGGGCTGGTTGACTCTGCCCACCTTCCGTAACGTCCTCAACTGGCGGCGGTGAATATGCCGCTGCCGCCGTGGGGGAGCCTCGATTCGGGAGAGGACGGCGCCGGTATGGGCTGGGTAACCGACTGGAGTGCGCAGGCGGCCTGCCGCACTACCGATCCGGATGAACTGTTCGTGCAGGGAGCAGCGCAGAACAGGGCCAAGGCGGTGTGCACCGGATGTCCGGTGCGTACGGAGTGCCTGGCCGACGCGCTGGACAACCGCGTCGAGTTCGGCGTGTGGGGAGGGATGACGGAGCGGGAGCGCCGCGCACTGCTGCGCAGGCGGCCGACCGTCACCTCCTGGCGCAGGCTGCTCGAAACCGCGCGTACCGAGTACGAGCGGGGGGCGGGGATCCTGCCCCTCGACGAGGAAGAGGTGTACGAGAACTACGCAGCGGTGGGCTGACCGACCGCTGACCGGCTCCCTTCACGCGCACGTTCGTATACGCCGCACGCTTTCGTGTACGTCACGTGCGCGGCGTGCGACGCACGTACCGCATGCGCCGTGTACGTCACGTGTGCCGCGTGCGTCATGTGCGTGCGCACGCACGTGTACGAGCCCCGTGAGCCCGAGGAGACCCAGGGGGCTCCGGAGAGGCTCAGGAGGCTCCGGCCGGTGGGGTACCGGTCGCGAGCCGGTCCCCGATGTCCCGCAGTCCTGTCAGGTCGTGCACGTCGCCGGGCAGCGCGGCCACCTCCGCCACCGCCACCTCCGGGTGGAGCGCGGTGAAGCGGTCGCGTGTGCGCTGCTCGCGGGAGAGCAGCTGCATGCGCTCGGCGTGCAGCCTCAGCAGGCCTGCGGTGAGGTGTGCGACGGTGCGGTCGGTCGTCCCGGGTCCCTCGGCGTCGGTCCGGTCCGCGGCGGGGGAGCCTGCGTCGGAAGCGGGAGCCTCGGGAGCGGTGGTCTCGGGAGCAGCGGTCTCGGTAGCGGGTCCCTCGGTAGCGGGTGGTTCTGAACTGCCGTACGTGTCGGGAGAGTTACGAAGGCCAGCTTTCCCGTCCGCCTGATCCACAATGCGGGCTTCCACAAGATTTTCCGCGGCGGCCAGCGCACGCTCGGCGGACAGCCGGGTGGCACCGCTGCCGTGGACCCGGTTCAGCACGAGACCGGCGAGCGGCATGTCCTCGGCGGCCAGCCGCTCCACGAAGTAGGCCGCCTCGCGCAGCGCGTCCCGCTCCGGGGCCGCGACCACCAGGAACGCCGTGCCGGGCGCCTGGAGCAGCTTGTACGTGGCGTCCGCGCGGGTGCGGAAGCCGCCGAAGGTGGTGTCCATGGCGGCCACGAACGTCTGCACGTCCTTCAGGAGCTGGCCGCCCAGCAGTTTGCCGAGGGTGCCGGTCATCATCGACATCCCGACGTTCAGGAACTTCATCCCGGCCCGGCCGCCCAGCTTCGCCGGCGCGGTCAGCAGCCGGATCAGCTTGCCGTCCAGGAACGACCCGAGCCGCTTCGGGGCGTCCAGGAAGTCGAGGGCCGAGCGCGAGGGCGGCGTGTCGACGACGATGAGGTCCCACTCGTCGCGCGCCCGCAGCTGCCCCAGCTTCTCCATCGCCATGTACTCCTGGGTGCCCGCGAAGCCCGCCGAGAGCGACTGGTAGAACGGGTTGCCCAGGATGGCGGCCGCCCGCTCGCGGTCCGCGTGCGCCTCGACGATCTCGTCGAAGGTGCGCTTCATGTCGAGCATCATCGCGTGCAGCTCGCCGCCCGCGGAGTCGTCGATGCCCTTCACCCGGCGCGGCGTGTTGTCCAGCGCGTCGATGCCCATGGACTGGGCGAGCCTGCGCGCCGGGTCGATGGTGAGGACGACCACCTTGCGGCCGCGCTCGGCGGCCCGCAGGCCCAGGGCCGCCGCGGTGGTGGTCTTGCCGACGCCGCCCGAGCCGCAGCAGACCACGATGCGGGTCCCGGGATCGTCGATCAGGGGATCGACGCCGAGGACGTCCGCCCCCGTGGAGTCGATCGCACGGGCCGGGTCGGACGGATGGGCTGGGTGGGCTGCTGCGCGGCCGGAGGAAGAATCGTTTGCGCGGGCCGGGTCCTGACTCATGAGATCCCTTGCTGACGCAGTTCCGTGGCGAGTTCGTACAGGCCCGCGAGGTCCATCCCCTCGGCGAGCAGCGGCAGTTCGTGCAGCGGCAGGCCCAGGTCCTGCAGGACGGCCCGCTGCTCACGCTCCAGCGCGTGCCGCTCGGCGTACGCGTACGCCTGGTCCAGGAGCGGGTCCACCAGCCGCTCGGCGACCCCGCCGCGGCGCGCACCGCCGAGTCCGGCGGCCGACAGCGACTTGGCGATGGCCGTGCGCGGCGCCTCGCGGGTGAGTTCCAGGTCGGCCTCGTCGAGGATCGCGGGCCGCACCATGTTCACGATGGTCCGCCCCACCGGCAGCCGCGCCGCACGCAGCTCCGCGATGCCGTCGGCGGTCTCCTGGACGGGCATCTCCTCCAGGAGCGTCACCAGGTGCACGGCGGTCTCGGGCGACTTCAGGACCCGCATGACGGCCTGCGCCTGGTTGTGGATCGGGCCGATCTTGGCGAGCCCGGCCACCTCGTCGTTCACGTTGAGGAAGCGGGTGACCCGGCCGGTCGGCGGCGCGTCCATCACCACGTAGTCGTACACGAACCGTCCGCGCTTGTCCTTGCGGCGGACGGCCTCGCAGGCCTTGCCCGTCAGGAGCACGTCCCGCAGGCCCGGCGCGATGGTGGTCGCGAAGTCTATGGCGCCCAGTTTCTTCAGGGCGCGGCCGGCGCCGCCGAGCTTGTAGAACATCTGGAGGTAGTCCAGGAGGGCCAGCTCGGGGTCGATGGCGAGTGCGTACACCTCCCCGCCACCGGGAGCGACGGCGATCTTCCGCTCCTCGTAGGGCAGCGCCTCCGTCTCGAAGAGCTGCGCGATGCCCTGTCTGCCCTCGACCTCGACCAGAAGGGTGCGTTTGCCCTCGGTCGCGAGGGCGAGCGCGAGTGCTGCGGCGACCGTGGTCTTTCCGGTACCGCCCTTGCCGCTGACGACCTGAAGCCTGCTCACGTCTTCGAGCCTAATTCCTCACTCGGTGTCGCGGTGGCCGTGGGTCGGGTTGCGGCGTCCGTGGCCCCGCGGCCCCGGTCCGCGACCGGTGACCCACCGGCCCTGCCTCGCTTCCGGGTGCCCGCGGAGCACCCCGTCCAGTCACCCCGTCCAGTCACCCGTCCAGTCATCGGCCGCCGCGGCGGCTGCGGTGCCGCGGGGGCCGCGGTGCCGCGAGGGCGTGTCGCGCCAGCGGATACAGTCGCCCCCATGACCAAGTGGGAATACGCAACCGTGCCTCTGCTCGTCCACGCCACGAAGCAGATTCTGGACACCTGGGGCGAGGACGGCTGGGAGCTCGTCCAGGTCGTGCCCGGGCCGAACAACCCCGAGCAGCTCGTCGCCTACCTGAAGCGGGAGAAGGCCGCGTGAGCGCGGTCGAGGCGAAGCTTGCGGAACTGGGACTGACCCTGCCGGACGTCGTGCCCCCGCTGGCCGCCTACCAGCCGGCGGTGCGGTCGGGCGTGTACGTGTACACGGCAGGCCAGCTCCCGATGGTGGACGGCAAGCTTCCGCTCACCGGCAAGGTGGGCGCGGAGGTCACGCCGGAGGAGGCCAGGGACCTGGCCCGCATCTGTGCGCTGAACGCCCTCGCGGCGGTCAAGTCGGTCGCGGGCGACCTCGACCGCATCGCGCGCGTGGTGAAGGTCGTGGGCTTCGTCGCCTCGGCCGCCGACTTCACCGGCCAGCCCGCCGTGCTGAACGGCGCGAGCGAGCTGCTGGGCGAGGTCCTCGGCGACAAGGGCGTGCACGCGCGCAGCGCGGTCGGCGTGGCGGTCCTGCCGCTCGACGCGCCCGTGGAGGTCGAGATCCAGGTGGAGCTGACGGAGGCGTAGGCACGCCGCCGTCGGCTGCGGGGTGCCTCTGCAGGATTCCCCCGCAGGCGTCCCCGTAGGCGCCTCCGCCGGTGCCTCCGTGGGGACGTGATGGTCGTCTCTCGAACATCGGCCCGCTCCGGGATAGCCTCCGCCCATGGCGAACGGTCAGTGGTACCCCCCGGAGTGGCCCGAGAGGATCCGCGCACTGGCGGACGGCACGCTCACACCGGTCGCCCCCAGGCGGGCGGCCACCGTGATGCTCCTGAAGGACACCGGCTCCGCCCCCGTCGTACACATGCTGCGCAGACGCGCCTCCATGGCCTTCGCCGGAGGCGCGTACGCGTATCCCGGCGGCGGAGTGGACCCGAGGGACGACGACCGGCACGTGCGCTGGGCGGGCCCCACGCGCGCGTGGTGGGCATCGCGGCTCGACGTCGACGAGGACGCCGCCCAGGCGATCGTCTGCGCGGCGGTCCGCGAGACGTACGAGGAGGCGGGCGTCCTGCTCGCGGGCCCGACGCCGGACACGGTGGTCGGTGACACCACCGGGGACGACTGGGAGGCCGACCGGGCCGCCCTGGTCGCCCGGGAGCTGTCCTTCGCCGAGTTCCTCGACCGCCGCGGGCTCGTCCTGCGCTCCGACCTGCTGGGCGCCTGGACGCGCTGGATCACCCCGGAGTTCGAGCCCCGCCGCTACGACACCTGGTTCTTCGTGGCCGCGCTGCCCCAGGGGCAGCGCACCCGCAACGCCTCCACGGAGGCCGACCGCACCGTCTGGATCCGCCCCGCCGAGGCGGTGGCCGGCTACGAGCGCGGCGAGCTGCTGATGATGCCGCCCACCCTGGCGACCCTGCGTCAGATCGGCGCGTACGCGAGCGCCGCCGAGGCCCTCGCGGCAGCAGCCGGACGGGACCTGACCCCGGTCCTGGCCCGGGCCCGGCTGGAAGGCGGCGAGCTGGTCCTCAGCTGGCCGGGCCACGACGAGTTCACCAAACACATCCCGACGGGTGGAGCCTCCGCATGACCGACGCAGCAGCCCTCCCCGGCCAGCCGCGGGGCGGGGTGCTCTCCGGCCCCGCCACCGAGCGCGCCGTCAACGTCCTCGCCCCGAACGCCTCCGCGATGACCCTGGACGGCACGAACACCTGGATCCTGGCCGAGCCCGGCTCCGAGCTCGCGGTGGTGGTCGATCCGGGCCCCCTGGACGACGTGCACCTGCGCAACGTCGTCGACACGGCGGAGAGGGCCGGCAGGCGGATCGCCCTGACCCTGCTCACGCACGGGCATCCGGACCACGCCGAGGGCGCGGCGCGGTTCGCGCAGCTCACGGGGACGAAGGTGCGGGCGCTCGACCCGGCGCTGCGGCTCGGCGACGAGGGGCTGGCCGCCGGGAACGTGGTCACGGTGGGCGGCCTCGAACTGGTGGTCGTGCCGACGCCGGGGCACACCGCCGACTCGCTCTGCTTCCACCTGCCCGCCGATGGAGCGGTGCTGACCGGCGACACGGTGCTGGGCCGGGGCACCACGGTCGTGGCCCACCCCGACGGGCGTCTGGGCGACTACCTGGACTCGCTGCGGCGGCTCAGGTCCCTGACGGTCGACGACGGCGTGCACACGGTCCTGCCGGGCCACGGGCCCGTCCTGGAGGACGCGCAGGGCGTCGTCGAGTTCTACCTCGCTCACCGGGCCCACCGGCTCGCCCAGGTCGAGACGGCCGTCGAGGACGGCTACGCGGACCCGTCCCAGGTCGTCGCGCACGTCTACGCGGACGTCGACCGCTCCTTGTGGCCGGCGGCGGAGCTGTCGGTACGGGCCCAGCTGGACTACCTCCGGGACCACGGGCTCATCGGCCGCGAGTGAGGCACGCCGTACGGAGAGAAGGGCCCCGCCGGGTGTGGCGGGGCCCTTCTCCGTGTCTTCGTCTTCGGGAAGACGTGCCGTACGGCCGGCTAGCGCGAGCGCTTCGCGAGGCGCTCCACGTCCAGCAGGATGACCGCGCGGGCCTCCAGCCGGAGCCAGCCGCGGCCGGCGAAGTCCGCGAGCGCCTTGTTGACCGTCTCGCGGGAGGCGCCGACCAGCTGGGCCAGCTCCTCCTGTGTCAGGTCGTGCACGACGTGGATGCCCTCCTCGGACTGCACGCCGAAGCGGCGCGAGAGGTCCAGGAGCGCCCGGGCGACGCGGCCCGGCACGTCGGAGAAGACCAGGTCCGACATCTGGTCGTTGGTCTTGCGCAGCCGCCGGGCGACGGCGCGCAGCAGAGCGGCGGCCACCTCGGGCCGCGCGTTCAGCCAGGGCTGGAGGTCGCCGTGGCCGAGACCCAGCAGCTTCACCTCGGTCAGCGCGGAGGCGGTCGCCGTGCGCGGGCCGGGGTCGAACAGCGACAGCTCGCCGATGAGCTCGCCGGGGCCGAGGACTGCCAGCATGTTCTCGCGGCCGTCGGGGGATGTGCGGTGGAGCTTCACCTTGCCCTCGGTGACCACGTAGAGGCGGTCTCCGGGGTCGCCTTCGTGAAAGAGCGCGTCGCCCCGTGCGAGGGTCACCTCACTCATGGAGGCGCGGAGCTCCGCGGCCTGCTCGTCATCGAGCGCCGCGAAGAGCGGGGCGCGCCGCAGAACGTCGTCCACGAGTTCTCTCCTTGTCGACCTGCTCAGGGGATCTTGTTTCCCGGTGTACCAGGGGTCCGTGTTCCCCGTTTTGCGGGACGGTCCAAACAGTGTGATCAGTCACAAGTCTGCCGCACCGGCGTGTCCCGCAGTGCGGCAGGGGGCCAATTGGAGGCTGATCCATGGCGACCGGGGCAGATGTCGGCGGTGAGCTCTAGGCTGGCCGGGTGTCCAAATCGCCGGTGAGAGCACAGGCCAAGGGGGCTGGGCGCGTGGGTGTACGTCGCGATTCCGCTGTGGGCGAACAGGACTCCGGTGGGGCGAAGAAAACGACAAAACCGGCGGTGCCGGGGCCGGTGAGGAGCGCGGCCGGGGCCGCCGGACAGGCCGTGGGAGCGGCCGCCTCGAAGATGGCCGCGGCCGCGAAGAAGGTGGCGGCCACGAAGAAGGCGGCCGCGGCAAGAAGAACGGCCCGCAGATCCGCGCCGGCCGAGCCCGCCTCGGCCGAACCGGCGCCGTCCCGGCCCGCGCTGGCCGAGTCCGCCTTGGCCGAGCCCACATCCGCCGAGTCAGTGGCGGTCGAGCAGGCGCCGGTCGAGGTGGAATCGGCCGGGTCCGTGCCGACCGAGTCGGCGTCCACCGAGTCTGCGGCAGCCGCACCAACCTCGGTCGAGCCCGCACCGGCCAAGCCCGCACCTGTCGAGCCGGCACCGGTCGGGCCCGCGTCGACCGAACCCGCGCCTGCCGGATCCGCCCCGGCGAACACGCCGGTCAACGCTCCTCCCGCCGGGAAGCCCGCCAAAGAGGCACCCGCCGGGAAGACCGCCGCCGGTGAGGCCGGAAGATCCGGTTCGGCCGCGCAGGCCGGGGCAGTCGTGAAAAGGGCGACCTCGGCCGTGCGGCCCGCCTCCGCCAAGAGGCCCGTACCCGCGAAGGCGGCCACCGGCAGGGCCGCGCCCACGAAGAAGTCAGCTCCCGCCAAGGGGACCCCACCGGCTGCGAAGCCCCCGTCCGCCAGGAAAGCCGTGTCCGCGAAGAAGACCGTGTCCGCCGCCGAGGAAGCCGCGCCCGCGAAGGCGGCCGCGCCCACCAAGAAGACGGCGCCCGCCAAGAAGACCGCCTCCGCCAAGAAGGCCGCATCCGTAAAGAAGACGGCATCCGCGAAGACGACCCCGCCCGCGAAGAAGGTGGCCCCCGCCAAAAAGACGGCCCCCGCCAAAAAGACGACGGCGACCAAGAAGACGGCGCCCGTCAAGAAAAACGTCTCCGCCGAGCAGCCCACCGACGGCGAGGCCGCCGCGCCGCCCCGGAACGAGTCGCGTACCGCTCTCGTCCGGCGGGCCCGGCGCATCAACCGGGAGCTCGGGGAGGTGTACCCGTACGCCCACCCGGAGCTGGACTTCGAGAACCCCTTCCAACTGGTGGTCGCCACCGTCCTGTCGGCGCAGACGACCGACCTGAGGGTCAACCAGACGACACCCGCGCTCTTCGCGAAGTACCCCACGCCCGAGGACCTGGCGGCGGCGGACCCGGAGGACGTCGAGGAGATCCTGCGGCCCACCGGGTTCTTCCGGTCCAAGACCAGGTCGGTGATGGGCCTCTCCAAGGCCCTGCGGGACGACTTCGGCGGCGAGGTCCCGGGCCGCCTCGAAGACCTCGTCAAGCTGCCCGGCGTCGGCCGCAAGACCGCCTTCGTGGTCCTCGGGAACGCCTTCGGCCGCCCCGGCATCACCGTGGACACCCACTTCCAGCGGCTCGTACGGCGCTGGCGGTGGACCGCCGAGAAGGAGCCCGAGAAGATCGAGGCGGCGGTCAGCGAGCTCTTCCCGAAGAGCGACTGGACGATGCTGTCGCACCACGTGATCTTCCACGGCCGCCGCATCTGCCACGCCCGCAAGCCCGCCTGCGGCGCCTGCCCCATCGCCCCGCTCTGCCCGGCCTACGGGGAGGGCGAGACGGACCCGGAGAAGGCGAAGAAGCTGCTGAAGTACGAGAAGGGCGGCTTTCCGGGCCAGCGTCTCAACCCCCCGCAGTCCTATCTGGACGCCGGCGGCATCCCGGCCCCGCCGCTCGGGGCGACCGCACCCGACACCCCCGCGTCAGGTTCACCCGCGCGGGGCAGGGGATGACGGAACGAATCACGGCGCCGCGGGCGTTGAGAGCAGATGAACGGGGGTGGCGATGACGCGCGCGAGCCACACGCAGGACACGCACCGCACGATGCAGGACACGCATGACCCGCACGACCCGCATGACCCGCACGATCCGCAGGACCCGCAGGACAGCGGCCTGGTCCTCTCCACGGCCGGACTGCCCGGCTGGCTGGACCCGGTGGTGCACGCCGTCGAGACGGTCCAGCCCCGCCAGCTGAGCCGCTTCCTGCCGCCGGAGGACGGCGCGGGACGCCAGTCGGCCGTGCTGATCCTCTTCGGCGAGGGCGAGCGCGGCCCCGAGCTGCTGCTCATGGAGCGCGCCACATCACTGAGGTCGCACGCGGGACAGCCCGCCTTCCCCGGCGGCGCCCTCGACCCCGAGGACGGCGACCCGGCGACCGACGGGCCCCTGCGGGCCGCCCTGCGCGAGGCGCAGGAGGAGACCGGGCTCGACCCCCGCGGCGTGCAGCTCTTCGGCGTGCTGCCGAAGCTCTACATCCCGGTGAGCGGCTTCGTGGTCACCCCGGTCCTCGGCTGGTGGCGCGAGCCGACACCGGTCGGCGTGGTCGATCCGGCCGAGACCGCGCGGGTCTTCACCGTCCCCGTGGCGGATCTCACGGACCCCGCCAACCGCGCGACGGCGGTCCACCCCCGGGGCCACTCGGGCCCGGCATTCCTGGTCGAATCGGCCCTGGTGTGGGGCTTCACCGCCGGAATCATCGACCGCCTGCTGCACTACGCGAAGTGGGAACGTCCCTGGGACCGCGACAAGCAGGTCCCGCTCGACTGGCGCGCATGACAGGGTGGCCCCTGTGCTGTGTCCTGCCGGAGGGCTCCGTGGCCCCCTGCCGCCGTACGGCGGGCCGGCCCCCGGGTCGGGACGTGGCTACCGCAAAGTGATGAGGCGAGGCTGGAAGCAGTGAACGTGCTGGACATCCTGTTGCTGGTCGCCGCCGTGTGGTTCGCGATCGTGGGCTACCGACAGGGCTTCGTCGTCGGCATCCTGTCGGTGATCGGTTTCCTCGGCGGCGGCCTGGTCGCCGTCTACCTCCTGCCCGTCGTCTGGGACGCGGTGACCGACGACGCGGAGGTGGGTACGACCGCCGCCGTCGTCGCCGTGATCGTGGTCATCGTCTGCGCCTCCGTCGGCCAGGCCCTCACGACCCACCTCGGCAACAAGCTGCGCCGGTACATCACCTGGTCCCCGGCCCGCGCCCTGGACGCCACGGGCGGCGCCCTCGTCAACGTCGTGGCGATGCTCCTCGTCGCCTGGCTGATCGGTTCGGCCCTCGCCGGTACGACGCTGCCGACGCTCGGCACGGAGGTCCGCGAGTCGAAGGTGCTGCACGGGGTGGCGGACGCGCTGCCCGACCAGGCCGACACCTGGTTCGACGACTTCTCCTCGGTCCTCGCGCAGAACGGCTTCCCGCAGGTCTTCAGCCCCTTCTCGGACGAGCAGATCGACCAGGTGCCCGCCCCGGACCCGGCCCTCGCGACGAGCCCGGTGGCCGCCCGCGCCCAGCGCTCCATCGTCAAGGTGACCGGCACCGCGCAGAGCTGCGGCAAGGTCCTGGAGGGCACCGGCTTCGTCTTCGGGCAGCGCCGCGTGATGACCAACGCCCACGTGGTGGGCGGGGTGGACGAGCCGTACGTCCAGATAGGCGGCGAGGGCGAGCGGCACGCGGCGAAGGTCGTGCTCTACGACTGGAAGCGCGACATCGCCGTGCTCGACGTGCCCGACCTGCGGGCGCCCGTCCTGCAGTTCGCCGGCCGCGAGGCGGTCCGGGAGGACGGCGCGATCGTCGCGGGCTTCCCGGAGAACGGCTCGTACACGGTCAACGCGGCGCGCGTGCGCGGCTCCATCACCGCCAACGGCCCGGACATCTACCACCGGGGCACCGTGCAGCGGGAGGTGTACTCGCTCTTCGCGACCGTGCGCCAGGGCAACTCCGGCGGCCCCCTGCTCACCCCGGACGGCAAGGTGTACGGCGTGGTGTTCGCGAAGTCCCTCGACGACCCCGACACCGGTTACGCGCTCACCGTGGACGAGGTCCGGGAGGACATCCTCAAGGGCCGCACCGCCAACCAGCAGGTGGACAGCGACAGCTGCGCACTCTAGGTCCGCGTACTCCGATCCGCGTGCTCACGCGGGTGGGGGCGCGGGCGGCTCAGCCGCGGGGATGACGCAGCCGTGCCGAGACCCAGCGGGCCCGGCGCCGCAGGATGCGTGGAATTCCCAGCCGGGGATCTGTGCCCTGCAGCTGKGGGGTACCCCTCCGGGGGGAACTCGGCCCGCCGATCGAGCGGCGGTTGCGTGTGGCGTCACTGTAGTCGTGCGTCCAGCCCATACCCCGACGTCTGCCCCCGCCCCAAGGTCGATAACCGCTCCCACGCCCCCCAATTGGCCTATGCGCGAGGCAATTGGCGTTCGTAGAACAGGCGTTCAGGAGATTCGTGGGGCCCGTGGTGCGGAAGGGCTCAGCGGTCCGGTTCGGGGTCCTTGAGCCAGTTCACCAGCTCCGTGGAGAACGCCACCGGGTCCTCCTCGTGCGGGAAGTGCCCGAGCCCGTCGAACAGCCGCCAGCGGTAGGGCGCTTCGACGTACTCGCCGGATCCCGCCGCGCTGCGCGTGCGCATCACCGGGTCGAGCGAGCCGTGCAGGTGCAGCGTCGGCACCCGCACCGGCCGCTTCATGCGCCGGTTGAACTGGATGCCGTCGGGACGGGCCATCGAGCGGACCATCCAGCGGTACGGCTCGACCGAGCAGTGCGCCGTCGAGGGGATGAGCATCGCCCGCCGGTACGTCTCCACGACGTCGTCGTCCGGCTGCCGCGGCCCCGACCAGTCCCGGACGAGCCGGCCGACCAACGCGCCCTCGTCGGCGACCAGCCGGCGCTCCGGGATCCACGGCCGCTGGAAGCCCCAGACGTACGAACCGGCCGCGGTCTGCTTGCGGTCCGACAGCATCGCCGAGCGCCAGCGCCGGGGGTGCGGCATCGAGGAGACCACGAGCCGGCGCACCAGCTTGGGGCGCATCACGGCCGCCGTCCACGCCAGGTAGCCGCCCAGGTCGTGGCCGACCAGCGCGGCGTCGGGCTCGCCGAGGGAGCGGATTACCCCGGTGATGTCCAGCGCGAGGTTGGCCGGGTCGTAGCCGCGCGGGGTGCGGTCGCTGCCGCCGACGCCCCGCAGGTCCATGGCGACCGCGCGGAAGCCCGCCTCGGAGAGCGCCACCAGCTGGTGCCGCCAGGTCCACCAGAACTGCGGGAAGCCGTGCAGCAGCAGGACCAGCGGACCGTCACCCGTCTCGGCGATGTGGAAGCGCGCGCCGTTCGCGGCGACGTCCCGGTGGATCACCTCTTTCGCGCCGGGCACGTCGAGCCGTACGACAGAGGTGGGTTGCGCCGGCGATGGGGCGGAATCCGTCATGAGGACGAGCGTGCCACAGCCTCGACTCCGTCACCGACCCGGTCCAGCGGGGCCACCGGCCGGGGGTGGGGCTTCGCGTGCTGCAGCACGGCCGCCGACTCCTTGACCGAGGCCGCGGTCTTCTGCGGGCCCTTGCCCTTCTTGGCCTTCTTCGCGAAGACCACGCCGATCAGCGCGAGCACCGCGGCGACCAGCACGTTCGCGGCGAACGACAGCAGGAAGCAGACGGCCATGTTCCAGCCGCTCCAGGTGCGGATGCCGTACGCCAGTGCGAAGCTCAGCATCGGCAGGGAGAAGATCAGCACGGCGCCGGCCGCGCTGAACGCGCCCCCGCCGACCGCTCCCTTCTTGACGTCCCGCTTGAGCTGAGCCTTCGCCAGCGCGATCTCGTCATGCACCAGTGCGGACAGCTCGGTCGTCGCCGAGGCGACCAGCTGGCCGATGCTGCGTTCGGCGCCGACCGGGCTGCCGTCGGGTGCGCTCATCGCGTTCTCCCTGTTGTCTTGTCGCCGTTGTCTTGCTCGTCTTTGTCCGGCGCGGTGGGCGTCTTGCGTGCGGGCCGTACGTTTCGGACCGTGTGTGTCAGATCATGCCGGACCGTCGTGCTCCTCGCCTGCCCCGCCCGTCACTTCGGCAAGCCTTCGGTGTTCGGCGGCCTTGCGCTCGTAGATCTCGGCCATGCGCAGGTGGTAGGCGGGGTCGCTCTGCTCGTACACGTCGGGGACGCCGGAGCGGTCCTCGTCGCGCTCCTCTTCCTCCCAGAGCCGACGGTACTTACTGTTGCGGATCTTCAGCAGTACGCCCGACAGCACGGTGGCGATCAGGGAGCCCGTCAGGACGGCGGCCTTGACGCCGTCGGTGAGCGCCGGGTCGTCCGTGAAGGCGAGTTCGCCGATGAGCAGCGACACGGTGAAGCCGATGCCCGCGAGCGAGGCGACGGCGAAGACGTCCGGCCAGGCGAGGTCGTCGGAGAGCGACGCCCTGGTGAAACGGACCGTCAGCCAGGTGCCGCCGAAGATCCCGACCGCCTTGCCGACGACGAGTCCGAGCACCACGCCGAGGGTCTCCGGCCGGCCGAACACGTCCGCGAGCGCGCCGCCCGACACCGTCACCCCGGCGCTGAACAGCGCGAACAGCGGCACGGCCAGGCCCGCCGAGAGCGGGTGCACGAGGTGCTCGACGCGCTCGCCGGGGGACTCGCCCTCGCCCTCGCGGGGGGTGCAGCGCAGCATCAGGCCCATCGCGACGCCGGCGACGGTGGCGTGGATGCCGCTGTTGTACATCAGGCCCCAGACGACCAGGGCGAGCGGCACGTACACGTACCAGCCGCGGACGCCCTTCCTGAGCAGCAGCCACAGGACGGCGAGACCGGCGACGGCGCCGCCGAGCGCGGCGAAGTCCAGGTCGTCGGTGAAGAAGAGCGCGATGATCAGGATCGCGAAGAGGTCGTCGACGACGGCGAGGGTGAGCAGGAAGGCGCGCAGGGCGCTCGGCAGCGAGGTGCCGAGGACGGCGAGGACGGCGAGCGCGAAGGCGATGTCGGTCGCGGTGGGCACGGCCCAGCCGGCGAGCGAGCCGCCGCCGGTGACGGCGACCAGGGTGTAGACCAGCGCGGGGACGGCCATCCCGCAGAGCGCGGCGACGACGGGGAGCGCGGCGGCCCGCGGGTCCTTGAGGTCACCCGCGACCAGCTCGCGCTTGAGCTCGACGCCGGCGACGAAGAAGAAGACCGCGAGGAGCCCGTCGGCGGCCCAGTGCTGGACGGAGAGGTCCAGGCCGAGCGCGGCGGGCCCGAAGTGGAAGTCCCGCACGGACTCGTAGCTCTCCCGGGCCGGGGTGTTCGCCCAGATCAGCGCGGCGACGGCGGCGAGGAGCAGGAGGACGCCGCCGACCGTCTCGGTGCGCAGCGCGTCCGCGACGGAGTTCCGTTCGGGCAGCGAGAGCCGTCCGAGGACGGTGCGCCCTCCCGCGTTCCTGCGGTCGGGTGCGGGGGAGGGGGAGGG
>NZ_VDFC01000040.1:1020355-1032833 GCF_008369065.1 Streptomyces apricus | reverse complement strand
GGGCAGGACTGATCACATGCCGACCAGACTTCCCGGCGCACCTGTGGAGATGCCGGGCTCCCGCGGAGCCCGGATGTTCTGTTGTCGTGCGATGACGTGTCTCGCAGCCTACCCGCGCAAGCGCGGGGGCACCCGGCGGGTTCTCCGCCGGGTGCCCCCGTGGGGTCCGCGTCCGTACGCGGCCCGCGTCAGTCCTCGCTCGGCGCCGCCGGGAGCTTGGTCTGGATGAGGTCCATGACCGTGCTGTCCGTCAGCGTGGTGACGTCACCCAGCTGGCGGTTCTCCGCGACGTCGCGCAGCAGCCGGCGCATGATCTTGCCGGAGCGGGTCTTGGGCAGCTCGGCCACCGGCAGGATCCGCTTCGGCTTGGCGATCGGGCCGAGGGTCTTGCCGACGTGGTCGCGCAGCTCGCCCACCAGGGTCTCGGTCTCCGACGCCGAACCGCGCAGGATCACGAACGCCACGATCGCCTGGCCGGTCGTCTCGTCGGCCGCGCCCACGACGGCCGCCTCGGCGACCGAGGGGTGCGAGACGAGCGCCGACTCGACCTCGGTGGTCGAGATGTTGTGCCCGGACACGAGCATCACGTCGTCGACCCGGCCGAGCAGCCAGATGTCGCCGTCCTCGTCCTTCTTGGCGCCGTCGCCCGCGAAGTACCTGCCCTCGAAGCGCGACCAGTAGGTGTCGATGAACCGCTGGTCGTCGCCCCAGATGGTGCGCAGCATCGACGGCCACGGCTCGGTCAGCACCAGGTAACCGCCGCCGCCGTCCGGGACCTCCCGCGCCTCGTCGTCGACGACCGTCGCCGAGATGCCCGGCAGCGCCCGCTGTGCGGAACCCGGCTTGGTCTCGGTGACGCCCGGCAGCGGCGAGATCATCATCGCGCCGGTCTCGGTCTGCCACCAGGTGTCCACGATCGGGGTGCGGTCGCCGCCGATGTGCTTGCGGTACCAGACCCACGCCTCGGGGTTGATCGGCTCGCCGACCGAGCCGAGCACGCGCAGGCTCGACAGGTCGAACTTCGCGGGGATGTCGTCGCCCCACTTCATGAACGTCCGGATGGCCGTCGGCGCCGTGTAGAGGATCGTCACGCCGTACTTCTGGACGATCTCCCAGAAGCGCCCCTGGTGGGGGGTGTCGGGCGTGCCCTCGTACATGACCTGGGTCGCGCCGTTCGCCAGCGGCCCGTACGTGATGTACGAGTGGCCGGTGACCCAGCCGATGTCGGCCGTGCACCAGTAGACGTCGGTCTCCGGCTTGAGGTCGAAGACGGCGTGGTGCGTGTACGCGGCCTGCGTGAGGTAGCCGCCGGAGGTGTGCAGGATGCCCTTGGGCTTACCCGTCGTCCCCGAGGTGTAGAGGATGAACAGCGGGTGCTCGGCGTCGAACGCCTCGGGCGTGTGCTCGGCCGACTGCTCGGCGGTGATCTCGTGCCACCAGACGTCGCGGCCCTCGGTCCACGCGACCTCCTGGCCCGTGCGCCGTACGACGAGCACCTTCCGCACGCCCTCGACCCGGGAGACCGCCTCGTCGACGGCCGGCTTGAGCGCGGCGGGCTTGCCGCGGCGGTAGCCGCCGTCCGAGGTGATGACCAGCTTGGCGTCGGCGTCCTGGATGCGGGTGGCGATGGCGTCGGCGGAGAAGCCGCCGAAGACCACGGAGTGCGTGGCGCCGATGCGGGCGCAGGCCAGCATCGAGACGACGGCCTCGGGGATCATCGGCAGGTAGATCGCGACCCGGTCGCCCTTCTCGACGCCCAGCTCCGTGAGGGCGTTGGCGGCCCGGGAGACCTCGTCCTTGAGCTCGGCGTAGGTGAGGGTGCGGCCGTCACCGGGCTCGCCCTCGAAGTGGATCGCCACGCGGTCGCCGTGACCGGCCTCGACGTGCCGGTCCACGCAGTTGTAGGCGACGTTGAGCTTCCCGTCCTGGAACCACTTCGCGAACGGGGGGTTCGACCAGTCCAGCGTCTCGGTCGGCTCGGTGGCCCAGGTCAGCCGGCGGGCCTGCTCGGCCCAGAAGCCGAGCCTGTCAGCCTTGGCCTGCTCGTACGCCTCCGCGGTGACGTTGGCGTTCGCGGCCAGGTCGGCGGGCGGCGCGAACCTGCGTTCTTCCTTGAGCAGGTTGGCCAGGCTTTCGTTGCTCACGACATCTCCCTTTCCCAGGGTGTCCGTTGTGTCCCAGGCCACAGCTCATCAGACAGGGACCCCTGGTGACAAGGGTCGTCCGTGAATTGGTTTAGACCTGTGTTCCGGATCATGTGCACGGGATCCTGTGTGCGTGTGGCCTGCCCGCGGACACGGGTGGCCACACGTTCTCACGGACGGGGAAGGGGAGCGGTTCAGGCCGGGGTCAAGCGGGGGTGTCGTGCAGGGCCGTCGCCGCGACCCGGTCGAAGAGCTCGCCCTGCCCGGCATCGGCGGAGGTGTCCTCCCTCAGGAGGTACGCCTGGGCCTCTCCGACGTGGAAGTACATCCCGTGCAGTTCGAGTCTGCCCTCCCGCAGGGCCCGCGCCACCGCCTCGTGCGCCCGCAGGTGCTCCAGCTGCTGCACGACGTTGGTGAGGCAGAGCTGCTCGGTGGCGTCGGCGGGCACCCGTCCGGTGATCCGCGTCCAGGGCCGGTCCTTGGCCGTCATCCGCTCCACACTGGGCAGCCCGTGCCGCAGCCACCGTCTGAGGGGGGTGCGTGCGCCGCCCGGATCGGTGCTCAGCAGGGCCTGCATCGCCCCGCAGCCGGAGTGCCCGCACACGGTGATGGTCCGCACCTGCAGCACCTCCACCGCGTACTCGATCGCCGCGGCCACCGAGTCGTCGCCGCTCTCCCCGCCGGGCGGCGGTACGAGATTGCCGACGTTGCGGACCACGAAGAGGTCGCCGGGACCGCTCGAAGTGATCATCGAGGTGACGAGCCGGGAGTCGGCGCAGGTCAAAAAGAGCTGCGAGGGCTGCTGCCCCTCCCGCGCGAGCCGGGCCAGCTCACCGCGGACCAGCGGCGCGGTGTTGCGCTGGAACGAGCTGATGCCGCTCTCCAGCCGGTGCCCGCTGCGCTGTCCGCCGGACGGCGGCGGTGCCTGGGGGTCCTCGCAGTGGTGGTTGCGCCAGGGGGTCCAGGGCCGGCAGTGGCAGGACGGGGCCTGCCCGGGGCCGTCCTGGGCGTGCGGCTCCGCGAGCCGCGCTCCGGTGCGCCCGGTCAGCTCGACGGAGCCGCCCCGGTTGGTGTGCGCGCTCTGCCAGTCGTGCAGCGACTCGTAGGCCGCGTGGTCCATGAAGGAGCCGTCCAGCTCGACCACCGCGTCGGCCCCCGGGGGCACCTGGTGCAGGGCCCGGCTGAGGCGGGGCACGGCCAGGAACGTCAACTGCCCGCGCACCCGGATGTGGTGGACGCCCTCCGGGTCCACCTCGCAGGTGATGCGGGTCCGGGTGAGGCGGTGCAGGGCGACGCCGACGGCCATGGCGATCCCGAGCACGACGCCCTCCAGGACGCCGAGGACGACGACGCCGAGGGTGGTGACGGCGTACACCAGTACTTCCCGGTGGCGGGTGACCGTGCGGATGTGGTGCAGGGACACCATCTGGATGCCGACGGCCATCACCAGGGAGGCCAGCGCGGCCAGGGGGATCAGCTCCAGGAGCGGCACCATCAGCAGCGCGGCCACCACCACCCAGACGCCGTGCAGCATCGTGGAGTTGCGGCTCACCGCACCCGCCTGCACGTTCGCCGAGCTGCGCACCGCCACGCCCGCGACGGGGAGCCCGCCGAGCGTCCCGGAGACGATGTTGGCGGCGCCCTGGCCGAGCAGCTCGCGGTCGAGGTCGGAGCGGCTCTGCTGGGCGGGCCGCCTGGCGGTGAGCTTGTCCACGGCGACGGCACCGAGGAGCGACTGCACGCTGCACACCAGCGTGGTGGTGAGCACGGCGGCGACGAGCCCGAGCACCGGTCCCTCCGGCAGCCCCGCCAGCGCGTGGCTGCGCCAGGACGGCAGGTCGACCTTGGGCAGGGTCAGTCCGGCGAGGGCCGCTGTCGCGGTGGCCGCGGCGACGGCGACGAGGGCGGCCGGCACGGTACGCAGCAGCTGTCCCGCGCGCCCCGGCAGCCTGGGCCAGGCCAGCAGGAGGGTCAGCGTCAGGGCGCTCATGGCGAGCGCCGCGACCTGGAGGTGCGCCAACTGGGCGGGCAGTTCCCGGATGTTGGCGACGACCGAGCTGCTGGGGGAGC
The DNA here is from genome assembly GCF_008369065.1 of Streptomyces apricus. Classification (GTDB taxonomy): domain Bacteria; phylum Actinomycetota; class Actinomycetes; order Streptomycetales; family Streptomycetaceae; genus Streptomyces; species Streptomyces apricus. The sequence goes on along the minus strand of NZ_VDFC01000040.1, from coordinate 1,028,619 downwards.
CGCCGAGCACGATGTGCAGCTGGGCGACGGCGATGGTGATGCCGATGCCGGCCAGCATGCCGTGCACGATCGCGGGGCTGACGGCCAGGGCGGAACGGGCCACCCGCGCACAGCCGAGGGCGAGCTGGACCAGTCCGGCGAGGACGGTGATGGCGCAGGTCGTGCGCCATCCGTAGGTCTGGATGAGGTCGGCGGTGACCACCGTGAGGCCGGCGGCGGGGCCGCTCACCTGGAGCGGCGCGCCGCCCAGCCGGCCGGCCACGAGCCCGCCCGCGGCGGCGGCGACGAGGCCCGCCTGCAGCGGTGCGCCGGTGGCGAGGGCGATGCCCAGGGACAGGGGCAGGGCGATCAGGAAGACGGCGACGGAGGCCGACAGGTCGGCGGTCGCGATACGGGGGAGCCGGGGCCTTCGAGGGGCCCGGCGGCCGGGGCCGGGCGGGCTGTGCGGCCGCCCTTCGTCCGGCGTGTGCGAGGAGTCGTCGGTACGGGTGGGGACGGAGACAGTCATGGTTTTCCCGTCTTTCCGGGGCTACGCGGTCGCTTGGGCGCGGCCGTGGGTCACGGCGTACAGCGGCGGGATTTATCAACGCTCGGTAAATGAATCGTAATGGAGAGTAAAGGACGTGTCAGGAAAAATGGCGCATATGGTGCATCAGTTCACTCCGGAGAGTGATTAGTCATTTTGTTCGGCTTGTCGTACCGCCTCCTTCTCGGGTCCCTGCGATCTTGGCTTCGCCGTCTGTTGTGTCCCGATCGAAGGAAGAAGGTGGGCGGAACATGGCCGCCACTGGGAGGACCACCACGGGCGTCGCCCTCGCCCTCACCGCCGTCTGCGCCGCGGCGCTCGCCGGGTGCGGGTCCGGTGACACCGGCGCGAAGGAGGGCGCGCGCGGAGAGGGCGCGCACGGCGCCAAGAAGGCCGCGGGCGCCCCCGCACCCGGGAACAGGGTCCGCCTCATCGGGGACGGCTCCACCGCGTTCACCGGCGCCCAGCCGCGGCTGCCGCGCGCCGAGCGCCTGAAGCCCGGCCGGCGGCCCCCGCAGTTCGTGGTCTTCTCCTGGGACGGGGCGGGCGAGGACAGCCAGCGGCTCTTCTCGCACTTCCGCAAGGTGGCCAAGAAGAACCGGGCGACCATGACGTACTTCCTGAGTGGCGTGTACATGCTCCCGGAGGGCAAGCGCGACCTCTACCGGCCGCCGCGGCACGCCCCGGGCCGCTCCGACATCGGCTTCAACGACGAGCAGGGCATCCGCGACACCGTGAAGCAGCTGCGCGGCGCCTGGCTGGAGGGCAACGAGGTCGGCACCCACTTCAACGGCCACTTCTGCGGCAGCGGGGGCGGGGTCGGCGAGTGGTCGGTCGAGGACTGGAAGGACGAGATCGCCCAGGCCAAGTCCTTCGTCAAGTCCTGGAAGACCAACACGGGCACGGAGAAGGCCTCCCCGCTGCCCTTCGACTACGACCGGGAGCTCATCGGCGCCCGCACGCCCTGTCTGGAGGGGCAGAAGAACTTCATGCAGGCCGCCCGGGAGCTGGGCTTCCGCTACGACACCAGTGGCGTCAACGACCAGGTCTGGCCCAAGAAGAAGTCGGGCCTGTGGGACCTGTCGATGCAGCTCGTGCCGGTCCCGGGCCGCGGGTTCGAGACGCTGACCATGGACTACAACTTCATGGTCAACCAGTCGGGCGCCACGTCCCACGGCGACCCGGCGAAGCACGAGTACTGGGGCGACCAGATGCGTGACGGCCTGCTCAAGGGCTTCTCGCGCGCCTACAAGGGCAACCGCGCGCCCCTCGTCATCGGGAACCATTTCGAGTCCTGGAACGGCGGCACCTACATGCGCGCCGTCGAGGAGACCGTCGAGCGCGTCTGCACCCGGCGCGAGGTGCGCTGCGTCTCCTTCCGGCAGCTCGCCGACTGGCTCGACGCCCAGGACCCGCAGACCCTCGCGAAGCTTCGCACCCTCAAGGTCGGCGAGTCCCCGAAGCAGGGCTGGGCGTCGTTCCTGTCCGGCCGGCCCGCCCCGGCCCCAAAGGGGGTACCGGGCGCGCCGGCCGCCAAGCGGTGACAGGTGGGGCGGCCGGCGAGCGGTGACGGGCCGGGGCGGCGTACCGTCACGCCGTCGCGGTCTCGGCCTCCCGCAGGACGAAGGCGGGGTCGACCTGGGCGGCCAGGTCGGCCCCCGTCCGCTCGTTGCCCCACGACTGCGCGTTCTTCAGGTGGAAGTGGACCATCTGCTCCGTGTACCGCTCCCAGTCGCGCCGCGCGTAGGACGCGTCGACGGTCTCCTGGAGGGTGCGCAGCGCACGGCGGTTCTCGTCCTCCAGCCGCTCGAACCGCGGCGGACGGCCCTTCTCCATGGCGCGCACCCAGTCCGAGTGGCCGAACGTCAGCAGCAGGTCATCGCCGACCTCGTCCTTCAGGAAGTCGATGTCGTCCTGGCCCTGCACCTTGTTGCCCACCACCTTCAGGTCGATCCCGAAGTCGCGCGCGTACTCCTTGTACTGCCGGTAGACGGACGTCCCCTTCCGCGTCGGCTCGGCGACGAGGAACGTGATGTCGAAGCGGGTGAACATACCGGACGCGAAGGAGTCCGAGCCCGCCGTCATGTCGACGACGACGTACTCGTCGCGGCCGTCCACGAGGTGGTTCAGGCAGAGCTCCACTGCGCCGGTCTTGGAGTGGTAGCAGGCCACCCCCAGGTCGGCCTCGGTGAACGAACCGGTCGCCATCAGGCGGACGGTGTCGCCGTCGAGTTCCACCGGCCGCGCGCAGGCCTCGTACACCGGGTTGTCCTCGCGCACCCGCAGGAGCCGGGAGCCCTCGCCGGGCGGAGTGGTCTTGATCATCGTCTCGGCGGAGGCGATGCGCGGATTGGAGCCGCGCAGGTAGTCCTTGATGAGGCCCAGGTGGTCGCCCATGGCGGGCAGCCGCCGCGCCTCGGTGTCCGAGAGGCCGAGCGCGGGGCCGAGGTGCTGGTTGATGTCGGCATCCACCGCGACGACGGGCGAACCGGTGGTCGCGAGGTGGCGGACGAAGAGCGAGGACAGGGTGGTCTTGCCACTGCCGCCCTTCCCGACGAAAGCAGTTTTCATGTTCATAAAGAGTAGCGGCGAGCCGGTGCCCGTGGAGCGCCGGACGTGAAGAAGACCACTCGTTCGTGGGGCGCGGTCCGGGTGTGCGTAGGGTCGTACTCATGAGTACGACAGGTGCGAACGCCGACCCCCTCGCGACGCTGGCCTCGCTGCCCGGTGTGGCGGCATCCGTCGAGTCCGTGCGCAAGGCCGTGGACCGGGTCTACGGGCACCGCATCATGCGGCGCCGCAGCAACGAGATCACCGGGGAGGCCGCGCTGCGGGGCTCGCGCGGGTCCGCGGCGCTGTCCGGCGCGGACTGGGCCCTCGAAGAGGTGCGCCGCAGGACCGACTTCAGCGGCGACGACGAGGCCAGGGTGGTGGGCGCGGCCCTCAGGCTGACCGCCGAGGCGGGCGAACTGCTCTCCATCTGGCGGCAGTCGCCCCTGCGGGTGCTCGCGCGGCTGCACCTGGTGGCCGCCGCCGGCGACGAGGACACGGTCGGACGTCCGCGCCGGGACGGCGAGCCCGTGCGGGAGACCCCGGCGGCGGGCGTGGCCGGACCGCCGCTCGTCGGGCTCCCGCTGCCGGACGCGGCCGAGGTCGAGGGCCGCCTCGACGGCCTGGCACGGCTCGTGATCGCGGGCAGCTCCGCGCCCGCACTGGTCACCGCGGCCATCGTGCACGGCGAGATCCTCGCGCTGCGCCCCTTCGGCTCCCACAACGGGCTGGTCGCGCGCGCGGCCGAACGGATCGTCCTCATCGGCAGCGGTCTCGACCCCAAGTCCGTCTGCCCGCCGGAGGTCGGCCACGCGGAACAGGGGCGGGCGGCCTACGCGGCCGCGCTCGACGGCTACGCCTCCGGGACCCCGGAGGGGATGGCGGCCTGGATCGCGCACTGCGGGCGGGCGGTCGAACTCGGCGCGAGGGAGTCGACGGCCGTGTGCGAGGCGCTGCAGCGCGGCGCCGCCTGAGGCCCGAAGTCCCTGAACAGAGTTGCGGCGGTACGGATACCCGTACCGCCGCTGGCATGTCCACCGGGTTACCAAGCGTCCTCGGAGTGTTGCCCATCAGGTCGGGAACTGTTGCCCGTCGCCTGGTGCGGCTGGCCCGTAATCGACGGGTCGACGTCGCGTGGGTGCCCGGTGCACATGCGCGGTCCGTGGGGCCTCGGTTGCGTTAGTAAGGTGTTCCTTTCGGATGTCCTTGGTCTCGCGGGCCGTTAACCCCTTTGTACTCCTGGTCCGGGGCAAGTGGAACCCCTTGCCGTGCTTCTTTGCCAATGACCTCAAAGGGAGCGAATCGGACGCCGGTTCCGGACCGGTCCCCGGCCTTGGTCTCCGGCGTCGGTCCCGGCGCCCCGTCGGTGAGGGGCTCGCGGCTCAGCCCGGTGCCGCGGCGCGGCGCCGGCTGGCGTACCAGACGAGCCCCGCCGTGGCCGCCGCCGCTCCTATGGCCGCCGCCGCGACGATGGCCGGACGGGGCGGCACGGACAGCCGTTGCTTGAGCCGCACCGGATGGTTGAAGTCGAGGATGGGCCAGCCGCGCGCCAGGGCCTCGCGGCGCAGCGTGCGGCCCGGATTCACCGCGTGGGGGTGGCCGACCGCCGAGAGCATCGGGATGTCGGTCGCCGAGTCGCTGTACGCGTAGCAGCGCGAGAGGTCGTACCCCTCGGACGCGGCCAGCTCCTTGACGGCCTCGGCCTTCGTGGGGCCGTACGCGTAGTACTCCACCTCGCCCGTGAAGCAGCCGTCGTCGCCCACGACCATGCGGGTGGCCACCACCCGGTCGGCCCCGAGGAGCTCGCCGATCGGCTCGACGACCTCCGCGCCGGACGTGGAGACGATCACCACGTCGCGGCCGGCCATGTGGTGCTCCTCGATGAGGGAGGCGGCCTCGTCGTAGATGATCGGGTCGATGAGGTCGTGCAGGGTCTCGGCGACGATCTCCTTCACCTGCCGGACGTCCCAGCCGCGGCACAGCGCGGACAGGTATTCGCGCATCCGCTCCATCTGGTCGTGGTCGGCGCCTCCCGCGAGGAACACGAACTGGGCATATGCGGTACGCAACACCGCCCGGCGGTTGATCAGACCGCCTTGGTAGAACGACTTGCTGAAGGTGAGCGTGCTCGACTTCGCAATGACCGTCTTGTCCAGGTCAAAGAAGGCCGCTGTACGAGGCAAGGAGTGGTTTTCCACGGGTTGAGCATATGCGCCCGCCATTCGGGCTAGTGTGGGACGTGTGGGTTTGCCTGAGAGAGCTCTCGGGTACACCATGGAAGTCACGGATCGTTCGCGACCGTGCTAACCCGGTTTGGCTCCTCCCCCCCCCGAGTCAAACTGTGGGGACGACCCCCGCTCTCCCCCCCGGCGGGGGTCGTCGCATGTCCGGATGGGTTTTCCCATCCGTTTTCGAGAACGCCGGGCCCCGCACAGCGGGGCCCGGCGTTTCTCTGTCTCCGCACAGGATTCGTCACGGAGCGTAGCCCTCGTGTCGCCCGTGGAAGTCGCGCAACGGGCACCGGCCGTTCACCGATCGGTCACCGGTTTGGGTGAAGGCGATATTCACAGCCACCGGGATGTCCACAGTTATCGACCAAGATCCACACGATTTCCAGGATCGCTGCACCGTGATTCCTGCGCGCACCGCTCGCGGAAGTTCATGGCCGGTTCCGTTTGTTCGGCGGCTATGGCCGGTTCGTATCGGCGGTTCATATGGGGGGACCGGTCACCGGTTCTCGCGCCGGGCGGGAATCGCGGAGCCGCCGGGGTTCCGCGGTGAAGCAGCGAAGGGGGCTGGAGAGCGTGGCGGGAGCCATCACACACGACCGGCCGTCGGCCGCCGAAGGGCGGCAGGGCGGACCGTTGATCCTCACGGAGGACGCCGATCTGCTGGACGACCTGCTGCGGCTGTGCGCCGCGGCCGGCGCCCGGCCCGAGGTGCACCACGGGGTGCCGGAGCGCGGAGGGGGGTGGGACACGGCGTCCCTGGTGCTCGTCGGCGACGACGCCGCGCGACGGGTGCGGGGCGCGGCGCGCAGGCGCGGGGTGGTGCTCGTCGGTCGGGATCAGGACGATTCCGGGGTCTGGCGGAGGGCCGTGGAGATCGGTGCGGACCACGTGCTGGTGCTGCCGGATGGCGAACAATGGTTGGTCGACCGGATCGCCGACGTGGCCGAGGGGGTCGGTCCGCCCGCCCTCACCGTCGGTGTGATCGGCGGTCGCGGGGGCGCCGGATCGTCCACGCTCGCCTGCGCGCTCGCCGTCACCTCGGCGCGCCAGGGCAGGCGCACGCTCCTCGTCGACGCGGATCCCCTCGGCGGCGGACTCGACGTCCTCCTCGGCGGGGAGACCGCCGAAGGACTCCGCTGGCCCGCCTTCGCCGCCTCGCGCGGGAGGGTCGGCGGCGGCGCCCTGGAGGAGTCGCTGCCCTCGCTGCACGCCCTGCGGGTTCTCAGCTGGGACCGCGGCGACTGCGTGACCGTCACCCCGGAGGCTGTCCGGGCGGTCCTGGCCGCGGCCAGACGGCGGGGCGGGGCGGTGGTCGTGGACCTGCCGCGCCGCGTCGACGAAGGGGTCGCGCAGGTCCTCGCCCAGCTCGACCTGGGACTGCTCGTGGTCCCCGCCGAACTGCGCGCCGTCGCGGCGGCCGGGCGGGTCGCGTCCGTGGTCGGCATGGTCCTGCGGGACCTGCGCGTCGCGGTGCGCGGACCGTACGCACCGGGTCTGGACGACCGCGAGGTCGCCCGGCTCCTCGGTCTGCCCCTGATGGGCGAGGTTCCGGTGGAGAGCGGGTTGTCGGCGGCCCAGGACCGGGGCAGTCCGCCCGCGGGCGACGGGCGCGGGCCGCTGGCGCGCTTCTGCTCGACGTTCTGGGAGCGGGCCGCTGCCGGGGGAGAGGCTCCGTGAGCGGGATGAGCGGGCCGCGCGGGGCCGTGCCGACGGGACCGCCGGGCATGCACGCAGGGCCGGGCGTTCCTGCGGGCCGGGCGCCGGACGCGCGCGCGTCCGGCGACACGGGGCTGCTGGACGGGGTCCGGCAGTGGCTGGCCGAGAGCGGGGGTGAGGCGACTCCCGCGCGTGTGGCCCAGGCCCTGCGGGAGCAGGGGCGGGTGCTCGGGGACGCCGAAGTCCTCGGCGCGGCCGAGCGGTTGCGCTCGGAGCTGGTCGGGAGCGGGCCCCTGGAGCCGTTGCTCGACGACCCGGCCGTGACCGACGTCCTGGTCTCCGCACCCGACCGGGTGTGGGTGGACCGCGGCGGCGGCCTGGAGCTGACCGCCGTGTCCTTCCCGGACGCGGCGGCCGTACGGCGCCTCGCGCAGCGTCTGGCGGCCGTGGCCGGACGGAGGCTGGACGACGCCCATCCCTGGGTGGACGCCAGGCTTCCCGACGGCACCCGGCTGCATGCGGTGCTGCCACCGGTCGCCGTCGGCTCGACCTGCCTGTCACTGCGGGTCGTCCGGCCGAGGGCGTTCACGCTGGACGAGCTGGTGGCCGCCGGGACGGTGCCGCCGGGCGGGGACCGGCTGCTGCGGGCACTGCTCGACGCGCGGCTGTCGTTCCTGATCAGCGGCGGGACCGGCAGCGGCAAGACGACGCTTTTGAGTGCCCTGCTCGGCCTCGTCGGGCCGGGCGAGCGGATCGTGCTCGCCGAGGACTCGGCGGAGCTGCGCCCGGACCACCCGCATGTCGTCCGCCTCGAATCGAGACCTCCCAACCAGGAGGGCGCCGGACTCGTCACGCTCCAGGACCTGGTGCGCCAGGCGCTGCGCATGCGGCCGGACCGGCTCGTCGTCGGAGAGGTGCGCGGCCCCGAAGTGGTCGCCCTGCTGGCCGCGTTGAACACGGGGCACGAAGGCGGCTGCGGGACCGTGCACGCCAATGCCGCGTCCGGCGTGCCGGCCCGCCTGGAGGCACTCGGCACGGCCGCGGGGCTGGACCGGGCGGCACTGCACAGCCAGGTGGCGGCCGCCCTGTCGGTGGTGCTCCATCTCGTACGTGACCGGGCCGGGCGCCGGCGCATCGCCGAGGTGCATGTGCTGGAGCGGGATCCGGCGGGGCTGGTGGTGACGGTGCCGGCCCTGCGCTGGGGCACGGAGGCCTTCGGGTACGGGCCCGGGTGGGAGCGGTTGCGGGAGCTGCTCGGTGGTGTGCGGGGTGTATGGGGCGCGGATGGTCCGGGTGCGAGG
>NZ_VDFC01000040.1:996668-1020255 GCF_008369065.1 Streptomyces apricus | reverse complement strand
ACATGACAGATGAACACGGCTGAACAAGGTCGGCGGAACAGAAGAGCAGAGAAGGGCACGGGGGTTCGGATGAGCAAGGTGGAGCAGGTCAGGGGCGAACGGGTACGGGGGCGGCGGGCGCGGATGAGGGCCGTGAGCGCCGGGATCCGTGCGCGGAGGGAAGCCGGGATGGTGACCTCCGAGTACGCGATGGGGCTGATCGCGGCAGTGGGGTTCGCCGCGCTGCTGTACGAGGTGCTGACCAGCGGCCAGGTCCGCGGGGAGTTGCAGGACATCGTGGGACGGGCGCTCCATGGACCGTTCTGAGGCGGAGGCGGCTGTTCCGGCGACCGGGGCGGCCGGGGACCGCGGCTTCGTGACGGCGGAGGCGGCTGTCGTGCTGCCCGTGCTGGTCGCGTTCACGATGGCGCTGGTCTGGGCGCTGCTGGCCGCTGCCGCGCTGATCCAGTGCGTGGACGCGGCCCGGGCGGGTGCGCGCGCGGCGGCCCGGCAGGAACCGCCCGCCACGGTCGTGGAGACCGCCCGGCAGGCGGCACCGAGCGGTGCCCGGGTCTCCGTCCGGCGTGAGGGCGACCTGGTGCACGTACGGGTCCGGGCCGACACGCCGGGACCGGACGCGCTGGCCCTCGACCTCACACAGGAGGCCACCGCCCTGGCCGAGGAGACGGTGGGAGCGGTCCGGTGAGGGCGAGGGGAGCGGTAGGGGACCCGGTGCGGAGGCAGCGATCCGGGCCGGCTGCGGACAGAGGGTCGGCGACCGTCTGGACCGTGGGTGCGATCGCGGTGCTGTGCGTGGTCTTCGGTGCGGTGCTCGTGATGGGGCAGGCGGTGGTGATCCGTCACCGGGCCGGTGGCGCGGCGGACCTGGCGGCTCTCGCGGCGGCCGACCACTGGACGGACGGGAGGACGCGGGCGTGCGCTCGGGCGGACCGGGTGGCACGGGCCCAGGACACACGGGTGGTGCGGTGTTCCGTCGACGGTGACGTCTCCGACGTGACGGTCGCGGCGGGACGGGGCCCGTTGACGGCCGAGGTGCGGTCACGGGCGGGCCCGGCGACCACGTCCTTCTCCCGGTCGGCGGATTCCGAGTCTGCTAGCTCCGAGACGGCAGGGCCCAAGCCGACGGGCTCCGGATCGGCGCGCGCCCCTGGTGGGACCGGTGGTGGCTAACGCGTCTCCGGGGCTCCCCGCAGGAGCACCGTCAGCAGGCGTACGGCGCCCCGCTTGTGCAACGGGTCGTTGCCGTTGCCGCACTTGGGGGACTGGATGCAGGACGGGCACCCGGCGTCGCACTCGCAGGAGGCGATGGCCTGACGGGTGGCGGTGAGCCACTCGCGGGCGGTGTGGAAGGCGCGCTCCGCGAAGCCCGCGCCGCCGGGGTGGCCGTCGTACACGAAGACGGTGGGCAGCAGAGTGTCCGGGTGCAGCGGGACGGAGACCCCGCCGATGTCCCAGCGGTCGCAGGTGGCGAAGAGCGGCAGCATGCCGATGGACGCGTGCTCGGCGGCGTGCAGGGCGCCGCCGAGGATCTCCGGGTTCACGCGGGCGGCGTCGAGCTGGTCCTCGGTGACCGTCCACCACACGGCGCGGGTGCGGAGCGTGCGGGGAGGCAGATCGAGTTTCGTCTCGCCGAGCACCTCGCCGGTGATGAGACGACGACGGAGGAAGGAGACGACCTGGTTGGTGACTTCGACGGAGCCGTAGCACAGCCGGCCCTCGCCCCAGGGGATCTCGGTGTCCGTCTCCAGGACGGAGATGGCCGTGGTGTCGCGGGCGACCGTCGAGTACGGCGGATTCGCCTCCTCGACCAGGGCGACCGAGTCGTCCAGGTCCAGCTCCTTCACCAGGTACGTACGGCCCTGGTGGAGGTGGACGGCGCCCTCGTGGACGGTGGTGTGGGCGGCCGCGGCGTCGACCGTGCCCAGCAGCCGGCCGGAGCCGGCCTCCACGATCTGCACCGGGCTGCCGCCTCCGCCGCGGATGTCGGTGAGGTCGGCGGCCCGTTCCCGGCGCGTCCAGTGCCAGGCCTTCGTGCGGCGGCGCAGCAGCTTCGCGGCCTCCAGCTGCGGCATCAGGTCGGCGGTGGCCGGGCCGAAGAGGGCGAAGTCCTCCTCGGTGAGCGGGAGCTCGGCCGCGGCGGCGCACAGGTGGGGCGCGAGGACGTACGGGTTGTCCGGATCGAGGACGGTGGACTCCACCGGTTGGTCGAACAGGGCTTCGGGGTGATGGACGAGGAAGGTGTCCAGCGGGTCGTCGCGGGCGACCAGCACCGCCAGCGCCCCTTGTCCCGCCCGGCCGGCGCGGCCCGCCTGCTGCCACACGGACGCGCGGGTGCCCGGGTAGCCGCAGATGACGACGGCGTCCAGGCCGGAGACGTCGATGCCGAGTTCCAGGGCGGTGGTGGCGGCGAGGCCGAGGAGTTCCCCGGAGTGCAGGGCGCCTTCGAGGGCGCGGCGTTCCTCGGGGAGGTAGCCGCCGCGGTAGGCGGCCACGCGGCGGGCCAGGGAGCGGTCGACCTCGGCGAGCCGTTCCTGGGCGATCACCGAGATCAGCTCGGCCCCGCGGCGGGACCGTACGAAGGCGACCGAGCGGACCCCCTGCACGGTCAGGTCGGTGAGGAGGTCCGCGGTCTCGGCGGTGGCGGTCCGGCGGACGGGCGCGCCCCTTTCGCCGTGCAGGTCGGTGAGGGGCGGCTCCCACAGGGCGAACACCAGTTCCCCGCGGGGGGAGGCGTCGTCGGCGACCTCCACCACGGACAGGCCGGTGAGGCGGGAGGCGGCGACCGAGGGCTCGGCGGCGGTGGCCGAGGCCAGGAGGAAGACGGGGGAGGAGCCGTAGCGGGCGCAGAGGCGGCGCAGCCGGCGCAGGACCTGGGCGACGTGCGACCCGAAGACGCCCCGGTAGGTGTGGCTCTCGTCGATGACGACATAGCGCAGGGCGCGCAGGAAGGAGGCCCATCGGGGGTGGGAGGGGAGTATGCCGCGGTGCAGCATGTCGGGGTTGGTGAGGACGTAGTTGGCGTACTGACGTACCCATTCGCGTTCCTCGACCGGGGTGTCCCCGTCGTAGACCGCCGGGCGGACGGCATGGCCCAGGGGCTGTGAGAGTTTCTTCACGGACCGGAGCTGGTCCGCGGCGAGGGCCTTGGTCGGGGCGAGGTAGAGGGCGGTCGCGCCGCGGCCGTTCGGCGCCTCGGACCCGTCGAGGAGCGCCGACAGGACGGGGACCAGGTACGCCAGGGACTTGCCGGAGGCGGTGCCGGTGGAGACGATCACCGATGCGCCGTCCAGGGCGTGCTCGGCGGCCAGTGCCTGGTGGGCCCAGGGATGCTCGACACCGGCGGACTGCACCGCCGCGACGACTTCCGCGCGGATCCGGTCGGGCCACACGGCATGACGACCCGCACGTGGGGGCAAGTGCTCCGTATGAGTGATGCGCGAAGCCCGGCTCGGCGAAGACGCGAGCCGGTCCAGGATCTCGCCCGGCGAGGGGCGGGACGTGGTGTCCTTCGAGGTTCGATCGGGTCGGAGATTATTGGCCATCGGCATCGAGTGTGTCACTGGCGTGACGGACAATGGAGCCAAGGCGTCGTGCACGCCTGCCGGTAAGTGATTGAATGCCATCGCGGCTGGCGAACCGTCCCGGGGGCTCCGCCGAGGTGTCCCTTGGGATGACCGCTCGATAGCAAGGTGCTGGAGGATCCGTGGACCTGTCCCTGTCGACCCGTACCGTCGGCGATCGTACGGTCGTCGAGGTCGGTGGCGAAATCGATGTATATACCGCGCCCAAGTTGCGCGAACAGCTGGTCGAGCTGGTGAACGACGGCAGTTTCCATCTTGTCGTCGACATGGAGGGCGTGGACTTCCTCGACTCCACCGGTCTCGGCGTGCTGGTGGGTGGCCTGAAGCGGGTGCGTGCCCATGAGGGGTCGCTCCGGCTGGTCTGCAACCAGGAGCGCATTCTGAAGATCTTCCGCATCACCGGTCTCACCAAGGTGTTCCCGATCCACACCTCGGTCGAGGAAGCGGTGGCGGCCACCGACTGACCGGTTGTCGTCCGGCCCGTTCCCGACGGTCCGGACGGTCGCCGACAGGCGGATCCCGGGCCCCGGTCCGGGTGGCAGAAGTCAATGGAGGGGGGTCGGGTCTCGGCGACCCGACCCCCCGACCGCACGCCCGTAGTTCCGAGGGGGATGCATGGCCACCGTTGAACTCCGCTTCAGCGCGCTGCCCGAGCACGTCAGGACCGCCCGACTGGTGGCGGCAGCGGTGGCGCGCAGGGCCGGAGTGGACGAGGCCGTCCTCGACGAGGTCAGGCTCGCCGTCGGCGAGGCCTGCACCAGGGCCGTCGGCCTGCACCAGAGTGCCGGGATCTCGGCTCCGGTGCGGGTCTCGCTGATCGAGGAGGAGAAGCTCTTCTCCATCGAGGTCGGCGACGAGGCCCCGCACGCGGTTCCCGGTGACGCGTCACCGGGCAGCCACGGCGGAGCCGACGGKGGGGACACCGAGACCGAGGAGGACGAAATGGGCCTCGCGGTCATCAGCGGCCTCGTCGACGACGTGGAAGTGACCGCCGGTGAGAACGGCGGACTGATCAGGATGAGCTGGCCCACCACGCCGCCGGCCGTGCTCGTCCCCTGATCCACCCCTCTCGGTACTGCCTGAATCCGTGTGCGAAAGGGCCCTGCTCTCGGCAGGGCCCTTTCGCATGCCGCCCCCCCGGGAGCCCCCGGAGCCGCCCGGCGGGCTCCTCGTCCCTCCCGGATCAGGCCACGACTCTTTCGTGAATGAATTCACTATCCGGACGGCGATCAGCAATAAGATCAGCTTTACGCCGAGCCGTACGGCAATGGACCTGCCGTCAATGGTTTTGAGGCGTTACCGCTTTTGGGGTACGCGCTGAAGCGCGGATCATTTGCTGAAGGGCATGCGAAGGCCAATTCCGCTTACCGCGCACTGTTTTGATCAGGTTCCGGTACCTACAATCCGTCCACATCTTGAGCTCGGTCCAAGCGTCAAGGAGGACGAATGGCGGGGCTTTCTACCCCTCATCAGTTTGATCAGCCCACTACCCTCGCGGCCGCGGTACTCACGGACGACAACCGTCTCATCGTAGTGATCATCGCGGTCGTCGCCCTTGCGGCGCTTGCCGTCGCCGGTGTCCTGGTCCGCCAGGTGCTCGCGGCCGGCGAGGGGACCGACAGCATGAAGAAGATCGCGGTGGCGATCCAGGAGGGCGCGAACGCCTACCTGGGACGTCAGATGCGCACCCTCGGGGTATTCGCGGTCGTGGTGTTCTTCCTGCTCATGCTGCTGCCCGCGGACGACTGGAATCAGCGTGCCGGCCGATCGGTCTTCTTCTTGATCGGCGCGGCATTCTCGGCGACCACCGGATATATCGGCATGTGGCTCGCCGTACGCAGCAATGTCCGCGTGGCCGCCGCGGCACGGGAAGCGACTCCGGCGGAAGGTGAGCCCGAAAAGGATCTCACCGCCGTCTCGCACAAAGCCATGAAGATCGCTTTTCGTACGGGCGGCGTCGTCGGCATGTTCACGGTGGGGCTCGGTCTGCTGGGCGCCTCCTGCGTGGTGCTCGTGTACGCGGCCGACGCGCCGAAGGTCCTGGAGGGATTCGGCCTCGGCGCCGCACTGATCGCCATGTTCATGCGTGTCGGCGGCGGCATCTTCACCAAGGCCGCCGACGTCGGCGCCGACCTGGTCGGCAAGGTCGAGCAGGGCATCCCCGAGGACGACCCGCGCAACGCCGCGACCATCGCCGACAACGTGGGCGACAACGTCGGCGACTGCGCGGGCATGGCCGCGGACCTGTTCGAGTCCTACGCCGTCACGCTCGTCGCCGCGCTGATCCTCGGCAAGGCGGCGTTCGGCGACTCCGGGCTCGCCTTCCCGCTGATCGTGCCCGCCATCGGGGTGGTCACCGCGATGATCGGCATCTTCGCGGTCGCGCCGCGCCGTGCGGACCGCAGCGGGATGAGCGCCATCAACCGCGGCTTCTTCATCTCCGCGGTGATCTCGCTGGCGCTGGTGGCCGTGGCCGTCTTCGTCTACCTGCCGTCCACGTACGCCGACCTGGACGGCGTCACGGACGAGGCGATCCTCGGAAAGTCCGGCGACCCGCGGATCCTCGCGCTCCTCGCGGTCGCCATCGGCATCGTGCTGGCCGCGCTGATCCAGCAGCTGACCGGCTACTTCACCGAGACCACCCGCCGCCCGGTGAAGGACATCGGCAAGACCTCGCTCACCGGCCCGGCCACCGTCGTCCTCGCCGGTATCTCGATCGGTCTCGAATCGGCCGTCTACACCGCCCTGCTGATCGGCCTCGGCGTCTACGGGGCGTTCCTGCTCGGCGGTACGTCGATCATGCTGGCCCTGTTCGCGGTGGCCCTCGCCGGAACGGGCCTGCTCACCACCGTCGGCGTCATCGTCGCCATGGACACCTTCGGGCCGGTCTCCGACAACGCGCAGGGCATCGCCGAGATGTCCGGCGACGTCGAGGGCGCGGGCGCGCAGGTGCTCACCGACCTGGACGCCGTCGGCAACACCACCAAGGCCATCACCAAGGGCATCGCCATCGCCACCGCGGTCCTGGCGGCGTCGGCGCTCTTCGGCTCGTACCGGGACGCCATCCTCACGGCCGCGAACGACGTGGGGCAGAAGGTCTCGGGCGAGGGTGCCCCGATGAACCTGATGATGGACATCTCGCAGCCCAACAACCTGGTCGGGCTCATCGCGGGCGCCGCGGTCGTCTTCCTCTTCTCGGGGCTGGCGATCAACGCGGTGTCGCGGTCGGCCGGGGCCGTGGTCTACGAGGTGCGGCGGCAGTTCCGCGAGCGCCCCGGGATCATGGACTACAGCGAGAAGCCCGAGTACGGGCGCGTCGTCGACATCTGTACGAAGGACGCGCTGCGCGAGCTGACCACACCGGGACTGCTCGCCGTACTGACGCCGATCGCGATCGGGTTCACGCTCGGGGTCGGCGCGCTCGGTGCCTTCCTCGCGGGCGCCATCGGCACCGGCACGCTGATGGCGGTCTTCCTCGCCAACTCCGGAGGCGCCTGGGACAACGCCAAGAAGCTCGTCGAGGACGGCCACCACGGCGGCAAGGGCAGCGAGGCCCATGCCGCGACGGTGATCGGCGACACGATCGGCGACCCCTTCAAGGACACCGCCGGACCCGCGATCAACCCGCTGCTGAAGGTGATGAACCTGGTGGCGCTGCTCATCGCGCCGGCGGTGGTCAAGTTCAGCTACGGCGAGGACAAGAGCGTGGGCATGCGCGTCCTCATCGCGGTGCTCTCACTGGCCGTCATCATCGGCGCGGTGTACGTCTCCAAGCGGCGCGGCATCGCCGTCGGCGACGAGGAGAACAACGAGCGGGTCGCCAAGCCGGCGGATCCCGCGGTGGTTTCGTAGCCTGCGGACCACTGTCCGGCCCGGTTCCGCCGCCGCCCCGCCGTTCACACGTGCCCCGATCGTGAACGGTTCGTGAGCCTTCTCATGCTTGGTGCAAATGGCCCCAATAACGGCCAAACGGATGTTCGTCACGGTGGTACCACCCACTTGGCGTGTATGTTCCGGGGCCGAGAGCCATGGAAGGGACCAATCCGGTGAACAAGAAGCTCGCGGCCGCGCTGTCCGGCGGTGCGGTACTGGTACTGGCGCTGTCGGGATGCAGCAGTGACGACAACGACGACAAGCTGAACTCCTGGGCGCAGCAGGTCTGTGACGCGGTGCAGCCGCAGGCGAAGAAGATCGCGGCCGCCAACACCGCCATCCAGAAGCAGACCTCGGACAACAGCACCCCGGCGGAGGTCCAGAAGACCGACGCGCAGGCCTTCCAGGACATGTCCGACGCCTACAAGGCGATCGGCGCCGCCGTGGACAAGGCCGGGGCGCCGGACGTGGAGGGCGGCGAGAAGAAGAAGACGGACGCCGTCAAGGAGCTCAACACCATCTCCTCGTCGTACGGAGACCTCAAGAAGCAGGTCGACGACCTCGACACCAAGGACCAGGCGAAGTTCGCCGACGGCCTCAAGGGGATCGCCACCCAGCTCGACAAGCTGAGCCAGAGCGGCAACGACGCCCTCGCCAAGCTGGAGGAGGGCGACGTGGGCAAGGCGATGGCCGAGCAGGAGAGCTGCAAGAGCGCGTCCGCGTCGTCCCCGGCCGCGAAGAGCTGACCCCCGGCGCCGAGTGGCGGCGGTGCGCCCGGCCGGCGCGCGTCACAATGGGCGGGTGAGTCACACCAGCCTGGCACCGCTGCCCTCGTCCGACCGCACCGACGTCACCGCACGGCTGCGGGACGCCCTCCTGGGCGCCTCCTTCAGCGCCGACGGGCTGCTCGACCTCCTCGGCGCCCCCGCGTACGCGGCGCTGGCCCGCAGCGAGACCGTGCCCGCGCTCCGGGCCACCCGCGGCGACTCGCCGCTGGAGGCGCTCGTACGGCTGTTCCTGCTGCAGCAGCCCGTGCCCCGCGCGCGCGTGGCGGACGTCCTGCCGGTGGAGGACTGCCTGGAGGGCGGCTGGCTGACCCGCGTCGGCGGGGACGAGGTCGCGGCGGTGGTCGACGTACGGCCGTACGGCGGACCGGACGGCGAGGACTGGTTCATCGTCTCGGACCTGGGCTGCGCCGTCGGCGGGGCCGGCGGCATCGGCAGCCGTGACGAAGGTGTCGTACTCGGCGTGGGCGGCGCGTCCACCACGCTCGCCGGCATCACCGTGCGCACCCCCGTCGCCTCCGCGCTCGACCTCGGCACCGGCTCCGGGATCCAGGCACTGCACGCCGCGCAGCACGCCACGCGCGTGAGCGCCACCGACCTCAACCCCCGCGCGCTGCGCATCACCGAGCTCACCCTCGCCCTGTCCGGGGCCCCGGCGGCCGACCTGCGCGAGGGCTCCCTCTTCGAACCGGTGGCCGACCAGAAGTTCGACCTCATCGTCTCCAACCCGCCCTTCGTGATCTCCCCCGGCGCCCGGCTCACCTACCGCGACGGCGGCATGGGCGGGGACGACCTGTGCCGCACGCTCGTCCAGCAGGCGGGCGACCGGCTGAACGAGGGGGGATACGCGCAGTTCCTGGCCAACTGGCAGCACGTGGAGGGCGAGGACTGGCAGGACCGGCTGCGCTCCTGGGTGCCGCGCGGCTGCGACGCGTGGATCGTGCAGCGCGAGGTCCAGGACGTCACGCAGTACGCCGAACTGTGGCTGCGCGACGCGGGCGACCACCACGCCGACCCCGTGGAGTACCAGGCGCGGTACGACGCCTGGCTGGACGAGTTCGAGGCGCGCAAGGTGAAGGCCGTCGGCTTCGGCTGGATCACCTTGCGCAGGTCCGACGCGGAACTGCCCTCGGTCGTCGTCGAGGAGTGGCCGCACCCCGTCGAGCAGCCGCTCGGCGACACCGTGCGCGCGCACTTCGAGCGGGTGGACCACCTGCGCACGCACGACGACGCCGCCCTGCTCGCCGGGCACTTCAGGCTCGCCGGCGAGATCGTGCAGGAGCAGGTCGGGCTGCCCGGCGCCGAGGACCCCGAGCACGTCGTGCTGCGCCAGAACCGCGGGATGCGGCGGGCCACGAAGGTGGACACGGTCGGCGCGGGCTTCGCGGGCGTCTGCGACGGCACGCTGAGCGCCGGACGCATCCTGGACGCCATCGCCCAACTGGTCGGCGAGGACCCGGTGCTGCTGCGCGACCGCACGCCGGCCCAGATCCGGCTCCTGGTCGAGCAGGGCTTCATCGAACCGGTGCGCTGAGGACCCGTGCCGAGAACCGGTGCGCCGAGGAACCGCGCCGACCGGTGGCGCGAACCCGCCGCCGGTGACGGGACCGGGGGCGGCACGGCTGGTGCGCCGTCACGCCGATGGGGGCGATGTGCCGGTTCTGGCGCGATTGGTCCGCAAAAGGGCTCCTGTCAGTGGTGCGTGCGAAGCTACCTTCGAGAGACAGAACTGACGCGTCCTCGGGGGAGGCGCGCTGTCTCGGGGGAGGCCGTATGTCGGGGGACACGCCGGGTCGGGGCGAAGGCCGGCTGATCAACGGGCGGTACCGGCTGCTGCGCACGCTGGGCGCGGGCGGCATGGGCCGGGTCTGGCTCGCGTACGACGAGGAGCTGGCCTGCGAGGTCTCCATGAAGGAGATCAACCTGCCCGATCCGCCGGGGGAGGCGGCCGGGTCCGCGGGCGGGGACTCCCCCGACCGGACGGACCCGAGGAGCCAGGAGCGCATCGCCCGGGCCCGCAGCGAGGCGCGGAACGCGGCGCGGCTGCGCGGCCACCCCCATGTGGCCACCGTGCACGACGTGCTGATGTACGAGGGGCTGCCCTGGATCGTCATGGAGTTCGTCCCGGACGCGGTCGACCTGCAGAGCGTCGTACGGCGGTCGGGGCCGCTGACCCCCGCGCAGACGGCCCGGATCGGGCTCGGCGTGCTCGACGCCCTCACCGCCGGGCACCGGATCGGCATCCTGCACCGCGACGTGAAACCCGCCAACATCCTGCTGGCCCCGGACGCCTCGGGCGATCCGTACGCGCGCGTGCTGCTCACCGACTACGGCATCGCGCTGCAGCCGGAGTCCTACGAGCCCCGGCTCACCGCCACCGCCGGGATCCTCGGCACACCGGGCTACCTCGCGCCGGAGCGGGCCCGCGGCGAGCCGCCGACACCGGCCGCCGACATGTTCTCCCTCGGCGCCACGCTGTACGCGACGGTCGAGGGGCGCGGCCCGTTCGACCGGCACGGGGAGTACGCGACGCTGACGGCCCTGCTGAGCGAGGAGCCCACACCGCCGCAGCGGGCGGGCGAACTGGCACCGGTGCTGCACGGCCTGCTGGTGAAGGACCCGGTGCGCAGGTTCTCGCCCGAGGCGGTGGCGCGGGGGCTGGAGCGGGTGCTGCAGGGCCCACCGGGCGGGGTCTTCGGGCCGGCGCCGGGGATGGGCCCCCGCCGCACACCCCCCAGAGCCACGGCACCCCTCAGAGCCACGGCACTCCGCAGACGCCGCACACCCCGGGCGCCTTCGCACCGCAGAACCTCCAGAGCCCGCAAGGCCCGCGGGGCCCGTACGAGCCGTGGAACCCGTACGCGAACGAACCCTCCCCGCCGTACGGGGGAAGCGGCGGGGCCGGTGGTGGTGGAGGGACCGGTGGCGGCGCAGGCGGCGGACGGCGCCGCAGGCTGCCCACGGCGGCGGTCGTCGGCCTCGTCGTGGCGCTGGTGCTGGCGGTCGGCGGCGGCGCGTGGGCGGTCGTCGCGCTGAGCGGCGACGACAAGGAGACGGACAGCGGCCGGAAGAAGGCGTCCGGGGACGACGAGGGTCCCTCCGGCGAGCCGAAGGGGCCGGCGCTCCCGTACGGACAGCAGGTGGGTCTCAAGAAGCCGCTGCAGGCCGGGGACTGCGTCAAGGCGGTCTGGTCGGGGGCGGCCTTCAAGTCGGTGCCGAACCTCGGCGTCGTGAACTGCACGGAGGACTTCCCGGACGGACAGGTGGTGTCCGTGGACACGGCGGCCGACTACGCCGACGCCCGGACCGCGGGGGCCGGGCGCTGCGAGCGGCAGGGCGGGCCCATCGCCGGGGCGCTGCCCGACGCGGACGTCTACGCCGTGCTGCCGACGAAGCGGGGGTTCGAGGCGGCCGACGGCGGTACGGCATGCCTCGTACTGGGCCGGCATGTCCCCATCGGGGGCGAGGTGGGGCGCTTCCGGGACGACGGGACGAAGCTGTCGTTCAGCCAGATAAGCATCGGCGACTGCTGGGTCTACAAGGACGCGGGGGAGAACTCCGAGGCCGCGCTGACCGACTGCGCGGACCTGCACACCGACCAGGTGATAGGAGTCGTCCCGGCCCCGGACGACATGAACTACAAGAAGGGCTCCGCCAACGCGGCCAAGCTCTGCGGCAACAAGTTCGAGTCGACCTGGGCGCCCGATTCGGAGCGTGTCGTCTTCGGCTGGGTGGACGACGAGGGCAACTGGAAAGAGGGACTCACCAAGGTGATCTGCACCGTGGGCCGCGCCGACAACACGCAGACGAGCGGAAAGATACCGGCCCCCGGCGCGGCGTGACGGACTCCACTCGCGGGCGCGGCCGGCTCCGCGAGGACGCGACGGGCGGTCCGCGCGAAGCCGGAGGCTGGTCCGCGCCAGGCCGGATGCCCGTCCGCGCCAAGCCGGAGGCCGGTCCATGCGAAGCCGGCGGCCGGTCCTGGGAAACGCGATGGCCGGTCCCGGGGAACGCGGTGGCCGGTCCTCGGTGGGCGGCCAGCGCGGTGTGAGCCGTTCCGCACCGGGGTGCACGACGGCGGCCGCCTCCCGTTCACCCGGGGTTGGGGCCCCGGTCTCCCGGAGCTGCCAGCGTCCCGGACCGGGGCACACGACGGCGGAGGGGCGAGCCATGGAGAGCGGACCGGCGATCTTCACGGGGGCGGTGTTCGCCCTGTTCGGAAGCGGGCTGCTGCTGTGGACCGCGGTCCGGCTGAGGCAGCGCGCCCCCGTCGCCCACGGAGTGAACCCCCTCACCTCCGCGACGGCCGCGGGCCTCGCCGGAGCGGTCGCCGTCGTCCTCGCCGTGTGGTGTTTCACTCGCGTCTGAGCGCCGTCCGCCGCCCGCGCGCAGGCCTGGTCCGGCTGTCCGGAAACCGGTCCCCGCGCTGTCCGTGAACCGCCGCTGCCCGGGCGGCGCGGGCAGGATCCGGACGTGCCGGATCCACCTTGCGCAGTAATTGAGAGGCTGCGCTCCGGATGTCCCGGAAACGGCAGGTCGGCACTCCGGGCGGCAGGAATGGCGGGAGTCGGGTTACCGTTCGAGTGGCCGTTGCGGGCTTTTCCCGTTTGACAGGGGGGCGGGAGGTACCGTCACACTCCGCAGCGTCAGCATGACCCGACCCCCGGGTTCAAGGCCTGGGGCGAGACCCCCTGCGTCGACCGGAGAGAAGAGCGAAGTTGTCCCCGACCAGCGAGACCGCACACGGCGGCCGCCGACTCGTCATCGTCGAGTCGCCTGCCAAGGCGAAGACGATCAAGGGCTATCTCGGCCCCGGATACGTCGTCGAAGCGAGTGTCGGGCACATCCGCGACCTCCCCAACGGTGCCGCGGAGGTGCCCGAGAAGTACACCGGTGAGGTGCGCCGGCTCGGTGTGGACGTCGAGAACGACTTCCAGCCGGTCTACGTGGTCAACGCTGACAAGAGGGCGCAGGTCAAGAAGCTCAAGGACCTGCTGAAGGATTCCGACGAGCTCTTCCTCGCCACCGATGAGGACCGCGAGGGCGAGGCCATCGCGTGGCACCTCCTGGAGGTCCTCAAGCCCAAGGTCCCCGTCCACCGGATGGTCTTCCACGAGATCACCAAGGACGCGATCCGCAGCGCCGTCGCCAACCCGCGCGAGCTCAACCAGCGCATGGTCGACGCCCAGGAGACCCGCCGCATCCTCGACCGCCTCTACGGCTACGAGGTCTCGCCGGTCCTGTGGAAGAAGGTCATGCCGCGCCTGTCGGCGGGCCGCGTCCAGTCGGTGGCGACCCGCCTCGTCGTCGAGCGGGAGCGCGAGCGCATCGCCTTCCGCTCCGCCGAGTACTGGGACCTCACCGGCACCTTCGGCACCGGCCGCGCCGGCGACCGCAGCGACCCGTCCAGCCTCGTCGCCCGGCTGAGCGCGGTCGACGGCAAGCGCGTCGCCCAGGGCCGCGACTTCGACTCGCTCGGACAGCTCAAGAGCGCGAACACGCTCCACCTGGACGAGGCGAACGCCCGCGCGCTGGCCGCCGCCCTGGCGGACACGGCCTTCTCCGTACGGTCCGTCGAGTCGAAGCCGTACCGGCGCTCGCCGTACGCGCCGTTCCGCACGACCACGCTCCAGCAGGAGGCCAGCCGCAAGCTCGGCTTCGGCGCGAAGGCCACCATGCAGGTGGCCCAGAAGCTGTACGAGAACGGCTTCATCACCTACATGCGTACGGACTCCACGATCCTCTCGGACACCGCGGTCGCCGCGGCCCGGGCGCAGGTCACGCAGCTGTACGGCGCGAGCTACCTGCCGGACAGGCCGCGCACGTACGCCGGGAAGGTCAAGAACGCGCAGGAGGCGCACGAGGCGATCCGCCCCTCGGGGGACCGTTTCCGCACCCCGGCCGAGACGGGTCTGACCGGTGACCAGTTCAAGCTGTACGAGCTGATCTGGAAGCGGACCGTCGCCTCCCAGATGAAGGACGCGGTCGGCGACTCCGTCACCGTGAAGATCGCCGGCACCTCCTCCGACGGCCGGGACGCCGAGTTCAGCGCGTCCGGCAAGACGATCACCTTCCACGGCTTCCTGAAGGCGTACGTCGAGGGCGCGGACGACCCGAACGCCGAGCTGGACGACCGCGAGCGCCGCCTCCCGCAGGTCGCCGAGGGCGACCCGCTGTCCGCCGAGGAGATCTCGGTCGACGGCCACGCGACCAAGCCCCCGGCCCGCTACACCGAGGCCAGCCTGGTCAAGGAGCTGGAGGAGCGCGAGATCGGCCGCCCGTCGACGTACGCGTCGATCATCGGGACGATCCTCGACCGCGGCTACGTGTTCAAGAAGGGGACGGCCCTGGTGCCCTCCTTCCTGTCCTTCGCCGTGGTCAACCTCCTGGAGAAGCACTTCGGGCGGCTCGTCGACTACGACTTCACGGCCAAGATGGAGGACGACCTCGACCGCATCGCGCGCGGCGAGGCCCGGTCCGTCCCGTGGCTGCGGCGCTTCTACTTCGGCGAGGGCGAGGCCACCGGCGCCGCCGAGGCCGGCAACGGCGACGGGGACCACCTCGGCGGTCTCAAGGAGCTCGTCACCGACCTCGGCGCCATCGACGCCCGTGAGGTGTCGTCGTTCCCCGTGGGCGACGGCATCATGCTGCGCGTCGGCCGCTACGGCCCCTACGTCGAGCGCGGCGAGAAGGACTCCGAGAACCACCAGCGCGCCGACGTGCCCGAGGACCTGGCCCCGGACGAGCTGACCGTCGAGCTCGCCGAGGAGCTGCTCGCCAAGCCGAGCGGCGACTTCGAGCTGGGCGCCGACCCCGAGTCGGGCCACCAGATCATCGCCAGGGACGGCCGTTACGGCCCGTACGTCACCGAGGTGCTCCCGGAGGGCACGCCGAAGACCGGCAAGAACGCCGTGAAGCCGCGTACGGCCTCGCTCTTCAAGTCGATGTCGCTGGACACGGTGACGCTCGCGGACGCGCTCAAGCTGATGTCGCTGCCGCGCGTCGTGGGCACGGACGCCGAGGGCGTGGAGATCACCGCGCAGAACGGCCGCTACGGCCCGTATCTGAAGAAGGGCACCGACTCGCGCTCGCTGACCAGCGAGGACCAGCTCTTCACGATCACCCTCGACGAGGCCCTCGCGATCTACGCGCAGCCCAAGCAGCGCGGCCGCGCCGCCGCCAAGCCGCCGCTGAAGGAGCTGGGCACCGACCCGGTCAGCGAGCGGCCGGTCGTCGTCAAGGACGGCCGCTTCGGGCCGTACGTCACCGACGGCGAGACCAACGCCACCCTGCGCTCCGGCGACAGCGTCGAGGAGATCACCCCGGAGCGGGGCTACGAGCTGCTCGCGGAGAAGCGGGCGAAGGGCCCGGCCAAGAAGACGGCGAAGAAGGCGGCCGCCAAGAAGGCCCCGGCCAAGAAGGCGCCCGCGAAGAAGACGGCGGCGAAGAAGACCGCCGCCACCAAGACGGCCGCGAAGACCACCACCGCCAAGAAGACGGCCGCGAAGAAGACGGCCGCCGTCAAGGCGACGGCCGAGGACTGAGGGCCGGAGACCGACGGCCCAGGTCTGAGGGCCGGAGGCCGATGGCTGGGGACTGAGGGCCGGGGGCCGGTCGCGTTCCGTCGCCGGCCGGCACCGGATCCTTCACTTCCGGTCACCTCCGGGTCGCCGGACGAACGCCCCGGCACCACATGGTGTCGAGGGCGTTCGCATGTTCGGGGCCCTCTTCGGGTACCGGACCCCTGCGGATAGGCTGGCCGGATGATGCGAGCCGAGCAGCCAACGGCCCCCCAGCCGGCCCCCGACGACGCCCTGGTCGCAGATTCACGGGAGCGCGCCGTCCGGGCGCTGCTGCGGGTACCGAACCTGCGGCGCCTGTGGAGCGCGCAGCTCGTGGGAGGCGTCGGCGACGCCCTCGCGCTGCTCGTCCTGGTCCTCCTCGCCCTGCAGGCGGCGGTGGCCGACGGGTCCTTCGGCGGCGGCTACCGCGGAGTCGCGCTGGCCGTCGCGGCGGTCTTCGGGACGCGCATCCTCGCCACGCTCCTCTTCGGCGCGGTGCTCCTGGGTCCGCTCACCTCCCTGACCTCGCAGGACGGTCCGCTCGACCGCCGCTGGACGATGGTCGGCGCGGACGGCGTACGGGTCGTGCTGCTGATCATCGCGCCCCTGTGGATCGACTGGACCCCCGAGAACGCGCTGGCCGTGCTCCTGGTGACGGCCTTCGTGACCGGGGTCGCCGAGCGCTTCTGGACGGTGTGCCGCGAGAGCGCGGCGCCCGCGCTGCTGCCCGCGCCCCCGCTGGAGGGCGCGACGGTACGGCCGCTGCCGGACCACATGGACGCGCTGCGGCGCCTGACCCTGCGTACGGGATTCGTCGCCCTGCCCCTCGCGGCGGCGACGCTCGTCGGCGCCGGACTCCTGAACAACCTGCTGGGCGCCGGGGTCGAGTGGTTCGCCCGGCACCAGGCCGCGCTCGCCTCGTACGTCTCCGCGGGCCTGTTCGCCGCGTCCCTGTCGGTCCTCGCCCTCCTGGAACTGCCCGGTACCCGCACCCCGCGCGCGCGGTCGCCCCTCGAAGGGCTGCGCCGTCCCAGGACGGGCACGGGCATCGACAAGGGCCGTACGGGCGCGATCCCGCTCCTGGTGCTCGCCTGCGCCTCGGTCGCCGGGGCGGTCGCGGCCGCGGCTTCCGTGGCCGTGCTGCACGCCAAGGACCTGGGCGGCGGCCCGGTGACGTACGGGCTGCTGGTGCTCACGCTGACCGGCGGTGTCGTGATCGGCATCCGCACCGCCCCGAAGCTGCTGCCCTCCCTGTCGCGCCGCCGGCTGCTGTCCCTGGCGATCGCCTTCACCGGGATCGCGCTCCTGGCCGCCGGGCTCGTCCCGGACGTCACCACCGTGCTGCTGATCGTCGGCCTGGCCGGCACCGGCGCGGGCGTCGCCGCCAACACCGGGCACGCGCTCCTCGACCAGGAGGCCGAGGACTACCGCCGCGCGCGCACCACGGAACACCTGCACGCGGTCGTACGGGTCCTGGTGGCCCTGGGCGTCCTGGTGGCGCCGCTGGTGGCGGCCGCCATCGGCCCGCACCGCCTGGAGAACGGCAAGTTCGTGTTCGCGCACGGCGGTGCCGCCTTCACGCTGATGCTCGTCGGCGCGCTGCTGCTGCCGGTCGCCGCACTGGTCCTCGCCAAGGCCGACGACCGCTCCGGGGTGCCCCTGCGGCACGACCTGCGGGACGCGCTGCGCGGCGGCGACGACCCGGTCCAGGCGCCCACCGACGCCGGGTTCTTCATCGCCCTCGAGGGCGGCGACGGGGCCGGCAAGTCCACCCAGGCCGAGGCGCTCGCGGAGTGGATCCGCGCCAAGGGCCACGAGGTCGTGGTCACGCGCGAGCCGGGCGCCACCCCCGTGGGCAAGCGGCTGCGCTCGATCCTGCTCGACGTCTCCTCCGCCGGGCTCTCGCACCGCGCGGAGGCGTTGCTGTACGCCGCCGACCGCGCGGAGCACGTGGACACCGTGGTGCGGCCCGCGCTGGAACGGGGCGCGGTCGTCATCTCCGACCGGTACATCGACTCCTCCGTGGCCTACCAGGGGGCCGGCCGCGACCTGTCCCCGACCGAGGTCTCCCGCATCAACCGCTGGGCGACGCACGGGCTCGTACCGCACCTGACCGTCCTGCTGGACGTGGCGCCGGAGACCGCGCGCGAGCGGTTCACGGAGGCGCCGGACCGGCTGGAGTCGGAGCCCGCCGAGTTCCACGCGCGCGTGCGGTCCGGTTTCCTGACCCTGGCCGCCGCCGACCCCGGCCGGTACCTGGTCGTGGACGCCGCGCAGGAGCCCGAGGCCGTCACGACCGTGATCCGCCACCGGCTCGACGTGGTGCTGCCGCTCTCCGAGGCCGAGATCAAGGCCAAGGAGGAGGCGCGCAAGGCCGCCGAGGAGGAGGCCCGCCGCAAGGCCGAGGAGGAGGCCGCCCGCAAGGCCGAGGAGGAGCGGCTGGAGCGCGAGCGCCAGGAGCAGCTCGCCCGGCTGCGCGCCGAGGAGGAGGAGCGCAAGCGGCTCGAACTGGAGGAGGCGCAGCGGCGCGAGGCCGAGCGGCAGGCCGAGGAGGCTCGCCAGCGTGCCGAGGCCGCACGCGTGCGTGCCGAGCAGGAGCGGGTACGGCAGCTCGCGGAGGAGAAGGCCCGCGCGGCCGAGGAGGAGCGCCGGCGCAAGCAGGCCGAGGAGGAGGCGCGGCTGCGGGCGGAGACCGAGGAGCGGCGCCTGGAGAAGCAGCGCAAGGCGGAGGAGGCGCTGGTCCGGGCGGAGGCGGCGCGCAGGGCGGCCGAGGCGGCTGCCGCGGCGGCGGCCACTGCGGCGGCGGCCACCGAGGCGTCGGCTTCGGCGGCACCCGTGAGGGCTGAGCCTGTGGAGGGTCCCGCGGGTCCCGTCGGTGGCACCGGTCCTGCCGGTACCGCCGGTGCCGGTGGCCCCGCCGCTGCCGACCGATCCGGCGGTTCCAGTGGTTCCGGCGGTTCCGGTGGCTCCGACAATGAGCGCACGGTGCAGACGCCCCTGGTGGTGCCTTCGGAGGCGCCGGTCGGTCCGGCCGACGAGACGGCCGTGCTGCCGCAGGTTCCTCCGCACGCCGCACAGACGCGGCAGGCCCCGCAGGGTGCCGTCGACGAGACCGCGGTACTGCCTCCGGTGCGTCCGGAGCCCGCCGTGGACGAGACGGCGGTTCTGCCTCCGGTACGGGACGACCGTGGCGGCCGGCAGGAGAGCCGGCCCGAGGACCGGGTGCCCCCGGAGTACTTCCGCAAGGAGGAGCCCGGCGACCGGCCGCAGGAGCGCCCGCGGTCCGGGGCCTCCGACGGCGGCACCCGTGAGCTGCCGCAGCTCGACGAGGACGGCCGCCCCCGGCGGCGCCCCCGTTCGGACTGGGCGGAGGAGACCCCGCTGGACGACCTGCCGACGCTGGCCGACGAGCTGCTGGGCCCGCGCGAGGACGACGGGCGGGACGAGGGGCGCGGGCGCCGGCGCCGCTGACGGTGCCACCGGCGCCATCGGCGTCACCGGTGGCGGGTCCTCACGGCGAACTCTCACGGCGGGCCCTCACGGCCGGGTGCCGCGGATCCCGTTGTCAGTCCCCTCCCGCACAATGGGGGCGGCAGGGGACAGGGCGCAGGTGCGAGGGAAGGGCGGCATCCCATGACCGTATGGGACGACCTGGTGGGCCAGGAGAAGGTGAGCGAGCAGCTCGCGGCCGCCGCGCGGGACGCCGACGCCCAGGTCACCGCCGTCGAGACCGGCGCGCCGTCGCCCGAGGCCTCGAAGATGACGCATGCCTGGCTCTTCACCGGGCCGCCGGGTTCGGGCCGTTCCACCGCGGCCCGCGCCTTCGCGGCGGCCCTGCAGTGCACGAGCCCCGACCGCGCCCTCGGCGGGACCCCGGGCTGCGGCTTCTGCGACGGCTGCCACACGAGCCTGATCGGCACGCACGCGGACGTGCAGATCATCCGCACCGACCTGCTCTCCATCGGTGTGAAGGAGACCCGCGACCTGGTCCGCCGCGCCCAGCTGTCCCCGGCGGTCGGCCGCTGGCAGGTCATCGTCCTGGAGGACGCCGACCGTCTCACCGAGGGCGCGGGCAACGTCCTGCTGAAGGCCGTCGAGGAACCGGCCCCCCGTACCGTCTGGCTCCTGTGCGCGCCCTCCCTGGAGGACGTGCTGCCGACGATCCGCTCCCGGTGCCGCCACCTCACGCTCCGCACGCCCCCGGTGGCGGCGGTCGCCGACGTCCTCGTACGCCGCGACGGCATCGAACCGGAGGTCGCGGCCGCCGTGGCCCGCGCCACGCAGGGGCACATCGGGCGGGCCCGCCGCCTCGCCACGGACGAGCGGGCCCGCGCGCGCCGCGCCGCCGTCCTCAAGCTGCCGCTGCGGGTCGAGGACGTGGGCGGCTGCCTCAGGGCGGCGCAGGAGCTGATCGACGCGGCCTCCGAGGACGCCAAGCAGGTCGCCGAGGAGACCGACGTCAAGGAGACCGAGGACATGAAGGCGGCCCTCGGCGCGGGGCAGGGCGGCCGGATGCCGCGCGGCACCGCGGGCGTGATGAAGGAGCTGGAGGACAAGCAGAAGCGCCGCCGGACGCGTACCCAGCGCGACAGCCTCGACCTGGCCCTGACCGACCTCACGGCTTTCTACCGGGACGTGCTCGCGCTGCAGTTCGGCACGGCGCTGGCCCTTTCCAACACGGAAGCGCGGGACACCCTGGACCGGCTGGCGCGTGCCTCGTCGCCCGAGGCCACCCTGCGCCGGATCGAGGCGATCGCCGCCTGCCGCGAGGCCCTGGACCGGAACGTGGCGCCGCTGCTTGCGGTGGAGGCGATGACGATGGCGCTGCGGGCGGGGTGAGGCGACGGCCCGGGCGACGCAGGCGGACTGAACGACGTCGGCGGATCGGGTGACGCGGACGGACCGGGTGATGCAGGCGGACCGGGCTTTGACGGGGTCACTCGTACGGGGCGTGATCGCGACTCTGCGCGGTCATCTCATCGCGTAGCGTTACGCTCGTTCGATGCACACCAGGCGCCGGCCCAGGTCATTGCGGGCCCACCGATCCCTCCGCGCGTACGGCACCCTGATCGCCGCGGCCGGACTCCTCGTCTCCGCCTGCTCCACGGGGCACTCGACGAGCGCCGCGAGCCCCGCCGGGGCGGCGGTGCTGCGCGCGCTGCCCGCGGCCACCCCGTCCGAGCTGTCCGCGTACTACGGGCAGCGGCCGGACTGGCGGGACTGCGGGGTCGAAGGCTTCCAGTGCGCCACGCTGAAGGCCCCGCTCGACTACGCCGATCCGGCCGCGGGCGACATCCGGCTGGCCGTCGCCCGCAAGAAGGCCACGGGGCCGGGCGAGCGGCTCGGTTCGCTGCTGGTCAACCCGGGCGGGCCGGGCGGTTCGGCGGTGGACTACCTCCAGTCGTACGCCGGGATCGGCTACCCGGCGGAGGTGCGGGCCCGGTACGACATGGTGGCGGTGGACCCGCGGGGCGTCGCCCGCAGCGAGCCCGTCGAATGCCTCAACGGGCGCCGGATGGACGCGTACACGCAGACGGACACGACCCCGGACGACGCACGGGAGAAGACGGCGCTGGCCGACGCCTACAAGGGGTTCGCGGAGGCCTGCGGGCGGCGTTCGGCGAAGGTGCTGCGCCATGTGTCCACGGTCGAGGCGGCCCGTGACATGGACGTCGTGCGGGCCGCGCTGGGCGACGAGAAGCTGACGTACGTGGGCGCCTCATACGGCACGTTTCTCGGGGCGACCTACGCGGGCCTGTTCCCGGAGCGCGTCGGACGGCTGGTCCTCGACGGCGCGATGGACCCGTCCCTGCCCGCGCGGAAGATGAACCAGGACCAGACGGCCGGCTTCGAGACGGCCTTCCGGTCGTTCGCGAAGGACTGCGTGCGCCGGTCGGACTGCCCGCTGGGCGGAGCGGGTACGCCGCCCGAGCAGGTCGGGAAGAACCTCAAGGCGTTCTTCCGGCAGCTGGACGCCACCCCCCTGGACACGGGGGACGCGGACGGCCGCAGGCTGGGCGAGGCGCTGGCCACGACGGGCGTCATCGCCGCGATGTACGACGAGGGGGCCTGGCCGATGCTGCGCGAGGCGCTCACCGCGGCGATGAAGGAGAAGGACGGCGCGGGTCTGCTCGTCCTGTCCGACAGCTACTACGAGCGGGGCGCGGACGGCCGGTACGCGAACCTGATGTCCGCCAACGCGGCCGTCAACTGCCTGGACCTGCCGCCCGCCTTCTCCTCCCCGGAGGAGGTGGAGAAGGGCGTCCCCGACTTCGAGAAGGCCTCCCCGGTCTTCGGCGAGGGCCTCGCGTGGGCCTCCCTGAGCTGCGCCTACTGGCCGGTGAAGCCGACGGGTGAGCCGCGCAGCATCGCGGCGAAGGGGTCGGCGCCGATCGTCGTGGTCGGCACGACGCGGGATCCGGCGACGCCCTACGCCTGGGCGCGGGCGCTCGCGTCCCAGCTCTCCGCCGGGACGCTCCTCACGTACGACGGCGACGGCCACACGGCGTACGGGCGCGGCAGCGCGTGCATCGACTCGGCGATCAACCGCTACCTGCTGGAGGGCACCCCGCCGAAGAACGGAAAACGCTGCTAGCGGCTCTGCTGGAAGGCCCGCCCCGGCGGACCGCCGGGGCGGGCTGGGGCCCACCGGAGGTACCCCCTGCGCCGCCCCGGGGCCGGTACGGAGCACCCCCGGAAACTGTGTAGACTTGCTGACGTTGCCGACCGCACCATGGTTCAGGCAGCGCGCCGCCTTAGCTCAGATGGCCAGAGCAACGCACTCGTAATGCGTAGGTCTCGGGTTCGAATCCCGAAGGCGGCTCCGTAGAAGCCCCAGGACTCACTCGCCGTGACCTGGGGTTTTTGCTTTGCCTGGTACGGCGTCAGCTGCGCTCGGCCCGGTGATCAGATTTTGATCACCTGTACGCCGGGACCGCACAGCATGACCAGGTCTTCCGGGTCCGAGGTCAGGACGGTGACCGGGGCCGGTGAGGCGAGTGCCGTGGCTGCCACGAGGGCATCCAGGGCGTACTTGTGGCCGTGCAGACCGGCCGCGGCGAGGAGTCTGCTCGCGTGACGGGCGACGGCTTCGGTGGGCGGGACAATGTTGACGCGCGAGACCGCGTAGTCGTAGCGGGCCTGGTGGGTCCTGGGGTCACGGGCCTCGACGAGCGTCACCGAGCTGGTGACCACGCGGATGTCCTCGGCTTCGGCGGCGGCCAGCCACTCGATGAGTTCGGGTGTGCGGCGTACGAGTTTCGACAGGCCCTCGCAGTCCAGTACGAGGGTGCCGCTCACGCGGCGTCCGAGTCGGCGGCGGCACCGCGCAGGAGCGCCCGCTTCGCCTCGACGGCTGCTTGGTCCACCGGCCCGTGCTCGGTCTCCGCGGCCTCGATGAGCTCGCGCAGCCGGTCGCGTTCGAGTTGGCGCTGGATGAGGGCTTCGACGTAGGCGGACATGCCGCGCTTGCCGGTCCGTGCTTTCAGTGCGGCGATGGTGCCCTCGTGCAGGGACACGGAGACCGGTCGGACGGGGCCTTCACCGGGGGCGGGGTCGGGTTCAGGTTCGGGTTCGTGATTGGAGTCGGATCCGGAGCTGGTAGGCGTGGCCATGAGGGTCACGTTAACAAAACTTTTGTTATTTGGTGGGGCGATGAGTGCTTACGGCGCTGGCCCATGAGGAACCGGCTAGGAACCCAGGGTCGTCAGGGCTGGGGCGAAAGTGATCAATAGGGGGAGCAGGGGGGCCAGGGCCGCTGCCGTCGTTGTGCTTCTGCGGTGGGTTC
>NZ_VDFC01000040.1:989025-996568 GCF_008369065.1 Streptomyces apricus | reverse complement strand
GTCAGCTGCGCTCGGCCCGGTGATCAGATTTTGATCACCTGTACGCCGGGACCGCGCAGGAGAGGACGCCCCGGTGCTGGTTCAGCTCGATCAGTGCCAGGGCCGTCGTGAGGTGGCCGCAGCGGCGGGAGGCCGTGTCGTCGGCCGAGAGCTCGACCAGGCGGTGCGTCTGGTCGCGGAAGTGGCTGAAGACCGGGATGCCCGGGAAGCCGCCGGCCAGCGCCTGGGACAGGTGCAGCAGCCAGTCGTGGTGGGCGCGCGCGTGGCCGAGCTCGTGGGCCCGGATGGCGTCCAGCTGCTGGGTGGTGAGGCGTTGCAGGGCGCCCGTCGTGACGACGAGCTGGGGGCGGCTGCCCGGCATCCACCACGCGTCCGGGTACTCGTCCTCCAGTACGAGGAGGGGACCGCGCGCGGCGGGAAGGCCCGCCGGCAGCTCGGGGGCGCGTTCGCGCAGGTGCGCCCGGCGCAGGTTGCCGCGCCTGCGGGCCTCCACCAGCTCCCGGGCCAGCATGGCCGTGGTCCAGGCGGCGCCCCCGGCCAGCAGCAGCGTCAGCGCGGTGGTCCAGGGCGGCGCCGCGGCCAGGTCGTACGCCTCGGTGACGGCGGCCGGCGCGGGCGCGAACACGTGCGCGCGGACGGTGTGGAACACCGCCGAGGCACTCAGTACGAGAGACGTCAGACAGCAGAGCAGGACCGTGGCGACCAGGCACTGCCACACCCACAGCGCGAGCACCGGCTCCCGCTCGGGCCAGGAGGCGCGGGTCAGGACGCGGGGGCCCGCGACCGCGGCCGTCAGCGCGACGGCCGCCATCAGGAGGAGGGAGATGGATACGGTCATGCTCCGGGGCCTCTCTGCTCTCGCTCCGCCGGGCTTCCTCGCCCGCCTCCGGTCGTTCTCGGTCGCGTCCGCTTGCATCTGCTTGCATCCGGTCGCGTCCGGTCGTCCTCGGCTGCGGCCGGTCGGCGTCGGCCGCTCCGGGTGCCTCCGGCTCGTACCGGCGCGTAACACGCTACCCGGCCCACCGCCCCCGGCCGCAATGCGTGAAATGGACGGCGGGAGGAACCGCCGCGCACCGAAAGGGCCGTGAACGTGAGGAGTCTTCGTCGTGAACGGCTAGCATCGCTCCCTGACCGGCCGGGCGGGACCGAGGCCGAGGCCGAGAACGAAGTCGGGAACGAAGTCGAGGACGAGGGTCGGGGTGGGCGTCTTGTCGGTGGGACCGCGGATCGCGGTGGCCGTGGTGACGATGGGCACGCGGCCCCAGGAGGTCGACGCGCTGCTCGCGTCGGTGGCCAAGCAGGACGTCGCGCCCGAGCGGATCGTGATCGTCGGGAACGGGTCTCCGCTGCCCGAGTTCGCCGAGCGGCTGGGGCTGCCCGGCGAGGTCACCACCATCGAGGTCGACGAGAACCTCGGCTGCCCCGGCGGCCGCA
The DNA here is from genome assembly GCF_008369065.1 of Streptomyces apricus. Lineage (GTDB taxonomy): Bacteria > Actinomycetota > Actinomycetes > Streptomycetales > Streptomycetaceae > Streptomyces > Streptomyces apricus. The sequence continues at coordinate 995,134 of NZ_VDFC01000040.1, read as the reverse complement.
ACGTCGCCCTGCGGCGCCTGCGGGAGTTCGGGGACGTGGACGTCGTCGTCGAGCTGGACGACGACGGGCTGCTCGTCGACCCCGACGTGCTGCGGACCGTACGCGATCTGTACGCGGCCGAGCCGCGCCTGGGCATCGTCGGCTTCCGCATCGCCGACGAGAACGGCGAGACCCAGCGCCGCCACGTGCCCCGGCTCGGTGCCAAGGACCCCATGCGGGGCGGCGAGGTGACCTGCTTCCTCGGCGGCGGTCACGCCCTGTCCATGGAGATGCTGGAGCAGACCGGGGACTGGCCCGCCGAGTTCTTCTTCGCGCACGAGGAGACCGACCTGGCGTGGCGGGCCGCCGACGCCGGCTGGACCATCCGGTACGAGCCGCAGCTGCTGCTCCAGCATCCGAAGACCTCGCCCGCCCGGCACGCCATCTACCACCGCGTCACCGCCCGCAACCGGGTCTGGCTGGTCAGGCGGCGGCTGCCGCTGCCGCTGATCCCCGTTCACCTGGCGGTCTGGACCGCGCTGACCCTCCTGCGGACGCGGTCCGCCGGGGGGCTGAAGGCGTGGTTCGGCGGGTTCGTGGAGGGGCTGCGGGCACCGGCCGGGGAACGCCGGCCCATGCGCTGGCGCACCGTGTGGCGGCTCACCCGGCTGGGACGGCCGCCCGTCGTCTGACCGCGGGCCGCCGGTCTGTCGGTCCGTCATCGGGCCGCGGCACGGCGGACTGGCCGCGTCGTGCCGTGCGCAACGGCTACTTCGCGTCCGCGTAGCACTTCACCACCGCCGTCGTGAACGGGAACCGGACCGGTGTCTCCCCGAACGTCAGTCGGCCCGCCTGTTCCGCCGCCTCCCGGATCGCCGCGACCACCGCGTCGGCCTCCTCGGCCGGGCAGTGCACCATCACCTCGTCGTGCTGGAAGAAGACCAGCTCGGCCGCCATGTCCCGGCAGGCGCGGCGCAGTCCGGCCAGCACGAGGAGGGTCCAGTCGGCCGCGCTGCCCTGCACCACGAAGTTGCGGGCGAAGCGGCCCCGGGCGCGGGCGCGGGAACCGGCGGACGCGTATCCCGGCACCCGCTCCCGGCCGTCCTCCGGACCGGCCCCCGTGCCGGCGGCGCCCGGGCCGTCGGCCTCCTCGCCCGAGGCGCTCGGGCCGTACGAGCCGTCCGGATCGTCCGGGCCGTACGGACCATCCGGGTCGCTCGGGTCGCCCGAGCCCGCCACCGGTGGGCAGGTGCGGCCCAGCCAGGTCCGTACGAGGCGGCCCTCCTCGCCCGCCCGGGCCGCGTCGTCCACGTACGCCACCGCCCTGGGGAAGCGGCGGCGCAGCTGCGCGAGGTTCTTGAGGCCGTCGCCCGAGGTCTGGCCGTAGATCGCGCCGAGGACGGCGATCTTCGCCTGCGCGCGGTCGCCGGAGAAGGCGCGGTCGGAGACGGCCTGGTAGAGGTCGCTGCCGCGGCCCGCCACCTCCATCAGGCCGGGGTCGCGGGAGATCGCCGCCAGCACGCGCGGCTCCATCTGGTCGGCGTCCGCCACGACGAGCCGCCAGCCGGGGTCGGCGACGGCGGCCCGGCGGATGACCTTGGGGATCTGCAGCGCGCCGCCGCCGTTGGTCACCCAGCGGCCGGTGACGGTGCCGCCCGCCAGGTACTCCGGTCTGAACCGCCCGTCCCGCACCCAGTCCTGGAGCCAGGACCAGCCGTGGGCGACCCGGATGCGGTACAGCCGCTTGTGTTCGAGCAGCGGCTTCACGGCCGGGTGGTCGATCTTCTCCAGTTCCCAGCGGCGGGTGGAGCGCACCTTGATCCCGGCCTGCGCGAAGGCCTTGACGACGTCCGCGGGCAGGTCGGGCCGGACCCGGCGGCCGAACGCGGCCGACACCTCCTGCGCCAGCTCGACCAGCCGGCGCGGCTCGCCGCCCGCGTACCGTTCGCCGAGCAGTTCGTGCAGTACCTCGCGGTGCACGTCCGCGCTCCAGGGCAGCCCCGTCGCGTTCATCTCCGCGGCGACGAGCATGCCCGCCGACTCGGAGGCCGTGAGCAGCCGCATCCGCTCGGGGTGCTCGGCCGCGTCGTGTCTGCGCTGCTGGCCGGCGTACACCTCGACGAGCTGCGCCAGCGACACGTGGCTGCCGGGGCCGGGGCGCGGCTCGAAGAGCGAGGACTGCGAGCCGGGCTCCGCGGAGCGCTGCGGGGGATCGGGCGGTACGGGGCCGCCGTGCAGCCTCGCCAGCGCGGCGGCGGCCGAGCGCGGTTCGCCGAGCCGCCCCTCGTGGCCGAGCAGGAGGGTCTCGGCCGCCTCCAGGTCGTAGCACCGCTCCACGCGGACCCCCGCCGCGTACAGCCGGGGGTAGACCTCCGGCGTCGCCCGCCACACCCAGCGGGTGACGTCCGGCCGCGCGCGGACGGACGCGGCGAGGTCGGGCTCCCGCAGGATCGGTCCGGCGGGCAGCCCGTCGGGGCCGAGGGGGGCGAGCTCGGCGCCGCCGTCCTCGGTCGGCGCGAGGGCCCACCGGTCGGTCATGGCACGAGTCTCGCAGCAGGGTCCGACAATCCGGCCCGAGGTGTCCACGGCCCCGGGATCCTCATGACCCCACGGTCCCCGGCGACTCCCRCAGTCCCCGGCCACCCCCCCCAGGGTCCCGGGATCCCTACGATCCCGCGGCGGATCACTCCGCGAGGGTGCCCGTCACCTTCTCCAGTTCCTTCGCGACGTTCGCCTCGGCCCTCGCCTTGTCGATGCCGAGTCCGCTCAGCACGCCCGTCCCGGCCTCGTGCTCCAGCAGGGCGAGCAGGACGTGCTCCGTGCCGATGTAGTTGTGGCCCAGGCGCAGGGCCTCGCGGAAGGTCAGTTCGAGGACCTTCTTGGCGCCGGCGTCGAAGGGGACGAGCGCGGGCATGGACTCCGCGCGCGCGGGCAGCGCGGTGCTCGCGGCCTCGCGCACGGCGTCCAGGGTGACGCCCTGCGCGGTGATCGCCTTCGCCCCCAGCCCGTCCGCCTCGGTGATCAGGCCGAGGACCAGGTGCTCGGTGCGGATCTGGTCGTTGCCCGCGGTCCTGGCCTCCTCCTGGGAGACCACCACCACGTTCCGGGCGCGTGGCGTGTAGCGGCTGAAGCCCTGGCTCGGGTCGAGGTCCGCCTCGGCCTTCGGCACGAACCGCTTCTGGGCCGCCTGCCGGGTGACCCCCATGCTCCTGCCGATGTCCGTCCAGGACGCGCCCGAACGCCGGGCCTGGTCCACGAAGTGGCCGATCAGGTGGTCGGCCACGTCGCCGAGGTGGTCCGCGGCGAGCACCGCGTCCTGGAGCTGGTCGAGGGCGTCCTCGTGGACCTTCTTGATGGCCTCGATGAGGTCGTCGAGGCGTACGGAGGTGGTGGCGCGTGGATTCGTCGTCATGTGTCAACGGTAGGTTGACAGTGGAAGGGTGTCAACCTTGGGTTGACAGGCGATCTCCGCGGCGCCCGTGACACGATCGGGGGATGAGCAGTACGCCCTCCACGGTCGGACGCGCCTTCGAGGCCGCCCTCTACGCCGACACCGACGCGGCCCTCGACACCGGCGCCTCCCTGCTCGCCGCCGACCCCGCCTCGGACGCCGAACTCGCCCGCCGCGGCGAGGAGTTCGTCGCGGCTGCCTGGCGGCGCGGCTGGCAGCCCGCCGACGTCGTACGGATCGTGCGGCGCGAGCTGGCCGAGGTGCACGAGCGGCTCGTGTCGGAGCTGGTCCTCGCCGAGGCCGGCCGGGACCCGAGGCCCCGGGGGGCCCGCTGGGCGGCGCAGCTCGACGCACTGGGCACGTCGCGCGCCGCCGGAGCAGGCGCCGGACCGGGCACCGGGACGCCGCCGCCCCGTACCGACCGCTTCTCGTACGCGACCGCCGTCCTGGAGCTGTACCGCCTGCTGCTGCGCCTGCCGTCCCTGGAGCCGCTGGACGCGCACGTGCCCCGGACGGAGGCGCACGGGTCCACGAGCGCCGCTGCCCCCAAGGACACCCGCATGCTCACCCGTATCCGCGCGCTGCTCGCCAAGGCGGAGGCGACCGGGTTCCCGGAGGAGGCGGAGGCGCTGAGCGCCAAGGCGCAGGAGCTGATGGCGCGGCACAGCATCGACGAGGCGCTGCTCGCGGCGCGCACGCACGCCGGGGACGCGCCCGGGGCCTGGCGGATCGGCGTCGACGCGCCCTACGAGACCGCCAAGGCCGTCCTCCTGGACGCCGTGGCCGGGGCGAACCGGTGCCGCGCGGTGTGGAACGAGGCCCTCGGCTTCTCCACCGTGGTCGGTTTCGAGCCCGACCTGGAAGCGGTCGAGCTCCTGTACACCTCCCTCCTCGTGCAGGCCACGGCCGCGATGACGAAGGCGGAGGCGGCCCAGCGCGCGGGCGGCAGGAAGCGTACGAAGTCCTTCCGGCAGTCCTTCCTCGCGGCGTACGCGCATCGCATCGGCGACCGGCTGGCCGCGGTGGCGGACGCGGCGGAGGGTCAGGTGACCGCCGCGGAGGGGGAGTTGCTGCCGGTTCTCGCGGCGCGTGACGTCGCGGTCGCGGACGAGGCGGAGCGCATGTTCCCGGACACCGTCACGACCCGGATGCGCGGCGTGCACGACGCGGCGGGCTGGGAGGAGGGCTCCGCGGCGGCGGACCGCGCCCGGGTGAACGCACGGACACCGCTGCGGCGGCCTTGACGCGGAGGACTCCAGGACGGGGCGCCCGCCCTGACGCGGAGGAGCCCAGGACCGGGCGCCCGCCCTGACACGGGGACCCCGGGACGGGGCGGGCGCCCCGTTTGGCTGATCAATTCGCGCCGTCCGCGATGTTCGTCGTGAAGCTGGGGGTGAGGGCGGCGAGGACGCGCGATCGCGCGGCCGGATCTCCCGCCCATCCGTCCGTCAACTTCTCCATGGGAGCAACCATGCGTGTGCGTACCTTCCTCGCCGCCGGCGCCTTCGCCGTCACCGCGATCCTCGGCAGCGCCGGCTCGGCCCTCGCCGACGAGCACGACGAGAGCCGGAACGAGGGCGGCTTCCGGGCCTGCGGCGAGTTCGCGGGCGCCGGCCACGGCGACGCCTACTACGGCGAGGGCTGCGCGGCCGGCCACTGGAAGAGCGAGAACGTGAGCCACGAGGACGACAGCGACGACCGCCACGACGGCGACAACCGCCACGAGGGTGACGGCCGCCACGAGGGCGGGAACCGCCACGACAACCGTCACGAGGGCCACCACGGCGGCGGCAACCTGATCGGCGACCTCTTCGGTCGCTGATTCGCCGCAGTGCCCTGTTCGGGGAACGGCCGTCTACCGGTCGTTCCCCGAACGCGTCAGCGGGCGGTGCCGGTGCCGGTGCCGTTCCTCAGTCGCCCGTCCGCTGCAGCGGGGTCACCGAGGCGTCCGGTTCGGTCGCGCTGCGCAGCGCCACCTCGCCGTACTTCCACGGGAAGGACAGCGCGGCGTCCGCACCGGGCAGCTCGAACTTCGCGGTCTCCACGGCGGCACCCTTCGCCGCGTCGCCGGCGGGACCCCGTACGTACGTGATCGTGAAGCCGACCGTCTCGTCCTGCTTCACCGTCAGCTTCTCCGGTTGCGCGGACTTCTCCGGGGCGACCTCCAGGGTGGTCCCGCCGGCCTCCAGGCCGACGGCCGGGAAGCCCTCCAGGGTGCAGTCGGCGCCGGTGCCGTTGGTCAGGGTGACGGAGACCGTCCCGGTGTCGCCCGCGGCCGGGGCCTCGCTGGCGGCGACCTCCCGGTCGAGCCCGTCACCCGCGCAGACGGTCGGGGAACCGCCCGACTTGCCGTCGGACTTCTCCTTGTCACCGCCGCCACCGTCGTCGCCGCCGCAGGCGGACAGGGTCAGGGCGAGCGTCGCCGCGAGAGCGGTGACGGCGATCGGCAGGGTGCGCATGTTTTCCTCTGGCCTCTGGGTCCGACGTACTGACTCGTAGATCATCATGCGGTTCCGCGCGACCGTGTTCCACCGCGGTCGCGCCACGACACGACCGCGTCACCGCGACACGACCGCGACACGACCGCGACACGACCGCGTCACCGCAGCCTCGCACGTCCCGTGCCCGGACATGCCGCCCGTCCGCCCCGGGTACGCCACCCGTCCGTCCCGGCTACGC
>NZ_VDFC01000040.1:953920-988925 GCF_008369065.1 Streptomyces apricus | reverse complement strand
ACGCCGCCCACCCGCCCCTCCCGTACGCTGGCGCGGTGAGCTGGCGACGAGCGCTTGAGGACACCGCGCGCTCGGGGTTCGCCGTGGAGAGGAAGCGGCTCGAACCCCTCGTCGCGGTGCGCGGGGCGGCGGGGCTCGCGATCGTGATCGCGGTGAGCCTGTGGGCCTTCGGCCCGGCCGCCGCCGCGAGTTCGGCGTTCGGCGCGTTCCAGGCGGCGATCGCGACGTTCCAGCGCAGCTGGCGCCCCCGCCCCGAGCTGGCCCTCGCCTCCGGTGCTAGTCTGGCCGTGTCGACGTTCCTCGGCTACCTCACGATCTCCCGGGAGCCGCTCTTCCTCGCGCTGCTGGTGGTGTGGACGTTCGGGGCGGGGCTGAGCTGGGCCGCAGGTCCCACCATCGGCCTCATCGCGTCCTCGAACGTGGCGATCATGCTGGTGACGGTCACCCTGCCGACCTCCGTCGCCCAGGCCGCCGGCCACGCCGCCGTGATGATCGCGGGCGGTGTCGTCCAGGCCGCACTGGTCGTGCTGTTCCCGGTACGCCGCTGGGGCGCCCACCGCGACGCGCTGGCCGACGCCCTGGCCGCCGAGGGCGACTACGCGCGCCGGCTGCGCCAGGACCCCCACGCGCCCTTCGACCCGCTGCCCCTGATGGAGGCCCGCAACGCGGCCGCCGTCACCCCGCGCCAGGCCCGCCGCCGGCCCGCCCAACTCCACGGCGCCCGCGGCATCGCTGAGCGGATCCGGCCCGTCCTCGCCTCCCTCGCCGACCCGGCGACCGGCGTCCCCGCGGAGGGCCGGGCCCGCGACCGGGTCCGTGAACTGCTCGCCGCCGCCGGTGAGATCCTCGACGCGGCGGCCCACGCGATCCGCCGGGGCGAGCCCGTGGCCGTCCCGGCCGCGGCCCTGGCCGCCTTTCGCMCCCCCGACACCGGCAGCATCCTCMCCGGACGGCCCTACCGCGCGGCCACCCGCCTGCACACCCTCCTCCAGGACGTGCTGGAGACGGCCGGCGGCAGCACCCCGAGGAGCAGTGCGCCGCCGCGTCCGCAGGGGGCGACGGCCCGCAGCCGCCCCACCCTCCTCGCCCTGATCCCCACCGCCCTCACGGCCATGCGCAAGGAGCTCCGCAGGGGCTCCCCGATAACCCGCCACGCCACGCGCGTCTCCGCCGTCGCCGCCACCGGCTACGTCCTCGGCACCGTGCTCCCCCTGGGCCACGGCTACTGGGCCCCGCTGACGTCGGTCATGGTCATGCGCCCGGACTTCTCCCAGACGTACAGCCGGGCGGTGGCCCGGTTCGGCGGCACCGTCGTGGGCGTGGGCGTGGCCACGGCTGTGGTGCGGCTGGCCGACCCGGGCACGTACCTCTCCGGCGCCCTGGCCGTGGTGAGCGCCGGGCTCATGTACCTACTGATGCGAACGGGCCAGTTCGCGGCGCAGGTCTGCATCGCCGCGTACGTCGTCCTGCTGCTCGGCATGGGCGGCGAGCAGTGGACCCAGACCGTGCCCGAACGCGTCCTGCTCACCCTGCTGGGCGGCCTGCTGGCGATGCTCGCGTACGCCCTCTACCCCGCGTGGGAGACGCCACGGCTGCGCAACCGGCTCGCGGACTGGCTGGAGGCCCAGGGCCGTTACGCGGCCGCGGTCTTCGACGCCTACGCCGACCCGGCGTCCCGGAACGCCCTGGACGTCCGCGAGGCCCTGCTCGCCGCGCGCACCGCCCGCGCGGCCTGGCACACCGCCGTGGCCCGCGCCACCGCCGAACCGGTGCGCCACCGCGGGCTCTCCCGGACCGCTGCCGACGACGCCGAGGACGCGCTCGCCCAGCTCGGACGCGTGGTCATGCTCCTCGAAGCCCATCTGCCGGAGGGCGGCGCGGCCCCGGTCCCGGCGGCGGCCGCCTTCGCCGAGGCGCTGCGCGAGTCCACCCGGCAGGGCGCCAGGGCCGTCCGCGAGCGCCGGGTCCCGGACTGGGACGCCGTACGGGCCGCCCTCAAGGAGTGGGACACCGGCCCGGCCGGCCCCGACGGCGCCGGGGCCGCCGCCCCGGGGGACGACACGTTCGTACGGGACACGGCGCGGCGCGTGCTCGACGCGCTCACCGAGCTGTCCGAGGCCCTGGACACCGCCGTACCGCCGATGACGCTCGACGGGACGGCCGGACGCGAGGGCAGTGACGACGATGGCGACGACGGTGATGGGGGTGCCGGGGTCAGGAACCCAGGCTCGCCGTAGGCAGCCCGGAGGGCAGGCCCCCGCCCTCGGACCGGGTGTAGGTCTCCTTGCCGAAGCCCTTCCAGGTGACCTTGAGGGTGGTGGAGTCGACGGAGTCCACCGTGCCCGCGGCCCGGTCCTCGTTCCCGTCGGAGCACTTGAGGGCGATCGTCCGGGTGCCCGAGGACTCCCCGGCGGAGCCGCTGCAGACGGATCCTCCGGTGGAGAACAGCCCGGCCTCGTCGCCGGTGATCACCAGGGCCACGGCCTTGCCGTCCTTGGTGGCCAGCCAGTTGCCTTCCAGGCCGTCGCCGGCGGTCGTGCCGCCGTCGGAGCCGTCGGAGCCGTCGGAACCCCCGGTGTCCGCCGAGGCGGTCGGGGGCGCGCTCGTTCCCGAGGACGCGTCCGTGCCGTCGTCGCCGTCACTGCCGCCGTCGCCGCTGCAGCCGGCCGTCAGGGCGAGCGCGGCCGCCAGGGCCGCCGTCACGGCCGCGGTCCGGATCCGCCTGCGCGGGAAGGTCGCCGAAGTCACTGGAGCCCCCAGGGGTCTGACCGGACGGATCGCCGGAACGAGGCAGCAAGCTACCAGCCACCCCTCCCGGCATGGCCGGCCGCGTACCGACGCCGCACCGGGTGACGCACGTCCGCCCGTGCGGGCCGTCGGGGGCTGGTCGCGCAGTTCCCCGCGCCCCTAGGTACCCAGGGGCGCGGGGAACTGCGCGAGCAACCCCCACCCACCCGCGGACAAAAGAGATCCGTACCTGCCCCCGGGGGGGGCTACCAGGAAGACTTCCGCACCCCGGGCAGGAAGCCCCGGTGCGCCTGCTCCCGCAGGTTCACCCGGGACAGCCCGAACCGCCGGAGGTACCCGCGCGGACGCCCGTCCACCCCGTCCCGGTTGCGCACCCGCGTGGCACTCGCGTCCCGCGGCTGCCGCGCCAGCTCCCGCTCGGCGGCGCCGCGTTCGGCGTCCGTCGAGGACGGCCGGCGGACGATCTCCTTGAGCTCGGCCCGCCGCACGGCGTACCGCGCCACGATCTCCCGGCGCTTCTCGTTCTTCGCGATCTTGCTCTTCTTCGCCATCAGACCCGCACCCCGCGGGCCCGGATCCGGGCGACGGCTGCCTCGACGCCGATGGCGTCCACCGTCTTGATGCCCTTGGTGCTCAACCGCAGCCGCACGTACCGGCCTTCGCCCGGCAGCCAGTAGCGCTTGCTCTGGATGTTGGGGTCGAAGCGGCGCGACGTGCGCCGGTGCGAATGGGAGATGGAGTTGCCGAAGCCAGGGCGGGCCCCGGTCAGCATGCAATGTGCGGACATGTGAGTGACGTACCTCTCTCGATTCGCCGCGTACCCACTATTGGTAATGGGATTCGTTTTCATATACTAGTCACATGGCACGCAACGAACTCCGCCCGGTCGTCAAGCTCCGGTCCACGGCCGGGACCGGCTACACCTACGTCACCCGCAAGAACCGCCGCAACGACCCCGACCGGCTGACCCTGCGCAAGTACGACCCCCGCGCCGGCCGGCACGTCGACTTCCGAGAGGAGCGCTGAGCGCCATGCGCGAGGGGATCCACCCGGCCTACGGACCCGTCGTCTTCCGGGACCGCGCCGCGAACCACGCCTTCCTGACCCGCTCGACCATGACGAGCACCAGGACGATCGAGTGGGAGGACGGCAACACCTACCCGGTCGTCGACGTCGAGACCTCGAACGTGAGCCACCCCTTCTACACGGGCACCGCCCGCGTGCTGGACACGGCCGGCCGCGTGGAGCGCTTCGAACGGCGCTTCGGCGCCCGCGCGGCGCGCGGCGCGAAGCCGGCCGCCGGTGACGGACACGGCGACCGGCGCGGCGACCGGCGCGGGGAGCACTGATGGTGCCGGTCGCCGTCGTCGGCGGGCTGCACGCCGACGCGCGCAGGCAGGCGGTGAAGCGGCTGCTCGCCGACGTGCCGGGCGCGGTGGCGCTGCACCACGACCTCTCGACGGCCGGACGGGGCACGGTGACCCGGACCGTCCGCGACCGCACGGGAGTCCTCTCGGCGGCGGAGGTGGCGCTGGTCGACGGCTGTGCGTGCTGCGCCCTGCGCGAGGACCTGGTCCCGGAGCTGGAGCGGCTCACCGCGGACGGCTCGGTCCCGCTCGTGGTCGTCGAGCTCTGGGACTCGGTCGAGCCGAAGGCGACGGCGGAGGCGGTCGCGGGCGCCGGCCTGCGCCTCACCGGCGTCGTCACCGCGGTCGACCCCGCGCTGGTGCTGCCGTACCTGGGCAACGGCGACGACCTCGCCGACGTGGGACTCGCCGCCGCCGCGACCGACCGGCGCACCGTCGCCGACACCTTCGCCCGTCAGCTGGAGTACGCCCCGGTCCTGGCCCTGGCCGCCTCGCAGGAGGCGGACGAGGAGGACCACGCCCTGCTGACGCAGCTCCACCCGACGGCCCACCGGGTGCCGATCACGGCCACCGGGGCCACCGGGACCACGGGGGACACAAGGACCGCGGGGACCGTGGGGACGAGGCCGCTGGCGGACGCCGCGCTCGCCGGGTTCGACGTGGAGGCGGCCGCCGCGGCCCAGCACCCCGCCTGCGCGCTGCTGCCGGCCGAGGCGGACGAGGCCGGGGTCACCACGCTCGTGTGGCACCGGTGCCGGCCGTTCCACCCGGAGCGGCTGTACGCGGCGCTGGAGGAGCTGACCTGTGCGGCCGCGCGCAGCCGGGGCCGGTTCTGGCTCGCGGACCGGCCCGACACCCTGCTGCACTGGGACGCGGCGGGCGGCGCCCTGTGCGTGGAGGGGGCCGGGCCGTGGATGGCGTCGCTGCCCGACGCGGCCTGGGACCTCGTACCGCCGGTGCGCCGGGCCGCCGCCGCGCTCGACTGGCACCCCGAGCACGGCGACCGCTGCCAGCACCTCGTCTTCACCTCCCCGGGCCTGGACCGGGACGGGCTCGAACTGTTGCTGGAGTCCTGCCTGCTGACCGACACGGAGTACGCCGCGGGCCGCGCCGCCTGGCGGCGGATCCCGTCCGCCTTCGACGCCCTCCTGGAGGTCTGACCCGGGGTCCGTCACCCCGCGTGCCGCCGCGACTGCGGAAAGGTTCGCAGTCGCAGGGTCGCCCGGTTCCCGGGGCGGCGGGGACGGGGCCGGTCCGTGCGATCGGGAACGGCCCGAGGGCGGCCCGCGCCGTTGTGCGCGTCGCGGTGACCTCGTCCGCGCCCGACGCCCGGCCGAGCCCCCGGAACCCCTGGTTCCGGGGGTTTGCCGAGGTCCCGGAGGTCCCGGGGCCCTCCCGCCCCGTCCGTTCACCGCCGGACGGGGCGGAGCCGTTCTGGAACACGAACGGCCCGCTGTGCGTCTCTTCCTGAGACGGAGCGTGGGCTGGGAACGATTCGGGCTTCGCAACCGTCAAAGCAGTAATCAGGAGACCACCCCCCGTGCACGTGCATCTGCCCATGCATCTGCATGTGAAGACAGCTATGATCCGGGGCAGTTGACCACTGCATCAATGGCAACGCAGGCAACAGAAGCCGAAGCCGATGCACCACCGGGGAGCGACCTGTGGACCACGAGGTGTACAACGGCATGGCTGCCACGGAGCTGATCGGGGCGGCCTGGCAGAAGAGCAGACACAGCAACTCGCAGGGATCCTGCGTGGAGTTCGCGCGGCTGCCGGGCGGCGAGGTGGCCGTACGCAACTCGCGCTTCCCCGACGGGCCGGCCCTCGTCTACACCCGCGCCGAGATCGAGGCCATGCTCCTGGGCATCAAGGACGGCGAGTTCGACCACCTGATAGCGGGCTGACCGCCGGAGCCGGAGCCGAAGTCGGGCCTGGACCTCGACCCGGACCTGCGGCGGGACCCGTGCCCGGACCGGCCAGGCCGAGCCGCCCGGCGGCCTTCGCGGGCCCCCGGGACCCGTAACGCGCGTAGAGCCGCGACGCGAAAAAAGCGCCGCGGCCCGTCATGCGGAGGAGCCCTGATCCAGGCGGAACAGCGCCCAGACGACCTTGCCGTCGAGCGTGCCGGCCAGCGGATGCCAGCCCCAGCTGTCGGCGAAGGACTCGACCAGGAACAGGCCGCGCCCCGACTCCGCGGCACAGTCGTCCGAGTCGCCCGCGACCGGGCTGTCGTGACTGGGGTCGCGCACCGCGCAGACGACCCTCCCGGTCCACCGCATCAGGTGCAGCCGCACCGGCGGGTCCTGGTCGGCCGGACGGGGGGTGTCCGCGGGCAGCGCGTGCCGCAGGGCGTTGGTGACGAGTTCCGAGACCACCAGACAGACGTCGTCGAACCGGTCGCCCACGTCCCACTGGCCCAGCGTGCGGCGGGTGAACTGCCGCGCGTCGCGCACCGCTTCGAAACGGGGCGGGAGGGCGCAGGAGGCGGCGTTGGACACGGACGCGGGGTCCAGCGGCGGAAGTCCCTGCCGTAACGGCTCCAGCATGGTCGATCCATTCGTCCCCATGCGAGGCACTCCCGGGGTTCGCGGTCGTTGCGATGCAGCGGTGGCGCGAGACCATCGTTGCCAATGCGTTCGGCAGATGCAAGGGCAGATGCACGTGCACGCGCCCGAATTGAACCTCCGCTACCGCTTCTTGGGCATTTTTTCCGCCGTCTCCGAGCCACTTTTCTCGGTCTGGCTTGTCTTCTCCTTGTCGTTTCCTGCGTGTCTACCTTGAAAAATTGCCGTTTCCGTAACTGAACGAGTACTGCTTGAAGTGTTTTAGTGGCAGACTGCGGCCCTTGGAACGGGCCTGGGGAGGCTGGCGAACGTGAGCACGCAGGAGTCGGGATCGGTGGTGCGACGCATGCTGCTCGGCTCTCATCTGAGGCGGTTGCGTGAATCGCGCGGGATCACCCGGGAGAAGGCCGGCTACTCGATCCGCGCCTCCGAATCGAAGATCAGCCGTATGGAGTTGGGCCGGGTGAGCTTCAAGACGAGGGACGTAGAGGACCTGCTGACGCTCTACGGGATCGCCGACGAGGCGGAGCGCAAGTCGCTGCTGTCCCTCGCCAAGGAGGCGAACGTCGCGGGCTGGTGGCACAGCTACTCGGACGTCCTGCCCAGCTGGTTCCCCACCTACGTCGGCCTGGAGGGCGCCGCGTCCCTGATCCGCTCCTACGAGGTCCAGTTCGTGCACGGGCTGCTGCAGACCGAGGCGTACGCGCACGCGGTCGTCAGCCGGGGCATGAGAGGGGCCGGCAAGGCGGACGTCGAGCGCCGGGTGGCCCTGCGCCTGGAGCGGCAGAAGTACCTCGTGGCCGAGACCGCGCCCGAGTTCCACGTGGTGCTGGACGAGGCCGCGCTGCGGCGCCCGTACGGCGACCGCGACGTGATGCGCGGCCAGCTGCAGCACCTCATCGACATCTCCCAGCGGCCGAACGTGCGGCTGCAGGTCATGCCGTTCAGCCTCGGCGGCCACGCAGGGGAGAGCGGGGCCTTCACCATGCTGAGCTTCCCCGAGTCGGACCTGTCCGACGTGGTCTACCTCGAACAGCTCACCAGCGCGCTGTACCTGGACAAGCGCGAGGACGTCGCCCAGTACGAGAAGGCGATGAAGGAGCTGCAGCAGGACAGCCCCGGACCCGACGAGAGCCGGGACCTGCTCCGAGGGCTGCTCCAACTCAGCTGAAACGCCTGAACTCGTTTGAAACAGCCGTACGATGACATGTGATCAGACCGTGAAGATGCATGGGCTGTTGCCTTCGGCAGCAAGGGATTGAGGGATCGCATGTCGTCGTCCTACTTCACCGACCTGGCTCAGCAGTACATCGACGGCCGATGGCGCCAGGGGACGGGCTCCTGGGACATCATCGACTTCAACCCGTACGACGGCGAGAAGCTGGCCTCGATCACGATAGCCACGGTCGACGAGGTGGACGAGGCCTACCGGGCGGCCGCCCGGGCCCAGGAGGCATGGGCGGCGACGAACCCGTACGCGCGCCGGAGCGTGTTCGAGAAGGCGCTGCGGATCGTCGAGGAGCGCGAGGCGGAGATCACCGAGGCGATCATCGCGGAGCTCGGCGGCACCCGGCTGAAGGCCGGCTTCGAACTGCACCTCGCCAAGGAGTTCCTGCGCGAGTCGGTCAACCTCGCGCTGCGGCCCCAGGGGAAGATCATCCCATCGCCGGGCGACGGCAAGGAGAACCGCCTCTACCTCGTGCCGGTCGGCGTCGTCGGTGTGATCAGCCCCTTCAACTTCCCGTTCCTGCTGTCGCTGAAGTCCGTGGCACCCGCCCTCGCCCTCGGCAACGGCGTGGTCCTCAAGCCGCACCAGAACACGCCGATCGTGGGCGGCTCCCTGGTCGCGAAGATCTTCGAGGACGCGGGCCTGCCGGCCGGTCTGCTCAACGTCGTCATCACCGACATCGCGGAGATCGGCGACGCCTTCCTGGAGCACCCGGTGCCGAAGGTCATCTCCTTCACCGGCTCCGACCAGGTCGGCCGCCACGTCGCGACCGTCTGCGCCGCGCAGTTCAAGCGCTCGATCCTCGAACTGGGCGGCAACAGCGCGCTGGTGGTCCTGGACGACGCGGACGTCGACTACGCCGTGGACGCCGCGGTCTTCAGCCGCTTCGTGCACCAGGGCCAGGTCTGCATGGCCGCGAACCGCGTCCTGGTGGACCGCTCGGTCGAGGCGGAGTTCACCGAGAAGTTCGTCGCCAAGGTCAGGTCCCTGAAGGCCGGCGACCCGCGCGACCCGGAGACCGTCATCGGTCCGGTCATCAACTCCTCGCAGGCGGACGCCCTGTCGAGCGTGGTGGACCAGGCGCTCGCCGAGGGCGCGACCGCCCTCGTGCGGGGCACCACCACCGACAACCTCGTCGAGCCGACCGTCCTGACCGGCCTGCCCGCCGACTCCGCGATCCTGCGGCAGGAGATCTTCGGCCCCGTCGCGCTCCTCGTCCCGTTCGACGGCGAGGAGGAGGCCGTGCGCCTCGTCAACGACACCCCGTACGGGCTGAGCGGCGCCGTGCACACCGCCGACGTCGAGCGCGGTGTCTCCTTCGCCCAGCGGATCGACACGGGCATGTTCCACGTGAACGACGGCACCGTGCACGACGAGCCGCTGGTCGCCTTCGGCGGCGAGAAGTCCTCGGGGATCGGCCGTCTGAACGGCGAGGCCACCGTCGAGGCGTTCACCACCCAGAAGTGGATCTCGGTCCAGCACGGCCGCAGCGCCTTCCCGTTCTGAGCCGTTCCGGACAGTTCCGGGCAATTCGGAACAGTTCCGGGCCGACAGGCTCGCGCCGGGCCCCGGTGGGCCCGGCGTACCGGACGGAGCACGGCGTCCTACGCTTGACCGCATGTCAGCGATCCGCCTCCTCGTCCTGGGCGCCGTGCGCCAGCACGGCCGGGCCCACGGCTACCAGGTCCGCAACGACCTGGAGTACTGGGGCGCGCACGAGTGGTCCAACGCCAAGCCGGGCTCGATCTACCACGCGCTCAAGCAGATGGCGAAGCAGGGACTGCTGGTCGCGCACGAGACCGAGCCCTCCACGGCCGGCGGCCCGCCGCGCACGGAGTACGAGATCACCGAGGAGGGCACGCGGGAGTTCCGCACGCTCCTGCGCGCGTCGCTGACCGCGTACGACCAGAAGCCGGACGTCCTCTCCGCGGCGCTCGGCTTCATGGTGGACCTCGGCCGCGAGGAGGCGCTCGGGCTCCTGGAGGAACGGGTGCGGGTCATCGAGGAGTGGCGCTCCGCCGTCACCGAGCACTACGTGCCGGAGGACGGGCCCGAGCGGCTCGGCCACATCGGCGAGATCATGAACTTCTGGGTCCACTCCGCCGACAGCGGCGCCGAGTGGACCCGCGGCCTGATCCGGCGGATCAAGGACGGCGCGTACGCCTTCGCGGGCGAGGGCGAGCCCTTCGTGGGCGTACTGGCGGAGGGCGAGGAGAACCCGTACCGCACGGACGAGACGCATCCGGGGGATGCCCAGTAATCAAGTTTGACTAAGTGCTCGACCGGGCATACCCTTCACGGCGTGCTGGTAGTCAAATTTGATTATTCTGAGATGCACGTGAAGGGAGCCCGATGACCGACGCGATCGTCGTCGAGGGCGTACGGAAGCGGTACGGGGACACCCACGCGCTGGACGGGCTCGACCTGCGGGTCGGGCGCGGCACGGTGCACGCGCTGCTCGGCCCCAACGGCGCGGGCAAGACGACCCTGGTCCGGATCCTGTCCACCCTGCTGCGGCCCGACGGGGGCCTGGTGGAGGTGGCGGGGCACGACGCGGTGACCCGGGCCCGGGAGGTGCGCCGCCGCATCGGCCTGCTCGGCCAGCACGCGGCGCTCGACGAGGAACTGGGCGGACGGCAGAATCTGGAGATGTTCGGGCGCCTTTACCACCTGGGCGCCCGCCACGCGCGCGTGCGGGCCGGTGAACTCCTGGAGCGCTTCGGCCTCGCGGACACGGGCCGCAAGGCGGTGAAGCGGTACAGCGGCGGCATGCGGCGCCGGCTGGACCTGGCCGCCTCGCTCCTCACCGACCCGGAGGTGCTCTTCCTGGACGAGCCGACCACGGGCCTCGACCCCCGCGGCCGGGCCGAGGTGTGGGCGGCGGTGCGCTCCCTGGTCGGCGGCGGTACGACGGTGCTGCTCACCACGCAGTACCTGGAGGAGGCGGACCAGCTCGCCGACCGGATCGCGGTGCTCGACCGCGGGCGGCTCGTCGCGGACGGCACGGCGGACGAACTGAAGGCCCTCGCGGGCGGGGACCGCATCGACGTGGTGCTGCGGGACGGCGGGCAGCTGGGAGCCGCCGTCGCCCTGCTGCCCCTTGCCCCGGCGGAGGTCTCGGTGGACGTCGACCGGCGCCTGCTGAGCGCCCCGGCCGCCGGCCGCATGAAGGTGCTGACCGGGGTCCTGCGGGCCCTGGAGGACGCCGGGGTGGAGGCCGAGGACGTGGCCCTGCGGCGCCCCACGCTGGACGAGGTGTTCCTGCACCTCACCGACGACCCCGCCGCCACCCCTGCGAAGGAGACCGTGTGACCTCGTACGCGCTGAACGACTCCTGGACCATGACCCGCCGCGAACTCGCCCACTGGGCACGGCAGCCGGCCCAGGTCCTGGTCGCCCTGGTCTTCCCCGTGATGCTGTTGCTGATGTTCGGCTACCTCATCGGCGGCGGCCGAGGTGTCGACGGTGAGTACCTCGACTTCCTGGTGCCCGGCATGTTCGCGCTGACCATGGTCTTCGGCCTGGAGGGCACGATGCTGGCCGTCACCCAGGACCTCGACAAGGGGGTGATCGACCGCTTCCGCTCGATGCCGATGGCCGACGGGGCGGTCCTGGTGGGCCGTTCGGCCGCCGACATGCTCCAGTCGGCGCTCGGCCTGGCCGTGCTCACCGCGGTCGCGTACGTGCTCGGCTGGCGCGCGCACGGCACCTTCGGCGCCTTCCTGGGCGCCCTCGGCCTGCTCCTGCTGCTGCGGTTCGCGATGCTGTGGATCGGCATCCTGCTGGCGCTGGTGGCCGGGAAGCCGGAGATGGTGCAGGCCGTGCAGATCCTGGTCTGGCCGGTCGGCTTCCTGTCCAACGCCCTCGCGGCCCCGCAGTCCATGCCGGACTGGCTCGGCACGGTCGTCGAGTGGAACCCGCTGTCGCAGACGGCCACGGCGGTACGCGACCTGTTCGGCGCCCCGGGCGCCGAGACGGGCCACGTCTGGGCGGCGGTGGCCTGGCCGCTGGCCCTGCTGGCGGTGTTCTTCCCGCTGGCGGTGCGGAAGTTCGGGGCGCTGGACGAGTAGGGGGAGGGGTTCGCGGCGGGCGCGGGTGGGCTTGTTCGAGCATCGGCCTCAGGAAGGGGCGGCAGGAGCGAGACGCGTCCACCCGAAGGCTGTCATGTGTGGGCGTGTCGCCACTCCACGAGTGCCATTCCGAGTTCCAGGCCGTATGTCAGCTCCGCGATGGCCGGTGTGCGCGCTCTTCGGCACAGGGTGCGCAGGACGTCTCCGAACGGTTCCTCCAGCAGGGCCATGGCAGTCTCGTCCGCTCCGGTCGTGTCCCCCCGGAGCAACTTCGCGTGCCATAACGGCAGCAGGTCCCTGCACAGTTGGAACATACGGACCCGACCGCGTCTCAGCGTCTCCCGGTTGAGGTCGAAGACCCTGATCGACTCCCGGCCGATCGCCGTAAGGCCGTCGTACGTTCCCGACGCGGGCAGTAACGCCAGATGGTCGGCCGGATCGTCGGTGCTGGGGTCCACTAAAAGGCGCTTTCCGGTTGTCGCGTCACAGGGATACTCCTCCCGCTTCGCGTTGCTGTTGCAGAACGAGCAGGCCAGCAGATGGTTCGACCAGTCGAACGTGCGGAGCGGGGCAAGTGCCTTCGGCTGGAAGTGGTCGATGTCGGTGCCCTGGCTGTCCAGGCAGTACATGCAGCGCTGGATCGCGGGTGCCATGAGGTGTAACAGAGCGCGTATCTCGCGCTTGGCGACGCGACTGCTCGACCACACCGAGTCCGCCGCCGCACTGTCGGCCCCCTTCGCCACCACCCGGTCGGTGCCGCTCGCCAATAAGTCAAGTAATTCCTCGGGAGCGGGCAGGCGTGTCACCGGGATCACCGGCCGCCTCCGAGCCTCGCCGCCACTTCGTCGGTCCGCGCCGACAGTGAGCTGGTGAGCAACTCGGTCAGCTCCCGGTACTCGCGTAACTCCGACTCGTCGGCCTGGTCGCGGAAGACCTTCCGCTCCAGTTCGACGAGCCTGGCGCGCTGCCGTTCGGCTTCGCCTGAGTACGGGGTCTCCAGACCGAACAACTCGGACAGCACCGCGTCGTCGCCGCTGCCGTATACGACACGGCGGTACAGCGCCTCGTCGACGACCTCGGGAGCGCGCCGCTCCTCCGGCCCCGGCAGACGGATCAGCCCTCCCGGATCCGCCGCCTGGCAGATGTACGGGCTGTGGCTGGTGACGATGAACTGGATCCGCGGGAAGTGCGTGCGCAGCCAACCACCTATCCGCCGCTGCCATGTGACGTGGAGGTGCGCGTCCACCTCGTCGATGATCACCACACCGGGCATCCGGACCACGGTGTGCCCCTCGGCGTCGGTGGCCGCGTCGAGCGTCCCGTACGCGTTCTGCAACTGGCGCACGATGTCCAGGACGAGGGCGGCGACCGTACGGAAGCCGTCGCTCATCTCGCGGAGAGGGTAGGCGCGCTCCATGTCGCCGCCCGGTGCCACCCACAGCCCGTCGGAGGTCACCCGCAGGGCGCGGTAATCGTCCGGCAGGAGGTCGTCGGAGAGCAGCTCCAGAATGATGTCCAACAGCTCTGTGGCGTCCTGTTGCTCCTCCAGGCTGCGATGCGACAACTCCTTGAGCCAGGCGACGCCTTCGTACAGGGACGCGTCCTCGTGGAAGAGCGAGGCCATACGCCCTCTGGGGCCGGGCGCGAGCATCAGCTGCTGCGCCTCACCGCCACCGCCCGTCAGCCGCCGGAAGGGCCCGTAGGCGGCGCAGAACCAACCCTGTGGATTATCGGCCCAGGGGCCACGCGCGGCGTGTCTGCGACCTGAGTCACCTGAGTCCTCGCCGTCGTCATCACCGTTGTACGAGGACAGGTGGGGCTGTGGAGGTATGCGGTAGCGCGATCTGTCCGGCCGGCCTGGCTGGTCTTCGGGTGCCGTCCAGTCGAGCCCGAGGAGGAGACGGCCGTCGGGCGCGCCTCCGCGTCCGGTCAGCCGGTCGACGGTGTGGTCGGGCTGTACGTACACCTGCGCCTGTGCCGACTGTTCGCCGACGGTGATCCAACTGCCGAAGTCCTGCACGAGGGTACGGGCCACCTGGGGGCCGGCGAGGGCGAGCGCGAGGGTACGGAGGAGCGTGGACTTGCCCGAGCCGTTGCGTCCGGCGAGTACGGTCCAGCTGCCGCCGTCCTTCGGCACGGGCAGCGGAAGTTCGTGCACGGCCCGCTCGCCGGTGAAGCCCTTGACGTTCGAGAAGCCGATTCCGGATACGTACATCTGTCCTCCCCTCACCCGTGTGAGCTGGGCGGAGTCAGCCTCTCACGAGGTACTGACGTAAGGGAGGGGAGGTGACCTCGGCGGCCTTCAGCCCTTGAGGTGGCTGATGAAGGCCGTCCAGGCGGGGGCGGTGACGATCAGGGCGCCCGGGCCCGGAACGCTCCCGCGATCCGTCCCAGCTCCTCCTCCGTCAGCACCCGCTCCGTGCGCGAGGCCATGACGCCCAGCTCCCGGGCGTCGATGAAAAGCACCTCGCCCTTCCGCCCCCGCACCCACTTCGAATGCCGCCCTTTGCCCTCCGCGAGGAACCACAGGCACGCTGGGATCTGGGTGGACCGGAACAACTGCCCCGGCAGCGCCYCCATGCAGGCCACCAAGTCGTCCTCGACCATCGCCCGCCGGATGTCGCCCTCCCCACCCGACTTGCTGCTCATCGAGCCGTTCGCCAGGACGATGCCCGCCCGCCCGCCGGGCGCGAGCTTGCTCACCATGTGCTGCATCCACGCGAAGTTGGCGTTGCCGACCGGCGGGGTGCCGTACGTCCAGCGGTCGTCGAGGCCGAGCTGCTCACCGCCCCAGTCGGAGATGTTGAAGGGGGGGTTGGCGAGGACAACGTCCGCCTTCAGGCCGCCGTGCTGGTCGTTGTGGAAGGAGTCGGCCGGCTCCTCGCCCAGGTCGACCTCGATGCCGTGGATCGCGAGGTTCATGTGGGCCAGTCGCCAGGTCGTGAGGTTGCGCTCCTGGCCGTAGACCGCCACGTTCATACGGTCGCCGCCGTGCGTCTCCACGAACTTCTCGGCCTGCACGAACATGCCGCCTGAACCGCACGCGGGGTCAAGGACGCGCTCGCCCTCCTCCGGCTCCAGCATCTCCACGAGCAGCTTCACCACGCTCGGCGGAGTGAAGTACTCGCCGCCCTTGCGGCCCTCCTGGAGGGCGAACTGCGCGAGGAAGTACTCGTACACCTCGCCCATCAGGTCCCGCGCGCCGACGCGCTGTCCGTCCTCGCCCACCTGGGCCTGGAAGGTGAGCCGGTCGAGGAGCTTGACCAGGCCGGCGAGGGTCGTCTCGTCGACCCGGCCGCTGTTGTACTGCGAGGGCAGCGTGCCCTTCTTCAGCGAGGTGTTGAACTTCTCGATCGTCTCCATGGCCGTGTCGATGACCTTGCCGAGCGTCGGGTCGGTCAGCGTGCCCTTGGCGCGCTCCAGGACGGCCTCCCACCGGGCCGTCGGCGGGACGTAGAAGATCCCGGCGCCCGTGTACAGCTCGCGGTCCTCCAGGATCTGCGGGACCGCTGCCGCCGGTGGTTCGCCGTCGAAGCCGAGTTCGGCCAGGAGCCAGCCGCCGGGACGCAGGCCCTCCTCAAGCTGCGCCCGCTTCTCCTCCATGGCGGCCGACACGTACTTCAGGAACACGAGTCCGAGCACGAAGTGCTTGTACTCGGCCGCGTCCAGGCTTCCGCGCAGTTTGTCCGCGGACTTCCAGAGGATGGACTTCATGTCCTCCGGCTTGGCTTCCTTCTTCTTGCGCGGTGGCACCGGGGCTCTCACTTCTCTCTGCGTAGTGCGAATACTGCGAACACGGACCTGAACCGACACTGATCTTCATCGGGTACCGGATCGATGTCGGTGCCGGTACCGAACTGTCTTACCGCGCGATGCCCCTCACCGTCGCCGCAACGCCAGATCGCCGTCGGCGACCCCCGCCGACACCCGCTCGGCGAGACGGTCCAGGGCGTCCAGCTGCCGGCGTACTTCGGCGCGCAGCCGCTCCGCCTCCGCCAGGATCTTCTCCAGCTCGGCCACCTCGTCGGCCGGAAGCTGCGGCAGATCCATGTCGCGTACGCTCACCCGCCGTACGAGCGATCCGCTGCCCCGGTGTTGGTTGCGCGGGGCCTGGAGGAGTCGGGCCAGGGAGTACGGACGCATCCAGAGCGCGTCGGGGCGTACGGGCTCGTCCTCCGCGAGGGCCCGTACGTGACCGCGGTAGGCCGCGATCCGCAGCCCCTGCACGGGCGCTAGCAGCACGCACCCACCGGCCGCGTCCACCTGGCACCGCACGCCGTGCTCGGCGAGCAGGACGACGTCCCCCTGCTCGGTGATCTTGGCGGACGGGTACGCCGACAGGTCCTCCGGGGAGATGCACCGCACCCCGACCGGCAGTTCTCCGAGCATCTCCTCACGGCCTATGACCGGCAGGCCCGCGTCCCCGATGTCGGTGTCCTTGACGCGGTGCCCGTTGAGCAGGGTCAACTGCCCGGCCCGTAGGTACTGGTC
This sequence comes from Streptomyces apricus, assembly GCF_008369065.1. Lineage (GTDB taxonomy): Bacteria > Actinomycetota > Actinomycetes > Streptomycetales > Streptomycetaceae > Streptomyces > Streptomyces apricus. The sequence goes on along the minus strand of NZ_VDFC01000040.1, from coordinate 972,454 downwards.
GAGTTTTCGGTGGCGGATCGGTGCCTCACGCTTGGCGATACCCATGTCGCCGAGCCAGTCCCGGAGCTGGGGCATCGCGGCAGCGGTGACGCGGCGCGCGGTGAGTGTCTCCTCGAAGTGGTCGACTTGCTTCTCAGAGGCCGTCAGCCGGTGGGAGGGGAGGACGGAGCGATTGTCGAGCAGTTGCTCACTGCCCGCGCCGGACGCCAGTACCGGGACGTCCCGCGCGTCCTGGGGGTCGGGGACACTGTCGGTCGGCTGCCCGTCGTCCGCGTCGGAAGCCGCATCGGAATCCCTGTCGGAGGCGAGGCCGACGCGCGTCATCCGCACCACCTCGTCGATCCACTCCTCGTCACCCGTCCCGCCCTTGCGCTGAGCGATCCGGTCGGCGTCGACGAGGCGTACCGGACCGGGATCGGGGGACGGCGGGCGCAGCACCAGGAGTCCGTATTCGGCGCCGGTTCTGAACGGATGGATGCGGCGCGGGAGCTGGATGATCGCTTCCACGCAGCCGCGTTCCAGCAGCGCCTGCCGTGCGCTGACGGTGGGCGTACGCACGGACGCCAGGCCTGTTCCGCTCGTGCGCGTCAGCGTCCAAGTGGGCACGACGACGTACGCGCGACCTCCTGGCCGGAGCCGGCGAACGGCTTCCTCGGCCCACCACAGCGGGCCTTCGGCATCACGCTCGTGCTCGCCGGACACGTACGGCGGATCGGCCAGGACGATGTCGGCGTGTGAGAAGGTGTCCGGCGCACCGGGCACCTGGCCCCAGGCATACGGGATGTCGAGGTCGGACGGGGAGGCGCAGACGTCGATGCTGCCCGCCTCGTAGCTCATGAGCCGGTACCGCAACAACTTGCGCAGCAGCGGATCAGGTTCCACGGCCACGAGTTCACCGTGACCCCTCAGCCCTTCGTACGGGCCACCACCCATCCCCAGAAGCAGTTCCCCGAGCCCCGCGCACAGGCTGATCGTCGAACGCTGGTCCGGACCGCCCTCGTTGGGCCCGATCAGGGCGGCCACCAAGGCGACGATCGCGCGGGGCGTGACATCCATGACAAGGTCGGATTCGAGGCGCCTGGCGATCTCCAGACCCTCGTCGTCCAGGCCGAGCAGCGCGTCGGCGGCCCAGCCGGGTGCCCCGATCTCGTTCATGAGTTCGTGCGCGGCGCGTACGACATCGGGATCGGCCGTCTCGTACTCGGCGAGCAGCCCCTCCGGAAGGTACTCCGTGATCCAGTTTTTGCCCTCGGCGGACATCGCCATGACGGCCAGTGCCTGGGAGATGACCGCCTCCGCCGAACCCAGACGGTGCTTCAGTGTGACCAGACCGCGCAGCCGCAGGGCACGGCGGAACCGGTCGCCGTAGGTGGGCAGTCTGCCGTTCTCGTCGCGTTCGGCATCCGGGACGGCGCGCAGGTCGAGCCAGTCCGCGATCTCCGCCGCGTCGAAGAGCGGTTTGCTCTCACTGCCCACGCCCGGAATCGGGTCGGGGAAGGGACGGCGTGAGCCGTTGGCCCCTTGCAGGACCTCTCGGGAGTGCCGACGCCGCCAGTTGCTGACCGTTGGGCGTCCTACGCCCGCGAGTTCCTTGATTTCGCCGAGCGAGACAGGAGCGTACGACTCCGGCGTAGCCGTCGCTGTCTTGGTTTCCGTCCCCGTCTCAGGAACCGGCGGCCTTTCCCAGGACATGAACGTGGGCTTCGAACGGGTCATCACGGCCTCACAACCTGACCGGCTCGGCGCCGGACAGCACCAGCGGCTTCCGGGCGAGCACCTCGGGGATCTGGCTGAACTGCCGGTGCAGGGCGGCCTTCTCGGGCGACACGTACTCCATGAGTTCGAGCAGCGTCTCGAAGTCCTTCTCCAGATGGCGGTGGCAGATGCGCTCGTGGTGACCGATGCGGTTCCGGAAACGGCGTACGTGGTCCAACTGCTGCTGCAGGGAGCCGCGCCTGCCCTGATAGCCGCGGAAAGCGTGGCGGAGCGCGGGGTTCCAGAACTGCATCTCGTAGTTCCGGCCGCGCCCTGTCAGGCCGACCCAGAAACCGAGCGTCAGCTTGGCGACCATGTCGTCGGCGGTGACGCCCGTCACCAGTTCCTGCTGGAGGGCCGACCTGGCGTTGCGTACCTGCTGGAGGCCCTTGCCGGTCAGCTGGACGCGAGGGGAGTCCCACCAGTCGGCACGGCTGTAGCGCCCGGCCAGCTTGGCGTGGAAGGAGTTGCGCATGGCGACCTCGAAGTCACGCAGTGCGCTGAGGAACGCGCGTGAGGCCTCTCCGTCCCAGTAGTACAGACGCAGAGCGACCAGGGGGTCACCACCGCACTCGTCGAGGAAGGGCTGGAACCGCTCGGCCGAGATCGCGTCCACGATCCGCTTGGCCTCTTCTTCTGTCACCACTGCCGCCCCCTGAATGAAAGGTTCCGTGTTACCTTCGGAGACGTGAGCCCCGGAGTACTGTCACTGCTTTGCACACAGCCCGGGGCACAGCTCTTTCCGGCCCCGGTGACGCCCTGAAGGCGCGCCGGAAACCAGTCGCCGTGATGACCTGACCGCAACACCACTTTCAACGTGTGTCACACGCTACGCTCATCGCTTCTTCATGTCCAGCACTTAGTGAGAAGCGGGCTTCTCAGGAGTTGCGACCCAATGCGAAACAGGGCGCGTCGTCGTCCCGTCTCAGTGGTGGAAGCCCGTCGCCGCGTCCCTGTTCCTCGTCAGTGGGTGCGGTTGCCGGCGCAGTTCGGGGAGCAGGCGGGTCAGGTCCTCGGTGAACAGGTCGGCGAGGTCGGAGGAGAAGCCGTTGCGGCACACCACCCGCAGCACGGACAGGTCCTCGCGGTTCGGGGGGAAGGTGTACGCGGGCAGCAGCCAGCCCCGCTCCCGCATGCGCCGGGACACGTCGAAGACGTCGAACGCCGTGACGTGCGGGGCGGTGGTGAAGGCGAACACCGGCAGCTCGTCGCCCCGGGTGACGAGCCGGAAGTCCTCGAAGGCACCGATCCGCTCCGCGAGCCCCCGGGCCACCTCCCGGGTCGTGCGCTGCACGGCCCGGTAGCCCTCGCGGCCCAGCCGCAGGAACGTGTAGTACTGCGCCACGACCTGGGCGCCGGGCCGGGAGAAGTTGAGCGCGAAGGTCGGCATGTCGCCGCCCAGGTAGTTCACGTGGAAGACGAGGTCCTCCGGCAGCTCGGCGGCCGAGCGCCACAGCGCCCAGCCGACGCCCGGGTACACCAGCCCGTACTTGTGCCCCGAGGTGTTGATCGACGAGACGCGCGGCAGCCGGAAGTCCCAGACCAGGTCCTCGTCGACGAAGGGCGCGACCATCGCGCCGGAGGCCCCGTCCACGTGGACGGGGACGTCCAGGCCGGTGCGGGCCTGCAGCGCGTCCAGCGCCGCGCAGAGGTCGGCGATCGGCTCGTAGGACCCGTCGAAGGTGGAGCCGAGGATGCCGACGACCCCGATGGTGTTCTCGTCGCACAGGTCGGCGGCCGCCTGCGGGTCGAGGTGGAAGCGGTCACCCTCCATGGGGACCTGGCGGGCCTCCACCTCCCAGAAGTTGCAGAACTTCTCCCAGCAGACCTGCACGTTGACGCCCATCACGAGGTTCGGGCGGGCGCCCGGGTACCGGTCGGCGTTGCGGCGGGCCCAGCGGCGCTTGAGCGCCATGCCCGCGAGCATGCACGCCTCGCTGGACCCGGTCGTCGAGCAGCCCACCGCGGCGGCCGGGTCCGGCGCGTTCCACAGGTCGGCGAGCATCGCCACGCACCGGCGCTCCAGCTCGGCCGTGCGCGGGTACTCGTCCTTGTCGATCATGTTCTTGTCGCGGCACTCGCCGAGCAGCACGTCGGCCTGCGGCTCCATCCAGGTGGTGACGAAGGTCGCGAGGTTGAGCCGGGAGTTGCCGTCCAGCATCAGCTCGTCGTGCACCAGCTGGTAGGCGGTGGAGGGGGCCAGCGGCCCGTCGGGCAGCCGGTGCCGGGGCGGGGCCTCGGTCATGCCGTCGACCGGGTTCGCCTCCCCGTAGAAGGGGTTGACGCTCGAAGGGTGCTCGTCGGACTTCGCGGGGCCCTGGTGGAGCGGCATGATGCCTCCGGTCGCGGTCGTCGGGCGGCGGGTGCGGGTCTCCATGGTGGGCCACCGCGCTCCCATAAGCGGGTAAAACCGGCAGGGGCGGGGTCGATTTCCGGCTTGCACCTCACGTGGCGTGAGGGCCGAGGCTGGGGCGCGTCCGAAGAGAAGAAGGAAGGAGCGGGGCCATGGGCCACTCCGTGGGACAGGTCGCCGGTTTCGCCGGGGTGACGGTGCGCACGCTGCACCACTACGACGAGATCGGCCTGCTCGTACCGGGCGGGCGCAGCCACGCGGGCCACCGGCGCTACAGCGACGCCGACCTCGACCGGCTGCAGCAGATCCTGTTCTACCGGGAGCTCGGCTTCCCGCTCGACGAGGTCGCCGCCCTGCTCGACGACCCGGACGCGGACCCGCGCGCGCACCTGCGCCGGCAGCACCGGCTGCTGTCCGACCGGATCGGGAGACTGCGGAGGATGGCGGCGGCCGTGGAACGCGCCATGGAGGCACGCACGATGGGCATCAACCTCACACCCGAGGAGAAGTTCGAGGTCTTCGGCGACAAGGACCCCGAGGAGCACGCGGAGGAGGCCGAGCGCCGCTGGGGCGGCACGGAGACGTACGCCGAGTCGCAGCGGCGGGCCGCCCGCTACACCAAGGACGACTGGACACGTATACAGGCGGAGGTCGCCTCCTGGGGCGAGCGGTACGCGGCCCTGATGGAAGCCGGTGAGCCCGCCGCGGGGGAGCGCGCCACGGACCTGGCCGAGGAGCACCGGCTGCACATCGACCGGTGGTTCCACCCGTGCGCGTACGAGATGCACCGGTGCCTGGGCGACCTGTACGTCGGCGACGAGCGGTTCAAGGCGTTCTACGACTCCGTGCGGCCGGGTCTCGCCGAGCACCTGAGGGACGCGATCGCGGCGAACGCGGCGCGGCACGGGGAATGACGACCGGTAAGGGGCGCCCGCAAAGGCGGGCGCCCCTTACCGGCCGGTCGCCCTACTCCTTGACCAGCACCACGGCCGTGCCGTACGCGCAGACCTCGGTGCCCAGGTCGGCCGCCTCGGTCACGTCGAAGCGGAACATCAGCACGCCGTTGGCGCCCCGCGCGCGGGCCTGCTCGATGAGCCGCTCCATCGCCTGGTTGCGGGTCTCCACCAGGGTCTTGGTGAGCCCCTTCAGCTCGCCGCCGATCATCGACTTCAGTCCGGCCCCGATCTGACTGCCCAGGTGCCTGGAGCGGACGGTCAGCCCGAAGACCTCACCGATGACCTGTTCGACCCGGTGACCGGGCACGTCGTTCGTCGTCACCACCAGCACGTCCGGCCGGGGACCCTGGCCGCCGCCGTATTCTTCGATTCCCATGGATTCCTGGATACCCACGGCCCACAGCTTTGTCCCAGCCGGGGCACAGTGCATCCTGTAGGAGCCGGTGGAACCTGGTCGCTCCATGGGGCGTTGATAACTTTGGTCGGCCACACCTTCGCCCGCCACCGCAGCCACCACCCCTCAGGAGCCCGGAATCGTGACGACGCTTGCCCTTGGCCCGAGCTGGTTGGATCCGGACTACCTGCTCGACTCGTTCGGCATCTGGGGCCTGCTCCTGATCGTCTTCGCCGAGTCGGGCCTGCTCATCGGATTCTTCCTGCCGGGTGACTCGCTCCTGTTCACGGCGGGCATGCTGATCACCGCCAACACCCTGGACTTCCCCCTGTGGGGCGCCATCGCCCTGATCTGCCTCGCCGCGATCCTCGGCGACCAGGCGGGCTACATGTTCGGCAAGAAGGTCGGACCCTCGCTCTTCACCCGGCCGGACTCCCGCCTCTTCAAGCAGGAGAACGTCACCAAGGCGCACGAGTTCTTCGAGAAGTACGGCCCGAAGTCGCTGGTGCTGGCCCGCTTCGTGCCCATCGTGCGCACGTTCACGCCGATCATCGCCGGCGTCAGCGGCATGAAGTACCGCTCGTTCCTGATCTTCAACGTGGTCGGCGGCGTCCTCTGGGGCGCGGGCGTCACCCTGCTCGGCTCCTGGCTCGGCAGCATCGAGTTCGTCCACCAGAACATCGAGCCGATCCTGCTCCTGATCGTCTTCATCTCGGTGGTCCCGATCATCATCGAGTTCCTGCGGGCCCGCGGTAAGTCCAAGAAGGAGCGGGCGAACGGCGCGCAGCCCTCGCAGGCTCAGCCGCAGGCCCACGCCCCGCAGGCGGCCCCGGCCATGGACGACCGCACGACCCAGCTCCGCCGGATCCCGCAGGACCACCGCAACGGCTACGGAAACCAGCAGCAGTACGGCCAGGACCAGGGCTACGGCAACCAGGGACAGCAGCAGTACGACCAGTACGGCGACCAGGGTCACCAGCAGAACCAGGACTACTACCAGCAGCAGCAGCCGTACGGCCAGAACCAGGGCCAGGGCCACAATCAGGGCCAGGACCAGAACTACGGCCGCCAGCACTGGCAGCAGCACCCCGAGGACCAGCAGCAGTACCAGCAGTACCCGTACGGCCAGAACCCCCCGCGCAACTGATCCCGCAGACCCGCGCCCCGCAAGCCCGCGCCCCTCAGGGGCGCGGGGAACTGCGCGYCGAGCCCCCACCGGCGGACGGCTGCAGGACGACGGACGGACCCGCCCCTCAGAACCCGCGGGTGCGCTTGGCCGCGCGCCGCGAACCCCCCGGCAACCGCATGAACAGCCGCGAGATCTCGGACCCCAGGTTCATCCCGATCGCGATGGCCATCGCGAGCGCCGCCGCCTTGGTGAGCGACACGAGGCCCTTGTCGACGTCGTTCTGGGCGATGGCGAGCAGCCCGAAGTACGTGGCGGACCCGGGCAGCAGCGGCCCGATCGCGGCGGTCGTGTACGGCAGCGCGGAGGCGAACCGGTAGCGCGACATCAGCTGCCCGAACAGCCCGACCAGGCCGGCGGCCACGGCCGTCGAGGCGACCGCCGAGATCTCGCCCGCGTAGTGCATCGCGCCGTACACGCTCCACGCGACCCCGCCGTTGAGGGTCACGATCAGCACGGTGGACCGTTCCTGCTGGAGCAGCACCGCGAAGGTCAGGGTCAGCAGCATCGACGCGCCGATCTGCCACAGCGGCCGCTCGGCGGAGAGCAGGGCCGCCTCCGGGTTGAGCTCGGCGCCCAGCGTCACCCCGAAGTACAGGATCACCAGGACACCGATGACGATGCCCACGTAGAAGTACATGACCTCCAGGAGCCGGGCCGCCGCGGTGATGTAGTAGCCGGTCAGCCCGTCTTGCACGCCCGCCACCAGCGCCCGCCCGGGCAGCAGCGCGAACAGCCCGCCGGTGATCACCGCGGACGCCCGCACGTCGACGTCCGCGATCGTGAGCGCGGCGCCGATCGCGGCCGCCGGCATCGCGGCCGCCGTGAACTGGTAGAACTCCGGCAGCCCGCGCCCGGCGCACAGCCACGCCAGCCGGTCGCCCAGCATCGCGCCGACGACCGCCGCCACGAACACGAGCGGGCCGCCGCCGACGAGCACGGAGGCCGCGCCCGCGAGCAGCCCGGTGGCGAGGGTCAGGACCCAGCCGCTGTACGGGTGCCGGTTGCGGCGGATCTCCGCGAGCCGCCGGTAGGACTCCTCCAGGGACACCTCGGTCTCGTCGTCGCTGATGTCGTCGACGAGCCGGTACACGGCCGCCAGGCGCGTGTAGTCGGTGCCCCGGCGCCGGACGACCCGCGACGCGGTCACCGGGTCCTCGACCAGCGACGGCTGGTACGAGAGGGAGAGCAGCGTGAAGGTGACGTTGGGCTCGCAGCGGTCCAGGCCGTAGGAGCGGCAGACGGCGAACATCGCCGCCTCCACGTCCTCGGCGCCCTCACCGCCCGCGAGCAGCAGCTCGCCGATGCGCAGGGTCAGATCGAGGACGCGGGGCACGGCGGGACCCTCGTCCTCCGCCTTCTGCACGGCCTCGGGCACGGGCCGCTCGGCGACCGGCATGCGCAGCATCGTGCGCATCCGGTCCTGCCAGGGGGCGTCCTTGGTGAGGTCGACGCGCGGGACGCCGCCGGGCGGTGTGAAGGCGGGCGGCGCGTTCCTGGCGCTGTACGTCCTCGGCGTGCTGAACGCCGACCCCGCGGACTCGGCGGCGGGCGCCTGCGGGACGGCGTCGAGCCCTCTGGGGAGGGCGAACTCCGACGTCGTCGACGACTCCTCCTCGACCGGCGGGACCTGTGCCACCACACCGCTGGGCGGGATGAAGGCGCTGCGCGCCTCGTCCGACTGCGGCTTGCGGTCCTCGACCTCCGGCTCCGTCACGCACCACTCCCGAACTCGTACTTGTCGGTACGTCCCAGTATGCGTACCGGCACACGAACGGGCCGCGCGGCCCCATGAGGGGTCGCGCGGCCCGCAGGACTACAGGAGGCTCAGTGGCCGCCCGTCTCCTTGAAACGCTTGTAGGACCGCTCGATCTCGGCCTCGGCGTCCGTGCGGCCCACCCAGTTGGCGCCCTCGACGGACTTGCCGGGCTCCAGGTCCTTGTAGACCTCGAAGAAGTGCTGGATCTCCAGCCGGTCGAACTCCGACACGTGGTGGATGTCCCGCAGGTGCTCCACGCGCGGGTCGTGCGCGGGCACGCACAGCAGCTTGTCGTCGCCGCCGGCCTCGTCCGTCATGCGGAACATGCCGATCGTGCGGCACTGGATGAGGCAGCCCGGGAAGGTCGGCTCGTCCAGGATGACCAGCGCGTCCAGCGGGTCGCCGTCCTCGCCGAGGGTGTTCTCGACGAAGCCGTAGTCGGCCGGGTAGCTGGTCGAGGTGAAGAGGCGACGGTCCAGACGGATCCGACCGGTCTCGTGGTCCACCTCGTACTTGTTCCGTGAACCCTTCGGAATCTCGATCGTGACGTCGAACTCCACCGGTGGCTCCTCCATGATCAGCACATAGTTCTGGTGGTTAAGTGTCCCTCACGCAGGTGTGTGATCGCGAAAGGGGCTGGTGGTCGTGCCGGAGCTGAGGGCTTGGCGGGCCGCGAGACCGCATGTGGTGCGGGTCGCGCGATCCGTGGGACCGCAACTCGTACGGGTCGCGGAGGCCGTGAAGCCACCGCTCGTCCGGGCCTCGGAAGCGGTGAAGCCGCCGCTGGCCCGGGCGGCCGGAGTCGTGAAGCCGCTGGTCAAGCAGCCGTCCACCGTGCAGTTCACGACGGGCGCCGCCACCCTCGGACTCGTCGTGGCGGTCACCGTGGCGACCGCGGCCGGACCCTGGGACTCCACGGGTCAGCGTACGGCGGAGCGGGACTGGGCCGCATCGCGGGAGCGCGCAGGTGGCGCAGATCACGGTCATGTGCCCGGTACGTCCGGAAAGGAGCCGGCGCCCGCGCCCAGCGCCGCGTCCGTGCTCGCCGGTCTCGGCTCCGCCACGGGCTCCGCGCCCTCGCCCGGCGAGAAGGCCCTGGCCAAGGTCCTCGGACCGCTGCTCGACGACCCCGCGCTGGGCACCGACCGCGCGGGCGCCGTGGTCGACCTGGCCACCGGCAAGCGCCTCTATGGCAAGGGCGCGGACGACGCGCTGACCCCGGCCTCCACCACGAAGATCGCCACGGCCGTCGCGGCGCTCACCGCGGCCGGCCCGGACCACCGCATCAGGACCCGGGCGGTCCTGGAACCGGGCACCGAGGAAGTCGTCCTGGTCGGTGGCGGGGACCCCACCCTGACCGCCCGCAAGGACGCCGACGGCAACGCGAGCCTGCGCGACCTCGCGGACGACACGGCACGCGCCCTGAAGTCCCGCAAGAAGGGCAAGGCGGGCAAGGTGACGCTCTCGTACGACACCTCGCTGTACGCCGGCAGCACCAGGCACCCCATCGGCCCCAACACCAACCTGGCCCCGGTCACCGCCCTGATGGCCGACGAGGGCCGCCTGAACGATTCCTCCAGCGGTCCCGCGGACCGCAGCGAGGACCCGGCGGGCGACGCGGCCCGGACGTTCGCCGATTTCCTGCACGAGCGGGGGATCAGGACCACGGTCCCCGGTACGTCGAAGGCGTCCGACCGTGCGAAGACCCTCGCCACCGTCCAGTCCCCGCCCCTGTCCGCGCTGGTCGAACGCATGCTGACCAGCAGCGACAACGACATCGCGGAGGCGCTCGCCCGGCAGACCGCCCTCGCCGCGGGCGAACCGGCGAGCTTCAAGGGCGGCGGGACCGCCGTGCGCAAGCAGCTGAAGAAGCTGGACCTGCCGCTCAAGGGCGTGAAGTTCGCCGACGGCAGCGGCCTGGACCGGGCCGACAAGCTCACCGCGGACCTGCTCACCGCCCTGCTGGCCGAGGCCGCCGACCCGGACCGCCCGGAACTGCGCCCGGCCCTCACCGGCCTGCCCGTCGCCGGCTTCACCGGCACCCTCAGCAAGCGGTACGCGGGCCGGCCCGGCACCGGCGTCGTCCGCGCCAAGACGGGCACCCTGACCGGCGTGCACACCCTCGCGGGCACGGTCGTCGACGCGGAGGGCCGCCTGCTGGCCTTCGCCTTCCTGACCGAGTCCGACCCGCCCGCGAACCCGGCGACGGCCCAGCAGGGCCTGGACGAACTGGCCTCGACGCTGGCGACCTGCGGCTGCGACTAGAGGGCGCCCCTCAGGGGCCGCCCCCTCAGGGGCGCGGGGAACTGCGCGACCAGCCCCCACCGGCCCGCACGCGACCCACAGCCGGGCACCCCCACGGTCCACCCCTGCCAACAGCGGCAGCGCTCACGTACGGTTGACGGCATGAGCATCCGTGGTGCGGAGATGGTCGACTGGAATCTCGCGGTGGCGACCGCGACCCGGCTCGTACGACCGGGCCCGGAGGTGAGCCGCGACGAGGCCCGGGCGGTCGTCGCCGAGCTGCGCAGGCACGCCAAGGCGTCGGAGGAACACGTCCGCACGTTCACGCGGATGGGCGGCGACGACCTGCACGACACCCCGGTCCTCGTCGTCGACCGCCCGGGCTGGGTCCGGGCGAACGTCGCCGGGTTCCGGGAGGTCCTCAAACCGCTGCTCGACAAGATGCAGGAACGTCGCGGCAGTTCCCCCGGCGGAGCCGTCTTCGGCGCCGTCGGCGGCAAGGTCACCGGCGTCGAGCTGGGCATGCTGCTGTCCTTCCTGTCCTCCCGGGTCCTCGGCCAGTACGAGACGTTCGCCCCGGCCAGTGCCGAGCTGCCGGCCGGCGGCCCTCCCGGCGCGCCCGAGGGCGGCGGCCGCCTCCTCCTGGTGGCGCCGAACATCGTGCACGTGGAGCGCGAACTCGACGTCCAGCCGCATGACTTCAGGCTCTGGGTCTGCCTCCACGAGGAGACCCACCGCACGCAGTTCACGGCCGTGCCCTGGCTGCGTGACCACCTGGAGGGCGAAATCCAGTCTTTCCTGGGGGAGACCGAGGTCGACCCCATGACCGTCCTGGAGCGCGTCCGCGAGGCCGCCCAGTCGCTCACCGGCAGCCGGCCCGAGGGCGAGGACGGCGACGAGGGGCGCTCGCTCGTCGAGATCGTGCAGACCCCCGCTCAGCGTGAGATCCTCGCCCGGCTCACCGCGGTGATGTCCCTCCTGGAGGGCCACGCCGACTTCGTGATGGACGGCGTCGGCCCGTCGGTGGTCCCGTCCGTCGCCGAGATCCGCGAGAAGTTCCAGCAGCGGCGCGCCCGCGGCGCCTCCCGCCTCGACCTCGCGCTGCGCAAGCTGCTCGGCCTCGACGCGAAGCTGCGCCAGTACCGGGACGGCGAGCGTTTCGTGCGCGCGGTCGTGGAGGAGGTCGGCATGGACGGCTTCAACCGCGTGTGGACCTCGCCGAACACGCTCCCCACCAAGGCGGAGATCGCCAAACCGGCGGACTGGGTCGCGCGGGTGCACCGCAAGGCGGAGTCGTGAACCGAATTCGGCCGACGGCAGGCGAACGCCTCCCCAATCACCCGTCCGAGGGACCGTGAGGCATGGGTAGGCGTGCAATGCTCGGGGAACGGCCCGGCTCTGTCACCATCGACACACTCTGAGTGACCGAACCCGGGCTCACCCCCCGACAATTTCATGAAGGGAACCGGACATGGGTCCCCATCCTGCGGTCGCGGCGATACGCCTGGCGGTCCGCCGCGTACTCCACGACGTCCTGACCGACCACGCCCCGGCCCGCACCCCGGACCGCGCCCACGACGCGCCCTCGCGCGCGCCGCTCGTGCTCGTCGCGTGCTCCGGCGGCGCCGACTCCATGGCGCTCGCCTCCGCCCTCGCCTTCGAAGCACCCAAACTCGGCATCCGCGCCGGCGGCGTCACCGTGGACCACGGTCTGCAGTCCGGCTCCGACCTGCGCGCCGACGAGGTCGTCCTGCGCCTCACCGAGCTGGGCCTGGGCCCCGTCGAGGCGGTCGCGGTCACCGTCGGCCGGGAGGGCGGCCCCGAGGCCGCCGCCCGCGACGCCCGGTACGCCGCGCTGGACGCCGCCGCCGAGCGCCACGGAGCCGCCGCCGTCCTGCTCGGCCACACCCGCGACGACCAGGCCGAGACCGTCCTGCTGGGCCTCGCCCGGGGCTCAGGGACGCGCTCGCTGTCCGGCATGGCCGCCGTCTCCGGGGGACCGGGCGCCGACCGCCGCTACCGCCGCCCGTTCCTGCACCTGGACCGGCAGACCGCCCGCAAGGCCTGCATGGTCCAGTCGCTGCCCGTCTGGGACGACCCGCACAACGCCGACCCGGCGTACACCCGCTCCCGGCTGCGCCACGAGGGGCTCCCCGCCCTGGAGAAGGCGCTCGGCAAGGGCGTCGTCGAGGCCCTCGCCCGCACGGCCCAGCTGTCCCGCGACGACGCCGACGCGCTCGACGCGTGGGCCGGCCGCGCCGAGGCCTCCGTACGCGACGCGGCGGGCCTCCTGGAGTGCGCCAAGCTGTACGCCCTGCCGCCCGCCGTGCGCCGCCGCGTCCTGCGCCGCGCCGCCATCGAGGCCGGGGCGCCCGCCGGTTCGCTGTTCGCCCGGCACATCGAGGAGATCGACCGGCTGATCACCGGCTGGCGCGGCCAGGGGGCCATCAACCTCCCGGGCAGGGTCGTCGCCCAGCGGCAGGGTGGCAGACTGGTGATTCGGCAAGGCTGAAGAAGGGTCGCCCCGTGGGCGGCGATCCTCCCGGCGGGCAACCCCTCCGGGAAGCGGCGCCTCCGCACGGAGGGCCGGGAAGCAGCCGGTGGGACGACCGAAAGTGATGCGGGTGGACGCGAAAGACCTGGGCACCGACCTCAAGTCGGTGCTCATCACCAAGGAAGAGATCGACGCGAAGCTGGCGGAGCTGGCCGCGAAGATCGACGCGGAGTACGCGGGCAAGGACCTGCTGATCGTCGGTGTCCTCAAGGGCGCGGTGATGGTCATGGCGGACCTGGCGCGGGCCCTGTCCACCCCCGTCACCATGGACTGGATGGCCGTGTCCTCGTACGGCGCGGGCACCCAGTCCTCCGGAGTGGTGCGGATCCTCAAGGACCTCGACACCGACATCAAGGGCCGGCACGTCCTGATCGTCGAGGACATCATCGACTCCGGCCTGACGCTCTCCTGGCTGATCTCCAACCTGGGCTCCCGCGAGCCGGCGTCCCTCAAGGTGTGCACGCTGCTGCGCAAGCCCGAGGCGGCGAAGGTGTCGATCGACGTGGAGTGGGTCGGCTTCGACATCCCGAACGAGTTCGTCATCGGGTACGGCCTGGACTATGCCGAGAAGTACCGGAACCTCCCGTTCGTCGGTACGCTCGCGCCCCATGTCTACGGCGGCTGATCCACTCCGAACGGGTGACGTCCCGCCCGCGGGGGTGCGACTCCCGCGGGACGACCGGGAACCCCAGCGGCCCCGGCGCCGTTGGAGCACATGTGGACGGGGTCTGTCAGCCGGACCGTGCAGCCTCGGGCGACCGTGCTGGGGTACCGTCCGAATAACAGTCTTATCAAACTCACTATGGCAGGAGGGACGGGGCGGCACCGCTCCGTATGGATGGACGTGAAGCGATACTTCCGTGGGCCGGTCATGTGGATCGTGCTGGCCGTCCTTGCCGTGGTCGTGTTGATGCAGGTCGTCGGCTCGTCCGGCGGCTACAAGACGGTGGACACCGGCCAGGTCGTCCAGGCGATCAATGACAACAAGGTCCAGCAAGCCAAGATCACCACTGGTGACGAGCAGATCGTCAAGGTCGAGCTCAAAGACGGCGAAAAAGTAGAGGGCAGCTCGAAGATCCAGGCGAGCTACATCGGCGACCAGGGTGTGAACCTGGCCACCACCCTCCAGGACAAGTTCCAGAACAAGCAGATCCCGGACGGGTACACGGTCTCGCCGACCAAGCAGAACGCCTTCGTCGGCATCCTGCTGTCCCTGCTCCCCTTCGTCCTCATCGTGGTCGTCTTCCTGTTCCTGATGAACCAGATGCAGGGCGGCGGCTCCCGGGTCATGAACTTCGGGAAGTCCAAGGCGAAGCTCATCACCAAGGACACCCCGAAGACGACGTTCGCCGACGTGGCGGGCTCGGACGAGGCGGTCGAGGAGCTCCACGAGATCAAGGAGTTCCTCCAGGAGCCGGCGAAGTTCCAGGCCGTCGGCGCCAAGATCCCCAAGGGCGTGCTCCTCTACGGGCCGCCCGGTACGGGCAAGACGCTGCTCGCGCGCGCCGTCGCGGGCGAGGCGGGCGTCCCCTTCTACTCGATCTCCGGTTCCGACTTCGTCGAGATGTTCGTCGGTGTCGGTGCCTCCCGGGTCCGTGACCTGTTCGAGCAGGCCAAGGCGAACGCCCCGGCGATCGTCTTCGTCGACGAGATCGACGCGGTCGGCCGCCACCGCGGCGCCGGCCTCGGCGGCGGTCACGACGAGCGTGAGCAGACGCTGAACCAGCTGCTCGTCGAGATGGACGGCTTCGACGTCAAGGGCGGCGTGATCCTCATCGCCGCGACGAACCGACCGGACATCCTCGACCCGGCCCTCCTGCGGCCCGGCCGCTTCGACCGGCAGATCGCGGTCGACCGCCCGGACATGCAGGGCCGTCTGGAGATCCTCAAGGTCCACCAGAAGGGCAAGCCGGTCGCGCCGGACGTCGACCTGTCGGCCGTCGCCCGCCGCACCCCCGGCTTCACCGGCGCGGACCTGTCGAACGTGCTGAACGAAGCGGCGCTGCTCACCGCGCGCAGCAACCAGAAGCTCATCGACAACCACATGCTGGACGAGGCGATCGACCGTGTGGTCGCGGGCCCGCAGAAGCGGACCCGGATCATGTCGGACAAGGAGAAGAAGATCACCGCGTACCACGAGGGCGGACACGCCCTTGTCGCGGCGGCCTCACCGAACTCCGACCCGGTCCACAAGATCACGATCCTCTCCAGGGGCCGTGCTCTGGGCTACACGATGGTCCTGCCGGACGAGGACAAGTACTCCACGACCCGCAACGAGATGCTTGACCAGCTGGCGTACATGCTGGGCGGGCGCGCGGCCGAGGAGCTCGTCTTCCACGACCCGACCACGGGCGCCGCGAACGACATCGAGAAGGCCACCGCCACGGCCCGCGCGATGGTCACGCAGTACGGCATGACCGAGCGCCTCGGCGCCATCAAGTTCGGCGGCGACAACACCGAGCCCTTCCTGGGCCGGGAGATGTCGCACCCGCGCGACTACTCGGAAGAGGTCGCCGCGCTCGTCGACGAAGAGGTCAAGAAGCTCATCGAGAACGCGCACAACGAGGCCTGGGAGATCCTGGTCGAGAACCGCGACGTGCTCGACGCGCTGGTGCTGCAGCTGCTGGAGAAGGAGACGCTGAGCAAGGAGCAGATCGCCGAGGTCTTCGCTCCGATCGTCAAGCGTCCGGCCCGCCCCGCGTGGACCGGTTCCTCCCGCCGTACGCCGTCCACCCGTCCGCCGGTGCTCTCCCCCAAGGAGCTGTCCCGGACGAACGGGACGAACGGCGCCGGCCCGGCGATCACGGCGAAGGCAGGGGTGCCCACGGAGGCTCCCCCGGCGACCGAGGCGGCTCCCGAGGAGCGCCCCGAGAGCTGACGGCCCCGCTGCCGGCGGGCCCCACCAGGCCCGGAATGGATGCCGCGCCCCCCAGGTTCTAGCCTGGAGGGCGCGGCATCGTCGTATGCCCGCTCGTGAGACGCGTGGTCCACACGCGTGCGAGACCGCGTGCGAGACGCAGACATGCGTGCAAGGCACAGAAACGAGGCACCAGATGATCGACCCCGTGAGGCTGGACGGCGAGGGCCGGATCGGCGAGTTCGACGAGAAGCGTGCCGAGAACGCCGTCCGGGAGCTGCTGATCGCGGTCGGTGAGGACCCGGACCGGGAGGGGCTGCGGGAGACGCCGGGGCGGGTGGCCCGGGCGTACCAGGAGATATTCGCCGGGCTGCGGCAGAGTGCCGAGGACGTGCTGACGACGACGTTCGACCTGGGGCACGACGAGATGGTGCTCGTGAAGGACATCGAGGTGTTCTCGACGTGTGAGCACCATCTGGTGCCGTTCCGGGGGGTCGCGCACGTGGGCTACATCCCGAGCACGTCCGGGAAGATCACGGGGCTGTCCAAGCTGGCGCGGCTCGTGGACGTCTACGCGCGGCGGCCGCAGGTGCAGGAGCGGCTGACCACGCAGGTGGCCGACTCGCTGATGGAGATCCTGGAGCCGCGGGGGGTGATCGTGGTGGTGGAGTGCGAGCACATGTGCATGTCGATGCGGGGGATTCGGAAGCCGGGGGCGAAGACGATCACCTCTGCGGTTCGGGGGCAGTTGCGGGACGCGGCTACCCGGAACGAGGCCATGAGCTTGATCATGGCTCGTTGACGGGGCGCCGCCGTCCACTGCGTGGGGCCGGGGGCGGGGCGTTCGTGGGTACGTGCGGCGCCGTTGTGGCTGGTCGCGCCGTTCCCCGCGCCCCTGAAGGGCGCTAGGCCGCTGGGGCCGCCGTTCCGGGGGTGTCGTCGTCTTCCGGGAGTTTGCAGACTCGTTCCAGGAAGAAGGCGGCCGCTATGACGGCGATGCCCGCCAGGACCGAGAAGCCGGCGTAGATCGCCTGGTCGCGGCGGGCGGGGATGTCGAGGAACTCCAGCAGGAAGGCGCCCGTGCCGCCGTACATCCCGGCGACGAGCGCGGCGACCAGGGCGCTGGCCTGGCCGAAGACGACGGCGCGGGCGGCCATCAGCGGATCGACCGCCTTGGCGTCGGGGCGCCGCTCGCGCTGGGCCTTCAGCCGGGAGCGCAGGGAGAGCGCGGTGGCCAGCAGGACCACGGCGATCAGAGCCAGGACGACGGGGGCCGCCAGGGGGACCCGCGGGAGCGTGCCCACCGAGTTCCACAGACGGGCACCCGCCCAGGACAGCACCCCGGCCACGAGGAACACCGCGGCCAGCGTCCTGATGCGCAGCTCTTTCACTCAAGTCCTCTCGTGTCTGTGTGCCGTCGGGCGGTCGCCCTTCGTGCGTCCTGACCTTAACGACTACTCGGGCAGCTGGAGTTCCAGGTCGGCCCGGGGCGCCACACCGTCGCGGGGGACCCCGGCGAGGAGCCGGGCCACGGGACCGCGGCCGGGCAGTTCGGCGGCGGGGTCCACGTCGTTCCAGGGCGCGAGGACGAAGGCGCGCTCGTGGGCGCGCGGATGGGGCAGGACCAGCACCGGGTCGTCGGAGAGCACGTCCGCGTACGCCACGATGTCGACGTCGAGGGTGCGGGCGCCCCAGCGCTCCTCCCGTACCCGGTGGAAGGCCTCCTCGACCGCGTGGGCCCGCTCCAGGAGCGAGGCGGGCGGCAGAGTGGTCCGCAGGAGGACCACCGCGTTGAAGTAGGACGGCTGGCTGCCGGGTTCGACGCCCCACGGCTCCGTCTCGTACACCGGGGAGACCGCCTTGACGCGGACGCCGGGGGTGTCCTCCAGGGCGTCGACGGCGCCCTGGAGGGTCTCCAGGCGGTTCCCCAGGTTGGAGCCCAGGGAGAGCACCGCCCACCGGGGGTCCTGCAGGGTCGTGTCGGCGGCGTCCACCCGCTCCACCACGGAGGCCGGGACCGGCTGCACGGTCGGGTCGCTGCCGCTCCCGCCGGGGGCGCTCACGCCCGGCTCCGGACGATGGTGACGGTCACGTCGTCGAAGGGGACCGTGATCGGGGCGTCCGGTTTGTGGACGCACACCTCGACCTCCTGGACCCCCTCGTGCTTCAGGCACGTACGGGCGATCCGGTCGGCGAGGGTCTCGATGAGGTTCACCGGTTCGCGTTCCACGTCGGCCACGACCTCCTCCGCCAGGACGCCGTAGTGCACGGTCTTCGTGAGGTCGTCGGCGGCGGCCGCGGGCCGCGTGTCCAGGCCGAGCGTGAGGTCCACGATGAAGGTCTGGCCCTCTTCGCGTTCCTTGGGGAAGACCCCGTGGTGACCACGGGCCTTGAGGCCGCGCAGCGCGACACGATCCACGCGAATCACTCCTGCAGTTGTCGGTCGTCGGTCGGGGGGGGGGCGTCGGTCGTCGCC
>NZ_VDFC01000040.1:943906-953820 GCF_008369065.1 Streptomyces apricus | reverse complement strand
GCGTCGGTCGTCGCCCGTCGGAGGGCGGGTGGCGGATCCCGTGACCGGCGCCACGATCACCAACGTACTACGACGGGGGATCACCCTTTTGTGGACGGCGGTTCACGGGGAGGAGTCGTCTGGCTCGTCGTCCTCGGTCTCCGCCAGTACGGGGGAGGCGTGGTGCGACCAGAGCTTCCAGCCGATCGGGGTGCGGCGGAACACGTTCGTGGCGACGACGAGCTGGCCCACCAGCGGCCCCAGTTCGTCGCTGTCCTCGGGCGGGGGGCCGCCGCTGAGGATGTTCTCCGTGCAGGTCACCAGGGCGGTGTCCCCGGTGACCGACACGTGCACGTCGGTCAGGAAGAACTGGATGTACTCGGTGTTCGCCATGATCAGCGCGTACGAGCGCAGGACCTCGCCGCGGCCGTTGAGGACCGGCCAGCCGGGGTGGACGCAGGAGATCTCGCCCGCCTGCGCCGGATCGTGGAACTCCTCGTCCAGGCCGAGGTCGGAGGGGGTCAGCCAGAGCGCGGACAGCTCCTCGAAGTCGCCCTGCTCCAGCGCCTCGTAGAAGGCGGTGTTGGCGAGTTCGACCTGCTCGACGTCCGTGTGCGGGGCGCTCACCGGGCTCCCTCTTCGCTCCCGGGTCCCTGGGGGGTGCGGGCGCCCTCCACGGCCCGGGCGACCCGGACGGCGTCGGCGGTGGCCCGTACCTCGTGGACGCGGACCGCCCACGCGCCCTGGTGGGCGGCGAGCGCGGAGACCGCCGCGGTGGCGGCGTCCCGTTCCCGGGCGGGCGGCGGGGCGCCCTCCGGGCCGGCCAGCACCCGGCCGAGGAACCGCTTGCGGGACGCGGCCACCAGCAGGGGGTGGCCGATCTCCCGGAGGCGGTCGAGGTGGGCGAGCAGCACGAGGTCGTGCTCGGCCTCCTTGGAGAAGCCGAGGCCCGGGTCGACGACGATCCGGTCGGGGGCGACGCCGCCCGCCAGGACGGCCTCCACGCGTGCGTGGAGCTCGTCGACGACCTCGGCGACGACGTCCTCGTACGCGCCCCGCACGGTGCTGCCCTGGAGGAAGCCGCGCCAGTGCATGACCACGAAGGGGGCGCCCGCGGCGGCGACGGCCGGGATCATCGCCGGGTCGGCGAGGCCGCCGCTGACGTCGTTGACGAGGGCGGCCCCTGCCGCGAGCGAGCGCTCGGCGACGCAGGCGCGCATCGTGTCCACGGAGACCACGACACCCTCGGAGACCAGGCCGCGTACGACGGGTATGACGCGTTTGAGCTCCTCCGCCTCGTCGACCCGGGCGGCGCCGGGGCGGGTGGACTCGCCCCCCACGTCGACCAGGTCCGCGCCCTGCGCGACCAGGTCGAGGCCGTGCTTGACGGCGGCGGTGGTGTCGAAGAAGCGGCCGCCGTCCGAGAAGGAATCGGGGGTGACGTTCACGACGCCCATGACCGCGCAGCGGTCCCAGGCCGGAAGTCCTGACACTTGGCCTCGCCCGCTCTTCTTGCTCATACCGTCCAGCCTAGGCCCATGGCGGCGGGGTGCCGGGTGGGCCCGTCTTCGTGGGCCGCGAGGCCCGGGTGGGTGCCGGGCGGCGCGGGGCGTGAGGGAGGACGCGGGGTCCCTGCAGTCCGCCGCGACCCGTACGGCGCCCCGGTCCGGCTCCGCCCCCGCCGCGCACCCGGCGCCCGAGCCCGACCCGGCGCACGCGCCGGCGCCCGGCTCCGCCCTCGCGCGGCCCCCGCGCCCGGCCGGGCACTTCACCGTGCCCCGGGCCGTGGCGGTCGCGCCGGCCGCGCCCGTGCGGCGCCCCGCGGGCGAGGGCGGCTTCGACTTCTTCGGTACGGAGAAGGGCGCCGAGGCGCTGGCGGCCGTGCAGAACGAGGACCTCGCCGACGTGGTGGGCCCGGAGGCGCTCGCGCTCCACAAGGCCGAGGCGGAGTCCGGGTTCAAGCCCGCGAGTGAGGAGTCCCGCGGGGTCGGCCAGGTCATCGACCTGACCGAGCACGACGAGACGGAACAGATCGACCTGACCGGCCTGCGCAGCGCGGTGTCCTGACCCGCGGCCGGGAAGAGGGCGTACGAGAGGGCAGTGGCGACCGGCCACTGCCCTCTTCCCTTTCCCGTTGGTTCACGCACGAGCTTCACGCCATCCAGCGGTCCGGCAGAGCCTCCTGACGGCCGGTGAGCGACCGGTCGGCCTGTGCGTACAGCAGCTCGGCGGCCTCCGAGGCGTCCCGCAGACGGGCCGTCACGGTCTTGTTGGCCCCGGTGTCCACCCGGACGTCGGCGAGCCCCTGGTGGCGCTGCCAGGGCCCCTGCTCCAGCCGCACGCTCTGCACCTTGGCGTGCGGAACCAGCGCGGTGCGGCGGCGCAGCAGTCCGTGCCGGGCCACGAAGACGGTGTCGGTCACGGCGAGTCCGTAGCCCCGCCACCAGAAGGGCACGCACCGGCCGGCCCGGCGCGGCGGCCGGGCGAGTGCGGCCGGCACGGCCACCCCGGGCAGCACGCGCGCGATGACCGACTCGGCGACCTCGCGCGGCGCGACCGGTACGAGCACGGAGTTGGCCGAGCCCGCCACGTCCAGCTCGACGCGGACCCAGCCGCGCCGCCGCCACAGCAGCGGTTCGACGACGCGTACGGTCTGCACGCGTCCGGGCGGCACCGTCTCGTGCGCGCGGTCGAGCAGCCCGTGGTCGATGCGCAGCCCGTCCGGCGACTCGCCCACGGTCCAGTCGTACTCGCCGACGAAGCGGCCCACGCTGCTGGCGCCCGCCGCGCCGAGCAGGGGCAGCGCCGTCGCGAGCACCGTCCACACGCTGTGGGTGGCGAACCACAGCAGCGGCGGCACCACGAGCGCGGCGGCCAGCGTCGCCCAGGTGGCCCCGGTCAGCAGGAGCGAGACGGCCAGGACGCCGGCCGGCACGTGCAGCAGCCGCCGGGCCGGCGCCTCGCCCACCTCGTGCGCGGTCTCGGGTGCGAAACCGGCCGCGCGGGCGAGCAGTTCGGCCCGCAGCGAGCGGGCCTCCTCCTGGCCCAGGTAGGCCAGCTCGTCCTTCTTGTCGGCCCCCACGACGTCGAGCTTCAGCTTGGCGACGCCGGCCACGCGGGCCAGCAGCGGCTGGGTGACGTCGACGGCCTGGAGCCGTTCGAGCCGGATGTGCGCGGTGCGCCGGAACACCAGGCCGGTACGGATGCGCAGCTCGGTGTCGGTCACCGCGAAGTGGGTGAACCACCAGCTCAGGAAGCCGTAGAGGGCGGCGCCCAGGACGGCGGCGGCGAGGACGGCCAGCAGGGTGGTCGTCGTGAGCCGCGTCAGCTGCCGCTGCGCCTGGTCGGGGTCGTGCACGGCCCACCCGGCGATCACGGCGACCGGCGCCCACGCGCGCCGCAGCGGTGTCACGGGATGCAGCCGCCGCTCGCGCAGCACCGGCGCGCCCGCCGCCGCTCCCGATGCCGCTACGTCCTTGGCGGCGTCCGGTTCCTGCACGTCCCCGGGGGCGTCCGGCGGGGTCGTCACAGTCCCGCCGATCGGGCTTCGCCCAGCTCGGTGAGGCGGTCGCGCAGGCGTTCCGCCTCGGCCGGGTCGAGCCCCGGGATGCGGGCGTCCGTCGCCGCGGCCGCGGTGTGCAGCTGCACGCTCGCCAGCCCGAAGTGCCGCTCCACGGGACCGGAGGTGACCTCCACCAGCTGCATCCGCCCGTACGGCACGACGGTCTCCTCGCGCCACAGCACGCCCCGGCTGATCAGCAGGTCGTCCGACCGTTCGGCGTAGCGCCACGAACGCCAGTTGCGGCCCAGCATCGACCAGCCCCACAGCAGCACGGCGAGCGGCAGCAGGGCCAGGGCCGACCACGCGGGACCGGCGAGCAGGCCCAGCAGGGCCGTCGCGACGGCCAGCAGGCCCAGCCACACCACCAGCAGCAGCCGGCGCATCCTCAGCAGTCCCGGTGGCAGCCCGGTCCAGACCGGCTCGTCCGTCGTGCGCCGCGCCGGCCGGTCCGCCGTGCGCCCCGTGTCTCCCGAGGTCCCCGTCTCCATGCCGCAAGCGTACGTACGCCACACTGTCCGCATGACTCCTACGACGGGTCCCACGGAGACCACGGTCGGTGTCGGCGGCGCGGCGGAGAGCACCGACATGGTGCTCAACATCGGGCCCCAGCATCCGTCCACCCATGGTGTGCTGCGGCTGAAGCTCGTCCTGGACGGCGAACGGATCCAGCGCGCGGAGCCGGTGATCGGCTACATGCACCGCGGTGCGGAGAAGCTCTTCGAGGCGCGCGACTACCGCCAGATCATCATGCTGGCCAACCGCCACGACTGGCTGTCCGCGTTCTCGAACGAGCTGGGCGTGGTCCTGGGCGTCGAGCGGATGCTCGGCATGGAGGTGCCCCCGCGCGCGGTGTGGACCCGCACGCTGCTCGCCGAGCTGAACCGGGTCCTGAACCACCTGATGTTCCTCGGCTCGTACCCCCTGGAACTCGGCGGGATCACCCCGATCTTCTACGCGTTCACCGAGCGCGAGGAGCTGCAGCACGTCATGGAGGAGGTCTCCGGCGGCCGCATGCACTACATGTTCAACCGGGTGGGCGGCCTCAAGGAGGACCTGCCGGCCGGCTGGACGGCACGCGTGCGCGGCGCCGTCTCCGGGGTGCGCTCCCGGATGGAGCGGTTCGACGACCTGGTGCTCGGCAACGAGATCTTCCGCGGGCGCACGCGCGGCGTCGGGGTGCTCTCCCCGGAGGCGGTGCACGCCTACGGGGTCAGCGGGCCGATCGCGCGCGCCTCCGGCGTCGACTTCGACCTGCGCCGGGACGAGCCCTACCTCGCATACGGGGAGCTGCGGGACACCCTGAAGGTCGTCACGCGCGAGGAGGGCGACTGCCTGGCCCGCTTCGAGTGCCTGCTGGAGCAGACCCACAACGCGCTCGACCTGGCGGACGCCTGCCTGGACCGGCTCGCGGAGCTGCCCCCCGGCCCCGTCAACCAGCGGCTGCCCAAGGTCCTGAAGGCCCCTGAGGGCCACACGTACGCCTGGACCGAGAACCCGCTCGGCATCAACGGCTACTACCTGGTCAGCAAGGGCGAGAAGACCCCGTACCGGCTGAAGCTGCGCTCGGCCTCGTACAACAACATCCAGGCGCTCACCGAGCTGCTGCCCGGCACGCTGGTCGCGGACATGGTGGCGATCCTGGGGTCGCTGTTCTTCGTCGTCGGGGACATCGACAAGTAGCTCACAAGCAGCTCAGTGGGCGGGACGGCCGCCGGCGGGCAGCGGGTCCGCGATCCCCACCGGCTGCAGCAGCCAGCCGAAGTCGCCGAGGCCGCCCGGGGCGGTCAGCTCGGCGGCCTCGCCCGCGCCCGCCAGGGCCCGTACGTAGGCCGCGGGGTCCGTGGAGGCCAGGGACAGGGGCGGGCGGTCCCCGCGCACGCCCAGCGCCCGCAGGGCCTCGCGCTGGCCCAGCAGCCGGCCGCCGGGCAGGGCGCACGCGTCCAGCGCCACATGGGCGGTGATGTCGCAGGAGCCGTCGGGCACGGGTGCCGTCTCCCGGCCCTCCCTGAAGCCCGTCAGCGTGCCGTAGGGCGGCCGGGCACCCGCGCCGTGCCCGTAGTCGACGGCGATGGCCAGACCGCGTCCCAGGGAGGCCACGGCGGCCTTCCAGGCGGCGTCCCTGGGGCGGCCCACCTCGGCCCGCAGGCCCTCGGCACCGGCTTCCGCGGAGGGGGAGGCGGTGAGCGGCCACCATCGCGCGAGCCACCGCGCGTCCGCCCCCGCCACCGGTTCCCCCAGGGACTCCGTCCCGTCCGCGGCCACCAGGACGACGCGGGGCACGCCTCGCGCGTCCACCTCGACCACGTCCACCGGCACGTTGTCCAGCCACTCGTTGGCGAACAGGAGCCCCTCGACGCCCTGCGGGGGCTCCGGGAGCCAGGAGATCCGGGGGTCGAGACCGGCGGGGCGGGCGGCGCGTTCGACCGCGTACGCGCGCGTACGGGAGGCCGTCCCCGCGGGCAGCGCCTCCAGGACGGCGCCCACCAGCTCGCCGCGCCCCGCGCCCATGTCCACGAAGGCGAGTTCGGCGGGCCGGCCGAGCGCCTCGTCGACCAGCCCGAGCAGCCGGGCCACGGCGCCCGCGAACAGCGGTGACGCGTGCACCGAGGTGCGGAAGTGGCCCGCGGGCCCCTCCGGCCTGCGGTAGAAACCGGAGGGCCCGTACAGCGCCTCCTCGGTCGCCCGGCGCCACCCGCGCGCCCCGTCCGCCGCCCCACACCGCACTGCGCCCACCTCGGCCTCCCACCGGCTTCCCGTCGCCGTCGTCGCGCCAGGTTAGAGGCCGGATCCGTGTCGGCCTCCACCTTGGGGAGTACAAGCACCGGTCACGGATCGATCCTCCGGTTGACCCCTGCACACGACACGCTTCCCTACGCTGGGTCACGTGCAGCGCCTCTATGACTTCCTCCGCAGGCACCCGACATGGGTCGACGGCTTCTGGGCCGTCGTCCTGCTCGGGATCTCGTTCGTGGGCGGAACGACCACGCCGGAGAACTCCGACACGGGGACCGGACACCTGGCCGTCACCGTCCCGATCACCCTGCTGCTCTGCCTGGTGATCGCGCTGCGCCGGCGCCTGCCCGAGGCGATGCTGCTGCTGGCCGTCTTCGCGGGCGCGTCGCAGCTGGTGCTGGACATGCCGCTGGTGCCGGCCGACTTCGCGCTGCTGGTGATCACCTTCACGGTCGCCTCCAACGGCACCCGTTGGGCCTCCCGGCTCGCCCTGACAGCGGGGCTGTGCGCGGCCCCGCTGGCGCAGCTGCGCTGGCCGGAGGAGCACACGGGCATCGGCGGCCAGATCGCGATAGTGGTCTTCCAGACGGTGCCCTTCGCCCTCGCCTGGGTGCTGGGCGACTCGCTGCGCACCCGCCGCGCCTACTTCGCGCAGCTGGAGGAGCGGGCCGCCCGGCTGGAGAAGGAGCGTGAGGCGCAGGCCAAGGTGGCCGTCGCCGCCGAGCGCGCCCGGATCGCCCGCGAGCTGCACGACGTGGTCGCGCACAACGTCTCGGTCATGGTGGTGCAGGCCGACGGCGCCGCCTACGTCCTGGACGCCGCCCCCGACCAGGCCAAGAAGGCCCTGGAGATCATCTCCGGGACGGGCCGGCAGGCCCTCGCCGAGATGCGCCGCCTGCTCGGCGTCCTGCGCACCGGTGAGCACCAGGAGTCCGGCGAGTACGTGCCGCAGCCCGACGTGGAGCAGCTCGACGACCTGATCGAGCAGTGCCGGGGCTCCGGCCTGCCCGTCGACTTCAAGATCGAGGGCACCCCGCGCCCGCTGCCCAGCGGCGTCGAGCTGACCGCGTACCGCATCGTGCAGGAGGCCCTCACCAACACCCGCAAGCACGGGGGGCCGAACGCGGGGGCGAGCGTGCGCCTGGTCTACTTCGACGACGGGCTCGGCCTGCTCGTCGAGGACGACGGCAAGGGCGCCCCGCACGAGCTGTACGAGGAGGGCGGGGTCGACGGGCAGGGCCACGGCCTGATCGGCATGCGCGAACGCATCGGCATGGTCGGCGGCACCCTGGACGCCGGACCGCGTCCCGGCGGCGGCTTTCGCATCAGCGCCCTGCTGCCGCTGAAGTCCGCCCACTGACACGTGCACGTATTCGAATCCGACCGAAGGACCTCCCCATGCCGATCCGCGTGATGCTCGTCGACGACCAGGTGCTGCTGCGCACCGGGTTCCGGATGGTGCTGGACGCCCAGCCGGACATGGAGGTCGTGGCCGAGGCGGGCGACGGCGTGGAGGCCCTCCAGGTGCTGCGCGGCAGGGACGTCGACGTGGTCCTGATGGACGTCCGCATGCCGAAGCTGGACGGCGTCGAGACGACCCGGCGCATCTGCGCGGACCCGAATCCGCCGAAGGTGCTGATCCTGACCACCTTCGACCTCGACGAGTACGCCTTCTCCGGGCTCAAGGCGGGTGCCTCCGGCTTCATGCTCAAGGACGTGCCGCCCGGTGAGCTGCTCGCCGCGATCCGTTCCGTGCACAGCGGCGACGCGGTGGTGGCGCCCTCGACGACCAGGCGCCTGCTCGACCGTTTCGCGCCGATGCTGCCCAGCGCGGGCAAGGAGCCCCAGCACAAGGAGCTGGAGCGGCTGACCGGGCGGGAGCGGGAGGTCATGGTCCTGGTCGCGCAGGGGCTGTCCAACGGGGAGATCGCGGCGCGGCTCGTCCTGTCCGAGGCGACGGTCAAGACCCACGTGGGCCGCATCCTCACGAAGCTGGGGCTGCGGGATCGGGTGCAGGTGGTTGTACTGGCGTACGAGACCGGCCTGGTCCGGGCCGGGGGACAACAGGGCTGACGGTTCGAACCGTCGCCCTGGGGGTGAACGGCGGGCTCGTCGTCGGCTGCGGGCCGTATGTGGCTGAGCGCGCAGTTCCCCGCGCCCCTGAGGGGCGCCCCTCAGGGGCGCGGGGAACTGCGCGACAAGCCCCCACCGGCCGGCAGCCGACGACGAGCCCGTGTCACCCGGAGCCGAGCGGAGCGGAGCCGGTTACCGCAAAATGCCCTCCAGGAAGTCGCTGCCCAGCCGCGCCACCATCGTGACGTCCAGCTGGTGCAGCACGTACCGCCCGCGGCGGCGCGTGGTGAGCAGCCCCGCCTTCTTCAGCACACCCAGGTGCCGGGATATCTCCGGCGCCGTCATCCCGTGCGTCTGCGCCAGCTCGCTCGTGGTGAACGCGCTGCGCGCCAGACTCCGGCACAGCCGCATCCGCACCGGATGGGACAGCGCCGTCATCCGCAGGGTCAGCTGCTCGACGGAGGTCGGGACCGTCAGCTCCGGGGAGCCGACCGGGTAGTGGATCACCGGCTGCCAGCCGTACCGGTGCAGCACCATGAGGTGCGGCCAGCCCAGGCTGGTGGGCACCAGCAGCAGACCGCCGGCCCGGATCGAGGTGTGGCCGTGGCCCAGCTTGTCGATGACGATCCGGTCGCCCGTCCCGTCGAGCGCCACCGCGGGCGACACCGACGCCAGCGCCTCGGCCAGGCCCCGGCGGCCCAGCAGGTCCGTCTTGCGGCGGGCGTCCGCCCCGAGCTGGTGGCGCAGCCGGGCCCAGGTCCCGGCGAAGAACGCCTCGTCGCAGTCCTCCAGGAACTGCCGCAGCCAGGCCCGGATGCGCGGCGGGTCGGCCAGCAGCCGCTCGGTGAACTCCGCCGGCCGGGGCCCGCGCGCGGCGGCGAGCTCCAGGGCGCGCCGGCGGGACACCGGGTCGACGAGGGCGCCGGCGCCCTGCACGTCGTACGGGAACGCGCAGGTGAACTCCAGGGCCGCGTCCACGAACTGCTCGTCCGACAGCTTGTCCAGCAGGTCCAGCTCCTCGGCGAGGGTGGCGCCCGGGACCGCGCTGCCGCCCGCCGCCGCGTACGGCAGGAAGAGGTCCGAGAACGTCGTGCGCCACAGGAAGTCGGCCTCGCACATCCGGTCGGCGAGGTGCGGGTCGAGGCGGGCGGTCACGCCGGTCGCCCAGCCCTGCAGGCCGGGGTGGTGCCCCGGCTCGGCCAGCGCGTGCAGTGCCATGCACAACTCGGCCAGGGGCGAGGGCACGACGGCCACCCGCTCCCTGCGCAGCCCGGAGATGTCGATGGTCACGCTCATGACCTCATGGTGCACCCCGGCGCCGACAGCGCGGTCCCCGATTGACGAGCGCCGTCAATCGACGCGACGGCGGGGGCCGGCCGGACGCACGCTGGGGTCACCGGGGCACCGCGGGGCCCACGGAGAACGACCGGTCCGGGCGTGTCCGCCGTCGGCGGCGGACACGCCCGCGGACCGGGAGACGTCCGTACCCGTCCCGAGAAGGCGATCCGCCATGAGCATCACGCAGCAGTACCTCCTGGACACCTACCGTGCCCGGCAGCACGGGGAC
>NZ_VDFC01000040.1:938562-943806 GCF_008369065.1 Streptomyces apricus | reverse complement strand
GGCCGTGCGCGAGCTGCGCGACCGGGGGCGGTTCCGCACGGTCCTGGCCGGCCGGCTGGCCCGCGAACACGACCGGGCGGCCCTGGCCCGCCTGTTCGCCCGCCTGAGCCGCCTCGGCCGCCTTGCCCGTCCGAGCCGCCTTGGCCGCCCGAGCAGCCCTGCCCGTGCGAGCCGCCTCGCCCGGAGCCGCCGGGCGGGCGCCGGGGCCGGTCCGGGGATCAGCGGGGGATGCGCGCCACGAACTCCGTGACCGCGGCCCGTACGTCGTCCGCCGTCCACTCCAGGCCCGGCGCGCCCACCGTGACCTCGGTGTGCGCCAGGCCGGGACCGCCCCGCACCCACACCTGCGGGAAGAGCGACACGCCCGTCTCCTCCGCCTGCACCACCCCCGCCTCGACGAGGGCCTCGGCCTCGTACGGCAGCCACACCTGGAACTGGTGCGTGTGCGGTTCCTCCGGGTGGACCCGCGCCCAGGGCAGGCCGGCCCCGGCGAACCCCTCGCGCAGCGCGCCGGCGACCACGCGCGCGTGGGCCACGTACTCCGGGAGCCGGGGCAGCTCCCGCTCCAGGCCGATCAGCGCGGACAGGGCGGTGGGGAACTGCTGGAGGACCTGCCCGCCGTACCGGTGGCGCCAGGCCTTCGCCTCGTCGACCAGCGTCCTCGGGCCGGCCAGGGCGGCGCCGCCGAACCCGCCCAGCGACTTGTAGAAGGACACGTAGACGCTGTCCGCGAGCGCCGCGATCTCGTCCAGGGGGTGGCCGAAGTGGCTGGTGCACTCCCACAGGCGCGCCCCGTCGACGTGCACGACGGCGTCGCGCGCGCGGGCCGCGTCCGTGACGGCGACCAGCTCCTCCCAGGAGGGCAGCACGAAACCGGCCTCCCGCAGGGGCAGCTCCAGGAACAGCGTCCCGAACGGCTCGTCCAGGTCGTGCACCTCGCCGGCGGAGGGCGTCCGGGGCTCCTGCGTGGGGTGGACGGTCCGCAGGCCGCTCAGGTCGGCCAGGGCGTGCCGTTCGTGGAGCTCCGGGTGGGACAGGGGGTGCATCGCCACCGTCGCGTTGCCCGTGCGGCCCGCCCAGCAGCGCAGGGCGACCTGCTGGGCCATGGTGCCCGAGGGGAAAAAGGCGGCGGCCTCCGTGCCGAGCAGGCCCGCGACCCGCTCCTCCAGGGTTTCCACGATGCCGTTGCCGTACATGTCCACCGGCAGGTCGAGGTCGTACACGTCCGGCGCGGCGTCCGTCAGGCCGGTCAGCAGCTCGCCGACCGTGGCGCGGAAGCCGGGCCGCCACAGCGCCCGCCGGGCACCGCGCCAGGCGAGCCTGCGCCGCTCCCGCCGCTGCTCCGGCGTCGGCTGCGCCGCCTCCGCTCCCCGCGTCGGTTCCTGCGCCGGTCCCTGTGCCGCATCGTTCATGCTCCGGATCATGCAGGACACCGCGACAGGGGTCACGTGAATTGCCCCGGCCCCGTGGACGGAAGAACGGCCCCGGACCGATCGCGTTAACATGACGAAAATCGTCCGGTACCCCGAGCGGACTGGAACGGAAGGCCACCGTCGAGTGAGTACATTCCCCCAGCCGGATTCCCGGCCAGACCCCAGGGACCGTCCCGCGCGGCTCACCGTC
Organism: Streptomyces apricus; assembly: GCF_008369065.1. Taxonomy (GTDB): domain Bacteria; phylum Actinomycetota; class Actinomycetes; order Streptomycetales; family Streptomycetaceae; genus Streptomyces; species Streptomyces apricus. The sequence goes on along the minus strand of NZ_VDFC01000040.1, from coordinate 942,183 downwards.
GGCGTCGTCGGCGCCGGTCGGGTGGGCCCCGTCCTGGCCGCGGCGCTGCAGCTCGCCGGGCACCGCCCGGTGGCCGTGTCCGGGGTGTCCGACGCCTCCCGGCGCCGCGCCGCGCGCCTGCTGCCCGACGTGCCGCTGACGACCCCCGCGCAGGTCCTGGAGCGGGCCGACCTGGTGCTCCTGACGGTTCCCGACGACGCCCTGCCGGGACTGGTGGAGGGCCTCGTCGACACCGGTTCCGTCCGGCCCGGCCAGCTGCTCGTGCACACGTCCGGCCGGTACGGCGCGAAGGTCCTCGACCCGGCCCTGCGCGCCGGTGCGCTGCCCCTGGCCCTGCACCCCGCGATGACGTTCGCCGGCACCCCCGTGGACGTGCAGCGGCTCGCCGGGTGCTCCTTCGGGATCACCGCCCCCGAGGAGCTGCGGCTGGCCGCCGAGGCGCTGGTCATCGAGATGGGTGGCGAGCCCGAGTGGATCGCCGAGGAGGCCCGCCCGCTGTACCACGCGGCCCTCGCGCTCGGCGCGAACCACCTGGTCACCCTGGTCGCCGAGGCCATGGAGCTGCTGCGCGCGGCCGGGGTCGAGGCCCCGGACCGGATGCTGGGCCCGCTGCTGGGCGCCGCGCTGGACAACGCCCTCAGGTCGGGCGACGCGGCCCTCACCGGACCGGTGGCGCGCGGCGACGCGGGCACGGTCGCGGCGCACGTCGCCGAGCTGCGCAGGCACGCGCCGCAGACCGTCGCCGGCTACCTGGCGATGGCCCGCGCGACCGCCGACCGGGCCCTCGCCCACGGTCTGCTCAAGCCGGAACTCGCCGAGGACCTCCTGGGGGTACTCGCCGACCGACCCGCCGCCCGGCCCGGACCGGGCGGTTCCGGCGGGACCGAGGGGGACGACCTCCGATGACGACGACGTACGCAGGTACCCGGAGCGGAGCCGCCCGATGACCACCGTCCTGCTGAACACGGCCGAGGAACTGCACGCGCGCGTACGCGACGGTCGCCGCGCCGTCGTCATGACGATGGGCGCCCTGCACGAGGGCCACGCGACCCTGATCCGCACCGCCCGGCGGCTCGCGGGCGACGGCGAGGTCGTCGTCACCGTCTTCGTGAACCCCCTCCAGTTCGGCGCGGGCGAGGACCTCGACCGCTACCCGCGCACCCTGGACGCCGACATCAAGCTCGCCGAGCAGGCCGGCGCGGACGCCGTGTTCGCCCCGGCCGTGGACGAGGTCTACCCCGGCGGCGAACCCCAGGTGCGCATCAGTGCGGGACCCATGGGGGAGCGCCTGGAGGGCGCGACCCGGCCCGGGCACTTCGACGGCGTGCTCACCGTCGTCGCCAAGCTGCTGCACCTCACCCGGCCCGACGTGGCGCTGTTCGGGCAGAAGGACGCCCAGCAGCTCGCGCTGATCCGCCGCATGGTGCGCGACCTGAACTTCGGCGTGGAGATCGTCGGCGTTCCGACGGTGCGCGAGGCGGACGGCCTGGCCCTGTCCAGCCGCAACCGCTACCTGTCGGCCGCCGAGCGCCGTACCGCGCTCGCGCTGTCCCAGGCCCTGTTCGCGGGCGGCGACCGGCACGCCGCCCAGGAGGCCCTGCGCGCGCGGGCCCGCGAAGTGCCCGCCACGCACGCGCGTGCCGAGGCGCTCAGCGCCCTCGGCGAGTCCCGTGCCGCCGCCGACACGCACGCCGTCGCCAAGGCGGACCCGGGCGGCCCCGCCGCGGTCCGCGCCGCCGCCCGCCTGGTCCTCGACGACGCGGCCCGGCTGGACCCGCCACTCGTCCTGGACTACCTGGCGCTGGTCGATCCGTCCGACTTCACCGAGGTCCCGGACGGTTACACCGGCGAGGCCGTCCTCGCCGTCGCCGCCCGGGTCGGGACGACCCGGCTGATCGACAACATCCCCCTGACCTTCGGAGCCGCCCCGTGACCAGCACAGGCATACGTCTGCACGCGCCCGCCCCAGGCTGGTCCATCGAAGCCGACGTCGTGGTCGTCGGCTCCGGGGTCGCCGGACTCACCGCCGCCCTGCGCTGCGACGCGGCCGGCCTGCGGACGGTCGTCGTCACCAAGGCCCGCCTGGACGACGGCTCCACCCGCTGGGCCCAGGGCGGGATCGCCGCCGCGCTCGGCGAGGGCGACACCCCCGAGCAGCACCTCGACGACACCCTGGTGGCGGGCGCCGGCCTGTGCGACGAGGACGCCGTGCGCCTCCTGGTCACCGAGGGCCCCGACGCCGTACGCCGCCTCATCGGGACCGGCGCCCACTTCGACGAGTCCGAGGCGGGCGGCCTGGAGCTCACCCGCGAGGGCGGGCACCACCGCCGCCGCATCGCCCATGCGGGCGGCGACGCGACCGGCGCCGAGATCTCCCGCGCCCTCGTCGAGGCCGTTCGCGCGCGCGGGCTCCGTACGGTCGAGAACGCGCTGGTCCTGGATCTCCTCACGGACGCCGCGGGACGCACGGCCGGGGTGACCCTGCACGTCATGGGGGAGGGCCAGCACGACGGCGTGGGCGCCGTCCACGCGCCCGCCGTGGTCCTCGCGACCGGCGGCATGGGCCAGGTCTTCTCGGCGACCACCAACCCGTCGGTGTCCACCGGCGACGGCGTCGCCCTCGCCCTGCGCGCCGGGGCCGAGGTCAGCGACCTGGAGTTCGTGCAGTTCCACCCGACCGTGCTGTTCCTGGGCGCGGACGCCGAGGGCCAGCAGCCCCTGGTGTCCGAGGCGGTGCGCGGCGAGGGCGCCCACCTCGTGGACGCGGCCGGCGAGCGCTTCATGGTCGGGCAGCACGAACTGGCCGAACTGGCGCCCCGGGACATCGTCGCCAAGGGCATCACGCGGCGCATGCAGGAGCAGGGCGCCGAGCACATGTACCTGGACGCCCGGCACTTCGGCGCGCACATGTGGGAGAACCGCTTCCCGACGATCCTGGCCGCCTGCCGCGCGCACGGCATCGACCCGGTCACCGAGCCGATCCCGGTCGCCCCGGCCGCCCACTACGCCTCCGGCGGCGTACGCACCGACTCCCGGGGCCGCACCACCGTCCCCGGCCTGTACGCGTGCGGCGAGGTCGCCTGCACCGGCGTCCACGGCGCCAACCGGCTCGCCTCCAACTCCCTCCTGGAGGGCCTCGTCTACGCCGAGCGCATCGCGGCGGACATCGCGGACCGCCACGGGGAGGACGGCTCGCACGCGCGCGTGCCCTCGCCGGTCGAGCGCCCGGACCGGCCCGCCCACCCGCTGCTCGCCGCCGAGGCACGGTTCGCGATCCAGCGGATCATGACGGACGGCGCCGGCGTGCTGCGCTCGGCCGCCTCCCTGGAGACCGCTGCCGACCGCCTGCAGCGGCTGCACTCCGACGCCCGCGACGCCCTCGACGCGCACGGCAAGACCGCCGAGCCCGGCGTCGACACCTGGGAGGCGACCAACCTCCTGTGCGTGGCCCGCGTCCTGGTCGCCGCGGCCCGCCTGCGCGAGGAGACCCGCGGCTGCCACTGGCGCGAGGACCGGGCCGAACGGGACGACGCCGCGTGGCGCCGCCACATCGTCGTACGGCTCGATCCCGACCGCTCGCTCGCGGTGCACACCACCGACACCCCAGACTTCCCCCCGACC
>NZ_VDFC01000040.1:933698-938462 GCF_008369065.1 Streptomyces apricus | reverse complement strand
CCTCGCGGTGCACACCACCGACACCCKAGACTTCCCCCCGACCATCCCCCGGGCGCACGACCGCGACCGTGCCGGGGGGACCCCCGCGCCCAGCCCCCAGGAGCAGTGACAGACGTGAGCAACCCGGACCTTCCCCTCCTCGACGGCGGTGGCTGCGGCGACGGCTGCGGCTGCGGCGAGTACGCCGACCCCTCCGAGCACGCGGAGTACGCCGAGTGCGGGCTCGACCCCGACCTCGCGCGGCTCCTCACCGACGCCGGCCTCGACCCCGTCGAGGTCGAGGACATCGCGCACCTGGCCGTCGAGGAGGACCTCGACCACGGCGTGGACGTGACCACGGTCGCGACCATCCCCGAGGAGGCCGTCTCCACCGCCGACTTCACCGCCCGCGAGGCCGGTGTCGTGGCGGGCCTGCGGATCGCCGAGGCGGTCGTCTCCGTGGTCTGCACCGACGAGTTCGAGGTCGAGCGGCACGTCGAGGACGGCGACCGCGTGGTGGCCGGGCAGAAGCTCCTGAGCGTCACGACCCGCACCCGCGACCTGCTGACGGCCGAGCGCAGCGCGCTGAACCTGCTGTGCCGCCTCTCCGGCATCGCGACGCTCACGCGCGCGTGGGCGGACGTCCTGGAGGGCTCCGGCGCGCGCGTGCGCGACACCCGCAAGACGACGCCCGGGCTGCGCGCCCTGGAGAAGTTCGCGGTCCGTACGGGCGGCGGCGTCAACCACCGCATGTCGCTCTCGGACGCGGCCCTGGTCAAGGACAACCACGTGGTCGCCGCGGGCGGTGTCGCCCAGGCCTTCGCGGCCGTCCGGGAGACCTTCCCCGACGTGCCGATCGAGGTCGAGGTCGACACCCTGGACCAGCTGCGCGAGGTCCTGGACGCGGGCGCCGACCTGATCCTCCTGGACAACTTCACGCCCGGCGAGTGCGAGGAGGCCGTGGCCCTGGTGGGCGGCCGCGCGCTCCTGGAGGCCTCGGGCCGCCTCACCCTGAGCACCGCGGCGACGTACGCGAAGACCGGCGTCGACTTCCTCGCGGTGGGCGCCCTCACGCACTCCGCGCCCGTCCTGGACATCGGCCTCGACCTGCGCGACGCCCCCGGATCGTCGCTGAGCGGGGCTGAGTAGGCATGCTGCTCACGATCGACGTCGGCAACACGCACACCGTCCTGGGGCTCTTCGACGGCGAGGACATCGTCGAGCACTGGCGCATCTCCACGGACGCGCGCCGCACCGCGGACGAACTGGCCGTGCTCCTGCAGGGCCTCATGGGCATGCACCCGCTCCTCGGCGACGAGCTGGGCGACGGCATCGACGGCATCGCGATCTGCTCGACCGTGCCCTCGGTCCTGCACGAGCTGCGCGAGGTGACCCGCCGCTACTACGGCGACGTGCCCGCCGTGCTCGTCGAGCCGGGCATCAAGACCGGCGTGCCGATCCTGATGGACAACCCCAAGGAGGTCGGCGCCGACCGCATCATCAACGCGGTCGCGGCGGTCGAGCTCTACGGCGGGCCGGCCATCGTGGTCGACTTCGGCACGGCGACGACCTTCGACGCGGTCTCCGCGCGCGGGGAGTACGCCGGCGGCGTCATCGCGCCCGGCATCGAGATCTCCGTCGAGGCGCTCGGCGTCAAGGGGGCCCAGCTCCGCAAGATCGAGATCGCGCGGCCGCGCACGGTCATCGGCAAGAACACCGTCGAGGCCATGCAGTCCGGCATCGTCTACGGCTTCGCGGGACAGGTCGACGGCGTCGTCGACCGCATGGCCCGGGAGCTCGCGGAGGACCCGCAGGACGTCACCGTCATCGCGACGGGCGGGCTGGCCCCGATGGTGCTCGGCGAGGCGTCGGTGATCGACGAGCACGAGCCCTGGCTGACCCTCATCGGCCTGCGCCTCGTCTACGAGCGCAACATCTCGCGCACCTGACGCGCCCGGCGTGGCCGCGCCCCCGCCCGGGMGGCGCGGCCACGCCGCACCGCACCGATCTGCGGATTTTGTCTGATTAGCGCGTATCGTCGCGATCATGCCCACGCCTCATGGATCCCGCGGCGGTCTGGCGTTCGGTGCGGAGGAGCTGCGTGTGCTCCGACGCGCCCTCGCCCTCGCCCTGCACCCCTTCCCCGCCCCGGCCCAGGACCTCCAGGACTGCCTGCGCCTCGCGGAGGCCGTCGACGAGGCGACCCGCGAGGGCGCCCGGCTGCGCGCCTTCCTGCTGGCCGACCTCGCCCGCTACCGCGCCGCCCTGCCGGGGACGGCCGCCGGCTTCCTGACGCTCCTGGAGGAGGCCGTCCGGGCCGGCTACCACCCGGTCGCCGACGACCTGGGCGCGCTGCGGGCGCTGCGCGGCAACCCCGTCGCGGCCGCCCTCCTCGACCGCTGCGGCGCCCTCGCGGAGCAGGACGTGCGCAGGCGCGAGGCCCGCCGCGCGGTCCCGGCCTCGCGCAGCCACGCCCGTACGCGGCTGACGGCGCTCCCCGGCGGCCTCGCGGCGACCGCCGCCGCGGACACCGGCAAACCGGCGCAGGAGCCCGCCGGCGATCCGGCCGACCGCCCGGCGCCGAGCTCCCCGAACCGCAACCGCCCCGTCCCGACCCCGGGTGAGGTCTTCCCGAGGCGCCGCCCGGCCACTCCGCCGGCGCCCCCCTCCCAGCGGCTCGCCGCCGTCTAGGGACGTCGCCCGTGAACACCGCCCGGGGACACGCGCGACCCCGGGCCGTACGGATTCCGGCGCCGTGGCTACCCTGGAGGGCATGGACTACGTCTCCGCGCTCGTGCCCCCGGTCGTGATGGCCGTGTTCTTCACCGGTCTGATCGTGACGATCGTGAAGACCCAGGGCGGCGCCAACAAGGCCAAGGAGGACGCGGCGGTCGACGCGGTCCTCGCGAACGCCGAGCACACCCGGCAGGCCCCGCGCGACACCGACGCCTGAGACCCCGCACGGCGTACGGCGCGGCGCGCCGTACGACAGGGCGTACGACTCATCGGATTCCCGAGTCGTACGCCCTTTTTGTTGCCGTTTGTCGCGCGGGGCCACGTCCACCGCCCGATCGGCGACATCTCCCCCTATTGTTCTGAGCTGTGCCTCGCCCATTGGGAGAACTCGAAGACGCGGTCATGACGAGGGTGTGGAACTGGAACCGCCCGGTGACCGTACGAGAAGTCCTGGAAGACCTTCGGCAGGAGCGGTCCATCGCCTACACCACGGTGATGACCGTTTTGGACAATCTCCATCAGAAGGGCTGGGTGCGCCGCGAGGCGGAAGGCCGGGCCTATCGATATGAGGCGGTCTCCACGCGTGCCGCCTACTCGGCCGCACTGATGAACGACGCCTGGTCCCACAGCGACAACCCCGCCGCCGCTCTCGTCGCGTTCTTCGGGATGATGTCGCCACAACAGCGTGAAGCGCTGCGCGATGCCGTGCGTATCGTCCAAGGGCCGGAAACGCCCCCCGAGGAGAACACGGCACGCGAGAACCCCGCCGCTCCGGAGGGCGTGACCGGGCGATAACGTCCCCACATGTCAGCAGAGCAGCCCGAAGTCAGCACTAATGCCCTCACTGTCCGCAGGGCCAGGACCGGCGATGTCCCGGCGGTTCGCCGTCTCCTCGACTCCTACGTCCGCGGCCGCATCCTGCTCGACAAAGCGACGGTGACGCTTTACGAGGACATCCAGGAGTTCTGGGTGGCCGAACGCGCCACCGGAGCGGGTACGGAGGTCGTGGGCTGCGGCGCTCTGCACGTCATGTGGGAGGACCTGGCGGAAGTGCGCACCCTCGCCGTCGACCCGGCGCTCAAGGGCGCCGGGGTCGGTCACCGCCTGCTGGGGAAGTTGCTGGAGACCGCCCGGTGGCTCGGCGTTCGCCGGGTATTCTGCCTGACCTTCGAAGTGGACTTCTTCGCGAAGCACGGTTTCGTGGAGATCGGTGAGACACCTGTGGACACCGATGTCCGCGCCGAGCTGTTGCGTTCCTATGACGAGGGCGTGGCCGAGTTCCTGGGGCTCGAACGAGTGAAACCGAACACCTTGGGCAACAGCCGGATGCTTCTGCATCTGTGATCGCCGGCGGGTAATACTCCGGACATACCTCCGGCACCGGCCCGCCACCTCTTGCCGCCCCTGCCCGGTGTCCCTATGTCCGAAACGCGCACGTTTCCGGTCTTCCCGGTCGGCATCCGTCTCTCCCAGGGGTTTGTGTTTTTCCATCAAAAGCGGTTTGCTTTCCGACGTACTGCAGTACTGCATATAACAGGGGACACGAAACTGCGGCAGCCGCCGTGGACCCTCGGCCCTGAAGATATCGATGAAAGGAAATCCGGTGGCACAGAAGGTTCAGGTCCTTCTTGTCGACGACCTCGACGGCGGCGAGGCGGACGAGACCGTGACGTTCGCGCTGGACGGCAAGACCTACGAGATCGATCTCACGACGGCCAATGCGGACAAGCTCCGTGGACTTCTCGACCCGTACGTCAAGGGCGGTCGTCGCACCGGGGGCCGCGCTTCGGGCGGACGCGGAAAGGCGCGCGCCGCTTCCGGCGGCAGCCAGGACACCGCGCAGATCCGTGCCTGGGCGAAGGAGAACGGTTACGAGGTCAACGACCGTGGCCGCGTTCCCGCGTCCATCCGCGAGGCCTACGAGAAGGCCAACGGCTGAGAACAGCGCCGCAGCCGGATGCGGTGGCACTCCGTTGCCACCGTCTCCACGAGCCGTGCGAGATCGGGGGCGCCCCCACCGCCCCCGCCCAGTGCCGACGGTGTCGGCAC
>NZ_VDFC01000040.1:915758-933598 GCF_008369065.1 Streptomyces apricus | reverse complement strand
CCGCGAGCCGGCGGCGGGCCCCGCGAGCCCGTCCGCCTCGGCCCGGCCTTCCGCTCCACCGCGGCCCCCGCCGGCCCGGACCGGCGGCAGTGGCGCCCCGACGCGCCCGCCCGAGCCGGTCGCCACGAGGTCCAGCGGCAGGGAGCCCCACTCCAGCCAGCCCAGGAGCCCCGGCAGCTCCTCCGCGCTGCCCGCCGCGACGAACAGCAGCGCCCGGTCCGCCCGCACGGCCACCGGAGAACCCGGCCCCAGGTGCCGCAGCGCCGCGAACCCCGCCCGCGCCGGCACGTCCAGGACGTCGAACCGCAGCCCCGTCGGCAGTTCCACCGGCGGTCCGGGCACCGTCGCCCATCCCAGTTCGTTCTCGTACCAGCGCCGGACCGGGTCGTCCGGGCGGCGCGCGCCGGAGGGACGACGGGGAGGAGGGACCGTGGGCACCATGCAGGGCCAACCGCCGGAAGGGCGCCCGGGTTACGCTGGGTGGTCCTCCGTGCGCGGAGGGTGCAGGTCGCGGGCGCGTTCCGGACGTCTCTCCGGGGCAAGGGTGTTCGCCCGTAGCGGAGGGAACCGGTGCGCTCGGCATGGAGTGTCAGTGCGTACGGGTAAGACATCCCTAGTGGGAGGGGCGACACGCACGGTTCGGGCATCTCACGTTCGCCATCGGCGTAGTGATGGTGGGGGTATCTGCTTGGCCTGCGGGAACATCGCCCAGCACCATCGGGTTGGAGCAGATGTCGGCGTTCGGGGTCAGGAGGGCAGTACTGGTTCTCGGTCCGGTGTCGGCAGATGGAATGAGCGGTCCCCGCTTGCGGGACTAAGCTGCGGAAGGACAGGGAGGGGAGCGTCCCCTTACTGCCTGACCGCTCTGAGGAGCGATTAACGATGTTCGAGAGGTTCACCGACCGCGCGCGGCGGGTTGTCGTCCTGGCTCAGGAAGAAGCCCGGATGCTCAACCACAACTACATCGGCACCGAGCACATCCTCCTGGGCCTGATCCACGAGGGTGAAGGTGTCGCCGCAAAGGCCCTGGAGAGCCTCGGCATTTCGCTTGAGGCGGTCCGTCAGCAGGTGGAGGAGATCATCGGGCAGGGCCAGCAGGCCCCCTCCGGTCACATCCCCTTCACCCCCCGTGCCAAGAAGGTCCTGGAGCTGTCGCTCCGCGAGGCCCTTCAGCTGGGCCACAACTACATCGGCACGGAGCACATCCTGCTCGGCCTGATCCGTGAGGGCGAGGGCGTCGCCGCCCAGGTCCTGGTCAAGCTGGGCGCAGACCTCAACCGGGTGCGGCAGCAGGTCATCCAGCTGCTCTCCGGTTACCAGGGCAAGGAGACCGCCGGCGCCAGTGGCGGCCCCGCCGAGGGCACGCCTTCGACGTCCCTGGTCCTCGACCAGTTCGGCCGCAACCTCACCCAGGCTGCCCGTGAGTCCAAGCTCGACCCGGTCATCGGGCGCGAGAAGGAGATCGAGCGGGTCATGCAGGTGCTGTCCCGCCGGACGAAGAACAACCCGGTGCTGATCGGTGAGCCCGGCGTCGGCAAGACCGCCGTCGTCGAGGGCCTCGCCCAGGCCATCGTCAAGGGCGAGGTGCCCGAGACCCTCAAGGACAAGCACCTCTACACGCTGGACCTCGGCGCGCTGGTCGCCGGCTCCCGCTACCGCGGTGACTTCGAGGAGCGCCTGAAGAAGGTCCTCAAGGAGATCCGCACCCGCGGCGACATCATCCTGTTCATCGACGAGCTGCACACGCTGGTCGGTGCGGGTGCCGCCGAGGGCGCCATCGACGCCGCGAGCATCCTGAAGCCGATGCTGGCCCGTGGTGAACTGCAGACCATCGGTGCCACCACGCTCGACGAGTACCGCAAGCACCTGGAGAAGGACGCCGCGCTGGAGCGCCGCTTCCAGCCCATCCAGGTCGCGGAGCCGTCGCTGCCGCACACCATCGAGATCCTCAAGGGCCTGCGGGACCGCTACGAGGCGCACCACCGGGTGTCCATCACGGACGAGGCCCTGGTGCAGGCGGCGACGCTCGCCGACCGGTACATCTCGGACCGCTTCCTGCCCGACAAGGCGATCGACCTCATCGACGAGGCCGGTTCCCGGATGCGCATCCGCCGGATGACCGCGCCGCCGGACCTGCGCGAGTTCGACGAGAAGATCGCGGGCGTGCGCCGCGACAAGGAGTCCGCGATCGACTCGCAGGACTTCGAGAAGGCCGCCTCGCTGCGCGACAAGGAGAAGCAGCTCCTGGCCGCCAAGGCCAAGCGCGAGAAGGAGTGGAAGGCCGGCGACATGGACGTCGTCGCCGAGGTCGACGGCGAGCTGATCGCCGAGGTCCTCGCGACCGCCACCGGCATCCCGGTCTTCAAGCTGACCGAGGAGGAGTCCTCGCGTCTGCTGCGCATGGAGGACGAGCTCCACAAGCGGGTCATCGGCCAGGTCGACGCCGTCAAGGCGCTGTCGAAGGCGATCCGCCGTACGCGCGCCGGTCTGAAGGACCCGAAGCGTCCCGGTGGCTCGTTCATCTTCGCCGGCCCGTCCGGTGTCGGTAAGACCGAGCTGTCCAAGGCGCTCGCGGAGTTCCTCTTCGGCGACGAGGACGCGCTGATCTCCCTCGACATGTCGGAGTTCAGCGAGAAGCACACGGTCTCGCGCCTCTTCGGTTCGCCCCCCGGCTACGTGGGCTACGAGGAGGGCGGGCAGCTGACCGAGAAGGTCCGCCGCAAGCCGTTCTCGGTCGTCCTGTTCGACGAGGTCGAGAAGGCCCACCCGGACATCTTCAACTCGCTGCTGCAGATCCTGGAGGACGGTCGCCTGACCGACTCCCAGGGCCGGGTCGTGGACTTCAAGAACACGGTCATCATCATGACGACCAACCTCGGCACCCGGGACATCTCCAAGGGCTTCAACCTGGGCTTCGCGGCCTCGGGCGACAAGAAGACCAACTACGAGCGCATGAAGAACAAGGTCTCGGACGAGCTCAAGCAGCACTTCCGGCCCGAGTTCCTCAACCGCGTCGACGACGTGGTCGTCTTCCCGCAGCTGACGCAGGAGGACATCCTCACGATCGTCGACCTGATGATCAGCAAGGTCGACGAGCGCCTGAGGGACCGGGACATGGGCATCGAGCTCTCCCAGTCCGCCAAGGAGCTGCTGTCGAAGAAGGGCTACGACCCGGTGCTGGGCGCGCGTCCGCTGCGTCGCACGATCCAGCGCGAGGTCGAGGACACCCTGTCGGAGAAGATCCTCTTCGGCGAGCTGCGCCCCGGCCACATCGTGGTCGTGGACACCGAGGGCGAGGGCGAGACCCAGACCTTCACGTTCCGCGGCGAGGAGAAGTCCGCGCTGCCGGACGTCCCGCCGATCGAGCAGGCGGCCGGCGGTGCCGGTCCGAACCTGAGCAAGGAGGCGTGACCCCCGGGTCCGCCTGAGAACGCCCGATGGGGCCGGTGCTTCGAGCACCGGCCCCATCGGCGTGTCCGGGGCGTCCCGGGCCCCGGCCGCGCGGTGTCCCGTCGGTCAGGACAGCTGCCCGTCGTAGTCGGGGAGCTTGTACGTCCTCTCGGCGTGCCCGCCCGACAGGTCGGTGGCGCTGTTGCCGATGTTCGCGATGATCGTGTAGCCCTTGGCCTCGACGGCCGCCCGCTGCGCGGTCTTGTAGGCCGCCACGTCCTTGAAGAGGTCGACGAAGCTGCGTACGTACAGGCCGGAGACCTTGTACCCGGCGTGCTTGAGGTTGTAGTCCGTCACCGACTTGATGATGTCCGGGCGGGCGGTGACGAAGAACAGGGCGACGCCGTGGTCCTGCGCGTACCTCGCCACCTCCAGGACGGGCGCGTTGGCCGGTGAGGGGTAGCTGAAGCCGAAGTCGGTCTCCAGCGCGGTGTTGTCGATGTCGAGGACGACGGCCTGCTTCTCGCCCGCGGGTGCGCCGGCGATACGTTCCTTCAGGTAGGGCAGCGCCTGTGCCATGACGGCCCGGCAGTCCCGCTGCCAGGTCTCGTGGTCGACGTCGGCGGCAGTCGCCACGGCGGCGGTGGTGGTGGCCGGGGCCGCGACCGCGGCGGTGGCCGGGATCGTCAGGGCCGCGGTGGCGGCGGTGGCGGCGACGGTCACGCCGATGAGGCGCTGCAGGCTTCTTCCGGTCATGGGTGGGGGGTTCCTCTCGCGTCGGAGCACTGCGGGACACGGGCCGTGACCCGTGGAGCATGCTGTGGGGGAAGAGGGGATTACCGACCGGTAACTGTAGGGCGCCCGGGCGGGGTTGTACTAGAGCACGGCGGCGGGTTTCAAAATGGTCTGCCGGTCCGGGAAGAGGGACAGGGTCTCCTGCGGGACCTCCGTCGTCTCCGGTGCGAGGACGAACGTGACGGACCGCAGGCCGGGGAACAGGGCCGGGACGGCCGAGAGGTCCTCGTGGCCGGTGAAGTTGTTGAACCGCAGTCCCTCGACACCGGGCAGAACGGGCCCTTCCGTCCACGGGGCCGCGTTCCAGTTCAGCCGCAGCTCCCTCAGCGCGGGCAGCAGCGCCACCTCCTCGCGGTCCTCCGGGGCGAGGGATGTGAAGAGGCCTCCCAGGCTCAGGGTCTCCAGCGCGTCCAGGTGGCGCAGGCCGCGCAGACCGGTGGACTCCAGGGCGTTCCTGGTGAAGCGCAGATACGTCAGCGGCAGGCCGCGCGGCAGCGCGGTGTCGAGGGACTCGCCCGGCAGCCGTACGCCCGCGTCCAGCTCGCGCAAGGTCCGCGAGGCCGCGAGGGGCGCCAGCGCACCCGGCTTTTCCAGTCCCGGCATGGCGCTCAGCGACAGCCACCGAAGCGGTACGGACGCCAGCGGCGCCAGGTCGTCCACGTGCGGGCTGTCGCTGATGTCCAGGTGCACGAGCCGGTCGAGCGGGGTGAGCCACTCCAGGTCCGGCAGCGTCTGGTTCTTGCGCAGGACGAGCCGGCGGGTGGTGTCCGGCGCCAGGTACCTCTTCAGCTCGCCGGCCTCGACGTTCCCCTCGATGTGCAACCGCCGGCGCCCGCCGAGCGCGTGCAGGGCACGCAGGTGCGCGGCCGAGTGCGCCGAGAAGTACAGGTCGTCCTCGGGCAGGTGGGCGATGACCTCCGTCGCGTACCGCTCGGTGTCGAAGCGGTGCCAGGTCCAGCTGAGCTGCGAGCGGACCGGCAGGGACGGGTGGGTGCGGAAGCGGGTCAGGGCCGGGACGGCCGCGTCGGTGCCGATGAGGGACGCGGTGACCACGACCGCCCTGGCCTGCGTCTCGGTCAGGCCCTCGGGCCCGGGCAGGAGCTCCAGGGCCAGCGGGCCCACCGAGGCCAGCTCGCGCGCCTCCTCGACGGTGCGGGGCGGGATGAGCGTGGCCGCCTGCTCCTCCACGGCGGCCCTGACCCGCGGGTCGAGCTCCGTGGCGTGCTCCAGACCGGCCAGGGCGAGGAGCCGGATGCGGGTGGCCCCGGCCGGCTCGGCCCGTTCGGCCGCGGCCAGCAGCTCGGTGAGGAGGTCGGCCCGTTCGCGGGGCCGGGCGTGGGCGACGGCCATCCGGATCACGTCCGACCACTGCTGGTCGGCGGCGCTGCGGACCAGCAGCCCGAAGTCGCCGTCCTCCACCGCCGCCTTCGCACCGAGGTAGTCCTGGAAGGTGCGGTGCACGAACTCGACGGTTCCCGGCGAGGGTTCGCGGAGCAGCCCGCTGCGGACGAGGAGGTGGCGGTGGATCGTCGCCGCGTCGCCCTGGCTCGCGGCGGCGGGCAGGGCGGGCAGGGCCTCCGCGATCAGCCGCTCGGCCCGTTCGCGGTCCATCTCCAGCCGGTTGTTGCGGATCAGCCAGTAGGCCAGCCGCTGCAGGAGCTGGATCTGGGGCGCCTCGGTGAGCCGGACGTCGTCGTGCGGGAGCATGTCCCGCTCCTGGTCGCGGCGCGCGAGGAGCATGGAGAGCGCGGCGTCGTACAACTCCTGCCGCCCGTGCGGCAGGTAGCCGCGCCTGTCCCGGTGCAGGGCGCAGATCAGGCCGCACATCAGCGGGTTGGTGGCGAGGCGGCCGAGGTCCGGCTTGGTGGCGACGGCGTCGAGCAGCGAGGTCTCGTACGCGGCGAGGCGTTCGGTGTCGCTGTCGGTACCCGTACCCGTGCCCGCGCCCGTTCCGGTGGCGTCGGCGCGGGCCGCCGTGTGCCAGCGCCTGATGAACGCCGTGATGTCGTCGTGGCTCATCGGCGCGAGCGCCAGCTCCGTGAAGCCCTCCGCGGCGAGCCAGTTCTCGCGCACGGCGGAGGGGCGCGAGGTGACCAGCCACTGGTTGCCCGGATACGCGTCGAGCAGGTCGCGCAGCCAGCGGCGGGTGCGCTCGCGGTCGGCGTCCGGGACCTCGTCGATGCCGTCGACGAGCAGCAGCCCGCGGCCCGCCGTGAGGACCCGGTCCGGCCAGCCGGCCGGCGCCGCGCCGTGCAGGGGCACGCGGGCGGCGGCGAGGAAGTCGGTGGGCGCGGGCAGCCCGCCGGGGTGGCGCACGAGCGTGCGCAGCGGCAGGACGAAGGGGATACGATCGCCGCGCTCGCCCCGCGCCGCCGTCACCGCGAGCCACTGCACCAGGGTCGTCTTGCCCGAACCGGCCACGCCCCGCAGCAGCACCCGGTCCTGCTCGGACAGAGCCTCCTCGGCGGACAGCGGCAGACCGGGCGAGCCGACGGCCCCGCCGTCCTGGTCGCCCGTGGCGGGGCGCAGGGCCTGGAGGGCGAGGTAGGCGGCGTCCAGCGGCCAGCGGTCGGGCGAGTTCACCAGGTCGATGCCGTAGATGGTCAGCTGGCTGTGCTTCGTCGCCGTGTACGCGAGCAGGCGCCGCTCGAACGCCGGGTCGCTCCCGTCGGGCGTCGGCGTACGGGCGATCAACTCGTCGACCTTCGCGATCAGTTCGGCCTGCCGGCGGGTCTGCTCGACCAGCGTCCTGGCCACGAACGTCGAGCGCTGGGTGAAGAAGTGCAGGATGTGCAGACAGGCCGTGTCGAGCAGCCGCTCGTAGAACAGCGTCGCGTCGAAACCGAGGTCGCGGTCGGGGTTCCCGGCCGCGTGGCGCAGATGGAGGGCCAGGCCCGGGTGACCGAGCGCCACAGCCTGGGCGTCCGTCATGGTGAGGTCGCCGAGGGCGTGCAGGGTGTCGGCCAGGGCGTGCACGACGGCCTGTTCCTCGTCGGCGGGGACGGGCCGTTCGGGAGCGTCCTTGACCGCCCGCCCGACCAGCTCGGTGGCCAGCCGGGTCACGTCCTTCCTGCTCAGCGTGTGCTGCTCGCCCTTGAAGGAGACGCGCGAGGAGATGCGTACGGGCCGGTCGACCAGGTCCGCGCCCGGCCCCTCCGTCACGAAGAGCTTCCTGATGAGGGGTGTGGCCACGCTGGATGCCAGCCGCACACCCACGGTCGCCGGTTCCATGGCGCTCCCCCGAGGTCATGGTGGATGGTCGGCCAGCCTATCGCCGCGGGCGCGCTCCCGTCCCCGCGCCAAATGCGGTGGCCCCGGGGCCCGTTGCGGCGGGAGGATCCGTGGTGTCCGAACTGTCCACGGAGGGAGCGGCCATGGCGGCCGGTGCACCCGAAGTCCGTACCGCAGCAGGTGTGTTGAGGGGCACGACAGAAGGAACGGGCGCGACGGGAGGAGCGGGCACGGCAGGGGGAGCGGGCACGGCGGGAAGAGCGGGCGAGGCGGAGGGAACGGGCACGGCGGTGTTCCGGGGCATCCCCTTCGCGGCGCCGCCCGTCGGCCCGCTCCGGTTCGGGGCGCCGCGGCCCGCGCCGCGCTGGGACGGCGTCCGGGAGGCGTCCGCGTTCGGGACCGCGCCCCCGCAGTCCGCGGCGTTCGGCATGGACGCGCTGGCGCCCCCCGACGCCGACGACGGCGACTGGCTGACGCTCAACGTCTGGACGCCCGACCCGGGCCCCGGCGCCGGACTGCCGGTGATGGTGTGGGTGCCCGGGGGCGCGTACGTCATCGGCATGTCGAGCCTGCCCGAGTACGACGGCGCCCGGCTGGCGCGGGAGGGCGTCGTCCTGGTGACGCTCAACTACCGCCTCGGCATCGAGGGGTTCGGGTACATCGAGGGCGCGCCCGCCAACCGGGGGCTGCTCGACCAGGTCGCCGCGCTGGAGTGGGTGCGGGACAACATCCGCGCCTTCGGCGGCGATCCGGACCGCGTCACGGTCTTCGGCGAGTCCGCGGGCGCGGGCTCGCTCGCCGCGCTGCTCGCGATGGACCGGGCCGCCGGCCTCTTCCGGCGGGCCGTCGCGCAGAGCGTGCCCCGCCCGTTCTTCTCGGCGGAGCTCGCCGCGGACATCGCCGGGGAGCTGGCGGCGGAGCTGGGCCTGCGGCCGACCGCGCGGGACCTCGCCACGGTGGCGCCGGGGCGGCTGCCCGCGGCGGCGGACGCGCTCGGGGCGCGCATGGACCGGTACGCGCGGCGCTGGGGGGCGCTGGCGCACCGGTCGATCCCGCTGGCGCCCGTGGTGGACGGGGACGTGCTGCCCCGCGCGCCCTGGGAGGCGCTCGCGGCCGGCGCGGCACGGGACGTCGAGCTGGTGGTGGGCCACACGCGGGACGAGTTCCGGCTCTTCATGGCGCTCGACGGGACGCTGGGCGAGGAGGTGCCGGAGGACCGGCTCGCACGGGCGCTGCGGGACCTCTCGCCCGGCGAGGGCGGCGACGAGGCGTACCGGAAGGCCTTCCCGGGCCTGGCACCAGAACAGCTGTACGAGGTGGTGCACTCCGACTGGCTCTTCCGGATGCCGACGCTGCACCTGGCCGAGGCCCAGGTCGCGGGCGGCGGCCGGGCCCACGTCTACGAGCTGGTCTGGGAGGCGCCGGGCATGGACGGGCTGCTCGGTGCCTGCCACGGGCTCGACGTGCCACTGGTCTTCGGGAACCTGCGGGGCGGACTGCCCTCGCTGCTGTTCGGCCAGGCGCCGCCCGCCGGGGCGGAGGAGCTGTCGGGGCTGTTCCGGTCCGCGTGGACGCGGTTCGCGGCGGGGGAGGGGCCCGGGTGGCCCGCCTACGACCCGGACCGGCGCCGGGTGCGGCTCTTCGACGTGCGGCCGTCCGTGGCCGCGTACCCGGAGGAGGCGTCGCGGGCGCTCTGGCGGGACCACGTCTTCGGTGCGCTGCCGCTGGCCGGGCGGGGAACCGTGTAGCCGCCGTCACATCGCACGGTCCGTGGATCTTGCCGTCCGGTGACATGGCGCACAGGCGTTCCGGGCCCTACTAGGGACGGTAGTGGACGGTCCGGGGCGGGCGCACGGGACCTTCGGCCCTGGGGTCCGGGACCCGTGTCCCGGACCCGCCGGTGAAGGCTCCGGGACGGGTCCAGGGCCGTGCCGGACGCGTGTGAAGTGGTGCTAAACCCTTCCTCGGGCAGAAAAAAGGGATGATCCGGTACGGTCCGGTTCTTCTGTCAAGAAGTCGAAAGTTTTCAGGTCAAGTACGATGTGCGGTCGTAGATGGGGGTTTTGGAGGGCGGCGGGGGTCCGGGTTACCAAGGGACGACCGACCCCGCCCGGCGCATCGTCAGCGCGCCGGGCGTGCTGTTGCCCGTCCCCCCGGAGGTAGTCCCGTATGTCGCAGCGCACCGAGTCCCGTATCCCCGGCACGTCCAGGCTCCGTACCCGGGCGGCCTTCCTGGCCCTCGGCCTGGGAGCCTCGGCCGCCGTCGGAACCGGGGTCGCGGTCGCCGCCGACGCCGCGTCGGGCGCCATGACCCTGCCCGCCTCGGCCGCCGCCTCCGTGCAGCGGCAGGCCGCCGTGCAGGCCAAGGCCGCCGAGACCGCCAAGGCTGCCAAGGCCGCTCAGGCGAAGAGCGAGGCGGCGGCGAAGAGCGCCGCCGCGAAGAAGGCCGCCGCGAAGAAGGCCGCGGCCGGGTCCGCCGCCGCGAAGAAGACCGCCTCCTGGATCAACCCGGTCAAGACGTACACGCTCTCCGCGAGCTTCGCCCAGGCCGGCAACCTCTGGTCCTCCACCCACTCCGGCCAGGACTTCGCCGTCTCCTCCGGCACCCCGGTCGTCGCCGCCCACGGCGGCACCGTCGTGAAGGCCGGCGGCAACGGCGCCGGCGACGGACCCGCGTACGGCAACGCGGTCGTGATCAAGCACGGCAACGGTACGTACTCGCAGTACGCGCACCTGTCCCGCATCGACGTGCGGATCGGCCAGACCGTCGGGACCGGTCAGCGGATCGCGCTGTCCGGCAACACCGGCAACTCCAGCGGGCCGCACCTGCACTTCGAGATCCGTACGTCGGCCAACTACGGCACGGCGGTCGACCCGGTCGCCTTCCTGCGCTCCAAGGGCCTGAGCCTCTAGGTCCCTCCGCGCCCTCCGCTCTCCGGTGCGGGCCCCTCGTGGTGGGGGTATCAGGATCCCGAGTGGGCCCGTGTGACCAGCTCGACGGCGACCTCCAGGACGGCCTTGCGCTTGTCCTCGGGGTCGCCCTCCATGTCCTTGAGGGCGAACATCCCGGCGTGCATGGTGAACAGGGCGCTCACGCAGCGGACCTGGTCCGTCAGCGGGGCGTCCGGGTCCTTGATGATGTCCAGCAGCTTGAGCATGCGGTTCTTGAAGGAGTCGCCGATGCTCAGCTCGCGGACCGTCGCCTGGTTCTCCTGCATGAAGCGGAAGAGCGGGGCCGCCTGCGTGAGGGCCTCGCTGTAGCGCCCCAGGAGCTCCCGCTTGGTCTCCAGGGAGCGCGGCTGGGTCCTGCCCCACTCGATCAGCTCGTCGATCGGCCTCGTCAGGTCCTCGAAGAGGCTGATGAGGATGTCTTCCTTGGTCTTGAAGTGGTAGTAGAGGGCCGCCTTCGTGACGTCCAGCAGCTCGGCGATCTCGCGCAGGGAGGTCTTCTCGTAGCCCTGCTCGGCGAAGAGCTCCACGGCCACGTCCTGGATGCGCTGACGGGTGTCCCCGCGCCGCCGCTGCCTGCTGCCGTCCATCGTGGCGCTCCTCGTTCTCGTCGCACGCCCTCGGCGCGGGTAAAGAAAAAACTTACTTGACGCCCGGCTAGTTACGGGTCTACTTTCCCCAGTGTAGTCAACTTGCCGGTCGGCAAGTAAGTGGCAGGGCGGTACCAGGGGAGTGGGACAGTGGCGGACACCAGAACGGCCGGGACGGCCGGAGCGGCGAGCGGGAAAGAGGCGCCTGCGGACGCGGTGGGCGCCGCGGACGCGACGGGTACTGCGGACATGACGGGCGCTGTGGACACGGCGAGTGCTGTGGACACGACGGGCGCTGTGGACGCGACGGGTGCC
The DNA here is from genome assembly GCF_008369065.1 of Streptomyces apricus. Classification (GTDB taxonomy): domain Bacteria; phylum Actinomycetota; class Actinomycetes; order Streptomycetales; family Streptomycetaceae; genus Streptomyces; species Streptomyces apricus. Next base: position 922,328 of record NZ_VDFC01000040.1, on the reverse strand, counting down.
GGGGGTGCCGCGAGCGCCACGGACGCCGCGGTCGCCGCGGACGCGGGCAAGCAGCCCAGGAGCGTCCGGGTCGTCCTGCTCGCGCTCATGATCGCGATGCTGCTCGCGATGCTCGACAACATGATCGTCGGCACCGCGATGCCGACCATCGTGGGAGAACTGGGCGGGCTCGAACACCTCTCGTGGGTCGTCACCGCCTACACGCTCGCGACCGCCGCCTCCACCCCGATCTGGGGCAAGCTCGGCGACATGTACGGGCGCAAGGGCGTCTTCATGACCTCGATCGTGCTCTTCCTGATCGGGTCGGCGCTGAGCGGCATGGCCCAGGACATGGGGCAGCTCATCGGGTTCCGCGCGATCCAGGGGCTCGGCGCGGGCGGTCTGATGGTCGGCGTCATGGCCATCATCGGTGACCTGATCCCGCCCCGTGAGCGCGGCAAGTACCAGGGCATGATGGCCGGCGTGATGGCCCTCGCCATGATCGGCGGACCGCTGGTCGGCGGCACCATCACCGACCACTGGGGCTGGCGCTGGTCCTTCTACATCAACCTGCCGCTGGGCATCGTGGCCCTGGTCGCCATCAGCGCCGTACTGCACCTGCCGAAGAAGCGGGTGGACGCGCGGATCGACTACCTGGGCGCGGCGCTGCTCACCGTGGGCATCACCGCGATCGTGCTCGTCACCACCTGGGGCGGCACCGAGTACGCCTGGGGCTCCGCCAGGATCATGGAGCTGATCGGCATCGGGGTCGCCGCGCTGGTCGGCTTCCTGTTCGTGCAGACCAAGGCCGCCGCGCCGGTCATGCCGCTGCACATCTTCCGTAGCCGCAACTTCACGCTGATGTCCGTCGTCGGGTTCGTCGCCGGGTTCGTGATGTTCGGCGCGGTGCTGTTCCTGCCGCTCTACCAGCAGTCGGTGCAGGGCGCGTCCGCGACCAACTCCGGGCTGCTGCTGCTCCCGATGCTCGGCGCGATGCTCGTGACCTCGATGGTCGCCGGGCGGGTCACCACGAGCACCGGGCGCTACAAGGTCTTCCCGATCGTGGGCAGCGCGCTGATGGTGGTCGGGCTGTACCTGCTGTCGCTCATGGACACCGACACCTCGCGGCTGACGTCCGGGCTGTACATGGCCGTGGTCGGCGCGGGCATGGGCTGTCTGATGCAGGTGACCATGCTGGTCGCGCAGAACAGCGTGGAGATGAAGGACATGGGCGTCGCGTCCTCCTCCACCACCCTGTTCCGTACGCTCGGCTCGTCCTTCGGTGTCGCGGTCATGGGCGCGCTGTTCAACAACCGGGTCCAGGACGTCATGTCCGAGCGGGCCGGGGCGCTGGGGTCCAAGGTGACCGAGCAGTCGGCGCAGCTGGACGCGGCGAGCCTGGCGAAGCTGCCGGAGGCCGCGCGGGAGGCGTACCAGCACGCGGTGGCGTCCGGGACGCACTCCGCGTTCCTGCTGGGGGCGGTCGTCGCGGTGGTGGCGCTGGTGACGGCGGTGTTCGTGAAGGAGGTCCCGCTTCGGGGTGCCTCCGGCGGTGCCGGCGAGGAGAAGCCTGCGGTCGACGCCGCGGCGGTCTGATCGCCCCCGCGCCCCTGGGTACCCAGGGGCGCGGGGAACTGCGCAGGAGCGCGCAGCGCGACAGGGGGTCTGGGGGCGCAGCCCCCAGGGACGGGACGGCGGCGCTGTCAGCGCAAGCCGTCCCTCATGCCGGCAGCATCGGGTAGCTGCCGGTGTTCGTCGGAGCGTGTTCCGGCAGCCACAGCACCGCCACCGCCCCCTCGGCGGGAACGCCGTCGGGCGCCCCGACCGCCCGCACGTTGCGGAACGTCAGCCGCGCGCCCAGCACCCGTGCCTGCCCCGCGGCGATGGTGAGCCCCAGCCCGTGCCCGTGCCCCGCACGGTCGCTGCTGCCCGTGCGGAAGCGGCGCGGACCGTCGGCGAGCAGCGCCTCGGGGAACCCGGGCCCGTGGTCGCGGATGCGGATCACCCGGCCCTCCACCGTCACCTCGATCGGCGGCCTGCCGTGCTTGGCGGCGTTGACCAGCAGGTTGATGAGCACCCGCTCCAGCCGCCGCGGATCGGTGGTGACCGCGGACTCGTGCACGACCCGGACGAGGATCCCCGGGTCCCGCGCGATCACCCGCCGCGTCACGAACTCGCCCAGCACGATGTCCTGCAGCTCGGCCCGCTCGGAGGCGCTGTCCAGCCGGGCCACCTCCAGGACGTCCTCGACCAGCTGCCGCATGGCCTGCGCCCGGTCCCGTACGAGCTCGGTCGGGCGGCCCGGCGGCAGCAGCTCGGCCGCGGTGAGCAGCCCGGTCACCGGCGTGCGCAGCTCGTGCGCGATGTCCGCCGTCACCCGCCGCTCGGCCTCGATGCGCTGCTGCAGCGCGTCCGCCATGGCGTCCACGGCCCGCGCCAGGTCGTCCGTCTCGTCGCGCACGACCCCGCCGATGGAGTCCCGCACCCGTACGTCCGGCTCGCCCTGGGCGACCCGCCGGGCCGCCGTGGCCGCCTTGCGCAGCCGCCGCGAGAGCTGGCCGCCGATCAGCACGCCCAGGGCGCAGCCGCCGAAGACCACCGCGATGGAACCGATGAGCAGCGCCTCGTCGAGGTCCTTGAGCACGGTCGTGCTGCGGTCGGTGAAGTTCGTGTGCAGCGACAGGATCCGCCCGTCCTTGAGCGGTACGGCGGCCCAGATGTCGGGCACGCCGTTGGAGTGCTCCGTCACGAAGGTCGCCCGGCGCCCGTCCTTCGCCTTCGCCAGCAGGTCCTCCGGCAGGTCGGGGTCGTCGATCTTGATGCCGGGGAAGTTCGGGCGCCCGGACGCCTCGTAGTTGCGCTGCGCGATCTGGACGCGCTCGTCCGCCAGGTCGCGCGCGTTGTCGAGCATCGAGACCCGGGCGGCGTTGTGCACGACCAGGCTCAGCGCGACGGCCACCAGCGCGCCGACCGCCGCGATCGCGGCGCTCAGCTTCCACCTGATGCCGGTACGCGGCATCAGGCGCCCGAGCCGCTCGCGCCGCAGCCGCCCGGCCCGGCCCGGCTCGCCACTACCCTCGCGCCGGCCACCCTCCTCCGCACCGGCCCCGGCCCGCCCGTTGGGCCCGCCGGGCCCGGTCACTTCGTCGCGCCTGTCGCGCCCGTCGCGTCCGCCATGGCCGCCGCGCCCGGGGCGCCCGTCGTGCCCGTCCCCCGGAACAGGGCTCCCGGGCCCCGGGTGGCTGTCGTTCGTCCCCCGCATCGTCCGCTCCGCCTCAGGCCTTCAACTTGTAGCCGAAGCCGCGGACCGTCTCGATCCGGTCCTGGCCGATCTTCGTGCGCAGCCGCTGTACGTGGACGTCGACGACCCGGGTGTCGCCGCCCCAGCCGTAGTCCCAGACCCGTTCCAGGAGCCTGTCGCGCGACAGGACCGTACCGGGCGCGGACGAGAACTCCAGGAGCAGCCGCATCTCGGTGGGCGTCAGGGCCACCGGAGTGCCACCCCTGCGCACCTCCATGCCCTCCGTGTCGATCTCCAGTTCGCCGCCACCGGAACCGGAGCCGAAGGTCAGCACCCCGCCGGCGGGGTCGGACGACGCGCCCCCGTCGGACCCGTCGGCGCCCGAACGCGGCCCGCTCGCGTGCCCGAAGCGCCGCAGCACGGCCCGGATGCGGGCGACCAGCACGGCACCGTCGAAGGGCTTCGTCACGTAGTCGTCGGCGCCCGCCTCCAGACCCAGGACGACGTCGATGGAGTCGGCGCGGGCCGACAGCATGATCACGGGGACCGCCGACTCGTCACGGATGCGCCGGCACAGCGACACGCCGTCGAGGCCCGGCACCATCACGTCGAGGAGCGCGATGTCGGGCCGGTCCGCCCGGAACGCCTCCAGCCCGGAGAGACCGTCGGGCATGGCGGTGACCACGAAGCCGTCACGCTCCAGCGCGAGCTGGGTGGCCTCGCGGATGACGTCGTCGTCCTCGACGAAGAGGACGTGGGTCTGCTCTGCCATCCGGCTGCTCTCAGTTTCTCGGTCGGTCGGTCATGTCGCGTGCGCGTGCGCGTGGGCGGGTGTGGATACAGGTGCGTGTGCGTATGCGGGTGGGACGACGGGCTCACTGGTCGGTCGGGGCCTGCGTCTCGCCGCCCACCACTTTGCTGTAGTCGTTGTGGGTCCTGGCCCGCTCGGCGAAGCGGCTCGCCGTCCAGTGGTACGTGACCACTTCCTCGCCGGACGGGTACGTCACCGAGTCGTCCTTCTCGTACACCTGCTGGGTGACCACCAGGTCGCCCCGGTCGATCTCCGCGTAGACCGGGGGCTCCTCGGCGCGGAAGACGTTCCGGTACGCGTCGCCCTCCTCGCGGTACACGTACGAGCCGACGCCGACCGCGTCCCCGCAGGTCATCACGTTGATCACGACGTCGTCGACGGGCCCGCCGGTGAGGTTGCCGTACGACACGTCGACCGGGTACTCGTCGCCGACGCACGGCTTCAGGTCGCGCTTGACGGCCGGGCTGACCCCGGGGTCGGTCTTCACGAGCCGCACCGCGTTCACCCGGTCGGGGGTCGCGGAGGGCGAGGCGGCGGCGGGCGCCGGTGCGCTGCCGGCGACCGAGTCGGAGCGGGCCGGGCCCTCGTCGCGGGCACCGGTGCCGCCCGTACCGCAGGCGGACACGAAAAGGCCGACGGCGGCGCACCCGGCCACCGCCGTGAACACCGCCTTCCGCACCGCTCCGCGGGCCCGGGGGGCCGTAGTGTCTAGGCCGCGCAACGCTCCCGCTCCTCACGCTCCGGCGCGCGTACGCCGAGCTCGTCGTTCTCGTCACGGGCCCGGCGCTCCAGCTCCTCGCGGAGCCGGGCGAGTGCCCGGTGCAGTGTGCTCTTGACCGTGCCGGCCGACATGCCGAGCGCGGCGGCCGTCTCCTCCGTGGACATCTGCTCCCAGTGTCGCAGCACGACGACGCTGCGCTGCTTGGGAGCCAGCACCTTCATGAGGTCCATCAGGAAGGCACGGTCCGCGTGCTGCTCGCTGGAGTCGTCCACGCTCGCGTCCGGCAGCTGCTCGGTGGGGACCTCCTCCAGCTTGCGGGCCCGCCACCACTCCGTCCGCGTGTTGATCATGACGCGGCGCAGATAGGCGTCGGCGAGGCGCTTGTCCGCTATGCCGTCCCAGCGGCCGTAGGTGCGCACCAGCGCGGTCTGCAGGAGGTCCTGCGCGTCGACGGGGTCGGGGACCAGGCGGCGTGCGCTGCGCAGCAGCGCGTCCTGACGGGTACGTACGTACTCCTCGAACTCCAGCACCTCGCCGTGCGCCATTCCAACCGCCTCCGTCCCCGTTCCGACCTGAGTGCTGCCGGCTGTCCGTGGTCTGCCGTACCGCCGGTGTGCGGTACGGCACCGAAGTTACGGACGTGTTGTCACGGGGCTGTCCGAGCGAGCCTGCGGCGAGCGCTCGGCTGTCCATAGGTTGTGTAACGGAAGTAGGCGCGGGTTAAAGCAGGGGGACGACTGGTGCGGGTACGGGCGATTTGCCTGCCGGGCCACTGTTACGCAGCCCGGCGGGACCTGTGAACCGGCCGTGGGCCGGCAAGCGGTCGCCCGTGGACCCGCCGTGGGCCGGCAGGCGGTCGCCCGCGGTCCGGCCGGTCCCGACTTCAGCTCTGCGGCAGCCGGTACAGGCCGCCGGTGAGCGGTTCGACCAGTCCGTCGGCGACCAGTCCGTCCAGCGCGCGGGCCCGCTGCACCGGCTCCTCCCAGACCCGGTCGAGCGCCGACTGCGGGACGGGGGCGACCGCCTCGCGCAGGACGGCGAGCAGCCGGCCGCGCACCTGCCGGTCCGTGCCCGCGTAGGTCTGGCCGCGCCGCGGCGGTCCCTCGTGCGCGGGCTTCCCGGCCAGCCGCCAGGCGCACAGGGCCGCGACCGGGCAGCGTACGCACGCCTCGTTCTTCGCCGTGCAGACGAGTGCGCCCAGTTCCATGGACGCGGCGGCCCACAGCGAGGCCGTGCGGTCGTCGTCGGGCAGCAGCGTGCGCGCGAGCTTGCGCTCGGCGGCCGTCGTGGCGTTCGGCGGGTACTGGACCCCGGTGACGGCCCGGGCGAACACGCGCCGCACGTTCGTGTCGAGGACGGCGTGCCGCTGCCCGTACGCGAAGGAGGCGACCGCCGCGGCGGTGTACTCGCCGATGCCGGGCAGCGCGAGCAACTGCGCGTGGTCCGTGGGTACGTCGCCGCCGTGGCGCTCCGTTATGGCGACCGCGGCGCCGTGCAGGCGCAGGGCGCGGCGGGGGTAGCCGAGGCGGCCCCAGGCGCGGACGGCCTCGCCCGGCGCGTCCCCGGCGAGGTCGGCGGGGCGCGGCCAGCGGGCGAGCCACTGCTCGTACACCGGGAGCACACGGCTCACCGGGGTCTGCTGCAGCATGAACTCGCTGACCATCACGCCCCACGGGCCGGCGTCGGGCCGCCGCCACGGCAGGTCGCGCGCGTTCTCCTCGAACCAGTCGATGACGGGGGCGTGGAGGGCGTGGCCGTCGGGTCCGCCGACGGTCCCGGGGGTCCCGGAGGTCCCGGAGGTCCCGGGGGTCTCAGGGG
>NZ_VDFC01000040.1:909989-915658 GCF_008369065.1 Streptomyces apricus | reverse complement strand
GGTGGGGGGTTTGTGTTGTGTTCCGCACCCCACGCTCCGGGTGAGCCGGCGTTCCGGGCCGATGATCAGAAAAAGTTGGGGTGTTGAGCGGCGGGTGGGGCCGGTGGAGCGCCGAGACTCTCGTAGAGTTGCGCCGTGGGATCTATGCGCAATCCGGTCGGGCCGCTTCCCTCCTCCATCTACTGGCGACGGAGGGCCATTCTGGTGTCCGTGATCGCGGTGTTGGCCCTGTTGATCACCTGGTTGATCACCTCCGGAGGCGGGGGCGGCGGGGGGAACGACGCCGACGGGCCCGACGGCAAGAACCCCACCGCGTCGATCACTCCGGGCCCCTCCGGTTCGGACCCCGCGATCAGCCAGGCGCCGGGCGGACGCGACGAGTCGAGCGAGGGCGGCGACGGGGACGGCGGTGACGGCGGCTCCGGTGGTTCGGGCGGCTCGGCGGGCTCCGGCGGCTCGGACGGTTCCGCCTCGGGCGGTTCCGGTTCCGGCGGCGGCGCGGGCGGCGCCGACGACGGCGAGGGCGGCGGAGGCTCAGGCGACACGGTTCCGGCCGGGTCCACCCTTCCCGACTGCGTGCCGGGGTCGGTGAAGCTGACGCTGCGCAGTGTCAGCAACTCCTACGCGCCCGACGAGAAGCCGACCTTCGAACTGATCGCCAGGAACTCCTCCGACCGCGACTGCAAGCTCGATCTCGGCCCCAAGCGGGCGGTGCTGACGATCACTCAGGCGAAGGGCGACGACGAGATCTGGTCCTCGGCGGACTGCCCGACGGGCGCCGCGAGCATCCTCTTCCGCGTCCCCGCGAACGACAAGGTCGTCCGCACCGTCGAGTGGAACCGCAAGGCGAGCGCCCCGCAGTGCGCGACCCCGCCGGCCCTAGCGGCCACCCCCGGCACCTACTTGGTGGAAGCAAAGGCCCCGGACCTCCCCAAGACCCAAACATCCTTCGTCCTGAAGAAGGACTGAAGGCCCGCACCACAGGGGCACGGGGAACGCCGCAGTCCTGTGCCTTCAGGCCCGCGGGGAATGGCGCGATCTTGTGCTTCTAGGGGCGCGGGGAACGGCGCAGTCTTTTGCCTTCAGGGGCGCGGGGAACTGCGCAATCTTTTTGCTTTTAGGGGCGCGGGGAACTGCGCGAGCAACCCCCACCGGCCGGCACTGAAAAGACCAGCCCGGCCCAGGAAGGGCACCCCCAAGCCGCCGGCAGGCTACACGTAGCGCTCAAGGATCGAGGACTCCGCCAACCGCGAAAGCCCCTCCCGCACGCTCCGCGCCCGCGCCTCCCCCACCCCGTCCACCGTCTGCAGATCGTCCACGCTCGCGGCGAGCAGCTTCTGCAGCCCCCCGAAGTGCTCGACCAGCCGGTCGATGATCGCGCCGGGCAGCCGCGGCACCTTCGCAAGCAGCCGGAACCCGCGGGGCGACACCGCGGAGTCGAGCGCCTCGGGCGACCCCGTGTACCCCAGCGCCCGCGCCACCGTGGGCATTTCGAGCAGCTCGGCGTGCGACAGCGCGTCGAGCTCGAACAGCGCCTCGTCCACCGTGCGGGACCGCTTGGCCGTCGGCTCGGGCACGTAGTCCCGCACGACCAGCGACCGCTCCGGCTCGACCCCGGCGATCAACTCGTCCAGCTGCAGCGCGAGCAGCCGCCCGTCCGTGCCCAGCTCCACCACGTACTCGGCGATCTCGGTCGCGATCCGCCGCACCATCTCCAGACGCTGGGCCACCGCCGACACGTCCCGGACGGTGACCAGGTCCTCGATCTCCAGCGCGGACAGCGTGCCCGCGACCTCGTCGAGCCGCAGCTTGTACCGCTCCAGCGTGGCCAGCGCCTGGTTCGCGCGCGACAGGATCGCGGCCGAGTCCTCCAGGACCCGCCGCTGCCCGTCCACGTACAGCGCGATCAGCCGCATGGACTGGGAGACGGAGACCACGGGGAAGCCGACCTGCTTGCTCACCCGGTCCGCCGTGCGGTGCCGCGTGCCCGTCTCCTCGGTGGGGATCGTCGGGTCGGGGACCAGCTGCACGCCGGCCCGCAGGATCTTGGTGATGTCCTTGTCCAGCACGATGCCGCCGTCGAGCTTGCACAGCTCGCGCAGCCGCGTCGCCGTGAACTCGACGTCCAGCACGAAACCGCCGCTGCACATCGCCTCGACGGTCTTGTCCCAGCCGAGCACGATGAGCCCGCCGGTGTTGCCGCGGAGAATGCGCTCCAGGCCGTCACGCAGCCCGGTGCCGGGGGCCACGGCGCTCAGGGACGTGCGCATCAGGCCATCGGCACCGGAACTCCCGCCGGACTTGCCGGGAACTGCTGCCCGGTCGTTGGCTGCCACTGCACTCCTCCGGTCGCAGGCTCTTTGAGGGCGCCCTCGGTTCGTACGGACGGGCGAGACCTGGGCAAAGTCTACCGGCGGTCCTCCTCGTCCCGTGGGGCGTCCCGCCGACGCGACCTCGGCAGGACCCGCAGCGCGTCCCCCATGTCGGCGACTTCCAGGACCTTCATACCGGGCGGGACCTTGCCCGGGTCGGCCGGGACGAGGGCGTGGGTGAAGCCCAGACGGTGTGCCTCGGAGAGCCTGCGCTGGACGCCCGTGACCCGTCTGACCTCGCCCGCGAGCCCCACCTCGCCGATCGCGACGAGGTTCTGCGGCAGCGGGGTGTCGCTGGCCGCGCTGGCCAGCGCCAGGGCGATCGCGAGGTCCGCGGCGGGCTCGGAGAGCTTCACGCCGCCGACCGTCGCGGTGTAGATGTCCCGCTTCCCGAGGGCGCTGATCCGGCCGCGCTGCTCCAGGACGGCGAGCATCATCTGCACCCGGGAGGTCTCAAGGCCCGAGGTGGTGCGCCGCGGGGTGGGGATCTGGGTGTCCACGGTGAGCGCCTGCACCTCGGCCACCAGCGGGCGGCGGCCTTCCAGGGTGACGGTCAGGCAGGTGCCGGGGACCGGCTCGGAGCGCCGGGTCAGGAAGAGGCCCGAGGGGTCGGCGAGCCCGGTGATGCCCTCGTCGTGCAGCTCGAAGCAGCCGACCTCGTCGGTGGTGCCGTACCGGTTCTTGACGCCCCGCACGAGCCGCAGGCGCGCGTGCCGGTCGCCCTCGAAGCTCAGGACGACATCCACCAGGTGCTCCAGGAGGCGCGGCCCCGCGATGTTGCCGTCCTTGGTGACGTGGCCCACCAGGAGGGTGGCCATGCCGCGCTCCTTGGAGGCGCGGATCAGCGCGCCGGCCACCTCGCGCACCTGGGACATGCCGCCGGGGGCGCCGTCGATCTCCGGGGAGGCCACCGTCTGCACGGAGTCGACGATGAGCAGGGACGGCTTCACCGCGTCCAGGTGCCCGAGGACCGCGGACAGGTCGGTCTCCGCCGCCAGGTACAGGTGGTCGTCGATCGCCTTGATGCGGTCGGCGCGCAGGCGGACCTGGCTCGCGGACTCCTCGCCCGTGATGTAGAGCGTGCGGTGGTCGTCGCTCGCCGCCTTGGCCGCCACGTCCAGCAGCAGGGTGGACTTGCCGACGCCCGGCTCGCCCGCCACCAGCACCACCGCGCCCGGCACGAGACCGCCGCCGAGCACGCGGTCCAGCTCGGGCACCCCGGTCGAGCGGGCGGTCGCCTGCTTGCCGTCCACCTGGCCGATGGGCAGCGCGGACGTGGTGACGCGGCCGGGGGCCGTCGTGCGCACCGCGGGGGCGCCGTACTCCTCGATCGTCCCCCAGGCCTGGCACTCGGCGCAGCGGCCGAGCCACTTGACCGTCTGCCAGCCGCACTCGGTGCAACGGTAGGAGGGCCGGTCCTTCGCGGTCTTCGTACGGGCAGCCATGACACGAACCGTAACCGCCGCCACTGACAGCGCGGTCACGGCCGTCCGGAACGCCGTACCGACGGCCCGGCGCCCTTCGCCCTCCGGGCCCGTTCCGTCAAGGGGACGACACCGGATGCAAGGTTCCTGTCCTCTTATGAGGGATCGTTTCACCCGTACGGATTAAAAGTGCTCAAGCGGGGAGAAGGTGCCGCCGCCGGGCGCCTACGGTCGCACGGGTGATGAGCAGCAGGCCCGAGACCTCGACCCGCACCACCGGCGCACACCGGGCGCACCGCGAGGCGCGCGACCGGGCGGCGGCACGCGCGCTGGCGCAGTCCCCGCCGGCCCGCTACGAACCGTACCTGGACGGCCTCTTCACCTACTGTCTGTCCGTCCTGTGCGACCACGACACCGCGACCGCCGCCCTGGGCGACGCCCTCGCGCTCGCCGAGCGCCGCGGCCAGCGCGGCCCGGAGGAGCCCGGTCACCGCAGGGCCTGGCTGTACGCGCTGGCCCGCTGGTCCTGCCTGCGCAAGCTCGCCGAGGCCAAGCAGAAACGTCATGGCACCCACGCGTCGGGCTCCGCCTCGGCCCCCTCCACCCCGGGCGCCTCCTCAGGTCCCTCCCCTTCGGGGCGCCCGGCGGGGCACTCTGCGGGCCCGGACCGCGCGCACGACCGCACCGGGGACCGCGACCGTTCCGGCGGCCGCGACCGTTCCGGGGACCGTGACCGCGACCGTTCCGGCGGCCGTGGCGCCGGTGACCGGAACGCCGGCCTCCCCGCCGCGGAGGAGGCCCGCCGCCACCGCGAACTCACCCTGCTGGCCTGGCCGGAGGCCGCCGGCACGACCCCCGAGCAGCGCGAGGCGCTCGAACTCGCCGTGCGCCACCAGCTCGCCGCGCACGAGGTCGCCGCCGTCCTCGGCATGGACCCGGTCGCCGCACGGGAGCTCCTGGCGGCGGCGGCCTGCGAGGTCGAGCGCACGCGCGCGGCCCTGGCCGTCGTCCAGACCGGTACCTGCCCCGGCGTCGCCCGGCTCACCGGCGACCGCCCCCTCGTCCTCGGCACGGCCCTGCGCCGCGAACTGGTCCGGCACGTCGACGACTGCCCGCGCTGCCGCCGCACCGCCGAGCGCGCGGTGCCCGGCGCCTGGCCCGGCACCAGCGTCACGCCCGCCGCGCTGCCCGTGCTCGAAGCCCCGCGCGCGGCCCTGCACCGGGCGCTGACGCACCTCCCGCGCGCGCGGGGCGGCGGTCCGCGCTTCGACCGGCGCGGTTTCCCGATGGACCCCAAGGACCACGCGGCCCGCCGGGACCGCCTGCGCGCGCGTGCCGTCACCACCACGGTCGTCGCCACCGTCGTGGCAGCCCCCGTGCTCGCCCTGTGGGCGGCCTACCGGGGCGCGCCCCTGCTCGGCGAGGGCGCGGACGGACGGCCGGTCACGGCGAGCGAGGCCCAGGACCCGGAGGCCCTGGGCGACGGGTCCGCCGGCTACGAGAACGCCGGCAACGCCCGTACGCGCCCGGGCTCCCGCTTCACCCCGCGCAGCGGTTCGCCCGACGTCTCCGTGGAGGTCGCCGGCGTGGCCTCGGGGCAGGAGCGGGGCGGCCTCTCCGTGACGGCCGACTCCAGCGGCGACACCACGCTCGTCACCCTCACCGCGGCGGCCGACGGCCCGCCGGTCCGCTGGTCCGCGCGGACCGGGGCGTCCTGGCTCTACCTGAGCCGCTCGTCGGGGACGCTGCGGCCGGGGGAGTCGGTGACGATCAGGGTGCACGTCGACCCCCTGCGCGAGCCGAACGGCGCGTGGAGCGCGCGGGTGGCGATCGCGCCGGCGGGGGCGGTCGTGACGATCAGCGGGTACGGGGC
>NZ_VDFC01000040.1:900399-909889 GCF_008369065.1 Streptomyces apricus | reverse complement strand
GGGTCGGACGGCCCCGGCCGGATCCGCCGGCGCCGTCCGGGCCCGGGCCGTCCGACCCGGGGCCGTCGCAGCCCGGACCCTCCGGTCCGGGGCCCGGTCCCGAGCCGACGCCGTCCGGTCCGGGGCCGTCGGAACCGGGGCCGTCCGATCCCGGGACGGGCGGGCCGAGCCCGGCGGATCCGGAACCGGAGCCGCCGCCGGAGTCCGACGGCGGTTCCGCGTCGGCCCCCGGCGGCGGGGACGGGGAGCCGAGTCCGTCGGGGAGTTGAGTGCTCCCGCAGGCCGTCATTCGTCCGCGGGAGCGTCGTGGCCGGTCGCGCAGTTCCCCGCGCCCCTTACGGGGCGCAGACCAGCGCTCCTGACGGGGCGCGGGTCTGCGCAGCCTCAGGCAGAAGGAATCTGCGGGTCCGCGGGGTGTGGTGCAAGGAGGGGGAGCTGGGAGGCCAGGCGTTCCTCGCAGAGGGCCGTCAGGCGGTCGTAGCCGGGCCTGCCCATCAGCTCGATCAGCTCCGGGCGGTACGAGACGTACACCGGGTCGCCCGCCCCGTGGGCCGAGGTCGCCGACGTGCACCACCAGTGCAGGTCGTGGCCGCCGGGGCCCCAGCCGCGGCGGTCGTACTCGCCGATCGACACCTGCAGCACGCGGGTGTCGTCGGGCCGGTCGATCCACTCGTACGTCCGCCGCACCGGCAGCTGCCAGCAGACGTCCGGCTTGGTCTCCAGGGGCTCGCGGCCCTCCTTGACGGCCAGGATGTGCAGCGAGCAGCCCATGCCGCCGGCGAAACCGGGGCGGTTCTGGAAGATGCAGGACCCCTGGTACGGGCGCGTCTGCCGCTCGCCGTCCTCGTCCTCCGAGACCCAGCCGGTCGCGGTGCCCACGTCGTGGTGCTGCCAGATGTCCGGCGTGAGCCGCGCCACGTGGTCCGCGACGCGCTTCTCGTCCTCCTCGTCCGAGAAGTGGGCGCCCAGCGTGCAGCAGCCGTCGTCCGCGCGGCCCGCCTGGATGCCCTGGCAGCCGCTCCCGAAGACGCAGTTCCAGCGAGAGGTCAGCCAGGTCAGGTCGCAGCGGAAGACCTGCTCGTCGTCGGCCGGGTCCGGGAACTCCACCCACGCGCGCGCGAAGTCGAGCCCCTTCTCGTCGTCCTTCGGAGCTTTCGGAAGCTTTCCGGGCTTGGACGGCTTCACCCGAAGCTCGTCCTTCGCAGGCCCTGCGGCAGAATCCTTGGCCGATTTGTCGCTCTTCGCCTTTTTCGTCTTTGGCACCCGTCCAGAGTAAGTCGCCCATGACCGCTTCGAGGACGGCCGGGGCCCCCGGGCGCAGTAGCGTGCCGTACATGAGACTCGGTGTCCTGGACGTGGGTTCGAACACGGTGCACCTGCTGGTGGTGGACGCACACCCCGGCGCGCGCCCGCTGCCCGCGCATTCGCACAAGGCGGAGCTGCGGCTCGCCGAACTCCTCGACGACAGCGGCGCGATCGGCTCCAGGGGCGTCGACAGACTGATCGCCGTCATCAAGGACGCGCTGGAGGCCGCCGAGGACAAGGGCGTCGAGGACCTGCTGCCGTTCGCGACCTCGGCGGTGCGCGAGGCGGGCAACGCCGACGAGGTACTGGCCCGGGTGCGCGAGGAGACCGGGGTGGAGCTCCAGGTCCTCACCGGCGCCGAGGAGGCCCGGCTGACCTTCCTCGCCGCCCGCCGCTGGTTCGGCTGGTCGGCCGGGAAACTGCTCGTCCTGGACATCGGCGGCGGTTCGCTGGAGATCGCGTACGGGATGGACGAGGYGCCCGACGCGGCCGCCTCCCTGCCGCTCGGGGCGGGCCGGCTGACCGCGGGGTGGCTGCCGACCGACCCGGCGGACCCGTCGGAGGTCAAGGCCCTGCGCCGCCACGTACGGGCCCAGATCGCCCGTACCGTCGGGGAGTTCAGCCGGTTCGGCGCCCCGGACCACGTGGTCGCCACCTCCAAGACCTTCAAGCAGCTCGCCCGCCTCGCGGGGGCCGCGCGCTCGGCCGACGGCCTGTACGTGCAGCGCGAGCTCAAGCGCCGCTCGCTGGAGGACTGGGTCCCGCGCCTGGCCGCCATGACCACCGCCGAACGCGCCGAACTCCCCGGCGTCTCGGAGGGCCGCGCGAACCAGCTCCTGGCCGGCGCCGTCGTGGCCGAGGGAGCGATGGCCCTCTTCGAGGTGGAATCGGTGGACATATGCCCCTGGGCCCTCCGAGAAGGAGTGATCCTCCGCACCCTGGACCAGATGACGACGTAGGGACGCAGGAGGGGGCACGCGTTTCAGGGGCGCGGGGAACGGCGCAGTCTTTTGTCTTCGGGGGCGCGGGGAACTGCGCAGTCTTTTAAGGGGCGCGGGGAACGGCGCGAGCAACCCCCACCGCCACCCGACGGAGCCACCCCGTAACCTGTCCCCGTGGCAGAACCAGTCGTGCGCATCCCGGATGCGAAGGTCGCCCTGTCCACGGCCTCCGTCTATCCGGAGTCGACGGCGACGGCCTTCGAGATCGCCGCGCGCCTCGGCTACGACGGCGTCGAGGTCATGGTGTGGACCGATCCGGTCAGCCAGGACATCGAGGCCCTGCGCCGCCTCAGCGACTACCACGGCGTCCCGATCCTCGCCGTGCACGCGCCCTGCCTGCTCATCACCCAGCGCGTCTGGTCCACCGACCCGTGGACCAAGCTCCAGCGCGCCCGGGCGGCGGCCGAGAAGCTCGGCGCGAGCGCGGTCGTCGTCCACCCCCCGTTCCGCTGGCAGCGCCAGTACTCCCGTGACTTCGTCACCGGAATCTGGCAGATGGCCGACGAGACGGACGTACGATTCGCCGTCGAAAACATGTACCCCTGGCGCTACCGCGACCGCGAGATGCTCGCCTACGCACCCGACTGGGACGTCACGAAGGACGACTACCGGCACTTCACGATCGATCTGAGCCACACCGCGACGGCCCGCACCGACGCGCTCCAGATGGTCGACCGCATGAGCGACCGCCTGGGCCACGTCCACCTCGCCGACGGCAACGGCTCCAACAAGGACGAGCACCTGGTCCCCGGCCGCGGCACCCAGCCCTGCGCCGAGCTGCTGGAACGGCTCGCCCTGACCGGCTTCGACGGCCATGTCGTCATCGAGGTGAACACCCGCCGGGCCATGTCGGGCGCCGAGCGCGAGGCCGACCTCGCGGAGGCCCTCGCCTTCACCCGCCTCCACCTCGCCTCGGCGGCCCGGATCCCGCGCCCATGACGACCCGGATCCCGCGCCCATGACGGCCGAGGCCGCCTCCGCCCCGCGCCGCCGTGGCCGGCCCTCCCGCACGGACGCCGCGGACGGCCCCGCGGCCCGCGACCGCATCCTGGCGGCGGCCCGCGAGGAGTTCGCCGAGCGCGGCTTCGAGAAGACCTCCGTACGCGGCATCGCGAAGGCGGCGGACGTGGACGCGGCGCTCGTGCACCACTACTTCGGCACCAAGGAGCAGGTCTTCGAGGCGGCCATCGAGGTCGCCATCGGACCGCTCCTGAGCGCCCCCGGCTCGGTCGGCGAGGGCCCCCTGGACGGTGTGGGCGAGCGGCTGGCCCGCTTCTTCTTCGGGGTCTGGGAGAACCCGGCCACCCGCAAGGCACTGCTCGCGATCATCCGCTCCGCCATGAACAACGAGACCGCCGCCGGTGTCTTCCGCCGCCTGATCTCCGCCCAGCTGCTGCGCCGCGTCGCCCTCCAGCTGGGCTCCCCGGACGCCGAACTCCGTGCCGAGCTGGCCGCCGCGCAACTCGTGGGCATCGCCATGCTGCGGTACGTGATCAAGGTGGAACCCCTGGCCTCGGCGGACCCGGAGCAGATCATCGCCCGAGTCTCCCCGGTGATCCAGTCCCACCTGACGGCTCCCTGACGGTCCCTGAGAGCCCTCTGACGGTCCCTGAGGGCCCCTTGACGGTCTCTGAGAGCCCTCCGAGGGCACCGGCCGCCACCCGGAACCCGAGACGCCCGTCCCGCATACCGGACATCATGTCCGAACCCTGGATGAGCGGCGTACGCTCGACGGCAGTCAACACTCTCCGAAGGAGCGAGCGACGATGCCCGAGCTGAGGTCCCGCACAGTCACCCACGGCCGCAACATGGCGGGCGCACGCGCCCTTATGCGCGCCTCCGGTGTACCGGGCGCGGACATCGGCCGCAAGCCGATCGTCGCGGTCGCCAACTCCTTCACGGAGTTCGTCCCGGGCCACACCCACCTCCAGCCGGTCGGCCGGATCGTGAGCGAGGCCATCACGGCCGCGGGCGGCATCCCGCGCGAGTTCAACACGATCGCCGTCGACGACGGCATCGCGATGGGCCACGGCGGCATGCTGTACAGCCTCCCCTCCCGCGACCTGATCGCGGACAGCGTGGAGTACATGGTGGAGGCCCACTGCGCCGACGCCCTGATCTGCATCTCGAACTGCGACAAGATCACGCCCGGCATGCTGATGGCCGCCCTGCGCCTGAACATCCCGACGGTCTTCGTCTCCGGCGGCCCCATGGAGTCCGGCCGCGCCACCCTGGTCGACGGCACGGTCCGCACCCTGGACCTGGTCGACGCGATCTCCGACGCCGTGAACGACAAGATCTCGGACGAGGACATCCTCCGTATCGAGGAGAACGCCTGTCCGACCTGCGGCTCCTGTTCCGGCATGTTCACGGCCAACTCCATGAACTGCCTGACCGAGGCCATCGGCCTGTCCCTGCCCGGCAACGGCTCGGTCCTCGCCACGCACACGGCCCGCAAGGGCCTGTACGAGGACGCGGCCCGTACGGTCATGGACATCACCCGCCGCTACTACGAGCAGGACGACGAGACGGTCCTGCCGCGCAACGTCGCCACCTTCGCGGCCTTCGAGAACGCCATGGCCCTCGACATCGCCATGGGCGGCTCGACCAACACGATCCTGCACCTGCTGGCCGCCGCCGAGGAGGCGGGCGTGCCGTTCGGCCTGGACGAGATCAACGACGTCTCGCGCCGCGTGCCCTGCCTGGCCAAGGTCGCCCCGAACGTGGCGAAGGACCGCACGTACTACATGGAGGACGTGCACCGGGCCGGCGGCATCCCCGCCCTGCTCGGCGAGCTGCACCGCGCGGGCCTGCTCAACGAGGACGTGCACGCCGTGCACAGCCCGTCCCTCGCCGACTGGCTCAAGACCTGGGACGTCCGCGGCGGCTCGCCCTCCCCGGAGGCCCTGGAGCTGTGGTTCGCGGCGCCCGGCGGCGTCCGCTCGTCCTCGGCCTTCTCCCAGTCCGAGCGCTGGGAGGCCCTCGACGAGGACGCGGAGGGCGGCTGCATCCGCTCCGCCGAGCACGCGTACTCCAAGGACGGCGGCCTCGCGGTCCTCAAGGGCAACCTCGCCGTCGACGGCTGCGTCGTGAAGACCGCCGGCGTGGACGAGTCGATCTGGACCTTCGAGGGCCCGGCGGTCGTCTGCGAGTCGCAGGAGGAGGCCGTCGACAAGATCCTCAAGAAGGAGATCACGCACGGCGACGTCGTGGTCATCCGCTACGAGGGCCCCAAGGGCGGCCCCGGCATGCAGGAGATGCTCTACCCGACCTCCTTCCTGAAGGGCCGGGGCCTCGGCAAGACCTGCGCCCTGGTCACCGACGGCCGCTTCTCCGGCGGCACCTCGGGCCTGTCCATCGGGCACGCCTCGCCCGAGGCTGCGTCCGGCGGCACGATCGCCCTGGTCCGCGACGGCGACCGCATCCGCATCGACATCCCGAACCGCAGCATCGAGCTGCTGGTCGCCGACGAGGAACTGGCGGCCCGCCGCGAGGCCCTCGGCGGGGTGTACGCGCCGGTCGCCCGCGAGCGCAAGGTCTCGGCCGCCCTGCGCGCGTACGCTGCCATGGCCACCAGCGCCGACCGGGGCGCGGTCCGCGACGTCTCGAAGCTCGGCTGACCCGGCTCCGGCCCCGCCCCKCCTCTCGAACGGACCCGCCCGGTCCTCACCGCCGGGCGGGTCCGCCGTTCCCGGAGTTCACCAGCCGGCGGGCTCGCGTGCGTCCACGGCGAAGACGCTGCCGTCGGGGGCGCCGGCGAACKCCTCGCCGTCCATGACCACCGGCCTGGACAGCTCCGCCACGACCCGTGCCGTGTCACCGCCCAGCCGGGGGCGGGTCTGCCCCAACGGCTCACCGCTGCCGGCGTCCGTGGCGAGCAGCCGGCCGTCCGGAGCGGTGACGTACACCCGCCCGCCCGACACCACGGGCCGCGACGGACGGCTCACCGACGTCTCCAGGCGCCACAGCTCGGAGCCCGCCCCGCTCCTGCCGGCCCGGCGCGTGTCCACGGCCACGAGCGAGCCGCCCACGTCGCTCAGGTACGCGACACCGCCGCTCTGCGCGGCGGACGCCCGGTCCAGCGGGGTCGGCAGCGACACCCGGCGGGCGCTGCGCTCCCCGCTGTCGAACCGGACCACCGCGTCGACCAGCTGGTCGGCGTCGGTCGACAGGAGGTACAGGGCGCCGTCCGGCGCGGAGAACGGGCTCAGGTTCCCGGCCGCCGACCTCGTCCACAGCACGGTGCCGCGCTCCGCGGACACCGCGCTCACCTGCGTGGCGGTCCCGTCCGCGGCAGGCGTCACCGCGTAGAAGACGCCCGACCGCGAGCCCGACCCGGCCCCGGGGGCGGTTCCGTCCCCGGCCGGACCGCCGATCCACTGGGTGCCGACACCGCCGATCCGGGCGCTCCAGCGCTCCTCGCCCGTCGCGCTGTCCAGCGCCCGCACGGCGCCGTGCCCACCGACGAGGAGCGTGGTGTCGGCCCCGTGCACGACGGCCGCGTACGCGGAGATGCCGGTGTCCCACTCCCGCGCACCCGACCGGGGGTCGACCGCGGTGAGCCGTCCGCCGTCCGTGAGGTGCAGCAGCCCGCCGGACAGCTCGGGCGGCGTCTTGGCCCCGTCCGACCCGTCACCCTCCGCCTTCTTCTCCCCCTCGCCCTCGCCCTTGTACGACCACACGACCCGGCCGTTCGTAGGATCGAGGCGCGCCGCCGGGACGCCGGGGGCCGAGCAGTAGAGGGCGCCCCCGCCGGACGTGCAGACGGGCGGCACGGCACCGGCTCCGGCCCCGTCGCCCGGCGTACCGCCGAGGACCGTGCTCCACGGCCGGAACGCCCCGGGGCTCGCGTCGGCGGGACCGGTCGCGGTCGTCCCGGACGAGGCCAGCTCCCGTACGCCGAACGCGCCCCCGGCGGCCAGCACGAGCGTGACGCCGACCACCGTGGCCCGCCCGGGCCGGCGGCGCGCCCGCGGGGGAGCGGCCGGTGCCGGCTGCTGTGCCCGCGACGCCGGCCGAGCGCCGATGTGCGTCTCGTCCGGGGAACGCCGCTGGGCGGGGATGCGGGGCCCGGACGCCGGTGCGGACGCCGGCGCGGGCACCGGCTGCCGCAGGGCGTCCATCACCTCGGCGGGCGACGGCCGGTCGGCCGGATCCTTCGCGAGGCAGCGCAGGATCAGCGGCACCAGGTCGTCCGGCACGCCCGCGAGATCCGGTTCGTTGTGCACCACCTGGTACGCCACGATGTACGGGCTGTCGGAGTCGAAGGGGCCCCGGCCCGTCGCCGCGTGGGCCAGCACCGCACCCATCGCGAACACGTCCGCGGCCGGCCCGACCTCCCGCGGCCGCTGGAACTGCTCGGGCGCCATGAAGGGCGGCGAACCGATCAGCTTCCCGGTCTCCGTGCGCACGTCGCTGTCCGTCGGACGCGAGATGCCGAAGTCGATGACCTTGGGGCCGTCGGGGGCGAGCAGCACGTTGCTCGGCTTGAGATCGCGGTGCACCACCCCGGCCCGGTGGATGTCGCGCAGCGCCTCGGCCAGGCCGGCCCCCAGCCTGCGCACCTCGGCGGCCTCCATCGCACCGTTCCGCTTCACCTGCTCGGCGAGGGTGGGGCCGGGGATGAACAGCGTGGCCATCCAGGGCAGCGCGGCATCCGGGTCCGCGTCCACCACGGGGGCGGTGAAGGCTCCGCTCACCCGCCGGGCGGCGCTCACCTCCTGCCGGAAGCGGGCCCTGAACTCGGGGTCCGCGGCGTGCTCGGCATGCACGACCTTGATCGCGAGGCGCAGGCCCGAGGCGGACGTCGCGAGGTGCACCACACCCATGCCGCCCGCGCCCAGACAGGATTCGAGGCGGTACTGCCCGGCATGGTCCGGGTGTTCCGCTTCCCGTCCGGGTCCGAAGCTGCGCAGCGGGGCCATGGCCCACCCCCGTGTCTGTGTCCGCCGAGCGCGACGCACGGAGCCTAGTCGATGGTGCGTGCGATGTCGGACGTGCTTGCTAGCCTGCGCGGGTCGCGGGGGCAATCCGCGACAGAGGGTGCACGACCACATCAACGGGGGTGACAGTGATGGCTGTTGAGGACGGTACGAGAACGATCGAGGACACGGCCGGAGGGGCGGTCGGGGATGCGGCCGGCGCCGTGGAGACGGTGGCGGTCCGCTACCCGGTGGCCGCGGGCGTCCGCCTGAACGTCCGCAGCGGACCCGGCACGCAGTACCAGCTCGTCCGGGTGCTGCCGCTCGGCGCCCGGGTGCCGATCAATTGCCAGAAGCCCGGCGAGCGGGTGAGCGGCACGTACGGCACGACGAACATCTGGGACAACATCGCCAACGGCGAGTACGTCTCGGACGCGTACGTCGACACGGGCAGCGACGGGTACGTGGCGGCGCGCTGCGCCTGAGGTCCGGCCGGACCCGGCTCACCGGTCGATAATCGACCGGTGAGCGACACACCGGACACCACCGCGGGCCCGCGCCCCGAACCGATCCGCTTCTTCGGGACGACGTGGGTGGACCACGGCCACGGCTACGCGGTCCGCCGCGCCGCCGTGGCCGTGGGGGCGCTCGCCGCGATCGCGGCCGGCTGCCTGGTCCTGCGCTTCGCGTACGAGGGCCTGGAGATCGCGGCCGTGGGCGGCTTCGTGACCGTCCTGGTCGTGACGACGTTCGCCGTCTGCAGCGCGCTCGCGTTCCGCCACACCTGGGCGGGCTACGCGCAGCGCCCGGCGCCGGACGCGCAGTCCGCCCTGCGCGGCCTGCTGGCCATCGGTTTCCTCGGCGCCCTCACGGCGTACTTCCTCCGCTCCCTGACGGAGGCCCCGGGCGAAACCCTCCACCGCACCGAGTACGAGACGTCCCGCCGCAGGGTCCTCTGAGACCGTCGCGGTCTGCGGCCCGGCGGGGGCCGATCGCGCAGTTCCCCGCGCCCCTGAAGGGCGCCTGGCGCAGTCTTTCGCTTTTAGGGGCGCGGGGAACTGCGCGCTCAGCCACGAC
Organism: Streptomyces apricus; assembly: GCF_008369065.1. GTDB lineage: Bacteria > Actinomycetota > Actinomycetes > Streptomycetales > Streptomycetaceae > Streptomyces > Streptomyces apricus. Next base: position 900,585 of record NZ_VDFC01000040.1, on the reverse strand, counting down.
GCACCCGCACCTATCAGCGAGTCACACGCCAGCCGCTTTTCAGGGGCGCGGGGAAGCGCGCGCTCAACCGCGACGCACTCGCACTTACCAGCGAACCGCACGGCAGCCGCTTTTAAGGGGCGCGGGGAACTGCGCGACCAGCCACGAAGCACCCGCACCCACCCACACGCTCAACCACCCCACTCC
>NZ_VDFC01000040.1:895782-900299 GCF_008369065.1 Streptomyces apricus | reverse complement strand
GTCCTCCGCGGCCCCCGCCAGGTCCTGCGCGGCATCGACTTCGACGTCCCCCGCGGCCGGATCACCGGCCTCCTCGGCCCCTCCGGCTGCGGCAAGTCCACCCTGATGCGCTCGATCGTCGGCACCCAGGCCAAGGTCACCGGCACCCTGGACGTCCTCGGCCTCCCCGCGGGACACCCCGCCCTGCGCTCCCGCATCGGCTACGTCACCCAGGCCCCCTCCGTCTACGACGACCTGTCGGTGCGCCAGAACCTCGACTACTTCGCCGCGATCCTCGACCCCGGCCGCGCGGCCGCCGACCGCCGCCACGAGAACGTCACCCGCGCCATCTCCGACGTCGACCTCGCCTCCCACGCCGACGCCCTCGCGGGCAACCTCTCCGGCGGCCAGCGCAACCGCGTCTCCCTCGCCGTGGCCCTCCTCGGCGCCCCGGAACTCCTGGTCCTCGACGAACCCACGGTCGGCCTCGACCCCGTACTGCGCCGCGACCTCTGGCAGCTCTTCCACACCATCGCGGCCGACCGGGGCGCCACCCTCCTCGTCTCCTCCCACGTCATGGACGAGGCCGAACGCTGCCACCGCCTGCTCCTGATGCGCGAGGGCGAGATCCTCGCCGACGGGACCCCGGACGCCCTGCGCACCCGTACCGGCACCGACACCGTCGAGGCCGCCTTCCTCCACCTGGTCGACGAAGCGATCGCGGCCGGCCGCCGGCCGCACGAGGAGACCGCCCGATGAACACCACGACCACCCCGCGCACGGGCCCGGCCACCTCCGCCGAGCCGCGCACCTTCACCCCCGCCCGCACCACCGCCACCGCGACCCGGGTCCTGCGCCAGCTCCGCCACGACCCGCGCACGATCGCGCTGATGATCCTCATCCCGTGCGTGATGCTCCTGCTGCTGCGCTACGTCTTCGACGGCAGCCCGCACACCTTCGACTCCATCGGCGCCTCGCTGCTCGGCATCTTCCCGCTCATCACGATGTTCCTGGTGACCTCCATCGCCACCCTGCGCGAACGCACCTCCGGCACCCTGGAACGCCTCCTCGCCATGCCCCTCGGCAAGGCCGACCTCATCGCCGGCTACGCCCTCGCCTTCGGGGCCGTCGCCGTCGTCCAGTCCGTCCTCGCCACCGGCCTCGCCGTCTGGGCCCTCGGCCTCGACGTCACCGGCTCGGCCTGGCTGCTGCTCCTGGTCGCGCTGCTCGACGCCCTGCTCGGCACCGCCCTCGGCCTCTTCGTCTCGGCGTTCGCGTCCTCCGAGTTCCAGGCCGTCCAGTTCATGCCGGCCGTGATCTTCCCGCAGCTCCTCCTCTGCGGCCTGTTCACCCCGCGCTCCGAGATGCACCCCGTACTGGAGCGCATCTCCGACGTCCTGCCCATGTCGTACGCCGTCGACGGCATGAACGAAGTCCTCAAGCACACCGACGTCACCGCCGCCTTCGTCCGCGACGCCCTGATCGTCGCGGCCTGCGCCCTCCTCGTCCTGGCCCTCGGCGCGGCCACCCTGCGCCGCCGCACCGCCTGACCGCGTCCCGACCGCGTCCCGACCGGCGGACGGCGCGGCCCGCCCCCGGCCCCCGGTGCGAGGATGGGCCCCGGACGACGCACCCCGGAGGGCAACCGAACATGAGCCAGAAAGTAGCGGTGCTCGGCACCGGCAAGATCGGCGAGGCCCTGCTCAGCGGAATGCTCCGCGCGGGCTGGGCCCCCGCGGACCTCCTGGTCACCGCCCGCCGCCCGGAACGCGCCGCGGAACTCCACGAGCGCCACGGCGTCACCCCGGTCACCAACCAGGAGGCCGCCAAGACGGCGGACACGCTGATCCTCACGGTCAAGCCCCAGGACATGGGCACCCTGCTCGACGAACTCGCCCCGCACGTCCCCGCCGGCCGCCTCGTCATCAGCGGCGCCGCAGGCATCCCCACCTCCTTCTTCGAGGAACGCCTCGACCCGGGCACCCCGGTCGTCCGGGTCATGACGAACACCCCCGCCCTCGTCGACGAGGCCATGTCCGTCATCTCCGCCGGCAGCCACGCCACCGCCGAGCACCTCGCCCACGCCGAGGAGATCTTCGGCGCCGTCGGCAAGACGCTGCGCGTCCCCGAGTCCCAGCAGGACGCCTGCACCGCGCTCTCCGGCTCCGGCCCGGCGTACTTCTTCTACCTGGTCGAGGCCATGACCGACGCGGGCATCCTGCTCGGCCTGCCCCGCGACAAGGCCCACGACCTGATCGTCCAGTCCGCGATCGGCGCCGCCGTGATGCTCCGCGACAGCGGCGAGCACCCCGTGAAGCTCCGCGAGAACGTCACGTCCCCCGCGGGCACCACGATCAACGCCATCCGCGAACTGGAGAACCACGGCGTACGCGCCGCCCTCATCGCCGCCCTGGAGGCGGCCCGCGACCGCAGCCGCGAACTCGCCTCCGGCAACAGCTAGAAGGACCGGGACCGGGGACAAGGGGACGGGGCCGGGGTCGAACCGACCCCGGCCCCGTCCCCACCGCTCGCCCCGCGGGCAGCAGCCCGATCGCCCGGTACGCCGCGTCCACCCTCGGCCGCGCCATCTCCCGGGCCTTCCCCGCACCCTCGCGCAGCACCTGGTCCACGTACGCGGGATCGGCGCACAGCTCCTGGTGTCTGCGCCGTACGGGACCGAGGAGTTCCACCACGGCGTCGGCGGTGTCCTTCTTCAGCGCCCCGTAGGTCGCGTACGCACCGGCCAGCTCGCCCGGATCCGCGTCCGTGCAGGCGGCCAGGATCTCCAGCAGGTTCGAGACCCCGGGCCGGACCCGACGGTCGTGGACGACGTCCGACCCGCTGTCGGTCACGGCCCGCATGATCTTCTTCCGGACGACCTCGGGCTCGTCGAGCAGATAGACGATCCCGGGCCCGGTGTCGTCGGACTTCCCCATCTTCGACGTCGGCTCCTGCAGGTTCATCACCCGCGCCGCCACCTGCGGATGCGTGGTCCGCGGCACCACGAACGTGTGCCCGTACCGCTGGTTGAACCGCACCGCCAGGTCCCGGGTCAGCTCCACGTGCTGCGCCTGGTCGTCCCCCACCGGCACCTCGTCGGTCCCGTACGCCAGGATGTCCGCCGCCATCAGCACGGGATAGGTCAGCAGCGACAGCCGCACACTCCCGCCCCGCGCGCGCTCGGCCGCCGCCTTCTCCTTGTACTGGATCATCCGGCGCATCTCGCCGTCGGTCGCCACGCACTCCAGCAGGTACGACAGCCGGGCGTGCTCGTCGACATGACTCTGCACGAAGAGGGTGCACAGCTTCGGATCCAGCCCCGCGGCCAGCAGCAAGGTGGCCGCCTGCCGGCTGAGCCTGCGCACGCGCCCGGGATCGTGGTCCACGGTCAGGGCGTGCAGGTCCACGACGCAGAACAGCGCGTCGGCCCCGTGCTGGTCGACCTCGCTCCAGCGCCGCATCGCCCCCAGGTAGTTGCCCAGCGTCAGGTGCCCGGTCGGCTTGATCCCGCTGAAGACCCGCTTCATCCCTCTACCTCCTGGTCGAGACCGCCACCGCCACCGGCCGGCCTCCCGGGGGGAGGAACGAAAAACGGCCGCCGAGGCGGCGGCCGTTGGGTACACGCGTGAGTACGGCCGCCGTCAGGCGGCCCACCACAGCTGGGTGCACGCGTGTGTCGTCATGACGCCGAGCCTACGCCTCCGGGGTGGTCCCCGGCGGCAAGTTGACACGCCCCCGGCCGCTCCGTACTGTTCTCCGAGTTGTCCGACGTGAGCGCCGACCTCGGTTGGTCCCCGGACAGCCATTCCGCAACGAGCACACAGTGATCGACGATCTGTCGTCGGTTGCTTTTGGCGCGCGTTTGCGAAATGAGGAATCCACGTTCGAAAGGGCGCGACCCCGATTAGCTCGGGGGCCGGGATTCCGCTAAAGTCTCACTCGTCGGAACGGCCCAACAGCCGCGAGGACAACCCACTTCGACTGGGAATCGGGCCCGAAAGGATCTGGTAGAGTCGGAATCGCCGGAAAGGGAAACGCGAAAGCGGAAACCTGGAAAGCACCGAGGAAATCGGAACCGGAAACGGTCTGATAGAGTCGGAGACGCAAGACAGCAAGACCGAAGGGAAAAGCCCGGAGGAAAGCCCGAGAGGGTGAGTACAAAGGAAGCGTCCGTTCCTTGAGAACTCAACAGCGTGCCAAAAATCAACGCCAGATATGTTGATACCCCGTCCATCACCGCATGGTGGTGGGTGGAGGTTCCTTTGAAAAAGTCCTGCCGGGCGCAAGTCCGGTAGGCGCATCAGCGAGGACGCTGTGAACAGTCTTCCTTATTCCGGTCGACTGTTCCGCTCTCGTGATGTGACACCCGATTACGGGTAAACATTCACGGAGAGTTTGATCCTGGCTCAGGACGAACGCTGGCGGCGTGCTTAACACATGCAAGTCGAACGATGAACCACTTCGGTGGGGATTAGTGGCGAACGGGTGAGTAACACGTGGGCAATCTGCCCTTCACTCTGGGACAAGCCCTGGAAACG
>NZ_VDFC01000040.1:893813-895682 GCF_008369065.1 Streptomyces apricus | reverse complement strand
GCTGACCGGTACTAATAGGCCGAGGGCTTGTCCTCAGTTGCTCGCGTCCACTGTGTTGGTTCTGAAACCACGAACAACCGTTGTAGCCAGGTCACGGCTCCGGTTTGTCTGTTTCATAGTGTTTCGGTGGTCATAGCGTGAGGGAAACGCCCGGTTACATTCCGAACCCGGAAGCTAAGCCTCACAGCGCCGATGGTACTGCAGGGGGGACCCTGTGGGAGAGTAGGACGCCGCCGAACAAATATTGAATAGAAAGCCCCCGCACTTCGGTGCGGGGGCTTTCTTGCGCTCAAGGGGCATGCGTCCTATCGGTATTAGGGTCTTCGTCATGCGCTATGACCTGGTGATCTTCGACAACGACGGCGTCCTCGTGGACAGCGAGCCGATCTCCAACACGCTCCTCGCCGCGTACCTCACCGAGCTCGGGCACCCGACCTCGTACGAGGACTCCCTGCGTGACTACATGGGGGCCGCCATGCACCGCGTGCACGACCTGGTCGAGGAACGGACCGGCGAGCGGCTGCCGGCGGACTTCGACGAGGTCTTCCACGGGCGCGTGTTCGCCGCGTTCGAGCGGGAGCTGCAGCCGGTACCGGGCGCCTCGGAGGTCCTGGAGAAGCTGGTCGCGGACGGGGTTCCGTACTGCGTGGCGTCGTCCGGGAGCCATGAGCGGATCCGGGTGGGGCACCGCACGACCGGTCTCGACCAGTGGTTCGACGACGCACGCATCTTCAGTTCGCAGGACGTCGGCCGGGGCAAGCCGGCCCCCGACCTGTTCCTGTACGCGGCCGAGCGGATGGGAGTGGCCCCGGACAGGTGCGTCGTCGTGGAGGACAGCCCGCTCGGGGTGCAGGCGGCCCGCGCGGCCGGGATGGACGTGTACGGCTTCACCGCGATGACACCGGCGGAGCGGCTGGCCGGCGCGGACGGGCTCTTCAGTGAGATGGGCGAGCTGCTCGGGCTGCTCCAGAGCCGAAGCTGAACGGAATTCATCTTCTGCACCGTCTACCCACGGGTAAGCCGGAGCCCTACGCTGAGCCGCCATGACAGATGTCCTCCGGCGCGGCCGGGCCTCGTTGGCGTTCGGCTTCTTCGCCCAGGGCGCCGCCTTCGCCGTGCTCGTGACCCGTATCCCGGCGATCCAGGACCGGTACGGGGTGTCCGACGGGCTGCTGCCCGCCTTCCTGGCGGCCGTGCCGGTCCTCGCCGGCGTCGGGAGCGTCTGTACCGAGCACCTGGTGAAGCGGGTGCCCCCGAGTCACGTACTGCGGTGGTCCCAGCCGGTCGTGCTGCTCGCGCTGCTCGGGGTGGGGGCCGGGGACAGCCTGTGGGAGCTCGGGCTCTCGCTCGCCGCCTTCGGGCTGGCCGTCGGGGCCCTGGACGCGTCCATGAACATGCTCGGGGTGAGCCTCCAGCACGCGTACGGGCGCAGCATCATGCTCGGCTTCCACGCCGCGTACAGTCTCGGCGGCATCCTCGGGGCCTCGCTCGCCTGGGCCGGCGCGCACTGGGACCTCACGCTGTTCGCGCTGTACCTGCCCGCGGTGCTGGTGCTGCTGCCCGCCGCGCTGGTGGCGAGCCGGTGGTACGTGGACGGGGACGGGAACGGCGGGGGCGCGAAGGATCCGGCGCCGGGCACGAGTGGCGGTACGGGCGTCGCGTTCAAGCTGCTGCTGCCGCTGTGCCTGGTGATGGCCTTCGCGTACATCGGTGACTCGACCGTCTCCAACTGGAGCGCCAAGTACCTCCAGGACGTGCTCGGCAGTTCGGAGCAGCTGGCGACCGTCCCGTACAACGTCTACATGGTCACCACGCTCCTCGGGCGGGCCGTGGGGGACTTCGGGGTGCGGCGGTTCGGGGCCGTGGCGG
>NZ_VDFC01000040.1:876128-893713 GCF_008369065.1 Streptomyces apricus | reverse complement strand
GGTCGCGGCGGCCGGCTTCCTGGTGGTGGCGGTGGCGCCCGGTGCCTGGGTCGGGATGCTCGGCTTCACCCTCGTGGGGTTCGGGCTGTGCGTGATCGTGCCGCAGACCTTCGCGGCGGCCGGGAGGCTGTTCCCCGGGGCGGCGGACGCGGCCGTCGCCCGGCTGAACATCTTCAACTATGTGGGGTTCCTGGTCGGTTCGCCCCTGGTGGGCGCTCTGGGCGATGCGTGGAGCTATCGGGGGGCGATGCTCGTGCCGATGGCGTTGGTGCTGGTGACACTGTTCTACGCCCGCTCGTTCGAGCCAGGTCCTTCCGGATACGGTGACGGACATGAGCGGCCGCGCACAGCTGATGTGGGACGAGGCAGTAACGGGCTATGACTTCGGGCCGGACCATCCGATGGATCCGGTCCGGCTGGCGCTGACCCGGCGCCTGGTCGACGCCTTCGGGCTCGACCGGGAGGTGGACGTCGTCGCGGCCAAGCCCGCCGGGGACTCCACGCTGCGGCTGGTGCACCGGGAGGACTACGTCGAGGCGGTCAAGGCCGCCTCCGCGGATCCCCGGGCGGCCGACCCGGCGTACGGGCTGGGGACCACGGACGATCCCGCCTTCGCCGGGATGCACGAGGTGTCCGCGCTGATCGCCGGGCAGTCGGTGGGCGCCGCCGAGGCCGTGTGGCGGGGGGAGGCGCTGCACGCGGTGAACTTCGCGGGCGGGCTGCACCACGCGATGCCCGGCGGCGCGTCCGGTTTCTGCATCTACAACGACGCCGCGCTCGCCATCGCCCGGCTCCTGGAACTCGGGGCGGAGCGGGTCGCGTACGTGGACGTGGACGTGCACCACGGGGACGGGGTGCAGGCCGCCTTCTGGGAGGACCCGCGGGTCCTGACGGTGTCGCTGCACGAGCATCCGCGGACCCTCTTCCCGCAGACCGGGTGGCCCGAGGAGACCGGGGCCGCGGGGGCGGAGGGCTCCGCCGTGAACGTGGCGCTGCCGGCCGGGACCGGGGACGCGGGGTGGCTGCGCGCCTTCCACTCCGTGGTGCCCGAGCTGYTCGCCGACTTCCGGCCGCAGGTGCTGGTCACCCAGCACGGGGCCGACACGCACTTCGAGGATCCGCTCGCCCATCTCGCGGTGTCGCTCGACGCGCAGCGGGCCGTGCAGGTCGCCTGCCACGAGCTGGCGCACGCGTACGCGGAGGGGCGGTGGGTGGCGCTCGGCGGGGGCGGTTACGCCGTGGTGGAGGTCGTGCCGCGGTCCTGGACGCATCTCCCCAAACCCCCGTTGCGCAGTTCCCCGCGCCCCTGGAGGGGGCCGCCCCCGTAAGCCCGGTTAGGCCAACCGTGGGGCTCTCGTCCCGTTACGGCGCGGATGCGTCGCGTGTGCGGCAGCATCGTGGCGTGTTGAGTACCGGAGCGTTGCGGGCGCATCTGCTGGCGACCGGGCTGGCCGGGGACGTGGCCACCTCGCGGGAGGCCAGTCTCAGGAGTTACCGGTTGTTCGCGGCCCGCGATCCGCGGGTGACGATCGGGATCGATCCCGAACGGGACTGGAAGCAGTCCGATCTGATCGCCTTGATGGCCGACAAATGTGGGGTATCGGGAGATCCCCGGCACACCACCGGGTCCGATGTGATCGATCCCGATCGCACGCTCGGGGCGCTCGACGCCTTCGCGGGGCGGCTTGCGGAAGCCGCGCGGAACCGTTCGCCGGTGCTGTTCGGCACCGGGCACCCGCACCGGCTGATCGGTTTCTACGCCGCTCTCGCGGACGCCCTGTCGGCGGCCGGATGTACCGTCCTCACCTCCGCGCATGGTCGCCGTGTCGACATAACGACCCGGTTCGGCCTACGCACGTACAACCTTGACTACGTACGGCGAGTCGCGCTGGTACGCGAACCCGGGGCGCGGGGCGCCGTCCGCGGGACCGGCGCGCACACCCACTCCCCCCTCCCGGTTCGGGCCGTCCTGGCGGCCGCGGCGGAGGCCGGCGGGCCGCTTCCGGAACTCGTGGTGGGGGACCACGGATGGGTCTGCGGGGCAGGTCAACTGGGGTTCGAGGCCATCGGTCTGGGTGACACCGACGATCCCGCGCTGTTCGTCGGCGAGGCAGAGGGGCGGGTGTCCGTCGTCGTTCCACTTGATGACGCTGTGCGGTCTGATTACTACCGACCGCTTACTCGCTATGTACTCAATCGAGCGTGTCTGTCACAGTAGGCCGCCGATGGGGGCTCCTCTTCCCCACTCGCATCACCCGCCCCTACTCTGGGGAGTGAGCACGCAACGACGAAGTGTCACCGGAAGGGGAAGCCGGTGACCGTCGAGTGCGGAAGGTTCAGGTGTGTCATGGCTGCTGGCGAGAGGCCTCTGAACGAGGTTCAGTTCCTTACCGTGGCGGAAGTCGCCTCGGTGATGCGAGTGTCGAAGATGACCGTGTACCGCTTGGTGCACAGCGGTCATCTGCCCGCGATCCGGGTCGGGAGGTCCTTCCGCGTCCCGGAGCAAGCGGTTCACGAGTACCTCCGCGAGTCCTACGTGGGGGTGGAGACAGCCTGACGGCGGTCCGGGGGACCCGGGGCCGCGCTCGACGGCGTCCCCGGGATCTCGCCCGGAACCCCTCGATTACAACCTCCGGCGCTCAGGCGGGTAGGCTGGCCCCTCATAAGTCGTGTGGGCCCATGCAGCCCAGCAACGAGTAAAGAGAAGTGAGCGAGGGTAGTCGTGGGCTCTGTTATCAAGAAGCGGCGTAAGCGGATGGCCAAGAAGAAGCACCGCAAGCTGCTCAAGCGCACGCGCGTTCAGCGTCGCAACAAGAAGTAGTCGCGACCTGCGGCGCCCGCCCACCACGCGCAAGCGGGGCGTGGGCGGCGCCGCGACAGTGCGCTCTGTGGCCCCCCACCGATCCGGTGGGGGGCCACAGTCGTGTGCGGCCGCCGCCCCCGGTCCGTGCAATCCGTGCGGTCCGGCGAACGCCGTGCGGGGGCCCGGGCATACGTTCCGTACGGCGAATGGCTTGGTCTGTTCGGACGTTCCGGGGCGCCGTCACTTCATGCTTCAGGCGGTCATCACAGCGCAACACCGACCCGCTAACGTGACCGTCACGGGGAACACGGCAGAGTACGGGCAGGTGTCGTCGACGGCTGGAAGAAAGGCGCTGATCTTGGGGAAGGTCGTGCTCGTGACCGGAGTGGCCCGTCACCTGGGGGGCCGGTTCGTACGACGGATACTGCGTGACCCCGAAGTGGACCGGGTGGTCGCCGTGGACGCGGTCGCGCCCGAGCACCACCTGGGCGGCGCGGAGTTCGTACGGGCCGACATACGGCAGCCCACCATCGCCAGGCTGCTCGCCGAGCACTCCGTGGACACCGTCGTGCACATGGACGTGACGGGGACCCCGCTGGGCAGCGGCAGCCGGACGTCGGTCAAGGAGACCAACGTCATCGGCACCATGCAGCTGCTCGGTGCCTGCCAGAAGTCGCCGACCGTCAAGCGGCTGGTCGTGAAGTCCAGCACCAACGTCTACGGGTCGGCGCCCCGCGACCCGGCGGTCTTCACCGAGACCACCCCGCCCAAGTCGCTGCCCAGCGGCGGCTTCGCGAAGGACACGGTCGAGGTCGAGGGGTACGTGCGCGGCTTCGCGCGGCGCAGGCCCGACGTCGCCGTGTGCGTGCTGCGGTTCGCCAACATCCTCGGCCCGGGCGCGGACACCCCGCTCGCCGCGTACTTCTCGCTGCCCGTGCTGCCGACCGTCCTCGGCTACGACCCGCGGCTGCAGTTCGTGCACGAGGACGACGTGATCGACGTCCTGCGGATCGCCTCGCACGAGCCGGAGCGGGGCACGCTCAACAGCGGTACGTTCAACATCGCCGGCGACGGCGTCCTGCTGCTGTCTCAGTGCGCGCGCAGGCTGGGCCGGCCCACGGTCCCGCTGCTGATGCCGACGATCACCTGGGTGGGCTCGGCGCTGCGCACGGTGGGCATGACGGACTTCTCGCCCGAGCAGCTGAGGCTGCTCACCCACGGCCGGGTCGTGGCGACGAACCAGATGCGCGAGACGCTCGGATACCGGCCGAAATTCTCGACGGCGGAGGCGTTCGCGGACTTCGCCCGCAGCCGGGGCCCGGGGCTGCTGCCCCCCGAGGCCCTCGCGGGGGCCGTCGACCGGATCGCCGCACTGCCCGCTCTGGGCGGTGGCCACCCCCCGACGCAGAGCGCCGACTGAGCGCCAACCGAGGAGCGCACCAACGATGGCGGACGCCAAGGTCATTCCGTTCGACGACGACCGGTCCCGCGGGAGCGCCGCACAGCGGCCGCCGCGGCGCCGGAGCGCGGGGAGCAGGCGCAAGGGCGAGCCGGCGGCGGTCCGGGAGGTCCAGCCCCTGCCCGCACGAACGATTCAGCAGGATGATGTTCCTGTGACGCGTGAGGAACCGGCGGCGGACTCCGACGCCGTGGAGAAGCCGCGGGACGACGGCTGGGAGCGGCGTCTCGCGGGCGGTCTGTCGTTCCTGCGGCGGCGCCTGACGGGCGACTACGAGGTCGACGACTTCGGCTACGACCAGGAGCTCACCGAGCAGGTCCTGATGTCGCTGGTGCGGCCCCTCTACGAGAAGTACTTCCGCGTGGAGGTCAAGGGCGTCGAGAACATCCCGGCGGAGGGCGGGGCGCTGATCGTCGCCAACCACTCGGGGACGCTGCCGCTGGACGGCCTGATGATGCAGGTCGCGGTCCACGACAACCACCCCGCGAACCGGCATCTGCGGCTGCTCGCGGCCGACCTGGTCTTCATGCTGCCCGTGGTCAACGAGCTGGCCCGCAAGGCCGGGCACACCCTCGCGTGCGCGGAGGACGCCGAACGCCTGCTGCAGCGCGGCGAGCTGGTCGGGGTGATGCCGGAGGGCTTCAAGGGCATCGGCAAGCCGTTCGGCGAGCGCTACAAGCTGCAGCGCTTCGGGCGCGGCGGGTTCGTGTCGACGGCGCTGCGCCAGGGCACCCCGATCATCCCGTGCTCGATCGTGGGCGCGGAGGAGATCTACCCGATGATCGGCAACGCGAAGACCCTCGCGCGGCTGCTCGGGTTCCCGTACTTCCCGATCACGCCGACCTTCCCGTGGCTGGGCCCGCTGGGCGCGGTCCCGCTGCCGACGAAGTGGACGATCCAGTTCGGTGAGCCGATCCCCACGGACGGCTATCCGCCGGAGGCGGCCGAGGACCCGATGCTCATGTTCAACCTGACGGACCAGGTCAGGGAACAGATCCAGCACACCCTCTACAAGCTCCTGGTGCAGCGCCGCTCGGTGTTCTTCTGACGGACACGGCGGGGACGGGGACGGGCACGGCCGGCCCGGACATGGTCATGGGGGAGGGGAACACGCGGTGCGCGTGTTCCCCTCCCCCACGACGGCGTACCGCCTAGTCCGCGTCCTCGCTGTCGATGCCCAGGCCGGGCAGCAGGCCCGGGAGCAGGGGCGGCAGCGTGACGTCCGGCTCGGGGGACGGGGTGTCCTTGCCCGACGGGGAGACGCTGGTGTCGTCCTTCGGCGGGTCGAGGAGGCCGCCGGTGTTGCCGCCGAGCAGGCCGTCGTCCTCGGTCCTGGACGTGGACGGCCTGGGCTTGCCGCTGCCGGTCCCGGGACGGTCGGACGAGTCGCCGTCGGTCGCGCTGGGCGGGGCCGGGCGGTCCGAGCGGGAGGAGCCGGGGGAGTCGGAACTCGCGCCGCGGTGCCGGCCGGTGCCCTCGGGGACGGGCGGCTCCGGGAGCAGCGCGCGCAGCGGGCCGACCTCTTCGTCTATGGCGTCGAAGACCGAGCTGACCTGGCGGCTGACGTCGCCGAGCTGGACGGGCAGCCGGTCGCGCAGGGCGCCCCAGGCGTCGCGGTGCGACTGCGAGAAGGCGGAGAGCGCCTGGATGGGGCCCAGCGAGTCCGGGTCCCGCTCGTAGGCCTCGTGCAGCAGGCGGTGGCCCTCGGAGGCGTCGTGCTGCATACCGGACAGCGCGCGCCGGATCTCGCCCAGGGACTCGTGGTCCAGGGGGCCCGAGCGGCCGCGCTCCATCAGGCGGCGCGCCTCGCTCAGCCGGGTGGAGGCCTGGTCGAGGTAGAGCGAACCCCGGTCGCTGTCGCCGGCGGCCATGCCCAGCCTGAGGTCCTCCATGCCCCGCTTGAGCCCGTAGAGCGAGTCGCCGGGCAGGGCGTCGGAGCTGGCTGCGGCGACTCCGCCGAAGGCTCCGGCGGCCACGCCCACGGTGAGCCCGCCCGCGGCGAGCCCCTTCGACAGCCGGGAACGGGGCCGCAGTTTCCCCAGCCCGGTCGCCCTGTGCGCGCCCCGGCCCCGGTGGGACCGCTGCTCGGGCACCGCAGGGCCCGTCGCCTCGCCCGCGGCCGTGCCCTCCATGAGCATGGCCTCCATCGCGGCCACCAGCTGGGCCCGCTGGACGACCTTGACCTCGGGGTCCATCTGGGGTTTGGGCAACTCGCCGAGGCCGGTCGCCAGGGACAGCATCCGGCTCTGCTCGGACGGGTCCGCGACGGCCGGAGCGGGACCTTCGGTCTGCTCCTCGGCCGCCGTGTCCCTGTCGGAGCGCTCCTCCAGGGCCTGGGCGAAGGCGTTCGTCCGCCGGTGCGCCGATACGTTCGCGATCACTGGCGGCACCTCCTCTCGTCATGACGGTCGGCTCCCCAGGGGGTCCTGGGGGTCGCGGTCTCCGACCACGAGCACTCGATCGAGTGATCGAAGACGGTCAGGGTACGACCACAGGGAGCCTGTATCCCGCACAACGAGCGGCTCGGCACTTGGGTTACGGACGACGGATGATCGGACCGTGAAGTCAACAGACTTTCACGGACGGTGAGTTGGGCGTCGCTGAGCGTACGGGTGGGTGTGGGGTCGCTCCGGCGGGCGTACGGGTCTCAGCGGGCGTCTTCCGGGAGCAGCCGCGCCAGGGTGCGCACCGCCCGGTACTGGAGGGTCTTGATCGCGCCCTCGTTCTTGCCCATGACGCGGGCGGTCTCGGCGACCGAGAGGCCCTGGAGGAACCGCAGGGTCACGCATTCCTGCTGCTGGGGGTTGAGACGGCGCACCGCGTCCAGCAGTGCCGCGTTCGAGAGGGACTCCAGGACGGAGTCCTCGGGGGAGCGCTCGACCTCGTTGGCGTCGAGCATCTCGCCGGTGGTCACCTCCAGCCGGAAGCGGCTGGACTTGAAGTGGTCCGCGACGAGGTTGCGGGCGATGGTCACCAGCCAGGCGCCGAAGTCACGGCCCTGCCAGGTGAACGTCCCGATGCGGCGCAGCGCCCGCAGGAACGTCTCGCTCGTGAGGTCTTCCGCGGTCGCCTTCCCGCCGACGCGGTAGTAGATGTAGCGGTACACGGTGTCGCTGTACTGGTCGTAGAGCCGGCCGAAGGCCTCGGCCTCACCGGCCTGTGCGCGCTCCACGAGATCCATCATCCGGGCGCTGTCGCTGTCTGCGGCCGGACGGCGTGCGGGGGTGGCTGGCGCGCTCGAACGTCCTCGTCTGCCGACCGCCGCGCTGTTCTCGGCCAGTGCGTAGCACGGGCCGACGGGCGTGGCGGAGACAGCGAGGGCGGGGACGGCGTACGCGGTGGGGACGAAGCCGCGCAAGCGGTCGAGGACCGTTGCGCGCAGCGTAGCCAGGCCCGAGGCGTCAACCCCGACGTGTGGGTACACGGGACTCCCAGAGGCAGAGCTTCCATCACGTGCAGTACCGGACCGTTCACCCTTCGTAGCGAAAGGTGGGGTCCGTCATGCGTCTGAGGAGAATAACGCTTCGTACAGGCAGTGCTACACCCAGTTGCTCAAATCATCGATTACGTCGCTTCTGTAACCGAATGGCGCCTGATCAAGTGCCGAGTTCTGACCGTTTGTTGATCGAAATGGCTCGTGTTCCGGCTGGGTCCGGGGCGTGTTGTGGCCGGGTCCCGTCAATGGCACGACTGTGCCCGGAAAGGCGCGGAACCGGACGGGCGCCTGTGGCGTCAGTGGCGCCGGCTGTGGGGACGTCAGCGGTGGTGGCGTCAGCGACGGCGGCGGTGCAGGGCGATGGCGGCGGCGGTGCCGCCGGCGACCGCGCCGACCCCGGCCGCGGCGGGGATGCCGACCTTCGCGGCCTTGCGTCCCGTGCGGTAGTCGCGCAGCCGCCATTCGAGGCTGCGGGCGTGCTTGCGGAGCTTGGTGTCCGGGTTGATCGCGTAGGGGTGCCCGACCAGCGACAGCATCGGGATGTCGTTGTGCGAATCGCTGTACGCGGCGCAGCGGTCGAGGTCCAGGCCCTCCGCCGCGGCCAGGGCGCGGACCGCCTCGGCCTTCGCCGGGCCGTGCAGGGGTTCGCCGACGAGTTTGCCGGTGTACACGCCGTCCACCGACTCCGCGACCGTGCCGAGCGCGCCGGTCAGGCCGAGGCGGCGGGCGATCACCGTGGCGATCTCCACCGGGGCGGCCGTGACGAGCCACACCTTCTGGCCCGCGTCCAGGTGCGCCTGGGCGAGCGCGCGGGTGCCGGGCCAGATGCGCTCGGCCATGTACTCGTCGTAGATCTCCTCGCCGATCGACATCAGCTCGGCGACGCGGTGGCCCTTGACGATGGACAGCGCGGAGTCGCGCGCGTCCTGCATGTGCTCGGGGTCCTCGATGCCGGCCAGCCGGAACCAGGCCTGCTGCCAGGCGAACCGGTACAGGTCGCGGGACTCGAAGAACTTGCGCTTGTAGAGGCCGCGGCCGAAGTGGAAGATCGCGGCGCCCTGCATGACCGTGTTGTCCAGGTCGAAGAACGCGGCGGCCTGGTCGTCGCCGTACACCGGGAACTCCGGTTCGGCGGCTCCGGGCGTGCCGTCGTGTGCGAGCTCTTCCAGCACCTGGGAGGTCTTGCGCGCTGCCTCAGCCGAGGCCTCGCCTGCCAGCACGCTGCGTGCGGTCGCGGAGCGCCTGCGGGGGGTGAGCCATCCGAGAGCGGCCATGGCGTGAGCATAGCCAGTTTGTTCGGTGGGGCTGGAGTCGGGAGGTTTGGATGCGGTGAACTCTCCGCGGCGGTGCCGTTAAAGAGCCCGTCCCCGGGAGGCCGCGCGGTTCCCGCGCTCCTGGCGGGAGGCGGGAGAATGGCTCGTATGAGTTCTGTATTTCGGCGTTCGGGGCGGCGGGGGGAGAAGAAAGTGGCTCGGGAGAGGTTGGTCACGCTCATCGGGAAACCCGACTGCCATCTGTGCGAGGACGCGCAGGTCGTCGTCGAGAAGGTCTGCGGTGATCTCGGTGTCGCCTGGGAGAAGAAGGACATCACCCAGGACGCCGAACTGCACCGGGAGTACTGGGAGCAGATCCCCGTGGTGCTCGTGGACGGGGCGCAGCACACCTTCTGGCGGGTGGACGAGGCACGGCTGCGGCGGGCGCTCACGTCGTAGGGGCGCCGCAGGAGTAATAGATCTGTGGCCTGACGGAGCAGTCCGCGCCGTCCGGAAAGTCACTTAGGATCGAGGGCGATTCGGACTCGGGGGCGGGGATCGTAGAGGAGAGTGTGCGGTTTTGCCCCCAACAACGGAGGAGCGACGGTGCGTGAGCGCTGGTTCCGCACGGGTGCGCCAGGGGCGCGTGACCCCGGTCACGTTGCCCGGACAAATCGGACACCATCTTTGTGCA
This sequence comes from Streptomyces apricus, assembly GCF_008369065.1. Lineage (GTDB taxonomy): Bacteria > Actinomycetota > Actinomycetes > Streptomycetales > Streptomycetaceae > Streptomyces > Streptomyces apricus. Next base: position 884,068 of record NZ_VDFC01000040.1, on the reverse strand, counting down.
CGCGTTCACAAAGGCATAGCCTGCAGTGGACGGGGCGGTCCAGGGACGAGTGACCGCCTGCAGCCCCGCGCTACCCGCAGGAGCACCGTGGCAACTGGCCGAACTCACCGAACGGCGACCCGCAGCCGAGGGATTCCCGAGGCCACCGTCGCCAGGCTTCCGCTGTACCTCCGAGCCCTCACCGCTCTGTCGGAGCGCTCGGTACCCACGGTCTCCTCCGAGGAACTCGCGGCCGCCGCGGGGGTCAACTCCGCCAAGCTGCGCAAGGACTTCTCCTACCTCGGCTCCTACGGGACGCGCGGCGTCGGCTACGACGTCGAGTACCTCGTCTACCAGATCTCCCGCGAGCTGGGCCTGACCCAGGACTGGCCCGTGGTCATCGTCGGTATAGGAAACCTCGGCGCGGCCCTCGCCAACTACGGCGGGTTCGCCTCGCGCGGGKTCCGGGTCGCGGCGCTGATCGACGCCGATCCCGCGATGGCCGGGAAGCCCGTCGCCGGGATCCCCGTGCAGCACACCGACGAGCTGGAAAAGATCATCGACGACAACGGCGTGTCGATCGGTGTCATCGCCACCCCCGCCGGCGCCGCCCAGCAGGTCTGCGAGCGGCTCGTCGCCGCCGGCGTGACCTCCATCCTGAACTTCGCGCCGACCGTGCTGTCCGTGCCGGACGGCGTCGACGTGCGCAAGGTCGACCTCTCCATCGAGCTGCAGATCCTCGCCTTCCACGAGCAGCGCAAGGCCGGCGAGGAGGCCGAGGCGCAGGCCGGCGCCGTACTCGACGCCGAAGCCGCCGCGGCGGCCGACGAGGCCGGCAAAGGACCCGACGGGGACGTCCCCGCCGTGATGCCGGCATGAGTCTCCTCGTCGTCGGGCTGAGCCACCGCAGCGCCCCGGTCAGCGTCCTGGAACGCGCCGCCCTGTCCGCGGACGCCCAGGCCGAGCTGGTCCAGGACACGGTCGCCGCCGAACCCGCCTCCGAGGCCGCCGTCCTCGCCACCTGCAACCGGATCGAGCTCTACGCCGACGTGGACAAGTTCCACGCGGGCGTCGCCGAGCTCTCCACGCTGCTCGCGCGGCACAGCGGGGTCGCCCTGGAGGAGCTCACTCCGCACCTGTACGTGCACTACGAGGACCGGGCCGTCCACCACCTCTTCTCGGTGGCCTGCGGACTGGACTCGATGGTGGTCGGCGAGGGCCAGGTCCTCGCCCAGATCAAGGGCGCCCTGGCCGCCGCGCAGGAGCTGCACACCGCCGGACGGCTGCTGAACGACCTGTTCCAGCAGGCGCTGCGGGTCGGCAAGCGCGCCCACACCGAGACCGGCATCGACCGGGCCGGGCAGTCCCTGGTGACCTTCGGCCTGGAGCAGTTCGCCGAGGGCCGGACGGTCGACGCCTGGGCCCGGGACAAGCGCGTCCTCGTGATCGGCGCCGGCTCCATGTCGTCGCTGGCCGCCGCCACGCTCGCGCGTGCGGGCGTGGCCGAGGTCGTCGTCGCCAACCGCACCTTCGACCGGGCCGAACGGCTCGTCACGCTGCTCACGGACCAGTACGGACGGCGCTCCCCCGAGCAGGACGGCACCGCGGTGGCGTCCCGTGCGGTGCCGATCGACGCGGTCGCGGACGAGCTGACACGTGCCGACGTCGTCGTGTCCTGCACCGGCGCCACGGGTCTCGTCCTCACCGCCGAGGTCGTCGCGACGGCGATGGAGGGCCGTACGGCCCGGCCGTCCGTCATAGGKGACACGGCTCCCCGTGCGACGGACGCCGGCCCGGCCCGTACGGCCGCCCCCGCCGCACCGGCGGAACTGCCGCCCACCAGCGTCGGCACCGAGGACAACTGCCCCCTCGACCTCTCCGCCGTGCAGGGCACCGCCGGCTTCTCCGTGCTGGGCGAGGCCGCCGTGGCGGGCCTGGCCGCGGCCGAGCTGGAACAGCACGCCGCCTGGGTCGACAAGGGCGCCGCGGCCGCGGGCCCGGCCACCGGCTCCGACGAGCAGGCGTCCGACCCGGCCGCCGAGGACGCGGCCATCACCGCCCTCGCCGCCGCCGCGGCCACCCTCGGCCGGGTGCCCGAGCGGCGCCGGCCCGAGCCCGTCGCCGAGGTGCCCCGGCCCGCGCCCGTCCTGTCGCTGCTCGACCTCGCCATGCCCCGTGACGTCGACGCGGCCGTGCACCGGCTGCCCGGGGTGCGGCTGGTGGACATCGAGTCGCTCGCCGAGGCGTCCGCGGACGCGCCCATGGCCGCCGACGTCGACCAGGTCAAGCGCATCGTCTCCGACGAGGTCGCCGCGTTCGGCGCCGCCCAGCGGGCCGCTCACATCACTCCGACCGTCGTGGCGCTGCGCACGATGGCCGCCGACGTCGTCGCGGGCGAGATCGCCCGGCTCGACGGACGGCTGCCCGGCCTGGACGACAAGCAGCGCAGCGAGATCACCCAGACCGTGCGACGCGTCGTGGACAAGCTGCTCCACGCGCCGACCGTACGGGTCAAGCAGCTGGCCGCCGAGCCCGGCGGTGCCGGGTACGCGGACGCGCTGCGGACCCTGTTCGACCTGGACCAGGAGACGGTCGCGGCCGTCTCCCGGGCCGACGACCGCGCCGCCGACGGCGGTCGCACCGACAGCGGTCGCGCCGACAGCGGTCGTACCGGCAACGGCCGCGTCGCCGCCGGCACGACCTTCGACAGCAACAACTTCGAGAGCGCCGAGAACCGAGGGCGAGCATGACTGAGCAGGCACTGAGGCTCGGGACCAGGCGGAGCAAGCTCGCCATGGCCCAGTCCGGGCAGGTGGCGGACGCCGTGAGCCAGGTGACCGGACGGCCCGTCGAGCTCGTGGAGATCACGACGTACGGGGACACCTCCCGCGAGCACCTCGCCCAGATCGGCGGGACGGGCGTCTTCGTGACCGCCCTGCGGGAAGCGCTGCTGCGCGGGGAGGTCGACTTCGCCGTGCACTCGCTCAAGGACCTGCCCACCGGGCAGCCCGACGAGCTGGCGCTGGCCGCCGTGCCCGTCCGCGAGGACGCGCGCGACGTGCTGGTCGCGCGGGACGGCCTGACCTTCGCCGAGCTGCCGGACGGCGCGCGGATCGGCACCGGCTCGCCGCGCCGCATGGCCCAGCTGAACGCGTACGCCCGCGATCACGGGCTGACCATCGAGACCGTTCCGATCCGCGGGAACATCGACACCCGGATCGGGTTCGTCAGCAGCGGCGAGCTGGACGGCGTCGTGCTGGCCGCCGCCGGACTGAGCCGCGTCGGACGGACCGGTGAGGTGACCGACTTCCTGCCGGTCGACACAGTTCTGCCCGCCCCCGGCCAGGGGGCACTCGCGATCGAGTGTGCCGCGGACAACGCGGACCTCGTCGCCGCGCTCGCCGAGCTCGACGACCCGTTCACCCGGGTCGCCGTGACCGCCGAGCGGTCCCTGCTCGCCGCCCTGGAAGCCGGCTGCAGCGCCCCCGTGGGCGCCTTCGCCGACTTGCTGGCCGACGGGCAGACTGTCAAGGAAATGCGCCTGCGCGGCGTCGTCGGCACGACCGACGGCTCGACGCTGGTGCAGTTGTCCACCACCGGTCCCGTGCCCGAGACACATGACCAAGCAATGGCGCTCGGCCGTGAACTCGCTGCCGAGATGCTTGCCAAGGGCGCGGCCGGTCTGATGGGGGAGCGAGTACATTGAGCCCCACCACCCTTCCCGTCGGCCTCGAACACGGGCACGTCACCTTCCTCGGTGCCGGACCCGGTGATCCCGGACTGCTGACCCTGCGCGCCGTGGAGGCGCTGGGCAACGCGGATGTCCTGGTCGCCGAACCCGAAGTGCTCGACGTCGTCCGCACGCACGCCAGACGAAACGTCGCCGTGCTCGACACCGGTACGGGCCCGAGCCCGGACACGCCTCAACTGAAGGTGGTCGACAGCACGTCGACCGCCCCTGGCGTCCCCGCGTCGAAGGACGCGGCCAATATTGTCATGGAGGCCGCACGGGGCGGCAGGCGGGTCGTCCGTGCGGTCTCGGGGGACCCCGGGCTCGACGCGTACGCCGCCGGCGAGATGCTCGCCTGCGCCGCCGCGGGGGTGCCCTTCGAGGTCGTCCCCGGTGTCGCCGCCGCCGTCGGCGTGCCCGCCTACGCGGGGGTGCCGCTGCGGGACGCCGAGGGCGCGGACGTGCGGTTCGTCGACGCCCGTACGGCGTCCCCGCGCTGCTGGGCCGAGGTCGGCGTGTCCGACGGGACGGTGGTCGTCTCCACGACCCTCGACTCCGTGGGGGCGGCCGCGGGCGAGCTCGTCGCCGCCGGGCGCAAGCCCGACACCCCGATGACCGTCACGGTCGCCGGTACGACGACGCGCCAGCGGACCTGGTGCGCGACGCTCGGCACCATCGCGCAGACGCTGAAGCAGGCCAAGGTGCTGCCCTCGCCCGAGGGCGGCAGGCCGGTGATAGCCGTGGTCGGTGAGCGTTCCTCCGCCGCGCAGCGCGAGCAGCTCTCGTGGTTCGAGTCCAAGCCGCTGTTCGGCTGGAAGGTGCTCGTGCCGCGTACGAAGGAGCAGGCGGCGTCGCTCTCCGACCAGCTGCGGTCGTACGGGGCCGTGCCGCACGAGGTGCCGACGATCGCTGTCGAGCCGCCGCGCACGCCCCAGCAGATGGAGCGGGCGGTCAAGGGGCTCGTCACCGGGCGGTACGAGTGGATCGCCTTCACCTCGGTGAACGCCGTCAAGGCCGTGCGGGAGAAGTTCGAGGAGTACGGGCTCGACGCGCGGGCCTTCGCCGGGATCAAGGTCGCCGCGGTGGGGGAGCAGACCGCCAAGGCACTGGTCGCCTTCGGGGTCAAGCCGGACCTGGTGCCGAGCGGGGAGCAGTCCGCCGCGGGGCTGCTGGAGGACTGGCCGCCCTACGACCCGGTCTTCGATCCGATCGACCGGGTGTTCCTGCCGCGTGCCGACATCGCCACGGAGACGCTTGTGGCCGGGTTGATCGAGCTGGGCTGGGAGGTCGACGACGTCACGGCCTACCGGACCGTGCGGGCCTCGCCGCCGCCGGCCGATACCCGTGAGGCGATCAAGGGCGGCGGGTTCGACGCCGTGCTGTTCACGTCGTCGAGCACCGTGCGGAACCTGGTGGGTATCGCCGGGAAGCCGCACAACGTGACCGTCATCGCGTGTATCGGGCCCGCTACGGCTAAGACCGCCGAGGAGCACGGGCTGCGGGTCGACGTGATGTCGCCCGAGCCGTCCGTGCACCGGCTGGCCGAGGCGCTGGCGGAGTTCGGGCTGCGGCGGCGGGCCTCCGCGGTCGAGGCGGGGGATCCTGTCACCCGGCCGAGCGAGCGGCGGCCCGGGTCCCGGCGTAGGCGTACCACCACGTAGTCGGCAGGCGCGGTACGGCGTTGTGGGTCGGGGCCGTGCCGGTACGTCGAGTCCGTCGCCCTCCGGGTGTCCTGCCCCAAGGAGGATCGGTCCTGCTTTTTTGCAGGAGCCCTAAGCGACGGACTGCGACGTACCGGCACGGCCCGCTCCCGTTCGCGGGCCGGGTGCCGCTCCGACTGTGCGTCGGTAAAGGTGCTGCTGGAGCGGGCGTAGCGTGGACGTATGACGAGCTACGGATCCTTCCCTGGTACGCGGCCTCGGCGGTTGCGGGGCAGTTCTGTGATGCGGCGGATGGTCGCCGAGACCCGGCTGCACCCCGCCGACTTCATCCTTCCCGCCTTTGTGCGGGAAGGCGTGAGCGAGCCTGTGCCGATCGCGGCCATGCCGGGGGTCGTGCAGCACACCCGGGAGACCCTGAAGAAGGCCGCCGCCGAGGCCGTGGCCGCCGGGATCTCCGGGATCATGCTCTTCGGAGTGCCCGAGGAGTCGAAGAAGGACGCGGTCGGGACCGCCGGTACCGATCCCGACGGGATTCTGCAGGTCGCCCTGCGGGACGTGCGCAGTGAGGTCGGGGACGAGCTGCTCGTCATGTCCGACCTGTGTCTCGACGAGACCACCGATCACGGGCACTGCGGTGTGCTGGACGGGGAGGGTCGTGTCGACAACGACGCCACTCTGGAGCGGTACGCCGAGATGGCTCAGGTGCAGGCCGACGCCGGGGCCCATGTGGTGGCGCCCAGCGGGATGATGGACGGCCAGATCGGTGTCGTCCGCGACGCCCTGGACCAGATCGGGCGCGAGGACGTGGCGATCCTCGCCTACGCCGTCAAGTACTCCTCCGCCTTCTACGGCCCCTTCCGGGAGGCCGTCGGGTCGTCGCTGAAGGGCGACCGGAAGACCTACCAGCAGGACCCCGCGAACGCGCGCGAGTCGCTGCGGGAGCTGGCGCTCGACCTGGAGGAGGGCGCCGACATGGTCATGGTGAAGCCGGCCGGGCCCTACCTCGACATCCTGGCGCGCGTCGCGGACGCCGTGGACCTGCCCGTCGCCGCCTACCAGATCTCCGGGGAGTACTCGATGATCGAGGCCGCCGCGGAGAAGGGCTGGATCGACCGCGACCGGGCGATCCTGGAGACGTTGACGGGCATCAAGCGGGCGGGCGCGCGCAACATCCTGACGTACTGGGCCACGGAGGTCGCGCAGAAGCTGCGCTGAGCGCACCCGAGGGCTTCACCAGGCGAGGGCGTCCGCCATCGAGAACTGCCAGTACGTGACCTTGAGCGAGTCGTCGACGTACACGCCCTTCTCGGGGAGGGAGAGCGTGGCGGACTTCTGCGACTTCGTGTCCAGGTAGACCGTCAGCGTCTTCGCCGTGTAGCCGTTGGAGCCGCTGCCGTCCGCCGCCGACAGCAGCACGCCCGCGTAGCCGGACTCGCCCGGCGCGAGGGTGACCACCGCCTGCGGCTTGGACTCCTCGAAGACCGGCGGCACCGACTGGGCCTCGCCGAGGCGGACGGCCGGGTAGTCGACCAGGTCGCAGTTCTTCGAACCGGTGTTGGTGACGGTGAGGAGGAGGTGGTTGAGGGGGCGGTTGACCACGGTGGCCGTCGTGCGGATGTCGGTGCAGGGGGTGAGGCGGGCGGACGAGTCCTCGGTGGACGGCTTCCCGGCGGACGAGTTCCCTCCGGATGCCTTCCCCGCCGGCGACTTCGCCGCGGGCGCCTTCCCCGTCGCGCCGGAGGCGTTCCCGTCGTTCGTGGTGCTCTCCTCGTTCTTCGACGACGCCGCGTCCGCTTGGCCCTTGCCGGTGGAGGAGGACGAGGACGAGGAGCCGGACGACGCGCCCTCGTCGCGGACGCCTTCGGAGCTGTTGCACGCCGTCAGGGACAGCGCGGCGACGGTGAGTGCGGCGGCGGCGAGCAGACGGGTGCGGGCGGCGCGGGTGGTGCGTGCGGACATGAGTGGTCCCCCTGGTGCGGTACGGGTGGTGGCACGGACCGCTCGACCGGGTGCCGGGAGCGGCGTGCTTGGATGGCCCAAGCTTGTGCGGCGGTCCGTCCCGGCCGCCACACCGGCCGGGATCTTCGGGACGCTGGAATGCTTGTAATGGGCCTGACCTGGGGAAACGACCTGCCCCTGGAATGCGGGTCCGGGACGCCGACGAGGGAGAAACGGTGGCGGGGGACGAGTTCACGGACCTGTTGCGGCAGCTGAAGGAGCGGTCCGGGCTCAGTTACGGGGTCCTCGCGAAGCGGCTCCACACGAGCGCGTCGACGCTGCACCGGTACGTCAACGGGGACGCCGTCCCGGCGGACTACGCGCCTGTGGAGCGGTTCGCCCGGGTGTGCAGGGCTACGCCCGAGGAACTGGTCGAGCTGCACCGGCGGTGGGTCCTCGCGGACGCGCTGCGGGGGCAGAAGCCCGTCGCGCCCGAGGCGTTGGAAGCACCGGAGGCGCCGGAGGTACCAGGGACGTCGACCGGCTCCGGGGTGCCGGCTACTTCGGTCGTTCCTGAGACCGCGGACAAGACCGAGGAAGCGGGGCCGGGGGTTCCGACCGCCGCTTCGGGT
>NZ_VDFC01000040.1:844652-876028 GCF_008369065.1 Streptomyces apricus | reverse complement strand
GCCTCGCCGTCCGTCTCGGCGTCCGAGAAGTTCTCGCCGTCCGCCTCCCCCTCGCCCTCCGCCTCCCGCAGCGGCGCCGACCGGGGCCCGGCGGCGGACGCCGGGAGCGGGGGCGGGGCCACCGCTCCCATGGTCGCCGTGAACGCGTACGCCTGGGAGGACCAGTGCAGCCAGCACTACCTCGTCGACCGCGCGCCCGAGCAGGTGCCACCGCCGCCGAGCGAGCCGGACGCGCGCGGGTGGGTCAGCGCGCTCGGCGGGGTCGCCGCCGGGCAGCAGATGCTCGCGCTGACCGTCCAGGGCGCCGGGAAGGACACCGTCGTCCTGGAGGAGCTGCACGTACGGGTCGTCGAGAAGAGCGCGCCCCTGGACTGGAACGACTTCGCGATGGGCGTCGGCTGCGGTGGCGACGTGCGGACCGCGGCGTTCGGGGTGGACCTCGACGACGGGCGGCCCGCGACCTCGCCCAGGGCCGGGCAGCGCGACTTCCCGTACAAGGTCAGCGAGACCGACCCGGAGGTCTTCTACGTCTTCGCGGACGCCCGTACGCACAACGTCAGCTGGTACCTGGAGCTGGAGTGGTCGAGCGGCAGCCGCGAGGGCACCGTCCGCATCGACGACGACGGCAGGCCCTTCCGCACGAGCGGTCACGTGGGGCGCCCCGCGTACACCTACCCGCTCGGCGACTCCGCCTGGGGACGCGACGAGTACCAGCCCGACATCCCCGGATGAGCGCGCCCGGCCCGGATCGCGGAGTCGCACCACTCCCAACTCGCTGAAAAGGCTAGGTTGTTGCCCCTGTGACGGACCCGTCGACGCAGCCGTTCCGACGCGACTCCCCAGGGAGGGCCCCATGCCCGGTGACGCTCTCAGCCAGGACCCCGCCGAGCTGAGGAGGCGGATCGACACGACCAGGGCGCACCCGGCCCGGGTCTACGACGTCTTCCTCGGGGGCAAGGACAACTACCCGGTGGACCGGGCCGCGGCCGCCGCCGCGCTCGCGGCCAATCCGCGCGGCTACCTCGACGTGCGCCACAACCGCGACTTCCTGCGCCGCGCCGTGCACACGCTGACCGGCGAGGAGGGCATCCACCAGTACCTGGACATCGGCACCGGGCTGCCGACCCAGGAGAACGTGCACCAGATCGCCCAGCGCATCGCCCCCGACTCCCGTGTCGTGTACGTCGACAACGACCCGGTCGTCCTCGCCCACGCGCGCGCCCTGCTCACCAGCGGGCCCCGGGGCCGCACCGACTACATCGACGCCGACCTGCACGACCCGGCCCGGATCCTCGAAGCGGCCGCCGGGACCCTGGACCTCGGGCAGCCGGTCGCCCTCGTGCTGGTGGCGGTCCTGCACTTCGTCGAGGACGAGCGGGCGTACCCGATCGTGCGCGAGCTGATCGGCGCGCTGCCGTCGGGCAGCCGGCTCGTGCTCAGCCACCTCACCGAGGACCTCAACCCGGAGAACGTCCGCGCGGTCCAGCGGACGTACACCGAGCGGGGCTTCACCTTCGTGCTGCGGACGAAGGCGGAGGTCGAGCGGTTCCTCACCGGGAACGGCCTGGAGGTGGACGAGCCCGGCGTGGTCCCCGCCCACCACTGGCGGCCCGACGGCGCGGCGCCCGCGCCCGAGCCGGCCGAGGCCGGCTACCTCGACACCCTCGACGACATCGAGAAGGTCCGCTACCGCGACATCAACGACGTGACGGACGCGGACATCAACGTGTACGCGGTCACCGGCCGCAAGCCCTGAGCAGCCGGCCGCTCAGTCCCACCAGAAGGTCCAGGAACGGGCGCCGAGCACCTCGCGCTCGGCGTACGCCCGCAGGGAGGCATGGCCGCCCTGGGTGATGTTGTCCGGGCAGAACGCGTAGTGCTCGGCGGCCACCGCCTCCGCCTCGGCCGGGCTGCGGGGCGGGGCCGCGACGGAGACGACCAGCTGGTCGAAGGTGAGCGCCACGACCCGGACGCCGAAGCGGTCCTCCCAGGAGCGCAGGACCGCGCACAGCTCCGCCACGTCCTGCGTGTGGCTGACCGGGCCGCACCAGCCGAGGGCGGCCGGTATGTCCGCGCTGCGTCGGGCCGGGACGAGCGCGAGGCGCGGCTCCTCCAGCGGGCCCGCCCCGCCGATCAGGGCGTCCGTCACCTCGGCCGCCCACACGTCCGGATCCACGTCCGGCGCACCGGCCGCGGCGAGGCCGGGCCAGTCGGCGTCCTGCGCGTCCGCCGCGTACGCGTCCCAGAGGTCCGCCAGCACCTCCTCGGCGTCGTGGTCGCCGGGGTAGGACGCGAGGTCCGGGTCCAGCTCCCACTTGTCCGGGTGCGGTTCGCTGTCGCGGCGGCCGCCGACCAGGACCGGGTACAGACCGGCCGAGCGGCGCGCGGACGCCAGCCGCAGCCAGTCGCCCGGCGCCGCCGGACCGTCGGCGCGCCACAACAGCGGCTCGCCGTGGGGCCCTCGGGCCGTCGTGTCGAGCAGGGTGCCGGGTGGCAGGTCGAGACCGAGCGGGCGACCGGTCGGGTCGGCCGCGAGCTTCGGCAGCTGGTTGGGGAGAGTCGCCATGCCCGTGACTCTAGGGCCCGCCACCGACAACGGGCCCGAGGCCACCGGCAACAGCCCCGGGCACCCCGGGCGTTGGCCCCGGGAGCCGCGGGCGTCGGCGCCCGCCGGGGCGCCCGCGGCCGGCGGCCCGTCAGTCGGTGCCGAACCACGTCCGCGCGAGCGAGTCCAGCGTCGGCTCCGGCGGGGCGGGCAGCACGCGCAGGTACGAGGGCAGGTCGCTGTAGACGTGCAGCAGCGTGTACGCCATGAGCGTGTGCGGATCGAACGGCGGGCGCCCGTAGGCCTCGTAGAAACGTTTCAGGAGCCGCGGCTGCCCGCACGTGACGAACAGGCCGACGCTCACGAAGTCGTACGCCGGGTCGCCGATCATCGCGGGCTCGAAGTCGAACAGGCCCGTCAGCCGCCAGCCGTCCGGGTCCACGGTCAGGTGCTCGCGCATGAACTCGGTGTGCAGCAGCACCCGTCGGGCCGGCGCGGCCAGCGGCACCGAGCTCAGGAACCACGGGATCTGGTCCAGCCACGCCTCGGGGAGCCCGCACTCGCGCTGCTGCTCCACCACGTTCACGCGCTGCGCGTCGACGAACTGGCCCCAGTCGGCCGGGCCCGCGTAGCTCGCCAGCGGGGCGGTGCTCAGCGCGTGCAGGGCGGCGAGGGTCTCACCGGCCTCCGTGACGAGCCGGTCCTGCTCCGCCGCCGGGATCCGCGGCCACGCCCGCGCGAGGCTCTCGCCGGGCAGCCGGGACATCAGGACGTAGGACCAGCCGTTCTTGTACGCGCCCGCCGAGTACAGCTGCGGGGTCGGCACCGGCAGCCTGCCGTACACGTGCGTGAGCATCCGCTCCTCGCGCCTGGCGTCGAGCTTCTCGAAGGCGGGGAACAGCTTCAGGACGTGCGCGGCGCCGATCGAGTACACCGGCAGCGAGCCCTCGACGTAGCGGACCATCGGCTTCGGGACCAGTCCGAGGCGCTCGCACAGGTCGGCGACGGCCGGCCGCAGCAGGGCCTCGTCCCGGACGACGTCGTCCAGCTCCGGACCGGTCTCAACGAGTGGCAGCATGACGGGCTGACACCCTCCGGACGGTCTGAGGGGCGGAGAAGGGCAGTGCGGTGGTCATTGCGCTCCCAGCGTGCGGTCGACAGGGCTCGTGACGCCCCGGATTCGGGGCGGGCGGCCCCGCAGCATCGCATCATGGGGGGCGCGCCCCGAGACCTCAACCTTTGGCCAACGCAGTGACGTGCGCACACGCCGCAGCCCTTCACCCGAACGGGTGAAGGGCTGCGGGACGGTGCGAGGTCAGAGGCGGTCGGGGGTCCTGATGCCGAGCAGCGCCATGCCCTGGTGGAGCGTGCGGGCCGTCAGGTCGACGAGGAACAGCCTGTTCTCGACGACCTCCTTCGGGTTCGCGTCGCTCAGCACCTGGCACTGGTCGTAGAACGTCGTCAGGTGCGACGCCAGCTGGTAGAGGTACGCGGCCAGCTTGTGCGGCTCGTACCCCGCGGCCACGTCCAGGAGCAGCTCGCCGAACTGGTCCAGGTGCAGCCCCAGCGCCCGCTCCGTCGGCTCCAGCGCCAGCTCGGGGTGGGCCAGCGGACGCGCGTCCCCGGCCTTGCGCAGGATCGACCGGATACGGGCGTACGCGTACTGGAGGTACACGCTGGTGTCGCCGTTCAGCGACACCATCTGGTCCAGGTCGAACTTGTAGTCCCGCACGGCGGACGTGGAGAGGTCCGCGTACTTCACGGCGCCGACGCCGACGAACCGGCCGTTCTCGGTGATCTCCTCCTCGGACAGGCCCACCTTCTCGGCCTTCTCCCGGACCACCGCCGTGGCGCGGTCGATCGCCTCGTCCAGGAGGTCCACCAGCCGGACCGTCTCGCCCTCACGCGTCTTGAACGGCTTGCCGTCCTTGCCGAGGACCGTGCCGAAGGCCAGCTGCTGCGCCTTGGTCCGCTCGTTCAGCCAGCCCGCCCTGCGCGCCGTCTCGAAGACCATCTTGAAGTGCAGGGACTGGCGGGCGTCGACCACGTACAGCAGCGTGTCCGCCTTCAGGTCGAAGACGCGGTTCCTGATCGCGGAGAGGTCGGTGGCCGCGTAGCCGTAGCCGCCGTCGGACTTCCGCACGATCAGCGGGACCGGGTTGCCGTCCGGGCCCTTGACGTCGTCGAAGAACACGCACAGCGCGCCCTCCGAGCGGACCGCCACGCCCGACTCCTCCAGGAGGCGGCACGTCTCGTCGAGCATGTCGTTGTAGCCCGACTCGCCGACGATGTCCGCGTCCTGGATCTCCATGTCCAGCTTCTCGAAGACCGAGAAGAAGTAGACCTTCGACTCGTCCACGAACCGCTGCCAGGTGGCGAGGGTCGCCGGGTCGCCCGCCTGGAGGTCGACGACCCTGCGGCGGGCCCGCGTCTTGAACTCCTCGTCGGAGTCGAAGAGCGTCCGCGCGGCCTTGTAGAGGCGGTTGAGGTTCGACATCGCCTCCTCGCCGGTCTCCGCCGCGCCGTCCCCGGCCGACTTGCGGTCCAGCTCGTGCGGGTGCTCGTCCAGGTACTGGATGAGCATGCCGAACTGGGTGCCCCAGTCGCCGATGTGGTGCCGCTTGACGACGGTCTCGCCGACGAACTCCAGGATCTGCGCGACCGCGTCGCCGATCACCGCGGAGCGCAGGTGGCCGACGTGCATCTCCTTCGCCACGTTCGGCTGGGCGTAGTCGATGACCGTCGTGCCGGGGTGGTCCAGGAGCGGGACGCCGAGGCGGTCCGCGGGGTCCGTGGCGCGGTCCGCGAGGGTCTGCGTGATCGCGCGGTCGGTGACCGTGACGTTCAGGAAGCCGGGGCCCGAGACCTCGATGTCCTCGATCAGGTCGTCCTTGACGACCCGGTCCACGACCTGGGTCGCGAGGTCCCTGGGGTTGGCCTTCGCCTTCTTCGCCAGGGCGAGGATCCCGTTGGCCTGGAAGTCGGCCCGGTCGCTGCGTCGCAGCAGCGGGTCCGCGTCCGCGGTCTCCGGCAGGGCTGCCGTGAGCGCGGCCGACAGGCGCTGGTGGACGTGGGCGGTGAGGGACGTGACCGAGGCCATGGAGTGGGTGCCGTTCTCCTGGTGGGTATGGATCAGCCCAGTATCCCATGGGGGGTAAAGGGGTTTTCGCCCCCGTCGCCCCTACCACCCATTCCCGTCACTGACTCAGGGGCTCCGCCCCCGAACCCCCGTTGCGCAGTTCCCCGCGCCCCTGAAAGGGGCGCGGGGAACTGCGCGGGAGCGCGCAGCGCGACGGGGGGTCTGGGGCGCAGCCCCAGGAGCGGGGAAAGCCGTTTTCGTGGTTGGGGGCGTAGCTGGGAGAATGGGGCGGTCAGCCGTGCGAACCGTACCGCCGGCCCATGACGACTCCTGAGGAAAGAAGGACGTGCCGATCGTGGCTCAGAGCACCGAGACCACCGACTGGGTCTCCCGTTTCGCGGATGAGGTCATCGAGGAGTCGGAGCGCCGAGCCCCGGGTAAACCCGTCGTCGTCGCGTCCGGACTGTCCCCCTCCGGCCCCATCCACCTGGGCAACCTGCGCGAGGTCATGACCCCGCACCTGGTCGCCGACGAGATCCGCCGCCGCGGCCACGAGGTCAGGCACCTGATCTCCTGGGACGACTACGACCGCTACCGCAAGGTGCCCAACGGCGTCCCGGGCACCGACACGTCCTGGGCCGAGCACATCGGCCGCCCCCTGACCTCCGTGCCGGCCCCCAAGGGCTCCGCGTACCCGAACTGGGCCGAGCACTTCAAGGCCGCCATGGTCGAGGCGCTCGCGGAGCTGGGCGTCGAGTTCGACGGGATCAGCCAGACCGAGCAGTACACCTCGGGGGCCTACCGCGAGCAGATCCTGCACGCGATGCGGCACCGCGGTGACATCGACGCGATCCTCGACCAGTACCGCACCAAGAAGGCCCCCGCGAAGAAGCAGGGCCAGAAGCCCGTCGACGAGGCCGAGCTGGAGGCCGCCGAGGGGTCCGGCGCGGCCGCCGAGGACGACGGCACCGGCTCCGCCGGCTACTTCCCGTACAAGCCCTACTGCGGCGGTTGCGGCAAGGACCTCACCACGGTCACGGCGTACGACGACGACACCACCGAGCTGACGTACACCTGCACGGAGTGCGGCTTCTCGGAGACCGTGCTGCTCAGCGAGTTCAACCGCGGCAAGCTGGTCTGGAAGGTCGACTGGCCGATGCGCTGGGCGTACGAGGGCGTCGTCTTCGAGCCCAGCGGCGTCGACCACTCCTCGCCCGGGTCCAGCTTCCAGGTCGGCGGGCAGATCGTCGGCAGCATCTTCGGCGGCAAGCAGCCCATCGGGCCGATGTACGCCTTCGTGGGGATCTCCGGGATGGCGAAGATGTCATCCTCCAAGGGCGGCGTGCCCACCCCGGGCGACGCGCTGAAGATCATGGAGCCGCAGCTGCTGCGCTGGCTCTACGCCCGCCGCCGGCCCAACCAGTCCTTCAAGATCGCCTTCGACCAGGAGATCCAGCGCCTCTACGACGAGTGGGACAAGCTGGGGGCGAAGGTCGCCGACGGTTCCGCCCTGCCGGCCGACGTCGCCGCCCACTCGCGCGCCGTGCGCACCGCCGCGGGCGAGCTGCCCGCGACGCCCCGGCCGATGGCCTACCGCACCCTGGCCTCCGTCGCCGACATCACCGCCGGCGCCGAGGACCAGACCCTGCGCATCCTCAGCGAGCTCGACCCCGCGCACCCGCTCGCCTCGCTCGACGACGTCCGGCCGCGGCTCGACAAGGCGGAGGCCTGGATCAACACCCAGGTCCCCGCCGACCAGCGGACCGTCGTCCGGGAGGAGGCGGACACGAAGCTCATCGAGTCCCTCGACGACCAGGGCCGCGCCTCGCTGCGGCTGCTGCTCGACGGCCTCGACACGCACTGGTCGCTGGACGGGCTCACCCACCTCGTCTACGGCGTCCCGAAGGTCCAGGCCGGCTTCTCCGCCGACGCCGGACCCAAGGAGCTCCCGGCCGAGATCAAGGTCGCCCAGCGCACGTTCTTCGCGCTGCTCTACCACCTGCTGGTGGGCCGTGACACCGGCCCGCGCCTGCCCACCCTGCTCCTTGCGGTGGGCCAGGAGCGGGTGCGCAAGCTGCTCGGCGCGTAGCGGTTCCGTCCGTACGCGGAAGGGGGCGCCCGGTGAATTCCGGGCGCCCCCTTCCGCGCGTACACGTGTGAGGTCCTACGCGATGTGGTCCTCCTGGAGCTCCGCCGTGTGGCGGTTGGTGAAGCGGGCGACCATCCGGTCGGCCTCGCGCTGCGGGAGCACGGTGCCGTACGTCGCCTCCACGTCACCGCGGAACTGGCCCGAGGTCGGGTAGCTGCCGTCTATCGACTTCTTGAAGACGAGGTAGTACTCCTCCTCGGTCGGCTCCGTGCCACCGCCCGCGCCCAGCTCACGGGTGCGGTTCGGGCCCGCCGGGATCGGGAAGGTGCCGGTGTCCTCCATGGACGGCTCGGGAGCGGGCCCGGGGACGGGAGCGGGTTCGGGGGCGGGCTCCGGAGCCTGCGCCTCCTGCTCGAACCGCCGCCGGTCCTGGAACCGCTGCTGGTCCTGGAAGCGCCGCTGCTCCTCGAACTCCGCGAACTCCTCGGCCTGCTGCTGCTCCGCGTACCACTGGTCGTACGCCGCCTCCGGGTCGTACGTCGGGTCGTAGCCGCCCTGGTACTCCACGGACTGCGGGTCCCGGGCGTGCAGCCACGGGTTCTGCGGCTCGGCCCGGTCCTGCGGCTCGGAGGGCTCCTCGTCGCCGGGAGCGGGACGCAGCGCCCGGGCCCGGGCCGCCTCGTCGTCCGGCGCGGGGGACGCCGCCGCCMCCGGGGCACGGCTGCCCGCGGCCGCGTCGGCCGGCTCCAGGGCGGGCTGCGGCGCCGGGGGCAGCAGTGCCGGCTCGATGCCCGCCGCCGCCAGGCCCGAGGGCGCCGTCTCCGCCAGCGGCACGCCGTACCGGGCCAGCCGCAGCGGCATCAGGGACTCCACCGGGGCCTTGCGGCGCCAGGACCGGCCGAAGCGCGAGCGCAGCCGCGCCTGGTAGACGAGACGTTCCTGCTCCAGCTTGATGACCTGCTCGTAGGAGCGCAGCTCCCACAGCTTCATCCTGCGCCACAGCAGGAAGGTGGGGAGCGGGGAGAGCAGCCAGCGGGTGAGCCGCACGCCCTCCATGTGCTTGTCGGCCGTGATGTCCGCGATGCGGCCGATGGCGTGCCGGGCCGCCTCCACGGAGACCACGAACAGCACCGGGATCACCGCGTGCATGCCCACGCCCAGCGGATCCGGCCAGGCGGCCGCGCCGTTGAACGCGATCGTCGCCGCGGTCAGCAGCCACGCCGTCTGGCGCAGCAGCGGGAACGGGATCCTGATCCAGGTGAGGAGCAGGTCGAGCGAGAGCAGGACGCATATGCCCGCGTCGATGCCGATCGGGAACACGTAGCTGAAGTTCCCGAAGCCCTTCTCCAGGGCGAGTTCGCGTACCGCCGCGTAGGAACCGGCGAAGCCGATCGCTGCGATGACGACCGCTCCGAAGACGACCACCCCGATGAGGATCTTGTGCGTCTTGGTGAGCTGCATAGGCGCGGCCACCCGTACTCCCCTCCCCTTACGACCTGTTGCGCGCAACAGAGTGGCACATGTGTACGGGGCGCGGATGCCCGGTACGGACGGAGCCCGGCCTCCGTGGGGGCCGGGCTCCGCCGAACGTCCTGGTCGGGCTGCGAGTGGGACGGCAGCGGAACTGGACGCCGCGATCCGGAACCGGCCGTCCGGACGAGGCCGTTCGGGTACCGCGTCAGCCCTTGCTGATGCTCGAACCCTTGCCGGAGGACGTCTTGTCGGAGGTCTTGCCCGAGGTCTTGTCGGAGGCCTCGTCGGCGCCGGCACCGGCGCTCGCGTCGGAACCGGAGCTCTTGCCCGGGGTCGCCTTCGCGCTGCCCGAGCCGGCCGCGGCGCCGCCCTCGTTGGCGGCCACGACCGCCTGGACGGCCTCCTTCGCGGCCTTCTTCGCCGCCTTCGACAGGTCGGCCGCCTTCGGGGCCTTCTCGCCCGCGAGGCCGGCGCCGTTGTAGTCGACCGTCACCACGACGTTCTCGACGCGCGTCACGAGCGTCTGCTGCTTGAAGGTGCTGCCGTCCTTCTTCAGGTCGTACGTCACCAGGGTCGCCTCGTTGCCCGTCCCGGGCACCGGCGCCGACTTCGTGTCCTTGGCGCCCTCCACCGAGCGCGCGTCCTCGGAGTGCTTCGCGTAGTACTCCGAGGCCAGCTTCTCGCCCGTGCCGCGGGTGGCGTCGGACTCGAAGCGCAGCAGCGACACGTTCAGCCAGCGGAACTGCGAGCCCTTCACCCCGTTGTTGTCCAGGCTGTCCCAGGAGCAGCTGCCGCGCGTGGCGACGTCGTCCGAGGTGCCTTCCTTGCCGGACTTGGCCCCCTCCGGGACCAGCTCCTTCAGCGTCTTCGACGCGAACGCCTTGCACGGCTCGGGCAGCTTCGCGTACGCCGCCTCCTTCACCGTCGTGCCCGCCTCCGTGGAGGAGGGCGACGCCGAGGCGGCGGAGTCCTTCTTCGCGTCGCCGGAGCCGGAGCCGTCGCCTTCGCCGGAGTCCGAGGAGCAGCCGGAGGCGACGAGCATCACCGGGAGGACGGCCGCCCCGACGAGGACGCGGGTGAGTCGCTGACGGTGTCGCTGTACGGATCGGTGCATGGTTCCTTCACTCAAGACGCTCGGGTGTGCGTGCGGGCGGCCGGGTGCTCCGCGGGCCGCACTCGGTCGGGTCCGGGGAGACACGGTACGCCGAACGGGACATGTGCGGCTCAGGTTCCGCGGAGGCCGAAACCCCCGCCGAACACCTCTAATCGCTGAACGTCTCGGCGAGCTGAGCCGCCAGTTTCCGCGCCCTGTCCTGCATTTCCTCGCTGCTCGGGACGTCCGTCGTGGTCGCCGGCTGCTCGTCGTACTGGACCGTCACGACCACGTTGGACGTGCGGAACACCACAGTCACCGACCGCTGCTTGGAGTCGTTCAGCGCGTCGTCGAGGAACGCCGCGTCGCCCAGGCCGTCGAGCGTGCGGGGCTGCAGGGCGGCGGGGGTGGACCCGGAAGCGCCGGAGGCCGACGCCGGCGCCGAGGCGTCCGGTCCGGAGGCCTTCGAGCCGGAGCCGGACGCGGACGCGTCGGACGAACCGGACGATTCCCCCGACTCCTCCGATTCCTTCGACTTCTCCGGCTCCTCCGCGTCCGCCGACCCGGACGACGCGGTCGGCCCGGCCGTCTCCGACGGGGACACGGCCGGTTCCGGGAGGTCGGCCGCCTCCTCCTTCTTCGCGTAGATGTCGGTCGCGCGGTCGTCGTCGCTGACCGCGTTGTCGTACGAGACCACGCGCTCGAAGTCCACCAGCAGGTGGTCCGTCGCGGTCGCCGACTCCGCCTTCCAGCGGCAGCCCACCTTGCGGTCCGTGTCGTACGTGACCGTCGCCGTGCCCTCGTACGCCTTCTCGCGCTGCTCCTCGTCCGTCAGCTGCTCGATGCCGGGCAGCAGCGAGTCGAGGGTGCTCTGCGACACCGCGGCGCAGGGTTCCGGGAGCGTGCGGTACCTGCCGGGCTGCGGCGCGGGGGCCGAGGCCGTCTTGCTGCCGGGCTTCGCGTCGTCCTTGCCGCCGCCGTCCGACGATCCACCGGTGCAGCCGGCCAGCAGCGCCGCGAGGAGCGCGGCGACGCCGGGTACGTACGCCTTCGGCTGCACGGTGGGCTCCTCTCGACAGGTCGCTCGACTGTGCCCGCGACCGGGGTGTCCTGTGGTTATTCGGTTGCCGCACGGGGGCGGGCCCTGAAGACAATGTGTATCGCACGCACTGCCGTGGACGCCGGTCCGCTGTCCCTGATGTTGGCTTTGGCGCGGGTTTTGCCATGTGCGAATTCTGTTTGTTCTGCGGGGGAATGAGGACGTTATGTCGTACGTAGAGGTGCCCGGGGCGAAGGTTCCGATCCGTATGTGGGCGGACCCGGCGTCGGTCGAGGACGGTGCGATGCAGCAACTGCGCAACGTTGCGACGCTGCCCTGGATCAAGGGCCTGGCGGTCATGCCGGACGTGCACTACGGCAAGGGCGCGACGGTCGGGTCGGTCATCGCCATGCAGGGCGCGGTGTGCCCCGCGGCGGTGGGCGTGGACATCGGCTGCGGCATGTCCGCGGTGAAGACGTCCCTGACGGCCAACGACCTCCCGGGCGACCTCTCCCGCCTGCGCACGAAGGTGGAACAGGCGATCCCGGTGGGCCGCGGCATGCACGACAGCCCGGTCACCCCGGACCGCTTCCACGGCCTCGCCACCGGTGGCTGGGACGACTTCTGGGGGCGGTTCGACGGGGTCGCCGAAGCGGTGAAGTTCCGCCTGGAGCGGGCGACCAAGCAGATGGGGACGCTCGGAAGCGGAAACCACATGATCGAATTGTGTACCGATTCGGTCGGTTCCGTGTGGCTCATGCTGCACTCGGGGTCCCGGAACATCGGCAAGGAGCTGGCCGAGCACCACATCGGCATCGCTCAGAAGCTTCCGCACAACCAGGGCCTGATCGATCGCGACCTTGCCGTCTTCGTCGCGGACACCCCGCAGATGGCGGCGTACCAGAACGACCTGTACTGGGCACAGGAGTACGCCAAGTACAACCGCACGATCATGATGGCGCTCTTGAAGGACGTGGTCAGGAAGGAGTTCAAGAAGGCCCGTGTCACCTTCGAGCCCGAGGTCAGCTGCCACCACAACTACGTCGCCCGCGAGCGGTACCAGGGGATGGACCTGCTCGTCACGCGCAAGGGAGCCATCAGCGCCAGGGCGGGCGAGTACGGGATCATCCCGGGCTCCATGGGCACCAGCTCGTACATCGTGAAGGGGCTCGGCAACGAGCGGGCCTTCAACTCGGCGTCGCACGGCGCGGGCCGGCGGATGAGCCGCAACGCGGCGAAGCGCCACTTCACGACGAAGGACCTGGAGGAGCAGACGCGGGGCGTGGAGTGCCGCAAGGACTCCGGCGTGCTCGACGAGATCCCGGGGGCCTACAAGAACATCGACCAGGTGATGGAGCAGCAGCGCGATCTCGTCGAGGTGGTGGCGAAGCTGAAGCAGTTCGTGTGCGTGAAGGGTTAGCCGCTGCGACGGGGTGCGATCCGGCACCGCACCCCGCCGCCGGTGGTCAGTCGGGCGGAGGTACGAGGCCGTGCTTCAAGCGGGAGCGGCGGACGGAGCAGGCCTTGGGGGAACGGTTCAGGTCCTTGGCGGCCTGCGCCGTGGTCGGAGCGGCGAGCAGGACACGGTCGTCGTCACGGGTCCATCGCGTGTGCGGCGGTCTGACCTTCATGTCCGCCGGACGCAGCCATGTCGCAAGGGACTCGGCGGCGGTCTGCTTGCGCTGCAGTGAGAGGCAGCCGGGGTAATAGAGGCGCTTGCCCAATTCCTGCGCTGCCTCCTTCGTGTAAAGGATGTTGTAGATGCCGTCGCGGGCGTTGCGCTTGATGGTGCGCTCGGCTCCCGTGACCTTCTGCGCGTAGGAGCACAGATAGGCGCCGATGGCCGTACTCGCTGTCGTCAGGGAGACGAAGGGGAAACCCTGCGTCGTATAGCCCACCGAACCGTCCGCGTCGATGACGCCTCGGAGATAGTCGCGGCCCGCGAACTCGACGCGGGGCGGGGCGATTTTTTCGGACTTCCGGCCGTAGGGCAGGCCGAGTTCGTTGATCCGGGTCCTGGCTGCGAGGGAGTGCAGGGTCCAGGTGGCCGAATGATGGGTCTCGGCGAAGTTCGTACTGCGTGTGCGCTCGGTGATGCTGCTGTTGTACGGCGTCAGTCGCTGGAACGCGCGCAGGATCTCGATGTCCCGCGCATTGATCTCGACGCTCAGGCGCCCTTTCCGGCCGGTTCCTTTCGCGAGGTGCCCGTCGGCTTGCAGAAAGCCGTACATGTAGGCGTAGTCGGGATTTCGGAGGTTCATGAACGCCTCCGTGTCGATTCCGAGCGCGTCGTCCAGCGTGCATTGGCGCCCGTTAGGCTCGTGTCCAGCCATGGGGAAGCAGGCCTTCCTCAATGGTCAGGCCCTCGGGTCGGGGTGCCACCCGACCCGAGGGCCGACGTGTCTGATGCGGTGACGCGAGCCTAGATCGGAATTTCTGGTGCAGCACGGGTGATCCATCCGGTTCACCCGTGCTGATTAAGCGGGTACGCGGCCGCGCCGGTTCGCTACTTCTCCTGGGCCAGGCGGCGCTGCTCCCCGGTGAGGTCGCCGGGCTCGGGGTCCGGCACTACAGCTCCCGGTGGACCTTCGTGTTCGAGGCCTGGGCCCGGGGGCGTACGACCAGGAGGTCGATGTTGACGTGGGAGGGGCGGGTGACCGTCCAGGTGATCGTCTCGGCGACGTCCTCGGCGGTGAGGGGCTCGGCCACCCCGGCGTAGACCTTCGCCGCCTTCTCCGCGTCGCCGTCGAAGCGGGTCAGCGCGAACTCCTCGGTGCGCACCATGCCCGGGGCGATCTCGATGACCCGGACCGGCGTGCCCACGATCTCCAGGCGGAGGGTCTCGGCCAGGACGTGCTCGGCGTGCTTGGCGGCCACGTAGCCGGCGCCGCCCTCGTAGGTGCCGTGGCCGGCGGTCGAGGAGACGACGACCACCGTGCCGTCGCCGGAGGCGGTCAGCGCGGGCAGGAGGGCCTGGGTGACGTTCAGCGTGCCGATGACGTTCGTCTCGTACATCTGGCGCCACTGTTCCGGGTCGCCGGACGCGACCGGGTCGGCGCCGAGTGCGCCGCCCGCGTTGTTGACCAGGACGCCGATCTTCTGGAAGGCCGTCGCGAACTCGTCGACCGCCGCGCGGTCGGTGACGTCCAGCGCGTACGCCGTCGCCCGGCCGCCCGCCGCGGCGATCTCCTCCGCGAGCGCCTCGATGCGGTCCTTGCGGCGCGCGGTGAGCACCACCCGGTAGCCCGCGGCCGCCAGCTGCCGGGCCGTCGCGGCGCCGATCCCGCTGCTCGCGCCGGTGACGACGGCGATCCGGGACGCGGCGGAGGGCCCGGCGGATGCGGCGGGTGCGGCGGCGGTCATGGGCTGCTCCTCGGGCCAGGCCGAACTCCCGGCCTGGAAGGAGGAACACAATGCCTCGCACCGCAAGGTCCGCGCCCGCGTGGAGCACGTCTTCGCCCGTATGAAGGGCTGGAAGATCCTCCGCGACTGCCGCCTGAAAGGCGACGGCGTTCACCACGCCACGCTCGGCATCGCCCGCCTGCACAACCTCGCCCTCGCCGGGTGACGCAGAAACCAGCAGGTCACCGAGCATGCCGTAGATCATTTACGGGACAACCCTTAGAGCGCCAGCAGGTCGATGTCCCCATCGGCCCGGAGCCTTTTCCCGGCATTGAATGTCGCAGGGTGAGAGGAGCCAAGGACTTCGCGGTACCGGTTCAGGGTCGTGATGTACAGGCGCTCGCTCTCCTCGGTCCTTCGCAGCGCCTTCAGGTCATAACTCAGGTTGAGTCGAACGGCCAGGTTCGTCGGGTGGTTCTCACGCAGTCGCCCCGACTCCTCGGCCACGGCCTCGTCGAGGGCGTGGGCATCCTCGAAGCGGCCAAGAGCGAAGTAGTCGCTGGCCAGGTTCATCCGGGCGAGCAGTGTTCGAGGATGTCCCTTACTGAGCACACGGGTCAGACCGGCAACCGACTCCTCGTTCAGGCTGAGTGCGGCTTCGAGCTGTCCCAGCAGTCGTAGTGTCACCGCGAGGTTCATAGCGATGGCGTAACTGTGCGGGTGTTCCTGGCCGTACCTCTCGCGGTGCATCGTCAGCATCTGCTCGCTCAGCGCGCGGGACCCCTGGAGTTTGCCGACCTGCCGCAGGTCGTTGGCGTGACTGACCGCGATCAGCAAATAGTGACGGCTGTTGGTGCCCAGGGTGTCGGCGATCACCTTCAGGTACTTGTTCGACAATTCATAGGCTCGCTGGTGGTCACCCATCTTGCGCAGAGTGACGCACCAGTTGCGAACCACCAACGCCACGAACGGGTGCTGCTCACCAAGCCTGCCGGTGACCTCTCCGGCCAGTGTCGCGTAACCATCGCTGGCTTCCGGATAACGGCCGACCTCCTGCAGGTCGAGGAGATACGCCTCACGTGTGCCCAGCGTCTGGATATGGTCCTCGCCCAGCACCTCGACCCTGCGCTGCCAGGTGTCGTAGTCGAGGTCGAGGGCCAGATCCGAGTCACCTGCCAGGCGCAGACTCACGGCGTAGTTGTGCGCGGCGAGGAGGGTGGCCGGGTCGTCCTCGTCGAACTCTCGCTTACTGGTGTCGTAAACCCGTTGGTCCATCTCACGGGCAGCCTCGAAGTGCCCCCGGTTGCGGTGGTGGATGGCCAGGGAACTCTGGGCTCGCAGCGTGTCCTCATGTTCCTCGCCGAGAACCCTGCGGTATCGCTCCACGAGCTTGGACTGCATCGCGTAGGCCCTGCCGAGGTCGCTTCCCTGCTCGCGCAGCGACTCGGCAATCTGCTGGTCGACCGCCAAGACGTTCTCATGGTCCTCGCCCTGGTCCTCGCGCCAGATCTTTGCGGCTTGTTCTCCAAGCGCAAGAGCTCCGGCATGGTCGCCGCGCGCACGTAGAAAACGCACCTCGTTGAGGACGAGCTGACGAGTCCAGCCATCCTCGCAGTTCACCGCGTCGGAGGTTCGCAGATGGCTGAGCAGCGACGAGTACCGTGGCCAGAACCCGGAGCGTTGCGGATTCCGTGGATCCGCATGGGACAGCAACTGGTGTGCGGCATGCCGCATCATTGCCTGTTCCTGGGTGTTCATCTGCTCGATCAGCACCCGCTGCACCAATCGGTGCATCAGTAACGTGTTCTGGCGGTGGTCGATGCGGGCCAAGGCATAGCGTCCGATCTCGCGTACTGCACGCCCGAGTTTGATCGGATCTTCCAGGGCGGACTGCAGCTCCGGCGGGACGGAGATTCCACGCACCGCGGAAAAGAGGTCCCAGTCAATGGGCTCCGGGGCGAAGAACGAGCAGACTTGCAGCAGTTGTAGCGCATCGAGCCGGGTCTCACGCAGTCGGCCCAGGGAGACGTTCCACGCCGCCGCTACAGATCGGTTGTAATCGTTCGGGGGCTCGGACTGCATCAACTCCGTGAAGTTGCCCTCGTACGCCTCCAGGTACTGCTGTACCGGCATGCCTGTCTCGGCCAGCCAGGCAGCGGCCTGTTCGACCGCCAGAGGCAGGTCTCCGAGCGCGGCCGCCAGATGGTCGACGGCGTCGTCGGGAAGATTCGGGCTGCGGCGGCGTAGCAGTGCCACGCTTTCCTCGCGGGCGAAGACATCCACCTCCAGGGAACCGAAGTCAGTGGACCACTGGGAGTTCCGAGACGTCACGACGATGCTGCCAGGTCCGTCGTTCGGGAAGTATTTGCGCACAGTTCTCGGGTCTTCCGCGTTGTCGAACACAAGTAGCCAGTTGCTGTAGGGCTCCCCTTGGCGTAGGGCGTCCAGCACGGCCGGTACCGCGCTCATGTCAGGGCCTGCCTGCAGGCCCATCTGCTCGCCCAGCTCAACCAGCGATTGGATGATCTGACTCTCCTGGTCAGACGGAACCCACCAGACAAGCCGGTAACTGCGACTGTGCCTGTAGACGTACTCGACGGCGATCTGTGACTTTCCCACACCACCCATGCCGTGCAGGGCCTCGGGAAGGACCGCGGTCACACCGCCCAACAGCCGTTCCTGCAGGCGGTCGAGCAGTGTTTCCCTTCCCGTGAAGTTCCGGTTCCGCTGCGGTACATTCCCCCAGATGCGGGGTGGGTTGTGAGGCGGCGCGGAGGCAACGGGGGGGCCGGCAGACACGGATATGCCTCCTTGTCGCGGGGAGGGAAGAGTCGGCGAACCGGCTGTGGGTCCTGGCGCTGTCGTCGCACTTCCCACGGCATGCCGGGTGTCTATCGCCTCTGGAGTACGAGACGGGGAAGCACTATCTAACCGCCCCTTGGGGACTATATTCAACTTTGACCGCATTTCCGAAGGTAGATAGTGTTTTGGATCCGTATATCCTGATGTAAAAGATGCGTCAGGTGTGCGAATGTTGGACTGATGTTCGATTGATCGAGGAAGATTGTGCGTGCGCTGCAGTAGCCGTCCCAGATGATTCGCGCGCGCGAGATACGGCCCTGATGCTGAACAGAGGGCCGTGTACAGATGCGCGATGAACGGCCGGGTCTGTTCGGTCATCGGCGGGTCCGCAGGAGCGCCCTCCGGCTCCACCAATGCGCCTCCGCCCTCGCCCCACATCGCTTCCAGCAGGGGGCTCAGATACCGCTGAACCTCTCGCAGCGCGCGAATTGTCTCCGCCCGGGATCCGAGGGCGAGAAGTTCCTCCCGCACGCCCTCCACGAAGTCAAATGACACACGGTGGGCGTCCTCGGCGTCGGCGCTACCGCCGGTGCGCCGCACCAGACCCAGCAGCATGATCTCCGACAGGTTCCAGGGCTGTGCCCCGGGCAGGGACTCCTGGAGCAGCCGCATGACAGGCAGGTTGAGCGGTGCCGCCGCAAGCCGCTTCGCAAGGGCGTAGGCGGACGGGGAGGCAACGGCTCGAAAACGTCTGACCATGGCGGCAGCCTGCTTCGCCCGTCGCTCCGCGGACGACTCGGCGACGCGTGCGCCACCTGCCTCGCTGTCCGGAGGGCCTGCCGTGAGGTCGGCCAGTTCCTCCGCCGGGGGACCGACTGCCGTAGATCGCAGGTCCCGGTCGGGGGCGGTCCACAGAGTCGCCAGAGCGTGCCACTCGTAGTCTCCCGCTGCAGCCACCAGGCGGGCCCAGCGCCCCAACGCACTCGGCCGCAGTTCGATGACAGGCACCGGAATCGCATCGTCCTGTTTGGGATCGCGAGCAGTCTGTGACTCAAGGCCCAGCGGACTGTTGTAAGGATGCTTCCAGTCGGCGTCGTACGTACGGTTGGGGGCGGCGGGCGACGGCGCCCGTAAGCGGGTTGTGGTGATCGTGGGCAAGGTCAAGTCCCACAACTGTTGAGGGAGCAGGCTCACCACAGCGACCGGGGAGAACCGGCCCAGCCGATGCAGCACGGAGGCCGCGCGGTCGGTGCGCCATGCAGCATGACCGCCGTCCGTGACGGCCAGCAGTAACTGCTGGTCACTTGAACGCACCTCGCCAGCCGGACAACCGGTCTCCGTACCGGTTGCCAGGTTCCACGGGACCACGCGCACTGTCCGGAACGCGGCCGACTGCTCCATCAACTCGACTATCTGCCGAGTCGTGGACGACCAAAGAGCCATCGAGGGGCTTTCGTCCAGCAGTAACAACAGGTCCAGTCGGCGCTCCGGCACCGGCCGGCACACCGGCACCCACACCTCTGTCATCGCCGCTTGCTCGGCGGTCGCTTCCTCGTCCAGTTCGACCTCGTGGGGCGAGTTGCGCGTCAAACGCAGCGCACGCAGAGACCTGCCGAGGGCAAGAGTGTCAGCCAACTGGTGTGACGTCGGCCATCCTGGCTGTCCAGAATCCGTAAGCACACGATGGCCGGGGGAACTCGGAGGGAAAGACTGGAGTCGGTCCTCTGTGGCTGGGCGCGCGTCCGATGGGAGTGGGGGGACGGTCGGCCGTTGTTCTTCGGCCTGTGGGGGAGCGACGGGCCGGGGACCGCTCCGTTCCTCGGACGCAGGCCGCTCGACAGGACGGCGGCCGCTCCGCCGCGGCCGCTCGCCGCGCTCAAGAGCAGCCCTTCCCGGAACGTCGAACCGCGGCACTGCGGCGTCCCGGCATGCGGCCAGATACAGTGCGTCCCCGAGCTCCGTCCAGACCGGCAGGTCCGGGTTCGGCTCAGGACTGTGCCCGTCCTCCAGCGGTACGGACGGAGGCGGAGGTTCGGGAGACGCCGCCGTCATCCGGTCCTCGATTCCGCCCCCGCTCCGTCGAGCCGGTGCCACAACGCGTCCACGAGGTCCTCCAGTGCCTCTTCGTCGCCGGAGAAACGTCCTGAGGTCGCGAGGAACACGGAGTTGAGTAGTTGATCGATCGCGA
The DNA here is from genome assembly GCF_008369065.1 of Streptomyces apricus. Classification (GTDB taxonomy): domain Bacteria; phylum Actinomycetota; class Actinomycetes; order Streptomycetales; family Streptomycetaceae; genus Streptomyces; species Streptomyces apricus. The sequence continues at coordinate 856,378 of NZ_VDFC01000040.1, read as the reverse complement.
GGCCGCCACGTTCCCGGCTGTTGCGCAGGAACTGGTTGATCAGATCCTCCGCGCGGGCCTGCTCCGACGGCGTGGATGCGTCCTGCCGTAAGTGCGCAGCCACCATGGCAACCAGTTGTGACCGGTCGGGATCAGGCATGCGGAGCCGCAGGCATCGTCGTAGGAAGGCCGGCGGGAACTCCCGCTCTCCGTTGGAGGTGATCACCACAACGGGAAAGGCCCGGCACGTGACGATGCCGTCGACGATCTCGGCACTTCGGCCGGGGTCTTCGGTCATGACGGTGACTCTGGGGTGCAGTCGCCGGGCCCGCATCAATTCGGCGATTCGGAACTGCCCCTCCTCGAACACGCCCAACAGGTCGTTCGCCAGATCCTGGTCGCTCTTGTCCAGTTCGTCGACGAGGAGCACTCTGGGCAGCTCATGGGGCAGCAAAGCGGTCCCGAGAGGGCCTAGCTGGACGTAGGCGCCGATCCCCGGGAGTTGTTCCTCGTCAGCCGTCCGAGGGCTCGTGTCGCCCGCGGCCCGGCCGTCCGCCCGGTGCGTGGCGCGCAGGGCCGCCGAGTCCTGGACCCTCCCGATCGCGTCGTACTCGTAAAGCCCTCCACGGAGCGTGGTGCGGCTGGTGATGTGCCAGCGCAGTACCCGGCCCAGCTTGAGCTCCCTGCTGATCCGGTAGGCGAGGGACGATTTGCCGGTGCCTGGACGTCCTGTGACCAGGAGCGGCCGACGCAGCAACAGCGCCGCGTTCACCATGTCCGCCTCGCGTCGCAGCTGATCCGGACCGGCGGACAACGCGCTGATCCGGCCCAGACGGCGCTCGACCTCCGCGTCGTCGGACGGGGGAGCGGACGCCAAGGGGCCGCCGGTGAAGCGGCGCCAAGGTGGCGGGGGCGGCAGCACGTTCTTGAGACCGGTGTCGCGGAGAGGCTGTCCCGTGCCGCGGTAGATCCACCACCGGTTGTCAGATCCGTTCCGCTCGGTGGCACGGTCGTCGCGCTCGGCAGTGCCTTCCGTATGCGGAGCCGTACGGTGCTCCGCGTCTGAGTGCTGCGATTCGTCGGTCGGACATGTCCCTTCAGTCTCACCGTCATCAGGAAGCATCTCGCCCCAACCCTCCCCCCTGTGCGGAAGACTCCGCCGCCTATACCCGCCCGCCCGGAAGGCGGTAGGGGTCGTCCCAGAGCATTGCCGCGTGGCGACCGAGCAGAGAAGCGCCACCCATAGCAGCATCCCCGTCTTCGGCCGCTATGCGCAACGACCTGACTTCGTCAGGTAACCGGTGGATCCCCTTGCGTGTGGTCAGTTCGAGCAATTCGCTGCGAAATGCGGGATCAGCTCCCCCACGGCGATCCCACACAACGATCGGCACCCCCGCCCGGAGTGACGCATCCAGCTCATCGGTCCCTGATCGCGCATTTTCCTGGCTGCCGGGTGGCATGCTCAGCACGACCATGACCGGGTGTGGGTCCGACAGCAGACGGTCGGGGTGTTCGCCGGGGAACCAGTGAACCGGTCCTTGACAACCAGGCTTCAAGGCGTCCCACCGCTTTGCCCAGCGTCCGTGGGTGGCTCTGCCTTCCACTCTTTCGAGACTGCGGAGCACAAGGGGATGATCCTTGCCGAGGGTTGCCTCCGCGTTCCCGAACTTCTCTTTCGCCCATGTCTCGACCGGTAGATCCATGAGGTCTCTCGGAAGTACGAATTCCAGGGCGAGGTCTTCCTTGCAGGCATAGGCCCACCCGGTCTCGGCCTCGTGCACCAGCGAGCGCACCCGTTCGGGCAGGTCGGCCACGTCGACCTCCAGATCACCACCCTTCACCGGGTACGGGTTCGGGTCGTTGCCGTTCTGACACCAGTAGGTGAGCTGCCGCATGCCCTCGTGATCGGAGTAGAACAAAGGACGCAGCCGGATCAGCAGCCAGGTGGAGGGAGCCCAGACGGTCTCCCTGTCGACCCCCGGCAACGACGGTACGGTCGGCTCGGGAAGTGAGAGGGGGCCGGACGCCTGCGGACGCCGACCGGGCAGTGGGTCGCCTCCCCCTTCAGCCGCAGACAGGCTGTCGGCCTCCATGGTGCCGGGATACGCTTCCGGTCGCCCTCGGTGCTCCCCCGCCCATTCCAGCAGTTCCTGCTGTTGATGCCCCTTCGCGTAACGCGCGAGGTGTTCGACCAGCAGGACGCAGGGCAGCGGTCCACCGGGGCGGGCGTTGAGGGTCGCGGCGTGCAGCACGGCCGACCATGGTTCCGCGCAGTGCGCCGGCAAGGGGTCGGGATGGCTTCCCAGGGCCTCGCGGAAGACACCATGCATGTCGAGCACCTCCAGACTGCCGAGGAGAGGCATCAGCTTTTCCCAGGCACTTGCTGGGAAGAGAGGCACTTCAGCGAGGGCTATGGCCGTGCGCAGACGGGCCACTTCGCGGGTCTCCCCCTCCAGGAGTGAGACCACACCACCCACCACCTGGAGGCCGTCCGGATGCGGCATCACCGCACGGAGCAGGAACAGCAGGGCCACACGGCGGCGGCTGGTGTCGGGCAACGCGATCCTGATCCGAAGCGCCCTGCCCACCTGGCGTGCGCACTCGTGCAGTAGGGCGGACTCCTCGAAGCACGGGACGGCGTCCAGCGCATCGAGCAGGATCTTGGGCGGTCCCCAGGTCTCGTGGGCATCCGTCACGACGATCCGCCTCCTGGGGCAGGCGGCCAGAGCCTTTCGAGAAGTTCCAGGGCGACTCCGGCGGATCGGGACCCATCGTCGAGCAGTTGCAGGGAGTCGATGAGGGCCTGTCTGCCGTCGGGATGCTCAACGCATGCCTGGACAAGGAAGAAAAGCTGGAGACGGGGCCGGGCATGGTTACGGACGGCTCGCCGGACGGGAGGCGGTAACAGGCCTCGCAAGGCGGCCCCACCGTCGTCCTCGACCAGCGGCACGTTCAGAAGGGCGTCGGCGAGGGCGAACTGGTCCCTGTCGGAAGGCGGTGACTCCACCCTTCGCGCCGGGCCCTGCGGTGGTGAAGGCGACTCCAGTACCTCGGCCAGCCTCGGCCACATACGTGCTGCGGCTTCCAGCGGAAGCATCCAGGCCGCCTTGGCCTGCGGGTCGGTGTAGGCGGCTGTGACCATTCCGACAACCCGGCGCGCGGTCGGGTCCCACACGCCGGCACCACTGAACCCGCGGCCGATCCGGATGCCGCCGGTACCGATCCCCTCCAACTGGATCCAGTCCTGATGGGGACCCCCACGACCCACCGGCCGAGCCCTGGACCACAGACCTTCAGGAGCACCGGGAGGGAAACCGTATGTACTCATTTCGCGCCGGCCCGGCTCCCCGCACGGTCCGACTCGCGCCGTCCTCGTCCCTTCGGGAGGCGTCCGCTGCGTGCGCAACACGGCGAGATCGCCACCGGACCCGCCGGAGATCGGCCCGGGAAACCACCCGTCCGGTACGACGGTGGCCTCGCCGACCGTGCTGCCCGGGATTCCCGGCACATCGATCAGAACTGAACCGACGGGCACCGCGTCCGCATGTCCCGGCGGCGGGCCGATGGCTGCTGTCACGACATGCGCGCAGGTGAGCACCCGATCGGGCATCACCAGGATGCCGGCGCCCTGCACCACTCCGCGCAACGACAGGACGCGCACTCTGCCTAAAGCGGCAGCCCCCGCCGTATCCCCCTGGGCCACTGTTATGTCCCTTCCCCTGCGTGGAGGTGCCGAAGAACAGCTCCACGAACGAACCAGCGTACGAACCCCACGCGTCAGGCACACGGGCCGTGCGTATCCCGGAGCTTTACCGGATGCGGTATGCGCGAACCATCAGTGCCCTCGGGAGGCGCTCGGCATCAAGGACACACCGTGTCCGGAGCACGCGGAGTGCGATTGACGCCACCTCCCGCCACAGCTCATGGACCCGCTGGTGGTCCTGGCAGTCCCTTTTCGGTCCCTCGGCGGTGAGAAGCCGATCTCCCGGCGCTGAGGAGTTGTTCTTCCGCACGGAAAAGGGCGAGGTCCGAAGACCTCGCCCGTCAACACGTGAAGGATCCGACTCAGGGCCAGACCAGGCAGTACGGCTGGTGGCCTGCCTCGTGGAGGCGGTGGCTGAAGTCCTGCCATTCGTGCAGGAGCTGGTAGACGTTGAACGCGTCGCGGGGGCCACCGCGGTCCGGGACCGTGGACCAGATGAAGGCGGCCGCGCCGACGGCCTCCTCGCCTATGCCGCGCAGCGGGTCGACGACGGTCATGGGCAGCTTGACGACGGCGTAGTCGGGGTGCAGGACGACGAGTTCGAGCGGGGGCACCTTGTGCAGGGGTATGCCCTCGATGCCGGTGAGGACCATCGCGGCCATCGTCTCCGGCTTGATCTTCGTGAACATCCCGTTCATACCCAGCTCGTCGCCGCCGAGCTCCTCCGGGCGCATGGAGATGGGGACGCGGGCGGCGGTCGCGCCGTCCGGTGCCCCGAAGTATTTGTAGGTCACCCCCACCCGGCCACCATTCCCGCTGCTTCCTGGCCTGAGCTGGTCTGCCCCGCGGTCCGTGTAGTCCATACCGTCCATACGCGCGGACGGCTCGATCCGCTCAGGTTCACCCTGGGACCCCTGGGTCTGCCGTGCCTCGGCCGCCTCCGCCTCGCGTCGGTGTTTCCCCCGCCGGGCACGCCGAGGACCGAGGTCATCGGTCCCCTCGCCCAGTCCGCCACCGCGATGCATATCTCCACCCGACTGCTTTTCCAGGGCGCGCGACCCCCGCCACGCAACCCGATCATCGTGACAGTGACCTCCCCAGCGGCCGCACGCCGAAACGTACGCTGAAACACCTGTCCGCAGGATCTTCCCAGCCTCTGACACCATGGTCCGTGTGAGCTATCCGTACGAAGCACCAGTTTCGCAGACTCTTTTCGACCGTGCGGCGGCCGTGACGCCCGGCGGCGTGAACTCTCCCGTCCGCGCGTTCCGCGCCGTGGGCGGTACGCCCCGGTTCATGGTGTCCGGTAACGGTCCCTACCTGACGGACGCGGACGGAAGGGAGTACGTCGACCTCGTCTGTTCCTGGGGGCCGATGATCCTCGGCCATTCCCACCCCGAGGTGATCGAGGCCGTGCAGGCCGCCGTCGCCCGCGGCACCTCCTTCGGCACGCCGGGGGAGGGGGAGGTCGCGCTCGCCGAGGAGATCGTCGCCCGCGTCGCGCCCGTCGAGCAGGTCCGGCTGGTGTCCAGCGGCACCGAGGCGACCATGTCCGCCATCCGTCTCGCGCGCGGTTTCACCGGCCGCGCCAAGGTCGTGAAGTTCGCCGGCTGCTACCACGGGCACGTGGACGCCCTGCTGGCCGCCGCGGGGAGTGGCCTGGCCACCTTCGCGCTGCCCGACACCCCGGGCGTCACCGGCGCCCAGGCCGGCGACACCATCGTCCTGCCGTACAACGACCTCGAAGCCGTGCGCGAGGCCTTCCGCGCGCACCCCGGCGAGATCGCCTGCGTGATCACCGAGGCCTCGCCCGGCAACATGGGCGTCGTGCCGCCGCTGCCCGGCTTCAACCAGGGACTCAAGGACGCCTGCGCCGCGGACGGCGCGCTGTACATCTCCGACGAGGTGATGACCGGCTTCCGCACGAGCAGGGCGGGCTGGTACGGGGTCGACGGCGTCGCGCCCGACCTCATGACCTTCGGCAAGGTCATGGGCGGCGGCTTCCCCGCCGCGGCCTTCGGCGGACGGGCGGACGTGATGGCGCACCTCGCGCCCGTCGGCCCCGTCTACCAGGCCGGCACGCTCTCGGGGAACCCGGTCGCGACCGCCGCGGGCCTGGCCCAGCTGCGGCTGCTCGACGACGCCGCGTACGCGAAGCTCGACGCGGTCTCCGCGCAGATCCGTACGCTCGTCACGGACGCCCTCACCAAGGAAGGTGTGGTGCACACGCTGCAGAACGCGTCCACCATGTTCTCCGTCTTCTTCACCGGGGCAGACGTACGCAACTACGAGGACGCGAAGACGCAGGAGTCGTACCGCTTCAACGCCTTCTTCCACTCGATGCTGGCGCAGGGCGTCTACCTGCCTCCGTCCTCGTTCGAGTCCTGGTTCGTGTCGACGGCGCACGACGAGCAGGCGGTACAGCGGATCGCCGACGCCCTTCCGGCGGCGGCACGGGCAGCAGCGGAGGCCACGGCAGCATGAGTGACATCACCGTCGTACACGTGATGAGGCACGGAGAGGTCGAGAACCCGGACGGACTGCTCTACGGGCGGCTGCCGGGCTACCACCTGTCCGAGCTGGGGCAGCGGATGGCCGAGCGGGTCGCCGAGCACCTCGCGCCGCGTGACATCACGCACGTCGTCTCCTCCCCGCTGGAGCGGGCCCGGGAGACGGCCACGCCGATCGCCGAGGCGCACGGTCTGGAGCTCGCGACCGACGCCCGGCTGATCGAGGCGGAGAACGTCTTCCAGGGCAAGACCTTCGGGGTCGGTGACGGGGCCCTGCGCCGGCCGGAGAACTGGAAGCACCTGGTCAACCCGTTCAAGCCGTCCTGGGGCGAGCCGTACCTGGAGCAGGTCGTACGGATGATGGGGGCGCTGGACGCCGCGAAGGACGCGGCGCGCGGGCACGAGGCCGTGTGCGTCAGCCACCAGCTGCCGATCTGGATCCTGCGGTCCTTCGTAGAGCGGCGGCGGCTGTGGCACGACCCGCGCAAGCGGCAGTGCACGCTGGCGTCGCTGACGACGTTCACGTACCGGGGCGACAAGATCGTGTCCGTGGGGTACACGGAGCCGGCGCGGGAGCTGGTGCCGGTGCATCTGCGGGCCGGGGCGAAGCTGGTTAAGGGTAAGTCCAAGGCCTATGGGGCCTAGCCTTCTGGCTCCGCCGGCGCGTTCGTTCTCGTAGTGCGGGTGCGTGGGGGCTTGTCGCGCAGTTCCCCGCGCCCCTTACGGGGCGCGGTCTTACGGGATTCGGTTCCCATGTTTTCGTCACAGGTTCGTCATCGGAAAATCACCGCATATATGGGTGTGTGCGGGAACCCCCTCGTTCGTCGTGCCCTCTAACCACGTGTCCAGATCGCTTGGGCACGGGCACGACGAATGGGGACGGAAATGCGCGACATCAGCCGAAGGGGAATGCTGGGGCTCGGGGCCGGAGCCGCGGCCGCCGTGGGGCTCGCGGGCTGCGGTACCGCTCTGGGGAACCACTCCGACGGTGTCGGCGGGTCCGGGGGCCGCGGGGGTTCGGGCGACTCCGGAGGTCACGGCGGTGGACGTCCCGCCCGTCCCCTCGGCGACGGCTCCACCTCCTTCACCGGGAAGCAGCCCAAGCAGCCCGGCAAGCCCGTGCCCCTCGAACCCGGTGAGACCCCGCCGCAGTTCGTCGTCTTTTCCTGGGACGGCGCCGGGGACGTCGGCAACGGCCTCTTCGAGCGCTTCCTGAAACTCTCCGAAGAACACGACGCGCGCATGACGTTCTTCCTCTCCGGGCTCTACCTCCTGCCCGAGTCGAAAAAGCGCATGTACCTCCCGCCGAACAACGCGCCGGGCGCCTCCGACATCGGTTATCTGACGGACGGCCACATCAGGTCGACGCTGAAGAACCTGCGCCGTGCCTGGCTCGACGGGCACGAGATAGGCACCCACTTCAACGGGCACTTCTGCGGCGGCACCGGCACGGTCGAGAACTGGACCCCGGCCCAGTGGAAGAGCGAGATCGCCCAGGCGAAGGCCTTCGTCAAGGAGTGGCGCACGAACACCGGCTGGAGCGAGGACGAGGTGCCGTCGCTGCCCTTCGACTACGACAAGGAACTCGTCGGCGGCCGCACCCCCTGCCTGAAGGGCCAGGACAACCTGCTGCCCGCCGCCCGCGAGCTCGGCTGGCGCTACGACGCCTCCTCGCCCGGCGGCACCCAGGTCTGGCCCGGCAAGAAGGAGGGGATCTGGGACCTGCCGCTGCAGGCGATGCCCTTCCCCGGCCACACCTTCGAGGTCCTCTCGATGGACTACAACATCCTCGCGAACCAGTCGGTCAACTCCACCCAGGCCCCGCCCGCCAACTACCCGGCCTGGCGCGAGCAGGCGACCGAGTCGTACATCGCCGGCTTCACGCGGGCGTACGAGACCAACCGCGCCCCCTTCTTCATAGGCAACCACTTCGAGGAGTGGAACGGCGGCATCTACATGGACGCCGTCGAGGGCGCCCTGAAGCACATCGCCGGCAAGAAGGACGTCCGCATGGTGTCGTTCCGGCAGTTCGTGGACTGGCTCGACGTACAGGACGAGGCCGTCCTGGAGCGGCTGCGGTCCCTGGGCGTGGGCGAGGAGCCGTCCGGCGGCTGGAAGACCTTCCTGGACGAGGGCACCGCCACCGCCCACAGCTCGGCGGACGCCGCCTGAGACCCCGTCCCCGCGGCGGTCCCGCCCCCGTGAGGGGGGTGCGCAAGATCCCCGGAACGGACATGCGAAACTTTTCACATGAGTGCCGCCAGCCGCGCCTCCCGGCGCCCGAACCGGACCCGTGACCGCGCCCGTGGCCGTTCCCGCGACCGCGCGTACGGCCGTGTCGCCGTACCGACCGGCGCGGTCGTCGCCGCGGCGCTGCTGCTGTCCGCGTGCGGATCCGGGGGGAAGTCCGGCGGGTCGGGCGACACCGGCTTCGTCACCGGCTCCGGCGGCATCGCCACGGTCGAGCGGGGCAGCCGCGCACAGGCCCCCGAGCTGTCCGGGAAGACCATCGACGGCAAGCAGCTCGACGTCGCCGACTACAAGGGCAAGGTCGTCGTCCTGAACGTCTGGGGCTCCTGGTGCGGCCCCTGCCGCCTGGAGGCCAAGAACTTCGTCAAGGTCTCCGAGGACCTGAAGGACCGGGGCGTGCAGTTCGTCGGCATCAACACCCGCGACACCAGCACCACCCCGGCGCTCGCCTTCGAGAAGGCCTACGGCGTCGAGTACCCGAGCCTGTACGACCCCACGGGCAAGCTGATGCTCCGGTTCGAGAAGGGCACGCTCAACCCGCAGGCGATCCCCTCCACGCTCGTGCTCGACCGGGACGGGAAGGTCGCCTCCCGGTCGCTGGCCGCGCTCAGCGAGGACAACCTGCGCAAGATGCTCAAGCCGATCCTCGCGGAGAAGTGACCTCGTGTCCCTCCTCGTAGCCGCCGCCGGCACCGGACCCAACGAGACCGTCCTCACCGGGGCGCTGATACTCGCCGTCCCGATCGCGCTGCTCGGCGGTCTCGTCTCCTTCTTCTCGCCGTGCGTGCTGCCGCTCGTGCCCGGCTACCTCTCGTACGTCACCGGGATCAGCGGCACCGACCTGGCCGAGGCGCGCCGCGGCCGGATGGTCGCCGGGGCCTCGCTGTTCGTCCTCGGCTTCACCGCCGTGTTCGTCTCCGGCGGCGCCCTGTTCGGCTACTTCGGCTCCACCCTGCAGGAGCACGCGAGCGTCCTGTCCAAGGTGCTGGGCGTGCTCATGGTCCTCATGGGCGTGTTCTTCATGGGGATGATGCCCTGGCTCACCCAGCGCGAGTTCCGCTTCCACAAGCGGCCGGTCGCCGGGCTGGTCGGCGCCCCCCTGCTGGGCGCGCTGTTCGGGATCGGCTGGACGCCCTGCATCGGCCCGACGCTCGCCTCGGTGCTGGCGCTCTCCTCCGACCAGGCGAGCGCCGGCCGCGGGGCCATACTGACGGTCGCGTACTGCCTCGGTCTGGGCGTGCCCTTCGTCGTCGCCGCGGTCGCCTTCCGCAAGGCGCTCGGCGCCTTCGGGTGGGTCAAGCGCCACTACGTGTGGGTGATGCGCATCGGCGGCGGCATGATGATCGCGACCGGTCTGCTCCTGCTGACCGGCGCGTGGGACGGCATCGTGCAGGAGATGCAGGGCTGGTCCGACGGCTTCACGGTAGGGATCTGACGCATGAGCACGACACGGGACACCGACGTGGGGACGACCGGCGGCGCGACCGGCGGGGACGACTCCGCCGCGCGGGACGCGGGCGAGCTCGGCGAGGCCGGGTCCCAGCTGTCCACCGCGCCCCGGGAGACGGCCGTGCCGGGCTCCTTCGGCGGCGCACGGGCCCCGGGCGCCGCGGGCGCGCTCGCCTGGGCCGGCCGCGAGGCCCTCGGCTGGGTGCGCTGGATCTGGCGGCAGCTGACCTCGATGCGGGTCGCGCTGCTCCTGCTGCTCCTGCTGTCCCTGGGCGCGATCCCCGGCTCGCTGATCCCGCAGTCCGGGACCGACGAGACGAAGGTGGCCGACTTCCGGGCCGAGCACACCGTCCTCGGGCCGCTCTACGACAGGCTCGGGCTGTTCCACGTCTACAGTTCCGTGTGGTTCTCCGCGATCTACATCCTGCTCTTCGTCTCGCTCATCGGCTGCATCGTGCCCCGCACCTGGCAGTTCGTGGGCCAGCTGCGCGGCCGCCCGCCGCGCGCCCCGCGCCTGCTGACCCGGCTGCCCGCGTACACGACGTGGCGGACCGCGGCGGAGCCGGAGGAGGTGCGGGAGCAGGCGCTGAAGCTGCTCAAGGGACGGCGCTTCCGCGCGCACCGGACCGGCGACGCGGTCTCCGCCGAGAAGGGCTACCTGCGCGAGGTCGGCAACCTCGCCTTCCACATCGCGCTGATCGTGATGCTGACCGCCTTCGCCTGGGGCCAGCTCTTCAAGTCCGAGGGCAACAAGCTGGTCGTCGAGGGCGACGGGTTCGCCAACACGCTCATCCAGTACGACGACTTCAAGTCCGGCGCCCTCTTCGACACCGACGACCTGGAACCGTTCAGCTTCGTCCTGGACGACTTCGAGGGCACGTACGAGGAGACGGGACCCAACCGGGGCACCCCGCGCACGTACCAGGCGACCGTCGACTACAGCGTGGGCGCCGACGGCGCGCAGCGGAAGAAGACCATCAAGGTCAACAAGCCGCTCGACGTCGACGACTCGAAGGTCTACCTCACCGCCCACGGGTACGCGCCCGTCGTCACCGTCCGCAACGGCAAGGGCGACGTCGTCTACCGCCAGGCCGTGCCGCTGCTGCCGCTCGACTCCAACTCGACCTCGACCGGCGCGATCAAGGTCATGGACGGCTACGAGAACGGCAAGGGCGAGCGGGAGCAGCTCGGCTTCCAGGCGTTCTTCCTGCCGGCGTACGGCGGGGACGGCACCGCGGTGGTCTCGCAGTTCCCCTCGCTGCTGAACCCGGTGCTGAACCTGACGGCGTACCACGGCGACCTCGGCGTCGACGCGGGCCTGCCGCAGAGCGTGTACCAGCTGGAGAAGAAGAACCTGAAGGAGTTCAAGAACTCCCAGGGCAAGCAGCTGCGGGAGAACCTGAAGCCGGGCGAGACCATGCAGCTGCCGAACGGCGCCGGCTCGATCACCTTCGAGAAGGGGATCAAGGAGTGGGCGAACTTCCAGGTCACCCGGCAGCCCGGGGCCGGCTGGGCGCTCGCCGGCGCCTTCGGCGCGATCTTCGGTCTCGCCGCCTCCCTCTTCATCCAGCGCCGCCGCGTCTGGGTGCGCGCCGTGACGGGCCCCGACGGCGTCACGGTCGTCGAGATGGCGGGCCTGGGCCGCAGCGAGTCCGCCAGGCTCCCGGAGGAGCTGGGCGTCCTGGCCGGGCAGCTGTACGACCTGGCACCGGGCGTCCCCGACACCCCGGACCCCGACCCGGACCCGGGTTCGGACCCAGGCCCGGACCCCGGTCCGGTCCCCGGTTCGGGTTCCGCCCCGGCCCCCGGATCCGAGCACGAGACCACCCCCGAAC
>NZ_VDFC01000040.1:806662-844552 GCF_008369065.1 Streptomyces apricus | reverse complement strand
CCCCCGAACCTCCCGCCGCACCCTCCGAAGGGGCTGAGACGAAGTGACGCTCGCCGCCACAACCGACCTCGCCGCCGCGACCCACCTGGCTGCCGCGACCAACGAGAACCTCGCGAACCTCAGCAACACGCTGATCTACTCCGCGATGGCCGTCTACACGCTGGCCTTCTTCGCGTACATCGCCGAATGGCTGCTCGGCAGCCGCAGCAAGGTCGCCCGCACGGCCGCCGCACTGACCGCGGACCAGGACGCCAAGGGGGCCAAGGGCGCCAAGGGTGCCAAGAAGGCGGCGGGCCCCGCGGTCACCGTGCAGAACGCGGGCGGCACCACCGTCCTTGAGCGGCCCAAGGTCGTCACCCGCGCCGCGGCCGGCGCCCGCGACGTGCCGGACGGGCCCGGCGCGCACGGCGGGGACGAGCAGGGCGACCTCTACGGCCGCATCGCCGTCTCCCTCACCGCGCTCGCCTTCCTCATCGCGTTCGGCGGCGTGCTCGCCCGCGCCCTGTCGGTGCAGCGGGCGCCGTGGGGCAACATGTACGAGTTCAACATCACCTTCTCCACCGTCGCCGTCGGCGTGTACCTGGCGCTGCTGGCGATGAAGAAGAACGTCCGCTGGATGGGCCTCTTCCTAACGACCACGGTCCTGCTCGACCTCGGTCTGGCCGTCACGGTCCTCTACACCGCCAGCGACCAGCTCGTCCCGGCCCTGCACTCGTACTGGCTGTACATCCACGTCTCCACGGCGATCTTCTGCGGGGCCGTCTTCTACGTGGGCGCGGTCGGCACGATCCTGTACCTCTTCAAGGACTCGTACGAGAACAAGCTCGCGAACGGCGGCAAGCCGGGCCGGTTCGCGACCTCGGTGCTGGAGCGGCTGCCCTCGTCGGCCTCGCTGGACAAGTTCTCGTACCGCGTGAACGCCGCCGTCTTCCCGCTGTGGACGTTCACGATCATCGCCGGCGCCATCTGGGCGGGCGACGCGTGGGGCCGCTACTGGGGCTGGGACCCCAAGGAGACCTGGTCGTTCATCACCTGGGTCGTCTACGCCGGCTATCTGCACGCCCGTGCCACGGCCGGCTGGAAGGGCCGCAAGGCCGCGTACATCGCGCTCGTCGCCTTCGCCTGCTGGCTGTTCAACTACTACGGCGTGAACATCTTCGTCTCCGGCAAGCACTCGTACGCAGGCGTCTAGCCGTCAGACGCGTAGGGGCCGGCCCGCCGACGCGTCCTGCGGCCAGTGGCGGGAGGCCCGCCGCAGCGGCTCGGCGTCGGCGGGGCGCAGCCGTGACAGATGCTCCAGCTCGGACCGCAGCCGCTCGGTGACGACCGGGTCGGGCAGCGCCAGCGGGTCGGTCACCTGCCAGACCCCGTGCAGCAGCCGGCGCACCCGCAGGTGCAGCACGGTGTCCACGTCGTCCGGCGGCCGGGGACCCGTACCGGCGCGGCCGAGCGCGACCTGCGTCCGGCCGTCGGGGACGCCGGGGACCTCGGGGGCGACGGCGGGCCGGTACGGCGCCGAGGCGAGGAAGGCCAGCGCCGACAGCCACTGCGCGGGGGGTCGGTGGTGGAAGGTGTCGCGCAGGTACGAGACCGCGGGTTCGGTGGTGCCTAGGGCGAGTTCGTGGTGCAGCCGGTACAGGGCGTGCCGCGTCCCGTCACAGTCCGGAGCGTCCGCGGTGCCCGGCGGATCGATGGCGTCCGGCACGTCTTGTACGCCCTGTGCGTCCGTGTAGTGGGCTACGAGTGTGTGGTGGGCGGCCCGCCAAGTGGTGTGGTCCGGCTCCCTGCGGTGCAGCTCCAGCAGGAGCAGGGCGCGCAGCAGCGGGTCGCCGACGAACCGGCCGGGCACCGCGGGCAGCCCCTCCTCGGCGAGCCGTGCCTCCAGGGCCAGGACCCCCGCGGTGCCGAAGCCGGCGGGGAGGAGCGCCTCGGCCAGTACGCACGCCGACGCGCGGTCGTGCGCCACGGCCAGCAGCGCCAGCGCGTCCCGGCGCCCGTCCCGGTATCCGTCCGGCACGAGGTGGTCCAGGAGTTCGCGGTAGGCGGGGCGGTCGCCGTCGTCCCGGTCGAGGTGCGCGGTGAGCAGGTCGCCGGGGGTGACGGCGCCGCGCGGCAGGTTCCGGCGGGCCGACTCGGCGAGCAGCGCCGTGCCGAGCGGGTTGCCCGCGGTCAGCCGGTGGGCGGCGCGCGGCAGCCGGGACGGTACGGCCAGGCCCCGGCAGGCCGCCTCGACGACCCGCGGGGTGTCGTCGGGGGACAGCGGCGGCAGCGGGACGAGCAGCGCCCGGGACGAGGCGGTGCCGCCGGGCTCCCAGCCGCTCGAGCGGGCCAGCCCGGACAGGGTGCCGCGGGCCGCGTTGCGCAGCGCCGGATGGCCGTGGCCGCGCAGCCCGGCGAAGAACGCCACCCGGTCGGCGATGCCGTCGGCCCGGTCGCGCAGCACGGCGCCGATCAGCCCGGTCCCCGGCGCGGCCTGCGCGTTGTCGAGGAGGACCACCGGGCGCCCGGGCCGACTCCCGCGCGGCAGTGCGCCGCCGTACGCGTCGTCGAGGTCGGCCAGCAGGGCCCGTACGAGATGGCCCTCGGCGCGGGTGCGCGGGGCGCCGCCCGCCCTGAAGTGCCCGGCGAGCAGCAGGAGTCCGAGCTTGGGGTTGCCGCCGGCGTTCGGGTGGTCGCGGTACCAGGTGGCGGCCTTGCGCAGCCGGCGGTGCGTGGGGGAGACCCCTTCGGAGAACGCCTCCAGGATCGCCTCGACGACCGGCTCGACCACCGGACCCGTACCCGTACCCGTACCGCAGCCCGTACCGGAGTCCTTACCGGACCTCGTGCCGGACGGTGAGCCGGTGAGGGGGTCGGTCAGGCGGTCGGTCACCCGCCCGACCCGGCGGCCGGTGTGCGCGCCGCCCCAGGAACCGGTGTCGTTCAGCAGCAGGATGCGCTCGGCCTCCCGGCGGGCGCGGGGCACGTCCCGGTCGTTCCAGCCGCCCGCCGCGACGGCCAGCAGGCCCGTCGCGAGCCGGGGGAACGGTATGCGTCCCGCGTCGGCCACCGGCTCCGCGAGCTGCCAGGCGATCGCCACCAGCGCCTGGGCCACCGGCGACCAGGACGCCTGCGGATGCCCGGCGGGACACCGCGCGAACCGCTCCGCCTCGCAGTCGATCAGCGCGACGGGCGTGCGCCCCTCGTACGCGGCCCGCAGCTCGGCCAGCACGGCGCTCTTGCCGAGCCCGCGGGCACCGGCGAACACCACGAAGGGCAGGTCCCTGGTGTGCTCGTACGGACTGGGCCCGTGCTGGAACGGACGCAGGCCGACGAGCCGTGGAGCGAGGCCGGGCGGTTCCGTGTCGAACAACGCGCCGCGGCCGTGCAGCCCTGTGCGCACCGCTTATCCCCCTGGGGCCCGTGGGTCCGGTTTCGTACTGAGGGAGGTGTATCAACCGGGGCGCGGCCAGGAGGCGTTGCTTCGAGATGGATCGCAGGGTGCCCTCCCGCCTCCGGAAATGTCGTCCTCGCCGACGGGATCCGACCGTGCACGGACTTCCAGGGGGCGCCCACCACTGCCCGCGCGCCCTCGTGCCCGCGGTGCGCGGACCCCGGTCAGGCCAGCCGCAGGTCGATCCAGAGCGCGCTCCCGCCGGGCAGCACGTACCGGTCGGACTCGACGTACCCGTGCGCGTGCGCGAACCGCAGGCCCTCGGTGTTGGCGGCCAGGACGACCGTCCCGACCGTCCGCGCCCCCAGTCCCCGGGCGAGCGCCAGCCCGCGTTCGTGCAGCCGCTCGCCGAACCCCTGGCGGCGGTGGCCGGGCAGCACCCGGGCGATGACGGTGGCCTCCGCCTCCTCGCCCTCCGGCGGCCGCACCGTCGTGCAGCCCACCAGCACGTCACCGGCGTACGCCACCTCCAGGAGGAACCGCCCCGCCCGCTCCCGCACCTCGCCGGGCGACAGCGCGGCGGGCGGCACGATCACGTTGTGGACGTGCCGCCAGTCCGCAAGAAGCGACGCGAGCAGCGGCTCGGACAGAGAGCCGTCCACGGCAACGCGTTCGACACGAAGACCCTTCACCCCAGCAGGCAACCGCCCGAACCGAAGAACGTCAACGGGATATACCCCGTTGCCCTGTTGGGGAGGCGTCGTGAGGAAGGGTGCACGTCCGCTCGGGAGCGAGGGCCGTGGGACTTTGCCATCCCTTTACAACCTGTGTCCTCGCTGTCTCGTCTCTTCGCTCGATCCATGACGCAGCCGCCCCGGGCCCGGCACCTCCGTGTGCGGGTCGGGCGGCGAGACCGACAGAAGAGAGCTTCTCCATGCGCCGAACCGTCCTCAGTGCCCTGGCACTCACCTGCACCGCCGTGCTGGCGGGCACCGTGCCCGCGTTCGCCGACGGGACGACCCCGTCCCCCGTCCCCGCCACCAAGGCGCCGAGCGCCGCGCCGGCCGAGGCCTCCCCTGCCKCGGGGACCAAGCCCCCGGCCACCGAGGCCCCGGCCACCGAGCCGACCGACGTGCCGGACCAGGTCTCCGCCGTGCCGAGCGGGGCGCCCGACACCGGGGTGGCGTCCGGCGGTTCCGGCGGCGACGGCGCTCTGATGGGCGGCGGCGCCGCCGCGGCGGTCGCGCTCAGCGGCGCCGCCGTCTACGTCGTACGCCGCCGCCGGGCGACCGGGGCATGACCCTGCCCTCCAGGCGCGCCTTCGTCACCGCGGCCGCGGCCACCCTGCTGGCGGGCTGCGGGGGCCAGCCATACCACGGGCCGGGTGGGCCGCTTCATGGTGGCGGGCGTCGGGCGGCGCGATGGTGGTACCGGACGCTCCGAGAGGCGCACGGCCTCTCCGCCGGAAGGGAACCGCGATGAACACCACGACCGCCGCCGCCTCCACCGCCACGACCGCCGTCACGGCCCCGGAGAGCGAGCTCGCCCCCCTGCTGGCCGCCTGGGACCACGCGCACTGCGCGGCCACCGACGATCCCGAATGGCGCCACCTGCTGGACGAGATGGCCCACCCGCGCACCACGCAGGCGTTCTACGCCCTGGCCGCGGCCCGGGCGTGAGCGGGGCCGCGGTGACCCGTCAGGGCTTCGGCGGCGCGGTGTCCTCGGGCCCGCTCTCGTCGCCGCTGTCCTCCTTGCGGTCGCCCCTGCCCCCGTCCTCGCCCCCGTCCTTGTCCTTGTCCCTGCTCCTGCCCCTGTCCCTGTTCTCGTCCTTGAGGGACTTCAGGAAGTCGGGGTTGTCGTCGGGGGCGACCCAGCCGCCCCGCCCGGCCCGGGACGAGCCGCCCGGGGTGCGGACGCGGCCGACGATCAGCCAGGAGATCGAGCCGACGAGCGGGAAGAGCAGCACGAGGATCGCCCAGATCGGCTTCGGGATGTAGCGGACGTCCTTCTCATCCGTGGTGATGCAGTCGATGAAGGCGTAGATGCTGAGTGCCAGCGGCACCAGGATCATCAGCACCCGGAGCATGCGGTGGTCCCCCTGCTGTGGAGATACGTGCGCAGACACGTGTCGGAGACACGTGCGGACATGCACATGGGCGTCGGGGCCGGCTGAGCGGCCCCCGTTACAGAGCCAGCGTAACGAGTAGCCGATACTGGGACGCATGGCTTACGACGATCTTCGCTCCCTGCTCCGGGCGCTGGAGCGCGAGGGCGACCTCAAGCGCATCAAGGCCGAGGTGGACCCGTACCTGGAGGTCGGGGAGATCGTCGACCGCGTCCAGAAGGCGGGCGGCCCCGCGCTGCTCTTCGAGAACGTGCGCGGATCGGCGATGCCGCTGGCGATGAACGTCTTCGGGACGGACCGCCGCCTGCTCAAGGCCCTCGGCCTGAAGTCGTACGCGGACATCAGCGACAAGATCGGCGGGCTGCTCAAGCCCGAGCTGCCGCAGGGCTTCGTCGGGGTGCGCGAGGCCTTCGGGAAGCTCGGCGCCATGACCCACGTACCGCCGAAGAAGGTGAAGGACGGCCCGGTCCAGGAGGTGGTGCTCCGCGGCGACGACGTCGACCTGGACGCGCTGCCCGCGCTCTTCACCTGGCCGCAGGACGGCGGGTCCTTCTTCAACCTCGGGCTGACCCACACCAAGGACCCCGAGTCCGGCATCCGCAACCTCGGCCTCTACCGGCTGCAGCGTCACGACAAGCGCACCATCGGCATGCACTGGCAGATCCACAAGGACAGCCGCAACCACTACGCGGTGGCCGCGCGCCGCGGCGAACGGCTGCCGGTCGCGATCGCCTTCGGCTGCCCGCCCGCGGTGACGTACGCCTCCACCGCGCCGCTGCCCGGCGACATCGACGAGTACCTCTTCGCCGGGTTCCTCCAGGGCAAGCGGATCGAGATGGTCGACTGCAAGACGGTGCCGCTCCAGGTGCCGGCGCAGGCCGAGGTCGTCATCGAGGGCTGGCTGGAGCCGGGGGAGATGCTCCCCGAGGGCCCCTTCGGCGACCACACGGGCTTCTACACCCCGCAGGAGCCGTTCCCGGCCCTCACCATCGACTGCGTGACGATGCGCAAGCGCCCGCTCCTGCAGTCGATCGTGGTCGGCCGCCCGCCGACGGAGGACGGCCCGCTGGGCCGCGCGACGGAACGCTTCTTCCTCCCGCTCCTGAAGATCATCGTGCCGGACATCGTGGACTACCACCTCCCCGAGGCGGGCGGCTTCCACAACTGCGCGATCGTCGCGATCGACAAGAAGTACCCGAAGCACGCGCAGAAGGTCATGCACGCCGTGTGGGGCGCCCACATGATGTCCCTGACCAAGCTGATCGTGGTCGTCGACGCCGACTGCGACGTCCACGACCTGCACGAGGTCGCCTGGCGCGCGCTGGGCAACACGGACTACGCCCGGGACCTGAGCATCGTCGAGGGCCCGGTCGACCATCTCGACCACGCCTCGTACCAGCAGTTCTGGGGCGGCAAGGCGGGCATCGACGCCACGCGGAAGTGGCCCGAGGAGGGCTACACCAGGGACGGCGGCTGGCCCGAGATGGTCCTCTCGGACCCGGACACGGCGGCGAAGGTCGACCGCCGCTGGAAGGAGTACGGACTCTCGTGAGCAGCGCATCCGCGGCGATCCCGCAGCCCCAGCCGCAGCCTCAGCCGGGCCGGACCAAGGCGTTCCTGCGCCTGGTGATGATCGAGCACTCCGTCTTCGCGCTGCCGTTCGCCTACATCGCCGCGCTGACGGCGATGTTCGAGCTGGACGGGAACATCCACTGGGGCCGGCTGCTGCTCGTCACCGTCGCGATGGTCGGGCTGCGCACCTTCGCGATGGCCGCGAACCGGATCATCGACCGGGAGATCGACGCCCGCAATCCGCGCACGGCCCACCGCGAGCTGGTCACCGGCGCGATGTCGGTGAAGCACGCGTGGACGGGCGCGCTGGTGGCCCTGGTGGTCTTCCTGGGCGCGGCGGCGCTCCTGAACCCCCTGTGCCTGGCCCTCGCACCCGTCGCGGTGATCCCGATGGTGGTCTACCCGTACGGCAAGCGGTTCACGAACTTCCCGCAGGCCATCCTGGGCCTCGCGCAGGCCATGGGCCCCATCGGCGGCTGGCTGGCGATCACCGGCGAGTGGTCCTGGGACGCGGTGATCCTGGGCCTGGCGGTCGGCATCTGGATCGGCGGCTTTGACCTGATCTACGCCTGCCAGGACGTGGAGACGGACCGCGAGGTCGGCGTGAAGTCGGTCCCGGCCCGCTTCGGCATCCCGGCGGCGATCTGGGGCGCCAGGGCCTGCCACGCCGTCACGACCGCGCTCTTCGTCTGGTTCGCCCTGGCCACGGACGCGGGCGTCCTCTTCTGGCTGGGCCTGCTGATCGTGGCGGCCGCGTTCGTGTACGAGCACACGATCGTCCGCCCGACGGACCTGTCCCGCCTGAACCGCGCCTTCTTCCAGGTCAACGGCTTCATCGGCATCGCCCTGTTCGCCTGCGCGCTCCTGGACCTGCTGGTACGGGGGCTGACGCTCTAGCCGTCCGCCCCCGCTACGGCTCAGCCCGCGTCGACGTCGTCGGCGCGGGCTTTTTTGATGAGGGCCGGGGCGTCGGGGGAGACGAAGGAGCCCATGCCGATCTCGGTGTAGACGAGCCCCTCCTTCTTCAGGCCCACGTTCACCTTGGCCGCGGTGGCCGTGGCGATCCCGAACTCCGCGACGATCGCCTGCACCGAGGGCACGCGGCTGCGCGGCGGGTAGGTGCCGTCCTCGATGCGGTCACGGATCACGGCTGCCACCTGGCGCCACCTGGGTACGTCCGGTTCGAACTCCATCACCGACCCATAGTGTTCTAGGTATGCCACGGTAATCGATCTCTAGTTCACCCTAGAACCCTGTAGATTTCTTGCGCTATGTTGGGCATAAGAAACCCCGGCGACGGCTGTCACCGCCCCGGGGCACGGCACCAGCTTCAAAGGAGCTGACGCATGTCCGACCTTATCCCTGCCCTCTTCCCCTGGCTGAGTTTTCAGCTTGCCGCCCTCGGGCTGCTGCTGTCCCTGGCGCGGAGCATGGAGCCCGCGACCGGCGGTGGCCGGCACCGTAAAGGGGACGCGGTACCGAACCGGGCCCGTGTCCACCGCAGCGCCGCGCGCAGGGCGGAGGTCCCGCTCGACGGGAGTGCGTCCCGTCTCGTGCGCCCCTACCTGCCACGGGAGTTCTTCCTGATCCGAGAGGCGGGAGCGGCATGAGCGCCGGGAGCCGCGACGGGGCCGAAGCGCTCAGACTGCTGCCCTGGACGGGCGCGAGCGGCGGGCCCGCCTACGTCGTCGCCGACCCGGGACGGCCGGGGCCGGTCTCGCGCCTCGCCGACGTGATCGAGGAGACGCACCTGGAGATGGCGGCCGTACTGCTCGGCCACGCCCGCGAACTGACCGCCGAGGCGAGCCCGGTCGAACTGCGCCACCTGGTGACGGAACTGACGCAGGCCCTCGCCGACACCCTGCGCATCGCCGCAGGCGCGCGACGGTAGGGAGGGCGCGAAGTCGCTAGCCCTGGGCCGGGGGGCGGGCCAGGGCGGCGAGGACGGTCTCCCGCGCCGTGCGGACCGTGGCCGCGAACGCGTCCGGGTCCCGGCCGATGCGCTCGGCGCCCGCGCGCATGGCGCCGGACAGCAGTTCCACCGTGAGGTGCACGTCGCCGACGTCGCGGAACTCCCCGCGTGCGATGCCGTCCCGGACGACGTCCTCCACCTCGGCCACGATCGCGTGGAACGGGTTGCCCGGCCCCTTGTGCAGCTCGTCGACCAGCGGGCCGGACCCGGGGCGGAACAGCAGCTGCATGGACGGATCCGCGGACGTCTCCAGGACCGCCTCGACGATCTCCCGCATCCGCTGCGCGGCCGGGTCCGCGGACCGTGCGGCGATCGCGGCCACCCGCTCGGCCATGGGCCGGCCGGCCCGGGCGGTCAGCGCCAGGACCAGGGCCTTCTTGTCGCGTGCGTAGTTGTACAGCGTGTTGCGCGCGAGGCCGGCCCGGGTCGCGATGTGCCCCATGGTGAGGGAGTCGTAGTCGCGTTCCAGCAGCAGTTGCCGCGTCGCCTCGGCGAGGTCGGCCCACACCATCTCGTGGTGTTCCTCGATGCTGGCTCCCCGGATACGCGGCATGCGGTCATTCTCCTTCCCGCCGCGGCCTCCGCCGCCACCCGGGCCCGGGACCGCCCTAGTGCACCGGTTCCGCGGGCAGTGCCGCGCCCGCCAGGTGCGCGTTCTCCTGGTGCGTCGCGGTGAGCTTCACCCGGCTCAGGCGCCAGCCGTCCGCCGTGCGGACCGCCTCGTTGTCGTAGAAGCCGACCACCAGCCAGCAGTTGGGCCCGTCGCCGGTGAGCTCCTCCGGGAGCCAGTGCTCGGCACGCACGTGTGCGTGGACCGTCGCCCGGTCGCCGTCGATCTCGACGACGTGGCCCGTGATGGCGTGGTGGGTCGCCGTGAAGGGCGCGAAGGCGCCGCGCAGGGCCTCGGCGTACGCGCCGAGCGGCGTCTCCATCGGCGGTATGCCGGCGACCGACTCGAAGTCGACCGTGACCGGATCGGTGAGGACGAGACCCGGCAGCTCGTCGAACTGCTTCAGGTCCGCCACGTCGGCGTAGCGGCCGAGCAGTTGGACGATCTCGGCGCGGTCGGCGGCGTGCGTACCGGCGGCGTGTGCATCGGTGGCGTTCATGGGAGGAGGGACCTTCCGTCGGGGCCTGCGTCGCGGCCCGTGCTTTTTACGACAATCTGTCGTAAACATTACGACAGATTGTCGTAAAAGCAAGTCGCGAGGAGTGCCCGGCCGCCGGTCCTGAGTCAATGGCGCGGCGCCGGTAGGCTCGGAGTGTGAACGCAGGAGAAACGCAGCGGCGGCCTTGGATCGTGGGGGTGTCCGGCGCGTCCGGAACCCCGTATGCGGCGGCCGTGCTGCGCGCACTCCTGGACGCCGGGGAGAGCGTCGACCTGGTCGTCAGCCGGGCCTCCCGCCTCACCCTGCTCGACGAGACCGGAATCAGCTTCCGGGACGCCCACTGGCGCGACGACCTGCGGGAATGGCTGGCCCGTGGAGCCGACGGGAAGCCGAACACCTTCGCCGGGAGCGAGGACACCGAGGGCCGCCTCGACCGCGTACGGCACTGGAGCGCGGGGGACCTGGCGGCGGGGCCGTCCTCCGGTTCGTACCCCTGCAAGGGCATGCTCGTCGTGCCCGCCTCCACCGCCTGTGTGGCGGGAGTCGCGCTCGGGCTGTCGAAGGACCTGCTGCAGCGGGCGGCGAGCGTCACCCTCAAGGAGGGCCGCAAGCTGGTCGTCGCCGTCCGGGAGACCCCGCTGAACGGGCAGACCCTGCGGCACCTGGTGACCCTCGACGACGCGGGCGCGACCGTATTGCCCGCCTCCCCGGCCTTCTACGCGGGCGCCACCCACATCCAGGACCTCGTGGACTTCGTCGCCGGGCGCGTACTGGACGCGGCGGGCGTCCCGCACACGCTCTACCAGCGCTGGAAGGGCGAACTCGGCGGCTCCCGCACCACTTGAGCACGGCGCACCACCCGAGCACGGCGGATCAGTACCCACTCATCTTCACGAACTCTTCAGCGGAAGGCTATCGATCGCATGGACGCGGTGGACAGGCAGCTCATCCAGGCTCTCAGGGAGAACGGCCGGGCCTCGTACGCGGAGCTGGGACGCCTCGTCGGACTGTCGGGGCCCAGTGTCACCGACCGCATCAACCGCCTGGAGGCGGCCGGCGTCATCACGGGTTACCGCGCGACGGTCGACGCGGCCTCGCTCGGCCTCGGCGTCACCGCCCTCATCGGCATCTCCCTCTCCGACGCCGCCGACCACGAGGACGTGGCGCGCCGGATGAAGGACCTGAACGAGATCGAGGACTGCTGGTTCATCGCCGGCGACGACTCCTTCATGCTCAAGGTGCGGGCCTCCGACGTGGACGGTCTGGAGCGGACCATCCGGCGGCTCTCCGGGACCAAGGGCGTCTCCAGGACCCGTACCACCATCGTCCTCTCCACGAAGTGGGAGAACCGGGTGGGCGAGCTGCCCGAGGAGGAGTAGCGCGGGCGCCGGAGTACGGTTGAGCGGTTGACACGCATCGGCACAGGTCACAGGTCACAGGGAGAGGTACACGCATGGACGTCGGGCTCAAGCGCGAGCTGGAGGACAAGGTCCGGGCCGGTGAGCGGCTGACCCGCGAGGACGGCATCGCGCTCTACGAGTCGGACGACCTGGCCTGGCTGGGCGGGCTCGCCCACGAGGTGCGCACCCGCAAGAACGGTGACGTCGTGCACTTCAACGTCAACCGCCACCTCAACATGACGAACGTGTGCACCGCGTCCTGCGCCTACTGCTCGTTCCAGCGCAAGCCGGGCGAGAAGGACGCGTACACGATGCGCATCGAGGAGGCGGTACGGCTCGCCAAGGCGATGGAGGGCGAGAACCTCACCGAGCTGCACATCGTCAACGGCCTGCACCCCAACCTGCCGTGGCGCTACTACCCGCGGTCCTTGAGTGAACTGAAGAAGGCCCTGCCGAACGTCTCCCTCAAGGCCTTCACGGCCACCGAGATCCACCACTTCGAGACGATCTCCGGGCTGTCCGCCTCCGAGATCCTCGACGAGCTGATCGACGCGGGGCTCGAATCCCTCACCGGCGGCGGCGCGGAGATCTTCGACTGGGAGGTGCGCCAGCACATCGTCGACCACCGCACCCACTGGGAGGACTGGTCGCGCATCCACCGCCTCGCGCACGAGAAGGGTCTCAAGACCCCGTGCACGATGCTGTACGGGCACATCGAGGAGCCCCGCCACCGGGTCGACCACGTGCTGCGCCTGCGTGAGCTGCAGGACGAGACCGGCGGCTTCCAGGTCTTCATCCCGCTGCGCTACCAGCACGACTTCGTCGACATGAAGGACGGGAAGGTACGCAACCGGCTCCAGGCCCGTACGCAGATGGCGACCGGCGCGGAGGCCCTGAAGACCTTCGCGGTCTCCCGGCTGCTCTTCGACAACGTGCCGCACGTGAAGGTCTTCTGGGTCATGCACGGCGTCCAGACGGCCCAGCTCGCGCTGCAGCACGGGGCGGACGACATGGACGGGTCGGTCGTCGAGTACAAGATCACGCATGACGCCGACAACTACGGGACGCCGAACAAGCTGACGCGTGAGGATCTGCTCGACCTGATCCGGGACGCCGGGTTCCGGCCGGTGGAGCGGAACACTCGGTACGAGATCATTCGTGAGTACGAGGGGGCTGCGGCGGATCGGCGGGATACGCCCCAGCCTATGCGGGTCTGACTGGGGCGGGCTGGGTGCGTTCTCGGGTGCGGGTGGGGGGCCCCGGCACCCCCCTACAAGATCGGGGTCCGCCCGTGCTTCACTGGACGGTGCCCTTTGGGAACGTTCGGAACGGGAAGAGTGGATTGAGATGCTCCGCTACACACTGATGCGCCTCGGTATCTTCGTGGGCTGCCTCGTGGTCGTCTGGGGCCTCGTCCACGCCGGCGTCGCCCCCCGTGGCCTGGGCGACTCGAACGGCATGTGGATCGTCATGCTCGCCCTGGTGATCTCCGCGCCCATCAGCTTCGTCGTCCTGCGCAAGGAGCGCGACCGCGCCTCGGTGCAGATCGTCCAGCGGGTCGACCGCGTCAAGTCCAACCTGGAGGCCAACCGCAGCCAGGAGGACGACGCTGCGGACGAGGTCCCGCAGGCTCAGGCGCAGGCCCAGGGGCACGCTTCCTGAAGGCGGCCGCGCGCCCCATACCCTTTCCCGTATGGGTGCAGTGAAGAGCAAGCGGATGCCCCGTGCCGTGCGCGAGCAGCAGATGCTGGACGCCGCCGTACGGACCTTCGGGCAACGGGGCTACCGGGCCGCGTCGATGGACGAGATCGCCGATCTGGCGGGCGTGTCCAAGCCGCTGGTCTACCTGTACCTGAACAGCAAGGAAGACCTCTTCACCGCGTGCATCCGGCGTGAGGCCGCGGCCCTGACCGCGGCGGTACGCGCCGGGGTCCGCCCCGGCCTCCCCGCCGACCGCCAACTCTGGGAAGGGCTGCGGGCGTTCTTCACGCACACCGCGGAGAACCCGGACGGCTGGGCGGTGCTGCACCTCCAGGCGCGTACGCACGGGGAGCCGTTCGCCGCCGAGATCACCTCGATGCGCGAGGAGATCGTGGCGTTCGTGACCCAGCTGATCGTGGTCGCGGCACGGGAGGCCCACCGGGACCCGTCGCTGCCCGAGCGCGAGGTCGCGGGGCTCGCGGAGGCCCTCGTCGGCGCCGCCGAATCGCTCGCCGCCTGGGCCAACGCCACCCCCGGTGTCTCCGCCCGGCAGGCCGCCGCGACCCTGATGAACTTCGCCTGGGCGGGCCTCGGCGACCTGATGGAGGGGCAGCCCTGGACGGAGGCCGCGGAGGCCGCGGGGGCTTCGGAGGCCCCGAAGGTCCCGGAAACCACGGAGGTCCCGGGGGTCGCGGGCGGGACCTGATCAGTCCAGCGGCAGTACCTCTCCCGTCAGGTGCAGCCAGTCGCCGAGGCCGCGCAGTTCGAAGCGGCTGCCCTCCACCCCGTATCCCACCGTCCCGGGCAGCAGCACCGGCGCCCTGAACTCCGCCCGCAGCACCGCCGCCGGGGGCGCCCCGTGCGGCGGCCCGTACGCGGCGAGGCAGCGCGCCACGGTCCACATGCCGTGCGCGATGGCCCGGGGGAAGCCGAACAGCCGGGCGGTGAGGCGGTGCAGGMGGATCGGGTTGCGGTCACCGGAAGCGGCCGCGTACCGCCGCCCGACGTCCTCGGCGAGCTGCCACTCGGCGAGCACGGGCAGAGGCGCGCGCTCCGCCGCGGGGCCCTGCCCGCCGGGGGCCGGACCGTCCTGCTTCGCCGTCGTGCGGTGGCGTGCCAGATACGTGCTGCGCGACTCCCACACGAGCTCTCCGCCGGCCCGCACCTCGGTGACGACGACGGCCTCGGTGCCGCGCCGGTGCGGGACCAAGTCGTCGACGTACACGGTGAGTTCGTACGTACCCGTCGCGGTGAGGGGGCGGCGGCGCGTGATCTCGACGGACGTGTGGACCAGCCCGAGCAGCGGCAGCGGGAACGCGCGCCCGCTCATCAGCCGCATGGCCGCGGGGAAGCCGAGCACGTGCGGGTAGGTGAGGGGCAGTTCGTCGGCCCCCACCCCGAATCCGCACGCCCGCTCGTACGCGGCGAGCCGCCCCAGGTCGACCCGCACCCCGGGCAGGACCAGCCGGGTCCGGGGAGCGGTGACCCCGGCGCGGGGCCGCTTGAACGGGGACAGGACGGCGCCCCGGGCCAGCAGGGGCCACAGGGCGGGCGACCGGGTGAGGGTCCGGGTGCGGGCGGGGCTGCGCATGTCTTCCGTGAGGTCGTCCATCACGTGTCTTCCTCCTCGGTCCTGGACGGGGGTGGCGCGCAAGTACGGTCGCCTGCGGGCCGGTGGGGGCTGGTCGCGCAGTTCCCCGCGCCCCTAAGCACTTAGGGGCGCGGGGAACTGCGCACTCAGCCACGACGCACCCGCACCCTCCAAACGGCGGCGGCGCCAACCAACCAACGCAACACACAAACCCAGCGGAGCGCTCACGCTCCGAGGAGGCTCTGCCCGCACACCCGCACCACCTGCCCGTTGACCGCCCCCGACCCCGGACTCGCGAGCCACGCCGTCGTCTCGGCGACGTCCACCGGCAGCCCGCCCTGCGCGAGCGAGTTCATCCGCCGCCCCGCCTCGCGGATGAACAGCGGCACCGCGGCGGTCATCCTCGTCTCGATGAAACCGGGCGCGACGGCGTTCACCGTCACCCCGTACTCCGACAGCGCCCGCGGCCCGAGGGACCGGACGAGCCCGACGATCCCCGCCTTCGAGGCGGCGTAGTTCGTCTGACCGGCGTTCCCCGCGATCCCGGCGATCGACGCGGTGGCCACGACGCGGCCGCCCGCCCGGAGCGTGCCGCCGGCCAGCAGCGCGTCGGTCGTGCGCAGCACGCTCGCGAGGTTGACGTCGAGCACCGGACTCCAGCGCTCGGCGGGCATGTTGACCAGCCGCCGGTCCCGGGTGATCCCGGCGTTGTGGACGAGGACGTCCAGGCCCCCGGGCAGCGCGTCGGCGATCCGCGCCCCCGCGTCCGGCGCCGTGATGTCCAGCGGCAGCGCGGTCCCGCCGAGCCGCTCCGCGACGGCGGCCAGCTCGGCCCCGGCGGCGGGCACGTCCAGGCACACCACCCGGGCGCCGTCCCGCGCCAGCGTCCCGGCGACGGCCGCGCCGATCCCGCGCGCGGCCCCGGTGACCAGGGCGGTCCGCCCGGCCAGCGGCCTGCTCCAGTCCTCCGGCGCGCCCGGCTCGCCGTCGCCGACCTCGATCACCTGCCCGCTGACGTACGCCGATCCGGGGGAGAGGAGGAAGCGGAGCGTCGACTCGGCGGAGCGGGCGCCCATGTCGCGCGCGAGCGGCGCGAGGCGTACGAGGTTCACGGTCCTGCCCCGCCCGATCTCCTTGCCGAGCGAGCGCACGAACCCTTCGAGCCCCTGCTGCACGGCGGCCTGGTGGTGGTCGGCCGGGTCCGGGACCGTGCCGAGCACCACGATCCGCCCGCTCGCGGCGACCGACCGGACGACGGGGTGCAGGGCCGCGTGCACCTCGGCGAGCGCCTCGACGTCCCGCACCCCGGTGGCGTCGAGGACGACGGCGACCGGATCGGCCGCGCCGAGGTCGGGGTCCAGCGCCGAGCCGGCCGGTACGAGGTCCAGGTCCAGCCCCCACCGGGCCAGGTGGGGCGCCAGGTCCAGATCGGACTTGCCTGCGGTCAGGTGCAGCAACCGGCCCTGGAGGGTGGGCCGTTCGGGGGTCCACCGGCGCAGCCGCGTCGGCTGGGGCAGTCCGAGCCGCCGGGTCAGGAAGCGGCCGGGCGCGGTGCCGGCGAGGCTCAGATAGCGGTCGGCCATGATGCAGCTCCCTGCTTACTCTGAAGTAAGGTTACCCGAGGTAAGCCTACGTCACGGTGAGGAGCAGGTCGAGATGAGCCCCGTTCAACCCCGTCGCGTCGCCGTCGTCGGCGGCGCCCGCACCCCCTTCGCCCGTTCCGACGGCCCGTACGCGACCGCCTCGAACCAGGAGATGCTGACCGCGGCGGTCGACGGCCTGGTGGAGCGCTTCGGGCTCGACGAGCCGGGCGCGGTCGGCGAGTTGGTGGCCGGCGCCGTCCTCAAGCACAGCCGCGACTTCAACCTCGCGCGCGAGACGGTGCTCGGCTCGCGGCTGGACGCCCGCACCCCCGCCTACGACGTCCAGCAGGCCTGCGGCACCGGTCTGCAGGCCGTGATCGCGGCAGCCAACAAGATCACCCTCGGGCAGACCGAGTCGGCCGTCGCGGGCGGCGCGGACACGGCCAGCGACGCCCCGCTCGGCGTCAACGACGAGCTGCGGCGCATCCTGCTGGAGGCCCGGCGCGCGAAGTCGGCGGGCGCCCGCCTGAAGGCGCTCGCCCGGATCCGCCCCGGCCACCTCGTCCCGGAGATCCCGCGCAACGCCGAGCCCCGTACCGGCCTGTCGATGGGCGAGCACGCGGCGGTCACCGCCCGCCGGTGGGGCGTCACCCGCGAGGCGCAGGACGAACTGGCCGCCGCGAGCCATCGGCGCCTCGCCGCCGCCTACGAACGCGGCTTCTTCGACGACCTGGTCGTGCCCTTCCGCGGCCTGGCCCGGGACCAGAACCTGCGCCCCGGCTCCACGGTCGGGAAACTGGCCGCCCTGAAGCCCGTGTTCGGGCTGGCGGACCCCGGCCCGACCATGACCGCCGGGAACTCGACGCCCCTGACCGACGGCGCGGCGACCGTGCTGCTCGCGAGCGAGGAGTGGACGGCGCAGCGAGGCCTGACCCCGCTCGCGTACCTGACGGCGTACCGGACGGCGGCCGTCGACTTCGTCGCGGGGGACGTGGCCGGCGGCGAGGACGGCCTGCTGATGGCACCGGCGTACGCGGTCCCGCAGCTGCTGGAGCGCGCCGGTCTGGGCCTCGGCGACTTCGACTTCGTCGAGGTGCACGAGGCGTTCGCGTCCCAGGTGCTCGCCACCCTGGCCGCCTGGGAGAAGCAGGGCCTGGGGCAGGTGGACCGGGCGCGCCTCAACGTCGCGGGCTCCTCCCTCGCCACCGGCCACCCCTTCGCGGCGACCGGGGCGCGGATCGTGGCGACCCTGGCGAAGCTGCTCGCCGAGCGGGACGCCCCCGGCCGCGGCCTCATCTCGATCTGCGCGGCGGGCGGCCAGGGCGTGACGGCAATTCTCGAACGCCCGTGACGGCGATCCCCGAACGGCCGTGACGCGTACGGCCCGCTGAGGCGCTCCCGATCCCGGACACCCCGTATGTCCCGGACACCCCGGACGGAAGATGAACAGCCGTCCGGACAGCGCACCAACCTCTCACCCTTCCGCACACAAGCCCCGCACTTTCCCAGGTGAACCCTCCACTTCGCGGGTCCGTAATGGGAGGAGCACGAGAGCAAGGAGCCACCCGTGTCCCGAGATCCGTCGTCCAGACCCCAGCCCGGCCTCCCGGAACCCGAGATCAGGCGGCTGGACGGGGTCGTGCGGGAGGTCTCGGTGCCGCCGCTGATCCTGCCCGTCACCCACGGCTCGCTCGCGGACATCCCCTTCGACAACGCCGAGCAGGTCCCGGACGAGGCGGTGCTCAGCCGCAAGGGCCCGGACGGCCGGTGGCAGGACGTCACGGCCGCCGAGTTCGCCGACCAGGTGCTCGCCGTCGCCAAGGGGCTGATCGCGGAGGGCCTGATGCCGGGCGACCGGCTCGCCATCATGGCGCGTACGACGTACGAGTGGACGCTGCTGGACTTCGCGGCGTGGGCCGCGGGCCTGGTCACCGTGCCCGTCTACCCGACCTCGTCCGTCTTCCAGACGCGCTGGATCCTCCAGGACTCGGGCGCGGTGGCGATCGCCGTCGAGCACGTCTCGCAGGCCGCCGCGCTCGGCCCGGAGCGCGACCGGCTGCCCGACGTGCAGCACATGTGGGTCTTCGAGAAGGGGCACACGGACCGCCTCGCCGAGCTGGGCCGGCACGTCCCGGACCAGGAGGTCGCCGTGCGCCGCGGGGTGCTCGGCCCCGACTCGCTCGCGACGATCATGTACACCTCCGGCACCACCGGGCGCCCCAAGGGCTGCGCGCTGACCCACGGCAACTTCTTCGCCGAGGTCGACAACGCCGTCGAGCTGCTCCACCCCGTCTTCAGGTCCACCTTCAAGGAGCCGGCGTCCACGCTCCTCTACCTGCCCCTCTCGCACGTCTTCGGCCGGATGGTCGCCGTCGCCTGCCTGCGCGCCCGGGTCCGCCTGGGCCACGCGCCGAGTATCCGTACGGAGGAGCTGCTGGCCGACCTCGCGGGCTTCGGCCCGACCTTCCTGCTGGCCGTCCCGTACGTGCTGGAGAAGGTCTACAACACCGGCCGCGCCACCGCCGAGAAGATGGGCCGCGCCGCCTCCTTCGACCGGGCCGCCCGGGTGGCGCGCGACTACGGGGAGGCGCTGGAGGCCCGGCAGCACGGCATGGGCCCGGGACCCGGCACGAAGCTGCGCGCCGCCCGCGCCCTCTACGACCCGCTCGTCTACCGCCGCATCCGCACGGCCCTGGGCGGGAAGGTCCGCCAGGTGATCTGCGGCGGCTCCCCGCTCGGCCGCCGCCTCGCCTCCTTCTACGCGGGCGCCGGCATCCAGGTCTACGAGGGCTACGGCCTCACCGAGTCCACGGCGGCGGCGACCCTCACCTACCCGCACCGGCCCCGCCTCGGCACGGTCGGCTGGCCGCTGCCCGGCACCCGGGTCCGGCTCGCCCAGGACGGCGAGGTGCTGCTCAGCGGCGACCAGGTGTTCCGCGGCTACTGGGACCCGCAGGCGGGCGGGGMGGTGCCGGCCGCGCGGGACGGCTGGCTCGCCACCGGCGACATCGGCGAGCTGGACGACGACGGCTACCTCACGATCACCGGCCGCAAGAAGGACATCCTGATCACCACCAGCGGCAAGAACATCGCCCCGGCCCCGCTGGAGGACTGGCTGCGCGCGCATCCCCTGATCAGCCAGTGCGTCGTCGTCGGCGACGACCGCCCGTACGCCACCGCGCTCATCACGCCGGACGCCGCGGGCCTGGCGCACTGGTGCCGCATGACCGGCCGGGGGCAGCTCCCGGTGGCCACGCTGGTCACCGACCCGGAACTGCTCGCCGTGCTCCAGCGGGCGGTGGACGACGCCAACCGCCTGGTCTCCCGTGCCGAATCGATCCGCCGCTTCACCCTCCTGCCCCAGGACTTCACGGAGGAGGCGGGCCACCTGACCCCGACGATGAAGCTGCGCCGGGCGGTGGTGATCCGGGAGTTCGCCCGGGAGATCGAGGAGATGTACGAAACGCTCCGGTGACCGGGACGGGAAAAGGCAGGAGCCCCTTCCACCTGACGGTGTCGGGGCTCCTTGGGTCTTGCTTCTAGGTTCCGGATCAGAGTGTCGGACTCGGAGAGCCCGGACTCACCCGAAGGATCAGACGGGGGTGACGTTCTCCGCCTGCGGGCCCTTCGGACCCTGGGTCACGTCGAAGGTAACCGCCTGGTTCTCTTCGAGGGAGCGGAATCCGCTCGCGTTGATCGCGGAGTAGTGGACGAAGACGTCCGGGCCGCCGCCTTCCTGGGCGATGAAACCAAAGCCCTTTTCGGCGTTGAACCACTTCACGGTTCCGGTAGCCATAAGCCCTCCTTGGGCCCAAAGGGTTGCCCTGCTCCAGAACCTGCAAGGTGTAAACAAAAGCTTGTAAACAACTGCATTCTTCTGAAAAAGACGAGAGCCCGCGGTCACATGCTCCGCAGGCTCTGTACTGCAAGGGAAACCAAACTGCAACTTGCGGAAGAGACTACCCACGAGGGCAGCCGAACGCAATAGAGGGCAAGATCACGTCACCCGCAGGTTTGGCGGGGTCCCACGAAGGGGCGACGTCGCGGTGTCACCTGGCGTCATCCGGTGTCACAGGGGTTGACAGAACGGTGCGAGAGGCTTCGCGGACCACTCCGGGACCCTGGAGCCTGCACCGTACCCCATGGGGGCTAGCCTCGCGATGTGGACAATTCTCCTGAGTCATCCGAGGGGCGTCCCGACGCCCGCCGCTCCCGGCCGCGCGTCGGCCACATCCAGTTCCTGAACTGCCTGCCCCTGTACTGGGGCCTGGCGAGAACGGGCACGCTGCTCGACTTCGAGCTCACCAAGGACACCCCGGAGAAGCTGAGCGAGCAGCTCGTGCGCGGCGACCTCGACATCGGCCCCGTCACCCTCGTCGAGTTCCTCAAGCACGCCGACCAGCTGGTCGCCTTCCCCGACATCGCCGTCGGCTGCGACGGCCCGGTGATGTCCTGCGTCATCGTCTCGCAGGTCCCGCTGGACCGGCTGGACGGCGCCCGCGTCGCCCTGGGCTCGACCTCGCGCACGTCGGTGCGGCTCGCGCAGCTCCTGCTGGCGGAGCGGTTCGGCGTCGAGCCGTCGTACTACACCTGCCCGCCCGACCTGAGCCTGATGATGCAGGAGGCCGACGCGGCGGTGCTCATCGGCGACGCCGCCCTGCGCGCCAACCTGCTCGACGGCCCGCGCTACGGCCTCCAGGTGCACGACCTGGGCGCCCTGTGGAAGGAGTGGACGGGCCTGCCCTTCGTCTTCGCCGTCTGGGCCGCCCGCCGCGACTACCTGGAGCGCGAGCCGGCCCTGACCCGCAAGGTCCACGAGGCCTTCCTCGCCTCCCGCGACCTGTCCCTGGAGGAGGTCGGCAAGGTCGCCGAGCAGGCGGCCCGCTGGGAGGCCTTCGACGAGAGCGTCCTGGAGCGCTACTTCACGACGCTCGACTTCCGCTTCGGCGGACCGCAGCTGGAGGCGGTCGCGGAGTTCGCGCGGCGGGTGGGCCCCACCACCGGTTTCGCGCCGGACGTGAAGGTCGACCTGCTGGAACCGTGAGGGACCGCCTCCCGGGCACCGGGGTCCGCCGGGGACGGCACTACGCTGCTGGAGTGCCTGCGGGCCGGGTACACGTACAGGTACGTACGGGGGAGGGGCGGGTGCCATGCGGCCACTCGAAGTCGACGAACCCACGGTCGTGGGGCCCTACCGGCTGCTCGGCCGGCTCGGCTCCGGCGGGATGGGCCGTGTCTACCTGGGCCGCAGCGCGGGCGGCCGTACGGTCGCGGTCAAGATCGTCCATCCGCACTTCGCGCTCGACGAGGAGTTCCGGGCCCGGTTCCGCCGCGAGGTGGAGGCGGCCCGGCGGGTGGGCGGCGCGTACACGGCCCCCGTCCTCGACGCCGACCCGGACGCCCCGGTCCCCTGGGTGGCGACCGGCTACGCGGCCGGCCCCACACTGACCGCCGCGGTCACCGACACGGGCGCCCTCGCGGACCACTCCGTACGGGTCCTCGGCGCCGGGCTCGCCGAGGCGCTGGCGGCGGTGCACGGCCTGGGCCTGGTCCACCGCGACGTCAAGCCGTCGAACGTGCTGCTGACCCTCGACGGCCCCCTGCTCATCGACTTCGGCATCGCCCGCGCGACGGACGGCACGGCCTCCCTCACCTCGACGGGCGTCTCCGTCGGCTCGCCCGGCTACATGTCGCCCGAGCAGATCCTCGGCAAGGGCGTCACGGGCGCGGCCGACGTCTTCTCCCTGGGCGCGGTCCTGGCGTACGCGGCGACCGGCTCGTCCCCCTTCCCCGGCGACTCCTCGGCCGCGCTGCTCTACAAGGTGGTCCACGAGGAGCCCGAGCTGGGCGCTCTCTCCGGTGACCTGCGGGAGCTGGTGGCCGGGTGCCTCGCCAAGGATCCGGCCGCCCGCCCGTCCCCGGCGGCCGTCGCGGCCGCCCTCGCACCGGAGGGCGCGGCCCGGCTGGTGGCGGCGGGCTGGCTGCCCGGCCCGCTCGTGGAACAGGTCAGCCGCAGCGCCGTACGCCTGCTGAACCTGGAGGCGACGGGGGAGGCAGCCGGGCAGCCGCCGTCGGGGGTGGTGGGCTTCAGCAGTCCTTCGGTGGACGACGGCCCCGTGGATCCTCCGGCGGAGAGTCCCGCGGTGCCGGGGCAGGGGGTGCCCGGTGTCTTCGGCCCGCCCGACCCCTCCTACGCCTCCTACTCCCCGTACGCGCCCTACCCGTCCCGCCTTCCGGCGGTGCACAACGGGCCGCACACGTCCGCCCGCCCCGTGAGCGACTGGTGCAGGCCTGGTGGACGGAGCGTGACCGTCAGGCGTCGCCGTGCCGGACGGTGATTCGCTGTCGCACATCGGCGGCCCCCCTGCGCAGGCCCTTCCCCGAACGGGAACCGAACGCCCCGCATTGCGCGTGGACAACGTCGGGACATGTGGGGTCCGCGGCCGCGGACGCGCCTTGAGGGGCTTATGTGCTGCTGATACGGTGCGGTGACTTGACACTCGTTCCGGCCACGGCTATTCGCCGGTTATCCGCCCGAGTCGGGCGGTGCGGGCGATACAGGCGGTACGTCCGATGCGGGCGAACCGTCTGAACTGCACGGAGTGCCGGACGTGCGCGAAGTGCGTCGAGTGTCCTGAATGACGAGAACCTTCTTGGGTGTACGGGGATACGGGGAGCGGTTGCGTGAAGATCCAGGAGCGTACGGGGGCGGGCAACAACCGTTCCTCCGCGCCGGCTCAGCCGACGACGGGGGAGCGCCTTCCCTCCCCGCCTCGCGAGCGCAAACCCGCGCTGGCCGCACTGGCGGTGCTGCT
Source organism: Streptomyces apricus (assembly GCF_008369065.1). Classification (GTDB taxonomy): domain Bacteria; phylum Actinomycetota; class Actinomycetes; order Streptomycetales; family Streptomycetaceae; genus Streptomyces; species Streptomyces apricus. Next base: position 821,309 of record NZ_VDFC01000040.1, on the reverse strand, counting down.
GATCCTGGTGGGCGCGCTCGGGGCGACCATGCTCGTGCTGCGCGCCGGTGACCGTGTCGAGGTCGTCAAGGTGACCAGCGACATACAGCCGGGCGAGTCCGTCGGCGACAACGTGGCCTCGGTCCTGGTCGCCGACGACGCCGGGATCAACTACGTCCGGTGGAACCAGCTGAAGACCCTCCAGGGGCTCAAGGCCAAGTCCACCATCTACAAGGGCACCCTCGTCATCGGCCAGATGTTCGGCACCGAGGCCGACGTCCCGGCCGGCAAGGCCGTCGTCGGTCTCTCCCTCAAGGAGGGCCAGTACCCCGAGGGCATCGAGGTCGGTGACCTCGTGGCCGCCTACCAGGTCGGCAACACCGGCTCCTCGGGCTCGAACTCCGAGGACGAGGCCGGCTCCGGTTCGACCGGCTCCGCGGGCCGCACCGGCGCCCCGATCGTCGAAGAGGCCCGCGTCACCAAGGTGCCGGCCACTGGCGACAGCACCATCAGCAGCACCAACAAGCGCGTCACCGTGACCGTCGACGAGAGCGACGCCGCCGCGCTGGCCCGTGCCGCCTCGGCGAACCAGGTCGCCCTCGTCAAGGTCCCCGGCAACTAGCGGCGGAGAGGCAACACACCATGGCCCTCATCGCCCTCGCCGCGGACAAAGGCTCCCCCGGCGTCACCACGACCGCCGTCGCGCTCGCCGCGGTCTGGCCGCGCCGCGTGCTGCTCGCCGAGACCGACCCGGCCGGCGGCGACCTCGTGTACCGCAGCGCCGCCGCGCACGGCGGACCGCTGAACCCCAACACCGGCATGCTCTCCATCGCCGCCACGGCCCGCCGCGGCCTCGTACCGGACCAGATCTGGGACCACGTGCAGCCGTTGAGCGGCGGCCTCGACGTGCTCGTGGGGCTCGCGAACGCCGAGCAGGCCGCCGGGCTCGCCGGCCTGTGGCCGACCCTCGGCCGCGCCTTCGCGCAGCTCGCCGACTCCGAGCACGCGCCCGCCGACGTCATCGCGGACTGCGGACGGATCAGCGGGGACGTCCCGGCCGTCGAGATGTTCGCCCAGGCCGCGCTCGTCCTGCTGGTCGCGCGCACCGAGCCGGAGGCCATCGCGCGCGTGCGCGACCGGGCCGCCGCGCTCACCGCCAAGCTGCACGGCGGACCGCGCGGCGCCGGCGCGCTCGGCACGCCCCTCATCGGGGTCCTCCTCGTCACCGACCCGGGCGACTCCGCGAAGATCGTCCACCAGGTCAACGACATGCTGGTGGCCGCGCAGACCGGTGCCCGCGTCGTCGGCACGATCGCCGCGGACTCCACGGGCGCCGAGCAGCTGGCCGGCCGCAAGCGTGGCCGGCTCGACAAGTCGCTGCTCATCCGCTCGGCGCGCAAGGTGACCTCGGACCTCTACCAGCAGTTCGGCGCGGCCTGGTCCGTCCCGGCCGGCGGCCCGCACGGCCAGGCCGGCCCGAACGGCGCGCGCCCCGCCGGAGCCGGCCGATGACCGCCGCGCGGCACGCGACGTACGGCCGGTACGCGACGTACGGGCATGTCACCCCGGGGGGTGACCGATGACCGCCGTCGACCACCAGCTGGTCAAGCGGTTCCGGCAGGACGCCGGTGACCGGATCGCCGAGCAGCGCCGCCTCGACCAGGTCTCCGGCGTCACGCCGATGTCCAACGAGGACGAGCGGCAGTACGCGCGCGCCGTCATCGCCCAGATCCTGGAGGACTACGCCCGTACGGAGATCAACTCGGGCCGTACGCCACTGGACGCCGAGACCGAGGAGCAGTACGCGGCCGCCGTGCACGCCGCGCTCTTCGGCGTCGGCCGCCTCCAGCCGCTGCTGGACAACCCCGAGGTCGAGAACATCGACATCAACGGGTACGACCAGGTCTTCGTCGGCTACGCCAACGGCGAGGAGGTCAGGGGCGATCCGGTCGCCGAGACCGACGAGGAGCTCATCGAGCTGATCCAGATCCTCGGCGCGTACTCGGGCCTGTCCTCCCGGCCCTTCGACTCCGCGAACCCGCAGCTCGACCTGCGCCTGCCGGACGGCTCGCGTCTGTCCGCCGTGATGGACGTGACGCGCCGCCCCGCGCTGTCGATCCGCCGCGCGCGCATGGGCAAGGTCTTCATGTCCGACCTCGTCGGCAACGGCACGCTCACCCCCGAGATCGGGCACTTCCTCGCCTGCGCGGTCCGGGCCCGCAAGAACATCATGATCGCGGGCGCCACCAACGCGGGAAAGACGACGCTGCTGCGCGCCCTCGCCAACGAGATCCCGCCGCACGAGCGCCTCATCACCGTCGAACGCGCCCTGGAGCTGGGCCTCGACACCTTCACCGACCTGCACCCGAACGTCGTGGCGTTCGAGGAGCGGCTGCCCAACTCCGAGGGCCAGGGCACCATCTCGATGGCGGAACTGGTCCGCCGCTCGCTGCGCATGAACCCCTCGCGCGTCATCGTCGGCGAGGTCCTCGGCGACGAGATCGTGACGATGCTGAACGCGATGTCGCAGGGCAACGACGGCTCGCTGTCCACGATCCACGCCAACAGCTCCAGCGAGGTCTTCAACCGCATCTCCACGTACGCGCTCCAGGCCAACGAGCGCCTGCCCATCGAGGCCAGCCAGATGCTCGTCGCGGGCGCGGTGAACTTCGTGGTCTTCGTGCAGCGGCGCAACACCTACCAGTCGGGCGGCCGGCTCCAGCGCGTGGTCACCTCGATCCGCGAGGTCAACGGCGTCGACGGGCGCGTCCTGTCCAGCGAGGTGTTCGCCGAGGCGCCGGACGGCCGGGTCGTGCCGCACGCCCCGATCGCCTGCCTCGAAGACCTGATCCAGCACGGCTACCGCCTGCCCGGCGGCGGGAACTGGGGGTGAACCGGCCATGACGGACCAGTCGGGCGTGACGCTCGCCGCCCTCGACTCGCTCGGCTCGATGGGCGGGCTGTTCTCCACGACGGTGCTGTACGCGCTCGCGTGCGGCACCGCGGTGGGCGGCGGCCTGGCCCTGCTCGCCGTCGCGGTGCGCGGCCTGCCCGCCAAGCCCGCGCACGAGAAGCAGAAGGCGAACGAACGCGTCTCCGAGCTCGTACGGTTCGCCGGGCAGCGCGGATCCGTCGCCGCCGGCGCCGGCATCGTCGTCCTGCTCCTCACCCGGTGGGCCGTGGCCGGTCTCGCGACCGCCGTCCTCGTCTTCTTCTGGGACAAGCTCTTCGGCGGCGCCTCCGAGGAGAAGGCCGCCATGCGCCGCGTGGAGGCCCTCGCCTCCTGGACGGAGTCGCTGCGCGACACCATCGCGGGCGCGGTCGGCCTGGAGCAGGCCATCCCCGCCTCCGCGCGCGCCGCGGCCCCGGTCCTGCGCCCGCACCTCGACGCGCTCGTGGACCGGCTGCGCTCCCGCACGCCGCTGCCCGACGCCCTGCAGCAGCTCGCCGACGAGATCGACGACGCGTCCGCCGACATCATCGTGGCCGCGCTGATCCTCAACGCGCGCCTGCGCGGCCCGGGTCTGCGCCAGGTGCTCGGCGCGCTCGCCAAGTCGGCCCGCGAGGAGGTCGACATGCGCCAGCGCGTGATGGCCCAGCGCGCCTCCACCCGCCGCTCGGTGCAGATCGTCGTCGCCGTGTCGATCGCCTTCGTGCTCGGCCTGTCCATCTTCAACCGCGACTTCGTCGAGCCGTACGGAACGGCCGTCGGGCAGCTCGTCCTCGCCTGTGTCTGCGGTCTGTTCGCGCTCGGCTTCTGGTGGCTGCGCAAGCTGTCGACCATCGAGACGCCGGAGCGGTTCCTGGTGCGCGACGAGGCGGCGGTCCAGTTCGTCCGGCCCCGTACGCCGGCCGCGTCGGCATCGGGCCCGGCGCAGTCGCTGCCGCACCCGTCGCCGGAGGAGGGGGTACGCCGATGACCTCGACCCTGACCCTGCCCGTCCTGGTCGGCGCCGTGCTGGGCCTCGGCGTCTACGCCCTGGTCCGGGCCCTGATGCCGACCCGCCGCAGCGCGGTGGCCCAGGTCGCCCGCATCGACGCGATGCGGGCGCGCGGAGCGGCGTACGAGTCCGCGCACCGCACCACCGACGCCGGGCGGCTCGGCAGCGTACGGGCCCGGGTGGGCCGGCGCGTCTCGGAGTTCTACCTGCAGCAGGGCTGGGAGCAGCGCTCGCTGCGCGCCGACCTGTCGGTGCTCGACCGCAGCTGGGAGAACTTCCTGGCGACGAAGGCGCTGCTGGGCGCTGCGGGCCTGTTCTTCGGGCCGCTCATGTTCGCCGTGGTGTGGACGCTCGGCTTCAGCAGGAGCCCCGCCGTCCCGGTCTGGCTGGCGCTGGTGTGCGCGCTCGTCTTCTTCTTCCTGCCGGACCTGGAGGTGCGGCGGGACGCCGCCGAGAAGCGGCGCGACCTGCGGCGCGTGATCGGCGCGTACCTGGACCTGGTGTCGATGAGCCTGGCGGGCGGCCGCGGTCTCCCGGAGGCCCTGATGGCCGCCGCGGAGGTCTCCGACGGCTGGGCCACGCAGCGCATCCGCAACGCGCTCGCGGACGCCCGGATCACCGGCATCAGCCAGTGGCAGGCCCTCGGTTCGCTGGGGGAGGAGATCGGGGTCGAGGAGCTGAAGGACCTGTCGGCCTCGCTCGCGCTGGTCGCGGACGACGGCGCCAAGGTGCGCGAGTCGCTCGCCTCGCGCGCGGAGACGATGCGGCACCGCGAACTCGCCGAGATCGAGGGCAGCGCCGGCGAGAAGTCCCAGTCGATGCTCGTGGCGCAGCTGCTGCTCTGCGCCGGTTTCCTGGTCTTCCTGATCTTCCCGGCGGCGATGCGCGTGTTCCAGGTCTGAGCCCGACAACCGACAACTGCTTCCCGTACCTCCCGCACCTCCTGTACCTCTTGTACTGCTTCGAACCGCACTGCCCTGCACTGTCTTGAGAGGACAACTCACCATGAACGGACGGAACTACAGCACCGGGATCCCGGGGGTGGACTTCCTCATCACCTTCCTCCAGGGCCGGGTGCAGCGCGCCCGCTCCGGCGAGCTCGACCGCGGTGCGTCCGCGGTGGAGTGGGTCATCATCTCGGCGGTCGTCGTGGCGATCGTCGGCGTGGTCGCCGCCATCATCAACGCCGCGCTCAGCGACGGCGCCAACAAGGTCGGCGACTGCATCAAGGGCGCGGACGCGGGCAGCACCTGCTGATCCCCGCCATCCGTCCCTTCTCTCTTCACACACATCGCATACGGGGTCGCAGGTGAGCGTACGAAGCTGGGTACGCCGCAGGGTGGAGGCCGCCTCCACCCGCGGCGACTCCGGCATGACCGCGATCGAGTTCGTGCTGCTCACCCCCGTCCTCTTCTTCATGATCTTCGCGACGGTGCAGTTCGCGCTGTACTTCTTCGCCGACCACGTGGCCCAGGCGGCGGCCCAGGCGGGCGCCCGCGAGGCGCGTGCCACGGCCGACGAGTCCCCGGGCGCGTGGCGCGGCGAGGCGCGGGACGTCGTGGACAGCTACATCGAGCAGCTGGGGCCGCAGCTGGTGCTCGGACCGGACGTGCGGCTGCTCCAGCCGGACCAGAACACGGTCGGGGTGGAGATCACGGCGAAGGTGCCGTCGGTCTTCCCGGGCATCGACCTGACCGTGCACGCGCAGTCGGTGGGCCCGGTGGAGCGGTTCGTCGAGGAGGGCGAGAACTAGATGCGCCCGGTGGTGGAGCGACTTCTTTCGCGCGGCGCCGGTCCCGGCGACCGGAACCGGGACCGGGAACGAGACCGGGGCCTGTCCACGGTCGAGGTGGTGATCCTCGCCCCGGTGATGATCCTCTTCATCCTGGTGCTGGTGGCCTTCGGGCAGCTGGTGGACGGGCGCGGGGCGCTCGACGGGGCGGCCAGGGACGCGGCCCGCTCGGGTTCGCTGCAGCGGGACGAGGGCTCGGCGATGGCGGAGGCGCAGAAGGCCGCGGACGCCGACCTGGCGGACGTCTGCTCCGGACCGGTGTCGGTGACCAAGACGAGCGCGGGCTTCGCGGACGCCGACCTCTTCACGGTCGAGGTCAGCTGTCAGGTGCGGGGCCTGGCGATGCTCGGCCTGGACGTGCCGACGCGGCTGACGTCGTCGTTCACGTCACCGCTGGACCCGTTCAAGAGGAAGGCGTGACGGGGCGGATGAGGACCATCCTGCGGAGGTGGGCGGCGGTGCGCCGCGCACGCCTCGACGACCGCGGTTCGGGCGCCGGCGCGGTGATCATCTTCGCGCTGGTGTTCCTGTCCCTGTCGGCCTTCGTCATCGACGGCGGCCTGTCCATCTCCAAGCGCGAACGGGCCGCCGACATCGCGGAACAGGCCGCCCGGTACGCGGCCCAGGACGTGGACCTGGAGGAGCTGTACCAGAACGGGAACGGCGGCGCCCCGATCCTCTTCGAGAACTGCGGCGCCCGCGTGAAGGCCTTCGCCCGGGAGATGGGGATGACGGGCGCCGACATAGCCGCCACGAACTGCGTGGCGGCCAATGCCGACCAGGTCGAGGTGGAGGTCCAGCTCACCTACTCGCCGGTCTTCACGGGCATGTTCTACGGCGGCGACGTGACGGTGCGGGGCCGGGCGGTGGCGGAGAACGAGGTGGGCTGAGCCGGCCGGGCGCATCCCGTCGGCAGGCTGCTCCCCGTCGACCGGCTGCTCCCCGCCGGCCGGCTACTCCCCGCCCTTGCCGCCCTTGTCCTCGGACTTCACGCCCTCGGAGACCTGCTTGGCGAGGTCGTCGTCGAGCTTCTTGAACTCGCGGACGACGGCGTCGGACATGTCGGCCAGCGCGTCGAGCTGCTGGTTGATGTCCTCGCGCCCGTCCTCCCAGTTCGACTCGAAGTCCTCCAGCTTGTCGTAGACGCCACCGTCACCGATGTCGTCCCGGTAGGACTCGAAGAGCTTCTTGGTGTGGTTGAGCCGCGTCTTGATGTCCCGCAGCCGGCTGCCGTAGTCCTCAAGATCGCTCAACGGGAGCGCGAGGTCGGGTTTGCCGCCCATGTCAGGTCCCCCTCCTGATGGTCCGTGGCCTCTGCGGCACGAGTCTACGTCCGGGGCTCCGGCGGCCCGGGGGGAACGGAGCGCGGACAAGTCCGGCCAGGCGGACAGAACATGACCAATCCGCCCTGACCTCCGGCACCTCTTCCCTTTCTCCCCACTTCGCCCCTCGAAGCCCTTCGACAGGCTCAATAAGATCTCAGTAGGCTCAGCACACCCCCGCTCTCACGCCCGTACTGCCCCTGTCTCCCTCCCCACACGACATCAGGACACCCGCCATGGCGCGACGCACCACTTCCAACTCGACGGGAAGCTCGCCGGGTCCGAGGAATCGGACGCCGCAGCCCCTGCCGCGGCGCCGCCGTACGGTGGGGGACTTCGCCAAGGCGTTCCTCGCCCTCGTCGCCCTGCTCGTGCTGCTCGTCGGGGTGCCCGCGGCGCTCGCCACCCAGATCGGCTGGCCGCTGCCCGGCGGGGCGCCGAAGGTGGAGTGGCTGCAGCAGGAGATCACCGTCGACACGTTCATCAACGTGCTGACCGTGGTCGTCTGGCTGGCCTGGGCCCAGTTCACCGCCTGCGTGCTCGTCGAGGTGAAGGCCGCCCTGTCCGGCGTCGGACTGCCCAACCGGGTGCCCGGGGCCGGCCCCAGCCAGCTGCTCGCGCGCCAGCTCGTCGCCGCGTTGCTGCTGGTCGGCGCGACCGCCGCGAGCTTCACGCCGGGGCTGTCGCAGCTCGGTCAGCAGCTGGAGGGCGACCAGCGGCCGGCCGTCGCCGCGGCGGCCCAGCAGACCCCGGGCGGGCTGCTGGCGCAGCAGCAGGAGCAGACCGCGGCGAGCGCCGCCGCGCTGGCCGAGCAGGCCGCCGGCGCCGCCGCGCACGCGGAGGCCGGGAGCGGGGCCCAGGCGTCCGAGGGCGGTACCAAGTTCTACCGGATCCAGCCGCCCGAGGGCCGTCACCACGACTCGCTCTGGGAGGTCGCGGAGCGCCACCTCGGCGACGGGCGCCGGTACAAGGAGATCTACCAGCTCAACAAGGACCGTACGCAGCCCGACGGGTCCAAGCTCTCCGAGGCCAGCCTCATCCGGCCCGGCTGGATCATGGAGATGCCCGCCGACGCCCGCGGCGGCGAACTGGTCGAGATGCCCGAGGAGGCCCCCGAGGTCTCCCCGGAGGTCCAGCGGCAGATCTCCGACTACGCGAGGACCGGCGGCGGGCAGCAGCAGGGCGGCGGACAGCAGGGCGGCGGGTCCGGGTCCCTCGACCGTGACACCGCCCACATCAGCCTTCCCGAGCAGCGGCCCGCCCCCGATCAGGGGCAGGGACGCGGGCAGGGACAGCAGCAGGACGGCGGCGGGCAGGAGCACGTCGCTCCCCCGGCCGGCGAGGGCAGCGGGTTCGGGCTGCCGCAGGCCCTGCTCGGCGCGCCCCTCCTCGCCGCCGGACTCCTCGGCGCCCTCGGCCGGCGCCGCCGCCAGGCCCTGTGGCAGTCCGCGCTCGGCGCCGTCGGCGGGCGCCGCGGCATGGAGCCGCCCACGCCCACCGGCGCCGCCGCCGACGCGCAGGACGCGCTGCTGGTGGGGGCCGACCCCGAGGGCGTACGCCTCCTCGACCGGTCGCTGCGCGGGCTCGCCGCCTCGCTCGCGGGGGAGTCCCGCGCCCTGCCGACCGTGTACGCGGCCTGGATGAGCGGCAACGGCGACCTGCACCTCCAGCTCGCCCAGCCGGCGGGCCGGCCGCCCACGCCCTGGCAGCTCGGGCAGGACCAGACGTTCTGGATGCTGGCCCGTGCCGACGCCGAGGGCTACGAGGACGTGGACACGGCGGCCCCCTACCCCGGCCTGGTCAGCCTCGGCACCATGGACGACTCGCGGCTGCTCCTCAACCTGGAGTCCGTGCCCGGCATCGTGTCGCTGAGCGGGCGCGAGCAGGACCGGGCCGGCGTCTTCGCCTCCGTCGCCGCCGAGCTGGCCACCAACGGCTGGTCCGACCGCATGACGATCACCCTCGTCGGCTTCGGCGAGGACCTGACGCCGCTCGCGCCCAACCGGCTGCGCCACCTCGACGACATCGAGGCGCTCGTGGAGACCATGGAGGCCGAGACCCGGCAGCGGCGCGGCGCGCTCGGCGCCGCCGGCCAGGACTCGGTCCTCACCGGGCGCACGGGCCCCGCCCAGCACACCCGCTGGGCCCCGCACCTCGTGCTGCTGGCCGCCGAGCCGTCCGCCGAGGACGCCGTCAAGCTCGCCGAACTCGCCGCCGACGCCAGCCGGCTCGGCATCGGCTACCTCGTCGGCACCGACTCGGGCGACCTGCCCGGCGCCGCCTGGGAGATGGAGGTCACCAGCGAGGGCAAGCTCCTCGCGCCGCTGCTCGGCCTCGAACTCGACGCGCAGCTCCTGCCGGTGTCCCAGCAGCGGGCCGTCGTCGAGCTGTTCACCGACGCCGACCCCGAGCGCGACGACGACGGTCGCCCGGCCACCGCCCCGCCGTTCCTCGTCGACATCAGCGAGCAGGGGCGCCCCGCGGTGTACGCGCGGCTCGTCGGCCCGTACGAGATCATCGGTCTGGACGTGCCCGACGGCGAGCGCAGCCCGCTGCTGCACGAGGCGCTCGCGCTGCTGCTCCTGCACCGCGAGGGGGTGCACCCGCGGGTGCTGTCCTCCGCGCTGTGGCCGCGCGGCGTCACGGACGACGTCCGGGACGCGCTCGTCGAGCGGCTGCGCACCTGGCTCGGCACCGACCCGGACGGCACGCCGCGGCTCGCCCCCGACGCGACCGGGCGGCTCAAGCTCGCCAAGTCCGTCGTCTCCGACCTGGACGTGCTGCGCTCGCTCTACCACGAGGCCACCCAGGGCCGGGGCGCCGCCAGCCGTGCGGTGCGCGGCCGGCTGCTGACCGACGCGCTGGTCCTGGTCCGGGGCCCGCTGCTGGCCGAGCGGCCCGCGGGCCGGTACGGCTGGCTGACCCACGAGATCATCGACGCCCAGCTCCCGCTGCTGGTCGCGGACATCGGGCTCGCCCTGTCCGCGTTCCACCTGGAGAAGGACCGGGCCGGGAAGGCGATCGAGGCGCTCGACGCGGCGCTGGGCTCCGCGCCGGGCGACGAGCGGCTGTGGCACGAACTGCTGCGGGCCACCCACGCGACCGGCGACACCGACCTGCTGAGGCGGCGTGCGGCCGACCTGGTCGCGCGCAGCGGGGCGCGCGGGCTGCCGCCGCGCACCGAGGCGCTCCTCGACGAGCTGCTGCCGACCTGGCGCAGCGGCGTCCCCGCCGCGGGATGAGCGGTTTCCAGCTCGCCGAACAGCTGGTCGTCGTCGGCGCCGCCCTCTGGGGCGGCGTCGCCGGTCTGTTCGTGCCGCGCGCCGCGTACCGCTTCTGCGTCGACCCCGACGAGCCGTGGGCGGACCGGTGCCCCGCGGGCCATCCGGTGCACGGCTGGCTCGGCCCGGCCCGCTGCCGGGAGTGCGCCGGGTCCGGGGGACGGGGAGGGGGCGCGTACGGGCCCGGCACGGTCCCCGTCGTCCTCGTCACCGCGCTCGTCTGCGCGCTCCTCGCCGCGGCGACCGGGACCCGGCCCGAGCTGGCCGTCTGGCTGCTGCTCGCGCCGCCCGGCGTGCTGCTCGCCGTCGTGGACTTCCGGGTGCAGCGCCTGCCGGACGTGCTGACGCTGCCCCTGGCCGCCGCCGCCCTGGTCCTGCTCGCGGCCGCCGCGGCGGCCCCCGAGCACGCGGGCGACTGGCCGACCGCGCTGTACGGGGCCCTCGCCCTCGGCGCCGGCTACTTCGTCCTCTTCCTCGTCAACCCGAACGGCATGGGGTTCGGGGACGTGAAGCTCGCCCTCGGCCTCGGCGCGGTCCTCGGCTGGTACGGCTGGGGGACCGTGCTGCTGGGCACGTTCGCGGGGTTCCTGTACGGCGGTCTGTACGGGGCGGGGCTCGTCGTCGTCCGCAAGGCGGGCCGCAAGACGTCCATCCCCTTCGGCCCGTTCCTGATCACCGGCGCCCTCACGGGCCTGCTGATCGGGGCGTACGCGGCCTGACGTCTGATGATCACAAGGCCTGGCGTACGCTGGATCAGTCCGTCCGCACCCCTATGAAAGGGACCGTCCCGGTGACCGAGAAGGCCGACCTCCAGTCCGTTCTCGACCGTGCCGCCGAGGGTGGGCGGATCACCCCGGAAGAGGCGCTCGCCCTCTACCGCGACGCCCCGCTGCACGCGCTCGGCTCCGCCGCGGACGCCGTGCGCCGCCGCCGGTACGCCGGTACGGAGCACATCGCGACGTACATCATCGAGCGGAACATCAACTACACGAACGTCTGCGTCACGGCGTGCAAGTTCTGCGCGTTCTACGCCCCGCCGAAGGCCACCGACAAGGGCTGGACGCGCGACCTCGACGACATCCTGCGCCGCTGCGCGGAGACCGTCGAGCTGGGCGGCACGCAGATCATGTTCCAGGGCGGGCACCACCCGGACTACGGCGTCGAGTACTACGAGGAGCACTTCGCCGCGATCAAGGCGGCGTACCCGCAGCTCGTCATCCACAGCCTGGGGGCGAGCGAGGTCGAGCACATGGCCCGCATCTCCAAGGTGAGCGCCGAGGAGGCGATCCGGCGCATTCATGTGGCCGGGCTCGACTCCTTCGCCGGCGCCGGCGCCGAACTGCTGCCCGCGCGGCCCCGCAAGGCCATCGCCCCGCTCAAGGAGAGCGGCGAGCGCTGGCTGGAGATCATGGAGATCGCGCACAACCTGGGCGTGGAGTCCACCTCCACCATGCTGATGGGCACCGGCGAGACCAACGCCGAGCGCATCGAGCACCTGCGGATGATCCGTGACGTGCAGGACCGGACGGGTGGCTTCCGCGCCTTCATCCCGTACACGTACCAGCCCGAGAACAACCACCTCAAGGGGCGTACGCAGGCGACGCTCTTCGAGTACCTGCGGATGATCGCCATCGCGCGGCTCTTCCTGGACAACGTCGCCCACATCCAGGGCTCCTGGCTGACCACCGGCAAGGAGGTCGGCCAGCTGTCGCTGCACTACGGCGCGGACGACCTCGGCTCGATCATGCTGGAGGAGAACGTCGTCTCGTCGGCCGGTGCCAAGCACCGCTCGAACCGGATGGAGATCATCGACCTCATCCGCAAGGCGGGGCGGGTGCCGGCGCAGCGGGCGACGACGTACGAGCACCTCGTGGTGCACGACGACCCGGCGAACGACCCCGTCGACGAGCGGGTGCAGTCGCACATCTCGTCGACCGCAATCGAGGGCGGGACGGCGCACCCCGAGCTGAAGCTGCTCGCGTCCAACTAGTCGGTCCGACCGGCGGGATGGGCTGATGGCACTGACGATCCATGTCGCGGACGAGCTGCGCCTCGTCTGGGACGGCCCGGACGTGGTTCCCGGCGGGGCCGTGGCGGTGGAGGGGGACCGGGTCGCCGCGGTGGGCCTGCCGGCCGGGCTCCAGGAACGGTTCCCCGGTGCGCGGGTGCGGCGGTGGTCCGGCGTGCTGGGGCCCGGCCTGGTCCACGAGGGACCGCTGCCGGGGGCGCCTACGCCGCGCGAGCGGGTGCACGAACTTTTGAAGCTGGGAGTGGTGGCGGTACGGGCGGAGTCCGTGACCGGATCGGGGCTGCGGGCTGCCGCCGAACGCAACGGGTTGCTGGTCCTGTCGGCGGCCCGCCCCACGGCGATCGAGCCCGGGGGCCGGGCCGACCTCGCAGTCTTCGACGGGGACGGGTCGTGCGTGGCGACGGTGTGCGCGGGACGGCTGGTACATCGTCGTCGATAGCCCGGCGGTGGCTGATCGCGCAGTTCCCCGCGCCCCTAAAAGCGGGGCTGCGCCCCGGCTTTCCTGCCTTTAGGGGCGCGGGGAACTGCGCGACCGGCCACAGCGGACCCGCACCTTCTGACGGCGTGGGCCGGTGTTTTCAGGGGCGCGGGGAACTGCGCGATCAGCCCCCACCGGGTCGCAGGTGTTCGACGGGCCCGCCGGTCAGCCCGTGAAGGCCTTCGCGAACGCCCCCGCCGTCTGGGCAACCCCGCTGCAGTTCGTCGCAGCATCATCCGCAGAGGAATCGTCCCCACACGGCCGGTCCCGGAACGTCGACCACATCGACACCCACGCGACCCCCTTCCCCTCCGCGAACGCCCGCACCTGCGCCGCGTCGGACAGCGAGAACGTCTCGTTGTCCACGTCGTTCACACCGAGCATCGACGTGAGCGCGAGCCCCTTCCACGCCCCCGCGTCCGACAGCCCGAAGACCTCCTCCAACTGGTCGTGCGCGGCCCCGGCCGACGTCTCCGCGTAGTCGCCCATGTCCTCGTCGTACGAACTGCCGTAGTTCATCGTCATGATGTTGACCGTGGACACCTGCACCCCGTGGTCGTTGGCGGACTCCAGCAGCGCCACCCCGTCGTCGTCGAGCCCGGACGGCATGACGGGCAGCGTGAAGGTGACCGCCAGGTCGTCCCGCTCCTCCTGCAGCAACGCGATCGCCTCCGAGCGCAGCGCCACCGACGCGGAGTCCGTCAACTGCTCGCCCTCGACGTCGAAGTCGGCCTCCGTGGCCCCGGCGGCGTCGAGCGCCTGCCCGTAGGCGTCGGCCAGCTCGGCCGCGCTGTCGCAGACCGAGGCCAGCTCCTTGCCGGACGCCCCGCCGAAGGAGACCCGCACGGAGGCGCCGGAGGCGGTCAGCGCCGCGATGCGGGACGCGACGGCTGAGTCGCCGATCGCGGTCGTACCGTTCCACTGCGGCGTGCAGTCGCCGCCGTCCGCGATGACGAACGCCAGGTTGTACGCCGACGGCGACCCGGCCGAGTCGTTGCCGGAGGCGGTGGTGGCGCTGACGTACGGCGCGTACGCGGTCCCGCCCGACGTATCCCCGGACGTATCGCTCGACGCACCGCCGCCGGACGTACCGCTCGACGTACCGTCCGACGTGCCGCCCGACCCGTTCGAGGAACAGCCCGTGCCGGCCAGGGTGATGGCGCAGACGAACCCGGCAGCCGGTTTCAGGAAATTCCTCATCGCACGCGCTCCCTTTCTCGTGATCTCTGTCTCACCCCGGAAACACAGCGCGTCTCCGGAAGTGGAAATGTCTCACGAATGTACCCGCCGCATGCGGGCAGGCCCCACACGAGAAGGCGACAAAAGGCCCCGACCGGCCTGCGGACGGAGAAATCTCTCAGGGAAAAGACAGAAAAGAACGTTTCTCATAGCCGTCGCACAACAGAACCCGAGTTTCGGTCACATAAAGGATCCCTAACATCCGGGGAATGCATTCCGAGCCTGCCATCGAATCCCGCGCCACCGTGCGCGGCCGCCGCCGCAAACGCGGCAACGGGTCCAACGGGCCCGCGGACGGTCCCGTGTTCGTTGACAACTCCGGGCGCAGAGCCAGGCTGCTGCGCAGGATCGGCCTCCTCCTCGGCGCCGTCTGCATCGGGTACGCGGTCGTGCTCGGCATGGCGTTCATGGGCTGGGGCACCTCGCTGACCCCGTCCTCGCTGCTGCCCTTCGGGGCCGSCGGCCCCGAGGGCGGTCCCGACGGCGGCCGGAACGCCGGCCCCGGCGGCGGACTCCAGCCGCAGGGCGGCACCGGCACCGGCACCGGGAGCCCGCCCGCGCGCCCCACCGGCGCCCCGCCCTCGGG
>NZ_VDFC01000040.1:777045-806562 GCF_008369065.1 Streptomyces apricus | reverse complement strand
CTCGGCCCCTGCCCCGTCTCCGTCCGCGTCCGCCTCCGCGGCCGCGGACGCCAACTGACCGGAACGCACCCACATCCATGGCTACCACCACACCCCCGCGCGGCCGTCGCCGCGCGCCCTCCCGGATGACCCGGGCCGCGGGCCGGGCCGCGGCGCTGCAGAAGCCGCGCGTCATCCTCGCCCTGCTGCTCCTGCTCGCCCTCACCAGCGTGATGCTGCTCGACGGCTACCTGCGCGCCGAGGTCGGCGGCGACCAGCGGGTCCGCAGCAACGCCAGTGCAAGTGAGGTCCCGGACGACGTCATCGACGGCGGTCCGATCCTCTCCTTCCGCAACGGCGAGGCGCAGAGCCGGTCCGTGCCGGAGAAGACCATCGCGCTCACCTTCGACGACGGCCCCAATCCGACCTGGACACCGCAGATCCTGAAGATCCTGGAGCAGAACGACGTCCCCGGGACGTTCTTCCTGGTCGGCTCGATGGTCTCGCGCTACCCGGGCATCGTGGACGACCTGGTCGACCAGGGCAACGAGGTCGGCATCCACACGTTCACGCACGTCGACCTCTCGTACCAGAGCGACGCCCGCATCCAGCGGGAGATGGCCCAGACGCAGCTCGCGCTGGCGGGCGCGGCGGGCATCACGACGACGCTGTTCCGGGCCCCGTACTCCTCCGAGACGGACGCCATCGACAACTACAGCTGGCCCGTCTACAAGAAGCTCGGTGCGCAGGGCTACACCAGCGTCTTCGTCGACACCGACAGCGACGACTGGAAGCGGCCCGGCGTCTCGAAGATCATCGAGTGGGCCACCCCGTCGAAGAACAAGGGGGCCTCGGTCCTCTTCCACGACGCGGGCGGCGAGCGCTCGCAGACGGTGGACGCGCTCGGTACGTACATCAAGAAGATGAAGGCGAAGGGCTACACCTTCACCACGATCAGCGGCGCCGTGCAGCAGGCGGACGAGGACGCGGGCGTGCTGCCCGGCGCCCCGCAGGGCCAGGGGACCGGGACGGCCGGAGCGAACGGCGCGACCGGGACGGCCGGAGCGACCGGGACCGGAACCGGTGCCGATGCCGGAGCCGCGGGCAACAGCCTTCAGGCCGCCCACCGCACCGCCACCGGCGCCACCCTCTACGAGGGCAAGGCGCTCGTCGCGGCGGTCGCCGTCGCGGAGTGGACCGTACCGGGGCTCGCGACCGGCCTCGCCGTCGTGGGCGTCGCCGTCATGGCCCGCTTCGCGATGATGCTGATCCTCGCCCGCAGGCACCACCGCAGGCGCAACAGACGCCGGTTCAGCTGGGGGCCGCCCGTCACCCGGCCGGTCACCGTCGTCGTGCCCGCGTACAACGAGAAGGAGTGCATCGCCAACACCCTCAGGTCGCTGGCGCTGAGCACCCACCCCATCGAGATCATCGTCGTCGACGACGGCTCCACGGACGGCACCAAGGAGATCGCCGAGTCGCTCGGCATACCGAATGTCCGCGTCATCCGCCAGGAGAACGCCGGCAAGCCGGCCGCGCTCAACAACGGGGTGCGCCACGCCAGTCACGACATCGTCGTGATGATGGACGGCGACACGGTCTTCGAGGCCGACACCGTGCGGCACCTGGTGCAGCCCTTCGCCGACCCCGGGGTCGGCGCGGTCGCGGGCAACGCCAAGGTCGGTAACCGCAACACGGTCATCGGCGCCTGGCAGCACATCGAGTACGTGATGGGCTTCAACCTCGACCGCCGCATGTACGACCTGCTGCGCTGCATGCCCACCATCCCGGGCGCGATCGGCGCGTTCCGCCGGGAGGCGGTGCTCGCGGTCGGCGGGATGAGCGAGGACACCCTCGCCGAGGACACCGACATCACCATCGCCATGCACCGCGAGGGCTGGCGGGTCGTCTACCAGGAGCACGCCAAGGCCTGGACCGAGGCGCCCGGCTCGCTCAAACAGCTGTGGTCGCAGCGCTACCGGTGGTCGTACGGGACCATGCAGGCGCTGTGGAAGCACCGCGGGTCCCTGACGGACAAGGGCCCCTCGGGCCGGTTCGGGCGGGTCGGCATGCCGCTGGTGGTGCTCTTCCAGATCGTCACGCCGGTCTTCGCCCCGCTGATCGACGTGTTCACCGTCTACTCGATGATCTTCATCGACTTCAAGGCGTCGCTGCTCGCCTGGCTGGCCGTGCTGTGCGTGCAGCTGGTCTGCGCGGCGTACGCGTTCCGGCTCGACCGGGAGAAGTACCGGTACCTGCTGATGATGCCGCTGCAGCAGCTCGTGTACCGGCAGATGATGTACCTCGTCCTGATCCACTCGTGCGTCACGGCCCTCACCGGCGGTCGCCTGCGCTGGCAGAAGCTGAAGCGCACGGGGGAGGTCGGCACGCCGGCGGGGGCGAACTGATGGGCGCGCACCGCCGGGGCGCCCGCCCGCCGGTGGCGGAGCGCCCGCCGATGACGGAGCTCCCGGCTGCGGCGGACACGTCGCCGCAGCCGGGAGCTCCGCAGGCCCGCCGCGGCGCGGGGCGCGACCGGTACTTCGACGTGCTGCGGGCCGTGGCCCTGGTCCGGGTCGTCGCGTACCACACCTTCGAGTGGGCCTGGGCGGGCATGGTGCTGCCCTCCATGGGCATCATGTTCGCGCTCGCCGGGACCCTGATGGCCAGGTCCCTGGAGCGGCCCGCGCTCACGGTGATCAGGAGCAGGGTCCGCCGGCTCCTGCCGCCCTTCTGGTTCTGGGGCCTGTTCGTCGTGGTCGCGATGCTGGTGCACGGCTGGATGCCGGGATGGCAGATCGTCTACTGGATCGTGCCGCTCGGCGACCCGCCGGGCAACGCGTGGGGCGAGCAGGCCTGGGAGATCCTCTGGTACCTGCGGACCTACCTCTGGTTCGTCCTCCTGTCGCCGCTGCTGCTCAGGCTCTTCCGCCTGGCCCCGGTCGCGGTCCTGGTCCTCTCCCTCGCCCCGGTCGTGATCGTCCAGTTCCTCTGGACACCGCCGGAGAACCGCTTCGGCACCGGGCTGACCGACCTGGCCACCTACCTGTTCTGCTGGATGCTCGGCTTCGCGCACCGCGACGGCGTCCTGGAGCGGCTGAAGCCGCTGCCGGTCGTCGCGTTCTCGCTCGCCGCGCTCGCGTACGGCGGCTGGTACGCCCTCACGCACCAGGCGGAGACCGGCACGTACGACCTCGACGACATCCCGTACGCCCAGGCGTTCTGGTCGGCGGGGTTCGTGACCCTGCTGATGTACGCGAAGGTGCGCCTGGGCGTCGACCTCGCGCGGCTGGCCCGCTTCCGGCGCCTGGACCGGCTCGTACGGATCTTCAACGCCCGCGCGGTGACGCTGTACCTGTGGCACGAGATCGCGCTGGTCCTCGCCGTCCCGCTGATCGACACGTTCTGGAACGTGCCGGCCTTCGAGGCGTACCTGCCGCTGGAGAGCCAGTGGTTCATGTTCGGCGTCGGGTGGGTCCTCATCGCCGTGTTCGTGCTGCTGTGCGGGTGGGTGGAGGACGTGGCGGCGAGGACGAGGCCGCGACTGCTGCCCTGAGGACCGTCCGGAGGGAGCGGCATAGCCGCATACGGCATAGCGGCATAGCGGTATACGGGCCGGGCGGCGGGGGGCCGCCGGGTCCGTACTGCCACAATGGGGACCGTGACCCGCGCATCCCTGAACAAGCAGCCGCACGAAGTCGCCTCGATGTTCGACGACGTGGCGGAACGCTACGACCTGACGAACGACGTGCTGTCCCTCGGCCAGGACCGGGTGTGGCGCAAGGAGGTCGCGAAGGCGGTCGACGCGCGGCCCGCGCAGAAGGTCCTGGACCTCGCGGCCGGCACCGCCACTTCTTCCCTGCCCTTCGCGCGCTCGGGCGCCTACGTCGTCCCCTGCGACTTCTCCCTCGGGATGCTCAGGGTCGGCAAGAAGAACCACCCCTGGCTGCCGCTCACGGCGGGCGACGCCACGAAGCTGCCGTTCAAGGACGACACCTTCGACGCGGTGACGATCTCCTTCGGCCTGCGCAACGTGCAGGACACGGACGCGGCGCTGCGCGAGCTGTACCGGGTGACGAAGCCCGGCGGGCGGGTCGTGATCTGCGAGTTCTCGCACCCGACCTGGGCGCCGTTCCGCACCGTCTACACCGAGTACCTGATGCGCGCGCTGCCGCCGGTGGCCCGTGCGGTGTCCTCGAACCCCGAGGCGTACGTCTACCTCGCCGAGTCGATCCGCGCGTGGCCCGACCAGCCCGCGCTCGCCGCGCGCCTGGTCGCGGCGGGCTGGTCCAAGGTGGCCTGGCGGAACCTGTCGGGCGGGATCGTCGCCCTGCACCGGGGCTTCAAGCAGGACTGAGGGCTGTCCCGTAATTCCCGGCGGGCGCACGACGACAGCTACGGCACCTCGCGGCGTTGCCGGATCGCCCGAATACACCCGGTATGAGGGCGGCCCGGCGCCTTGCGATGCACCGCATCTGACGCCGCGCGCTGATCCACCGGGAATTACGGGACAGCCCTCAGCTCAATATCCCTTTGGTCACTATCTGTTGACGGGAACCAGTCAACGGGTAACTCGTGTCCCATGCTTACGTCAGGTTTATGTCCGGCATGCGCCGGACGTCGGCCCGTCAGGACACGAGTTCCCCGGACGACGGAGCGTTCCGATGGCTTCGAACTGCCCGCACTGCGGGACACCCACCCCGGACGAGGCCCGCTTCTGCATGGGCTGCGGGCGCGAGCGGGGTGCGCCGGATGCGCAGGGCGCGCCGCAGGAGGCACCGCTTCTGCCGCCGTCTCCGCCTCCGCCTGCTTACGCACCCGGAGCCGCACCTGTGCCCGAGACCGCCAGGCCGTCGCGCCTCGGTGCCTTCTTCGGGCGCGTCGTCCGGGGTGACTGGGGCGGTGCCGCGCGGGCGGCGGCGTGGCCCGTCGGGCTGCTGCTCGCCGTCGCGACGGCGCTGGCGGTCCCCTCGTACGGGCAGGAACCGGGCGAGGTGGCGGTCGGGTTCGCGGACCGGCTGCGGATCGCGCTCGCGCTGCTCCTCCAGTCGGTGGGCGGCGACTTCGAGGTCGCGGAGGCCGGGGACCCCCTGTTCGGCTCGGGCGGCGGAACGGGCGGGGGCGACGGCGGCGCGGTGTCGCTGGTCCCGCTCACGGTCACGGTCCTGTGGATCGTGGCCCTCCTGATCGGCGCACGCGTCCTGCGCACCCGGACCGCCGGGGTCGCCGGAGCCGCCGGGACCGCCGGGCTGGAGGCCGCGGTGCGCGTCGCCCTGCTGGTGACGGCGGCCGTACTCGTGCTGGGCCTGTCCGCCCAGCCGACCGTCCAGGGCGTGGAGGTCTCGTCGTCGCCCCTGCTCGCCGCGCTGGGCGCCCTTGTGCTGAGCCTCGCCGTGACCGCGGCGGCCGTGTACCGCGAGGACGCGGCCGGCCGGCCCGCCGTACCGCCGGCCGTACGGGTCCTGCTGCGCGCCACCGGCACCGCCGTACGGGCGCTGGCGGTCGTCCTGGTCCTGTGCTCCCTCACGGCGTTCGTCGTCCTGGCCCGGGTCGACGGCCTGGACGAGACGCTGGACCTCGACGACGCGGAGGTCCCGGCGCTGCTCGTCGCCCTGTTCCTCCTGCCGAACCTCGCCGTCACGGCCCTGGGCCTCGGCTGGGGGGCGCCCGTGGAGGCGGAGGGCGGCAGCGCCTCGGCGTTCGGCGGGGGGTACGAGCACGAGTCGTTCGGGCTCGCCGAACTCGGTGACGCGTACGGGGGGTGGGCCGTGACCGGCGCGCTCGCGCTCGGCACGGTCTGCGCGCTCACGGTGGGGATCATGACGGCCCGCCGCTGCGCCGACCGCCGGGAGCAACTGCTGTCGGCGGGCGTCTTCTTCGCCCTGTTCCTGCTGCTCGCCGGCCTCGCGGGAGTGGATGCGGAGGCCGCCGGCGGCTCGTCGATGTACGGAACGGGCGGCTCCGGCACGTTCGAGGCGGGCCCGGCGATCCCGGAAACACTGCTGTTCGGCACCCTGTGGCTCGCGGCGGCGGTGTGGGCGGGTCCGCACCTGGCACGACTGCTCGGCCTCCGCGCGGGAACACCGTTCCCGGCTGGGCTCCCGGGTCCGGAGGGGCCTGCAAGCCCCGCAGTTCCCTCTGCTTCCTCTGCAGCCTCCGTCCCCCCTGCTCCCTCCATGCCTTCTGCTCCACCCGTTCCTTCCGTCTCGCCGGTGCCGACCGAGTCGGTGGGAGCGGCGGAGGCGTCGGCGGCCGGGGCGAGCGGGGGCGCGGACCCGGGTCCCCACCACCGAGTCCACCGAGTCCACCGAGCCCTCGCCCACCCCGTCCGGTGAGCCCGGTCCCGGCCCCGCCGAAGTCCCCGCCGGATACCACCGGTTGGACGACCCCTTCGGGTTCTCCTTCGCTGTTCCCGACACCTGGGCGCGCGAGGGCGTGAAGAACGGCACGCAGGTGACGTACGCCGGCTCGACCGGACTCGAACACCTCCAGGTCGGTGTGATCGCGGCGGCCGGCTACACCTCGTACGACAACTTCCTGACGCTGGAGGCGACGGCCCGGCGGAAGAACGACGGCTACCGGCGGATCAGACTGGAGCGGAACACCTTCCAGGGGCGCGACGGGGCCGTCTGGGAGTACACGTACACCGACGAGGCGGGGCGTCTCGTCCACGCCAGGGACCAGGGGTACGTCGCCGCGAACGGCACCGAGTACGCGATCCTGGTGGTCGGCCACGACGACGTGTGGGACAGCGGTCTCGCCGACATCCACCAGGTGGCGCTGGACACCTGGGACCTCACGTGACCCGGCCTCCCTGATCCGCCCGATCCGCCCGTACCGCTCACGCGCGCAGCGCGAAGGGGTCGTCCGGAGCGCCGGGCGGGGCCTCCGGCGGGACGTCGAGTTCGCGCTGCAGGCCGCCCGACGGCGGTGGCGGCAGCCGCGGTTCGCGCACCCCGGCGCCCCCGCCGCCCTCACCCTCGCCGAAGTCGAACCACACCGTCACGACCGTCCCGCGCGGCACCTCGGCCCCGGGCAGCGGGTACTGGCGCACGACGTAGTCGACGACGGTCAGGCCGAAGTCGGGGCGGTCGGGCGCGGCGAGGAGCACCCCGCGCGCCTCGGCCGTCTCGCGTGCGTCCACGGCCATCAGGCCGACGAGCCGCGGTACGCGCACTTCGGGTGTCTTGCGTGGTATGCGCACGGACGTCACCCCCAGCGGTACCGGCAGGGTATGCCCCTGCCGGGCCCGGCAGGAAGGCGTCGGCGAGCCGGGTCCGCGCCGTCAGAGGGCCAGCCGGTAGCAGTGCCCGAACTGGTCCGAGCGGGGCGAGGTGAACGTCTCGGCCAGCTCCATGCCGAGGCGTCTGGTCACGGCGATCGACCGCTCGTTGCGGGAGTTCACCATCGCCACCACCCCGGCGACCCCCGTGGCGCGCACCCGGTCCAGCGCGGCGTGCGCGGCGGCGGTCACGTACCCCTTGCCCCAGTGCTCCCGGCCGAGCCGCCAGCCGATCTCGATCTCGCCCTTGGGGCCCCACTCGTGCGGCCACGGCTGGGCGCCGGTGAAGCCGATGACCTGCCCCTCCTCGTCGAGCATGGTCCAGAAGCAGAAGCCGTGCTCGGCGTCGTGCCGGCGCTGGCGGGCGGTCAGCTCCTCGTAGACGGACAGTTCGGCGGACCTCCCGCCGTGGAACTCCATCACGTCCGGGTGGTCGAAGACCCGGTGCCAGGCGAAGGCGTCCTCGTCGGTGGGGACGCGCAGGTGTACCACGGGGAGAGCTCGGTTCACGGGGCAGCCCTTCAGCCAGGTGATCAGTACCGCTGCATAGACTGCCCATGTCGCGTGCCCGTCAGCACGCGGATTTCGAGACTTCGCGCTCGAAGACCGCACTCACAGACTCCGAGCCTTCGAGACCTGGGGAGACCCCGCCGTGACCGAGTCCCAGTCCCAGCCCCTCTCCGAACACTCCTCGCCCCTCTCGGAACACTCCGCCGACGTGATCGTCGTCGGGGCCGGGCCGGCGGGTTCCACCACGGCGTACTACCTGGCCAAGGCGGGTCTGGACGTCCTGCTCCTGGAGAAGACCGCGTTCCCGCGGGAGAAGGTGTGCGGCGACGGCCTGACGCCCCGCGCCACCAAGCAGCTCGTCTCCATGGGCATCGACATCTCCGAGGAGGCGGGCTGGCTGCGCAACAAGGGGCTGCGCATCATCGGCGGCGGCGTCCGCCTCCAGCTGGACTGGCCGGAACTCGCCTCCTACCCGGACTACGGACTCGTCCGCAAGCGCGACGACTTCGACGAGCAGCTGGCCCGCCAGGCGCAGAAGGCGGGTGCGCGCCTGTACGAGCGCTGCAACGTCGGCGCCCCGATCGTCGACGACCGCACGGGCCGCATCACGGGCGTGCACGCCAAGCTCGGCGACGCGGACTCCAAGGAGAAGCGCGACGTCACCTTCCACGCGCCCCTGGTGGTGGCCGCCGACGGCAACTCGACCCGGCTGTCCCTGGCGATGGGCCTGCACCGCCGCGAGGACCGTCCGATGGGCGTCGCGGTGCGCACGTACTTCACCTCCCCGCGCCACGACGACGACTACCTGGAGTCGTGGCTGGAGCTGTGGGACCGGCGCGGTCCCGGCGAGGACCGGCTGCTGCCGGGCTACGGCTGGATCTTCGGCATGGGCGACGGCACGTCCAACGTGGGCCTGGGCGTCCTCAACACCTCGTCCTCGTTCAAGGAGCTGGACTGGCGCGAGGTGCTGAAGGCCTGGTGCGCCTCGATGCCGGCGGACTGGGGCTACACCCCGGAGAACATGACGATCCCGATCCGCGGCGCCGCCCTGCCGATGGCCTTCAACCGCCAGCCCCACTACACGAAGGGGCTGCTGCTGGTCGGCGACGCGGGCGGCATGGTGAACCCGTTCAACGGCGAGGGCATCGCGTACGCCATGGAGTCCGGGCAGATCGCCGCGGACGTCATCGTCCAGGCGCACGCCCGGGCGACCCCCGCCCAGCGGGAGCTGGCCCTGCACCGCTACCCGAAGGTCCTGAAGGACACGTACGGCGGCTACTACACGCTCGGCCGCGCCTTCGTGAAGCTCATCGGCAACCCGCAGGTCATGAAGATCGCCACGCAGCGCGGTCTCACCCACCCGCTGCTGATGAAGTTCACCCTGAAGATGCTCGCCAACCTGACGGACCCGACGGGCGGCGACGCGATGGACCGCATCATCAACGGCCTGTCGAAGGTGGCCCCCAAGGCCTAGGCCCGCAGCACGTGCGGAGGGCCGCTTCCCGATCGGGAAGCGGCCCTCCGCACGTGTATCACCTCGGGTGTCCCGAGAGGTCAGGTCAGAGCACCCGTACCGCGCCGCTCGCCGGGTAGCCCGACAGGTCCTGGATGACGACGCCCTTCGAGGGGTTCGCCGCGTCCAGGTACTGGCCGCCGCCGATGTAGACGCCGACGTGGTACGCCGAGCCCGCGCCGCCCCAGTACAGGATGTCGCCGACCTGGATGTTGGAGAGCGAGACCGGGGTGCCGGCCACGGACTGGTCCTGGGAGACGCGCGGCAGGTCGACGCCGACCTGCTTGAACGCCGCCTGGACCAGGCTGGAGCAGTCCCACGCGTCGGGGCCGCTGGCGCCCATGACGTAGGCGTCGCCGACCTGGGCGCGCAGGAACGAGATGACGGTGGCGACGCTGCCGCTGGCGGGCGCCACGGCGTCGTTGCTCGCCGTCGAGGCCGTGGAAGCCGTCGTGAGGGTCGTACGCCCGGCGGTGCGCGTGGCGCGCTCCGCGGCCTCCTTGCGGGCCTCCTCGGCCTTCTTCCTGGCCTCGGCCTTCTTCTTCGCGTCCGCGAGGTCCGCCTTGGCCTGCTTCGCGGCCTTCTCGGCGGCCGCGTCACGCTCGGCACGCAGCTGGTAGTCGGCGGCGGCCTGCTGGGTGACCTCCGCGGACTCGGCGACCTGAGCGGTCAGGTCGGCCGTGAGGGTCGGCAGTTCGATGGTCTGGGTCACCGGCTCGGCCGCGTTGGCCGTTCCGGCGGCACCGGCCACTGCCAGGGTGCCGAGGACGCCACCGGCGACTCCGGCGCGCATCGCGAGCGCCGAGCTGCTGCGAGGCCGGGGTTTCCGGTGGCTGCGTATGTGAGCGGTGTGGGACATGAGAACAACCGGTATCAGGGGCTCCTCCATACCTACAAGAAACGTGTGGTGCGCCACAATTGTTCAACGGACCCCCGAATCCGGTGCCGCCGGCGCCTTATTGACGCCCTAACGGGCATTGCGGACAGGGCCCCGCACGCCTGTGATCATTGGCTTTTCGCGTTACGCCCGAATTGCCCCTGACCTACCACTGGTTGGTGCGGTTGGCCAAGCCCCGTTGTTTCCGCCCCGTTACCGGTGTGATGCACGTCACGCAACGATGCCCGTGGCGGGGGCGTCACGCGTGCGCGCCGTGGGGAGGGGTGGAGGCCGGCCCGGCGACGCCCTCCGCTCGTGAACGGATGCACGCGCCCGGCTCGTCCGCAGTCGTCCACAACGGACGTCCCAACTCCCCCCGAAGTGTGAACGAGTTCCTCTATCAAGTGACCCCGTCCAGCGCCAATTTGCGCCAGACCGGACTCCCTTGATAGTGCGCCAGGCCTTCGACCAGCGAAGACGAGCGAAAATGTCACCTCTGGTGATCACTCGGACGCTTCTCGTACGAAGATCGGCACTCATCCGACTTCATGATCGTTCGCCGGGTGGCAGAGATCACAAAGACGTTGTCGTACCCCGTGTCGCAGATCACAGACCGGCAGGCATAGGATGCGGGGCAGTTGGGCTTGTGACCTGCTTCACATGAGCACGATCTTCGTGGAGCCGCACGGAGCTCACGCACCGCACGGCGGTCGTGGGGTGCGTGGAGCAGGGGCGACGTCCGATGCAACCGCCAGCAGTCAATGCCGACTGAGAGGAGCGAGGAGCGGTGAACGCGTATGCGCCCATCCTCGTACTGGGAGCCCTCGGGGCAGGCTTTGCGATCTTCTCCGTGGTCATGGCCACGCTTATCGGTCCAAAGCGATACAACCGGGCCAAGCTCGAAGCCTACGAGTGCGGAATCGAGCCGACCCCCACGCCGGCGGGCGGCGGGCGGTTCCCCATCAAGTACTACCTGACGGCGATGCTCTTCATCATTTTCGATATCGAGATCGTCTTCCTCTACCCCTGGGCCGTCACGTTCGACGCGCTCGGGGTCTTCGGGCTCGTGGAGATGCTGCTCTTCGTGCTCACCGTCTTCGTCGCCTACGCGTACGTCTGGCGGCGCGGCGGCCTGGAATGGGACTGAACCCCGGATGGGACTGACCCCCGCAAGGGACTGAGCCCCGTCAGGGGACAGAGGAGCCATTGAGCATGGGACTCGAAGAAAAGCTGCCGAGCGGCTTCCTGCTGACCACCGTCGAGCAGGCCGCGGGGTGGGTGCGCAAGTCGTCCGTCTTTCCCGCCACCTTCGGCCTCGCCTGCTGCGCCATCGAGATGATGACGACAGGGGCGGGCCGCTACGACCTGGCGCGCTTCGGCATGGAGGTCTTCCGCGGTTCGCCGCGGCAGGCGGACCTGATGATCGTCGCCGGACGCGTCAGCCAGAAGATGGCGCCGGTGCTGAGGCAGGTCTACGACCAGATGCCGAACCCCAAGTGGGTGATCTCCATGGGGGTCTGCGCCTCTTCGGGCGGCATGTTCAACAACTACGCGATCGTGCAGGGCGTCGATCACATCGTCCCCGTCGACATCTACCTGCCCGGCTGCCCGCCGCGGCCCGAGATGCTGATGGACGCGATCCTCAAGCTCCACCAGAAGATCCAGTCCTCCAAGCTCGGCGTGAACGCCGAGGAAGCGGCCCGTGAGGCGGAGGAAGCGGCGCTCAAGGCGCTCCCCACCATCGAGATGAAGGGGCTGCTGCGGTGAGCGGCGCGAACGGCAACGGCACGAACGGCGCGGGCGGGGCGGCCGACCGCCCCAACCCCGACAAGGACCTCGACGCCTCCAACCTCCCCGGCCAGCGCGGCGACGGCGGCGAGGAGATCCGCGTCCAGCGCGGCATGTTCGGCGCGAACAACGGCGGCGACACCTCCGGGTACGGCGGCCTGGTCCGCTCGGTGCGCCTGCCCGGCGCGGCCACCCGCCCGTACGGCGGCTGGTTCGACGAGGTCGCCGACGAGCTGGAGGGCGCCCTGGAGGAGCAGGACCTGGTCCCGGAGAACGCGATCGAGAAGACGGTCGTCGACCGCGACGAGCTCACCTTCCACATCGAGCGCGAGCACCTGCTCCAGGTCGCCAGGACCCTGCGCGACGACCCGGCCCTGCGCTTCGAGCTGTGCACCGGGGTGAGCGGGGTGCACTACCCGGCCGACAAGGGCCGCGAGCTGCACGCCGTCTACCACCTGCGCTCGCTCACCCACAACCGGCTGATCCGCCTGGAAGTCAGTGCCCCCGACAGCGACCCGCGCATCCCGTCCCTGGTCGAGGTCTACCCGACCAACGACTGGCACGAGCGCGAGACGTACGACTTCTTCGGCATCGTCTTCGAAGGCCACCCGGCGCTGACGCGGATCATGATGCCGGACGACTGGCAGGGCTTTCCGCAGCGCAAGGACTATCCCCTCGGCGGCATCGCCGTCGAGTACAAGGGCGCCCAGATCCCGGCTCCGGACCAGCGGAGGTCGTACTCATGAGCACGCAGTCAGCATCACCGAGGGAAACCACCGAGGGCACCGTCTACACGGTCACCGGCGGCGACTGGGACGAGGTCGTCCAGACCGCGGCGAAGGCCGACGACGAGCGCATCGTCGTCAACATGGGCCCCCAGCACCCCTCCACGCACGGCGTGCTCCGGCTCATCCTGGAGATCGAGGGCGAGACGGTCACCGAGGCCCGCTGCGGCATCGGCTACCTGCACACCGGCATCGAGAAGAACCTCGAATACCGGACGTGGACCCAGGGCACCACCTTCGTGACGCGCATGGACTACCTGACGTCCTTCTTCAACGAGACCGCGTACTGCCTCGCCGTCGAGAAGCTCCTCGGCATCGAGGACCAGGTCCCGGACCGCGCCACGATCATCCGGGTGCTCCTGATGGAGCTGAACCGGCTCTCCTCGCACCTGGTGTGCATCGCCACCGGCGGCATGGAGCTCGGCGCCACCACGATCATGATCTACGGCTTCCGCGACCGTGAACTGATCCTGGACCTCTACGAACTCATCA
This sequence comes from Streptomyces apricus, assembly GCF_008369065.1. Taxonomy (GTDB): domain Bacteria; phylum Actinomycetota; class Actinomycetes; order Streptomycetales; family Streptomycetaceae; genus Streptomyces; species Streptomyces apricus. The sequence continues at coordinate 793,336 of NZ_VDFC01000040.1, read as the reverse complement.
CCGGCCTGCGCATGAACCACGCGTTCATCCGCCCCGGCGGCCTCGCCCAGGACCTGCCCCCGGGCGCGGTGGACCACATCCGCGAGTTCGTGAAGAAGATGCGGAAGAACCTTCCCGAGTACGACAAGCTCGCCACCGGGAACCCCATCTTCAAGGCCCGCATGCAGGACGTCGGCCACCTCGACCTGACCGGCTGCATGGCCCTCGGCGCCACCGGCCCGATCCTGCGGTCCGCCGGCCTGCCGCACGACCTGCGCAAGGCCCAGCCGTACTGCGGCTACGAGACGTACGACTTCGACGTGCCCACCACGGACACCGCCGACGCGTACGGGCGCTTCCTCATCCGTCTTGAGGAGATGCGCCAGTCGCTGGCGATCGTCGAGCAGTGCCTGGACCGGCTGCAGCCCGGCCCGGTCATGGTCACCGACAAGAAGATCGCCTGGCCCGCCCAGCTCGCGCTCGGCCCCGACGGTCTCGGCAACTCGCTCGACCACATCAAGAAGATCATGGGCACCTCCATGGAGGCCCTGATCCACCACTTCAAGCTGGTGACCGAGGGCTTCCGCGTCCCGCCGGGACAGGCGTACGCGGCCGTCGAGTCGCCCAAGGGGGAGCTCGGGGTGCACGCCGTGTCCGACGGCGGCACCCGCCCCTACCGGGTCCACTACCGGGACCCGTCCTTCACCAACCTGCAGGCCATGGCGGCGATGTGCGAGGGCGGCCAGGTCGCCGACGTCATCGTGGCCGTCGCCTCCATCGACCCCGTGATGGGAGGCGTCGACCGGTGACCACCACCCCTTCCGAACAGGGCGTGCAGCCGCAGAGCCCGCAGCAGCCGCAGGGCGTCAGCCTGGGCATGCCCCAGCTGCCCGCACCCGACTACCCGGCCGACGTGCGCGCCCGGCTGGAGGCGGACGCGCGCGAGATCGTCGCCCGCTACCCGGACTCCCGCTCCGCGCTCCTGCCGCTGCTGCACCTCGTGCAGTCCGAGGAGGGCCACGTCACGCGCACCGGGCAGCGGTTCTGCGCGGAGGTGCTCGGCCTCACCACCGCCGAGGTGACCGCGGTCGCGACCTTCTACTCCATGTACCGCCGCAGGCCGAGCGGCGACTACCAGGTGGGCGTCTGCACCAACACGCTGTGCGCGGTCATGGGCGGCGACGCGATCTTCGAGGCGCTCCAGGAGCACCTGGGCGTCGGCAACGGGGAGACCACCGGCGACGGCAAGGTCACCCTGGAGCACATCGAGTGCAACGCGGCCTGCGACTTCGCGCCCGTCGTGATGGTCAACTGGGAGTTCTTCGACAACCAGACCGTGGAGAGCGCCAAGGGCCTCGTCGACGACCTGCGCGCCGGGACCCAGGTGCAGCCCACCCGCGGCGCGCCCCTGTGCACCTTCAAGGACACCGCCCGCATCCTGGCGGGCTTCCCCGACGAGCGCCCCGGCGCGGTCGAGGCGAGCGGCCCGGCGGGCCACGCCTCGCTGACCGGCCTGCGGCTGGCCAAGGGGGAGACGGGCCCCGCGCGCGTGGTGCACCCGCGCGGCTCCCAGGTCCCCGGCGCCTCCGGCGCCTCGGAGTCCTCCGGGCCCTCCGGTTCCTCCCGAGACGGGGCGCCGCACGACCCGTCCCCGACCGAGCACCTCAGTTCGCACGACGCGCCGCAGGACACGGCGGCCTCCGACCCGGCCCACCCGGCCGGGCCCGCCGCCGAGGAGGGGGAGTGATGACGTTGTCCACTCAGTACGGGGACGCCTCCCCGTCCGGGACCGGCGGGGAGAACAGCCCCGAGAAGCTGCTCGCGCCGGTGCTGTCGTCCTTCTGGGACGAGGACCGGTCCTGGTCGCTGGACGTGTACCGCAGGCACGAGGGGTACGAGGGCCTGCGCAAGGCGCTCGCCATGTCGCCGGACGACCTCATCGCGTACGTGAAGGACTCCGGTCTGCGCGGCCGCGGCGGCGCCGGCTTCCCCACCGGGATGAAGTGGCAGTTCATCCCCCAGGGCGACGGCAAGCCCCACTACCTCGTCGTCAACGCCGACGAGTCGGAGCCGGGGACCTGCAAGGACATCCCGCTCCTGTTCGCCAACCCGCACAGCCTCATCGAGGGCATCGTGATCGCCTGTTACGCGATCCGCTCCTCGCACGCCTTCATCTACCTGCGGGGCGAGGTCGTCCCCGTGCTGCGGCGGCTGCACGAGGCCGTGCGCGAGGCGTACGAGGCGGGCTACCTCGGCGAGGACATCCTCGGCAGCGGACTCGACCTCCAGCTCACCGTGCACGCGGGCGCCGGCGCGTACATCTGCGGTGAGGAGACGGCGCTCCTCGACTCGCTCGAAGGCCGCCGTGGCCAGCCGCGGCTGCGTCCCCCCTTCCCCGCGGTCGCGGGTCTGTACGCCTGCCCCACTGTGGTGAACAACGTCGAGTCCATCGCGTCGGTTCCCGCGATCCTGAACAAGGGCAAGGAGTGGTTCCGCTCGATGGGCAGCGAGAAGTCCCCGGGCTTCACGCTCTACTCGCTCAGCGGCCACGTCACCAGCCCCGGCCAGTACGAGGCCCCGCTCGGCATCACGCTGCGCCAGCTCCTCGACATGAGCGGCGGCATCCGGGCCGGGCACCGCCTCAAGTTCTGGACGCCGGGCGGCTCCTCGACCCCGATGTTCACCGACGAGCACCTCGACGTCCCCCTGGACTACGAGGGAGTGGGCGCCGCCGGTTCCATGCTCGGCACGAAGGCGCTCCAGTGCTTCGACGAGACGACCTGCGTGGTGCGGGCCGTCACCCGGTGGACCGAGTTCTACGCCCACGAGTCCTGCGGCAAGTGCACGCCCTGCCGCGAGGGCACCTACTGGCTCGTGCAGCTGCTGCGCGACATCGAGGCCGGCAAGGGACAGATGTCCGACCTCGACAAGCTGAACGACATCGCCGACAACATCAACGGCAAGTCCTTCTGCGCCCTCGGCGACGGCGCGGCCTCGCCCATCTTCTCCTCCCTCAAGTACTTCCGCGAGGAGTACGAGGAGCACATCACGGGCCGCGGCTGCCCCTTCGACCCCGCGAAGTCGACGGCCTGGGCGGACCAGGACAAGCACACGGAGGTGAACGCATGACCGTGACCACGAGCGCTCCCTCCGGAGGCGGGGAGGCGGCGGTCCCGCCGGAGGATCTCGTCTCGCTGACCATCGACGGCGCCGAGATCAGCGTGCCCAAGGGCACCCTGGTCATCCGCGCCGCCGAACAGCTCGGCATCGAGATCCCCCGCTTCTGCGACCACCCGCTCCTCGACCCGGCCGGCGCCTGCCGCCAGTGCATCGTCGAGGTCGAGGGCCAGCGCAAGCCCATGGCGTCCTGCACGATCACCTGCACGGACGGCATGGTCGTCAAGACGCACCTCACCTCCCCGGTCGCCGAGAAGGCCCAGAAGGGGGTGATGGAGCTCCTGCTCATCAACCACCCGCTGGACTGTCCCGTCTGCGACAAGGGCGGCGAGTGCCCGCTGCAGAACCAGGCGATGTCGCACGGCCACGCGGAGTCCCGCTTCGAGGGGAAGAAGCGGACGTACGAGAAGCCCGTCCCGATCTCCACCCAGGTGCTGCTCGACCGCGAGCGGTGCGTGCTGTGCGCCCGCTGCACCCGGTTCTCCAACCAGGTCGCGGGCGACCCGATGATCGAGCTGATCGAGCGCGGCGCGCTCCAGCAGGTCGGCACCGGCGAGGGCGACCCCTTCGAGTCGTACTTCTCCGGGAACACCATCCAGATCTGCCCGGTCGGGGCGCTCACCTCGGCGGCGTACCGTTTCCGTTCGCGCCCCTTCGACCTGGTCTCCTCGCCGTCGGTGTGCGAGCACTGCTCGGGCGGCTGCGCGACCCGCACCGACCACCGCCGCGGCAAGGTCATGCGGCGGCTCGCGGCCAACGACCCCGAGGTCAACGAGGAGTGGATGTGCGACAAGGGGCGGTTCGGCTTCCGGTACGCGCAGCAGCGCGACCGGCTGACGACGCCCCTGGTGCGCGGCGCGTCCGGTGAACTGGAGCCCGCGTCCTGGCCCGAGGCCCTGGAGGCCGCGGCGCAGGGGCTGCTGGCGGCCCGCTCCCGGGCCGGCGTCCTCACCGGCGGCCGGCTGACCGTCGAGGACGCCTACGCGTACAGCAAGTTCGCGCGGGTGGCCCTCGACACGAACGACATCGACTTCCGCGCGCGCGTGCACAGCGCCGAGGAGACGGAGTTCCTGGCCGCCCGCGTCGCCGGACGCGGCCGGGACCTCGACGGCACGGGCGTCACGTACACCGCGCTGGAGAAGGCGCCCGCGGTCCTGCTCGCCGGGTTCGAGTCCGAGGAGGAGGCGCCCGGCGTCTTCCTGCGGCTGCGCAAGGCCTGGCGCGGACACGGCCAGCGGACCTTCTCGCTGGCCACGCACGTCACCCGCGGCCTGGAGAAGGCGGGCGGCACGCTGCTGTCGGCCGCCCCCGGCACCGAGACCGAGTGGCTGGACGCGCTCGCCTCCGGAGTCGGCCTGGAGGACGACGGGGCGCGGGCCGCCGAGGCGCTGCGCGCCGAGGGCGCCGTGATCGTCGTCGGTGAACGCCTGGCCGCCGTGCCGGGCGGACTGACCGCCGCCGTACGGGCCGCCACCGCCACCGGCGCCCACCTGGTGTGGATCCCGCGTCGGGCCGGGGAGCGCGGCGCCCTGGAGGCGGGCGCGATCCCCTCGCTGCTGCCCGGCGGCCGCCCGGCCACCGACCCGCGCGCGCGGGACGAGGTCACCCAGGCCTGGCGGATCGCGGCGCTGCCGCACCGGCACGGCCGCGACACCGGCCAGATCGTGGAGGCCGCCGCGACCGGCGAACTCTCCGCGCTCGTCGTGGCGGGCGTCGAGGTCGCCGACCTGCCGGACCCCACGCGCGCGCGTACCGCCCTGTCCGAGGTGGGCTTCCTGGTGTCGCTTGAGCTGCGCCCCAGTGAGGTCACCGCGCACGCGGACGTCGTCCTGCCGGTGGCCGCGGTCGCCGAGAAGGCGGGCACCTTCCTCAACTGGGAGGGCAGGGCGCGGCTCTTCGAGGCCGCCCTCAAGCCCGACCAGATGACCCGCCGGGTGGCGCCCACCGACGCGCGGGTCCTGCAGATGCTGGCCGACGCCATGGACGTGCACCTGGGCCTGCCGGACCTACGCACCGTGCGCCTGGAGCTGGACCGGCTCGGGGCCTGGGACGGCCCGCGGGCCGCCGGGCCCGTGGCGGGGGCGGCCGGGACGCCGCGGCCCGCCGCCGGGGAGGCCGTGCTCGCCGGGCACCGGCTGCTGCTCGACCAGGGGCGCCTCCAGGAGGGCGACGAGGCGCTGGCCGGCACCCGGCACGCCGCCCACGCGCGCGTGTCGCCCGCCACGGCCGCCGAGGCGGGCGTCAAGGACGGCGACACGCTGGCCGTGACCGGGCCCGCCGGATCGGTCGAACTCCCGCTGCGGATCACGGAGATGCCCGACCGCGTGGTCTGGCTCCCGCTGAACTCCACCGGGGGAGGCGTCGCCTCGGACACGGGCGCGACCCCTGGCGCACTCGTCCGCATCGGACCGGCGACGCTCGCCGCCGAGGCTCCCCAGGAGGTGGAGGCATGATGTCGGACCTCGCCGCGCCGGCGTACCTGGCCGCGGAGGACCTCTCGGTGTTCGGCCGCGACGTGTGGTGGCTGGTCGTCATCAAGGCGGTCTTCTGCTTCGCCTTCCTGATGATCACCGTGCTCTTCTCCATCGTGTGGGAGCGCAAGGTCGTCGCCTGGATGCAGCTGCGCATCGGCCCCAACCGGCACGGCCCCTGGGGCATGCTCCAGTCGCTCGCCGACGGCGTGAAGCTGATGCTCAAGGAAGACCTGATCGTCAAGCGCGCGGACAAGGTGGTGTACGTCCTCGCGCCGATCGTGGCGGCCATCCCGGCCTTCATGGCGATCGCGGTGATCCCCTTCGGACCGGCCGACAACCAGATCTCGATCTTCGGCCAGCGCACCACGATGCAGCTCACCGACCTGCCGATCGCGATGCTCTACATCCTCGCCGTCGCCTCGGTGGGCATCTACGGCATCGTCCTCGCGGGCTGGTCCTCCGGCTCGACGTACCCGCTGCTCGGCGGCCTGCGCTCGTGCGCGCAGATGATCTCCTACGAGATCGCCATGGGCGCCGCGTTCGCGTCGGTGTTCCTCTACTCGGGCTCGATGTCGACCTCGGAGATCGTGGCCCAGCAGGAGGACCGCTGGTTCGTGGTCCTGCTGCCGGTGTCGTTCCTCATTTACATCGTGACGATGGTCGGCGAGACCAACCGCGCCCCGTTCGACATGCCGGAGTCCGAGGGCGACCTGGTCGGCGGCTTCAACACCGAGTACTCGTCCATCAAGTTCGCGCTGTTCATGCTCGCCGAGTACGTGAACATGGTGACCGTCTCGGCGGTCTCCGTGACGCTCTTCCTGGGCGGCTGGCGGGCCCCCTGGCCCATCAGCACCTTCTGGGAGGGCGCGAACCACGGCTGGTGGCCGATGCTCTGGTTCGTCGTCAAGGTGCAGCTGCTGCTGTTCTTCTTCATCTGGCTGCGCGGCACGCTGCCCCGCGTGCGCTACGACCAGCTGATGAAGCTCGGCTGGAAGGTCCTGATCCCGGTCTCCGTGGTCTGGCTGATGCTCGTCGCGACCGTGCGGACGCTGCGCAACGAGAACTACGACTTCGCCGACATCGCCCTGTACGTGGGCGGCGGCGTCCTGGTCCTGCTGCTGCTCTCCTTCGTCGCCGACATGTTCCGCGAACGCGGCGAACGCAAGGACGCCCGGGAGGAGTCGCAGGAGCCCACCGCCTTCGACCCGATGGCGGGCGGGTTCCCCGTACCGCCGCTGCCGGGACAGGAGCTGCCGCCGGTGCCCCGGCGCCGCCCGCGCCGCGAGCGGGAGCTGGTTGTCAGTGGCGGACCCGATACTGACAGTGACGGATCCGACGGAACGCGTGACGGAAAGGAGGCGTCCGATGGCCGATGAGCAGAAGGGGACCACACCCGGTTTCCAGAATCCCGTCGCAGGCTTCGGCGTGACCTTCAAGGCCATGTTCAAGAAGCGGCTGACCGAGCAGTACCCGGAGCAGGAGAAGACCACCGCCCCGCGCTTCCACGGCCGGCACCAGCTCAACCGGCATCCGGACGGCCTGGAGAAGTGCGTCGGCTGCGAGCTGTGCGCCTGGGCCTGCCCCGCCGACGCCATCTACGTGGAGGGCGCGGACAACACCGAGGAGGAGCGCTACTCCCCGGGCGAGCGGTACGGGCGCGTCTACCAGATCAACTACGCCCGCTGCATCCTGTGCGGCCTGTGCATCGAGGCGTGCCCCACGCGCGCGCTGACGATGACCAACGAGTTCGAGCTGGCCGACAGCAGCCGCGCCAACCTCATCTACACCAAGGAGCAGCTGCTCGCCGGTCTGGAGGAGGGCATGGTCGACTCGCCGCACTCGATCTTCCCGGGCACGGACGAGCAGGACTACTACCGGGGTCTGGTCACCGAGGCCGCGCCGGGCACGGAGCGCCAGGTCGCCGTCTCCCGGGGCGAGGTCCCGCAGGAGGCCGCGTCGACCTTCGGCGGGGACGAACCGGCGTCGGAGCAGGTGATCGGCCGATGAGCGCGCAGCTCGCCGCCCACTCCGGGTCGTTCGCCGCCGACGCCGGCTCCTCCCTGGCGGCGTACTCGACCTCCACCGGCGAGGCCTTCCAGTTCTGGATCCTCGGCACCGTCGCGGTGATCGGCGCCCTGTGCACCGTCTTCATGAAGAAGGCCGTGCACAGCGCGCTCTGCCTCGCCGGGACCATGATCGTCCTGGCGGTGTTCTACCTCGCCAACGGGGCGTACTTCCTGGGCATCGTGCAGGTCGTCGTCTACACCGGCGCGATCATGATGCTGTTCCTCTTCGTGGTCATGCTCGTCGGCGTCACCGCGGCGGACTCCCTGAAGGAGACCATCAGGGGCCAGCGCTGGCTGGCCCTGCTGTGCGGCCTCGGCTTCGGGATCCTGCTGTGCGCGGGCATCGGCAACGCCTCGCTGTCGGAGTTCAACGGCCTCGCGCAGGCCAACTCCGGCGGCAACGTGGAGGGTCTGGCCGCCCTCATCTTCACGAAGTACGTCTTCGCCTTCGAGATCACCGGCGCCCTGCTGATCACCGCCGCCGTCGGCGCCATGGTGCTCACCCACCGCGAGCGCACCGAGCGGGCCAGGACCCAGCGCGAGCTGGCGCAGGAGCGGGTGCGCGCCGGCAAGCAGCTCCCGCCGCTGCCCGCCCCCGGCGTCTACGCCCGGCACAACGCGGTGGACATCGCCGGTCTCCTCCCGGACGGCACCCCGTCCGAGCTGACCGTCATCGGCACGCTGCGCGAGCGCGGCCAGATCCGTGACGTGTCGGACGAGGCCATCAAGGACCTCAAGGCACTGGAGCAGCGGGCCGGGGAGCGGCTCGGCCGCGACGGCCGGGCAGAGGAGGCCGCGAAGTGAACCCCGTCAACTACCTGTACCTCGCAGCCCTGTTGTTCACGATCGGCGCCACCGGCGTACTGATCAGGCGCAACGCGATCGTGGTGTTCATGTGCGTGGAGCTGATGCTCAACGCCTGCAACCTCGCGTTCGTGGCCTTCTCCCGCATGCACGGCAACCTCGACGGCCAGATCATCGCCTTCTTCACGATGGTCGTCGCCGCCGCGGAGGTCGTGGTCGGGCTCGCGATCATCGTGTCGCTGTTCCGTTCCCGCCACTCGGCCTCGGTCGACGACGCCAGCCTGATGAAGCTGTAAGGGGTCGCTGCAATCGTGGAGAATCTGATCGCGCTGCTGGTGGCAGCGCCTCTGCTCGGAGCGGCCGTACTGCTGTGCGGCGGCCGGCGGCTCGATGCCGTCGGCCACTGGATCGGCACGGTCCTGGCGTCCGCCTCCTTCGTGATCGGCGCGATCCTCTTCGCCGACATGCTGGGCAAGGACGTCGAGGACCGGGCCGTCGGCCAGCACCTGTTCAGCTGGATCCCCGTCGAGGGCTTCCAGGCGGACGTCGCCTTCCAGCTCGACCAGCTGTCGATGACGTTCGTGCTGCTGATCACCGGCGTCGGCTCGCTCATCCACGTGTACTCGATCGGGTACATGGAGCACGACGAGCGCCGCCGCCGCTTCTTCGGCTATCTGAACCTGTTCCTCGCGGCGATGCTGGTGCTCGTCCTCGCCGACAACTACCTGCTGCTGTACGTCGGCTGGGAGGGCGTGGGCCTCGCCTCGTACCTGCTCATCGGCTTCTGGCAGCACAAGCCCAGCGCCGCCACCGCCGCGAAGAAGGCCTTCCTGGTCAACCGCGTCGGCGACATGGGCCTGTCGATCGCCATCATGCTGATGTTCACCACCTTCGGGACCTTCGCCTTCGGGCCGGTCCTGGAGGCCACCGGTGAGACGGGCGAGGGCAAGCTCACCGCCATCGGCCTGATGCTGCTGCTCGCCGCCTGCGGCAAGTCCGCCCAGGTGCCGCTGCAGTCCTGGCTCGGGGACGCGATGGAGGGCCCGACCCCGGTCTCGGCCCTCATCCACGCCGCGACCATGGTGACCGCGGGCGTGTACCTGATCGTCCGCTCCGGCGAGATCTTCAACGCCGCGCCGGACGCCCAGCTCGTCACCACGGTCGTCGGAGCGGTCACGCTGCTGTTCGGTGCGATCGTCGGTTGCGCCAAGGACGACATCAAGAAGGCGCTCGCCGGTTCGACCATGTCGCAGATCGGCTACATGATCCTCGCGGCGGGCCTGGGCCCGATCGGCTACGTCTTCGCGATCATGCACCTGGTGACGCACGGCTTCTTCAAGGCCGGGCTCTTCCTCGGCGCCGGCTCGGTCATGCACGGCATGAACGACGAGGTCGACATGCGGAAGTACGGCGGCCTCAGGAAGTACATGCCGGTCACCTTCGTGACGTTCGGCCTCGGCTACCTCGCCATCATCGGCTTCCCGGGCCTGTCCGGCTTCTTCTCCAAGGACAAGATCATCGAGGCCGCCTTCGCCAAGGGCGGCACCGAGGGCTGGATCCTCGGCGGCGTGGCCCTGCTGGGCGCGGCCATCACCGCGTTCTACATGACGCGCGTGATGCTGATGACGTTCTTCGGGGAGGAGCGCTGGCGCAACCGGCCGACCGCGTCCCCGGCCGAGTCGGACGTGGAGCCGGCCGCCGAGCACCAGGGCGCCCACGCCGAACCGCACCCGCACGAGTCGCCCAGGTCCATGACGATCCCCATGATCGTGCTGGCCTTCGGCTCGGTCTTCGCGGGCGGCTTCTTCGGCATCGGCGACCGCTTCCTGCACTGGCTGGAGCCCGTCACCGAGCACTCCCACGGGCACCCGCCGATCGGCGCGACGGCCATCACGCTCTCCACGGTGACCGTCATGGTCGTCGGCGTCGGCCTGGCCTGGCTCCAGTACGGGCGCCGTCCCGTCCCGGTGGTCGCCCCGCGCGGGTCCCTGCTCKCCCGGGCCGCCCGCCGCGACCTCCTCCAGGACGACTTCAACCACGTCGTCCTGGTGCGCGGCGGCGAGCACCTCACCCGCTCCCTGGTGTACGTCGACCACACCCTGGTCGACGGGGTCGTCAACGGCACGGCGGCCTCGATGGGCGGTCTCTCCGGACGGCTGCGCAAACTGCAGAACGGCTACGCGCGCTCGTACGCCGTCTCGATGTTCGGCGGTGCGGCGATCCTCATCGCCGCGACCCTGCTGATGAGGGCGGTCTGATACCGATGTCCTTTCCTCTGCTGACAGCGACGGCGGCCCTCCCGGCGATCGGGGCGATCGCCACGGCCGCCGTGCCGGCCGCGCGCCGCACCGCGGCCAAGTGGCTGGCGCTGCTGGTCTCGCTGGCCACCCTGGTCCTCGCCGTCGTGGTCCTGGTCCGCTTCGACCCCGACGGCGACCGCTACCAGCTCACCGAGTCGCACTCCTGGATCAAGGACTTCGGGGTGCGGTACGAGCTGGGTGTCGACGGCATCGCGGTGGCGCTGATCGCGCTGACCGCCCTGCTGATCCCGTTCGTGATCCTCGCGGGCTGGCACGACGCCGACCCGCTGGAGACCCGCAGCAGCCGGTGGCGGCCGACGCAGGGCTTCTTCGCCCTGATCCTCGGCGTCGAGGCGATGGTGATCATCTCCTTCGAGGCCACCGACGTCTTCCTCTTCTACATCTTCTTCGAAGCCATGCTCATCCCGATGTACTTCCTCATCGGCGGCTTCGGGGACCGGGCCCACGCGGGCTCGGACGAGCACGCGGCGGCCCAGCGCTCGTACGCCGCGGTGAAGTTCCTCCTCTACAACCTGGCCGGCGGCCTGATCATGCTGGCCGCCGTGATCGGCCTCTACGTGGTGGCGGGGAACTTCTCGCTCCAGGAGATCGCCGAGGCCCGGGCCAACGGCTCGCTGGACATGGCGACCAACACCGAACGGTGGCTGTTCCTGGGCTTCTTCTTCGCCTTCGCGGTGAAGGCGCCCCTGTGGCCGCTGCACACCTGGCTGCCCAACGCGATGGGGGAGTCCACCGCCCCGGTCGCCGTCCTGATCACCGCGGTGGTCGACAAGGTCGGCACCTTCGCGATGCTCCGCTTCTGCCTCCAGCTCTTCCCGGAGGCCTCGAAGTGGGCGACGCCCGCGATCCTCGTGCTGGCCCTGATCAGTATCGTCTACGGGGCGCTGCTCGCGGTCGGCCAGCGGGACATCAAGCGCCTGGTGGCGTACGCGTCGATCTCCCACTTCGGCTTCATCATCATGGGCATCTTCGCGATGACCAGCCAGGGCCAGTCGGGCGCCACGCTCTACATGGTCAACCACGGGATCTCGACCGCCGCGCTGATGCTGGTGGCCGGCTTCCTGATCACCCGGCGCGGTTCGCGTCTGATCGCCGACTACGGAGGGGTGCAGAAGGTCGCCCCGGTGCTCGCGGGCACCTTCCTGATCGGCAGCCTCGCGACGCTGTCGCTGCCCGGACTCGCCCCGTTCGTCAGTGAGTTCCTGGTATTGGTCGGCACGTTCGCGCGCTACCCGGTGATCGGGATCATCGCCACCTTCGGCATCGTGCTGGCCGCGCTCTACACGCTCGTCCTCTACCAGCGCACGATGACGGGCCCGGTGAAGCCCGAGGTCTCGGCCATGCCCGACCTCAAGGTGCGGGAACTGGTGGTGGTCGCCCCGCTGATCGCCCTGCTGATCTTCCTCGGCGTCTACCCCAAGCCCCTGACCGACATCGTCAACCCGGCGGTCAAGCAGACCATGTCCGACGTACACAAGAAGGACCCGAAGCCCGACGTGGAGGCCGCCAAGTGAGCGCAACAGCCGTCCACAGCCTGTGGACAACGGCGGCCGATCCGATCCAGAAGATCGACGCGCCGAACATCGAGTACGGGCAGCTGTCGCCCACCCTGATCGTCATCGGGGCGGCGGTGGTCGGCATCCTGGTCGAGGCCTTCGTGCCCCGCCGGTCCCGCTACTACGTCCAGGTGTTCGTCTCCGTCGTCGCCCTCGCCGCCGCGTTCGCCGCGGTCGTCGGGCTCGCGGCGAGCGGGTACGGCACCACCAAGGCGGGCATCGCCGCGATGGGCGCCGTCGCGGTCGACGGACCCGCGCTCTTCCTGCAGGGCACCATCCTGCTGGCCGGCGTGCTGGGGGTGTTCACGTTCGCCGAACGGCGCCTGGACCCGGTGGCGCACGGCAACCGCGTCGACTCCTTCGCCGCGCAGGCCGCCTCCGTGCCGGGCAGCGACAGCGAGAAGGCCGCGGTCAAGGCCGGGTTCACCACCACCGAGGTGTTCCCGCTGCTGCTCTTCGCGATCGGCGGCATGCTGGTCTTCCCGGCCGCCAACGACCTGCTGACGCTGTTCATCGCGCTGGAGGTCTTCTCGCTGCCGCTCTACCTGCTGTGCGCCGTGGCCCGCCGCAAGCGGATCATGTCGCAGGAGGCCGCGGTCAAGTACTTCCTGCTGGGCGCCTTCGCCTCCGCGTTCACCCTCTTCGGCATCGCCCTGCTCTACGGCTACGCCGGCTCCGTGTCGTACGCGACGGTCGCCCAGGTCGTCGACGGCACGGTGCAGACGGTGAACCCGGCGCTCGCCGGCACCATGGGCAACGACGCGCTGCTGCTCATCGGCGGGGCGATGGTCGTCATGGGCCTGCTGTTCAAGGTCGGCGCGGTGCCGTTCCACATGTGGACCCCGGACGTCTACCAGGGCGCGCCGACCCCGGTGACCGGCTTCATGGCCGCCGCGACCAAGGTGGCCGCCTTCGGCGCGCTGCTGCGGCTCCTGTACGTCGTCCTGCCGGGCCTGCGCTGGGACTGGCGGCCGGTGATGATGGGCGTCGCGGTCGTCACCATGCTGGGCGGCGCGATCGTCGCGATCACCCAGACCGACATCAAGCGCCTCCTCGCGTACTCGTCGATCGCGCACGCGGGGTTCATCCTCGCGGGTGTCATCGCGACGACCCCGGACGGCGTCTCGTCGGTGCTGTTCTACCTGGCCGCGTACTCGTTCGTGACGATCGGCGCCTTCGCGGTGGTCACCCTGGTGCGGGACGCGGGCGGCGAGGCCACCCACCTGTCCAAGTGGGCCGGTCTGGGCCGCAGGTCGCCGCTGGTGGCGGCCGTGTTCGCGGTCTTCCTGCTGGCCTTCGCGGGCATCCCGCTGACCTCCGGGTTCGCGGGCAAGTTCGCGGTGTTCAAGGCGGCGGCCGAAGGCGGCGCGAGCGCGCTGGTCGTGGTCGGTGTGATCTCCTCGGCCATCGCGGCGTTCTTCTACATCCGCGTGATCGTGCTGATGTTCTTCAGCGAGCCGCGTCCGGAGGGACCGACGGTCGCCGTGCCGTCGCCCCTGACGATGACGGCGATCGCGGTCGGGGTGGCGGTCACACTGGTGCTCGGTGTGGCGCCGCAGTACTTCCTCGACCTGGCGGGACAGGCGGGCGTCTTCGTCCGCTGACCCCGGCCGCCGCGGCGGCGCGACCCCCGGGCCCGGCTCCTCATGGAGCCGGGCCCGGGGTTTTTCCGCTTCCGCCGGGGGCCGCGTTCCGTGCGCATCCGGTCGCATCCTGTGGATAACTCCGGGGCTGTCGGTGCGGACCCCTATCGTGGACGCAGCGGTCGAGGCACGGGGTTCGAGCAACGAGGTACGGGACGATGGGCGGGACGGGTGTGATGACAGAGGTGGCGGAGAGCGAGGCGCTCGCGACGCTCCACCGGGTCTTCGGGTACGAGGCCTTCCGCGGCGAGCAGGAAGCCGTCATCGAGCACGTGGTGGACGGCGGGGACGCCGTCGTCCTGATGCCGACCGGCGGCGGCAAGTCGCTCTGCTACCAGATCCCGGCGCTCGTCAGACCGGGCACCGGGGTGGTGGTCTCGCCCCTCATCGCCCTGATGCAGGACCAGGTGGACGCGCTGCGGGCGCTCGGCGTGCGCGCCGGGTTCATGAACTCCACGCAGGACTTCGACGAGCGGCGCACGGTCGAGGCCGAGTTCCTCGCGGGCGAGCTGGACCTGATCTACCTCGCGCCGGAGCGGCTGCGCCTGGAGTCCACGCTGGACCTCCTCAAGCGCGGGAAGATCTCCGTCTTCGCCATCGACGAGGCGCACTGCGTGTCCCAGTGGGGCCACGACTTCCGCCCCGACTACCTGGCGCTGTCCCTGCTGGGCGAGCGCTGGCCGGACGTGCCGCGGATCGCGCTGACCGCCACGGCCACGCACGCGACGCACCGGGAGATCACCGAGCGCCTGGGCATGCCGGACGCCCGGCACTTCGAGGCCAGCTTCGACCGGCCCAACATCCAGTACCGGATCGTGCCCAAGGCCGACCCCAAGAAGCAGCTGCTCGCCTTCCTGAAGGAGGAGCACCCGGGCGACGCGGGCATCGTGTACTGCCTCTCACGCAACTCGGTGGAGAAGACGGCCGAGTTCCTCGCCCGCAACGGCATCGCGGCGGTGCCGTACCACGCGGGCCTGGACGCGGGCACCCGCGCCGCCCACCAGGCGCGGTTCCTGCGCGAGGACGGCCTCGTGGTGTGCGCGACCATCGCCTTCGGCATGGGCATCGACAAGCCGGACGTCCGGTTCGTCGCCCACCTCGACCTGCCCAAGTCCGTCGAGGGCTACTACCAGGAGACGGGCCGCGCGGGCCGCGACGGACTGCCCTCCACGGCCTGGATGGCCTACGGCCTGAACGACGTCATACAGCAGCGCAAGATGATCCAGTCGAGCGAGGGCGACGAGGCGTTCCGTCGCCGGGCCGCCGCGCACCTGGAGGCGATGCTCGCCCTGTGCGAGACCGCCCGGTGCCGGCGCGGCCAGCTGCTCGCCTACTTCGGCCAGGACCCGCAGGCCGAGGCGTGCGGCAACTGCGACACGTGCCTGGTGCCGCCGGAGACCTGGGACGGCACGGTCGCCGCCCAGAAGGTGCTCTCCACCGTGGTGCGGCTGCAGCGCGAGCGGGGGCAGAAGTTCGGGGCGATGCAGATCGTCGACATCCTGCTCGGCAGGAAGACGGCCAAGGTCATCCAGTTCGACCACGACCAGCTGTCCGTGTTCGGCATCGGCGCGGAGCTGGACGAGGGCGAGTGGCGCGGCGTCGTACGGCAGATGCTGGCCCAGGGCCTCCTCGCCGTGGAGGGCGCGTACGGGACGCTGGTGCTGACCGAGGCGAGCGGGACCGTGCTGCGGCGCGAGCGGGAGGTGCCGCTGCGCAAGGAGCAGCCGAAGCCGGCGGCCGCCCGCGGCTCGTCGGGCTCCTCCGGCTCCGGCCGGGCCGAGCGCAAGGCCAAGGCGGCGGCCGCGGCGGCCGAGATGCCGCAGGAGCTGCAGCCCGCCTTCGAGGCGCTGCGCGCCTGGCGGGCCGGCCAGGCCAAGGAGCAGGGCGTCCCGGCGTACGTCATCTTCCACGACGCCACGCTGCGGGAGATCGCCACGCTGTGGCCGTCCTCCGTCGAGGAACTGGGCGGCATCAGCGGGATCGGCGAGAAGAAGCTCGCCACGTACGGAGAGGGCGTCATCGGCGTCCTCGCATCCCTGGACCGCCCGGCTCCGAACCCCGCCCCCGAACCGGAACGGGAACACCGCAGCACCGGCGACCCCGACCTCCACTGGCCGGAAACGGAACCGGACCCAGAACCGGAGGACTGGGCCTAGCACCCGGCTGAGGGCGCCCCGCTGGGGGCGCCCCGTCAGGGGCGCGGGGAACTGCGCGCCCGACCCGAGCGGGCCCGCACCCGGCACACGACCCCAGGCCCGACCCACCCAGGGG
>NZ_VDFC01000040.1:767782-776945 GCF_008369065.1 Streptomyces apricus | reverse complement strand
TCACCGATCCCCACCCGCGTCCCCCCGGCCCCGGGGGCCCACGCGGTCAGCGTCACCACATCCCCGTCCTCCAGGAACGCCCGCTTCCCGGAGGGCAGTTCGAGCGCGTCCCGCCCGTTCCAGGTCAGCTCCAGCAGCGAGCCCCGTTCGCGCTCCGAGACCCCGCTCACGGTGCCCGACCCGTACAGGTCACCGGTGCGCAGCGACGCCCCGTTGACCGTCATGTGCGCGAGCTGCTGGGCCGCCGTCCAGTACATCGTGGAGAAGGGCGGCTCGGACACCACATGCCCGTTGACGGCGACGGAGATGCGCAGGTCGTAGCCGCCCGGCTCCTCGCCGGCGTCGTCCAGGTAGGGCAGGAGGGGGTGCGTGCGGGCAGGGGGCGCCACCCGCGCGTCCTCCAGCGCGTCGAGCGGGGTGATCCAGGCCGACACCGACGTGGCGAAGGACTTGCCGAGGAAGGGGCCGAGCGGGACGTACTCCCAGGCCTGGAGGTCGCGCGCGGACCAGTCGTTGAGGAGGCAGAGCCCGAAGACGTGGTCGCGGAAGCCGCTCAGCGGGACCGGCGTGCCCATCGCGGAGGGCGTGCCGACGACGAAGCCGACCTCCGCCTCGATGTCCAGCCGGACGGACGGGCCGAAGACCGGCGCCGGGTCCGCCGGGGCCTTGCGCTGGCCGGACGGGCGTACGACGTCGGTCCCGGAGACCACGACGGTGCCCGACCGCCCGTGGTAGCCGATCGGCAGGTGCTTCCAGTTGGGGGTGAGCGAGTCCTCCGCGTCGGGGCGGAAGATCTGCCCGACGTTGCGGGCGTGGTTCTCGGAGGCGTAGAAGTCGACGTAGTCGGCGACCTCGAAGGGCAGGTGCAGGGTCACCTCGGAGAGCGGGTGCAGCAGGGACGCGACGACCTCGCGGTGCGCGGGCACCGTCACCCACGCGGTGAGCGCCCGCCGCACGTCCGACCAGGCCGTGCGGCCGGCCGCGAGGAGCGGGTTCAGCGACGGCCGGGCCAGCAGGGAGGCGTACGGGGAGCCGAGCGCGACCGCGGCGGCGCCCGCGTCGAGGACGTGGTCGCCCAGCCGGACGCCCACCCTCCGCCGACCGGAGCCCGTGGAGCCCGTGGATTCCGTGGAGCCCTCCACGGCGTCCTCCGCGG
The DNA here is from genome assembly GCF_008369065.1 of Streptomyces apricus. GTDB lineage: Bacteria > Actinomycetota > Actinomycetes > Streptomycetales > Streptomycetaceae > Streptomyces > Streptomyces apricus. Next base: position 775,789 of record NZ_VDFC01000040.1, on the reverse strand, counting down.
AGCCGTTCAGGGAGAAGACGCCGTACGGAAGATTGTGCGGGCCGAAGGGATCGCCCTCGGAGACATCGAAGGGGGGCATGGGGTGCTGCCTCGCTTTCCGTGTGGGTGCAGCACACGTTACGGGGAAGGGGCGCACGAGGGCAGTGCCTAAAGAGTTCGTAATGTCCGATTAAGGGTGGGGTGACGGGGTGGGTCCGGGTCCGGGGAAGTGCAGGACACGTGGGGGGACCCGTGGCCAGAAGCTCTGCCGGTGCGCGCCTGCACCCGGACCGGGACGTGCCCGGCCTGATCGTGAAGTTCGGCGACTACCCGCTGCACCACGGCGGGGTCGGCGCGATCCGCAGCCTCGGACGGCTGGGCGTGCCGATGTACGCGATCACCGAGGACAGGTACACGCCCGCCGCGGTCTCGCGTCATCTGCGGCACGCGTTCGTCTGGCCGACCACGGGCACCGAGGAGCCGGCGCGGCTCGTCGACGGGCTGCTGCGGGTCGGCCGCCGGATCGGCCGTCCCGCCGTCCTGATCCCGACCGACGAGGAGGCCGCGGTCCTGATCGCCGAGCACCAGGCGGAGCTCACGGGCCGCTTCCTCTTCCCGGCGGTGCGGGCCGGGCTCCCGCGGCGCCTGGCCAGCAAGCAGGGCCTGCACGAACTCTGCGTGGAGCACGGCGTACCCAGCCCGGAGGCGGTCTTCCCGGAGTCGTACGGGGAGATCGAGGACTTCGCGGCGAAGGCGAGGTTCCCGCTCGTCGCGAAGAACCGGGAGGCCTTCGTGCGCCGCGTGCGGCCGGCCGTGCCCGGGACGACCCGCATCGCCACCCCCGAGGGCCTGCTGCGGCTGGCCCGCGGCTGGGGCGAGCACCCCGGCGTGATCCTCCAGGAGTACCTGCCGCGGGAGGAGGCGGAGGACTGGATCGTGCACGCGTACTTCGACGCCGACTCGGCGCCGCTCGCGATGTTCACGGGCGTCAAGGTCCGCTCCTGGCCCCCGCACGCGGGGATGACGGCGAACGCGTACGTCGTCGACAACCCGGAGCTGGCGGACCTGGCCGCACGGTTCGTCAAGCAGATCGGGTTCAGCGGGGTCGTCGACCTCGACCTGCGCTTCGACCGCCGCGACGGCCGGTACAAGCTGCTCGACTTCAATCCGCGGATGGGCGCCCAGTTCCGGCTCTTCGAGAACGCGCCGGGGATCGACGTCGTGCGCGCCCTGCACCTCGACCTGACCGGCCGCCCCGTCCCGGAGGGGGAACAGCTCGCGGGGCGGCGCTACGTCGTGGAGAACATCGACCTGCCCGCCCTGCTCGCCTACCGCCGCAGCGGCTACACGACGCCGCACGCCCCGGCCCGCGCCAGCGGTACGGAGCTGGCGTGGCTGGCGGCCGACGACCTGCGCCCGTTCTTCACGATGCTCGCGCGCTTCGTGCGGCCCGGCGCGAAGCACCTGTACCAACTGTGGCGGGCGGGCCGCGGTGCCCGGGTGGCGCCGGGCCACCGCTGAGCACGACGGCCCGCACAGGGGCCGCGCAATGTACGGAGTGGTGTCCTGGGGAGGGGACTTCGTGATGGATCCGGTGGCAGTGATCGGTGCCGGGCCTTTCGGCCTGTCCACCGCCGCGCATCTGACGGCGCGCGGCATTCCGGTACGGGTGTTCGGCGATCCCATGGTGAGCTGGCGGGCGAACATGCCCGCCGGAATGCTCCTCAAGTCGACCCCGGCCGCCTCGAACATCGACGCGCCGCAGGCCGGGCACGGCCTCGTCGACTACTGCGACGCGGCCGGCGTGCCCCGCCTCGTCACGGACGAGGACATCATCCCGGTCGAGACCTTCGTGGCGTACGGGGAGTGGTTCCGGCAGCGGCTCGTGCCGGAGCTGGAGCGGGKGCGCGTCGTCTCGGTCGACCGGCGTACCGGCGGCCCCGGCCCGGCGGGCTTCGAACTCAAGCTGGACTCGGGGAAGGTGTTCGCCGCGCGGGCGGTCGTCGTGGCGACGGGCCTGTCCGGTCTGGCGCACCTGCCCGCCGAACTCGCCGCGGCCGTGCCCGACGGACCCTCGCCCGAGGGGCCCGTCTCGCACAGCTCGCAACTGAACGACCTGTCGCGGTTCGCCGGGAGGGAACTGATCGTCGTCGGCGCCGGCCAGTCCGCCCTGGAGACGGCGGCGCTCGCCGCGGAGGCCGGCGCACAGGTGCGTGTGGTGGCGCGCGGAAAGGGGTCTGTCGCGTTCGGCGCGCCCCCCTGGGAGCAACCGCGGCTGCGCCCCGCGTCCCCCTTCGGCCGGGCCTGGTCCCTGTGGGCCCTCACCTACCACCCGCAGCCGTACCGCCATCTGCCGCCCGCGGCCCGGCACTTCCTCGTCCGCCGGGTCCTCGGGCCGCTCGGCGCCTGGTGGCTGCGCCCGCGGTTCGAGGGAAAGGTACAGGTCAGCGAGGTGTCACGGATCACCCGCGTCACCGGCGCGACCGACGGGCGCCCGGTCCTCACCGTCCAGACCCCCGGCGGCCGCCTCCAGGAGCTCTCCGCCGACCACGTCGTCGCCGCCACCGGCTACCGGGTGGACCTCGCGGCGCTGGGCTTCCTCGGCCCCGGGGTGCGGGCACGGCTGGCGGTGAGCCGCGGAACGCCCAGGCTGGGCGCCGGTTTCAGCTCGTCGGTACCCGGGCTGTACTTCACGGGACTGCCGGCCGCCGCGTCGTACGGGCCGGTCATGCGGTTCGTGTGCGGGACGGAGTTCGCCTCGCCGAGGCTGGTCCGGCACCTCGCGGGACGGCACTGCTGACCCATCCGGAACGGCGCGCGGGGAGGGGCGCGCGAGCGGTCGGCGGGGTGGCCGATTTGTCATGGGATCTACCCCGACAGCAGGGGCCGGAAGGGGCGTACGCCGACGCGTGGGGCGGCCGGGGTGCCGTACGACGTCCGGTTCCCGTCGAGTCGCTGGGGCATTCGATCCGTATTCTCTGATCATGGCCCCACCGAATGCATATTCACTCATCGCCACTGACCTGGACGGGACGCTGCTGCGCGGCGACGACACCCTCTCGGACCGGTCGCGTGCCGCGCTGGCGATGGCGGTCGGGGCAGGCGCCCACCACCTCGTGGTGACGGGGCGTCCCGCTCCGCGCGTGCGCCCGCTGCTGGACGAACTGGGCGGTGGGGGGCTCGCGGTGTGCGGCCAGGGCGCGCAGCTGTACGACGCCGGCGCGCACCGCATGGTGTGGTCCGTCACCCTCGAACGGGAACTGGCCGAAGTGGCCCTCGGCAAGATCGAGGCGGAGGTCGGCGAGGTGTACGCGGCCGTCGACCAGGACGGTGTGGACGGTCTCACCCTCATCGAACCGGGCTACGAGATGCCGCACCCGACGCTCCCGGCGGTACGGGTGCGCCGGCGCGACGACCTCTGGACGCGGCCCATCAGCAAGGTGCTGCTGCGCCACCCCCGGCTGTCCGACGACGAGTTGGCGTCCGTCGCCCGGGGGGTGGTGGGCTCCCTCGCCACCGTGACGATGTCCGGTCCCGGCACCGTCGAACTCCAGCCATGCGGCATCACGAAGGCGACGGGGCTCGCGCTGGCCGCCGAGCGGCTGGGCCTGACGTCCGCCCAGACCGTCGCCTTCGGGGACATGCCCAACGACATCCCCATGTTCGACTGGGCGGCGCGCGGGGTGGCGATGGCCGACGCGCACCCCGAACTGAAGGCCGTGGCCGACGAGATCACCCTCTCGAACGAGGACGACGGCATCGCGGTGGTCCTGGAGCGGATGTTCGCCGGCGCCGCGGCCGGTGGCGGCATCGGCGCCGGCGTCCGTCGGTAGGACCCGAATCGGTAAGCCCCGAATCAGTAGGCCCCGAAGACGTTGTCGATGGAGCCGTACCGGTCCGCGGCGTAGTTGCACGCGGCCGTGATGTTGGCGACCGGGTCGAAGGGGTCCAGCGAGGTGCCGGGCACGTGGTACGCCGTGAAGGTGGGGTCGATGACCTGGAGGAGCCCCTTGGACGGCGTACCGGCGACAGCGTTGGAGTCCCAGTTGTTCATGGCCTGCGGGTTGCCCGAGGACTCCCGGAGGATGTTGCGGTGGATGCCGTCGTAGGTGCCCGGGATGCCCTGCTGGGCCATGACGTCCAGCGACTCGCGGATCCAGCCGTCGAGGTCGTCCGTGTAGGTCTTCGCGGTGGCCGGGGCGGCGGTGGAGGCCGTGGTCGCCGCGGCCGTCTTCGCCGTGCCGGCGGGGGCGCCGGCGTTCTTCGTGCCCACGGTCAGTTCCAGGCCCGGGCGGATGAGCGCCGGGTCGTCGCCGATGACCGCGCGGTTGGCCTTGTAGAGCTTCTTCCAGCCGCCCGTGGAGTGCGACTTGGCGATCTTCGTCAGGGTGTCGCCCTCGGCCACCTGGTAGGTGACCAGCGAGACCTGCGGGACCGCGGTCGCTGCAGTCGGGGCCGCCTGGGCGGCGTGGGCGCCGGTGGCCCCCACGAGGGGGAGCGCGAGCGCGGCACCGCCGGTCCCCGCGGCGACGATGCCGCGGGTGAGGGTGCTCGTTCGGGGACGGCGGTGCTTGCCTCGTGAGGCCATGACGCATTCCTCTCCGGCGCCTACGAGGTGAGCTGTCGGGTTCGGGCGGGAGCTGCCCGGCCGCGTGCTGGACGCGACTGCACCCCTAGCCGTTCCGGGATCCGGACCGGCGACTTACCTGGGTTCCCCGCTCCTGCCGTACGCGAGTGAATGGGTGACTGGAATTCCCGGGCGGCGGCAGGATTAGGCGGTCCGTCCGGAATGACGTGAACGTATGCGAGAGCACATGCGGCTAACAAGCCCTGCATTCGCGTCGCGGAGTGAATGACCAGCTCGAAAGCGCGTCTATTCCTTGATCTATTCGGAATGCAAGGTTCAACTTGCTTTACGCAAAGGGCAGTCGACGGACGGGACAAAACGATCACTTCGGGCGGACGTGACCCAATTCACGGTTGCGGTCCGGGAATTAGGGAATCCAGTGGTCAATTCGGTCATAAATGCATCTTCGGGGCGTTCCGAAGTGCGGAATCCGACGGTCCGCGGGGAGGGGTGCCGGGGAGGGCGCGGGACGCGTCGCGCCCACGCGCGCGTGGCGCTTGTTTCCGCCGCCGCGGGGAACGCGGAAGACCTCGCGTCCGGAGCGCATCCGTCGCGCGGGCGGAACCGGAACATGTCGTCGTCCACCTGTCGGTGATCCTCCGGTGACCCGGTGTGACACCGGGGCGTCCGAGTCGCCGACGGGGCAAAAGGGACCAGGCGGAGTGTGTCCGGCAGGGTGAGGGCAGGTGACGGGCGGGCGCTCATCGTGATCGAAAGACGACCGGATACGCTGACTTGAGTGCCGGCAGCGACACATCGACAAACACCTACACCACCCAGCGCACCCAGAGCATCCAGAGACCGCCGTTGAGAGCGTCAGCAGACAGGAGACCCTCGTGACCGTCGTCGGGCCGTTCGGGCTGAGCGTGCGGGACCAGGCTCTCGAAGCCGATGTCCAGGCCGCACTGGCGGCTGTCGAGGAGGGACTGCTCGAAGCCACCAAGAGCGAGGTCCCGTTCATCACGGAGGCCGCGCAGCACCTCGTGCGCGCGGGCGGCAAGCGGTTCCGGCCGCTGCTCGTGATGCTCGCCGCCCAGTTCGGCGACCCGTACGCGCCGGGCGTCGTGCCCTCCGCGGTCGTGGTCGAGCTGACCCACCTCGCCACGCTGTACCACGACGACGTGATGGACGAGGCGGACGTGCGCCGCGGGGTGCCCAGCGCCAACAGCCGCTGGGGCAACTCGGTGGCGGTGCTCACCGGCGACTTCCTCTTCGCGCGCGCCTCGCACATCCTGGCCGACCTGGGCCCCGAGGCCGTACGCATCCAGGCGGAGGCCTTCGAACGGCTGGTCACCGGCCAGATCCTGGAGACCGCGGGACCGCGCGACGGCCGCGACCCGGTCGAGCACTACATGGACGTGCTCGGCGGCAAGACCGGCTCGCTGATCGCGGTGGCCGGACGCTTCGGCGCGATGATGTCGGGCGCCGACGAGACGGTGGTCGACGTGCTGACGCAGTACGGGGAGCGGCTCGGCGTCGCCTTCCAGCTCGCCGACGACGTGCTGGACATCGCGAGCGACTCGCACGAGTCCGGCAAGACGCCGGGCACCGACCTGCGCGAGGGCATCCCGACGATGCCGGTGCTGCGGCTGCGCGAGCGCGTGGAGCGGCTGGGGCTCGCGGAGGACATCGCCCTGTCCGAGCTGCTCGCGTCGGACCTGACGGACGACGACCGGCATGCGGAGGCGCTCGCCAAGCTGCGCGTCCACCCCGCGCTGGAGCAGGCGCGCCGCGACACCGTGCGGTACGCGGAGGACGCCCGCGCCACCCTGGCACCGCTCCCGGAGTGCGACGCGAAGGCGGCCCTGGTGGAGCTGTGCGACGCGGTGGTGCACCGCGCGGGCTGACCCGCGCGTCCCCCGCTCCCTCCGCTGTCTCCCTGCCCCCGTCTCCCGCTCCCCGTCCGGCGCTCCCGGCGCGACCCCTACGGGTCGGGGGAGGCGCGGCCCGGCCGTGTCATACCCCAGGTGTACACGGAGTTGGCTCCGAGGTCTGACGCTTTAGCGCGTCCGATTTGGTCAGATGGACAACACCACTTCACAGGAGTTCGGGTGACAATGGCGGCCAGGGGTGGACGAGTGCGAGGACGGTAAGCCGCCGCCGACGACGGAGGTAGGGCACACATGGCACCGTACGAATCCGACGACAGCACGACCGGGGACGAGGCCGACGACATGCGCGCCGGCCGGCGCAAGGCGACGCGGTACGTCGTCCCCGTCGCGGTGGTGGGGCTGGCGGCGGCGACCATCGGGCTGGTCCCGGCGTTCGCGGGCTCGGGCGATCCCGACCTGCCGGAGGTCAGCGCCCAGCAGCTCATCGAGAAGATCGCCGCCTCGGACGTGCAGCAGCTGTCCGGCACGGTGAAGATCAGCACGGACCTGGGCCTGCCGGACCTCGGCGGCCTGGAGAACAGCCTCGGCGGTGCGGCCGCCGGCGGCCGCGGCGGCTCGGGATCGTCCGCGGACCCGTCGTCCAAGCTGCTGGAGCTGGCCTCCGGCACGCACACGCTGCGGGTCGCCTCCGACGGCGAGGACAAGCAGAAGCTGTCGCTCCTCGACAAGGCCGCCGAGTACAGCGTGATCCACAACGGCGACGAGGTGTGGGCGTACGACAGCGCGTCGAACGAGGTCTACCACACCGACGAGGCCGCCTCCGGGTCGGCCGACTCCTCCGGGAAGGGTTCCGGGGACGGGCCGAAGGACAGGTCGAAGGACCTGCCGGCCACGCCCAAGGACCTGGCCGAGGAGGCCCTGAAGGCGGCCGACGGCACGACGTCCGTGACCGTCGACGGCACGGCGCAGGTCGCCGGCCGTGACGCCTACAAGCTGCTGATCAAGCCGAAGCAGTCCGGTTCGACGGTCGGCGCGATCTCCGTGGCCGTGGACGCGAAGACCGGTCTGCCGCTCAAGTTCACGCTCACCCCGGCGAGCGGCGGCGCGGCCGTCGTCGACGCGGGCTTCACCGAGGTCTCGTTCTCCAAGCCGGCCGCGTCCACCTTCGACTTCGAGCCGCCCAAGGGCGCGAAGGTCACCGAGGGCGACGAGCCGGCGGCCCGGGACCACGCCGACAAGGGCGACAAGGGCGGGAAGAGTGGCAAGGGGCTTCCCGGGGGCACCGAGGGCCCGGGCGAGGAGTTCCAGGGCCTGAACGTGATCGGTGAGGGCTGGAACTCCATCGCCCGGTTCGACACGGGCGGCGAGGGCCTGCCGACCCAGGAGGCCGGCGGCGACGCGGGCCGGTTCCTGGAGTCGCTGGGCGACCAGGTCAGCGGCCGCTTCGGCTCGGGCACGGTCTTCTCGACCCGCCTGGTGAACGCGCTGATCACGGACGACGGCAAGGTCTACGCGGGCGCGGTCACCAAGGACGCGCTGGTGAAGGCGGCCAACGAGGCGAAGTAGCCC
>NZ_VDFC01000040.1:756489-767682 GCF_008369065.1 Streptomyces apricus | reverse complement strand
CGGACGCCGAGTCCGTTGTGGACGCTCGGCCTGCTGCGCAACGAGCTGGGCACCACCCTGCGCCGCTGGCGGACCCTCGCGCTGCTCGGGGTGCTCGCCGCCGTGCCGGTGCTGGTCGGCATCGCGATCAGGATCGAGACGAGCGACGGGTCGTCCGCCGGAGGCGGCGGGGGAGAGGGGCCCGCGTTCATCGCGCAGATCACCAACAACGGGCTCTTCCTGGTGTTCACCGCGCTCGCCGCCACCCTGCCGTTCTTCCTGCCGATGGCGGTCGGCGTCGTCGCGGGCGACGCGATAGCGGGCGAGGCCAACGCGGGCACCCTGCGGTATCTGCTGGTCGCCCCGGCGGGACGTACGCGCCTGCTGCTCACCAAGTACGCGACCACGCTGGCCTTCTGCCTCGTCGCGACGCTGGTCGTGGCGGCCTCGGCGCTCGTCGTGGGCGCGCTGCTGTTCCCGCTGGGCGAGCTGACGACGATCTCCGGCACGCGCATCAGCTTCGGCGAAGGGCTGCTCCGGGCCCTGCTGATCGCGCTGGTCGTCGCCGCGTCACTGATCGGGGTCGCGGCGCTGGGACTGTTCGTCTCGACCCTGACGAACAGCGGGATCGCCGCGATGGCGACCACTGTCGGCCTGCTCATCACCGTGCAGATCCTCGACCAGATCCCCCAGCTCCACGCGCTCCAGCCGTACTTTTTCTCGCACTACTGGCTGTCCTTCGCCGACCTGATGCGCGACCCCGTGTACTGGGACGACCTGGTCCGCAACCTCGGACTCCAGGCGCTCTACGCGGCGGTGTTCGGCTCGGCGGCCTGGGCACGCTTCACGGCGAAGGACATCACCGCCTAGGGCGTCATCGCGCAAGGTCCGGGAGCCCTCGCGCGGCTCAGCTCTCGTAGGGGAAGCGCGCGAGCGGGGGCTCCTGGGCGAAGAAGGTCTTGGCCCGGGCCAGGGCGGCGGAGTCGGAGAGTACGTCGCCGGGCTTGCTGCCGTTGCCGAAGAGGACCCCGCCGAAGCGCATCCCCATATAGGCGGCCGAGTTGTTGAGGGTGCCGACGAGCGGCTCCGCGACCTCTTCCTCCTCGTGCGCGAGGGCGGTGACACCCCACAGGGTGCGCCCGGCCATCGTCTCCTTGAAGTCGACGCCGGGGGTGCGCAGCCAGCCGGCCCAGTGGTCGAGGTAGCGCTTGGTCTGCGCGGACACGGAGTACCAGTACAGCGGCGAGGCGATGACCAGGTCGGTCGCCGCGAGCGTCGCGTCGAGCAGGGTGGCCGTGTGGTCGCCGGACGGCCGGACGTGGTCGCTGTCGTGGCGCAGGTCCTCGTAGTCGGGCAGCGGGTGCCCGGTCAGGCTGATCCACCGCTGGGTGACGCCGGCCGGCAGCTGTTCGGCGGCCTTGCGGGCGAGCAGCTCCGTGTTGCCGTGATCGCGGCTGCTGCCGAGCAGGAAGAGGAAGTGGCGGGTCATGAAGGCTCCGTCATGTAGGGCGGACGACGACTACACGCGTATGCAGTATATGCACACGCATGCAGTCGTCGGCCACCCCGGAAACGGGCCGGGCTACTCCGACAGCTCCCAGACCGCGTACGCGAGGGCGTCGCTGTTGCGGTTCAGGGCGGTGTCGTTGATGTTCGCCGTCGTGTCGCACGAGGAGTGGTAGCAGCGGTCGAACGCCTGTCCCGACGTGCCGCCCCACTTGGCGGCCTGGGCCGCGGTCTTACGGGTGCTGGCGCCGGTGAAGAGGCCGCCGACGGGTATGCCCGCGCTCTTGAAGTAGGCGTGGTCCGAGCGGCCGTCGCCCTCGGTCTCGATCTCGGTCGCGACGCCGAGGCCGGTGAAGTAGTCCTTGAAGGTCTTCTCGATGGCCGGGTCGTCGTCGTAGACGAAGTAGCCGGGGTTCGGTGAACCGATCATGTCGAAGTTCAGATAACCGCTGATCTTCGCGCGGTTGGCGGTGGAGAGGCTGTTGACGTAGTAGCGGGAACCGACCATGCCCAGCTCCTCCGCGCCCCACCAGGCGAACCGCAGGTGCTTGGTGGGCGCGTACTGCGTCCGGGAGACGGCGAGCGCGGCCTCCAGGACGGCCGCCGAGCCCGAGCCGTTGTCGTTGATGCCGGGGCCCGAGGTGACGCTGTCGAGGTGGGAGCCCGACATGACGACCTGGTTGGTGTCGCCGCCGGGCCAGTCGGCGATCAGGTTGTAGCCGGTGCTGCCGGAGGAGGTGAACTGCTGGACGGTGGTGGTGAAGCCGGCCGCGTCCAGCTTGGCCTTCACGTAGTCGAGGGAGGCCTTGTAGCCGGTGCGGCCGTGCGCGCGGTTGCCGCCGTTGGCGGTGGCTATGGACTGCAGCTGGGTGAGGTGGGCCTTGACGTTGGCCACGGATATGTCCGGTGCGGCGGCCACGCGGGCCGGTGCGGCGTCGGCCATGGCGCTCGTGGTGAGCAGCGCGGCGATCGCCAGGGTGGCGGCACCCGTGGCACGTCCGGGAACGGAGAGCTTCATGTGGGGGGCTCCGAATTCCTTGGATTCCTTGGATTCCTCGCGGAAATGGGTGCCTGATGGTGAAGCTGAGGCTGACGTTCCGTCAAGAGCACAATCCGGTCAGCTGTGTTCGCATAACGGATACCCGGCGTTCACCAGGCCCGTTCCGGTTGACGGGCCCGGTCCGGTCCGGACCGGGCCGACGGGGTCGGTCCGGGTCAGTGGAGGCAGAACTCGTTGCCCTCCGGGTCCGCCATCACCACCCAAGCGCCGGACGGCTCCTTCACCTGCCGTACGACCGTCGCTCCGAGCCCGGTCAGCCGCGCGACCTCGGCGTCCCGCCGGCCGCCCTCGGTGTGCAGGTCGATGTGCAGCCGGTTCTTCACGGTCTTCGGCTCCGGCACGCGCTGGAAGAGCAGCCGCCGCCCGAGCCCCGTCCCGCTCTCCTTCTCGTACGGGTCCTGCGGGTGCCGTACGCCGGCGGCGTCCCGCCACGCGTGGCGGCCGTGTGACGCGACGACGATCCCGGGGGGTACGGCGCCGGTGCTCAGCAGGCGCTCGATCAGCGCGCTGTGGTCCTCGACCAGGTAGCCGAGGGCGGCGGCCCAGAAGTCGGCCTGGGCGTGCGGGTCGGCGGTGTCCACGACGAGTTTCCAGTGCAGGGGCGCCCCCAGACCCCCTGTCGCGCTGCGCGCTCCCGCGCAGTTCCCCGCGCCCCTAGGTACCTAGGGGCGCGGGGAACTGCGCGATCAGCCCCCACCGGCCCGCACCCGCGAACAACTCAGCACGCAGCAAAGCGAGTTGGCGGCGGAGTCGTCATACTGGTCCGATGACCGCAGACACCCCCGCACCCTCCTCCCCGCACCGCACCCSCGTGGTCGTCGTGGGGGCCGGGCCCGCCGGTCTCACCCTGGCCAACGTCCTGCGGGCCGCCTCGGTGGACTGCGTGGTGCTGGAGAACGAGAGCAGGGAGTTCGTCGAGCGGCGACCGCGCGCCGGCTTCCTGGAGGAGTGGGCGGTCCGCGCGCTGGACGGCCGGGGCCTCGCGGACCGGCTGCTGCGCAACACCGAGGTGCACACCGAGTGCGAGTTCCGGTTCGAGGGCAGGAGCCACCGGTTCCCGTACGCGCAGGTGTCGGGCCAGCGCCACTACGTCTACCCGCAGCCGCTCCTGGTGACGGACCTGGTGCGCGAGTACGCGGACGTGCGGGGCGGCGACATCCGCTTCGGCGTCCGCGACCTCGACCCGGCCGGGATCGGCACGGACCGGCCCTCGGTGTCGTACACCGACCCGCGTACGGGGGAGCGCGTCCGGCTCGACTGCGACTTCGTCGCGGGCTGCGACGGCGCGCGCGGGGTGACCCGGGACCGCATGCCGGCGGAGCACGTCACGGTCGCCCGGCACGACCTCGGCCCCGGCTGGCTGGCGCTGCTCGCCGAGGCGCCGCCGTCCTCCGACTGCGTCGTCCTCGGCATCCACCCGCGCGGCTTCGCCGGTCACATGGCCCGCAGCCCGCAGGTCACCCGCTACTACCTCGAATGCCCGCCGGGCGACGACCCGGAGAACTGGCCGCACGAAAGGGTGTGGTCCGAGCTCCACGAACGGCTCGCGGCGGACGGGGCCCGGCCGCTCGTCGAGGGCCCGCTGATCGAGAAGCGGGTCCTGGCCCTGCACAACTACGTGGTCGAGCCGATGGCGTACGGGCGGCTGTACCTGGCGGGGGACGCGGCCCACCTGCTCGCGCCGATCGGCGCCAAGGGCATGAACCTCGCGATCCACGACGCCCTGCTGCTCGCCGACGCGTTCGTCGCCCACTACGCGAAGGGCGACGACAGCGGGCTGCGCGACTATTCGCAGACGTGCCTGCGGCGGGTGTGGCAGTACCAGGAGTTCTCGCAGTGGCTCTCCGAGGTGTACCACGGGGCCTCGTCCGGCGATCCGTTCCGCGCGGGGGTCGCGCGGGCGCGGCTGCGGCGCACCCTCGCCTCACCGGCCGCCTCGGCGGTCTTCGCCGAACTGTTCATGGGCAAGGGCACGGACTACTGACGGGCAGGGACTGCCGATGGGTACGGACTGCTGACGGGCAGGGACTACTGACGGCCGAGTTCCGCCTCGGTGGCCGCCGTTCCCGGTGTCCTCGCCGCCTCCGCGGTGGCCGACGCCGCCGCGATCTCCGCGTTCCGCAGGACCGTCCTGGACCGGCGGGCCGTCCGCAGCGCGTCCCAGGTCAGCAGCGACAGCGCGGCCCACACCAGCGCGAACCCGGCCCACCGCTCGGGCGGCATCTCCTCGTGGAAGTACAGGATGCCGAGCAGGAACTGCAGCACGGGCGCCAGGTACTGCAGCAGCCCCAGCGTGGACAGCGGCACCCGGATCGCCGCGGCGCCGAAGCACACGAGCGGCAAGGCGGTCACGATGCCGGTCGCGGCCAGCAGCGCCGCGTGCCCGGCGCCCTCGGCGCCGAAGGTCGAGTCCCCCCGGGCCGACAGCCACAGCAGGTAGCCGAGCGCGGGCAGGAACTGGATCGCGGTCTCCGCGGCCAGCGACTCAAGGCCGCCGAGGTTGAGCTTCTTCTTCACGAGTCCGTACGTGGCGAAGGAGAAGGCCAGGCAGAGGGAGATCCACGGTGGCTGCCCGTACCCGAAGGCCAGCACGAGGACCGCGGCGAAGCCGGTGCCCACCGCCGCCCACTGCGCGGGGCGCAGCCGTTCCTTCAGGAGCAGGACGCCCATGGCTATGGTGACGAGCGGGTTGATGAAGTAGCCGAGCGACGCCTCCACCACGTGGCCGCTGTTCACGGCCCAGATGTAGACGCCCCAGTTGACGGTGATGACGGCCGCCGCGACGGCGATCAGCCCCAGCTTGCGCGGTCGGCGCAGCAGCGGGAGCGCCCAGGCCCAGCGGCGCGTCAGCACGAGGGCGATCAGCACGAAGCCGAGCGACCAGACCATGCGGTGGGCGAGGATCTCCCCGGCGCCCGCCGGTTCGAGGAACGGCCAGAACAGGGGCACGAGCCCCCACATGCCGTACGCGGCGAAACCGTTCAGCAGACCGATCCGCTGTTCGCCGCTGGACCCCGGCCCCGTACGCTGCTCGCCCTTGGACTCCACCGGTGCGGCCCCTCCTTCTTGCATCTTGCTGGGTCGGCTGCCGGTTCCGCGGCGTCCGAGCCACGCGCAGCCTCCAAGAAGGTAACGCCGGGCACCCCCGCTCGTCATGCCCGTATCGCCATACGGTCATGACAGGCGGGGGTGCGGGTCCGGAGGTCAGCCCTTGAGCGCCGCCTCGATCGATTCGGTGATCGGCGTGGTCGGGCGCCCGGCCAGCCGGGAGAGGTCGCCGCTCGTGATGAGCAGCTCGCCCTTCGCGATGGACTCGTCCACGCCGGCCAGGATCGCGGCGAACGGCTCGGGGACCCCGGCGCCGGTCAGGATGCCCTTGTACGTCTCGGCGGGGACGGCGTTGTACACGATCTCCTTGCCGGACGCCCGCGACACCGCGGCGGCGTACTCGGTGAAGTCGAAGGCGGTGTCGCCGCCCAGCTCGTACGTCGCGTTCTCGTGGCCCTCGCCGGTCAGGACGGCCACGGCGGCGGCCGCGTAGTCCGCGCGGGAGGCGGTGGAGATGCGGCCCTCGCCCGCCGCCTGGACGACGGCGCCGTGCTCCAGGACCGGGGCCAGGTTCTCGGTGTAGTTCTCGTTGTACCAGCCGTTGCGCAGCAGGGTGTAGGGCACGCCCGACTCCAGGACGGCCGCCTCGGTGGCCCGGTGGTCGTCGGCCAGCGCGGCGGTCAGGCTGCCGGGGGCGCTGGTGTAGGCGAGGAGCGCGACACCGGCGGCCCGGGCGGCGTCGAGGACGGCCTTGTGCTGGGCGACCCGGTCCTTGCCGACCGCGCTGCTCGAAATGAGCAGCACCTTGTCGCCGGCGGAGAAGACGCCGTCGAGGGTCTCGGGGGCGTCGTAGTCGGCGACCGCGATCCGCACGCCGCGGGCGGCCAGGTCCGCGGCCTTCGCCTCGTCGCGGACGACGGCGGTGACCTGGTCGGCCGGGACCTTCTCCAGCAGCCCCTCGACGACGTGCTTGCCGAGGTGTCCGGTGGCTCCGGTGACGACGATGCTCATGGTGGAAACAACTCCTCGTGGGTGGGTATCCACTCACCCTAGGAGCTGCACTAACTCAGGGAAAGTACCCACTTTGAAGTAAGGTACCTGCATGACAGTGAGCAACCCGGTCGGCGGTACGGCCACCGGCTCCGCGGCGGAACCGGTGGCCGGCAGGGCGGTGAACCCGGTGGTCGGCAAGTACGCCGACGCCGAGGGGATGTGCCCGTACCGCCTCGTCCTGGAGCACGTCACGAGCCGCTGGGGCGTCCTCGTCCTGATGGAGCTCATGGAGCGCCCGTACCGCTTCAGCGAGCTGCGCCGGGCCATCGGCCGGGTCAGCGAGAAGATGCTCACCCAGACCCTGCAGACCCTGGAGCGCGACGGCCTCGTGCACCGCGACGCCCAGCCGGTCATACCGCCGCGCGTCGACTACTCCCTCACCGGCCTGGGCCGCGAGGCCGCCGAACAGGTCCGCGCCCTGGCGATGTGGACGGAGACCCGGATGGACGCCGTGGAGAAGGCCCGCCGCGCCTACGACGAGGCCCGCGCCCCCTCAGGGGCGCGGGGAACCGCGCGACCGGCCACGGCGCACCCGCGGGCGGAAGGCGACGTGCCTCCGCGGCAGAGCGCCGCAACCTAACCGACGACCGTCCAGGCGTCCCCGCCGGTGAGCAGCGCGGAGAGGTCGCCCTTGCCGTTCTGTTCGATGGCCGTGTCGAGCTGGTCGGACATCTGTGTGTCGTAGACCGGCCGGTCCACGGCGCGCAGGACGCCGATCGGGGTGTGGTGCAGGGTGTCCGGGTCGGCGAGGCGCGAGAGCGCGAACGCCGTCGTCGGCGAGGTGGAGTGCGCGTCGTGGACCAGGACCTGCGACTCGTTCTGCGGGGTGACGGTGACGACCCGCAGGTCCCCGGTCAGCGCGTCGCGCACGACGCCCTTGGAGCCCAGGCCGTCCTCCAGGGGCGCGCCGAAGCGGATCTGGCGCCCGTGTTCCAGGCGGATCACCGCTTCCTGGGCCTGCTGCTTGTCCTTGATGGCCTCGAAGGCGCCGTCGTTGAAGATGTTGCAGTTCTGGTAGATCTCGACGAGGGCCGTGCCCGGGTGGGCGGCGGCCTGCCGCAGGACCTCGGTGAGGTGCTTGCGGTCGGAGTCGACCGTGCGCGCCACGAACGAGGCCTCCGCGCCGATCGCCAGCGACACCGGGTTGAAGGGCGCGTCCAGCGAGCCCATCGGCGTCGACTTGGTGATCTTGCCGACCTCGGAGGTCGGCGAGTACTGCCCCTTGGTCAGCCCGTAGATCCGGTTGTTGAACAGCAGGATCTTCAGGTTCACGTTGCGGCGCAGCGCGTGGATGAGGTGGTTGCCGCCGATGGACAGCGCGTCCCCGTCCCCGGTGACCACCCACACCGACAGGTCCCGGCGCGAGGAGGCCAGCCCGGTCGCGATGGCCGGCGCGCGCCCGTGGATGGAGTGCATCCCGTAGGTGTTCATGTAGTACGGGAAGCGCGAGGAGCAGCCGATGCCCGAGACGAAGACGATGTTCTCCTTCGCCAGCCCGAGCTCGGGCATGAAGCCCTGCACGGCGGCGAGGATCGCGTAGTCGCCGCAGCCGGGGCACCAGCGCACTTCCTGATCGGACTTGAAGTCCTTCATGGACTGCCTGGCCTCGGCCTTGGGCACCAGAGTGAGCGCCTCGATCGTGCCCGAGCCTTCCGTGGTCGTCTCAGCCATCGATGGCCTCCTTGAGAGCCGTGGCGAGTTGCTCAGCCTTGAACGGCATGCCGTTCACCTGGTTGTACGAGCGGGCGTCCACCAGGTACTTCGCCCTGACCAGCGTGGCCAGCTGACCGAGGTTCATCTCGGGGACGACCACCTTGCCGTAACGCTCCAGCACGGTGCCCAGATTCCGCGGGAAGGGGTTGAGGTGACGCAGGTGGGCCTGCGCGATGCTCTCCCCGGCCGTGCGCAGCCGCCGTACCGCCGCGGTGATCGGGCCGTACGTCGAGCCCCAGCCCAGCACGAGCGTGCCGGCGTCGCCGGTGGGGTCGTCGACCTCCACGTCGGGGACGTCGATGCCGTCGATCTTGGCCTGGCGGGTGCGGACCATGAAGTCGTGGTTGGCCGGGTCGTAGCTGATGTTGCCCGTGCCGTCCTGCTTCTCGATGCCGCCGATGCGGTGTTCGAGTCCCGGCGTGCCCGGGATCGCCCACGGACGGGCCAGCGTCTGCGGATCGCGCTTGTACGGCCAGAAGACCTCGGTGCCGTCCTGGAGGGTGTGGTTGGGCCCCTGCGCGAACTGCACGCGCAGGTCCGGCAGTTCGTCGGTCTCGGGGATGCGCCACGGCTCGGAGCCGTTGGCCAGGTAGCCGTCGGACAGCAGCAGCACCGGCGTGCGGTAGGCCAGCGCGATCCGCGCCGCCTCCAGGGCTGCGTCGAAGCAGTCGGCGGGCGTGCGCGGCGCCACGATCGGCACCGGCGCCTCGCCGTTGCGCCCGTACATGGCCTGCAGCAGGTCCGCCTGCTCGGTCTTGGTCGGCAGCCCGGTCGAGGGGCCGCCGCGCTGGATGTCGATGACCAGCAGCGGCAGCTCCAGCGAGACCGCCAGCCCGATCGTCTCGCTCTTGAGGGCCACCCCCGGACCCGAGGTCGTGGTCACCGCGAGCGAGCCGCCGAAGGCCGCGCCCAGCGCCGCCCCGATCCCGGCGATCTCGTCCTCGGCCTGGAAGGTGCGCACCCCGAAGTTCTTGTGCTTCGACAGCTCGTGCAGGATGTCGGAGGCCGGCGTGATCGGGTACGAGCCCAGGTAGAGCGGCAGGTCCGCCTGGCGGGAGGCGGCGATCAGCCCGTACGACAGCGCCAGGTTCCCGGAGATGTTGCGGTACGTGCCGGTCGGGAAGGCCTGCGTGGCGGGCGCGATCTCGTAGGAGACGGCGAAGTCCTCGGTGGTCTCCCCGAAGTTCCAGCCCGCCCGGAAAGCGGCGATGTTGGCCGCCGCGATGTCCGGCTTCCTGGCGAACTTCGTGGTCAGGAACTTCTCCGTGCCCTCGGTCGGCCGGTGGTACATCCAGCTCAGCAGACCCAGAGCGAACATGTTCTTGCTGCGCTCGGCCTCCTTGCGGGACAGGTCGAACGACTTGAGCGCCTCCACCGTCAGCGTGGTCAGCGGCACCGGATGAACGCTGTACCCGTCCAGGGTCCCGTCCTCCAGCGGACTCGCCGCCCAGCCCACCTTCGCCATCGCCCGCTTGGTGAACTCGTCCGTGTTGACGATGATCTCGGCGCCGCGCGGCACGTCCGCGAGGTTCGCCTTCAGCGCGGCCGGATTCATCGCCACCAGGACGTTCGGCGCGTCCCCCGGGGTGAGGATGTCGTGGTCGGCGAAGTGCAGCTGGAAAGAAGAAACGCCCGGCAGGGTTCCTGCGGGCGCACGGATCTCGGCGGGGAAGTTCGGCAGCGTCGAAAGGTCGTTCCCGAACGATGCGGTCTCGGAGGTGAAGCGGTCCCCGGTGAGCTGCATACCGTCACCCGAGTCCCCCGCGAACCGGATGATCACCCGATCGAGTCGCCGTACGTCCTTCCCGCCCGCCGGTTTGCGCTGCTCTCCTACGACGGCACCGTCGGCCTGCTCAGCCGGACTGCTGACCTGACTGGTCACTGAAGTGGACCTCCTTCGAGGCGGCTGTCCGGGTGCGGCCCTCCCGCAGGCCCACCCGAGCCCCACACTACGTCGGCAAGGGGCGACCGCTCTGGGACGTTCGCACCATGGATGTCGTTTCGAGACTGCCTTACACCCTGTTTTGCCACGCTTGCTCCGCCCCCGGCGTTACCTGTCCAGACGCTCCGGGCTCTTCCTCCGGTTCTCGCACGGGAGTCGCGCCGTAATGGTGCCCCGCGGCCGGCTCCGTGGTTCCTCACGAGTTCAGGTAGGTGAGGACGGCGAGGACGCGGCGGTGGTCGCCGTCGCTCTGGGACAGGCCCAGTTTCATGAAGATGTTGCTCACGTGCTTCTCGACCGCGCCGTCGCTGACGACGAGCTGGCGGGCGACCGCCGAGTTCGTCCGTCCCTCGGCCATGAGTCCCAGCACCTCCCGCTCGCGCGGGGTGAGCCCCGCGAGGACGTCCTGCTTCCGGCTGCGTCCGAGCAGCTGCGCGACGACCTCCGGGTCGAGGGCGGTGCCGCCGCGGGCCACGCGGACGACCGCGTCCACGAACTCCCGCACTTCGGCTACCCGGTCCTTGAGGAGATAGCCGACCCCGGTGCTGGAACCGGCGAGCAGTTCGGTGGCGTACTGCTCCTCCACGTACTGCGACAGCACCAGGACGCCGAGCCCCGGGTGCTGCCTGCGCAGTTGCACGGCCGCCTTGACGCCCTCGTCGGTGTGGGTCGGCGGCATCCGGACGTCCGCGACGACGACGTCGGGCAGCGCGTCCTGCGCCGCGAACTCCGTGATCGTCTTGATCAGTGCGTCCCCGTCGCCCACTCCCGCGATCACCTCGTGCCCGCGGTCGGTCAGCAACCGGGTCAGGCCCTCCCGCAGCAGCACCGAATCCTCGGCGATGACCACGCGCACTCTGTCCTCCACGATCTTCGGCCCCCCAGCCCATCC
>NZ_VDFC01000040.1:671675-756389 GCF_008369065.1 Streptomyces apricus | reverse complement strand
TCCCCGCTCCCGGCATGCGTACGCCCCCGGCCGCACCCCTGCCGGGGGCGGTCGAGGGCGTCGACCGGGAAAGCGGGGCGCACCCCGCCCCCTAGCCCGCTCCTTCCGTACGGTCCCGCCACGGCAGCTCCGCCGTGATCGTCGTCGGCCCGCCGGCCGGCGAGTCGACGACGAACAGCCCGTCCACCGCGCCGAGCCGGTCGGCGAGCCCCGACATCCCCGTACCGCCGTCGAGGGAGGCGCCCCCGCGGCCGTCGTCCCAGACCTGTATGAGCAGGCGGTTCTCCGAACGCCACACGTCGACCGAGGCGGACCGCGCACCGCTGTGCTTGCTGACGTTCTGCAGGAGCTCGGAGACCGTGAAGTACGCGATGCCCTCGATGGCCGCCGCGGGCCGGGCCGGCAGGTCGGCCGTCACCTTCACCGGCACCGTGCAGCGGGCGCCGACCGAGGACAGCGCCGCGTCCAGACCGCGGTCGGTGAGCACCGCGGGATGGATGCCCCGCGCCAGGTCCCGCAGTTCCTGCAGCGCCAGCTTCACCTCGCCGTGCGCCTCGTCGACCATGGCGGCGACGGTCTCGTCGGCCTGGCCCTCCAGCAGCTTCTCCTTCGCCAGGCCGAGCCCCATGGCGAGGTTCACCAGCCGGGCCTGCGCCCCGTCGTGCAGGTCCCGCTCGATGCGCCGCAGGTCGGCCGCCGCCGTGTCGACCACGACACCGCGGTCCGACTCCAGTTCGGCGATCCGCCGCTCCAGCTCGTCGGAGGGCGACAGCAGGGCGCGCACCATCGCCCGGTCGGCGTTGGCGAGGCCGCGGGCGAGGAACGGCAGCACCGGCCACAGCACGAACAGCGACACCAGCGTGACGGTGAAGGTGACGATCGCCCACGGCAGCCGCATGAGCTCGTACAGCACCGTCCGCCAGCCGACCGGATCCTTCAGCGTCATCCACAGCCACCCGAAGAACCCGCCCCGCCCGCGGAACGGCAGGGGGCTCGGCTCGTCCACGCGTACCCCGAGCAGGCCCCTGGCCCGGAGCCGTTCGAACTTGCCCAGCTGGCGCGCGCCCAGCAGCCCGAACGCCAGCACCGGCAGCCCGATCACCGTCAGCGTCAGCCCGGCTCCCAGGAACAGGACGGTGACGACATAGGTGAACCCGACGAGGGAGAACATCAGGTTGGTCAGGAGATGCGCGATCTCCTTCCAGGTGTGCCCGTCATAGGCGAAGCGTGCGGGAGGCGGCCGGTCGGTGCCGCCCTCCAGGGGGCCGGCGGCCAGGATGCGTTCCGTCATAGGCGCAACCTTGCCGGGCCGCAGCGCGTGGCGCCATGAGGTGGACCGCCTCCGTGGCCCGGGGGAAAACCCCACCCCCGACCCGTCCCTGACACCACCCCGGCGGGGCCGGGAGGAGATCGCGCGACCCCTACCCGTGACGGACTGCTTACCGTCCCTTTAGCAGGCCCTAGACTCCGGTGCGTACAGATCGTCGAACGACTGGCTCCGCGGGGCGCGCACGACGGCGCACGCGTGGTACGGCCAGTGCGGGTTCATCCGAGGTCAGGTCAGGTCAGGGAGTGAGGGCGGACGTGCCGGAACCGACCATGGTCGCGGCGGACTACTTCCAGTCGTACTCGGTCGTCGGACTGCTCGCCGTCGTCGGCGTGCTGTTCGTCGCCGTGGCCTTCGGAGCGGGCCGCCTGCTGCGGCCCGTGGTCCCCACGCCCGAGAAGCTCATGACGTACGAGTGCGGGGTCGACCCCGTCGGCGAGGGCTGGGCCCACACGCAGGTCCGCTACTACGTCTACGCGTTCCTGTACGTGATCTTCGCGGTCGACTCGATCTTCCTCTTCCCCTGGGCGACGGTCTTCGCCGCGCCGGGCTACGGAGCGGCGACGCTCGTGGAGATGTTCATCTTCCTCGGCTTCCTGGCCGTCGGTCTGCTGTACGCATACAAGAAGGGCGTCCTCACATGGACGTGACGCGTCCGCACCCGGACGAAACCCCCACGACCTCCGCGGCTCCCGCGGTTCCGCCGGCTCCCGAGCCGGTGTTCCTGCCGGAGCCCAAGCGGCTGGGCGCGCTGGCCCGGCTGGCCCCGGAGCCGATGAAGGTGGTCCTGAACTGGGGCCGCCGCTACTCGCTCTGGGTCTTCAACTTCGGTCTCGCCTGCTGCGCGATCGAGTTCATCGCGGCGTCGATGGCCCGGCACGACTTCATCCGCCTGGGCGTCATCCCGTTCGCACCGGGTCCGCGCCAGGCCGACCTGATGGTCGTCTCCGGCACGGTCACCGACAAGATGGCCCCGGCCGTGAAGCGCCTGTACGAGCAGATGCCCGAGCCCAAGTACGTCATCTCCTTCGGCGCCTGCTCGAACTGCGGCGGCCCGTACTGGGACTCGTACTCCGTGACGAAGGGCGTCGACCAGATCATCCCGGTCGACGTGTACGTCCCGGGCTGCCCGCCCCGCCCGGAGGCGCTGCTCCAGGGCATCCTCAAGCTGCAGGAGAAGATCGCCCGCGAGTCGCTCGGGGAGCGGTACGCGTCCGACGGCGCCGGGCGCCCGTCCGCGGCCGCGCTCCAGAGCGGACTCGTCCGGCCGCCGGCCACGCCGTCCGGCACCGCACCGTCCGGCACCGGGCCGGCCACGGGGGACGCCCGATGACGACGACCGGCTGGCTCCCCGCCCCCGTGGAGGAGCTCTTCGGCCCGGACGCCACGGCCGAGGAGTCGTACGAGGTCCTGACGGTCGACGTGCCGCCGCAGAACTGGCTCGCCTCCCTGGAGAGCGCGCGGGACGCACTCGGCTGCACGTACTTCGACTGGCTGAGCGCGGTCGACGAGCCCGGCACGGGACCCGGCACCGGGTTCCGCGTCTCGGCGCACGTCGTGGCGCTGGCTCCGGTACGCCGCCTGCTCGTCCGGACGACGGTCCCGCACGCGGCGCCGGTCCTGCCGTCCGCGGTCGGGGTCTACGCGGGCGCCGCCTGGCACGAACGCGAGACGCACGAGATGTTCGGGGTGACCTTCGAGGGCCACCCCGGTCTGGACCCGCTCCTCCTCCCCGAGGGCTTCGAGGGCCACCCGCTGCGCAAGGACTTCGTCCTGGCCGCCCGGGTGGCGAAGGCCTGGCCAGGGGCGAAGGAGCCGGGCGAGTCGGAACACGGCGGTCCCAAACGCCGCCAGATGCTGCCGCCCGGCGTCCCCGACCCCAACGAGTGGGGCCCTCTGAAGGGCCAGCTCCCCCCTGCCCCGGCCCGCCCGGCACGGGCCGCCCGAGCCGCCGGGGCCGACCAGGACGGCCCCGCCACCCCCGACACCCCCGCAGGAGGCACGCAGTGAACGACGCCCTGGACGTCGCCCTGCGACTCCTCGTCGTGTTCGTCGTGTTCCTGACCTTCCCCCTGCTCGTCGGTCAGGCCGAGCACAAGGTGATGGCCCACATGCAGGGCCGCCTGGGCCCCATGTACGCGGGCGGTTTCCACGGCTGGGCCCAACTCGTCGCGGACGGGGTGAAGTTCGCCCAGAAGGAGGACGTGGTCCCGGCGGACGCGGACCGCCGTGTCTTCCAGCTGGCCCCGGCCGTGGCGCTCCTCCCGTACCTCATGGTCCTCCTCGTCATCCCGATCGGCCCGGGCGAGGGCGCGGTCGGCGAGGTCGTCGACGCGGGCGTCTTCTTCGTCCTCGCCGTGATGGGCGTCAGCGTCCTCGGCTCGCTGATGGCCGGCTGGGCCTCGGCCAACAAGTTCTCCCTGCTCGGCGGCCTGCGCACCGCCGCCCAGCTCCTCGCGTACGAACTCCCCATGCTGCTGGCAGCCGCCTCGGTCGCCATGGCGGCCGGCACGGTCTCCCTCCCCGGCATCCTCGACGCCTTCGAGTGGTGGTGGCTGCCCTGGCAGATCGTCGGCGCGCTCGTCTTCTTCGTGGCCGGCCTCGCCGAACTGCAGCGCCCGCCCTTCGACATGCCGGTCGCCGACTCGGAGATCATCTTCGGCGCGTACACCGAGTACACGGGCCTGCGCTTCGCCCTGTTCCTGCTCGCCGAGTACGCCGGGATCGTCGTCCTGTGCGGCCTGACCACCGTCCTCTTCCTGGGCGGCTGGCACGGCCCCTGGGGCGCCGACGGCCTCGGCTGGGTCTGGACCCTGCTGAAGGCGGCCGTCCTCGCCTTCGTCGTGATCTGGCTCCGCGTCACCTACCCCCGGCTGCGCGAGGACCAGCTGCAGAAACTCGCCTGGACCCTCCTCGTCCCCCTCTCCCTCGCCCAGATCGCCCTCACCGGCATCGTCAAGGTGGTGATCGCGTAACCATGTCCCGCCCGTCGATCCCCGGCTCCGGCCTGGCCAAGGGCCTGGCCGTCACCCTGCGCACGATGACGAAGAAGACCGTCACCGCGCAGTACCCGGACACCCAGCCCGAACTCCCGCCCCGCTCACGCGGTGTCATCGGCCTCTTCGAGGAGAACTGCACGGTCTGCATGCTGTGCGCCCGCGAGTGCCCGGACTGGTGCATCTACATCGACTCCCACAAGGAGACGGTCCCGGCCGCCGCCCCCGGTGGCCGCGAGCGCAGCCGCAACGTCCTCGACCGCTTCGCCATCGACTTCGCCCTGTGCATGTACTGCGGCATCTGCATCGAGGTCTGCCCGTTCGACGCCCTCTTCTGGTCGCCCGAGTTCGAGTACGCCGAGACCGACATCCACGAGCTCACCCACGAGCGCGACAAGCTCCGCGAGTGGATGTGGACCGTCCCGGCCCCGCCGGCCCTGGACCCCGGCGCCGAGGAGCCCAAGGAGATCGCCGCCGCCCGCAAGACCGCCGAGAAGCTCGCCGCGGCCGAGGCCCAGGCGGCAGCCGAGGCGCAGGCCCAAGCGCAGGCCCAGGCCGAAGCACAGGCCGACCCCACCGACCCGCAGGGAGGCGCCTCGTGACCCCCGCCGCGGCCGTCGCCACGGCGGCGCAGGCCACGACCACCGCCGCCGCCGACCCGCACGGCTTCCTCTCGCCGACCGGCGTCGAGATCGCCTTCCTCCTCGTCGGCCTGGTCACCTTCGGCGCCGCGGTCGTCACGGTCACCACGAAGCAGCTGGTGCACGCCGCCCTGTGGCTGGTCGTCGCCCTCGGCGGCCTCGCCGTCGAGTATCTCCTGCTCACGGCCGAGTTCATCGCCTGGGTGCAGGTCCTCATCTACGTCGGTTCCGTCGTCGTCCTCCTCCTCTTCGGACTGATGCTCACCAGGGCCCCCATCGGCCGCTCCCCGGACGCCGACTCCGGCAACCGCTGGGCCGCCCTCGCCGTGGCGGTCGCCGCGGCCGCCGCCCTCGTCTGGGTCGTCGTCGACGCCTTCCGGACGACCTGGATCGACCTGGACGGCGCCCCCGCCGGCTCCMCCGCGGTCACCGGCGCCAGCCTCTTCCAGAGCTGGGTGCTCCCCTTCGAGGCCCTGTCGGTCCTGCTGCTCGCCGCCCTGGTCGGCGCGATCGTCCTCTCCCGCCGCGCGAAGGCGAAGGAGACGGCGCAGGCGGCAGGGACGGCGGGGACGACGGCCACCGCGAGTCCCCCGACCGCCCCGGCCCCGCCGGGCCCGCGCGGCACCGCCACCCGGAGCGACAGCGACAAGGAAGGCGCCCGCTGATGCACCTCGCCTACCCGGCCGTACTCTCCGCCCTCCTCTTCTGCACCGGCCTCTACGGAGTCCTGGCCCGCCGCAACGCGATCCTGGTCCTGATGTCCGTCGAGCTGATGCTCAACGCCGTCAACCTCAACCTCGTCGCCTTCGACGTGTGGCTCGACAAGACGGCCCGGGACGCCCTGCACTCCGGCCAGGCCCTGACCCTGTTCACCATCGCCATTGCGGCCGCCGAGATCGGCATCGGCCTGGCGATCGTCCTCGCCGTCCACCGCAACCGCGGCACCGCGGACATCGACAGGCTCCGCGACACCGCCGAGCGCCCCGGCGACGACGACACCGACGACTCCGGACCCGCGCGCAACGAGCCGGCCGAGAAGGCTGAGGCCACCGCGTGACCACGACCACCCTCGCCGTCCTCGTCCCCCTCCTCCCGTTCCTGGGCGCGCTCGCCACCCTGCTCCTGGGCCGCACCGCCCCCGGTTTCGTACGCCCCCTCGCCGTCCTGCCCTCCCTCGCCGCCCTCGCCCTCGCCGTGACCGTCGCCGCGCGCCAGGGCGGCGGCGGACCCGTGGACGCCGTCACCGAGCTCACGCCCACCGGCTCCGTCCCCGTCGAACTCGCCCTGCACATCGACGGCTTCGCCGCCCTGACCGCCGTCCTCGTCGGCCTGGTCGCGACCTGCGTGCAGATCTACTCGACGGGCTACCTGCGCCACGACCCGCGCTACCCCTCGTACGCGGCCCTCGTCTCCCTCTTCACCTCCGCCATGCTGCTCGTCGTCTACTCCGGTGACCTGATGGTGCTGCTGGTCGGCTGGGAGATCATGGGCATCTGCTCGTACTTCCTCGTGGGCCACTACTGGGAGACCCCGGAGGCGCGCGCCGCCTCCATCAAGGCCTTCCTCGTCACCAAGCTCGGCGACGTCCCCTTCCTGATCGGCCTGTTCGCGCTCGCCACCGACACCGGCTCGTTCCGCATCACGAAGATCCTCGGCGCCGTGGCGAGCGGCGGACTCGACCACCCGACCCTGATCGCCCTGCTGCTCCTCGCGGGCGTGGCGGGCAAGTCGGCGCAGTTCCCGCTGCACACCTGGCTCCCCGACGCGATGGCGGGCCCCACCCCCGTCTCCGCGCTCATCCACGCCGCGACGATGGTCGCCGCCGGTGTCTACTTCGTCGCCCGCCTCCTCCCGGTCTTCGCGGCCTCCGCGGCCGCACTGGTCGTCCTCGCCGCGATGGCCGCCCTGACCATGGTCGGCTCGGCCCTCGCCGCCCTCGCCCAGGACGACATCAAACGGGTCCTCGCCTACTCGACGATCGGCCAGCTCGGCTACATGACCGGCGCCCTCGCCGTCGGCGACCGCGGCGCCGCCGTCTTCCACCTCCTCGCGCACGGCGCCTTCAAGGCGCTGCTGTTCCTCGCGGCGGGCGTGGTCATCCACGCCGCCGGCACCAACTCGCTGGCCGCCATGTCCCGGATGAAGGACCTGCGCGCCCGCGTCCCCGACGCCTACTGGACGATGAGCGTGGCGCTGCTCGCGCTCGCCGCGATCCCGCCCTTCAGCGGCTTCTTCTCCAAGGAAGCCGTCCTCGGTGCCGCCGAGCACGCCGCCACCGGCCACGCCGGGCACGTCCCCGGCGCGGCGGGCTGGATCGTCCTCGTCTCCGGTCTGGTGACCGCCCTGCTCACCGCCGCCTACGCGATGCGCCTGTGGCTGCTCGCCTTCCGCGGCCACGGCGCCGAAGCCCCCGACCACGGCAGGCAGCCCGTCGCCATGAACTCCGTGCTGTGGGTGCTCGCCGTCCCCTCCCTCGCCTACGGACTCACCACCGGTGTGCTGCCCGACTGGTTCGACAGCCGGGACCTCACCCCGACCCTCACCACCGCCGTCCTCGGTACGGGTGTCGCCCTGGTCGGCGGCATCGTCACGTACGGCGCGTGGCGGCACACCACCGCCATGTCCGGCCGCTTCCCCCTCGGCGCGGTCGCGGCCCACCCGGACGCCGACGGCGGCCTGGTCGAGGCCGAGGCCATCGCCAGCCACGAGAGCGCGTACGGGAACGTGGCCTCCGCGCCCGACCCGGCGGACCCCGGCCGCCTCCTGCTCGGCCCGCTGCACCGCCACGCCGCCGTCGGCTTCCACCTCGACGCGCTGTACACGGCGCTGTTCGTCCGCCCGGTGCGGGGCGCGGCCACCGTCGTCCGGTTCCTCGACCGCGAGGTCGTCGACACCTACGTACGCGGCGCCGGCGCCCTGCCCCGCTGGCTCGGCACGGCCGTCCGCCGCACCCAGACCGGCAATGTCCAGACCTATGTGAGCGCGCTGCTCGCCGGCACCGTCGTCCTGGTGGTCGCCGTCCTCCTCGTCGCCACCGCGGGAGCGTGAGCAGACGTGATCGATATCAGCGAGTCCGTGATGCAGGTCCTTCTCGGGTTCATCGTCGTCGCCCCGCTCATCGGTGCGGTCACCGCCCTCCTGCCGGCCCCGCCCGGGCTGAAGGGGAAGTCGCCCGAGCAGGCCGTGCTGCGGCACGGCGTGACCGTCACCGGCGCCGTGCTCGTCGCCGCGGTCGTCCTCGTGCTCGGCTTCGACCACGACCAGCCCTCGAAGATGCAGGCCACGACGGACATCAGCTGGATCCCCGCACTCGACGTGCGGATCCACCTCGGCATCGACGGCATCTCCCTCCCCCTCCTCGTGCTGACCGCGCTCCTGACCTTCCTGTGCGCGCTGTACTCCTTCTTCAAGATGCCGTCGGGCCCGTCCCCGAAAGCATTCGTGGCGCTCGTCCTCGTCCTTGAGTCCGGCACCCTCGCGACCTTCGCCGTCCTCGACCTGCTGCTGTTCTTCCTGGCCTTCGAGACGGTGCTCATCCCGATGTACTTCCTCATCGCCCGCTGGGGCGGCGAGGAACGCACCCGGGCCGCCTGGAAGTTCATCCTGTACACGCTGCTCGGTTCCGTGGTCATGCTGCTGGGCCTGCTCCTGATCGGGATCAAGGCGGGCACATTCGACATGGTGGCACTCGCCACTGACAGTCACCCCGCGCTCACCCCGTCGGTGCAGGTCGTCGCCGTTCTGGCGATCGGGACCGGGCTCGCGGTCAAGACGCCGATGTGGCCGCTGCACAGCTGGCTGCCGGACGCCCACACCGCCGCCCCGACCGTCGGCTCGGTCCTGCTGGCCGGCGTCCTGCTGAAGATGGGCACGTACGGGTTCGTGAGGATCCTGCTGCCCGTCGCGCCCGACGGCATGAGCACCTTCGCCCCGTACCTCGCGGCCTTCGCGGTCGTCGGGATCGTCTACGGTTCGCTGGCCTGCCTGGCGCTCGCCCGGCAGGGCGCGAAGGGCGACCTCAAGCGCCTCATCGCGTACTCCTCGGTCGGCCACATGGGCTTCGTGCTCCTCGGCATCGCGTCGATGACCCCGACCGGCGTGAACGGCGCGCTGTTCGCGAACATCGCCCACGGCCTCATCACCGGCCTGCTCTTCTTCCTCGTCGGCGCGCTCAAGGACCGCACGGGCACGACCGACCTCGACACCCTCGCGCAGGCGACCGGCGCCGCGCTCTACGGCCGGGCCCCGCGCCTCGGCGGCCTGCTCGCCTTCGCCGCCGTCGCCTCGCTCGGGCTGCCGGGCCTGGCCGGGTTCTGGGGCGAGATGCTCGCGCTGTTCGGCGCGTTCGACCCCGCCGACGGCCTCAGCCGGCCCGCCTTCCTGACGTTCACGGCGATCGCCGCGTTCGGCACCCTGCTCACCGCCGCGTACCTGCTCGTCGTGGTCCGCCGCGTCTGCATGGGCGCCACCCCGCAGGAGGAGGGCGCGCGGCTCACCGACGTCCGGGCGTACGAGTTCGCCGCCTGGACCCCGCTCGTCGTCCTCACCGTCGTCACCGGGCTCTGGCCGAAGACCCTCCTGGGCCTGACCGACCCGGCCGTGCAGCAGCTCCTCGCAGGAGGCACCCGTTGAGCCCCCAGGCCCAGTCCCTGGTCCAGTCCCAGGCTCAGTCCCTGGTCCAGTCCGTCGACTGGCTCGCGATCGCGCCGCCCACCGTCGCGGCGGTCGTCGCCCTCGTGGTGCTCGTCGCCGACCTCTTCGTGGGCGACCGCAGGAAGGCCCTGCTCGGCTGGGTCTCGGTGGCCGGGCTCGCCGCCGCGGCGCTCGCGCTGCTGCCCCTCCTGGACGGCGACCGCTCCACGTTCTGCCTGACCGGCGACGCGGACGTGTGCAGCTACACGGCCGACCGGTTCACGCTGGCCGTCCAGTTCCTCGTCCTCGGCGGCGCGCTCCTCACCGCCCTCCTGTCGATGACCGCCCTGAAGGACGCGAAGAGGGAACTGCCGGAGGGGGAGTACTGGTTCCTGCTGCTCTCCTCGGCCGCGGGCGCCGCCCTGCTGCCCGCCTCGCGCGACCTCGCCACCCTGATCGTCGCCCTGGAGGTCGCGTCCCTGCCCGCCTTCGCCCTGGTCGGCCTCCGGTACGGCGACCGCAGGTCCTCCGAAGCAGCCCTCAAGTTCTTCCTGTCCTCGGTCACCGCGACCGCCGTGAGCCTCATGGGCATCAGCTTCGTCTACGCGTCGACCGGCACCCTGTACCTCACGCAGATCGCCACCCGGATCGAGGACGTCGACGGGCAGCTGCACACCCTCACCCAGGCGGGCGTCGTCCTGACCCTCGTCGGCTTCGCCTTCAAGACGGCCGCGGTGCCCTTCCACTTCTGGGTGCCCGACACCTACGTGGGGGCGCCCCTCCCGGTCGCCGCCTACCTGTCGGTGGTCGGCAAGGCGGTCGGCTTCTCCGGCCTGATCCTGGTCACCGTGATCGCCCTCCCGTCGTACGCCGACGTCTGGGGCCCCGCCCTCGCCGCCCTGGCCGCCCTCACCATGACGATCGGCAACGTCGGCGCCCTGCGGCAGGGGGCCACGCGCGCGTACAGCGCGGTACGCCTCCTGGCCTGGTCCTCCGTCGGACAGGCCGGCTACCTCCTGGTGCCGATCGCCGCCGCCGCGTACGCGAAGGACACCGAGAGGGCCGTCGGCTCCACCGTCGCGTACGCCCTCATGTACGCCGCCGTGAACCTCGGCGCCTTCGCGGTGGCCGCGCTGGTGGCCCGCACGAACCCGTTGAACCGGGTCAGCGACTACCGCGGCCTGTACGCCTCCCGCCCCCTCACCGCGCTCGTCCTCGGCTTCTTCCTGCTCTGCCTGGCCGGTCTGCCGCCGGGCGTCATCGGACTCTTCGCGAAGGTCACCGTCTTCTCGGCCGCCGTCGACGCGGGCCTCGGCTGGCTCGCCGTGGTCATGGCCGTCAACGTCGTGATCGCGCTCTTCTACTACCTGCAGTGGACGGCCCTGCTGTTCCGCGCCCCCGAGGGCGAGAGCGAGCCGCACCGCGTCCCCGCCCCCCTGACCGCGGCGATCGCCCTGACCGCCGTCCTGGGGGTCGCGCTCTCCGGGGCGCCGCAGCTCGTCCTGCGCTTCTCGGACACCGGCCTCTTCTGACGCAGGCCCCGGACCGGCCCAGCCACCGGCCGCACGCGCGCCCGACGCCCCGCACGCACGCGTGCGGGGCGTCCCCGCATCACCCGGACGGCCTAGGCATGACGCCGCGCGCACAAGGGAACTAGTGCTTCCCGCCTGGCGTTGACCAGTGAGGGAGGGTCCACTGGACCGTGGAGTCACGGAACCAGTGACGTCAGAGACCGCCAGAGATCACCAGACCAGAGATCGACAAGCAAGGGTTCCCCTGCCGCACCATTTGGAGGGCGTACCGTGCACCGCCGGCACAACGGGCTCAGGACCGCCGTACTCCTCGGGGGACTGTCCGCACTCATCATCGTCATCGGCAGCTTCTTCGGCCGCATGGGCCTCGTCGTCGCCCTGCTCATCGCGGTCGGCACCAACGCGTACGCGTACTGGAACAGCGACAAACTGGCTCTACGCGCGATGCGCGCGCGCCCGGTGAGCGAGTTCGAGGCCCCCGCGCTCTACCGGATGGTCCGCGAGCTCTCCACCCAGGCCCGCCAGCCCATGCCCCGCCTGTACATCTCCCCGACGGAGGCACCGAACGCGTTCGCGACGGGCCGCAATCCGCGCAATGCCGCGGTGTGCTGCACCGAGGGCATCCTGCGCATCCTGGACGAGCGGGAGCTGCGCGGCGTCATCGGCCACGAGCTGAGCCACGTCTACAACCGCGACATCCTCATCTCGTCCGTCGCGGGCGCCCTGGCCTCCGTCATCATGTTCCTGGTCAACTTCGCCTGGCTGATCCCGATCGGCCGCTCGAACGACGACGACGGACCGGGCCTCCTCGGCATGCTGATGATCATGATCCTCGGCCCGCTCGCCGCGACCGTCATCCAGCTGGCCATCAGCCGCTCCAGGGAGTACGAGGCGGACGCGTCCGGCGCGCAGCTCACCGGCGACCCGCTGGCCCTCGCGAGCGCCCTGCGCAAGCTGGAGGCGGGCACGAAACAGCTTCCGCTCCCCCCTGAGCCGCGCATCGAGACGGCGAGCCACATGATGATCGCCAACCCCTTCCGCCCGGGCCAGGGACTGTCCAAGATGTTCTCCACGCACCCGCCGATGGCGGAGCGCATCGCCCGGCTCGAACAGATGGCAGGTCCACACCGGTGAAGACGATCCTGAACGTCATATGGCTGGTCCTGAGCGGCTTCTGGCTCTTCCTCGGCTACCTCTTCGCGGGCCTGTTGCTCTGCGTCACGATCATCGGCATCCCGTTCGGGGTCGCGTCGTTCCGCATCGGCACCTACGCGCTGTGGCCGTTCGGCCGCACGACGGTGGAGCGCCGTGACGCGGGCGCGCCGTCCTTCGTCGTCAACGTCCTCTGGCTGATCCTCGCCGGCTGGTGGCTGGCCCTCGCCCACATCGTCACGGGCCTCATCCAGTGCGTCACGATCATCGGCATCCCCCTGGGCATCGCCAACTTCAAGCTGATCCCGGTCTCCCTGTTCCCCCTGGGCCGCGAGATCGTACCCACGGACCAGCCGTTCACGTCCTCGGTCCGTTAGACCGGTTCCGGGACCTCTTGCGGCCCGTCCCCGCCCGCGTCGGCGATTCGCCCGGAAGTTGTCCACAGGCCGGACCGGATGTCAGTGGCGCGCTGCATCATGAACGCATGACCGAGATCGAGCAGTTGCTGGTACGAGTCTCCGCGGAGGCGCGCAACTCCCGGCCGTGGGGCTGGTCCTCGCTCCCCGAGCCCGTGGACGAGGCGACGCTCGTCCGCGCCGAGTCCGCCCTCGGCTTCTCCGTGCCGCCCTTGCTCGCCGCGCTCTACCTGCGGATAGGGGACGGCGGGTTCGGCCCGGAGTACGGTCTGCTGCCCCTGCTCGACAGCCCGCCCTCGGGCGAGCCCGCCGCCGTCGCGCAGTACCTCGCGCACCGCGAGAGCGGCCGCCAGGACCCCGACTGGCCCTGGCCGGACGGCGTCCTGCCGATATCCCACTGGGGCTGTGGCATGTACGCGTGCGTGGACTGCCGCACCCCGGACGGCACGGTCCTCCTGTTCGAGCCGAACGCCGACGACGCCGACGACGCGTGGTACGTGGACGCCCCCACCCTCACGGACTGGCTGCGCGCCTGGCTCGACGGCACCGGCTGGTACGGCGAACCGAACGACGACACGAACCTGGAACCGTGGAGCGACTTCCGCACGCGTACGGCATCGACACGGGCGTCCTAGCTCCCCGCAGGGGCGCGGGGAACTGCGCGCCCAGCCCCCACCGGACCGGCACTCACCCMCCGGCCCCGGCCCTGTCCAGCCACCGGCCGGCCTCCACGTCACCCTCGTGAACGAGGTAGATCATTTCGGCGGGGCGACCCACCGTACACGACGAGCGCGATGCCCAGGGCCAGGGGGATCGCGCGCGGAATGGTGCGCGCCGGATCCCGTACCTCCTCGCCCAGGGTCGCGATCCGCGCGTACCCGGCGAAGGCGAAGAACAGCAGCCCGGCCGCCTGCAGCACCCCGCCCGCCCCCTCGGAGACGCCCGTGTCGAGCCGTCCGGCATCGGCGTTCCCCGAGGTCAGGCAGACGACCACCACGGTGGCCAGCACCGCGAGGACCACCGCGACGATCACCCGCGTCAGCCAGGCGGACTTCTGCACCCCGCCGTAGTTCACCGCGGTCAGGGCCACCACGGCCCCGACCGCCACGGCGTGCGCCTGCTCCGGCCAGGCGTACGCGCCCACCGTCAGCGCCATCGCCGCACACGAGGAGGTCTTGCCCACGACGAACGACCAGCCCGCCAGATATCCCCAGAACTCGCCGAGCCGCTCCCTGCCGTACACGTACGTCCCGCCCGAAGCGGGGTAGCGGGCGGCGAGCCGCGCCGAGGCGATCGCGTTGCAGTAGGCGACGGCGGCGGCGATGCCCAGCCCCAGGAACAGCCCCGTTCCGGCGGCCCGCGCCGCGGGGCCCGGCGCGGCGAAGACGCCGGCCCCGATCATCGCGCCGAGGCCGATGACGACGGCGTCCCCGGTGCCCAGCGTCCGGCGCAGCTCCTGTGTCATGCGCCGCACCCTACTGACCTGCGCAACCGCCCACCGTCGCGCCGGCGTCCTGCACGGTGACAACGGGTGAACGCGGCAACCTGCGAGCAAGATCACAGCACGGGTACAGCACGAAGGGGCAGGTTCAGGGCATGGGCATCATCAGCTGGATCATTCTGGGGCTGCTCGCCGGCGCCATCGCCAAGTTCCTGCTGCCGGGGCGCGACCCGGGCGGCTTCGTGGGGACGACGCTGATCGGTGTCGCGGGCGCGTTCATCGGCGGTTGGATATCTGCCCGCTGGCTGGACCATCCGGTCACCAAGGACTTCTACGACGGGGCCACCTGGGCCGCCGCGATCGGCGGTTCGCTGGTGCTGCTGATCATCTACCGCATCCTGTTCGGCAACTCGCGCGACTGAGTGTGAGCGGCGTACGGGAAAGGGCGGGCACTCGGGTGCCCGCCCTTTCCCGTACGCCGCAGTCGCCGTCCGCGCAGCGACCGGCTCGTCACCGGTAGTTGACGTACTGCAGCGCGAAGTCGAAGTCCTTGCCCTTGAGGAGGGCCTGCACGGCCTGCAGGTCGTCACGGCTCTTGGAGCTGACGCGCAGCTCGTCGCCCTGCACCTGCGCCTTCACGCCCTTCGGGCCCTCGTCACGAATGATCTTCGCGACCTTCTTCGCGTTCTCCTGGGAGATGCCCTCCTCGATCGAGGCGAAGATCTTGTACTCCTTGCCGGAGAGCTGCGGCTCACCGGCGTCCAGAGCCTTCAGCGAGATCCCGCGCTTGACCAGTTTGGTCTCGAACACGTCGAGGATGGCCTTCACCCGCTCCTCGGAGTTCGCCTCCATGAGGATCTTCTCGCCGGACCACGAGATGGAGGCGCCCACGTTCTTGAAGTCGTAGCGCTGCGAGATCTCCTTGGCGGCCTGGTTGAGGGCGTTGTCGACCTCCTGCCGCTCGACCTTCGAGACGATGTCGAAACTGGAGTCGGCCATGTCCTGTGGCTCCTTGTATCGGGGTGCGTGGTGGCGGCCGTCGGACCCGCGTCGGTTCCGGGCCGCATCCGCATAAGCCTAGCCATCCCCTCACCTCCGGGCACCGATCAATCGAGTGGCGAAGCACCCCCGGGCATCGGGTATCGTTTACGTCGTTGCCACAGAGCACCGCCGAAAGACGGTTCGAATGGCAGCTACCCCGGCGGTGTGCCCGAGCGGCCAAAGGGAGCAGACTGTAAATCTGCCGGCTTAGCCTTCCCAGGTTCGAATCCTGGCGCCGCCACGCTAAGAGAAGAAACCCTCTTGCTACTGCATCAATGCAGTAGCAAGAGGGTTTCTTCGTGTGCGGGTGTTCGGGCGTTCCGCGGCACCGGAGCCACACGGGGTGCGCGTACGCCGGCCCCGGATCGCAGCGTTCTGTTCGTACGCTGGACCCATGTCCTCACGTCGCCGCAAGTGCCCCGAGTGCCGTCGCGAGATCGCTGTCGTCGCCGGCCGGTTCGCCCGGCACGATCCGGCGGGAGCGCGGGGGAGCGGGGACCTCGTGTCCTGCCCGGGATCGCGCAGACAGGCGGAGCTCGGCGCGGCGCAGCCCGCGCTGGACGGGTACGTCGTCGCCGAGTTCCCCGGCCAGCTTCCGCTCTTCTAGCCCGCGGACGGCCCGGTCCTGCCGGCCCGGTCCGGTCCTGCCCGCGGGCTTCCTCAGTTGCCCGCCACCGACTTCACCGCCACCGACACCGGTGTCGAGCCGCTGATCAGTTCGAGGGTCAGACCGGCCGTCGCCGGGGTGTCCACCAGTTCGGCGAGGACCGCGGCCACGTCGTCGCGGGGGACGGGCCCGCGGCCCGTGGCGGCCTCCAGCCGGACCAGGCCCGTACCGGCGTCGTTCGTCAGCATGCCGGGACGCAGGATCGTCCAGTCCAGGCCCCGATGGGCCCGTACGTACGCGTCGGCCGCGCCCTTGGCGCGCAGGTACACGTCGAAGACGTCGTCCCCGGGGTGCTCCGGATCCGCGCCCATCGACGACACCACCACATGGCGCCGCACCCCCGCGCGGGCCGCCGCGTCCGCGAACAGCACGGCGGCGCCCCGGTCGACGGTGTCCTTGCGGTCCACCCCGCTGCCCGGGCCCGCGCCCGCCGCGAAGACCGCCGCGTCCGCGCCCCGCAGGAGGCCGGCGACCTCCTCCTCCGTGGCCGACTCCAGGTCGCAGACCACCGGCTCGGCGCCGGCCGCCCGCAGGTCGTCGCCCTGCTCGGCCCGGCGGATGATCCCCGCCACCTCGTCACCGCGCGCGGAGAGCAACCGCTCCAGCCGCAGCGCGATCTGACCATGTCCTCCAGCGATGACAATGCGCATGTTTCCGACCGTACGCCCACATGGACCCATGTGCCGCACAACCCTGTGGACAGCTCGTGAGTCTCTTTCATGATCACGCCGTACCGCTGTACCAGGGGGACGCCGCCAGGCGTCGTAAGGAGACCGTCATCACCACCAGCACGAGCCCCGTCATACGCAGGACCGCCGTACGCAGACCCGCCGTGCGCGGGACCGTCGCCGCGGTCGGCTGCGCCGCCGTCCTGCTCGCCACCGCGGCCGCGTGCGGCACGGTCGAGAACCTCAGCGCCGGGCAGAAGGTGGACCGGGCCGTCGAAGGGCTCGGCGAGAAGAAGTCGCTGGCCTTCGAGTTGGGCCTGGACGCCGAGCCCTCCGCGCTCGTGAAGCTGGCCGGGGAGGCCGGGGCCGACGAGGAACTGCCGCCCGAGTTCGTGAAGTTCCTGACCGGCGTACGGGTCAAGGTGTCCGTCGAGTCGCGCAAGCCGCTGGCCGACTCCGGCGAGAAGGACCTCGTCGGTACGGGTGTGGAGTTCACGGGGGCCGACGGGGTCCTGGTCGAGTACCGGATCGTCGGCGACCACACGTACTACCGCGCCGACATGAAGGCGGTGGGCAAGGCGATGGGCTTCCCGCTGCCGACCGCCGACGACCTCCCGGAGAGCGAGAAGGCGCTCGCGCCGGTGCTCGAAGGCAAGTGGGTCAAGGTCGACAACCGCGCACTCGAACGCGCCGCGAAGGAGGCCGGGGCCGCGGACGAGGGCGGCGGGACCGGTGGCGCCGACGAGATCGACCGCAGGACCCAGCAGAAGATCCTCAAGGCGGTCCGGTCGGTCGTGGCCCGCGAGGTCACCTTCAGGGACGAGGGCGGCAGCGACGGCGTCGAACGGATCGTCGCCGAGGCCTCGCTCCGCGACTTGCTCACCGGCGTCTTCGACAAGGTGCGTCCCCTGTCCGATGAACTCCCGGCGGGCTTCGAACTGCCCACGGACAAGGTGCTGAAGGAGGCCCCGGACACCAAGGTCGCCGTTGACTTCTCCCTGAAGAACGGCGACCTGACCCGCGTCTCGGTCGACCTCGCCGCCCTGGCGAAGAGCGCGAAGGGCACGAAGGGTGCCAAGGACGCGAAGGGCGTCGAACTCCCGCTGGTCGTCACGTTCGGCGAGGCCGACGACGTCAGTGCCCCCTCCGGCGCCACGAAGATGCCCGCGGGCAGGTTCGGCGGCCCGCTCAACGGCATGATGCCCGGCGGTTTCTGACGGCTCGGAACGCCGCCCCCGGCACTACTGGAGCACTGCCCCGGCACCAACTGATCGCGCACGCGCGCGTGGAGGCCGAAACACCTCCACGCGCGCGTGCACGCCGACAACTCCCGGCGTGGGCCCGGCCGCCTCACGATGCGCTGCCTTACGACGCGCCGCCCGTCCGTCCCTGCCGCGGCAGATCCATCTCCACGGCCACCGCCGACCCGCAGTACTCCCGCACCGCGCTCGTCCGCGCCACCACCCGCCCCCGGTGCACCACGATCCGGCTGTACGCCAACGACAGCGCGCCGTCCAGCCGGTCGCCGCGCACCGCGAGCAACTCCGCCGGGAAACCGGCCTCCACCCGCACCCCGGGCAGTCCGAGCACCGCCCGCGCGGACGAACTCACCGCGTCGTACGCGTCGGCGGTCCGCAGCCCGTACCGCGAGGCCAGCAGGTACGCCGCCTCCAGCGGGTCCCCGCGCCCCACCGGGTTCGACACGTCCCGCAGGGCGCCGCTGCCGGCCGCGACCCGCACCCCGGCCGACCGCAGCAGCCGTACCGGGGCCGTCCCGCGGCGGTCCACGCCCGAGCAACCGCCCTGCGGCAGGCAGACGACGGCCACCCCGGCCGCGGCGAGCTGGTCCGCCGAGCGCGAGGCGACCTCGGAGGGCAGCCGGCTCAGGCCCCCGCAGGGACCGAGCGTCACCCCGGGCCGCAGCCCGCCCGCCATCGCCGCGAGCCGCGCCAGCCGTGCCGGGTCGTCACCGTCGGTGTGCAGGTCGACCGGGCAGCCCTGCTCCGAGGCGACCTCCAGGACCGCCTCCACGTAACCCGTCGGATCGGGGTCCAGGTCCGGGCAGCCGCCCACCACGGAGGCGCCCATCTTCACCGCGTCCCGCAGCATCGCCAGCTCCTCGGCCCCGGCGAGCCCGGTCAGCACCCGGGGCATCGCCACGACCGTCAGCTCGACCAGCCCCCGCAGCGCGCGCCGCGCCTGCAGCACCGCCGCCAGCGATCCCAGCCCCTGCACGTCGCCCACGCGCACGTGCGAGCGGATCGCCGTCGCCCCGTGCCCGAGCTGCAGCAGGGCCGCCTCGGTCGTACGGCGCTGGACCTCGTCGGCCTCGTACGAGACCGGGCCCTCGCCGTCGGCCGACAGGGCCGTGTCGCCGTGGGCGTGCGGCTCGGCCGGGGCCGGCAGCAGCAGGAAACCGGAGAGGTCCACGCGCGCGCTGTGCGCGGTGAGGCTGCCCGCCGTGCCGACCGCCTCGATGCGTCCGCCGGCCAGCCGTACGTCCACGGTCCGGCCGTCGGTGAGCCGCGCGCCGCAGAGCAGCAGGTCGGCGCCGTGGCCCCGGCCGGCGGACGAGCCGGAGGGACCGGACGAGGACGACGACGATGACGAGGAGGACGAGTGGTGCGGCTGCGGCTGGCTGTCGGGCATCGCGCTCCTGTGCTGGACGGCGACTGCGCAGGAGAAGTACATGATCACGCAGCGTGAGTCGAGCCTAGGGCGGCCGTCGGCGCACATCGAGGAGGGGCGCAATAGTCGTACCGGTGTGGTCCGCCGTGTCCCAGGGGCCGGTGGGAGGCGGGGGAACGGCCTCCGAGGGCCTGGGAACGGGGCCGGGAACGGGCCGGGGCAGGGGCCGCGAAACGGATTTGGGCGTTCGGTGGCCGAGCGTGTAATGTCTTCATCGCTCGCCCCAATAGCTCAGTCGGTAGAGCGTCTCCATGGTAAGGAGAAGGTCTACGGTTCGATTCCGTATTGGGGCTCTGGTGTGAGACGTTCCCGTCGCAGGACGGGAACAGATCGCATCGCAGCGGTGTAGCTCAGTCGGTAGAGCAAGCGGCTCATAATCGCTGTGTCACCGGTTCAAGTCCGGTCACCGCTACTGACGGTAGCCGATTGCGGGGTCGGTCCTTCAATCGGTTACTCTTCTATGCGTTAATCCATGTCCCATCCGTCCGTCAAGGAGCACTCACGTGGCTGCCACCGACGTCCGCCCGAAGATCACGCTGGCCTGCGTGGAGTGCAAGGAGCGGAACTACATCACCAAGAAGAACCGGCGTAACAACCCGGACCGACTGGAGATGAAGAAGCACTGCCCGCGTTGCAACTCGCACACCGCGCACCGCGAAACGCGATAACACCAGGCTCGTTCACGAGGCCGTCCCCTTTCCGGGGGACGGCCTCGCGTCGTTGACAGCCGCAGCCGTGCACCGGGGCTGCGCACCAGACCTGCGAAACAGTGCGAAACAGGAGGTGCCGAGCCGATGGCGCTCGACCAGTCCTTCGTGGGGCGGTCCTACCCGCCCACCGACCCGTACGAGGTCGGCCGGGAGAAGATCCGGGAGTTCGCGGAAGCGGTGGGTGACCCCAATCCCGCGTACACGGACCCCGAGGCCGCCAGGGCCCTCGGCCACCCGGACGTGATCGCCCCGCCGACGTTCGTGTTCGCGATCACCTTCAAGGCCGCGGGGGAGGTCGTCAAGGACCCCCAGCTGGGCCTCGACTACAGCCGCGTCGTGCACGGCGACCAGAAGTTCGTCCACCGGCGCCCGGTGCGCGCGGGGGACCGGCTCACGGTCACGTCCACCATCGAGGCGATCAAGTCCCTGGCGGGCAACGACATCTTGGACATCCGCGGCGAGGTCCACGACGAGGCGGGCGAGCACGTGGTGACCGCCTGGACCAAGCTCGTGTCCCGCGCGGCCGAGGGGGCGTGAACAGATGACCGCGAAGATCTCCTACGACGACGTCGAGGTCGGCACCGAACTGCCGGCCGGGTCCTTCGGTGTGACCCGCGCCACGCTCGTCCAGTACGCGGGCGCCTCCGGCGACTTCAACCCGATCCACTGGAACGAGAGGTTCGCCAAGGAGGTCGGCCTCCCGGACGTCATCGCGCACGGCATGTTCACCATGGCCGAGGCGATCCGGGTCGTCACCGACTGGGTGGGCGACCCGGGAGCGGTCGTCGAGTAC
Source organism: Streptomyces apricus (assembly GCF_008369065.1). GTDB lineage: Bacteria > Actinomycetota > Actinomycetes > Streptomycetales > Streptomycetaceae > Streptomyces > Streptomyces apricus. The sequence goes on along the minus strand of NZ_VDFC01000040.1, from coordinate 735,685 downwards.
GGCGTCCGCTTCACCAAGCCGGTCGTCGTCCCGAACGACGACAAGGGCGCGCTCATCGAGGTCAGCGGCAAGGTCGCCGCCAAGCTCGACGACCGCACCGTCCGCGTCGACCTCGTCGCGACGAGCGCCGGCCAGAAGGTGCTGGGCATGTCCCGCGCCGTCGTGCGCCTGGCCTGACCCGTGAGTGAGCAGTAAGGGGCGTCCGCCATTGCGGGCGCCCCTTACTGCTGTCGGCTCCGCCGCGCCTCACTCCTTGACTTGGTTAGTGATTGAGTACTAACTTCAGGGCATGGTCAGGATGAGCGCAGAGGAAAGGCGTGAGAGCGTCATTCGCGCGGCGATGAGCGAGTTCTCCCGGGGCGGCTACTACGGCACGTCCACGGAGGCGATCGCCAAGCGCGTGGGGGTCTCGCAGCCGTACCTCTTCCGGCTCTTCCCCGGCAAGAAGGCGATCTTCCTCGCGGCCGCCGAACGCTGCCTGGAGGACTCCGTGCGCACGTTCGAGAAGGCTTCCGAAGGGCTGCACGGCGAGGCGGCCCTGCACGCCATGGCGGACGCGTACACGAAGGTCATCGCCGAGGAGCCGGAGCGGCTGCTCATGCAGATGCAGATGTACGTCGCGGTGGCCGCGGCCGAGCAGGCCGGCGACCACGAGCTGGGCGAGGCGGTGCGGGCCGGCTGGATGCGGCTGTGGGACACCGTCCACCTGCCGCTCGGCGCCGACATCGACCAGACGACCGACTTCATGGCCTACGGGATGCTCATCAACTGCCTGGTCGCCATGGGGTTCGCGCCCCGGCACCGGGTGTGGGAGGGGCTCTACCCCGCGGCCCGGAGCAAGGGCCGGCTCGAACACTGAAGTGCAGTGCCGAAGGGCGCCGCTTTTTCATGGGCGCAAAAGTTAGTCAGCAATAACTAACCAAATCGATCACACCCGCTGGGGGAGCGATGTCACAGCAGCTGTCGGAACGGACGCCGGAGCCGGCCGAACGCCGGGGAGGAGCCGTCTGGGCCCTCGTCATCACCGGTGTCGCGGGATTCATGGCCGCCCTCGACAACCTCGTCGTCACCACCGCCCTGCCCTCGATCCGCGAGGACTTCGGAGGCGCGCTCGACGAACTGGAATGGACCGTGAGCGCCTACACGCTCACCTTCGCCGTGCTGCTGATGTTCGGCGCGGCCCTCGGCGACCGGTTCGGACGCCGCCGGCTCTTCCTCGTCGGCATCACCGTCTTCACCGGGGCGTCCGCCGCGGCGGCCCTCGCCCCCGGCATCGACTCGCTGATCGCCGCCCGCGCGGTCCAGGGCGTCGGCGCGGCCATCATGATGCCGCTGACGCTGACCCTGCTCACGGCCGCCGTCCCGGCCGCCAAGCGCGGCATGGCCTACGGGATCTGGGGCGCCGTCAACGGTCTCGCGGTCGCCTCGGGGCCGCTCATCGGCGGCAGCCTCACCGAACACCTGTCCTGGCAGTGGATCTTCTGGCTGAACGTCCCGCTGGGCCTGGCCCTGTTGCCGCTCGCCCGGCTGCGCCTCGCGGAGTCGTTCGGCTCCGGTGCCCCGCTGGACATCCGCGGCACCCTGCTCGCCAGCGGCGGCCTCTTCGGGATCGTGTACGGGCTGGTCCGCGCGCCCGTCGTCGGCTGGAGCGACGGTGTCGTCCTGCTGGCCCTCTTCGGGGGCACGGCCCTGCTCACCGGCTTCGTCTTCCACGGCATGCGGGCCAGGAACCCGATGCTGCCGATGCGGCTCTTCCGCAGCCGCGCCTTCGCCGGGATCAACGCGGCGAGCCTGCTGATGTTCCTCGGGATGTTCGGCTCGATCTTTCTGCTCAGCCAGTACATGCAGGGCGTGCTCGGCTACTCGCCCACCGAGGCGGGGCTGCGCATGCTGCCGTGGACCGGCATGCCGATGCTGGTCGCGCCCGTCGCGGGCTACCTGTCCGACCGGATCGGCGGCCGTCCCGTCGTCGCGGCGGGCCTGTTCCTGCAGGCCGTCGGGCTCGGCTGGTTCGCACTCGTGGTCGAGGCCGACACGTCGTACGCCACGCAGCTGCCCGCCCTGATCGTCAGCGGCGTCGGGATGTCCCTGTACTTCGCCCCCGCCTCCGCGCTGGTCATGTCCAGCGTGCGCCCGCAGGAGCAGGGCATCGCGTCCGGCGCCAACAACGCCCTGCGCGAGGTCGGCGGGGCGCTCGGCATCGCGGTGATGGCCTCGATCTTCTCCTCCCAGGGCGGCTACGAGAGCGCGCAGACCTTCGTGGACGGCATCCGGCCCGCGCTGTGGGCGGGCTCGGCGGCGGTCGCCGTGGCGGGGCTGGCGACGCTGTGCATACCTCGCGGGGGCGCTGCCGCGCGGGTGGAGGGCACCGGGGCCGAGGCGCCCGTGCCCGTGCCCGTGCCCGTGCCCGTGCCGGAGACTGCGGCGCGTTGAGATCGTGCGGGCCGGTGGGGGCTTGTCGCGCAGTTCCCCGCGCCCCTCGGAAGCGGGGCTGCGCCCCGGCTTCCGCTTTTCAGGGGCGCGGGGAACTGCGCGCTCAGCCCCCACCGGCCCGCACACACGACGAGACCCCGGACAAGTCCCCGAGAACGGCCCCGCCGAACCGGCGGGGCCGTTCTCGTACCCTGGGCACGTGCAGGAACTCCACGACACCGCCCTCGCCCCGCTGACCACCTTCCGGCTCGGCGGCCCCGCCGACCGGCTGGTCACCGCCACGACCGACGCCGAGGTGATCGAAGCCGTCCGCGAGGCCGACGACTCCGGTACGCCGCTGCTGCTGATCGGCGGCGGATCCAACCTGCTCATCGGGGACAAGGGGTTCCAGGGCACCGCCCTGCGCATCGCCACGCGCGGCTTCGAGCTGGACGGCACGAAGCTGGAGCTGGCCGCCGGCGAGGTGTGGACCGACGCGGTCGCCCGCACCGTGGAGGCGCGCCTCGCGGGCGTCGAGTGCCTCGCCGGGATCCCCGGGGCCGCGGGCGCGACACCGATCCAGAACGTGGGCGCGTACGGCCAGGAAGTGTCGTCGACGATCACCGAAGTGGTCGCCTACGACCGCAAGGAGCGCGAGACGGTCACCCTGTCGAACGCCGAGTGCGCCTTCTCGTACCGGCACAGCCGCTTCAAGGAGGACCCGGAGCGGTTCGTCGTGCTGCGCGTCCGCTTCGAACTGGAGGACGCCGCCGGGCTGTCCTCGCCGATCAAGTACGCGGAGACGGCCCGCGCGCTCGGTGTCGGCCCCGGCGACCGCGTACCGGTGGACGCGGCCCGCGGGACCGTCCTGGAGCTGCGGGCGGGTAAGGGCATGGTGCTCGACCCCGAGGACCACGACACCTGGTCCGCCGGCTCGTTCTTCACCAACCCGGTCCTCACCCACGAGGAGTTCGCCGTCTTCCACGCGCGCGTGGCGGAGCGGCTCGGCGAGGGCGTCGTCCCGCCCGCCTACCCCGCGGGCGACCGGCACACCAAGACCTCCGCGGCCTGGCTGATCGACAAGTCGGGGTTCACGAAGGGGTACGGGAGCGGCCCCGCCCGCATCTCCACCAAGCACACCCTGGCCCTCACCAACCGCGGCGGGGCCACCACGGAGGACCTCCTCGCGCTCGCCCGCGAGGTCGTCGCCGGGGTCCGCGACGCCTTCGGGATCACCCTCGTCAACGAGCCGGTGACGGTGGGCGTCAGCCTGTAGGCCACGTCCCGCCCGCCCCGGACGCCGCCTGCTCCGTACGCCACCCGCCCCGTACTACGCGCTTCAGGCGGCCGGGGCGGCCAGCCAGTCGTCGATCCCGGACAGCAGCTTCTCCCTGACGTCCTGCGGCGCCGCCGAACCCCGTACCGACTGCCGTGCCAGCTCGGCCAGTTCCGCGTCGGTGAAGTCGTGGTACCGGCGCGCGATGTCGTACTGGGCAGCCAGCCGCGAGCCGAACAGCAGCGGGTCGTCCGCGCCGAGCGCCAGGGGCACCCCCGCCTCGAAGAGGGTGCGCAGCGGGACGTCCTCCGGCTTCTCGTAGACACCCAGGGCGACGTTCGACGCGGGGCAGACCTCGCAGGTGATGCCCCGGTCCGCGAGCCGCTTCAGCAGCCGCGGGTCCTCGGCGGCCCGCACCCCGTGCCCGATCCGCGAGGCGTGCAGGTCGTCCAGGCAGTCGCGCACGGAGGCCGGGCCCGTCAGCTCACCGCCGTGCGGCGCGGCCAGCAGGCCGCCCTCCCGGGCGATCGCGAAGGCCCGGTCGAAGTCCCGCGCCATGCCGCGGCGCTCGTCGTTGGAGAGCCCGAAGCCGACGATGCCGCGGTCGGCGTAGCGCACGGCCAGGCGGGCCAGCGTGCGGGCGTCCAGGGGGTGCTTCATCCGGTTCGCGGCGACCAGGACCCGCATGCCGAGCCCGGTCTCGCGCGCGGCCGTGTCCACCGCGTCCAGGATGATCTCCAGGGCCGGGATCAGACCGCCCAGGCGCGGCGCGTACGACGTCGGGTCGACCTGGATCTCCAGCCATCCCGAGCCGTCCCTGATGTCCTCCTCGGCCGCCTCGCGCACGAGCCGCTGGATGTCCTCGGGGTCCCTGAGGCACGACCGCGCCGCGTCGTACAGGCGCTGGAAGCGGAACCAGCCCCGTTCGTCCGTCGCCCGCAGGCTGGGCGGCTCGACGCTCGTCAGCGCGTCGGGCAGGTGGATCCCGTGCTTGTCGGCCAGTTCCAGCAGGGTGGTGTGCCGCATCGAACCGGTGAAGTGCAGGTGCAGATGAGCTTTGGGCAGCTCAGAGACCTTACGTACGTGCTCCATTCAAGGATCCTGCCGCACGCCGGCGCCGCACCGGTAGCACTTTCCCCGAACGTGGTCTTGCTCGCACGAAGAAACGGGCCGCCTCCCCGGAGGGAGACGGCCCGCAGTACCTACTGTGCTGCGCGGAATCAGTCCTTGGCCTCCGCCAGGAGCTTCTGGATCCGCGAGACGCCCTCGACGAGGTCCTCGTCCCCGAGCGCGTACGACAGCCGCAGGTAGCCGGGCGTGCCGAAGGCCTCGCCCGGGACGACCGCCACCTCGACCTCGTCCAGGATCAGCGCGGCCAGCTCCACGGAGTCCTGCGGGCGCCTGCCGCGGATCTCCTTGCCGAGGAGCGCCTTCACCGACGGGTACACGTAGAACGCGCCCTCGGGCTCCGGGCAGAGCACACCCTCGATCTCGTTGAGCATCCGCACGATGGTCCGGCGGCGCCGGTCGAAGGCCTCGCGCATCTCGGCGACGGCCGTCAGGTCGCCCGAGACGGCGGCGATCGCCGCGACCTGGGCGACGTTCGACACGTTGGACGTGGCGTGCGACTGCAGGTTCGTCGCGGCCTTGACGACGTCCTTCGGGCCGATGACCCACCCGACCCGCCAGCCGGTCATCGCGTACGTCTTGGCGACGCCGTTGACCACGATGCACTTGTCGCGCAGCTCCGGGACGACCGCCGGCAGCGAGGTGAAGCCCGCGTCCCCGTAGACGAGGTGCTCGTAGATCTCGTCCGTCAGCACCCACAGGCCGTGCTCGACGGCCCAGCGGCCGATCGCCTCGGTGTCCGCGGCGCTGTAGACGGCGCCCGTCGGGTTGGACGGCGACACGAAGAGGACGACCTTGGTCTTCTCCGTGCGGGCCGCTTCGAGCTGCTCGACCGAGACGCGGTAGCCGGTGGTCTCGTCCGCGACGACCTCCACCGGGACACCGCCGGCGAGACGGATCGACTCGGGGTACGTCGTCCAGTAGGGGGCCGGGACGATGACCTCGTCGCCCGGGTCGAGGATCGCGGCGAACGCCTCGTAGATGGCCTGCTTGCCGCCGTTGGTCACCAGGACCTGGGAGGCGTCCACCTCGTAGTGGGAGTCCCGCAGCGTCTTGGCGACGATCGCCGCCTTCAGCTCGGGCAGGCCGCCGGCCGGCGTGTAGCGGTGGTACTTCGGGTTCCTGCACGCCTCGACGGCGGCCTCGACGATGTAGTCCGGGGTCGGGAAGTCGGGCTCGCCGGCACCGAAGCCGATCACCGGACGCCCGGCGGCCTTGAGGGCCTTCGCCTTGGCGTCCACGGCGAGGGTCGCGGACTCGGAGATCGCACCGACGCGGGCGGAGACCCGGCGCTCGGTGGGAGGGGTTGCAGCGCTCATGGGCCCATCGTTCCAGACCGGAAACGTCCCCGGCACACCGGTTTCACAGACTGGGCACCGCCGGCCGGGGCGCGGACCGGGCGCCGTCAAAGCCCCTGCGGACACTTTCTGTTCGACGACCGGCCGCCGACCACGTACACTCTCACCTCGTTGGCCTTCACCGGCCGCACCCACCCGGTGCACACCGAGCACCCGGGCGGATGCGGTACGTTGTGGGGGAAGCAAAGGGTCGTAGCTCAATTGGTAGAGCACTGGTCTCCAAAACCAGCGGTTGGGGGTTCAAGTCCCTCCGGCCCTGCTACACACTCCTTTCACCAGGATGTGTGCACAAGTACGTACTGCACTGCACTGCACCGCCGCGCGGCTCACGCCGGGCGCGGCACGGCCACGACCCGGAATCAGGTGAGGACGAGTGACGGACGCCGTGGGCTCCATCGACATGCCTGATGCCCAGGATGAGGCGCCGGAGTCCAAGAAGGGCCGTAAGGGCGGCAAGCGTGCCAAGAAGGGCCCGCTGAAGCGCCTCGCCCTCTTCTACCGCCAGATCGTCGCGGAGCTCCGGAAGGTCGTCTGGCCGACCCGCAACCAGCTGACGACGTACACCACAGTGGTGATCGTGTTCGTCGTCATCATGATCGGTCTGGTGACTGTGATTGACTTCGGACTCGACAAGGCCGCCAAGTACGTCTTCGGCTGAGCCTGACGCGAAGGGTGCCGCACCTGGCGCCCGCTTTCGCGTGTTCCACCCCCATGATCCAGGAAGAAGCAGCCACCGTGTCTGACCCGAACCTGAACGACGCCATCGAGCCGCGCGGACAGGACGCCGAGTCCGTTGACGACGAGCTCGACATCGTCGAGGGCGCGGACGTCGAGGACGAGGTCGAGGCTGCCGACGCCGTCGCGGGCGAGCCCGCCGAAGAGGCCGCGGTGAACGTCGAGGACGAGTCCGACGAGGACATCGACGACGCCGAGGCCGCCGCCGGCTCCGACGAGGACGACGACGTCTCCGACGCCGCCACCGAGGAGGCGGAGGAGGAGGCCGAGCCGGTCGACCCCGTCACCGCCCTGCGCGACGAGCTCCGCGCGCTGCCCGGCGAGTGGTACGTCATCCACACGTACGCCGGTTACGAGAACCGCGTGAAGACCAACCTCGAACAGCGTGCCGTCTCGCTGAACGTCGAGGACTTCATCTTCCAGGCCGAGGTGCCGCAGGAAGAGGTCGCGCAGATCAAGAACGGCGAGCGCAAGACCATCAAGCAGAACAAGCTCCCCGGCTACGTGCTGGTGCGCATGGACCTGACGAACGAGTCCTGGGGCGTCGTCCGCAACACCCCCGGCGTCACCGGCTTCGTGGGCAACGCCTACGACCCGTACCCGCTGACGCTCGACGAGATCGTCAAGATGCTCGCCCCCGAGGCCGAGGAGAAGGCCGCCCGCGAGGCGGCCGAGGCCGAGGGCAAGCCGGCTCCGTCCCGCAAGCTCGAGGTCCAGGTGCTGGACTTCGAGGTCGGCGACTCGGTCACCGTCACCGACGGCCCGTTCGCGACGCTGCAGGCGACCATCAACGAGATCAACGCCGACTCGAAGAAGGTCAAGGGCCTCGTCGAGATCTTCGGCCGCGAGACCCCGGTCGAGCTGAGCTTCGACCAGATCCAGAAGAACTGACGTCCTTCCGGACCGTACGTTTCCGACCAGGTCAGACAGGCTCTTGCAGCCCGTCTGACCTGCTCGGTTTTTGGCCGCGCACAGATACCCGTTATCGTTGTGCGGTATGCCTCCATCCGGATGATCCGGAATGGAGGCTGGAAACTCTCACTAGGACCCGGAGAGAGCAATGCCTCCCAAGAAGAAGAAGGTCACGGGGCTCATCAAGCTCCAGATCCAGGCCGGTGCGGCCAACCCGGCTCCGCCGGTCGGCCCCGCGCTGGGCCAGCACGGCGTCAACATCATGGAGTTCTGCAAGGCCTACAACGCCGCGACCGAGTCGCAGCGCGGCTGGGTCATCCCGGTGGAGATCACGGTCTACGAGGACCGCTCCTTCACCTTCATCACCAAGACCCCGCCGGCCGCGAAGATGATCCTCAGGGCCGCCGGTGTCGAGAAGGGCTCGGGCGAGCCGCACAAGACCAAGGTCGCCAAGATCACGCAGGCGCAGGTCCGCGAGATCGCCACGACCAAGCTGGCCGACCTGAACGCCAACGACCTGGACGCCGCGTCGAAGATCATCGCCGGCACCGCCCGTTCCATGGGCATCACGGTCGAGGGCTGATCCCCACCTTCGCAGACACCGTGGCAGGGCCTGCTCGGCCCCTACCACGACTCCTCAGAACACAACAGGAGCAGTAGTGAGCAAGCGCAGCAAGTCTCTCCGCGCTGCGGACGCCAAGATCGACCGGGAGAAGCTGTACGCCCCGCTCGAAGCCGTCCGTCTCGCCAAGGAGACCTCCACCTCCAAGTTCGACGGCACCGTCGAGGTCGCCTTCCGTCTGGGTGTCGACCCGCGCAAGGCCGACCAGATGGTCCGCGGCACCGTGAACCTCCCGCACGGCACCGGTAAGACCGCCCGGGTCCTGGTCTTCGCGACCGGTGACCGTGCCGAGGCCGCGACCGCCGCCGGCGCCGACATCGTCGGTTCCGACGAACTCATCGACGAGGTGGCGAAGGGCCGGCTGGACTTCGACGCCGTCGTCGCCACCCCGGACCTCATGGGCAAGGTCGGCCGCCTGGGCCGTGTCCTCGGCCCGCGTGGTCTGATGCCGAACCCGAAGACGGGCACCGTGACCCCGGACGTGGCCAAGGCCGTGACCGAGATCAAGGGCGGCAAGATCGAGTTCCGCGTCGACAAGCACTCGAACCTGCACTTCATCATCGGCAAGGCGTCGTTCGACGACAGCCAGCTGGTGGAGAACTACGGCGCCGCGCTCGACGAGATCCTCCGTCTGAAGCCGTCGGCCGCCAAGGGGCGCTACATCAAGAAGGCCGCGATCAGCACGACGATCGGCCCCGGCGTCCCGGTCGACCCGAACCGCACCCGCAACCTCCTCGTCGAGGAGGACCCGGCCGCCGTCTGAGCCTGACGCTCACCGGCAGCCGCGTCACGCACGCGACATCAGGACGGGCCCCGCAACCTTTCGAGGTGCGGGGCCCGTCTCTGTGTCCGGTGCCCGTTTTCCGGGTCCGGTGTCGGTGCCCTGCGCTAGCGTGCGGGGCACAGGAATCGCATAGGGGGACGAATGATGAGCACGTACGCGCGTCGGGTGGCCGTCTCGATAGCGGTGGCCGCCGCTCTGACCGGGGTCGCGGCCTGCAGCGGGTCGGACTCGGACGGGGGCTCGGACCCGGCCTCCGGGGACGACAGGGGGAAGAGCGGGACGGCGTCGCGGCTGAGCCCGATCGCGGCCCTGCGGTCCGTGGAGAAGAGCACCGGCGGCGCGGACTCCGCCCAGGTCGAGTCCACCACCACCATGGGCACGATGATGTCGATGAAGGCGGACGGCACCCTCGGCTGGGCCGACGGCCTCACCGGCAACCTGACGATCACGTACACCGGCGGCACGATGGCCGACCAGATGCGCCAGCTGGGCACCACCTCCATGGAGGCCCGCTACCTGCCCGACGCCTACTACGCGAAGATGGGCGACAAGTTCGCCGAGCAGTCCGGCGGCAAGCACTGGATCAAGTACGCGTACGACGACCTGGCGCGACTGGGCGGCGGATCGGGCGCGTACATGAAGGACCAGATGCAGAACACCACCCCGAATCAGTCGGTGAAGCTCCTGCTGGCCTCCGGGAACGTGAAGAAGGTCGGCGAGGAGAAGGTGCGCGGCGAGGACACCACGCACTACTCGGGCACGGTCGACGTGGCGGACCTCGCGGGCCAGAGCTCGAACCTCTCCGCGGACCAGCTGGCCGACCTGAAGCGCCAGCTGCAGCAGGCCGGGGTGACCACCGAGACGATCGACATCTGGGTGAACGACGACGACCTGCTGGTCAAGAAGACCGAGAAGGGCGAGCTGGCGACCGGCTCGATGTCCTCCACGGCGTACTACAGCGACTACGGGGTGGACGTCTCCGTGGAGGAGCCCGCGGCGGGCGACACCGCCGACTTCAAGGACCTCATGCAGACCCAGCCGGCGGGCTGACCGCGACCGGACGGCCCCCAGGCGTCACGGAGGACGGTCACAGGCGTCACAGGGGCCTCACAGGAACTCGGAGGCCCCTCCCGACCCCCCCTGGGATACGCTCACGTTTCATCTGTGAATCGCATGTATGTTCCTTGGGGGGAACCATGAAGTTTTCTGTGCGCGGGTCCGTACGGCACCGGGCGACGGGCGCGGCGCTCGCGGCGCTCGTCCTCGGCGGGGGCGTCGTCGGCTGTTCGAAGGACTCCGGGAGCGAGTCGCCGGAGATGACGCCCGCCGCGGCCGTCGCGAAGGCCGCGAAGAAGACGGAGGACATCACCTCCCTCAGCTACCGGATGACCGGCAGGACCCCGGAGGAGGGGCGCGTCAAGGCCGAGGCCCGGATGCGGATGAAGCCCGACCTCGCCATGAGCATGAAGATGACCGCCCTCGACCAGGGCGAGGACGGCACCGCCGAGATCCGCCTGGTCGACAAGGTGATGTACATCGGCGGGGGCGCCGCGGCCGCCAAGGAGATGGACGGCAAGAGCTGGATGAAGTTCGACATGTCCGGGCTGGACGACGACGCGCTGGGCGGCGGCGGTGCGCCGGGCGCGGGGACGGCCGACAAGAACCCGGCGCAGGAGTCCACCTTCCTCACCGGCTCCAAGAACGTGAAGAAGGTCGGCACGGAGAAGGTCGAGGGCGTCGAGACCACCCACTACAAGGGCACGGTCACCCTCGACCAGTTCCGCGACTCCCTGAAGGGCGAGGACAAGGCCACCCGCGAGAAGCGGGAGAAGAGCCTGGAGCAGTACGAGAAGATGGGCGTGGACAAGCTCACGATGGACATGTGGGTCGACGGCGAGGACCACACCAAGCAGTTCCGCATGCAGGGCGCCGCCGACAAGGGCAAGCTCGACATGACCATCACCTTCCTCGACTACAACAAGCCCGTGACGGTCGAGGCCCCGCCGGCCAAGGACGTCATGGACCTCGCCGAGATGATGGGCGACCTGGAGGGCTGATCCGGCCCGCCCGGACCGGCCCGGGGCGCGGATTTGCTTGACAGTGCCCCGTTCACGTAACCTTCCACAGAAGCCAAAGACCGCTGGTCGTCGCCGTGCTCTCGCAAGAGGAACCGGTGACCGAAGGATCCGCTGAATTGCGGACGACCCGCGCAGGTGACTGTGGATGAGCTCCCGGACAGCCCGTATCCCGTACGGAACCGTTCGGTGGAGCCACGCCCCGTGCGCCTGCGCCGGGGCGTTTCGTTTTCCCAGTCTCCTTCTGAGCGGTCCTCATCACCCGGAAGGAGGCCACGCTTATGGCAAGGCCCGACAAGGCTGCCGCGGTAGCCGAGCTCGCGGACCAGTTCCGCAGCTCGAACGCCGCTGTGCTGACCGAGTACCGGGGTCTCACCGTGGCGCAGCTCAAGACGCTGCGCCGTTCGCTCGGTGAAGACGCCCAGTACGCCGTGGTGAAGAACACGCTGACCAAGATCGCGGCCAACGAGGCCGGGATCTCCACGCTCGACGACCTGTTCAACGGTCCGACGGCGGTTGCCTTCATCTCCGGTGACCCGGTGACGTCGGCGAAGGGTCTTCGTGACTTCGCCAAGGACAACCCGAACCTCGTCATCAAGGGCGGTGTCCTTGACGGCAAGGCGCTGTCCGCCGACGAGATCAAGAAGCTTGCGGACCTCGAGTCCCGCGAGGTTCTGCTCGCCAAGCTGGCGGGCGCCATGAAGGGCAAGCAGTCCCAGGCTGCCGCGCTCTTCCAGGCGCTTCCCTCGAAGTTCGTCCGCACCGCGGAGGCGCTTCGTGCCAAGCAGGCCGAGCAGGGCGGTGCCGAGTAATTCGGCTCGCTTGTTGACCGCCGCCCCGGGGCGACGGTCGTAGCGGGCCGAACGTACGCCCGCCTCACCAGTACATCCGGCACCTGCCGAATTAGTGGAAGGACGCCATCATGGCGAAGCTGTCCCAGGAAGAGCTGCTCGCGCAGTTCGAGAACCTCACCCTCATCGAGCTCGCCGAGTTCGTGAAGGCCTTCGAGGAGAAGTTCGACGTCACCGCCGCCGCCCCGGTCGCCGTTGCCGGTGGTCCGGTCGCCGGTGCCCCGGCCGAGGCCGCTGAGGAGCAGGACGAGTTCGACGTCATCCTCACCGGTGCCGGCGACAAGAAGATCCAGGTCATCAAGGTCGTGCGTGAGCTGACCTCGCTGGGTCTCAAGGAGGCCAAGGACCTCGTGGACGGCGCCCCGAAGCCCGTTCTCGAGAAGGTCGCCAAGGACGCCGCCGAGAAGGCTGCCGAGTCCCTCAAGGGCGCCGGCGCCTCCGTCGAGGTCAAGTGACCCCACGAGTCCGCTGAGGACTCCTGCGGCCGGTACAGCGGCTGAATCCGCGCTGTAACGCTGACGCACCGAAGAGCGATCACCCAACTGGGTGGTCGCTCTTCGGCGTTCGAGGGGGCCGTGCGGCGACAGTCTTGCGGGGCCGGTCGCGGCGAGTATGGTGATCTTCGTCCGTGCCTCCGGCCGCCCGTGACGGGCCGCAGGGCGGGGTGCAAGGCGGGTTGCAGGATGGACGCACGTGACGACGGCAGTACCCGGTTCGGGCTTGGGGGGCCTTGACGAACCGCACGCAGCGCGCAATTCTCAGGACGCGTCGTCACAACGATCCGGATCCGAGGCATGGATCGGCGGCGAAGAGGGCAGTATCGATGTGCATCGAGGGCGCGGCTTGCAGCAGGGGTTGAGAACAACGAGGGTCTTCAAAAACCCGCACTGGACATCAGTGGGCCTAGTGGCTACACTGACCCTTTGCGCTGCCTGTTAGCTGCCTCCTGCCCGTCACCAGGGGCATACCCTCGCTTGAGCATCGTGGATGGAACCGGCTCCGACCTGGTCGTATTCGACCGGTCCGGAAAAAGTCCCTCCCCCTGCCCCGCTTGGGACCGGTACGCGCGTAGTGAGTCCGAGCCCTCGGAAGGACCCCCTCTTGGCCGCCTCGCGCACTGCCTCCGCGAATACGAACAACGGCGCCAGCACCGCCCCGCTGCGCATTTCCTTTGCAAAGATCAAGGAGCCCCTCGAGGTTCCGAACCTTCTTGCGCTGCAGACCGAAAGCTTCGACTGGCTGCTCGGCAACGATGCGTGGAAGGCTCGTGTCGAGGCGGCTCTGGACAGTGGACAGGACGTCCCCACCAAGTCCGGTCTCGAAGAGATCTTCGAGGAGATCTCCCCGATCGAGGACTTCTCAGGGTCGATGTCCCTGACGTTCCGCGACCACCGCTTCGAGCCTCCGAAGAACTCCATCGACGAGTGCAAGGAGCGCGACTTCACGTTCGCCGCCCCGCTCTTCGTCACCGCCGAGTTCACCAACAACGAGACCGGCGAGATCAAGTCCCAGACGGTCTTCATGGGCGACTTCCCGCTCATGACCAACAAGGGCACCTTCGTCATCAACGGCACCGAGCGTGTCGTGGTGTCGCAGCTCGTCCGCTCGCCGGGCGTCTACTTCGACTCCTCCATCGACAAGACGTCCGACAAGGACATCTTCTCCGCCAAGGTCATCCCCTCGCGTGGTGCCTGGCTGGAGATGGAGATCGACAAGCGCGACATGGTCGGCGTCCGCATCGACCGCAAGCGCAAGCAGTCCGTCACCGTCCTGCTCAAGGCCCTCGGTTGGACGACCGAGCAGATCCTCGAGGAGTTCGGCGAGTACGAGTCCATGCGCGCCACCCTGGAGAAGGACCACACCCAGGGCCAGGACGACGCGCTGCTCGACATCTACCGCAAGCTGCGTCCGGGCGAGCCCCCGACCCGTGAGGCCGCGCAGACGCTGCTCGAGAACCTCTACTTCAACCCCAAGCGCTACGACCTCGCGAAGGTCGGCCGCTACAAGGTCAACAAGAAGCTGGGCGGCGACGCCCCGCTGGACGCCGGCATCCTGACCGTCGAGGACATCATCTCGACGATCAAGTACCTGGTGAAGCTGCACGCCGGTGAGACCGAGACGGTCATGGGCGACAACAACGCCTCGATCGTCGTCGAGACCGACGACATCGACCACTTCGGCAACCGCCGTCTGCGCAACGTGGGCGAGCTCATCCAGAACCAGGTCCGTACGGGTCTGGCGCGTATGGAGCGAGTCGTCCGCGAGCGGATGACGACCCAGGACGTCGAGGCGATCACGCCGCAGACCCTGATCAACATCCGGCCGGTCGTCGCCTCCATCAAGGAGTTCTTCGGCACCAGCCAGCTGTCGCAGTTCATGGACCAGAACAACCCGCTGTCGGGTCTCACCCACAAGCGCCGCCTGTCGGCGCTCGGTCCGGGTGGTCTCTCCCGTGAGCGGGCCGGCTTCGAGGTCCGTGACGTGCACCCCTCGCACTACGGCCGCATGTGCCCGATCGAGACCCCCGAAGGCCCGAACATCGGCCTGATCGGCTCGCTCGCCTCCTACGGCCGGGTCAACGCGTTCGGTTTCGTCGAGACGCCGTACCGCCGGGTCACCGACGGTGTCGTCACCGACGAGGTCGACTACCTGACCGCCGACGAGGAGGACCGCTTCGTCATCGCGCAGGCCAACGCCGTGCTCGACGACGATCTGCGCTTCGCCGAGGCCCGCGTCCTGGTCCGCCGCCGCGGCGGTGAGGTCGACTACGTCCCCGGTGACGACGTCGACTACATGGACGTCTCGCCGCGCCAGATGGTGTCGGTCGCGACCGCCATGATCCCGTTCCTCGAGCACGACGACGCCAACCGTGCCCTCATGGGCGCGAACATGATGCGTCAGGCCGTGCCGCTGATCACCGCCGAGGCCCCCCTCGTCGGTACGGGCATGGAGTACCGCTGCGCCGTCGACGCCGGCGACGTCATCAAGGCCGAGAAGGCCGGTGTCGTCCAGGAGGTCTCCGCCGACTACGTCACCGTCGCCAACGACGACGGCACGTACACCACCTACCGGGTGGCCAAGTTCTCCCGCTCGAACCAGGGGACCTCGGTCAACCAGAAGGTCGTCGTCGACGAGGGCGACCGGGTCGTCGAGAACCAGGTTCTCGCCGACGGTCCGGCCACCCAGGAAGGCGAGATGGCGCTGGGCAAGAACCTGCTCGTCGCCTTCATGCCGTGGGAGGGTCACAACTACGAGGACGCGATCATCCTGTCGCAGCGCCTCGTGCAGGACGACGTCCTCTCCTCGATCCACATCGAGGAGCACGAGGTCGACGCCCGTGACACCAAGCTCGGCCCCGAGGAGATCACCCGGGACATCCCGAACGTCTCCGAGGAGGTCCTCGCCGACCTCGACGAGCGCGGCATCATCCGCATCGGTGCCGAGGTCGTCGCCGGCGACATCCTGGTCGGCAAGGTCACGCCCAAGGGCGAGACCGAGCTGACCCCGGAGGAGCGCCTGCTGCGCGCGATCTTCGGCGAGAAGGCCCGTGAGGTCCGTGACACCTCGCTGAAGGTGCCGCACGGCGAGATCGGCAAGGTCATCGGCGTCCGCGTCTTCGACCGTGAAGAGGGCGACGAGCTGCCGCCGGGCGTGAACCAGCTGGTCCGCGTCTACGTGGCGCAGAAGCGCAAGATCACGGACGGTGACAAGCTCGCCGGCCGCCACGGCAACAAGGGCGTCATCTCCAAGATCCTCCCGATCGAGGACATGCCGTTCCTGGAGGACGGCACGCCCGTCGACATCATCCTCAACCCGCTGGGTGTCCCGTCCCGAATGAACCCGGGACAGGTCCTGGAGATCCACCTCGGCTGGCTCGCCAGCCGCGGCTGGGACGTCTCCGGCCTCGCGGACGACTGGGCGCAGCGCCTTCAGGCCATCGAGGCCGACAAGGTCGACCCGGGCACGAACGTCGCCACCCCCGTCTTCGACGGTGCGCGCGAGGACGAGCTCGCGGGTCTGCTGCAGCACACGATCCCGAACCGCGACGGCGAGCGCATGGTGCTCCCGACCGGCAAGGCGCCGCTGTTCGACGGCCGCTCCGGCGAGCCGTTCCCGGAGCCGATCTCGGTCGGCTACATGTACATCCTCAAGCTCCACCACCTGGTCGACGACAAGCTGCACGCCCGGTCGACCGGTCCGTACTCGATGATCACCCAGCAGCCGCTGGGTGGTAAGGCCCAGTTCGGTGGCCAGCGCTTCGGTGAGATGGAGGTGTGGGCGCTGGAGGCTTACGGCGCCGCGTACGCCCTCCAGGAGCTCCTGACCATCAAGTCCGACGACGTGACCGGTCGCGTGAAGGTCTACGAGGCCATCGTCAAGGGCGAGAACATCCCTGAGCCCGGCATTCCCGAGTCCTTCAAGGTGCTCATCAAGGAAATGCAGTCGCTCTGCCTCAACGTGGAGGTGCTGTCCTCGGACGGCATGTCCATCGAGATGCGCGACACGGACGAGGACGTCTTCCGCGCAGCGGAGGAGCTCGGTATCGACCTGTCCCGGCGCGAGCCGAGCAGCGTCGAAGAGGTCTGACGGGTCTGGCCGGGGCTCGCTGAACACGAGCCCCGGCTAACCAACCCCGGACCCCAGTCAGACCAGTGAAGAATCGACCCCGAAAGAGGGATTGACGACAAGTGCTCGACGTCAACTTCTTCGACGAGCTGCGGATCGGCCTCGCCACCGCTGACGACATCCGTCAGTGGTCCCACGGTGAGGTCAAGAAGCCGGAGACCATCAACTACCGCACCCTCAAGCCGGAAAAGGACGGGCTCTTCTGCGAGAAGATCTTCGGTCCGACCCGGGACTGGGAGTGCTACTGCGGCAAGTACAAGCGCGTCCGCTTCAAGGGCATCATCTGCGAGCGCTGCGGCGTCGAGGTCACTCGCGCCAAGGTGCGTCGTGAGCGGATGGGCCACATCGAGCTGGCCGCTCCCGTCACCCACATCTGGTACTTCAAGGGCGTTCCGTCGCGGCTGGGCTACCTGCTCGACCTCGCCCCGAAGGACCTCGAAAAGGTCATCTACTTCGCCGCGTACATGATCACGTACGTCGACGACGAGCGCCGTACGCGCGACCTGCCCTCGCTGGAGGCGCACGTCTCCGTCGAGCGCCAGCAGGTCGAGAACCGCCGCGACTCCGACCTGGAGGCCCGCGCCAAGAAGCTCGAGACCGACCTGGCCGAGCTTGAGGCCGAGGGTGCCAAGGCCGACGTGCGCCGCAAGGTGCGCGAAGGCGCCGAGCGCGAGATGAAGCAGCTGCGCGACCGCGCGCAGCGCGAGATCGACCGTCTCGACGAGGTGTGGACCCGCTTCAAGAACCTCAAGGTCCAGGACCTCGAAGGTGACGAGCTGCTCTACCGCGAGCTGCGGGACCGCTTCGGTACCTACTTCGACGGTTCGATGGGTGCCGCGGCGCTGCAGAAGCGCCTGGAGTCCTTCGACCTGGAGGAGGAGGCCGAGCGCCTCCGCGAGATCATCCGTACCGGCAAGGGCCAGAAGAAGACCCGTGCGCTCAAGCGCCTCAAGGTCGTCTCCGCGTTCCTGCAGACCAGCAACAGCCCCAAGGGCATGGTGCTCGACTGCGTGCCGGTCATCCCGCCGGACCTCCGCCCGATGGTGCAGCTGGACGGTGGCCGCTTCGCGACCTCCGACCTGAACGACCTGTACCGCCGTGTGATCAACCGCAACAACCGCCTGAAGCGGCTTCTCGACCTCGGCGCGCCCGAGATCATCGTGAACAACGAGAAGCGCATGCTCCAGGAGGCCGTGGACGCCCTCTTCGACAACGGTCGTCGCGGTCGCCCGGTCACCGGTCCCGGCAACCGCCCGCTGAAGTCCCTGAGCGACATGCTCAAGGGCAAGCAGGGTCGTTTCCGCCAGAACCTGCTCGGCAAGCGCGTGGACTACTCCGCGCGTTCCGTGATCGTCGTCGGTCCGCAGCTCAAGCTGCACCAGTGCGGTCTGCCGAAGGCGATGGCGCTGGAGCTCTTCAAGCCGTTCGTGATGAAGCGCCTGGTGGACCTGAACCACGCGCAGAACATCAAGAGCGCCAAGCGCATGGTGGAGCGCGGCCGCACGGTCGTGTACGACGTCCTCGAAGAGGTCATCGCCGAGCACCCGGTTCTGCTGAACCGTGCTCCCACCCTGCACCGCCTGGGCATCCAGGCCTTCGAGCCGCAGCTGGTCGAGGGCAAGGCCATCCAGATCCACCCGCTCGTCTGCACCGCGTTCAACGCGGACTTCGACGGTGACCAGATGGCCGTGCACCTGCCGCTCTCCGCGGAGGCGCAGGCCGAGGCCCGCATCCTGATGCTGTCCTCGAACAACATCCTCAAGCCCGCCGACGGCCGTCCGGTGACGATGCCGACCCAGGACATGGTCCTCGGTCTGTTCTTCCTCACCACCGACGGCGAGCTGCGGGACGTCAAGGGCGAGGGCCGGTCGTTCGGCTCCACGGCCGAGGCGATCATGGCGTTCGACGCCGGCGAGCTCTCGCTGCAGTCGCGCGTGGACATCCGCTTCCCGGTGGGCACCATCCCGCCGCGCGGCTGGACCCCGCCGGCCCGCGAGGAGGGCGAGCCGGAGTGGCAGCAGGGTGACACCTTCCGCCTGAACACCACCCTGGGTCGCGCGCTCTTCAACGAGCTGCTGCCCGAGGACTACCCGTTCGTCGACTACGAGGTCGGCAAGAAGCAGCTCTCCGAGATCGTCAACGACCTCGCCGAGCGCTACCCCAAGGTCATCGTGGCGGCGACGCTCGACAACCTGAAGGCGGCCGGCTTCTTCTGGGCGACCCGTTCCGGCGTCACCGTGGCCATCTCCGACATCGTCGTCCCCGACGCGAAGCGCGAGATCGTCAAGGGCTACGAGGACCAGGACGAGAAGGTCCAGAAGCAGTACGAGCGCGGTCTGATCACCAAGGACGAGCGCACGCAGGAGCTCATCGCGATCTGGACCAAGGCGACCAACGAGGTCGCCGAGGCGATGAACGCGAACTTCCCGAAGACCAACCCGGTCTCGATGATGGTGAACTCCGGCGCCCGCGGAAACATGATGCAGATGCGCCAGATCGCCGGTATGCGCGGTCTGGTGTCGAACGCAAAGAACGAGACGATCCCGCGTCCCATCAAGGCGTCCTTCCGCGAGGGCCTGTCCGTGCTGGAGTACTTCATCTCCACGCACGGTGCCCGTAAGGGTCTGGCGGACACCGCCCTGCGTACCGCCGACTCGGGTTACCTCACCCGTCGTCTGGTGGACGTCTCGCAGGACGTCATCATCCGCGAGGAGGACTGCGGCACCGACCGCGGCCTGCGCCTGTCGATCGCCGAGCGCGGCGCCGACGGCGTCCTGCGCAAGGCGGAGAACGTCGAGACCAGCGTGTACGCACGTGCGCTGGCCGAGGACATCACCGTCGACGGGCGGGTGCTGGCCCCGGCCAACACCGACCTCGGCGACGTCCTCATCGACGAGCTGGTCAAGCACGGCATCGAGGAGGTCAAGACCCGTTCGGTCCTGACCTGCGAGTCCGCCGTCGGCACCTGCGCCATGTGCTACGGCCGTTCGCTGGCCACCGGCAAGCTGGTCGACATCGGTGAGGCGGTCGGCATCATCGCCGCCCAGTCCATCGGTGAGCCCGGTACGCAGCTGACGATGCGCACCTTCCACACCGGTGGTGTGGCCGGTGACGACATCACCCAGGGTCTGCCCCGTGTCGTCGAGCTCTTCGAGGCCCGTACGCCCAAGGGTGTCGCCCCGATCTCCGAGGCCTCCGGCCGCGTGCGGATCGAGGAGACCGAGAAGACCAAGAAGATCGTCGTCACCCCGGACGACGGCAGCGACGAGACGGCGTTCCCGATCTCGAAGCGTGCCCGTCTGCTGGTCAGCGAGGGCGAGCACGTCGAGGTGGGCCAGAAGCTCACCGTGGGTGCCACCAACCCGCACGACGTGCTGCGCATCCTGGGTCAGCGCGCCGTCCAGGTCCACCTGGTCGGCGAGGTCCAGCGGGTCTACAACTCGCAGGGTGTGTCGATCCACGACAAGCACATCGAGATCATCATCCGGCAGATGCTGCGCCGGGTGACGATCATCGAGTCGGGCGACGCGGAGCTGCTGCCCGGCGAGCTCGTCGAGCGGTCGAAGTTCGAGACCGAGAACCGTCGTGTGGTGCAGGAAGGCGGCCACCCGGCCTCCGGCCGTCCGCAGCTGATGGGTATCACCAAGGCCTCGCTCGCCACCGAGTCGTGGCTGTCGGCGGCGTCCTTCCAGGAGACGACCAGGGTTCTGACGGACGCGGCGATCAACGCCAAGTCCGACTCCCTGATCGGCCTCAAGGAGAACGTCATCATCGGTAAGCTCATCCCGGCCGGTACGGGTCTGTCCCGCTACCGCAACATCCGGGTCGAGCCGACCGAGGAGGCCAAGGCCGCGATGTACTCGGCCGTCGGCTACGACGACATCGACTACTCGCCGTTCGGCACGGGCTCCGGCCAGGCCGTCCCGCTGGAGGACTACGACTACGGTCCGTACAACCAGTGAGCGGGGCGCCTGATCCGGGCGCTTGAGCAGTCAGGAGGGCGGTCACCCCGGTGGGGTGGCCGCCCTCCGGCGTTCTCCCGCAGGGTCGCCGCGGCGCCGGAAATTCCCGGTACGGGTACGGCGGGAACCTGTGCCCGTAATGCCGCGTTGAAGCATGATGAAGAGCCAGTCCGTCCGGGGGGAGGTGCTCCCATGTCGTACCCGTCGCCGTGGCAGCCGGGGCAGGGGCCGGGGTGGAACCAGCCGCGCCCCTGGCACGAGCAGGCCGGCCAGTCGATGCTCGCCTCGACCGCCGACCGGGAGCGCGCCGTGGACGTGCTCAGAGCCGGTTTCGGCGAGGGGCGGATGCAGCAGCCCGAGTTCGAGAAGCGGGTGGCACGGGCGTACGCGGCCCGTACGGTGGGCGAGCTGGCCCTGCTGGTGTCCGACCTGCCGCAGGGGCCCGTACCGCTTCCTGCGGTCTCCGGGCCCGTCCCGCGGACGTTCCTGCCCGCGGCGCCGCCGAAGACGAACGAGAAGGCGGTCGGGGCGGCGATCTGCGGGGTGCTCTGTCTGGTGACGGCCGGGCTGTCCGGGCTCCCGGCGGTGATCCTGGGGCACGCCGCCCGTACGGAGATGCGGCGTACGGGCGAGGGCGGCGAAGGTCTCGCCCTCACCGGGCTGGTCCTCGGCTGGCTGTCGGTGGCGGGCTGGTCGCTGCTGCTGGTCCTGCTCTTCGCGGCGGCGGTGGTGTCCGGGGGGTGACGCGGCGCCGGCCCGGCGGGGTCCGGCCGGTGTCCTGGCGTAGATCATCGCGGGGGCGGTGCCTTGGCATGGTCCGCTCAGCGGAGGCAGTGCGGTCCATTTGTTTTGACCGCAGCTCATGAGGTAGGTACGCTCAGACCTTGTGCCTGGGGTGTGCCCTGGCTTCCGTGCGTGCCTTCAACCGCACTAGGGAAGCCGTCACCGGCCACCGCAATCTGCGCCCCTCCCGCCTCGCGGCGGGAATCTGCAGTATTCGACACACCCGACCGCGTGGGTCGGCGGTGTTCCAGGTTAGCTTCACCATTCGGCACACAGAAACCGGAGAAGTAGTGCCTACGATCCAGCAGCTGGTCCGGAAGGGCCGGCAGGACAAGGTCGAGAAGAACAAGACGCCCGCACTTGAGGGTTCGCCCCAGCGTCGCGGCGTCTGCACGCGTGTGTTCACGACCACCCCGAAGAAGCCGAACTCGGCCCTGCGCAAGGTCGCGCGTGTGCGTCTGACCAGCGGGATCGAAGTCACCGCTTACATTCCGGGTGAGGGACACAACCTGCAGGAGCACTCGATCGTGCTCGTGCGCGGCGGCCGTGTGAAGGACCTGCCGGGTGTTCGCTACAAGATCATCCGAGGTTCCCTGGACACCCAGGGTGTCAAGAACCGCAAGCAGGCCCGCAGCCGCTACGGCGCCAAGAAGGAGAAGTAGAAATGCCTCGTAAGGGCCCCGCCCCGAAGCGCCCGGTCATCATCGACCCGGTCTACGGTTCCCCTCTGGTGACCTCCCTCATCAACAAGGTGCTGCTGAACGGCAAGCGCTCCACCGCCGAGCGCATCGTGTACGGCGCCATGGAGGGCCTGCGCGAGAAGACCGGCAACGACCCGGTCATCACGCTGAAGCGCGCCCTGGAGAACATCAAGCCGACCCTTGAGGTCAAGTCCCGCCGAGTCGGCGGTGCGACGTACCAGGTCCCGATCGAGGTCAAGCCCGGTCGTGCCAGCACGCTCGCGCTGCGCTGGCTGGTCGGTTACTCCCGCGCCCGTCGCGAGAAGACCATGACCGAGCGTCTGCTCAACGAGCTCCTCGACGCCTCCAACGGCCTCGGTGCCGCTGTGAAGAAGCGCGAGGACACCCACAAGATGGCCGAGTCCAACAAGGCCTTCGCGCACTACCGCTGGTAGTCGCTCCCCCCATCGAGACCGAGAGAAGACCGAAGCCATATGGCTACCACTTCACTTGACCTGGCCAAGGTCCGCAACATCGGGATCATGGCCCACATCGACGCGGGCAAGACGACCACCACCGAGCGGATCCTCTTCTACACCGGCGTCAGCTACAAGATCGGTGAGGTCCACGACGGCGCCGCCACGATGGACTGGATGGAGCAGGAGCAGGAGCGTGGCATCACGATCACCTCTGCTGCCACCACCTGTCACTGGCCGCTTGAGGACAACGACTACACGATCAACATCATCGACACCCCCGGGCACGTCGACTTCACGGTCGAGGTGGAGCGTTCGCTCCGCGTCCTCGACGGTGCCGTCACGGTGTTCGACGGTGTCGCGGGTGTCGAGCCGCAGTCCGAGACGGTGTGGCGTCAGGCCGACCGTTACGGCGTGCCGCGCATCTGCTTCGTGAACAAGCTCGACCGGACCGGCGCGGAGTTCCACCGCTGCGTCGACATGATCAAGGACCGCCTCGGTGCGCAGCCCCTGGTCATGCAGCTCCCGATCGGTGCCGAGGCCGACTTCAAGGGCGTCGTGGACCTGGTCCGCATGAAGGCGCTCGTGTGGTCCGCCGAGGCGGCGAAGGGCGAGATGTACGACGTCGTCGACATCCCGGCCACGCACACCGAGGCGGCCGAGGAGTACCGCGGCCTGCTGATCGAGGCCGTCGCGGAGAACGACGAAGAGGTCATGGAGCTGTACCTGGAGGGCCAGGAGCCCACCGAGGAGCAGCTGTACGCCGCGATCCGTCGCATCACCATCGCGTCCGGCAAGTCCACCGACACCACGGTCACCCCGGTGTTCTGCGGTACCGCGTTCAAGAACAAGGGCGTCCAGCCCCTGCTCGACGCGGTCGTGCGCTACCTGCCGACCCCCCTCGACGTGGAGGCCATCGAAGGCCACGACGTCAAGGACCCCGAGGTCGTCGTCAAGCGCAAGCCGTCGGTCGACGAGCCGCTGTCCGCGCTCGCGTTCAAGATCATGAGCGACCCGCACCTGGGCAAGCTCACCTTCGTCCGGGTGTACTCGGGCCGCCTGGAGTCCGGCACCGCCGTGCTGAACTCCGTCAAGGGCAAGAAGGAGCGCATCGGCAAGATCTACCGCATGCACGCGAACAAGCGTGAGGAGATCGAGGCGGTGGGCGCCGGCGACATCGTCGCCGTGATGGGCCTGAAGCAGACCACCACCGGTGAGACGCTCTCGGACGACAAGCAGCCGGTCATCCTGGAGTCCATGGACTTCCCGGCGCCGGTCATCCAGGTCGCCATCGAGCCCAAGTCCAAGGGTGACCAGGAGAAGCTGGGTGTCGCCATCCAGCGTCTCGCGGAGGAGGACCCCTCCTTCCAGGTTCACTCGGACGAGGAGACCGGCCAGACCATCATCGGTGGTATGGGCGAGCTGCACCTCGAGGTGCTGGTCGACCGTATGCGCCGTGAGTTCAAGGTCGAGGCCAACGTCGGTAAGCCGCAGGTCGCCTACCGTGAGACGATCCGCAAGGCCGTCGAGCGCGTGGACTACACCCACAAGAAGCAGACCGGTGGTACCGGTCAGTTCGCCAAGGTGCAGATCGCGATCGAGCCGATCACCGAGACCGACGGTCCGGCGTACGAGTTCGTGAACAAGGTCACCGGTGGCCGTATCCCGCGGGAGTACATCCCGTCGGTGGACGCCGGTGCGCAGGAGGCCATGCAGTTCGGCATCCTCGCCGGGTACGAGATGACGGGTGTCCGCATCACGCTTCTCGACGGTGCCTACCACGAGGTCGACTCCTCCGAACTGGCGTTCAAGATCGCCGGCTCGCAGGCCTTCAAGGAGGCCGCGCGCAAGGCCAGCCCCGTGCTCCTCGAGCCGATGATGGCCGTCGAGGTCACCACGCCCGAGGACTACATGGGTGAGGTCATCGGCGACATCAACTCCCGCCGTGGCCAGATCCAGGCCATGGAGGAGCGGATGGGTGCCCGTATCGTCAAGGGCCTCGTTCCCCTCTCGGAGATGTTCGGCTACGTCGGCGACCTCCGCAGCAAGACCTCGGGTCGCGCAAGCTACTCGATGCAGTTCGACTCCTACGCCGAGGTTCCCCGGAACGTCGCCGAGGAGATCATCGCGAAGGCCAAGGGCGAGTAACACACACCGTTTGCACGCTTTAGGCTTGACACCGACCGGCGGGGCCAACCCGGCAAGGGGAAACCCCGGCGGGCGGCATCCCAGCAAAGATCACCCTGGCGCCGATGAGTAAGGCGTACCAGAACCACTCCACAGGAGGACCCAGTGGCGAAGGCGAAGTTCGAGCGGACTAAGCCGCACGTCAACATCGGCACCATCGGTCACATCGACCACGGTAAGACGACCCTCACGGCCGCCATTACCAAGGTGCTGCACGACGCGTACCCGGACCTGAACGAGGCCTCGGCCTTCGACCAGATCGACAAGGCTCCCGAGGAGCGCCAGCGCGGTATCACGATCTCGATCGCGCACGTCGAGTACCAGACCGAGACGCGTCACTACGCCCACGTCGACTGCCCCGGTCACGCGGACTACATCAAGAACATGATCACGGGTGCGGCTCAGATGGACGGCGCCATCCTCGTCGTCGCCGCCACGGACGGCCCGATGCCGCAGACCAAGGAGCACGTGCTCCTGGCCCGCCAGGTCGGCGTTCCGTACATCGTCGTCGCCCTGAACAAGGCCGACATGGTGGACGACGAGGAGATCCTGGAGCTCGTCGAGCTCGAGGTCCGTGAGCTCCTCTCGGAGTACGAGTTCCCGGGCGACGACCTGCCGGTCGTCAAGGTCTCGGCGCTCAAGGCCCTTGAGGGCGACGCCGAGTGGGGCAAGTCCGTCCTCGACCTGATGAAGGCCGTCGACGAGTCCATCCCGCAGCCCGAGCGTGACGTCGACAAGCCGTTCCTCATGCCCATCGAGGACGTCTTCACGATCACCGGTCGCGGTACGGTCGTCACCGGCCGCATCGAGCGTGGTGTCCTCAAGGTCAACGAGACCGTCGACATCGTCGGTATCAAGCAGGACAAGACCACCACCACGGTCACCGGCATCGAGATGTTCCGCAAGCTGCTCGACGAGGGTCAGGCCGGTGAGAACGTCGGTCTGCTCCTCCGTGGCATCAAGCGCGAGGACGTCGAGCGCGGCCAGGTCATCATCAAGCCCGGCTCGGTCACCCCGCACACCTCGTTCGAGGCGCAGGCGTACATCCTGTCCAAGGACGAGGGCGGCCGTCACACGCCGTTCTTCAACAACTACCGTCCCCAGTTCTACTTCCGCACCACGGACGTGACTGGCGTCGTGACCCTCCCCGAGGGCACCGAGATGGTCATGCCGGGCGACAACACCGAGATGACCGTCGAGCTCATCCAGCCCGTCGCCATGGAAGAGGGCCTGAAGTTCGCCATCCGTGAGGGTGGCCGGACCGTGGGCGCCGGCCAGGTCACCAAGATCAACAAGTAAGCCTCGCTTACCTGTTGGCTTGATGCCTGGTAGTTCTTCCAGCGTCAGCTGAGCATGTGGAAGGGCCCGTACGACTTCGGTCGTACGGGCCCTTCTGCGTTGCCTTTTCAGAGGTGCTCGGGGTGCTCAGGTGTGTTCGGGGTGCTTCGGGGACGCCCCGGGAATCAGCCCGCCGGCCTCAAGGAGCTCCGTATCCTTGAGGTCGGCGGACAGGCAGGGGGCTGTATGCAGCCGGGTGAGCTACTGGGCTCCGGCCGTAGCGCGGACGTGTTCGCCCTTGACGATCACTGGGTCCTTCGCCGGTATCGCGACGGCGGCGACGTCACCGCCGAGGCCGCGATGATGGCCCACCTCGCGGAGCACGGGTATCCGGTGCCCCGCCTCCGGGGCCGTCCGGAGGGCGCTCGGCACAGGGCGGCGTCGCGCACCGACTTCGTCATGCAGCGGCTGCACGGCCCGACCATGCTGCAAGCACTGCTCCAGGGCGGGCTCACGGCCGAAGAGGCAGGAGTGCAGTTCGCCGACCTGCTGCACCGCCTGCACTCGGTTCCCGCGCGGGTCTCCGCCGATCCCGCCCACCGGATCCTGCACCTCGACCTGCACCCGGACAACGTGATGCTCACCCCGCAGGGGCCCGTGGTGATCGACTGGTGCAACACCGAGGAAGGGCCACCCGGGCTGGACCGGGGGATGTCGGCCCTGATCCTGGCGCAGGTCGCCGTCGGCGGCACGGCCCGAGCGGCGCCGGCCCGGACAGCGCTCGCCTCGCTGCTCACCCACCTCGGTCCCGCGAGCACCGGCTCCGGGGGCCTCGCGGAAGCCAGGAGGAGACGGGCGGCCGATCCGTCGATGACTGAGAGCGAGACCCGTCTCCTCGACGATGCCGTCCGGCTGGTACTGGAGCTGACGCCCACGCGGCCGTGACGACACCCATGCACCAGTGACGCGATGGACGGGAACGATCAGGGGGCGAAGGTCTCCGTGTCACCCGGAGGCCAGCTGCTCCGCGATCTCCTGGATCCAGCCGGCCTTCTTCGACGGGTCGTTTAGGGATTCCGCCCACGCCTCCGGTTCCAGCTTGTGCTTGTCGGGGCCGGCCTTGAGGGCGCGGAGCAGGGCCCGGGCGGACTCCCGCATCTCGGCCGTCGTGCTGCCGCTCCCGGGAATGTCGGGGCCCGCCGCCAGGGCGTAGATCTCGCGCGCCATGGCCTGGCGTTCGCCCTTGGACACCTTCTTCCAGAACTTCAGGGCGTGCTGCAGCGACTCCTTGCGGGACGCGGCCTCCTCCGGGGTCTCGCCCTTCGCCGCCCAGCGCTCGGGGTGGTGGACCTCTTCGTAGCGCTTCGTGGCGGCGCGGAGTGCCTTGTACAGGGTGACGCTGAGGACGAGGCCGGCCCCGGCTCCGGCGAGGCCCCAGCCGACCGGGTTGCTCGCCAGTCCGGCCGTTCCTGCCGCGACCGCGGTCACGACGCCGGCCGCGGCCTTCGTGGACTCGCCGACCGCGCCGCCGACCGTCTCCTTGCCCATCTTGGTGAGCTGCTTCTTCTTGGCGTACCCCTGCACCGTACTCAGCTTCTCCACGTCTTCTTCGGCGCGCTTGAGAGTCTCGGCGGCGTCACGGGCTTCGCCCATCGCGTCCCAGGCGGCGTCGATGGCGTCGGAGACCAGCTCCAGCCGCCCTGGTTCGTCATGGCTCCAGTAGGCGTCGAGTGCGACGTACGCCTCCGCCGCGGCCCAGTTGGCCTGCTCCCGCATGTCGTTCAGCTGGGCCAGCGACCCCGCGTGGACGGCGTGCGGATCTCCCAGCTTCTTGATCTGCCGGTACTTGCTGGCCGCTCCCTTGACGCGTAAGGCGGCTCGCATGCCCTTGATCCCGCCGATGGAAGCGCTGGCGATACCGCTCGCCTCGGACGCCACCGCGGCGTCCGCCGCCTTCTGGATCTTCGTCGCCTCCTTGGCGATGGCGGCGCTGTAGCTCCCCGAACTGATGGCGCCGACGACCGTGTCCGTCCCCTTGGTCTTGGCCTTCTTCTTCGCCGTGTGGTGCTTGGCCCCGGTCTCGTTCTGCTGGGCGCTCTTCATGTTCTTGTACGCGTCCATGCCGCTGACCACGGTGCCGGCGGCCTCGGTGAGGAGGTTCCCGGACGCGGCGGAGGTGCCCGAGGCGGCGGCGGAGTGCTTGAGGCCCTCGTTGGCCGCGACGGCGGCCTGCTGGGTGAAGGCCGCGTTGGTGGGGGTCTGGAAGCCCTTGATGAAGGTGTCGATGGGTTCGAGGTTCTTCTTGAACCTGTCGAGGAGCGCGGCGATCCGGTCGCGGTAGTTCTTCTTCTGCTTCGCTCCGGCGGCCGGGGCGCCGCTCCCCGCCGCCTGCCCGCCCCCGGTGTCCCGGGCGCGCTGCACCGCCGCGGTCGCGGCCCGGTTGCCGGCGCGGGACTGCATCGCGAGGAGGGCGTGCTCCGCGGGGCGCGAGGACGCACTCCCGGCCCTGCCGGTCCTGCCGGTCCGGTCCCCCTCCCGACGCTGCGCGGCCGACGTCAGGACGGCCGAGGACTGCCGTGGCGAGGTGCGGTGGACCGGGGTGCTCATGGGTGTGCCTCTCCTCTGCCGGACCGGGCGAGGCGAAAGGTAGCCAGGCTCGGCGAACGGAAGGGGTGCGGCGGGGAAATTCCGTACGGATGCTGCGGGGCGCGTGCGGTGGACTCCTCGGACCGAGCCGCGCTCGGCGCAGCTTCCCGCACCTGCCGTCTCCCTCTTACCGGACACCTTCCGCCCGGATTCCTCACGCCGCGGTAGGGCGGGTCCGCCTACCATGCGTACGACCTGGAACCGACTGAGCCCGGAGCCGCCGCCGAGCCGTGCGGTGCCGCTGTTCCAAGAGCCGACGCCTGTGAGCCGAAGCCTGTACGGCACGAAAGGAACCCCGGACATCGTGACCGCAGAGTTCCTCATGAAGCTGGATGAAGGAATGCTCGATTACTTTCGCGAGATGGCGAGTGAAATGACGGGGCGTTTCGGTGAAAGAACATGAGCAGCACCTTCAAGTACCGTCTCGGCAGCTTCGGATCACTGGGCGGCCTGGCCGCGGACCTGACGGCGGAGCACCGGGCCCCGGGCGCGGGTGAGGAACCAGGCCTCCGCGTCCACCGCGACGTATGGCTGACGCTTCCGTGCGGTACCCACTGGCGCGACGCCGCATGGCTCTCCTTCGGGCTCTCGGCGCACTCCGCCGACCTGGCCTCCGCACACCCCGGCGGCCTGGTCGTCGAGGTCAGAGCGCTCGCCTTCCCCCTCGCCCATTTCCGGTCCGAGGTGGCAGCGCTGGCGATGGACGGATGGGTACGCAGAGAATTCACCCTCCCCGATCGCGGCCTCCGTGCCGTTCCGGACAGCGGGAACGGGGCATGGCGGTTCGAGTGGGGAAGTCATGCGGATCCTTTTTCGGATAAACCCTGACCGCCGGCCAGTGATGGCAGAAAGTTGCGTCAAATGTGCGCGACAAGTCGGAGCACCGGTAGCTGTGATCCGCTGAGGCGATTGAAAACGTCTGGCAGGTTCTGCGTCGGTGGCGCTCCTTGGATACCGGTGGGCAGCGTGAAGATCGGAGAGCGGCATGGAGCGTGGTGCGGGGCGACGAGCCGAGAAGCGTTCGCCGTATGACGTGTTCTGGGCCGCACCGGAGAGCGCGGCTGTGTGGGACCAGTTGCCGGTACCTGTCCTGGAGGCGATCGTCCGGTCCGACGAGAAGCGCTTGGCGGTGGAACGGTCGCGGGTGTCACCGGAGTTGCGGGAGAAGATCACGACCCCCGTGTACTCGGTGGCGGACCGGTTCGCGTCCTGGGAACGGCTGGTCCGCCGCATGGAGCCGGGCTGGCCGGGCGGGGACTTCTATCCCGTCAGTGTGTACGGCAACGACCTGGACTCCCGTGACGTGCTGGACGAGGTGATGAGGGCGTTGCCCGAGGAGGCGCAGGCAGGTGCGCTGGGCCGGCTGCTGGAGCGGCTGGACGCACGGTTCCGTGCCGCGAGCGTGCCGGATGCGAGCCGTTCCCTACGGCCCTGGGTGCGTCCGACGAAGGAAGTGCCTGACGTCGAACTCGCGGAATGGTGGAGACGCAGACCTGCGCGTGAGCCTTGGGTTTGATCTGAACCGCATGCCGAACGCCAGTGCCTAGTAAGTTCGCTGCCGCGTACGTTTCTGATGATGTTGGCGTGACGGGGGTTGCGGCGTGGCGGGGTATCGGCCGACGGACTGGCATGTGCTGGATCTGGAGAAGGATCCGACGCCGGGGGATCCGGTGCGGGTGAAGTCTCTGGCCAAGAGCCTGCATGACTTCGCCGATGATGTGCAGGATGCGTTGCGGCTGGTGCAGGGGATGGCGGGTGAGGATGCCGTCCTGACGATGGTCGGTAAGACCGCCGAAGTGTTCCGGGACGAGTTCTCCGGGGTGCCGAAGAATCTCAAGAAGCTGAAGAAGTCCTACGACCTGGCCGGGGACGCGCTGGCGGCGTACTGGCCCAAGCTGGAGCGCGCCCAGGCCCTGGCGGACAAGGCCCTCGCCAAGGGGCGTGAGGCGCAGTCCGATCTGTCCTCCGCCAAGTCGCGTCTGTCCTCCGCCGATTCGTGGGTGACCCGTGCCAACAAGGAGGCGGACAAGTACAAGGACGATCCCACCGGTGGCAAGGACGTCGACAAGCCCGACGAGGCCAAGGTGCGGGCCGCCACCCGGGATGCGCAAAGCGCCAAGGACGCGCACACCGCCGCCCAGTCGGATGTGACCTCCGCGCAGAGTGCGCTGGACGCGGCGAAGAAGATGGCCGCCGACGCCCGCCAGATGCGCGAGGAGGCGGCCGGGGAGGCCAAGCGCAAGCTCGACGAGGCCTCCGACGCCGGGATTCAGAACCGCAAGTGGTACGAGGAGGTGGGGGACTGGTTCGTCGACAACTGGGACACCATCGTCGCGGTCTGCAAGGTCGTCGTTGCCGTTCTCGGGATCATCGCGCTGATCATCGGCGGGCCCATCCTGGGCGCGATCGTCCTCATCGCCGCCCTCATCGTCCTGGCGGACACCCTCAACAAATACATGAAGGGGCAGGCATCTCTCTGGGATGTGGCCTTTGCCGCGCTGGACTGCATACCGGGGATGAAGGGCCTGACCACCCTCGGCGGACTCGCCAAGGGCCTCAAGGGCCTTCGGACCATGAACGGGCTCAAGGCCGGGCTCAAGGGCATGGCCGCAGGGCTGCGTGGGCTCGGCAAGTCCGCTCGTGGCGCCCTCACGGACGGGGCCAAGGGTGCCTACAACCGGCTCAAGAGCGTGGTGCGCTCCAAAGGCAGTGACCCGGTGGACATGGCCACGGGTGCGATGTTCCTGCCGCAGACCGACATCTCCCTGCCGGGTGTCCTGCCGCTGGCCTTCACCCGGCGGGTCGCCTCCACCTATCGCACCGGCTGGTGGTTCGGCCCCACCTGGGCCTCCACCGTCGACCAGCGCCTGGAGATCGACGACGACGGCATCGTGTTCGTCACCGAGGACGGTCTGCTGCTCGCCTACCCCCACCCCGATGGGCCGGGCGTCGCCGTCCTGCCCGAGGCCGGTCCGCGCCGACCTCTCACCCGGGAGGACGACGGCACATATCGCGTCGACGATCCGCTGACAGGGCACGCTCGCCACTTCGCCAGCCCTGTCGACGGTATCGCCCTGGTGACTCGCATCACTGACCGCAACGACAACGCGATCACCTTCGCCTATGACGAAGTGGGTGCGCCCCTCTCGATCCGTCACACCGGCGGCTACCACCTCAAGCTCATCACCGACGAGGGCCGGGTGACCGCCCTGGCGCTGGTGGGGGCTGCCGACGACGGCTCGGACGTCACCGTCAGGACGTACAGCTATACCGACGGAGTCCTGACGGGTGTCGTCAACGGAACGGGTCACGCCCTGCGCTTCACGTGCGACGAACGCATGCGCGTCACCTCGTGGACCGACAGCAACGACCGCAGCTACACCTACTCGTACGACGACCAGGACCGCTGCACGGCCGAGAGCGGCGAGGCGGGCCACCTCGCCATCGCCCTCGACTACGACGGGAGCGACCCCGCCTGGCCCGGATGCCACGTCACCACCCTCACCACTGCCGAGGGCGCGGTCTCTCGCTTCGTCGTCAACACCGACTGCCAGGTCGTCGCCGAGGTCGACCCCCTGGGTGGGGTCGTCCGCACCGCGTACGACGGTCATCACCACCTGGTGTCGCGGACCGACGAACTCGGCCACGTCACCCGCTTCGTCAACGACGCGTACGGACGGCCCGTCGAGATCACGCGCCCGGACGGCCGTACGGTCCGGGCCGAGTACAACGAACTCGGGTTGCCGGTGAAGGTGGTGGGCACCGACGGCACCGTCCGGCACCAGACCTACGACGCGCGCGGCAACCGTACGGCCGTCGTGGACCCGGCAGGTCTGACCACACGTTTCACCTACGACGGCACGGGCGGCCCGGCCTCGGTCACCGATCCGACGAGCAGCACCACCACGATCAGGTGCGATGCCGCCGGGCTCCCTCTCGCGGTCAGGAGTCCGCTCGACGCCGTGGCCCACTGCGAGCGGGACGCGTTCGGCCGGCCCACCGCGATCACGGACGCCGGGGGTGGTAGGACTCGGCTGGAGTGGACGGTCGACGGGCACCTGTCACGACGGACCGCTCCCGACGGCGCGGAGGAGTCCTGGACCTACGACGGGGAGGGGAACCGCACCACCTACACCGATGCCACGGGCGCCGTCTCGCGGTACGAGTACACCCACTTCGACCTGCTCGCCGCACGCACGGGACCGGACGGCGCGCGCTACGAGTTCGCGCACGACGCCGGGCTGCGCCTCATCCAGGTGACCAATCCGCAGAACCTGACCTGGACCTACACCTACGACGCGGTGGGCCGCCTGGTGTCGGAGACGGACTTCGACGACCGCAGCCTGACCTACGCGCATGACGCTGCGGGCCGTCTGCTGTCCCGTACGAACGCCGTCGGCCAGACGATCGGTTACGACCGGGATGTGCTCGGCCAAGTCGTCCGCAAGGACGTGGACGGGCAGGTCACCACCTTCACCTACGACCTGACCGACCAGCTCGCCCAGGCCGTCGGTCCCGACACCGCCCTCACCCTCCTGCGCGACGAACGGGGACGGCTGCGGACGGAGACGGTGAGCGGGACGGCCAGGGGAACGGTCGGCGAGCGCACCCTCACCTACACGTACGACGACGATCTGGGGCGCCGCACCGGGCGCACCACGCCCTCGGGGGCGCGCAGCACCTGGGTCCACGACGCCGCGGGCCGCCGGACACACCTGACCTCCTCGGGCCGCACCATCGAGTTCGGTTACGATCCCGCCGGCCGTGAGCTCACCCGGCAGACCGGTGACTTCATCACTCTGCTCAACAGCTTCGACGACGTGGGCCGCCTCACGGCGCAGTCGATCACCGCGGCGGACGGACGGTCCGTGCAGGAGCGGGCCTACACCTACCGCGCCGACGGCCACCTCCTCGGCGTCGACGACCTGCTGGCCGGCGCCCGCCACTTCGACCTGGACGCCACGGGCCGGGTCACCGCGGTCCGCGCGGCGAACTGGACGGAAACGTACGCGTACGACGAGGCGGGGAACCAGACCGAGGCCGTATGGCCCGCCACCCACCCGGGCCACGAGGCCACCGGACCTCGCACCTACGCCGGCACCCGGATCGGCCGCGCCGGACAGGTCCGCTACGAACACGACGCGCTGGGCCGCGTCACACTGCGGCAGAAGACACGACTGTCCCGCAAGCCCGACACCTGGCGGTACACCTGGGATGCCGAGGACCGGCTGACCTCCACCATCACGCCGGACGGCACGCTGTGGCGCTACACCTATGACCCGATGGGCCGTCGCGCGTCGAAGCTCCGTCTGGCCGCGGACGGTGAGACGGTCGTCGAGCGCACGGACTTCACCTGGGACGGCACGACGCTGTGTGAACAGACGACGGTCGGGCAACACCTGCCGAATCCGGTCACGCTCACCTGGGACCACCAGGGGCTGCACCCGATCGCCCAGACGGAGCGCATCTGCGCGGCCTATGCCCCACAGGAAGAGATCGACTCGCGCTTCTTCGCCGTCGTCACCGACCTCGTCGGTACGCCGAGCGAACTCGTCAGCGAGTCGGGAGAGGTCGCCTGGAGGGCCCGGAGCACCCTGTGGGGACACACGGCCTGGTCGGCCGGGTCCACGACGTACACACCGCTTCGCTTTCCAGGACAGTATTTCGACCCCGAGACCGAACTCCACTACAACTACTTCCGGCACTACGACCCCGAAACGGCCCGGTACCTCTCACCCGACCCGCTGGGCCTCGAACCCGCACCGAACCCCGTCACGTACGTCAGCACACCGCACACCCGGTCCGACAGCCTGGGTCTGGCCCCCGACTACCACGAGTTCTTCACCGTGCAGGACGCCGAGAACGCCACGCGCCTGCGCGGAGATGGCACGCCGTGGCCGGCGGCGGAGAACCGGGGCCACTACGGCGAAGGGGTCTACTCGTGGGGGAGCAGGGCGGAAGCCGATCGCTATGCGGAGCGTCTTCGTTCGCGTGGGGCCGAGGTCGAGGTGATGCCGTTCAGGGTCAGTGCGAGCGACTTCGAGAACATGAAGAAGATCGACCTGCACGAGATCGGTGAGGACGCCGCGACAGAATTCGCGGAGAAACACAGCCGCCTCTGGGGTGACGGGGCGCCGCACGACTACGACTACATACGGGCGCCCACCGGACTCGGTCCGGAGAACGTCTTCAGCAAATCGGTTTTCCATCTCCTGAAATTCTAGATCCGGGACAACCGGATCCGGGACGGGTCGAGACACATGGGCAAGGGCACATGAGCAGCACTTTCAAGTACCGCCTTCGGAGTCCTCTCGGGGGCCTGGCCGCGGATCTCACGGCGGAGCATCGGGCTCCGGGCTCGGACGAAGATGTCGGCGAGGCGGGGGAGGGGTCTCGCCTGCAGGTCTACCGGAAGGTATGGCTGACTCTTCCCGACGGCATCAACTGGCGTGACGCGGCATGGCTCTCGTACGGGCTCTCGGTGCACTCCGCCGACCTGGCCTCGGCCCACCCGGACGGTCTGCTCGTCGAGGTCACCGCACTCACCTTCCCTCCCGCCTTCTTCCGGTCGGAGGTGGCGGCGCTCGCGATGGACGGGTGGGTACGCAGCGAATTCGGCCTCCCGGAGCGTGGTCTCCGTGCCGTCTTCGACGCCGGCGCCGGTGCGTACCGGTTCCACTGGGGAGACGACCCGGCTCCCTTCGCGGACGAATCCTGACCCGGAAGGCAAGACGTGAGCCGTCCATCGCAGTGGCACCCGGGACAGCCGGCTCGTGCAGGAGTACGCCGAGCCCTGGTGTGTGCTGGACCGGGCGCAGCCGGAGGATGTCGCGGCGGGGCAGCCGGAGTGCGGGTTCTGGCGGCATTCCGCCCCGAAGCGCGTACTGGAGTACGCGGTGACCGCGGCCCCGCCCCTGCCCGCGGAGGCGGTCGCTTTCCTGCGTGGCCACGCCCCGGGCCGCCGGTCGCCGGGGGGTCGGCTGCGGCGTCGCTGACGGGCCGGGCCGCCCGGAGAGTTTGAGCTGCGTCACTCCCGGGGTAAAGTCTCCCGCTCGATTCGCCAGCCCCATGCCCCGTATGGCAGACTGTCGGGGTTGCTCGGTTGAGTGCCGATGCTGCGCGCCTCCCGCCGGGAGGACCGGAAGCGAGTCCCACAGTACTCGTCGCCCGAACTGCCGCGAGGCAGCGCTGGGGCGGACGTACGGGAATCTTCCGGGAAGTGTCAGCGGGGTGCCGGCCAGGCGCCCGGTGGGTGTTCGGCCCCCGGTCCTGCGGTCGTCTCTGGGACGGGCCGTGTCCCTGGTAGGGAAATCCGATAGTGGATATCTCCGTGCCGAGGGCGCGACACACCCGACCGCGTGGGTCGGAGGACAGGACGCGAACCCCCGGGTTGCAGAGCGTTTGACGAGACAAAGGACTACTGAGTAGCCATGGCGGGACAGAAGATCCGCATCCGGCTCAAGGCCTACGACCACGAGGTCATCGATTCGTCGGCGAAGAAGATCGTCGAGACGGTGACGCGCACTGGTGCGTCGGTCGCGGGCCCGGTGCCGCTGCCCACTGAGAAGAACGTGTACTGCGTCATCAAGTCGCCGCACAAGTACAAGGACTCGCGCGAGCACTTCGAGATGCGCACGCACAAGCGCCTGATCGACATCCTCGACCCGACGCCCAAGACCGTTGACTCTCTGATGCGACTCGACCTTCCGGCCGGCGTCGACATCGAGATCAAGCTCTAGGGGATGTGGTCTGAGAATGGCTAAGCAGATCAAGGGCATCCTGGGCGAGAAGCTCGGCATGACGCAGGTGTGGGACGAGAACAACCGCGTTGTTCCCGTCACCGTCGTCAAGGCCGGCCCGAACGTCGTGACCCAGGTCCGTACGAATGACTCCGACGGCTACGAGTCGGTTCAGATCGCCTTCGGCGAGATCGACCCGCGCAAGGTGAACAAGCCCCTCAAGGGCCACTTCGCCAAGGCCGACGTCACCCCCCGCCGCCACCTCGTCGAGATCCGCACCACGGATGCCTCCGAGTACACGCTGGGCCAGGAGATCTCCGCCGAGGTCTTCGAGTCCGGTGTCAAGGTGGACGTGACCGGCAAGAGCAAGGGCAAGGGCTTCGCCGGTGTCATGAAGCGTCACAACTTCAAGGGCCTCGGCGCCGGTCACGGCACCCAGCGCAAGCACCGCTCTCCCGGCTCCATCGGTGGCTGCGCCACCCCGGGCCGTGTGTTCAAGGGCCTCCGCATGGCGGGTCGCATGGGCAACGAGCGGGTCACCACCCAGAACCTGACCGTCCACGCCGTTGACGCGGAGAAGGGTCTGCTGCTCATCAAGGGCGCCGTCCCCGGTCCGAACGGCGGCCTCGTCCTGGTCCGCACCGCGGCCAAGGGGGCCTGAGGTAACGATGAGCACTGTTGACATCCTTTCGCCGGCAGGCGACAAGACCGGGACGGTCGAGCTCCCCGCGGAGATCTTCGACGTCGAGAAGATCAGCATCCCGCTGCTTCACCAGGTCGTCGTCGCCCAGCTGGCCGCTGCCCGCCAGGGCACGCACAAGACGAAGACCCGCGGCGAGGTTCGTGGTGGCGGTAAGAAGCCTTACCGTCAGAAGGGCACCGGCCGTGCGCGCCAGGGCTCTACCCGCGCCCCGCAGTTCGCCGGTGGTGGCGTCGTGCACGGTCCCGTGCCGCGCGACTACTCGCAGCGGACCCCGAAGAAGATGAAGGCCGCGGCCCTGCGCCACGCCCTCACCGACCGGGCCCGCAACGCTCGCATCCACGTCGTCTCCGGCGTGATCGAGGGCGACACCCCCTCCACCAAGGCCGCGAAGGTCCTGCTCGGCAAGATCTCGGAGCGCAAGAACGTGCTCCTGGTCATCGAGCGTGCCGACGAGGCCGCGCTGCTCTCCGCGCGCAACCTGCCCCAGGTCCACATCCTGGAGCCGGGCCAGCTGAACACGTACGACGTTCTCGTCTCGGACGACGTGGTCTTCACCCAGGCCGCTTTCGAGTCCTTCGTGTCTGGCCCCAAGGCCGCTGACACCGAAGGGAGCGAAGCCTGATGGCTACGCGCCACCCGAGCATTGCCCCCAAGGCGGCCAAGGCCGCCAAGGCCGCGCGCATCGCCAAGGCGAAGCGCCACGAGGCCGAGGGCAAGAACACCGTTGAGACGCCGATCAGCAAGAGCTTCACGGACCCCCGTGACGTCCTCCTCAAGCCGGTCGTCTCCGAGAAGAGCTACGCGCTGCTCGACGAGGGCAAGTACACCTTCGTCGTCGCGCCGGGCGCCAACAAGACCCAGATCAAGCAGGCCGTCCAGGCGGTCTTCTCGGTCAAGGTCACCGGGGTCAACACGATCAACCGCCAGGGCAAGCGCAAGCGGACCAAGAGCGGTTTCGGCAAGCGTGCTGACACCAAGCGCGCCATCGTGACCCTCGCTGAGGGCGACCGTATCGACATCTTCGGCCAGGCCTCCTAACGGAGCGCCCTGGTCCGAATATCGGACGAGGACTGAGAAATGGGAATCCGCAAGTACAAGCCGACTACGCCGGGCCGTCGTGGCTCCAGCGTCGCCGACTTCGTCGAGGTCACGCGGTCCACGCCGGAGAAGTCGCTGGTCCGCCCCCTGCACAGCAAGGGCGGCCGTAACAACGCCGGTCGTGTGACCGTTCGCCACCAGGGTGGCGGACACAAGCGCGCCTACCGCGTCATCGACTTCCGTCGGCACGACAAGGACGGCGTGCCGGCGAAGGTCGCGCACATCGAGTACGACCCCAACCGCACCGCGCGCATCGCGCTGCTGCACTACGCGGACGGCGAGAAGCGCTACATCCTCGCCCCCCGCAACCTGTCGCAGGGCGACCGCGTCGAGAACGGTCCCGGGGCCGACATCAAGCCGGGCAACAACCTGGCGCTCCGCAACATCCCGGTCGGTACCACGATCCACGCGATCGAGCTCCGTCCCGGTGGCGGTGCCAAGTTCGCCCGCTCCGCCGGTGCCTCCGTGCAGCTGCTCGCGAAGGAGGGCCAGATGGCCCACCTGCGCATGCCGTCCGGAGAGATCCGCCTGGTCGACGTGCGCTGCCGCGCCACCGTCGGCGAGGTCGGCAACGCCGAGCAGTCGAACATCAACTGGGGCAAGGCCGGCCGCAAGCGCTGGCTGGGCGTCCGTCCGACCGTCCGCGGTGTGGCGATGAACCCGGTTGACCACCCGCACGGTGGTGGTGAGGGCAAGACCTCCGGTGGTCGCCACCCGGTCTCGCCGTGGGGTCAGAAGGAGGGTCGTACTCGTTCGCCGAAGAAGGCTTCGAACAAGTACATCGTCCGCCGCCGCAAGACGAACAAGAAGCGCTAGGAGCGGGTTTAGATGCCGCGCAGTCTCAAGAAGGGGCCCTTCGTCGACGACCACCTGATCAAGAAGGTGGACGCCCAGAACGAAGCCGGTTCCAAGAACGTCATCAAGACCTGGTCCCGTCGCTCGATGATCATCCCGGCCATGCTCGGCCACACGATCGCGGTGCACAACGGCAAGACCCACATTCCGGTGTTTGTCACCGAGTCGATGGTCGGCCACAAGCTCGGCGAGTTCTCGCCGACGCGCACCTTCCGGGGTCACGTCAAGGACGACCGGAAGTCGAAGCGCCGCTAACGCGGGGTGGAATGACCATGACAGACACTGGAAGGACAACCATGGAAGCCAGGGCCCAGGCGCGGTACATCCGCGTCACGCCCATGAAGGCCCGCCGCGTGGTGGACCTTATCCGTGGCATGGATGCCACGGAGGCTCAGGCGGTCCTGCGTTTCGCCCCGCAGGCCGCGAGCGTGCCCGTCGGCAAGGTGCTGGACAGCGCCATCGCCAACGCCGCACACAACTACGACCACACCGACGCCGACAGCCTCGTCATCTCCGAGGCGTACGTCGACGAGGGTCCGACCCTGAAGCGGTTCCGTCCGCGCGCCCAGGGCCGCGCCTACCGGATCCGCAAGCGGACCAGCCACATCACCGTGGTCGTCAGCAGCAAGGAAGGAACCCGGTAATGGGCCAGAAGGTTAACCCGCATGGGTTCCGGCTCGGCATCACCACGGACTTCAAGTCCCGGTGGTACGCCGACAAGCTGTACAAGGACTACGTCAAGGAAGACGTCGCCATCCGCCGGATGATGACGTCCGGCATGGAGCGCGCCGGCATCTCGAAGGTGGAGATCGAGCGCACCCGTGACCGCGTCCGTGTGGACATCCACACCGCGCGTCCCGGCATCGTCATCGGCCGCCGCGGCGCCGAGGCCGACCGCATCCGCGGCGACCTCGAAAAGCTCACGGGCAAGCAGGTCCAGCTCAACATCCTCGAGGTGAAGAGCCCGGAGACCGACGCCCAGCTGGTGGCCCAGGCCGTCGCCGAGCAGCTCTCCTCCCGCGTCTCCTTCCGTCGTGCCATGCGCAAGAGCATGCAGGGCACGATGAAGGCCGGCGCCAAGGGCATCAAGATCCAGTGCGGTGGCCGCCTCGGCGGCGCCGAGATGTCCCGCTCGGAGTTCTACCGCGAGGGCCGTGTGCCCCTGCACACGCTCCGCGCGAACGTCGACTACGGCTTCTTCGAGGCCAAGACGACCTTCGGCCGCATCGGTGTGAAGGTCTGGATCTACAAGGGCGACGTCAAGAACATCGCCGAGGTCCGCGCCGAGAACGCCGCCGCCCGTGCGGGCAACCGCCCGGCCCGCGGTGGCGGTCCCGGCGGCGACCGCCCGGCCCGTGGTGGTCGTGGTGGCGAGCGTGGCGGCCGCGGCCGCAAGCCGCAGCAGCAGTCCGCGCCGGCAGCCGAGGCCCCCAAGGCCGACGCTCCCGCCGCCGCTGCCGCTCCGGCTGAGAGCACCGGAACGGAGGCCTGACCGACATGCTGATCCCTCGTAGGGTCAAGCACCGCAAGCAGCACCACCCCAAGCGCCGTGGTCAGGCCAAGGGTGGTACGACGGTCGCGTTCGGCGAGTACGGCATCCAGGCCCTCACGCCGGCGTACGTCACGAACCGCCAGATCGAGGCGGCTCGTATCGCGATGACCCGCCACATCAAGCGTGGCGGCAAGGTCTGGATCAACATCTACCCGGACCGCCCGCTGACCAAGAAGCCCGCCGAGACCCGCATGGGTTCCGGTAAGGGATCCCCCGAGTGGTGGATCGCGAACGTGCACCCGGGTCGGGTCATGTTCGAGCTGTCCTACCCCAACGAGAAGATCGCCCGTGAGGCCCTCACTCGCGCAGCCCACAAGCTGCCGATGAAGTGCCGGATCGTCAAGCGCGAGGCAGGTGAAGCGTGATGTCGGCCGGTACCAAGGCGTCCGAGCTGCGCGAACTGGGTGACGAGGAGCTTCTCGCGAAGCTCCGCGAAGCCAAGGAAGAGCTGTTCAACCTCCGCTTCCAGGCGGCGACCGGTCAGCTCGAAAACCACGGCCGGCTCAAGGCCGTCCGCAAGGACATCGCGCGGATCTACACCCTCATGCGTGAGCGCGAGCTGGGCATCGAGACGGTGGAGAGCGCCTGATGAGCGAGAACAACGTGACCGAAGAGACCAAGACGAGCCGCGGCTTCCGCAAGACCCGTGAGGGTCTCGTCGTCAGCGACAAGATGGACAAGACCGTCGTCGTCGCCGTCGAGGACCGCGTCAAGCACGCGCTGTACGGCAAGGTCATCCGCCGTACGAACAAGCTCAAGGCCCACGACGAGCAGAACTCCGCCGGTGTCGGCGACCGTGTCGTCATCATGGAGACCCGGCCGCTGTCGGCGACGAAGCGCTGGCGCATCGTCGAGATCCTCGAGAAGGCCAAGTAATCCCTCCTAGGGGGGCACCCTAGGAACAGTTCCGCCAGGCTCGGCAGGGGCTCCGTGAAGGAACCCCTGCCGGGAACCGGCAGACAATCAGGAGATAGACGTGATCCAGCAGGAGTCGCGACTGCGTGTCGCCGACAACACTGGTGCGAAGGAGATCCTTTGCATCCGTGTGCTCGGTGGCTCCGGTCGCCGCTACGCGGGCATCGGTGACGTCATCGTCGCCACCGTCAAGGACGCGATCCCCGGCGGCAACGTGAAGAAGGGTGACGTCATCAAGGCGGTCATCGTTCGCACCGTCAAGGAGCGCCGCCGTCCGGACGGCTCGTACATCCGCTTCGACGAGAACGCCGCCGTCATTCTGAAGAACGACGGCGACCCTCGCGGCACCCGTATCTTCGGCCCCGTCGGCCGTGAGCTGCGCGAGAAGAAGTTCATGAAGATCATCTCGCTCGCGCCGGAGGTGCTGTAAGCATGAAGATCAAGAAGGGCGACCTGGTCCAGGTCATCACCGGTAAGGACAAGGGCAAGCAGGGCAAGGTCATTGCCGCTTACCCGCGCGACGAGCGCGTCCTGGTCGAGGGTGTCAACCGGGTCAAGAAGCACACGAAGGCCGGTCCCACCGCTCGCGGCTCGCAGGCCGGCGGCATCGTCACGACCGAGGCGCCCGTCCACGTCTCCAACGTCCAGCTGGTCGTTGAGAAGGACGGCAACAAGGTCGTCACGCGCGTCGGTTACCGCTTCGACGACGAGGGCAACAAGATCCGCGTTGCCAAGCGGACGGGTGAGGACATCTGATGGCTACCACCACCACTCCGCGTCTCAAGACGAAGTACCGCGAGGAGATCGCGGGCAAGCTGCAGGAAGAGTTCTCGTACGAGAACGTCATGCAGACCCCGGGCCTCGTCAAGATCGTGGTCAACATGGGTGTGGGCGACGCCGCCCGCGACTCCAAGCTGATCGAGGGCGCCATCCGCGACCTCACCACGATCACCGGTCAGAAGCCGGCCGTCACCAAGGCCCGCAAGTCCATCGCGCAGTTCAAGCTGCGTGAGGGCCAGCCGATCGGTGCCCACGTCACGCTCCGTGGCGACCGCATGTGGGAGTTCCTGGACCGCACCCTGTCGCTCGCGCTCCCGCGCATCCGCGACTTCCGTGGTCTGTCCCCCAAGCAGTTCGACGGCCGTGGCAACTACACCTTCGGTCTCACCGAGCAGGTCATGTTCCACGAGATCGACCAGGACAAGATCGACCGCGTCCGGGGTATGGACATCACCGTGGTCACCACGGCGACCAACGACGCCGAAGGCCGCGCCCTTCTCCGTCACCTCGGCTTCCCCTTCAAGGAGGCGTAAGCGAGATGGCGAAGAAGGCTCTGATTGCCAAGGCTGCTCGTAAGCCCAAGTTCGGTGTACGTGGCTACACGCGCTGCCAGCGCTGCGGCCGTCCGCACTCCGTGTACCGCAAGTTCGGCCTGTGCCGCGTCTGCCTTCGTGAGATGGCTCACCGCGGCGAGCTGCCGGGCGTGACCAAGAGCTCCTGGTAGTCCCCCAAAAGGGAATGCCCGGACGCTCTCGGTAAGCAGTGGGTTGGCAGAGGCCCTTCCTTCCATGGCTTACGCTAGGAGGGTTGGGCGTCTGCCGCCCGAACACAGGTGGGTACGGCCCACCAGTTAACGCTTACTACGCCGTAGGTCCCCGCACCGCACCCGTCCCGCCACTGAGTGGGGAGAGGGATGGCGCATACAGGAAACCCCGGCGAGAGAGGCCGAAGGCCAATTCATGACCATGACTGACCCCATCGCGGACATGCTCACGCGTCTGCGTAACGCGAACTCGGCGTACCACGACGATGTCGCGATGCCGCACAGCAAGATCAAGTCGCACATCGCAGAGATCCTCCAGCAGGAGGGCTTCATCACCGGCTGGAAGGTCGAGGACGCCGAGGTCGGCAAGAAGCTCGTCCTCGAGCTGAAGTTCGGCCCGAACCGTGAGCGCTCCATCGCGGGCATCAAGCGGATCTCGAAGCCGGGTCTGCGCGTGTACGCGAAGTCCACCTCCCTGCCCAAGGTGCTCGGTGGCCTCGGCGTGGCGATCATCTCCACGTCGCACGGTCTCCTCACCGACAAGCAGGCCGGCAAGAAGGGCGTAGGCGGAGAAGTTCTCGCCTACGTCTGGTAGCGGAAGGGAACGGAGGAAACAGCTATGTCGCGTATTGGCAAGCTCCCCATCACGGTTCCCGCCGGCGTGGACGTCACCATCGACGGCCGTACGGTCTCGGTCAAGGGCCCCAAGGGCACCCTGACCCACACCGTCGCGGCGCCGATCGAGATCGCGAAGGGCGAGGACGGCGTGCTCAACGTCACCCGCCCGAACGACGAGCGTCAGAACAAGGCCCTCCACGGCCTGTCCCGCACGCTGGTGGCGAACATGATCACCGGCGTGACCACGGGTTACGTGAAGAAGCTCGAAATCAGCGGTGTCGGTTACCGCGTCCTGGCGAAGGGTTCCAACCTGGAGTTCTCGCTCGGCTACAGCCACTCGATCACGGTCGAGGCGCCCGAGGGCATCTCGTTCAAGGTCGAGAACCCGACGCACTTCTCGGTCGAGGGAATCGACAAGCAGAAGGTCGGCGAGGTTGCGGCCAACATCCGCAAGCTGCGCAAGCCCGACCCGTACAAGGCCAAGGGCGTCAAGTACGAGGGCGAAGTCGTCCGGCGCAAGGTCGGAAAGGCGGGTAAGTAAGCCATGGCATACGGTGTCAAGATTGCTAAGGGCGACGCTTACAAGCGTGCTGCCATCAAGCGTCGCCACATCCGGATCCGGAAGCACATCTCCGGTACGGCTGAGCGTCCGCGCCTGGTCGTGACGCGCTCGAACCGCCACATCGTGGCCCAGGTGATCGACGACGTGAAGGGTCACACCCTCGCGTCCGCGTCCACCCTGGACACGTCGATCCGCGGCGGCGAGTCCGACAAGTCGGCTCAGGCCAAGTCGGTCGGCGCCCTGGTCGCCGAGCGCGCCAAGGCCGCCGGTGTCGAGGCTGTCGTATTCGACCGTGGTGGAAACCAGTACGCCGGGCGCATTGCCGCTCTGGCGGACGCCGCCCGCGAAGCCGGACTCAAGTTCTGAGTCCTGGTTCCGTAGCTAGCGGAAACAGAGAGAGGTAATTCCAATGGCTGGACCCCAGCGCCGCGGAAGCGGTGCCGGTGGCGGCGAGCGGCGGGACCGGAAGGGCCGCGACGGCGGCGCTGCTGCGGAGAAGACCGCGTACGTTGAGCGCGTTGTCGCGATCAACCGCGTCGCCAAGGTTGTCAAGGGTGGTCGTCGCTTCAGCTTCAC
Source organism: Streptomyces apricus (assembly GCF_008369065.1). Classification (GTDB taxonomy): domain Bacteria; phylum Actinomycetota; class Actinomycetes; order Streptomycetales; family Streptomycetaceae; genus Streptomyces; species Streptomyces apricus. The sequence goes on along the minus strand of NZ_VDFC01000040.1, from coordinate 690,733 downwards.
CGCGCTGGTCGTGGTGGGCGACGGTGACGGCACCGTGGGTGTCGGTTACGGCAAGGCCAAGGAGGTGCCGGCCGCCATCGCCAAGGGTGTCGAGGAGGCCAAGAAGCACTTCTTCAAGGTCCCCCGTATCCAGGGCACCATCCCGCACCCGATCACGGGCGAGAAGGCCGCGGGCGTCGTCCTGCTCAAGCCTGCTTCCCCCGGTACCGGCGTCATCGCCGGTGGCCCGGTGCGTGCTGTCCTGGAGTGCGCCGGCGTCCACGACATCCTGTCGAAGTCGCTCGGTTCGTCCAACGCGATCAACATCGTCCACGCGACCGTGGCGGCCCTCAAGGGCCTGCAGCGTCCCGAGGAGATCGCGGCCCGCCGCGGTCTGCCCCTCGAGGACGTCGCCCCCGCGGCTCTCCTGCGTGCACGTGCGGGAGCGGGTGCGTAATCATGGCTCAGTTCAGGATCACGCAGACGAAGTCGTACATCGGCAGCAAGCAGAACCACCGAGACACCCTTCGTTCGCTTGGCCTCAAGCGGATCAACGATGTGGTCGTCAAGGAGGACCGCCCCGAGTTCCGCGGAATGGTGCACACCGTCCGCCACCTCGTGACGGTTGAGGAGGTCGACTGATCATGGCGGAGAACAACCCGCTCAAGATCCACAACCTCCGTCCCGCCCCGGGCGCCAAGACCGCGAAGACGCGAGTCGGTCGTGGTGAAGCGTCCAAGGGTAAGACGGCCGGTCGTGGTACCAAGGGCACCAAGGCCCGTTACCAGGTTCCGGAGCGCTTCGAGGGTGGCCAGATGCCCCTCCACATGCGTCTCCCGAAGCTCAAGGGCTTCAAGAACCCGTTCAAGACCGAGTACCAGGTCGTGAACCTCGACAAGCTGGCGTCGCTGTTCCCCGAGGGTGGCGAGGTCACCGTCGAGGAGCTCGTCGCCAAGGGTGCGGTTCGCAAGAACAGCCTCGTCAAGGTCCTCGGCCAGGGCGAGATCTCCGTGGCACTGCAGGTGACGGTCGACGCCGTCTCCGGCTCCGCCAAGGAGAAGATCACCGCCGCCGGCGGTACCGTCACCGAGCTGGTCTGACACGTCAGGCGACTCGATGACTTGAGCGATCCCGACCGGGGATGCCCCACAAAAGGGGCATCCCCGGTTGGTCGTTCCTAGGGGAGCGGTGTCGCCGGTAAGGTGGCCTGCGCTGCTAATTTTCGCCCGGTGTGCCGCCCGGGAACTCCAGGTGGCTTCTGACTGTTAGTTAGCTGTCCGTTACTTATTCGTCGAACCTCAAGACCGTCACCTCTGGCGCACTTGCGCGGGGGTCGCAGGAGGCACCGTGCTCACCGCGTTCGCCCGGGCGTTCAAGACGCCCGACCTGCGCAAGAAGCTGCTCTTCACGCTCGGCATCATCGTGGTCTATCGGGTGGGTACGCACATCCCGATCCCGGGCGTCGACTATACGAACGTCCAGGCCTGTATCGATCAGGCGAGCAATGGGAACCAGGGTCTGTTCGGCCTGGTGAACATGTTCAGTGGTGGCGCGCTGCTGCAGATCACGATCTTCGCCCTCGGCATCATGCCGTACATCACGGCGAGCATCATCCTGCAGCTCCTTACCGTGGTGATCCCGCGTCTGGAGGCCCTCAAGAAGGAGGGTCAGGCAGGCACGGCGAAGATCACCCAGTACACCCGTTATCTGACGGTGGCCCTGGCCATCCTGCAGGGCACCGGCCTGGTGGCCACCGCCCGCAGCGGTGCGCTCTTCTCGGGCTGCACGGTCGGCGGTCAGATCGTCCCCGACCAGTCGATCTTCGTCACCATCACGATGGTCATCACGATGACCGCCGGCACGGCCGCCGTCATGTGGCTCGGTGAGCTCATCACCGACCGCGGCATCGGCAACGGCATGTCCATCCTGATGTTCATCTCGATCGCCGCGACGTTCCCGTCGGCCCTGTGGGCCATCAAGCAGCAGGGCACCCTCGCGGACGGCTGGATCGAGTTCGGCACCGTCATCGCGGTCGGCCTCGTCATGGTCGGCCTGGTGGTCTTCGTCGAGCAGGCCCAGCGCCGCATCCCGGTCCAGTACGCGAAGCGGATGATCGGCCGCCGCTCCTACGGCGGCACGTCGACGTACATCCCGCTGAAGGTCAACCAGGCCGGCATCATCCCTGTGATCTTCGCCTCGTCGCTGCTGTACATCCCGGCGCTGATCGCGCAGTTCGCGGGCGGCACCTCCGGCTGGAAGACCTGGATCGAGCAGAATCTCACCAAGGGCGACCACCCGATCTACATCACCACGTACTTCCTGTTGATCGTGTTCTTCGCCTTCTTCTACGTGGCGATCTCGTTCAACCCCGAGGAAGTCGCCGACAACATGAAGAAGTATGGTGGCTTCATCCCGGGCATCCGGGCCGGCCGACCGACCGCCGAGTACCTGGGATACGTACTCAACCGGATCACCTGGCCGGGTTCGCTGTATCTGGGCCTGATCGCTCTCGTACCGACGATGGCGTTGGTTGGTTTCGGGGCAAACCAGAACTTCCCGTTCGGTGGCACCAGCATCCTGATCATCGTGGGTGTCGGTCTGGAGACGGTGAAGCAGATCGAGAGCCAGCTCCAGCAGCGCAATTACGAAGGGTTCCTCCGCTGATGCGAATCGTCCTCGTCGGGCCGCCCGGGGCGGGCAAGGGAACGCAGGCAGCGTTCCTCGCCAAGAACCTGTCGATCCCGCACATCTCCACGGGCGACCTCTTCCGTGCGAACATCAGCCGCCAGACCGAACTGGGCAAGCTGGCCAAGTCGTACATGGACGAGGGCAATCTCGTACCGGACGAGGTCACCATCGCGATGGCGAAGGACCGCATGGAGCAGCCGGACGCCGCGAACGGCTTCCTGCTCGACGGCTTCCCCCGCAACGTCTCGCAGGCCGAGGCGCTGGACCAGGCCCTCAAGGCCGACGGTGTGGAGCTGGACGCGGTGCTCGACCTGGAGGTCCCCGAGGACGAGGTGGTCAAGCGCATCGCCGGCCGCCGCATCTGCCGCAACGATTCGAGCCACGTCTTCCACGTGGCGTACAGCCCCCCGAAGAAGGAAGGCGTCTGCGACGCCTGCGGCGGGGAGCTGTACCAGCGCGACGACGACACCGAGGAGACCGTCCGCAAGCGCCTGGAGGTCTACCACACCCAGACCGAGCCGATCATCGACTACTACCGGGCCCAGGACCTGGTCGTGACGATCTCGGCGCTCGGCAAGGTGGACGAGGTCACCAAGCGCGCGATGGACGCCCTCGCGGCCCAGTCCGCGGCCAGGGGCGGCGGCGCGTAACCGTCCTGGCCGGTTCGGCCGCGGTGCCCCGGGTGGGCGCCGCGGCCTTACTGTTGTGTACGTACCCCAGTAGGCAGAGAAGACGGAGAGCGCGGGCCCCCATGGTGCAGATCAAGACCCCCGAGCAGATCGCCAAGATGCGTGAGGCGGGCCTGGTCGTCGCCGCCGTCCACGCGGCGACCCGGGAAGCGGCGGTGCCCGGTGCCACGACCCGCGACCTCGACCAGGTCGCCCGCAAGGTGCTCGACGAGCACGGCGCGAAGTCGAACTTCCTGGGCTACGGCGGCTTCCCCGCCACCATCTGCACCTCGGCGAACGAGGTCGTCGTGCACGGCATCCCGAGCGACGACGTCGTCCTCAAGGACGGCGACATCATCTCGATCGACGCGGGCGCCATCGTCGACGGCTGGCACGGGGACGCCGCGTTCACGGCCTTCGTGGGCTCCGGCCACGCCCCGGAACTCGTCGAGCTGTCCCGGGTGACCGAGGAGTCGATGTGGGCCGGGATCGCGGCGATGAAAGCCGGCAACCGGCTCGTCGACGTCTCGCGCGCCATCGAGACGTACATCCGCCGCCAGCCGAAGCCCGGCGGCGGCAAGTACGGGATCGTCGAGGACTACGGCGGCCACGGCATCGGCACCGAGATGCACATGGACCCGCACCTGCTGAACTACGTGGAGCGGCGGCGCGGCAAGGGCCCCAAGCTGGTCCCCGGGTTCTGCCTGGCCATCGAGCCCATGGTGTCGCTGGGCACGCCCCGCACCGAGGTGCTGGCCGACGACTGGACCGTCATCACGACGGACGGGTCGTGGTCCTCGCACTGGGAGCACTCCGTCGCTCTGACGGAGGAGGGGCCGCTCGTGCTGACTGCGCCGGACGGTGGTCGGGCGAAGCTGGCGGAGCTCGGGATCACGGCTGCGCCTGATCCCCTGGCGTAGGGCGCCCTCCGGGCAGGGGGTTCCTGTCGGACGGCGGTGTACCGGCCCGGTGGGGGCTGGTCGCGCAGTTCCCCGCGCCCCTGACGGGTCGCCCCTTCGGGGCATCCCCTTTCGGGGGCTTCCCCGCATAGGGATCTTCCTTGTGGGGCAGACTTTCTCGATTCGTCTTTCCGAGGGCCCTGGCGTAGACTGACTCGTCGGCTCTCGTGCATCCGCATGTCTGCATGTGGTAAGCGCGGAGTCGATCAAGGTAGTCGATTCGAAGGGCGAAGCGTGGCCAAGAAGCAAGGTGCCATCGAGATCGAGGGCACTGTCGTCGAGTCTCTTCCGAACGCCATGTTCAAGGTCGAGCTCCAGAACGGCCACCAGGTCCTGGCACACATCAGCGGCAAGATGCGCATGCACTACATCCGCATCCTCCCTGACGACCGGGTCGTGGTGGAGTTGTCTCCGTACGACCTGACGCGTGGCCGGATCGTCTACCGCTACAAGTAGATCTTGCCCGCGCTCCGCTTCGGCGGGGTGGTGGCACTGACCCGGAGAACCTCACCAATGAAGGTCAAGCCGAGCGTCAAGAAGATCTGCGACAAGTGCAGGGTGATCCGCCGTCACGGCCGGGTCATGGTCATCTGCGAAAACCCGCGCCACAAGCAGCGCCAGGGCTGACGCACGACCGCACCTTCTGCACCCGCAGAATTTCGCGCGACGCAGTAGTACATGTTCATACGCAGAGCCCGGACCCGCTGTTCACAGGGGTCCGACACCCCCGGTCGGAGGCCGGGGACCCGATCCGTACCGAATCCTCGCGGTCTGCACCGAAGAGGACGACGGCGGGTGGGACCCGGTTCTGCGGAAGACCTCCGAACGACAACTGGAGCCATTGAATGGCACGCGTTTCCGGTGTTGACATCCCGCGCGAAAAGCGCGTGGAGGTTGCCCTCACCTACGTGTTCGGCATCGGCCGGACCCTCTCGCAGAAGACGCTGGCCGACACCGGCGTCAACCCCAACACCCGCGTCCGCGACCTCTCCGAGGAGGAGCTGGTCCGGATCCGCGAGTACGTGGACGCCAACTTCAAGACCGAGGGTGACCTCCGCCGTGAGGTTCAGGCCGACATCCGCCGCAAGGTCGAGATCGGTACCTACCAGGGTCTGCGTCACCGTCGTGGCCTGCCGGTCCGCGGCCAGCGCACCAGCACGAACGCGCGTACCCGCAAGGGCCCGCGTCGCGCCATCGCCGGCAAGAAGAAGCCGGGCAAGAAGTAGTCCTCAGCGGACAACGCTTCATCAGCGGTCTTCGCTGTAGGACCGACCACCTCCCCGTAGGAGTTATAGATGCCCCCCAAGGGTCGTCAGGGCGCTGCCAAGAAGGTGCGCCGCAAGGAAAAGAAGAACGTCGCTCACGGTCACGCGCACATCAAGAGCACGTTCAACAACACCATCGTCTCGATCACGGACCCCTCGGGCAACGTGATCTCCTGGGCCTCCGCCGGCCACGTCGGCTTCAAGGGCTCGCGCAAGTCCACCCCCTTCGCCGCGCAGATGGCCGCCGAGTCGGCCGCCCGCCGTGCGCAGGAGCACGGCATGCGCAAGGTCGACGTCTTCGTCAAGGGCCCGGGCTCCGGTCGTGAGACCGCGATCCGCTCCCTGCAGGCGACCGGCCTGGAGGTCGGCTCGATCCAGGACGTGACGCCCACGCCGCACAACGGCTGCCGTCCGCCCAAGCGCCGCCGCGTCTGACGCACGGTCGTCCCACGTTTTTCCCGGGTCCGGGCGGTACGGCTCTTCGGAGTCGTGTCGCCCGTACCCTTGTATTACCTCAGGGCATCAAATAGTGGGTGCCCCTGACTGAAGGACTCACTTCATGCTGATCGCTCAGCGTCCCTCGTTGACCGAAGAGGTCGTCGACGAATTCCGCTCCCGGTTCGTGATCGAGCCGCTGGAGCCGGGCTTCGGCTACACCCTCGGCAACTCGCTCCGCCGCACGCTCCTCTCCTCGATCCCCGGTGCCGCCGTCACCAGCATCCGGATCGACGGTGTCCTGCACGAGTTCACCACCGTGCCGGGCGTCAAGGAGGACGTCACCGACCTGATCCTCAACATCAAGCAGCTGGTCGTCTCCTCGGAGCACGACGAGCCGGTCGTGATGTACCTGCGCAAGCAGGGCCCGGGTCTGGTCACCGCCGCCGACATCGCGCCCCCGGCCGGTGTCGAGGTCCACAACCCCGACCTCGTCCTCGCCACGCTCAACGGCAAGGGCAAGCTGGAGATGGAGCTGACCGTCGAGCGCGGTCGCGGCTACGTCTCCGCCGTGCAGAACAAGCAGGTCGGTCAGGAGATCGGGCGCATCCCGGTCGACTCGATCTACTCGCCCGTTCTCAAGGTCACCTACAAGGTCGAGGCGACCCGTGTCGAGCAGCGCACCGACTTCGACAAGCTGATCGTCGACGTCGAGACCAAGCAGGCCATGCGTCCCCGTGACGCCATGGCGTCGGCCGGCAAGACCCTGGTCGAGCTGTTCGGTCTGGCGCGCGAGCTCAACATCGACGCCGAGGGCATCGACATGGGCCCGTCCCCGACGGACGCCGCCCTCGCCGCCGATCTCGCCCTGCCGATCGAGGAGCTGGAGCTCACCGTTCGGTCGTACAACTGCCTCAAGCGCGAGGGCATCCACTCCGTGGGTGAGCTCGTGGCACGCTCCGAGGCCGACCTGCTCGACATCCGCAACTTCGGTGCGAAGTCGATCGACGAGGTCAAGGCGAAGCTGGCCGGCATGGGCCTGGCCCTCAAGGACAGCCCGCCCGGATTCGACCCGACCGCCGCCGCGGACGCCTTCGGCGCCGACGACGACGCGGACGCCGGTTTCGTCGAGACCGAGCAGTACTGAGCGTTCCGCGAGATCGTTTCGCCGGACGGCTGAGTTCTGACTGCGGGCCCGCTGCGGCTGGTCGCGCAGTTCCCCGCTCCCCTGACGGGGCGCGGGTCCTCCGGGGCCTTGGAAAAGGGCCCGGATCTTCGACAGGCGATCGCCTGCTCGGACACTGACCTCGGTACCTGATACGGCCGGGGCAGACACCTAGGAGAAAGACCATGCCGAAGCCCACCAAGGGTGCCCGTATGGGCGGCAGCGCCGCGCACGAGAAGCTGCTCCTCGCGAACCTCGCGAAGTCGCTCTTCGAGCACGGCAAGATCACGACCACCGAGGCGAAGGCCCGCCGTCTGCGGCCCTACGCCGAGCGTCTGGTCACCAAGGCGAAGAAGGGCGACCTTCACAACCGCCGCCAGGTCCTCTCGGTCATCACGGACAAGAGCATCGTGCACACGCTCTTCACCGAGATCGGCCCGCGCTACGAGAACCGCCCGGGTGGCTACACCCGTATCACCAAGATCGGTAACCGCCGTGGCGACAACGCGCCCATGGCCGTCATCGAGCTGGTGGAGGCCCTGACCGTGGCCCAGCAGGCCACCGGTGAGGCCGAGGCGGCGACGAAGCGCTCCGCGAAGGACGCCGAGGCCAAGAACCAGGCCGAGGAGACCCAGGCCGAGGACGCCAAGGTCGACGTGGCCAAGGGCGACGAGGCCAAGGGTGACGAGGCCGCCGAGGAGTCCAAGGACGCGTAAGCGTCTGCCGGGGACTGCGTGCGGGCGGCCGCAGCGCCGTCGTGGCCTGTCGCGCAGTTCCCCGTGCCCCTTCGGGGGCTTGCTTGAGTGGGTCCGTTCCTTTCAGGAGCGGGCCCGCTTTCGTGTTCCTGAAAGGATTTCCAGGTGAGTGACGAAGCAGCGCCCGGCCATGTTCGTGTCCGGCTGGACGTCTCGTACGACGGGAGCGAGTTCTCCGGGTGGGCCAAGCAGGCCAGCGGGCGCAGGACCGTACAGGGTGAGATCGAGGACGCGCTGCGGACCGTGACGCGGTCGGGCGCGACGGTGTACGAGCTGACCGTGGCCGGGCGCACCGACGCCGGGGTGCACGCCCGGGGGCAGGTGGCGCACGTCGACCTGCCCGCGGAGCTGTGGGCCGAGCACCGGGAGAAGCTGCTCAAGCGGCTGGCCGGGCGGCTGCCCAAGGACGTGCGGGTGTGGACCGTGGCCGAGGCGCCGGCCGGGTTCAACGCGCGGTTCTCCGCGCTGTGGCGGCGGTACGCCTACCGCGTCACCGACGCCCCGGGCGGGGTCGACCCGCTGCTGCGCGGCCACGTCCTGTGGCACGACCGGCCGCTCGACGTCGACGCCATGAACGAGGCGGCCCGGCTGCTGCTGGGCGAGCACGACTTCGCCGCGTACTGCAAGAAGCGCGAGGGCGCCACGACCATCCGCACCCTCCAGGGGCTGAGCCTGGAGCGGGGGAGCGACGGGGTCGTCACGGCCACCGTGCGGGCGGACGCCTTCTGCCACAACATGGTGCGCTCGCTGATCGGGGCGCTGCTGTTCGTGGGCGACGGGCACCGGGGCGCCGACTGGCCGGCGAAGGTGCTGGCCGCGGGCGTGCGGGACTCCGCGGTGCACGTGGTGCGCCCGCACGGGCTGACGCTGGAGGAGGTCGGCTACCCGGCGGACGAACTGCTCGCCGCCCGGAACAAGGAGGCCCGCAACCGGCGGACGCTGCCGGGGGGCGCGGGGGTGTGCTGCTGAGCGGGCCCGCCCGGACGGCGACGGCCGGCCGGGCGAGGACGCCGCACGGCGCCGGGCGGCTGTGAGCGGGGCGGCGGTCCTGTGGGCCGCCGCCGGGGCCGTGGCCTACTGGTTGGCCGCCGCCGATGCCTGGGCCTCGCCGCGGCGGCGGATCTGGCGGAAGGTGAACTCCGCCAGGTCGTCGCCGGTGCTGAAGACCTTGGCGTCCTTCTCCGTCACGTCCTTGCCGTTCGTGAAGCCGGCGACCGTGAAGTAGGCGTAGCGCCCGTACGAGTTGGTCGTCGAGCGGCAGATCGCGGAGCGGCAGAAGACGGGGACGCCGTCACCGGTCAGGGACTGCACGACGCTCTTCTTGTCGGCGTCGGTCTTCGCCCGCAGCGCCTTGGCCTCGGTGTCGAAGACGGCCACGCCCACCGTCACCGCGACGCCGTCCTTCGCGTACGTGACGCGGATGAGGCGGGTGCAGTCGTTCTTGGTGAGGACCGGGCCGAGGGTGCCCTGGGCGGCCGACGCGCAGTTCTTCGTGGACGCCAGCGCGCCCTTCTTGTAGACGGTCTCGCCCATGGTGAGCTGCGTGCCCGGGAAGAGGGTGTCGGGACCGAGGGTCGCGGTGTCCTTCTTCACATCGGATATGAAGTCCTTCGGGTCCAGCGGCGGCGGCGCCGAGGTCGCCTCGAAGGACGGGCCCGTGCCCGCGGTGTCCGACGGGATGTCCGCGGAGGGCAGCTCGGAGGCGGGCCTGTTGGACGCCTGCTCCTTGCCGTCCGCCGAGACCACGGCCACGGCGACGGCCGCGCCCACGGCGATGGTGGCCAGGGCGCCGCCGCCCACCAGCAGCCACCTGCGGCGCCGGTTGCGCGTCTCGGCCGCCTCGGCCAAGGCCGCCCAGTCGGGGGAGCGGCTGCTCCACTGCGGCGGCTGAGAACCTGATCCCCCGGAACCCCACTGGGGTCCCCCCTGCCCAAAGCTCATGGGGCGCATCTTAGACGGGACAAGGGGCGTGCAGGGCGGCGCGTGCCCCCTCCGCGATACCCTGAAACCCCGCGGACACCTGTGGTCCGGCCCGCGTTTTGACCCGTACGGGCCACCGAAGGTATTCTTGCGGTTCGTTATGTGTATTGGCTTGCTCATTCTCACGTGAGGGGCCCTTACACCGGTCCACCGGGCCGATGACCAGCGGCAGGACTCGGTTGCGTCGCCGATGTCCGCCAGGGCTGTCGTACATCGTCCGTGGTGGCCCATTGTCAGGACCCACTCACTGAAGAAGCGAAGGCTACGACCGTGCGTACGTACAGCCCCAAGCCCGGCGACATCACGCGCCAGTGGTACGTCATCGACGCCCAGGATGTCGTCCTGGGTCGTCTGGCGACCACCGCCGCGAACATTCTGCGGGGCAAGCACAAGCCGATCTACGCCCCCCACGTCGACGCTGGTGACTTCGTCATCATCATCAACGCCGACAAGGTGCACCTCTCCGGCAACAAGAAGACCCAGAAGCTGGCGTACCGCCACTCCGGTTACCCGGGTGGTCTGCGCTCCGTCCGTTACGACGAGCTGCTGGCGAAGAACCCCGAGAAGGCCGTCGAGAAGGCCATCAAGGGCATGATCCCCAAGAACACCCTGGGCCGTCAGGTGCTCTCGAAGCTGAAGGTCTACTCGGGCGACCAGCACCCGCACGCTGCCCAGCAGCCGGTGCCGTTCGAGATCACCCAGGTCGCGCAGTAGTTCCGGCCACCCCCTAAGACGAAAAAGAATCTGAGGAGAATCGTGGCCGAGACCACCGTTGAGCAGCCGGTCGAAGAGAACGACGCCGAGCTCGTCGACGTCGAGCAGTACACCACCGAGTCCGAGGTGCCCGTCGAGGGCGAGTACACCTCCGAGTCCCTCGCCGGCCGCTTCGGCGACCCGCAGCCGGCCGCCGGCCTGGGCCGTCGCAAGAACGCCATCGCCCGCGTCCGGATCGTCCCGGGCTCCGGCAAGTGGAAGGTCAACGGGCGCACGCTCGAGGACTACTTCCCGAACAAGGTCCACCAGCAGGAAGTCAACGAGCCCTTCAAGGTGCTCGAACTGGACGGCCGCTACGACGTGGTCGCCCGCATCTCGGGCGGCGGCGTCTCCGGTCAGGCCGGTGCCCTGCGCCTCGGCGTGGCCCGCGCCCTGAACGAGGCCGACGTGGACAACAACCGCGGCGCCCTCAAGAAGGCCGGTTACCTCCGGCGCGACGACCGCGCGGTCGAGCGCAAGAAGGCCGGTCTCAAGAAGGCCCGCAAGGCCCCGCAGTACAGCAAGCGCTAAACAGCAGGCGGGGAGACCCGCTCGCGGTTTCGCACGCATCGCCCCGGCGGCACGTTCTGTGTCGTCGGGGCGTTCGTTTACCACAACCTTTACAACCTTCGTGCGCCCTTCGTGGTCCGACCTGTGTGCGGGCTCGGGACACGGACAGGTCCGGGGGATATACCTGACAAGGGCCGGAGCCGGAGCCGGGCTCCCGCCGAGCCGCACCTTCTTGAGCCATCGTGTAGTAAGTCTGAGCAAGTTCGGAGGACACCAGTGGGACGACTCTTCGGGACGGACGGCGTACGCGGTGTCGCCAACGCGGATCTGACGGCCGAGCTCGCGCTCGGTCTCTCCGTGGCGGCGGCGCACGTACTGGCCGAGGCGGGAACCTTCGAGGGCCACCGGCCGACCGCGGTGGTCGGACGGGACCCGCGCGCGTCCGGGGAGTTCCTGGAGGCCGCCGTGGTCGCCGGTCTCGCCAGCGCCGGCGTGGACGTGCTGAGCGTCGGCGTCCTGCCGACCCCGGCGGTGGCCCACCTCACCGGCGCGCTCGGCGCCGACCTCGGCGTGATGCTCTCCGCGAGCCACAACGCCATGCCGGACAACGGCATCAAGTTCTTCGCGCGCGGCGGGCACAAGCTCGCCGACGAGCTGGAGGACCGGATCGAGTCCGTCTACGAGGAGCACCGCACCGGCGCGCCCTGGGACCGGCCGACCGGCTCGGGCGTCGGCCGCGTCCGCTCGTACGAGGAGGGCTTCGAGCAGTACGTCGCCCACCTCCTGACCGCCGTGCCGAACCGGCTGGACGGTCTGAAGGTCGTCCTCGACGAGGCGCACGGGGCGGCCGCGCGGGTCTCGCCCGAGGCCTTCACGCGCGCCGGCGCCCAGATCGTCACGATCGGCGCGGAGCCCGACGGGCTCAACATCAACGACGGCTGCGGCTCGACCCACCTGGACCTGCTGAAGGCCGCGGTCCTGGAGCACGGCGCCGACCTCGGCATCGCGCACGACGGCGACGCCGACCGGTGCCTCGCGGTGGACCACACCGGCGCGGAGGTCGACGGGGACCAGATCCTGGCCGTGCTCGCGCTCGCGATGCGGGAGCGGTCGCAGCTGCGCTCGGACACGGTCGTCGCCACGGTCATGTCGAACCTCGGGTTCAAGCTGGCCATGGAGCGTGAGGGGGTCTCCCTCGTGCAGACCGGGGTGGGCGACCGGTACGTGCTGGAGGAGATGAAGCGGCACGACTACGCGCTCGGCGGCGAGCAGTCGGGGCACGTCATCATCACGGACCACGCGACCACGGGTGACGGCACGCTGACCGGGCTGCTGCTGGCGGCCCGGGTCGCGCAGACCGGGCGTACGCTGCGGGACCTCGCGTCCGTGATGGAGCGGTTGCCGCAGGTGCTCATCAATGTGCCGGACGTGGACCGCTCCCGGGTGTCGACCTCCGCGGAGCTGGCGTCCGCGGTGGCCGAGGCCGAGCGGGAGCTGGGGGCCACCGGGCGGGTGCTGCTGCGGCCCTCCGGGACCGAGCCGCTGGTACGGGTCATGGTGGAGGCGGCCGACATCGACCAGGCGCGGGCGGTGGCCGGGCGGTTGGCGGATGTGGTGAAGTCCGCGCTGGGGTGACCTCGGGGTGCCGCGTGGGGTGTGGGTGCGGGTGCGCTGTGGCTGGTCGCGCAGTTCCCCGCGCCCCTAAAGACATAAAGACTGCGCCGTTCCCCGCGCCCCTGAAGGCAAAGGACTGCGCCGTTCCTCGCGCCCCCAAAGACAAAAGATTGCGCCGTTCCCCGCGCCCCTTTAGGGCGAAAGACTGCGTCCCGTCATGTGCGGGGGCGGAAGTGGCGCCAGAGCCATTTCTGGGTCAGGAGGGTGAGGGTGCCCGCCAGGACGATGCCCGCCAGGTTCAGCAGGAGCTGGTTCGTGGAGCCGGCCGTCTGGGACGTGTCCCCGTAGCTGAGGGCCACCGCCGCGTTGGCGGCGGCCGGGACCGTGGTGACGGAGATGGCCACCCCCACCAGGAGGCCCGACTTGGCCGAGGTCAGGGAGAGCGTGCCCGCGATGCCGGCCAGGACCGCCACGACGAAGGAGAACGCGTCGGGGGCGTACACGAAGGCCGTGTTGGGGCGGTCGGCCTCCAACTGGGCCTCGGTGAACAGGCCCAGGGCGTCCATCAGCAGGCTGAACAGCACGGTCACCGCCATCGCCACCGCGAAGCCCACCAGCAGGGCGATGAGCGAGCGCAGCGCCAGGCGCGGCCTGCGCCGGACCAGGGCCGTGCTGATGCCCGCCAGCGGGCCGAACTCCGGGCCCACCGCCATCGCGCCCACGATGAGGATCGCGTTGTCGAGGACGACACCGCAGGCCGCGATCATCGTGGCGAGCGTGATGAAGGCGAGGTAGGTGACCGAGAGGGTCGACTCCTCGTGCGTGGCGTCCGACAGCTGCTCCCACAGGACCGCGTCCGCGCCCTCCCCCGGAGCGTCCTCCTCCGCCTTCTCCGCGCGCTTCGACAGCGACAGGTCGATGTCCTCGACGGCGATCGAGCCGTCCGCGTCGATGCCCAGGTCGCACAGCTCGCTGATCAGCTCGTCGCCCGCCTCGCGCGCCACGTCGACCATCACGAGGTCGCCCACCGGATTGCGGGCGGCGCCCGGCACGACCGCGAGATGGGCCGTGCCGACGGTCTCCTCGATCAGGCGGACCACGGCGTCGGTCCGGTCGGGCGGGGTGATCAGGCGCAGGTGCAGCATGGGGGCAGCGTAGTGGCGCCGCGGGACCGGCGGACCGGGGTCAGAGCTTGCGCAGGCTGAGCTTCTGGACCTTGTGGTCGGCTCCCTTGCGCACGACGAGGGTGGCGCGGCCGCGGGTCGGGGCCACGTTCTCCAGGAGGTTGACCTTGTTGACGGTCCGCCAGATCGTGCGCGCGTACTCCAGCGCCTCCTCCTCGGAGACCTGGGTGTACTTGCGGAAGTACGAGGACGGGTCCTGGAAGGCCGTCTCGCGCAGGCGGCGGAAGCGGTTCAGGTACCAGCCCTCGATGTCCTCGGCGCGGGCGTCCACGTACACGCTGAAGTCGAAGTAGTCGGCGAGGCCGACGCGGGTGCGGCCGTCCTTGCCGGGCAGGGCGGGCTGCAGGACGTTCAGGCCTTCCACGATCAGGATGTCGGGGCGGCGCACGGTCAGGCGCTTGCCGGGGACCCGGTCGTAGATGAGGTGGGAGTAGACGGGCGCGGTCACCTCGTCCTTGCCCGCCTTGATGTCGGCGACGAACCGGGTCAGCGCCCGGCGGTCGTACGACTCGGGGAAGCCCTTCCTGGCCATCAGGCCCTTCTCCTGCAGCTCCTTGGTGGGCAGCAGGAAGCCGTCCGTGGTGACCAGCTCGACCCGCGGGTGCTCGGGCCAGCGGGACAGCAGCGCCCGCAGGAGGCGGGCGACGGTGGACTTGCCGACGGCGACCGAGCCCGCCACGCCTATCACGAACGGCGTACCGGACTGGGAGCCCTTCTCGCCGAGGAAGGTGTTCAGCGCGCCGCGCAGGCCGTCGGTCGCGCCGACGTAGAGGTTGAGGAGCCGGGACAGCGGCAGGTAGATGTCCCGTACCTCGTCGAGGTCGATGACGTCGCCCAGACCGCGCAGCCGCTCCACCTCCTCGGCGGTCAGCGGGAGCGGCGTCTTCTCACGCAGCGCGCTCCACTGGGCGCGGGTGAGGTCGACGTAGGGAGTCGCCTCCGGCCTGGGCCGGTGGGCGCTCCGCGGCAACGAGGAGACCGATGGGATCACATTCCATTGTTACGGCAGTTTGAACGAATCGTCGGGTGGGGTCCGTCACGCCGGGTTCGCCGACACACGTCCGGAGCCTGGACCGGCGGGTCGTACGGGCATAGCGTGCCGCCCACCCGGGAGCGAGCCGCCTGCCGGGGCGCCGGTGGTGGGGATGGTCGTCATGGCCGTACGTTTCCGAGTGCGTGACCTGGTCAGGAACAGGTCCTGGCCAGGGCGCCGTCCGGCCGGGGACGTGGCGGACCGGGTCTGCAGCGAACTGGCGCTCGACCTCCCCGACGAGGACCTGGGGGAGTACCTCGACGACTGCCTCGACCTGTACGAGCCGGGCAGCAAGCCGCGCTGCGAGGAGGCCGAGTTCCTGGGGATGGTCCAGGAGGCCATCGACCGGATCGAGGAGGGGGAGTAGGCCGACGGGTCACGAGGCCCGCTCGGCCCCGGTGAACGAGGCGATCAGGCCGTGGGGCGCGTCGGCGCCGAAGAGCTCCGCGTTGAGCTGGACGCCGTCGGCCGCGGCCTCGGCGCCGCGCGGGAACATGGCCCGCTCGTACGCGGCGAGGGCGGCCTCGGTGTCGCCGGGGTGCGCGGCGAGGGCCTGGCCGAGCTCGGCCCCGTCGTACATGGCGAGGTTGGCGCCCTCACCGTTCGGGATCGAGAGGTGGGCGGCGTCGCCCAGCAGGGTCACCCCCGGCACCCGCTCCCAGCGGAGCCCGGTCGGCAGGGCGTTGAGGGGGCGCAGGACCGGCGGGGCGTCGTATTCGGTGATCAGCGAGGTGAGCTCCGGTGCCCAGCCCTCGAACTCCGCGGCGATCCGCGCGGCGGCCGCGGCGGGATCGGCGAAGTCGACGGCGCCGAACCAGTCCTGCGGCCGCGTGAGCGCCACGTAGGTGTGCAGGGTGTCGCCCTTCTCCCGGTGGGCCTGGATGCCCTTGCCCGGCGCGAGCGCGAGCATCGACCCGCCGCCGACCGCCTTCGCGGCGGCGGGGTGGCGGGTGCCGGCGTCGTACAGGTAGGTCTCCACGTACGACATGCCGGTGTACGCGGGAGTGGCGGCGCAGAGCAGGTGCCGGACCCTGGACCAGGCGCCGTCTGCGCCGACCAGCAGGTCCGTGGCGACGGTGGTGCCGTCGGTGAAGGCCACCTCGTGGCGGCCGCCGCCCAGGAACCGGGTGGCGGCGACCTTGCGGCCCCACCGGACGGTGCCGGCCGGGAGCGAGTCGAGCAGGATCTGCCGCAGCTCGCCGCGCTGCACCTCGGGGCGGCCGCCCGTGCCGTCGTCGGGCCGGTCGAACAGGACGGTCCCGTCCCGGCCGAGGATCCGCATCGCCTGGCGGCCCTCCAGGACGAGGGCGCGGAACTCGTCCGTCAGGCCCGCCGCGTGCAGGGCCGGCTGGCCGTTGTGGTCGTGGATGTCGAGCATTCCGCCCTGTGCGCGGGCCGTCGGCGAGGTCTCCGCCTCGTGGACCGTGGCGGGGATGCCGTGGACGTGCAGGACGCGGGCGAGGGTCAGTCCGCCGAGTCCGGCGCCGATGATCGTGACGTGCGGGGGAGTGGTCATGGTGGTTCCTCGGGTGTCGTGACGTGTCATGACGTGCCGTGACGTGTCTTTTCGTGACGTGATGTGTCGTGACGGGTCATGTACCGCCGGGTGATCGCCCGGCCGGATCTCCACCAAGGTCCCAGCGCCCGCCGACACGCCGCCGACATCGGCCCGACAGCCCGGGCACGTGACCGACGGACGCGGATACGCGGCCGGGGGCACGGCGATTTCCGATATCGGGCACGCGGTGCCCCGGCGGCGCGCGCCTCGGCCCTTAGGCTGCCGTGCATGTGCGGAATCGTGGGATACGTGGGGTCGCAGTCGGCGCTCGATGTCGTGGTGGCCGGACTGAAGCGGCTGGAGTACCGGGGATACGACTCGGCGGGCGTCGCCGTGCTCGCGGACGGCGGGCTGGCCGCCGCGAAGAAGGCCGGCAAGCTCGCCAACCTGGAGAAGGAGCTGGTGGAGCGGCCGCTGCCGACCGGTTCGACGGGGATCGGGCACACGCGCTGGGCCACCCACGGCGGGCCCACCGACACGAACGCGCACCCGCACCTCGACAACGCCGGACGCGTCGCGGTCGTCCACAACGGCATCATCGAGAACTTCGCGCAACTGCGGGCCGAGCTGGCGGAGAGGGGGCACGCGCTCTCCTCCGAGACGGACACCGAGGTCGTGGCGCACCTGCTCGCCGAGGAGTTCTCCGCGTGCGCCGACCTGGCGGAGGCCATGCGGCTGGTGTGCCGGCGGCTCGAAGGGGCCTTCACGCTGGTGGCCACCCACGCCGACGAGCCGGACGTGGTCGTCGGGGCGCGGCGCAACTCCCCGCTCGTCGTCGGCGTCGGGGAGGGCGAGGCGTTCCTCGCCTCGGACGTGGCCGCGTTCATCGCGCACACGCGGTCCGCGATCGAGCTGGGCCAGGACCAGGTGGTCGAGCTGCGGCGCGACGGGGTGAGCGTCACCGGGTTCGACGGAGCGCCGGCCGAGACGCGCTCGTACCACGTCGACTGGGACGTGTCCGCCGCCGAGAAGGGCGGCTACGACTACTTCATGCTCAAGGAGATCGCCGAGCAGCCCAAGGCGGTCGCCGACACGCTGCTCGGGCGGATCGACGCGAGCGGTTCGCTGACGCTGGACGAGGTGCGGATCCCCGCCGGGACGCTCCGCGAGGTCGACAAGGTCGTGGTGGTGGCCTGCGGGACCGCCTTCCACGCCGGGCTCATCGCCAAGTACGCCATCGAGCACTGGACCCGCGTCCCCTGCGAGGTCGAGCTCGCGAGCGAGTTCCGCTACCGGGACCCGATCCTGGACGCGCAGACGCTGGTCATCGCCATCTCGCAGTCCGGCGAGACCATGGACACGCTGATGGCGCTGCGGCACGCGCGCGAGCAGGGCGCGAAGGTGCTGGCCGTCTGCAACACCAACGGCTCGACGATCCCGCGCGAGTCGGACGCCGTCCTCTACACGCACGCCGGGCCCGAGGTGGCGGTCGCCTCGACGAAGGCGTTCCTGACGCAGCTCGTGGCCTGCTACCTGGTGGCGCTGTACCTGGGGCAGGTGCGCGGCACGAAGTGGGGCGACGAGATCCGGGCCGTCGTACGCGACCTGTCCCGCATCGCGGAGGACGTCGAGCGCGTCCTGGAGACGATGGAGCCGGTACGGGAGCTGGCGCGGTCGCTGGCCTCGAAGGACACGGTGCTGTTCCTCGGGCGGCACGTCGGGTATCCCGTCGCCCTGGAGGGCGCGCTGAAGCTGAAGGAACTCGCGTACATGCACGCCGAGGGGTTCGCGGCGGGCGAGCTGAAGCACGGGCCGATCGCGCTGATCGAGGAGGACCTGCCGGTGGTCGTGGTGGTCCCGTCGCCCCGGGGGCGTTCGGTGCTGCACGACAAGATCGTGTCCAACATCCAGGAGATCCGGGCGCGGGGTGCGCGGACGATCGTGATCGCGGAGGAGGGGGACGGGGCGGTGGTCCCCTACGCGGACCACCTGATCCGGATCCCCGCCACGCCGGTGCTGCTGCAGCCGCTGGTGGCGACGGTGCCGCTGCAGGTCTTCGCCTGCGAGCTGGCCACCGCCCGCGGCAACGAGGTGGACCAGCCGCGCAACCTGGCGAAGTCGGTGACGGTGGAGTAGCGCTGCCTGGGGCCCAGGCCGCAGGCCCGGATGCGCGGGGCCGCCTCGTAGAGTGCGCGGATGAGCATCATCGGGGTCGGGATCGACGTGGCCGAGATCGAGCGGTTCGCGGCGTCGCTGGAGCGTACGCCCGGGATGGCGGAGCGGCTGTTCCTGCCGGGCGAGCTGCTGCTGCCCGGCGGGAAGCGGCGGGGGGCCGCCTCGCTCGCGGCGCGGTTCGCGGCGAAGGAGGCGCTCGCCAAGGCGCTCGGCGCGCCCGGCGGGCTGCACTGGACGGACGCCGAGGTGTACGTGGAGGAGAGCGGGCAGCCGCGGCTGCGGGTGACCGGGACGGTGGCTGCGCGGGCGGCCGAGCTCGGGGTGCGGTCGTGGCACATCTCGCTCAGCCATGACGCGGGGGTTGCCTCGGCGGTGGTGATCGCGGAGGGGTAGGGGG
>NZ_VDFC01000040.1:665685-671575 GCF_008369065.1 Streptomyces apricus | reverse complement strand
CTGCGGGTGCGTTGTGGCTGGTCGCGCAGTTCCCCGCGCCCCTTAAAAGCAAAAGATTGCGCAGTTCCCCGCGCCCCTTAAAGGCGAAGGACTGCCCCGGGCCCTACTCCTCCTGAGAAGTGGGGCCCGGGGCCGTCAGGGTGTGGGGGTCAGGATCGGGTGAGGTGGACCGCTACCGTTTCGCCGACCGTCGTCGCCTGGTCGTAGTCCGGGTCCGTCGCCGTCGCGCGGCCCTCGACCTCGACGTCACCCTTCTGGAAGGGGACCGAGCCGGTGGGCACGGCCGTACCGCTCCAGGCGGCCGGAGTGCCCGGGGTGCAGGACACCGTCGTGGAGAAGGAACCGCGGATGAGGTCCCGCTTCTTCACCTGCGTGACGTCGCCCGCCACGGTCACCCGCACCGGCTTGTTGCAGCTCACCGTGCCGTGCAGGGTGGCCTTGCCGTTGAGGGCGCTCGCGGTGCCGTCCAGGGCGATGCCGAGGTCCAGGCCCAGCTCGGCCGGCGGGGCCGGGTTCTCGATGTGGATCTCACCGCGCGCGGCCGCGGTGCCCCCCTCGCAGTGCTGCACGAAGGTGGCGTCGAGGTTCTTCACGTACCCCTGGGGGCCGAACTCCACCGCGGAGACGGTGAAGGTGCCGGTGAGCTGGTTGCAGCCGCGGCCGTTGCCGCCGAGCGACAGGCCCGGCTCGGTCCCCTCGTTGAAGGGGTAGCGGGTGGCCCCCGTGTAGGTCCCGGGAGCCAGCTTCTCGCCGGACGGCGCCGCGAGGTCCAGGGACCACCAGTCGCCGTTCGCCCCGTCCACGGAGACGCTGATCACCCCGTTGTCGGCGTTGGCGAAGGCACTCATGCGGTCCTGGGACGCCGTCGCGTAGGCGTAGGACCGGCCGCCGCTGATGTAGTCGTCCTCGTCACCGCCGAAGCTGAAGGAGCCCTCGGTGACGGGCAGGGCGTGCGCTTCGGCGCCGGAGAGCAGACCGGTGGTGCCGGCGGCCATGGCCAGCGCCAGCGCGAGGGTGGTGGTGGCACGTGCCAGGACGCGTTTGGGCAGGCTGAGATGCATGGGTGTTCCCCCTGGTGAGATGACGTGAGCCCCGTTCACCGACGTGGGTTCGTGCATATGCGTTCGAACGTTTGTCCGTGTGTTTTCGTCGGCGAGGTGAGTCTGCCAACCGGAAGGATCTACGACAACTGTGTTTCAGCTGTGATGAGTTGATGTTTCAGCCAACATCAGGGGCAGGCGTCGTAAGTCGGACAGGAGGGGGCGCAGCGCCTCGGGCGACCGCCGGCAACCGGCCCGCGTGGGCGGCCCGTGCGCGACACTCGTCCCATGCGTACTGCGTACAGCGTGGAGATGGTGCGGGCCGCCGAGCGGGAGCTCATGGCTCGGCTTCCGGACGGGGTGTTGATGCAGCGGGCGGCCGCCGGGCTCGCCGCCGCCTGCGCCGATGTGCTGGGGCGGGTATACGGCCGCCGGGTCGTGCTGCTCGTCGGCAGCGGGGACAACGGCGCCGACGCCCTCTACGCCGGCGCCCGGCTGGCGCGGCGGGGCGCCGGGGTCACCGCCGTCCTGCTCGCGCCCGACCGCACCCACCCCGAGGCCCTCGCCGCCCTGCGCCGCGCCGGGGGCAGGACCGTGCCGGGGGCGGACGCCGAGGAGCCGCTGCGCCGCGCCGATCTCGTCGTCGATGGGATCGTCGGGATCGGGGGGACGGGCGGGCTGCGCCCCGACGCCGCCGCGCTCGTCGACGTGATCGGCGAGACCCGTGCCGCCGTCGTCGCCGTCGACCTGCCCAGCGGCGTCGAGGCCGACACCGGCGAGGTGCACGGCAGCGCCGTGCGCGCCGACCTGACCGTCACCTTCGGCGCCCACAAGCCCGGCCTGCTCGTCGACCCGGCGCGCGAGTACGCCGGGTCCGTGCGGCTCGTCGACATCGGGCTCGCGTTCCCCGGCGAGGCGGAACTGGAAGCGTTGCAGCACGCCGATGTGGCCCGCCTGCTGCCCGTGCCGGCCGCCGAGAGTGACAAGTACCGGCGGGGGGTCGTCGGCATCGCTGCCGGGTCCTCCCGCTATCCCGGCGCCGCCGTGCTGGCCGTCGCCGGAGCGCTGCGGGGCGGCGCCGGCGCCGTGCGGTACGTCGGGCCCGCCGGGGACGCGGTGCTCGCCCGCTTCCCCGAGACCCTGGTGTCGACGGGGACGCCGGAGCAGGCCGGCCGGGTGCAGGCCTGGGTCGTGGGCCCCGGCGCCGGGGACGATGCCGACGCCGTCGCGGCCGTGCTGGGGACCGACGTGCCCGTGCTGGTGGACGCCGACGGGCTGCGGCTCGCGGACCGGGACGCCGTACGGGCCCGGCGCGCGCCCACCCTGCTCACCCCGCACGCCGGAGAGGCCGCCGCGCTGCTCGGCGTGGCGAGGGAGGAGGTGGAGGGGGCGCGGCTGCGGGCCGTACGGGAACTCGCCGAGCGGTACGCGGCGACCGTCCTGCTGAAGGGGTCGACGACGCTCGTCGCCTCCCCGGGCGACGGCCCCGTGCGGGTGAACCCCACCGGCACCGGCTGGCTGGCCACCGCGGGCAGCGGGGACGTGCTGTCCGGGCTGGCCGGGTCGCTGCTCGCCGCCGGGCTCGACGCGCTGGACGCCGGCAGCGTCGGGGCGTACCTCCACGGACTCGCCGGACGGCGCGCGGCGGACGGGGCGCCCGTGGGGGCGCACGACGTGGCCGAGGCGGTGCGCGAGGCCTGGCGCGACGTCACGGACTGAGGACGTGGTGCGGGTACGCGGAGGGTGGGGCGGGGGGCTCTGAGAGACTGGGCGCGATGACTGAGACAGCACCCGCGCGTGCCCGCGCCGAGATCGATCTGGCCGCCCTGCGGGCCAACGTGCGGACCCTGCGCGCCAAGGCGCCGGGCGCCGCCGTCATGACGGTGGTCAAGTCCGACGCGTACGGACACGGGGCCGTGCCCTGTGCCCGCGCGGCCCTCGACGCCGGTGCCACCTGGCTGGGCACGGCCACCCCCGAAGAGGCCCTCGCCCTGCGCGCGGCCGGTCTGACGGGCCGGATCATGTGCTGGCTGTGGACCCCGGGCGGCCCGTGGCGGGAGGCCGTCGAGGCCGACCTGGACCTGGGCGTCAGCGGGCTGTGGGCCCTGCGCGAGGCCGTGGGGGCGGCGCGGGCGACGGGGCGCACCGCCCGCGTCCAGCTCAAGGCCGACACCGGCCTCGGGCGGGGCGGCTGCCAGCCCGCCGACTGGCCCGAGCTGGTCGCCGCGGCGCGCCGGGCCGAGGCCGAGGGCCTGGTGGCCGTCACCGGCCTGTGGTCCCACTTCGCCTGCGCCGACGAACCGGGCCACCCTTCCATCCGCGCGCAGCTCACCGTCTTCCGCGAGATGGTGGCGTACGCCGAGGCGCAGGGCCTGCGCCCGGAGGTGCGGCACATCGCCAACTCGCCCGCCACCCTCACGATCCCCGAGACTCACTTCGACCTCGTACGGACCGGGATCGCCACGTACGGCATCTCGCCGAGCCCCGAGCTGGGCACCGCCGAGGAACTCGGGCTGCGGCCCGTGATGACGCTGTCGGCGTCGCTCGCGCTGGTGAAGCACGTACCGGCGGGCCACGGCGTCAGCTACGGGCACCACTACGTCACCACCGGCGACACCACCCTCGGCCTGGTCCCCGTCGGATACGCGGACGGCGTCCCGCGCCACGCCTCCGGCGCCGGACCGGTGCTGGTGGGCGGCAAGTGGCGGACGGTCGCGGGGCGGGTCGCGATGGACCAGTTCGCGGTCGACCTCGGCGGGGACGAGCCGCCGGTGGGCGACCGGGCGGTCCTGTTCGGGCCCGGCGACCGGGGGGAGCCCACCGTCGAGGACTGGGCGCGGGCCGCCGGCACGATCGGGTACGAGATCGTCACCCGCATCGGAACCCGCGTGCCGCGCGTCTACGTGAATGAAGAACAAGTGGGGTAGTCGGTAGTCGGTACCCACTACACACAGGTACCGGGCACGGCGGGCAGGGCAGAGCGGGGCAGGACACAGCGGGGCAGGGCACGGCGGTCGTGGGAGCGGCGGCGTGCGCGGACATGGGCCAGGGGCAGGACCCGGTGAAGAGGAGCGGTTCGTGAGCGAGAGCAGTGCGGAGGCAGCGGTGGAGGTGGCCGCGGCCGCGTCCTCGGCCGTCTCCGCGGCCGGGCCCGCGAGCTGGCGCCGGGCGGGCGTCGCCGGCGCCGCGATAGGCGTGGTCGCCGCGGGCGCCGCCGCCGGGGTCGCCGTGGAACGGCTCACGGTCGGCCGCGGCATGCGCAGGAAGGCGCGGCTCGCCCTCGACTCGGCCGGCCCGTACGGGGCACTGCGCGGCACGCCGGGCAAGGCGTCCGCCGACGACGGCACCGAGCTGTACTACGAGGTCGACGAGGTGGAGACCGACGACACGCTGGCCCCGCGCCGCCGCCGGCTCTTCGGCCGCAGGGCGCCCGCCCCGGTCACCGTCGTCTTCAGCCACGGCTACTGCCTCAGCCAGGACTCCTGGCACTTCCAGCGGGCCGCCCTGCGCGGGGTCGTGCGGACCGTCCACTGGGACCAGCGCAGCCACGGCCGGTCCGGGCGGGGCGTGGCGCAGACCGAGGACGGCATGCCGGTCACCATCGACCAGCTCGGCCGGGACCTGAAGGCCGTCGTCGACGCGGCGGCGCCCGAGGGCCCGCTCGTGCTCGTCGGCCACTCGATGGGCGGCATGACGGTGATGGCCCTGGCCGACCAGTACCCCGAGCTGATCCGCGAGCGCGTGGTCGGCGTGGCCCTGGTCGGTACGTCGTCCGGGCGGCTCGGCGAGGTCAACTTCGGGCTGCCCGTCGCCGGCGTCAACGCGGTGCGGCGCGTCCTGCCCGGTGTGCTGAAGGCACTGGGGCAGCGGGCCGAGCTGGTGGAGCGCGGGCGCCGCGCCACCGCCGACCTGTTCGCCGGGATCATCAAGCGGTACTCGTTCGCGTCCAGGGACGTCGACCCGGCGGTCGCGCGGTTCGCCGAGCGGCTGATCGAGGGCACGCCGATCGACGTGGTCGCCGAGTTCTACCCGGCCTTCACCGACCACGACAAGACCGCGGCGCTCGCCCGGTTCGCCGACCTGCCCGTGCTGGTCCTGGCCGGGGTCAAGGACCTGGTGACGCCCAGCGAGCACAGCGAGGCCATCGCCGACCTGCTGCCGGACGCCGAACTGGTGCTCGTGCCGGACGCCGGGCACCTCGTGATGCTGGAGCACCCGGAGGCCGTGACCGACCGGCTCGCCGACCTGCTGACCCGCGTCGGCGCCGTCCCGGCAGGGGCTACCGTGGGCGGTTATGGAAGCACCAGCAGCACCGCACGACGCGGTTGACCCCCTGGGAGCGCCGGAGCGCGCGGCCTCCCCGACGTCCTCCTTCCCGGCCGGCGCCTCGGTCGAGCTGACCGTCACCTCGCCCGAGCGGATGCAGGAGCTGGGACGCGGGCTCGCCGGACTGCTGCGCGCCGGGGACCTCGTGATGCTCACCGGCGAACTGGGCGCGGGCAAGACCACCTTGACGCGCGGGCTCGGCGAAGGGCTCGGCGTCCGGGGCGCGGTCACCTCACCGACCTTCGTGATCGCCCGCGTGCACCCATCCCTCGGCGACGGGCCGCCGCTGGTCCACGTGGACGCCTACCGGCTGGGGGGCGGGCTCGACGAGATGGAGGACCTCGACCTCGACGTGTCGCTGTCCGACTCCGTGATCGTCGTCGAGTGGGGTGAGGGCAAGGTCGAGGAGCTGACGGACGACCGGCTGCACGTGCTGATCCACCGGGCGGAGGGCGACACGACGGACGAGGTCCGGCGGGTGACGCTGCGGGGGGTCGGGGAGCGGTGGGGGGCCGGTGGGGGGC
>NZ_VDFC01000040.1:643422-665585 GCF_008369065.1 Streptomyces apricus | reverse complement strand
CGTAGTCGGTCGTCCGCGGGTGCGTCGTGGCTGGTCGCGCAGTTCCCCGCGCCCCTAAAAGCCAAAGACTGCGCCGTTCCCCGCGCCCCTGAAGGGCGAAGCCCTCCTGAAGGGCCCCGTGGCGGGAATCCGTTGGAAGGTGGCATTCGGGCCACTGGGGGGCCGGGTCGGTGCTGGTTAGCGTCGGGGGAGCCCGGTGTGGACCGGGGTCGGCGCTTCCGGAGGAACCTTTCATGCATGTCCAGGTCGTTCTGTTCGACGGCTTCGATCCGCTCGACGTCGTCGCCCCCTACGAGGTGCTGTACGCCGGCGGTACCGCCTCCGGCGGTGCGGTGAGCGTGGAGCTGGTCTCCGCCGAGGGGCCGCGCGAGGTGGTCAGCGGCACCGGGGGRCTGGTGCTGCGTGCCACCGGCGCCCTCGACCCCGGACGTGCGGGCCTCGTCCTGGTCCCCGGTGCCTCCGGCCGGGTCGGCGAACCGGATGAGGTCCCCGACCACGACGCGGGGTCCGGGCCGTGGCGGCAGGACGAGTCCGTCCCCGTCCTGCTGGGCCGCACCCTGACCACCGGGCTGCCCGCGCTGCTGAAGACGGCGATGGACGACCCGGAGGTGGCGGTCGCCGCGGTGTGCGGCGGTTCACTCGTCCTGGCGATGGCCGGCCTGCTGGAGGGCCGCCGCGCCACCACCCACCACCTGGGCCTGGACCTGCTCGACGCCACCGGCGTCCACGCGGTCGACGCCCGCATCGTCGACGACGGCGACCTCGTCACCGCCGCGGGCGTCACCTCCGGGCTCGACCTGGGCCTGTACCTGCTGGAGCGCGAGGTGGGCCCCCGGATCGCCCACGCCGTCGAGCGGCTGTTCGCCCATGAGCGCCGCGGCACCGTCTGGCGTGCCCGGGGCCCGGTCCCCGCCGGCCTCTGAGCACACACCCCCGCACCGACAGGAAGAACCGCAGCATGTTTGCAGAAGGCACCTGGGACCTCTCCGTCTCCACCCCCATCGGCACGATCGACGTCGTCGTCCGACTCCTGCGCAGGGACGGTGTCCTGACCGGGACCGCCCGCGGGGCGCAGGAGGAGGTCCCGCTCCGCGACGTCCTCCTCGAAGGCGACCGGCTCACCTGGAAGCAGGCCGTCACCAAGCCCCTGCGGCTGAATCTGGCCTTCGCCGTGACGGTCACCGGCGACACCCTCACCGGCACCGCGAGGGCCGGACGCCTCCCGGCCTCCAAGGTCACCGGCCGGCGCCGGTCCGGCGCCCAGGCGCCCCCGCAGGAGTCCGCGACCGCTACTTGATCACCGTGACCTGCGTGCCGATCGTGGCGAAGGTCCACATGCTCGTGCCGTCCTCCTTCGCCTCCCTGATGGCGCCCAGCTTCTTGGTGGGATCCGGGGGCGAGACCGTGCCGTCGGACGCGGCGCTGAAGCCGATCGCGACGTCGTCCAGGCTCGCGAAGCGGACCACGTGCTCGACGGCCACGCCGTCCGAGCCGACGACGGCGGCGGAGCGCGAGGTGACGGCGTACCGGTTCGGCGGCGGATCCACCCGGCCGGGGCTGACCTTGAACGTCCGTTCGACGCCGCCCTCCGGGCCGACCAGCCACACCCGGTCGTCGTCCAGTGAGTAGACGACCCGCCGCCCGGTGCCGGAGTCGGCCGGCAGCGCCTCGGGGTGACGGCTGTCCCGCGGGGCCTTCGGCGCGGTGGCGGCCGCGGACTCGGCGACCGGGGCCGGGGCCAGGTCGTCCGGCGCGTTCGCCGAGGCCCGGTAGGCGAGGAAGCCGATCGCGGCGAGCGCCGCCGCGGTGAGCCCGGCCACGATTCCCGAGCTGCTCCGAACCACCTTGGGTGTCCACCTCTCGTACGGTCACGTATGGGATATGTCCTGTTATGTGTCCGTGTCGTGCCGGTGTGACGTTAGCAGGAAGTGCCCGCCGGATTGAGGCGGCGGTGCACCGGGTCCGGGCGCCGTAGGCTGTTCGCGTGCTCTTGCTCGCTCTGGATACCGCCACCCCCGCCGTCACCGTCGCGCTGCACGACGGGACGTCCGTCCTCGCCTCCTCCGGCCAGGTGGACGCGCGTCGGCACGGGGAACTGCTCCTGCCGGCCGTCGACCGGGTGCTCACGGAGGCCGGGCTGCGGCTCGACGCCGTCACCGGCATCGTCGTCGGCGTGGGCCCCGGCCCGTACACCGGGCTCAGGGTCGGCCTGATGACCGCCGACACCTTCGGGCTCGCGCTCGGCGTCCCCGTGCACGGGCTGTGCACGCTGGACGGCCTCGCGTACGCCGCCGCGATCGACGGCCCCTTCGTCGTGGCCACCGACGCCCGGCGCAAGGAGGTGTACTGGGCGCGGTACGCCGACCCCCGCACCCGGGTCACCGAACCGGCCGTGGACCGGCCCGGCGAGCTGGACGTGGGCGGGCTGCCCGCCGTCGGCCCCGGCGCGCTGCTCTACCCCGACACCTTCCCGAACGCCCACGCCCCGGAGCACGTCTCGGCCGCGGCCCTCGCCTCCCTGGCCGTGGAGCGGCTCGCGGCGGGCGAGGAACTGGAGCCGCCCCGGCCCCTCTACCTGCGCCGGCCCGACGCCCAGGTGCCCAAGAACTACAAGGTGGTCACCCCCAAGTGACGACCGCGGTGCTGCGCGAGATGCGCTGGTGGGACATCGAGCCCGTACTCGAACTGGAGAAGGACCTCTTCCCCGAGGACGCCTGGTCACGGGGCATGTTCTGGTCCGACCTGGCCCATGCGCGGGGGCCCGCGGCGACCCGGCGGTACGTCGTCGCCGAGACCGGGGCCGATGCCGATTCCGATGGCGGGGCCGGGAGCGGCGCCGAGCCAGGGGAGGGCCCGCGGATCGTCGGGTACGCGGGGCTCGCCGCCGCCGGGGACTCCGGTGACGTGCAGACCATCGCCGTCGCCCGGGAGCACTGGGGCACCGGGCTCGGTGCGCTGCTGCTGACCGAACTGCTGCGGGCCGCGACCGCCTTCGAGTGCACCGAGGTGCTCCTGGAGTGCCGGGTCGACAACATCCGCGCCCAGAAGCTGTACGAGCGCTTCGGCTTCGAGCCGATCGGCTTCCGGCGCGGCTACTACCAGCCGGGGAACGTGGACGCGCTCGTGATGCGCCTCAACGACCCGTCGACCTCCGTACAAGGAACCGAGATCAATGGCTGACGAACCCCTCGTCCTCGGCATCGAGACCTCCTGCGACGAGACCGGTGTCGGCATCGTCCGGGGCACGACCCTGCTCGCCGACGCCATCGCGTCGAGCGTCGACGAGCACGCGCGCTTCGGCGGGGTCGTGCCGGAGGTCGCCTCCCGCGCGCACCTGGAGGCGATGGTGCCCACCATCGAGCGGGCGCTGAAGGAGGCCGGAGTCAGCGCGCGCGACCTCGACGGCATCTCCGTCACCGCCGGGCCCGGACTCGCGGGCGCGCTGCTGGTGGGCGTCTCGGCGGCGAAGGCGTACGCGTACGCGCTGGGCAAGCCGCTGTACGGCGTCAACCACCTGGCGTCCCACATCTGCGTGGACCAGCTGGAGCACGGCCCGCTGCCCGAGCCGACGATGGCGCTGCTCGTCTCCGGCGGGCACTCCTCGCTGCTGCTGTCCTCGGACATCACCAGCGACGTGCGGCCGATGGGCGCGACCATCGACGACGCGGCGGGCGAGGCCTTCGACAAGATCGCCCGCGTGCTGAACCTCGGGTTCCCGGGCGGGCCGGTCATCGACCGGTACGCGAAGGAGGGGGACCCGAACGCGATCGCCTTCCCGCGCGGGCTCACCGGGCCGCGCGACGCCGCGTACGACTTCTCCTTCTCCGGGCTGAAGACGGCCGTCGCGCGCTGGATCGAGGCGAAGCGGGCGGCGGGCGAGGAGGTGCCGGTGCGGGACGTGTCCGCGTCCTTCCAGGAGGCGGTGGTGGACGTGCTGACCCGCAAGGCCGTACGGGCCTGCCGCGACGAGGGCGTCGACCACCTGATGATCGGCGGCGGCGTGGCGGCGAACTCGCGGCTGCGGGCGCTGGCGCAGGAGCGGTGCGAGGCGGCGGGGATCAGGCTCCGGGTGCCGCGGCCGAAGCTGTGCACGGACAACGGGGCGATGGTGGCCGCGCTCGGGGCCGAGATGGTGGCCCGCGGGCGGGCCGCCTCCGACTGGGACCTGTCGGCGGACTCGTCGCTGCCGGTGACCGACCCGCACGTGCCGGGGCGTGCGCACGACCACTCCCACGCGCACGAGGTCGGCGAGCGGAACCTGTACTCGTGACCGTCGCGCTGATGTGGGAGGCGCGGGCGGTGGCGGGCCGGGGCGCGGAACTCCTCGCCTGGGCCCGCGCGCAGGAACTGCCCGACGCGCCGCTGCGCCGGGAGACCTTCCGCGCCCCGCAGGACCGCGTGCTCGTCATCACCTGGTGGGACGCGGCGTACGACGCGGAGCTGCCCGAACTGCCGGAGCCGGCCGCGGAGCTGGTTGCGCGGCCGCCGCATCGGTGGCGGTTCGAAGGGGTCGAGGAGTGAGGGGCTGGGCGCTGGGCGTGGGGGCTCCGCCCCCAGACCCCCGTTGCGCAGTTCCCCGCGCCCCTAGGTACCTAGGGGCGCGGGGAACTGCGCGATCAGCCCCCACCGGGCCCGCGGACGAAGGCGAAGGCGAAGCCGAAGGGGCCCGGGGTCACCCCGGATTACCGCCATCCGCCGGAGGCAACTGGCACTCCGCTTGACCGAGTGCTAATCGCAGTCATAGTCTCAGCTCTGGCACTCACCGCAGGAGAGTGCCAACAGCGACAGGCAGGTCCGGCACCCGCGACGACGGATCGACCTGGTCGCCACCTCAGACAGTTAACCCCGTGAGATCTCCGAAGGGGGAGGTCGGATCGTGACGACCACCAGCTCCAAGGTTGCCATCAAGCCGCTTGAGGACCGCATCGTGGTCCAGCCGCTCGACGCCGAGCAGACCACGGCTTCTGGCCTGGTCATCCCGGACACCGCGAAGGAGAAGCCCCAGGAGGGCGTCGTCCTCGCCGTCGGTCCGGGTCGCTTCGAGAACGGTGACCGTCTGCCGCTCGACGTGAAGACCGGCGACATCGTGCTCTACAGCAAGTACGGCGGCACCGAGGTGAAGTACAACGGCGAGGAGTACCTCGTCCTCTCCGCTCGCGACGTGCTCGCGATCATCGAGAAGTAATTCACCCAGGTTTGCTCTGAGCTGCGCCCCTGGCCCCCGCGAGTAACAAGAAGCCGGGTGCTGGGGGCGCCGTTCGTTTTTCGAGAGGACTGAATCAGCTCCATGGCGAAGATCCTGAAGTTCGACGAGGACGCCCGTCGCGCCCTTGAGCGCGGCGTCAACAAGCTTGCCGACACGGTGAAGGTGACGATCGGCCCCAAGGGCCGCAACGTCGTCATCGACAAGAAGTTCGGCGCCCCCACCATCACCAACGACGGTGTCACCATCGCCCGTGAGGTCGAGGTCGACGACCCGTACGAGAACCTCGGTGCCCAGCTGGTGAAGGAGGTGGCGACCAAGACCAACGACATCGCGGGTGACGGTACGACCACCGCCACCGTGCTCGCCCAGGCGCTCGTACGCGAAGGCCTGCGCAACGTCGCCGCCGGCGCGTCCCCCGCCCTCCTGAAGAAGGGCATCGACGCCGCCGTCGCCGCGGTCTCCGAGGAGCTCCTCGCGACCGCGCGCCCGATCGACGAGAAGTCCGACATCGCCGCCGTCGCCGGTCTGTCCGCCCAGGACAGCCAGGTCGGCGAGCTCATCGCCGAGGCGATGGACAAGGTCGGCAAGGACGGTGTCATCACCGTCGAGGAGTCCAACACCTTCGGTCTGGAGCTCGACTTCACCGAGGGCATGGCCTTCGACAAGGGCTACCTTTCCCCGTACATGGTGTCCGACCAGGAGCGTATGGAGGCCGTCCTCGACGACCCGTACATCCTGATCCACCAGGGCAAGATCTCCTCGATCCAGGACCTGCTCCCGCTGCTGGAGAAGGTCATCCAGGCCAACGCCTCGAAGCCGCTGCTGATCATCGCCGAGGACGTCGAGGGCGAGGCCCTGTCGACCCTGGTCGTGAACAAGATCCGCGGCACCTTCAACGCGGTGGCCGTCAAGGCCCCCGGCTTCGGTGACCGCCGCAAGGCCATGCTCGGTGACATCGCCACGCTCACCGGCGCCACCGTCATCGCCGAGGAGGTCGGCCTCAAGCTCGACCAGGTCGGCCTGGACGTGCTGGGCACCGCCCGCCGCGTCACCGTCACCAAGGACGACACGACGATCGTCGACGGCGGCGGCAACAGCGCCGACGTGGCCGGCCGTGTCAACCAGATCAAGGCCGAGATCGAGACCACGGACTCCGACTGGGACCGCGAGAAGCTCCAGGAGCGCCTCGCGAAGCTGGCCGGCGGCGTGTGCGTGATCAAGGTCGGCGCCGCCACCGAGGTGGAGCTGAAGGAGAAGAAGCACCGTCTGGAGGACGCCATCTCCGCGACCCGCGCCGCGGTCGAGGAGGGCATCGTCTCCGGTGGTGGCTCCGCGCTCGTCCACGCCGTGAAGGTCCTGGAGGGCAACCTCGGCAAGACCGGCGACGAGGCCACCGGTGTCGCCGTCGTCCGCCGGGCCGCCGTCGAGCCGCTGCGCTGGATCGCCGAGAACGCCGGCCTGGAGGGTTACGTCATCACCTCCAAGGTCGCCGAGCTCGACAAGGGCCAGGGCTTCAACGCCGCGACCGGCGAGTACGGCGACCTGGTCAAGGCCGGCGTCATCGACCCGGTCAAGGTCACCCGCTCCGCCCTGGAGAACGCCGCCTCCATCGCCTCCCTGCTCCTCACGACCGAGACCCTGGTCGTCGAGAAGCCGGCGGAGGAGGAGGCCGAGGCCGGTCACGGTGGCCACGGGCACTCGCACTAGTCGCTCAGCCGAGCGCGTGGTGTTCTGACCGCGGGCTCGGTGGGGGCCAGTACCTGACGAAGGCCCGGTACCCGTTTCGGCGGGTGCCGGGCCTTCGTGCTGTCACCGGCGATGTCAGGGCCTAACGGCAGCGACGCGCTCACTTCGGGCCGTACCTGCGGCCCGCCTTCGAGCTGATGCCGCCGAGCAGGCTGCGCGGGGCCACCTTCGCCACGCCCATCAGGGCCTTGTAGCGGGGGTCCGGGATGGACAGCGTCCGGCCCCGCGCCAGGTCGGCGAGGCCCGCCGCGACCACCTTGTCGGCGTCCAGCCACATCCAGCCGGGGATGTTCTCCGTGCCCATCCCGGCCCGCTCGTGGAACTCGGTCCGCACGAACCCGGGGCACAGCGCCATCAGCCGGACCCCGCTGCCCGCCAGGTCCTTCGCCACGCCCTGGGTGAACTGCACGACCCACGCCTTCGACGCCCCGTACGTGCCCCTCGGGAGGAACGCGGCCGTCGACGCGACGTTGACGATCCCGCCCCGGCCGCGCTCGCGCATGGTCCCGGCCGCCGCCGACGTCAGCCGGAGCACCGCCTCGCAGTGCACCTTGAGCATCTTCAGCTCGTCGGCCATCGGGACGTCCAGGTAGAGGCCCTTGTTGCCGAAGCCCGCGTTGTTGACGAGCAGGTCGACCGCGTGCCTGGGGTCCGAGACGCGGGCGGCCACGGCCTCGATGCCCTCGTCCGTCGCCAGGTCCGCCGTCAGCACCTCCGCCTCGATGCCGTGCCGGTCGTGCAGCTCCGTCGCCTGCTCGCCGAGTCGCTTCGTGTCCCGTGCCACCAGCACGAGGTTGTGCCCGTCGGCGGCCAGCCGCCGCGCGAAGGCGGCACCGATACCCGCCGTCGATCCTGTGATCAGAGCCGTTGTCATGGCCCAAGGTTAGTGACAGGCGGCCCGCTCCCCGGCCGTGCGCGGCTGCGGGGAACGGCCGCCGCCACCGGCCCCGTTCACACGTTCGCGCCGCCGTACTTCTCGACGTACTGCTCCGCGGTCGCCCGGATCTCCGGGTGCAGGGCGTCGCCCGCGGCCAACACCCGTGGCAGCAGGGCCCGTTCGAGGGTGGCCGCGCGGAACGCGAAGGCGGCGGTCACCTCGTGGTCCGGCCGGTGCACGATCTCGACCGGATCGCCCGCCCGGATCTCCCCGGGCACGATCACCCGCAGATACGCACCGGTCGCGGCCTTCTGCGTGAACCGCCGGACCCAGCCCTTCTCACCGAGGTGCCCCTGGAAGGTGAGGCAGGGCACCCGGCCGGACGTCACCTCCAGCACGACCTCGGGGCCGACGCGCCAGCGCTCCCCGATCCGCGCCCCGGACACGTCGACCCCCTCCGTGGTGAGGTTCTCGCCGAACGTCCCGCCGGGCAGGGTCCGCCCCAGCTCGCGCTCCCAGTCGTCCAGGTCCTCGCGCGCGAAGGCGTACACGGCCTGGTCGTCCCCGCCGTGGTGGCGCCGCTCGCAGACGGCGTCCCCGGCGAGACCGCTCCCGCCGACCCCCTTGGGGCCGGGCGCGGACACCCGCACCGACCCGTCCACGGGCCGCTTGTCTATCCCGGTCAGGCCTTCGGCCTGGCTCGTGTAGCCGACGGCCTTCGGCCGGCCCAGGTTCACTGAAAGAAGCTTCATGGCGGCACGCTAGGCGATGACGGGCCAAAGCGTCGACGCGATATTCGTCGCGGTGTCCAAGGTGCGCTTATGCTCGAAGGGTGATCGAAGCCCGTCATCTACGCGTCCTGCGTGCGGTCGCCGCCACCGGTTCCTTCTCGGCGGCGGGGCGTGAACTGGGCTGCACCCAGCCCGCCGTCAGCCAGCAGATGAAGGCGCTGGAGACCTCCGTGGGCACCCCGCTCCTCATCCGCACGGGCCGCGAGATGCGGCTGACGCAGGCCGGCGAGGCCCTGGTGCGGCATGCCGCGGGCATCATCGCAGGCCTCACCGCCGCCGAGGAGGAGGTCGCCGCGATCGCGGGGCTGCGGGCCGGCCGGGTGCGCCTGGTCTCCTTCCCCAGCGGGAGCTCCACCCTCGTGCCGACCGCGCTCGCCGCCCTGCGCGCCGCGCACCCCGGTACGCGGGTCTCGCTGGAGGAGGCCGAGCCGCCGCGCTCCGTGGAGATGCTGCGCGAGGGCGACTGCGACGTGGCGCTCGCCTTCCGGTACGAGGGGGCGGCGAGCTCGGAGGAGTGGGACGACCTGGTGGTCCGCCCGCTGCTCACGGACCGGCTCGTCGGGCTGGTCCCCGAGGGGCACCGGCTGGCCCGTGCGGGAGCCGTCGCCATCGGCGACCTCGCCGGCGAACCGTGGATCGCCGGGTGCCCCCGCTGCCGGGGCCGGCTGGTGGAGGTGTGCGAGCGCGCCGGTTTCACCCCCCGCATCGACTTCGCGACCGACGACTACCCGGCGGTCGTCGGTCTGGTCGGCGCCGGTCTCGGCGTCGCGGTCCTGCCCGAACTGGCCATCGAGTCCGTTCGGCCCAAGGGTGCACGCACAGTGACGGTGGAGCCGGCCCTGCGGCGGGAGATCGTCGCGCTCACGCTGCCGGACCTGGCCCAGGTGCCCGCCGTCGCGGCCACGCTGGACCACCTGGCGGGAGCGGCGGGAGCGGCGAAGGCGGGGGACCGGGGAGCGGAGTAGGGCTACGCGCGCGCAGGCTCCGGCCTGGCTCCGGAGAAACGTTCCTTCAGTGGCGTGATCCTCAGTGGTGGGACGGGTCGCCCCCGCTCGCCGCCGTGACCAGCCGGTTGCGCGCCCGGCCCATCAGCTCCTCGCGCTCGTCCTCGGTCAGGCCGCCCCACACGCCGTACGGTTCGCGCACCGCGAGGGCGTGCGCCGCGCACTGTGCCCGTACCGGGCACCTCATGCAGACCTCTTTGGCCGAGTTCTCACGAGCGCTCCGTGCCGCGCCGCGCTCTCCCTCGGGGTGGAAGAAGAGCGAGCTGTCGACCCCTCGGCAGGCCGCGAGGAGCTGCCAGTCCCACAGGTCCGCGTTGGGACCGGGAAGGCGGGAGAAATCTGCCATTGCATTGTCCCCTTGTAGCCGTTTTGCTCGGTTACGTGCCCATCACCGTACATCTACGATCTAAGGAGATGAAAATATGACTCATT
Source organism: Streptomyces apricus (assembly GCF_008369065.1). Lineage (GTDB taxonomy): Bacteria > Actinomycetota > Actinomycetes > Streptomycetales > Streptomycetaceae > Streptomyces > Streptomyces apricus. The sequence continues at coordinate 655,529 of NZ_VDFC01000040.1, read as the reverse complement.
GCGAATGTAGCCCCAGACACCCCCAAAAAGAACGAAAAGCGTCTAAATGGGGCATTGGTTGTGATGAAACCTTGAGGGTCTGCGGCACGTGTCTCCACCGTGTCCGCGCTCTCACGTAGAGTGCCGAAGATGGTTCACAGCCCCGTAACTCTTTCGAGTGACCGTCGTTGAGTGTGCGAGGCGGTTGAAGGAACAAGCGCTCGGGCAGGCGTCCGAGACGGTCGACCGCACAGGTGACGATTTCGTACCAGCCTGGAGGCCCAAGGTGACGCGCATCAGCTGCGGAGGACGGCCATGACATCCGTCCTCGTCTGCGACGACTCCCCGCTTGCCCGAGAGGCGCTCCGCCGCGCGGTGGCGACCGTGCCCGGCGTAGAGCGCGTGACCACGGCGGCCAACGGCGAGGAAGTCCTCCGCCGCTGGGGTGCCGACCGTTCGGACCTGATCCTGATGGACGTGCGCATGCCCGGACTGGGCGGCGTGGAGACGGTCCGGCGGCTGCTGTCCGCCGACCCCGGTGCGCGCATCATCATGCTCACCGTCGCCGAGGACCTGGACGGCGTGGCCCTCGCGGTCGCCGCCGGGGCCCGCGGCTACCTCCACAAGGACGCCTCCCGCGCGGAGCTGCGGGCGACCGTCACCCAGGCGCTCGCCGACCCGACCTGGCGGCTCGCCCCGCGCAGGCTCCGGTCGGCCGAGATGGGCGCGGCGCCGACGCTCACCGCGCGCGAGATCCAGGTCCTGGAGGGCATGAGCCACGGCCGGTCGAACGCGGAGATCGGCCGCGAGCTGTTCCTCTCCGAGGACACCGTCAAGACGCACGCCCGCCGGCTCTTCAAGAAGCTCGGCGCCTCGGACCGCGCGCACGCGGTGGCGCTCGGCTTCCGGTGGGGCCTGGTTCGCTAGGTGGACCGCCGCGGGGGTACGGGTTTCCCCGCCTGCCGGAAGGCGGGCGGGGCCGGGCCCGACGGGGGATCGGACGGCGCCGTTCGGGCAGTCGATCCCCGTTTCCCGGCGGATGCCGCATCCTTGAGGTGTGGAGTTCCTCGGGAACGAGTCGGTCGAGCGGGAGGGGAGGGCGCAGGAGATGAGTTCCGGCGCACCTGCTCATAACGCTTCGGTGCACAACTACGGACGCGGTGCCACGGACAGGACGACACCAAGGCACCATGGACCGATGCGTGACGACGAGGCGGCTGATGCCCACGGGGTGATTGGTGCGCTCGTCCATCGCGCGGTCGACGGAGACCAGCAGGCCACGCACGATCTGCTGGCGCACGTCCATCCTCTCGCCATCCGCTACTGCCGTACCCGGCTGTCCCGGCTGCCGGGCGACGCGCGGCACTTCGTGGAGGACCTGGCGCAGGAGGTCTGTGTCGCGGTGCTGCTCGCGCTGCCGCGCTACAAGGACACCGGCCGCCCCTTCGAGGCCTTCGTCTTCGCCATCGCCGCGCACAAGGTGGCGGACCTGCAGCGGGCCGCCATGCGGCACCCCGGCTCGACGGCCGTGCCGTCCGACGAGATGCCGGAGCGGCCGGACGACTCGCTCGGCCCCGAGGAGCGCGCCCTCCTCAGCAGCGACGCCGAGTGGGCGAAGAAGCTGATGGCCAACCTGCCGGAGAACCAGCGGGAGCTGCTCCTGCTGCGGATCGCGGTGGGGCTCACGGCCGAGGAGACCGGGCAGATGTTGGGAATGTCACCCGGCGCGGTCCGGGTGGCCCAGCACCGGGCGCTCAGCCGCCTGCGGGCACTGGCGGAGCAGTAGGGGCCTTCACCTTCGGGCCCCAGGCCCTCGGGCCTTCGGGCCTTTGGGGCAGGCCCTTTCGACGGCTGTCGCGGGAGCGGCCGGCAGGGGCGCGGGGTGAACGGGGCCGTCGCCCGGTCCGTACGGAGTCATGAGGCCGTGGGGGCGCCCGTGACCGGAGGACGAGCGTGGAATGAGCGGGCCCTGCTTCCCGTTAGCATGGGCATCCGCACCGATCAAGGCCATTTGGGGAAGGTGTCATGACTGCAAACGTCGACGGAGTGCCCGAGAAATTCGCGACACTCGGGCTGACCTACGACGACGTGCTGCTGCTGCCGGGCGCATCGGAAGTGCTGCCCAACGCGGTCGACACCTCGTCCCGCATCTCCCGCAACGTGCGCGTGAACATCCCGCTGCTCTCGGCGGCGATGGACAAGGTCACCGAGTCCCGGATGGCGATCGCCATGGCCCGCCAGGGCGGCGTCGGCGTGCTGCACCGCAACCTCTCCATCGAGGACCAGGTCAACCAGGTCGACCTCGTGAAGCGCTCCGAGTCCGGCATGGTCACCGACCCGATCACGGTGCACCCGGACGCGACGCTCGCCGAGGCCGACGCGCTGTGCGCCAAGTTCCGCATCAGCGGCGTGCCGGTCACCGACGGCAACAAGAAGCTGCTCGGCATCGTCACCAACCGCGACATGGCCTTCGAGACCGACCGCTCCCGGCAGGTGCGCGAGGTCATGACGCCGATGCCGCTGGTCACCGGCAAGGTCGGCATCTCCGGCAACGACGCCATGGAGCTGCTGCGCCGCCACAAGATCGAGAAGCTGCCGCTGGTCGACGACTCGGGCGTCCTCAAGGGCCTCATCACGGTCAAGGACTTCGTCAAGGCCGAGAAGTACCCGAACGCCGCGAAGGACGCCGAGGGCCGGCTGCTCGTCGGCGCCGCGGTCGGCGCGAGCCCCGAGGCGCTGGAGCGCGCCCAGGCGCTCGCCGAGGCCGGGGTGGACTTCCTGATCGTCGACACCTCGCACGGGCACAACAGCAACGCCCTCAACTGGATGGCGAAGATCAAGTCGAGCGTCGGCGTCGACGTGATCGGCGGCAACGTGGCCACCCGCGACGGCGCCCAGGCGCTGGTCGACGCCGGTGTCGACGGCGTCAAGGTGGGCGTCGGACCCGGCTCGATCTGTACCACCCGTGTGGTCGCCGGCATCGGCGTCCCGCAGGTCACCGCCATCTACGAGGCGGCCCTCGCGGCCCGCGCGGCGGGCGTGCCGGTGATCGGCGACGGCGGTCTGCAGTACTCCGGCGACATCGGCAAGGCGCTGGCCGCCGGTGCCGACACCGTGATGCTCGGCAGCCTCCTGGCCGGCTGCGAGGAGTCGCCCGGCGAGCTCCTCTTCATCAACGGCAAGCAGTTCAAGTCCTACCGCGGCATGGGCTCGCTCGGCGCGATGCAGTCCCGCGGCCAGGGCAGGTCGTACTCGAAGGACCGCTACTTCCAGGCCGAGGTGGCCTCCGACGACAAGCTCGTCCCCGAGGGCATCGAGGGCCAGGTGCCCTACCGCGGCCCGCTCGCGAACGTGCTGCACCAGCTCGTCGGCGGCCTGCGCCAGACCATGGGCTACGTGGGCGCCGCCTCCATCGACGAGATGGAGACCAAGGGCCGCTTCGTGCGGATCACCTCGGCGGGTCTCAAGGAGAGCCACCCGCACGACATCCAGATGACGGTCGAGGCGCCGAACTACAGCCGCGGCCAGTAACCGCACCGCGTGCGAGGGCGGTCCCGGAGCGTTCCGGGACCGCCCTCGCCGTATGTGCCGTATGTGTCGGGGATACTGGAACGCGCAGAACCGAAGACGGAAAGGCCACACACGTGACTGAGATCGAGATCGGGCGCGGCAAGCGCGGCCGCCGGGCGTACGCCTTCGACGACATCGCCGTCGTCCCGAGCCGCCGTACGCGGGACCCGAAGGAGGTCTCGATCGCCTGGCAGATCGACGCCTACCGCTTCGAGCTGCCGTTCCTGGCGGCTCCCATGGACTCCGTGGTCTCCCCGGCGACCGCCATCCGCATCGGGGAGCTCGGCGGTCTGGGCGTCCTCAACCTCGAAGGACTCTGGACGCGGTACGACGACCCGCAGCCGCTCCTCGACGAGGTCGCCGAGCTGGACGCGGACACCGCGACCCGCCGCCTCCAGGAGATCTACGCCGCTCCCATCAGGGAGGAGCTGATCGGGCAGCGCATCAAGGAGGTGCGCGACTCGGGCGTGGTCACCGCCGCCGCGCTCTCCCCGCAGCGCACCGCCCAGTTCTCCAAGGCCGTCGTGGACGCGGGCGTCGACATCTTCGTCATCCGGGGGACGACGGTCTCCGCGGAGCACGTCTCGGGCGCCTCCGAGCCGCTGAACCTGAAGCAGTTCATCTACGAGCTGGACGTGCCGGTCATCGTCGGCGGCTGCGCCACGTACACGGCGGCGCTGCACCTGATGCGCACGGGCGCGGCCGGTGTGCTGGTGGGCTTCGGCGGCGGCGCCGCGCACACCACGCGCAACGTGCTGGGCATCCAGGTCCCGATGGCGACCGCGGTCGCCGACGTGGCCGCCGCGCGCCGCGACTACATGGACGAGTCCGGCGGCCGGTACGTGCACGTGATCGCGGACGGCGGAGTCGGCTGGTCCGGCGACCTGCCCAAGGCGATCGCCTGCGGCGCCGACTCGGTGATGATGGGCTCCCCGCTGGCCCGTGCTACGGACGCGCCCGGCCGCGGCCACCACTGGGGCATGGAGGCCGTCAACGACGAGCTGCCGCGCGGCAAGAAGGTCGACCTCGGCACCGTCGGCACGATCGAGGAGGTCCTGCTGGGCCCCTCGCACATCCCCGACGGCTCCATGAACTTCTTCGGCGCGCTGCGCCGCGCGATGGCCACGACCGGCTACAGCGAACTCAAGGAGTTCCAGCGGGTCGAGGTCACGGTGGCGGACTCGCAGCACAAGCGGTGACGCTGCGCTCGGCCTGAGCGCAGAGACAGCGAAGGGGCCCGGTCACTCACTCCTGTGAGCCACCGGGCCCCTTCGCGTGCCCGAACGTCCCTGGTGGGGGCGCGTTCCGCGTTCGGGGGGCGCACGGTGGCCTTCGGGCCGAATGCGACGGAAACAGCCGTGTCGAGGCGATAACGTCCGTGTTCGGCGCCCCAGTTGTGTGGGCGCCCCCTTCCAAGGACATCGTTCCGGACCCCGGCCCTCGGGGCCCGGCCCGAGTTCCGACGGACCGCCTACCGGGTCAATGGGCGGCATCGTGGAAGGGGGCCGCCCATGGGCCGCCACCGCAAGCCCACCCGCTGGGACCGGATCCGTCTGTGGACGGTGAAGTGCCGGAGGAGGTGGGTCCTGCGGATTTTCGGATGGTGAGCGGCCGCCCCTACATCAACTAGGGGCGGACACTCCGTGAACCAACCAGGGGCCTGCCGCAGTGACCGCTGCGGTGGGCTCCACCTGTCCGTACGGTACCGGCGGTGGGCGTCGCTCGCCACCAGCGACGGGGGCTCCGGCCGTGTCGGGCGCCCCCCTTCACAACCTGTGCGCCGCCCCGGTGGGTGTGGCTCCTCGGGTGTCCAGGAGGAGTTGGGCCTTCACCGACAGGCCCTGGAGGTCGTAGGTGCGGTGTTGTTGGAGCAGGATCGTAAGGTCCGCGTCGGCCGCTGCCTCGTACAGGGTGTCGACGCGGGGGACCGGGCGGTCCAGGACGCTCCAGGACGGGACGTGCGGGTCGTGGTAGCTGACGGCGGCGCCCAGTTCCATCAGGCGGGTCGCGATCTCCTGGGCGGGGGAGCCCTGCCGGTCGGCGTGGTCGGCCTTGTAGGTGATGCCGAGGAGCAGCACGCGCGCGCCGCGGGCCGACTTGCCGTGCTCGTTGAGGAGGGCGGCCGCGCGCTGGACGACGTACCGGGGCATGTGGTCGTTGACCTGCTGGGCCAGTTCCACCATGCGCAGTGAGCGGGTGCGCGGGCCCGCGAGGTCGCGCGGGACGGCGTGGCCGCCGACCCCGGGTCCCGGGCGGAAGGCCTGGAAGCCGAACGGCTTGGTCTCGGCGCAGCGGATGACGTCCCACAGGTCGACGCCCAGGTCGTGGCAGAGGACGGCCATCTCGTTGACCAGCGCGATGTTGACGTGCCGGTAGTTGGTCTCCAGGAGCTGCACGGTCTCCGCCTCGCGGGGCCCGCGCGCGCGGACGACCTTGTCGGTGAGCCGGCCGTAGAACGCGGCGGCCGACTCGGTGCAGGCGGGGGTGAGCCCGCCGATGACCTTCGGCGTGTTGGCGGGGCCGTGGCCGCGGTTGCCGGGGTCGACGCGGCTGGGCGAGTACGCGAGGTGGAAGTCGCGGCCCGCGCGCAGCCCGGAGCCCTCTTCGAGGAGCGGCTTCAGGAATTCCTCCGTGGTGCCGGGGTACACGGGCGACTCCAGGATCACCGTGGTGTGCGGGCGCAGGTGCGCGGCGAGGGTGCGGGCGGCGTCGGCCACCTGCCCCAGGTCGAGCGTCCCGTCCGTGCCGCGCGGGGTCGGGGCGCACAGGACGGCGGTGCGTACACGGCCGAGCCCGGCCGGGTCGGTGGCCGGCCGGAATCCCGTGGAGAGCATCCGTCGCAGGTCGGCGGCGGCCAGCGGTGCGGGGTCGCCGCACTCGTAGCCGAGAGTGGCGATGCCGGCGGTCGCGGCGGCCTGGGCCAGCGGCAGGCCGAGCTGGCCGAGGCCGATGACGGCGAGATCTGCGGGCATGGCGGTGGGCCGTCCTTCCCTGTAGCCGGAGTGGGAGTAGCCGGAGTGGGACGAGGGCGCAAGCCCTGTGGACAGAACGGGCGAGCGCAATGTCAGACTAGGAGTAAATATGACCGATTTATGGGATTGCTCGGTTGTGTTTCCCGGGGAGTCGCCCGGAGATGTCCACAGGCGGACCACCGGTGGTGGCCGCCGGCGGGCAACGAGGTCAGAATCTGGGCATGGGGAACAGGAGCAGGGCCTCGCCGGACGGGTGAGCCCGGCGCGACGGACAGCGGGAGGCAACTGTGCGGACAGCGACACTGGGACCGGCGGAGCGCGCCGAATCACTCGCGGCGATGGCCGAGCACGAACTGGACGTGCTGGTGGTGGGAGCGGGCGTGGTCGGTGCGGGCACCGCCCTGGACGCCGTGACCCGCGGACTGTCCACCGGCCTGGTCGAGGCGCGTGACTGGGCGTCGGGCACGTCGAGCCGCTCCAGCAAGCTGGTCCACGGCGGCCTGCGCTATCTGGAGATGCTCGACTTCGCCCTCGTCCGCGAGGCGCTGAAGGAGCGCGGGCTCCTGCTGGAGCGGCTCGCCCCGCATCTGGTGAAGCCCGTTCCGTTCCTGTACCCCCTGCAGCACAAGGGGTGGGAGCGGCTGTACGCCGGATCGGGCGTCGCGCTCTACGACGCGATGTCGATGGCGCGCGGCCACGGCCGGGGCCTGCCGATGCACCGTCACCTGACCCGGCGCCACGCCTTGCGCGTCGCGCCCGCGCTGAAAAAGGACGCGCTGGTCGGGGCGCTGCAGTACTACGACGCGCAGATGGACGACGCCCGCTACGTGGCGACCCTGGTGCGCACGGCGGCGGCGTACGGGGCGAAGGTCGCCAACCGCGCGCGGGTGACCGGCTTCCTGCGCGAGGGCGAACGGGTCGTCGGCGCCCGGGTGCAGGACGGCGAGGGCGGCGGCGAGTACGAGATCCGCGCCCGGCAGGTGGTCAACGCCACCGGGGTGTGGACGGACGACACCCAGGCCATGGTCGGGGAGCGGGGCCAGTTCCACGTCCGCGCCTCCAAGGGCATCCACCTCGTCGTCCCCAAGGACCGGATCCACTCCACGAGCGGGCTGATCCTGCGCACCGAGAAGTCCGTGCTGTTCGTGATCCCCTGGGGCCGGCACTGGATCGTGGGGACGACGGACACCGACTGGGACCTCGACAAGGCGCACCCGGCGGCCTCCAGCGCCGACATCGACTACCTGCTGGAGCACGTGAACGAGGTCCTCGCGGTACCGCTGACCCGTGACGACGTACAGGGCGTGTACGCCGGACTGCGCCCGCTGCTCGCCGGCGAGTCGGACGCCACCAGCAAGCTGTCGCGCGAGCACACCGTGGCGCACCCCGTGCCGGGGCTCGTGGTGGTGGCGGGCGGCAAGTACACGACGTACCGCGTGATGGCGAAGGACGCGGTGGACGAGGCGGTGCACGGCCTCGACCAGCGGGTCGCCGAGTGCGTCACCGAGGACGTCCCGCTGATCGGCGCCGAGGGCTACCGGGCGCTGTGGAACGCGCGGGCGCGCATCGCCGCCCGCACCGGTCTGCACGTGGTGCGCGTGGAGCACCTGCTGAACCGGTACGGGTCGCTCGCCGAGGAGGTGCTCGACCTGATCGCCGCGGACCCCTCGCTGGGCGATCCGCTGCCCGCGGCCGAGGACTACCTGCGCGCCGAGATCGTCTACGCCGCCTCGCACGAGGGCGCGCGCCACCTCGACGACGTGCTGACGCGGCGCACCCGCATCTCGATCGAGACGTTCGACCGGGGCACGCGCAGCGCGCAGGAGGCCGCCGAACTGATGGCGCCGGTGCTGGGCTGGGACAAGGACCAGATCGAGCGCGAGGTCGAGCACTACCGGAAGCGGGTGGAGGCGGAGCGGGAGTCCCAGCGCCAGCCCGACGACCTGACGGCCGACGCGGCCAGGCTGGGGGCACCGGAGATCGTGCCGCTGTAGGAGGGCGGGCGCGGGCGCGTCCACCGGCCCGCGTCCGCGGACTTCCGTGGGCGGACCTCCGTATGCGGACTTCTGCGCTCGACTTCCGCTTCCGGGGCGTCGAACGGGGTAGTCGAATCCTCAACGGCCCCCGGGGCAGCGGTCGGTGCCCAGGCGCACGGCAGGTGGGGGCAGGAAGAGGGTCAACTCGGGAAGCGTGGTTTCGACCAGGGGCACCCGGGGCATCGGGCGGTGTCCCAGTGGGTGACAATGGAGGCTCTGTCAGGGCGGGTTGCATGAGGGGACGCATGTCGGAGGCGGAGCGGGCGGGAGCATCCCGTCAGGACGATAACGGACGTCTCCTCGCCGGGCGGTACCGGCTGGGGGGAGTCCTCGGCCGCGGCGGCATGGGCACCGTGTGGCGGGCCGAGGACGAGACACTCGGGCGCACGGTCGCCGTGAAGGAACTGCGGCTGCCGCCGCGCATCGACGAGGACGAGAAGCGGCGGCTGATCACCCGCACCTTCCGTGAGGCCAAGGCGATCGCGCGGATCCGGAACAACAGCGCGGTGACCGTCTACGACGTGGTCGACGAGGACGACCGGCCGTGGATCGTGATGGAGCTCGTCGAGGGCAAGTCCCTCGCCGAGGTGATCCGTGAGGACGGACTGCTCACTCCCAAGCGCGCGGCGGAGGTCGGTCTCGCCATCCTCGACGTGCTGCGCTCGGCGCACCGCGAGGGCATCCTGCACCGCGACGTGAAGCCGTCGAACGTGCTCATCGGCAAGGACGGCCGGGTCGTGCTCACGGACTTCGGCATCGCCCAGGTCGAGGGCGACCCGTCCATCACCTCCACCGGCATGCTGGTCGGCGCGCCCTCGTACATCTCGCCGGAGCGGGCGCGCGGGCACAAGCCGGGCCCCGCGGCCGACCTGTGGTCGCTCGGCGGCCTGCTGTACGCGGCGGTGGAAGGCGTCCCGCCGTACGACAAGGGGTCCGCCATCGCGACGCTCACCGCGGTGATGACGGAGCCGGTGGAGCAGCCGAAGAACGCGGGCCCGCTGGAGAACGTCATCTACGGCCTCCTCATGAAGGACCCCGAGCAGCGGCTCGACGACGCCGGGGCACGGGCGATGCTCACCGAGGTGATCCGCGCGCCCGAGCCGAAGGACGAGCCGGAGCCGGTGGACGCGACGAAGGTCGTGCCGGTGGTGGACGTTCCCGCGCCGAGTCCGTCCGGGAAGGCCGGGGAGGCGGCGGACCGGCTGCGCGGAGCCCTGCGCCCCGGTCGCAAGAAGGACAAGAGCAAGGGCGCGGCGGCCGGAGCCGCCGCCGCAGCCGCGGCCGCCGGTACCGGAGTCGCCGCGAACCGGTCTGCGCAGGCACCGGCCGGGCCGGCCGACGCGAGCTCCGCCCCGCAGGCACCGGACACCACCGGGGGCACCGCGCCCGCCGGCGGCTCCGGCTCCGCGGCCGGTACGGCCGGGACCGCCGCCGCAGGGGCCGGCACGTCCGCCCCCGCGCAGCGTCAGGACGCCGCTGCCGTACTGAACTCCAGTGCGGTCGGCGCACGTCCGAGCGGTTCCGGCGGTGCGCCCGCGCGGAGCACCACGTCCCGGGCGCCGCTCACCGACGTGGTGTCCCGGCGCTCGCTGGTGATCTTCGCCGTCGTCGTGGTGCTGGCCGTGCTGGGCACGATCCTCGCCGTCACGCTGGGTGGTGACGACGGCTCGGGTTCCCAGGACGGCAAGAGCGGGTCCGACACCTCCGCGTCCAGCGGGGCGAGCGGCGGGGACGACACCAAGCAGGACGAGGGCAGCGGTACCGGCAAGGACGACGACAGCAAGGACGACTCCTCCTCCGGGGGCGCGACGAAGGAGAGTTCGCCCAGCGCGAGTGCCTCCGAGGAGTCGGGCGGCTCGGGCGGTTCGGACGGTTCGAAGGACGACTCCGGCAGCGGTTCGGGCAGTGGCGCCGAGTCGACGCACAAGGACGGCCAGGGCTTCTCGATCGGTCTGCCGAAGGGCTGGAAGTACCAGTCCACCGGCGCGGCCGGCGCCCGGTTCGCCGGTCCCGACGGACAGAAGCTGCTGGTCGCCTGGACCACGACGCCCAAGTCCGACCCGGTGGCCGACTGGAAGAACCAGGAGCAGTACATGCGGCGTTCGCAGTACGAGCGCATTCGCATAGAGAAGGTGGACTACCGAGGCTGGAACACGGCCGACTGGGAATTCACCTACGTGGACGGCGGCACGGAATACCGGTCCATAGACCGCGGCTTCGTCGTCAGCGACAGCCAGGGATACGCGCTCATGTACACCGCGAAGGCCTCGGAATGGGGCACCGAACTCCGTGAGGAGACGTGGCGGACGCTGACGAAGACGTTCGAACCGAAGTCCTGAGGGTCACGAGACGGGTCACGAGACAATGGAGATCTGGTATCTCCTCATGGCGGGTCGGCTTCGGCACGTATCGTGAATGGTTGCGGACCGTACGCAGCCACAACGGCGGCGACAACGGGACGCAGAGCGAGCGGAATTGACCAGCCGGGCGGCCGGGGGAGGCTTCGTGGACGACTATGCGGGACGGGTACTCGCCGACCGTTATCGCCTGCCGCTCCCCCTGTCGGACGAGGACGAGTTCCGCGAGTCCCGCGCCTTCGACACCTACAGCGGCCAGGAGGTCGTGGTCCGTCAGGTGCCGTTGCCCGAGGTCGTCGAGGCGGAGGTGCTCGACGCGGACGGGCTGCCCGACGGGTTCGTGGCGCGGGACGCGGGCCTGCGCCGCCCCTCCGCACGGACCACCCGGCGGCCCGCCGAACCCGCCGTGCGACGGGCGATCGAGGCGGCGCAGGCCGCGGCGCAGATCCCCGACCACCCGCGGCTCGCCCAGGTCTTCGACGTGTTCGCCGAGGGCGGGTCGCTGTGGATAGTGAGCGAGTCGGTGCCCTCGCGGCAGCTCGCGGCGCTGCTCGACGAGGGGCCGCTGAGTCCGTACCGGGCCGCCGAGGTCGCCTCCGACGTACTGACCGCGCTGCGGGTGCTGCACGCGCACGGCTGGGTGCACCGGAACATCACCGCGCGCACGGTGCTGGTCTGCGACGACGGGCGGGTGATGCTCACCGGGCTCGCCGCCGGCGCCGCGGAGGAGGCGCTGTGCGGGTACGACCCGGTGCCGCCCGCCGAGGGCGAGGGTGAAGGCGGGCCGGACGGCGCGCCGGAGAGCCACGCCGGCCCGGAGGGCTGGGCGGGTCCCGGGGGCCCGGCGGCCCTCGGACACGCGGCCGGCCCGGGCGGTCCGTCCGGGCAGGCCGGTGGGACGGGCAGCGGGACCGGACCGTTCGGGCACACCGGTGCCGGGCGTTCCGGCGGACAGGCGGTGCCCGGAGCGCGCGGGCCGGACGGCGGACGCGCCGCGGTCGAGGCCGTGCGCGGGGGCGGCCTGCCGGTCACCCAGGCGCAGGCGGTGCGCGCCTCGGAGATGGCGCAGCGGGCGCTGGACGCGGGCGGTGACGTACGGGCCGCGCGGGCCGGAGCCATCGCCGCCTACCGGGCGGGCGCACGGGCCGCGGCCCGGGTGCAGGAGGAGCAGCGGGAGGGCCGCAACCCCGCCC
>NZ_VDFC01000040.1:627618-643322 GCF_008369065.1 Streptomyces apricus | reverse complement strand
CGACACGGGGACAGGACAGCAGCCCGGCCTCCGGCCCGGCGAGATCTCCGGGCAGATCACCGGACCCGGGCAGGCGGGCGAGCGCACCGTGCCACCGGGGCAGATCGTCGACCCGTACGGCGTACGGCCGCCCGGTTCCTGGCACGGCGCGGCGCCGCGCGGCGGCAACGGCGGTGGGTACGCGCCCCCGGCCGCACCGCCGGCCGAACGCGCCGCCGCCATGGACACCGGCACCACTGCGGGCACCGGCGCCGGAACCGGCAATGGCACCAACGCCAACACCGGTACCAACGCCAACACCACCACCGGCGCCGGTGTGGAGCCCGCCCGGTGGAACCAGCTCACCTCCGCCGCGGCGCCCGCCGGGCGCGGTCCGGCCACCGCGCTGGCCGCCGAGCGGGCACGGCAGGCGCGGATGGCCGTCGTGGGCCCCGTCACCGAGCGCTGGGCCCCCGAACAGGCCGGGCCCGTGCACGAGAACTGGCAGCTCGCGGCGCCGATCGGCCCCGCCACCGACCTGTGGGCGCTGGGCGCGCTGCTCTTCCGCGCCGTCCAGGGCCACGCGCCCTACCCCGAGGAGAGCACCGCCGAGCTGGTGCAGCTGGTGTGCGCGGAACCGCCCGCCTTCGCGGAGGAGTGCGGCCCGCTGCGGCCGGTCGTGGAGTCGCTGCTGCGCCAGGACCCCACCGAGCGGCTGGACTTCGAGGAGCTGCGGGGCTGGCTGCGTTCGCTGGTGCGGTCGGCGCCCGAGCCCGAGGCCGGCGCGTACGTCGTCCCGGCGCCCCCGGTGGACCCCGCCCGGCTGCCCGTCGTACGGCGCCGGGGCGAGATGGTCCGCAGGCGCCGCGCCGGGCTGCCCGCCACCAGCCCGCACGGCCGGCACAAGCGGGACCGGCAGGGCAGGGAGGCCGGGCCCCGAAGGCTCGGCCGCACCCTGCTGCTGGTGATCCTGCTCGCCATGGGCCTGGCCGTCGCGTACGCCGTGGCGTTCATGCCCAAGTCCGACTCCGGCGGGGAGCGCACCGGTTCGGCCGGAGAGGTCGTCAGTCCCACCCCCGGGCACTCCTCGGACACCGGCGCCGACCCGGACGGGAAGGCCGGCACCGACCCGCAGGACGGGAAGACGCCGAGCGGGGAGAACAGCCCGACGCGCTCGTCCAGTTCCACCGCCCAGACCACCGGGCCCGAGCTGCCGCAGGGCTTCACGCTGCGCAAGGACTCCGAGGGGTTCCGCGTGGCGGTCGCCAACGGCTGGGACCGGACGGGGAGGAACGGACGCGGGCAGGTCGTCTACTCGCACGGCCGCTTCGAGCTGCTGGTCGTCCCGGGCCGCGACACGACCAAGGAGTACGGCGGCGACCCGATGACGTACCAGCGCGAGGAGGAGCGGGAGCTGCAGCCGTTCCGCGACTCGACCTGGGCCACCTCCAGCGGGATGCGCCGCATCGACGTGGGCGGACGCGCCATGGCCGAGGGGCAGTTCACCTGGCAGGACTCCTCGGGCGACGAGGTGTTCGTGCGCAACCTCGTGATCATCGCCGGCGGGCGGTACCACGTGCTGCAGGTGCGCGGTCCCGAGGCCGAGCGGGACGAGGTGACGCGGCTGTACGAGCAGGCGTCGTCGACGTACCAGATCACCGGCTGACAGGACGTCATGACCCTGCGTGCGCAGGGCTCTTGCGGGACCTGGACGGGAGTCTTCCGGGTCACCGTGCGTGACGGTTCCGGTGGATCGGGGCACAACGCCTGATCACCCGGCGGACACCGCCCGTTCACGCGCCCGGCAAGCGTCACAGTGCTGTCTCCGTAGGACCCCGGCGGTTCCCTGGGCGGGTGCCGGTCCTTAGTCTGACCCTGTCAAGACCATTGCGGGGAAACGTGAATCAGATGCAGGGCCTGCTTCTGGCGGGGCGCTACCGGCTCGTCGACTCCATCGGCAGTGGGGGCATGGGCCGCGTGTGGTGCGCACGTGACGAAGTGCTGCACCGCTCCGTCGCGATCAAGGAGCTGACGGCCGCGCTCTACGTGTCCGAGAGCGAGCGCGCCGTGCTGCTCGCCCGGACCCGGGCCGAGGCCAGGGCGGCCGCGCGGATCAACCACTCCGCCGTCGTCACCGTGCACGACGTGCTGGAACACGACGGCCGGCCGTGGATCGTGATGGAACTGGTCGAGGGGCACTCGCTCGCCGACGCGGTCAAGGATGCGGGGCGCATCGAACCGCGGGAGGCGGCCCGGGTCGGGCTGTGGGTCCTGCGCGCGCTGCGGGCCGCCCACTCCGCCGGGGTGCTGCACCGCGACATCAAGCCCGGCAACGTCCTGCTCTCCCACGACCGGCGCGTGCTGCTCACCGACTTCGGGATCGCGCAGGTCGAGGGGGACACGACGATCACGCGTACCGGCGAGATCGTCGGCTCGGTCGACTACCTGGCGCCGGAACGCATCCGCGGCCAGGACCCGGGCCCGTCCGCCGACCTGTGGGCCCTCGGCGCGACGCTCTACACGGCGGTCGAGGGCCGGTCGCCGTTCCGGCGGACGACGCCCCTGACCACCATGCAGGCCGTGGTCGGCGAGGAGGCGGAGGCCCTGGAGCACGCCGGGCCGCTGACGTCCGTCATCACCGCCCTGCTGCGCAAGGACCCCGCCGAGCGGCCCGGGTCCGAGGAGGCCGAGCAGATGCTCGCCGAGGCGGCGGAGGGGCGCACGCCGGACGCGGCGCAGGCGTACGTGCCGACGCAGCACGTGGCCACCACCGGCGAACCGGACAGCGGGACCCACGGCCAGGGGATCCAGGGGCACCAGGGCGGGTACGGGCAGGGACCGGCCGCGGCGCCCGGACCGCAGGGCACCACCCACGCCGGCGCCCACGGGGCGTACGGACCCCACGGGGCGTACGGGACGCAGGGCGGCCGGTACCCGCAGGACGGGTTCGGGGCGTCGGGCGGCCACGACACCTACGGCGGTCAGGGGCGGACCGGGCCCGATCCGGCCGTCCACACCGCGCACCAGCCGGCGGTGACCGGCGGACGCGGCAGCCGCCGGGCCCGTACCGTCGCCGCGGTCGTGCTGGCCGCCGCGCTCGTCGGGGGCGGCGGCGTCGCGGCGCTCATGCTGGCGGACGGGCGCGGGGACGACGACACGTCGACGTCCGCGGGGCCCACGTCGTCGTCCGACACGCCGTCCCCCTCGGACGGCGGGGACGACGGCAAGCAGACCGACGGGGAGCAGGCCGGGGACGTCCCCGAGGGCTGGGAACGGGTCGAGGACGTCAAGGGTTTCAGCCTCGTGCTGCCCGAGGGGTGGAAGCGGCAGGTCGAGAACGACCAGGTCGACTACACGCCCGACGGGGGCGAGCACTTCGTGCGGATCGCGGTGAACGACTCCCCGGACTTCGACACGCCGTACCGGCACCTGGTCGACCTGGAGGAGCAGCTGGCCCGCCTGAGCGACTACCGGCGGATCACCCTGGAGGCCAACACCTACCGGGACCGGCCGGGGGCGCTGTGGGACTTCACCTGGACCGCGCTGGCCAAGGACACGGAGTTCCCCGGTCCGCGGCGGGCGATCGAGCAGGCGTACTACAGCCGGGACGGCGTCGAGTACGTGATCTACATGTCGTCGCCGGCGGCGGACTGGGACACCGCGCGCGAGCAGTTCGACACGATCCTGCGCGGGTGGCGGCCCCAGCAGTGACGTTCCGGCCGGCCGCGGGCGCGTCACGGCCGGGCACGCGGCCTCCCGCGCCCCGGCGGGAGGCCCCGGACGTGGACTCGTGTAAGCGTCGGTTGTCGGCCACGAGCGGTGTCCGGCCCCCGGAGGGGTCCAGTCCGGTGCGGCATGATGGGGCGCATGGGGACCCAGGGGGAGAGACCTGAGGACAACGTCCGTGTCATCGCGGGCCGTTACCGCCTGGGGGCCAGACTCGGCCGGGGCGGCATGGGCGTGGTGTGGCAGGCCACGGACGAGCTGCTCGCCCGGCAGGTCGCCGTCAAGGAACTCCCCGTCGACACCTCCCTCTCCGCGGAGGAGTCCCGGCTGCAGCGCGAACGCACCCTGCGGGAGGCGCGCGCCGTCGCGCAGCTGCGGCATCCGCACATCATCGTCGTGCACGACGTCGTCGAGCAGGACGAACGGCCGTACATCGTCATGGACCTGCTCGAAGGCGGCTCGCTCGCCGACCGCATCTCCCGGGACGGACCCGTCGACGCCGCCGAGACGGCCCGGATGGGGATCGACCTGCTCAGCGCACTGCGCAAGGCGCACGGCGCCGGGGTCCTGCACCGCGACCTGAAGCCCGGGAACGTGCTGCTCAACCTGGAGGGCAGGGCCATCCTCACCGACTTCGGGACCGCGCAGGTCGCGGGCGCGACCACGCTCACCGAGAGCGGGTCGTTCGTGGGGTCGCCCGAGTACACCGCGCCCGAGCGGATGTCGGGCGTCAGGACCGGCCCCGAGTCCGACCTGTGGTCGCTGGGCGCCCTGCTCTGCACGGCGCTGAGCGGTGAGTCCCCCTTCCGGCGGGACTCGCTGAGCGGCATCCTGCATGCGGTCGTGGTCCTGTCTCTTATACACATCTCCGAGCCCACGAGACTAGGCATGTATACCCGCCCCCGGCCGCCGCCCCCCTGCTCCCCGTCATCCTCGGCCTCCTGGAACGCGACCCCGAACGGCGGCTCGACGCGGTGGAGGCGGAACGGCTGCTGCGGGCGTTCCTCGCCACGGGCCACATGCCGCCGCTCCCGCCCGGCCGCATGCGGGGCCGTCCTGACACCGCCGGGCACGGCCACGGCACGCCCGGACCGCCCGTCCCGGAGCCGGCGGTACGGCTCCCGCTGCGGCCGGCCTTCGTCGTCCCCTCCTCCATGCGCAACGCGCTGATCGCGGCCGCCCTGGTGGCGGCGGTGGCCGTGGCGGGCGTCTCGGCGGCGGCGCTGCTGATGGGCGACGACGGCAACGGACTGACCCCGCCGACGCGTTCGGCCTCCTCGTCCCGCACGGCCGGCGCGACCAGCGGCAGCGGTACCGGCACGGGGGACACCGGCGGCTCCCGGCCGTCGGCCTCGGCGAGCCGGACGGTCCCCACGGGGTACCGCCTGGTCCGGGACGCGGAGGGGTTCTCCCTCGCGGTCCCGGTGGGCTTCACCCGGGAGGTGCAGGGCGAGCGCGTCTACTACGTGTCGGCGGCGAAGACCTTCCGCATCGGCGTCAAGGTGTCCGACCCCGAGCCGGGCGGACCGCTCGCGGTGCTGCAGCGCGCCGCGGCGCAGGGGCCTGACACCTATCCCGGGTACCGCGACGGCCGGGTCACCGAGACCACCCGCTCCGCACGCCCCGCCGCGCTCTGGGAGTTCACCTGGAACGGCTTCAGCGCGGCGGAGGGCGCACGGCACCTCTACGACCTGTCCTGGGAGGAGGGCGGCCGGATGTACGACGTGCTGGTGTCGGCGCCCGTCGGCCAGGCGCGCCAGGCGCGGGAGTACTTCGACGTCGCCGTCGACACGTTCGTCCGGGCGCGCCCCTGAGCCCCACAGCACCGCAAAAGCCCCATAAGACGCACCGCGCGTCACGGGTCTGTGACCGGAAAGCGCCCGGGGTGGAGCGGGGGTGGCGGGCGCGATAAGGATGGACCCATGAGCAGCGACGGGGGAGTTCCGCACGGATCCGGCGAGCCGACGAGTTTCGTCCTGCGGCCACCGCATCCGCCGGCCGCCGTGCCGCACCCCGGGAACCCGTACGCCACGCCCGCCCGGGAGACCCCCGGATCGCAACAGCAACAGCCGCCGTCGGAGCCTGCTCCTGGGCCGGAGACCGCGCAGGCCCCGCGCGAATCCGGCACCGGGCGCCTCGTCGCGGGCCGCTACCGGCTGCTCGGCAAGCTCGGCCACGGCGGGATGGGCACCGTGTGGCGGGCCCGGGACGAGACGGTGGACCGGGAGGTCGCGGTCAAGGAACCGCGCGTCCCCGACCACCTTCCCGAACGTGAACGGGCCAACGTCTTCGAGCGGATGCGCCGCGAGGCGCGCGCCGCGGCCCGGCTGGACCACCCGGCCGTCGTGACCGTCCACGACGTCGCCGTCGTCGACGGCCGGCCG
This sequence comes from Streptomyces apricus, assembly GCF_008369065.1. Classification (GTDB taxonomy): domain Bacteria; phylum Actinomycetota; class Actinomycetes; order Streptomycetales; family Streptomycetaceae; genus Streptomyces; species Streptomyces apricus. The sequence goes on along the minus strand of NZ_VDFC01000040.1, from coordinate 637,233 downwards.
TGGATCGTGATGGAGCTGGTCCGGGGCCGCTCGCTCGGCGACGCGCTCCAGGAGGGCACGCTCGACGCACGGGAAGCGGCGAGAACCGGCCTCGAAGTGCTCGGCGCGCTGCAGGCCGCCCACGCGGCGGGCATCCTGCACCGCGACGTCAAGCCGGACAACGTCCTGCTGGGCACCGGCGACCGGGTCGTCCTCACCGACTTCGGCATCGCGCAGATCGAGGGCGAGACGAACCTGACCGACACGGGCGGCTTCGTCGGCTCGCCCGAGTTCATCGCGCCCGAGCGGGTGCTGGGGCAGCGGCCCGGCCCGGCGTCGGACCTGTGGTCGCTGGGCGTGGTCCTGTACGCGGCCACGGAGGGCGTGTCGCCGTTCCGCCGCAGCAACACGCCGGCGACGCTCCAGGCCGTCCTCAACGCCACGCCGGCCGCGCCCGGTGCGGCGGGCGGCCCGCTCGCCGAGGCCGTCGGGGGCCTCCTGGACAAGGACCCGAACCGCCGCCCGGACGCGGCGCGCGTGCGCACGCTCCTGGAGCAGGCCGCCCGGCCGCCCCGGCCGGCACCCACGCGGGCCGGCCCGCTGCCGGCGGCCGCTCCCCGGGGCCGGGCGGGCCGCCTCGGCCGCAGGGCGTGGATCGGCATCGGCGGCGGCCTCACCGCCGTGGTCGTCGCGGCGGCGGTGGCGGCGTACCTGGTGGTCGCGGACCCGTTCGCGGGCCCCCTGCCCGACGGCTGGAAGAAGACGGACCTGAAGGCCCTGGGCGCGACGGTGGCCGTACCGGACGGCTACCGGAAGACCGTGCCGAAGGCGGACGCGCCCCCGGACGAGCACTGGGTCAGGTTCACCGACCGGAGCGGCGCCCTCTGGATCAGCCTCTCGCTGGACAGGGCGGCGGAGGACACCTCGGACGAGATCGCCTCCACGGCCGCGGCGCAGATGTACGAGGACGACGCCGCGTACAAGCAGAGCGGCTCCTACGGCCTCGACATGGACTCCGAGCCCGCGCCCAGGAGCGACGCGAACGAGGCCGGGTACAAGGGCAGGAAGGCCGCGAAGAACACCGTCTCCTACTCCACCACGGACACCACCGACCCGCTCCCGCGCGAACTGCAGGTCTTCTACTACCGGACCACGTCCGGCGACATGTACCGGCTCATGGTCGGCTACCCGGGCCAGGGCGACTTCACCGAGCGCGGACGCGAGGTCGCGAGGACCGCCCTGGCGAACCTCGACATCGACAAGTTGTGAGCAGGAACCGCTGCAGGAACCGCCGTTCGAACCGGAGGCGGAACGCCGCGTCGCCTCCGGGGGGCATACTGCTGCCCTCGGACAGCTGGAGAGGCGGCAGGCGTGGGCCTGGATCTTGACGGACGGGCGCATGCCCGGCAGCGGTGGGCGGCGCGCGGTGCCCTGACCGCCGGCGGTGTCGCGGTGCTGCTGCCGCTCGGGTACGCGCGGGTCGAGAGCCTGCTGCTCGTCGCCGTCGGCGTGCTGGGCACGGCGGTGACGGTGGCCGCGCTGTGGTGGGTGCTGACGCTGCGCGGACCGGCCCGGGCGGGGGCGGTGGCGCTGGCCGTCGCCACGCCCGCCGCGGTCGTCTGGTTCTTCGCCGCGGAGAACCTGCTGTGGGTCGTGACCGTCTCCCTGGCGCTGTGGGGGTTCGCCGTCTGGGCCGGGAAGTTCGCGCTCAGCAGCACCAGGTCCCACACCGTGACCGTGCCCGAGCACCACACCCCGCCGCCCCGCAGGCCCTTCCTCATCATGAACCCGCGCTCCGGGGGCGGGAAGGTCGAGCGGTTCGGGCTGCGGGAGAAGGCCGAGAAGCTCGGCGCGCGCGTCCACCTGCTCGACCCCGAACGGCACGAGGACGTGACCGAACTGGCCCGGCAGGCCGTCGCGGACGGCGCCGACCTGCTCGGCGTCGCGGGCGGCGACGGCACGCAGGCACTCGTCGCCGCCGTCGCCGCGCGGCACGGCATACCGTTCCTCGTGATCAGTGCCGGCACCCGCAACCACTTCGCCATGGACCTCGGGCTCGACCGGAGCGACCCGGCGGCCGGCCTGGACGCCCTCACCGAGGACGGGGTCGAACTCCACGTCGACCTCGGCTTCGCCGACACCCACCCCTTCGTCAACAACGCCTCGTTCGGCGCGTACGCGGTGGTCGTGCAGAGCCCCGAGTACCGCGACGACAAGGTCCGTACGACGCTGGAGCTGCTGCCCGAGCTGCTCACGCACCAGCGCGGGCCGCGGCTGACCGCCCGGGTGGAGGGCACCGAGACGGGCGGGACGGCCGTCGTCGACGCGCCCCAGGCCCTCCTGGTGAGCAACAACCCCTACCGCATGGACGATCCGGCCGGACTCGGCTACCGCGAGCGCCTGGAGTCCGGGGTGCTCGGCGTGCTCGGGGTGACGGTCGCGAACGCCGCCGAGGCCGCCGGGCTGCTGCTGGGCCGCCACTCCACCGGACTCACGGTGCTGACCGCCCGCGAGGTGGTCGTGGACGCCGACCGCGCCGAGGTCGAGGTCGGCGTGGACGGCGAGGCGCTCGTCCTGCCCACCCCGGTACGGTGCCGGATCGAGCCCGGCGCCCTGCGGGTGCGCGTGCCCAAGCACCGGCCCGGCGTCCCGGAGACCAAGCCGCCCCTGGACTGGCGGCGGCTGCGCAAGCTCGCGGCGGCCGTGGGCCGCACCGCCCTCCCCAGGCAGCGGGCCCTGTCGCCGGAGGCGGCGCCGCCGGAGAACCGGACCCCGCCCACCGCCTGACGTCGACAAGTTCCGGCCCCGCACGGTAGTCATGGGGCATGAGTGAAGACGGGGGGCGCCCGGCCGGGGGACGTCTGATCGGCGGCCGCTACCGGCTGACCGAGCGGATCGGCTCGGGCGGCATGGGCACCGTGTGGCGGGCCGCGGACGAGCTCGTGGGCCGGGACGTCGCGGTCAAGCAGCCCCGGCTGCCCGGGGATCCGCAGGACGCGGCGCACCAACGCGCGTACCACCGACTGCAGCGCGAGGCGCGGGCCGCCGCGCGCGTCGAGCACCCCGGCGCCGTCGCGATCCACGACGTGGTCGTGGAGGACGGGCTGCCGTGGATCGTCATGGAGCTGATCCGCGGCGAGTCGCTGCACGAGGTGCTGCGGCGCGGCGCGCTGCCGCCCGCCGAGGCGGCGCGGATCGGACTGGCCGTCGTGGGCGCGCTGCGGGCCGCGCACGCGAAGGGCATCGTGCACCGCGACGTGAAGCCCGCGAACGTGCTGCTCGGGGAGCACGGCCGCGTGGTGCTCACCGACTTCGGCATCGCGCACATCCAGGGCGAGGAGTCCCTGACGACGACCGGGGAGTTCGTGGGCTCCCTGGAGTTCATCGCCCCGGAGCGGATGTCCGGCCGGGGCGCGGGCCCCGCCGCGGACCTGTGGTCCCTGGGCGTCTGCCTGTACGCGGCCGTCGAGGGCTGGTCCCCGTTCCGGCGTACGACGCTGGAGTCGACCCTCGCCGCGATCCTGTCCGCCGAGCCGCCGCAGCCGGAGCGCGCGGGGCCGCTCGGGCCGCTGATCGTCCGGCTCCTGGCCAAGGACCCGGACCGGCGGCCGGAGACCGGCGAGGTGGCCGCCGCGCTGGAGTCGGTGGCGGAGGGCTGGCCGGTACCGCACGGCGACCTGACCGCCCCTCAGGAGGCGTCAGGGTTACGTCAGTTCGCGGAGGACACCGGAACGGTACGGGTGGGCAGGGCGTCCTCGGTCCCTCCTGCACCCGACCCGGCACCCGCTCCGGCACCCGACCCGGCGCAGGAGCCGGAGCGGGCGGAGGGAACGGAGGGGGCGGCGGCCGACACGAGGACCGACGCCGTGGACCCCGCCTCCTCGCCGGCACCCTCGCCGGCGGTCTGCTCATCGCGGGCGGCGTCTGGCTCGGCACCTCGTTCGCCGACGGCGGGAGCGGACCCGCGGGGAAGGGGACCCCGGTACGGGCCGGGACCGACTCGGCGCCCCTGGTCCCGGAGCCGAAGGTCCCCGCGGACGGCGAGGTGTGGACCGCCCGTCCCGAGAAGGACCTCGGGGCCGTGCTCCACCTCCCCCGGCAGTACGTGCGCTTCCACGAGCAGGGCGGCGCCGACGACCAGCCGCGCATGGCGATCTACGACAACGACGAGGTCGTCCAGGTGCGGCTCACGCAGTGGGACAAGGCGCCGGCCTCTCCGATGGGCCGGGCGCGGGAGCAGGCCGAGACGTGGGCGGGGTACGGGAAGTCGAAGACGCTGTACACGCCCACGTCCTTCCACGGGTACGAGGCCGTCATCGCCGACACCACCTACGAGACCGAGGGCACCGTGACCCGTGTCATGGAGCTGATGGTGCTGACCGACGACAGCCGCATGTACGAGCTGCGCGTGGACATGCCCAAGGGGACGGCGCACGAGAAGCGGGGCACGGCGGTGTTCAAGGGGGCCAGGGAACGCCTGGAGATCGACCCGTGACGCGTCCGGAACCGTTTTCCCCTCCGCCCCACCGGACAACGCCCTGATCAGGCCGTTTACTGCCAGTGATCACTGGCGGCTTGTGTGTGGTCGGTGAAACCCTGTTACCGACGGGTACCCAAAGAGCGCGAGCGGGCATACCCTGCGGCACATGACGGACTCGCAGGCCCCGGCACAGGCCCCGGAAAAGACCGGCACCAACCCTCTCGCGCCCGCACCCGAAGGCGCCCGCACGGCCGCCGACGTGGTCACGCCGGAGCTGATCGCCCAGCTCACGCGTGGCGTGGTCGGCTCGGGCCGCACCGCGAACCACACGCCGTTCACCGGCGAGAAGCTGGCCGACCTGCCCGAGTCCACGCCCCAGGACGTGGAACTCGCCTACGAACGGGCCCGCGCGGCCCAGGCCGTCTGGGCGCGGATCCCCGTCAAGGAGCGCGCCGCGGTCCTCCTGCGCTTCCACGACCTCGTGCTGGCCCGCCAGGCCGAGGTGCTCGACCTGATCCAGCTGGAGACCGGCAAGGCCCGTCTGCACGCCCACGAGGAGGTCCAGGCGGTCGCCGTCGCGGCCCGCCACTACGGCCGCCGGGCCCCCTTCTACCTGCGCCCCAAGCGGCATGCGGGCGCCATGCCGACCCTCACCAAGGTCACCGAGCTGCGCCACCCGCGCGGCGTGGTCGGCCAGATCGCCCCCTGGAACTACCCGCTGGAGCTGTCCGTCGGCGACGCGCTGCCGGCTTTCGTCGCGGGCAACGCCGTCGTGATGAAGCCCGACACCGAGACCTGCCTCACCGCCCTGTGGGCCCGTGACCTGCTGGTCGAGGCGGGCCTGCCGGCCGACGTCTTCCAGGTCGTCCTCGGCGAGGGCCCCGTCATCGGCCCGGAGGTCGTCAAGCACGCCGACTACGTCTCCTTCACCGGCTCCACCCGCACCGGCCGCGAGGTCGCCCAGGGCGCGGCGGCCCGGCTGGTCGGCGTCTCCCTCGAACTCGGCGGCAAGAACGCCATGCTGGTCCTGGCGGACGCCGACATCGAGCGGGCGGCGGCCGGCGCGGTCCGCGCCTGCTTCTCGTCGGCCGGCCAGCTGTGCATCAGCATCGAGCGGCTGTACGTCCACGCGTCGGTCGCGGACGCGTTCCTGGAACGGTTCGCCGCGCGGACCAGGGCGATGCGGCTCGGCACGTCCCTCGCGTACGGCGCCGACATGGGCTCGCTGGTGGGCGAGCGCCAGCTGGAGACCGTGACCCGGCACGTGGAGGAGGCCGTCGCCAAGGGCGCGACGGTCCTCGCGGGCGGGGTCGCGCGCCCGGACGTCGGCCCGTACTTCTTCGAGCCGACGATCCTCGACGGCGTCGAGGCGCCGATGGCGGTGTGCGGTGAGGAGACCTTCGGCCCGGTCGTCTCGGTCTACCGCTTCACCGACGAGGACGAGGCGATCGAGTCCGCGAACGCCACGGCGTACGGCCTCAACGCGTCGGTCTGGACGAAGGACGGCCGCCGCGGCGCCGAGGTGGCGGCCCGGCTGCGCACCGGGACGGTCAACATCAACGAGGGCTACGGGCCCGCGTACGGCAGCGTCCAGTCGCCGATGGGTGGCATGAAGGACTCCGGCCTCGGCCGCCGCCACGGCTCCGAGGGCATCCTCAAGTACACGGAGGCCCAGACGGTGGCCCACCAGCGCCTGCTGCCGATGGCGCCGTCCCTGGGCATGGACGACGAGAAGTACGCGGCCTTCATGACCCGCAGCCTCCGCCTGATGAAGACACTCCGCTTCCGCTAGGCGCCCTTCAGGGGCGCGAGGCTACATCGAGATGCGGCTCCGCCGCGTGGGCGCGAGCAACCACGAACCACCCGCACGGCACACTCAAAGGGGAGACGGCACGTGCCTCAGGACGCATACGACTACGACGTGATCGTCGTAGGATCCGGCTTCGGCGGCTCCGTGACCGCCCTGCGCCTCACGGAGAAGGGCTACCGCGTAGGTGTCCTGGAAGCGGGCCGCCGCTTCACCCCGGACACGCTGCCCAAGAACTCCTGGGACCTCAAGAACTACCTCTGGGCGCCGAAGCTCGGCATGTACGGCCTCCAGCGCATCCACCTCCTCGGCAACGTCATGGTGCTCGCGGGGGCGGGCGTGGGCGGCGGCTCCCTCAACTACGCCAACACCCTCTACGTACCGCCGAAGCCGTTCTTCGAGGACCCGCAGTGGAAGGACGTCACCGACTGGGAGGAGGAGCTGAAGCCGTACTACGACCAGGCCCGGCGCATGCTCGGCGTACGGCTGAACCCGACCATGACCCCCTCGGACGTCCACCTGAAGGCGGCCGCGCAGCGGATGGGCGTGGGCGACACCTTCCACATGGCGCCGGTCGGCGTCTTCTTCGGCGACGGCGAGGACGCCGACGGCACCGTGCGGGCGCGGCCGGGACAGCCGGTGCCGGACCCGTACTTCGGCGGCGCGGGACCGGACCGCCGGGCGTGCGCGGAGTGCGGCGAGTGCATGACGGGCTGCCGGCACGGTGCGAAGAACACCCTGAACGAGAACTACCTCTACCTCGCCGAGAAGGCGGGCGCGGTCGTCCACCCCCTGACGACCGTCGTGTCCGTCACGGACGACTCGCGCGGCGGTTACGCCGTCACGACGCTCCCGACGGACCGGGGCCGCCGTCCCGGGAAGGGGGGACGCAAGCGCGGGGGCCGCAAGGGCGAGGGGCGCGTCCTCACCGCCCGCCGGGTCGTCCTCGCGGCCGGCACGTACGGCACGCAGACCCTGCTGCACCGCATGAAGGCGAGCGGCCGGCTGCCGCACGTGTCGGACCGGCTGGGCGAGCTGACCCGTACGAACTCCGAGGCCCTGGTCGGCGCGCAGACCGACAACCGGCGCTACCGCAAGGCCACCGGCGAGGCGAAGGTCGACTTCACGCGCGGGGTCGCGATCACGTCCTCGATCCACCCGGACGCGAACACCCACATCGAGCCGGTCCGCTACGGCAGGGGCTCGAACTCGATGGGCAGCCTGTCGATCCTCCAGGTCCCCTACACGGAGGGCTCGTCGCGGTTCCTCGCCTGGCTGCTCAACGCGGCCAGGCACCCCAGCCGCATGGCCCGTTCGCTCTCCAACCGCCGCTGGTCGGAGCGGACCATCATCGGCCTGGTGATGCAGTCCCTCGACAACTCCCTGACGACGTACCTGAAGCCGAAGGGCGCGGGCAAGGGCCTGCTCACCGCGCGGCAGGGGCACGGCGCCCCCAACCCGAAGCAGATCAGGGCCGCCTCCGAGGGCGCCTCGGCGATCGCCGCCGAGATCAACGGCTTCGCGGGCTCGAACGTCGGCGAGCTGATGGGCATGCCGCTGACCGCCCACTTCCTCGGCGGCTGCCCGATCGGCGCGTCCGCGCAGGAGGGCGTCATCGACCCCTACCACCGGCTGTACGGGCACCCGGGCATCTCCGTCGTCGACGGCGCCGCGGTCTCGGCGAACCTGGGCGTGAACCCGTCCCTGACCATCACCGCGCAGGCCGAGCGCGCGATGTCGTACTGGCCCAACAAGGGCGAGGAGGACCCGCGTCCGGCGCAGGGCGCGGCGTACGAGCGCCTGAAGCCGGTGGAGCCCCTGGCGCCGGCGGTCCCCGCCACCGCCTTCGGCGCCCTGAAGCTCCCGTTCCTCGGGATGCCGGCGGTGCCTCCGAAGAAGTAGCCGCCCCCGAAGGAGTAGCGGCCCCCGAAGAAACAGCCCGCGGACCGGCCCCGTACAGGACGAAGGACCTGCGCCCCCCTCCGAGCGCAGGTCCTCACGTCACGTACGGGTCACGTACTCACGTACGGGTCACGTACTCACGTACGGGTCACGTACTCACGTACGGGTCACGTGCTCACGTACGGGGTCACGAGTCGGCGCCGGCCTTGCGGCGGCGGGCGACCACCACGGCGCCCACACCGGCGACGAGGGCGACCCCGCCCACGAGGCCGATGGTCGGCAGCGCGGAGCTGGACCCGGTCTCGGCGAGGTTGCCGGTCGGCAGCTCGGAGACGTTGCCCTGCGGCTTCTTCACCGGGTCCTTGTCGGCGTCCTCGTTCGGCTCCGCCGTACCCGGGTCCGTGTTGTCCGAGCCGGCCTTCAGGACCTCGAAGTCGTACTGCGCCCAGCCCTCGGCGACGCAGTCCTGGCCCTCGACGCTGTCCAGGTAGGCGCCGGAGCCGAAGGAGTACGAGTCACCGGCCGGCGCGCCCTTGTCGATGCTGAAGCGCAGGTCGACCTTCTCGCTCGCCTCGGACTTCAGCTCCTCGGCGTAGAAGAAGTAGTTGCCGGCCCAGTTCTCGTCGCCGATCCGCTCCCACTTGCCGGACTCGGTGTTCTTGAACTGCAGGGTGACGTACGGGCTCAGGAACTTCGACTCGTCGAGCTCGTAGTTCTCGATCTCGGCGTAGAAGGCGACACCCTCGATGTCGGTCTCCGACTCGTTGGTGACGACCAGCTGGAACTTGTGGAAGCCGTCGCCCGCCACGATCTTGCCGGGCAGGCCCTTGATGTCCGCGGACACCTTGGCGTCGCCGTAGTCCTCGTCCAGGTCCTCGCAGAACGGGGCGTCCGGGTCGCCCGGCTCCTCGGTCGGCTCGGGCGTCGTGCTCGGCGACCCGGTGGCCGACGGGCTCCCGCTGCCGGCCGGAGGCGTGACCGTCGCGCTCGACGAGGGGATCTCGCTGGTCGGCGGCGTCGTCGTGGCCGTCGCGGTGGGCGTCCCCGAAGCGGTGGTCTCGGTCTCCGTGGGAGCCGGCGTCGTGGACGCGCTCTCGGTCCCGCCGGGGCTGGGCTCGGCGAAGGCGGCCGGGGCCGACAGCAGCGCGAGCGGGGCTATGACGGCGGTCGTGGCCGCGGCGGCCATGACACGGCGAAGCTTCATGAAGACCTCAAAAGTCCGGTGCGCCGCTGCGTCGCGGCGCGAGATTCGGGAGGCCTCCGCGTGGCGGTCGCGGGTATGGCCGTAGGTTGCGCAAGTGAGACCCGTGACCCGGGTGAAGGGTTGTCCTGGAACTCACAGAATTCTCATGTGGGCTGGGTCACACGAAGGGTCGACTTGTGAACTCCCGTGCGCACACCTTAGAACTGACCGTCGGTCGGCCGACGGGGCCGGGCACGAGGGGGA
>NZ_VDFC01000040.1:607010-627518 GCF_008369065.1 Streptomyces apricus | reverse complement strand
GCCGCCGGAGGGGCCGGGAGGGCTCGGGGAGTCCCTGCCGGACGAGGTGTGGGAGCAGTTCGTCCGGGACAGCGAGCGGGACATCCGCACCTCCGGGGCGCCCAAGGAGCCCTCCGCGCGGGCCCGTATGGTCACCGAGCGGCTGCGGCAGCAGGAGGCACGCGGTGAACTGCCCCAGGGCTGGCGCGCGATGCCCGACGGGCAGCGCGCGGGCGGGCGCAGGGACCGGCGCCGCAAGGTGTGGACGGCCGTCGCGGTCGTGCTCGCGGCCGCGGTGGCCGTCGTGGCCATGAAGCCGTCCCTGCTGCCGGGCGACCCCTTCGGCACGGACTCCGCCGCGGGCTCCGGCGCGGACTCCGGCACAGGGGCGGACGCGGGCTCGCGGTCCGCGGCCCCGCTGCCCGCGGAGACCGCGCCCGAGACCGCGGCGCCGGGCGCCGTGCCCGGGACGCCGACCCTGGACGACCCCTTCGCCGGCTCCCCGGCCGCGCGGTACGCCGACGGCGCCGCCGGGATCGTACTGCCGCGGGCGAAGGCGGTCGGCGTGTTCTCGAAGGACCAGGTCGCCCGGGCCTTGGAGCAGAGCAGGACCCTGCTGGTCGAGTCGAACATCGACCGCGGCACGCTGCTCGGCGCCACCCCCGAGGCCGTCTTCGACGAGGTGCTCGACCCCCGCCAGCCCGAGCTGGTCGAGGACCTGCGGTCCTGGCTGCGCGAGCCCGGCGAGGACCGCGACCCGCTGCGCATGTTCAGCCGCTTCGACCCGGACGAGGTGCGGCTCGTCGGCGACGTGGTGAGGACCCGCGGCCGTACGACCTTCGAGGAGGGCCGCGACGGGGCGCTGGAGATCCACACCGACTACACCTTCGTGTACGCGCTGGCCCCGGCCGACCCGGACGCCACCGAGGTGGCCCGCACCATCGTCCGGCGCGTCATCGACCTGCGGATGGGGGACCCGGCGAAGTACCGGGCCACGCCGGGCAGACTGGCGGTCGTCAGCTACGACGACGACATCGGCAACTCCGCCTGCTTCACCCACGACGGCTTCCTGCACCCGGGGCTGGCCTGGTCCGATGCCACGGGCGCGCCCCCGAGCGGCCCCGCGGTCGACCCGTACGACCGCAGCCGGGACATCGGCGGCGACTCGGAACCGGACGCGTGCGGAACGGTGTCGCGGACATGAGGACGGGGACGAGGACGGGCATGGGCGCGGGCGCGGGCACGGGTGCGAGGATCGCGCGGTCCTTGGTGGCCGTTTCGGCTGTGGCGGCCCTCGGCTGCACGGCCGCGTGCGGGGGAGGCGGTTCCGGCCAGGACGGGAAGGCGTCGCGGCCGACGGCGGGCGAGCGGACCGGGACGTCCTCGGACGGGAGCCCGCAGCCCCGGGACACGCGGGGCGCGAAGGACACCCAGGACACCCAGGACGGACAGAGCACTCAGGACGCTCAGGACGGCCAGGGCACACGGGGCCCGCGGGATCCGGAGACCCCGCGGGGCACCCCGGACGCGGGGAAGGCGGCGGCCGGGCCCCTGAGCGAGGCGCGGTTGAAGAAGGCGGCGCTCGTGACGGGCGACGTCAAGGGCTATGAGATCGACACGTCGGGCGCCGCGGACCTGCTCGGCGGGTCGGCCCCGGCGGCTCCGTCGAGGTGCCAGCCGATCGCCGACATGTTCCTGTTCGCCACCGACCCGGACCCGGAGAACGCCGTCAGCCGCGGTGTCGGCGCCAAGGACGAACTGGACGCCTCGGTGACCACCCTCGCCCTCCTCTCGTACGGCCCCGGCGGCGCCGAGAAGGTCATGGACGGCCTGCGTGCGGCGACGGAGGACTGCACCGCGTACCGGCACACCGGCTACGAGTACAAGAACGTGAAGGGGCTGCCCGACCCGGACCGGGGGGACGAGTCCGTCGCCTACAGGCTGCTCGCGTCGATCGAGGGGGCGCGGGTGCCGGTCGCGTACACGGTCGTCCGCCGCGGTACGACGCTGGTGGCGTTCAGCTCGATGAACATGCTGAAGGCGGACCGGGTGGAGGTTCCGGACGAACTGGTCGCGGCGCAGCTCAAGAAGCTGGCGAGGACTACCGGCTGAACCACCGGAGCGGGCGGACCGACCGGCGGGCGGACAGGCGAAGGGCCCCGCGGGACGATCCGCGGGGCCCTTCGTGGTCAGCACCGACGTCAGGGCAGCGCCGGTGCCTCAGGAACGGCGCTTGGGGGGGTAGCGCCGTGTGTTGGCTCGGCCGCCGGTCGGCTCCCCGGCGCACGAGGGGAGTGCGCGTGGTGTCGACCAATGGCGGTAGGGCGGTGCAGTACGAACACCTGCCGTGCGACTCGGGGTTTGTTCCTGCATCGTGCTCGATGGGCCGCGGCCTCCGCAACCGTTTCGACCGCTCTTGCACAGATTCCGCCGGTCGGCTCCGGGCGTCCCCGGAGCCGACCTCCTGCTGGGTGACCGGGCTGCTGTCCCCTGCCGTCCGGTCACTTCTCCGGAACGAGGTCCCACGGCGCACTTCCGTACGCCTCCCGTCCCGGCGGAGCCACGCGTGGTTCTTCGGACCCGCCCCTGGCTGGCACGGACACCGGGACAACGAAGCCCGGCGCGGGACGGTCACGCGCCGTACGGGTGAGAGGGCATGCGTACGTGCGTGCACCGGACGTCCGTCGTACGGGACGGTCGTACGGGTTGGTGTACGCGGTGCCGTACGCGGTGTCGTACCCGCTCTCAGACGCGGCCCCTGCACAGCTCCAGCAGCGTCATCGCGAGCGCGGTGCCGGGCTTGCCGAGGGCGTCCCTGTAGTGGCCCAGCACCTCCATCTCGCGGGACAGGTTCACGCGGCGGCCGCCGGAGGTGATGCGGGCCTCCTGGATGACCGCCGAGACGGCCATGCGCTCTTGTACGAGGCCGATGATGCGGTCGTCGAGGGCGTCGATGCGGTCGCGGGCGCCGGTGATCAGGCCGGCGGCCTCCTCGGTGCGGGCGCCGGTCTTGTCGGTGGGGGTCGCGGTGCTCATCAAGGGCTCCTTCTGGTTCTCGGCGGGGCCCCGGAGCGGCAAGGTCCGGAAAACGCGGGCGCCCCGGGCCTTGTCGGCCCGGGGCGCCTGGTAGGTCGCTCGTCAGTTGCTCAAGCAGCACGACCATGGCAGCCGGTGGGCCGGTTGCCATAGGTAAAGACGAAGGTCTGGTGCGTGAGCATGAAAGCAGTATGCCGGTGCGCTCCGCTGGGTCCAACCCGGCCCGCATCCTGAGACGTCTGACTTCGCCTGCGGGCCCGGGTACCCAGGGGCGCGGGGAACTGCGCAGGAGCGCGCAGCGCGACAGGGGGGTCTGGGGGCACTCGGAAACACAGCCCCGCTCAACCGCCGGAAGGCAAACCGTGCCAGAAGCGTCCCCCGCCGCCACCCCCGACACCGTCCTGGTCGTCGACTTCGGCGCGCAGTACGCCCAGCTCATCGCCCGCCGAGTCCGTGAGGCCCGGGTCTTCAGCGAGATCGTCCCGAGCACCATGCCGGTCGACGAGATGCTCGCCAGGAACCCCGCGGCGATCATCCTCTCCGGCGGCCCCTCGTCGGTGTACGCGGAGGGCGCCCCCCGCCTGGACACCTCGCTCTTCGAGGCCGGCGTCCCCGTCTTCGGCATGTGCTACGGCTTCCAGCTGATGGCGACCGCCCTCGGCGGCACGGTCGACAACACCGGCGCCCGCGAGTACGGCCGCACCCCGCTGCACGTCTCGAAGTCCGGCTCGACCCTGTTCGAGGGCACCCCGGCCGAGCAGTCCGTCTGGATGTCGCACGGCGACGCCTGCAGCGCGGCCCCCGAGGGCTTCACGGTGACGGCCTCCTCGGACGTCGTCCCGGTCGCGGCCTTCGAGAACGACGAGAAGAAGCTGTACGGGGTCCAGTACCACCCCGAGGTCATGCACTCCACGCACGGCCAGCAGGTGCTCGAACACTTCCTGTACCGGGGCGCGGGCCTCAGCCCCGACTGGACCACCGGCAACGTCATCGAGGAGCAGGTCGCGCTGATCCGCGAGCAGGTCGGCGACAAGCGCGCCATCTGCGGCCTCTCCGGCGGCGTGGACTCCGCGGTCGCCGCGGCCCTCGTCCAGAAGGCCATCGGCTCCCAGCTGACCTGCGTGTACGTCGACCACGGTCTGATGCGCAAGGGCGAGACCGAGCAGGTCGAGAAGGACTTCGTGGCCTCCACCGGGGTCAACCTGAAGGTCGTCGACGCCGAGGAGCGGTTCCTCACCGCGCTCAAGGGCGTCTCCGACCCGGAGGAGAAGCGGAAGATCATCGGCCGCGAGTTCATCCGGGTCTTCGAGCAGGCCCAGGCGGAGATCATCGCGGACGAGGGCCCGGATGTGGCGTTCCTCGTCCAGGGCACGCTCTACCCGGACGTGGTCGAGTCCGGCGGCGGTACCGGCACCGCCAACATCAAGTCCCACCACAACGTGGGCGGGCTCCCGGAGGACCTCGAGTTCCAGCTGATCGAACCGCTGCGCCAGCTCTTCAAGGACGAGGTCCGGATGGTCGGCCAGGAGCTCGGCCTGCCGGAGGAGATCGTCCAGCGCCAGCCGTTCCCCGGCCCGGGCCTCGGCATCCGGATCGTCGGCGAGGTCACCAAGGAGCGGCTCGACCTGCTCCGCGACGCCGACGCCATCGCCCGCGAGGAGCTGACGGCCGCCGGTCTCGACCGCGACATCTGGCAGTGCCCGGTCGTGCTGCTCGCCGACGTCCGCTCCGTCGGGGTCCAGGGCGACGGCCGCACCTACGGCCACCCGATCGTGCTGCGGCCCGTCTCCTCCGAGGACGCGATGACCGCCGACTGGTCGCGCCTGCCGTACGACGTCCTCGCGAAGATCTCGACGCGCATCACGAACGAGGTGAAGGACGTCAACCGGGTCGTCCTCGACGTGACGTCGAAGCCGCCGGGCACCATCGAGTGGGAGTAGCCGCACCCGGGCCCCGGACGTCCCCGGGGTTCAGGTCCGCTTGAGGGTGCGCACCGGCACCCCGGGCGCCCAGACCTCGACGACCAGGTACGTGTCGTCCTCGACGCGGGTCCGTACGACCTCCGTCAGCTCGGTGCGGAAGAGGTGGAACGGCTCCGGCGGTTCCACCTCTTCGACGTACCGGGCCCGCTGCGCGGGGTCGTGGACCTCGACGGCCCGGCCGGCGATCCGCACGTCGCCGCCGGCCATCTCCGTGCCCGGCCCCGGATTCGCCTGCAGCGCGAACCGCGGGTCCCGGCGCAGGTCCAGCGCCTTGCGGGAGTCCGGCATCATGGCGAGCCACAGCTCCCCGGCCAGGAAGCGGACCTCCAGGCCGGAGGTGCGGGGCGAGCCGTCCTTGCGGAGGGTCGCCAGGACGTGGTGCGTGAAGGCCGCGAACCGTTCCTCGACGGCCTCGGCCAGCTCCGGTTCCGCGGCGGCGAGGGCCGCCCAGTTCGACGTCGTCCGAGTCATACGACGAGTGTGGCGCCGATACCCGACACCTGGTGGCGCCTTTCAGTGACGCCTCTTCGGCAGGGTGGTGCGCGCCGCCCGCCCGCCGACGTTGCGCCCCGCGGACCGCAGCCGCCGCGCCAGCCGGTCCTTGCGCACCATTTCCAGGCGCAGGAACACCGCGAACACCGCGGCCATCGCGAAGCCCGTGGTGAGCGAGACCCGCCAGCCCACGGGGATCAGGACCAGCGTCATGGCGGCCGCGCTGGCGGTCATGAACAGGGCCTTGCGGCGCAGGTCGGGATCCTCGTCCAGGGCGTCGAACTCGATGCGCGCCCTCAGCAGCTCCACCGCCGGCGCCACGTCCGGCAGCGGCTTCAGCGTGCCCGGGCGCATACCGGGGGCGCGGCCCGCGGCGAGGCGGCCGAGCGCCGCCGTACCGCGTTCGCGGGCCTCGGGGCTGGGGTCGCGGACCAGCCTGACCCGGAGCGTGTGACCGGTCCGGTGCGCGCCGTCGTACCGGAATCCGTACTGCACGGCGATGTAGGTGAGGGCGGCGAGCCGGCGCGGGGAGCCGCCGGCGTCGTCCAGGACGACCACGTCACGCGTGGCCAGCTGTCTGAGCAGGGTCGCGACGCGGCGCTCGGTCCTCTTCATGCGCGGGACGCGGACACGGTCGCGGACGCCGACACGGTCGCTGACGCTGACGCTGACATGGTCGCGGTCGCGGGGCGCGGCGCGCACGCCTGGCGGTGCGGCGTGCGGTGCGGCGTGCGGTGCGAACGGGACAGGCGGGTGAGGCGGTGCACGAGGGGTCCCTCCGGGGAGCGTGGGCGCATGTGCCAGACGAGTGTGACGGCTCCGGTCCGGCAGACAAGCCATCCCGTACAACGGTTGTGCACTCTCTTCCCCCACATCTCTGTTCTCCCGCGCTGACCGCCGGTAACTTCCCGCCCGTAAACAGCGTACGGAGTCCTTCCCCCAGGGCCTCACGGCTGGAGGACGCATTGCACGGCCCCACACCACCCCTGCCCCTGCCCACCGACAAGCTGCGGTTCGCCATGCCGCCCATGCACGAGTCGCTCGACGACGAACGCCGGCACCGCAAGGAACGGCTCGCGGGCGCGCTGCGGATCTTCGGGCGGCTCGGCTTCGAGGACGGGGTCTCCGGCCACATCACCGCGCGCGACCCCGAGTACAGCGACTGCTTCTGGGTCAACCCGTTCGGGATGCCCTTCAAGCACGTCACCGTCGGCGACCTGGTCCTGGCCAACGGGGAGGGGCAGGTGCTGGAGGGCCGTTACCACGTCAACCAGGCGGCGTTCACCGTGCACGCCCAGGTGCACGCGGCCCGGCCCGACGTCGTCGCGGTCGCCCACTGCCACTCGGTGCACGGGCGCGCGCTGTCCGCGCTCGGCGACCTGCTCGACCCGATCACCCAGGAGAGCTGCGCCTTCTACGAGGACCACGCGCTCTACGACGCGTACTCGGGCGTGGCCGTGGACGCCGAGGAGGGGCGGCGCATCGCCGCCGCGCTCGGCTCGTACAAGGCGCTCGTGCTGCGCAACCACGGGCTGCTCACCGTCGGCGACTCGGTGGACGCGGCGGCCTGGTGGTTCCTGTCGATGGAACGGTCCTGCCAGGTGCAGCTGACCGCCCGGGCGGCGGGACGTCCGGTGCTCATCGACCACAAGCAGGCGGTCGCGACGCGCGAGCAGGCCGGCGGGGACCTGGTGGCGTGGATCAACTACCAGCCGCTGTGGCAGGACATCAGCCGAGCCGAACCGGACCTGCTGTCCTGACGGCCTTCGTGTCCGGCCTTCGGCGGTAATTCCCGTCGCAGCCTCGTTCAGGATGGTGAGCGTCTTTCCGGGCAACGGGGACCGGCACGGAATCGTAGGTGCGCCGCCGGCTGAGAACGGCTCACAGGTCGCCGTCGGCCGGCGAGTCGCGCAGATCCCACACGGTGAGGCCTTCCAGGGTGCCGGTGGCGATCAGACCCGTACGTCGGTCCCAGTCGACGCTCTCCACCCGTGACTGGTGAGGCAGGCGCAGGACACATTGTCCTGTGCCGAGATTCCAGAGCACGATGTTGCCTTCCTCGTCGCCACCGAGGAAAGAACGTCCGCTGGGGCTGAAGGTGCCACAGGCAATGGGAGTGCTATGACGTAACTCGCCGATCACGCGGTCGAGGGCGCAGCTGAAGAGGGTTACGACGCCCGCCTCGGAGTCACCGACGGCCAATCGTCCGTCGTCGGAGAGCGCCAGACAGTCCACCACTCCTTCGCCCTTTTCCGTCCGGCCCGTGCACGCTGCGTCGGGTGAGGGGAAGTAGGAGATCTCCCCGCCGATGTCGCTCACCACGAAACCCGAACCGGTGGGTGCGAACAACATGCTGTGCGCGCAGTCCACTTCCACGGTGCGTACGAGTTTCGTGGTACGGAGGTCCCAGATCCGGGCGGTCATGTCCTCGCAGACCGTGGCGGCCCACCTGCCGCCGATGTCGACGCAGACACGCCGGACGTCGTCGGGGTGGGTGAGACGGGCGACTTCAGCCCCTGTCACGATGTCCTGCAGCCGCACACAGTGGTCCTCCCCCGCGGACAGGATTACTCGTCCAGCGCCGGCAAAGGCGAGGTCGTGGACGACGTTGCTGCGGCCAAAGGGCTGGAGATGACGCCTGGACGTGCCCACACGCGTGTTCCACAACCGGACCGAGCCGTCACTGTGGGCACAGGCCACAGTGCAGCCGCCAAGGCTGAACCGCACGGTGGTGGCCCAGGTCTGCTGGTCACCACGTACGAAACGAGGTGCCAGACCTGTCGCCGGGGGACTTCCGTCGCCTCCGGCGTTCGTCACAGGCGCCGTGGCCCCCAGGAAGGTGCGGAGCTCCTCTGCGGCACGGTGGCCGGAACGCAATTGTGTGACGGCGCCCGGCAAGGACAGGGCGTTGTCCAGCACTCCGGAAGCGTCGCCCAACGTGCCGAGCGTACCGCCGAGCAGGCTGACGGCAGAGATCCGGTCGAGCGCCCCACCGATGTGGTCCATCAGGCTCGGGTCGGGCTGGGGGGCTGTGGTGCTGGGAGGGCTGAGGTAGAGGCGGAACACCGCTTCGGGCAGGTGCAGGTCGAAACGGGCCGCTGTCATCTTGCTGCTTCCTCGCCACACGAAGCGCGCCTGGGCCATGGGCGCCGAGAACTTCTCCGCACCGTCGGCGTGGTAGACGAGCCGGTGCTGGTCCACCACCAGCAGGCCGACCCAGATCCCTGCCCAGGACCAGCGAACGTGCCGTCGTTCGGGGTCGCACCATGCGAGCAGTACCAACGGATCGCTCATTGGCTTCACCTTTCGTGGGTTGTGGGTATCGCTGGGAGCCGGTCGACGCAGCCAGCCGTCGTGCGGCTTCAACGACCGGCTGCCAACGACCCGGCACCGGCAGCTCCGGGGAAGCGGATCGCTCAGCCGCGGCCCGGCCGTTGACCGGCGAGCGGACAACGCTTCCGTGGCGCTGATTCCGGTCAGTGGGACACGGAGGGCGGGCCCCGGAGCTGTCGGTCAGGCGAGGTCGAGGATCCGGTCGGTCTGCTCGTCCGACTCGTCGGAGGCAAGCCACAGGGAACAGGGGAACGACCACTCCTGGTCGGTTTCCTCGTTGCGGATGATGATTCGCTCCAGGAACCAGCCGGGCCGTCGGCCCGTGTCGTCATGACGGATCCTGATCTTCTGCAAACCACCTAAGGGTTGTCCCGTAAATGATCTACGGCATGCTCGGTGACCTGCTGGTTTCTGCGTCACCCGGCGAGGGCGAGGTTGTGCAGGCGGGCGATGCCGAGCGTGGCGTGGTGAACGCCGTCGCCTTTCAGGCGGCAGTCGCGGAGGATCTTCCAGCCCTTCATACGGGCGAAGACGTGCTCCACGCGGGCGCGGACCTTGCGGTGCGAGGCATTGTGTTCCTCCTTCCAGGCCGGGAGTTCGGCCTGGCGTCCCCGGGGGCCTGCGGCAGGGCCGGCGGGCCGCCGCGCGCGAGTTCCCCGGCCCCGGTGGACGGGTGCGGGAGGCGGGCCGTGACCGCGGTCGCGACGAGGGCCGTCAGCAGGTCGCGCCGCGCGCTGCCCCACAGGTCGAGGGCGAACGGGTCCTTCTCCGGCGGCAGTTTGGAGAACACCGAGTCATGGGTCACGAACCGCAGGAAGCCGTTCTCGTAACCGGAGTTGGGCAGCCACTCCACCTGCACGAGATCCGCCACGCCGATGATGCGCGGGCCCGTCGCGCGCTTGACCCGGTCCGAGGTGTCGCTCCAGTCGATGCGGACCGTCGTCCCGTCGAAGGAGACGGTGCCGTCGCTGGAGCGGACCGAGACCGGCACCGGCGGCCCGGGCAGCAGGTACGCGTCGGCCGGTTCCTCGGGGACCTGCTCGATGAGCAGGGCGTGCCGGATCTCCTCGGCGACGTACTCGGCCACCCCCGACCGGTCGGTGTCCACCGCCAGCCGGTACGGGTCGGCCGCGTCGGGCAGCCGGCCCCCGGTCGCCCGGAGCAGCGGGTCCGCGCCCTCGCGCAGCCTCAGGCGCAGCCGGCCGCGCTTGCGGTCGGGTTCATGGACGACGCCCGCGACCGCTTCGAGGGGCACGGCGATCTCCCCGTACGTCTGCCGGAACAGCGGCACGGAACGGTGCAGCCCCGGCGTGATTCGGACCGTGCTGCCGTCGAAGGCCCAGGTCCCGTCGCGCTGGATGATCTCGGCCATGAGGGAATTCTCGCAGCCGGGTCAACACGGGGGTGGCCGGTTCACCCTCGCTGACCGGACCTGGCGGACGCGGGGGGTGTGCGGTACGGCACAATGCGCTCTCGTCACACGGCAGTTGTGCGGCCGCGCGGGTGTGCGGTCGAGCGGGTGCGCGGTGGGGCGGCTGTGCGAGGGGGCGGGTGTGCGGCCGATGGGCATTCGACGGAGCGGTACGGAGCAGTGGGGAAGGCGGCAACGGGCGTGGCGGTGCAGGAGGCTGGACAGGGGGCAGGGCGCGAGACCGGCCGGGGCGCCCGGCAGGGCGCGCACGGCGGCGGCTGCACCTGCGGGGACTGTCCGTACGGGGCGCGCGAGGGGCACCGGCGGGCCGTCGCCGCGTTCCTCGCCGAGCGGGACGAACTGGCGTCCGGCCAGGGGCTGCCCGCGGCGGTCGCCCACTCGGCCGGCGCCTCCCGGCAGTGGGTGTCGGACGCGCTGACCCAGTCCGCCGACCTCGTCGCCGAGCGCGGCCGGGCCGAGGGGAAGGTCTGGCTCGGCCTCGTGTGGCGGCGGACCCTGATCGCCGTGTGGGGGACCGTCGTGGTCCTGCTCCTCGTGCAGTCGCTCACCGCGCTCGGGGCGGGCTGGACGTCCGCGCGCCCGGTGGAACCAGGACGCGACGGTCAGCGCCACGGCCACGACGACCGCCTCTCCACCTCCCGGGTGGTGGCCGCCGGCTGGATCCTCTTCGTCGTCTACGCCGTGCTGGTGCTGGCGGGCCGGCTCGCCGGGGCGTCCTCGCACACCGAGCGGGACTCCCTCATCGCCGGCCTCGAACTCGCCCGCGGCGCGGGCATTGTGACCGTCCTCGCCGTCGTGTGCGCGATCGCCGTCCTGGTGCGGCGGGTGGTGGGCCTGCGGGTCCTCGGGCAGCGGCTGCAGAAGGTGCGCGCCGACCGGCCCCGGGCCGCCGACCTGCTGACCGACGACTCCGGGCGCGGCAGCTTCGCCGACATCCAGTACGTGGTGCTGGGCGCCGTCGCCCTGGTCTTCGCGGCGGTACGGCTGGCCCGGCGGCCCGAGCAGCTGCCGGACCTGCCGTGGGGGCTCGCGGTCGTCGTGCTGATCTCGGCCGCCACGTACGTCGCGGCGAAGTACGCCGAGGGCGGGCGGCCGGTGATCCTCTCCGTGGTGCGGGCCCGCGAGGCCGGGGACCTGGACGCGCCCATCCGCACCGGGGACGACATCGAGATCCGGGGCGCCGGGTTCGTGCCGCCCGGCGCGCAGAGCGCGGACCGGCTGTCGCGGATGGTGGTGCGGATCGGCGCGGTGCACGTGCATGTACCGCTGGTCCCGGTGCCCGGCGGATTCAGCAACCCCTCCGACGCGGTACTGACCGTCCCGGTGCCGGCGGACGTCGAGCCCGGGCGGGTGGAGGTGCAGGTCGTCACCGCGGCGGGCGTCGAGACGAACCGCGTGGAGATCGACGTGACGGACTGAGACGGGACGGACTGAGACGGGACGGGCCCCGCCCAAAGTGGGACGATCAGGTGGACGGGGGGAAATTTGTGCGCCCGCCCTTGAGCGGGTACTTGCGCCCGTACGTATTGTCTTGTTGAGGGGTGAACCGTTCGGCGGTTGAGAGGTGGCGGAAGGCTATGGCTCACGGCATGCGGATGGATACGCACTCCGGCTACGCGGACGACGACCGCGGGGGTGGCGACTGGCGGGACACCGCCACGCGGTACGCACTGCTGCCGCTGCGGATCTTCCTCGGCGTCACCTTCGTCTACGCGGGGATCGACAAACTCACCGACAGCGCCTTCATGTCCGACTCCGGGGCGGGCTCGATCGGCGACATGATGCGCGCGGTCCGTGACTCGTCGGCGATCCCGGCCCTGATCGACCTGTCCCTCAAGAACCCGGTCGGCTTCGGGTACGCCATCGCCCTGGGCGAGTTGGCGGTGGGCATCGGCGTCCTGATCGGCCTGCTGACCCGCCTCGCCGCCCTCGGCGGAGCGCTGATCTCCCTCAGCCTCTGGCTGACGATGAGCTGGGCCGCGGACCCGTACTACTACGGCAACGACCTCCCCTACATGATCGCCTGGCTGCCCCTCGTGCTGGCCGGAGCGGGCGTGTTCTCCGTAGACGCAACACTCCGAGCCCGCCGCAGGCAGCGGAGGACGAGCGCGTACTAGCCCGGGTCGCGGGGCCTGACCCCGGGCCCAGGCCAGGTACAGGGCCGGGGCCGGGCCCTGGGGCGGCCGTGAGGGCGGGCGGCCGGGCTCCGGACGGTTCCGGCTACCGCTCGGCTCCGGCTACCGCTCGGGTCCCGGACAGCCCCGGTGGGCCGGGACTGGTCGGTCGGAGGCGGTTGCGGTCGGTCGGAAGTGGTTCCGGTCAGTCCGGGGCGGGTGTGCTGTCCCGGGCGGTCTGCTGTTCGCGGCGCTTGTGACGGCGTACCCCGCTGGCCACACCGCCCGCTACGGCCGCCAGGCACAGCCCTCCGGTGACGAGCGGGATCACCGCGAACCACGGGGTCTCCCAGAGGCCGCCCGCGTCGCCGGCGTAGACGATCCCGGTGAGGGCGATGAAGAGGCCCGCGACGAACCGGCCGGGCTGGAACTCATGACGCAGCACGGATGACCTCCGCCTGTCCGAGACCGACTTCGAGCGTGAGGTCGATCGTGCCGCCGCCCCCACTCTCGTCCTTGCCCTTGACCTTGCCCTCGTCCTTCTCCTTGTTCTTGTCCTTTGCTCCGCTCTCCTTCGCCGGTGTGAGCGTCAGTTGCTTGTGCTTGCCCGGTGCCACGTCCACGTCCTGTTTGTCGTCGCCCGGCAACTGGATGTCCCCGACGCCCACTTCGACGTCCAGCCTCACCGTCGCGTCCTTCGGAACCACGACCTTCAGCTGTCCCACCCCCACCTCGGCGTTCGTCGTGACGGTCCGGCCCTCGCCGAGCTCGATCCGGCTGAGGTCGAGCGTGCCCACGCCCGTACCGAGGTCGTACTGCTCCTGGACGGCCGCCGCCGTGGCGGGTGTCCAGTCCATGCGCTGCCAGTGGGTGCCGATGTCCTTCGGCAGCACCGCCGATCCCGCCAGCAGGCCCGCCGTGACGACCGAGAGGAGGACCAGCCCCGCTCCCGTGCGCCCGAGGAAGGCACTGACTGCCATCCCCAGGCCGAGCACCGCCAGCATGCAGGCCAGGCCGGTCTGCAGGCTGGTGCCGAGCGTGTGGTCGTCCCAGGTCGCCCCCGTACCGATCACGCCTGCGAGGAGGGCGAGCAGGACCACCCGGCCACCGATCCAGCGCGGCCCGCGCGACTTCGGGGCGGACGCCCGTATGCCCCGGCCGAGACCGAGACCATGACCGAAACCATGGCTGAGGCCGAGATCGAGACCGAGGCCGTGACCGAGGCCGAGGCCGAGACCGTGGCCCGGACCGAGGCCGCGCGCGATGGCGGTCGCCGCCGCGATGTCGCGCTCCCGCGTGCTCGTGGGACCCCACAGGTAGCCCGTGCCGCCCACGTGCGTCCCGTCCTTGACGATGGGCTCGCGCCACCAGGAGGAGAAGGCGGCGGGCACCGGCGGCGCCTGCGCCTCCGGTGGGGCGTCGGCGACGGCCTGCGCGGCGATGGGACCGCCCCGGCCCGGGCGCGGCCGGGAGCTGGGGGAGGGGTCGGGCACATCGGCGCCGCGCTGCCGCGACCAGTAGCCGGCGCCCGCGAGGAGCAGGGACAGCGACACCGCGAAGGTCAGCACGCCGTCGTTGTTCAGCATGGAGAGGAACACGCCGCAGCCGACCAGGGCGAACAGCACGCCGGTCAGCGCCTGGCCGTCCACGCGGCCGGTGAGGAGCTTGCGCACCTCGTTCTCCTCCTCGTCGTCGTACGGGACGAAGAGCCACGCGAAGCCGTAGAAGAGGAGGCCGAGGCCGCCGGTCGCCGAGAGCACCGCGAGCACGATCCGGAAGATCACCGGGTCCATGTCGCACTGGCGCCCCAGCCCCGCGCACACCCCGCTCAGCATCTTGTGCCGCCGGTCGCGCCGGAACCTGCGCGGAACCTCGGGCGCCGCCGGGTCCGCGGGCGCCCCGCCCGTTCCCGCCCCGGGCGCACGGGGCTCCGTACCGCCGGGCGCACGTCGGTCCGTGCCCCCGGCCGCACGGGACTCCGTGCCCCCGGGCGCCGGGGCGTCCGCGGGCACGGCGTCCTGCGGCCCGGTGCCCGGACCGGGCCCCGGTCCCGCCGCGGCGTGCTGCTGATCGCTCATGCGTCCATGGTGACGGCCGCGAGGCCCCCGCGGCAGTCGGGACGACCCTGGACGAACCCTGAATTCCACCTCGGGGTCACCCCGCAAACCATCCCGCAGACCATCCCGCAGACCGTGCGGCACGGGTCGTCGGGACCGCCCGGCAGGCGGCTGGGGCCGGTGACCGGGGACGGACGGTGAAGATCAGGGGAGTCTAGGGGGTCGACCCTGATGCCCGGTGGCGCCGGGCATGTGAACATCGATGCCATGCCGGAAGCCGCAGCCCTGACCGTCGAGGACCCGCGGCCGCCGCGCAAGCTCTACCGCAGCAGCGACGGACGCTGGCTCGGGGGCGTGGCGCGGGGGCTCGCAGGGCACCTCGGCCTGCCCGTGACCTGGGTGCGGCTGGTCTTCGTGGGCCTGTTCATGGCGGACGGCCTCGGCGCCCTGCTGTACGCGTCGTTCTGGTTCTTCGTCCCGCTCGGCGTCGGGGGCGTGGACGCCCAGCGGCCCCCGACCCTCGCCACCGAGACGGCGCCCGACGGCCGTCGCAGGCTCGTGGCGCGCAAGCCCGACAAGGGGCAGATCGTCGCGCTGCTCGCGATGGTCGTCGTCACCCTGGTCTTCGTGGGGAACGTCGACCTGAGCGGCGGCGCCAAGGCCTACCTCTGGCCCACCGTCCTGGTCGGCGCGGGCGTCGCCCTGGTCTGGCGCCAGGCGGACAATGCGCGCCGGGCCCGCTGGATGGCGGTCGGCCGCCGCAAGCGCACGATCACCCTGCTCCGGTCCGCCGCCGGGGTCCTGCTCGTCGCCGCGGGCGTCTCCGGGATCTTCGTGCTGCAGGGCTCCGCCGCCCACCTCGGCTCGGTGCTGCAGGCCGCGCTCGCCGTCCTCGTCGGGATAGCGCTGCTGGCCGGCCCGTACCTGGTGCGGATGACCCAGGACCTCTCCGAGGAGCGCCTGATGCGCATCCGCGCCCAGGAGCGCGCCGAGGTCGCCGCGCACGTCCACGACTCGGTGCTGCACACCCTGACGCTGATACAGCGCAACGCGGAGAATGCGTCGGAGGTCCGCCGTCTCGCCCGCGCCCAGGAGCGCGACCTGCGCAACTGGCTCTACAAACCGGAGGGCACCGGCAAGGACGAGGCGGAGGAGCCCGACACCCTCGCCGAGGCCGTCAAGCGCAGTGCGGCGGAGGTGGAGGACAAGCACGGGGTCCCCCTGGAGGTCGTGGTCGTCGGCGACTGCCCCCTCGACGACCGGATCGGCGCCCAGATGCAGGCCGCGAGGGAAGCCATGGTGAACGCGGCCAAGTACGGTGGCGAGGGCGGCGCGGTGCAGGTCTTCGCGGAGGTCGAGGGGAGGACCGTCTTCGTGTCGGTCCGGGACCGCGGTCCCGGCTTCGACCTGGACTCGATACCCGCCGACCGCATGGGCGTCAGAGAATCGATCATCGGCCGCATGGAGCGCAACGGCGGCACGGCCCGGCTGCGCGCGGTGCCGGACGGCGGCACGGAGGTCGAGCTGGAGATGGAGAGGGCACAGACATGAGCGACGCGAACGAACCGACCGGATCGGCCGGGACGAGCGCCGGCGCGACGGGCGCGGCCGGTGCGGCCGAGGACCCGGCGGCTGCCGGGTCCGGCCCCGGGCGGCGGGTGCGCGTGGTGCTCGTCGACGACCACCGCATGTTCCGTACGGGGGTCCAGGCGGAGATCGGGCAGACCGAGCGGACCGGCGTCGAGGTGGTCGGCGAGGCCGCCGACGTCGACCAGGCGGTCACGGTCATCACCGCGACCCGCCCCGAGGTCGTCCTGCTCGACGTGCACCTGCCGGGCGGCGGAGGGGTCGAAGTGCTGCGCCGCTGCGCGCCGTTGATGGCCGACGCCGAGCAGCCGGTCCGGTTCCTCGCGCTGTCCGTGTCGGACGCCGCGGAGGACGTGATCGGCGTGATCCGGGGCGGTGCCCGCGGCTACGTCACGAAGACGATCACCGGCACGGACCTGGTCGACTCGGTCTTCCGCGTCCAGGACGGCGACGCGGTCTTCTCGCCCCGCCTGGCCGGCTTCGTCCTCGACGCCTTCGCCTCCACCGACGCCCCGCCGGTCGACGAGGACCTCGACCGCCTCACCCAGCGCGAGCGCGAGGTCCTGCGCCTGATCGCCCGCGGCTACGCGTACAAGGAGATCGCCAAGCAGCTCTTCATCTCGGTCAAGACGGTCGAGTCCCATGTCTCGGCGGTCCTGCGCAAGCTCCAGCTGTCGAATCGCCACGAACTGACGCGCTGGGCCACGGCACGACGGCTGGTGTGACGGCCCGGCAGGACCCCGGGCCGCCGCCACCGGTATGGACCACTTCGCCCGCCCGGCCTCCGACCTCCGGCGCGTCACCGCGGGTCACCTCACCCGTCACACCACCCGGGTCGCCCCCGCGAACGGCATCTCGTCGATGGGGGCCACCCGTACCGGCGCCGACGGGTTCGGGGCGTGGACCATCTGGCCGTTGCCCACGTACATCCCCACGTGGCTGATGCCCGAGTAGAAGAACACCAGGTCGCCCGGCCGCAGTTCGGACCGCGACACACGTCGGCCCGCGTCGATCTGCGCGTACGTGGTCCGGGGCAGCTCGATGCCCGCGGAGCGGTACGCGGCCTGCATCAGGCCGGAGCAGTCGAAGGCGTCGGGACCGGTGGCGCCCCACACGTACGGGCTGCCGAGCTTTCCGTACGCGTAGGAGACCGCGGCCGCCGCGCGGGAGTCGGGGGCGGCCGTCGAGGAGCCCGCACCGAGGCCGCGCGGGGCCGAGCCGGCCCGTGAGGCGCGCGCGGTGTCCGGGTCGTCGGCGCCGATGCGCGCCCGGTCCGCCTCCGGGAGCCGCGACAGCAGCCGCCGGGCCTCGCTGAGCTTCCCGGTGACCGCCTTCTTGTGCCGCTTCAGGTCCGCCCGGTGTGCCTCCAGGGCGGTCAGTTCGACGTGCGCGGCGCCGCGCAGCCGCTCGATGTCGCGCAGTTGGCTGCGTACCCGGGCCACCGTCGAGGCCTGCCTGCTGCCGGCCCGCTCGGCGAACGCGGCACCGTCCAGGTACCGGTCGGGGTCCGAGGAGAGCAGCAGCGCCAGCGAGGGATCGACGCCCCCGTCCCGGTACTGGGCGGTGGCCAGCGAACCGAGTGCGTCGCGCTCGGAGTTGAGCCGCTCCGTCCTGCGGGCGGCCTCGTCCTGGAGGCCGTCGAGCCGGTCCGCGGCCTTCGTGGCCTTCTCCTCGGCCCCGTTGTACTTCTCGGTGGCGACCTCCGCCTCCCGGTACAGCCTGTCGACCTTGGCCTTCACCTGCGCCGGTGTCAGCTCGGGCGCCGCGACCCCCGTCCCGCTGAAACCGGTCGCGCCCGCCGCGCCCGCGAGGACGACGGTGAAGGCGGTGCGGGCCGTGCCGCCGCCGCCGAACGGACGCTGTCTGGGCCTGCGGTGTGCTGCCACGTGCGATCCACGTTCCTTCCGTAGGGCCGGCTCCGTAGGACCGGATCCGCAGGGGTGATCCGCAGGGCCCGTCCGTGGAGCCGGTTGCACGTCCGGCGGCGGCCCGCACAGGGGGAGCGGGTCGCCGCCGGACCTTTCTGGCGGGGGTGCCGGCTGCCGCCCCTGGCCCGGGCGGATGTGGTGGGGAGCCGGTCACCTGGGGAAGGACGCTAAACCTGGCCGCGCGCAGTCGGTGACACGCTGCACGGAAGTGGCGGCAATCGGTCACATGCCGACCGAGTGCGACCGGGATCCGGTCCCGGTGACACCGGCTCGGCGCGGTGCCGTGACCGATGCACGCGTTGGGGGCGGACGGAGGGCCGGACGGTGCTACAGCCGGGACGAGGACCGGGGACGGGAGCCGGAGCCGGAGCCGGGAACGGGAGCCGGGAGCCGGGAACGGGGGCCGGGGCTCCGGTCGGGCCGGTGCGCGTCGGCGTACGGGCGGCCGGTTAGGGTCCGGGCCCATGGACGTACTCATTCATGTCTTCGTCGCCCTGCACATCATCGGCATCGCCGCCCTGCTGGGCGGCTTCCTCACCCAGCTGAAGGCCATGGGCGGCGGCACGGCCCGCTTCACCCCCGCCATGCTGCACGGCGCGCTGACCATGCTGGTCACCGGCGCGGTCCTCGTGGGCCTCAACCAGGCCGACGACCAGAGCGTGAACAACGTCAAGATCGGCGTGAAGCTGGCCCTGCTGGTCGTGATCCTCGGCCTCGTCTACGTGCAGCGCGACGAGGAAAAGATCGACAAGCGCCTCTTCGCCCTCGTGGGCGCACTCACCACGGCGAACGTCTTCATCGCCCTGCTCTGGACCTGAGCAGGGCGACGAAGGCGCCACGTAAGGGGCGGCCGGTGGCCTAGGCCGGCCGCACCACGCTGTGGATCGGCATGGAGAAGACCGACTCCTCGCGGACGTACGCGCCCGGCTTCGGCGCGTGGATCATCATGCCGTCGCCGATGTAGACGCCGACGTGGCTGATGTCGTCGTGGAAGAAGACGAGGTCCCCGGGCCGGACACTCTCCACGGGCACCGTCGTGCCCATGTCGACCTGGTCCCACGTCGTACGCGGCAGGGTCACGCCGGCGGCCTTCCAGGCGGCCTGGGTGAGCCCGGAGCAGTCGTACGAGCCGGGGCCGCTCGCGCCCCACACGTACGGCTTGCCGATCTGGGCGCGGGCGAAGGCCACCGCCTTGACCGCCTTGGCGGTGCCAGTGGTGGCGGCGGAGTCGGAGCCCGGCACGCTTCCCGCGCCCGCGACCGTACCTGCGCCCGTGCCTGCGTCCGCGACCGTACCCGCGCTGGCGCCCGTGCCCTGCTGGGCCTGTGCCGCCGCCTCCCGGCGCCTGCGCTCCGCGTCGGCCGCCTGCTGCCGGGCCAGCTCGTCCGCCCTGCGCAGGGCCTCCTCCTGCCGCTCCCGCTCGATCGCGGCCAGCCGTGCCTTCTCCCCGGCGCTCAGCCGGGAGAGGATCCCGCGCGCCTCGGCGAGCTTGCGCTGCACGTCCGCCTTGGACGTCCTGAGCCTGCTCTCCGTGGCGGTGAGCGTCTCCAGGCCCTCGGACGCCTCCTGCCGCCTCTTCGTCGTGGCGGCCCGCTGCGTGACGTAGTCGTCGACGGCCTGCTGCTGCCGGGCCGTGAGCCGGTTCATCAGCTGGGTCCGGTCGAAGTAGCCCTGCGCGTCGTCCGCCAGCAGGAGTGAGGCGCTGTCGGGGGCCGAGGCGCCCGTGCGGTACTGCGCGGCGGCGAAGTTGCCGAGCGCCTCGCGGGCGCTGTTGAGCTTCTCCGTGCGCTTCGCGACGTCGCCGAGGAGGGTGTCGACGCGGCGGCGCTGCTTGGTGGTCTTCTCCTTGGCCGCGTTGTACTTCTCGGTGGCCGTGCCCGCCTGCTGGTAGAGGTCGTCGATCTTCTTCTGGATCTCCTCCGTGCTCGGCGTGGAGGTGGGCTCCGTGGCCGGCGAGGCCTCCGCCGTCTGGGAGAGCAGGGCCACCGAGGTCAGTGCGGCGGTGGCGAGAGCCGGCGTCCGCATGCCCAGGGGACCGCTGGACCGCAGCTTGCGGTGTGGCGCCACGAGGGCGTCTCCTTCCGTCATCCGCCTACCGAGTTAGCTGTCGGGTTCGGGCGGGTGCTTCGGAAGGTTTGCCCTACGGCCCTGTCCCGTACGGGAGTCGGGCCGATTCACCCCATGTTCCGGTGGGTCCCCGGTTCCGGCGCCACGGGGGCGGACGGATTCGGCGGAGGGCGCCCGGCCCGGCGTTGTTCGCCGGTGCGGGTCGAGCGACCTACCCGAAAGTTAGCCAATTCGTGTGGCATCTGTGAAGTTTGATGTTCGATATGCCCGATACGTTTTCGTGACCTGGGCTTCGAGCGGTGTTCGACGGCGGCGATTTGGCGTGCTGTGCGGTCAGTTGTCCCGGCGGGTGGGGGTGGCTCATGCGCCCGGCGGTGGGTGCGTAGGGGCTGGTCGCGCGATTCCCGGCGCCCCTCGTGAAGATCGGGTGCGGGGTTCGCGGATCGGGAACCGATGGTTGCCGAGCGTGTCCATGTCGTAATTTTCCGTGAGGGTGGGGCG
>NZ_VDFC01000040.1:586690-606910 GCF_008369065.1 Streptomyces apricus | reverse complement strand
GGGTGTCGGTGGGGGCGCCTAGACTCGGAGAGCGATGAGCAGCCTCTTTGACGACAGCTTCCTGGCGGACCTCAAGCCCTCCCGGGCCCACGAGGAAGAGCCCCCGCCGCCCCCCGAGGACGAGGCGCCGGAGCCCGGTGCGGACGATTTGTTCGGCGGGCGCTTCGACGCGCCTCCGCCCAGGGACGGCTACTACCGCGACGGCGCCCCGAGGCCGCTCGTGGACCCGGCCGCGCTCCTGGACGGGCTGAACGAGAACCAGCGTGCGGCGGTGGTCCACCAGGGATCGCCCCTGCTCATCGTCGCCGGCGCCGGTTCCGGCAAGACCCGGGTGCTCACCCACCGCATCGCCCACCTGCTGGGCGAGCGCGGGGTGCACCCCGGCCAGATCCTCGCGATCACCTTCACGAACAAGGCCGCGGGCGAGATGAAGGAGCGCGTCGAGCAGCTCGTCGGCCCGCGGGCGAACGCGATGTGGGTGATGACCTTCCACAGCGCCTGCGTGCGGATCCTGCGCCGCGAGAGCAAGAAGCTCGGCTTCACGTCGTCCTTCTCGATCTACGACGCCGCCGACAGCAAGCGCCTGATGGCCCTGGTCTGCCGCGACCTGGACCTCGACCCCAAGCGCTTCCCGCCGAAGTCCTTCAGCGCCAAGATCTCGAACCTGAAGAACGAGCTGATCGACGAGGAGGACTTCGCCGCCCAGGCCGCCGACGGCTTCGAGAAGGCCGTCGCCCAGGCGTACGCGATGTACCAGTCGCGGCTGCGCGAGGCGAACGCGCTGGACTTCGACGACCTGATCATGACGACGGTCAACCTCCTGCGCGCCTTCCCGGACGTCGCCGAGCACTACCGCCGCCGCTTCCGGCACGTCCTCGTGGACGAGTACCAGGACACGAACCACGCGCAGTACTCCCTCGTCCGCGAGCTCGTCGGCAGCGTCACGGACCCGGCCGCCGGTCACGCCGCGCACCCCGGGGACGCGGCGCCGGGGGAGAGCCACCTCCTCCCGCCCGCCGAGCTGTGCGTCGTCGGTGACGCCGACCAGTCGATCTACGCCTTCCGCGGCGCGACGATCCGCAACATCCTCCAGTTCGAGGAGGACTACCCGAACGCGACGACGATCCTCCTGGAGCAGAACTATCGCTCCACGCAGACGATCCTCACCGCCGCCAACGCGGTCATCGAGCGCAACGAGTCCCGCCGCCCGAAGAACCTGTGGACCAACGCGGGCGCCGGCGCGCGCATCACGGGCTACGTCGCCGACACCGAGCACGACGAGGCGCAGTTCGTCGCCGACGAGATAGACCGCCTCACGGACGCGGGCGACGCGAAGGCCGGCGACGTCGCCGTCTTCTACCGGACGAACGCGCAGTCCCGTGTCTTCGAAGAGGTCTTCATCCGGGTCGGCCTGCCCTACAAGGTCGTCGGCGGCGTCCGCTTCTACGAGCGCAAGGAGGTCCGGGACGTCCTCGCGTACCTGCGCGTGCTGGCGAACCCCGAGGACTCCGTACCGCTGCGCCGCATCCTGAACGTGCCCAAGCGCGGCATCGGCGACCGCGCCGAGGCGATGATCGACGCGCTCGCCCAGCGCGAGAGGATCAGCTTCCCGCAGGCGCTGCGCCGCGTCGACGAGGCGTACGGCATGGCGGCCCGCTCGACCAACGCCGTCAAGCGGTTCAACACGCTGATGGAGGACCTCCGTACGATCGTCGAGTCCGGCGCGGGCCCGGCGACCGTCGTGGAGGCGATCCTGGAACGCACCGGCTACCTCGCCGAGTTGCAGGCGTCCACGGACCCGCAGGACGAGACCCGCATCGAGAACCTCCAGGAACTCGCCTCCGTCGCGCTGGAGTTCGAGCAGGAGGCGGCCGGCGTCGCGGGGGCGGGCGCGGCGGCTGCCGGCGCGGACGCGGACGACGGAGTGGAAGGGGCGGACGCGGCGGACGGCGACGTGCCGGTCGGGCTCGCCGCCTTCCTGGAGCGGGTGGCGCTGGTCGCCGACTCCGACCAGATCCCGGACGAGGACGAGGACGGCTCGGGCGTCATCACGCTGATGACCCTGCACACCGCCAAGGGCCTGGAGTTCCCGGTCGTGTTCCTGACGGGCCTGGAGGACGGCGTCTTCCCGCACATGCGCGCCCTCGGCCAGACCAAGGAGCTGGAGGAGGAGCGGCGGCTCGCCTACGTCGGCATCACGCGCGCCCGCGAGCGGCTGTACCTGACGCGCGCGTCGATGCGCAGCGCGTGGGGGCAGCCCTCGTACAACCCGCCGTCCCGCTTCCTGGAGGAGATCCCGGACGCGCACCTGGACTGGAAGCGCCGGGGCTCCATGGGAGCGGCGGCTTCCGGTCCGGTCTCCGGGGTGGCGGCGTCCCTGTCGTCCTCCTTGTCCTCCTCCCGGTCCCGTTCGGCGGCCTCGGGCGCGTCCGGTTTCGCGACGCGGCGCGGCGCGGCGGACAAGCCGGTGGTGTCGCTGGCGGTCGGGGACCGGGTCACGCACGACCAGTTCGGCCTCGGCACGGTCGTCGGCGTGAAGGGCTCGGGCGCTAACGCGGAGGCGACGGTCGACTTCGGCGCGGAGAAGCCGAAGCGCCTGCTGCTGCGGTACGCGCCGGTGGAGAAGCTGTAGGGCAGCGGGGAGCAGGAGGCAGAGGGCAGGAAGCGAAGCGGGGCCGTCGGTCGGGCGGCCCCGGGAGGAACGCGGAACGCTTCAGGTGGGGTCGACCCCGTGGCTGCGCAGCCACGACAGCGGGTCGATCGCCGAGCCGCCACCGGGACGCACCTCGAAGTGCAGGTGCGGGCCGGTGGAGTTGCCGGAGCTCCCGGAGTAGGCGATCGGGTCGCCGGCCTTCACGACCGTCCCCGCGGGCACCCGGTAGCTGGAGAGGTGGCAGTACCAGGTCTCCGTGCCGTCCTTGGCCGTCACGATGATCATGTTGCCGTAGGCGCTGTTCAGTTGCGTGCGGACGACGCCGTCCGTGGCGGCCATCACCGTCGTGCCGTACGAGACCGGGAAGTCGATGCCGGTGTGCACGGACATCCAGTTGACGCCGGCCTGGCCGTAGTAGGCGCTGAGCCCGTGCCGCGCGACCGGCAGCGCGAACTTCGGCCGCAGCCGCTCCTTGCGGGCCGCGTCCGCCGCCGCCTTCTGCTTCTCGGCGAGCTGCTGGGCCTTGAGGTCGATACGTTCCTGCGTGCGGCTCGCCCGGTCGGCGAAGTCGTCCGCGTCCGCGGTGAGGTTCTCCAGCTGGGTGTCCAGCTTGTTGTTCGCGACGGCCGGCTGCACGGTGGCCGTGTCGGCCGCGGCGGAGGTCGTGCGGACCTCGTCCCCGCTCTCGCCGCCGGTCACGGAGGCGGCGGCGATGCCTGCCACCCCCATCACGCACGCCGAGGGCACGGCGATCGTCAGCAGCGCGGAACGCCGGGGCGGGGGGCGGCGGCGCGAGCGGGAGGCCGAACGGCCCGCCGCGCGGGCCGCGGTGGGGGAGGCCACCCCCGCCCCGGGCTGGCGCCCCGCGGCCCGCGCGGCGGGCCGCGGTGCGCGAGCCCGGGGCGGGGGTGACCTCCTCGACGCCGTCGAGCAGCGGGGTCTCGTCGTCGGCGTGGTCGTGGACGTGGTCCTCGGGGTCCGCGCCGGTGAGGCCGTCGCCGTGGTCGCCCTGGTCACCGTGCTCGGCGTGGCCGAACTCGTCCCGCGCGGCGCCCTGTTCCTCGTACGGGACCTGCTCGAAGGTGCTGGTCGCCTGCTGGTCGAACGGGACCTGCCCGTCGTACGCCTCGTGTCCGTCGTACGCGTCGTGCCGCTCGCCGCCGTCGGTGTTCCACGCGGTGGCGTCGTACGTGCCGGTCTCGAAGGTCTGCGCGGTCCACTGCTGGGTGGGGTCGATCTGCTCGGCCTGCAGCCAGGCGTTCGCGTCCCACTGCCCGGTGCCGTCGGGGCCCGCGGTCTGCGCCGGGATCCCGCCGAGGTGCTGCTGGCCGGAGTCCGGCCAGACGCCGCTCGTGTCGTAGCCGCCGGTGTCGTGGACGGCGTGGTGCTGGGCCGCGTACGGGTCGTGGTCCAGGGTCTGGTGGCTGCCGGTCGCGCCGTTCCAGTTGCCGCTGCCGTCGGTTCCGCTTCCGTCGCCGGGCAGGTCACCGAAGAGGGGATCGGCGGCGAAGGCGTTCGTCGCATAGGCACCACTCGTGCCGTACGCGCCCGTTGTGTCGTACGAGCTGGTGGGGGCGGTTTCAAAACCGGTGGCGGGGTACGCGTCGTACGTGGTGAAGTCGCCGTACGGGGCCCCCTGTCCGCCGTGGGACGCGTAGTGCGCCGAGGCGGCCTCGTGGGCCGGAGCCGGGGGAGTYACGGTCCCCGACGGGTGACGGTCGTTCACCAACTTCTCTTTCGCCTCGACAACAGGGGCTGGCAGAGCAGTGCGGCGACTGTACCCGGCGGTACGCGGGCGCGACAATCTTCAGCAGGTTTCCTCCTCGCCGGAAACGGGCATTCGGCCGCCTTTCGGCGGTGCGTGGGCAGAGCTTTGGCCTAACGTTCGACGAGTGTTCGAAGAAACGACGCTTCTGGAGCCGGGCGTGGCAGCCCCCTACGGTTCCGTTTCCGCGTTCACGCCACCGTGAGACCGCCGCCGGGGCGGGCGGCGGCGCGGTCGGTCCCCTCCTCGGTGTCCAGGGCCTGGCGGATGCCGGCCGCGACCGCGGGGTGCACCGGCAGGGCGAGGTGCCCGATGCCGCTCACCCGCACGTTCTGCACGAGCAGGTCCGGGTGCGCGATGCACGCCGTCTCCAGCGGGACCATCAACTGGTCGAGGTCGCTCCAGAAACTCACGAACCGCGTGCGGCAGTGCGGGGCCGGCTCGCACAACTCCCGCAGTACGCCGGAGCCCGGACGCATCTGGCGGACGATCGGGTGGGCGTTCGCCAGCGGCACCACGCGGGTGCCCGCGTGCGGGGTGCCCAGGGTGACCAGGGTCCGCACGCGCACGTCGCCGCCCAAACGCTGCACGTAGTAGCGCGCGATCAGCCCGCCGAGGCTGTGCCCGACGATGTCGACCTCCTGGCGGCCGGTGCGCTCGCAGATCTCCTCGATGTGCCGGCCGAGCAGCTCGGCGGCGGTGCGTATGTCGCAGGTCAGCGGTGAGTAGTTGAGCGACTCGATCTGCTGCCGGCCGTGCTGGGCCAGCGAGCGGCGCAGCAGCACGAAGACCGAGCGGTTGTCGATGAAGCCGTGCAGCAGGACCACCGGGGGCCTGTTCGGGCAGGGCAGCCGGGCGGCGTCCGCGATGCCGTCCGCCGCGCTGCTCGCGGTGCTGTTCGCGGCCCTGCCCGCGGGGTCCGGTCCCGGGGCCGGGTCGAGGTCCGCGTCGGGCAGGTGGGCCAGGGTCCGGGGCGGGACCGGGGACGGCCTGCGCTCCGGGGTCATGCCCGAGGGATAGAGGACGAGGTGACCGGCGAGGATCGCGATCTCCAGTGCCGTCGCCTTCAGCAGGGTGAGTGAGAGCCCGGCCGGCCCGATGTGGAGCAGGCGCCGGCACAGTGGAAGAAGGGGTGGCAATGCCTTGGTGGCCTTCATGGCCGACCTCCCGTCGGCGCACGGCAAGAACCCTCTGTCCCCCGTGTGCCCTCGTGGGAAGCCGGTGGGTGAGGACGGTGACGGTGCGCGTGCGGTCCGGATGTCACCGGTGGGACGACGGGGTCTCCGTCGTCGTACGGTCGCCGACGCGCCGCACCACCCCGTCGCGCGGCCTGCGGCGCGGAGGTGCGGATTCCTCGTAACGGTTTCCCTTGTACTCGTCCCGTCTGCGCACCGTGGGTCGCGGTGTGCGGGATGAGTGCGCTGCGAACGTGTCCCATCTGTGGTGTCCCCCTCGGTCCGCGCCGTGAAACTGCCGGTCGCGGTGTGTCGGCGATAACGTGCGTTCACTCGGTGCTGAGGTGCGCGGATCGGGGGGTGACGGCCGGACGCCCGGGACGGGCGGGTCCGGAGGCGTGCAGGCGACCGGGGGAAGGCGACAGGGAAGGGCGACAGGCAAAGGTGACGGGGCGCGGTCAGGGCGGGGTGAGTTCGGACTGCATCGTGGCTCTCAGGCGCAGGGTGGTCAGGAGACGCTGGAAGGATTCGGACCAGTAGCCTCCGGCGCCCGGTGCGGCGTCCTCCGGTTCGTCCGGGACGGCGGTCAGCGCTTCCAGACGGACTGCCTCCGCCGGGTCCAGACAGCGCTCGGCCAGCCCCATGACGCCGCTGAAGCTCCATGGGTAACTGCCCGCGTCGCGCGCGATGTTGAGCGCGTCCACCACGGCCCCGCCCAGCGGCCCGGCCCACGGCACCGTGCACACCCCGAGCAGCTGGAAGGCCTCGGACAGCCCGTGCACGGAGATGAACCCCGCCACCCACTCGGCCCGCTCCGGGGCCTCCAGCGTGCTCAGCAGCTTCGCCCGCTCGGCCAGGGAGACCGCGCCGGGACCACCCGCCTCCGGCGCCGCCGGTGTCCCCAGCAGCGCCCTGGACCAGGAGGGGTCGCGCTGGCGCACCGCCGCCCGGCACCACGCCGCGTGCAGTTCGTCCCGCCAGTCGTCGGCCACGGGCAGCGCCACGATCTCCTCGGGCGTCCGCCCCCCGAGCCGCCCCGGCCACGTGCCCAGCGGGGCCGCCTCCACCAACTGGCCCAGCCACCACGACCGTTCGCCCCGGCCGGCCGGGGCCTTGGCCACCACGCCGTCCCGCTCCATGCCGGCATCGCACTCGTGCGGCGCCTCCACCACGATCGTCGGCGCGCCGTACGTGTGGTCGACGGCCACGCACGCCCCCGCCCGCTCCGCCATCCGCCCGGCCAGCGCCGATCCGGGCAGCGAGGACAGCAACTCCGCGGCCGTGGAGCGCACATTGCGGCTGCGGTCCGCCAACGCCGCCTCCAGGAACGGCTCGTCCGCCTCGCACAGCCCCGCCCGCAGCGAGTCGAGGAACATCAGCCGGTCCTCGGCCCGCTCCGCCGCCCATGTCGTCGCGAGCAGGTCACGCGCGGCCGCCGCGTCCCGGGCGCGTAGCGCGGACAGCAGCGCGACCCGCTCGGCGAACAGTCCTTCCTCCCACAACTCCCGCACCCGCTCCGGCTCCTCGGGCCCGGGCAGGGCCGCACCGCCGCCCGGCGCCGCCCGCAGGGCGAACCGCCAGTCCGTGTTCAGCCGGGCCAGCCACAGGGCGCGCGGGCCCGCGAAGGCCAGCACCGCCGGCCGCAGGTCGGTACGCCCGCGGGCCGCGTCCAGCAGGGCGGGCAGCGCCTGCGGGGGAGCCGCGTAACCGTGGCCGTTCGCCGCGGCGAGCCACTGCGGCAGCAGCTCCATGAGGTCGGGGGCCGTGCCCCGGCGGCCGCCGCCCGCACCCGGCCGGTCGGCCAGCAGCATCGTCAGTCTGCGGGCCGCCGCGGGCGGCAGCGCGGGGCGCGGGTCCGGCGCCGCGGGTTCGAGGCGGGCCGCCGCCCGGCCCGCCCGCATCCCGGCCCGGCGCCGCACGGTCTCCACGGCCGCCGCGTCCAGCAGGGCCGTCGGCGCGTCGCGGCCGGCCGGGACGTCGGCGGGCGCGCGGCGCGCGGTCCCCAGCAGCGCCGTGGTCACGAGCTCCTCCCAGTGGCTCCCGCCGGACGCCCGCGCGGGAGCGGAGGCGGKGGGGAGCGGGGCCGAGGAGGACGGGACCGATCGGTACAGGGTCGGTAGGTACAGAGCCGGTCGGTACAGGGCCGATGGGTACGGGACTGATCGGTACGGGCCCGGGAGGATCGGCGAGCGGGTGCGTCAGCACAGGGTCACCGCCTCGCCCGGTCCGTCCGGCCAGGCCGTCAGCGGGGAGAAGCCGAGGTGGCCGCACTCGCCGAAGACCGTCACCGGAGCGCCGCCCGAGAGCGCGACCAGGCGCCACAGGCCGGCGCGGGACCCGGCGGCCGGGGTCAGGGGCAGGGCCGACTCCCCGTCGGCGTCCGCCAGCTGCCAGCCGTCGCCGTCCGGGACCGGGACCACCCGCTCCAGCGTCACCGGCCGGGACTCCAGCCACGGGTCGTCCCGCAGCGCCTCGCCGTACCCGGCCACCGCCCGCGCCACGTCCACCCCGGGCGGCCGGAAGCCGGTGGGTTCGGCGGGCGCGAACCGCTCGCCCAGCGCCACCCGCGACTGCCCCGCGCCCGGATACGCCGACACCTCCGCGTCGAGCGCGAGACCGACCGGCAGCGCCAGCTCCGGCGCGCGCCCGGCGGCCCCGTAGGAGAGGAGCAGGACCGTGCGTCCCGTCCCGGTTCCGTGCAGCCAGATCCGGCGGGTCGTGAGGCGGCTGTCCGCGGTGTCGTACTGGGCCAGGACCAGCCACCGGTCGCGCACCGGCGCGCCGTCCGCCGAGGCGGGCAGCCCGATCCGGGAACGGACCGTCGCGGCCAGGCCGTCGGGCAGCCCGTCGCGGCGCAGCCAGCCCTGGTCCAGGAGGTGGAGCAGCGCGCACTCCTCCAGCAGCCGCACCGGCCAGCCGGGTCCCGACGACGGTATCGCCCCCAGCTCCCGCACCCGCGCGGCGAGACCGGGCGCCTGCGCGTCCACCATGCGGGCCGCCGTCTCCTCCCACAGCCCGTACCCCGACTGCTCCGCCGAGGCCAGACCGCCCCGCAGCAGGTCGGCCAGCCGCTGCTCCAGCTCCGTCGCCCCCGCCGTGATCCACTCGGCCCGCCGCTCCGCCCTGCGGCGCGCCGCCTCCGGATCACCGGGGGACGGGGAACCGGACGCGCCCGCCGCGCGCTTGTCGTCCGCGCGCTTGCGCCGGCCCTCGATCCACTCCTCCGCCCAGTCCGGCGCCTCGCCCCGCGGCACCGCGCCGTCCTCGCCCGCCCAGAGCAGCAGCAGCCCCAGCGCGTGCTTGCACGGGAACTTGCGGCTCGGGCAACTGCACTTGTACGCGGGACCGGTGGAGTCCGCGATGTCGATCACCGTCCGGTACGGCTTGCTGCCGCTCCCCTTGCACAGGCCCCACACCGTCCCCTCGTCGGAACTGCCCGCCTCGGACCACGGTCCGGCCGCGCCGAGCTTGCTGCCCGCCTTGCGTGACGCGGCGTCAGGCGCCAGCGCCAGCACCTGGTCCGCGCTCCAGCGCACCCCCTGCTCAGTCATGTCTCCGACCGTAGGTCCCACCACTGACAATCGCCTGCGACGAGGTCGTTCGTGCAGGTCAGAGCGATTGTCAGTGGCGTGGTGCACGGTGGAACCAGATCCGAACCGGCCGAGCCGCAAGGGGGACCGCTCCATGTCCGTGTCCGTCGACCCGAACCACCACCAGTCCGAAGGCGTGCCCGCGCCCTCGGCCCCGTCCGTGCCGGACCGGGGCGAGGAGCTGCGGCCGCATGCCGAGGACGCGTTCGCCGCCGAGCTCGCCGCGCTGGCCGCCCAGGACGACCGGCCGCGGCCCGCCCGCTGGCGGATGTCACCGTGGGCCGTGGCGACGTACCTGCTGGGCGGCACGCTCCCGGACGGCACGGTGATCACGCCGAAGTACGTGGGCCCGCGCCGCATCGTCGAGGTGGCCGTCACCACGCTGGCCACGGACCGGGCGCTGCTCCTGCTCGGTGTGCCGGGCACGGCGAAGACGTGGGTGTCCGAGCACCTGGCCGCGGCGGTCAGCGGGGACTCCACCCTCCTCGTGCAGGGCACGGCCGGCACCCCGGAGGAGGCGATCCGCTACGGCTGGAACTATGCGCAGCTGCTCGCGCACGGCCCGAGCCGGGACGCGCTGGTGCCCAGCCCGGTCATGCGGGCGATGGCCGAGGGCATGACCGCCCGCGTCGAGGAGCTGACCCGCATCCCCGCCGACGTGCAGGACACGCTGATCACGATCCTGTCGGAGAAGACCCTGCCCATACCGGAGCTGGGCTCCGAGGTGCAGGCGGTGCGCGGCTTCAACCTCATCGCGACGGCCAACGACCGCGACCGCGGGGTGAACGACCTGTCCAGCGCCCTGCGCCGCCGCTTCAACACGGTGGTCCTGCCGCTGCCGGAGAGCGCCGAGGCCGAGGTGGAGATCGTCTCGCGCCGGGTCGACCAGATCGGCCGCTCCCTGGACCTGCCCGCCGTGCCCGAGGGCATCGACGAGATCCGCCGTGTCGTCACCGTCTTCCGCGAGCTGCGCGACGGCGTCACCGCCGACGGGCGCACGAAGCTCAAGTCGCCCAGCGGCACGCTGTCCACCGCGGAGGCGATCTCCGTCGTCACCAACGGCCTCGCGCTGGCCGCCCACTTCGGGGACGGCGTGCTGCGCGCGGGCGACGTGGCAGCGGGCATCCTCGGCGCCGTCGTCCGCGACCCGGCGGCCGACCGCGTCATCTGGCAGGAGTACCTGGAGGCGGTCGTCCGCGAGCGCGACGGCTGGAAGGACTTCTACCGGGCGTGCAGGGAGGTGAGCGCGTGAGCGAGGACGACCAGGGGGGCGGCACTCGCCGGGCGCCCGGGCCCCTGCTGCTGGGGGTGCGCCACCACGGGCCCGGTTCGGCGCGGGCCGTGCGGGCGGCGCTCGACGCGGCGCGTCCGCGCACGGTGCTCCTCGAAGGCCCGCCGGAGGCCGACGCGCTGATCGCGCTGGCCGCCGAGGAGGACATGCGGCCGCCCGTCGCGCTCCTCGCGCATGTCGTGGACGAGCCGGGACGGTCGGCGTTCTGGCCGCTCGCCGAGTTCTCCCCGGAATGGGTGGCCATCCGCTGGGCCCTGGAGCACGGGGTGCCGGCCCGCTTCATCGACCTCCCCGCCACGCACACGCTCGCCCGGGGCCGCGAGGAGGAAGAGGCGGAGGAGGAGCAGGCCGATAAGGGGGAGAACGAGAAAGAGGGGGACGAGAAGGAGGAGGACGAGAAGGAGGCCGTGCGGATCGACCCGCTCGGCGTGCTCGCGGAGACCGCCGGATACGACGACCCCGAGCGCTGGTGGGAGGACGTGGTCGAACACCGGGGGACGCGCGCGGGGGACGCGTTCGCCCCGTTCGAGGCGCTCGGCGAGGCCATGGCGGCGCTGCGGGAGGTCTACGGCACGGGGGGACACGACCGGGACCTCGTGCGCGAGGCCCACATGCGCCTCCAGGTGCGGGCGGCCCAGCGGGAGTACGCGGACGACGTGGCCGTGGTGTGCGGCGCCTGGCACGTGCCCGCGCTGCGGCAGCGTACGACCGTCGCCGCCGACCGGGCCCTGCTCAAGGGACTGCCCAAGGTGAAGGCCGACATGACCTGGGTGCCCTGGACCCACCGGCGGCTCTCCCGCTTCAGCGGGTACGGCGCGGGCATCGACTCGCCCGGCTGGTACGGGCACCTGTTCAGCGTCCCGGACCGGCCGATCGAGCGCTGGATGACGAAGGTGGCCGGGCTGCTGCGGGACGAGGACCACCCGGTCTCGTCCGCGCACGTCATCGAGGCGGTGCGGCTCGCCGACACGCTCGCCGCGATGCGGGGCCGCCCCCTGCCCGGCCTCACCGAGACCACCGACGCCGTACGGGCCGTGATGTGCGAGGGCTCGGACGTCCCGCTCTCCCTGGTGCACGACCGGCTGGTCGTCGGCGACGTCCTCGGCGAGGTGCCCGAGGCCGCGCCCGCGGTGCCCCTGCAGCGCGACCT
This sequence comes from Streptomyces apricus, assembly GCF_008369065.1. Classification (GTDB taxonomy): domain Bacteria; phylum Actinomycetota; class Actinomycetes; order Streptomycetales; family Streptomycetaceae; genus Streptomyces; species Streptomyces apricus. The sequence continues at coordinate 595,286 of NZ_VDFC01000040.1, read as the reverse complement.
CGCCCGGATCCAGCGGAAGCTGCGGCTCAAGCCGGAGGCGTCGGAGCGGGAGCTGGAGCTGGACCTGCGCAAGGAGACCGACGGCGGGCGCAGCCGGCTCCTGCACCGGCTGCGCCTGCTCGGCGTCGCGTGGGGAGAGCCGGTCGCGTCCCGCGGCAGCACCGGTACGTTCCGGGAGACCTGGCGGCTGCGCTGGGAGCCGGAGCTCGCGGTGCGGGTCGCCGAGGCCGGGGTGTGGGGCACGACCGTGCTCGCCGCCGCGACCGCGAAGGCCGAGTCGGACGCCGTAGGCGCGAGCTCCCTGGCCGACGTCACGGGCCTCGCCGAGCGCTGCCTGCTCGCCGAGCTGCCGGACGCCCTGCCCGTGGTGATGCGGATCCTCGCCGATCGCGCCGCCCTGGACGCCGATGTGGGCCACCTCGCCCAGGCCCTGCCCGCCCTGGTCCGCGCCCTGCGCTACGGCGACGTGCGGGGCACGGGGACGCGGGCCCTGGCCGAGGTCGCCGCGGGCCTCGCCGAGCGCGTCTTCGTCGGACTGCCCCCGGCGTGCGCCGCGCTCGACGCGGAGGCCGCCGAGGAGATGCGCGGGCACGTCGACGCCGTGCACGGCGCGGTGGGCCTGCTGGCCGAAGACGGCGAGCACGGCAAGGACGGGACGGACGGGGCGGACGGAGGGGACGGCGAGGGCGGCAAGGGAAGCTCCCGCGCCGGCATACGCGGCCGGTGGCACACCGTGCTGGGCACGCTCGGCGGACGGGACACCGTCGCGGGCGTCGTCCGGGGGCGGGCCGTCCGGCTGCTGCTGGACGACGGGGCCCTGGAGCAGGAGGAGGCGGCCCGGTTCATGGGGCTCGTCCTGTCGCCCGGGACCGCGCCCGGCGACGCGGCGGCGTGGATCGAGGGGTTCGTCGGCGGCGGATCCGGCGGCGGCATGCTGCTCGTGCACGACGAACGGCTGCTCGCGCTGGTCGACTCCTGGCTGACCGGCGTGCCCGCGGACGCGTTCACCGACGTGCTGCCGCTGCTGCGCCGCACCTTCTCCGCGTACGAGCCCGGGGTGCGCCGCACCCTCGGCGAACTGGTCCGGCGCGGACCGGGACCGGGTGGGGGCCTGGCGGCCACCGCAGCGGGCACCGGTGCCCCCGGCTTCGCGTCCGGCCTCGACACCGAGCGCGCCGACGCCGTCCTGCCGGTGCTGCGCCTGCTGCTGGGGCTGGACGACGACGGCCGAACCGAGAACGATCTTGTGGAGGTCAGCCGATGAGCACCGGCCCGGTGGACATGGAGGCAGCGGACACCGGCGTAGTGGACACCGGCCCGGTGGACACGGCGGCCGCCGACGAGCGGTTGCGGCGCTGGCGGCTCGTGCTCGGCGGGGAGGACGCGGACGGCACCGGCTGCACGCTCACCGGCCGGGACGCCGCGATGGACGGGGCCCTCAGCTCCCTGTACGGCAACGGCAACGGGAAGGGCGGCAGGCCGCGGGCGGGGCAGGAGCGTTCGGCCGGGCTCGGCGCCTCCGCCCCGTCGGTCGCCCGCTGGCTGGGCGACATCCGGACCTACTTCCCGTCCTCCGTCGTCCAGGTCATGCAGCGGGACGCCATCGACCGGCTGGGCCTGTCCGCCCTGCTGCTCGAACCGGAGATGCTGGAGGCCGTGGAGGCCGACGTCCACCTGGTCGGCACGCTGCTGTCGCTGAACAAGGCCATGCCCGAGACGACCAAGGAGACGGCGCGCGCGGTCGTGCGCAAGGTGGTCCAGGACCTGGAGAAGCGGCTCGCGACCCGCACCCGGGCGACCCTCACGGGGGCCCTGGACCGCAGCGCGCGCATCAGCCGGCCGCGCCACCAGGACATCGACTGGAACCGCACCATCGCGGCCAACCTCAAGCACTACCTGCCGGAGTACCGCACGATCGTGCCCGAGCGGCTCATCGGTTACGGGCGTGCCTCGCAGTCGGTGAAGAAGGAGGTCGTCCTCTGCATCGACCAGTCGGGCTCGATGGCGGCGTCGGTCGTGTACGCGTCGGTGTTCGGCGCGGTCCTGGCCTCGATGCGGTCGATCGACACCCGGCTCGTCGTCTTCGACACGGCCGTCGTCGACCTCACCGACCAGCTCGACGACCCGGTCGACGTCCTCTTCGGCACGCAGCTCGGCGGCGGCACCGACATCAACCGGGCGCTCGCGTACTGCCAGTCGCAGATCACCCGGCCCGCCGACACCGTGGTCGTGCTCATCAGCGACCTCTACGAAGGAGGCATCCGCAACGAGATGCTGAAGCGGGTCGCGGCGATGAAGGCGTCGGGGGTGCAGTTCGTGACGCTGCTGGCGCTGTCCGACGAGGGGGCTCCCGCCTACGACCGGGAGCATGCGGCGGCCCTCGCGGGGCTGGGCGCACCGGCGTTCGCCTGTACGCCCGACCTGTTCCCGGAGGTGATGGCGGCCGCGATCGAGAAGCGCCCCCTGCCGATACCGGACGCGGATGCGGACACGGGAGGCCCCCGGCGGTAGGAGCGGTGGAAAAAGCGGACATGTGTATCCATCGGTAACAAGGGGCTTGCGCGGCCTCGGGAGTCCCGTGCGAGGATCGGCGGGCTTCAGGGGCGTGCAGCCTGACGGCCGCGCCCCGTTCCGCTCCACTGCGCCATGTCCCGCTCCGCCCGGCTCCGTCCCGTTCCGCCCCGTCCCTCCGTACGGGAGGTTCCCGCCTTGGCCCTGTCCGCCGCATCGCCCGGCGCCGCTCCGCGTGTGACGCGCGGGACGGCAGGACGGCGTCTGCTGCAGCTGGTGCTGATGGTGGGAGGGCTGTTCCTCCTGGGGCTCCTCTGCGGGGAGCAGGCCCGGGCGGCGGACGGCGCCGGACCGCCCCCGGCGGCGAGCGCGCCCGCGACCGGCGCGGTCCACGGCACCGGCGGGGTCCACGACCTCGTGCGGCCGGTCACCGAGCAGGTCCTGCGGCCGGTCACCGGGCTCGTGGTGCCGTCGGCCGCCGAGCACGTCGTACGGCCCGTCGGCGATCTGCTGGACCGGATCACCGAGGGGCTCGTCGAACAGCCGCTCCTGCCGCTGGACCCGTGGGTGCCGCCCGATCTTCCGGGGCTCCCGGACGCGCCGGAACCACCGCTGCCCGAGGTGCCCGAACTGCCCGAGGTGCCCGAGGTGCCTGCGATACCGGGTCAGACGCTGCCGGCCGACACGACGGCGCCGCAGCAGCCGGACGGCACGTCGGACGGATCCCGAGCGGACGGACCCGCGACGGACGCATCCCGGGCGACCGCGACACAGACACGGGAGCCGCAGGCGGCCGAGGCGCGGCCGGCCGGGACGCGCTCGCCCGGCGACGGCACAGCGGCGGCGTTCGGGCCGCGGGTCCCCGGCGGCGCCGGAGCGGCCGGCGACGCCGCGTCCCGCCGCCCGCACCCGCAGGCATCCGGAGTCACGCGGATCGCGCAGACCCCGTCGCACCAGGTTCCCGACGGCGGCCCCTCGGGTGCGCTGCGCAACCACAGCGCGGTCGACAGCGGCTCGTCCCGGCACGGCGACCCGCAGGCGGTGACGCCGAACGAGCGAATCCGGTCGGTGCCGGTGCCCGGCACCGCCGAGGACCTCACCGTGGCCGCCACCCGGGACCGCCACCGGGACGTCCCGGCGTCCCCCGGCTAGACCCTGCCGGCACGGCACCTTCCCCTCCGACGGTGCACCCGCCGGACGGCGGAGCCCCCGGGAAGCCCACACACAACACGCACCGCATCCGCGACTGGCACCCCATCCGCGACGCGGTCGGCGTGCCGGTGCACCCGGTGACATCCGGCCGTTCCTGCTGAGCCGGCCCGTGGCGTCCGCGGTTCCCGGGGCGTGACCGGACCCGTCCCATCCGCCCGGCCACCGCCCTCCCGTCCGGTCACCGCCCTCCTGTCCGGGAGGCCTCCTCCGGGGCGGCCCCTTCCGGCTCCCCCGCCACCGAGACTCCGCAGGGTACAGGCCCCGTACGGCCGGAAGCCGTCCGGTCCGTGTGGCCGAGAACCCCGCGGTCGGCAGGGCCGGTCCTCATTGGGGTGAGGACCGGCCGTGCCACGCCCCTGAGACCTGTTTCAGGGGCCGATCAGAGCGCCTCACCAGGCAAACCCCAGCCTGGTGAGGCGCTTTCGGCTGGCATTCTGTGACCGTAATCACCGCCCAGGTGTGATCTGCGATTTACGGGCCCACCGCCTGCGGGGATAACCTGCGAGGCGGACATGCCGCGTGCCGGCCACCGTGCTCACGCCCTCCTTGTGACCGCGCAGTCACGTTGCCCTCGCGGCACGCCCACGCAGACAACGAACCGCGAATTACCTGATAGGGACGGACGCGCGTGGACCTGTTCGAGTACCAGGCGAGGGACCTCTTCGCCAAGCACGGAGTACCGGTGCTGGCCGGTGAAGTCATCGACACGCCTGAGGCCGCGCGCGCCGCGACCGAGCGCCTCGGCGGCAAGTCCGTCGTCAAGGCCCAGGTGAAGGTCGGTGGCCGCGGCAAGGCCGGCGGCGTGAAGCTGTCGGCGGACGCGGACGAGGCCGTCGCCCGCGCGACGGACATCCTCGGGATGGACATCAAGGGCCACACGGTCCACAAGGTGATGATCGCCGAGCTGTCCCCCGAGATCGAGGCGGAGTACTACGTCTCGTACCTCCTCGACCGCACGAACCGCACCTTCCTCGCCATGGCGTCCGTACAGGGCGGCATGGACATCGAGGAGGTCGCGGAGAAGACCCCCGAGGCCCTTGCGAAGGTCCCGGTCAACGCCGTCGAGGGCGTGAACATCGAGAAGGCCCGCGAGATCGTGGCCCAGGCGAAGTTCCCGGCCGACGTGGCCGAGGGTGTCGCCGAGGCCATGGTGACCCTGTGGGAGACCTTCGTCGCCGAGGACGCGCTCCTCGTCGAGGTCAATCCGCTGGTGAAGACCAAGGACGGCCGCATCCTGGCGCTGGACGGCAAGGTCTCCCTGGACGAGAACGCCGAGTTCCGCCAGGCGGACCACGCGGCGCTGGAGGACAAGGCCGCGGCCAACCCGCTGGAGGCCGCCGCCAAGGAGAAGAACCTCAACTACGTCAAGCTCGACGGCGAGGTCGGCATCATCGGCAACGGCGCGGGTCTCGTCATGAGCACCKTCGACGTCGTCGCGTACGCCGGTGAGAACCACGGCGGCGTCAAGCCCGCCAACTTCCTCGACATCGGCGGCGGCGCCTCGGCCGCGGTCATGGCGAACGGCCTGGAGATCATCCTCGGCGACCCGGACGTCAAGTCCGTCTTCGTCAACGTCTTCGGTGGCATCACCGCCTGCGACGAGGTCGCCAACGGCATCGTCCAGGCGCTCCAGCTGCTCAAGGACAAGGGCGAGGACGTCACCAAGCCGCTGGTCGTCCGTCTCGACGGCAACAACGCCGAGCTGGGTCGCAAGATCCTCTCCGACGCCAACCACCCGCTGGTGCAGCGCGTGGACACCATGGACGGCGCGGCCGACAAGGCCGCCGAGCTCGCGGCCGCGAAGTAAGGGACGAGGGACAGAACAGCCATGGCTATCTTCCTCAACAAGGACAGCAAGGTCATCGTCCAGGGCATGACCGGTGCCACGGGTATGAAGCACACCAAGCTCATGCTCGCTGACGGCACGAACATCGTCGGCGGCGTGAACCCGCGCAAGGCCGGCACGACCGTCGACTTCGACGGCACCGAGGTCCCGGTCTTCGGCACGGTCGCCGAGGCCATCGAGAAGACGGGCGCCAACGTGTCCGTCCTCTTCGTTCCCCCGGCCTTCTCCAAGGCCGCCGTCGTCGAGGCCATCGACGCCGAGATCCCCCTCGCGGTCGTCATCACCGAGGGCATCGCCGTCCACGACTCCGCCGCCTTCTGGGCGTACGCGCAGTCGAAGGGCAACAAGACCCGCATCATCGGCCCGAACTGCCCCGGTCTCATCACGCCGGGCCAGTCGAACGCCGGCATCATCCCGGGCGACATCACGAAGCCGGGCCGCATCGGCCTGGTCTCGAAGTCCGGCACGCTGACGTACCAGATGATGTACGAGCTCCGTGACATCGGCTTCTCGTCGGCCGTCGGCATCGGTGGCGACCCGGTCATCGGCACCACGCACATCGACGCCCTGGAGGCGTTCGAGGCGGACCCCGACACCGACCTGATCGTCATGATCGGCGAGATCGGCGGCGACGCCGAGGAGCGTGCGGCGGACTACATCGCCAAGCACGTGACCAAGCCGGTCGTCGGCTACGTCGCGGGCTTCACCGCGCCCGAGGGCAAGACCATGGGCCACGCCGGCGCCATCGTCTCCGGCTCCTCCGGCACGGCCGCCGCGAAGAAGGAGGCCCTGGAGGCCGCCGGCGTCAAGGTCGGCAAGACGCCGACCGAGACCGCGAAGCTGGCCCGCGCCATCCTCGCCGGCTGACACCGGCGCACCTCGCCGTCCGCTGTTCCACTGTTCGGCTGTTCGGCGTACGCCGACGGGCCCGCACCCTTCACGGGGTGCGGGCCCGTCCGCGTCTCCGGGCGGTGTGACCGGCGGCGGCCCTCAGCCCAGCTGCGGCGAGAGCCGCTGCGAGCCCCTGCCGAACATCCCGTTCAGCTTGGTGCGCAGCTCCAGGTCCTCCACCGACAGCGACACGGGGCCGGAGCGCGGCGGCACCCCGGGCACCGTCGCGGCCGGGGCCTGCGGGGCCTCGTAGTGGTCGGGCGCGCGGTGCAGCGTGAACGCCGTCGAGCCGACGACCAGCACCGTCAGGGCGATGGCCGCGCGGGTCCAGTGACGGGCCCGGCGCTCGCTGCCCGTCCGTACGGCGACCGGTTTCGGGGCGGTCCGCAGCCGTTCCGTGGCGCCCAGCTCCTCCAGCCGTCTGCGCAGCTCGTCCTCCTCCGCCAGCTCGGGCAGGCGCGCGGCGACGGCCGCGCGCGCGTACAGCAGCCGGTTCGCCGCAGCCGGAGTGCTTGCCTCCGTCTCGGCGGCGGTCTCGGGCAGTCCGAGACCGAGCCCGTCGTGCAGGACCAGGGTCCGCCGATACGCGGGCCCCAGGCCCATCAGGGCGTTCAGCAGCCGGCGGTCGTCCAGGGCGGTGGGCGGCGGCTCCGGGATCCGGTGGCGCGGTCGCAGCCGGTGCCAGGGGGAGGTCGCGTACTCGTACGCCGCCGCCCGCACCCAGCCCGCCGGGTCGCGGTCGACCGCCACCTCGGGCCAGCGCTGCCACGCCAGGTGGAAGGCGCGCTCCACGGACTCCCGGGCCAGCTCGCGCCGCCCGGTGAGCAGGTACGCCTGCCGTACGAGGGCGGGGGCGGCGAACGCGTAGAGCGCGTCGAAGGCCTGGGCCGGCGTCAACGCCTCGACCTCGCTGCCGGTATCGGCGCCGGTATCGGTATCGGTATCGATGCCGGGGGCGCTGTCGGCCTCGGTCTCGGCCCGGGCGTCGGCGTCGTCGCCGGTGGCGGCAGGGGCAGCTGTCTGCGTCACCGGACACCCTTCCGTACGTAAAAACACATAAAACGTATATTGATCGACACATCCGAAGTTCGCCTGTTACGACGGGAAAGCGCGTGTCGTTGGGAGCATGGCCGGGTGACCCAGATGACGGATCGAAGCCCGGACCGCAGCCCGTCGTTGCCGCTTCAGCTCGCCCGGCTGCGGAAGAGGTCGCCCGGACCGGTCACCGGCCTGCTGGGCGGGGCACTGGCGGCGGGCCTCGGGCTGGGGGCGTTCGCGGTCCTCGCGACGGTCCTGTGGATCAGCTCGCCCTACCCGGACAGCGGCCCCCACGGGGCGCTGCACGTCGCCGCCGCGCTGTGGCTGCTGGCGCACGGCGCCGAGCTCGTCCGCGAGGACACGTTGTCCGGCGTACCCGCACCCGTCGGAGTGACCCCGCTGCTCCTGGTGGTGCTGCCGGCGTGGCTGCTGCACCGGGCGGGGCGCGACGCGGCGGACGGCGACGGTACGTCGGTGCCGCCTCCCGCCCGGACGGCGTGGGCCGGCGCCGTCCTGGGCTACCTGGCGGTGGGCACCGCCGCCGCGGTGTACGCCGCGGGCGGTGAGCCGCGCCCTTCCTGGACGTCCGTCGTCCTGTGGCCGCCGCTGCTCGTGGTGGCCGCGACGGGGATGGGCGTCCGGACCGCGCACGGGCGACCGCTCGGGCCGCTGCCCCCGTCCCTGCGCCGGGTCCTCGACGGCCTGCCGCTCGCTCCGCTCGTCGCCGGCTCCCGGCTCCCCACCGCCGTACGGGCCGCCGCCGCCGGGACCGCGGTCCTTGTGGGCGGCGGAGCCGTGCTGGCCGGTGTCTCGCTGGTGTGGCACGGGGGTGCGGCGCGGCAGTCGTTCCTGCAGCTCACGGAGAGCTGGTCGGGCCGGTTCACGGTGCTCCTGCTGGCGGTGGCCCTCGTCCCGAACGCGGCGGTGTGGGGGGCCTCGTACGCCCTCGGCCCCGGATTCACCCTCGGGGCGGGCCACACCGTGGGGCCGCTGCTCTCGGACCCCGGTACGCGGCTGCCCCCGTTCCCCCTGCTGGCGGCCGTCCCGGACGCCGGGCCCGGCACCCCCCTGCACTGGGCGGCGGGCGCCGTGCCCCTG
>NZ_VDFC01000040.1:565981-586590 GCF_008369065.1 Streptomyces apricus | reverse complement strand
GCCCTGGCCACCCGCGGCCCCCTGGCCGTCCGCGGCACCCCGGCCGCCCTCGGGCACGTCGTCGCCCTCCCGCGGCGGGGTGGGGGAGGGGCGCCGCTCGCGCAGCAGGAGCGGAGGGCGTCGGAGGCTTCGGTCCGGCATCAGGTGTGCGTCTTCCCCTTGGTGGTGTCCGGCGGTGGTGTGCGGCGGACGGCTGTCCACGGAGCGGGCCACGGGCCCGGGGTCGCTTCCCGGACACGCGTGCCTGTCCCAGGTCAACGTCCCGTACGCGAAAGGCGTTCCCCCGCACGGGCCGTCTTCCGGGGTGGTTCCTCCCCAGACGCTACCTTCCGGCCACGCCCCCGTCCCGTGGGGGCCGCACGGTGTGCCGGTATCGTTGCTGGCGGTCGGCCGCTTCGTAGACTTCCCCGTATCCGGGGGCGCGAAGCATTCGTACGACCGTACAAAGGCACTCCCCGAGAAAGGGCCCCGCCGTGGCCAAGGCCAAGCGCCTCGTCGTGCTGGTCTCCGGATCAGGTACGAATCTGCAGGCACTCCTCGACGCGGTCGCGTCGCAGGGGGCCGCCGCCTACGGGGCCGAGATCGTCGCGGTCGGCGCGGACCGCGACGGCATCGCCGGCCTGGAGCGCGCCGAGCGCGCCGGGCTGCCGACCTTCGTGTGCCGGGTCAGGGACCACGGAAGCCGCGAGGAGTGGGACGCGGCACTGGCCGCGGCCACCGCGGCGTACGCACCGGACCTCGTCGTGTCGGCCGGCTTCATGAAGATCGTGGGCAAGGAGTTCCTGGCCCGCTTCGGCGGCCGGTTCGTCAACACCCACCCCGCCCTGCTGCCCAGCTTCCCGGGGGCGCACGGCGTCCGCGACGCCCTCGCCTACGGCGCGAAGGTCACCGGGTGCACCGTCCACTTCGTCGACGACGGCGTCGACACCGGCCCGATCATCGCCCAGGGCGTGGTCGAGGTCCGCAACGAGGACTACGAGGACGACGGGTCCGCTCTCCATGAGCGCATCAAGGAAGTCGAGCGCAAGCTGCTCGTCGATGTCGTGGGGCGGCTCGCCCGCAACGGCTATCGCATTGAGGGACGAAAGGTAGTTATCCAGTGACCGCCGAGAGCACAGGCACGGCCGAGAGCAGCAAGCGGGTCATCCGGCGCGCGCTCGTCAGCGTGTACGACAAGACCGGACTCGAAGAGCTCGCCCAGGGCCTGCACGCGGCCGGCGTGGAGCTCGTCTCCACCGGCTCGACCGCCGCGAGGATCGCCGCCGCCGGGGTCCCGGTCACCAAGGTCGAGGAACTCACCGGCTTCCCCGAGTGCCTGGACGGCCGGGTCAAGACGCTGCACCCGCGCGTGCACGCCGGCATCCTCGCCGACCTGCGCCTCGACTCCCACCGGGAGCAGCTCGCCGAGCTGGGCGTCGAGCCGTTCCAGCTGGTCGTCGTGAACCTCTACCCGTTCCGGGAGACCGTCGCCTCCGGGGCCACCCCCGACGAGTGCGTCGAGCAGATCGACATCGGCGGCCCCTCGATGGTCCGCGCCGCCGCCAAGAACCACCCGTCCGTCGCCGTGGTCACCAGCCCCGAGCGGTACGCCGACGTGCTCTCCGCGGTCCGTGACGGCGGCTTCGACCTGCACGCCCGCAAGCGGCTCGCGGCCGAGGCGTTCCAGCACACCGCCGCGTACGACGTCGCGGTCGCCTCCTGGTTCGCGAGCGAGTACGCGCCCGCCTCCGCCGACGACGGCGCCTTCCCCGAGTTCATCGGCTCGACCTTCGAGAAGCGCAGCACCCTGCGCTACGGCGAGAACCCGCACCAGGGCGCCGCGCTGTACGTGGACGCGTCGGGCGGCGGCCTGGCCGACGCCGAGCAGCTGCACGGCAAGGAGATGTCGTACAACAACTACACGGACACGGACGCCGCGCGCCGTGCCGCGTACGACCACGCCGACCCGTGCGTGGCGATCATCAAGCACGCCAACCCGTGCGGCATCGCGACCGGCGCGGACGTCGCCGAGGCGCACCGCAAGGCGCACGCCTGCGACCCGCTGTCCGCGTTCGGCGGCGTCATCGCCGTCAACCGCCCGGTCTCCAAGGAGATGGCGGAGCAGGTCGCCGAGATCTTCACCGAGGTCATCGTCGCGCCCGGCTACGAGGACGGCGCGCTGGAGGCCCTCGCCAAGAAGAAGAACATCCGCGTGCTGCGCGCCCCCGAGGGCCCGTCCGCGCAGGTCGAGGTCAAGCAGATCGACGGCGGCCGGCTCCTGCAGGTGGCCGACCGCCTCCAGGCCGAGGGCGACGACCCGTCCTCCTGGACGCTGGCGACCGGCGAGCCCCTCTCGCCGGGCGACCTCGACGAGCTGGCGTTCGCCTGGCGGGCCTGCCGGGCCGTCAAGTCCAACGCGATCCTGCTCGCCAAGGACGGCGCCTCCGTCGGCGTCGGCATGGGCCAGGTCAACCGCGTCGACTCCGCGAAGCTCGCGGTCGAGCGCGCGGGCGCCGAGCGGGCCCAGGGCTCCTTCGCCGCCTCGGACGCCTTCTTCCCCTTCCCCGACGGCCTGGAGATCCTGACCGCGGCCGGCGTCAAGGCCGTGGTCCAGCCCGGCGGTTCGGTCCGCGACGAGCTGGTCGTCGAGGCCGCGAAGAAGGCCGGCGTCACCATGTACTTCACGGGGACGCGGCACTTCTTCCACTAGTTCCCACAGCGGTACGCCTTCGCCGGCCGGAGGACGATCGACGGTCGGCCGGAGGCCGGACATGCCGAGGGCCGTGTCCCACCCCGCGGGGTGGGACACGGCCCTCGGCGTCGTCGTCAGCCCTTGACGACGACCGAGCTGCACACCTTGTCGGCGAACGTCTGCTTCTTGGAGTCCCACAGCGGCCACAGCCAGCCGAGGTAGCAGGCGATGCTGTCGAGGAAGTGCGCGAGGCGGCGCACGAACGCCATGCCGACACCGAGCGGCCGGCCGTCCACCTCCCGCAGCAGGCGGATGCCGAGGGCCTTCTTGCCGATGGTCTGCCCCGTCCTGCCCTCCTGGACCAGCATCCAGACGGCCACGCCGATGATGGCGACGAGGCTGATCAGGGTGAAGATCGCCCTCGACGCGTCGCTGCCGATGGCCGCCCCGATCACCATGGGGAGGTAGGCGACCATGACGACGAGCCCGTCCACCAGCGTCGCGAGGAACCGCAGGCCCCAGTGGGCGTACGGGGGCCGGCCGCCGTACATCTGCTGGTGGGGGTCGGGGTACCCGGGGTACTGCTGGCCGGGCTGCTGGGGGTATCCGTAACCGGCCTGCGGCGGCACGCCCTGCGGGGCCTGCTGCGGGTAGCCGTAACCGGGCTGCCCCTGCGGCTGCTGGGGGTAGCCGTACGGCTGGCCTCCCTGCGGCGGCTGCTGCCCGTACGGGTTGTTCGGGTCGCCGAAGCTCATGACGGTTCCTCCGTTGGTGGTGCGGGGACGACGCGGCCGTACGGAGGAAAAGGTCGAACGGTGTGCGGTCTGTCCCCCCTGCACTGCCCGCGGCACTGCGCGGCTTATGCTCTAAAAGCCCGGCCTCGTTGTCCAGCCGCAGCCTGCAGGAGTTGTGCAAGTGCAACATCGCTGACCACGCAGGACACCGGCGGGAACGCCCGATCCGGGGGCGGATTGGAACCCGGGCCCGGTCATCCGCGAGGATGGGTCCATGACCGCCCAGATTCTCGATGGCAAGGCCACCGCAGCCGCGATCAAGTCCGATCTGACCGTCCGCGTGGCGGCCCTGAAGGAGAAGGGCGTCACGCCCGGACTCGGCACCGTCCTGGTCGGTGACGACCCCGGCAGCCAGAAGTACGTCGCGGGCAAGCACCGCGACTGCGCGCAGGTCGGCATCGCCTCCATCCAGCGCGAACTGCCCGCGACCGCCACGCAGGAGGAGATCGAGGCGGTCGTCCGCGAACTCAACGAGGACCCGGCCTGCACCGGGTACATCGTGCAACTGCCGCTGCCCAAGGGCATCGACGAGAACCGCGTCCTGGAGCTGATGGACCCGGACAAGGACGCGGACGGCCTCCACCCGATGAACCTCGGGCGGCTCGTCCTGAACGAGCCGGCGCCGCTGCCCTGCACGCCGAACGGCGTGCTCACGCTGCTCCGGCAGTACGGGGTCGAGATCAAGGGCGCCGAGGTCGTGGTCGTCGGCCGCGGTGTGACCATCGGCCGCTCGATGCCGCTGCTGCTCACGCGGCGCTCGGAGAACGCGACGGTGACGCAGTGCCACACCGGTACGCGTGACCTGGCCGCGCACCTGCGCAAGGCCGACATCATCGTGGCCGCGGCCGGCTCCGCGCACCTGATCCGCCCCGAGGACGTGAAGCCGGGGGCGGCCGTCCTGGACGTCGGCGTCTCGCGCGGCGCGGACGGCAAGATCGTCGGCGACGTCCACCCCGGGGTGGCCGAGGTCGCCGGGTGGATCTCGCCCAACCCGGGCGGGGTGGGGCCGATGACCCGCGCCCAGCTCCTGGTCAACGTGGTCGAGGCGGCGGAACGCAGTGCCGGCTGAGCGGGGCGCTGCCGGTTCGGCCGGTGCCGGTCCCGGTCCTGAAGCCGACCTCGTGACCGAGGCCGGTGCCGGTACCGGTACGGGTGGTGCGGGTGACGGGGACGGTGCGGTTGCGGCTGCGACGGATGCCCCGGCTGCGACCGACGCCCCGACTGCGGCGGAGGCTTCGGACACGACGGATGCGACGGATGCTTCGGACGGGTCCGGCGACGGGTCCGAGGGTGGCGAGATCACCGTTCGGGACGCCGTCAGCGCGCCCGGGCCCGACGGGCAGCCCCGGCGGGTCACGCGGCGCTTCCCGCTGTTCACGCGGGACACCGCGCCGCCCGAGGGCGGTGGCAGGGCGGCGCCCCGCGACGCACCCGCGCCGGTACGGCAGTGGCCGATCCTCGCGGTCACCGGCCTGGTGGGACTCGGGCTCCTCCTGACCGCGCTGGACGCGTTCAAGGCCGGCACCCTGCTGGTCGGCCTCGCGCTGCTCGCGGGCGCCGCCATGCGGTGGGTGCTGCCGGACGTGGGCATGCTCGCCGTCCGGTCCCGGTTCACGGACCTGATCACGTACGGGGTCCTGGGGCTGACCATCGCGCTGCTCGCGCTGATGGCGCAGCCCAATCCGTGGCTGGAACTGCCGTTCCTGGACGATACGTTGCACTTMACCATCCGCACGTGAGCGCTCCGCTTGGTTGCGGTTGCGGTTGCGGTTGCGGGTGGGGTGGGTCGGCGTCGTCCTGAGGCTGCGGGCCGGTGGGGGCTGGTCGCGCAGTTCGCGTCGTCCTGAGGCTGCGGGCCGGTGGGGGCTGGTCGCGCAGTTCCCCGCGCCCCTTAGGGGCACGGGGCGGGGCGTTGTTTTGAGGCCGCGGGTGCGTGGGGGCTGGTCGCGCAGTTCCCCGCGCCCCTTAAAGGGCGCGGGCGGACTGGGCTGTACGTCGTACGCGGTGGGGGTCGGCTCGGTAGCCTGGCGGGCCGGTGGCGGTGTGCGGCCGGTGATCCGGGCCGGCCCGTCGGCCGTGGGGGAAGTCGGTGGGACACTGGACCGCAGACCAGCGGCGTGCGACGGTGCACGCCCACAGGCCCGAATGCTCCCGTGCGCCCCCCTCCCGGGAACTGAGATCCTGGCGGTGCGCATCCCTGTGGACAGCGGGTCCGGGACTCGGCAGAGGGCCTCACGCGCGGGAACAGACCAGCACGTACGGGGGGAAGAGGGGGGTAGCCATGCCTCGTTGGAAGGCCTTGCCGGATGAACTCGATCCGCAGGTCAGGGAGTTCGCCAGCCAGCTGCGCCGGCTCGTCGACCGCAGCGGCCTGAGCGTCGCCGCCGTGTCCGACCGCACCGGGTACAGCAAGACGTCCTGGGAGCGGTATCTGAACGGCCGGCTGCTCGCGCCCAAGGGCGCGATCATCGCGCTGGCGGAGGTGACCGGGACCAATCCCGTCCACCTCACGACGATGTGGGAGCTAGCCGAGCGCGCCTGGAGCCGTTCGGAGATGCGCCACGACATGACCATGGAGGCGATCCGGATCTCCCAGGCGCGCGCCGCGCTCGGGGAGTTCGGGCCGACCCCGGCCAAGGGGGGCGGGAGCGGCAAGCCGGCGCGCGCCGAGGGCGGTACGGCGGCGCCCAAGCCGGGCATCGCGGGCCCCGCCGGGGTCTCGCCCACGATCCCTCCGCAGGGTCCGGACGAGCGGGACGGCCGGCGCCCGTCGCACCGGGCAGGCCGGGGAACCGGGCCGGGGGCCGAGGGCGAGAACGCCGGCGGCGCTGCCGGCACGGGTGCGCGGGGTGGCGGTTGGGGAGTCGTCGCCTCACCGCCGGGTGTGTCCGGTGGGGCGGGCTACGGTCCGTCCCCGTCGGGTGCCTACGGACCCAACGGTCCCGCGCGGCCGAACGGTCCCGTACAGCCGAACGGTCCGGCCGGTCCGGCCGGTCCGGCCGGGGGGACGCCGCAGGACGCGCGGCCGCCGGCCGGCGGATCGTCCGACGGGCAGCGCAAGCGGCGGCTCACCATGTTCCTCACCGGGGTCGCGGCCGCGCTCGTGGTGGTGGCCGGGGCCGTGTACCTCACGAGCTCGGGCGGCGACAAGGGCAAGGACGAGGCCGGGCCGAGCCCGAGCCCGACGGTGAGCAAGAAACTGCCGGCCGGCGTCGAGTGCAGCGGATCGGCCTGCGCGGGCAAGGACCCGGAGAACATGGGCTGCGGCGGGACGCTGGCGCAGACCGTGGAGAAGGCCACCGTGGGCACCGCCCAGGTCGAGGTCCGCTACAGCGAGACGTGCGGCGCCGCGTGGGCCCGCATCACGGCGGCCGGAGCCGGTGACGCGGTCCGGATATCGTCGGGCTCGGCCGCCCCGCAGACCGCCGAGGTCGGCGCGGACACGGACACGGACGCCTACACGCCGATGGTCGCCGTGAAGAACTCCACGGCGGCCAAGGCCTGCGCGACGCTGCAGACGGGCGTCGAGGGCTGCACGAAGTAACGGCGGCGCCGACGGGCCGCCCCCTCCGGCCCGAGCCGCACGTACGGGCGCCCGACTCGACCGAGCCGGGCGCCCGTCCGCGTACCGGACGTCCCGCAGGCCCCCGTCCCCCGTCCCCCGGCCGGCCGGTGATCGCAGCACGTCAGGAGCCGGTCGCTCTCGGTGGGAATGGTCGCGGCGCTTCGGGGCAGGGGGACCGTACCCCCACGGGAGTCCGGCCCCGTACCGGGAAGGGTCCGTGACCCGCCCCGGCGACCGGAACGCCCATCCGGCGGTCGTCGGCCCACTCTCCCGGATCGACGGCCGCCTCCCCGCGCGCGCCCGCCCGCCGGGGCGGTGCGACCGGGGGCGGGACGCTGTGGGCCGGGCCACAGCGGACCCGGCCGTCCGGGATTCCGGATGCGCGATAGCCTGACCGCTGGATCTCTCTTGACGCCAAGAGATCGATCATCGAAAGCGTTGATCGATCATCGCGGCGCCGGGGCCGGGATCCCGTACCCCGGGGCAGGGACGCCCCACCGTCAGCTGTCATACGGAGAACGCCATGACCCGCACTCCCGTGAACGTCACCGTCACCGGCGCGGCCGGCCAGATCGGTTACGCCCTGCTCTTCCGCATCGCCTCCGGCCAGCTGCTCGGCGCGGACGTGCCGGTCAAGCTGCGGCTCCTGGAGATCACCCCGGCGCTCAAGGCCGCCGAGGGCACCGCCATGGAGCTCGACGACTGCGCCTTCCCGCTCCTCCAGGGCATCGACATCACCGACGACCCGAACGTGGCCTTCGACGGCACGAACGTCGGTCTGCTCGTCGGCGCCCGCCCCCGCACCAAGGGCATGGAGCGCGGTGACCTCCTGGAGGCCAACGGCGGCATCTTCAAGCCGCAGGGCAAGGCCATCAACGACAACGCCGCGGACGATGTCAAGATCCTCGTCGTCGGCAACCCGGCCAACACCAACGCCCTGATCGCCCAGGCCGCCGCCCCGGACGTACCGGCGGAACGCTTCACCGCGATGACCCGCCTGGACCACAACCGCGCGCTCACCCAGCTCGCGAAGAAGACGGGCTCGACGGTCGCGGACATCAAGCGCCTGACCATCTGGGGCAACCACTCCGCCACGCAGTACCCCGACATCTTCCACGCCACGATCGCCGGCAAGAACGCCGCCGAGACCGTGAACGACGAGAAGTGGCTGGCCGACGAGTTCATCCCGACCGTCGCCAAGCGCGGCGCGGCCATCATCGAGGCCCGCGGCGCCTCCTCCGCCGCGTCGGCCGCGAACGCCGCCATCGACCACGTCTACACCTGGGTCAACGGCACGGCGGACGGCGACTGGACCTCCATGGGCATCCCGTCCGACGGCTCGTACGGCGTCCCGGAGGGCCTCATCTCCTCCTTCCCCGTCACCACGAAGGACGGCTCGTACGAGATCGTCCAGGGCCTCGACGTCAACGAGTTCTCCCGCGCCCGCATCGACGCGTCGGTGAAGGAGCTGGAGGAGGAGCGCGAGGCGGTCCGCGCCCTCGGCCTCATCTGACCCGCACGCCGACGGACCCCGGGCATCCGGGCCCCCGGACGTGAACCACCGAACACGAAGCCGCCCCCGGGACATCCCGGGGGCGGCTTCGTACGTCATGCCCCCTCTGCCACACCGGGCGGTCGTGTGTCAGTCGGGCAGAGGCTTTTCGAACCAGTGGCCGGCGTGCGGGTTGTCGCCGTAGGGCGGGATCTCCGTGTAGCCGCTCGTGCGGTACAGGGCCGCCGCCTCCTTGAGCGCGACGTGCGTGTCCAGGCGTACGGTCCGGTGGCCGCGTGCGGCGGCCGTGTGCTCCAGCTCGGTCAGCAGCCGCCGTCCGAGGCCCAGTCCCCGGGCCCGCGGGTGCACCCACAGGTGCCGGACCTCGGCCGTGTCCGCGCCGGACGCGCACAGCGCCCCGCAGCCGACGGCGCGCTCCTCCTCGTACGCGACGAGGAACACGGCGATCCGCTCCGGCGGTACGAGGTCGCTCACGGCGTACCCCTCGGGGAACCGTCCGTCGAGCTCGGCGGCGTAGGCGGCGAGACAGGCGCGTGCGTCGGGTGACGCGGGGCCGACGGGACGCGCCGTGACCGCGGCCAGCCGCAGCAGCCGCTCGGTGACCGCGACGGCCTCGGCCAGCCGGCCCCGCTGCGCCTCGGTCAGCCCGCGCAGCAGCCCCTCGGCGAGACCGTCCGCGCGCCGGTTCTGCTCCGCCAGCTCGTCCCGCCCGGCCGGGGTGAGCTCCGCGAGGCGCAGCCTGCTGTCCGCCGGGTGGACGGTGACCCGGACGAGCCCCTGTCCCTCCAGCGCGCGCACCATGCGGCTCAGGTATCCCGCGTCCAGGCCGAGCCGGGTGCGCAGTTCCCGCAGGGAGGCGCCGGACCCGATCTCGTACAGCAGCCGGGCCTCGCCGAGCGGCCGGTCCTGCCCGAGGTAGTGGTCGTCGAGCACGCCGATCCGGCGGGTGAAGTAGCGGTTGAAGCGACGCAGGGCGGTCACGTGCGCCGCGGACACCGACGCCGGCACTGGCTCCATGCTCTTTGACTTTAGTCAAAGAACTGTGGGCGGTCCATGGGGGAGCGCTCTGTGACCCGGCGCACTTCGGCCGCGCGGCGCGCATGACATCCGGGCCGTGGGGCAGGTGCCCCCGACCCCCGGCGGCGGTACGCGGGTGACGGCGGGGCACGGACGAGGAACGGAAGGCGGCACCGGATGTCGGGACACCAGGCGCAGCGGACGATCCATGTGGGCGGGGAGTGGCGTGCGGCCGTCTCGGGTGCCACGCGGGACGTCCTGGACCCGGCGGACGCGAAGCCGTTCGCGGTGGTCGCCGAGGGCGGCGTGCCGGACGCGGACGCCGCCGTCGAGGCCGCCCGGCTCGCCTTCGACCACGGGGCGTGGCCCCGCACGCCCGTCAAGGAGCGCGCCGCCCTGCTGCGCCGGGTCGCCGGCCTGCTCGTGCGCGACCGCGAGTCGCTCGGGCTCCTGGAGAGCCGGGACGCGGGCAAGACCCTGGAGGAGGGGCGCGTCGACATCGACTGCGTCGCCGACGCCTTCCGGTACTTCGCCGACCTGGTCGTCGCGGAGGGCCGCGGCCGGGTCGTCGACGCGGGCTCGGACGACGTCCACAGCGTCGTCGTGCACGAGCCGGTCGGCGTCTGCGCGATGATCACGCCCTGGAACTACCCGCTGCTGCAGGCCAGTTGGAAGATCGCCCCGGCCCTCGCCGCGGGGAACACCTTCGTCGTCAAGCCGAGCGAGATCACTCCGCTGACCACCGTCGCCCTGGTCGACCTGCTCGTCGAGGCCGGGCTGCCCGCCGGTGTCGCCAACCTGGTCACCGGACCCGGCCACAGCGTCGGCGCCCGTCTCGCCGAGCACCCGGACGTCGACCTCGTCTCCTTCACCGGCGGCCTCGTCAGCGGCACGAAGGTCGCGCAGGCCGCCGCCGTCACCGTCAAGAAGGTCGCCCTCGAACTCGGCGGCAAGAACCCCAACGTCGTCTTCGCCGACTCCTGCGCCACCGAGGAGGGCTTCGACACCGCCGTCGACCAGGCGCTCAACGCCGCGTTCATCCACAGCGGGCAGGTCTGCTCGGCGGGCTCCCGGCTGATCATCGAGGAGTCGGTACGGGACCGGTTCGTCGCCGAACTGGTGCGGCGCGCCGAGCGCATCCGGCTCGGCCGGGGCACCGAGCCCGGCGTCGAGTGCGGCCCGCTGGTCTCCGCCGAACAGCGCGAGAGGACCGAGGACTACGTGGCGGCCGCCCTGGCGGAGGGCGCGGTGCTGCGCACCGGCGGCGCCCGCCCCGACCCGTCGCCGGAGCGCCCCGCCACCGGCTTCTTCTACGAGCCGACGGTCCTGGACCAGTGCCACCGCGAGATGCGCGTCGTACGGGAAGAGGTGTTCGGGCCGGTCCTGACGGTGGAGACCTTCCGCACCGAGGACGAGGCGGTGGCGCTCGCCAACGACACGGAGTACGGGCTCGCGGGCGGCGTCTGGACCGCCGACGCGGGACGGGCCCGGCGGGTGGCCGGCCGGCTGCGGCACGGCACCGTCTGGATCAACGACTTCCACCCCTACCTCCCGCAGGCGGAGTGGGGCGGCTTCGGCAAGAGCGGGGTCGGCCGCGAACTCGGCCCGGCCGGGCTCGCCGAGTACCGCGAGAGCAAACACGTGTACCAGAACCTCGCGCCGAAGCCGGTCCGCTGGTTCGCGGGCTGACCCCCGGAGCCCGAGGGACCCAGGCCCCGGACCAGGGGGCCCGGACGGCTACGTGTACTGGCCGGCCGTGTAGTGCCCGGGCGTCAGGCGGCAGGCCACGCCGAACCGGTTCCACGCGTTGATCACGGTGATCGTCGCGAGCAGCTGGGACAGCTCGGTCTCGTCGAAGTACCGGGCGGCGTTCTCGAACACCTCGTCCGGGACGAAGCCGTCCGTCAGGACCGTCACGGCCTCGGTCAGCGCGATCGCCGCGAGCTCCTTCTCCGTGTAGAAGTGCCGCGACTCCTCCCAGGCGCCGAGCTGCACGATCCGCTCCACGCTCTCGCCCGCCGCGAGCGCGTCCTTGGTGTGCATGTCGAGGCAGAACGCGCAGTGGTTGAGCTGCGACGCCCGGATCTTCACCAGCTCCGCCAGGACCGGGTCGACGCCCTTCGCGGCCGCCGCGGCGAGGCGGACCATGGCCTTGTAGACGTCGGGGGCGAACGTGGCCCACTGGAGCCGGGGCGCCTCCTCGGCGGCGTACGCGGTGCCGTCGAGCCTCGCGTCGGACGTCGTGCCGGTGGTCGTGCTCGGTGTGTTCGTCGTCATGGCCTCGACCCTACGAGCGAAGCTGCCCAGGGGTATGGTCCATTTCCATGGCCGGAAACCGGGCCACTTTCGGAGTGGACCTGCACGTCGACGTGGCGCGCACCGGCTCCGGTACGGGCCCCGGCCTGCGCCGGAGCCTGACCGACGCGCTGCGCGAGGCGGTGCGCGGCGGGCGGCTCGCGCCGGGCACCCGGCTGCCGTCGTCCCGGTCCCTGGCCGCGGACCTCGGCATCGCCCGCAACACCGTGGCGGACGCGTACGCCGACCTCGTCGCCGAGGGCTGGCTCACCGCGCGCCAGGGCTCGGGCACCCGGGTGGCGCCGCGGACGGTACCGGTCCCCGCCTCCGCCGCCCGGCGGCCCCGCGCACCGGGCGGCCCCGCCCACAACCTCGTCCCCGGCACCCCGGACCTCGCCTCCTTCCCGCGCACGGAATGGCTCAGGGCGTCCCGCCGGGCCCTCGCGGCGACCCCGAACGACGCGCTCGGCTACGGGGACCCGCGCGGCCGCGCGGAACTGCGCACCGCGCTCGCGGACTACCTCGCCCGGGCCCGCGGCGTCCGCGCCGACCCCGGGCACGTCCTCGTCTGCTCCGGGTTCGTCCACGGGCTGACGCTGCTCGGCTCGGTCCTGCGGAGCCGGGGCGCGCGCACGCTCGCGGTGGAGTCGTACGGCCTCGACGTGCACTGGGACCTGATCGGGCGGGCGGGCCTGGAGTCGGTGCCGCTGCCCTTCGACGAACTGGGCACACGGACCGACGAGTTGACGGGTGGCCCTGCGGGCGGCCCCGCGGGCGGGCCGCTGGGGGACTCCGTGGGCGGGGTGCTGCTGACGCCCGCCCACCAGTTCCCCATGGGCGTGCCCCTGCACCCCGGCCGCCGGGCCGCCGTCGTCGACTGGGCGCGGCGCACGGGCGGGCTGATCCTGGAGGACGACTACGACGGGGAGTTCCGCTACGACCGGCAGCCCGTGGGCGCGCTCCAGGGCCTCGACCCGGACCGCGTGGTGTACTTCGGCACCGCCAGCAAGTCCCTCGCCCCCGGTCTGCGCCTCGGCTGGCTGGTGCTGCCGCCGGACCTGGTGCCCGAGGTGATCGCGGCCAAGGGCGGCGCGGACTGGTCGTGCGGGGTCCTGGACCAGCTGACGCTGGCGGAGTTCATCACCTCCGGGGCGTACGACCGCCATGTACGGGCCTCCCGCCTGCGCTACCGGCGCCGCCGTGACCAGCTCGTCGCGGCCCTGGCGGCCCGCGCCCCGTCGGTGACGGCCACCGGGATCGCGGCCGGGCTGCACGCGGTGCTGCGCCTGCCGCCCGGCACCGAGCGGTCCGTGGTCCGCGCGGCGGCCTGGCACGGTCTGGCCGTCCACGGGCTGGCCGCCCACCGTCACCCGGCCGCCGCGTCCGCGCCGCCGGACGCCCTGGTCGTCGGCTACGGGACCCCCTCGGACAGCGGCTGGCCGGGCGCGCTGGAGGCGCTGTGCGGGGCGCTGCCCCAGGGAACCTGACCCCACCGGGGACCACGAAAAGCTTGTATGGGGAAGCGAGTTCGGGGAAGCCGCATGTACAAGTGGGGCACGCGATCTTTACGCTGTCGGACTGACGGGCCCGGGGGACGGGCCGGACGGGGGAAGAGACATGACGGAGCAGCGCAGAAGACTGCGGTCGAGCACGGTCGTCCTGGGGGGAATGGGCCTCCTGGCGACCGCCCTCACCTCGTGCGGATCCGACCCGGACCGCCGCTGTGTGGACCGCGACAGCTACGAGTACACGGGCGGCTACAAGATAGTCGCCGACAAGAACTGCTCCTCGGGCTCCGGCTCCACGGCGGGCAAGAAGCGGGGCACGGGCGGCACCGGCAAGGGTTCCAAGGTCGACGCGGACTGGTACTACGACGCCGACGTCTCCGCGGGCCGCGCCGACGGCGGCACCTTCAGCCGCAGCGAGGCCGTCGACCGGGACGGCTTCGGCTGCTCGGGCGGCAGCGGCGGCGGCTGACGGAAGGTACTACGGAAGGTACTGACGGATCTACGGACGCACGACTGTGGAACGCCGAACCATCGAACCCCGCCCCGGCTGGCAGCGCACGGTCGAGGAACAGGGCCTCATCTACCCCCTCACCCGCCACCCGGACGGCTCCCTGCGCCCCTACTGGGACGAGTCCGCCCACTACGTCTTCTCCCTGCCCGAGGTCGAGGCGCTGGAGGAGGTCGTGGAGGAGCTGCACCGGATGTGCCTCGCCGCGGCGGAACACATCGTCGCCGAGGACCGGCTCGCGGACCTCGGCATCACCGACCCGCGGGTCGCGGACGCGGTCACCGAGGCCTGGCGCCGCCGCGCCGAACTGCCGTCCCTGTACGGCCGCTTCGACCTGCGCCACGACGGCACGGGCCCGGCGAAGCTCCTGGAGTACAACGCCGACACCCCGACCTCGCTCGTCGAGGCCGCGGGGCCCCAGTGGTTCTGGATGGAGGAACGGTTCCCCGGCGCCGACCAGTGGAACTCCCTCCACGAACGGCTCGTCGACGCCTGGCGGAAGCAGGCCGGCCTCCTGCCGCCCGGCAGCCCCCTGTACTTCGCGCACTCCGCCGCCGACGAGCTCGGCGAGGACCTCATGACGGTCGGCTACCTGAAGGAGACCGCGGAGCAGGCCGGCCTCGACACCTCCTGGATCGCGATGGAGGAGATCGGCTGGGACCGCCTCTCGAACCGCTTCGTCGACAAGCGGCTCCGCTTCATCCGCAGCTGCTTCAAGCTCTACCCCTGGGAGTGGCTCACCACCGACCGCTTCGCCCCGCACGTCCTGGACACCCTCGACAACGGCGGCGGCACGGGGACGACGATGTGGATCGAGCCGGCCTGGAAGATGCTGCTCAGCAACAAGGCCCTCCTGGCGGTCCTGTGGGAGCTGTACCCGGGCCACCCGAACCTCCTCCCGGCCTACCTCGACGGCCCGCGCGACCTGGCCGCCACGCGCGGGTACGTCGCCAAGCCGCTCCTGGGCCGCGAGGGCGCCGGCGTCACGGTCCACGAGCCCGGCGCGGACCCCGTGGTCCGCGACGAGCCCTGCTGCTACCAGGAGCTGGCCCCCCTGCCGTCCTTCGACGGCAACCGGGTCGTCCTGGGCGCCTGGGTCGTCGACGGGGAGGCGGCGGGCCTGGGCATCCGCGAGTCGGCCGGCCTGGTCACCGACGAGTACGCCCGCTTCCTGCCCCACGTCATCCTCTGACCGCCTCCTCCAACCGCGCGCACCCGCCCGCCCGGGTGCGTGCGGCGCTCGCATGGTGGACGGAAGATCCCGGTGCGCGACCGTGCCCGGTAGGCTCGTCCACGGGCCGTGACTGGCGCGCTGGGATGGGATCGACCATCGGGAAGCGGCCCGGGAACCGTGTGCCGTGCGCCTGGGCCGAACCGTGAACGCCGAACGCCACGTCCGGAGGCCGTCATGTCTGAATCCCCCGCACCCCTGTCCACCGAGTCCACCGCCTTCCGCAGCGCCCTCGAAGTGATCCGCGCCGTCGAGCCCCGGGTCGCGGACGCCATCGGGCAGGAGGTCGCCGACCAGCGCGAGATGCTCAAGCTGATCGCCTCCGAGAACTACGCCTCCCCGGCGACCCTGCTCGCGATGGGCAACTGGTTCAGCGACAAGTACGCCGAGGGCACCGTCGGCCGCCGCTTCTACGCCGGCTGCCGCAACGTGGACACCGTCGAGGCCCTCGCCGCCGAGCACGCCCGCGAGCTCTTCGGCGCCGAGCACGCCTACGCCCAGCCGCACTCCGGCATCGACGCCAACCTCGTCGCCTTCTGGGCGGTCCTCGGGCAGCGCGTCGAGGTCCCCGCCCTGGAGAAGGCGGGCGTGCGCAACGTCAACGACCTCTCCGAGGCCGACTGGGCCGAGCTGCGCCGGGCCTTCGGCAACCAGCGCATGCTCGGCATGTCCCTGGACGCGGGCGGCCACCTCACCCACGGCTTCCGCCCGAACATCTCCGGCAAGATGTTCGACCAGCGCTCCTACGGCACCGACCCCGCAACCGGCCTCATCGACTACGAGGCCCTGCGCGCCTCCGCCCGCGAGTTCAAGCCGCTGATCATCGTGGCCGGCTACTCCGCGTACCCCCGGCTGGTGAACTTCCGGATCATGCGGGAGATCGCCGACGAGGTCGGCGCCACGCTCATGGTGGACATGGCCCACTTCGCGGGGCTCGTCGCGGGCAAGGTCCTGACCGGCGACTTCGACCCGGTCCCGCACGCCCAGATCGTCACCACGACCACCCACAAGTCGCTGCGCGGCCCGCGCGGCGGCATGGTCCTGTGCGACGAGTCGCTGGCCGAGCAGGTCGACCGCGGCTGCCCGATGGTCCTCGGCGGCCCCCTCCCGCACGTCATGGCCGCCAAGGCCGTGGCCCTCGCCGAGGCGCGCCGCCCCGAGTTCCGCGACTACGCGCAGGCCGTCGTGGACAACGCCCGCGCGCTCGCCGAGGGCCTGATGCGGCGCGGCGCCACGCTGGTCACCGGCGGCACGGACAACCACCTCAACCTCATCGACGTCGCCTCCTCCTACGGCCTCACCGGCCGCCAGGCCGAGTCCGCGCTGCTCGACTCGGGCATCGTCACCAACCGCAACGCCATCCCCGCCGACCCCAACGGCGCCTGGTACACCTCGGGCATCCGGATCGGCACGCCCGCGCTGACCACCCGGGGCCTGGGCGCCACGGAGATGGACGAGATCGCCGGTCTGATCGACCGCGTCCTGACCGGCACGGAGCCCGGCACCACCAAGAAGGGCGCCCCCTCCAAGGCCCAGCACGTCCTCGACCCGAAGATCGCGGACGAGATCTCGCACCGCGCGAGCGACCTGCTGACCGGCTTCCCGCTGTACCCGGAGATCGACCTCGGCTGATCCGGCCGATCCGGCGCACCCGGCCGGCCCCGCGAACCCCGCGGCGCCGGCCGGGGGCCGTTCGTGCGTACCTGTGTCACATCTGTTCCCGACCAGTTCCGGAGCGGCCCCCGGCACCTGAGAGAATGGTGGGCATGGCTCTCGACCGTCCCCGCGTGCTCTCCGGAATCCAGCCCACCGCAGGCTCGTTCCACCTCGGCAACTACCTCGGCGCCGTCCGCCAGTGGGTGGCGCTGCAGGAGTCCCACGACGCCTTCTACATGGTCGTGGACCTGCACGCGATCACCCTCCCGCAGGACCCCGGGGCGCTGCGCGCCAACACCCGGCTGGCCGCCGCGCAGCTGCTGGCCGCCGGTCTCGACCCCGCGCGCTGCACGCTCTTCGTCCAGAGCCACGTCCCCGAGCACGCCCAGCTCGCCTGGGTCATGAACTGCCTCACCGGCTTCGGCGAGGCCTCCCGCATGACCCAGTTCAAGGACAAGTCCGCGAAGCAGGGCGCCGACCGCGCCTCGGTCGGCCTCTTCACGTACCCGATCCTCCAGGTCGCGGACATCCTGCTGTACCAGGCGAACGAGGTCCCGGTCGGCGAGGACCAGCGCCAGCACATCGAGCTCACGCGCGACCTCGCCGAGCGGTTCAACGGCCGCTTCGGGCAGACGTTCACCGTGCCGAAGCCGTACATCCTCAAGGAGACGGCGAAGATCTTCGACCTGCAGGACCCGACGATCAAGATGAGCAAGTCGGCGTCGACGCCGAAGGGCCTCGTCAACCTCCTCGACGACCCGAAGGCCACCGCGAAGAAGATCAAGAGCGCGGTCACCGACACGGACACCGTGATCAGGTTCGACCCCGTGGAGAAGCCGGGCGTCAGCAACCTGCTGGGCATCTACTCCACCCTCACCGGGACCGGGATCGCGGAACTGGAGGAGAAGTACGCCGGCAAGGGCTACGGTGCGCTGAAGACGGACCTGGCGGAGGTCGTGGTCGACTTCGTGACGCCCTTCCGGGAGCGCACCCAGCAGTACCTGGACGACCCGGAGACGCTCGACTCGATCCTGGCCGAGGGGGCCGAGAAGGCCCGCGTGGTCGCCGCGGAGACGCTCGCACAGACGTACGCGAAGGTGGGCTTCCTGCCCGCCAAGCACTGACCGCACGCAGGGATCACCCGCACCGGACGCGGGTACGCGACTCCCGGGCGACCGGGACGAGACCAGGACAACACCGGCACGGGGTCCGTCACGGGGCTGTGCCGCCGTACAGTCGACAGTCGGCGCACGTCCGGCCGCACGCAACGGACGCACCACCGGAACGACGACAGGAGACGACGTGGGGACCGTAACGATCGGTGTGTCGATCGCGGTCCCGGAGCCACACGGCAGCCTGCTCCAGCAGCGGCGCGAGGGCTTCGGCGACCCCGCGGCTTCCGGCATTCCCACCCACGTCACCCTGCTGCCCCCGACCGAGGTCGAGGCAGCGGCGCTGCCCGCGATCGAGGCGCACCTCGTCGAGGTCGCGGCCGCCGGGCGGCCCTTCACGATGCGGCTCAGCGGCACGGGGACGTTCCGTCCGCTGTCCCCCGTCGTGTACGTACAGGTGGTCGAGGGCGCCGAGGCCTGCACCTGGCTCCAGAAGCAGGTCCGGGACGCCTCGGGCCCCGTGGCGCGTGAGCTGCAGTTCCCGTACCACCCGCACGTCACCGTGGCGCACGGCATCGACGAAGAGGCGATGGACCGCGCGTTCGAGGAGCTGGCGGAGTACGAGGCGCAGTGGCCGTGCATCGGCTTCGCGCTCTACGAGCAGGGGTCCGACGGCGTGTGGCGCAGGCTGCGCGACTACGTCTTCGGGGGCGCGGTCGTGCCGCCCCAGGCGACCCACGTCGAACGGGGCCCGCTCCCGGCCTGCTGAACCGAGGGGAGCGCATGCGCACAGCCGTGGCGGGGCTTGCCGTCCTCGGGCTCGTCCTCACCGGTTGCGGTGCGGGCGAGGACTCCGGACCGCGCTGGACGTACGACGAGATCGTCGAGAGCGGCGGCACGCTGACGGACGTGCTGGCGAACGGTCCCGACGACGTCTGGGTCGCGGGCGCGTACCGGCGCACGGGCGACTCGTCGGCCGACGACGGGTTCCTGCTGCGCCGCGACGGCAGCCGGTGGCAGCGGCAGCCGATGCCCGGCATCCTGGACCGCAGCGTTCACGGCGCCCGCTTCGACGCCCTGGGCTCCGGCGAGTTCCTGCTCACCGCCTCCCTGCAGAACCTGAACGCGCCGCGGACGGCCCACTGGGACGGCGAGCGGTGGACCGCCCTCCCGGAGATCCCGGCCGGGGACCGGCTCGTCGACATGAGGGCCTTCGCGGCCGACGACGTCTGGGCCCTGGCCGACGGGTCGCTGGCCCACCACTGGGACGGCGAGCGGTGGAGGACCTTCCGGTTGCCCGTCGAGGCGGCCTCGCTGGACGGCGTCGCCACGGACGACCTCTGGGCCGTCGGGTACCGCGGTACGAGCGGTGAGAGCGGGACCGGGACCGGGAACCACGAGATGACGCAGCCCGCCGCCCTGCACTGGGACGGCGCGTCCTGGCGAACGGCCGACACCCCCGAGTACCACTTCCCCGAGCCGGTGCCCGCCGAGCCGGGCGCGGCCCTCGACCACGTCCTCGCCCTGGCTCCCGACGACGTCCGCGCGTACGGCGAGCACACCTTCAACCACGGCGAGGTGGAGGACGAACCGCAGGACGAGCACATCCGGCTGCGGTGGGACGGGACCTCCTGGGAGAAGCGGGACGACGCCGAAAGGGAGTGCGCCGGGCTGCTCCCCCTGGACCGGGACGGCGACCGGGGCCTCTTCCTGGAGCGCAACCGGTACCAGGCCCCGGACGGCGCCTGTACGCACATCCCGTGGCCCAGGCTGCCGAGCGGGGACGGGGTGCGGGCCTCCTCCCGGCAGTCGCTGTGGCTGTCCGCCGTGGCCGCCGTGCCGGGCACCGACCAGGCCTTCGGGGTGGGGAACGTCCAGGTGAACCAGGGCGGGAACCCGACCAACCGGACCGTGATCATGTCGCTCACGAGGTAGCCGGAGCACCGGCCGGCCCCGTCCTACAGCGGCAGGCGGCGGAACACCGCCCGTGGGGCGTGGCGCAGGGCCGACATGACCACCCGCAGCGTGCCCGGTACCCACACCACCTCCGAGCGGCGGCGCAGGCCCGTCTCGACGGCCGTGGCGACCGCCTCGGGGGTCGTCGCGAGCGGCGCCTCCTCCAGGCCCTCCGTCATCTTCGAGCGGACGAACCCGGGGCGCACGACCATCACGTGCACGCCCGTGCCGTACAGCGCGTCCCCCAGGCCCTGGGCGAACGCGTCGAGGCCCGCCTTGCTGGACCCGTAGATGAAGTTGGCGCGGCGGGCCCGCTCGCCCGCCACCGAGGAGAGCACCACCAGGGAGCCGTGGCCCTGGGTCTGGAGGGCCTGCGCGCACACCAGCCCCGACGAGACGGCGCCCGTGTAGTTGGTCTGGGCGACGCGGACCGCGGCGGCCGGCTCGTTCTCGTCGCGCGACTGGTCGCCCAGCACGCCGAACGCCAGCAGGACCATGTCGATGTCGCCCTCGGCGAAGACCTTGCCGAGGACCTCCTCGTGGGAGTCCGGGTCGAGCGCGTCGAAGGCGACGGTACGGACGTCCGCGCCGAGCTCGCGCAGGCCCGCGGCGGCCGACTCCAGGGCGGGCGAGGGGCGGCCCGCGAGCCACACCGTACGGGTGCGGCGGGCGATCAGGCGGCGCGCGGTGGCGAGCCCGATCCCGGAGGTGCCGCCGAGGACGAGCAGGGACTGGGGGAGGCCGAAGGCGTCCTTCATGGAACCGAACTCCAGGGGGAGGGGG
>NZ_VDFC01000040.1:557315-565881 GCF_008369065.1 Streptomyces apricus | reverse complement strand
GGCCGGGTGCGCGGGGCGGCCGGGTCAGAGGCCGAGGCGCCGGGACAGGTCGGAGGTGAAGACGGACCGCGGGTCCAGCTCCCGGCGCAGCGCCCGGAAGTCGCCGAGCCGCGGGTACATCGCCGCGAGCAGCTCGGGCCGCAGCCGGGAGTCCTTGGCCAGGTAGACCCGCCCGCCGGCGGCGGCCACCTCCTCGTCCAGCGCGTCGAGGAAGGCGCCGAGCCCCGGCAGGTTCGCGGGGATGTCCAGGGCGAGGGTCCAGCCGGGCACGGGGAAGGACAGCCAGCCCGGGTCGCCCTCGCCGAACCGCTTCAGCACGGCGAGGAAGGAGGGGCAGCGGCGCTGCGAGATGCGGTGCACGATCCGGCGCAGGGCCTCCTCCTGCCCGTACCCGACGGCGAACTGGTACTGCACGAAGCCGCCGCGCCCGTAGACGCGGTTCCAGTGCGGCACGCCGTCGAGCGGGTGGAAGAACGTGGACATCCGCTGCAGCTCACCGGTCCGCGCGCGCGGCGCCTTGCGGTACCAGAGCTCGTTGAACAGGCCCACCGTCGTACGCCCCAGCAGCCCCTCGGGGACGAAGGAGGGGGCGGCAGGGAGGCGGCCGGGCCGGAACTCCAGCGGGGCCCGGCGCGCGCGGGGCACGTCGGCCAGCGCCTCCAGGGGGGCGTGGTCGCCGCGGGTGAGCACCGAGCGCCCCATGGCGGCGCCGCGGGCCAGCAGGTCGATCCAGGCGACGGAGTAGCGGTAGCGGTGGTCGGTGGCCGTGAGGCGGGCCATCAGGTCGTCCAGGTCCGCGGCGCGCTCGGTGTCGACGGACATCAGCGACGTCTCGACGGGCTGCAGCCGGACGGTGGCCGTCAGGACGACGCCGGTCAGGCCCATGCCGCCTGCGGTGGCGTCGAAGAGGGGGGTCCCGCTGCTCACCATGCGGATCTCGCCGTCCGCGGTGAGCAGCTCGAAGGACAGGACGTGCCGCGCGAACGACCCCGACACGTGGTGGTTCTTGCCGTGGATGTCCGCGCCGATCGCCCCGCCGACCGTCACGTAGCGGGTCCCCGGGGTCACCGGCACGAACCAGCCCAGCGGCAGCAGGACCTCCATCAGGCGGTGCAGCGAGACGCCGGCGCCGCACAGCACCGTCCCGCCGTCCGCGTCGACCGCGTGGATCCGGTCCAGGCCCGTCATGTCGAACACGGCCCCGCCCGCGTTCTGCGCCGCGTCCCCGTACGCCCCAGGCCCCGCGCGATGCCCCCGCGGGCCCCGCAGTCCCGGACGGCGGCCACGGCCTCGTCGTACGAACGGGGGCGCACCAGGCGGGCGGTGGTGGGAGCGGTGCGGCCCCACCCCGTGACGGAAACCGTGTCGGTAGGCATGGCGACGACGGTATCCACCGAAAGTTACGGTCAGTTCCGCAACATCCCCTTCCTCCCCGAAATGGGTGATTAATGGGATGTCGCTCAATATTGCCGGTGCTATCGCCGCGTCGACGTGAACAGTGGATCCCCATGGACCCCACGGACCACACGCACCACCACGACGAGCGTCCCGACCTGGACCACCGCCTCCTCACGGCCTTCCACGCGCGCGGCGCCCGCCCGCGGGTCGCCGCCGCCGCGCGGACCCTGTCCCTGGCCGGCGAGCACGGCGCGCTGTGGATCGCGGCGGGCCTCGCGGGGGCGGCGGCCGACCCGCGGCGCCGCCGCGCCTGGCTGCGCGGCACGGCCCTGACCGCGGGCGCGCACCTCGCCAGCATGGGGGTGAAGCGGCTCGTGCGCCGGCCGCGGCCCGGCCACGTCGTACCGCTGGTGCGCACCGCGGGCCGGCACTCCTTCCCCAGCTCGCACGCCACCTCCGCGACGGCCGCCGCCGTCGCCTTCGGCGCGCTCGGCGCCCGCGCGGTGCCCCCGCTGGCCGCCGCGATGTGCCTGTCCCGGCTGGTCGTCGGCGTCCACTACCCCTCGGACGTCGCGGCGGGGGCTGCCCTCGGCGCGGTGACCGCCCGGCTCGGTGCCCGCTGGATGACAGGAGAGCGCCGGATGACAGGAGGCCGCGACCATGGCTGAGACGGCGCTCCTGGAGCGGACCCGCACCGAGCAGGCCCCGCCGCCCCGCAGGGGCCTCCTGAAGGGCCTCCTCAGAACCGCCCGGCCCAAGCAGTGGGTCAAGAACGTCCTCGTCGTCGCCGCCCCGGCCGCGGCGGGCGAGCTCTTCTCACGGCACGCCCTGATCCAGGTCGGCCTCGTCTTCGTCCTGTTCACCGCCTGCGCCGCGAGCGTCTACCTGGTCAACGACGCCCGGGACGCCGATGCCGACCGCGCCCACCCGGTCAAGCGCCACCGCCCGGTCGCCGCCGGGCAGGTGCCCGTCCCGGTCGCCTACGCGGTGGGCTTCGTGCTCGCCGCCGTCGCCCCCACCGCGGCCGCCTTCCTGTGCTCGCCGTTCACCTCCGCGCTGCTCACCGCCTACCTGGGCCTGCAGTTCGCGTACTGCCTGAGCCTCAAGCACGTCCTGGTCGTCGACCTCGCCGTGGTGACCACCGGCTTCCTGATGCGGGCCATGATCGGCGGGCTCGCGCTCGGCATCCCGCTGTCGCGCTGGTTCCTGATCACGACCGGCTTCGGCGCGCTCTTCATGGTCTCCGCCAAGCGCTACTCCGAGGCCGTCCAGATGGCCGGCAAGGCGGGCGCCACCCGCGCGCTGCTCACCGAGTACACGGTCGGCTACCTGCGCTTCGTGTGGCAGCTCGCCGCCGGGGTCGCCGTCCTCGGCTACTGCCTGTGGGCCCTGGAGGAGGGCGGGGTGCCGCACACCAGCGTGCTGCCCTGGCGGCAGCTGTCGATGGTCGCCTTCATCCTCGCCGTCCTGCGGTACGCGGTCTTCGCCGACCGGGGCACCGCCGGCGAACCGGAGGACGTCGTCCTGCGCGACCGCGCGCTCGCCGTGATCGGCGTGGCGTGGGTCGCGATGTACGCCCTGGCGGTGGCCGACTGGTGAGCGGGGCGCACGGTGTCCGGTCCGGGGGTACGCCCCGGTCGCGGCTGACGCAGGCCTTCCGGACCCGGCCCCGGCTGCGGGAGGCCCTCCGGACCCGGCCGCGGCTGCGGGAGGCGCTCGGCTTCGCCGCCGCGGGCCTGCTCGCGTACGCCGCCGACCTGGCCCTCTTCCTCTGGCTGCGCGGGCCCGCCGGCCTGGACCCGCTGACCGCCAAGGCCCTGTCCTTCCTGGCGGGCTGCTCGGTCGCGTACGCGGGCAACGCGCTCGGCACGTACCGGCACACGAGCGGCGGCCCGGGCCGCTGGGCCGTCTTCCTCGCGGTGAACGTCGCGGGCGCCCTGGTCCAGCTGCTGTGCATCCTCGTCAGCCACCACGGCCTCGGTTTCACCTCCCCGCGCGCGGACACCGTCTCCGGGGCGGGAATCGGCATGGTCCTCGCTACCGCCCTGCGTTTCTGGGGTACGAGGACATTGGTTTTCCGAGGCGAGGGCAGGGTCGGATCATGGACTGGCTGAAGAAGCTCCCCGGCGTGGGCCCGTGGATCGCCCGGCTGATGGTCACGCACGCCTGGCGCTCCTACGAGCGGCTGGACCGCGTGAAGTGGACGCGGCTCGCGGCGGCGATGACCTTCATCAGCTTCCTCGCGCTCTTCCCGCTGATCACGGTGGCCGCCGCGATCGCCGCCGCGGCCCTCGACGACAAGGGCGTGCGCACGCTGGAGGACAAGATCGCCGAGCAGGTGCCCGGCATCTCCGAGCAGCTCGACATCGGCGCCCTCGTCGACAACGCCGGCACGGTCGGCCTCATCGCGGGCGCCCTGCTGCTGTTCACCGGCATCGGCTGGGTGGGCTCGATGCGCGAGTGCCTGCGCGCGGTCTGGGAGCTGCCGGACGAGGAGGAGAACCCGATCCTGCGCAAGCTCGTGGACGGCGGTGTGCTCCTCGGCCTCGGCGGCGCCGCGCTCGTCACGCTCGCCGCCTCCACGCTGGCCTCGACCGCGGTGGGCTGGACCACCCGCCACCTCGGCATCGAGGAGGGCGGCTGGGGCGGCGTGCTGCTGCGGACGGCCGCCTTCGCGGTGGCCGTCCTCGCCGCTTTCCTGCTGCTGCTCTACCTGCTGACGCTGCTGCCCGGCGTCCAGCCGGAGCGGCGCCGCCTGGTCGTCGCCGCGCTGATCGGCGCCGCCGGCTTCGAGCTGCTGAAACTGCTGCTCAGCGGCTACATCCAGGGGGTCGCCGCGAAGAGCATGTACGGGGCGTTCGGGGTGCCCGTCGCCCTGCTGCTGTGGATCAACTTCACGTCCAAGCTGCTGCTCTTCTGCGCCGCCTGGACGGCGACGCAGCACAAGACCCCCGAGGAGCAGGCGATCGCGGACGGCACCGCGGACGCCGCCCCGGACGCGGACGTCAGCGGCGGCGGCGCATCAGCTCCGGCAGCGGCCAGCGGCGGTTGATCACGAAGACACCGGCGGCGAGCAGCACCAGCGCGCCGCCGGCGATCCCCAGGGCGGTCCAGACACCGCTCGAACCGTCCGTGTGCGCCGACGCCGCGGCGGCCTTGGCCGGGTCCGAACCGTTGCCCGCCTTCGCGCCCTCGCCCGAACCGCCCGCCTCGCCGGAGGCACCGGCCCCCGGCTTCGCGCCCGTGTCCGCGCTCTTCGGCGCCACCAGCTCGCCCACCGGGGAGACCTTGTCCGACGCCTTGAAGCCCCAGTCGAGGAGCTTCGCGGTCTCCTTGTAGACCTGGTTGCGCTCCTTCTTCTCCGGGTTCATGACGGTGACGAGCAGCACCCTGCCGCCGCGCTCGGCGACCCCGGTGAAGGTCGCGCCCGCGTTGGTGGTGTTGCCGTTCTTCACCCCCGCGATGCCCGGGTAGGCGTCCAGCCCGTAGTCGCCCGCCAGCAGCCGGTTGGTGTTGTGGATCTCGAAGGTGCCGCGGGTGGTCTTCCCCTTCTTGTTCTTCTTGGTCTCGCCGGGGAACTTGGCGCGCACCGTCGAGCAGTACTCGCGGAAGTCCGCGTTCCGCAGCCCCGACATGGCGAACAGCGTCAGGTCGTACGCCGAGGACACCTGGCCCTTCTCGTCGTAGCCGTCCGGGCTGACCACGTTCGTGTCGAGCGCCTGCAGTTCCTCTGCGCGCGCGTTCATGTCCGCGACGGTCCGGTCCACGCCCCCGTTCATCGCGGACAGGACGTGCACGGCGTCGTTGCCGGACTGCAGGAAGACGCCGAGCCACAGGTCGTGGACCGTGTACGTCTCGTCCTCCTTGACGCCCACCATGCTGGAGCCCGGGCCGATGCCCGCCAGGTCGGACGGCACGACCCGGTGGGTCTGCGTCTTGGGGAACCTCTCGAGCAGCGTGTCGGCGAACAGCATCTTCAGGGTGCTCGCCGGGGGCAGCCGCCAGTGCGCGTTGTGCGCGGCCAGCACGTCACCGGACTCGGCGTCCGCGACGATCCAGGACCGGGCGCTCAGATCCTTCGGCAGGACCGGCGCGCCGGGGCCGAGGTTCGCCTGGGTCCCGGCCAGGCCGAGCTGGGCGCCGCCCACCTTCGACATGCCCGGGGGCGGGGTGGCCGTCGGGCTCGCGGACGGGGACGGCTTCTCGTCCGCGGCCACGGCGGGTGCGGCGACGGTCGCCGTGAGGGCGAGGGAGAACGACAACAGCGTGGCGGAAGTGGCCAACAAGGTTGATTCGGCGGTCTTTTTCAAGGCGGGCACGGTCGGAAACGTACAGGGCGCCGCCTGGGATGTCCCGCGGGCCTCCCCACCCCGGACATCGGTCCCGTTCCGGGGCGGCGATACTGAACCCATGAAGCTCAGCCGTCCCGTCTCCTGGTTCCTGCTCGCCTTCGGGGTGTGGAGCTGGGTCATCTGGATCACTTTCGTCAAGAACCTGTGGAAGGACGGCAGCGGGCTCGCCTTCGACGACGCCGGCGATCCGACCGGGTACTTCTGGGTGCACCTGACGCTCGCCGTCGTCTCCTTTGTCTTGGGGACGGTCGTCGGGGGCATCGGGTTGCGCGGCGTCCGCGCCCTGCGCCGCACACCGTCGTCATAACGCCGTACGTCATGACTCCGTACGTCACAACGCCGTACGTCACAACGCCCCATGTCTTAACGGGAGAGCCCTCGCGTGGTCATCGTGTTCGTGGTCCTGGTCCTCGCCGTGCTCGGCGGACTCCACTGGTACCTGTGGCGTCGCCTGGTGCGCGACACGACCGCACGGTCCGGGACCGCCCGGCGGGTGGGCACGGCCGCGCTGGTGGCGGGGCCCGTCCTGATGGCCACGGCGCTCGTGGCCGAGCGGACGGGCGCGCCGTTCCGCCTGCAGCAGGTGCTGGCCTGGCCGGGCTTCCTGTGGATGGCCCTGATGATCTACGTACTGCTGGCGCTGCTGGTCGGCGAGGCGGTGCGTCCGCTGCTGCGCAGGGCGCTGGAACGGCGCGCGGCGTCCGCGGCGCCCGCCGTCCCCGCGGCGGAGCCGGCGGGTCCGGCCGGGCCGGCCGGGATACCCGGGTCCGTGTCCGCCGTACCGGCGGGGGCGTCGGCCCGGGGAGCCGGCGGATCCGCCGGGACGAAGCCCGCCGGGGGCGAGCGGGCCGGTGAGGACGAGCGGGTCGACGAGGGCGAGCAGGCCGGTGAGGCGGCGCCCGCCCCCGCCGGAACCGGGCCGGGGGACGCCTCCGTCGGTCCCTCCCGTCGGCTGTTCGTCTCGCGGGTCGTCGGCGGGGCCGCCGCGGCCGCCGCCGTGGGCACCGTGGGGTACGGGACGTACGGCGTGCTGAGCGGGCCGAAGGTGAAGCGGGTCACCGTGCCGCTGGCCAAGCTCCCGCGCTCCGCCCACGGGTACCGCATCGCCGTCGTCAGCGACATCCACCTCGGGCCGGTGCTGGGGCGCGGCTTCGCCCAGAAGGTCGTCGACACGATCAACTCCACGCAGCCCGACCTGATCGCGGTCGTGGGCGACCTCGTCGACGGCAGCGT
This sequence comes from Streptomyces apricus, assembly GCF_008369065.1. Taxonomy (GTDB): domain Bacteria; phylum Actinomycetota; class Actinomycetes; order Streptomycetales; family Streptomycetaceae; genus Streptomyces; species Streptomyces apricus. Next base: position 558,898 of record NZ_VDFC01000040.1, on the reverse strand, counting down.
GAAGGACCTCGGCCCGGCCGCCGCGCCGCTGGCGCAGCTGAAGGCCCGGCACGGCTCGTTCTTCGTCACCGGCAACCACGAGTACTTCTCCGGCGCCGAGGAGTGGGTCGCGCGCGTACGCGACCTGGGGCTGCGGCCGCTGGAGAACGCCCGCACCGAGCTGCCCCACTTCGACCTCGCCGGCGTCAACGACGTGGCGGGGGAGGACGAGGGGCAGGGCCCCGACTTCGTGAAGGCCCTCGGCGACCGGGACCGCGACCGCACGTGCGTGCTGCTCGCCCACCAGCCGGTGCAGATCCACGACGCCGTGGACCACGGGGTGGACCTCCAGCTCTCCGGGCACACCCACGGCGGGCAGCTGTGGCCCGGCAACCTCATCGCGGACCTCGCCAACCCGACCCTCGCCGGCCTGGAGCGCTACGGGGACACGCAGCTGTACGTGTCGCGGGGCGCCGGTGCGTGGGGGCCGCCCACCAGGGTGGGGGCGCCGTCCGACATCACCGTCGTGGAGCTGGCCTCCAAGCAGGCCTGAGCCGGGGTCCGGGGCCCGGCGACCGGCTGATTCAGGTCAGTCGGCGGCGGGCCGTACGGCGTCGTAGGGCGGGGGACCTTCACACCGGCCGGCGGACCGCCGCGCGGGAGGCGCGGGCCGTCCCGCCGCGGCGGTGCGCGAGCCGCGCGCTGAGCTGCGGGGACGCGGGAGCCGGGCCGGCCCGGCGGACGGCGGTGGGGCTTCCGGTTGTGGAGCCCGGCCGGGAGCGGATGGTTGACGGCTTGACGCGTTCACGCAGGGTTGCAATTGCGGGAGTGACGCACCGGGCCCCGATCACGCAGCATCATGTGACGGCGGCGTGCTGTGGGTGAGGAGCAAACGTGTTGAGACGCAACTCGTTCCGACTGCCCCGGCACCCGGCGTCCGTCGGACTCGCGCGGCGCCGGGTCCGCGACCACCTCGCGGACTGGGGGCACCGGGCGGGGGAGCAGGCGTTCGAGGACGTGGTGCTGCTCGTGTCCGAACTCGCGACGAACGCGGTGCGGCACGCGCCGCTGCTGGAGCGGGAGTTCGAGGTGGCGGTGACCACGCTGGCGGACGGGTCCTGCCTGATCGAGGTCTCCGACGAGAGTCCGGCGCAGCCGCGGCTGCGGTCGGCTCGGCACGCGGATCCGGAGGAGGAGTCCGGGCGGGGGCTCCGGCTGGTGGAGAGCCTGACGACGGCGTGGGGCGTCTGGAGCCGGGGCCGAAACGGCAAAACGATCTGGGCCCTGGTCCCGGCCCCGACCGTCCCGTGACGCCGCGCCCCGGCGGGGGTCGGGTGTGTGGTTCCCTGCGGGCCGGCGGGGGCTTGTCGCGCAGTTCCCCGCGCCCCTGAAAAACCGGGTGCGTGGTGCCCTGCGGGCCGGTGGGGGCCGTTCGCGCAGTTCCCCGCGCCCCTAAAAGCGAAAGACCGGGGCGCAGCCCCGTCTTTCAGGGGCGCGGGGAACTGCGCGAGCAACCCCCACCGACCGGTCACCCGACATTCGACCCGTCGTTCCCAGGGGCGCGGGGAACTGCGCGAACGGCCCCCGCCGGGCCGCACTGTGCG
>NZ_VDFC01000040.1:537137-557215 GCF_008369065.1 Streptomyces apricus | reverse complement strand
CTGCGGGCGCAGCAGCCCGGGCGGCCCGTGACGGTCAGCGCCGAGGGGGCGCTGCTCGTACGGGCCGACGAGTCGGGGCTGCGGCAGGTGCTGGGGAACCTGGTGGCGAACGTGCGGACGCACACACCCGCACCACCCCACCGACCCGCTCCAGCGACAGCGCGACGGCCACATCCGCGGGTGTGTGCGTCCGCACGTTCGCCACCAGGTTCCCCAGCACCTGCCGCAGCCCCGACTCGTCGGCCCGTACGAGCAGCGCCCCCTCGGCGCTGACCGTCACGGGCCGCCCGGGCTGCTGCGCCCGCAGATCCTCCGCCGCGTCCCGCACCAGCCGCGCCAGGTCGACGTTGCGGAACCGCAGTTCGGGCCGCTGGTCCAGCCGCGCCAGGGTCAGCAGCTCGTCCACCAGCCGCCCCATCCGGTCGGCCTCCCCGGTCATCCGGTCCCAGGCCCGCTTGCGCTCGGCCGGCTCGCGCAGCATCCCCTTGTCGTACAGCTGGAGATAGCCCCGTATCGCGGACAGCGGCGTACGCAGCTCGTGCGACGCGTCCGCGACGAACCGCCGCAGCTGCGCCGCGCTCCGCTCCCGCGTGCGGTACGCCGACTCGACCTGGTGGAGCATCGAGTTGAGGGCGAGCCGCAGCTGCTCGACCTCCTGGGTCGGATGGTGGCTGGACGGCACCCGCCGCGCCAGATCCCCCTCCGCGATCGCCGACGAGGTCTCCACCATGTCCTCCAGCGGCCGCAACCGCCGGCCCACGCTGAGCATCGTCAGCACGGCGAGCAGCGCCAGCAGCAGCACCCCGAAGAACAGGTCGAGCTTGAGGGCCTTGGCCATGCCCTTGTGCAGCGCATCCGTCGACCCGGCGACCAGCACGACGGTGCCGTCGGCCAGCGGCACACCGACGACCCGGAACGCCGAGCCGTCCACCGTCACCTCCCGCGGGTCCGCGTCCCCGGTGAGCTCCTGGGGGCTGTCGCCCACCGCGGCGGCGAGCGCCCGCTGGTTCGGGGTCGGCACCAGGGAACGGAACGTCAGGGGTGCGCCCTTCGCGTCGACCACCGCGAAGAGCGTGTCCGCGTTCGGCGGGCCCATCGACTCCGGCACCTTCCCGTCGCGGATGAAGGCCAGCGCGCTCAGCGAGTCGATCTGCCGCGCGGTCAGCTGCGTACCCTGCAGGGAGTCGCGCATCCGGAACAGTTCCGAGTCGATCTGGTCGAGCAGGTAGTACCGCATGCCCATCAGGCTCACCGCCGTCGCCATGACGATGCCGAGGGCCAGCAGCACCACGTTCGCCAGGGTCAGCTGGCCGCGCAGCGAGTGGACGCCGTGGCCGTGACCGTGGCCGCGCCGGAACCGGAACGGCAGCCGGCGGATCATGCGAGTCCGTATCCGACGCCCCGCCGGGTCGTGATCACCGGGGCGCCGAGGGCGTCGAGCTTGCGCCGCAGATAGCTGATGTACGTCTCCACGACGGTCGACTCCGCCGGGTGCTCGTACTGCCACACGTGCCGCAGCAGCTGTTCCTTGGGCACGATCCGCCCGCCGTTGCGCACGAGGAAGCGCAGCAGGGCGTACTCGGTGGGGGTGAGCTCGACCGTACGGCCCGCGCGGTGCACCGAGTACGTCGTCTCGTCCAGCTCCAGGTCGCCGTAGCGCAGCGGCGGCCGCTCGGGCAGCACGTCCGCCGGCCGGGTGCGGCGCAGCACGGCGGTGATCCGCGCGACCACCTCGTCGATGTTGAACGGCTTGGTGATGTAGTCGTCGCCGAAGGCGAGCGCGCCGACGACCTCCGTCGGCGCGTCCCGCGCGGTGAGGAAGACCAGGGCCAGCTCCGGCTGCCTGGTGCGCAGTTCGCGGCCGAGCGCCCGGCCGTCGCCGTCCGGGAGCATCACGTCGAGGAGGGCCGCGTCCGGGCGCGTGCGCTCCGCCAGCGCCAGCGCCTCGCGGACGGTGCCGGCCGTCATCACCTCGAAGCGGTGGTAGCGCAGGGCGATGGCCAGGACGTCCGCGATGCTCGGCTCGTCCTCGACGACGAGCACGGTCGCCCCCTCGTGAGCGGTCATGGACCCAGTATCGGCGCGGGCACCGGCCACGGGGCCCGCTCTCCCCTTGGAGTTCCTTGAGAGTCATGGGCGCGTCGTGTCCAGCGGCCCGCGGCGCCCCCGATGCTGTGCCGCAGGACCTGGGGGACCAACCGACAACCGACTGACGAACAAGGGGCGTTGAGGCGTGACGACATTGGCACGCTGGTGCTACCGGCACCGGCTGGTGGTCCTGTTCCTCTGGGTGGGGGCGGTGCTGGGGCTGGGCTTCGCGGGCTCCGCCGCGGGCACGAACTACGCGGACACCTTCACCCTTCCGAACACGGACTCCACCCGCGCGTACGACCTGATGCAGAAGGCCTTCCCCGAGCGGTCGGGCGACACCGACACCGTGGTGTGGAAGGTCGACGACGGAACGGTCCGGGACGACTCGGTACGCGGCCGCATCGAGCCCGCGCTGGAGGAGATCGGGCGCATGAAGGGCGTCGGCGAGGTGAGCAGCCCGTACGCCGCCCAGGGGGCCGGGGCCGCGCAGATCAGCCGGGACGGGCGGATCGCGTACGCCCAGATCACCTTCACCGAGCAGGCCAACGGGGTGCCGAAGGCGCTCGTCGAGGACGTCGTCGACACCGCGCAGGACGCCGAACGCGCCGGTCTGCGGGTGGAGCTGGGCGGCCAGGCGATCACCCGCATCCAGGAACCGCCCACCGGCCTCGCCGAGATGGTCGGCATCCTGGCCGCGGCGGTCGTCCTCTTCCTCGCCTTCGGCTCGTTCTTCGCGATGCTGCTGCCCCTCGTCGTCGCGATCGCCGCGCTCGGCACGGGGCTGATGGCGACCTCGCTGCTCAGCCACGTCACCGACGTGCCCGAAGTGGCGCCGCTGCTCGGCTCGCTGATCGGCCTGGGCGTCGGCATCGACTACGCCCTGTTCATCGTGACGCGCCACCGCCGCGGCATCCTGCGCGGCATGAAGCCCGAGGAGTCGGCCGTCACGGCCCTCAACACCTCGGGCCGCGCGGTGCTGTTCGCCGGCGGCACCGTGTGCATCGCTCTCGCCGGCATGCTGGTGATGAACATGCGCTTCCTGGACGGTGTGGTCGTCGCGACCTCGCTGACGGTCGTGCTGAGCGTGCTCGCCGCCGTCACCCTGCTGCCCGCGCTCCTCGGACTGCTCGGCATGCGCGTCCTCAGCCGCAGGCAGCGCGCCCGGCTGGCCGCCGCGGGACCGGAGCCGGAGGAGGCGAGCGGACCCGCCGCCCGCTGGTCCGCGTACGTGCAGCGGCGGCCGCGGGCGATCGCCGCCGGGGCGCTGCTGGTGATGCTGGTCCTGGCGCTGCCCGTCCTGTCGATCCGCCTCGGCGCCACCGACCAGGGCAACCACCAGGACTCCACCACCACCCGGCAGGCGTACGACCTGCTGGCCGAGGGCTTCGGGCCCGGCTTCAACGGGCCGCTCCAGGTGGTCGTGGACGGCGGGGACGCGGCGGACACGGACGCGCTCGCCGCCACCATCCGCTCCACCGACGGGGTCGCGCGGGTCGCCGCCGCGCCGCCCGCCGAGGGCATCACCGTCATCCAGGTCGTGCCCACGACCTCACCGCAGTCGGAGAGGACGGACCAGCTGATCGACCGGCTGCGCGACGACGTGATCCCGCAGTCCGGGGCGAGCGCCCACGTGGGCGGGGTGACCGCCGTCTTCAAGGACTTCGCGGCCGTCACGGGGGAGCGGCTGCCCTACTTCGTCGCGGCGATCATCTCGCTCGGCTTCCTGCTGCTGATGGTGGCCTTCCGCTCCCTGGTGGTGCCGCTGACGGCCGCCCTGATGAACCTGATCGCGGCCGCCGCGTCCTTCGGGGTGCTCGTGGCGATCTTCCAGTGGGGCTGGGGCACGGAACTGCTCGGCATCGGCAAGGAGGGGCCGATCACCGCCTTCCTGCCGGTCATCATGCTGTCGCTGCTCTTCGGCCTGTCGATGGACTACCAGGTGTTCCTGGTGAGCCGCATGCACGAGGAATGGGTGCACACCAAGGACAACGCGCGCGCGGTGCGGGTCGGCCTCGCCGAGACCAGCCGGGTCATCAACTGCGCGGCCCTCATCATGATCTGCGTGTTCTCCGCGTTCGTGCTCAGCGGCGACATGGAGGGCGCGATGGCGGGCATCGGGCTCGCGGCGGCGGTCGCACTGGACGCGTTCATCCTGCGTACGGCGCTGGTGCCGGCCGCGATGCACCTGCTGGGCAACTCCAACTGGTGGCTGCCCGCGGGCCTGGAGAAGCGGCTGCCGCACCTGGCGGTGGAGCCCCGTGAGGAGCCGGCCGCCGGCCTCCACGCGCCCGTGGCCGGTGTCGGTGCTGGTGCCGGTGCCGGCGCGGGCGGTGACGGCGGGTCCACCGTGATCCACGGCTTCGTCCGCACCCCGGACGGCGCCCCCGTCGAGGGGGCCGCGCTGACCCTGCTCTCCAAGGGCGGCCGGCAGCTCGACCGGGTGACGTCGCTGGCCGACGGCTCGTACATCGTCTCGGTGCCGTCCGCGGGCTCGTACCTGCTGGCCGTGACGGCCCGGGACCACCCGTCCCGGGCCCGCCACCTGCTGGTCGGCACGGAACCGCTGGTGTACGACGTGGAGCTGGCGGAGGACGAGGTGGACGCGGTGAACTGACGCCGGGCGGCGGGCGGCGGGGGGCGTGGGGGCCCCCCCCGCCCCCCCAGGAAGTCCGTGAACAGCTCGTGCACCTCGCGCACCAGCGGCCGCAGGACGCGGAAGCGGGCGAGCGAGATCCCGAGCGAGGTGAGGCGGGCGCCGCGCTCGGCCAGCCGGTAGCTGCGCTCGCGGCCCTCCGTGCGGTCGAAGATCCAGTACAGGACCAGCCCCATCTGGGAGAGCCACAGCAGATCGGGCAGCACCTCCCGCAGCTCCTCCGGGACCTTCGCCTTCGAACCGCTGAGCACCTCGCGGCAGACGTCGATGGCCTCCACGCGCGCGTGCTCCGACTCGGCCGAGAACGGGCTGAGCGGGCTGTCCGGATCGGCGGCGTTCTTGAAGAACTGCACCGCGAATTCGTGGTACGGCGTCGCGACGTCCAGCCAGGTCTTCAGGACCCCGGCGATCCGCGCCTCCAGGTCCCTCTCGTGGTCCAGGACGTCCCGGACCGCGACCCGGTGCTCGGCGGCGAGCCGGTCGTAGAAGCCCTGGATCAGGTGTTCCTTGCCGGCGAAGTAGTAGTACGCGTTGCCGACGGAGACCCCGGCCTCCTTGGCGATGGCCCGCATCGTGGTCTTCTCGTAGCCCCGCTCCTGGAAGAGGCGCATCGCCGTCTCCAGGATCAGGGCGCGGGTCTGCTCGCTCTTGGCGGAGCCACGCGGGACGCCAGGGCCTCCGGCCGTCCCGAGGCCTCCGGCCGCCCCGGAGCCCTCGGCCGCCCCTGAGCCCCCGGTTGCCCCGGGGCCTCCGATCGCCCCGGAGCCCTCGGTCGTCCCGGGGGCCTCGGGGCCGTCCGGACCGGAGGCGCTGTCCTTCTCTGCTGCTGGCTCTGCTGCTGGCACGGAACAGAGCCTAACGAGGCGGACAGGCGCCGCCGTCGCAGGCGGACGGCTCGTGGGCCCAGCCCGCGGCCGGGTCGTACGTCCACCCGTCGTCCCCGTCGGGGTGGGGGCGACGAAGTAGCGCCAGGTGGCGAGGGAGCGCAGCGCGTTGCCGATGATCAGCCCGTGCCGGGTGTCCCCGTTGCTGTAGTGCCCGAGTTCGTGGCCGAGCACGGCGATCCGCTCCTGCGGGGTGAGGATCTCCCAGAGCGGGAGGCCGATCGTCAGCAGCCTGCGGCTGCGTATCCCGTACGTCGTGACGCTCGCGTTGAGCTCGGCGCCGACGGCGATCGTGTCGACGCCCCTGGTGCCTACGACGGCGGCGACCTCGTCGACCAGCGCGAAGAGCGCGGGCGCGTCGGCGCGGCCCAGCAGGGGCCGATCGTCCGGCAGTTCGGAGAAGCGCGGTCGCAGGGTCCACGCCAGCAGGGCGAGGACCACGCCGAGGACCATCCCCGCGCCGCCCCATCCGGTCACGAGGAACCACACCGCACCGGCGGCCAGCGCGACGGTGACCCCGTGCACGGCGAGCGCGATGAGATGGGCCGCGACGCCCTCGGCGTCGCGCCGGGGCCGCAGCGTCCCGCCGGCGGCCACCTCGGCGGCGAGCCGCTCGCCGTGCCGCTGCGCGAGTCTTCGCCGGCGTCTCTCCAGCCGCCCCGGCTCCTCGGCGGCGGGCCGCTCGGGGTCGACGTTCCAGTCGCACCCGGCGCACCAGGCGGTGAACCGCCCGTCCGCACGGACCTCGGCCCCGCACTGCGGACACGGCTGCGTGGTCTCCCCGACGGCCCCGACACCGACACCGACACTCACGATGACCAACTCCCTTCCCCCGGCCCCTCCCCAGGAGCCGCTCCACACCTGACCTGCTGCGGCTGATCATTGTGCCCGCCACGGACCTCCGGAGCAGCCGGATTCTCCTGCGGGTACTCTGCCGCCGGAGTTGCAGGTCGAGCAGGGGGCGACGTGGTGCGCGTATTCAAGGTCATAGTCCCGGTCGTCGTCCTGATGGCGATGACAGCGGGGTGTTCCTCGGCCTCGGACGAGGACGAGGAGGGACTGACCGCGCAGCGGGAGAACTACTGCCTGCAACTGGGGACGTGGCAGAAGGCGCGGAACGCGGCACGCACGGACACGTCGTCCTCGACGGAAGGCGACGAGATCGAAACCGTCGCCCGAGACGCGCTCCTCGCGGTGCAATCTCTCCGGGACGAGACCGTCGGCCAGGGCCGGACCTTGGCGGAGGCGACGCAGGCGGCGCTGAACGACGGCGACACGGCGGCGGAGCAGCGCCTCGTCCGGTACTGCGACGACGCCGGCTTCGAGACGCTGACCCGCTAGGACCGCGTCGGGCGGTCAGAAGGACGGGATCCGCTCGGGTACGAGTCCGGCCTGGCGCAGGAGGCCGTACAGGTCGGTCTCGCCCCAGAACTCGACGATCCGGCCCTCTCGCAGTCGGTAGGACTTGACCCCGGTCATGGTGAGGTCCCGGCCCGTGCGGTCGTGGGTGTAGGTGAGCGTGAACGCCACGGTCACCCGGTCCCCGGCGGCGAAGAGGTCGTCCACCCGCACCCGGCAGTGGGACAGCCCCGGAGTCAGCACCGCCCCCTCGGGAAGGTGCCGGCCCCGGCCGTGGAAGCCCGCGCCGTGGACGAGGACGTCCTCGGCGACGATCTCCTCGAACTCGGCGACTTCATTGGTCTCGAAGACCCGGAGGTAGCGCCGGACGACCTCGGCATTGCGCTCGCTGACGGCGGCGGCTTCGGCGGAGTCGGACATGAAGGGACCGTACCGACCGCCCGCCTGTCTCCGCGACGGAAATGACCGCGTTCAAAAGCGACGGGGTATCTCTCGCCGAGCCGTGGTCAGCAGCGAGCGGAGGCTCAAGGGGTGAAGGGCGAGCGTGGTCGCCGGGTCGTCGGATTCGCGGAGGTGGAGGGTCCCGTCGGGGGCGGTGGCGAGTTCGAGGCAGTTGCTGGCTTCACTGCTGAACGAGGACTTCTGCCAGCTGAGTTCGGTCATGGGGAGGCCTTTCATGCATCGGCGACGAGTCCGTGGATGAAGTCGCGGGACTCCGCGGCGTCCAGCGAGAGCTGCTCCATGCGGCTCATGATCCTTCGGTACTTCTCCAACTGGGTGTCCGCGTGCAGGAACCCGGCACGGGCGGCTGGGTTTCGTCGGAGGGCTTGTGCGGTTGTGATGTGAAATCAGGTGGGTGGAAGCGGAGGGGGGCGATCGGCTTCTCCATCGGTCGGTCTCTCCGGCAAGATGGGCTGACCTGATTCTTTTCATACGCTGGCCGTACGTCGTCCGTACGTCGTCCCCTCCCCAGGAGCAGTCACCGTGAGCGAGCAGCCGTCGCAGCCGCAGCAGCCACCGAACCAGCCGCCCGGTTACGGTTATCCGAACTCCGGGGCCACGCCGCCCGGGTACGGGTACCCGGGGGCCGGGACGCCGCCGCCGAGCGACGCGAACCCGTACGCGGCCGGGTCGCAGTCCGGTCAGCCGGGTCAGCCGGGGCAGCCGTACGGGTATCCGCAGGGCGGCGGGTACCAGCAGAGCGGGTATCAGCAGCCCGGGGGGTACCCGCCGCCCGGTGGGTACCCACCGCCGCCGGGTGCCTATCCGCCCGGGACCTACACCGGTGACCCCAACGCCCCGTACGGCTACGACCCCTACGGGCGGCCGTACTCGGACAAGTCGAAGATCATCGCGGGGGTGCTCCAGCTGGTGCTGGGCGGTCTCGGGGTCGGGCGGTTCTACATCGGCAGCGTCGGGATCGGGCTCGCGCAGCTCTTCACCTGCGGCGGGCTCGGCATCTGGGCGCTGATCGACGGGATCATGCTGCTGACCGGCCACAACGCCACGGACGCCCAGGGCAGGCCCCTGCGTGGCTGAGCCGGGCTCCGTGCGCGAGGCGGGTCCGGGGCGCCGCGGCCCGCTGCGGCATCCGGCCGCGGCGCCCCTCGCGGTGCTCGCCGCCGGGGCCGCCGGCGCCGCCTACCTCTACCGCACCGACCCGCACGAATCCGGACACCTCCTGCCCGGATGCCCGTTCCGCCTCCTCACCGGTCTGCTCTGCCCGGCCTGCGGCGGCACCCGCATGACGTACGACCTGATGCACGGCCAGTTCACCGCCGCCTGGCTCGACAACAGGGCGCTGCTGCTCGCCGCGCCGTTCGCCCTCCTCCTGCTCGCGCGCTGGATGCTGGAGGGCCTGCGCGGACGCAGCTGGCGGCCCGAAGTCGGCCCGCGCGCCCAGGCGTTGATCCTGGGTCTCGCGGTCGTGTGGACCGTGGCCCGCAACATTCGCGGCTGACGCCCGGCATACTTGATCACGGGATGGGAACAATAAAAGGTTTACCCTCCCCATACCTGCACGCCCCTCCGTACGCTCACACGGCACGAGGGGGATGGCGTCATCTGTGTCAGGTCACTGTCATGGTTCCCCCCTGCGTTCCTCCGGGGCGGGTCCGCTCCGGTCTCATTCAGCATTCAGCAATCAGGAGCACGTTCCATGACCGTCCCGCCTCCCGCTACCCCGTACGGTGTCGACCCGCAGGGGCGCCCCTACTCCGACAAGTCGAAGATCGTCGCGGGCATCCTGCAGATCTTCCTCGGCACGCTCGGCATCGGCCGCTTCTACGTCGGCTCCGTCGGCGTCGGCGTCGCGCAGCTCCTCACCTGCGGTGGCCTGGGCTTCTGGGCGCTCATCGACGGCATCCTGTTCCTCACCAGCAACGACCGCACCGACAAGCAGGGTCGTGTGCTGCGCGGCTGAGCCGGCGGCCGACAGGCGCAACCGAAGGGGCCCCACTCCAGCCGGAGTGGGGCCCCTTCAGTTGCGCGGCAGGTGCGCGGCGGAACTCAGTAGCGGCGCGTGATCAGCGCCCGCTTCACTTCCTGGATCGCCTTCGTGACCTCGATACCGCGCGGGCAGGCGTCCGTGCAGTTGAACGTCGTGCGGCAACGCCACACGCCGTCCTTGTCGTTGAGGATCTCCAGCCGCTGCTCCCCGGCGTCGTCACGCGAGTCGAAGATGAAGCGGTGGGCGTTCACGATGGCCGCCGGGCCGAAGTACTGGCCGTCGTTCCAGAACACCGGGCAGGAGGACGTGCAGGCGGCGCAGAGGATGCACTTCGTCGTGTCGTCGAAGCGCTCGCGGTCCTCCGCCGACTGCAGGCGCTCGCGCGTCGGCTCGTTCGTCTCCTTGGTGATGAGGAACGGCATGACGTCGCGGTACGCCTGGAAGAACGGCTCCATGTCCACGACCAGGTCCTTCAGCACGGTGAGGCCCTTGATGGGCTCGACCGTGATGGGCTTGGCCGGGTTGATGTCCTTGATCAGCGTCTTGCAGGCCAGCCGGTTCTTGCCGTTGATCCGCATGGCGTCCGAGCCGCAGATGCCGTGCGCGCAGGACCGGCGGAACGTCAGCGAACCGTCGTGGTCCCACTTGATCTTGTGCAGCGCGTCGAGGACGCGCTCCTTGGGATCGATCTCCAGCTGGAAGTCCTCCCACACCGCCTCGCCCGAGACCTCGGGGTTGAAGCGGCGGATGCGGAAGGTGGCCGTGATGTACGGGGAGTCGGCGAAGCCGGGCTCGGGGGTGCCGGCCGCGTCCGCCTTGTCCAGGGTCGGGGTTGCCATCAGTACTTACGCTCCATCGGCTGGTAGCGGGTCTGGACGACCGGCTTGTAGTCGAGACGGATGGACTCGGTGCCGTCGTCGCCGACCTCGCGGTACGCCATGGTGTGGCGCATGAAGTTCACGTCGTCGCGGTTCGGGTAGTCCTCGCGGTAGTGACCGCCGCGGGACTCCTTGCGGGCGAGCGCGGAGACGGCCATGACCTCGGCCAGGTCGAGCAGGTTGCCCAGCTCGACGGCCTCCAGGAGGTCGGTGTTGAACCGCTTGCCCTTGTCCTGGACGGAGACGTTCAGGTAGCGCTCGCGCAGCTCGCCGATCTTCTCGACGGCCGTCTTGATCGTCTGCTCGGTGCGGAACACCATGACGTTGGCGTCCATGCACTCCTGCAGCTCGCGGCGGATGTCCGCCACGCGCTCGTTGCCCGTGGACGCCCGCAGCCGTTCGATCTGCCCGACGACCAGCGCGGCCGGGTCCTCGGGGAGGTCGACGTGGCCGACCGTGGCCGAGTACTCCGCCGCCGCGATGCCCGCACGGCGCCCGAAGACGTTGATGTCGAGCAGCGAGTTGGTGCCCAGGCGGTTGGCGCCGTGCACCGACACGCACGCGACCTCACCGGCCGCGTACAGGCCCGGGACGACCGTGGTGTTGTCCGCGAGGACCTCACCCTCGACGTTCGTCGGGATGCCGCCCATCGCGTAGTGCGCGGTGGGCTGGATCGGGATCGGGTCCGTGTAGGGCTCGATGCCGAGGTAGGTGCGGGCGAACTCCGTGATGTCGGGCAGCTTCGCGTCCAGCTGCTCCGGCGGGAGGTGCGTGAGGTCGAGGTAGACGTGGTCGCCCTCGGGACCGCAGCCGCGGCCCTCGCGGATCTCCGTGTAGATGGAGCGCGAGACGACGTCACGGGAGGCGAGGTCCTTCATGACCGGCGCGTACTTCTCCATGAAGCGCTCGCCGTCCTTGTTGCGCAGGATGCCGCCCTCACCGCGGGCGCCCTCCGTCAGCAGGATGCCCATGCGCCAGATGCCGGTCGGGTGGAACTGGAAGAACTCCATGTCCTCCAGCGGCAGGCCCCGGCGGTAGACCGCGGCCTGGCCGTCACCGGTCAGCGTGTGCGCGTTCGACGTCACCTTGAAGAACTTGCCGGTGCCGCCGGACGCGTAGATCACGGCCTTCGCCTGGAAGATGTGGATCTCACCGGTCGCCAGTTCGTACGCGACGACGCCGGCCGACGTCTTGACGCCGTCGACCTCGACGAGCAGCTGGTCCAGGACGTAGAACTCGTTGAAGAACTCCACGCCCTCCTTGACGCAGTTCTGGTACAGCGTCTGGAGGATCATGTGGCCGGTGCGGTCCGCGGCGTAGCAGGACCGGCGCACCGGCGCCTCGCCGTGGTTGCGGGAGTGGCCGCCGAAGCGGCGCTGGTCGATGGTGCCGTCCGGGGTGCGGTTGAACGGCAGGCCCATCTTCTCCAGGTCGAGGACCGCGTCGATGGCCTCCTTCGCCAGGATCTCGGCGGCGTCCTGGTCGACCAGGTAGTCACCGCCCTTGACCGTGTCGAAGGTGTGCCACTCCCAGTTGTCCTCCTCCACGTTGGCCAGCGCGGCGGCCATGCCGCCCTGCGCGGCGCCCGTGTGGGAGCGGGTGGGGTAGAGCTTCGTCAGCACGGCGGTGCGGCTGCGCTTCGTCGACTCGATGGCGGCGCGCATGCCGGCGCCGCCGGCGCCGACGATGACGGTGTCGTACTTGTGGATCTTCATGATTCTCGCAGCCCCGTGCCTAGCGGATGTTCGGGTCGAAGGTGAAGATCACCAGCGTGCCCAGCAGGATGGTGAACACCGTGGCGGTGTAGAGCAGGCCCTTGAGCCACAGCCGGGTGTTCGCGCGCTCCGCGTAGTCGTTGATGACCGTGCGCAGGCCGTTGGCGCCGTGCAGCATCGCGAGCCAGAGCATCAGCAGGTCCCAGACCTGCCAGAACGGGGAGGCCCAGCGGCCCGCCACGAAGGCGAAGCCGATCTTGGAGACGCCGCCGTCGAGGACCAGCTGGATGAGCAGGTGGCCGATGACCAGGACGACCAGCACGATGCCCGACAGGCGCATGAAGAGCCAGGCGTGCATCTCGAAGTTGCCGCGGGTGGACTTCGGGGACTTCCCGGTCCGCTTGCGCGGGGGCTCGATCAGGGGCGCCGGGTTGTCGGCGTCGTAGAGGGACGCGCCCTCCACGGGGCCGATGCCGGACGCGGTCTTCTCAGTCGTGGACATATGCGTCAGCTCCCGAAGACTTCACGAGCGGCGTGGCCGAGGACGGGGTACAGGGCCCCGATCATCAGGACCACCCAGATGCCGACGACGGTCCAGAGCATCTGCTTCTGGTAGCGCGGGCCCTTCGACCAGAAGTCGACGGCGATGACCCGCAGACCGTTGAGCGCGTGGAAGAGGATGGCGGCGACGAGGCCGTACTCCAGCAGCGCGACGATCGGCGTCTTGTAGGTGGCTACGACCTTGTCGTAGTCCTCGGGAGAGACACGGACCAGAGCAGTGTCCAGCACGTGTACGAACAGGAAGAAGAAGATGAGGACGCCGGTGACTCGATGAGCCACCCAGGACCACATTCCTTCCCGGCCGCGGTACAGCGTTCCAGCCGGCACGGAAGAACCCTCCGAAAGCGGGGACAGGGGCCGCGCCGGCTTCTGTGTCGGTCGGGCCCGGCCGGGTACGGTCCACCGGCCCCGGCCATCGTAGCGACGTGTTGTCGGAACGTTTACGGCGGGCCTACCGATGTGATCGAACCGGCAGTCAAACAGGTCCGTACGGGCTATTACGGACGCGCCTGCGAGGGACACGGGACCGCGTCGCAGTCCGCGGCCCCCGCGCGCCTGGCCAGACGGCCCCTGACCAGGCGGCGCAGCTCCTCCGCCGTGTGGATCCGCTCCTCGTCCGGGTCGTTCGACAGCCGGGAGCTGATGGCGGTCAGGACCAGGTCGGGGGAGTCCTCCGGGGGCGTGTCGTCCAGGCAGATCACGAAGACGTGGCCGAAACGGCTCTCGTACGCCGCGTGGGCCGCGCTCAGGGCCATGTGCGCGGCGGAGTACGCGCCGTCCGGCAGGAGCGTGAGGGATTCGCAGGCCAGGGCCTCGGCGACGTCCCCCGGGGTCAGGTCGTACGCCGCCTCGTCGGCCGCGGCCAGCAGCGCCTCCAGGTCGGGGTAGGGCCGGTGCGCGGCGACCCGGCGGGCCCAGCGGCGGCTGCCGCAGCAGGTCAGCAGGGCGCGCTCGGCCTCGTCGGCGGGCAGGGCGTTGAACCGCCCCAGCCCGGCGGGAACCGGTGGTGCGGACTGCTCCGGCTGCTCCGGTGTGACGGCGGCCTGGCCGGGGAGACGGGAGGGGCGGTGCGCGGGCAGCGTGGGTTCCTCGGCGGTCCGGCGGCGCCCGTCCGGGCGCCACGCGTGGTTCGGCAGGGGATCGGGTGAGAGATGTGTCATCACGCTATCGAGGCTTGACGGAAGCCGTCCGGAGGATGCCCGGACTTCACCCGTAAGGGAGAGTTCGAGGACAGGACGTGGACGGCGGCACCGGGTGACGGGGCTCAGGTTCACGGCCGGAGCAAGCGTACGGGGAAGGAAGCGGAAGGGTGGGCCCACTGTGGTGAACGGGCGTAGGCGCAGGACACCGGCGAAGTCGCACAGGAAGCCCCTGCTGGTGGGCGCGGGCGTCGCGGCGGTCGCGGCGGGCGCCGCGCTGGCCGTCGGGCTCTGGCCGGGCGGCGACCCGGGCACGTCCACGGGCCGGCAGCCCTCCGGCCGGGGCAGCGCCCTGGCCCCCGAGTCCTCCCCGAGCGCCTCGCCGTCACCCGATCGTACGTATCCGGTGTCGCGGACGCCCCGGACGATACCGGCCGTCCGCGAGCACACCCCCGCCCGCGGACCGGGCTGGCGGCCCGCGAAGGGCGGGCGCGTGGTCGTGGGCGACGCGGAGCTCGCCGACGAGGGACGGCTCCTGGCGAAGGAGCTGGGGCTGTCCTACGCGGGCGGCGGCGAACCGCGCGCCGGGGATGTCGGGCTGGACCTGACGGACGAGGACGCGAACCCGGAGTCGTACACGCTGCGGGTCGCGGACGGGCGCGTGCGCATCAGCGGCACCGAGGAGGCGGGCGTCTTCTACGGCACGCGCACGCTGAAGCAGGAGGTCCACGGGAAGGCCACCGCGCCCGAGGGGGTCGTACGCGACTCGCCGGCGAAGCCGCAGCGCGGGTTCATGCTGGACATCGCGCGCAAGCATTTCACCGCCGGGTGGATCGAGGACCGGATACGCGAGCTGGGCGACCTGAAGTACAACCAGCTCGGGCTGCACTTCTCGGACGACCAGGGCTTCCGGATAGCCTCCGACTCGCACCCCGAGATCGTCTCGAAGGAGCACCTGACCAAGGCGGAGGTGCGGCGCATCCTCGCCCTCGCCGCGAGCCGCCACATCACGGTCGTGCCCGAGATCGACTCGCCGGGCCACCTCGGAGCGGTGATCGCCGCGCACCCGGACCTCCAGCTGCGCAACGCCCGGGGGGCCGCCACCGGGGGCGCCGTGGACATCTCCAAGCCCGCCGCCGCGAAGATCGTGGACGAGCTGCTGGACGAGTACGCGGACCTGTTCCCCGGCCGGTACTGGCACCTGGGCGCCGACGAGTACCAGGCGCTGGTCGTGGCGGACCCGGAGGCCTCCTACCCGCAGCTGGCCGCCGCGGCGGCGAAGGCGTACGGATCCGGCGCCGGGGTCGCCGACCTGGCGACGGGCTGGCTCAACGACCGGGCGAAGACGATGCGCGGGCACGACCGGACCCTGCGCGCCTGGAACGACGGGATCTTCGCCGGGGGCACCGTGCAGGCCGACGAGGACCTCCAGGTCGCGTACTGGACGGGCAAGGAGATCGGCGCCCGGCAGCCGGCCGAGTACCTGCGCTCCGGGCGCGACCTGCTCAACTACAACGACGAGTACCTCTACTACGTCCTCGGGCAGCCCAACACCTTCGTCTACCCGACCGGGCAGCGCATCTACGAGCAGTGGACGCCCCTCGTGCTGCGCGGCACGTCCCCGGTGCCGAAGCAGTACGACGACCAGGTCCTCGGCGCGTCCTTCGCCGTCTGGTGCGACCTGTCGGGCTCCCAGACCCAGGCCCAGGTGGCGGCGGGCATCCGGATGCCGCTGCGCGCACTGACCCAGAAGCTGTGGGACCCGCGCGAGCCGTCCGCGTCGTGGGCCGACTTCAAGGGACTCGCGGACAAGCTGGGCTGAGCCCTGCGGGCCGACTCGTACGGGCGGACGATTTCGAGTGGACGGGCGGGGCGCCCGAACCGTATGTTCCGGAAGCCGCGCGGGACCTCTGGGGAGAGGGTGCGCCCGGCCCGCGTCCGCGCGTCCGCGGCGCGCTCCGTCCACACCCCGGGGGACCGCTCACCCATGCTCTGCGCCCACTGCCGCCGTTCCACCGCGACGCCGGACGGCACGCTCTGCTCCGGCTGCGCCGCCGCCGCGGCCCCGGCCGCCCCGGCGGTCCTGCCGCCGCAGCCCGCGGCGGGCGGCCCCGGCCCGCTGCCCGTGGCGCCGCCCCTCACCGCCGCGTCCGCCTTCGGCCCGCCGGGCACGGGGGCGTACGGCGGCGCGGGGACCTACGGCGGCACGGGGATATACGGGGGTGCGCCCGCGTACCCGCCGCACGGGCCCGCCTGGCTGCGTTCGCCCGTCGGGCTCGGGAAGGCGGCCGCGGTGGCGCTCGGGGCGGCCGTCGTCGCCGACCTCTTCGCGCTCTGGTCCGGTTTCCTGACGTACGACGTCGCGGACCGGCTGGTCGGCGATGTGTTCGGCGCGGTACCCGACGCGGACATCGACCGCGCGGATGCGCTCTACCGCGTGGCCGGGGTCCTGCAGGTGGTCGCGCTCGTCGTGGCCGGCGTCCTCTTCCTGGTCTGGTTCCAGCGGGTCCGGGTCAACGCCGAGGTGTTCGACCCGTTCGGGCACCGGATGAAGCGCGGCTGGACCTGCTGGAGCTGGTTCGTGCCGATCGTCAACCTGTGGTTCCCGCGCCGGATCATGGAGGACGTCTGGGACGCCAGTGTGCCGACGGGGCGGGTGCCGCACGGCCTGATCAACTCCTGGTGGACGCTCTGGGTCATCGCGCTGGTCGCCGACCGGGTGAGCTCCACCACCTACAGCGGGGCCGAGACGCCCGAGGAGTTCCGGGACGCCGTCGGCCACGTGCTGTTCGCGGACGCGACCCACCTGGCCGCCGGCGTCCTCGCCGTCCTCGTGGTGCTGCGCCTCACGCGCATGCAGGACGAGATGGCCCGCGGCGGTCCCGCGGCCGTAACCGCGTAGTTCGCGTGGCTTGCGTGTTCCGGTGGCGAACTGGCGTGCGCGTGTGGTGTATTCGGCCCTGGCCGGACGGTACGGCGGGGGGAGCGGCATGGGCTATTGGGGCTATTTCGTCGTGGGCAGGAGCGAGCGGCCGCTCGCCGAACTCGGCGCGCTGGCCGGCGCCTCGGAGCTGACCCTGCACCAGACGGCGGCCGACGGCTGGCAGGTGTGGGAGTACCCGAACACCCCTGGCGGCGCCAACGGTGACGTGGGGAACATGAACGACCTGGCCGAGGAGACGGGCGCGCCCGCGCTCTTCGGGTACGTCATGGACAGCGACTGCGTGGTCGTCGAGGCGGCGGCGCCCGACAGCGGGGCCTGGACGGCCTGTCTGGCCCGGGACGCGATGGCCGGGTACCTGGGCGGCAACGAGGACGGGCTGGCCGTCGACGACTTCTTCCTGGAACCGCGGGACGCCGTCGTCCGGGCCCTCGCCTGGGCCGCCGAATCGGGCCGCGACGCCTCGGAGGAACGCCTGCTCGACGTCTTCACCTCCGCCGCCGAACCCTCGGCCGAGATGCTTTTCTTCCGGTTCCTGGACCGCCTGGGGGTCGTCCCCCTGTAGATTTCGGCCACCTCACAGTGACGAATCGGCCACTGTGCACGCAGTAAGGGGAAGTGCGGGCTCCGTGACCGGCGGCAGCCCCTTCCGAGGGAGGCGTGATGAGCCTGGTGGAACTGCTCGCCCGGGCCGACGAGCTGGGGCTCGCGGCCGGCGGCCTGGCGTGCCTGGACAGGTGCGTGCCCCTGGTGGGCGGCGACGACGAGATCCTGCGCCCCCTGTGGGCGAGCCTCGCCGGGGACGGCTCCGGGGCACCGTCCGAGGAGGGCGACCGGGACTGGGGCGAGTGCGTCGAGCAGGTGCGCGCCAAGCTGTACGTCGCCGGGGTGGCCGAGGGCGACGCGTCCGCCGGGGGCGACGGATCGGCCGAGGGGGAGGCCGTCGCACTGGCGCACCGCATGCTCGGCGCCGCCCCCGCCGAGCGGACCGCCGCCGGCCTGCGCGCCTGGTCCGACACCTGCTCGGTCGCCGCACTGCGGATCCACCGGCTCCTCGACGGCTCGGCCGGCGAGATCGACGCGGCGTTCCCGGTGGACGCCTGGCGCGAGGACCGTACGCCGGACATGTCCCCGCTCGTCGCGGCCGAACTGCGGCGCCAGATCAGCGTCCTGGAACTGGTCGCGGCCCACGGCCCGGCCGGGCTGCGCCAGGCGCGGGAGCTGACCACCGAGGGCCGGCGCGTGCTGCGCGCCGTGGTGTCCCGGCGGGCCCGCGGACGCGCCTGAGCACCCGTACGCACGCGGAAGGCCGGGACCCTGTCACGTACAGGGTCCCGGCCTTCCGGACGAGTCGCGCGGTACGCGTGACTACGGGGTCAGGACCTGGCCCAGCCGCGCGCCCGTGGCCGTGCCCAGCTGGGTGACGCCGTAGTACGCCGACCCGGCGACGGAGACGCCCGACGCCGTGCTCGGCAGGTACAGGAGCGTGCCGTTGCCCGCGTCCTCGCCCTCGGCGCCGACGAGCAGGTGCGCCCGGCCGTGCCCGGAGAAGTCCGTCAGCGAGACCGAGGTGCCGAGCTTGTCGCCCTTCTCCGTGGAGCCCGGGACACCGGTCGTGTCCTGGGAGAAGGAGAGCGAGCCGGTGCCCGTGAGGCCGGCCGAGGTGCCCTTGAGCAGCCAGACGGCGCCCGCGTCGGCCCGGTTGGCGCCGCTGCGGGTGATGTCCTCGTTCGGGGCGCCGGTGAGGACGTCCGCGTACCCGTCCGCGTCGAAGTCGCCCGTCGCGACCGACCAGCCCATGGCGTCGCCCGACTCGGCGGCGCCCTCGACGCCCGTGGTGCCCTGGTGGACCGTCGTCAGCCCGGTGGTGGTGAAGCCGGTGGAGGTGCCCGGGACCACGGTGACCTGGCCGCCGGCCTTGGCGCCGGACTCGGCGGTGTACGGCTGGCCGATGACGATGTCGTCGTAGCCGTTGCCGTTCACGTCACCGGCGGCGATGGACCGGCCGCCCTTCACGGAGAGCGTGGACACCTTCGACAGGCCCAGCGACTTCGACCCCTTGAACCAGGTGACCTTGCCGGCGCCGGACGCGTCGAGGTAGGTGAGCGCCACGTCCGCGTAGCCGTCCCGGTTGAAGTCGCCGCTCGCGGCGTCCGCGTACGAGAGGGCTCCGTCGGTGGCGGTCAGGTCCCCCGCCACCTCGTGGCCGTCGTCGAAGCGGGCCGCCCAGTTGCCGCCCGTGCCGGTGGCCGCCGTGAAGACGTCCGCCCGGCCGTCGGCGTTGAAGTCGCCGACCGCGACCGTCGCGCCGAACCGCGCGCCGTTCGGCTCGTAGTCGTCGCCCAGCGCCATGGTGTCGGCGCCGAGGTCGAACTTCGGGCCGTACAGGATCGTCACCGCGCCGCGGTCCTTGTGACCGGTGGTGTCGTCCTCGCCGGGGGCGCCGATCGCGAGGTCCGCGTAGCCGTCGCCGTTGATGTCGCCCAGGGCCGTGGCCGCGCCCCACTGGTCGCCGGACTCGGCGGCGCCGGGGACGTTGGCGGTGCCCTGGTTGAGCTTCACCTTGGCCGCGGACACGGGGCCGTTCACGCCGCCGGGCACGAGGGTGAGCCAGCCGCTGCCCTGCTTGGGCGTGGCGGCGAGGACGTCGCTGATGCCGTCGCCGTTGAAGTCGGCGGTCGGCGCCGCGGAGTTCCGGGCGGGGCTGGAAGCGTACCGGCGGATCTCGCCCAGCTTCGTGTAGAGGTTCTTGCCGGGGCACTCGGTGGCGAAGCCGTCGCGGTGGCCGGAGATCGTGTTCAGCGTGGCCTGCTCGCCCGCCTCGTAGACCCCGGTGTCCCCGGCGGCGGTCAGGGTGACCTTGCCGCTCGGGTCGCCGCCGTACTGGCCGAGCTTCCACGCGGCGACCCGCGCCACGGACTCCAGGGCCGCCCGGGTCGGCCTGCCCGCCGGCTTCGCCGGGGTGGTCGCGGTCGCCGCGGCGCCCTCGAAGTCGCCGAGGACGGCGATGCCCGTCGAGTCGCCGTTGAAGCCGTAGGTGTGCGCGCCGCGCACCGGCAGGTCGACGCCGCCGGCGCGGCCCTCGAAGATCCGGCCGCACTTGTCGACCAGGAAGTTGTAGCCGAGGTCGTTCCAGTCCTCGACCTGCACGTGGTACGTCATGATGCCGCGCACCAGCGCCGGGGACTCCGCACAGCTGTAGTCGTTCGTGCCGACCGTGTGGTGGACGAAGACCGCGCTGACCTTCTCGATGTACTCCTGCGGGTCCCTGACCGCGGACTCGTCGGCGCCCCACTGGGCGCGCGGGATGATCACGGGCCGCGTCRCGGTGGACGGCGGCGGGGACGGGACCGGCGCGGGCGTGGGGGAGGCCGAGGGGCTCGCCGACGCGCTGCCGGACGTGTCCCC
>NZ_VDFC01000040.1:529032-537037 GCF_008369065.1 Streptomyces apricus | reverse complement strand
CGTCCGCACCGGCCGGCCGCGGCCGTCGAACAGCGTCCCGGCGGATCCCGGCTCCGGGGGCGGCGCGTCCGGTTCATCTGATGGGACCGGTTCGTCCGGCCCGTCCGTGCCGGGGACCACCGGCGGGCCCGGCGGACCCGGCGGCTCCGGTGCGTCCGACCGCCCCGCCGCCGCGCGGGACACCGAGGCGCACTGCCGCGCGTACGACTCCGTCGGGAAGAAGGGCAAGGCGCTGGACTCGACGGCCTGGCAGCGGCTGGTGCTGGCCGCGGGCGGCGCGGAGAACGTCGAGGCGTACTGCGCGGCCCTGTCGAACGGGTCCGGGAAGCCGAACAAGCCGAATGAGTCGAACAAGCCAGACAAGTCAGGCAAGTCGAACGGCTCGGGTGGCTCGAACGGATCGAAGGAGAAGAAGGGCACCGTCGACATCGAGCCGAGCGCGGCGGCCGAGGGCTCCGGGTCCACCGGCGGCAAGGGAGCCACGAAGAAGGCGAAGAACGAGAAGAACACCGGGGCGCGGTGAACGGAAAGGGTCCCTGGAACCGGGGCTGAAACCGGGGTCGAAGCAGGGACCGCGGGCCGGGTGCCCGTGCCGATGGCAACGGCCGGAGCCGCCACCCCCCACAGGAGAGGCCCCGGCCGTCGCGCGGCACGGGCCGCGCGGCGGCCCGTACTCTCCTCAGCGCCGACGGTGCGTTTTGTGTCACACCTCGCACCGCAACGAGTCGGTTGCACGCCGGACGGACGTGGACGCACCCCGGTTTCAAGCCGTAACGTGCATTTCGCGCCGGATGGGGCGCAGACCGCAACCATCGATCGAAAGACCACGACGCAGAGGGCCCGGTCCGCGAGAGCGGCGCCGGCTGGGCGCGATAAGGGGCGCGGTGCTGGGGGACGACGCGGAGCTGACGGCCGCGGTGCTTGCCGCACAGTACGGGGACGAGACCGCGTTCCGGACTGTGTACCGAGCCGTGCACCCACGGCTCCTGGGGTACGTGAGGACGCTGGTCGGCGATCCGGACGCCGAGGACGTGACGTCCGAGGCCTGGCTGCAGATCGCCCGGGACCTGGAGCGGTTCAGCGGGGACGCGGACCGGTTCCGCGGGTGGGCGGCCCGGATAGCCCGCAACCGCGCGCTCGACCACATCCGCATGCGCGGCCGGCGCCCGGCCATAGGCGGCGACGAGACCGAACTCACCGGCAGGGCGGCCGAGTCCGACACCGCGGGCGAGGCCATCGAGGCCCTGGCCACCGGCCGCACCCTCTCCCTCATCGCCCAGCTCCCGCAGGACCAGGCGGAGGCCGTCGTGCTGCGCGTCGTCGTCGGCCTCGACGCGAAGACCGCCGCGGACACCCTCGGCAAGCGGCCGGGCGCCGTCCGCACGGCGGCGCACCGCGGTCTCAAGCGCCTCGCGGAACTGCTCGGCGCGGATCCGGAATCCGCGGGCTCGCTCGGTTCGGTCCCCCCGCAGAGGCCTCCACACGAAGAGCCGCGTACCCGCGCGGTGACGTCCGCCGGTGTGACGCGTACGCCGTCGCGGACGCAGAAGGACATGTGATGGCCGACGAGCGCTGTGTCTTCCCGGAGGACGACTCCCGGCCCCCCGGCCGGTGGCTGGACCGCGACACCGCGGAACGGCTGCTGCGCGGAGAGCCGCTCGAAACCGCCGACGCGGGCGTCCGCGCCCAGGCCGACCGGCTCGCCGGGGCGCTCGGCGCCCTGACCGCGACGACCGTCGACACCGTGTCCGAGGGACCGGAACTCCCTGGTGAGGACGCCGCGTTGGCGGCTTTCCGCGCCGCGCGCACCGGCCGGGGCGCCGCGGCGGCCGAGCGGACCGAACCGGGCGGGCGGGCCGCACGGACCGAGTGGGACGGCGGGACGGGCCGCGCACCGCACGCCCGTACGAACACCGCGGCCCCCGCCGACGCACCGCCACCGGGCACCTCCCTGGACGCGGGGCTCGTCCGGCTCGGCCGTCCCGGCCGGGACCGCCGCGCCCCGTCGCCCTGGGGCCGCCCGGTGCGCTACGGCCTCGCCGCGGCGCTCGCCGCCGGGATGATGGGCGGGGTCGCCATGGTCGCGTCCACCGGTGTCCTCGCCTTCGGCAGCGGGGAACCGGAACCCGGCGCCTCCGCGACGGCCGCCGTCACCTCGGACCCTTCGCGGCGCACTCCGTCCCCCACCGGGACCCGCGGCGACGACGCGCGGTCCGGGGGCGGGTCTGGTGCGCCGACGGGCGGGAGCACGGGCCCGGGCGCCGGGGCGGACGAGGACGAGGGCACGGGTACGGGCGCGCGGCCCGGCGCCGACGACCCCGGGCGCACGGACCGGCCGGGCCGGCGGTGGGCCGGGCTCGCCGCCGCCTGCCGCGACCACCGCGACGGCAAGGACCTCGCCCCGGGACGCAGGCGCACCCTGGAGGACGCGGCCCACGGCGCCGGACGGGTCACGAAGTACTGCCAGGGCCTGCTGGGCAGCCGGGACCGCGAGGACTCCGGCGGCGGCCGGGACGGCCACGGCGGTCCGGGCGGCAACGGCGGCGGGAACGGCGGCGACGGGAAAGGCGACGGCGGGAACGGCGGCGGGAACGGCAAGGACCGCGGCCACACGGGCCCGGGCACGTTCAAGGACGACCAGGGCGACGGGGACAAGCAAGGTGGCCAAGGGAACCGGAACGGCCGGGAGGACCGGGACGGCCAGGGCGACCGGAACGGTCAGGGCGGCCGGAGCGACCGGGGCGGCCGGACCGGTGTGACGTTTTCAGCCGCCCCGACGCAGTAGTAAGCGAGCCGACTGGTCATCGGCTGTCGCACGAGCCGGGGTTCCCCCCGTACCCACGGCTCGGTGCACACAGGCGCGGGCGGGACACGTTCCCCCGGTCCCGCCCGCGCCCGCACACCTCTGCCGCCGAAGGCGCCTCACCAGTAGACGACGACCTTGTCGCCGTTCCTCACCTGCGAGAACAGCGCCGAGATCTTCCCCTCGTCGCGTACGTTCACGCAGCCGTGCGAGCCGCCGTAGTAGCCCGTCGCCGCGAAGTTCTCGGAGTAGTGGACCGCCTGGCCGCCGCTGAAGAACATCGCGTACGGCATGGGTGAGTCGTAGAGCGTCGACACGTGGTGGCGCGACTTGAAGTAGACCTCGAAGACGCCCTCCCGGGTGGGGGTGTACTCCGTGCCGAAGCGCACCTCCATCGTCGAGACCGTGCGGCCGTCGATCATCCAGCGCAGGGTGCGGCTGGTCTTGCTGATGCACAGCACCCGGCCCGTCGTGCAGCGCGGGTCCGGCCGCGCGGCGGGCTGGCCGCCCGACGCGTACAGGTCCCACTTGCCCGGCTCGCGGGTCATCCCGAGCAGCCGCTGCCAGGTCACCGAGTCCGTCGAACCGGTCTGCGGCAGGCCCCGCTTGCCCTGGAAGCCCCGTACCGCGGCGGTCGTCGAGGCGTCGTACGTGCCCGTCGGCCCCTGGAAGAGCCACTGGACCTGGCGCAGCCGGGCCTGCAGCTCCCGGACCTCCATGCCGCGGTCGCCCGACGACCACAGGACCCGGGACGCCGGCTGCCCGGCGGACTCCGACCGCTCCGAGGACTTCCCGTCACCGGAGCCACCGGAACCCCCGGAGCCACCGGAACCCCCGGAGCCACCGGAACCGCCGGAGTCGTCCGGGCCGCCGGGAGAGCGCCCGGCAGGCGCCGGCGCACCGGCGGCCGGCGACCGTCCCGCCTGGTCGGCGGTCTGGATGGTGCAGCCGCTCACCGCCGCGAGCGCGGCCACCGCCGTCATCGCGGTCACCGCCGCGACCGAACTCCTCATGCCCCTCGTACGCATCCGAACTCCCCGCCGCTCACCGGACTGGTTCCCCCGCGGACCCGATCGTGAACTACGCGGCATTGTGTCGTACGCGAGTGCGACACTGCTTCCCATGCTTGGTGTCACCGACCTCCCCACCTACCTCGTGGGTCTCGTACTGATCGTCCTGTTGCCGGGACCGAACTCCCTCTATGTGCTGTCCGTCGCCGCGCGCCGGGGCGTCAGGCCCGGGTACCGGGCCTCCGCGGGCGTCTGGTGCGGCGACGCCGTGCTGATGACGCTGTCGGCGGCCGGCGTCGCGTCGCTGCTGCAGGCCAACGCCCTGCTGTTCGGGATCGTCAAGTACGCGGGCGCCGGGTACCTGACCTGGCTGGCGTTCGGGATGCTGCGCAGCGCCCTGCGGATGTGGCGGACCCGCCGGGAGCGGGACGCGGTCGCGGAGACCGCCGCCGCTCCGGCCGCCGCCGAGGAGCGGCCCTTCCGGCGGGCGCTCGTCATCAGCCTGTTCAACCCGAAGGCGATCCTGTTCTTCGTCGCCTTCTTCGTGCAGTTCGTCGACCCGGGGTACGCCTACCCCGCCCTGTCCTTCGTCGTGCTCGGCCTCTTCGCCCAGCTGGTCAGCTTCCTCTACCTGAGCGCGCTGATATTCGGCGGGACGCGGCTGGCGGCGGCCTTCCGGCGGCGCCGGCGGCTCTCCGCGGGAGCCACCTCCGCCGCCGGCGCGCTCTTCCTGGGCTTCGCCGTCAAGCTGTCCCTGGCCAGCTCGGTCTAGGGGCCGACTCGCAGGGCCGGTCTAGGGGTTCCGTACGGTGAGGCCCACGAGCGGTGCGTACGGTGCCAGTTCCGCCGCCGACGTGCCCGCCCAGCCCACGTAGCCGTCGGGCCGCACGAGGAACACCCCGGTCCCGTACGCCTCGTAGGCGGGGATGCGGACCGTGCGGACGCCGGGGAGCTCCGGCACCCCGGTGTCCGTGCCGACCGTGAGCAGGGTCCAGTGCGGGCCCCGGAAGGCGTCGAAGAGGCGGACGCCGCCGCGGGTGCCGTCCGGCGCGCGGTCGCCCGCGCGCAGGGCGTCCCCGGGCAGGTCCGTACGCGTCTCCACGGCGAGCGGGGAGCCCCGGTAGCCGAGGCCGAGCTGCTGGGTGGCCGCCCCGCGCCGGACCTCGCCGCGGTGCACGCCGGTGGACAGGCCCAGCATCTGCGCGGCGACGGGCCGCCGTTCCTCCTCGTAGGAGTCGAGGAGGGCGGCCGGGGCGTCCCCGCGCAGGACGGCCGCGAGCTTCCAGGCCAGGTTGTAGGCGTCCTGGACGCTGGTGTTGAGGCCCTGGCCGCCGGCCGGTGAGTGGACGTGGGCCGCGTCGCCCGCCAGGAACACCCGGCCCTGCCGGAAGCGGTCCGCCAGCGCGGCGCGCGGCCGGAAGTCGGAGGCCCAGCGCACCTCGGTCACGGCGTCCTCGGCGAGGTGGGTGCGGGTGGCGACCAGCTTGCGGATGCCGGCGAGGGTCGTGTCCGGTACGGCGGACGGGTCCGCGTAGCCGGCCGCCAGCTGGAAGTCCTCGGTGTGCGGCAGGGGGCAGATCCCCAGGAAGTCGCCCCGCATGCCCCCGCCCGGCGTGGCGTCGGCCGGCGGGAAGAAGTGCCAGTTGTCGCGGTCGAGCCCGGTGACGCGGACGTCCGCGACCAGGGCCGGGGCCGGGTCCACGCTCTCGCCGGTCATGCCGATGCCCAGGGCGCGCCGGACCGCCGAGCGGCCGCCGTCCGCGGCGACGGCGTAGCGGGCGCGCACGGGGGCGCCGTCCGTGAAGCTCGCCGTCACGCCGTCGGCGTCCTGGGCGAGACCGGTCAGCTCCCGGCCGAAGGCGACGCCCCCGCCCAGCTCCACCAGGCGCGCGTACAGGATCTCCTGGGTGCGCCACTGCGGCACCATCAGCGCGCTGCCCGCGTACGGCTCGGCCTCCGTGGCGGGCACCTCGTCGAACATCCGGTGCTCGCCCAGCCGCCGGCCGTCCTTCCAGACCATGCCGACGGGGTACGTGCCGCCCTTCGCGCGCAGCGCGTCCAGGACGCCGAGGTCGTCGAAGACCTCCTGGGTGCGCGGCTGGATCCCCTTTCCCCTGGAGCCCGGGAAGAGGGCGGCGGACCGCTCCACGACCAGGGCGCGCACCCCGTGCCGGGCGAGGTCGAGGGCGAGGGCGAGTCCGGTGGGCCCGGCGCCCACGACCAGGACGTCGGCGACGCCGGCCGTTTCCTTAACCTCGTTAAATTCCATGCCGCGAGGATGCCCTTAACGTCGTTAAGCTGTCAAGGAGGGAACGCCGGATAGGGTGCGACCGTGGCTGTGGGGAAGATCGACCGAGCGCTGGTGGCCGACACGGCGTTGCGTCTGCTGAACGAGGTCGGCCTCGACGGACTCAGCCTGCGCGTCATCGCCAAGGAGCTGGACGTCAAGGCGCCGGCCCTCTACTGGCATTTCAAGGACAAGCAGGCGCTGCTGGACGAGATGGCGACGCGGATGTACCGGGGGATGGTCGCCGGTACCCGGATCCCGCCGGACACGCCCTGGCGCGAGCGGCTGCTGCTGGCCAACCGCGGCCTGCGCGCGGCGCTGCTGGGCTACCGCGACGGGGCCAAGGTCTTCAGCGGCTCCCGCTTCACCGGCACCGACCACGCCGTGCAGATGGAGGAGAACCTGCGCGCCCTGGTGGACGCCGGGTTCACCCTCCGGCAGGCGGTGCACGCCTTCACCAGCGTCTACCTGTACACGCTGGGCTTCGTCACCGAGGAACAGGGCGTGTACCCGCTGCCGGGGGAGCGCCGCGCGGATTTCGACGTGGCCGGCCGCGCGCGGATGCTCGCCGACTTCCCCCTGGCGGCGGCCGCGGGCCCCGTGATCTTCGAGGGCTACGACGAGAACTTCGAGGAAGGCCTCATGCTCCTGCTGGCAGGGATCGGAGCCCGCTATGGAATCGACTGACCCGGACCGCCCGGACCCCGGCGGTCCGGACGCGGCTCACCCGGCCGACCCGCTGGGCGCGTTCGTGCCCGACCCCGCCGTACGGGCCGAGCTGGCGCGGCGGATGTCCGAGCTGGCCGACCTCGTGGAGGAGGCCGGCGAGGCGCTCGGGGAGATCCTGGCGGAGGTTCAGCGCGGGACCGCCGCCGACCCCGCCGTCCCTGCCGAAGCCGAGGACGGCGGGGACGGCGGGGAGGCTTCGCGCGGACGCGACAGCGCCGAGCGCAGCCGCGGAGCCAGCCGGTCCTCCACGTAGCGGTTCAGCAGCCACGCCAGGGCCAGCATCGTCACGACCGTGAGCGCCGCCGTCGCGTACGACGGGATGCCCAGGCCCTGGTGGTAGGCCCTGATGGCGACCCAGCCCAGGTGCTCGTGGACCAGGTAGAAGGGGTACGTCAGCGCCCCGGCCACCGTCAGCCAGGACCAGTTCGCCCGGTTCAGCCAGCCCAGCGCGATGGCCATGACGGCGAGGAACCCGAGCGTGACGACGAGGATGATCCCGGCCGAGCTCCGGTACGAGAAGTGCTGCGGGCCGGGCGCGTGCCACAGCTCCGCCACCGCGTAGTGCTGCCCGATCAGCCAGCTGACGCCCACGATGCCCCAGGCGTACGCGTCCCGCCGGTCGCGGTGGACGAGGTAGAGGCCGATGCCGCCGACGAAGAACGGCGCGTACTCGGGCATCAGGACCAGGTCGAGCAGCGGCTCGTGCGCGGCCTGCGCGATCGCCGCCGCGAGCGTCCAGCCGGCGCAGAACAGGATCACGCGCTGCCGGGTCGCCCCCGGCAGGACGACGCACAGCGCGAACAGCGCGTAGAAGCGGACCTCCGCCCAGAGCGTCCAGCAGACCCCGAGCACCCGGTCGGCGCCGAGCGGCTGCTGCAGGAGCGTCAGGTTCACCAGCGCGTCGCTGGGAGAGACCGCCTCGTACGTGACGGCGGGCAGCGCGAAGACGGCCGTGACGAGGACGACCGCCGCCCAGTACGACGGCAGCAGCCGGGAGGCCCGAGAGGCGAAGAACGACCGCAGGGTCCGCCCCCAGCCGCTCATGCAGATCACGAAGCCGCTGATCACGAAGAAGATCTGCACGCCCAGGCAGCCGTACGCGAACCAGGTGTGCAGCGTGGGGAACTGGAGCTGCGCCGAGCTGCCCCAGGCCCCGGTGACCTCACCGCCCCGGCC
>NZ_VDFC01000040.1:511534-528932 GCF_008369065.1 Streptomyces apricus | reverse complement strand
CTCGTGAAAGGACACCGCACCGTGGTTGACCTCACCCCCGACCGCCTTCCCGTCGCCGTCATCGGAGCCGGACCCGTCGGCCTGGCCGCCGCAGCGCACCTCGCCGAACGCGACGTCCCCTTCGTCGTCCTGGAAGCCGGCGACGCCGCGGCATCGGCCGTACATGCCTGGTCCCACATCCAGCTCTTCAGCCCCTGGGAGTTCAACACCGACCCCGCCGCCCGCCGTCTGCTCGCAGCCGCCGGATGGGAGGAGCCCGACGCCTCCGCCCTGCCCACCGGCGGTGACCTCGTCAAGCAGTACCTCCAGCCACTGGCCGAACTGCCCGCGCTGGCCCCGCACATCCGCTACGGCACCGCGGTCAGCGCCATCAGCCGTCTGGGCATCGACCGCCTGCGCACCGCCGGCCGGGAAGAGGCCCCCTTCGTCCTTCGGCTGGCCGACGGCGACGAGGTGCTCGCGCGCGCCGTCATCGACGCCTCCGGCACCTGGAACCAGCCCAACCACCTGGGCGCCAACGGCCTGCCCGCCCACGGTGAGCAGGAAGCCGTCTCCTGGATCAACCACGGCCTGCCCGACGTCTTCGGGGCCGACCGCGACCAGCACGCCGGCCGTCACACCGTCGTCGTCGGCGCCGGACACTCGGCGGCCAACACTCTGCTCGCCCTGGCCGAACTCGCTGACACCGCACCGGGCACCACCATCACCTGGGCCATCCGCGGAGCCGACCCGGCCGCTTCCTTCGGCGGCGGCAGCGACGACGAACTGCCCGCCCGCGGCGCCATCGGCTCCGGCCTGAAGATGCTCGTGGACACCGGCCGCGTCACCCTCGCCCCCAACTTCCGCACCCACGCCGTCCGCACGCTGGGCGACGACCCCCACCGCGACCAGGTCGAACTGATCTCCCGGGGCCCGGGCGGCACCGAGCAGACCCTCACCGCCGACCGCGTCGTCGCGGCCACCGGCTTCAGGCCCGACTACCGCATCGCCGACGAGCTGCGCCTGGAACTGGACCCGATCATGTCCGCGCCCCGCGCGCTGGCCCCGCTGATCGACCCCAACCAGCACTCCTGCGGCACCGTCACCCCGCACGGCTACCGCGAACTGGCCCACCCCGAGCCGGGCTACTTCGCCGTCGGCATGAAGAGCTACGGGCGCGCTCCGACGTTCCTCATGCTCACCGGCTACGAGCAGGTGCGCTCCATCGCCGCCGCCCTCGCCGGTGACATGGAGGCCGCCCAGTCGGTCGAGCTGCAGCTGCCGGAGACCGGGGTGTGCTCGGTGACCGCCGGCGGCGAGGCGCTCGCGTTGCGCCTGGGCCTGACCAAGGAGCAGCACGAGCAGCTCCTGCACGTCACCGCCAAGCACCTGGGCACCTCGGCCACCGCCTCGGACGCCGTGCTGTCCGCCGCCACGGAGCTGGGCATCGACCACACGGCCGCCCTGCAGCTGGCCGCCTACGCGGCCGACATGTTCGACGCGCCCGGCGCCACCGGCTGCTGAACGACGCCGCCGCGGTCGCCTCCCGGTGAGGGGAGGCGGCCGCAGCGGCGCTCCGGCATCAGGAAGTGCGGTGCACCTTGTGCTGTGCGGCCTGCGCCCGGGGCCGCACCACCAGGAGGTCGATGTTCACGTGCGGCGGCCGGGTCACCGCCCAGGTCACCACGTCGGCGACATCCTCGGCGACCAGCGGCTCGGCGACCCCGGCGTAGACGGCGTCGGCCTTGTCCGCATCGCCGCGGTAGCGGTTGAGGGAGAACTCCTCGGTGTGCACCATGCCCGGAGCGACCTCGACCACCCGCAGCGGCTCCCCGCAGACCTCCAGGCGCAGCGTCTCGGCCAGGACGTGCGCACCGTGCTTCGCGGCGCTGTAGCCGCCGCCGCCCTCGTAGCAGGTGAACGAGGCGGTGGAGGAGATCACGACCACGACGCCGTCACCGGAGGCCCGCAGGCCCGGCAGCAGCGCCTGGGTCATGTGCAGCGCTCCGACGACGTTCACCTCGAACATGGACCGCCAGTCGCCGGGATCGGCGTTCTCGATGTGCTCCGTCCCGTAGGCGCCACCCGCGTTGTTGACCAGCACGTCGCACGTCGGCACCTGTTCGGCGAAGGCGAGGACCGCCTCCTTGTCGGTGACGTCCAGGGGGAAGACCCGGGCTGTTCCGCCCTCGTCGCCGATCTCCTTGGCGACGGCGTCCAACCGGTCGGACCGGCGTGCGGTGAGGACGACCTCGAAGCCGTCGCGAGCCAGCGCCCGCGCGATCGCGGCCCCGATCCCACTGCTGGCTCCTGTGACGACGGCCGTCCTCGCGGGCCGTCCTGCATCGGCGGTGCGCACGTCTGTCATGCTTCCCCCAGCTAATGATTAGATAGCCATCGAATCAAGCGATCTTGGCAGGAGGCGGAACCGGTGTCAACATAGATGCATGTCGAAGCTAGCGCAGTTGGCGGCCACCACCGTCGCTCCACCCTGCTGCCCGTCCCTCACGGACCGGGAGCTGACCGAGGAGGAAGCCGAACTCACGGCCGCCATGTTCAAGGCGCTGGGAGACCCGGTGCGGCTACGCCTGTTCTCCAAGGTCGCCTCTCACCCCGACGGCGAAGCCTGTGTGTGCGACATCGCCGACGTCGGCGTGTCCCAGCCCACGGTCAGCCATCACCTGAAGAAGCTCCGCGAGGCGGGCCTGCTGCTGTCCGAGCGGCGCGGAACCTGGGTCTACTACCGGCTCGCCCCCGCGGTCCTCTCCGCGCTGTCCGGATTCCTCACCACCAGCGACTGAGCCGCGCTCCGATGTGTCCGTCGGGCCCTGGCGTGAGCGGCCTGAGCCCCGACGCGCCACGCGTGTCTGAGGCATGCCCTGTCGTCGGTGCCGAGCCGCACCTCATCCCGCTGGGCGAGCCCGCCGCGTGACGCCGCAGACGAGCCGGCGACCCGCCGCTGTCCTGCGAGACTCCCTCAGCCCTGCGGCCCCACCGTGCTCGCGCGACCTTCTCCGCGCCTGCGCCTGCGCCCGCAGCCGCGCCGCCGTATGCCGCGCATCAGGCAGGCGCCACCCGCGCTCCCCTTCCCCAGGAAGAACGGCGTCCTTGAGTTCCGGGAAGTGGTTGACAGTCGCCGCGGATCGACGCCAAGCTGACTCTTAATTCGGCAACAGTCGATATAGCGAAGTCGCGGCAGCCCCTTGTGGCGTGGCGACGACCGTGGCGTTCCCTGACGCGCCGACGCGCAGGAGACCTCCACGCCCCCGATCACCGACGCGCCGCCACGCGGCCGCGCCCCTCCATCCCTGTCAGCTCGCCTGTTCACAGCGCCCTGCGTGAGAGGACTCGCACATGACCAGCACCATCCTCAGCACTGCTCAGGCTCACCCCGACAACATCCTGCGCGGTGACGACAGCCGTCCGGCGGAACTCAACATCCTCCTGTCAGGCGGCAAGGACATCCCCGATGACCTGCGGGTCCATCAGGTCGCGGACTTCACGGACCGGGTCAAGCTCAGCGTCCACAACCGCTACGAGCACTTCGAGGCGACCACCGAGGTGCGGGACGTCGACGGGCGCTCCCTGCGCGTCTACGGATGGATCTACCGCACCTACATGGCCGAGTAGGACGTTCACCCACGTCACAGCGCGGCGAAGCTGTGGCAACGGCCGTCATCGGCTGGCCTGCGCCGTTCCCTTCTCGACCACCCAGCACCCACGAAAGGCCCTGATCACCATGGCGCGCGAGTCGGAGTCCGGACTGCCCATCGAACCGGTCTACGGGCCCGAAGCCCAGAGGGACTGGGATCCGGCCGAGAAGCTGGGGGAACCGGGCGCGTATCCCTTCACGCGCGGTGTCTACCCGTCCATGTACACCGGCCGACCATGGACGATGCGCCAGTACGCCGGCTTCGGCACGGCGGTGGAGTCCAACGCCCGGTACCGGCAGCTGATCGCCAACGGCACGACCGGACTGTCGGTCGCCTTCGACCTGCCCACCCAGATGGGACACGACTCGGATGCGCCGATCGCGAGCGGTGAGGTGGGCAAGGTCGGCGTGGCGATCGACTCCATCGACGACATGCGGGTGCTGTTCGACAAGATCCCCCTGGACAAGGTGTCGACGTCGATGACGATCAACGCCCCCGCCGCAGTGCTCCTGGTGCTCTACCAACTGGTCGCCGAGGAACAGGGAATCAGCGCCGACCGGCTCACGGGGACCATCCAGAACGACGTGCTGAAGGAGTACATCGCTCGCGGGACCTACATCTTCCCGCCGAAGCCTTCCCTGCGCCTGACCGCGGACATCTTCAAGTACTGCCGCACCGAGATGCCCAGGTGGAACACGATCTCGATCTCCGGCTATCACATGGCGGAAGCAGGAGCCTCGCCCGCGCAGGAGATCGCCTTCACCCTGGCGGACGGCATCGAGTACGTACGCACCGCGGTGGCCGCCGGCATGGACGTCGACGACTTCGCGCCCCGCCTGTCCTTCTTCTTCGTGGCCCGCACCACGATCCTGGAGGAGGTCGCCAAGTTCCGTGCCGCCCGAAGGATCTGGGCACGGGTGATGCGCGAGGAGTTCGGTGCGAAGAACCCCAAGTCGCTGATGCTGCGCTTCCACACCCAGACGGCCGGTGTGCAACTGACGGCTCAGCAACCCGAGATCAACCTCGTCCGCGTCGCCGTACAGGGCCTGGGCGCGGTCCTGGGCGGCACCCAGTCGCTGCACACCAACTCCTTCGACGAGGCCATTGCACTGCCGACCGACAAGTCCGCACGCCTGGCCCTGCGCACCCAGCAGGTCCTCGCCCACGAGACCGACGTGACGGCGACCGTCGACCCCTTCGCCGGCTCCTACGTCGTCGAGCGGATGACCGACGACATGGAAGCGGCCGTACGCGAACTGATGCAGAAGGTCGAGGACCTCGGCGGCGCGGTCGACGCCATCGAGCACGGCTTCCAGAAGAACGAGATCGAGAACAACGCCTACCGCATCGCCCGGGAGACCGACTCCGGCGAGCGGGTGATCGTCGGCGTCAACCGCTTCCAGCTCGACGAGGAGGAGCCGTACGAGCCTCTCCGCGTCGACCCGGCCATCGAAGCCCAGCAGGCCCAGCGTCTCGCCGCGCTCCGCGCGGAGCGCGACCAGCACCTGGTGGACTCGGCGTTGACGAGCCTGAAGAAGGCCGCTGACGGCGAGGACAACGTGCTCTACCCGATGAAGGACGCGCTGCGGGCGCGGGCAACGGTCGGTGAGGTGAGCAACGCCCTGCGGGAAGTCTGGGGAACCTATGTCCCGTCCGATCTCTAGAACTGAGCCAACACGCACGTCGAACGAGGAGCCGTCATGTCGTCTTCACCCCTGCGCGTCATCGTGGCCAAGCCCGGCCTCGACGGCCACGACCGCGGCGCGAAGGTCGTCGCACGAGCACTGCGGGACGCCGGAGTGGAAGTCATCTACACGGGACTGCACCAGACGCCGGCGCAGATCGTCGCCACCGCCATCCAGGAAGACGTCGACGGCATCGGACTGTCCGTCCTGTCCGGGGCCCACATGACCACCTTCAAGGAGGTCATGAAGCTGCTGCGACACGAGGACGCAGAGGACATCGTCGTGTTCGGAGGCGGCATCATCCCCGCGGACGACGTCGAAAACCTCCTGAACGAGGGAGTGGCCGCATTGTTCACGCCGGGCACTTCGACGGCGACGGTCGTGGACTGGGTGACGACGCACGTGGGGACGAGCAAGGAACCTTCCAGGCATGTGACTGCATAGCGGCCCGAGCTCCGACCGCCTCCGCACCGTCGACCCTTGAGCGTCGGTTACGGATAATGAAGCGGGAAGCACGGAGCGTTGAGGGAGCGGTATGCAGATCGGCGGCTGGAGTACGGACACCGGGACGCGACGCTGCCGAGCGCTGAGGACAGACGCTGCGCGTAACCGGATCCGGATCCTTGCGGCGGCGCAGGAAGTACTGGTCGAGCAGGGATGGGACGCGCCGCTGGATGAGATAGCGCGTCGTGCCGGGGTGGGGAACGCCACCCTCTACCGGCACTTCCCGCTTCGGGAAGCGCTGTTGACGGAAGCGGTCGAGCAGATCGTTGCGAACGTCGCCGATGCGGCGGAAGAGGCCGCCGCTGAGGAAGACGACCCCTACGTCGCGTTGCACCGTTTCCTGCAGACCGCGGCTCACGAGCGGCTGGCCGCCTTGTGCTGCCTGTCGGAAGAAAAAGCCGGCGCCCATCCGGAGCTGGCTCAGCAGAAGCGCCGGATGGTGGATGCCGCACAGCTGATGTTGCATCGTGCGCAACAGGCGGGACGGGTACGCCAAGACGTATCCCTGGAGGAGATCATCATGGCGATCGCCCAGCTCGGCCGCCCGTTGCCGGGCACCAGTTGGACGGCCACAGATCAGTTCGGCCCGCGTCTTTTGCAGCTGTACCTCGACGGTCTGCTTCTACTGCCGTTTGAAGTGGCACCACCAGGTGACGAATCGATCCTGTTCGCGCCAAGTGAGTTCGGTAGGCCTGCCGGGTAGCGCATCGTCTGCTCGCTCCCGCTCCGTCGTGTTACAGCTCCGCCGCGAGTAGACCCTGGGAAAGAACGATGGTCGGTGTAGGGCATCTCGCGGATCGCGCCCTGAGGCTTGGACTAAGGGTTGTCCCGTAAATGATCTACGGCATGCTCGGTGACCTGCTGGTTTCTGCGTCACCCGGCGAGGGCGAGGTTGTGCAGGCGGGCGATGCCGAGCGTGGCGTGGTGAACGCCGTCGCCTTTCAGGCGGCAGTCGCGGAGGATCTTCCATCCCTTCATGCGGGCGAAGACGTGCTCCACGCGGGCGCGGACCTTGCGGTGCGAGGCATTGTGTTCCTCCTTCCAGGCCGGGAGTTCGGCCTGGCCGTCTCGGCCGCCGCGGGGGGCGCCGGGGCGGGCGACGGGTTCACGGTGGTCATCCGAGCGTGGCCCTCTTGAAGGATCGGGCGCGCTTGGCCACACGCCGTACGGTCGCGTTGCGCGGGATGAAGGCGAGCTGGGCCGGCACCGCGCCGGGCAGCCCCAGCGAGGTCAGGCGGCGGCGCTTGAAGTACCGCCGGGTGTCCGTGTCCAGGTGCCGCGCCAGGAAGCGCTCGGCCTCCGGACGCACGTCGGGGTAGATCTTGGGCTGCATCGCGAAGCCCACCGCCCGCACCAGCTCGCCCAGTTCGCCGGGGGTCGCCCCCCGGCGCTGCCCGGTGACCGCGGCGCGGTCCGTCAGCTCGGGCAGCAGGGCGTCCACGATGGTCACCGGGACGCGGTTGCTGTTCTCGTACGGGGTGAGGCGTTCCAGGAGCGGCTCCGTGCCGATGCGGGCGACCGGGAGGCCGTACAGCGCGGAGGCGGTGAGCAGCGCGGTGGAGAAGCAGCCGACGACCAGCGCGGGGCGCATCCGCTGGTAGAGCACCTCGGCGAGGACCGGGGTGTCGAGCACCGTGAGGTCGGCGCCGATCCGCTCGGCCTCCTTCTCCAGGGCGCGCGACCAGCGGGCCGGGGCGCTGGGGTGCGGCTTGAACACCAGGCGCTCGTGCCCGAGCGCGACGGCGCCCTTGAGCATCCGCACGTGCAGGTCCTCCTCCTCCTCGGCGGTCAGGATGCCGAGGGCGGAGAGGTACTGGCCGAGCAGCAGGGCCGGTTCGTCGAGCGCGGGCAACTCGTCGCCCGTCTTGACGAGTTCGGCGAGGACGTCGGTGAAGGCCGCCGTCGGCACGATCTCCGGGCCGACCCCGAACTCCGTGAGCAGCATCGGGGTGAGCCCCGGCACCAGGTCGAGGTGGAGCAGGCGGTCGATGCGGGTGCCGACCAGCGGGTCGATCTTGCTGCGGGTGGGCCCGTAGCTCATCAGGCCGTCCGCGTAGACGGTGACGGGGGCGCCCATGAAGATCTGCGCGACGCCGAGCGCCGGGTTCACCTGGATCGACTCGACGACCAGTTCCACGTCGTCGTCGCCGAGCTCCCAGGCGAGCCGCAGGTGCCGCTCCCACAGCGGTACGTCGTCGGGCCGCGGGGCCCAGCCGCCGGGGTGGAAGGGGGAGATGGTCTCGTTCCAGGAGATCACGTCGTCGAACCGGCCGCGCAGCTGCGGGAAGCCGGGCATCTCGTCGACGCCGGGGGTCGTCTCGGGCGTCGCCGAGTTGTTGGAGACGAGCAGGACGCGGCGGTCCGCGGGGCGGAAGCAGCCGGCGTCCAGGGCCGCGGCGAGCGTCGCCGTGCCGTACAGCGTGGACGCCATGAAGATCTGGGTCGTCACGCGGACACCCCCGCGGGCGCGGGACGGCGGCGCAGCCGACGCAGCCGCGTCGCGCGCTGCAGGTCCATGGAGTCGAGGGCGTCGTCGAGGACGTCCTGCGGCATGCGCCGCAGTGCGACGGCACTCATCGACTTCAGTTTCCGTGCCACAGCCGGCTCGAACCTTTCGATGGATCCCAGGTGATGGGAAATAATCGCACAGTAGGTCCGCACGGCTTTCGGCAGGAGTTTATCGGCGTCCCGGTCCTGTGCCGTTTCGCTTATCACCTGGTCGAAGGCGCGAATGAAATCCAGCTGCCGTACGTCACCGATCTGCGTCAGCGAGGAGGCGACCCCGCGCCGGTAGAACACCCCGAGCAGCCCCACCGCGGCGAACGACTCCGCCTCCCGGTGCAGCTTCCAGATCCACGGCCGGTCCTCGGCCGTGCGCAGCCCGTCGGTGAAGTGCAGCAGGCCCCGGTCGGCCAGCCGGCGGTGGTAGATGCCGGCCCACGCGTACGCGTAGTCGACGGAGGTGGAGCGGTCGGCGGGCAGGATCGCCTCGCGCGGGTCCAGGACGACACCGCGCCTGCCGTACGGCACGCGGTGGACGCTGCGGGCCCGCGCGGTGCACTGGACATGGTCCGTGCGCACGAAGTCACAGCCCAACCCTTCGATGGCGGCGAGCAGTTGCTCGTAGTAGCCGGGGGCGAGCCAGTCGTCCCCGTCGAGGAACGTGAGGTACTCGCCCCGCGCCGCGTCGATCCCGGTGTTGCGCGCGGTGGCCAGACCTCCGTTCTGCTCGTGTCTGACATGCACCGCGCCCGGGAGCTCGCGCTCCGCGCGCGCGAGGATGTCCGGCGTCTCGTCGCGGGAGCAGTCGTCGACGAGGATGAACTCGAAGTCGTCGCGTGCGTTGGCACGCAGACTCTTCAAGGTGTCGGGCGCATATTGCTGCACGTTGTAGAACGGCACGATGACGGAGAGCTTGACCACCCGTGTGACGTTAGGCGGCGGCCCGGCATTCGTCTTGACCGGTGGTGGGATACCAGGTGAACGACGCGTGGCGGAATGGTGAACCAGGCTTTATCAGGCGCGGATCGGGGGCCGGGTCGCTATTCGGCGATGTGCTGTTAACCCTTTGTTGTATTCCGGTTGGGCCGGTGATCGGAATCGCTTCCTAGCGTCTGCGGTGTGCCAGCAAGTACCACGAAGTCCCTGCGAGCAGCCGTACTCGCCGATTCCGACACCCGGTGGAAATGGGGCGCGCTCACCGCGAACCGTATCGCACCGGCCGATTCGGACATCACGCTCGACGGCTACCTCCTGAGGGGCCGTGCCACCCCGACCGCCCGCCAGCTCGACGAGGTCGGCGTCCGCGCGGACTCCCTGCGGGAGGTCACCGCCGTGGAGTTCCTGCGGGAGATGGCCCGCGAGGACGCCGCGTACGACGTCCTCGTGCTCTCCCTCGTCGGGGGCGGCGTCCAGGCGATGCTGCACGGGCTCTCCCACCAGTGGCGCGAGCGCGCGGCGACGGGGAGCGCGAAGCGGCCGGTGGTCGTCACCGGCTACGTCGGCGTCGTCTACGAGAAGCTCGCCGACGGGCTGCTGCTGCGGCACGGCGCGGACCTCGTCCTCGCCAACTCCCGTCAGGACGCGGAGCGTTTCCGCGCCGTGTACGAGGGAGTGGGCGCCGACGCCTCCTCGGTGACCGAGGTCGCGCTGCCGTTCCTGGGCGGCGCCCCGTACGAGAAGCACGACCCGTACACGGTCGTCTTCGCCGCGCAGCCCTCCGTGCCGGAGAGCCGCAAGGACCGTACGTACCTGCTGAACCGGCTGGTCCAGCACGCCCGGCTGCACCCGGAGCGCGAGGTGCTGCTGAAGCTGCGGTCCAGGCCCGGCGAGCACACCACGCACATCGAGGAGCAGCCCTACCAGCGCCTCGCCGAGCGGATCCCGGGCGGCCTGCCCGCCAACCTCCGCCTGGTGTACGGGCACATGGGAGAGGTCCTCGACCGTACGGACCTGCTGGTCACCGTCAGCTCCACGGCGGCGCTCGAATCGCTGCACCGCCGCATCCCGACCGTGGTCCTCACCGACCTCGGGGTGCGCGAGTCGCTGGGCAACCACCACTTCGTCGGCTCCGGCTGCCTGGCCTCCTGGGACCGGCTGGACGACGGGCACGTCCCGGTGCCCGACGAGCGGTGGGTCGCCCGGCAGGGCGTCGCGGCCGACGGTGCCTACGGGACCGCCTTCGACGCGGCCCGTGCACGTATCGCCGGGCTGCTCGCGGGCGGGCCGCTGCCCGCCCTCGCCCCCTACTACACGCCCGCCACCGCGCCCGGCTACCTGCCCGGCATCCTCGCCCGCCACCATCTCGCGCCGGACGGCAGCCCGCTGCCGGGGGCGCCCGACGCGGACCGGGAGCCGGGGGTTGTGCGGCAGATCGTGCGGCGGGCTGCGCGGGGTGCGTACCGGCACGGGGTGCAGCGGGTGGCTCCCGTCATCCGGCGGATGGGGGAGCTGTGACGTTCCGCTCCGCGGCGGATGCCGTTTCGAACCTGCGGGTGCGTCGTGGCCGGGCGCGCAGTTCCCCGCGCCCCTTTCGGGGCGCCATACGCCAGCCCCTCATCAAGGAGTACAGGTCATGACCAAGTCCGAAGCGGGGCGGCTCGCGGCCGTGCCGCGTGTGCTCGCGGTGATTCCCGCGCGGGGCGGGTCCAAGGGCGTCCCCGCCAAGAACCTGCTCCCCGTCGGCGGCGTACCGCTGGTCGCCCGTGCGGTGCGCGAGTGCCGCGCGGCCCGGCTCGTCACGGACGTCGTGGTCTCCACCGACGACCAGGCGATCGCCGCCGCCGCCCGCGAGGCCGGCGCCGAGGTCGTGCTGCGGCCCGCCGCCATCGCCGGCGACACGGCGACCTCTGAGGCGGCCGTCCTGCACGCCATGGCCGCCCACGAGGCGCTGCACGGCTCCACCGTCGACGCCGTGCTCCTCGTGCAGTGCACCAGCCCCTTCATCGTCCGTGAGGACATCGACGGGGTGGCCGGCGCGGTCGTCGAGAACGGCGCGGACACCGCGCTGACCGTGGCGCCCTTCCACGGCTTCATCTGGCGCGACGCCGACGACGACCCGGCCGCGGTCGACACCGAGGCCACCCGGACCGTCGGGGGCGACACG
Organism: Streptomyces apricus; assembly: GCF_008369065.1. Classification (GTDB taxonomy): domain Bacteria; phylum Actinomycetota; class Actinomycetes; order Streptomycetales; family Streptomycetaceae; genus Streptomyces; species Streptomyces apricus. The sequence goes on along the minus strand of NZ_VDFC01000040.1, from coordinate 517,506 downwards.
GTCGTGGCCGACGCGACGGCCACGGACGGCGGGTACGGCGTCAACCACGACAAGTCCTTCCGGCCGCGCCGCCAGGACCGGCCCCAGGACCTCCTGGAGACCGGCGCCGCGTACTGCATGGACGCGGCGGGCCTGCGCGAGCACAAGCACCGCTTCTTCGGGCGCACCGAACTCGTGCGCACCGACCCCGCGCGGGTCCTGGAGATCGACGACCCGCACGACCTGGCCCGCGCCCGGGCCCTCGCGCCGCTCTTCGACGCGAACCGGCCCGGCACCCTCCCGACCGCCGACGACATCGACGCGGTCGTCCTCGACTTCGACGGCACCCAGACCGACGACAGGGTGCTGATCGACTCCGACGGAAAGGAGTTCGTCTCCGTGCACCGCGGCGACGGACTCGGCATCGCGGCCCTCCGCAGGAGCGGCCTGAAGATGCTGATCCTCTCCACGGAGCAGAACCCGGTCGTCGCCGCCCGCGCACGCAAGCTCCAGATCCCCGTGCTGCACGGCATCGACCGGAAAGACCTCGCGCTGAAGCAGTGGTGCGAGGAACAGGGCATCGCGCCCGAGCGCGTGCTCTACGTCGGCAACGACGTCAACGACCTCCCGTGCTTCGCCCTCGTGGGCTGGCCCGTGGCGGTCGCGAGCGCCCACGACGTCGTACGCGGCGCCGCGCGCGCGGTCACCACCGTCCCCGGCGGTGACGGCGCGGTCCGAGAGATCGCCAGCTGGATCCTCGGCCCTTCTCTCGACTCCCTCGACAAGTAAGGAACTCCCTCACCATGAGCACCAACTCCCGCCTGCGCACGTTCGGCTCCAAGACCGCCGGTCCCGGCCACCCCGTCTACGTCGTCGGCGAGATCGGCATCAACCACAACGGCGAGCTGGAGAACGCCTTCAAGCTGATCGACGCCGCCGCCGAGGCCGGCTGCGACGCCGTGAAGTTCCAGAAGCGCACCCCGGAGATCTGCACCCCGCGCGACCAGTGGGACATCGAGCGCGACACCCCCTGGGGCCGGATGACCTACATCGACTACCGCCACCGCGTGGAGTTCGGCGAGGACGAGTACCGCCAGATCGACGAGTACGCCAAGTCGAAGGACATCGACTGGTTCGCCTCCCCGTGGGACACCGAGGCCGTCGCCTTCCTGGAGAAGTTCGACGTCCCGGCCCACAAGGTCGCCTCCGCCTCCCTCACGGACGACGAGCTGCTGCGCGCCCTGCGCGCCACCGGCCGCACGGTCATCCTCTCCACCGGCATGTCGACGCCGAAGCAGATCCGCCACGCGGTCGAGGTCCTGGGCTCGGACAACATCCTGATGTGCCACGCCACCTCGACGTACCCGGCGCAGGCCGAGGAGCTCAACCTCCGCGTCATCAACACCCTCCAGGCCGAGTACCCGAACGTCCCGATCGGCTACTCCGGCCACGAGACCGGCCTGCAGACCACGCTGGCCGCGGTCGCCCTCGGCGCCACCTTCGTCGAGCGCCACATCACCCTGGACCGCGCGATGTGGGGCTCCGACCAGGCCGCCTCCGTCGAGCCGCAGGGCCTGGCCCGCCTGGTGCGCGACATCCGCACCATCGAGGCGTCCCTCGGCGACGGCGTCAAGAAGGTCTACGAGTCCGAGCTGGGCCCGATGAAGAAGCTGCGCCGCGTCCCGGGCGTCGTCGCCGAGGCCGAGATCGCCGCGGCCGCCGGCGAGCCGGTCGCGGTCTGAGCCACCCGGCCCTCCCCACCCCTTCCGATCACAGGGAAGCGACGGTCGTACGTCGATGAGCCCCCGCGCCGGATCCACCGGCCACCGGTCACCCGCCACCCTGGCTTTCGTCGAGAGCCCGGTGCAGCTCCTGAACGTCCTGGAGTGGGCGCACGCCCACGCGGCCAGGAGCGCCGGTGAGACCTCCGGGCCCCCGGGCCCGGAGCAGGGGGCCGGGCGGCCCGGCACGCCCGGCGGCGGGCTCACCCTCGTCGTCCTGTCGCCCACCGACCCGATGACCCGCGGACAGCTGCGCCGGATGGCGGACCTGGCCCGGGACGAGGGCTACGAGGTGCGGTGGGAGGAGGCCAGGGGCGGCACGACCGCGCCCTTCCACACGGTCGGCGGACTCGCGCCCCTGCTGCGCAGGGCACGGCGGATCGTGATGGGCGACCCCTTCTCGCGGTACGTGCAGCTGCTGCTGACCATCACCCGCGCCCGCGATTTGGTCGTCGTGGACGACGGGACCGCGACGATGGAGTTCGTCTCCCAGCTGGCGCGCGGTGAACGGCTGGTGCGCTGGCACCGGCGCGGCGGGCGCCCCGGGGCCCGGGACCTGGTCTTCGCACCGGTCTCGGCCCGGGCCCGCCGCCGGCTCACCCCCGGGACGGGCCGCCGGGTGGAGGTCTTCTCCTCCATGCCGATCGCCGACACGCCCGAGGGCGTCGACGTCACGGCGAACGACTTCGCCTGGACGCGGGCCCGGTTCGGCCCGCCCCGCATCACCAAGGGCGCCGACCTGGTCGGCACGTCCCTGGTGGAGACCGGGGTAGTCGACCCCGACCGCTACCTGGAGGCGGTGCAGGGACTGGTCGGCACCTACGGGGCCACCCGCTACTTCGCCCACCGCCGGGAGAGCTCCGAGAAACTGCACCGGCTGGCCGTCGAGACCGGTCTGGAGATCGTCCGTCCGGACCTCCCCCTCGAACTGATCGCCCGCCGCGGCCCGATCGGCCGCATGATCCTGAGCTTCCCGTCGACGGTGGTCCACACCCTGCCGCTCGCGCTGGCGGGCACGGACGTCAAGGTCGCCGTCTTCGACATAGACCCGACCTGGCTCACCCGGACGGCCTCCCCCCGCGCCCAGGGCTTCCTCTCCGGAGTGACGAACACGGCCAAGGACGCCCACCGCCTGTCGGCGATCACGGCGACCTGATCCCCCGGACTGTGTCCGTTGGATGAACAGAACCGTTCAGGGGGTCGTATGCGTGGTATGCGTAGAGAGCCTGTTCCCGGGGACCCGGGAACGGGCATCGCTGTTCGGCGGTCGTCCCACAAGGAGGACCGGCCCGGCATCCTCCGCCCGGAAAGTCGGGCGAGTGTACCCAAGCCAGTCGATTCCCATGCGTCGTGCGGCCAACTTTTCTTTCCCGAACGGGTTGAAATTTTGTTGATCGTAGGTCGATCGACCGCCGCGTCGCCCTACCCTTCAGAGGGTGAACCAACTGATGTCCGAAGAGTCCGAGGCCACATCGTCCGGGGAAGGTCCGGCCGCGCAGGCACCGCTCCCCGGTGAGCTGTCCGAAGCCCTGCGCGCCGAACTCGTCGCGTTCCGACGTGACTTGCACATGCACCCGGAGCTGGGCAACCAGGAGTTCCGCACCACCGCCGCGATCAAGGAGCGGCTGGAACGGGCCGGGCTGCGGCCCCGCGTGCTCGACACGGGCACCGGTCTCATCTGCGACATCGGCGTACCGGACCCCGCGCTCCCCATGCTGGCCCTGCGCGCGGACATCGACGGCCTGCCCATCCCGGACACGAAGGCGGGCTGCTCCTACCGCTCGACCGTGCCCGACCGCGCCCACGCCTGCGGGCACGACGTGCACACGACCGTCGTCCTGGGCGCCGCCCTCGTCCTCGCGGACCTCCACGAGCGGGGCCTGCTGGCCCGGGCCGTGCGCGTGATCTTCCAGCCCGCCGAGGAGGTGCTCCCCGGCGGCGCCCTCCAGGTCGTGAAGAACGGCGGTCTGGAAGGCGTCGGGCGGATCGTCGCCGTGCACTGCGACCCGAAGGTGGACGCCGGCCGCATCGGTCTGCGGTACGGGCCCATCACCTCCGCCTGCGACCGGGTCGAGGTCTCCCTGGACGGCCCCGGCGGGCACACCGCGCGGCCGCACCTCACCACCGACCTCGTCACCGCCGCCGCCCGGGTCGCCGTCGACGTGCCGGCGGTCGTCGCCCGGCGGGTCGACGCCCGCTCCGGCCTCTCCCTGACCTGGGGCCGCATCGAGTCGGGCCACGCCTGCAACGTGGTCCCGCAGCACGCCGAGCTCTCCGGGACCGTGCGCTGCCTGGACCTCGACGCCTGGCGGATCGCCCCCGACCTGGTGCACGCGGCCGTCGACGAGGTCGCCACGCTGCACCGGGCCAAGTCGCAGCTCACCTACGTGCGCGGCGTGCCGCCGGTCGTCAACGAGACGGTCACCACCGACCTGCTGCGCGAGGCGATGACCGCCCGGCTCGGTGTGCACTCGGTCGAGGACACCGAGCAGAGCCTGGGCGGCGAGGACTTCTCCTGGTACCTGGAGAAGGTGCCCGGCGCCATGGCCCGCCTCGGGGTGCGCACCCCGGGCGAGCGGGCCGTGCGGGACCTGCACCAGGGCGACTTCGACGCCGACGAGTCGGCCATCAAGGTGGGTGTCGAGCTCTTCACCGCCGCCGCCCTCCTCGACGAGCGGGCCTGAGGCGGGGGGACGCGGGGGTGTCCGGTGGGTACCCCTTCGTCCCCCTGTGTCACTCGTGCGTAACCGGCGGTGGGCGTTCGTAACGGGCCGTCGGCACGAATCGGTAACGGCAGCGATGAACCCCGTTCCCCTCCCCTTCTACGCGCGTTACTGTGCGCCGCAGTCAGCGTCGGCAACGGCGCCGTTGGGGAATGTAAGGGGTGCACTCTCATGCGTCGGATCTCTCGGATGTCCCGGAGAACAAGGCTTTCCCAAGCCGCTGTCGCCGTCGCGGTCGTCGTCGTCGCGGCCGCCGGCTGCGGCGAGACCAGCAACGAGTCGTCGGGCAGCGACACCGAGTCCGGCTCCGGGTCCGGCTACAAGGGCAAGGGCATCGGCCTCGCGTACGACATCGGCGGCCGGGGCGACCAGTCCTTCAACGACGCCGCCTACTCCGGGTTCGAGAAGGCCCAGAAGGAGTTCAAGATCGGCGGCAACGACATCGAGCCGAGCGACGGCGAGTCGGACGCCGACAAGGTGCAGCGCCTGACCCAGATGGCGAAGGCCGGCTACAACCCCATCATCGGCGTCGGCTACATCTACGCCCCCGCGGTGAAGGAGGTCTCCGCCAAGTACCCGGACACCACCTTCGCCGTCATCGACGACGCCCAGGTCAAGGCGGACAACGTCGCCGACATGGTGTTCGCCGAGGAGCAGGCCTCCTACCTCGCCGGTGTCGCCGCGGCCAAGGCCAGCAAGAAGAAGCACGTCGGCTTCATCGGCGGCGTGGACATCCCGCTGATCCACAAGTTCGAGGACGGCTTCGTGCAGGGCGTCGCCTCGGTCGACCCGAAGATGAAGGTCGAGAAGCGGTACCTGACCGAGAAGCCCGAGGACGGCGGGTTCGCCAACCCGAGCATGGGCAAGGAGGCCGCCAGCGGCCAGGTCGAGGCCGGGGCCGACGTGATCTACCACGCGGCGGGCCTGTCCGGGCAGGGCGTCATCCAGGAGGCCGCGGCCGAGAAGGTCTGGGCGATCGGCGTCGACTCCGACCAGTACAAGCAGAAGGCCCTCGCCGCGTCCAAGGACTGGATCCTGGGCTCCGCGCTGAAGGACGTCGGCGGTGCGGTCTACGAGGTCACGAAGTCCGTCGTGGAGGGCAAGCCGCTGTCCGGCGAGCACCGCGGTGACCTGAAGTCGGGCGGGGTGGGCTTCGCCGACTCCAACCCGAAGTACAAGGAGATGACCGAGGTCGTCGAGGCCGTGGAGAAGGCGAAGGAAGACATCATCAGCGGAAAGGTAACGGTCAAGACCGACTGACCCTTCCAGGGGGGCGCCGGATGAGGTGACGGAGGGCACGCCGCCGCCTGCGGCCCGGCGGGGGCCGTTCGCGCAGTTCCCCGCGCCCCTGGGTCGGCCGGGCCGCCCCTTGGCTGTCGGGGGCCGGGAGGGACGAGGGACACGCGTCATCGGCTGCGGGCCGGTGGGGGTTGCCCGCGCAGTTCCCCGCGCCCCTTCAGGGGCGCGGGGAACTGCGCAGTCTTTCAGG
>NZ_VDFC01000040.1:494848-511434 GCF_008369065.1 Streptomyces apricus | reverse complement strand
CCCCCCGGTACCGATCAGGCCCCGTCGGAAGACACCCTGCCCCTTGCCTCCCGCAAGGGGCGTTCGACGTTCCGTAGTCTGTACGGGATCCGCGGCCACAGCTCGATAACGGACCGGACAGAAGGGGTTTTCCGTCTGGTCTACGCGCGTTACGCTGCGGCGGAACCAGCGCCTGGTACGGGCGCTTGCACTAAGGAGTTACGTTCCATGCGCCGGGTGTCCCGAATTGCAGTCGCGGGCGTTGCGACCGCTACCCTCACCGCCGCCCTCGCTGCCTGCGGCGGCACGTCCAACGACGCCGCGAGCAGCAGCGGCGGCGACGGCAAGAGCAAGGGCGTAGCCCTCGCGTACGACGTCGGCGGCAAGGGCGACCAGTCCTTCAACGACGCCGCCACCGCCGGCATGGAGAAGGCCGCCGCCGACTTCAAGTACGGCTCCAAGGCGGTCGAGCCCACCGACGGCGAGTCCGACGCCGACAAGGCCCAGCGCCTGGCGACGCTCGCCAAGGCCGGCTACAACCCGGTGATCGGCGTCGGCTACGCCTACGCGCCGGCCGTGGCCGAGGCCGCCGAGAAGTTCCCCGACACGACCTTCGGCATCGTCGACGACGAGACGATCGACAAGAAGAACGTCGCGGACATGGTCTTCCACGAGGAGCAGGCCTCCTACCTGGCGGGCGTCGCCGCGGCCCTCACCACCAAGTCGAAGACCGTCGGCTTCGTCGGCGGCGTGGACATCCCGCTGATCCACAAGTTCGAGGCCGGCTACAAGCAGGGCGTCGCCGACACGAACCCCAAGGTCAAGGTCGTCTCGCAGTTCCTGACCGAGAAGGCCGAGGACGGCGGCTTCGCCAGCCCCGACAAGGGCAAGACCGCCGCCGAGGGCCAGATCGAGGACGGCGCCGACGTGGTCTACCACGCCGCGGGCCTGTCCGGCCAGGGCGTCATCGAGGCCGCCGCCGCCGCGAAGGCGTGGGCGATCGGCGTCGACTCCGACCAGTACAGCCAGGACGCCCTCAAGGCGTACAAGCAGTACATCCTCACCTCGGCCACCAAGGACGTGGCGGGCGCGGTCTACAACCTCGCCAAGTCGGTCCAGGACGGCAAGCCCGAGACCGGTGTGGTGCGCGCCTCGCTCAAGACCGGCGGCGTGGGCCTGGCGGACTCGAACCCCGAGTTCAAGGGCAACGCGAAGCTGCAGGAGGCCCTGAAGAAGGCCACCGACGGCATCAACGACGGCACGATCAAGGTGAAGACCTCGTAGTAACCGTGGTCAATCTGACGCTGTAATGGCAGCGTTACGGTCGCGAAAACGGGGTGTGGGAAGGATGGCCTTCCCGCGCCCCGTTCGCGCGGCGGATGATCCGGGTCTGGTCCGGGAGGCAGGCATATGCCCGGAACGCTCGACTCCGCAGTAGTAGTTGAAGCAGGGGCGCTACGCGCGTAGATCGGCCCCTTTTCCGAGGAGTACGCCATCGACGCGTCCAGCAGCCCCCCGCTCGCCGCACAGTCACCCTCCCGGTCGGCCGTGTCGGTCGAACTGGCCGGGATCACCAAGCGCTTCCCCGGTGTCGTCGCCAACCACGACATCCACCTGTCCGTCCGCAAGGGCACCGTGCACGCCCTCGTCGGCGAGAACGGGGCCGGCAAGTCCACCCTGATGAAGATCCTCTACGGCATGCAGAAGCCGGACGAGGGCACCATCGCGGTCGACGGCGAGCAGGTCGCCTTCGCCAGCCCCGCCGACGCCATCACCCGCGGCATCGGCATGGTCCACCAGCACTTCATGCTGGCCGACTACCTCACCGTCCTGGAGAACGTCGTCCTCGGCAGCGAGAAGCTGCACGGCATCGGCGCCGCCGCCCGCCGCAGGATCGTGGAGATCTCCGAGCGGTACGGCCTCGGGGTGCGCCCGGACGCCCTCGTCGAGGACCTCGGCGTCGCCGACCGCCAGCGCGTGGAGATCCTCAAGGTCCTCTACCGCGGCGCCCGCATCCTGATCCTGGACGAGCCCACCGCCGTCCTGGTGCCGCAGGAGGTCGACGCGCTCTTCGACAACCTCCGCGAGCTCAAGGCCGAGGGCCTGTCCGTCATCTTCATCTCCCACAAGCTGGGCGAGGTCCTGTCGGTCGCCGACGAGATCACCGTGATCCGCCGCGGCACCACGGTCGGCACGGCCGTCCCCGCCGAGACCACCTCCCGCCAGCTCGCCGAGATGATGGTCGGCAGCGAACTGCCCACCCCGGAGACCGCCGAGTCGACGGTCACCGACAAGCCCGTCATCCAGGTCGAGGGCCTCACCGTGTACGCGGGCGGCGGCGCCTCGCTCGGCGAGAGCGGCAGCGTCGGGGAGGCCCCGGCCGCCGGGTCCCTCGCGGGCGCCGCGTCCGCCGGCGACGCCAAGCGCGTCCTGGACGACGTCACCTTCACCATCCACGCCGGCGAGGTCATGGGCATCGCCGGCGTCGAGGGCAACGGCCAGACCGAACTGGTCGACGCCCTGATCGGCCTGAAGAACGCCGACTCGGGCACCGTCCGCTTCCTCGGCGAGGAGATCACCTCCTGGCCCACCCGCAGGCGCCGCGAGCAGGGCGTCGGCTACATCCCCGAGGACCGCCACCGCCACGGCCTGCTCCTGGAAGCCCCGCTGTGGGAGAACCGCATCCTCGGCCACGTCACCGAGAAGCCCAACAGCAAGGGCTTCTGGCTGGACCCCAAGGGCGCCCAGGCCGACACCCGCCGCATCGTCGAGGAGTACGACGTCCGTACGCCCGGCATCGACGTCACCGCGGCCTCCCTGTCCGGCGGCAACCAGCAGAAGCTGATCGTCGGCCGCGAGATGAGCCACAAGCCGCGCTTCCTGATCGCCGCCCACCCCACCCGCGGCGTGGACGTCGGCGCGCAGGCCGCGATCTGGGACCAGATCCGCGAGGCCCGCCGCGAAGGGCTCGCCGTGCTGCTGATCTCCGCCGACCTGGACGAGCTGATCGGTCTCTCCGACACCCTCCGGGTGATCTACGACGGCAGGCTCGTCGCGGACGCCGACCCGGCGGCCATCACCCCGGAGGAACTCGGCTCGGCCATGACCGGCGCCGCCTCCGGACACCTGGAGCACGTAGAGCGTGCAGAGCGCGCAGAGGAAGCCCCGGAGGACGAGGCCCGATGAAGAAGTTCGACAAGGAGCGCGTGCTCCTCGCGGTGGCCGGACCGGTCATCGCGCTCGTGGCGGCCGTGGTGCTCACCTCGTTCGTGCTGATCGCCTCGGGCAAGAGCCCGATCGAGCCGTACACCCTGATGTTCGAGCAGGCCGGCTTCGCCGACGTCCAGGTCCTGATCATCAACCAGGCCGGCGTCTACTACCTCGCCGCCCTCGCGGTCGCCGTCGGCTTCCGCATGAACCTCTTCAACATCGGCGTCGACGGCCAGTACCGCCTCGCCGCCATGATGACCGCGGTCGTCGGCGCGCACGTCTCGCTGCCCGCCGCCCTGCAGATCCCCTTCCTGATGCTGGTCGCGGTCCTCACCGGCGCCTTCTGGGCCGGCATCGCGGGCGTCCTGAAGGTGACCCGCGGCGTGAGCGAGGTCGTCGCGACGATCATGCTCAACGCCATCGCCACCAGCCTCATCGGCTACCTCACCCTCACCGAGGTCTGGGGCAAGCCGCTCGGCAACAACCAGACCACCGGTGTGATGAAGGAGTCCGGCTGGTTCCCCGGCTTCGACATGGGCGACGCGGGCGAGATCTACGGCTTCACCGTGATCGCCGTCCTCGCGGGCGTCCTGTACTGGCTGGTCCTCAACCGCACCCGCTTCGGCTTCGACCTGCGCGCCACCGGCGCCTCCGAGACCGCGGCCGCCGCCTCCGGCGTGGACGCCAAGCGCATGGTCCTCACCGCGATGCTGATCTCCGGCGGCGTGGCCGGTCTCGCCGGCCTGCCGATCCTCCTCGGCGACGCCCACACCTACAGCCTGTCCTTCCCGACGGGCCTCGGCTTCACCGGCATCACCATCGCGCTCCTCGGCCGCAACAACCCGGTCGGCATCGCCTTCGCCGCCCTGCTGGTCGCCTTCCTCGACAAGGCCTCGCCCGCCCTCGACTACGCCACCCCGGTGGCGTACGACAAGGAGATCGCGGTGATCATGCAGGGTCTCATCGTGATCGCGGTCGTCGTCTCCTACGAGGCCGTACGCGTCTGGGGCCTGCGCCGCCAGCAGCGGCGCGTCGGCGCCGAACTGGCCGCTGCCGCCGCCAACGACAACTCCAAGAAGGAGGTGGCTGCCCGATGAGCACCTCGACCGTCGCCAAGCCGCAGGCGCCGAAGCCCGCCCGGGGCCGCCGCCGTATCTCGCTCCCGGTCCTGCTCCTGCTCGTCGCGGGGCTGCTGGTCCTCGTCTCCGTCGTCCGGCTGATCACCGACGCCAACGGCATCACCTCGACCGGCCAGATGTCCACCGCGCTGCGCCTCGCCGTGCCGATCGGCCTCGCCGGACTCGGCGGCCTGTGGGCCGAGCGCGCGGGCGTCGTCAACATCGGCCTCGAAGGCATGATGATCCTCGGCACCTGGTTCGGTGCCTGGGCCGGCTTCCAGTGGGGCCCCTGGAGCGGTGTCGCCTTCGGCATCATCGGCGGCGCCCTCGGCGGCCTGCTGCACGCGATCGTGACCGTCACCTTCAACGTCAACCACATCGTCTCCGGTGTGGCCATCAACATCCTGGCCCTCGGCGCCACCCGCTACCTGTCGACCTTCGCCTTCGAGGGCGAGGAGGGCGGCACGTCCAAGCAGTCGCCGCCCGTCGACTCGCTCGGCACCTTCGACATCCCCGGCCTCTCGGACTGGCTGCAGACCCTCAACGGCAAGCACTGGTTCCTGGTCTCCGACCTCGCCGGGCTCGTCGGCGGCATCTTCACCAACCTGTCGCCGCTCACCGTGGTCGCCGTCGCGCTCGTCCCGCTCACCTGGTGGGTGCTGTGGCGCACCTCCTTCGGGCTGCGGCTGCGCTCCTGCGGCGAGAACCCGGTGGCCGCCGAGTCCCTCGGCGTCAACGTCTACAAGTACAAGTACCTGGCCGTCGTCATCTCCGGCGGCTTCGCCGGACTCGGCGGCGCCTTCCTGTCCCTGGTCGCCTCCAACATCTACCTGGAGGGCCAGACCGGCGGCCGCGGCTACATCGGCCTCGCCGCGATGATCTTCGGCAACTGGATGCCGGGCGGCCTCGCCCTCGGCGCCGGCCTGTTCGGCTACACCGACAGCCTCAAGCTGCGCGGCGGCGGCACCAACGTCCACGCGCTGCTGCTCCTGCTGGCCCTGCTGCTGATCATCGGCGCGGCGTACTTCGTGTGGAAGAAGCGCTACGTCCACGCGGCGGTCACCACGCTGATCGGCGTCCTGGTCTTCCTCTGGTACACCACCACCAACGAGGTCCCCAACCAGGTCGTCACCGCCACCCCGTACGTCGTCACGCTGCTGGTGCTCGCGCTCTCCGCGCAGCGCCTGCGCATGCCGAAGGCGGACGGCATGCCGTACCGGCGGGGGCAGGGCAAGTGACGGCGGCCGCGACCGGCGCCCCGGCCGTCGACTGGGAGGCCCTGCGGGAGGTGGCGCGCGAGGCGATGTCCCGCGCGTACGCCCCCTACTCGGGCTACCCCGTCGGCGTCGCGGCCCTGGTCGACGACGGCCGGGTGGTCTCCGGGTGCAACGTGGAGAACGCCTCGTACGGCCTCGGCCTGTGCGCGGAGTGCGGGCTGGTCTCGCAGCTCCAGAACACCGGGGGCGGCCGGCTCACGCACTTCACGTGCGTCGACGGCGACGGCGAGATCCTCGTCCCGTGCGGCCGCTGCCGCCAGCTGCTGTACGAGTTCGGCGGCCCCGGGCTGATCCTGGAGACCCCGGCCGGTCTCCTGCCGCTCTCCGAGATGCTGCCGCAGGCCTTCGGGCCGGAGCACCTCACCAAGTAACGCACGGCGGCCCCCCGGGACTCCGGGGGGCCGCTGCACTTCTGAAGGGAAACCAGGACGTTGTCCATGGACGCCATCTCCGTCATCCGCACCAAGCGGGACCGCGGCGAGTTCAGCGACGAGCAGATCGACTGGGTCATCGACGCGTACACGCGCGGCGAGGTCGCCGACTACCAGATGGCCGCCCTCAACATGGCGATCCTGCTCAACGGCATGAACCGCCGCGAGATCGCCACCTGGACCGCCGCGATGATCGCCTCCGGCGAGCGCATGGACTTCTCGTCCCTGTCCCGCCCCACGGCCGACAAGCACTCGACCGGCGGCGTCGGCGACAAGATCACGCTCCCGCTCGCGCCCCTCGTGGCGGCCTGCGGCGCGGCCGTCCCGCAGCTGTCGGGCCGGGGCCTCGGCCACACCGGCGGCACCCTCGACAAGCTGGAGTCGATCCCCGGCTGGCGCGCCCTGCTCTCCAACGAGGAGATGCTCTCCGTCCTGGACGGGGTCGGCGCGGTCATCTGCGCGGCGGGCGACGGCCTGGCCCCGGCGGACAAGAAGCTCTACGCGCTCCGGGACGTCACCGGCACCGTCGAGGCGATCCCGCTGATCGCCTCCTCGATCATGTCGAAGAAGATCGCCGAGGGCACGGGCTCGCTCGTCCTGGACGTGAAGGTCGGCTCCGGCGCCTTCATGAAGACGATCGAGGACGCCCGCGAACTGGCCTCCACGATGGTCGGCCTGGGCACGGACCACGGGGTGAGGACCGTGGCCCTGCTCACGGACATGTCCACCCCGCTCGGCCTGACCGCGGGCAACGCCCTGGAGGTCCGCGAGTCGGTGGAGGTCCTGGCGGGCGGCGGCCCCGCCGACGTCGTCGAGCTCACCCTCGCACTGGCCCGCGAGATGCTGGACGCCGCGGGCGTCAAGGACGCCGACCCGGCGAAGGCACTGGCCGACGGCTCGGCGATGGACGCCTGGCGCCGCATGATCTCCGCCCAGGGCGGCGACCCCGACGCGCCCCTGCCCACCTCCCGCGAGCAGCACGTCGTGACGGCGGGGGCCTCCGGCGTCCTGACCCGCCTGGACGCGTACGACATCGGCGTCGCCGCCTGGCGCCTGGGCGCGGGCCGCGCCCGCAAGGAGGACCCGGTGCAGGCCGCCGCGGGCGTCGAACTCCACGCCAAGCCGGGCGACACGGTGACCGAGGGCCAGCCCCTGCTGACCCTCCACACGGACACCCCCGAGCGCTTCGATTACGCCCTTGAGGCGGTGGCGGGCTCGTACGACGTGGCCGCCCCCGGCACGGCGTTCACGGCGGCGCCGGTGGTGCTGGAACGCATCGCCTGACCTGCGGGTCCTCCCGTACGGGTGAGAGGGGCCGGCGGCCGTCCGCCGGCCCCTTCCGGCATTCCGGATCGCCCCGGCAGCGTCCCGGATCACCCCAGCAGCGCCGCGACCACCACCAGGACCGGCACCGCCAGCATCGTCGACAGCAGGATCGACTCGCGGGCCAGCACCTCGCCGGTCCGGTAGCGCGAGGCGTACGTGAAGAGGTTCTGCGCGGCCGGCAGCGCCGAGGTGACCACCACGTCGAGCAGGGGCTCGCCCCGCAGGCCGAAGACCCCGGCCGCCAGCGCCCACGCGGCCAGTGGCTGCCCCACCGACTTCAGGGCGACGGAGAGCAGCACGGGCGCCCGGTCGGCGCCCCGGCCCGGCATCGTGCTGCCGCACAGGGAGATGCCGAAGGCGAGGAGCACGGCCGGCACGGACATGTTCCCGATCAGGGTGAGCGGGTCCATGACGGGCCCGGGGACGCTCAGCCCGGTCGCCGAGACGGCCACCCCGGACAGCGAGCCGATGGCGATGGGGTTGCGGACGGGCACGGTCACCCGCCGCCAGACCGACTGCTTCTCGCCCGTGCCCGCCAGGTCCAGGACCGTCAGGGCGACGGGCGTCATCACGATCTGCTGGAAGAGCAGGACCGGCGCCACCAGCGAGGCGTCCCCGAGGACGTACACCGCGATCGGGATGCCCAGGTTGCCCGCGTTGACGTAGCTGGAGCAGAGCGCGCCGATCGTCGTACGGCCCACGCCCCAGCGGCGCGCGGCACCGACCGCGACGAAGACCCCGGCCACCGCGAACGTGCTGACCGCCGTCACCAGCAGCCGGTCCGACAGGATCACCGACAGGTCGGCCCGCGCGAGGGTCGTGAACAGCAGCGCGGGCGTGGCGACGTGGAACGCGAGCTTGGTCAGCACCTCCCGCCCGTTGTCCCCGAGGTACCCCCGCCGCCCGATCAGGTACCCGACCCCCCCCGCACCCCGCGGCCGCCCGGCACGCCCCTGACACAGATCGTCAACTCATCGATCCTGACGGGGCTGGTCGCCGGTCTCGTGCTGCGCGAGGGTTCCAGGAGGGCGGCAGTGCGGCGTTCACACACCCGGCCCGCTGCCGCGCCGAGTGTTCCGGCGTCTTCACGAGAGAAAGAAGCACCCCCGTATGCGCGCCCTTGTTGTCTCCCACGGCGAGGCCGGACCCGTCCGGTTCGCCGACGTCGACGAGCCCGTACCGTCCACCGGTGAGGCGCTGGTGGAGGTACGGCACATCGGCCTCAACTTCGGAGAGCTGAACTACGTGTCCCAGTGGCCGGCCGGCTCCGTGCACGGTCACGACGCGGCCGGCGTCGTGGTGCGCGCCGCGGCCGACGGCTCGGGGCCGCCCGAGGGCACCCGCGTCGCGGTGGGAATGGCCGCCCACGCGTGGGCGGAGCGGGTGGCGGTCGCCCCCGCCTCGCTCGGCACCGTCCCCGAGGGCGTGGACCTGGCCGACGCCGCCGCGCTGGGGATCGCCGGCGTCACCGCGCTGCGGGTGCTGCGCAAGCGTTCCCTGCTGGCGCGCGACGTCCTGATCACCGGCGCCAGCGGGGGCGTGGGGCACTTCGCCGTCCAGCTCGCGGCGCTGGCGGGTGCCCGGGTGACGGCACTGGTCGGTTCGCCGGAGCGGGCCGCCGGGCTCCGCGACCTCGGCGCCGACCGGGTCCTGACCGACTTGGCCGACCTGACCGACCCGACCGGCCCGGCCGGGACCGGGGGCCGGTTCGACCTCGTCCTGGACACGGTCGGCGGCCCGCTGGTGGTCCAGGCGTGGAGTCGTCTCGCCGAGGGCGGCACCATCCACCTGGTCGGCCACTCCTCGGGGCAGGAGACCACGTTCCCGTCAGGGGCCTTGTTCGGCTTCGGTGAGCCCCGCTCGATCGCCACCTACGGCGACATGACCCCGACCAGCGGGGAGCTGACGGACCTGCTGGGCCTCACGGCCGCCGGGAGGCTCTCGGCACCGATCGGGCTGCGGGGCGGCTGGCAGGACGTGGACGACGCCGTCCGGGCGCTGTTCGCACGGAAGGTGCACGGGAAGGCCGTCCTCGACGTGGTGTGAGCCCGTGGACGAGAATGGACCCGTGGATGTGCTGGCGGAGGTCTTGCGGGTCTCGGGTGCGCGGGGCGCGCTGGGGGTCGTGCTGAAGGCGGGCGGCACCTGGGGCCTGTGGCTGGACTCCTATCCGGGAGCGGCACTGCACGTGGTCTCCCGCGGCACGATGTGGCTCCACGTCGCCGGTGCGAAACCCCTCCAGGTGCAGGCCGGGGACGCCGTCCTGGTCTCGCCGGGCACCGCGCACGGGATAGCCGGCGGCGCCGACGTGACGATGGGTTCCTGCGACCGTGCGGCGGCGCTCCGGGCGCTCGGCGACGGCCGGGCCCTGCGGCTGGGCCCGGCGCCGGTGCAGACGGAGGTGATCGTCCTGCACTACGAGCAGGACCCGCAGGTCAGCACCCCGGTGCTCACCTCCCTCACCCGGCCGATGCACGTCACGGCCCGCCAGAACGCGCAGTTCGGCAGGACCGCCGAACTCCTCGCCGCGGAGCTCGCGCAGCCCCAGCTCGGCACCACCGCCGCCGTCAACAGCATCGTCGACCTCCTGCTCGTCCAGTTCGTACGCGCCTGGCTGGCCCGCCACCCGGAGGAGCGGTCCGGCTCGTGGCTGGGAGCGATGCGCGATCCGGTCGTGCGCGACGCCCTGGCCCGGGTCCACGCCCGGCCGGAACACCCCTGGACCACGGATACCCTGGCCGCCGCGACGAGCGTCTCCCGGGCGACGCTGTCCAGGCATTTCCGGTCCGCCCTCGGGCAGACGCCCGGCGCATACGTGACGCAGTGGCGCATCGACCTGGCGTCCGTCCGGCTCCGGGACACCGACGAGCCCGTCGAGTCGATCTCCGGCGCGGTCGGATACGGCTCCCCCCACGCCTTCAGCCGCGCCTTCCGGCGGGTCCGGGGCATCGCCCCGGGCGAGTACCGGTCCCGGCTCCGCCGGTGACCGGCTCCCACGGGACGCGCGGGGGCCGCCTGATCGGCCCCCACCGGCTCCCACGGGCTCCGCGATGAGTTCCGCGCCTCCGCCTGGTCTACCGCACGTGGACGCCAAGACACCCGCCGTAGTCGTGCTGCCCGGCCCCGTCACCAAGGACGACGTGCCGGGGCTGTGCGAGGCCGTGCGCGCACGGCTGCAGCACACCCGGGCCCGCGTCGTCGTCTGCGACGTCACGGGCCTGGGACCCCCGGGCCTGACGACCGTCGACGCGCTGGCCAGGATGCAGCTCACCGCCCGCCGCGCCGGCGGCCGCATCAGGCTCCGCGGCCCGGACCCCGCCCTGCGCTCACTGCTCGCCCTCGTCGGCCTCCGCTTCGAGACGGAGGGGCAGCCCGAACAACGGGAACCACCGCTGCGTGTCCAGGAAGCAGTGGAACCCGGTGATCCGCCCCTCTGAGATCTCCAGCACCTGCACCGCCCACGCCACCCGGCCGCCGGTCTCCGGGTCGGGCTTGTACTGGGCGAACCCGGGCAGCCCGTTCACCGCGATCGGGACCAGGTGGGAGTCGGCGCAGGGCGCGCCGAGCGTCGTCATGAACCCCGTGATGTCCTCGGGCCCGCTCAGCCACAGGTCGAACGGCGGCATCGTCATCACGGCGTCCTCGTGCAGCAGGGCCGTCAGCGCCGCCATGTCGTACCCCTCGAAGGCGGCCACGTAGCGCTCCAGGAGCTTCTGCTGCTCCGGGTCGAGCGGGTCGGAGGTCGCGGCCCGGGCGGCGGCACTGTCGCTGCCGCTCTCCGCGAGCGTGGCCCGGGCGCGCTGCAGCGCGCTGTTCACGGAGGCGACCGTGGTGCCGAGCAGCTCGGCCACCTCGCTCGCCCGCCACGCCAGGACCTCGCGCAGGATGAGCACGGCCCGCTGCTTGGGCGGCAGTTGCTGCAGGGCCGCCATGAAGGCCAGGCGCACCGACTCCTTGGCCACGGCGGCCTCGGCCGGGTCGGCGACCGCCGGCAGCACGCGCGCGTCCGGCATCGGCTCCAGCCAGGTGTGGTCCGCGCGCGGGTTCAGCGCCGCCTGCGCGAGCGGCGTCGACTCCGTCAGGTCCATGGGCCGGGCCCGCTTGTTGCCCGCGCTCAGCATGTCCAGGCAGACGTTCGTCGCGATCCGGTACAGCCACGAACGCAGCGAGGAGCGGCCCTCGAACTTGTCGTAGCTGCGCCAGGCGCGCACCAGCGTGTCCTGGACCGCGTCCTCGGCCTCGAAGGACGAGCCGAGCATGCGGTAGCAGTACCCCGTCAGCTCGACCCGGTGCTTCTCCAGCCGGACGTCGAGGTCCTCCGCCGTCGCCGTACCGTCGCTCATGGCCAACCCACCCCTGTGGCTCTGTCCGTCGCGCTGGGACCGCCCCATTGCGACCCGGCACTCCGGAAGCTACCGCAGCCCACTGACAACGGCCCCCGGAGACGGAAAAGGTGCAGGTCAGGACAGTTGCTGTCCTGACCTGCACCCGTGTGTCCGCCGGTTGCCCCGATCGGCCCCCTCCGGGGCCCCGACCGGCCCCGGTGCGTCAGTGCCGCACGGCCCCCGGTGCGTCAGTGCTGCACGGCCACCACGCGCCGCCGCTGCTGCTGCTGGGTGCGGGCCGCCCGCGTACCGGCCAGCGTGATCCCCGCGACCCCGGCCACCGCCAGCAGGCCCAGCGCCACCGTCCCGGCCCAGCCGCCGGAGTGGTAGGCGACCGCGCCGAGCGTGCCGCCCGCGCTGGAGCCCAGGTAGTAGGCGGACTGGTACAGCGCCGAGGCCTGCGCGCGGCCCTCCTTCGCCGTGTGGCTGACCGAGGAGGACGCCACCGCGTGACCCGCGAAGAAGCCCGCCGTGATGAGCACCAGGCCCAGCAGCACGAGGGGCAGCGAGTCGGCCAGCGACACCAGCAGACCCGCGGTGGTCGTCGCGCCCGCCAGGTACAGGGCCCCGCGCCGCCCGAGCCGGTCCACCAGCTTCCCGGCCGTCGACGCCGAGACCGTACCGACCAGGTAGACGAGGAAGACCGAGCCGATGACGCCCTGGGGGAGCGAGAACGGGGCGTCGGTGAGGCGGTAGCCGATCACCGTGTAGACGGCGCCGAACACCGTCATGAACAGCGCGCCGATCGCGTACAGCCGGCGCAGCAGCGGGTTCGCGAGGTGGCCGCGGACCGTGCGCACCAGCACCGCGGGGCGCAGCGAACCGGCCCTGAAGTGCCGCGGCGCCGGGAGCAGCAGCCGGAAGGCCACCGCGCAGCCCACCGCGAGCACACCGATCACGCCGACGGCGACCCGCCAGCCCCACTCCTGGGCGACCCAGCCGGTGATGATGCGGCCGCTCATCCCGCCGACGCTGTTGCCCGCGACGAACAGGCCGATCGCGGTGATCAGCGCCTTCGGGCGCACCTCCTCCGCCAGGAAGGCCGTCGCCGAGGCCGGCAGCCCGGCCAGCGCGGCACCCTGCACGGCCCGCAGCGCGATCAGGACGCCGACCGAGGGGGCGAAGGGCACGAGCAGCCCGACGGTCACGGCGATCGCCAGGGACGCCGTCATCAACGTACGCCGGCCGAACCGCTCGGAGAGCGCGCTCAGCGGCAGGACGAACAGGGCCAGTGCGCCGGTCGCCGCCGACACCGTCCAGCTCGCCGTGCTCGCCGACACCCCGAAGTCGGCCGAGACGAGGGGGAGGAGGGCCTGCGTGGAGTAGAGGAGCGCGAAGGTCGCGACCCCGGCCAGG
Organism: Streptomyces apricus; assembly: GCF_008369065.1. GTDB lineage: Bacteria > Actinomycetota > Actinomycetes > Streptomycetales > Streptomycetaceae > Streptomyces > Streptomyces apricus. Next base: position 498,352 of record NZ_VDFC01000040.1, on the reverse strand, counting down.
AAGAGCGCGAAGCTCATCCGGCGGTAGCCGGGCCCGCCGGGGGCGAGACGGGTGTCGGCGGAGGTGCCGACGGAGACGGCTTCGGTACGGGCGACGGCGGCGGAGGAGGCGACCACGGTGGTGGGCGCCCCGGTACTGGCGGAAGGCATGTTTCGAACCTAAAGTCCTCCCGGTCATCCGTCCAATGCACGAAACCGCCATAATCGTTCCCGTGATGCATGAGCAGAGGCCAGAGGCGCGCCTGTCACCGTCCAGTGACACGGAAGACATCGTGACGGTGCTCGCCCCGCGCCTGGCGTACTTCGCCGGCGTGGCCCGCACCGAGCACGTCACGCGGGCCGCGCAGGAGATGCAGGTCCCGCAGTCGACCCTGTCGCGGGCGATGGTCCGCCTCGAACAGGACCTGGGCGTCGACCTGTTCGCCCGCCGCGGCCGCACGGTCTCCCTCACCCCCGCCGGGCGCACCTTCCTCGGCTCCGTCGAACGCGCCCTCGCCGAGATCGAACGGGCCGCCGACGAGGTGCGGGCCGACGCCGACCCGGCCACCGGCAAGGTCGCCTTCGGCTTCCTGCACACCATGGGCTCCGAGACCGTCCCGGCCCTCATCCGCGCCTTCCGCGCCGACCACCCCCGGGTGCGCTTCAGCCTCGTCCAGAACTACGGCGAGGCGATGATCGAGCGGCTGCGCTCCGGCGAGCTGGACCTCTGCCTCACCTCCCCGGTGCCGGACGCGCCCGACCTGGTGGGCCGCCGCCTGGACGAGCAGAAGCTGCGCCTGGTGGTCCCCGCCGACCACCGGCTGGCCTCCCGCCGCCGCATCCGCCTCGCGGAGGCCGCCGACGAAACCTTCGTCACCCTCGAACCGGGCTACGGCCTGCGCCGCATCACCGACGACCTCTGCCGGCAGGCGGGCTTCCGCCCCCGGGTCGCCTTCGAGGGCGAGGAGGCGGAGACCCTGCGGGGCCTGGTGGCGGCGGGCCTGGGCGTGGCCCTGCTGCCCCCGCCGGCGGTCGCGCGCCCCGGAGTCGTCGAACTGACGGTGACGGCCCCGAGGGCGGCCCGCGAGATCGGAGTGGCCTGGCTGGACGGCCACCCGGACACACCCCCGGTGGCGGCGTTCAAGAAGTTCCTGCTGTCGAAGAGGGGCTCACTGCTTCCGGAGTGAGGACTCCTCCCGGAGCGCCGGAGTGAGGGACGGGGCGTACGCCGGAGACAGGGGTCACCGGTCGCTCCGGTGGTTCTGGTCGCGCCAGACCCGGGGCGAGACCCCGTAGGCCTGCTTGAACACCTTGCTGAAGTGGGTCGCGTCCACGAACCCCCAGCTGCGCCCGATCGCCGCGACGGTCCGCAACCGGCCGTTCGGACCGGCCAGTTCCCGTCTGCACTCGGCCAGGCGGCGCGCACGGATCCAGTCCCCGAGGCCGATGCCCGACCGGGACAGCACGGCGTAGAGGTGACGCACGGAGATGCCGTGCGCGGCGGCGATCCGTGCCGCCGACAGATCGGTGTCGGCGAGGTGCGCCCGGATGTACTGGGTGATCCGCAGGCCGAGCGTCGCCTCCAGGGGCGCCCTGGCCCGTGCGGAGTCACCGTGCTGGGACGTCAGGACGGCACGGAGCAGATCGACGCTCGGTTCCACGACGGCGTCGGCGTGCACACCCCGCTGCAATTCCTCGCTGGCGGCCAGGTGGGAGAAATACGTGGAGGCGAGACGTGCGACGGGATTGCCGGATCCCAGGGTGACCGCGCTGACATCCCGTAACAACCGCTCGGGGAGCGCGAGGGCCGCGCGGGGGAAACGGAAGAAATGGTGGTCGACCCCTTCGTCGAAGAGCAGCGTGTAAGGGGAGACCGATTCGTAGACGGCGAAGTCCCCCGGCCCCAGCAGGCATTCGCGGCCGTTCTGCACCACCAGGCTGGTGCCCGTCACCTGGAGGCCGAGGAACACGAGCGGCTCCTCGTCCTTCCGGGCCAGCCGCTCCGTCCTGCGGACGGTGACCGCCGTCGCCCGCGCCGAACAGATCCGGAGGGGCCCGACGGCACCGAGCCCTATGCGGACGGAGATGTCCTCGGCCGGAAGGGGATGATCGATGTCGACCGCCACCACGGATTCCCACACCGCGTGCCGGACCACTTCCTCCCGATCCTGCGGCGCCATGGACGCGGTGTCCAGGACCGGACTCATGAGGCGGACATTCGGCTGTGCCGGTCATGAAGCCGGCCGGGCGTCGTCTCGGCCCGTTCCCCCACAGGACACCCCTCCACGCGGACGATTCCTGACGTCAGCTTGGCAGAACGCGATCTTTCCGCGCAACGGTTTCGGTGGAACATGCACCTGAATTCCCCACCTGATGCGGCGTCAATTCGGGCCGGTGCACCGCTGACAAACTTCTCTGCGCGAATGACAAAGCCGGAGACGTGCGGCGGCCCTATGGTCCAGGACGAGGCCGTGATTCCCGAGGCGGAAATTCCCGCCGAAGAAGTGCGCGCCGGGTGGGGAGGGAATTCCCCGCCGTTTTCCGCTGCGTCCGCGGCTCGTCGAACTGAAGGGACACCCATGACCCTCCGCACGATACGCACCCGCCTGGGGGCCGCCGCCCTCGCCGTCGCCGCCCTCGCCACCGGCGCCGTGACCATGAGTGCCGCGCCCGCCTCCGCCGCGAGCATGTACGGCTGCTCGTACCCGCGTGTGTGCCTGTACAACGGCTCCTACCAGAACGGCAGCATCGGCAGTTACTACCAGGACACCTACTACCAGGTCACCCTCGGCGGGGCGGACACCGCGGACGCGGTCGTCAACACCCGTAACGACGACTCGGTCTGGCTGATCGACCGGTCCGCCTCCCCGGACGCGTACCTCTGCATCCCGCGGAACACCGCCGTCAACCTCGGCGACTACGCGCACCCCAACGGCACCACCTGGGCGAACGACGTCGACGCCATCAAGATCTGGGGCGACCCCGACGACGGCAGGTGCAGCGGCACCTACCAGGTGCGGCAGGGGCGCGTCGACGACGGCTGGCGTCCCTGACGTACGGGGCCGTCCCCGGGCGCCACGTCCCCGGGACGGCCTCCCTCCGTCCGGTCAGTGCCGCAGCGAGCGCCCGAACCCCGAGGCGAGCGGCATCCGCAGACCCAGGGGCGGGGGAGCCGCCAGCGCGTCCTCCACCGGCCGCGAGAACGTCCGCCCGAACAGCGTCCCCCACACGAAGTCCTCCGCGAGCGCGTGCACCTCGTCCCGGAACGCGTGCAGCCCGTGCCGGTCCGAGTGCACCTCGAACCGGCACACGTCCCGGTTCGCCTTCTTCGCCCGCGCCGCCAGCCGGAACGACAACTCCGGGTCGGTGCGCCGGTCGTTGGTGCCGTGCACGATCATCACCCGCCGCCCCACGAGCTGCTTGACCGGCTCGGCCGCCGCCGCGAGGTCCTCCTCGGGCAGCCAGGGGGACAGCGCCAGCACCGAGTCGACGGCGTCGTGGCCCCCCGCGTGCAGGGCGGCCCGCC
>NZ_VDFC01000040.1:486486-494748 GCF_008369065.1 Streptomyces apricus | reverse complement strand
CGCCCGCCCATGTCCACCCCGGCCAGGCACACCGGCACGTCCCCGTACCGCCGCACGACCTCGTCCGCGGCCCACGCGGCGTCCCGCGCCGGATGCGCCTCGCTCCCGTTCCACCCGCGGTAGCGGTAGTGCACCACGTGCACCGCCAGCCCCTCCGCGGCCCCCGTACGGGCGAGCCTGCGCCCCAACGCCCGTACGGACGCGGCCGCCAGCATCGGCGACGGCCTGCGGACAGAGGTCTCCTCCCCACCCGGCAGCAGCAGCACCACACCGCTCACCGCCGTCGGCTCCGTACCGAACACCCGCCCCAGCCGTGCCGCACGAACCGGCGTCGCTTGCTGTGCCATCAGGACCTGACCAGGGGGCGCCCGGCCCCGGCGGAACGGGGAACGGCTTCCCCGGACCGCTCCGGTCCCGGACTGCTGCACGGATCTGCACTGCTCACCTGTCATGCCTTTCTGCCGCACCTGACTTGTCACGTTCGTACGGTGATCGTGTGCCGAAGGGGTACCGTCCGGATCTCGGAGGAGAGGAGGAACAGGCGTGATCCGCACCTACAAGTTCCTCCTGCGGCCGACCACCGGCCAGCAGGGCCTGCTGCGGGCGATGCTGGCCGATCACTGCTCCCTCTACAACGGGGCGCTGCAGGAGCGCCGCGACGCCTGGCTGCACACCTCCAGGACGAGCATCCGGTACGGCGACCAGTCCGCCCAGCTCAAGGAGGTCCGGGCGTTCGACCCGGAACGCCAGGGCCGCTGGTCCTTCTCCTCGCAGCAAGCCACCCTGCGCCGCCTGGACACGGCGTTCCGCGCCTTCTTCAAAAGGGTCGAATCCGGTCGCACGCCCGGCTTTCCCCGGTTCAAGGGCATCGGACACTTCGACACCGTCGTCTTCCCCAGGGACGGGGACGGCTGCCGCTGGGACTCCACTCCGTACGACGGGCGGACCCGGGTCCGCCTCCAGGGCATCGGGCACGTCCGGGTGCACCGGCACCGGTCCGTGCGCGGCCGGGTCAAGACGATCGGCGTCAAGCGGGAAGGCCGCCGCTGGTACGTCGTCCTCACGTGCGACCAAGTACCCGTCGAACCCCTGCCGGCCACCGGCAGCGCCGTCGGCATCGACATGGGGGTCGTGCACTTCCTGACCACCTCGGACGGCGGACATGTCACCAACCCCCGGCCCTTCCGTGCGGCGGCCGAGGAACTCGCCGCCGCACAGCGGCAGCTGGCGACCTTCCCCCGACGCAGCCGGCGCCGTACCAAGCGTCACCGCGCCGCCGCCCGGAAGGTCGCCAAGATCCATGCAAGGATCCGACGGCAACGCCTCGACCTCCACCACAAGACCGCCCGCACACTCATCCGCGACCATGACGCCGTCGCACACGAACGCCTCGACACCGCGGGCATGACCCGCGCACCCCGGCCCAGACCCGACCCGGAGCGGGCCGGCGCATTCCTGCCGAACGGCGCCGCCGCGAAGGCCGGGCTCAACCGCAGCATCCTCGACGCGGGTTGGGGGCAGTTCCTGTCGATCCTGGCGCAGAAGGCCGAGAGTGCCGCTCGCCGAGTGATCGCGGTGGACGCCCGCAACACCTCCCGCACCTGCCCGCCCTCCGCCGGAGGCTGCGGACACGCGGCGAAGGAGAACCGCGTCACTCAGGCACGGTTCATGTGCACGGCGTGCGGATTCACCGCGAACGCGGATCGCGTCGGTGCTCTGAACGTCCTCGACAGGGCCGGGCCGGCCCTCTGCGCCGCGGCCTAGCCACCGGCGCAGGAAGCCCGCCGCTCCGGCGGTGGGTGGGGTCACGACAGAACAGTGTCAGAAGTGATGGTGTACGCCATCCGTCCGCGCGGTCACCGTTACATATCGACGGGAGCGTGCGGCGGGCTGTCTACGCGCGTAGGCGTTAGAGTGCGGAGATGACGAGCCAGACCGAGAACACCCCGAGTCCGGAGCAGGTCCGACGGGCGCCGAAGGTCCTGCTGCACGACCACCTCGACGGGGGGCTGCGCCCCGGGACCGTCGTCGATCTCGCCCGGGACGCCGGTTACGCGGGGCTGCCGGAGACGGACGCCGACAAGCTCGGCATCTGGTTCCGGGAAGCGGCCGACTCCGGTTCCCTGGAGCGGTATCTGGAGACCTTCGCGCACACCTGCGCCGTCATGCAGACCCGGGCCGCACTGGTCCGCGTCGCCGCCGAGTGCGCCGAGGACCTCGCCGAGGACGGCGTCGTCTACGCGGAGGTGCGGTACGCGCCCGAGCAGCACCTCGAAGGCGGGCTCACCCTCGAAGAGGTCGTCGAGGCCGTCAACGAGGGCTTCCGCGAGGGCGAGCGGCGGGCCCGCGAGAACGGTCACCGCATCCGCGTCGGCGCCCTGCTCACCGCCATGCGGCACGCGGCCCGCTCCCTGGAGATCGCCGAACTCGCCAACACCTACCGGGATCAGGGCGTCGTCGGCTTCGACATCGCCGGCGCCGAGGCCGGGTTCCCGCCCACCCGCCACCTGGACGCCTTCGAGTACCTGAAGCGGGAGAACAACCACTTCACGATCCACGCGGGCGAGGCCTTCGGGCTCCCCTCCATCTGGCAGGCGCTGCAGTGGTGCGGCGCCGACCGGCTGGGCCACGGCGTCCGCATCATCGACGACATCCAGGTGCGCGAGGACGGCTCCGTGGAGCTGGGCCGCCTCGCCTCCTACGTACGGGACAAGCGGATCCCGCTGGAGCTGTGCCCCAGCTCCAACCTGCAGACGGGCGCCGCCGACTCGTACGCCGAGCACCCCATCGGGCTGCTGCGGCGGCTGCATTTCCGCGCCACGGTTAATACAGATAATCGTTTGATGTCCGGCACGAGTATGAGCCGGGAATTCGAGCACCTTGTCGACGCGTTCGGCTATTCGCTCGACGACATGCAGTGGTTCACAGTCAATGCGATGAAATCAGCATTCATTCCTTTCGATGAACGACTGGCCATGATCAATGACGTGATCAAGCCCGGTTATGCCGAGCTGAAGTCCGAATGGCTGTTCCAGCAGACCGCCTCCACCAGCGGTTCTGTGCGTGGAGAAGGCTGAAGGAAAGACGCGGGGAGCGGTCGGGGGAGGGCGACCCGGCCGCTTTTCGATGTTTGCGGGGTGTGCTCGTCCATGATTACCGTTTCGGACCGCTCGAATCCCCGTCACAGCATGCAAGGACGAAGATGAAGCAGTCTGCTGCCAAGACCCTCGGTGTCGCCGCTCTCGGTGCCGCCTTCGCCGCCGCCGGTGCCGGTGCCGCCGACGCCGCCCCCGTGGCCCCGGACGCCACCCCGGCGCTCGGCGCCGTCACCAGCGCGCTGCCGGACGGGGTCACCGACAAGCTCCCCGGCGGCGGCGAGGCGCTCAACAACGGCCAGCGGGTGCTCGGCACCGTCGTCACCGCCGCCCAGCCGGCCGTCACGGACCTCGTCGCCCAGGGCCCGACCGCGCCCGTCGCCGGTCTGCTCGGCGGCCTCCCCCTCCAGGGCCTGCCCACCCACGGCCTCCCCGTGAACGGCATCCCGCTGGGCTGACCCCGGCCCCCGCGATCCCCGTACGCGCCGATGGGGCGCACCCSCGCMSGGGTGCGCCCCATCGGCGTGCTCGCGGGTGACCGCTCGTGGTCACCAGGCCGTGCGGGTCGCCTTGCCCTCGGAGGGGAAGAGGATCCACAGCGCTATGTAGAGCAGGAACTGCGGGCCCGGCAGCAGGCAGGACACCAGGAAGATCACCCGCATCGTGGTCGCGGAGGTGCCGAAGCGCCGGGCCAGCGCTGCGCACACTCCGCCGAGCATCCGGCCGTCGGTGGGGCGGGCGAGGCGGTTCATTCGCGACTCCTTCGTGAGCGTCGTCGGTGGGTGCGGGACCGCCGGTCCGGCCGCCCCGTCTGACATCCAAACTACGGACCCGAAGGTGTGGTCCGCGTCGCCCTACGGAGCTATCCCGACCCTGGGAATCGTCGGGGTCAGACCCTGAGCCGCTTCCTCCGCGGCCTCGCGCCCCCGCAGCGCGGCCGCCCTGTCGCGCGTCTCGGCCCGGCGCCGCAGCGCGCCCCGCGCGGCGGGCACGCAGGCGAGGTGCGCCAGCGCCACGCCCACGGTGTTCAGCAGCAGCGAGTCGACGTCCACGACCTGCCCCGGCACCCCGGTCTGCAGCAGCTCGATGCCCAGCGACAGCAGCGCGCCGGCGGCGACCGTCCGCAGCAGGGACAGCAGCGGGGAGACGAAGAGCCGGCCGCCGACCAGGGGGAGCAGCACCCCGAGCGGGGCCAGCAGCAGCAGGCCCTTGCCGAGGGCGCGGGCCGCCGCCTCGGGACCCATCGCCAGATCGGCCCGGATGCCCGCGAACGGCCGCAGGTTCGCGGCGCTCACCCAGGGCACGTCCAGGGGCCGCAGCGTGATCCAGGCGACAAGCGCGAGATGTGCGACGAGGAGGAGACCTCCCGCCGCACGGACGCGGATCACGGCGCTTCCGCCGTCGGAGCCTTGACGCTGCACGATCCCCAAGACGCGGGCACCGGCAGGATCGGTTCCGTGTGACGGCGGCGCTTGGTCCGCACGGGTGAGGTGTGCGCCACAGGCCGACCGCGGCGGAACCGCGGTGGGACCCCGGCGGGAACCGCGGTGGGACCGCGCCGGAACCGCGGCGCGCCGTCCCGTAGGGGTTTCAGGCCTCGTCGGTCCGGGTGGCCGGGGGTGTCTCGGTGCCGGGCCGGGTGCGTACGGCCTCCGTGCACTCGTAGCGCCGCGCCGCGTCCGTGCCGGGGCCGCCCAGGGTCACCGTGCCGTCGTCGGAGGCGGCCTCGGAGTCGCTGAAGGTGCACACGACCTGCGCCAGGGCGTACGAGGACAGCTCCGACGGCGCGGTGCTCAGCCGGAGCGCGTCACCCGGGTCGTCGGGCCGCGGGCCGGCCACGGTCAGGTCCTGGGGGACGGCCGTCGTGTAGTTCGCCTGCGTCTCGGCGGCCGACGGGGAGCCGGCGAGCTCGTCGAGGAGCGCCTGCGCGGCGCGCACCCGGTCCGTTCCGGCGGGCCCCGTCCCGATGCGCACGGTCCGGTCGACCGGCGCGAGCTGCGAGGAGCAGACGAGGAAGACCTGGACGAGGATGCCGCGCGAGGACTGCTTGCCGACGTCGGGACCGGTCAGCGCGCACGGCACACGGGACGGCGCGGGGCCGAAGTCCGTCGGCACCTCCGTCGCCCGGATGCCGCAGCCGCCCAGCACCACGGCGACGAGCGGTACGGCGAGCGCCAGCCGGGCGGCGCGCGCCATGCCTATGCCCCAGGTGCGGCGGGTGCCGCGCGTGTTCGGTACGGACATCAGACGCCCCCCTCGGTACGGTCGGCCCTGCCGCTGCCGCTGCCGCTGCCGCTGCCGCTGCCGCTGCCGCTGCCGCCGCTGCCTCCGCCGGAGGTCGCGGCGCGGCCGGTGTCCCCGGCCGCGGGGACCCCCGCCGACTCCGAGGCCTCGCGGCCCTCGCGGCGCTCCGGGCCCTCCGTTTCCTCCGGGCCCTCCGGATCCTTCGGCTCGGAGGCGTCGCGCGGCAGCCGCAGCGTGAAGACCGCGCCGCCCCCGGGCGCGTTCGCGGCGGTGATCCCGCCGCCGTGGATGTGGGCGTTCTCCAGGGCGATGGACAGGCCGAGCCCGCTGCCCTCCGAGCGCGGCCGGGAGGCGCTCGCCTTGTAGAAGCGGTCGAAGACGTGCGGCAGGACGTCCTCGGGGATGCCGGGGCCGTTGTCCTGAACCTCGATCGCCAGGTCGGCGCCCTCCTCGCGGACGCGGACGCACACCGGGGAGCCGCCGTGCTTGAGGGCGTTGCCGATCAGGTTCGCCAGGATGACGTCCAGGCGGCGCGGGTCGACGTGCGCCATGATGCCGCGCCGGGCGTCCAGTTCCACCGCGTCCAGCCAGGCGCGCGCGTCGATGCACGCGGTGATCTGGTCGGCGATGTCGACGGTGTCGGAGACGAGCCGGGCGGTGCCCGCGTCGAAGCGGGTGACCTCCATCAGGTTCTCCACGAGGGTGTTCAGCCGCCGGGTCTCGCTGACGACGAGCCGCACGGCGGGTTCGATCATCGGGTCGACGCTGCCGGTCTCGGCGTCGAGCTCCTCCTCCAGCACCTCGGTCACCGCGGTGATCGCGGTCAGCGGTGTGCGCAGCTCGTGCGACATGTCGGCCACGAACCGCCGGGACGCCTGCTCGCGGGCGCTCATGTCCTCGACCCGTTTCTCCAGCGACTCCGCCGTGCGGTTGAACGTCCGCGACAGGTCCGCGAGTTCGTCCGTGCCCGAGACCCGCAGCCGGGTGTCGAGCTTGCCCTCGCCGAGCCGCCGCGCCGCGATGCCGAGGCGGTGCACCGGCTTCAGCACGGTCGTCGCGGCGGCCTGCGCCAGCAGCGCCGAGCCGATCAGCGCGAGCCCGGTCGCGATCCCCAGCGACCAGGCCAGCGAGTTGAGGTCCTTGGCCTCCGGTTCCAGCGACTTGAGCATGTACCCGGTCGGCCCGCCGCCGATCACCTTCGCGCCGCCCACCAGGTACGGCTTGTCGCCCTGCACGGTGCGCTGCCAGTACAGGTGGTAGGCGTACTTGTTGTTCGAGGAGATCTTCTGTTCCTTGTTCACCGCCTGCTGGAGGGAGCGCGGTACGTCGTCCAGCGTGAAGGTGTCCAGGTCGGAGTTGCCGCGGACGGTCTTCCCGTTCTCGTCCTCGGCGATCAGCAGCACGCTGAAGCGCTGGCTGCTGTTGGCCATCTGCCCGGCGGCGCGCTGCAGTTCACCCTGCGAGGGGTGCTGGCGCAGCGTGCTGGCGCGGGTCTGCATCGCCTGCTGGAAGTCGCCGAGCACCGCGTCCTGCGTACGGGTGAGGACGGCCTCGCGGTTGAGCCAGTACGCGATCCCGGACGCCGAGACCGCGGCGGTCAGCGCGACCAGCCCGAACACCACGACCAGGCGCAGCCGCAGACTGGTGAAGCGGATCCCCGCCATGACCGCCCGCCGGGCGGCGGCCCAGCCGCGGGGCTTGTCCTGCGGTTCGGTCACTGAGGGTTGTCCAGCCGGTAGCCGACGCCGCGCACGGTACGGATCAGGGTCGGCGAGGACGGCACGTCCTCCACCTTGGCGCGCAGCCGCTGCACGCACGCGTCGACGAGCCGCGAGTCGCCGAGGTAGTCGTGCTCCCACACCAGCCGCAGCAGCTGCTGGCGCGACAGGGCCTGTCCGGGCCGCCGGCTCAGCTCCAGGAGCAGCCGCAGCTCGGTCGGGGTGAGCTGCAGGTCCTCGCCGTTCTTCGTCACGGTCATCGCGGCACGGTCGATCACCAGCGAACCGAAGGTCGCCGAGTCGTTCGCCTCGCGCTCGCCGCGCCGCAGCACGGCCCGGATCCGGGCGTCGAGCACCCGTCCCTGCACGGGCTTGACCACGTAGTCGTCGGCGCCGGACTCCAGTCCGACCACGACGTCGATGTCGTCGCTGCGCGCGGTCAGCAGGATGATCGGCAGCTGGTCCGTCCGCCGGATGCGCCGGCACACCTCGAATCCGTCGATGCCTGGCAGCATCACGTCGAGCACGATCAGATCGGGCCGCTGCTCGCGCAACAGCTTCAGACCGTCCTCGCCGGTGGCAGCGGTGGCCACCCGGTGACCCTGGCGCGTCAAAGAGAGCTCCAGGGCCGTCCGGATGGCGTCGTCGTCCTCGATCAGCAACAGGGAAGGCACAGACGTCATTCTGTCCCATGACATGGGCGGGTATCGACTGTTGGAGCGCTCCCGCACATGTCCCGCGCACGAGCGGGTGCCCGGTGGGTGCCGAGCGTGCGCCGGCCGTGCCGGATGCGTAGCCGTACGGCGCTCTGCGTGATCGGCCGGTGACCGGGGGGTGACCTGCCCGTCACCGGCCCCTCATCGGCCGGTGGGCGGCCCGGCCCAAGGCCCTCCGGACCCCTGTGACAGGCCTGTGACAGTCGGCGGACACCGTCATGAAGTGGTCCCGGCAAGCTTCTCGGCACAGGCAAGGAAGCACCACAGCAAGTACCGGAGAACCGGAACTCCACGACGGGGGGCGCGAGATGAACACGCTGCACAGCACCAGCACTGGCGCAGTTGTCACGCGGCTCCACGACGTCACGAGGAGCACCGAGAAGTCCGGTGCCGTGAGCGGGCGGGGGTGCGCTCGCGGCACCGGGCGTCAGCACACCGGGTCGTACATGACGGTGGTTGACGCACATGCGGGGGGAAGCGGTACGGGGG
>NZ_VDFC01000040.1:480788-486386 GCF_008369065.1 Streptomyces apricus | reverse complement strand
GCGTACGGGGAGGCCACGGTGGAGCGTCGCTCGGTGTCGGAGGCGGAGTTCACCGCCTACGTCCAGGAGCGCCGCGCCTCCCTGTACGCGACCGCCTACCACCTGACCGGCGACCGCTTCGAGGCCGAGGACCTGCTGCAGAGCGCCCTCTTCTCGACGTACCGGGCGTGGGACCGCATCAGCGACAAGGCCGCGGTCGGGGGCTACCTCCGCCGCACCATGACCAACCTGCACATCAGCGCGTGGCGCCGCCGCAAGCTGAACGAGTACCCGACCGAGGAGCTGCCGGAGACGGCCGGCGACACGGACGCGATGCGCGGCACCGAGCTGCGTGCGGTCCTGTGGCAGGCGCTCGCCCGGCTGCCCGAACTCCAGCGCACGATGCTGGTCCTGCGCTACTACGAGGGCCGCACCGACCCGGAGATCGCGGAGATCCTCGACATCAGTGTCGGCACGGTGAAGTCGAGCATCTGGCGGTCGCTGCGCCGGCTGCGCGAGGACGACGTCCTCAGCTTCGGCCGTGACGAGGAGGAGTCCTTCGGGGAGCTCGTCGCCTGAAGGCAGGGGGGATGTCCGTCACTCCGGGGGGAGGCGTCGGGCAACTGCAAGAAGTTCGCCACTTCGGGGGAGGTGGCGAACGGCACGGGGGGAGTCCACCGCCCGCAGACGATCGACGGCGCCCGAACCGGAGGCCCGCGCAGAGCGCTGGACCGCGGCAAGCCGCCCCAGCGCCTCGTCCCGGTCACACGCATACGCCCCGAGCCGCCGGGACACGATCGACCGCTCGTCCCGCATCAGCCGCCACCCCCGCCGAAGAAGGACCCGCAGACGATCGACGGCGCCCGAACCGGAGGCCCGCGCAGAGCGCTGGACCGCGGCAAGCCGCCCCAGCGCCTCGTCCCGGTCYCACGCATACGCCCCGAGCCGCCGGGACACGATCGACCGCTCGTCCCGCATCAGCCGCCACCCCCGCCGAAGAAGGAACGGCACGGACTTGCGGCCCTCGCGCAGATCCCGCAGGAACCGCCGCCGGAACGTGGTCACGGCCCCCCGGCTGAGGCACAGCGCGTCCGCCAGCACCCCCGCCTCCCGGCACCGCCCCACGATCTCCGCCGCGAAGATGCCCTCGGCGATGAAGACCGGGGCCCCGTCGAAGTCGACGGTCTCGGAACCCGTCCGCGCGCTCAGCGAGATGTCGTACACGGGAACGCTCGTACGCCCCGTCCCGCACAGCTCCGCTATCGCCGCGACGGCGGCGTCCGCGTCCCAGGACAGCGGGTGGTCCCAGTCGATGTCCGAACTCCCCGTCACCTGCGGCAGCGTCGGATCGTTGCCCTCCTTGTAGAAGTCGTCGAGCTGCAGCACCGGAATGCCGGAGCGGGCCGCGAGGAGGGACTTGCCGGAGCCGGAGGGGCCGCAGAGCAGGACGACGCGCGCGGTTGCCGCGGAATTCGGAAGAGGGGAACTCACGAGACACCAGTGTGCGGCATCATCCGCTCCCGGCCGAGCCCGCGGGTCGTCTTTGGAGTGTGCGTCACACACCAACTACCCTACGTGTCGACCGCATTACTTTACGCATCGGAACGCATCAGAAGGCGGCAGCAGCCATGGCACGACACCCGGCCTCCCAGAACCCCACCGTCCGGCGCGCTGTGCTGGCCCTCACCACCGCGGGGCTCGCGGTGGGCGCGGGCGCGACCTCGGCCGCCGCGGACACGGAATCGGTCCTGGGCATGGTCCACACCCGTCCGACCTCGCTGGGCAACATCGACCCGCAGGCCGGTCTCCAGGCCGTGACGGGGACCGTCGGGTACGTGACCGGACCGGTCGCGGGGCTGAAGCCCAACCCGCTGGCGGGCACGGGMGTCGACCCGCTCGACAACGGGCTCGGCACGCAGGTGGCCGACTTCCCGCCGCTGGCGACGACCATGCTGACGGCGCCGGTCGCGCAGGCCCAGTCGCTGGGCGCCGTCCCGGTGGTGGGCCAGGTGACGGGCCTGCTGGCCAACTGACCCGTACGGATGCACCGGCGCAGTGAGAGAGAGCCGCGCCTCCCCCGGACGGTGGGGAAGCGCGGCTCTCCCGTCCCGGTGGACGGACCGGCCGGACCGGCCGGATCGGACGGACCGCCGCGGTGCGCCCGCGTCTAGTACGACGAACCGGACGCGCCCAGCGCTCCCGTCGGGTGCCAGACCGTCTTGGTCTCCAGGAAGGCCGTCATGCGGTCGATGCCGGGCGTGGCCGACCAGTCGTCCACAGGCTGTGGACGCAGGACCCGCTTGAGGTTGTCCGCGGCCGCGATCTCCAGCTCCTTCGCGAGCTCCTCGCCGGCGCCAGCCAGGTCGATCGCGTTGACGTCCTGGTGCGCGGCGAGCGGGGCCGCGATCTCCGCCGTACCGCCGGACAGGACGTTCACCACGCCGCCCGGCAGGTCCGAGGTGGCCAGCACCTCGCCCAGCGACAGCGCGGGCAGCGGGGACCGCTCGCTCGCGATCACGACCGCCGTGTTGCCGGTCGCGATCACCGGCGCGACGACCGAGACCAGGCCCAGGAAGGACGACTCCTGGGGGGCCAGGACCGCCACCACGCCGGTCGGCTCGGGGGTCGAGAGGTTGAAGAACGGGCCCGCCACCGGATTGCCGCCGCCCACCACCTGGGCGATCTTGTCGGTCCAGCCCGCGTACCAGACCCAGCGGTCGATCGTCGCGTCCACCTGCTCGGCCGCCTTCGACCGCGACAGGCCCTCGGCGTCGGCCACCTCCTGCACGAACTGGCTCCGGCGGCCCTCCAGCATCTCGGCGACGCGGTAGAGGACCTGGCCGCGGTTGTACGCGGTCGCCCCCGACCAGCCGCCGAACGCCTTGCGGGCGGCGACGACCGCGTCCCGGGCGTCCTTGCGGCTCGCGCGCGGGGCGTTGGCCAGCCATGTGCCCTTCGAGTCCGTCACCTCGTACACCCGGCCGCTCTCGGAACGCGGGAACTTCCCGCCGACGTACAGCTTGTAGGTCTTCAGGACGCTCAGGCGCCGGTGCTCAGCGGCGCCGTCCCCGTGGCCCTGCTCGCCCTTGTGTGCCTTCTTCGGCTTGTCAGACATCGAGGTACGCCTCCAGGCCGTGGCGACCGCCCTCGCGGCCGTAGCCCGACTCCTTGTAGCCGCCGAACGGCGAGGTCGGGTCGAACTTGTTGAACGTGTTGGACCAGACGACACCCGCGCGCAGCTTGTTCGCGACCGCCAGGATCCGGGAACCCTTCTCGGTCCAGATGCCCGCGGAGAGGCCGTACTGGGTGTTGTTGGCCTTCGCGACCGCCTCGTCCGGGGTGCGGAAGGTGAGGACGGACAGCACCGGGCCGAAGATCTCGTCGCGGGCGACGGTGTGCGCCTGGGTGACGTTCGTGAAGAGCGTCGGGGCGAACCAGTAGCCCGAGGAGGGCAGTTCGCAGGCGGGGGACCAGCGCTCGGCGCCCTCGGCCTCGCCCTGCTCGACGAGCGCGTTGATGCGCGTGAGCTGCTCGGCGGAGTTGATCGCGCCGATGTCGGTGTTCTTGTCGAGCGGGTCGCCCAGGCGCAGCGTGGAGAGCCTGCGCTTCAGGGAGTCGAGCAGCTCCTCCTGGACCGACTCCTGGACCAGCAGCCGGGAACCCGCGCAGCAGACCTGGCCCTGGTTGAAGAAGATGCCCGTGACGATGCCCTCGACGGCCTGGTCGATCGGGGCGTCGTCGAAGACGATGTTCGCGCCCTTGCCGCCCAGTTCGAGCGTGACCTTCTTCCTGGTGCCCGCGACCTGCCGCGCGATGGCCTTGCCGACCGCGGTGGAGCCGGTGAAGGCCACCTTGTCGACGTCCGGGTGCGCGACCAGGGCCGCGCCCGTGTCGCCGTAACCGGGGAGGATGTTGACGACGCCGCGGGGCAGGCCCGCCTGGCGGCAGATGTCCGCGAAGAACAGGGCCGACAGGGGCGTGGTCTCGGCGGGCTTCAGGACGACCGTGTTGCCGGTCGCGAGCGCCGGGGCGATCTTCCAGGCCAGCATCAGCAGCGGGAAGTTCCACGGGATGACCTGGCCGGCGACGCCCAGCGGGCGCGGGTCCGCGCCGAGGCCGGCGTGACCGAGCTTGTCCGCCCAGCCCGCGTAGTAGAAGAAGTGCGCGGCCACCAGGGGGAGGTCGGTGTCCCGCGTCTCCTTGATGGGCTTGCCGTTGTCCAGCGTCTCCAGGACGGCCAGCTCGCGGCTGCGCTCCTGGATGATGCGGGCGATGCGGAAGAGGTACTTGGCGCGCTCGGAGCCGGGCAGCGCGGACCACTTCACGAAGGCCCTGCGGGCGGCCGCCACCGCGCGGTCGACGTCCTCGGCGCCCGCCTGGGCGACCTCGGAGAGGACCTCCTCGGTGCTCGGGCTGACCGTCTTGAAGACCTTGCCGTCGGCGGCCTCGGTGAACTCGCCGTCGATGAAGAGCCCGTACGAGGGGGCGATGTCGACGACGGAGCGGGACTCGGGCGCCGGTGCGTATTCGAATGCGGAAGCCATTGCGGAAGCCATGTGGATCAGTCCACCGTCACGTAGTCGGGGCCGGAGTAGCGGCCGGTGGCCAGCTTCTGACGCTGCATCAGCAGGTCGTTGAGGAGCGAGGACGCGCCGAAGCGGAACCAGTGGTTGTCCAGCCAGTCCGTGCCCGCGGTCTCGTTGACCAGCACCAGGAACTTGACCGCGTCCTTCGTGGTGCGGATGCCGCCGGCGGGCTTCACGCCGACCTGGACCCCGGTCTGCGCGCGGAAGTCGCGGACGGCCTCCAGCATCAGGAGGGTGTTGGCGGGGGTCGCGTTGACGGCGACCTTGCCCGTCGAGGTCTTGATGAAGTCGGCGCCCGCCAGCATGCCGAGCCAGCTCGCGCGCCGGATGTTGTCGTACGTCGACAGCTCGCCGGTCTCGAAGATGACCTTCAGGCGGGCGGCGCCCGAGGCCTCCTTCACGGCGACGATCTCCTCGTACACCTTCAGGTACTTGCCCGCGAGGAACGCCCCGCGGTCGATGACCATGTCGATCTCGTCGGCGCCCGCGGCGACGGCGTCCCGCACGTCGGCCAGCTTCACGTCGAGCGCGGCGCGGCCGGCCGGGAAGGCGGTCGCGACGGAGGCGACCTTCACGCCGGAGCCGGCGACGGCCTCCTTGGCGGTGGCCACCATGTCGGGGTAGACGCAGACGGCGGCGGTCGTCGGGGTCGCGCGGTCGGTGGGGTCCGGGTGGACGGCCTTGGCGCCGAGCGCCCGGACCTTGCCGGGGGTGTCCGCGCCTTCGAGCGTCGTCAGGTCGACCATCGAGATGGCGAGGTCGATGGCGTACGCCTTCGCGGTCGTCTTGATCGAACGCGTACCGAGGGAGGCGGCGCGCGCCTCCAGACCGACCGTGTCGACGCCGGGCAGCCCGTGGAGGAACCGGCGCAACGAGCCGTCTGACGCGGTCACGTCCGTGAGTGCGTGAGCTGCGGAGGATGCAGTGGTGGGCATGGTCACCACCCGAGCATATCTACGCGCGTAGCGGCTGTACACCCCTGGGCCGCGCCCCGCCGGGGGTGAGGGCAGTCCCACGCGCCCGCACCCGGCGG
>NZ_VDFC01000040.1:459253-480688 GCF_008369065.1 Streptomyces apricus | reverse complement strand
CATGACGACCCCGGACCACCAGCCTCCCTCCCCGGACACCCCGGACCCCGCGTACAAGGACCGCGCCTACCGGTCCCCCTCCGGCATCGCCGGCGGCGTGCTGCTGCTGGCGATCATCGGCTGGCTCGGCATCGACGCCCTGGTCACGGGGGAGGGCCGGACCCCCTGGGTGTCCCTGGCCACCCTGCTGGTGCTGGTCCCGCTGGTCTCCGCCTTCACCCTTCGCCCCGCCGTGTACGCGAACGAGCGCCGCATGCGCATCCGCAACCCCTTCCGGGTGATCACGATGCCCTGGGGGACGGTCGAGGTGTTCCGGTCCGGCTACTCCAACGAGGTGTTCGACAAGGCCGGCACCAAGTACCAGGTATGGGCCGTGCCGGTGTCCCTGCGGGCCCGCAAGCGCGCGGCCCGCAAGGAGGCCAAGGCGGGCCGGGAGGGCGGGGCGGACACGCCGGGGGCCCGCCGCGACCGCTCCCCCCACCTCGCACCGGTCCCCGAGGGCCCCGTACGCGCCCAGGGCGACCAGATCATCGACGAGCTGCGCGAGCTGCTGGCGGCCCGCGCCGACGACCCGCACGCCCAGGGCGAGGTCTCGGTGCGGTGGGCGTACGAGGTGCTGGCCCCCGCGGCGGCCGGAGCCGTTCTCCTGGCGATCCTCCTCTCGCTGGGCTGACCACCGGGCCGCGCCGGCGAAACGCGCCGCGCTTGAGGCGATGGACCCGCTGGGCCGTACGAGTGGGCGGCACCCGGTGACCGGGGGCCGGGACCTCCGCCGGCCCGGGCGGTCCGTCCCGGCCGCCCCCTGCCACCCCCGGTGCCGGACACCGGTGCCGCTGCCGGTGTCCCACGCGACCCGCGAGCCAGGAGTGCATGTGTCGTACGACGAGCCGCTGCGGCTGCCCGCGGCCGCGATCCCCGACGGCTGCCGGGACTGGACCGCCGGCCGGGCGGCGCACTGGTCGGCGGCGCTGCCGCCGCGCTGGACCTTCCTGCGGGTGCGCAGGTCGATCGCCGGCGCCGTGACCACCCTCGCGCTCTGCGCGGGCGCCTGGGCCGCGATGCTCGGCGGACTGTGGCCGTCCGTCGCGGCGGGCTTCGCCGTGTACGTCCTGTGGGTGCTCGCGCGGCCCGAGCTGGTCTGGGCCGGTGCGCCCGCCCTGCTCCTCGGGCTCGCGCTGCAGGCCCCGTCGCTGCCGTGGCCCGTGACGGTCGCCGGGGCGCTGGTCGTGGTGGCCTCCTGGGCCGCCGTCGCCGTACGCCTGCGGGCCCGCGCCGCCCAGCTGGAACGGGCGGCGCGGGCGGCCGGCGACGGTACGGCGCGCGTCCCGGACGCGGGCGCCCCCGTGCGGCGTGGACGCTTCCTGTTCCCGCTCGGCCTCGCGGTCCTCGTGCTCGGCGTGCTCACCGGCGCCACCGCGGACCTGTGGGGCACGCCCGAGGACCACCGCGGCTCCTGGGTCATGGCCCTCTGCCTGAGCGGGCTGGGTGCTACCTCCCTGGCCTCGGCGTGGCTCGGCCGCCGCCGGGCCCTCGCGCTGCGCCGGGCCCCGGCGCCCGTCCTGCGCGTCCTGGTGCGCGACGACGCGCGGGGCACCACCGAGGTGTACGCGGCGGACGACCCCGCGGCGCTGCGGCCGCTGTTCACGGTGGACCTGACGTCGTACGACGACCCCGATGACGGCTCCGGCCCCGGATCCGACGCCGGACCGGGTCCGGGGGACGCCGACGCGCAGGCCGCCGAGGAACTGGAGCGGCTCCTCGACGCGGCCGACGACGGCACCCCCGGACCGGTCCGCGAGGCGGTCCTCTTCGGCGCCCCCTTCGACGGCGCCGAGGTCGTGGTCCTCAGCGCCGACGAGGACCCGGACCAGCCGCCGCTGACGGAGTGGTCGGCGGGACCGGTCCGCCCGCTGTCGCCGGGCGCGGGCCTGCGGCGTACCGCCAGGGAGAAGGCCCGCGAGGAACGGGACCGCCGGCTGGAGCGGCAGGCCAGGCGGGCGGTCGTGGGCCGCGCCCCGGCGCCGGTACGCCGCTGGCGCGCGGGCTGGCCGGACTGGGTGGCCGCGGCCCTGCTGGTGCAGTGGGGCGTCTGGCTC
Source organism: Streptomyces apricus (assembly GCF_008369065.1). GTDB lineage: Bacteria > Actinomycetota > Actinomycetes > Streptomycetales > Streptomycetaceae > Streptomyces > Streptomyces apricus. The sequence goes on along the minus strand of NZ_VDFC01000040.1, from coordinate 478,592 downwards.
ACCTGGGCCGGGTCCGCGGAGTCCGGCCCGTCGCCGTGGAGGCTGGGCCTGGTCGCCGCGGTCGGCCTCTACGGAGCCGTGCGCGTCGCCGTGAAACTCGCCTGGCGCATCACCGCGGACCGCTCGGGCCTGTGGGTCACCGGACTGCGCGGCCCCCGGCACGTCCCCTGGGACGACATCCGCTCGGTGCGCCGCCGCTCCTTCGAGCTGAAGCTGCGCTGGCGCGACGACGACTGGTCGGTCGCGGCGCCGCGCTGGGCCTGGTTCGAGCGGCGGCGCGGCCTGGTGCACCCGTACGACGCGCTGGCGGCCGAACTGTCCACCATGCGCGAGGACCCGGCGCTGCGCCCCACCGGAGAGAGCACGGCCCCCGAACGGGGCCGCCCGCTGTGGCCGCTGGCGGTACTGCTGGCACTGCTGTGGGCGGCGGCACTGGCGGTATGGGGCTGACCGCCCCCCGCTTGCGCCTGCGCCGACCCGTCAGGGCCCGCAAAGCCGACCGGCTCCACGGATCCCGCCGGTCGCACGGACCCGGGGCCCCACGGCCCCGGCCGATCGCACGGCCCCGTCCGGGCCTACGGATCCGGACGGCTCCACAGACCCGGCCGGTTGCAAGGACCCGGACGGGTCTACGCATCCCGCCGGTTGCACGGACCCGACCGGCTCCACGGATCTCGCCGGCTGCACGGACCTGTACGGCCCCACGGACCCGTACGGGTCCACGGATCCCACCGGTCGCACGGACCCGGCCGGTTCCACGGCCGCGGACAGTTCTACGGCCCCGGACGGCTCCCCGGCCCCGGACAGCCCCACGGATCCCGCCGGATCCACGCACCCGGCCGGATCCACAGACCCGGCCGGATCAGATGCCCGCAGCCGCCGACAGGTCCCGCTTGATCTCCGACAGCAGGTCCGTCGCCTTCGCGCGGGCCGCCGGGAGGGCGTCGTGGCCGGTCACCGGCACCACGACCTCCAGGTAGCACTTCAGCTTCGGCTCCGTACCGCTGGGGCGCACGATCACCCGGGCGCCGTCCAGCGTGTAGCGCAGGCCGTCCGTCGGCGGGAGGGAGGCCGTGCCCTGCGTCAGGTCCTCGGCCCCCGTCACGGGCAGGCCCGCGAGGCGCGTCGGGGGCCGCTCGCGCAGGCGGCGCATCGCGTCCGCGATCAGGGAGAGGTCCTCCACCCGGACCGAGAGCTGGTCGGTAGCGTGCAGGCCGTGCTCGACGGCGAGGTCGTCCAGCAGGTCGAGGAGCGTGCGGCCCTCCTCCTTGAGCTCCGAGGCCAGCTCCGTGACGGCGAGGGCCGCGGTGATGCCGTCCTTGTCCCGTACGCCGTCGGGGTCGACGCAGTAGCCCAGCGCCTCCTCGTACCCGTACCGCAGGCCCTCCACCCGGGCGATCCACTTGAAGCCCGTCAGGGTCTCCTCGTACGCCAGCCCCGCCTTCTCGGCGATGCGGCCGAGGAGGGAGGAGGAGACGATCGACTCCGCGAACGTGCCGCGCGCGCCGCGGCGCACCAGGTGCGCCGCGAGCAGCGCGCCGACCTCGTCGCCGCGCAGCATGCGCCACTCGCCGCCGTCCTTGACGGCCGCGGCGCAGCGGTCCGCGTCCGGGTCGTTGGCGATGACCAGGTCGGGGTCGCTCGCGCGGGCCTGCGCGAAGGCCAGGTCCATCGCGCCCGGCTCCTCCGGGTTCGGGAACGCGACCGTCGGGAAGTCCGGGTCCGGCTCGGCCTGCTCGGCGACGAGGACGGGCGCGGGGAAGCCCGCCCGGGCGAACGCCGCCAGGAGGGTCTCCTTGCCGACGCCGTGCATCGGCGTGTAGACGGTGCGGGCGGTCCGCGCGGAGCCGGGGGCGAGCACGGCGTCCGTCCGCTCCAGGTAGGCGTTCAGGACGCCGTCGTCGAGGGTCTGCCAGCCGGAGTCCGGGCGGGGGACGTCGGCGAGGCGGCCGACCGCGGCGATCTCGGCGGCGATCTCCGCGTCCGCCGGGGGGACGATCTGGGAGCCGTCGCCGAGGTACACCTTGTAGCCGTTGTCGCGCGGCGGGTTGTGGCTGGCCGTCACCTCGACGCCGGCCACCGCGCCCAGGTGCCGTATGGCGAACGCCAGGACGGGGGTGGGCAGGGGGCGCGGCAGGACGGCGGCGCGCAGGCCCGCGCCCGTCATCACCGCGGCGGTGTCGCGGGCGAAGTCGGCGGACTTGTGGCGGGCGTCGTAGCCGATGACGACGAGGCCGTCCGTCTCCCCCTTCGCCTTCAGGTACGCGGCGAGGCCCGCGGCCGCGCGGATGACGACCGCGCGGTTCATGCGCATCGGGCCCGCGCCCAGTTCGCCGCGCAGGCCGGCGGTGCCGAACTGGAGGGTGCCGGCGAAGCGTGCGGTGAGCTCCGCGGTGTCCTCGGCGGCGATCAGCTTGGCGAGTTCCTCGCGGGTTTCCGTGTCGGGGTCCTCGGCCAGCCATGCCTCGGCCCGTGCGGTGAGTTCGTCCTGCACGAGGGTCGACCTCTTTTCGTTCGTCGTACGTGTGGGTGTACCCCGGCGCGGGATTCTCTCGCCCCCGCCGCCCCTTCCCGTCCCTACTTGCGCAGTTCCCCGCGCCCCTGGGTGCCCAGGGGCGCGGGGAACTGCGCGGGAGCGCGCAGCGCGACAGGGGGGCCGGGGGCGCGGCCCCCAGCGGTGCGGGACCTACAGGCGGCCCAGCACCTGGGTGAGGAGCGCTCCCATGTGCGTCGCCGAGTCCCGGCCCGCCTGGAGCACCTCCTCGTGGTTCAGCGGCTCACCCGTCATCCCCGCCGCCAGGTTGGTGACGAGGGAGATGCCCAGCACCTCCGCCCCGGCCTCGCGCGCCGCGATGGCTTCGAGCGTCGTCGACATGCCGACCAGGTCCGCCCCGATGGCCCGGGCCATCCGGATCTCGGCCGGGGTCTCGTAGTGCGGGCCGGGGAACTGCGCGTACACGCCCTCTTCGAGCGTCGGGTCGATCTCCTTGCACAGCGCCCGCAGCCGCGGCGAGTACAGGTCCGTCAGGTCGACGAAGTTCGCGCCGACGATCGGGGAGGTGGCCGTCAGGTTGATGTGGTCGCTGATGAGGACCGGCTGCCCGGGCCGCATCCCCTCGCGCAGCCCCCCGCAGCCGTTCGTCAGCACGATGGTCTTGCAGCCGGCGGCCACGGCCGTGCGGACGCCGTGCGCGACGGCGGCGACCCCGCGGCCCTCGTAGAAGTGCGTACGGCCCAGGAAGACGAGCGCGCGCTTGTCCCCGATCCGGTACGAGCGGACCTTGCCGCCGTGCCCCTCGACCGCCGGCGGCGGGAAGCCGGGCAGGTCGGTGACCTGGAACTCGGCGTCGGGCGTGCCGAGGGCGTCCACGGCCGGCGCCCAGCCGGAGCCCAGTACGAGGGCGACGTCGTGGGTCTCGGCGCCCGCGTACTCCCGCAGGCGCGCGGCGGCGGCGTCGGCGGCGGCGTACGGGTCGCCCTGGATGTCGTCCGGAAGAAGAGATGCGTTCACGCGCATGAGGGTAGCCGGTTCGGGCCTACGCGCGTAGATGTTGATGGTCACGGGTTCGCGATCGTTGTCCTGTTGTTTCCGCCGAACCCCGCCGGCGGCGGGCGCCCCGGGGTCAGCAGGGGCGTTTGCGCAGTTCCATCACGTAGTCGTGCGGCGCGCCCGCCGACTCCGCCGCGTCCGCCAGCTCGCCGAGGTAGCGGGCCGAGGGGAGCCCGCCCTCGTAGCCGTTGAGGACGTACAGCCACGCCGCCTCCTCACCCTCCAGGGTGTGGATCCGCACGCGCATCCGCCGGTAGACGTCGAGGCCGACGCCCTCCCAGCGGTCCATGGACTCCTCGTCCGGCGGCGCGATGTCGTACAGCGCCACGAAGACCTGGGAGCGCGGGGCCTCGACGACGGTCGCCAGCGCGCCCTCCCAGCCCATGTGCTCGCCGCCGAACGTCAGCCGCCAGCCGTTGAGCCACCCCGTGGCGCGCAGCGGCGAATGGGGGGCGCGGCGCGTCATGAGCCGCGGGTCGAGATTGCCGGCGTACGCGGCGTAGAGCGACATGGGACCGAGGGTACGGCAGTGAACCCGTGTGGCTCCCCCGTGACCGCGGCCCCGGAGGCCGGGCCCGCGTGGCGCGCCGCGCGGGCGTCCGCGAGGCCCGGACGGAGCCCCCGGGCGGAAGCACCTTGAAGCGTGCGGGACAATGGAGTACGTGACTCGGATCGTGATCATTGGCGGCGGACCCGGCGGATACGAGGCGGCCCTGGTGGCCGCCCAGCTCGGCGCGGAGGTGACCGTCGTCGACTGCGACGGCCTGGGCGGGGCGTCGGTGCTCACCGACTGCGTCCCGTCCAAGACCCTGATCGCGACGGCCGAGGTGATGACCACCTTCGACTCCTCCTACGAGGAGCTGGGGATCATCGTCGCGGACGACACCCCGCACATCGACCAGCCCGCGCGCGTCGTCGGCGTCGACCTCGGCAAGGTCAACCGCCGGGTGAAGCGGCTCGCGCTCGCCCAGTCCCACGACATCACGGCCTCCGTGACGCGTGCCGGGGCGCGGGTGCTGCGGGGCCGCGGCCGGCTGGAGGGCATGCAGGCGCTCGACGGCTCGCGCAAGGTCGTCGTCCGGGCCGCGGACGGCAGCGAGGAGACCCTCACCGCCGACGCCGTGCTCATCGCGACCGGCGGGCACCCCCGTGAGCTGCCCGACGCGCAGCCGGACGGCGAGCGGATCCTGAACTGGACGCAGGTCTACGACCTGGACGAGCTCCCCGAGGAGCTCATCGTGGTCGGCTCCGGCGTCACCGGCGCCGAGTTCGCCGGCGCCTACCAGGCGCTCGGCTCGCGCGTCACGCTGGTCTCCAGCCGCGACCGCGTGCTGCCGGGCGAGGACCCGGACGCGGCGGCCGTCCTGGAGGACGTCTTCCGGCGGCGCGGCATGAACGTCATGGCCCGCTCGCGCGCCGAGTCCGCCAAGCGGGTCGGCGACCGGGTCGAGGTGACGCTCGCCGACGGCCGCGTCATCACCGGCTCGCACTGCCTGATGGCCGTCGGCGCCATCCCCAACAGCGACGGCATGGGCCTGGAGGAGGCCGGGGTCAAGGTCCGGGAGTCCGGGCACATCTGGACCGACAAGGTCTCCAGGACCACCGCCCCCGGCGTGTACGCGGCCGGGGACGTCACCGGGGTCTTCGCGCTCGCCTCGGTGGCCGCGATGCAGGGCCGCATCGCCATGTACCACTTCCTCGGCGACGCGGTCGCCCCGCTCAACCTGAAGGCGGTGTCGTCGAACGTCTTCACCGACCCCGAGATCGCCACGGTGGGTTACACGCAGTCGGACGTCGACGGCGGCGTGATCGACGCGAAGGTCGTGAAACTGCCCCTGCTGCGCAACCCGCGCGCCAAGATGCAGGGCATCCGGGACGGCTTCGTGAAGATCTTCTGCCGTCCGGGCACCGGGATCGTCGTCGGCGGTGTGGTCGTCGCGCCGCGCGCCTCGGAGCTGATCCACCCCATCTCGCTCGCGGTCGACAACAACCTGACCGTCGAGCAGATCGCGAACGCCTTCACCGTGTACCCGTCCCTGTCGGGCTCGATCGCCGAGGTGGCACGCCAGTTGCACACGAGGAAGACTGCGGGCGAGGTCTGAGACGCCGGGACGGGACTCGTATACCACTACGTGACCGGCCATGCGAACAACTTCTGCTATTCGGCGCAAACTGCTGAAAGCAGATGGTCGTTGGGGTTACTGTCAGTTTCGTGTTCGCTGCAGAACGTCGCCAATTGATCCTCGAAATGGTGCGGGCAAACGGAGCCGTGTCGCTCCGTGAGCTCGCCCGCGTCGTCCAGACCTCCGAAGTGACCGTACGGCGGGACGTGCGCGCACTGGAGGCAGAAGGACTCCTCGACCGCCGGCACGGCGGTGCGGTACTGCCGGGCGGGTTCACGCGGGAGTCCGGCTTTCCGCAAAAGTCTCATCTCGCGACCGCCGAGAAGACGGCCATCGCCGATCTCGCCGCGGGTCTCGTCGAAGAGGGCGAGGCCATCGTGGTGGGGGCGGGAACCACCACCCAGGAGCTGGCCCGCCGGCTCGCGCGGGTACCGGGGCTGACCGTCGTTACCAACTCCCTCCTGGTGGCACAGGCGCTGGCCCACGCCAACCGGGTCGAGGTCGTGATGACCGGCGGCACCCTGCGCGGTTCCAACTACGCCCTGGTGGGCAGCGGGGCCGAGCAGTCCCTCCAGGGGCTGCGCGTCTCCCGGGCCTTCCTGTCGGGGAGCGGGCTGACCGCCGAGCGCGGCCTGTCCACCTCCAACATGCTGTCGGCGTCGGTCGACCGCGCGCTCGTCCAGGCGGCCGCCGAGGTCGTCGTCCTGGCCGATCACACCAAGCTCGGCACCGACACGATGTTCCAGACGGTGCCGACCGATGTGATCACGCGCCTGGTCACCGACGAACCGCCGGCCCAGGACGACCGCGCCGCCACCGAACTGCAGGCCCTGGCCGATCAGGGCGTACAGATCGCGGTGGCCGGGGGCGGTGGTTCCGGCGGGGACGCGGTCCCGGCGGGGCGCAGGCCGTCCCGCCGGGACGTACCGCTGCCCGGGCCGCGCCGCGGCCAGGTGCCCGGCGGGGGACCGCAGTTGCGCAGTGCCGCGGCGGTCCTGGGGGAACAGCCCCAGGGCGAGCGGCCGCGCGTCGCCGACCTGCGCAGACGCTGACGGCCGCGGCGGCCCGCCGGACCCGGGCCCGGGTCCGCAAGGCCCGCGGACCCGCGCACCTCCGGGCCGTCACGGCTTCAGGCCGCGCACCGTCAGCGCCAGCATGCGGTCGGCCAGCTCCGGGTCGCCCGGTGTCTCCTCGGCGGCCAGCGCGATCGCGTTGGTCAGCTGGAGCAGGTCACCGATCGAGACACCGGGGCGTACGGCGCCGGCCTCCTGCGCGCGTACGAGGAGGGCGCTGCCCGCCTCGCGCATCGGGCCGCTGCACCGCGCGAGCGCCGAGCCGTCGTCGTGCGAGGCCGCCATGAGCGCGCGGGCCAGCCCGCGGTACTCACCCGCATGAGTGATGAAGGCGCGCAGCCAGGTGACGAGCGCCGTGCACGGGTGGGGGTCGTCGAGCAGTTCGCGCGCGCGGGCGAGCAGGTCGCTCACCGCGTCCGCGAAGACCGCGCTCAGGAGCGCCTGGCGGTTGGGGAAGTGGCGGTAGAGGGTGCCGATGCCCACGCCCGCGCGTTTCGCCACGTCCTCCAGGGAGGCGTCGGTGCCTTTGTGGGCGAACGCCGTTCGTGCCTCGGTTATCAGGCGGGCCCTGTTGCGGCGGGCGTCTGCACGTAGCCCTGCCGGGGGAGTGGGCACGGGGTGCCTCCCGTCTGTCGTGCGACTGCGGGCCGGTGGGGGCTGGTCGCGCAGTTCCCCGCGCCCCTGACGGGGGCCCCTGAGGGGCCCCCGGCGGTCGGTGTCAGTCCTTGATTTCGCAGATGGCCGCGCCCGAGGTGATCGAGGCGCCCACCTCCGCGGCCAGGGCCTTGACGGTGCCCGAGCGGTGCGCGTTGAGGGGCTGCTCCATCTTCATGGCCTCCAGGACGACGATCAGGTCGCCCTCCTTGACCTCCTGGCCCTCCTCGACGGCCACCTTCACGATGGTGCCCTGCATGGGCGAGGCGAGGGTGTCGCCGGAGGCCGCCGGGCCGGACTTCCTGGCCGCGCGGCGCTTGGGCTTGGCGCCCGCCGCGAGCCCCGTACGGGCCAGGGACATGCCCAGCGAGGTCGGCAGGGAGACCTCAAGACGCTTGCCGCCTACCTCGACGACGACCGTCTCGCGGCCCGGCTCCTCGTCCGTGTCGGTGTCCGCGGGAGCGGTGAAGGGAGGGATCTCGTTGACGAACTCGGTCTCGATCCAGCGGGTGTGGACCGTGAACGGGTCGGCGGAGCCGGTCAGTTCGGGGGCGAAGGCCGGGTCGGTGACCACCGCGCGGTGGAACGGGATGGCGGTGGCCATGCCCTCGACGGTGAACTCCTCCAGCGCACGGGCGGCCCGCTGCAGCGCCTGCTCGCGGGTGGCGCCGGTGACGATCAGCTTGGCGAGCAGCGAGTCCCAGGCGGGGCCGATGACGCTGCCGCTCTCCACGCCCGCGTCCAGGCGCACGCCCGGGCCCGACGGCGGGGCGAAGGTGGTGACGGTGCCGGGGGCGGGCAGGAAGCCGCGGCCCGGGTCCTCGCCGTTGATGCGGAACTCGAAGGAATGGCCGCGCAGCGGCGGGTCGTCGTAGCCCAGCTCCTCGCCGTCGGCGATGCGGAACATCTCGCGGACCAGGTCGATGCCGGAGACCTCCTCGGTGACCGGGTGCTCGACCTGCAGACGGGTGTTGACCTCCAGGAAGGAGATCGTGCCGTCCGCGCCGACCAGGAACTCGACCGTGCCCGCGCCGACGTAGCCGGCCTCCTTGAGGATCGCCTTCGAGGACGCGTACAGCTCGGCGACCTGGGCGTCGGAGAGGAACGGCGCGGGCGCCTCCTCGACCAGCTTCTGATGGCGGCGCTGCAGGGAGCAGTCACGGGTGGAGACGACCACCACGTTGCCGTGGGTGTCGGCCAGGCACTGCGTCTCCACGTGGCGGGGCTTGTCGAGGTAGCGCTCCACGAAGCACTCGCCGCGGCCGAAGGCGGCCACCGCCTCGCGCACCGCGGAGTCGAACAGCTCGGGCACCTCGTCCAGGGTGCGGGCCACCTTCAGACCGCGGCCGCCGCCGCCGAAGGCGGCCTTGATGGCGATGGGCAGGCCGTGCTCCTGCGCGAAGGCGACGACCTCGTCGGAACCGGCCACCGGGTCCGGCGTGCCGGCGACCAGCGGCGCACCGGCGCGCTGGGCGATGTGACGGGCCGCCACCTTGTCGCCGAGGTCGCGGATGGCCTGCGGCGGCGGGCCGATCCAGGTCAGGCCCGCGTCGAGGACGGCCTGCGCGAACTCGGCGTTCTCGGAGAGGAAGCCGTAGCCGGGGTGGATCGCGTCCGCCCCGGAGTCCTTGGCGGCCTGGAGCACCTTGGCGATGTCGAGGTAACTGCTCGCCGGGGTGTCACCACCCAGCGCGAACGCCTCGTCGGCGGCCCGCACATGCAGCGCGTCCCGGTCCGGCTCGGCGTACACCGCCACGCTCGCGATGCCCGCGTCCCGGCACGCCCGGGCGACACGGACAGCGATTTCACCACGGTTGGCGATCAACACCTTGCGCACGTTGGCTCCCTCTCCTTGAAACAAGCCGAGTTTAGGGACTGCCGACACGTCGTTTCGACCCGTCCCCGGTGGTGAGCTTGCCCACACGGAGCGTGATACAAGGCCTGCTCGCCCGTGAAATCCCTTGCGGTACCTCGGTACGCAGGGGTCTTGCCATGAACCCTAGCTCTCCGATGTGGGCAAGGTCTCTGTAAGACCGTGCTGCGCGCCACTCGGTTTCTTTGTCGGGAACCTACGAATGGCCCAACGATTCTTTGCCTCCTGTAGATCCCTTGTCCCCGGGTTTACCCATGAGTAGCGTGCTGGCTGGCATGAAGATACTGGGGGTAACAGCCCCTGCTCGGGTGACAGCCGAAAGTGGGTGGGGCCGGTGGTCCGCAGACCGGTGGCATGGGTGACCGCGATCGTGCTCTTCGTGGAGGCGGTGGGCATCGCGTCGGTCAACTGGTTCATGGGGGTCGTGGTCGACCGGCAGGACATGTCCCTGGCGGGCCTCGACCCGGACGTGATGTCCGTGTCGTCGAAGGTCGCGGGGCTGGTCTTCGGCCTCTACTTCGCGCTCTGCGGCCTCACCGCGCTGCGCGTCGCCGTGCGCGACCGGGCGCCCGCCGGTCTCGGCCGCATCCTGCTGATCAGCGCGGCGGTGGTGCACGCCCTGCTCGGCGCGTTCGCGGTCGGCCTGGTGGGCTGGGGCGCGTTCGCCTCCATGATGGTCGTGCTCGGGCTGATCGTGCTCATCTTCATGACGTACGACCGCCGGGAGGCCGCCCTGTCCGGCACGGAACCGGGCGCGGGCCCGGGCGGACCCACCGGCTCCGCGAATTCCGCCGGTCCCGCGGCTCCCGGCGGCGGTGTCGTGCCCCCGCCGCCCGCGCCCTCGGCCCCCTGACCCGGCCGCTCCCGCGTCACTTCCCGCGCGGGGCCCACAACTCGGTGATCCCGACGCCCAGTTCGGCCAGCAGACGGCGTACCAGCGGCAGCGAGAGACCGATGACGTTGCCGTGGTCGCCGTCGATGCCGTCGACGAACGGGGCCGAGCGGCCGTCCAGGGTGAACGCCCCCGCGACGTGCAGCGGTTCGCCCGTGGCGACGTACGCGGCGATCTCGGCGTCGGTCGGCTCGCCGAAGCGGACCACGGTGGACGCGACCCCCGACGCGTGGCGGCCGTTCGCCGTGTCCCGCACGCAGTGGCCGGTCTGCAGGGTGCCCGCGCGGCCGCGCATCGACTTCCAGCGCGCGGTCGCCTCCTCGGGGTCGGCGGGCTTGCCGTAGGCCACGCCGTCCAGCTCCAGCACCGAGTCGCAGCCGATCACCAGGGCCCCGGCGACCTCGGGCCGGGCCGCCACCACGGACGCCTTCGCCTCGGCGAGGGCGAGCGCCAGTTCGGCGGGGGTCGGGGCGGTGACGGCGTCCTCGTCGAACCCGCTGACGACGACCTCGGGATCGAGTCCGGCCTGCCGCAGCAGTCCGAGCCGGGCGGGGGACTGGGAGGCGAGGACGAGCCGTCGGCGTGGCTGATCAGTCATGCGGCCAGGGTATCCGCGGGGCCGGGACGGCTCACATCAGGCCGAGGACGATCATCGCGAACACCACGGCCAGTGCGATGAGCACGCCGAGCCGCCGCAACATGTCCTGCATGTCGCGCAGCTCCTTCGGCGGCTCGTTCTCCGGGTCGGACCACAGCATGTCTCCGATCGTGGCTCCGGCACGCCCGCGGACGCCTGAGTACGCGTACTCATCTTGCGGGTCCCGGCCGGAGGCGAACGGCCGGACCGGCCCTGTCGCCCCGCCCGCAGCCCCCGTCAGGATGGGGCGACCCGGGCGGCTGCCCGGTACGGGACCGTCGACGCCCCCGGAGGGCCCATGAGACGCTCGCGCACCTTCCTGACGACCTGCGCCGCGGCCGTGACCGCCGTGCTCGCCCTGCTGTGCGGTCCGGCCCCGGCGGCCGCCGCGCCCCGCGTGCCCACGATCCTGGGCGGCACCGTCCTGTACGGCTCCGACGGGACGCAGTGCGTGGTCGCGTTCAACGCCACGGGCGGCGGGAGCCGCTACGCGGTGACGGCGGGGCACTGCGCGGGCACCCCCGTCCCGGGCACCCCCACCACGTGGTTCGCGGACGCGTCACGCACCGTCCAGGTCGGCGTCTCCGTCGGCGCGTCCTTCCCCGTCGACGACTACGGGGTGATCCGCTACACCACGTCGGCCCTGAACCTCCCCGGCGAGGTGGCCCTGGGCGGCGGAGCGGTCCAGGACGTGACCGGCTCGACGGGTCCCGTCGTCGGGCAGCAGGTCTGCCACGTCGGCCGGACCAGCGGCCTGCACTGCGGGCGGGTGACCGCGGTCAACGTCACGGTCAACTTCGCCGAGGGCGCGGTGCACGGCCTCTTCCGCTCCACCGCCTGCACCGAGGCCGGCGACTCGGGAGGGCCGGCCTTCTCCGGCACGCTGGCCGTCGGGTTCGTCGTGGGGGGCAGCGGCAACTGCGCCTCCGGCGGCGTCACCTACTACCAGCCGGTCGCGGAGGTGCTCGCCCGGTTCGGGCTGAGCGTGTACTGACCGCCTACCCGGGCCAGAAGCTGCGCGCCCAGGCGGTGGGCCCCGGGGCGGGCAGGTGCCTGCCCGCCACCCGGGACGGGTCCGACCAGGCGTCCCTCTCCGGGCCCGCGCCGGGCGGGGAGACCGTCTCCGCCGCGGCGCGGGCCCGGACCACCGCCAGGGCGGCGGCCAGCTCCTCGGGGGTCGGATTGCCCCGTACGACCTTGATGTTCATGACGGCTCCCGTGCTCGACCGGCGTGCTGAGGCGTTCCAGGGCGTACTGCGGGGCGCCCTAGAGGGGGATGTTGCCGTGCTTCTTCGGCGGCAGGGACTCCCGCTTGGTGCGCAGCGCCCGCAGACCGCGTACGACGTGGGAGCGGGTGTCGGACGGCAGGACCACGGCGTCGATGTAGCCGCGCTCGGCCGCCGTGTAGGGGTTGAGGAGCGTGTCCTCGTACTCCTGGATCAGCCGGGCCCGGGTGGCCTCCTGCTCGCTCTCGGGGGCGGCCGCGATGGTGCGCCGGTGCAGGATGTTCACCGCGCCCTGCGCGCCCATGACGGCGATCTGGGCGGTCGGCCAGGCGAGGTTGAGGTCCGCGCCCAGGTGCTTGGAGCCCATCACGTCGTATGCGCCGCCGAAGGCCTTGCGGGTGATGACCGTGATCAGCGGGACGGTCGCCTCGGCGTACGCGTAGATCAGCTTGGCACCGCGGCGGATGATGCCCTCGTGCTCCTGGCCGACGCCCGGCAGGAAGCCGGGGACGTCCACGAAGGTGAGCACGGGCACGTTGAAGGCGTCGCAGGTGCGCACGAAGCGCGCGGCCTTCTCGGAGGCGTCGATGTCCAGGCAGCCCGCGAACTGCATCGGCTGGTTGGCGACGACGCCCACCGGGCGCCCCTCCACCCGGCCGAAGCCGGTGAGGATGTTCGGCGCGAACAGCGGCTGCGTCTCGAAGAACTCGGCGTCGTCCAGGACGTGTTCGATCACCGTGTGCATGTCGTACGGCTGGTTGGCGCTGTCCGGGATCAGCGTGTCGAGCTCGCGGTCCTCGTCCGTCGGCGTCAGGTCCGCCTCCTCGGGGAAGGCGGGCGGCTCGCTGAGGTTGTTCGACGGGAGGTAGGAGAGCAGCGACTTGACGTACTCGATCGCGTCCTTCTCGTCCCCGGCCATGTGGTGGGCCACGCCCGAGACCGCGTTGTGGGTGCGCGCGCCGCCCAGCTCCTCGAAGCCGACGTCCTCGCCGGTGACCGTCTTGATGACGTCGGGGCCGGTGATGAACATGTGCGAGGTCCGGTCGACCATGACCGTGAAGTCGGTGATGGCGGGGGAGTAGACCGCGCCGCCCGCGCACGGGCCGACGACCAGGCTGATCTGCGGGATCACGCCCGAGGCGTGCGTGTTGCGGCGGAAGATCTCGCCGTACATGCCGAGCGCGGCCACGCCCTCCTGGATGCGGGCGCCGCCCGAGTCGTTGATGCCGATGACCGGGCAGCCGGTCTTCAGCGCGAAGTCCATCGCCTTCATGATCTTCTGCCCGAAGACCTCGCCGAGCGCGCCGCCGAAGACCGTGAAGTCCTGGGAGAACACGGCGACGGGGCGGCCGTCCACCGTGCCGTAGCCGGTCACGACCCCGTCCCCGTAGGGGCGGTTCTCCTCCAGGCCGAAGTCCGTCGAGCGGTGCCGCGCGAACTCGTCGAACTCGACGAAGGACCCCTCGTCCATGAGCAGTTCGATCCGCTCACGGGCCGTCAGCTTGCCCTTGGAGTGCTGCTTCTCGACGGCGCGTGCCGAGCCGGCGTGCGTCGCCTCGTCGATGCGGCGCCGCAGGTCCGCGAGCTTGCCCGCGGTGGTGTGGAGGTCGGTCTCGTGCTGCTGTTCCGGCTCGGACATCGGGATGCGGCTCCCTGCCTGCTCAGTGGGGACGTGAAAGGGGGTGCTGGGGTGGGGCGCTCGGAAAAGAGGGTGCTCAGAAGGGGGGATGGCTACTCATCCGTAGCGTAGTGGGGTGCCTACCGTTCGGCAGTGCGGCGTTTACCACACCTAGGGTGGGTTGCATGACGCCGCGAGACGACTCAGACGCGAACAGCAATCGGTGGTCCGACCTGGACCGTCCGCCGCTCAACGCCGTGGCGCTGCGCCGCGCGCTCGTGCGGGGCGGCGGGCTCTGGTCCGACGTCCAGGTGGTGGCCCGCACCGGCTCCACCAACTCCGACCTCGTCGCCCTCGCCGCGGACGGCAAGGCGGAGGAGGGCGCGGTCCTGGTGGCCGAGGAGCAGGACGCCGGGCGGGGGCGCCTGGACCGGCGGTGGACCGCGCCCGCCCGCTCGGGCCTCTTCTTCTCCGTCGTGCTCAAGCCCACCGGGGTCCCCGTCGAGCGCTGGGGCTGGCTGCCGCTGCTCACCGGGGTCGCGGTGGCGACGGGGCTCTCGCGCTCGGCCGGCGTGGACACCGCGCTGAAGTGGCCGAACGACCTGCTGGTCACGGTGGAGGGCGCGGAGCGCAAGGCGGGCGGCATCCTCGCCGAGCGGGCCGGGGCCGACGCCGTCGTCGTGGGCGTCGGCATCAACGTCACGCTGCGCGCGGACGAGCTGCCCGTGCCCGGCGCCGGGTCGCTGGCCCTCGCGGGAGCGGTGACCACGGACCGCGACACCATCCTGCGCACCGTCCTGCGCTCGCTCGAACAGTGGTTCGTGAAGTGGCGCGACGTGCAGGGCGACCCGGCCGCCTCCGGCCTCCAGGACACCTACGCGGCGGGCTGCGCGACGCTCGGGCGCCGGGTGCGGGCCGAACTGCCCGGCGGCAGGTCGCTCACCGGCGAGGCGGTGGCCCTGGACGGCGACGGACGGCTGGTGCTGGCCACCGGGGAGGGCGTGCAGCAGCCGGTGGGCGCGGGCGACATCGTGCACCTGCGCCCGGCGGACGCCGGACCGGGAGAAGCGGGCGCCTGACCGGGAGAACCGGGCGCAAAGTGACGGAACGGCCCAGGGGGGTACGTGGGGGTGGCGTGCCCGTTCGTGCTGGTGGTGAGCACGGGGCGTCCCCGGGCCGTACGACAGGGTGCGGTCCGCCGGACGTACGGGGACGTACGGGGACGACGGCGCACCACGGGCCGTCCGGCCCCGGCAGTCGGGAGTGAGCCACAGCACACCTGCCGTAGAGTTGAGCCCGGTCGATACCTGACCGCGGCAGATCGGAAGGGCAGCAGGCGTGACGGTCGACGACAGCGGTTCGGGCACGGGTCACCCCGCCTCCGACGGTGAGCCGGGGCGTGCCTCCGGGTCTGTCGCCGGCACGGCGGCCGCGCGGGTCGACCGGACCGAGGCACACGCCCGCGTGGAGCGCGTGGAGGAAGAGGAACAGCACCCAGTGGACCCGCAGGACGGCCGCACCGACAGTCGCCCCGACGGTCGTACCGAGAGCCGTGTCGACAGCCGCGCCGACCGGACCGCCGCCGAGACCGACGGGGACGACCCGCTGGCGCTGCGGCTCGAACAGCTCATCCTCGGCGCCGAGCGGCGCTACACCCCCTTCCAGGCGGCCCGCAGCGCCGGTGTCTCCATGGAGCTGGCCTCCCGCTTCTGGCGGGCCATGGGCTTCGCCGACATCGGCCAGGCCAAGGCGCTCACCGAGGCGGACGTGCTGGCCCTGCGGCGCCTGGCCGGGCTCGTCGAGGCGGGGCTGCTGAGCGAGGCGATGGCGGTCCAGGTGGCCCGTTCCACCGGCCAGACCACCGCCCGGCTGGCCGAGTGGCAGATCGACTCGTTCCTGGAGGGCCTGACCGAGCCGCCCGAGCCGGGCATGACGCGCACCGAGGTCACGTACCCGCTGATCGAGCTGCTGCTGCCCGAGCTGGAGGAGTTCCTGATCTACGTCTGGCGGCGCCAGCTCGCCGCCGCGACCGGCCGGGTCGTGCAGGCCGCGGACGACGAGGAGATGGTCGACCGGCGCCTGGCCGTCGGCTTCGCGGACCTCGTCGGGTTCACGCGGCTGACCCGGCGCATGGAGGAGGAGGAGCTCGGCGAGCTCGTCGAGGCCTTCGAGACCACCGCCGCCGACCTGGTCGCCGCGCACGGCGGGCGGCTCATCAAGACCCTGGGCGACGAGGTGCTGTACGCGGCCGACGACGCGGGGGTGGCCGCCGAGATCGCGCTGCGCCTGATCGAGACGATGGCGAACGACGAGACGATGCCCGAGCTGCGCGTGGGCATCGCCTTCGGCACGGTGACCACGCGCATGGGCGACGTGTTCGGCACGACGGTGAACCTCGCCTCGCGGCTGACCTCGATAGCTCCCAAGGACGCGGTCCTGGTCGACGGGGCGTTCGCGGAGGAGCTGATCCGCACGCAGGACGCGCCCGCGTCCGAGGCGGTGGCGGTCGAGGAGGCCGTCGCGGCGGAGAAGGAGGGGGAGGAGCCGCCGGCGTACCGCTTCGGCCTCCAGCCGATGTGGCAGCGGGCGGTGCGGGGTCTTGGCGTGGTCGAGCCTTGGCTCCTGAGCCGCAGGGGTTGAGACCGGCCTTTCCTCGCCCCCGCCGCCCCTTCCCTTCCCGTCCCTGGGGCTGCGCCCCAGACCCCCTGTCGCGCTGCGCGCTCCTGCGCAGTTCCCCGCGCCCCTAGGTACCTAGGGGCGCGGGGAACTGCGCAACGGGGGTTCGGGGGCGGAGCCCCTGAGTAGTGACGGGAATGGGTAGGGGCGGCGGGGGCGAAAAAAGCCCTACCCCACCGCCCGCTCCACCTCCCGCGGCTTCAACTCGGCATTGCCGAGCACATCCGCCAAGTGCCGCTCGGCGACCGGCAGCACCTCCGCGATCGTCAGGTCGCGCCCCAGCTCATGCGCCAGCGACGTGACCCCCGCGTCCCGGATCCCGCAAGGGATGATCTTGTCGAAGCTCGACACGTCGGGGTTCACGTTCAGCGCGAACCCGTGCATCGTGACCCCCTTCGCCACCCGGATCCCCACGGCGCAGATCTTGCGGTCCTCGCGCCGCTGCCCGGCGTTGGAGGGCGCGTACTCGGGCCCGTTCAGCCGCGGGTCGAACTCGTCGTCGGCCAGCCGCGGATCGAGGTCGAGGGTGAGCCCGCCGAGTGCCGGCCGCCGCTCCACGGGGTCGCCGAGGACCCAGACCCCGGCCCGCCCCTCCACCCGGCTGGTCTCCACGCCGAACTCCGCGCAGACCCGGATCACCGCGTCCTCCAGCCGCCGCAGGTGGGCGACGACGTCGACCGGACGCGGCAGTTTCTGGATCGGGTAGCCGACCAGCTGCCCGGGGCCGTGCCAGGTGATCTTCCCGCCCCGGTCCACGTCGACGACGGGCGTGCCGTCCAGGGGCCGTTCGCTGTCCGCCGTGCGCCGCCCCGCCGTGTAGACCGGCGGGTGCTCCAGGAGCAGGCAGGTGTCGGGTATCTCGTCCTGGAAGCGGGCCGTGTGCACACGGCGCTGCTCGTCCCAGGCCTCCTGGTACTCGACGGCCTCCGCACCGAAACCCATGCGGACGAACCGCAGCTCGCTCACGGCAAGCGCCTCCCTGCAAGAGATGTAAGGCTCATGGCGGGCCCCGGTAAGGCTCGTAACGGCCCAAGCCACTGTACGTCCGATGCGCGTCCGGCCGGTGCGCGTCAGCTCTGGGGGCAATCCTCACACGATCGGATGAATGCGTGGGGAAGTGTGCGATCGGGTGCTTACGGACCGCTACATTCGCGCCGTTCACGAGGCTTGTCAGGGCCGCCCAGGCACGGCGGCCGACCTCGTCCGGGCCTGTCCCGCACAGGCTCCCAGCCCGGAAGGCAGGAGTTCGCACCGCAGATGTCGGAACGACCCGCGCAGCGCACCCCCAACCGTCAGCTCGCCGCACTTATCGCAGAAGCGGGGTTCTCCAACGCGGGGCTCGCCCGTCGAGTGGACCAGCTCGGCCTCGAACACGGTCTCGACCTCAGATACGACAAGACATCGGTGACCCGGTGGCTGCGCGGACAGCAGCCCCGGGGCACCACACCGGCACTGATCGCCGAGGTGTTCACCCGCCGCCTCGGACGCCGGCTCAGCGCGCAGGACCTCGGACTCGACGCCTGCGCGCCCGTGTACGCGGGCCTGGAGTTCGCCGCCACCCCCGAGGAGGCCGTCGACATCGTCGGCGGGCTGTGGCGCAAGGACTCGGGGAGCCACGCCGAACTGCGCAAGATCGCGTTCACCCCGGCCGGCCTCGTCGTGCCCAGCCGGGACTGGCTGATCGGCCGGGCCGACGACCGGGTGGGCCGCGGCGACCCCGGCACCGCGCGCATCCCCGTGCAGGCCCGCCCGCCCTCAGCGCGGCTGCCCGCCGTGCCCGAGCAGGCGCGGCCCCCGTCCCGCCAGCGCGCGGCCACCGAACGCGGCCCCGGACAGCGSGTGACCGCGGGCGACATCGCGGCCCTGCGGTCGGTGGGCGAGCTGTTCCGCACGCTCGACGACACCTACGGCGGAGGCCACGCCCGGCAGGCCCTCGTGCGGTACCTGGAGCACGAGCTGGAACCCATGCTGCGCGGCACGTACGGCGAGCAGACCGGGCGCCGCCTGTTCGCCGCGGCGGCCGACCTGACCCGGCTCGCCGGCTGGACCTCGTACGACATCGCCGCGCACGGGCTCGCACAGCGGTACTTCGTGCAGGCGCTGCGGCTGTCCCAGGCGGCGGCGGACCGCGCGTACGGCTCCTACGTGCTCGTGACGATGAGCCGGCAGGCCGTCTACCTCGGGCACGGGCGCGAGGCGGTGCAGCTGGCCCGGGTCGCCCAGCAGGGCGTCGGCTCCTCCGCGTCGCCGGTCGTCCAGGCCCTGCTGTACGCGGTCGAGGCACGGGGCCACGGCGTGCTCGGCGAGGTGCGGGCGGCCACGGCCTCGCTGGTGCGGGCCGAGCGGGCGCTGGAGACGGCCCGGCCGGGGGACGAGGTCCCGTACTGGGCGCGGTTCTTCGACGAGGCGCAGCTCGCGGACGAGTTCGGGCACTGCCACCGGGACCTGCAGCAGTACCGGGCCGCCGCGCAGCACGCCGAGCGCTCGCTGCAGCTGCGCGCGCCCGGGTACGCGCGCAGCCGGCTCTTCTGCCGGGTGGTCCTCGCCTCGGCGCGGCTCGGGCTCGGCGAGCTCGACCAGGCCTGCCGGCTGGGGGCGGAGGCGGCGGCGCAGGCGTCCGAGATGCGGTCGGTGCGGGCGCTGGAGTATGTGCGGGACTTCGAGCGGCGGCTGGAGCCGTATCGGGATGCTGCGCCTGTGCGGGGGTATCGCGACAAGGTCGCGGCGCTTCACTGAGGGTGCCCCCCACCGGGCGGCTGCGCCGCGGCGGGAAGGTCGTGTTCGTCTGCGGCCCGGTGGGGGCTGGTCGCGCAGTTCCCCGCGCCCCTAAAAGCGACAAGACTGCGCAGTTCCCCGCGCCCCTGAAGGCAAAAGATTGCGCCGTTCCCCGCGCCCCTTAAAGGACCGCGCCGTTCCCCGTGGCCCTTGCGATGCCGGGGGGATGGAGATCCTGCCCCGCGACGGGATCTCCATCCCGGTCGGGAGGGGTTATGCGGCTGTGGGGGTTGCCGGTAACC
>NZ_VDFC01000040.1:416082-459153 GCF_008369065.1 Streptomyces apricus | reverse complement strand
CGCCGCCCCCACCCGCCGCGGCAGCAGCTGCGTACCGCCGCCCCCGGGGATGACGCCGACGGACACCTCGGGAAGGCCCACCACGGCCGTGCCGTCCGCCACGATCAGGTCGCAGGCCAGGGCCAGCTCGAACCCGCCGCCGAGCGCGAACCCGTGCACGGCGGCCACGGTCGGCATCGGGAGCTCCAGCACCCCGGTGTACGCGGCCCGCGCCACCGGCCGCTGGCGCACCAGCTCGGCGTCCGTGAACGAGTTGCGCTCCTTGAGGTCGGCGCCGACGCAGAAGGCCCGCTCGTGGGTCGAGGTCAGCACCACCGCGCGGACGTCCCGGTCGGCGGCCAGCGCCTCGCACGCCGCGGCGATCGAGCGGGCCATCGCGGAGGACACGGCGTTCATCGCCTTCGGCCGGTCGAGGACGAGCTCCGCGACGAACGACGCGTGCCGCCGCACCGCCACGAACTCCCCGAACCGCAGCTCGGCGCCCGCCCCGTCCCGCTCGTCCAGCCCGCCCTGCTCCGTCATCGCGCTCTCCCGGTTAACGAGGGTTAACTTCCGGCCCCGATCATTCCAGTCGGCCGCCGCGGGGGGAAGACCCGTCCACGGCTCGATGTCCCAAAGTCGTACAAAACTACCTAACATAGTGTGATGGGTGGTGACGATGTGCGGCTGAGGGCCGTGGTGGCGCTGGCGCAGGGCATGGCCGCCGCGCACGCCCCGCACGAGTCGTGGCGCGCGGCGGCGGACGGCGCCTGCCGGGCGCTGGGCGGCAGCTTCGCCGCGCTGTCCGTGTGGGAGCGGCAGCTGGGGCGGCTGCGGGTCCTGGTGAACACGGGGGAGCGGGCCCCGGGCGAGGAGGAGTTCCCGGAGTCCGAGACGTACCCCGTGCACCGCTTCCCCGAGATCACCGAGTTCCTGCACGAGCGCTGGGTGGGCGGCGGCGAGCCCAACGCCTGGGTGGAGACCGCGCAGGGCCCGGCCGAGGGGCGCGCCGAGTACTGCCACCAGCGCGTCGCCGCACTCAGGCGGCGCGGGCGCGGCTGCTGCGTCGTCGCGCCGATCGTGCTGCACGGCCGCGCCTGGGGGGAGCTGTACGTCGCCCGCCCGGTCGGCGCCCCCGTCTTCGGCCGGGCCGAGGCCGACTTCGCGACCGTCCTGGCCTCCGTGGTCGCGGCCGGCATCGCGCAGACCGAGCGCCTGGAGGAGGCCCGCCGGCTCGCCTTCACCGACGCGCTCACCGGCCTCGCCAACCGCCGGGCCGTGGACGTGCGGCTGGACGAGGCCGTCGAGTGCCACCGCGCCCAGGGGGTGGTCGTCAGCCTCGTGGTGTGCGACCTGAACGGGCTCAAGCGGGTCAACGACACCCAGGGGCACGCCGTCGGCGACCGGCTCCTGGAGCGCTTCGGGTCGGTGCTGTCCCTGTGCGGCGCCATGCTGCCCGGCACGCTCGCCGCCCGCCTGGGCGGCGACGAGTTCTGCCTGGTCGCGGTGGGCCCCACCGCCGACGAGGTGGTCCGCATCGCCGACGAGCTGTGCCGCCGCGCCGCCGAGCTGGAACTCGGTGAGGGCGTCGCCTGCGGGGTCGCCTCCACCGGGGACCCGCTCGGTCCCGTCCACTCGGCCCGCCGCCTCTTCCGCCTCGCCGACGCCGCCCAGTACCGCGCCAAGGCCGTCCGCGCGGCCAAGCCCGTCGTCGCCGGCCGGGAGGGCCCCGACGACCCCGTCGTGCGCCTCGCCGACGCGCCCCCGCCCGCGGCCACCGAGCGCCGCAGGTTCCGCGGCCGCAGATGAGTCGCGGGTAAGGACCGCACCCGGCCCCCGGTAGTGACACCGCCGCATTCACTGCGTACGCTCCTGAATATGGATATGCACACTGTGGTGGTGGGGACGGCCGGGGTCACCGCGTCCGACGTGCTGGCCGTGGCGCGCGGCGGCGCCCGCGTCGAGCTCTCCGAGGAGGCGCTGGCGGCGCTCGCCGCGGCCCGCGAGGTCGTGGAGGCCCTGGCGGCCAAACCGGAGCCCGTGTACGGGGTGTCCACCGGCTTCGGGGCCCTCGCGACCCGGCACATCAGCCCGGAGCTGCGGGCGCAGCTGCAGCGCAACATCGTGCGCTCGCACGCCGCCGGGATGGGGCCGCGCGTCGAGCGCGAGGTCGTCCGCGCCCTGATGTTCCTGCGGCTGAAGACCGTCTGCTCGGGCCGCACCGGCGTGCGCCCGTCCGTCGCGCGGACCATGGCCGACGTCCTGAACGCCGGGATCACCCCGGTCGTCCACGAGTTCGGCTCGCTCGGCTGCTCCGGCGACCTCGCCCCGCTCTCGCACTGCGCCCTGACCCTGATGGGCGAGGGGGACGCCGAGGGCCCGGACGGCGAGGTCCGCCCGGCCGGCGACCTGCTCGCCGCGCACGGCATCGAGCCCGTCGCACTGCGCGAGAAGGAGGGCCTGGCCCTCCTCAACGGCACCGACGGCATGCTCGGCATGCTGCTCATGGCCCTCGCCGACCTCGACACCCTCTACAAGTCCGCCGACGTCACGGCCGCCCTCAGCCTGGAGGCGCTGCTCGGCACCGACAAGGTCCTCGCGCCCGAACTGCACGCCATCCGCCCGCACCCCGGCCAGGCCGCCAGCGCCGCCAACATGCTGGCCGTGCTCAAGGGCTCGGAGCTCACCGGCCACCACCAGGACGACGCCCCGCGCGTCCAGGACGCGTACTCCGTGCGCTGCGCCCCGCAGGTCGCGGGCGCCGGACGCGACACCATGGCGCACGCCCGGCTGGTGGCCGACCGCGAGCTGGCCGCCGCCGTCGACAACCCGGTCGTGCTGCCCGACGGCCGGGTCGAGTCCAACGGCAACTTCCACGGCGCCCCGGTCGCGTACGTGCTGGACTTCCTCGCCATCGCGGCGGCCGACCTCGCCTCCATCGCGGAGCGCCGTACGGACCGGCTCCTCGACAAGAACCGCTCGCACGGCCTGCCGCCCTTCCTCGCGGACGACGCCGGCGTCGACTCCGGCCTGATGATCGCCCAGTACACGCAGGCCGCCCTGGTCAGCGAGATGAAGCGGCTCGCCGTCCCGGCCTCCGCCGACTCCATCCCGTCCTCCGCGATGCAGGAGGACCACGTCTCGATGGGCTGGTCGGCCGCCCGCAAGCTCCGTACGGCCGTCGACAACCTGACCCGGGTCGTCGCCGTCGAGCTGTACGCCGCCGCCCGCGCCGTCGAGCTGCGCACCGGCCTCACCCCGGCGCCGGCCTCGCGGGCCGCCGTCGCCGCCGCCCGCGAGGCCGGGGTGGCGGGCCCGGGCCCGGACCGCTTCCTCGCCCCGGACCTCGCCGCGGCGGACGCCTTCGTGCGCGGCGGCCACCTGGTCGCGGCGGTGGAGGCCGTGACGGGCCCGCTGGCCTGACCGGCCCGCTGGTCCGACCGGTCGGCGCACGGGCGGGACACGGGCGGGGCTGTCGTGTGGATCACGGCGGCCCTGCCCGTCCGTGTGTTAGGGTTCTCTCGAAGCGTTTTTGGTACCCATTAACTTGTGCGCCTGAAAGGATTCTCTCTCAGGCGCGTTTTGTTTTTCCGGTCATTTCCGGATGGGAGCCGCACCTATCCAAGGAGAAATGACATGGCTACTGGCACCGTGAAGTGGTTCAACAGCGAAAAGGGCTTCGGCTTCATCGAGCAGGACGGCGGCGGCGCCGACGTCTTCGCCCACTACTCCAACATCGCCACCTCGGGCTTCCGTGAGCTGCAGGAGGGCCAGAAGGTCTCCTTCGACGTCACGCAGGGTCAGAAGGGCCCGCAGGCGGAGAACATCGTCCCCGCCTAATTCCGGGACGCGCAGTACGCGAGCCGGGGCTCGCACCTTCGGGTGCGGGTCCCGGCTTGTGCTGTCCCTGTGTCCTTGCGCACGGGGAACCGCGAGCACGAAACACCGTGAGCGCGGAATCCGTGACAGCACGGGGAACCGTGCGGCCAAGGAAGGAATTCCAGACCCAGCATGACTCGATCCGAACGTCCTGAACGACCCGCCGGCCAGCGTCCGGCGAATTCCCGTGGTTCCCGCGGCTCCCGCGGCACCCGTGGCGCGGGCCCGGCGGCCCCCGCCAACGGCGGCGGCAGGAACGCGCGCAGGAAGCCCGCCGTGCAGTCCGCACCGCCGCGCGAGTTCACCCTGCCCCGGACCCTCACGCCCGCCCTGCCCTCCGTCGAGTCCTTCGACGCGCTGGACATGCCGGCCGCGCTCGGCAAGACCCTCGCCGCGCAGGGCGTCACCGAGCCCTTCCCGATCCAGGGCGCGACGCTGCCCAACTCCCTCGCCGGGCGCGACATCCTCGGCCGGGGCCGCACCGGCTCGGGCAAGACCCTCGCCTTCGGCCTCGCGCTGCTCGCCCGCACGGCCGGCCGGCGCGCCGAGCCCAAGGCGCCGCTCGCGCTCGTCCTGGTGCCCACGCGCGAACTCGCGCAGCAGGTCACCGACGCGCTCACGCCGTACGCCACCGCCGTGAACCTGCGGCTCGCGACCGTCGTCGGCGGGCTCTCCATCGGCAAGCAGTCCACCCTGCTGCGGCGCGGCGCCGAGGTGCTCGTGGCCACGCCCGGGCGGCTCAAGGACCTCATAGACCGGGGCGACTGCACCCTCGCGCAGGTCGCGATCACCGTCCTGGACGAGGCCGACCAGATGGCCGACATGGGGTTCATGCCCCAGGTCACGGCGCTGCTCAACCAGGTCGAGCCGGACGGGCAGCGCATGCTGTTCTCGGCGACCCTGGACAAGAACATCGACAAGCTCGTGCGGATGTTCCTCACGGACCCCGTCGTGCACTCCGTCGACCCCTCCGCGGGCGCGGTGACCACGATGGAGCACCACGTGCTGCACGTCGCCGACGAGACGGACAAGAAGGCCGTCGCGATGCGGATCGCCGCCCGCGACGGACGCGTCATCCTCTTCGTCGACACCAAGCGCTCGGCGGACCGCTTCGCCAAGCGGCTGCTCGCGAGCGGCGTACGCGCCTCCGCCCTGCACGGCGGCCGCTCCCAGCCGCAGCGCAACCGCACGCTCGACCAGTTCAAGACCGGCCTGGTGACCGCCCTCGTCGCGACCAACGTGGCGGCGCGCGGGATCCACGTCGACGACCTCGACCTGGTCGTGAACGTCGACCCGCCCACCGACCACAAGGACTACCTGCACCGCGGCGGCCGTACCGCCCGCGCGGGGGAGTCCGGCAGCGTGGTCACGCTGGTCCTGCCGGAGCAGAAGCGGGAGATGACGCAGCTGATGGCCAACGCGGGCATCAGCCCGCACACGGCCCGCGTCAAGTCGAGCGACGACGAGCTCGTACGGATCACCGGGGCGCGGGAGCCGTCCGGCGTCCCGGTCGTCATCCCGGTACCGGAACCGACCGCCCCGCAGCCCTCGCAGGGGAAGTCGCGGTCGCGGCGCGGTGGCGGCGCCCGCACGGGCTCCGGGACCGGCGGCGGTACGCGTACCGGGTCGGGCGGCGGCGCCCGCACCGGGACCGGCGGCGGTGCCCGCACGGGGACCGGTGGCGGTGCCCGCACCGGAAGCGGGGGCGCTTCGCGGGGGCGCGGCGCGGCCGGGTCGCGCGCGGCGCGCGGTGGCGGTCAGGCAGGCGGCCGGCGCTCCGCCTGACGCAGGGGCGGCGCGGGCCGTGCGGTGGCACGGTCCCGCGCCCTCACAGGGTCATGCGCTCCCTGCGGACCGAGTAGGCGACGAAGCCCGCCCCCAGGGCCAGCAGCACGGTGCCGCCCGCCACGTACGGAGTCGTGTCGAAGCTTCCCGTGTCGGCCAGTCTGGTCTGCGGGCCGGCCGGGGCACCGTCGGCCGTCGTGCCCGTGCTCGTGCTCGTGTCCGCGGCCGTGCTCGTGGTCGTGTCGGTGGCGGACCGCGCCGACACCTGTGACGTACCCGACGAGGTGTGTGCCGCGGTGTTGACCACCCTGGTGGTCGTCGTCTGTGTTCTGTGCTGCGCGGGCTGCGGGGGCAGGTCGTCCGTCGCCTTGGCGGACGGGACGAACCACAGGGCACCCAGGAGGGTCCCCGCGGCGGTGGCGGTCAGCAACGATCGACGTGCGGACACGGAATATCGATCCCCTTGTGACGCTGGCGAATTGGCCGTGTGGGGCGATGTTAGTGAAAGGTGCGGGTCACAGGAAAGTCACGGTGGCCATGAGCCGTACGCTCCGGGGTATGAGCACATCTGAGACACCACGTTTTGTGCGGTTGAGCGTCGAATTGGTCATCGAGGTCGACGACGAGAACGCCCTGACCAAGGCCGCACTGGAGCGTATGGCCGCGGATCCCGAGATCCCGGCGGAGGAACGGGCCAGTGCCGAGAGCACGGTGACGGAAGACACGGCGGAGGCGCTCGCGTACCTCGTCGACCCGTTCGACCTGGTCGGAGAGGTCCCCGGGGTCGAACTCGCACAGGCCTCGTGGAGCAGCGAGGAGATCGACTACGACCCCGATTCGCCTGACTGGGACCTGGACGAGGATGATGACGACCTGGACGGGCGTGTGACGGCCGGCTGAGTCCGCTCGGGAAAATCCTGACCCCGGGCGGCAACCGCCACCCGGGGTTCCGTCGTCTCACGGTGCGCAGTGACCGACACCCGCACCAGGCGTATCCCCGTGGATCGACGTGGCGTGCCCCACACCTGCGAAGGATGTGGAACGGGACGAAGCGGTCGTAGCGTTTGAAGGTGTTACGGGGACTCTTGTGGTTTTGGGGATTCGGCAACGATGGAGAAGCGTGTGATGACGGACAGTAAGCGGCGCAGGGGCCTGACGGTCGCGTCCGCACTGCTCGGCGGGGTGCTGGTGCTCTCTGCGTGCAGCGGAGGGGGCGACGAGAACCCCAAGGGCGAAAGCGAAGGCAACGGCTCCTCGCAGTCGAAGGTCGACGAGGCGGCGGCCAAGAAGACCTCCGAGGCCCAGATCAGGATCACGCCGAAGGACGGCGCCGACAACGCCTCCATCAACAACGACGCCAAGGTCACCGTGGCCAAGGGCACGCTCACCGAGGTGACGATGAAGGCCGCGGGCGGCGCCGCCGTCGCGGGCGAGATATCGGCCGACAAGAAGAGCTGGCAGCCCACCGGCCAGCTGGAGCGCGGCACCGTCTACAAGATCGCCGCGACCGCCGAGGACGCCGACGGCCGCGCCGCGCACGAGAACGCGTCGTTCACGACGGTCTCCCCGGCCAACAGCTTCATCGGCAACTTCACGCCCGAGGACGGCTCCACCGTCGGCGTCGGCATGCCGGTGTCGATCAACTTCAACAAGGCGATCACGAACAAGGCGGACGTCCAGAAGGGCATCACCGTCTCCTCCAGCAGCGGCCAGGAGGTCGTCGGGCACTGGTTCGGCGCCAACCGCCTGGACTTCCGCCCCGAGGAGTACTGGAAGGGCAACTCCACCGTCACGCTGAAGCTGAACCTCGACGGCGTCGAGGGCGCCGACGGCGTGTTCGGCGTGCAGCAGAAGACGGTCAGCTTCAAGATCGGCCGCAACCAGGTCTCCATCGTCGACGCCAAGACCAAGACGATGAAGGTCACGCAGGACGGCAAGACGATCAAGACCATCCCGATCTCCGCCGGCTCGCCCGAGAACAAGACGTACGAGGGCAAGATGGTGATGTCGGAGAAGTTCAAGGAAACCCGGATGAACGGCGCGACGGTGGGCTTCACCGACGACGACGGCAAGGGCGAGTACGACATCAAGGACGTGCCGCACGCCATCCGCCTGTCGAACTCCGGCACGTTCATCCACGGCAACTACTGGGGCGCCAAGTCCATCTTCGGCAGCGTCAACACCAGCCACGGCTGCGTGGGCCTGTCGGACACCAAGGGCGCGAACGACCCGGACACCGCGGGCGCCTGGTTCTACAACAACTCGATCGTCGGTGACGTCGTGGACGTGCGGAACACCGGTGACAAGACCGTCGCCCCGGACAACGGCCTCAACGGCTGGAACATGGACTGGGCGGCGTGGAAGGCCGGTTCGGCCGTCTGACCCGAACGCGCTCCACACGCAGGGCGGTTGCTCGTACCGGGCGGCCGCCCTCCGCGTTTCCCAGGGCCTTCCGCAAGGCTTCCGCGGGGCTTTCGGGGTGCTTTCGGAGGGCCCGCACGGCCTTCTCATCCTTCTCTTATACGGGGCTTATCCCGCCATCACGCGCCGTCCCTAACTTGCGGCCATGTTCTTCACCTACCTCAGGCGCGAACTGCGCCGCCGCAGAAAGGCGGCGCTCGTCGTCGCCTCCGGACTCGCCCTGGGCATCGCCCTGGTCATCGTGGTCAGCTCCGTGTCGTCCGGCATGGAGAAGGCGCAGGGCAAGGTCCTCCAGTCGCTGTACGGGCTGGGCACGGACATGACGGTCACCAAGGCGGCCCAGGCGCAGTCGGCCACGGGGGAGCGCCCGCGCTTCCAGTTCGACGCCCGGGGCAGCGACTCCGACGAGGAGCAGAGCAGCGACCGCGTCATGGTGCAGGGCTTCCAGACCCTGGCGTCGAGCACGGTCACGAAGGTCGGCGCGCAGAAGGGCGTCTCGGACGCCGTCGGCGGGCTCAGCCTCCAGGTCGTCAAGGTCAGCGGGCAGTTCCGGCGCGGCGAGTTCCAGCAGGACCAGCAGCAGGGCGGCGGCAACCAGCAGGGCGGCGGCCCCGGCGGCGGGCAGCAGTCCCCGCAGGGCCGGGTCGAGGGCGGCGGCGCCGACTTCGACGTCAACAGCTACTCGGTCTACGGCACGGACGTCACCGAGCCGGACCTGGGCCCGCTGACCTCCTCGAAGATCACCAGCGGCCGCACCTTCAAGACCTCGGAGACGAACGCCAAGGTGGTCGTCGCCGACAGCTCCTACGCCAAGGAGAAGAAGCTCGCCCTCGGTGACACCGTCACCGTCAAGGGCGTCAAGTACGAGGTGATCGGCATCGCCACCCCCGACAGCGGGGACGCGGCGGCCAACCTCTACATCCCGCTGAAGCAGGCGCAGACGCTGAGCGACTCCAAGGACAAGGTCACCACGATCTACGTCAAGGCGTCCGACTCGCAGCAGATCGACACCGTCAAGTCGACCATCGGGAAGAACATCTCGGGTACGACGGTGACGACCTCCGCCGACCTCGCGGACACCGTCTCCGGCTCCCTGTCCACCGCCTCCGACCTCGCCTCGAACGTGGGCAGGTGGCTGTCGGTCGCGGTGCTCGTGGCCGCGTTCCTGGTGGCGGGCCTGCTCACGTCGTCGGCCGTGTCCCGCCGCGTACGGGAGTTCGGCACGCTGAAGGCACTCGGCTGGAAGTCCGGCCGCGTGACCCGGCAGGTCGTCGGGGAGGCCGTCGTCAACGGCCTCGTGGGCGGCGTCCTGGGCATCGCGCTCGGCCTGGGCGGCGCGTACGCCGTCACCGCGGTCAGCCCGACGCTCCAGGCCGAACTCGGTTCCACCGGCGGGGGCCTGGGCGGCCCGGGAGGCGGCGCCGGCCCCGGCGGGGGCGGTATGGGCGGCCCGGCCCGCCAGACGGCGTCCAAGGCCCTCGACGTGGCCCTCACGGCGCCGGTGGCCCTGGACACGATCGCGATCGCGGTGGGCCTGGCGGTGGCCGGCGGCCTCGTGGCAGGCGCCTTCGGCGGCTGGCGAGCCGCACGCCTCCGCCCGGCGGACGCCCTACGCCGAGTCGAGTAACCGACCCACTCGGGAGCCCCGCGCCCGCCCCTTTGGGGGCGCGGGGAACTGCGCGACCAGCCACACACGACCCGCACCCTCCCTCCCCCACCCGGCGGAGCCAGACCCCGCGCCCGGCGGAGCCGAACCCCAGGAGTCACCCCATGTACGAACTCAGAGGCACGACCAAGCAGTACCGCCGCGGCAAGAAGACCGTGGACGCCCTGGCCGGCATCGACCTGACCATCGCCGACGGCGACCGCCTGGTCATCCAGGGCCCGACGGGCGGCGGCAAGTCCACCCTCCTCCAGATGCTCGGCGGCCTCGACCGGCCCACCTCCGGAAGCGTCGAACTCGACGGCACGGACCTCGCCGGGCTGTCCGAGAGCAGACTCACCAAGGTCCGCAGCGAGAACATCGGCTTCGTCTTCCAGAGCTTCAACCTCATCCCCACCCTCACCGCCCAGGAGAACGTGGAGACCGCCCTCGTCCCCCTCAAGGTGAAGGCGAGGGAGCGGCGGGAGAGGGCCGCCGCCGCACTGGAGTCGGTCGGGCTCGCCGAGCGGCTCGGCCACCTGCCGGCCGAGCTCTCCGGCGGCCAGCAGCAGCGCGTGGCCATCGCCCGCGCCCTGGTGAAGCAGCCCAAGGTCCTGCTCGCCGACGAACCCACCGGAAACCTCGACGAATCCATGCGCGACGAGATCATGGACGTACTCGACACCATGTGGAAGGAGCACGGGCTGACCTTCGTCATGGTCACCCACGACTCCTCGATCGCCGGGAAGGCCCCGCGGGTCGCCACCCTCCGCAAGGGGCGGATCACGGTCAAGGAGAACGTCAACTCATAAGGACAGCAAGCCTATTGAGCGCCTGATCACCCCCCGGCATACTGAGTATCCCGGGGGGACCGCGCACGACCATGCGTACGGGATGTCCCCCGGCCGGACGAACGAGGATTCGTCCCGGACCTGCTCTCCAGGGGGAGACTTGCGCAGACAAGTGAACAGAGCGTGCGCGGCCACGATCGCCACGGCGGCGGCCGTGGCCCTGGCGGCGGGCATGACCGGCCCGGCGTCGGCGACGGCGCAGCGCACGGCAGAGCGCACGGCGAAGGATGCGGCCGGCGGATCGGCCGTACAAGGCACGCCCAGGCACCGCATCACCCTGATCACCGGCGACCGGGTGGTCGTCGACGCCAAGGGCCGTGTCGTCGCCCTGGAGCGGGCGAAGGGCCGCGAGGGGATACCCGTCCGGATCAGCAGGGCCGACGGCCACACCCTCGTGGTGCCGGCCGACGCCGCGCGGCTCGTCGCCGACGGCAGGCTCGACCGGCGGCTCTTCGACGTCACCGAGCTGAACCGGTCCGCCAACCGCAAGGCCCAGAAGCACGGCCTCAAGCTGATCGTCGGCTACCGCGGCACGGCCGCGGCGGCGAAGGCGGACGTCCGGGACGCCGGCGGGACCAAGGTCCGCCGCACCCTCGGGACACTGAACGCGGACGCGGTCCTGACGCCCAAGGACGACGCGCCCGACCTGTGGGCCGCCGTCACGGACTCCCGGACGGAGGGGGCGCGGACCGCCTCCGGCATCGCCCACGTATGGCTCGACGGGGTCCGCAAGGCGGCCCTGGACAAGTCCGTCGCGCAGATCGGCGCCGACAAGGCGTGGGCCGCCGGGTACGACGGCAAGGGCGTCAAGATCGCCGTCCTGGACACCGGTGTCGACGCGACCCACCCGGACCTCAAGGGCCAGGTCGTCGCCGAGAAGAACTTCTCCACCGCCGCCGACGCGGTCGACCGGTACGGCCACGGCACGCACGTCGCGTCCATCGCGGCCGGTACGGGCGCGAAGTCCGCCGGGAAGTACAAGGGCGTCGCGCCCGGCGCCGAGCTGCTCAACGGCAAGGTCCTCGACGACGACGGCTACGGCGACGACTCCGGCATCCTGGCCGGCATGGACTGGGCGGCCGAGCAGGGCGCCGACATCGTGAACCTCAGCCTCGGCGGCGGGGACACCCCCGGCATCGACCCGCTGGAGGCGCAGGTCAACAGGCTGTCGAAGGAGAAGGGCATCCTCTTCGCGATCGCCGCGGGCAACAGCGGCGACTTCGGCGGGCAGACGATCGGCTCCCCGGGCAGCGCGGAGAGCGCGCTCACCGTGGGCGCCGTCGACGACAAGGACGAGCTGGCCTCGTTCTCCAGCACCGGACCGGGCCTGGACGGGCAGATCAAGCCCGACGTCACCGCGCCCGGTGTGGACATCACGGCCGCCTCGGCCGCGGGCAGCGTCATCGCCCAGGAGGTCGGCGAGAAGCCGGCCGGCTACCTCACCATCTCGGGCACCTCGATGGCGACCCCGCACGTGGCGGGCGCCGCGGCGATCCTCAAGCAGCAGCACCCCGACTGGACGTACACCGACCTCAAGGGCGCGCTGACCGGCTCCGCCAAGGGCGGCGCGTACACCGCCTTCCAGCAGGGCGCCGGCCGCATCCAGGTCGACAAGGCCATCAAGCAGACGGTCGTCGCCGTCCCGTCCTCGGTGAGCTTCGGCCTCCAGCAGTGGCCGCACACCGACGACACCCCGGTCACCGAGAAGGTCACGTACCGCAACCTCGGGAAGACCGACGTCACGCTGAACCTCACGGTGGCGGCCACCGACCCGAAGGGGCAGGCGGCTCCGGCCGGCTTCTTCACGCTCGGCGCCAGGACGCTGACCGTCCCGGCGGGCGGCACGGCCTCCGCCGACCTCACGGTGAACACGAAGCTGGGCGGCACGGTGGACGGCGCCTACTCCGCGTACGTGACGGCGACCGGCGGCGGCCAGAGCGTCCGCACGGCGGCGGCGGTGCAGCGCGAGGTGGAGTCGTACGACGTCACGCTCAAGCACATCGGCCCGGACGGCCGGCCCGCGCCGGGCTACCTGACCGACCTGATCGGGTACGCCGGCCTGGCCAAGGACCTGAGCTTCGCCGCACCGGAGGGCGACGGCGCCGTGACCGTGCGCGTGCCCAAGGGCACGTACCTGCTGGACGCCTGGATCGCGAAGGACTTCGAGAACTTCGAGGGCGGCCTGGACTGGCTGCTCCAGCCGAAGCTGGACGTCGGCAAGGACGTCACGATCACCCTGGACGCCCGGACGACCCGGGCGGCCGACATCACGGTGCCCGACGCCACGGCGAAGCCGCTGTCGGCGACGGTCTCCTACCTCTACGAACCCGCCGTCTTCGGAGTCGGGGCGGCCATGAAGTCATTCGCCGACCTGCGCGTGGCACACCTCGGCGGGGACGTCACCGGTCTCTCCCAGACCTGGGGCGGCCAGTGGACCAAGGGGGCCGACGCCGAGTACGACGTGGCGACCACGGCGAAGGTGAAGCGGTTCCAGGGCGACAAGGTCCGGCACTACAAGGCCGCGGAGTTCGCCGCGGTGAAGAACCACCTCGGTGCCGCGGCCTCCGGCAAGACCGGCGTGCTGCTGCCGATCGGGGAGCTGCCGACGGACTTCACCGTCGGCGCCCCCTCCCCGCAGAAGCTGCCCGGTGCCCGGACCCTGTACCTGTCGACGGGCGAGAGCGTGAAGTGGGGCCTGGAGTTCGAGCAGTACGGCGCCGCCGCCGGGAACGGCGACCCGGCCCTGGAGGCCTACTACTCGCTGGGCACCCCGCAGACGTTCCAGGCCGGCAAGACGTACGAGAAGACCTTCAACACGGCGGTCTTCGGCCCGCGGATCGGCTCCGACTTCGGGCTCTACCGCGAGGGCAACAGCATCTACGGTTCGCTGCCGCTGTTCGCCGACGGCAAGACCCATGCCGGCGCCTCGCTCTACTCGTCGGTCACCACGAACCTCTACCGCAACGGCACCAAGGTCGGTACGAACGACGACCCGCTGTACGGCGAGGGCTTCGACGTCCCGGCCGGTGAGGCCTCGTACAAGCTGACCACCTCGGTCAAGCGCAGCGTCAAGGTCGCCGCGGCCTCCACCCGCGTCGACGCCAGCTGGACCTTCCGCTCCAAGAAGGCCGACCTGGCGAAGCTGCCCGCGTCCTCGGTCCGCTTCGACGCGGCCGTCGGCCTGGACAGCAGGGCGCCGGCGGACAAGAAGGTCTCCGTGCCGGTGACCGTCCAGGGCTCGGCCGCGGGCAGCAACCTCAAGTCGCTCGCGGTGTACGCGTCGTACGACTACGGCCAGACCTGGAAGAAGCTCACCGTCACGAACGGCAAGGTCGCGGTGACTAACCCCGCCAAGGGCAAGGCGATCTCGTTCCACGCCAAGATCACCGACAAGAAGGGCAACAAGTCGACGATCTCGATCTACAACGCGTACTACGGGAAGTGACCGTCGGGTCCACCGAACGTCGCCGCGCGCGCTGAGGCGCGGACACGCGTGAACGGCCCGCCGGAAGCAGTGCTGCCGGCGGGCCGTCCGGGTAGGCGGGGGACATGACCGCCCACACCGTCGAATACATCAGGTACCTCATTCCCGAGCAGCAGTCGGCGCAGTTCCTCGCCGCCTACAACCGGGCCGCCGTACACCTGGCGGCCGCCCCCCAGTGCGTCGACTACGAACTGGCGCGCTCGGAGGAGGACTTCGAGCACTTCGTGCTCCGCATCACCTGGACGTCCACCGAGGACGCCGCCGAGGGCTTCCGCGAGTCCGAGCTCTTCACCGCCTTCGTCGCCGAGGTCGGCCCCTTCGCCGGGTCCGTCGAGGAGATGCGCCACTACAAGCCCACGGCGGTACGGGGCACGGGGGCGGCCGTGCCCACGCTGTACGCCTGGGCCGGGGGCGCCGAGGCCTTCACCCGGCTCACCGAGGTGTTCTACGACAAGGTCCTCAAGGACGAGGTCCTCGCGCCCGTCTTCGAGGGCCTCGCCGCGGAGCACGCCGCCCGTGTCGCGTCCTGGTTCGGCGAGGTCTTCGGCGGGCCGCCCGCCTACTCCGAGACGCAAGGAGGCCACGGGCACATGGTCGCCAGGCACCTGGGCAAGGGCATCACGGAGGTCCAGCGGCGCCGCTGGGTGAACCTGCTCCAGGACGCGGCGGACGAGGCCGGCCTCCCCACGGACGCCGAGTTCCGCTCGGCGTTCGTCGCGTACGCGGAGTGGGGGACGCGGCTGGCCGTGCACTTCTCGGCGCCCGACGCGGTGCCTCCGGCGGAGCAGCCGGTTCCGTCGTGGACGTGGGGTGCGGCTCCGCCGTACCGGGGGTGACGGGCGTCCTCCCGGACGGGCCGGCAGTCTTCGGCCGCGGGTGCGTGGGGGCCGGTCGCGCAGTTCCCCGCGCCCCTGAGAATGGGGCTGCGCCCCGATTCTCAGGGCGAGAGGCTACGGGTGGGGGCCGGCCGCCGAGCCCGCGCGGGTCGCGTCGGCTCCCCAGCTCGCGAGCAGGCGGAGCGCTTCCGCCGAGGGCGACCCCGGCTCGGCGTGGTACGTCACCAGGGACAGCTCGTCGTCGTCCACGAGCCGGAAGTTCTCGAACGACAGGGACAGCTCACCGACCAGCGGATGGTGCAGCCGCTTCACGCCGTGGCTCTTCTCCTTGACGTCGTGCGTCGCCCACAGCCGCCGGAACTCCTCGCTCTTCACCGACAGCTCGCCGACCAGCGAGGACAGCCGCGGATCGTCCGGACGGAACCCCGCGTCCATCCGCAGGAAGCTCACGATGTCGGACGCCTTCTGCTCCCACTCCACGAACAGCTCGCGGTAGTCGGGCCTGAGGAACACCATCCGCGCCCAGTTCCGCTCGGACTCCGGCAGCTGCGCCCAGTCCCCGAAGACGGCCGCCGCCATCCGGTTCCAGGCGAGGATGTCCGAGCGCCGCCCGACGACGTACGCGGGCACGCTGTCGAAGCTGTCGATCAGCTGCCGCATCGCCACCCGCACCTGCTGCGGCCGGGCCGACGGCTTCTTCTTGTGCTGCTTGGGCTTGGCCAGGTGCGTGAGGTGCGCGTGCTCGGCCCCGCTCAGCCGCAGGGCGCGCGCGATGGAGTCGAGCACCTCCGCCGACACGTTGCGCCCGTTGCCCTGTTCCAGGCGCGTGTAGTACGCCACGGATACCCCGGCCAGCTGGGCCAGCTCCTCGCGGCGCAGCCCCGGCACCCTGCGGTGCCGCCCGAAGACCGGCAGCCCCACGTCCTGCGGTTGCAGCCGCGCCCGGCGGGTGCGCAGGAACTCGCTGAGCTCGGCGCGCCTGTCCAGCGGCCCTCCCGGCTCGCGTCCGGTCCGTCCGGTGGATCCCTGCAAGGGCTGTTCGTCCATACGTCCAGTATTCCCGGTCGTACGCACACGAGCCTGCCCCCGCCAGTGGTAGGACCAGCGGACGTACGAAGAAGCGTGGTCTGGGTGGCGGCCGGGACGCCGGGCACGCTGGACGCGTACCCGGCCGGGAAGGCAGGCCGGGCGCAGGACCGCAGGACCACTCCCTAGGAGAACCCTCCGCATGACCACTGTCGCCGCGTACGCCGCTCCCGCCGCCAAGGCGCCGCTGGAGCGCACGACCATCGAGCGTCGCCCGGTCGGCGAGCACGACGTGCTCATCGAGATCAAGTTCGCCGGCATCTGCCACTCCGACATCCACCAGGCCCGCGAGGGCTGGGGCGAGGCCATCTTCCCGATGGTCCCCGGCCACGAGATCGCCGGCGTCGTCGCCGAGGTGGGCCCCGGCGTCACCAAGTTCACGGTCGGTGACCGCGTCGGCGTCGGCTGCATGGTCGACTCCTGCCGCGAGTGCGACCAGTGCAGGGCAGGCCTGGAGCAGTACTGCGTCAAGGGCATGACCGGCACGTACAACGCCGTCGGCAAGGACGGCGAGCCGACCTACGGCGGCTACTCGACGCACATCGTCGTCGACGAGGCGTACACCGTCCGCATCCCCGAGGGCCTGGCCCTCGACGAGGCCGCGCCGCTGCTGTGCGCCGGCATCACCACGTACTCCCCGCTCAAGCACTGGAACGCCGGCCCCGGCAAGAAGGTCGCGATCCTCGGCATGGGCGGCCTCGGCCACATGGCCGTCAGGATCGCGCACGCGCTCGGCGCCGAGGTGACCGTGCTCTCGCAGTCGCTGCGCAAGAAGGACGACGGCCTGAAGCTGGGCGCCGACCACTACTACGCGACCAGCGACCCGGAGACCTTCGAGGAGCTGCGCGGCACGTTCGACGTCATCCTCTCCACCGTCTCGGCCCCGCTGGACCTGGACCGGTTCCTGTCCCTGCTGCGCGCGGACGGCGCCTTCGTGAACGTGGGCGCGCCCGAGGAGCCCGTCTCCCTGAACCTCTTCTCGGTGATCGGCGGCCGCAAGACCCTCGCCGGGTCGAGCATCGGCGGCATCCGGGAGACCCAGGAGATGCTGGACTTCTGTGCCGAGCACGGGTTCGGCGCGGAGATCGAGCTGATCAGCGCGTCCGAGATCAACGAGGCGTACGAGCGGGTACTGGCGAGTGATGTGCGGTACCGGTTCGTGATCGACGTCGCGACCATTTAGCTCCGCGGTCGGTGTTACTGGGGTGCGTGTTCGGCTGCGGGTGCGTCGTGGCTGGGCGCGCAGTTCCCCGCGCCCCTGGAGGACAGGGGCTGCGCCCCTGTCCTCCGGGGAGCGCCGAACCGTGATCGCTGGTTAGAGTCGTCCCGTCACAGCTGGTTGTGGGGACAACCAGATGCTTTTCGGGGAGGGCCTGCAGCACATGAGTCGTCGCTCCACTGGTTTCGTCGGCGTCTGGGCCGAAGTCCAACGGCAGCAGCAGCGTCAGCTGGAGATGGAGGCCAGGCAGCGCAGGCGCGAGGCGCAGCAGGCGCAGGCCTACCAGCGGCGGGCCGCCCAGAGCCACCGCCAGTACCGGCAGGCGGAGGCGCAACGGCGTACCGAGGAACTGGACGCGCAGGTGGAGTCCCTGCAAGGGCTCCTCGCCGCCGGCTGCCGTACGCCGCCCTTCCGGGCCGCCTCGCTCATGCGGCCGGAGGAGGTCCAGCCCTTCGCCCCGGGGCCGTTGGCACAGCCGGTCCGGATGCCGGACCCCCACCACTACCAGGCGCAGACCAGCGGCTGGACCGCCGGCCGCCGCGCCCAGGCGCAGGCCGAGGCGCGGGCGCGCTTCGAGCACGACTGGCACGCCGCCCAGGCCGCGGAGGCCGCCCGGCAGCAGCAGCTGGCGGCCTACCGGCAGCAGTACCAGCAGTGGGCCGACGGGCAGCTGGCCGAGGTGCGCCGGCACAACGCGGACGTCGTCGAGGTGACCGAGGGCGTCAGGCGCGGCGACCCCGACGCCGTGGTCGAGTACTTCTCGGCGGCCCTCTACGCCTCGCAGGCCTGGCCGGAGGGCTTCCCGCGCCAGGTCGCGGCGGCCTACGACCCGGCGGCCCGCCAGCTGGTGCTGGACTGGGAGCTGCCCGGCATCGGCATCGTCCCCGAGGCCAAGTCCGTCCGGTACGTGTCCGCGACCGACCAGGACAAGGAGATGCCGCGCCCCGTGGGGCAGCGGCGGGCCCTCTACCGTGACGTCCTCGCCCAGTGCGCGCTGCTCGTCCTGCACGAGCTCTTCGCCGCGGACGAGCTGGGCGCGCTCGAATCGGTGGCCCTGAACGGGTTCGTGGACGGCCACGACCCGACGACGGGGCGGCCGGGCCAGATCTTCGTCGCGACCGTCATGGCCCCGCAGGCGTCCTTCCGGGGCCTGCACCTGGCCCAGGTGGAGGCGGTCAGCTGCCTGACCGACGGGCTGCGGGGGCAGCTCTCGGCCCGGCCCGACCAGCTCGCGCCGGTACGGCCGGCCCGGCGGCCGCAGGACATCGGCAACCGCGTCGTCGCCCACGGCGGCGACGAGGAGCCCGACCTGTACACGATGGACCCGATCGCGTTCGAGAACCTCGTCGCCGACCTCTTCCGGGCCATGGGCATGCAGGCGGTGACGACGCAGCGCTCCAACGACGGCGGGGTGGACGTGGACGCGCTGGACCCGGCGCCGATCCGGGGCGGCAAGATCGTCGTGCAGGTGAAGCGGTACCGCAACACCGTCCCGCCCACCGCCGTGCGCGACCTGTACGGGACCGTGCAGGACACCGGCGCCAACAAGGGCGTCCTGGTGACGACCTCGCGCTTCGGGCCCGGCTCGCACACCTTCGCCAACGGCAAACCGCTGGAACTCGTCGCGGGCCCCGAGCTCGTCGACCTGCTGCACCGGCACGGGCTGCGGGGGCGGCTGGGCGAGGGCGGCCGGCCGGGCGGCGGTACGACCCCGGAACCGGCGCCGGACCCCGCCACCCGTCTGCCCGACGACTACAACGTCCTCGGCATGTCGTGGGCGGGCGGTGTCGCCCTGGACGTGTGCGCCCTCGTCTGCTCCGGCAACCGCGTCCTCAGCGAGGACCACTTCGTCTTCTTCAACAACCCGCAGACCCCCGACGGCTCGGTGCGCGCCCTGCCCGCCGTGGCCCCCGACAAGGCCGCGGTCTGCGTCTCCTTCGACGGGCTGCCGCAGGGGGCCGACCGGCTCGTGCTGGTGGCCGCCGTCGACCCCGAGGCGAACCCGGACGCGGACCTGTCCGGTTTCACCGACGCCCGCATCCGGCTGCTCGACCCCGCGATGTCCGAACTGGGACAGCTGGAGGTCTCCGACGGCCGGCCGGGCGAGACGGCGCTGGTCCTGGGCTCCTTCCGCCGCAGGGCGGGCGGGGACTGGGACTTCGTCCTCGGCGGCAAGGGCTACCCGGGCGGCCTGGAGGAACTGGTCCAGGACCACGGCATCGAGGTGGAGTAGACGGCGGGGCCCGTCGTCGGCCCGGCGTTCGCGTTCGCGGGCATCGGCCCCGACTCCGCCGTACCGCGGGTGACGTGCCCCGCCACCTGCTGCCTGCCGCTCCGGGGGCACGCCGGACGCCCCGGGGTGCGGGGCGGTGTGGCCGCCCATGTGCCCCCGGGGCCCTCCCCGGACCGCGACCGGACCGGTGATACTCCCGACTCTGCGGCGCGGTGCTCCGTACCGGGCGCAGCGGAGCAGAGCGGAGTGGTTCGGGCGCGCCGGGCTTCGGCTGAGGGGCCTGGTAGGCCACGGCTGAAGGGCCGGTGGGCCCGTTGGGCCTGGTGGGCCTGGCAGCACCCCCTCGACCCGGCCCGATCCGACCCGGCCCGCATCAACCCGATCCGATCGGACCCGACCGGTCCGGCTCCGGCATCACCGCGCCGCGCGGTCGGTCCGGCGGACCGCTCCGTCGTCCCGTCCACGATTCCGGTACGGCGGAACGGTGTCCGCGGCCACCCGTGATCCCGCGTACGGCCTCGTACGCGGCTCCGAATGCGATCCCCCCTCGCAACGAATCGTCCTGGAGACCCATCCGATGAAGTCCGCCAAACGTCTCGCTCTCACCACCACGGCCCTCGCCGCCGTCACCGTCGGCACGCTCACCGGCGTGTCGGCCGCGCAGTCCGAGTCGGCGCAGTCGACGCAGTCCGCGTCGTCCGCGCAGTCCTCGCGGGGGCTGCGCGTCGGCGCTGAGGTGCCCGACGTCCTGAAGGTCCCCGACGGCAACCGGCTCACCGGGGTCTACTCCGCCTCGGGCGTCCAGACCTACACCTGCACCGACGGCGCCTGGAAGCTGCTGGAGCCCGCGGCCACCCTCTGGGCCAGGAAGGACCCCTCCCGCCGCTCCGTCGCCCTCCACTCGCGCGGTCCCGTCTGGGTGTCCACGGTGGACGGCAGCGCCGTGAACGCCGCCGCCGTCGCCACGTCGCCCAAGACCGGCACCATCCCCGAGCTCCTCCTCCAGGCGACTTCCACCCGCGGCACCGGCGTCTTCGCGGACGTCTCCTACATCCAGCGCCTCGGCACGGCGGGCGGCGTCGCCCCCACGACGGCCTGCACGGGCACCGACCAGGTCAGCGTCCCGTACTCGGCCACGTACACGTTCTACAAGCCCGCCAAGTGACGGGCCCGGCGTGAAGGTGCGCCTCCTCCTGGCGGYGGGGGCGCACCTGCCGGCCGCTCGCCGTCTACCGGGTGCCGTTGTCGCGGAACGCCCACGTGGCGCTGCTGCCGGGGCCGACCGTGAGGGTCGAGTTGCCGATCCGTTCCACGTGGCGGCCCTTCAGCGGCCGGTTGAGCGACATCT
Source organism: Streptomyces apricus (assembly GCF_008369065.1). GTDB lineage: Bacteria > Actinomycetota > Actinomycetes > Streptomycetales > Streptomycetaceae > Streptomyces > Streptomyces apricus. The sequence continues at coordinate 438,390 of NZ_VDFC01000040.1, read as the reverse complement.
CGACCCGCTGCAGTCCCGCCCGCCCGCGTGGCACGGCCTCGAACCGGACGGTGGTTCCCCCTCGCTCCGCCACGACGCCGCCCGTAACGGTCCTGACGGTGAACCCGCCGGCCCGCAGCAGCGGTACGGTGTCCGCGAGATCGCCCTCGGTGACCGCGAGGTGGACGGCGGTGACGTCACGCATCAGATGCGTGCGGTAGTCGTCGGAGAGGTAGCGCTCGCGGCCGACGTCACCGGGGAAGGCCGCCGGTTCCGTGTTGCCGCGCGGATCGGCGAAGTACTCCGGCCGGTACTCCATCGCCCAGGCGCCGAAGGCGTCGTACGTGGTGGTGGTGAGGACGGCGTCGAACCAGGGCACGGGCACACCGTCGCCGAAGTCCCGGGTCTGGAGGAACCCGACGGGCTCCGCGACGCCCTCGTCCTTCAGCCGCTCGGTGACCGTCGCCAGGTCGCCCGCCCGCTCGGTCGACAGGCCCAGCCCGGCGGAGCCCAGGGTGCCGTCCTGGCCCGGGAGGTCACCGACCCCGAACAGTTCCAGGTAGGTCTCGCGGCCCATCAGGTAGCGGCCGGTCCAGGTCTGCCCGCCGGTACCGGTGGTGGTGCGGACCTGGAAGTTGGCGAAGTCCCGCAGGTAGGCGGAGTGCTCGATGGCGTCGGCGGTCTCCCGGTCCAGGACGCCGTAGGAGTGGTTGTGGAACAGCAACTGCCGCTCGTGCGGCGACCGGCCGTCCTCGGCCTGCGCGGTCGCCACCCCGCCCCCGACGGCTCCGGCGAGGGCCAGGGCCAGCACGATGATCATCCGTAATGTCCGACGAATCAGCATGCGAGGGATCGTAGAACGGGAGGGATGTGGCCGCTGTTCTTTTCGACCGGGCTCGAAACGTTCGACGGACGACGACGGGGCCGGCTGCTTTCCCGTCCGCCGGTGGTGTGCGGAATCGCCCGGCCCCTCGATGCGTTGTGGGGAGTGGGCAGGGTGCCGGCCGGGTGCGAGACGGGCGGTGCCGGGACCTGGATGATCTGGATGACAGGAAGATGGAGGGTCGCGATGGCTGCGCAGACGCAGAGGGCCGTGCTGGCGGGCGGATGCTTCTGGGGGATGGAGGACCTGATCCGCCGGCTCCCGGGCGTGACCGCGACCCGGGTCGGCTACACCGGCGGGGACGTGCCGAACGCGACGTACCGGAACCACGGCACGCACGCGGAGGCCATCGAGATCCTCTTCGACCCCGAGGTGACCGACTACCGCGCGATCCTGGAGTTCTTCTTCCAGATCCACGACCCGAGCACCAAGAACCGCCAGGGCAACGACATCGGCCTCAGCTACCGCTCGGCGATCTACTACGTCGACGACGAGCAGAAGCGGATCGCCGAGGACACGATCGCGGACGTGGACGCCTCCGGGCTGTGGCCCGGCCGGGTCGTCACCGAGGTGGAGCCGGTCGGCCCCTTCTGGGAGGCCGAGCCCGAGCACCAGGACTACCTGCTGCGCTACCCGGACGGCTACACCTGCCACTTCCCGCGCCCGGGCTGGCGCCTGCCGGCCCGCGCGGAGAGCTGACCGCACCCGCACGCACCCGGACGGGGCGCTGTCCACCGGATCACAACCGGTGGCCGGCGCCCCGCTGCGCTCTCAGCCACCTCCCCGTCTCACACGGCACTCACGGGGCACGGGACCGGGACCCCGTCCCGTCATCCCAGAAGGTGGGCGAGTGCTTCGTCCGCCGCGGGATACGGGCGTTCCTGCGGCAGCAGCCGGGTCGCCGAGGCCAGGTCACCCCTGCCGACGAGGGAGCGGATCTCGCGGGCGAGCGGGGTCACGTCGCGGATGGCGACCGTCCACTCGTCCGCGTAGCGCCGTACGGCCTCACCCGAGAGCCCCAGCTGCAGGGACCGGTACGGCTGCGGGCGCAGGTGCAGGTCCCGCTCGGGGTCCCACTGCACGCGGGCGGGCGCACGCTTCAGCTGACGCCGCCAGGCGTCCCGGTCGGGGTGCACCCCGCGGACGTAACCCGACAGACAGGCGTGCCGCAGCGCCCACTCGAAGCCGTCCCGGCGGATCTCGACGGCGAGGACGCTCTCCTGCCCCTCCTTGGTGCCCCAGCCGCAGCGGTACATCATCCACAGGAACGACGGCTTGATCCACGTCATCCTGTCCCGCTTCCACGCACTCGGAAACCGCCCCTCACGGACGGCGGGCAGACCCAGCTCCGGGGAGTAGGCCTGATAGACGGTGACAGTGGACGCCCCGTAGGCCGCGCGGATCTCATGCTGAGGTCGTTCCATGAGGTACAGGGTCGGGCCGCCGGGCGCGGGGGACCACCGATTTTCGGCGCGGGGGAACGGTTCTCAGCTGAAGGACGACGGTTCGAGGCGGGTGTTCGACAAGCCGCAGTTCCCTTCCTTCTCCCCGTGGCGGGGCGGTCGGTTCGTGACCGCCGGCGCGTTGCCGTGCCGCGGTCGATCGCGGTGTGAGCTGCGGTGGAACAATGCGCGGGAGGTATGAGGGGTGCGGGGGCGTGATGTGGTGGAGGCGCGGGGTGTGGCCCTGTGCGGTCGTGGTGGTTCTCGCGTCCACCGTGACCGGGTGCTTCGCCCGGTACGAGGCGTGTGCCGGGGAGGGCGGCCGGCCCGGTGACCTGGCCGCCGCCGACCTGTTCGGCACCTACCGCAACCCGTCGGGGAGCTCGGTGACCCTGCGGGCCGACGGCTCCTTCGCGACGGTGGCGTGGCCCGCCGATCTGGACGAGGCGACGGGGCCCGTGGACCGCAGGAGGGGCGGTGGGCGGTGGGAGCTCGGCGACGGCGGTCGCGACGACTTCGACGTCAGGCTCGCCTTCGACGAGATCAACGACTACGAGGTGGGCGTCCCTGGTACCTACGGATCCGGGTTCGACATCAGTGGCGACCGTGCCGATCCACGGCTGTACGCGTGGGTGGGCGACCCCGACGACTGCGCCAACATGAGCACCTTCAGCCGTGAGCCGTCCGCCTGATTCCGTCGGGCGGCCGGTTCCCCGTCGCGCGCTCAGCGCGACAGTGTTGCCGGGCTTCCGCCGTTCGCCTCGTAGCCTGCCACCGCCAGCGCGCGGTACACCGCGTAGTCCGCCGCCGGGTCGCGGGTCAGGGTCCAGGGCAGGGCGCCCACGTGGCCGTCCACGTGCACCAGCTGGTCCATCGCCTCCGACCAGCGCTCGCTGCGGACCAGGAAGAAGATCAGCAGATGGCGGACGTGGGCGAGCATCGGGTCGTCGGGGCGCGCGGAGTGCACCGCGTACAGCGCGCCGTGGATCGCCCTGGTCACGACCTCGCTCTCGTAGAAGCCGCTCACCAGGTTGACCTCGGGGAGGTGCTCGAAGACCGCGAACAGCGGCATGGCCGCCAGCAGCGAGCCCTTGGGGGCGCGCGCCGCGGCCGCCTCCGCGAACGAGTACGCCGTCTCCCGCGAGCCGTGCCACTTCTCGCACCAGTAGTGCAGCGCCGCCAGGTGCGCCCCCATGTGCGCGGGGTCGCGGTCCAGGATCTTCAGCCAGAGCTTCTCGAACTCCGGCTGCGAGTACCCCAGCCCGCGGGCCACCGACAGCTCGATGATGTACGGGATCGGGTCGCCCGGAGCCAGCAGCGCCGCGTCGCCGCAGGCCGACCGCGCCTCCTCCATGATGATCCGGAATTCGTCCGTCCCCGGCGACGACGTACGCCACGCCTGCTGCACCAGGAACTCCGCGTGCACGGCGGCGCCGCCCGCGTCCTTGGCCTGCTCGGCCCGCCACACCCGCAGCCACTGCCCGCCCGGGCTGTCGCTCACGCCGCCGGGGCGCTGCTGCAGTTCGAGCGAGGCCGCGCCCGCGAAGGCCTGGACGCGCTGCCAGCGCCGCTCGCCCTCCGTCTCCGTACCGGCCAGGAGCTGCGAGGCCGCGCGGTGGTCCTGCGTGCGCTGCACCAGGTCCAGGACCTCCAGCAGGTCCTCGTCGGGGCCGGGCATGCGGATGTCCAGCTCCTCCTGGCGCAGGAAGCCGTAGTTCGCCGGGTCGGCGGCGTCCGGGTCGCCGGGGGCGACCTGCTGGATGCCGGCACGCCTGCGCATCATGATCGGCCCCAGGGCGAACCCGATCATGAGCAGCGCCATCAGGACCCAGAGAATCTCCATGCCACAAGCGAACCAGACGCGTCCGACAATTGGCCAACCAGGTCGGCGAATCCTGTGGAAAACCCTGGGAAGGACCCGGGAAGGGCCCGGCGGTGGCGCGCCCCGCGCCACGTCCGCCGTCACCACGCCCGTGGGCGGACTACCCTCGGTGCCCATGAGCGACAGGCACATCAGCCAGCATTTCGAAACCGTGGCGATCCACGCGGGCAACACCGCCGATCCCCTGACCGGCGCGGTCGTCCCGCCGATCTACCAGGTGTCGACCTACAAGCAGGACGGCGTCGGCGGCCTGCGCGGCGGCTACGAGTACAGCCGCAGCGCCAACCCGACCAGGACGGCCCTGGAGGAGAACCTCGCGGCCCTGGAGGGCGGCCGCCGCGGGCTCGCGTTCGCGTCCGGACTGGCGGCCGAGGACTGCCTGTTGCGTACGCTGCTCGGCCCCGGCGACCACGTGGTCATCCCCAACGACGCGTACGGCGGCACGTTCCGCCTGTTCGCGAAGGTCGTCTCGCGGTGGGGCGTGGAGTGGTCGGTCGCCGACACCAGCGACCCCGCGGCCGTACGGGACGCCATCACCCCGAACACCAAGGCGATCTGGGTGGAGACCCCCTCCAACCCGCTCCTCGGCATCACCGACATCGCCGCGCTCTCGCACGTCGCGCGCGAGGCGGGGGTGAAGCTGGTCGTCGACAACACCTTCGCCAGCCCCTACCTCCAGCAGCCGCTCTCGCTCGGCGCGGACGTCGTCGTGCACTCGCTGACCAAGTACATGGGCGGCCACTCGGACGTCGTCGGCGGTGCGCTCGTGGTCGCCGACCAGGAGCTCGGCGAGGAGCTCGCCTACCACCAGAACGCCATGGGCGCGGTGGCCGGCCCCATGGACGCCTGGCTGGTGCTGCGCGGCATCAAGACGCTCGCTGTCCGCATGGACCGGCACAGCGAGAACGCCACCAAGGTCGCCGAGATGCTCACCCGGCACGCGCGCGTGACGCACGTGCTGTACCCGGGCCTGCCGGAGCACCCCGGCCACGAGACCGCCGCCAAGCAGATGCGGTCGTTCGGCGGCATGGTCTCCTTCCGCGTCGAGGGCGGCGAGGAGGCGGCCGTCGAGGTCTGCAACCGCGCCAAGGTGTTCACCCTGGGGGAGTCCCTGGGCGGCGTCGAGTCCCTGATCGAGCACCCGGGGCGCATGACGCACGCGTCCGTCGCCGGGTCCCTCCTGGAGGTGCCCGCCGACCTGGTGCGCCTCTCCGTGGGCATCGAGAACGTCGACGACCTCCTTGAGGACCTCAAGCAGGCCCTGGGCTAGCGGCACCCCGACGGGCCCCGGCGGACCCCGGTCCGCCGACCACCCGGCCCACCCGCCGGCTCACCAGCCCGTCAGCGGTGGAGTCGTCTCCGACGGCGGCTCCACCCACGGCCGGGCGACCGACATCCACACCACGAACGCCACGGCCGCCGCGAGCAGCAGCAGCCACACCAGCCGGCGGGCGGCCCTCCGGCGGCGCAGCATCCGGCCGCCCCTGCGGACCGCCTCCGTACAGAGGTCCGGGGGGACGGACGGCTGCGACCCGTCCAGGATCCGCCGGACGTCGGCCTCCCTGCGGCTCACCGGGCTCATGACGGCACCACCTTCGCGATCGGCGCGGCGCCCTCGCGCGGCGGGTGCAGCAGCGTCGCCATGGCCCGCGCGCAGATCACCCGTACGCGCTCGGCCGGCAGCCCCAGCAGCGCCGCGGCCTGCTCCTCCGCGACGCCCTCGTACATGCGCAGGACCAGGATCAGCCGTTCCTGGGGGGTGAGGTTGCGCAGGACGCCGTCCGGGACGGCGCGCCCGCGCAGGAGCACCCGGACCGGGCCCCCGTACTGGTGCCAGGCCCCGCGCGCGAAGCGCACCGCCAGGTACTGCCGGGTCCGGTCGTAGGGGTCCTCGCCGTGCAGCCGGTCCCAGACGGCGTACGTGTGGGCCAGGGACGCGGTGAGCAGGCGCCGCGCGCGCGGGTTGCCGTTGCGCGGCTCCGCGGTGAGCAGGGTCGCGGTGTGCAGCAGCCGCCCTCCCGCACCCGCGACGAACGCCTCGAACTCCCGGGTGCGGCGGGCGTTCCGGGACGCCTGCCGCTCTCGCACCGCGCCTCCCGACCGTGGGGAACCGGGCCCCCGGGGACGTACGCCGAGGACGGCCGCGCACGCCGGGACCCGGTCTCATATGAGGCCAGGCGCGGGCCCCTGGTCAAGAGGCCGGTACGAGACGGGGCAGGCCGGTACGGGACGGTGCGGGACCGCCCGGGACGGTACGGGACGGTGCGGAGCGGCGGGCCGGTGCGTACGGACACCGGTGCGTACGCGCGGTGCGGAAGGTTGACGCCTTAGGGCGCCTCAGGTGGAGGCGGGTGCGTCCACGGACGGGGACGCGGCCATCCGGGTGGAGAGCGCGACATTGAAGCGGGTGAGGAGCGCGCAGAAGGCCTCGCGCTCCTCGGGGGACCACTCCTCGGTCAGCTCGGCCATCAACTGCCGCCTGGAGGACCGCACTTCGTCCAGCCGGGAGAGCCCGCGCGGCGACAGCTGGAGCACCACGGCGCGCCCGTCCTCCGGGTGGGAGGTGCGCTTGACGAGGCCGGTGTCGACCAGCGGGGCGACCTGGCGGGTGACCGTGGAGGAGTCGATGCCCATGCTCGCGGCGAGTGCCTTGACGCCCATCGGTCCCTCCTTGTCGAGGCGGTTGAGCAGCAGGTACGCGGCGCGGTCCATGGAGTTGCGCACCTGGCCGACCCCGCCGAGCCGGGTCTGTTCGGCACGGCGGGCGAACACCGCGACCTCGTGCTGCAGCGTTTCGAGAAGACCGGTGTCACCGACGGTCGTCATGTCCATCGACATTCCAGGTGTTGTGGGCATGGCCGGGGGCTCTATTCATGCGTGGGGCTGGGTTGGGGGACAGAGTACGCGGACGGGAGGCGGACCGTACGGGCGCTGGGCAAACCCAATCTCGCCCGTCGGTCGCGTCCGGTGCCGCGCGCTGTGAACTGCGAGACTGGTGGTCATGAGCTATCGCACGGCCGACTCCTTGCCGCCGGTGACCCTCGACGACGTGCGGGGGGCGCAGAAGATGCTCTCGGGCGTGGCGCGCACGACCGCCATGGAGGGCAGCAGGCACCTGTCCCGGCTGGTGGGCGCGCCGGTCCTCTTCAAGTGCGAGAACCTCCAGCGCACGGGTTCGTTCAAGCTGCGCGGCGCGTACGTGCGGATCGCCGGGCTCCTCCCCGAGGAGCGGGCCGCCGGGGTCGTCGCGGCGAGCGCCGGCAACCACGCGCAGGGCGTCGCCCTGGCCTCCACCCTGCTCGGGGTGCGCTCGACGGTGTTCATGCCCTCGGGCGCACCGCTGCCCAAGGTCGCGGCGACCCGGCACTACGGCGCCGAGGTGCGCTCGCACGGCACGGTGGTGGACGAGACGCTGGCCGCGGCCCAGGAGTACGCGGCGCGCACGGGCGCGGTCTTCATCCACCCCTTCGACCACCCGGACATCATCGCCGGTCAGGGCACGGTCGGGCTGGAGATCCTGGAGCAGTGCCCCGAGGTGCGCACGATCGTCGTGGGGATCGGCGGCGGCGGTCTCGCGGCGGGGGTCGCGGTGGCGGTGAAGGCGCTGCGGCCGGACGTGCGGATCGTGGGGGTGCAGGCGGCGGGCGCGGCCGCGTACCCGCCCTCGCTGGCGGCCGGGCGCCCGGTGTCGGTCGAGAACCCGGCGACGATGGCCGACGGGATCAAGGTCGGACGGCCCGGGGACGTGCCGTTCCGCCTCATCGGCGATCTCGTGGACGAGGTCCGCACGGTCTCCGAGGACGCGCTCTCCAGTGCGCTGCTGCTCTGCCTGGAGCGGGCCAAACTGGTCGTCGAGCCGGCCGGCGCGAGCCCGGTCGCGGCGATCATGAGCGAGCCGGACGCCTTCGAGGGGCCGGTCGTCGCGCTGCTGTCCGGCGGGAACGTGGACCCGCTGCTGATGCAGCGCATCCTGCGGCACGGCATGGCCGCGAACGGCCGCTATCTCGCGGTCACGCTGCGGCTGACGGACCGCCCGGGCGCCCTCGCCACACTTCTGGGGGTGTTGTCAGTGGTGGACGCTAACGTCCTCGACGTGAGCCACGTACGCACCGACCCCCGGCTGGGGCTCACGGAGGTGGAGGTAGAGCTGCACCTGGAGACGAAGGGGCCCGAGCACTGCGCCGAGGTCAACTCGGCGCTGCGGCAGGCGGGTTACACGGTCATCGACTGAAGGCGGGCGCGTCGGCCCGTGCGGCGCGGAGCGGCACGCGGCGGAACCGGCCGGGAGAACCACTTGAGGAAACGCGATACATCGCGTTATGGTGTGTGTCTCGTCACAGGCTGCCCCGGCGGGGAGCGATATTCGCTCGCCGGGCGGCGCGAAGCGGGCGAACATGGTCGCCCACCCACCACTTTTCCGCTGGATCCCCAACCACTTGGGAGACTCACATGCCAGGCGCCATCTACGCCGAAGGTCTGGTGAAGACCTTCGGCGACGTAAGGGCTCTGGACGGCGTCGATCTCGATGTCCCGGAGGGCACGGTCCTCGGCCTCCTCGGACCGAACGGAGCGGGCAAGACCACCGCGGTCCGCTGCCTCACCACCCTGCTGCGTCCCGACAGCGGCAGGGCGGTCGTCGCGGGAATCGACGTACTGAAGAACCCGAACGAGGTACGGCGCTCGATCGGTCTGTCCGGCCAGTTCGCCGCGGTCGACGAATACCTGACCGGCCGCGAGAACCTCCACATGGTCGGCCAGCTCTACCAGATGCGGGCGAAGCAGGCGAAGGCCAGGGCGGTCGAGCTGCTCGAACAGTTCAACCTCACCGAGGCCGCCGACCGCACGACCAAGACGTACTCCGGAGGCATGCGCCGCCGCCTGGACCTGGCGGCGGCGCTCGTCGTCTCACCGCCGGTCATGTTCATGGACGAGCCGACGACCGGCCTCGACCCGCGCAACCGCCAGCAGCTGTGGGAGGTCATCAAGCAGCTGGTCTCCGGCGGCACGACGCTGCTGCTGACCACGCAGTACCTCGAAGAGGCCGACCACCTCGCGCACGACATCTGCGTCGTCGACCACGGCAAGGTCATCGCCCGCGGCACCTCCGACCAGCTCAAGGCGCAGACCGGCGGCGAGCGCGTGGAGGTCGTCGTCCACGAGCGCGAGCACATCGCGACCGCCACCGAGGTCCTGCGCGGCTTCGGCAAGGGCGAGACCACCGTCGAGGAGCACACCCGCCGTCTGACCGTGCCCGTCACCGGCGGCGCGAAGCTCCTGGCGGAGGTCATCCGCGAGCTGGACACCCGTGGCATCGAGATCGACGACATCGGTCTGCGCCGCCCCACCCTCGACGACGTCTTCCTCTCCCTGACCGGCCACGTCGCCGAGGCGAAGGACACGGAGAACGGCGAGGGCGCCGCCACCGAGGACCAGGCCGCCAAGGGCCGCAAGCGCAAGAAGGAGGCAGCCAAGTGAGTGCCGTGACCGAGACGGGGCGCACCGCGATCCCGGGAGGCTCCCTCGGGCAGTCCGTCCGGGACTCCCTGGTCGTCGCCAAGCGCAACCTGATCCGGATGACCCGGATCCCGGAGATGATCCTGTTCGGGATCATCCAGCCGGTGATGTTCGTGGTGCTGTTCACGTACGTCTTCGGCGGCTCGATGAAGATCGGGAACAGCACCGACCCGGACGTCTACAAGGACTTCCTGATGGCGGGCATCTTCGCGCAGACCGTCACGTTCGCCACGGCGGGTTCCGCCGCCGGCATCGCGGACGACATGCAGAAGGGGCTCGTCGACCGGTTCCGCTCCCTGCCGATGGCCCGCGGCGCGGTGCTCACCGGGCGGACCGTCGCCGACCTGGTGCAGACCGCCATCACCCTGCTCGTCCTCGCGGTCGTCGCGCTGCTCGTGGGCTGGCGCACCGGCTCCGCGGAGCCGACCAACGCGGGCAGGATCATCGCCGGCTTCGGGCTGCTGCTGCTCCTGGGGTACGCCTTCACCTGGATCGGCGCGCTGATCGGGCTGTCGGTGCGCACCCCGGAGGCCGCGACCTCGGGCGGGATCATCTGGCTGTTCCCGGTGACCTTCGTGTCGAACGCCTTCGTGGACTCCAGTCAGATGACCCCCTGGCTGCGGCACATCGCCGAGTGGAACCCGTTCAGCGCCACGGTGCAGGCGTGCCGCGTGCTGTTCGGCAACCCGGGGGTGGTGGACTCCAGTGCCTGGCCCATGCAGCATCCCGTGTGGGCCTCGGTGCTCTGGTCCGTGCTGATCGTCGTCCTCTTCCGGACCCTGGCGGTGCGCAAGTACCGCCAGGCGGACGGCTGAGCGGACACGGCAGAGCCCCCGGCGCCACAGGCACCGGGGGCTCGCCGGGGCGACGCGGCGGACGGGGTTACGCGGCGTACGGCTTGGCTTCGAGCACCTTCACCGTGGCGAGCTTGCCGTTCGGCAGCTCGTACTGGGCGTCCTCGCCGACCTTCTTGCCGTTCACGCCGGAGCCCAGCGGGGACTGCGGCGAGTACGTCTCGATGTCGGTGCTCGCGTATTCACGCGAGGCGAGCAGGAACGTGAGCGTGTCGTCCTCGTCGCCGTCGAAGGCGATGGTGACGACCATGCCGGGCGCCACCGCGCCGTCGGCCGCCGGAGCCTCGCCCACCTTGGCGTTCTCCAGGAGCTGGGTCAGCTGGCGCACCCGGAGCTCCTGCTTGCCCTGCTCCTCCTTGGCGGCGTGGTACCCGCCGTTCTCGCGCAGGTCCCCCTCCTCGCGCGCGGCCGCGATCTTGGCTGTGATCTCCGTGCGCGCAGGACCAGACAGGTACTCCAGCTCGGCCTTGAGCTGGTTGTATGCCTCCTGGGTCAGCCAGGTGACGTTCTCGCTGGTCTGGGTCACAGGTGCTCCTCGTAGGTACTGGGAATACAAAGCATCGCCCTACCCAGAAGAATGTTCCTTCTCGGGTGGGCGAAACCACGAGCCTAACAATTCGCGGGCCCCAGGGGGAGGACATAAGGCACCAGAATTACATCGGCGCAGGTCAGGGATGAGGAGTCGGAGCGATGTCCGTCGGTGTCACGCAAGCCCCGCCCCACCGGCCCCGTCCGTACGCGGCCGGTGCGCGGCCCCGCCCCGTGCGCGGTCAGTCCGCGTGGCAGCCGAGCAGCTCGGCGGTGGTGCCGGGGGCCGTGGTGCGCAGCGTGAGGACCTTGTCCACCCGGGTCGCGTCCTGGTCGAAGCGGAAGTCCGCGCGGCCGACCTCGGCGCCGTCCTCGGCCTGGGAGCGGACCGTGCAGTAGCCCGTGACGCCCGAGTCCTTGCGGACCTCCAGGTGCACCTTCACCGCGGAGTCGGAGAGCTCGAAGCTGATGACCTCGGCGCTGATCTTGTTCCCGCCCACGTAGTGGAGGGCGAAGAAACCGACCAGGGCGAGCAGAGCCACCCCGAGCACGGAACCGACGATCTTGAGTTTGCGGTCGGCGCGCTCGTCCGCGGAGCGGCCGTAGCGGCCCTCGGGCAACTGCACCGAACTCATGGTCGTCCTTTCCGGGGCGGGGGGCGGAGCCGGGGCCCGGAATTTTTCACCCGCCCATTCGGTCACTATAGAAGTGACGACCGCCCCGTTTCACACCAGGGCGCCGACTTACTGAGGATTGAGTCTTGACTGACCAGCTGCGACTGATGGCCGTGCACGCCCACCCCGACGACGAGTCGTCGAAGGGCGCGGCCACCATGGCGAAGTACGTGTCCGAGGGGGTGGACGTGCTGGTCGTGACCTGCACGGGCGGGGAGCGCGGCTCCATCCTCAACCCCAAACTGCAGGGCGACACGTACGTCGAGGAGCACATCCACGAGGTGCGCAAGAAGGAGATGGACGAGGCCCGCGAGATCCTGGGCGTCCAGCAGGAGTGGCTCGGTTTCGTGGACTCGGGCCTGCCCGAGGGCGACCCGCTGCCGCCGCTGCCCGAGGGCTGCTTCGCCCTGGAGGACGTCGACAAGGCCGCCGGCGAGCTGGTCCGGAAGATCCGCTCCTTCCGTCCGCAGGTGATCACCACCTACGACGAGAACGGCGGGTACCCGCACCCAGACCACATCATGACCCACAAGATCTCGATGGTGGCGTTCGAGGGCGCGGCCGACACCGAGAAGTACCCGGAGCCGGAGTTCGGCCCGGCCTTCCGGCCGCAGAAGCTCTACTACAACCAGGGCTTCAACCGCCCCCGCACCGAGGCGCTGCACCGGGCCCTGCTGGACCGGGGGATGGAGTCGCCGTACGGGGACTGGCTCAAGCGGTGGGACGAGTTCGAGCGCGCCGAGCGCACGCTGACCACGCACGTGCCCTGCGCGGACTTCTTCGAGATCCGTGACAAGGCCCTCATCGCGCACGCCACGCAGATCGACCCCGACGGCGGCTGGTTCCGCGTCCCGCTGGAGCTCCAGAAGGAGGTCTGGCCGACCGAGGAGTACGAGCTGGCGAAGTCCCTCGTCGACACCTCCCTCCCCGAGGACGACCTCTTCGCGGGCATCCGGGACAATGTCTGACATGAGCGCAAGCCTGGCACTGACGCACCTCGTCCCCCTCGCCAAGGAGGTCGACGAGAACAAGGTCACCCCCGGTGTCCTCGGCTTCATCGTCTTCGCGGTGATGGCCCTGGCGGTATGGGGTCTGATGAAGAGCATGAACCGGCACATGGGCAAGGTCGACTTCAAGGAGGAGGCGGACCCCAAGGAGCCCGCCCCCACCGGGAAGGCCTCGCCCGCGAAGGGCTGAGCCCCGGGCGCGCGACCGCCCGGTTCAGGTGATGCCCGGGGCATCGCCCGGACCGGGTCGTCCCTACGTCCGCGGTGCCGCGACCGCCACCCCCATCACCTCGCGTGCGTGGCGGTTCGGGACCATGCCCAGGCGCCAGGCCTGCCAGCCGGACTCCAGGTCCGCGCCCCGCTCCAGGAACAGCTGGTACGCCTCGATGCAGTCGTCGAGCTTCCCGTCGCGGGCCGGGTGGCCGGTGCGCGCGAGCTGGGACAGCTCCTCCTGGGCGACGACCGTGCCGACCTCGACGCCGCCGGGGGAGGCGTACGGCAGCAGCGTGCAGCGCAGGAAGCGGGCCCAGTCCTCGCCGCGGCGGTCGCCGTAGGAGGCGAACAGCGCGGCGGCCTCGTCGCACAGGGTCAGGGCCGGCTGCGTACGGGCGTTGCCCGCGTCCACCACCGCCAGCTCCAGGCAGGTCCAGGCCTCCCCGTGGGCGACGCCGATGCGCTGGAAGTCGGCCCGCGCGTCCACCAGGAGCTGGCGGGCGAAGCCGGAGTTGCGCAGGGAGCCCGTCTGCGCCGCCCGCTGGTCGCGGGTCACCCGCGCCGAGTGGTGGCGGGCGCACGCCAGCCCGTACACGTCGCGGATGCGGGAGAACATCGTCCGGGAGCGCTCCAGTTCACGGACGGCCTGGTCCAGGTCGCCCGTCTCCTCCAGCGCCTGGCCCAGGTAGTACACCGTCCAGGCCTCGCCCCGGGAGTCCTCGTTCTCGCGGTGGCGCACGGCCGCCGCGCGCAGACCGTCCACGGCCGAGGTCGGGTCGCCGTCGACCATCCGGGCCCGGGCCAGCTGGGTCAGCGCCCAGGCCTCGCCGCGCGCGTCGCGCGTGCGCCCGTACAGGGCCAGGGCCTCGCGCAGCTCGGTCTCGGCGCGCGGTACGTCGCCCATGCGCAGCCCCAGCTGGCCGAGCTGGAAGTGCGCCCACGCCTCGCCGTGCACGGACTCGCCCTCGCGGTGCAGCTCCAGGGCCCGGGTGAGCAGGTCCAGGGCCTCGCCGAGCCTGGCCCGGTCCCGCTCGACGGCCGCCAGCGCGTGCATCGTCCAGGCGCGGTCCGCCGCGAGGTCGGGGGAGGCCTGCAGGTCCAGCGCCTCCTGCAGCTTCGCCGCCGCCCCGGTGAGGTTGCCCTGGTGGTGCAGGGTGATCCCCAGCGAGCCCAGCGCCCGGGCCGCGCCCGCGTCGTGATGGGCCTCGAAGTAGAGGTCGACCACGGACGTCAGCGTCGTACGGGCCTTGTCGAGTTCGCCGAGCTGGCGGGCCGCGATGCCCGTGCGCCACTGGACCGAGCGCACCAGCAGCCCCTGGTCGACGGCCTGCGTCAGCTCGCTGATCTCCCCCAGGCGGTAGAGGTCGCCGCGCAGCAGGCAGTAGTCGCACAGGGCGCCCAGGAGGTTCAGCACCGCCTCCTGGTTCACACCCTCCGCGTGCCGCAGGGCCGCCGTGATGAAGCTCGACTCGTCGTCCAGCCAGCGCAGGGCCGACTCCAGCGAGGCGAACCCGTGCGGGCCGAACTGGTCGGCGCGCGTCGACGTCTTGCCGTCGACCAGGCGGATCACCGCGTCGGCCAGCTCCCCGTAGTTCACGATGAGACGTTCCTGCGCGGCGGTGCGCTCGGCGGGTTCCTCCTCGTCGAGCAGACGGGCCTGGGCGAAGGCGCGTACGGCGTCGTGCAGGCGGTAGCGGCTGCCGCGCACGTGGTCGAGCAGGCCCGCGCGGGACAGGGCCTGCAGGTGCCGGGTCGCCTCCGGCTCGTCCGCCGCGAGCAGGGCGGCCGCGGCGGCGGCGCCCAGCGAGGCGCGGCCCGCCAGCGCGAGCCGCCGCAGCAGCCGGCGGGCCGGCTCGGACTGGTCGGTGTAGCGCAGCCACAGCGCCCGCTCGACGGGCTCGACCGGACCGTACGCGGCCAGGTCGTTCGCGAGCCGGCGCGGGGTGCGCGGGCCCAGCGACGAGCCCGCCACGCGCAGCGCCAGCGGGAGCCCGCCGCACAGCTCCCTGATCTCGTCCGAGGCCTCGGCGTCGTACGGCGCGGAGTCGTCCTGCGCGCAGGCCTTCAGCAGCTCCTCGGCGCCCGGCGCCGCCAGCGGCTCCACTGCGAGCTGGTGCACCCAGGCGGGCAGGTCGGCGGGCAGGTCCAGGGGTTTGCGGGCGGTGACGACGACGAGGCTGTCGGAGCGCTCGGGCACCAGCGTGCGCACCTGCTCGACGTCGGCCGCGTCGTCCAGCACGATCGTCACGGGCAGGCCGGTCAGGTGCTGGTGGTACAGCTCGGCGAGCCGTCTGACCTGCTGGTCCTGCGAGGAGCGCTCCCGGAACAGCAACTGCTCGCGGGGCGCGCCCAGCCGGTTCAGCAGGTGCAGCAGCGCGTCGCGGGTGCTCAGCGGCGCCTCCTCCGGGCTGTCGCCGCGCAGGTCCACCACGCACGCGCCGCGGAACTGGTCCTTCAGCTCGTGCGCGGCGCGGACGGCGAGCGTGCTGCGGCCGGAGCCGGGCGCCCCGTGCAGGACGACCACCGTCGGCCGGGTCTCCGTGCTCGCGCGGGCCGCGTGCACCCACTGCGTGATCTGCCGCAGCTCCTGGCGGCGTCCGGCGAACAGGTCGTCGGTCTCCGGGAGTTGGCCGAAGGACTGCTCCAGGACGCTGCGCCGCCGGGCCGCCGCGCTCTTGTCCGTGCGCCGCAGCTGCGGCGCGCCCTTCTTCGCCCCGGTGGCGGCGTTGTAGACGCGCTGCTGGTCGAAGAACGGCCGGATGCCGCGGACCTCCAGGGCGGTGAGCCAGGCCAGGCGCAGCTGTTCGGGGCCGCCCGGCTGGCCGAGGGCGCCCGCGCGGCGGCTCGCGGCCGGCAGGTGGGAGGCGGTCACCTTGGCCACCGTCGTCGCGGCGCCGACCGCGCCGACGACCGCACCGGCGCCCACCGCTGCGCCCGTCCCGGTGCCGAGCGCGAGGTCCGCCACGACGGCCGCGAGGGCCGCGGCGGCCGCCACGAGCAGGGGGGTCCCGGCGCCCTCGCGCGCGTAGCGCTGCCCGAAGGACAGCCGGCCCGCCTCGGCCTCGTCCAGGGCCTTCGTGTAGGCGTCGTACTCCTCGTCGGCCGTGCGCGCCATGGTGTCCAGCGAGGCCCGGGCCCGCGACAGCAGGACGCTCCCGTCGACCCGGCCGCCGGAACGGCGGACCTCCTCCTCGACGGCCCGCACCAACAGCCGCTCGGCCTCCGCCCGATGGCCGTCCCGCATATCGCGTCCCCCTCCGCCGACAACGGCTTTCCCGGTCGAGTGTCCTGCGGATGAGCGGGGAAGGCGAGAGACCCACCCGCGCCACCACTGGCATGTGCACGCCCGTCCGAACAGCCCGGACCCAGGACCTACCCACGTTCCACCCGTGCCGGAACCCGGTGATCGCCACGTGTCCCCGTGATGCGCGTCGCCCCGTGGGTACTGCGGCAGGATGGACCCCATGCCGAACCGACTGGCCGACGAGACGTCCCCCTACCTCCTGCAGCACGCCGACAACCCCGTCGACTGGTGGCCCTGGTCGGAGGAGGCCTTCGAGGAGGCCCGCAGAACGGGCCGGCCGGTCCTGCTGAGCGTGGGGTACTCCAGCTGCCACTGGTGCCACGTCATGGCCCACGAGTCGTTCGAGGACCAGGAGACCGCCGACTACCTCAACGCGCACTTCGTCAGCGTCAAGGTGGACCGCGAGGAGCGGCCCGACGTCGACGCCGTCTACATGGAGGCCGTGCAGGCGGCCACCGGCCACGGCGGCTGGCCCATGACCGTCTTCCTCACCGCCGACGCCGAGCCGTTCTACTTCGGCACCTACTTCCCGCCCGAGCCGCGGCACGGCAGCCCCTCCTTCCGGCAGGTCCTGGAGGGCGTGCACAGCGCCTGGACCGACCGGCGCGACGAGGTCGCCGAGGTGGCCGGGAAGATCGTGCGCGACCTCGCCGGACGGGAGTTCGGCTTCGGCGACGCGCAGGTGCCGGGCGAGGGCGAGCTCGCGCAGGCGCTGCTCGGGCTCACCCGCGACTACGACGCGGCGCACGGCGGCTTCGGCGGGGCGCCCAAGTTCCCGCCGTCCATGGTGCTGGAGTTCCTGCTGCGCCACCACGCGCGCACCGGCGCCGAGGGCGCGCTGCAGATGGCCGCCGACACCTGCGAGCGGATGGCCCGCGGCGGCATCTACGACCAGCTCGGCGGCGGGTTCGCCCGCTACTCGGTCGACCGCGAGTGGGTCGTGCCGCACTTCGAGAAGATGCTCTACGACAACGCGCTGCTGTGCCGGGTGTACGCGCACCTGTGGCGGTCCACCGGTTCGGACCTGGCCCGCCGGGTCGCCCTGGAGACGGCCGACTTCATGGTCCGCGAACTGCGCACGGAGCAGGGCGGGTTCGCCTCCGCGCTCGACGCCGACAGCGACGACGGCACGGGCCGGCACGTCGAGGGCGCGTACTACGTGTGGACGCCGCAGCAGCTGCGCGAGGTGCTCGGCGACGAGGACGCGCAGCTCGCCGCCGACCACTTCGGCGTGACGCCGGAGGGCACCTTCGAGGAGGGCGCCTCCGTCCTGCAACTGCCGCAGGACGAGGGCGTGTTCGACGCCGCCCGCATCGAGTCGATCAAGGTCCGGCTGAAGGCGGCGCGGGACCGGCGGCCCGCCCCCGGCCGCGACGACAAGGTGGTCGCCGCCTGGAACGGCCTCGCGATCGCCGCGCTGGCCGAGACCGGCGCGTACTTCGACCGGCCCGACCTGGTCGACGCGGCGCTCGGGGCGGCCGACCTCCTGGTGCGCCTGCACCTGGACGAGCACGCGCGCCTCGCCCGCACCAGCAAGGACGGCCGGGCGGGCGCGCACGCGGGCGTGCTGGAGGACTACGCGGACGTCGCCGAGGGGTTCCTCGCGCTGGCCTCGGTGACCGGTGAGGGCGTCTGGCTGGAGTTCGCCGGCTTCCTGCTCGACCACGTCCTGGCGCAGTTCACCGACGAGGGGTCGGGGGCGCTGTACGACACGGCGGCCGACGCGGAGAAGCTCATCCGCCGGCCCCAGGACCCGACCGACAACGCGACGCCCTCCGGGTGGAGCGCCGCGGCCGGGGCGCTGCTGGGGTACGCGGCCCAGACCGGCTCCGAGGCGCACCGGCGCACGGCGGAGCGGGCGCTGGGTGTGGTGAAGGCGCTGGGGCCGCGTGCCCCGCGCTTCATCGGCTGGGGGCTGGCGACGGCGGAGGCGCAGCTGGACGGGCCGCGGGAGGTGGCCGTCGTGGGGGCGCCCGAGGATCCCGCCACCCGGGAGCTCCACCGGGTGGCGCTGCTGGGTACGGCGCCGGGGGCGGTCGTCGCCGTCGGTACCCCGGACAGCGGGGAGCTGCCGTTGCTCGCGGACCGGGTGCTGGTCGGTGGGGCCCCTACGGCCTATGTCTGCCGCAACTTCYCGTGCGACGTCCCGACGACCGACCCCGATCTGTTGCGGGTGCAGGTGCGGGTGCGTCGTGGCTGATCGCGCAGTTCCCCGCGCCCCTAAAAGATTGCGCCGTTCCCCGCGCCCCTAAAGGCAAAAGACTGCGCAGTTCCCCGCGCCCCTAGGTACCTAGGGGCGCGGGGAACTGCGCCACCAGCCCCCGCTCAGGCGCGGTCGAATTCGGCCAGGGCTCGGCCTACGATTCCCTCCAGTTGGGCGTGGTGGGCGCCCCGCCAGTACGCCCGCCCGCACTCCCCGCACTGTGCGAACACGTCGTACGACCGGCGCGCCCCGCTCGCCAGCTGCCCCGCGACCTCCTCCTTCGTGGCCGGTCGCAGCATCCCGTTGCAGGCCGTGCACCGGCTCCACGGCGCGAGCCGCGGGGCGAACCGCCCGAGCACGTCCCGCAGCTGCTCCTCGGGACGCGTGCTGTAGATGAACGCGCCCGCCCACAGCTCCCGCCGCCGCAGCAGCCCCCGGTCCCGGCTGAGCATCACCCGCCGCTCGGCGGCGGAGCGCGCCGCGAGCGCCGGGTCGCCGATGTCCAGCGACTCGTACGCGGCGTCGACGCCGAGCAGCCGCAGCCGGCGCGCCAGCGTGCCGAGGTGGACGTCGAGCAGGAACCGCAGCGGCGCGCCCGGCACCGGCTGGGGCCGCTCGACGGCGCGCACCTCGACGGTCTCGTCCGCCGCGGGCACGTGCGACACGGCCACCGCGCCGCCGTTCACCACCAGCTCCCCGACCTCGGTCAGCGGGACCCCGAGCGACTCCACGACGTGCCCGAGCGTGGAGACGCCGTCGGTGGTGACCGGCGTGGCCCCCGCCCGGCGTCCGTGCGGGACGAACACCCGTAGCCCGGGGGCGAATTCGATGTGGATCTCCGGTCCGTTCACCGCGTCAGGATGGCACGGGGGCCGGGCCCGCGGCCTCCGGGTTTCCCGCCGTCCTCGCCGGGCGCGGTCATCCGTGCCGGTAGGCCACGATCGAGATGCCGATGTAGTGCGCGATGAACGCCGCGAGCGTGAGCGAGTGGAAGACCTCGTGGAAGCCGAACCAGCGCGGCGACGGGTCGGGCCGCTTGAGCGCGTAGATCACGCCGCCCGCGCTGTAGAGCAGCCCGCCCACGATCACCAGGACCAGTACGGCGACACCGCCGGCCCGCATGAAGTCGGGCAGGAAGAAGACGGCCGCCCAGCCCATCGCGATGTAGCAGGGGGTGTACAGCCAGCGCGGGGCGCCGATCCAGAAGACGCGGAACGCGATGCCCGCGAGGGCGGCGCTCCAGATGCCCCAGAGCAGCCAGCGGCCCTTGTCCTGCGGGAGGAGCAGCATCGTCAGTGGGGTGTACGAGCCCGCGATGATCAGGAAGATGTTCGCGTGGTCGAGTCTGCGGAGCACGCCGTCCATGCGAGGGCTCCACGTCCCGCGGTGGTAGATCGCGCTGACCCCGAACAGCAGGCAGGCCGTGAGCACGAAGATCGCGCAGGCGCCGCGGGCGCGGGCCGAGCCGGCGAGGGCCGTCAGCGCGAGGCCGGAGACGAGGACCACCGGGAACATGCCGGCGTGCAGCCATCCGCGCAGGTGCGGTTTCACCGGGTGCGGCAGGGAGAGCGCTTCGGCGACACGGTCGACGACAGGGGTGTCCGTAGAGGCGTCGGAACTGGGCGCAGTCATGGGATCCATCGTACCTACGGAACCGTAGGTTACGCGCCGGTCCCCCGGTGAGAAGCATGCCGAGTGGTGATGCTCACGCCGCTCAGGTGTGAGGCCCTCTGGACATATGCGCGCACCCGTCGGATGATCAAATGAGTGCGGTCGGCACCGGATGAGCGCCAGGGAGATCGAAATACACCGGAATGGCCGGTGGGATCGGTCACGAGAAGCATCCGGGTCGCAGCCCCCACGGGGCACAAAAACAAAAAACCCCTCATCTAGGAGCGATCGTGGCGCGCGACATCGCGGCTCCCCCTTCGTCCACCGTCCCCACCACCCACCAGGAACTGGTCTCGTGGGTCAACGAGATCGCCGAACTGACGCAGCCGGACCGTGTGGTCTGGTGCGACGGCTCGGAGGCCGAGTACGAGCGACTGAGCGAGGAGCTCGTCCGCAAGGGCACCTTCCGGAAGCTCGACCCGATCAAGCGCCCGAACTCCTACTACGCGGCCTCCGACCCGACCGATGTCGCCCGGGTCGAGGACCGCACGTTCATCTGCTCCGAGAAGGAGGAGGACGCGGGCCCGACCAACCACTGGAAGGACCCCGCGGAGATGCGCGAGGTCTTCCGGGGCAAGGAGGGGAGCGGCGGGATCTTCCGCGGCTCGATGCGCGGGCGCACGATGTACGTCGTCCCGTTCTGCATGGGCCCGCTCGGCTCGGACCTGTCCGCCATCGGCGTCGAGATCACCGACTCGGCGTACGTGGCCGTCTCCATGCGCACCATGACCCGGATGGGTCAGCCGGTCCTCGACGAACTGGGCTCCGACGGATTCTTCGTGCGTGCCGTGCACACGCTCGGGGCGCCGCTGGAGGAGGGCGAGGCCGACGTGCCGTGGCCCTGCAACCCCACGAAGTACATCTCCCACTTCCCGGAGACCCGCGAGATCTGGTCGTACGGCTCCGGCTACGGCGGCAACGCCCTGCTCGGCAAGAAGTGCTACGCCCTGCGCATCGCCTCCGTCATGGCCCGCGACGAGGGCTGGCTGGCCGAGCACATGCTCATCCTGAAGCTCACGCCCCCGCAGGGGGAGGCGAAGTACGTGGCCGCCGCGTTCCCGAGCGCCTGCGGCAAGACGAACCTCGCGATGCTGGAGCCGACGGTCCGCGGCTGGACCGTCGAGACCATCGGCGACGACATCGCCTGGATGCGCTTCGGCGAGGACGGCCGCCTGTACGCCATCAACCCCGAGGCCGGCTTCTTCGGCGTCGCGCCCGGCACCGGCGAGCACACCAACGCCAACGCCATGAAGACGCTGTGGGGCAACTCCGTCTTCACCAACGTCGCCCTCACCGACGACAACGACGTCTGGTGGGAGGGCATGACGGAGGAGACCCCGGCCCACCTGACCGACTGGAAGGGCAACGACTGGACGCCGGAGTCCGGCACCCCGGCCGCGCACCCCAACGCCCGCTTCACCGTGCCCGCCGCGCAGTGCCCGATCATCGCCCCCGAGTGGGAGGACCCGCGGGGCGTGCCGATCTCCGCGATCCTCTTCGGCGGGCGCCGCGCCACGGCCGTCCCGCTGGTGACGGAGTCCTTCGACTGGAACCACGGCGTCTTCCTCGGCGCGAACGTCGCCTCCGAGAAGACCGCCGCCGCCGAGGGCAAGGTCGGCGAGCTGCGCCGCGACCCGTTCGCCATGCTGCCGTTCTGCGGCTACAACATGGGCGACTACATGGGGCACTGGATCGACGTCGCCAAGGGCAAGGACCAGGCGAAGCTCCCGAAGATCTACTACGTGAACTGGTTCCGCAAGGACGACGCGGGGAAGTTCGTGTGGCCCGGCTTCGGTGAGAACAGCCGGGTCCTGAAGTGGATCGTGGACCGGCTGGACGGGCGGGCCGAGGGCGTCGAGACGCCGATCGGGGTGCTGCCGGCGAAGGGTGCGCTCGACACGGAGGGGCTCGGCCTCTCGGAGGCCGAGCTGGACTTCCTCCTCACCGTCGATCCCGAGGTGTGGCGGGAGGAGGCGGCGCTGGTGCCGGACCACCTGAACACGTTCGGCGACCACACGCCGTCGGAACTGTGGGACGAGTACCGGGCCCTGGTGAAGCGCCTGGGCTGAGGCCCGTCGCTTCCTCGGGGGCTCCGCCCCCGAACCCCCGTTGCGCAGTTCCCCGCGCCCCTAGGTACCTAGGGGCGCGGGGAAC
>NZ_VDFC01000040.1:403922-415982 GCF_008369065.1 Streptomyces apricus | reverse complement strand
GCCCCAGGGACGGGAAGGGGCGGCGGGGGCGAGGAAT
This sequence comes from Streptomyces apricus, assembly GCF_008369065.1. GTDB lineage: Bacteria > Actinomycetota > Actinomycetes > Streptomycetales > Streptomycetaceae > Streptomyces > Streptomyces apricus. Next base: position 415,945 of record NZ_VDFC01000040.1, on the reverse strand, counting down.
CCCTTACGCCCGGTCCTCCAGGTAGCGCGTGTGGGACTCCTGGCGGCGGGACTCCGCTTCGCGGAGTGTCGCCGCCAGTGACGTCAGCTCCTCGTGCAGCAGCCCCAGCTGCCGCTCCAGATGCCGCTCCGGCGACTCCGCCCCTGGCGCCAACCGCACCCACCACCGCGCCCGCACATACGCGTCGACCGCCTCCGGCACATCCAGCCGCACGGCCCGCGACAGCACGTGCACCCCCTCCGCGTCCCGCGCCAGCACCTGCGCCACCCAGCCGGGATCGAGCAGCCCGTCGAGCAGCTCCGTCAGCTCGGTGAGCCGGCCGGCCGCGGCGGGCGGCAGTCCGACGTCCGCCAGATAGGTCCGCAGCCGGCCGAAGTCGGCCCGGACCCCGTCCAGCCGGGCGCGGGCGTCCGGGAACTCCGGCACCGGCGGCCGCTCGGGCGGCGCGAMCAGCGCCCCGGCCCCGTACAGCCCCGCGACGACGACCGGCCAGTACGCCCCCGCGACCCCCGCGAACGTCAGCGCGAGCCCCGCGATCCCGCAGGCGCTCCCGGCGAGGTTCTTGCGGGACTCCAGGTAGCCGAAGAACCTGCTGCTCTCATTGGTAGCCACGGATCTCCCTGAAGGCTCCGTCCAGCGAGCCCTTCTGCGCGTCGAAGAGGCGGCCGCCGGTCAGCTCGGCGAGGTGGGCCAGCTCGTCGCGGTCGGAGTCGCCGAAGAGGATGGGGAAGACGGGAATGCGCCGCTCGGCCCCGGACAGCCGGGCGTGGAAGCGGTCGAACTCCGCCGGGCCCGCGCCGCGCGTGTTCTCGCCGTCCGTCATCAGCACGATCGACGTGAACGTGTCGCGGTCGGCGCCCAGGTGCGCGTACGCCTTCCGCAGCGACGTGTAGATCGCGGTGTCGCCCTCCGCGGTGAGCGCCCGGGTGTCGCGGCGGATCGCGTCGAGCCCCGTACGCGGGTCCTCGGGCCGCACCACGTGCGTGCGGACGCTCTTGACGGCCGAGCCGAACGGCATCAGCGTCACCTCCTCGCGCTCGCGGAAGTCGCCGGTGAGTCCGGTGAGCGCCTTCTTGAGCCGGTCGAGGCGCCCGTCCTCGCGCATCGAGCCCGAGGTGTCGAGCACGTACACGGTCCGCGAGGGGCGGCGCAGCTCGTTCTCGTAGGAGTCGAGGAGCCCGTCGGCGACGGATCGGCTGCCGGGGAAGGGCAGTTCGCGGCGCCGGGCGGTGTCCAGGCCGGCCGCGGGCGGCACGGAGGGGACGACGGGGCGGCGCAGCGTACGGTCGGTGATCAGCTTCTGGACCGCCGGGGCGCGCAGGGCCCCGGCGAGCCGGCGGACGTCCTCGCGCGCCTCGCGGCCGCTGGACGCGAGCGAGGAGAGCGGGTAGTCGGCGGTGAGCACGCCGTCGCGCGGGCGGATCACCGTCAGGTCCTTCCGCGACGCCAGCACCGACTCGTAGTTGAGCAGCGCGTCGACGTCACCGCGCCGGTCGTACGCCGCCGCCAGCCAGCCCGAGGACCCGGACGTCAGCTGCTGGCCCCCGAAGAACCGTCTCAGTTCGGGCGCCGCCCGCCGCACGTCCGCGTCGGTGAGCGCCGACTGGGCGCCGGAGAGGGCCGAGGCCACCGAGACGAGCGTGGAGAAACCGGAGTGGGAGCGCGAGGGGTCGGTCATGCCGTACGTCAGGCCGTCGTCCCGCACCGCCTCCTCGACGTCGGTCCAGGTGACGTCCGCGGGCCGCCAGCCCAGCCTCCGCACGGTGGCGGTCCGCACCCCGATCGCCAGCGGGCTGGACATGACCGGGGTCTCGGACACGACCTGCCGCGCGGCGGCGGGTTCCAGGCGCAGATAGTCGTTGGAGGAGAGCCAGAGCGCGTCGTACGCGTCCTTCGCCCCGCCCTTCGCGAGCAGGTCGACCGCGTCGAGGGTGCCCATGTAGGTGGGCCGGACCGTGATGCCGGTGTCCTCGCGGACCCGCTCCAGCACGTCCTTCATGTCGGAGAGCTCGCTGGAGGCGAGGACCCGCAGGGTGCCGGGGACCGGCCCCTCGGCGGGGCCCGGTCCCTCCGCGGACGGCGTGCATCCTGCCGTCATCACCGCGACCACCGCCAGCGCGGCGGCGGTCGCCGCCAGGCGCGGATGTCTCATGCCGGGCCCCCTTCCAGGGCGCCCTGGGAGCGGCTGCGCTCCAGGTACGCCGTGGCGTGCTGCAGTTCGGAGGTCAGCGAGTCGACCGTCGCGGCCATGGTCTCCGCGGCCTGGACCTTGTACGTGTCGATGGCGTCCAGGGTCCGGTAGATCTGCTGGAAGGCCGAGCGCAGCGTCTCGGCGCCCACGGCGGGGTCGGCGGCGATGCGCTGGATCTCGCCGCTCTGGGTGGCGAGCATCTCCGCGTTGCCGCGGATCAGGTCCTCCGTCGTGCCGCGCAGCGCGTTCACCTGCTCGACCACCTTGCGCTGGTCGTCCAGGGCGGAGGCGAGCATCACGGAGATGCGCAGCGCGGAGACCGTGGTGGTGGCCGCCCGGTCGACGCCCTTGATCAGCTCCTCGTTGCTGCGGCGGACCACGTCCATCGCCAGGTAGCCCTGGGCGCACACCGCGAGCTGGGTGAGCAGGTCCTGGTGCTTCTGCCGTACGGGGAACAGGACGTCGGCGCGGAGCGTGTCCGCCCGCTCCGGGTCCTGCGCCTCGACGCCGGCGATGTGGCTCCCGACCGCCGCGTCCAGGGCCTCGGTCAGGACGACGTACTCCTGCAGCCTGCCCATCGACTCCCAGAGGCGGACGCGCTCGGTCTGCAGCGCGGCGTTGTCGCGCCGCAGCTCGTCCTGGCCGCCGCGCAGCGAGCCCACGATCCGGTTCAGGGTGCCCTGCGCGGAGGCGTACTTGGCCACGTGGTCGCGCAGCCTGTTGCCGCCCGGCAGCCGGGACAGCAGCCTGCGGGCCTTTCCGCCGGGCAGGTCGCGCGGGTCCAGGTCCTCGACGGTGCGCCGCAGTTCGACGAGCGAGGACGAGACCCGGGACCGGGCGTCCTCGCCGTTCGCGGGCAGGGCGCGGATCGTGCGCTCCAGCATGCGGTTCGACTGGGCGGCGGCGCCGCGCATCTCACCGGTGCCGAGGGCGACGACCTCGCCGATCCGCCCGGCGAACTCGGGGGAGCGGGCGTCGAGCACGGCGAGCCCGTCGACGTACTCGGCGGCCTTGCGCGCCATGTCGGTGCGGACCGCCTCGTCGACCGGCACGAGTCCGCCGGCCTTCTCCTTCGGCACGGCGGCGACCGGCTCGGGAGGGGTGAGGGTGAAGGTGTCTTCGAGGTTGCTCATGTGCGGTTCCCCCTACGTCCGGGCCCGGCGGGCCATGTCGTGCAGCACCCCGGAGGCGGGCACGGGCGCCTGCCGGACGCCGGTCAGCTTCTGGTCGAGGTACGCGGTGTGGGCGGCGGTGGCTGCCGCGAACTCGGTGGCCACGCCCTGCGGCCGGAACCCGTGCCGGACGGCGAGCTTGCGCAACTCCTCGTCGGTGCCGAGGAGTTCACCGAGGGCGCGCCCCTCGTCCGTGAGGGGGACGACGGTGTGGTCGCTGTTCGCGGTGGTGTCCGGGTAGAGGACCACCAGGTCGCCGGCGTCCTGGCCCCGGCCGAGGAGCGAGGCGACCTGCGACTCGTACACCAGGACCAGCGGGTTCCCGACGCCGCTGACGAAGTCCCGGAACGCCGCGTCCGTGCTGGTCTGCTGGGAGCCCTGGACGCTGATCAGCTTGCGCATCAGGGGCGCCGTGCGGCCGACCGCGGCGGCGCCGTCGGCGACCCGGCCGCCGTCGGCCACGTAGGAGGCGGCGGCGAGGTACAGGGCGCCCGAGTTGGAGCTGGTCGGGTCGGTGGTGGAGATGAACAGCGTGCCGCTCAGCTCACCGTGCTTCTGCGCGCCCTTGAGCTGCTGCCAGGTCCTGTCGTCCCCGGCCGCCTTCAGGTAGGCGCCCATCTTCAGGGTGCCGTTGCCCTTGCCGCCGAGGGACGCGAGGCCGTTGCCCGCCAGCACCTCGGCCGCGCTGCGGTGCGCCACGACCACGAGGGGCGAGTAGAAGGGGCGCGGCAGGGGCTGCCGTACGCCGTACTTCGCGGCGAGCTCCCCGGCGGGCGCCTGGCTGGAGGGGAAGGCGAAGTCGTACCCCTTGAGGTCGAGTCCCTCCATGGCCCAGGACCCGGAGGTCTCGGTCTCCACGGTGTAGCCCCTGGCAGCCAGGGCCTCCACCACGTCCGGGTCGGCGAAGAACTCCGCCTTCTCCGACCCGATCACTGCTCGCACGGTCTTCGTTGCCGTGCTGCTGTCCTGCTCTTCGCGGCCCGCTACGACGGCTGCTGCCACTCCGCCGATCAGGAATACCGCCAGGACGATGGCGATGATTCGTCTCACACCCGGAGCGTGCTCCCGGAACTCCACGTTCCGCCCCACACCGGATGAACACCGGGTGACCACCCCATCCCAGTACCAAACCGGACCTCCAGCTACCGCTTGGCTTTTCAGGGGCGCGGGGAACTGCGCGGCCAGCCCCCACCGGCCCGCACGTGGAAACAACGCAGGCATGCCAAAAAGGGCCGCACCTGAAAAAGGTGCGGCCCTTCCGGGCGTGCGGGGCGCCCGGTCCGCACGTCGCTGCGGGTGCGCGCGGACCGGGGCCGATCGGGGAGGCCCGACAGGGCCTCAGCGAGCGCTGAGCGCAGGCGCCGCAGCCACAGCCGCGTGCGCATCCATCCGCTCGGCGGCCAGGATGGCCACCGCGGTGTCCGCCCGCGACGCGGCGACGACGAGCACCCGCCCGGCGAGCTCGTGCGCCCGCCGGTGCAGCCCGGCGGACAGCGGCGCGAGCCCGTCGGTGGCGGCGTCCGTCACGGCCGTCCCGGTCGTCACGGACGCCGCGGCGGCCGAACGGACCGGCGGACGCCCACCGCGCAGCCGCGTCACCTGCTCGACCAGCCGCGAGGCGGCGGCATCGAGCTCGGCGGACGGCTCCAGCGCACGGAGCTCGTCCGTGACCGCGAGCAGGGCCGCCAGATGACCGGCGAGCTGGATGTCCAGCTCCTCCTCGCGCGACCGGTGGGGGAAGTCGGCGGTGCCGGCCATCGTGTGGACCGACTTGGTGCGGATCGGTTCGTACATGGGAGACGGCCTCCTGTATCTGACAGGAAACCATCCTAGCTTAGAACTCGTCTAAGTTTGACCAAACTCAGAAAACAGCAGCGGGCGATCACGCAAGGTGACCGCCCGCTCCGGCGTGAGCATGCGTCAGCGCTGCCCGTACCCGTCCAGGAAGTTCCCGATCCGGGTCACCGCGTCCGTGAGGTCCCGCGCGGTCGGCAGGGTGACGACCCGGAAGTGGTCCGGTTCCGGCCAGTTGAAGCCCGTGCCCTGCACCACCATGATCTTCTCGCTGCGCAGCAGGTCCAGGACCATCCGCCGGTCGTCCTTGATCTTGTAGACCTTCGGGTCGAGCCGCGGGAAGAGGTAGAGCGCGCCCTTGGGCTTGACGCAGGTCACGCCCGGGATCTGGGTCAGCAGCTGGTGCGCCACGTCCCGCTGCTCCCGCAGCCGCCCGCCGGGCAGGACGAGGTCGTTGATGGTCTGCCGGCCGCTGAGGGCGGCGACCACGCCGTGCTGACCGGGCATGTTCGCGCAGAGCCGCATGTTGGCGAGGATCGTCAGCCCCTCGATGTACGAGTCGGCGTGCGCCCGCGGACCCGAGATCGCCATCCACCCCACGCGGTACCCGGCCACGCGGTACGCCTTCGACATGCCGTTGAAGGTGAGGGTGAGCAGGTCGGGGGCGACCTTGGCGGTCGGGGTGTGCACGGCGTCGTCGTACAGGATCTTGTCGTAGATCTCGTCCGAGCAGACCAGCAGGTTGTGGCGGCGGGCGATGTCGGTGAGGCCCTTCAGCATCGCCTCGTCGTAGACCGCGCCCGTCGGGTTGTTCGGGTTGATGATCACGATCGCCTTGGTGCGGTCGGTGACCTTGCGCTCCACGTCGGCGAGGTCGGGCATCCAGTCGGACTGCTCGTCGCAGCGGTAGTGGACGGCGGTGCCGCCGGAGAGGGACACGGCGGCGGTCCACAGGGGGTAGTCCGGCGCCGGTACGAGGACCTCGTCGCCGTCGTCCAGCAGGCCCTGCATCGCCATCACGATCAGCTCGGACACGCCGTTGCCGATGAAGACGTGCTCGACGTCCGTCTCTATGCCGAGGGTCTGGTTGTGCATGACCACCGCGCGGCGGGCCGCGAGCAGGCCCTTCGCGTCGCCGTAGCCGTGCGCGGAGGACACGTTGCGGAGGATGTCCTCCAGGATCTCCGGGGGGCACTCGAAGCCGAACGCCGCCGGGTTGCCGGTGTTGAGCTTGAGGATGCGGTGACCCGCCGCCTCCAGACGCATCGCCTCCTCAAGCACCGGGCCCCGGATCTCGTAACAGACGTTGGCGAGTTTGGTGGACTGGATCACCTGCATGTCCGCGAGCTTACGGGCGGGTAGGGGTTGTCGGGCGGTGTTTCCGCCACGTGAGACATCCGTCTCGGGCCGGCCGAGATCCGACCCCGGCCCTGGCCGGCTGCGACCGGGTGGGGGCCGATCGCGCAGTTCCCCGCGCCCCTGAAGACCCCCGTGCGGGCCGGTGGGGGTTGATCGCGCMGTTCCYCGCGCCCCTGAAGGGCGCCCCCGCACGGGCCGTCCGGCAATGTGTCCGGAGCGTGAGAGGAGGCTGCTCATGGTGGCCCTCGTCTGCTTCAATGGAGGTATGGCCAGCTTCCAGGAGTGCATCGCTACGGGTCGGCACGACCTGGAGCCCTTCTGGCCTTCCCGTCAGCACCACGACTTCGACCGGGTGTGTTGTCGCGCGGCGAACGCGCAGGCCCTCTAAAGCCGCATCCCGGCCTTCGGCCCGCGCGCACGGCGTACGTCCTCCGACGACCTCTCGCGCGAAAAGAGCTGACACCCCATGGCGAACACCCGCCCCTTCTCCTCCGTGGCCACCGCCTCCGCATCCGCCCCCGCCCCGTCCGCCGGTCCGGCCCGCCACCGGCTGCGTGCCGTCGACCGGGACGAGGTGGTCGACGTGACGGACCTCCTCCCGCCGGGCGCCACCTGGCTGCCCGCTCCCCCGCACACCCTGCCCACGCTGCCGGGCCGGCCCCCGATGATCGGGTACCTGGTCCTCGTCCCGGCCGACCAGCCCTCCCTGCTGCCGGTCGCCGTGCCGGAGGGCGGGGCTCCGGCGCCCGAGGAGACCTGTGAGTCCGGTGAGTCCTCCGCCGGCTTCCCCGTACGCGTCGACACCGTCCGGCGGACCGCGACGGTGGACGGGAAGCCGCTCGACCTGACCTACCTGGAGTTCGAGCTGCTCGCGCACCTGGTGGCGCACCCGCACCGCGTGCACACCCGGGACCAGTTGGTCACCACGGTGTGGGGCTACGGGCACGTGGGCGACGGCCGCACCGTGGACGTCCACATCGCCCGGCTGCGCCGCAAGCTCGGCGCGGAGCACCGCAACACCATCCGGACCGTACGCCGCGTCGGGTACAAGTACGCGCCCGCGAACGGGAGTTGAACCGGCTCCGGTCGAGGGAGTGCGTGGGGCCGGCCCGGTGCGCGGCCCCACGACAGCGACGAGGCGGGCGGCCGGGCGGGCCGGCCCGCCCGGAGCCGGAGGTTTTGGGGCCGATGGCCCAGGGAAGGTCGAATGCGGTGATCGCAACCCGACCCGCGGTGCCGGAACGGACGATCGCCGGCGGCCGTCCGGGGCCGGCCCGCACACCAGCCGGAAGTTCCGCTTCCGTTGAACGACATTCAAATAAGTGGCCTCAACTCCCTTTGTTTCAGGGGCATCTGGCCCCCTTGCGCCGGGATTGCGCCACAGAACTCCCATGAATTCCCGAGGCTTCTGAACGCCTCAGGAACCTCCTCCGTATTCAAGGCTGCCGCTTCACCTCCTGTCGGGCGCCTCGATGCCCCCGCAAGGAAGCCAGAGGAGTTCCATGGGACGCACGAACCGAAAACGCCGCTCCACGCTCGCCAACCGGGCGATAGCCGCATCGGCGGCTCTCGCGCTGGGTGGCGGCGGTCTGCTTGCGGCCAACATCTACGCTTCCGCCGGGGAGGGCAAGAACTCCACGCAGAACGCGCAGACGACGGCCGCCTCGGTGGCCACGATCAAATGCCCCGACGTGGGCCAGCAGCTGCGGAACGTGCCCCAGCGCGCCCGCGCCGGTGTGGACAAGGAGCTGGCCGCACTCGACCAGCAGATCACCGAGGCGTACGCCCGCCTCGCCTCGACGCGCCAGGCGCAGGCGGGTGACGCCGGCTTCGTCCAGAACTCGATCCTCGGCCCGCTGAACTCCAAGCGCACGGCGACGATCGAACGCATCTCGATCAACATCAAGCGGGGTGGCGGTACCGCTCCGAGCGGTGTCGGCAACCTCTCCAAGTGCACCGGGTGGTCGGCCGGACAGCCGAACACCAACGCCGGCCAGGGCAACAACGGCCAGAACAACGGCGGCCAGGGCCAGGGCAACAACGGCCAGGGCGGCAACGCCGGTCAGGGCGGCCAGGCGAGCCAGCCCCCGGCCGGCGGCGGAGCGAGCCAGCCTCCCGCCGGCGGCGGCCAGACGGGCAACGGCGGCCAGGGCGGCAACGGCCCGGTGGCGGCCGACTTCCAGGACATCAGGACCGTCCAGCCCAGCAACAAGCGGGGCGTGGGCGCGAACGGTCTGGCCGCCAACGGCCGGAGCGGTTCGCGGGGCACCTTCACCACGAGCTGCGGCACCAACGGGAACGACAACCACAACACGGACAACGTGATCGTCGCCCCCGGTGTCACCAACGGCGCGCACCACCTGCACGACTACGTCGGCAACCAGAACAACGACGCCTTCGCGAGCGACGAGGACCTGGCGGCGTCCGAGACCACCTGCCAGAACCAGGGCGACAAGTCCTCGTACTTCTGGCCGGTGCTGCGCCTGCAGGACGGGTCGCAGGACTTCGACCAGAACAACGACGGCGGCGGCAAGGAGGGCAACGTAGGCAAGATCCTCCAGGCCAGCCAGGCCCAGCTCAAGTTCGTCGGCAACAAGAAGGGCAACGTCGTCGCCATGCCGACCGCCCTGCGCATCATCACCGGTGATGCCAAGGCCTTCGTCAACGGCCTCGCGAACGCCAACACGAACTGGAGCTGCACGGGCTTCGAGAACCGCCAGCTCACGGACAAGTACCCGATCTGCCCCCGGGGCAGCTCCGTGGTGCGCACGACCAACTTCCAGAGCTGCTGGGACGGTCAGAACATCGACAGCGCCAACCACCGCTCGCACGTGGCGTTCGTCCAGGCGGACGGCACCTGCGCCAACGGCTTCAAGGCGATCCCGCAGCTCCAGGTCCGGCTGGTCTACAAGGTGGCGGCCCCGACCATCCAGAACGGCACCGTGAAGAACGCGTTCGCGGTGGACTCCTTCCCGGAGAACCTGCACAAGCCGATCACCGACCACAACGACTTCATCAACTTCTTCGACGCGAACACGATGAACAAGATGGTCAACTGCATCAACACCGGCAAGCAGTGCAAGTGACGCACCACGGGTGAACCGCTGACGCGGTGCACAGAACAGACAGAAGGGAAGGCCGGCCACGGAGATCCGTGGCCGGCCTTCCCTTTCGTGTCCACGTCCGACGAGCCCGGCGCGCCCATCGCGCTCAGCCGCTGTGGCCGGGGTGCGCCGATCCGCTCCCGCCGGAGTGGCCGCCCGAGTGGTCGGTGCCGATCTCCATGTCGCCGCCGAGGGTGCCGCGCAGCGCCCGCACCGTCTTCTGCTCGGCCACGGCCACCCACTTGCGGCCGACGAGGTAGAAGCCGCCGTAGTCCTTGGCCCCGTCGAGCCACTCGCGCTGGCCGCGGTCGGTGGCGAAGGTGGCCAGGATGAACTTGCCGCCGACATCGCTCTTCTGGCAGACCGCCTGGCGGATCTCGTCGGCGTCCGTCTGCATGTTCGGGGAGCAGCCCACTTCGTCGGCCAGGTGTTCCAGGCTGCCGGTCGCCGTCTCGGGGACCTTCTCCCCCTCGTCGTCCGAGCCGCAGCCCGTCAGGACCAGCAGCCCCACCGCAGCACTGACCGCACCGGCCGCCAGTGCCTTGCGCGTCGTCCTCATCCGTACCTCCGGTCCGTTCCGGCGGCCCACGCCGCCGGGGGCCCTCGCGGGGCCCCGTCTTCGATACGGCTCCCGCACGCTCCGTGCTCAACGCGAGGCGGCCCGGCGCGGGCCGGTCGTGCGCCCAGTCTGCTGGAAGGGGGGCCACAGGGGGCGGGGAACCCGGCTGAAACGGGATGCCGGCCGTGGGACGCCTGTGCGAGGCTGGACCGGTGACGGAAGAGAGCACGGCCGCGCGGACGGCGGCGGACACGACGGCGGATCCCGCGGCGCCTCCGGCGCACTGGGAGGAGCGCGTGGCGGCGGCCTGGGCCGGCTTCGAGAGCTCCCCGGAGACCGACGCGGCGGTCTTCCGCGCGGTGATCGACACGCTCGTCGCCGAACTGCCGCACGACAGCCCGGTGGGCCCCTTCGAGCGGGCCTGCGCCTGGGACTCGACGGGGCACTCGGACCGGGCCGTGCCGCTGTACCGCGAGGCCCTGGAGCGCGGCCTGGACGGCTACCGGGGCCGCCGCGCGAAGATCCAGCTGTCCAGCTCGCTGCGGAACATCGGGCAGCCGGCCGAGGGCGTCAAGCTGCTGTCCCCCGAACTCGTGGCTCCTTCCGACGAGTTGGACGACGCGGTACGGGCCACGCTGGCGCTGTGCCTGGCGAGCCTCGGCCGGGAGCGCGAGGCCCTCTCGCTCGCGCTGGGCGCCCTCGCCCCGCACCTGCCGCGCTACCAGCGGTCCATGGCGAACTACGCACGCCTCCTCGTGGAGCCGGAGGGACAACTCCCGGCAAAGTGAGGCCGGTCCAGGTGACCATCGCCGGATTCGCTCGTTCTGCTGAACGTGCAGTCACAGGATGTCGCCCCGCGCCCCCGCCCCGCATCAGCCGCCGTCCCCGGAGCGGAGGTCGGCGTCGAGCAGGCCGAGGCCGCGCTCGTCGAGCACTACCCGCGGCTGGTCCGGCTCGCCTACCTGGTCCTGCCGCCGAGCCTCGGCCGCAACCGCCGGGTGCTCACCGCGCACGCGCTCACCCAGCGGGCCCTGCCCCGCGGCCGGGCCTCCGGCGACCCCGCGGTCCTGCCCGCCCAGAAGGGCGCCGCTCGGAGCCGCGACACCGATCCCGGCTACGCGTACGTACGGCTGCGCGTCCTGCGGGCGGCGCTGGAGGCGGGCCGGCCGCTGTCCTTCCGGGCCCGGCCCACCCGGGCCCAGCTGCCGCCGCTGCTCCCCCAGGTGTGGGGCCTGCGGCTCTTCCCGCGCTCGGGCGGCGCCGACGAACTCGCCCTGGACCAGCGGCTCTCGGCCCTGTCCGCGCCGGCCCGCGCCGCCCACGTCCTGCGCGGCCTGGAGGAGCTGTCCGACGCCGACGTCCGCGCGGTGCTGACGGCGGCCGGCGAGGCGGACCCGGCCGCCGCCCTGGCCGAGGCGGACGCGCGGGGCGGGGCCGCGGGCGACGCCGCGCTGCTGACCTCCCCCGAGTTCGACCCGTGCTCCCTGCAGGCCCGGCCCACCGACCTGGTGCGCCGCCGCCAGCACCTGAAGGCGGCGGTCGCCGCGGCCGCCGCCGTGGCGGTGTGCGCGGCGCTCCTGGGCATGCCGGGGGACGGCTGGGGCCCCGACGGCGCGGCGGCGCCCCCGTACGCGCGCAATCCGGCGGCCCAGGCGGCCCTGCAGCCCGGGAAGCTGACGCGGGTGCCGGCCGCGGCCTGGGAGTCGTCGGCGCGCACCGACTTCTCGGTGTGGCCGGCGCGCGGGGAGCTGACCGGCGACCAGGCCCTGCTGCGCCGCGCGCTCGCCGTCTGGGCGCGGCCGGGCGAGTCCGTGCAGGTCTCGGCGACCCCGGGGACCCAGGCG
>NZ_VDFC01000040.1:399176-403822 GCF_008369065.1 Streptomyces apricus | reverse complement strand
CGCGTACAGGTCACCCCCCCACCCCGCCGGTAGGCGGTCGGCGGTCGGCCGGAAACGCGTTCTTGTCGGGGTGCCGGTCTGCGCTCAGAATGCGCATGACAAAAACGGGAAGCGGCCGGAAGACCTCCGGCCGCTCACGTCGTAAGAGGGGACCCCCACATGAAGAAGCCTCTCCTCGTCACACTCGGAGCCCTGGTGATCGCGGGGACCGGCCTGGCGGCACCCGCACCGGCATCGGCGGCAACCGCGCCGGAGACATCGACCGGCACCTCGGCCGGCACGCCGGCCGCCGCGGCGGCCGCCGCCGCGGCCCCCACCTTCGCCGGCACCGTCTCGCTCAGCAACTGCTCCGGCTCCGTCGTCCGCTTCCCCGACTCCGAGGACGACGACCCCGCGCTGGTGATGTCCAACGGCCACTGCCTGGAGACCGGCTTCCCGGCCGCCGGCCAGGTCATCGTCGACCGCGCCTCCACCCGCACCTTCGGCCTGCTGAACTCCGCCGGCACCCGCGTCGCCACCCTGCGCGCCAGCAAGATCGCGTACGCCACGATGACCGACACGGACGTCTCGATCTACCAGCTGACCACCACGTACGGGGCGATCAGGAGCTCGTACAACATCAGCCCGCTGACGCTCAACGACACGCACCCGGTCGCCGGCACCGGCATCACGGTCGTCTCCGGCTACTGGAAGCGCACGTACGCCTGCAACGTCGACGGCTTCGCCTACCGCCTCAAGGAGGGCAGCTGGACCTGGAAGGACTCGGTCCGCTACACCTCCGCCTGCCAGACCATCGGCGGCACCTCCGGCTCGCCCGTGGTCGACAACGCCACCGGCACCGTCGTCGCCGTCAACAACACCGGCAACGAGGACGGCGGGCGCTGCACCGAGAACAATCCGTGCGAGGTGGACGAGAACGGCACCGTCACCGTCCGCCCCGGCATCAACTACGCGCAGGAGACCTACCAGATACCCGCCTGCTTCGGCCTCGACAGCAAGCTCGACCTGAGCGCGAGCGGGTGCACCCTGCCCAAGCCGTAGCCCGCCGGCGGCCCCGGGCGGTCAGCCGGTGGGGGTGCGGCGGACCGCCCGTCCCGCCAGCACGTCCGTCCGCCGGCCGTCCTCGACGACGAACCGCCCGTCGATCAGGACGTGCGGGATGCCGGTCGGGAGCGTGCGCGGCGCGTCGAAGGTCGACCCCGCGGCGACCGTCGCCGGGTCGAAGAGGACGAGATCCGCCCGGTACCCCTCCTTCACCAGCCCCCGGTCGGGCAGCCGCAGCCGCGCCGCCGGGCGCGAGGTGAGGTGGGCGACGCACTCCTCCAGGCTCAGCACGCCCAGCTCCCGCACGTACCGGCCCAGGTACTGCGGGAACGTGCCGTACGCCCGCGGGTGCGGTTTGTCGCCGCGCAGGATGCCGTCCGAGCCGCCGGTGTGGACGCGGTGCCGCATGATCGCCCGCACGTTCTCCTCGTGGCCCACGTGCTGCAGGATCGTCGAGCCGAGGCCGTCGTCCAGGAGCAGCCGGCGGGCGGTGGTCCAGGGGTCCTCGCCGCGTGCGTCGGCGGACTGCTGGACGGTGCGGCCCACGTAGGACGCCAGCGCCGGATCGGCGGTGCCGGAGATCTCGATGGTGTCCCATTCGACGGGCACGCCGTGGCACCCGTCCGAGCCCACCACCTCCAGGTGGTGGCGGATGCGCCCGGCGCTCTCCTCGTCCCGCAGCCGGGTCAGCGTCGCCGCCGGGCCGCCCTCGCTCGCCCAGCCGGGCAGCAGGGCCACCAGGGTCGTGCAGCCGGGCGTGTACGGGTAGGTGTCGAGGCTGATGTCGGCCCCGCCCGCGAGCGCCTCGTCGAGGAGCGCCAGCAGGTCCGGCGCCTTCCCCTTGTTGACGCCGAAGTTCATGGTGGCGTGCGCCAGGTGCAGGGCGCAGCCCGCCTCGCGGGTCAGGTCCACCATCTCCCGGTACGCGTCGAGGGCGCCGGCGCCGTACGAGCGGTGGTGCGGGCAGTAGTAGCCGCCGTACTCGGCGACCACCCGGCACAGTTCCGTCAGCTCGGCGTCCTTGGCGTACATGCCGGGGGTGTACGTGAGCCCCGAGGACATGCCGACCGCGCCCTCGCGCATCCCGTCGGCGACCAGCTGCCGCATCCGCCGCAGCTCTTCGGGCGTCGCGTCCCGGTCGTCCCAGCCGACGGCGAGCATCCGCACGGCGCCCTGGGGGATCAGGTAGGCGGCGTTGACGGCGATCCCCTCACCGCCGAACCCGTGGTCCAGGCGGTCGAGGTATTCCCCCACCGAGCGCCAGCTGAAGTCGATGTCGTCCCCGCTGCCGTTCCAGCCGGTGATCGCGCGGCGCACCTCGGCGAGCGTGCGGTCGTCGACGGGCGCGTACGACAGCCCGTCCTGCCCGATGACCTCCAGGGTGACGCCCTGGGCCACCTTGGCGCTGTGGTCGGGGTCCCGCAGCAGGGCGAGGTCGCTGTGGGCGTGCATGTCGATGAACCCCGGGGCCAGGACGAGCCCCTCGGCGTCCACCACCCGGCGGGCGGCGGGCCGCAGACACCCGGCCGCGGCGGCCTCCTGCACCACGGTCGTGATCCTGCCGCCCTCGATGCCCACGTCGGCCCGGTAGGACGGGCCTGCGCCGCCGTCGACGACGTCCACGTCACGGATGACGAGATCCATCATGGCGGGCTCCTAGAAGTAGGTGCGGATGTAGTCGACGACCGTGCCGTCCTGTTCGACGAGCGGGATCAGCTGCCACTTGTCGAACGAGGTGCAGGGGTGCGAGAGGCCCATGCCCAGCCAGTCGCCCACCTCCAGCCCGGCGCCCTCGTCGGTGCGGACCCAGGCGTGCTGGTCGGACAGCGAGGTGACGGTGACGCCGTCCGCGGGCCGCTCGCCCTCCCGCGTCCGCACCACCTGCACCTCGGGCAGGTCCAGGTCGTACGCGGCGTCGCGCTTGCCCGCGTTGGCGAACGCCTGCCCGGCCGACGGACGCGAGACGACCTGCGCCCACAGGCGGAAGGCGGGGTGCAGGGCGCCCTCCTCGGGGACGCGGACGAAGGGCGTCACCTCGCGGTAGTGCCCGTCGTCGTGCGAGACGTAGGCGCCCGAGCGCAGCAGCTTCAGCACGGGCAGCGACAGTTCGGGCAGCTCCGCGAAGACGTCGGCGACCGCGTCGAACCAGGCGCTGCCGCCCGCGCTGACCACGATCTCGTCGAGCCCGGCCGCGCCGAACCGGCCCGCCTTGTCGAAGTCCGCCGCCAGGGCGGTCAGCCGGCGCAGCCACGTCCGTACCCGCTCCGGGTCGGCGTCCGGCACCTCGCCCTCGTACCCGGCGACCCCCACCAGCCGCAGCGTGTCCACCCCGGCCACGGCGTCCGCGACGGCGGCGCACCCGGCCTCCGTCCGCACGCCGGTCCGGGCGCCCTCGCCCGCGCCCAGCTCGACGACGACGTCCACCGGCCGGGCCGGATCGCCGCCGGCGCGCAGGGCGGCGTCCATCAGCTCGACACCGCGCACGGAGTCGACGTAGCAGACGAAGCGGAAGCCGGGGTCGGCGGCGAGCTGCGCGGAGACCCAGGCGAGGGCGGCCGGGTCGACCAACTCGTTGGCGAGGAAGATCCGCCGCACGCCGAAGGCCCGGGCCACCCGTACCTGGTGCGGCACGGCGAGGGTGATGCCCCAGGCGCCGTGCTCGATCTGCCGCTGGAAGAGCTGGGGGGCCATCGAGGTCTTGCCGTGCGGTGCGAAGGCGAGGCCGTGGCGCTGCGCGTAGGTCTCCATGAGCCGCAGGTTGTGCTCCAGGCGCTCGGCGGAGAGGGCGAGCACCGGCGTGGTGAACCCGCCCGTGAACAGGTTGCGCCGCTCGGCGGCCAGCTCGCCGACGGTCAGGCCCTCGGCGTCGGGCGGAAGTCCCTTGAACCGGTGGTCGACACGCTCGTCCGCGAGCGCGGCCAGACGTTCCGCGGTGGTGTCGCCAGCCATGAGAGCCTCCTGATCAGGATCGTTGCACTGTACGCAACAGGCATTGCGTATTGCGCTTACCGCTGTCTAACATCTCGGCCAACGCCGGGTCAACGGAGCCGACCGGACCCGCGCCAGGACGAGGAGCCCCAGCCATCGTGACCCCCACCGGACCGTCCGACGACGCCACGCGCCCCCCGGCCGACGCGGAGGTCGTCACCCTCGGCGAGTCCATGGTCACGTTCCTCCCCTCCCGCCCGGGCCGCCTGGCCGACGTGCCGTCCTTCGAGCGGGCGATCGGCGGCGCGGAGTCCAACGTGGCCTGCGTCCTGGCCGCCGCCGGCCACACCGCCCGGTGGGTCGGCCGGGTCGGCGCCGACGGCTTCGGCGACCACCTCCTGGAGACGATCGCCTCCTACGGCGTCGACACCACGGCCGTGCGGCGCGACCCCGCCCGCCCCACCGGCATCTACTTCCGCACGGCCGGCGACCGCTCCACGGACACCCACGAGGTGGCGTACTACCGCAAGGGCTCGGCGGCCTCGGCGATGTCCCGCACCACCGTCGACCTGGACGCGCTCGACTCGGGCCGCGTCCTGCACCTCTCCGGCATCACGGCGGCCCTCTCCCCGTCCTGCCTGTCGCTCCTGACCGCCCTCACGGCCCCGCGCCCC
>NZ_VDFC01000040.1:382463-399076 GCF_008369065.1 Streptomyces apricus | reverse complement strand
CTGTGGCCCGACCCCGCCACGGCGGGCACCATCCTCCTCGCCCTGGCCCGCGCCGCGGACCTGGTCTTCGTCGGCGAGGACGAGGCGGAGGCGGCCTGGGGCATCACGGGCGGCCCGCAGGCCGTCCGCGAGGCCCTCCCGGAACCCCGCACGCTGGTGGTGAAGAACGGCAGCGAGGGCGCGACGCTGTTCGAGGCGCCGGCCCCCGCCGACCGGCACCCGCACGACCCTCCGCGCACAGGCGGGACCACGACGCACCCGCACTCCGACACGGTCACCCACGTGCCGGCGCTCGCCGTGGACGTGGTCGCCCCCGTGGGCGCCGGCGACGCCTTCGCCGCCGGCTTCCTGTCGGCGACCCTCCGCGGACTCCCGCCCGAGCAGCGCCTGCGCCACGGCCACCTCATGGCCGCCGCCGCCCTCACCGTCCCCGGCGACCTGGCCGTGCCCCCCTCCCGCGACCACGCCGACCGCCTCGCCGCCCTGGACGGCGAGGCGTGGGGGACACTTCGACTCGGCCCCGGCTGGACGAACACCGCAGACCGGGCCGAGGAGGAGGTAACCGTCCCATGAGCCAGACCGTCGACCGCGCGCTGAGCATCCTGCCGCTGCTCGCCGAGGGCCCCGCCGACCTAGGGCAGGTCGCCGACCGGCTCGACGTCCACAAGTCGACCGCCCTGCGCCTGCTGCGCACCCTGCACGAACACGGCCTGGTCTACCGCCAGTCCGACCAGCGCTACCGCCTGGGCGCCCGCCTCTTCGCGCTCGCGCAGGAGGCCGTGGAGAACCTGGACGTCCGCGAGATCGCCCACCCCCACCTCGTACGCCTCAACGAGAGCTGCGGCCACACCGTGCACCTCGCCGTGCACGAGGACGGCGAGGTGCTCTACATCGACAAGGTGGAGAGCCGCTACCCGGTGCGCATGTACTCGCGGATCGGCAAGCCCGTCGCGATCACGGTCGCCGCCGTGGCGAAACTGCTCCTGGCCGACCTGCCGGAGCCCGAGCGCCGCGCCCTCGCGGAGAAGCTCGACTACCCCATGTACACGTCCCGTTCGACCCCCAGCGCCCCCGCCTTCCTGCGGGAGCTGGACAAGGTCCGCGAACAGGGCTGGGCCACCGACCTCGGTGGCCACGAGGAGTCCATCAACTGCGTCGCCGCGCCCGTGCGGGGCACCGACGGACGCGTCGTCGCCGCGATGTCCGTCTCGGCCCCGAACGTGGTCGTCACCGCGGACGAACTCCTCACCCTGCTCCCGCTGGTGCGCCGTACCGCGGACGCCATCAGCGGCGAGTACTCAGGCAGGACCCCTACGAAGGAAAACAGCTCATGACCGAGAAGACCGCCCTCACCCCGAAGACCCACACGACCCCGCCCGCCAAGTTCTCCCACGGCGTCAGGAAGGGCAACATCCTCCAGGTCGCGGGCCAGGTCGGCTYCCTGTCCGCCGTGGAGGGACAGCCGCCGACGCCCGCCGGCCCCACCCTGCGCGAGCAGACCCTCCAGACCCTGGCCAACGTCAAGGCCATCCTCGAAGAGGGCGGCGCGTCCTGGGACGACGCGATGATGATCCGCGTCTACCTCACCGACGTGGACCACTTCGCCGAGATGAACGCGCTCTACAACGCGTACTTCGAGGAGCAGGGCCTGACCGCGCCCCCCGCGGCCCGCACGACGGTCTACGTCGGCCTCCCGGCAGGCCTCCTGATCGAGATCGACGCACTGGCGGTCCTGAGCGACTGAGCTTCACCCCGCGCCCCTTCAGGGGCGCGGGGAACTGCGCGAGCAACCCCCACCGGCCCGCGCCCGGCGCTCATCCGCACGTACGGCGATACCCCCTGCCTAAAAACACCATGCCCCGTGTGAAGCACCCAGAAAGAGGACCTCCCCATGTCATCCCTCCTCGCAGCCGCACCACCGGCCCCCGAGACCCCACCCCACACAGGAGGCCTGCTCCTCCTCCTGGACGGCACCGCCGGCCTGCTCACCGTCGCGGCCCTCGGCATCGTCCTTCTGCTGGTCCTGATCATCAAGGTCAGGCTCCAGCCGTTCGTCGCCCTGCTGGCCGTCTCCATAGCCGTCGGCCTCTCGGCCGGCCTCTCCGTCACCGAACTCTTCGGCACCGTCCAGAGATCGGCCTCGGTCTCGATGATCGAGTCCGGCATGGGCGGCATCCTCGGCCACGTCGCGATCATCATCGGCCTGGGCACGATGCTCGGCGCGATCCTGGAGGTGTCGGGCGGCGCCGAAGCCCTCTCGGCCCGCCTGCTCAACCTCTTCGGCGAGAAGCGCGCCCCGCTCGCCATGGGCCTCACCGGCCTGATCTTCGGCATCCCGGTCTTCTTCGACGTCGGCATCTTCGTCCTCGCGCCGATCGTGTACGCCGCCGCCAAGCGCTCGGGCAAGTCGATCCTGCTCTACTGCATGCCGCTGCTCGCGGGCCTGTCGATGACCCACGCGTTCCTGCCGCCGCACCCCGGCCCGGTCGCCGCCGCCGGACTCTTCAAGGTCGACCTCGGCTGGGTCATCCTGATGGGCATCGTCGTCGGCATCCCGGCCGTGCTCGCCGCCTGGGCGTACGCGGCCTGGATCGGCAAGCGCCTCTTCGTCCCCGTACCGCAGGACATGCTGGAGGCGGCGGACGAGGCGAAGGCCGCGGTCGCCGAGGAGCGCGCCGCCCGCCGCGCCGCCGCCCGCTCGACGGGCTCCGCAGGCGCCGACACCGGTACCGCTAAGGGCACAGGCACAGGCACCGGCACCGTCGCGACCGTCGGCCCCGAGGACTACGCGGAGCAGCCCGTCCCCCTCGCCACCGTCTTCCTCATCATCGGTACGCCCCTGCTGCTGATCCTCGCCGCGACCTTCTCCTCGATCGCGCTGGACCCCTCGACCTTCCGCTCGGTCGTCGAGTTCTTCGGGCACCCCTTCGTCGCGCTGACGATCGCCCTGCTGATGGCCTACTACCTGCTGGGCATCCGGCGCGGCTGGTCCCGCCAGTCCCTGGAGACGGTCTCCACCTCGTCGCTGAAGCCGGTCGGCAACATCCTGCTGGTGGTCGGCGCGGGCGGGGTCTTCGGCGCCGTCCTGAAGGGCTCGGGCATCGCCGACGCGCTCGCCGACACCTTCAACGACGTCGGCCTGCCGGTCATCGTGCTGGCCTGGCTGATCTCGGTGGTGCTGCGGGTGGCGCAGGGCTCGGCGACGGTGGCCATCGTCACCACCGCCGGCATCGTCGTCCCGCTGGTCGAGGGCCAGGACCTCTCCCAGGCCCACCTGGCGCTGATCATCATGGCGATCTCGGCCGGCTCCATCTTCGCCTCGCACGTCAACGACGGCGGCTTCTGGATCGTCGCCAAGTACTTCGGCATCTCCGAGCGGGACACGCTCAAGTCCTGGACGGTCCTGGAGACGGTGCTGTCGGTGGCGGGCTTCGCGGTGGCCGCGGCGCTGAGCGTCTTCATATAACGATGTGGCGGGACGAAGCGGAACCCGGCTGTTCCTGACACAGGGTCGTCGACCATACTGCCCGCTGTGGAGCAGCGCATAGGACCCAGCATCCCGCCCCTGCAAGGCGCCGCGGCCGACCCGGCGTTCGTGCCCGGCATCACGGGCCCGCGCCCCGCCGAGCCCGACGCCGCGAAGCCACGGGAGCCCGAGGACGCCGTCTCCGAGGAGACGGCGTCCGACGACCCGGCGACGAAGGAGGAACAGGAACCCTCCGCCGAGGACGCCCCGGACGAGGGGCCCGAGGCGGTCGAAGAGACCGACGAGGCCGAGGCAGCGGCTCCGGCCCCGGACGGCGGGCCGGTCTTCGAGGCCTCCGACCGCCGCGCGAAGGTCGTCGCCGACCACAGCGGCGTACGGCTGCGCCTGGACGACCAGGAGGCCGAGTTCCGCTGGGACGAGATCGGCGCCGTCGAGACGGAGTCCCCGCGCTTCGGGAAGCGTTTCACCCTCACGGTGCACACGCCCGACCGCCGCTGGTACCCCCTGGAGATCGAGGCGAAGTCCCGCTCCGACTTCAAGGAGTGGGAGGCGGACCTGGACAAGGTCCTGGACACCTACTTCGAAGAAGCGGAAGAGGCTGAGGAGAGCGCCCCGTAAGGGGCGCGGGGAACTGCGCGCCCGGCCACGACGGACGCGCAGTTCCCCACTCACCTCAAGCCGGTCACCCTCAACTGCAGTACTGGGCCTCCTTGCCGATGGACCGGTACATGCAGTCGGAGTTCTCCAGCAACTGCAGCACCGCGTCCCGGTTGCGCGAGGTCTCCCGCTCGATCACCTCGTCGGGCGGGTAGAACCCGCCCCCGCCGCTGGACGACGGATACATCTCGAAGGTGTAGCCGAAGATCTTCTGGCTGCCCCACAGGTAGTCGTCGATCGACCCGTCGGTGATGTAGAGGTCGCTCGACTGCTCCGGCGTGTAGCCGTTGCTGGCCGCCATCTTCTGCCCGACCGCGGCGAAGGCGTTGCGGTCGTCCGCCGTCATCCCGGTCGTGGTGTCCGCGGTGGTGTACCCGAAGGGCCACAGCACCAGCTCGCTGTACGTGTGGAAGTCGATGCCCGCCCTGATCTGCTGCTTGCCGCCGACGACCCGGCTGCGCACGAAGTCGGCGACGACCTTCACCTCGGGCGCCGACTCGGCGGCCGGCCCCCGGTAGGTCTCGGAGGACGTGGAACCGGACGAGCCGCCGCAGCAGCCCCAGCGATAGTTCCAGTTGCGGTTGAGGTCGGTGCCGACGGCCGAACTGCCGCTGTTGGGCTGGCGGTTCTTGCGCCACGAGCGGTACGCGCCGGTCGCGATGTCGTACTCGCCGCCGTCCGGGTTGAGGTCCGGGACGATCCAGATCTCGCGGTTGTTCACCATGTTGGTGATCCGGCTGTCGGAGCCGTACCCGGCGCCCAGCTCGCGCAGCAGGTAGAGCGCCATCTCCACGGTGAGGTGCTCGCGCGCGTGCTGGTGGTGGGTGAACAGGACCTCGGGCTCGGACTCGTCGGTCGCCACGTTGTCGCTGATCTTGACGGCGACGATGTCCCGGCCCTGGTAGGACTTCCCGATCACGCGCTTGCTCATGATGGACGGGTAGGCGGCCAGGCGCTGGTCGATCTCCGTGTTCATCTCGGCGTAGTTGTGGTAACGCGAGTCGGCGGAGGGGAAGTCGAGGATGCCGGCGTCCGCGGCGCTCGACCGGTCGGGGGCGGCGCCGAGGGAGCTGACCTCGTACCCCAGCCGCCGCAGTTCCTTCGCCTGGGACGCGCGGCCCGAGACGACGACGGTCTCCTCGTCGGCCTCGTCGATCGACACCCCGGTCCGCGCGATCGCGGTGCGGGTGGCCGAGGTGCTGCCGTGCAGGTGGATCTCGTACTGGCGGATCTCGTCCGCGTCCGAGACGGGAGCCTTTCCGGAGGCGCCGCTCGCGCTGGTCGTGGCGGCGACGGGGGCCGCGAGCGCCAAGACGAGGAGGGTGGCGAGGGCGGCGGAGCGGCGGCCGCGTCTGCCGTTCTTGTCACGAAGTCGCATGTTGTCTCCTGTTTTCTCCATGAAATCCGGGATCACCGGAAATGTGGGGATTGGAGCAGGGAGCTGTGCGGTGTGGCGCTCATCGTGGGGCCCTGGCATGTTCTGGTCAAGGGTGGATCGGGTGCCGATCGGTGCACGCCCTCTTGTGCCGGGCATCTCTTTACGCTTTCTTGATCGGCATGGCGGACACCTCGGGACACGCGGACACCAAGGGCAGCTCGGGAAGCACGACGGGACCGGGCCCCCGGAAGTCCAGTTGGAAGTACATCGGCCCCGGCATCGTGGTCGCCGCGACCGGGGTGGGCGCGGGCGACCTCGTCGCCACCCTCATCGCGGGCTCGAACTTCGGCTACACCCTGCTGTGGGCCGCCGTCATCGGCTGCCTCGTCAAGATCTCCCTCGCCGAGGCCGCGGGCCGCTGGCACCTGTCCACCGGCCGCACGCTCTTCGACGGCTGGGCGAGCCTGGGCCGCTGGACGTCGTGGTTCTTCGTCGCGTACGTCGTGATCTGGGGCTTCGTCTACGGGGCGGCCGCCATGTCCTCCTCGGGCCTGCCCCTGCAGGCCCTGTTCCCGGACGTGATGGACCTCAAGTGGTGGGCGATCCTGACCGGCCTGGTCGGTCTGGTCTTCGTCTGGTTCAACAAGTACGCGGTGTTCGAGAAGGTCATGACGGTCCTGGTGGGCGTCATGTTCGTCGTCACGGTCTACCTGGCGGTCCGCGTCACCCCGAACCTGGGGGAGGCGTTCGCGGGCCTGCTGCCGGTGCTGCCCGACGAGAAGGACTCGGTCCTCAACACGCTCGGCCTGATCGGCGGCGTCGGCGGCACGATCACGCTCGCCGCGTACGGCTACTGGGTCAACGCGAAGGGCTGGACCGACACCGGATGGATGAAGGTGATGCGGCTGGACAACCGCGTCGCCTACATCACCACCGGCATCTTCGTCATCGCCATGCTGTTCGTGGGCGCGGAGCTCCTGCACTCCTCCAGCGTGGCCATCGCGAGCGGCGACAAGGGCCTGATCCAGCTCGGTGACATCCTGGAGGAGGAGTACGGCACGGCGACCGCCAAGTTCTTCCTCATCGGCTTCTTCGCCACGTCCTTCACCTCGCTCATCGGCGTCTGGCACGGCGTGAGCCTGATGTTCGCGGACTTCGTGGAGCGCTTCCGCCGCGACCGGGCGGCCGCGTCCGGCACGACGGACACCGCCGTCGCCTCGGGCGAGGAGGTGGCGTCCGGCACCCACGAGCGGTCCTGGCCCTTCCGCGCCTACCTCCTGTGGCTGACCTTCCCGCCCATGGTCCTGCTCTTCGAGGGCCAGCCCTTCCGCCTGATCATCCTGTACGGGGTCCTGGGCGCGGCCTTCCTCCCCTTCCTGGCCCTCACCCTGGTCTGGCTCCTCAACTCCTCCCGCACCCCGCCCGAATGGCGCAACGGCCTCCTGAGCAACGCCATGCTGACGATCGCGGGCCTGCTCTTCGTGGTCCTGTGCGTGAAGCAGATCTGGGACCAGCCCTGGTCGGAGTTCTTCTGACGCCGCCTCCGTCCCGACCGGGGCCGGTCTGCTCAGGGGGTGCCGCGGTGCCCTACGGCAGCGCGTGCACGTGCGGGCCGACCGCGTTCGACCACGCGTTGCCCGCCGTGGCGTCCCAGTTCGTCGACCAGGTCATCGCGCCGCGCAGGTCCGGGTAGGTCCTGGAGGGCTTGAAGGAGCCGCAGTTGGTGCCCTTGGCGAGGCAGTCGAGGGCGTTGTTCACGACCGACGGGGCGACGTAGCCGCTGCCCGCGCCGCGCGTCGAGGCCGGGACGCCGAGGCCCACCTGGGACGGGGCGAGGCCGCCCTCCAGCTGGATGCAGGCGAGGGCGGTCAGGAAGTCCACCGAGCCCTGCGAGTACACCTTGCCGTCGCAGCCGAGCATCGAACCGCTGTTGTAGTACTGCATGTTGACGACCGTCAGGATGTCCTTGATGTTCAGGGCCGTCTGGAAGTACGTGTTCGACGTGGACTGCATGTCGATCGTCTGCGGCGCCATCGTGATGATCAGCGAGGAGCCCGCCTTCGAGGACAGGGACCGCAGCGCCTGCGTCATGTAGGTGGCGTTGAGGCCGTTCTCCAGGTCGATGTCGACGCCGTCGAACCCGTACGTCTGCATCAGGGAGTACACGGAGTTCGCGAAGTTCGCCGCCGAGGCCGCGTCGTTGACCGACACCGTGCCGCGCTCGCCGCCGATCGAGATGATGACCTTCTTGCCCGCGGCCTGCTTGGCCCTCACGTCGGCCTTGAACTGGTCGACGGTGTAGCCGTTCAGCCCGGCCGAGTCGAGGGTGAAGGTCACGGCGCCCGGCGTCGCCGTGGCGTCGGCGAAGGACACCGCGATGATGTCGTACTGGGACGGGACGTCGGAGATCTTCTGGACCGTCGCGCCGTTGTTGAAGTTCTGCCAGTAGCCCGTCACCGCGTGCTTGGGCAGGTTGCCCGTGTTGCCGGAGGACGCCTTGGTCGTCCCGGTGACCGCCGTGGACCTCGCCGACTCGCCCGCCGTGTTGGTCGCGGTGACCTGGAAGGAGTACGAGGTGGACGCGGCCAGGCCGGTGACGGTCGCCGAGGTGCCGGTCACCGCCGCGACCTTCGTACCGCTGCGGTAGACGTTGTAGCCGCTCGCGCCCGACACCGCGTTCCAGGCCAGCGAGACCGAGGACGAGGTGGTGGAGGCCACGTTCAGGCCGGCCGGGGTCGCGGGGACCACCGGGTCGGGGTCGCCGCCGGTGCCGCCCCCGTCGGGCCCGAACACGGACACGTCGTCGGCGAAGTAGGCCGCCTGCCCGTACCAGCCGTGGGTGTAGACGGTGACGGACGTCGTGTTCGCGCCCGTCGTGAAGGACGTCGTCAGCTGCTTCCAGGAGGAGGAGTCCGGGGTCCACGTCGACACGTCGGTCGTGCCGGTGCCGCTCGCGCCGAGGTAGGCGTAGCCGCCCTGCACCCACGCGCTGAGCGAGTAGCTGGAGTTGGGCTTGACCGCGACGGTCTGGCTGCAGCGGGCGTTGTCCTGCCCGGCCGGTGTGGCCCGCAGCGCGGACGCGCCGCCGTGCACGGGGGAGGAGACGGTGGCGCCGCTGCCCGCGGAACAGGTCCAGTTGGAGAGCCCCGACTCGAAGCCGGCGTTCTTCGTGTTGTTGACGTCCGCGGCCGCGGCCTGGCCGGCGCCGGCCAGGGAGAGGGCGGACGCGGCGAGTACGGCGGCGAGGGCGCCGGCCCACGTCCGTCTGCGTCTGGGCATGCCTGGTACGCGGTCCACTGGGGCCTCCGGTGGGGGAGTGTGGGGTGAGGGGACGAGCACGGTGGCCACCGTCGCCTCACCAAACTGGTCCAGACCAATCAGGTTGTCAAGACCTTTGGCGAGCTCAACGCACATGCCGGAGCCCGGAGTTGGGGCATATGCGGCTCACTCTGCGTGGATCATGTGCGCACCCCGCGTGAATCGATCCCGGGGATCCGGTGTTGGGCGGCGCGCACCGTGGATAAGGTGCAGTTGCGGAAGGACGCCACAGTGGCAAGGTGTGTCCTCCTGTGAGGCATTCATGGCGAGATCAGGGGCGATCCGGGACGGCGGTTGACCACCCCGTGCCGGTGAACGGGGTGGTGTGCAGCGTGCCGACCGCGATAGCCGTCACCAGTTCCGACCTGGTGCTCCCACCGCACGACCGGCAGACGCCGCCCGCCGTCGTCCAGCCCCTCGACACCCTGGAGAGCTCGACCACCGGCATGCACGCGCTGGTCGAGCAGCACGGGTACGTGATCGCGCTCTACCCGGCCTCCGCGCCGGCCGGCGTCAGGCGCCGGCTGCACGCCGTGCGCTCCGTGCTGGAGAGCGACCGCATCGCGGTGCTCGGCCTCGACCTGCCCCCGCTCGGTCTCGCCCTGCTCGCCCAGCAGCTGCGCCAGCTCTCCGTCTGCGACTTCAGCCCCGGCGTGCTCGCCTCCTCCGCGCGGCTGCTCGCCCACTACATCTACGCGGGCGGCCTGCTGACCTCGGTCGCCAAGCTCGACCGGGTGCCGGTCTCGCTCAGGTCGCACGCCAAGTCGTGGGTGCCGGGCGCCCAGTTCGCCGTACTGGCCACCCCGCGCCCCCAGCTGGTGCGCGTCGGCCAGGGCGACCTGAGCGGACCCGAGTTCGGGACGCGGATGCTCGTCGCCCCCGGGCCGCTGCCCGCCGACTGGATCACCGGGACGCTCGCGCCCGCCTGGCGCGTCCAGGGCGTCGCGACCGTGCCGCTGCCCGCCGAGTCGGCCCGCTGGTGGGGCACGGGCAAGGTGGCCGAGTTCGCCGCCGGCCTGCACGACGTGTCCGTCCTGTACCAGCTGGTGTCGTCCGTGCGGCGCGAGCAGTGCCACTGGTGCGGCCTCGAACTCATCGGCGACCGCTGCGGTTTCTGCGCGGCGCCGCTGTCACCGCCCTCACCGCCGTCGAACGGGCTTCCGAAGGCCGCCGGGCGGGCAGCATCCTCGGTACGCGCCCTGCCCCGCGGGGCCACCTGAACCACACGCGTGACGCACCACGAGCAGTACGCACACGTGAACGACTTGTGAACCCGGTTCCGCCCCCACGAGGTGAGATGTTGTGAACTCGCGCCAGCGCCGCGGCGTCATCCTGCTGGCCCTCTCGGTCCTGTGCGCCGTCGGCGCCTTCGCCGGAGTGCTGTCGGTGATCCGCGACGTGAACTCGAAGGTCGGCCCCGAGGTCGCGGCGTACCGCCTCAAGAGCGACATCGCGCCCTACCGGACGCTGACGGCCGACCAGTTCGAGAAGGTCACGATGCCCGAGCGGTGGCTCTCCTCCACCGCGGTCACCAGCCTCTCCCAGGTCCGCGGCAAGATCGCCGTCACGCAGCTGAAGAAGGGCTCGCTGCTCCAGACGGACATGATCGTCGACCGGCCCGCGCTGGAGGCCGGCCAGCAGGAGATCGCCATCCTGATCGACGCGGCGACCGGCGTGGCGGGCAAGATCAACCCGGGCTCCCGGGTCAACATCTACGCCACGTTCAAGGACGAGAGCGACAACGGCAAGGACCAGTCGAAGGTCATCGTGCAGAGCGCCCGCGTCATCGACGTCGGCAAGCTGACCGCCCTCGACCCCGGCCAGTCGAGCAACGACCGCCGCCGCACCGCGAGCGAGGCCGTCCCCATCACCTTCGCCCTCGACACCGCCGACGCCCAGCGCGTCGCGTACGCCGAGTCGTTCGCCGAGCACGTGCGCCTCGCCCTCATCGCGGAGGGCGCCGACGCCACCGTCGCCCCCGGCGACCGCTCGTACACCCTCGACGAGGACAAGTAGGAGGCCGTGATGCGCCCAGCCCTCACGAAGTCGTCCCGGTCGTCCCGGTTGTCCCCCGTCCTTCCGTCGTCCCCCGCGAGGACAGGCCGATGACCATCCGCATCCTGCCCGCCGTCGGCGACATCGACTCGGCCCGCGCCCTCGGCACGCTCCTGAGCCAGCTCCCCGACGCCGAACCGGCCCCGCCGGTCGCCGACACCACGGCCCTGCTCGACACCCTGGCCCGGCTGGCCGCGGAGTCCCTCGACGAACTGCCCGAGGTCGTCCTCGTCCACGAGCGCGTCGGCCCCGTCCCCGCGCTCGACGTCATCCGCGACCTGGTCCTGCGCTTCCCGGCCGTCGGCGTCGTCCTCGTCACCGCCGACGCCAGCACGGGCGTGCTGACCGCCGCCATGGACTCCGGCGCGCGCGGCATCGTCGGCCTCCCGCTGAGCTACGAGTCCCTCGCCGAACGCGTCCAGGCGGCCGCGGCCTGGTCCACCGGCATGCGGCGCCACCTGGGCAACGGCACGCCCGAGCTGTACGCGGGACCGGGCGGCACGCTCGTCACGGTGACCGGCGCGAAGGGCGGCGTCGGCGCGACGGTCACGGCCGTCCAGCTCGCGCTGGCCGCCCAGGCCTCGGGCCGCTCGGTGGCCCTGCTCGACCTGGACCTCCAGTCCGGCGACGTGGCCTCCTACCTGGACGTGCAGTTCCGCCGCTCGGTCGCCGACCTCGCCGCGATCAGCGACATCAACCCGCGCGTGCTCCAGGACGCCGTCTACACCCACGACACCGGGCTCGGCCTGCTCCTGGCCCCCGCCGAGGGCGAGCGGGGTGAGGAGATCACGGACCGGGTGGCCCGGCAGGTCCTGGGCGCCCTGCGCTCCCGCTACGACGTCGTGGTCGTCGACTGCGGCGCCCAGCTGAACGCCGCGAACGCCGCCGCCGTCGAACTCGCCGACCAGGCCCTGCTCCTGGTCACCCCCGACGTCGTCGCCGTGCGCGCCGCCAAGCGCATGGTCCGCATGTGGGACCGCCTGCAGATCCGCAAGGCCGAGGAGACCCGCACCGTCGTCAACCGCTTCGCCCGCGGTACGGAGATCCAGCCGTCCCTGGTCGAACGCGTCACCGGCACCAAGATCGCCCGCACCACGGTCCCGGCCGCCTTCAAGGAGCTCCAGTCCGTCGTGGACGCGGGCCGCATGCAGGACCTGGACGCCCGCTCGACGGTGAAGCAGGCCCTGTGGGCGCTGGCGGGCGAGCTGGGCCTGGTGGCCGAGCAGCCCGCGGGCGGGGGCGGCGGCCGGCGCCGGAAGACGTCCTCCTCCGACAAGGGGTCCCTCTCGCTGCGCCGCAGGGGCGGCGACCGGGGCGCGGTCACGCTCGAATTCGCCGGGATGTTCCCGATCCTGCTGGTCCTGATGACGATCCTGTGGCAGTGCGCGCTGTACGGCTACTCGTACTCCCTGGCCGGGAACGCGGCGGACGAGGCGGCGCGGGCGGCGACGGCGGCGTACGCGGTGGACGGCGACGTCGCGGGGGCCTGCAGCGCCGCGGGCGGGGAACACCTGCCGGGCGCCTGGAGCGGCGCCGACATCAGCTGCGGTCCCGCCGGATCGGTCATGAAGGCCACCGTCAAGACGGACGTGCCCCTCTTCTTCCCGGGCTTCGACGCGGGCTGGAAGGTCGAGGGCACGGCCGGCGCCGCACTGGAGGGGGACGACTGATGAAGCGTCTCGCGCAGCGTCTGCGGCGGCGGTGAGCGGCTGGCTCGACCCGAGCGTGTCGGCCGCCGAGGGCGCCGACCTCACCACCGCGACGGTCACCCTCCAGGTCCCGGCCGTCATCCCGATCCTGCCGAGCGTGACCGTGGAACGCCACGCCACGATGCCCACCGACGACTGACCGACCCACCGGAACACCGATTCACCGGACCACCGAACGACCGAGATCGAAAAAGATCGACCGAGATCGACCGAGATTGACCGAGAGGAGGCGACCCCATGAGCCTGCGTGCCCGTATCGCCGCCCCCGAGGAGGGCGGAGCCGGCCGCGAGGACGGACACCTCGTCGCCGTCTACCGCGCCAAGCTGCTGGAGGAGATCGACCTCGCGGAGATGTCGAGCCTCGCGGCGGCCGAGCGCCGCATCCGCCTGGAACGCGTCCTCGGGCACATCATCAGCCGCGAGGGCCCGGTCCTGTCGTCCGCCGAACGCTCCCAGCTGATCCGCCGGGTGGTCGACGAGGCGCTGGGCCTCGGCGTCCTGGAACCCCTCCTCGCCGACGCGTCGATCACCGAGATCATGGTCAACGGCCCGGACTCGATCTTCGTCGAGCGGGCCGGGCGCGTGGAGCAGCTCCCGCTGCGCTTCGCCTCCAACGAGCAGCTGATGCAGACCATCGAGCGCATCGTCTCCACCGTCAACCGCCGCGTGGACGAGTCGAACCCGATGGTCGACGCCCGCCTGCCCACCGGGGAGCGCGTCAACGTCATCATCCCGCCGCTCGCCCTCACCGGCCCGACCCTCACGATCCGCCGCTTCCCCCGCGCGTACACGCTCCCGGAGCTGATCGGCCTCGGCTCGCTCGACGAGCAGATGCTGATGCTGCTCGCGGCGTTCGTCCGCGCCCGCTTCAACGTCATCGTCAGCGGCGGTACGGGCTCGGGCAAGACCACGCTCCTCAACGCCCTCTCCGGACTCGTCCCGTCCCACGAGCGCATCATCACCATCGAGGACTCCGCGGAACTCCAGCTCCAGCAGGAGCACGTGATCCGCCTGGAGTCCCGCCCGCCGAACGTGGAGGGCAAGGGCCAGATCACCATCCGCGACCTGGTCCGCAACTCCCTGCGCATGCGCCCCGACCGCATCATCGTCGGTGAGGTCCGCGGCGGCGAGACCCTCGACATGCTCCAGGCCATGTCGACGGGCCACGACGGCTCCCTCGCCACCGTCCACTCGAACTCCGCCGAGGACGCCCTGATGCGGCTCCAGACGCTGGGCTCGATGTCCGAGGTGCAGATCCCGTTCGAGGCGCTGAAGGACCAGATCAACTCCGCGGTGGACGTCGTCGTCCAGCTCACCCGGCACGCCGACGGCTCCCGCAAGGTCACCGAGATCGCGCTGCTGGTCTCGCACGGCCGCGAGCAGTTCCGGATCGTGCCCGTGACGCGCTTCGTGCCGCGCCCCACCGGTCCCGACCGGGTCGTCCACGGCCACTTCGAGCACCTCCCGCTGCCGCGCGCCGTCGCGGAGAAGCTGTACGTCGCCAACGAGCCGCTGCCGCCCGCGTTCGGGGTGGCGGAGGCGATCGACGTCCTGAACACCAGGCAGGCCATCGGATGACCCCCACCGCAGCCGTCGCGTGCGCCGCAGCCGTCGCGTGCGCCGCGGCCCCCGTGTGCGCCGCAACCGTCGCGTCCACCGCAGTCCCTGCGTGCGCCGCGGCCGTCGTGGTTCCGCCGGAGAGGAGCGAGCCGTGAACAACGGGGTCCCGCTCGCCCTCGGCGCCACGATCCTGTGCGGCACGCTCGCCGTCGCGGGCGTGCACACGTACGCGTCCGGCCGCGCCCAGCGCCAGGCCCTGGTCGACCGCCTCTCCGGTGGCCCCCTGCGTGCCGCCACCGGACGGGCGCGCCGCTTCGCCGCCGTCGACCGCCGGCTGCGCCGCACCCGGCTGGGCCGCACGATCCAGCTGCGGCTCTCGGCGACGGGCCTCGACGTCACGGCGGGCGAGTTCTTCACGTACGGCGCCGCCGTGGTCGTCGCGCTCTGGCTGATCGCGGCCGCCGCCCTCGCCCCGTTCTTCGGCCCCATCGCGGGCCTGGTCGGGGTCTGGAGCGCGGCGATCTTCCTCAACTGGCAGCGCCAGAAGCGCATCGAGGCGTTCATCAACCAGCTGCCGGACGTGGCCCGCCTGCTGGCCAACGCGGCCGCGGCCGGCCTGGCCCTGCGCACCGCGCTGGCGATGGCGGCGGAGGAGCTGGAGGCCCCGGCGGGGGAGGAGCTGGCCAGGGTCGCGGACCAGCTGACCCTGGGCCGCTCGGTCGACGACGCCCTGGGCGAGCTGGCCGAACGGCTCCCGTCGCGCGAGCTGGTCGTCCTGGTGACCACCCTGGTGCTGTCCAACAAGGCGGGCGGCACGGTCGTCAACTCCCTGCGCAACCTCACCAAGACCCTGGAGGACCGCAAGGAGACCCGCCGCGAGGTCCGCACGATGCTCTCCGAGGTCAACGCGACGGCCTTCACGGTCCCGCTCCTCGGCCTCGGCTCCCTCCTGCTCATCAACTCCTCGAACGAGGGCGCCCTGGCCAAGGTGACCGGCTCCCCGCTGGGCCAGACCCTGGTCCTCGTCGCGATGGGCCTGTACACGATCGGTTTCTTCGTCATCCGCCGCCTCGGCAAGATCGAAGTATGAGGACATGGGGACATGAGGACATGAGGAGGGGATCGGGATGATCGCTCTGCTGCTCGCCGCGCTGATGGGACTGGCCGTCGGGGGCTTCCTCCTCGGCCTGCGCATGTACCGCGCGGAGGCGAAGCTCCCCGGCGACCTCGCTCTGGCCCTGGAGGTGGGCGGGACCCGCGTCTCGAAGGCGGACTCGGCCGTGGACCGCCTCGGCATGCGCTTCGCCCCGCTCGTCCTGCGTCTGATGGGCCCGCGCCGCGTGAACGCCAAGCGCCGCCGCATCGACATGGCGGGCAACCCCGGGGGCCTGACCCTGAACCGGTACGCGGCCCGCCGGGCGGTGTACGGCGTCTTCGGCGTCCTGCTGTTCCTGATCTTCCTGACCAACGGGCAGCTGCTGTTCGCGGTCATGGCCCTGGCGTTCGGGCTGCTGGCCGCGGATGCGCTGATCTGGCAGGCGATCCGCGACCGCAAGGAGGTCATCGACCGCACCCTCCCCGACTTCCTGGACGTCCTGGCGGTCGTGGTGTCGGCGGGGCTGGGCTTCCGCCAGGCCCTGGAACGGGTGGCGGACCACTACGAGGGCCCGTGGGCGGACGAGCTGCGCATCACCCTGCGCCAGATGGACATGGGCGTCAGCCGCCGCCAGGCCTTCGACGAGCTGCGCAGGCGCAACTCGTCCGAGCAGGTGGCGCAGTTCGTCTCGGCGCTGCAGCAGGGCGAGGAACTGGGCTCCCCGATCGCGGACACCCTCATCCAGCTCGCCACGGACATGCGCCGCACGGACGCCCAGAACTCCCGCCGCCGGGCCGCCAAGACGATCCCCAAGGCGACGATGGTCACGCTGGTCTTCATGCTCCCGGCCACGATGATCCTGATCGCCACGGGAATGTTCCTGGGCTCGGGCACGAACTTCGGCTCGGTACTGGGCCGCTGAGATGGCCGCCATCCGGAACCCGGGACGACACGGGGCCGCACCCCGCCGGAGCGGGGCTGCGCCCCTTCAGGGGCGCGGGGAACTGCGCGACCAGCCACGACGCACCCGCAGGTTCAAAACGCCCCTCCCCGCCGGGGCCAGGGCCGGGGTCAGGGCGGGAGCCAGGGCCAGGGCAGCCCGCCCAACCGGCTACTTCCAGGACGACGCGGCAGCCCCCAGCGTCCGCCTGCAACTCAACGCCCTCCAGGCGCTGTGCCGCCAGGCATTCGCCGTACGCCTCACCCTCATCGCCCTGGGCGCCCCCTTCGCCACGGCCAACGCGGCCGACGGCCTGCCCCGCCACGCGGTCGTCACCGCCGCGGCCCTGGCGGTGACCGGCTCGTACGCCATGCTCAGGGACTGGGACAGGTTCGCCCCGAGGCTCCTCGCCC
>NZ_VDFC01000040.1:376252-382363 GCF_008369065.1 Streptomyces apricus | reverse complement strand
CACCTCCGCCCCGCCCGCCCTCCTCACCGGCGACCACCACCGGGCCGCGCACGCGGTGGCCGGACGGACCGGCATCCCCGCCGACGGCGTGCGCGCGGACCTGCTCCCGCATCAGAAGGCCGAGGCCGTACGGGACCTGGGCGGTCAGGTGCTCTTCGTGGGCGACGGGGTGAACGACGCCCCCGCCCTCGCCGCCGCCCACACCGGCATCGCGATGGGCCGGGGCGGCTCGGACCTGGCCCTGGAGACCGCGGACGCCGTACTCGTCCACGACGACCTCACGGCCGTGCCCAAGGCCGTCGCCCTCTCCCGCCGCGCCCGGCGCCTCGTCGTGCAGAACCTGTGCCTGGCCGGGGCGTTCATCGCCGTCCTCGTCGTCTGGGACCTGGCGTGGCACCTTCCGCTGCCCCTCGGCGTCGCCGGCCACGAGGGCTCGACGATCCTGGTCGGCCTCAACGGCCTGCGCCTGCTGCGGGAGAGCGCCTGGCGCGAGTAGGAGCCGCGGGCGGGCCGAGGTGCCGCGAAAATCCCGAAAACGTACACAGAGTTTCCACATCGTTATGCCGATTGGCTCATTCCGCTCCTCGTCGTCGCGTAGGTTCTGACGAAGGCAATTCGCGCCAGCAAAGCTGCGCGGGGTGGTACCGCGCGGTGGAGGGGGCCGCGCGGTGCCTGCCTTCCAGGTCCGTCCGCGGTGGGGCGGACGGGCGGCGCCCCGGCGCGTCACCCTTGGGGCGTACGTCCGAGACGAACGGTCTGGTGCCTCATATCCGCGTGCGAACCCCCTGATTCGCTCCGTATTCTCCTCGGCCGCCTTCGAATTCGCTGTGATCCGGCCATGATCTGCCTCGGAACGAACGTCTCCGTGCCCACCCGGGCGTCGCCGGGCGACTCCGGAGAGTAGTTGTGGCACGCCGATGCGCGCAGCATCCCTTACGAAGGGTTATGGTGGAAACCCCCCCTCGGGCCGGTCCGTCTCCCCCCCACGGACCGGCCCGTTTTTCATGCGCTCCCGCGCACCCCCTGCGCGCGCACCGCGCCGCCGTCGCGCCGGGCGCCGCCCCCTTGCCGGGTCCCCGGCCCCTTCCGTCCGGCCGCCCGGAGGCCTTGCACCCCAAGGGGGAGAGGGGCTCCGGCGGCTGTAAGGTGTCGGCCTCGGAGACTGCCATCTGCACGGAGGGGCTGACGGAAACGTGAACCTGCGCGACAACCTGCGCCGCTTGCTGGTCAGGTTCTATGCACGCAGGGTGGAAGGCCACCTTGACCACGACCAGGTGCCCAAGCACATCGGGGTCATCATGGACGGCAACCGGCGCTGGGCGAAGGCGGCGGGCAGCACCGCCGCGCAGGGGCACCGGGCCGGAGCGCACAAGATCGAGGAGTTCCTCGGCTGGTGCTCCGAGACCGACGTCGAGGTCGTCACCCTCTGGCTGTTGTCCACGGACAACTTCGACCGCCCCGAGGAAGAGCTCGTACCGCTGCTCGGCATCATCGAGAACGTCGTGACCTCCCTCGCCGCCGACGGCCGCTGGCGCGTGCACCACGTCGGCACGCCGGACATCCTGCCCTCGCAGATGCAGACGGCCCTCAAGGAGGCCGAGGAGTCCACCGCGCACGTCGACGGGATACTGGTCAACGTCGCCATCGGCTACGGCGGCCGCCAGGAGATCGCCGACGCCGTGCGCTCGATGATCCTCGACCACGCCGACAAGGGCACCTCGCTGGAGAAGCTCGCCGAGGACGTCACCGTCGACATGATCGGCAAGCACCTCTACACCAGCGACCAGCCCGACCCCGACCTCGTGATCCGTACGAGCGGCGAGCAGCGGCTGTCCGGATTCATGCTCTGGCAGACGGCCCACTCCGAGTACTACTTCTGTGAGGTCTTCTGGCCGGCCTTCCGCAAGGTCGACTTCCTGCGCGCCCTGCGCGACTACGCGGCCCGCCACCGGCGCTACGGCGGATGAGGGACCGCGGCGGGCACCCGCCGCGAGGTCACCGCGGGGCCGCGGGCCGGTCCCGTGGGGCAGGAGTAACGAGGAGTTCACCGGGGCGCCTCCGTGCCGGTCGGCATGGCCTGGCTCGTTCGAGGGCATAAAGCCACCAGGTCGACGCCCGAACCACGGGTGTCGGATCTCAGCGGACGGCACGGGGCCGTCCGCCCGGGAGGCCCTTTGCACCAGCGCGACCGTGCGGTCAGTACGGACGAGGCGGAGGGCCGGTTCACGGCCCGTGCATCGGTGCCGCAGACCGGTCCAGCTCTCCTCCGTCGCTCCCCGACCTCATCCGAGGGGGTACGTCCTTCCGTGGTGACCAGCACAAAGCGCCGCATGCCAGACCGGCGCACCTATGTTCTCGACACCAGCGTCCTGCTGGCCGACCCGCACGCCATGAACCGCTTCGACGAGCACGAAGTAGTGCTGCCGATCGTCGTGGTCACGGAATTGGAGGCCAAGCGGCACCATCCTGAACTCGGTTACTTCGCCCGGCAGGCCCTGCGCCTGCTCGACGAGTTCCGGGTGAAGTACGGCCGTCTCGACGACCCCATCCCCACCGGGGAGCTGGGCGGGACGATCCGTGTCGAGCTCAATCACTCGGACCCCAGCGTGCTGCCCAGCGGCTACCGCCTGGGGGACAACGACTCCCGCATCCTCGCGGTCGCCCGCAACCTGCAGGCCGAGGGGTTCGACGTCACGGTCGTGTCGAAGGACCTCCCGCTGCGGATCAAGGCCTCCTCGGTCGGTCTCCTCGCCGAGGAGTACCGCGCGGAACTCGCCATCACGAGTTCCTCCGGCTGGACCGGAATGTCCGAACTGACCCTCTCCGGCGAGCAGGTGGACCTCCTCTTCGAGGAGGACACCCTGTACGTGCCCGAGGCGTCGGACCTCCCGGTCCACACCGGCCTGACGATCCAGTCCGAGCGCGGCAAGGCGCTGGGCCGGGTGACGGCCGAGGGCAACGTCCGGCTGGTGCGCGGCGACCGCGAGGCCTTCGGCATCAAGGGCCGCAGCGCGGAGCAGCGCATCGCGCTGGACCTGCTCCTCGACCCGGACATCGGGATCGTGTCGATGGGCGGCCGGGCCGGCACCGGGAAGTCGGCGCTCGCCCTGTGCGCGGGCCTGGAGGCCGTGCTGGAGCGGCGCCAGCACAAGAAGGTGATGGTCTTCCGGCCGCTGTACGCGGTCGGCGGGCAGGAGCTCGGCTACCTGCCGGGCTCCGAGTCCGAGAAGATGGGCCCCTGGGCGCAGGCGGTCTTCGACACGCTCTCCGCGGTCACCAGCCGCGAGGTCATCGAGGAGATCACCGCGCGCGGGATGCTGGAGGTCCTGCCGCTCACGCACATCCGCGGCCGCTCCCTCCACGACGCGTTCGTGATCGTGGACGAGGCGCAGTCCCTGGAGCGGAACGTCCTGCTGACCGTCCTGTCCCGCATCGGCGCCAATTCGCGGGTCGTGCTGACCCACGACGTGGCCCAGCGGGACAACCTCAGGGTCGGCCGGTACGACGGTGTCGTGGCCGTGGTGGAGAAGCTGAAGGGCCATCCCCTCTTCGCGCACGTCACGCTCACCCGGTCCGAACGCTCCCAGATCGCGGCCCTGGTGACCGAAATGCTGGAGGACGGGCAGATCTGACCCTGTCCGCCCCACCCGTCCCGTCTGTCCGCCGGACAGTGCGGCGGACGGTCAACGGGTGGTGAATACACGGTAGTTGGCGCCGTCCGGCAAAGGTGCAAGAGCCTAGCCGGGCGGCGCCCGCGTGTGCGCTCGTTTCCGGAAAACTTCTGGGGCGAACGGGGTGTGAGCTTTCACACCCGGCACGGAATTGCCTCCTGGCGCCGCGGTACGGCTAGAGTCTCGTTCCTGTCAGGCCCCGCATACGACACACCTGTACCCCCAGCGGCACAGCACAGCAGGAACACCAGAACTCCATACCGACGTCGTATGCCGCCCGAGCACCACGCGGCGCTCCCCCTCGGGGAGTTGCCCACCGGGCCCGCGCCTCCCGTGACCCCGCAGTTGGGAGGCCAGTGCCAGGGGCACGATTGCGTCCGCGAGGGTCACCTGTAGCGGTCGATGCTGGAAGGAAACCGTGTGAGCCGGATCTCGGTCCGTGGGCTCGCAGTGGCCTCGGCCACCGCAGTCACCGCTGTCGGCGCCGTTACGGGTGTTGCCTCGGGCAGCACCGCACCCTCGGGTGACGACGCCGAGGCGACGGCGAGCGGCGCGACGCTCCTCGCCGACATCCCCGCGGGTGCTCAGGCGCAGGTGCAGACCGCTTCCCTGACACAGCAGGCCGACTCCCAGGCCATCGCGGCGGACGCCACCGCCAAGAAGGACGCCGAGGCCGCCGCGCGCAAGCAGGCAGCCAAGGACGCGATCGCCAAGCAGAAGGCCGCCGCCGAGAAGGCGGAGAAGGCCGAGCGGGAAGCCAAGGAGCGCAAGGAGGCCGCGAAGGTCGCCAGCCGCTCCGCCACGCGCGACGCGTCCAGCTTCGCGGTCAAGTCGTCGTACACCGTCGCCGAGGTCCAGGCGATGGCGCGCCAGCTGGTCCCCGCGGACCAGTTCCAGTGCTTCAGCAACATCGTGGACCACGAGTCCAGCTGGAACTACCAGGCGGACAACCCGACCTCCGACGCGTACGGCCTGGTGCAGGCGCTGCCGGGGTCGAAGATGTCGTCGGCCGGCGCGGACTGGGCGACCAACCCCGCCACCCAGATCAAGTGGGGCCTCAGCTACATGGACGGCCGCTACGGCAGCCCGTGCGGCGCCTGGAACTTCTGGCAGGCCAACAACTGGTACTGAGCCCCTTCCGGCTCAACCCCGCGGAGCCCTTCACCGTCCTACGGTGAGGGGCTTCTGCCATGTACGGTCGATGCCGATGACTCCGGGGGGAGTGGTGGGAAGCAACGGGGGAAGAGGACGGATCATGTCGCGAGTGCCAGGGTGGTTCGGCCGGATAGGGGCCGGACTCACCGAAGTGGGAGAGCGGTTGGACGCGCGTCGCGCCGCCGCCGAGAAGGACGACGACGCCGACGAGGCCGCGGGCGGCGGGAGCGGGGCGGACGGTGTGGACGTCCGGTCCCCGCTGGCGCCCTCCCCGGGCACCGTCAGGCCCGAGCGCCCCGATCCCGCCACCGCCGTCCCCTGGGGCGTGCGGGTGGCCGCCGAGGCCGGCTGGCGGCTGCTGGTCCTCGCGGGCACCGTCTGGGTGCTGATGCGCGTCATCAGCGCCGTCCAGCTCGTCGTCCTGGCCTTCGTCGCCGCGCTGCTCGTCACCGCGCTGCTCCAGCCCACGGTCGCCCGGCTGCGCAGGCACGGGGTGCCGCGCGGGCTGGCCACCGCGCTCACGGCCGTCCTCGGCTTCGTCATCATGGGCCTGGTCGGCTGGTTCGTGGTCTGGCAGGTCATGGAGAACATCGACGACCTCTCCAACCAGATCCAGGACGGCATCGACGAGCTGCAGCGCTGGCTGCTGAACAGCCCGTTCCACGTCACCGAGGACCAGATCAAGGACATCGCCAAGAGCCTGCGCGAGGCGGTCGGGGCGAACACCGAGGAGATCACCTCCGCGGGCCTCGAAGGCGTCACCGTCATCGTCGAGGCGCTCACCGGCATCCTGCTGACGATCTTCTCCACGCTCTTCCTCCTCTACGACGGCAAGCGCATCTGGGAGTGGACCCTCAAGCTCGTCCCCGCGGCGGCGCGGCCGGGCGTGGCCGGCGCCGGTCCGCGGGCCTGGCGCACGCTCACCGCCTACGTCCGCGGCACGGTGATAGTCGCCCTGATCGACGCCATCTTCATCGGGCTCGGCATCTTCTTCCTCGACGTCCCGATGGCCGTCCCGCTCGCCGTCTTCATCTTCCTGTTCGCCTTCATCCCGCTGGTCGGCGCGGTGGTCTCCGGGGCGCTGGCGGTGGTCGTCGCGCTGGTCACCCAGGGCGTCTTCACGGCCGTCATGGTGCTGGTCGTGGTGCTGGCCGTGCAGCAGATCGAGGGCCACATCCTGCAGCCGTTCATCCTCGGGCGGGCGGTGCGGGTGCACCCGCTCGCGGTCGTGCTGTCCGTCGCGGCGGGCGGGGTGATCGCGGGGATCGGCGGGGCGGTGGTCGCG
>NZ_VDFC01000040.1:367247-376152 GCF_008369065.1 Streptomyces apricus | reverse complement strand
GGGCGGCCGGTCATACGGCACGCTCCATGTCCCGCGACCGGCCGTCCCGTACGACGATCTCGCGGTCCGAGTACGCGGCGACCCGGGTCTCGTGCGTGACGAGGACGACGGCCGCGTTGGCGGACCGGGCGGCGTCGGTGAGCAGTTCCATCACGCGCTCGCCGTTGAGCGAGTCGAGGGCGCCGGTGGGCTCGTCGGCGAACAGCAGCCGCGGGCCGGTGACCAGGGCGCGGGCCACGGCGACGCGCTGGCCCTGGCCGCCGGAGACCTCGCCGGGCCGCTTGCCCTTCAGGTCGTCGACCTCCAGGCGCTCCATCCACGCCAGGGCGGTGCGCTCGGCCTCCTTGCGGGAGGTGCCGTTCAGCCGCAGCGGCAGGGCCACGTTCTCGACGCAGGTCAGCTCCGGAACCAACTGGCCGAACTGGAAGACGAACCCGAACTCGGACCGCCGCAGCGCGCTGCGCTGGGAGTCGTTCATCGTCGCCATCTCGCGGCCGTCGTACATGATCGACCCCGAGTCGGGCGTCACGATGCCGGCGAGGCAGTGCAGGAGGGTCGACTTGCCGGAGCCGGAGGGGCCCATCACGGCGACGACCTCGCCCGGGTGGATGGAGAACCCGGCGCCGTCGAGGGCGTTCGTGGGGCCGTACGCCTTGCGCAGGTCGTGGGCCACGAGCAGGGAGCCTGCGGGGGTCATCGGGTCACCGCCTCTGCGAGCTTGCCGAGGCGCGCGGCGGTGAGTTCCAGCCACCGCAGGTCCGCCTCCAGGTGGAAGAGGGCGTGGTCGCAGATCAGCTGATCGGCGAGGTCGCCCTTGCGCTTGCGGTCGGTGAGGATACGCATCATGCGCAGGTGCTCCGAGCGCTGGGTGTCGAGGATGTCGGACGCGTCGCGGTGCGTCAGGAGGGCGAGGACGACCTTCGTGTAGAGGGTCGACTGGAGGTAGGGCTCGGGCTTCTCCGGCGTCGCGAGCCACCGCTGGACGTCGGTGACGCCCGCCTCGGTGATGGCGTAGCGCTTGCGCTCGGGGCCGTCGCCCGCCTCTATCCCGTCGACCTCCACGAGGCCGTTCTTCAGCAGGCGGGACATCGTCGAATAGACCTGGCCGTAATGGAGCGGCCGGTCGTGACCGAACTTCTCGTCGAAGGCCCGCTTCAGGTCGTAACCGTGACGGGGCCCGGACTCCAGGAGTCCTAGGAGCGTGTGACCGATGGACATGCGGAGCACTGTACACAGTGCGTATACACGGCGTGTATACGCACTGTGTAGACGTGGGCTCAGGAGGTGCTGCCTCGCAGGTCAGAGGTGATTGTCACGATTCTGCGACCGTGGAGGCGGGGMGGAGCGGGGTGGGACGGATCGCGGACCGGTGCGGCGCCGTCGTGGCCGGTCGCGCCGTTCCCCGCGCCCCTGGCGGGCGCCCACCGGGCCCGCCGGGGCAACCTTCCGGGCCCGTGAGTCGTCGGTTCCTGTGGGGCGCGTGCTGATTCTCACGTCCGTAAAAGGCCGGATCGACGGACGTTTGTCCAGGGGTGCGGTGTTAGCTTGCTGAGCTGACCCGGGCGACGAACCTGTGAGACACGAGAGACGGAAGCGGAGCGGACGGATCCATGGGACGAGCGGACGAGAGACGAGCGCGGCAGCGCGGTGGCCACCGCGGCGCGCCGAAACGCTCGTCGAAGGCGGGCGGCAGGAGCGGCATACGCCGCTTCTTCACCTGGAAGAAGCTCCTCGGCACGTTCTTCGGCCTCTGTCTGCTCGGGATGGCCGCGTTCGTCGCGCTGTACCTGCTGATCGACGTCCCCAAGGGGAACGCGGCCGCGGTGCAGCAGAGCAACATCTACAAGTACAGCAACGGTGCGACGCTCGCCCGCGTCGGCGAGGTCAACCGTGAGCTGGTCGACCTGGACCAGATCGACAAGGGCGTGCGGATGACCTTCGTCGCCGCCGAGAACAAGTCCTTCTACAAGGACTCCGGCGTCGACTTCAGGGGCACGGCCCGCGGTCTGCTCAACACGCTGTCCGGCAAGGGCAAGCAGGGCGGCTCGACGATCACCCAGCAGTACGTCAAGAACTACTACC
This sequence comes from Streptomyces apricus, assembly GCF_008369065.1. Taxonomy (GTDB): domain Bacteria; phylum Actinomycetota; class Actinomycetes; order Streptomycetales; family Streptomycetaceae; genus Streptomyces; species Streptomyces apricus. Next base: position 374,070 of record NZ_VDFC01000040.1, on the reverse strand, counting down.
TCACGCAGGACCAGACCGTCACGCGCAAGCTGAAGGAACTGGTCATCTCGCTCAAGGTGGACCGCCAGAAGTCCAAGGACGACATCCTCGCGGGCTACATCAACACCAGCTACTACGGCCGCAACGCCTGGGGCATCCAGGCCGCCGCGCAGGCGTACTACCGCGTCGACGCGAACGACCTGTCGGTCGAGCAGGGCGCGTACCTGGCGGCGCTGCTGCAGGCCCCGAGCCAGTACGACTGGGCGGTCGCCACCGACACCAGCAAGGAGCTGGTGAAGAACCGCTGGAACTACGTCCTGGACAACATGGTCGAGGAGGGCTGGCTGAAGTCGGGCGAGCGCGACGCGATGAAGTTCCCCGTACCCGAGGAGCCCAAGGGCGCGCCCGGTCTGGAGGGCCAGGCCGGCTACCTGGTCGAGGCCGCCAACACGGCCCTCGCGAAGCAGCTCGTCGGGCAGGGCACGGCCGCCGACATGGACGAGGCCGAGACGATGGTCAAGGCGGGCGGCTGGACCCTCACGCTGAACATCGACAAGAAGAAGCAGGCCCAGCTGGAGAAGTCCGTCAAGGCCCAGCTGACCGGCAAGCTCGACGGCAAGAAGCGCAAGGTCGACGCCGACGTCCAGGCCGGCGCGGCCTCCGTCGACCCGAAGACGGGCCGGGTCCTCGCGATGTACGGCGGCGTGGACTACGTCAAGCACTTCACCAACAACGCGACGCGCCGCGACTACCAGCCCGCCTCCACGTTCAAGCCGGTGATCCTCGCCGCGGCCGTCCAGGAGGGCGCCACGACCCAGGACGACCAGCCGATCACCGCGAACACGATCTACGACGGAACCAGCAAGCGGCCCGTCCTCGACGACGGGGCGAAGGTCGGCTTCTCCCCGCCGAACGAGGACGACGTCGACTACGGCGACGTCACCGTGCAGACCGCGATGAACAAGTCCATCAACTCCGTCTTCGCGCAGATGGGCGTCGACGTCGGCATGGACCAGGTCATGAAGACCGCGGGCGAGCTCGGCATGGACGTCGAGGGCGTCAAGTCGGTGCCCGCGCAGACCCTGGGCACCATGGGCGCCAGCCCGCTGGAGATGGCCGGCGTCTACGCCACCCTCGACAACCACGGCAAGAAGGTCACCCCGGCCCTCGTGAAGTCGGTCCAGCACAAGGACCGCACGGTCAGGTTCCCGGACGCGATCGGCGAGCAGGTCGTCAGCCGCGAGGCCGCCGACACCGTCACCTCGGTGCTGACGGGCGTGGTCGACGACGGTACGGCCAGGACGTCGGTGCGCGACAACCCGAACCGGGACGGCCAGCAGGTCGCGGGCAAGACCGGCACCTCCGACTTCAACCGGTCGGCCTGGTTCACCGGCTACACGCCGAACCTCGTCACCTCGGTCGGGCTGTTCGGCGAGGACGACAAGCCCCCGCACAAGCAGGTCTCCCTGACCGGTGCCACCGGGCTCCTGCCCGGCAAGGGCCGCGTCAACGGCGGTGGCTACCCGGCGCAGATCTGGGCGGCGTACACCTTCGGCGCGATGGGGGACGTCTCCGAGTTCGACCTGGACACCGACCAGGGTGCGGCCGTGCGGCCCACCGAGACGCCGACGGTGTCCGAGACGCCGACGACCCCGTCCGAGGAGCCGTCCTCGGAGGAGCCGACGACGAAGCCGCCGTCGTCCAGCCCGGAGGAAGAGGAGAGCACACCGGAGGAGACCCCTTCGGACGACCTCCCGACCTCCCCGTCGACGAGCCCGTCATCCTCCCCACCGGGAGGAATAGAACTCCCCCCGGACCCGGACGACCCCCAGGCGAACGAGAACGAGTAACGGAACCCCGCGCCCTGAAAAGGGCGCGGGGAACGGCGCAGCTTTTCAGGGGCGCGGGGAACGGCGCAATCTTTTAGGGGCGCGGGGAACGGCGCGACCAGCCACGACGGCCCCGCAGCGACCCGAACCCCCCGCGCCCCGACGCCGCCGGACCCCAACCGTCACCCATGGTCAGATAGAGCCCCCGCCCACCCTCATCGGTGGCCCGGGCGTTCCGCAACCGCGGCAACTGCGGCACGTCGTCCCCCACCTCGCACCGCAGCACATCGGTCCGCAGCAACCGCAGCGTGACGGGCCGCGAGGCGTACCGCACCGCGTTGGTGACGACCTCGCTGATCAGCAGCTCCACGGAGTCCGTGAGCTCCTCCAGGTCCCAGCGGGAGAGCGCCTTGCGGGCCAGCCGCCGCGCCCGCCCGGGCGCCGCGTCCTCCGGGTCGAGGTGCCAGACCGCGACGTCGCTGGGCGCGATCCCGTCGAACCGCGCGGCGAGCAGCGCGATGTCGTCGTCCCGGTCACCCGGACCGAGCATGTCGAGCACCTCGTCGCACAGCGCCTCCAGCGGCGGCGGATGGTCGGGGCCGGTCAGCTGCGCGGTGGCGGCGATCCGCTCCCGCAGCTGCTCTATCCCCGTCCACACGTCCCGCAGCCGCGACTCCACGAGCCCGTCGGTGTAGAGCAGCAGTGTGGCGCCCGCGGGCGCGTCCAGCTCGACCGCCTCGAAGTCCACACCGCCTACGCCGATGGGGGCACCCGGCGGTACGCGCAGGACCTCGGCCCGCCCGCCCAGATGCAGCAGGACCGGCGGCGGATGGCCCGCGTTGGCGATGGTGATGCGGTGCGCGACCGGGTCGTACACCGCGTACAGGCAGGTCGCCATGCGGTCGGTGCCCAGGCGCTGGGCCTGCTCGTCCAGGTGGTGCAGGACCTCCTGGGGCGGCAGGTCCAGCCCGGCCAGGGTCTGCGCGGTCGTCCGCAGCTGGCCCATGATCGCCGCCGAGGTCATGGAGTGGCCCATGACGTCGCCGACGACGAGGGCGACCCGGCTGCCGGGCAGCGGGATCGCGTCGTACCAGTCGCCGCCCACCCGGGCGGTCTCGGCGGCCGGCAGGTAGCGGGAGGCCAGCCGCACGCCCGTGGGGCGCGGCAGCGTCTCGGGCAGCATCGTGCGCTGCAGCTCGTCGGCGATGTACGCCTCGCGCCCGTACAGCACCGCCTTGTCGATGCCGAGCGCGCTGTGCGTGGCGAGCTGCGCCGCGACCAGCAGGTCGTCGGTCTCGAAGGCGGGCCGGTCGGGGCGGCGCAGGAACAGCGCGGCCCCGATCACGCGCCGCCGGCCGCGCAGCGGCGCGAGGATCGCGCGCTGGCCGCCGGGCACGGTCAGGTCGTCACCGATCAGCTCGGGCAGCGCGGCCCGGGCGGCGGGCGCGTCCGCGAAGACCGGCCGCACCCCGCGCAGCACCTCGTTCAGCGCGCCGCCGGGCCGTACGGTGCACAGCTCGGCGGTGACGCCCACGTCGGGCTCGGGCTGCAGGGCGGGCAGCAGGAAGCCCTCGGTGTCCCGGTCCTCGGGGATGCGGTCCGTGCGGCGCAGCCGCAGCACGACGGGGCCCATCGGCCGCTCGTCGCCCACCGGCAGCGGATCGCGCAGGTAGACGAGGATCGCGTCCGAGAAGGTCGGGACGGTCGCCCGGCATAGCCCCATCACGATCTCGTCGAGGTCGATGCCGCGGGCGATCCGCCGGGTGGCGGCGCCCACGAAGCGCAGCCGGTCGCCGTCGCGGCGCATCGGCATGGGCGTGCCGGGCGGCGGCTGGCTCTGTCCCGTACGGCGGTCCTTGCCGCCCTGGTGGGCCGGGGCCTCGGCGCCGGGCTGGGTCACGATCGCCTCCGGTACGGGCCGCGGACGGTGCGGACCCGGCTCCGCCGCGGACGGCTGGGACTGCCCGGGACCGGACCCGGCGGGCGGGTCGGCCGGGCCGTGCCCTCCCGAGGGTGCGGGCGGGCCCTGGTTGCCGGCCGGGGAACCCGACGCGGCGGACGTGCCGGTGGCGGCGGTCCGGACGTCCGCGGGCACGGACGGGCCGTCCGCGGTCCGGCCGGCCCCGCCGTCCTGGACGGGCGCTGCTGCGGCCCCCGGTGGGGCGGGGGTGCCGGTGGTCCTGCCCTGCGCGGGTAAACCGGCTGAGCCCGGTACCGGCGGCTCAGGGGTGCGCAGGAGCGCCCCGCGGGGGTCCGCGGGGGCCGTCGGCCGGGCAGCACTCGGCTGCCGGCGCTCATGGGAGATGGGGTGCTCCGTCACGCGTGTCGAATCCATCCGTCCGGTGCTGCGCGCCCTGCGTGCAGTTCGTCCCGCGAAGAACCCGATACCCGGAATGCGTGTCCCAGGAACGGATTTACCGCGTGATCAGACAGCCTCTCAGAAGAAGGACCTGCGGACACCGGCGGGAACCATCTCTTTCGCCCACTCCCGGCCGTGCCGCCGTGGCCCTCGTACCCCTCGCTCACGTCCTGCCGCCCCTCGGTGACGTTCGGTCAAGCCCGGCGCATCGTACGGGAGTTGCCGGATGCACCCGTCCGCCGTCCGGCCACCGCTTCCCAACGGCGGTGCGGTGCACCGGCCCTGACAGTCCGTTCTCTTCGCCCTCTTGCGTTCTGTTCGTTGCTGTTCGCTGTTGTGCGTTGCGGAGGACGATCCTACGGTTCTACCACGGGGGCGCATCAAGGGTCTCATGTGGACACGTGCGCGGGCGTGCGATCCCAGTCGTCCGGCAGGGACGGGACGGGCCAGGCAGGATCCGGGCGCCAGTGCTCCCAGCCGTCCGAGAACGGCGGGCCCCAGCGCCGGATCACCTCCACCGCCGCCCGTCCGGCCTCCCGCACGCGCTCCGCCGACCGGGCGTCCATCAGGCCGTCCCGCTGGGCCTGTGCGAACTCGTCCTCGTCGCGCCAGCCCCAGCTGCGGTCCGGGTGCACCGTGATGTCCAGGAAGTGGTCCTCGGAGTCGACCCCGCCGGACCATCTGACCAGCGGTTCCTCCAGGTTGACGTACCAGTTCTTGAACTTCCAGCCCGGCTCCCAGAACAGCCACACCGACCACGGCCGGCCCGGCTGCGCCAGCTTGAGCACGCCGGTGCCGAACCAGCGGTCCTGCTGCACGGTCCGCGGCCGGGTGTAGCGGGTCTCCAGCGGCTCCGCGTGCACCGGCGTGCCGTCCGCGAGGACCGGCTTCGTGCACGGGGTCCCCGGGGCCAGCCAGACGGCGAGCACCTCCTCGTCGTCCCGTACGACGGTCACGGGACGCACGATGTGGAAGCGCTCGCCGGCGTTCTCCCGGTACCGCCACAGGATCTGACTCCCGGGGTTCCAGTACGCCGCCGGACCGCCCGATTCCACGTGTGTCACCGCTCCACCCTCTGCCATGGACAGATATTAGGTGCCCGGGGCATACGACGCGGCGTTCGGAGCCATGGTTCGTCCGCCGGCGGGACGACGTTACGGGCGCGTCATCCGCAGGACATCCAGGGCCTCGTCCAGCTGCTCCCGGGTGAGGTCCCCGCGCTCCACGTAACCGGAGTCCAGCACCACCTCGCGGATGGTCCGCCGCTCGGCCAGCGCCTTCTTGGCGACCTTCGCGGCCTCCTCGTACCCGATGTACTTGTTCAGCGGGGTCACCACCGACGGCGACGACTCGGCGTACTCTCGGGCCCGCTCGCGGTTGGCGGTGATGCCGTCCACGGTGCGGTCGGCGAGCAGCCGGGAGACGTTCGCGAGCAGCCGGACCGACTCCAGGACGTTCTTGGCGATGACCGGCAGCATGACGTTGAGCTCGAAGTTGCCGGAGGCCCCGGCGACGGCGATCGTGGCGTCGTTCCCGGTCACCTGGGCGGCCACCATCAGCACGGCCTCGGGGATGACGGGGTTCACCTTGCCGGGCATGATCGACGAGCCGGGCTGGAGGTCGGGCAGGTTGATCTCCGCGAGCCCGGTGCGCGGTCCCGACGCCATCCACCGCAGGTCGTTGGCGATCTTCGTGAGGCCCACCGCGACGGTCCTCAGCTGGCCGCTGGTCTCGACGACGCCGTCCCGCGCGCCCTGGGCCTCGAAGTGGTCGCGCGCCTCGGTCAGCGGCAGCCCGGTGGTCCGCGCGACCTCGGCGATCACGGCGGCGGAGAAGCCGGGCGGTGTGTTGATGCCGGTCCCCACGGCCGTCCCGCCCAGGGGCAGCTCGGCGAGCCGGGGCAGGGAGGCCTCCAGCCGCTCGATCCCGTACCGCACCTGAGCCGCGTACCCGCCGAACTCCTGGCCGAGCGTCACCGGGGTGGCGTCCATGAGGTGGGTGCGCCCCGACTTCACGACGTCGGCGAACTCCTCGGACTTGCGGCCCAGCGCGGCGGCGAGGTGCTCAAGGGCGGGGATCAGGTCGCGGGTGACGGCGGCGGTCGCGGCGATGTGCAGGGACGACGGGAAGACGTCGTTGCTGGACTGGGAGGCGTTGACGTGGTCGTTCGGGTGGACCTCCCGGCCGAGCCGCTCCGTCGCCAGGGTGGCGAGCACCTCGTTGGTGTTCATGTTGGACGACGTCCCGGAACCGGTCTGGAAGACGTCCACGGGGAAGTGCTCGTCCCACTTCCCGTCCGCGACCTCGGCCGCCGCCTCCTGGATGGCCTCCGCGACGTCCTTGTCCAGCACGCCGAGGCCGGCGTTCACCTTGGCCGCGGCCGCCTTGATCCTGGCCAGGGCCTCGATGTGGGCGCGCTCCAGGTGCTGGCCGGAGATGGGGAAGTTCTCGACGGCGCGCTGGGTCTGGGCGCGCCACTTCGCGTCCGCGGGGACGCGGACCTCGCCCATGGAGTCGTGTTCGATGRGGTAGTCGGTCATACCAGGTGTATCGCCCCCGCCGCCCCTGCCCATTCCCGTCCCTGGGGCTGCGCCCCAGACCCCCTGTCGCGCTGCGCGCTCCTGCGCAGTTCCCCGCGCCTCTAGGTACCTAGGGG
>NZ_VDFC01000040.1:353659-367147 GCF_008369065.1 Streptomyces apricus | reverse complement strand
ACCTGGGCTCCATCGGCGGGCCGGCCGCGCGGCTGGCGCAGGACTGCATCAAGAAGGTCGAGGTCGTCGAGTACGAGGAGCTCGGGATGGAGGCCGTGTGGAAGATCGAGGTGGAGGACTTCCCGGCGTTCGTGGTCGTCGACGACAAGGGCAACGACTTCTTCAAGGACCCGGCGCCGGCTCCGACGTTCACGTCGATCCCGGTGCGGGGTCCTTGAAGAAGTCGTTGCCCTTGTCGTCGACGACCACGAACGCCGGGAAGTCCTCCACCTCGATCTTCCACACGGCCTCCATCCCGAGCTCCTCGTACTCGACGACCTCGACCTTCTTGATGCAGTCCTGCGCCAGCCGCGCGGCCGGCCCGCCGATGGAGCCCAGGTAGAACCCGCCGTGCGTCCCGCACGCGTCGGTGACCTGCTGCGACCGGTTCCCCTTGGCCAGCATGACCTTGGAGCCGCCCGCCGCCTGGAACTGCTCCACGTAGGAGTCCATGCGCCCGGCCGTGGTCGGCCCGAAGGACCCGGAGGCGTACCCCTCGGGGGTCTTCGCGGGGCCCGCGTAGTACACCGGGTGGTCCTTCAGGTACTGCGGCATGCCCTCGCCCGCGTCCAGCCGCTCCTTGATCTTGGCGTGCGCGATGTCGCGGGCCACGACGAGCGGCCCGGAGAGCGAGAGGCGGGTCTTGACGGGGTACTTCGTCAGCTCGGCCAGGATCTCGTCCATCGGCCGGTTCAGGTCGATGCGCACGACGTCCCCGGCCTCGTCGAGGTGCTCGTCCGTCGTGTCGGGCAGGAACCGCGCCGGGTCGGTCTCCAGCTGCTCCAGGAAGACGCCCTCGGCGGTGATCTTCGCGACGGCCTGGCGGTCGGCCGAGCAGGAGACGGCGATGGCGACCGGGCAGGACGCGCCGTGCCGGGGCAGGCGCACCACCCGCACGTCGTGGCAGAAGTACTTGCCGCCGAACTGCGCGCCGATCCCGATCTTCTGCGTCAGCTCGAAGACCTTCTCCTCCAGGTCCTTGTCCCGGAAGCCGTGCCCGAGCGGGGAGCCCTCGGCCGGGATCTCGTCCAGGTAGTGCGCGGACGCGTACTTCGCCGTCTTCAGGGCGTACTCCGCGCTCGTGCCGCCGACGACGATCGCCAGGTGGTACGGCGGGCAGGCCGCCGTGCCGAGCGAACGGATCTTCTCCTCCAGGAACTTCATCATGGAGGCCTCGTTCAGGACGGCCTTCGTCTCCTGGTAGAGGAACGACTTGTTGGCCGAGCCGCCGCCCTTGGCCATGAAGAGGAACTTGTAGGCGCCGCCGTCGGTCGCGTACAGCTCGATCTGGGCGGGGAGGTTGGAGCCGGTGTTCTTCTCCTCCCACATGGTGAGCGGAGCCATCTGCGAGTAGCGCAGGTTCAGGTTCTTGTAGGCGTCGTAGATGCCGTGGGACAGGGCCGCCTCGTCGCCGCCCTCGGTGAGCACGTTCTGGCCGCGCTTGCCCATCACGATCGCCGTGCCGGTGTCCTGGCACATGGGCAGCACGCCGGCGGCCGCGATGTTCGCGTTCTTCAGGAGGTCCAGCGCGACGAACTTGTCGTTGCCCGACGCCTCCGGGTCGTCGATGATGCGCCGCAGCTGCGCGAGGTGCGCGGGCCGCAGGTAGTGCTGGATGTCGTGGATCGCCTCGGCGGCCAGCGTGCGCAGCGCCTCGGGCTCCACCTTGAGGAACGTCCGTCCGTCCGCCTCGAAGGTGGAGACACCCTCGGAGGTCACCAGCCGGTAGGGGGTGGTGTCTTCCCCTTGGGGGAGCAGATCGGTGTACGCGAACTCAGGCATCTGGCCAAATCCTTCTTCGACAGACAGCGGCCGGCCTCCGTTGGCGGCGCGCCCACCAGCGTAGGACCTGCCTCGGACACCGCTCCTGTGAGGTAAGGCTCAGTTCGCCCTCCACACCCCCTAGTCGCGATCTATCGCGTTTGGGTACGCTGCTGCCGTGGACCTTCAGAAGCGCACCGAGCCCGACCTTCGCAAGCACACCGACCTCCGCGCCTCCGACGCCGACCGCGACCGGATCGCGGACATCCTGCGCGAGGCCCTGGCCGAGGGCCGCCTGACCGCCGAGGAGCACGCGGAGCGGGTCGAGGAGGTCTTCCGCGCGAAGACCGTGGGCGAGCTGGAACCGCTGGTGCGGGACCTGCCCGCGGCCCACGGCCCCCGCCCGGGACCTGCCCGCGGCCCACGGCCCCCGCCGTCGCCGACGAGAACGTGGTGGCGGTGTTCAGCGCGGCCGTCCGCAAGGGCCGCTGGCGCGTGGGGCGCCGCACGCATGCGTACGCGATCTTCGGCAGCGTGGAGATAGACCTCAGCGAGGCGATCTTCGAGCACCGGCATGTCGTGATCAGGGCGGTCTCGGTGTTCGGCAGCGTCGACATCCGCGTCCCGGAGAACGTGTCGATGCGCGGCAGCGGCGGCGGGGTCCTCGGCAGCTTCGAGGTGGACACGCTGGACTCGGGCGAGCAGGACGCCCCCGTGGTGTACGTGGACGGGCTGGCCGTCCTGGGGAGCGTCGAGGCGCGGCCCAGGCGGGGCAAGCTGATCGAGGACATCCTCGACCGCGTCACCGAGCGGGTGAACGCCAAGTTGCGCAAGCACCTGGGGCATTGACGCGTCCGGCGAAGACCTGGGGAGCCGGCGGACGTGCGCCGCGCGGCACACGGCGTGCGGCACACGGCGTGCGGAAGCAGAGGGTCCGGTGGTGGCGGTCCGGCGCCCGCCGCGGTCCCGGCGTTTCGGAACCGAGTGCTTAGGCGTGTGCACAGCGGGTAGGGCTTGCTGCATCGTCTCTCGCTCGCGAAGCCGTCGTCAGGAGTAGACCGTGCTGCATCCGCCGCATCAGTCCCTGCAGGTCGCTGCCGTTCCGTCCCAGCCGGCGCCGGTGCGCGAGAGGGACCAGGACGCCCCCTGGCACACGGAGGCCGTGTGCCGCCGCGACGAGGCCGGGCTGTTCTTCGCGCCCTCCAAAGAACCCACCGCGGCCCGGCTCTCCCGCGAGGAGGCGGCGAAGCGGGTCTGCGCGCGCTGTCCCGTGATGGTCGAGTGCCGGGAGCACGCGCTGCTCCAGCCCGAGCCGTACGGGGTCTGGGGCGGCCTCACCGCCGCCGAGCGCCGCGTGGCCCTGGCCCGGCGGCGCCGCCGCGACCTGGAACTGCAGAAGACGGCCCACGCGACGGACCCCATAGCCGCGGCCGGCTGACCCCGGACACCGACGGGGCGCCCCTCCGCACAGGGACGCCCCATCGACGTGCGGTGCCCTTCAGGGGCGCGAGGAACTGCGCGACCGGCCACGGTGGACCCGCAGCCGCCCACGGCCGACGCGACCCCGGCCGACCGACGGAGTCACTTGGCCCGGTCGAAGTCGATCGCCGAATAGGCCCTGAGCTTCGCCAGCCGGTGCTCCGAGGTGATCTGCCGCACCGTCCCCGACTTCGACCGCATCACGATCGAGTCGGTCGTGGCGGTCTCGGACCGGTACCGCACCCCCCGCAGCAGCTCGCCGTCGGTGATCCCGGTCGCCACGAAGAACACGTTCTCCCCGGACACCAGGTCGTCGGTGAGCAGCACCCGGTCGAGGTCGTGCCCCGCGTCGACCGCCCGCGCCCGCTCCTCGTCGTCCTTGGGCCACAGCTTGCCCTGGATGGTGCCGCCCAGGCACTTCACGGCGCAGGCCGAGATGATGCCCTCGGGCGTGCCGCCGATGCCGAGCAGCAGGTCGATGCCGGTGCCCTCGCGCAGCGCCAGGATCGAGCCCGCGACGTCGCCGTCGGAGATGAGCTTGATGCGCGCGCCGGTCTCCCGGATCTCCTTGATGATGCCGTCGTGGCGCGGCCGGTCGAGGACGACGACCGTGACGTCCTCGGGCGTGCCGCGCTTGGCCTTGGCGACCCGGCGGATGTTCACGGACACCGGGGCGTTGATGTCGACGAAGTCGGCGGCCTCCGGGCCGGTGACCAGCTTGTCCATGTAGAACACCGCGGACGGGTCGAACATGGTGCCGCGGTCGGCGGCGGCCAGCACCGCGATCGCGTTGGTCATGCCCGCGGCGGTGAGCGTGGTCCCGTCGATCGGGTCGACGGCGATGTCGCACTCGGGGCCGGTCCCGTCCCCGACGCGCTCCCCGTTGAAGAGCATCGGCGCCTCGTCCTTCTCGCCCTCGCCGATGACGACGACGCCGTTCATCGAGACGGTGGAGACGAGGGTGCGCATGGCCCGTACCGCCGCGCCGTCGGCGCCGTTCTTGTCGCCGCGGCCGACCCAGCGGCCCGCGGCCATGGCGGCGGCCTCGGTGACCCGGACGAGTTCGAGGGCGAGGTTGCGGTCGGGGGCCTCGGAGGGGACCTCTAGTTCGGACGGCAAGTGATGCTCGGTCATCGGAGCGCACCTTTCTGATACGACGACGGCCGGATGAGGGTTCGGGCCGACTCTATCTCCACTGCGACAAAATGAGCAGGGGGGCCCACGGATGAGCAGACCAGTACACCTGCGACGATGGGGGTGTGGCAGGTATGAAAGGCAAGCAGTCGGTCCGGGACATGGTGCTGTCCCTGGGCCTGATCGGCATCGTCGCGGGCTTCATCTACGTCTTCATCCCGAAGGACGACTCGGAGCCTCCTCTCCAGCGGGTCGACTACCGCGTGGAGCTCCTCACGGCGCGCCGCGCGGCCGCCTATCCGGTGGCGGCGCCCGAGGGCCTGCCCACGGAGTGGAAGGCGACCTCGGTGCGGTTCAGGGGCGACGACTTCGACGCGTGGCACCTCGGTTTCCACGACCCCGACGGGGAGTACGTGGCGGTCGAGCAGTCCACTCAGAAGCCCGTCACGTTCATCGAGGACGCCAGCCAGGGCGCCGCGGAGACGAACGTCACGCAGCGCATCGGGGGCAAGTCCTGGAAGCGCTACGAGGGCGGGAAGTACGACGCCCTGGTGCTGCGGGAGGAGAACGCCACGACCGTGGTCGCGGGCACGGCCTCGTTCGCCGAGCTGACGAAGATGGCGGAGGCGCTCAGGACGTCGTGAGCGCGTGCCTGAGCGTGTGAGAGGCCCCCGGCGATGCGCCGGGGGCCTCTCAGCTGCTCAGGTGCGCGTAACGCGTCCGAGGGATCAGACCGTCGTGACGACCTGGTCGAACTCCAGGCGCGGGCCGCGCGGGAACCAGGCGTCCTCGGCGGGCCGGCCGATGTTGACCACCATCAGCGGCAGGTGGTCGTCGTCGAGGAACTCCTTCTGGATGCCCGCGGCGTCGTAGCCCGTCATCGGACCGGCGGCCAGCCCGGCGGCACGGACGCCGACGATGAAGTACGCGGCCTGCAGCGCGGCGTTGAGCACGGCGGGACCCTCGCGGGAGGGGCGCTCGGCGAAGAAGAGGTCCTTGGCCTGCGGGAAGTGCGGCAGCAGGTACGGCAGCTCGTCGTGGAACTCGATGTCCGCGGACAGGATCGCCACGAGCGGGGCGGCGGCCGTCTTCGGCTGGTTGCCCTCGGACATGTGCTGCACCAGGCGCTCGCGGGCCTCGGGGGAGCGGACCAGGGTGATGCGCAGCGGCGACTGGTTGAAGGCGGTCGGGCCGTACTTGACCAGGTCGTAGATCGCCTGCACCTGCTCGTCGGTCACCGGCTCGTCGGTGAAGGCGTTGGCGGTACGGGCCTCGCGGAACAGCAGGTCCTGGGCGGCGGGGTCGAGGACGAGAGACATGGAGCAACCTTCTCGGAGCGTGCGTCGGATCCCCGGGGAGCCCCTGGGATCGGCTGGCACGTCCGACGGTACGCTGATGAGGTTTAAGGTTCAACAAAAATCGGACCGAGGTGATCCGCTTCACAATTGCATGGCCTGACCACCTATCTCGGACCGCCCCGAGAGCCGCCCCCTCTTTCCCCCCGCTAGTCCTGCTCCTCCCCTTCCTCCTCTTCCGCGTCTTCGGCCAGCGCCGCGTCGAGGCGGGCGCGGGCGCCGTCCAGCCACCGCCGGCACACCTTCGCCAGCTCCTCGCCCCGCTCCCACAGGGCCAGTGACTCCTCCAGCGTCGTACCGCCCGTCTCCAGTCGGCGGACGACCTCGATGAGCTCGTCCCGCGCCTGCTCGTACCCGAGCGTCTCGTCCTTCGTGCTGGTCATGCGCCCACCCTAGGGTCTGTCTCCGACATCGACTCGTACCGTGAACTCGCCGGTGGCGACCCGTGCCCGCAGGGGCTCGTCCGCCGTCACCTCGTCCGCGGAGCGCACGGCGTGGCCGTCGGACTTCTGCAGGACCGCGTACCCCCGTTCGAGGGTCGCGGCGGGGGAGAGGGCCACCACGCGTGCGTGCGTGTGCGTCAGCTCCGAGTCGGCCCGGTCCAGGAGGTGGCCGAGCGTGCGGCGGCCGCGGTCCAGGAGCGCCGTGACCCGGTCGGCCCGCTCGTCGACCATCCGGTACGGGTCCTCCATCGAGGGGCGGGCCAGCGCGTGCGCGAGGCCGCGCTCCTCGCGCTCGACGAAGGCCTCCAGGCTCCTGCGGGCGCGGTCCCGCAGGAACCGCACGCGCTCGTACTCCTCGCCGACGTCCGGCACGACCTTCTTCGCGGCGTCGGTGGGCGTGGAGGCGCGCAGGTCGGCCACGTGGTCGAGGAGCGGGTTGTCGGGCTCGTGGCCGATGGCCGACACGACCGGGGTGCGGCAGGACGCGACCGCCCGTACGAGCTGCTCGTCCGAGAACGGGAGCAGGTCCTCCACGCTGCCGCCGCCGCGCGCCACGACGATGACGTCGACCTCGTCGAGCGCGTCCAGGTCCTTCACGGCCTGGACCACCTGGGGAACCGCGTGCACGCCCTGCACGGCGACGTTGCGCACCTCGAAGCGGACGGCGGGCCAGCGGCGGCGCGCGTTCTCCAGCACGTCCCGCTCGGCGGCGGAGGCGCGGCCGGTGACCAGGCCGATCAGTTGGGGCAGGAACGGGAGCGGCTTCTTGCGCTCGGGCGCGAACAGGCCCTCCGCGGCGAGGGACTTCTTCAGCTGCTCCAGCCGGGCGAGCAGCTCCCCGACGCCCACGGGCTTGATCTCGGTGGCCCGCAGCGAGAGCTGTCCGCGCGGTGCGTACCACTCGGGCTTCGCCTGGACGACGACCCGGGCGCCCTCGCTCACCACGTCCGCGACGGCGTCGAACACCTGCCGGTAGCAGGTGACGCTCACGGAGATGTCGTACGACGGATCGCGCAGCGTGAGGAAGACGACGCCGGCGCCCGGGCGGCGCGACAGCTGGGTGATCTGCCCCTCGACCCACACCGCGCCGAGCCGGTCGATCCACCCCCCGATGAGCCGCGACACCTCACCGACGGGCAGGGGGGCTTCGGCGGACGTATTGAGAGCCATACGCCGAGCGTAGCCGTCGCTCATGACAGCGCCGTTCGCCTCACCCGTCGTGGCCGGGCGCGGGCCCGGTGGGGGCGGGCCGCGCAGTTCCCCGCGCCCCTTCGGAGCGCGGGCGCAGTTTTCAGGGGCGCGGGGCGCACCCGACAGACGACCCGCGCTTTTCAGGGGCGCGGGGAACTGCGCGAACGGCCCCCACCGGACCCGCACCCACCCGACGTGCCCGGCCACCCCAGGAGGTGATCTCCGGCCCCCGGTCGCCGCACCCTTACGATGGGACACATGACTGCTTCGACCGGCCGCCGTGTCCTGCTCGCCGCCCCCCGTGGCTACTGCGCGGGAGTCGACCGTGCCGTGATCGCCGTCGAGAAGGCCCTGGAGCAGTACGGGGCCCCGATCTACGTCCGCCACGAGATCGTCCACAACAAATACGTCGTGCAGACGCTGGAGAAGAAGGGCGCGATCTTCGTCGAGCGGACGGCGGAGGTCCCCGAGGGCTCCATCGTCATGTTCTCGGCGCACGGCGTCGCCCCGGTCGTCCACGAGGAGGCCGCCGCCGGCCGGCTCGCCACCATCGACGCGACGTGCCCGCTGGTCACCAAGGTCCACAAGGAAGCCGTCCGGTTCGCGAACGACGACTTCGACATCCTCCTCATCGGCCACGAGGGCCACGAGGAGGTCATCGGCACCTCCGGCGAGGCACCCGACCACATCACGCTGGTCGACGGCCCCGGCGACGTGGCCAAGGTCGAGGTCCGCGACCCCTCCAAGGTCGTCTGGCTCTCCCAGACGACGCTGTCGGTCGACGAGACCATGGAGACGGTGGACGCCCTCAAGGAGAAGTTCCCGCAGCTCATCTCCCCGCCGAGCGACGACATCTGCTACGCCACGCAGAACCGCCAGCTCGCCGTGAAGCAGATGGGCGAGCAGGCGGACCTCGTCATCGTGGTCGGCTCGCGCAACTCCTCCAACTCCGTCCGGCTCGTCGAGGTCGCCAAGCTCGCGGGCGCCCGCGAGGCGTACCTCGTGGACTTCGCCGACGAGATCGACGCCGGCTGGCTGGAGGGCGTCACGACGGTGGGCGTCACCTCCGGGGCCTCGGTGCCGGAGATCCTCGTCGAGCAGGTCCTCGAGTACCTCACCACCCACGGCTTCGAGGACGTCGAACTGGTCAAGGCGGCCGAGGAGTCCATCACGTTCTCCCTCCCCAAGGAGCTCCGCCGCGACCTGCGCGCGGAGGCCGCGGCCCTGGTCGCGGAGCGCACCGGAAGCACCCCCTCGGCCGAGTGACTGTCCGTCCCACGACGTAACGTAGAGCCATGCAGATCTTCGGTGTGGACATCGGCGGTTCAGGGATCAAGGGCGCTCCCGTGGACCTGGACAAGGGCGATCTGGCGGAGGAGCGCTACAAGGTGCTCACGCCGCAGCCCGCGACGCCCGACGCGGTGGCGGACGGCGTCAAGGAGGTCGTCGGCCACTTCGGCTGGACGGGCCCGGTCGGCATCACCTTCCCCGGCGTCGTCACCGGCGGTTCCACCATCCGCACCGCGGCCAATGTGGACAAGGCCTGGATCGACACCGACGCGCGCGCCCTGCTCGGCGACCGGCTGGGCGGCCTGCCGGTCACCGTGCTGAACGACGCGGATGCGGCGGGCGTCGCCGAGATGCAGTTCGGCGCGGGCAAGGGCCGCCGGGGCACGGTCTTCCTGCTCACCTTCGGTACGGGGATCGGCAGCGCCCTCTTCGTGGACGGCGTCCTCGTGCCGAACACGGAGCTGGGCCACCTGGAGCTGAACGGCCACGACGCGGAGAAGCACGCCTCCACGAAGGCCAAGGAGGACCACGACCTCTCCTGGGAGCACTGGGCCCACCGCGTCCAGAAGTACCTGGCGCACGTGGAGATGCTCTTCTCGCCCGAGCTGTTCATCATCGGCGGCGGCGTCAGCCGCAAGGCGCACAAGTTCCTGCCGCTGATCGAGGGCATCAAGGCGGAGATCGTGCCGGCCGAGCTGCAGAACAACGCGGGGATCGTGGGCGCGGCGATGCGCGCGGCGCAGACGCACTAGGCACGCCGCCGGACCAGGCACGCCGCCGGCGGCCGGGCAGGTGGGTGTTGTGGGTACCGCGACGGGCCTCAGGCCGTACGGCGTCGCTGTGCGGCCTTGCGGGTCATCATCCGCGCCTTGCGCACGGTCACGATGACCCCGGCCACCAGCGTTCCCCCGTACAGCCATCCCGCGTGCATCGCGAGGGCGGTGACGAGGCCCATCACCCGGCCGCCGAAGCCGCCGTCGCTGTCCGCGATCGGCAGCAGGCCGACGGCGAAGGCGATCGGCACGGCGACCACCGCGGTGACGAGGTCGGCCCGCCGCACCCACACCGCGGTCAGGACGCAGACCGGCAGGAACAGCACGCCGTAGACGACGAGCGACGCCCCGAACAGCAACTGGATCAGACAGGCCAGCGCGAACATCGTCGCGGTGCAGAACAGGCCGCTGCCCAGCCCGGTGAGCCGGGGGTTCGGGAAGCGGCGTACCGCCTGCACGAGCGCCGGGACGGGCGCGGAGGCACGCGGGACACCGGCCCTGGCCTTGGCCCCGGGCCTGGCCCCGGACCCGGACCTGTTCCCGGCCCCGGCCCTGGCACCGGACTGCCGGGCCGTACGGGTGCCGCCGCGTCCGGCCTGCGGGGGGAAGGGGGTGCCGCCGCGTGACGGCCGTGACTGGGGAGGACGCGTCCTGTGTTGCTCCACTGGTCCAACTTAGGTCGGGTTATGTGCGGAATGGGCGTCGGGACACGCGCTTTGGCCGAGCTTGGCCAAGCGTTCGATACGTCGCCGGTGCGGGCCGCCGCACGCCGTAGACTGGTGGATCGGCCCGAACGTCCCCCTGGGCCGGTCCGCACCCCATCGGTCCTCACCTCACCCAACCTCACGTACGGGAAGTCGCAACGTGTCGCTCACGATCGGAATCGTCGGTCTGCCGAATGTCGGCAAGTCGACCCTTTTCAACGCCCTGACCAAGAACGACGTGCTGGCGGCCAACTACCCGTTCGCCACGATCGAGCCGAACGTGGGCGTGGTCGGTGTCCCCGACGCCCGGCTGACCAAGCTCGCGGAGATCTTCAACTCGCAGAAGATCCTCCCCGCGACCGTGGACTTCGTCGACATCGCGGGCATCGTGCGCGGTGCGAGCGAGGGTGAGGGCCTGGGCAACAAGTTCCTCGCGAACATCCGCGAGTCGGACGCGATCTGCCAGGTCATCCGGGCCTTCAAGGACGAGAACGTCGTGCATGTGGACGGCAAGGTCTCGCCCAAGGACGACATCGAGACGATCAACACCGAGCTGATCCTCGCGGACCTGCAGACCATCGAGAAGGTCCTGCCGCGCCTGCAGCGCGAGTCGCGGATCAAGAAGGACGTCGGCCCGAAGGTCGCGGCGATCGAGGCGGCGCAGGCGATCCTGGAGAGGGGCGAGACGCTGTTCTCCGCGGGCATCGTCCAGGGCTCCGGCAACGACGAGCTGCTGCACGACCTGCACCTGCTCACCACGAAGCCGTTCCTCTACGTCTTCAACGTCGACGAGGACGAACTGGTCGACGACGACTTCAAGGCCGCGCAGCGCGCCCTGGTCGCCCCCGCCGAGGCGATCTTCCTCAACGCCAAGCTGGAGGCGGACCTCGCCGAGCTCGACGAGGAGGACGCCCGGGAGCTCCTGGAGTCGGTCGGCGTCGAGGAGCCCGGCCTCGCCACGCTCGCGCACGCCGGCTTCACCACCCTCGGCCTGCAGACCTACCTGACGGCGGGCCCGAAGGAGTCCCGCGCCTGGACCATCAAGAAGGGCGCCACCGCCCCCGAGGCCGCCGGAGTCATCCACACCGACTTCCAGAAGGGCTTCATCAAGGCGGAGGTCATCTCCTTCGAGGACCTGGTGGAAACGGGCTCGGTCGCCGAGGCCCGAGCCAAGGGCAAGGCCCGCATGGAGGGCAAGGACTACGTGATGCAGGACGGCGATGTGGTGGAATTCCGCTTCAACGTCTAGTCGTCCTGATACTGGACGGAAATATCACCCTGAAGACATCGTCCCGCTCGATCCGATGGACTATCTGCTCAAGAACGAAAGCCGGTTCTTCCGTCTGGGCAGCTACGATCCGATCGAACTGGCTGGGATGATTGCTACCGAAGCTCTGACTCTGGGCTCGGCGAGAGTGATCATCCAGTCTGATGGTGAATGGCTCACTGTGACGGCGGACCAGGACTGGCTCCACAACCGTGAGCAGGCGTTTTCCACGATCACGCCGTTCCCGCAAGCCGGGGTCAACAGCATGCTGGTAGAGATCCTTGCTGTTGCTTTCTCAGCGGGCGTGGCAACTGCCACACGAGAAGAGGCCAAACTCATCAAGGGCGACAGGACTGTTCCTGCCCCTGGGGTCGATCCGAACGCAGGACGGACGGTTTCCTTCATGCGCCGACGAGGATCTCCGCCTCTCCACTGAGCGGCACGCGGCCGCAGGAACCAACTGGTTTCTGCGGCCGTGCATCCACCCTTCGGTCGGCCTACCGCCACCAAGACCGGCGCCGGCACCCTCGCCAGTACGACACCGCCACGGGCCGCTTGACGGGCCCTTACCCTGCCGCCTGGAACCGGTTCGCCTCGCCTACCGCCTCTACCGCACTGAATCCATACTCCGGCAACAGGACTGCGACGTCTTGGTCGACCTGTACGCGGAAGCAGCCGACGAACTTCGCCCAGCAGATCGTTGTCGTCGAGGTCGGGGGAATGGTGGGATGGCGACGGGTGGCGGACCCGAGGCCGGTTCCCCCGTATCGATTGAAGCCTTGTGCGGCGGACGGCAGTTCACATGTGAGGACTGATTGATGCTGGACATGGAAAAGGCGACCAGTCTGGCCCAGAAGTTTCTGGACGAGAAGGTCAGCCACGCGGGCATGACTTTCGCACTCGTCGAAGGGGAGCGCATACAGGTGGGAAGAGTCTTCTACTTCGACTGCCAATCGGTTGCCTACCTTCGTAGCGGAGACCTCCGGGACATGGCTGTAGGCACCGGCTACGTGTGTGTGGACGGGGAAACAGGGGAATGCCGGATGTTGGGAGCAGCTGAGTCCGCCCGGCTCGACCTTTTTTGAACTGCTTTGGTGCACCTTTCCATGTGACTTCCTGCGCCCTGGCCGCCTTGTCGGGGGCGTTGGTGAGTCGGGTGCCGGACGCTCGAACACGTCCCGGCACGGGCAGTGAGGATGTGTTGTGCCTTCTCTGATGGGCCCCAATCGCCGATCGGCGTCGGCTGACTGTCTTCAGGAGACCTGTCTGCCCGCTCGGGATGAGCGTGGCTACAAGCCTTCCGCGGACGAGCGGCGGCGGTGCATCGATAAATTCGGGAATGTCTGGGAGCGAGGCCCGTCTCGGGCGGCTGGTGAGGCTGAGGTGACAATGCGCGGAGTGGCTGAACTTCAAGCGCTCCTTCGAGTTTCGAATGAGCGTGCTCTGAGTCGGTTGACTTCGAGGATCGTTCGAGATGTTCCGCTGGATCTCGGTGAGGGAAAGAGCCGGGAATACTGGAAGGACGACGGGCTTCGGGACGTCAGGTTCCCGATCCTTCTCCGGGAGGGACTGCAGCCTGGTGACATGCTGTGCGGCATACTTGCCGGCGCTTGGGAGGTGGCCGGGCCGTGGACGGTCCTGAGCGTGGGTGAACCGTTCGTGGCCGGATGGGAATTCGTTGCCATTGCGGACCACCGGAATGCTGGGATAAAAATCCCAGGGGTGGAGTGGATGAGGATATCGCTCCTTCTGGAATCCCCGGAACGGTGACGCTCCGAGAGGGGAGCAGCGTCTGCAGGCCTGCGGGCGCATCCTCGGCGGTGGGATCAGCGGATCCGTGATCTCCCACGACCCGCCTCTCACGTCACCAGCCCCCGTCGGTACGCGTACACCACCGCCTGGACTCTGTCTCTGAGGTTGAGTTTGGTCAGGATTCGGGAGACGAACGTCTTTACCGTTTCCGGGCTGATGACCAGCGTTGTGGCTATCTCGCTGTTGGAGAGGCCGTTGGCCAGGAGGCGTAGGACCTCCAGTTCGCGGGGGGTCAGGGGG
>NZ_VDFC01000040.1:318610-353559 GCF_008369065.1 Streptomyces apricus | reverse complement strand
CCTCCCCTCCCCTCCCCTTTCTTCCCCTTCCGGGGCTGTGCCCTGTGGAGGTGTGACCTTCGCTACTTCACGTGCCCGGGTCCGCGGGGTGCGGTACGGGCTCCGTACGTGGGACGCTCGGCCGCGAGGGGCGTGTGTGGTGACTGGTGCGAGGCGGAGTACGCCGTTCGTGCCCCCGTGCGCCCACGCGGACGGTACTCCACCCGGGATATCGGGTATGTGCCCATTAACCCCATGAAACCGGACATGGTCCGCTTCCAGTCTGGGAGTGATCTGAGTGATCCACACCGAGGGCGATGTCGCCGAGTGGACCTTTCCGGCGGACCCGGGCGCCGTCAGGACCGCCCGCACCGCTGTCCGGCAGCAACTGCGTGCCTGGGACCTCGACACCGTGAGCGATGTGGCCGAACTGCTGGTCAGCGAGCTGGTGACCAACGCCCTGCGGCATGCGACGGGCCCCATCGGGGTGCGGCTCGTACGTCCCTCGGGGCCGGCCGGGACCTTGCTGGTGGAGGTCTCCGACCCGTTGCCCGACCCGCCCAGGGAGCGTGCCGCCCGGCCCGACGACGAGACCGGCCGCGGTCTCCAGCTGGTGGCGAACTCCTCGTGCCGCTGGGGCACCAGACCGGGTCGCGAGCGGGGCAAGACGGTGTGGTTCGAGCTGGCCCTGCCGGGCTGACGGACCCGTCGGCCGGCGCCTGACCGGCGGCCGATCCGCGGCGGGAGATCCGCCGGCCGCGGGTCCCGGCGTCAAGGAGACGCCGGACGGTGGTTCGACGGGGTGCCACGTGGTTAGAAGACTGGGAGTGTTTGTCGCAGCCGGTCCTAAAAGCATCGGGACCGTGCTGTGATCGTGAACACCGTGTTGTGCGGCACCGTAGTGCTGGATACTGCGGGCAGCCGCTGCCGGTGACCGGTGCCGGACGCGGTGAGCTGGAGGGGACGGTTCGCGTGAGCGAGATACCAGCGAAGGCCACGGAGTCCGAGGACCCGTCGGGCGGCGCGATGGCTGATGCGACGACAGGCGACGGCGCCGCGCCGGTCGGAGGGCCGACCTGGAGGCGGGCCGGCCGCCCGACCGATGCGCGCGGCGCGGTGCCCGGAGGAACCTCCGCCGCCGGACGCGGGCACGTGCCCACCGGTGCGGCCGGCGACGAACGCGGAGGCGTGCCCGGTCGTACGTCGCCCGGCGACGAACGCGCGGCCATGTCCGGCGGTGAGTCCGGCGCCGGGCGCGGGGACTTGCCCGGCCGTACGTCGTCCGGCGACGGGCGCGCGGTCATGTCCGGCGACGGGCCCGGTGGCATGTCCAGTCGTGCGCCCGCGGAGGGACCTGGCGGTGCGCCAGGCCGTGCGGCCGGTAGCGGCCCCGGCGGTGTGTCCGGTCGTGCGGCCGGTGACGGACCCGGGCGCGTGCCGGGCGAGGGGGCCGGTGACGGACCCGGGCGTGCCGCGGGCGAGGGGACCGCTGACGTATCCGGTGACGCGGCCGGTGACGTCGTGTGGCAGAGCAGTCCGCCCGGCTCGATCTACGACTACATCAAGGTCGCCTCGTTCTCGATCGGCCCCGACGGCCTCGTCGACCAGTGGAGCCTGCGCGCCGAGCAGTTGTTCGGCATCAGCGCCGACCGTGCCGTGGGCATGGACCCCATCGAGGCGTTCCTCGCCGAGGACCGGCGCGACGTCGGGCAGCGGAAGATGGCCGAGGTCCTCGACGGCAGGGAGTGGACCGGCGTGGTCCCCTTCCGGCTGCCCGGCTCCGGGGGCACCGGCACCCGCGCCGAAGGGCTCGCCGAGGTCTACGTCATGCCGACGCGGACCCAGGAGGGCGAGCGGGCCGCCGTGTGCATCGTCGTCGACGTCCGCACGCTGCGCAGCATCGAAACGGATCTCGCCGCGTCACAGGCCATTTTCGGTCAATCTCCCTTCGGCTTCCTCCTGATCGACCCCGACCTGCGCATCCGCCGCGCCAACCAGCGGTTCGCCTCGATCTTCGGCGGCACGGTCGACGACCACCGCGGCCGCACGGTCAAGGACTACCTGCCGCCGGGCGAGTCCGAGCGCGTCACGGCGATCCTGCACCGGGTCATGGAGACGGGCGACTCCGTCACCGAGATGCTGGTCACGGGCACCGTGCCCGGTTCCGCCGAGCGGCGCCACTGGTCCATCAACCTCTACCGCGTGCACGGCGGTTCGGGCCGCCCGATCGGCATCGCGTGGCTGGGCACCGACATCACCGCCCGCCGCGCCGCCGCCCGCGAGGCCGCGCAGGCCCGGCGCAATCTCGCCCTCCTGAACGAGGCGGGCGCGCGGATAGGGAACTCGCTCGACCTGGAGACCACGGCCCGCGAACTCCTCGACGTGGCCGTCCCCGGCTTCTGCGACCTGGCCTCCGTCGACCTCTACCAGGGCCTGCTGGCCGGCGACGAGACCCCGCCGGGACTCGCCGACGGCAGCGCGGAACTGCGCCGGGTCGCCTACGCCAGCGCCGTCTCCGACGCCCCCTTCACCGGCGGCCGCAAGCCCGTGCGGGTCGGCGCGGTCCACCACTTCGCCTTCAACTCGGCCTGCGCGGACGCCCTGCGCACCGCCAAGCCGCAGACCGTCGTCCCCGAGGAGGGCGGCCTGATCCAGTCCACGCTCGCGGTGCCGATGGTCGCCCACGACACCGTCGTCGGCATCGTCCAGTTCTCCCGTACGAAGGGCAGCGAGCCGTTCGGGGAGCGCGACCGGGCGCTGGCGGTCGAGCTGGCCGCCCGGGCCGCCGTCTGCATGGACAATGCCCGCCTGTACCGCCGCGAGCACGAACGCGCCCTGATCCTGCAGCGCTCCCTGCTGCCGCCCGGCGACCCGGAGGCCTCCGGCCTGGACATCGCCTGCCGCTACCTCCCGGGGAACGCGGCCACCGAGGTCGGCGGCGACTGGTTCGACGTCATCGAGCTGCCGGGCCACCGCACGGCGCTGGTCGTCGGCGACGTCATGGGCCGCGGTCTGCGCGCGGCCGTCGCGATGGGCGAACTGCGCACGGCCGTACGCACCCTGGCCCTGCTCGACCTGGAACCGGCCGAGGTGCTCTCCGCGCTGGACGAGATCGCCCAGGGCCTCGGCAGGCCCGGCGGCGTCCAGCAGGCCACCCGCGGCGTCCGCCAGTCCCGGGACGCCGACCTCTCCGAGGTGTACCTGGCCACCTGCGTGTACGCGGTCTACGACTCCGTCACCCGGCGCTGTACGTTCGCCAACGCCGGCCACCTCCCGCCGGTCCTGGTCGAGCCGGGCGAGGGCGCGCTCATGCTCGACGTACCGCCGGGGATGCCGCTCGGCGTGGGCGGCGAGCCCTTCGAGGAGGTGGAGGTCGAACTGCCCGAGGGAGCCCTCCTGGCGCTCTACACGGACGGCCTGGTCGAATCGCGCGACCACCCCCTCGACGAGGGCCTGCAGGCCTTCGTGGGCGCCCTCACGGACCCCTCGGAGCCGCTGGAGGACGTCTGCGACCACGTCCTGAGCACCCTCGACACCCACCACGGCGAGGACGACATCGCGCTGCTGATGGCACGTGTCCAGGGACTGCCCGCCGAGTCGGTGGGCGACTGGACGCTGCCGCGCGAGCCGCGCAGCGTGGGCCGCGCCCGCGAGTTCGCCCGCAACCAGCTGGTCGGCTGGGACCTGGAGCCGCTCGTCGACACGGCCGAGCTGCTCGTCAGCGAGCTGGTCACCAACGCCCTGCGCTACGGCGAGGGCGAGATCCGGCTGCGGCTGCTGCTCGACCGCACCCTGGTCTGCGAGGTCTGGGACGCCGGTCTCGTCCAGCCCCGCCGCCGCCGGGCCCGCGACACCGACGAGGGCGGCCGCGGGCTGCAGCTGGTGGGCCTCCTCAGCGCCGCCTGGGGCTCGCGCCGTACGCCCCGGGGCAAGACGGTCTGGTTCGAACTGCCCCTGCCCAGCGCGGGAAAGGGGCTCGCGGACCCGGCGGCGGCCCTGCTGAGCCTCTTCTGACCCCCGCCCGTACCGAACCTGCGCCCGGGCCCGGAACCGGTGCCCGGGCCCCGGGGGCGTGTCAGTCCCCCGGGGAGCGCCGCCTGATCTTCGACCCCAGCCAGACCAGCGGGTCGTACTTCCGGTCGACCGCGCGCTCCTTCAGGGGGATCAGCGCGTTGTCGGTGATCTTGATGCCCTCGGGGCAGACCTCCGTGCAGCACTTGGTGATGTTGCAGTAGCCGAGCCCGTGCTCGTCCTGGGCCGTCCTCTTGCGGTCGAGACCGCTCTCGCCGGCCGCGTCCAGCGGGTGCATGTCCAGCTCGGCCACCCGCATCAGGAAGCGCGGCCCGGCGAAGGCGCTCTTGTTCTCCTCGTGGTCGCGCACCACGTGGCAGGTGTCCTGGCACAGGAAGCACTCGATGCACTTGCGGAACTCCTGCGAGCGGTCCACGTCCTCCTGCATCATCCGGTACTCGCCGGGGCCGAGGCCCTCCGGCGGTACGAAGGCGGGCACCTCGCGGGCCTTCGTGTAGTTGAAGCCGACGTCGGTGACGAGGTCGCGCACCACCGGGAAGGCCCGCAGCGGGGTGACGGTGATCGTCTCCTCCCGCGTGAACACCGACATGCGGGTCATGCACAGCAGCCGCGGCCGGCCGTTCACCTCCGCCGAGCACGAACCGCACTTGCCCGCCTTGCAGTTCCAGCGCACGGCGAGGTCGGGGGCCTGGGTCGCCTGGATGCGGTGGATGATGTCGAGGACCACCTCGCCGTCGTTCACCTCGACCCCGAAGTCCTCCAGGCCGCCGCCCCCGACGTCCCCGCGCCACACCTTGAAGCGGGCCTCGTAACTGCTCACTCGTAGAGCTCCTCTTCGGCGAGGTACTTGACCAGCTCCTCCTTCTCGAAGAGGGCGAGCAGGTCCGGGCGGATGGGTTCGGTGGTCTCCCGGACGAGGTCGATCTGGCCGCGCACGGGGTCCGTCGCCGCCAGGCCGCCGGTGGGATCGGTCAGCCGGCACAGCAGGTTGACGCGCCGCCAGGCCCGGTCCATCGCCGGGTGGTCCTCCCGGGTGTGGCCGCCGCGCGACTCGGTGCGCTCCAGCGCGGCCCGTGCCACGCACTCGCTGACGAGCAGCATGTTCCGCAGGTCGAGCGCGAGGTGCCAGCCCGGGTTGAACTGCCGGTGCCCCTCGACCCCGGCCCGCCGGGCCCGCAGCCGCAGGTCCGCGAGCTTCTCCAGGGCCGTCTCCATCTCGGCCTCGCGGCGGATGATGCCGACGAGGTCGTTCATCGCCTGCTGGAGCTCCTGGTGGAGGGTGTACGGGTTCTCCGGCGGCCGGCCGTCCTGGACGCCCGGCGCGGGCCCCTCGGCGGAGAAGGGCCGCAGCGCCTCCGCGGCCGCCGCGTCGACCTGGACGTCGTCCACGGCGGGACGGTCCCCGGTGAGCCCGGTGGCGTACTGCGCCGCGTGCAGTCCGGCCCGGCGGCCGAACACCAGCAGGTCGGAGAGCGAGTTCCCGCCGAGCCGGTTGGAGCCGTGCATGCCGCCCGCGACCTCACCGGCCGCGAACAGGCCCGGCACCCCGCGGGCCGCCGCGGTGTCCGACTCGACCGCGATGCCGCCCATCACGTAGTGGCAGGTCGGCCCGACCTCCATGGCCTCGGCGGTGATGTCGACGTCCGCGAGCTCCTTGAACTGGTGGTACATGGAGGGCAGCCGGCGCCGGATCACCTCGGCGGGCATCCGGGTGGAGACGTCGAGGAAGACCCCGCCGTGGGGCGAGCCGCGGCCCGCCTTGACCTCGGCGTTGATGGCCCGCGCCACCTCGTCCCTGGGCAGCAGTTCGGGCGGGCGCCGGTTGTGGTCCGGGTCCTCGTACCAGCGGTCGCCCTCCTCCTCGGACTGCGCGTACTTCTCCTTGAACACGTCCGGGATGTACTCGAACATGAACCGCTCGCCCTCGGAGTTCCTGAGCACCCCGCCGTCGCCGCGCACCGACTCGGTGACGAGGATCCCCTTCACGGACGGCGGCCAGACCATGCCCGTCGGGTGGAACTGCACGAACTCCATGTTCAGCAGCGGCGCGCCCGCGAGCAGCGCCAGCGCGTGCCCGTCGCCGGTGTACTCCCACGAGTTCGACGTCACCTTGAAGGACTTGCCGATGCCGCCGGTGGCGACCACGACCGAGGGCGCCTCCAGGACGAAGAACCGCCCGGACTCCCGCTCGTAGCAGAACGTCCCGGCGACCCGGCCGCCCTCCTTGAGGATCCGGGTGACCGTGCACTCCTGGTAGACCTTCAGCCGCGACTCGTAGTCACCGGTCTCCTTGAAGTCCTCCTGCTGCAGCGACACGATCTTCTGCTGGAGCGTGCGGATCAGCTCCAGGCCCGTGCGGTCGCCGACGTGCGCGAGCCGCGGGTACTCGTGCCCGCCGAAGTTGCGCTGGGAGATGCGCCCGTCCGCCGTGCGGTCGAAGAGGGCGCCCCAGGTCTCCAGCTCCCACACCCGGTCGGGGGCCTCCTGCGCGTGCAGCTCGGCCATCCGCCACTGGTTGAGGAACTTGCCGCCGCGCAGGGTGTCGCGGAAGTGGACCTGCCAGTTGTCGCCGGAGTTGACGTTGCCCATGGCGGCCGCGATGCCGCCCTCGGCCATCACGGTGTGCGCCTTGCCGAACAGCGACTTGCAGATCACGGCCGTACGCGCCCCGCGCTCGCGCGCCTCGATCGCTGCACGCAGGCCGGCTCCTCCGGCACCGACCACGACGACGTCCCACTCCTGCCGGTCCACCACGGGCATCAGAAGCACCTTTTGTCTGTCAGAAGAGGGTCGGATCGTCGAAAGCGCCGGACGCGAGCAGGTACACGTAGAAGTCGGCGAGCGCCACGCTGATCAACGAGGCCCACGCGAGCTGCATGTGACGGGCGTTGAGGCGGCCGACGAACTGCCAGGCCCGGTAGCGCACGGGGTGCTTGGAGAAGTGCTTGAGCTTGCCGCCGACGATGTGCCGGCACGAGTGGCAGGAGAGGGTGTACGCCCAGATCAGCGTGATGTTCACGAGGAACACGAGCGTGCCGAGCCCCATGTGGCCCCACGCGTACTCCTCGTCGCGGAAGGCGAGGACCGTGTCGTACGTGAGGATCCCGGCGACCGGCACCGCCGCGTAGAAGAAGTAGCGGTGGACGTTCTGCACGATCAGCGGGAAGCGGGTCTCGCCGGTGTACTTCTTGTGCGGTTCGGCGACCGCGCAGGCCGGCGGCGACGCCCAGAAGCCGCGGTAGTAGGCCTTGCGGTAGTAGTAGCAGGTCAGCCGGAAGCCGAGCGGGAAGATCAGGATCAGCAGGGCGGGGGACAGGCCCCACCAGCTGCCGAACAGCTCCCAGTTGGGCCCGCCCCGCATCGGCTCGCAGTTCTCCGCCAGGCAGGGGGAGTAGAAGGGCGAGACGTAGGGGGCCGCGTAGTAGTCGCTGTTCGCGAACGCCCGCCAGGTCGAGTAGACGACGAAGGCCAGCAGCCCGGCCGCGGTCGCGGCGGGCGCCAGCCACCAGCGGTCGGTGCGCAGGTGCGGGGCGGTGATCGCGGCGCGCGTACCACCGCGTACGCCGCCGCGCGTGCCGCGCACGCCGCTCTTCGGTTGGGGTTCCGTACCAGTGGCCAAGGAGAGCTCCGGTCGGGGATCAGGGTGCGTGGCGGTGGCGGGCGCCGAGACCCTCGTCGTCGGAGTCCGTCCACAGGCTGTCGTCGTACGGGGTGTCGGGGATGGACACGAGGTCGGGGCGTTTGCGCCCGGCGATGCCGGGTGCGGCCTCGCGCAGCAGCGCCACGCTCTCGCGCAGGTGATCGGCGTCGGTGCGCACCCTGCGCATCTCCAGGCCGCCCCCGCCCATCTGCTGTTCCAGGCGCTTCACCGACCGCACGAGGTCGTCGAGGCAGCGCTGGACTGACGTCAGGTCGTCGTGCACGGACATGACTTGCCCTCACTTCCGCGGACCCGGCGGCCCAAGGCGGCAACGTTCATGCGCCTGCGAGTGTCGCGCTTCACATGAGGCCCTGGGAAGAGATCTGCCGGGATTGGCGGATCGTGCGCCGTCGGCGCACGCCCCCGGGCGCGGATGTTGCGCCACACGGGTGGGGTTCGCGCCCCCTGTCGCCGTGTCGCCGCCCGCACGCGGAGACTCTCCCCTTCAGTGGCCCATAGATCGATCTATGCGGCCACTGAAGGGGAAAGGATTCGCCACCGGCGGGAGACACGGCGACGGGCGGGGGGAACCCCACCCGTGCGGCCCAACGGCACCGGCTTGCGGCTCCTTGTCGGGTGCGGGTGCGTGGGGGCTGAGCGCGCAGTTCCCCGCGCCCCTCGGCAGCGGGGCTGCGCCCCGGCTTTTGTCTTTGGGGGCGCGGGGAACTGCGCGACAAGCCCCCACCGGCCCGCACCCGACAAGGAGCCGCAAGCCGGTGCCGTTGGGCCGCACGGGTGGGGTTCCCCCCGCCCGTCGCCGTGTCTCCCGCCGGTGGCGAATCCTTTCCCCTTCAGTGGCCGCATAGATCTGATCAACACCAAATACCGCCAGACGTGATCAGACCACCCGTTTTCACCCGCGGAGCGGCCCCCCGGAGGTACCAGTCATGTCCCACGACGGCGTCGGACCCCGCGCGGTGGCGCGCCCGGTCGCGTTCCTCACGGCGGGTGTCCTCGTGCTGCCCGCCCTCGCTGGGTGCAGCGAGCAGGACGAGGCGGGCCGGCCCTCCGCCGGCCAGGACATCGCGGCCGCCGAGCGCGACCGGGTCGCCGACGGCGGCACCCTGCACTGGGCCGTGGACGCCGTCCCCGAGACCCTCAACACCTTCCAGGCGGACGCGGACGCCACCACCTCCCGGGTGGCAGGCGCCGTACTGCCCGCGTTGTACCGGCTCGACGTGAACGGCCGGCCGCAGCGCAACCCCGACTACCTGGAGTCGGCGGAGGTCGTCGAGCGCGAGCCCCGGCAGGTCGTGCTCTACAAGCTCGACCAGCAAGCCGTCTGGAGCGACGGCCGCGAGATCGGCGCCGCGGACTTCGCCGCCCAGTGGCGCGCCCTGTCCGGCAAGGACACCGCCTACTGGACGGCCCGCAACGCCGGCTACGACCGCATCGAGAAGATCGAACGCGGCGCGAACGACCTGGAGGTCCGGGTCACCTTCAAGAAGCCGTACGCGGACTGGCAGTCGCTGTTCACGCCGCTGTACCCGAAGGACGTCACGGGGACCCCGGACACCTTCAACGACAGCGCCCGCCGCGGGCTGAAGGTCACCGCGGGCCCCTTCACCGTCGACGAGGTCGACCGCGCGTCCGGTGACGTCACCCTGAAGCGCAACCCCCGCTGGTGGGGCCGCCCCGCCAAGCTCTCCGAGCTGGTCCTGCGCGCGGTGCCGCGGGACGGGCGCGCCGCCGCGCTGGCCGCGGGCCGGCTCGACCTGGCGGAGATCGACGCGTCCCAGGCACGGCGCATCACCTCCGCCGGCCGGGAGGGGAAGGCGGCACAGGGCGCCCCGCTCACCCACGGCCCCGGCGCCGCCCTCACCCCGGGCCGGGCGCTGCGCTCCTGGGCGATCGCGCACGGTTCCGACGAGGAGGCGGCCGAGGAGGAGATCACGGCCCGCAAGAAGCGCGCCAGGGCGGCCCTCAAGTACGCCGGTCAGCAGTCCTCCCTGCGCGGGTTCACGGTTCGCAGGTCCCTGGAGCCGTCCTTCACCCAGCTCGCGCTGAACGGCTCCGAGGGCCCGCTCGCCGACGAACGGGTCCGCCGGGCCGTGGCCCGCGCCCTGGACCGCGAGGAACTCGCCGAGGTCGTGCTGAAGCCCCTGGGCCTGCCCGCCGAGCCGGTCGGCAGCCACCTCGCGCTCGCCGGGCAGCACGCGTACGCCGACGGCAGCGGGGCGCTGGGCGGGCAGGACACCGAGGAGGCGCAGGCCCTGCTCTCCGACGCCGGCTGGGTGGCGGGCGGGCCGGTCAAGAAGGAGAAGAAGTCCAAGAAGGCGGCCGGTGCCGAGCGCTCCGAGGGCGCGGACGGCACAGGCGACGACGGCGCGTACATCGTGGGCGGGACGGACGACAAGCCGGGCGGCCGGCGTGGCGCCGGACCCGGCGACGGCGGCGCCGTGCTCGCGCCCGCGCCCCTGGCCGAGGTGCAGCGGACCGCGCTCCTCGTCCAGGCGGCGGAGCTGGACGGGCGCCGCGTGGCCGGGAAGGACGGGGACGGCGGGAAGCCGGCGGAGAAGGCCGAGAAGACCGAGAAGTCCGAGAAGGCGGAGAAGAACCTCGCCCAGGACGGCGCGAAGCGGCTCGGTCCCGGCGCCCCCGGGGCGTACGCCCCGAAGGGCACGGCCGCCCCGGGACGCGCCGCGGCGGGACCGCTCGCCCGGAACGGCAAACCGCTGTCGCTGCGCTTCGTGCTCCCCTCGGGCCCCGGTTCGCAGCCGCTGCGGGCGGTGGGGGAGCGGATCGCCCGGATGCTGGACGAGGTCGGCATCCGCACCCAGATCTCCAAGGTCGCGGACGACAGCTACTTCAAGGACCACATCGCCTCGGGCGAGTACGACCTGGCGCTGTACTCGTGGCCCGCGTCCGCGTTCCCCGCGACCGACGCCCGCCCCATCTACGCCAAGCCGGTCCCGGCGGCGGACGGCTCCCTGAACGTCGAGCAGAACTTCACCCGGGTCGGCACCGACCAGGTGGACCAGCTCTTCGACCAGGCCGTCGCCGAACTGGACCCGGAGGAGTCCCGCGCGCTGGTCCGCAAGGCCGACGCCCGCATCTGGGCCGCCGCGGGCTCGATCCCCCTCTACCAGCGCCCCCAGCTGACGGCGGCCCGCACAAACCTCGCGAACGCGGGAGCCTTCGGCTTCCAGACCCCGTTCTACGAGGACATGGGCTTCCTGAAGAAGTCGTAGAACTGCAGGTGAAAAGCAGGGCCGCGCCCCGACAGGGGCGCGGGGAACTGCGCGACAAGCCCCCACCGGCCCGCACCGTGAGAGCCGACCGGTCCAACCCGCGCAGCCCCAGCGGCAGCGGCCCCGTACCATGGGGTAAGGCCGTGGCACGTTTCAGCCCGGCAGGGCCCCGCGCAGCAGCGGATGGCCGTCACCTCACTCCGGGAGAAGCGCCTCAATATGGCCACGCGCCACGACATCCGCAACGTCGCCATCGTCGCCCACGTCGACCACGGCAAGACCACCCTGGTCGACGCCATGCTCAAGCAGGCCGGTGCCTTCGCCGCGCACGCCGCCGAGTCGCTCGACGACCGCATGATGGACTCGAACGACCTGGAACGTGAGAAGGGCATCACGATCCTGGCCAAGAACACGGCGGTCAAGTACCACCCGAAGGATGGCGGCGACGTCATCACGATCAACATCATCGACACCCCCGGCCACGCCGACTTCGGTGGTGAGGTCGAGCGCGGCCTGTCGATGGTGGACGCGGTCGTCCTCCTCGTCGACGCCTCCGAGGGCCCGCTGCCGCAGACCCGCTTCGTGCTGCGCAAGGCGCTGCAGGCCCGCCTGCCCGTCATCCTGTGCATCAACAAGACGGACCGCCCCGACTCGCGTATCGACGAAGTCGTGAACGAGGCCTACGACCTCTTCCTCGACCTGGACGCGGACGAGGACCAGATCGAGTTCCCCATCGTCTACGCGTGTGCGCGCGACGGTGTGGCTTCGCTCACCAAGCCGGAGGACGGCACCGTCCCGGCCGACAGCGACAGCCTGGAGCCGTTCTTCTCCACGATCCTCTCGCACGTCCCGGCCCCGTCCTACGACGAGGAGGCCCCGCTCCAGGCGCACGTCACCAACCTGGACGCGGACAACTTCCTCGGCCGCATCGCGCTGCTGCGCGTCGAGCAGGGCGAGCTGCGCAAGGGCCAGACGGTCACGTGGATCAAGCGCGACGGCACCATGTCGAACGTGCGCATCACCGAGCTGCTGATGACCGAGGCGCTCACCCGCAAGCCCGCCGAGAAGGCCGGCCCCGGTGACATCTGCGCCGTCGCCGGCATCCCGGACATCATGATCGGCGAGACCCTCGCCGACCCCGAGAACCCGGTCGCGCTGCCGCTCATCACGGTCGACGAGCCGGCCATCTCGATGACCATCGGCACCAACACCTCGCCGCTGGTCGGCCGCGGCGGCACCGGCAAGGGCGCCGAGAACAAGGCCGCGGTCAAGGACCGCAAGGTCACCGCCCGCCAGGTCAAGGACCGCCTGGACCGCGAGCTGGTCGGTAACGTCTCGCTGCGCGTCCTGGACACCGAGCGCCCCGACGCCTGGGAGGTGCAGGGCCGCGGTGAGCTGGCGCTGGCCATCCTGGTCGAGCAGATGCGCCGCGAGGGCTTCGAGCTGACCATCGGCAAGCCGCAGGTCGTCACGCAGATGATCGACGGCAAGGTGCACGAGCCGGTCGAGCGCATGACGATCGACGTCCCCGAGGAGCACATGGGCGCGGTCACGCAGCTCATGGGCGTCCGCAAGGGCCGGATGGACAACATGTCCAACCACGGCTCGGGCTGGGTGCGCCTGGAGTTCGTCGTCCCGTCCCGCGGCCTGATCGGCTTCCGTACCGAGTTCCTCACCGGTACGCGCGGCACCGGCATCGCGCACTCGATCCACGAGGGCCACGAGCCGTGGTTCGGCACGCTGACGACCCGCAACAACGGCTCGCTGGTCGCCGACCGCGCGGGCGCCGTCACCGCCTTCGCGATGACGAACCTGCAGGAGCGCGGCGTGCTGTTCGTCGAGCCCGGCACCGAGGTGTACGAGGGCATGATCGTCGGTGAGAACTCGCGCGCCGACGACATGGACGTGAACATCACCAAGGAGAAGAAGCTCACGAACATGCGGTCGGCCGCGGCCGACTCGTTCGAGGCGATCGTCCCGCCGCGCAAGCTCTCCCTGGAGCAGTCGCTGGAGTTCTGCCGCGACGACGAGTGCGTCGAGGTCACCCCGGAGGCCGTGCGCATCCGCAAGGTGAACCTGGACGCCCGTGAGCGGGGCCGCGCGGCGAGCCGCGCCAAGCACGGCTGACCGGGACCTCCCGGACCCCGGGAGTCCGCTCCCGGGGCCTCTGAGGGCCTCCTGAGGGGGTTCTCCGCCGACCGAACCAAGTGCCCGGTCCCCGTACGTCGGGGGGCCGGGCCTTCGCCGTGTGCGCGCGGGGCGAAAACGGCTCAGTTCGGGCAACGGCGGCAACGGAGCGGCGGCGTTCGCATATCGGGCAATGCCCAATCAAGTTTCGGACACGTAAACGAAATTACCTACACAAATGCCCGTTTTGACGGAGATACGTCTCACCTGTCAAGCGCGCGTAGGTGTCATTCTCTGCAATTTTTGCCCAAAATTTCGGCGGTAGGGAGATCCCTATGCCTTCCGCCCTTGACGCGCGTTGACCCACTCGCTGAAAGTTCCCTGAAACCACAGAACCTGCCGGTATCTGTGCTGCGCTCAACTCTCCATCCCCCGGGGGAAGAACAAAGATGACCAGTCCAACCAAGGCCGAGGGCTCCGGGCCGTCGGCGGCCTTGGAGCCCGAGCTCGCGTCGAAGGCCGAGCCCGCCGAGGTAGAGAAGCTCGAAGGTCGCTCCCCCGGGCAGTTGATGTGGCACCGCTTCAAGCGCGACCGTACCGGAATGATCTCCGCGGCCGTAGTGATTTTCTTCTTCGCGGTCGCCGCCCTCGCCCCGGTCATCTCCAGCCTGTACGGCAAGAACCCCTACACGCTGTACGCGCAGGAGCCCGAGTACCCCTTCCTGCTTGACGACTTCGCCATGCCCACCGGTTCCCTCGGGGGAATGTCCGGTGACTTCTGGTTCGGCGTCGAACCCAAGCTGGGACGCGACGTGTTCACCATGCTGCTGTACGGCATGCGCACCTCGCTGTACATGGCCGTCCTCGTCACGCTGTTCAGCGTTCTGACGGGTGTCGTCCTGGGCATGATCAGCGGCTATTTCGGCGGCAAGGTCGACTACTGGCTGGGCCGGGTCACCGACTTCTTCCTGGCCTTCCCGCAGCAGCTGTTCTTCATCGCCTTCATGCCGGTGGTCACCGCGATGTTCGTCTCCCCGAAGGACGAGACCCCCACCTACCTGCGGGCGGTGGCGATCATCCTGGTGATGTGGTTCCTCGGCTGGATGGGCATGGCCCGTCTGGTGCGCAGCTCCGTACTCTCCCTGCGGGAAAGGGAGTTCGTGGAGGCGGCGAAGGTCTCGGGCGCCTCTCCGGCGCGTATCGTGCGCAAGGAGATCCTGCCGAACATCGTCACGCCCATCCTGGTGCAGGGCACCTACATGCTGCCCAGCTCGATCCTCTCGATCGCATTCCTCAGCTACGTCGGTGTGGGCTTCACCGAGCCGACGCCGGACTGGGGCCGGATGTTCGCCATCGGCGCCGGGATCTACGAGCAGGACCCCGCGTTCATGTTCTTCCCGGGCATCGCGCTGGTGATCTTCGTGCTCGCCTTCAACCTTCTCGGCGACTCCGTCCGGGACGCATTCGACCCCAAGACCGGACGCTAAACGTCCATTGGTGGTGGGGGAGCTGCCACCCCCGTTCCGGTTCAGGCCGGATCGTCCGGCAGCACTCGTGGACAACTATCGACAGGTAGGTGCATACGCATCATGAAGCCCATCAGAACGCGCACCGTGCGCGCCATAGCCGTTGCCATCGCGGCGGGGTCGCTCGCGCTGACCGGTTGCTCCAATGACAGCGGCAACGGCAACGGCAAGGACGACTCCAAGACCAAGGAGGACGCCAAGGCGCAGTCGAAGCCGGTCTCCTACGGTGACGTCCAGGCGTCCAACGGTCCGGCGGAGGCGGTGCCGGGGGCGAAGACCGGCGGCACCATCAACGTGTACCAGCAGTCCGACCTGTCCCACATGGACCCGGGTCAGATCTACGTCAGCGACGCCGGCCAGTTCGCCAACCTGATCCACCGCGGTCTGACGAACTTCCAGGAGGACGACAAGGGCAACCTGACCGTCGTCGGTGACATCGCCACCGACTCCGGCAAGTCGTCCGACGGCGGCAAGACCTGGACGTACACCCTCAAGGACGGCATCAAGGACGAGGACGGCAACGTCATCACGTCCGCCGACGTCCGCCACACCATCGAGCGCCAGTACTCGAAGGTCATCTTCGACGGTCCGACCTACGTCCAGACCTGGCTCTCGGGCTCCGACTACCGCAAGGCGCTGCCCGACGGCCCGTACAAGGGCAAGCACCTCCCGGACTCGGTCCTGGAGACCCCGGACGAGAAAACCGTCGTCTTCCACTTCAAGGCCCCCCAGCCTGATCTCCCGCAGGCTCTGGCCATGGCCGGCTACGCCGTCGTGCCCGAGAAGCAGGACACCAAGGAGAAGTACGACAAGGCCCCGGCCTCCCTCGGCCCGTACAAGATCGCCGAGTACAAGGCCGGCAAGTCCCTGAAGCTCGTCAAGAACGACCAGTGGGACGAGAAGACGGACTCGGTGCGCCACCAGTACGTCGACGGCTACAACTTCACCAACACCATCGACCAGGCCAGCCAGACCAAGCGTCTGCTCGCCGACCAGGGCGAGGCCAAGAACGCCATCCAGTTCACCGACTCGGTGGACCCGGCCCAGCTGTCGACGGTCATCGGTGACGCCAGTGCCAAGAAGCGCACCATCCAGGGTTACCAGGTCTACGTCTGGGCGCTGAGCTTCAACCTCGACAGCGCCACGATGAAGGACAAGAAGATCCGGGACGCGATCACCTACGCGATCCCGAACCAGTCCATGGTGCAGGCGGACGGCGGCCGGTACGGCGGCGAGGTGGCGGGCGGTCTGCTGGCCCCGACCCTGCCCGGCTTCGACCCGAAGTACGACCCGTTCGGCAAGCTGAAGAAGCCCAACGGCGACCCGGCGAAGGCCAAGCAGCTGCTGGAGGAGGCCGGCTTCAAGAAGGGCACGAAGCTCAGCTACGCCTACTCCAACACCCCGCGCGGCCAGGCCCAGATGGTCATCATCAAGGACGCGCTGAACAAGCTCGGCTTCGACGTCCAGGCCAAGGAGATCGACCGCGCGACCTTCTACGAGCAGGTCGGCAAGCTCAAGAACCCGTACGACCTGTACATGACCGGCTGGGGCCAGGACTGGCCGTCGCCGTCCACGGTCATCACCCCCGTCTACGACGGTGACCTGGTCGCCGACGGTGCGCCGAACTACTCGCACATCGACGACGCGAAGGTCAACGAGCTCATCAAGAAGGCCGTCACGCAGGAGCCCGAGGAGGCCGCCAAGACCTGGGAAGAGGC
The DNA here is from genome assembly GCF_008369065.1 of Streptomyces apricus. Classification (GTDB taxonomy): domain Bacteria; phylum Actinomycetota; class Actinomycetes; order Streptomycetales; family Streptomycetaceae; genus Streptomyces; species Streptomyces apricus. The sequence goes on along the minus strand of NZ_VDFC01000040.1, from coordinate 337,286 downwards.
CCACCACCGCATCGTGGAGGGGGTCAACCCCAGCGCACCGGTCTACTACTCCAAGCAGCTGCAGCTCTACGGTTCGAACATCGGTGGCGCCCGGTTCAGCACGGAGTCGAGCTACATCGACATCAACGACCTGTTCCTGAAGCAGCCGTAACCAAGCAGCCGTAACCCGTCAGCTCGGCTGATCCGCGGGGGTGTGCGCCAGGCGGAGCGCACCCCCGCGGACGGTAACCCCCTCCTGCCGCCGCGTTCCGAAGAGAGCACCCACCCGCCATGCTTCAGTTCCTCATCCGCAGGCTGAGCGGCGCCGTCGTGATCATGTTTCTGATCGGCGCTTTCACGTTCTTCCTGTTCTATTCGATCCCCCAGGACTTCGCCCAGCTGGCCTGCGGCAAGAACTGCTCCCCCGAGAACATCGCGGTCATCCGCGAGAACCTCGGCCTGGACAAGCCCATCACCACCCAGTTCTGGGAATTCATGATGGGCATCGTCTCCGGCCGGGACTTCCCGCAGGGACACTGTGCCGCCCCGTGCCTGGGTGTCTCCTTCGACAGCGGCGACTTCGTGTGGGACTCCATCATGGACCGCTTCCCGCTGACGCTCTCGCTGACCGTCGGCGGTCTGGTGATCTTCCTGCTGTTCGGTCTCGGTACGGGTCTGCTGGCCGCCTGGAAGCGCGGTACCGCCGTCGACAAGATCGTCAGCGGCGCCTCGATGGTCCTCAGCTCGTTCCAGATCTACTTCCTGGGCCCTATCGTCCTGGGTCTGCTCGTCTACCAAACGGGCTGGTTCGAGAACCCCAAGTACGTGCCGTTCACGGACAACCCCGGCTCGTGGTTCGTGGGCATGCTGATCCCCTGGGCCGTGATGGCGACGATCTTCACCGCCCAGTACACGCGTATGGCACGCTCGACGATGATCGAGCAGCTGCAGGAGGAGCACGTCCGCACCGCCCGTGCCAAGGGCATGCGGCAGCGGTACGTCTTCTTCCGCTACGCCTGGCGCGGTTCGCTCATCCCGATCGTCACCATCATCGGTATGGACCTCAGCGCGCTCCTGTCGGGCGCGGTGGTCACCGAGTTCACCTTCGACCTCGCCGGTATCGGCCGGCTCGCGGTCGAGGGCTCGCTGACCAAGGACCTTCCCCTGACGATGGGCGTCATGCTGTTCGGGGCCTTCTTCATCCTGATCCTGAACATCGTCGTGGACCTCGCCTACGCCTACATCGACCCGCGCGTGCGCCTCGCCTAGGAGAAATACCGTGACCACACTGACCAAGACCGAAGGCGAAAGGGCCCCGAGCGGGTCGGAGGCCTTCCTCTCGGTCCGCGACCTGCGGGTGCGGTTCTCCACCGAGGACGGCATCGTGAAGGCCGTCGACGGACTCTCCTTCGACGTCGAGCGGGGCAAGACGCTGGGCATCGTGGGTGAGTCGGGCTCCGGCAAGTCCGTCACCAACCTGACCGTCCTCGGCCTGCACAACCCCAAGACCGCCACCGTCGAGGGCGAGATCGTCCTGGACGGCAAGGAACTGGTCAGCGCGACCGAGAAGGAGATGGAGAAGCTCCGCGGCAACAAGGTCGCGATGATCTTCCAGGACCCGCTGACCGCGCTCTCGCCGTACTACACGGTGGGCCGGCAGATCGCGGAACCCTTCATGAAGCACACCGGCGCCTCCAAGAGGGAGGCCAAGGCGCGCGCCATCGAGATGCTCGACAAGGTCGGCATCCCGCAGCCCGCGATGCGCTTCGACGACTACCCGCACCAGTTCTCGGGCGGTATGCGCCAGCGCGCGATGATCGCGATGGCCCTGATCTGCAACCCGGACCTGCTGATCGCGGACGAGCCGACCACGGCTCTGGACGTGACCGTCCAGGCGCAGATCCTCGATCTCCTCAAGGACCTGCAGCAGGAGTTCGGTTCCGCGATCGTCTTCATCACCCACGACCTCGGCGTCATCTCCAAGATGGCAGACGACCTGCTGGTGATGTACTCGGGCCGGGCCGTGGAACGCGGCAGCGTCCGCGAGGTGCTGCGTGCCCCGCAGCACCCGTACACCTGGGGCCTGCTGAGCTCCATGCCGCGACTCGGCGGCGACACGGCGCAGGCGCTCACCCCGATCCCGGGGTCCCCGCCCAGCCTGCTGAACCCGCCGTCGGGCTGCCCGTTCCACCCGCGGTGCGGTTTCACGTCCGAGGTCGGCGGCAACCGCTGCTCCACCGAGCGGCCCGAGCTGCCCGAGGGCCGCAGCGCCGCCTGCCACCTGAGCGGCGAGCAGCGATCGACCTTTTTCATCGAGCAGATCAAGCCCCGGCTGGGCTAGGGAGAACGACACATGAGCGACAAACTCACCCTGCCGAAGCCGCAGGGCCCGGTGGACGGAGCGCGCGAGACGCTGCTCTCCGTCGAGGGCCTCACGAAGCACTTCCCGATCTACGGCGGCTTCCCGATCAAGCGCAAGGTCGGGGCCGTGCAGGCCGTCGACGGCGTCGACCTGAGCGTCGGCGTCGGCGAGAGCGTCGGCCTGGTCGGCGAGTCCGGCTGCGGCAAGTCGACGACCGGCCGGCTCATCACCCGGCTCCTGGAGCCGACCGCCGGAAAGATCACGTACGCGGGACAGGACATCACGCACGCCTCGCGCCGCCAGCTGGCGCCCGTGCGGTCCGAGATCCAGATGATCTTCCAGGACCCGTACTCCTCGCTGAACCCGCGGCAAACCGTCGGCACCATCATCAAGTCGCCGATGGAGGTCAACGGGATCAAGCCGGCGGGCGGCGTCGAGAAGCGCGTGCGCGAGCTGCTGGAGCTGGTCGGCCTCAACCCCGAGCACTACAACCGCTTCCCGCACGAGTTCTCCGGCGGCCAGCGCCAGCGCATCGGGGTCGCCCGGGCGCTCGCCCTGAACCCGAAGCTGATCGTCGCCGACGAGCCGGTCTCGGCCCTCGACGTGTCGATCCAGGCGCAGGTCGTCAACCTGCTGCAGAAGGTCCAGGAGGAGATGGGCATCGCCTTCCTCTTCATCGCCCACGACCTCGCGATCGTGCGGCACTTCTCGCAGCGCCTCGCGGTGATGTACCTCGGCAAGGTGGTGGAGGTCGGCGACCGCGACTCCATCTACAACCGTCCGCGCCACCCGTACACCCACGCCCTGCTGTCGGCCGTCCCCGAGGTCGCGCTCGACGACGCGACCGAGGACCGGGAGCGGATCCGGCTCTCCGGTGACGTCCCCTCGCCGATCCACCCGCCGTCCGGCTGCCGCTTCCGCACGCGCTGCTGGAAGGCGCAGGACAAGTGCGCGACCGAGGAGCCCCCGCTGGTGCAGCTCTCCGGCAACCCGGCGGGCCACCTGACGGCCTGCCACTTCCCGGAGGAGCCGACGACCGAGGCCCGCGCCGAGGACGTCGTGATGGACCCGGCACTGAAGGCGCTGGAGGACGCGCCGACGATGTCCCCCGCGAAGGACTGACCCCTCCGCCGCGGGACGGAGCCGATCTCACTCCGTCCCGGGCGGTACGCGGGTGGCCTGGTGGTAGTACATCCGCCAGCCCCCGCCCCCGTCGCCGCCGTCTGCGTGCCCGCCGTGCCTGCGCCAGATCGAGCTGTGCCGGGTCCTGACCCCGTCGAGCAGGGTCTCGAACGTCAGATGGACGAGGCCGGGCGCGAGCGGCACACCGCGGATGTCCGAGGGTTCGTAACGGGGGCCGTCCTGCGAGCTGCCCGTGAGGCCGGCCAGCGCGTCGAGCATGCTCGCGTACGTCCACCGCCGCCCGGACCCGCCGACCTCCACGAACTCCGGGTCCAGGAGCCGCCCGGCGAGCTCCCGCGAGGACCGCACCCGCGGATCCATCAGCCGCAACTCACCCGCGATCGCCTGCTCCACGTCGTCCGCCGCATCGTCCATGGGGCTATCCCACCGGGAGCCCGACGGGCCGCGCAATCCGATCGCGATCGCGGCCGATATTCGTTCGACATCGGCCGGTGGGCCCGGGAAGCTGCCTGGAATGACGCGAACCGATATGCCTCCCGCCTGGGACGAGCGCACGCAACTGGCCACCTTCCTCGACTACGTACGGGACACCGCGCGCGCCAAGTGCGAGGACGTGTCCCCGCAGGACGCGCGCAGGGCCCCGCTGCCGGACTCCCCGCTGATGACGCTGTGCGGCCTGATCGGCCATCTGCGGTGGGTCGAGCACCACTGGTTCCAGGTGGTCTTCCTGGGCGAGGAGCCCGCGGGCCCGCTGGCCGCCGCGACCGAGGACGACCCCGACCCGGAGATGCGGCTCGCCGTCGAGGTGCCGCTGCCGCAGCTCCTGGCCGAGTACGAGGAGCAGAGCGCCCGGTACCGCCGCCTGCTGGCCGAGCACGACCTCGACACCCCGGCCCGGCGTCCGGTCCGGGACGGCAAGCCGGTCGACCTGCGCTGGATCGTCCTGCACCTGATCGAGGAGACCTCCCGCCACAACGGGCACCTCGACATCGTGCGCGAGCTGCTCGACGGGCGCACGGGTGTCTAGCGGCGCCGGGAAGTCCCGGCCGGGCCCCGTCATCCACAGCCTCACCTTCGACTGCACGGGCGACCCGTACGACCTCGGGCTGTTCTGGAGCGGGCTGCTCGGACGGCCGCTGGCCGACGACGACAAGCCGGGTGACCCGGAGGCGCTGATCGAGGACCCCGACGGCGGGCCGCGGCTGCTGTTCGTGCGGGTCCCCGAGGGCAAGACGGCCAAGAACCGCCTCCACTTCGACCTGCGGCCCGTCGGGCGCACCCGGGCGGCGGAGGTCGAGCGGGCGCTCGCCCTCGGCGCGCGGGTCCTCGCGGACCGCACCCGCCCGGACGGCAGGGGCTGGGTCCTCATGGCGGACCCGGAGGGCAACGAGTTCTGCGTGGAACGGGGAGATCTGGACGAGGTGTCCGACCCCCACTGACCCTGACGCGGCCCGCGCCCCAGGCACCTAGGGGCGCGGGGAACTGCGCGACCAGCCACGACGGACGGCGCACCCGACCACGCACCGCAACACAGCCCCCGCAGTCCTCCCAAGGCGAGCGCCAGCGCTACGGCATACGGACGCGCATCCCCACCCGTCCGGGTGGGCGAATGTGCGCGACCGTACATATGCGCAGATATTGGGCGCAAAGGTACCGGCTCCGGCGCCGGAGCCGCAGCGCAGCTAAGAGGAGGCACTCCATGCGTGGAGCCACGCACGCCAGATGGGCCGTGTGCGCGACGGCGGCAGCCCTCGCGGCGACGGCCTGCGGAGGCGGGGGAGACGGGGGCGACAGCGGCGGCGGCGACGGCTCCGGCATCGTCAGCTCCTCCTGGGGCGACCCGCAGAACCCCCTGGAGCCGGCCAACACCAACGAGGTGCAGGGCGGCAAGGTCCTCGACATGGTCTTCCGCGGTCTCAAGCGCTACGACGCCGAGACCGGCGAGGCCAAGGACATGCTGGCCGAGAAGATCGAGACCTCGGACTCGCAGAACTTCACCGTCACCGTCAAGGACGGCTGGACCTTCAGCAACGGCGAGGCCGTCACCGCCAAGTCGTTCGTGGACGCCTGGAACTACGGCGCCAGCCTCAAGAACAACCAGAAGAACGCGTACTTCTTCGGGTACATCGACGGCTACGACAAGGTCCACCCGGAGGACGGCGGCAAGCAGACCGCCGACACCCTGAGCGGGCTCAAGGTCACCGGCGACCGCACCTTCACCATCAAGCTCAACCAGAAGTTCTCGACCTTCCCCGACACCCTCGGCTACGCCGCCTTCGCGCCGCTGCCCAAGGCGTTCTTCGACGACCACGCGGCCTGGCTGAAGAAGCCGGTCGGCAACGGCCCGTACGCCGTGGACTCGTACGCCAAGGGCTCGGTGATGAAGCTGCGCACCTGGGACGATTACCCGGGGGACGACAAGGCCGAGAACGGCGGCGTGGACCTCAAGGTCTACACCGACAACAACACCGCCTACACGGACCTGATGGCCGGCAACCTCGACCTCGTCGACGACGTGCCCGCCTCGCAGCTGAAGAACGCCAAGAGCGACCTCGGCGACCGGTACATCAACACCCCGGCCGGCATCATCCAGACCCTCGCCTTCCCGTTCTACGACAAGAACTGGGGCAAGGACGGCATGGAGAAGGTCCGCACCGGCCTGTCCATGGCCATCGACCGCAAGCAGATCACCGAGACCATCTTCCAGAAGACCCGCACCCCCGCCACCGACTGGACCTCACCCGTCCTCGGCGAGGACGGCGGCTTCAAGGAGGGGCTGTGCGGTGACGCCTGCGAGTACGACCCGAAGAAGGCCAAGCAGCTGATCGAGGACGGCGGCGGGCTGCCCGGCGGCCAGGTCAAGATCTCGTACAACGCGGACACCGGCTCCCACAAGGAGTGGGTGGACGCCGTCTGCAACTCGATCAACAACGCGCTCGGCAACGACAAGGCCTGCGTCGGCAACCCGGTCGGCACCTTCGCCGACTTCCGCAACCAGATCACCCAGTCGAAGATGTCGGGCCCCTTCCGGGCCGGCTGGCAGATGGACTACCCGCTCATCCAGAACTTCCTGCAGCCGCTGTACTACACCAACGCCTCCTCCAACGACGGCAAGTGGTCCAGCAAGGAGTTCGACACCCTCGTCGACAAGGCCAACGCGGAGACCGACCAGGCCAAGGCCGTCGACCTGTTCCAGCAGGCCGAGGAGGTGCTGCGGGACGACATGGGCGCCATCCCGCTCTGGTACCAGAACGGCAGCGCCGGCTACTCGGACCGGATCTCGGACGTGGCGCTGAACCCGTTCAGCCTGCCCGTCTACAACGAGATCAAGGTCAGCTGAGCCACGGGGGCGGGCGCGCTTCCAGAAAGCCCAGGCGCCCGCCCCAGGCTACCCGCCTACCTCCGGAGCCCTCATGGGACGGTATGTGATCCGGCGCCTGCTGCAGATGATCCCGGTCTTCATCGGCGCCACCCTGTTGATCTTCCTGATGGTGAACGTGATGGGCGACCCCATCGCGGGCCTGTGCGGCGACCGGCAGTGCGACCCCGCGACGGCCACCCAGCTCCGCAAGGAGTTCGGCTTGGACAAGCCCGTGTGGCAGCAGTACGCGACCTACATGGGCAACGTCTTCACCGGCGACTTCGGCACCGCGTTCAACGGGCAGGAGGTCACCGAGCTGATGTCGAGCGCCTTCCCGGTCACCGTCCGGCTCACGATCGTCGCGGTCCTCTTCGAGGTGGTCATCGGCATCACGCTCGGCGTCGTCACCGGACTGCGCCGCGGCCGGCCCGTCGACACCGGCGTCCTGCTGGTCACCCTCGTCGTCATCTCGGTGCCCACCTTCGTCACCGGCCTGCTGCTCCAGCTGCTGCTCGGCGTCAAATGGGGCTGGATCAGCCCGTCCGTCTCCTCGGAGGCCCCCTTCGACGAGCTGATCGTGCCCGGCCTTGTCCTCGCGTCCGTCTCCCTCGCCTACGTGACCCGGCTGACCCGGACCTCCATCGCGGAGAACCGGCGCGCCGACTACGTCCGCACGGCCGTCGCCAAGGGCCTGCCCCGGCGCCGGGTCATCACCCGGCACCTGCTGCGCAACTCCCTCATCCCGGTGGTCACCTTCATCGGCACCGACATCGGCGCGCTGATGGGCGGCGCGATCGTCACCGAGCGGATCTTCAACATCCATGGCGTCGGCTTCCAGCTCTACCAGGGCATCCTGCGCCAGAACACCCAGACCGTCGTCGGCTTCGTGACCGTCCTCGTCCTCGTCTTCCTGGTGGCCAACCTGCTGGTCGACCTCCTGTACGCCGTACTCGACCCGAGGATCCGCTATGCCTGAGCAGCCGACGCCACCGGAGCGGCCCCTGCCCTCCATGCCGCCCGGGCCGCACCTGTCGGGCGGCGGCCGCGCCCCCGAGGACGGCGCCATCGCCGCGACCGGCATGGGCGGCGCGATGGACCTCGCGACGGAGGAGGGCGCCTCGCTGCGCAAGCCGCTCGGCGGGCCGGACGGCACGGGACCCCAGGACAAGCCCCGCTCCCTGTGGTCCGACGCCTGGCGCGACCTGCGGCGCAACCCCGTCTTCATCATCTCGGGGCTCGTCATCCTCTTCCTGGTCGTCATCTCCCTGTGGCCCTCCCTGATCGCCTCCGGCAACCCCCTCAAGTGCGACCTCGCCAAGGCCCAGGAGGGCTCCCAGCCCGGCCATCCCTTCGGCTACAACGGCCAGGGCTGCGACGTCTACACGCGCACCGTGTACGGGGCCCGCGTCTCCGTCACCGTCGGCGTGTGCGCCACGCTCGGGGTGGCGCTCCTCGGCTCGGTGCTCGGCGGACTCGCCGGGTTCTTCGGCGGGGCCTGGGACGCGGTCCTCTCCCGCGTCACCGACATCTTCTTCGCGATCCCCGTCGTCCTCGGCGGCCTGGTGCTGCTGTCCGTCGTCACCAGCTCCACGATCTGGCCCGTGATCGGCTTCATGGTGCTGCTCGGCTGGCCGCAGATCTCCCGCATCGCCCGCGGCTCGGTCATCACCACCAAGCAGAACGACTACGTGCAGGCCGCCCGGGCGCTGGGCGCCTCCAACTCCCGGATGATGCTGCGGCACATCACCCCCAACGCGGTCGCCCCGGTCATCGTCGTGGCGACCATCGCGCTCGGTACGTACATCTCGCTGGAGGCGACCCTGTCGTTCCTCGGGGTCGGGCTCAAGCCGCCCACGGTGAGCTGGGGCATCGACATCTCCTCGGCGTCCCAGTACATCCGCACCGCGCCGCACGCCCTGCTGTGGCCGGCCGGGGCGCTCGCCGTCACCGTCCTCGCGTTCATCATGCTCGGCGACGCGGTGCGCGACGCCCTCGACCCGAAGCTGAGGTGAGTGACGTGCTGCTCGAAGTGCGCGACCTGCACGTGGAGTTCCGGACCCGGGACGGCGTCGCCCGGGCCGTCAACGGCGTCAGCTACAGCGTGGACGAGGGCGAGACGCTCGCCGTGCTCGGCGAGTCCGGCTCCGGCAAGTCCGTGACCGCGCAGGCCGTCATGGGCATCCTCGACACCCCGCCCGGGAAGATCACCGGGGGCGAGATCCTCTTCAAGGGCCAGGACCTCCTGACGTTCAAGGAGGAGGAGCGGCGCAAGGTCCGCGGCGCCCAGATGGCCATGATCTTCCAGGACGCGCTGTCGTCCCTGAACCCGGTGCTCAGCGTCGGCGCCCAGCTCGGCGAGATGTTCACCGTCCACCGCGGGATGTCCCGCAAGGACGCGAAGGCCAAGGCGGTCGAGCTGATGGACCGGGTGCGCATCCCGGCCGCCGCCTCCCGGGTGGGCGACTACCCCCACCAGTTCTCCGGCGGCATGCGCCAGCGCATCATGATCGCGATGGCGCTGGCCCTGGAACCCGCCCTGATCATCGCCGACGAACCCACCACCGCCCTCGACGTCACCGTCCAGGCCCAGGTCATGGACCTGCTCGCCGAGCTGCAGCGCGAGCTCAACATGGGCCTCATCCTCATCACCCACGACCTCGGCGTGGTCGCGGACGTCGCCGACCGCATCGCCGTGATGTACGCGGGCACGATCGTCGAGTCCGCCCCGGTCCACGACATCTACAAGGCCCCCGCGCACCCGTACACCAAGGGCCTCCTGGAGTCGATCCCGCGGCTCGACCAGAAGGGCCGGGAGCTGTACGCGATCAAGGGCCTGCCGCCGAACCTGATGAACATCCCGTCCGGCTGCGCCTTCAACCCGCGCTGCCCCCTGGCCCGGGACGTCTGCCGCACCGACGTGCCGCCGCTGTACGAGGTGACCGAGGCGGGCGCGGACGGCAGGAGCGCCTGCCACTTCTGGAGGGAGTGCCTCCATGGCTGAGTCGATGAGCGTTCCGGCGACCGGAGGGGCGCCCACCGCGGTGGCCGAGCCGATCCTCCAGGTACGCGGCCTGGTCAAGCACTACCCGCTCACCCAGGGCATCCTCTTCCGCAAGCAGGTGGGCGCCGTCAAGGCGGTCGACGGGGTCGACTTCGACCTCGGCGCCGGGGAAACCCTCGGCATCGTCGGCGAGTCCGGCTGCGGCAAGTCCACGGTCGCCAAGATGCTGGTCAACCTGGAGCGGCCGACCGCGGGCGAGATCCGGTACAAGGGCGAGGACATCGCCAAGCTGTCCAGCCGGGCCCTGAAGGCTGTGCGCCGCAACATCCAGATGGTCTTCCAGGACCCGTACACCTCGCTCAACCCGCGGATGACCGTCGGCGACATCATCGGGGAGCCGTACGAGATCCACCCCGAGGTCGCGCCGAAGGGCGACCGGCGCAAGCGGGTCCAGGACCTGCTCGACGTGGTCGGCCTCAACCCGGAGTACATCAACCGCTATCCGCACCAGTTCTCCGGCGGCCAGCGCCAGCGCATCGGCATCGCGCGCGGCCTCGCCCTGCGCCCCGAGATCATCGTCGCGGACGAGCCGGTGTCGGCCCTCGACGTGTCCGTGCAGGCGCAGGTCGTCAACCTGATGGACCGGCTGCAGAGCGAGTTCGGCCTGAGCTACGTCTTCATCGCGCACGACCTGTCGATCGTGCGGCACATCTCCGACCGGGTCGGGGTGATGTACCTCGGGCGGATCGTGGAGACCGGCCGGGACGCCGAGATCTACGACCACCCCACGCACCCGTACACCCAGGCACTGCTCTCCGCGGTGCCCGTCCCGGACCCGGAGGCCCGCGAGCACCGGGAGCGGATCATCCTCTCCGGCGACGTGCCCTCGCCCGCGAACATCCCCTCCGGCTGCCGCTTCCGCACCCGCTGCTGGAAGGCCCAGGAGCGGTGCGCCCTGGAGGTGCCGCTGCTCGCCGTGCCCGCGGCGTTCCGGTACGAGGGCGGTCCCGCCGCGCACCCCTCGGCCTGCCACTTCGCGGAGGAGAAGCAGGTGGTCCCGCCGGAGGAGAAACGGGATCTGCCGTCCGGGGAAGCCCCTCAGGAACCACCGAAAAGCTGATGAACGGGCATCAACTTCGTTAACACGCAGGCAACTCGGCCGACCCGGCACCGATATACGGACGCGGCAGCCTGGACAGCGTACGGCCGTGCGGGTGCCGTAGACCGGCCGGGGCGCGCCATGTCGCCCCGGCCGGTCGCCGTTCACCTGCGGATCCCCTAGGGCCTGTCGTCAAATTCCCGTCTGCCGGGCGACGCCTGGCACGCACTCTCGCCGCACCGGGCGAAAGCCCAAGTACGTCCAGTACGCGGACTTCCGCCCGGCACACCGAGAGCACGCACCAGACGCCGCCCGGCCCGCCCTCCGGGCGGACGACGGTAATTTGACGACAGGCCCTAGGTGCGGGCGAGTTCCCGCCGCGGTCCTTCCTCCTCCAGGGACGAGCCCTCCGTGTCGAGGTTCGGCAGTACGCGGTCCAGCGTGCGCGGCATCCACCAGCTCGCCTCGCCGAGGAGCCGCAGGGCCGCCGGTACGAGGACCATGCGCACGACGAGCGCGTCGACCAGCACCCCGACGGTCAGGGCCAGCCCGACGGACGCGACCATCTGGTCGCCGCCGCTGAAGGCGAAGCCGGCGAACACCGCGGCCATGATGGCGGCCGCCGCGACGACGACCGGGGAGGCCTGCCCGAAGCCGCGTACGACGGCCGCCCGGGTGTGCAGCCCGCTGCGGTGCGCCTCGTGCATCCGGGCCACCAGGAACACCTGGTAGTCCATGGCGAGCCCGAACAGCACGCCCACCACGATCAGCGGCGTCAGACTGGCCAGCGGCCGGGCCTCGTCCAGGCTGACCAGGGTCCCGAGCCACCCCCACTGGAAGACCGCCACCGTCACGCCGAGGCCCGCCGCCAGGGACATCAGGAACCCGGCCGTGGCCAGCAGCGGTACCAGGACGGAGCGGAACACGAGGGTGAGCAGGAGCAGCGAGAGACCGACCACGGCGATCAGGTAGACGACCAGGCCGGACGAGAGCGCCGCGTCGACGTCCACGTCGACCGCGGTCTGACCGGTCACCGACACCTTCGCCCCGGTCACCGCGTCCGTCTCGGTACGCAGCGAGTCCACCAGCTCCTTGGTGCGCGCGTCGGTCGGGCCGTGGTCGGGGGTGACCGCCAGGAAGGCGGCGTCCGCGTCCTCGGCGCGCTGGACGGGGCTGACGTCGGCCACGCCGGACAGCGCGGTGATCTCCTTCGCGGTGGCGCTCGCGGTGCCCGCCGCGTCCGTGCCCTCGAAGAGCACGATCAGGGGGTTCTGCTCACCGGCGCCGAACGCGTCGCTCACCGTGGTGTAGGCCGCGCGCTGCGAGGAGGCCGGGTCCGGGCCGCCCGGCGGGTCGAGCTCGGTGCTGAGCGAGAGGACCGGGACGGCGAGCAGGGCGACGAGGACGGTGCCGCCCAGCATGGTGAGCACGGGCCGGGCGACCACCAGCCGGGCCCAGCGGCCCAGCAGGCCCGGGCGCTGCTCGTCGGTCTCCGTGGTCTCCGCAACCGCCGCGGGCGGCTCGTACGCCGCACCCGGCGCCGGACGCTCCCTGCGCGGCAGGGCCTTGTACCCGAGGGACTTCAGCAGGACCGGTACGAGGGTGAGCGAGGCGGCCACGGCCACGATCACGGCGAGCGCCGCGCCGAGCCCCATCTCGGTGATGAACGCGATCCGTACGACCGCCAGCCCCGACAGGGCGATCACCACGGTCGTCCCGGCCACCACCACGGAGGTGCCGGCCGTCCCGGCGGCGCGGGCCACGGCGGCGTCGACGCCGGCGCCGCGGCGCAGCTCGTCGCGGAACCGCGACAGGATCAGCAGGGCGTAGTCGATGCCGACCGCGAGGCCCAGCATCACCGCGATGATCAGCGTGGTGGACTGGATGCCCTCGCCCGTCGCCGACCACGCGAGGATGCCCAGGACGCCGACGACGACGCCGCTCAGCGCGGTCAGCATGTTCGCGCCGGCGGCGGCCAGCGAGCCGAAGGTCAGCAGCAGCACCACGAAGGCGACCACGACACCGATGACCTCGGTGATGCCGGCTATCTCGGGCGGCCCGTCGTCCAGGGCCCCGCCGAGTTCGACGGTGTACCCCTTCTCCGTCAGCGGCGCGGCGGCCTCCCGCAGGTCGGCCTCGACGGCCGCCTGGTCGGCCTCCAGGTCGACGGCGAGCGTGGAGACGGCGACCGAGCCGTCCTCGGAGACGTAGGGACGGTCCTCGGCGTACGGGTCCGCGGCGGACTTCACGTCGGGGACGTCCGCGGCGCGCGACACGAGGCCCGCGACCAGCTTCCGGCCGTCGGACCGGGCGAGGGAGGTGCCGCCGGGCGCCTCGACGACCAGCAGCAGCTCGCCCGCGCCGGGGTCCGCCTCGGGGAACGCCTCCTTCATCGTGGCGAGCGCGGTGGTCGACTCGGCGCCCGAGATGCTGAACTCGGCGTCGGAGAATTTCGCGCCGCCGATCGTCACGACGGTGAGGGCGACGGTCAGCACGATCCACGCACCGGCGACGACGAGTCGGTGAGCGGCGCTGAACGCGCCGATCCTGGACAGCAATCGGGACATCGGGACTCCTGCGGAAGGCGGTCGGAGAGCGACCGGAAGGCGATCGGAAGCGATCGGGGAGCGGTACGCGGGCCGCTCGTGCGGCCGGTGCCAGCTTCCGCCGGGAGGCGCCCGGTGGTCGTCGCGCAGCCGCGGTAGCGGATCTACCGCGGCTGGTGTACTTCCGGGCCCGTGCTCCCTGCTCCGTCCGCAGCGGTCGGCGGCCGTCAGCAGGGGTCAGTCCTCGTCGCGCAGGCCCGCGCGCAGGGCCGCCACCACGAGTTGCGCGCGGTCCCTGACGTGCAGCTTGCTCATGGCCCGGTTCACGTGGGTCTTCACCGTGAGCGGCGAGATGAACAGGCGCTCCGCGATGGCGTCGTTGTCCAGGCCCCGGGTGACCAGCACGGTGACCTCCCGCTCCCGGGAGGTCAGGGAGGCGGCCCTGCGCAGCTCCTCGGGGGAGGCGGTGTCGTGCGGCCGCTGCCGGCGCGCCGTGCGGGKGAGGTGCCCGACGACGGTGTCCGTCGCGACGGCGGACAGGGACGAGCCGCCGGCCGCGACCCGCTCGACCGCCCGCATCAGCTCCTCGTGGTCCGCGGACTTCCCGAGGAAGCCGTTGGCGCCCGCCTGGAGCGCGGCGAGGATGTCCTGGTCGGTGTCGAAGGTGGTCAGCACCAGGATGCCGACGTCCGCGGTGGCGGCGTCCGCGCGCAGGCGCGTGATCGCCCCCACGCCGTCGAGCACCGGCATCCGCAGGTCCATGAGCACGACGTCGGGCACCAGGGCCCGCGCCATGTCGACGGCCCGGCGCCCGTCGGCGGCCTCGCCCACGACCTCGACCCCGGCGCCGGTGCCGGGATCGGTGCCGGTCTCCAGCAGGGCCCGTATCCCGGAGCGGATCATGACCTGGTCGTCGACGACGAGTACGCGTATCGCGCTCATCCGGACGCCTCCTTCGGCTTGCGCGGTGCGGCGGCCGGCAGTTGCGCGGTCACCAGGAAGCCCTCCGCGTCCGGGCCCGCGTGGAAGGTGCCGCCCAGCGCGTGGACCCGCTCCTCCATGCCCACCAGCCCGAGGCCGCTCCCTGCGGACTTGGTCGGGCGCGGCACCCACGGGTTGCGGACCGACAGGGTGACGTACCCGTCGGCGGGCGGCTCGACGGTCACGGTGGCGGCGCCGCCGTCGCCGTACCGCTGGGCGTTGGTGAGCGACTCCTGGAGGAGGCGCCGGGCGGCGCCGCGGGCGACCGGGGCGAGGGCGCGCAGGTGGTCGAGGCCCTCGGTCCCGACCTCCAGGCCGATGCCCCCGAAGCTCTCCAGCAGGTCGCCGACCACGTCGGCGTCCACCGGGGCGGCCGGGACGGCGTCGGGCTCCGAGGCGCGCAGGACGTTCAGGACGACCCCCAGCTCCTCCATCACCGACCGGGTGGCGCTCTGCACGTCGTCCAGGGCGCGCCCGGTGACCTGCGGCGCGGAAGCGAGGTTGGCCTTGGCGACGTTGGTGTGGACGCTGATCACCGCGAGGTGGTGGGCCACGCTGTCGTGCAGCTCGCGGGCGATCCGCAGCCGCTCCTCCGCCACGTGGCGGGCCACCTCCTCCCGCCTGCGCTCGGCCTCCTGGCGCCGCCGCCCCACCTCCGCGACCACGTAGCGCCGCTGCGCCTGCACCCACTGCCCCACCCCGACCGCGGCGGCCGCGAGCGTGACGATCCCGAACGCCCCGACGCTGCCGCCGTCCTGCGCCGAGGCGTACGAGGCGTACGGGCCGTAGGAGGCGTAGGGGGCGTACGTGGCGAGCATCGTGCCGCCCGCGACCACCGCGCCGGCGGCGATCGCGTCGAGGCGAGGGCGGCGCAGGGCGAACAGGAACAGCAGCCCTCCGGCGACCGCCCAGGTGCCCCACGGCGCCGGATCGCGCACCTCCTGGGCGGCCAGCAGGGCGGCGACGAGGACGGCGGCGCCCGACGCCCGCACGGCCAGCAGGAGCCCCGCCGCCCCCAGGGCGAGGACGGCCCACAGCGTTGTCGCGCCGGCGTGGTCGCCGACGACCGCGGACACCGCGCCCACGACCAGCGCGACCGCTACGGTGAGCGTGCCGCCGGCCGCCCAGGGATCGGATCGCACCAGTACCCACTCCGTGTTCAGCCGTAGGAGGCGGCGGGCCGGAGGAGCACGGGACCGCCTTATGGAACGATGTTATACAGAGTGGCCCGCGCGAGGGGCCGAACAGGAGACGCGCAGCGGATGAGTGCCCGGTGAACGCCGGAGAAGACCGGCCGTCCAGGCGCCGCACGGCGAGCGACCAGGTCGAGGGGGTCCTGCTGGAGGCGGCCCAGGACGTGCTCGACCGCGAGGGCCTGGCCGGTGTCACCGTCCGCGCGGTCGCCCGCGAGGCCGGTGCCGCGCCCATGAGCGTCTACAACCGGTTCGGCAGCAAGGAAGGGCTGCTGGCCGCGCTGGCCGTCGGCACCCTGAAGGACCTCTGGCGCGCGGTCGACGTGGACCGGCCGGACCGGCCCAGGGATCCGGAGCGCCGCTTCCGTGAAGCCTGCGACGCCTACCGGCAGTTCGCGCTCGCGCACCCGCAGCGCTACGCGCTCGTCTTCGGCGGCGGCGGACCGCTCGCGCAGACGGGCTCCGAGACCTCGGTGTACGGCCACGCGGCCTTCGAGGTCCTGATCGAGCTCGTCCAGGACCTCGCCGGGCGCGCACCCGAGGGGTTCGCCGACGTGGGGGAGGCCGCCCAGGTGGTCTGGACGGCCCTCCACGGCGCGGTCCACCTGGAGCTGGGCGGGATCGGGCAGGTGTCCGGCTCGCCGGACACCTACGCGAGGACGGTCGACCTGCTGGTCCGCGGCCTGCGCTAGCGGCCAGGCCCCCGGGGGGTCGCCTACTCCAGTCCGAGCGAGCGCTTGAGGAAGTCCACCTGGAGCAGCAGCAGGTTCTCGGCGACCTGTTCCTGCGGGGTCATGTGGGTGACCCCGGACAGCGGCAGCACCTCGTGCGGGCGGCCGGCGGCCAGCAGCGCGGACGACAGCCGCAGGGAGTGCGCGACCACCACGTTGTCGTCGGCGAGACCGTGCACGATCATCATCGGCCGCGCCGGTTCGGCCGCCTGCACCAGACCGTCGTCGTCGATCAGCGAGTTGGCGGCGTACACCTCGGGCTGCCGGTTCGGGTCGCCCAGGTACCGCTCGGTGTAGTGCGTGTCGTACAGCCGCTGGTCGGTGACGGGCGCGCCCACCACGCCCGCGTGGAAGACGTCGGGGCGGCGCAGCACCGCGAGCCCGGCGAGGTAGCCGCCGAACGACCAGCCGCGGATCGCCACCCGGGTCAGGTCCAGCGGGAAGTCCCCGGCGAGCGCCTGCAGCGCGTGGACCTGGTCGTCCAGGGCGACGGCCGCCAGGTCGTCCTTGACCGCCTTCTCCCAGGCCGGCGAGCGCCCCGGCATGCCCCGCCCGTCCGCCACGACCACGGCGAACCCCTGGTCGGCGAACCACTGGGACGTGAGGTACGCGTTGTGCGCGGCCAGCACGCGCTGCCCGTGCGGCCCGCCGTAGGGGTCCATCAGGACGGGCAGCGGACCGTCGGTGTATCCGGTGGGGAGCACGACGGCGCACGGGACCCGGCGCTCACCGGCTTCCGTGAGGTGCACGCGCGGGCTCATTCGGGGGTCCTCGGCGTACGAGACCACGGTCGCCGTCTGCGTCCGGCCGTTCCCCGGGCCGCGCCGGTCGCCGTCGCGCACCACCCGGACCAGCGCCCCGGGCCGGTCGGGCACGGCCGACACCAGCACGGTGACCCCGCCCGCCCGCACCGCCGAGTGCACGCCGGGCTCCTGCGAGATCCGCGCCACGCCCAGGTCGTTGACCCGGTAGACGTGCACCTCGCCGATCTCCGGCTCGGCGGCCGCCGACCCGGCCGACGCGGAGACCAGCACGTCGTCGTCCGACACGTCCAGCACGGCGCGCACGTGCAGCTGCGCGCCGGTCAGGACGCGTTCGCCGACCGCCAGCACGCGCGCGCCGCCCTCGTCGGCGATCCGCACGAGCTGTCCGCTGGGGCTCCAGCTCGGCACGCCGGGGAAAAGATCAAGCCATTGTGGATCTTCGTCCGCGTGCACCATCCGGGTCGTCCCCGAGTCCGGGTCGACGGCCAGGTAGAGCTGACTCGCCTGGTCCCGCGCCTGCACCAGCAGCAGCGGCGCCCCGGCGGACGACCAGTGCACTCGCGCCAGGTACGGGTAGCGGGCCCGGTCCCACAGCACCTCCGTGCGCTCCCCGTCGAGCCCCACCACGAAGAGCCGCACCTCCGCGTTGTCGGTGCCCGCCGCCGGATAGGCGACCTGCTGCGGCTCCCGCTCCGGGTGCGCGGGATCGGAGATCCACCAGCGGCGTACGGGGGCGTCGTCGGCCCGGGCGACCAGCAGCCGGTCCGACTCCGGGGACCACCAGAAACCGCGGCTGCGGCCCATCTCCTCCGCCGCGATGAACTCGGCAAGACCGTAGGTGACCGTCGCCGACTCCGGCTCGGCGAGCGCGCGGTCGTCCTCGCCCTCCGCGCCGACGACCCGCAGGGTGCCCCCGGCGACGTACGCGACGAACCGTCCGTCGGGGGACGGGCGGGGGTCGATGACCGGCCCGCGAACCCGCAGTTCACGCGCCGTGCCGGCCCTCAGCTCGGCGGTGAACAGCCGCCCCGACAGGGCGAAGGACGCCAGCTCCACGGCCGCGTCCGTGGCGTAGCCGACGATGCCCGCGCCGCCCTCCCGGCTGCGCTCGCGCCGGGCCCGCTCCGCCGCCGACAGCCGCTCCGAGGAACCGCCCAGCAGCGCCGCCGGATCGGCGGCCGGGCGCTCCTTGCCGCTCGCCACGTCGAGGACCCACAGCTGGTTCGCCCGGTCGGTGCCGGACGAGGAGCGCAGGAACGCGACACGCGAACCGTCGGGGGCCACGGTGAACGCACGGGGCGCGCCCAGGGTGAAACGCAGGGTGCGCGCCTGCCGGCGCGGGAAGGAGAGAGGCTCGGTCGTCATGCATCGACCATATTGGCCATGCGCCCCCTTGTGCGGCCGTGCGCCGATCAATGCGCACGCCCGAATAGTTATGATCACTAGCGCTGCGTGGGTATCAACCTGCTGGCTGCTGTACGGATTTACTGCCCCCATTCCCCCCCCCCATTCCCCC
>NZ_VDFC01000040.1:305378-318510 GCF_008369065.1 Streptomyces apricus | reverse complement strand
GGCGTTCCCCGGCGGCCCCGCGGGCGCCGGCGGCCGCCCCGGTGGCACGCTGAGCGACGACACCGCGATCCTCACCCCGCAGATCCCCGCACCCGAATCGGGCGCGCCGGGTTACGGCGGCGCCGGTGACAACGTCTCCGGGCACACCCTCACCAGCGGCATCCCCGTCGTGCCCCCCGCCTCGAACTCGCCGTTCGGGCCGGGCGCGCACACCGACGGCCCCCTCCCGCACCAGCCGCCGAAGCTGCCCGAGCCGGTGTCGCCCGCCCCGGCCGCGGCCGCGCGGCCCAAGAAGAAGGGCCGCAACAAGCTGGTGCTGCTGGTCACCGGCGTGGTGGTGCTGGGCGGCATGGCGTACGGTGCCGGACTGCTCATGAACCACTCCGACGTGCCCAAGGGCACCAGCGTGCTCGGCGTGGACATCGGCGGCGGCACCCGCGACGAGGCCGTCAAGAAGCTGGACGACGCCTTCAAGGAGCGTGCGGCCAAGCCGCTGCAGCTCTCGGTCGAGGGCGACAGGGTCGCGCTCAAGCCGGACCAGGCCGGGCTGCAGCTCGACGGCCAGGCCACCGTGCGGGCCGCCGCGGGCAGCGACTACAACCCCGTCTCGGTGATCGGCTCGCTGTTCGGCAACGAGCGGGTCGTCGCCCCCGTGATGCCCGTCGACGAGGAGAAGCTGGCCGCCGCCCTGGAGCGGGCCGCCGGCGGCTCCGGCTCGGCGAGCGAAGGAACGATCAAGTTCCAGTCGGGCAAGGCCGTCCCCGTCTACGGCAAGGCGGGCAAGGGCATCGACGTCGACCGGTCGGCGGAGGCCGTCGAGGCGGCGTACCGCACCCAGGTGGAGACCGGGCGGTCGGCCGCCGTGCGGGTGCCCACCACGGCCCGGGAGCCCAAGGTCTCCAAGGCCGAGGTCGACCGGATGATGAAGGAGTTCGCCGAGCCGGCGATGTCGGGCCTGGTAACCGTCAAGGCGGGCACGGCGGTGGTCCAGTTCAGCCCGGAGAACTCCCTGTGGAAGTTCCTCGGCGTCAAGGCCACAGCCGACGGCAAGCTGGTCGACCACTACGACCTGGACGCGCTCAAGGAGCTGTACGGCGGCGCGTTCGACGGCGTGCTCATCACCCGCGGCAACGGCAGCAAGACGCCGGTGACCCCGCAGGACGTGATCGGCGTACTCCGCCCGGCCCTCCTCGGCAAGACACCCGAGGAACGAACCGGAGTAATCGACACGGACCCGAGCTAGCCCCTGCCGCGCCCCGTAAGGGGCGCGGGGAACTGCGCGACCGGCCACGACGCGCCCGCACCTGCCCCCCAGGGGCGCGGGGAACTGCGCGACCAGCCCCCACGGGCCCGCACCCGACGACGGCGCAGGCCGGTCCCGGCGGCCCGGCTGTCCTGGTGGCCAGGACAGCCGGACCGACCGGCGGAGCCTCAGTTCAGCATCGCCCGCGCCGCATGCGCCTGCCGCCGCACCCGCTCGGCCGCCGGCCCGTCCACGGCGGCCACGACCTCCGCGTACGCGTCCAGCTCCCGCGCACCCGAGAGGAAGTCCCCCCGCTGGACGAGCAGCTGCGCCCGCTCGTACCGCAGCCGGGCCGGGTGCGAGGGCAGCAGCAGCGAGAGGTCGACCGCCCACAGCGCCACCTCGGAACGCTCCGGCCGGGCAGCGGCCCAGGCCCGGATGTTGTTGAGGATGCGCAGGACGACGTCGAGCGGATCGGCGGGCGACAGCATCGACGGATCGAGCGGCGCACCCGTGGCCCCGGCCACCATCAGCGCCGCGTCGGTGCCGGTCAGGACCCGGCCGCCGTCGAAGGGGTCGACGAGGACCTGCTCCTCGGGCGGACCGAAGCCGACGACGAAGTGACCGGGCAGGGCGACGCCGTAGACGGGCGCCCCGGCCCTCCTCGCCACCTCCGTCCACACCACCGACAGCAGGATGGGCAGCCCGCGGCGGCGCAGCAGCACCTCGTGGAGCAGGGAGGACTGCAGCCGCTGGTAGTCGCCGGGCGTGCCGTGGAACCCGAGCGTGCCGCCGAGGTGCTCGGCGAGTGCCGTGGCCCAGGACCGGGGGCCGCCGGGCCGGAACGGGAGTTCCCCGGCCAGCCGGTCCAGCTCGATCTGTGCCGCGTCCATCCCGGCCTCGGTCAGCGCGCCGTCCGCCTGGGCGCCCACCAGCAGGCACAGGGTGGACAGGTCGGGGCGTTCGGCCCGTGCCTCGTCGCCGAACCGCCGCCGCCACTCGGCGCTCCGCTCCGGTCCGGGGGGATGAAGTGGACGCATAGGTGCCTCGTGCCCTTTCACGCCGATCGATAGCGGTCGGTGGCACCGCCATGGTGTTCCCTGCGGGGGTCCTCCGGACGGGTCGCGTCGTCGGGTGCGGGCCGGTGGGGGCCGTTCGCGCCGTTCCCCGCGCCCCTTACGGGGCCCGGGGCTCGGTAGTGGTGGTACGTGTGGTGTGGGGTGAAGCCCAAGCGGGTGTACAGGGCTTGGGCGGCCGTGTTGTCCGTCTCCACCTGGAGCCAGGCCGCCGAGGCGCCCTCGTCCAGGGCGCGGCGGGCCAGCGCCGTCATGACCGTGGTGGCGAGGCCCTGACGGCGCAGCGCGGGGTCCACCTCCACCGCGGCGAACCCGGCCCAGCGGCCGTCCACCACGCAGCGGCCGATCGCCGCCGGCGCCCCCGCCCCGGCGTCCGCCCCGGAACCCGGCACGGTCGCGAACCACACCGAGGGCCCGCTGCCCAGCACCCGCAGCGCCACCTCGCTCACCCCCTTGCGCTGGTAGCGCCCCAGCCACCCGTCGTCGGCCTCGCGCGAGAGCGTGACCGTCCGCCCGGCGTCCGGCAGGTCGGCCACCGGCGCGAGCGCCCCGGTCCACAGCTCCGCGGAGACCTCCCGCACCCACCCCCGCGACTCCAGCTCCGCGCCCAGCAGTTCCTGCGTCCCCTCGGCGCCGGTCGCGGTCTGCACATAGGCGGGCAGCCCGCGGGCCGCGTACCACTCCCGTACGCGCGACAGCGCCTCGTCCAGCGGCATGCCGGGATCGCCCAGGGGCAGCACCGAGTTGGCACGCCGGGTGAAGCCGGAGGCGGCCCGCAGCTCCCACTCGCCGAGCGGTTCGCGCTCCACCGGCTGCCAGGCCCGCGCGGAGATCCGCGCGAGTTCCGCGTACGAGGCGGCGGGGCCGCGCCGCCGGGCCGGCGCGGAGGGCACCACCTTGCCCGCCACCAGCGACGATTCCGGGATGCGGACACCTTCCCCGGACCGGCGTGTGATCAGCAGCACACCGTCGTCCCATGATGTGAGAACACCGACCGTGTCGGTGAACTTCTCACCCTCAGGGGCCTTTGTTCGCAACTGCCGCACCGAGACGCGTTTCCCCACGTCAGCGGGGGTGACACGGACTTCGAGACGGAAGTGGGGAGAGAAATCCACAGCTCAGTCCAACCCTCCTGTTCGGATCATGCCCAAGAACGGAGATACTAGGTGCGGGCATCGACGACGCCGCGCTCCCGCGCGCCAGGTGGCGGAGCCTGAAGACGGCTCGCCAGCGCCCTATCGAGGAGGAACGACAGCGTGACCTACGTCATCGCGCAGCCTTGTGTCGACGTCAAGGACAAGGCGTGCATCGAGGAGTGCCCGGTCGACTGCATCTACGAGGGCCAGCGGTCCTTGTACATCCACCCGGACGAATGCGTCGACTGTGGTGCCTGTGAGCCGGTCTGCCCGGTCGAGGCGATCTTCTACGAGGACGACACTCCCGAGGAGTGGAAGGACTACTACAAGGCGAACGTCGAGTTCTTCGACGAGCTCGGCTCGCCCGGCGGTGCCAGCAAGCTGGGGCTCATCGAGCGCGACCMCCCCTTCGTCGCAGGACTCCCGCCGCAGAACCAGTAGGCGGTCCGCGCGCAAGCGGCCCCTCCCGGCAGTACGACGGCCGGGTGCGTGCCGCCCCGGTCCCGTACGGCCCCGCCGCCGTACGGGACCGCCGTGTTTGCCGCACGCGCCGTACGCGCCCTACGCGTTGTGCGCGCCCGTCGTACGCATGGACGTGTCCTCCGCGCGAGAAAGTGAGCCAGAACCCGTGTCAGCAGTCTCCGACCGGCTCCCCGCCTTTCCCTGGGACAAGCTGGAGCCCTTCAAGGCGACGGCCGCCGCCCACCCGGACGGCATCGTCGACCTCTCCGTCGGCACCCCGGTCGACCCGGTGCCCGAGCTGGTGCAGAAAGCCCTGGTCGCGGCGGCCGACTCGCCCGGCTACCCCACGGTCTGGGGGACCCCGGAGCTGCGGGACGCGCTGGTCGGCTGGTGCGAGCGGCGGCTCGGCGCACGGGACTTCACCCACCGCAACGTCCTGCCGGTGGTCGGCTCCAAGGAACTGGTCGCCTGGCTGCCCACCCAGCTGGGCCTCGGCCCCGGCGACAGGGTCGCGTACCCCCGGCTCGCCTACCCGACGTACGAGGTCGGCGCCCGGCTGGCCCGCGCGGAGCACGTGGCGTACGACGACCCCACGGACCTGGACCCCGCCGGCCTGAAGCTGCTGTGGCTGAACTCCCCGTCCAACCCCACGGGCCGCGTGCTGTCCCGGCAGGAGCTCACCCGGATCGTCGCCTGGGCGCGGGAGCACGGCGTACTCGTCCTCGCCGACGAGTGCTACATCGAGCTGGGCTGGGAGGCCGACCCGGTCTCGGTCCTGGACCCCGAGGTGTGCGGCGGCTCGTACGAGGGGATCGTCGCGGTCCACTCGCTGTCGAAGCGGTCCAACCTCGCGGGCTACCGCGCGGCGTTCCTCGCCGGTGACCCGGCGGTCCTGGGCGACCTGCTCCAGATCCGCAAGCACGGCGGCATGATGACGTCGGCGCCCACGCAGGCCGCCACGGTCGCCGCCCTGTCCGACGACACCCACGTCCGGGAGCAGCGCGAGCGGTACGCGGCCCGCCGCCGGTCCCTGCGCGACGCCCTCGTGCGGCACGGCTTCCGCATCGAGCACAGCGAGGCGAGCCTCTACCTCTGGGCGACCCGCGACGAACCCTGCTGGGACACGGTGGCCCACCTGGCCGACCTGGGCATCCTGGTGGCGCCGGGCGACTTCTACGGCCCCGCGGGCGACCGTTTCGTCCGCGTGGCCCTGACGGCGACGGACGAACGGATCCAGGCGGCGGCAACCCGCCTGACAAGCTCCTGAAAAGGGCCCCGAAGGGGCAGCCCTTTTCAGGGGCGCGGGGAACTGCGCGCTCAACCCCCACCGAGCCCGCACGCGCCCCGTGCCCTCCGGCCGTCCCGCCACAGGCGCCCGCGCCTGCTGCTGCACAAGGGAAGGGGCCCAGGGAACTTCCCTGGGCCCCTTCACCGTGCAACCGGCGGTCAGCCGAGCGGCAGACCCTGCAGCGGCAGCCCCTCGGTCGGCAGCCCGCCCTTGGTGACGGAGTCGGTCGGCAGACCGCCACCCGTGGCGGACCCGGCCGTCTCGCCGACCACGCCACCCGTGGTCCCGGCGAGGTCCCCGGCGGCCTTCTGCGCGGCGGGCGTCGCGGTCTTGACGGCCTTGCCGCCGGTCTTGCCCGCGGCGGGCACGGCCTTCTTCACGGCCTTGCTGCCGGTGTCGCCGGCCATCCCGGTGGCGTGCTGGGTGGCACCGTCGACGGTCGTGCCGGCGTTGTCCAGCGCGGTCACGCCGCCGAGGTCGGGGGTGGCCGGCAGTTCGGCCGCGCTCGCGGAGCCGGCCGCACCGACCACGGGCGCCGCCCCCGCTGCGATGAGCAGCGCGGCACGGGCGATCCGACGGGTCAGGGGGAGGGACATGGTGCTCCTTTGACGGGGAGAGAACGATGAGGTGTTCGACCGCGCCCGGCGGTCCGCCGACTGGTTGCCGGCGGCCGTGGATCGACCGGCTGTTGATCGTTCCGGGCTCGGACGCAGTGACTACCGCTCGAAGTCCGCGAAGGTTGCGGTGGCCCGACGTAAAGAGTTGGCAATGCGTCGCATTATCGGCTGCGGAGAAACCCGGGCGAACGGGACGGGCGGAGAAAGTCGCCGGGGTGCCCGCAGCCCTTTGTTCGCAAGGGATCCGGCGCCGGAAGGGGCGGTGCGGGAGAGGCCTGCGGAAAACCCGTGCGAACGGGCGACGCGGCACGCCGGAAGTGCCCCTGAGGAGTGAGCGTCCGTACTGCTGACCAGTACTACCGGCCGGTGACGATGCGGACCTCTCCGGTGTCCTTCCGGGAGCCCGATCCGTCCTCCCGCCACGCGCCGTGGGTGGTCCCGGCGGTCCACACCCGGCCCGCGTACGACACCTGTTCGAGGCGCAGCGCGGACGAGTTGGCCACGGCCCAGTGCGCGAGGGCCCAGCCGCGCTGCCGCTGCCCGCCCCCGGTGGCCGCCTCCGCGGGCACGGGCACGGTCACTGTCCGGTKCTCCCCGGAGCCGCTCGCCCCGGCGGACGGGACCGCCGGGGAGGGGGTGCCCGAGGGGGGCGAGGGGGTGGCGGCCACCGCGGCGCCCGCCTCCTGGAAGACCCCGCGCCCGAAGTCGCGTACGAGCGCGGCCCGTACCGCCTCCGGACCGCCGGGCCGCACGTCCGGACGGCCCCCGCAAGTGAGCGTGGCGGCGGTCCGTCCGGTCAGGGCCGCCGCGAGGAGCGCCGCGTCCGGCTCGTGCTTCGCGTACGCGTCCGGGAAGCCGCTGCGCTGGACGCGCTGCGCGGCGACGGTGAGCGGCAGCCGCGTGTAGTCCGCCACCTTGGCCAGGTGCTCGTAGAACTCGCCCGCCGCGTACGCCGGATCCATGATCTCCTCCTCGGTGCCCCAGCCCTGCGAGGGCCGCTGCTGGAAGAGGCCGAGCGAATCCCGGTCGCCGTGGCGGATGTTGCGCAGCGCGGACTCCTGGAGCGCCGTGGCGAGGGCGATCGTGACGGCCCGCTCGGGCATGCCGCGGTTGGTGCCGACCGCCGTGATCGTCGCCGCGTTCACCGCCTGCTCCGCCGTGAACTCGTACGACGCCCCGTCGCCCCGGCCCGAGACGACCGTGCATCTGGGCGCTCCGGACCCGCCGGTCAGGTACTGCACGGTCAGGTAGCCCGCGACGCCCAGCAGCACGGCGAGGGCCGCTGCGAGACGCAGGAGGCGGCCGCGGCGTACACGGGCGGCGGGTGCGCGAGTGACGGAAGTGGGGGACGGCTCAGGCACCCGTACAAGGTACTGGAGAGTACGATCGCCGATCCCTGGGTCTACGGAGGAGGATCCGCGGGCTCCGGACGAAGATCTGCGGGCTGCCGACGAACATCCGCGGTCCGCGGACGATCCCGGCGCCGGGGGACCGAGCAGGCCCCTCCGGTCCGGCGCGTTAGGGTCGACGCCATGGCCGACACCCCGCTTGACCTCACCCTGGACGCCGCCCGGCTCACCGCGCAGCTCGTCGACTTCCCCTCCGAGAGCGGCACCGAGAAGCCCCTCGCGGACGCCGTCGAGACCGCCCTGCGCGCCCTGCCGCACCTCACCGTCGACCGCTACGGCAACAACGTCGTCGCGCGGACGGACCTGGGCCGGGCCGAGCGCGTGGTCCTGGCCGGCCACATCGACACGGTGCCCATCGCGGACAACGTGCCCTCGCGCCTGGACGAGGACGGCGTCCTGTGGGGCTGCGGCACCTGCGACATGAAGTCGGGCGTCGCGGTCCAGCTGCGGATCGCGGCCACGGTGCCGGCCCCCAACCGCGACCTCACCTTCGTCTTCTACGACAACGAGGAGGTCGCCGCGGACCTGAACGGCCTCAAGCACGTCGCCGAGGCCCGCCCCGAGTGGCTGGAGGGCGACTTCGCGGTCCTCCTGGAGCCCTCCGACGGGCAGGTCGAGGGCGGCTGCCAGGGGACCCTGCGGGTGCTGCTGAAGACCACGGGGGAGCGGGCGCACTCCGCCCGCAGCTGGATGGGCGCGAACGCCATCCACGCCGCCGCCCCGATCCTCACGCGCCTCGCCGCCTACGAGCCGCGCCACCCGGTCATCGACGGCCTGGAGTACCGCGAGGGCCTGAACGCCGTCGGGATCTCGGGCGGGGTGGCGGGCAACGTCATCCCCGACGAGTGCGTGGTGACCGTCAACTTCCGTTACGCGCCCGACCGCAGCGAGGAGGAGGCGCTCGCCCACGTCCGCGAGGTCTTCGCCGGCTGCGGGGTCGACGAGTTCGTCGTCGACGACCACAGCGGGGCGGCGCTGCCGGGCCTCTCCCACCCGGCCGCGGCGGCCTTCATCGAGGCCGTCGGCGGCACCCCGCAGCCCAAGTTCGGCTGGACGGACGTCTCCCGCTTCAGCGCGCTCGGCGTCCCGGCGGTCAACTACGGCCCCGGCAATCCGCACTTGGCGCACAAGCGGGACGAACGGGTCGACACCGCCAAGATCCTGGCGGGCGAGGAACGGCTCAGGGCCTGGCTGACGGCCTGATCCACGGCGGACACCCCGGCGTCCCCCCTCCTTCACCTCCGCCGATCTACGCTGAGGTGGAACGATCGCCAAGCGGAGGGAGCGGACATGGCTACCGGCAATCCCGAGGGCAGCGCACAGCCACCGGAGGAGCAGCAGCTGGGCCCCGTGCTGCGCAGGCGGGGACAGGTGCAGGAGAGCACGACGGACCAGCGGCTGCTGGACGAGCGCGCTCCGACGGACTGGGTGCACACCGATCCCTGGCGCGTGCTGCGCATCCAGTCGGAGTTCATCGAGGGCTTCGGCACGCTCGCCGAACTCCCGCCCGCCATCAGCGTCTTCGGCTCGGCGCGAACCCCGGCGGACTCCCCCGAGTACGAGGCGGGGGTCGCGCTCGGCCGCGGTCTGGTCGAGGCGGGCTTCGCGGTGATCACCGGGGGCGGGCCGGGGGCCATGGAGGCCGCCAACAAGGGGGCCTGCGAGGCGAAGGGCATCTCCGTCGGCCTCGGCATCGAGCTGCCCTTCGAGCAGGGGCTCAACGAGTACGTCGACATCGGGCTCAACTTCCGCTACTTCTTCGTGCGCAAGATGATGTTCGTCAAGTACGCCCAGGGGTTCGTGGTGCTGCCGGGCGGGCTCGGGACCCTCGACGAGCTCTTCGAGGCCCTCACGCTCGTCCAGACCCGGAAGGTGACGCGCTTCCCGATCGTGCTCTTCGGCACGGAGTACTGGGGCGGTCTGGTGGACTGGCTCAAGAACACCCTGATCGCCCAGGGCAAGGCCTCGGAGAAGGACCTGCTCCTGTTCCACCTGACGGACGACGTGGACGAGGCGGTAGCCCTGGTCTCCAAGGAGGCGGGCCGGTAGCGGGACGCTGGGGGCTGCGCCCCCAGACCCCCCTGTCGCGCTGCGCGCTCCCGCGCAGTTCCCCGCGCCCCTAYATACCTAGGGCGCGGGGAGCTCACAGCGTCGCCGGGCCCGTCGTTGCTCCCTCTCGGCAGATCAGGAGGAGGGCCCGGTCGTCGTTGACGTCCTTCGCCACCGCTTCGATCAGGTGCCACGCCGCCCCGTGGAAGCCGCCCGCCACGTACCGGTCGGCCTCCCCGGTCAGGCGGTCGATGCCCTCGACGATGTCGCGGTCGGACGTCTCGACCAGGCCGTCCGTGAACAGCATCAGGACGTCGCCGGGGCGCAGCGACCCCTTCACGGGGTCGAACTGCGCGCCGTCGTACACCCCGAGGAGCGGTCCGTCCGCAGCCATCTCCTCCCAGCGTCCGTTGCCGGCGTTGAGCTGGAGGCCCGGCGGGTGCCCCGCGGTGAAGAGTTCGTAGTCACCCGAGTCCAGGTCCAGTACGAGGTGGGTCGACGTGGCGAACCCCTCGTCCCAGTCCTGGCGCAGGAGGTATCCGTTCGCCGCGGGCAGGAAGGCGTGCGGCGGCAGGGAGCCCAGCAGGCCGCCGAACGCGCCGGACAGCAGCAGCGCCCGCGACCCCGCGTCCATCCCCTRGCCGGAGACGTCGGTGAGGACGACTTCGAGGGTGCGCCCGCCGTTCGTGCGGGCCGCGACGACGAAGTCGCCGGAGAACGACTGGCCGCCGGCCGGCCGCAGCGCCATCTCCCGGTGCCAGCCCGCCGGCAGCATCGGCAGCTTGCTCTGCACCCGGATCCGCTCGCGCAGGTCGAACAGCATGGTGCCGCCGCGCCGCCACGGCACCCCGACCCGGCTGCGGAACTGGGCGATCAGCAGCCCGAAGAACCCGCACGCGGCGACGACCAGCACGATGCCCGGCGTCACCCGGGAGGGGCCCTCTGTATAGGGGCCGAGCTTCACGGACTCCACGATCAGCGCGGTGGCGGCGGCCGCGTACAGCCCGAGCAGGCTGGAGGGCCGCAGCAGCAGCCCGCCCGCGACGATCGGCAGGACGAGCATCGCCGGGGAGCACCAGACGGAGTTCATGAGTGTGACGCAGGCGATCACGGGAATGGTCATCAGGAGCCCGGCGAGGGCGACCCAGTCGGATCCGTCGCCGCGGAAGTAGTCGACGGCGGATCTGCGCAGCCCGGTGCGGACCCGGTGTACCTGCTTCTTCAACCGGGCCGTGAACGTATCGGCCGCCGCGCGCCGCTCTCGTCCTGCTGCCATTAGTTCGGGACCCTATCCATCGGACCAGGTGCTTGGCACGGGAGGTCCCACTTGTCCCCCGTCCGGGGACGGAAGTCACAGGGAAAACCGGCCCCCGCAGAGCGTACGGCCGGATGGGGACCCGGCACCGCCCGGCCGGGAGAAATCCGGTCGCTGATCCCGGATCGCCCTGATAGGCATGGGGACATGACGACAGACGTGCGCGTGCTCACCCCGGCGGACTGGGACGAGTGGTACGGGAAGCTGGAGCTGGCCTTCGGCGGGGTCGCGGAGCCCGCCGAGGAGCGGGCCCTGTGGCGCGACCTCACGGAGTTCGACCGTTCCCTCGGGGCCTGGGACGGGGAGGAGTGCGTGGGCACGGCCGGCGCGTTCAGCTTCCGGGTCACGGTCCCGGGCGGCGCCGCCGTGCAGGCCGCGGGCGTCACGATGGTCAGCGTCGCCTCGACGCACCGCAGGCGCGGCGTGCTCACCTCGATGATGCGGCGCCAGCTGGACGACGTGCGGTCCTGGGGCGAGCCGCTCGCCGTGCTGACCGCGTCCGAACCTGCCATCTACGGCCGCTTCGGCTACGGCATCGCCACCCAGCAGCTGCGGGCCGAGATCGACACGACCCGGGTACGCCTCTCGGTGCCGGACGGCACGGACGACGTACGGCTGCGGCTGGTCGCACCGGACGCACCGGCCGTACGCGATGCCTGCGAGGCGCTCTACGCGCGCCGGGTGCCGGCCCGGCCCGGGATGCTGGAGCGCCGGCCCGGCTGGGAGCGGCTGCCCCTGCTCCCGCCGGACGGCGGCGGCAGGAGCACGTCGCCGCTGCAGTGCGTGCTCGCGCGGCGTGACGGCGAGGTGGTGGGCTACGCGCGCTACTGCATCCGGCCGGACTGGGACACGGCCGGGCCGAAGGGCACGGTCGAGCTGCGCGACCTGGAGGCGCTCGACCCGGCGGCCTACGCGGCGCTGTGGCGGCACCTGTTCGACATCGACCTGGTGTCGGCCGTGAAGACGCACAACAGGCCCGTGGACGACGCCTGGCTGCACCTCGTCTCCGACAACCGCCGCTGCGCCGTGACCTTGCGGGACTCGCTCCACGTGCGCCTCGTCGACGTCGGCGCGGCGCTGGAGGCCCGTACCTACCAGGCGCCCCTGGACGTGGTGTTGGAGGTCGAGGACTCCTTCTGCCCCTGGAACGAGGGCCGCTGGCGGCTCACCGGTGACACGAAGGGTGCGTCCTGCGTCCGGACCACCGACTCTCCCGATGTGCGCCTGTCGGTACGGGAGTTGGGGGCGGCCTACCTCGGCGGCGTGTCCCTCGCCTCGCTGGCCGCGGCGGGACGCGTACGGGAGCTGCGCCGGGGCGCCCTCGCGGAGGCCTCGCTCGGTTTCGCCTCCGTGGTCGCGCCCTGGCTGCCGCACGGCTTCTGAACGCGCTCTCTGTGCCGTCGTGAACCTCCCGCCGGGTAGGCCGGGTTCGGCCGCGTAGGGTCCGTCGGAGCCCCGCGTACCCCGCCGGGCCGGACGTATGCCGGCCCGATCGGTCCCGTCGGCGGTCAGGGAAATTTCCGGGCGGCCGTACGCCGTCGCGGGCCGCTGCGGACGGGCGGTCCCGCCCGGTCCGCCGGTCCGCGCTCCACCTCCCGCGCGACCTGCGCAAAACCTCTCCCCGTGCCCTTGCCGCACCCCCGCGCCACGCCGCCGCGGGGGTGCGCTCGTGTCCGGCCGCGGACGGGCCGGGGTCCCCTGGCGGCACCACGGCATGCCCTTGACACATCGCGACGGGCCACTTGTATGGTCTAGGCCAACAGAACGCGCCGTTCCGTTCGGGGAGTTGGCTCTTCACGCGAGCAACCCGCCCCGTACGGACGGCCGGAGCGCGTCACCTTCGCGCCTCTTGGCCCCACCCGAGAGGCCGGTCCCGTCACGTACGGTCCCCCACACAACCGTGCGTGCCCGGGAAGGCCTGAGTGAAGGAGTCCCCATGCACGCCAGCAGGAAGACGGCTGCCCTCATAGGCGCCGTACTCGCCCCCGTCGTCGCCGTGAGCCTGCCCGCCGGATCGGCGAGCGCCCACGGGTACATCTCGGACCCGCCCAGCCGCCAGGCGCAGTGCGCCGCGGGCACGGTGTCCTGCGGAGACATCACCTACGAGCCCCAGAGCGTCGAGGGCCCCAAGGGTCTGACCAGCTGCAGCGGCGGCAACAGCCGCTTCTCCGACCTGGACGACGACAGCAAGGGCTGGACCGTCACCCCGGTGGCGAAGAACACGACGTTCTCGTGGAAGCTCACCGCGCGGCACTCCACCAGCACGTGGGAGTACTACGCCGGCGGCTCGCGCATCGCGGTGTTCGACGACGGCGGCGCCCAGCCGGGCGCGGTGGTGAACCACCAGGTCGACTTCGGCGGCCTCAGCGGCAAGCAGAAGGTGCTGGCCGTCTGGAACGTGGCCGACACCGACAACGCCTTCTACGCCTGCATCGACGTCAACGTCGGCGGCTGACCGGCCGGGCTCCGGCCCCGGGTCCGGCCCGCCGGGCCCCCGCACCACCGGCGCGTACGGCGGCGGAAGTCCCCCCACCTTC
>NZ_VDFC01000040.1:264086-305278 GCF_008369065.1 Streptomyces apricus | reverse complement strand
CTCGGGGAGATGGTGTCGACCGGGTGGCCGGCGATGGACGCCACCATGTCCAACACCTGCCGCGTCTCCGCCACCTCATGCACCCGATACACCTGCGCCCCCAACCACGCCGACACCGCAGTAGTGGCCAGCGTCCCCACCACCCGCTCCTTGACCGGCCGGTCCAACGTCTCGCCCACGAAGTCCTTGTTGGACAACGACACCAGCACCGGCCACCCGGTCGACACCATCTCCCCGAGCCGCCGCGTGGCCTCCAGACTGTGCCGCGTGTTCTTGCCGAAGTCGTGCCCGGGATCGATGAGCACGGACTCCCGGGCCACGCCCAGCGACACGGCCCGCTCGGCCAGCCCCAGCGTCACCCGCAGGATGTCCGCCATGACGTCGTCGTAGGCGACGCGATGCGGACGCGTACGCGGCTGCGCACCYCCCGCGTGCGTGCACACGATCCCCGCCCCGTACCGCCCGGCGACCTCCGCGAGCCGCGGATCGACCCCGCCCCATGCGTCGTTGAGCAGGTCGGCGCCGGCCTCGCACACGGCCTCGCCCACCTCGTGCCGCCAGGTGTCGACGCTGATGACCACGTCGGGGAAACGCCGCCGTACCTCGGCGACGAAGCCGACGGTCCGCCGCGCCTCCTCCTCGGCGGACACCTCCTCGCCCGGCCCGGCCTTGACCCCGCCGATGTCGATGACGGCGGCCCCCTCGGCCACCGCCTGCTCCACGCGCGCGAGCGCGGGTTCGTCGCGGAAGGTGGCCCCCTGGTCGTAGAAGGAGTCCGGGGTCCGGTTCACGATCGCCATGACCACCGGCTCGTGCGCGTCGAACTCGCGCCTGCCCAGCCTGAGCATCCCCTGTGACCTCTCCCGTAGTAGGCAGCGGATGCCGTCGTTCCGCCGCCTGCGACCCTAACGCCCAGCGTCGCATGGCACGATCGGTGCCTGACACTTTCCCTGCCGGTGCGCCCGCACCGGCAGCAGAGCGTGGGGACCTCAGAGATGTTCATGTTCCTGTTCCTGGTCGTCGCCCTGGTCGTCGTGGTCGGCGCGGTGACCCTCTCCGTGCTCGGCGGAGGCGGTGACAGCGGCGCCCTCCCCGAGGTGGCGCCGGAGCGCCTGCGGGACCCCCTGCCCCTGGACCGCCCGGTGCACCGCGGCGACGTGGAGGCGCTGCGCTTCCCGCCGGCCCTGCGCGGCTACCGCATGGCCGACGTGGACGACGCCCTGGGCCGCCTCGGTGCCGAGCTGGCCGAACGGGACGCCCGTATCGCCGACCTGGAGGCCGCGCTGGCCGGGGCCCGCACGACCGCGGCCACCTCGCTGCACAAGTCCGTGGAGGACGACCAGCGGTGAGTGACGCACTGAAGGGCACCGACGGGGCCCTGCGCTGCCCCTGGGCGCTGTCCACCGAGGACTACGTGGCGTACCACGACACGGAGTGGGGCCGTCCGGTCCACGGCGACGACGCGCTGTACGAGCGGCTGTGCCTGGAGGCGTTCCAGTCGGGCCTGTCGTGGATCACGATCCTGCGCCGCCGCGAGGGGTTCCGCAGCGCCTTCGCGGGCTTCAGGATCGCCGAGGTCGCGGCGTTCACCGACGCCGACGAGGAACGCCTCCTCGCCGACCCCGGCATCATCCGCAACCGCGCCAAGATCGCGGCGACGGTCGCCAACGCGCGCGTGCTGGCGGACTGGGCCCCGGGCGAGCTCGACGAGCTGATCTGGTCGTACGCGCCGGACCCGGCGACGCGCCCGGTCCCGAAGGCCCTCGCCGACGTCCCGGCGATCACCGACGAGTCGATCGCCCTGTCCAAGGCCCTCAAGAAGCGGGGCATCCGCTTCGTGGGCCCCACCACGGCCTACGCCCTGATGCAGGCATGCGGCCTGGTGAACGACCACCTGGCAGACTGCGTGTCCCGAAAAAGCACCCTGAAGGGCAGCGCCCTTTAGGGGCGCGGGGAACTGCGCGACAAGCCCCCACCGAACCGGCAGATCAAAACCGAACCGAACCGCCCCCCCGGTGGGGCGAGCCGTCACCGCCCCACGAACTTCGGCTTCTCCTTGTCCACAAACGCCCGCACAGCAATCACATGGTCCTCGGAGGACCCGGCCCGAGTCTGCAGCTCGTCCTCCTTCTCCAGCGTCTCCTCCAGCGAGTGGGAGATGCCGTAGGCGAGGGACTCCTTGAGCGCGGCGTACGCCAGGGTCGGCCCCTCGGCCAGCGAGCGGGCCAGCTTCAGCGCCTCCCCGGCCAGCTCGGCGGCCGGCACGACCCGGTTGGCGATCCCCAGCTCGTACGCGTCCTGCGCACTGATGCTGCGCGGGAAGAGCAGCAGGTCGGCGGCGCGGGAGGGTCCGACGACCCGGGGCAGCGTCCAGGAGATGCCCGAGTCGGCGGTCAGCGCGACCCCGGCGAACGAGGTGTTGAAGGAGGCCGTGTCGGCGACGATGCGGTAGTCCGCGGCGAGCGCGAACCCGAAGCCCGCGCCGGCCGCGACGCCGTTGACCGCGGCCACCACCGGCTTCGCGGCCCCGGTCAGCGCCCGCACGATCGGGTTGTAGTGCTCCTGGACCGTGCTCATCACGCCCTCGCCCGAGCCCGACTCCCGCGCCGTCAGCAGCCCGCCGATGTGCTCCTTGAGGTCCTGGCCCACGCAGAACGCCCGGTCGCCGGCCGCGGTCAGCAGCACGGCCCGTACCGAGTCGTCCGCCGCGGCCGCCTGCGCCGCGTCCCGCAGGGCGACCTTCGTCACGACGTTCAGCGCGTTCATCGCCCCGGGGCGGTTCAGCGTGATGGTCGCGAGTCCGTCGCTCACCTCGTAGAGCACGGTGTCGGCCATGATGGTCCCCTCCGGTGTCGCGGCTCGTCGTACCCGTCGGTACGTCGTACTCGTCGGTACGTACTGCTTCAGAGGACAGCATGGCGGAGATCACGGGGAGCGGCGGGGTTCGTTCATGTGACCTGCGTCAAAGAATTCCGCTGTCCGAAAGTCCATGCGGTGGCGCAGTATCGCAGTCACACCACCGAATTGGGTGGTTTTGCTCAAGCGCGTTGCGCAAGCGATGCCGACTGATGTTGGTCATCGGGTCCTGAGATGCGGGATAATGGCTTGGAAGCAATGTGTTCGATGCCGGTGACGCGTATCCGACGCGGATGCGTGCCCTTCAAGGGGGCCGTCGGCGACGATGAGCTGGTTTCAGGAAGGGGAACGAGCATGGCGGCCATGAAGCCGCGGACGGGCGATGGCCCGCTCGAGGTGACCAAGGAGGGGCGGGGCATCGTCATGCGCGTTCCGCTCGAAGGCGGCGGTCGGCTCGTCGTCGAGCTGACCCCCGACGAGGCCGACGCGCTCGGCGACGCCCTCAAGAAGGTCGTCGGCTGACGCGGAACGCGACCATACCCTTCCGCTGCCCCGGCATCGACGCGATGCCGGGGCAGCGGTGCGTCCGGGGCGCGCCGCGGTGCTGCGCCCGGGCCGGCGGCCGCCGTGTCCGTGCAGGTCGCAGGGGGTGAGGGGGAGAGGTCGGTTCAGCGCTTCACGGCGCACAGCAGGCCGTCGCCGACCGGCAGCAGCGAGGGGATCAGCTCCTCGCTCTCGCGGATCGTGCGCAGCAGCTCGCGCAGCCGCAGCACCTCCGTGGGCTGCGGGCCCGACTCCACCGTCCGCCCGTTCGCGAACACGCCCTCGAAGGCGACGAGGCCGCCCGAGCGCAGCAGGCGCAACGATTCAGCGAGATAGTCGAGGCTCTCCAGCCGGTCGCCGTCGCAGAAGACCAGGTCGTACCCCGCGTCCGCGAGCCGGGGCAGCACGTCCAGCGCCCGGCCCGGGATGAAGCGGGCCCGGTTGCTGGCGAAGCCGGACGCGCGGAAGGCCTGCCGGGCGAACTGCTGGTGCTCCGGCTCCGGGTCGACGGTCGTCAGTACGCCGTCCGGCCGCATCCCGTGCAACAGGTGAATTCCGGAGACTCCGGTTCCGGTACCTATCTCCGCGACCGCCTTGGCGTCCACGGTGGCGGCCAGCAGGCGCAGGGCCGCACCCGTGCCGGGCGACACCGAGCGCAGCCCTGCCTCCCGGGCCCGCTCCCGGGCCCAGTGCAGCACCTCGTCCTCGGAGACAAAGGCGTCGGCGAACGCCCAGCTCGTCAGCCGGTTGCCGGTAATGGCCCTCTCCTGTCCCCGTGGTTGCCTGGGCGTGACTGTATCCGTTGCCGCCGGGAACCTGCTGATGGGACCGTGCGTTTAGAGGGGGTGGGGAACTGCACGGGGGTGGCGGATGGATCTGGACGGCGAGCAAGTGCTGACGCAGCCCTATGAGCGCGTATCAATTTCTCGTAAAACCGCTTATCCGGAGCTAACGGGCGAGGTGGCTATGGTAGGGGCTCCACTGGACACCACCAGAGCCGACAGGGGAGGTGCGGCTGAACCTGTGGATCGAGGAGGGGTGCTCCGGCGCCTGCTCAGGTCGGCGGGGGAGCCGAAATCCGTGAACAACACCGCTGACCCATCCCGCACTGATTCCGCTCAGACCGCGACCTTCACGTCCGACGCGGACTCGCAGGCGTGGACTCCGCCCACCTGGGAGGAGATCGTCAGCACGCACAGCGGCCGGGTGTACCGGCTCGCCTACCGCCTGACGGGCAACCAGCACGACGCCGAGGACCTGACGCAGGAAGTCTTCGTCCGCGTCTTCCGCTCCTTGTCCACCTACACGCCCGGCACCTTCGAGGGCTGGCTCCACCGCATCACCACCAACCTCTTCCTGGACATGGTGCGCCGCAAGCAGCGCATCCGCTTCGACGCCCTCGGCGACGACGCGGCCGAGCGCCTGCCCAGCCGCGAGCCCTCCCCGCAGCAGGTCTTCAACGACACGCACTTCGACGCGGACGTCCAGCAGGCCCTCGACACGCTGGCGCCGGAGTTCCGCGCCGCGGTCGTCCTGTGCGACATCGAGGGCCTCTCGTACGAGGAGATCGCCGCGACCCTGGGCGTCAAGCTCGGCACGGTCCGCAGCCGCATCCACCGCGGCCGCTCCCAGCTCCGCAAGGCGCTCGCCCACCGTTCCCCCGAGGCCCGTGCCGGGCGCCGCGGTTTCGCGGTCTCCGGTGTGCCCGCTCTGGGAGGAGGGGGCGCGAGCGCGTGAGTGGATCACGGCTGAATCCTGCCGACGGCCCCCTCGCCGAGGAGCACCTCGGCGACCGGCTCTCCGCCCTGGTGGACGGCGAGCTCGGCCACGAGGCGCGTGAGCGCGTCCTGGCCCACCTCGCCACGTGCACCAAGTGCAAGACCGAGGCCGACGAGCAGCGACGACTGAAGAACGTGTTCGCGGAGGTCTCCGCGCCGCCCCCGTCCGAGAGCTTCCTGGCCAGACTCCAGGGGCTCCCCGGAGGTGACCCCGACGCCGAAAGCCCGCGACTGGGCCGGGGATCGTTCGGAGCGTCCGGAGTCTTCGACCTGAAGCCGGACTCCTTCGGTTACGTGCCCTCCGGCCCCCACGCGACCGTGCTGCCCCCGGAGCAGCGCGGATTCCGCATCCATGACATGAACCGGCGCGAGGCCGAGCGCTCGGCCTCCCGGGGCCTGCGCCTCGCGGCCGCCGCGGCCGGCGCCGTCTCGCTCGCCGCGATCGCGCTCGGCGGGGTCTCGACCGGCGTGGGCGTCGACACCACGGACGCGCGCGGCGGATCGGGCGCGGGGAGCAACGTGACCCCGGCGCGCAGCACGGCGAGCACGAGCGGCACGGCGGGCACCGACGCCCAGCGCCGCCGGTCCGTCGCCCCGCTGCTCGCGCAGGGCCAGCGGTCCTTCGGCAACGAGGGCGGCGCGCAGACCGAGCTGTCCGCGCCGCTGCTGCCCGGCGTCCCGGCGCCCGGCACGCCCGCACCGGCCGGGCAGGGCAGGGGCCCGCTGCACACGCTGACCACGCCCGTGGTGGTGGGCGCGGCCGCCATGTCCCCGCTGATACGCCCGTTCGCCCCGGCCCCGCCGGTCACGCTGACCGCCTGGTCCTCGGGACCGGAGTTCGAGGCGTCCGTCCTGTCGGCGGTGCCCTCGACGGTGCCGTCGGCCGACCCGTCCGCCTCACCCACGCCTTCCTCCTCAGGCTGAACCCGCCCTCTGCGCGGCGGCCCGTGAACCTGGTTGAATCCAGGGATGGGCCGCGCCCGCCGCAGGGATCAGGGCGCGGAGGTCGACGAACCGCGGCGACCGCCCACGTTCCGTGCCGCGGGTCAGGTGTGGGGAGAGCATGGACGAGGGGAAGCCCACGAAGCCGAAGTGGTGGAGCCGGCCGCGGACCCACGTGCCGGATGCCGCTGCGGTGGAGCCGGTTCCCGGGCAGGACGGCACGAGTGGGTTCCACGGGGGTGGCAT
Organism: Streptomyces apricus; assembly: GCF_008369065.1. Taxonomy (GTDB): domain Bacteria; phylum Actinomycetota; class Actinomycetes; order Streptomycetales; family Streptomycetaceae; genus Streptomyces; species Streptomyces apricus. The sequence continues at coordinate 298,913 of NZ_VDFC01000040.1, read as the reverse complement.
GGACGGCGCCGACGGCGACTTCGAGCTGGAGAAACCGGCGGGCGCGGGCGTCCGCCGGGCGCCGCAGGAGGCGGACGGCGGGGCGGGTGCCCCCGCTCCCGGTGAGCGGCCGAAGCCCCTGCACGACCCGGACCCCTACGGCACCCCGCCCTACGGCGGTCCCGGCCCCTGGGCGCCCGCGCCACCCGTCCAGCACCCCGGCACCCCGGCGCACGGGACGGCGACGGGAGACGCCCCGCCCGGGCCCGCCACCGCACCGGCCGGACCAGCCGGATCAGCCACGACGGCCGCACCGGCCACGACGGCTTCGGGGCCGCTCGGCCAGGAGGCCCACGTCCCGCGGGCGCCCGCCCCGCAGCCGGCCACTGCCCCGCAGCCGGTCACCGTCCCGCAGGTCCCCGAACCGCGGGCACAGGCCCCGCAGGGGGCCGCCCCGGAGCCGTACGGGCACGTGCCGGGCGTGCCGGGCGACGGGGTGCCGCCGGGCGCGGACGCCGCTCCCCGCGGCCCCTGGCAGAACTACGACCCCTGGGCCGCCGCTCCCTTCCAGCACAACGGGGGCGCCGCCGAGTCGCCGGGCAGCCGCCGGGGCCGTACCAGGAGCGCCCTGGTCCTCGGCGCCCTCCTGCTCGCGCTCGCGTCCGGCGGCGTCGGCGGGGCCATGGGCGCCTACCTGGAGCGCAACGGCGGCATCGACGACATCGAGCTCCCGCAGGCCGGGGTGGAGGACCGGGGACGGGCGGCGGACAGCGTGGCGGGCATCGCGGCCAGCGCGCTGCCGAGCGTGGTCACCCTGCACGTCAGCGGCTCCGACGCGCAGGGCACCGGCACGGGCTTCGTGCTCGACCGGCGCGGCCACATCCTCACCAACAACCACGTCGTCGACCCGGCCGGCGGCAACGGCGAGATATCGGTGACCTTCAGCGGCGGCGAGACGGCCGAGGCGGAGGTGGTGGGCCACGACAGCGGCTACGACCTCGCCGTGGTCCGGGTCAAGGGCGTCAGCGGCCTCAAGCCGCTCTCCCTGGGCAACTCCGACAACGTCCAGGTCGGCGACCCCGTCGTCGCCATCGGCGCCCCCTTCGACCTGGAGAACACCGTCACCGCGGGCATCATCAGCGCCAAGGAGCGCCCCATCACGGCGGGCGGCGAGGAGGGCGACGGCAGCGACATCTCCTACGTGGACGCGCTGCAGACGGACGCCCCGATCAACCCCGGCAACTCCGGCGGTCCCCTGGTCGACTCCAAGGCCCGCGTCATCGGCATCAACAGCGCCATCCGCTCGGCCGGCAGCGGCTCCGACCTGGAGGGCGGCCAGTCCGGCTCGATCGGCCTGGGCTTCGCCATCCCCATCAACCAGGGCAAGCGCGTCGCCGAGGAGCTCATCAACACCGGCAGGGCGACGCACCCGGTGATCGGCGTGACGCTCGACATGGAGTACGCCGGCGACGGCGCCCGGGTCGGCACCAAGGGCAACGACGGCGGCCCGCCGGTCAACCGGGGCGGCCCCGGCGCCGACGCCGGCATCAGGGCCGGCGACGTCATCACCGAGGTCGACGGTCAGCGCGTGCACTCCGGTGAGGAGCTCATCGTCAAGACCCGCGCGCACCGGCCCGGCGACCGGCTGGAGCTGACGCTGGAGCGCGACGGGAAGGAGCGGAAGGTCACCCTCGTACTCGGCTCCGCGGACGGCGACTGACGCGGCCGCCGGGGCGTACATCTCGGAGAACCCCACGTGTACACGCGGTCCGGGGGCCCCGGGCAGTACCGGTCGGGCGGGATCGGCGGGTACCGTGGACCCGGCCCGGACCACGGAACGACCTGCCGAGCACCGAGGACATCGCAAGGAGCTGCAAGGTGTTCAACGACATAGGACCCCTAGAGCTGGTGACGATCATCGTCCTCGCCGTGCTCGTCTTCGGTCCGGACAAGCTCCCGAAGATGATCCAGGACGTCACGCGGACCATCCGCAAGATCCGCGACTTCTCGGAGAGTGCCAAGGCGGACATCCGTGAGGAGCTGGGCCCGGAGTTCAAGGACTTCGAGTTCGAGGACCTCAACCCCAAGACGTTCATCCGCAAGCAGCTGGACAACGACGAGCTGGGGCTCAAGGAGATCCGCAACGGCTTCGACCTGAAGAAGGAGATGGCCGAGGTCACGGACGCCGTGCACGGCCGGGACGCCGACACGTCCTCCTCCTCTTCCTCGTCCTCCCCGGCGGTCTCCGCCGGCGGCACCGTCGACATGACGAAGAAGCGCGAGAAGCTCGCGCCGGACGAGCGCCCGCCCTTCGACGCGGACGCCACCTGAGCCCACCGGGCCGCCCGGGCCGCGTCCGGTCCGGGCCGCGTCCAGGCTGCGTCCGGCCAGTGTCCGGGCCCGGCGGCGCGCCCGCCGTCCGGAACGCGCTTCGATTCCGTTCGACGCCGTCCGTCGCCCCGTACGCCGCTTGGGTTCCGCAGGTTCGGGATGCGCCGTATCCGGTGCGTATGTGAGCCATGTGCCGACCGGTTTCCCGGGCCGCCGCACAGCTGTGGCTATCCTGCCTAGTTGTTGTGCGGACCGGAAGGACGCCCGAAGGGGGGCGGGCCACCCGGTCCGACGAGAGCGAGGAGGCGTCCGGGCAATGGAGACGACAAGTCGGGTGGGCGCGCAGGCGCCGGCTGCGGAGGGTGGACAACAGCTCCCCTCCGCCCGGCGTACGGTCGACGGCTACCTGCTGGCGCCCTTCCCGTGGTACGGCCTCGACGAGGCCTTCACGGGGCCGCGCTGGCTGATGCAGGTGGGTGCCTCGGCCGACGGGGCCGTCGAGCACGGCTCGATCGGGCACGGCGACGAGCCGTCGGTACGGGCCGAGTCCACCGAGGACAAGGAGCGGTTCGCGGTCGTGGTGACCGTCGCGGCGAACCCGGTGCGGCGCAGTGCCGACGGTACGGGGCTGCTGGAGGCCACCTCGGTGTCCTCCGCGGCGTGGCTCGCGGGGGTGGGGCTGCTGTCCTTCACGTGGCCCGGGCAGATGGACCACACCCTGCGCGACGACTGGCTCGACCAGCAGACCGAGACGGCGTGGGTCCTCGCGGACGACCTCACCGGGGAGGACTGGTCGCAGCTGTCCCTCCCCGTGGACGGGGTGCCGACGCCGTTCCACTACCGGGAGTCCGAGTTCGGCTGGGTGCTCGCGGGGTCCACGCAGGAAGGGGTTCACGTGGGGGCGTACGGGCGGGGGATGAGTGCGTACGGTCTGGCTTTCGCGATGATCAAGGACATCAGCGCGTACGCCTAGCGGCGGGCCGCACCGGAGAGGACACCGTGACCGCCGGCCGGAGCATCGGCTGCCGGCCGGTGGGGGCTGAGCGCGCAGTTCCCCGCGCCCCTAGGTACCCAGGGGCGCGGGGAACTGCGCGAGTAACCCCCACGCACCCGCAGGTGTAGGTCCGGCGGTCAGAACTTGTTGCGGGGGGTGATGCCCAGTGACATGCCGGAGAGGCCCCGCTGGCGACCGCCCAGCTTGCCGGCGATGGCGCGCAGCGCCGCACCCGCCGGCGAGTCGGGGTTGCTGAGCACGACCGGCCTGCCGTCGTCCCCGCCCTCCCGCAGCCGCACGTCGATCGGGATCGACCCGAGCACCGGGACGCTCGCCCCGATCGTCCGGGTCAGCCCGTCCGCGACCGACTGCCCACCGCCCGTGCCGAAGACGTCCACCATCTCCCCGCAGTGCGGACACGGCAGCCCCGCCATGTTCTCGACCACGCCGACGATCTTCTGGTGCGTCTGCACGGCGATCGACCCGGCCCGCTCCGCCACCTCCGCGGCGGCCTGCTGCGGCGTCGTGACGACCAGGATCTCCGCGTTCGGTACGAGCTGCGCGACCGAGATCGCGATGTCGCCCGTCCCCGGCGGCAGGTCCAGGAGCAGCACGTCCAGGTCGCCCCAGAAGACGTCCGCGAGGAACTGCTGCAGGGCCCGGTGGAGCATCGGACCGCGCCACACGACGGCCGAGTTGCCCGGGGTGAACATGCCGATCGAGATGACCTTCACCCCGTTCGCGGACGGCGGCATGATCATGTTCTCGACCTGGGTCGGTTTGCCGTCCGCGCCGAGCATGCGCGGCACCGAGTGGCCGTAGATGTCGGCGTCCACGACGCCGACCTTCAGACCGTCCGCGGCCATCGCCGCCGCGAGGTTGACCGTCACGGACGACTTGCCCACGCCGCCCTTGCCGGACGCCACCGCGTACACGCGCGTGAGCGAGCCCGGCTTGGCGAAGGGCACCTCGCGCTCGGCCTGCCCGCCGCGCAGCGCGGACGCCAGGTCCTTGCGCTGCTCGTCGCTCATCACGTCCAGCGTGACGTCGACCCGCGTGACGCCCCCGACGCGCGAGACCGCCTCGGTGACGTTCTTCGTGATGGTGTCGCGCATGGGGCATCCGGAGACGGTCAGGTACACCGCCACCGCGACCGCGCCGTCCGCGCCGATCTCCACCGATTTGACCATCCCCAGCTCGGTGATGGGCCGCTGGATCTCGGGGTCGTTCACCGTCGCCAGCGCTTCGCGCACCGCGTCTTCCGTAACCATGGGTCGATGGTACGGCGCCGGGGCCGGGGGCCGAGAGCCCCGTCACCGGTCGTCTACGTCACGCCCCCGCGGGTGTTCCGCCGGGAATACGACCCGGCCCTCGCCCAGCCCGTCCGCGCGCCGGGCCTCCAGCTCCTTGAGCAGGTCCTCCAGCTCGGAACGGATCCAGTCCCGGGTGGCGACCTCGCCCAGGCCCATGCGCAGCGCGGCGATCTCCCGCGTCAGGTACTCGGTGTCCGCGATGGACCGCTCGTTCTGCTTGCGGTCCTGTTCGAGGTTGACCTTGTCGCGGTCGTCCTGCCGGTTCTGCGCGAGCAGGATCAGCGGTGCGGCGTACGAGGCCTGCAGCGAGAGCATCAGGGTCAGGAAGATGAAGGGGTAGTTGTCGAAGCGCAGCTCGCGCGGCGCCGACACGTTCCACACCACCCACATGATGATGACGACCGTCATCCAGACGATGAACCGACCGGTGCCCAGGAACCGCGCGATCCGCTCGGACAGCCGCCCGAAGGCCTCCGGGTCGTACTCGGGCAGCAGGCGGCGCCGCGGCGGCTGCGGCTGGTCGAGGCGCAGCCGTGCCCGGGCGCCCGTCCCGGCGGAGGCCCGCTCACGGGTCTCGCGCTCGCGCTCAGGAGCCATCGGCGGCCTCCTCGGTCACGTCGTACCCCTCGTCACGGCCGGCGGCCTCCCCGTCCAGGTGGAACTCCTTCTCCCGCCAGTCCTCGGGCAGCATGTGGTCGAGGACGTCGTCCACGGTGACCGCGCCGAGCAGCGAGCCGCTCTCGTCGACGACGGGCGCCGCGACCATGTCGTACGTCGCGAAGAAACCGGCCACGACGGGCAGCACGGCCTCCGGGTCCAGCGGCCGCAGGTCGTCGTCGATCATCGAGCCCACGAGCGTGTACGGCGGGTCGCGCAGCAGCCGCTGGAAGTGGACCGTGCCGAGGTACTTGCCGGTGGGCGTCTCGTCGGGCGGCCGGCACACGTACACCTGGGCGGCCAGCGCGGGGGAGAGGTCGGCGTTGCGCACCCGGGCGAGCGCGTCCGCGACGGTCGAGTCGGGCCGCAGCACGATCGGCTCGGTCGTCATCAGACCGCCCGCGGTGCGCTCCTCGTACGACATCAGCCGCCGTACGTCCGCGGCGTCGCCCGGGCGCATCAGCGCCAGCAGGCGCTCCTTGTCGTCCTCCGGCAGCTCGCCCAGCAGGTCGGCCGCGTCGTCGGGGTCCATGGCCTCCAGGACGTCCGCGGCGCGCTCCTCCTGGAGCTTGCCGAGGATCTCGATCTGGTCGTCCTCCGGGAGCTCCTCCAGGACGTCGGCGAGCCGGTCGTCGTCCAGGGCCGCCGCGACCTCGGCGCGGCGCTTCGCGGAGAGGTGGTGCAGGACGTTCGCGAGGTCGGCGGGGCGCAGCTGCTCGAAGGTGGCGAGCAGGTTCTCGGCGCCCTGGCCGTGCTCCTCCAGCGAGAACCCGGTGACGGCCGACCACTCGACGGTCAGCGTCTCGCCCCGGGCCCGCCGGAACGCGCCGCCCGTCCGGCCCTTGCGCACGAAGACCCGGTCGATCTCCCAGTCGCGGCGGGCCGGCAGCTGCTGGACGGAGACGTCCAGGACGGTCGCCTCCTCGCCGGTCTCGACGAGGGTCACGCGCCGGTCCAGGAGCTCGCCGAGCACGAGCCGTTCGGTGGGGCGCTGCTCGAAGCGGCGCACGTTCAGCACGCCGGTCGTGATGACCTGGCCGGACTCGACGCCCGTCACCCGGGTCATGGGCAGGAAGATCCGGCGGCGGGTGGACAGTTCGACGACGAGGCCGACCAGCCGCGGCGGCCGCCGTCCGACGCGCATGATCGCGACCAGGTCGCGTACGCGTCCCACCTGGTCGCCGCTGGGGTCGAAGACGGCGATGCCGGCGAGGTGCGAGACGAAGATCCTGGGGGCGCCTGCCGCCATCCCGGCGCCTCCTTCCCGGTACGTGTGCACGGACGTGTGAGTACATCTGCGGACACGGGTTCGGGCGCGTGTCCGGCCGGGGCCACGCTACGGGGTGCTTTGGCGCCTCATGTCCGCCGGGGTGGGCTTCAGGCTAGCCCGTCCCGGTCGGATACGCCCTGGTGAGCGCTGCGGACGGACTGGCTCCGAACGGCGTGGCGGACCCCGGTACGCTGCGGTACGCCGTGGAGGACAACCGCACGAGAGGCAGCGCCACCTGTGACTGCGATGCGCCGGGGACGTACCGGTAGGGCCGTGTTGGCGAGGGCCGTGTGCGCGCTGGTCGTGGCGGGCGCGGGGGTGACGGGGTGCAGCGGCGAGGACCCGGACGCGGGGACCAACGGGGTCGGGAAACTGCCCCCCGCGAAGATCCAGAGCAAGACCCGGTCGGCCGCGGAGGGCGCCGCGGCGGTACGGCTGTCCGGGGCGGTGGTCAGCAACAAACGCACCTACAAGCTGGACATGCAGCTCAAGGAGAACGGCGGCACCGGGTCGGTCACCTCGAAGGACGCGACCTTCCAGCTGCTGCGGGTCGACGACCACCTGTTCCTCAAGGCGGACGCGGACTTCTGGACCCACCAGGACGGCGCGGACGACGACAGCACGTCCGACACGACGGCGGCGGACAAGCTGGAGGGCATGTACGTGAAGGTGCCGAAGGGGGACCCCGCGTACCGGCAGCTCAGTGTGTTCACCGACAAGGACGTCCTGCTCGACGGGCTGCTCGGCCTGCAGGGGAAGCTGGCGACGGACGGCCACCACAAGCTGAACGGGACCCGCACCATCCGGCTCACCGGCGACGAGGGCGCCGGCGGGCAGATCGACGTCTCCCTGGAGGGCCGGCCGTACCCGCTCCTGCTGGTCCGCGCGGGCGACGCGGGGACGATCCGCCTGACGGACTGGGGCAAGGACTTCGCCCTGAAGGCCCCGGAGAAGGACGAGACGGTCGACTACGGCCAACAACTCCCGACCTCCTGACGGGACGCCTCCCGGCGGGCAACGCCCCATGTCATCTGCGGACCCGGTGGGGGTGGGCCGCGCAGTTCCCCGCGCCCCTTAAAGGCAGGGGCTACCGCCCCCGATGAAAGACCGGGGCGCAGCCCCGTCTTTCAGGGGCGCGGGGAACTGCGCGATCAGCCCCCACCGGGCCGCAGCCGACCACGGACCCGCGGAGCGCCCGGCGCCTACCGGCGCCCCCGGCGCCGGAAGAGCAGCCGCGGCACCGCCGCCGGCACCGGCTGCCGCGTAGTCGCCGGCGTAGCCATCGGCGCCGCCGCCAGCGACCCGTCCGGCAGCCCCGCGGCCACCCCCGTCGGCTTCAGCCGAAGGACCCGGCACTCCCGCCCCCCCCCCGTCGGCGTCAGCCGAAGGACCCGGCACTCCCGCCCCCACCGCTCCGTCATCGCCTCGCCGTCGGGCGCGTTCAGCCGCTTGCCCTTCAGCTCGCCGACCGCCGCCTCCCACGCCTCGGACCCCGCCGTCAGCTCCACGACCGCCGCGGACCAGGAGACGAGCCGCCCGCCCTTGTCCTTGCTGCGGACGGTGACCTCCGCCCCGCGCCCGTCCACGAGCCCCGTCAGCGGCTGCTCACCGGGCCCGTCCCCGACCACGTACACCGCCCCGTCGTGCCACACGTGCCACAGCGCGCGGGCCGGCGCGGCCGGCTCCCCGGGATCCAGCGTCGGCACGGAATCGCCCCGCACCCAGATGAGCCCGGACTTCTTGGTGGCCTCCTCGACCAGGGCCCGCTCCATCGGGGCGGGCGCCGAAGAGGGGCTCGGGGGGCTGGCCTGATCCGTCATGCCGGCCAGCCTAGCCGGGCCCGGCTAGGGCCTGTCTGACAATTCCCTCCCCCAGCCTTCGGCCGGGAGGTGCCCCCAGCCGCGCGACGCCATGCACGCTCCCCCAGCCTCCGGCCGGGGGCCCCTCTCGCCGCACCGGGCGCAGAGCCGAGTACGTCCAGTACGAGGCTCTACGCCCGGCACTCCCCCAGCCTCCGGCCGGGGGGACCCCCAGAGCACGCACCTGACGCCGCGAGGCCGCCCTGCGGGCGACGACGGGAATTGTCAGACAGGCCCTAGGCGGCGGCCGGTCCCTTCAGAGCCAGCCGTTGCGCTTCAGGGTCCGGTGGATGCCGAGGCAGAGGGCCACCGTGATGCCCATGATCACCGGGTACCCGTACCGCCAGTGCAGCTCCGGCATGTGCTCGAAGTTCATGCCGTACACCCCGCACACCATCGTCGGCACGGCGATGATTGCGGCCCACGAGGTGATCTTGCGCATGTCCTCGTTCTGCGCGACGGACGCCTGCGCGAGGTTGGCCTGCAGGATCGAGTTCAGCAGTTCGTCGAAGCCGACGACCTGCTCCTGGACCCGCGCCAGGTGGTCGGCGACGTCCCGGAAGTACTTCTGGATGTCGGGGTCCACCAGCCGCATCGGCCGCTCGCTCAGCAGCTGCATGGGCCGCATCAGCGGCGACACCGCGCGCTTGAACTCCAGGATCTCCCGCTTCAGCTGGTAGATCCGGGCCGAGTCGACGCCGCGCGACACCCCGCCCCGGCGGCCGGGCGAGAACACCTCGGTCTCCACGTCGTCGATGTCGTCCTGCAGGGCGTCCGCCACCGCGATGTACCCGTCCACGACGTGGTCGGCGATGGAGTGCAGCACGGCGGAGGGGCCCTTGGCGAGCAGCTCCGGGTCGTCCTGCAGCCGGTGCCGCAGCGCCCGCAGCGAGCCCTGCCCGCCGTGCCGGACGGTGATGAAGAAGTCCCGCCCGGTGAAGCACATCACCTCGCCGGTCTCCACGACCTCGCTGGTGGCGGTGAGTTCGTCGTGCTCGACGTAGTGGATGGTCTTGAAGACGGCGAAGAGGGTGTCGTCGTAGCGCTCCAGCTTGGGGCGCTGGTGGGCGTGGACGGCGTCCTCGACGGCCAGCGGGTGCAGCCCGAACTCGGCTGCCACGCCGGAGAATTCGTCCTCCGTGGGCTCGTGCAGGCCGATCCAGGCGAACCCTCCGTCGCGCCGCACCTGACGGATCGCCGCCCGCGGCGTGAGGCTGTCGTCCGAGGGGAGGCGGACGCCGTCGCGGTAGACCGCGCAGTCCACGACGGCCGAGCTCTCCGCGGGCGACCGGGTGGTGTCGTACGCGCCGCCGTCCTTGCGCAGGGAGGGACGGACCGCGGCACGCAGGTTGTTGATCATCGACATGGCTGGCTCCTTCGCGAACGAAGCCCGCCGACGACGGCTGGAACTGCCCGGAATGGGGACGTCCTGACCAAGAATGTTTGGCACGTCCACAAAGCGGGGAGCACCGCACCGTCACGGTGGTGGCCTCGCTACTGATACAGATCAGAAAAATTCAGACAGATCAGGAAAAACGAAGTGCTCTTCCGTCGTACGCCGGACGGCCGTGACGCGAGTGCGAGAGGTGGCAGCCAGGAGAGCGTGAGCTCGGGAAGCTGAGAGGGACTCAGCAGCCGGAAGAGCGGGTGGTACTGCCTGGTCGACTTCGATCCATGGAGCCCCACCTCCTCCGGCCGGTCCCCCGTGGGGGAGGTCCATCCCCCGTAGGGGAGTCTCATGCGTCGAGACGCGGGCCGGGGCTCGGGAGCGACGCTGCTGCGTGCTGCCCCGACCGGCGGCCCAGGTTATCAGCCGACTGAAGTGTCAAGCCCTCGCTTTGCCCGCTACTGACGAGTTCTATGCTCGGCGCATGGCAGATGTTCTTCCTCTGGTGGAGGCCCGGTTGCGTACCGCGCTGGGCGAACCGGACGCGCGCGCCGCGGTCACCTTCCTCGGCACCGACCGCATCGAGGTGCTCCGCTTCACCGGCCGGGACGCCGCCGGTGCGGCCGCCGACACGGCCGGCGGAGCCGGTGCGGGGGTCGTCCGCTACGCCACGCTCGGCATGTCGGCCCACCCCATGGCGGACCCCACGGCCGTCGTCGCCGACCCGGTCGCGGGCCCGCGCGCCGAGCTGGTCCTGTCGGTACGGGCCGGCGCCGCCGACACCGACAAGGTGCTCCGCCCGCTCGCCGTGCTGGCCGCGTCCCCGCAGGTCGAGGGGTTGGTGGTGGCTCCGGGCGCCTCGCTCGACGTGGGCGAACCGCTGTGGCCCGGCGCCCCGTTCACCTCGGTCCTGGTCGCCGAGCCGGGCGGCCTGGTCGAGGACCTCGAACTCGACGCGCCCCTGGACCCCGTACGGTTCCTGCCGCTGCTCCCCATGACGCCGAACGAGGCCGCGTGGAAGCGGGTGCACGGCGCGGGGGCCCTCCAGGAACGCTGGCTCATGAGCGGAACGGACCTGCGCGATCCCGCACGCAGGTCCGTCTCCCTGGACTGACCGGTCCCGGTGGCGCGGCCGTCCGTTCCCCAACGGCCGACCGCCGGCGGCCAGTTGCCAACGTCACACTTCTCCCGGGCGGGACCCGGCCGCCTCCGCGCCGCACCTCAGGCCTTCAGGACCTCAGTTCGCGAAGACGGTGACGCCGTCCTCGGCGGCGTGCCGCTCCTCCAGCTGCTCCGCCTCGTGCGTGAGGGCGTCCCGGCGCACGAGGACCACGAGCGCGCCCAGCGCCGCCGTGACCGCCGCGACCACGAACGGGACGTGGACGTCGGTCCACTCCTCGATCCGCGGCGCGAAGAACGGGGCCGCGGCCGCCGCGAACCAGCGGACGAAGTTGTAGCCCGCACTCGCCACCGGGCGCGGCGCGTCCGACACGCCGAGCGCCAGCTCCGTGTAGACGGTGTTGTTCACGCCGATCAGCGCGCCCGACAGGACCGTGCAGACGACGGCCGTGGTGTGGCTGCCGTACCCGAGGACGAGCACGTCGGCCGCGAGCAGCACCAGCGACCCGCCGAGCACCTTCAGCGAACCGAAGCGGGCCTGCAGGCGGGGCGCCACCAGCACCGAGAACACCGCGAGCAGCACACCCCAGGCGAAGAAGACCGCGCCGCTGCGGTAGGGGCTCATGTCCAGCACGAACGGGGTGAAGGCCAGCACGGTGAAGAACGTGTAGTTGTAGAAGAAGGCCGAGGCCGCCACCGAGGCGAGACCGCCGTGGCCGAGCGCCTTGAGGGGGTCGAGCAGGCCGGTCCTGCGGGCCGGCTTCGGCTGCTCCTTCAGGAACAGCGTGATGCACAGGAAGCCGACCGCCATCAGGAAGGCGGTGCCGAAGAACGGGTAGCGCCAGCTGGCGTCGCCGAGCAGCGCGCCCAGCAGGGGTCCGCAGGCCATGCCGAGGCCCAGGGCGGACTCGTACAGCAGGATCGCCGCCGCGCTGCCGCCGGCCGCGGCGCCGACGATGACGGCGAGGGCGGTGGAGACGAAGAGGGCGTTGCCCAGTCCCCAGCCGGCCCGGAAGCCGACCAGCTCGCCGACCGAGCCGGAGGTGCCGGACAGCCCGGCGAAGACCACCACGAGCGCGAGGCCGAGGAGCAGCGTGCGCCGGCCGCCGATGCGGCTGGAGACGAAGCCGGTGACCAGCATCGCGAGGGCGGTGATCAGGAAGTACGAGGTGAAGAGCAGGGAGACCTGGCCGGCGGTGGCGTCCAGGCCCTTGGCGATGGACGGCAGGATCGGGTCGACGAGGCCGATGCCCATGAAGGCGACGACGGATGCCCCGGCGGTCGCCCAGACCGCCTTCGGCTGACGCAGGAGGCTCGTGGCCCCCGCGTCGAAGGTGTCCCCTTCGGCGGGACCTCCCGTGCTGTGCTGCATGCCTGCTCCTTCGTGCTGCTCGTGAAGGCGGCCGTGGAGGGACGGCCGTAGATGGTTGGCTTATACATATAATAAGTTAGATCGGCTAATGAATGCAAGCTACATCTAGTTTTCCGTGGTGAGGGCTGTGACGAAGAGGGGTGAGGGGCCGTGGCGAAGAGGTGACGGGCGGCGCCGGACGGGTGATCGTCCTTGACGCGGCGAAGTACGGGGAGGACCGTTGTGCCTTATGAGGGGCGAACCCAGTTGCCCGAAGTGTGGTGGCCGGGTCAGGGCTCCCGGCCTCTTTGCCGACTCCTGGCAGTGCGATGTGCACGGCGTCGTGCACCCGCTGCAGCCCGTGCTCCCACCCAGCGTCGAAGCCCTCGACGTGGTCGTGCACCGGGCCCGCGTGCCGGTGTGGATGCCCTGGCCGCTGCCGGTCGGCTGGCTCTTCACGGGCGCGGCGTTCGCCGGTGACGACCGCAGCGGCGGTCGCGCCACGGCGGTGGCCTGCACCGGACCCGGGCCGCTGGGCGGCATGGGCGAGCTGATGCTGGTCGCCGAGGAGCTGGGCGTGGGCCTGGGCGCGCGGTACGCGGGCATCGAGGGGCTCGACCCCGGACCGTACATGGACGTCGACAAGCCCGCCGAGGCGAAGGTGCTGGCCGCGGGCCGGCCGACGCCCCTGTGGCACGTCCCCGGGGCGCCCGACGACCGGGCCGTCTTCGCGGGCGAGGCCCGCGGACTGTGGCTGTGGGCCGTCGTGTGGCCCGAGCAGTCGGGGCTGCTGATGTACGACGACCTGGTGCTGACCGATCTGCGGGACGCCGGCGCCGAGTCGGACCTGCTGCCGTGCGGGGCGCTGTCGCCGCGCATCCTGGAACCGTAGGCTCCGCCGGTCCCCGGAGGGGCGGACGGGCCGCTTCGGGGCTGTTGTAGGGGGTGCCCCCGCCCCGCGGGTGTGACAGGACCAGTCCCCGGCCCCGTTATCCTTGAGCGGTTCCTCCCGTTCTTCTGGTTCCGCCGCTCCGTCGTCCGCCTCGCCGTTCCACCGTCCCGCTCGTGTCTGGAGTCCGCTCGTGCGCATCGATCTGCACTGCCACTCCCGGGCCTCCGACGGTACGGACACCCCGGCCGAGCTGGTGCGCAACGCCGCGGCGGCCGGTCTCGACGTCGCCGCGCTGACGGACCACGACACCACCCGCGGATACGCCGAAGCCGTCGCGGCCGTGCCCGCCGGGCTGACGCTCGTGACCGGCGCCGAGCTGTCCTGCCGCCTGGACGGCGTGGGCCTGCACATGCTGGCGTACCTCTTCGACCCCGAGGAGCCGGACCTGTTGCGCGAGCGCGAGCTCGTGCGCGACGACCGGGTGCCGCGCGCCCAGGCGATGATCCGCAGCCTCCGGGAACTGGGCGTGCCCATCACGTGGGAGCAGGTGGCGCGGATCGCGGCCGGCGGGTCCGTCGGGCGGCCGCACATCGCGACCGCGCTGGTCGAACTGGGCGTGGTGGAGACCGTCTCGGACGCGTTCACGACCCAGTGGCTCGCCGACGGCGGCCGGGCGCACGTCCAGAAGCACGAGTCGGACCCCTTCGAGGTGATCCGGCTGGTCAAGGCCGCGGGCGGGGTGACCGTCTTCGCGCACCCCGCCGCCGCCAAGCGGGGCAGGACCGTGCCGGAGTCCGCGATCGCGGAGCTGGCCGCGGCCGGTCTCGACGGCATCGAGGTCGACCACATGGACCACGACGCGGCGACCCGCGCCCGGCTGCGCGGCCTCGCCGCCGAGCTGGGCCTGCTGACGACCGGCTCCAGCGACTACCACGGCAGCCGCAAGGCGTGCGAGCTCGGCGAGTACACCACGGACCCCGAGATCTACGGCGAGATCACCCGCCGGGCGACGGGCGCGTTCCCCGTCCCGGGCGCGGGCGGCACACCGACCGCGTAACGCTCGGTCCGCCTCTCCGGACGCGACGTCCCTGAAGCGCGCCCGAAGGGCGCCTTCAAGGGGCGCGGGGAACTGCGCGACCAGCCACGACGCACCCGCAGCCACTTCACGACCCCCACCCCCGTCCTCAACACCCGCAAGGCCAAACCGCTCATGTTCGACCTCGCCGTCTTCGGCTCCCTCTTCCTCACGCTCTTCGTCATCATGGACCCCCCGGGGATCACCCCGATCTTCCTCGCCCTGACCTCCGGACGCCCGGCCAAGGTCCAGCGGCGGATGGCCTTCCAGGCCGTCTGCGTGGCCGGCGGCGTCATCACCGTCTTCGGACTGCTCGGGCACCGGATCCTGGACTACCTGCACGTCTCGGTCCCGGCCCTGATGATCGCCGGCGGTCTGCTGCTCCTGCTCATCGCGCTCGACCTGCTCACGGGCAAGACGGACGAGCCCAAGCAGACGAAGGACGTCAACGTCGCCCTCGTACCGCTGGGCATGCCCCTGCTCGCCGGCCCCGGCGCGATCGTCTCCGTCATCCTGGCCGTGCAGAAGGCCGACAGCGTGGCGCACCAGGTGTCGGTGTGGGCGGCGATCCTCGCCATCCACCTCGTGCTCTGGGTCGTGATGCGGTACTCGCTGCTGATCATCCGTGTCATCAAGGACGGCGGCGTCGTGCTGGTGACCCGGCTCGCGGGCATGATGCTCTCCGCGATCGCCGTGCAGCAGATCATCAACGGCGTCACCCAGGTCGTGCGGGGCGGTTGAAGCACGCCGGGTGCGGAACCCGGGGGCCGGGGGCCGGGGACCGAGGACCGGGTAAGGAAAGCGCGGAACCCCCGCCGGCATCGTGCCGGCGGGGGTCCCGAAGAGTGTCGGACGAACTGCTGCCGCTGTTATGAGGCGGAGGTGTCGGCCGGGCGGATCCAGAGGCGCTGCCCGATGGCGGCGGCCTGCTGAACGATCCGATTGACGGAGGCGGCGTCCACGACGGTGCTGTCCACGGGCGTGCCGTCGACGTCGTCGAGTCGCATGATTTCGAAGCGCATGGGCTTCTCCCTTCGTCTGGTCATCCTCCTGGAGGAGAACTACTGGTGGGCGGGGGCGGAGCGTCTTCGTCCGCCTTCCCACAGGAGTCAACGGGATGTTTGTTACGAACATTCCCTACGCTAAAGAAAACTTTCGAACGTCTAATTACTTGCGAGTATCCATACCTGCCGTGTCCACACGGTGACGTACTGCGACAATGGGACCCCTATGAATGACGACTTCGCGGAGACCGACGACCTCGCCTCCCTCGGTGCGCGCATCGACCGCACGAACGAGCTGCTCCAGCGCATGCTCGCCGAGGTGGCGAAGACGCCGTCGACCCACGCGATCTTCGTCGACGCGGGCTACCTCTACGCGGCCGCCGGCCGGCTCGTCGCCGGGACGGAGGACCGCCGGGCCTTCGAGCTGGACGCCGAAGGGCTCATCGACGCGCTCATCGACCGGGCGCGCACGATCTTCGCGGACAGCAGGCTGCTGCGCGTCTACTGGTACGACGGGGCGCGGCGCCGCATCCACACCGCGGAGCAGCAGACCATCGCCGAGCTGCCCGACGTCAAGGTCCGGCTGGGCAACCTCAACGCCAACAACCAGCAGAAGGGCGTCGACTCCCTGATCCGTTCCGACCTGGAGTCCCTGGCCCGGCACCGCGCCATCAGCGACGCGGCGCTCATCGGCGGCGACGAGGACCTCGTCTCGGCGGTCGAGGCGGCGCAGGGGTACGGGGCCCGGGTCCACCTCTGGGGGATCGAGGCGCCCGAGGGCCGCAACCAGGCGGAGCCGCTGCTCTGGGAGGTCGACAGCCAGCGCACCTTCGACCTGGAGTTCTTCAAGCCGTACGTGGTCCGGCGCGTCGGCGCCCCGTACGACACGTCGGCGGTGACCAGGCCGGCCCGGGAGGACGTGCGCTTCGTGGGCGCCCGGATCGCCGCGAAGTGGCTGGCCGAGCGGGGGCGGGAGTCACTGGCCGAGCTGCTGCCCGGCCACCCGTACCTGCCCGGCCCCGTCGACCAGGAGCTGCTCGTGGAGTCCGAGGGGCTGCTGCAGTACTCGCTGCGGGGCCAGGCCGATCTGCGGCGGGCCCTGCGGGACGGCTTCTGGGAGCACCTGCAGGGCCAGTACTAGCCTTCCGCGCTCAGCCCCGCGCCGCACTGGCCTTTCGCGCTCAGCCCTGTGCCTCGACCCGGTCCCAGAAGGCGGCCAGCGCCTCGGCCGTCCGCTCGGGGCGGTCGGTGTTGGGCGAGTGCTCGGCGCCGCGCACGATCGTGCGGTGCGCTCCGAGGCGTACGGCCATGTCGTCGAGGAGCGGCACCGGCCAGGTGTCGTCGCTCTCGCCCGACAGGACGTGCACCGGCAGCCGCAGGGCCGCCAGGTCGGGCACGCGGTCGGGCTCCTCGCACAGCTGCCGGCCCGCCGCGGTGAGCTGGGCCGGGCTGTTGCCGAGCCAGCGCCGCCGCAGGACCTCCAGGTCGTCCAGGCCGGCGTCCAGCTCGCCCTCGGCGTCCTCCGGCGGGTCGTCCAGCGCCCGGATCGCCTCCCAGACCTGCGCCATGTCCATCACGGCGAGCGCGTCCCGCAGCAGCTTGACCCGCTGCTGCTGGGAGGCGGAGATCTCCGCGGGCCCGGACGAGACGAGGGTGAGCGAACGGAAGCGGGCCGGTTCCCGCAGGACGGCCGCCCGGGCGACCTGGCCGCCGAACGAATGGCCCACGAGGTGGAAGCGGTCCTCGGGGCCGTCGGCGAGCGCGCCGAGCTGCGCGAGCACGTCCTGCGCCAACTCGCCCTGCGTGTAAGGCGTTTCGTCATCATGGGGACCCGGTGTCTCGTACTGACCCCGGCCGTCCACCGCGACGGTCCGGTAGCCGGCCGCGGCCAGGGGTTCGTGCAGCGAGATGAAGTCCTCCTTGCTGCCGGTGAACCCGGGCAGCAGCAGCGCGGTCCCCTTCACGGCGCTGCCCGCGTCGATGACGGCGAACTCCCCGCGCGCGGTACGGAGGCGGTACGCGCGGGCCCCGGAGGGCGGGACGAAGGTGGCGGGCCTGCTCATGGCACGAGGCTATCCGGGGAGCCGGATGGTCCGCAGACCGGGCGGCGTCCCGCCGGGTTGTGCCGGACGGCGCTGCGCCGGACCGTGCGGGACCGCGCCGCGGGGGACTGTGCGGGACCGGTCCGCGGCGGAGTGCCTGACCGGACTGCGCCGTGCCGTGCCGTGCTGGACCGGACCGGACCGGGCCGCACCGGGTCGTGTCGCGCTGGGCCGCGTCGTCCGGGCCGCGTAGGCCCGGACGACGCCGTGCCATGTCGGGCTGTGTCGGGAACGCCGACGGCCCGGCCCCCCTCAGGGGGACCGGGCCGTCGGCGTTCGGAACTCAGCCCTCCGTGGGCTCGGCGGGCGCTGCCGTCTTGCGTGCACGGCGGCGCGGCGCGGCCTTCGGGGCGGCCTCGGCGGCGCCCGCGTCCGCCACCGCGTCCACGGCCGCTTCCGCGGTCGTGGCCTTGGCGGCCGTCTTGCGCGTGCGGCGCGGCTTGGCCGGAGCCTCGGCGGTGTCCGCCGCGGCCTCGCCGGCCTGGGCCGGGATGCCGGCCTCGGCGACCGCGACCTTGCGGGTACGGCGGCGGGGCTTCGCCTCCGTCCCCTCGGCCGTGTCCACCGCGCTCTGCGCGCCCTCGGCCGGCGCCGCGACCTTGCGGGTGCGGCGCGGCTTGGCGGGAGCGGCGTCCGAGGGCGCCTCGACCGTCGCGCCCTCGGCGGTGTCCACCGCGGTCTCCGCGGGCGCGGTGGCCTTGCGCGTACGGCGACGCGGCGCGACCTGCGCGGCAGACGCCTCCTCCACCGGGGCGACCGCGGCGGCGGGAACCGTCTCGGCCGTCTTGCGGGTGCGGCGGCGCGGCTTGGCCTCGGGCTCCTCGGTCGCCTGCGCCGGGATACCGGCCTCGGCGACCGCGGTGACCTCGGCGGCCTCGGGAGCGGCCGCTGCCTTGCGGGTCCGGCGGCGCGGCTTCGCCTCGACGGCCTCGGCGGTGTCCAGGACCGCCTCGGCAGCATCCGTGGCCTTGGCCGCGGTCTTGCGGGTGCGGCGGGGCTTGGCCTCGACGGCCTCGACCGGGTCGACGACGGCGTCCACCACGGCTTCGGCTACCTCAGGGGCGACCGCGGTCTTGCGGGTCCGGCGGCGCGGCTTGGTCTCCACGACATCCACGGCTTCCGGGACCTGCGCGACCTCAGGGACCACGACGGCCGTGCCCTCGGCGGTGTCCACCGCGGTCTCGGCCGGTGCGGCCTTGCGGGTGCGGCGGCGCGGCTTGGTCACGACGGCTTCCGCGACCTCGACGGCCCCGGCCACCTCGCTCGGCCCGGCCGGTTCGGCCGACGGGGCCTCCTCGACGACGACCACCACGGGCTGCGCGGCCTCCGCGGAACGGCGCGAGCGCCGGCGCCGCGGCCTGGCCTCCGTGTCCGTCACCGGCTCGGTGGCCGGTACGGGCGCGGGGGCGGTGACCTCGACGACGGGGGCCTCGACGACGCTGCCCTCGGACGCGGCGACCGCGGTGGCGGCCTCCTCGGAGAAGGCGCCCCCGGCCCGCGTACGGCGACGGCGGCGCGGGGTGCGCGGCTCGGCGGCCGCAGCCGGCGCCGCGCTCTCGGACGGGGCCTGCGCAGGCGCCTGCGCCGCGGTCTGCGGCTCGGCGGCGTCGAGCGCGGTGCCGTTGCGCGTACGACGGCGGCGGCGCGGCGTGCGCGCCGACCGCTCACGGTCACGGTCACGGTCGCGGTCGCGGTCACGATCGCGGTCGGCGGCCGGAGCCGCCGAACGGCCACCGCGGCCACCACCGCGGGCGCCCCGCCCGCCGGTCTCGCCGAGGTCCTCGACGACCTCGGCCGACAGACCGGCACGGGTGCGCTCGGAACGCGGCAGCACGCCCTTGGTGCCCGCCGGGATGCTCAGCTCCTCGAAGAGGTGCGGGGACGTGGAGTACGTCTCCGGCGGGTCGTTGAAGCCGAGGTTCAGCGCCTTGTTGATGAGCTGCCAGCGCGGGATGTCGTCCCAGTCGACGAGGGTGATCGCGATGCCCTTGGCGCCCGCGCGGCCCGTACGGCCGATGCGGTGCAGGTACGTCTTCTCGTCCTCGGGGGACTGGTAGTTGATGACGTGCGTGACGCCCTCGACGTCGATGCCGCGCGCGGCCACGTCGGTGCAGACGAGCACGTCGACCTTGCCGTTGCGGAACGCGCGCAGCGCCTGCTCGCGGGCGCCCTGGCCGAGGTCGCCGTGGACCGCGCCGGAGGCGAAGCCGCGCTGCTGCAGCTGGTCGGCGAGGTCGGCCGCCGTCCGCTTCGTGCGGCAGAAGACCATCGCGAGACCGCGGCCGTCGGCCTGCAGTATCCGCGCGACCATCTCCGGCTTGTCCATGTTGTGCGCGCGGTAGATGTGCTGCTTGGTGTTCGCGACCGTCGCGCCGACGTCGTCGGGCTCCGCGGCGCGGATGTGCGTGGGCTGCGACATGTAGCGGCGCGCGAGGCCGATGACCGCGCCCGGCATGGTGGCCGAGAACAGCATCGTCTGGCGGCGCACCGGCAGCATGTTCATGATCTTCTCGACGTCGGGCAGGAAGCCCAGGTCGAGCATCTCGTCGGCCTCGTCGAGGACGAGGGCGCGCACGTGCTTGAGGTTGAGCTTCTTCTGGCCCGCGAGGTCGAGCAGCCGGCCCGGGGTGCCGACGACGACGTCGATGCCCTTCTTGAGGGCCTCGACCTGCGGCTCGTACGCCCGGCCGCCGTAGATGGCGAGGACGCGGACGTTGCGGACCTTGCCCGCCGTCAGCAGGTCGTTGGTGACCTGGGTGCACAGCTCGCGCGTCGGGACGACGACGAGGGCCTGCGGGGCGTCGGTGAGCTGCTCGGGCTGCGCCCGGCCCGCCTCGACGTCCGCGGGGACGGTGACGCGTTCGAGGAGGGGGAGGCCGAAGCCCAGCGTCTTGCCGGTGCCGGTCTTGGCCTGGCCGATGACGTCGTTGCCCGCGAGGGCGACGGGGAGCGTCATCTCCTGGATGGGGAAGGGACTCGTGATGCCGACGGCTTCGAGGGCCTCGGCCGTCTCGGGAAGGATCCCGAGGTCTCGGAAAGTAGTCAGGGTGCTGCCTCTTCTGTGTACGCGGTGCGAGGCGAGCGCGGGGGTCGTGTCGGGGACCGTGCCGGGGACGACAGCCGCTCCTGGGGAGCGGGCCGGGTGGCGCGGGACCACTGCCGACGCTCGAGCGTTCGTACCGCTGAGGGTCCCTCCGGATGCCGTACGCATCGTGCCGTACGGGCGAGGAGGGCTGTCGGGTCGGAGCCGATCGGGCCACCGACCGGGCATCCTCATTCATGCGGCCCGTCGAGTGACGTAGATCGACTCAGCGGGCGCATTACCACCATACCCCGGATCCGCGCATATGCGATGGCCGATTTGGTCACGTAGTCGTCGTCACACTGATTCACCAGGGCCTTCCGCCGTGCGGCGGGCGGGCTATTGTGCGCTTCATGACGACGTCTGCCAACTCTTCCGACGCCCCCGCCGAACCCACCGGAGTCGCCGCCCAGGACTGGGCCCAGGCCTCCGTCGACCCCCAGTACCGTGCCGCGGTCGTGGATCTGATCGGAGCGCTGGCGTACGGGGAGCTGGCCGCGTTCGAGCGCCTCGCGGAGGACGCCAAACTGGCGCCGACACTCGGCGACAAGGCGGCGCTCGCGAAGATGGCCTCGGCGGAGTTCCACCACTTCGACCAGCTCACGGCCCGGCTGACCGAGATCGGGGCGGAGCCGACGCAGGCCATGGAGCCCTTCGTCGCGGCCCTCGACGGGTTCCACAAGCAGACGGCGCCGTCGGACTGGCTGGAAGGGCTCGTCAAGGCGTACGTCGGCGACTCGATCGCGAGCGACTTCTACCGGGAGGTCGCGGCGCGGCTCGACGCGGACACGCGCAAGCTCGTGCTGGGTGTCCTGGACGACACGGGGCACGCGTCGTTCGCCGTGGAGAAGGTGCGGGCCGCCATCGACGCCGATCCCCGGGTGGGCGGGCGGCTCGCGCTGTGGGCGCGGCGGCTGATGGGGGAGGCGCTGTCGCAGTCCCAGCGGGTGGTGGCCGACCGGGACGCGCTGTCGACGATGCTCGTCGGCGGGGTCGCGGACGGGTTCGACCTCGCGGAGGTGGGGCGGATGTTCTCGCGGATCACTGAGGCGCACACGAAGCGGATGGCTGCTTTGGGGCTGGCGGCTTAGGGCGCCTGCCCCCTTTTACTGCCCTGCCTGGTGCTCGGCTGCGGGTCGTGGGGGCTGGTCGCGCAGTTCCCCGCGCCCCCCGGGAGACGGGCTGCGCCCTGTCCCCCGGGGGATCAGGCCGCTGCCGAGTGGTGGTGGCGGTGGAGTCTGCCCGCGGGGCGCAGGAGCAGGGAGATCGAGGCCGCCGCCACCGTGACCGCGCCGAGCATCACCGGCAGGAAGCCCACCGAGCCCAGCGCCGTGTGCGTCAGGAACGCTCCGAAGAGGCCGCCCGCGACGCCCGTCGACAGGACGAGGCGGCGGACCGGCAGGCGGTGCGGCAGCCGGTGGACGGCCGCCCAGGCGAGGGCCAGACCGAGGACGGCGGAGCCGAGCGCTTCCATGAACATTGGGTGGTCCCTCCCGCACGGCTGTGTGCACTTCGGTCGTAGCCCGTCCTACCCGTGACCTGCGGAATACAACCCTCCCGTGTGGACGAGTTGTGCTCCGCCCGTGAAATACGGCGAAGTGCGGCGAAGTACGTCAACCCGAACGGCGGACCGGGGCGGACCCGGACGGCGGACAGGGGAGAGGGGCCCGGCGGCCGATGCCGCCGGACCCCTCTCCCACGCCTGCTGCCACGCCCTACAGCGCGCTGAAGCCGACCTTGCGGGTCGTCGGCTCGCCGAGCTCCACGTACGCGAGGCGGTCCGCCGGGACCAGGACCTTGCGGCCGTGGTCGTCCACGAGGCTGAGCAGCTGCGACGTGCCCGCCAGGGCATCGGCCACCGCGCGCTCGACCTCTTCCGGACTCTGACCGCTCTCCAGAACGATCTCGCGGGGCGCGTGCTGCACGCCGATCTTGACCTCCACGGCTATGTCCCTCCGACGGTCACTGCTGTGCGCGTTCCTCCGCGCCGTACGCAGCACACATTAGCCCGGTGAGGGGACGTACACGCTCCGCCCGAGAACGCCAGGAGCGAACACCTCGTGGGAACAAAGTGACGCCCGTGGCGAACGGCGGCCGGTCGCCGTCAGTGGTTCTCGGTGCCGTGCAGCGGGAATCCCGCGATGCCCCGCCACGCCAGCGAGGTCAGCAGCTGCACCGCCTGGTCGCGCGGCACGCTGCGGTCGCTGTGCAGCCAGGAGCGCGCCACCACCTGGGCGAGTCCGCCCAGGCCCGAGGCGAGCAGCATCGACTCGGCCCGCGACAGGCCGGTGTCCTCCGCGATGACCTCGCAGATCGCCTCCGCGCACTGGAGCGTCACCCGGTCGACCCGCTCGCGGACCGCCGGCTCGTTCGTCAGGTCCGACTCGAAGACCAGTCGGAAGGCTCCGCCGTCGTCCTCCACGTACGCGAAGTAGGCGTCCATGGTCGCCCGTACGCGCAGGCTGTTGTCCGTGGTGGACGCCAGCGCGGCCCGGACGGCCAGCAGCAGCGACTCGCAGTGCTGGTCCAGCAGGGCGAGGTAGAGGTCGAGCTTGCCGGGGAAGTGCTGGTAGAGGACCGGCTTGCTGACGCCCGCGCGTTCGGCGATGTCGTCCATCGCGGCCGAGTGGTATCCCTGGGCAACGAACACTTCCTGGGCGGCGCCGAGGAGCTGGTTGCGTCGGGCACGGCGCGGCAGGCGTGTGCCCCGCGGGCGTGCTGCCTCTGTCTGCTCGATGGCTGTCACGCCGCCTCCCAAAATCGTCCACATGCGGTGAGCGCCGCGCGGCCATCGTACTTTTCGGTAACCGTGGTGTGCGCGGTGCGAGCGGAGAATTTCACGGACCGGACGCCGCCGAAACGGCGCGGATCGCGCCATACGGGGGCATGGCGGGCCCGTTCGTCCCTGGTCCGTGCCCGGGGCGGCCGTGCGCCCGGCCGGTCGCCCCGGGCCGGTTCACCGGTAGTCGTCCTCGTCCAGTTCGACGACCCTGGCCTGCTCGACGAGGTCCGCCTCGCTGGCGCTGTCCGGGTCCACGCCGGACAGCGGGTCGTCCCGGCGGGGCGCGAGATCCTGCTGCTGCTCGGCGGCGTCGGCCTCGGGGGCCTCCACGTCGATCTCGGTCCCCTCGGCGTCGTCCGTGTCCTCGATGGTCTCGGGGTCGGTGGGGTCGACGGTCATGTGTCCTCTTCCCGGGTGGTGCGAGTGCGCGCTTGCACGAGTACGAGTGCCCACGTTCCCGAAGCGTATGAGAGCCGGCGGCGGGGTGCCATGCGATCGGCCGTACCGCGGACGCGGACGCCGTCCCCGCGTCGGCGCGGCGCCGGACGCACACCGTCGGCCCCGTGCGGCCCCGAGCGGCCCCACGTCCGGGTGGCTCCGCGCCTGTGACTGCGAACACACGATCCACTACGTGATCGTCTCGTAACATTGCCGCATGTCTTCGACCGAACTGCCGTCAGTGCTGGCCGCCACCGTCACGCCGAAGGTGAGTTCCGTCAGGGTCGCGGAGGGGGAGAGACTGCGTTCGGTCGGGCTCCCCGGCGTCACGCTGACGGTCCGTTCGAGGCCTCCGGCCCGCGAAGGACTGCCGCCCGCGCTGTACGTGCACGGGCTCGGCGGTTCCTCGCAGAACTGGTCGGCGCTCATGCCGCTCCTCGACGACCTCGTGGACAGCGAGGCCCTCGACCTGCCGGGCTTCGGCGACTCGCCGCCGCCGGACGACGGCGACTACTCGGTGACCGGGCACGCCCGCGCCGTCATCCGCTACCTCGACGCGACCGAGCGCGGCCCCGTGCACCTCTTCGGGAACTCGCTGGGCGGCGCCGTCACCACACGCGTCGCCGCCGTGCGCCCCGATCTCGTCCGTACGCTCACGCTGGTGTCGCCCGCGCTCCCCGAACTGCGGCCGCAACGCACCGCGGTGCCGACGGCGCTGCTCGCGCTGCCCGGCGTGGCGTCCCTGTTCACCCGCTTCACCAAGGACTGGACCGCCGAGCAGCGGGTGCGGGGCGTCATGGCCCTCTGCTACGGGGACCCCGGCATGGTGACGCCGGAGGGATTCCGCAACGCTGTCGAGGAGATGGAGCGAAGGCTCGCCCTCCCGTACTTCTGGGACGCCATGGCGCGCTCGGCACGCGGCATAGTGGACGCGTACACCCTGGGCGGCCAGCACGGACTGTGGCGCCAGGCCGAGCGGGTGCTCGCGCCGACCCTTCTCGTCTACGGGGGGCGCGATCAGCTCGTCTCGTACCGTATGGCCCAGCGTGCGGCGCGTGCTTTCCGGCAGTCCCGGTTGCTGACGTTGCCTGACGCGGGCCATGTGGTGATGATGGAGTACCCGGAGACACTGGCCACGGCCTTCCGCGAACTCCTCGTGGACACAGGCGAGTTGACCGACACCGGCGCTGACGGCGCGAGGAGCTGAAGCGGGACGTGGGACGTCACAGCCGACGAGGGCCGGCCCCCAAGGGCGGCACCGTCGACAAGCCCGCGGTTCCGGCTGCCCGGTCGGAGACGGGAGCGGCCGGCGCGGCCACGGGGCGGCGGGCCCCCGCGGGACAGCAGCCTCCGTCCCCGCCGACGGGCGGGGCGCCCCGGTACGACGGCGGGGCTCCCGGGAGCGGGGGCCACCCGTACCCGGGTCCCCCCGACCAGTTCCCGGGCCGGCGTCCGGACGGGTACGCCGCGTACGGGGACCGGCCCCCGGGTCCGTCGCCGCGCCTGCCGGACGGGACGCCCGCCCACGGGTTCCCGCGGCTCCAGGACGGCACGCCCGCTCACGGATTCCCCCGGCTGCCCGACGGCACTCCCGCCCATGGGTTCCCGCGCCTGCCGGACGGGACCCCGGCCCACGGGTTCCCGCGGCTGCCCGACGGCGCCCGGTCACAGGGCGGGCCGCGTCCTGCCGGTGGTACCCCCACGCCCACGCAGGGGGCGCCCCGCGTCCGCGGTGGGCATCCCGAGCAGCGGGAGGCCGGTGGCGGCTGGGGACGGACCGGTGCGGGTGCGGGGACCGGTTTCGGTACCGGCTTCGGCGCCGGCGTCGCTACGGGCGCGGGTGCGGGTGCGGGTGCGGGCGCCGGTTCCGGTTCCGCGTACGGAACGCCGCGGACCTCTCCGCGGTCCCCGCAGGGGCCGCGTCCCGACACCGCCCGGACCCGCGGCCCCCGCCAGGCCTACGTCGACGCCTTCGACGATGCTTTCGACGACGGCGGTGGCGGCTCCGCGCGCCCCGCAGCCTTCTCCGCGTCCGCCTCCGCCCCCGCCGCCGACCGGGACGGCGGGACCGAGCACAAGGCGCCGCCGCGCAAGCCGGGCGGCACGCCCACGACGACGGCGGACAGGGCCGAGGGCGGGGGCGGTGGCGGCAAGGGCCGGACCTTCACCGGCATCGCGGCCGCCGCCGTCACCACCGTGCTGGCCGTCGTCGTGGCGGGCCAGGTCACCGACGGCGACACGGACGACACCGCACGCCCCGCGGCGACCGGCGGCGCCGGCCAGAGGGCCGACGACTACGCCTCGCGCACCGACAAGCGCCCCGCGCCCTCCGTGCGGCCCGGCGCTGCGACGCTGTCGTACGCGCAGCAGATGGCGGCGAAGTACCCTCTCGCGGCCGGCCTGGAGGGCGGCGGGAAATTCGAGGCGATTCCCGGTCTCGACAAGGCACCGGGAAAGGGGCAGAAATACACCTACCGTGTCGACGTCGAGAAAGACCTCGGTCTCGACGGCCGGCTCTTCGCGCAGGCCGTGCAGAAAACCCTGAACGACAAGCGCAGTTGGGCCCACGGCGGCGGCCGCACTTTCGAGCGGATCTCCTCCGGAAAGCCCGATTTCGTCATCACGCTCGCGAGTCCGGGAACCACCGCTTTCTGGTGTGCCAAGTCCGGTCTCGACACCACCCAGGACAACGTCTCCTGCGACTCGGCCGCCACCGACCGCGTGATGATCAACGCGTACCGCTGGGCCCAGGGCTCCAAGACCTACGGCGACAAGATGTACGCGTACCGTCAGATGCTGATCAACCACGAGGTGGGGCACCGGCTCGGATACGGGCACGTCAGCTGCAGTGTCGACGGCGGGCTCGCCCCCGTCATGCAGCAGCAGACCAAGTTCCTGGACCACGACGGGATCAGCTGCAAGCCCAACCCCTGGCCCTTCCCGTCGAGTTGAGCGGGGGCGGCCGGCTCGCATTGACAGCTGGGAGAAATTCGTTCATATTTTCTGGCATGTCGCCTCGTCACATCTCCGCGCGCGCCGCCCTTGAGCTGGCGCTCTTCGGTGTGACCGCACTCTGCGTGGCCGACATCCACTGTCGCTGACCTCCGCCCCCGGCGCGCGTCGGCGTTCACTCGCTTTTCCTCGGCACTCACCGATTCCGATCGGCACCGTTCGGCACCGTTCTGCACCGAAATGACGGTGCCGGGTGTTTTCCGGCGTGCCCTCGTGCCCCCGGGGCGATTTCCGCGATTCCTTCCTCCCGCCGCGTCCTTTTCCGCGCGGTGTTCGCCGAATTCTCCGAGGGGTTTCCTCCCATGCTGCGTCAACCGTCCGTCACAGCGCGCCGTCTGGCCGCCGTATCCGTCAGCCTGGCCGTGGCAGCGGGTGCAGTCGCCTGCGGGCCGGAGGACAACGATGCCAAGGCCACCTCCGGCGGCGCCGACGCCAAGCCCGCCAAGGGCGGCACCCTGACGGTCCTGAACTCCGATCCCCAGCAGGACTTCGACCCCGCCCGCCTCTACACCTCGGGCGGCGGCAACGTCCCCTCCCTCGTCTTCCGCACCCTCACCACGCGCAACCGCGAGGACGGGGCCGAGGGCGCGAAGGTCGTGCCCGACCTCGCCACCGACACCGGCACGCCGAGCAAGAACGCGACCGTGTGGACGTACACCCTGAAGAAGAGCCTGAAGTACGAGGACGGCACCGCCATCACCTCGGCCGACATCAAGTACGGCATCGAGCGGTCCTTCGCCGCGGAGCTGTCGGGCGGCGCGCCCTACCTGCGGGACTGGCTGATCGGCGGGGCCGACTACCAGGGCCCGTACAAGGACAAGAAGGGCCTCGACTCGATCGAGACGCCCGACGAGCGGACCATCGTCTTCCGGCTGAACAAGCCCGAGGGCGAGTTCCCGTACCTGGCCACGCAGACGCAGTTCGCGCCCGTTCCCGAGGCCAAGGACACCGGTACCAAGTACGAGGAGCACCCGGTCTCGTCCGGCCCGTACAAGGTCGTCTCGAACGAGAACGACGGCGAACGGCTGGTCCTGGAGCGCAACACGCACTGGTCCGCGTCGACGGACGCCGAGCGCAAGGCCTACCCCGACAGGATCGACGTGCGGTCCGGGCTCGACTCGTCCGTCATCAACCAGCGGCTCTCCTCCTCGCAGGGCGCCGACGCCGCCGCCGTGACCACCGACACCAACCTCGGACCGGCCGAACTCGCCAAGGTCAGCGGCGACAAGCAGCTCGCCGCGCGCGTGGGCACCGGCCACTTCGGCTACACGAACTACATCGCCTTCAACCCGAAGGTGAAGCCCTTCGACGACCCGAAGGTGCGCCAGGCGATCTCGTACGCCGTCGACCGCTCGTCCGTGATCAACGCGGCGGGCGGGTCCTCGCTGGCCGAGCCCGCGACGACGTACCTGCCGAACCAGAAGTCCTTCGGCTACACGGCGTACAACCACTTCCCGGCGGGTGAGTCGGGCAACGCGGCCAAGGCGAAAGAGCTGCTGAAGGAGGCGGGCCACGCCAAGGGTCTGACCGTCACGCTCACGCATTCCAACGCCAAGGACTTCGAGACCAGCCCGGAGATCGCGACCGCCATCCAGGACGCCCTGAAGAAGGCCGGCATCACCGTCAAGCTCCAGGGGCTTGAGGACAACGACTACAAGGACAAGATCCACAGCGCGAAGACCGAGCCCGGTTTCTTCCTCGCGCACTGGGGTGCCGACTGGCCCTCGGGCGGCCCCTTCCTGGCCCCGATCTTCGACGGCCGGCAGATCGTCGAGGACGGTGCCAACTTCAACACCGGCTTCCTGGACGACAAGTCCGTCAACGACGAGATCGACGCCATCAACAAGCTGACCGACCTCGACGAGGCCGCCACCCGCTGGGGCGCGCTCGACAAGAAGATCGGCGAGCAGGCGCTGACCGTGCCGCTGTTCCACCCGGTCTACAAGCGGCTGTACGGCAAGGACGTCAAGAACATCGTGATCAGCGACTGGACCGGGGTGCTGGACATCTCGCAGGTCGCGGTGAAGTAGCGCCGTGAGCGAAGTCCTCGTCGCCTCCCAGGCCCCCGGGGCGGACCTCACGGTCCTCCCGGGGGCCTCGGGGGCCCGTCAGTTCTGGCGGCGGCTGCGCGCCCAGCGCGCCGCCCTCGTCGCGGCGGCCGTCGTCGCCGTCCTCGTCCTGGTCGCGCTCGCCGCGCCGCTGCTCACCGCGATCGAGGGCCAGGACCCCACCACGTACCACCCGGAGCTGATCGACTCCGCGCGCGGCGGCGTGCCCGTCGGCGCGTTCGGCGGCATCAGCGGCGAGCACTGGCTCGGCGTCGAACCGCAGACCGGACGCGACCTGTTCGCGCGGCTCGTGTACGGGGCCCGGGTCTCGCTGGGGGTCGCGCTGGCCGCGACCGTCGTGCAGATCGTCATCGGCGTGGTCGTGGGGGTCGCGGCCGGGCTCGGGACCCGCTGGGTCGACCAGGCGCTGAGCCGGTTCACCGACATCATCGTCGCTCTGCCGCTGATGGTCATGTCGCTGGCGATGCTCGCGATCGTGCCGTCCGGTTTCCCGCGGCCCGTGCTGGTCGCCCTGGTCATCGGCCTGATCGCCTGGGGCACCATCGCGAAGATCGTGCGCGCGCAGACGCTCGCCCTCAAGGGGCTCGACCACGTCTCCGCGGCCCGGCTCAGCGGCTGGGGCACCTGGCACATCGCCCGCCGCGAGCTGCTGCCGGGGCTCGCCGCACCCGTCATCACGTACGCGGCGCTCCTCATCCCGCAGAACATCACCGTCGAGGCGGCCCTGTCCTTCCTCGGGGTCGGCGTGAAGCCGCCGACCCCGTCGTGGGGGCAGATGCTCACCGCCGCCGACGTCTGGTACCAGGCGGCGCCGCAGTACCTACTGCTGCCGGCGGGCGCGCTCTTCGTGACCGTGCTCGCGCTGACGGTCCTCGGCGACGGGGTGCGCACGGCCCTCGACCCACGGGCGGCCTCGCGGCTGCGGGTGGGGACGGGGCGACGGCGGGAGGCGAAGGCGGACGCGACGGCCGGTACGGACGGGCCGTCCGGTGGGCCGGATATGCCGTCCGGTGGGGCGGAGCGGGGTGGTGCGTCGTGAACGGCTTCGTCGGGTTCGTCCTGCGCCGGGCCGTCGGCACGCTGGTCACGCTGGCCGCCATCTCCGTGATCGTCTACGTCGTCTTCTACGTCACCCCCGGCAACGTCGCCCAGATCACCTGCGGTCCGCGCTGCTCACCCGCCCAGGTCCAGCAGGTCGCCGACCAGCTGCACCTCGCGGACCCGCTGTACGAGCGTTACTGGCACTTCCTGCAAGGCCTCGTCGCCGGCCAGGACTACTCCACCGGCACCGCCGTGCAGCACTGCCCGGCGCCCTGCCTCGGGCTGTCGTACCAGAGCGACCAGCAGGTCACCGAGTTGATCCTGACGAAGCTGCCGGTCAGCCTGTCGCTCGTGCTCGGCGCGATGGTCATGTGGCTGATCCTCGGCGTGGGCACCGGCGTGCTCTCGGCGTGGCGGCGCGGACGGCTCACCGAGCGGGTGCTGACCGGCATCACGCTCGTGGGCGTGGCCACGCCCGTCTTCGTCATCGGCCTCGTCCTGATGATCGTCGTCTGCGGCGAACTGGAGCTGCTGCCCTTCCCGCAGTACGTGAAGTTCACCGACGATCCCGAACAGTGGGCGTGGAACCTGCTGCTGCCGTGGCTCTCCCTCGCCCTCATCGAGGCCGCCGCGTTCGCCCGGCTGACCAGGGCGTCGATGCTGGAGACCCTCGCGGAGGACCACATCCGTACCTTCCGCGCGTACGGCGTCGGCGAACGCTCGGTCATCGGACGGCACGCGCTGCGCGGGGCGTTCGCGCCGGTCATCGCGCTGAACGCCAACAACGTCGGGTCGGCGGTGGGCGGCGCGGTGCTCACCGAGACGCTCTTCGGCCTGCCCGGCATCGGAAGGGAACTGGTCCACGCCGTCGATGTCGTCGACCTTCCCGTGGTGGTCGGGATGGTCCTGGTCATCGGATTCTTCGTCGTCATCGCCAACGCCGTCGCGGACGTGCTGTACGCGGTGGCCGACCGACGGGTGGTACTGGCATGAGCCTGGTCCGGACAACCGATCTCACCGTCGCCTTCGACGGACTGCGGGCGGTCGACGGGCTGTCGTTCACCCTGGCGGAGGGCGCGGCGCTCGCCCTGGTCGGGGAGTCCGGCTCGGGCAAGTCCACGGTCGCCTCGGCCCTGCTCGGGCTGCACCGCGGCACGGGGGCGCGCGTCGGCGGCTCGGTCGAGGTCGCCGGGGTCGACGTGCAGCGGGCGTCGGAGGACGAGCTGCGGCGGCTGCGCGGGGCGCGGGCCGCGATGGTCTTCCAGGACCCGCTGTCCTCCCTCGACCCGTACTACGCGATCGGCGACCAGATCGCCGAGGTCTACCGCGTGCACACGCGGGCGTCCCGGCGAACGGCACGCGCGCGTGCCGTGGAGGTGCTGGACCGGGTGGGCATCGCGGACGCGGGGCGGCGCTCGCGCGCGCGGCCGCACGAGTTCAGCGGCGGGATGCGCCAGCGCGCCCTGATCGCGATGGCGCTGGCCTGCGAGCCGGCCCTGCTGATCGCCGACGAGCCGACGACCGCGCTGGACGTGACCGTCCAGGCCCAGATCCTCGACCTCCTGCACACGCTCCGCGAGGAGACGGGCATGGGGCTCCTCCTCGTCACCCACGACGTGGGCGTCGCCGCGGAGAGCGCCGACGAGGTCCTGGTCATGCGGCACGGCCGCGTCGTGGAGCACGGCCCCGTCGCCGAGGTCCTGGGGAATCCGGCGGCTTCCTACACCCGCGAGCTCCTGGGCGCGGTACCGCGCCTGGACACGCCACGTGCGGCAGCGGACCGCAAGGTGGTTGCCGGTGCGGCCGCCGACGGCGGGGCGGCGGACGGCGGGGCGGCGGACGGTGTCGTGCTGGAAGCCGTCGGGCTGCGGCGCGAGTTCGGGCGCGGGAAGCGCACGTTCGCGGCGGTCGACGACGTGTCGCTGACCGTCCGCCGGGGCGAGACGCTCGGCATCGTCGGGGAGAGCGGCAGCGGCAAGACGACGCTGGGCCGCATGCTGGTCGGCCTGCTGGAACCGACGGCGGGGCGGATCCTACCCGGCGGCGGCGTACGCCCCGACGTGCAGATGGTCTTCCAGGACCCCGTCTCCTCCCTCAACCCGCGCCGCAGCGTGGGCGAGTCGATCGCCGACCCCCTGCGGGCCCGCGCACGCGGCAGGGCAGCCGCCCCGCCGGGCTCCGGTCCGGCCCCCGGCCGGGAGCCGGTCAGGGACGAGGCGGGCATCCGGGGGCGCGTACGGGAACTGCTGGAGCGGGTGGGGCTCGAAGGGGCGCACTACGACCGCTACCCGCACGAGTTCAGCGGTGGTCAGCGCCAGCGCGTGGGCATCGCGCGGGCCCTCGCCGCCGACCCACGGGTCATCGTGTGCGACGAGCCGGTCTCCGCGCTGGACGTCACCACTCAGGCCCAGGTGGTCGCCCTCCTCGACGAACTGCGCCGCGAACTCGGCCTCGCCCTGGTCTTCGTGGCCCACGACCTCGCGGTGGTGCGCCAGGTCAGCGACCGTGTCGCGGTGATGCGCCGCGGCCGGATCGTCGAGTACGGCCCCGCCGACGAGGTGTACGGCTCACCGCGCGACCCGTACACGAAACAGCTGCTCGCCGCCGTCCCCGCGCTCGATCCGGCGGTCGCCGCCGCCCGCCGTGCGACCCGCCGGACCGCCCGCCGACACCTGGCCGAGGTATGACGAAACGTGTTCGGTTGATCTCTTAGCGCGACGGAACGCGACCCGCACGGGAAAGTTACGACCGTTCACCCCTTTTGGTGGTGCGACGGACAACCGTCCGTCGTACCACCGTCATGTCCGCATACGTTCGTCCCGCTGCGAGCCGCCGGGTCAACGGCGGCTCCCCACACGGGAGATCGGGAGTGCGGTCGTGCGCATAGGACTGCTTACGGAGGGTGGCTATCCGTATGTGAGCGGTGAGGCGAGGCTCTGGTGCGACCGGCTCGTGCGCGGGCTCGGGCAGCACGAGTTCGACATCTACGCCCTGAGCCGCAGCCAGGACCAGGAGGACGAGGGCTGGATCCAGCTCCCCTCCCAGGTCAGCCGTGTGCGCACCGCCCCGCTCTGGACGGCGGAGGACGACGGCGTCGGGTACGGGCGACGGGCCCGCCGCCGGTTCGCCGACTGCTATGGGGAACTGGCCGCCGCCCTCTGCGCGGACGACCCGCTCGGTGCCGCCGCCGAACACGGCTCCGCCTCTGCCTCCGGGCCCGCCTCCGCCTCCGGCGCCGCTTCCGGGTCGGTTTCCGGACCCGTCCCCGGAGCTGTCCCAGGATCCGTCCCCGGGGCCGGGGACGCCCCCGCGGACGCGACGGACCGTTTCAGCAGCGCGCTCTACGGGCTCGCCGAACTGGCCCGGGACGAGGGCGGCCTGGTCGGTGCCCTGCGCTCCGAGACCGCCGTGCGCGCCCTCGAACGCGCCTGCCGGGCCCCCGGCGCACTGCGCGCCGCGCGCACCGCACGCGTGCCCGACCTGCTCACCGTCGCCGCCCAGGTGGAACGCACCCTGCGCCCCCTCTCCCTCGACTGGTACGAGGACGACGGCCTCGGCTCGGTCGACCTGTGCCACGCCACGTCCGGCGGGGCGGCGGCCCTGCCGGGGCTGCTCGCCCACCACTTCTCCGGCGTCCCGCTGCTGGTCACGGAGTACGGGGTGCAGTTGCGGGCGCACTACCTGGGGTCGCGCGAGGATTTGGAGGGGCGCGCGGTGCCGGCGCCGGCGCGCGCCCTGCTCGCCGCGTTCCACGGCAGGCTGGCCGCGGAGGCGTACCGGCGGGCCGAGGTCATCACGCCCGGCAACACCCACGCCCGTCGCTGGCAGGAGCGCTGCGGAGCCGACCCGGCCAGGATCCGTACCGTCTACCCCGGCATGGAGGCGTCCCGCTTCGCGGAGGTGGGCGAGGGCGCCGAGTGCGCCGACCCGGACACCCTGGTGTGGGTCGGCCGCATCGAACCCGCCAAGGACCTGGCCACGCTGCTGCACGCCTTCGCGGAGGTCCGCGAGGAGGAGCCGAAGGCGCGGCTGCGCATCGTCGGCGCGCCCGCCGACGGACCGGAGGGCGCCACGTACCTGGCGCACTGCAGGGCGCTGGCCGCGCAGCTCTTCCCCGGCGGCGGCGGTGTGCGCGCGGTCGGCGACGACCCCGTCTCCTTCGAGGAGATCGGCGGGCCGCAGGCACCCACCCTCCCGGAGGCCTACGCCTCGGGCGCCCTCGTCGTCCTGTCCAGCGTCGTCGAGGGCTTCCCGATCAGCCTCGTCGAAGCGATGTTCTCCGGCCGCGCCACGGTCTCCACGGACGTCGGCGCGGTCGTCGAGGTCATCGGCGGTACGGGACTCGTGGTCCCGCCGGGTGATCCGCGTGCGCTGGCCGAAGCCTGCGTCGCCCTCCTGCGTGACCCGGAGCGCCGTTCGCGCCTGGGCGCCGCCGCCCGTGCCCGGGCGCTGGAGCTGTTCACCGTCGAACAGAACATCATGGCATTTCACAGCATTTACCTGGAGATCGTCTCGCGCTGCCCGGCCCGGCGGGACTCGGTCGGCGCGTCGGGCGACCCCCTTCCCTTCGCCATACCCGCCGAGGCGCACGTGCCGAACCGGTGGACGGAGTCCGCGGCGCGCCCGGTGACCGCGGGAAGACCGGCCCCGGGATGGGCGGCGGGCCCGCCCGTACAGGGCGTTCCGTCGGGATACGCCCCGGACTCCGCCACGGCCGCGGCGGGCGGACGGACGCGCGCGGGGGAGGGGTCGTGGTGAACCGACGACGTTTCGAGGACGCCGCCGACCGGGCGGACGACGCGGAGGACAGGCGGGACAGGCAGGACAGGCGGGACCGGCGGGACGCGGACGCCGAGGTCGGCGAGACCAAGGTGGTGGACGTCCGGCCGGGCGAGACGCGCGTGGTGGACGTGCAGTTGGGCCAGTCACGCATCGCGGACACCCGACAGGACACGGACACCCGGCAGGACCGGTCCGCCGTGGCTCAGGCGCCGCAGGTGCGGCCCGAGGTGTCGGCGACGGCGGCCACCCGGCTCAGGTGGGACGCCGTGACGGTCACGGCGTCCCACC
>NZ_VDFC01000040.1:252585-263986 GCF_008369065.1 Streptomyces apricus | reverse complement strand
CCCCCGCCGACCGCGCGCCCGCGGCGGCCCCCCGCGGTGGGGCCGACCCGGTCAAGGCCCTGATGCACCGCCACCGGGAGCTGTGCGAACGCGCGGTGGACCCCCTGGAGATCGCCGCGGGTCTGGAGGCGCACGGCGTGACCGACCGGACCGCCACGCACTTCCGGCACCGGGACGTCTTCTCGCTCGCCGAGGAGATGTACGCGCGCGTGCCCCGCGCCGGTGACACGGCCGCGCCGGCCGGAACGTCCGACGTCCCCCGGGCCCGCGCCGACTGGGCCCTCCTCGCACTGCTGCCCGGCACCCTCTGCGCGGCGGCCGTGGCCGGCCTGCGGTACACCGAGGGCCGGCCGCGGCTCGCGGTGACCGTCGCGGGCGTCCTCGCCGTGGCCCTCGCCCTGCGCGCGGCCCTCGGCCGCGGCCCCCTGCGCGCCGCCCCGGCCTGGTCCCCGGCCCCCTCCACCCGCGCGTGGAGCTGCCTGCTCCTCGCCTACGCCCTCCTCGGCGACGGCATGCTCACCACGGGCCTGGCGGGCGGCCCCGACGGACCGCCCACCGGCGGCTCCGACAGCCCCTGGCCGATCGCCCTCGCGTCCGTCCTCGCCCTCAGCGCGGCCTGCGCCCCCGCGGCCTGGTGCGCACACCTCTTCGCCGTACGCGCCCGGCGCCGACTCGCCGCCAGCCGCGCCCTGGAGGACTTCGCCGCCTCCGTACGGCCCCTGCTCCTGGGCGTGTTCGCGCTGTTCCTCTGCGCCCTCGGCGGCCTGCTAGCCCTGAGCGGCGCCGTACTGGACGAGCCCGCCGCCTACGCCGGAGCCGGCGCCCTCGGCGCGCTCCTCCTGCTCGCCCGGCTCCTCACCGTGCACGGCTTCACCCACGCCCCCGCCGTCGTCCTCGCGCTCGCCGGCGTGGGCGAGACGGTGGCCCTGCTGAGCGTCTTCGCGGGCCGGCTGCCCGGCTGCGAGGCACTGGCCGTGCCCGTCCGGACCGTGGCCGACGCCTGGGGAGCGGGCGCGGTCCCGGCCCTCGTGTGCGGAGCCGCGGCACTCGTCCTGCTGCTCCACGTGAGCAGGACCCTGACCCGGGCCTCGGCCCACGCGGTGCGCGGCGACACGCCGTGAACCGCCACCGACCCTCGGCCTCCCCGCCGAGCGCACCCCTTCCCGCGGGGCCGACACCGCGGGCCTCCCGAACGCCCCACGGCAACACCTCGAAGGAGAACACCAGATGATCACCCTCCGCATCGGAGAGTCCGCCCCGGGAGCCGCCCGATGAGGGTGCTGCTGATCGGAGCCAACGGATACCTCGGCCGGTTCGTCGCCGACCGACTCCTCGCCGACCCCGCCGTGCAGCTCACCGCACTCGGCCGGGGCGACGACGCGGACGTGCGCTTCGACCTCGCGAGCGGCAGCCCGGGAGCGCTCACCCGCTTCCTGGACGCGGTGCACCCCGGGGTCGTCGTCAACTGCGCGGGCGCCACCCGCGGCGGCGCCCGCGAGCTCACCCGGCACAACACCGTCGCCGTCGCCACCGTCTGCGAGGCCCTGCGCCGCAGCGGCTGCGGCGCGCGCCTCGTGCAGATCGGCTGCGGCGCGGAGTACGGTCCCAGCCAGCCCGGGTCCTCCACGGCCGAGGACGCCGTGCCCCGCCCCGGCGGCCCCTACGGCGTCAGCAAGCTCGCCGCCACCGAACTGGTCCTCGGATCCGGCCTGGACGCCGTCGTCCTGCGGGTCTTCTCGCCCTGCGGACCCGGCACCCCGGCGGGCTCGCCCCTCGGACGCCTCGCCGAGGCGATGCGCCGCGCCATGCAGTCCGGCGACGGCGAACTCAAACTCACCGGCCTCGGCGTCCAGCGCGACTTCATCGACGTGCGCGACGTCGCCCGTGCCGTCCACGCCGCCTCCCTCTCCGCCGCGCAGGGCGTCATCAACATCGGATCCGGTCGCGCGGTGCGCCTGCGCGACGCCGCCTCCGTCCTGGCGCGGGTCGCCGGATACGCCGGCGCCCTCCACGAACTGGACGGACCCCCCGGCCCCGTCAGGCAGTCCATCGGCCACCCCCGTTCCGAAACAGAGCACACGGCCCCGGCCGCGTACCCCTATCCGGACGGCTGCGGCAGCTGGCAGCAGGCCGACGTGCGCACCGCACGCGACCGGCTCGGCTGGCGGCCCCGGATCAACCTTGAGGAATCCCTCGCCGACATCTGGATGGAGGCCGCATGTCGTATCTGACCCGTACCGCGACCGGCGCCGCCGGCACGGACCTGCGGATCGGCTTCGGTGTCCCCGGCTATGCGCATCCCCTGGTCGCCCCGGCCGAATGGGGTGCGCTCACCCGCCGCGGAACCCCCCTGCACTGGGTCGTCCTGAACGTCGCCGGCGGTCCCGGCGACCGTCCCGACCCGCACTGCCTGGAAGCCGCCGGACGCCTGCGCAACGCGGGCACCCGCGTCCTCGGGTACCTGGATGTGACGTACGGCGCACGCCCGTCCGGTGAACTCCTCTCCGACGCCCGCCGTTACCTCGACTGGTACCGGGTCGACGGCTTCCTCCTGGACCGCTGTCCCACGGAGCGGACGGCCCTCCCGGAGGTCCGGCGCACGATCTCCACCCTGCGCGGAATCCTCGGCGGCGGCCACGTCG
Organism: Streptomyces apricus; assembly: GCF_008369065.1. Classification (GTDB taxonomy): domain Bacteria; phylum Actinomycetota; class Actinomycetes; order Streptomycetales; family Streptomycetaceae; genus Streptomyces; species Streptomyces apricus. The sequence goes on along the minus strand of NZ_VDFC01000040.1, from coordinate 261,344 downwards.
TCCTCGGCCACGGCACCCATCCGTATCCCGGCTACGCCGAGACGGCCGACCAGTTGGTGACCTTCTCCGGCCCCTGGAGCGACTACCGCTGGTCGCAGGTGGCGGAGTGGACCGCGGAGTACCCGCCCGAGCGCTTCTGCCACTTCGTGCACGGCATGCCGAGGGGCCACCTCGACGAGGCGCTGCGCATCGCGCGCTGGCAGGGAGCCTCGACGATCTACTTCACCGACCGCACGGATCGCGGGGGCACGGCCGACCCCTGGGAGAGCCTGCCCGGCTACTGGGACGAGATCGTCTCGCGTATCGGAACGGGTGTCTCGGAATGAAGATGGGCGTGGCAGTGTTACGGGAAGAACAACCGTAGTGATCGACCGACCAACGGAGTCCCCGTGTCGCTGCCACCCCTGGTCGAGCCAGCTGCTGAGCTCACCGTAGACGAGGTCCGCAGGTACTCCCGCCACCTGATCATCCCCGACGTGGGCATGGACGGGCAGAAGCGGCTGAAGAACGCCAAGGTGCTCTGTGTCGGCGCCGGCGGCCTGGGCTCGCCGGCGCTGATGTACCTGGCCGCCGCGGGCGTGGGCACGCTCGGCATCGTGGAGTTCGACGAGGTCGACGAGTCCAACCTGCAGCGCCAGATCATCCACAGCCAGGCGGACATCGGCCGTTCCAAGGCCGAGTCGGCCCGCGACAGCGTGCTCGGCATCAACCCCTATGTGAACGTGGTCCTTCACGAGGAGCGGCTCGAAGCCGAGAACGTGATGGACATCTTCAGCCAGTACGACCTGATCGTCGACGGCACGGACAACTTCGCGACCCGCTACCTGGTCAACGACGCGTGCGTGCTGCTGAACAAGCCGTACGTCTGGGGTTCGATCTACCGCTTCGACGGCCAGGCCTCCGTCTTCTGGTCCGAGCACGGCCCCTGCTACCGCTGCCTGTACCCGGAGCCCCCGCCCCCCGGCATGGTCCCCTCCTGCGCCGAGGGCGGCGTGCTGGGCGTGCTGTGCGCGTCCATCGGCTCCATCCAGGTCAACGAGGCCATCAAGCTCCTCGCGGGCATCGGCGAGCCGCTCGTCGGCCGCCTGATGATCTACGACGCCCTGGAGATGCAGTACCGCCAGGTCAAGGTCCGCAAGGACCCGGACTGCGCGGTCTGCGGCGAGAACCCCACCGTCACCGAGCTCATCGACTACGAGGCCTTCTGCGGCGTCGTGTCCGAGGAGGCCCAGGAGGCGGCCGCCGGCTCGACGATCACTCCCAAGCAGCTCAAGGAGTGGATCGACGACGGCGAGAACATCGAGATCATCGACGTCCGCGAGATCAACGAGTACGAGATCGTCTCGATCCCCGGCGCGAAGCTGATCCCGAAGAACGAGTTCCTCATGGGCACCGCCCTGGAGACCCTCCCGCAGGACAAGAAGATCGTCCTGCACTGCAAGACGGGTGTCCGCAGCGCGGAGGTCCTGGCGGTCCTTAAGTCTGCCGGGTTCTCCGACGCCGTGCACGTGGGCGGCGGCGTGATCGGCTGGGTCAACCAGATCGAGCCGCAGAAGCCGGTCTACTAGACGCAGATCCCCGGGGAAGGGGCTCGGCACCGCGTGTGCCGGGCCCCTTTCCGCGCGGTCCGCCCGAACGACCGCAGCCGCTGCCGGGGTCGGGGTCGTTACGAGCAGACCTTGCCGTCCTTCGGGACCGACCCCTCCAGCAGGTAGTCGTCCACCGTGCCGTCGACGCAGTCGCTCCCGCTGCCGTACGCCCCGTGCCCCTCGCCCTTCCAGGTGAGCTGCACACCGACGCCCTTGCCCAGCTCGTCCGCCATCTTGCGCGCACCCTCGTACGGCGTCGCCGGGTCGCCGGTGTTGCCTACCACCAGGACGGGCTCCGCGCCCGGCGCGCTCACCTCCGGCGTCTCGTACTGCCCGGCCACCGGCCAGTCGTGGCACCAGCCGGCCGTGTCCCAGCCCATCGAGTCGCCGAACACGGGGGAGATCTTCCGGAACCGGGCCAGCCGCTCCTTCGCCTCCTCGGCCGTCGGCCGCTCCTTGTCGTCCAAGCACGATATGACCCGTTGCGAATGCGTGGTCGTGCCGTAACGGCCGGAGGCGTCACGGTCGTTGTAGCCGTCCGCCTGCGCGAGCAGTTCCGTGCCGTCGCCCTCCTCGGCCGCTTCGAGGGCGCTGGTGAGGGCGGGCCACGACGCCTTGCTGTAGAGGGGGTAGATGACGCCGGTGAGGGCCAGCTGCTGGGTGAGCTCACGGCCGCCGGAGGCCGGCAGCGGTTTCGAGTCGATCCGCTCCAGCAGCGCCGCGATCTCCCGCGATCCCTTCTTGGGGTCCCGCCCGGTCGACTTGAGGTAGTCCTCCAGGGCGCGCTGGAAGCCCCTGGCCTGGTTCTCCGCGTGGCCGACCGTGCCGGCGCTCGGGTCGACGACCGCGTCCAGGACCAGCCGGCCCACTTTCCCGGGGAACAAGTGCGCGTACACGCCGCCCAGTTCGGTGCCGTACGAGATGCCGAAGTAGTGCATCCTGTCGTCACCGAGGACATGGCGCATCAGGTCCATGTCCCGGGCGGTGTCGGTCGTCGAGACGTGTCCCAGGAGCTTGCCCGCCGACTTCTCGCACCCCTTGCCGAAGTCCGCGGCGTCCTCGAAGTACGCGGCCTCCTCGGCCGCCGTGTCCGGTGTGGTGTCGACCGACTCGGCCGCCTGGATCTCCTTGTCGCTGCGACAGCGCACGCCCTCGCTGGCGGCGACGCCGCGCGGGTCCCAGCTGACCAGGTCGTACCGCTCGTGGAGCTTCGCGAACGTCGGTCCGAAGGGCGGCAGGTAGTCGACGCCCGAGCCGCCGGGACCGCCGAAGTTGAAGAGCAGGGAGCCGATGCGGTCCTTCGACGATCCGCTCGACTCGCTGCGGATCATGGCGAGCCCCATGGTCTCGCCCGCCGGTTTCGACCAGTCCAGCGGCACCTTGAGCGTCGCGCACCGCCACTCCTCGCCCGGTGCGGGACCGGTCGCGGTGGCCTTGCAGCCGTTCCAGTCGAGCTTCTGCGAGGTGAGTGAGGAGGGCAGCCCCGGCACCGTGCCGGAGGAGGACGCCGCGGCCGGCGGCCTGCCACCCGCGTCGTTCTTGCCGTCCCCGCCGTCGTCCGTGGACGAGCCGCTGCAGCCGGCCACCAGCAGGGCGGCGGCGGTCAGTGCCGTCCACCGTGCGATACGCGCCATGAGCCTACCCCCTCGCGATGTCCTCCGCCGGATGTCGCGGATGACAGTCAGGCCATACTAGGCAGATCTCTGCGAACGCCGCGGAGCCCTGTGGATAACCGTCTGACCTGCGATTTCGCGGATCACGTTCGGTGATCCGAGGCGCGCGGCCCGACAACTCCACGGCCCGGCAACTTCACGGGCCGGCAACTCCACGGCCCGGCAACTTCACGGGTCGGCCCGGATGTCACGAGCAGACCTTGCCGCCCGGCGGGACCCTGCCGTCCAGCAGATAGCCGTTCACCGCGTCCCGCACACATGCGTTCCCGCTGTCGTACGCGCCGTGCCCCTGCCCCTTGTACGTCAGCTCGACCCCGACCCCCTCGCCCAGCGCGTCCACCATCTTCCGGGCCCCCTCGTAAGGGGTGGCCGGATCACCGGTGTTGCCGACCACGAGGATCGGCGCCGCGCCGGGTGCGCTCACGTCGGGGTGGTCGGCGGCGCCCGCCACGGGCCAGTCGGTGCAGCCGACCATGCCCCAGGCCAGGTAGTCGCCGAAGACGGGCGAGGCCCTGCGGAACTCCGGGAGCTTCGCGCGCACGTCGTCGGCGGTGGGGCGCGCCTTGTCGTCCGCGCAGTTGACGGAGACGTTGGCGGCGCTGATGTTGCTGTACTCGCCGTTCTGGTCGCGTCCGTTCATCGAGTCGGCCAGCAGCATCAGGACCTTGCCGTCGCCCTCGTACGCCTGCTGGAGCCCTTCGGTGAGGTACTCCCAGAAGTCCTTCGAGTACAGGGCCTGCGCGATGCCGCTGGTGGCGGCGGTCTGGGTGAGCTCGCGGGGGAAGACCCCCGGGAGCGGCTCGCGGTCCAGGTCCTTGAGCAACTCGGCGATCCGGTCCTTCACGTCCTGCGCGCTGTCGCCGAGCGGGCACTCGTCCGGCTTCGAGGCGCAGTCCTCGGCGAAGTTGTCGAGCGCGAGCTGGAAGCCCCTGGCCTGTCCGAGGGACCCCTGCACGGAGTCCTGGGTCGGGTCCACGACCGCGTCGAACACGGCCCGCCCCACCTTGCCGGGGAAGAGGTGGGCGTACACGCCGCCCAGTTCCGTGCCGTACGAGATGCCGAAGTAGTGCAGTTCGTCGTCGCCCAGGACCTGGCGCATCAGCTCCATGTCGCGTGCCGCGTCGGTGGTGCGGACGTGCGGCAGGATCTTCCCGGAGTTCTTCTCGCAGGCCTCGTTGAACTTCTTCACGCTGTTCAGGAGGGTCCGCTGCTCCGCCGCGTCGTCCGGCGTGGCGTCCTGCTGGAAGTACGCGTCGAGCTGTTCGTCGTCCTCGCACTCCACCGGGGCGCTGCGGCCGACGCCGCGCGGGTCGAAGCTGACCAGGTCGTAGCGGGTGCGCAGTTGCTCGTAGTCCTCGCCGAACGCGGGGAGCGTGGTCACACCCGAGCCGCCCGGGCCGCCGAAGTTGAAGAGCAGCGAGCCGATGCGCCGGTCCTGGGCGCCGCTCGCCTTCGCGCGGATCAGCGCGAGGTCGATGGTGTCCCCCTCGGGCTCGTCCCAGTCGAGGGGCGCCTTCATGGTCGCGCACTTCCAGGTGCCGCCGTCCGGCAGCGGCGACGGGGCGTCACCGCCGCCCTCGGCGTCGGACGGCTCCGGGCAGTCCTTCCAGCTGAGCTCCTGCGCCGTCAGGTCCTCGTTCCGGTCCTCGGAGTCACCGTCGCCGCCGCAGCCGGCGAGGACCGCCAGCAGTACGAGGACGGTCGCGGTCAGGGCGGCGGCGCGCGGCGGGGGAGGATTCGGCATGCCTCCATCCTGAGGGCGCCCGGGACGGGCCGCTCGGGGCGCGGGCCGTGCGGGTGAGGACGCGCGACGCAGGATCCGGCAGGCCGGACGGGGGAGGCGGGACCCCGTCCCTACAGTGCGCCCTTGCGTGTCAGGTGGTTGAAGAACAGCCATCCCGGCAGCACGGGCAGCCACAGGGTGAGGAGCCGGTACAGGAGCACGGCGGGCGCCGCCACCTCCTTGGGGAGCCCGACCGCGATCAGACCGACCGTCAGGGTGGCCTCGACCGCGCCGACACCGCCCGGAGTGGGGGCCGCGGAGCCGAGCGCGTTCCCGGCGAGGAAGACGACGGCCACGCTGGCGATGCTGATCGCGGGCATGTCCTCGCTGCCGAAGGCCCGGATCGACGCGTCCAGGCACATCACGAAGCAGGCCGTCAGCAGCAGCATGCCGCCGATACCGGTGATCAGCTTCTGCGGCCGCTGGAGGACGTCCAGCATGCGCGGGACGACACCCGCGAAGAGCGACCGCACGCGCGTGGCGACGAATTTCCGCAGGAACGGTACCGACGTCACCACGAGGACGAGGACCGCGACGGTGAGCAGGCCCGCGATGACCGTCCGGGACGGCGACAAGGAGGGCGTCTTCTCGGTACCGGTCAGGTACCCGAACGACAGCAGCATCAGGATGTGGCAGCCGAGCCCGAACAGCTGCGACGCGCCGACACTGGCCACCGCGAGCCCCGGCCGTACCCCGGCGCGCTGCAGGAACCGGGTGTTGAGGGCGACACCGCCCACCGCCGCGGGCGCCACGATCTTCACGAACGAGCCGGCGACCTGCGCCGCCACGGCCCGCAGGAACGGCACCCGCTCGGGCACGAAGCCCAGCAGGCTCATGGCCGCCGCGAAGTAGCTCAGCATCGAGAAGAGCGCGGCGGCCGCGACCCAGCCCCACTCGGCCTCGTCGAAGAGCGTGCCGAACTCGATGTGCGTGAGCTGCGACAACAGGAAGTACGCGCCGAACGCGCCGGCGATGAAACTGATCAGCGTGCGCGGCCGGATGCGCTCCAGCCGGGCCGGCTCGACCGGTGCCTGCGGTCTGATCAGCAGCACCTGGTGGCGGATCTGGGTGAGCAGGTCCTCCTCGCGGGCCTCCTCCAGCGCCTCGTCGATGGCCCGCTTCTCGGCCCGCTGTTCGGCGCGCACGGATTTCTTGTCGGGCTTCTCAAGGACCGGCCGGGTCTCCTCGGGGGTGTTCTCGTGCTCCTCGGCGCGGGCCAGCCTGGTCTGCCGGGAGGCCTCCAGGACGGCCTCGCGCTCACGCTCCGCACGTTCCCGGGCCAGCTTCCGCAGCGTCGCGCGGTGGGAGCGCGTGAGCGCGATCGGCTGCAGCATGGGCAGACAGTCGGCGACCGCGTCCGGACCGAGCACGCCGACGGCGGAGGCCACCGCGCGCTCCGCGCCGACCCGCAGGCCGAGCGTGGTCACCAACTGCGCGACGTCCATGCGCAGCATCAGCTCACCGGCCGCGATCTCGCCGTTGCGCAGGTCCGTGAGGATCACCGTGCCGGAACGATCCACCAGGATGGCGTCACCGGCCAGTCTGCGGTGCGCGATGCGCCGCGACTGCAGCGCCTGCACCTGGTGCCAGGTCTCGCGCAGCAGGTCGTCGGTGATCTCCTCGTCGGCCAGCGAGTCCAGCGTGCGCCCGCCGGTGTGCTCGTAGACCAGCATCACCGCGTCCGGGCCGAGTTCGGAGGTCGCGATCAGCTTCGGCGCGTTGGCCCCGGCCGCGATGGCCGCGTACGCGAGGAGGGCCTCCTGCTCCAGGGCCTGGCGCAGCGACTGCAGGCTGCGGCGCGTGGTGATGCCGCGCAGCGTCATACGGCGCCACACGCGGTAGAAGAAGCCCTGTGCCTGCTGTTCGCGGTCCACCACCGTGACGTCCAGCGGTGGGCCGTCCTGGAGCGTGACGAAGTACCGGCGGCCGCGGTCGCCGTCCGGGGCCTCCGGCGCCTCGTCCCGCGCCGCGCTCACCGGATGGAAACCGACGTGCCGCAGACCCGCCATCAGGGTCCGTCCGGTGGGCCGGACGTTCGGCGAGCCGACCGCGTACAGCGTCCCGTACGCCACGCTCCAGCCGATCAGCACCGTCAGGACGATCGAGAAGGGGGTCGTGTAGCCGGTGACCAGCATGGAGAAGGCGTCGAGCATCAGCACGACCCACAGGACCGCACGCCAGCGCGGCCGCCGCGACATGCCGACGGCCGTCATGTAGGCGATGACCGGCGCGAGGTAGCCGTGCACCGGGTCGGTCAGGGCGTGGATGTCGCCGGGCGAGGGCTGGGTGAGCGCCTTCTGGATCGAGTCGGGGGCGGCCCTGGCCACCCACAGGTCGGTGGCGAGCGTCACTCCGTGGGCGAGGACCGCGGCCAGTACGCCGTCGGCGATCCGCAGCCCGTCCCGTTTGATCAGGCGTTCGATGGCGAAGGCGACCGGCACCAGGAGGATCGCGATGCTCGACGCGAGCCCGGCGATCTTGATCAGCAGATCGGGCGCCTCGTCGGTGCCCTTGTTGATGTCCTGCGCCAGCCCGGAGGTCGTGCCGTGCGCGAACGCGGCGATCGCCAGCAGTACGGCGATCGCGAGGACGCCCACCAGGAGGCGCATCAGGTCGGAGGGGCGGTGCACGCGCGCGGGGAGCAGCGGTTCGTCGCCCTCGACCGCCTCGACCTGGGCGTCGCCGGTGGCGCCGACGTCCTGTGCCGGTCCGCTCTCCTCGCGCATGTCCTTCTTCCGGGACGTGTCCGCCTGTCGGGACGTGTCCGAACCAGTGGACATCACGGACGCTCCGGATGTCTCGGACTTCTCGGACGCGCCGGACGTCCCGGACGGCTCCGTGGGACCGTAGTCCGGGCCGTCGTCGGCTTCCGGACGCGACGAGACCTCAGAGGTGCCCTCCGCGTCCTCGGGGTGCACACCCTGCTGTCTCATCTTCTCTTCTTGGTCTCGTATCACCGGTAACCGCCCGCACGATGGTGGCATGCCCCGCAGACACACAGGGGCATCAGGGTGCAATGCGGGGGCGCACAGTCTGCCCGAAGCGTTGTTCGAGGGCGAGCAGCACACACGGTCGCCGCCCCGTCACGTTGTCCGAGGAGTGGGGCAGGATGGGACGGATGAGTGAGCAGAGTCCCCCGGCGGACGCCCCGCCGGAGTACGCGGAGCGGGTCCTCGACGTCGCCGAGCGGATACCGCCCGGGCGTGTCATGACGTACGGGGACGTCGCGGAGTGGCTGGAGGAGGGCGGCCCCCGCCAGGTCGGCCGGGTGATGGCCCTCTATGGGAGACCCATTCCCTGGTGGCGGGTCGTCCGCGCGGACGGCGTGCTGCTGCCCGGCCACGAGCTGGAGGCGCTGGCGCGCTACCGGAGCGAGGGCACGCCCCTCAAGGAGGCGAGCAGGGCCGCCGAGGGCCATCTCCCGCGCATCGACATGAGACGGGCCCGGTGGGACGGCGGCGATCACGCGGAGGGTCACACCTGACAGCTTCCGGCACGAGGCCGGCAGAAAGGGGACAGATGGCCCGTACGGGTGAATGCGGGCACGCCCGCGCGATGCCGTACGTTCGTGGTGCGAGAGGCACGGGTGCCGGGAGGGAACACGAGGAAGCGCCGCTTCCACAGCACCCACCGGCGTAGCGTCGACGGCGCGCGTCCCGTTCATCCCGCCACCACCGTCCGCCCCGGAGCGTCCGCGCACCCGTGGCCCGAGCC
>NZ_VDFC01000040.1:234371-252485 GCF_008369065.1 Streptomyces apricus | reverse complement strand
CCGCACGACTGCCTGCCCCACGACCCCGCCCCGCACGATTCCGCACCGTACGACCCCGTGACGCCGGCGTTCCGCGCCGACCGTGACGAGCCCGAGCACACCCACCAGGACCGGCGAACCACGTGAGCACCTCTTCCTTCACCAGGCGCCTGCCGCACCCCCAGGGCCGGCAGGGGAGCCGTGGCGCCCACCGGCTGGTGCGGACCCCGCCGGTCCGGACGGCTCCCCCTGTGCTGGACGCGGCACAGCGTGCGGTGGTTGACCATGGGAGCGGTCCGCTGCTCGTCCTCGCAGGTCCGGGCACGGGCAAGACGACCACGCTTGTCGAGTCCGTGGCGGCCAGGATCGCAGCCGGCGCGGACCCGGAGCGGATCCTGGTGCTGACGTTCAGCCGCAAGGCCGCCGTGGAACTGCGCGACCGCATGGCGCTGCGCATAGGGGCCGCCCGCGCTCCGCAGGCGACCACGTTCCACTCCTTCTGCTACGCCCTGGTCCGGGCCCACCAGGACAGCGACCTGTTCGTGGAGCCGATGCGGCTGCTCTCCGGTCCCGAACAGGACGTGGCGGTACGGGAACTGCTCGCGGGTCAGCCCGGCCTGGAGCGGCTCGGCCTCGCCCACGTGCGCTGGCCGGACGAGCTGCGTGCCTGCCTGACGACGCGCGGCTTCGCCGACGAGGTCCGCGCGGTCCTCGCCCGCAGCCGGGAACTGGGCCTCGGGCCCGACGCCCTCAAGACCTTCGCGCAGCGCATAGGCCGCCCCGACTGGCTGGCGGCCTCCGCCTTCCTCGCCGAGTACCTCGACGTGCTCGACCTGCAGGGAGTGCTCGACTACGCGGAACTGGTGCACCGCGCGGTGCTGTTGGCCCGGCGCCCGGGCGTGGCCGAACGGCTCGCCGAGCGGTACGACGCGGTCCTCGTCGACGAGTACCAGGACACCGACCCGGCGCAGCTGCGCCTGCTGGACGCGCTCGCGGGCGGCGGGCGCACCCTGATGGCGTTCGGCGACCCCGACCAGTCGATCTACGCGTTCCGGGGCGCCGACGTGAACGGCATCCTGGACTTCCCGGACGCCTTCCCGCGCGTGGACGGCACCCCGGCGCCGGTCGAGGTCCTGCGCACGTCGCGCCGTTCGGGCGGTGACCTGCTGGCCGCGACCAGACTGCTGACCCGGCGCATGCCCCTGACCCGCCTGCCGGCCGAGAAGGTGCGCGCCCACCGGGAGCTGGCCCCCGTACGGGACGGCGGTCACGTGGAGGTCTACACGTACCCGACCGCCGGTACGGAACTGGACAACATCGCCGACATCCTGCGCCGGGCGCATCTGGAGGACGGCATCCCGTGGAACGAGATGGCCGTCCTGGTGCGGGCCGGTGCCCGGACCATCCCGACCGTCCGCCGCACGCTCACCGCGGCCGGCGTCCCCCTCGACATCGACGGCGACGACCTGCCCCTGCGTCATGAACCGGCGGTGGCGCCCCTGTTGACGGCGCTCAAGGCGGKGGCCGCGGCGGAACTCGGAGAAACGGCACCGGAGGGGGCGCCGGCCGACGGGGAGGCCGATGCTGACGAGGCAGAAACAGCCGAGGCCGAAGCCGACGGGGCGGAAGCAGCCGAAGCCGGAGCCGAGGCAGAGACCGAAGCCGATACCGATACCGACACTGAAGTCGACACCGATACCGATACCGCCGCCGACACAGGTACCGTCGCCGCCGCCGAGGAGCTCGCCGCCCCGGCGAAGCCCTGGCTCGACGTCGAGACCGCGCTCACCCTCCTCGCGTCCCCCCTCGCCGCCATGGACGCCGCCGATCTGCGTCGCCTGGGCCGCGCCCTGCGCGAGGAGGAGCGCGCCGGGGGCAATCACGTGCCGCCGCCCTCCGACGAACTGCTGGCACGGGCGCTGGCCGAACCGGAGCGACTGGTCGCCCACGACCCCTCGTACGCGCGCGGGGCGCAGCGTCTGGGCGCCCTCCTGCGCAAGGCACGCGAGCGCCTGGCCGGGGGCGGCACGGCCGAGGAGGCGCTCTGGGAGCTTTGGGACGGCACGCCCTGGCCGCAGCGTCTGGAGCGGGCCGCCCGCCGCGGCGGAGCCGCCGGGCGCAACGCGGACCGCGATCTCGACGCGGTGTGCGCGCTGTTCGCGACGGCCGCCCGTGCCGAGGAGCGCGTCGGTGGCCGCGGCGCCCTCAACTTCCTGGAGGAGATCGACGCCCAGGACATCGCCGCCGACACCCTCACGCGAAGGGCCGTGCGGTCCGACGCCGTACGCCTGATGACCGCGCACCGCTCCAAGGGCCTGGAGTGGCGCCTCGTGGTCGTCGCGGGCGTCCAGGAGGGGCTGTGGCCCGACCTGCGCCGCCGTGGCTCCCTCCTGGAGGCCGACCGCATCGGACGCGACGGCCTCGCGGAGCCGCTCACTCCCGGAGCGCTCCTCGCCGAAGAGCGCCGCCTGTTCTACGTGGCCGCCACGCGTGCGCGTGAACGCCTCGTCGTCACCGCGGTGAAGGCCCCCGCCGACGACGGCGACCAGCCCTCCCGCTTCCTCGCCGAACTCGGCGTCGAGCCCAAGGACATAACGAGCCGTCCCCGCCGCCCGCTCTCCGTTGCGGCACTCGTCGCCGAACTCCGGGCCACGACGGTCGACCCCCGCGTCTCGGACGCCCTCAGGGAGGCCGCGGCCCGCCGCCTCGGCACGCTCGCCGCGCTCGGCGACGAGGACGGCCGCCCCCTGGTGCCGTCCGCGCACCCCTACCGCTGGTGGGGCATGTACGAACCGACCGAGAGCAAGGTGCCGCTGCGCGACCGCGACCATCCCGTCGTGCTCTCCGGCAGCGCCCTGGACCAGCTCGCCAACACCTGCACCCTGCAGTGGTTCCTAGGGCGCGAGGTCAAGGCCGACGCCCCGGCGACCGTCGCCCAGGGCTTCGGCAACGTGGTGCACGTCCTGGCCGACGAGGTCGCCTCCGGCCGCACCCCCGCCGACCTCGCCGTCCTCATGGAGCGCCTGGACTCGGTCTGGAACGCGCTCGCCTTCGACGCGCCGTGGAAGTCGGCGCAGGAGAAGGAGAACGCGCGCGTGGCGCTCGAACGCTTCCTGAAGTGGCACGTCATGGACCGCGCCGCACGCACTCCGGTGGCCAGCGAGCACGACTTCGACGTCACTCTCGAAGCGGGCTCCTACGAAGTGCGCATCCGCGGCTCCATGGACCGCGTCGAGCGGGACGCCGACGGCCGCGCCTACGTGGTCGACTTCAAGACCGGCAAACAGGCGCCGAGCGCCGCCGAGGTGACCCACCACCCGCAGCTCGCCGTCTACCAGCTCGCGGTCCGCGAGGGCGCCGTGGACGAGGTCTTCGACGGCGAACGCCCCGAACCGGGCGGCGCCGAGCTCGTCCAGCTCCGCCAGGGCGCCCCCAAGAAGGACGGCGGCGAGACCCTGCCCAAGGTGCAGGCGCAGGAGCCGCTGGCGGGGGAGTGGGTCGGCGACCTGCTCGCCACGGCCGCGGGCAAGGTCCTCGACGAACGGTTCACGCCGTCGGCGGGCCAGCACTGCGCCCACTGCGCGTTCCGGGCCTCGTGCAGCGCCCGCCCGGAGGGACGCCACGTGGTCGAGTGACGACCGCGGCCCCGGCCCTTGACGCAAAGCGCGCGAGCCGCACAAAGCGCACTACTCGTACTACTCACGCCACTCGGACTACTCGCACGAAGCGCGCGATATGCGCGAACTGCGCGGCGTACACCCGGAGTACGAGAAGTGACATATGGCACCACACGTGCTGACCTGCGCATCCTTCGTCCCCGCCGCCGAATCGGCACCGACTGTCGGCGGGCACGGATAGCCTCTCTGACGTGCAAGCCCGTATCTCCGACCCCGAGCAGCTCAAGGAACTCCTGGGCATCCCGTTCACCCCGGAGCAGACGGCCTGCATCACCGCACCGCCCGCCCCGCAGGTGATCGTGGCCGGAGCCGGTTCCGGCAAGACGACGGTGATGGCCGCGCGCGTGGTGTGGCTGGTCGGCACCGGACAGGTGGCCCCCGAGCAGGTCCTCGGCCTGACCTTCACCAACAAGGCGGCGGGCGAACTCGCCGAGCGCGTACGCAAGGCACTGGTCAGGGCCGGGGTGACGGACCCGGACGTGATCGACCCGGACAACCCGCCGGGCGAGCCGGTGATCTCGACGTACCACGCCTTCGCCGGACGGCTGTTGACCGACCACGGGCTGCGCATCGGGCTCGAACCCACCGCGCGCCTCCTCGCCGACGCGACGCGCTACCAGCTCGCCGCCCGCGTCCTGCGCGAGGCACCGGGCCCCTACCCCGCGCTCACCCGCTCCTTCCCCGACCTGGTCGGCGACCTCCTGACCCTCGACTCGGAACTCGCCGAACACCTCGTGCGCCCCGAGGAACTGCGCGCGTACGACGCCCGTCTGCTGAGCGACCTCGAAGGCGCCGAACTCACCAACGCCGAGCTGCGCAAGGTCCCCGAGGCGGCCGCCGCCCGGCGTGAACTGACCGAGCTGGTGAGCCGCTACCGGGCGGCCAAACGCGAGCGAGACCTCCTCGACTTCGGCGACCAGATCGCCCTCTCGGCGACCCTGGCCCGCACCCGCCCCGAGGTCGGCGGCATCCTGCGCGACGAGTTCCGGGTGGTCCTCCTCGACGAGTACCAGGACACGTCCGTGGCCCAGCGCATCCTGCTGGCGGGGCTGTTCGGCGCCGGCACGGGCCACCCGGTGACCGCCGTCGGGGACCCCTGCCAGGCCATCTACGGCTGGCGCGGCGCCTCCGTGGCCAACCTCGACGACTTCCCCGAGCACTTCGCGCACGCCGACGGCCGTCCCGCGACCCGCCAGTCGCTGAGCGAGAACCGCCGCAGCGGCGGGCGCCTCCTCGACCTCGCCAACGACCTGGCGGAGCCCCTGCGCGCCATGCACGCGGGCGTGGAGGCCCTGCGCCCGGCACCCGGCGCCGAGCGCGACGGCACGGTGCGCTGCGCCCTGCTGCGCACACACGCGGAGGAGATGGACTGGCTGGCCGACTCCGTCGCCCATCTCGTCCGCACCGGGAAGGCGCCCGGGGAGATCGCCGTCCTGTGCCGTACCGCGGGCGACTTCGCCGAGATCCAGAGCGCGCTCGTCGCCCGCGACGTCCCCGTCGAGGTCGTGGGCCTGGCCGGGCTGCTGCACCTGCCCGAGGTCGCCGACCTGGTCGCCGTCTGCGAGGTCCTCCAGGACCCCGGCGCCAACGCCTCACTGGTGCGGCTGCTCACCGGCCCGCGCTGGCGCATCGGCCCCCGCGACCTGGCCCTCCTGGGACGCCGGGCCAGGCGGCTCGTGTCGCACGCGCGCGTGGAGGCCGGCGACGACCCGGACCTGCGGCTCGCCGCCGCCGTCGAGGGGGTCGACCCGGCCGAGGTCATCTCGCTGGCGGACGCGCTCGACACGTTCGTGGAGACACCGTTCGGCGGCGACGGGGACGACGACGGGCTGCCGTTCTCCGCCGACGCCCGCGTGCGGTTCGCGCGCCTCGCCACCGAACTGCGCGACCTGCGCCGCTCGCTCGCCGACCCGCTCATGGACGTCCTGCACCGGGTGCTGGCCACCACCGGCCTGGAGGTCGAGCTCTCCGCGTCCCCGCACGCGCTGGCCGCCCGCCGCCGCGAGACCCTGTCCAACTTCCTGGACATCGCCGCCTCCTTCGCCGCCAACGAGGGCGAGGCGAGCCTCCTCGCCTTCCTCGGCTTCCTGCGCACCGCCGCCCAGTACGAGAAGGGCCTCGACAACGCGCTGCCGGGCGGCGAGAACACCGTCAAGGTGCTCACCGCGCACAAGTCCAAGGGTCTGGAGTGGGACGTCGTCGTGGTCCCGGGGCTCGTCACCGGCACCTTCCCCAGCGGTCAGGGGCGTGAGCGGTGGACCGCCCAGGGCAAGGTCCTCCCGCACGAGCTGCGCGGCGACGCCGACACCCTGCCGGACGTCGACGCCTGGGACTCCCGCGGCATGAAGGCCTTCCACGAGGCCATGAAGGACCACCAGCACACCGAGGAACTGCGTCTGGGCTACGTCACGTTCACCCGCCCCCGCTCCCTGCTGCTCGGCTCCGGCCACTGGTGGGGGCCCTCGCAGAAGAAGCCCCGCGGCCCCTCCGACTTCCTGCACGCCCTGTACGAGCACTGCGCGGCGGGGTACGGCGAGATCGAGGCCTGGGCGGACGAGCCGGAGGAGGGCGAGGAGAACCCCGCGCTGCTGGCGGCGGGCGGCGACCACGCCTGGCCGCTCCCGCTCGACGACGCGGCGACCGCCCGCCGCCGGGAGGCCGCCCGGACGGTGCTGGCCCACCTGGAGTCGGGACACTCCCACGACAGCGCCCACCCCTCGGCCGCCGGGGACCCGGGCCCCTACGACGACCCGGACTGGCCGCCCCCGCCGGAACCGGAGGAGGACGAGCCTCCGTACGACGAGCTCCCTTACGACGAGCAATCCCACGACGATCCTCCCTACGACGAGCCTCCTTACGAAGAGGGCGATCCCGCGGACGGGGCCCCGGACGACTGGGACGCGTGGACGGCGGACCGCCCGCGCGTGCCACGTCCCGCCCCGGCCCCCGACACCCGCTTCCACGCCTGGGTCGAAGCCCGCTTCGAGGAGCTGACGCTCCCCATGCTCGGGCCGGAGGAGCTGCCCGGCAGCGAGGCCGAGATCGCCGACGAACGCGATCTGGAGGCGCTGAAGAACGCCTTCGAGCGCACCCCCTACGCCCACCGCACGCCCTATCGGGTCGAGGCGCCCTTCCAGCTCGCCATCGCCGGGCGTGTCGTACGGGGCCGCATCGACGCGGTCTACAAGGAGGAGCCCGCGCAAGGAGACGGGGACGGGGAAGGCGGCGAGGGCGGCACGGCGACGTACGAGATCGTCGACTGGAAGACCAGCCGCACCCGCACCGGCGACCCGCTCCAGCTCGCCCTCTACCGGCTCGCCTGGGCCGAGCAGCACGGCATCCCGCTGGAATCCGTCCGGGCGGCCTTCCTGTACGTGCGCAGCGGCGAGGTCGTACGCCCCGAGGCGCTGCCGGACCGTGCCGAGCTGGAACGCCTCCTTCTGGAAGAACCACCCGAAGGTGTCCCCGACGAACCGCCGGGCCGCCGCGCGCGCGTGGACGGATAGGCTCGTGACCATGAGCAAGACTCCGGACAGCGCCGTCCGCGCGTACATCGAGCAGCACCGCGCAGCCTTCCTCGACGACCTCGCCGAATGGCTGCGCATCCCGTCCGTCTCGGCGCAGCCCGAACACGCCGCGGACGTACGGCGCAGCGCCGACTGGCTCGCCGCCAAACTGCAGGAGACGGGCTTCCCGACCTGCGAGGTCTGGCCGACCCCCGGCGCGCCCGCGGTCTTCGCCGAATGGCCCAGCGACGACCCCGGGGCCCCGACGGTCCTGGTCTACGGCCACCACGACGTGCAGCCCGCCGCCCGCGAGGACGGCTGGGACACCGACCCCTTCGAGCCCGTCGTCCGCGAGGGCCGCCTTTACGCGCGCGGGGCCGCCGACGACAAGGGGCAGGTGTTCTTCCACACACTCGGCGTCCGCGCCCACCTCGCCGCCACGGGCCGCACCGCGCCCGCCGTCCACCTGAAGCTGCTCGTCGAGGGCGAGGAGGAGTCCGGCTCCCCGCACTTCCGCGACCTCGTCGAGGCGCACCGGGACCGGCTGGCCGCCGACGCGGTGATCGTCTCCGACACCGGCATGTGGTCCGAGGACACCCCCACGGTCTGCACCGGCATGCGCGGCCTCGCCGAGTGCGAGATCCGGCTGTACGGGCCCGACCAGGACATCCACTCCGGTTCCTTCGGCGGCGCCGTGCCCAATCCGGCCACCGAGGCCGCCCGCCTCGTCGCCGCCCTGCACGACGAGCACGCGCGCGTGGCGGTCCCCGGCTTCTACGAAGGCGTCACCGAGCTCACCGACCGGGAGCGGAAGCTCTTCGCCGAGCTGCCCTTCGACGAGGAGCAGTGGCTGCGCACCGCCCGGTCCACGGCCACCCGCGGAGAGAGCGGTCACACCACCCTGGAGCGCATCTGGGCCCGCCCGACCGCCGAGGTCAACGGCATCGGCGGCGGCTACCAGGGCCCCGGCAGCAAGACGATCGTCCCGTCCTCGGCCGTGGTGAAGCTCTCCTTCCGGCTCGTCGCCGGACAGGACCCCGACCACGTGGAGAAGGCCGTGCGCGCCTGGGCCGCCGAACGGCTGCCCGCCGGGATCCGCTACGAGATCACCTTCGGCGCGGCCACCCGCCCGTGCCTGACCCCGCTCGACCACCCGGCCCTGCAGTCCGTCGTCCGCGCCATGGGCCGCGCCTTCGAGAAGGAGATCCGCTTCACCCGCGAGGGGGGATCAGGGCCCGCCGCGGACCTCCAGGACGTCCTGGCCGCCCCCGTGCTGTTCCTCGGCATCTCGGTGCCGTCCGACGGCTGGCACGCCCCGAACGAGAAGGTCGAGCTCGACCTCCTCCTCAAGGGCGTCGAGACCACCGCCTACCTGTGGGGTGACCTGGCCCTGAACCGGCGGGATGCACACTGAAGAGGCCCCGCCGCACTGCCCTGCCGTACAACCGGCTGAACAGCCCACCGAAACAACCGTTTCACCGGGGGAGTTGGAAGCACCCGTGACCACCTGGACCGACCACACCGCCGACCGTCCCATCTCGCTCACCGCCCCGAGCGGCATCGACCGGGCCGCCCACCACCGGCTCGACGAGGCCTGGCTCGCCGCGGCGTGGAGCCACCCCACGACCCGCGCCTTCGTGGTCTCCGGCGGCCAGGTCCTCATCGACGAGACGCCCGACGGCACCACCGAGCTCGTCATGACCCCGTCCTTCGAAGCGCCCCTCACCGAGGCGCACCGCTACTTCCTGGGCACCGACGACGACGGCGTCAGCTACTTCGCCCTCCAGAAGGACAGCCTCCCCGGCCGCATGGACCAGTCCGCGCGGCCGGCCGGCCTGCGCGAGGCCGGGCTGCTCCTGTCGCCGCGCGACGCGGGCCTCATGGTGCACGCGGTCGCCCTGGAGAACTGGCAGCGGCTGCACCGCTTCTGCTCCCGCTGCGGCGAGCGCACGGTGATCGCCGCGGCCGGCCACATCCGGCGCTGCCCGGCCTGCGGCGCCGAGCACTACCCGCGCACGGACCCCGCCGTGATCATGGCCGTGACGGACAACGAGGACCGTCTCCTGCTCGGCCGCCAGGTGCACTGGCCCGAGGGCCGGTTCTCCACGCTCGCCGGTTTCGTCGAGCCGGGCGAGTCCATCGAGCAGTCGGTGCGCCGCGAGGTCTTCGAGGAGGCGGGGATCACCGTCGGCGCGGTCGAGTACGTCGCCAGCCAGCCCTGGCCTTTCCCCTCCAGCCTCATGCTGGGCTTCATGGCGCGCGCCACCTCGGCGGAGATCAACGTCGACGGCGAGGAGATCGAGGAGGCCCGCTGGTTCTCCCGGGACGACCTGCGGGCCGCCTTCGAGTCCGGGGAGGTCCTGCCTCCGTACGGCATCTCGATTGCGGCCCGTCTGATCGAGCTCTGGTACGGCAAGCCCCTGCCGACACGCAAGGTGGCCGCCTGAGGCGGCCACCGGGCGTCCGGGGCACCTGCCTGTCGGACAGGCCCTAGGCGCCGATCTTCTGCTTGACCTGCGCGAGCGAAGGGTTCGTCAGCGTCGAACCGTCCGGGAAGAGGACGGTGGGGACCGTCTGGTTCCCGCCGTTCGCCTTCTCCACGAACGCCGCGGACTGCGGGTCCAGTTCGATGTTGACCTCCTCGTACGTGATGCCCTCGCGGTCCATCTGGCTCTTCAGCCGACGGCAGTAGCCACACCACGTGGTGCTGTACATCGTCACGGTGCCCGGCATGTCTCTCGTGCTCCTTCGCTGAGGGAGGTACGTGTTCGCTGTGGAGGGAACGTACGCCACCTGGCTGCCATTCCCGTACGTACCGGGCTGCCGTCTCCCTGTGCACCAGGGTGCACCGGGCGCACCGGGCGCACCGGGCGCACCGGGCGCACCGGGAACACCGGGACACCGGACGGCGCAGCCGGCACGCCACCGGGACCGGTACCCGGTGAACGCCGCGCCAGCCCCCCTCGGCGACCACCGCGGCAGCCGCCGGCGACTGCCGCATTAGTACGACTGGAGGCGTGCCCCTGTGGACAACCGGCGCACCCGTCTCCGCCGACCTGGCAGCATGGCGGGGTGACAGCAGCAACGCACTCCACCCTCTTCCCGCAGGACCCGCACGGCTCCCCGTACTCGGCCGTACCGAGCGGGGCCGACGCGGTCCTGGAAGGGCTCGACCCCGAGCAGCGCGAGGTCGCCACCGCCCTGCACGGGCCGGTGTGCGTGCTCGCGGGGGCCGGCACCGGCAAGACCCGCGCCATCACCCACCGCATCGCCTACGGGGTGCGGGCCGGCATCCTGCAGCCCTCCAGCGTGCTCGCCGTCACCTTCACCAACCGCGCCGCGGGCGAGATGCGCGGCCGTCTGCGCCAGCTCGGCGCTTCCGGGGTCCAGGCCCGCACCTTCCACTCCGCCGCGCTGCGCCAGCTCCAGTACTTCTGGCCGAAAGCCGTCGGTGGCAGCCTGCCCCGGATCGTCGACCGCAAGATCCAGCTCGTCGCCGACGCCGCGGCCGCCTGCCGCATCCGCCTCGACCGCGGCGAGCTGCGGGACGTCACGGGCGAGATCGAATGGTCCAAGGTCACCCAGACCGTCCCCGCCGACTACGCAGCGGCGGCGGTCAAGGCCGGACGGGAGGCGCCCCGTGACCGCGCCGAGATCGCCCAGCTCTACTCCGCCTACGAGGACCTCAAGCGCGACCGCGGCGTCATCGACTTCGAGGACGTCCTGCTGCTGACCGTCGCCATCCTCCAGGACCAGCACGACGTCGCCGAGGCGGTCCGCGCCCAGTACCAGCACTTCGTGGTCGACGAGTACCAGGACGTCAGCCCCCTGCAGCAGCGCCTGCTGGAGCTGTGGCTCGGCGAGCGCGACAGCCTCTGCGTCGTCGGCGACGCCAGCCAGACCATCTACTCCTTCACCGGCGCGACCCCCGACCACCTCCTCGACTTCCGCACCCGCCACCCCGGCGCCACGGTCGTCAAGCTGGTCCGCGACTACCGCTCCACCCCCCAGGTGGTGCACCTCGCCAACGGTCTGCTCGCCCAGGCCCGCGGCCGCGCGGCCGACCACCGGCTGGAACTGATCTCCCAGCGCACCGCGGGCCCCGAGCCGGTCTACACCGAGTACACCGACGAGCCCGCCGAGGCCGAGGGTGCCGCCCGCCGCATCCGCGACCTCATCGCCTCCGGCACCCCCGCGAGCGAGATCGCGATCCTTTTCCGCACGAACGCGCAGTCGGAGATCTACGAACAGGCCCTCGCCGACGCCGGAGTGCCCTACCAGCTGCGCGGGGCCGAGCGCTTCTTCGAACGGCCCGAGGTCAAGCGGGCCATCCACGCCCTGCGCGGGGCGGCCCGCTTCGGGGGCAACGACGCGCTCCTGGACGACGCCCCCGACCTGCCCTCGCAGGTACGGGCCGTCCTCTCCGGGGACGGCTGGACCCACCAGCCGCCGGCGGGCTCCGGAGCGGTCAGGGAGCGCTGGGAGTCCCTGGCCGCCCTCGCCAACCTGGCCCAGGATTTCGCCGCCGCCAAGGCCGACGCCACCCTCGGCGACCTCGTCGCCGAACTGCAGGAGCGCGCCGGGGCCCAGCACGCCCCGACCGTCCAGGGCGTGACCCTCGCCTCCCTGCACTCCGCCAAGGGCCTGGAGTGGGACGTCGTCTTCCTGGTCGGCGTCGCCGAGGGCATGATGCCGATCTCCTACGCGAAGACCGACGACCAGATCGAGGAGGAGCGCCGTCTCCTCTACGTCGGCGTCACCCGGGCCAGGGAGCACCTCGCCCTCTCCTGGTCGCAGTCCCGCTCACCCGGCGGCCGGCCCAACCGGCGGCCCAGCCGCTTCCTCGACGGACTGCGGCCCGGTTCCGTCGCCACCGCGGGCCGCCGGGGCGCCGTCGGTCCCGGCGGCGCGGGCGGCATCGAGCGCGGGGCGCAGGCCGGCGCCCCCGGCGAGGTCCGCCGGACCAGCCGCACCCCGGCCCGCTGCCGGGTCTGCGGCCGCACCCTCAGCGACGCCGGTGAGATGAAGCTGATGCGCTGCGAGGACTGCCCCTCCGACATGGACGAAGGGCTCTACGAGCGGCTGCGGGACTGGCGGGCGGTCCAGGCCGAGCGCAGCGGACAGCCCGATTTCTGCGTCTTCACGGACAAGACACTGATGGCCATAGCGGAAGCGGTGCCTTCCACTCCGGTTGAGCTGGCCCGCATCCCCGGCGTCCGTACCCGCAAGCTCAACCGCTACGGAGCCGACGTACTTGCCATCTGTGCAGGTCAGGAGCTTGAGACCGGCCAGGACGAGGAATGATTCAAACTCGTCGAGAAAATAGTTTGCGCATGCCCCGGCAATCCCCATAGGTTCTAAAGCACCGAAACGGCGGCCTTCTCGAAGGCCCCGGTTCCATGCTGTACTTGACGACAACCGAAGGACCGGCTCGCCCGGTCCCCCGAGACGCCGAGAGGAGGCGATTCCAGTGATCAGCATCACCACCAGCTCCGCCAGCACCGCCAAAATGACCGATCGCTCGGTCGCCTCCGCCTGCCTGCCCGGCTTCTCGAACCTGGGCACCGGTCTGTCCGGCATCGCTGCCATCCGGCCGGCGTCCTCCCTGTCTCTCGCGGCACTCCCTGTTCGCGAGCGCAATGAGCGACCGATGAAGGCACTGGAAGCAGTAGAGGCACAGGCGCAGGCCTATGCCTTTGCCGCCACCGGTGCCGGAGCGCACCAGCAGACGCACCACACGATGTGGGCCTTCCGTGGGCCTGACCCCTGGAGTGATCCAGCCTGATCGACGATCAGGCCGGCGCCTTCAGGGCCGCGGAACCCCACCCGGGATCCGCGGCCCTTCTGTTTTTCCCCGAACGGGGACGGCGGAGTGAAGGGGCCTCGGGACAACAGAAAACCCGGTACCAGCCGCCAACCGGCCAACCGGCCGGCACGACCAGACGAGGAAGACCAGCCGTGCAACTCGAAGCGCACGCCCCGTCCGTACCGCCTTCCGAAACGATCACCCCGCCCGGTTCCACGGAGGACCCCACCTTGATCCCGCTCACTGCGCTGACCGCGCTCGACGACGCCATCGAGAACCTCGGCGTACCCGTCCCCTGCCGTTCCTACGACCCGGAAGTCTTCTTCGCCGAGTCCCCGGCCGATGTCGAGTACGCCAAGTCCCTCTGCCGCACCTGCCCGCTGATGGAGGCCTGCCTCGCCGGCGCCAAGGAGCGGCGTGAGCCCTGGGGTGTCTGGGGCGGTGAGCTCTTCGTCCAGGGTGTCGTCGTCGCCCGGAAGCGGCCGCGTGGCCGCCCGCGCAAGAACCCGGTCACGGCATGAACACCACAGGAACGATCGACCACCCCCTGACGCACGACCCCAGGAAACAGGCCCCGATGAAGCCGTCCACCGGCGAGCCCACCGGCTCCGCGACCCCAGACTTCACCTCCACCGGCGCGAACGACTCGCGTCAGAACAGGACCCGAGAGATGCAACTCATCCCAGAAGCCCTCGCGCGTGCGCATATGCACGCGCGGATCCACGAGGCCGAGCAGGAACGCCGGGCCATGCGCCTGGTGACGGCCCGCCGTATGCAGCGCCGGGCCGAGCGCGCGTCGCTGCGCGCCCGCCGCGCCCTGGCCATGGCCGTCATGCAGTAGAACTCGTGCCGTCGCCGGGAGGCACACAGGTGCCGTCGGCACACACGCGTCATCGCTGATCGCGGGGGTCGGTCCACTCGGACCGGCCCCCGCGGTGCGTGCCTCACGCCCCGGCCGCGGAGCCTTCCTCGTCCACCAGGTCCTCGGCGCCCGGGCCCTCGGTGCCGGGTCCCTCCGCGTCCGGGTCCTCCGCGTCCGGCAGGAAGCCGGGAAGCCAGTCCTCCAGCTCCTGCCGCAGCCGTACCGTCGCTCCCAGCTGGCAGAGCACGCCGATCGTGCTCAGGGTCACCCGGTGGATCAGCAGGTACGCCGGAGGCAGGTTGAGCTGCTTGCCCAGCTGGTGCGCGGGGGAGCGGATGTCGGCGATCCGGGCCGCCTGGTTGCGCATCCAGCTCCGGCTGAAGGTGAACTCGTCCACCTGGGCCGGTTCGATGATGGGGAGCAGGTAGTCCAGGACGGCGTCCGGGTCCAGGTCTATCGACTCCCTGATGAAGCCTTCCTCGCGCAGCAGCTCGTGCACCGCCTCGGCCTCGCCGTCGAGGGTCATGCGCAGCGAGGCACCGATCGTCGGCGGCAGGCCGTCCGGCAGGCGGTCCACCGTGCCGAAGTCCAGGACGCCCAGCCGCCAGCCGCTCCTGTCCCCGGCGTCCTCGGAATCCTCAGAGCCCTTGGCATCGGCGTCCCCGGAGTCGTCCGGCAGGAGGCGGAAGTTCCCCGGATGCGGGTCGGCGTGCAGCAGCCCCGTGCGGGACGGGCCGGAGAAGAGGAAGCGGGCGAGGAGCTGGCCCGCCCGGTCGCGCTCCTCCGGGGTGCCGTCGGTGATGACCTCGGACAGCGGTGTCCCGTCGATCCACTCCGTCACCAGGACCTGCTCGCTCTGGTGGACCACCGCCGGCACGAACACGTCCGGGTCGTCCGCGAACTCCTCCGCATGCGCCTGCTGGGCCTGGGCCTCCAGCCCGTAGTCCAGCTCCTCGGACACCCGGTCGCGCAGTTCCGCGATGAGCGGCTTGATGTCCATGCCCGGGATGAGCGGTCCCAGCAGCCGGGAGAAACGGCTCAGCTGGTTCAGGTCGGACAGCAGGGCCTCACCCGCGCCGGGGTACTGGACCTTGACCGCGACCTCCCGGCCGTCGTGCCAGACCGCCCGGTGCACCTGCCCGATGGAGGCCGCCGCGGCCGGTTTGTCCTGGAACTCCAGGAACAGGTCCTGCCAGTCCTCGCCGAGCCGCTCCGCCAGCACGGCGTGCACCGTGCGGGTCGGCATCGGCGGGGCCGCCTCCTGGAGCTTCGTGAGCGCCGCGCGGTACGGGCCGGCGACCTCCTCGGGCAGCGCCGACTCGAAGACTGACATGGCCTGCCCGAACTTCATCGCGCCGCCCTTGAGCTCGCCGAGCACCTTGAACAGCTGGTCGGCGGTGCGTTGCTGCAGCTCACGGCCCACGATCTCGGCGGACTTCCCGCCGATCCGTTTGCCCAGTCCCCAGGTCGCGCGCCCGGCGAAGCCGAGCGGTAGCGCGGCGAGCTTGGCGGTCCGGGTGACCGCCTTCCGGGGAAGATCAGACATGCGCCCTCCAAGTACCGGACAGCCGTGCCGCATGCGGCTGTTGCCCGACCATTGTCTCGTGCGGCCCTTCGGTGTCGGAGGTCTGCTCCCCCTCAACCTTCTCCCCGGCCCCGCAGGGGCATGCGGGATGCTGCCACACCGGGTGGGCGTGCCAGTCGAGACCAGGTGAGGAAATCTCCCAGCGAGCCCCTGTACTCGACGGTAACCCGCCGTCGAAGAAGGTCGTCGCGTGCCCCGCGGCCAGCCCGGCGACCGTGACCGCCAGTGCCAGGTCGCACGCCGGCACCCGGCGCGGACCTCCGGAGCGCCACTGCGCGAGCAGGCGGGGCCAGGTCGGGTCCCGGTCGGCGCGTCCGAGGTCCAGGCAGCCCGCGCAGGCCGTGTCCCCGGGCAGGACCAGGGGGCCGACGACCCCCGTGCCCTCCACGACCCCGGCGAACAGGTGCGGCGTACCGGAGTCGATCAACGGTTGCGAGGCGACCGGGTCGGGGGCGTGGACGGCGAGGCCGTCCCGGGGCGCGAGGATCACCAGGGACAGACCCGGGTCGTCCTGTCCGGGAACGGATCCGGACCCGCCGGCGCCGCGGCGGGGCGGCCGGCCGAGCGCCGCTGAGCGCACCGCGCGCCGCGCCGCCTCCTGTCTGCGCTCGCCGACGGACTCCGCGGGCAGCCCGCCCGGCGCCACGTCCCACGGCTCGACGCAGCCGCCGTCCTGGACGTCGACCCGGCCCACGCCCGCGCCCGCCAGCACCGAGGCCAGGACGGCTCCGACCCGGCCCGCGCCCCGTACCTGCACGCGCAGCGACCGCCGGGCCGCGAGCCGGCGCATCGCCTCGCCGGGCCCGGGGGCGACGAGGGAGAGCGCGGCGGCGTCCGGCCGCAGCCGGTCCAGCTCCGCCGGTCTCGCGCGCAGGGCGTCGGCGGCCGGGCCGCCCCCCGTCGCGTCGTCCAACAGCCCGGACCGGGACAGCCGCTCCACCAGTGCGTCGACGCGGCCCTCGGCCAGTCCCCTGCGGCGGCCCTCGTCGCGCAGCAGCGGCAGCCCGCGGGTCCCGTCCAGCAGGGCCAGGAAATCACCCGTCGCCGTGTCCATCGGGCCCAGCACCATCGCGTGCGCCGGCGCCATGCCGAACTGCACGGTGCGCAGATCCCGCCAGCCGCGCCGCAGCGCGGGTTTCACCATCGGATGCATGAAGCGCCCCCCGTACGTCCCCGTGGTACCGGCGCGGTTCGTCCCGCTGCGCCGGTCGAATGCCAGGATGCCCGCATTGCCCGGCGCGTGCCGAAAGTTGTCCACAGGCGGTGGATGTTCATCGTAGGAATCGAGCCCCTGGGGCGCGGTTCGGCATCGATGCGTACCGGAGACGGGACTTCCCCCCTGCACAACCGGTAACGTCGGGGCGTGCCCGCCGACCCACTGCACAGCGCCGGAAGCCCACCGCGCAGCACGACGAGCCAGCCGCCGGGCGGCTCGGGGGCGAGCCCGATCGAGGTCCGCAGGAGCACTCGACGGCGCAGGACGGTCTCCGCGTACCGGGAGGGCGACCGCACCGTCGTGCTCATCCCCGCCAGGATGTCCGAGGCGGAGGAGCAGCGCTGGGTCACGGTCATGCTCGACAAGCTCGCCGCCCAGGAGAGCAAGCGGGTGCTCGGCGACACGGAACTGTCCGAGCGGGCCGCCCGCCTCTCCGAGCTGTACTTCGACGGCCGGGCCCGGCCCGCCTCGGTGCGCTGGGTCACCAACCAGAACACCCGGTGGGGCTCGTGCACCCCGGCCGAAGGCAGCATCCGCCTCTCGCACCGCCTGCAGGGCATGCCCGAGTACGTCGTGGACTACGTCCTCGCCCATGAGCTCGCGCATCTGCTCGTGCCCGGCCACGGGGCCGACTTCTGGCGGCTCCTGGAGGCCTACCCGCGCACCGAGCGGGCCCGCGGCTACCTCGAAGGGGTGGTCGCCGCCGACCGGCTGCCCCACCTGCCCACCACCCGCGGCGAGTGAGGCCGGCCGGCGCCGGCACCCCGCCCGGACGTGCGACGGCCTGCCCGGACGTGCGGCGGCACGGATTCTGTACCGGGTGTGTACCGGCCTCGTCCACGGCCGGAATTTGCCGTTAGCCTGACGCGACGCACTTGTTTTCGGGATGGGGGACGGTCGTTACGCATGGCCAGGGAATTCCAACGCGGCCACAAGGCCAGGATCAGTGACCTCACCGCGGGCACCGATCTGTACGTAGGCGTGCAGATCACCGGTCCGGGGCTGACCTTCGACATCAGCTGCTTCGGTCTGGACGCCGACGAACAGCTCTCCGACGACCGGTACTTCGTCTTCTTCAACCAGCCGAAGACCCCCGAGGAATCGGTCCAGCTCCTCGGTGCGCAGGCGGGCGACACGGAGTCCTTCCGCGTCACCCTCGACAAGATCCCGCCACAGATCCAGAAGCTGTCGTTCACGGCGACCGTCGACGGCGCGGGACAGATGTCCCAGATCGCTTCCGGATACATCCGTATCGTGGCGGGCGGCGAGGAGGTGGCCCGGTACTCCTTCACCGGCGCCGAGTTCTCCACCGAGCGCGCCGTGATGCTGGGCGACTTCTACCTCAAGGACGTCTGGCGGTTCGCCGCGGTCGGACAGGGTTTCGACGGCGGACTCGACGCGCTCCTGAAGAACTTCGGCGGCGAGGTCGCCGAGGAGGAGCCCGCCGCTCCCGCGCCGCAGACCGGCGCCCCGTCGTTCGCGC
>NZ_VDFC01000040.1:216553-234271 GCF_008369065.1 Streptomyces apricus | reverse complement strand
GATACCCCCAGGCGCCGCAGGCACCTCAGGCGCCCGCCCCGCCCCAGGGCTACGGACAGCCGGGCCCGCCGCCGGGCTACGGCCAGCAGCCGCCCTTCGGCCAGACCCCCGGTCAGCCCGGCGCGCCGGGCGCAACCGCCGCCTACGGAGTGCCGCAGGGCTCCCCCCAGGGCGGCGCCGGTGTCACCGCGGCGCTGCAGGCCTACAAGGAGACGCCCACCGGGCAGCGCTGGACGCAGCAGAACAAGAAGATGGTCCGCGTCGACCTCGGCATGGGCGGTGACCAGGCCGTCCTGGCCCGCCAGGGCAGCATGGTGCTCTACCAGGGCAAGGTCGACTTCAGCTACAAGGGCGCGGGCTTCGCCGGCCGGATCGTGGGCAACGCGACCGGCCAGGAGATGCAGCTCATGCGCTGTTCCGGCCGCGGCCAGGTGTTCCTCGCCGAGGACGCCTCCATGCTGCATCCCATCGAACTCCAGGGCGACGCCGTCTGCGTCTCCGCGGAGAACGTCCTCGCCTTCGACGAGACGCTCCAGTACGAGGTGCGCCGCATCGAGGGGCACGGCATCCCCGGCGGCGCCCTCTTCACGATGCAGTTCCAGGGCACCGGCACGATCGTCGTGAAGACGCACGGCGTGCCCGTGGTCCTGCCCGTGACACCGACGACGTTCGCCGACTGCAACGCCGTCGTCGCCTGGTCGGCCGCCTCCCAGGTGATCGTCTCCAGCCAGGTGCGGATGCGCCGCAACGCCTACCCCGGCGACACCGGGGAGAGCGTGAACCTCCAGTTCCGGGGCGCACCCGGCAATTTCATCGTCGTCCAGCCGTACGAGGTCTGAGGGAGCCCGTCCAATGAACCAGCAACTCGCGGGCTTCGCCCCGGCACCCGTCGCCGCGCGCATGGAGAACCACGGCAACCACATGCTCAAGGTCGCCATGCAGACCGGCAACGACCTCCTCGCGCGCGTGGGGTCGATGGTCGCCTACGAGGGCTTCGTCCAGTACGAGCCCAATCCGCCGGCCGTGCGCCAGATCGCCAAGGACTGGATGACCGGCGAGGGCGCGCCCCTGATGAAGTGCTCCGGGGACGGCCTGCTCTACCTCTCCGACTACGGGGCGAACGTCGTCGTCATCAACCTGAACGGCGACGGCATCTCCGTCAACGCCACCAACCTCCTCGCCTTCGACGCCCACCTCACCTGGGGCGTCGAGCGGGTCAAGGGGCTGGCGAAGTTCGCCGGCCAGGGCCTGTGGAACACCAAGATCTCGGGACAGGGCTGGGTCGCGCTGACCTCCCGGGGCAAGCCCATCGTCGTCGACTGCGGCGGTGGCGAGGACGAGACGTACGTCGACCCGGACGCGCTCGTCGCCTGGTCCCCGAATCTCAAGGTGAAGGGCAAGCGCAGCTTCAAGGCGCAGTCGCTGATCGGGCGGGGCAGCGGCGAGGCCTTCCAGATGGCCTTCTCCGGACAGGGCATCGTCGTCGTCCAGCCCAGCGAGGACAGCACCGACCGTCTCCGGCTCCGGGGCTGAGGGGGAGGACACCATGCAGAGCCCGATTTTCGCCTACAACGACCAGCAGTCCCAGGAGCGCTACAGCCTGCAGAACAAGCAGATGCTGCGCGTCGTCCTGGAGGGCCACGACGACGTGCTCGCCCGTAAGGGCACCATGGTCGCCTACCAGGGACTCGTGGAGTTCGACGCCGAGTTCCAGAACGCCGGCCAGCAGCGCTCGCGCGCGTACACCGGCGAAGGCCTCGACCTGATGCGCTGCCACGGACAGGGCACCGTCTACCTGGCCAACCTCGCCCAGCACATCCATGTGGTGGACGTCGACCAGGACGGCCTCACCGTGGACAGCAGCTACGTCCTGGCGATGGACTCCGCGCTGCACCACGAGGTGATCGCCGTGGACAGCCAGTACGGGATCTCCGGCTCCGGCAAGTACCAGCTCAACATCTCCGGGCGCGGCAAGGTCGCCCTGATGACGTCCGGCAGCCCGCTGATGCTGCAGGTCACGCCCGACAAGTACGTCAACTGCGACGCCGACGCGATCGTCGCCTGGTCGACGGGGCTGCGGGTCCAGATGCAGGCCCAGACCCATTCCTCCGGGGTGTTCCGCCGCCGCGGCAACACCGGTGAGGGCTGGGAGCTCAGCTTCATGGGGCAGGGGTACGCGCTCGTGCAGCCCAGTGAGCTGCTGCCGCCGCAGAACGCCCAGATCGGGGGCGGGATCGCTGCGCAGTACGGGATGGGGCAGCAGGGGGTCCGGCAGCAGAACCAGGGGAATGCCTGGAGCTAGGACTGGGCCCTCCGGGGGGTCCGTCGTGGCCGGGCGCGCAGTTCCCCGCGCCCCTCGAAGGGCGACCGCTTCGCGGCCGCTCCTTCGGGGGCGTCCCTCAGAGCCTCGCCCGCGTCGCCTCCAGGAGGCGGACCACCGAGTCGTCCGCCACCTGCGGGACCTCGTCGTAGGGGAACCAGCGCAGGTCCAGGGACTCGTCGCTGATCGCGTGGACGGAGTCCGGCCGCGCCACCACCGCGTACTGGACGTCGAAGTGCCAGTGGCAGGGCGGCGGGATGGGGTGGCGGTCGAGCCGGACGGGGCCGCCCGGCAGCAGGGTCAGGCCCGTGACGCCCGACTCCTCCGTGGCCTCCCGCAGGGCCGCCGCCTCCAGGGTGGCGTCCCCGGGCTCGCAGTGGCCGCCCATCTGGAGCCACATCCGCAGCTTCCTGTGGAGCGTCAGCAGGACCCTGCCCCGCTCGGGGTCGATCACCAGGGCGCTCGCCGTGACGTGCCCGGCCGTGCAGGCCTTCCACAGCCCGTCCGGATGGGCCTCCAGGTGGTCGAGGTAGGCCTGGCGCAGACCGTCCTGGCCCTCGGTGCCCTTCAGGACCAGGACGGCGTCGTCGTACAGGGTCACTTGTCGCTGTCGCCCTTGTCCTCGGTCCCGTCCTCGCCGTCGGCGTCCTCCTTGGTGAGGTTGGGCCGCTCGGGTGAACCGCCCGCCGCCTCGCCCAGCATCTTGTCGAGCTCGGAGAAGTCCAGCTGCTCGCGGTGCACGAACCCGTCCGGGTCGTCCAGGTCGGAGGCGGTCGGCAGCATGTCCGGGTGCGCCCACAGGCCGTCGCGGCCGTCGACCCCGCGCGCGTCCGTGAGCGAGGCCCACAGGCGCGAGGCGTCCCGCAGCCGGCGCGGACGCAGCTCCAGGCCGATCAGCGTGGCGAAGGTCTGCTCGGCCGGGCCGCCCGTCGCGCGGCGGCGGCGCAGCGTCTCGCGCAGCGCGTCCGCGGAGGACAGACGGGGCTTCGCGGCGGCGTGCACCACCGCGTCCACCCAGCCCTCCACGAGCGCGAGCGCCGTCTCCAGACGGGCCAGCGCGGCCTTCTGCTCCGGTGTGTCCTCGGGCTGGAACATGCCCTGCTGGAGCGCGGCCTGCAGCTCCTCGGGGTTCTGCGGGTCGAACTGGCCGACCACGTCCTCCAGCTTCGCCGTGTCGACCTTGATCCCGCGCGCGTAGCCCTCGACCGCGCCGAACAGGTGCGAGCGCAGCCACGGCACGTGGGCGAAGAGCCGCTGGTGGGCGGCCTCGCGCAGGGCGATGTACAGGCGGACCTCGTCCTGGGCGATCCCCAGGTCCTTGCCGAACGCCTCGATGTTCAGCGGCAGCAGCGCGGCCTTGCCGGCCGGGCCGAGCGGCAGGCCGACGTCGGACGAACCGACGACCTCGCCCGCGAGCACGCCCACGGCCTGCCCGATCTGCGTACCGAACATGGCGCCGCCCATGGAGCGCATCATGCCGAGCAGCGGGCCCGCCATGGCCTGCATCTCCTCGGGCAGGACGTCGCCCATGGCCGCGCCGACGCGCTCGGCGACCGGGTCGACGAGCTCCTTCCACACGGGCAGGGTCGCCTCGACCCACTCCGCGCGGCTCCAGGCCACCGCGGAGGCGGCGCCGGACGGCAGCGACGTCGCGTCGTCCAGCCACAGGTCGGCCAGCCGCACGGCGTCCTGGACCGCGGTGCGCTCGGCCGGGCCGACGCTCGCGTCCTTCGTGCCGTCGGAGGTGCCCTGGGACACCGTCTGGCGGGCGATCTGCTTGGCCATGTCCCAGTTCACCGGGCCGCCCTCGTACGAGAGCATCTGGCCGAGCTGCTGGAACGCGGCGCCCAGGTCGTTGGGGTTCAGCGAACCGAACATGGCTGCGAGCGGATTGTCGCCTCCCGGTCCGCCGGGTCCGCCGGGCCCGAAACCGAACGGGTTGGCAGGTCCCTGACCACCACCGCTCTGCTGGTCCTTCTTCTTGCCCTCGTCGCCGTTCTCCGGCTCCTCCGGCGGAAGGCCGAATCCGAATGGGGTGTCACTCACGGGATTCCTCGGCTGTTAAGGCCGCCGGTTCGGTCCGACGGCGGCTGCCCTGCATCACCACCCAGCGTAGACACCACAACCGGTTCGGGCCTCGGTGCGTCGCCGACTCGGCGGCTGCGGCAGGATGGATGCCACCTGGTACGTACGCGTCACTCGCGTTCTTACCGAAGACAACCGCTGGAGACGCCCGGTGAGTTCCCCAGATCCACAGGTTCGCGCAGCGCGAAACCCCTCAACCAGTCCGACGCCGGGGGAGGAGCCCTCGACGCCGGCGGCGCGGGGCGGCGGGCCCGTGCGCGGCCCCGTCGTCGCCGTCACCGGCGCCGCGGCCGGCATCGGCGCGATGCTCACTGAGCGCCTCGCCGCCAGCGACGAGATCAAGCAGGTCGTCGCCATCGACGAGCGGCGGGGCGAGTGCGCGGACGCGCAGTGGCACATCCTGGACGTCCGGGATCCGGCCATCGCGGAGAAGCTGCGCGGGGCGGACGTCGTGGTGCACCTCGCGCTCGACCTCGACCTGGAGACGGACCCGGCTGCGCGCACCGCGTACAACGTGCGGGGCACCCAGACCGTGCTCACGGCCGCCGCGGCCGCCGGGGTCCACCGGGTCGTGCTGTGCACGTCGGCCATGGTCTACGGAGCGCTGCCCGACAACGAACTGCCGCTGTCGGAGGACGCCGAACTGCGGGCCACCGCCGAGGCCACCGGGGTCGGGGACCTCCTGGAGGTCGAGCGGCTCGCCCGGCGGGCACCCCGCGCGCACCCCGGGCTCAACGTCACCGTCGTGCGGCCCGCCGTGCTCGTCGGCGGCACCGACACCGCGCTGACCAGGTACTTCGAATCGCCCCGCCTTCTTGTCGTGGCCGGCTCGCGGCCCGCCTGGCAGTTCTGCCACATCGAGGACCTGTGCGCGGCCCTGGAGTACGCGGCCCTGGAGAAGGTCGAGGGCGAGCTGGCCGTCGGCTGCGAGGGCTGGCTGGAGCAGGAGGAGGTCGAGGAGCTCAGCGGGATCCGGCGGATGGAACTGCCGTCCGCCGTCGCCCTGGGCGCCGCGGCCCGGCTGCACCGGATCGGTCTCACCCCGTCGCCGGCCGGGGACCTCGCGTACACGATGTACCCCTGGGTGGTCAGCGGCAGCCGGCTGCACGAGGCCGGGTGGCGGCCCCGGTGGACCAACGAGGAGGTCCTCGCCGAACTCCTGGGGGAGGTCGCCGGGCGGCACACCCTCGCCGGGCGGCGGCTCGGGCGCAAGGACGCCACCGCGGCGGGTGCCGCCGGAGCGACGGTCGCCCTGCTCGGCACGGCCGCACTGGTGCGGCGGGCGCGCAAGGCCCGGCGGCGGATCTGAACCGGCGCCCGGCCGGGCCCGCGCGTGCACCGGGCGGGCCCGGCCGCGGGAAGCCGCGTCGCCGCACGCGCGCGTGCACGGACACCGTGCTGTGGCACTGCGCGTGCACGGACACCGTGCTGCGGCACGCGCGCGTGCCGACGCCGTGCTGCCGCACGCGCGCGTGCGGGGCGGAGAGCCGTGCGGACAGCTGTTTCGCGGGAGCCGCGGGGTGGGGCACGATGGGGGCATGGCACCCATGAACGATCATCCCGGTGAGCAGGCCGCACAGGAGCCGATCAAGCTGCTGGCCATCAGGGAGACCGACCTCTCCCTGGACGAGGTCTTCCGGGCCGTCGGCGACGACGCCTCCGGCGGGACCGCGCTGTTCGTGGGGACCGTGCGCAACCATGACGGAGGCGCGGACGTCGACTCCCTCGGGTACTCCTGCCACCCGAGCGCCGAGGCCGAGATGCGGCGCGTCGCGGAGAAGGTCGTCGCGGAGTACCCCGTGCGGGCGCTCGCCGCCGTGCACCGGGTCGGTGACCTGCGGGTGGGCGACCTCGCCGTGGTCGTCGCCGTCTCCTGCCCGCATCGCGGCGAGGCCTTCGAGGCCTGCCGGAAGCTGATCGACGACCTGAAGCACGAGGTCCCGATCTGGAAGCACCAGAAGTTCTCCGACGGCACGGAGGAATGGGTCGGCGCCTGCTGACCGCTCCGGTTGCGTAACCCCACCCCTGCCGTGAGCGTTGGACCAGCGGATGGTTAATCTGCTGATCAGTCAGTTGTGGTGGTTCACCGGGGTTGGGAGGTCGGCATGGCGGCGCTCGCCTGGTTGCTGATTCCGCTGTTGGCCGCGATCGGTGCCGGAGCCTGGGGAAGCTGGGCGGGGCGGAACCGCAAGACCATCGGTGACGGCCATGAGCTGGCCGGCTACACCCGCTTCCGCGAAGCCATGGAGAAGTCCCACTCGGACGCCTGACCGGCCGCCGGAGCCCTCCTGGGACCCCGGACGGGCGGCCCCGACGGTCCCTCGACAGTGCTGTCCCGTACTGTCGTTCCATGCCACGCCGCACCGCGACGATGCTCGCCTCCACCCTGATGCTGATCGCGCTCCTGTGCGCGGGAGTCTTCATCAAAGTGCCGTACTCGGAGATGTCGCCGGGTCCGACGGTGAACACCCTCGGCGAGCACGACGGCGAGCCGGTGCTGCAGATCTCCGGGCGCAAGACCTACCCGACGACCGGTCACCTGAACATGACCACCGTCCGGGTCACCAGCGCCGACTACAACATGAACCTCGTCGAGGCCGTGTACGGCTGGCTGGCGCACGACAACAAGGTGGTCCCGCACGACACGCTCTACCCCGACGGCAAGACGGAGGAGCAGTCGACGCAGGAGAACGCCGAGGAGTTCAGCCAGTCCCAGGAGAGCGCCAAGGTCGCCGCCCTCAGGGAGCTGGACATCCCGGTGAAGTCCTGGGTGATCGTCTCCACCGTCGTCAAGGACACCCCGGCCGAGGGCAGGCTGCACGCCGGCGACGTGATCAAGGCCGTCGACGGCAAGGCGGTGAAGGCGCCCGGGGACGTAGCGAAGCTGGTCACCGAGCACAAGGCCGGTGAGGACGTCGTCTTCACGATCGTGCCCGCCAAGGAGCAGGCCGCCGCCGAGAAGAAGAACAGGACGGCGACCAGGACCGAGGACGTCACGATCACCACCGCCGAGTCCGACGACAGCGGCGAGGACCGCGCGATCGTCGGCATCTCGGCCGGGACCGACCACACCTTCCCGTTCACCGTCGACATCAAGCTCGCCGACGTCGGCGGCCCGAGCGCCGGACTGATGTTCGCCCTCGGCATCGTCGACAAGCTGACCCCGGGGAGCCTGACCGGCGGCAAGTTCGTCGCCGGCACCGGCACCATCGACGACGAGGGCAAGGTCGGCCCGATCGGCGGCATCGAGATGAAGACCGTCGGTGCCCGGGCCAAGGGCGCGCAGTACTTCCTGACGCCGAAGGACAACTGCGCGGCCGCCTCCCGCGACGTCCCCGACGGGCTCACGCTCGTCGAGGTCGACACCATCGACGACGCGGTGAAGGCCCTCGGCGACATCCGGGGCGGCCGGACGGACGACCTGCCGAAGTGCGCGAAGAGCTAGCACTCCGGCAGGCCGCCGGCCGCGCGGTTACTCCTCGAACGTCGCCGTGAGCGCCTCCGCCAGGCCCGGCACGAGGTCGGAGCCGGTGAGCACCTCGGTCGCCGAGTCCTTCGCGCGCAGCCGCAGCGCCGAATCGCGTTTCCCGTCCCGCAGCACGGCCACGGTCATCCGGACCTCCTGGCGCTCCGGGTGCTCGGCGACCCACTTCGCCAGCCGCGCCTCGTCGAGGCCCTCCGGTACGGACGCCTCCGCGGACGGCGGCAGCATCAGCCGCTCCACGGACAGCGCGCAGCCGACCACCGCGTCCGGCCACGCGATGGTGCCGAGGAACTCGTCCAGCGGACTGCCCGCCGGGAGTTCGTCCTGCTCAATGGGGGTAAGGGTGCC
Organism: Streptomyces apricus; assembly: GCF_008369065.1. Lineage (GTDB taxonomy): Bacteria > Actinomycetota > Actinomycetes > Streptomycetales > Streptomycetaceae > Streptomyces > Streptomyces apricus. Next base: position 226,034 of record NZ_VDFC01000040.1, on the reverse strand, counting down.
CTCGGGGGCGTCTTCGGTCAGACCCAGGCGCTCCGCGAGACCCGGTTCCTGGGAACGCAGCTGCGTGGTGTCGACCAGGGCGAAGAGCCGGGCGGGCTGGTCCCAGCCGAGCCCCGAGACGTACTCGTCGATTTCGAGGGCGGCACGGGTGAGGGGCCCGGCCGCCATGGGGGTGCCTGAGGAGGCGGTGTTGGACATGGTCACAATCCTGCCTCGTTCGGCCCCGGAACCGGGAACCGAGTAAAGCATCAGTAAGTTGCATAGATGTGGCCCGGCGTCTGCGGGGCCCCCAGATTCCAACAGCGAACTTCGAGGTGCGCACCTTGGCTTTCCAGATGCCGGACCGCGGCGGAGGCCCGACAGGGCCGCGGATGAGAGTGGGCCGACCGTCCCGGCGCGTCCGGACCCTGCTCATGACACTGGGCGTACTGGCCGTGCTGGCCATGGCCTTCGTCATGTTCGCGGGGTTCTGGACGGACTGGCTCTGGTACCGCTCGGTGCAGTACTCCTCCGTCTTCACGACCACCCTGTGGACGAAGATCGGCCTGTTCTTCGTCTTCGGACTGCTGATGGCCGTGGCCGTCGGAGTGAACATCTGGCTGGCCCACCGGCTGCGGCCGCCGCTCAGCGCCATGTCGATGGAGCAGCAGAGCCTCGACCGGTACCGCATGAGCGTCGCCCCGTACAAGAAGTGGATCCTGCTCGCGATCACCTCCCTGGTCGGGCTGATCGCGGGTGCCTCCGCGGCGGGCCAGTGGCGCACGTGGCTCATGTGGGTGAACGGCGTGCCCTTCGGCCAGAAGGACCCCCAGTTCCACCTGGACGTCTCCTTCTACGCCTTCGACCTGCCCTGGTACCGCTTCATGCTGGGCTTCGGCTTCGCGGCGGCGATCCTCTCGCTCATCGCCGCGGCGCTGACGCACTACCTGTATGGCGGACTGCGCGTCACCAGCCCCGGAGCGCGTGCCACGGCCGCCGCCACCGGCCACCTGTCGGTGCTGCTGGGCATCTTCGTCGCCCTGAAGGCGGTCGCGTACTGGCTCGACCGGTACGGGCTGGCGGTGAAGTCCAGCGACTTCAAGGCGACGGGCAACTGGACGGGCCTCCGGTACGTCGACGCCAACGCCTACCTGCCGGCCAAGACGATCCTCTTCTGCATCGCGGTCATCTGCGCCCTGCTGTTCTTCGCCACCCTGTGGCGGCGCACCTGGCAGCTGCCCGTCATCGGCTTCGGCCTGATGGTGCTCTCGGCGATCCTCATCGGCGGGCTCTACCCGGCGATCGTGCAGAAGTTCCAGGTCCAGCCGAACGAGCAGGCCAAGGAAGCGCCGTACGTCGAGAAGAACCTCAAGGCCACCCGTGACGCGTACGGCATCACCGGCACCGAGGTCACCGAGTACGCGGGCACGAGCACGACCGAGGACAAGACCAAACTGCGCGACGACGCCGACGGCGCCGCGAGCATCAGGCTCCTGGACCCGAACGTCGTCTCGCCCACGTTCCAGCAGCTCCAGCAGGTCAGGAATTACTACGCGTTCCCGTCGAACCTGGACGTGGACCGCTACAGCAAGGACGGCAAGGACCAGGACACCGTCATCGGTCTGCGCGAGCTGAACCTGCAGGGCATCCCGAAGAGCAACTGGATCAACAACCACTTCCGCTACACGCACGGCTTCGGAGTGGTCGCGGCCAAGGGCACCAACGCCGACTCCGAGGGCCGCCCGGAGTTCACCGAGTACGACCTGCCGTCCAAGGGCGACCTCGGCGACTACCAGCAGCGGATCTACTACGGCGAGAAGACCAGCCAGTACTCGATCGTCGGCGGTCCCCAGAAGGAGATCGACTACTCCGACGACACGGGCGAGAAGACGACCAGCTACAAGGGCAGGAGCGGCGTCAACCTGGAGAACCCGATCAACCGGGCGGCGTACGCGGTGGCGTTCAGCGAGCCGCAGATCCTCTACTCCGGAGCGATCGGCGACGGTTCGCGGATCCTCTACAACCGCACGCCCAAGGAGCGCGTCGAGGCGGTCGCCCCCTGGCTGACCATCGACGGCGACGCCTACCCGGCGGTCGTCGACGGCAAGATCGAGTGGATCGTCGACGCGTACACGACGACCAACGGTTACCCGTACGCCTCGCGCACCACGCTCGGCGACACGACGGCCGACTCGCTGACCGCCGCCAACAACCAGCGGGCGGTGGTGGCCCAGCAGAACCAGGTCAACTACATCCGCAACTCGGTGAAGGCGACCGTCGACGCGTACACCGGCAAGGTCACGCTCTACGAGTGGGACACCAAGGACCCGGTCCTGAAGACCTGGAAGAAGGCCTTCCCCGGGACGGTGGAGCCGAAGACCGAGATCCCGCAGGCCCTCATGGACCACCTGCGGTACCCGCAGGACCTGTTCAAGGTCCAGCGGGAGCTGCTCACCCGCTACCACGTGAAGGACGCGGAGACGTTCCTCAGCGGCAGCGAGGTGTGGCAGGTGCCGGACGACCCGACCAACAAGTCGGGCAACGCGGTGCCGCCGTACTACCTCAGCATGAAGATGCCGGGCGAGCAGTCCCAAGCGTTCTCCCTGACGACGACGCTCACGCCGAACGGCCGTGACAACCTGAGCGCCTTCATGTCGGTCAACGCCGAAGCGGGCACGAGCGACTACGGCAAGATCAACATCCTCAAACTGCCCACGGGCAGAACGGTCGACGGACCGAAACGGGTGCAGAGCCAGTTCAACTCCGAACCGTCCATCGCCGAGTCCATCAGGCTCCTCAGAGGCGGCGACTCGGAGGTCGAGTACGGCAACCTGCTGACGGTGCCGCTCGACGGGGGCCTGCTCTACGTGGAACCCGTCTACGTCCGGGGTGGCGGTCTGAAGTACCCGCTGCTGCGCAAGGTGCTGGTGACCTACGGAGGCGCCACCGCCTTCGAGGACACGCTGGAGCAGGCGCTCGACAAGGTCTTCGGAGCCGAGGGTTCGACCGCCGAACCCCCGGACGAGGACGAGACGAAGCCGCCGCCGACCTCCAGCGACCCGACGGTCCAGGAAGCGCTCGACGACGCCCAGAAGGCCTTCGACGACGGCCAGGAAGCCCTCAAGAAGGGCGACTGGGAGGCGTACGGAACGGCGCAGAAGGACCTGGAGGACGCCCTGAAGCGGGCCGAGGACGCCCAGGCCGCGGCGGACAAGGGCGCGGGCGGCAGCGAGAAGTCCGGCGACTCCGGCGACAAGGCGTCCAAGGAGGGCGACAAGGCCGGCAGCGGCCCCAGCAGCTCTCCGAGCAGCAGCAAGAGCCCCGACAGCAGCTGAGTCGGGGACCCTCCCCGCGCCGTGGTACGGTTGCAACACAACGGCGCGGGGTGGAGCAGCTCGGTAGCTCGCTGGGCTCATAACCCAGAGGTCGCAGGTTCAAATCCTGTCCCCGCTACTGAAGTCGAAGGACCCGGATCCTCAAGGATCCGGGTCCTTCTGCGTGTGGGCCCCGTGCGCGGATCCCGTGTGCGGGAATCGCGCCAGGTCGGCCGTCATGGGCGTCAGCGGGCCGTGCGCGACTGCTCCTCGTTCACAAGTGCTGCCGCGGTGAAGGCCGCGCCGTCCGGAGGGAGTTGCGCCAACTGTGTTTCACTTGTCTCTCTGTGGGCATGTCGACAAAACGCTGAAGTGACCTCACTGGCTGCGGTATACCAGGTGTACCCAGGTTGCAGGTGGTGCGACGATGGACGTTATGGGGGACAAGGCAACTCTGTTGGATACAGGGCGGTTTGTGCAGCCTTCCGACCGGGACGAGACCGGCGAGGCCGCCGAGGAGGCTCGTCAACGGCTCGCCGCGCAACAGGGCGACGTCGAGGCGATGAGCGTCCTCGGGGCGATGCTGCTGCGCCGCGGTGATCTCGACGGGGCCGAACCGCAGCTGCGCGCTGCCACGGCCGCGGGGGACCGGGCCGCCGCCAACAACCTCGGAGTCCTCCTGCACCAGCGCGGCTACGCGGAGGAGGCCGCCGGCTGGTGGCGGATCGCCGCCGTCGCCGGATCCGCGGCCGCCGCGCACGCCCTGGGCCGCCACCACCGCGAACGCGGCGACGAGCCCGCCGCCGAGTACTGGCTGCGGCAGTCCGCCGAGCAGGGCCACGCCCTGGGCGCGTACGCGCTCGCCGACCTCCTGGAGCACCGTGGTGACGCCCGCGCCCAGGACTGGATGCGGGCCGCCGCCGAACGGGGACACCGCGAGGCCGCCTACCGGCTCGCGCGGGCCCTCGACCGCACCGCCGCGCGGACGGCCGACACCGGTGCCGCCACCGGCACCGGCCGCGGTGACGCGGAGACCGCCGGGGACGCCGCAGCCGAGCAGTGGTACCGCCAGGCGGCCGCGCGCGGCCACCGCCGGGCCGCCCTGCACCTCGGGGCGATCCTGGAGAAGCGCGGCGAGCTGAAGGAGGCGGGGCGCTGGTACCTGACCTCCGCCAAGGACGGCGAGGCGCGGGCCGCCTGCGCCCTGGGCTTCCTGCTGCGCGACGCCGGGGACACCGAGAGCGCGGCCGTGTGGTGGCTGCGGGCCGCCCAGGACGGTGACGGGAACGCCGCCAACGCGCTGGGCGCCCTGCACGCCGAGCGGGGCGAGACGCAGACCGCCGAGCGGTGGTACCGGGCCGCGATGGACGCGGGCGACGTGAACGGCGCGTACAACCTCGGGCTGCTCTGCGCCGAGCAGGCGCGCACGGCCCAGGCCGAGCAGTGGTACCGGCGCGCGGCCTACGCGGGGCACCGCGAGGCGGCGAACGCGCTGGCGGTGCTGCTGCTCCAGGTCGGCGACGCGGCCGGGGCCGAGCCGTGGTTCTCCAAGGCCGCGGAGGCGGGCAGCGTGGACGCGGCGTTCAACCTCGGCATCCTGCACGCGGGCCGGGGCGAGGACGCGGCGGCGCTGCGGTGGTACGAGCGGGCCGCGGCCGCCGGGCACACCGAGGCTGCGCTGCAGGTCGGGATCGCGCGGCTGCGGGACGGCGACGAGTCCGCCGCCGAGCGGCACCTGCGGTGCGCCGCGGGGGGCGGCAGCGCGGAGGGGGCGTACCGGCTGGCCACCGTGCTCGACGCGCGGCGTCCGCCCGCGCCCGCGCACGAGCTGGGGGAGCCGGCCACCGAGAAGAGCGAGTGCGAGGAGTGGTACGAGCGGGCCGCGTCCCAGGGGCACCGGCGGGCCCAGGTGCGGGTGGGGATGCTGGCGTCCGCCCGCGGGGACGTCGTGGAGGCGGCCCGGTGGTACCGCGAGGCCGCGGAGGCGGGGTCGCGCAACGGCGCGTTCAACCTGGGGCTGCTGCTGGCGCGCGAGGGGAGCGAGCCGGAGGCCGCGCTGTGGTGGACCCGTGCCGCCGACGCGGGGCACGGGCGGGCGGCGCTGCGGCTGGCCCTGGTCTACGCGCGTCGTGGGGAGCTCGCGGAGGGGCAGCGGTGGGCCGACCGGGCCGTGTCGCTGGGGCCGGTGGAGGTGGCCGAGCGGGCGGCCCGCCTGCGGGACGCGCTGGGGCAGGAGCTGTCGGCCTGACCCCGGCGGGCCGGCGGTGTGCTGCGCGGACCGAGTGGACCAAGTGGACCGAGTGGACCGGGCGGGCGTGCCAGGCCCGGCGGGCCGGTGGGGACAAACGATTTGCGCTGGTCGGGGCAGGCGACGTACTGTTCAGTCATCGCCGCGGGGTGGAGCAGCTCGGTAGCTCGCTGGGCTCATAACCCAGAGGTCGCAGGTTCAAATCCTGTCCCCGCTACTGATGAAGGCCGAAGGCCCGGAACCAAGTCATTGGTTCCGGGCCTTCGGCGTTGGCTGCCGTTACTTCCGGGGCGGTTCCGGGCTTTCGCCCTTCTCCCGCTGTGCTTCAGGCGCGTGCTTCAGGCCGCCGCGCAGTTCGGGCAGACGCCGCGGTACGTGACCTCGACGTCCGAGACCGTGAAGCCGAAGCGCTCGGAGTCGGGAAGGTCCGCCAGCGGGTTGCCGCCGGGGTGCACGTCCTTGATCGCTCCGCACCGGGCGCAGACCAGGTGGTGGTGCGGCTGGTGGGCGTTCGGGTCGTAGCGCTTCGCGCGCTTGTCCGTGGCGACCTCCAGCACCTCGCCGAGCGAGACCAGCTCGCCCAGGGTGTTGTAGACGGTCGCCCGGGAGATCTCCGGAAGCCGCACGACGGCGCGCGCGTGCACCTCGTCCGCCGTCAGGTGGACGTGTTCGCCGTTCAGCACCTCGGCCACGACGCGCCGCTGCGCGGTCATGCGCCAGCCGCGTCCGCGCAGTCGTTCCAACAGGTCGCTCATGCGAACCAGCTTAACAGCACTGGACCAGATTCCGAACAAGTGTGACTTTGGAGCTCAACTTGACTTAGACATTGTCTAGTGTAGGATCGACCTCGGTTCAGGCCAAGGAGGCAGGACCGGACAGGAATGACGCAGGAGGCGCACGTGACACAGGGACCGCTCACGACGGAGGCCGGCGCGCCGGTGGCCGACAACCAGAACAGCGAGACCGCGGGTGTCGGTGGCCCGGTCCTCGTCCAGGACCAGCTCCTGCTCGAAAAGCTCGCCCACTTCAACCGCGAGCGCATCCCGGAGCGTGTCGTGCACGCCCGCGGTGCCGGCGCCTACGGGACGTTCACGCTCACCCGCGACGTCTCGCAGTGGACGCGTGCTCGCTTCCTCTCCGAGGTCGGCAAGCAGACCGAGACCTTCCTGCGCTTCTCCACGGTGGCGGGCAGCCTCGGTTCGGCCGACGCGGTGCGCGACCCGCGCGGCTGGGCGCTGAAGTTCTACACCGAGGACGGCAACTACGACCTCGTCGGCAACAACACCCCGGTGTTCTTCATCAAGGACGCCATCAAGTTCCCCGACTTCATCCACACGCAGAAGCGCGACCCGTACACGGGCTCGCAGGAAGCCGACAACGTGTGGGACTTCTGGGGCCTGTCGCCCGAGTCCACCCACCAGGTGACCTGGCTCTTCGGCGACCGCGGCATCCCCGCCTCGTACCGCCACATGGACGGCTTCGGCTCGCACACCTACCAGTGGAACAACGAGGCCGGCGAGGTCTTCTGGGTCAAGTACCACTTCAAGACCGACCAGGGCATCAAGAACCTGACGACCGAGGAGGCCGTGAACGTCTCCGGTCTCGACCCCGACTCGCACCAGCGCGACCTGCGCGAGGCGATCGAGCGCGGCGACTTCCCGTCCTGGACCGTGCAGGTGCAGATCATGCCGGCGGCCGAGGCGGCGACCTACCGCTTCAACCCGTTCGACCTCACCAAGGTGTGGCCGCACGCGGACTACCCGCCGATCGAGATCGGCAAGCTGGAGCTCAACCGCAACCCGGAGAACGTCTTCGCCGAGGTCGAGCAGAGCATCTTCAGCCCCGCCCACTTCGTGCCGGGCATCGGCCCCTCGCCCGACAAGATGCTGCAGGGTCGCCTCTTCGCGTACGGCGACGCCCACCGCTACCGCGTCGGCATCAACGCCGACCACCTGCCGGTGAACCGTCCGCACGCCACCGAGGCGCGTACGCACTCGCGTGACGGCTTCCTCTACGACGGCCGCCACGGAGCTGCGAAGAACTACGAGCCGAACAGCTTCGGCGGCCCGTTCCAGACGGACCGTCCGCTGTGGCAGCCCACCTCCGTCGCCGGGGTCACCGGCAACACCGAGGCGGCGGTCCACGCCGAGGACAACGACTTCGTGCAGGCCGGCAACCTCTACCGGCTGATGTCCGAGGACGAGAAGGAGCGGCTGGTCGGCAACCTGGCGGGCTTCATCTCCAAGGTCTCGCGCGACGACATCGCCGAGCGGGCGATCAACAACTTCCGCCAGGCCGACGCGGACTTCGGCAAGCGGCTGGAAGCCGCGGTCCAGGAACTGCGCGGCTGACGCCGGCACTGGAACGCTTGCCGTAGGAGAGTGGGCCGTCTCCCCCGTACCGGGGAGGCGGCCCATTCGCGTTCCCCGCGTCGGTCGGCCGTAGGGCGGCCCCCTCGGACTCGGACTCGGACTGGGGATCGGGCTCAGGCGGGGGCCGGCTGCCGCTGCGGGGCCCAGCAGCGGATGATGTCGCGCACCGAGACGATGCCGGCCGGCTCGCCGCGGTCGAGGACGATGAGGTGGCGGAAGCCGCCGTGCGCCATGGCCCGCGCGGCCTCCTCCAGCGTCCAGGCCGGGGCGGCGAACACGACGTCGGTGGTGGTGTGGGCCTGGGCCCGTTCGGTGTCCGGGTCCTGGCCCAGGCCGACGGAGTTGAGGATGTCGCGCTCGGTGAGGATGCCGATCCCGCTCCCGTCGGGATCGAGGACCACGGCTGCGCCGATGCCGCGCACGGACATCAGCGCGGCGGCCTTGCGGAGGGTGTGGGTGGGGCCGATGGTGAGGACCACCGTGCTCATGGCGTCGCGGACGAGCATGGACGGAGCCACCTCCTACGAATCCGTTCGTTAACGGATTCACAAGTTCACAAGTGGGGGAACTCTCAGAGTCGCAGTTAAAGGGAGGGTCAACAAGAGGGCGTGCGCGGCCGGTTCGGGGCGCACGCGGTACCGCCCGCGCCCCGGACTGCTCCGTGCTCCTCAGTAGCGCTGGTTGAGGTACCCCAGCAGCTCGTCGTGCAGGATGCCGTTGGACGCCGCCGCGTCGCCGCTGTGCGGGCCCGGCCTGCCGTCGAGGCCGGTGAAGGTGCCGCCCGCCTCGGTCACCACGATCGCGGTGGCCGCCATGTCCCACAGCGACAGCTCCGGCTCCGCGCAGATGTCGACCGAGCCCTCGGCGACCATCATGTACGGCCAGAAGTCGCCGTACGCGCGCGTGCGCCACACCTCGCGGGACAGGTCCAGGAACCCGTCCAGCAGGCTGCGCTCCTCCCAGCCGGTCAGCGAGGAGTACGCGAACGAGGCGTCCTGCATGCGGGAGACCTCGGAGACCTTCAGCCGGGTCGCGGACGACAGGCTGCGGCCGGTGAACGCGCCGTGCCCCTTCGCCGCCCACCAGCGCCGGGCCAGGGCGGGGGCGGAGACCACGCCGACGACCGGCTGGAAGCCGCCCTCGCCCGCCTCCATCAGCGCGATCAGCGTGGCCCAGACGGGGACGCCGCGCACGTAGTTCTTGGTGCCGTCGATCGGGTCGATCACCCAGCGGCGGGGACCCGTGCCCTCGACCCCGTACTCCTCGCCGAGGATCGCGTCGCGCGGCCGCGCCCGCTGGAGGTGGCCGCGGATCAGCTCCTCGGCGGCCTTGTCGGCCTCGGTCACCGGGGTCATGTCCGGCTTGGTCTCGACCTTGAGGTCGAGCGCCTTGAACCGCTCCATCGTCGCGGCGTCGGCGGCGTCCGCCAGGACATGGGCGAGGCGCAGGTCATCGCGGTAGTCGGGCATGGGGGAACGGTATCGCTCCGCGGGGTGCCGCAAGAAGGCCGGGGCTGGGGGAAGGTGCGGGTCGCATGTGGCTGAGCGCGCAGCCCCGCTTTTCAGGGG
>NZ_VDFC01000040.1:168153-216453 GCF_008369065.1 Streptomyces apricus | reverse complement strand
CCGCCCCGGCTCCGCCCAGCCCAGCGGCAGCGGCGGCGCAGACCCTTGACACTGCCTCCGTGCGCGTCAACTCTGATGCGCAGAGCCGGTTGGCCGGCCGAGGGAGGCGATCATGCCTGCAGCGCGGGAATCCCTACTGGACGCCGCCTACACGGCGCTCGGACGCCGTCCGTGGTCCGCCGTGCGGATGGTCGACGTCGCCGCCGTCGCCGGGGTGTCCCGGCAGACCCTCTACAACGAGTTCGGGAGCAAGGACGGCCTCGCCCGGGCCCTCGTACGCCGGGAGGCCGACGCCTACCTCGCCGGGGTGGAACGGGCCCTGGTGAGCCGCCCGGAACCCCGGGAACGGCTCGCCGCGGCCGCCGAGTGGACGGCGTCCGCGGCACGCGGGAACGCCCTGGTGCGGGCGATGCTCACCGGGTGCTGGGGGGAGCGGCTGCCCTCGCCGACCCTGTCCGCCGTGCCGTCCTCCTCGGCCGTGCCGGCGCAGCGGCGGGCCGACGGGCCGCTGCCCTCGCCCGGCGACCTCGTGGCCCTGGTGCGCGACCGGGCCGTCGCCTCGCTGGCCGCCTCCCAGGGGCCCAGGCCCGAGGCGGCGGAGCTGGCCAGGGCCTGTGAGCTCGCGGTGCGGCTGGGGGTGTCGTGCGTCCTGGCCCCGGCCGGCGAGGGCGGAGCGGCGGGGCTGGTCAGGGACGCGCTGGCCACCGTGAAGTCCGTGGTCTGACGCCGAAGCGGTGGTCTGACGCCGGAGCGGCGGTCCGACGCCGAAGCGTGGTCGTGGTCCGACGCCGGAGCCGTGGGCTGACGCCCGGCCCGGGGCTTTCAGTGGGCCGAGCCCGACAGCTGCAGGCCGATGACCCCTATGATCACGAACGAGATCGAGACGATCTTCAGCGTGGACACCAGGTCGCCGAGGAAGATCATGCCGTAGATGGCCGTGCCCGCCGCGCCGATGCCCGTCCACACCGCGTAGGCGGGACCCACGTCGAGCTTCTTCAGTGACAGGGTGAGCAGACCGAAGCTGCCGAGCGCGAAGACGCAGAAGGCGACCGTCGGCCAGAGTCTCGTGAAGCCGTGGGAGAGCTTGAGGCAGACGGCGAAACCCGTCTCCAGGAAACCCGCCACGACGACCAGCAGCCACGCCATGTGATGCCCTCCTGAGCTCCGTGACCGCTCCGTGACCGCTTCGTCCCGTCCGGATCCGGTCGTCCCGCCCGGATCCGGCTCGGTGCGATTATGCCTTTACCGTTGCGAGAGGGATGCAAACAACACAGAGGTCGTGCGGGGATCACGGGATCAGTCGCCCTCGCGCCGCTCCCGGGTCGAGAGCAGCCGGCGCAGCGAGTAGAGGCGGGCCGGGTCCGCGTGCCCCTCGGCGACCCACGCGTCCAGCGCGCAGTCCGGCTCGTCGTGGCTGCACGCGCGCGGGCAGCCCTCGGTGCCGGGCTCCAGGTCGGGGAAGGCCTTGATGACCCGCGAGGGGTCCACGTGGTGCAGGCCGAAGGACCGCACGCCCGGCGTGTCGACCACCCAGCCACCGCCGTCCGGCAGGGGGATCGCGCGCGCCGAGGTCGTGGTGTGCCGGCCGCGCCCCGTGACCGCGTTGACCACGCCCGTGGAGCGCCGCCGCTCCTGCGACACGAGCGCGTTGACCAGCGTCGTCTTGCCGACGCCGGAGTGCCCGACGAACGCCGTGATCTTGCCGTCCAGCTGCTTGCGCACGCGCTCCACGGCCTCGCCGCTCTCCAGCTCCTCGCGGCTCGTGACGACGTACGGGACGCCCAGCGCCCCGTACGACTCCAGGAGCTCCTCGGGGGAGGCGAGGTCCGACTTGGTGAGGACGAGGAGCGGGTCGAGACCGCCGTCGTACGCCGCCACCAGGCAGCGGTCGATCAGGCGCGGGCGCGGCTCCGGGTCGGCCAGGGCCGTGACGATGGCCAGCTGGTCGGCGTTGGCGACGACCACCCGCTCGTACGGGTCGTCGTCGTCCGCCGTGCGGCGCAGGACCGAGGTCCGCGGCTCGATGCGGACGATCCGCGCGAGGGTGTCCTTCTTGCCCGACAGGTCGCCGACGATGGCGACCCGGTCGCCGACCACCGCCGCCTTGCGGCCCAGCTCGCYGGCCTTCATGGCGAAGACCACGCGGTCCTCGACCAGGCACGTCAGCCGGCCGCGGTCCACGGTGAGGACCATGCCCTGCGCCGCGTCCTCGTGCTTGGGGCGGATGTTGGTCCGCGGCCGGTTGCCCTTGCGGTTCGGGCGCTCGCGGATGTCGTCCTCGTCGGTGTGCTTGCCGTAACGGCGCATGATCCCGGTCCGCCCGTCAGTTCCCGAGCATTCCGGTCCACAGATCGGGGAAGTCCGGCAGGGTCTTCGCCGTCGTCGCCACGTTCTCGATCTGCACGCCGTCGACCGCGAGGCCGAGGATCGCTCCCGCGGTCGCCATGCGGTGGTCGTCGTAGGTGTGGAAGATCCCGCCGTGCAGCCGGCGCGGGCGGATGCGGAGGCCGTCGGCCGTCTCGGTGACGTCGCCGCCGAGCTCGTTGATCTCCTTGGTCAGCGCGGCCAGCCGGTCCGTCTCGTGCAGCCGCAGGTGGGCCACGCCGCGCAGGGTCGAGGGGGAGTCGGCGAGGGCCGCCACCGCCGCGATGCCCGGGGTCAGCTCGCCGACCTCGCCCAGGTCCGCGTCGATGCCGTGGATCGCACCCGAACCGGTGAACTCAAGGCCCCGCTCGGTCAGTTCGCAGGAACCGCCCATCTCGGTGAAGATCTCGCGCAGCCTGTCACCCGGCTGGGTGGTGCGGGCGGGCCAGTCGGGGATGACGACCGTGCCGCCGGTGACCAGGGCGGCCGCCAGGAACGGCTGCGCGTTCGACAGGTCCGGCTCCACCGTCAGATCGCGGCCCAGCAGCGCGCCCGGGGTGACGCGCCAGACGTTCGGCTCGCCGCCCGACTCCGGGGTGTCCACCTGGGCGCCGACCGCGCGCAGCATGTCCACGGTCATCCGGATGTGCGGCATGGACGGCAGCGTCGAGCCGGTGTGCCGCACCTCCACGCCCTGGTTGAAGCGCGGCGCGGACAGCAGCAGCGCCGAGACGAACTGCGAGGACGAGGACGCGTCGATCTCGACCGGGCCGCCGTCCAGGGCCCCGCCGCCCTGCACGGTCAGCGGGAGCGCGCCGCGGCCGTCGTCGTCGATGCGGGCGCCGAGGGCGCGCAGGCCCTCGATGACCCCGGTCAGGGGACGCTCGTACGAGCGGGGGTCGCCGTCGAAGCGGATGGGGCCGTCGGCCAGGGTGGCGACCGGCGGCAGGAAGCGCATCACCGTGCCGGCGTTGCCCACGTCGACCGTGGCCGGGCCCTGCAGGCCCGAGGGGATGACGCGCCAGGCCTCGCCCGAACCGTCGGGGCCCACGCCCTCCTCGATGCCGACGCCCATCGTCCGCAGGGCACCGGCCATCAGGAGGGTGTCGCGGGAGCGGAGGGGGCGGCGGAGCCAGCCGGGCTCGGCCGCGAGGGAGGCGAGGACGAGCGCGCGGTTGGTGACCGACTTGGACCCGGGCACGTGGACCGTCGCGTCGACGGGTCCGGTCGCGTGCGGGGCGGGCCAGAGGGCGGTGTGGGCGGGGTTAACGGGCATGCCCTCACTTTAGTGGGGGTTCGCTCCGCTGGGTTTGGCCGGGAAGTGGCACCGTCGACTGGGGGCGCGGGTGTGGCTGGTGCCGGCCTGGATGTCGGGTGCGGGTGCGTGGGGGCTGGGCGCGCAGTTCCCCGCGCCCCTTCAGGGCGCTAAAGGGGGAGGAGCCATTTGGCGCCGCCCATCAAGGCGCACAGGGAGACCACGTGGAAGAGGAACAGCCACAGGCCCGCCGGGGCGTGGGTCAGGCGGGCGAGCTGGTCGGCGTCCGAGTCGCCGGCCCCGCCCCGCCGGCGCTTGGCCTGGAGCTCGAAGGCCGGGCGGACCCCGCCGAGCAGCAGGAACCAGACGACGGCGTACGCGAAGGCCGCCTGCACCTGGGGACCGGCCAGCCAGGACACCGCCACGAACGTGCCGCCGCTGACCAGCACCGTGAGGGCGCCGTACGCGTTGCGGATCATCACGAGCATGGCCACGAGCAGCAGCGTGGCCAGCCAGAGCAGGGCCGTGATGTGCCCGGCGCCCAGCAGCGCGGCGCCGCCCAGGCCGAGCAGCGGAGGAGCCGTGTAGCCGGCCGCGGCCGTGAGGATCATGCCGGGGCCGGTCGGCTTGCCGCGGCTGACGGTGAGGCCGCTGGTGTCGGAGTGCAGCCGGATGCCGTCGAGGCTGCGGCCCGTGAGCAGCGCGACCAGACCGTGGCCGCCCTCGTGGGCGATGGTGATGGCGTTGCGCGACAGCCGCCACACCGGGTGCGGGACGATCACGGCCAGCGCGGCCACCAGGGTGGCGACGACGACCCAGGTGTCCGGGTCCGGCTGGCTGCCGAAGACCTCGTCCCAGACGGTGGCCAGCGAGGTGGCTGCGGTGCTCTCCATTGTGCGGTTGCTCCCTGAGGGCATGTGGAATCTGGCAGTGTGGCACGTATGTGCGGACGGTATGCATCGAGTCGTGGGCCCGAGGATCTCGCAGGAATCTTTGAGATCGAGAAATGGGATCCGGAGGAGGCTCTGGAGCCCGATTTCAACGTGGCGCCGACCAAAGAGGTCTACGCGGTCCTGGACCGTCCTCTTAAGGACGCCGAGGACCCGACGCCGGTTCGGCAGCTGCGCCGGCTGAAGTGGGGGCTGATCCCCTCCTGGTCGAAGACGCCGGAGGGCGGCGCGCGGATGATCAACGCCCGCGCCGAGACCGTTCACGAGAAGCCCTCGTACCGGCGCGCCTTCACCTCGCGGCGCTGCATCATCCCCGCCGACGGCTACTACGAGTGGGTGACCGGCACCGCCGAGCGCGACCTGGAGGTCGAGGGCAAGAAGAAGCGGCCCCGCAAGCAGCCGTACTTCGTCCTCCCCGCCGACGGCTCGGTCTTCGCGATGGCCGGGCTGTACGAGTTCTGGCGCGACAAGACCCTGCCCGACGACCACCCGCGGGCCTGGTGGGTGACGTGCACCGTCATCACCACCGAGGCGGAGACCGCCCCGCTCGCGGTCGCGCCGAAGGAGGGGCCCGGCTCCCTCGCCGACATCCACCCCCGGATGCCGCTGATGCTCACCCCGGACCGGTGGGACGCCTGGCTGGACCCCGCCCGTACGGACGTCGAGGAGCTGCGCACCCTGCTCGCGCCGCCGCCGGAGGGGCTGATGCGGGCGTACCCCGTCTCCACGGCGGTGAGCAACGTCCGCAACAACGGCCCGGAGCTGCTGAACGAACTGGACGGGCCCGAAGAGGCCACACTCTTCTGACGTGACACACAGAACAGAGATCGTTCAGACGGTCGACACGGACGCGGGCACCGCCCGGATCACCTGGCACCGCGCCGAGGCGGTGGAGAAGAAGGCACGGCTGGTGCTCGCCGCCGGCCACGGCGCGGGCGGCGGGATCGAGGCGCCCGACCTGCGGGCACTGGCCGCGGAACTGCCCGCGCACGGGGTGACCGTCGCCCTCGTCGAGCAGCCCTGGCGCGTGGCGGGCAAGAAGCTGGCGCCCGCGCCGAAGACGCTGGACGCGGGCTGGCGGGGCCTGTGGCCGGCGCTCGCCGCGCCCGGGCTCCCCGTCGTCGCCGGGGGCCGCAGCGCCGGGGCCCGGGTCGCCTGCCGCACGGCCGGCGAGCTGGGCGCGCACGCCGTCCTCGCGCTCTCCTTCCCGCTGCACCCGCCGGGGCGGCCGGAGAGGTCGCGGGCCGCCGAACTGCTGGGCACCGGGGTGCCCACCCTCGTCGTCCAGGGCGGCAACGACCCGTTCGGACGTCCCGGGGAGTTCCCTGAGGGCGCGTACGGACTCGTCGAGGTGCCGTACGGCGATCACGGGTTCGCCGTGCCGAAGCGGGCCCCGGTCGGCCGGGAACAGGCCTTGACGGTCCTCACCGACGGCGTTCTGAAGTGGGTTTCGTCACTCGGGTGAGCCCGGGAATGTTGCGTCCCGGACCGCTGTTGTGCGGATCAGACAACACGGAACGCGTGTTGTGGGTCGTCGCACGAGAGGAAGTCCGCCGCATGGGTTCGACCATCTGCCCGAGCCGTGGCAGCACCACCGACCTGGAGTGGTCGGTGCTGCACGCGGCGAAGACCGTCCCTGTTCGGGCGGCGGGCGGACCGGATCGGCAAGCCGCCGTGACCGCCGGTCGTCTATTCTCCGATTCAGGTGGGACCGGTTTCGGCCCCGCCCAGACTCTGGAGGAGGTGGGTCCGGTCACAGGGACCGACGCAGGGACCGAAAACGGCCAGGCGGAGCAGCCCGGGAACCCGGGCAGCAGTGAGTCGACCGCCGAGCGCAGCGCGCGCTTCGAGCGGGACGCACTGGAGTTCCTCGACCAGATGTACTCGGCCGCGCTGCGCATGACGCGGAACCCGGCCGACGCCGAGGACCTG
Source organism: Streptomyces apricus (assembly GCF_008369065.1). Classification (GTDB taxonomy): domain Bacteria; phylum Actinomycetota; class Actinomycetes; order Streptomycetales; family Streptomycetaceae; genus Streptomyces; species Streptomyces apricus. The sequence goes on along the minus strand of NZ_VDFC01000040.1, from coordinate 209,952 downwards.
GTGCAGGAGACGTACGCGAAGGCGTACGCGTCCTTCCACCAGTTCCGTGAGGGCACCAACCTCAAGGCGTGGCTGTACAGGATCCTCACCAACACGTTCATCAACTCGTACCGCAAGAAGCAGCGCGAGCCCCAGCGGTCCGCCGCCGAGGAGATCGAGGACTGGCAGCTGGCGCGCGCCGAGTCGCACATGTCGACCGGTCTGCGCTCCGCCGAGGCGCAGGCGCTCGACCACCTGCCCGACTCGGACGTGAAGGCCGCCCTCCAGGCGATCCCCGAGGAATTCCGCATCGCCGTCTATCTCGCGGACGTCGAGGGCTTTGCGTACAAGGAGATCGCGGACATCATGGGGACACCCATCGGTACGGTGATGTCCCGCCTGCACAGGGGCCGTCGGCAGTTGCGCGGCATGCTTGAGGACTACGCCAAGGACCGCGGCCTGGTCCCGGCGGGCGCCGGAGAGTCGGACGGAACGAAAGGCTCGGGCTCATGAGCTGCGGAGAGCCGCACGAGACGGACTGCAGTGAAGTACTCGATCATCTTTACGAGTTCCTCGACCACGAGATGCCCGATGCCGACTGCACCAAGTTCGAGGTGCACTTCGAGGAGTGCTCCCCGTGCCTTGAGAAGTACGGCCTGGAGCAGGCGGTGAAGAAGCTCGTCAAGCGCTGCTGCGGTCAGGACGACGTGCCGACCGACCTGCGGGCCAAGGTCATGGGCCGCATCGACCTGATCCGCTCGGGGCAGGCCGTGCCCGAGCACGAGGTCACCTCCGCGGACGCCCGCGGCGCCGCGGCCGAGGGCTGACGGCCGCAGGGCTGCACGACCACACGGCTGCACGACCACACGGCTGCACGGCCACACCGAGGCCGGACCGGTTCGCCCGGTCCGGCCTTCGGCGCATCCGACACATCCGGCACATCACCGGGCGGCAGCGCGGTGTCGTCCGGTCACGGCGCCGCCGGGCGCGGCCTCCGGCGCCGTCAGATCTCCAGCGCGCTCTCGATCCTCTTCAGGCTGTGCCGGGCCAGCGCCAGGTTGCTGCGGCCCCGGTCGAGCGCGAGGTACAGGAAGAGCGTTCCGCCGCTGGCGGTGAGCGGGCGTATCAGGTGGTACTGCTTGCCCAGCGTGATCAGGACGTCCTCGATGGTGTCGTCCATCGCGAGCGAGGACAGCGTGCGCAGCTTCGCGCGCATCACCTCGGTGTTGCCGGCCGACGCGAGTTCCAGGTCCAGCCCCGGTCCGCCGCCGAGCGTGCCGAGGGCCATGCCGCTCTCGTAGTCGACGAGGGAGACGCCGATGGCGCCCTCCACGGCCATGGCTTCCTTGAGCGCGGTCTCGATGTTCATGCTGCCCCAATTCCTCGGTGACGCCGCCTGTTCGTTCTTCGTACATCTACGATCGAACCCGGGCGGTCAGTGCGTCACAAAATACAAAATATGCTGCCTGTTGCGTAAGTTGAAGCTCAAAGTAGTGTGCGAGGTGTCAATACGTGAAGGGGGAACGGGGACATGACGACGGCCGTTGATGCCTCCCTGGGCCGGCTCCTGGACTCCCCCGGGATCACCGGCGTCGCGCTGGTCGACGCGGTCACCGGGTTCACCTACGGGGTGGCCGGTGACGCCGCCGAGGCCGGTGACGGCGCCGAGTGCGCCGAACTCGCGGCCCTCATCGCCCCCCTCCCGGCCGGTCCGGACCCGTACGAGTCATGTGCGGGTCCGGCACGCGGCTCACTCGTACGGGCGAATCTCCTCCGTCGGCCCGGTGAATCCGGTCCATGCCCGCCCGGGGCCGCACCCCGCCGTCCTATCGTCGGCCGACGGGTCCGGGCCACCGGGGAGGGGAGGGCCATGCGGTCGGTTCCGCCGTGGGCACGGGTCTACGTCGTCTGCACCGCGCTCGGCGCGGTGTCCTGCGCCGCGCCGTCCCCGGGCACGCGCGCCCCCTGGGCCGCGGTGGCGCTGTTCGCCGCGCTCTGCGCCGCCTGCGAACTGCTCGCCGCCCGCCGCTCCGCGGGCGAACGCAGGCCCGACGGCACCGGCGCGCCCGCGGAGGGCGGCGCCGGTCTCGGCTGGCACACCCCGGTGATGCTCGCCGCCGCCTTCCTGCTGCCACCGCCCGCCGCGGCCCTCGTACCGCTGCCCGGCGCCCTGCTCGCGCGGGTCGAGCAGCGGCCCCGCGGCCTGCGCCGGACCTGGCGGGCCGCGCAACTGGTCCTCTGCACCTGGGCCGCCTCCCGGGTCCACTGGGCGCTGGGCGGCCGGGACGCGGTCGTCACCTCCGACTTCCCCTACGCCCTGGTGGCCGCCGGCGCGGCCGTGGTGGCGTTCTGCCTGGTCCTGGCCGTGCTCGACGGCGGCATCCTGGTGCTCGCCGAACGGGTGCCCGTACGCGTGGCCCGGCGCGGGCTCTTCCTGCGCCCGCTCGCCCCCGTCGCCGTGCACGGGCTCGCCGGGCTGATGATGGCGGTGCTCTGGCGCAGCCCGTACGGACCGGCCGCCGCGCTGCTCGTCCTGCTGCCGATGTACGTGTCGTGGTGGGCGTTCGCCCAGTACCACCGGGAGCGGGCCGCCCACCGGGCCACCATCCGGGCCCTCGTGCAGGCCGTCGACATCAAGGACGGCTACACGCGCGGGCACAGCGAACGGGTGGGCCGCGCCTCGATGATGATCGCCCGCGAACTGGGCATGGACGACGAACGGGCCGAGGCGCTCAGGTTCGCCGGCATCCTCCACGACGTGGGCAAGCTCGGCGTCCCCACCCGGCTGCTGCGCAAGGACGGACCGCTGACGCCGGAGGAGCGCCGGATCATCGAGCTGCACCCCGAGTACGGACACGAGATGGTCCGCGGGATCGGCTTCCTGGAGGAGGCCAGGTCGGCGATCCTGCACCACCACGAACGGCTCGACGGCAGCGGCTACCCGTACGGGCTGAAGGGCTGCCGGATACCCGAGTTCGCCCGGGTGGTGGCGGTCGCGGACGCCTTCGACGCGATGACCTCCACCCGGTCCTACCGACGGGCGCGGCCGGTCGCGGCGGCGCTGGCGGAGCTGGAGCGCTGCGCCGGGACGCAGTTCGACCCGCGGATGGTGCAGGCGTTCGCGCGGGCCCTCGGACGGCAGGGCTGGCATCCGGCGGTCACGGCGGACGAGCCGCCGCCGCACGGCCGGCCCCGCCTGCCGGCCCCGTACACCCCCGTCGCCACCGAGCCGGGGGCCCGCCGCGGCACCGCCCCGGGCGGGCCGAGGCCGTGAACGCCCTCGTGGCCGCGCGGGGCGGCGCCGCGCTGTTCGCCGTCCTCGCCCTCGCCGCCACCCTCTGGCACGGCATCGACGGGCGCGGGACCGCCCTCGCCTTCGGGGTGCTCGTCGCCGTGGGCGAGCTCGTGCGGTGGAGCGGCGCGCAGGAGCGGGAGCCGGCGCCGCTCGCCGCCGCCGGGGCCCTCGCCTACGCGCTCCTCGGGGAGAACGGCGGGCACCCCACCCACGACGGTGTCCCGCAGGTCGTCGCCGTGGTCACGGCCGCCTCCCTGCTGGGCTGCGTGCCGCACGTGGCGAAGGGGCGCGGGCCCACCGCCGACCACCTCACCCGGCGCGTCCTGACCGTCGGGTTCGCCGCCGTGTGCTTCCAGCCCTTCTACGGCCTGGGCAGGGCAGGGCGGTGGCCCGGGGACGGCCCCGGGTACGCGGCGCTCGTCGTCGCGCTGCTCGTCCTGACCGCGCTGTGGGACGCCGTGCTGGCCGCGGCCCTGGAACACGCGCGGACCCGGTGGCCGTTCGGGCCGCTGCTGCGCGACGAGCTGCGGGCCACCCTCGGCATCGGGTCGGCGGTCTGCGCCACCGGAGCCGTCATCGCGCTCGCGGTCGCCGTCGCCGGACTGTGGGCGCTGCCCGTCCTCTCGCTGCCGCTGCTGCTCACCCAGCTCTCCTTCCGGCGGTACGCGGCCGTGCGGGCCACCTACCGCCAGACGATCGCCTCCCTCGCGCGGGCCACCGAGATCGCCGGGTACACACCGGCGGGGCACGCCCGGCGCGTGGCGGCGCTCAGCCGGGCCGTCGGCCGCGAGCTGGGGCTCTCCGGGCCCGAGCTGACCGTCCTGGAGTACGCGGCCCTGATGCACGACATCGGCCAGCTCTCCCTCGTCGACCCGGTGCCCGCCGGGGCCACGGCGTGCCTCGCCCCCGCCGAGCAGCGGCGCATCGCCCTGCTCGGCGGCGCGGTGGTGCGCCGGACGGGGGTGGCCGCCGAGGTCGCCGTGACGGTGGAACGGCAGGCGGACCCGTACCGCGAACAGCCGGTCGGCGCGAGAATCGTCCGGGCCGTCAACGCATACGAGGAGAAGGCCAGGGAAGCGGGTCCCGGTGGGTCCCTCGGGGCACTGGAGGAGCTGCGGCTGGGCACCGCGCGCGACTACCAGCCCGAGGTCGTCGAATCGCTGGCCAGGGTACTGGCGAGAGACGGTCTTACCTCGCCCCCGGTTGGGTAACCCATGGGTAATGAGCGCCCGTCCGACCGTCCGTGGTTGGATGCGAGGAAGAGGACACAGGGGGCACAGTCCAGCCCGAGGCTGCACGCTCTTCGACGAACTGGCAGGCGGGAATCGTGAGGATCTTCGGCAAGGGACGGCACCGGCCCTCCGCCTCATGGCGGCAGGCCACCGACCGTGCGTTCACACTGATCGGCGACGGCCGGTACGAGGACGCGGGGGCGCTGCTGACGCGCGCGGCGGACCTGGAGCCCTGGCTGTCCGAGTCCTGGTTCAACCTCGCCCTGCTGCACAAGTTCCGGCACGACTGGGAGCAGGCGCGGGCGGCCGGCCTGCGGGCCGTGGCCCTGCTCGACCGGGAGACCGGGGCCCCCGACTGGTGGAACGTCGGCATCGCGGCCACCGCGCTGCAGGACTGGCCGCTGGCCCGGCGGGCCTGGCAGGCGTACGGGCTGAAGGTGCCCGGCGGTTCCTCCCGGACCAAGGCCGGCGCGGGGGCCGGTGCCTCCGACGAGCCGGTGGGCATGGACCTCGGCAGCGCAGCCGTGCGGCTGTCGCCCGAGGGCGAGGCCGAGGTGGTGTGGGGACGGCGGCTCGACCCCGCCCGCATCGAGGTCCTCTCCATCCCGCTGCCGTCCTCCGGGCGGCGCTGGGGCGAGGTCGTCCTGCACGACGGGGTGCCGCACGGGGAGCGGACCACGGCGGCGGGGCACGCCTATCCCGTCTTCGACGAGATCGAGCTGTGGGCGCCGTCGCCGGTGCCGACCTGGGTCGTGCTGCTTGAGGCGGAGGCCGAGGACGACCGGGACGCGCTGGAGCGGCTCGCGGCCGACGCCGGGTTCGCCGCCGAGGACTGGTCGTCGTCCGTACGGCTGCTGTGCCGGATGTGTTCCGAGTCGCGGATGCCGTCCGACGAGGGCGACGGGGAGCACCTCGATCCGCACGACCACAGCGAGCCGGGGCATCCCGGGCCGCTGGGGCACGTGACGGACGGGCAGCTGTGGGTGCCCGAGCGGGAGTGCGGCCTCGCGGCCCCGGCCTCGCTGGTGCGGGGGCTGCTGGACGGGTGGGTCGCGGACAGTCCCGACACCCGGGACTGGCGGGACCTCGAAGAGGTCTGCTAGCCGCTCAGGCTGGGCAGGGCCGCATCGACCGTCGGGTGCGGGTGCGTCGTGGTCCCCCAGCCTTCGGCCGGGAGGTACCCCCAGGTCGCGCAGTTCCCCGCGCCCCTGTCAGGAGCGCCCCTGCGGGGCGGCTCCTGACGAAAAACGCCCCGTACCCTGTACGGGCACAGTGCTATCCCCGTTCCCCAGGAAGGCATACGTCGGTCATGGCGCAGCAGGACACCGATCAGCAGCACGCGGGCGTGCTCCCCGTGGACGACGAAGGTTTCGTCATCGACACCGAGGACCCGGCGGAGCGCGAGGCGGCCTACCGCGAGCGCGGGACCTCCCGGCCCATCACGGTCGTCGGGAACCCGGTGCTGCACAAGGAGTGCAAGGACGTCACGGAGTTCGGCGACGACCTCGCCCGGCTGGTCGACGACATGTTCGCCAGCCAGCACACCGCCGAGGGCGTAGGTCTTGCCGCCAACCAGATCGGCGTCGACCTCAAGGTCTTCGTGTACGACTGCCCGGACGACGACGGCAAGCGGCACGTGGGCGTCGTCTGCAACCCCGTGCTCGTCGAACTGCCCGCCGAGCGGCGCCAGCTGGACGAGAGCAACGAGGGCTGCCTCTCGGTGCCGACCGCGTACGCGCCGCTCGCGCGCCCCGACTACGCCGAGGTCACCGGGCAGGACGAGAAGGGCAACCCCATCAGGGTCCGCGGCACGGGCTACTTCGCGCGCTGCCTCCAGCACGAGACGGACCACCTGTACGGGTACCTGTACATCGACCGGCTCTCCAAGCGCGAGCGCAAGGACGCGCTGCGGCAGATGGCCGAGAACGAGCCGCGGTACCCCGTCGTCGCCAACGACTGAGAACAGCCGGGAACAGCCGGGAACGGCGGGGAACCCCTGAGAACGTCTGTGAACGGCTGAGACGGAGAACGACAGGCGGGAACGTGCGCGTCCCGCTCCCACGGCGCCCGGTCGGAACCCCTTCCGACCGGGCGCCGTTCGTCTGCGCGTCCTGCGTTCGATCCTTTGTGCGCCCATAGCGATCCATATTCAGTCACACATAGGGAGATTCTCGGCACTGCGGAGTAGTGGGAGAAGCAAATCCGTTCCCAGAACGGTCAGTTGTGGTGCTGAATGGGAAGTGCGGGGATACGCAACGGCGCACGCCCGGCACAGCGGGAGGGGCGTGTCGTCAACAGGCGGCTGAGAGGGGTTTGTTCGTGCCTGCTTTCGTACAGCGCACCACCACGACGTACACCCCGGCCCTCGTTCCACCGGCGCTCTCCCTGCCGGCGATCGAGGCCGGGTTTCCCCGTCAACTCCATCCGTATTGGCCGAAGCTCCAGGAGAACACCCGGGCCTGGCTCCTGGAAATGCGCCTCATGTCGGCGCCCATGATTGAGGCATATGCCGACGGGCTTTGCTACACCGACCTCATGGCGGGCTTCTACATTGGCGCGCCCGACGAGGTCCTCCAGGCGATAGCGGACTACAGCGCGTGGTTCTTCGCCTGGGACGACCGCCACGACCGCGACGTCATCCACGGCCGGTCGGCGGCCTGGGAGCGGCTCAGGATCCTGCTGCACGCGACCCTGGACTCCCCGAAGGAGCACCTGTACCACCAGGACCCCCTGGTGGCGGGGTTCGCGGACAGCATGGTGCGGCTGTACTCGTTCCTGGGCGAAGGATGGAACGCCCGGTTCGCCGAGCACTCGCACGCGGTGATCGAGGCGTACGACAAGGAATTCCACAACCGCACGTCGGGCATCGTCCCGACCGTCGAGGAATACCTCGAACTGCGCCGGCTGACCTTCGCGCACTGGATATGGCTCGACCTGCTCGAACCGAGCGCGCAGTACGAACTGCCCGCCGCCGTGCGGGAGAACGCGGCCTATCGGCGGGCCGCTCTGCTGTGCCAGGAATTCGCCGCCTGGTACAACGACCTGTGTTCCCTCCCCAAGGAAATGGCGGGCGGCGAGCTCCACAATCTCGGCATCAGTCTCATCCACCACGAGGGAATGACGCTGGAGGAATCCGTCAAGGAAGTCAGGCGCCGGGTGGAGGAATGCATCACCGGATTCCTGGACGCCGAGGAACAGGTGCTGAGGTACGCGGAAGAAATCGACAACGGGTCCGTGCGGGGCGCAGAATTGGCGGCTGCCGTGCGGGCGTGCCTGTTCAACATGCGGAACTGGTTCAGCTCCGTGTACTGGTTCCACCACGAGTCGGGACGGTACATGGTCGACAGCTGGGACGACCGCTCCACACCCCCGTACGTCAACAACGAAGCGGCAGGTGAGAAATGACCGTCGAGTCCGTACGGTCCGCTGCGCACCAAGCGGCGGAACTGTCCGATCCGCCCTTCGCCGGGGGCGGCGTCCCCGGCCTCGGACACGGCCTGAAGCTGGTCCGCGACCCGCTGGGCTTCCTGGCCCGGCTGCGCGACGAGGGCGATGTCGTCCGGCTGAAGCTGGGCCCCAAGACGGTGTACGCCGTCACCACGCCGGCCCTCACCGGAGAGCTGGCGCTGAGCCCCGACTTCAAGATCGACGGCCCCCTGTGGGAGTCCCTGGAAGGCCTGCTCGGCAAGGAGGGGGTGGCGACCGCCAACGGGTCCCGGCACCGGCGCCAGCGGCGGACGATCCAGCCCGCCTTCCGGCTGGACGCCATCCCCGGCTACGGGCCGATCATGGAGGAGGAGGCGCACGCCCTCGCGGAGCGCTGGAAGCCCGGCGAGACGATCGACGCCACCTCCGAGTCGTTCCGGGTGGCCGTCCGCATCGCCGCCCGCTGCCTGCTGCGCGGCGACTTCATGGACGAGCGCGCGGAGCGCCTGAGCGTGGCCCTGGCCACCGTTTTCCGCGGTATGTACCGCCGTATGGTGATCCCGGCGGGACCGTTCTACCGTCTTCCGCTTCCGGCCCACCGTGCATTCGACCGGGCATTGGCCGATTTGCATCTCCTGGTCGATGAGATCGTGGCCGAACGGCGCGCATCCGGTCAAAAGCCGGACGATTTGCTGACGGCATTGCTGGAGGCGAAGGACGAGAATGGCGCGCCCATCGGGGAACAGGAGATCCACGACCAGGTCGTCGCGATACTCACCCCCGGCAGCGAAACCGTCGCTTCCACGATCATGTGGCTGCTGCAGGTCCTCACCGAACACCCGGAACACGCCGACCGGATACGCGAGGAGGTCGAATCGGTCGCGGGTGACCGCCCTGTCGCATTCAGTGATGTGCGGCAGCTGACGCACACGAACAATGTCGTCGTCGAAGCCATGCGGCTGCGTCCCGCCGTATGGATATTGACACGCCGTGCCGTGACCGAAACCGCACTCGGCGGGTATCGCATTCCGGCCGGGGCCGACATCGTCTACAGCCCGTACGCGATCCAGCGCGATGCGCGTTCGTACGACGGGAATCTGGAGTTCGACCCCGACCGCTGGCTTCCGGAACGGGCCGGGGACGTCCCGAAGTACGCGATGAGCCCGTTCAGCGTCGGCAATCGCAAGTGCCCCAGCGACCACTTCTCGATGGCGCAGCTCAGCCTCGTCACGGCCGCGGTGGCCGCGCGCCGGCGCCTTGAGCAGGTTCCCGGGTCGGACGACACGACCCGGGTGGGCATCACGCTGCGTCCGCACCGGCTGCTGCTGAGGGTCCTGCCGAGGTGAGCCGGGCCGGGACCCGGCGAAGCTGATCCGGCCGGGTCCCGGTGCGCGTACGGCGTACGGTCAGGCGGCGTGCGAGCCCCTGAACGTGCGCCGGTACGCGTGTGGAGTGGTCCCCAGCGCACGGACGAACTGGTGGCGCAGCGCGGCCGCGGTCCCGAACCCCGTGCGGTCCGCGATGAAGTCCATCGTCTCGTCCGTGCCCTCCAGCAACTCCTGCGCCAGCAGCACCCGCTGGCGCAGGAGCCAGCGGTACGGGGTGGTCCCCGTCTCCTGCTGGAAGCGCCGGGCGTAGGTGCGCGGGGACATGTGCGCGCGGGCGGCGAGCTGCTCGACGGTCACCTCCTGGTCGAGGTGGCGCTCCATCCAGACGAGCGTCTCGCCGACCGTGTCGCACTGGGAGCGCGGCAGCGGCCGCTCGATGTACTGGGCCTGCCCGCCGTCGCGGTGCGGCGGCACGATCATGCGGCGCGCGATGCTGTTGGCGACCTCCGGGCCCTGCTCCTTGCGCACGATGTGCAGACAGGCGTCGATGCCGGCGGCGGTGCCCGCCGAGGTGATCACCGGGTCCTCGTCCACGTACAGCACGTCCGGTTCGACCTTCGCGCGCGGATGGCGCTCGGCCAGCGTCCGGGCGTGGCGCCAGTGGACCGCGCAGCGCCGCCCGTCCAGCAGCCCGGCCGCGCCCAGCACGAAGACCCCGGAGCAGACGCTGAGCACCCTGGCGCCGCGCTCCGCGCCCCGGACCAGGGCGTCGAGCAGCTCGGGCGGATAGGTGCGCCCGATGTAGTGGCTGCCGGCCGGCACGACGATCAGGTCGGCCTCCTCCAGCCGGTCGAGGCCGTACGGGGTGGAGACCGTGAACCCCGGGACATGGGTGCGCAGGCTGGGCCCCTCGGCCGAGGCGACCGCGAAGTCGTACACGGGCAGGCCCTCGTCGCTGCGGTCGAGGCCGAACACCTCGCAGACGACGCCGAGTTCGAAAGGATGCGCGCCGTCGAGCAGGACGGCGGCCACGTTGGTCAGCATGCTGCCAGTGTGCACCCCGACTGGCAGGAAATCGAGGGTGTGCGGCAGTCCTGCCACTCACGGTAAGGGGCATTCGGCGCCACAGTGGTGTCCATGAATACGACACAGCTGGAAGGCCTGATCGGAATGCTCTTCGTCCTCGCAATCCTGGCCCTGCTCGTCCTCCCCGCCACGTTCGGTGTCGTGCGCGACCGGCGCATCGACCGTCAGCTCAGGAAGGCCGAGCAGGACGCCCGGCAGGACCCGCGGGACCCGCAGGGCCCGCGGATCCCCCGGGATCAGAAGTCCTCGTCGAGGTCGACCGTCCCCTCCACCGCCACCTGGTACGCCGAGGGACGGCGCTCGAAGAAGTTGGTCAGCTCCTGAACCCCCTGCAGCTCCATGAAGGAGAAGGGGTTCTCGGAGCCGTACACCGGGGCGAAGCCGAGGCGCTGCAGGCGCTGGTCGGCGACGCACTCCAGGTACTGCCTCATCGAGTCGGTGTTCATGCCCGGGAGACCGTCACCGCACAGGTCGCGCGCGAACTGCAGCTCGGCCTCGACGGCCTCCCGGAGCATGTCGGTGACCTGCTCCCGCAGCCGGTCGTCGAAGAGCTCCGGCTCCTCCTTGCGGACCGTGTCCACGACGTCGAAGGCGAAGCTCATGTGCATCGTCTCGTCGCGGAACACCCAGTTGGTGCCGGTGGCCAGGCCGTGCAGCAGGCCCCGGCTGCGGAACCAGTAGACGTACGCGAAGGCCCCGTAGAAGAAGAGCCCCTCGATGCACGCGGCGAAGCAGATGAGGTTGAGCAGGAAGCGGCGGCGGTCGGCCTTCGTCTCCAGCCGGTCCAGCTTCTCCACCGAGTCCATCCACTTGAAGCAGAACTCGGCCTTCTCGCGGATCGACGGGATGCTCTCGACGGCGTCGAAGGCCGCCGCCCGGTCCGCCGGATCGGGCAGGTAGGTGTCGAGCAGCGTCAGGTAGAACTGGACGTGCACGGCCTCCTCGAAGAGCTGGCGGCTCAGGTAGAGCCGCGCCTCCGGGGAGTTGATGTGCTTGTAGAGCGTCAGCACCAGGTTGTTCGCCACGATCGAGTCGCCCGTCGCGAAGAACGCGACCAGCCGGCCGATCATGTGCTGCTCGCCCGGTGACAGCTTCGCCAGGTCGGCGACGTCCGAGTGGAGGTCGACCTCCTCGACGGTCCAGGTGTTCTTGATCGCGTCCCGGTAGCGCTCGTAGAAGTCCGGGTAGCGCATGGGGCGCAGGGTCAGCTCGAAGCCCGGGTCGAGCAGGTTCTTCTCGGCCTTCCCGATCTTCTCGGTCTTCTCGGGAGCGCCGGGTGCTTCAGGTGCGGTGGTCATTACTGGCAGGCCTCGCAGGACTCGGGGTTCTCAAGGGAGCAGGCGACCGCGTCGGGGTCGGCGGCCTGCTGGACGGGGACGGTCTTCGCCGCCGGCCGGGCCTGGGCGGCGCGGGCGATGCGGGTCGCCGGGCGCGAGCGCAGGTAGTACGTCGTCTTCAGCCCCGACTTCCAGGCGTACGCGTACATCGAGGAGAGCTTGCCGATGGTCGGCGTCTCCAGGAACAGGTTCAGCGACTGGGCCTGGTCCAGGAACGGGGTCCGGGCGGCGGCCATGTCGATCAGGCCGCGCTGCGGGATCTCCCACGCCGTGCGGTACAGCGCACGCACGTCCTCGGGGACCCAGGTGAAGCCCTGCACCGAGCCGTTGGACTCGCGCAGCGCCTCCCGGGTCTGCGAGTCCCACACCCCGAGCTCCTTCAGCTCGGCCACCAGGTAGGAGTTGACCTGGAGGAACTCGCCGGACAGCGTCTCGCGCTTGAACAGGTTGGACACCTGCGGCTCGATGCACTCGTACACGCCCGCGATGGAGGCGATGGTGGCGGTCGGCGCGATGGCCAGCAGCAGCGAGTTGCGCAGGCCGACGGCGGCGATCCGCTCCCGCAGGGCCGCCCAGCGCTCCGGCCAGTTCAGCTCGACGTCGTAGTGGTCCGGGTGCAGCACGCCCCGGGCCGTACGGGTCTTCTCCCAGGCCGGCAGCGGGCCGCTGCGCTCGGCGAGGTCGGCGGACGCCTCGTACGCGGCCAGCATGATCCGCTCGGCGATGCGGGTGGACAGGGCGCGCGCCTGCGGGGAGTCGAACGGCAGCCGCAGCTTGAAGAAGACGTCCTGCAGCCCCATGGCGCCCAGACCCACCGGACGCCACCGGGAGTTGGAGCGGCCCGCCTGCTCGGTCGGGTAGAAGTTGATGTCGACGACCCGGTCCAGGAAGGTGACGGCGGTGCGGACGGTCGCGTCCAGGCGCTCCCAGTCGATGTCCCGGGCGTCCGCGTCGACGAAGGCGCCCAGGTTGACCGAGCCGAGGTTGCAGACCGCGGTCTCCCCGTCGTCCGTGACCTCCAGGATCTCGGTGCACAGGTTCGAGGAGTGGACCGTGTGGCCGGGCAGCGCCGTCTGGTTGGCCGTGCGGTTGGCGGCGTCCTTGAAGGTCATCCAGCCGTTGCCGGTCTGCGCGAGGGTGCGCATCATGCGGCCGTACAGCTCACGGGCCGGGATGGTCCTCTTCGCGAGACCCCGCTCCTCGGCCCCGCGGTACGCGGCGTCGAACTCCGCGCCCCACAGGTCGACCAGCTCGGGCACGTCCGAGGGCGAGAACAGCGACCAGTCGCGGTCCTCGTCCACCCGGCGCATGAACTCGTCCGGGATCCAGTGCGCGAGGTTCAGGTTGTGGGTGCGGCGGGCGTCCTCGCCGGTGTTGTCGCGCAGCTCCAGGAACTCCTCGATGTCGGAGTGCCAGGTCTCCAGGTAGACCGCGGCCGCGCCCTTGCGCCGGCCGCCCTGGTTCACCGCCGCGACCGAGGCGTCGAGGGTCTTCAGGAACGGGACGATGCCGTTCGAGTGCCCGTTGGTGCCGCGGATCAGCGAACCGCGCGAGCGGATGCGGGAGAACGAGAGGCCGATGCCGCCGGCGTGCTTCGACAGGCGCGCCACCTGGTGGTAGCGGTCGTAGAGGGAGTCCAGCTCGTCCAGCGGGGAGTCGAGCAGGTAGCAGGACGACATCTGGGGGTGGCGCGTACCGGAGTTGAAGAGGGTGGGGGAGGAGGGCAGGTAGTCCAGGCGGCTCATCAGCCGGTACAGGGACACCACCTCGTCCACCGAGCGGTCGCTGTCGTCCTCGGCCAGGCCGCTCGCCACCCGCAGCATGAAGTACTGCGGCGTCTCGACGACGGACCGCGTGATCGGGTGCCGCAGCAGGTAGCGGCTGTGCAGGGTGCGCAGCCCGAAGTAGCCGAAGCGGTCGTCGGCGCCCTCGGCGCGGGAGGCGTCCGCCAGCGCGTCGAGCCGGGCCGCGTGGAGGTGTACGAACGCGGCCGTGCGGTCGGCGATCAGGCCCTCGCGGTGGCCGACGGCGACCGACTCCGAGAAGGAGCGCACGCCCTGCGAGGCCGCCTCCGCGGCGATGGTGACGGTCAGCAGGCGGGCGGCCAGCTTCGAGTAGACCGGGTCCTCGGAGATGAGGCCCGCGGCCGCCTCCGTGGCCAGCTCACGCAGTTCGGACTCGTCCGCGGCGGCGGACCGGCCGCGCAGCGCGGCGGCGGCGACCCGGCCGGGGTCGGCGTCGGGGAGGTCGGCGGTGAAGTCGGTCAGGAGCCGCAGCAGCGCGGTTCCCGGTGCGTCGGCCTCGGCCCTGTCCTGCTGCTCCCGGCTCGCTGTCGCGGAGACCGGATCGGCTGGCGCGATGGTCACGTGGGGCTCTCCCTCGCTCGGCACGGGGCCTGCGGGGGGGCCTGCGGGGAGGGGGGTTCGGGGCACACGGGAGTACCCGCTCTGGGCAGCGGTACGCCGCGTCCACCGGCCCACTCCGCGAGGCCCGGACGTCGTGCGCCCGGGCCGGGCGGCCTGGGCGCGCTGTCGGCAGGTCCTCGGACTGACTCCCGTACGCGCATGCGGGCATGCGCGTACAAGTACACCGTTGCGGGACAGTTCCGGATTCACACCGGATTCCCCTGCGACGACAGCGAGCATGAGCATACATCTAGTGCTGTGCCCGGGAAGCACCCCTACATCTTGTGTCGCGTCAGCGTATGGGGGGTGGTTGCTGTCCCTGGGGGCTCCGCCCCCAGACCCCCGTGTCGCGCTGCGCGCTCCCGCGCAGTTCCCCGCGCCCCCAGGTACCCAGGGGCGCGGGGGCGAGACCCCTAGTGGCTCGAACCGGCCGTGGCCGGCGGGAGTTCCACCTGGACTCCCGCGTCGCCCGCGTCCGCCGTGTAGTCCTCGGCAGAGGTCTCGTCGACACCCTCGGGAGCCTTCACCGCGCGCAGCACGAACGTCATGACCACCGTCACGATCACGTTCAGCACGATCGCCGTCAGCCCGATGTACCCGATCTCCCCGATCCCGGGGATCTCCTTCGACGAGCCGCCGAAGTGAGCCTGCGTCGGCGAGGCCACCCCGTACGCGGCGACCGTGCCGTACACCATGCCCACCGCCCAGCCCGCGAGCAGCGCCCACCGGTGGAACCAGCGCGTGAACAGCCCGCCGACCAGCGCCGGGAAGGTCTGCAGGATCCAGATGCCGCCCAGCAGCTGGAAGTTGATGGCGACCGTCTTGTCCATGGTCAGGACGAAGACCAGCGCCCCCACCTTCACGAGCAGCGAGACCAGCTTGGAGACCTTCGTCTCCTGGGCGGGCGTCGCGTCGGGCTTGATGAAGTCCTTGTAGATGTTGCGGGTGAACAGGTTCGCCGCCGCGATCGACATGATGGCCGCCGGCACCAGCGCGCCGATCCCGATCGCCGCGAAGGCCACGCCCGCGAACCAGTCGGGGAACATCGTCTCGAAGAGCTGCGGGATGGCCAGCTGCCCGTTGTCGACCTTGATGCCGGCCGCGATCGCCATGAAGCCGAGCAGCGCGAGCAGGCCCAGCATCAGCGAGTACAGCGGCAGGATCGTGGTGTTGCGCCGGATCACCTCG
The DNA here is from genome assembly GCF_008369065.1 of Streptomyces apricus. Classification (GTDB taxonomy): domain Bacteria; phylum Actinomycetota; class Actinomycetes; order Streptomycetales; family Streptomycetaceae; genus Streptomyces; species Streptomyces apricus. Next base: position 194,676 of record NZ_VDFC01000040.1, on the reverse strand, counting down.
CGGCTGCGCGAGGACAGCGTCGCGGTGATCGAGTGCGGGTACATGAACAGGGCCAGCGCGGAGCCGAGCGCGAGGGTCGCGTACGTCCACTGGCCCGCCTCGCCGGGCACCAGGGCACCGCGCGGCGCGCCGGTGGCCGGGTTGGGCTGGCTGTACGCCTCGCTCGCCTTGGCGAAGATCTCGTCGAAGCCGCCCAGCTTGATCGGGATGTAGATGATCGCGACCGCGATGACGATGTAGATCAGCGTGTCCTTGACGAACGCGATCAGGGCGGGTGCGCGCAGCCCGGACGAGTACGTGTACGCGGCCAGCACGCCGAAGGCGATGAGCAGCGGCAGGTCCTTGACGAACCAGTTGGTGTCCTCCCCGCCGCCGACGCCCATCACGTCGAGGACGGCCTGGATGCCCACCAGCTGCAGCGCGATGTACGGCATCGTCGCCAGGATGCCGGTGACGGCGACCGCCAGCGAAAGACCCTTCGAGCCGAACCGCCCGCGCACGAAGTCGGACGTCGTCACGTACCCGTGCTTGTGCGAGACCGACCACAGCCGGGGCAGGAAGGTGAAGATTAGCGGGTAGACCAGGATCGTGTACGGGACGGCGAAGAAGCCGGCCGCGCCCGCCGCGTAGATCGCCGCCGGGACCGCCACGAACGTGTAGGCCGTGTAGAGGTCGCCGCCGAGCAGGAACCAGGTCACCCAGGTGCCGAACGACCGGCCGCCCAGGCCCCATTCGTCGAGCGTGTGCTCGTTGTCGGACCGCCGCCAGCGCGAGGCCAGGAAGCCCATGACCGTGACGGCCAGGAAGAAGAAGATGAAGACGGCGAGTGCGACGCCGTTCACGCCGTCCTTCATGCGGACACGCCCCCGTCCTGCGCCGTGCGGGCGGCCTTGCGGGCACGCTGGTCACGGTTCCACAGCGTGTACGCCGTCATCGTGAGCGCGGTCGAGATGAGCACCCACAGCATCTGGTACCAGTAGAAGAAGGGGATGCCGATGAAGGTCGGGTCGACCTTCGCGTACGACCCCACCCAGAGCATCGCCACGAACGGGGCGATCAGACAGAGGGCGATCACCACGCGCACCGGTGTTACGACCGGTGCCCTCTCCTCGGGCGCTCTGGGCGCATCCGGTGTTTCCGACATACGGCGGCTCCGTCCCCTCACTGATCACCTGTGCAACGCGCAGGAAATCTAAGGGACGGTTCCGCTTTATGGAACCCCCGTCCGCATAACGGATGTGCTGTGTCGCCGGACGACGGCGATCACGCGCGCCACGACGTCAGCAGCAGCGGAACCCCTGCCGCGGATCCGCGTCCTGACGGTCCGTGCGCATCCGCTCGAACTCCCGCCGCGAGGGCACGTCCGCGTCGGGCCGGTGCGCCCGCACATGTGCCACGTAACGGTCGTACCCGGACTCGTCGGTGAGCTCCCGCACGTACCAGCGCACGCTCCTGGCCGCCCTAGCCGCGCGGTTCAGCGCCGACCGCATCGCGCACCTCCTCCTTCTCCCGCCTGGTCGGGACCAGCCCGGCCGGGGCGACGATCTGCGACTCGACGTACGGCGCCTCGCTGAGCGAGGAGAGCGCGGGACGGCGTACGTGCCGGATGCACACCCGCGTCGCGTCCGCGATCACGACGACGACGAGCAGGGCGAGGACCGCCGTCAGGACGCCGTCGACCGTGGAGTTCGTGACGATGGTGTGCATGTCGTCCATGGTCTTCGCGGGTGCGACGATCTCGCCCCGGTCGATGCCGGCCTGGTAGACCGAGCGCTGCTCGAAGAAGCCGACGCGCGGGTCGCTGGAGAACACCTTCTGCCAGCTCGCGGTGAGGGTGACCGTGGCGTCCCAGACCAGCGGGACCCCGGTGATCCAGGCCCACTTGAGTCGTCCGGACTTGACCAGCAGGGTCGTGCAGACGGCGAGGGCGACGGCGGCGAGGAGCTGGTTGGAGATGCCGAAGACCGGGAAGAGCTGGTTGATCCCGCCGAGCGGTTCGTGGACGCCGACCCACAGGAAGTAGCCCCACAGCCCGCAAACGATGCCGCTCGTGATGACCAGGCCGGGCTTCCAGCTCACGTTCCTGAAGGGTTTGTGGACGTTGCCCAGCATGTCCTGGAGCATGAAGCGGCCCACCCGGGTGCCCGCGTCGAGCGCGGTCAGGATGAACAGCGCCTCGAACATGATCGCGAAGTGGTACCAGAACGCGCGCAGACCGCCCCCGGTGACCTCCGAGAAGATCTCCGAGACGCCGACCGCGAGCGTGGGCGCGCCGCCGGTCCGCGACAGCAGGGAGGACTCCTCGACGTTCTTCGCCGCGGCGGCCAGGTCCTCGGGGGAGATCTGGTACCCCCAGCCGCTCACCACCTGCGAGGCGTTCTGGACGGTGTCCCCGATGACCCCGGCGGGCGCGTTCATCGCGAAGTACAGGCCCGGGTCGATGACGGACGCCGCGATCAGCGCCATGACCGCCACGGACGACTCCATCAGCATGGAGCCGTAGCCGATCAGCCGGACCTGCGTCTCCTTCTGGATCATCTTCGGCGTCGTGCCGGAGGAGATCAGGGAGTGGAAGCCGGAGAGCGCCCCGCAGGCGATGGTGATGAAGACGAACGGGAAGAGCGAGCCCGCGAAGACCGGCCCGTCGCCCTGCGAGGCGAAGTCGGTCACCGCGTCCATCTTCAGCGTCGGCAGCGAGACGACGACCCCGAGGGCGAGCAGCACGATCGTGCCGATCTTCATGAACGTGGAGAGGTAGTCGCGCGGCGCCAGCAGCATCCACACCGGCAGGATCGAGGCGATGAACCCGTACGCCACCAGCCAGACGACCAGCGTCGAGGGCGCCAGCGTGAAGGCGCCGGCCCAGGACGACTCGGCGACCCAGCGGCCGGCGACCAGCGCGAACAGCAGCAGCGCGATGCCGATCAGCGAGACCTCGGAGACCCGGCCGGGCCGCAGGACCCGCAGGTAGAAGCCCATCAGCAGGGCGATCGGGATGGTCATCGCGATGGAGAAGGTGCCCCACGGCGACTGGGCGAGCGCGTTGACGACGACCAGTGCGAGCACCCCGAGCAGGATGATCATGATGGCGAAGGCGGCGATCAGGGCGGCCGCGCCGCCGAACGGGCCGATCTCCTCGCGGGCCATCTGCCCCAGCGAGCGGCCGTCGCGGCGGGTGGAGAAGAACAGGACCACCATGTCCTGCACCGCGCCCGCGAAGATCACGCCGACGATGATCCAGATGGTGCCCGGCAGGTACCCCATCTGCGCGGCCAGTACGGGCCCCACCAGCGGCCCCGCGCCCGCGATCGCCGCGAAGTGGTGGCCGAGCAGGACCCGCCGGTCGGTGGGGTGGAAGTCGATGCCGTTGTTGAGGCGTTCGGCCGGGGTGGCCCGGGTCCCGTCGACCTTCAGCACCTTGTGGGCGATGAACTTCGCGTAGAAGCGGTAGGCGATGGCGTACGAGCCGAGGGCGGCCGCAACCGTCCAGGCGGCCGAGACCTCCTCGCCCCGCGAGAGTGCGAGCACGGACCATCCGGCCGCACCCACCAGTGCGACGAGGGTCCAGATGACGATGCTGCGGGGAGCTGCCTTGCGGGGGCTGTCGGTGCGCACGGGTCGTCCTCCCGTCCATGGCTGACGGGAGGACGGTAAACCAGGAACCCACCTGGCGCTATACCACCTGCACCAGGTGGTGCAGGTGGCTCAACTGGCGCACAGTGAAACGGAGTTGGTCAAGGGTGCCCCGTCAGGGGCGCGGGGAACTGCGCGACCAGCCACAGCGGACCCGCACCCGACACCGCACCCCAGCCACCCCCCACCACACAACCTCAGTCCGTGGGCCTCTTCAGGCGCGCAACGAACTTGTACCGATCCCCCCGATAAACCGACCGCACCCATTCCACCGGCTGGGAATCCAGATCCACCGAGTGCCGCGACAGCATCAGCATCGGCAACCCCACGTCCGTCCCCAGCAACCCCGCCTCCCGCGGAGTCGCCAGCGACGTCTCGATCGTCTCCTCCGCCTCCGCGAGCCGCACGTCGTACACCTCCGCCAGCGCCGTGTACAGCGACGTGTACTTCACCAGCGACCGCCGCAGCGCGGGAAACCGCTTCGCGGACAGGTGCGTCGTCTCGATCGCCATCGGCTCCCCGCTCGCGAGCCGCAGCCGCTCGATCCGCAGCACCCGCCCCCCGGTGGTGATGTCGAGCAGCTCCGCGAGCGTGTCGTCGGCGGTGATGTACCCGATGTCCAGCAGCTGCGAGGTCGGCTCCAGCCCCTGCGCCCGCATGTCCTCGGTGTACGACGTCAGTTGCAGCGCCTGCGAGACCTTCGGCTTCGCGACGAACGTGCCCTTGCCCTGGATCCGCTCCAGGCGCCCCTCGACGACCAGCTCCTGCAGCGCCTGGCGCACGGTCGTGCGCGAGGTGTCGAACTCGGCGGCGAGCGTCCGCTCGGGCGGTACCGGCGTCCCCGGCGGCAGCGTGTCGGTCATGTCGAGCAGGTGCTTCTTCAGGCGGTAGTACTTGGGCACGCGCGCGGTACGGATGGGGGCCCCACCCTCGTTCTCCGCACTGCTGACGTCGGTGCTCATACTCTGCCTTCCCGGCTCCGGGTGCCGATGCGGCCGGCGTACGCGCCGGCCACGGCTCACATCGTGGCACGCCCCACCGTACGAGTGTCCTCCCGCACGCTGCGTGATCCCCTCTATATACCGTCGGGGTCCCTTTTGGTCTAGTCCATAGCTCCGGCGGGAGTCTCCGCGCAGGGCGCCCCCACCTGCACGGAGGGCCGCCCGTTCTGTCGCCCGTGTAGTGAAAGGTCCCTGCATATGTAGGTCACGTAACGGACCGTCCGGAGCGCCCTCAGGACCCTTGACACCCCTCTAGGTCTAGTCCAAGCTCCCCGTACTGGTCTAAACCATTGAGGACCAGGTCCCGGCCCCACGGGCAGTACTCGTCGTAAGTCACGCGGTGGGCAGGGGGGTTGCTGGCATCCCTGAGGAGGATGACGTGAATCGCAAGCTCATCGCGGCCGTCGGTGTCGCGGGCATGTTGATGTCGGTCGCTGCGTGTGGCGGCGACGACGGTGACGACGGCGGCAAGGCCGGCGCCGACGGCTACAAGGGCCAGACCCTGACCGTCTGGGCCATGGACGGCTCCACCCCGGACGGCTGGACCGAGGACGTCACGGCCGCCTTCGAGAAGAAGACGAAGGCCAAGCTGAAGTTCGAGACCCAGCAGTGGAACGGCATCCAGCAGAAGATCACCACCTCGCTCTCCGAGGAGAACCCGCCGGACGTCCTGGAGGTCGGCAACACCCAGACCCCCGCCTACGCGGCCACCGGCGGTCTCGCGGACCTGAGCGACCTCAAGGAGGAGATCGGCGCCGACTGGACCAAGGCCCTGAACGAGTCCTCGGTCTACGAGGGCAAGCAGTACGCCGCCCCCTGGTACTTCGCCAACCGCGTCGTCATCTACAACAAGAAGGTCTGGGCCGACGCCGGCCTCACCGACGCCCCGAAGACGCGCGCCGAGTTCTTCGACGCCCTGAAGGCCATCGACAAGAAGACCGACGCCGAGCCGATCTACCTGCCCGGCCAGAACTGGTACTTCTTCGACGGCCTGACCATCGGCCAGGGCGCCGACCTGGTGAAGAAGGAAGGCGACAAGTACGTCTCCAACCTCGCGGACCCGAAGGTCGGCAAGGCCATGGAGCTCTACAAGCAGTACCAGTCCTACTCCAAGGCCCCCAAGGACAAGGACGAGGCGACCCCGCAGCAGGCCGAGGTCTTCGCCAAGGGCAACGTCGGCGCCTTCATCGGCATGGGCTGGGAGGCCGGCACGGCCATCGCCGCCAACAAGAAGATCGAGAAGGACATCGGCTACTTCACCATCCCCGGTGAGACGGTCTCCGAGCCCGAGGGCGTCTTCCTCGGCGGCTCCAACTTCGCGGTCGCCGCGGGCAGCAAGAAGCAGGAGCTGGCCAAGGAGTTCCTGAAGATCGCGCTGTCCGACAAGTTCGAGGGCGCGCTCGCCAAGGAGAACGGCGTCATCCCCAACAAGGAGGCGCTCCAGATCCACCTCGCGGGCAACGGCGCCGCCGAGGCCGCCGCCCCGGCCGCGGCCGGCGGTGGCACCACGCCGCTGATCCCCGAGTGGGCCGCCGTGGAGAACGACCCCAACCCGATCAAGGCCTACATGACCGCGGTCCTGAAGGGGAAGTCGCCCGCCGCCGCCGCCAAGCAGGTCGAGGCGGAGATCAACAAGCGGCTCGCGCAGAGCAGCTGATCCCCGCCGTGCCGGGGACGGCCCCTTCCGTCCCCGGCACGCCGGCGCATCCGACTGCGACTTTCGACGGTGGAAGAGATGGCGAGCATGTCAGTGCAGACCGAACGCACGGACACAGGCACGGGCACGGCCGCGGCGCCCGGTGTCCGTAAGACAGACGTACCCCCGCCCGCCGACGGCACGGGCTCGGGCCCGGCGAGGAGAAGCAGCGGCGCGTACGCCCCGTACCTGCTCCTGCTGCCCGCCCTGCTCGCCACGGTGATCCTGCTCGGCTGGCCGCTCATCAAGAACGGCATGCTGTCGTTCCAGAACCTCAACCCGCGCCAGCTGATCCTCCACCTCACCGAATGGCGGGGGATCGACAACTACACGGACGTCCTGAGCAGCGACGACTTCTGGAAGGTCGTCCAGCGGACGGTCGTCTTCACCGCCGCGAACGTCGTCCTCATCATGGTGCTCGGCACCCTCGTCGGCCTGCTCCTCGCCCGGCTCGGCAAGCGCATGAGACTGGTGCTGATGCTCGGCCTGGTGCTGGCCTGGGCCATGCCCGTGATCGCCGCGACCACGGTCTACCAGTGGCTGTTCGCCCAGCGCTTCGGCGTCGTCAACTGGCTGCTCGCCAAGGCCGGCTGGTCGTCGATGGCCGACTACAACTGGTTCGGCACCCAGCTCTCCACCTTCTCCGTGATCACGCTGCTGATCGTCTGGCAGTCGATCCCGTTCGTGGCGATCAACCTCTACGCCGCCACGACCACCATCCCCAAGGAGCTGTACGAGGCCGCCTCCATCGACGGGGCCGGGATGTGGAAGAGCTTCACGCACGTGACCTTCCCCTTCCTGCGGCCGTTCCTGTGGGCGACGACCTTCCTCGAGGTCATCTGGGTGTTCAAGGCGTTCCCGCAGATCTTCGCCATCAACAAGGGCGGCCCCGACCGGCTCACCGAGACCCTGCCGATCTACGCGTTCGTCGAGGGCCCCGGCAACCAGCACTACGGCATGGGCGCCGCGATCTCGTTCCTGACGATCCTGATCCTGCTCGCCCTGACCGCCTACTACCTCCGTACCGTTCTCAAGCAGGAGGAGGACGAGCTGTGAAGCGCTCCCTGATGGGCCGGCTGTGGCCCAACGCGACGGCCCTCGTCCTCTTCGCCGTCTTCGCGTTCCCCGTCTACTGGATGTTCGCGACCTCGCTGAAGCCCACCGGCGACATCATCGCGGACGACCCGGTCTTCGTACCGACCGACATCACCTTCAAGCACTTCGGCAAGGCGCTCGACGCCGAGAACTTCTGGACGCTGGTCGGCAACTCGCTGACGGTGACCGTCCTCGCGGTGGGCTTCTCCCTCGTCATCGCGCTGCTCGCGTCCTTCGCGCTGGCCCGCATGCGGTTCAAGGGCCGCCGCGGCTTCCTGCTGACCTTCATGATCGCGCAGATGGCGCCGTGGGAGGTCATGGTCATCGCGATCTACATGATCGTGCGCGACGCCGACCTGCTCAACAGCCTCGTCCCGCTCACCGTCTTCTACATGATCATGGTGCTGCCCTTCACGATCCTGACGCTGCGCGGATACGTCGCCGCCGTGCCGAAGGAACTGGAGGAGTCGGCGATGGTGGACGGCTGCACCCGCAGCCAGGCCTTCGTGAAGGTCATCTTCCCGCTGCTCGCCCCGGGCCTCATGGCGACCTCGCTCTTCGGCTTCATCACGGCGTGGAACGAGTTTCCGCTGGTCCTCATCCTCAACAAGGACGCCGAGAAGCAGACGCTGCCGCTGTGGCTCTCCAGCTTCGAGTCGACGTTCGGCGACGACTGGGGGGCCACCATGGCCGCCGCCTCGCTCTTCGCCATCCCGATCCTGGTCCTCTTCGTCTTCCTCCAGCGCAAGGCCGTCAGTGGGCTGACCGCCGGCGCCGTGAAGGGATAACGCCACCCGATGACCACCATTGCCTCCGGCACGGACACGCTGACCCGCGACGCCCTCGCCGTCCTGCAGCCCGGCTTCACCGGGACCGCCGCCCCCTCCTGGCTGCTGCGGCGGCTCGGCGAGGGCCTCACCTCCGTCGGCCTCTTCGGCCGCAACATCGCCTCGGCCGACCAGCTCGCCGCCCTCACCGCCCAGCTGCGCGCGGAACGCGACGACGTCCTGGTCGCCATCGACGAGGAAGGCGGTGACGTCACCCGCCTCGAGGTACGCACCGGGTCCTCGTTCCCCGGCAACCACGCGCTCGGCGCGGTCGACGACACGGCGCTCACCGAGGCCGTCGCCCACGAGCTGGGCCGCCGGCTGGCCGCCTGCGGCGTGAACCTCAACTGGGCGCCCTCCGCCGACATCAACTCCAACCCCTCCAACCCCGTCATCGGCGTACGGTCCTTCGGCGCCGACACCGCCCTGGTGGCCCGGCACACCGCCGCGTACGTCGCCGGGCTCCAGGCCGCCGGGGTCGCCGCCTGCACCAAGCACTTCCCGGGCCACGGTGACACGGCGGTCGACTCCCACCACGCGCTGCCGCGCATCGACGCCGACCTGTCGGTCCTCCAGGCCCGCGAACTGGCCCCCTTCCGCGCCGCGATCGCGGCCGGCACCCGGGCCGTGATGAGCGCGCACATCCTGGTGCCGGCCCTCGACCCGGCCCACCCCGCGACCCTCTCGCGCCGCGTCCTCACCGGGCTGCTGCGCGAGGAGCTCGGCTTCGACGGGCTGATCGTCACCGACGGCATGGAGATGCAGGCCATTTCCGCCACCTACGGCATCGAACGCGGCAGCGTCCTCGCGATCGCCGCCGGCGCCGACGCGATCTGCGTGGGCGGGGGACTGGCCGACGAGGCGACGGTCCTGCGGCTGCGGGACGCGCTGGTCGCGGCGGTCCGCTCGGGCGAACTCCCCGAGGAACGGCTGGCGGACGCGGCGGCCCGGGTCCGGGCGCTGGCGTCCTGGACCGCCTCGGCGGGCGCCGCGGCACCGGCGTCCGCCGACGACCCCGGCCCCGAGATCGGTCTGGTGGCGGCCCGGCGCGCGCTGACCGTCACCCGCGGCCCGCACCACGCGCCGCTCACCGAGGCGCCGTACGTCGCGGCCCTCACACCCGTCGCCAACATCGCCGTCGGGGACGAGACCCCCTGGGGAGTCGGCGCCGAGCTGCGCCGCAGGCTGCCGGGCACGGAGACCGGGAGCTTCTCGGGGGAGGGGGCCGGGGCCGAGGTCCTGGCGGCCGCCGGATCCCGCCGCGTGGTCGCCGTCGTCCGCGACGTCCACCGTCACGCCTGGATGGCCGAGGCCCTCGACGCCCTGGTCACCGCCCGCCCCGACACGATCGTGGTCGAGATGGGCGTACCCCAGGCCCCACCCCGCGGAGCCCTCCACATCGCCACCCACGGAGCAGCCCGGGTATGCGGCCAGGCAGCCACGGAGGCCATCACCACCCTGTGACCGGGAATCCCGGTACCGAGGTCTTCTCAGGGCTGCGTCGTGGCCGGTCGCGCAGTTCCCCGCGCCCCTGAAAAGCGCCCTTCAGGGGCGCGGGGAACTGCGCGACAAGCCCCCACCGGACCCGCACCCGACATCGAACAGCCGGCCGCGTCGGCAAACGAAAGGCGCCGGACTCCCACGGGGGAAGCCCGGCGCCTTTCGCGTACCCAGAACCCCTAGATCCCCTGCCAGGAGGGCTTATTGGCATACGTYTGCCGAAAATAGTCCGCAAGCTTCAACTTCGACGCAGCCGCCTCGTCCACCACAACCGTCGCATGCGGATGCAACTGCAGCGCGGAGGCCGGACACACCGCCGCCACCGGCCCCTCGACGGTCGCCGCCACGGCGTCCGCCTTGCCCTCACCCGTGGCGAGCAGCACCAGGTGCCGCGCCTCCAGGATCGTCCCGATCCCCTGCGTGATCACGTGGTGCGGCACCTGCTCGATGTCGCCCCCGAAGAACCGCGCGTTGTCGACCCGCGTCTGCTCCGTCAGCGTCTTGATCCGGGTCCGGGAGGCCAGCGAGGAGCACGGCTCGTTGAACCCGATGTGCCCGTCGGTCCCGATGCCGAGCAGCTGAAGATCGACCCCGCCCGCCTCGGCGAGCGCCCTGTCGTACGCCTCGCACGCCGCCCGGACGTCCTCGGCGGTCCCGTCCGGGCCGAGGAACGCGGCCGGGTCGAGCCCCAGCGGCTCCAGCACCTCGCGCCGCAGCACGGACCGGTACGACTCGGGATGCTCGGCCGGCAGCCCCACGTACTCGTCGAGCTGGGCGACCCGCGCCCGGGAGACGTCCACGGCCCCCGACGCCACCTGCGCCGCCAGCGCCTCGTAGACGGGCAGGGGTGTCGAACCGGTGGCGACCCCGAGCAGGGCGTCGGGCTTGTGCCGGAGCAGCTCCGCCATGGCCCCGGCAATGAGCTCGCCACCCGCCTTGGCGTCCGAAACGATGACAACTTCCACGCTGGGCCTGCCGTTCTGAAGGGGAACTCACCTGCGTATGTGGTATAGACCAATCTAACAGAGTGTGCCTCCCCAGTCGCGTCCCGCGGGAAGCCTGTTGCCGACCGCCGCCGGACGGATCCGACTGTGGACCCGCCCCACGGATCCGCCCCACCGGTGAACCGCCCGGGGCTAGGCTGCGTGGTGGATGAAGGATGTGGACGCCGGACGAAGAGACGGCAACAAACATCCCGCTACGCATGGACAGGCGGAGTGGTCTAGTCCAGAATCCTAGGCAAAGCCTGAGTACGGAATCGCACGATCGAGTGACAGCACGACCGAGCCAGCTGTATGACCGAGCCTCCGTCCTCCCCGCACAGGAGGGCGGATCGAGGACCCGGCGCTCTCTGCCCTGACTGCACCGGATCCTCGTCCTTCGGCCGACCGGGACCGCACACCCCACGGCCGATGTTGCTCCGGGCTGCGGTGCCGGGAGGGTCGAGGGTCCCTCCCAGGCGCCGCGGCCCGCGGGTGCCCCGGACGCCCCGCGACGGCCGATTTCCTGCCTTGTCGTACGCGACGGGTACGCTCGCACACGTGCCCTCCATGAACGACCTCGTCCGCCAGCACACCGCGCTCGGTGACTCCGACCTCGAGTGGCTGCACCTGCTGGTCTCGGAGTGGCAGCTGCTCTCCGACCTCTCCTTCGCCGACCTCGTCCTGTGGGTCCCCACCCGCGACGGCACCCGTTACGTCTCGGTCGCCCAGATGAGGCCCAACACCGGCCCCACCTCGTACCAGGACGACATGGTCGGCCACCTCGTCCCGCGCGGCCGCCGCCCCATGCTGGACGCCGCCCTGGACGAGGGCCGGATCGTGCGCGAGGGCGATCCGGAATGGCGCGAGGAGGTCCCCGTACGGGTGGAGTCCATCCCCGTGCGCAGGGAGGGCCGCGTCCTCGGCGTCATCGCCCGCAACACCAACCTCCTCACGGTGCGCACGCCCTCCCGACTCGAACTCACCTACCTGCAGAGCGCGTCCGACCTCGCCCAGATGATCGCGGCCGGCTCCTTCCCGTTCCCCGACCAGCAGGTCGACATGGACGCCTCGCCGCGCGTGGGCGACGGGCTGATCCGGGTGGACGCGGACGGCGTCGTCCAGTACGCGTCCCCGAACGCGCTGTCGGCGTACCACCGCCTCGGCCTCGCCGCCGACCTGGTGGGACACCACCTCGGCCGGACCACGGCCGAACTCGCCCCGTCGAGGGGCCCGGTGGACGAGGCGCTGGCCAAGGTCGCCAGCGGCTGGGCGCCCCGCGAGTTCGAGATCGAGAGCAACGACGGCGTGATCCAGCTGCGCGCGATCCCGCTCAAACCCAAGGGCACCCGCGTCGGTTCCCTGGTCCTGCTGCGGGACGTGACGGAACTGCGCCGCCGCGAGCGCGAGTTGATCACCAAGGACGCGACCATCCGGGAGATCCACCACCGGGTGAAGAACAACCTCCAGACGGTCGCGGCCCTGCTCCGGCTGCAGGCCCGCCGCATCGAGTCCGACCGGGGCCGCGAGGCCCTGGAGGAGGCGGTGCGCCGGGTCGGCTCGATCGCCATCGTGCACGAGACGCTCTCCCAGAACCTGGACGAGCGCGTGGAGTTCGACGAGATCGCCGACCGGGTGCTGGCCATGGTCGCCGAGATCTCACCGGGCAAGGTCACCGGCCGGCGCACGGGCCGCTTCGGCATACTCGACGCCGAGGTCGCGACCCCGCTGTCCATGGTCCTCACCGAGATCCTGCAGAACGCGCTGGAGCACGGCTTCCGCGAGGGCGAGCGGGGCACGGTCGAGGTCTCCGCGGTCCGCGGCGGCACCTCGAAGGAGACCCGCCTCCTGGTCACGGTCCAGGACGACGGGGTGGGCCTGCCCGAGGGCTTCGACCCGCACCGCTCGGGCAACCTCGGTCTGCAGATCGTGCGGACCCTGGTGGAGGGCGAGCTGGGCGGCACCTTCGACATGGTCCCGGGCCCGGAGCGCGGCACCCAGGTCGTGCTGGACGTCCCGGTGCGCTCGTCCAAGTAGCCCGTCCGGGCGACGCGAACACGCTGCGTGACGCCCACCCGTGGGCCCGGTGGCGGACCGGGCGCGTGGCAGGCGGTGAGCACGCGATCGCAAACAGCAATGAGCCCCGGACCACTGGGTGGTCCGGGGCTCAGAGTGTCATTCGGTTCTGCGCATCGGGGGTACTGCGCGCTGCGGCTCGGGGGCGGGAGATGCGTACTCGCTGTACGCGCCGCCAAGCTCAGGCTGTTGTGGGGCGGGTTGTCAGGCGGAGGCCTGACGGGCCCTGTTGCGGGCGGCGCGGCGCTTCATCGCGCGGCGCTCGTCCTCGCTGAGACCACCCCAGACGCCGGAGTCCTGGCCGGACTCGAGCGCCCACTGCAGGCACTGCTCCATGACGGGGCAGCGACGGCAGACGGCCTTGGCTTCCTCGATCTGCAGCAGCGCAGGACCGGTGTTGCCGATGGGGAAGAAGAGCTCGGGGTCTTCCTCGCGGCAAACGGCGTTGTGACGCCAGTCCATGGCTGCTACCTCTCCTTGGTATTACATGCACGTTGCTTGTGAATGTGAACGCTTTCACGAATCCCTCAACAAGTGAAGGGCCGACTACCAGACGGACTGGTGTGGTCCTTGAAGTGAGGAGGGGTTCCGGCGCTCTGTGGGGGCGATGGTGCGGCCCGTCCCGAGCGCCACGTAGAGACTCGCAAACCTCAGCGGCGGATACAACCCCTACCGGAAAGTTTTTTTTGATTCCTCGGTGTCGACTAGGTCACAGCCGTACTTCCATGGGGTGGATCCTGGCCTAAACGTTCGAGTGGAAGGACTTTAGCCCGTTCCGCTCACACAATCACACGCAGTGCACGGCGAACGCCTGTGAACGCGACGCTCGTACGCAGTCCGAGGTGGTCGCCGTCCATCTGCAGGGGTAGCGGCACCTTCGAATGCAAGGTGAAGTCGGTCAGATCGTGCAGGGACACCGCGTGCTTGCCATGGGGTCCCCGGTCGGGGGACGAAGTGAGCAACTGGGTCCCATACCGGGCAACCGCACCGGTCGACATCCGGCTGAGACCCAGTACGTCGAGCCCGGTATCGAACGAGGCCTTAGGTGACGCGTACACCGGGCGATTGCCCAGATAAGTCCAGGGGGAGGTGTTGCAGACTATCGACAGGACCAGGTCGTCCACCGGGTCCGCGCCCGCCCGCTCCAGGGTGATGGTGCCGCGGCGGCGGTGGGTCTCCCCGAAGAACTGCCGCATCGCCTGGCGCAGGTACAGCGAGTGCGTCGAGCGCTTGCCGCGTTCGCGGTGCTGTTCGACCCGGCCGACCACGCCGGCGTCGAAGCCGAGGCCCGCGTTGAAGGTGAACCAGCGGGCCGGGACCGCCTCGTCCTCGGTGCCCGGGGTGCCCGCGGCGAGACCGAGGCCCACCGTGCGCTCGCGGCCCTCCCGCAGGGCGTCTAGCAGGGCGCCCGTCGCCTCGACGGCGTCGTTGGGCAGGCCCAGGGCGCGGGCGAAGACGTTGGTGGAGCCGCCGGGGACGACGGCGAAGCCCGGCAGCCGGTCGGGGTCGGGACCGTCGTGCAGCAGACCGTTCACGACCTCGTTGACCGTGCCGTCGCCGCCGAGGGCCACGACCAGTTCTATGTCCTTGCTCTCCGCGGCCTGCCGGCCGAGGTCCCTGGCGTGCCCGCGGTACTCGGTCGTGACCGCTTCGAGCTTCATCTCGCTCGCCAGGGCGTGGATCAAGACGTCACGCGTGCGTGCACTGGTGGTGGTTGCTGCCGGATTGACCACGAGAAGTGCACGCATGCGATGCAGCGTACCCACCACGTGGTACTCGTCCCATACCGAGGTGGGATCGGGCGGGAGCGGGCCGAGGGCGAGGGCTACCCTTCAGGGGTGAGCCCTCAGCAGAATCCCACCCCGGAGACCACCGACACCGAGCCCCGCCCCGGGCGGCTGACCGCGGCTGCCGCGCTCACCGCGCTGGAGGGGGCCGCACTGGTCGTCGGAGGCGTCTACCTGCTCGTGATGGGCCTCACCGGCCATCCGGACGACCGGGGCCAGGCCGTCACCGGAGGGGTGACGCTGATCGTGCTCGCCCTGCTGCCGCTGCTGGCGGCGCGGGGCCTGCTGCTGCGGCGCAGCTGGAGCCGGGGGCCCGCGATCATCACCCAGATCATGGCGCTGCCCGTCGCGTACAACCTGCTCCGGGCCGACAGCATCGCCATCCCCGGCGGGATCGCCCTGGCGGTGGTGGCGGTCGCGACCCTGGTGCTGATCCTGAACCCCGAGACGACGCGTGCGCTGGGGATCACCGGGCCGGGCGGCCTGCGGGAGTAGCCGCGCCGACGGCTCCCGCGCCCCTCGCGGGGCGCGAGCGGTGGGTGGTGCGTCCTACTCCTCGACCAGCAGCTTCTCGCGGAGCTGGGCCAGGGTCCGGGCCAGCAGCCGCGAGACGTGCATCTGCGAGATGCCGACCTCCTGGGCGATCTGCGACTGGGTCATGTTCGCGAAGAAGCGCAGCAGCAGGATGCGCTTCTCGCGCGGAGGCAGATCCTCCAGGAGTGGCTTGAGGGATTCGCGGTACTCGACTCCCTCCAGCGCCTCGTCCTCGGAGCCGAGGGTGTCCGCGACGGCCGGGGACTCGTCGTCCGTGTCCGGCACGTCCAGGGACAGCGTGGAGTAGGCGTTCGCCGACTCCAGGCCCTCCAGGACCTCCTCCTCCGAGATGGCCAGCTTCTCGGCCAGCTCGTGCACGGTGGGGGAGCGGCCGTGCAGCTGCGACAGCTCCGCGGTCGCCGTGGTCAGCGCGAGCCGCAGCTCCTGCAGCCGGCGCGGCACGCGCACCGCCCAGCCCTTGTCCCGGAAGTGCCGCTTGATCTCGCCCACGACCGTCGGGGTCGCGTACGTCGAGAACTCGACGCCGCGCTCCGGGTCGAAGCGATCGACCGACTTGATCAGGCCGATGGTCGCGACCTGCGTGAGGTCGTCCAGCGGCTCGCCGCGGTTGCGGAAGCGGCGCGCGAGGTGCTCCACGAGCGGCAGGTGCATGCGGACCAGCTGGTTGCGCAGTTCCGCGTACTCCCGGCTGGTGGCGTCCAGCTCGCGCAGTTCGACGAACTTGGCCCGCGCCCCGCTCCGGTTGTGCGAGTCGTGCGATGCTCCCGACGCGCCGTTGTCGGCATTTCGTTCGTGCTCGTGCTGCTCGCCCATGATCCCGCCCGTCACGCGCCGCCGCCCTTCCGAGGACGTCTCCCCCGACTCCGTCCGGGAGGACCCCCACTGCGCGGCGACGTCCGGATCGTCTCGCCCGTCACTGCCGGAGGGCGCCTCGCGCCCGTCCTCGCCGGCCGGTTCGCCCGCAGAGGCACCGGCCGCCGACGGAGCACTGTCCTCCGGATGCGGCCGGGCCTGCTGTTCGGGGATGCCGTCGACGCCCTCCGCCGGAGGCCGGGGCCCGCCGGGGCCGCCTTCGCCCCCGGCGGAAAGTTCCCGTGTGCCGCGCTCTTCGTCCCGCACCGGCCCGTCCCCGTTCCTCACGCCGGCCCGGGTCCCGCGCCGCGCTGTTTGTAGAGGCTGATCGAAACGGTTCTGTCGTCGGCCACCGACGAGGAGACCTTGCCGGCGAGGGCCGACAGCACGGTCCACGCGAAGGTGTCCCGCGCCGGGGCGTGGCCGTCGGTGGTCGGGGCCGAGACGGTCACCTCAAGCGAGTCGTCGATCAGGCGGAAGACACAGCTGAGCACGGAGCCCGGCACCGCCTGTTGCAACAGGATCGCGCACGCCTCGTCCACGGCGATGCGCAAGTCCTCGATCTCGTCGAGGGTGAAGTCCAAACGCGCCGCGAGGCCGGCCGTGGCCGTGCGCAGCACCGACAGGTAGGCACCCGCGGCCGGCAGCCGGACTTCGACGAAGTCCTGGGTCGCGGGCTCGCCTGCGAACTGGGACACCCTCACCTCCAAGGTGGTACAAGCTCTTTCGGGGGCCGAGGGTCGCCCCCCGGGGTAACGCGCAACGTGGTTCAGCGGTGACGCTATCGCGCTCTCAGGTGTCCTGTCCCCGGGACCCCAACCCCTTGCTGTCACTCATAGTAAACCTATGTATACGCACAGTGGCTAGGGGTCTGCGGGCCCAATTGGGAAGAGCGCGCGCCGGATTGACGTACCCAGACGTCAGACGGTCGAACCGTCCGGACCGCACGTCACACCAGTACGTGGTCCACGAAGCACCAGCGCCAGTCCTCGCCCGGCTCGAAGGTGCGCATGATCGGATGCCCGGTGTCCTTGTGGTGCTCGGTGGCGTGCCGCAGCGGTGACGAGTCGCAGCAGCCCACGTGACCGCAGTCGAGGCACAGCCGCAGCTGCACCGGGTGCGTGCCCGCCGCCTCGCATTCGAGACAGGTCTCGCTCAGGGGGGCGGGTTCGGGATGCGGCAGCGCGTCGGCGTGCGTGCACTGTTTCATGATTGCCAGATTACGTCGGGTGCGCGGAAAACCGCGCCGAAAAGAAAGCTGGCCCCTAGCGATGCATGTGATGCCCCTGCTCCTGCTGATCGCGGGCAGTGCCGCAGTGGCGGGTGCCGCGCGCCGCACCCCGGTGCCCGCGCCGCTGCTGCTCGTGGCGGCGGGCCTGATCGTCTCGTACGTGCCCGGGGTGCCCGAGTACGCCCTGGACCCGCACGTGGTGCTCCCGCTGCTGCTGCCCCCGCTGCTCTACACCGCCGCCACGGACAGCTCGTACCTCGACCTGCGGGCGCAGCTGCGGCCGGTGGCGCTGCTGTCGGTCGGGTACGTCCTGTTCGCGACGCTCGTCGTCGGCTGGGTCGCGTACATGCTCGTGCCGGACCTCTCGCTCACCGCGGCCCTGGTGCTCGGCGCGGTCGTGGCGCCGCCGGACGCGGTGGCGGCCACGGCGGTGGCCCGGCGGGTCGGGCTGCCGTCGCGGGTCACCACGATCCTCCAGGGCGAGTCCCTGGTGAACGACGCGACCGCGATCACCGCCTACAAGGTGGCCCTCGCCGCGGCCGTCGGCGAGGGCGCGACCTGGGCGGGCGGCATCGGGGAGTTCCTGCTCGCCGCACTGGGCGGCATCGGCGTCGGGCTCGTCCTGATGGTGCCGATCCACTGGATGCGCACCCACCTGAAGGAGGCGCTGCTGCAGAACTCCCTGTCGCTGCTCACCCCGTTCTTCGCCTACGCGGTCGCCGAGCAGGTGCACGCCTCCGGAGTGCTCGCCGTGGTCGTCGTCGCGCTCTACCTGGGCCACCGCAACTGGGAGGTCGACTTCGCCACCCGGCTCCAGGAGGAGGCGGTCTGGAAGATGGTCGCGTTCATCCTGGAGTCCGCGGTCTTCGCCCTCATCGGCCTCCAGCTCCCGGTGATCCTCAAGGGCCTCGGCGAGTACGAGGGGGCCCGCGCCGCCTGGTACGCGGTGGCCCTCTTCGCGGTCGTCGTCCTGACCCGGTTCGTGTGGGTGTATCCCGCCACCTTCCTGCCGCGCCTGCTCTCCGCGCGGATCAGGGAACGGGAGGAGAACCCCACCTGGAAGGGGTCCTTCATCATCGGCTGGGCCGGCATGAGGGGCGTGGTCTCGCTCGCCATCGCCTTCTCGATCCCGCTCACCGTGCACGGCGGCGAGGACTTCGAGGGCCGCAACATGATCCTCTTCCTGACCTTCACGACGGTCATCGGGACGCTCGTCGTCCAGGGGCTGACGCTGCCGCCGCTCATCCGCATGCTGAAACTCCCCCAGCGGGACCAGCAGGCCGAGACCCTGGCGGAGGCGAACGCCCAGGCGCAGGCCTCCCGGGCCGCCGAGCGGCGCCTGGAGGAACTCCTGTCCGACGAGCGCAACGCCCTCCCGCCGCCCCTCGCCGACCGGCTGCGCACGGTCCTGGAGCGCCGCCGCAACGCCGTCTGGGAGCGCCTGGGCCAGGTCAACGCCGTCACCGGCGAGACCGTGGACGACACCTACCGGCGGCTGTCCCGGGAGATGATCAGCGCCGAGCGCGAGGTGTTCGTGAAGCTGCGGGACGGCCGCCACATCGACGACGAGATGCTGCGCACCCTGCTGCGCCGCTTGGACCTGGAGGAGGCCGCCGCGTTCCGCGAGGGCACCTAGACCTGGACGACGCCGTGCACTACGACGGTCCGGGCGTGCCCGTGATCACGGCCGCGACCGTCGTCCCGCGCGGGAACGCGCCCTCCCCGGCGAGGGTCATGAGTCCGTAGAGCGACTTGGCGACATAGAGACGTTCGACGGGCAGGGCGTGGCGCTGCTCGAAATCGGCCGCGAACGCGTCGAGTTCGGCGGACGTACGGGCGTAGCCGCCGAAGTGGAACCGGTCGTCCAGCGCCCAGTCGCCGCGCGGGCCGCCGAACGCCTCCTCCTGCAGGGCGCGTACCTCCGCGCCGAGGAAGCCGCCCCTGAGGACCGGGACGCCCAGCGCGCGCTGGCCGGGGGAGAGGCCCGCGGCCAGGCCCGCCAGCGTGCCGCCCGTGCCGCAGGCGAGCACGACGACGTCGGCCAGGCCGCGCAGCTCCTCGCCCAGCGCCGCGCAGCCCCGCACGGCAAGGGCGTTGCTGCCGCCCTCCGGGACCACGTACGCCTCCTCGCAGCCGGTCGCGCGCACCAGGGCGGCCAGGGTCTCCGGCTCGCCCTTGCGGCGGTACGTCGACCGGTCGACGAAGTGCAGCCGCATCCCGTCGGCCGCGCACCGGGCGAGGGACGGGTTGAGCGGCCGGCCCGCGAGCTCCTGACCGCGGACCACGCCGACGGTCGGCAGCCCCAGGAGGCGGCCGGCCGCGGCGGTGGCCCGCAGGTGGTTGGAGTACGCGCCGCCGAAGGTCAGGACCGTGCGGCCAGCCGCCGCCGCGAGGTTCGGGGCCAGCTTGCGCCACTTGTTGCCGATCAGCTCCGGATGGATCAGATCGTCCCGCTTGAGCAGCAGCCGCACGCCGTGCCGCGCGAAACGCTCGTCCACGGCCTCCCGCAGCGGCGACGGCAGTCGCGGCCGCAGGACGCCGCGGACGGGGCCCGCGCCGGCGGCGGAGCCGGCCTCAGGAGTGTCGGGGCTGGTCACACCCCCATTGTCGGACACGCGTCCGAGCGACACGCGGGATCGCGCCCAGGCCACCGCGGCGCCGCGCCGGGGCCACCGTGACACCGCGCGTCACTGCAGGCGGTCGCGGATGCGGGCCCGCATGGAGGCCATCGTGAAACCGCGGGGATCGATCTTGCCCGGCTGCCATTCGAGATGGCCTATCACCGAGCGCTCCGTCCAGCCGTGGTGACGGCAGATCGCCGCCGCGACCCGCTCGACGGCCTCCAGCTGGGCCGCCGGCCAGGGGTCCTCCCCGTCGCCGAGGTTCTCGCACTCGAAGCCGTAGAAGTGGCGGTTGCCGTCGGTGTTCGCCTCGTTGTCGGCCGGCAGCGCCCGCTCGGCGATGACCGCGCGCAGCACGTCGTCGTCACCGAGGCCCGCGTGGTTGGCGCGGCCGTGGCCCACGAGGTGGACGCGGCCGTCCTTCGTGATCACGCCGTGGCACAACGGGCCCGGCAGCCCGCTGTATCCGTCACGGCATATCTCTACCGTCCGCTTGCTGCCCGACGTCACGGTGTGATGGATCATCACACCGTTGACCGGACCCCACGGGCCCTTGTGGTTGCGGTTGTGCGTCTCCCAGTCGCCCACCTCGACGACGGTGACTCCCTCCGCCTTGAGCCGGCTCAGCATTCTGCTCGCGGACATGGGTGAGGCCACAATTGCCTCCTCACAGTGCGCGACGGCCACCTTTCGCGGCCGCCTCGTACCGCTGCTTGTACCCGGAAGTCGCCCGCGGCGACCACCGGTTCGCCCGACGCGCGAGCGGCTGCCCGGACGGCCGCCCCGACCGCTGCCCGGGCGGCCCCGGTCAGGCGCGCAGGAAGCCGTCCCCGTGCGTCGCGATGTGGCTCTCCACCGCCTGCAGGGCCTGCTGGGTGGCCTGCGGGGAGCCGCTGCCGCGCCGCTCCGCGAGATAGGCCGCGCCGAGGGTCTTCAGCAGGTCGCCGCCGGTCCGCTGCGCCTGCACCTCGTCGATCTTCTGCTTGCCCTGCGTGAGCCCGCGCTGCGCCTGTTCCTTGGCGCGGTCCAGGAAGCCTGCCATGGCCGTCTCCTCCGTCGATCGTCCGTCCTGCCCGGTGAACGGGCGGCCCGATCTTGGAGTTCCCGGCCGAAGATCCGCGAGCTTCGCGATCCCGGACGAACCGGGCGCGCCCGGAGGCCCGCACGATGCCCCGCTTCGCAAAGATCCATTCCCGCTCTTTCGGGTAATGGCACGAGCACGCCGGGTGAGGAAGGCTTGTCCCCGCAGCTCGATGCACGATTGGGAAGGACGTCTCATGTCGGTAGGCGAAGAGATCCGCGCGGACCAGGACAAGCCGCAGAAGAGTCTGGGCACCTCCGCGGCGCGGAACCTGGCCACGACCACCAAGTCCGCACCACAGATGCAGGAGATCAGCTCACGATGGCTGCTGCGCATGCTGCCGTGGGTGAACGTGCAGGGCGGCACGTACCGAGTGAACCGCAGGCTGAGCTACTCCGTCGGAGACGGCCGCATCACGTTCGTGAAGACGGGCGACCGCGTCCAGGTCATCCCGGCGGAGCTCGGCGAGCTGCCGGCGCTGCGCTCCTACGACGACCAGGAGGTGCTCGCGGAGCTGGCCCAGCGCTGCGAGCAGCGCGAGTTCGCTCCGGGCGACGTCCTCACCTCCTTCGGCAGCCCGGCCGACGAGGTGTTCCTGCTCGCGCACGGCAGGGTCGAGAAGGTCGGCACCGGACCGTACGGCGACGACGCGGCCCTCGGGACCCTCGCCGACGGCGCCTACTTCGGCGACCAGGCGATCCTCGACCCGGACGCCATCTGGGAGTACACGGCCCGTGCGGCCACCGCCTGCACGGTCCTCACCCTGTCCCGCACGCACTTCGACCAGATCGCGGAGCGCTCCGACTCCCTGCGCGAGCACTTCGCGCAACTGCGCGCCATCCCGCACCAGCGCGCGAACAAGTACGGCGAGAAGGAGATCGACCTCGCGGCCGGCCACACCGGGGAACCGGCCATCCCCGGGACCTACGTCGACTACGACACCGCGCCGCGCGAGTACGAACTCAGCGTCGCCCAGACCGTGCTGCGCATCCACACGCGCGTGGCCGACCTCTACAACCAGCCGATGAACCAGACCGAGCAGCAGTTGCGGCTCACCGTGGAGGCGCTGAAGGAGCGCCAGGAGCACGAGCTGGTCAACAACCGGGAGTTCGGCCTGCTGCACAACTGCGAGTACGACCAGCGGCTGCAGCCCCACGACGGCGTACCGAGCCCGGACGACCTGGACGAGCTGCTCACCAGGCGGCGCGGCACCAAGATGCTGCTCGCCCATCCGCGGGCGATCTCGGCGTTCGGCCGCGAGCTCAACAAGCGGGGACTGGTCCCGGAGACCCTGGACGTGGCGGGCCACCGCATCCCCACCTGGCGCGGCGTGCCGATCTACCCGTGCAACAAGATCCCGGTCAGCGAGGCCAGGACGACCTCGATCATCGCCATGCGTACGGGCGAGGCCGAGCAGGGGGTCGTCGGGCTCCAGCAGGCGGGCATCCCGGACGAGATCGAGCCGAGCCTGTCCGTGCGGTTCATGGGCATCAGCGAACAGGCGATCATGTCGTACCTGGTGACGACGTACTACTCGGCCGCGGTCCTCGTGCCGGATGCGCTCGGCGTCCTGGAGAACGTCGAGATCGGCCGCTGGCGGTGACCTCCGGTGCGCGGCGGACCGTGTTCCCGCTCACCGGGACGGGTAGACCTCCGGTGTACGCGCCCAGCGTCAGCGGAACCGCCACCGTCCGCGCACCCTTAGAGACGGATCCATGGGTGAGCTCATGACGGAGACGCAACAGAGCCCTTCGCCTGCGGTGGAAGGACCCGGCCCGGACCGGGGACCGGTCCTCGTCAGGCAGCACGGCCCGCCCGAAACGCAGGAGGCGACCGCCGTCCTCGAACGGGCCCGCACCTCGGTCGACCCCGAACTGCGCCGGGCCGTCGAGTCGCTGCCCGCCCCGCTGCGACGGGTCGCGCTCTACCACTTCGGATGGGAGCACGCGGACGGCACCCCGGCCGCGGGGAACGCGGGCAAGGCCATCCGGCCCGCGCTCGTCCTGGCCGCGACCGCGGCGCTGGGCGGGCACCGGGCGACGGCCGTCCGGGCCGCCGCCGCGGTGGAGCTGGTGCACAACTTCACGCTGCTGCACGACGACGTGATGGACCGGGACACCACCCGCAGGCACCGGCCCACCGCCTGGGCGGTGTTCGGCGACGCCGACGCGGTCCTCACGGGAGACGCCCTGCAGGCCCTGGCCCACCGGCTGCTCGCCGGCGATCCGCATCCGGCGGCCTCTGCGGCGGCCGTGCGACTGGCCGACTGCGTCGTCGAACTCTGCGCGGGGCAGCAGGCGGACACCGCGATGGAGCGCCGCGATCCCGGGGACATCACGCTCGACGAGGTGCTCGCCATGGCCGAGGCCAAGACGGGCGCACTGCTGGGGTGCGCGTGCGCGATCGGGGCGCTGTACGCGGGCGCCGACGACGCGGACGTGGAGGCGCTGGACGCGTTCGGCCGGGAGGCCGGGCTCGCCTTCCAGTTCATCGACGACGTCATCGGGATCTGGGGGGACCCGAGGAGTACCGGCAAGCCGGCCGGGGCGGACCTCGTGGCCCGCAAGAAGTCCCTGCCCGTGGTCGCCGCGCTGGCCTCCGGCACACCGGCCGCGGCGGAACTCGCCGAGCTGTACCGGGTTCCCTACCGGGACGGTGAGCTGGAGCGCACGGCCGACGCTGTCGAGCGGGCGGGCGGCCGGGACTGGGCCCAGATACAGGCCGCCGACCGGATGGCCGCGGCACTGGACCACCTGGCCCGTGCGGTGTCGGATCCGGAGGCGGCGGAGGGGCTGCTGTCCCTGGCGGAGTTCGTGACGCGCCGCAGCGGGTGATGTCGCCGCAGGCCCGAGGAGGGGAGCCTGCGGACGCCTCGGGGGGCAACCTCTACGCCCGCACCCCTGGCCGGGCTTTGGCCGGGCCTTGAGACGCCGGAGCTCTCCTTCTCGTCCTGTACCTGACGGCGTGGCGAGGCGGAGGGGGTCCGGTGACGGTGGGCCCCGCGCATCCCCACGGTGCGCGGGACCTGCCGGTCCGTCCGGGAGGGAGCCCGGTACGCCTGCCCCGGGGCCGGTCCCGGCGGGTGCCGGCACAGGCACCGGCATCGGCGCCGGCGCCGAGGTCAGGGTTCAGGGCGCGGGACGATCGTCGTGACGATGCGGTCCACGAGTCCGTCCGGCACCGTCACGCCCGGCAGGACGCCGTCCAACACGCCCGGCAGGGTCAGATGTTCGAGGATCAGGCCGAGCATGGCCAGGTAGAGGATCGTCACGGTCTCGTCGCCGCCCGGCAGGCCCGCCGCGCGGTGGAACTCCATGCCGTCTTCGAGGTCGCCGCGGACGGTCTTCGTGTACGAGGCCCGCAGTTCGGGGCGGCGGGTGGCCTCCAGCCGCATCTCCAGCAGCCCCAGGTAACCGGTGCGGTCCCGCTGGGCACGGTCCATGAGGTCGTGCATGAAGGCCGTGATCAGGGAGCGGTCCTTCGGGGCCTCCAGGAGCCGTGCCACGAACGCCGGGTCCGGGGCCAGCCGTTCGTGGAGGCGGGCGTCGATCTGCCGGAGCAGGTCGTCGCGGCCGGTGAAGTAGTTCGAGGCGGTGCCCACCGGCACCCCGGCCTCACCGTCCACCGCGCGGAAGGTCAGTCCGCGGGCCCCCTCACGGGCCAGGACCTCCACGCCGGCGTCGACCAGGGCGGCCCGGCGCTGCGGATTGCTCGCCATCCGGAAGTCCTTCTCCCCCTTCGGTCCCGTACGGGAGATCCTCGTTTATCTCCTTGCGACCACTACAAGTGAAGCACTATGAATGGAGTGGTTCGGACAGCCTACGGAAAGAGACCGGTTTGCGAAAGCTGACGTATTTCATCGCGTGCTCGATCGACGGCTTCATCGGTGATCCGGAGGGCGACGCGGCGTCGATGTACCCGTTCGTGGACGAGGAGTTCTTCGAGTTCCTCAAGAGCGAGTACCCGGAGACCATGCCGACCCACGGCCGGCGCGCGGCGGGCGTCGACGACCTGGCGAACCAGAAGTACGACACGATCGTCCAGGGCCGCGGCAGCTACGACCTGGCGCTCCGGCTCGATGTCACCAGCCCCTACGCCCACCTGCGCGAGTACGTCGCCTCCCGCACGCTCGGGGAGTCGCCCGACCCGAACGTCGAGATCATCGCCGACGACCTGGTCGGCAGGGTCCGCGAACTCAAGGCGGAGGACGGCGACTTCGGCATCTACCTGTGCGGCGGCTCGCAGGTCGCGGGCGAACTGCTCGACGAGATCGACGAGCTCGTCGTCAAGACGTACCCCATCGTGCTGGGCAGCGGCATGCCGATGTTCGGCTCCGGGTTCGCGGTCACCGAGTTCACGCTCGGCGAGGTGCGGACCTTCGGGAACGGGGCGGTCGTGCGGACGTACAGCCGCAAGCGCTGACCGGGGGCAGGGGCCGCCGTCCGCCTTTCGGCCGGGCCCGTCCCGTCCTACCCTGAGGCCATGACCAGCGATGAGTCCGTCTGTCCGGTCTGCGAGCAGTCCGTCGACACCGTCGTGCGTCGGCACAAGACCCTGGGGGTCTTCGTGCCCGTGTGGGGCCCCGGCCCCTGCCGTGATCCCGGATGCGCCCGCCACGAGACGGACGAGGAGACCGAGGGCCCCGGGTCCGAACCGGCACCGTCCGAGAAGACCCGGACCGGTCCGGCACGGGATCTCTGAAAAACTTTCCGCGGGCGTGTAGAGAACCGCGGACCCGTTCCGACGTCCCCTCCGAGAACCGCCCACCGCGGGCGGTCCGAACCGAAGGAGCGGACCCGTGAAGTACCTCCTGATGATCCAGGGCACCCAGGCGGACCACGAGGCGCAGAGCGGCAAGGCCACCGGTGACGCGCCCGCCTGGACCGAGCAGGACCTCCGGACGATGTACGCCCACATGGGCGCCCTCAACAACGACCTCGCCGAGACCGGTGAGATCGTCGACGCCGCCGGTCTGACGGAGCCGGCCCGGGCCCGCTTCGTCGAGCTGGGCCCGGACGGCAGGACCGTGATCACCGACGGGCCCTACGGCGAGACCAAGGAGGTGCTCGCCGGCTACTGGGTGCTGGACTGCGTGAGCATGGAGCGGGTCACGGAGATCGCCGCGCGGGTCCTGGAGTGCCCGGTCCCCGCGGGCACGAAGCAGTACCCGCTGGTCATCCGGCCGATGTTCGACGCCGGCGGGGACGTGTGAGCCGTCCCCCGGAGCACCCGTCCGGCGGTGCGGACGCGATCGAGGGCCTGCTGCGCCGGCACGCGCCGCAGGTCCTCGGCGCGCTCGTACGGCGGTACGGGCACTTCGACTTCGCCGAGGACGCCGTGCAGGAGGCGCTGCTCGCGGCGGCCGGGCAGTGGCCCGGGCACGGGGTGCCGGACAACCCGCGCGGCTGGCTGATCAAGGTCGCCTCGCGGCGGCTCACCGACGTGCTGCGCAGCGAGGAGGCCCGGCGGCTGCGGGAGGAACGGGTGGCGGCCCTGACCCCGCGCGACGCGTTCACGGCGCCGCCGCCCGGCGCGGGCCGCGCCCCGTCCGAGGACGACACGCTCACCCTGCTCCTCCTGTGCTGCCA
>NZ_VDFC01000040.1:160896-168053 GCF_008369065.1 Streptomyces apricus | reverse complement strand
CCTCACCCCGCCCGCCCGGATCGCGCTCACGCTGCGCGCGGTGGGCGGTCTGACGACCGCCGAGATCGCCCGCGCGCACCTCGTGCCCGAGGCGACCATGGCGCAGCGCATCAGCCGGGCGAAACAGAAGGTCAAAGGAGTGGGCTTCGGTCGCCCCGCGAACTGGGAGGAGCGGCTGCCCGCGGTGCTGCACGTCCTGTACCTGATCTTCAACGAGGGGTACACGGCCACGTCCGGCCCGTCGCTCCAGCGGGCCGAACTCGCGGGCGAGGCGATCCGGCTCACCCGTAGGGCGCACCGTCTGCTGCCCGACTCGCACGAGGTCACCGGACTGCTCGCGCTGATGCTGCTCACCGACGCCCGCCGGGCCGCGCGCACCGGCCCGCACGGTGAGCTGGTCCCGCTCGACGAACAGGACCGGACGCTGTGGGACAAGGCGGCGATCGAGGAGGGCGTGGCGCTGGTGACCCGTGCGCTCACCCGGCGCCGCCCCGGCCCCTACCAGCTGCGGGCCGCGATCGCCGCCGTCCACGACGAGGCCGCCTCGCCCGACGACACCGACTGGCGGCAGATCCTCGGCCTCTACGACCTCCTGGTGCGGTTCGTGCCCGGCCCCGTCGAGCGTCTCAACCGCGCGGTGGCCGTCGCAATGGTGCACGGACCCCGGGCGGGCCTGGCCGAACTGGACCCGCTGGAGGCCGAACTGTCGGCGGGCCACCGGCTCGACGCGGTCCGCGCCCACCTCCTGGAACGCGCCGGTGACACCGCGGCCGCGCGCGCCGCCTACCGGGCGGCGGCCGGCAAGACCCTCAGCCTCCCGGAACAGCACTACCTCCAGGCCCGCGCCGCCCGCCTGGGACCGGCTCCCTAGGCCTTGCGCTCGGTGAAGCGCAGGAGGTTGCCCGCGGGGTCGCGCACCGCGCAGTCGCGCACCCCGTACGGCTGGTCCATCGGCTCCTGGAGGACGTCGGCGTCCGCGGCGAGCAGGCGCGCGTACGTCGCGTCGCAGTCCTCCGTGGTGAAGATGACGCCCCGCAGCAGTCCCTTGGCGAGCAGTTCGGCCACCGCCCGCCGGTCGGCCGGCGCCGCGTTCGGGTCGGCCAGCGGCGGCTCCAGGACGATCTCCACGTCCGGCTGGAGCGGGGGCCCGACGGTCACCCAGCGCATGCCCTCGAAGCCGACGTCGTTGCGGACCTCCAGGCCCAGCACGTCACGGTAGAAGGCGAGCGCCCGGTCGTGGTCGTCGACCGAGATGAAGCACTGCGAGATTTTGAGGTCCATGGCGTCACGCTAGAGGCTCGGCGCGGGCCGGCGTACCGGTCGTGTGTACATCTTCGCCACGCACGCCGGGATCGCCGCCCCCGGCTCGTGCGACCGCGCCCGGTACGCGCTCGGCGTCTCCCCGACCAGCTCCGTGAAGCGGGAGCTGAACGAACCGAGCGAGGTGCACCCCACGGCGAAGCAGACCTCCGTGACGCTCAGGTCACCGCGCCGCAGCAGCGCCTTCGCGCGCTCCATGCGGCGCGTCATGAGATAGCTGTACGGCGTCTCGCCGAAGGCGGCCCGGAAGCTGCGCTGGAAGTGGCCGGGGGACATCAGCGCGGTGCGCGCGAGCATCGCCACGTCCAGCGGCTCGGCGTACTCACGGTCCATCCGGTCGCGTGCCCTGCGCAGTCGGGCCAGGTCCTCCGTGGTCATGCCCGCAGCATCCCACGGCCCACCGACAGCGGCCCCGGCCCGTGGCCGGGCGACCGCGGACCGGGGCCGCTCGGCAGCCGTCAGCGAGCCGGCCGCGGCCGGGGGAAGGGCGGGCTGTCGGACGGGCTGGCGACTATCTGCGCGGCCAGTTCGGCAAGTTTTATCCGGTTCGTGCGGGCGTGGCCGCGCAGGCGGTCGAAGGCCTCCTTGAGGTCGCAGTCGAAGCGTTCGACCAGGATGCCCTTGGCCTGCTCGATGACGACCCGGCTGTTCAGGGCGTTCTGCAGCTGATCGCCCCGGTTCACGGCGTCGCGCAGCAGGTCGCGGTGGCCCAGCCCGATGGCCGTGGCGTCGGCCAGCAGACGGGCCCACCCGATGCCGGACGGCTCCAGCCCGCCGTGCTGGTGGTACAGGTCGAGCGCTCCTAAGGCCCGGTCCCGGTGGACGAGGGGCACGGCCGTCACGGCGGTGAAGCCCTCGGTGAGGGCGCGGCTCGTGAAGTGGGGCCACCGGGTCCTGCTGTGCGGATGGGTCAGCGGGACGTCGGCCAGGGGCTTTCCGTTCCTGCCGCGCGACACGTCCACGCAGGGCCCTTCCTGCAACTGCGCCTGCAGACGCTCCAGCCGGCGGGCCCGGTCGTCGGACGCGGCCATGTGCCCGGGGACCCCCACCGGGCCGAGGAGGCTGCAGGCGGCCTCCTCCACACCCGGCACGAGCACCGTGACCTGCGTGAGCCGTCGCAGGAGATGTGTCTCGTCCTCGCCCCGGGCCGGCGCGTCGACGAGGACGAGCAGGTGCGCGGCCACTTCCTGCGCCTTGCCTGGATCGAGCGGTTCGGTGTTCATCGCATGTGTCCTGAGAGGCCGGAGGGAGGGCAGAGCCGGAACGGCAGGATGCCCGGGGATCCGGGTGTCGTTTCCGGGCGGAGGCCCGTCGCCCCGCTCTCCAGCCAAGCACAAAGCGCCATGGCTCCACTACCGTAAGTCGGATCCGGTGGCAGTCTTCCGGCCGCGTCCGCCGGG
Source organism: Streptomyces apricus (assembly GCF_008369065.1). Taxonomy (GTDB): domain Bacteria; phylum Actinomycetota; class Actinomycetes; order Streptomycetales; family Streptomycetaceae; genus Streptomyces; species Streptomyces apricus. The sequence continues at coordinate 165,333 of NZ_VDFC01000040.1, read as the reverse complement.
GCGAGACGTCCTGTTACGTGAGCAACTGTCCGCGATGGAGGGAGCAGGCATGGACCCGGGCGCCGAGGCCGGTCTTCCGCCACCCGCCCGCCACCCGCCCGGCGGCCGTACCGTCGGTCGTACCGGCCACCGGGCCCGGCGGCCGGACGCAGCCGGAGGAGCCCGAGGAGCCGGGACGGACCGGAGAAGTCCGGGACACGGCGCCGGAGCACGCGGGTGGCCCGCACGGAGTGCCGGCGTGGGCGATACTGGCGCCTCATGCTGCCGGCTGAGCGCCAGGGCGGAGGTGAAGCCGATGCGGCCCGAGAACCGCGACGGCGAGAACGGGATGCCCGGCCGTGCGCACCCCTTCGAGGCGGAGGACCGCCGCCGGGTCACGGAGGCCTTCAGCCTCCTGACCGCGTCCGCCCGGGTGCGGCGGGCGCCGGACCTGCTGTGCCGGGCCTGCGTGGACCTGCTTCCGGTCAGCGGCGCCTCGATCTCCATCAGCGGCAGCAGCACGGTCCAGGCGTTGTGGTGCGCCAGCGACGACACGGCGGCACGCCTCGCCGAGGCGCAGTACACGCTGGGCGACGGCCCCTGCCAGAGCGCCCTCGCCCGCGCCGCCCCGGTGCTCGCCCCGGACCTCACCGCGGGGCCGGACGCCCGGCGCTGGCCGGTCTTCGCGCACCAGGCCGTCGAACTGGGGGTCCGGGCGGTCTTCTCGCTGCCGCTCGGCACCGGCGCGCTGGCGCTCGGCACCCTCGACCTCTACCGGGACACCGCGGGACCCCTGTCCGTACGGGACCTGCGGATCGCCCTGCTGGTACGGGACGCGGTCACCTTCGCGGTGCTGAGCCTGGAAGCCGCCTCAAGCGACGCCGAATCGGCGGACGGCTCGGAGGTGGCGTCCTGGGTGGACGCGGCGCAGGCCGACCACGTGGAGGTCCACCAGGCCGTCGGCATGGTCATGGTGCAGCTCGGGGTGGATCCTGACCAGGCGTTGGACCGTCTGCGGGCGTACGCCTTCGCCCACGGGCACACGGTCACCGAGGTGGCACAGGAGATCCTGGCCCGGACGCTGCGGCTGCGGCCGACGGGTGATGATCGACCGAAGGGCCGCGGTCGGCTCGGCGACGAAGGAGACGGAGAGCGGTCATGATGCGAGAAGAGCAGCTCGCCGAGGCGTTCGTCGGGCTGGCCGACACCCTCGACGAGGGCTTCGACCCGGTGGTCCTGCTGGACCGTCTGATCGGGTACTGCGTCGGCATCGTCGGAGCCGACACGGCGGGGATCGTGATGGCCACCATCCGCGGTGACCTCCGCACGATGGCCGTTTCGGCCGGTCCGGCCCCGGCCGAACTGATCCGTACGCAGACCGAGGAGGGCCCCGGCCTGGACTGCTACGAGACCCACCTGCCCGTGGACGCCCGCCGCCTGCATGGGTGGGCCGACCGCTGGCCGCGGTTCACGGCACGGGCCCTGGAGGCCGGTTACGGCGCCGCGCACGCGCTGCCGCTGCGGGTCGGCCGCCAGACCGTCGGGTTCGTGAGCCTCCTGCTGGCCGCGCCGGACGGCCTCGCGCCGGGCGACCTGCGCCTGGCCCAGGCGCTCGCCGACGTGGCCGCGGTGGCCCTGGTCCACTGGAGCCCGGACCCGGCCAGGCCCATGGACATCCTCACCCACGTCCAGGCGGCCGTCGCCGCCAAGGCCACGGTGGAGATGGCGCAGGGCATGCTCGCCGAGCACGGCGGGCTCGACCCCGCGCACGCCCTGGAGGCCCTGCGCGCCTACAGCGGGCGCAACGGCAACCGGCTCACCGCGACGGCGCAGGCCCTGGTCCGCCGCACGCTCGACCCGGCGGCCGTGATCGCCGCCCTGCCGTGACCGCCGTTCCGTCGTGACCACGGTCCGGGCGACCCGGAAACGACCGCACCCGGACCGCTGCGGACGCCGTGTTCGGCGGCCTGCGGACCGGGTGCGGTCGGGGACACGGGGACCGGGACGCGCAAGGGTGCGCGCGGCCCGGACGGCTCGACCTGGGTCAGGCCTTCTTGGTCTCCCAGAAGATCTTGTCGATCTGGGCGATGTAGTCCAGGGCCTTCTGGCCCGTGGCCGGGTCCGTCGACGCCTTCGCGGCCGAGAGGGCCTTGAGGGTGTCGTTGACCAGCTGGTGCAGCTCCGGGTACTTCTCGAAGTGCGGGGGCTTGAAGTAGTCGCTCCACAGCACCGAGACGTGGTGCTTGGCGAGCTCGGCGCGCTGCTCCTTGATGACGGTGGCGCGAGCCTGGAAGTGCGCGTCGTCGTTGCCGGCCATCTTCTCCTGGACGGCCTTCACCGACTCCGCCTCGATGCGGGCCTGGGCAGGGTCGTACACACCACAGGGCAGGTCGCAGTGCGCGCTGACCTTGACCTTGGGGGCAAACAGGCGGGAAAGCATTGAGCTGTCCTTCCTCGTGATCGTCTTCTCAGGTGGGACATTACTCCGTGAGGGACGGGTTTTCGCGGGTGCCCCCATGGGCTTAGGACAAAAGTCCGGGGCGGGACCGGGACTCGTGGAGGATAGGACCGGGGAGGTGCCGGAGATGCCGGAGCTGTCGCAGGAGACCGAACGCACGAGGGGCGTCCTGCCCTTCGGGGCCGCCGAGGTGACGGGACCGTCCATGGTGCCCACGCTGAAGCACGGGGACCGCCTCGTGGTGCAGTACGGGGCCAGGATCCGGCCCGGTGACGTCGTCGTGCTGCGCCATCCGTTCCAGCAGGACCTGCTGGTCGTCAAGCGCGCGGCGGAGCGGCGCGAGGGCGGCTGGTGGGTGCTCGGCGACAACGCGTTCGCCGGCGGGGACAGCACGGACTACGGGACCGTGCCCGAGGAGCTCGTCCTCGGGAAGGCGCGGTTCCGCTACCGGCCGCCGGAGCGGGGCCGGCGCTCGCCGTTCGCGCTGGCGCGCTGGGCGCTGTCGGCCGTCAGGCCGGTGCTGTCCGACCGGTCCGCCTCCTGGCGCTTGCGCGCGCGGTAGGCGGCGACGTTCGCGCGGGTAGCGCAGCGGTCCGAGCAGTAGCGCCGGGAGCGGTTCGTCGAGGTGTCGAGGTAGGCGTTGCGGCACGGCGCGGCCTCGCACAGGCCCAGACGGTCCACCCCGTACTCGGTCAGGTGGAAGGCCAGGCCCATCGCGGCGATCGCGGCGTACCCGGCGGTCGCGTTGGACGGGTGGTCCGCGAGGTGCATGTGCCACAGCGGGCGGCCGTCGTCGTCCCGGAAGTCGTGGCCCGAGATCTGCGGGCTGACCGGGAACTCCAGCAGCAGTGAGTTCAGCAGGTCCACGGCGAGCGTCTCGTCGCCGCCGTCCGCCGCCTCGAAGACCGCGCGCAGCCGGGCCCGTACGCCGCGGAAGCGGGTCACGTCCGAGTCGTTGGCGCGGCGGGCCGCCGACGCGTTGCCCCCGAAGAGGTCGCGGACGGCCTCGACCGAGGTGAGCGTGTCCTTGCCCCGGGCCGGCTCCTCGCTGTTGACGAGACGGACGGCGTAATCCGAGTAATAGGCCAGTTCCACTTGTAGTCCTTACGGGGAAGCTCTATGGTCGTGGTACGGACATGTAATGGTTAATGGTGCCTCCAGGGTATTACATGCTGGGTGGTGCGCGGCGGAGGAAAAGGGGTTCCCATGACGACCACTCTCGGTTCCGACTGGCACGCGTGGCAGGAGAGCTGGGACCGCCAGCAGGAGTGGTACATGCCCGACCGCGAGGAGCGCTTCCGGGTCATGCTCGACATGGTCGAGGCCCTGGTGGGCCCCGCGCCGCGCGTGCTGGACCTCGCGTGCGGTACGGGAAGTATCACGGCCCGGCTCCTCGAAAGGTTCCCGGACGCGGTCAGTACCGGCGTCGATCTCGATCCGGCGCTCCTGACCATCGCCGAGGGCACGTTCGCGGGCGACGACCGGGTCACGTTCGTCACGGCCGACCTCAAGGACCCCGACTGGACGGCGCTGCTGCCGTACGACGCGTACGACGCCGTCCTGACCGCCACCGCGCTCCACTGGCTGTACAGCGAGCCCCTCGCGGCCCTGTACGGGCAGGTCGCCGGGCTCGTCCGGGACGGCGGGGTGTTCATGAACGCGGACCACATGGCCGACGAGTCGACTCCGCGCATCAACGCGGCGGAACGGGCTCAGCGGCACGTCCGCATGGAGGCGGCGAAGGCCGCGGGGGCGCTGGACTGGGCCGACTGGTGGCAGCTCGCCGCGGCCGATCCGGTGCTCGCGGGGCCGACGGCGCGGCGGTTCGAGATCTACGGGGTGCATGCGGACGGGGACACGCCGTCCGCCGAGTGGCATGCGCGTGCCCTTCGCTCGGCCGGTTTCGCCGAGGCGCGGACGGTCTGGTGCTCGCCGTCGGACGCGCTGGTCCTGGCCGTCAGGTAGCGCCTGTTCCTCGCCCCCGCCGCCCCTTCCCGTCC
>NZ_VDFC01000040.1:155936-160796 GCF_008369065.1 Streptomyces apricus | reverse complement strand
CCCTTAGGGGCGCGGGGAACTGCGCGATCAGCCCCCACCGGCCGCAGGTAAGCAACAAAGCAGCAGGCAGGCAACGAACGCGAAGGGGCGGTACGGATTCCCGTACCGCCCCTTCGCATTTCGGCTGCACCGCCGAGCGCTAAAGCACCTTCGACAGGAACGACTGCGTCCGCTCGTGCCGCGGGTTCGTCAGGACGTCCCGCGGGTGGCCGGACTCGACCACCACGCCGCCGTCCATGAAGACCAGCGAGTCGCCGACCTCCCGCGCGAACCCCATCTCGTGCGTGACGACGACCATCGTCATGCCCGACTCGGCGAGGTCGCGCATGACGTCGAGGACGTCGCCGACCAGCTCCGGGTCGAGCGCCGACGTCGGCTCGTCGAAGAGCATCAGCTTCGGCTCCATCGCCAGCGCCCGCGCGATGGCGACCCGCTGCTGCTGGCCGCCGGAGAGCTGCGAGGGGTAGTTGCCGGCCTTGTCGCCCAGCCCCACCCGCTCCAGCAGCTGTCCCGCGCGCTCCCGCGCCTGCGCCCGGCTCACGCCCTTGACCTGGACCGGCGCCTCCATGACGTTCTCGGTCGCCGTCATGTGCGGGAACAGGTTGAAGCGCTGGAACACCATGCCGATGTCCCGCCGCTTCAGCGCGACCTCGCTGTCCTTGAGCTCGTACAGCTTGTCGCCCTTCTGGCGGTAGCCGACCAGCTCGCCGTCCACGTACAGCCGTCCGGCGTTGACCTTCTCCAGGTGGTTGATGCACCGCAGGAACGTCGACTTGCCGGAGCCGGACGGGCCGATGAGGCAGAAGACCTCACCGGGCTTCACCTCCAGGTCGATGCCCTTGAGGACCTCGACCGGGCCGAAGGACTTGTGCACGCCCTCGGCCTTCACCATCGGCGTACCCGAGTCCTTCGGCGTACCGGGGTCGACCTTCGTCACATCGGCGGTCATGCGGTTGCTCCTCCGCCCGAGCGGTTCGACAGGGACAGCACGTTCGCCCTGATCTTCTGAAGCGGCGTGGGCGGCAGCGCGCGGCTCGAACCGCGGGCGTAGTACCGCTCGATGTAGTACTGCCCGACGCTGAGCACCGAGGTCAGGACCAGGTACCAGGCGGCGGCGAGGAAGTACATCTCCACCGGCGCGCCCGACGACTGCCCGATGTCCTGGGCGTAGCGGAACAGCTCGGCGAACTGGACCACCGACACCAGCGAGGTGGTCTTCAGCATGTTGATGACCTCGTTGCCCGTGGGGGGCACGATCACGCGCATCGCCTGCGGGATCACGATCCGCCGCAGCGTCTTGCCGTGGCTCATGCCCAGGGCGTGCGCGGCCTCGGTCTGTCCCTCGTCGACCGACAGCAGGCCGGCGCGGCAGATCTCCGCCATGTACGCGGCCTCGTTGAGGCCGAGCCCGAGGAGCGCCGTCAGCAACGGCGTCATGAAGTTCGACCACTCGTCCTTGTAGACCGGGCCGAGGTTGATGTACTCGAAGACCAGCCCCAGGTTGAACCAGACGACGAGCTGGACCAGGACCGGGGTGCCCCGGAAGAACCAGATGTAGAACCACGCGATCGACGAGGTCACCGGGTTCTTCGACAGGCGCATCACCGCGAGGAGGATGCCGCCCACGATGCCGATCAGCATCGACAGGACGGTGAGCAGCATCGTCTGGCCGACGCCCTTGATGATCCGGTCGTCGAAGAAGTAGTCCGGGACGGCGCCCCAGTTGATCTTGCCCTGGGCGAACGCGTAGATGATCGCCGCGAAGAGCGCGATCGCGACGACCGCCGAGACGTACCGCCCGTAGTGCCGGACCGGGATGGCCTTGATGGCCTCCGGTCCGCCCGGGGGAGTGCGCTCGGGGCCGCCCGTCTTGTCGATGTCAACAGTCACGGATGTTGCCTTTCAGTGCCGCCGGTCGCGGTCACTTGCCGCCGTTGAGGGTGGCTTCCTTGACGGCGCCCGCCCCGACGCCCCACTTCGCGATGACCTTGTCGTACTCGCCGTTCTTGATGATCGCGTCGAGCGCGGCCTGCAGGGCGTCCCGCAGCTCGGTGTTCGACTTGGCCACCGCGATGCCGTACGGGGCCGCCTCGACCTGCTCGCCGACGACCACGAAGTCCTTGCCGCCGCCGGAGGTCTTCGCCGCGTACGCCGCGACGGGGAAGTCCGAGGAACCGGCGTCGGCGCCACCGGCGCGCAGCCGGGTCTGGGCCTGCTGGTCGTTGTCGAAGGCCTCGATGGAGAGCTTCTTGCCCGCCGGACACTTCTTGGCCTGGTCCTTGGCGAGGTCGTTGGAGACCGTGTTGCGCTGCACCACGATCTTCTTGCCGCACAGGTCGTCCCAGGTCTTGATGCCCTGCTCGTCACCCTGCTTGGTGTAGATCGAGACGCCCGCGGTGAAGTAGTCGATGAAGTCGACGCCCTCGCCGACCTTCTTCCCGGTCTCGGCGTCGATGCCCTCCTGGCGGTCCTTGGTGTCCGTCATCGCCGACATCGCGATGTCGTACCGCTTGGAGCGCAGACCGGTCAGCAGCGTGTCGAACGTGCCGTTCTCGAACTCGAACTTCACGCCGAGCTGCTTGCCCATGGCGTCCGCGAGGTCGGGGTCGATGCCGACCGTCTTGCCGGAGTCGTCCTTGAACTCGACCGGTGCGTACGCGATGTCCGAGCCGACCTTGATGGTGCCCTTGTCGCGGATGGACTTGGGCAGCTTGTCGGCGAGCGGGGCCGAGCTGGACGCCGAGCTGTCCGAGCTGCCGCTGTCCTTGTCATCGGTCTGGTCACCGCAGCCGGAGAGCAGCAGGGCGCCTGCGACCGCGATCGCACCGGCCGCGGCTATCCGGGACTGCGCGGTGGTCGTACGACGGGTGGAGCGTGCGGTCATGGTGGGTTCCTCCGGCGGGTGGGTGGAGTTGCCGATGGTTCGGCAGGAGCCGATGGTCGACGAGAACACACACCTTCGGGTGTCGCGACCTCGTGTGATGACGGCATCTTGCCATTCGGACTCACGCCTTCAGGGTCCCTGCCATGTCAAAATCGGATAACGGGTGACCCCCGAACCGGACCCGATGAGTCCGGCATGACCGGACCTTGTACGGAAATCCTCCGTAAGCGCCGGAAGATCTGCGGTGAACGCCGTGGGGCGGGCGATCGCTTCCGGGTACTTCGGGCATCAAGGTGCTTAGTGGCGCTTAATTCGCACCATATGCCTGTTCGCCTCATTCGGCCATGAGTCATGTCACCGGTATGTGACCTTCGCACTCCGGTATACGAGCCCGGGCGCCCCGATTCGTCCTCCGCGGCGGTCCGCGTGTGACCTTCGCTCCACCGACTCGTCCGCGGTGCGGTCCGTCCGGTATGAAGGTTCCTTACACCCCTCATCCGGGGCTCAGGGCGCGTGTGCGGCGCGCCCGTCGCGCACGTTCCGTCCCAGTGTCACCCGGGGGCGCAACAGTCCTCAGGGACGTGCACGGTGCCCGCCCGCCCCTCACCCGGAGCGGACCCTCAACCATTTAAGACTTAAGGGGTAAAACAAAGTGGCAGCGGAGATCGTCAATCCTCGCAGCGACAGCAGTACGGACCAGGACGGCGGGGCCGAGCCCCTCGATTCCTTCGATCCGGCGTTCGCGCTGCACCGCGGCGGCAAGATGGCCGTGCAGGCCACCGTGCCCGTCCGCGACAAGGACGACCTGTCCCTCGCGTACACCCCCGGCGTCGCGAAGGTCTGCACGGCCATCGCGGAGCAGCCGGAACTCGTCCACGACTACACCTGGAAGTCGTCCGTGGTCGCCGTCGTGACGGACGGGACCGCCGTGCTCGGACTCGGCGACATCGGGCCCGAGGCCTCCCTCCCCGTCATGGAGGGCAAGGCGATCCTGTTCAAGCAGTTCGGCGGGGTCGACGCCGTGCCGATCGCGCTGGACTGCACGGGCGTGGACGAGATCGTCGAGACCGTGGTGCGGCTCGCGCCGTCCTTCGGCGGCGTCAACCTGGAGGACATCTCGGCGCCGCGGTGCTTCGAGATCGAGCGTCAACTGCAGGAGCGGCTGGACATCCCCGTCTTCCACGACGACCAGCACGGGACGGCCGTCGTCACGCTGGCCGCCCTGCGCAACGCCGCGCGGCTGACCGGACGCTCCCTGGGGCAGCTGCGGGCCGTGATCTCGGGCGCGGGCGCGGCCGGGGTGGCCATCGCCAAGTTCCTGCTGGAGGCGGGGCTCGGGGACGTGGCCGTCGCGGACCGCAAGGGGATCGTGTCGGCCGACCGGGACGACCTGACGCCGGTCAAGCGCGAACTGGCCACCATGACCAACAAGGCCGGGCTGTCCGGCTCGCTGGAGTCCGCGCTCGCCGGGGCCGACGTCTTCATCGGCGTGTCCGGCGGCACGGTGCCCGAGCCCGCCGTGGCCTCGATGGCCGAGGGCGCGTTCGTGTTCGCCATGGCGAACCCCGACCCCGAGGTGCACCCGGACGTCGCCCACAAGTACGCGGCCGTCGTCGCGACCGGGCGGTCCGACTACCCGAACCAGATCAACAACGTGCTGGCGTTCCCCGGGATCTTCGCCGGGGCGCTGCAGGTGCGGGCCTCCCGGATCACCGAGGGGATGAAGATCGCGGCGGCCGAGGCGCTGGCGTCCGTCGTCGGGGACGACCTCGCGGCGGACTACGTGATCCCGTCGCCGTTCGACGAGCGGGTGGCTCCGGCGGTCACTGCGGCGGTTGCCGCTGCCGCTCGGGCGGAGGGTGTGGCTCGGCGGTAGTCCGCCTGCCCCGTCCTGTTCCGTACTGCTGTCGCTGCGAGGATTGACGATCTCCGCTGCCACTTTGTTTTACCCCTTAAGTCTTAAATGGTTGAGGGTC
>NZ_VDFC01000040.1:142215-155836 GCF_008369065.1 Streptomyces apricus | reverse complement strand
CGCGCAGTTCCCCGCGCCCCTAAAGRGCGCCCTTTAGGGGCGCGGGGAACTGCGCGGCCAGCCCCCGCCGGGCCGCAGTCGACTCACGCGGGTCGGCCCCCGCCGGGCCGCAGGTGACAGTGGCGGGCCGGKGGGGGACGCGTGTCACAGAGTGGGCCGGTTCCGCCGGAGGCGAGCGGCCCCTAGGGTCGGGGCATGTTCGCCGCCTACGCCTCCCGCATCGACCGCGACCAGCCGCTCAACGGCCTCGAACTGGGCGAGCGCCCCGCCCCCGAGTCCCGGCCCGGCTGGACGACCGTGAACGTCAGGGCCGCCTCCCTCAACCACCACGACCTCTGGTCGTTGCGGGGCGTCGGCCTCGCCGAGGACAAGCTCCCCATGATCCTCGGCTGCGACGCCGCCGGCACCGACGAGGACGGCAACGAGGTCGTCCTCCACTCCGTCATCGGACAGACGGGGCACGGTGTCGGCCCGAAGGAACCGCGGTCCATCCTCACCGAGCGCTACCAGGGAACCTTCGCGGAACAGGTCTCCGTGCCCACCTGGAACGTCCTCCCCAAGCCCGCCGGACTCTCCTTCGAGGAGGCCGCCTGCCTCCCCACGGCCTGGCTGACGGCCTACCGCATGCTCTTCACCAACGCGGGCGTACGCCCCGGTGACTCCGTCCTCGTCCAGGGGGCCGGCGGCGGCGTCGCCACGGCCGCCATCGCGCTGGGCAAGGCCGCGGGGCTGCGTGTCTTCGCCACCAGCCGGGACGAGGCCAAGCGCAAGCGGGCCCTCGAACTGGGCGCAGTCGAAGCCCTGGAGGCCGGTGCCCGCCTCCCGCAGCGCGTGGACGCCGTCATCGAGACCGTCGGCGCCGCCACCTGGTCCCACTCCGTCAAGTCCCTCAAGCCCGGCGGCACCCTGGTCATCTCTGGCGCCACCAGCGGCGACCGCCCCGCCCACGCCGAGCTGACCCGCATCTTCTTCCTCGAACTCAAGGTCGTCGGCTCCACGATGGGCACCAAGGACGAGCTGGAGGACCTGCTGTCCTTCTGCGCCGCCACCGGTGTCCGCCCCGTCATCGACGAGGTCCTCCCGCTGGACCGGGCCCGCGAGGGCTTCGAGCGCATGGCCTCCGGCGAACTCTTCGGCAAGGTCGTCCTGACCGCTCGGTGACCACCTCCTGATCGCCCTTCGGGTCTCCCACGCGCCCGGCTGTGTCAACCACCGTTGACACGGCCGGGCGCGTCAACCTATGTTGACGCCATGACCGAAGCAACGGATCTCGCCGAGCGTGCCGGCGACCACGATCCGCGGATCGGGCTGCGAGCCGTCTCCGCCCTGCGGCGGCTGCTGGAGCAGCTCGAAGCGGTACAGGTGCGCAGCGCGCGCAATCAGGGCTGGTCGTGGCAGGAGATCGCCGCGGAACTGGGTGTCAGCAGGCAGGCCGTGCACAAGAAGTACGGGAGGCAGTGATGTTCGAACGGTTCACCAAGGACGCCCGCGCGGTGGTCCTCGGCGCGGTCGCCCATGCCGAGCGGCTGGACGCGGAGGCGGTCGAGGAACAGCACCTGCTGCTGGCCCTCCTCGACCGCGAGGCGAGTCGCGCGTCGTTCGCCCTGACGTCCCTGGGGCTCGGCGGACGCCGGGACTCCGTCGAACGGGCCCTTGCCGAGGCGCGCCGTCGCGGCGGCCTCTCCCGCGCCGACACCGACGCCCTCTCGGAACTGGGCATCGACGTCTCGGCCATCGTCTCGCGCGTCGAGGAGGCCCATGGCGAGGGCGCTCTGGCGGCGGTGCACGCCGAGGAGAAGGGCGCCGGGAAAGCCGGCGGCAAGGGCGACGGCGGGACCGGCGGGACCGGCGGACGCGGGCGCGGATGGTGGTCCGGGTTCGCCGGGGGCCGCCGTCCCTTCGCCCGGGGTGCCAAGGACCTCCTCACGGAGTCCCTGCGCATCGCCCTGGCCCAGCAGGACCGCCACATCGGCGACGAGCACCTCCTGCTCGCCCTCACCGCCCGCCCCGGAGTCCCCGCGGAGGTCCTGGCCGACCACGGGGTGACCTACGCGGCACTGCGACGCGTGCTGTACGGCACGGGCGGAGGAGCGGCGATGGCCGGCTGAGGAGCGACGGAGCAACGAGGCAACGAGGCGACGGGGCCGTGCCGGGGTGGCGACACCCGTGGCGGGCTCTGACGGGGCCCGCCACGAGTCTCCATGGCGCGGACGGTGCGGACGGCCCGGACGGTGGCGGGCCGCTGTTCAGCCTCTCGGCGTCCGGAGCACCGCACCTATGTGTGCCGCCGCCGACGACAGATGGCGTCGCGCGTCGCGCAGTTGCTCCTCCGTCACCCCGTGGTCGCGGGCCGCGTCGCGGATGCCGTCCCGGAAACGGTCCAGCAGGCGGTCCAGGTCGCGGGCGGGATCGCCCGTGGAGTCCTCATGGGCCCAGGAGGGCTCGTAGTCGGCGGGGAAGTCCTCGGGGGTGTCCGTGTAGTCGGGCTTCTCAGGTCCGGTGCCGGTCCGCGCCCGCGTCTCGTGCCGGCCGAAGCCGAAGTCCTTCCCGAACTCGCTGCCGAAGTTCTTCCCGAAGTCGCCGAACTCCTTGGCCAGCTCGGTGAGGCCGTCCCTGACGCCCGTCGGCCAGTCGCCCCGGCTGAAGTGGTCCTGCACCTGGTCCTGGACGCGCTTGGCGATGCGCTGGAGCTCCTCCTGCGCCTGGACCCGGGCCCGCTCCTGGGCCTCCTTGGCCTGGTGACGGGCGCGCTGCGCCTCCTCGCGGGCCCGGCGGCTCTCGTCCTTGGCGCGGCGCGCCTGCTCCTTCCACTCCTGCTTGATACGGCGCATCTCCTCCTTGGCGACGCGCCACGCCTCCTTGTCCCCGAGGTCGCCGAAGTCCCCGCGGGCGCCCCCGCGGCCGCCGGTGTCCTCGGCGCCGCTGCCGGACCCGGTGGAGCCGCGCCGGGACTCGCTGGCCGCGGCCCGCATCTCGCGGCGCAGGTCTCCCGCGGCGCCGCGCACATCGGCGCGGATCTCCGCGGCCAGCTCGGCGACCGACTCGCGGATCTCCAGCTCCAGGTCGGCCAGTTCGCCGCTGCGATCGGCCAGCTCGGCACGGCCCGCGTCCGTGATCGCGTACACCTTGCGGCCGCCCTCGGTGGTGTGGGTGACCAGGCCCTCGGCCTCCAGCTTGGCCAGCCGGGGGTAGACGGTGCCGGCCGACGGCGCGTACAGCCCCTGGAACCGCTCCTCCAGGAGGCGGATCACCTCGTAACCGTGGCGCGGTGCTTCGTCGAGCAGCTTCAGCAGGTAGAGCCGCAGGCGGCCATGGGCAAAGACGGGAGCCATGTCAGAGCCCCTTCTGGTGGTCGGTCGGTCCGCCGGAGGAACCGTCGGTGCCGTCGTGGGCGGGGTGCTGTGCGGAGGGGGAGGTTCTGGTGGTCGGTCGGTCCGCCGGAGGAACCGTCGGTGCCGTCGTGGGCGGGGTGCTGTGCGGAGGGGGAGGAACCGGTTCCAGTTCCGGTTCCCGACGTGTCGGGGAACGCGTCCTGTGGTTCATCCTCCCCGACCTCGGCCCCCTTTCCGAAATCGACTTCCGCGCCGTCCCTTCCCTTGTCGTCCGCCTTCTCGTCCCACGGCTCGTCCTCCCCGGGGGGCCTTCTCAGCAGGGCGATGGAACCGGAGACGGTGGTAGCCCTCAGGCGGCCGTTCCCCGCGCCGAGCCTGCCGGTCATCTTCTTGGCGCCCCAGCTGCCGGTGACCCTCACGTCCTCGAAGGCGCTGGAGACCGTGCCGCTCGCCGAGTCGACCTCGACCTCCGCGTCCGCCGGATGCGGCAGGCGGACGGCGATCTCTCCCGAGACGCTGGTCAGGCTGAGGTCGCTGGCCCGCCCGGCCGGATCGAGGTCGACGATCACGGAACCGCTGATCGTCTCGGCCCGTACGGAAAGGCTGGAGCCTTCGACGACGGTCAGGTCCCCGGAGACGGAGTTGAGGCGGAGGTCGCCCGTGAGGGCCTGGGCCTCCACGTTCCCCGACACGGTGTCCGTGCGGACCGGGCCGGAGAGACCTACGAGCGTGGTGTCGCCGAAGACGCCCTTCACCACCGCCCGTCCCTCGATGCCGGAGACCATGGCCGTGGCGCCTATCGCGCCCACCTCGACGCGCGTGTGCGCCGGGACGGCCAGCGAGACCACCGCGCTGCGGCGCCAGCCCTTGCGGTCGAGCCACTTGAGGAAGCCCTTCCAGGGCAGGTCCTCGTAGGCGACCGTGAGCACGCCGTCCTCGTGGGACACCGTCAGCGGCGGTCCCTCCAGCGAGGACACTTCGAGGCGGGCGGAACCTTCGTCGACCCCCACGACGTTCACCGTTCCGTTGACGATGCGCACATGGAGGGACGTCACCGGTTCGTCGAACGTGAGCTTCTTCGGCTCTGCGACGGACCACTCGGACATGGCGCGGACCTCCTCGGCTGGGCGGGACACGACACGCAATATCGCGTCTTCCGCTATTCACGATATATCGCGCATCCGGGAAGTCAAGGCACTCTTTCCGGTGATCCGACGGCCTTGATGCGGACAATTACGCATAATCTGGGCCCATGTCGCCCCTCGATCCGCCGGTTCCCCACCCTCCATCCGCCCGGGCGGCCGGTGCCCTGCTGCTCTGCCGAGCGGAACCGGAGGCCGTCGAAGCCGTCGCCCGACTGCTGCGCGAGCGCATGCTGCTCGTCCCGGCGGGGCGGGAGTGGAGCGTCCTGGTCCCGGAGGGAAAGCCCTGGTCGCAGGGCGGCGAACCGGTCGACCGCGTCCTCGCCGGCTGGGCCGGCGCGCTGGCGGTCGGCGCCCCCTGGCCCGTACTGGCCCTGTGGTGGGACGCCGACCACAGCGGCTGCACGCTCGCCACGGGGTTCCGGCGCGCGGTGGGCTACGAGTGGCTGGCGAACGGCACGCCGGTCGGGGTGGGCGAGGCCATGCACACCCTCGCCGGGCGCCTCGGCCTCGACCCCGTACTGGACGTGCAGGCGCTCGACCGCCTGACACAGGACGATCCGGAGACCGGTGCCCGGGCCCGTCTGCGCGGTCTGCTCGCCGTCCTCGCGCGCGTGGGGGTCGCCCTGCCCGCCGGGCTCGACCCCGGCGACCCGGCCGACCGCCTCAGCGAGGCGGCCCGTGCCCTGCCCGGCGTCCGCACCGTCGAGTGGCCCGGGCGGGGACATGCCGTCCGGGCCGAGATCGACGCGGTCGGGCACAGCCGGGTCGGGGCATGGCTGCCCGGGGCGGGCACCCCTCAGGCGCGGGGGCTCGCGCTCGCCCAGGTGGCGGCGGGACTGCCGCTGCTGGTCCGGGGGCTGCGGCGGCGCGGCGACGGCTGGAGCGCGGCGGGGCTGCTGCTGGTGGCGCACGGGGCGCTGGGGCTGGCGTACGAGCGGGTGAAGGCGCGCGGCTGACGCACGCCTTCGGTAAAGAGGCGGGCGGCCCGCCTACTCCTCGTCCTCGTCGTCGTCCAGGCGGGCCAGCCAGGTGGCCAGGCGCTCGACCGGGACCTCGAAGTCCGGATTCAGGTCGACGAACGTGCGCAGCTGTTCGGCGAGCCACTCGAAGGTGACCTCTTCCTCGCCGCGCCGCTTCTCCAGCTCTTCGATACCGCGGTCGGTGAAGTACATGCGTGGTGCTCCGTCGTTCTCGCTGAAAGTCCTACAGCAGGATAGACGGAGGGCCCGCCCCCGAGCCGAAGCTGGGGGCGGGCCCTCCGTGCGTGCGACAACCCGTCAGGCGTCGAACACCTCGCGTACCAGCTGCTCCTGCTCCGCCTGGTGGCGCTTGGCCGAGCCGACCGCCGGGGACGAGCTCGCCGGGCGGGAGATGCGGCGCAGGCGCTCCCCGTGGGGCACCTCCGCGCCGACCGCCAGGTCCAGGTGGTCGATGAGGTTCAGGGCGATGAACGGCCACGCGCCCTGGTTCGCCGGCTCCTCCTGGGCCCACAGGTACTTCTCGGCGTTCGGGTACTTGGCGATCTCCGCCTGGAGCTCCGCACCCGGCAGCGGGTACAGGCGCTCGATGCGGATGACGGCCGTGTCCGTGATGCCGCGCTTCTTCCGCTCGGCGTCGAGGTCGTAGTAGACCTTGCCCGCGGTGAAGACGACCTTCTTGACGGCCGCCGGGTCCACCGAGTCGTCCCCGATGACCGGGCGGAAGCCGCCCGTCGTGAACTCCTCCGCCTTCGACGCGGCCGCCTTCAGGCGCAGCATCGACTTCGGGGTGAAGACCACCAGCGGCTTGTGGTGCGGGTTGTGCACCTGCCACCGCAGGAGGTGGAAGTAGTTCGACGGGAGCGTCGGCATGGCGACGGTCATGTTGTTCTGCGCGCACAGCTGGAGGAAACGCTCCGGGCGGGCGGACGAGTGGTCCGGGCCCTGGCCCTCGTAGCCGTGCGGGAGGAGCAGCGTGACGCCGGAGGTCTGGCCCCACTTCTGCTCCGCCGACGAGATGAACTCGTCCACCACCGTCTGGGCGCCGTTGACGAAGTCGCCGAACTGCGCCTCCCACATCACGAGGGACTCGGGACGCGCCAGCGAGTAGCCGTACTCGAAGCCCATCGCCGCGTACTCGGACAGCAGCGAGTCGTAGACGTTGTAGCGGGCCTGCTCGTCCGACAGGTACTGGAGCGGGGTGAAGTCCTCGCCCGTCTCCCGGTCGATCAGGACCGCGTGGCGCTGGCCGAAGGTGCCGCGGCGGGAGTCCTGGCCCGAGAGGCGCACCGGGGTGCCCTCCAGGAGCAGGGAGCCGATCGCGAGCGTCTCGCCCATGCCCCAGTCGATCGTGCCGTCCTCGACCATCGCCGCGCGGCGCTGCAGCTGGGGCAGCAGGCGCGGGTGGACGGTGACGCGCTCGGGGATGTTGACCTGGGACTCGGCGATCCGCTTGACGACCTCCTGGGAGACCGCCGTGGTGACCGCCACCGGGAACTCGGGCTTCACGTCCGGGGCGTGCGACTCGCCCGGCGCGGAGGCCGCCTCGCGGACCTCCGTGAAGACCTTCTCCAGCTGGCCCTGGTAGTCCTGCAGCGCCTGCTCGGCCTCTTCCAGGGTGATGTCGCCGCGACCGATGAGGGACTCGGTGTAGAGCTTGCGCACCGAGCGCTTCTTGTCGATCAGGTCGTACATCAGCGGCTGGGTGAACGCCGGGTTGTCCGACTCGTTGTGACCGCGGCGGCGGTAGCAGATGAGGTCGATGACGACGTCCTTGTTGAACGCCTGGCGGAACTCGAAGGCCAGGCGCGCGACGCGGACGACGGCCTCGGGGTCGTCGCCGTTCACGTGGAAGATCGGCGCCTCGATCATGCGGGCCACGTCGGTGGCGTACATGGAGGAGCGCGAGGACTCCGGGGCGGCGGTGAAGCCGACCTGGTTGTTGATCACCACGTGGACCGTGCCGCCGGTGCGGTAGCCCCGCAGCTGCGACATGTTCAGCGTCTCGGCGACCACGCCCTGGCCCGCGAAGGCCGCGTCACCGTGCAGGGCGACCGGCAGGACGGTGAAGTCCGTGCCGCCCTTGTTGATGATGTCCTGCTTGGCGCGGGCGATGCCCTCCAGGATCGGGTCGACCGCCTCCAGGTGCGAGGGGTTGGCGGCCAGCGAGACCTTGATCTGCTCGCCGTCCAGACCGGTGAAGGTGCCCTCGGCGCCCAGGTGGTACTTGACGTCGCCGGAGCCGTGCATCGACTTCGGGTCGAGGTTGCCCTCGAACTCCCGGAAGATCTGCGCGTACGACTTGCCGACGATGTTCGCCAGGACGTTCAGGCGGCCGCGGTGGGCCATGCCGATGACGACCTCGTCCAGGCGCGACTCGGCGGCGGAGTCGAGCACCGCGTCGAGCAGCGGGATGACGGACTCGCCGCCCTCCAGGGAGAAGCGCTTCTGGCCGACGTACTTCGTCTGCAGGAAGGTCTCGAAGGCTTCCGCGGCGTTCAGCCGGCGCAGGATGCGCAGCTGCTCCTCGCGCTCCGGCTTGCTGTGCGGGCGCTCGATGCGGTCCTGGATCCACCGGCGCTGCTTCGGGTCCTGGATGTGCATGAACTCGACGCCCGTGGTGCGGCAGTACGAGTCGCGCAGCACGCCGAGGATGTCGCGCAGCTTCATCAGGGACTTGCCCGCGAAACCGCCGACCGCGAACTCGCGCTCCAGGTCCCACAGGGTGAGCCCGTGCTCGGTGATGTCCAGGTCGGGGTGCTTGCGCTGCTTGTACTCCAGCGGGTCGGTGTCGGCCATGACGTGGCCGCGCACCCGGTAGGAGTGGATCAGCTCGAAGACCCGGGCGGCCTTGGTGACGTCGTCGTCGTGCGAGACGTCGATGTCCCTGAGCCAGCGGACCGGCTCGTACGGGATGCGCAGGGCCTCGAAGATCTCGTCGTAGAAGCCGTTCTCGCCGAGCAGGTAGTTCGCGACGACGCGCAGGAACTCGCCGGACGCGGCGCCCTGGATGACCCGGTGGTCGTAGGTCGACGTGAGCGTCATGACCTTCGAGATGCCGAGCTTGTTCAGGGTGTCCTGGGAGGTGCCCTGGAACTCCGCCGGGTAGTCCATCGAGCCGACGCCCATGATGACCGACTGCCCGGGCATCAGGCGGGGGACCGAGTGGACGGTGCCGAGGCCGCCCGGGTTGGTCAGGGAGACCGTGACGCCGGAGAAGTCGTCCATCGTCAGCTTGCCGTCGCGGGCGCGGCGGACGATGTCCTCGTAGGCCTGCCAGAACTCGAAGAAGTTCAGCGTCTCGGCCTTCTTGATGCCCGCGACGACCAGCTGGCGGTCGCCGTTGGGCTTCACCAGGTCGATGGCGAGGCCGAAGTTGACGTGCTCCGGCTTGACCAGGGTCGGCTTGCCGTCCTTCTCCGTGAAGGAGTGGTTCATCGACGGCATGGCCTTGATGGCCTGCACCATCGCGTAGCCGATGAGGTGGGTGAAGGAGATCTTCCCGCCCCGGGCGCGCTTCAGGTGGTTGTTGATGACGATGCGGTTGTCGAAGAGCAGCTTCACCGGGACCGCGCGCACGGACGTGGCCGTGGGGACCTCGATGGAGGCGTTCATGTTCTTCGCGACCGCGGCGCCGGGACCGCGCAGCGTCACGTACTCGGGGCCCTCGTGGGACTCCGCGGCGGGCGCGGGCTTCGCCGGAGCGGCCGGAGCCTGCGCCTGGGCCGGGGCGGCCTGCGCCGGAGCCTTGGCCTGGGCCGGCGGAGCGGCAGGGGCGGCGGGAGCGGCGGCAGAGGTACCCGCGGCCCCCGCGGCCGCGATACCCGCCTGCGGCGAAGTGGTCGCACCGCCCGGCTTGTAATCGGCGAAGAAGTCCCACCAGGCTCGGTCTACCGAATTCGGGTCCTGGAGGTACTGCTGATAGATCTCGTCGACGAGCCACTCGTTGGGTCCGAAGGCGGCCGCGGGGTTCTTCCCGGCGGCTTGGTCATCGGTCGAGATGCTCGAATTACTGGGGGACTGTGGCGACACGGCGGCAACCGCCCTCTTCCGCTTCACAAGGTGATGGACAGCGGGAATAAAGGCTACGCCCCCCGGACCGCGTAGGTCAGTCCGGGCTGGTCATCGTCGCGTAAGTCACATCGAATCGCGTGTTTCGGCGGTGGAAATGGCGGGAAACAAGCGGGGTTCCGATGCCGAACGGACGCGCCGGCCCGGGATCGCGACCGCGAACGGCCGGTTTCCGTGCGAGGAACGCGGGATGACACGTGTCCTGCTGCCCGATCACGTGGATCTTGGGCTCTCCCTTCGAACCCTACGTCAACCTGTCCGGCGAAGGCACTCCCGGAAGAGTGACCTGGATCCGGCAGCCCCGCTCCGATTCGGCCACCCCGATCCGGCCACCGTGCAGATCCACCGCCCAGCGGGCGATCGCGAGCCCGAGGCCCGTGCCGCCGTCGCTGCCCGGGCCGTGCGGGGCGACGACCCCGCCGCGGTTGAACCGCTCGAAGACCCGGTGCCACTCCGAGCGCGGGATGCCGGGCCCCTCGTCCAGGACCTCCAGGTTCAGGGACTCGGGGCCGTCGCCGCGCCGGGCCCGGACCGTGACCCGGCCGTGCGGCGGGCTGTGCTTGACCGCGTTGTCGATGAGGTTGGCGACCACCTGGTGGATCCGCTCGGGGTCCACGTGCGCGGTCAGCTCCGGCGGGGACACGTCGAGGTGCAGGTGGACGTCGGTGCGCGTGTGGCTCCCGGAACCGGAGGCGATGCCCGCGCGCGCGGAGGCCACCATGTTGGCCTCCTTCAGCACGCCGGACAGGTACGGCCACACCTCGAAGCGCCGCTTGCGCAGCGGTACGACGCCGTTGTCCAGGCGCGAGAGGTCGAGCAGCGTCTCCACCAGGCGCCCCAGCCGCTCGGTCTGCTTCAGGGCCGTGCGCATGGTCTCGGGGTCGGCGGCGGAGACACCGTCCACCACGTTCTCCAGGACCGCGCGCAGGCCCGCGATAGGGGTGCGCAGCTCGTGCGAGACGTTCGCCACGAGCTCCTTGCGCTGGCGCTCCTGGGCCTCCAGGTCGTCGGCCATGCGGTTGATCGTCTGGGCCAGGTCGCCCAGCTCGTCGCGGCGGTCGGCGCCCCTGACGCGGCGCGTGTAGTCGCCGTGCGAGATGCCGCGCGCGACGGTGCTCATCTCGTCCAGCGGGGCGGTGATCGAGTGCGCCACGAACTGGGTGATCAGCAGGGTCGCGATCATCGAGAAGACCGTGATGAAGCGCAGCTCGGTCTCGGTGCGCACCGCGATCATCAGCAGGCCGGTGGTGATGAAGACCGAGACGACGACCAGCGTGCCGAGCTTGGTCTTGATGGAGAAGGGGCGTACGTCGCCCCAGGAGCCGGTGCCTGTGCCCGTGCTGGTTCCGGTGCCCGGGCCGGAGCCGGTTCCGGCACCGAAGCCGACGGCTCCGCCCGTGCCGGTACTCGCGCCCGTACCCGTACGCACGCTCATACCCGTACCCGCGTCCGGCGGCGTGCCGGGCGACGGCGCCGGCGCGGATGCCGTACCGGCGACCCGGGCCGCCGGACCCGTACCGGTCACCGCCCCCGCGCCCGCCTTGACGCGCCTGCGCAGTACGCCGCGACCCCTCATCACACCAGCCCCCTCGGTCAGGGTGCCCGACTTTAGGGCGTCGGGGTCTCCAGCGCGTAGCCCACGCCGTGCACCGTGCGGATCCGCTCGGCGCCGATCTTCCGGCGCAGGGCCTTGATGTGGCTGTCCACGGTCCGGGTGCCGGAGGCGTCCGCCCAGTCCCACACCTCGGCCAGCAGCTGCTCGCGCGAGAGCACCGCGCGCGGGGTGTTGGCCAGGCAGACCAGCAGGTCGAACTCGGTCGGCGTCAGGTGCACGTCCTCGGATCGCACCCGCACCCGGCGCTGCGCGTGGTCGATCTCCAGCTCGCCGAGGCGCAGGATGCCCGAGCGCGGGGTCGACGCGGCCAGCGCGGCCCGCTCCACCCGTCGCAACAGAACGTGCACGCGCGCGGCCAGCTCACGCATCGAGAACGGCTTCGTCATGTAGTCGTCGGCGCCCACGCCGAGCCCGACCAGCATGTCTGTCTCGTCGTCGCGCGCGGTGAGCATCATGACCGGCACCGGGCGGGCCGCCTGCACCCGTCGGCAGACCTCCAGGCCGTCGAAACCGGGCAGCATGATGTCGAGGATCAGCAGGTCGGGCTGCCACGCCTCGGCCGTGTCCACGGCGGCCGGACCGTCACCCGCTGTTTGCACGAGGAACCCCTCGGCGCGCAGCCGGGCGGCGATGGCGTCGACGATCGTCGGATCGTCCTCGACCACCAGCACCCGGCGCTGAGCGCCCGGCGTGGCCGCCGTGCCGTTGTGCGAGGTGTGTGTCTGCTCCATCGCCCGCCCCTGAGTGTGCTTTCCGGAACCAGTGGGGTGATCCCATGACTGCGCTTGACGCTTGAATGATCCGCGTCAGAGCAGCAGGGTACGGGCAGTGACCACCGCTCGGCTATCCAGGTCTTACCGCGAGGTGCACCGCGTCCGGAACGCCTCGGGCAACCGGGATCTCTTCGGTACGCACCTGCTGGAACCCGGCATTCCGCAAGGTTCCTGCGAAATCAGTCGAAGGTCTGGCCGACCATACGGCAAGTACCCCGCCGGGCCTCAACAGCCGCTTGCACGCGGCGAGTCCGGTTCCGGAGTAGAGGCTTTCGTTGCCCTCCGTGACGGTCCACTCGGGTCCGTTGTCGATGTCGAGGCACACGACGTCGTACGTGTCGGATGTCTCATGGACGTACGCGACCAGATCCGCCTCGACGATCTCGGTGCGCGGGTCCGCGAGCGCCCGTGCCGACAGTTCGGCGAGCGGCCCCGACCGGTGCCAGTCGATGATCGCCGGCTCCCGCTCGACGACGGCGATGCGGCCCCAGCGGGGCTCGGCCGCCGCGTGGGCGAGGGAGAAGCCGACACCGAGGCCGCCGATCAGGACGTCCGGCGCGGTGCGCCCGTCCAGCGCGCCGAGCGCGGCGTCGACCAGCAGCCGCTCCGAGCGGCCGTCGGAGGTGTCCATGAGGAAGCACCCGTTGGCGATGATCTGCAGCAGCCCGCCGTGCCGCCGCAGCACGACCTCTCCGTAGGGCCCCTCACGGCGGTCGATGACTTCGGGGCTGCCGGGGGACACGTCGTACGAGGTGGTCATGCCCCCATCTTGGCAAGCCGCCCTCGGCGGGGCAGCGGCTTTTCACCACGTCGGCAGCCGGGCGGACACCGGAACCGGGCGATTCGGGTGCAGGCGCGGCGCCCAGGCCGTCACCCGGTCCGGTCGGCGAGGAGCACGGGCCGGCCCGTGGAGGCGTCGAGCAGCAGGCGGTCGCCGACCGGCCGGTCCAGTCGTACCGTCACCTCCTCGATCCGCAGGTCGGCCGTGCAGAGGCCGTCGGAGCGGCCCCGGACCCAGGGCGAGAGGACCACGCTGTCGCCGGTCTCCAGCACGTCCACCGCAGGGCCCTCGTCGCAGGAGCCGTGCCGGGCCCACACGGTCACACCGCGGCCGTCCCGGGACACCCCGCCGAGACCGAAGAGCGGGTGCGGGGCGTCCGGGGTCCGCCGGTCGGGCCCGATCGGCGGGCGCGGGGGCTTCGAGGGCTCGACCGCGACCCGCTTGAGGGGCGTGTCGTACCCCTCGATGTCGAAGTGCCAGGCGGGCACGGTGGCCGGGCCCCGGCCGGTGGGCACGGTCATGCCGGCGAGCCGCGCCCCGGTCACGACGAGGGAGTGGCCGGCGCTCCCGCCCCGCGCGAGCTTCCCGTAGGAGGCCCGGGCGGTGGAGACGGCGACGGTCAGCGGATCGCCGTCACGCCAGCGGACCTCTCCCTTCCCCGGTCCCTTCCCCTGTGCGTCCTTTCGCGGCCCCTTCCCCTGTGCGTCGCCGGGCAGCGGGGTGCGCAGTTCGAAGTTCCGCCCCGCGTACGCGCGCTTGTCGGCCTCGCTGCGGAAGGCGCCCTCGGGCAGCTGCACCGCCGCACCCAGCGGGAAGTAGCCCGCGCGCCAGATCCGGGCGGCCTCCGAGCCCTCCCAGGCGTCGGCGACCCGGCGGGCGCGTTCCGCGGTGCGCTCCGGGTCGTGCGCCGCGCCACCGCCGCCGCCC
>NZ_VDFC01000040.1:134041-142115 GCF_008369065.1 Streptomyces apricus | reverse complement strand
GCCGGAGGGGACCCGGCGGCGTACCTGGGACGCGGGAGCCCGTCCCGACGTTCGACCGGCGAACGCGCCGGACGTCGTGCCTGGTCATGAGCGTCGGACGGGCATCCTCCCAGGTGATCGCTCACAGCGAACAGGGGGTGGGGAACAATCGCGGGCTCATGTGCATTGAGTCGGCATAGCTCAACTTGAGTGCTGAAGGGAAGATCATGGCTTTGACGTCCGAACTGCTCACCCTGCCCGTGCTGCCGCTCGACGACGAGGTCGTGCTGCCCGGCATGGTGGTGCCCCTGGACCTGAACGACGCCGATGTACGCGCCGCGGTAGAGGCCGCCCAGGCCGCCGCCCGTTCCACCGGTGCCAGCAAGCCGAAGGTGCTGCTTGTTCCGCGGATCGACGGCACGTACGCGAACACGGGGGTGCTCGGCACGGTCGAGCAGGTGGGACGCCTCGCCGACGGCGACCCCGGTGCCCTGATCCGCGGCCGTGCCCGGGTGCGTGTCGGTGCCGGTACGACCGGGCCCGGCGCGGCCCTGTGGGTGGAGGGCACGCAGGTCGACGAGACCGTGCCCGACCCGCTGCCCGGCTCCGTGACCGAGCTGGTCAAGGAGTACAAGGCGCTGGCCACCAACTGGCTGAAGAAGCGTGGCGCCTGGCAGGTCGTGGACCGCGTCCAGCAGATCGACGACGTGTCCGCGCTCGCCGACAACAGCGGCTACTCGCCGTTCCTGACGACCGCCCAGAAGGTGGAGCTCCTGGAGACCACCGACCCGGTGGCCCGGCTGAAGCTCGCCACCGAACACCTGCGCGAGCACCTCGCCGAGCAGGACGTCGCCGAGTCCATCGCCAAGGACGTGCAGGAAGGCGTGGACAAGCAGCAGCGCGAGTTCCTGCTGCGGCGGCAGCTGGACGCCGTCCGCAAGGAGCTGCGCGAGCTGAACGGCGAGGCCGAGGGTGAGGAGTCCGACGACTACCGGGCCCGCGTCGAGGCCGCCGACCTCCCCGAGAAGGTCCGCGAGGCCGCCCTCAAGGAGGTCGAGAAGCTGGAGCGCTCCAGCGACCAGTCGCCCGAGGGCTCCTGGATCCGCACCTGGCTCGACACGGTGCTGGAACTGCCGTGGAACGAGCGCACCGAGGACGCGTACGACATCCAGGGCGCCAAGTCGGTCCTGGACGCCGAGCACGCCGGCCTGGAGGACGTGAAGGAGCGGATCACCGAGTACCTGGCGGTCCGCAAGCGGCGCAACGACCGCGGCCTCGGGGTCGTGGGCGGCCGGCGCGGCGGTGCCGTGCTCGCGCTCGTCGGGCCTCCCGGCGTCGGCAAGACCTCGCTCGGCGAGTCCGTCGCCCACGCCATGGGCCGCAAGTTCGTCCGCGTCGCCCTCGGCGGCGTACGGGACGAGGCGGAGATCCGCGGCCACCGGCGTACGTACGTCGGCGCGCTGCCCGGCCGGATCGTACGGGCGATCAAGGAGGCCGGGTCCATGAACCCGGTGGTCCTGCTCGACGAGATCGACAAGGTCGGCTCCGACTTCCG
Organism: Streptomyces apricus; assembly: GCF_008369065.1. Lineage (GTDB taxonomy): Bacteria > Actinomycetota > Actinomycetes > Streptomycetales > Streptomycetaceae > Streptomyces > Streptomyces apricus. The sequence goes on along the minus strand of NZ_VDFC01000040.1, from coordinate 140,581 downwards.
GGGCGACCCGGCGGCGGCCCTCCTCGAAGTCCTCGACCCGGCCCAGAACCACACCTTCCGGGACCACTACCTGGAGGTCGAGCTCGACCTGAGCGACGTGGTCTTCCTGGCCACCGCCAACGTGCTGGAGGCCATCCCGGAGGCCCTGCTCGACCGCATGGAACTGGTGCGGCTCGACGGGTACACCGAGGACGAGAAGGTCGTCATCGCGCGCGACCACCTGCTCCCGCGCCAGCTGGAGCGGGCCGGTCTGGAGCAGGCCGAGGTCACCCTCGACGAGAGCGCGCTGCGCAAGCTGGCCGGCGAGTACACCCGCGAGGCGGGCGTGCGGAACCTGGAGCGGTCCGTCGCACGGCTGCTCCGCAAGGTCGCGGCGCAGCACGAGCTCGGTGAGCGGGAGCTGCCGTTCACGGTGACCGACGCGGACCTGCGCGCCCTCATCGGCAGGCCGCACCACGTGCCCGAGTCCGCCCAGGACCCGGCCGAGCGCCGCACGGCGGTGCCCGGTGTGGCGACCGGCCTCGCGGTCACCGGCGCCGGCGGCGACGTCCTGTTCGTCGAGGCGTCCCTGGCCGACCCGGAGACGGGCGCGGCGGGCCTGACCCTCACCGGCCAGCTGGGTGACGTGATGAAGGAGTCGGCGCAGATCGCGCTCTCCTTCCTGCGCTCCCACGGCGCCGAACTGGAACTGCCGGTCGCCGACCTCAAGGACCGGGGCGTGCACATTCACTTCCCGGCGGGCGCGGTCCCCAAGGACGGCCCGAGCGCGGGCGTCACGATGACGACGGCGCTGGCCTCGCTCCTGTCGGGCCGCCTGGTCCGCACGGACGTGGCCATGACCGGCGAGGTCTCCCTCACCGGCCGGGTGCTGCCGATCGGCGGCGTCAAGCAGAAGCTGCTCGCCGCGCACCGGGCGGGGGTCACCACGGTGATCATCCCCAAGCGCAACGAGGCCGACCTGGACGACGTCCCGGCCGAGGTCCTGGAGAAGCTCGACGTCCACGCGGTGACGGACGTCCGCCAGGTCCTGGAGCTGGCGCTCGCGCCGGCGACCAACGGCGCGGCGACGGAGGTCCCGGTGGCCGCCTGAGCGCGGTCGCGGTGACCTCCCTGGACTCCGGCGGCGGAGTGACGGACGCCGCCGGTCGGGTAAGGCCCGGGCCCCTCTTCGTGAGGGGTCCGGGCCTTCCGCGTGTCTCCGGTCTCCGGTCTCCGGACGGGACGTGTCAGCCGTTGGCCAGGGCCACCACGCGGTCCAGGGCGCCGTTGAACTTGTCGTGGTCGCCGACCGTGGGCCCGGAGGACGTGTACTGCCACATCGTGTAGTAGTCCCAGCCCGCCGGGAGGGTGCCCACCGCCGAGGCGTAGCGGGCGATCCAGAGCGGGTTGCCGGAGGCGAAGCCGGCGTGATTCCCGGTGCACTGGGTCCACCAGCTGGTGGCCGTGTAGATGACGGCGTCCCGGCCGGTCCGGGCCCTGTACTGGTTCAGGAAGTCCCGGATCCAGGTGACCATCGCGCTCTGCGTCTTGCCGTAGCAGGCCGCCCCGTACGGGTTCCACTCGATGTCCAGCGCGCCCGGCAGCGTCCTGCCGTCCCTCGACCAGCCGCCCCCGTGGTCCACGAAGTAGTTGGCCTGGGCGGCGCCGCCCGTCGTGTCGGGGGTCGCGAAGTGGTACGCGCCCCGGATCATGCCGACGTTGTACGAGCCGTTGTACTGCTGGGCGAAATAGGGGTTCGTGTAGTACGTCCCCTCGGTGGCCTTCGTGTAGGCCCACCTGACCCCGCTGCTCCACAGGGTCGACCAGGCGACGTTGCCCTGGTGGCTGCTGACGTCCACGCCCTCCGTCTGGGTGGCGTCGCCGGGGGTCGGCAGACCGCCCTGGCCGTCGTGCGCGACGACCCCCATCCCCATGTACGCGGAGCCGCGGGCCGGGACGTCGGCCGCCCGGGCCGGGTGGACGAGGAGGAGGGAGCAGGCGAGGAGCAGGACGCCCACCGCCCGGAGGCGCGCCACGGGGTGGCCGAGCGCGCGCGAGCGGTGTGCCGTTCCGGATCTGTGCACGGACATGTACGTGCCTCCCGAGGGCTCGGTGGTGCTCCGAGATGGTGCTCGTGAGAATGGCGTGGGCATGCCATGCGGGTGTGTGGTGCAGAAGCTACGGGCGGGGGCGGGTGGCGGAAAGAGGGTCCGGAGGCTGCCGTTGGTCTATTCCTGCGAAATACTGGCCGAGCTGCGGTAATGGCGGTCTTTGGCGGAAACTTTCAGGATCGGGAAACCGGGTCATGGGTGCTGACGTGCACGAGGGCGGTAACGGCGAGGGGCACCGGGCGGGAGCCGGCGGCCCGGACAGTGGTGTGGACCAGGAGTTCCTCGCGCTCGAACGGGAGTTGACCGTACTCCTGCGGCGGGCCCGGGCGTCCTCCGGCGAGATGGTCCGCGAGGTCCATCCCGACCTGGAGTCCTCCGCGTACGGGCTGCTGGTGCGGCTGGAGGAGCGGGGGCGGCAGCGGGCCACCGKGCTGGCCGGGTACATCGGGGTCGGCAAGGCCACGATGTCGCGGCAGCTGCGGGCGCTGGAGGAGATCGGGCTGGTCGCCCGGGAGCCGGATCCCGCCGACGGGCGGGCGTGGCTGGTGCACCTCACCGATGAGGGGCGGGAGCGGTTCCGGACCGTGCGGGACGCTCGGCGGGCGCGGTACGTCAGTGAGCTCGCCAGCTGGGACCGGGGGGAGGTGGCTGAGCTGGCGCGGTTGTTGCAGCGGTTGAATCGGGGGGTTGAGGGGTGAGTTGTCGGGTGCGGGTCCCGTCGTGGCCGGTCGCGCAGTTCCCCGCGCCCCTGGAACGGCTGGGGTCGTGTGTCGGGTGCCGGTCCCGTCGTGGCCGGTCGCGCAGTTCCCCGCGTCCCTAAAAGGGGCTGGTGTTTACAGCTCCACGTGTACGACCGTGGCGTCGTCGTGGGTTTTTGAGGTGCGCAGGAATCTGCGGGTCGTGTCCGACCGTTCCAGGGTGCGGACCCTGGTGATCAGGGATTCCGCGCCCTCCTTCCGGACCAGGGTCGCCAGGTCCGTCCAGGTGCCCTCGGCGAACTTCTCCACCCAGCGGGCCGCGCCGTCCGTGAGGGCCGTCAGGGTGCGGACCCCGGCGCGGGGCAGGGTGCCCGTGACGGCGCGGTCCGCGACCGCCGGATCCGCCGCGGCCGTGAAGAAACCGCCCTCCTTGTTGCGCAGGGCCGTGTCGACCACGGCGTGCGAGGTCAGCATCGCGCGCGGCACACGGGCGAGGCGGTCGTCCAGGACGGCGGTCACCTCGCCGGAGGGCGCCCCGACGAGGAGCACCGAGTCGGAGAGGACCAGGTACTCGACGGACTCCGGCGACCAGCGGGCCAGCACCACGGTTGCCTGTGGGGTACGCGGGTGAGAAAGGTCACAAGTTGTCCGGTGCGCGTCGGCGGTGCGTGCGATGGCGCGGGACAGGACCTCGGACAGCGTCAGATCCCGTCGTGAAACGGACAGTTCGCCCAGCGCGCCCCCCAGCCGGGCGGTGAACCAGGGGACGGAATGAAGACAACCGTGGTCGGCCGCGGGAGGTGTCACGCCGTCCAGGACGACGATCGAACCGCCCTGCCCGGAAGCGGGAAGCCCTACCGACGCGTAGTCCTCGTCGGGGCGGGCGGGGTCACCGGGTACCGAGATCAGTTCCGAGCGCATCCGGCCAGTCTGCACGAGCCCTTCACAAGCTCCGCCAAAGGGCTCCGGGCGCCCTCGATTTGACCGGACCAGCAGGTCAGGCGCCTGTTTTGCGGCGTATCACCGCCTCCGGCGGGGCGTGGCGGCGAATCTTGCCACCGGTCCCGGTGGACGTCCAACCGACCTGCCGTGCAAGGGTGTCGCATGCGCCGCGGGAACTTGCCCGGCCGCTCGTCGGCGATGTTCACTCCTTCGTGTGGCGGGTCAGGCGATGCGCGACCACTGCCCACCGGCACTGGGAAGGTCGGGAGCCGTACCGGGACGACCAGCGAGTTGACGGTTCGTCACCCGGGCCCATGGGGACACGAGTCAAGAATGCGAGCACCGGTGCAGAAAACGCGGCCTCGGCGCAAGGGCAGGCAGTCGGCCTCGGGTGAAGCCTCCGGGCCCACCACGAACACCCCGGCACCGCAGAACACCCCGGACCCCGCTGGACGCGGTCGTCCCACGCATGTGCGCAACCGGCTGATCGTCGCCGTCGCCGTGGTGGCTGCGGCCATCGCGGGCGCGGGCGCTCCGTCCGTGATCGCCGCCTCCGGGGAGCTGAACGACTCCCAGAACCTGGTGACGTCCGCCGAGCGGACCCGGGACGCGCTGGCCCTCGCCCACTCGCTGGCCGACGAACGCGACGAGGTCACCGCCTTCCTCGCGGCCGGCCGGCCCAAGGGCGCCGGGCCCTCCGAGCGCCGCAGCGCCCGCGTGGACCGCCAGGTGGACGAGCTGCGCGCGGAGGCCGTCGAGGCGGACGCCCCCGCGTCCTTCGTCGAGACGCTCGACGGCATCGCCGCCGTCCGCCGGGCGGCGCTCACCGGCGAGAGCGGTGCCCTCGAAGCGCACCGGGCCTACTCGGCCGTCCTCACCGAACTCCACCGGCTCGCCGAGGAGCTGGCCGAGGACCTGCCGCCCCGCGCGGGCTCCGGCGCGCACGCCCTCGCCGACCTCGACACCGCCGTCCAGCAGGCCGCCTCGGCCCGCGGTCTGCTCCTCGCGGCGCTGAGCGTGCCCACCAGCACGCAGACCACCATCGACCCGGTCACCGGTCTGCCCGCGACCACGACCACCTCCTCGGCCGCCCAGACCAAGGAGCGCGACGCGCTCACCGCCGCGGCCCAGCAGGCCAACGTGCGCGAGCAGGCGGCCCTCGCCGACTTCGCCGGCACCGCGCCCAAGGCCGACCGCGCCTCCTACGACTCCACGGTCAACGGGCCCGACGTCGCGGCCGCCGAGAAGTACCTCGCCAAGCTGGCGGACGGGCCGACGCTCTCCGGCTCCGAACTGGCCACCGACACCAAGAAGCTGGACGCGGCGCTCTCCGCCCGCGTCGAGTCGATGCGCGGCGTCGAGGCGTCCCTCAACGCGCAGCGCGCGAAGGACCTGGCCGCGCTGCGCGACGACGACGTCACCGCGCTGGAGATCCGGGTCGCGGTCCTCGGCGCGCTGATGCTGCTCGCCGTCGGTGTCGCCACCGGGATGGCCCGGTCGCTCACGCGCCCGCTCTCCGTCCTGCGCCGCGGCTCCGCGCGCCTGGCCGCCGAACCGGGCACCGGGGAGCCGGTCAAGTTCACCGGCCGCAAGGACGAGTTCGCCCAGGTGGTGAACTCCGTCAACGCGCTCCACGCGCACGCCGTCGCGCTGAACGAGCGGATCGCCACCCTGGAGGACGAGCGCAAGCGCCTCGTCGGCCAGCGCCAGAAGATGGCCGACGAGCGCGACAGGTTCCGTACGGAGCTCGCCGAGGCCACCGCCGGCCTGGCCCAGGTCCGCCAGAGCATCCACGGCACCTTCGTCAGCCTCGCCCTGCGCACGCTGGGCCTGGTCGAGCGCCAGCTCGGCGTCATCGAGGGCCTGGAGGAGCGCGAGCAGGACCCCGAGCGCCTCGCGACCCTGTTCCGGCTCGACCACTTCGCCACCGTCATGCGCCGCCACAGCGAGAACCTGCTGGTCCTCGCGGGCGCCGAGCACGGCCACCAGCACCCCGGGCCCGTCCCGCTGGTCGACGTCGTCCGCGCGGCCGTCAGCGAGGTCGAGCGCTACGAGCGCGTACGCATCTCCTCGCTGCCGCCGTACGCGCACCTCGCCGGGTTCGCGGCGGACGACATCAGCCACCTGGTGGCCGAACTCCTGGAGAACGCCTCGTCGTTCTCGCCGCCCGACATCCCCGTGGAGGTCTCGGGCTGGCTCCTGGAGAGCGGCGAGGTCATGCTCTCCGTCCAGGACGAGGGCATCGGCATGACCAGCGAGCGGCTCGCCCGGCTCAACGCCCGCCTCGCCTCCTTCGACCCGGAGGACACCTACGACGAGGAGAGCGGCGAGGGCCTCGGGCTCGGGCTGTACGTGGTGGCCCGGCTCGCCCACCGGCACGGCGTGCGGGTGCAGTTGCGCGAGCAGAAGCAGGGCGGGGTGACGGCCGTCGTGGTCCTGCCCAAGGGCCTGCTCGCCGCCGCGCCCACGGTGGCCGTCCCGTCGGACACCACCGCCCGCCCGGCGCAGGGCGCCGCCGCGATGTCCCTCCCCGGGGCGGACGCCGAGGTCAACTCCAACGTCCTGTACGGCCGCCCGGGCCGCGATCCCCTGATCGAGGCGGCGGAGGACACCCTGCGCGGGGCCGACGGGGCCGGGGGCCCTGCGGAGCCCGGCACGACGGGTTCCCCCGACACGGCTGGCGCCGAGTCAACGGCCGACACCGATGCCGGGCCTGCAGCCGACACCAATGCGGAGCCCGCGGCCGACACCGACGCCGGGCCGACGGCAGACGCCGACGCCACGACCACGGCCGACGCCGAGCCCGCACC
>NZ_VDFC01000040.1:83319-133941 GCF_008369065.1 Streptomyces apricus | reverse complement strand
GCGTACGCCCCTACTCGCTCACCGGCGGCCGCACCCGCTTCGGGCACGTGCTGCTCGTCGAGACGTTCGTGGCGGCCCTGGAGGCCCCGGAGGAGCGCCGTGAACTGGAGAATGGTTCACTCTCCACCCGGGTGATGCCGGAGATGAGGGCCATCGTCGAACTCTGCCGCCGGATGCGCACGGTGGCCGAGATCGCGGCCCTCCTGAAGATGCCGCTCGGCGTGGTCCGGGTGCTCCTCAGCGACCTGGCGGACCAGGGCAAGATCCGTGTGTACGGAACGGGTCACGGTCCGGGACAGCCCGACCGTGCTCTGCTGGAAAGGGTGCTGAGTGGACTCCGTCGTCTCTGACGTCTCCCGCGTCTCGGATGCCTCCCGATCGTCCGGCCTCCCCGGGACCGAAGCCGGAGCCGGCTTCCACGTCGTGGAGCCCGACGAGGAGCTGAAAGCCTGGCAGAAGGACCGGACCCGCGCGCCGATCGCCACGAAGATCGTGGTGGCGGGCGGTTTCGGGGTGGGCAAGACCACCCTCGTGAGCACCGTCTCCGAGATCACGCCCCTCCAGACGGAGGCGCTGATGACACGGGCGAGCGAGGACGTCGACGACCTCAGCTCGACCCCGGAGAAGACCACCACCACCGTGGCCATGGACTACGGCCGCATCACGCTCGACGACGACCTGGTGCTGTACCTGTTCGGCACGCCCGGGCAGCAGCGGTTCTGGTTCATGTGGGACGACCTGGTGCGCGGGGCGATAGGCGCCGTGGTCCTCGCCGACACCCGCCGTCTCAAGGACTGCTGGCCGGCGCTGGACTACTTCGAGAGCTGCGGACTGCCGTACGTCGTCGCCGTCAACCACTTCGACGGCAGCGAGCGGTTCGAGCCGGACGACGTGCGGGAGGCGCTCACGATCCCCCGGCACATACCTGTCATGATCATGGACGCGCGCCGCCGGATCTCGGTCATCGAGAGCCTGCTGGCGCTGGTGGGCCACGCCCTCGACACCAGCCCCGAGTAGCCCGGCCCGGCCGGCGCCGGCTCCGGAGCACGATGCACGCACAGTGAGGACCAGTATGCGGAAGATACTCGTCGTCGGAGCCGGTCAGTCCGGACTCCAGCTCGCCCTCGGACTCCAGTCCCACGGGTACGAGGTCACCCTGATGTCCAACCGGACGGCGGACGAGATACGCACCGGGCGGGTCATGTCCACCCAGTGCATGTTCCACACGGCGCTGCAGCACGAGCGCGACCTCCAGCTGAACTTCTGGGAGTCCCAGGCCCCGCGGATCGAAGGGCTCGGCGTCTCGGTCGCGGCCCCCGGCTCCTTCGACCCGGGCCCCTCGCAGCGCGCCATCGACTGGGTGGGCAGGCTGGACGGGTACGCGCAGTCGGTCGACCAGCGCGTGAAGATGGCCGGCTGGATGGAGACGTTCGCCCAGCGGGGCGGCCAGCTCGTCATCCACGGCGCCGCGGTCTCCGACCTCGACTACTTCGCCCGTACGTACGACCTGGTCCTCGTCTCGGCGGGCAAGGGCGAGCTGGTGTCGATGTTCGGCCGCGACGCCTCGCGCTCCCCGTACACGCAGCCGCAGCGCGCGCTGGCCGTCGCGTACGTGCACGGTCTGGGCCCGCGGCCCGAGCACCCGGAGTTCGACGCGGTGCGCTGCAACCTCGTCCCCGGCGTCGGCGAGCTGTTCGTCATGCCGACGTACACGCTCTCCGGGCGGGCGGACATCCTCTTCTGGGAGGGCATACCCGGCGGTCCGCTGGACGTCTTCCAGGGGGTGAAGGACCCGGCCGAGCACCTCTCCCTGACGCTGGAACTCATGGAGCGGTTCACGCCGTGGGAGTACGCGAGGGCGACGAAGGTCGAACTCACCGACGCGGGCGGCACGCTGTCCGGCCGCTACACCCCGACCGTCCGCACCCCGGTGGGCCGGCTGCCCGGCGGGGGCCTGGTCCTGGGCGTCGCCGACGTGGTCGTGGCGAACGACCCGATCACCGGCCAGGGCTCCAACTCGGCCGCCAAGTGCGCCGCCTCCTACCTCGACTCGATCCTCGGCCACGGGGACAAGGAGTTCGACGAGGCGTGGATGCGGGCCACCTTCGAACGCTACTGGGACACCGCCCAGCACGTCACGAAGTGGACGAACGCGATGCTCGGCCCGCCGCCGGAGCACGTCCTGAACCTGATCGGCGCGGCCGGCGAACTCCAGCCGGCGGCCGACCGCTTCGCCAACGGGTTCGACGACCCGGCCGACTTCGAGAACTTCTTCTACGAGCCGGAGAAGACGGGGGCGTACCTGGCGTCCGTCGCGGGTGGCTGAGGGGCGCTCTACGTGAGGTCGTGGCCCTCGTCCGGGCCGGTCCGTGCGTCCTTGGGGAGCCTCGGTGGTGTGTAGTGCCGCAGGGGCTCTCCGGACGGGTCCGGGCGGACCGCGCCCAGGACCGGGTTGGCCGCGAGCGGGGAGACCTTGATCCGCGCGCCCGGACGGGGTGCCTGGACCACCAGCCCGTCGCCCAGGTACAGCGCCACGTGGGTCGCCTCCGGGAAGTAGACGACCAGGTCGCCCGGGCGCAGGTCGGTCAGCGGCACGCGGGTCAGCCCGGCCCACTGCTCCTGGCTGGTGCGGGGGACGGTGCGGCCCGCGGCGCCCCAGGCCTGCGACGTGAGCCCCGAGCAGTCGTACGCGTCCGGGCCCTCGGCGCCCCACTCGTAGGGCTTGCCGATCTGGTCCACGGCGTAGCGCAGGGCCGCGGCGCCCTCCCGGGTGGGCCGGCCCGTGCCACTGAGCGCCCCCGACGCCACCAGCTCCTCCTGGGCCTCGGCCACCCCGGCCGCCTCCAGCTCGGCCACCTGCGAGAGCTGCTCCTCGGTCAGCGAGGCGAGCAGTTCCTCGACGTCGTCCAGCCGCTCCCGTACGAGGTCGCGGTCCCTCTTCTGCCGTTCGGCGAGGGCGAGCCGGCGGTCGAGCGCGGTACGGGCCCGGCGGGCCAGCTCGCCGGCCCGCCGCTCGCTGCCCGTCAGCCGCCGCACCGTGCCGGCCCGCCGGAGCGAGACCTGCCGCAGCACCTGGCCCTGGTCGAGGGCGTGCTCCGGGTCCCGGGCGAGCAGCAGCCGCACGTACGGGCCGATCTCGCTCGTGCCCTGGTACTGCTGCCGGGCGAGGCGTCCGGCGGCGCCGCGGCTGTCGCGCAGGGAGAGCCGGGCCTTCGCGAGCCGGCCGTCGATCCTCGCGACCTCGGCCCGCTGCCTGCGCAGCTTCTCCTCGGTCGCGTTGTACGCCTCGGCGGCCGCCTCCGCCTCCCGGTACAGCCGCTGGAGGTCCGTGAGCAGCTCGGCCACGGGCCGCTCGTCCGGCACGGGGGCCGCGGCCGCCCCGGGCGCCGGCGCGAGGACCGCGCCGGCCGCGATCGCCGCCGTACAGACCAGGCGCAGAAGCCTTCCTGACACGTCATCACCTCCGGTGCGGGGCGGCCCTTCCGCTCCTCCGCACCGTGAGCATCGGGCGCCCGCGCGCACCGCGCGCGCCGGCCGTGGGCGGTCCGGCCCAACCGCGTCACCCGTGGGTGTCCTCCGGCTTGCCGTCCGGCGTGGTGTCTGGCGTGGCGTCCGGCACCGGGTCCGGTGCCGGGTCCGGCTTCGACCACGGCCACCTGATCCGGCCGGCGCGGCCCGTGGGGTCGTACACGTACTTCCACCCCTGGTGCAGACCGAGCTTCCGGCTCGCGCCCGCCTGGACGCGGAGGTAGACCAGGACCGTGGGCGGGCCGCCCGCCGCGTCCGGCACCGGGACCCGGTACGCCTTCGGGGGGTGCCCGGTCGGGCCGAGCAGGACCGGCAGCACGCGGCCGTCCAGGGGGCCGCCCTCGAAGGGGGTGTCTTCGCTCTTCACGCAGCCAGTGTCACAGCAGGTGCGCCGCGTCGCTCACCACGGGCAGCACCCGGCGGGCGAGGGAGCCCATCGGCCCGTCCGCGGACTCCAGCGGCAGCGCGGCCCGCACCGCCGCCGCGGTCTGCTCGTCGCGGGCGGCCGTCGCCACCAGGCACGCCACGAACTGCTCGACGAGCCAGTCGCGCAGCTCGTCCAGCGGGGGCTCCTTCTCCTCGTCCAGCCAGATCAGCGAGGCCGCCTCGACGGCCGTGATCCACATCCGGACGGTCAGCCGCAGCCGGTCGCCCGGCGGCTCCTGCGTGCCCAGGTGGCTGAGGATGTGCTCGGCAGCGGCCCGCCGCACGCCGTCCACGATGGCCGTGGTCCGCGAGGTCTCCACCACGCTGCCGCCCTGGAGGAGCGCGCTGAAGCCGGCGTCGTGCTGGTCCACGAAGGCCAGGTAGCGGTCTAGCGCGTTGGACAGGCGGCGGGTGAGGGGGCCGTCCGGCGGCTCGGCGAAGCAGTGTTCCAGCTCCTCGGCGGCCGAGCGCAGGGCGGCCTCGTACAACTGCTGCTTGCCGCCGGGGAAGTAGCGGTACACCAGGGGGCGGGAGACGCCGGCCGCCTCCGCCACGTCGTCCAGGGAGACGTCCTCCGGGGCCCGGACCGCGAACAGGGACAGCGCGGCGTCGAGGAGCTGGCGGCCGGTGGGGGCTGGTCGCGCAGTTCCCCGCGCCCCTTGAGGGGCGCTTCAGGCCAGCAGGCCGCTCGACTTCCACAGGCGGCGGCCCGGGCCGCGCAGGACGCCGATGTCGTCCAGGAAGTCGGTGAGGCGCTTGGAGCCGGTCTGCATGACCTCCCGGCGGTGGCCGCTCGCCTTCACCTGCGCCATCGCCTCCCGCCGGTCGAGCCCGACGTTCGTGTAGACGTCGGGGTTGACGAAGGCGACCGAGAAGACGCGGGCGAACTCACCGGAGGTGATCCGGGTGAACTCCTGCGACCAGCGGGGCGCGGTCATCATCTGGCGGCGCAGCTCCTCGCGCGCGTACCGCACGTGCCGCGCCTCCTCCACCACGTGGATCCGCGTCACGCCCCGGATCAGGGGCTGCACCCGCTCGTCCGGGAACGTCAGCCGCTGCATCCAGTCGAGGACCTCCTCGCCCAGCAGCGTGGCCGTGAACGAACCCGGCGTCGTGGACACCGTTTTGAAGAAGCGGCCCAGGTTCTGGTGCGCGCGGCTCACCGGGTAGTGCGGCGTCCCGCCCCGGCCGATCAGGCGCGCGAACATCTTCGAGTGCCGGCACTCGTCCTCGATCTCGGTCAGCGCGTAGCGCACGTGCGCGCTCGTCGCCGGCTTGTCGTAGATGTGCCGCACCAGCAGCTGCATCAGGATGATCTCGAACCAGATGCCCAGCGAGGCGAGCGCCGCGGCCTCGTGCTGCGAGAGCAGGATCCGCTGCTCCTCGCTCATCCGCTTCCACATCGGGGTGCCGTAGAGCGACACCAGCTCCGGCGGCCAGAACCACTTGCCCTCCTCGAAGGGCGCGTCCCAGTCCAGCTCCTCGTCCGGGTCGAACGAGTGCTTCGCGGAGGAGTCGAGCAGCCGCTCGGCCACCTGTTCGCGGTCCTTGAGCAGGCCGAGCGCGTCGCGCAGACCCTCGACTGCGCCCTCGTCCGTCGTCACGGTCGTCATGGCTGTGCCCACCTCGTCGTACCTCGTCGTACCGGAAGCCGCTGGTTCGGTGATCGGCCGGCGGTCGGGGTTACCACCGGTCACGTCTTATGAGACTGCTCGTCAGCAAGCTCGTCAATCCCTTCCGCTCAACTTGTTGACCCCTCGTCCACCACGTGTGAGCCTGCGGGACATGCCGACCTACGACCTGTACGCCATGGACCCCGGAGCTCCCCTCTGGCAGGTGCCCGCGACCGGCGCGGCACGGTTCAGCTGGGAGTACGACGAAGGGCGCGAGCGTCTCCTCGCCCTCTACCAGAAGGGCAAGGACAAGCAGTGGGACGCCCAGAAGCGCATCGCCTGGGACCTGGAGGTGGACCCCTGCGACCCGCTCGGCACCCCCGACGAGGCCATCTCGCTCTACGGCACGCCGTACTGGGCCAAGATGAACGACCGCGACAAGGGCGAGCTGCGCAAGCACTTCGCCTCCTGGCAGTTCAGCCAGTTCCTCCACGGTGAACAGGGCGCCATGGTCTGCGCGGCCCGGATCGTCGAGTCCGTGCCCGACCTGGACGCCAAGCTCTACTCGGCCACCCAGACGATGGACGAGGCGCGGCACGCGGAGATCTACTCCCGCTTCCTCCACGAGAAGATCGGGATGGTCTACCCGGTCAACGACAACCTGCGGGCCCTGCTCGGCGACACCCTGGCCGACTCGCGCTGGGACATGCCCTACCTCGGCATGCAGGTCCTCATCGAAGGACTGGCCCTCGCCGCGTTCGGCCTGCTCAGGGACACCACCGACAAGCCGCTGCCGAAGCAGATCCTCGCGTACGTCATGCAGGACGAGGCCCGCCACGTGGCCTTCGGCCGCATGGCGCTGCGCGACTACTACAAGCAGCTCACCGACGCCGAGCGCCGCGAGCGCGAGGACTTCGTCATCGAGGGCTGCTACCTGATGCGCGACCGCCTGCGCGGGGTCGAGGTCCTGGAGAACTTCGGCATCCCGACGCCGGAGGCCGAGGAGTACAGCGAGCGGTCCGAGTTCCTGGCGATCTTCCGCCAGCTGCTGTTCTCCCGCATCGTGCCCTGCGTCAAGGACATCGGCCTGTGGGGCAAGCGCCTCCAGCAGGCCTACGTCGACATGGGCGTCTTCGAGATGGGCAACACCAACCTCGACCTCCTGATGACCCAGGACGAGGAGATCGCCGAGCAGCTGGACGCGGAGCGCTTCGCGGCGGAGGAGGAGGCGAGGGTCGCCGAGGTGGCCGAGGCGATCCGGGTGGGGGCGGAGCCCTAGCCCTGGCCCTGGCCCGGTTGGTTTTCGGGCTCGGGCGGCGGTAGGCCGTCAGTGGTCGAGCACGGCCTCCATCACCGCCCGGGCGATCGGCGCCGCGTCCCCGCCGCCGCTGATGTCGCCCCGGTCGGCCGCCGCGTCCTCCACGACGACCGCGACGGCCACCGCCGGCTCCATCGCGTCGTCGGCCTGCGCCCAGGAGATGAACCAGGCGTAGGGCGTACCGGAGTTGTGGAGGCCGTGCTGGGCCGTGCCGGACTTGCCGCCGACCGTGGCACCCGGGACGGCGGCGTTGGTGCCGGTGCCCTTCTCCACGACGTCCGTCATCAGCTCGCGCAGCCGTACCGCCGTGGCCGGATTCATCGCCTGGTGCAGGGTCCGCCGCCCGGTGGCGGACACCGTGTCGCCGTCGTCCGTCGTCGTCCGCTCCACCAGGTGCGGCGCACGCACCGCGCCCTGGTTCGCGACGGCCGCGGCCACCATCGCCATCTGCAGGGGCGTGGCCCGGGTGTTGTACTGGCCGATCGAGGAGAGCGCGAGCTGCGCCGCGTCCACCCGGGTGTCGAAGGTGCTGGGGGAGACCCGGAACGGGATCCCCAGCCCGTGGTCGTTGAACCCGAATCCGGCCGCCGTCGTCCTCATCGCGTCCACGCCCACCGCCACCCCGAGCCCCGCGAAGACCGTGTTGCACGACCACTGGAAGGCGTAGCGCAGCGAGGCGTCCGCGCACCCGACGACCTCGTTCGTCAGCCGCGCCGAACTCCCCGGCAGCCGGTACGGGTCCGGGGAGCGCGTCGGCTCGTCCACGTCGCGCACCACGCCCGAGTCCAGGGCCGCGGCCGCGGTCACCACCTTGAAGGTCGACCCCGGCGGATACGTCTGCCGCACCGCCCGGTTCAGCATCGGCCGGTCCGCCGCGCCGTTCAGCCGCGCCCACGCCCGGGCGACCTCCGGGCCCGTCCCCGACAGCTCCCCGGGGTCGTAGGAGGGGGAGGAGACCAGGGCCAGGATCCGGCCGGTGGACGGTTCGAGGGCGGCCACCGCACCGCGCCGGCCGCCGAGTCCCGCGTACGCCGCCCGCTGCGCCCGGGCGTCCAGGGTCGTGACCACGTGGCCGCCGGGGTCACGGGCCCGGGTGAGGTCGTCGTACAGCGGGAGCGGCGAGAGCGCGGGGTCGGTGCCCGACAGGATGCCGTCCGCGGCGTTCTCCAGCAGGGCCGTCCCGTACACCTGCGAGGCGAAGCCGGTGACGGGCGCGTACAACGGGCCGTCGCGGTACGTCCGTTCGTGGCGGAACCGCTGCCCGGAGTCCCGCGAGCCGGTGACCGCCCGGCCGCCGACGAGGATGTCGCCCCGCGGCTGCCCGTAGCGGGCCAGGTCGTGGCGGCGGTTGGCGGGGTTCGCGTCGTACGCCCCGGCCCGGACGATCTGGATCCGGACGGCGTTCACCAGGAGCGCGAGCAGGAGGAGCGCGCAGAAGGCGGCGGTGTGCCGGATGTACCGGGTCATGGGGCGTCCGTTGCCCGTCATGGCGCATCCTCCCCGCCGTCCGGCCCGCGTGTGCGGTGTCCCGGTTCCGGTTCCTCCTCGGAGCGGCCGCGGGCCGAGTCGCTGAGGCGGATCAGCAGGGCGACGATGACCCAGTTGGTGACCACCGACGAACCGCCCTGCGCGAGGAACGGCATGGCCATGCCGGTCAGCGGGATCAGGCCCGTCACCCCGCCCGCGATCACGAAGACCTGGAGCGCGACGATCGAGGCGAGCCCGGTCGCGAGCAGCCGCCCGAAGGGGTCGCGCACGGCGAGGCCCGTCCGCAGGCCGCGCTCCACCAGCAGCCCGTACAGCAGGAAGATCGCGCTGAGACCGGCCAGGCCCAGCTCCTCCCCCGCCGTGGCCAGGACGAAGTCCGACTTCACCGCGAAGCCGATGAGGATCGAGTGGCCGGCGCCGAGCCCGGTGCCGAGGAAACCGCCGGCGGCGAACGCGAAGAGCGACTGCGCGAGCTGGTTCGGGCCCCGGCCCGCCTCGATCGACGCGAACGGGTGCAGCCAGTCCTCGACCCTGCTGTGCACGTGCGGTTCCAGCCAGCCCACGGCGACGGCCCCGCAGGCCGCCAGCAGCAGCCCCACCGCGATCCAGCCGGTGCGGCCGGTGGCGACGTACAGCAGGATCACGAAGAGGCCGAAGAACAGCAGGGACGTGCCCAGGTCCCGCTCCAGCACCAGGACGCCGACGCTCAGCAGCCAGACCGCGAGGATCGGGCCGAGCACCCGCCCGGTGGGCAGTTGCAGCAGCCAGACGCGACGGCCCGTGTACGCGAGCGCGTTGCGGTTGGCGGCCAGGTACCCGGCGAAGAACAGCGCGAGCATGACCTTGGCGAACTCGCCCGGCTGGATGGAGAACCCGGCCACCCTGATCCAGATGCGGGCGCCGTTCACCGCGGGGAAGAAGATCGGCAGGACCAGCAGGGCGAGCGCGGCGGCGACGGACACGTACGTGTAGCGCTGGAGCACCCGGTGGTCGCGCAGGAGCACCACCGCCGCGATGAACAGGCCCACGCCCAGCGCCGACCAGACGAGCTGGGTGGGCGCCGCCCGGTCGGCCGGGGTCTCCAGGTCGAGCCGGTGGATGAGGACCAGGCCCAGGCCGTTGAGCAGGACGGCGATCGGCAGCAGCAGCGGGTCGGCGCGGGGGGCGCGCAGGCGGACCGCGACGTGCGCCAGGAGCGCGAGCGCGCCCAGCCCGGCGCCGTGACCCGCGGCGCCGGGCGGGACGGATCCGGTCCGGGCGAGGCCGACCTCGCAGTAGCCGTACAGGCAGAGCAGGACGGCCATGACGACGAGGGTGAACTCGACGCCGCGGCGCCGGGGTCGGGAGAGGCGCACGGCGGGGTCCGGGGGATCCGCCTGCACGGTCGCTCCGGGAGGTCCGGTGGGTCCGGGGGTGCCGGAGGCTGCGGGTGTTCCCGTCGGTCCGGTCGTTCCGGTCGGTCCGGCCTTTCCGGCTGTTCCGGGCGAGATCATGTCCGGAAGTTAGCAAGGGGTTCGTCCGATGTCCTGTTATGTCCGGACGGTCGGATCGCTCCGGCTGCTCCGGTCGCTCCGGTTGCCGCGGTCACCCGGGTGTCCCCGGGCGGGTGTTCAGCACCAGCGGGGCGAGGCGCCGATGTTGTCGATGTAGTGGGCCGACCCCCAGGCCCAGGTGCCGTCCGCGAGCAGGTACCACACATGGTTGCCCTTGATCTTCTCGCCGGGCGTCTTGCAGAAGATGGAGACGACCTCGCCGTGCTCGGCGAAACCGATGACGGCGCTGCCGCGGGTCGGCTTGTCGCGCAGGTTCAGGCCGCCGGGCGCGTTGACGCGGCCCTTGTGGTACTTCTGGTGGCCGCCGTCGGGGTGGTGGCCCCAGTCGTCACCGGCGAGCGCGGGGCTCGCGGCGCCGACGACGAGGGCGCCGCCGGCGGCAGCTATGCAGAGGCGGGTGAGGGCGGTACGCAGGGACATGGCGGGCTCCTCCGGGGTGGGGTGACCAGCGGACTGGCGGACTAACCGCCACGCTAAGAGCCCGCTGCGCGGACCGCCCGTCACACTGAGCCATCGGGATGCCGGGGGCCTCGTGGCGGGCTTCGCCCTTAAGGGGCGCGGGGAACTGCGCGACCGGCCACGACGTACCCGCGCCCGGCATGCGGTGGGCCCTGGGGCGCCCTCCCCGGGAGGGGCTACTCGGCGAGCTCCTCCAGGAGCCGGGCCGTCGCCAGCCCCGTCCGCAGGTACGCCACGAACAGCTCGTTGTGCAGCGCCCACGGCGACCGGCGGACCCGGATCAGCCGTATCGCCTCGTCGGCCGAGTACCCGGCCAGGACCAGGGCGTGCGCGACGACCAGCCCCGAGCGGTTGTAGCCGTGGAAGCAGCGCACCAGTACGCGCCGGCCGTCGCCGAGCGCCTCGCCCGCCGTCTCGGCCAGCCGCATCACGCCCGCCAGCTGGGTGCCGTCCAGCGGCCCGTCCGGGATGGGCCACACATGGTGCTCGACACCGGGGGCGGGCCCGTGGCCGGGCATGCGCAACAGGGTCAGCACCAGATCGAACTCGTCGTGCACGACGGCGAACTCCGGATCTCCTCCGGACCGGCCCGCGTACTCGTGCCCGCCCATCCACAGGCCGGGCACGATCTCGCTCCACGGGCTGTCCGGGGCCGGCACATCGGGTTGGTTCCTGCGCGTGCGCAACGGCGCCTCCCCCTCCAACTGCTCCCAAAGGTAACCGGGTTCTTGCCCCTGGAGCACCCCGCCTGTTCCCATGGTCGTGGGGTGATGGTGCATGAAAGGACTGCGCGTCATACCGACCTGGCGGCACGGCCGGGAACGGCTCTACGTCTGCCGCACGGACGGCAGGAACCTCGCCTGGTACGACAGGGAGGCGGCCCGGGTCAACCTGCTCAGCGAGGAGCGCCGCGAGGACGTGCTCGACGCGCTCGGGCCGTTCCTGACCGGGGAGGTGACGGTCGGGCCGCCGCCGGTGCCGACCCCCGCCGAACTCGCCCGGCTGTCGCTGCACCCGGACGACGACCTCGCGCCGAACCGGCCCGGTGAGGCGCTGCAGTCCGTGCTCGACCACGAGCCCGGTCCGCAGCGGCGGCTGCGGGCGGACCCGCGGCGGCGGGCGCTGGAGGCGGAGCTGGCGGTGGGGGAGGCGCTGGACCGGCTGGAGGGTGCCGGGTGGCACACCCTGCACTCGGTGCCGCTGCCCGGCGGGGACCGTGTCCACCATCTGGTGATCGGGCCGGGGGGACTGTTCGCCGTGCACACGGTGTACGCCCGCAGGCAGCGGGTGATCGTCGCGGACCCGATGGTGCGGGTGGGGCGGCTGGAGGCGCGGCCGCTGCTACGGGAGGTCCGAGCGGACGCGGACCGCGCGTCGTACGCGCTCACCGCGGAGGTGCGTCCCGTACTGGCCTTCTTCGCGGCCAGGGACGTGTCGGTGACGGCACCGCTGCGCGAGGCGCGCATCCTGCTGGACACCGACGTGACGTCACTGGCCCGGGCGGGCGGTGTCCTGAAGCCGGCGGACATCGAGGCACTGCACGCGATGGCCCGTGACCGAGGGACGTGGGTGCGGGTCTGAGGCCTCTCGCTTCGACACCGGCTGCGGCTGGGCGGGGGCTGATCGCGCAGTTCCCCGCGCCCCTGAAAAGCGCGCCGGCGCATGTGGGTGCGGGGAACGGCGCAGTCTTTGTCTTTCAGGGGCGCGGGCAACGGCGCAGTCTTTTGCCTTTAGGGGCGCGGGGAACGGCGCAGTCTTTTAGGGGCGCGGGGAACTGCGCGAGCAACCCAAGACGGCCCGCACCCGGCATCCGGCCCCCGCCACCCACGTCGAGCCCTTCGGGCCTGTCGAGCACGAGGACGGGTGAACCGGGCTGAGGTGCGGGCGGGGTCACTTCGGCCTTGGGGAGCTTGGGCGGGGAGGTCTGCTGGAAGGTGACCTGGTCGTAGTTGACMAGGTCGGTCTTCTCCAGCACGGTGATGTGGTCGAGGACGGTGTCGTTGGCGAGGTCGGCCAGCTGACGGACCATGGTGTTCTTGGTGTTGGCGCGGATCTTGGCGATGACGGGGAAGATCTGCCCGTGCGTCACGCGCATGATGTTGACCGCGGTCGTGTCGAACTGCTTGCCGGTGCTCCCGTCCACGGTCGCGACGAACTGCTGTTGCTGCGGACTGGCCTGGTTGGGCAGGGTGACGCCCAGCTCGGGGGCGATCTTCCGGCACATCTCGTCGAGCCCGGAGTGCCCGGCGACGAGGTGTTTCCCGGCCTCCTTCATGGCGGGGGMGGTCCCGCGCTCCATGGCCATGAGCCCGAGAGGGTGCTCCCAGAGCCCGGCGGCCCGCACCTTGACCACAAAATCCCGATCGGCCTCGGTCAGGGGCCCGTACCGGGTGTTGGCGATGATCCGGTCCTGCCCGGTGGTGGTCTTCTCCACCCCGAGGAACGCCGGATAGGCAAGCGCGGCAAGCGTCACGCCCAGCCCACCGATCACGAACACGGTCCCTGCGGTGCGTTGCGAAACCCGCATGCTGCCTCCTGAGACGAACGACTCGGTCACAGGGGATACGTACGAGAAGCACAGAGCAATCATTGCCCAGACTAAATTTTGCACTCGCGTGGATTTGGGCCGACCGAACATGAGGGCACCGCCGGGCCTGCGGCCACCGTGGATTCAGCGCAGGTGATCGACGAAGGTGGTCCATGCACCGCGGGAGAAGACGAGTACGGGACTGGCGGGACGCTTGCTGTCGCGGACGGGTATGAGGTGGGCGAGGTTGACGGCGACCTCGACGCACTCGTTGTTGCCGCCGCTGTAGGTGCTGCTGCGCCACCTCGCACCCGACGGACCCGGCGTGCTGTGGCGTAGGCGATTCATGCTCTGTGCTCCTTGGACCTGCGTCGGATGACGGCGCGGGATTCCATCGGGGAGAGCGCGGACGTGCGAGCGGCATCGAACAGGTCCTGGTAACGGGCGACTTCCGCCTCCCGCTCCAACCAGATGGAGCCGGTCGGGTTGTCCGCCAGCACCACGTCCAGCGCTGCTTCCTCCGGGAACCCCAGTACTACGTACGGGCCGAACATACTCGCGTGGGCTCCCCGTACGAACGGCAGCACCTGAAGGGTCACGTTGGGTCGTTCGGAGACGGCCAAGAGGCTCTCCAGCTGCGCCTGCATCACCTGAGGTCCGCCAACCTGTTGCAGAAGGACGGCCTCTGACAGCACGGCCCAAAGCTGCAGAGGAGAGTCGCCGGTGAGCCGTTCCTGACGAGCGAGTCGCACCTGTACGAACTTCTCGATCTCGTCTGCTGTCTGCCACTGCCGCGAGGCGACCGTCACGGCACGGGCGTACTCCGGGGTTTGGAGCAGACCGGGGACAAGCTGCGCCTGGAACGTGCGGATCTCCCCGGCCATGGCTTCCAGCGCGATGTAGTCGCGGTACGTGTCGGCGAGAACAGCCCCGTACTGGTTCCACCAGCCCTGCCTGCGGCGGCGGTTGGCGCTGCGGGCCAGCGCACTCAGCCGCTCCAACAGGGCGGGATGTGCCGCCTCGTACGCGTGCAGCATGGCTGTCAGGTCCGGAAGCCGGACCGCCACACGGCCGTTCTCGATCCGGCTGATCTTGCCCTTGGTGCAGTCGAGGGCCTCAGCCGCCTGAGTGGTGGTCAGCTTGGCTGCCTCGCGCAACCGGCGCAGCTCGTCACCGAGTTGGCGTCCAAGCACGGTCGAGGGGTTCGGGGCGGTGCTCTTGATAGACACGCCAACACCTCTAGCAGAGTCATGGATACGGCAGGACCTGCGGTAACTCGAAAGGGGGAAGATTGCCGCCATCTTAATCGGCAACGTTGCAGATTGAGTTGGTACGCCTACATGCTGCTGTCCATGGACATCGGCACCCACGGCCGACCGGCCGTCTCTGTGGGTCTCCGACCAGGCGTCGACCCCCTGGGGGCTGTCATGGCTGCACAGAACGAAGTCACCTTTCGGCTCACGCGTTCCCGTCGCAGCGTGCCGAGAGCGCGAGCACTGGCACACGCCGTGCTCGGAGAATGGGGCATCGACCAAGACGTACTGGACACCGCGGAGTTGCTGCTTTCCGAGCTGGTGACCAACGCCCTGCGAGCGCACGCCCCGAGCGGCCGACAGGTCGGCGTCCGGATCGCGCGATCAACGGAGGAGGGCCTGCTGATGATGGAGGTCAGCGACGAGGCCCCGGGCCGCCCCGAAGTACGCACGCCCGGTGACGACGAGACCGGCGGACGTGGGCTGTTGCTGGTGGAGGCACTGGCCCACCGCTGGGGCGTAGAGGAACACGAGGCCGGTACCGGAAAAACGGTATGGGCCGAACTGAAGGCCCCGGACCTCGTCGCCGAGCCCGTCGAGCGGGAGATCGCGGCGGCCATGGTCCGCCCGGACCACCTGCTGAGGGTATGGGGCGAGTGGCGCACGGTCGTCGGCACCTGCAGCGAACAGCGCAACGGGGACGACCCCACCCTGGTCCTGAGCCTGGACGAGGGCCCGCCGCTACGAGTCCGGGCAACCGAACCACTCACGGTCCGACACCACGAGAAGGACTCATGAGCGCGCAGCACGCCGAGCCGCCATGCCTGCGTTCGGCCCTGACGCTGAGCATGGCGTCGATGGTGTGCTTGTGGCCGTGCAGGCCGGCGTCGGCGACCATTTCAGGGCCGGACGATTGATTCGTGGGTGAATAACTTCCACGAGAGTGGCTGCGGAAGTGATCACCCGCAGGTCATCGGCGCGGGCGAGGGCGAGCCAACCGATGACCGTTCGGTCGCACAGGACGGCCTTGGCAAACCCTTCGGGGTCGAGGACCAAGGTGCCGCCGAGGCTGGCGGAGCAGAAAGTCAGGCGACGTTTGTCCCGCCTCGGGCCTGCTGCTGTCGGGCTTGGCGGAGCTGGTCACGTAGAGCGTGCACCTCGTCATCGCTGACGGGGCCGTGTTCGGCCTCTGCCACCGTGATGAGTTCATCGAGATCGTCCCGCTCGATCTGGCGGGCGACGGCTGCGGCGACGTAAGCGGACAGTCCGGAGGGGCCGCTGCGGGCCTTGGCGGCTTCGGCGATATCGCGAGGCATGGTGATCGAGTACTTGCCGATACGCTCGCTCATGCGATCTATCCCACCTTTGATCATCCAGGGCTCGGTCCTCCACCGACAGTTTCCACGGCCGACCTCGCGTATCGCAGCGGCCTCCTCGCGCCGGAGCACGGTGTCCCTGCCGGACGCGGGTTGGGGCACGCTGACGCTGCGGGAGACACGTCCCATCTCCGGCAAGCAGTGGACCGACTCGGGGGAGCGGCACGACCGCCGGAGCCTGAAGGCGCGGGAGGCAGACACGGACCGTCCGGTCCCCATCCCACCCGTCCTGGTCACCATCCTGCGGACCCACCTGAAAGAGTTCGAGACTGCCAAGGAAAGTCGTGTGTTCGGGAACGAACGCGGGGGAGTGGTCGGCTCGTCTATGTACTGGCGCGTGTGGGAAGAGGCACGACTGTTCGCGCTCCCGCCGGACCGCGTCGAATCGCCGCTCGCCCCTACGACCTGCGGCACGTGTGCATCACGCGATGGCTAAATGCCGGGGTCCCGATCGCTGAAGTGGCCCGGCGGGTCGGCAACTCCCCCGAAGTGATCCACCGCCGGTACTACGGCTGCATCGACGGGCACGAGGAAGCTGCCAACGCGAAGATTGCACAGGCGCTGGAAGAGGAAGGTGACATGCCGTAGCTCGTGGTGATGTCGCGCCCCTGACCGCATGACGAAGGCGCTCCCATCTGATGGTGGGGCGCCATGCGCATTCCATCAGATCAACACTTACCTGGTAGGGCGGCTGGGGTGTCGCATGCGGCGGCAATGTCCAGGCCGTCAATGAACGCTTGGTGGAACGCGAGGTTGTCGAGCGACTTGCACACTTCGGGTGTCTCGGTGGCGTCTTTCCAGCCTGCGATGTCGAGGTTCCAGTCTTCCCAGCCGGGAGCTGCCTCGGCGACGGCGTCCGTGCACTGCTGGCTGATCTCTTCTTCGCTGAGGACCTGCGTAGCGGTGACGCTGGCGGGCGCCTTGGGTGTTGCTGCTTCCGGCTTGGCGTCGTTTTTGTCGTTGCTGGAGCAGCCGACGGTGAGTCCGGCGATTAGCAGGGCAGTGGTGATGATGGCGGTGTGGCGCATGGGTCCCCCAGGGATGGCGCTGTTGGGGAAGGCATCATTCCCGGCACTGGGGGGCATGTGGGGTGTTGTGGCGAAAATGAGTCCTACCTGATTCTTCAGCCTCAGTCACTGGAGAGGAAGCCATGGCTACTGAGTGGATCGAAGACATCCACGGGCTCAGGTGCCCAAATTGCGAGGCACGCCTATTGGCGAAGGGGCGCCGGTTTCGTCCAGTGGGCAGGACTGACCCTGTCGACCTTCAGGACGGCAGCACCCCGCCCAGGTGCCCGAACGGTCACGAGTTGCCGAGCGAGCAGGATCTGTACGCATGGCGTGACGCGCACGGCTTCAAGCCTGAGGAGTAGGGCGTAAGTGCGCGCCGTGCCTCAATGCATGTATCGCAGACAGTGCGCGAACAGTGAGGGTTTTCAGGGTGGCCCCCGGGCGGGTGACGACGGGACCGTAGGCAACGGACAGGGCTCCCGTGCTGTTGAGAGAGGTGTCTAGGTCTCAACTCTCCAGCTCAGGAGCCCTGTTGGTCCCGTATCCTGCCGCATGCACTCGTGGAGTGGGTGACGATGCTGATCGTCACCCGTGAGGGTGACCGGCGCTGCAAACTCCGGCCGTCCGAGCGTCTGTGATCGCTCTCGCGTACCTGCGCTGGCGCGACCCGCTGGCTCAACTCGCCGCGGGTTTCCGTATCTCCGTCGGCACCGCCCACGCGTACGTCACCACCGTCGTCGAGCACCTGGCCGACAAGGCGCCGGGCCTGCTGAAGGTCCTGCGAGAGACAGACCCCGACTATGTTCTCGTGGACGGCACGCTCGCCGAATGCGACCGGGTCGGCGACGGGCGCGCGGACTACTCGACGAAGCACAAACGCCACGGCGTGAACGTGCAGGTCATCACGGATCCGGCCGGTCGCATCCTGTGGCTCTCACCCGCCCTGCCCGGCCGAACGCACGACCTGACCGCCGCCCGCACCCATAAGATCATCAAGATCTGCGAGCGCCAGGGAGTCCCCGTCCTCGCCGACATGGCCTACATCGGTGCGGGCGAGTGGGTCACCACTCCCAAACGCCGGCCACCCCAGGGCGAACTCACCTCGACCGAGCAGGCGGCCAACCGGGCTTTGTCCGCGGCCCGTGCACCCGTCGAACGAGGAATCGCCCGCCTCAAATCCTGGCGAATCTTCCGCAGCGCCCGATGCAGCCCAAACCGCATGACGTCAATCCCTAAGGCCGTCCTCACCCTGGAGCGGCACCGCTGAAAGAGCTCACTGAATGAGAAGGAAACTGAGACGGAAGGACGTGCAAGGCGGTGACATCCGGATCCGCCGCACACAACCAACAGCCAGCATCTCCCGGTGAACACCGCCTGGGCCTCAGCCGACGACAGTTGGCCACGACGCCGGGTGCGCCGACTGATTAGGCGTGTGTGTCTCGCTGCACCCCCATCCGTCTCAGCCACGCTGCTATGTCGTCAACCAGAGCAAGCCGGGACGGCCGTCCCGTAATAACGCCGTCTGCACACTCAGCCTGGGAAGCTACGTTCGGCAAGATCCTAATGGTGTGCTGACCTGTACGTATGAAGCCCTAGCGCGGGCTCCGTTCGCTTTCACCGTGGTTCCCCGCTGTTCCCTGAAGAACTACTCGGAAATCGTCATGGGCTCTATTTTGCATGCGAAGCGAAGGATCTCTGTTGCAACCTCTTCGAGTAGCTTGTCAGCACCGCATGAGAGATATGAAATCCTGGCCTGCTCGTTATTGAATCCGAGCAAAATCTTTTTTCCCACTGCGCCGACTGGCTTACAATCTTGAGACAACAGATACCAAAAAGTCCGTCGCCGTTTTCCGACTTCATCTAGCACCTTAGGCCAGAGTTCTTGAATCCGTTGAAAGTCTTCCGGAGGGGGCGGCTTGCGCACTGGAGGCCAAGCAATTGAAACAGGTTGAGGTCTTTCGGCATGCCGTGACTCGGTTCGTGCAGCAGTGTCGTTTGCCCGAAAAGTGGGCCATTGGCCAGGGCGTCTTACCGTAGAATTCGATCTCAGATGATTCTGGCCATGATTAAGGCCGGTGGCAGCGCCTACTCTGACCTTCCAATTCAGCCCGAAGTCTTCCCTGATTACATTGCCGAGAAGGTTGTCGATTCCATTCGAACGGTAAGAATTTTCAGCCGCTTCATTACTGAAAGCAAGCTCAAGAATCTCGCCGTTGAAGGATGCAATCCTGACATTTTGAGTCAGAATAATCCACGCGAAGCGTCGCCGCTCCTTTATTCTATTCAGAATCTCTTTCCATATGATTTCTACATGCCCTGTTTGTGGAGACTCGCGCGACGCGGCTACCATTGGCCAGGTCTGTCGTACAGTTGGCCAAATTTCGGGTCCTGTAAGGTCGCCGGGAGTAGGCGTTGGATCGACCGCTTCTGCTTTTTCGGGCAAGCTGCCTGCGGCCTCACCGGAGGCTGCTTCTGACATTGGTTTATGCCATAGTGCGCCAGTGTGGGGAGATTGCGCAGAAAGCCGATGGAGCCGAGCTTCATCGGCCCCCGAGGAAGCTCCGTCCGCGCCGCCTCGAATCTCCTTAGCGAGAAAGTTGGCCTCGCTTTGAGATTCGGGGATCATGGAGGGGGTCACGGGAATGGTGTTGCTTGTACGCAACTCTCCCGCGCGCCCGAACGAGTTTCTGGCCAATGCAAGTTTTCCAAGAGAGTTGCGCACCCGCTTATGCGGCAGAGGCCGGGATTTAGCGCGGAGCTCCCTATGCAAATGGCTGAATACGGTATCCAGGTCCAATAGATCGCACTTGGGTTCTGGAATACCCTCGCTGAGCAGGCGAATTAGTTCGCCGGTGAATACTGTAAATCCGCTACCGTCTTCTGCCATAGCGGATTCCGTTTCGCCTGCGGCAGCGATAAGGTACGTCCCTTCGATGAGGGCGTCATCGGCGATGCTGCTAGCAGGATCTGTCATAGTGCCGAGAGCGCTGGCGGCATAGCAGCAGTCGAGGATCACAACTCGGCGATTTGCTGTCGATCCCAGCAATGTTTCTCGAATATCATTGTAGTCGGTGGAAGTGTGTGGTGCGCCCGTGCGAGAGGTTGACCGGGTAAGGCGCAATTCCCCTCTATTCGGGCCCTTGAGTCCGTGGCCAGCGTAATAAATTAGTAGCGCATCTGATGCTTCCTCGGCAGCATGCAGAATGGGGTCCACCAATTCCTCTGGCGTGCGAGGGTCGTGCACGACCGCGCAGTGTTCCGGTGAAAGATTCCATGAAGCGGAACTGGTGAGAATTCCCCTTAAAGCTTCGATGTTATTTCGCACCGTAGCCAGTCTGGGCAATTGCGTATAGTCGCTCACGCCAATTAGTACTGCGCGAGAATATTTGGAGCGAGGTAGGGTCACGGAATAACTACTCTGCACTCAGCGAGCGGATCATGCGCTCAAGTGTTTCCGTGTCACTTCCTTCAATCGTTACAGATTTTCCGTTATGCTCAATTGTCACGCGAGGTGCTTGAGTCCGAGTTTTTCGCCAGGCGGCGTAAGTGATCGAGAAGGTGGAGATCTGCCAGAAGTTATCTGTGACCAATTGAAGAACGGAAAATGCATCGGCCCCCATTGCTCCGGGTTGGGGCTGTGAAGTCTCCCAAAACACCTTCGAATGCTGGCGAACCTTTGGATCTTCGAGAAGCCACGTGCGGAGTGAGCGCAACTCTTCCTCAGCACCCCGGCCAACCATGCTGATCCGCATCACGGTCTCAACCCCCTGACCCACTAACTGGCTTAGTCGCAGTACAGCTTAGGTCAACTTCCGTTCGTGCTGACAGTTCTCTGAGGAACGGAGAAGAAGGCGCACTAGCTCAGGGCGATGAAGCGGCTTTGGCGCAAGTGATCATGGCTCCGTAAAGTCGTGGAGCCGACCGCCCCGCCACGATGTGGCCCTTCTCTGGCGTCAGGCGGCTGATTGCCATGAGCCCGGCCGGGAGCTGGGCCGCGCGCGGGGAGCGGAGCGAGCCGCCTTGAAGGGTCTGGGGGGAGTAGGGCGACACCTGGAAGTGAAACGGTCCGCAGGACCGATGGACGTGAGCCCTGGAGAGATCCGGGGCTTTCGCCATGTCTGCACGGCTACGCTGACGAGACGGGAAGACAGCCTCTGACGTGCGGGGTCCCTCTGAAAGATCAACACGCTATTACAACGTGATCACCGGCAAACGGCTGCTTTCGGCGGCCTCCGCCTGCGCACGGCCGCACATACGCCAAGACCCCGTCCTCAGCGAAACCGCTGATGGCGGGGTCTTTGGGCACCTACTACGAGGTGCCCCCGGCAGGATTCGAACCTGCGCACACGGCTCCGGAGGCCGTTGCTCTATCCCCTGAGCTACGGGGGCGTGTCGGGCGCTGTGGTTGCGGCGACGGGTAGAACCCTACCAGCTCTTTCGGGGTCGTCATGAACAGGTTTTGGGGGTGGGGGAGAGGGTCCCACGACCGGCCCCGCATCACCGACGAGCACCTCGTCCAGCGGGAGGGGAACCCCTTCTTCCGGGTCCGTTACGCACACGCCCGCACCCGGGCCCTCAGCCGTAACGCCGCCCAGCTCGGATTCACCGGTGTTCCCGGCACGGAGGACGGTGCCGGAGTCGAAACCGGTGCCCTCCTCGACGCCCTAGACACCTACCCCCACGCCCTCGCCGCCGCCGCGCGCCACCGCGCGCCCGACCGGCTCACGCGGCACCTCGTCACCGTCGCCGACGCGCTGCTCGCCTTCCAGCACACCGTCCTCCCGCTCGGCGACGAGAAACCCTCGGCCGCCCACCGCTCCCGGCTCGCGCTCGCCGAAGCCGCCGGGACGGTGCTGGCCGGCGGCCTGTCCCTGCTCGGCATCGACGCGCCAGAACACCTCTAGATGCGCCCCGGAGCATTTCTCGACATGCCGAATGTCTCCGGAGCACGTCTGGAACACCTCGTAGAACATCTCTGAGAGAGCCCACAGACATGAGCCGTTCCGCACACCCCGCCGGGCCCCGCCACGCCGACGTCCTGCCCGAGGGCCACTACTCCGCCCCGGCCGACGACCTCAACGTCCTCGACCCGAAGGTCTGGGCGCAGACCGTGACGCGTACCGAGGACGGCTCGGTCAGCGTCGGCGGGATCGACGTGTCGACGCTCGCCGAGCAGTTCGGCACCCCGGCGTACTTCCTCGACGAGACCGACTTCCGTGCGCGGGCGCGCGCCTGGCGCACCGCCTTCGGGCACGACGCCGACGTCTTCTACGCCGGCAAGGCCTTCCTCTCCCGCGCCGTCGTGCGCTGGTTGCACGAGGAGGGGCTCAACCTGGACGTCTGCTCCGGCGGCGAGCTGGCCACCGCCCTCTCCGCCGGCATGCCCGCCGACCGCATCGCCTTCCACGGCAACAACAAGTCCGTGGCGGAGATCACCCGGGCCGTCGAGGCCGGCGTCGGGCGCATCGTCCTCGACTCCTTCCAGGAGATCGTGCGGGTCGCGCACATCGCGCAGAGCCTCGGCAGGCGGCAGCGCGTGCAGATCCGCGTCACCGTCGGCGTCGAGGCCCACACGCACGAGTTCATCGCCACCGCGCACGAGGACCAGAAGTTCGGGATCGCGCTCGCCGACGGACAGGCCGCCGAGGCCGTACGGCGCGCGCTCGCCCTCGACGGGCTTGAGGTCATCGGCATCCACTCCCACATCGGGTCGCAGATCTTCGACATGGCCGGGTTCGAGGTGGCCGCGCGGCGCGTCGTGTCGCTGCTCGCCGCGATCCGCGACGAGCACGGCATCGAGCTGCCCGAGATCGACCTCGGCGGCGGCCTCGGCATCGCCTACACCAGCGACGACGACCCCCGCGAGCCCCACGAGATCGCCAAGGCGCTCGGCGAGATCGTGACGCGCGAGTGCGAGGCCGCGAAGCTGCGCACGCCCCGGATCTCCGTCGAGCCCGGGCGCGCCATCGTCGGGCCCACCGCCTTCACCCTGTACGAGGTCGGCACCATCAAGCCCCTCGAAGGGCTGCGCACCTACGTCTCCGTCGACGGCGGCATGTCCGACAACATCCGTACCGCGCTGTACGACGCCGAGTACAGCGTCGCCCTGGTCTCGCGTACGAGCGACGCGGAGCCCATGCTGGTGCGCGTGGTCGGCAAGCACTGCGAGAGCGGGGACATCGTCGTGAAGGACGCCTTCCTGCCCTCCGACCTGGCGCCGGGGGACCTCATCGCGGTGCCCGCCACCGGCGCGTACTGCCGCTCGATGGCCAGCAACTACAACCACGCCCTGCGTCCGCCCGTCGTCGCGGTCCGCGACGGCGAGGCCAGGGTCATCGTCCGCCGCGAGACCGAGGAGGACCTGCTGCGTCTCGACGTCGGCTGACCCGGACGACAGGCGGGTCCGGCGGAAGATCTCCTGTTTTCCGCCCCCGCGTAAATGAAATAGACATCTCACGATCCGGACGTGGGGCAGAAACCCCCGTCCGGTGAGTGAGACTGGTCCCACCGTGACGGTAAGAGGAAACGAGGTCGGATGATGCGTACGCGTCCGCTGAAGGTGGCGCTGCTGGGCTGTGGGGTCGTCGGCTCAGAGGTGGCGCGCATCATGACGACGCACGCCGACGACCTCGCCGCGCGCATCGGGGCCCCCGTCGAGCTGGCCGGCGTGGCCGTGCGGCGGCCCAGCAAGGTGCGTGCGGGCATCGACCCCGCCCTCGTCACCACGGACGCGACCGCGCTGGTGAAACGGGGGGACATCGACGTCGTCGTCGAGGTCATCGGCGGCATCGAGCCCGCCCGCACCCTCATCACCACCGCCTTCGAGCACGGCGCCTCCGTCGTCTCCGCCAACAAGGCGCTGCTCGCGCAGGACGGCGCCGCGCTGCACGCGGCGGCCCAGGACCACGACGCGGACCTCTACTACGAGGCCGCCGTCGCCGGCGCCATCCCGCTGATCCGCCCGCTGCGCGAGTCCCTCGCCGGCGACAAGGTCAACCGGGTGCTCGGCATCGTCAACGGCACCACCAACTTCATCCTCGACAAGATGGACTCCACGGGCGCCGGCTACCAGGAGGCCCTCGACGAGGCCACCGCCCTCGGGTACGCGGAGGCCGACCCCACCGCCGACGTCGAGGGGTTCGACGCGGCAGCCAAGGCCGCCATCCTCGCCGGGATCGCCTTCCACACGCGCGTGCGCCTCGACGACGTGTACCGCGAGGGCATGACCGAGGTCACCGCCGCCGACTTCGCCTCGGCGCGGGCCATGGGCTGCACCATCAAGCTGCTCGCCATCTGCGAGCGGGCCGCCGACGGGGGATCGGTGACCGCGCGGGTGCACCCCGCCATGATCCCGCTGAGCCACCCGCTCGCCTCGGTGCGCGGCGCGTACAACGCCGTGTTCGTCGAGTCGGACGCCGCCGGGCAGCTCATGTTCTACGGGCCGGGCGCGGGCGGCGCCCCGACGGCGTCCGCCGTCCTCGGTGACCTGGTGGCCGTGTGCCGCAACAAGCTCAGCGGCGCGACCGGGCCCGGCGACTCGGCGTACGCCCGGCTGCCCGTCTCGTCCATGGGCGAGGTCGTGACCCGCTACCACATCAGCCTCGACGTGGCGGACAAACCGGGCGTCCTGGCCCAGGTGGCGACCGTCTTCGCCGAACACGGGGTGTCGATCGACACCGTTCGTCAGCAAGGACGGCAGGACGGAGGCGGCGATGCCTCCCTCGTGGTCGTCACGCACCGCGCGTCCGACGCGTCCCTGACGGGGACCGTCGAGGCGCTGCGCAACCTCGACACCGTGCGGGGTGTCGCCAGCATCATGCGGGTTGAAGGAGAGTAACGAGCAATGACCCACCAGTGGCGCGGAATCATCGAGGAGTACCGGGACCGGCTGCCGGTCTCCGGCACCACGGAGGTCGTCTCGCTCCGTGAGGGCGGTACGCCGCTCGTACCGGCGCAGGTGCTCTCCGAGCGCACGGGCTGCGAGGTGCACCTCAAGGTCGAGGGTGCCAACCCCACCGGGTCCTTCAAGGACCGGGGCATGACCATGGCCATCACGCGGGCCAAGGAGGAGGGCGCGAAGGCCGTCATCTGTGCCTCCACGGGCAATACGTCCGCCTCGGCGGCCGCCTACGCCGTGCGCGCCGGAATGGTCTGCGCCGTGCTCGTCCCGCAGGGCAAGATCGCGCTCGGCAAGATGGGCCAGGCCCTCGTGCACGGCGCGAAGATCCTCCAGGTCGACGGCAACTTCGACGACTGCCTCACGCTCGCGCGCAGCCTGTCCGACAACTACCCGGTGGCGCTGGTCAATTCGGTCAACCCGGTGCGCATCGAGGGCCAGAAGACCGCCGCGTTCGAGATCGTGGACATGCTGGGCGACGCCCCCGACATTCACGTCCTGCCGGTGGGCAACGCGGGCAACATCACCGCGTACTGGAAGGGGTACACCGAGTACGCCGCCGACAAGGTCGCCGCGCGCACCCCGCGGATGTGGGGCTTCCAGGCTTCCGGGTCCGCCCCGATCGTGCGCGGCGAGGTCGTCAAGGACCCCTCGACGATCGCCACCGCGATCCGCATCGGCAACCCGGCCTCCTGGCAGTTCGCGCTGGCCGCGCGGGACGAGTCGGGCGGCTTCATCGACGAGGTGACGGACCGTGAGATCCTGCGCGCCTACCGTCTGTTGGCCGCGCAGGAGGGCGTCTTCGTCGAGCCGGCCTCCGCGGCCTCCGTCGCCGGTCTGCTCAAGGCCGCCGAGCAGGGCAAGGTCGACCCGGGCCAGCGCATCGTCTGCACGGTGACCGGGAACGGCCTCAAGGACCCCGACTGGGCCGTCGCGGGCGCCCCGCAGCCGGTCACCGTCCCGGTCGACGCGGCCACGGCCGCCGAGCGCCTGGGTCTCGCGTAACCGCACCACACGGCACACACGCCCGACAGGGCACAGGAAGAGGCACCCGGCAGGGGGTGCACATGCGGGCTTACGACACGCATCGTGCGCCTCCTGTGCGCCCTATGTCGCCACGGAAGCTTCCTTCGATAAGCTGTACCGAACCCGCCCGCCGCATATGCCGCGGTGCCGCGCCGTCCCTGCGGCCTCCGGGTCTTCCGCATTCCCCGTACGTCTCGCAGGATTTTCGAGAATCTCGCAGCTCAAGCTCAAGGAGAGTCATCGAGCGATGGCCGGTCCAGCGTTCCGCGCCGCCGCCGTCCGGGTGCGCGTCCCCGCCACCAGTGCCAACCTCGGCCCGGGCTTCGACGCCCTCGGCCTGTCACTGGGGCTGTACGACGACGTGGTCGTCCGGGTGGCCGATTCCGGGCTGGACATCGACATCGCGGGCGAGGGGAGCGAGACCCTCCCGCGTGACGAGCGCCACCTCCTCGTACGCTCCCTGCGCACCGCCTTCGACCTGCTGGGCGGGCAGCCCCGCGGCCTGGAGATCGTCTGCGCGAACCGCATCCCGCACGGCCGGGGCCTGGGCTCCTCGTCCGCCGCGATCTGCGCCGGCATCGTGGCCGCCCGCGCCGTGACCATAGGCGGGGACGGCAAGCTCGACGACACCGCGCTCCTGGAGCTGGCCACCGAGATCGAGGGCCACCCCGACAACGTCGCCGCCTGTCTGCTCGGCGGATTCACCCTCTCCTGGCTGGAGAACGGGGCCGCCCGCGCCATCCGCATGGAGCCCGCGGACTCCGTCGTCCCCGTCGTCTTCGTACCCGGCAAGGCCGTGCTCACGGAGACCGCCCGCGGACTGCTCCCGCGCACCGTCCCGCATGTCGACGCCGCCACCAACGCGGGCCGCGCCGCACTGCTCGTCGAGGCCCTGACCAGGCGCCCCGAGCTGCTGCTCGCCGCCACCGAGGACCGCCTGCACCAGGAGTACCGCGCCCCGGCCATGCCGGAGAGCGCGGCGCTGGTGGAGCGGCTGCGGGCGGACGGGATCCCCGCGGTCATCTCCGGCGCCGGACCCACCGTGCTCGCGCTCGCCGACGAGGCCGCCGCCGACAAGGTCGCAAGGCTGGCGGGCGAGGGCTGGGCGGCCAACCGGCTGAGCCTCGACGCCACCGGAGCGAGCGTGCTGCCGCTTGCTCCGTGACACCCGGTCGCCGGATTTCGAGAGGGGGAATGTTTGTTGGATCCGGTAGTGTTAACCTCAAGTCTGCACCCGACCCCACCATGGCGAGGTGCTTCACGTCCCCGTCCGGGACAACCATTCTTCCGGGAGCCCCCCAAACTGCTTTGCGTCACGCATTGGGTGCTACGCGCTGAGCGGTGCTGAGCACGCTCCGGAACCGGCGTGAACGAGCCGATGGACACAGCACCTCAGGTCCATGGCCCCGGGAAACGTCATCCCAGAAATTCCCTCCGCCTTTGGGCGGACCACCGCCCCGGCACGGTCCACACAAGACGGACCACTGTCGGACAGCACAACCGGTCGCCGAGCCAGACAGGCCGACGTCCGCTCCAGGGAAGGACCCTTCGTGAGCGACACCACCGATCTGATGGGCGCACGTGTCGAGGAGACCGCTGCCGCGCCCGCCACGGACGCCTCCGCGCCTGCCACCGGTGCCGGCTCCCGTCGGCGCCGCGGTACCGGCCTCGAGGGCATGGTGCTGGCCGAGTTGCAGCAGGTCGCATCCGGCCTCGGCATCAGGGGCACCGCGCGGATGCGCAAGAGCCAGCTGATCGAGGTCATCAAGGAGGCGCAGGGCGGAAGCGGCGCCTCCGCCAAGGCCGCGGCCGCCGCCGGGGACGCCCCCGAGACGAAGCCCAAGCGCCGGGCCACCTCGAAGGCGCGTACGGGTGACGAGGCTGGCTCCCCCGCCGAGGAGAAGGCGGTGGCCCAGGCCGAGAAGGCCGTGGCCCAGCAGCAGATCGAGATCCCCGGCCAGCCCGACGGCGGACCGTCCCGCGGCGAGGCCGAGGAGGCCCCGGCCGAGCGCCGCCGGCGCCGTGCCACCGCCGAGGCGGGCAGCCCCGAGACGGTGACCGCCGAGGCGAAGGGCGACCTCAGGACCGAGGCCCCCGCGCAGCCCCAGGGCGAGAGCAGGGGCGACGGCCAGGACGGCGGCGCCGAGGGCCGGCAGGGCCGCCGTGACCGCCGTGACCGCGGCGACCGTGGTGACCGCGGTGAGCGCGGCGACCGTGACCGCGGGGGCCGCGACCGCGACCGCCGCGGCGGCAAGGGCGACGAGCAGCAGGGCGGCCAGGGCGGCAACCAGGGCGGTCAGGGCGGCGGCAACCAGCAGCGCCAGGACCGGCAGGACCGGCAGGACCGGCAGGACCGCCAGCAGGGCGGCGGCCGGCAGGACCGCCAGCGCGACAACGGTCCGCAGGACGACGGCTACGACGACGAGGCGGGTGGCCGCCGCGGACGCCGCGGCCGGTACCGCGACCGCCGCGGCCGCCGCGGGCGCGACGAGTTCGGCCCCAACGAGCCGCAGGTCGCCGACGACGACGTGCTGATCCCCGTCGCGGGCATCCTGGACATCCTCGACAACTACGCGTTCATCCGCACCTCGGGCTACCTGCCCGGTCCGAACGACGTGTACGTGTCGCTGGCCCAGGTCCGCAAGAACGGCCTGCGCAAGGGCGACCACGTCACCGGCGCGGTCCGCCAGCCCAAGGACGGCGAGCGCCGCGAGAAGTTCAACGCGCTGGTCCGGCTGGACTCGCAGAACGGCATGGCGCCCGAATCCGGGCGCGGACGGCCGGAGTTCAACAAGCTGACGCCGCTCTACCCGCAGGACCGGCTCCGCCTGGAGACCGACCCGGGCGTGCTGACGACCCGCATCATCGACCTCGTCGCGCCCATCGGAAAGGGCCAGCGCGGTCTGATCGTGGCCCCGCCGAAGACCGGCAAGACCATGATCATGCAGGCGATCGCCAACGCGATCACGCACAACAACCCCGAGTGCCACCTGATGGTCGTCCTGGTCGACGAGCGTCCGGAAGAGGTCACCGACATGCAGCGGTCGGTGAAGGGCGAGGTCATCTCCTCGACCTTCGACCGCCCCGCCGAGGACCACACCACGGTCGCCGAGCTCGCCATCGAGCGGGCCAAGCGCCTGGTGGAGCTGGGCCACGACGTCGTCGTGCTGCTCGACTCGATCACGCGTCTGGGCCGTGCGTACAACCTCGCCGCCCCGGCCTCCGGCCGCATCCTGTCCGGTGGTGTCGACTCGACCGCGCTGTACCCGCCGAAGCGCTTCTTCGGTGCCGCGCGCAACATCGAGGACGGCGGCTCGCTGACGATCCTGGCCACCGCGCTCGTCGACACCGGCTCGCGCATGGACGAGGTCATCTTCGAGGAGTTCAAGGGCACCGGCAACGCCGAGCTCAAGCTCGACCGCAAGCTCGCCGACAAGCGCATCTTCCCCGCGGTGGACGTCGACGCGTCCGGTACCCGCAAGGAAGAGATCCTGCTCGGCAGCGACGAGCTCGCCATCACCTGGAAGCTGCGTCGCGTGCTGCACGCGCTCGACCAGCAGCAGGCGATCGAGCTGCTGCTCGACAAGATGAAGCAGACGAAGTCGAACGCCGAGTTCCTGCTGCAGATCCAGAAGACGACGCCGATGCCGGGCAACGGCAACGACTGAGTCACCGCCGGCGCGGCCGGCACCACGGAGGGCCGTCCCCGGCGAAGCGGGGGGCGGCCCTCCGTGCTGCGGAGACCTCCACCACAGGTGCTCATGGTTTCCTGTGCAACCCTTCTCCGGGTTGCGACGTCTGACCTGACAGCACCCGACCAGGGACGACCACGCCTGACCCTGAGCACAGGGGGTAACCGGGACCACAGCGAGGACTGAGGACGACATGCCTGACGAGAGCACGCCGGAAGCCGGGGCCACGGGCCGCCGCACACCGCGCAGCGGACGCCGCAAGGCGCTCCTCGTCACGGCGTGGTCCGCCGCGGGCGTCCTCGCGCTCGGCGGCACCGGCCTCGGGTACGTGTACGTCAACCTGAACGACAACATCAAGAGCGTCGACATCGACCAGGCGCTGGGCACCGACCGGCCCCTGGACGTCGACGACGGCTCGCAGGACATCCTCGTCCTGGGCTCCGACAGCCGCTCCGGCGGCAACAAGAAGCTGGGCGGCGGCGCCGACGACGGCAGCGCCCGCTCCGACACCGCGATGATCGTGCACGTCTACGAGGGTCACAAGAAGGCCAGTGTGGTCTCCATACCCCGCGACACCCTCGTCCCGCGCCCCGAGTGCACCGACGCCGAGGGCGTCACGCACGACGCCGCCTCGTTCGCGATGTTCAACTCGGCGTACACCACGGGCGGCGCCGCCTGCGCCGTGAAGACCGTCGAGTCGATGACCGGCATCCGCATGGACCACTACGTCGAGGTCGACTTCAGCGGCTTCCGGAAGCTGATCGACGAACTCGGCGGCGTCGAGGTCACCACGACGAAGGACATCGAGGACCGGGAGAGCCACCTCGACCTGGAGGCCGGCACCCACCGGCTGACCGGCGAGCAGGCGCTCGGCCTGGTCCGTACGCGGCACGGGGTCGGCGACGGCTCCGACCTCGGCCGCATCCAGCTCCAGCAGGCGTTCGTCAAGGCGCTGGTCGAGCAGGTCCGGCACATCGGGGTGCTGAGCAGCCCGAAGAAGCTGTACGACCTGGCCGACACGGCGACCGGGGCCGTCACCACCGACTCCGACCTCGCCTCGGTCAAGGACCTGGCCTCCTTCGCCAACGGGCTCAAGGGGATCGGCTCGTCGCAGCTGCAGATGATCACGATGCCGGTCCGGTACGACCCGGCGGACGGCAACCGCGTCCTGGTCGAGAAGGACAAGGCCGAGTCGGTCTGGACCGCCCTGAAGAACGACCGTCCGATCCCGAAGTCGGCGACGAAGGACACGGCCACGGGCGAGGCGGAGGGCGTCGTCACGTCGTGACGATGCCCCAAGGGCAGGTGCGGGTGCGTCGTGGCTGGTCGCGCAGTTCCCCGCGCCCCTGACGGGGCGCTGTCCCGGGCCTGGGAATAGTCGGCGACCTCCCCCGGTTTGGGGAGATGGCACCAGTCCTGGCAGACTGGACAGTCGGCCCCGGTTCACGCCCCCGCATCCCGCGGCAGCGACCCGGCGCCCTCCCGAAACTAGGAGACACCTTGAAGCGCGACATCCACCCCGAGTACGTCGAGACGCAGGTCAGCTGCACCTGTGGCGCGTCGTTCACCACCCGCAGCACGATCTCCAGCGGCACCGTCCGCGCCGAGGTCTGCTCCGAGTGCCACCCGTTCTACACGGGCAAGCAGAAGATCCTCGACACCGGTGGCCGCGTGGCCCGCTTCGAGGCCCGCTTCGGCAAGGCCGCGGCCGCCAAGAAGTAGCGACCTCACAGCGCCGGTCTCCGTCGCCTCCGACCAGGGGGCGCCGGGACCGGCGCTTTGCGCTGTCTCTTATTCACCCCCATTCGTCGTACCTGAGTCCCTGAGCCCGGCCCCGAGCCGGAGCCGGGGGCAGTCCATTGGAGCCGGAGATGTTCGAGGCGGTCGAGGAACTCATCGGCGAGCACGCCGATCTGGAGAAGAGGCTCGCTGACCCGTCGGTCCACGCCGACCAGGCCAACGCGCGCAAGCTCAACAAGCGCTACGCCGAGCTGACCCCGATCGTCGCGACGTACCGCTCCTGGAAGCAGACCGGGGACGACATCGAGACGGCGAAGGAGTTCGCCGCCGACGACCCCGACTTCGCCGCCGAGGTCAAGGAGCTGGAGAAGCAGCGCGAGGAGCTCACCGAGAAGCTCCGGCTGCTGCTCGTCCCGCGGGACCCCAGCGACGACAAGGACGTCATCCTGGAGATCAAGGCGGGCGCGGGCGGCGACGAGTCGGCCCTGTTCGCCGGCGACCTGCTGCGCATGTACCTGCGGTACGCCGAGCGCGTCGGCTGGAAGACCGAGATCATCGACTCCACCGAGTCCGAGCTGGGCGGCTACAAGGACGTCCAGGTCGCCGTGAAGACCAAGGGCGGCAACGGCGCCACCGAGCCCGGCCAGGGCGTCTGGGCCCGGATGAAGTACGAGGGCGGCGTGCACCGCGTGCAGCGCGTGCCCTCCACCGAGTCGCAGGGCCGCATCCACACCTCCGCCGCCGGTGTGCTGGTCACGCCCGAGGCCGAGGAGGTCGACGTCGAGATCCACGCGAACGACCTGCGCATCGACGTCTACCGCTCCTCCGGGCCCGGCGGCCAGTCCGTCAACACCACCGACTCCGCCGTGCGCATCACGCACCTGCCCACCGGCGTCGTCGCCTCCTGCCAGAACGAGAAGAGCCAGCTGCAGAACAAGGAGCAGGCGATGCGTATCCTGCGCTCCAGGCTGCTGGCCGCGGCGCAGGAGGAGGCGGAGCGCAACGCCGCGGACGCCCGCCGCAGCCAGGTCCGCACCGTGGACCGCTCCGAGAAGATCCGTACGTACAACTTCCCGGAGAACCGCATCTCGGACCACCGCGTCGGCTTCAAGTCGTACAACCTGGACCAGGTCCTCGACGGCGACCTCGACGCCGTGATCCAGGCCTGCGTGGACGCCGACTCGGCGGCCAAGCTCGCCGCGGCCTGAGGCACGCACCAGCACCGCCGCACCACCCCATCCGCACGACGGACGACAGCTCAGCCC
This sequence comes from Streptomyces apricus, assembly GCF_008369065.1. Classification (GTDB taxonomy): domain Bacteria; phylum Actinomycetota; class Actinomycetes; order Streptomycetales; family Streptomycetaceae; genus Streptomyces; species Streptomyces apricus. Next base: position 101,770 of record NZ_VDFC01000040.1, on the reverse strand, counting down.
GGAGGACGCGTGAACCTGCTGCTCGCGGAAGTGGCCCAGGCCACCCAGCGGCTGGCCGACGCCGGCGTGCCCTCGCCGCGCAACGACGCCGAGGAGCTCGCCGCGTTCGTGCACGGCGTGAAACGGGGCGAGCTGCACACCGTCAAGGACGCGGACTTCGACGCCCGGTACTGGGAGGTGACCGCGCGCCGCGAGGCCCGCGAGCCGCTCCAGCACATCACCGGACGGGCCTACTTCCGCTATCTGGAACTGCAGGTCGGACCGGGTGTCTTCGTGCCCCGGCCGGAGACCGAGTCCGTGGTCGGCTGGGCCATAGACGCCGTGCGCGCGATGGACGTCGTGGAGCCGCTCATCGTCGACCTGTGCACCGGTTCGGGCGCCATCGCGCTCGCCCTCGCCCAGGAGGTGCCGCGCTCGCGCGTGCACGCCGTCGAGCTGTCCGAGGACGCCCTGCGCTGGACCCGCAAGAACGTCGAGGGGTCCAGGGTCGACCTGCGCCAGGGCAACGCCCTGGACGCCTTCCCGGACCTCGACGGCCAGGTCGACCTCGTCATCACCAACCCGCCGTACATCCCGCTCACGGAATGGGAGTACGTCGCTCCGGAGGCCCGGGACTACGATCCGGAACTCTCCCTGTTCTCGGGGGAGGACGGCCTCGACCTGATCCGCGGCCTGGAGCGCACCGCGCACCGGCTGCTGCGTCCGGGCGGGGTCGTCGTCGTCGAGCACGCCGACACCCAGGGCGGTCAGGTGCCGTGGATCTTCACCGAGGAGCGGGGCTGGGCGGATGCCGCCGACCACCCCGACCTCAACAACCGGCCGCGGTTCGCGACCGCCCGCAGGGCGATGCCGTGACCGCGGCGACCCCCCGCGCCGGCGCCGCCGCCGACGTGCACGACGCGGACGACGTAGAAACCGTTAGGTACGCGGCCGACGGGGCCCGCGTGCTCGAGGAGGCTTGCTGACATGGCACGGCGATACGACACCAACGACGCGACCGACCGCACGACGGGGCTGCGCGAGGCCGCGTCCGCCGTGCGCCGCGGCGAGCTCGTCGTGCTGCCGACCGACACCGTGTACGGGATCGGCGCCGACGCGTTCAGCTCGGAGGCCGTGGCCGACCTGCTGGACGCCAAGGGCCGTGGCCGGAACATGCCCACGCCCGTCCTCATCGGCTCCCCGAACACGCTGCACGGCCTGGTCACGGACTTCTCCGAGATGGCCTGGGAGCTCGTCGACGCCTTCTGGCCGGGCGCGCTGACCCTGGTCGCCAGGCACCAGCCGTCCCTGCAGTGGGACCTCGGGGACACCCGCGGCACCGTCGCCGTGCGCATGCCGCTGCACCCGGTCGCCATCGAGCTGCTGACCGAGGTCGGCCCGATGGCCGTCTCCTCCGCCAACCTCACGGGACACCCGTCCCCCGAGGACTGCGACGCCGCCCAGGAGATGCTCGGGGACTCCGTCTCCGTGTACCTGGACGGCGGTCCGACCCCCGGCATCGTCCCGTCCTCGATCGTCGACGTCACGGGCAAGGTGCCGGTGCTGCTGCGGGCCGGGGCCCTGTCCGCCGAGGAGCTGCGCAAGGTGGTACCCGACCTTGAGGTGGCGAATTGACAGCCCCTGACGCGGGGCGTGGCATAGGGACGGGAACGGGGACCACGGGGGCTTACGGCGACGGGACCTTCGGCGACTCCTCCTTTCGCATCCTCCATGTCAGCACCGGCAACGTGTGCCGCTCGCCGATCACCGAGCGGCTGACCCGCCATGCCCTGGCGGACCGGCTGGGCGACCCCCTGTGGGGCGGCCTGATCGTGGAGAGCGCCGGTACCTGGGGGCACGAGGGTGCGCCCATGGAGGCCAACGCGGAGGCGGTCCTGGCGGACTTCGGGGCGGACGCGTCGGGCTTCACGGGCCGCGAACTGCTCGACGAGCACGTCATCCGGGCCGACCTGGTCCTCACCGCGACCCGCGACCACCGCGCCCAGGTCATCTCCATGGGCCATTCGGCGGGCCTGCGCACCTTCACGCTGAAGGAGTTCACCCGTCTGGTCCGGGCCATAGACCCCGCGACCCTGCCGCCGCTGGACGACGGCATGGTCGAACGCGCCCGGGCCCTGGTCCGCGCCGCGGCGGCGCTGCGCGGGTGGCTGCTGGCCCCCACGGCGGAGGCGGACGAGGTCTACGACCCGTACGGGGCCCCGCTGCCGTTCTTCCGCTCGGTGGGCGAGGAGATCAACCAGGCGCTCGACCCGGTGGTCACGGCGCTGACCGGGGTACCGGCACGCACCTGAGCGGAGCCCTCGCACGCACCTGAGCGGGTACGGCGTGCGGGCCGGCCGGTGGTGACGCCGGGCGCGGCGGGGGAGTCGGTCCTACATTGGATACAGCGTCCCCCCCCCGCCGAGGTCCGGAGTCCGCCATGCCGGTCGCACACACGCTTGAAGGCCCGACGTCGGTCGACGACGTGCTGGGCCGGCAGGATCCCGAGCTGGCCGAGATCGTCCTCGCGGAGCGGGCGCGCCAGACGACGACGCTGCAGCTGATCGCCGCCGAGAACTTCAGCTCACCGGCCGTGCTGGCCGCCCTGGGCTCGCCGCTCGCCAACAAGTACGCCGAGGGGTACCCCGGCGCCCGGCACCACGGCGGCTGCGAACTGGTCGACGCCGCCGAGCGGCTCGCCGTGCGGCGCGCAGAGGCCCTCTTCGGCGCCGAACACGCCAACGTGCAGTCCCACTCCGGGAGTTCGGCCGTACTGGCCGCGTACGCCGCCCTGCTGCGCCCCGGTGACACCGTGCTGGCGATGGGCCTGCCGCACGGCGGCCACCTCACCCACGGGTCGCCGGCGAACTTCTCCGGCCGGTGGTTCGACTTCGTCGGGTACGGCGTCGACCCCGGGACCGGGCTCATCGACCACGAGCAGGTGCGGGCGCTGGCCCGCACGCACCGCCCGAAAGCGATCGTGTGCGGGTCCATCTCCTACCCCCGGCACATCGACCACGCGTTCTTCCGTGAGGTGGCGGACGAGGTCGGCGCGTACCTGATCGCCGACGCCGCCCACCCCATCGGGCTGGTGGCCGGGGGAGCGGCGCCCAGCCCGGTCCCGTACGCCGACATCGTGTGCGCGACCACCCACAAGGTGCTGCGCGGCCCGCGCGGCGGCATGCTGCTGTGCGGGAGCGAGCTGGCCGAGCGGGTGGACCGGGCGGTCTTCCCGTTCACCCAGGGCGGTGCGCAGATGCACACGGTCGCCGCCAAGGCCGTGGCGTTCGGCGAGGCGGCGACGCCGGCGTTCGCGCGGTACGCCCGTCAGGTGGTCGTCAACGCGCGGGCGCTGGCGGCGGGTCTGGCCGCCGAGGGGTTCGCGGTCACCACCGGCGGCACCGACACCCACCTGCTGACCGTCGACCCGGCGCCGCTGGGCGTGGACGGCCGCACCGCCCGCGGCCGGCTCGCCGCCGCCGGGATCGTCCTGGACACCTGCGCGCTGCCCCGGCCCGACGCCCGCGGACTGCGCCTGGGCACGGCCGCCGTCACCACGCAGGGCATGGGCGAGGCCGAAGCGGCGCGCATCGCGGTCCTGTTGGCGACGGCCCTGCGGGACGAGTCCGCGGGGCGCCGGGTACGTGAAGAAGTGCGGGACCTGACCGGGAGATTTCCGCCGTGTCCGGACCGGTGAGGGGGAGGCGGGCGTAACGGCACAGCCACTCGTGCAACCATCGGCTCTACCCGGAAGTCCCCAACCGTATGCGCACGAAGCTAGGGTGTGGGGCTGAGATGGCCAGCGAGACCTGTGGGGAAGCCCGTGCGTGAATACCTCCTGACGCTCTGCATCACGGCCGCGGTGACGTACCTGCTGACAGGGCCGGTGCGGAAGTTCGCGATCGTGGCCGGAGCGATGCCGGAGATCCGGGCACGTGACGTGCACCGGGAACCCACCCCCCGCCTCGGGGGCATCGCGATGTTCTTCGGGCTCTGCGCCGGCCTGCTGGTCGCCGACCACCTGACGAACCTCAGCGTGGTCTTCGAGAACTCCAACGAGCCGCGTGCGCTGCTGTCCGGCGCCGCCCTGATCTGGCTGATCGGCGTCCTGGACGACAAGTTCGAGATCGACGCCCTCATCAAGCTCGGCGCGCAGATGATCGCCGCGGGCGTCATGGTGATGCAGGGCCTGACGATCCTGTGGCTGCCGATCCCGGGCGTCGGCTCGGTCTCGCTGACCCAGTGGCAGGGCACGCTGCTGACCGTGGCGCTCGTCGTGATCACCATCAACGCGGTGAACTTCGCCGACGGTCTGGACGGCCTCGCGGCCGGCATGGTGTGCATCGCCTCCACCGCGTTCTTCATGTACGGCTACCGCATCTGGTACGGCTACGGGCTGGAGTCCGCCGCCCCGGCGACCCTCTTCTCGGCGCTCCTGATGGGCATGTGCCTGGGCTTCCTGCCGCACAACATGCACCCCGCGCGCATCTTCATGGGTGACTCGGGGTCGATGCTGATCGGCCTGGTGCTGGCGGCCGGTGCGATCTCCATCACCGGGCAGGTCGACCCGGACGCGATGAACCTGTTCGCGGGCTCGGAGAAGGAGGCCGTGCACCAGACGGTGCCCGTCTACATCCCGCTGCTGCTGCCGCTGACGATCATCGCGGTGCCGGCGGCCGACCTGGTGCTCGCCATCGTGCGGCGCACCTGGCGCGGCCAGTCCCCGTTCGCGGCCGACCGGGGGCACCTGCACCACCGCCTGCTGGAGATCGGGCACTCGCACAGCCGGGCCGTGCTCATCATGTACTTCTGGTCGGCGCTGATCGCCTTCGGCGCCCTCGCCTACTCGGCGAACTCGGGCGCGATGTGGATCGTGCTCGGCATCACGGCGCTGAGCGCGGTGGGCCTGGTCCTGCTCCTGCTGCCGCGCTTCACGCCGCGCGCCCCGCGCTGGGCCGAGCACCTGGTGCCGCCCCGCTACCGCCGGCGCAAGGCGGTGGACCTGCCCGCCGGGGACGCCGACGGGTTCACGGGTGCGACGACGGACGGGGAACCGGAAGGACAGGCCGGGGACGGCGCCGCGGACACCGGGGACCGCACTCCGGTGACTGTGGGTGCATCGGGTCCCAACGGGGCGACCGCCGTCGGTCGCCGTTGACGCCAGGTAAGAATCGTGCAAGAGCCACCCTCGGGGTGGCTCTCCGAAAGTACCCCATTACCAGACAAGTGGGTCCCGTGAGCGCACAGACGTGCATGTTCACCCTCATGTGTGACGCCGGGCACACCAACCAGGTAAAGACCTCATCAAATAGTTTGTGATACGGTTCACGAGAACCCAGGACAGAGCCGAAGGACCGCAATGCGACGGTTCACCGGCGGTGAGGTTCTCTCGCTGTCCGGGACTACGCTCGTCCATGACGACACCTGCCCCCTTGAGCAAAGCGGAGTTGCCGCCATGCCCTCCAATGACGCCCGGATGCTTCTCCAGGCCGCCGTGCCCACAGCCGCCGTCGGTGCGATCGCCACCGTCGTCAGCGGTGTGGTCGCCGGTGGCAAGGGAGCGGTCGGGGCCGTCGTGGCGACGCTGGTCGTGATCCTGTTCATGGGTATCGGGCTGTACGTCCTGAACCGCACGGCGAAGTCGCTTCCCCATCTTTTCCAGGCGATGGGTCTGATGCTCTACACGGCGCAGATCCTCCTGCTGTTCATCTTCATCGCGACGTTCAAGAACACGACGCTGTTCAACCCCAGGGCGTTCGCCGTGACGCTTCTCGTCACCACGCTCGCGTGGATCGGCGCCCAGGCGCGTGCCCACATGAAGGCGAAGATCCTTTACGTCGAACCCGACTCCTCGAAGGGCGACAAGCCCGAAAAGACGGGGCACTCGTCGTGAGGGGTAGGGCCGGTATAAAGGCGCGTTGGAGATCCTGCTATCGTCCGGTGCCAACTGCGGCATCGCGGGCGCGGGCATCCGAGCTGACGCCTGCCCCAGAGCGAGGCTCGATGCCCTCTCGCCGCCCCCACATCCGTAACACCAGTCCAGTGCCGAACCGCGGCTGTCAGTCGCGCCGACACAACGAGGTTGCCGTACCCATGCGCCACGCTGAAGGAGCCCGCGGTGAGTGCTGACCCGACGCAGGTGCTCGCCTTCGAGACCGACTGCCACATCTTCGACGGCTGTGGATTCCCGGCCCCCGGCCTGCACTCGTTCCTGTTCGAGCCCCTGGTGGGCGACGCGGACAGCAGCGTCTACTTCAACAAGACGATGCTCCTGGCGCTGCTCGGCTCCGTCATCGTCGTCGGCTTCTTCTGGGCCGCCTTCCGCAAGCCGAAGGTCGTCCCGGGCAAGCTGCAGATGGTGGCCGAGGCGGGCTACGACTTCATCCGCCGCGGTGTCGTCTACGAGACCATCGGCAGGAAGGAAGGCGAGAAGTACGTCCCGCTGGTCGTCTCGCTGTTCTTCTTCATCTGGATGATGAACCTCTGGTCGATCATTCCGGTCGCGCAGTTCCCGGTCACCTCGATCATCGCGTACCCCGCGGTCCTCGCCCTGATCGTCTACGTCCTGTGGGTCTCGCTGACCTTCAAGCGGCACGGATTCGTCGGAGCCTTCAAGAACATCTCCGGCTACGACAAGTCGCTGGGCCCGGTCCTCCCGCTGGCCATGTTCATCGAGCTCCTCTCGAACCTCCTGGTGCGGCCGTTCACGCACGCGGTGCGGCTCTTCGCGAACATGTTCGCCGGCCACACCCTGCTGCTGCTGTTCACGATCGCCAGCTGGTACCTGCTCAACGGCATCGGGATCGCCTACGCGGGCGTCTCGTTCGTCATGGTGATCGTCATGACGGCGTTCGAGCTGTTCATCCAGGCCCTGCAGGCGTACGTCTTCGTGCTCCTCACCTGCACCTTCATCCAGGGCGCGCTCGCCGAGCACCACTGAGCCCCCTCCCGTAGAACCCCCTAAGCGTCCGGTGGCCAACCCCCGCCGGTCCGTACAGAGAAGGAAGAATCAGCATGGCTGCCACTGAGACCCTCGCCGCTGTCTCCGGCTCCCTCGGCTCCATCGGCTACGGCCTCGCCGCCATCGGCCCCGGCGTCGGCGTCGGCATCATCTTCGGTAACGGCACCCAGGCCCTTGCCCGTCAGCCCGAGGCCGCCGGCCTGATCCGCGCCAACCAGATCCTCGGCTTCGCCTTCTGTGAGGCGCTCGCCCTCATCGGTCTGGTCATGCCGTTCGTCTACGGCGTCTGACGTCGGATTCACGACAGACCGCCCACTAGACGAAAGGCATTGATATGAGCCAGCTGCTCACTGTCGCGGCCGAGGAGATGGAAAATCCCCTCATCCCGCCGATCCCCGAGCTGGTCATCGGCCTGATCGCCTTCGTCATCGTCTTCGGCTTCCTCGCCAAGAAGCTCCTCCCGAACATCAACAAGGTTCTGGAGCAGCGCCGCGAGGCCATCGAGGGCGGTATCGAGAAGGCCGAGGCCGCTCAGACCGAGGCCCAGAGCGTGCTCGAGCAGTACAAGGCTCAGCTCGCCGAAGCCCGTCACGAGGCCGCGCGCCTGCGCCAGGAGGCGCAGGAGCAGGGCGCCACGCTCATCGCCGAGATGCGCGCGGAAGGCCAGCGGCAGCGCGAGGAGATCGTCGCCGCGGGTCACGCGCAGATCGAGGCCGACCGCAAGGCCGCCGCGTCCGCGCTGCGCCAGGACGTGGGCCAGCTGGCCACCGAACTGGCCGGCAAGCTCGTCGGTGAGTCCCTCCAGGACCACGCCCGGCAGAGCCGCACCATCGACCGTTTCCTCGACGGTCTGGACGACAGCGCTTCGAAGGCCGAGGCCACGCGATGAACGGAGCGAGCCGCGAGGCCCTGGCCGCCGCACGGGAGCGTCTCGACGCGTTGACGGACTCCACGTCCGTGGACGCGACGCGACTCGCCGACGAGCTGGCCGCCGTCACCGCGCTGCTCGACCGCGAGGTGTCGCTGCGTCGGGTCCTCACCGACCCGGCGCAGCCCGGTGAGGCGAAGGCCGAACTGGTCGGGCGTCTCCTCAGCGGCCGGGTCAGCGGCACCACCGCCGACCTGGTGGCCGGTCTGGTGCGGTCCCGCTGGTCGCGCTCGCGCGACCTGGTCGACGCCGTCGAGGAGCTGGCCGACACCGCCGACCTCACGGCGGCGCAGCGCAGGGGCGCACTCGACGACGTCGAGGACGAGCTGTTCCGGTTCGGCCGGATCGTCTCCTCGAACACGGCGTTGCGTGCCGCGCTGACCGACCGCAGTGCCTCGGCCGCCGCCAAGAGCGAGCTGCTGCACAGCCTGCTCGGCGGCCGTGCGAACCCCGTCACCGAGCGACTGGTCACGCGCCTCGTGTCCGCGCCCCGAGGACGTAGCCTGGAAGCGGGACTCGAATCCCTGTCCAAGCTCGCCGCCGAGCGGCGCAGCCGCATGGTCGCGGTCGTCACCTCGGCGGTTCCGCTGAGCGACGTGCAGAAGCAGCGCCTCGGCGCCGCCCTCACGCGGCTCTACGGCCACCCGATGCACCTCAACCTGGACGTGGACCCCGAGGTCCTCGGCGGGGTCCGGGTGCAGGTCGGCGACGAGATCATCAACGGCTCGATCGCGGACCGGCTGGAGGACGTCAGCCGCCGCATGGCGAGCTAGCACCAACTCAAGACGCGTACAGAACCAAGCAGTACACCGCAGTGCTTACGGCCCTGGTTGGGCCGTGCAGAGGATTCCTGGGGGAACAACCCCAGACCCCCAAGAAAACTTCGGGCCCAACAAGGAGAGCAGGGAACCCAGATGGCGGAGCTCACGATCCGGCCGGAGGAGATCCGGGACGCGCTGGACACCTTCGTCCAGTCGTACAAGCCGGACGCGGCCTCGCGCGAGGAGGTCGGTACGGTCACCCTTGCCGGCGACGGCATCGCGAAGATCGAGGGCCTGCCCTCGGCCATGGCCAACGAACTACTGAAGTTCGAGGACGGCACCCTCGGACTCGCGCTCAACCTGGAAGAGCGCGAGATCGGCGCCATCGTCCTCGGTGAGTTCAGCGGCATCGAGGAGGGCCAGCCGGTGCACCGCACCGGTGAGGTGCTCTCCGTGGCCGTCGGCGAGGGCTACCTCGGCCGCGTCGTCGACCCGCTCGGCAACGCGATCGACGGCCTCGGCGAGATCGAGACGTCCGGGCGCCGCGCCCTGGAGCTGCAGGCTCCGGGCGTCATGGCCCGTAAGTCGGTGCACGAGCCGATGGAGACCGGCTACAAGGCCGTCGACGCGATGACCCCCGTCGGCCGTGGTCAGCGTCAGCTGATCATCGGTGACCGCCAGACCGGCAAGACCGCCCTGGCCGTCGACACGATCATCAACCAGCGCGACAACTGGCGCTCCGGTGACCCGAAGAAGCAGGTCCGCTGCGTCTACGTCGCCATCGGCCAGAAGGGCTCGACCATCGCCTCCGTGCGGGGCGCCCTGGAAGAGGCCGGCGCGCTGGAGTACACGACCATCGTCGCCGCCCCGGCGTCCGACCCGGCCGGCTTCAAGTACCTGGCGCCGTACACCGGCTCGGCCATCGGCCAGCAGTGGATGTACGAGGGCAAGCACGTCCTCATCATCTTCGACGACCTCTCGAAGCAGGCCGACGCCTACCGCGCCGTGTCCCTGCTGCTGCGCCGTCCGCCGGGCCGCGAGGCCTACCCGGGCGACGTCTTCTACCTGCACTCCCGTCTGCTGGAGCGCTGCGCGAAGCTCTCCGACGACCTGGGCGCCGGCTCGATGACCGGTCTGCCGATCGTCGAGACGAAGGCCAACGACGTCTCGGCGTTCATCCCGACCAACGTCATCTCCATCACCGACGGCCAGTGCTTCCTGGAGTCGGACCTGTTCAACGCCGGTCAGCGCCCCGCGCTGAACGTCGGTATCTCCGTCTCCCGAGTCGGTGGTTCCGCGCAGCACAAGGCGATGAAGCAGGTCTCCGGCCGACTGCGCCTCGACCTCGCCCAGTACCGCGAGCTGGAGGCGTTCGCCGCCTTCGGTTCCGACCTGGACGCCGCGTCGAAGTCGCAGCTGGAGCGGGGTCAGCGCCTGGTCGAGCTGCTCAAGCAGCCGCAGTACCAGCCGATGCCGACCGAGGACCAGGTCGTCTCCGTGTGGGCCGGTACCACCGGCAAGATGGACGACGTGCCGGTCTCCGACATCCGCCGCTTCGAGAAGGAGCTCCTGGAGTACCTGCACCGCAAGGAGCAGGGCCTCATGACCTCCATCAAGGAGGGCGGCAAGATGTCGGACGACACCCTCACCGCCGTCGCCGACGCCATCGCGGACTTCAAGAAGCAGTTCGAGACCTCGGACGGGAAGCTTCTCGGCGAGGACGCTCCGGCCGCGGCCAAGTGACGTAAGGAAGGGACCTGACTCATGGGAGCCCAGCTCCGGGTCTACAAGCGTCGCATCCGATCCGTCACCGCGACCAAGAAGATCACCAAGGCGATGGAGATGATCGCCGCCTCGCGCGTCGTCAAGGCGCAGCGCAAGGTGGCGGCCTCCACGCCCTACGCGACCGAGCTCACCCGCGCGGTCACGGCGGTCGGAACGGGTTCGAACACCAGGCACCCGCTGACCACGGAGGCGGAGACGCCGACCCGTGCCGCGGTGCTGCTGCTCACGAGCGACCGCGGTCTGGCCGGCGCCTTCAACTCCAACGCCATCAAGGCGGCGGAGCAGCTGACCGCCCGTCTTGAGGCGGAGGGCAAGGAGGTCGACACCTACATCGTCGGCCGCCGCGGTCTGGCCCACTACAACTTCCGCGAGCGCAAGGTCGTGGAGTCGTGGTCGGGCTTCACCGACGAGCCCACGTACGCGGACGCGAAGAAGGTGGCGGGTCCGCTCATCGAGGCGATCGAGAAGGAGACGGCGGAGGGCGGCGTGGACGAGCTCCACATCGTCTACACCGAGTTCGTCTCGATGATGACGCAGTCGGCCGTCGACGGCCGACTGCTGCCCCTGCGCCTCGAAGAGGTCGCGGAAGAGGTCGCGCCCAAGGGCGAGATCCTTCCGCTGTTCGACTTCGAGCCGTCGGCGGAGGACGTCCTCGACGCCCTGCTGCCGCGCTACGTCGAGAGCCGTATCTACAACGCGATGCTCCAGTCGGCCGCCTCCAAGCACGCCGCCACGCGCCGCGCGATGAAGTCGGCGACCGACAACGCGGGAGACCTGATCAACACGCTCTCCCGCCTTGCCAATGCGGCCCGCCAGGCCGAAATCACCCAGGAAATCAGCGAGATCGTCGGTGGCTCCGCAGCCCTGGCCGACGCTTCCGCGGGGAGTGACAGGTAATGACGACGACAGTTGAGACGGCCGTTGCCACGGGCCGCGTCGCCCGGGTCATCGGCCCGGTCGTCGACGTGGAATTCCCCGTCGACGCGATGCCGGAGATCTACAACGCCCTGCACGTCCAGGTCAACGACCCGGCGCAGGACGGTGCCGAGAAGACGCTGACCCTGGAGGTCGCCCAGCACCTGGGTGACGGCCTGGTCCGCACCATCTCGATGCAGCCCACCGACGGTCTGGTCCGCCAGGCCCCGGTGACCGACACGGGCACGGGCATCACCGTCCCGGTCGGCGACTTCACCAAGGGCAAGGTGTTCAACACCCTCGGCGAGGTGCTGAACGTCGACGAGCAGTACGACGGCGAGCGCTGGTCCATCCACCGCAAGGCCCCGAACTTCGACGAGCTCGAGTCGAAGACCGAGATGTTCGAGACCGGCGTCAAGGTCATCGACCTCCTCACCCCGTACGTCAAGGGCGGGAAGATCGGTCTGTTCGGTGGTGCCGGCGTCGGCAAGACGGTGCTCATCCAGGAGATGATCTACCGCGTCGCCAACAACCACGACGGTGTCTCCGTGTTCGCCGGTGTCGGTGAGCGCACCCGTGAGGGCAACGACCTCATCGAGGAGATGGCCGAGTCGGGCGTCATCGACAAGACCGCCCTGGTCTTCGGTCAGATGGACGAGCCGCCGGGCACCCGTCTGCGCGTGGCCCTGGCCGGTCTGACCATGGCGGAGTACTTCCGCGATGTGCAGAAGCAGGACGTGCTGTTCTTCATCGACAACATCTTCCGCTTCACCCAGGCCGGTTCCGAGGTGTCGACCCTGCTCGGCCGCATGCCCTCCGCGGTGGGCTACCAGCCGAACCTGGCCGACGAGATGGGTCTCCTCCAGGAGCGCATCACCTCGACCCGCGGTCACTCGATCACCTCGATGCAGGCGATCTACGTCCCCGCGGACGACCTGACCGACCCGGCCCCGGCCACCACCTTCGCCCACCTCGACGCGACGACGGTGCTCTCCCGTCCGATCTCGGAGAAGGGCATCTACCCGGCCGTGGACCCGCTGGACTCGACGTCCCGCATCCTCGACCCCCGGTACATCGCGGCGGAGCACTACAACACCGCGATGCGCGTCAAGAATGTCCTGCAGAAGTACAAGGACCTCCAGGACATCATCGCGATCCTCGGTATCGACGAGCTGGGCGAGGAGGACAAGCTCACCGTCCACCGTGCCCGTCGCGTGGAGCGCTTCCTGTCCCAGAACACCCACGTCGCCAAGCAGTTCACCGGCGTCGACGGGTCGGACGTCCCGCTGGACGAGTCGATCACCGCGTTCAACGCGATCATCGACGGCGAGTACGACCACTTCCCGGAGCAGGCCTTCTTCCTCTGCGGTGGCATCGAGGACCTCAAGAAGAACGCCAAGGAACTCGGCGTCTCCTGAACCCCGTGTTCTGAAGGAGAAGGGCGGGGCCGTGCCTCGCGGGGCGGGTCCCGCCCTTCTCCACACGCCCATTAGACTTTGACCCAACACCCGGCAGCGAACGCCGGGTGGTGACCCGAGGAGCCCACCTTGGCTGCTGAGCTGCACGTCGAGCTCGTCGCCGCGGACCGCAGTGTCTGGTCCGGCGAGGCCACCCTGGTCGTCGCGCGTACCACGTCCGGCGACATCGGCGTCATGCCCGGTCACCAGCCGCTGCTCGGTGTGCTGGAGTCGGGCCCGGTGACCATCCGTACGAGTGACGGTGGAACGGTCGTCGCCGCGGTGCACGGCGGTTTCATCTCGTTCGCGGACGACAAGCTGTCGCTGCTGGCCGAGATCGCCGAGCTGTCGGACGAGATCGACGTCCAGCGTGCGGAGCGGGCGCTCGAGCGCGCGAAGTCGGACGCGGACGCGTCCGCCGAGCGTCGCGCGGACGTCCGACTGCGGGCGGTGTCGGCGCACTGAGACCAGCGCGCCGGAGGAAGTGACTCAGCCGCGGCCAGGACCGGATCTCTTCCGGACCGGGTCGCGGCTGAGGCGATGCGGGTGCTTTTTTCCTTTCCGTTACCTAGGAGACGAGGAGGTCGGTGTCGATGGTCCTCGCTCTGACTGTGATCGGGTCGGTAGTCCTGCTGGTGGCCCTGGGACTCTTCGCCTTCGGCCTGCGTCGCCGGGTGATCCAGCGCTCGGGCGGCACCTTCGACTGCAGCCTGCGCTGGAACGTTCCGGAGAAGGGCGACACCAGCGGCAAGGGCTGGGGGTACGGCATCGCCCGCTACAGCGGTGACCGGATCGAGTGGTTCCGCGTCTTCTCGTACGCGCTGCGGCCGCGCCGCGTGCTCGAACGCTCGGCCATCGAGGTGGCGGGCCGGCGGGCGCCCGAGGGCGAGGAGGAGCTGGCGCTGCTCTCCGACGCGATCATTCTTGCGTGTGTTCATCGGGGGACGCGGCTTGAGCTCGCGATGAGCGAAGATGCTTTGACGGGGTTCTTGGCCTGGCTTGAAGCGGCGCCGCCCGGGCAGCGAGTGAATGTGGCGTAACCATTCACTCACTGCCCGGGCGGTTGTCGTTCAGGAGCGCTGGGGCCGGTGGGTGTCTGCGGGTGCGTCGTGGTTGATCGCGCAGTTCCCCGCGCCCCTTTGGGGCGCTGTTAGTTCAGGCCGTTGTTGATGGCTGTGACCAGTTCGCCGTTGGTGGTGTCGCCGCTGAACTCCCAGAAGAACGCGCCGCCCAGGCCCTGGTTCTTGGCCCAGGCCATCTTGGAGTTGATGGTGGCCGGGGTGTCGTAGCTCCACCAGTTGTTGCCGCAGTAGGCGTAGGCCGTCCCGGCGATGGTGCCGGTGGCGGGGCAGGAGTTCTTGAGGACCTTGTAGTCCTCGATGCCCGCCTCGTACGTGCCGGGTGCCGCGCCGGTCGCCGTGCCGCCGGGGGCGGCCTGGGTGACGCCGGTCCAGCCGCGCCCGTAGAAGCCGATGCCCAGCAGCAGCTTCTTCGCGGGTACGCCCTTGCTCTTGAGCTTGGCGATGGCGTCGGCCGAGTTGAAGCCGGCTGTCGGGATGCCGTTGTACGAGGTCAGCGGCGAGTGCGGGGCGGTCGGGCCCTGCGCGTTGAAGGCGCCGAAGTAGTCGTACGTCATCACGTCGTACCAGTCGAGGTACTGCGCGGCGCCGCCGTAGTCGGCCGCGTCGATCTTGCCGCCGGACGAGCCGTCGGCCGTGATGGCCGCGGTCACCAGGTAGTTCGAGCCGAATTCGGTGCGCAGCGCCTGGGTGAGCGTCTTGAAGGAGCTGAAGCCGGACGTGTCGCAGGTCAGGCCGCAGGCGTTCGGGTACTCCCAGTCGATGTCGATGCCGTCGAAGACGTCGGCCCAGCGCGGGTCCTCCACGACGGCCTTGCAGGACTTGGCGAACGCCGCCGGGTTCTGCGCGGCCTGGCCGAAGCCGCCGGAGTAGGTCCAGCCGCCGAACGAGTACAGCACCTTGATGTGCGGGTACTTCGCCTTCAGCTGGCGCAGCTGGTTGAAGTTGCCGCGCAGCGGCTGGTCCCAGCTGTCGGCGGTGCCGCTGACCGACTGGTCGGCGGTGTACGCCTTGTCGTACGCGGCGTAGGTGTCGTCGACGGTGCACTGGCCGTTCTTGACGTTGCCGAACGCGTAGTTGATGTGGGTGATCTTCGCGGCGGAGCCGGAGGTGACCAGGTTCTTCACGTGGTAGTTGCGCCCGTAGACGCCCCACTCGGTGAAGTAGCCCAGCTTGACCTTGTCGCCGGTGGGCGGCGGGTCGGTGGTGCCGCCGGTGGTGCGCACGGCGGTCGCGCCGCTCACCGGACCGGTCTGGTCGGCCGTGTCACGCGCCTGGACGGTGTACGAGTAGTCGGTGCCGGCGGTCAGGCCGGTGTCGCTGTACGTGGTGCCGGTCACCGTGGCGACCTTGGCGCCGTCGCGCAGGACGTCGTAGTTCTTGATGCCCTTGTCGTCGGTGGCCGCGCTCCAGGAGAGCTTCACCGAGGTGTTGGTGACGTCGGAGGCGGTCGGCTTGCCCGGGGCGGAGGGCGCGTTGTCGCCGGGGACCGAGGGGCCGCCGTCACAGCTGCCGCCGTTGAGCTTGCAGTTGGACGGGGCGCCGGAGCCCGAGCCGTTGAAGCCGAAGGAGAGGGACGCGCCCGGGGCGAGGGTGCCGTTCCAGGACTTGTTCTTGGCGGTCCAGTGGGTGCCGGAGCTGGTGACGTCGGCGTCCCAGGCGGAGGTGACCGAGGTGCCGGAGGGGAAGTCCCACTCGACGGTCCAGGAGCTGAGCGCCGTGGTGCCGGTGTTCTTGACGGTCCACTTGCCCTCGAAGCCGGAGCCCCAGTCCTGGGTCTTGGCGTAGGTGGCGGTCGCGGACGTGGCGGCCGAGGCGGGGCTGGCGAGCCCGACCAGGGCGGCGAACGGCAGCAGCAGGGMGGTGAATCCCGCCACTGCTCTGTGTCCGAGTCTGCGTCTGAGGCGCATCCGCGTCTCCTTGGGGGAGTTTGATGAGGTGCGCAGGACAATAGAAAGGTCTGGACCATAGGTCAATAGGTCCAGACCACTGAGAGGGTGCGGTGCGGCCAGTTGTTACACGCCCAACTCCTGGGCCAGCACCGCCGCCTGGACCCGGCTGCGCAGCGCCAGCTTGCCCAGCAGGCGGCTGACGTGCGTCTTCACGGTGGCCTCCGCCATGTCCAGGCGCACCCCGATCTCCGCGTTGGACAGGCCTTCGCCGAGGCAGGACAGGACCTCCCGCTCGCGCCGGGTCAGCGCGTCCAGGACGGCCGGGTCGGCCCTCGGCTCCCGTACGGGCTTCGCGGCGAACTCGGCGATCAGGCGCCGGGTGACCGCGGGCGCGATCAGTCCCTCGCCGCCCGCCACGGTGCGCACCGCGTCCAGGAGCTGCCCCGCCTCGGTGTTCTTCAGCAGGAAGCCGGCGGCGCCGGCGCGCAGCGCGCCGAACACGTACGCGTCGAGGTCGAAGGTGGTCAGCACGAGGACGTCGGCGAGGCCCTCGTCGACGACCCGGCGGGTGGCGGAGACGCCGTCCAGGCGCGGCATCTGGACGTCCATCAGGACCAGGTCGGGCCGCAGCTGCCTGGCCAGGGCCACCGCCTGCTCGCCGTCCGCGGCCTCGCCGACCACCTCGATGTCGGGGGCGCTGCGCAGGATGAGGACGAGACCGGCGCGTACGGCGGACTGGTCCTCGGCGACGAGCACGCGGATCATGCGGATTCTCCTTCGGTGATCGGGAACGTGGCGCGCACCACCCAGGCCTTGCCGTCCTCCCCGTCCTCGGGGCCGGCCCCGAACGTGCCCTGCAGCAGGACGACCCGCTCGCGCATCCCGATCAGGCCCGCGCCCGACCCGGGAGCGCGCGGGCCGTCGTCCCGGACACCGCCGAACGGGCTGGTCACACGGACGTCCAGGGCGTGCTCGCGCTGGACGAGGGAGACGGTGACCGGGCCGGGGGAGGCGTGCTTGAGGGCGTTGGTCAGGGACTCCTGCACGATCCGGTACGCGGCCAGTTCCACCGGGGTCGGCAGCGCCGCGTGCGCGCAGTCGAGTGCGACGTCGAGGCCGTTGGCGCGGGCGTGGTCCACGAGGGCGCCCAGCCCGTCCAGGGTGGGCGCGGCGGCCGGCTCGGTGTCGCCGCTGCTGTCGCGCAGGATGCCGATGAGGCGGCGCATCTCGGCCAGCCCCTCGACGCTGTTCTCGCGGATGACGCCCAGGGCCTCCTTCGAGGTGTCCGGGTCGTCCAGGGAGAGCGCGGCCGTGGAGTGGATGGCGATCGCCGACAGGTGGTTGGCGACCAGGTCGTGCAGCTCGCGGGCCATCCGGGCGCGTTCGGCGGTGACGGCCTGGGTGCGGTCGATCTCGGCGAGCAGGGCGGTCTGCTCGGCGCGCAGCCGGGCGGACTCGGCGGCGTCGCGGTGGTTGCGCACGACCCAGCCGGTGGCGCCGGGCATGAACGCCACGGCCCCGATGACCACCCCGATCAGCAGCGCCTCCGGCTCCCGCCAGAGGGCGACCGGCACCACCGTGCCGAGCACCGTGAGCAGGCCGCTGATCCACAGGACGCGGCGGGCGGTGGCGGGCGGCCCGTACAGCACGGCGGCGTAGACGAGGTCCGTGAACATCACGACGGTCGCCAGGTTGCCCCGGGTGACGCTGTCGAGGGTCAGGGCCGCGACGCCGATCAGCAGGACGGTGCGCGGACGGGTGCGCCGCAGCAGCTCGCAGGCCACCGTCGCGGCGAGCGGCAGGAGGATCACCCAGGGGTCCGACCAGAGCACGATCGGGTCGGTGGCGGAGCGCGTGTGGACGCCGGTGGTCCACAGGACGAGTCCGCCGAGCAGCCCCGCCAGCGCGATGCGTACGTCGTCGCGGTGCGGGCGGGGGCGTCGTACGGGCATGGCTCCATCCAACACGGCGGGTGCGCCCGTCGCCTGGTCCCGCGGGACGGTCCGCCGGTACATCGAAGGATGCAGTGGCGGTTCGTCATCGCCGACGACGATCTCCGGCTCCGCCCGCGCGAGCCTGGGAGGTGATCGGGAGTCGGGAGGAGTACGTCGTGATCGTCACGCTGATCGTCGTCTGCGAGGTCGGGTTCTGGGTGCTGCTGGCCGCGGGGCTGGCCTTCCGCTACCTGCTGCGGATGCCCCGCACGGGGCTGGCCCTGCTGCTGTGCGAGCCGCTCCTGGAGGTCGTGCTGCTCGTGGTCACCGCGCTGGACCTGAAGGCCGGGGCCGAGCCCAGCTGGACGCACGGGCTGGCCGCGCTGTACATCGGGTACACCGTGGGGCACGGGCACCGGACCGTGAAGTGGCTCGACGGCCACGCGGCGCACCGGTTCGGCGGCGCGCCCGCGCCCGCGGGGCCGCCCCGGTACGGGATGGCGCGGGCGCGGCACGAGGGGCGGGTGTGGCTCGGCACGGTCGTGGCCGCCGGGGTCGCGACGCTGCTGCRCCAGATCGCGATCTGGTACGTCGACGACCCCGGGCGGGTCGGGCCGCTGGAGAACTGGCGGTTCGTGGCGTGGCGGGCGGCCGGGATCCACGGGGTGGTGGCGCTGACGTATCTGGTGTGGCCCAGGAAGGCGCCTGCGGCGGGCTTGACGAAGCGGTGACCTCGCGGGGGCGGGGCTGTGTGTCGGGT
>NZ_VDFC01000040.1:78249-83219 GCF_008369065.1 Streptomyces apricus | reverse complement strand
GCTGTGTGTCGGGTGCGGGGCGGCGGGGGCTTGTCGCGCAGTTCCCCGCGCCCCTCAATGGGCGAACGGTGTCAGCGTTCGCCGCCCGGGAGCCACAGGACGTCTCCCACGTCCTTGTTCGCCGTTCTGGCCAGGATGAACAGGAGGTCGGAGAGGCGGTTGAGGTAGGTCGCCGTCAGGGGGTTCATGACCTCGCCGTGCGACTCCAGGGCCGCCCACGTGGAGCGCTCCGCGCGGCGGACCACCGTGCAGGCCTGGTGGAGCAGGGCCGCGCCGGGGGTGCCGCCGGGCAGGATGAAGGAGCGCAGCTTCTCCAACCGCTCGTTGAAGCGGTCGCAGTCCGCCTCCAGCTTGTCGACGTAGAACTGCTCGACGCGCAGGGGCGGGAACTCGGGGTTCTCGACGACCGGCGTGGAGAGGTCCGCGCCTACGTCGAACAGGTCGTTCTGGACGCGGGAGAGGACCTTCACGACCTCCTCGTCGAGGTTCCCGAGGGCGATCGCCGTGCCGATGGCGGCGTTCGCCTCGTTGGCGTCGGCGTACGCCGAGATCCGCGGATCGGTCTTGGCGGTGCGGCTCATGTCGCCGAGGGCCGTGGTGCCCCCGTCGCCGGTCCTGGTGTAGATGCGCGTCAGATTGACCATGCGACCAGCGTAGTTACGCCCCGGCCGCCTTGAGCGGGAAGGTCCTCAACTACGCCGTACGGGCGGTGGAATGAGCCGCCCGGTGTGATGTCCGTCAGATGAGACGTGACGCGCGTTACTTACCGGTCACACAGCGCTGTGCGAGCGCTAGGGTCCGCCGGAGAGGCAACCCTGCGGCATGTCGTCCGGAGCTGTCTCGCGATGTCAACACCAGTCGTCCCCGCCGGTCGGTTCCGGCCGGGACCCGGGGTCGCGCGGCGGTGGCCGTACAGGACGCGGCCCCCGGAAGAAGCAGCAGGGGAGTCGGACAGTGGCAGGGAAGCTCGCCGTCATCGGAGCCGGACTCATGGGTTCCGGTATCGCCCAGGTCGCCGCACAGGCCGGCTGGGACGTCGTCCTGCGGGATGTCACCGACGCGGCGCTGACCCGTGGCACCGACGGCATCAAGGCCTCGTACGACAAGTTCGTGGCCAAGGGGAAGCTGGACGCGGGCGCGGCCGGGGAGGCGCTGGGCCGCATCACCGCGACCACCGAGCTGGACGCGGCCGCCGACGCCGACATCGTCGTCGAGGCCGTGTTCGAGAAGCTTGAGGTCAAGCACGAGATCTTCCGTACGCTCGACAAACTGGTGAAGGACGAGGCCGTCCTCGCCTCCAACACCTCGGCCATCCCGATCACCAAGATCGCGGCGGCCACCGAGCGCCCGGAGCGGGTCGTCGGCGTGCACTTCTTCTCGCCGGTCCCGATGATGCAGCTGTGCGAGCTGGTCCGCGGCTACAAGACGAGCGACGACACGCTCGCGCGGGCCCGGGAGTTCGCCGAGTCGGTCGGCAAGACCTGCATCGTCGTCAACCGCGACGTGGCCGGCTTCGTGACCACCCGGCTCATCTCGGCCCTGGTCGTCGAGGCGGCCAAGCTGTACGAGTCGGGCGTGGCCAGCGCCGAGGACATCGACCTGGCCTGCAAGCTGGGCTTCGGCCACGCCATGGGACCCCTCGCCACCGCCGACCTCACGGGCGTCGACATCCTGCTGCACGCCACCGGCAACATCTACACCGAGTCCCAGGACGAGAAGTTCGCGCCGCCGGAGCTGATGCGCCGGATGGTCGACGCCGGTGACATCGGGCGCAAGAGCGGACAGGGCTTCTACACGTACTGAACCGCGTACCGGCTCCGTGGCGGTCCCGACCTGTCACCCCCGTCACTCGTTCGGGTCGACTTCGGTATCGGTTCGCTCACGGAGGGCAACTTCTGCCCCGGTACCGCAGTCAGTCCTGGAACAGGGCACGACGAACACGACGGGTACGAAAAACGCACTCTCGGGGAGCGCATATGCACATCAGGGGCGACCACGTCGAGCTGGTCGTCGGGGGCCGCCTCGACGTCCGCAGCGCGGCGGACGCCCGTACGGTCCTGCACTCGGCCGTCGACGACGGAGTCGGCGACCTGGTGCTCGACCTGTCAGAGCTGGACTCCTGGGACGCCACCGGACTCGGTGTCATCATGGGGGCCCACCGGCGGGCGGGGCGGTGCGGCCGCAGGCTTGTGCTGCGCGGCGTCCCGCCGCAGATGCAGCGCCTGCTGGTGGCCACCCGGCTGCACCGGATCCTGGCCGTCGAGGGCGGCATCGGCGTCGAGTCGCTGCCCCGGGTCTGACGCCCGCGTCACTGCCGCAAACGGCGAAGATCGGATGGGAAGCGGCGTACGAAACCCGTACCTCGCGAACAATCCTCACGAAGCTGTGACGTCTCGGACCGCGCGGTACCCCGTGTGTTCGTAGATACTGTGCGAAGGTTTAGGGTTCGGCTGCCCGCGTGTTGATGGACCCGTCGGTGGGCACCGGACCAGAAGCGACAGCGCAGTGTGCGGCAGGCCGGAGGGGGCTCGGCACACGACGCTTTTGGGGGGCTTGGACCTATGGACCCGACGAACCGCGGACCCGAAGAGTACGGCCACGACGACGGCCCGGCGCCACGGCAGCGCCCGCCGCGCGAGCCGTCGGCGCACGCACCGGGGGCAGGGGGCGCCCAGCCCCCGGCCGCGTCGCACACACCCGCACTGCTCACACCCGCGCCGGCCCGCACCGTGCGCCTGGTCGCGGGCGACCACCTGCTCACCGTCAACCCCGTCGACGGCAGCGAGATCGAGCTCTGCCCGCCGGGCGAGCGGCCGCAGCGGCCGGTGAAGTTCGGCGCGTCCGAGCGGGCCGACCGGGCCCGCGCCGGCCGGCCGACCGTGCCGCCCGGGGCCCCGCAGCACAAGCTGCCGCTCCTGGAGCGCCAGGAGGAGCGCGAGCGGCTCGTACGGCTGCTCGCGCGCGGCCGCTCCGTACGGCTCACCGGGCCCTCGGGCTCGGGCCGCACGGTGCTGCTCGACGCCGTCGCCGACGACTGCGCGGACCTCGCGCCCGACGGCGTGGTGCGCCTCAGCGGCCACCGCCGTACCGCCGACGACCTGCTGCACGACCTCTTCGCCGCCGTCCACGACGCTCCGCTGCACCGACCGGAACAGGACGAACTGCGCGCCCTCGTCCACGACATCGGCGCGGTCGTCGTCCTGGACGACGTGGAGTTCGGCGGCGGCGCGCTCGACGACCTGCTCGACGCCACCCCCGAGTGCGCCTGGCTGATCTCCGCGACACCGCGGATCGCGGCCCCGTCCGCCGACTCGCTCCTCGAAGAGGTCTTCCTCGGCGGCCTCGGCCGCGGCGGCGGCCTCGAACTGCTGGAACGGGCCGTCGGCCGGGTCCTGACCGAGGAGGAGGCCAACTGGGCGGGCGACCTCTGGTTCGAGTCCGAGGGGCTCCCGCTGCGCTTCGTGCAGGCCGGCGCCCTGCTGCGGCAGCGCGACCAGCTGCTCGCCGACCCGGACGCCTTCACCGACCCGGACGCCCCCGACGGCTCCGGCCGCATCGAGGACGGGCCCGCGGACGCGGTCCCCGGCGGGCACGACGGCCCGGGCGCCCACGACATACCGCTGCCCTCGCTCGCCGAGGGCGCCGCGCCCGCCGCGCTGCTCGCCTCCCGGCTCAGCGAGTCGGCCCGCGCCACCCTGCGCTTCGCCGTCGCGCTGAACGGCGAGGTGCCTCACCAGGCGCACCTGCCCGCCCTCGTGGGCCACACCCACGCGGACGCCGCGCTCGCCGAGCTGGTCGGCTGCGCGCTCGTCACCCCGGTCGGGGCGCACTACCGGCTCGCCGCGGGGGTGCAGACCCAGCTGGAGGCCGCCGGGTACGCCTCCGGCGCCGAGGAGACGGCCCACGCCGCCGCCCGGCACTACACCTGGTGGGCGGGACACCCGTCCGTCACCCCGGAACGCGTCTGCGCCGAGGCGGACGCCGTGCTCGCCGCCCTGACCGCCCTGGTGCCGCTCACGGCGCCGCCGGCCGAGGGCGAGGAGACCGCGCCCGCGGTGGGACTGGCCCGGGCCGCAGCCCCCGCGTTCGCCGCCGGACTGCACTGGAGCGCCTGGGAGCGGGCGCTGCGGGCCGGGAGCGAGGCGGCCAAGCTCGCCGGCCAGGTCGCCGACCAGGCCTACTTCCACCACGAGCTGGGCGTCCTGGCGCTCTGCGGCGGACAGCTCGACCGGGCCCGCGTCGAGCTGGAGGCCTCCGTCGGCCTGCGCGGCGCCCTCGCCGACAAGCGCGGCACCGTCGCCGGCCGGCGCGCCCTCGCCCTGGTCGCGGACCACTCCGGGAACACCCCGCCGGGGGGCATCGGCCCGACGGCGGGCGAGGAGGTGCCCGACGCGCGGTCCGAGGAGTCGGCGTCACCGCCCGGCGGTGTGCCGGCCGCGTTCGCGGCGGTCCCCTCGCTGCAGTCGCCGGGCGAGCCCGCCACGCTGATCACCCACCGGACCGGACCCGCCGCCCCGGCACGGCCCGGCACGAGGGGCGGGCTCAAGGGGCTCGTCCACGGCACCCGGCGCAACCTGGTGGCCGCCGGCGCGGGCGCCCTGCTCGCCGCCGTGCTCGGCACGGTGGTGACGCTCGGCGCGACCTCCAGCCCGGACGACGACGCCCCGGCGGAGAAGGTCGGCGTCAACCCGTCGGCCAGCGCGGGCGAGGACGGCAGCGACCTCGGCGCGGAGCGGCCGAAGAAGGGCAGCGGCGAGGCGGACTCGACGAACCGCGCACCCGACCCCGGCAAGGACGGGGTCGTGGGGACCTCGGACGACCCGACGCCGTCCGGGACCGGCGAGCCGTCGGACGAGCCGAGCGGGTCGAAGGAGCCGAGCCCGACCGGGTCCGCGACGAAACCGCAGTCCCCGACCTCCAAGCCGTCGACCTCGCCCACGAAGCCGCCGAGCAGTTCGACCCCGCCGACC
>NZ_VDFC01000040.1:62663-78149 GCF_008369065.1 Streptomyces apricus | reverse complement strand
GTCCACGCCGGAGACCTCCGACTCGGCGAGCGGGACCGTCTCCAGCCCCGCCACGAGCAGTTCGGCGAGCGGCCCGGCGGACAGCGGCACCCCCGGCTCGCCGACGGTCGTCTGAGCCGCGGGGAGCGCCGGCGGGCGTCCCGCCACGGCCACGGCACGACGGTGGGCCGGGTCCTCTCCCAGGACCCGGCCCACCGCCGTGTTCCCCGTATGCCCGGGTGGCGTCAGAACAGCCGTCAGAACAGCCGCAGTTTGTCGTCCTCGATGCCCCGCAGCGCGTTGTAGTCGAGGACCGTGCAGCCGATGCCCCGGTCGGTGGCCAGCACCCGGGCCTGCGGCTTGATCTCCTGGGCCGCGAAGATGCCGCGCACCGGCGCCAGGTGCGGGTCGCGGTTCAACAGGTCCAGGTAGCGCGTCAGTTGCTCCACGCCGTCGATCTCGCCACGCCGCTTGATCTCCACGGCGACGGTCCCGCCGTCCGCGTCACGGCACAGGATGTCGACCGGGCCGATGGCCGTCATGTACTCGCGGCGGATCAGCGTGTAGCCCTCACCGAGGGTCTCGATGCGGTCGGCGAGCAGCTCCTGCAGGTGCGCCTCCACACCGTCCTTGATGAGGCCGGGGTCGACGCCGAGCTCGTGCGAGGAGTCGTGGAGGACTTCCTCCATCGTGATGATGAGCTTCTCGCCGGCCTTGTTGACGACCGTCCAGACGCCTTCCTCGTCCCCCGAACCCTCCTTGAGGGTGCAGGGCGGCGACATCCAGTTGAGGGGTTTGTAGGCCCGGTCGTCCGCATGGATCGAGACACTCCCGTCCGCCTTCACGAGTATCAGGCGGGGGGCCGAGGGGAGATGGGCGGTGAGCCGGCCCGCGTAGTCGACGGAGCAGCGGGCGATGACGAGACGCATGGTCGGCAACGCTACTCGACCGGAACGGGTCGGCGCGATCCGCCCGCCGCGCCCGGCGGGCACGGCGCGGCCCGTCGTCCCTGTTTCCCCGGATAAGCCCTGTTCGAAAGTGGCTGGTTGTGTGCACGTTGGTTCTTCGCTGTGTGCGCAATGTCCTGGTGCGGCCACGAACAGTTGCCTAACGTATAAACGGGAGGTCGCGGCGCATGTACTCAGCGTGGTCGCGTCGCGGTCCCCTTACCTGTCCGTCAGCCCCCTCGCCGAGGGGGTGCGAGAGGAGAACCCATGTCGCTGGACGTCTCACCGGCCCTACTCGAAAAGGCCGAGCGAGGCGAGGTCGACGAAGCGGAATTCGTCGACTGCGTCCGGACCTCCCTGCCCTACGCATGGGAGATGATCAGCTCCCTGGTGGCCCAGCTGAAGGTGGACGGCGGCAACTTCGCCGACAACCAGACGCCGCCGCCGGACGAGCAGGCGCGGGGCCAGCTGCTGCGTGCCCTCGCGAGCGACGCGATACGAGGTGCGTTGCAGCGGCACTTCGGGGTGCGCCTGGCCTTCCAGAACTGCCACCGGGTGGCGGTGTTCCCGCTGGACGGCTCGGTGGACGACACCCTGGCCCGCTTCACATCGGTGCGCAGTCAACTGCTGAACCAGTCACCGGAGTTCCGGGACTGCTGACGCGCTGACCGCCGCACGGCTCGCCGCTCCGTACGCGGGAGGTGTTCTGTACGGGAGCGGCGGGCTTCCCGTGGTCCGGGCCCCAGGGCCCGGACCACGGGTCGGCGGGACGGGTCCCCGCGTCCGCCAACCGGGACGCGGGCCCCGCTCACCGCAGGCGTGGCAGTACCTCGCCCCCCAGGCGCCGGACGTTCTCCTCCGTGGCGTCCAGGTCCCCGGTGCCCTCCACGAGGAGCGCGAAGCGGGTGATCCCCGTGCGTTCGGAGGTCGCCGCGAGGCGGTCCGCGCACAGCCGGGGCGTGCCCACCGGGTGGAGCCCGCAGAGGAGTTCGGTGTAGGCCAGCGGATCGCGCATCGAGCGCTTGCGGCCGTCCACCGTCACATGCGCCTCCAGCCCTTGCCTGAGCCAGCCCGGCATGGCCTTCTGGAGCGCCTCGACGGCGTCCGTCCGCCGGTCGGCGACCTGCGCGACACCGGCCGACACATGAGAGGCGCCGGCGGCCGCGATCACGTCGGGGGAGTGGCCCGACGCGCGCGCGTGGGTACACCACAGCGCGACCATCTCGGCCTTCTCCTCGTCCCCCACGTGCATGCCGAGCAGCATCGGCAGGCCGCGCTCGGCGGCCGTCCTGACGCTCGACGGCGAGGTGCACGCGACGACGACCTCCGGGCCCGCGCCGCCCGTCAGGGCCTCCGACGGCCGTGGCACCACGGCCACCTCGCGGAAGCCGAAGCGCTCGGAGCCGCCCGCCACGGACGGGCTGCGCAGCCACCGCACCAGCAGATCGAGTGACTCCGGGAACCCCTCCTCGTACGCCTCCAGTCCCGTCCCGAAGACTTCGAGGTCGACCCAGGGCCCGCCCCGCCCCACGCCGAGCGAGAAGCGCCCGCCCGACGTCACGTGCAGCAGCGCGGCCTGCTCGCCGAGCGCCACCGGGTGCACGGTGGGCAGCACGCTGACCGCCGTGCCCACGCGGATGCGGCGGGTGCGGCCGAGCAGCAGCGCCGCGAGCGTCACGGCCGACGGGCAGGTCCCGTACGGCACGAAGTGGTGCTCGGCCAGCCACACCGTGTCCAGCCCGGACTCCTCGGCGACCTCCGCGGACCGCACCGCGCGGTGCAGTGCCTCACCCTGTCCCTGACCGGGAAACTGGGCCGCCAGAACAAAACTCCCTACACGCATCGCACTCCTGCCTCCTTGGGCCGACGCGGCTCCCCCACTCCGCATAACCGCCCGACACGTGCCAAGGACACGGCTTGGTGGGGAGATTGGCGGATTGTCTGCAGAATGCGCCGACCCTGCGGCGATTCTGTGGGGTTCGGCCACGTACGCGTACCCCTGGGTGCTCCGCGTAGGCTGTGCTCAGCCCGTGCCGCCCCGCTCCCCACACAGCTCCGTGAGGTGTCCCGTGTCCCCGCGTCGCAACCGCCCCCGTGTCACCGGCCCCGGCCGGAGTGCGGACGAGGATCCGTCGGACCGGTACGGCGGCTGGCAGTCCGCGGAGAGCTGGCAGGGCGAGTCCTGGAGCGTACGGCATGTGGCCGGCGCGAGCGCGCAGGGCAAGACGTACCGCTGCCCCGGCTGCGACCAGCAGATCCCCTCCGGCGTCCCGCACGTGGTGGCCTGGCCCGAGCACTCCGGGGTGGACGAGCGCCGCCACTGGCACAAGGCCTGCTGGAACGCGAAGGACCGCCGCACCACGCGGGTGCAGCGGTCCCGGAACGCGCCGAGGTTCTGAGGGGACCGCGGGCGGCGGCGCCTCCCGCTACACGTCGCGCCGCTCCAGCAGCACGTACGCGCCCACGATCGCCGCCGCGGTCAGCCCGGCGAGCAGGCCCAGCTGCGGGCCGCCGGTCCCGCTCTCGGAGTCGATCTCGAAGATCCTGGCCAGCGCGTTCGGCGCGTTGTACTCCATCATCTTCTCGCCGACCGTGCGCAGGCTGTCGGAGATCATCAGGAACGCCGGCAGGATCGCCGGGACCAGCACCAGGCCGAGCATCGCGGTGATCGCGCCCGCGGAGTGCCGCAGCATCGAGCCCACGGCGAGTGCCAGCACGCCGAGCAGCGACACGTAGAGCGAGCCCTTCACGACCGTCCCGGCCCACGAGACCTCCGAGGACCCGCCGTGCAGGCCCGAGGTGACCAGGCCGACGAAGGCGATGGCGAGCGCCGACACGACGAACGCGACGGCGAAGAAGATCATCAGCTTCGCGGTGAGCACCCGGTGGCGCTGCGGCGAGGCGGTGAACGTCGTACGGATCATGCCCGTGCCGTACTCGGACGAGACGACGAGCACGCCCAGGGTGATCAGGCAGATCTGCCCGAGGATCAGCCCGAAGAACGCCGGGATCGTGTACGGGACGTCCGCGTAGTCGTTGTCGCTCGTGTTGACGGCGACCAGGAAGCCGATGCCCACGACCAGGAGCAGGAAGACACCGAGCGTCCACATCGTGGAGCGCACCGACTTGATCTTCGTCCACTCCGAGGCCAGCGCGTGCCCGAGGTGGGTGCGGGTGATCGGGATCGGCGAGGTGTACGTGGTCCCGGGCGCCGGCTGCCAGTTCGGGGCAGGGGCGGCCTGCTGGTGCGTCTGCGGCTGGGGCGTGCTCATCGGGCGTCCTCGGGCTTGGTCGCTGCGGGGGCTGGGCGTACGGGTTGGGCCCGGCGGCGCCGGGGAGGCCCGGAGCGCCGTAGGGCCCGGCCGGGGGCTGTCCCTGGGGCATCGCGAACGGCTGCCCGCCCTGCTGCGGCGACGGCGGCGCGTACCAGCCCGGCTGGCCCTGTCCCGGCACCGGCATCGGCGGCTGCGGCGCCATGCCCGGCGGCAGCTGCTGCTGGAGGCCCGCGCGCTGGTCGGTGGTGGAGCGGTAGTCGACGACGCCCTGCGTCATCCGCATGTACGCCTCCTCCAGCGAGGCCTGGTGCGGGGAGAGCTCCCACAGCCGCACGTCCGCGTCGTGCGCGAGGTCGCTGATGCGGGGGAGCGGCAGACCGGTGACGCGCAGCCCGCCGTCCTGCTCCGGCATCACCTGGCCGCCGGCCTCGGTGAGCGCGGCCGTCAGCTTCTCGCGCTGGGCGGGCTCGGTGTCGGGGGTGCGCACCCGGGCGAAGTCGGCCGAGTTGTGCGAGATGAAGTCGCGCACGCTCATGTCGGCGAGCAGCTGGCCGCGGCCGATCACGATGAGGTGGTCGGCGGTGAGGGCCATCTCGCTCATCAGGTGCGAGGAGACGAAGACGGTACGGCCCTCCGCGGCCAGCGACTTCATCAGGTTGCGCACCCAGAGGATGCCCTCGGGGTCGAGGCCGTTGACCGGCTCGTCGAAGAGCAGCACCTGCGGGTCGCCGAGCAGCGCGGCCGCGATGCCGAGGCGCTGGCCCATGCCGAGCGAGAAGCCCTTGGAGCGCTTCTTCGCCACGTCCTGGAGGCCCACCACACCGAGCACCTCGTCCACCCGGCGGGCCGGGATGCCGGACAGCTGCGCCAGGCACAGCAGGTGGTTGCGGGCGTGCCGGCCGCCGTGCACGGCCTTGGCGTCGAGCAGCGCGCCGACCTGGCGCGGGGCGTTGGGGAGCCTGCGGTACGGGTGCCCGCCGATCGTCACCTGCCCGGCGGTGGGGTTGTCGAGCCCCAGGATCATGCGCATGGTCGTCGACTTGCCCGACCCGTTGGGGCCGAGGAAGCCGGTGACGGAGCCCGGCCTGACCTGGAAGGAAAGGTTGTACACGGCCGTCTTGTCGCCGTAGCGCTTCGTCAGGCCGACTGCCTCGATCATTCTCCGCACCCATCGAAAAGGTTCAGGACATCGGGGCACACGCCCCCCGTAAGGGTTAGGAGGATAGCCGGGCGCTGACGGTTCCCTTCAAAGCCAGGTAAAAATCCCGCCCTACGCGTCCCGTCGCTTCAGCGACACGTACCCGCCGGCCACCGCGAGCACCACCCACAGCGCCATGATCCCCAGACCGCCCCAGGGCCCGTACGGTACGTCGTCGTCGAGCGGGGTGACCACCCGCATGATCCGGCTGCCCGCCTGGTCGGGCAGGAACCGCCCGACCTTCTCGGTGGCGGAGACGTTGCCGAGGATCGCGGAGATCAGGAAGAAGAACGGCATCAGGATGCCCAGCGAGAGCATCGGGCTGCGCAGCATCGTGGCGACGCCCATCGAGAAGACCGCGATGAGGGTCATGTAGAGGCCGCCGCCGATGACCGCGCGCAGCACCCCCGGGTCACCGATCGACACCTTGTGCGGGCCGAGCATCGCCTGGCCCAGGAAGAAGGTGGCGAAGCTGGTGACGAGGGCCACGGCGAAGGCGAGCGCGGTCGCCACCGCCACCTTGCCGAAGAGGAACGTGCCGCGCCGCGGCACCGCGGCGAGCGAGGTGCGGATCATGCCGGTGCTGTACTCGTTCGACACCACCAGCACGCCGAACACGATCATCGCCAGCTGGCCCAGGCTCGTCCCGGCGAAGCTGATGTAGGTGGGGTCGAAGGAGAGCCGGTCCCGCGCGCTCATGTCGTCGAACTCGTTCCGGGACAGCGCTGAGATCAGCGCGCCGAGCGCGACGGTCACCACGGCGGCGAGGCCCAGCGTCCACACCGTGGACGCCACCGACCGGATCTTGGTCCACTCCGACCTCAGGACCTGGGTCACGGCCATGGGTTCAGCCCTTCTTCCAGTCGTCGCCCCACGACCGCCGGGGCGCGGGCGGCGGCACGGCGGTGGGCGGCGGGTCGCCGAGGGCCGGCCCCGCGTGCGCGTGGTACTCCACCGACTCCGCCGTGAGCTGCATGAAGGCCTCTTCGAGGGAGGCCTGCTGGGGACTGAGCTCGTGCAGCGCGATCCGGTGCCGGGCGGCCAGCTCACCGATCTCCTCGGACCCGTGGCCGTCCACCTCCAGCGTCTCGCCGCCCGCCTCCACGACCGTGATCCCGGCCCGGTGCAGCACGTCGAGCAGCTGTTCCCGCTGGGGCGAGCGGATCCGTACGTACGAGCGGGAGTTCTCCCGGATGAAGTCGGCCATGGAGGTGTCGGCGAGCAGCCGGCCCTGTCCGATGACGACGAGGTGGTCGGCGGTCAGCGCCATCTCGCTCATCAGGTGCGAGGAGACGAAGACGGTGCGGCCCTGGGCGGCGAGGGATTTCATCAGGGTGCGGATCCAGTGGATGCCCTCGGGGTCGAGCCCGTTGACCGGCTCGTCGAACATCAGGATCCGCGGGTCGCCGAGGAGCGCGCCGGCGATGCCGAGCCGCTGCCCCATGCCCAGCGAGAAGCCCTTCGCCTTCTTCTTCGCCACCGCGGTGAGGCCGACGGTGTCGAGGACCTCGTGCACCCGGGCGCGCGGGATGCCGTTGCTCTGCGCGAGGCACAGCAGGTGGTTGAAGGCGCTGCGGCCGCCGTGCACGGCCTTGGCGTCGAGGAGGGCGCCGATGTGCGTCAGCGGGTCGGTGAGGCGGTCGTAGTGCCGCCCGTCGATGCGGACGTCCCCCGCGGTCGGCCGGTCGAGCCCGAGCATCATCCGCATGGTCGTGGACTTGCCGGCGCCGTTGGGCCCGAGGAACCCGGTGACGATCCCGGGCCGCACGTCGAACGTCAGACCGTCCACGGCGAGCTTCTCGCCGTACCGCTTGCTGAGCCCCGCGACCTCGATCATGCCCACACGCTAAAACGCGACAAAGCCCCCTGCCACCGGAGTGGCAGAGGGCCTCGTAAGGGGCGCGGGGAACTGCGCGACCAGCCACAACCGGCCCGCAGATCCCCGACAACCGTCCCCGTCCCCGTTCCCCCCGTGGACGCAGACCAGTGCTTAGCGGGACTGCTGAGCCGGCACCCCACGGGTGATCGGCTCGTCCTCGGCCGGCGACCCCGCGGCGGCCACGGCCGCCCCGGTGAGCGTGGCGAGCATCTCGCGCACGTTCGTCAGCTGCGCGTTGATCGAGTCGCGGCGGTTCGTCAGAGCCGCCAGCTCCCGCTCGGACTCCGACCGGATCCGGTCGGCCTTGGCGTTCGCGTCGGCCACGATGTCCTCGGCCTGGCGCTGGGCCGTCTCGACGGTCTGGCGCGCCCGGCGCTCGGCGTCCGTGCGCAGCTTCTCGGCCTCCAGCCGCAGCTGCTCCGCGCGGTGCTCGATCTCCGCGAGCCGCTTCTCGGCCTTGGCCTGCCGCGAGGCCAGGTCGCGCTCGGACTGCTCGCGCCGCTTGGCGAGGTTCGTCTCGAAGTCCGCGGCGGCCTGCGCGGCCTTCGCGCGGGTCTCCTCGAAGAGGGCGTCCGCCTCCTCACGCTTCGACTGCGCGTCCTTCTGCGCCTCCTGGCGCAGCTGGGAGGCGTCGGACTTGGCCTTCTCGACGATCCGGACGCCCTCGTCCTCCGCCTTGGACTTGCGGTCCGCGGCGAACGACTCCGCGTCGTTGCGCACCTGCTGGGCCGCCGACTCGGCGAGCTCACGGTGCTGCTCCGCCGCGCGACGGGCCTCCTCGCGCAGGTCCTTGGCCTCCTCCTCGGCGAGGCGGAGGATCTTCTCGACGCGGGCACCGAGGCCGGCGTACGACGGCTCGGCGTCGCTCACCTGCGCCTGGGCGTTCTGCGTTTCGAGGTGGAGCTCCTCGATGCGCTTCTCAAGAGCAGTGATGCGGGCCAGAGCGCTGTCACGGTCGGAGACGAGCTTCGAAATGCGTTCGTCCACCTGAGCGCGGTCGTACCCACGCCGCACAAGCTCGAAGCCGTAGGGGGAAGTGTCGCTCATGGGGTTCCTGTCGAATGAGACCGGTGAGGTGATAGGTGGAATCCTAGGGGCCAAAACGGTGTGTCATCGAGCAGTAGCCCGATTGATATGGAGAATGACACCCTTTTTGGTGGCTAAGGGCCGGAACGCTTGCCAGGGAGCTCCACTCAAGCCCCCTGCCAAGCACACAAGTTGCGGGTTTGGCTAGCTTTCCGAAGACTTGCCACCCGAACGGGGCGCACCGATCGCTGCGCCCGCCTTGACGCCACCGTCCTTGCCGCCCGACGGCGCCTCGAAGGACTCCAACGCCTCCAGGACGTCCTGGACACGGGAGATCTCGGCGTTGATGTCCTCGCGGCGACGGACCAGCACCTCCAGCTCCCGCTTGCCCTCCTCCACCGCGGCCCGCGCCTCGCGGACCGCCTCCGACCTGATGTCCTCGGCCTCGGCGATGAGCGCGGCCTTCTTCTGCTCGGCCTCCTTGAGGAGCCCCTCGGCCTTGCGCACGGCGGCGATCCGGACCTTGCTCGCCTCGGAGTTCGCCTCCGCCACCAGGTCCTTCGCCTTCGCCTCGGCCTCCTTCAGCTGGTCCTCGGCGGCCCTGATCAGCGCGTCGCACCGGTCGCCGGCCGCCTTCATCGTCTCCGCGGACTCGCGGCGGGCCCGCTCGTGCAGCTCCTCGATCTCGCCGGTGATCCGGTCGCGCAGCTCCTCGGCCCGCTCCCTTATGGCCGTCGCGTCCCGGCGCGCGCCGACCAGCAGCTCGTCGGCGTCGGTCCTGGCCCGCTCCACCAGCGAGTTGCCCTCCACGGTCGCCTCGGCGAGCAGCCGCTCCGCCTCGCTGCGCGCCGCGCCCACCATCGTGTCGGCCTGCGCCTCGGCGTCCGCGGTCATCTTGTGCGCGCTCTGCTGCGACTCCGAGAGGAGCTTGTCGGCCTCGGCGGTCGTCTCCGTGATCAGCTTGTCGACCTGCTCGGCCGCCTCGGAGCGCCGCTTGTTGGCCTCCTTGCGGGCCTTGTCCAGCGTGTCGTCGGCCTCGTCGCGGGCGTTCGACATGAGGCGGTCGGCCTCCGCGGCGGCCTCGGCCTTGACGCGCTGCGCCTCGGACCGGATCCGCTCGGCGTGCTGCTGCGCGGAGCCGACCGTCTCGGCCGCCTCGGCGCGCAGCCGCTCCGCGTCGCCCGTCGCGTCCGAGATCAGCTTCTCGGCCTTCGCCACGGACTCGGCGCGGACGCGCTCGGCCTCCTGGTTGGTCTCCGCGGTGAGCCGCTCGACCTCGGCCGTCGTCTCGGTGATGAGGGTGTCCGCCTGCTTCGCCGCGTCCGACCGGATGCGGTTGGCGTCCTCGCGGGCCTCGGCCCGCGAACGCGAGGCGTCCTGCTCGGCCGCCGCGACGGCGTCCGACGCCTCCGTGCGCGCCCGCTGGACGTACTCCGAGGCGTCCGAACGCAGCCGCTCCGACTCGGCGATCGCCTCCGCGACCGTGCGCTCCGCCAGCGACCTGGCGGCCTCCGACTCCTCCTGCGCCTCGCGCCGGACCCGGTTGCCGTCCTCGGCCGCCCGCTCCCGCTCCGCGTGCGCGTCGGCGCGGACCCGGTCGGCCTCCTCCTGCGCCTCGGTGCGCAGCCGCTCCGCCATGTGCTCGGCGGCGCTGCGCAGACCCGCGATCTCCTCCTGGGCCTGCTCGTGCAGCCCGGCCACCGCGTCGCGCACCTGCTGGGCGGTCTGCTCGGCGGCCGACACCATCTCGGTCGCCCGGCGGTCCGCCTCCTCGACCAGCCGGACGGCCTCGGCCTGGGCCTCCTCCACGCGGTTGCGCGCGGAGGCCAGCAGTTCCTCGCTCTGCTCACGGGCCCGCTCGCGCTCCTGGTCCGCCTCCTGGCGCGCGGCGCCCAGCAGCTCCTCGGCCTCGCGGCGGCGCCTGGCCGCCTCCTCCTGGGCCGCGGACAGCGCCTCGGCGGCCTCCGCGGCGAGCCGCTCGGCGGCGGCCTGGGCCTCGGCCCGTACGCGGTCGGCGGTGTCCTGCGCCTCCGACTTCAGCCGCTCGGCCTCGGCGGCGGCCTCCGAGCGCAGCCGCACGGCGAGCGACTCGCCCTCGGCGCGCGAGGCGGACGCATCGGCGGCGGCCTCGGTGCGCAGCCGCTCGGCCTCCGTCTCGGCCTGCGCCTGCAGCGTACGGATCCGCTCGGCGGCCTCGGTGCGCAGCCGCTCGATCTCCTCGGCGGCCTCGCGGCGGATGCGCTCGGCCTCCGCGCGGGCCTCCGTCAGCGCCTGCTCGGCGGAGGCGAGGCGCTCCTCGGCCTCCGTGTGCAGCCGGGTCAGCCCCTCGGCGGCCTCGGCCTGCCGGGCCGCTATGGCCCGCTCGGTGTCCTCGTGCAGCTCGGCGGCGGCCCGCTCGGCCTCGGCCTTGATCTCCTCGGACTGCTCGACGGCCTCCGCGCGGTGCCGCTCGGCCTCCGCGCGGGTGCGCTCCAGCGTCTCCTCGGCCTGCCGGCGCAGCGTCGTGGCGCGCTCGATGGCCTCGGTGCGGACCCGCTGGCTCTCCGTGGTGGCGTTGGAGCGCAGCTCGTCCGCGTCGGCCTTCGCCTTGGAGAGCAGCTCCTCGGCGGTCTTGGCCGCCTCCTCGATCTGCTGGACGGCCTCGCGCCGGGCCTCGGCGCGGATCTTCTCGCCCTCGGCGTTGGCGTCCGCGCGCAGCTGCTCGGCGTCGCCGCGCAGCCGGCGCGCCTCCTCCTGCAGCTCGACCGTCTTGGCGCGGTACTCCTTGGTGTCGTCCTTCGCCGTGCCCTTGAGCTGCTCGGCGATGTCGTGCGCCTCGGCGCGCAGCCGGTCCGCCTCGGCCTCGGCCCCGGCGCGGATGCGCTCGGCCTCCTCGGCCGCGGCCCGGGTGGTCGACTTGGCTTCCTCGGCGGCCTTGTTCAGGACCTCCTCGGCCGTACGGGCCGCCTTGGCGAGCTGGGAGGCGGTCTCCTCGGCGGTGAGGGCGCGGGCGTTCTCCTCGGCCTCCGCGATGATCTTCTCGGCCTTGGCGCGGGCGTCCGCGACGAGCTGCTCGGCCTCGGACTTGGTGGACTCGGCCTCCTTGGTGGCCTCGCTGACCAGCCGGGCGACCTGCTCCTTGGCCGTACGCGTGCGCTGTTCGTTCGCCGACTCGGCGCTCGCCAGCGTCTTGGCCGCGGCCTCCTTGGCCTCGGTGAGGACCTTCTCCGCCTCGGCGCGGGCCTCGCGCAGCGCCGCCTCGGCCTCGCTGATGCGCTGCTCGGCGGCGCGGCTCAGCTCGCTGGCCTGCCGGCGGGCCGCGTCCGAGTCGGACGCGGTGGAGCTGCGCAGCTGCTCGGCGTGCTCGGTGGCCTCCTGGGCCTGCGTCGAGGCCGCGTTCAGCAGTCGCTCGGCGTCGGTGCGGGCCCGGCGCAGCAGCGCCTCGGCCTCCGCGCGCGCCCGCTCGGCGTCGCTCTGCAGCCGCTGGCGGGCCTCGCCCGCGACCCGCTCGGCCTCCGCGCGGGCGGCGGCCAGGGCCTGCTCGGCCTCGCTGCGCGACTCGTCGAGCAGCCGGCGGGCCTGCTGCTCGCTGCGCGCCCGCAGCTGCTCGGCCCACGCCACGTTCTCGTTGACGTGCGACTCGACGCTCTGCCGGCGCTCGGCCAGCTCCTGGTCGAGCTGCTGGCGGCGGGTGACCGCCTCCTGGTGCAGCTCCGCCTGGAGCCGGGCGGCCTGCTCGGCGTGCTCCTGGAGGATGCGCTGCGTCTGCGCGCGGGCCTGGCTCAGCTCCCGCTCGGCGTCCTGGCGCAGCTGGTCGGCCTGGACCTGCGCGTTGCGGAGCATCTGCTCGGCCTGGTAGCCGATGTCGGCGCTGTCGTAGGCAGGCCGGGTCGCCAGCGCGCGCCGCGCCTCGTGCAGCTTGGCGCGCAGCACCTCGACCTGATAGCCGAGGTCCTCGGCGTGCTGGACGGCCTTCTCCCGCTCGGTCTTCAGCCGTTCCATCTCGGCCTCGAACCGAGAGAGGTGGTCGACGTCAGCCGCCGGCTCTCGCTCCTGGCGTTCGTAGCCCCGCACTGCGCGGTCCCATCCGTCCCCTGGTCGCAAGTCTCTCCAAACGAGCACCGTCCATCCGCCGGACGGGGCCCCCGGGGAATGGTGTCAGATCAACGGCGGAGCACGGGCTGCCGCCCGACGCTCATCCCCCGAAACCTGGACCCCGGCCCTCGGATCCTGACGATGAGGACCCGGACCGCCCCGAAGAGGCGACGGCCGTGCCCAACCCTACCGGCCCAGATATACGGAGGTCAGTGCTCTGGTGACTCAACTGGCGCCGAAGTGACCAGTTCTGTCAGGACGCCATGGCAATCCTTCGGGTGCAGAAACGTGATCCTGGACCCCATCGAACCCCTGCGCGGCTCGTCGTACAGCACCCGTACGCCCTTGTCCCGGACGGCGTCCGCGTCCGCGTCGACGTCGGCGGTGCCGAAGGCGATGTGATGGACGCCCTCACCGTTCTTGGCCAGCCATTTCCCGACCGCGGAGTCCTCGCGGGTGGGTTCCAGGAGCTGCAGGTAGGAGGCGCCGCCGTCGGACGTCTCGTTGATCTTGAGCATGGCCTCGCGCACGCCCTGCTCCTCGTTGACCTCGGTGTGGAACACCTCGAAGCCGTACGTGGCCCGGTAGAACTCGACGGTCGCGTCGAGGTCGGTACAGGCGATCCCGATGTGGTCGATTCGCGTCAGCATGCTGTCAGTGCAGCGCTCGCGGGGCGGTTACGCAACGTGCGCGCGATCACACGACGGGCCGGATGACGGGTGGCCTACCGCTCAGTACCTTCTTGAGTAAACCCTCGTTCACTCCTCGGCTGTGCAAGCTGGAAGGGGATCGCTCCTCATGTCTGGAACGAACAACACCACCTCCGTCGTCGTTGCGGGTGCACGCACCCCGATGGGGCGGCTGCTCGGCTCCCTGAAGACCTTCTCGGGGGCCGACCTCGGTGGCTTCGCGATCAAGGCCGCCCTCGACCGTGCGGGGATCACCGGCGACCAGGTGCAGTACGTGATCATGGGCCAGGTGCTCCAGGCCGGGGCGGGGCAGATCCCGGCGCGCCAGGCCGCCGTCAAGGCCGGCATCCCGATGAGCGTCCCGGCGCTCACGATCAACAAGGTGTGCCTGTCGGGCCTCGACGCCATCGCGCTCGCCGACCAGCTGATCCGCGCCGGTGAGTTCGACGTGGTCGTCGCGGGCGGCCAGGAGTCGATGACCAACGCCCCCCACCTGCTGCCCAAGTCCCGCGAGGGCTACAAGTACGGTGCGATCGAGATGCTCGACGCGATGGCCCACGACGGGCTGACCGACGCCTTCGAGCACATCGCCATGGGCGAGTCGACCGAGAAGCACAACACGCGCCTGGGCATCCTGCGCCCCGAGCAGGACGAGTTCTCCGCCCTGTCCCACCAGCGGGCCGCCGCCGCGCAGAAGGACGGCACGTTCGACGCGGAGATCACGCCGGTCGAGATCCCGCAGCGCAAGGGCGAGCCCGTCGTCTTCGGCCAGGACGAGGGCATCCGCGCGGAGACCACCGCCGAGTCGCTGGGCAAGCTGCGCCCCGCGTTCGCCAAGGACGGCACGATCACCGCCGGCTCGGCCTCGCAGATCTCCGACGGGGCGGCCGCCGTCGTCGTCATGAGCAAGGCGCGCGCCGAGGAGCTCGGCCTCGACTGGATCGCGGAGATCGGCGCCCACGGGAACGTCGCCGGACCGGACAACTCTTTGCAGTCGCAGCCGTCGAACGCCATCCGGCACGCGCTCGGGAAGGAGGGCATCGGCGTCGAGGATCTTGACCTGATCGAGATCAACGAGGCCTTCGCCGCCGTCGCGGTCCAGTCGATGAAGGACCTCGGGGTGTCCACGGAAAAGGTGAACGTCAACGGCGGCGCCATCGCCCTCGGCCACCCCATCGGCATGTCGGGCGCCCGGCTCGTCCTCCACCTCGCCCTCGAACTCAAGCGGCGCGGCGGCGGTGTCGGCGCGGCCGCGCTGTGCGGCGGCGGCGGCCAGGGCGACGCGCTGATCCTGCGCGTGCCGAAGGCGTGACGCGGTGCCGACCCGGGTCTGCTCCGGGTCGGCGCCGAGAGCCCGACCGATGTGCTGAACGGAGCTGTGATGCAGGACGTCCCCTCGCTGGTGGCCGCGGCCAGGGAAGGCCGGCCGCGCGCCGTGGCCCGGCTGATCTCCCTGGTCGAGGGGGCGTCGCCGCAGCTGCGCGAGGTGATGGCCGCGCTCGCCCCGCTCACCGGCGGCGCGTACGTCGTCGGGCTCACCGGATCGCCCGGCGTCGGCAAGTCGACGACCACGTCGGCCCTCGTCGGCGCCTTCCGGCGGCAGGGCAGGCGGGTCGGCGTCCTGGCCGTCGACCCGTCCTCGCCGTTCTCCGGCGGGGCGCTGCTCGGCGACCGCGTCCGGATGTCCGACCACGCGTCGGACCCCGGCGTCTACATCCGCTCCATGGCCACCCGCGGGCACCTCGGCGGACTCGCCCGGGCCGCGCCCCAGGCCGTCCGGGTGCTGGACGCGGCCGGCTGCGACGTGGTGCTCGTCGAGACCGTGGGCGTCGGCCAGTCCGAGGTCGAGATCGCCTCCCAGGCCGACACGTCCGTGGTGCTGCTCGCGCCCGGCATGGGCGACGGGATCCAGGCGGCCAAGGCCGGGATCCTGGAGATCGGCGACGTGTACGTGGTCAACAAGGCCGACCGGGAGGGGGCCGACGCGACGGCCCGCGAGCTGAACCACATGCTCGGACTGGGCGAGGCCCGCGGTCCGGGGGACTGGCGGCCGCCCGTGGTGAGGACGGTCGCGGCGCGCGGCGAGGGGATCGACGAGGTCGTCGAGGCGCTGGAGAAGCACCGGGCGTGGATGGAGGGGCGGGGGGTGCTGGCCGCGCGGCGGCGGGCACGGGCCGCCCGGGAGGTGGAGACGCTCGCGGTGATGGCGCTGCGGGAGCGGATCGGTGACCTGGGGGGCGACCGGCGGCTCGACGCGCTCGCGGACCGGATCGTGTCGGGGGACCTCGACCCGTACGGGGCGGCGGACTTCCTGGTGGAAGCCCTCGCGGACGGCTGAGCCCCGGGGGCTGCGCCCCCGGACCCCCCTGTCGCGCTGCGCGCTCCCGCGCAGTTCCCCGCGCCCCTGGGCACCTAGGGG
>NZ_VDFC01000040.1:34661-62563 GCF_008369065.1 Streptomyces apricus | reverse complement strand
GGGGGTGCCTGCGGCTGAGCGCGAGCGGGTCTTCGAACGGTTCGTTCGCCTCGACGAGGCCCGTACGCGGGACGACGGCGGGGCCGGGCTGGGGCTCGCCATCGCGCGGGATGTCGCCGTGCGGCACGGGGGCGCACTTACCGTGCGGGAAGCGGCGGCAGGCGGGGCTCTGTTCGAGCTCCGCCTGCCGGCTCCGCCGGGAGGCGGGTGAGTTGTCTGCGGGTGCGCTGTGGCTGGTCGCGCAGTTCCCCGCGCCCCTTTAAGGGCGGCCCCGCTGGCTCCTCAGGTGTTCTGCGATCGGGGCCAGGGATGTGTGGAGTTCCTCCAGGGCCTCCGGTGACAGGAGGTCCATGAAGTGCCGCCGCACCGAGCCCACGTGGTGGGGCGCCACCTTCTGCATGGTCTCCATGCCGTGGTCCGTGAGCACGGCGAACAGTCCGCGGCGGTCGGACTCGCAGTTCTCGCGCCTGACCAGGTCCGCGTTCTCCATGCGGGTGATCTGGTGCGAGAGCCGGCTCTTGGACTGGAGGGTGGCGGACGCGAGGTCGCTCATCCGCATGCGTACGCCCTCCGACTCCGAGAGGTTCACCAGGATCTCGTAGTCGTTCATCGTCAGCCCGAACGGTTGGAGGTCCCTCTCAAGCTGATACGTCAACAGCCTGTTGACCTCCAGGTGGGTGCGCCAGGCGCACTGCTCCGCATCGGTCAGCCAGCGGGTGGCCGTCTCGGTCTCCATGAATCAAGTCTACCTAAAATGTTGAAAGGCGAACTAGTGAGGGTGGCGTGACGACGCGCACACGTTCGACGTCACACTCCGCAGACTACCGCTCACAGCCCGAAGCGACGCTGGAGGTCCCCGAGCTGTCCGGGAAGACGCGGTGCACCGCCCTGCTGACCCTGGTGACCTGGCCCCCCTCCGCCGCCGGGCACCCCCGGCTCGTTCGGGACCGCGCCCGCCGCCTGCTCGGCCATCAGCGCCTCGCTGGACTGCAGCAGCACCGTGCCGGCCCCCACGAACTCGAACTGGTGCTCCTCCCCGGAGGCCCCGCCGAGCCCCGTCATCGCACGTAGACCGCCCATCAGACCCGTCATGTACGCGTGGTCGTAGTGGTGGCAGGGGGAGGGGCAGTCGGCCCAGCCGACCAGGGCCTGCGGGTCGACCCGGATGGGGGGTTCCATGAACACCACGGGGCCGTTCGAGGCGGCGACGAACTTGCCCGTTCCGATGAGGGTCAGGAAGCCCGGCACGATCGACTGCTTGAGCGCGAGACTTGGCTGAAAAGCGAGGAGGTTGCCCGAGCGAATGGTCAGGTTGCCCTCCTCCAGGTCGAAGGAGTTCACGTCGAAGGCCCGGTCGGCGAGCAGCATCTTGCCGGAGCCGGAGGCCACCACCCAGTCGCTCGCGTGCAACGGCGAATGGAACGACGTTCGCACGAGGCGGTCCAGCCGGCCGTGCCCGATGCCGTTGAACTCCATCGAGCCGTAGTAGGCGATCATCTTGCCCTTCTGCAGGAACCACTCGCTCCCCTTGAGCTCCACGCAGAAGGTGTACGCGTTCACGTTGTCGTCGGCCGGCAGGGTCGCCGGGTCGTGGACGAGGGGGCCGGCGGGGCCGCTGCCCGGGTAGGTGGTCACAGCTTCTCCTCCGACGCCTGCACGTACACCGCGCCGCTGCCGCTCAGCTCCAGCTGGAAGGCCTCGCCCGAGCCGCGGCCCACCAGGTCGCGCAGGCCCAGCGCGCTGGACAGTTTGTTGCGTACGTCCCCGTGGTGGGCGACGTACGCCTGGGGGTCCACGTGCACCGGCCGCTGCGGGCTGATGGGGACCTCGACGACCCCGCCGTGCGCCATGACGGCGACGGAGCCGTGGCCCTTGAGGGTCGTGGTGAACAGGCCCTGTCCCGTCACCTGGCCGCGCACCATGCCCATGACCCCGCCCTGCGAGCCCATGAACATCGTGCCCTGCTGCAGGGTGCCGTCGAAGGCCAGCAGCCGGTCCGCCTCCACGTACAGGGTGTCGCCCTCCAGGGTGATCACCTGGATGTGGTGGCCGCCGTGCCCGAACAGGACCGTGCCCGAGCCCTCCACGGTCATCAGGGGCGTCGACTCGCCGGCCGCCCGGCGGCCGATCATCGACATGATGCCGCCCTGGCCGCCCTGCACGTTCGGGGTGAAGGACACCTCGCCCTTGTAGGCGAGCATCGCGCCGCGCTGGCTGAACAGCTTCTGGCCCGGCGCCACCGTGGCCTCGATCATCTTGGAGTTGATCTCACGGAAGGGCATGTCACACGTCTCCCGCGATCGAATTGCGCTCACTGGGCTGCACGTAGACGACCCCGTCGCCCTCGAAGCGGATCTGGAAGGCCTCGCCGCCGCCCTCGCCCAGGAACGTGCGGAAGGTCACGCCGGACTGGAAGGACTGCCGCAGGTTGCCCTGGTGGGCGATGTACGCGCCCGGGTCGACGGTGAGCGGGTACTGCGAGCTGACCCGCAGCACGACCGCGGGGCCGTCGGACATGATCGCCGCCTGGCCGTGCCCCTCGATCGTCGTCGTGAAGAGGCCGTTGCCCTGCGAGGCGCCCCTGAGGCCCGTGAAGGACGTGCCCGTGCGCAGTCCGGAGTCGGTCGCGAGCAGGTTGCTCGACTCGACGAAGAGCTTGTCGCCCTGCAGGCTCACCAGGTTGATCTCACTGGCCCGGTCGGCGAACCAGCACGTCCCCTGGCCCTTCACCTCCATGAGGGTCATCTGCTCGCCGGTGATCCGGCGCGTCACCATGCCGCGGATACCCTCGCCGCCGCCGCTGAGCTTCTTGAAGGCCATCTGCCCGTCGTACGCGACCATGGAGCCGTTCTTCGCCTTCACGGCGTCCCCGGTCATGTCGACGGCCAGCACCTTGCTGCCTTGGAGTCGGAACATCGCCACGCTGTGACGGTAGCCGCCGGGCGAAGCCCGTGACCACATCCTCCGGGATGATCCGGCCCCGAGCGAACCCCGAGATGTCCGGATGCTTCAATGGGAATGCTTGTGCGTGCGTTCACAAGGCAGCGCCCGCACGGCTTCCGTCCTGTTCTCCTCCCTCCTCTCCCCCTTCCCGAAGGTGACCCGTGGACCTCAAGACCGCCTCCGCCCTCCGCCGCCTCCGTCTGGTCTCCGGTCCGGAGGCCGTCTCGTTCCTGGTGCTGCTCGTCTGTTCCG
This sequence comes from Streptomyces apricus, assembly GCF_008369065.1. Classification (GTDB taxonomy): domain Bacteria; phylum Actinomycetota; class Actinomycetes; order Streptomycetales; family Streptomycetaceae; genus Streptomyces; species Streptomyces apricus. The sequence continues at coordinate 59,368 of NZ_VDFC01000040.1, read as the reverse complement.
TCCTGAAGCGGACCACGGACTTCAACGCGGTCCCGGTGATGGGCGTGGTCCACGCCGTCCTCTTCATCCTGTACGCGATCTTCTGGGCCGACGCCTGGAACCGGGCGCGGTGGGACCTGAAGACCGCGGCTCTGTACTTCGTCCTGTCGGTGCTGCCGGCCGGCGGGTTCTTCGCGGAGCGCAGGCTCCGGCGCGAGGCCGAGGACGCGGTCATCGCGTCCCGCGCGCGCAACGAGGGGATCGTGGGGGCATGATCGTCGCCTTCTCCGTGACGCCGCTGGGGGTCGGCGAGGACGTGGGGGAGTACGTGGCCGACGCCGTGCGGGTGGTGCGGGAGTCGGGGCTGCCGAACCGCACCGATGCGATGTTCACGTCGGTGGAGGGGGAGTGGGACGAGGTCATGGACGTCGTCCGGCGGGCCGTCGCGGCGGTGGAGGCGCGGGCGCCGCGGGTGTCGCTCGTCCTGAAGGCCGACATCCGTCCGGGCGTGACGGACGGACTCACGTCGAAGGTGGAAACGGTGGAGCGCCACCTGTCCGCCTGACGCCGTAGGAACGGCCCCCACCGGCCCGTACGCACAGTGCGGCCCGGCGGGGGCCGTTCGCGCAGTTCCCCGCGCCCCTGAGGGGCGCCTCCGGCCGTTCGTGCGCATGTGCGGGCCCGTGGGGGCTTGTCGCGCAGTTCCCCGCGGCCCGCACCCGCCGCCCAAGCACCTGGGGGCGCGGGGAACTGCGCGCTCAGCCCCCACCGGGCCGCACCCGACGAACCCCTGACCGCCGGAGGCACCCCGCACCCGAGTGGCCCCCCTCCGTTCGACACGCCGTCAAAAGCACACTTTTGTGTGGGTATCGGCTTGTTCGATCACTGGGCACTGGAGGGCGATGTGCGGCCGAAGGGCTACGACTACGACACCCACAGCCGGCTGGCCGGACCGCTCACCGAGCCGTCCGGATCCGCCTACCGGGTGCAGTACACAAAGCTCCTGTCGAGCGAGCCGCACCGAATAAGAGCCGTCCTGCTCATGACGCTCGCCCCCCTGCTCACCGGACTGCTCCTGGTCTACCTGGTGTGGCCCACCCACTGGGTGGAGCGCGAGGGCGGCGCCCGCTGGCTGGTCGGCCTGGACGTCACGATGCTCGTGGCGATCGGCCTGATCGAGCTCTTCATGGTCGTCAACGTGGCCTCCATCGCCCACGCCACGATGGTCGCCCGGGACCCGGTCCCGGTCACCCCGCAGCAGGGCACCCGGGTCGCCTTCCTGACCACGTACGTCCCCGGCAAGGAACCCCTGTCGATGGTCCGGGCCACCCTGGAGGGGGCCGTCAAGGTCACCCACACCGGCCCGCTGGACGTCTGGCTCCTCGACGAGGGCGACGACGACCGGGCGAAGGCCCTCTGCGAGGAACTCGGCGTACGCCACTTCACCCGCCACGGCGTCCCCGAGTGGAACAGGGACAAGGGCGTCCACAAGACGCGCACCAAGCACGGCAACTACAACGCGTGGATCGCGATGCACGGCGGCGCGTACGACTACTTCGCCTCCGTCGACACCGACCACGTCCCGCTCCCGGAGTTCCTGGAGCGGATGATGGGCTACTTCCGCGACCCGGACGTCGCCTTCGTCGTCGGCCCGCAGGTGTACGGCAACTACACCGCCCCCGTCACCAAGGCGGCCGAGTCCCAGCAGTTCCTCTTCCACGCCCTGATCCAGCGCGCCGGCAACCGCTACCGCGCGCCCATGTTCGTCGGCACCAACAACGTCGTGCGGATCGCCGCCGTGAAGCAGATCGGCGGCCTGTACGACTCCATCACCGAGGACATGGCCACCGGCTTCGAGCTGCACCGGCACAAGAACCCGAGGACCGGTCACCACTGGCAGTCCGTCTACACCCCCGACGTGCTCGCCGTCGGTGAGGGCCCCGCCTCCTGGACCGACTTCTTCACCCAGCAGATGCGCTGGTCGCGCGGCACGTACGAGACGCTGTTCAAGCAGTACTGGAGGGCGCCCTTCTCGATGCCGCCCGGACGGCTCTTCTCGTACACGCTGATGCTCGTCTACTACCCCATGACGGCCGTCAACTGGCTGCTCGGCATCCTCAGCTGCGTCCTGTTCCTGTGCTTCGGCGCGTCCGGCACCCAGGTCTCCGCCTCCGTGTGGCTGATGCTCTACAGCGACGCCGCCGCGCTCCAGGTCGGGCTGTACCTGTGGAACCGGCGGCACAACGTCTCCCCGCACGAGCCGGAGGGCTCCGGGGGCCTCGCCGGCATGGGGATGTCGGCCCTGTCCGCGCCCATCTACCTCAGGTCCCTGGCCGCGGCCCTGGTCCGCCGCCCTAGCCGCTTCGTCGTCACCCCCAAGGGCGGCGGCGCCAGCCCCGACCGGCTGCTGACCTTCCGGATCCACCTCTTCTGGGCCGCGGTCCTGACGGCGTCCCTCGTCGCGTCGTTCGCGCTGGGCCACACCCACGCGGCCATGCGCACCTGGGCGGTCCTCGCGCTGGTCATATCCCTCGCCCCGGTGGCCGTGTGGGCCGCCACCCGTACCCGCGCCCGCGGGGCGGCCCGGTCCGTCGTGCCCACCGTCCTGGTCACCGAACCCACCGAAGCCGAAGCCGGAGCCGAAGTCGGAGCCGAAGCCGAAGTCGAAGTCGGAGCCGAAGCCGGCGGCGGCGACGAGGCCGGCGAGGCCGGTGAGGCGGTCGAGCACGCCCCGGCGCTCGCGGGCAGCACCGGCGCCGCGGTCTCCAGCAGTTCGACAGGAGGTAGCTAGGCCATGGCCCACCGGCCCCTGAAGAGGGCGTCCCTGAGGGCGCCCTCGAAGAAGACCCAGAAGCGGCTGCTCGGCGTCGGCGGTGTCGCGCTGCTCGCCGGGCTCAACGCCCCCGCCGCCATCGGCTTCGCCTCGGAGCAGTACCACGAGTACAAGATCGCCCAGCCCGGCTACCAGGCGAAGTACGGCTCCTGGAAGCAGCTCGACATCCCGGAGGAGTTCCGCACCAACGCCATCCACGCGGCGCTCCTGCACACCGGCAAGGTCCTGATCGTCGCGGGCTCGGGCAACGAGCAGAAGAAATTCGACAAGGGCTCCTTCGACACCGTCCTGTGGGACCCGAAGGCCGACACGTTCAAGAAGATCCCCACCCCGGACGACTTCTTCTGCTCCGGGCACGCCCAGCTGCCCAGCGGACGCATGCTGGTGGCCGGCGGCACCGCCCGCTACGAGCTGCTCGACGGCGAGGTCGAACGGGCCGGCGGCGGCATGCGCGTGAAGAACGAGAACCCGGACAAGCCGGTCGTCCTCAAGAAGGGCACCCGCTTCCGCTCGCCCTCCGGCGTCGAGTACGTCAGCCGCTTCGACGTCACCGTCCCCAAGGCCAAGCGCACGCAGAAGATCACGTACGACAAGGCCGGGGTCATGCAGCCCTGGAAGACGAAGGTGGTGGCGAGCGAGGCCCGGGTCTTCGTCGAGGCCACCGAGGACGGCCCCGGCCCGGTCACGGACAAGAGCGCCCAGTACGAGATCCTCGGCCTCAAGGGCAAGGACGCCGACAACACGTACGGCCTCTCCGAGAAGATCACCATGGACAAGCAGGACTTCCAGGGGATCAGGGCCGCCTACGAGTTCGACCCCGTGGCGGAGAAGTACGTGCCGGTCGAGCCGATGGACAAGGCCCGCTGGTACCCGACGCTCGTCGGCCTCCAGGACGGGAAGGTGCTCGCGGTCTCCGGGCTCGACGACGTGGGGGTGATCGACCCCGGCGACAACGAGATCTACGACCCGAGGACCAAGAAGTGGACCCCGGGCCCCAAGCGCTACTTCCCCACCTACCCGGCCCTCTTCCTCACCCAGGGCGGCAAGCTCTTCTACCCGGCCTCCAACGCCGGTTACGGACCCGCCGAACTGGGCCGCGACGCGGGCCTGTGGGACCTGAAGACCAACAAGTTCCAGAAGGTGCCCGGCCTGAGCGACCCGGACGAGACCGAGACCTCGGCCTCGCTCCTGCTGCCGCCCGCCCAGGACCAGAAGGTGATGGTCCTCGGCGGCGGGGGCGTCGGCGAGTCGAAGAGGTCCACCTCGCGCACGGCCGTCGTCGACCTCAAGAAGGACAACCCCGTCTTCGAGGACGGCCCCGACCTGCCGCAGGGCACCCGCTACCTGAACAGCGTGATCATGCCGGACGACTCGGTGTTCACCTCCAACGGCGCGAAGGACTACCGGGGGCGCGGCGCCAGCAACATCCACAAGGCGCAGTTCTACGACCCCGGGTCCAACTCCTTCCGCGCGGCCGCCGCGCCGAAGGTCGGCCGCAACTACCACTCCGAGGCGCTGCTGCTGCCCGACGGCCGCATCGCCACCTTCGGCTCCGACCCGCTCTTCGACGACCAGCAGAACACCAAGCTGGGCCACTTCGAGCAGCGCATGGAGATCTACACCCCGCCCGCCCTGCACAAGAACGCGAAGAGCCGTCCCGCACTGGGGGACGGACCGCAGGAGGTCACCGGCGACGGCCGCGCCACCTTCGCGACCCGGCACCCCGAGCGGATCGCGAACGCCCGGCTGATGCGGCCCAGCGCGGTCACCCATACGACGGACGTCGAGCAGCGGTCCATCGCGCTGGGACTCACCAGGACCGACGACTCGGTGACCGTGGAGGTACCCAGGGACCGGACGCTGGTGCCGCCCGGCTGGTACATGCTGTTCGTGACGGACGCCGACGGGACGCCGTCCGAGGCGAAGTGGATCCAGGTCACCTGACGCACGGCGGGCGGCGGCGAGCCGCCCGCCCGGCCTACCCGGGCGCGGAGTTGCGGGCCAGGCCCAGTGCGTACTCCGCCCACCACTGCCCGGCCGCCGGGCCGCCCCGGCACCGGCCGTCCGACTCACCGGGCCGCTTGATCCACAGGTACGCGTCCACCAGGGGATCGCCGGTGTCGGTGGTCGGCGCCGCGCCCAGCGCCCGGCCCGGCGGGTTGCACCAGGCCTGCGCGCGGTCGCCGTCGGGCAGCGGGCCGTTGCCGTTGCGGCTGGTGTCCATCACGAAGTGCTTGCCGCCGAGGGCCGCGGACAGCCGGCGCCCGTACTCCTTGATGGTGTCGTCCGTCTCGAAGTTGGAGACGTTCAGGGCGAAGCCGTCCGCGTCCGCCACCCCGGCGCGGCCGAGCGGCCCGACCAGTTTCTCCGGCTCCTCGATCCACGCCGGGTTGCCGGCGTCCAGGTACACCCTGGTGTGCGGCTGCCGCTTCAGCCGCACGATCGCCTCGGCGAGCAGCAGCTCGCGCTCCGCGTGGTACTCGGCCGGGGTGCAGCCGTCGACGACGTGGGCGACCGCGTCCGGCTCCAGCACCACCAGCGCGTCGCTGTCGCCCAGCGCCCGCGCGAACCGCTCGACCCAGTCCCGGTAGGCGTTCGCGTCCGGCGCCCCGCCCGCCGAGTGCTGCCCGCAGTCGCGGTGCGGGATGTCGTACGCCACGAACACGGCCGTACTCCCCGCCCGGGCCGCGGCCCGGGTCGCCTCCCTGATCCGCGGCCCGGGGTGGTCGCCGGCCGGCCACAGCGCCGCCGGCCGGTCGGCGATGCGCCGCAGCAGCCGGGCGTCGTCCCCGCGCCCCTGCCGCTCCCAGGCCCGGACCTGCCGGGTGGCGGGGCTCGCGGGGTCGATCCAGAACGGGGACCCGGCGGCGGCCGGGCTCGCCGGGGCGCGGGTCTCCCGGGCGAGGGAGGCCGGGCCGGCCCCGGGCGGGGGCGAGCAGCCCGCCGCGAGTCCGAGCGCGGCGAACGCGGCGAGCGCGGCGGAGGTACGGGTACGGGTCGGCCGGAACATCCTGCCCCCTTGGGCGAAGGTGACCGTCAGTGACGGTTTCCGGTCATCGTGACATAACGCACCTATCGGTCACAGGTGCGACACCGTCAGCCGTCACCCCGGGCCCGGGTGTCAGGCCGCGCCCGCGGCCAGTGCGATGCCGAGCGGCGTCCGCTCGTACCGCACCTGATGTCCGTAGCGGTGCGTGACGAGCAGGCCCGCGTCGCGCAGCGCCGACAGGTGCGCGGAGACGGTCGAGGGCGCCAGGTCCAGACGGTGGGCGAGGGCGGTGGTGGTGGCCGGTTCCGCCAGCGCGGCCAGCACGGCGGCCCGGCCGCGGCCCAGCAGCCGCACCAGCGCCCCGGACGTGTGCTCCGGCGGCTCGGCCCACAGGCCGCCGATGCCGCGGGCCGGGTAGACCAGCGTCGGCTGCCAGGGCGGGTCGAAGCCGCTCACCACGTCCGGCCAGGTGAAGGCGCTGGGCATCAGCACCAGGCCCCGGCCGCCGAGCTCGCGCACGTACTCGCCCCGGGAGTCGATCGTGAGGCCGCCCGCCGACCAGGCGACCCGCCGGTCCAGCTCCGGCAGCAGTCCGGCGAGGCCCACCTCGGCTAGACGGCGCGAGTGGAAGGAGACGTCGGCCTCCAGGAGGGCGCGCAGCCGCGGCCAGACCGGTTCGACGAGGGCGTGCCAGACCGCTTCCATCAGGTCCGCGAGCTCCCGGACCGCGCGGGCCGGGTCGTCGAGCAGCGCCCGGCCGGCCGGGGACCCGGTGGCGCCGGGCGTGTCCGCGAGCGAGCGCGCGATCTCGGCGCGGGCGACCTCGGCAGGGGTGGCGCGCACCGCCGCCATCTCCTCCTCGAACGCGGCCGCGGGCCCGATCGGGGGCGGCATCAGGCAGTCCGGGCTGTTCCCGCGCCGCGGCATCAGCAGCCACAGGGGAGCCAGGTCCAGGGCCGCCGCCGCACCACGGATGCGGCGCAGCCACGCCGAGTGGTAGCCCTGGCGCTCCGGGTGCTTGAGCGTGCGGACCGCCTGGTGCGTCTCCCACAGGGGAGAGACCGCGAACCGGCAGTTGAGGAGGCCGTCCTCCCGGAAGAGGAGATGGAACGGCATCACGCCTCCCGGGGGCGGAAGATTCGGCCTGTGCCGAAACTCTAGGATGCGGGGCGCCCGCGCGTGACGCTCTGTCCATGCCAGAAGAAACACCGTCCGCGACGGCGGCGCCCGAGGCGCCGGCCGGCACGGGGCGGGGCGGCTACCGCGCCGTCTTCGCCGTCCAGGAGTTCCGCGCCGTCTTCGCCGCGCACGCCCTGTCCCTGCTGGGCGTCGTCGTCAGCGAGATCGCCCTGACCGTGCTCGTGTACGACCTGACGGGGTCGCCGCTGCTCAGCGCCCTCGTCTTCGCGCTCGGCTTCCTGCCGTATCTCGTCGGCGGGACGCTGCTGTCCGGCGTGGCCGACCGCTTCCCGGCGCGGCGGGTGCTCGTCGTGTGCGACCTGGTGTGCGCCGGGTGCGCGGCGCTGATGGCGCTGCCCGCCACGCCCGTCGCCGCGCTGCTGGCGCTGCGCTGCGCCGTCGCGGCCGTCTCGCCCGTGTTCAGCGGCACCCGGATGGCCACCCTGGCCGACATCCTCGGCAGCGGCGACCTGTTCGTGCTCGGCCGCTCCCTGCTGCGGATGGTCGCGCAGAGCTCCGTGCTGCTGGGCTTCGGCCTGGGCGGCGTCCTGCTGACCTTCGTGCCGCCGCGCGGAGCACTGGTCGTCACGCTCTGCACCTTCCTCGCCTCCGGGCTGCTCCTGCGGTTCGGCACCCGGCGCAGGCCCGCGCGCGACGGCGGCGGATCGCTGATGAAGTACTCCCTGGCCGGCACCCGGCAGGTACTGGGCGACCGGCGGATCCGGGCGCTGCTGCTGCTCCTGTGGGTGCCGCCGATGTTCGTCGTCGCGCCGGAGGCGATCGCCGCCGCGTACGCGGACGAACGCGGCGTCGGCACGGTCTGGGTCGGTCTGCTGATGTGCGCGATGCCGGTCGGGACCATCGCCGGGGAGCTGTACGCGGGCGCCGCCCTGTCGCCCGCGGCCCGCTCCAGGATCGTGCTGCCCCTGGCCGGCTGCGGTCTGCTGCCGCTGCTGGCCTACCCCTTCCGCCCGGACCTCGGCTGGATCCTGCTCGCGCTGGTGCTCGCCGGGGCGGCCGGGGCGTACACGCTGGGGCTCGACCGGTGGTTCGTGGACGCCGTGCCGCAGGAACTGCGGGGGCGGGCCATGACCGTGCACACGGCGGGGCTGATGACGATCCAGGGCGTGGGGATGGCGCTGGCGGGGGCGGCCGCCGAGTTCTGGCCGGTCGGCACGGTCGTGGGCGGGGTCGCCGTGCTCGGCACGCTGTGCTGCCTGCTGCTGGTGGCGGAGGTGCGGCGCACCGGGGGCAGCGGGGCGGCATGAGACCCGAGGACGGCTGCGTACCGAAACGCGAGACGGGGCTGACCACGATATGACCGGCCGGTAGGGTCTTTGCCGTGCCGAAGCCGCTCAGCCTTGCCTTCGATCCCATCGCCCGAGCCGACGAGCTCTGGAAACAGCGCTGGGGATCCGTGCCGTCCATGGGCGCGATCACCTCGATCATGCGCGCGCACCAGATCCTCCTCGCCGAGGTCGACGCGGTCGTCAAGCCGTACGGGCTGACGTTCGCCCGGTACGAGGCCCTGGTGCTGCTCACCTTCTCCAAGGCCGGCGAGCTGCCGATGTCCAAGATCGGCGAGCGGCTGATGGTGCACCCGACGTCCGTGACGAACACCGTGGACCGGCTGGTGCGGTCGGGGCTCGTCGAGCGGCGGCCCAACCCGAACGACGGGCGCGGCACGCTCGCCTCGATCACGGAGAAGGGCCGCGAGGTCTGCGACGCGGCGACCCGTGAGCTGATGGCGATGGACTTCGGGCTCGGGGTGTACGACGCCGAGGAGTGCGAGGAGATCTTCGCGATGCTGCGCCCGCTGCGGGTGGCGGCGCGCGACTTCGACGAGGAGTAGGACGCCGGGCCGCCGGTGCCGGGGGCGCGCGAAGATCGCGGCGGACCGGTGGCTACGCTCGTAGCCATGAAGAAGAGCGTGCTGACCCGCTACCGCGTCATGGCCTACGTCACCGGTGTCCTGCTGGTCCTGCTGGTCCTCGGCATGATCGGCAAGTACGTGCTCGACCTGGACGGTGCCGCGGACTTCACGCGGGTCGTCAGCGTCGCGCACGGCTGGCTGTACGTCGTCTACCTGGTCTTCGCCTTCGACCTGGGCTCCAAGGCGAAGTGGCCGGTGCCGAAGCTGCTGTGGGTGCTGCTGGCGGGGACGGTGCCGACCGCCGCCTTCTTCGTGGAGCGCAGGGTCAGCCGCGAGCTGGAACCGATGGTGACGGACGACCCGAGCGCGGTCGCCAAGGCCTGATCGGGTCCCCCCGCCCCGGCCCCCCCTCTGTTGCGCCGCGTCCCCTAGGACGGGGCCGCCGCGCCCGCCAGGCCCAGCAGCAGGACCCGGGTGAAGGACTGGACCCACGGCTGGTCCACCGGTTCCGCGCTGACCAGGGTGCGGTGCACCACCGCCCCCGCCACCATGTCGAAGATCAGGTCCACCGTGCGGGCGGCCGTCGACGGGTCCGTCTCCGGCGGCAGCTCGCCGCGGACCTGCGCGCGGGCCCGCCCCTCCAGGACCAGCCGCTTCTGCCGGTCCACGACCGAGGTCCGGATGCGCTCGCGCAGGGCGGCGTCCCGCGTCGACTCCGCGAGCACCGCCATCAGCCCGCTCTGCGCCTCCGGTCGCGCCAGGATCGCCGCGAACTGCAGCACGACCCCCTCGATGTCCGCCGCGAGCGTCCCCCGGTCGGGTAGTTCCAGTTCGTCGAAGAGGGCCGCCACCGCGTCGACCACCAGTTCGTTCTTGCCCGCCCAGCGCCGGTAGAGGGTCGTCTTGGCGACCCCGGCCCGCGTCGCCACGTTCCCCAGGGTCAGTCCGGACCAGCCCAGTTCGACCAGAGCCGCCCGCGTCGCCACCAGGATCGCCGCGTCGGCCTCGGCGCTGCGCGGGCGCCCCGTACGGGAGGCTGAGGTGCGACTCTGCATGCGGGCGACCATATCCGGACGTTCCGCGGATGGGGATCGTGCGGACAGGTGAGGGAGATCACCGGGACGGCCTTCCCCCGGCCCGCGCCCGACAGTTACGCTACGGCTCGTAGCGAAAGCGACAGCCACGCGTCGCCGGGTGGGGACCCGGTACGGGGAACACGGATCAGGCCTGGTTTCGGAACGCTTTTCACGCAGACGCGCGGAGGGGGGAGGATGGACGCATGCAGCCACGGAACATGTCCATGAGCGGAGTCGTCGACCTCGCCGCGGTGAAGGCGGCCCAAGAGGCCAAGGCGAAGGCGGAGCAGGCGCGCGCCGAAGCGGCGCGGCAGGGCGGCGGGTCCGTTCCCGCGGTGTCCCCCTCCAGCCTCGTCATCGACGTCGACGAGGCGGGATTCGAGCGGGACGTCCTGCAGCGCTCCACCGAGGTGCCGGTCGTCATCGACTTCTGGGCCGAGTGGTGCGAGCCCTGCAAGCAGCTCAGCCCGCTGCTGGAGCGGCTCACCGTCGAGTACAACGGCCGGTTCGTCCTCGCCAAGATCGACGTCGACGCGAATCAGATGCTGATGCAGCAGTTCGGGATCCAGGGGATCCCGGCGGTCTTCGCGGTGGTGGCCGGCCAGGCCCTGCCGCTCTTCCAGGGCGCCGCCCCCGAGGCGCAGATCCGGGGCACCCTGGACCAGCTCGTCCAGGTCGCCGAGGAGCGCTTCGGGCTCACGGGCCTGGTCGTCGACCAGGACGCCGCCGGTCCGGCGGACGGCGAGGCGACGGCCCCCACGGTGCCGGCCGGCCCCTACGACGCGCTCCTCGAAGCCGCGGTGCAGGCCCTGGACGCGGGCGACCTCGGCGGCGCCGTGCAGGCGTACCGGAACGTGCTGAGCGACGACCCGGGCAACACCGAGGCGAAGCTGGGCCTGGCGCAGGCCGAGCTCCTGCAGCGGGTGCAGGGCGTCGACCCGCAGCAGGTGCGCAAGGACGCGGCGGACAAGCCCGCCGACGTGGGCGCGCAGATCGCCGCCGCCGACCTGGACCTGGTGGGCGGCCATGTGGAGGACGCGCTGGGACGGCTCGTCGAGACCGTGGCGCGCACGGCGGGTGACGACCGGGAGGCGGCCCGCGTACGGCTGCTTGAGCTGTTCGAGGTGGTCGGCTCCGACGACCCGCGGGTGACGGCCGCCCGCAGGGCGCTGGCGCGCGCGTTGTTCTGACCAGTCGCTAAACGCCGGGGTACGTGGTGCCCGGGTGAAGGATTTCGCCGACAGCGACACATTGCGGCCGCGCTTTGCCAAAACTTGGCAATCGCGGCCGCTGTTACTGGCAGTAAGTCGGTGACGTGGGTCTGTCGAAATTCGTCCGGTATTCCACCACTTTGGTCCCTCGTTCGAGGCCACCCTCAGTTGTCGGTGGACACCGGCGGGTCGTTGTTCGGTTATCCCGCCGTTACTAGCCAGTAACGAACCCCCTTGTGCGGGCGGCGAGAATGCACCACGATCGGCGACGCTCGGTCCATTTCCCTTCCCCCGACAGCCACTCGGGTCAGCGGAATGTCTTGGGTCCCCACCGAGCAGGGACGGCGGCAGTGGCGCCGGCCCTTGGGCAGGGGGGTCTTCGCCACATGGCGGAGCCTGTCCGGCAGGTTGTGCGTGAAGTGTTCAGGCGCGACCAGTGGTTGTCGCTCGGGGGTGATCGCCGGTGATCCGGGTGCGTTGCGCGCCTCCGGTTCGGGGCGCTCTCCTTCCCGAGGACGTAGCACTTCTCCCATCCCTGCCCGGCTGAGCCGCCGTCTGGAGGCAGCCAGGGCCGGAGATGTACGTCCGAGAAGGAGGAAATATGGAGTCCCAGGTGCGTGGCGGGACGAGATGGAAGCGGTTCGCTGTGGTCATGGTGCCCAGCGTGGCCGCCACGGCGTGCATAGGCATCGCCCTTGCGCAAGGCGCTCTCGCCGCGTCGTTCAGCGTGTCGGGCCAGTCGTTCAAGGTGACGGCTGACCAGCTGGTCGGTACCGGCTTCTCGCAGTACGGAGCCATCGACCAGGGGTACACGCTCAAGGGCGAGAAGGCGGCGCACCCGGTCGCGGTGTCGGCGTTCAAGTCCGCGTCGATCACGAACATGTGCCAGTCCGTGGTCACCCCGGACATCCCGCTGCTCGGGTCCGTCAGCCTGAACCTGAAGGCGGGCGGCGGCAGCACGCCCGTTCAGGCCGAGAACCTCTACATCGATGTCGAGGACCTTTCGGCCAACGCGACCTTCACCAACATCGACATCGGTGTCGCGGCGAAGGACGCCAGCAAGGGCCCGGGGATCGCCAAGGGTGACCAGGCGAACCCCTACGGCTTCGCGCAGCAGGCCGAGAAGGCCGTGCTGACCGACGTGAAGCAGACCGCGTGGGCGACCACGGCGGGCACCTTCAAGCTCAGCGGCCTGAAGATGTCGCTGTCCAAGGGTGTCAAGGAGTGCTACTAAGCACTCTCCGGGCGGGCGAGGGAGCGGACGCTGCCTCGCCCGCCCGTCCCCCTACTCGTAGTACGTGAACCTCTCACAGCAACGCCGTTCCAGGGAGCTGTTTTCCATGAGCGCCGAGACTCCTGCAGGGATTCCTGCCGCGCGCGGTCAATTCACCTACTGGCGGCTGCGGTTCCGTGCCTGGCGGGGCGGCCGTCCGTTCTGGGCCGGCCTGTTCATCCTGCTCGCGGGATTCCCGATCGCGTACTTCCCGTACGCGAATCTCCAGATCGGGCATCTCACGCTGGCCATGGCGACCACCGCGGGTGCCGGTTCGCTCATCATCGGCGTGCTCCTCGGCGTACTCGGAATCAGCCTCTGGTACCAGAAGCACGTGCGGGTCTTCGCCGGTGTCGCGGCGATCCTGCTCGGCCTGGTCTCCATCCCCGTGTCGAACCTCGGCGGCTTCCTGATCGGTTTCCTGCTGGCCCTGATCGGCGGCGGGATGGCGGTCGCCTGGGTGCCGGGCGAGGAACCGGACGCCCGCGCGGCCGGGACGGACCGTACGGACGAGGGAGGCGCTCCGCAGGCCGTACCGCCGGCCGACGGCGCGATCGAGCCGAACGATCTGTCAGGAACGAGCCCGACCAACGGGGCGAACGGGAGGCACAGTGCCGGCTGACGAGGTCCACCACGCGGACTCCGCGGGCGAGGCCCGTGCGAGAACCGGGCCGCGGCACGCAGCCCCCAGGAAGCCGCTCCTCACCAGGCTGCACGTGCCCGCGGGCAAGGCGATAGCCATAGCGTCGATGCCGACCGCCATCCTCATGGGCATGGGGTTCACACCGACCCTCGCCCAGGCCGACGACAAGCCGTCGGCGAAGAACCTCACGATCGACGAGTACAAGGACTGCGTCGAGGCGCTGGACGACAGCGAGAAGGACGCCGGCAAGGACGACGAGGGCAAGGACGAGGACAAGGACGCCGAGGCGTCGGCGACCCCGTCGCCCTCCGCCTCGGCGAGCGCTCCGGCCGGCGACGACGACGATCAGGACCCGTCCGGCGGCGACTCCGCGGGCGGCGGCTCGACGGGCGGTGGCTCTTCCTCGGATTCAGGTTCCGAGGACAAGCCCGCGCCCGCCCCGTCCGCCTCCACGAGCACCCCGGCCGGCTCCGGCGGCGCGTCCACCCCGGCGCCCACGCCCTCCCAGGGCGGCGGCAACATCCTGGAGGGCATCGGCGACGCGCTGGAGGACATCCTCACGCCCGGCGGGAGGGAGACCGCGACCCCCACCGCGCAGCCCTCCGCCACGCCGAGCCCCTCGGCGACGAAGAGCGCCTCCGAGGCGGCCGGCAAGCCGAAGGACGACCCGGCCGACGGGACCGGGGACGCCGGGGACCCGGCGAAGGACGCGACCGAACCGGCCGCGGACGCCACGGAGAAGGCGGAGGACGCGGCCGACGAGGCCACCGCCTCGCCGACCCCGACCCCGACGCCCAGTCCCTCCGCGAGCTCCACCACGGACCCGGACGACTGTCCGGCCGCCACGGACGAGGAGGGCGGCGTCGAGACGGGCATACCCGCCCTGGCCGACGACCCGTGGATGCTGGAAGCCAGCTCCCTGACGCTCAAGGGGGCCGACTACAAGGGCATCGTCAAGGTGAAGACCGCCAACGGCTCGGTCAAGGAGGTCCTCAAGTACGTGATCTCCGGCGGCACCGACATCGGCGACCTGCACCAGATCGTCGACGACAAGGACGCCGGGGTGCGCTACCACGTCCAGGGTGGCAGTGGCACGACGTCCACCATCAAGAACGGCAAGACGGTCATGTACACGGAGAGCATCTCGGGCAACCTGCTCGGGCTGATCCCGATCACGTTCGACCCGGAGCACCCGCCGCCGCTGAACATCCCGCTGATCTACTTCACGAAGGTGAAGGTCGTCCAGGCGGCCCAGTTCGGCGGAGACCTGACCATCCCCGGGATGCGCCAGTACAACACCCCGCTCGGCTGACCCCGGCGGGACCGGCGGACCCGGCACCCGCACCCGTACGCACCGAGGGCGCCCCCTGTGATCCAGGGGGCGCCCTCGGTGGTGCGTACGGGTGCCGGAGCGGGGCGGGTCAGCTGCCCAGGTGGTGCACGCGGACCATGTTCGTGGTGCCGGGGACGCCGGGGGGCGAACCGGCGGTCATCACGACGATGTCGCCCTCGCTGAAGCGGTTGAGCTTGCGCAGCTCGCTGTCGACCAGCTCGACCATCTCGTCGGTGCTGTTCACGAACGGCACGACGTAGGACTCGACGCCCCAGCTCAGCGCGAGCTGGTTGCGGGTGCCCTCCTGCGTGGTGAAGGCCACGATCGGCTGCGCCGCGCGGTAGCGGGAGAGCCGGCGCGCGGTGTCGCCCGAGTCCGTGAAGGCCACCAGGCCCCGGCCGCCGAGGAAGTCCGCGATCTCGCACGCGGCACGGGCCACCGAGCCACCCTGCGTACGCGGCTTCTTGCCCGGCACGAGCGGCTGCAGGCCCTTGGAGAGCAGCTCCTGCTCGGCCGCGACGACGATCTTCGACATCGTCTTGACGGTCTCGATCGGGTACGCGCCGACGCTGGACTCGGCCGACAGCATGACCGCGTCCGCCCCGTCCAGGATCGCGTTGGCCACGTCGGAGGCCTCGGCGCGCGTCGGGCGGGAGTTGGTGATCATCGACTCCATCATCTGGGTCGCGACGATCACCGGCTTGGCGTTGCGCCGGCAGAGCTCCACCAGGCGCTTCTGCACCATCGGGACCCGCTCCAGGGGGTACTCGACGGCCAGGTCGCCGCGGGCCACCATGACGCCGTCGAAGGCCGCCACGACGGCCTCCATGTTCTCCACCGCCTGGGGCTTCTCCACCTTGGCGATGACGGGGACCCGGCGGCCCTCCTCGTCCATGATCTTGTGCACGTCGTTCACGTCGTGGGCGTCGCGCACGAAGGAGAGCGCGACCAGGTCGCAGCCCATCCGCAGGGCGAAGCGCAGGTCGTCGACGTCCTTCTCGGACAGCGCCGGGACGTTCACGGCCGCACCGGGCAGGTTGATGCCCTTGTGGTCCGAGATGACGCCGCCCTCGATGACGATCGTCTTCACGTTCGAGCCGTCGACCTCGACGACCCGCAGCTCGACGTTGCCGTCGTTGATCAGGATCTGGTCGCCCTTGGAGACGTCGTTCGGCAGGCCCTTGTAGGTGGTGCCGCAGATCGACTTGTCGCCCGGGACGTCCTCGGTCGTGATGGTGAACTCGTCACCGCGCTCCAGCTCCACGGGACCCTCGGCGAAGGTCTCCAGCCGGATCTTGGGACCCTGGAGGTCGGCGAGGACGCCGATGGCGCGCCCCGTCTCCTGGGCGGCGGCCCGGACCCGGTCGTACCGGCCCTGGTGCTCGGAGTGGGAGCCGTGGCTGAAGTTGAAACGGGCCACGTTCATGCCGGCCTCGATGAGCGAGACGAGCTGTTCGTGGGAGTCGACGGCTGGGCCCAGTGTGCAGACGATTTTGGAACGGCGCATGGGGGCGATCCTATCGGTTTGTTTCGCTTCGGAATATTCCGTCTGGCGGAAGGTACAAATGGGCGGGTGTGCGCTCAGGCGTGAATCCGACGAGCCATTTCCCGGCCGGTCTTTTCCGTGTTTCCCGCGCTTCCTGACTTTCCCGCTTTTCCTCCGCTTTTCCGCTCGTTCGTCTCGGCGGCCGGCCGCGTCCTCTCAGGCGCCGCCGTCCCGCACCAGCGCGTAGGTCTGGTTCGCGATCTCCAGTTCCTCGTCGGTCGGCACGACGGCCACCGCCACCCGCGCGTCCGGCGGCGAGATCAGCCGCGGCCCGCCGGACCGCGCGGCGTTCAGCCCGTCGTCGACGGCCAGTCCCAGGCCCTCCAGGCCCGCGACCGCCGCCTCGCGCACGGGGGCGGAGTTCTCGCCGACCCCGGCGGTGAAGACGACCGCGTCGACCCGGCCCAGCACCGCGTAGTACGCGCCGATGTATTTCCGCAGCCGGTGTATGTAGATGTCGAAGGCGAGCCGCGCCCGCGCGGCGTCCTCGCCGCCCTCGTCGATGCGCCGGCGGATCTCCCGCATGTCGTTGTCACCGCACAGGCCGACCAGCCCGCTCCTCTTGTTGAGCAGAGTGTCGATCTCGTCCGTGGACATTCCACCGACACGCGCCAGATGGAAGATGACCGCGGGATCGACATCTCCCGAACGCGTCCCCATCACGAGCCCCTCCAGCGGGGTGAGGCCCATGGAGGTGTCCACGCACCGGCCGCCCTCGACCGCCGACGCCGAGGCGCCGTTGCCCAGGTGCAGCACGATGAGGTTCACGTCCCCGGGGTCCCGGCCGAGCAGGCGCGCGGCCTCCCGGGACACGTACGCGTGCGAGGTGCCGTGGAAGCCGTACCGGCGCACGCGGTGCTTGTCCGCGGTCTCCACGTCGATCGCGTAGCGGGCCGCGGCCTCCGGCATCGTCGTGTGGAACGCGGTGTCGAAGACGGCGACCTGGGGGAGGTCCGGGCGCAGCTCCTGCGCGGTACGGATGCCGGTGAGGTTGGCGGGGTTGTGCAGCGGCGCCACCGGGATGAGGCGCTCGATCTCGGCCAGGACCGCGTCGTCGACGACGGTGGGCCGGGTGAACCGCTTGCCGCCGTGCACGACCCGGTGGCCGATCGCGGCCAGCTCGGGGGAGTCCAGGCCGAGCCCGTCCTCGGCCAGCTCCTGCGCGACGGCCTTCAGCGCGGCCTCGTGGTCGGCGATCGGCCCGGTCGTCTCGCGCTCGTCGCCGCCCGCGGCCAGCGGGGAGTGCTTGAGCCGGGAGGTCCGCTCGCCGATGCGCTCGACGAGGCCCGCGGCCAGCCGGCTGCCGTCGCCCATGTCGAGCAGCTGGTACTTCACCGACGAGGAACCGGAGTTGAGGACGAGGACGCGGGTGGCGGTCACTGGGCGGAGGCCTTCGGGGTCGAGGACGGGGACGGGGTCAGGGACGGGTCCGGAGCCGGGGCACCGGTCGCGGACGGTTCGTGGGTCGCGGTGCCGGCCTGTGCCGCGGGCCCGGCCTGGGCCTGGATCGCGGTGATGGCGACCGTGTTCACGATGTCCCCGACGAGCGCGCCGCGGGACAGGTCGTTGACCGGCTTGCGCAGGCCCTGCAGCACCGGCCCGACGGCGATCGCGCCGGCCGAGCGCTGCACGGCCTTGTAGGTGTTGTTGCCGGTGTTGAGGTCCGGGAAGATCAGCACGGACGCCTGCCCGGCGACCTCCGAGCCCGGCAGCTTGGTCGCCGCGACGGACGGCTCGACGGCCGCGTCGTACTGGATCGGCCCCTCGATCCGCAGGTCGCCGCGCCGGGCGCGGACCAGCTCGGTGGCCGTGCGCACCTTGTCGACGTCCGCGCCCGAACCGGACGTGCCGGTCGAGTACGAGAGCATCGCGATCCGCGGCTCCACCCCGAACTGCGCGGCGGTGCCCGCCGACTGGACGGCGATGTCCGCCAGCTGCTCCGCGTCCGGGTCCGGGTTGACCGCGCAGTCCCCGTACACGAGGACCTTGTCGGCGAGGCACATGAAGAACACCGAGGAGACGATGGACGCCTCCGGCTTGGTCTTGATGATCTCGAAGGCCGGCCGGATGGTCGCCGCGGTCGAGTGCACCGAACCCGACACCATGCCGTCCGCCAGACCATCCTGGACCATCAGCGTGCCGAAGTAGTTCACGTCCGAGACGACGTCGTACGCCAGCTCGACCGACACGCCCCGGTGCGCCCGCAGCGCCGCGTACCGCTCGGCGAACCGGTCGCGCAGCTCCGAGGTCTGCGGGTCGATCAGCTGCGCCGCGCCCAGGTCGATGCCGAGGTCGGCCGCCCCCTTGCGGATCTGGTCGACGGGGCCCAGCAGGGTGAGGTCGCAGACGCCGCGGCGCAGCAGCACCTCGGCGGCGTGCAGGATACGCGCCTCGGTGCCCTCCGGCAGCACGATGCGCCGCTTGTCGGAGCGGGCCCGCTCCAGCAGCGTGTGCTCGAACATCATCGGCGTGACGCGTCCGCTGCTGGGCGCCGAGACGCGCTTGAGCAGGTCGGCGGTGTCCACGTACCGCTCGAAGAGGCCGAGGGCCGTCTCCGCCTTGCGGGGCGTGGCCGCGTTCAGCTTGCCCTCCATGGCGAACAGCTCGGACGCCGTGAGGAAGGAGCCGGTCTCCACCGCGACCACCGGCGTGCCGGGGGCGAGGCGGGCGGCCAGGGTGAGGACGAGGTCGCTGGGGCGCTCGTCCAGCGTGAGCAGCACCCCCGCGATGGGCGGGGTGCCGGCGCTGTGCGCGGCGAGGGCGCCCACCACCAGGTCGGCGCGGTCGCCGGGCGTCACGACCATGCAGCCGGGGGTCAGCGCGCCCAGGAAGTTCGGCAGCATCGCGCCGCCGAAGACGAAGTCCATCGCGTCGCGGGCGAGCCCCGCGTCGTCGCCGAGCAGCACCTTGCCGCCGAGGGCGTGGGTGATCTGGGCGACCGTCGGCGCGGAGAGCGCGGGCTCGTCCGGCAGCACGTGGCACGGCACGGGCAGCCGGTCGTCGAGCAGCCCGTGGATCTCCGCGCGGTCGGCGGGGGCGACCCGGTTGACCACCATCGCCAGGACGTCGCAGCCCAGGCCGTCGTAGGCGCGGAAGGCGTTGCGGGTCTCCGCGAGCACCGACTCGGCGGTCTGCCCGCGGCCGCCGACGACCGGGATCACGGACGCGCCGAACTCGTTGGCCAGGCGGGCGTTGAGCGCGAGCTCGTCCGGGAACTGGGTGTCGGCGTAGTCGGTGCCGAGCACGAGGACGACGTCGTACTCCCGGGCCACCCGCAGGAAGCGGTCGACGAGCTGCGACACCAGTTCGTCGGTGCCCCGCTCGGCCTGGAGGGCGGACGCCTCGTGGTAGTCCATGCCGTAGACCGTCGCCGGGTCCTGCGCGAGGCGGTAGCGGGACCGCAACAGCTCGAAGAGCCGGTCGGGCCCGTCGTGGACCAGCGGCCGGAACACCCCCACCCGGTCCACCTGGCGGGTCAGGAGCTCCATGACTCCCAGCTCGATGACCTGGCGGCCGTCACCCCGGTCGATCCCGGTCACGTACACGCTGCGCGTCACGCGTGCTCTCCGTTTCCTGCGATGTCGGTCGGACAGCAGCCGGGTACCCTCGGCTGAGCCCTCTTGACACTACCTCCGGGCGCGGATAAGGCGCCCGTCGGACCGGGGGCGCGGAGGGGCGCGCGGGGCACGGACGGCGGCCCCCTGTCGCGCGTGAAACAATTGGACCGGCTCTCACGTACCGACCCGCACGTATCGGCAGTACGTATCGAAACCGACAGTACGTATCGAACAGCGAGCAGGAGACACAGCACGATGCGCATCGGAGTTCTCACCGCAGGCGGCGACTGTCCGGGGCTGAACGCCGTGATCCGGTCGGTCGTGCACCGGGCCGTCACCAACTACGGGGCCGAGGTCATCGGCTTCGAGGACGGCTACGCGGGACTGCTGGAGGGCCGCTACCGCTCCCTCGACCTGGACGCCGTCAGCGGCATCCTGGCCCGCGGCGGCACCATCCTCGGCTCCTCCCGGCTGCAGCGGGACCGGCTGCGCGAGGCGTGCGAGAACGCGCAGGACATGGCGCGCGAGTTCGGCATCGACGTCCTGATCCCGATCGGCGGCGAGGGCACGCTGACGGCGGCCCGGATGCTGTCGGACGCGGGCCTGCCGGTGGTCGGCGTGCCCAAGACGATCGACAACGACATCTCGGGCACGGACCGCACCTTCGGCTTCGACACCGCCGTCGGGGTCGCCACCGAGGCCATGGACCGCCTGAAGACGACCGCCGAGTCCCACCAGCGGGTGATGGTCGTCGAGGTCATGGGCCGGCACGCCGGCTGGATCGCGCTGGAGTCCGGCATGGCGGCCGGCGCCCACGGCATCTGCCTGCCGGAGCGGCCGTTCGACCCGTCCGACCTGATCAAGATGGTCGAGGAGCGGTTCTCGCGCGGCAAGAAGTTCGCGGTCGTGTGCGTGGCCGAGGGCGCGCACCCCGTCGAGGGCACCATGGACTACGGCCACGGCGACATCGACCAGTTCGGCCACGAGCGCTTCCAGGGCATCGGGACGGCTCTGGCGTACGAGCTGGAGCGGCGGCTCGGCAAGGAGGCCAAGCCGGTCATCCTCGGTCACATCCAGCGCGGCGGGACGCCGACCGCGTACGACCGGGTGCTCGCGACGCGCTTCGGCTGGCACGCGGTGGAGGCCGCGCACCGGGGCGAGTTCGGCCGGATGACGGCGCTGCGCGGCACGGACGTCGTGATGGTCCCGCTGGCCGAGGCGGTCACGGAACTGAAGACGGTCCCGAAGGACCGGATGGACGAGGCGGAGTCGGTCTTCTAGCCGACTCCGCGGGCTCCCGGGGCGGGCACCCGCCCCGGGGCGGTCCGGGAACGGCCCCCGGCGGACCGGACGTCAGCCGCCGTCGGGGCGGGTACGGGCCTCGGGGGCGCCGTCGTGGCGGATCGTCGTCCAGAAGCGGTCGACGATGCGGTCCAGGAAGTCGTGGCCCGCGTCGGCGTCCAGGGTGACCGCGCCGCCGGCCCAGCTCAGCGTCTTCACCATCCGCCCCTGGTACTCGGTGTGCAGCGCCCGCAGCGCGTGCCCGACCACCCGGCGCTCCATCGGCAGCAGCTTGCCCACCGGGCGGACGTACGCCTGCCAGCGCGTCGTCACCGCGCCGCGCAGCATCTGCGCCAGCTTCGGCTCGCGCCCGGTGACCGTGACGTGGTCGGCCAGCGACAGTTCGAGCACCTCGGCGAGGGCCGCCGACTGCCGCTCGCTGCCGCGCCATTCGTCGGCCTCCTCCATGCGGATGTAGGCGAGGAGCTGCAGTCCCACGGCGCGTGCCACGTCCTCGGCGGCGAGACCGCGGGCGATGCGGTGCTCGCGCAGGGTCCGCGGCGCGCCGATCAGTTCGCTGACCGAGCACCACAGCACACCGGCGAGCGCGACGAGTTCGCCGTGGCCCGGCGAGGCCAGGCCCCGCTCCCAGGTCAGGACGAGGTCGGGGGTCACGTGGGGCAGTCCGAACGAGGTCCGCATCCCGTACGCGACGTGCTCGGGCCCCATGCCGAGCGCGAGGCGCAGTTTCCGGGCGGCCGGGGCGTCGAAGGGCGGGGTGGGCCGATGGGCCGGCTCTTGGTGCACGGGCCCAACTTAGGGGCGTGGGGCTGCGGTGACTACGTTCTGTTCGGCCAGGATCACAGATTGTGCGAACCTACTATTTCAGACAGCCGTCCACCGAATCCGCGTACCCACCGACGCATCCGGGCCGCCGGGCGCGGACAGGGCGGGTGTACGGGGCCGGGGGGCCCGGCAAGCGCCATGAGCAGCGTTGACGGGCATATGCGTCGGCTCCCACCGGCGGCGGAAGCCGACGCTCCGTCAGGGGCGGCATCTGACGGGGCGTCGGGTCCCGTCCCTTCCCGCGCCCGCGGATGCGCACGGCGGCGCGCGCGGGGCCCGGGAAGCGCGCGGCGCGAACCAGCCGGTGCCCGTGGGACGCCGGGCTCAGCGTTCCATCATGCGCATGCCGGACTCGTTGTGGGTGTCCCCGGCGGCCGGCGGAAGACCGGTGAGACGGGCGAGCTGCTCGTCGGAGAGGCGGACGGCGTCGGCGGCGCTGTTCTCCTCCACCCGGGCCACGCGCTTGGTGCCGGGGATGGGGGCGATGTCGTCGCCCCGGGCCAGCAGCCAGGCGAGGGCGACCTGGGCCGGGGTCGCCCCGACCTGCGCGGCGACGGCCGCCACCTCGTCGGCCAGACGGAGGTTGTGCCGGAAGTTCTCCTCCGTGAACCGGGGGTTGTCGGCGCGGAAGTCGGTGGGGTCGAACTGGTCGGTGGAGCGGATCGTGCCGGTCAGGAAACCGCGTCCGAGGGGCGAGAAGGGCACGAAGCCGATGCCCAGTTCGCGCAGCACCGGCAGGACCCGGGCCTCGGGGTCGCGCGTGAACAGCGAGTACTCGGACTGGACCGCGGTGACCGGATGGACGGCGTGGGCGCGGCGGACGGTGTCCGGCCCCGCCTCGGAGAGGCCGATGTACCGGATCTTGCCCTCCTGGACCAGCTCGGCGAGGGCCCCGACGGTCTCCTCGATCGGGGTGCCGGGGTCGACGCGATGCTGGTAGTAGAGGTCGATGCGGTCGGTGTCCAGCCGCCGCAGGGAGCCCTCGACCGCGGTGCGGACGTTCGCCGGGCTGCTGTCGGTGCCTCCCTCGCGGCCGGAGTGGGAGATGAGCCCGAACTTGGTGGCGAGCACGACCTGGTCCCGGCGGCCCTTCAGGGCGCGGCCGACGAGTTCCTCGTTGGTGTAGGGGCCGTAGACCTCGGCGGTGTCGATGAAGGTGACACCCAGTTCCAGCGCACGGTGGACGGTACGGACGGACTCCGCCTCGTCGGTCCCGGCGCCGGTGTAACCGTGGGACATGCCCATCGCGCCCAGCCCGATCCGGGAGACCTCCAGGTCACGCAGCCTGATGTGTTTCACGGTTCATCCGCTCCTTCGGTCCGGTGTGCGGCCACTGCCTGCCACGGCCCATGATCCACCCTGCCCGGTCCGGGCGGTCAGCCCTTGACCGCCCCGCCCAGGGCGAAGCCGCCGCCCAGCTTCCGCGCCACCAGCACGTACAGCAGGATCACCGGCGTCGAGTAGATGATCGAGAACGCGGCGAGCTGCCCGTAGACCACCGTCCCGCGGTTGCCGAAGAAGTCGTTGATGCTCACCGACGCCGGCATCTGGTCCGGTGAGAGCAGCAGCATGAAGGGGACGAAGAAGTTCCCCCACATCGCCACGAACGAGAAGACGGTCACCACCGCGATGCCCGGACCCATCAGCGGCAGCACGATCCGCAGCAGCGACTGGAACGACGAGGCGCCGTCCGTCCAGGCCGCCTCCTCCAGCTCCTTCGGCACGCCGTCCATGAAGTTCTTCATCAGCCAGATGGCGAACGGGAGTTGCGAGGCGGTGAAGAAGAAGATCGTGCCCTGCATGGTGTCGATCAGGTCCACCTGCACGAACAGCGCGTACACCGGGACCATGATCGCCGTGATCGGCAGGCTCGTCGCGAAGAGGATCGTGAGCAGGAAGGGACGGTTGAGGCGGGACCGGAAGCGGGAGAGGGGGTACGCGGCCAGCGCCGCGCACACCACCGTCAGCAGGGTCGCGCTGCCGCACAGGACCAGGCTGTTGAGCAGCGGCGTGAAGGTGATGTCCGGCTTCAGGACCGCGTCGAAGTTGTCGAGCGTGACCCCGTCGGGCACCCGCACCTTCAGCCCGGCGCGCGGATCCAGGGAGGACAGCACCACCCAGGCCAGCGGCAGGACGAAACTCGCCGCGACGAGCAGGAGGCCCGCGTCGGCGGCGTAGCGGCGGGCGGCGCGGCGGGTGTGCAGCGTCGTGTGCGCGGCCATCTCAGACCTCCGTCCGCAGCAGGCGCATGTAGACCAGGGAGAAGAGGGAGCCGACCACCAGCAGCAGCAGGGCGACGGCGGTCCCGTAGCCGATCATGCTCTTCTGGAAGGCCTGCTCGTACATGAACAGCGGCAGGGTCTGGCTGCGGTTTCCCGGCCCGCCCCGCGTCATCACCCAGATGAGGCCGAACACCGAGAGCGTCTGCAGGGTGTTGAGCATCAGGTTCGTGCCGATGGAGCGGCGGATCATCGGCAGCGTGATGTGCCACATCCGGCGCCAGCCGCCCGCCCCGTCGACCTCCGCGGCCTCGGTGATCTCCTTGGGGATCTCGTTCAGGGCGGCCGAGTAGACCAGCATCGAGAAGGCCGTCCCGCGCCACACGTTCGCGAACGACACCGCCAGGATCGGCAGCGTGAACAGCCAGTTCTGGGAGGGGAGGTGGAGCTGGTCGAGGATCGCGTTCAGGGTGCCCTCGCGGCGGAAGAAGGCGTACAGCAGGAAGCCGGCCACCACCTCCGGGAGCACCCACGCGGTGACGACGATCCCGCCGGTGAGCGTGCGCACCGGCTTCGAGGCGCGCTGCATCAGCGAGGCCAGGGCCAGCCCCAGGGTGTTCTGCCCGACGATCGAGCTGAGCACCGTGAACACGAGCGTCAGCCACACCGCGTTGAGGAACGCGTCGTCCTGGAAGGCGGTGCGGAAGTTGTCGAAGCCGGTGAAGGACGACTCGGCCTGACCGGTGAGCTGCAGATCGGTGAACGCGATGTAGGCGCAGTACGCGATCGGCCCGGCCAGGAAGAGGAGCAGGAGGACGAGGGCGGGGGCGACGGGGACGGCCCGGCCGAGCGTGCGCAGGCGCGGGGAG
>NZ_VDFC01000040.1:23500-34561 GCF_008369065.1 Streptomyces apricus | reverse complement strand
GCCCGGCCCCGCCGGCTTCGTCGACCAGCCGCGCTGGAAGACCTCTTCCGCGTGCGCCGGGTCCACCCCCGCCCCGGTGTCGCTGACCCGCAGGACCAGGCCCGCCGCGTCCGCGCGCGCGGTGACGGTGACCCGGGCGCCCACCGAGCCCTGCGCCGCGTCCACCGCGTTGTCGATGAGGTTGCCCAGGACCGTCACCAGGTCCCGGGCGGTGAGCGACTCCGGCAGCAGACCGTCGTCGATGCTGCTGTCCTCGGACACCACCAGCTCCACGCCGCGCTCGTTCGCCTGGGCCGTCTTGCCCAGCAGCAGGGCCGCGAGGACCGGCTCGCTGACCGCCGCGACGACCTGGTCGGTCAGCGCCTGGGCCAGCTCCAGCTCGGCCGTGGCGAAGTCGACGGCCTCCTCGGCCCGCCCCAGCTCGATCAGCGAGACGACCGTGTGGAGCCGGTTCGCGGCCTCGTGGGCCTGCGAGCGCAGCGCCGTGGTGAACCCGCGCTCCGAGTCCAGCTCGCCCATCAGCGACTGCAGCTCGGTGACGTCGCGCAGGGTCACCACCGTGCCCCGGCGCTCACCGCCCGACACCGGCGAGGTGTTCACCACCAGCACCCGCGACGCCGTCAGGTACACCTCGTCCACCCGCGGCTCCCCGGACAGCAGCGCCCCCGTCAGCGGGGCCGGCAGATCGATTTCGGCCACCGAGCGGCCCACCACGTCACCGCCCACACCGAGCAGCTCGCGCCCGCCGTCGTTGATCAGCGCCACCCGGTACCGCCCGTCCAGCATCAGCAGTCCCTCGCGCACCGCGTGCAGCGCCGCCTCGTGGTAGTCGTGCATCCGGCTCAGCTCCGCCGCGTTCATCCCGTGGGTGGAGCGGCGCAGCCGCGCGTTGATGACGTACGTGCCGACGGCGCCCAGCGCCAGCGCCGCCGCGGCGACCCCGATCAGGGCCCTGACCTGCTCCTCGACCCGCGCGCTTATCTCGTCGACCTTGATGCCCGCGCTGACCAGCCCGACGATCCGGCCGCCGTCGCGGATCGGCGTGACCGCCCGCACGGACTCGCCCAGGGTCCCGGTGTACGTCTCGGTGAAGGACTCGCCCAGCAGCGCCCGGTCCGTGTGCCCCAGGAAGTGCTTGCCGATCAGCTCCTCGTTGGGGTGCGTCCAGCGGATGCCCTCCGGGTCCATGATCGTGACGAAGTCGACCTGCGCACCGCGCTGCACCGCGACCGCGTACGGCTGGAGCGTCCTCGTCGGGTCCGCGGTGCGGATCGCCTCCCGCACGGAAGGGGAGTCCGCGACCGAGCGGGCCACCCCCAGCGCCTGGCGGCCCGCCGCGTCCTCCGCCTGGCTGCGGTCGCTGACGTACGTGAAGAGCGCGCAGCCCGCCACCACGACCGCGACCAGCACGGCCTGCATGGCGAAGAGCTGGCCCGCCAGGCTGCGGGGACGGGGAACGCGGGGCAGACGCATGGGGACAGTCTGCACGGCTTGAAATGTGTGAACGAAATGAACGGAAGGGTGACCGCCCTCACACGCTGGGAGATAGTCACCGACAACCCCCGGACGTGAGCCGCACGCCGGATGATGCCGACGACGTCGTCAAGGAGGGCAGCCGTGACCAGCACACCCGATACGGCACCTGCCGCTCCCGCAGCCAAGCGGGACCGCACGCACTATCTCTACATCGCGGTGATCATCGCCGTGGCCGCCGGTATCGCCGTGGGTCTGATCGCCCCCGACTTCGCCGTCGAGCTGAAGCCGATCGGTACCGGCTTCGTCAACCTGATCAAGATGATGATCTCGCCGATCATCTTCTGCACGATCGTCCTGGGCATCGGCTCGGTCCGCAAGGCCGCCAAGGTCGGCGCGGTGGGCGGCATCGCGCTCGGCTACTTCGTGGTCATGTCGTTCGTCGCGCTCGCCATCGGCCTGGTCGTCGGCAACATCCTGGAGCCCGGGACGGGCCTGCAGGTGACCGACGCCATCAAGGACGCCGGCCAGGGACAGGTCACCGAGGCGAAGAACACCGAGGAGTTCCTGCTCGGCATCATCCCGACGACCATCGTCTCCGCGTTCACCGGCGGCGAGGTCCTGCAGACGCTGCTCATCGCGCTGCTCACCGGGTTCGCGCTGCAGGCCATGGGCCCGTCCGGCGCGCCGATCCTGCGCGGCATCGAGCACATCCAGCGGCTCGTCTTCCGCATCCTCGCCATGATCATGTGGGCGGCGCCGATCGGCGCGTTCGGCGCGATCGCGGCGGTCACCGGCTCGGCGGGCGTGGACGCCCTCAAGAGCCTCGCCGTCCTGATGCTCGGGTTCTACGTCACCTGTTTCCTCTTCGTCTTCATCGTCCTCGGCGTGATGCTGAAGGTCGTCTCGGGGCTGAACATCTTCTCGCTGCTCAAGTACCTGGGCCGGGAGTTCCTGCTGATCCTCTCCACCTCCTCCTCCGAGTCCGCGCTGCCGCGGCTCATCGCGAAGATGGAGCACCTGGGCGTCAGCAAGCCGGTCGTCGGCATCACCGTCCCGACCGGCTACTCCTTCAACCTCGACGGCACCATGATCTACATGACCATGGCCTCGCTGTTCATCGCCGACGCCATGGGCACGCCGATGGCGATCGGCGAGCAGATCCCGCTGCTGCTGTTCCTGCTGGTCGCCTCCAAGGGCGCGGCGGGGGTCACCGGGGCCGGCCTCGCCACCCTGGCGGGCGGGCTCCAGTCCCACAAGCCGGCGCTGGTGGACGGCATCGGCCTGATCGTCGGCATCGACCGCTTCATGAGCGAGGCGCGCGCCCTGACGAACTTCGCGGGCAACGCGGTGGCGACGGTACTGATCGGCACCTGGACCAAGGAGATCGACCGGCCGCGGGTGGACGAGGTGCTCGCGGGGCGGATTCCGTTCGACGAGACGACGCTGCTGGACGACGGCCACGGGGGTCGTGCCGGCGGCTTCGCCGAGGGTGACGGTTCCGGCGCCGCGGACCTGCCGGACCAGCCGGGCGACAAGGAGCTGGCCAAGGCCTGAGTCTTTCTGCCCGGGGCCGGGCACCTGAGCGCTTCCCCCCTTGCTCAGGTGTCCGGCCCTTTCCGTGTGCGTACGGCCGCGGGCCGGTGGGGGCTTGTCGCGCAGTTCCCCGCGCCCCTGGGTGTTCAGGGGCGCGGGGAACTGCGCGGTCGGCCCCCACCGGCCCGCACTGTGCCCCCGCCGGATTTCCGAACCGCTTGCCTTGACGTCCGCGTCAAGGCATAGCGTCACCGCATGCGCATCGGCGAGCTGGCCGCACGGGCCGGGACCACCACGCGGACGCTCCGGTACTACGAGTCGCGCGGGCTGCTGCCCGCGCGGCGCGGGAGCAACGGGTACCGGACGTACGACGAGGACGACCTGAAGCTGCTGCGGCAGATCAGGACGCTGCAGGACTTCGGGTTCGACCTGGAGGAGACGCGGCCCTTCGTGGAGTGCCTGCGGGCGGGCCACCCGCAGGGCGACGCCTGCCCGGCCTCGCTCGCCGTCTACCGGCGCAAGCTGGGCGAGCTGGACGCCCTGATCGAGGAGCTCCGGTCCGTCCGCGAGCAGGTCGGCGGACAGCTGGCGCGGGCCGAGCGGGCGAGGGACGGCCTGGCGGCCGAGGCGGCGGTTCCGGGCGGTCCGGAACCCGTGTGCGAACTGGGAGGGCGGACACAGTGATCAAGGCGGCGGGAGTGGCCGAGGTGACGGACGCGGACTTCGCGGCGGAGGTGATCGGGGCGCAGCTGCCCGTCCTGGTGGAGTTCACCGCGGACTGGTGCCCGCCGTGCCGGCAGATCGCGCCGGTGCTGAGCGCCGTCGCCGCCGAGCAGGCCGGCCGACTCAAGGTGGTGCAGCTGGACGTGGACACGAATCCGGAGACGACGAACGCGTACGGGGTGCTGTCGATGCCCACCCTGATGGTGTTCCGCGCCGGGCAGCCGGTGAAGTCGATGGTGGGCGCCCGGCCCAAGCGGCGGCTGCTGGAGGAACTGGCCGACGTCGTCTGAGGGGCACTGTCGTCCGAGGACCCCGGAACGAGGAAATCCCCCGGAGCCATTGGCTCACGGGGGATTTCTTCGCGTATATTGAATGGTTCGCGACTTGCATAAATCAAGTCACGGAGAAGTTCACTGCGCACAGCATACCCGGGTGGGAGCGGAATTGTCAAACAAGGCCTCGAAAACAGAGACAGAGAAGAACTCGTCCCAGGGATTTCCGGACGATGAATTGCGCCGTGAGCAGGAATTCGTCGACGGCCTCTACGCGCGCGTGGACGCCCTGCGCGGCGGCACCGAGGCCTCCGTCGCGGACGCCCTCGCCCAGGGCAGCACCCCGATGCAGGCCCGCCTCGAACGGGACGTCCTGGTCGCCGAACGCTCCGGTCTGCTCGCCGCGCTGAACGCGGTGGACGGCTCCCTCTGCTTCGGCCGGATCGACCTCGCGGACCCCTCCCGCCGCACCCACCACATCGGCCGCATCGGCATCCGCGCCGACGACCCCGAGCGCACCCCGATCCTCCTCGACTGGCGCGCCCCGGTCGCCCGCCCGTTCTACCTCGCCACCGGCCACACCCCCATGGGCCTGCGCCGCCGGCGGCACATCACCACCGAGGGCCGCGCCGTGACCGCGCTGCACGACGAGATCCTCGACCTGGGGGACCGGCTGCGCACCGGGCACGAGGACCCCACCGGGGACGCCGTGCTGCTCTCCGCGCTCAACTCGGCCCGTACCGGCCGCATGAGCGACATCGTGCAGACCATCCAGGCCGAGCAGGACCGCATCATCCGCGCCCCGCACCGCGGCGTCCTGGTGGTGGAGGGCGGCCCTGGCACCGGCAAGACGGCGGTGGCCCTGCACCGGGCCGCCTACCTCCTCTACGAGCACCGGGAACTGCTCGCCAAGCGGGCCGTCCTGATCGTCGGCCCGAACCCCGCCTTCCTCGGCTACATCGGCGAGGTGCTGCCCTCGCTCGGCGAGACGGGCGTCCTGCTCGCGACCGTCGGCGAGCTCTACCCCGGGGTGCGGGCGACCGCCTCCGACACCCCGCGGGCCGCCGCCGTGAAGGGCCGCGCCGACATGGCCGACGTCCTCGCCGCCGTCGTGCGCGACCGCCAGGCGCTGCCCGATCCGGTGATCGCCGTCGAGCACGACCGGGACGTACTGATGCTCGACGAGGGCCTCGTGCGCGTCGCCCGTGACCGCACCCGCGACCTGCGGCTGCCGCACAACGTGGCCCGCGAGCACTTCGAGGGCCACATCCTCAACACCCTCACGGACATGCTCGCCGAGCGGATCGGCACGGACCCCTTCGACGGGACGAACCTGCTCGACCCGAGCGACATCACCCAGCTCCGCGACGACCTCGCCGAGAACCCCGAGGTGTGGGCCGCCATCGACCGGTTGTGGCCGCGCGTCACCCCGCGGCGCCTCGTCGCGGACTTCCTCGCCGAGCCCGACGCGTACCTTACCGCCGAGGACGCGGCGGCCGTCCGCCGCCCGGTGACCCGCGCCTGGACGACCGCCGACGTCCCCCTCCTGGACGAGGCCGCCGAACTCCTCGGCCGGGACGACCGGCTGACCCGCGCCGCCGCCGAGCAGGAACGGGACCGGCAGGTCGCGTACGCGCAGGGCGTCCTCGACGTGTCGTACGCGTCCAGGACGTACGAGTTCGAGGACCTGGACGCGGAGGACGCGGAGGTCCTGTCGGCGCACGACATCATCGACGCCGAGCGGATGGCCGAGCGCCATGAGGAGGACGACCACCGCAGCGCCGCCGAGCGGGCCGCGGCCGACCGGACCTGGGCGTTCGGGCACATCATCGTCGACGAGGCGCAGGAGCTGTCGCCGATGGCCTGGCGGCTGCTGATGCGCCGCAGCCCCACGCGGTCGATGACGCTGGTCGGCGACCCGGCCCAGACGTCCGAGGCGGGGGGCGTCGGCTCGTGGTCCGACATCCTGCACCCCTACGTCGGGGACCGCTGGGAGCACACCCGGCTCGCGGTCAACTACCGCACGCCGTCCGAGATCATGGAGGTGGCGGCGGC
This sequence comes from Streptomyces apricus, assembly GCF_008369065.1. GTDB lineage: Bacteria > Actinomycetota > Actinomycetes > Streptomycetales > Streptomycetaceae > Streptomyces > Streptomyces apricus. Next base: position 28,502 of record NZ_VDFC01000040.1, on the reverse strand, counting down.
CGTCCCGCGGGCCGAGCGGCCGGACTTCGAGCCGCCGAGCTCGGTGCGGTCCACGGGGGTGCGGCCGGTCGTGCGCCAGGACGCCGACCTGCCCGGTGCGGTGGAGAAGGCCGTCGCCGAACTCGCCCCGGTCGAGGGGCGGCTGGCGGTGGTCGCGCCGCGCGACCTGCACGGGGCGCTGGCCGCCCGGCTGGGCGGGGTGGTGGCGGGGGAGGAGCCGGACCTGACGCGGTCGGTGGTGCTGCTGGATCCCCGGCAGGCGAAGGGCCTTGAGTTCGACGCGGTGGTGGTGGTCGAGCCGGCGCGTTTCGGCACGGCCGATCTGTATGTGGCCCTGACCCGGGCCACGCAGTCACTGGGCATCGTGCATGCGGCCCCCTTGCCGGGGGCGCTGGCGGCCGCCTTGGCCTGAGCGATTGCGCAGTTCCCGCGCCCCTAGGTTTCTAGGGGCGCGGGGAACTGCGCAGGAGCGCGCAGCGCGACAGGGGGGTCTGGGGGCGCAGCCCCCAGGGTCACGCCGGGCGCAGCCACACCGTCGACAGGGGCGGCAGCGTCAGGCGGATGCTGGACGGCCGCCCGTGCCACGGCAGATCGTCCGGCTTGACGGGATCGACGTTGGAGACGTCACCCCCGCCGTACCGCCCCGCATCCGTGTTCAGCACCTCGTGCCACGCCGTCACGTCGTCCGGCACCCCGAGCCGGTACTCCTGCCGCACCACCGGCGAGAAGTTGGACACGGCCAGCAGCGCCGACCCGTCGGAGGCGTACCGCAGGAAGGCGAAGACGTTGTCCTCGGCGGCGTCCCCGGCGACCCATCCGAACCCGGCCGGGTCGGTGTCCAGCTCCCAGAGCGCCGGCTCGTCGCGGTACACGGTGTTGAGGTCCCGGATGAGGTCCCGCACACCCCGGTGGTCCGCCGCCGCCCCGTACGCCGGGTCGAGGAGCCACCAGTCGGGCCCGTGCGCCTCCGACCACTCGGCGCCCTGCGCGAACTCCTGCCCCATGAACAGGAGCTGCTTGCCGGGGTGGGCCCACATGAAGCCCAGGTAGGCCCGCTGGGTGGCCCGCTGCTGCCACCAGTCACCGGGCATCTTCGACACCAGCGACCGCTTGCCGTGCACCACCTCGTCGTGCGAGATGGGCAGCACGTAGTTCTCGCTGTACGCGTACACCATCGAGAACGTCATCTCGTGGTGGTGGTACTTGCGGTGCACCGGCTCGTGCGCGACGTAGTCCAGCGAGTCGTGCATCCAGCCCATGTTCCACTTCAGGCCGAAGCCGAGGCCGCCGAAGCCGCCGGGGCCGATGTGGTGGGTCGCCCGGGTGACGCCGTCCCACGCGGTGGACTCCTCGGCGATCGTGACGACGCCGGGCTCGCGCCGGTAGACGGTGGCGTTCATCTCCTGGAGGAAGGCGACCGCGTCCAGGTTCTCCCGCCCGCCGTGCACGTTCGGGGTCCACTGCCCGGCCTCGCGCGAGTAGTCGAGGTAGAGCATGGAGGCGACGGCGTCGACCCGCAGCCCGTCGATGTGGAACTCCTCGCACCAGTACACCGCGTTGGCGACCAGGAAGTTGCGCACCTCGCGCCGGCCGTAGTCGAACTCCAGGGTGCCCCAGTCGGGGTGCGCGGCCCGCAGCGGGTCCTCGTGCTCGTACAGCGGGCGGCCGTCGAACTCGGCCAGCGCCCACTCGTCGCGCGGGAAGTGCGCGGGCACCCAGTCCATGATCACGCCGATGCCCGCCCGGTGCAGGGCGTCGACGAGGTACTTGAAGTCGTCGGGGGTGCCGAGGCGGGCGGTGGGGGCGTAGAAGCCGGTGACCTGGTAGCCCCAGGAGCCGCCGAAGGGGTGCTCGGCGACCGGCATCAGCTCCACGTGCGTGAACCCGAGGTCGGCGATGTAGGCGGGCAGCTGCTCGGCCAGCTGACGGTACGTCAGCCCCGGGCGCCAGGACGCCAGGTGCAGCTCGTAGACGGAGAACGGGGCCTGGTGCGCGGGGCGTTCGGCCCGGCGCGCCATCCACTCCTCGTCCTGCCATTCGTGCCGCGAGGAGTGGATCACCGAGGAGGTGGCGGGCGGGACCTCCGTGCGCCGGGCCATCGGGTCGGCCCGCAGCGTCTTCGTCCCGTCCGGCTTGGTGATCTCGAACTTGTACAGCTCGCCCTCGCCGACCCCCGGCGCGAACAGCTCCCACACCCCGGAGGAGCCCAGCGAGCGCATCGGGAACGCGGTCGCGTCCCAGAAGTTGAAGGTGCCGGAGACCCGGACCCCGCGGGCGTTCGGCGCCCAGACCGAGAAGCGGGTGCCCGCCACGCCCTGGTGCTCCATCGGCTCCGCGCCGAGGACCGTCCACAGCTGCTCGTGCCGGCCCTCCCCGAACAGGTGCAGGTCGAGGTCGCCGAGCGTCGGCAGGAACCGGTACGCGTCCTCGGTGTCCTGCACCACTCCCTCGTACTCGACCGAGAGCCGGTAGGGCGGCACCTCCCGCAGCGGCAGCACGGCGGAGAAGAACCCGTCCCCGTCGTCCTGCAGCTCGGCCCGCAGGTCCTCGGTGACGACGGTCACGGAGAGCGCGTACGGGCGCAGCACCCGGAAGACCACACCGCCGTCCACGGGGTGGGCCCCGAGCACGGAGTGCGGGTCGTGGTGCGCGCCCCCGAGCAGCCGCTCCCGGTCGGTGCGGTCCAGTACGGCCTGCGACCGCACGTCCTGGACGGACGGGACGGACGGAACGGGCTGCACCGGCTCCTGCACGGGCTCCGGTTCCGGGTCGGCGGCCTGCGCCACCACCGTGTCCGGCGCGGGCGCGGGCTCCGGTTCCGTGGCCTCGGTCCGTACCTCCTGCGCCGCCTGCTTGGCCTTCGCCTTGTCGGCGGCCTTGTCGGCGGCCTTGTCCACGGCCTTGGCCTTCGCCTTGGCCTTCGAGCTCTTCGGCTTCTTGCCGGGCGTCACGGGCGGAGCCTCCTAGATGGATCGGATCAGGCGGTGCGTCGGGTTCGGCGGGGTGCCGGCGGGTCAGGGCCGCTCGGCGTCGGGGAAGGCCAGGCGGGCGATCGCCGCCATCGGCACCGGCAGCCAGTCCGGCCGGTGCCGTGCCTCGTACACGACCTCGTAGATCGCCTTGTCGGTCTCGTACGCGCGCAGCAGCACCGGGTCCGTCCGGGGATCGCGGCCGCTCACCTCGGCGTACCCGGAGCAGTACGCGGCCCGGCACGCGTCGGCCCAGCCGGGCACGGCGGACGGGGGCAGCCCCTGCGCCCGGTCGGTCCCCGGGGCACGCGGGAGCGAGTGCGCGGCGTAGTCGAAGGAGCGCAGCATGCCGGCCACGTCCCGCGCGGTCGGCTGGGGCAGGCGCCGCTCGGTGAGCGACTTGGCGGGCTCGCCCTCGAAGTCGATCAGCGACCAGTCCCCGGCCGACGAGCGCAGGCACTGCCCGAGGTGCAGGTCCCCGTGTATCCGCTGGGCCGTCCACGTCTCGCCCTCGCCCGCCAGTTCGGCGAGCGCGTCGAAGGCGGAGCGCAGACCGGGCGCGTACGGCCGCAGCGCGGGCACCGCCTGCACGGCTGCCTCCAGCCGCTCGGTCATGGCGTCGGTGAGCAGTTCCAGCTGCCGGTGCCCCAGGGTCACCGCGGGCAGCGCCCGGGCCAGCGCCGTGTGCACCTCGGCGGTGGCGCGGCCGAGCGCCCGGGCCYCGTCGGCGAAGTCCTCGCCCTTGGCGAGTTCGCGCAGCGCGAGGTCCCAGCCGTCCGAGGCGCCCTGGAGGAAGGGTTGCAGGACCCCCAGGACGTACGGGTCGCCGGGGTGGTCGGCCAGGTCCGCCAGCATCCAGCCGGTCGGCGCCGGCACCCGCGGGCAGCCCTCGCGGGCCAGCGCCAGCGGCAGCTCCAGGTCGGGGTTGATCCCCGGCACGATCCGGCGCAGGAGCTTCAGGATGAACGTATCTCCATAGACGAGGGAGGAATTCGACTGCTCGGCCGTCACCAGGCGGGGCACCAGGTCGTCCCGGATCTCCTGCTTCCGGTCGCGCTCGAAGCGCAGCTCGCCGATGCGCGCCCGGCCCCGCAGGGCCTCCAGCAGGACATCGGCGGGCCGCGGGTCGTGCAGCGCCTCGTACACGGCGCGCCCGGCCAGCGGACCCCGCGCCGGACGGCCGATCAGCGCGGGCGCCAGCCTCGGGGGCAGCGTCCCGCGCACCCCGAGCAGCAGCTGGTAGCAGTCGCCGGGGTGCGAGGGGGCTCCCTGCGTCGGCACGAGCGGCTGATGCGTCTGTACCAGCAGGTGGAGCAGGCCCAGGGACGAGCTCAGCGGCAGGATCTCCGTGGCCGAGACCAGGGTGAACCCGGTGACGGGGCGGCCCTTGCCCGCGAACCACCGCTGTCGTGGGAGCCACTCGCGGAGCAGTGGGTCGAGGGACGCAAGGAGACCGGGGTCCGTCGAGGTGGTGGGCACTGAATGGGTGACGGCTTCGGACATGTCGTCGCGTCCTTTACCCGGAGTCGGGGTGTTACTACTGCGTGCCCAGGGCGGGGCGGAGGAAACCGCCCCGCCGCCCGTTGTGGCGGGACGTCGATCACAGGGCCTGGACCGTGTCCTTGCGGAGGCGGAACCAGTAGAAGCCGTGGCCGGCGAGGGTGAGGAGGTAGGGCAGTTCGCCGATGGCGGGGAAGCGGACGCCGCCGATGAGTTCGACGGGGTGGCGTCCGGCGAAGGTCTGCAGGTCCAGTTCGGTGGGCTGGGCGAAGCGGGAGAAGTTGTGCACGCACAGCACGAGGTCGTCTTTGTATTCGCGCAAAAAGGCGATGACGGCGGGGTTGGAGGAGGGTAGTTCGGTGTAGGAGCCCAGGCCGAAGGCGGGGTTCTGTTTGCGGATCTCGATCATGCGCCGGGTCCAGTGGAGCAGCGACGAGGGGTTGCTCATGGAGGCTTCGACGTTGGTGACCTGGTAGCCGTGGACGGGGTCCATGATGGTGGGCAGGAACAGCCGGCCGGGATCGCAGGAGGAA
>NZ_VDFC01000040.1:21791-23400 GCF_008369065.1 Streptomyces apricus | reverse complement strand
CCGGCCGGGATCGCAGGAGGAAAAGCCCGCGTTGCGGTCGGGGGTCCACTGCATGGGGGTGCGCACCGCGTCGCGGTCACCGAGCCAGATGTTGTCGCCCATGCCGATCTCGTCCCCGTAGTAGAGGATCGGGCTGCCGGGCAGGGACAGCAGCAGGGCGGTGAACAGTTCGATCTGGTTGCGGTCGTTGTCCAGCAAGGTGGCCAGGCGCCGTCGGATGCCGATGTTGGCGCGCATGCGGGGGTCTTTCGCGTATTCCGCATACATGTAGTCGCGCTCTTCGTCGGTCACCATCTCCAGGGTGAGCTCGTCGTGGTTGCGCAGGAAGATGCCCCACTGGCAGCCCGAGGGGATCGCCGGAGTCTTCGCCAAAATCTCCGACACGGGGTAGCGGGATTCGCGGCGTACGGCCATGAAGATGCGCGGCATGACGGGGAAGTGGAAGGCCATGTGGCATTCGTCGCCGCCGGCGGTGTAGTCGCCGAAGTAGTCGACGACGTCCTCGGGCCACTGGTTGGCCTCGGCGAGCAGGACGGTGTCGGGGTAGTGGGCGTCGATCTCCGCGCGTACGCGTTTGAGGACCTGGTGGGTGGCGGGGAGGTTTTCGCAGTCGGTGCCCTCTTCGGCGAACAGGTAGGGCACGGCGTCCAGGCGGACGGCCATGAAGATGCGCGGCATGACGGGGAAGTGGAAGGCCATGTGGCATTCGTCGCCGCCGGCGGTGTAGTCGCCGAAGTAGTCGACGACGTCCTCGGGCCACTGGTTGGCCTCGGCGAGCAGGACGGTGTCGGGGTAGTGGGCGTCGATCTCCGCGCGTACGCGTTTGAGGACCTGGTGGGTGGCGGGGAGGTTTTCGCAGTCGGTGCCCTCTTCGGCGAACAGGTAGGGCACGGCGTCCAGGCGGAAGCCGTCGATGCCCAGGTCGAGCCAGAATTTGAGGGCGGAGATGATTTCCTCGACGACGGCGGGGTTTTCGAAGTTGAGGTCGGGCTGGTGGGAGAAGAAGCGGTGGAAGAAGTACTGCTTGCGCACCGGGTCGAAGGTCCAGTTGGAGACCTCGGTGTCGACGAAGATGATGCGGGCYTCSGCGTATTGCTGGTCGTCGTCGGCCCACATGTAGTAGTCGCCGTAGGGGCCGGTGGGGTCGTTGCGGGAGGCCTGGAACCACGGGTGCTGGTCGCTGGTGTGGTTCATGACGAAGTCGATGATGACGCGCATGCCGCGCTGGTGGGCGGCATCCACGAATTCGACGAAGTCGGCGAGGTCGCCGAATTCGGGCAGGACGGCGGTGTAGTCGGAGACGTCGTAGCCGCCGTCSCGGAGGGGGGATTGGAAGAAGGGGGGCAGCCACAGGCAGTCGATGCCCAGCCATTGCAGGTAGTCGAGTTTGGCGGTGAGGCCTTTGAGGTCGCCGATGCCGTCGCCGTTGCTGTCCTGGAAGGAGCGGACCAGGACTTCGTAGAAGACGGCGCGTTTGAACCATTCGGGGTCCCGGTCTTTTGCGGGGGTGTCCTCGAACTTGTCCTCGACGGGCTCGTTGACGATCATGTGGGTGACCCTCCGGTGGGCGGTGAGGACGGTCGCAGGACGGTCAGTACGTGCGCGGGCG
>NZ_VDFC01000040.1:9014-21691 GCF_008369065.1 Streptomyces apricus | reverse complement strand
CCGGCCGGGATCGCAGGAGGAAAAGCCCGCGTTGCGGTCGGGGGTCCACTGCATGGGGGTGCGCACCGCGTCGCGGTCACCGAGCCAGATGTTGTCGCCCATGCCGATCTCGTCCCCGTAGTAGAGGATCGGGCTGCCGGGCAGGGACAGCAGCAGGGCGGTGAACAGTTCGATCTGGTTGCGGTCGTTGTCCAGCAAGGTGGCCAGGCGCCGTCGGATGCCGATGTTGGCGCGCATGCGGGGGTCTTTGGCGTATTCCGCATACATGTAGTCGCGCTCTTCGTCGGTGACCATTTCGAGAGTGAGCTCGTCGTGGTTGCGCAGGAAGATGCCCCACTGGCAGCCGGAGGGGATCGCCGGGGTCTTGGCCAGGATCTCGGAGACGGGGTAGCGCGATTCGCGGCGCACGGCCATGAAGATGCGCGGCATGACGGGGAAGTGGAAGGCCATGTGGCATTCGTCGCCGCCGGCGGTGTAGTCGCCGAAGTAGTCGACGACGTCCTCGGGCCACTGGTTGGCCTCGGCGAGCAGGACGGTGTCGGGGTAGTGGGCGTCGATCTCCGCGCGTACGCGTTTGAGGACCTGGTGGGTGGCGGGGAGGTTTTCGCAGTCGGTGCCCTCTTCGGCGAACAGGTAGGGCACGGCATCCAGGCGGATGCCCAGCCATTGCAGGTAGTCGAGTTTGGCGGTGAGGCCTTTGAGGTCGCCGATGCCGTCGCCGTTGCTGTCCTGGAAGGAGCGGACCAGGACTTCGTAGAAGACGGCGCGTTTGAACCATTCGGGGTCCCGGTCTTTTGCGGGGGTGTCCTCGAACTTGTCCTCGACGGGCTCGTTGACGATCATGTGGGTGACCCTCCGGTGGGCGGTGAGGACGGTCGCAGGACGGTCAGTACGTGCGCGGGCGTCTGCCCGGGGGTGAGGCGCACGTAGTTGGTCCTGCCCCAGTGGTAGATCTCGCCGGTGAGCTCGTCGCGCACCGGTACCGACTCGTGCCAGTCCAGGCCCAGTCGCGGCATGTCCAACGAGACCGTGGCCTCCTGGGTGTGGTGGGGGTCGAGATTCACGACCACCACGACCGCGTCGGAGCCGGTCCGCTTGCTGTACGCGATGACGGCGTCGTTGTCGGTCCCGTGGAAACGGACGTTCCGTAGGTGGCGGAGGGCCGGGTGGTCCCGGCGGATCCTGTTGAGCGAGCCGATGAGCGGTGCGATGGACGTGCCCGCCCGCTCGGCGGCCTCCCAGTCGCGCGGCCGCAGCTGGTACTTCTCCGAGTCGAGGTAGTCCTCGGTGCCCGCCCTGGCCGGGGTGTTCTCGCACAGTTCGTATCCCGCGTACATCCCCCAGGCCGGGGAGAGCGTCGCCGCGAGGACGGCCCGGAGTTCGAAGGCGGGCCGGCCGCCGTGCTGCAGGAACCCGGGGAGGATGTCGGGGGTGTTCACGAAGAAGTTGGGCCGCATGTAGGAGGCCGCGTCACCGGAGAGCTCGGTGAGGTACTCGGTCAGCTCCTGTTTGGTGTTGCGCCAGGTGAAGTACGTGTACGACTGCTGGAACCCGACGCGCGCCAGGGCGTGCATGACCTCCGGACGGGTGAACGCCTCGGCCAGGAAGATGACGTCCGGGTCGGTGCGGTTGATGTCCGCGATCACCTGCTCCCAGAACACGACCGGCTTGGTGTGCGGGTTGTCCACGCGGAAGATGCGCACGCCGTGGCCCATCCAGAACCGGAGGATGCCGAGCGTCTCGCGGACCAGGCCGGGCAGGTCCGCGTCGAAGGAGATCGGATAGATGTCCTGGTACTTCTTCGGCGGATTCTCCGCGTACGCGATCGTGCCGTCCGCCCGGTGCTGGAACCACTCCGGATGCTTCTCCACCCACGGGTGGTCGGGCGAGCACTGGAGCGCGAAGTCCAGGGCGACCTCCAGCCCGAGGGACGTCGCCGTGCGCACGAAGTCGTCGAAGTCGTCGATCGTGCCGAGGTCGGGGTGCACGGCGTCGTGCCCGCCCTCCGGCGACCCGATCGCCCACGGGACCCCGACGTCCTCGCGGCTCGCCGAGAGGTTGTTGTTGGGGCCCTTGCGGAAGGTCGTGCCGATGGGGTGGACCGGCGGCAGGTACACCACGTCGAAGCCCATGGCGGCGACCGCGGGCAGCCGCCGCGCCGCGGTCCGGAAGGTGCCGCTGACCGGCGGCTTCCCGGGCTCCACCACCGCGCCCTCGGAGCGCGGGAAGAACTCGTACCAGGAGCCGAACAGCGCCCGCTCCCGCTCCACCAGCAGGGGGAGCGGCTCGGACCGGGTGAGCCGTTCGCGCAGGGGGTGCCCGGCGAACGCCGCGTCCACGTCCGGCGTCAGGGCCGCGGCGAGACGGGAGGCCGGCGGGCGGGTGTCGTCACGCAGGGCGTCCACGGCGGTCAGCACCGCCGCCCGGCCCGCCTCCGGCGGCACCCCGGCGGCGGCGCGCTCGTAGAGCTCGGCGCCCTCCTCCAGGACCAGGCCCACGTCGATGCCGGCCGGGATCTTGATGCGCGCGGACCGGCGCCAGGCGGACACGGGGTCCGACCACGCCTCCACCCGGTAATTCCAGTCGCCTACCGCCGTCGGGGTGACGTCGGCTCCCCAGCGGTCGCTGCCGGGGGCGAGCTCCCGCATCGGGGTCCAGGGTCCGGTACGCCCCTCGGGGTCGCACAGGACGACGTTCGCGCCGACCGTGTCGTGGCCTTCTCCGAAGAGGGTGGCGGTGACCTGGAACGTCTCGCCCGGAACCGCCTTCGCCGGTCGGTTTCCGCGGTCGACGGCCGGACGGACGTCGACGACGGGGACTCGGCCGGTCGGGACGACGGGCTTGCGGCCGACAGGGCGGACGCGGCCGTCAGCCGGATTCTCGGTCATGGGATTCACCTCCGTCTTCGCTGTGGTGGTCGTTGTCGTGCTTGTCGTGCCTGCCGTCGGACCTCCGGGCTCTCAGGCCCTTCAACTCCTCAAGCTGTCAAGTCCTTCAGGTCGCGGAGCTCGTCGCGAGTCCTGCGGCGTGGTGCGGGAGTCCGCGCAGCACCGGGCCGCTGCCGGCCCGTTCGTGGCGCAGGGCGGCCGAACCGGCCGCCAGATAGCGCTCGGCGGCGTGCACGGCCTCCCGGGCACACCGCTTTCCCATGAGGACGCAGAGCGTGTAGCCCGTGTCCTCGAAGTTGCCCCGTGCGGCGCGGTCGGACGGGGCCGCGAGCATCATGCGTTCCCAGGCCCGGTAGAGCTCCAGGTGCCTGGCGATCTCGTCCTTGGCAGGCAGCAGCATCTCCCTGGTCACCTTCCACTCCCTCGGATGCGCACGGTTCGCCTTCGGATGTGCGTGATGGCCGTGCACGAAGAGGCATCGGCCGACTGCGGCGGCCGACACCCTCACTCATGGTGCACGGGACGCCACGCGCCGTCCTGTTGTCATTTCAACCACATTGGGTCGGTTCTCGGGTTGCACGAATGGAGTACCACTCCCACTCTGAGAGTTACTCAGACGCAATCGCTGTTCACGCTCCGTATTCGGAGCAAGGCCCACAGGGGCGAGGAAACGCGGGAGTTTCGCCGGTGAGGAGCCGAGAACGATGAAGACCGTAGTGCCCTGCTACTACCACCTCGACGTGGAAGTCAGTCCGGAACGGGTCGATCAGGTCAAGCGCATCCTGGCCGCCCACCTCCGGTACTGGAACCTGGAGAACCTCGTCGAGCCCGTCTGCCGTTGCACGGAGACGCTGCTGCGCACGATCGAGGCGCACGCGGCGGACAAGAACACCACCCTTGAGATGTGGTGGAACGGCCAGCACCTCATCACGGCCGTCGCGGACATCGACGGGGAGTCCCACCCGGAGTCGGCGACGTGGGACTGCCTGAGCCACATAGCGGCCCTGAGCGACGGCTGGGGGTGCTGCACCACGGGCAGCGGCGGGCGGATCGTCTGGTTCTCGCGCCGGGTCCGCGCCATGGAGCGCGCCCCGCTGGTCCCGGCCGTCCCCGCGCCCAGCCTGCGGGAGGCCCGGGCGATGCCCCGCGAGCTGCCCGTACCGGCGCTCGCGGGCCCGGTGCCCGAGGGCCCGCTCGTCAACGCGGCGGCCGGATGACCCGGACGGCGCAAGCAGCCGGGTGAACGGCACGCAGCCGGCCCGCGACCGCATCGGCGGTCGCGGGCCGGCTGCTTCGTCCGTCCGTGCCTGCCGGGCAGGCACGGACGGGAACGGACGGGAGCGGACGAGGAGGGGCTCAGGCGATGCGCGCCTGTCCGTAGGGGACGAGCCGGACGGGGCCCAGCAGCCCGTACGGCGCCCGGGCCAGACCCCCGTACACACCGGGGTCGCTGACCCGCAGGCGGTTGGCGAGCGGGGTCGCCACCTCGACCTCGACGACGTTGGCCCCGCGCCGCAGCAGGCCGCCCAGGTCGACCACCGGGCGGATCTGGTCGACCGGGTCGAGCCGGTGGCCGTTGACCGTCACCCGGCAGGTGTCGGTGACCGCGCCCAGTTCCAGCCGCGCGCCGTACCCGCCGCTCCACCCGTTGCCCAGCGTGACCGTCGTGCGGTAGCGGCCGATGCCCGAGACGTCGGCGAGCTCGGGGATCTGCGACCAGGGCACCAGGGCGTCGAGCGTCAGGTCGTGCTCGACGACGGTGGTGCGGGTCGCCGAGGCGCCGGGCCGCCAGTCCTGGACGTGCAGCTTCCAGGAGGTCAGCTCCGTCGGCGTCGGGACGTCCTTGAACGTGGTGCTGACGGCCCGTCCCCTGGAGAGCGAGGTCCGGTACGTGCCCGGGGCCGCCGAGCGGACGGTGAGACCGGCGTCCGTGAGCCGCACCTCGTCGGCCTCGCTGCCGGTGGCGTACGGACGGGAGCCGTTGCGGTCGCCGAACAGGCCCGGCCGGCCGATCGCCACGACGAGGGTCTCCGCGGGCTGCAGGGCGACCCGCACGGTCACCGAGTCGCCTTCCTCGGTGTAGCGCGCGAGGCGTTCGGCCTTCCCGGTCCAGGGGTCCAGCAGGTACGGCACGCCCCCGGCGGTGGTGCGGTGCAGGGTGACCTCGTGGTCGACGGCGGCGACCGCCGGCTTGACGGTCTCGGCGTGCTTGCCGTTGACCAGGTAGTAGTAGTCGACCCCGTCGGCCACCCGGTGGGCGTTGAGGAGGGTCGAGGCGCTCGCGTGGCGGACGTCGGGCCGCACCCCGAGCGCGGTGAGCGCGTCGCCGACCAGGGCCTTGTCCGTGACCTGGCGGACCAGCGGCTGGGCCAGCAGGTCCTTCACCACGGAGAGCAGCTGCGCGGCCTCTCCCTGGTCCGGGATCCCGGGCGGCACCGCCGTGTCCCAGGCGCCGAGCAGGACGATCGGCAGCCCCGCGCGGGTGAGCTTCAGCAGGGCCTTCGCGTCCTTCAGCGCGAGGGTGACCGTGGAGCCGTAGAAGAAGTCGCCCTCGACGAACAGCGCCTTGTAGGCCGGTCCTTCGGGGGCGAGCCGGCCGCGGCGCACGGTGGCGGAGGGCAGGTCGAGGAGCGGGCCGCTGAGGAACTGGTGGGTCCAGCCGAGCGTGATGCCGGTGGCGGTGAACCAGGAGGCGCCGATGCCGGTGGCCGTGTAGCCGGTCTGCCGGAACACCGCGACGTCGGCCTGGGCGCGGCCGCTCTGCAGCACCTGGTGGATCCGGCCGAGGTAGTCGGAGACGTCGGACACGTGCTTCCAGGTGGGATGCCTGGGGCCCCAGGACTCGCCGTAGCCGACCGTGCCGTTGTACGGGGTGAAGGCGGCGTAGCCGGGCCAGTTGACGCCCGGGAACGAGGCGTACGAGAAGCCGTGCACGACGGTCTGGTTGACCCCGGCGGCGTACGCGCCGCCCATGGTGCGCAGGAACTTCTGCCACGTGGTGCCGTACGCGCCGCCCGTGTACGCGCCGGCCTCGCAGGAGAGCACCGTGTGCCCGGCCATGTCGCGGCCGCCGGCCAGGCAGCGGTAGTCGTCGAGGTTCTTGAAGCCCAGCGACTCGCCCTCGGCGATGTCGAGGATCGCGGCCGTGGCGATGGCGTCGGTCTGCAACCCGTAGGGCTGTGAGCGCAGTTGCAGTCCGAGCCGGTGGGCCCAGGTGCGCAGGGCCGTGAAGTGGTGCTCGTTGACGAGGGCGGAGACCGTCTCCCAGAAGTCGTGGCGGATCTGGCGGGTGACGCCGGCCTCGAACGCGTACACCTGGTTGCTGTTGTCCAGGACCAGGGCGGGCAGCAGCGGGAGCAGGGAGCGGCCGGTGTGCTCGCGGAACGCGTCGGGCAGGCCCGGCGTCCACTGCAGTCCGTCGGTCTCCAGCTCGATGGAGTCCTCGAAGAGCGCGCCGCCGGACACCTTCAGCAGGCGGCGGACGGACTTCGTGAGGATGTGCTCCTCCCAGTAGTCGGTCACCGCGCGGGTGCCGGCCGCACTGAAGTGGTCGACGACGTAGGCGGGCGGGTCGCTGTGCGGCCCGGCCTCCGGCATCTGTCCCGAGCCGCGCACCCAGTAGGCGATCACGACCCAGGTGCCGTCGTCGGGCGCGGTCCAGTCCAGGGCGCCGTCGGAGACGGTGGAGGTGAGGTCGCGGACCGAGTCCAGGTCGAGGCCGGTCTCCTTGCGGGTGGAGTGGGCGGTGTTCACCCGGGCCGCCTGCACCGCGAGCAGTCGGCGCTTCGTCACGCCGGGGGCCGCCGCGTGGACGGGCTCCGGGACGGGCCCCGCGTAGGTGGCGCCGGCGGTCACGGTGACCGCTCCGTGCGCGAGTTCCTTGACGGCGGCCTCGCTGTCGGGGGTGATGCCGGGGACGGCGGCGGGCCAGCTGGGGCCGACGGTGAGGTCGATGGTGAGTCCGCGCCGGGCGGCCTGGCTCAGCGCGGCCTCGACGCCGGCCACCCAGGCGGCGGTTCCCCAGCCGTGGCGGGCCGTGTCCAGCTGCGCGGTGTCCTTGACGCTGTGGTGGACGGCGGCTATCTCGGCGCCGCCGAAGCCCGCGTCGGCGATCTGGTCGATCTCCCGTCTGATCTCGTCGGGCTGCACGAGGCCGTCGGGCCACCACCAGCGGAACTTCGGCCGCACGGACCGGCCCGGCCGGGCGAACGGCAGGGCGGAGCCGGCGGCGCCCGACGCGGCGGCGGTGGCGGGGGCGGCCGCGGCGCGGCCGGGGGCCGCCCAGGTGACGGCGCCCGCGGCGGTCGCCGTGGCGGCCGCGGCGAGAAGGGTCCGGCGCGGGAGACCCGTGCCTGGAACTGCGGTGTGGTCGTTCATGGTTCCAGTCCGCTCTTGGGGCAGCACAAAGAGGACCCCTGTGGGGCCCGGTGGATTGAATCGTTTTAATCGCTGCGAAACTAAGACGCCCGATCAAGGGGCGTCAAGAAGCGTGCACGACACAAATTTTCCGGTTCGCGCCCGGACGGGACGTCGGCCCGCGGCGCCGGACCCGGTTCCGCGGAGCCGCCCGCCCCCTGTTGTGGACGCGTCGGCCGCCGTACGAGGCAGGGCCCCGGTACGCGGCAGGACCCCGGTCAGCCGAAGACGTTGTCCGTGTCGTCCCAGCTGTAGGGGTCGACGGGGGCGGGGCCCCGGAGCGCGCGTGACGAGGAGTGGTACATCGCCTCGATCTCGGCGGCGTACCGTTCCGTGATGGCGTCCCTGCGCAGTTTCATCGAGGGCGTCAGCAACCCGTTGGCCAGGTCGAACGCCTCGGGCAGCACCCGGTACACGCGGATGGACTCCGAGCGCGACACGGTGGAGTTGACCGCGCCGACCGCGCGGTTGATCTCCTCCCGCAGGGCGTTCTCCTCCCGCAGCCGGCGGTCCTGCGCGTCGCCCGGGGTGGCGTGCAGCGCCCGCCAGTGCGCCAGGTACGCGGGGTCGAGGGTGATCAGCGCCCCCACGCAGGGCCGGCCGTCGCCGACGACGACCGCCTGGTGGACGAGCGGGTGCACCCGCAGCCGCTCTTCGAGGACCGCGGGGGCGACGCTCTTGCCGCCGCTGGTGACGACGATGTCCTCCTTGCGGCCGGTGATGCTCAGGTAGCCCTCCTCGTCGAGCCGCCCGAGGTCGCCGGTGGCCAGCCAGCCGTTGCGGAACGCCGCCCGGTTGGCCTCCTCGTCGTTGACGTAGCCCTGGAACACCGAGGGCCCCCGCACGAGGAGCTCCCCGTCCTGCGCCACCTGGATCTCGGTGTCGGGCAGCGGCCGCCCCACGGTGCCGAGCTTCTCCCGGCCCACGGGCTGGGCCGTGATGCCGCCGCTCGTCTCGGTCAGTCCGTACCCGTCGTGGACGGGGATCCCGATGCCCGCGTAGAACAGGGCCAGTTCACGGTTGAGCGGGGAGCCGCCGGACGCCGCGCCGCACACGCGTCCGCCGAGGGCCGCGCGGAGCCTGCGGTACACCGTCTTGTCGTAGAGGGCGTGCTGCAGCCGCAGGTCGAGTCCGGGCCCGGCGCCGGTGCCGAGGCGCTGGCGCTCGGTGGCGGCGGCGAAGTCCCGCGCGGTGCGGACGGCGCGTTCGAACAGGGCGCCGCGGCCCGACTGTTCCGCCTCGCGGAGGAAATTCTTGAAGAGCTTCTCGAAGACGAGCGGGACGGCGTGCAGATAGGTGGGCCGGAACGACAGCAGGGCGTCGGCCAGCCGTTCCGTGCGCGGGTCGGGCTCGTGGCCCATCAGGAACCCGCCGCGCATGCACAGCCCCTGGACCATGAGGCCGTACACGTGCGAGAAGGGCAGGAAGGCCAGGACGGCGGGCTGCTGCCCGGCGGGCGCCACGGTGTGCCCCCACCCCGCCAGCAGGGTGTCGCAGGGACTGGCCAGACTGCTGTGGCTCAGCGCGCAGCCCTTGGGGCCGCCTGTCGTGCCGGAGGTGTAGGCGATGACGGCGGTCGAGTCGGGCAGCACGATCCGGCGCATGGACTCCACGGTGGTGACCGGGACGTCCCGGCCCGCCTCGGTCAGGTCCCGCAGGGCCCCGGAGTCCAGCTGCCAGACGTGCCGCAGGCCCGGCAGCGAGGCGATCACCGAGCCGACCGTCATGATGCCCTGCTCGTCCTCCACCACCACGGCCACACAGCTCGCGTCCCGCAGGATCCACGCCACCTGGTCGTGCGAGGAGGTCGGGTGGATCGGCACGATCTCGGCGCCCACCGTCCACAGGGCGTAGCTGAGGACGGTCCACTCGTAGCGGGTGCGCGCCATGACGGCCACGCGGTGGCCCGGGAAGATGCCGGCCGCGATGAAGCCCTTGGCGACGTCCAGCACCTCGTCCCGCAGCTCGATCGCGGTCACCTGCGACCAGTGCGCGGGAGAGGTGTCGGAGCGGCGCGCCAACTGCGGCAGCAGGGGGTCGCGTTCCGCCGTCTCGAAGAGACTGTCGGCCAGCCCTCCCTGCAGGGAGGGCTGGGCCTGTCTGGCTACTTCCAAGGGGTGCATGTGCCGCTCCAGAATCTCCTCAGAGCGCCCCTCCGATGAAGTCCGGAAGCGAGGGCGTTCGAAATCTAGCCCACGGCGGCGGGAGTTGGGTCACGAACGGAGGATCGGCCTGACCTGATTCGCTTGCGCAGCGCCACCGAGCCACTTCAGTCCGTCGAGCAGGAAACGGTTCTGGGAGGCGCTCGCGAACGTGGACGACAGCGGTATGTCGGTCGCGTAGTCCATCGCGTTGTGACCGACGTTCGCGTAGAGCATCCGGTACTCGGTGTTGGTCCACAGGACCGGGTAGTAGCCGCTGTACCAGGTCTGGTCCGGATCGGTGCCGAGCGGGAAGCTGCTGGGGTCGATGGAGGCCAGGACCTTGATGTCCGGATTGCGCCGCAGGTCGTTCGACCAGCCGTACCACTCGTTGACCGACGAGGTGAGGGTGGCGGGCAGGTTCCTGGTGGAGGCGTGGGTGCGGTCCTCGACCCGCAGCGTGGCCGTCGTCGGGCCCCAGGTGTTCGACTTGAAATCGCCGCTGCCGAGGAACTGCCGGTGGTACCAGGGCCATTGCTGCGCCTCGGTGGTGAAGGCGGCGACGTGGAAGCCCAGCCAGCCGCCGCCCGCGCGCATGTACCGCTCGAAGCCCGACCGCTGTGCGGCGGTCTGCGGCAGGTCGTCGAGGAACAGCACCACCTGGTAGGCGTCGACGCGCCCGTCGGCCAGTACGTTCCAGTCGGTACTGGCCGTGTAGGTGAACCCGTTCTCCGCGGCGCGGGCGGGGAACCACCGGTCGGCCTCGCGCACGAAGCTGATGTGCGCGGCGTCCCAGGTGCCGCTGTGGAGGGCGAGCACCTTGAAGGGGGCCGCTTCCCGCGCGGTCTGCTGCGCCGCGCCGGGCGCCGCGTGCGCGGGCGGTGACGCGAGCCCCAGGAGGGTCGCCAGCAGCACGATCATCCGCAGGACGGCGCGCACCGGGCCGGACCGGTTACTGCCGCGCAGGGTGAGTCCCTGCCTGTGCCCGGTCACGGGTAGCTCACCAGGTTGGCGACGTTGGTGGCGGAGTTCGACGGCCCGCCCCGGTCGTTGACGACGTGGCGGATGGTGCCGGTGCCGCCGAGGGAGACCGTCACCATGTTCCGGAAGCGCACGTTCGCCGAGTTCGGCGCCTCGATGGCGTGCTCCGCGGTGACGGCCGGGTTCACGTTGAAGTAGCAGTAGCTGCCGAAGCCGTACACCTGGTGGCTGGTCACGGAGTTCGCGACCTTGTAGGCGGCGTAGCCCTGCGTGGAACCGTTCGTCCAGGCCGCCTGGTTGGGCGGGTCGTAGGGCATCTCGTTCTGGTAGAAGTACGTGCGCCCGCCGTTGCCGTTCCAGATCGTCTGGTGCTTCTGGTAGTGCTCGACGAACAGGCCGTACATGGTGACGTCGTCGCCGTTGACCACGAGTCCGGTGTCGGCCGTGTTGATGCTCCAGCCGACGCCGTTGCCGTGGTCGGCGCGCCAGATCCACAGGTGGTCGCCGATGACGTCGTCGCTGTTGACCGTGAGGCTGGTGGTGGCCCTGCCGACGGCCGCGCCGCCGACGCGGAAGAACACGTCGTGCAGGGAACTGGGATTGGCCCCGTGGTCGGCGGACGACCCGCCCGGGCCCATCTCCAGGAGCTGCGCCGAGTTGGTGGTGCCCGCGTCGAAGAGGATCCCGGCGAGCTTGACACCGTCCACGTCCGCGACGGTCATGGCGGTCACGCCGTTGTCCGGGATGAAGGTCGCAAGGCCCAGACCCAGGACGACGGTGTCGGGGCGGGTCACCTTCAGCGTCTGGTTCAGGTGGTAGACCCCCGGAGTGACCAGCAGGTTCTTCCCCTGGGCCAGGGCGTCGTTCAGCTGTGCCGCGGTCGCGCCCGGCTTGACGACGAAGAAGTCGGACAGGGGCAGTGAGGTGCCCGCCGGGGTGCCCGACGCCCAAGTGGTGCCGCGCGAGTCGGTGCGCACGGCGGGGACGAACACCTTGTACGCGCCGGCCGCGTCGACGTACAGGAAGGGCTTCTCGCGGGTGACGGGCGCCCTGTCGACCGTGGTGTAGGGCGGGTTGGGGAAGCTGTTGGCGGGGGCGTTCTGCGCGCCGACGAAGACCATGTTCCAGTTGGAGCCCGTCCAGCTCGACCACTCGGTGTTGCGCGACAGCCACTGCTGCTGCGAGCCCGACCTGACCTGTCCGTCGATCTTCGTGTCGGCCATGTAGCCGCCGCTGGACCAGCCGCCGTCGTCGAGCTGGAGGTTGCCGCGCAGGTGCATCCGGCGGTACGGGGCCGCCTGGGACACCGCCCAGCGGTCGGTGCCGGACGTCGGGGTCACGGACAGGTTCTCCGCCGAACGCCAGAAGTTCTGGGTGGCGTTGCCCTGGAACCAGTCGGCCTCGGCGTGCACCGCACCCCGGATGGTGACGTCGTCGGGGGAGAGCCCGAGCCCCGCGACCTGGGTGTAGAACCCGACGTTGGCGTTCGCGTCGTAGGTGCCCGGCTTGAAGAGGAAGGCCTTGCGGGCCGTGCCGAACTGGTTGGTCTCCTGCTGGGAGAAGGCCGCGTCGAGGCTGTTCTGGATGGTGGCGGCCGGGGTGGACGGATCGAAGACGGTCACGTTCGGGCCCAGGTCGGGGGTGCCGGGCGGCTGCTGCGTGTCCACCGGGGCGATACGGAAGGACTGCGCCGCGGACCCGTTGCAGGTCCACTGCTGGAGCTGGGTGCCGTCGGCGGTCGAGGCGCCGGGGACGTCGAGGCACTTGCCGCTGTTGCGGTTCACGAAGTGATAGGTCCCGTCCGCGTCCGCCACGGGCTGCCACTGCTGGTTCGTCCCGCCGCTGTACGTCCACAGCTGCACGGGCGCGCCGTCGGCGGCCGAGACGTCGGTGACGTCCCAGGTCTTGGTCGCGTCACCGCGGTTGCCGACCCGTACGCGGCCGTCGGTGGTGTCGCGCAGCTCCCACTGCTGGGCCTGGCTGCCGTTGCACGCGTACTGCTGGACGGCGGTGCCGTCGGCCGTTCCGGCGGCCCGGGCGTCGACGCACTTGCCGCTGCCGGCGTTCACGACGGTGGCCCAGCCGGTGGGGAGGGCCGCGGCGTCCTGTGCGGCCCGGGCCGGCGGGGCCGCGGCCACGGCGCCCGCGGCCGACGCCGTCAGGGCGAGGGCGGTGAGCAGGGTGGGTATCCGGCGTCCTGGTGATCTCGTCGATCCGAACACGGAATCTCCTGTGTGGGGGAGTGGGGGAG
>NZ_VDFC01000040.1:0-8914 GCF_008369065.1 Streptomyces apricus | reverse complement strand
CCTCGTGGCCGACACCTTCTCCCTCACCCCCGCCGAGCTGGCTCGCCTCTCCTGGCACGACCCCTCGAAGTTCCGCCTCGACCTCGGCGCGCTCTCCGAGGAGCAGCGCGCGGTCATGGCCGCCAACCGCGCCGCCCTGGAGGTCTATGCGGGTCCGCACGCCATGGCCGACCCCACGCTCGGCGAGCGCCTGGCCGGTGTCGGGCACCCGACCCTGGTCGCCTGGGGCGCGAGCGACCGGGTCGTGGACGCCGACTACGGACGCGCGTACGCACAGGCCGTACCCGGGGCGGAGTTCCTCCTGATGGAGGGCACGGGCCACCTGCCGCAGGCCGAGACGCCGGAGCGACTCCTGCCGGTGGTCTGGGACTTCGCCGAGGCGCACGTCACCGCATGAGCCCCCGCCCCGTACACGCCGACGCCCGCCCGGACCGTGGCGCGGTCCGGGCGGGCGGGCGATCGGTGGGACCGACGGGTCGACCGATCTAACCGATCTACAGGCCTACCGGCCTACGGGCAGGGCGGTGTCAGGGGGTGATCCGCCACTGCTGGATGTAGCCCACGTCGATCGCCGCGACGTCGCGCACCCGCAGCTTCCAGGTGCCCTCGACCGGCTGCGCGGAGGCGTTCACCGTGAAGGTCTGGTCGACGTTGTCGGCCGAGCCCCCGCTGCGGTTCAGCAGCGAGTACACGGTTCCGTCGGGGCCCACCAGGTCGACCGTCAGGTCGCCCCGGTAGGTGTGGACGATCTTGACGTAGACCTCCGTGGTCGCCGAGGCGTTGCCCGGGCGGCCCGTGATGGTGACGGGCGACTCGACCGCGGCACCGTTGTCGGGGATGTCGACGCGGGTGGAGTTGGCGTAGATGAGCGCCACCCGCCACTCGAAGGTCTCCGACACGCTGGAGCCCGTGCTGTCGGTGACCGTGACGGTCACCTCGCTGGTGCCGGTGGTGGTCGGCACCCCGGAGATCAGCCCGCTGTCGCTCAGGGTCAGCCCGTCGGGCAGCCCGGTGGCCTCGTAGGCGAGGGTCGCGTCCGAGTTCGTGGTGTAGGCCTCGACCTGCAGGGACACGTCCTGGCCGACGCCGGAGAGCTGGTCGCCGATCGGGGCGACGTTGGTGCCGACCGCGATGCGGTCGCCCACGTTGATGCCGGCCCAGGCGGCGGCGACGGCGAGGTAGGTGTCGCTGTAGGCCCCGAAGAGGTCGCTCGCGGCCTGCAGGGTGGCGACCCTGGCGCCCGCGTAGTTGGTCGACGAGGTCATGTACGTCGACAGCGCGCGGTACCAGATGTCGGCCGCGTTCTCGATGCCGATGCCCGTCACCGGCACGCCGTCCACGGTCGGGCTGTCGTAGTCGACGCCGTTGACGGTCTTCGCCCCGCTGCCCTCGGACAGCAGGTAGAAGAAGTGGTTCGCGGGACCGGAGGAGTAGTGGACGTCGATGCTGCCCAGCGAGGCGTCCCAGTAGTCACGGGAGCGGCTGTCCTTGGAGGGCTTGTCCATGTAGCGCAGCGGCGTGCCGTCGCCGTTGATGTCGATCTTCTCGCCGACCAGGTAGTCGGGGACGTCCGCCGTCAGGTCCGCGTCGAACTCCACGGCCGCGGCGAAGATGTCCGAGGTCGCCTCGTTGAGGCCGCCCGACTCCCCCGAGTACGTCAGGTTGGCGGTGGCGGCCGTGACGCCGTGGCTCATCTCGTGGGCCGCCACGTCCAGCGAGGTGAGCGGCGCCGCGTTGCCCGCGCCGTCGCCGTACGTCATGCAGAAGCAGGAGTCCTGCCAGAAGGCGTTGACGTAGTTGTTGCCGTAGTGGGCGCGGCTGTAGGCGGCCACGCCGTCGTTGCGGATGCCGTTGCGGTTGTGGACGTTCTTGTAGTAGTCCCAGGTCGCCGCGGCGCCGAAGGCGACGTCCACCCCGGCGGTCTGCCGGTTGCCCGGCGTGCCGTCGCCCCAGACATCGTTGTCATCGGTAAACAGTGTGCCCGTGCCGGACGTCCCCTGGTTCAGGTCGTACGTGCGCTGCCCGGCGCGGTCGCCGTCGACGAGCTGGTACGACGAACCGGACTGCGTGCTGCCGACGGAGACCTCGCCGTTGTACTGGCCGTGGCCCGTCCCGGTGTGCACGCCCTCGTACTGCGCGGCGACCTTCCCGGTGCTCGCGTCGGTGACGACGTGGAGCTCGCTCGGCGTGCCGTCCTCCTGGACCCCCTCGACGACGGACTCCCAGGCCAGCACCGGCTTGCCCTCTGCGGCCCAGACGACCAGCCGGGGCTTGCCCTCGACCTCCGTCTTCTCCACGTCGGCCGCCTTGCCCAGCGCCAGCGCCTTGTCGGCGGCGCGGTCCGCGGCGATCTTCGGCGTGGTGGTCGCCACCGTGATGGTGGCGCGGGTGCCCTTGGTGGTGGTGCTGGTGCCGTTCTTCTTCTCGTGCACCACGAGGTCGCCGCCGAGGACCGGGAGCCCCGCGTAGGTGCGCTCGTACCGGGTGTGCGTCGTGCCGTCGGCGTCCTTGAGGACGTCCTTGACGAGCAGCTTCTCCTTGGCGCCGAGCCGCAGGTCCTTGGCGGTGTCACCGGCGTCGGCGGTGGCGCTCCTGATGAGCGCGGTGCGCGCGGCGGGCGACAGGGCGGGCTGGGCGGCGCCGGCCCGCGGGGTGGCCACGATCTTCGAGGGGCCGGGGTCGGCGGGCGCGGCGGAGGCGGGTCCGCCCTGGACTCCGAGGACGAGCAGCGAGCTCGCGGTCGTGAGGGCCAGGACCGCGGTGTGTCTGTGACGGCGGGCGGAGCGGTGGTGCCGGGACAATGTCTTCTCCTCCAGCGACGGCCGGCTCCTGGTGGGAGCCGGCGGTGAGCGGGCCGGCCTGGTGCGGCCGGACCACGACAGGGGGGTGGGGCGGGAGAGAGCGCAGCACGAGGTGGCACACGGAAGAGAGCGCCGGAGAACTCGGCGACGCGTGAGACGTGGGTGTGCGGGGGATGTGTGAGTGGGGGGTGTGACGGCGTGAATGAAGGGTGAACGTTCGACAGCAGAGTGACACCAGGCACACAGCCTTGTCATGGATGTGACAATACAACGGCTTGAATTGACCATTGCTTGCTGCGGGTTCCGCACGGCCGCCACACGTTTTCGGCCGCCCGCTGGTGACCCGCATCCTTCCCGGAAGCGGGTCACTACCGGTGCGCCCGCGGGTCCGTCAGGCCGGCGTCCCGGTGGCGGTCCGGTCCGTGCGGGGCGCGGCGTCCGCGATCCGGCGGCGGCGGGCCGGCAGGCCGAGGGTGGGGTTCGCCACGCCCCAGACCGCGCCCTTGCAGACCAACTCCTTGTAGAACGCGGCGAGTCGGCCGGTCAGGGCCGCGTCGACGGCCCGGTCGTCCGCGGTGACGAACTGGATCAGGCCCTCCGAACGGCCGAGCGACACACACTGGTTGTAGTAGCGGATCTTCGAGGCCGGGAGCCCCCCGCCGGTCAGGCGCGCCGCGATGACGTCGGCGGCGTGCCAGGCGGCGGGGGTGCCCGAGGCGCAGGACATCCGCAGCGGCTTGCCGCCGGGACCCGTCGCGAGGGCGGCGTCGCCCACCACGTACACGTCCGGGTGCGAAACCGAGCGCATGCTGTCGTCGACCACGATCCGGCCCGTGGCGGTGGTCTCCAGGGCGGTGGCCCGCGCGAGCGGGTGGACGGCGAACCCGGTCGTCCACACGGTGACCGCGGAGGGGATGTCGCGGCCGTCCCCGGTGATGACGCGGTCGGCCTCGACGCGGGTGACGACGGTCTGCTCGTGCACGGTGATGCCGAGCCCGTCGACGACCTTGCGCAGGTGCCTGCGACCCTTCTCCGAGAGCCAGTCGCCGAGCGCGCCGCGGGCGACGAGGGCGACCGCGAGGTCCGGACGGGTCTCGGCCAGCTCGGTGGCGGCCTCCAGCCCGGTGAGACCGCCGCCGACCACGACCACGGGCTGCGCGGCGTCCGGACCGGCCAGCCGCTCGCGCAGCCGGAGCGCCCCGGGCCGGCTCGCGATCTGGTGGGCGTGCTCGGCGGCGCCGGGGACTCCCCCGTCGTCCCAGCCGCTGCCGAGGGCGTACACGAGGGTGTCGTAAGGGAGTTGCTCGGTGGCGGCGGGGTCCGCCCCGGTGCCGCCGTCCGGCTCGACGGTGACGGTCCGGCCCTCGACGTCGACGCCGGTGACCGTGGCGAGCTTCAGCACGACGCCGGTGCCGGCGAGCATCTCGCGCAGCGGCCTGGGCCTCAGGTCCTGGCCGGCCGCGAGCTGGTGCATCCGGACGCGCTCGACGAAGTCGGGTTCGGCGTTGACGAGGGTGATGGCGACCTCGTCGCGGTGCAGCCGCCTGGCGAGGCGGCCGGCCGCGATGGCTCCGGTGTATCCGGCGCCGAGGACGATGATGCGGTGCTGCTGCATGTGAAGGCTCCTGTCTGCGCGGGTCCGCCCCGTGTCGAGCGCGGTGTCGGCCCTTGAACCGGGCAGCACGCCGTTTCCTGACAGGAACCTCGTGTGAAGCGGATCACACCACCGTGCGGGGCCCGCCGACGGCGCCCGCACGGCGGTCAGAAGGCGTGGAACAGGGGCTCCCCGCGGTCGGCCGCCGCCCACACCTCGGTCGCCCGTTCGAGCTTGTCCGGGTTGGCCTGGGCGCGGAACGCGGCGATGCCGTCGGCGGTGACCTCCAGGCACACGACGCCGACGACCCGGCCGTCGACGACCGCCACCACGGCGGGGTCGCCGTTGGCGGTCGAGGCGTAGATCGCGGGCGAGCCGCCGACCAGGGCGCGCTTGGAGCGCGCCGGCTTGAACAGGCCCCGCATGAACTTCGCGACCGCGAGGGCGCCCCGGAACGGCGTGGTGCGGGCCGGGACCTTGCCGCCGCCGTCACCGATCGAGACGGCGTCGGCGGTGAGCAGCCGTACGAGGGGTTCGGTCCTGCCCGTGGTCGCGGCCGACAGGAACTCCTCCACGATCCGCCGGGCGGAGGCCCGGTCGATCTCGGTGCGGGCCCTGCCCTCCGCGAGGTGCTTCCTGGCGCGGTGGAGGAGCTGCTGGCTGGCGGCCTCCGTGATGCCGAGGATCCCGGCGACCTCCCGGTGCGGGTAGTCGAAGGCCTCCCGCAGCACGTACACCGCGCGTTCGGCGGGGGCCAGCCGCTCCATGAGGGTCAGGACGGCGTACGAGACCGACTCGCGCTGCTCGGCGGTGCCGGCGGGGCCGAGCATCGCGTCCCCTTCGAGCAGCGGCTCGGGAAGCCACTGGCCCACATACCGCTCGCGCCGCGCGCGGGCCGACGTCAGCTGGTTGAGGCACAGGTTCGTGAGCACCTTCGTCAGCCAGGCCTCCAGGACCTCGATGCGCTCGGTGTCGGCCGCCTGCCATCGCAGGAAGGTCTCCTGCACGACGTCCTCGGCCTCGCCCGCGGACCCCAGCAGGCGGTACGCGATGGCCTCCAGCCGGGGCCTGAGGCTCTCGAACCGGTCCACGTCCTGCATGGTCAGCGGCATGCCCCGGATCCTAGCGGGACGGCTCGGGAGCCCTCCGGCCGGGAGACGGCCGCCCGGCTCACACCCTTCTAGACGACCGGTCTAATGATGCGTTACGGTTACGGCATACGGAGCACCGCACGCGCTTAGGAAGCACCCGGGGGGTACCCCTCCGGACGACCGGTCCACCCACCTCAGGAGCACGCAGACATGAAGGTTCTTGTCGTTCTCACCTCGCACGACGAACTCGGCGACACCGGCCGCAAGACCGGCTTCTGGCTGGAGGAGCTGGCCGCGCCCTACTACCGCTTCAAGGAGGCCGGCTGGGAGATCACGCTCGCCTCCCCCGCGGGCGGCTGCCCGCCGCTGGACCCCAAGAGCAACGAGCCCGACTTCCAGACCGATCTGACCCGCCGGTTCGAGGCCGACGAGGAGGCGACCGCGGCCCTCTCCGACACCGTGCGCCTGGACTCGGTCTCGGCCGACGCCTTCGACACGGTCTTCTACCCCGGCGGCCACGGCCCGCTGTGGGACCTGGCCGAGGACGCCCACTCCAAGCGGCTGATCGAGACGACCCTGCGCGCGGGCAAGCCGCTCGCGCTGGTCTGCCACGCCCCCGGCGTCCTGCGCCACGCGGTGAACGAGGACGGTACGCCGCTGGTGCGGGGCAAGGAGGTCACCGGGTTCGCCGACTCCGAGGAGGAGGGCGTCGCGCTCACCGAGGTCGTGCCCTTCCTCGTCGAGGACGAGCTCAAGCGGCTCGGCGGCATCTACTCCAAGGGCGAGGACTGGGCGCCCTACGTCGTCCGGGACGGTCTGCTGATCACCGGGCAGAACCCGGCCTCCTCGGCCCCGGCGGCGGACGCGCTCGTGGAGCTGGCGGGCAAGACGGGCGCGTAGGCACGTGGGTACGTAGGCGTGTAGGCGCATACGTCCGAAGCCGGTACCGGGCTGTCAGGCGGCCGGTATCGGCTTCGGTGGAACAGGGGTCTCAGCGCGCGGTCAGCGCCTGATCTCCTTGATCTTCAGCATGCGCGTGATGACCTTGTCGAGCTCGTCGTCCTCGAAGACCTTCTTCCAGTCGTCGCGCACGATGGACTCGCGGCCGTAGTCCATGGCGATCAGGCAGGCGTCCGAGAACGGGTTGGAGCCCTTGAGGGTGTTGGCCAGGGCGACCTGGGTGTGGCCCAGGAGCATCGCGCGGGCCGCCTTCTCCGGGACGCCGACGGTGTGCACGGTCTCGTGCAGCGCCTCGGTCAGCAGGGCGCCCACCATGCAGGCGATGGTCTCGACGAGGGTCGGCTCCAGGACGGCGAGCTGCTTGACGGTGACCCAGTGGACGTCGACCACGGGCGCGTACATCACGCGGATGACGGAGTCGGCCAGCTCCTGCTTGGCCTCGTCGCCGCCCTCGTACGCGGCGACGACCTCCTGCGGGGCGGCGATGCCGCCGAAGGTGTCCTGCCACTCCTCCTTGGTGGTGCGCTCCAGGAACACCGACGGGTGGCAGGGGTGGGCGCACGCGTAGTGGATGTCGTCCCGGTTGAAGAGCAGGCCGGCGTAGGCGGCGGCCGGGTCCAGGGTGAGGACGACCGTGCCGGGCCTCATCAGCGGGACGAGCTCCTCGGAGACCTTGCCGAGGACGACGTCGGGGACGGCGAGGATGACCACGTCGGCCTCGGCGACGGCGTCGGCGGACCCGGTCAGCTCGCGGCCGAGGCCGCGGATCAGCTCCTGGCCCTGGGGCGAGGCCTCGCTGAAGAGCACCCGGAAGTCGCTCTCGACCAGGTTGTTGGAGACGCGCTGGCCCATCTTGCCGGCGGCCCCGATGACGGCGACGGTCTTGACGTCGACCCGGGTCTGGATCTCGGTGGCCATTACTCGCTCCTCAGAAGGGTGTTGATGCTGTGCTGCGTCCACTGGTGTTCGAGCCGGGCGGTGGCGTCGAAGCCCTCGTCCTGCCACGGGAGCCAGTGCTCCACGATCTGGTTGATCCCGTCGGCGTCCGGCCGGGCGGCCCGTACGGCGGCGATCATCGCGTCGTAGTCCAGGAGGCCCTCGCCCAGGGGGCAGCCGGCGTAGGTGAAGCCGACCCAGCCGTCCCGGCGGGTGAAGGCGAAGTCCTTGACGTGGATGTTGACCACGTGCGGCGCGGTGGCGGCCACGACGTCCACCGGGCGTTCCAGGCGGGCGACGCTGTTGCCGGGGTCGAGGACGACTCCGAGCCGCTCGCTGTCGACCCCGCGTACGACAGCCAGCAGGTCGTCGGTCGACACCTGCTCGTAGGTCTCCAGGCCCAGGGTCACGCCGGCGTCCTCGAAGCGCGGCACCGACTCCTTCAGCAGGGCCACCGCCTCGGCGGTGTCCGGCCGGTGGTCCGCCGTGTTGAGCATGGAGCGTACGAGGGTGACGTCCAACTGCCGTGCCAGGTCGAGGTACTTGAGCAGATGGGCGGGGCGGACGCCGCGGGTGCCGAGCTCCAGGGTCAGGCCCAGGTCGGCGGCGGTGGCCTTCACGTCCGCCAGCTGCGCGGCGTCGTAGGACTCGACGGGTGCGTAGTCGCAGATCTGGAAGACCTGACCGCCGAGCTCGGCGGTGTCGCGCAACATCTCGGGGAGCGTCATGGGCCGGGGCGCCCGCTCGGAGAAGCGCCAGAAGTAGGCGTAGGTGCTGATGCCGTAGGCCATCACGCCACCGCCGCGGGGGCCGGGGTGCGCGTCTCGTCGCGGATCTCGTCGAGGATCGCGCGGACGTTGTCCGGGTCGTGGGCGAAGCGGCCCAGGAAGAGGCCGTCCGCCGTCCCCTCCAGGCGGGTGAGCAGGCCGGGGCCCGCGCTGCCGCCGTAGATGACCTGGGAACCGGCATGCTGCGGGCGGGTGCCGAGCCACTCCCGCAGGGCGGTGCACACGGTGGCGATGTGGTCGGCGGAGGCCGGCTCGGGTGCGCCGATGGCCCACTGGGGCTCGTAGGCGAGGACGACGGTGCCGTCCAGGCCGTGGAGCAGGCGGGCGGCCTCGGCGACCGTGCGTTCGGCCGCCTCCCGGGGCGTCCCGCGGTCGAGTTCGCCGATGCACAGGACCGGGGTGAGGCCGTTGCGCAGGGCGGCGGCCGTCTTGGCCGCGACGACCGTGTCGCCCTCCCCGTACAGGCGGCGGCGCTCGGCGTGGCCGACCTCGGCGTAGCGGCAGCCGATCTCCTTGAGGAGGGGGCCGCCGACCTCGCCGGTGTACGGGCCGGTGTCCTCGGTGGCGATGTCCTGGGCGCCGAGGGCGATGCCGTACGGCGCGAGGATGCCGGCGGCGGGGACCAGGGTCGGGAAGGCGGGCAGGACGAAGAGGCGGGCCGCGCCGGAGGTCACGGCGGGGTGCTCGGCGGCCAGGGCGGATATCTTGCGGGCCCAGTTGAGTGTCTGGTGGTGGCCGAAGTAC
>NZ_VDFC01000004.1:295931-296590 GCF_008369065.1 Streptomyces apricus | reverse complement strand
ACGTCACGAAAGTCGGTAACACCCGAAGCCGGTGGCCCAACCCCCTTGTGGGGAGGGAGCTGTCGAAGGTGGGACTGGCGATTGGGACGAAGTCGTAACAAGGTAGCCGTACCGGAAGGTGCGGCTGGATCACCTCCTTTCTAAGGAGCACTTCTTGGCCGRCAGGTTCTGCCTGACGGTCCAGAGGCCAGTACATCGGCGAATGTCCGGTGCTGGTTGCTCATGGGTGGAACGTTGATTATTCGGCACTCTCAGTCATCTCGGGCTGCAAGTACTGTCCTTCACGGGGCGTGGAAAGCTGATCACGAGTGRCGRGGGTGTCGGGCACGTTGTTGGGTGTCTGAGGGTACGGCCGTAAWGGYYGCCTTCAGTGCCGGCCCCGGTGAAGCATCGCGTGAGTGGTGTGTGACGGGTGGTTGGTCGTTGTTTGAGAACTGCACAGTGGACGCGAGCATCTGTGGCCAAGTTTTTAAGGGCGCACGGTGGATGCCTTGGTACCAGGAACCGATGAAGGACGTGGGAGGCCACGATAGTCCCCGGGGAGCCGTCAACCAGGCTTTGATCCGGGGGTTTCCGAATGGGGAAACCCGGCAGTCGTCATGGGCTGTCACCCACATCTGAACACATAGGGTGTGTGGAGGGAACGCGGGGAAGTGAAA
>NZ_VDFC01000004.1:287389-295831 GCF_008369065.1 Streptomyces apricus | reverse complement strand
CATGCGAAAGGTCCGGCGTAGAGGGTAAGACCCCCGTAGTCGAAACATCAACGGCTCGTTTGAGAGACACCCAAGTAGCACGGGGCCCGAGAAATCCCGTGTGAATCTGGCGGGACCACCCGCTAAGCCTAAATATTCCCTGGTGACCGATAGCGGATAGTACCGTGAGGGAATGGTGAAAAGTACCGCGGGAGCGGAGTGAAATAGTACCTGAAACCGTGTGCCTACAAGCCGTGGGAGCGTCGCGCAAGGAACTTGTTCCTTGCGTCGTGACTGCGTGCCTTTTGAAGAATGAGCCTGCGAGTTTGCGGTGTGTTGCGAGGTTAACCCGTGTGGGGAAGCCGTAGCGAAAGCGAGTCCGAACAGGGCGATTCAGTAGCGCGCTCAAGACCCGAAGCGGAGTGATCTAGCCATGGGCAGGTTGAAGCGGCTGTAAGAGGTCGTGGAGGACCGAACCCACCAGGGTTGAAAACCTGGGGGATGACCTGTGGTTAGGGGTGAAAGGCCAATCAAACTGTGCTGGGGGACGTCATCGACGTACGGCAGGGGCATGTCGTTGCGGTGTTCGTGCGGCCCGAGGCACGGGGGCGGGGGCTGACCGAGCGGCTCTTCGCGCACGGACTGCGGTGGGCCCGGGACGTCGCCGGTGTGGACCGGGTGCGGTTGTTCGTGGACGAGCGGAACGGGCGGGCCGAGGCCTTCTACCGGAAGTTCGGGTTCGTACCCACCGGGAAGAGCGTGCCGGCGCCCGGGGACGCGGGCGCGCGGCAGCTGGAGTTCCTGTTCGAGCGGCCCTGAACGGGGGCGGGGGTCACACCGGGAGGTCGTGCTGGGGCCAGCGGGAGCGGGCCTGCTCGCGGGAGCGCAGGAGGGCCAGGGTGGGCAGGCCGCGGTTCGAGGACGTGCCCTCGCTCGCGGTGAGCAGGTCCGGGAGCTGGGGCAGCGGGGCCACCGCGGCGACGTCGTCCAGGACGAGGGTGAGTGGTGGGTCGAGGCGACCGGAGGATGACCGTTCGGCCATGCGCCGGCCGCGCTCGACCACGCTTGAGGCGAGGGCCGTCAGGAGCGGCATGGCGCCGGGGTTCGACCTCGGGTCCTCGATGGGTTCACCCACCACGTAAAGCGTGCCCCCTTCGTCGACGAAGGAATCCAGGGTGAGGGTGTCGGTTCGGTGAGGGGTGCACGCTTCGCGGACGTTGACCGTGAACAGGGAGGAGAGGGCCCGGGCGGTCAGCTCCTGGGCGATGTCGCGCCGTTCCGGGTGTGACGTGAGGGCTGCTTCGAGTTCGCCCGCGGAGCCGGCGGCGGCCTTCGGGTTCGTACGCAGGATGCGTACGGCTTCCTGGACCTGTGCGCCCTGGGCCCAGCGGTGGACGTGCCGGATGGTGCGGCCGTCGACCGCGGCGGCGTGGAGGTAGCTGCGCAGGAGGGTCTCGGCGGTGTCGGCGACCGCCTGGTCGATCCGGGCGGTGGGGCGGACCGGGGCGAGCAGTGCCGCCGCGCGGGCCCTGGCGGTGTCCTTGGCCTCGCAGCCCGCGGAGGGTGACCAGTGGAGGCGGTCGGAGGTGATGACCAGGGCGGGGCCGTCCGCGTCCCGGATAGCCTGGACCGCGAGGGGGTGGCGGGTCTCGGGCGGGCCGAGGACGACGGGGCCCTGCGGGGCCTGGACGGGTTTCTCCCACCCGCCAGCCGGTGCGGCGGTCTCCACAGGAGCAGGCTCCGGCGGCGGTGTGGCCGCCTTGGCGGCCGGGGCCGCTGCGAGGTACTCCGACGAGGGCTGCGGCGCCGTGACGTGCTCGACCGGTGGATGGGTCGGCGGGTGGACCGGTGGGTGTGCCGCGTCGGGCCGCTCCGCCGTCCGGGCCCGCGGGATCTCGTGCGCCTCGCGTGTCTCGTTGGTGTCGTCCCTGATCGGAAGGCCCGTTTCCGCCGTGGCGAGTTCCCTGCGGCGGGTCCTGCCCGCCCGCCATCTGGCGACCGTGCCCAGCACGAACACCGTGAGCACCACCAGCACCATGAGCTGGCCGATGAACAGGCCCCAGAAGAGCCCGTACCCGGAGAGCTGGTCCGGTGGGGTGTCGGGCCAGGCGGCCGGCAGGTCGTGGGGCGCGGCGACGAGTCGGCGTATGGCCAGGGGCGTACGGCGGAAGCCGGTGCCGTCCGGCCAGGAGCCGTGGGCGAAGAGGCCGGCGAGGCCGGTCGCCGTCCAGACCATCACGGTCATGCCGAGGCCGAAGGCCAGGAGGCCCAGCAGCAGGCCGTCGGGGACACCTCCTTGACCGCTCCCCTGGCCGCCGCGGTGACGGTCGCGCTCGTCCGGTCTCATCTCGGGTCGCTCCTCTACGCCACCGTGGACTCGGACGAGTCGTCGAGGTCGCTCAGGTGGTGCTCCATGAAGGCCGCGGCCCGCTCCTCGGCCTCCAGCTCGGCGGCGCGCAGGGCGTCGTCGGCGAGGTGGTCGGCCGACGACTCGGTCATGGCGCGGTCGGTGAAGACGAGGGGCCGCTCGGTCTCGGTGATCAGGTGCTTGACGACCTGGACGTTGCCGTTGACGTCCCACACGGCGATGCCCGGGGTGAGGGAGGGGATGATCTCCACCGCCCACCGGGGCAGGCCGAGGACGCGGCCTGTCATTCTGGCCTCGTCGGCCTTCTGGGCGTAGATCGTCCTCGTGGAGGCCATCTTGAGGATCGCCGCGGCCTCCTTGGCGGCCGCTCCGTCCACGACGTCGGACAGGTGGTGGACCACGGCCACGAACGACAGGCCGAGCCGGCGGCCGAACTTCAGCAGGCGCTGGAAGAGCTGGGCGACGAACGGGCTGTTGATGATGTGCCAGGCCTCCTCGACGAGGAAGATGCGCTTCTTCCGGTCGGGGCGGATCCAGGTGTGCTCCAGCCACACGCCGACGATCGCCATGAGGATGGGCATGGCGATGGAGTTGCGGTCGATGTGGGAGAGGTCGAAGACGATGAGGGGGGCGTCGAGGTCGATGCCGACGGTCGTCGGGCCGTCGAACATGCCGCGCAGGTCGCCGTCGACGAGGCGGTCGATGACCAGGGCGACGTCGAGGCCCCAGGCGCGTACGTCGTCTATGGCGACGTTCATCGCCTCCGCCGACTCCGGTTCGGGGTGGCGCAGCTGCTCGACGATGTCGGTGAGGACGGGCTGGCGGTCGACGATCGTCTCGTTGACGTAGGCGTGGGCGACCTTGAGGGCGAAGCCGGAGCGTTCGTCCAGGCCGTGGCCCATCGCGACCTCGATGATCGTGCGGAGCAGCGCGAGCTGGCCGGTCGTGGTGATCGCCGGGTCGAGGGGGTTGAGGCGGATGCCCATGTCCAGGGCGGCGGTCGGGTCGAGGCGGATGGGGGTGAGTCCCAGCGCCTGGGCGATGAGGTTCCACTCGCCGACCCCGTCCTCGCCCTGGGCGTCCAGGACGACGACCTGGCGGTCCTTGAACCGCAGCTGCCGCATGACGTAGGTCTTCTCCAGCGCGGACTTGCCGTTGCCGGACTCGCCGAGGACCAGCCAGTGCGGTGCCGGGAGCTGTTGTCCGTACAGCTGGAAGGGGTCGTAGATGTAGCCCTTCCCGGAGTAGACCTCGCGGCCGATGATGACGCCGGAGTCGCCGAGGCCGGGGGCCGCGGTGGGCAGGTAGACGGCCTGGGCCTGGCCGGTGGAGGTGCGTACCGGCGGGCGGGMCGTCTCGACCTTGCCGAAGAGGAAGGAGGTGAAGCCCTCCGTGAGGACGGACAGCGGATCCCGCATAGAGTCCTACCTCCGGATGCCGGTCGCGAACGGGAGTGTGTTGACGAAGGCGCGGTGGTGCTCGCGGTCGCACCATTCCAGCTTCAGGTACGACTTTCCGGCCGAGGCCCTTATCGTCCGCTTGTCGCGGGCCAGCGCCTCGGGGTTGCGGGACGACACGGTGATGTAGCCGACGAGGTTGACGCCGGCGGCGCCGCTGGCGAGGTCCTGGCCGCGCTGGTCGACGCGGTTGTGGGAGGCGACGTCGCGGGGGTCGACGGTGCGGTTCATCTTGGCCTGGCGGCTGGCCTCGGCCTCGTCGTTCGTCTTCTCGGTCAGCATCCGCTCGATGGCGATCTCGGTGGGTTCGAGGTCCATGGTGACGGCGACCGTGCGGATGACGTCGGGGGTGTGGACGAGCAGCGGGGCGAGGAAGTTGACGCCGACCGGGGTCATCGGCCATTCCTTCACCCAGGCCGTGGCGTGGCACCAGGGGGCGCGGGTGGAGGACTCGCGGGTCTTGGCCTGGAGGTAGGTGGGCTCCATGGCGTCGAGCTCGGCCGGCCAGGCGTTGCGCTTGGTCATCGCCTGGATGTGGTCGATGGGGTGGTCCGGGTCGTACATCGAGTGCACGAGGGAGGCGAGCCTGCCCTGGCCGAGGGGCTGGCGCACCCGGATGTCGGCCTCCTGGAGCCGGGAGCAGATGTCGGTGAGCTCGCGGGCCATGACGACGGCGAGTCCGGCGTCCCTGTCGAGCTTCTTGCCGCCCTTGGGGCGGGCGGCGCGGGCCATGGCCTGGCCCTCGGCGGCCAGTTCGCGGGAGTAGTGCATGCAGGCGACGAGGTAGGCGCGGTGCTGTTCGCTGCTCGTCGACACCATGGACTGGAGCTGCTCGTACGAGCCCTGGAGCCAGCCGGGGGCCTTGTCGTCGCCGCGCAGGGAGACGTCCTTGGCATGGGCGTCGGGGTCGGCGGGGAGCGTGCGGGCGAGCATCTGGATGCGGGTGACGAAGCCGTCGCCGTTGGCGACGTGCTTGAGGAGGGTGCCGAAGCGGTCGACGAGGGCTTCCTGGTCCTCGCTGTCGCGCAGGCCGACGCCGGGGCCCTCGATCTCGATGGCGGCGGTGACGGTCTTGCGGTCGGCGTGCAGCAGTACGGCGATCTCGTCCGGGCCGAACGGGGCGGCGAGCCAGGTGATGCGGCCGATGCCGGGGGGCGGGCCGACCTCGACCTCGCGGCCGTCGATGCGGGTGCCGGACTCCATGACGTCGCTGCGGTAGGCGGTGCCGCGGCGCAGCGAGCGCTTGTAGCTGCGGTTGATCTCGAACCACTTGTAGAAGGTGCGCCGCTTGTAGGGGACGTAGACCGCGGCGAGGGCGAGCAGGGGGAAGCCCATGAGCAGCACGATGCGCAGGGAGAGCACGGGGACGATCAGGCCGCACATCATGCCGAGGAACGCGCCCGCGATGATCAGTCCGATCTCGCCGGACTCGCGGTTGCGGCCGACGATCGCGTTCGGCCGGGCGCGGCCGATCAGATATGTACGGCGGGGCGTGACCGGATGGGACACATGGGAATCGGTCGTCAACGCCCTTCACCTCCCGTGCGGTTGTTGCTGCTGTTGCGGTTGTTCCCGGCGTGCGGGGTGTTCACCGGGCTGGAGCGCGGCGGGGGTGCGGCGGAGGGGACTGCTCCGCCACCCCCCGGGGCGCCGGAGCCGCGGGAGCTGTGGGCGGCGACGCCGCCGGAGACGGGGTTGGAGGGCCGGCCTCCGCCGCCTCCGCCACCGCCGTTGTTGTCGGCCCGGCTGCTGTGGGTCTTGATGCCCTGGGCGACGAGGGTGGCGGGCGAGCTGATGACGGCCGCGGCCTTGCCCTCGGCGCCCTGCATGATGCGGTTGTTGCGGCCGCCGGCGATCTCGTCGCCGAAGCCGGGGACGAAGCGGTAGATCATCGCGCTGGCGAAGATGGCGAGCAGGATGATCGCGAGGCCGGAGACGACGGCGGAGAAGGCGTCGGGGCCGTCCTCCGCGGAGAGGGCGCCCGCGAGGCCGAGGACGATCACGATGACCGGTTTGACGAGGATGACGGCGATCATGATGCCCGCCCAGCGGCGGACGTGGCCCCAGAGGTTCTTGTCGACGAGGCCGGCGTAGACGACGGTGCCGAGGAGCGCGCCGACGTAGAGGAGGGCGGCGCGGATCACCAGTTCGAGCCAGAGGACGCCGGCGGCGAGGATCGACACGAGGGAGACCACGATCAGCATGATCGGGCCGCCGCCGATGTCGGTGCCCTTGTTGAGGGCGCCGGAGAAGTTGCCGAAGAAGGTGTCGGTCTGGTTGCCGGTGGTCTTGGCGAGGACCTCGGCGATGCCGTCGGTCGCGGAGACGACGGTGTAGAGGACGAGGGGGGTGAAGGCCGAGGCCAGGACGGTCAGCCAGAGGAAGCCGATGGCTTCGCCGATGGCCGTGCCGAGGGGGACGCCCCGCACGGCGCGCTTGGCGACCGCGAGCAGCCACAGGAGGAGGGTGAGGATGGTCGAGGCGGCGAAGACCACGGCGTACTGCTGGAGGAACGTGGCGTTCGTGAAGTCGACGGTGGCCGTGCTCTGGACGGCTTCGCTGAGCTTGTCGATGGTCCAGGAGGCGGCTTTCGCACAGCCCTTGGCGAGGGAGGCGAGGGGGTCGAGGGCGGTGGTGGGGTCGTCGAGGGAGGGGCCGTTGCGGTTGCTCGACCCCTTCTCGCAATAGTCCCTGGAGGGGCCCGCGAGCTGCGAGCAGTCCTCCAAGGGGGTCGGTGACGGCGTCGGAGCTGCGTGGGCCTGCGAAGCCAGCAGTACGACCGCGGTCTGTACGGCTGCTACGACGCCGGTGAGCTTGAGCGCGCGCTGCGGGCTACCGGGCATACGTGAACCCTCCGAACTCCTCGACCGCCTTGCCGATCTCGTCGGACCCGGAGACGGGGTTGTCGCCATTGACGGGGGTCGGGCCGGATTTCTGGCTGGTCCCCAGGACCTTCCAGTCGTCCTCGGCCCAGTTCAGCTTCACGGTCAGGGTGAACCAGCCACTGGTCACCGGGTTGGTGGAGGCGTCCCCCGTGAGTCCGAAGAGGCTGTTGCACCACACCTGGACCGTCGTCGCGTCCGCGCTGCTGGACGTGACCTTGGTGCCCACCGGCAGCGTGCGGTTGACGAAGGTGCTGCCGGAGGGCGCGCCGCCGTCCTCGCTGAGGCCGATCTTGTCCAGAAGTGCCGCCGAGTAGTCCCTGTCGAACCCGGCCTGGAGTTCGTCCAGCGTGCTGGCGTCGGCGACGGTCCGTACGATCTCGTGCCGCTTGTCGGTGTTGAACATGCCGTCGGAGCCCAGCGCCGCCGCGTAGTTCGCCGCCGCGCTCTGCGCGCCCTGCTCGGTGTGCGGGTAACCGGTCGGTACACCGGCCGACTTCGACGTCACCGGTTTGTCGCCCGATGCCGTTGTCGCGGATGTCTTCGGGCTGTCGCTCGTGCCGGTGTTCGAGGTGGAGTCGCCGCCGCCGCGGTTCGCGAAGGCGATGGCCGCGATGAGGAGGACCACCACGCCCACCACCGTGACGAGGCTGCGGGAGGAGGAGCGGGTGCTGCGGCGCGCCCCGCCGTAGACGTCGCCGGTGGCGTCGGGGAGTCTCGTACGGGTCTGGCCCGTCCCCCCGTAACCGCCGCCTTCGCCGCGCGCTCCGTTCTCGTCGCCGAGACTCATACCGCGTACGCCCCCTCGACCTCATGCTGAACCGCCGCGTACGACGGTAGCTCCGCTGGTTTCCGCGCGGGCACGGTGTGGTGACTCGACATCAGGGAAACGCAACCTCAGCCGGTGGGCACGACGGACGGGTGGGGTGGAGGGGGATCGGGTGTGCCCGGCCGGATCCGAGGACACCGGGCCGGCGGCCGTCTACACGGCCATGCCGTACACGATGGTGAAGAGCGTGCCCAGTGAACCGATGATGAAGACTCCGGTGAGCCCCGCGATGATCAAGCCCTTGCCCTGCTCCGCGCTGAAGGTGTCCCGCAGGGCCGTGGCGCCGATGCGCTGCTTCGCCGCTCCCCAGATCGCGATGCCGAGACACAGGAGGATGGCGACCGCCATCACGACCTCGATCATCACCCGGGCCTCGTTGCCCAGGGTGCCGAACGGGCCCCAGTCCGGAGCGATTCCGCCGATGATCGTGTTGATGTCGCCCTTTTCGGCTGCGAAAAGCATGTAAGTCACCGCCCCTAGTGGGTTGTTCTGCCTCCCCTGCCACTCTGCGCAGAGGTCACCGCCATTGTCGCTGACAATGACGCTGTCGCATGTCGACTTGGCGTCATTGGTTGGCGGATTTCGTACGAATCCCTTGTCACCGGCGTCCGCGGCACCCCTCGGGGGGCGCAGGGTCGGCATACGAGGGCGCTCATCGTCACTCTGTGTATCACGGCAGGTCACGCCGGGCAATGAAGTGGAAGCGGAACCTGTGGTTTGTTCCGTCGTTAACCCCTCTTACGCGCGTGCCGCCTGATGTTGGCCGACTTCGCCCGTCCATCGGGCCCCGACTCCGTCCCGTGTGCGCCGGTCCGTCGTGCCGATGTCCTTCGGTCCTACGTCTCCTGATGTGTAGACGTCGTCCCTCTTTCTGCGTGGTGAAGGCTATCCCGGACGGGGCGGCCGGGGCTGCGGGTGCCCGTGGGG
>NZ_VDFC01000004.1:234305-287289 GCF_008369065.1 Streptomyces apricus | reverse complement strand
GGTGAGGGAGGGGTAAGGGGGCTAGGAGTTCTCCGGCTCCCCGGACGGGATCTCGYCGCCCTCCACGAAGTGGTCGAACTCGCCCGCCTGGACGCCGAGCACGAAGGCGTCCCACTTCTTCCGGGTGGTCGTGACGACGGTCTCCGGGTCGCTGGTCTCGCGGATGTGCACGAGGTCGTCGTCGCCGAAGGCGAGCTCGATCCAGGGGCCGGGTCCCGTCGCGTCCTCGGGGGCGGCGCGGGTCCAGTCGAGGTCGGGGGGTACGTCAGCCACGCGGTGTCTCCTTGTCGGGCGCTGGATGCCTGGGAAACCGAAGGGCGGTCCCGGCCGAGTGTGGCAGGTCGGTGAGTGATCGTCCCGTGCCGGGGGCAGCACCTCTACACTGACGTTCGGACTACCGTGCGGCGAGGGGCGGTTGACGGTGCGTAAGGCCTGGATCGTGGCGACCGCCGCCGTGGGGGCGGGGCTGAGCTTCGTCATGGTGCTGGTGGTGGGTGTCTACCTGGTCGCCGGGAACCTCGCCAACGGGGTGGGGCAGGGAGCCGTCGGCCTGGCCAAGGGCGCGGTGCCGGCGGCCTATCAGTCGCTCGTGCAGAAGTGGGGCAATCTGTGCAGCGCCATCAATCCCGCGCTCCTCGCCGCGCAGCTGTACCAGGAGAGCGGGTTCAATCCCGACGCGAAGAGCCCGGCGGCCGCGCAGGGGATAGCGCAATTCATCCCCGGGACGTGGGCCACGCACGGAATCGACGGTGACGGGGACGGCGACCGCGACGTATGGGATCCGAATGACGCGATTCCATCGGCCGCCAAGTACGACTGCACGCTGGCGAAGTACGTCAAGGACGCACCCGGGGACCCGACGGAGAACATGCTCGCCGCGTACAACGCGGGGGCGTACGCCGTCATCAAATACGGGGGTGTCCCGCCCTACAGCGAAACCCGGAACTACGTGAAGACGATCACGACGCTCCAGGAGAGTTTCGCCGCTCCGGTCGGCCGGGTGCAGCCCTCGCAGCAGGCCGCCGGCGCCATCGACTACGCGCAGAAGAAGCTCGGCACGCTGTATCTCTGGGGCGGCAACGGCACCCCTGAGCAGGGCGGACGCTTCGACTGCTCGGGGCTGACCAAGGCCGCGTACGAACATGTGGGGATCACCCTGCCGCGGGTGGCCAACGACCAGTACAACGCCGGTCCGCACCCCAAGAGGAGTGAACTGCTGCCGGGGGACCTGGTCTTCTTCTCGGACGACCTCACCAACTCCCGCGCGATTCGCCATGTGGGCATCTACGTGGGCGGCGGATACATGATCAACGCGCCCCGTACGGGTGCCGTGATCCGCTTCGACGCCATCGACACCCCTGACTACTTCGGAGCGACCCGGGTGACCGAAGATGGCGCGAAAGCATTGCCCACCTCTGTGTGAAACCCTCCCCTGAGCTGCAGCGATGTATCTCTCTTCGATAACGTCTGCGTGATCATTCGGTGGAGAGCGGAACGTATGGAAGGGGAATGTGCGTTCCTGTTCCTGTAGCCGACGACGGGGGTTGATGGCGCGGCGCGTCCGATGGGGCGCGTCGGAAAGATGACGACGAAGGGCCGTAGCACCAATGGCTGGACTCGCCGATTCCGGGTCGAACCCAGACGTCGACTTGCTTTACGACATCAATGGCCTCGCCAAGGACGCGCCGCACTGGTTCGACCGCGTCATGGAGTTCGTGGGCGAGTACGGGCTGCTGCTCGTCATGGTCCTGCTGATCCTCGGCTGCTGGCTCGGTGTGCGGCGCCGCGGCGGGGACGACGCCGCGTCCTCCGTCGCCTCCCTGATCTGGGCGCCGCTCGCCGCCGGCGTCGCCGTCCTCGTGAACGTGCCGATACGGGGCTTCGTGGAACGGCCGCGGCCCTTCCTGGACCACGAGGGACTGGAAGTCCTCGTCAGCGGCAAGACCGACTACTCGTTCGTGAGCGACCACTCCACCCTGATGATGGCCATGGCCGTCGGGCTGTTCGTCGCGAACCGCAAGGTCGGGCTCGTCGGGATCGTGCTCGCGCTGCTCGGCGGGTTCTGCCGGGTCTACATGGGCGTGCACTACCCGACCGACGTCGTGGGCGGATTCGCGCTCGGGACCGCGGTCGTGCTGCTGCTGTCGCCGCTCGCCGTCGCCCTGCTGACGCCCGTGGTGAAGGCCGTGGAGCGGTCGCCGCGGGTGGGGTGGCTGGTCCGGTCGCCCCGGGCCGCCGGGGCGCGGGAGAAGGTCATTCCGGGGGCCCGCAGTGAGGCCGGGCCGGGAGATCGGGATCTCSCGGCGTAGGTCTTCCACCGGGGTGCGGGTGGGGTGACCGCGCGGCCAGGGGTGCGTTGTCGGGTGCGGGTTCGTGGGGGCCGGTCGCGCAGTTCCCCGCGCCCCTGATCGGCTCGGCCCTTCGGGCGCGCCTCACAAGGGCTGCGTGAATCTCACAAGGACTGCGGGAACTTGAACAGTTCGTCCGGGTCGTACTTCCTCTTCAGGGACTTCAGGTGGGCGGCCGCCGAGCCGTAGTACGCCTCGCGCCAGTCCGTGAGGGTCGGGTCCGTGTAGTTCTGGTAGGCCGCTCCCGAGGCGTACGGGCGCATCGCGGTGTGCGTGCGCGTCAGCCAGGACTCCGACGTCCTGCCCGAGGTGGCCGGCCGCCAGGCCGCGATGTACTGGGCCAGCATGCGCGAGCGGCGGTGCACAAAGGCCGTCGCCGTGGGGTCGACGCGGTTGACCGCGCCGCCGAGCGCCGTCAGGGCGATGCTGCCCGTGCCGCCCTGGACCCCGGAGATGTGGGAGAGCAGCGTCCGTAGGCCCGCCGCCGGTATCGGGCGGTCGAAGAAGTCCGAGCGGGCCGCGTACGTCTCGCGGTTCAGCGCGCCCTGCGCCGAGCGGCCCGGGGTTCTGCCCGGGAGGTGGCACTGGGCGTCGGAGAAGGACGAGCAGCCCGCGTACACCTCCATCGACTCCTGGTAGGAGCGCCGCTTGAGGAAGACGTTGCGGGCCGGGGCGCCGATCCGGTCGGCGAGGCGGTCGACGGCGTTCTGCAGTTCGCCGTAGGTGCCGAGCGAGAACGCGGAGACGGAGACCGTCGGGGTGCCGCCGTCCGCGTTCTCGACGTGGAGCGAGGACCAGATCTCGTCGGGCTGATCGGGGCCCCACTCCTGCCAGGCCGCCAGGACCGCCGCCGCCCTCGACCACGGCCAGGACATGTTCGCCGAGACGCCCTGCGGCGCCGGGTGGGTCCTGAAGCGCAGCTCGGTGACGACGCCGAAATTGCCGTTCCCCGCGCCGCGCAGCGCCCAGAAGAGGTCCTCGTTCTCGGTCGCGCTCGCGGTGAGCTGCTCGCCGCCGGCCGTGATCAGGGTCGCCCGGGTGAGGCTGTCGCACGTCAGCCCGTACGCCCTCGACACCACGCCGTGGCCGCCGCCCAGCGTCAGCCCCGAGATGCCGACCGTCGGGCAGGAACCGGCCGGAACGGTCACGCCCCTGGCGGAGAGGCCGCGGTAGACGTCGATGAGCTTGGCGCCCGCGCCGATCACCGCCTCGTCGCCGGACGCCCGTACCGCGGACAGCTTCGACACGTCCAGGACCAGCCGGCCGTTCCCGGAGGACCAGCCGGCGTAGGAGTGGCCGCCGTTGCGGATCGAGACGCGGACGCCGTGGGCGCGGGCGTAGGCGAGCACCGTGCGGATGTCGTCGGGGTGGGCCGCGTAGGCGACCGCCGCCGGCTTCAGGGAGTCGAAGCGGGTGTTGTAGAGCTGGCGGGCCGCCGCCCAGTCGGTGTCGCCGGGGCGCACCAGGGGTCCGTCCAGGCTCTCGGCGAGGGCCCGCCAGTCGGCCGGCGCGGTGCCGGCGGCCGTTCCCGTACCGCCCGGGGTGCGTCTGCCGGTCGGCGTGCCTGGCGCGCTCGTCCCGGCGGCCGGCCGCGGTCCGGGGTCCCCGCCGCA
Organism: Streptomyces apricus; assembly: GCF_008369065.1. GTDB lineage: Bacteria > Actinomycetota > Actinomycetes > Streptomycetales > Streptomycetaceae > Streptomyces > Streptomyces apricus. Next base: position 283,328 of record NZ_VDFC01000004.1, on the reverse strand, counting down.
CGCCGAGGCCGTCGCCGTCGCCGTGACCGCGGCGCCGCCGCCGATGAACGTCCGCCGTCGCATGTGCGCCTCCTGTGGCCCCGTGGTACGAGACGGGACAGCCGCCCGGCGGGTTCCACCGGCGGCCGTCGGCAATCCCACCGGCGACTCCATGGGTACGCAAAGGACGACGGCGGGTTCCGGCCGGGCCACCGGGCGCCGGGCGCCGGTACCCGCGCGTGTTCTCCCCGTGAGCGTTCCGTGACCTCACCGCACTGACGGCAGGGGTTCACCCTCCGTTCACTCACGACAATCGGCGGCTTCACCTCATCTGCCTAATTTCGGCCTTACCCGGTGCGTGGTGCGGACGGAAGCGAGCGCCTGTGCCGGTCTGCGAAGAACATGACCAGCAGGCTCCACCCATCGCACGCCGCCACGACGGCGGCTTCTGGAAGGAACACCCGAACGTGAAGCTTCAGCGCAAGAACCGGCTGCGCGGCCTTTCCCTCGGTGCTCTCGCCGTCACCGGCGCCCTGGCGCTGACGGCGTGCGGCTCGGACGACACCGGTGACAGCGGGAGCGACGGCGCCTCGACCGCGGCCAACAGCTCCATCAAGTGCGACGACGCCAAGGGCCAGCTGCTGGCCAACGGCTCCTCCGCGCAGAAGAACGCGATCGACGCGTGGGTCAAGCAGTTCGCGACCGCCTGCAAGGGCGTGCAGATCAACTACAAGTCCGAGGGCTCGGGCGCCGGTGTCACCGCGTTCACCCAGGGCCAGGTCGCCTTCGCCGGCTCCGACTCCGCGCTGAAGCCCGAGGAGGTCACCGCCTCCAAGGAGGTCTGCCAGGACGGCCAGGGCATCAACCTGCCGATGGTCGGCGGCCCGATCGCGGTCGGTTACAACGTCCCGGGTGTCGAGGGCCTGGTCCTCGACGCGGAGACCCTCGCGAAGATCTTCGACAGCAAGATCACCAACTGGAACGACGCGGCGATCAAGAAGCTGAACCCCGACGCCGAGCTGCCGAACCTCAAGATCCAGGCGTTCCACCGCTCGGACGAGTCCGGCACCACGGACAACTTCACCAAGTACCTGATCGCGGCCGCGCCCGACCAGTGGAAGTACGAGGGCGGCAAGGCCTGGCAGGCCAAGGGCGGCCAGTCCGCGGCCGGCTCCTCCGGTGTCGCCCAGCAGGTCAAGCAGACCTCCGGCGCCATCAGCTACATGGAGCTGTCCTACGCCAAGGACGGCATCGCCGCGGCCAAGCTCGACACGGGTGCGGCCGAGCCGGTCGAGGCCACCGTCGAGAACGCCACCACGGCCATCGCGGACGCCAAGGTCGTCGGCACGGGCTCGGACCTCGCCCTGGAGCTGAACCGCGCGACCAAGGCCGACGGCGCCTACCCGATCACCCTGGTCACGTACGAGATCGTCTGCGACAAGGGCAACAAGGCGGAGACGCTGCCCGCCACGAAGGCGTTCCTCACCTACATCGCCAGCGAGGAGGGCCAGAAGATCCTCGCGGACAACGACTACGCCCCGATCCCCGAAGAGATCATCGCCAAGGTCCGTACGACCGTCGCGAGCCTGAGCTGATCCGAGCGCGCGGTCCGGCCCCCTCCCGGGGCCGGCCGCGCGCCGTCCGGTGCACCGCCGCCTGGAGCCGCACGCCGCGTGCGGCTCCGCAGACCGGAGAACCTCATGGACATATCCACGAAAACTTCTGACGCTCCCCCCTCCTCCCCTCCGCCCCCCGACGCCGACCAGAAGCCCCGACGCCGACCAGAAGCGTGCGGCCCGCGGAGCCACCCGCCCCGGCGACCGGGTCTTCCTCGGCCTGTCCCGCGGCTCGGGCATCTTCCTGCTCGTGATCATGGCCGCCATCGCGGTCTTCCTCACGTACCGCTCCGTGATCGCGATCAGCAAGGACGAGAGCAACTTCCTCACCACGCTGGAGTGGAACCCGACCGCCGCCGAGCCGAGCTTCGGCATCGCGGTCCTGGTCTACGGCACGATCGTCTCGTCGATCATCGCGATGGTCATCGCGGTCCCGATCGCGGTCGGCATCGCCCTGTTCATCACGCACTACGCCCCGCGCAAGCTCGGCGGCCCCCTCTCCTACGTGATCGACCTGCTCGCCGCCGTGCCGTCCATCGTCTACGGCCTGTGGGGCGCCCTGGTCCTCGCGCCGCAGCTGATCGGCCTCTACGGCTGGCTCGACGACTACTTCGGCTGGACCGGCATCCTCGACTGGCAGGGCGGCGCGCCGCGCTCGCTGTTCACCGTGGGCGTCCTGCTCGCCATCATGATCCTGCCGATCATCACCAGCGTGAGCCGCGAGGTCTTCCGGCAGGCCCCGCAGATGCATCAGGAGGCCGCCCTGGCCCTCGGCGCCACGCGCTGGGAGGTCATCCGCATGTCGGTGCTGCCCTTCGGCCGCTCCGGTGTCATCTCCGCCTCGATGCTCGGCCTCGGGCGCGCGCTCGGCGAGACGATGGCCGTGGCCACGGTGCTCTCCCCGAGCTTCGAGATCAACGCCAGCCTGCTCGACCCGGGCGGCGGCACCTTCGCGCAGAACATCGCGAGCAAGTTCAGCGAGGCCAGCGAGATGGGCCGGGACGCGCTCATCGCCTCCGGCCTGGTGCTCTTCGTCATCACCCTGCTGGTCAACGGCGCGGCCCGCATGATCATCGCCCGCCGCGCCGAGTACTCGGGGGCCAACGCATGAGCCAGATCACCGACGCGCCGCGCCGCAGCTCCCTGCAGGGCGCGACGCTGCCCAAGTGGACCCCGTGGGCGATCGCCGCGGGTTCGGTCGCCCTGGGCCTGGGCATCAGTGCCGCGGCCGGACTGGACAGCAAGATCCAGTGGGGTCTGATGGCCGCCGTCTTCTTCGTGATCGCCTCGTACGGCGTCGCCGCGCGTGTCGAGGGGCCCCGGCAGGCCAAGGACCGGGTGGCGACCAGCCTGGTCTGGGTGGCGTTCCTCCTCGCCGTCGTGCCGCTGGTCTCGCTCATCTGGGTCACCGTCAAGCGCGGTGTGAAGGTCCTCGACGGCTACTTCCTCACCCACTCGATGGGCCTGATCACCGACACCGAGCCCGGCGGCGGCATCTACCACGCGATCCTCGGCACCCTGGAGCAGGTCGCCATCGCCACGGTGATCTCCGTGCCGATCGGCGTCCTGACCGCGATCTACCTCGTGGAGTACGGGCGCGGCCGGCTCGCCAAGGCCGTCACCTTCTTCGTCGACGTCATGACGGGCATCCCGTCGATCGTCGCGGGTCTGTTCGTCCTCAGCTTCTGGATCATCATCCTGGACATGGGCTACTCCGGGTTCGCCGGTTCGATGGCCCTGACCATCCTGATGCTGCCGGTGATCGTCCGCTCCACCGAGGAGATGCTCAAGCTCGTGCCGAACGAGCTGCGCGAGGCCTCGCTGGCGCTGGGCGTGCCGAAGTGGCGCACCATCATGAAGGTGGTCCTGCCGACCTCCATCGGCGGCATCACGACCGGTGTGATGCTCGCGATCGCCCGCATCACGGGTGAGACCGCGCCGGTGCTGCTGCTGGTGTGGGGTTCGTCCTTCATCAACACGAACCCCTTCGAGGACCCGCAGGCCTCGCTCCCGATGTACATCTACCTGCAGTACGCGAACAGCGGCGGCTCCGGTGCGGCGTACGACCGGGCCTGGGCGGCGGCCCTGACGCTGATCGCGTTCGTGATGATCCTGAACCTGGCGGCCCGCGGCATCGCCCGCTGGAAGGCCCCCAAGACCGGTCGCTGACGCGGCCACTCAGCGACCAGTCGTTCCCCCCGAAAGAAGCAGTGATCCCATGGCCAAGCGAATCGACATCAGCGGTCTCAACGCCTACTACGGCTCGTTCCGCGCCATCGAGGACATCTCGATGGCCATCGAGCCCCGTTCGGTGACGGCCTTCATCGGCCCCTCCGGCTGCGGCAAGTCCACCTTCCTGCGCACCCTGAACCGGATGCACGAGGTGACGCCGGGCGGCCGTGTCGAGGGCAAGGTCATGCTCGACGACGAGAACCTGTACGGCGCCGGGATCGACCCGGTGTCGGTGCGGCGCGAGGTCGGCATGGTCTTCCAGCGTCCCAACCCCTTCCCCACGATGTCGGTCTACGACAACGTGGCGGCGGGGCTGCGGCTCAACGGCAACTACAAGAAGTCCGAGCTGAGCGACATCGTCGAGAAGTCGCTGAAGGGCGCGAACCTCTGGAACGAGGTCAAGGACCGGCTGAACAAGCCGGGCTCCGGCCTCTCCGGCGGTCAGCAGCAGCGCCTGTGCATCGCCCGCGCGATCGCGGTCGAGCCGAAGGTGCTGCTGATGGACGAGCCCTGCTCGGCGCTCGACCCGATCTCGACCCTGGCGATCGAGGACCTGATCGGTGAGCTGAAGGAGCGCTTCACGATCGTCATCGTGACGCACAACATGCAGCAGGCGGCGCGGGTCTCCGACCGGACCGCCTTCTTCAACCTCTCGGCGGTGGGCCAGCCGGGCAAGCTCATCGAGATCGACGACACGGAGCGGATCTTCTCCAACCCGTCCGTGCAGGCCACCGAGGACTACATCTCGGGGCGCTTCGGCTGAGCCGGCGCCCCGCGCACGCCTCCTGGACCCCTCGCGGTGCTGTATGGCGGTGCCACCGCGGGGACCAAGAGGGCCCGCTCCCCGTTCAGGGGGGCGGGCCCGTTGGCGTTCGCGCGCGTTCGGTGGGGGTTCCTACAGGAACACCACGTTCACGACGTAGAAGCTGACCGCCGCGACCAGGCCGGCCGCCGGCATCGTGATGAACCAGCCGAGGATGATGTTCTTCGCGACGCCCCAGCGCACCGCGTTCACCCGCTTCGTGGCACCCACACCCATGATCGCGGAGGTGATGACGTGCGTCGTGGAGATCGGCGCGTGGAAGATGAACGCCGTGGTGAACATGATCGACGCGCCGGTCGTCTCCGCCGCGAACCCCTGCGGGGGGTCCAGCTCGATGATCTTCCGGCCGAGCGTCCGCATGATCCGCCAGCCGCCGGCGTACGTGCCCAGCGACAGCATCACGGCGCACGCGATCTTGACCCAGACCGGGATCGGGTCGCCCGCGTCCTCGACGTCCGCGATGACCAGGGCCATCACCACGATGCCCATCGTCTTCTGGGCGTCCTGCAGGCCGTGGCCGAGCGCCATGCCGGCCGCCGAGACGGTCTGCGCGATGCGGAAGCCGCGCTTGGCCTTGTGCGGGTTGGAACGGCGGAAGAGCCACATGATCGCGCACATCACCAGGTAGCCGGCGACCAGGCCGACGACGGGGGAGATGAACATCGGGATGACGACCTTCTCCAGGACGCCGGACCAGATGACGTCGATGCCGCCCGCGAGGGCCGCGCCCACCATGCCGCCGAACAGCGCGTGCGAGGAGGAGGACGGGAGGCCGAAGTACCAGGTGACGAGGTTCCACACGATGGCGCCGACGAGCGCGGCGAACAGGATCCACATGCCCCGGTTGCCGTGCGGCGTCTCGATCAGGCCTTCGCTGACGGTCTTGGCGACCCCGCTGCCCAGGAAGGCGCCGGCGAGGTTCATGACCGCCGCCATCGCGAGCGCCGCCCGCGGGGTCAGCGCACGGGTGGAGACCGAGGTGGCGATGGCGTTGGCGGAGTCGTGGAAGCCGTTGGTGTAGGTGAATCCGAGCGCGACACCGATGGTCACGATCAAGGCGAAGGTGTCCATGAAGGGGTCAGGACTCCTTGACCGCGATGGTCTCCACCGTGTTGGCCACGTGCTCGAACGCGTCGGCGGCCTCTTCGAGGACGTCCACGATCTGCTTGAGCTTCAGCACCTCGATGGCCTCGTACTTGCCGTTGAAGAGCATGGCCAGCAGCTTGCGGTGGATCTGGTCGGCCTGGTTCTCCAGCCGGTTGACCTCGATCCAGTACTCGGTGAGGTTGTCCATCGTGCGCAGGTTCGGCATCGCCTCGGCGGTCAGCTCCGCCGCCCGCGCCAGCACCTCGATCTGCTGCTCGACGCCCTTGGGCAGTTCCTCCACGTTGTAGAGGACGACCAGGTCGACGGCCTCCTCCATGAAGTCCATGATGTCGTCGAGGGAGGAGGCGAGGTTGTAGATGTCCTCGCGGTCGAACGGCGTGATGAACGAGGAGTTCAGCTGGTGGAAGATCGCGTGCGTGGCGTCGTCGCCCGCGTGCTCCGCGGCCCGCATGCGCTCGGCGATCTCGGCTCGGCCGGACGAGTCCGCCCCGAGCAGTTCCATCAGGAGCTTCGAGCCCGTGACGATGTTGTCCGCGGAGGCGGCGAACATGTCGTAGAAGCTCGTCTCCCTGGGGGTCAGACGAAATCGCACGTGGGGTCCTCGGATTGCTTCGGTGTAGGTCAGGCTGATGCTAAGCGCATCATCCGGCCACGGCTAACCGGCCGCCCCCCAGTGTCGCCCATCGGGCACAGTGATCAGCACGGGGTCCCATGAGGCCTTGGCCAAGGGCCCTATACCCAGCAAAGTTCGTTACCATATACCCGGTAGGGGTATCAGTCAGCAGGAGGACGCGATGACGACCACCGAGGCCGGCGCGACGGCGCCCTCCGGGAGGGCCGCGAAGACGCGTACCGCGGAGGGCGCCGGTGCCGCAACGGCCGGGGCGGAGGCGCCCGGCGCCGTGGAGGCCGTCACCGACCACGACCGCGGGATCCACGGCTACCACCAGCAGAAGGACGAGCACCTCAAGCGGCTGCGGCGGATCGAGGGCCAGGTCCGCGGCCTGCAGCGCATGGTCGACGAGGACGTCTACTGCATCGACATACTCACCCAGGTCTCGGCCTCCACGAAGGCCCTGCAGTCCTTCGCGCTGCAGCTCCTGGAGGAGCACCTGCGCCACTGCGTCGCGGACGCCGCGGTGAAGGGCGGCGCCGAGATCGACGCCAAGGTGGAGGAGGCGACGAAGGCGATCGCGCGCCTGCTGCGCACGTGATCCCTCCGGGGGCGGGGCTTGCGGGACCGCCCCCGCGGCTCACCTGGCCGCGTCGGCGCCGTGCTTTTCGAGGAAGCGTTCCTCCGCCGCCTTCAGGACCTCGTCGATGCGGTCGGGGCTGAGCCGGTCCTCATGGGCGGTCGAGGCCGCGATGATCAGGTCGCCGCACAGCTCGATCTCGGCGAGGGCCACGTGGTCCTGAACTGCCGTACCGCGCGCCGGAGCCACGTGCATCACCTCTTCCTGCCGTCACCGACTTCCTAGAGTAGGGAGGGGTCCACGGACAGCGCATGGCACCAACGGACCATTTCCGGCCCCGCGCATTCAGGCCTCCCCCCGTTCCGCCCGCTCTCTCCCAGGGACCTCCCCCGTTCCTCCGCCGGATCGTCACTGCGCGATCCGCGCCCCGCGTCACTCGGCGATCCGCCCGGCGTAGATGTCCCGCTCCGCCGGCAGGCGTACGTGCACGGCGGCGCCGAAGTCGTACAGCAGTGTCGTGGAGGACACCGCGACCGCGTCCTCCCGCTGCCCGTTGACGAAGCCGAAGCGGTGGCGGACCTTGCGGATGCGCCCCTGCTCGTCGAGGTAGACGTCGAAGGGGACCGCCGCCGTCGCGAAGCCCTCCGCCGCCGCCCGCAGGACCGCCCGGTTGTGCCGGGAGGCGTCGCGCGCGGCGACCGCGAGATCGGCGGTGCCCCGGTAGTGCCGTACCGCGGTGCCCGCGACCGACGTCCGCCCCACGTACGTCACCCGCCGCGCGCCCAGCAGCAGTTCGGCGGCGGCGAACGGGTCGGTGGCGCCGCCCGTGACGAGGTTCCCGTCGGAGAGCGTGGCCGTGTCGACGCGTACCCACTTGTCGGCGGGCACGCCCGCGCCGCGGTTCTTCATGTAGAGGGCGCCCGGTGCGAGCAGTTCGGTGATCGGGCGGTGCCCGTCGGTACCGGCCGGGTCCTGCGGCAGGAGCACCTTCAGCCGGCCCAGCCGGTCCCCGAAGTCGTAGACGCCCTCGCCCCGGATGGTCACGCGGGTGCCGCCGGTGGCCATCTCCATCGACGTGCGGACCTTGGAGGTGCCGGCGCGGACCAGCTTCCCGGCGGCGCCGTGGAGCACCTCGACCGGTTCCTCGGCCGCCCGGGCGTCGTCCGAGGCGGCCCCGCCGCCCGAGCAGCCGGCGGCGCAGAGCAGCAGCCCCGTCGCCGCGGCGGCCAGGGCGACCGCGCCGTCCTTGCGTGTTCGATGCCGCTCCACCATCGCCTGCTACCCCCAGCCGGGACGTCCTTGGGCGGGCTCCTTGCCCCGCCTAACGACCGGTGGGAGGTGTTGTCACGCCGGTACGCACCATGGGGAATCGTTTACCCGGCATCGGTACCGTGGGGAGGGTGGCACAGCCGGAGGGGACCAGCGCCCAGGAGCACCGCACGACGACGGCAGAGCAGGGGCGTTTCTGCGTGGCCCGCTGCACCTGCGGCTGGAGGGGCCCGGCCCGCCGAGCCCGCAGCCTGGCCCGCCGGGACGCGGAGACCCACGAGACCGGGGGCGCCCCCTGAAGGGGCGCGGGGAACTGCGCGATCAGCCCCCACACACCCGCACCCGAAACACAACCAGCTGCGCGCAGCGCACAACGCGCCGCGCGCAGCGACGGACACCCGGCGCTGCGCGCGGCGCTACACCCGCCTGAGCACGGCCAGGAACTCGTCGACGAGCTCCCGGTCCCGCGCCTGGGTGAGCCGCGCGCGGGCCGCCTCCGGCGCCAGCCACAGCACCCGGTCCACCTCCCGGCTGGGAACGAAGCGCCCCTCCGTCGCCTCGGCGGCCCAGTAGTCGACCTGCTTGGGCCGCCCGTTGGCCGGGTAGCGCAGGGTCGTCAGCCGGGGCCCGGGCGCGCAGCGGTGCCCGGTCTCCTCCTCGACCTCGCGCAGCGCACCGGCGAGCGCGCCCTCCCCGCGTTTCAGCTTCCCCTTGGGATGCGACCAGTCGTCGTACTTCGGCCGGTGGACCAGGCAGATCTGCGGTGCGCCGTCGCCGGGCGAGCGCCGCCACAGCACGCAGCCCGCCGCGAGCACCGGCTGCTCGTCCGTGGGCACCGGCTCCTCGTCCGTGGGCACGGGGCCGGGTTCTCCGTTCGCGTGCACTGGACCTCCCTCACACGTGACGTCCGCTCTCCGCGGTCACGGAGTGCCGACCGTCTCCCTCATCCAGGCCCGCTGAAACGTGAACCTGGCCGCTTCCACCTCGTGCCGCTGGTCGGCGTGCAGCACCCCGAGGGCGTACGCCGTCGAGGGCGCGATGCGCGGGGTGCGGGCCGCCGAGGCCGCCGCTGCGGCCGCCTCCGCCGCGTCACGGTGCCGGTCCAGGGCCTGACCCGCGTTCAGCAGGCGTACGTCCACGAGGTCCTCGTCGCCGAACACCACCTCGCGCGCGTACCGGTGCAGGCGCAGCAGGAGGCGTACCTGGTGCCAGGGGGCGTCCTGGGGCTGCGGGGCCGTGTCGGTGGAGAGGCCGTGGACCAGGGCCTCCGAGTTGTAGGGGTGGCCCGCGGTGACCAGGGGCAGCGCGGTGACGGCGTCGCGCAGGCGGTCCTCCGCTGCGGCGGCCAGTGGCTTGAGCCCGGAGCCGGCCGCGGCCGGCTCCGTCGCGGCGGCGGACAGCGGGACCTCGCTGGCCAGGACGGCCACGTTGTCGGCGACGGCGTGGAAGCGGCTGGAGCCCAGGGCCTGCAGCGCGGCCGAGTGGGCGCGCGTGCGGGCGAGGGTCAGCTGACGCTCCAGCAGGGCGCCCGCCTTGGCCGCGCCGACGGTCAGGGCGCCCTTCTCCGTGCGTACCCCGGAGCCGGCCTGGCCGGGGAACGCGGCCGAGCCCGACAGGCGGTGCAGCGCCGCGAGGAGCCGCTCCAGACGGGCCTCGTACGCGTGCTCGCGGGCCAGGGTCCCCGACAGCCAGGCCAGTTCGGGGCGCATGCCCTCCGACCAGGCCTCGTCGAGCAGGGGCCGGAAGGTGTGCAGGGTGCCGCTGATGCGGCGGGCCGAGCGGCGCAGGGCGCGCGCCGCGTCCACGGCCTCCTTCGAGCCGTTTACCGCCACCGCGCCGCCGGTCTCCCGGTGCTGGCGCAGCGCGCGGAGGAACTCCGTGGCCTGGGACCTCAGGTACGCCGCGAGGACGTCCCCGGCCACGGGTCCGGCCGTCGGGTCAGGGTGTTGCTGTGCCACGCCGGCGCCTCCGGGCGTCTATGAGCATCTCCTGGACGTTGCGCAGCGGCTGGCCCTCGGCGTCGGTCGCGTGCCGGGTCCATTCGCCGTCGGGGCCGAGGTGCCAGGAGGAGGTCGTGTCGGACATGCCGGTCTCGAACAGGCGGCCGAGGGCCGACCGGTGGGCCGGGTCGGTGATCCTGACCAGGGCTTCGATACGGCGGTCGAGGTTGCGGTGCATCATGTCGGCGCTGCCTATCCACACCTCGGGCTCGCCGCCGTTGCCGAAGCCGAAGACCCGGGAGTGCTCCAGGAAGCGGCCGAGGACGGACCGTACGCGGATGTTCTCCGACAGGCCCGCCACGCCCGGCCGCACCGCGCAGATGCCGCGCACCCACACGTCCACCGGCACCCCCGCCTGCGAGGCGCGGTAGAGGGCGTCGATGAGCGCCTCGTCCACCATGGAGTTGACCTTGATGCGGACGTAGGCGGGACGTCCGGCACGGTGGTGCTGGACCTCCTTGTTGATGCGCGCTATCAGGCCGTCGCGCAGGGACTTGGGCGCGACGAGCAGCCGGCGGTACGTCTCGCGGCGGGAGTAGCCGGAGAGCCGGTTGAAGAGGTCGGAGAGGTCCGCGCCCACCTGCGGGTCGGCGGTCAGCAGCCCCAGGTCCTCGTACAGCCGGGCGGTCTTGGGGTGGTAGTTGCCCGTGCCGACGTGGCTGTAGCGGCGCAGGGTGTCGCCCTCCTGGCGCACCACGAGCGAGAGCTTGCAGTGGGTCTTGAGGCCGACGAGGCCGTAGACCACGTGGCAGCCCGACTCCTCCAGCTTGCGGGCCCACTTGATGTTGGCCTGCTCGTCGAAGCGGGCCTTGATCTCGACGAGGACCAGGACCTGCTTGCCGGCCTCGGCGGCGTCGATGAGGGCGTCGACTATGGGGGAGTCGCCCGAAGTGCGGTACAGCGTCTGCTTGATGGCCAGCACGTCCGGGTCCGCCGCCGCCTGCTCCAGGAACGCCTGGACGGAGGTGGAGAAGCTGTCGTACGGGTGGTGCAGCAGGACGTCGCGTTCGCGCAGGGCCGCGAAGATGTCGGGCGCCGACGCCGACTCGACCTCGGCGAGGTCGCGGTGGGTGCCCGCGATGAACTTCGGATACTTCAGCTCGGGCCGGTCGAGGGCGCCGATGCCGAAGAGGCCCGTGAGGTCCAGGGGACCCGGCAGCGGGTACACCTCGGCCTCGGAGATCTTCAGCTCCCGCACCAGCAGGTCCAGGACGTACCGGTCGATGGACTCCTCGACCTCCAGGCGCACCGGCGGCCCGAAGCGGCGCCGCATGAGCTCCTTCTCCAGCGCCTGGAGCAGGTTCTCGGCGTCGTCCTCCTCGACCTCCAGGTCCTCGTTCCTGGTGAGGCGGAACGTATGGTGCTCCAGCACCTCCATGCCCGGGAACAGCTCCTCCAGGTGGGCCGCGATGACGTCCTCGATGGGGACGTAGCGGTCCGGGGAGGCCTCCAGGAAGCGGGAGAGCAGCGGCGGGACCTTGACGCGCGCGAAGTGGCGGTGGCCGGAGACCGGGTTGCGCACGACGACGGCGAGGTTCAGGGACAGGCCCGAGATGTACGGGAAGGGGTGCGCCGGGTCGACCGCGAGGGGGGTCAGGACCGGGAAGATCTGGTGGCGGAAGAGCGTGAAGAGGCGGGCCTGCTCCTTCTCGGACAGCTCGCTCCAGCGGACGAGATGGACGCCCTCCTCCGCGAGCTGGGGCGCCACGTCCTCCTGGTAGCAGGCGGCGTGCCGGGCCATGAGCTCGCGCGAGCGGGCCCAGATCATCTCCAGCACCTCGCGGGGCTGCAGGCCCGAGGCGGAGCGGGTGGCCACGCCGGTGGCGATGCGGCGCTTGAGGCCGGCCACCCGGACCATGAAGAACTCGTCCAGGTTGCTGGCGAAGATCGCCAGGAACTTGGCCCGTTCGAGCAGGGGCGTGTCGGGGTCCTCGGCGAGTTCGAGGACCCGCTCGTTGAAGGCGAGCCAGCTGCGCTCCCGGTCGAGGAAACGGCCCTGCGGGAGCTGGACGCCGTCCTGCACGGTGTCCTCGTACGCGTCGAGGTCGGCGTCGAGGTCGGGCTCCAGGTCGGAGACGTTCGCCGCCACGGTGTGCGGACGGTGCGCGGCGATCGAACCGACGGACGGTTGCGGATGCTGTACCTGTGCCTGGGCATTGGGCTGGCTCATGAACCCATTCTTCCGTGCCGGGCCGGAAACAGGCGCGTCGGAAGCAGCGGGCGGGAGCGCCGCGCGGAGGTGCGGGGCCCCGCTCCCCCTCGTGGGGGAGGGCTCGCGCTCCGGCGGAGGCCCTCCATAGGCCCCCCTCAGGACTCCGTGCGGTACATGAGATCCGTCTCGTGGACCGCGAAACCCAGCCGATCGTAGACGGCCACCGCCGCCACGTTGTCCGCGTCCACGTACAGCATCGCCGTCGGCAGTCCCGCCCCCGCCAGGTGCCGGAGGCCGACCGTGGTGAGGGCCTTGCCCAGGCCGCCCCCCTGCGCCCCGGGCCGCACCCCGACGACGTACACCTCTCCGAGTCCCTCGGCGGCGTGCACCTTCGTCCAGTGGAAGCCGACCAGTTCGTCCCCGCGGAAGGCGAGGAAGAACCCGGCCGGGTCGAACCACGGCTCGGCCTTGCGGTCGTCGAGGTCGCGCTGGGTGAGCGACCCCTGCTCGGGGTGGTGCGCGAAGGCGGCGGCGTTCACGGCGAGCCAGGCGGCGTCGTCCTCGCCCGGCACGAACGTCCGCACCCGCACCCCCTCGGGGAACACGGGCTCGGGCAGGTCGAGACCGGTCAAGGGCCGCCGCATCTGGCGCAGTTCACGGAACAGCGTCAGGCCGAGGACCTGCGCGAGGTGGCGGGCCGCCGGGTGCCCGCCGTGGGCCCAGACCCGCAGCCGCTTGCCGGACTCGGCGAGCAGGGCGTTGCCGAGAGCCCGCCCGTGGCCGCTGCCGCGGTCCTCGGGGCGGACGACCAGCTCGGCGGCCGGGGCCTCCACGGGATCGGTGTCCTCCAGCTGCGCGTACCCGACGAGCCGGTCCCGGACGCTCAGCAGCAGGTGCCGCACCCCGTCGCGGGCGTCGCCGCGCAGGCGCAGCCGGCCTTGCTCGGACACCGCCTGCTGTCCGTCGGCCCGGGCGGCCTCCGCGAGGAGTTCCAGCACGGACCCGCTCTGCTCGGGGCTGAGCGCGTCGAGGGTGTCGAGGGTGCGGACCGTGGGGGTGTCGGCCTGGCCGAGCGAGGCCGAGAGCTTGCGGGCAGCCGGTGCGGTGTCGTCGCTGGTCATGGGTACGAGAGTACGGCGTGTCCGGTTCATGGCGAAGTGGCCCGCCAAGGGGAGTCATGAGGGGTACGGGCCGGTGCGCGACCTGTCCGGTTCGTGCCGGAAAGCCCCTGGAAGCAACCAGTCCGTAACCCGGAACCCCCTGTCGCGCTACGCGCGTTGACCCTAGGCTGCGCCGGGACGAGGCCCACATTTCAGCCGACCCACAGGGGGGGCACATGTCAGCCACACCTCAGCCGTTCCGTCCGAGACGCCGCAGCACCCGCCTCCTCGCGGCGGCCGCGGGCGTCGCCACCGTCGGCGCTCTGGTCGCGGCGCTCCCGGCGTCCGCGGGCGAGTCGGCGAAGAAGCCCGGCCACCAGCAGCCGGGCCGCTACCAGGACGTGCAGCTGCTGTCGTTCAACGACCTGCACGGCAACCTGGAGCCGCCGTCGGGTTCCTCCGGCCGCGTCACCGAGAACCAGCCGGACGGCACCACGAAGACGATCGACGCGGGCGGCGTCGAGTACCTGGCGACGCACCTGCGCCAGGCCCGCAAGGGCAACGCGTACTCCGTCACCGCGGCCGGCGGCGACATGGTCGGCGCCTCCCCGCTGATCTCGGGCCTCTTCCACGACGAGCCCACCATCGAGGCGCTGAACAAGCTGGACCTCGACGTGACGAGCGTCGGCAACCACGAGTTCGACGAGGGCGCCAAGGAGCTGGGCCGCCTGCAGAACGGCGGCTGTCACCCCACGGACGGCTGCTACGTGAAGGGCAAGAAGTTCAAGGGCGCCGACTTCCCGTACCTCGCGGCGAACGTCCTCGACGAGAAGACCAAGAAGCCGATCCTCAAGCCCTACTGGGTGTGGAAGAAGAACGGCGTCAAGATCGGCTTCATCGGTGTCACCCTTGAGAACACCCCGGGTGTCGTCTCGGCCGAGGGCGTGAAGGGCCTGAAGTTCAAGGACGAGGTCGAGACGATCGACAAGTACGCCAAGGAGCTGGAGAAGAAGGGCGTCAAGTCGGTCGTCGCGCTGATCCACGAGGGCGGGCTCCCGGCCTCCTCGTCGTACAACTACGACTGCGACTCGCCCGGTGGTGGCGACGGCATATCCGGTCCCATCGTGGACATCGCGAAGAACGTCACCCCGAAGGTCGACGCGCTGGTCACCGGCCACACGCACGCCGCGTACGCGTGCACGGTCGACGACCCGTCGGGCAAGCCCCGCACGGTCACCTCGGCGGCGTCCTTCGGGCGGCTCTACACCGACACGACGCTGACGTACGACCGCCGCACCGGCGACATCGCCCGGACCGCCGTCGCCTCCGCGAACCACGTGGTGACGCGTGACGTGGCGAAGGCGCCGGACATGACCGAGCTCATCACCAAGTGGAACGCCCTCGCGGCGCCGATCGGCAACAAGCCCATCGGGTACATCTCCGGTGACATCTCCAACGCTGGCGCCGAGTCCCCGATCGGCGACCTGATCGCCGACGCGCAGCTCGCGTACGGCAAGGAGCTGGATCCCGAGACCGACCTCGCGCTGATGAACCCGGGCGGCATCCGGGCGCCCCTCACCTACGCCGCCAAGGGCACCGAGGGCGACGGCGTGGTGACCTACGCCGAGGGCTTCACCGTCCAGCCGTTCGCCAACACCGTGAACCTGCAGGACTTCACCGGCGCCCAGCTCGTCCAGGTGCTCAAGGAGCAGGTCACCGGCACGAACGCCGCCTCGCCGAAGGTGCTGCAGGTCTCGTCGGGCCTCACCTACACGCTCGACCTGACGAAGAGCGGCGCCGACCGTGTGGTCACCGACTCGATTCTGCTGAACGGCGCCGCGATCGACCCGGCCGCCACCTACCGCGTCGCGACCAACAGCTTCCTCGCGGGCGGCGGCGACGGCTTCACCACGCTGGGTCTGGGCACCAACGACCTGGTGGGCGACGACGACCTCGCGGCCCTGGAGAAGTACCTGTTGGCCACCTCGTCGGCGACGAACCCGATCGCGCCGCCCGCGGCGAACCGGATCACCATCGTCCAGTAGTCCCCCGGATCCCGGCGGACACAGGGGCGCGCACGGCCGGACAGGCCGGGCGCGCCCCTTCGTCCGTCATAAGTCCTGTGTGAACAGGAAATTGGTTCCCGGGCGCGCCTGAAAACCGTCTCAGACGCAATTCATCCAGGTCTCAGCGGATCTGGCGATTTCCACTCCGGTGCTCCCGTAGTGTTTTCCGTGTCGAAGCCGAACAGGGCTTACGGCGAAAAGGAATCACCCGCAGGAAAAACACAGGAAAGAGGAAATCCCATGAGCTTCCACAAGGTCGCCCCCGTCAAGAAGTCCCGCAAGGCCGCCCCGGCCCCGAAGAAGCAGGCCGCGAAGCCCGCGCCGAAGCGCGCCGCCAAGCAGCAGCGCCGCCGCCCGGTCGGCACCAAGTAACCGACGCCACGAGGCGGGGKTCCCGAATTCGATTCGGGAACCCCGCCTCGGCCGTTTACCGGGGCCGGTATGCGAAGAGGAACCGGGCAGAGAAAGGGGAAAGGGAGACATGCGTGAAGTGAAAGAGGCGTTCGCGCGTTTCTGGCCGTTGACGCGCGGCGACCGCAGATGGCTGCTGCTGATCATTGCGTGCGTGATCGCGGCCGCGTCGGCCGAGACGGCCTCCGTCCTCCTCTTCGCGGACCTCACCGACCACGCGCTGCGGGCCGGTTCGCTCACCGCGTTCTGGGGCCCGGCCGGTGCCTGGCTCGCCGTCGCCGTGCTCGGCGCGGCCGTCGGCTACCTCGGCAACTCCCTCGCCGTCCGCACGGCCGAGAGATTCGTGCTGCGGCTGCGCGCGGGCGTCTTCCGCCACGTCCAGGACATGCCCCCGGACTTCTTCCGGCGCCACCGCCGGGGCGACCTGGTGGAACGGCTCACGGGGGACGTCGAGGCCATCGAGCAGATGGTGGTCTCGGGCGCGGTCGGAGCGGTGTCCGCCGTGTTCTCGGCGCTCCTCTACTCCGCCGCCGCCCTCTGGCTGCGCTGGGACCTCGCCCTGGTCACCTTCCTCCTCGCGCCCCTCTTCCTCCTCGCGGCCCGCCGCTGCGCCGGCCGCATCAGGTCGGCCGCGCGGGACGAGCGGACCGCCGGCGGCGCCCTCACCTCGGTCGTGGAGGAGTCGCTGGGCACCGTCGTGCTCACCCAGGCGTACAACCGGCGCGGCGCGGAGGAGGAGCGCCTCGACCGCGAGGCGCGCGCCTGGCTGCGGGCCAGCGTGCGGGGAGCGCGGGCGAGCGAGCTGTACGAGCAGGCCGTCGAGGTCGTGGAGACGCTCTGCGTGCTGACCGTGATCGGGCTCGGCGCCTGGGAGATCGCGCAGGGCCGGATGACCCTCGGCCAGCTCCTCGCCTTCGCCGCCTTCCTCGGCTACCTCTATCCGCCGGTCCGCGACCTCGGCCAGCTGGGCCTCACCCTGACCGCCGCGACCGCGGGCGCCCGGCGGCTCCAGGAGGTCCTGGACGCCGAGCCGGCCGTCACCGACCCCCCGGCGCCGGTCCCGGCGTGGCCGGTGCGCGGCCGGATCTCCTTCCAGGGGGTGTCCTTCCGCCACCCGGGCGCGGGGCGCGACACCCTGCACGACGTGGCGTTCACCGCGGAACCCGGCGAGTTCGTCCTGGTCACCGGCCCGAGCGGGGCCGGGAAGTCGACCCTGGCCACCCTGCTGACCCGTTTCTACGACCCCTCGGCGGGCGTGATCCGCCTGGACGGCGTGCCGCTGCCGGACGTGCCGCTGGAGTTCCTGCGGGAGAACGTCGCCCTGCTGCCCCAGGAGACCCTCGTCCTGCACGGCACGATCCGCGAGAACATCGCGGCCGGGCGGCCGGGTGCGACGGACGCGCAGATCGAACGGGCCGCGCGGGACGCGGACGCGCACGAGTTCGTGCGCACGCTGCCCGACGGCTACGGGACGCTGATCGCGCCCGGTACGGCCGTCCTCTCCGGCGGGCAGCTCCAGCGGGTGGCACTCGCCCGCGCGGTGCTGCGGGCCGCGCCCGTCCTCGTGCTCGACGAACCGACGGCCGGCCTCGACGCGCTCGCCGCACGCCGGGTCGTACGGCCGCTGCGGCGCCTGGTGTCCGGCCGGACGACCCTGATGATCACGCACGACCTGACGCTCGCCCCGGACGCCGACCGCATCCTGGTCGTGGACGGCGGACGGCTGGTGGAGCAGGGCACGCACGAGGAACTGCTGGCCCGCGCGGGCACGTACGCACGGCTCGCGGGCCGGCCCCCGACGGACACGGCCGACGCGGCCGACGTGGCCGACGCGGCCGACGTGGAAGGAGCGGAAGGAGCGGAAGGAGCGGAGGGAACCGTGCGACTCCGGCTGCCGCAACCGAGCCGCTGACCCGGGGGGTCCGGGTGAACCGGATGAACCGGGTGGCCCGGCGGCCCCGGCCGGGCACCCGAGCCTCCGTTCCGTCGCCGACCCGGCCCCGGGACGGGCGCCGGGGCGCGCCGGGTGTCACAGTGGGGGTCCCCGCCCCGCCACCTCGGAGACAGAACCGCCCTCATGCGCCTGCTGCTGATTCGCCACGGTCAGACCCCTTCCAACGTCGCGCACCTGCTGGACACGGCCGTACCGGGGCCGGCGCTGACCCCCCTGGGGCAGCAGCAGGCGGCCGCCCTGCCGGAGGCGCTGGCCGGTGAGAGGATCGGCGCCCTGTACGCCTCCACCCTGATCCGCACCCAGCTCACCGCCGCCCCGCTGGCGGCGCGGACGGGGCTGGAGATCCGGGTGCGGGACGGCCTGCGGGAGCTGACCGCCGGCGATCTGGAGATGCGCGGCGACGCGAGCGCCGTGCACACGTACATGACCACCGTCTTCGCCTGGGCCGCCGGGGACGTGGAGCTGCGCATGCCCGGTGGAGAGAACGGCGTGGAGGCCCTGCGGCGTCTCGACGCCGTGGTCGAGGAGGCCGCGGACAGCGGCGCGCAGACGGTGGCGATGGTCAGCCACGGCGCGGCCATCCGCATGTGGGCGACCGCGCGGGCCGACAACATCGACGTGGACTTCGCGGCGGGCCACGCGCTGGACAACACCGGCGTCGTCATCCTGGAGGGCTCCCCCGCGGCCGGCTGGCGGGCGCGGACGTGGGCGGGCCGGTCCCTCGGCCCCGCGGACGAGAAGCCGGACACGAGCGGACCGACCGGAGAGCCCGTGGACGGCCCGGTCGACGGCGGCGTGGACGAGGCCGTCGACGGCTGAGCCGCCGGGCGCCCGCGGACGGCCCACCCGGTGTGACGCACGTCACGGGAAGGCGGCCCCGGGTCCCGTACAGCTCCCAGAGGTGACCACTCATATGCGAACCCGGGTACGGGCCGGGGACCCGGGCGCCTTCGCCGAGCTCTTCGACGCGTACTCCCGCGCCGTCTACAACCATGCCTTCCGGCTGACCGCGGACTGGTCGACGGCCGAGGACGTGATGGCGTCGACCTTCATGGAGGCCTGGCGGCTGCGGGACCGGGTCGACCCGGAGGGCGGTTCCCTGCGGCCCTGGCTGCTGGGCATCGCCACCAACACCGCGCGCAACCAGTTCCGCAGCAACCGGCGCTACCGCCGTGCCGCGGGCGCCGCCGCCGCGGCGGAGACGGCCGTGCCCGACCACGCCGACGAGGTCGCCGGTCGGCTCGACGACCGGCAGCGGCTCGCCGCGGCCCTCACCGCCCTCGCCACCCTGCGCCGCCCGGAGCGCGAGGTGATCGCGCTCTGCCTTGGGGAGGGGCTGGACTACGAGGCCGCCGCGGAGGCGCTCGGCATCCCCGTCGGCACCGTCGCCTCCCGGCTCTCCCGGGCCCGCAGGAAACTGCGGGCTGTCACCGAAAAAGACCTCGGAAAAGATCCCGGAAAAGACCGTGGAAAACGGGAAGTGCCCCGCCCTGCCCGACAGACAAGAGGCGATCACACCCAAGCGATCCGGCCCGCACAGGAAGGAAACCGATGAACGCGAACACGCCCCGGCAGGACTCTGCGGAGTCCGGGCCCGAGCGGGAGCACGAGCAGGACGTACGACTCCTGTCACAGCTCCTGTCCGGTACGGCGCGCGACCTGCCGTCGGGCCGTCACCGGTTCCACAAGGAGCGTCTGATGGCCCAGATCCACGAGCAGGCACAGCAGTCACAGGAAGGGCGCACGGCGGCCCCGGTCGCGCCCGCGCGGACACGGCGGTTGCGGCTGCCGCGGCTCGCGGTCACGCTGCCCCTGGGGGCGGCCGCCGTGGCCGCCGCGGTCGTCGCCGCGATGGTGACGAACGGCGCCGGCGGATCCGGCGGGGGCGGCCTCGCCACCGGACCCGCCCTCACCACGGACGTCGGTACGGCGACCACCTCGGGCGTGCCCCAGCTGCTCGACCAGATCTCCCTGGCGGCGGCCGAGGGCGAGCACCCGACCGTGAAGCCCGGCCAGTTCATCTACGTCGAGTCCAGGACCGCGGACACCTTCGTCAAGACCGTCGACGACAAGAGCAGCCTCGCCAGCCACGAACTGCACCGCCGGCAGGTGTGGAACTCCCCCGACGGCACCGAGGGCTGGCTCATCGACCCGGCCGTGAACGACAGCTCCGAGGGGGAGACCCTCAGCCTGCCCGACGAGCGGGGCAACCCCCTCGAAGCCGGCCTGAACCACCCCACGTACGACTACCTGGCCAAGCTGACCACCGACCCCGACAAGCTCCTGGCGAAGATCTACAAGGAGACCGAGGGCCAGGGCAACACCCCCGACCAGCAGGCCTTCACCACCATCGGGGACCTGCTCGGCGAGAGCTACCCGCCGGCGGAGCTGTACTCGGCCCTGTTCCGGACGGCCGCGAAGATCCCGGGCGTCGTGGTCGTCGACGACGCCGTGGACGCCGCAGGCCGGCACGGGGTGGCCGTGGCCCGGCTGGACGAGACCAGCGGACAGCGCGAGGAGTGGATCTTCGACAAGAAGACCCACGTCTTCCTGGGCGAGCGCGTCGTGCAGGTGAACCAGCCGAAGGGGGAGGGCGAGGACGCCCTGATGAAGCCCGGCACGGTGACCTTCACCAGCGCCGTCATCACCCGGGCCGTCGTCGACGGCATGAAGCAGACGCCTTCCCGGGAGGGCTGACCCCCCTCGGAGGGGTCCTGGACCTGGGAACTGCCGGACGAGCCCTAGTCCAGGACCTCCGGACCCCGGTCCAGGGACGGCGGCGGGACCGGGGCACCGGGCAGTCGGATCGCCGCGACCGTGCCGCCGCCCTCCGCGGGGCCGAGCGCCACGTCGCCGCCCGACTCCTGCACCGTACGGGCCACGATGGACAGGCCCAGGCCCGAGCCGGGCAGCGCCCGCGCGCTCGGGGAGCGCCAGAACCGGTCGAAGACGTGCGGGAGTTCGTCGGCGGGGATACCGGGACCGCGGTCCCGTACGGTCAGCTCGCCGTCCTTGAGGACGACGTCGATCACGCCGCCCCCGGGACTGAACTTCACGGCGTTGTCCAGGATGTTGACGATGGCCCGCTCCAGCGCGGTGGGCTCCGCCCGTACGAACCAGGGGTGCACGTCGGCCGTGATCGTCAGCTCCGGGCCGCGCAGCCGGGCCCGGCGCAGCGCCGACTCCACGACGTCCTGCAACGCCACCACCTGCACGCGGTCGGCCGGTGTGCCCGCGTCCGACCGCGACAGCGTCTGCAGGTCGCCGATGAGCGCGGCCAGTTCGGTCATCTGCGCCTTCACCGACGCGAGCAGCGCCTTGCGGTCCGCCGGGGGGATGGGACGGCCCGTCTCCTCGCTGCGGGTGAGCAGTTCGATGTTCGTCCGCAGAGAGGTGAGCGGGGTGCGCAGCTCATGGCCGGCGTCGGCGATGAGCTGGCGCTGCAGTTCGCGGGAGCTGGCGAGGGAGGCGGTCATCGAGTTGAAGGAGCGGGAGAGGCGGGCGATCTCGTCCTCGCTCTCGTCCTCGACGGGGATGCGCACGGAGAGGTCCTCGGTGCGGGCCACGTGCTCGACGGCCTCGGTGAGCTCGTCGACGGGCCGCAGCCCGGCACGGGCCACGGCCAGCCCGGCGATCCCGGCCCCGACGACCCCGATCCCGGAGACCACGAGGAGCAGCAGGGCCAGTTCGTCCAGCGTCGACTGGGTGCTCTCCAGCGGATACGCGATGACCAGCGCGGTGCCCTCCACCAGCGTCTGCCGGGGACCCGAGACGACCAGGGGCGCGGTCAGCACCCGGACGGACCTCCCTTCGCTGTCGGTGCCGTTGCGGTACACCTCGGCGTCGGGGGAGGGGTTCTCGGCCACCTTCGTGTCACTGCCGGTGACCCGCACCACGCCCGCCGACCTGTCCAGGGCGCACGGCGTGCCGTCCGCCTTGACCAGTTGCAGGTAGTAGTCGGACGGCGGACCGAAGGTGTTCTGGCGGGAGGGGGAGGAGTCGCAGTCGCCCAGTACCGAATTGATGGTGCTCAGATCGACGGGGCTGTTGACGCCGTGCAGGTCGTTGTCCACCTCGTCGTACAACTTGCCCTGTACGACGAACCAGGCCGTCACCGACACCGCCGCCACCGCGAACGCCACCGCCGCCGCGACCAGCAGCGCCAGGCGTGAGCGGATCGGCAGCGCGGTGAACCGGCGGACGACCCTCTTCACTCCGCCCCGCCCGCCCGCAGGACGTACCCCACGCCCCGCACGGTGTGCACCAGGCGCGGCTCGCCGCCCGCCTCCGTCTTGCGCCGCAGGTACATCACGTACACGTCCAGCGAGTTGGAGCTCGGCTCGAAGTCGAAGCCCCAGACCGCCTTCAGGATCTGCTCCCGCGTGAGGACCTGGCGCGGATGGGCCAGGAACATCTCCAGCAGGGTGAACTCGGTGCGGGTCAGCTCGACGGGCCGGCCGCCCCGCGTGACCTCCCGGGTCGCGAGGTCCATGCGCAGGTCGGCGAAGGTGAGCGCGTCGTCCGCGGGGGCGCCGACCGCGGCCGCGGCGTACGAGCTGCGCCGCAGCAGGGCCCGTACGCGGGCGAACAGCTCGTCCAGTTCGAACGGCTTGACCAGGTAGTCGTCGGCGCCCGCGTCGAGTCCGGTGACCCGGTCGCCGACCGTGTCGCGGGCGGTGAGCATGAGGATGGGCGTCGTCGTGCCGGCGCCGCGCATCCGGCGGGCGGCGGTCAGGCCGTCCATCCGCGGCATCTGGATGTCGAGGACGACCAGGTCGGGCCGGTACGCGACGGACTTCTCCAGGGCGTCCGCGCCGTCGACGGCGACCTCGGTGTCGTACCCCTCGAAGGCGAGGCTGCGCTGGAGTGCTTCGCGCACGGCCGGCTCGTCGTCGACGATCAGGATGCGCTGGGGTTCACGGTCGCCTTCGGCGGGGCTCATCGCGGTCGGTTCCTCGGTGCGGTGGGATGGGATCGGGGCGTTCTCAGCCTCGCACGTCCGCGGCGGGCCGTGGGGGCCGGCGGCGCGGCTCAGCCGTCCGCGCCGCCGGCCCGCAGCGAGGCCAGGTCGGCCTTGACCGTGTTGACGGGGATGGCGAAGCCGAGTCCGACGCTGCCGGCGCTCGACGAGGACGAGGAGTCCGTGGCGGCCGAGTACATCGCGGAGTTGATGCCGATGATGTTGCCGTTCATGTCGATCAGCGCGCCGCCGGAGTTGCCGGGGTTGAGGGACGCGTCGGTCTGGAGCGCCTTGTAGGTGGTCGTGGAGGAGCCGGTGTCGCCGTTGAACTGCCGGCCGCCGAACTCGAACGGCCACTGGCCGCCGCTGCCGCCGCCCTGCTGCTGTTGCTGCTGTCCCTGGCTCTCGTCGGTGGAGACGGTGACGTCCCGGTCGAGCGCGGAGACGATGCCGCTGGTGACGGTGCCGGTCAGGCCCTCGGGGGAGCCGATCGCCACGACCTCGTCGCCGACCTTCACGGCGTCGGAGTCGCCGAGCGTCGCGGGCGTGAGCCCCGACGGCGCGTCCTCCAGCTCGATCAGCGCCAGGTCCTTCTTGCTGTCGGTGCCGACGACCTTCGCGGTGTACGACTTGCCGTTGTTCAGCTGCACCTTGATCTGCGAGGCACCGGAGATCACGTGGTTGTTGGTGATGATCTCGCCACCGGTCGTGATGATCACGCCGGAGCCGGTGGACGAGCCCGCGTTCGAGGTCGCGCTGATCTCGACGATGCTCGGGCTGACCGCCTCCGCGACCCCGGCGACCGTGCCCTTCTTGCTCGCGGCCACGACGCTGGTGCTCGTGCTGCTGCCGGCGGCCACGGTTCCGTCGCCGGTCAGCTCCTGGAAGGCGTACGCGGTTCCGCCGCCCACGGCCGCCGCGGCGATCGCGACGGCGGCCAGCAGGGCCAGCGGCCCCTTGGCGCGCTTGCGGGGCGCCGGGGCGAGCGCCGGGACGGGCTCGGAGAGGAGCGCGGTGGGAGCGGCGCCCTGCTGGTCCGGCCGGTAGGCCGGCGGGGGCGGCCACTCCGGGTTCACGGAGGAGGCACGGTTCTGGTCCTGCGCCTGCTCATGCGTCTGCTCGTGCGACTGCTCGTACGGCTGTCCTGAGTACGTGGACTGCTGGTGGTCGCCCTGGGGGTACTCGCCGCTGCGGCGGAAGCTCTCGGTCATGGGTCCGACTCTGCCGCCCGACCATGAAAGCTCCCTGAGTGCTCCCTGAGAAGCCCGACAGAACCTCGTATGCCCGATATAAAGGCGCCCGGTTCCTCTGGCGTCCGGGGCGCCCGGGAAACGAGGGGTTGCCGCACGGTGAGGTGGAGGAAGCGGCGGACGAACACTTGCCGGCCCGCTGTGAAGTACGTGTGCGCGGGGTTTCCTACGCCGCAGAATCGGTGGGTTCACCCCGTACCACCACCCACATCACCCCTTCAGGAGCCCTGAGTGATACCTGCCCTGCGCAGCCGCTGGAGACGTCCCGCCACGGCGTTCCCCGCGGCCGCCCTCGCGCTGGCGCTGGGATGCGCCGGCGTCCTCGCGGCCCCGCCGGCCACCGCGGCCGACGGTCCCGCCGGAGGCCTGCCCGAAGCGGGCCTCGCACAGCCCGCCGCGCCGGCCGCCTCCCAAAAGGAGCTGCGCGACCGCGTCGTCGACGCCGCGAAGGCGACCGGCGAGACCCCGGACGGCGCCTCGCCGTCGAAGTCGCCGTTCGTCATCGGCGGCGGCCAGACCACCATCGCCGCCGCCCCGTGGATGGTCCAGCTCGGCTACTACGAGCCGGACACCGGCGACGGCTACTTCTGCGGCGGCACCCTCGTCGCCCCGAACAAGGTCCTCACCGCCGCGCACTGCGTCGCGGGCCTGGACTGGGTGGGCAACGGCGCGGTCCTGGCCGGCACCACCGACCTCGACGACTACACGACCGGCACCCCCGCGGGTGTCCTGCGGCAGTGGAACCATCCGCGCTACGACGCCGAGACCACCCGGAACGACATCGCGGTCCTCACTCTGGACCGCCCGCTGCTCGACCGGCCGACCCTGCGCCTGGCCGCGTCCGACGACAGCGCGCTCTACCAGCCCGGGACCACCGGCACCGTCTACGGCTGGGGCCTGACCTCGGGCGCCGAGGACGCCACGCTCTCCACGAAGCTGAAGAAGGCGAGCCTGCCGCTGGTCGCCGACGCGACCTGCAAGAGCGCCATGGCGTCGGTCCTCGACGGGGACTACTTCGCCGCCGGCTCGATGACCTGCGCGGGAACGCCCGCCAGCGGCGCCGACGAGGGCACCACCAGCCCCTGCAACGGCGACTCGGGCGGCCCGCTCGTCGTCGGCGGCAAGATCGTCGGCATCGTCTCCTGGGGCGTCGCGGGCTGCACCGCGAAGGGCGCCTACCCGGTCTTCACCAAGGTCAGCTCGTACACCTGGGCCGCCCAGCCGCGCATCGACGACACCGACCTGTCCTACGACGGCCGCGCCGACCTGCTGGCCCGCACGCCCTCGGGCGGCCTCTTCCAGCAGAGCAGCAAGGGCACCTCGCTCGCGCAGCGCGCCTACCAGGGCAACGGCTGGCAGAACGCCACCTGGGCCCTCCAGGCCGACCTGGACCGGGACTACTACCAGGACCTGATCATCCGGGACAAGACGGACGGCAAGCTGTACCGCAGCTACCTGGACCACTCCGCCGGCGACTGGGCCTGGATGCAGATCAGCTCGGTCTGGGGCGGCTACACGTCCTACGCGATCCCCGGCGACATGACGGGCGACGCCCGCCCGGACCTGCTCGCGGTGGACGCCGACGGCTCGGTCTACCTCTACCCCGGCAAGGGCAACGGCCAGTTCTACGGCAAGGTCAAGGTCGTCAGCGGCGCCTGGAAGAACGTGAAGATCTTCGGCCACGGTGATCTCTCCGGCGACGGCAAGCCCGACCTGCTGGTCCGCTCCACGGACGGCACGCTGTGGCTCTACCGCGGCACGGGCAAGGAGAAGACCCCCTGGTCGGCCCGGATCAAGGCGCGTACCGGCTGGAACTTCACGTCGTACGTCTCCAGCGGCGACGTGACGGGCGACGGCATCGCCGACGTCATGACCCGCGACGCGGCGGGCACGCTCTGGCTCTACCAGGGCACGAACAAGGCCACCACAGACCTGTTCGCACCCCGCACCAGCCTGGGCACAGGCTTCAACCAGTACAACTTGCTGTTCTAGCGGAACCGAAGCACGCGCCGGCCCTCGCTACCGGTCGGGGGCCGGCGCCCTGCTTTTCTCTTTCAGGGGCGCGGGGCTGCGTCACGTGCGGCTCCGCCGCGCGGGCACGACCGCCTGCTTTCAGGGGCGCGGGGAACTGCGCGATCAGCCACGACGCACCCGCAGCCGACAACGCGCCTAACAGCCGCAGCTACGCCGGACCACCAACGAGGAAGGGAACAACTTCAACCGCTCCCGCCGAGCCCCAGCCACCCGCAGCCCATCATCGAGCACCAGATCCACCGCCGCCCGAGCCATCGCAGACCGATCGCTCGCGACCGTGGTCAGCGGCGGATCGGTCAGCCCGGCCTCCTTGATGTCGTCGAACCCGGCGACGGCCAGCTCCCCCGGCACATCGATCCGCAGCTCACGGGCCGCCCGCAGCACCCCGATGGCCTGGTCGTCTGTGGAGCAGAAGATGGCCGGCGGCCGGTCGGGCCCGGCCAGCAGCCGCAGCCCCACCTCGTACGCGTCGTACCGGTTGTAGAGCGCCTCGAAGAGGCGGCCCTCGGTCGAGCGCCCCGCCCCGTGCATGGCCCGCCGCCACCCCTCGACGTGGTCGGAGACCGGGTCACCGACGGTCGGGGTCTCGGCGACACCGCCCAGACAGGCGACGTACGCGTATCCGTGGTCCAGCAGGTGCTGCGTGGCGAGCTGCGCGCCGCCCACGTCGTCCGTGACGACCGCGACGTCGTCGATCGCCTCGGGCCGCTCGTGCAGCAGCACCACCCGGGCGTCCCACGCCTCGATCTCGGCGGCGGCCAGGTCGTTCAGCGCGTGGCTGACGAGGATGAGCCCCGAGACCCGCATGCCGAGGAAGGCCCGCAGATAGTGGACCTCGCGCTCGCCGACGTAGTCGGAGTTGCCGACGAGCACCATCTTCCCGCGCTCGGACGCGGCCTGTTCGACCGCGTGCGCCATCTCCCCGAAGAAGGGCTGGCGCGCGTCCGGCACGATCAGGCCTATGAGGTCCGTACGCCGCGACGCCATGGCCTGGGCGACCCGGTCCGGCCGGTACCCCAGCTCCTTGATCGCGGCGAGGACGCGCTCGCGCGTGGCCGGGGCGACCGGCCGGGGTCCGTTGTTGATGACATAGCTGACGACGGCGGTGGAAGTACCCGCCAGTCGCGCCACGTCGTCCCGAGTCACCTTGGCCACGCGCGGAGTCTACGCGGATGGACCTACCGCCGGGCAGGTCGTACGGCCTCTTCCCGGTCCCCGGTGGAGGCCTCCGCGGCCGCCCCGCCGGTGCCGGCGGCGTCCAGGTGCGCCGTCTCGTCCGCATCCTCCGGCTTTGGCCGCGCGGCCTTGGCCTTCGCCTCGTCCGACGCCCGTTCCACCTTCTCCGGCGTAACGAATCGATAACCGACGTTCCGGACGGTCCCGATCAGCGACTCGTGCTCGGGGCCGAGCTTCGCGCGCAGCCGCCGCACGTGCACGTCGACCGTGCGCGTACCGCCGAAGTAGTCGTAGCCCCAGACCTCCTGCAGCAGCTGGGCGCGGGTGAAGACGCGGCCCGGGTGCTGGGCGAGGTACTTCAGGAGCTCGAACTCCTTGAAGGTCAGGTCCAGGACCCGGCCCTTGAGCTTGGCGCTGTAGGTGGCCTCGTCCACGGAGAGGTCGCCGTTGCGGATCTCCATGGGGGAGTCGTCGTTGACGATCTGCTGGCGGCCCATGGCCAGCCGCAGCCGCGCCTCGACCTCGGCCGGACCGGCCGTGTCGAGCAGCACGTCGTCGATGCCCCAGTCGGCGGTGACGGCCGCGAGGCCGCCCTCCGTCACGACGAGGACGAGCGGACAGCCGGGCCCGGTGGAGCGCAGCAGCTGACAGAGGCTGCGGACCTGCGGGAGGTCGCGGCGGCCGTCGACGAGGATGACGTCGGCGCCGGGGGTGTCGACGAGGGCGGGGCCCTCCGCCGGAGCCACGCGCACGTTGTGCAGCAACAGGCCGAGGGCGGGAAGCACCTCCGTCGACGGCTGAAGGGCATTGGTAAGGAGCAGCAGAGAGCTCATCGCGCCCCACCTGCCTGGGTCGTCATACGGTCACGCACGGTTCGCTCGCCCATAACGTCTGGTTCCTCCTCGGTCCCTGCGAGGACGTTTTCGGCACTGCTCAACGTCGTATACAGCGTTCGTATACAACGCTCCAGAAAGCGCAAAAGGACCCGGGGGCTTCTCTGCCCGAGTCCTCTGCCCAGCAGAATAGCCCACATGAACCGAGGTCCGGCAGGTCGTGTGACGCGATCTTTCACTCGTCCAGAACCTGAGACGGCGGAAAGATGTACATCCGGGGGGCCGGAGGGGGCCCCGCGAGGAGCCCTCCGGAGGTTCCTGCGCACGGCCGACGGTGTGACGATCGACGCCGCATACCGCCCCGGAACGTACACGTCCGACACCTCCGCGACTCCTGTCGTCGTCGTGGCACACGGCTTCACGGGCGACCTGGAGCGCCCGCACGTGCGGCGGGCGGCGACCGCCTTCGCGCAGTACGCGGCCGTGGTCACCTTCTCCTTCCGCGGCCACGGGGCCTCCGGCGGGCGCTCCACGGTCGGCGACCGCGAGGTGCTCGACCTGGCGGCGGCCGTGGAGTGGGCGAGAGAGCTCGGTCACACCCGGGTGGCGACCGTCGGATTCTCCATGGGCGGCTCGGTGGTGCTCCGGCACGCGGCCCTGCACCCGCGGAGCGATCAGGAGCACGAGGGGCGCACGGGAGCGCATTCGGACGCGGTGGTGTCGGTCAGCGCTCCCGCCCGTTGGTACTACCGGGGTACGGCCCCTATGCGCCGCCTGCACTGGCTGGTAACGCGGCCGGTGGGCCGCGCGGTCGGCCGTTACGGGCTGCGCACCCGTATCCACCACCGTGACTGGGACCCGGTCCCGTCCTCCCCGGTGGAGTCGGTCCCCCTGATCGCGCCGACCCCCCTGCTCGTCGTCCACGGCGACCGGGACGGCTACTTCCCGGTGGACCACCCGCGGATGCTGGCCGCCGCGTCGGACGGCCACGCGGAGCTGTGGCTGGAGCGGGGGATGGGCCACGCCGAGAACGCGGCCGACGACGCGCTGCTCTCCCGCATCGGGGAGTGGGCGGCCCGGCACGCAGGCATGCCCGGCACACAGGAAGTTGACGGCGGGGCCTAGCCTGGCGGTGTCCGTCACCCGTTTTTCTTCACCGTCGATCGAGGAACCAGATGGCACAGGGCACAGTGCGTTACTGGGCCGCCGCCAAGGCCGCCGCAGGTGTCGCCGAGGAGCCGTACGAGGCCGAGACCCTCGCGCAGGCGCTCGACGCCGTACGCGAGCGACACCCCGGCGAACTCTCCCGTGTACTGCGGCGATGCTCGTTCCTCGTCGACGGCGATCCCGTGGGCACCCGCGGGCATGAGACGGTACGGCTGGCCGAGGGCGGCACGGTCGAGGTGCTCCCGCCGTTCGCAGGAGGGTGACGGGACCATGAGCAACCAGCCGTACGAAGGCCGGTACGAGGGCCAGCACGAGGGCTACGACCCGTACTGGCAGCAGCACCAGAGCCAGCAGCAGCAACATCAGCAGCAGCCCGCGTCCGGGTGGCCCGGGCAGCAGCAGTACGACGAGGCCGCCGCGCAGCAGCAGTACACCCAGCAGTGGGAGGGCCAGACCTGGGAGACCCAGGTCCAGCCGCCGGTGACACCGGCGCCGCCGGCCGCCGACACGGCGTACCTGCCGCAGCAGGGACCGGGCGAGACGCCGTACGGGACGCACGGGGCGCATGGGACGCACGGTGCGCCGCAGTACGGGGTCGCGGGGCAGCCGATGCCGCAGCAGCAGTACCAGCCGCAGCAGCAGCCGCAGGGCCGGAGCCAGGGGTACCCGGTGCAGGAACCGGCTGCGGCGGCCGCTCCCGCAGCCGCTCCTGAGACTCCCGCTCCCGGCTCCGGCTCCGGTTCCGGATACGGTCCGGCCACCGTCGCCGGCAACGCGCGGATCACCGACGCGCAGCGGGCCCGCGCCGAGGGGCGTTCGCCGATCATCGAGCCCGGCGGGCAGCCGGCCGCGCTGACGGCCGTCCTCGGGCTGCTGCTCGCGGGCGCGGCCGCGGTCGGGCAGTACGCGCTGGTCGTGCCGCTGGTGATCCTGCAGGCGGTGACCGCGGCGGGCTGGTTCCGGCTGAACGGGATGTGGCCCGCCCGGCAGGGCATCGTGCTCGCCTTCGCGGGCGCGCTCACCGCGGACGCGGCCCTGCTCGCGGCCGGCCGGGAGAACGCGCCCGCCGCGATCCTCGGCGCGCTCGGTGTCTGGGTGCTGCTGACCCTGGTCCTTCAGCTGCGCAGCCACGCCGAGCCCGACGAGCGGATGTACGGCCTGATGGCCACGGTCGTCTCGGCGGCGCTGGCGATCATCGCGACGGGGCACCTCGCCGCGGAGCCGGACGCGGTGACCGTGGGCGGGATCGCGGTCGCGGCCGCCGTCCTCGCGCGGGCGCTGCCGTTGCCGACGGCGGCGTCGGTGGTGGTCGCCGTGCTCGCGGCGGCGGGGGCCGGTGTCGCTGCCGGCGGGCTGACCGGGGTGGGGGGCGTACGCCCCGCAGCCCCGGCCGCCGAGCGCGTACCCGCAGGCCGCAGGCCCACCGCACCCGCATCCCGCACCGACGCCCCGCCCCGCCGTAACTGCCCCGGAGGAGAACGAGCATGAGCCGCAGTGACGTCCTGGTAGACGCCGACTGGGTCCAGGCACACCTGGACGACCCGAACGTGGCCGTCGTCGAGGTCGACGAGGACACGTCCGCGTACGACAAGAACCACATCAAGAACGCCATCCGGATCGACTGGACCAAGGACCTCCAGGACCCGGTCCGCCGCGACTTCATCGACCAGGAGGGCTTCGAGAAGCTCCTGTCGGAGAAGGGCATCGCCAACGACACCCTGGTGGTGCTCTACGGCGGCAACAACAACTGGTTCGCGTCCTACGCCTACTGGTACTTCAAGCTGTACGGCCACGAGAACGTCAAGCTCCTCGACGGCGGCCGCAAGAAGTGGGAGCTGGACTCCCGCGACCTGGTCGACGAGGTCCCGACCCGTCCGACGACCCAGTACAAGGCCAAGCCGCAGAACAAGGCGATCCGCGCCTTCCGTGACGACGTCGTCGCCGCGATCGGCCAGCAGAACATCGTCGACGTCCGTTCGCCCGACGAGTTCTCGGGCAAGCTGCTCGCCCCCGCGCACCTGCCGCAGGAGCAGTCGCAGCGCCCCGGCCACGTGCCGACCTCGCGCAACATCCCGTGGTCGAAGAACGCCAACGACGACGGCACCTTCAAGTCCGACGACGAGCTCAAGGCGCTCTACGAGGACGAGCAGGTCGACCTGTCCAAGGACACCATCGCCCTGTGCCGCATCGGTGAGCGCTCCGCGCTGACCTGGTTCGTGCTGCACGAGCTGCTCGGCGTCGAGAACGTCAAGAACTACGACGGTTCGTGGACCGAGTACGGCTCCCTCGTCGGCGTGCCGATCGAGCTCGGCGCCAACAAGTAATCCGTACGGCCCAAGGACCCAAGGACTCAAGGACGGAAACGAAACATGTGTGGAGCGAAGGCCGGCGGCCCCGACGCCTCGACGATCAAGCCCGGTGAGACCACCATCCAGGGTCAGGTGACCAAGGACGGCGAGCCGGTGGTGGGCTACGTCC
The DNA here is from genome assembly GCF_008369065.1 of Streptomyces apricus. Classification (GTDB taxonomy): domain Bacteria; phylum Actinomycetota; class Actinomycetes; order Streptomycetales; family Streptomycetaceae; genus Streptomyces; species Streptomyces apricus. The sequence continues at coordinate 251,528 of NZ_VDFC01000004.1, read as the reverse complement.
GCCTCCTGGACTCGACGGGCGAGTTCACCGCGGAGGTCCCGACCTCGGCGACCGGACAGTTCCGTTTCTACGCGGCCGAGGGCACCTGGACCGTCCGCGCCCTCGTCCCGGGCGCCACGGCGGACCGTACGGTCGTCGCCCAGACCGGCGGGCTGTCCGAGGTGGCCATCGCCGTCTGAGCCGTCCGGCGGTCCGCACCGTATGAACGGCCGAAGGGCCGCACCCCCGGGGGTTGGACGCTTTCCGGTACGGGGTGCGGCCCTTCGGCTCGCCCGCTCCGCGCGCAGGCGTCCTACGCTGGACGTATGTATGCGCGAAGGCGGCACGTCTACTTCGCCATGATGGGGACGTGCATCGGGTTGTTCGTCCTCGCCTGGGCGGTCGTACGGCTCTGGTCGGTGCCCGTGGCCGTGGGCATGTGCGTGGTGGCGATGGTGATCCCGCCGCTGGCGGCGATGGTCGCCAACCGGCGCGGTCCCGACGACCGCTGGTGGGACGCGCCCTCCGGCGACGCCCGCTCCGACGAGTGGTGGGACGAACTGGACGGCAGGAAGCGCCGCGGGTAGCACCGCAGACGGCGGTACGGGCGGCGGCGGCCGTCAGTAGACGAGTGCCTGGGTGCCGTCCGCCATGGCCTCCTGCACGAACACCTGCGCGCCCGCGATCCGCACGCCGTCGATGACGTCCTTCTCCGAGATGTCGCGGCGGGCCGCGCACTGCGTGCAGAGCGTGAGGCGGCCCCCGGCCAGGACCGATTCGAGCAGGCCGGGCAGCGGGGCCGCGTGCGGCAGCTCGAACTCGGCGGCGCGCCCCGGCAGCGCGAACCACGCGGACTCCCCGGTCAGCCAGAGCGAGACCTCCACCCCGCTGGCCACGGCGACCGCCGCCACCGTGAAGGCCTGTGAGCAGCGTTCGGGGGCGTCGGCCCCCGCCGTCACCTTGATCACGAGCTTCTTCGCCATGCCCGCATCGTAATCAACGCCCCGATCGACGCCCCGCACGGACCGGAGCGGCCTCCCGGGCCGGCCGGCGGACCTCGACGGACCTCGGCAGGCCTCGGCGGACCTCGGCAAGAGGTCCGGCCCCCGCCCCATTAGAGTGGGGACCGGCTCTGTACCGCCCACCACCGCGTCACCCGAGGAGCACCCCGTGCTTGAGTACTTCTTCGAAGTCCTGCTCGTCCTGGTCTGTGTCGGCGTCCTCGCCTTCACCGGCCTCGCCGTGAAGAAGCTGTACCAGGGCCAGCGCTGACCCCCACCTAGGAACTGCCGACCTCATGATCGAGATCCCGTCCGACCTGCACAAGGACCTCGTCCCGCTCGTCTTCCTGCTCGGGCACTGGACCGGCGCGGGCGTCCACGACTTCCCCGGCGACGAGAAGTGCAACTTCGGCCAGGAAGTCAGCTTCACCCACGACGGGCGGGACTTCCTGGAGTACCACTCGCACACCTGGGTCCTGGACGCCGAGGGCAACAAGGTGCGCCCGCTGGAGTCCGAGTCCGGCTTCTGGCGCATCGACAAGGACCGCAAGGTCGAGGTCGTGATGGTCCGCGACGACGGCGTGGTCGAGGTCTGGTACGGCGAGCTGGCCGACAAGAAGCCGCAGATCGACCTGGTCACGGACGCCGTGGCCCGGACGGCGGCCTCGGGCCCGTACAGCGGCGGCAAGCGCCTGTACGGCTACGTGAAGAGCGACCTCATGTGGGTCGGCGAGAAGCAGACCCCCGAGGTCACCCTGCGCCCGTACATGTCCGCGCAGCTCAAGAAGGTCGTCAGCCCCGAGGACGTCGAACGCTGGGCGAAGGCCCTCCCGGACGACATGCCGGACGACGGGATCGCCTTCTTCAAGTAGTCCTAGACTTCCGGTGTGGTGAGCACCGGAAGCAGCACCGAAGGCACGGGCACCGGCATGGGCACGGACACCGACTGGAAGAGCGACCTGCGGCAGCGCGGCTACCGGCTGACGCCTCAGCGCCAGCTCGTCCTCGAAGCGGTGGACACCCTGGAGCACGCGACTCCCGACGACATCCTGGTGGAAGTGCGCAGGACGGCGTCGGGGGTCAACATCTCCACGGTGTACCGGACCCTGGAGCTCCTGGAGGAGCTCGGGCTGGTCTCGCACGCGCACCTGGGGCACGGGGCGCCGACGTACCACCTCGCGGACCGGCACCACCACATCCACCTGGTCTGCCGCGACTGCACGAACGTCATCGAGGCGGACGTCGAGGTCGCCGCCGACTTCACCGCCAAGCTCCGTGAGACCTTCGGCTTCGTCACCGACATGAAGCACTTCGCGATCTTCGGCCGCTGCGCGGACTGCGCGGCGAAGGAGGACACGGCGGAGCCGGACGCCCCGGGGGCCGGGGGCGCCCGGGGGAGCGGGAACACCCGGGGGACCGGGAACACCCGGGAGAGCGGGAAATAAAAACGTCCGCCGCTCGGTCGTAGGCTGTGTGGATATGAAGAGCCCTCTGCTGTCCCTGCCCGGTGCCGTTCCCGCCGAGGGAGTGGACGAAGGCGTAGCCGCGCACTACGGCGACCTGTTCCGCGAGCAGCGTGCCCTCGCCGACGGCACCGGATTCGTGGACCTCTCCCACCGCGGGGTGGTCGCCGTCACCGGTGAGGACCGGCTGAGCTGGCTGCACCTGCTGCTCACCCAGCACGTCAGCGACCTTCCGGCGGGGCAGGCCACCGAGGCGCTGATCCTCTCCGCGAACGGCCACGTCGAGCACGCGCTCTACCTCGTCGACGACGGTACGACGACCTGGGCGCACGTCGAGCCCGGCACCCAGGAGGCGCTGATCGCGTACCTGGAGTCGATGAAGTTCTTCTACCGCGTCGAGGTCACCGACCGCACCGGCGAGTTCGCGGTCGTGCACCTGCCGGCCGGTTCCATCGCCGTGGCCCCCGAGGGCGCCGTCGTGCGCGAGACGTCGTACGGGCGGGACCTGTTCCTGCCGCGCGTGGACCTGGAGGCGTTCGACGGGGCCGGTCCGGCGGTCGGACTGCTCGCGTACGAGGCGCTGCGCGTCGAGCAGCACCGCCCGCGGCTGGGCTTCGAGACCGACCACCGCACCATCCCGCACGAGCTGGGCTGGATCGGCAGCGCGGTGCACCTGCAGAAGGGCTGCTACCGCGGCCAGGAGACCGTCGCCCGCGTGCAGAACCTCGGCAAGCCGCCGCGCAGGCTCGTCTTCCTGCACCTGGACGGCAGCGAGGTGCACCTGCCGCCGCACGGCGCGGAGCTGCGCCTCGCGGACGACGGGCCGGAGGGCCGGAAGATCGGCTTCGTCACGACCTCCGTACGCCACCACGAGCTGGGCCCGATCGCCCTCGGCCTGGTCAAGCGCAACGTACCGCTGGACGCCCGGCTGGTCGCCGACACGACGGCCGCGGCCCAGGAGGTCGTGGTCGAGCCCTGACCCCCGTGCACGGGGCACCCGGGCTCACATCTCGATGAGCACCGTGAACGGGCCGTCGTTCGTCAGGGAGACGCGCATCTTCGCGCCGAACCGTCCCGTGGCCACCGTCGCCCCCAGCGACCGCAGTTGCGCCACCACCTCGTCCACCAGGGGCTCGGCCACGTCGCCGGGGGCCGCCGCGTTCCAGGTGGGGCGCCTGCCCTTGCGGGCGTCCCCGTAGAGGGTGAACTGGCTGACGACGAGCAGCGGCGCATTGATGTCGGAGCACGACCTCTCGTCGGTCAGCATCCGCACGGACCAGAGCTTGCGGGCCAGCTGGGCCGCCTTCTCCTTGGTGTCCTCGTGGGTCACCCCGACGAGGACGCACAGCCCCTCGCCGTCGATCTCCCCGACCGTCTCGCCGTCCACGACGACGCTCGCGCCGTCCACCCTCTGCACCACCGCACGCATGCGGACCATCATGCCGTGCGTCCGGCGGGCGGCCGGACGGGGTCCGGACGGAGGTCGCACGGGGCCGCACGGGAGCGGCTTTCACATTGTTCCCCAACGGTTCCCCAACGGTCCATCTACGGCCGATCGGGGGCACTCGGTCACATAGCGGCCACTCGGGGTGGCACGATGCTCACACACGCCGGTCGAGGGGACGGTCGAGGCACATGAGCACACCGAGTACGGGGCAGTCGTCCGGGCCCGTTCCACTGACCCGGGCGTGGCCGCCCGCCCGGGGGACGGACGGCCCGGTGCCGGACCCCGCGCCGCCGCTGGGCGGCCTGCGGCTGCCGGAACTGCGCGGCCTGCGCCGGGACGCGCAGCGCGACGAGGCCGACCTGAGTTACGTACGGCGGCTGCTGCAGGGCCGGATCGACATCCTGCGGGCCGAGCTGGGACGGCGTACGGGACCCCGCGCGGACCGCGCCGACGACGCCGGGACGCCCGTCGTGGAGGAGGCGTCGGTCGTCGCGCGGCTGTCGGAGATCCTGACCGACGCGCCCGCCCGGCACCGCTCGTCGGCGCGGCACGTGACCGTCGCGACGCCGTACGGCGAGGAGTACCGGCTGCTGGCCGCCGACATGCTCGCCGAGGTCGAGCTGTCGGACCTCCGGGCGCGTACGGACGCGGAACTGGACGCCGGGATGGCGCGGCTCGTGGGCTACGAGCAGCAGGTCTCGCGGCGGCGGCAGGAGCTGCAGCGGACGGCCGACGACTGCAGCGCGGAGATCGCCCGCCGGTACCGCGAGGGCGAGGCCCAGGTGGACGACCTGCTGATGTAGCCGGCGACCGGGTCCCGGCGGCCGGCTCCCGGGCCCCGGGTCCGTGGTCGGGGCCGGCGCGCGAAATCCGCACGACACCCTCTGCCCCGTATGCCTAGCGTGAGCCCATGAGTTCGCGCCACGACATCGACGTACGCCCCATCCGCGCCGACGAGATCCCCGACTGGATCCGCGCCATGAACACCGGGTTCCTGCGGCCACCGAGCGTCTCGGAGGCGGAGATCGCGGACCGCAGCACCTACATCGTGCCCGGGCGGACCTTGGGAGCGTTCGACGGGGACCGGTGCGTGGGGACCTTCCGGTCGTTCGCGCAGGAGGTCACCGCGGTCGGCGGCGCGGCCGTCCGGGCCGACGCGATCTCGAACGTCACCGTGACCTCGACCCACCGCCGCCGGGGCGTCCTCACGCGGATGATGGCCCAGGACCTGGCGGCCGCGCGGGACCGCGGGGACACCGTGGCGACGCTGATCGCCGCCGAGTACCCGATCTACGGCCGGTACGGGTTCGGGGCGGCCACCACGGCCGCCGAGTGGACGGTCGACGTCCCGCGGGCGGGACTCGACCCCCGGTGGGCCGGGCCCGGCGACGGCGGTCGCGTCGACCTCGTGGACGGCGACGAGGTACGCAAGACCGGACCCGGGCTGCACGAGCGGCTGCGGCGCTCGCAGCCGGGCGCGATCGACCGGAGCGAGCGGTGGTGGCAGACCGCCACGGGTGCGCTGCTGCTGGACCGGGCGCCGTGGACCGAGCCCTTCCACGCCCTCTACCGCACCGCGGACGGCGAGCCGGAGGGCCTGCTCACGTACACGGTGGACGACCGCTGGGGGGACGCGAAGCAGCCGCAGCAGACCGCGAAGGTCAAGGACCTCGTCGCCGTCTCGCCGGCCGCGGAACGCGCCCTGTGGCACCACGTCTGCTCGATCGACTGGGTCACGGCCGTCCGGACGGGCTGGCGTGCCCCGGACGACCTGCTGCCGCACCTGCTCCCCGACCCGCGCGCGGCGGCGATCACCACGCAGGCCGACTGGCTGTGGATACGGATCCTGGACGTCGTGGCGGCCCTGGAGGCACGCACGTACGCGTCGGCGGGCGTCCTCGTCCTGGAGGTGACCGACCCGGACGGCCTCAGCCGGGGCCGGTACCGGCTGGACGCCTCACCCGAGGGCGCGAGCTGCACGCCGACCACCGAGGAGGCCGGACTGGTGCTGCCGGTGGCCTCGCTGGGGTCGCTGTGGCTCGGGGACGAGTCGGCGGTCCGGCTCGCGGCGCTGGGCCGGGTCCGGGAAGTACGAGCGGGCGCCGCCCTGTCGGCCGACGCCCTGCTGCGCACATCCAGGCGACCGTGGTGCCCGGACATGTTCTGAACACCTTCCGGAGTGCTTGTCGCGGTCTGCGTGCTGCGTGCTGCGTGTGGTGCGTGTGCGGTGCTGTGGTGCTCCGTAGCTTTTCGGTTGTCGTGTTCGGTTGTCGTCTTCAGTTGTTGTGGTGGTGCGGCCGACCGGGCTCCCGGCTCCCCTCCGGAAGGGAACCCGGTCGGCCGGCTGCCGGGCGGTGAGGCCCGGTCAGCCGGACTGGGCGAGCAGCATCACGAGGATCACGGCCCCGATGCCGCCGATCATTGAGTTCCTGGCCTTGATGCCGATGGCGAGGGCGACGAAGGCGACGACGCCCATCACGCCGTACCTGACCTGGAGCAGCTGCTCCAGGGCGATGGCGAGGACGGCGACGACGATGGCTATGTACGGCATGCGGTCCCTCCTTCGGGACGGGGCGGCAACCCCTGCCGGGACCGATCCACCTGGTCGTCGTTCGCGACTCTGGTGGCCAACCCCCCGGAAGTTTGACCATGTTGCTGAAGTTGGTGACCAACTTCAATGAAGTTATCTCCGTTTGGATGCGTCTCATAACCACCTTCACGGTAACTGCCCAAAGATGGCGCGAAGTTGTAGGGTTCGGCTGTGGACCCGGAACATGCCGCCGTCAACGGGCGGAAGAGGGCACAACAGACGCAGAGGTCGCAGCGGACGCAGACGTCGCACCACGAGGTGGCCGACGAGCTGCGCAGCCGCATCCTGTCGGGTGCGCTGCGGGCGGGGGCGCGCATGCCCACGCAGGCCAGACTGGCCGACGAGTTCGGCGTGGAGCGCGGGACCGTGCGGCAGGCGCTGCGCATCCTGCAGTCGGAGAACCTGCTGTCCAACGTGTCCAAGGGCAGCCCGGCGACGGTCGCGGAGGACGCGGGCAGGTCACTGAGGGGGCCGGCGGCCCCGCCGCGGACCACCATGGTGGCGCTGGCCTCGCGCATCACGGCCGCCTTCGCGGCGCCGCACGTGGAGATCGACGCGCTGTGCCTGACGGCCGTCTCGCTGACCCTGGCGATGGGCGAGCCGCTGCGGCTCATCCACGAGGGGCGAACGAAACCGGCCAGGATCGACGTCCGCGTACTGCTGCCCTCGCGCGACATCGACCTCGCCTTCCCGGCGGCGGTGGACGCGACGGAGGACGGGGAGCGGGTCCAGCGGCGCTGGCTGGCCCAGCGCAACGCCCAGGGCCAGGTCCTCAAGCACAACCTGCTGGCGCTGCGGACGACGCACGGCATCGACGTGCACATCACGTTCCGGGCCCTGCCGTTCACCCCGCCGGTGAAGTTGTACCTGCTCAACGGGGCGGAGGCGCTCTTCGCGTACTACACGCTGGCGCGGCGCGGCGAGGAGATCGACCACCAGTACCTGGAGACGTACGACGCGGAGGGGACCCAGTCGATGCTGTTCCCCTTCGAGCAGGGCGAGGGGCTGCGCTCCACGACGTTCGTGGAGCAGTCCTACCTGTGGTTCAACGCACTGTGGGAGACCATCAGCTCGGAGCTGGTGCTCACGGGCTGAGATCTCCCACAGGGTGGTGCGGCCGGTCTCGTGCGGGGCCTGGGCAGTGTGCGCCGTGGGCGGTTCCCACAGCTCACAGGGCCGGTCCTGCGAAGATCAGGGCCAGGACGACGGCCCCGATGGAGCTGCAGGTGGGGCTGCGGACCTTGAGTCCCACGGTGAGCAGCAGCAGTCCCACGGCGCCGCTCACGCCGTACCGCCACTCGACGAACTGCTCGAATCCGACGACGAGGAGGGCGGAGAGGAGAGCGATGGCGGGCATGGTGGATCCTCCTTCGGTTCTTGCGGGGCGGATGCGGAATCGTCGTACATGCCAAGTCCTCGCGAGAGGAGGCGAGCCTTCCGCCATCTCTTGGAAGTTGGCAACCAACTATGCTTAAGTTATCCCCAGTTGGTACCTACTCGCAAACAACTTTCAAACAACTCCCTTCATGTCGACCAAGGTTGTAGCGTTTGGTCGTGACCCAGGAGAACGTGGCAGTGAACGGCAGCAGAAAGCTCTCGGCGCAGGAGATCGCCGACGTCCTGCGCGACCGCATACGCGCGGGCACCCTGCGCGCCGGCGACCGCCTGCCCACCCAGGCCGAGCTGGCCGAGGAGTTCGGCGTGGAGCGGGGCACGGTCCGCCAGGCCCTGCGCGCCCTCCAGGACGACGGCCTCCTCAGCAACGTCAGCAAGGGCAGCCCGCCCCGCATCGCGGACACCCCCCCGACCCGGGACGAGCCCCAGCCGACGATGGTGGGGCTGGCGCCGCGGCTGGTGGAGGCGTTCGGCGCGCGGCACGTCAGCGTGGACGCGGCGTGCCTGACCGCGGAGACGCTGATGCTGGCCCTGGGCGAACCGGTCCGCCTGATCCACGAGGGCAGGATCCGTCCCGAGTCGATCGACGTGCGCATACTCCTGCCCTCCCGTGACATCGACCTCGCCTTCCCGGTCTCCGTGAAGACGCAGGAGAACGGCGAGGACCCGGTCCACCAGCGCTGGCTGGAGATGCGCAACGCCCAGGGCCACGTGCTGCGCCACAACCTGAGGTCGCTGCGCACCTCGCACGGCATCGACGTCCGGGTGACGTTCCGGGCACTCCCGTTCACCCCGCCGGTGAAGCTGTACCTGCTCAACGGCACCGAGGCGCTGATCGCGTACTACATGATCATGAGGCGCGAGGAGGCCGGCGACAGCGGCACGCTGGACATGTACGACACGCTGGGCTCGACCTCGCTCCTCTTCTCCTTCGAGGAACGGACGGGCCAGCGCGACGCCGCGTTCGTCGAGCAGTCCCAGAAGTGGTTCGACGCCCTCTGGGAAACCATCACGACGGACCTGACACTCTCCTAGTGACTCCTGATGCGAAACAGACCGGTCCGGTGGCTGCAGGGACAGAGGACCTGCGTGCGGTGATCGAGCGGGCCCGCTTCATCCTCTTCGACTTCGACGGACCGATCTGCCGGCTCTTCGCGGGGCACTCGGCCCGGTACGTGGCGAGGGACCTGGTGGAGTGGCTCGAACGCCAGGGCCTGCGCGAACTGCTCACCGACGAGGAGCGCGTCCATCCCGACCCGATGGCGGTCCTGTACGCGGTCAACCGCCGCCATCCGCGCAGTGACCTCGTGGTCGAGCTGGAGGACCGCCTCACCCAGCAGGAGCTCAGGGCGGCACCGTCCGCCTGGCCCACCGAGTTCGCGGACCCGCTGATACGGACCTGGAGCGCGGTGGGGGCGCGGCTCGCCATAGCGACGAACAACTCACCGCGCACGGCGGTCACCTACCTGGAGAGCCGTGGCTTGTCCGACTGCTTCGCGCCGAACGTCTACGGCCGCACACAGGACCTGGACCACCTCAAGCCGCACCCCCACTGCCTGAACCGGGCCCTGAACGCCATGGGCGCCGCCCCGCGGTCCGCCCTCATGATCGGCGACGCTCCGTCGGACTACGTGGCCGCGGAAGCGGCCGGAGTCCCGTTCCTCGGCTACGCACGTAACGCCGAGAAGGCGACACTGCTGCGGGACGCGGGAGCCGGGCAGGTGGTGGGCTCCCTGGAACCGGTGCTGCGGATCCTGCGAAGCCGGGCATGAGGCGCCGCCCCCTGCGGCGGGCTCAGGCCTGAACCTGGAGGGTCAGCAGGAAGAAGAGACCTGCCGACCACCAGGCCGTCCGGGGATGCCCGGCCCGTGCCCCCACCACCGCGAGGGTCAGCAGAACCATCCCGGCGAGCCCGAGCCTCGACCGGACCAACTGCGACATCGCGAACTCGATGCAGACGCCCAGTAGCTGGAAGAAGACCATGTACCCCACCCCGTCCACTCCACTGATTCGATCAACAAGCCGTCCAATTGGACTGGTTGTCTTGGAATGGGTGTCCCCGGACCGGTAGATCCCTTAACCGGCAGGCAAGTTGGACCGTAAACATGACTGAAATGCGGTTTGTCGACGATCCGGGAGAGGTACGTTCGTCACGTGGGTCAAGAGCGGAGCGGAGCGGGAGGCGGCAAGGAATTCCTGCGCGTCCTGGACGAGCTGCGCACCCGTATGGCCGCGGGTGACTACGCACTGAACGCCTTACTTCCGCCGCAGCGGGAGCTCGCCAAGGAGTTCGGGGTCTCCCGGGACACCCTGCAGCGCGCACTGAAGGAACTGGTGAGCGAGGGCTGGATCAGGTCCACACAGGGCAGCGGATCACGAGTGATCAAGGTCCAGCACATTCAGCCCGTGACGCCGAGGCCGTCGATGCAGGGCCGGACGGCCATGCTGGGACCCATCATCGCCGAGGCCTTCGAACAGCCGGAAGTCTCGCTCGACGTCTACACCCTCACGTCGGAATCTCTCGACGCCCACATCCGGGTCCAGGCGGAACGGATCCGCGCCGGGCAGATCAAGCCCCAGCGCATCACACTGCGCATGCTGCTGCCCGCCGAGGAACTGGAACTGCCCTACCCCCGGTCCGTGGAGGCCCCGGACGATCCGCGGGTCAAGGCACGATTGCTCGCCATCACCCGTCGCCACACGGCCTCGCTGCGGGAGGTGCTCCAGGAACTGCGGGTCCAGCGCGCCGTTCCGCACATCGACCTGCAGATCCGTCACGCCCCGCTGATGCCGACCTTCAAGCTCTACATGCTGAACGGATCGGCCGCGCTGCACGGTCTGTACATCGTGACCGAACGGCGCATCGTCCTGGAGGGCGGTGAGGAGATCGACGCCCTCGACGTACTCGGTGTCGGAGCCACTCTGATGCATTACGTCGCGGACAGCGACCCGACCTCGACGGAGTCGGTCTACGTCGCCACCATGCAGTCCTGGTTCGACTCCGTATGGAACCTGCTGGCGACCTGATCCGTATTGATCCCCTACGCGTCGATGCGGAATTCGCCGTGCCCTCACGCCTCGATCGGGGGTTACCCCATTGAGACGAATCCGATGCGACAGCCGTATTCAACGGTGTCTAGGGTTTGCGCAACCTCAGTTACAGGAGTTGCCCGTGGGCACATCCACGGTTCCCAAAGGTGCCCCACGGGAACCACGCGTCGCCGATGCTGCCTACGACGAGTTCGTGGAACAGGCGAAACGGGTCGGGGTGGTGAGCGGCGGCCACCACAACCAGAACTATGTGCTGCCCCTGACGGAGCCGATGGCGCGTCAACTGGGGCGTGAACCGGGCACGAATGTGACCGTCCGGATCCGTCGGCCCGAGGCCGTGCCGGTGGTCATCAGGACGTGGACGCGCGAAGCGGAGATCCTTGCCGCCGTCGGCGACGTCCTGCCGAACGTGCCGCAGTGTCTGGCGCAGCGGAACGGCTCGGCCGTCCACAGCTACGTGGAAGGTGTCCCGCTCTCCGCCGTCTGTCCCAACGGCAAGCCGGTCGACCGCATACTCATCAACGCCCTGGCCGGTCTTCTGGCGCAGATGTCCCCGGTGGGGAGGGAGGCGTTGCCTCCGCTGCCCACCGGCTGGCCGTCCAACGGCAAGGACGGCCGGGCTTTCCTCCGCACGCTGGCGCATCTTGCCGACCGTCAGATCCGTCAGCCCAATTGGGCTGCCTTCGGCGGCCTGTTCGCGGCACTGGGCATCCCCGACGACGCCCTCGTCCGGCTGGCCGAGCGGGTTCCCGCCATGGCCCGGCGTCCGTACAGCCTGCTCCACGCGGACCTGCACCGGGACAACGTGATCGTCACGTACGAGGGCGAGCCGCCGCTGATCTGCGTGGACTGGGAACTCGCGACCTACGGTGATCCGCTGCACGACCTGGCCACCCACCTGGTCCGCATGCAGTACCCGGATTTCCAGTGGGACGAGGTCGTCGAAGCCTGGGCGGCGGCCGTGCAGACCACTCGGCCCATAGCCGCGAACGGTCTGTCCAAGGACCTCCGCCACTACCTGGCGTTCGAGCGCGCGCAGTCCGTCTACCCGGACGTGATGCGGGCGGCGCGTTCGCTGGAACACTCCCTCGACCAGCAGAACCTGGACCGGGCGACCGAGTCGGTCACCAGGGCTCTGGAAGCCGCCGCCGACCCTCTGCGACTCGTTCGAGTACCGGACGGAGCAGAGGTCGAACGCGTCCTCGTCCGCTGGCAGGCGTCCCGTCACGATCGTCGGCCGAGGAGCGGCGGAACGGCCACGGTGCACCGGTGGACGCCGGACGAACGGATCCCCGAGCACCCTGACTTCCCCCGCTCGTCCGTGATCGACGCCCTGATCGCCGAAGGCGCGGCGCCGGCCCACCGAGTGTTCAAGGGAACGGCCCATCTCAACTCCGTCGTGCACGTGCCGGGCGTGGAGTTCCCCGTCATGGTGCGGCGCAAAGTGGCATCGGTCTGCCGTCGCGAGCGCGGTTTCCTGAGCGAGCACGCCGTCCTCGCGGCCATCGAGCGGTCCGGGGTCGCGGTGGCGGCCCCGAGGGTCCTCGCGCTGGGCGAGAGCCATGCGAGGGACCCCTTCGCCATCCACACCTATGAAGGCGTACCCGACGACGACCAGCCGCCCAGCCATCCGGTGAACGGCCTCCTCCCCCGTGAGGCGGACGGTCTCGTCGACCAGCTCTGCGCGCTCACCCTGGTCGACCCGACCTCGGTGGATCCGGCCACCACGGAGTGGGCACGGAACGAGGACTTCTACGAGTGGCTGAGCAGGCAACTCGTCCTGCTCGTGGAGAGGTTGCCCAAGAAATCACAGCAGCTGGCCGGAGCGCTGGGGCTGCCGAAAGCGCAGCGGCTGGGCGAGCTCCTGTCACGGCATCGGGTCGCCCCCCGGCAGTCGACCCTGCTCCACGGCGACCTGAATCCCTGGAACCTCGTACGCCGTGACGACGCATACGCGCTGACCGTCATCGACTGGGAGATGGCCCTGATCGGTGACCCGCTGTACGACCTCGTCCGCCACATGCACCTCACACCGACCCGGCCCGAGATCCGCGACCGCATGTTCCGCCGGTGGGCCGGAGAACTGCCGAGGACGCACACGAAGGACTGGGAGAGCGACTGGCAGGTCTACCGGCGGATCGAGATCGTCCGCTCGGCCTACGTGGACCTCGACCGCTTGGTCACGGGTGCGAGCCTCGACGCCCCCAATGTCAGTCGCGCGGTGCAGTCGTACGGGATGACGCTGAGGGCGGCGAAGGGATCGCTCGGCCTGCCCTCCCGTGAACTGCCGAACCCCTATCTCGTCCACGCGCTGCCGCAGGGGGACCGGGGCGCCACCAGGCGGACGAGGTCGCCCGCCGGAAGGTGAGGCGGGGGTCCCGAAGGTGGCTAGGCTCAAGCCATGGGTGAGACGGGTGCGGTGGACGCCAGTGGTACGAGCGGTGTGCGCGCCGTGGGAGCCGCCGGTGTCATGGGGCTGCGTGAGCGCAAGAAGCTTCGGATGTACCGCGACGTCTCCGACATCGCCATCTCCCTCTTCCTCGAAAAGGGATTCGAGAAGGTCTCCGTCGCGGAGGTCGCCGCCGCCGCGGAGATCTCCAAGCCGACCCTCTTCCGGTACTTCCCCTCCAAGGAGGACCTCGTCCTCCACCGGTTCGCCGACCACGAGACCGAGGCCGCGCGCGTGGTCGCGGAGCGGGCGCCCGGACGGTCCGCGCTCGACGCGCTGCGGCTGCACCGCCTCGCCGGGATCGAGCGCGGCGACCCCGTGACCGGCGTCAACGCCGATCCGCACGTCCTCGCCTTCCACCGCCTGCTGTACGGGACGCCCTCCCTCGTCGCGCGCCTCTACGCGTACCTGGAGCGGTCCGAGGCCGCCCTCGGCGCCGCGCTCGGCGGGACGCTGGAGGCGCGCCTCGCCGCCGGACAGATCGTCGCCGTGCAGCGGATCCTGGCCATGGACAGCTGGCGGCGCATCGCGGACGGCGAGGACGTCGCCGTGGTGCGGCGGGACGCCGTCGCCGCCGCGGAGGCCGCCTTCGCGCGGCTGGCCGAAGGGCTCGCGGAGTACGCGACGGCCCAGGCGTAACCCCTCCACTCGATGCGGATCGTTACGGAGTAAAAAAATTAACCTGGTCTTGTTATTCGCGTATCCTCGGCGGATGACGTCCACCGACCCCTCCCTCACGGACCCGGACCCCCTCACCGCCTCCCTGCGCCGCGCACGCGCCCACCACGACCTCTGCCGTGCCGCCCTCGCCGCCATGGTCGAGGGGGCGCAGGAACACGTCGTCACCGCAGAGGACGTGTCCGCGTCCGGCGCTGACGCCGAAGTGCTCGGATACGTGCTCCGCAGCCGGGCCAAGGAGATGCGGGAGCTGCCGGAAGGGCCGTTGTTCTTCGGGAGGCTGGACTTCGGGGCGGACCGCGGGAGCGCCGGCGACCACGCCGGGCAGAGCTACCACATCGGGCGGCGGCGGATCAGTGAGCATCCGGCCGCCCCGCCCCTCGTCGTCGACTGGCGTGCCCCCGTCTCCCGCGCCTTCTACCAGGCGAGCGCCCGGGATCCACAGGGTGTGGACGTGCGGCGGCGGTTCGGCTGGTCGCCGGGCAGCCGCGGGGAGTCGGCCGACCTCACCGGCATGGAGGACGAGCACCTCGGAAGCCGGCCCGCGCAGCAGCACAGCCCCGAAAGCCGGCTTCCGGAGAGCCGCATCCTCGCCGACGAGATCGAGCGGCCCCGCGTCGGCCCGATGCGCGACATCGCCGCGACCATCCAGCCCGACCAGGACGACCTCGTACGGGCCGGTCTCGGCGTGTCCGTGTGTGTGCAGGGCGCCCCCGGCACCGGGAAGACGGCCGTCGGGCTGCACCGGGCCGCGTACCTGCTCTACACCCATCCGCAGCGCATCCGGCGCGACGGGCTGCTGATCCTCGGCCCCAACCCCACCTTCCTCTCCTACATCGCGGAGGTGCTCCCCGCGCTCGGCGAGACCGGCGTACGGCAGACGACGATCGCCGACGAGATCCGCAAGGGAATCGGCAGCGGAAGTGGTCCTCAGCCGGTGCGGGGCGAGGACGACGAGCGCGCCGCCGCCGTCAAGCACGACGCCCGCATGGCCCGGGTGCTGCGGCGCGCCCTGTACGCCCGCGTGGACCCGGCCGCGGCGCGCGAGGACCTCACCGTGCCCGACGGCACGTACCGCTGGCGGGTGCCCGCCGCCGTGCTCGCCCGGATCGTGGCGGACGTACGGGCCGAGGAGCCGCCGTACGCCACCGGGCGCGAGCGCGTGCGGACCCGCGTCGTGCGGTACGTGCGGGAGCAGGCGGAACGGCGCGCCGGCCCCCGCGGCGGCGCCTGGGCGCAGAAGGTCGCACGGGCGCGCCCCGTCGGCGCGTACGTCGACGCGGTGTGGCCCGGGGTGCGGCCGCAGGAGGTCGTCGCCGGGCTGCTGACCCAGCCGTCCGTGCTGGCCGCGGCGGCGGACGGGGTGCTGGACGCGGACGAGCGGAAGGCGCTCCGGTGGGCGCGGCCGCCCCGGTCGTGGAAGTCCGCCCGGTGGTCCGCGGCCGACCTGGTCCTGCTCGACGAGGTCGCCGGGCTGATCGGGCACCCGGACCGGTACGGCCACGTGGTGGTCGACGAGGCGCAGGACCTGTCGCCGATGGAGTGCCGCGCGATCGGCCGCCGCGCCGCCTTCGGGTCGGTCACGGTCCTCGGCGACCTCGCCCAGGGGACCACGCCGTGGGCCGCCCGGACCTGGGACGAACTGCTCGTGCACCTGGGGCGCCCCGAGGCGTCCGTGGTGCCGCTGACCACCGGTTTCCGGGTGCCGGAGGCGGTCGTCGGGCTGGCGAACCGGGTCCTGGCCCTGCTGGACGTGGAGGTGCCCCCGGGCCGGTCGCTGCGCAGGGACGGCGAGGTGCGGATCCGCCGCACGGACGACGTGCCGCACGAGACGGTCGGGGCCGTCCGCCGCGCGCTCACGTACGAGGGGTCCGTGGGGGTCGTCGCGGCGGACCCGGACGTCGTACGCGTGCGGGAGGCGCTGCACGCCGCCGGGATCGGGACCGCCGACGCGGACCGGCCGGGCGCCCGCGTCACCGTGCTGGCGGCCGGTGTCGCGAAGGGACTTGAGTACGACCACGTCGTCGCCGTGGAACCGGCGGCGATCGCGGAAGGCTGCGGGGGAGTACGGGGCCGGGGGCGCGGGCTGCACCTGCTGTACGTGGTGCTGACCCGGGCGGTGTCCAGGCTGGACGTCGTGCACGCCCGCCCGCTGCCGTTCGGGTGAGGACCGGCCCGCACGCCCCCTCGTCGCCGTGCGGGCCGGAGAACCGGACGCCCCGGTGGACGCCATGGCGGATTCCTCAGTGGGCGGCCCCGGCCGGCAGGTCGAGCACGGGGATCAACTGCTCCTCCTCGTACGCCAGATGGGCCTCCAGCTCGGCGCTGAGGCGCTCCACCTCCTCGCGCACGTGCCCGGGATCCGCCGATTGCGTACCGACGACCTGCTTCAGCTCCGCGGTCAGGGCGGCGATCCGCACGTGCTCCTCGCGCAGGCGGTCCAGGACCGGGGCGAGTTCCGGGTGGCGGCCGGCGAGGAAGGGGAACATGGCGGTGTCCTCGCCGGTGTGGTGGTTGTGCAGGCCCTGGCAGAAGGTGAGGCAGTTGATGCGCAGCTGGGCGCCCAGGGTGGGGCCCGCGTCGGCGATCTCCCGGCGCACGATGGCCAGTTCGCGGCGGAAGGCGTCGTGGATCACCTTGACGTACTCGCCCATGGAGGAGGCGCTGACGTTCGGCGGTCCGCCGGTCGCGATCTCGTGCAGCACGACCACCGGGATCACCCGGCTGGTTCTGGCCTGGTATTCCGCCCAGCCGGGTTCGGCCTCCACCGCGCGGGCGAAGAGCTCGTCCCGTGCGGCGCCCTCCAGGACCTCGGCCCTGGCCTCGTACGTGAACACGCCCGTCTCGACGCCGACCCGGGGGTGTGCGACGAGGTTGTGGAACCAGTCGGGGTGCTTCGGCGCGCCACCGGCCGAGGCGATGACCAGGACGCGGCCGTCCCCGTCGGGGTGGTAGCCGACCGGGGTGGTGTGCCGCTCGCCGGAACGGGCTCCGGTGGTGGTGAGCAGGAGCAGCCGGGCGCCCTCGAAAGGGCCGCCGACCTCGCCCGAGTTGGCTCGGAATTCTTCGATGACCTGCTGGTTGAAATCGTTGGGCATTCTCTTCTTTCTGCTCGGTCGATTACGGAAAAGGGCAGGGGGAATCACCGCGGGGCGGAATCGGGCCGCCTG
>NZ_VDFC01000004.1:195506-234205 GCF_008369065.1 Streptomyces apricus | reverse complement strand
GGGATGGGGAGTGTCGTGACACGGCGGCGTGGTGCATCGCAACGGGTGCACTGCAACTGGCACACCACAACGGATGCACCGCAGCAGGTGCGCGCGCACGTGGGCACGTCTCGGGGCGCGGTCGCTTCACGCGCACCTGAGAAGGAAGGGAAAAGGGGGGCGGCCCTCTGGCCCGCCCGGGCCTCACTCGGAGGCCGGGAACCCTGCTGTTTCTTGGCCCATGGCCGACCCGGCAGTCACGGCGAAAAGAATAGGGGAATTCAGGCGTACGGGCAATGCCTTTGTTTTCCGTTCCCGGCGGGGGGTGGGGACGGTGGACCTCCGGCCCCCGTCCGTGGTCGACTCCCTGCCATGAGTCTCTCGGTCGATGTGTACGTGCCCCGCGCGGAGGGCGGCATCGAGGTGCTGGACGTGCCGCCCGGATGCTCCGACGCCGCGGGCTGGGAACGGTGGCGCACCGAGGTGTGGGGATCCGAGCCCGTCCGCTCGCTGGGTGTGCGCTTCCTTCCGCGGCTGGCCGTGGAGGACCTCACCGTGGCACCGGACGAGGTGGCCGCCCTCGTCGCCGAGTGCGATCTGATCCGTACGCATCTGGCGTCTGTCGCGGAGCACATGCGCGCGGAGCCGGGGACGGGGCCGGCCAAGTCCCTCTCGCAGCACGCAGACGACGTGAGCCGGCGCCTGGACAACATCGTGGACGCGGCCCGACGCGCGCTGGCGGCCGGCGGCGGCGTCATCATCTGGTAGCCGCTTGCCGCTTGCCGCTTGCCGCTTGCCGCCTGCCGAGTGGTGTGGCGCACTTTTGCAAGCAGGCGCTTGCAATAGTTAGCGCGGATGGTGCACCGTAGAGGCATGGCATCGCTCAACGTCGGCAATCTCGGTGAGTACCTGCGGGACCAGCGGCGCAACGCGCAGCTGAGTCTGCGGCAGCTCGCCGAGGCCGCCGGGGTGTCCAATCCGTACCTGAGCCAGATCGAGCGCGGGCTGCGCAAGCCGAGCGCGGAGGTGCTGCAGCAGGTCGCCAAGGCCCTGCGGATCTCCGCCGAGACGCTGTACGTCCGTGCCGGGATCCTCGATGCCGAGCGGGACCGGGACGAGGTGGAGACACGTGCCGTCATCCTCGCCGACCCGACGCTCACCGAGCGGCAGAAGCAGGTGCTGCTCCAGATCTACGAGTCCTTCCGCAAGGAGAACGGGTTCGAGATCGACGTCGCCGTCCCCGAGGCCGAGGCCGACGACAGCGGTGCCGCACGGAGCGGACCGACCGATCCGCAGGATCTGATCGATCCGCAGGACCCGATCGACCCGCAGGACCTGAACCACCGCAAGGCCTGAACGACCGCAGGACCTGAACGACCCGTAAGAAAACCCTCACGCACCACGTATCAGCGATTCCGGGAGGACCATCACCATGGCCATCACCGACGACCTGCGCAAGACCCTCAGCGACCCGACCCCGCTCTACTTCGCCGCCGGTACCGCCGACCTGGCGATCCAGCAGGCCAAGAAGGTGCCGGGCCTCGTCGAGCAGCTGCGCGCCGAGGCGCCGGCCCGCATCGAGGCCGTGCGGGGTCTCGACCCGAACGCCGTCCAGGAGAAGGCCGCCGCCCGTGCCAAGGGCGCGCAGGAGACCCTCCAGACCAAGGTGAACGGGTTCATCAGCACGCTGGACACCGACCTGAAGAAGATCGGTGAGACCGCCCAGGACCTCGCCCTGCGCAGCGTCGGCGTCGCCGCCGAGTACGCGGTGAAGGCGCGCGAGACGTACGAGAAGGTCGCCGAGCACGGCGAGCAGACGGTGAAGACCTGGCGCGGCGAGGCCGCCGAGGAGATCGAGGAGCTGGCCATCGCGGTCGAGCCGAGCCCCGAGCCGGGCGAGGGCACGATCGAGAAGCCGGCCGCCGTCAAGACCGAGGCCGCCGCGCCGAAGAAGGCGCCGGCCAAGAAGGCTCCGGCCGCCCGCAAGAGCGCCGCGGCCGACGCGACCGCCAAGAAGAGCACGCCGCCCGCGAAGTAGGGCAGGCGGACGGCGGATCCGTGCCGGCGAACGGGCCGGGCACTCCGGGCACTATCGGAGTTCCCGGCCCGTTCTGCGGGTACGGTGACCGCGTAGCGACGACAATTCGACTCGGGTGGTGGGCGCAGTGCTCCTGACGGCATTCGGCGGCTTCATGTCGCTGATCTTCCTCGCCATGCTGGTGCTCGCGGTGGTGGCGCTGGTCCTTGCCGTGCTGGCCCGGGAGGACGCGTACCGCGCGGCGAACAAGCAGACCAAGATGTTCTGGATGATCATCCTGGGTCTCGCGGTGACCGTGAACCTGCTGGTGCCGGTCATCTTCCTGCAGATCGCGTTCCTCGTCGCCACGATCGTCTTCTTCGTCGACGTCCGGCCCGCCCTCCAGCAGGTGTCGGGCGGCGGCCGGGGCGGCCGTCGGGGCGGCGGCAGCAGCAGCGACGGCCCGTACGGGCCCTACAACGGCGGGCGCTGACCTCCGCGCCCGTCCGCGGTTCCTCCGCGTCCGTCCGCGGTTCCTCCGCGCCCGTCCGAGGTTCGCTACGCCACGCGGTCCAGCAGCAGTACCGCCACGTCGTCCGTCAGCTCGCCGCCGTTGAGGTCCCGCACCTCGTTCACGGCGGCCCGCAGCAGTTCCTCACCGCGCAGGCCCTGCGCCAGCTGACGGCGGACCATGTCCACCATCCCGTCCTGGCCGAGCCGCTCCCTGCCCTCGCCGGTCCGGCCCTCGATCAGGCCGTCCGTGTACAGCATCAGGCTCCACTCGCCGCCCAGCTCCACCTGCTGGCGCGGCCAGCGCGCGTTCGGCAGCAGACCGAGCGCCGGGCCGCCGTTCTCGTACGGCAGCAGTTCGGCGACGGGAGGCGCACCGGCGGCTCCGTTCCCTGCGGCCCCGTTCCCGGCGGTCCCGTTCCGGTCGGTCCGGCCGGCCCGGTTCCTGCGGCCGCCGCCGACCAGGGCCCGGGGCCGGGCCGGGCGCGAGATCAGCGGAGCGGGGTGGCCCGCCAGGCACAGGCCCGCGCGGCGGCCGTCCGGTGCGATGTCCACCGTGCAGAGCGTCGCGAAGATCTCGTCGCTGTCGCGTTCGTGCTCCAGGACCTGCTGGAGCGTCGACAGCAGCCGGTCGCCGCACAGGCCCGCCAGGGTCAGCGCGCGCCAGGCGATCCGCAGCTCCACACCGAGGGCGGCCTCGTCGGGGCCGTGCCCGCAGACGTCGCCGATCATCGCGTGCACGGTGCCGTCGGGGGTGCGGACCGTGTCGTAGAAGTCGCCGCCGAGCAGCGCGCGTGAGCGGCCGGGCCGGTAGCGCGCGGCGAACCGCAGCGACGAGCCCTCCAGGAGCGGGGTGGGCAGCAGGCCGCGCTCCAGCCGCGCATTCTCCTGCGCCCGCAGCCTGGACTCGGTCAGCCGGCGCTCGGCCCGGTCGGAGCGCTTGCGCTCCACGGCGTAGCGGACGGCGCGGCTCAGCAGCCGGCTGTCCAGCTCGTCGCGGAAGAGGTAGTCCTGGGCGCCGGCGCGTACGGCCGCCATGCCGCCTTCGGTGTCCTCGGCCGGGACGAGCGCGAGGACGGCGTGCCGGGGCGCGAGCCGCAGCACGTGCCCGAGCACGGCCAGCTCGTCGGCCGGGTCGCCGTCCGCATCGGGCGTCCGCAGCGCGAGGTCGAGCAGGACGCACTGGACGTCGTCGGTGAGCAGCCGCTCGGCCTCGGTGAGGTTGCGGGCGGTACGCACGCGGATCTGCCGGCCGGTCGCGTCCCGCAGCTCGGGCACGGTCAGCGCGCCCGCCGGGTCGTCCTCGATCACGAGCAGGGTCAGCGGTGCGGTGTCGGCGTCGGTGGCGCGCCTCGTCGCGGACGGCTCCGGGCCGGACAGGGCGCCGGGTACGCCGCGCTGACCGGGTACGCCGGACACGGGCGCGGCCTGCGCCGGTCCGGCGGGTGCGCCGGGTGAGGACGCGGCCTGAGCCTGACCACCTTCCACGGCGGGGATCGCTCTCTGCCGCGGTACGGGTACGGGCATCGTCTTGGGTTCCTTCCCTCCCCCCGAGGGCACGGCGGATCGAGGGATCTCGATCCACCGACGGGGACCTTAGCGCCAGGCGCCGACACAAAGGAACGGCGACGGGCCGGACGCGTGCGGAACAGCCGCCGTCATATGCCGCATCCTGTACCGCAATTGGGCGGGATGCGTGCTTGTACGGGATGACGTACATCACGCCCCGAAGGTTGAGTCCCGCCCCGGAACGTGCCGCGGATCACGTGCGACAGGTCACGCCGGCGGGCCCGGAACGGAGACGGGGACCGGTACCGGTCCTGGCGCTGGCACCGGCACCGGTCCCGGATCACGCCCGCGGAGGTGAGGAGCGGCGCCTTCGCACGCGACCGGCGCGTACCCGGACCGGACGGCGCGCACGCCGGACGCGCGCCCCAGCCACCGGACCGACCGCAACCGGTACGGTCCGGCGGACTCGGCGGGCCCCGCTATCCGGGCCGCACGACCCCGAGTATCGGCATCGAGCCCGCCCCCGCGATCGTCACCGTGCGGCCGGGGCGCGGGGCGTGGACGATCGCGCCGTCGCCGATGTACATCGCCACGTGGCTGGCGTCGGAGTTGTAGATGATGAGGTCGCCGGGGCGCATGGCCTCGACGGCGACGCGGTCGAGCTGCCTCCACTGCTCCTGCGAGGTGCGGGGGATGCCCTGCCCGGCGGCCGCCCACGCCTGTGAGGTGAGCCCGGAGCAGTCGAACGTCCTCGGCCCCTCGGCGCCCCACTCGTACGGCTTGCCGATCTGCGCCGTCGCGTACTTGACGGCCTTCCTGCCCTGCGCGGAGGCGTTGTTGTCGATGTCGTCCAGGACGCCGGAGCCCAGCCAGGCCGCCTGCGCGCGCTGGGCGGCCTGCCGCTCCAGCTTCGCCAGCCGCTCGCGCTCCTCGTCCCGCAGCGCCGACTCCAGCTCCTCGGCGGCGGCGATCTGCTCCTTGACCTTCTTCTTGGCCTTGGCCTTGGCCGCGCGGTTGGCTTCGAGCTTCTTCCACTGGGCCGCCGCGTCGCGCGCGTACTGCTCCAGGTCCTGCTGGGTGCGCCGGGTCTCCGCGAGCAGGCCCTCGGTCGCCTGCGCCCCCTGGCGGACCCGGCCCGCGCC
Source organism: Streptomyces apricus (assembly GCF_008369065.1). Taxonomy (GTDB): domain Bacteria; phylum Actinomycetota; class Actinomycetes; order Streptomycetales; family Streptomycetaceae; genus Streptomyces; species Streptomyces apricus. The sequence goes on along the minus strand of NZ_VDFC01000004.1, from coordinate 229,048 downwards.
GTCCAGGAAGTCCTGCGGATCGTCGCTGAGCACCAGCTTGGCCTCGTCCGGCATGCCGCCGGCGCGGTACTGGGAGCGGGCGGCGGCGCCCGCGCGCTCCTTCAGGTCCGCCAGCCGGACCTTGCCCTCGACGATCTCCCGGGCGAGCTCGACGATCTGCGTGGACTGCCGCCCGGTCCGCTCCTCGGCGAGGTTGTACGCGTCCGTGGCGACCGCGGCCTCGTGGTAGAGCGTGTCCAGCCGCTCGCGGACCGCTTCGATCTTCTCGTTGCTCACCGCTGCCGTGCCGGGAGGCGGTGTCAGGTCCGGGTCCGTCGTGGGAGCCGTGGAGGGGGTCGGGGGGAGCGGCGGCGTCGGGGCCGCGTACGCCACGCCCGGCGCCGACAGGATGACGGCCGCGCAGGCCAGCGCCATGGCAGCAGTGGTCGCGCTCCGCACGCCGGATCCCATGGACCGACCCCCCAACTGATTCGCCGTCAGTGACCTACGCACACTTCGGGGATCGTGCCATACCGGCGCACAGTACGACAGATGCGGGCAAGAACTGCCGCCCGTCTCCCGCCTGTTCACCGCCCGTTTCTTCCGTCACCGCCCAGGTGGCCGCGGCCTCCCCTGCGTTCCCCGCCCAATGGGACGAACGACCCGGCGAGATCGTTCCCTTTTTCCTCCCACCGCATGTCCGCGACCCCGCCCGTCCCGCGACTCCGTCCGTCCTCCCGCGACTCCGTCCGTCCCGCGCGGCCCCGCCCGCCCTCTGGCCCCGTCCCTCCCGCGGCCGGATCCCTTACGGAACCGGCGCCAGCGCCTCCCACCGCACGGTCACCTCGCCCTGCCGCCAGCGCGGCAGGGCGTCCGTGACCGGCCAGTCGGCCGCCAGGTCGCGGACCGCCCGGATCCAGCGCTGCCGGGCACCGTACGAGGCGTACGGCGCGGCGGCCGCCCACGCGCGGTCGAAGTCGCGCAGGAACGCGTGCACCGGCTCGCCCGGCACATTGCGGTGGATGAGTGCCTTGGGGAGGCGTTCGGCCAGGTCGGAAGGGCGTTCCAGGGAGCCGAGACGGGTGGCGAACGTGACGGTCCGCGGGCCCTCGGGGCCGAGCGCGACCCACACGTGCCGGCGGCCGATCTCGTCACAGGTCCCCTCGACCAGGAGCCCGCCGCGCGAGGTGGCGTCCGCCGGCGCCAGCCGCGCGCACAGCCGCGCCCACACCGCGGCGACCTCGGCCTCGTCGTACTGCCGCAGGACGTTCGCCGCGCGGATCAGCGACGGGCGGCCGGGCAGCGGGACCTCGAAGCCGCCGTGCCGGAATTCGAGGCCCTCGCGCTCGTACGGCTTGGCCGCCGCGACCCGGGCGGGGTCGATCTCGACGCCCACCACGCGCACGCGTGGGTCGGCCCCGCGCAGACGCCGGAGCAGCTCGACCGCGGTCCAGGGGGCGGCGCCGTATCCGAGGTCGACCGCCACGGGACGGTCGGCGCGGCGCAGCTCGGCGCCGTGGGTGGCCGCGATCCAGCGGTCCATGCGGCGCAGGCGGTTGGGGTTGGTGGTCCCGCGCGTGACCGTTCCCACGGGTTTCGCTGCGCGGGCGTTCATGGGGTCAAGGGTAGGCGGCGCGTTCGTGGTCACCCGGACCGGTACGGGAGTACGGGACCCGGCGGCGGAACGCAGAAGTGCCTCGAACGGTTGAGCGACTTGTGGCAATGATTCGGTAAAGAGGAGAGAAGTGGAAATGGAGTAGGGGCTTCCGCTGTTCAGGACTTGACGGGTGTCCCACGCCCCGCCGCAGCCATGCCCGCAGCACGGTCCGTAGAAGGAGGAAGGCCACGTGAGTCAGTACGTGAGCAGGTTCGGGCGCCGCTCCCCGGCGACCGCGACGAGGCTCCGTCCGTACCGCAGGCCCCGCCGCGTGGCGATGCTCTCCGTGCACACCTCACCGCTGCACCAGCCCGGCACGGGCGACGCGGGCGGCATGAACGTCTACATCGTGGAGCTGGCCCAGCGCCTGGCCGCGATCAACATCGAGGTCGAGATCTTCACGCGCGCGACCACCGGGGCGCTGCCGCCCAAGGTGGAGCTGGCGCCCGGCGTCCTCGTCCGGCACGTCGACGCGGGACCGTACGAAGGACTCGCCAAGGAGGAGCTGCCCGCCCAGCTGTGCGCCTTCACGCACGGGGTGATGCAGGCCTGGGCCGGCCACCGCCCCGGCTACTACGACCTGGTGCACTCGCACTACTGGCTCTCCGGCCACGTCGGCTGGCTGGCCGCCGAACGCTGGGGCGCCCCCCTGGTGCACGCCATGCACACCATGGCGAAGGTCAAGAACGCCGCGCTGGCCGAGGGCGACACCCCCGAGCCCGCGGCCCGCGTCATCGGCGAGACCCAGATCGTGCGTGCCGCCGACCGCCTCGTCGCCAACACCGCCGAGGAGGCCGACCAGCTCGTCCGGCACTACGAGGCCGAGCAGCGCAAGGTCGCGGTCGTCCACCCGGGCGTCAACCTCGACCGGTTCCGCCCGGCCGACGGACGCGCCGCCGCCCGCGCCCGCCTGGGCCTCCCGCAGGACGCCCTGATACCGCTCTTCGCGGGCCGCATCCAGCCCCTGAAGGCGCCCGACGTGCTGCTGCGCGCGGTCGCCGTGCTCCTGGACGAGCGGCCCGAGCTGCGGTCGAACATCGTCGTCCCCGTGGTGGGCGGCCCGAGCGGCAGCGGCCTCGCCAAGCCCGAGGGCCTGCAGAAGCTCGCCGCCCGCCTGGGTATCGCCGATGTGGTCTGGTTCCGGCCGCCGGTCGGCCAGGAGCAGCTCGCGGACTGGTTCCGGGCCGCGTCCGTCCTGGTGATGCCCTCCTACAGCGAGTCCTTCGGGCTCGTCGCCATAGAGGCGCAGGCCGCCGGCACGCCGGTGCTCGCCGCCGCGGTGGGCGGTCTGCCCGTCGCCGTGCGCCACAAGGAGACGGGTTTCCTGGTGCCGGGCCACGATCCCGTCGACTACGCGCGCGTGCTGCGCGACTTCGCCGACAACCGGGCGCTGGCGGACCGGATGGGCGCGGCCGCCGCCTGGCGCGCGCAGTCCTTCGGCTGGGACACGGCCGCCGCTGCCACGGCCGACGTCTACACGGCCGCGATGCTCGAACACCGTCGTCACGTACGCTCCCACCATGGGTGAGACGGCGAACACCGAACGGGCGGAGCAGGCGGCGCGGGCGGCCGGGACCGTCGAGGCGTTCCTCAAGGACGCCGAGCTGGAATGGGAGAGTCCGGAGAGCGGCCACTTCGTGGTGAAGCTCCCCGGCACCAAGAAGCTGTCGACGACCGTCTCGCTCCTCGTCGGCGGGCACTCCCTGTCGCTGAACGCCTTCGTGATCCGCCACCCGGACGAGAACGAGGCCGGGGTGCACCGCTGGCTCCTGGAGCGCAACCTCAAGCTCTACGGCGTGGGGTACGCCGTCGATCCGCTCGGCGACGTCTACGTGGTGGGCAAACTGCCGCTGGCCGCCGTCACCGCCGACGAGGTCGACCGGCTGCTCGGCGCGGTGCTGGAGGCCGCGGACGGCAGCTTCAACACCCTCCTCGAACTCGGTTTCGCGTCCTCCATCCGCAAGGAGTACGCCTGGCGGGTGTCGCGCGGCGAGTCCACGCGCAACCTGGACGCGTTCAGCCACCTGACCCAGCGTCCGGCTGACTGAGCTTCCCCTTCCTGCTGTTCCGCGCTACTGGTCCATACTAACTGACCTCCGCACGCCTCTTCTCCGTCGCGGGGGTGGCGTGTCATGCTCACCGCCGACGCACCTCTGAACTTCGTTCACATCCATGGATATGTTCCTTCCTGGAAGGTGGTTCGGGCATGAGTGACTCCGGCGACCGTGGCACGGGCCTCACCAGACGGGCCCTGCTCGGCGGCGCGACAGCCGTGGCGGCGCTCACGGTGACCGGCGGACCGGCGACGGCCGCGCCGGCAACTGCCTCGTCGGCGACCGCTGGTCCCGCGCCCGCCGGTTCAGTGACCGCCGGTCCCGTGACCGCCGGGCGGACGAGCGCCGGGCAGGTGCCGGGGATCTGGCGGGAGTACGCCCGCACCCCCTACACGCACCCGCAGATCCCGTACATCGGCCGGGCCGGTCAGCGGGCCGGGGCGCGGCGCCCGTCCCGCCGGCCCGTGGTGGCCGACGTCCGCGCGTACGGCGCCACGGCGGACGGCTCGGCCGACTCCGCCCCCGCGATCAACCGTGCCGTCGCCGCCGCCGGAAAGGCCGGCGGCGGCACGGTACTCGTCCCGCCCGGCACCTACCGTCTCGACGGCCTGATCCACATCGGGCACTCGAACGTCGTCCTGCGCGGCGCCGGCAGCGCCCGTACGACACTCCGGGCGACCCGCAGCCTCACCGAGCTGATCGGGACCTACGGCTCGCGCTACGGCGGCGACAAGTCGTCCTGGTCCTGGGCGGGCGGCCTCGTCTGGCTCTGTCCCGCGGACCGCTTCACGAGCCTGACGGACGCGATCCGCGCCCGGGAGTGGCCCTTCGAGGGCTGGACGGGCAACAGGAGGGACGAGTGGCGGACGCTGACCACGCTCGAACCGGCCCACCGGGGCTCCTGGACGGTGACCGCGGCGGACACGGCGGACCCGGCGGACGCGGTGACCGTTACGGGTGCGGCGGGCTCGGGGCGGCTCGCGCCCGGCGACCTCGTCCTCCTCTGCCTCGCCGACGACGCGGACCACACGCTCCTGCAGCACATGGCGGGCGACGGCCCGGGCCCGCGGGCGTACCGCTGGGACGACAAGACCAAGCTGACCAGCTACGTCCCGTACGAGTGGCCCGTGCGCATCACGCGCGTGCGGGGCCGGCGGATCACCCTGGAGCGGCCGCTCCCGCTCGACCTGCGCCCGGAGTGGGACCCGCGCCTGACCACCCACGTGGAGGCGCTGACCGGGTCCGGCGTGGAGGGCCTCACCCTGGAGGCGGTGGAGACCCCGCAGCAGCCGCACCTCCTGGACAAGGGCTACAACGGCGTCACCTTCCAGTGCGCGTACGACTGCTGGGCCGAGGACGTGGTGGTGCGGCACACGGACAACGGCTTCGGGCTGGTCGCCGCCTCGGCCTGCACCCTGCGCGACACCCGCGTCGCGGGACGCGGCTCGCACCACCCGTACTTCTGCCGCGAGGGCTCGCACGACAACCTCGTCGACCGCTTCACGATCGAGCGGCGCACGACACCGGCGCCCGCGGGCACCCAGCTGCACGGCATCAACGTGGAGGGGCTGTCCTCGTACAACGTCTGGTCACGCGGTGACATGCGCGCGGGCACGTTCGACTCGCACCGCGGCCTGCCCTTCGCGAACGTCCGTACCGACATCACCGTCACCAACGACGGGCGCCACGGCGGCGACGCCAGCGCCGGGCCGCTCTTCGGCGCGCGCTTCACGCACGGGAACATCCGCGTCACCAACGGCCGCGCCGGCCTGATGAGGATCGACGGCCTCGCCCCGTACAGCGCGACCGTCGGCATCAACGAGGTGACCGAGTTCGACCAGATCGACGTACCCGACTTCGAGGGGCCGCTGCACTCCCGCCTGGAGCTGTACGGGACGGCGGACGCGGTGCGCCCCCGGAACCTGTACGACGCTCAGCACCTGTACGACGCTCAGCGCGGACCGGCGCGGTAGCGGCCCGGCGCCACCCCGACCAGCCGTTTGAAGTGGCGGGTCAGGTGCGACTGGTCGTAGAAGCCGGTCGCCGCGGCCACCTCGCCCGGCGTGCCGCCCTCCAGCAGCAGCCGGCGGGCGCGCTCCACCCGCCGCGACATCACGTACTGGTGCGGCGGTATCCCGTACGCGCCGCTGAACGCCCGCACCAGGTGGGCGGGGTGCGCATGCACCAGACCGGCCGCCTCCTGGAGGGTGACGCCCTGGAGGAGGCGTTCGTCGAGGAGCTCGCGCAGCCGGCGGGCGAGCGGGTGGTCGGCGTGCCCGCCGCTCCCGGCGGACGCGTGCCCGCCGCTCCCGGCGCGGGTGGCGGGGGCGGGGCGCAGGTGGCCGCGCAGCCGTTCGCCGATCAGGGTCAGCCTGCTCTCCGCCTCCAGCTCGTCGCCCGGGCGGGCGAGGGCGGTGTGCAGCTGCCCGACCCGCCGCCGCAGCACGGGGTCGACGAAGTCGGGGGTGTCCACGGCGGGGCCGATGTACGTCTCGTCGAGCCGGCTGAGGTCCAGGTACAGGACCCGCTTGCGGAAGCCGTCCGCGGTGATCGGCGAGCCGTTGTGCGGGACGTGCGGCGGCAGCAGCGAGACGGTGCCGTCCGGGGTGCCGTGCTCGTGCCGGTCGAGGTCGTAGCGCACCGCGCCGGCGTCGACGATCAGCAGGGTCCACGCGTCGTGGACGTGCATCGGGTACGCGTACTCCGTGAAGTGGGCGTGGAACACCTCCACGACACCCGGCACGCTCGGGCGCCACGCGGAGACCTCACGCCGGTCGACCATGCAAAGAACGTACAAGACGGGCGCGTGCGGGGCCCGGCAGTCTCATTACATGAACGCCGAACACCTTCCCGCGGGACCCGCCCCGACCGGAGCCTCCACCGGAACTTCCGCCGAAGCCCCCACCGGAGCCCCCGTCCGTTTCGACACCAAGATCGCTGTCCTGCTGCGGGACGACCTCGAACCGTGGCAGCGGCTGAACGTGACCGCGTTCCTCGTGAGCGGGCTCGGCCCGTCGGTCCCCGAGGTGGTCGGGGAGCCGTACGCGGACGCCGACGGGGTCGGCTACCTGCCGATGTTCCGCCAGCCGGTCCTGGTCTTCGAGGGGACGAAGGAGACGCTGAAGGCGGCGCACGGCAAGGCCCTCTCCCGCGCCCTGCCCCGCGCGCTGTTCACGTCCGACCTGTTCACCACCGGCAACGACCGCGACAACCGGGCGGCGGTACGGGCCGTACCGACCGCGGAGCTGGACCTGGTCGGCCTCGCGGTGTACGGCGCGCGGGGTGCGGTGGACAAGGTGGTGAAGGGGGCGCGGATGCATCCCTGAGGAGCGCGGGCTCTTCGAGGTACGGGCTCGCTTCCGGTTCCGGGAGTGCGTGTGCCGCTCAGCCCGCGGGGACGACGTCGTCCTGCGAGGTGGCGGTCGGCGGCACCCCGGCGACAGGCACGGAATGCTGGTCGGCGTTCTCGTCGGGCAGCGTCCGCATGAGTGCCGCATACCCCACGCCCGCCACCGTGCCGACGACCGCGCACAGGCCCCACAGCCACGCGGCCCCGTACCGGTCGATGACGACGCCGGACACCAGGGGCGCGACGAGGGCGGCGACGGACCAGGACATCGTGTACATGCCCTGGTACCGGCCGCGGCCCTGCGTGGGGGAGAGGCGTACGACGAGCCCGGTCTGGGTGGGCGCGTTGACGACCTCGGCGAGGGTCCAGACGCAGATGGTGAGCATGAAGACGCCGAGCGAGCCGGCGAAGGCGGTGAGCCCGAACCCGTACCCGGCCAGGAGCGACGAGACGACGAGGAGCCGCCGCGGGTCCCGGTCCTGGATGAACCGGGTGACCGGGATCTGCAGGACGACGATCAGCACGCCGTTGACCGCGATCACCAGGCCGTAGTCGGCGGGCGTGAACCCGGCCTCGCCCATCGCCACCGGCAGTCCCACGAACCCCTGCTGGAAGATCAGCGCGACCAGGAAGGACAGCCCGACGACGCTCATGAAGCGCCCGTCGCGCAGCACCGTCCGCAGGCCCACCTCGGGTGCCCCGGCCACCTTGTCCACCGGCCGGGGCCGCGACTCGGGGAGCTTGGCGAAGACGACGACCGCGCAGACCATCGTCATCGCGGCCTCCAGGAGGAAGCCGGCGAGGTAGCTGTACTGGGCGATGAACCCGGCCGCGGCGGAGGAGACGGCGAACCCGAGGTTGATCGCCCAGTAGTTGAGGGAGAAGGCCCGGACCCGGTCCTCGGGCCGCACGATGTCGGCGATCATCGCCTGCACGGCGGGGCGGGAGGCGTTGGACGCCATGCCGACGAGGAAGGCGACGGCCGCGATGGCCACCGGGTGGTGCATGAAGCCGAGCAGCGCGACGGAGACCGCGGTGGACGACTGGGCGAGGAGGAGGGTGGGCCGCCGTCCGAGCCGGTCCGTCAGCACGCCCGCGCCGAGGGAGGAGATCACGCCGCCGAGCCCGTGCAGCGAGGCGACGAGCCCGGCGTACGAGGCGGAGTAGCCGCGGTCGAGCGTGAGGTACAGGGCCATGAAGGTGGCGACGAAGGCGCCGAGCCGGTTGACGAGCGTGCTCGTCCACAGCCACCAGAACTCACGGGGGAGCCCGGAGACGGTCTCGCGGGCGGCGCGTCTCACGCTCAGGGACGTGAACGGCATGGAGGACCCCCGGTTTTCCGTCGTTCGCAGAAGCTCAGGTAAGCGGTGCTTACAGCGAGCACAACTTACGATTTCGGCCGGGACGGGAGCCACCGGATTAACAGAAGTCGTCAACTGTCGAACGGAGCGGCCGGGGGTGTCGCCGCGGGCGTCGCCGGGGCGTCGCCGGGGGTGTCCGTCCTCCGGGCGGGCGAGCGGACGCCGCAGGTGGTGGATTACGCTCGGAGCCATGGCCGACGCACCGTACAAGCTGATCCTCCTCCGCCACGGCGAGAGCGAATGGAACGCGAAGAACCTGTTCACCGGCTGGGTGGACGTCAACCTCAACGAGAAGGGCGAGAAGGAGGCGGTCCGCGGCGGTGAGCTGCTCAAGGACGCCGGCCTGCTGCCCGACGTCGTCCACACCTCGCTCCAGAAGCGCGCCATCCGCACGGCGCAGCTCGCCCTGGAGGCGGCCGACCGCCACTGGATCCCGGTCCACCGCAGCTGGCGCCTGAACGAGCGCCACTACGGCGCGCTGCAGGGCAAGGACAAGGCGCAGACCCTCGCGGAGTTCGGCGAGGAGCAGTTCATGCTGTGGCGCCGCTCGTACGACACGCCTCCGCCGCCCCTTGAGGACGGCTCGGAGTTCTCGCAGTCGGACGACCCGCGCTACGCGACGATCCCGCCGGAGCTGCGCCCCCGCACGGAGTGCCTGAAGGACGTCGTCCACCGCATGCTCCCGTACTGGTACGACGGCATCGTCCCCGACCTCCTGACGGGCCGCACGGTTCTGGTCGCGGCCCACGGCAACTCCCTGCGGGCCCTCGTCAAGCACCTGGACGGCATCTCGGACGAGGACATCGCAAGCCTGAACATCCCGACGGGCATCCCGCTCGCATACGAACTAGACGCGTCCTTCAAGCCGCTGACCCCGGGCGGCACCTACCTGGACCCGGCGGCAGCAGCGGCAGCAATCGAAGCGGTAAAAAACCAGGGCAAGAAGAAGTAAATAGCCAAGGATAGGCCCCCTACCTGCGGGTTTCCCGCTGATAGGGGGCCTATTGCTGTGCTGGGGCCGTCACTGGGCCGTCAGAGTGTTTCTCGGCTCTTGTCAAGCCTCCTCGTGCGTCCCGGGAGTTGTCAGTGTGACCGGTATGCTTGACGCACCTTTCCTGAACCTTCCCTGAACTCTGTGCGCAGGCACGTGAGTTCCAAGGCGCCGACTCGATACGCGGGCCGGTAGAAGGAGAAGGGAGGTGTAGGGGTGAGCCTTGAGAAGGACAAGCCTCGCAGGTGGACCAGTGCCGAGAAGTGGCAGGTCTGGCTTGCGGGGGTGGGTCTACTGGTGGCCATCACTACCGGCGTGATGCAGTTCGCTCGATGAGCGAGTCACGCGCGAGGACGGTCGCGACCGGGAGCTGTACATACAGCGAGCCCGGTCTGCTGGTAGGCGACCGGGCTCGTTGACTGCAAGAGGGCCTGGGTCTGGTTGCCGCCGGATCCAGGTCCTCGGTCGTTCTGGAGTCTTCTAGAACTGTTACAAGGTATCTAGAGCCTCTATCTCAATCTCTCACGCACTGCTAATCCAATCAACTTTGTGAGTCTGTACGTGAGTCTAGATCTCTAGTCTCTTCAGTGAACGTCATGGTCTGTCTAGTTCCACCGACTACCGAGAAGGGTGATCTTCGATCGTCACAGTGCGCTCATCATCACTGACGATCGAAGACAGATGCCACGGCCTTGCGAGTGCGTTCCTGACTCGAAGGCATGAGATGCGCGTATACGCGAAGAGTCAAGCCCGGGTCCAAGTGGCCTAGGTACTCGGCCAAAGCCTTGACGTTCTCACCAGCGTCCAGGAGCACCGAGGCGTAGAAGTGGCGCAGCGCCCGCTTCCACGCCTCCTCGTTGAGCGACGTACGCCAGATGTGACCACCCGAGACCCGGTGAAGATCAGCCGCTTCGTCACCGGCGGCCCGTCCGCGACCTTCCACGGCAACGTGATCTCGATGGGCGGGAACCGCTTCAGGTGGGCACGGAGCGCGTCTGCGACAGGTCCCGGAAGCGGTCGGAGAACTGCACCATCCGCCTCATAGTGCTCCGCGACGGCGGTTCAGGAGCCGCGCGGCAGAGCGTGCTCGACGCGTTCCACGCACTCGGAGTCAGCGGCGAGGGCATAGAACGGTTCCGGATGGTCGCCCTGGACGTCCCGCCCACCGCCGATCTCGCCAAGGTGCAGAAGCTGCTCAACCACGGTGTCGCCAAAGAGTGGTGGCACATGGAAGAGGGGTGCATCACCGCGCAGTGGCGGGCCGCATCCGCCGGCTGAGGCCGCGGCGAGTGGTGCCCCGGTGTCCTCCGGGATCGGGAACCCGCTACCGCAGTCACCGGTGCCCCGTCGAGACTTGGGGCATGGATGTGCAGCGGGTGACCTTACGGAAGATGACGCCGTCCGAGTACGACGCGGCGACTGGGCATCGCGAAGCCGAGACGGCCCGGGAACTCGGAAAGTTCATGCCCGAGGAGCTGGCGTGGGAGCGGGCTCGTCAGGACACGGTGCGGTTCCTCCCCGACGGGCTCGACACGACTGGTCACCATCTCGTGGTCGCGGAGAACGGATCAGCCGAGGTCGTGGGGAACGCGTGGATCGGCCCGGATCCGCGCCAAGCCGCGGCCACGGCCGACTCGGCCTGGCTGTACGACATCAACGTCCTCCCCGCGTTCCGCCGCCGCGGATACGGCTCAGCCATCCTCTCCGCCGCCGAAGAACTCGTCGCCCGCGAGGGCTGGACGTCTCTCGGCCTGAACGTCTCCGGGGACAACGAGGCCGCCATCGCCCTGTATCGGCGCAACGGCTACGACGTGGAGTCCATGTCCCTGCGCAAGAGCGTGCAGCACGCTCCTGGCACCGACAACAACTGACATCAACAGGCGCGAACAGCATCGGTCGAGCACCCGGAGCAAGCTGACTCGTGCAACTCTTCCTCCACCCGGGGCGTCTACGGCATCGCACGGCACTGCCCCAGGAGGAAACCTTCATGCGCCTGCCCATCCGTACCGTCGTCGCCGCCGCGACCGCGGCCGCGCTGACCGGTGGTCTGTTCACCGTCATGGCCGCGGCGCCCGCGTCCGCCGCCCCCACCGCCCCCGCCGAGTACGCCGACGACTTCAACGGCGACGGGCACCGGGACCTCGCGATCGGTGCGCCGTACAAGTCCGTCAACGGCGCCCCGGCCGCGGGGGCCGTGGTCGTCTCCCTCGGGTCGGCCACCGGACTGACCACGCGGAAGATCGAGCTCACCCAGAGCTCCGCGGGGGTGCCGGGCACGCCGGAGGAGGGCGACACCTTCGGGGTGTCGATCGCCGGTGGCGACCTTGACTCGGACGGGTACGCGGACCTGGTCGTGGGCGCCGACGGCGAGGACGTGGGCGCGTACGAGGGCCAGGGCAGTGTGACCATCCTCTGGGGCGGCGCCGAGCCGTTCACCAGCAGCACCACGACCACCGTGGACAACCCGCACCAGTGGCAGAGCCACGGCCTGGACGTGGCGGTGGGCGATTTCACCGGCGACAGCGCCGCGGACCTCGCCGTGATCGAACCGGGCGCGGTCGTCGTCCACCGCGGCGGCACCTCCCGTACGGCCCTGACCGCCCCCGCCTACACCCTGACGGTCCCCGGCGCCCAGCTCCTCAACTGGGAGGCGGCCGTGGGCGACGTCGACGGCGACGGCAAGGACGACCTGGCCGTGACCGGCGATCCCGGCACCGGACGTCCGGGCACCGACCTCTACACGGGCCAGGAGGGCCGCCCGAACCGGATCCAGCGGGTGGACGACGGCGGCACCGCGGTCGCCCTCGGCGACATCGACGGCGACGGCTTCGACGACCTGGCCACCTCCCTCACCTGGCCCGACAATTACTACGTCGACGACCCCAGCGACGGCGCCGGCTACGTGACCGTCCGGTACGGCAGCCGTACGGGCTTCGGCGACCCGGTGACCCTGCACCAGGACAACACCGGTGTCCCCGGCGTGAACGAGGACGGCGACAACTGGGGAGCCTCGGTGGCGGTCGGCGACATCACCGGTGACGGCCGGGCCGAACTGGTGGTCGGCGCCAACGGCGAACAGCTCGGCGACTTGGACAACGCCGGCGACGTGACGGTGTTCCGAGGCTCCGCCTCCGGCGTCTCGCAGTCCGGAGTCGTACGCGTCTCCCAGGACACCGCCGGCGTCCCGGGCGCCGCCGAGGCCGGCGACCTCTTCGGCGCCCAGGTCCGGCTCGCCGACTACGACGACAACGGCAGGGCCGACCTGGCGGTGACCGCCTCCTTCGAGAACGATCGCAGCGGAGGCCTGTGGACGCTGCCGGGCACGTCGTCCGGCCTCACCGGTTCCGGTTCGAAGTCCCTCAGCTCCGCCGACTTCGGCCTCGCGGGCGGATCGCGGTTCGGGGAGTCACTGCTCGACTGAGGGGGCGGCCGCCTCGGGCCGGGCGGCCGCCTCGGACGGGGCGGCCGGCGTGAAGAAGTTGACGAGGTTGCCGTCCGGGTCGCGGAAGAGGAGCGACCGGTTTCCCCAGGGCATCGTCGTGGGCTCGTTGACGAAGTCCTCCACGAAGGTGCGCAGGCTGTCGTACGCGGCGTCCACGTCGTCGACCCGGAATTCGAGGATGACGCTGCGGTTCTCGGCCGGGCGGGCGGAGCCGGGGGGTGCGGGTGCTGCCGATCGCCAGGGTCGCCGAGGGGGTGCGCAGTTCGGCGAAGTCCTCGGTGGCCCAGGTGGCGGACGTCCCCGTGGCGCGCTCGTAGAAGTCGACCAGGCGGGCGACGTCGCTCGTGATGACGCGGGTGGAGGCGAAGTTCATGCGTGTTTCTCCGTGGGATGAGCGGTGCTCGTGGCTGTCGTGAGCGCACGCTACGACCTATACCGGGCAGAATCCGTCCGGTAAGTGCGGAAGACTTCTCCCCATGCCCCGCCCCCTCGGCCGCGTCCTCACCCTCCTCGAACTGCTGCAGTCGGGCGGTCTGCGGACCGTCACCGAACTCGCCGACCGGCTGGACGTCGACGAACGCACCGTGCGGCGTTACGCACAGCAGCTCGTCGACCTCGACGTGCCCGTCGAGTCGGTGCGCGGCCGCTACGGCGGCTACCGGCTCGGCCCCGGCTACCGCATGCCCCCGCTCATGCTGAACGACGACGAGGCGCTCGCCGTGCTCCTCGGCCTGGTCGCGGGCCGGCGATCGGGGCTCACGGCGGCCACCGGCACGGCGAGCGAGACGGCGACGGCCAAGATCCGGCGCGTCCTGCCCGAGCGGCTGCGGAGCGGACTCGACGCCGTCCTCGGCTCCCTCGCCTTCACGGAGCCGCCCGGCGGCACGACCACGGCCGGCGCTGCCGGGGCGACCGGGGCGACCGAGACCGGATCGACCACCCCGGGACCGGGAGTCCTCCTGCCGGTCGCCGACGCGGTGCGGTACCACCGGCCGCTCTCGATCCGCTACACCGCGGCCGACGGCGGCCGCAGCGAGCGCGTCGTCCACCCGTACGGAATCGTCGCCCACGCGGACCGGTGGTACCTGACGGCCGCCGACGTCTCCGCAGGTGAGGACCGCACCTTCCGGCTGGACCGCGTCACCGGCGTACGGGTCCTGCCCGGCTCGTTCGAGCCGCCCGCCGACGTCGATCCGGCGCAGCGCGTCCTGACCGGACTCGCCACGGTCCCCTACCGGCACGAGGTGGTCCTGCACGTGCAGGGGACGGCCGACCACCTCCACCAGCGGCTGCCCGCCGGCCTCGCGGTCGTCACCGAACTGCCGTCCCCGGACGACGGGCCGCCCGACACCGGGCCCCGCTGCCGCGTCGAACTGCGGGTGGAGCGGCTCGACTGGCTGCCCGCCGTCCTCGCCTCGCTGGACCGGCCCTTCGCCGTCGAGCGCCCGGACGAACTGCGCGACCTCGTCGCGGCCTTCGCCGAGCGGCTCGCGAACTCCGCCCGTAAATCTGTTCCTTCCTGATCATGTGTGCCGCTACAGTGACCCAGCTGTCGTAAAGGAACGTGAGGTTGCCGTTCCGCGTCGGGGAGACGAACGACAGCCCTTTCAACTCTCTTGTGGGGGCACATGAAGATTCACAGACGCCGCGTGCTCGCGGCGCTGGGCACCGTCGTCGCCGTGGGCGCGGGCATGGTCACCGCCACGCCCGGCGCGGTGGCCGCGGAACCCGTCACGTGGCAGGCCGCGGACGGCAAGCTGACGTTCGTCAACGGCGCACGCAACGTCATCCAGACGCAGGAACCCGGCAGCAGCACCTACAGCGACTTCCTCGCCGACGCGCGCCAGCCGTCCTGGTCGCCCGACGGCAGCCGGGTCGCGTACGTGAAGGACAACCGGGTCGAGACCCGCCGCTACACCGGCTCCACCCTGGTGAAGATCCAGGAACAGGGCTCCGTGACCAACGTCGGCGACCCGACGTTCCTGCGCTCCGGCAACACCGTCGTGTACTCCGGCAGCGGCCGGCTGCGGTACGCGTCCTCGGACGGCTCCCGCTACGGGCAGCCGCTGTTCTCCACCGCGGAGGACGGCTGCGACCGCCAGCCCAGCGCCTCCGTCAACGGCCTGGTGGCCTTCGTCCGTACCGGTGACACCTGCGGATCGCCGACCGGGTCGGCGATCTGGCTCTGGGAGGACACCACCGGCGCCTTCACCAAGCTGACCGACGAGGGCGCCCACCCGGCGATCTCGCCCGACGGCACCCAGGTCGCCTTCGTGCGCGAGGCGGACGGCCTCAGCCGGCTCTTCGTCATCAACGTCGACGGCACCGGCGAGCGCCAGCTGACCTTCACCGACGCCGCGTACGCCCCGGCCTGGTCGCCCAGCGGCACCCGGATCGCGGTCACCAACGGCACCGACGAGGACGTGGCCATCCCGCGCATCGTGGACGTCGCCACCGGTGACGCCACTCCGATGCCGCTGCCGGTCGGCACCTCCTCGGTCCTCGACCTGGCCTGGCAGCCGCTGCGCAGCCAAGGCGTCGGCCGGGTCTGGGGCGCCGACGCGTACGGCACGAACGTGGCCGCGTCCCGCTGGACCTGGAACACCACCGGCCAGAACGAGCCCGGCCTGATCGACGCCAAGACCGCCGTCCTCGTCAGCAAGGACAGCCCGTCCTACGCCCTGACCGGGCAGAGCCTCGCCGGCCAGAAGCAGGGCCCCCTGCTGATGACGCCGAAGACCTCGGTGTCGACCGCCGTGCAGAACGAGCTGAAGCGCACGCTGAGGCCCGGCGCCACGGTCTACCTGGTGGGCGGCACGGACATCCTGTCCAGCGCGGTCGCGACCAAGGTCAGCTCGCTCGGCTTCACCCCGAAGCGCCTGGCGGGCACCTCGCGCTACTCCACGTCCGTGGCGGTCGCCAAGGCCGTCACGAGCGATCCGGCGTACGTGTTCGTCGCCACCGGCACCGACTACCACTCGGCGCTCGCGGCGTCCGCGGCGGCCGGCGCCCTCGGCGTCGGAGGCAAGGGCACGGTCGTCCTCAACGAGGGCAACGCGCTGTCGTCGTCGGTCAAGACGTACCTGAACTCGGTCGACCCCGACCGGACCCTGGTCATCCCGGTCGGCGCCTCGGCGGCGTACGCGCTCACGCACACGCCGTTCTCCAACTGGCCCGACACCTGGTCGTACTACCCGATCAGCGGCAGCGGCCACGACGGCACCTCCGCCGAGCTCGCCCGGTTCTGGTGGAGCTCCCCGTTCCAGGTGGGGCTGGCCTGGACGGACAGCTGGCGCGGCGGCGTCTCCGCGAGCACCGGCATGCTCTCCTACGGCCCGCTGCTGTGGACCGACGAGACGACCCTGTCGGAGACGACCGCCACCTACCTGCGTCAGCAGGCGGCCGGCGTCAACTCCGTCATCGCCTTCGGCGGGACCGGATCGGTCTCCGCGGCCGAACTGACCGCGGCGGGCTCCGCCATCAGCGCGGGCAGCTCACTGGTCGAGTACCGGCCGTACTACAACGGCGTCGCCGCGGCGGCCCGGCAGTCGGCGCGCTCGGCCGCGGGTGACCCCGGTACGGGCGCGGTCAGGACCGGGGCCCCGGCCCCGCGGCCCGACCTGGACGCGGTGCGGACCACCCACCGCTAGCCACCTGCCGGCACCTACCGGCACGGACCGACACGGGTCGGCCAAAGGCGAAGGGGCCCCGCACCTGAAGCGGGGCCCTTTCGCGGTCGTGCGTCACACCGTGCGTCAGCCGCACTGACAGGGATTGCCGGACTGGCACCCGCAACCGCAACCCGAGCCGCAGCCGCAGGCGCCGAAGAGCGGCAGGCTCTTGATCTCGACGGGCTGCTGCGTCTCGCGTTCCTGGGTCGGGTCGGGCGTGGTGGGGGAATCTGCCATGGGTCCCTCCTCGAAGGCCTGTGCCTGCCCCCATTGCATTCCCCCGGGGGCAGGCGCATCAACGGCGCACTGAGGCTTCCACGCCCCCGCGAACGCCCGATGCGCCCCCTCGCGGCCGGCCCGCCCGGGACCTACGAGCCGTCGACCGGCAGCGGCGTCTGCAGCTCGTCGGCGTGCTCACCCGTCACCAGGTACACGACCCGCTTCGCGACCGAGACCGCGTGGTCGGCGAAGCGCTCGTAGTAGCGGCCCAGCAGCGTCACGTCCACCGCCGTCTCGATGCCGTGCTTCCAGCGGTCGTCCAGGAGGTGCTGGAAGAGCGTGCGGTGCAGGAGGTCCATCGCGTCGTCGTCCTGCTCCAGCTGGAGCGCGAGGTCGACGTCCTTGGTGACGATGACCTCGGCCGCCTTGGCCATCAGACGCTGCGCGAGCTGCCCCATCTCCAGGATCGTGGCGTGCAGGTCCTGCGGGATCGCCCGCTCGGGGAAGCGCAGCCGCGCCAGCTTCGCCACGTGCTGGGCGAGGTCGCCGGAGCGCTCCAGGTCGGCGGACATGCGCAGCGAGGTGACGACGATCCGCAGGTCCGTGGCGACCGGCTGCTGCCGGGCCAGCAGGGCTATCGCCTTCGCCTCCAGGTCGTGCTGGAGATCGTCGACCTTCTGGTCGGCCGCGATCACGCTCTCGGCCAGCTTGAGGTCGGAGTCGAGGATTGAGGTCGTGGCGCGGCCGATCGCCGACCCGACGAGGCGGGCCATCTCGACCAGGCCCTCGCCGATCGAGTCAAGTTCCTCGTGGTACGCGTCCCGCATCAGGATGTCCCTTTCCTACGTCTTCTTCGGGGGCTCACAGGGGCTCGTGCACCCCACGCTCCCACGCTCCGGCCCGAACGCGACGGTTTCCGCCACCTCGCATGAACCGACACAAACGCCCAGGTGAATTCTGGGCGACGTGGCCCCGCCCCGCCGGTGGAGGAGGGGTCCGGCCCGGTCGTACCAAGTGAACCGGCACGGTCCCCAGGGTGAACTCTGGGCGACGAGTGTTCGAGTCCACCCTCGGACGGCTGTGACCGGGGGGTTCGGCGTGCCTAACCTGGAGCCATGGACGTGAACGCGGCGGTCGCCGCAGCCGCAGCGATCGCCGGTGTGCTCACCGGCGCCATCGCCGTGCTGGCGTTCCGCTGGAGCGAGCGGGATCAGAAACGCCCCACCCGCACCTCACTGCACACGGACCCGGTCCTTCCGCCGGGCGTCGACACGGTCCTGTCCGTGCTCCGCTCCTCCGCGGTCGTCCTCGACGAGTCCGACGCCGTGGTCAAGGCCAGCTCCGCCGCGTACGCCCTCGGACTGGTGCGCGGCGGGAAGCTGGCCGTCGAGCCGATGATCCTGATGGCCCGCGACACCCGCAGGGACGGTGAGATACGGCAGGCGGAACTGGACCTGCCCCGGCGCGGGACCGGCCGGGGCGAGGCCCTCGCCGTGTCCGCCCGGGTGGCGCCGCTCGGCTCCCGGCTCGTCCTGCTCCTGGTCGAGGACCTCACCGAGGCCCGCAGGATCGAGGCCGTGCGGCGCGACTTCGTCGCCAACGTCAGCCATGAGCTCAAGACCCCGGTCGGCGCGCTCTCCCTGCTCTCCGAGGCCGTCATGGGCGCCTCGGACGACCCCGAGGCCGTCGAGCGCTTCGCGGGGCGCATGCAGATCGAGGCGACCCGCCTCACCAACCTCGTGCAGGAGCTCATCGACCTCTCCCGGGTCCAGAACGACGACCCGCTGGAGGACGCCGAGCCGGTACGCGTCGACGAACTGGTCGCCGAGGCGATCGACCGCTGCCGCCACCAGGCCGGCACCAAGCAGATCACCATGGCCGCCGGCGGCACCGCGGACCTGCGGCTGTGGGGCAACCGGGGGCAGCTGGCCGCCGCGCTCGGCAACCTCGTGGAGAACGCCGTCAACTACTCGCCCGCCCGCACCCGGGTGGGCATAGCCGCGCGACGGGTGACCGCGCCCGGCGGAGACCTCATCGAGATCGCCGTGACCGACCAGGGCATAGGGATCTCCGAGAAGGACAAGGAGCGCGTCTTCGAGCGCTTCTACCGCGTCGACCCGGCTCGTTCCCGTGCCACAGGCGGTACGGGGCTGGGGCTCGCGATCGTCAAGCACGTGGCCGCCTCGCACAGCGGGGAGGTCACGGTGTGGAGTTCCGAGGGTCAGGGCTCCACCTTCACCCTGCGGCTGCCGGAGGCGCGGGCGGCCCGCGACCGTTCGGCCGGCGGCCGAGCACCCGGACTCGACGATGACGACGAGACCGGACAGACCGACGGGACGACCACCGTCTCATCCCCGTACGAACCCTTTTCTGCCCCGGAGGTCCATCCGTGACCCGAGTGCTCGTCGTCGAGGACGAGGAGTCCTTCAGCGACGCTCTGTCCTACATGCTCCGCAAAGAGGGCTTCGAGGTCGCCATCGCGGCCACCGGGCCCGACGGACTCGACGAGTTCGAGCGCAACGGCGCCGATCTCGTCCTCCTCGACCTGATGCTGCCCGGTCTGCCGGGCACCGAGGTGTGCCGTCAGCTGCGCAGCCGCTCGAACGTTCCGGTGATCATGGTCACCGCCAAGGACAGCGAGATCGACAAGGTCGTGGGGCTCGAAATAGGAGCCGACGACTACGTCACCAAGCCCTTCTCCTCGCGTGAGCTGGTGGCGCGCATCCGGGCCGTCCTGCGCCGCCGGGGCGAGCCCGAGGAGGTCACGCCGGCCGCCCTGGAGGCGGGTCCGGTCCGGATGGACGTCGACCGCCACGTGGTCACCGTCTCCGGCTCCAAGGTCGACCTCCCGCTCAAGGAGTTCGACCTCCTGGAGATGCTGCTGCGCAACGCGGGCCGCGTCCTGACGCGCATGCAGCTCATCGACCGGGTGTGGGGCGCCGACTACGTCGGTGACACCAAGACGCTGGACGTCCACGTGAAGCGCCTGCGGGCGAAGATCGAGCCGGACCCGGGGGCGCCCCGCTACCTGGTCACGGTCCGCGGCCTCGGCTACAAGTTCGAGCCGTAGACCGCACACGCGGACCGCGTACCCGGGCCGCGCACGACGAAGGGCGGGACCCCCGGGAGGGGTCCCGCCCTTCGTCGTGCGTACGCGCCGGCTACGAGGCGCTGGCGGAGGCGGAGGCGGCGTCCGTGGCACCGGTGCCCGACTCGTCGGACTCCCCGCCGCCGTCGCCCACCTCACCGGTGTTGTCCGAGGCGGAGCCGGAGGGGGTGGCGGACGGCGATCCGGAGGCCTCACCGGACTTCGACGCCGACGCGGAGGGCTCGGTGCTCGCCGACGGGACCTCGCTCGGACCCCAGTCGGAGAAGTAGTGCTCGGCCGGGAAGACGAACGCGTCCAGCTTCACGTCACCGGTCTTGCTGAGGACGAAGGTGACCGGGTGGACGTCGCCGTCCTTGAAGGCCCCGTTGCTGTCCTTCAGCACGGCGGAGGCGTTGCCCTTGCCGCCGAGGATCAGCGAACCGTTGGCCGGGACCGTCAGCTTGCCGGACCCCTTCGCGGGCTTCAGCTCGACGGGCTCGCTGACGCCCTCGACCTTGACGGACTCCAGGGTCTCGTCGGTGTCGCTCAGGTTGAACAGGGTCGCGGCGACCGCGGCCGGGCCGGTCGATTCGGCCTCGGGCTGCGTGATGACGACGGCGTTCTGGACCTTGATCGGGCCGACGGTGACGGCGGCGTTGTCCGGCCTGATCTCCAGGCTCTGCGCGCTGTTGCCGGCGCCGCATGCGGCGAGCGAGGCGATCGAGAACGCGATGGCGGCGGCGGCGAGGGCGCCGCGTCGAAGGCTGCTGCTCACGGCGGCGGCAACTCCTAGAACGTGGGCGGAAACGGAGCGGCTCCCGTGGACGGGGCCGCTCTGCGGGTGGGTCAGCGGCCTCAGGTTACCGAGCCGTTGCCGAGCGGCCGCACCCGACCCGCCCCTACGGCTCGCCGACCGCAGCCGTGCACCGGTGTCCGTGCATGCTCCATGGACCCGTCCGTCACGCGCTCGTCCGTCTTTCACATAAGAACCTCCGGTAAGCCATCCGGGCCACCGGGTGGCTTTTCCGTAAGGAATACGCGGCGGCCCGGAGAATTGATCTTCCGCTGATCTCCCGTCCATCTCCGGATCGCGTGATCAATTCCGGATTCGGCCCGTACGTGTTGGTGGTCACCGAACGGAGTAGCGGAAGACAGGCTCCCGGAACCCGACAAATCTGGACGTTCAGGCACGTGAGCGGGCTTGTGGAGTGTTGTAACGTGCGCGTTTCCCTCCCCCGGGGAAGCCGCTCCGACCTGCGAATACCGTCGTCCGCGACCCCTCCGCAGCACGTTCCTGTTGCGATTGTCAAGCCCCGAGATATGCCCTGACCTGCGAAAACGCCATTCAGAACACGCGGTTTCCGTGTTACCCTGGATAGCCACGGAAGGGGTACCTGTCACATGACGTTCAAGGTTGGCGACACCGTGGTCTATCCCCATCACGGGGCCGCGCTGATCGAGGCTATCGAAACTCGCCAGATCAAAGGCGTGGACAAGACCTACTTGGTGCTGAAGGTCGCCCAGGGCGACCTGACAGTGCGTGTGCCAGCGGACAATGCGGAGTTCGTCGGCGTGCGTGATGTGGTCGGTCAGGACGGGCTGGACCGGGTCTTCGAGGTACTGCGCGCGCCGTACGCCGAGGAGCCCACGAACTGGTCCCGTCGTTACAAGGCAAATCTTGAGAAGCTCGCCTCCGGCGACGTCATCAAGGTGGCGGAGGTAGTCCGTGACCTGTGGCGTCGTGAGCGCGAGCGTGGACTCTCCGCCGGCGAGAAGCGCATGCTTGCCAAGGCCCGCCAGATCCTGGTGAGCGAGCTCGCCCTCGCGGAGAACACGAACGAGGACAAGGCCGAGGCCCTGCTCGACGAGGTCCTCGCGTCCTGACGCCTAGCACGCTCTGATCGCGCCCTCTGCATCACCTCGCGTGACCGGAGACGAAATGAGCGGTCCGGCGCCATGAAATGCCGCGGTGCCCGATGACATCTCCACTGTCGCCGGGCGCTGCGGCATGTCCGCACTCCGGTACGGGGAGTGCCGGGCCCGGACAACTGGCTCGACCATCTTCACGGAAGGGTCCGGTCGAGGCGTCGCGCCCGGCACTCTCCCAGCCCTTCGGCCGGGGTACGCCCAGGCCATACCCACGTCGGCCGAGCATACAAACCTGACAGGAACCGATGTCTGACGATTCGCGCCCCGCGCCCGCCGGGGCCCGTACGGCGGCTGTGATTCCGGCCGCCGGCCGAGGCGTACGCCTCGGCCCGGGCGCCCCCAAAGCGCTCCGCGCGCTGAACGGGACGCCCATGCTCATCCACGCGGTGCGCGCCATGGCCGCCTCGCGTGCCGTCTCCCTGGTGGTCGTCGTGGCCCCGCCCGACGGGGCCGCCGAGGTCAGGACGCTGCTCGACGCGCACGCGCTGCCCGAGCGGACCGAGTTCCTCGTCGTGCCCGGCGGCGACAGCCGGCAGGAGTCCGTACGGCTCGGGCTCGACGCGCTGCCCGCCGGCATCGACATCGTGCTCGTGCACGACGCGGCCCGCCCGCTCGTCCCGGTCGACACCGTCGACGGGGTCATCGAGGCGGTGCGCGGCGGGGCCGCGGCCGTCGTGCCGGCGCTGCCGCTCACCGACACCGTCAAGCAGGTCGAGCCCGCGGCGGCCGCCGGGGAGCCCGAGCCGGTGGTCGCCACGCCGGAGCGGTCGCGGCTGCGTGCCGTGCAGACCCCCCAGGGCTTCGAACGCGACACGCTCGTACGGGCCCACGCGACGGTCACGGAGAACGTCACCGACGACGCGAGCATGGTCGAGCAGCTCGGGCTGCGGGTCGTCGTCGTGCCCGGGCACGAGGAGGCGTTCAAGGTCACCCGCCCGCTGGACCTGATCCTGGCGGAGGCGGTCCTGGCGCGGCGGAGGCTGACCGATGGGTTCTGAGACGTCCGCGGCACCCCTGTTGCCGCAGGTCGGCATCGGCACCGACATCCACGCCTTCGAGGAGGGCCGTGAGCTGTGGTGCGCCGGGCTGAAGTGGGAGGGCCAGGGGCCGGGGCTCGCGGGGCACTCCGACGCGGACGTCGTCGCGCACGCGGCGTGCAACGCGCTGTTCTCGGCCGCCGGCCTCGGTGACCTGGGACAGCACTTCGGTACGGGGCGCGCCGAGTGGTCCGGGGCGTCCGGGGTGACGCTGCTGACGGAGGCGGCGCGCATCGTGCGGGCGGCGGGGTTCACGATCGGCAACGTGGCCGTGCAGGTCGTGGGGCCGCGACCGAAGATCGGCAAGCGCCGGGACGAGGCGCAGGCGGTGCTCTCCGCGGCGGTGGGGGCGCCGGTGTCGGTGTCCGGCGCGACCACGGACGGCCTCGGTTTCCCGGGCCGGGACGAGGGACTGATGGCGATCGCCACGGCGCTGGTGGCGCGGGTGGGCTGATTCGCCCCGAACCCCCGTCGCGCAGTTCCCCGCGCCGCTTATAGGGGCGCGGGGAACTGCGCGGGAGCGCGCAGCGCGACAGGGGGGTCCGGGGGCGCAGCCCCCGGGGCAGGACGAGGGAGCCGATGTCACGAATACGTGTCCCATGGGGGACAAGGGTCGCGGGGCACCCGTCCCCGCCCACTACCCTGGTGTGGTGACTATTCGCCTGTACGACACCAGCGCCCGGCAGATTCGCGACTTCACCCCGATCACGCCGGGTTGTGTCTCGATCTACCTGTGTGGCGCCACGGTGCAGGCGGCCCCGCACATCGGGCACATCCGGTCCGGCCTCAACTTCGACATCATGCGCCGCTGGTTCGAGTACCGCGGCTACGACGTCACGTTCATCCGCAACGTGACGGACATCGACGACAAGATCATCAAGAAGTCCGCGGAGCAGAACCGCCCGTGGTGGGCGATCGGCTACGAGAACGAGCGCGCGTTCAACGACGGCTACACGGCGCTCGGCTGCCTGCCGCCCACGTACGAACCGCGCGCCACCGGCCACGTCACCGAGATGGTCGAGATGATGCGCGCGCTCATCGAGCGCGGCCACGCCTACGAGGCCGACGGCAACGTCTACTTCGACGTACGGTCCCTGCCCGGCTACCTCTCCCTCTCCAACCAGGACCTGGACGAGCTGCGCCAGCCCGCCGAGGACGGCGAGACCGGCAAGCGGGACCCGCGGGACTTCGCCATGTGGAAGGCCGTCAAGCCCGGCGAGCCGTCCTGGGAGACGCCCTGGGGGCGCGGCCGGCCCGGCTGGCACCTGGAGTGCAGCGCCATGGCGCACAAGTACCTGGGCTCCGCCTTCGACATCCACGGCGGCGGCATCGACCTGATCTTCCCGCACCACGAGAACGAGATCGCCCAGGCCGTCGGCTTCGGCGACGAGTTCGCGCACTACTGGGTGCACAACTCGTGGGTGACCATGAGCGGCGAGAAGATGTCGAAGTCGCTCGGCAACAGCGTGCTCGTCAGCGAGATGGTCAAGACCTGGCGGCCCATCGTGCTCCGCTACTACCTGGGCACCCCGCACTACCGCTCCACCATCGAGTACAGCGAAGAGGCGCTGCGCGAGGCCGAGTCGGCGTTCGCGCGGATCGAGGGCTTCGTGCAGCGCGTGGTGGAGAAGGCCGGGGGAGCCGTCGCCCCCGCCGCCGAGGTGCCGCCGGCGTTCGCCGAGGCGATGGACGACGACCTGGGCGTCCCGCAGGCCCTCGCCGTCGTGCACACCACGGTCCGCCAGGGCAACTCCGCGCTGGCCGCCGACGACAAGGAGGCGGCCGTCGCCCGGCTCGCCGAGGTCAGGGCCATGCTCGCGGTCCTCGGCCTCGACCCGCTCGACCCGCACTGGGCCGGCGAGGGCGACCGCGGCGAGGACCTCCACGGAGTCGTCGACACCCTCGTACGGCTGGTGCTGCAGCAGCGCGAGTCGGCCCGTGCCCGCAAGGACTGGGCCACCGCGGACGCCATCCGCGACCAGCTCAACCAGTCCGGGCTCGTCATCGAGGACGGACCCCAGGGACCGCGCTGGACCCTCGGCCCGCGCTGATCCCTCCCCGATCGTTCCTTGATCGATTGTGCCGTCCGGGTCTCCGGGCGGCACACTGCATGGACGTACACCCGTACGCGTCATCCGCACGCGTCCCCACAGACAGGTAGGTCATGGCCGCTAACAACCGCCGCATGTCCGGCAAGAAGGGCGCGCAGGTCGGCAGTGGCGGCCAGCGGCGCAAGGGCCTGGAGGGCAAGGGCCCCACCCCGCCCGCCGAGGCGCGCAAGGGGCACAAGAAGAACCGCATCGCGAACGCCAGGGCCAAGCAGGCCGTGCGCCGGCCCGCGCCGCGCGGCGGCCGGGGCGGCAAGGGCACGTCCGAGATGGTCGTCGGGCGCAATTCCGTCGTCGAGGCGCTGCGCGAGGGCGTCCCCGCGACGACGCTCTACGTGCAGCAGTTCATCGACAACGACGAGCGGGTGCGCGAGGCGCTCCAGCTCGTCGCGGACCGCGGCGGCATCCACCTCATGGAGGCCCCCCGCCCCGAGCTGGACCGCATGACCAACGGCCTCAACCACCAGGGGCTCGTCCTGCAGGTGCCGCCGTACGAGTACGCGCACCCGGAGGACCTCGCGGCCGCCGCGTACGACGAGGGCGCGGACCCGCTGATCGTCGCGCTCGACGGCGTGACGGACCCGCGCAACCTCGGGGCCGTCGTACGGTCCGTCTCCGCGTTCGGCGGACACGGGGTGGTCGTGCCCGAGCGGCGCGCCGCCGGCATGAGCGCCGGTGCCTGGAAGACGTCGGCCGGCGCCGCGGCCCGTACGCCCGTGGCCCGCGCGGCCAACCTGACGCGGGCCCTGGAGGCCTACAAGAAGGCCGGGCTCGTCGTGGTCGGCCTCGCCGCGGACGGGGAGGCCGAGGTCGGTGACCTGGAGGCCCTCGGCGGGCCCGTCGTCATCGTGGTCGGCAGCGAGGGCAAGGGGCTGTCCCGGCTGGTCGGGGAGACCTGCGACTTCCGGGTCCGCATCCCCATGCCGGGCGGCACGGAGTCGCTGAACGCGGGTGTGGCCGCGGGCGTGGTGCTGTACGAGGCGTCCCGGCGTCGGGCCTGAACGGGTCGGTCCGCGACCGGTCGTGGTGACCGGTCGCGGCCGGTCGTCGTGACCGGTCGTGCCCCTGTTTGATCTTGACGGGGTCCGGACAGATCGGGGCGGTCAAAGCAGTGTCCTAAGTACATGTCACTCGGTTAGATGAGTGTGGACACCAGAACACCCCGCACACCCACGGGGGACCACTCGTCGGGGTTCGACGACGTTCCCGCGCTGAACATGGTGAAGGTGCCGAGCGATCCGGCGCAGGTCATCGTCAACCACGCGAGCTTCCGCGTGCAGCTGGGCGCCGCGCCCCGGGACCGGTCGCCGCAGGGCGGGCGGTACCTGGGCGCGGGCGGCGGCACCACGCGCGTGCCCGTCGCCGGAGCCGCGGCGGCCGCCGGAGCCGCCACGGGCGCCCGCCGCCGCGCACCCGTCGTCTGGAGCGGGAAGTCCGCCCCCGACGACACGGGCGCCACCCGGCTGCTCCAGGCCGCGCGCAGCACGAGCCTGCGGCACGGCGACGGGGAGCCGGCGGGCGAAGGCGGTTCGACCCAGGTCATCCCGCGCGTCGGCGGCGGCGGATTCGACGGCGACGGCTCCGCCGGGTACGACGTCGACGCCACCGTCGAGACCCCGGCCGTCCCCGGCCCCGGGACCCGCATCCTGCCGCAGCAACTGCGCAGCGCGGGCAGCGCCTACGAGGAGTTCGACGAGCGCCCGTACGGCGACGGCGGTTTCGAGGACAGCCCCTACGACCAGCGCGACGAGTACGGCGAGTACGGCGACGAGCACGGGGACGCCTACCAGGGCGAGGACGGCGGCACGTCCAAGCGGCACGGCGCCGCCCCCGTCCGGCACGGGTACTACCCCGGCCGCCGGATGAACCTCGGCGTCGTCCTGCTCCCGATGCGCGTCTTCCTCGGCTTCATCTCCATCTACGCCGGCATGGGCAAGCTCTGCGACCCCGTCTACTTCGACGGCGGCAAGCGCGGCTCCATGGTCAAGTGGCTCAACTCGCTGCACCCGTGGGAACTCGCCGAGCCGCTGCGCGAGTTCGCCCTCCAGCATCCCGTCGGTGCCGGGCTCCTGATCGCCTTCTTCCAGGTGATCGTCGGCGTCCTCACCGTCCTCGGCCTGTGGCAGCGGGTCGCGGCCGTGGTCGGCGCCCTGCTGTCGGCCGCGCTGCTGCTCACCGTCAGCTGGAAGTCCGTCCCCGCCTACGACGCGCCCGACATCATCTACCTGGCCGCCTGGTCGCCGCTGATCATCGCGGGCGCCCCCGTCTACTCCGTCGACGGCCGCCTCGCGGGCGAGGCCTGGCGCACGCTCGGACCGCGTGCCGAGATCTGGGAGCTGCGCCGGCGCGTGCTGCGCCGCGGCGCGCTCGTCGCGGCCGTCGTCGTCGGACTCACGCTGCTCATCGGGTCGATGCTCGGCGGCGCCGTCCGCGACTCCGACCGCGTGGTCGTCCCCGGTCCGGGCGAGGCCCCGCGCAACGAACTGCCCGGCTCGCCGCTCCCGGAGGAGCCCGGTGCGCGCGGCGACCGGCAGAGCCCGTCGGCGTCCTCCGGCTCGCCGACCCGCGGCGCGACCTCGGCGAGCCCGTCGGAGGCCGCGACCTCGCCCGGGGCGACGGCCCGCGAGACGGCCGGCGCGACCGCCGGCCAACCCAGCCAGACGCAGGGCGCCGGCCAGGCACCGCCCCAGCAGTCGGCGCCGCCGCAGCAGCAGGCGCCCGCCACGACCGCGGGGCCGTCCTCCACGGGCGGCACCGGCACGGGCGGCGGTACGGGAACCGGTGGCGGCGGCGGTACGGGCACCGGAGGCGGTACGGGCGGCTCCGGAGGCTCCGGCGACCGGCCCGGCCTCGTGGGCGGCCTGCTGCGCTGAGCCGGCCGATACGCCGAGGGGCCCCGCACCATTCAGGTGCGGGGCCCCTCGGCGTATCGGCTGATTGTTTCGCTTGTGTCTGCGGGCCGGTGGGGGCCGGTCGCGCAGTTCCCCGCGCCCCTGACGGGGCGCCACCGTGAACGCATCCGGGCAGCCCCGCCCCCAAAGGGGCGCGGGGAACTGCGCGGTCAGCCCCCACCGGCCCGCAGACAGGCCGCTACCAAGGACCGGGTCTCAGAAGGCGCGCTCAACGCCCCAGCGCCGCCAGCTCCTTGGCCGCCTCCGTGAGGTCCTTCGCCGTGTCGATGGCACGCCAGTAGGCGCCCTGCGGGATCGGGTAGCCGGCCAGGCGGCGCTCGCGGGCCAGGCGCGGGAACGTGGAGCGCTCGTGGTCACCGAGGGACGGCAGCAGCTCGGCGAACCCGGAGGAGAACACGTACACGCCCGCGTTGATGCCGTGGGTGGTGGGCGGCGCCTCGATGAAGTCCGTGATGCGGCCGAAGTCGTCGGTCTGGACGGCGCCCCACGGCAGCCGCGGGCGGGCCAGCGCGAGGGTCGCCACCGCATCGCGCTCGGTGTGGAAGTCCGCCATCTCCCGCAGCGAGAAACGGGTCCAGATGTCACCGTTCGTCGCGTACCAGGGGCGGTCGGGGTGGGGCAGGTGCTTGGCGGCGTACTTGAGGCCGCCGCCGCGGCCCAGGGGCTCCGGCTCGACCACGGTGGTCACGGAGACGGGCAGGTCCGCCGACTCCAGCCACTGCTGCAGGACTTCGGCGAGATGGCCGCAGGAGACGACGACGTCGGTGACGCCCTCCTCGGCGAGCCAGGCGAGCTGGTGGCCGATGATCGGGGTCCCGGTGCCGGGGATCTCGACCATCGGCTTGGGGCGGTCGTCGGTGTAGGGACGCAGCCTTGAACCCTGGCCGCCGGCCAGGACGACGGCTTGCACGGGGCGCGACGCTGCGTTCGGATCGGTCATGCCCGAACTTTACGTGGCGCCCCGCGGGGTGTGCGGACGGGCGTCTGCTTCGCTGAGCGGGTGGGCGGCTACGGGCCCGTGGGGGCTGATCGCGCAGTTCCCCGCGCCCCTGGCGGGGCGCGGCCCGGCTCCCCTCACGGGGCATGAGCCTCCTGCCGGCTCAGGTCTGCCGGGCTGCCACGCCCGAGGCGAAGGAGGTGTCGCAGACCGGGCGGGCGAACGACTGGGCCCGGACGGGACCGTAGGCACGGACCGCCGCGCGGCCCAGGGCGCGGGCGATGGACGCGCAGTGCCTGCCGAGGGACGGGCGGTCGTTCACCGCTTCCTGGAGGTGGGTCAGGGCGACCCCGGGACTCTTCTCCTGGAGCTCCACCAGGAGGCGGTCGCGGAGCACGTCCTGCGGGGTGCGGGAGGGGGCGCGCCGGGAGACGTCCTCGGAGGAGGCGGCGAGTGCCGACGTCGAGGAGTCGTTCCCCGACCAGCTGACCCGGGTGACCGCGAGCGTCCCGGAGAGCACCAGGACGACGGGCAGAACGAGGGCGAGGGTGCGGCCGATCCGGCGGGCCGGACCGCGGCCGTGCCGTGTCGGTCGGTCGGCGGAGCCGTGGCCGTGTCGCGTCGAGTGGTTAGTGGAGTGCTTCACGCGAGTGAGGGTAGCGCGGGGTGATGATTTGGCGACATTTAGTAATCAGTTCGAGGGACAGGGAATCGCCCTCTTCTGAGTTTGATGTTGACGAACAACAGTCGAAATGACCGGTCTGCCGGGGTATTTGTCGACAACAAAGAGGGCCCCGCAGCGGTCTGCGGGGCCCTCTTCGTCAACTCGGGTGAATTCTCCGGGATTCTCCCGGCGGGCCGGGAGGGTTGCGGATCAGTCGGTGAGGCGCTCGCCGGTGGAGGTCGAGAACACGTGGGTCTCGCCCGCGCGCGGCACGACGTGCAGCGTGGCGCCCTTCTCCGGGACCGCGCGGCCGCTGACGCGGACGACCAGGTCCTTGAGGTCGTCGCCGACCTTGGCGCTGCCGTAGACGTAACCGTCGGCGCCGAGCTCCTCCACGACGTTGACGGTGACGGCGAGACCGGCCGGGGCGTCCGCGGTCTCCTTCGTCAGGGCCGCCGAGGCGCCGCCGTTCTGCTCGACGATGTCGAAGTGCTCGGGGCGGACGCCGACGGTGACCGTGCGGTCGCCCTTGTCCGAGGCGGCCTTGATGGCGTCGCGGTTGACGGGCACCACGCTGTTGCCGAACTTCACGCCGCCGTCGGTGATCGGGACCTCGACGAGGTTCATCGCCGGGGAGCCGATGAAGCCGGCGACGAAGAGGTTGGCCGGGCGGTCGTACATGTTGCGCGGCGAGTCGACCTGCTGGAGCAGACCGTCCTTGAGGACCGCCACGCGGTCGCCCATCGTCATGGCCTCGACCTGGTCGTGGGTGACGTACACGGTGGTGATGCCGAGGCGGCGCTGCAGCGAGGCGATCTGCGTACGGGTCGAGACGCGGAGCTTGGCGTCGAGGTTCGACAGCGGCTCGTCCATGAGGAACACCTGGGGCTCGCGCACGATGGCGCGGCCCATGGCGACACGCTGGCGCTGACCGCCGGAGAGGGCCTTCGGCTTGCGGCCGAGGTACTCGGTGAGGTCGAGGATCTTCGCCGCGTCCTCGACCTTCTGGCGGATCTCGGCCTTGTTGACGCCGGCGATCTTGAGCGCGAAGCCCATGTTGTCCGCGACCGTCATGTGCGGGTACAGCGCGTAGTTCTGGAACACCATGGCGATGTCCCGGTCCTTGGGCGGCAGGTGCGTGACGTCGCGGTCGCCGATGTGGATGGAACCGCCGTTGACGTCCTCAAGACCCGCGAGCATGCGCAGGGAGGTGGACTTTCCGCAGCCGGAGGGACCGACGAGGACGAGGAACTCGCCGTCCGCGACGTCGAGCTCAAGCTGGTCGACGGCGGGCTTGTCGCCACCCGGGTAGATGCGGGTCGCCTTGTTGAACGAGACAGTGGCCATGGTGAGGGCCCCCTTCACCGGCAGGAACGTGCCGGACGATCCGTTGTAAAGGTGGTGTACCGCCACGGAACGATCCGTAGTGGTGTAGTCCACATGAGCGGACTGGATCGAGACGCTACCCCCCGTTCACACGTTCTGTCAGTACTCGGCGGCGAATGAAGTTCGAGGAAATTTCCGGCGGTCCACCACTGTGACGTGGGTACACTGCTCGGGCGTGCCTGCGTGCACGCCCGGCACGCACGCGTGCACGCCTCCTTAGCTCAGTCCGGCCAGAGCAACGCACTTGTAATGCGTAGGTCGTCGGTTCGAATCCGACAGGGGGCTCCTTCAAGCGGTTCCTCGGGGGCGGGTCACTCGGTGGGGCGGGGCTTTTGTGTGGGGACTCCTGCTGCTCGGGCGATTACTTGCGCCGTGCGCAGGCCCTCTCGGTGGGCCCGGCCCACACGGGCCAGGCCCACCGAGAGGGCCTGGCCCGTGTGGGCCGGGCGGCAGCGGCCCCATTCCGGGGAGTACTCGGCCATGACCGCGCCCGGGTGGTCCGTGGCGAGTTCCGTGAGCGGGGCCGTGCGGCCGCACTCGGCCAGTACGCGCTGGAACTCGCCCGCGTTGGCGAAGTCGCACACCGTGTCCTGGGTGCCGTGCACCAGGTGGATGGGCAGGGGCGGGGCGTCGGCGCAGACGTCCATCGGGGAGGGCAGGCCGAGCAGCGGTTCGGGCTGGTTGTAGCGGGCGGCGATGCCGACCACGGCGGCCGGGCGCCAGCCCTCCGGCGGGTCGGGGCGCAGGGCCGTGGCCATCGCGGCGCGTCCACCCAGGGACCAGCCGACGAGCACGACCTCCTCCGGGTTGCGGACGAAGTCCCAGGTGAAGCGGAGCGAGTCGGCGAGCTGGGGGCGGCCGCCGTCCTCGGCGTCCGGGTGCCAGTCGGGGACTATGACGGTGGCGCCGAGGCGGGCGACCTCCGCGGCGAGGGCGCCGAGGACGTCGCGTTCGGCGGGGCCGCGGCCGTGCCAGAGCAGGACCGTCGGGGCGTCCGGCGCGGTGGCGCGGTGGATGTCGAGGAGCTGACCGTCGGACGAATAGCGGACGGTGTCCATGACTGCGGTGCTCATGGGGTTCCCCTGTCTCTCAGCGGCCCGCGACCCGGTCGGCGAGGCGCGCGATCCGGGACGACTGTGCGGCACGGGTGGTGAGTTCGCGGCGGTCGGCGGCTCGATACGTCGCGTACATGCCTTGTACCCCGAGCCAGCGGAAAGGTTCGGGCTCCCACCTGCGGACCTTGTGGCCGACCCAGGGGAGCGTGGTGAGGTCGGTCGCGCCCGACTGGCCCGAGTCCTGCTGGACCAGGTCGCGCAGCGTGCGGGCCGCGAGGTTGGAGGTGGCGACCCCGGAGCCGACGTACCCGCCGGCCCAGCCGAGGCCGGTGGAGCGGTCCAGGGTGACCGAGGCGCACCAGTCGCGCGGTACGCCGAGGACGCCGGACCAGGCGTGTGCGACGGCGATGTCCGCGAGCTGGGGGAAGAGGCGCAGGAGGAGGGCGTGCAGGGCCTGGACCGTGGAGGGCTGCGTACGGCCGTCGTTGTCGGTGCGGGAGCCGTAGCGGTACGGGGCGCCGCGGCCGCCGAGCGCGATGCGGCCGTCGGCGGTGCGCTGGGCGTACATGTAGGCGTGGGCCATGTCGCCGAGGGTCTCGCGGCCCTCCCAGCCGACCGACTCCCACTGGGCGGGGGTCAGGGGCTCGGTGACGATCATGGAGGAGTTCATCGGGAGCCAGGTGCGCCGGTGGCCCTTGAGGGAGGCGGTGAACCCCTCGGTGCAGCGCAGTACGTACGGGGCGCGGACGGTCCCGTACGGGGTGACGGCGTGCTTGGGCCTGATCTCGGTGACGGGTGTCGACTCGTGGATCGTGACGCCGAGGGCCTCGACGGCCGCCGCGAGGCCCTTGAGGAGTTTGGCCGGGTGCAGGCGGGCGCCGTGCGGGGTCCAGGTGGAGCCGGCGGCGCCCGCGACCCGGATGCGCTCGGCGGTCTCGCGGGCGCCGTACAGCTCGCGGTCCTTCTCGCCGTACGAGAGTTCCGTCTCGTGGAAGGCCTTCAGACGGGCCAGCTGGGCGGGGGTGTACGCGACTTCGAGGACGCCGCCGCGGTGGACGTCCGCCTCGATGCCCTCCTCCTCGGCGACCCGGACGACCTCGGCGACGGTGGCGTTCATGGCCTCCTGGAGGCGTACGGCCGCGTCGTGGCCGTGCAGACGCGCGTAGCGGTCGCGGCCCGCGATGCCGTTGTAGAGCCAGCCGCCGTTGCGGCCGGAGGCGCCGTAGCCGCAGAACCTCTGCTCCAGGACCGTGATGCGCAGGAAGGGGACGGCCTTCTTCAGGTAGTACGCGGTCCACAGGCCGGTGTAGCCGCCACCGACGATCACCACGTCGGCGCTCGCGTCGCCCGGGAGGGGTTCGCGGGGTGCGGGCAGGCCCTCCTGGGCGTACCAGAACGATATGCCGCCGTTGACGGTGGCGCGGGATGCCGGCGGCGCCGCCGGCATCGGCGGGACCGACGGGACCGGCGGGACCGGCGGGACCGGTGGGGCCGGTGGGACGGGCGGTGCGTCCGGTGCTTCCGGCGCCTTGGGCGCGGGGGGCGTGCGGTCGTCCGTGCCGGACGCGCGGTCGGCGTTCTCCGCGTTCTCCGTGCTGCTCATGCGCGGGACGTTAGCTTCTCCGGGTGGTGGGTGTCTCCTTCGGATTTCGTGGTGTCGGACGGGTGGGGTGGTGCGGGTGGGGTACGGGCGGCTGCTGGAG
>NZ_VDFC01000004.1:172575-195406 GCF_008369065.1 Streptomyces apricus | reverse complement strand
GATCAGCCCCGCGCAGCTGCTGGACCTGGCGGGGGTGTTCGCCGCGGAGATGGGGATCCGGGTGGTGGGGGCGGACGCGTAGGTTCCGCCGCGTCCCCGCCGGTCCACCGCGCCCGATCCGCCGAGTCCTGGCTGGTCCGCCGTGCCCGGTCCGTCGCGGCCGATCCACCGCGGCTGGTCCACCGGGCCGGTCCACCGCGCCCGGTTCGCCGGGTCAGGGCAGCCGGGGGAAGCGGGCCTCCAGGTTCCAGATCGCCGGGTTGTCGCGGAGCCCCTCGTGCAGGTCCGTCAGGTCGGCGAGGACGTCGTGGAGGAAGTCCCGTGCCTCGCGGCGCAGTTCGGCGTGGGAGAAGGTGAGCGGGGGCTCGTCGGGGTGCATCCAGTCGGCCTCGATGTCGACCCAGCCGAAGCGGCGCTCGAAGAGCATGCGGTCGGTGGACTCGGTGAAGTCCAGTTCGGCGCGCTGGGGGCGGGACGCCCTGCTGCCCAGGGGGTCCTGGTCGAGCTGCTCGACGATGTCGCACAGGGCCCAGGCGAAGTCGAGCACCGGCACCCATCCCCAGGCGGTGGACAGTTCCCGGTCCGCCTTCGTGTCGGCGAGGTAGACGTCCCCGCAGAACAGGTCGTGGCGCAGGGCGTGGACGTCCGCGCGGCGGTAGTCGGTCTGCGGGGGGTCCGGGAAGCGGGCGGAGAGGGCGTAGCCGATGTCGAGCACGGGGTGATGGTGTCACGCCGCTCTAGGATCACCGTCATGCCCCGGTCCGTCGTCCTCGCTCCTGTCGCCGTTCTGCTCGCGTGCGTGCTGGCCGCCGGCTGCGACGGGGGTGTGGAGGGGGGTCGCGGGGGCTCCCGGGGTGCGGGACCCGTATTTTCCGAAGCTGGGCAACGGGGGGTACGACGTCACCCACTACGGGCTCMCCCTCGACTACCGGCCCGCGCAGCGGAAGCTGGTGGGGAAGGCCGTCGTCACGGCGCTGGCCGACCGCGACCTCAGCGCGTTCGACCTCGATCTGAAGGGGATGGAGGTCGAGTCGGTCGAGGTGGACGGGAAGCCCGCCCGGTTCAACCGCAGCGGTGACCACGAACTGGTCGTGCGTCCGCGGGAGGACCTGGACGAAGGGGCCTCCTTCACCACGGTGGTCCGCTACGCCGGTTCGCCCGAGGTCGTCACCGATCCCGACGGGTCCGAGGAGGGCTGGCTGCCGACCGCGGACGGCGCCCTCGCCCTGGGGGAGCCCACCGGGTCCATGACCTGGTTCCCCGGCAACCACCATCCCGGCGACAAGGCCACGTACGACATCACCGTCTCCGTGCCCGAGGGGCTGCGGGCCGTCTCCAACGGCGAGTTGCGCGAGGAGCGCGTGCGGGACGGGCGGGCCGTCTTCACCTGGCACGTGGGGGAGCCGATGGCCTCGTACGTGGCGACGGTCGCCGTGGGGAGGTTCACCGTCCGCCGCTCCGAGGGCGACGGGAAGGGCGGGGTCCCCGTGTACACGGCCGTCGACCCGCGGGAGGCGGCCGGCAGCGACGAGGTGCTCGGGCGCATTCCCGAGATCGTGGAATGGGGCACGCGCACCTTCGGGGCGTACCCCTTCTCGTCGGCGGGGGCGATCGTGGAGAGGGAGAAGGACGCGGGATACGCGCTGGAGACCCAGAACCGGCCCGTCTTCCCGGGCGCGCCGAGCGTCGAACTGCTCGTGCACGAACTGGCCCACCAGTGGTACGGGAACTCCGTCACGCCCAGGTCGTGGCGCGACATGTGGCTGAACGAGGGCTTCGCCACCTATGCCGAGTGGCTGTGGGGCGAGGAGCACGGCGGGGACTCGGCCCAGGAGGTCTTCGACCTCCTCTACGAGGGTGAGTACTTCGACGACAAGGCCGACGACGACGCCGTCTGGGCCTTTCCGCCCGCCCGGCCGCCGGACGCCGCGCAGATCTCCGACAGCCCCGTGTACGAGCGGGGCGCCATGGTGCTGCACAGGATCCGGCAGACGGTCGGCGACGAGGCGTTCCGGGGGATCCTGCGGGGATGGGCCGCCGCCCACCGGCGCGGCACCGCGGACACCGCTGACTTCACCGCCTTCGTGGAGACGAAGGCGCCGGACGCGGACTTCTCGGAGATCTGGGACGACTGGCTGTACGGGGAGGGAAAGCCGGACCGCGCCTGACCCGGGGCCCGGGGCCGGGACCTGGGCCCCGGCGCACCACCTCGCGCAGAACCGCGTGCGTCTACCGCAGCACCTTGCGCAGGACCGTGCAGGGACGGCCCAGCCGGCGGTCCTCGCGGTGGCCGATCACCTCGTAGCCGAGCGTCGTCCAGAAGGCGAAGGCGCCGGGGTTGTCGTCCAGCGCGGCCAGGCGGACGGCGTCCCGGCCAGCCACGCGGAAGCGGTCCTCGACGTGTGCCGCCAGTGTCCGTCCGTAGCCCTTGCCCTGCTGGGCCGCGTCCACCAGCAGCAGGCCGATCCAGGGGTCCGGGTCGGCCGGGTCGGGGTGGTGCGCGAGGGTGATCACGACCGCGACGAGCACTCCGGCGCTGCGGGCCTGGAGGACCTCCACGTCCGGATCGGCCAGCTCGTCCGCCAGCGCCTTCGCCACCTGCTCCGGACGGATGTCGTGCGGGTCGGGGAAGTCGCCGCTGAGGGCGTAGAACGCGTGGTTCGAGGCGTACAGCGCGGTGAGTTCGGTGAGGAGAGGGCCCGGCAGGTCGTGGTCAGGGGTGAGGACGAGCGGTTCGAGGATCACGCGGGCAGGGTAGGGCACCAGGACGGCGAGGGGCTCCGGCCCGGCCGTGGCCGGGCCGGAGCCCCTCGGGTGTCGTGCGCCGGGGACCGGCGGTCAGACGTTGACGCCGAAGTCCTTCGCGATGCCCACGAGGCCGGACGCGTAGCCCTGGCCGACCGCGCGGAACTTCCACTCCGCGCCGTTGCGGTACAGCTCGCCGAAGACCATGGCCGTCTCGGTGGCCGCGTCCTCCGAGAGGTCGTAGCGGGCGATCTCGGCGCCGCCGGCCTGGTTCACGATGCGGATGTACGCGTTGCGGACCTGGCCGAAGTTCTGCGAGCGGGTCTCCGCGTCGTAGATGGAGACCGGGAAGACGATCTTGTCGATGTCGGCCGGGAGACCGGCCAGGTTGACGTTGATCGCCTCGTCGTCGCCCGCGCCCTCACCCGTGCGGTTGTCGCCCGTGTGGACGATCGTCTGGTCCGGGGTCTGCTTGTTGTTGAAGAAGATGAAGTGGGCGTCCGAGTAGACCTTGCCCTCGGCGTTGACCGCGATGGCCGAGGCGTCCAGGTCGAAGTCGGTTCCCGTGGTGGAGCGGACGTCCCAGCCGAGGCCCACGGTGACGGCGGTCAGGCCCGGAGCCTCCTTGGTGAGCGAGACGTTGCCACCCTTGGACAGGCTTACAGCCATTGTTGGGAGTCCTTCCCTCGTTTACGTGCGTACGGGTCGTGCGGTGCTGCGCTACGGGCTTCGTACGGGACGAAGCTACCGCCAACCCTAAGAACGCCGAGGGGGGTCCCCAGGGTTCCGCTCCTCTTTACTTTCTTTACCTGAGGGCGGCCCCGCAGGTCCGGCGCGGGACCCGGTGCAGGTCGCGGTGCGGGCCGCGCCCCCGGCCCCGGCGCCGAAAAGTGGGTGACGCGGACCGGACGGACGGGGGACCATGGAGCCATGTCCGGTCCTTACGTCATCCGCGGCTCCGTCTCCCTCCCCGAGGCCGAGCTCATGTGGCGTTTCTCGCGTTCCTCCGGGCCGGGCGGCCAGCATGTCAACACGACGGACTCCCAGGTCGAGCTGCGGTTCGACCTCGCGAGGACCGAGTCGCTGCCGCCGGTGTGGAAGGAGCGGGCGCTCGCCAGGCTCGCCGACCGGCTGGTCGACGGGGTCGTCTCGGTGCGCGCCTCCGAGCACCGCTCCCAGTGGCGCAACCGGGAGACGGCCGCCGTGCGGCTCGCCTCCCTGCTCGCCGAGGCCAGAGCCGATTGGGGATGAGGGGCGCCTTCCCGCGCCGGATCCTGCCGTTCCTGCCGTTCCGGGTCCTGCCGTTGTGGGGCCTCCTGTCCCGGGTTCTTCCCCGCCCGCCCGC
The DNA here is from genome assembly GCF_008369065.1 of Streptomyces apricus. Classification (GTDB taxonomy): domain Bacteria; phylum Actinomycetota; class Actinomycetes; order Streptomycetales; family Streptomycetaceae; genus Streptomyces; species Streptomyces apricus. The sequence continues at coordinate 191,316 of NZ_VDFC01000004.1, read as the reverse complement.
TTTTCCGGCAGGGCGCCGGACCGTCCCGGCGTGCAGGGATTTCTGACGCCGGAAGAAAAGGCCGAAGAAAAGGGAGCCGGACGGGCGGTGATTTCCGCGAGCCGTGGCTTTCGCAATTCCCTCCCGCGACCCGGAAGTGCGGGAGGTGTGCGGGCGGCCCCGTCCGTCCCGCTCGGCACCGTCCCCGCCGCCCTGCCCTCGCCGGGCGGCCCCGGCGCCCCGCGGCACCCCGACCCCGCGGCGCCGCACCGTCACCGGCGCGCGCCGCTTCACACCTGTACCTTCACAGTCGTACATGGTCGGACCAATACCAAGACAAAGACCAATACCGAGGCCGGGGCCCCGGCCCGGGACCGTCGCTAGCCCAGCTTCCGGTAACGGCCCCGGAAGTACGTGAGCGGGCTGCCGTCCGTGCCCGGCAGGGAGGACGTCAGGACCCGGCCGATCACCAGGGTGTGGTCGCCCGCGGTCACCCGCTGCTCGGTGCGGCACTCCAGGGTCGCGAGGGCGCCGGCCAGCAGCGGGGCGCCGGACTCCTTCCCGGTGACGTGCGGCACGTCGGCGAAGAGCAGGCGGTCCGAGATGCGGTTCTTCATGGCGAAGCGGCTCGCGACGGAGCTCTGGCCCTCGGAGAGGAACGAGACCGCCCACAGCGGCTGCTCGTCGAGCAGGTCGTCCATCCGGGAGCCCTCGCGCAGCCCGACGAGCACCAGCGGCGGGTCCAGGGACACGGACATGAAGGAGGTCGCCGTCATGCCGACGTCCTCGCCGCGCGGGCCGTCCGGGTCGGTCTGCGGTTCGTGGGCGGTCACCAGGACCACCCCCGCCGCCAGCCGGGACAGGGCGGCGCGGAACTCGTCGTTGCTCACCCCCTCAGCATGCACGGAGGGGGCGGGGGCAGTGGCAGGGGGAGTGTTCGGCACAGGAAGACGCTATTCTCCGCCAACGTCCGTCACATCCGACCAACGCCCGAAGCGGGTCCTAGGACTGAAGAGGGAGGGAGGAGGAGTGTGATTCGGATCTCCCACCAGGGGCGCGCACATCTTCCACAAATTTGCGTTCAGTAAACGCACCGCGAAAGCGCGGAAACCACACTCAATTGTTCATCTTTACCTGTGACTTGAGTCACAGGTGCCATAATTTGTTGACCCTGTGTACCGAGTGGGCAGCGCGCTGTGATTCAGTAACGGGGAAGTAGGCCGGGAGACGACCCTGGAGTTGCTGTCGAGGATTCGGGGGGAGGACGAGTGGGGACCGACGAGGCGGAGCCGTATGTCCAACTTGCCAGCCTGCGGCAGCTGCACCGGGTGATGGCCGACATGAACAAGGCGCGCAGTCTCGCCCTCACGCTGCAGACCGTCGCCGACGGCGTCGTGAACGGCCTCGGCTACGAACTGGCCTGCGTCAACCTCGTCCAGCCCGACGGCGACCTCGTCGTCGCCGCCCTCGCCGGGAACTCCGCCGCCGAGGCGCTCATCGCCGGCCGCGTCGGCTCCCGCGCGTCCTGGGAGCGCCGGCTCAACATGGGCGAGGCCTGGGGCGACCTGCGCTTCATACCGCACACGGAGGGCTGGGTCCTCGACGAGGACGACGTCCCGCAGTGGTACACCGACGGGCCCGAGCCGCGCTTCGAGGACGAGTGGCACCCCGCCGACCGCCTCTTCGCCCCGATGTACACCCCGGGCGTGCCGGGCGTGTCCAGCGGCGAGCTGATAGGCGTCCTGTCGGTGGACCGGCCGCGCAACGGGCGCCACCCCGGCGCATGGGGCCGTGAGGCCCTGCAGATGTACGCCTTCCAGGCCGCCATAGCCATCAGCAACGCGCGGCTGCGGGCCAACATGCAGCGCGCGCTGGTGCGTCTGGAGCGTGAGCAGCAGGCCCTGCGCGCCAGCGAGGAATCCTTCCGGCAGGCCTTCGAGTACGCGCCGTCCGGCATGGCCGTGGCCGAGATGGGCGGCGACCAGCACGGCCGGATCCTGCGGACGAACGACGCGCTGTGCCGGCTCCTGGGCCGCCCCGCCTCCTCGATGCGCCGCTACTCCTTCTCCGACCTCGTCCACCCCGAGGACATCGGGACCCTGCTCAGGACCTCCGCCGAGGGCGGCCGCGCCGAGCTGCGGCTCTGTCGCCGCGACGGCACGTACGTGTGGGTGTCGCTGCGCAACAGCGTGGTCGCGGACGTCGCCGACGGGCCGCGCTTCCTGCTCACCCACGTCGAGGACATCGAGGAGCGCAAGCGCCGCGAGCTGCAGCTCGCCCACCGCGCCTCGCACGACTCGCTCACCGGGCTGCCGAACTCGGCGGAGCTGCGCTCCCGGCTCGCCGCCCGGCTGTGCACGCGCCCCACGGCGATGGAGCCCGGCGTGGTCGACACGATCGACGCGGCGTACGGGGAGGTGGCCGCCGGACCCGGCGCGAACGGGCTCTACGACACGGGCGGACCGTACGACGCCAGGCTGTACGACACGAGCGGGCCGTACGACGTGAACGGGCACGGCTTCGACCACCGGCCGGCCGTGGACGCGTTCGGTGCGTACGACCACCATGTGCACACCGTCACACCCGAGGGCGAGCGCGACGACGGCACGAAGGGGCTCGCGGTCCTCTTCTGCGACCTCGACGGCTTCAAGTCGATCAACGACCGCTTCGGGCACAACGCGGGCGACGCCGTGCTGATCGAGGTGGCCCGCCGGCTGAGCGGCGCCGTCCGGGACGGCGACACGGTCGCCCGGCTCGGCGGCGACGAGTTCGTGGTGCTCGCCGACGGCCTCGGGCGGGCCGACGCGGAGGACCTCGCCGTCCGGCTGCGCAACGAGATCATCCAGCCCATCAGGGTCGACGGACGGGCCATGCGGGTGGGCGCCAGCTTCGGTATCGGGTGGGCCCAGTGCGGCATGACGGCGGACGAGGTCCTGCAGTCCGCTGACGAACGGATGTACGTAGAGAAACGGTCTCGTCCCAAAGCGCACAGGCGTGCGGGCTGAACCGCAGGTCAGCGCCGTCGTGCGAGCTGAGTCACCCGTTCGGGTCAGCGGAACCGGGTAGGCTCGCCTTTCGATCCCCCGTACCGCATCTGTACCGCACCCGCTAGGAGACCAAGGGATGACGCCCGGCAGCAACGGCGCGAGCACGCCCGAGGACGACGACCCGTTCGGCTACCTGTACGAGGACGGGCAGGCCGCCGGAGCCCGTCCGCCGAGCGGCGGTGGTGGCTACGGCTACCCCGGCTCGGTCAACCGGGTGCGTCCGGTGGGTGAGCGCCAGTACGGCCAGTCCGCCGCGCAGACCGCACCCACCGCACCCACCGCTCAGTACGGGCAGGTGCCGCAGCAGCAGGGCACGTACGGGCAGCCGACCGCGAACTACTCCGCGGCGCCGGAGGGCTTCTCCGGCGGCGCCACCGCGACGCACCACGCGTCGGACGCCGGCAGCAGGCACGGCGGTGGCGGCCGGGGCCGCGGGCCCAACACCAAGGGGCTGCTGATCGGCGCCGTCGCCGTGGTCGCGGCCGTGGTGATCGGCATCGGCATCGCGATGGCCGGCGGCGACTCGGACGACGACAAGAGCGGCGACGACGCCGCGGCACCGACCGCCTCCGCCGGCCAGAGCGCCGAGCCGAGCCAGTCCTCCACCAAGGAGGCCGCGGAGCCGGAGGACCTCCCCGAGATAGACGCGAAGGCCCTGAAGCTCGGCCCCGGCGTGACGACCGCCTCGGACATCGAGGGCGCGAAGGCGGGCGGCGGCCTCTACGTGACCGGCCTCAACCAGGTCGGCGCCGAGGTCACCTGGACCGTCAACGGCATCCCGGAGTCCGGCGTCTACACCGTCTTCACGCGGTACAGCGTCCCCGGCAAGGACGCCAAGATGACGCTCACCGTGAACGGCAAGGAGTTCGGCACCAAGCTGAACCTGAGCAACTTCGCGCGCGCCAAGGAGAACGAGTGGGACAAGGGCTGGACGGAGACGTACGCCTACCCCAGCCTCACCAAGGGCACCAACACGATCTCCATCTCCTGCCAGGACGGCGACCAGTGCGACGTCCTCCTCGACCAGCTCCGCCTGAAGGCGGGCCAGGTCAAGGACTGACCCCGCGGGAGGACCCGGGCCGCGGCGGACCGCGGCCGGGTCAGGCCGCGGTGGTCTCCCGCGTCACGGAGACCTGCCCCAGCAACCCGTCGTAGGCACTCCGGTCGAACTCGCCCGCGACCGGTGACAGCACCGTCGCCGCGGACAGGGCGACCGCCCGGGACAGGCGTTCGGGCCACGGCAGTCGTTCGACCAGGCCCGAGAGCAGCCCCGCGACCGCGGAGTCGCCCGCGCCCGTCGGGTTGCCGCGCACGGGCCGCGGGGGAGCGGCCCGCCAGTCCCCGTCCGGCGTACGCGCCAGCAGCCCCTCGGCGCCGAGCGAGGCCACCACCGCGTGGGCGCCCCGGCGGCGGGCGTCGCGGGAGGCCTGCGCCGGGTCGTGCGCCCCGGTCAGCTCGGCCAGCTCGTCCGCGTTCGGCTTGACGATGTCGGGCCGCGCCGCGATCCCCCGCCGCAACGGCTCCCCGCTCGTGTCGAGCAGCACCGGGACCGCCAGCGCCCTCGCCGTCCGCACGAGCTGGGCGTACGCCCCCACCGGCACCCCGGGCGGCAGGCTGCCGCACAGGGCCACCGCCGAGGAGGAGCGCAGCAGCACCTCGTACGCCTCCTGGAAGGCGGCCCACTCGTGCGGCGCGATCTGCGGGCCGGGCTCGTTGAGCTGCGTCGTGTCACCGCTCGCCGTGTCGACGACCGCGATCGTGCGGCGGGTGGCGCCGTCCACCGGGACCAGCGCGTCGACGACACCCGGCACGTGCGCGAGCTGCTCCCGCAGGGCGCGCCCGGTGGCACCGCCCGTGAAACCCGTCACCGACACCTCGTGGCCCAGGGCCGCCAGCACCCGGGCCACGTTCAGCCCCTTGCCGCCCGGCCGTTCGGTCACCTCGGTGACCCGGTGGGACGTGTGCGGGCGCAGACCCCGTACGCGGTACGTGATGTCGAGAGCGGTGTTCAGCGTGACCGTCAGGATCACCTGGGCCGACCTCCCCCGATGTGAACGCGCTCACCGAGCGCGCCTGCCTGGTTGAAGGCTCGATCATGTCAGGGACCGCACCGGTCGGCCCAGTCCCCCGTCGGTCAGCGCGGTCCGACGGGCGGCCCGACCAGCCACTCGCCCCGCCGCATCACACCCCTGACCTCGAAGCCGGAGTCCAGGACCACCAGGTCGGCGTCCTTGCCGGGCTCCAGGGAGCCCACCCGGTCGTACAGGCCCAACTGCCGTGCGGGGTTGGCGGAGATGGCCGAGACGACGTCCTCGACGGGCAGCCGGTCCACGGTCACCGCCCGCTTGAAGGCCCGGTCCAGGGTGAGCGTCGAGCCGGCGATCGAACCGCCCTCCACGAGGCGGGCCACGCCGTCCGCGACCTCCACCTCCAGCGGGCCGAGCATGTACCGGCCGTCGCCGAAGCCGGCCGCGTCCATGGCGTCCGTGATGAACGCCACCCGCCCGCCGCCCGCGTGATGGAACGCCAGCTGCAGGGAGGCCGGGTGGAGGTGGACGCCGTCGTTGATCAGCTCGACGGTGATCCGCTCGTCCTCCAGCAGGGCCGCGATCGGCCCCGGTGTGCGGTGGCCGAGCACGGGCATCGCGTTGAACAGGTGCGTCGCCACGGTCGCGCCCGCGTCGATCGCCTCCGCCGTCTGCTCGTACGTGGCGTCCGTGTGCCCGATCGCCGCGATCACGCCGTGCTCGACGAGGAGGCGTACGGAGTCGATGCCGCCCGGGAGTTCGGTGGCGAGGGTGACCATGCGGGCCTGGCCGCGCGCCGCGTCGACCAGCTTGCGGACCTCCGCCGGGTCGGGGTCGCGCAGCAGCTCCTCGGAGTGCGCGCCCTTGCGGCAGGGGGAGATGAACGGGCCCTCGAAGTGGATGCCCGCGAGGTCGCCCTGCTCGGCCAGTTCGGAGAGCAGTCCGGCGCGCTGGGCGAGGCCGTCCATGTCGCCGGTGACGGTGGAGGCGACGAGGGTGGTCGTGCCGTGCAGGCGGTGGGTGCGGACGCCCTGGAGGATCTCCTCCACCGTGCCCGAGGTGAAGGAGGCGCCGCCGCCGCCGTGGTTGTGCATGTCGACGAAGCCGGGGACCAGCCAGTGGTTCGACAGGTCCAGCGTGGGGGCGCCTTCGGGAGCGCTCCCGGCGATGCGGGTGCCTTCGACGATCACGCGGCCGTTGGGCACCGTGCCGGTGGGGAGGACTACGGTCGCTCCGGTGAGGATCGTCGGCTGCGGGCCGGTGGGGGCTGGGCGCGCAGTTCCCCGCGCCCCTTCGGGGGCGCCCTCGTGCGGCCGGTTCGTGGTCATCGGGCGGATACCTCCGGAGCAGGGGTGGCCAGCAGGTCCCAGGCGAGGAGGCCCGCGCCGAGGCAGCCGGCCGTGTCCCCCAGGGCCGCGGGGACGATGGACGGCAGTTTCTGGAAGGTGACGCGCCGCTCGACCGCGGCCCGCAGGGGTGTGAACAAGGTTTCCCCCGCCTCGGCGAGACCGCCACCGATGATCAGGGTGCGCGGGTCCAGCAGGGTGAGCGCGGTGACGAGCCCGTCGGCCAGCGCGTCCACGGCCGCCTGCCAGACCGGCAGCGCCCGGGGGTCCCCGGACTCGACGGCCTTCGCGCAGTCGGCCGCGTCCGCCTCCGGGTCGCCGGAGGCCGCGGCCCACGCCTCGCTGACGGCGGCCGCCGACGCGAACCGTTCGAGGCAGCCGCGCTGCCCGCACGGACAGGCGGTGCCCCCGGGACGTACGACGATGTGGCCGATCTCGCCCGCGAAGCCGTGCGCGCCCGACTCCACCCGGCCGTCGATGCCGATCGCGCCGGCGATGCCCGTGCCCAGCGGTACGAAGAGGAAGCGGTCCGCGCCCCGGCCCGCGCCGATCCGGCCCTCGGCGAGGCCACCGGTGCGCACGTCGTGGCCGAGGGCGACCGGCACCCCGTGCAGCCGCTCGCCCAGCAGGTCCCGCAGGGGTACGTCGCGCCAGCCGAGGTTGGCCGCGTAGGCGGCGATGCCGCGGTCGGCGTCCACGATGCCGGGGACCGCGACGCCGGCCGCCGCGGCGGGCTCGCCGAAGTGGCGTTCGCCGTGCGCCCGCAGGTCGGCGGCGAAGGCGAGGATCGACTCGACGACGGCGTCCGGGCCGCGCTCGCGGCCCGTCGTGCGGCGGGCCTGGTGCAGCAGCTCGCCGTCCGCCCCCACGAGGGCGGCCTTCATCCCGGTGCCGCCCACATCGAGGGCGATGACGTGTCTCACACGCACAGTGTCGCCCCTTACCCCATGAGAGGTCTAGTCCACTTACGTGGTGTAGACCTTAGATCGAAAATTGCTAATCGAAAGAGCGATCGCACGAGCGTGACCGCGGGTACGCGGTGGAGCCGGTGCGGCGGCAGGGTTGAGGACGGCAGCAGTGCAGCGGCGAGTGACAGGTCTGATCGCGGTGGTGTCCGCACTGAGTGCGACGGCGGCCCTCGGGGGGTGCGGAAGCTCCGCCGGGGACGGGCCCGTCACCCTGAGACTCGTGGCGGCCGACTACGGGAACTCCCAGGCCAACAGCTCGCAGAAGTACTGGGACAAGCTGACGAAGGCGTACGAGGCGGACCACCCGGACGTCGACGTCGAGGTGAGCGTCTACTCGTGGAACGACGTGGACGCCAAGGTCAAGAGCATGGTCGCCGCCGGTGACCCGCCGGACCTGGCGCAGATCGGCGCGTACGCCGACTACGCGGCCGACGGCCTGCTCTACCGCGCCGACGACGTGCTCTCCATAGACACCCAGTCCGACTTCGTGACGCAGTTGTCCGCGGCCGGGCAGGTCAACCAGTCGCAGTACGGCATGCCGTTCGCCTCCTCCACGCGGCTGCTCTTCTACAACAAGGACCTCTTCGCCGACGCCGGGGTCACCCCGCCCAAGACCTGGGGCCAGCTCGCGTCCGCCGCCGCGGCCCTCAAGGCGCAGGGCGTGCGGTACCCGTACGCCCTGCCGCTCGGGCCCGAGGAGGCGCAGGCCGAGACGATGATGTGGCTGCTCGGCAACGGCGCCGGATACACGGACGAGGTCGGCTCGTACGACATCGACTCGGAGCAGAACGTCGAGACGTTCACCTGGCTGAAGGACAAGCTGGTCGGCAAGGGCCTCACCGGGCCGGTCGCGCCCGGCAAGCTCAACCGGGCGCAGGCGTTCGCGGCGTTCACGCGCGGCGAGGTCGGCATGCTGAACGGGCACCCCACGCTGATGAAGGCCGCCGCCGAGAAGGGCGTCAAGTTCGGCATGGTGCCGATGCCGGGCGTCGACGGGCGGTCCGAGACCACGCTGGGTGTCGCCGACTGGATGATGGCGTTCAAGAAGAGCGGGCACCGGGAGCAGATCGGGGACTTCCTCGACTACGTGTACAGCGACAAGAACGTGCTGGAGTTCTCGCACGAGTACGACCTGCTGCCGGTGACCACGTCCGCGTCCGAGGCGATGGCCGCCGACGCGGACGACGCGGACCTGCTCGACTTCCTGGAGGAGCTGCCCAACGCGGAGCTGCCTCCGGTGGGGCAGACGTCGTGGGCGCGGGTCAGCGCGGACATCAAGCAGGAGATCGGTACGGCGGTGTCTTCGACCGGGAGTCCGGCGGGGGTGCTGGGGCATTTGCAGCGGGGCGCTGCCGCTCGGCAGAACGCCGAGTGACTGCCGTCGGCTCCGTCGTGCGTGCAGTGCGGGTGGGTGGGGGCTGGTCGCGCAGTTCCCCGCGCCCCTAAAGGCAAAAGATTGCGCCGTTCCCCGCGCCCCTGAAGGCAAAAGACTGCGCCGTTCCCCGCGCCCCTGAGGTGTCGGTGGGGGCGGTTATGTTGGGCTGCATGGATGGGAGCTGGGGCTCGTCCCGGTGCGGTACTACCAGGTGCTCAACGCCCTGCTGGACACGGAGCGTGCCCTGGCCCACGACCCCGTGACCGTCAACCGGCTGCGCCGCGTCCGCGAGAGGCGCAGGACCGAGCGGGAGGAGTAAGACCCCACCTCGGCGGATAGGGTCGCAGCATGGCCAGTCACCCCGACGCAGCGTCGCTCCCGAGCCCCGTGACCATGGCGGGCCGGGACGGTCTCGATGCCATTCTCGCCCGGCCCGACAAGGCCGTCCTCGCCTTCGACTTCGACGGCACCCTCGCGCCGATCGTGCCGGACCCCGAGCAGGCCCGCGCGCACCCGGACGCCGTGCCCGCCCTCGCGGCACTGGCACCGAGGGTGGCATCGGTGGCCGTCGTCACCGGCCGGCCCGCGGGGGTCGCCGTGCGGTACGGCGGCTTCGCCGGAGTGCCGGGGCTCGACCACCTCGTCGTGCTCGGCCACTACGGGGCCGAGCGCTGGGACGCCGTCACCGGCACCGTCCGGGCGCCCGCCCCGCACCCCGGTGTGGCCGCCGCCCGCGCCGAGCTGCCCGGTTTCCTCGACGGCATCGGCGCCTGGCAGGGCAGCTGGATCGAGGAGAAGGGCCGGGCCGTCGCGGTCCACACCCGCCGCGCCCAGGACCCGCAGGCCGCCTTCGAGGCACTGCGCGAACCGCTGGCGCAGCTGGCCCACAGGCACGGCCTGATCGTCGAACCGGGGCGGCTGGTCCTGGAGCTGCGCCCGCCGGGCATGGACAAGGGCGTCGCCCTGGGCGAGTACGTGCGCGAGGTCGGCGCCGAGTCGGTCCTGTACTGCGGCGACGACCTGGGCGACCTGCCGGCCTTCGCCGCCGTCGAGAAACTCCGCTCCGACGGCGTCCCCGGCCTCCTGGTCTGCAGCGGCAGCACGGAGGTCACCGAACTGACCGACCGCGCGGACCTGGTGGTCCCGGGCCCCGAGGGAGTGGCCCAACTCCTCACAACCCTGGCCGCCCACTTGGCGCCCCACTAGGGGCGCCCCCTCAGGGGCGCGGGGAACTGCGCGATCAGCCCCCACGCACCCGCAGGTTCAAACGAACCCCGCGCCCCCGGCAGACGCTACGCGGAGCGCAAGGCGTGCAACTGGTCCAGGAACCACTGCGCCGGAGGCAACGCGGTAGCAGCCGCAGCCAACCGCTTCGTCCGCTCGGCCCGCTCGTCCAGGGGCACCGTCAACGCCTCGTGCAGCGCCTCCGCCGTACCCACCACGTCGTACGGGTTCACCACGACGGCGTCCTCGCCCAGCTCCTCGTACGCCCCCGCCTCCCGCGACAGCACCAGCACGCACCCGTCGTCGGACACGACCGGCACCTCCTTCGCGACGAGGTTCATGCCGTCGCGGATGGGGTTCACCAGCGCCACGTCGGCCAGCCGGTACGAGGCGAGCGAGCGCGCGAAGTCGTCCTCCACGTGCAGCACGACCGGGGTCCAGCCGTCCGTCCCGAACGCGGAGTTGATCTCGTCGGCGACCCGCTGCACCTCGGCGGTGTAGTCGCGGTAGACCGCGAGGTCCTGGCGCGAGGGGTAGGCGAACGCCACGTGCACCACCCGCTCGTGCCACTCGGGGCGGTCCTCAAGGAGCTGCCGGTACGCCAGCAGGCCTCGCACGATGTTCTTGGACAGCTCGGTCCGGTCCACCCGCACGACCGCCTTGCGGGCACCGCCGTCGGGGGCGGTGCCGATCTGCTCGCGCAGCGCGGCCATCCGCTCGTCGACGTCCGCGCGGTGCGAGCGCTCGCGCAGGAAGTCCGCGTCGGCGCCGAGGCCGTGCACGCCGATCTTCGTGTCGGGAGCGGCGTCCGGTCCCAGGACGGCCCGGCAGCACGCCGTGAACGCGTCCGCCCACCGCCGGGTGAGGAACGCGGCGCGGTCGGCGCCGAGGATCCCGTCGAGGACCTGCGCCGCGATGTCGTCCGGCAGCAGGCGGAAGTAGTCCACCGGGGCCCACGGGGTGTGCGAGAAGTGCCCGATCCGCAGGTCGGGACGGAGTTCGCGCAGCATCCGCGGCACGAGGGTCAGGTGGTAGTCCTGCACGAGGACCGCGGCGCCGTCCGCCGCCTCCTCGGCCAGCGCCTCGGCGAAGGCCCGGTTGTACGCCTCGTAGGCCGCCCACCGGCGCCGGAACTCCGCGTCGAAGACGGGCTCCAGCGGGGTCTGGTACAGCATGTGGTGCACGAACCAGAGCGTGGAGTTCGCGATGCCGTTGTAGGCGGCGGCGTGGGTGCCGGCGTCGATGTCGAGCATCCGCACGCCCTCCTCGCCGATCCCGCGCCGCACGGCCTCGCGGTCGCCGTCGCCGAGGGCCGAGCAGACCCACAGGGCGCCGGCGTCCGGGCCGATGGCGGAGAGGCCCGACACGAGTCCGCCGCCGCCGCGTTTGGCGGTGAGCTCACCGGACTCGTCCTGCGTGTACGAGACCGGGCCGCGGTTGGACGCGACGAGGACGGGGTGGGTGCCGTGGGTAGGAGCCATGACTCGAAATCTAGCCGCACCTTTATCCGCTCAAACGTTCCACCCACCGGCGGACGGAAGGTCGTACGTCACCTGATCACCGGTGGGGGTTGCCCACGCAGTTCCCCGCGCCCCCAGATACCCAGGGGCGCGGGGAACTGCGCGACAAGCCCCCACCGACCCGCGGACGAAGACGGCGCAGGCCGCGCAGCGCCACGCCGAGGAGTACGCGTCACGCCGCCCGGCGGGACACGTACTCCTCGACATCGACCATCGGCGGGCGTTCCTCCAGATCCACCGAGTACGTACGCGGCTCGAAGCCGCCCTCCCCCCGCTCGAACTGCGTCAGCACCGGCCGGATCAGGTGCCCGCGGGCGAGCCGCAGCTGGGCCGTGCGGTAGATCGCCGCGGACATCCGCCCGAGCGCCTGCCCGTCCTGGTGCCGGTGCCTGCGCACACCGACGTCCACCTGCGCGAGCGCGTCGAGCCCGACGAGGTGCAGCGCGTCGACCAGCATGCCCAGCTCCACCCCGTACCCCACGGGGAACGGGAGCCGTTCGAGGAGCGAGCGGCGCGCCGCGTACTCCCCGCCCAGCGGCTGCACGAAGCCCGCCAGCTGCGGCCAGTGCATGTTGAGCAGCGGGCGCGCCATCAGCTCGGTGACCCGGCCGCCCTCACCGGCGGCGGCGCCCAGCGGGCGGTCGTACATCGCCTTGACGAGGTCCACGCCCGGATCGGTGAGCAGCGGGCCCACGATCCCGGTGACGAAGTCCGCCGAGAACTCCTTCAGGTCCGCGTCGACGAAGGCGACGACGTCCCCGCGGGTGGCGAGCAGCGAGCGCCACAGCACCTCGCCCTTGCCGGGCAGGGCCGGGATGCGCGGGAGTATCGCGTCCCGGTGCACCACCCGGGCCCCCGCGGCGGCCGCGACCTCGGAGGTGCGGTCCGTCGACCCCGAGTCGATCACCACGACCTCGTCGACGAGCGGCACCTTCGCGGTCATCAGTTCACGGCGGATCACGGTGACGATGTCACCGACGGTCGCCTCCTCGTTGAGCGCGGGCAGTACGACGCTCACCGTGGACCCGGTGGACCGCTTCGCGGCGATCAGCTTCTTGAGCGGACGGTCCTCGACCGACCAGGAGCGCGTGCTCAGCCATCGCTCGACGTCTTCCAGCACGTGCGGCTCTCCCTTGCGTTCGTCGGGATGCGTGCGTCCGCCGCGGCAGCTGCCGGTATGACGGTCATCTCGCGGTTCGGACGGCTCTCTCCACCATCCAGGCCTTCGGTTACAGTCTTGGACAACGCTGATGACCATCGCATGTCGGGGGTCGTTGCGTGTAAAACCAAATGTGCGCCCGGCACCACCGCGCACCACAATCGAATACCGCTCATCCAGAGGGGCAGAGGGACACGGCCCGTTGAAGCCCCGGCAACCCTCCAGCCGGTCTCGTCCTGATCATCGCCGATCAGCGCAGCGAGGCTCCCGGCTAGGGAAGGTGCCAAATCCGTCTCACGGCGAAGTGCGTCGTGAGGAAGATGAGGAGAAAGGGCCTCGCCTCCATGGCTGCGCAGACTGTTGCAAGCACCACGACCCCCGCCCCTGCCGCGAACTCCGTCGACCTCGGCCCGGCCGCCGCGCTGTCCTGCCGCGAGTGCGGCCACCGCGTCCCGCTCGGTCCGGTCTTCGCCTGCGAGGAGTGTTTCGGCCCGCTGGAGATCGCCTACGACTTCTCGGGCCACGACACCGAAGAGCTCCGCAAGCGCATCGAGGCGGGCCCCGCGAACATCTGGCGCTACGCGCCGCTGCTGCCCGTCCCCGCGGACGTGGCCGACAAGCCGAACATCAACCCCGGCTGGACCAAGCTCGTCAAGGCCGACAACCTGGCGCGCGAGCTGGGCGTCGACGCCGGCAAGCTCTTCGTGAAGGACGACTCCGGCAACCCGACGCACTCCTTCAAGGACCGCGTCGTCGCCCAGGCACTGGAGGCCGCGCGCGCGTTCGGCTTCACCACGCTCTCCTGCTCCTCCACCGGCAACCTCGCGGGTGCGGTGGGCGCCGCCGCCGCGCGGGCCGGCTTCCGCTCGTGCGTGTTCATCCCGCACGACCTGGAGCAGGGCAAGGTCGTCATGGCCGCGGTCTACGGCGGCGAGCTCGTCGGCATCGAGGGCAACTACGACGACGTGAACCGCTTCTGCTCCGAGCTGATCGGCGACCCGGCCGGCGAGGGCTGGGGCTTCGTCAACGTCAACCTGCGGCCGTACTACGCGGAGGGGTCCAAGACCCTGGCGTACGAGATCTGCGAGCAGCTCGGCTGGCGGCTGCCGGACCAGCTGGTCGTGCCGATCGCCTCCGGCTCGCAGCTCACGAAGATCGACAAGGGTCTGAAGGAGCTGATCGAGCTCGGCCTCGTCGAGGACAGGCCGTACAAGATCTTCGGCGCCCAGGCCGAGGGCTGCTCGCCGGTCTCCGTCGCGTACAAGGCCGGGCACGACGTCGTGCGGCCGCAGAAGCCGGACACGATCGCGAAGTCCCTCGCGATCGGGAACCCGGCGGACGGCCCGTACGTGCTCGACATCGCCCGCCGTACGGGCGGCGCGGTGGAGGACGTGGACGACGGGCAGATCGTCGACGCGATCAAGCTGCTGGCGCGCACCGAGGGGATCTTCGCGGAGACCGCCGGCGGGGTGACGGTGGGGGTCACGAAGAAGCTGATCGAGAACGGTCTGCTGGACCCGAGTCTGACGACCGTCGTCCTCAACACCGGGGACGGGCTCAAGACCCTGGACGCGGTCGCCTCCGACACGGGGCTCACCGCGACCATCCGCCCGAACCTGGACTCCTTCCACGCGGCAGGGCTCGGGTCCTGAGCATTGATGGTCGTCCGCGGGCCGGCGGGGCCGGCCGCGCAGTTCCCCGCGCCCCTGAGAAGCCAGGTGCGCCGTACAGCAGTCACACCCGACCGGAGGTCCCCGTGAGCGTCAACGTCCGCATCCCCACCATCCTGCGCACCTACACGGGCGGGCAGGCCGAGGTGGCCGCCGAGGGGGCGACCCTCGGCGACGTCATCGCCGATCTGGAGAAGAACCACGCCGGGATCGCCGCCCGGGTCCTGGACGACCAGGGGAAGCTGCGGCGGTTCGTCAACGTGTACGTCAACGACGACGACGTCCGCTTCGAGCAGGGCCTGGAGACGGCCACCCCGGACGGCGCCGGTGTCTCGATCATCCCGGCGGTCGCCGGAGGCTGAGGCTCCGCCCTCGCTCCCACCCCCGTGGCCGGCGACCGGAAACCGGTTCGCCGACCGGAATTACCCTAGGTAATTCCGAACACGCAGAGTTCATCGAATTGCCCCCTCCGTGAGAGAAGCGGAGGGGGCAATTCTGTATGGTTGAGCGCGGTACAGTTGGGGAACCTGCTTCATCCCGACCGACCGGCGCATAGGAGTTCACGCCCGGGGTCCGTCAAGAAGCAGCCAAAGTGCACGGCGCTTTTGAGCCGTTTATGGCATTTCTGGGGCCCGACTTGCCCTGAAACTTCGTGAATCCTTCACATATTCCCGATCGGTCGTGCCCGGAATTCTCGTCGGATTGACCTGTTGCAGACGGCAGTTGGACAGATACATTCAGCCGCGGTCGACGCGTTCCGGCGCACACCCCCAACCGTTGGGGGGTGAGGTCTGACCCGGATCCGCGAAGTGCGGGTCTGTGCAAGGGCCAGTAATAGGGGAGTTAGGCATGGCTCAGGGCACCGTCAAGTGGTTCAACGCGGAGAAGGGGTACGGCTTCATCGCGGTCGACGGTGGTGCGGATGTTTTCGTCCACTACAGCGCGATCCAGATGGACGGCTACCGCACCCTGGAAGAGGGTCAGCGGGTCGATTTCGAGATCTCGCAAGGCCAGAAGGGGCCGCAGGCGGACATGGTCCGTCTGGCGACCGGCTGAAGCACGCGCCGACTTACTGCAGCGACGTTCTTCTCCGAAGGGCCCGCACCTCCCGGGTGCGGGCCCTTCGGCATGCCCGGGCGCGACCGGCGTGATCATCGGCCGTCCACCACCGCCCCCGCTCCCACCTGCGGATCATCGGGAGGCGCTTGCACTCTCATGGGTCGAGTGCTAATCATTGCGTTAGCACTCTGAAGGTGAGAGTGACAACGAGGACCGGGTCGGTGAGGCCCGCAGGCCGGGTGGGGCAAGGAACCACGAGGTCGGCAGGCCGTCCGTCGCGGGCGCGGGCGCGGTCCTGGAGATTCCACCCCAGTCCGGGAGGACCACTTCACATGGCCAAGATCATCGCGTTCGACGAGGAGGCACGGCGCGGTCTCGAGCGCGGGATGAACCAGCTCGCCGACGCCGTCAAGGTCACCCTTGGTCCCAAGGGTCGCAACGTCGTCCTAGAGAAGAAGTGGGGCGCCCCCACGATCACCAACGATGGTGTCTCCATCGCCAAGGAGATCGAGCTCGAAGACCCGTACGAGAAGATCGGCGCCGAGCTGGTCAAGGAAGTCGCCAAGAAGACGGACGACGTCGCCGGCGACGGAACGACCACCGCGACCGTGCTCGCCCAGGCGCTGGTCCGCGAGGGCCTGCGCAACGTGGCCGCCGGCGCCAACCCGATGGCCCTCAAGCGCGGTATCGAGAAGGCCGTCGAGGCCGTCTCCGGTGCCCTCCTCGAGCAGGCGAAGGATGTCGAGACCAAGGAGCAGATCGCTTCGACGGCCTCCATCTCCGCCGCCGACACCCAGATCGGCGAGCTCATCGCCGAGGCGATGGACAAGGTCGGCAAGGAAGGCGTCATCACCGTCGAGGAGTCCCAGACCTTCGGTCTGGAGCTGGAACTCACCGAGGGCATGCGCTTCGACAAGGGCTACATCTCGGCGTACTTCGCCACCGACATGGAGCGTATGGAGGCCGTCCTCGACGACCCGTACATCCTGATCGCCAACTCGAAGATCGCCAACGTCAAGGACCTGCTCCCGCTCC
The DNA here is from genome assembly GCF_008369065.1 of Streptomyces apricus. Taxonomy (GTDB): domain Bacteria; phylum Actinomycetota; class Actinomycetes; order Streptomycetales; family Streptomycetaceae; genus Streptomyces; species Streptomyces apricus. Next base: position 174,907 of record NZ_VDFC01000004.1, on the reverse strand, counting down.
TGGAGAAGGTCATGCAGAGCGGCAAGCCGCTGCTGATCATCGCCGAGGACGTCGAGGGCGAGGCCCTGTCGACCCTGGTCGTCAACAAGATCCGTGGCACCTTCAAGTCCGTCGCCGTCAAGGCCCCGGGCTTCGGTGACCGCCGCAAGGCCATGCTCGGCGACATCGCCATCCTCACGGGCGGCGAGGTCATCTCCGAGGAGGTCGGCCTCAAGCTGGAGAACGCGGGTCTGGACCTGCTGGGCCGCGCCCGCAAGGTCGTCATCACCAAGGACGAGACCACGATCGTGGACGGCGCCGGCTCGGCCGACCAGGTCCAGGGCCGGGTCAACCAGATCCGCGCCGAGATCGAGAACTCCGACTCGGACTACGACCGCGAGAAGCTCCAGGAGCGTCTGGCGAAGCTGGCCGGCGGCGTGGCCGTCATCAAGGCCGGTGCCGCCACGGAGGTCGAGCTCAAGGAGCGCAAGCACCGCATCGAGGACGCCGTCCGCAACGCGAAGGCGGCCGTCGAGGAGGGCATCGTCGCCGGTGGTGGCGTGGCCCTGCTCCAGGCCTCCACGGTCTTCGAGAAGCTCGAACTCTCGGGTGACGAGGCGACCGGCGCCAACGCCGTGAAGCTCGCCCTGGAGGCCCCGCTCAAGCAGATCGCCGTCAACGGTGGTCTTGAGGGTGGCGTCATCGTCGAGAAGGTCCGCAACCTGCCCGTCGGTCACGGCCTGAACGCCGCGACCGGTGAGTACGTGGACATGATCGCCGAAGGCATCATCGACCCGGCGAAGGTGACGCGCTCCGCTCTGCAGAACGCCGCCTCCATCGCCGCGCTGTTCCTCACCACCGAGGCCGTCATCGCCGACAAGCCGGAGAAGGCCGCGGCCGGCGCCGGCGCCGGTGGCGGTATGCCGGGCGGTGACATGGACTTCTGAGCCCCGGCTCGGTAGTTCGCAGTACGTGAGAAGGGCGGTACCCCGTGCCAGGGGTGCCGCCCTTCTGCGTGTCCGGGGTCACAGCGGTGTGCGGCGGGTCGCCGGAATGTCCTGGTCACCGGGGTGGTTGTCGGGAGGAGGGATTTATGCGTGTGCACATACCCGACGGGATGTGCAGGCGCGTCCCCTCACCCGTCCGACCTCCTGTCCGACCACTCCACCCCACGAGGAGCCTCCGCGTGACTGTCGACACCACCGCGTCCGATTCTGCTTCCGGTTCCGCTTCCCCCGCCGGCTCCGCCGCCGGATCCCGCGCGGCCGCCGTCCTCTCCCGGCCCGTCACCCTCAACGGCCTGACCGTCCCGAACCGGATCGCGATGGCGCCGATGACCCGGCAGTTCTCGCCGGGCGGCGTCCCCGGGGAGGACGTGGTCTCGTACTACGCGCGCCGGGCCGCCGCCGGGGTCGGCCTCATCGTCACCGAGGGCACGTACGTGGGCCACGAGTCGGCCGGCAACAGCGACCGGGTGCCGCGGTTCCACGGCGAGGAGCAGCTGGCCGGCTGGGCGAAGGTCGCCGAGGGCGTGCACGCGGCGGGCGGGACGATCGTGCCGCAGCTCTGGCACATCGGCATGGTGCGCTCCGCCGGGGAGCCGCCGTTCGCCGGCGCGCCCGCGGTCGGCCCGTCCGGTCTGCGCCTGGACGGCACCGCGGGCCAGGGCAAGGAGATGACCCAGGCCGACCTGGACGACGTGGTCCGGGCCTTCGCCGAGGCCGCTGCCGCCGCCGAGCGCATCGGCTTCGACGGGGTCGAGCTGCACGGCGCGCACGGCTACCTGCTCGACCAGTTCCTGTGGGAGGGCACGAACCGGCGCACCGACGCGTACGGCGGCGACCCCGTCGCGCGGACGAGGTTCGCGGCGGAGATCGTGGCCGCGGTGCGGGAGGCCGTCTCACCCACCTTCCCCGTGATCTTCCGCTACTCGCAGTGGAAGCAGGACGTCTACAAGGCGCGCCTCGCGCAGACCCCGGCGGAGCTGGAGGCCGTGCTGGAGCCTCTCGCGGCGGCCGGTGTGGACGTCTTCCACGCGTCGACGCGCCGCTACTGGCTGCCGGAGTTCGAGGGCTCCGACCTGAACCTGGCCGGCTGGACGAAGAAGCTCACCGGCAAGCCCGTCATCACGGTCGGGTCGGTGGGCCTGGACGGCGACTTCCTCAAGGGCTTCCGGGGCGAGGGTGCCCCGGTCAAGGGCATCGACGACCTGCTCGACCGGCTGGAGGACGAGGAGTTCGACATGATCGCGGTCGGGCGGGCGCTGCTGCAGGATCCGCAGTGGGCGGCGAAGGTGCTGGCGGGGCGGTTCGGGGAGCTGGCTCCCTTCGAGGCGGGGGCGCTGCGCTCGCTC
>NZ_VDFC01000004.1:161526-172475 GCF_008369065.1 Streptomyces apricus | reverse complement strand
CCCAGGGAGCTGGCGTACTGGGGGCGGGCGGGCTGACCCGTCACGTTCAGGCGGTCGTGCGAGGCGCCCATCGGAGGCATGCCCGCGGCCAGCGCCTCCTCCTCCGTCATGTCCGGCGCGGTCAGCCGCCTTCCCAGCGCCTCGGAGAGGACGTCGGCGATCTGCGCCATCGTCAGGTAGTCGCTCGCCAGCTCCAGTTCGACGCGGTGGAAGCGGTCCGGGTCGGCGATCGCCGCGGCCGCCGCCGCCCCGATGTCGTCCGTCGCGACGAGGGACACGTACGTCGTCGGCCTGAGGACGCTCACCAGGCCGCCCTCGACGCCGCGCGGGAACAGGAACGCCATGGACGGGCGGAAGTTGTCCATGAAGAAGGCCGGCTTGAGCAGGGTCCAGCGGGGGAAACCGGCCTCGCGGAGCCGGTCCTGGATCGCGGCCTTGGCGCCCAGGGGTGCCTCCGACGACTTCCACCGGCCCTCGGCCCAGCCGGGGTCCTCGACGTGCTGCCCGGCGCCGCTCACCGACGTGTGCACGAACTGCGGCACCCCCGCCGCCCTGGCGCCCTCGATGAGGTTGACGCCCTGGCGGACCTCCCCCTCGAAGTCGAAGCCGGCCTCGGTGAAGCCGGGCATCTGCACGGAGAAGACCGCGCGGACGCCTTCCGCGGCCCGCACCACCGAGTCGCGGTCATGCAGGTCGCCGGTGACCAGGTCCGCGCCGAGCGCCCGGACGGCCGCGGCGCGGGGGGACGCCGGGTCGCGTACCAGGGCCCGTACGGGCATCCCCGCCGCGAGCAGCGCGCGGGCGGTGGCTCCGCCCTGCCGGCCGGTGGCGCCGGTGACCAGGACGGGAGCGGAGTCCAAGCCGGTCGCGGTGTCCGTGTCGGTGTCGGTGCCGGTGTCTGAGGGCATGCGGGGGCTCCTTCGAGGCGGTGGCGGATAAACGGCGGGACCCGCCGTTTCCTCTCCGCTAAGATACGGCGGGGCCCGCCGTTTAACAAAGGACGAGGTGAACGCCGTGGTGGAACGTCAGCGTGCGGACGCGAGGCGCAACTACGCGCGCATCCTCGCCGTGGCCGAGGAGGAGGTCGCCGCCCGCGGGGCCGACGCCTCCCTGGAGCAGATCGCGCGCACGGCGGGGGTCGGCTCCGCCACCGTGCGCCGGCACTTCCCGACGCGCCGCGCGCTGCTCGAAGCGGTGTCGCGGACGCGGATCGCGGCGCTGAGCGCCCGCGCGCAGGAGCTGACCGGCCGGGGCGACAGCAGGGACGCCCTGCTGGAGTGGCTCGGGGAGGTCGTCGCCTACTGCGTGTCCGCCCGCGGGCTGGCGGTCGCGCTGTCCTACGACGACTCGGCGGCCGATCCGGTGCACGAGAACTCGTGCTCGCGGTCCCTGGAGGAGGCGGGGGGTCCGCTGCTCGGCCGTGCCGTGCGGGACGGCGCGGTGGCGGCGGGCGTCACGGTCGGCGACCTGATCACGCTGGCGGTGGGCATCGTCCTGGCGACGGAGCACCGCGGCGACCCGGCCGCCGAGGCGGACCGGCTGTTCCGGCTGGCTGTGGAGGGCCTCAGCCCGAGGGCTTGAGGTGAGGGCGGCGGGGCGGGGTCCTCCGGGCCCGTCGTTCGTCCTCATCTGTCATATGAGCGGTGTTGTTGTGGTGCCGTCTACGACCCGGTCGAGGGGGTAGTGGCCACTCTGTGTGGTGAAGGTGAACACGCACAGTTGAGGAAGTGGCGCGATGGACAGGGCACCGGATGAGCGGGCGCGGCCGGCGCGGAGGGTGACGGCCGGCGGTCCGCGCGGGGCGTACGTGGTCGATGTGCGCGACGGGCGGATCGGGCAGGTCGTCGAGTGCGAGGGCGGTCGCGTGCGGCTGCGGCCCGTGGACGGCGGGCGGGAGTGGGACTGCCCGCCGGAGGCGGTGGAGGAGGCCCCGGTGGGCGAGGTGCTGCTGGCCCGGGTACGGCGGATCAACCAGGAGGGGCGACTGCCCTGAGCCGCGCGGTACCGTCGGTGCGGTGCCGGGCCGCCGGGTCTAGAGGTTGCCCATCGGCTCGATGTCGGTCTTCATCGGCGTGCCCCAGATGCGCAGCACCTCGTAGTCCGTGAACTCGTGGACCAGGCGGTAGGCCATGCTCGGGCGCGGGCCGCGGCGCTGGGCCGCGAGGTACAGCTCGGCCTCCTGCTTGTCGCGGCGGGGCGTGCCGCAGAGCTGCCAGGTCCGGCCGGTCCACATCTCCGGGAGCCAGCGCTGCTGGGGGGCGGGCCGGTCCCCGCGGACGCCGTAACGGGATTTCGTACGCTCCCCGGCGTCGCCCTGGGCGGCCGGGCGGCCCTGCGCGTAGGGATCCTGGTACGGGTCCTGGTAGGAGTCGTTCGTCTTCGAGCGGCGGGCGAGGCGGCGGCGGGTCTCGCAGAGCAGGCACAGGTCCGCGGCGTCCTCGTCGACCGGGCCCGTGGGGTGTTCCGCGCAGCGGGTGGTGGGCGCTGCGGTGGTGACGGTCTCCTCCAGGAGGTCGAGGGCGCGCTTCAGGTCCGCCTTCACCTCGTGGAGCTTGGCGTCCGGTGTCTCGGGGGAGAGGGCGTCCCCGTGCTCGCCGAGGACGCGGAGGGCCCTGCCCAGAGCGGTCAATTGCGCGTGGTTCACGGTGCTGCCGTCCCTTCCCTGTGGCTGTCCAGCGTCGCACGTCCCACCGACAGCGGGGCGGCCACCGTGGGGTGACCGCCTTGGGGGTGACCGCCCCTAGGGGCCGAAGGCCGTGCGCAGGCGGTCGCAGACTTCTGCGACGGATGCGTCGTCCGGTAGGGCCCCCTCCTGGAACATGGCTGTCTGGAGCGCGGGGCCGTGGGCGCCGTACCGTTCGACGTCGGCCGTCCGAACGGGCTGGACCACGAAGTGGATGTGGCCCGGGACCGCGCCCGCGTGGGACCAGAGGCAGACGTAGACCTGTTCGGGGCGCACGACCGCGGAAACGGCGGCGGCCGTCCGCTGCAGCAGCGGACCCAGTTCCGCGCACTCGCCGGGCGTCAGGTCCGCCACGTGCAGGACGTGGCGCAGCGGCTTGACGACCAACGTGCCGACCCCCAGCGGGCCAACGCAGTGCTCGACGGTCCACAGGGCCGTCCGCAGGACGGGTCCTCCCGGCAGGAACCTTCTTCCGTCGGAGAGCGCGCAGGCCGTGCAGGTCCGGTCCGTGTCCGGGGGGCCGGTCGCGGTCACGGGGTCCGTTCCGCCGCCGCTGCCAGGGCCGCGCGCAGATGGCCGTCGGTCCTCTTCAGCAGGTGGGTGGCGGTGGGGGCGTCCACGCCGGCCAGGATCGTCAGGATCGCGTCCTTCACCTCGCCGTCCGTCGCGGACAGGGCCGCCTCGATCTCCTCGTCGCCGGCACCGGTGGCGAGGGCGACGATACGGCGGGAGCGGGCCCGGAGCTTCTCGTTCGAGGCGCGCACGTCGACCATCAGGTTCCCGTACGTCTTGCCCAGGCGGATCATCGTGATCGTCGAGAGCATGTTGAGGACGAGCTTCTGCGCCGTGCCCGCCTTCAGCCGGGTGGAGCCCGTCAGCAGCTCGGGACCCACCACGACCTCGATGCCGTGGTCCGCGGCGGCCGCCAGCGGGCTGCCCGCGTTGCAGGACAGGCCGACCGTCAGGGCGCCGAGCGCACGGGCGTGCCCGACGGCTCCGACCGCGTACGGGGTGCGGCCCGAGGCGGAGACGCCCACGACCACGTCGTCCGCCGTGAGGTCCAGGGCGAGCAGGTCCTCGACGGCCAGCTCCGCGGAGTCCTCCGCGCCCTCGACGGACGTCGTCATCGCGGCCGGGCCGCCCGCGATCAGCCCGACGACCTCACCGGGGTCCGTGTCGAACGTCGGCGGGCACTCGGACGCGTCCAGCACGCCGAGCCGGCCCGCGGTGCCGGCGCCCGCGTAGACCAGGCGGCCGCCCCGCCCCATCCGTTCCGCGATCGCGTCGATCGCGGCCGCGATGTCCGGCAGCTGCGCGGCGACGGCGGCCGGCACGGTGGCGTCCTCGCCGTTCATGAGCTTCGCGATGTCGAGCGTCGGCAGTCGGTCGATGTCGGAGTGCTCCGGACGGAACGCCTCCGTGGTCAGGCCGTCCAGCTCGGCCCGCAGGTCGCGGTGTCCGGCGGACGGGGAGGGGTCGGAGGCGGAGGGGGAGGTGGAGGTGGAGGTGGGAGCGTCGGCGGCTTCGGCGCGTGAGGTCATGTACGGCGGCTCTTTCCGGTGCGGGGCCAGTCTTCTGTCGGGTGCGTCCACCGGGCGGGGCCCGGTCGTCCGGTCAGCGCGGGGCGCTGCGGTGACGGTGCGCCAGCGCCTCGTACGACGCCGACAGCGCGGGCGCCGCCGTCTCGTACGTGCGCTGGGCGACGCCTATGAACAGGCAGTCCACCACCAGCAGTTGACTCGTCCGGGACGACATGGCCGCCGGCCGCAGCTCGCTCTCCCGGGCCGTGGACGTGGTCAGGACGTGATCCGCGTACTGGGACACCGGGCCGTCGGGGCGGCCGGTGATCGCGACCGTCGTGGCGCCGTGCTCGAACGCGACCCGCAGCGGTTCGATGACGTCGCCCGTCGATCCGGAGTGCGTGATCGCGATCGCCACGTCCTTGGCGCGCAGCTGCACGGCGTTGGTGACGGCGAGGTGGGGGTCGTTGTGGGCGTGGGCCATCAGGCCGATCCGCAGCAGCTTCTGGGTGAGGTCCTGGGCGACGAGACCGGACGCGCCGACGCCGTACACGTCGATGCGGCGGGCCGCCGCGAGCGCCCCGACCGCGGCGCCGAGCTGCACCGTGTCCAGGGCCGCGGCGGTGTCGGCGAGCGTCTGCTGCTCGTCGTACGCCAGCTTGGCAACCACGTCGGGGAGGGGGTCGTCGACCGCTATGTCGGCCGTCACGGCGGGGGCGCGGCCCGACTGCTGCTGGGCGGCGAGACCGGCGAGGGCGAGGCGGAGGTCGCGGTAGCCGGGGTAGCCGAGGAGGCGGGCCGTGCGGACGACGGTCGCCTCGCTGGTGCCGGTCAGCTCCGCGAGGCCGGTGACCGTGAGGGCCGCGCAGCCCGCGGGGTCGCCGGCCACGGCCTCGGCGACCCGCTGCATGGAGCGGGTCATCGAGGGGGCCAGGGTGCGGACCTTTGCGGCTAGGGCTGCGGGGGGTGGCGGGGTGTCCCCCGCGAAAATTTCCTTCACTTCGTGGGGGCTGGTGGCGGGGGGTGTGGACGCGTTCCACATCGGCGGGGCGGCGCGGCCGGGCGGCTGGACGACCCCGGTCTCCCCCKCAGCGGTCCACACATGGCGCTCCGCCCTGGACGCCTGACCGATTGCGCAGTTCCCCGCGCCCCTGAGGAGCCGGAGGCCGACGTGGAGTGCCGAGTGCCGGTCCGCCGTGGCCGTTCGCGCAGTTCCCCGCGCCCCTGAGGGCGCGGTCGGCCGGCGTGGGTTGTCGGGTGCGGGCGCGTCGTGGCTGGTCGCGCAGTTCCCCGCGCCCCTAAAAGCGAAAGGCCGGGGCGCAGCCCCGTCTTTCAGGGGCGCGGGGAACTGCGCGACCAGCCCCCACCGGCCCGCAGGTGACCGACAACCGACGGCCTACTCCGTCAGCTGCGCCGGCAAGGCGTCCGCGTGGGTCACGATCAGGCCCGAGACCGCTCGGGTCAGGGCCACGTACAGCCGCCGCAACCCCGTCCGCTCGTCCGGCTCGCCGGAGACGACCGCCTCCGGCTCGTCCAGGACCACGTAGTCGTACTCAAGCCCCTTGGCCAGCGACGCCGGCACCAGCGTGAGCCGCGCCGCGAGCGTCGTCTCCTCGCCGGGCGCGAGGTACGGCAGCCCCGCCTCCGCCAGGGCCGCCGCGAGCACCGGCACGCGCGCGTCCGCCGCGATCAGCCCCACCGAGCCCTCCTGCGCGAGCAACTCCTCGCACGCCGCCACCACCTCCCCCGTGGAGGAGGCCGCCCGGACCTCGAAGAAGCCCGGGTTCTCCCGCACCGACGCCACCGGCGCCAGCCCCGGCGCGATGTGCGGCAGCAGCCGCGACGCGTACGCGATCACGTCCGTCGGGACGCGGAAACCCGCCGTCAGCTCCTCCACCACCGCCTCCGGCTTGCCGAGGTGCGCCAGCGCCTCCTCCCAGCTGCGCGTCGCCCACGGCGTCGTCCCCTGCGCCAGATCGCCCAGCACCGTCGCCGAACCGGTCGTGCAGCGCCGCCCCACCGCCCGGTACTGCATGGGTGACAGGTCCTGCGCCTCGTCGAGCACCACGTGCCCGAGGGAGTGCGTGCGCTGCACGAGGTCGGTCGCCTCGTCGATCAGCACCGCGTCCGCCGCCGACCACTTCGCCGACTTCACGGAGCGCACCGGCTTGGCCCAACGGATCGTCTCCTGCTCCTCGTCCGTGAGGACGCCCGCCGCGTGCACCGCCAGGAACTCCGCGTCGGAGAGCAGCCGCAGGACCAGCTTCGCCGGGTCCACCGGCGGCCAGATCGCCTTCACGGCCGCCTTCACCGCGGGGCTGCGGGCCACCGCGTCCTGCACCCGGTCGTCCGGCGCCTCCCCCGACCGCTCCATCTGCACCAGCACGGCGTGCGCGATGCGCTGCGGCAGGGCCTCGCGGGCGGCCCCGTACCGGATGTCCCGCTCCAGCAGCTCCCGCACGATGTCCGCCAGCTCGTACGCCGGTACCCGCCAGCGCCGCGAGCCGCGCACCACCACGACCGGCTCGGTGGGCGGCGTCACGTGCGCGCGTACGGCCCGGCGCAGCACCTCGGCCATCCGGGCGTCGCCCTTGACGACGGCGGCCGGGGCCTCGTCCGTGCCCCGCACCTCCACGTGCGCGACCAGGTCGTCGACCGTCGCCTGCCTGACCTCCAGCTCGCCCAGCGCGGGCAGCACCTGCTCGATGTAGTGCAGGAAGGAGGCGTTCGGGCCGATGACCAGGGTGCCGGTGCGGGCGAGCCGGTCGCGGTGGGCGTACAGCAGGTACGCGACCCGGTGCAGGCCGACGGCCGTCTTCCCGGTGCCGGGACCCCCCTGCACGCACACCGTGCCGCCGAGGCCGGACCGTACGATCTCGTCCTGCTCCGGCTGGATCGTCGCCACGATGTCGCGCATCGGGCCCACGCGCGGACGCTCGATCTCCCGCTGCAGCAGCTTGCTCGTGGCGGCGGCCTCGGCCGGGTCGGAGAGGTGCTCGTCCTCGTACGCGGTGAGGTCGCCCCCCGTGTAGCCGAAGCGGCGGCGCAGCGCGACGTCCATCGGGTCCTTCCGGGAGGCCCGGTAGAAGGGCTGGGACACCGGGGCGCGCCAGTCGATCACCATCGGGTCGCCGCCCGCGTCGTGCACGTGCCGGCGGCCGATGTAGAAGCGCTCGCCCTGCGCGCCCTCGGCCTGCTCGGCGCCGGGGGCGTGCAGGTAGTCGAGGCGGCCGAAGAACAGCGGGGTGTGGGACAGGTCGGCGAGCGCCTTGATGCGGTCGTCGATCTGGCGGCTCAGGACCTCCGCGTTGACCCAGTTCGCGGTGACGTCCCGGATGTCGAGGGACTGCACGTCCTCGCGCATCGAGCGCAGCGCGGCGCGGGACCGCGTGAGGTGGTCCTGCTCGCGCACGAGCGGATCGTCGGACGGCGTGGGGGAGGGCACGGTGGACGCCGTGGAGGAGGGCACGGCGGAGTCGGACGGGGTGGACACGGGCGTTGCCTCCGGGGCCTGCGAGAACCGCGGGGCCGGGCGGGCCCCGCTGACTGTGGCGGTGGGCCGGCCGGTTTCCGTCCGGGCGGCGGCGCTCCACGAGGGGAGGCGGGCGAAGCGGAGATCCTAGGCGAACGGGGGCCACCGGGGCCAACCGATTTCCCGCACGCCCGTCCCCGCGCCCCTCCGCGTGTCCGTCCGTACGCCCCTCGGTACGGCCGTCGGCGGGGCCGGCGCGTCCCCTGATCCCCTAGGGGACGCCGTCCCCCTTCCTACGGGGCGGGGTCGCCCCGTAGTCGTACGCGGGGGCGGCGCGGGCTCGGTCCGCAGGCCGATGAAAGCGCGGCGCCCGCGGCGCACCATGGGAGGCATGAGTACCGCGACCTTCACCCAGGCCCCCGTCCGCCCGCTGTCGCCGCCCGGCGCGACCGCCCTGCGGGGCAGTCACCGCCACCGGCTCGGCGACACCCTGCGCGCCGTCAAGGTCTTCGCCGGCGCCGCCCTCGGAGTGGTCCTCCTCGGCGAGTACGGCGAGGAAGCCGGCGTCCGCCGCCGCTGACCGGCCACCGGTGACCGACCGATCACCGATTACCGATCACCGGTCGTCCGCTAGCTCTCGGCCAGCAGCTCGTCCGCGTCCACGATCCGGTACGCGTAGCCCTGCTCGGCCAGGAAGCGCTGGCGGTGCGCCGCGAAGTCCTGGTCGATGGTGTCGCGCGCCACGACCGAGTAGAAGTGGGCCTGGTGGCCGTCCGCCTTCGGGCGCAGCACCCGGCCCAGGCGCTGGGCCTCCTCCTGGCGGGAGCCGAAGGTGCCCGACACCTGGATGGCGACCGTCGCCTCCGGCAGGTCGATGGAGAAGTTCGCGACCTTGGAGACGACCAGCACGTTGATCTCCCCCTGCCGGAACGCCTCGAAGAGCTTCTCCCGCTGCGCGTTCGACGTCTCGCCCTTGATGACCGGCGCGCCCAGGTGCTCGCCCAGTTCGTCGAGCTGGTCGATGTACTGGCCGATGACGAGCGTCTGCATCCCCGCGAACCGCCGGACCAGCGCCTCCGTCACCCTGCGCTTCGTCGCCGTCGTCGCGCAGAACCGGTACTTCTCCTCCGCCTCCGCCGTCGCGTACGCGAGCCGCTCGGAGTCCGTGAGGTTCACCCGGACCTCGACGCAGTCCGCCGGCGCGATGTACCCCTGCGCCTCGATCTCCTTCCAGGGCGCGTCGAACCGCTTCGGCCCGATGAGGGAGAACACGTCCGACTCGCGGCCGTCCTCGCGCACCAGCGTGGCCGTCAGGCCCAGCCGGCGGCGCGCCTGGAGGTCGGCGGTGAACTTGAAGACCGGCGCGGGCAGCAGGTGCACCTCGTCGTAGACGATCAGGCCCCAGTCGCGCGAGTCGAACAGCTCCAGGTGCGGGTAGACGCCTTTGCGCCGGGTCGTCAGCACCTGGTACGTCGCGATGGTGACCGGCCGGATCTCCTTGCGCGTACCGCTGTACTCGCCGATCTCGTCCTCGGTCAGCGTCGTGCGCTTGACCAGCTCGTGCTTCCACTGCCGGGCCGAGACGGTGTTCGTGACGAGGATGAGCGTGGTGGCCTTCGCCTCCGCCATGGCCCCCGCCCCGACCAGCGTCTTGCCCGCGCCGCAGGGGAGCACGACCACCCCGGAGCCGCCGTGCCAGAAGTTCTCCACGGCCTGCTTCTGGTAGGGCCGCAGGGACCAGCCGTCCTCGGCGAGCCCGATGGGGTGCGCCTCCCCGTCCACGTACCCGGCGAGGTCCTCGGCCGGCCAGCCCAGCTTCAGCAGCGTCTGTTTGATCTGGCCGCGCTCGGAGGGGTGCACGGCCACGGTGTCCGCGTCGATGCGGTTGCCGACGAGCGGCGTGATCCGCTTCGAGCGCAGGATCTCCTCGAGCACGGGCCGGTCGGTGGTGGTCAGGACGAGCCCGTGGGCCGGGTGCTTGCTGAGCGTGAGGCGGCCGTAGCGGTCCATCGTCTCGGCGATGTCGACCAGCAGCGCGTGCGGCACCGGATAGCGGCTGTACTGCACGAGCGCGTCCACGACCTGCTCGGCGTCGTGCCCGGCCGCGCGGGCGTTCCACAGCCCGAGCGGGGTCACCCGGTAGGTGTGGATGTGCTCGGGCGCGCGCTCCAGCTCCGCGAAGGGCGCGATGACCCGGCGGCACTCGTCGGCCAGCTCGTGGTCGACCTCCAGGAGCAGGGTTTTGTCGGACTGGACGATGAGTGGACCATTCACGCGCGCGTCCCCTTCTGCACAGCCGTGGGGGCCGTACGACGTGCACGGCCAAACGTCCAGTGTGCCTGATCGCAGGCGTACGGCGTCGTGAACGGGCGGTACCCGCGGGGGCCGGGCGGTGTTCTGTCCGTCCTGTCCTACTGGATGTCTATTCATCCCAATGGGTGGTGCGGATTCAGGATCGCGGCCGTGGGCCCGAAGAATGGCGGTCCCGCAGGTCACCGCCTCAGGTCGTCGCCCAGGGAGAGCCCACCGTTGTCCGGTCACAGCCATGCCATGCCGTCCGCCGCGCCGTCTCCCGCCGCCTCACCGCCGACCACCACGCTCGGCTACGCCCTCTTCGCCACCCGCTGGCTCCAGGCCCCGCTGTACTTCGGCCTGGTGGCCGCGCAGGGCGTGTACGTCTACAAGTTCTTCAACGAGCTGTGGAATTTAATCCTCCGGTGTGTGACCGGGCAGGCGAACGAGACGTACGTGATGCTCGCGGTGCTCAAGCTGGTCGACGTCGTCATGATCGCCAACCTGCTGATCATGGTGATCGTCGGCGGCTACGAGACGTTCGTCTCGCGCATCGGTCTCCAGGGCCACCGCGACCAGCCGGAATGGCTCTCGCACGTCAACTCCAACGTGCTGAAGGTCAAGCTCGCCACCGCCATCGTGGGCATCTCGTCCGTGCACCTCCTCCAGATGTTCGTCGACGTGCACCACACCTCGCAGCACTCGCTGCTGTGGGGGACCGTCATCCACATGGCGTTCATCGCCTCGGCGGCGATCCTGGCGTACATGTCGGGGCCGATGGCGGCGCAGGGGGACCGCGCGCACCGGACGGGGGCGGAGCCCTCCGCGTCGACCGCCCCGGCCGCCCCGGCCGAGTTCGCACCGTCGGCTCCGCTTCCTGCTCCGGCCTCGGCTTCAGCTCCGCTTCCGCTTCCGATTCCGGCTCAGGCGACCTCCTCCCCGTACGACGCGTACGCCGTGCACGACCCCCGTGACCCCCGCG
>NZ_VDFC01000004.1:126920-161426 GCF_008369065.1 Streptomyces apricus | reverse complement strand
ACCCCCGTGAAGCCGGTGCCGAGGCCCGGATCCGCGACGCCCGCTTCCCCGCCAGGAAGCTGCTGGAGGACTTCGACGAGGAGCACCCGCGGGTCCTCGACCGGGAGGCCGTGGCCCGGCTCGGCAAGCTGGACTTCGTCGCCGCCGGGCGCAACGTCGTCTTCGTCGGGCCGCCCGGCACCGGCAAGACGCACCTCGCCGTCGGCCTCGGCGTGCGGGCCTGCCAGGCGGGGCACCAGGTGCTGTTCGCGACCGCGGCGCAGTGGGCCGCGCGACTGGCCGGAGCCCGCGCGGCCGGCCGCCTCGCCGACGAACTGGCCGCCCTCGACGCCCATCCCCTCCTGATCGTCGACGAGATCGGCTACACCCCCTTCGACCCGGACACCGCCCACCTCTTCTTCCAGCTGGTCGCGCACCGCTACGAGCGGTCCTCCCTGGTCGTGACCACCGACCGCCCCCTGGGCCGCTGGGACGAGGTCCTCGGCGCCGCCGCCCCCGCGACGGTCGACCGGCTCGTCCACCACGCGGACGTCGTCCGCCTCGAAGGCGACAGCTACCGCATGCGCCGGGCTACCTCAGCATGGGCAGAGTGATGTTGTTGATCAACGGGCCCTCGACGGTCACCCCCTCGCTCACGATCGGTTCGACGCCGGCCACCGGCAGGGGCAGCGGCAGCAGCGACGGCGGGGCGGCCCGGACCGTCCGGAAGGACTGGACGGACTGAGTGGTCTGAGCGGTCTGAGTGGACTGGGCGGCGACGGCCTGCGGCGTGAGTGCGCCGGTGAACACCGCCGAGGCGAGGAGTGCGACCGCGACGGCGGTACGCAGGAGACGGACGGGACTCATGAAGTGCACGGGACCCATGAGGACTTGAACCTTCCGGAAGCTGTGGAGCCGGAGCCGGAGCCGGAGCTGGAGCAGGGTCGGGGCCGCGGGCCGGACCCGGGGTGCGCCGGGTCCGGCCCGCGGGCGGGCGGGGGCGCGTCAGAACGTCAGGCCCCCGCCGAGATCGATGCCGATCGCCGCGGCCTGGGACGCGAGCGCCCCGAGCAGCGCGGCGGTGCCGATCAGGACGGTGGCGACACGACGGGCAGTACGCATGGGATTCCCTCTCTGTGGCGCAACGTCACTGTTGGCGACGCTGCGTGATCGATGCGTCCAGTGGCTGCCCAGCGCCGCGCACGGCGATGCCGGGGACCTCGCAAGGTCCCTCATGGGTGGGAAGCTCCCGGCGTGGCGCGCATGAACCGGCGCCTACACCCGAACGAGTGACCGGAGTGCCCGAACGAGCGGCCGGGCTCAGGCCTGGTCGTCGGCCAGTTCCGCCACGCCCGTCACCCGGTGCAGGGGGTACGTGCGGACCTCGTCCGCGGTGTGGTCGTACGCCGTGACGAACCCGCCCTCCACCCGGACCGGGGCGATGACGCGCTGGCTGGCGGAGCCCTCGGCGTTGACGTAGCCGATCCACAGCGTGCCGCCGGTCAGGACGGCGGCCTGCATGGTGGCCAGGGTCTCGGCGGCCGTGGTGCGCGGGAGGCCGCCGTTCGGCGCGGGAGCGGCGGTGGTGGACGGCTTGCGCGGTGCCGTGGAGGCCAGGTCGCCCGCGCGGACGGCGCGGATCGCGGCGGCCAGAAGCGTCGCGTCGGGGGCCGGGGGGCCGTCGGGGACCGGCTCCGGCGCCGTGCGCGGCGGTGTGCGGTGGGCGTGCGCGCGGGTGATCAGCACATCGCCCTCGGCGGACTCGGCGGCCGGTGCGAACCCCATCGCCCGCAGGCCTTCGAGGAGCGTGGCCGGATCGGCCTGGGCGGCCAGCACCGTGGGCGCGAGCCGGCGCAGCCGCAGCCCCTGCGACCGCTTGTCGGCGACGATCTCGTTCAGCAGCGCGTCGTCGTCGCAGCGCACGTACGCCGAGGCCGCGCCGATCCGCAGGTGGCCGTGTCRGCGGGCCACGTCGTCGATCAGGTAGGCGAGCGGCTGCGGCACCGGCGTACGGGAGTGGGCGGTGAGGAACGCCTGCAGGTCGGAGGCGGAGCGGCCCGCGTCCAGGGCCCGGCGGACCGAGCCCGGCGTGAAGCGGTACACCGTCGCCCCGCCCTTGGACTCGACGTCCGCGAGGACGTTCAGCACGTCGGCGAGGGGCCGTTCCAGCGGGCCGGGGGCCACCGCCGTCAGGTCCGCCTGGAGCAGGACGTGGTCCAGGGGCTCCGGGAGCAGCGGGGCGAGCAGCTCGCCCGCGCGGGCCGCCGCCGCGGCCAGTTCGGCGGCGGAACGGGGCTCGGGCGGCGGCGCCGGGAGGTGGTGGTGCCGGTGGTGGACGGGCAGCTTGTCGCCCGGACCGGAACCGGAACCGGAACCGGAACCGGAACCGGGACCGGAGCCGGAGTTGGTGGTGGGCTCCGGGGCGGGCGCGGCCGGTGCCGCGCCCAGGAGCGCGCGCCCGTGCGCGGACAGCGCGCCCCGCCCGGTGACGCCCAGCGACTCCGCCTCGGTCAGCGTCCACCGGGCGAGGCGGGCCCGCAGGTCGTCCGAGGACGCCGCGCCGCGCAGGGCGCGCTCCCAGCGGAGGCGTTCCACCAGGGCGTCAGGGGACGCGGAGCCGCCCTCGGGCAGCGCGGCGAGGAGCGTCAGCACCCGGTGCCTGACCTCCGGGGCGGCCGAGCGGTCGAGGCCGGGGCCCAGCGCCGACAGGGTGCGGTCCTTGGCGTCGCGGCCGCCGATCACGCCCGCCGTGCGGGTCGCCGACAGCCACGCCGTGGCCAGCCGGGTCCAGCGCTCGGCCGCCGGGAGGTCCAGCCACTCGTCGTAGGCGGGCGTCGCCGCGTACCGCTCGTCGGCCTCGCCGTCCGAGGCCAGCAGGCCCGCCGCGTAGGCGAGTTCGACCCAGAAGGCGGCGACCGGCTCCGGGACGTCCAGGGCCACGGCCGTGCGCTTCAGGTCCCGTACGCTCAGGCCGCCCGCGCGCAGCACCGCCGGACCGCCCTCGTCCCAGTCCTTCAGCAGCTCCTCGACGGTGGTGAGCGCGGTGTACGCCTGTCCGGCCGCCGTGGCGTCCACCACCTGCGGACGGTGCACGGCGGTGGGCTCGACCGGCGGGGGCAGCGGTTCCGTGTGCCGGTGCGCGCGTCCCGCGCGCAGGTGGAGGGCGACCTCGCGGGGGAGGACGACCGTGCCGGGCGCCGTGGGCAGGAGCAGCCCGCGGTCCAGGAGCCAGCGCAGCCGGGCCGCCGGTTCGGCGGTCACCTGGCCGTACGGCGGCCCCCAGACCAGCCGCGACAGGACCTCCAGTGACTCCGGCGGGGCCGTGCCGAGCAGGGCGGACATCCGGGCGCGGTCCTCGAAGAGTCCCGTGAGCGACTCCACCGCGGACACCGCGTCGTGGGTCGTGGGCAGCCCGGCGGTCGTGAGCAGCTCCTGGATGCGGCCCGGCGACATGCCCGCCGTGGCCTCCGCGACCGTCGGGCCGAGCCCCGTCGGGGACGGGTGCTGCGGCGAGGGCGCGAGCAGTTCGCGGGCCGTGCGGACCAGGCGGAGCCGGTCCTCCGGGCCCCACACCAGCGCCTGTTCGCGCAGGGCGGCCACCGCGTGCGGGAGCACCTCGGCGACCACGGGATCGCCCGCGTCGCCCGCCAGCAGGTGCAGCAGCGTGCCGTACGGGGCCAGGTCCGGGGCCACGGCCAGCGCCTCCGCGGTCTGCAGCGCGAACCGGTCCAGGCGCTCCAGGGCGCGGACCACGGAGGCCCGGGTGCCGGCCCGGGTGGCCAGCTGCGTGAGGTCCGTCGGTACGGGGGTGATGAGGTCGGGGCGGGCCCGCAGCAGCGCGGACAGGGAGGAGTCGTCACGGGCCCGCAGGTCCTCCGCGAGCGAACGAGGGGACGCCGCGGCGGTGGCGGGCCCCTCGGCGGGGGCCCGGTCAAAAGCCCCGGCGGGCTCCTCTGATGACTGCTCCTGGACGCTCATCCGATCCACGGTAGCGGGTGGGCCCCCGCCGCCGTCGCCCTTGGGAGGAGCCACTGCCGCGCCGGGGCGCACGCCGGGCCCGTGCGGCGGCCCGCGCCGGGGCCCGTGCCGGAGCCCGTCACCGGCGGCGGGCACGGTAACGTCGTTCGCGCGGGGAACAGCAACGCGGGAGCCCCGGAGGGGACTTCGTGGGGATCGAGAGCGACCAGCTCGTATTCGACTATCTGAGCCGGGTGGGCGACCTGGCCCAGCAGAGACAGCTGCCGTCCGGGACGCGCATGCGGCTCGTGTCGGAGCTGCGGGGCGAGATCGACCGGCGGCGGGCCAAGGCGACGACGCCGGACAGTCCGGCCGCCGTCCGCCGCATCCTCGACCGCATCGGTACGCCCGAGTCGGTGGTCGCCGCGGCCGGGAGCGAAGCCGGTTCCGGTGGCGCCGCGGGTGCGCAGGAGGGGGCGCCCGCGCGGGCCGCCGTCCCCGGGCAGCGGGGCAAGAGGTTCAGGCAGCCCGGAGAACGCCGGGAGCGCAAGGCGCCCGAAGAGCTCAAGGAGACCGGAAGGCCCCAGGCGTCCGGGGAATCCGGGGTGCGGTCCGGGCGGATGCGCCGCATGGTGCCCCGGCAGCGTCCCGCGGGGCCGGAGGCCGCCGAGCAGGCCGGTGCCGCGCCCACGCCGCCGCACCTCGCGAGCACGGAGGAGCTCGGCTCCGGGGTGCAGCCCGACTGGTGGCGGGTGGAGAGCGGGCCGTTCGGGGCCATGGACAGTGTGCCGGGGTTCACCGGGGGCGTGGAGATCCCGGAGCTCTTCGAGCAGCCGCCGGGGGAGGACGGTCCCGACGCGGCCGACAAGCCCGCCGGAGCCGGGGCCGAGGCCGCGGGCAAGCCGGTCGCGGCGGTGGCGGAACCGGTCGTGCCGGCCGTCGAGGCGGGCGGGCGGCGCCGGCGGTTCGTGCCCCGGCTGCGGGGGCCCGGTGGGGGCTGGTCGCGCAGTTCCCCGCGCCCCTTATGGGGCGCTGCCCCTTACGGGGCCCTTGTGGAGCCAGGTCACAATGGGGGCATGAGCTTTTCTCCCCTGACCGTCGGTTTCGATCTCGACATGACCCTCATCGATTCCCGGCCCGGGATCCGAGCCTGCTACCGGGCGCTCTCGCAGCGGACCGGGGTCTTCATCGACGCCGACCTGGCCGTCACCCGGCTCGGGCCGCCGCTGGCCGACGAGTTGGTGAACTGGTTCCCGGCCGAGCAGGTCGAGGCCGTCGCGGACATGTACCGGGCGATGTACCCCACCCACGCCATCACCGCGACGCCCGCCATGACCGGCGCGCGTGAGGCCATCGCGGCGGTGCGGGCGGCCGGGGGCCGGGCGATCGTCGTCACCGCCAAGTACGAGCCGAACGCGAAGCTGCATCTCGGCCATCTCGGCATCGAGCCCGACGCGGTCGTGGGCGACCTGTGGGCCGAGGGCAAGGCGCGGGCCCTGCGTGAGTACGGGGCCGGGATCTACGTCGGCGACCACACCGGCGACGTACGCGGCGCGCGCACGGCGGGGGCGCTGTCCGTCGCCGTCGCCACCGGCCCGTGCGACGAGGAGGAGCTGCGCGCGGCCGGCGCCGACGTGGTGCTCAAGGACCTGCTCGCGTTCCCGGACTGGCTGGCCACCCACCGGGGAGCACGCCTCTAGGGCGACTTCAGGACGGTTTCGGGGCGGCTTCGGCACGGCGGCGGGCAGGCGTCAGGAACCCTCGCGCGCCTGTCGGCGGCCGGCGGCGATCGACTGGAACACCCCCGCTCCGGCGATCAGGAATCCGACGCCCATCAACATGCTCAGGCCGAACATGTACGGGGGAAAGGGCGTCGTGTCGAGGAGCAGCGGGGCCACCGTGACCAACGTGGCCACCGCCCCGACGAAGAACACGATGGCACCGGCACGGATCAGTCCGTCTCCGGCCGCGGCGGAATTCGGTTGGGTTTTGTCACGCACCCGACCAGGGTAGTTCCCTGCGCGGGGGAACAATCCGGCGACGTCTTGTCAGCGGGCGCCGGACCACTAGCCTTGGTACCGGCGGGTCCGACGACCCGCTGCAGTGCTGTACGGACCTGTTTACCGAGCAATTTCCCGCGCAGTTCCCGATGCAGTTTCCGACGAGTACGAGGACGAGGGCGACGTGCCAACCGGCAAAGTCAAATGGTTCAACAGTGAGAAGGGCTTCGGCTTTCTCTCCCGCGACGACGGCGGCGACGTCTTCGTCCATTCCTCGGTCCTGCCCGCCGGAGTCGATGTTCTCAAGCCGGGGCAGCGCGTGGAGTTCGGTGTGGTCGCCGGACAGCGCGGTGACCAGGCGCTCTCGGTGACGCTCCTGGACCCCACCCCCTCCGTCGCGGCCGCCCAGCGCCGCAAGCCGGACGAACTGGCGTCCATCGTGCAGGACCTGACGACCCTCCTGGAGAACATCACGCCGATGCTGGAGCGGGGCCGCTACCCCGACAAGGCGAGCGGCAAGAAGATCGCCGGCCTCCTGCGCGCGGTGGCCGACCAGCTCGACGTCTAGCCGGGCCTCCGGGCCTCAGGACCCCGCGTCCCCGAAGGACGCGGGGCCTGGTGAGGAATGCGTCAGGGAAAGGCCAGCGCGTCCGGCGCGAGAGCCGGTACGAGCCCTTCCGCCGCCGCCCGCGTGAGGAGCCCGCGGACGGCCGCGTACCCGTCCTCCCCGAGGTCGGCGGTGAACTCGTTCACGTACAGCCCGATGTGCTGGTCGGCCACCGACGCGTCCATCTCCTGCGCGTGCTCCAGCACGTAGGGCCGCGAGGCCTCGGGGTCCTCCCAGGCGGCCCGCACGGACGCCCGCGCGGACTCGGCGAGCAGCCGCAGCGTGTCCTCGCCCAGCGACCGGCGGGCGATGATCGCGCCCAGCGGGATCGGCAGCCCGGTCGTGTCCTCCCAGTGCTCGCCCATGTCCGCGAGCTTGTGCAGGCCGTAGTTCTGGTACGTGAAGCGTGCCTCGTGGATGACGAGTCCGGCGTCCACCTTCCCGTCCCGTACGGCGGGCATGATCTCGTGGAACGGCATCACCACGATCTCGCCGACCCCGCCCGGCACCGTGTCCGCGGCCCAGAGGCGGAACAGCAGGTACGCGGTCGACCGCTCGCTCGGCACGGCGACGGTGCGGCCGGTGAGGTCCACGCCCGGCCCCCGGGTGAGGACCAGCGGCCCGCAGCCCCGCCCGAGCGCGCCCCCGCAGGGCAGCAGGGCCCACTCGTCCAGGACGTACGGCAGGACGGCGTACGACACCTTCAGGACGTCGAACTCGCCGCGCTCGGCCATGCCGTTGGTGATGTCGATGTCCGCGAAGGTCACGTCGAGCTCGGGCGCCCCCGGGAGGCGGCCGTGCGCCCAGGCGTCGAAGACGAAGGTGTCGTTCGGACAGGGGGAGTACGCGGTCCTCAGCGGTCCGGTCCGCGGGGATTCAGTGTGTGCGGTCATGTGGGTTCCAACTCTCCAGTACGGGTGCGAGCTTCCCGAACGCGGCGGTGAGCGCCGCCAGCGCGTCCCCGATCCGCCAGGCGGCGCGGTCCCGCGGGCCCACGGGGTTGGACACGGCGCGGATCTCCAGGACGGGTGCCCCGTGCGCGGCGGCGGCCTCCGCGACCCCGAACCCCTCCATCGCCTCGGCGAGCGCCCGCGGATGACGCAGGCGCAGCTCGGCGGCGCGCTCCGCGCCGCCGGTCACGGTGCTGACGGTCAGGACGGTCCCGGTCAGGGCGCCGGTGGCCGCCGCGATCTCCCGTACGAGTGATTCCGGTGGCCGGTGCGTGACGGTCCCGAAGCCCAGCTCGGTGACCGGGGCGAAGCCGTCGGGGGTCTCGGCGCCGAGGTCCGCGACGGTGATCGCGTCGGCCAGGACGAGGCTTCCGAGGGGCGCGCCGGGCGCGAACCCGCCGCCGATGCCCGCGGAGACGACGACGTCGTACGGCTCACCGGCCAGCGCGCCCGCGGTGAGGGCGGCGGCGGTCGACGCGGCGGCGGCCGCCGGGCCCACGCCGCCGGCGAGGAGGTCCCAGACGGCGGCGGGCCGGTGGTCCGCGGGGAGCGCCCGCCGGTGCAGGACCACTCCCGGAACCGTGCGCTCCGCCGTGCCCGGGGCCGCCGGGCCGGTGGCCGCCGGGTCCGCGAAGGCCGCGGCCACCGCGTCCCGTTCGGCGGGGACCGCGGTGGTCACGAGGACGCGCACGAGCGCCCCTCCGGACAGAACGGCCGGCTCATGCGGAACGCGCGGCTCAGGCGTCCGCGTTCTCCAGCTTGAAGTTCCAGACACCGAAGATCTCCGAGCCGGCCTTGTTCTGCTGGACGACGCTGATGTAGATCGTCTTCGGGGCTTCCTGGCCCTGCTGCGCGGTGAAGAGGTCCACGCCCTCGAAGGCGTAGTACGTCTTCTTGAACGGGTCGGTGACCTGCTGCCCGTTGAGCCACAGGGACCAGCCCTCGTCGGCGATCTCCGGGTCGACGCCGATCCGCAGGGTCTCCCCCTGCGGGACGCTGATCGTGTCGGAGGACTTCTTGAGGGCGCACTTGGCCGCCGCCTCCTTGCCGAGGTCCTTGCCGTCCTCGTAGCACTCGGCCTCGACACTGACCGAGTCCTTGCCGACCGTGACGGTGGCCATCGGCGTCGGCTTGTCACAGGCGGACAGGACGAGAAGTCCGGCGGAAACGGCGCCTGCGGCGGCGACGGCGCGACGACGGCGCGCAAGGGGACGCTGGGAGCTCATGCCCGAAGGTTATCGGGCAGGCCGCGCGGCCCGGCCACGCGGGTGGCCTACGCGGCGTGCCGCACGGCCGTTCAGGCCACGCGGGCCGGCCGGCGGCCGCCCCGGCGGGCCGCGCCCAGCAGGCCGCGGACCGTGGTGAGCCAGCCCGCGGCGACGATCGTGGAGGCCACCGCCATCCCGAGCGTGCCGTTGAGCGGCAGCGCGATGCCGATCGCCCCGCCGGCCACCCAGGACATCTGCAGCAGGGTCTCCGAGCGGGCGAACGCCGACGTCCGCACCAGCTCCGGCACGTCCCGCTGGATCAGCGCGTCCAGGGACAGCTTGGACAGCGCCTGGGCGAAACCGGCGAACGCGGCGAGCACCGCCACCAGCAGCACCCCGAAGAACACCGCCGCCGTGATCGCCACGCCGAGCACCGCCGCGACGACCGTGACGATGATCAGCTCCGGTGCCCGGGATCTCAGCGCCGCGCCGACCGCCGTGCCCAGCGCGTTGCCCACACCGGCCGACACGCCCACGACGGTCAGCGAGACGGCCGCGCTGGCCCCGGCGAGGGGATGCTCGCGCAGCAGGAACGCCAGGAAGAAGATCAGGAACCCCGACAGGCCGCGCAGCGCGGCGTTCGCGCCGAGCGCGTGCGTGACCGCCGTGCCGACGGTACGCAGCCCGGGGCGCTTGGACCGCTTGAGGTGCGGCCCGCGCAGGTGCTGCTCGTCCGCCGCGAGCAGGGCCTTGTCCTCGCCCTTGGCGGAGTCGACCTTGTGGGGCAGCGAGAACGACAGGAACGTACCCGCCACGAAGATCAGGAAGGCGCCGTAGAGCGGATAGCGGGGGTTCAGGGCCTGCAGGCCCGCGCCGATCGGGGCCGCCACGCCGGTGGCCAGCAGACCGCCCAGGGTGACCCGGGAGTTCGCCTTCACCAGGGAGAACGCGGGCGGCAGCAGCCGCGGCACCACGGCACTTCTGACCACGCCGTACGCCTTCGACGCCACCAGGACGCCGAGGGCCGCCGGATACAGCTCGATGCTGCCCGTGACGACCGCGCCCGACAGCAGCAGGGCCATGAAGGCGCGCGCCATGAACGCGCTCGCCATCGCGGCGCGCCGGCCGTGCGGGAGGCGGTCCAGGAGGGGGCCGATGACCGGGGCGAGGAGGGTGAAGGGGGCCATGGTGATCGCCAGGTAGAGCGCCACCCGGCCGCGGGCCTCGTCCGTCGGGACCGAGAAGAACACCGTGGAGGCGAGCGCCACGGTGATCATCATGTCCCCGGCGCCGTTCACCCCGTGCAGTTCGATCAGTTTGCCGAGGCCCGACTCGCCCGCGCCGTGCGCATGGGTCGCTTTTCTGATGCCCCTCGCGGTGCCGGTGAACGGCAGGTGCAGGGCATGCCCGACGGAGCGGACGGCCCCGCGCACCGGGCCCGCTCCGCTCTTGCTTCCTGCCCCGGAGGCACCGATCTCGGTGGTTCCCTGGGGCGACCTCGCGGCTGCCACTCCGCAATAGTGCCCCGGAACCGGCGGATGTAGTGCGCTTACCGCCCGTATAGCGGCCGAGTGGGCCCCGCGCACCCGGTGTCCGCCCGCTCACGCGGGGCTGCGCCGGTGCTCGGGCCGCGCCCGGCGCGGCCCGTTCCGCGACCGCCCGGCGAAACGCGCGCGGGGCCGACGGCAACGCCGGTGTAGGCCCAGCGCCGACGAGACGGTAGCGTGCGTAGCGCGCCCACGGCAGTCGTCCTCGGCCGCGCGCCTCTCGGTCATCCCGCAGAATGGATGACGTAGGTGCGCCCGAGTGCGATCGGGCGCGGACGTCGACGCGGCCCTTCGGTCCGCTCCGTCCGCACCCCCGTCGAGGGATGGCGCACTCGTGAGACGGCGTAGGAGAGAAGCGATACCTGTGAGCGCGACAACGCGAAGCCGAACCCCCGACCGTCTGTGTGCCGAGGCCGTGGACCTCGCCAGGGCAGCCGCCGAGGAGGCCGCCGCTCCAGGCGTCGTCGGTGAGCACGCGGGCATGGTCAGCGAAGGGGACCGTGTCGTCACGCACTACTTCGAGTGCAAGGAGATGGGCTACCGCGGGTGGCGCTGGGCCGTGACCGTGGCCCGGGCCTCGCGCGCGAAGTTCGTCACGCTGAACGAGACCGTGCTGCTGCCCGGCACCGACGCGCTGCTCGCGCCGGAGTGGGTGCCGTGGAGCGAGCGGCTGCGGCCCGGGGACATGGGTCCGGGGGACCTGCTGCCCACGGACGCGGAGGACCTGCGTCTCGAACCGGGGTACTCCGGGGAGGACGAGCCCGCGCCGAACGCGGCGGTCTCCGAGGAGATGGCCGAGCTGGCCGAGGCGGAGGACGCCGAGATCACGCCGCAGGCGCCGGCCGCGCTGCCGCTCGTGCCGACCCGCGGGTCGATCGCGTCCGTCGCCGAGGAGCTGGGGATGCGGCGCGCGCGGGTGCTCTCGCGGTACGGGCTGCACATCGCGGCCGACCGGTGGGAGGAGTCGTACGGGGCGAAGACGGCGATGGCGCAGGCCGCGCCCGCCACGTGTGCGACCTGCGGGTTCCTCACCCCCATCGGCGGGTCGCTCGGGCAGGCGTTCGGGGTGTGCGCCAACGAGTTCTCGCCCGCGGACGGGCATGTCGTGTCGCTCTCGTACGGATGTGGTGGACATTCGGAGGCGGCGGTCATGCCGGCGCCTGCGCGGCCGGCGCCGCCGGTGATCGACGAGACGCGGGTGGATCCGTTCCCGCTCCGGCCTTCGCCGGACTCGGGATCGGTTCCGGTGGGCCCGGACGGCTCGGCGGCGGAACTGGGCCACAGCTAGGCTGCGACTGGCTCCGCCTGTTCGGCAGTGCGCCCACCGGGGCGGGGATACGGGTGCGTCGGCGTGTGCGGGCCGCATGTGGCTGATCGCGCAGTTCCCCGCGCCCCTGAAAGACGGCCAGCGCTTTTAAGGGGCGCGGGGAACTGCGCGGGCAACCACGACGTGCCCGCACCCGGCGTCCGTCTTCAGGGGCGCGGGGAACGGCGCAATCTTTTGGGGGCGCGGGGAACGGCGCGAACGGCCCCCGCCAGGGCGCACCCGGCGCCTCCACCCCGGCCCCCTGCCAAGGGCTTCGCGCGGTACCTTCTTGCGGCGGCCAGCCGATGCGCGGGCGTACGACGAGAGGGAGTGTCAAGCGTGAGCAACTTCGTGCGGCCGGCTGCCGAGGGCGCGGACCCGTTCGGGACGGCACGGCTGCGACGCGGGGTGCTGGACGCCTGGGCGACCAGCCCGGCCCGGTTCCGCGAGGACGCCAACTCCGAGGAGGACCTCGTCCTCGGCGGCTACCGCGACCGCCTGGTCGTCGAGCTCGCCCAGAACGCCGCCGACGCCGCCTCCCGCGCCGGCGTCCCCGGACGGCTGCGCCTCACCCTGCGCGACGGCGTCCTCGTCGCCGCCAACACCGGCGCCCCCCTGGACGCCACCGGCGTCGAGTCCCTCTCCACCCTGCGCGCCTCCGCCAAGCGCGACGACCACGACAGCGCGGTCGGCCGCTTCGGCGTCGGCTTCGCGGCCGTCCTCGCCGTCACCGACGAGCCCGCCCTGCTGGGCCGGCACGGCGGCGTCCGCTGGTCCCTCGCCGAGGCCCGCGACCTCGCCACCGACATCGCCCGCCACAGCCCCGGCCTCGGCGACGAACTGCGCCGCCGCGACGGGCACGTCCCCCTGCTCCGGCTGCCGTTCCCGGCCGAGGGCACCGCCCCGGACACGTACGACAGCGTCGTGATCCTGCCGCTGCGCGACCCCGCCGCCGAGGCCCTCGCGGAGCGGCTGCTCGACGGGATCGACGACGCCCTGCTGCTCGCCCTGCCCGGCCTGGAGGAGGTCGTGGTGGAGACGGGCGGGACGAGTGGGACCCCCAGCGACGAGCCCCTCGGCGTGCCCGCGCTGCTCATCGCCTCCCTGCCGCTCGACACCACGCGCCGCCACGCCGCGCCCGGCCCGCTGACCGACTTCCTGGTGCAGCGCGCGGCGGACGCGTACGCCGAGCTGCTCGCCGCCTGGCGGCCCGTGACCGCCGGGACCATCGGTCTGGTGCCGGGCCCGCTCGGCAAGGGCGAACTGGACGGGGCCCTGCGGCAGGCGATCCTCGACCGGCTGCCGCGGACCGCGTTCCTGCCGCCCGCGGCCGCACCGGCCGGCGGCGACAGGGACGACAGCGGCGACGACTCCGACCTGCCCGAGGCCCTGCGCCCCCGTGACGCCGAGGTCGTCGAGGGCGCGGGCGCCGACACCGTACGGGTCCTCGCGGAGGTGCTCCCCAGCCTGCTGCCCGCCGGACTCGAACGCCGCGCGGAGCTGCGCACCCTCGGCGTCGCCCGGGTGCCGCTCACCGAGGCCGTCGACCGGCTCGCGGGCCTGGAGAAGGCCCCCGAGTGGTGGCGGCGCCTGTACGACAGCCTCGCCGGGGTCGACCCGGACCGGCTCTCCGGCCTGCCGGTGCCGCTCGCCGACGGGCGTACGACCATCGGCCCCCGCCAGGTCCTGCTGCCCACCGCCGACGGGGCCACGACCGGGGCCGCGACCGGCGTCGCCCCCGACGCCCTCGCCCGGCTCGGCCTCAAGGTCGCCCACCCGGACGCCGTCCATCCGCTCCTGGAGAAGCTGGGCGCCCTGCCCGCCACCGCGCGGGCCGTCCTGACCACCCCGCAGGTCCGCGCCGCCGTCGCCGCCTCCCTCGACGACGACCGCGGCGCCTGGGACGACGACCCGGCCCCGGACGCCGAGGAACTGGCCGACACCGTCCTCGCGCTCGTCCGCGACGCGGGCCTGGAACCCGGGGACGAACCCTGGCTCGGCGCGCTCGCCCTCCCCGACGACGAGGGCGAACTCGTCCCGGCCGGCGAACTCGTCCTGCCCGGCAGCGCCTTCGCCCGGGTGATGCGCGAGGACGAACTGGCCCCCGTCGACGCCGAGCTGGCCGAGCGCTGGGGCGAACAGCCGCTCGCCGCCTGCGGCGTACTGGCGGACTTCCAGCTCGTACGCGCCACGGACGTCGTCCTGGACCCCGACGAACTGGAGCCGCGCGACGGCGACTTCGCCGAGCCCGACGACGCGGGGCTGCTCGACGCCGTGGACGTGTGGTGCGAGGACGTGCTGGACGGGCTGCCGGAGTCGCCGGTGCCGCCCGTCGCCACGGAGATCGTCGCCGTGCGCGACCTCGACCTCGTGGACGACGACCGCTGGCCCGAGGCCCTCGCCCTGCTCTCCCGCCCGCCGCTGCGGGACGCCCTGACCCAGCCGGTCCGCGTCCTGCTGCCGGACGGCACGCACGAGACCGTCCGGTCGTACACCGCCTGGTGGCTGCGCGGGCACCCGGTCCTCGACGGCCGCCGCCCGGCCGGCCTGCGTGCCGAGGGCGGCGACCCGCTGCTGCACGGCCTGTACGACGCCGCCGACGCGGCCGGTTTCGACGACGAGCAGGTGCTGCGCGCGCTCGGCGTCCGCACCTCCGTGGCCGCGCTGCTCGCCGAGCCGGGCGGCGCCGCCGAACTCCTCGACCGGCTCGCCGACCCCGACCGCGAGGTCTCGGCCGCCCAGCTGCACGCCCTGTACGGCGCCCTGGCGGACCTCGACCCCGACCAGGTCACCCTGCCGGACGAGCTGCGGGCCGTGGTGGACGGGCGGGTGCGGGTCGTGGACGCGGCCGGCGCCGTGGTCGTCGACTCGCCCGACCTGCTGCCCTTCACCGCCGGCACGCCCCTGCTCCCGGTACGCCCGGCGCGGGCCGCCGACCTCGCCGAGCTGTTCCAGGTCCGGCGGCTGAGCGAGTCCGTCACGGGCGAGGTGACCAGCGAGGGCACCGAGCACGACGTACCGGAGTCCGTACGGGTGCTGCTGGGCCCCGCGACCCCCGCGACCTACGTCGAGCACGAGGAACTCGTCGTGGACGGCACCGCGCTCGACTGGCGCCGCACCCGCGACGGCGTGGTGCACGCCGCCACGCTGGAGGGCGTCGCGGCGGGGCTGGCCTGGGCGGCCGGTCAGTGGCCGCGCCGCTTCGAGGTCGCGGCCCTCCTGGAGGACCCCTCCAGGACGGAGGAGCTGGCGCGGGACCGGTGGTTCGACTGACCGCCGGGACCTGAGGGCGGGCCGCCGGAAACCGGGGGCGACGAGTGGTCTTGATCACGAGTTCGCAAAACCTTCACTTCGTGTACAACCATTCGTCCACGTCGCGCATCAGATCATCTGAGTCAACAGACTCCCCGATCATTCGGGCTCCGGCGTGAAGATCTGACCGCCGGGGCCCCTTTCTCCATCAGGGGAACGCATGCGCATACGTGCCACCGTGGCCGCCGTCACCGGCGCCCTGGCCCTCTCCGCCTTCGCCGTCCCGGCCGCCCAGGCCGACGGTTCCGGCGACTCCGTCCCCTCGCGCGCGGAGGTCGCCAAGGTCCTGGACGCCGCCCACGCCGCGTCCGGCAAGTCCGGCGCCCGTGCCGCCGCCGCGGACGGCGTGCCGTACGCCCTGGACGCCAGCGTCTCGAACGTGAAGGTCAACGCCGGCAAGGCCATCGTGGCCGGCACCACCAAGCAGGTCACCGTCCCGACGACGTTCACGCTGACGCACGGCGCCGACGTCGACATCACCGCCGCCGACTTCTTCGTCGACGTCGAGCTCTACAAGGGTTCCTACGACGAGCCGGAGATGAGCCTGATCGGTGAGCTGTGGCCGACCTGCACGGTGGTGAGCACCACCAAGGCCTCCTGCAAGGGCACGATCGACGTGTACCCGGGCGAGGGCCAGCTGCTCAACTCCGACGCGGGCACGTGGTCGGCGAACGCCTACGCCATCGCCTTCAACGGCGAGGACCCGAACGCCGACGACATCGACCTCTCCAAGGTCGGGTACATGGAGCAGGCCAAGGTCGGCTCGACGAAGCTGCAGCGGTACTCCAAGCTCACCGTCAACGCCTCTCCCGAGCCGGTGAAGAAGAACAAGACCATCACGGTCACCGGGTCCCTGACCCGCGCCAACTGGGAGACGAACAAGTACGCGGGCTACACCGCGCAGTCGGTGAAGCTCCAGTTCAAGAAGAAGGGCACGTCCACCTACACGGACGTCAAGACCGTGAAGTCGGGCACCGGCAGCTCCGCGGGCAAGCTGAAGACCACCGTCACGGCCACCGTCGACGGCACCTTCCGCTACGCCTTCGCCGGCACCTCGACCACGCCGGCCGTCAACTCCGCGGGCGACGCCATCGACGTCCAGTGATCCCCCTCCCCGCACCCCCGCCAGGGGTGCGGGGAACCCGCCCGTTCCCGTTCAGGCGGGAACGCGGCGGTCCACCCACCGCCACAGGAACTCCAGGACGGCCGCCGCCACCACCGCGATACCGACGGCGACCCACGGCATCGTCGTCCCCACCAGCTTCAGCGCGAAGAAGTCCTGCAGCCACGGCACGGTCAGGACCAGCAGGAACCCCACGCCCATCGTGGCCACCAGGCCGATCCGCCACCAGGTGTAGG
Source organism: Streptomyces apricus (assembly GCF_008369065.1). Taxonomy (GTDB): domain Bacteria; phylum Actinomycetota; class Actinomycetes; order Streptomycetales; family Streptomycetaceae; genus Streptomyces; species Streptomyces apricus. The sequence goes on along the minus strand of NZ_VDFC01000004.1, from coordinate 145,201 downwards.
GGCGGGCGATGATCGCCAGCACCCAGAGCGAGATCAGGAACAGCGTCAGGGTCGCCGCGCTCGTCTCCGCGTCCAGCGCCCCCTCCCCGGTGTAGTGGTGCCGGGCTAGCAGGTACGTCGTGAACGTCGCGAGACCCGCCACCACCCCGCCCGGGATCGAGTACCGCATCACCCGGCGGACGAAGTGCGGCCTCGCGCGCTCCTTGTTGGGCGCCAGCGCCAGGAAGAACGCCGGCACCCCGATCGTCAGCGTCGACAGCAGCGTCAGGTGCCGCGGCAGGAACGGGTACTCCACCTGGCAGCACACCACCAGCACCGCGAGCAGTACCGAGTACACCGTCTTGACCAGGAACAGCGTGGCCACGCGCGTGATGTTCCCGATGACCCGGCGCCCCTCCGCGACCACCGAGGGCAGCGTCGCGAAGCTGTTGTTCAGCAGCACGATCTGGGCGACGGCCTTGGTGGCCTCCGACCCCGACCCCATCGCCACGCCGATGTCGGCGTCCTTGAGGGCGAGCACGTCGTTCACGCCGTCGCCGGTCATCGCGACGGTGTGCCCGTTCGACTGGAGCGCGCCCACCATGTCGCGCTTCTGCTGCGGGGTGACCCGCCCGAACACCGCGCCCTCGTCGAGCGCCTTCGCCATCTCCGTCCGCCCGGCGGGCAGCCGGCGCGCGTCCACCGTCGCCGAGGCGCCGGGCAGTCCGAGCTTGGCGGCGACCGCGCCGACCGAGACGGCGTTGTCGCCGGAGATCACCTTGGCGCGTACGTCCTGCTCCTCGAAGTACCGCAGGGTGTCCGCGGCGTCGGGCCGCAGCCGCTGCTCCAGGACGACGAGCGCGACAGGGCGTACGTCCTCGTGGACCCGGGGGTCGTCGAGTGCCCTGACGGCCCGGGCGAGCAGCAGGACGCGCAGTCCGCTCTCGTTGAGCCGTTCCGTCTGCGCGAGCGCGGGGTCGTCCTCGGGCAGCAGCACGTCCGGGGCGCCGAGCAGCCAGGTACGCGGCTCACCGTTCCCTGCGCCCTCCCCGTCGCCCTCCACGAAGGTCGCGCCGCTGTACTTGCGCGCGGAGGAGAAGGGCAGCGTGGCCTCACGCCGCCAGCCCTCCGTGTCCGGGTAGGCGTCGATGACGGCCTGGAGCGAGGCGTTCGGCCGGGGGTCGGAGGCGCCGAGGGCTCCGAGCACCGCGCGTACGTACGGTTCCTCGTCGTCCGTGCCGTCCAGGAGCCGCAGCTCGGTGACGTCCATGCCGCCCTCGGTGAGCGTGCCCGTCTTGTCGAGGCAGACCGTGTCGACGCGGGCGAGGCCCTCGATGGCGGGGAGTTCCTGGACGAGGCACTGCTTGCGGCCGAGCCGGATGACGCCGATCGCGAAGGCGACGGAGGTGAGCAGGACCAGGCCCTCCGGGACCATGGGCACGATGCCGCCGACGGCGCGGGCGATGGAGTCCTTGAAGTCGTTGTCCTTGCTGACGAGCTGCGTGACGGCCAGGCCCACGGCGGCCGGGACCAGCATCCACGTCACGTACTTGAGGATCGTGGAGATGCCGGTGCGCAGTTCGGAGTGGACGAGCGTGAAGCGGCTGGCCTCCTCGGCCAGTTGGGCCGCGTAGGCCTCGCGGCCCACCTTCGTCGCGGTGAACGCGCCGCCGCCCGCCACCACGAAGCTGCCCGACATGACCTGGTCGCCGGGCCGTTTGACGACCGGGTCCGCCTCGCCGGTGAGCAGCGACTCGTCGATCTCCAGGCCGTCGGCCTCGGCGCACTCGCCGTCCACGACGATCTTGTCGCCGGGGCCGATCTCGATGAGGTCGCCGAGCACGATCTCGGAGGTGCCGACGGGGGTGGCGGTGCCGTCCCTGCGGACGGTGGGCCGCGCCTCGCCGATCACCGCGAGGGAGTCCAGGGTCTTCTTCGCGCGCAGTTCCTGGATGATGCCGATGCCGGTGTTCGCGAGGATCACGTAGCCGAACAGGCTGTCCTGGAACGGGGCGACGAACAGCATGATCAGCCAGAGCACGCCGATGATCGCGTTGAAGCGGGTGAAGATGTTCGCCCGGACGATGTCGGCGGTGGAGCGGCTGCTGCGCACGGGGACGTCGTTGACCTCGCCGCGGGCGACGCGCTCCGCGACCTGGGCGGCGGTGAGGCCCCTCGTCTGCGCCGCGCTGGTGGGGAGCGGGACGGGGTGCACGGGGTCGAGTTCGGCGCCCGCGTCGATGTGCGTCATGTCTTCGACGGTACGGGGGGATGTGCGGCTCCACTCGGTGGACGCCGCAAAGATCCGACCTGGGGAGGAGGGGGGTGGTGCCGTGGTTGTAGACGGGACCGGTCCGCGTGGGGGTTCCCCCCTGGGGGCTGGTGGCCACCGATTGCGCAGTTCCCCGCGCCCCTGAGGAACCGGTGGCGCGGGCCGGTCGTCCGCTCCGGGCCGGTGGGGCTCACCCGCGCAGTTCCCCGCGCCCCTAAACACCCAGGGGCGCGGGGAACTGCGCGACCAGCCACGACGCGCCCGCACCCGAGGGCCGGTTTTTCAGGGGCGCGGGGAACTGCGCAATCTTTTAGGGGCGCGGGGAACTGCGCGAACGGCCCCCACCGGGCCGCAGCCGGAATCGCGGGCGCACCCAGGGCGTACCCGGGCGCTACGACCGGGACGCCTCCGCTCGCTTGATGGCCGCTTCGCGGCCCCGCGCGTACCAGATCCCGAACAGCCCCAGCCCCGTCCCCGCCAGGCACGTCCACAGCCACCACAGATGACCGTCGTCGTCGAGCCGGCCGTAGAACGGGAGCTGGACCAGGAAGAGGACGAACCACAGGATCGTGCCACCCGTGACGGTGGCCACCACGGGCCCCTCCAGCGGTTCCGGTGCCTCGTGTGTCGGTGTCCACTTCGCCATGGGCACAGCTTACGAGGCCGCCCCCCGGACCCGCCCGACCCCCACACCTCACCGGTCTACGCGCGGAGATAGCGCCGACGCCCTCATATGTTCATACTGAAACTTCCCGACTCTGGCCATTTTCATTCGTACGAAACACCAAAAGGTCCCCCACATGCCCACCTCGGCCTCCGCCAAGGCTCCCGCGCCCCAGGAGCCGGGCCCCGCGCCCGCCCACGGCGCCCTCGACCGCTACTTCAGGATCTCCGAGCGCGGCAGCACCCTGCCGCGCGAGATCCGCGGCGGTTTCGCCACCTTCTTCGCGATGGCCTACATCATCGTGCTGAACCCGATCATCCTGGGCAGCGCGAAGGACATGTACGGGCATCAGCTCGACAACGGCCAGCTGGTCACCGCGACCGCGCTGACCGCCGCCTTCACCACGCTCCTGATGGGCGTCATCGGCAACGTGCCGATCGCGCTCGCGGCCGGGCTCGGCGTGAACACGGTCGTCGCGCTCCAGCTCGCACCCAGGATGTCCTGGCCGGACGCGATGGGCATGGTCGTACTGGCCGGGTTCGTGGTCATGCTGCTGGTCGCCACGGGGCTGCGCGAGCGCGTCATGAACGCCGTGCCGCTGGGCCTGCGCAAGGGCATCGCGATCGGCATCGGCCTGTTCATCATGCTGATCGGCCTGGTCGACGCGGGCTTCGTCTCGCGCATCCCGGACGTGGCCCAGACGACCGTGCCGCTGCAGCTCGGCGGCACCGGGCACCTGAACGGCTGGCCCGTCCTCGTCTTCGTGCTCGGCACGCTCCTCACGCTCGCGCTGATCGTGCGCAAGGTGCCCGGCGCGATCCTCGTCTCGATCGTCGCGATGACGGTCCTGGCCGTCGTGATCAACGCGGTCGCCAAGGTGCCCTCCTGGGGCCTGACCACCCCGAAGTGGCCCGGCAACCCGGTCGCGAGCCCCGACTTCGGGCTCGTCGGCGAGGTCAGCCTGTTCGGCGGCTTCGGCAAGGTCGGCGTACTGACCGGCGTGCTGTTCGTCTTCACGGTCCTGCTGTCGTGCTTCTTCGACGCGATGGGCACGATCATGGGCATCGGCGACGAGGCGAAGCTGACCGACCGGGACGGCAACATGCCGGGCATCAGCAAGGTGCTCTTCGTCGACGGCATCGCGGTCGCCGCGGGCGGCGCGACCTCCTCCTCCGCGACCACCTGCTTCGTGGAGTCCACGGCGGGCGTCGGCGAGGGCGCGCGCACCGGCTTCGCGAACGTGGTCACCGGGGCGCTCTTCGCCGTCGCGCTCTTCCTGACCCCGGTCGCCACCATGGTCCCGTCGCAGGCCGCCACCCCGGCGCTGGTCGCGGTCGGCTTCCTGATCCTGTCCGGCTCGATCCGGCAGATCGACTGGGCGGACCACACCATCGCGATCCCCGCGTTCGTGACGATGCTGATGATGCCGTTCACGTACTCGATCACGAACGGCATCGGCATGGGCTTCATCACGTTCGTCGTGCTGCGGCTGGCGGCCGGACGCGGCCGGGACGTACCGGTCGCGATGTACGTGGTGTCGGCGGTCTTCGCCTTCTACTACCTGATGCCGGCCCTGGGCCTGACCTGACGGCCTGGGTCTGACCTGACGGTCCCGGGCCTGACCTGGCGCCCTCCGGAGCCCCTCGGGCCGCCGGGGTCGCCGGGGCCGCCGGGTCAGACCCCGTAGAACTTTTCCGTCTCCTCGACCGCGGTCTGGAACCGCTCGTCGAAGTCATCGCGAATGAGCGTCCGGACGACATAGTCCTGGACGCTCATTCCCCTTTTCGCCGCATGGTGCCGGAGCCGGTCGAGCAGCTCCCCGTCTATGCGCAGGCTGAGCACACTGGTCCCCATGGGTACGAGGGTCGCGGCAGAAGGGTGTCCCGGGTCACTTTCCGCAGTCGTCTCACTCGTACGGGTGACGTCGCGGTTGACGCGGGCGCCCGGTGTGCACCGAGTGGCCGGAGTCACGGCTGTCCGGGCCGCGCCGCAGTGGTCTTTAGGTAGAGTAATGAGTTATTCTAAAGAACATGCCTGACCTCACCCATGGCGACGACGCAGCCGCCGTGAACTCCCTGCGCTCCGCCGTGATGCGTCTGTCGCGCCGACTCAAGCACCAGCGGGTCGACGAGTCGCTGAGCCCGACCGAGATGTCGGTCCTGGGCACCCTCGCCCGCTGCGGTACGGCCACGCCGGGCGAGCTCGCCCGCAAGGAGCACGTGCAGCCGCCCTCGATGACCCGCATCGTGGCGCTGCTGGAGGCCAAGGGTCTGGTCCGCCTGGAGCCGCACCCCGACGACCGCCGCCAGAAGGTCGTCACGCAGACCGAGCGCGCCGAGGCCATGCTCGCCGAGAGCCGCACGAAGCGGAACGCCTGGCTGGCGTCCCTGGTGGACGGCCTCGACGAGGACGAGTGGGCGAAGCTGCGCGCGGCCGCCCCCGTCCTGGAAAAGCTCGCGCACCTGTAGCCCGCCTGGGTACTCGGGACACCCGGGGCATCCGAGGCGTCTGAGACGTCCGGGACGCCTGCAGTGAGCACGAGTCACCGAACCCCCCCACGCGCACCACATGTACCGCACGTACCACCGCACCACGCAAGGAGGCGAACGCCGTTGAGTACGGGACCCGGAGCAGACTCCGCCCCCGCACCTGCCGCCCACAACTCCCCGTCCGACCCCAAGACGCGTTCCTCGATGTTCAGCTCGCTGAGGATCAGGAACTACCGCCTCTTCTTCACCGGCCAGGTCGTCTCGAACACCGGCACCTGGATGCAGCGCATCGCCCAGGACTGGCTGGTGCTGAGCCTCACCGGCTCCTCGGCCGCCGTCGGCTTCACCACGGCCCTGCAGTTCCTGCCGATGCTGCTCTTCGGCCTCTACGGCGGCGTCCTCGTCGACCGCCTGCCCAAGCGGCCGACGCTGCTCGCCACCCAGAGCGCGATGGGCCTCACCGGCCTCGCGCTCGCGTTCCTGACCCTCAGCGGGCACGTCCAGGTGTGGCACGTCTACGTCGCCGCCTTCGCCGTCGGCCTCGCCACGGTCGTCGACAACCCGGCGCGCCAGTCGTTCGTCGCCGAGATGGTCGGCCCCGGCCAGCTGCAGAACGCCGTCAGCCTCAACTCCGCCAACTTCCAGTCCGCCCGTCTGATCGGCCCCGCCGTCGCCGGCGTGCTCATCACCGGTGTGGGCACGGGCTGGGCGTTCCTGCTCAACGGCCTGTCGTTCGTCGCGCCCATCGCGGGCCTGCTGATGATGCGCTCCAGCGAGATCAACCAGGTCGAGCGCGCCCCGCGCGGCAAGGGACAGCTCCGCGAGGGCCTGCACTACGTCGCCGGCCGCCCCGAACTGATGTGGCCGATCATCCTCGTCGGCTTCATCGGCACCTTCGGCTTCAACTTCCCCGTCTGGCTCTCGGCGTACGCGGACGACGTCTTCCACGCCGGCGCGGGCGCGTACAGCCTGTTCAACACGTTGATGGCGGTGGGCTCGGTCGCGGGCGCGCTGCTCGCCGCCCGGCGCGGCACGGCCCGGTTGCGCGTGCTGATCGCCGCCGCGGTCGCCTTCGGCGTCCTGGAGATCGTGGCCTCGCTGGCCCCGTCGTACTGGCTCTTCGCCCTCCTCATGGTCCCCATCGGCATGGCGGGCCTGACCGTCAACGTCACGGCCAACACCGCGGTCCAGATGGGCACCGACCCTGCCATGCGCGGCCGGGTCATGGCGCTGTTCATGATGGTCTTCATGGGCGGTACGCCGCTGGGGGCGCCCGTGGTCGGCTGGATCACCGACGCGTACGGGCCCCGGGTGGGCTTCGCCATGGGCGGTGCCGTCGCGCTCCTGGCGGCCGTCACCGTGGGCCTGGCCCTGGCCCGGGTGGGCGGCCTGCGCCTGTCGGTGGGCTGGAACCACGGCCACCCGCACGTGCGGTTCGTCCCGCGCGGCCGGGAGCTGGCGACCGCCGCGTAGCCGGACCCGCGCGGCGGGGCCGGCCTGGCAGGGTGGTGGCATGAGACTCTTCGCCGCCGTGCTGCCCCCGGCGGACGCCGTCGCCGAGCTGGGGACGGCCGTCGACGGGCTGCGCGGGATGCCGGTGCCGGCGCAGCAGCCGCTGCGCTGGACGGACCCGTCCGGGTGGCACTTCACGCTCGCCTTCTACGGCGAGGTCGCCGAGGACGCCGTACCGGAGCTGTCGGCCCGGCTCGAACGGGCGGCCCGGCGCACCGATCCCTTCCCGCTCTCGCTGCACGGCGGGGGCCGGTTCGGGGACCGGGCGCTGTGGGTGGGCGCCGCGGGCGACGTACGGGCCCTGCGGCTGCTCGCCGAACGGGCGCTGGCGGCGGGGCGCCGGGCGGGGGTCGCCCGGGAGGAGCACCGCGCCTACCGGCCGCACCTCACGCTGGCCCGCGCCTCGGGGGACACGGACCTCGCCCCGTACGCGGCGGCGCTGGACGGGTTCGCGGGGCGGGACTGGACGGTCGCCGAGCTGTGCCTGGTGCGGAGCCGGCTGCCGGTGTCGGGGGTGGCGGGGGAGCGGCCGCGGTACGAGGTGGTCGAGCGGTGGCCCCTCGGCGGGCCCCGCGTCGAGGGCGACTGAGCGGCGCCCGTTACGCTCGATGTGTGGACCCGAAGACGCGAAACCGGATCATGGCCGGTGTGCTGGTGCTGATGTTCGTCGTGGTGGCCTTGGCGGCGGCCGTCGGTCAGTGACGGCGGCTGCCGCCGGTGGGTGACGGCCGCCGTCTCGCCGCTGTGCGCCCCGTAGGTCTGCGCCTGCGGGTGCGTCATGGCTGAGCGCGCAGTTCCCCGCGCCCCTTTGGGGCGCTCCCGTCGGGGCGCCCCTTCCTGAAGCGGGGGCTACCAGGCGAAGGCCTCCGGGGACGGGCCCGGGCCCGGGAAGATCTCGTCCAGGGCGGTCAGGACCTCCTCGCTCAGCTCCAGCTCCACGGCCCGCAGCGCGGACTCCAGCTGCTCCGCGGTGCGCGGGCCGACGATCGGGCCCGTGACGCCGGGGCGGGTGAGCAGCCAGGCCAGGGCGGCCTCGCCGGGCTCGATCCCGTGCTTGTCGAGCAGGTCCTCGTACGCCTGGACCTGCGCACGGCCCGCGGGGTCGGCGAGGGTGTCGGCGGCCCGGCCGCTCGCCCGGCGCCCGCCCTGGACCTCCTTCTTGATGACGCCACCCAGCAGACCGCCGTGCAGCGGCGACCAGGGGATGACGCCGAGCCCGTAGTCCTGCGCGGCCGGGATGACCTCCATCTCGGCGCGGCGCTCGGCGAGGTTGTAGAGGCACTGCTCGCTGACGAGCCCGATGGTGCCGTTGCGCCGCGCGGCGATCTCGTTGGCCTGGGCGATCTTGTAGCCGGGGAAGTTGGAGGAGCCGGCGTAGAGGACCTTGCCCTGCTGGACCAGCACGTCGACGGCCTGCCAGATCTCCTCGAAGGGGGTCTGCCGGTCGACGTGGTGGAACTGGTAGACGTCGATGTAGTCGGTCCCCAGCCGCTTCAGGCTGGCCTCGACCGCGCGGCGGATGTTGAGCGCGGAGAGCTTGTCGTGGTTGGGCCAGGCGTCGCCGTCGGCGGCCATGTTCCCGTACACCTTGGTGGCGAGCACGACCTTGTCGCGGCGCTCGCCGCCCTGGGCGAACCAGGAACCGATGATCTCCTCCGTGCGGCCCTTGTTCTCCCCCCAGCCGTACACGTTGGCGGTGTCGAAGTAGTTGATGCCCGCGTCCAGTGCCGCGTCCATGATGGCGTGGCTGTCGGCCTCGTCCGTCTGCGGACCGAAGTTCATGGTGCCGAGGACGAGTCGGCTGACCTTGAGTCCTGTGCGTCCCAGCTGCGTGTACTTCATGGTCATAGCCAACGGGTTGGAGTGCGCTCCACGCAACACCCCCGGTACCCGCCACCGGGGTGACGGTCCCGGAGGGGCGGGCGGTCGGTCACTGGAACGGTGCGTCGGCGAAGTCGGAGAAGTCCATGTTGGCGATGGCCAGGTTGCAGTGCATCTCGTGCGGGACGCTCAGCGCCGGTATGCGGAACGGTGAGGTCCCGTCCTCCTCCTCCGGGTCGGGGTTCACCGCGAGCAGCGTCGGTTCCACATCCGCACCGGCGCCCTCCATGCTGGCGCGGTCGGCGAGGAAGACGACCGGCCACCCGCACTCGTCCGGTTCCGCACCGTCTTCGGACGCGGTGAGGGCGGCGAGGACGTCGTCGGGGGACGCGTCCGCCCAGACCGGGTCGTCCACACGCAGGACCTCTTCCTTGACGCTGCCGTTCTCCGCATCGCGCTCGTCGAAGACCCAGGGCCGGTCGAGGGCGTCCAGCACCCGCTGCCAGGCGCCGTCGTCCCGGTAGTCGGTACGGACGAGCAGGATGGGCGGGTAGTCGGCATCGGTCTTGGGCAGCACGCGCACGGACGTCACTCTTTCCAACAGGCGGCATGGAAAGCCGCGTTGACAGTGCGCCGAAGCGTAGGGGGAGGGTCTGACAACGGGAGCGGGAAGCGTGATCGGTGACGCCGGAAAATTACGGACCCGTCGTCCGTGCGGCGGGGAGGATGGCTCCGTGGATCACATCCTGCGCGGGCTGGCCGCCAATCCTGCCCTGCCCACCGAGCTGGTCGACCGGCTCGTCTCCCTCGCGGACGAGGACATCGCCAGAGAACTCGCCTGCCGTACGGATCTGAGCCGCGCGCAGGCCGTCGCGCTGGCCGAGCGGGTCGACGAGAGCGCGGTGCCGCTCGCTTACGAGGGCCGGCTGACCGCTGCGGACATCGACCCCTCCGTCCGGCCGGATGCCGCCCTCGCCCTGCTCGACCGGGGTGCCGGCCGCCCGGAGTGGGCACGCCTCCTCGTGACGGACCCGGACCGTGAGCGCCGGGAGAAGCTGGCCGCCTGCCCCGGTCTGCCGTCGGACGTGGTGGACACACTCGCAGCGGACCCGGACGTACGGGTCGTCGCCGAACTCGCGCTGTGGACCACCCCGGACGTGGCCGCGAGGCTCGCGGAGCATCCGCATGCCGAGGTTCGCCGGGCGGTGGCCGTCAACGAGGCGACGCCACCGGCCGTGCTGGCCCTGCTGCTGACGGGGGCGGGTCTGCCCGTCGCACGGCACTGCCTGGTCTGCGACCGGCACGAACCCCCCTTCGTCCACGACCCCGGGTGTCCCGACCCGGACTGCGACCTGCTGCCGGGCGCTTCCTGCGACGGCTCCCACGAGTCCACGGTCCACAGCATGTGGGAGGCAGGGCTCCGTAACCCCGCCACACCCGTGGAGGCCGTGACCGGTTTCGCCGGCCACCCGTCGACGCTGCTGCGCTGGGCGCTCGCCGCCCGTGAGGACCTGCCGAGGCAGGCGTACGCACGGCTGGCCGCGGACCCCGTACCCGGTGTTCGCGCGGATCTCGCCGCGAATCCCGCGCTCGACGAGGGCCTGATCCGGGCGATGGCCGACGACCGCGACCCCGCCGTGCGCCGCGCGCTCGCCCACCATCCGCGCGTACCGCTCGACGTCCTCACCGCACTGGCCCGTACCGCGAAGGTCGGCGCCGTCCTGCTGCCGCGGGTGGCGGCCGCCTCTCCTGCCGAGGTCGAGGAGCTCGCCGCGTCGCCGGATCCGGCCGCGCGCATGCTGGTGGCCCAGCGGCGCGACCTGCCGTCCGGGATACGCGACCGGCTGGCCGGCGACCCCGACGCGAAGGTGGTCAAGGCCATCGCCCCGCACCCCGGCCTCACCGAGGCGCGGTTGCGCGCGATGGTCGACCGGCACGGAGTCCGGGTCCTGGCCAGGGTGGCGACCAACCCGGACGCGACCCCGGCCCTGCTGGAGGCGCTGACCCGGCACGAGCCGCCGGTGCAGAAGGTGTTCCGCGAGGTGGCCCGGCACCGGGCGGCGCCGGTTGCGGCGCTGCTCGCGTGCTTGGAGGACGGACAAGCGCGCCCCGTGGCCGCCGGCCACCCGACGCTCCCGCCCCCGGTCGTCATGGGCCTGCTCACCGACCCGGACCGGCAGGTAGCGGCAGCGGCGGCGGCGAACCCGTCGTTGCCGCTCGCCGTGATGTCGGAGCTGGCGGGCAGCGGTGCGGAAGAGCGGTTCAGTCCCCGGTGCCCGCCGGGACCACCCAGGACGTCGGCTGGCCGGTGACCGAGGAGATCATGTCGTAGTCGCCGTCGTAGTGCAGGACCGTGGCCCCGTGCCGCTCGGCGGTCGCGGCGATGACGAGGTCCGCCACCGACAGGGCTTTCCAGTTGCCCCGGTCGATGAGGAGGGCCTGCACCTCCACCGCGCGGTCCCACGCCTCGTCCGGTGTGGTCAGCCAGTCGAAGCCGCGCATCTCGTCCCGGATGCGTTCGGCGTCGGCCTTCGTCCTGGCACTGTGCAGCACTTCGAGCTCGACCGCGCCGCAGACGGCCAGCAGTCCGGCATTGTGCAGGGGATCGATGACGGCGCGGACGGCAGGCTTCGGGTAGCGGGCCAGCGCCGACTTGTCGATCAGGTACCGGTCGCTCACGCGGCGCCCTGCTGGTCGTGGCCGGCCGGCTGCTCCACCGGTCCGGTGAGGTCGGGTAGGCCGCCCTCGGCCAGCCAGCCCAGGAAGGAGGCGCGCTTACGCCGCTTGATCGCGTCTTCCAGCGCGGCGTTCACCGTGGCGACCTTGGTGGTCGTGCCGAAGATCTCCGCTGCTTCGGCCAACTTATCGTCGTCGAGGTCGATCACTGTGCGTGTCATGTGGCCTCCCGGGACCGTACGGCGCTGCCAATCGATGATATCAATTCTCGTGGTTCTTGATATCAAGACCGCTCGGGCTCATGCGTGCAACGTCAGGCCGAGAAAGGCGGACCAGGCGGTCGGGGTGATCTTGAGGGTGGGGCCGGTGGGGGTTTTGGAGTCGCGGATGTGGATGGTGGGCGGGGAGATCGCTATTTCGAGGCATTCGCCGTCGTTGCCGCTGTGGCTGCTCTTGAACCAGTGCAGATCTGTGGTCATAGCTCGCGTGTCACCTGTTCGATCAACTCGGTGGACGCCTCTGGGGTGAGGGCTTGGGCTCGCAGAGTCCCATACCTGCCGAACAAGTCCCCCAGGGATGGTTGTTCGTTGATGAAGTAGCCGCCGCTCTGGCCGTCGACATAGGCGAGTTGGCTGCGATCCTGGGTCTCCAGGAGGATCATCGGTCCGTTCAGTCCGGAGTGCGTCTCGCGGTTCGACGGCATGACCTGGATCTCGACGTTGCGTCTGCGCCCGACCTCAAGGACGTGCTGGAGCTGTTCCTTGAGGACGCTGCAGCCTCCGATGGGACGCGTGAGGGTGATCTGCTCCAGGACGAAGCTGAGCGCGGGAGTGGGCCTGCGCTGGAGGAGCTGCTGGCGGGCCAGGCGTGCTGCGACCTTCTCCGCGATCTCCTCGTCCTCCAGCGGCGGGTAGTTGCAGCTGATCGCCGCCTGGGCGTACGCCTCCGTCTGCAGCAGGCCGGGGACCACGTGGTTCGCGTACGTGTGGAGGGCCGTCGCGTCGGCCTCGATCTCGGCGTACGTGGCGGTCCAGGCCGGAAGCGCACTGGTCCTCAGCTTTCTCGCCGCCGCGAGAAGTGCACCTTGTGCACTCAGTGTCTCGTCCGCGATCTCGACGAGTCTCCCCTTCGGAGGGCGCTCGCCCCGCTCCACCATGGCGACCTGCGACTTGGAGTACCCGGCGTGGCCTCCCAGCCCCTCCTGCGTCATCCCGGCCCGTTCGCGGAAGAACCGCAGCAACGAGCCGAACATCTCCAGGTTGCTCGAACCCTGTTCACCGGAGTGCACAGCCACCTCCCCCTGTGCACAGAGGTGCACTGACGCCGCGTAGCCCTGGTCACAGTATGTGAGCGTCCGTAAGCATGCGACGCATGAACTCGGAAACCTCACCGGTCAGGGTGCACCCCTGGATCCCGGCCTCCGGCCACGGCCTGCGCCACGCCGGCATCCACTTCGACGCCGTACGCATCGCGGGCGTGCTCGCCGAGCAAGTGGCGTACGAGATCATCCAGTTCACGGACTTCCAGGCGGGGCCGATCGTCCGTGAGTCAACCGGCTGCCGGTACATGTACTTCCTGCTGCCTCCGCAGGGCGCCGCGGGCCGCCGCTGGCCCGCCGGGGTGCGGGCGCTCGGCCGGGGKGCGCGGGGCTGGGCGTACGTGGGGGTGCCCGCGACGGGCGGGCTGACCTGGCCGTTGGACTGGCGGTCGCGGGCGACCCCCGAAGTGCCGTTCGTGGAGGCGGGGTTGCTGCACGAAGTGGTGAGTCGTCTGACGAGTGCTGTACGGTGACCGCGACATCACCCTCCGTACGCACTCGTGTACGGAGCGGTCCCCGGGGGTGCTGCGAACACCGGCCGAGGACCTTCACCCCCGAGTGGACCAGGAGCCACCAGAGATGCTTCGGCATGCTATCGCGCCGGTTCGGCGCTACACGAAAGCCTCGCACGACGTCGTACGCCATTCGCGGCTCAACAGCGACGCGAAGGTCCTGCTGCTGTACGTGCAGGGACTGCCGGAGGCCGCCGGTCCCGGGTCCCTCAGCGACCACGCGGCCAAGCTGGGCCTGAAGGGCCGGGCCTACCAGAAGGCCAAGCAACTCCTAGGCGAATGCGGCTACTTGCACGAGTGGCGTGAGCAGGGCGCGCGGGGCCGCTGGGTCACGGAGCAGCTCCTCGCCAACGTCACCCTCACGCGCGACGAGGCGTCCCGGGCCCGAGCGGGGGAGGCGGGCGAAGTCGTACCACCGGCTGAGCGGCCTCCGGTGGTCGGCGGGCCGGGGGACCGGGAGGTCGGCGACTGTACCGAGAAGGAAGATCCGGGGGAGAAGAACCTTCCCCACCCCCCACCCGAAGACCGGGCCGTGGCGGACACCGACGGCACCGCTGCCGCTGCCGCCGAGCCGGAACTCGCGGAGGCGGAAGGCGTGTTGCTGTCCCTGCGGCACGTGCACCGGGACCTGCTGCTCGGCGTGCGCGAGGCCAGGGCGCTGGCCGGTGCGGCGGCGGAGTGGCTGCGCCGGGGCGTCTCGGCGGCCGACCTCCGCCGCGCCCTGACGACGGGCCTGCCGACGGACGGCATCCGCTCGGCGGTCGGCTTCCTGCGCCACCGGCTGACGAAGAAACTCCCGGCGGCCAGGGCCCGGGCCACCCACGAGCCACCGCCCGAGCGGTACGAGAGCCCTGCCCGGCGGGCCCTGGTGACGTGCCCGGGCCCCGGCGCTGAACACGTCTTCCGCCCCCGCGCCGACGAAACCCACTGCCTCCGCTGCCGCACCACAGCGGCTTTCGAGGCGACGTTCCAGCCGCTGTCCGCACCGTGGCGGACACGCGTACAGGAGTGTGTCTCCGGTGGGTAGCGCGTCATACGCTGCTGCCGCAGCACGCAGGGCGGCGTCGGTGTCGGAGAGGAGCAGGGACATGGCGGCATGGAGCGAGATCCTTCAGGAGGCGCGCGAGGCCCTGGGCTTCACCGGACCGGTGGTGCCGCGCAATCTTGAGGGGATTCGCGCCGCGCTCCGCCCCGACAGGCTGCCGGACCTCGACGCCGAACTGGCGACCCTTTCCGAGGGGTCGGCCTTCGAGGCGTTCCTCGACCACTGGTGGACACAGGCTCTCGTCGACACGGCCGCTGACGCGGACGCGAAAGCCCTGGCGATCGACTTCGCCGACCTCGCGACCGCGCTGCGCGCCAAGGCGACAGGCGGCGGCACCTACACGCAGGCCGAAGTCGAGGACATGCTGAGGGGCAAGGCCTCATGAGGCTCACGATCATCTGGGAGCCGGTCGCGGCGGCCGGTCTGCGACGCCTCAAGTCGCGGGACGGGGACGCCGTCAGGCCGCTGATCCAGGCGATCAATGCTCTGGCCCTCCAGCCGGAGCCGCCCGAGAGCAGCAAGCTGGGCGGCACCGACCTGCGGCGGCTGCGCGTGGGCGCCTACCGGGTCACGTACGAGATCGACGGCGCCCGAGTGGCGATCAAGGTGCTGATGGTGGGGCGGACACAGGTCTGACGCCCGCCCGGCGGGGCCCGTAGGGGAGCGCGGTGTCAGTCCCGGGGGAACTCGGCCGTCTTGAGAACAAGGTCGAGCGGCGTGTTCGTCATGTCGACGTCCGCGCCGTAGGCGACGGTGAGCCTGCGTACCGTCCGCCCATGCCCCACCCCTGGTGCAGTGCCTCCGCGAACGCGGCCGCCAGTTTGTGTTCGCCGGAGGCGTTCGGGTGGGTGCCGTCGTACGTGTCCCGGTGGATGTCGTACGTGGGCGGGAGCGAGGCCAGGAGGAGCGGGGAGCCCGGCTCGGACAGGTTCGCCGCCGTCTTCGCCAGGAGCTCGTTGAAGCGGGCCACCTCGTCGGCGAAGGGCGCGTCCGTCTCCGCCCGGATGTTCGGGATCACCGGGAGGAGGACCAGGGAGAGGCGGGGGTTCGCCGACCGGGCCTGCGCGATGAAGGCGCGGACGTTCTCCGTAGTCTGGGACGCGTTCGTGTAGAAGCCGAGGTCTATCAGGCCCAGGGAGACGAGGAGCACGTCGGCGCGGGACGCGCGGACCGCGTCGGCCACCAGCGGGCCCAGGTGGCACCAGCCCTCGCCCCAGCCGGCCAGGTGCGCGCGGGGGAAGGCGGGGTCGCAGTCGTCGGCGTACGCGTGGGAGTCCGCGGTGCCCGTCGCCTTGTCGTACAGCGTCTCCCGCGGGCCCACCAGCTCGAACGGGGCCCCGTGCGTCGCGCGCAGGTGCTGCCAGATGCGGTAGCGCCACGTGTGTTCGCCGGCGCTTCCGATCGTCATGGAGTCACCGACTGGCATGAACCTGAGCATCCGCTCATGATGGACGATCGCCGGCGGGGGCGGGCCGGGACGGGATGTGAAGCTGGACACGCCGACCGGAACGGCGCCGGGGTGGCAGGCTGTGGGCATGCGTCGCTCGTTCGTTCTCCTTGCCGGGGCCCTGCTCGCCGCCGGGGCGCTCGCCGCGCCCGCCGTCGCCGCCGATGACGACGGCTCCGTCGGCTCCGACGGGTTCACGCTCCAGGACCCCCGGATCACCGAGTCCAGCGGACTGGCCGCCTCCCGCGCCCACCCCGGCGTCTACTGGACCCACAACGACAGCGACGACGGCGCCTTCCTCTACGCCGTCGACGGGAAGAGCGGCAAGACGGTCGCCACGGTCACGATGACGGGCGTCGGGAGCCCCCGGGACGTGGAAGCCGTCTCGATCGGACCGAACGGCCACCTCTACGTCGGCGACATCGGCGACAACCTCGGCGGCACCTGGGACCACGTGTGGATCTACGAGCTGCCCGAGCCCAAGGAGCTGAAGGACCAGACCGTCCGCGCCACGCAGTACGACGTGAAGTACACGGACGGGGCCCGGGACGCCGAGGCGCTGATGGTGCATCCGAAGACCGGCCGGGTCTACATCGTCTCGAAGAAGGAGGAGGGCGGCGCGCTCTACGAGGGGCCCGCCGAGCTCTCCGCCTCCGGCACCAACGTCTTCAAGCGCACGGCCGACATCGACCTGTGGGTCACCGACGGCGCCTTCTCGCCCGACGGCGAACAGCTCGCCGTACGCGGCTACTTCGGCGGCATCGCGTACGCCTGGAACGACGGGAAGCCCAAGCGGCAGGAGCAGCTGAACGTGCCGCTGCAGCGGCAGGGCGAGTCGGTCACGTACACCCCCGACGGCTCCAAGCTGCTGTACGGGAGCGAGGGGCGCGGGAGTTCCGTCGTGGCGGGGAGCGTCCCGGGCGGCGGCGGGTCCTCCTCCGGCGGGAGCGGAGGCGGCAGCGGAAGCGGGAGCGGGAGCGGGAACGGCTCCGCGGGCGGCGACGGTTCGGGCGGCGACTTCAAGATGGGCGCGCTCGCGCTGGGCGTCGCCTTCGCCGTCTTCTACGGGCTGAAGCGGGTGTTCCGGCGGCGGGGCGACTGAGGGCCGAACCGACCAGGGGCGCCCGGCACGAAAACCGTGCCGGGCGCCCCTGGTCCGTACGCGTGGTCCGTGCGGACGGTTACAGCTTCTCGATCACGTAGTCGATGCACTTCGTGAGGGCCTCGACGTCCGACGGGTCGATCGCCGGGAACATCGCGACGCGCAGCTGGTTGCGGCCGAGCTTGCGGTAGGGCTCGGTGTCCACGATGCCGTTGGCGCGCAGCACCTTGGCCACGGCGGCGGCGTCGACGTCGTCCGAGAAGTCGATCGTGCCGATGACCTGGGACCGCTTGGCCGGGTCGGTGACGAACGGGTTCGCGTACTTGACGTCCTCGGCCCAGCTGTAGAGCGTGCGCGAGGAGGTCGCGGTGCGCTCCACCGACCAGTCGAGGCCGCCCTGGCCGTTGAGCCACTCCAGCTGGTCGTTCAGCAGGAACAGCGTGGCGAGGGCCGGGGTGTTGTACGTCTGGTTCTTGCGGGAGTTGTCGATCGCCGTGGGGAGCGAGAAGAACTCCGGCACGTGCCGGCCGCTCGCGTGGACGCGCTCGGCGCGCTCGATCGCGGCCGGGGAGAAGATGCCGATCCACAGGCCGCCGTCCGCGGCGAACGACTTCTGCGGGGCGAAGTAGTAGACGTCCGTCTCCGCGATGTCGACCGGGAGGCCGCCCGCGCCGGAGGTGGCGTCCACCAGGACCAGGGAGCCCTCGTCGGCACCCGCGACCCGCTTGATCGGGGCGGCGACACCGGTGGAGGTCTCGTTGTGGGTGAGGGCGTAGACGTCCACGCCCGACTGGGCCACCGGCTCGGGGTGCGTGCCCGGCTCGGAGGTGATGACGTCCGGGTCGCCCAGCCACGGGGCCAGCTTGGCCGCCTTCGCGAACTTCGAGGAGAACTCGCCGAACGTGAGGTGCTGCGACCTGTTCTCGATCAGACCGTGCGTCGCCACGTCCCAGAACGCGGTGGAGCCGCCGTTGCCGAGGACCACCTCGTAGCCCTCGGGGAGCCGGAAGAGGTCGCTCACACCCTGGCGGACCTTCCCCACGAGGTTCTTCACCGGGGCCTGGCGGTGGGACGTCCCCATCAGGGACGTGCCCGTCTCGGCGAGCGCTGTGAGCGACTCCGTACGCACCTTGGAGGGGCCCGCGCCGAAACGGCCGTCGGCGGGCTTGAGGTCAGAGGGGATCTCGATATCAGCCACGGTGCCGAGCGTAGCCGTTTCCGTATACGGGGGTGAGGTGTCGTCCGTCGGATGAGACGTGTGGGGGTGGTAACCAGCCCTTTTTCGCCCCCGCAGCGGCCTCCGGCGGGTTCGTCCGCGGGTTCGGCGGGGTCCGGGCGCGCAGTTCCCGCGCCGCTGCGGGGCGGGGTCGCGCCCCTGATCATCCCCGTGGTGCCGTCGGGGTGAAGTGGACCGGGAGGGCGGTCAGGGTGCCCAGCCAGGGGG
>NZ_VDFC01000004.1:103858-126820 GCF_008369065.1 Streptomyces apricus | reverse complement strand
GCTGGTGCGCGGCGCCGCGCCGGGTGTTCTGCGGGGCCCGCTGCGCCGGAGTCGCCAGGATGTCCTGCGGGATGAGGAGCAGCGCGCCCGTGCCGCCGCGCGCGGAGGGGCGGAAGGAGACCGTCAGGCCGTACTTGCGCGCGAGGCGGCCGACGACCGTGAGGCCGAGTCGGGTGCCGGCGAGGCCGCCCGTCTCCGGTTCCGCGCCGGAGACGGCCCGTTCGGCGCGCCGCAGCTGTGCCTCGCCCATGACGAGGCCGCTGTCCTCGACGGAGACGATGACCCCGGCGGGGACCTCCTCCACGTAGACGTGCACTTCTGCTGTCGGCGGGGAGAAGTTCGCGGCGTTGTCGAGGAGTTCGGCGAGGGCGTGCATCACGCCCTCGGCGGCGTGTCCGGCGACCGCCGCCTCGCTCGCCGAGTGGATGCGTACGCGCTGGTAGGCGCCGATGCGGCCCATCGCGCCGCGCAGGACGGACTCCATGACGATGGGTTTGGCCCAGCGGCGGCCCGAGCGCGCGCCCGTGAGGACGGCGACGACGTCGGCGAGGCGGCCCGCCTGCGCGGTGCGGTGGTCGAGGTGGAGGAGGTCGGCGAGCACGTCCTCGTCGGCGTGCCGTTCCTCCATGGCGCGCAGGTCGGCCAGCATGCCGGTGGTGAGGGCCTGGAGGCGGCCCGCGGTGTGGGCGGCGGCCGAGACCGCGGCGGCGCGGTCGGCCCTGGCCTGCCGCAGTTCCTCGGTCACGCGCGCGTTCTCGGCGCCGAGGCGGGTGCGCTCGCGGTCCAGTTCGGCGGCGAGGCGGACCTTCCGGTGGGCGTTCTGCTCGGCGAGCCGCGCGCGTTCGCGGGTGAACTCGTCGGTGAGGCGGTCGCGTTCGCGGGCGGACTCCTCCGCGAGGGTCGCCTTCTCCTGGAGTAATCGGCCGGCGTCCCGGGAGACGGTTTCGAGTCGCCGCAGGAGTAATCGGGACGTCTGGGCGGCGTGGGCGGCGACGGCGACGGCCGCGCACAGCAGGAGGGCCGCCACGCCCAGGCCCCAGCCGAGGGGCACGCGCGCCCGCTCGGGGGCGAGGGCGACGGCGGCCCCGACGGCGAGCGCGGCCGGCACGGCCGTGAGGAGCGGAGCGACCGCCACGGCGCGCAGGCGGGGGCGTGCGCTGCCTGGTTGTGCGAGGGACGGCCGATCGTCTGTGGGGCGCGCTTGCGGGGTGGGCGCGGTCATGAATCGTGTCCTCGGTCGTGTCCTGGGCGGGATGCGACACCTGGTGCTCAACTGGCGGTCACTATATGGGACTTCGTGATCGGAACGCGCATGTTCCGGCGCACTCTCACAATTCGTCCCCAGATCGGGGAGTAGGCGCCCCGGCGCGCAATGGGGCGCACGAAACGGTGTGAGCGCGGTGGGGGACGCCCGGCTCGGCCACGGCTCACCACCCGCCCCGCCAGAGGCGCGGGGAACTGCGCGCCCGGCCACGGTCAGCCGCCAGCCGACGACCGGGCCCCGACAGGTTCGCCTCACCGGACAAGGCGCCGGGCACCCCCTCCAGGGGCGCGGGGAACTGCGCGACCGGCCACGCTCGGCCCGCAGCCGACGACCGGGCCCCGACAGGTTCGCCTCACCGGACAAGGCACCGGGCACCCCCTCCAGGGGCGCGGGGAACTGCGCGACCAGCCACGGTCAGCCTGCAGCCGACGACCGGCCCTCCGTGGGTGCCGGTCGTAGGACGACCGGAAGCGCCGCCACGCCGTTGATCGCCGTGGAAACCACCGGCACCAGCTCCGACTCCGGCACGGCCAACCGCATCGCCGGGAACCGGCCGAACAGCTGGGAGAGCCCGATCTCGCTCTCCAGCCGGGCCAGCGGAGCACCGAGGCAGTAGTGCGGACCCGCACCGAAGGCCAGCTGCCGGTCGTAGCGGCCGGAGTCGCGGACGTCGAAGCCCGCCGGGACCGTCCCGCCCAGTTCGCGGTTGGCGGCGGCCAGACCGACCACGATCGGCTCACCGTGGCGCACGGTCACCCCGTGCAGCTCGGTGTCCCGCAGCGCGTAACGCATGAACAGGTTGCGCAGCGGCCCGTTCCAGTGCAGCCCCGCCTCCACGGCGGACGGCCAGTCCAGTTCTCCGGCGGCGAGCGCGGTGAGCTGGTCGGGGCGGCCGAGCAGGGCGAGGACGGTGCTGGTCAGCGAGTTGACCGTGGTCTCGTGGCCGGCCAGCAGGATGATCTCCAGGGTGTCGATCAGCTCTTTCTGCGTCAGCCTGCCGGCCTCGTCGTCCAGCGCCTCGATCAGCGCACTGGTCAGATCGCCCAGCGGGGCCGCGCGCCGGTCGGCGACCAGCCGCGCCAGCACCTCGCGCTGCCCGACGGCGGCCTCCTGCCGCTCGGCGCCGCTCACCTCGACGCTCAGCATCGTCCGGAAGTGATCGCGTAATCGGCGCTGTTGATCGGGGTCGGTGAGACCGAACAGCTCGCAGATGATCAGCAGCGGGAGCGGATAGGCGAAGCCCTCCTTGAGATCGGTCACCGCCCCCGGCTCCACGGTCTCCAGGCCGTCCAGCAGCTCCCGGGTGATCTCACGGATCCGGGGCGCGAACGCTTCGATGCGCCGCGGGGTGAAGGCGTGGCTCACCAGGCGGCGGAGCCTGCGGTGGTCGGCCCCGTCGGCGTTGAGCATCGACTCCCCGACGATCAGGTTGAGCAGCGGCCATCCGGCGGGTATCTCCCCGCGCGTGTAGGCGCCCCAGTGCCGCGGATCGCTGGAGAGGTCGGGGTGCGCGTCCAGGACCGTCCGGGCCGCCCCGGCCGACACGGCCGCCCAGGCGCGGACGTCGTCCGGCAGCGACACCGGCACCACGGGGCCGTACCGCAGCCACTCGGCCGCTTCCTCGTGGGTCCCGCGGTCCGGATCGAGCGAGGACACGGGCTGGTCGAGCGAGAGCTTCGAACGGTCGATGCGCATGGACGGCTCCAACGGGACGTGGGATGCGTTGCCTTGCGTCCGCCTGCCCTGTGGGCCGTACCGCGAAGGGAGCTGTGCCAGGGCCGGGCCGACCTCACCGCCGTCATCGTAACTACCCGGCCCCGCGCCCCGTCAGGGACGCGGGGAACTGCGCGCCCGGCCACGTCCGGCGGACGGACGAAAACCGGCCCCGAGCACCCCGCCTCCGGCGCAGCCGCCATGCATCCTTGATCCATGAAGGACGCGGATCCCGGCGAGAAGCCGGAACAGGGACCGGACCCGGCACGGCTCCCCGTACAGGAACCCGCACGGGAGCCGGCGCGCGAAGCGGTGCGCGAGCTGCGCGCCACGCTGGCGAGGACCGTGCGCGGCGAGGTCGCGTTCGACGCCACCGCCCGCGCCCTGCACACCATGGACGCGTCCAACTACCGCCGCGTCCCGCTGGGCGTCGTCGCCCCGAAGGACGCGGACGACGTGGCGGCGGCCCTCGCCGTCTGCGCGGACCTCGGCGTACCGGTCGTCGCGCGTGGCGGCGGCACCTCGATCGCCGGCCAGGCCACCGGCACCGGGGTCGTCCTCGACTTCACCCGCCACATGAACCGCGTCGTCTCGCTGGACGCCGACGCCCGTACGGCCGTGGTCCAGCCGGGCCTGGTCCTGGACCGCCTCCAGGAGGCCGCCGCCCCGCACGGGCTGCGCTTCGGCCCCGACCCCTCCACCCACGGCCGCTGCACGCTCGGCGGCATGATCGGCAACAACTCCTGCGGCTCCCACTCGGTGGCCTGGGGCACGACCGCGGACAACGTCCGCGCACTGTCCGTGCTCACTGCCCGCGGCGACCGGCTCACGGCAGGACCCGGCTGGTCGGGCGCCCCCGACGGCCTGCAAGCCCTCGTCACCGGCGAGTTGGAGCACCTGCGCACCGGCTTCCCCGACCTCCCCCGCCGCATCTCCGGATACGCGCTCGACGCACTGCTCCCCGAGCGCGGCGCGGACGTGGCCCGCTTCCTCTGCGGCTCCGAGGGCACCCTCGGCATCCTCACGGAGGCCGTCGTACAACTCGTCGAGGCTCCCCGCGCGCGGGCGCTCGCCGTCCTCGCGTACGCCGACGAGAGCGCGGCGGCGGAGGCGGCCGCCGGCCTGCTGCCGCTGGGCCCGCTCACGGTGGAGGGGATGGCGGCCGACCTCGTACCCCCGGACGCGGGGCTGCCGCGCGGCGGCGCCTGGCTGTTCGTGGAGACCGGCGGCGACACGCAGGCGCAGGCACGCGCGCGTGCCGAGGCGGTCGTCCGCGCGGCGGACGTGACGGACTCGACGGTCGTCACCGACCCCGCCGGCCGGCGCGCCCTGTGGCGTATCCGCGAGGACGCGAGCGGCACGGCGACCCGGATGCCCGACGGCACCGAGGCCTGGCCCGGCTGGGAGGACTGCGCGGTGCCGCCGGCCCGCCTCGGCGCGTACCTGCGGGACTTCCGGCGGCTGCTGGCGTCGCACGGGCTGCGCGGCGCGCCGTACGGGCACTTCGGGGACGGCTGCATCCACGTGCGCATCGACTTCGACCTGCTGACCCCGGCGGGCACCGGCCGCTTCCGCCGCTTCTCGGAGGAGCTGGCCGACCTGGTCGTCGCCCACGGCGGCTCGCTGTCGGGGGAGCACGGCGACGGACAGGCGCGGGCCGAACTGCTCCCGAGGATGTACGGGCCCCGGACGGTCCGCCTCTTCGAACGGGTCAAGGACCTCTGGGATCCGGACGGGCTGCTCAACCCCGGCATGCTCGTCAGGCCGCACCGGCTGGACGAGAACCTGCGCTTCGCGCCCCTGCCGCGCGAGCCGGTGGACGTCGCGTTCGGCTACCCGGCGGACGGCGGGGACTTCACGGCGGCGGTACGCCGGTGCGTGGGCGTGGCCAAGTGCCGCACCACGGCAGCCGGTCCGCCGGGCTCCACCGACTCCTCGGTGATGTGCCCGTCCTTCCGGGCCACCGGCGAGGAGGAGCACTCCACGCGCGGGCGCGCCCGCCTGCTGCACGAGATGCTGGCCGGCGAGGTCATCACCGACGGCTGGCGCTCGACGGAGGTCCGCGACGCGCTCGACCTCTGCCTGTCCTGCAAGGGCTGCCGCTCGGACTGCCCGGTGGGCGTCGACATGGCCACGTACAAGGCGGAGTTCCTGCACCACCACTACGAGGGCCGCAGGCGGCCCGCCGCGCACTACACGATGGGCCGGCTGCCGGTGTGGCTGCGGCTGGTGGACCGCACCCGTACGGCGTGGCTGGTCAACTCCCTGACCGCGGTACGCCCGTTGGCCGCGCTGGGCAAACGGCTCGGCGGGATCGCGCCGGAGCGGGAGGTACCGCGGGTGGCGGGGCGGACGTTCAGCCGGTGGTGGCGGGSCCGCGGCGCGGGTGCGCGGACGGCTCCCGAGCGCGGGCGCACCCGCGCCGGGGACCCGCCCACGACGGTCGTCCTGTGGCCGGACACCTTCACCGAGCACCTCTCCCCGTCCGTCGGGAAGGCGGCCGTACGGGTCCTGGAGGCGGCGGGCCTGACCGTGACGCTGCCGCCGGACCGGGGCCGGGGCAGGGGCCGGGACCGGGTCTGCTGCGGCCTGACCTACGTGTCGACGGGCCAGCTGGACCACGCCCGCACGGCCTTGCGCCGCACCCTCGACCTGCTGGACCCCCTCCTGGACCCGGACCGGTCCGGGGGACTCCCGCCGGTCGTCGTCCTCGAACCGAGCTGCGCGGCGGCGCTCCGCACGGACCTGCCGGAACTGCTGCCCGACGACCCGCGCGCGGGGCGGCTGGCGTCGGCGGTGCTGACGTTCGCGGAGACGCTGGAACGGCACGCCCCGCACTGGACGCCGCCCCGCCTCGACCGCCCGGTGGCGGGCCAGACCCACTGCCACCAGCACGCCGTCCTGGGCGACGGACCGGACCGCCGCCTGCGCGAGGCGGCGGGCCTGACCGGCTCCCTGTCGGGCGGCTGCTGCGGCCTGGCGGGCAACTTCGGCTTCGAGAAGGGCCACTACGACGTCTCCACGGCCTGCGCGGAGGACCAGCTGCTCCCGGCGATTCGGGCGGCCCACCCCGGCACGGCGATCCTGGCGGACGGCTACTCCTGCCGCACCCAACTCCACCAGACGACCACCACCGACCCCCTCCACCTGGCAGAACTCCTGGCAGCCCACCTACCGAACACTTCCGGTGAGTAAGGCCACGACGCGCTCTTTTGCTTAATAGGGGCGCGGGGAACGGCGCAGTCTTTTGCCTTTAGGGGCGCGGGGAACTGCGCGACCAGCCCCCCGTGACCATCCCCCGCACCGACCAGCCCCCACAGGTCGCCGACCCGGCCACCGTCGCCGTGGCCCAAGGCGCCGATCCCGCGACCCCCCACGGCCTCCGCGCCCTGGGCCCGGTCGGCCTGGTCCTGGCCGGAGGCATCAGCGTCCAGTTCGGCGGCGCCCTAGCCGTGAGCCTCATGCCCCGCGCCGGAGCGCTGGGCGTCGTCACCCTGCGCCTCGCGGTCGCCGCCCTCGTGCTGATGGTGATCTGCCGGCCGAAGCTGCGCGGACACTCCCGCGCCGACTGGGGCACGGTCGTCGTCTTCGGCATCACGATGGCCGCGATGAACGGCCTCTTCTACCAGTCGGTCGCCCGCATCCCGCTCGGCCCCGCCGTCACCCTCGAAGTGCTCGGCCCGCTGATCCTCTCGGTCGTCGCCTCCCGCCGGGCCGTCAACCTCGTCTGGGCCGGGCTCGCCCTCGGCGGTGTCTTCCTGCTGGCGGGCGGCGGTGGCGGCTTCCGCAGCCTGGACCCGGCCGGCGTGGCCTTCGCCCTGGCGGCGGGCGCCATGTGGGCCGCGTACATCGTCTTCAGCGCGCGTACGGGCCGGCGCTTCCCGCAGGCCGACGGGCTGGCCCTGGCCATGGTGGTCGCGGCCGTGCTCTTCCTGCCGCTGGGCCTGATCGAGTCCGGCGGCAAGCTGCTGGACCCGACCACGATCGCCCTGGGCTCGGCGGTGGCGGTCCTCTCCTCCGTCCTCCCGTACACGCTGGAGCTCCTCGCCCTGCGCCGCCTGCCCGCCTCCACCTTCGCGGTGCTGATGAGCCTGGAGCCGGCCGTCGCCTCGGTCGCCGGCTTCCTGGTGCTGAGCCAGACGCTGTCGCTCACCGAGGCCCTGGCGATCACGCTGGTCATCGCGGCGAGCATGGGCGCGGTACGCACCCAGGTGGGCCGCGGCAGGGCCAAGAACGTCGGCCAGCCGTAAGGACGTCGGTCAGCCGTGAGAACGTCGGTCGGCCGTGAGGGCGTCGGCCGACCGTGAGGCGGGCGACCGCTCCGGCCTCAGCGGAACGCGGCGACGTGCCGGGCGGCCCAGTCGGCGAAGGACCGCGGTGCGCGGCCGAGGGCCCGTTCGACGTCCGGGCTGACGCGCAGCTCGGCCGGGTTCGGGGAGCCGAGGATGTCCAGGGTGTCGTCGGCGAGCTCCGCCGGCATGCTCCGGGTCATGCCGGCCTTCGCCTCCTCGCGGGTGAGCTCGTGGAAGCTCACCGGCGAGCCCAGCGCGCCGGCGATCGCCTCCGTCTGCTGCCGCGGAGTGATCACTTCCGGGCCGGTCAGCTCGTACGTGCCGCCGTGGTGCCGGTCGTCCACCAGGCAGGCCGCCGCCACCTCGGCGATGTCCGCCGGGTCGACGATCGGCACCCCGACGTCGCCGAAGGGCGCGGCGACGACCCGCCGCGTGCGGACGGATTCGGCCCACCACAGCGCGTTGGAGGCGAAGCCGCCCGGCCGCAGCAGGGACCACTCCAGCCCGGACTCCCGCAGCGTCTCCTCCAGCGCGCGCATCGCGATCCGCGTCTTCCCGAAGGGCCTGGTCACCACGCCCAGCGTGGAGAGCAGGACGACCCGGCGGACCCCGCTGCCCGCGGCCTCGCCGATGAGGTCGGCGGGGCTGGCCCCCAGGGCGTGCAGGTCGCCGGAGAGCAGCAGGAACAGTGCCTCCGCCCCGTCCAGCGCGGGCTTGAGGCCGGCCGGGTCCGCCAGGTCGGCCACCACGTGGCGGACGCCGTCCGGCACCTCCGCCGGGTGCCGCGACACCGTCGTCACCTGCCGGCCCGCCTCGGTCAGCGCCCGCGTCAGCGGTCGTCCGATGTTTCCGGTGGCCCCAGTCACCACGATCATGGTCAGCTCCTTCTCGGAAGTTCTTCCGGACACCCGCGCAGGGCGTCCTCCGTGGCCGTCACGCTAGGAGTGTGGGCTAACTTTCCGTAAGGACATACCCGAAGGTAAGCTCCTGGCATGGCAGAAGGCGTGCAGCGTGGACGGGTCGACGCGGGCGAGCGGTATGACGTGTTTCACACCGACTGCCTCGCGCGGGACGTGGTCGACCACGCGACCAGTAGGTGGGGCGTCTGGGTGCTGATCGCCCTGCGCAGGAACGATCTCCGGTTCTACGAGCTGCGCGAGAGCATCCAGGGCGTCAGCGAGAAGATGCTCGCCCAGACCCTGCGCGCGCTGGTCCAGGACGGCCTGGTCTGGCGGAAGGTCGAGCCGACGACGCCGCCCCAGGTCACCTACGGGCTGACCGGCTTCGGCCGGGAGGTCGGCGAACCGCTGACGGAGCTGTTCGACCGGATCACCCGGAGGCTGTCGCCCGGCCCGTGATCCGTACCCTCCGCCTCCTCCGTCTCCACCCCTCCCCGTCCCTCCCCAACAATCAATGCAAGCACGCTTGATTGTTTCTCCGGCCGCTGCCATGCTCCGGAGCGCACCGCACACGAACCGCACCGCGTCGCATTGCACTGCGTCGCACCGCACCGCACGCCGTCGTGCCGCCCCGAGGGGAGCGTCATCGTGTCCGACCCGTCGCCCGTGATCGACGACCTGTGCCGGGAGAGCGAGGAACTCGACTTTCTCGTCCACGAGTTGACGGTGGAGGACTGGGCGCTCGCCACCCCCGCCCCGGGATGGGCCGTCGCCCACCAGATCGCGCACCTCGCCTGGACCGACCGGTCCGCCCTGCTCGCCGCGACCGACCCGGAGGCCTTCGACCGGGACATCGAGAAGGCGCTGGCCTCGCCCGACGGCTTCGTGGACGAGGGCGCCGAGCAGGGGGCCGCACTGCCCCCGGACCGGCTCCTCGCCGAGTGGCGCGCCGGGCGGCAGGCGCTGGAGAAGGCCCTGCGCGCGGCACCCGCCGGTACGCGCTTCCCCTGGTACGGGCCGCCCATGTCGGTCGCCTCCATGGCGACGGCCCGGCTCATGGAGACCTGGGCCCACGGCCAGGACGTCGCCGACGCGCTGCGCGTGCCGAGGCCGCCCACCGACCGCCTGCGGCACATCGTGCACCTCGGCGTGCGGACCCGCGACTTCGCCTTCGGGGTACGGGGACTCGCCCCGCCCGGGGAGCCGTTCCGCGTGGAGGTCACCGCGCCGTCCGGCGCACTGTGGACGCACGGCCCCGAGGACGCGGCCCAGCGGGTCACCGGCCCCGCGCTCGACCTCTGCCTCCTGGTCACCCAGCGGGCCCACCGGGCCGACCTCGCGCTGCGCGCCGAGGGCCCGGACGCCGACCGCTGGCTCGACATCGCCCAGGCCTTCGCGGGCCTGCCCGGCGCGGGCCGCGCACCCAGGGGGGCGGCGGAATGACCGGCCCGGACTCCCTGGCGGACCCCCTAGCGGCCCCCCGTCCCCTCCGCATCGGCAACGCCTCCGGCTTCTACGGCGACCGGTTCGACGCGATGCGCGAGATGCTCACCGGAGGCCCGCTCGACGTCCTGACCGGTGACTACCTAGCCGAGCTGACCATGCTCATCCTCGGCCGCGACCGCCTGAAGGACCCGGCCGGCGGGTACGCGCGCACCTTCCTGCGCCAGCTGGAGGAGTGCCTGGGCCTCGCGCACGAGCGGGGGGTGCGGATCGTCGCCAACGCGGGCGGCCTCAACCCGGCCGGACTCGCCGACGCCGTACGGGAACTGGCGGGACGGCTCGGCGTCCCGGTGCGCGTCGCCCACGTCGAGGGCGACGACCTCACCGCCCGGTACCCCGGCCCCGGGCACCTCGCCGCGCACGCCTACCTCGGCGGCGGGGGCATCGCCGCCTGCCTGCGCGAGGGCGCGGACGTCGTCGTCACCGGCCGGGTCACCGACGCCGCCCTGGTCACCGGGCCCGCCGCGGCCCACTTCGGCTGGGCCCCGGACGCGTACGACCGGCTCGCGGGCGCCGTCGTCGCCGGGCACGTACTGGAGTGCGGCACCCAGGCCACCGGCGGCAACTACTCCTTCTTCACCGAGCACTTGACCGAGCACGACCCGGCCCGGCTGCACCACCCGGGCTTCCCGGTCGCCGAGCTCCACGAGGACGGCACGAGCGTCATCACCAAGCACGACGGCACCGGCGGCGTCGTGGACCTCGGCACGGTCACCGCCCAGCTCCTCTACGAGACGTCCGGCGCCCGGTACGCGGGCCCCGACGTCACCGCCCGCCTCGACACGGTCCGCCTCGCCCAGGACGGCCCCGACCGGGTGCGCGTGACGGGGGTGCGGGGCGAGGCGCCGCCGCCCACCCTCAAGGTCGGGCTCAACCGGCTCGGCGGCTTCCGCAACGAGGTCGTCTTCGTGCTGACCGGGCTCGACATCGAGGCGAAGGCCGCGTTCGTGCGGGCCCAGCTGGAGGCCGCGCTCATGGCCGCCAAGTCCCGCCCCGCGGAGGTCCGCTGGGACCTCGCCCGCACCGACCACCCCGACGCGCCCACCGAGGAGGCCGCGAGCGCCCTGCTGCGGCTCGTCGTGCGCGACCCCGACCAGGAGGCGGTGGGCCGCGCCGTCGGCGCCGCCGCCGTCGAACTGGCCCTCGGCAGCTACCCCGGCTTCCACGTCCTCGCACCCCCCGGCAAGGGCGCCCCCTACGGCGTCTTCGAGGACGCGCACGTCCCGCGGGAGGAGGTGGAGCACGTCGCGGTCCTGCACGACGGGCGGCGGATCCCGGTGGCCCCGGCCGCCGCCACCCTCGTACCGGAACCCCTGACGCCCGCTGCGGAACCCCCGCTGCCCGAGCCCTTCCCCGCGGGGTCCGCCACCCGCCGCGCGCCCCTCGGCCTCGTCGCCGGGGCCCGCAGCGGCGACAAGGGCGGGAACGCCAACATCGGCGTCTGGGTGCGCACCGACGACGCCTGGCGCTGGCTCGCCCACACCCTCACCGCGGACCGGCTGCGCGAACTGCTGCCGGAGACGGCCGGCCTGACCGTCGTGCGGCACGTCCTGCCCCGTCTGCGCGCCCTGAACTTCGTCGTCGAGGGGATCCTCGGCGAGGGCGTGGCGGCCCAGCACCGCTTCGACCCGCAGGCCAAGGCCCTCGGCGAATGGCTGCGCTCCCGCCACCTCGACATTCCGGAGGAACTCCTGTGACCGTCCCGATCCCGGAGGTGCTCCGGTGACCGTCCTGGCGTCCGCGCTGGACACCTCCTCCGCCGACTACGCGGCCCACCGCGAGACCATGCTCGGCAAACTCGCCGACCTCGACGCCGAGCATGCCAAGGCCCTCGCGGGCGGCGGCGAGAAGTACGTGGCCCGGCACCGGGGGCGCGGCAAGCTGCTCGCCCGCGAGCGCATCGAACTGCTCCTGGACCCCGACACCCCGTTCCTCGAACTGTCGCCGCTCGCCGCCTGGGGCAGCGAGTACGCGGTGGGCGCCTCGCTCGTCACCGGCATCGGCGTCGTCGAGGGCGTCGAATGCCTGATCACGGCCAACGACCCGACCGTGCGCGGCGGCGCCAGCAACCCCTGGAGCCTGAAGAAGGCGCTGCGGGCCAACGACATCGCGTACGCCAACCGGCTGCCGTCCATCAGCCTCGTCGAGTCGGGCGGCGCCGACCTGCCCTCGCAGAAGGAGATCTTCATCCCCGGGGGCGCGATCTTCCGCGACCTCACCCGGCTGTCGGCCGCCGGCATCCCCACCGTCGCGGTCGTCTTCGGCAACTCGACCGCGGGCGGCGCGTACATCCCCGGCATGTCCGACCACGTGATCATGGTCAAGGAGCGCGCGAAGGTCTTCCTGGGCGGCCCGCCGCTGGTGAAGATGGCCACCGGCGAGGAGAGCGACGACGAGTCCCTCGGCGGCGCCGAGATGCACGCGCGCGTGTCGGGCCTCGCCGACCACTTCGCCGTCGACGAGCGCGACGCCCTGCGGCAGGCGCGGCGCGTGGTCGCCCGCCTCAACCACCGCAAGGCGTACGCCGACCCGGCCCCCGCCGAGCCGCCCAAGTACGACCCGGAGGAGCTGCTGGGCATCGTCCCCGGCGACCTCAAGCACCCCTTCGACCCGCACGAGGTCATCGCCCGGATCGTCGACGGGTCCGACTTCGACGCGTTCAAGCCGCTGTACGGGACGAGCCTGACGACCGGCTGGGCCAGCCTGCACGGCTACCCCGTCGGCATCCTCGCCAACGCCCGCGGCGTGCTCTTCAGCGAGGAGTCGCAGAAGGCCGCCCAGTTCATCCAGCTCGCCAACCAGCGCGACATCCCGCTGCTGTTCCTGCACAACACCACCGGCTACATGGTCGGCAGGGAGTACGAGCAGGGCGGCATCATCAAGCACGGCGCCATGATGATCAACGCGGTCAGCAACAGCCGCGTCCCGCACCTGTCCGTCCTCATGGGTGCCTCGTACGGGGCCGGGCACTACGGGATGTGCGGGCGCGCGTACGACCCGCGCTTCCTGTTCGCCTGGCCCAGCGCCAAGTCCGCCGTCATGGGCCCGCAGCAGCTCGCCGGCGTCCTGTCGATCGTCGCCCGCCAGTCCGCCGCCGCGAAGGGGCAGCCCTACGACGACGAGGGCGACGCCGCCCTGCGCGCCATGGTGGAGCAGCAGATCGAGTCCGAGTCCCTGCCGATGTTCCTGTCCGGGCGGCTGTACGACGACGGCGTCATCGACCCGCGCGACACCCGGACCGTCCTCGGCCTGTGCCTGTCCGCGATCCACACGGCCCCCTACGAGGGCGCCCGCGGCGGCTTCGGCGTCTTCCGGATGTGAGAGGTCCCATGAGCCCCACGAGTCCTATGAGCCCCACAAGCCCCATAAGTCCTGTGATTTCCAGTCTGCTGGTCGCCAACCGCGGTGAGATCGCCTGCCGCGTCTTCCGCACCTGCCACGAGCTGGGCGTGCGCACGGTCGCCGTGTACTCCGACGCTGACGAGGACGCCCTCCACGCGCGCGTGGCCGACACCGCCGTACGCCTGCCGGGCGCGTCGCCCGCCGAGACGTACCTGCGCGGCGACCTGATCGTGAAGGCGGCCGTCGCGGCGGGCGCCGACGCCGTCCMCCCCGGCTACGGCTTCCTCTCCGAGAACGCCGGCTTCGCGCGGGCCGTCCTCGACGCGGGCCTCGTCTGGGTCGGCCCGTCCCCCGAGGCGATCGAGGCGATGGCCTCCAAGACCCGCGCCAAGGAACTCATGTCCGCCGCCGGGGTGCCGCTGCTCGCGCCCCTGGACCCGGACCGGGTCGGCGAGGACGACCTGCCGGTCCTGGTGAAGGCGGCGGCGGGCGGCGGCGGCCGCGGCATGCGCGTCGTGCGCGAACTGTCCTCCCTGAAGGAGGAGTTGGCGGCGGCCTCGGTCGAGGCCGCGAGCGCCTTCGGGGACGGGTCGGTCTTCGTCGAGCCGTACGTCGAGCGCGCCCGGCACGTCGAGGTGCAGATCGTCGCCGACGGCCACGGCACGGTGTGGGCGCTCGGCACCCGCGACTGCTCGCTCCAGCGCCGCCACCAGAAGGTGATCGAGGAGGCCCCCGCGCCGGACCTCGGCCCCGGCGTGGAACGGCGCCTGCACGACGCGGCGACCGCCGCCGCCCGCACGATCGCCTACACCGGCGCCGGCACGGTCGAGTTCCTGGTCGACGGCGAGCGCGTGCACTTCCTGGAGATGAACACCCGCCTCCAGGTCGAACACCCGGTGACCGAGGCGGTGTTCGGCGTCGACCTGATCGCCCTGCAACTGCGTGTCGCCGAGGGCGGCACCCTGGACGGCGACCCGCCCGAACCCTCCGGCCACGCGGTCGAGGCCCGCCTCTACGCCGAGGACCCCGCCCGGGACTGGGCCCCGCAGACCGGCACCCTGCACCGGCTCGCCGTACCCGGCGTCCGCCTCGACACCGGCTACGGCGACGGCGACACGATCGGCGTCCACTACGACGCCATGCTCGCCAAGGCCGTCGCCCACGCGCCCACCCGCGCGGAGGCGGTCCGCAGGCTCGCCGGCGCCCTGGAGCGCGCCGCGGTCCACGGCCCGGTCACCAACCGCGACCTCCTCGTACGCTCCCTGCGCCACCCGGAGTTCACGGCGGCCCGGATGGACACCGCCTTCTACGACCGCCACCTCGCCGGCCTCACCGCACCGGCCCCGGACCCGTACGCCCCGCTGGCCGCCGCGCTCGCCGACGCCCACGGGCGCTCCCGCTTCGGCGGCGGCTGGCGCAACGTGCCCTCGCAGCCGCAGAGCAGGCGCTACCTGCTGGCGGGCGAGGAGCACGAGGTCCACTACCGGCACACCCGGCGCGGCCCGGCCGCGGACGGCGTCCACGTCGTGCGCACCGGTCCGGACCTCGTCGTCCTGGAGATCGACGGCGTACGGCGGAAGTTCGAGGTCTCCCGGTACGGCGACCGGGTCCACGTGAACGGCACCACGCTCACCGCCCTGCCCCGCTTCCCCGACCCCCAACCGGACCACGCCCCCGGCTCCCTCCTGGCCCCCATGCCGGGCACGGTGGTCCGCGTGGCGGAGGGCCTCACCGAGGGAACCCCGGTCGAGGCGGGCCGCCCCCTGATCTGGCTGGAGGCAATGAAGATGGAACACCGGATCACGGCCCCGACGGACGGCACGCTCACAGCCCTGCACGCCACCCCCGGCCGACAGGTGGAGATGGGCACGCTGCTGGCGGTGGTGGAACCCCGGGCCACCTAGGGGCGCGGGGCTGTGTTCATATGCGGCTCCGCCGCGTGAGCGCGACCAGCCACAACGGACCCGCACCCTCCACACGACACCAGCCCCCTCCCCCTGAGGAGCCCGCATGGCACCGGTCCTGGAAACAGAAGAGCACAAAGCCCTCCGCGCAGCGGTCTCCGCCCTCGGCAACCGCTACGGCCGCGCATACCTCGACAAGGTCATCGCGGAAAAAGCCCACCCCACCGAACTGTGGGCGGAAGCCGCCAAGCTCGGCTACCTCGGCGTCAACCTGCCGGAGGCATACGGCGGTGGAGGCGGCGGCATAGCCGACCTCTCCATCGTCCTGGAGGAGCTCGGCGCCGCCGGCTGCCCCCTCCTCATGCTGGTCGTCTCCCCGGCGATCTGCGGCACGGTGATCGCCCGCTTCGGCACGGACCAGCAGAAACAGGAGTGGCTCCCGGCCCTCGCCGACGGTACCCGCACCATGGCCTTCGGCATCACCGAACCCGACGCCGGCTCCAACAGCCACCGCATCACCACCACCGCCCGCCGCGCGGAGGACGGCCGGGCGGACGGCGGGGACGGACCGGCCGACTGGATCCTCACCGGCCGCAAGGTCTTCATCTCGGGCGTCGACATCGCCGACGCCACCCTCATCGTGGGCCGCACCGCCGATGCCCGCACCGGCAAGCTCAAGCCCTGCCTGTTCATCGTCCCGCGCGACGCCCCCGGCTTCGGGCGGCGGCAGATCGACATGGAACTGCACGGCGCCGAGAAGCAGTTCGAGCTCACCCTGGACGACGTACGGCTGCCCGCCGAAGCACTCGTCGGCGACGAGGACGCCGGCCTGCTCCAGCTCTTCGCCGGCCTCAACCCCGAACGCATCATGACCGCCGCGTTCGCGATCGGCATGGGCCGGTACGCCCTCTCCAAGGCCCTCGCCTACGCCCGCGAACGCACCGTCTGGCGCGAGCCCATCGGCGCCCACCAGGCCATCGCGCACCCCCTGGCGCAGGCGCACATCGAGCTCGAACTGGCCCGCCTGATGATGCAGAAGGCGGCCCACCTCTACGACGCGGGCGACGACGCCGGCGCCGGGGAGGCCGCCAACATGGCCAAGTACGCGGCCGCCGAAGCCTGTGTGAAGGCCGTCGACCAGTCGGTGCACACCCTCGGCGGCAACGGCCTGACCGGCGAGTTCGGCCTCGCGTCGCTCGTCACCGCGTCCCGGGTGGCCCGGATCGCCCCCGTCAGCCGGGAGATGATCCTCAACTACGTCTCGCACCAGACCCTGGGCCTGCCCAAGTCCTACTAGGCACCATCTCCTGCAAAGACGTCCGGCACCGACATCGTCACAGACGTCCGGCACAGACACCCGCACAGACGTCCGGCACAGACATCCGGCTCCGGGAAGGGCCCGCCATGGTGTTCCGCAGCGCGTACGAAGACGTTCCCGCCGTCGAAGAACCCATCCACGACGTGGTGCTGGGCCACGCCGCGGCCCGGGGCGACGCACCCGCGCTGATCGACGGCGTGAACGGCACGACCCTCAGCTACGCCCAGCTCGACACGTTCCACCGCCGGATCGCCGCCGCGCTCGCGGAACTCGGCGTCCGCAAGGGGGACGTCCTGGCGCTGCACAGCCCGAACACCGTCGCCTTCCCCACGGCGTTCTACGCCGCCACCCGCGCCGGGGCGTCCGTCACCACCGTGCACCCGCTCGCCACCCCGCAGGAGTTCGCGAAACAGCTGCGGGACTGCGGGGCCCGGTGGATCGTCACCGTCTCCCCGCTCCTGGAGACGGCCCGCGCGGCGGCCGAACTGGCGGGCGGCGTGAGCGAGATCCTCGTCTGCGACCAGGCCGAGGGGCACCGCTCGCTGCTCGACATGCTGGGCTCCACCGCCCCCGAGCCGCAGATCGACATCGACCCCGCCACGGACGTCGCCGCCCTCCCGTACTCCTCCGGGACGACCGGCACCCCCAAGGGCGTGATGCTCACCCACCGCAACATCGCCACCAACCTCGCCCAGCTCACGCCCACCATGCCGATGGGCCCCGAGGACCGCATCCTCGCCGTCCTGCCGTTCTTCCACATCTACGGACTCACCGCCCTCATGAACGCGCCGCTGCGGCAGGGCGCCACCGTCGTCGTGCTCCCGCGCTTCGACCTCGACACGTTCCTCGCGGCCATCGAGAAGCACCGCATCMCCGGCCTGTACGTGGCCCCGCCGATCGTCCTCGCCCTCGCCAAGCACCCGGCCGTCGAGGGCTACGACCTGTCGTCCCTGCGGTACGTCATCAGCGCGGCCGCGCCCCTGGACGCCGACCTGGCCGAGGCCTGCTCGCGCCGCCTGGGCCTGCCGCCGGTCGGCCAGGCGTACGGCATGACGGAGCTCTCGCCCGGCACGCACGTCGTCCCGCTGGCGGAACGGAACCCGCCCCCGGGCAGCGTCGGCAAGCTCATCGCCGGCACCGAGATGCGCATCGTCTCCCTCGACGACCCCGGCAAGGACCTCGGCGTCGGCGAACGCGGCGAGATCGTCATCCGCGGCCCCCAGGTCATGAAGGGCTACCTCGGCCGGCCCGTCGAGACCGCCTCGATGATCGACGACGACGGCTGGCTGTCCACCGGCGACGTCGGCCACGTCGACGCGGACGGCTGGCTGTACGTCGTCGACCGGGTCAAGGAACTCATCAAGTACAAGGGCTTCCAGGTCGCCCCTGCCGAACTGGAGGCACTCCTGCTCACCCACCCGGACATCGCCGACGCCGCCGTCATCGGCGTCTACGACACCGACAACAACGAGCGGCCGCACGCGTACGTGGTCCGCCGGCCGACCGCGCCCGGCCTCACCGCGGACGACGTCATGGCGTACGTCGCCGAGCGCGTCGCCCCGTACAAGAAGGTCCGCCAGGTCACGTTCCTGGACGCGGTGCCCAGGGCGGCCTCGGGCAAGATCCTGCGCCGGGAACTGCGGGAACGGCGGGAACTGCGGGAACGGCGGGAGCAGGAAGGGACGGGGGAGCGCGCATGAGCGTGGTGCGGCGGTCGCACGAGCGCGGGATCACCACCCTCGCGCTCGACGCGCCCGAGCGGCGCAACGCCCTCTCCGCCCCGCTGGTGGGCGAACTGGCGGACGCGCTCAAGCGGTGCGGCGAGGACGACGACGTACGCGCCGTCGTCCTCACCCACACCGGCACCACCTTCAGCGCGGGCGCGGACCTGCGCGACCCCCCGCACCCCGACGCGCTGGTCGCCCTGCTGCGGCAGATCGTCGAACTGCCCAGGCCCGTCGTCGCCCGCGTCACCGGCCACGTCCGCGCGGGAGGCCTCGGCCTGCTCGGCGCCTGCGACATCGCGGCCGCCTCCCACGACGCCACGTTCGCCTTCACCGAGGTACGCATCGGGGTCGCGCCCGCCGTGATCTCGCTGCCCCTCCTGCCGCGCCTGGACCCGCGCGCGGCGGCCCGCTACTACCTCACCGGGGAGAGGTTCGACGCCGCCGAGGCCGCCCGGATCGGCCTCGTCACGGCCGCGGGCGAGGACGCCGACGCCGTCCTCGCCCCGGTGCTCGACGGGCTGCGGCGCTCCTCGCCGCAGGGGCTGGCCGAGACGAAACGGCTGCTCACGGCTAAGGTGCTGGACACCTTCGACCGGGACGCGGCCGGCCTGACCGCGCTCTCGGCCCGGCTGTTCTCCTCCGCGCAGGCCCGCGAGGGGATGACGGCCTTCCTCGAACGACGGGATCCCTCATGGGTGCGGTGACATGGCTGCGGTGAACGGTGCGGTGCCGGCGTCGGCGTCGGCGTCGGGATCGGCATCGGTGGAGCGCGTCCCCAAGCAGGACCGCAGCCGCGCCACCCGGCAGCGCCTCCTGGAGGCCGCCGTCGCCTGCCTCGCCGAACGCGGCTGGGCGGGGTCCACGGTCTCCGTCGTCGCCGAACGTGCCGGGGTGTCGCGCGGCGCGGCCCAGCACCACTTCCCGACCCGCGAGGACCTCTTCACGGCGGCCGTCGAGTACGTCGCCGAGGAACGCTCCACCGCCCTGCGCGCGCTCTTCCCCGAGGGCGCCACGGACCGCCGGGCCGTCGTCGCCGCCCTGGTCGACCTCTACACCGGCCCGCTGTTCCGCGCGGCCCTGCACCTGTGGGTCGCCGCCTCCAACGAGGACCAGCTGCGGCCCCGCGTCACCGAACTGGAGGCCCGCGTCGGCCGCGAGACCCACCGCATCGCGGTGGAACTCCTCGGCGCCGACGAGTCCCGCCCCGGCGTGCGTGAGACGGTCCAGGGCTTCCTGGACATGTCCCGAGGCCTGGGCCTGGCCACCCTCCTGACGGACGACACCCCCCGCCGCACCGGAGTGGTCACCCAGTGGTCCCACATCCTGGAAGAAACCCTGGACACATAGAAACGACCGCACCCCAGGGACACCCTCCAGGGGCGCGGGGAACGGCGCAGTCCTTCGCCTTTCAGGGGTGCGGGGAACGGCGCAATCTTTTGTCTTCAGGGGCGCGGGGAACTGCGCGACCAGCCCCCACCCACCCGCAGCCCAAGAACGCCCCGCAGGCAGCTCACGGCAGCACCCGGTCGAGGAACGGCTCCACCACGGCCCGCCACCCCGCAGGCTGGTCATAGTGCACGAGATGCCCCGCATCGACCACCTCCGCATACTGCCCGTCGGGCAGCACCCGCACCATCTCCTGCGCCTCCGCCCGCCCCAGCTCCCCGTCGAGCCCGCGCACCACCAGCGTGGGGCACCGCACCTGCGCCAGCTCCTCCCAGTGCGCGTCGTACACCCACGTCTCCCGGGACTTGAGCATCTGCTCGTGCTCGAAAACGGGCCGCCAGCCGTCCGCGTACTCGGCCATGACCTCCGCGTAGAACTCCCCGCGCGCCGGATTCGGCCGCTCCACCCACGGGTCGTCCTCGCCGAACCACTTCCGCACGTCCGCGAGCGTGGCGAACGGAACCGGCCACGACTTGAACCAGTTCTCCCACTCCCGCTGGGAGGCGGACCCGAGCGCCGAGGCCCGCATGTCGCAGATGACCAGCCCGCGCACCAGGTCGGGCCGCTTGGCCGCGAGCTGCCAGGCCGTCAGGGCCCCCATGGCGTGCCCGACGAGGACGGCCGGGGCAAGCCCCAGCTCCTCGATCGCGGCCTCCGCGTCCTCGACGTACGCCCCGCGCGTGTACTGCGACTCCGGCGGCTTCGCGCTCTGCCCGTGGCCGCGCTGGTCCAGCGCCACGGCCCGGTGCCGCTCACCGAGCCAGCGTGCGGTCGACGCCCAGTGCGAGGCGCGGCCCATGAGCCCGTGCAGCAGGAACACACCGGGAGTCCGCTCGGCGGCGCCCGCGCCCGGATCGCCCTTGGGAGGATCGGCGAACTCCCAGGCCGCGAGACGCACCCCGCCCGCACCGGTCACGTCGATGCGCCGCACCATACGCTGGCACCCCCATTGATCCGCTCGGCCGGCCCGTCCCGCACGAGCCCGCCGGTCCGCTCGTGGCGTCGTTCGTCGTGCTGCTCCTGCTGGTTGTTCCTGCGCAATCCATGGTCGTTCCGTCACCCGTACGCTATCGAATACGTATTCGAAAATGCGCCGCTTGGCGGTAACACCCCTCGTTCGAGTGACCCCTCTCCAGGATTGCCCGCCACCGCCCTGGGGAGATCTCCAACGGGGAACGGGCCGCTCGGGGATGACGGTCCGAAGGGGACGACCCCGGGAGCTCGGGGCTCCGGGTCGGTACAGGGGAGGACAGGCCCCGGCGCCACACGGCGCCGGGGCCCTCCGCATGTCCGCGGCACATCCTTGCGCCCCCTCCCCGACCGCGCGCCGGCGCCGCTGCCGTCACGGTCAAGAGCCCTCAGGTCATATGCCTCTCGCGACAGCCTCGCACGCGAACGGCCCGGCCGCTGCAATTCCACGCACTGAATCTTTGTTTCTGCGCGAACGCCGGGACGGGGCAACTGGGCCGTGTGTGACGGCAGTTGACAGTGGGGTCCGGAGCGGGCCGGAGCCGCCGCGAGGAGCCCTGGTGGGCGGCCCGGCCGGGTGCGCGCCCCGAGCGCGCCGCCGCGCACGACGGCGACCGTCCGGGCGCGCGGAACCGCACGGCCGGCCCCCGCGGGCACCCGGACACCGGCATCCCGACAGCCGGCGGACACGTGCGCACAGCGCACGGCCCCCGCCGACCGCCACCGCGGCAGCCGGTATCGCTGCCGACCGGCCGCGCCAGCCGGTGCGGACGGACCCGGACAGCCGGTGCAGCCGGACCGCTCCTACCGCTTCGCCACGAACACGTGGGACGCCACGCCCGACTCCAGCTCCGCGGCCTCCCCGCCGCTGCCCACGAGCACGCCGCCCGCGGACTCCGTCACGCTGACGACCGAGCCCGGCTGCACGCCCGCCCGCCGCAGCGTGTACATCAGCTGCGCGTCCGTCTGGATCGGCTCACCGATGCGGCGCACGACGACCGTCTTGCCGTCGAGACCGGGGTCCAGGTCGGCCAGCGACACCATGCCCGCGTCCAGGAAGGGGTCCGCGCCGTTCTCGCCCAGCTCCTCCAGGCCCGGGATCGGGTTCCCGTACGGCGACTCGGTCGGGTGGCGCAGCAGTTCGAGCACCCGGCGCTCGACCGCCTCGCTCATCACGTGCTCCCAGCGACAGGCCTCCGCGTGCACCTGCTCCCACTCCAGACCGATCACGTCGACGAGCAGGCACTCGGCGAGGCGGTGCTTGCGCATCACGCGCGTCGCCAGCCGGCGGCCCTCCTCCGTGAGCTCCAGGTGGCGGTCGCTGGCCACGGCCACCAGACCGTCGCGCTCCATCCGCGCCACCGTCTGGCTGACGGTCGGTCCGCTCTGGTCGAGGCGCTCGGCGATCCGGGCGCGCATGGGGACCACACCTTCCTCCTCCAGCTCAAGGATGGTGCGGAGATACATCTCCGTGGTGTCGATCAGTCCGGACATACGTGCCCCTCGATTAGCTCTGCCGGAGGCTGGGTGGCTCACCGGCGTGTGCGCTGGCCCTGGCAACAATTCTGACGCATACCACTGACAACCGTGCCGCACAGTGGAGAGCACGTGATGACGCGTGCCTGCGGGGCC
Source organism: Streptomyces apricus (assembly GCF_008369065.1). Taxonomy (GTDB): domain Bacteria; phylum Actinomycetota; class Actinomycetes; order Streptomycetales; family Streptomycetaceae; genus Streptomyces; species Streptomyces apricus. The sequence goes on along the minus strand of NZ_VDFC01000004.1, from coordinate 104,811 downwards.
GGTCGGGCCCGGCACCCGGCCGGGTGGACAAGGGGCCCTCGCACCCCAGTGTCGCGCGTGTGGAGCGTATTGACACAGCTGTGGTCCAGACCGCAACGTGATCCGCGACACGACAGGGGAAGGGGCTTCGCCGATGAGCGACAGCAAGCTGGCCGGGCAGTACTTCGACGCCGCGATCGGCCTGCTGCAGCGGGTACGGGACGAGGAGGCCGCCTCCATCGAGGCCGCCGGGGCGATGGTCGCCGACACCGTCGCGGACGGCGGGCGGCTCTTCGCCTTCGGCGCCGGCCACTCGTCGCTGGCCGCGCAGGACCTCGTCTACCGCGCGGGCAGCCTCGCACTGATGAACCTGCTCGCGGTGCCGGGCGCGGTCGGCGTCGACGTCATGCCGGCGACACTGGGCTCCGCGCTGGAGCGGGTCGACGGCCTCGCGGACGCGGTCCTCGGCGCGAGCCCGGCCCGCGCCGGCGACCTCCTGGTGGTCATCTCGCTCTCCGGGCGCAACGCCCTCCCCGTCGAGATGGCGATGGGCGCCCGCGCCCGCGGCCTCAAGGTCATCGGCGTCACGTCGGTCGCGTACGCCTCCGAGACGGCCTCCCGGCACTCCTCGGGGACGTACCTGAAGGACCACTGCGACGTCGTCCTCGACTCGAAGATCGCGATCGGCGACGCGGAGCTCACCCTCGACACCATCCCGGCGCCCTTCGCGTCCGCCTCCACCGTCGTGACCTCGGCCGTCCTCCAGTCGGTCATGGCCACGGCCGCGGGCACCCTCGCGGAACGCGGCCTCGAACCCCCGCTCCTGCGCTCCGGGAACGTGGACGGCGGCCTGGCGTGGAACGACCGCGTCTTCGAGGAGTACGGCGACCGCATCTTCTACTGGCAGAAGTGAACCCGCGCCTTTTAGGGGCGCGGGGAACTGCGCAACGGGGGTATGGGGGCGAAGCCCCCAA
>NZ_VDFC01000004.1:99860-103758 GCF_008369065.1 Streptomyces apricus | reverse complement strand
AAGCGGTAACGGGGGCGGCGGGGCCCAAGGGCCCTCACGCCCCTCCGACCACCCCCGCCAGATCCAACGCGGCAGCGATCCGCACCGCGACATCCTCCGCGTACGTCGCGTCGAACCGTTCGAACTGCGTGCGGCTCGCGCCGCGCAGGAACGTGACGACCCCCAGCGTCCGCCCCCGGCTGCGCAGCACCACGCACAGCGCGTGCACGGAGTCCGCAGGCCACTGCCGGGCGACCGCCCACGCACGGGCCCGTTCCGCGTCGGCCACCCCCGCGCTCGCCCGCACCGACCCGGCCCGCTCGACGCACTGCAGCGCCGGATGCCCCTCCGCGTACCGCACCGGCAGCCCGGCCCGCTCGGACGGCAGACTCGGCCCCGGCGCGCCGGAGGGCGTGGCCGCGCCCCGCACCAGCCGCACCGGGCCCTCCCCGTCGGCCAGCGAACCGCCCGCCACCCGGTCGATCAGCGCATGGTCGGCGAACCCGGCGAGCGCGAAGTCCAGGTGGACGGACGCGGCCTCCGCGGGGTCCTCGCACTCGGCGGCCGCGCGCGCCGCCCGGTGCAACTGGTTGGTGCGGAAGCGCAGCAGCGCCGCCTCCTGCTCGGTCTGCTTGCTCTCGGTGACGTCCTGGAAGAGCCACGCCACCCCGAGCGGAACCGGTTCTTCCGCCAGCGGTGAGGCGAGCCGCAGGAAACCGCTGCGCCAGCAGCGCCGCTGATCGCCCTCCGCGGTCCGCAGCGTCACCCACATCTCGGCCGGAGCCGGCGGCGCGCCCTCCGCGAGCACGTGCGTGAGCGCGCTCTCCAGCTCCTCCACACCCTGCGCGAGCAGCTCGCCCAGCGGCCGCCCCAGCAGCGCCGTGCGCCCCGAGCCGAGCGCCCGCGCCGCGTGCTCGTTGACCACGGCGGGCCGCAGATCGGCGTCGACGAGCACGACCCCCCAGGCGGCGTCGTCGAACAGCGCCTCGCTCAGGGCGATCGACCGCTCCAGGTCGATCTGCGCGTGCACCTCGCTGAAGGCGCAGTACACCCCGGCCGGCTTCCCGTCGGGCCCCGGCACCGCGGCCGACTGGGTCCGCACCAGCACCCGTCCGCCGTCCTTGGTCAGCAGCGCGAACTCGTGCACCTGCCGCCCCGGCGCCTGCATCGCCGACAGCAGCCGGCCCTCGACCTCCTCGGCGTCCGCCGTCCGCACGGCCCAGCCGGCGAACCCGCGCCGCCCGACCGCCTCGGCTGCGGTCCAGCCGAGGATCCGCTCCGCCTCCCGGTTCCAGTGCGTCACCACCCCGTCGGCGTCGAACGCGCACAGCGCCGCGTCCATCCCGTCGAGCAGGGCGGCCAGCAGATCCGCCCCGTCCCGCTCCGGCTCGTCAGGCCCGAGCTCGTCCGTGGTCCCACTACGACGCGAAGCACTCACCTGGCACCCCCTGCAGGCCGTGTCGGCGTGTCCTGCGCGGTGCGCCCGCGCGTCCGTCCACTCACTACGAATCACTCACTGGCAGTCATTCAACTCGAACGTGACGGACCCCACATCTGGTTCCCGCAAGATTGCGGAAATCGTCGGTTCTCCATGATCGGTTCCCCTCTCGGCGCGGTCGACGCGTCGACCGCGCAATAAATCACTTGAGCGTCGGCGCGACGCTTCTTAATGTGTGTCGCACGCCGAAAGGAGGTGATCGGGTACATGTCTGAAACCCGGACCAGCGAGGTGGCTGCGGGCTAGCGGCCCGTCACCACACGCAGTGCGGTGCCGGACCAGTGCGCGAGATGAGCGTGCGGCCGGCCCAATCCAAGCAGTCACCCGACCCGCGTGCTCGCCGGTGAGTCCGGCCGGCTCCCTCCTCGGAGGGGACCAGAGCACGCGGGTCGTCTGCGTTCCGTGCGCGGGGAGGGGATCAGTGGGTGATGTCCTCGTAGCCCTCGATCTCGCGGGGGTTGCGGCTGCCCGGGCCGGTGTAGCGCGCGGAGGGCCGTACGAGGCGTCCGGTGCGCTTCTGTTCCAGGATGTGCGCGGACCAGCCCGCGGTGCGGGCGCAGGTGAACATCGAGGTGAACATGTGGGCCGGGACCTCGGCGAAGTCCAGGACGATCGCGGCCCAGAACTCGACGTTCGTGGCGAGGACGCGGTCGGGGCGCCGGGCGTGCAGTTCGGCGAGGGCGGCCTTCTCCAGGGCCTCGGCGATCTCGAAGCGGGGGGCGCCCAGCTCGCGGGCGGTGCGGCGCAGCACGCGGGCGCGCGGGTCCTCGGCGCGGTACACGCGGTGGCCGAAGCCCATCAGCCGCTCGCCCTTGTCGAGGGCCTGCCTGACGAAGGCCTCCGCGTCGCCGGTGCGTTCGATCTCCTCGATCATGCCGAGGACCCGCGAGGGCGCGCCGCCGTGCAGCGGTCCCGACATCGCGCCGACGGCTCCGGAGAGGGCGGCCGAGACGTCGGCGCCGGTGGAGGCGATGACGCGGGCGGTGAACGTGGACGCGTTCATGCCGTGCTCGGCGGCGCTGGTCCAGTAGGCGTCGACCGCCGCCACGTGCTTGGGGTCGGGCTCGCCGCGCCAGCGGATCATGAAGCGTTCGACGACGGACTGCGCCTTGTCGATCTCGCGCTGCGGGACCATCGGCAGGCCCTGGCCGCGGGCGGACTGGGCGACGTACGACAGGGCCATGACGGCGGCGCGGGCGAGGTCGGCGCGGGCCTGCTTCTCGTCGATGTCGAGGAGCGGTTTGAGGCCCCAGACGGGGGCGAGCATGGCGAGCGCGGACTGGACGTCGACGCGGATGTCGCCGGAGTGGACGGGGATCGGGAACGGCTCGGCGGGTGGCAGGCCGGGGTTGAACGCCCCGTCGACGAGCAGCCCCCAGACGTTGCCGAAGGAGACGTGGCCGACCAGGTCCTCGATGTCGACGCCCCGGTACCGCAGGGCGCCGCCCTCCTTGTCCGGTTCGGCGATCTCCGTCTCGAAAGCGACGACTCCCTCTAGTCCGGGTACGAAGTCGGACATCAGGCGGCTCCTCATGATGTGTGCGACGCGTGTGCGACATGCGGTCGGAGGTCGCCCGACCGGTCCGGAAGCAGGACGATATCCCCTGGTGCCACCTTTGGGGAGGGTGTGCGGCACTCAGTGCCACGCAGTGATGAAGTCCACGCCCGCCGTATGCCTGCCGACTGCCCGCCGTCTGTCCCGCGACCGCCCGCCGCCGGTCTGCTGCCGACCCCGCCGACTGCCCCCTGCCGTCCGCGGTGATGCGGCAGGATGACCATGTGAGCGACCGTGATCCCCTCCTCGGCCCCGGGCCCGACCCCGCGTCGATGCGCAAGCAGTACCGGGCCGACGGCCTCGACGCGTCCGGGCTCGCCGGGCATCCCATGGAGCAGTTCGGGCGGTGGTTCGCCCAGGCCGCGGCCGAGGGTGCGGTGTACGAGCCGAACGCGATGGTCGTCTCCACGGCGGACGCCGAGGGGCGGCCCAGTTCGCGCACGGTGCTGCTGAAGCAGTTCGACGAGCGGGGGTTCGTGTTCTTCACGAACTACGGGTCCCGCAAGGCGCGTGAGCTGGCGGAGAACGCGCATGTGGCGCTGCTGTTCCCCTGGCATCCGGTGGCGCGGCAGGTCGTCGTCACCGGGACCGCGGTGCGCACGGGGCGGGACGAGACGGCGGCGTACTTCCGTACGCGGCCGCACGGGTCGCAGCTGGGGGCCTGGGCCAGTGCCCAGTCCTCGGTGGTGGCCTCGCGGGCCGAGCTGGAGGCGTCCTACGCGGAGCTGGCGGCGCGGTATCCGGAGGGGGAGAAGGTGCCGGTGCCGCCGCACTGGGGCGGGTTCCGGGTGGTGCCGGACGCGGTGGAGTTCTGGCAGGGGCGGGAGAACCGGCTGCACGACCGGTTGCGGTACGTGGATGTGGGG
>NZ_VDFC01000004.1:89135-99760 GCF_008369065.1 Streptomyces apricus | reverse complement strand
GGGTGGAGCGGCTCAGCCCTTGAGGGTGGGGGTGCGCAGTTCCCCGCGCCCCTGAAAGGCGAAAGACCTCACCGTTCCCCGCGCGCCTGGAGGGCGCAGGGTTACGCCTTGCTCACCGCTGTCAGGATTTCTGGGAGGCGGGTGGCTGTTCGGGGGGCTGCCAGGTGGAGGCCGGCCAGGGTGAGGGCCGTGCCGTAGAGCGTGCCCAGGGGGAGCAGGAGCCAGCTCCAGGTCTCGCCGGTCGCGGTCGTGTCGAAGTAGATCGTCAGGGCGATCACCGGGGCGCACAGCAGCGCCGCCGAGACCATGCCGCCGAAGATCGAGATCCAGGCCAGCCCCGCCTGCCCGGGAGCGACGTTCTTGTAGCCGTCCTGTGGGATCGAGTACGGGAAGCGGGCGGAGGACCAGGCGCCGGTCGCCAGCATCGCGCCGAGCAGCGCGAAGGAGAGGCCGAGCACCTCGGGCAGGGCCGCCCAGTCGCCGAGCAGCGCCGTCGTCAGGACGGTGACGAGGGTGGCGTACGGGAGGGTGATCAGCAGGAGGGCGAGGGCGCGGCCCCGCAGTTCGACGTACGCGTCCCGGGTCGAGGAGATCGTCGTCGCGACCATCCAGAACGCGGACGTGTCCTGGCCGAACTGGTTGTACATCTGGATGCCGAGCATCCCCGCGGCGAAGCACGCGAAGTAGACCGAGCCGGTCCCCTGCACCGCGTTGAACACCGGCACGATCAGGCCGATCGCGAGCGAGGTCACCCACGCCGCCTTCGTCTTCGGGTCCCGCCACACGTACCGCAGGCTGCGCTCCATGACGGTGCCCGTGCGTCCGGCGGGCAGCAGCCGGACGGCGCCGGAGGAGCGGCCCGCCCCGTCCCGTACGGGTTCGGCGGCCTGCAGCGTCGAACCGTCCGGCGAGGTCATCAGCCGGGTCAGGCCCCGCTGCCAGTGGGCCAGCAGGGCCGCGAGCGCCAGGCCGCTCAGGGCGAGCTGGGCGGCCCCGGCGGCGTATGAGCCCTCGCTGACGGAGTCCACCGCGCCCAGCGCGGACGCGGGCGGTACCCAGCGCAGGACGTCCGCCGCCGGGTCCAGCGTGGCCAGGCCCGAGGAACCGAGCTTCTGGGCGCCGAAGTTCACGAGCTGCGCGCCGATCGCGATCACCAGGCCGCTCAGCACGGCGAGGTCGCGGCCCCGGCGGCTGGTCAGCAGGCGGAGGTTGGCGGTGGCGACGGCCCGCGCGAGGGCCACGCAGACGAGGAGCGCGAGGACGGCCGCGACGACGCCGGTGACGTACGCCGCCGGTCCGTGCGCCGTCGCGACGACCGAGCCGGCGAGCAGGCACAGCGCGAACAGCGGCCCGATGCCGACCAGGGACGCCAGCAGCAGCGCGCGTACGAGAGGGCGCGGGCGCAGCGGCAGCATGACCAGGCGGGTCGGGTCGAGGGTCTCGTCGCCGCCCGGGAAGAAGAGCGGCATCACGGCCCAGCCGAGGCCCAGGACGGCCGTCAGGGGCACCGTGACGTTCACGGCGTGCGGGTCGCCGCGCAGCGCGATCAGGCCGACGAGCTGCAGGGCGGCGAAGAGCAGCAGGAGGACGAGCGAGGCGAGGTACGCGGCCCGCCGTCCGGCCGACTGGCGCAGGCCGTTGCGCAGCAGCGCCAGCTTCAGCCGCACGACGACGGCGGTGACGGGGGTGGTGGTCGTCGCGGCGGCGGTGGGGGCGGCACCGGTACCGGCGTCCGCGGTCACCGGGCGCCGCCGCCCAGCCAGTCGAGGTCGGAGACGGCGGCGCGGCCGTGCGCGCCGACGAGCTCCAGGAAGGCCTGCTGGAGGGAGGGCGCGGCGCCGCGGACCTCGGCGAGCGGGCCGTGGGCGCGGATGCGGCCCGCCGCCATCACGGCGACCCAGTCGCAGAGAGACTCGACGAGCTCCATCACGTGGGAGGAGAAGACGACGGTGGCGCCGGAGGCGGTGTAGCGCTCCAGGACGCCGCGGATGGTCTGGGCGGAGACCGGGTCGACGCCCTCGAACGGCTCGTCGAGGAAGAGGATCTCGGGGTTGTGCAGCAGGGCTGCGGCCAGGCCGATCTTCTTGCGCATGCCCGTGGAGTAGTCGACGACCAGTTTGTGCTGCGCCCCGGCGAGGTCGAGGACGTCGAGGAGCTGGGTGGCGCGCTTGTCGACCTCCGCGCCGGGGAGGCCGCGCAGGCGGCCGGTGTACGCGAGCAGCTCGCGTCCGGAGAGCCGTTCGAAGAGGCGGAGTCCTTCGGGCAGGACGCCGATGCGGGCCTTGACCTCGGTGGGGTCGTGCCAGAGGTCGTGGCCGACGACCTCCACGGTTCCCGCGTCGGGGCGCAGCAGGCCGGTCAGCATGGAGAGGGTGGTGGTCTTGCCGGCGCCGTTGGGGCCGACGAGGCCGATGAACCGGCCCGCGGGGAGATCGAGGTCGATCCCCGCGACGGCCGTCTGCTCCCCGAACCGCTTCCAGAGTCCGCGCACGCGGACTGCGACTGTGTCGACCGTCATGCGCGCACGATAGCCGTGCCGGGGCGCGGAGCGTGGACCTCCGCGGGTCCGCCGTGGCTGATCGCGCAGTTCCCCGCGCCCCTGAAGACAAAAGACCGCGCCGTTCCCCGCGCCCCTGGGACCTGCGGGCCGGTGGGGGCTGGCCGCGCAGTTCCCCGCGCCCCTGAAAGGCGGGGCTGCGCCCCTGCCTTTCGTCGAGGGCGGTAGCCCCTGCTTTTAAGGGGCGCGGGGAACTGCGCGAGCAACCCCCACCGGCCCGCACCCGGGAATCTGCCGTACCGGTCGAATTGCCCGCCCGCCCGGCAGGGCTACCGCCGGGCTTCCCGGCCGCATGCGTACGCCAGAGGGGAGATCAGTTCCTCCACGTCCGGCAGCCAGCGGTTGGCGGGGGTGGGCCGGCAGGCCCACTGCACGGCCCCCCGCGCACCGAACCGCGTCGGCGGCGCCGCCACGTACGCTCCCTCACCGAGCACGTCGAGGTCGAGGGACGCGACCGGCCACCCCAGCCTGCGCACCAGGTCCGGCACCTTCACCCCGGCCCCCGGCAGTACGAAGAACTGCATGCGCCGATCCGGCGTACAGGTGACGGGCCCGAGCGTCAGCTCCATCCGCCGCATCCGCGCCAGCGCGAGGAACCCCGCGGTCTCGGGCACGTCGATCGCGTCGAACGTCAGCCCCGTGGGCAGCAGGATCGACGCCGCGGGCTGCTTCGCCCACAGCCGGCGGGCGACGGTCGCGCTGCCCGTCGCCACCGACGCCCAGTCGGCGCGCGCCGGGTGCGCGCCGGGCACGGCGCACGCGGGGTCCCCGCAGGAGCAGTGCTGCACGCCGTCGACGGCATCGAGCCAGGTGCCGGGGAACACGTCCCAATGGCGCTCCTCGGCGTAGCGCACGGCGGTGTCCTGCAGCGATTCGCCGCGCTGCTGCGGGATCTGGGCGGCCTCGGTGCCTGCGATCGTCTCTTCCACGCCCACTCAACTCCCTCACCCATCCGTGGTTACGGCCCCTGCGCGCGCGGGGGAGGAGCACCGATTCCACGGGTGGGGCGCATGGGTGCATGTGCGGGGGCGCGCAGGGGAGGCGGCAGCGGGTGGTGGGTAGCCCTGTGTCCTGTGTGGGGCGGGCAGCAGCCTTTACCCCGGCAATCCTCGCATGTCTCGCATCTTCGGTATGTCCGCGGGGCATTGATCTTCGAGGCCGGAACTTTCCGCCCCCGCAGGGGGCGTGGGGGTCCCCGGCTGCTGAGGGCCCATCAACTCGGTGCGCGTGGACGGCACCGCAGCCACAGGGGGTACGCCAATGGCCGCAAGGCCACTCGTCGCGCGGCAGCCGAACGAACGACTGCAGGCGCTCATCCAGGAAGCGGGCTGTTCGAACGCCGGTCTGGCCCGCCGGGTCAACATGTGCGGCGCGGAGCACGGTCTGGACCTGCGCTACGACAAGACGTCCGTGGCGCGCTGGCTGCGCGGGCAGCAGCCGCGGGGCCGGGCGCCCGCGATCATCGCGGAGGCGCTGGGCCGCAAGCTGGGCCGGACCGTCACGATCGACGAGATCGGCATGGCGAACGGCAAGAACCTCGCCTCCGGCGTGGGACTGCAGTTCTCGCCGACGGTCCTCGGCGCGATCGAGCAGGTCTGCGAGCTGTGGCGCAGCGACGTGGGGCGCCGGGACTTCCTGTCCGGCTCGTCCGTCGCGGCCTCCGCGCTCGTCGAGCCGAGCCGGGACTGGCTGATCTCCTCGCCGGACGCGCAGGTCTCGCGCTCGGCGGGCCCCCGGGTCGGGCAGTCCGACGTCGCGGCGGTGACCGCGATGACCCAGGCGCTCGTCGACCTCGACCACCAGTACGGCAGCGGGCACGTGCGCCCGGTGGTCGTGCACTACCTGAACAGCGTCGTGTCGGGGCTGCTGGCGGGCTCGTACCGGGAGGCGGTCGGGCGCGAACTGTTCGCGGCGGTCGCCCGGTTGACGGAGCTGGCCGGCTACATGGCCATCGACACCGGGCAGCCGGGCCTCGCGCAGCGGTACTACATCCAGGCGCTGCGGCTCGCGCAGGCGGCGGGCGACCGCGGGTACGGCGGGTACGTGCTCGCCGCCTCCATGAGCCACCTGGCCGCGCAGCTCGGCAACCCGCGGGAGATCGCGCAGTTGGCGCGCGCGGCGCAGGAGGGCGCGCGCGGACGCGTCACACCGCGCGCGGAGTCGATGTTCCACGCGGCGGAGGCGCGCGGGCACGCGCTGATGGGCGACGCCCGCTCGGCGCAGGCGGCGTCCGGCCGGGCGGTGGCGGCGCTGGAGCAGGCCGATCCGGAGTCCGGGGACGACCCGCGGTGGATCGCGCACTTCGACGAGGCGTACCTCGCCGACGAGTTGGCGCACTGCCACCGGGACCTGGGGCAGGCCGAGGCGGCCGCGCGGCGCGCGCAGGAGTCCCTCGACGGGCACCCCGAGTCGCGGGCCAGGCGGCGCGCGATCGGGTACGTGCTGCTGGCCAGCGCGCAGGTGCAGCAGCGCGAGGTGGAGCAGGCCTGCCACACGGGCCTGCGCGCGGTCGAACTGCTCGGCACGCTGCGGTCGAACCGCGGCGCGGAGTACCTGGACGACTTCCAGCAGCGCCTGGAGCCGTACCGGGACGAGCCGGTGGTCCGGGAGTTCGGGGCGCGGATGGACCTCCAGGCGGCGGCCTGAAGGACGTTGTCCGGATCGCTTCGGTCCGCGGCCCGGCCGACTCGCTTCCGGCCGGGTACCGCGGACCTGCGGCGGTCCGGACGGCGTGAACGTGTGAGAAATGAAGCACATGGTGGGAAAGGCGGCGTGAAACAGGGGCTCGAACGGGACCCCGGGGGGCGGTTTGTCACCTGCTGTCCCCGGTGCCGGGAGTCGCCTCCCGTGCTGCGTGGCAGCGGCCCGCGGGGACCCGGTAGCGTGAACCGACGATTCCGAAGGTCCCCCATTCGTAGGAGTCCCGGTGACGCACAACGGACAGGGCGACGAGCCCTCGGCGCGGCCCGCGCGCGAAGGCATCGTGCTGCCGTCCGACGGCGGCGAGCCCCTCCTGCCCGGCCAGACGGGCGACCGCGCGGTCCCCGCGGGCGGCCGGTCCTGGGACCAGCCGTGGGGTCCGCGGTCCGCTCCGCAGGCTCCCCAGGAGCCCGGGCAGGGCTGGGCGCCCGCGGACGAATGGGGTAGGGGCGACCAAGGTCACGGCCAGGGGCAGGGTCACGGCCACGGTCAGGGACAGGGCCATGCGCCCGGCCAGGGCCAGGACTCGCAGATCTCCAGCTGGAGCGCCCCGCCCCAGGGCACGGCCGGCCAGGGAGCACAGACCTCGCAGGGCTGGGACGGCCCCGCCCAGGGCCAGGGTCAGGGCCAGGTCGTGCAGTACGGCGATCCCCAGGCCCACCACCAGGCCCATCAAGCGCACCAAGCCCACCAAACCCCGTACGGGGCGCCGGGCGCGGGCGGCCGGTGGGACGACCCGCAGGCGTCCGGCGGCGCGATATCCCAGGGCGGCCACGGCTACCCGGACGCCTCCGCCGGAGCGGGCCCGGGCGCGGTGCCGCCCGCCGCACCCATGGACGAGGGCGCGACCCAGTTCCTGCCGCCCGTCGCCCCCTCCGGGCCTCAGCCCCCTTCCGCGGACGAGGGCGCCACGCAGTTCCTCCCGCCGGTCGGGCCGGGCGCGCTGCCTCCCGAGATGCCCGCCGGGGGTACGGCGCCCGGCGCGTCGCCCGCGGAGTCGACCCACTACCTCGGCCGCGTCCCCAAGGACGGCGGCCCCGGTCGGCAGCCCGGCGGCAACGGCGCGGGCCCCCTGCCCGCCGCCGTGGACCCCGACGCCCAGCCCACGCAGTTCATGGCACCGGTGCCCGCACAGCCCGGCGGGCCCGGTAACCGGCAGCAGCCGCCCGCCGAGTTCGACAACCTCTTCCGGGCGGACGGCTCCGGCGACGCCGGGGGCGCCACCCAGGTGCTGCCCCCCGTCGACCAGCCGCGGTCGCGCCGGCAGCCCGGCCGGCAGCAGCCGGCCGCCGCGTCGCCCGAGTTCGGCACCGCGGCGGGCTTCGGCACGCCGTCCGGCTTCGGCACCCCCGGCGCCGGCGCGCCGGCGGCCCCCGGCGGGCACGGCGGACGCCGGGGCGCGCCGGACGGCGACCACGGCCGCGGCGGCCGGTCCCGCTCCCGCGTCCCCCTGATCGCGGCCGTCGGCGTCGGCATCGCCGTGCTCGGCATCGGCGCGGGCGCCCTGCTCAGCGGGGGCGGCGGGGAGGAGGACAAGGGCGACGAGAACACGACGGTGGCGGCGACCGCTCCCGCCACCGACGCCTCCGGCTCCGACTCCGCCTCGGCGGGCCCGGAGGAGGCGCAGGCCGTGGCCCTGGACAAGCTCCTCGCGGACAGCGGCAACAGCCGCGACTCGGTGGTCAAGGCCGTCGACAACGTCCGCAGGTGCACGAATCTCAGCCAGGCCGCCAGCGACCTGCGCGACGCCGCCGAGCAGCGCAACGGGCTGGTCACGCGGCTCGCCGGCCTCTCCGTCGACAAGCTCGACAACCACGCGCAGCTCACGGCCGCGCTCAACAGCGCGTGGAAGGCCTCCGCCGCGGCGGACACCCACTACGCGGCGTGGGCCGACCAGGCCGCGGGCAAGAAGGGCTGCCACAAGGGGCAGGCCCGCTCCACGGGCCAGACGGCCGCGGGCAACCGGGAGAGCGGCACCGCGACCACGCAGAAGGCCAAGGCCGCCAAGCTGTGGAACTCCATCGCGCAGACCTACGGCCTCACGGAGCGGCAGCCGGGACAGCTGTGAGTGCCCGCGACTGAAACCGCGGCCCGGCGCCGGCGTGAGGTCCCGGTGGGAACCGGACCCCGACGCCGGCCGGCCGCGGTGTGCCGGCCGGCCGGCGTCACGCCTCGGTGTGCTCCAGGACCCCGGACGTATCCACGAAGCCCTTGCGCTCCGTGACCAGCCGGCCCTCGCGCACCACCTGGAAGGTCACGTCCGCGTTGGTCATCCGCGGGAAGTCGCTCGCCGCGAGCAGGTTCGGCAGGCTCCAGCTGAGGGTCGGCGTCAGCCCGCCCGTGGAGACCTCCAGCCCGTCGTCGAGCGTGCGCCGCAGCGTCCGCGCCGACACCTCGCCGTCGCCCAGCGACTCGATCGCCTTCTTCAGGACGGTGTACGCCACCCAGGTCGTCTGCACGCCGGGATCGCCGACGTCGATGCGGTTGTCGCCGAAGGCCTCCGCCCGGACGACCGCCCGCATCGCCTTCCACCGCGCGTCGCCCGACGCCGGGTACCAGCCGGTGACGTACGCGCCCTCGTACGTGCCGCCCGTCGCGTCGATCATCGACTGGTCGACGCTGCCCAGCACGGAGGCCGTGTGCACCGCCGGGTACTCCTCGCGGGTCCGCCGGAAGGAGTCCATGAAGATGTCGGTGCGGTCGCCCAGCGCGGGGATCACGCACCCCTCCTCCCGCGGGTCCGCCGAGACCCGCTGCAGCGCCCGGCGGGCGTGCCCCGCATACTCCGAGGCGTCCTCGGCGGCCCGCTGGTCCACGGAGGCCGCGTGGCCCGCCGCCGTCAGGCCCGAGTCGAGCAGCACCGGCAGCTCGTCGCCGGCGACCGTGTCGGGGCGTACGAGGGTGACCGGGCCGCAGGTCCTGGCGAGCTGCCGGCCCAGACCGGCCAGCAGGGAGGCCTGGCCGCCGTTGACCGGGTAGGAGAGCGGGCTGGTGAACTCGTCGTCCGTGACGCCGTAGCCGCCCAGGTAGGGGATGCCGGCCGCCTCCAGCGGCGAGAAGAACGAGCGGGCGTGCTGGCTGTACGACCCGACGACGGCGACGACGCCCTCCTCGACCGCGCGCCGGGCGCAGTTCGCGGCGGACACCGTGTCGTTGTCGTCGTTGCAGGTGAGGACCTGGAGCTTGCGGCCGTCGAGGCCGCCGTGCTTGTTGACCCAGCGCGCGTACGCCTTCGCCATGGCGGGCATCCCGGGCTTGTTCGTCGTGCCGGTTCCCTCCGGGGCCCACGTCATGACCTTGACGGTGCCGCCCCCCGAACCCCCCGCGGTACCGGGGACGACGCCGCAGCCGGCCGCCGTCGACACACACAGCGCCAGCGCGCCCGCGGACAGCACTCTGGCCTTGGTGAGGGGGAGACGCGGGCGGAGGGCGGTACGGAGGATGTGGTGGTGTCGCCTGCCGGTCATGAAACGCACGATTCCGTCACACCGCTACGACCGGTGTGACCCTCGGTCGCTGCGAGGTGACGTCCGGGTGAACACCGGGGTGCGGAACGGGCCGGCGGGGCAGGAACGTACGATCGGTGACCGTGCAAGGTTCGGAGAACTCTTCCCGTCGCGGCCGTCGCTCATCCACCATGGGCGGCATGCCACTGAACGACATGCCGTGGTGGCGCTGGCGCAGCAATGTGCGCTCCGCGCTGCACATGCTTTCCGACCCCGAGTTCCAGCGGGGTGTCTGGCTCGCGGGGGTCGACGGGTACGGGGACGTGACCGACGCCGTCTACCGCCTCGTCGAGGACACCTGGCTGGACAACTGGTCCGCCGAGAAGTACGTCGGGACGATCTTCCGCGATTCGCAGGAGGCCGCGCTCGTCGACTCCGCGGTGCTGCGGGTGCTGCGGATCATGCACCAGGTGGGGCCCGACGCGCCCGTCTCCGCGTACCTCGACCACGCGGGGTGGCCGGAGGCGGTGCGGGCCGCCCGGGACGCGCACGTGCGGATGGCCGTGAGCGACGGGGAGGAGCCGGATGTGCCGCCCCGGACGCTCGAAGTTCTGCGGATCATGACGCGGTCGGCCTAGGGCGGCCTGGCCGCCTGTGGGCTGCCTGAGGTCTGTGGGTTCCGTGCGGGCCGGTGGGGGCCGGTCGCGCAGTTCCCCGCGCCCCTTGAGGGCGACAAGCTCGCGCCGTTCCCCGCGCCCCTGAAAAGCGGCGCGTCCGGATCGCGGGCGCCTGCCTGGGTGCGGGGTCCCGTGTGGGACCCTGGCCCCCATGAACGAGCAGTACGTCCTGACCCTTTCCTGCCCCGACAAGCAGGGCATCGTGCACGCCGTGTCGAGCTATCTCTTCATGACCGGGTGCAACATCGAGGACAGCCAGCAGTTCGGCGACCACGACACGGGTCTGTTCTTCATGCGGGTCCACTTCTCGGCCGAGCTGCCGGTGACGGTGGAGAAGCTGCGGGCCAGCTTCGCGGCGATCGGCGACGCCTTCGAGATGGACTGGCAGATCCACCGGGCCGACGAGAAGATGCGGGTCGTGCTGATGGTCAGCAGGTTCGGGCACTGCCTGAACGACCTGCTGTTCCGGGCGCGGACCGGCGCGCTGCCCGTCGAGATCGCGGCCGTGGTGTCCAACCACACGGACTTCGCCGAGCTGGTGGCGTCGTACGGCGTCCCGTTCCGGCACATCCCGGTCACCAAGGAGAACAAGCCGCAGGCCGAGGCGCAGGTGCTGGAGCTGGTGCGGGAGCAGGGCGTCGAGCTGGTGGTGCTGGCGCGCTACATGCAGGTGCTGTCGGACGACCTGTGCAAGCAGCTGAGCGGGCGGATCATCAACATCCACCACTCGTTCCTGCCGAGCTTCAAGGGCGCGAAGCCCTACCACCAGGCGCATGCGCGGGGGGTGAAGCTCATCGGCGCCACCGCGCACTACGTGACGGCCGACCTCGACGAGGGGCCGATCATCGAGCAGGAGGTCGAGCGGGTGGGGCACCAGGTCACGCCGGAGCAGCTCGTCGCGGTGGGGCGGGACGTGGAGTGCCAGGCGCTGGCCCGGGCCGTGAAGTGGCACGCGGAGCGGCGGATCCTCCTCAACGGACGGCGCACCGTCGTCTTCGACTGACGCCGCACCGATGCGCCCGCCGGGACCGCCCGTGCGCCCGCCGGGCTCACCCGTGACCTCTACATGCGGCTCATGGACGCCGCCGCGAAGAGGACGTCCCTGATCGCCTCCCGGTCCCCCAGCTGGCCCGCGGCCGCCTCCTCCGGGGGCACGTGGCCCGCCACCAGCTGGCAGAACTCCACCCCGTCCAGGGCCACGTGGGCCACTTCCCCGTCGTCGGGGGCGGACGGAGTGTCGGAGGC
>NZ_VDFC01000004.1:83936-89035 GCF_008369065.1 Streptomyces apricus | reverse complement strand
TCCCCGTCCTCCTCGTACGGGCCGGAGGGGTTCGCGCCGTTCACCGGTCACCCCCGTGGTCGGGCGGTGTCCCGGCGGGGCCCGCGTCGTGGGCCGTGGACAGGAGCTGGAGACCCAGGCGCAGGCGGCGGCGGGCCTCGTCCTCGGTGACGCCCAGGTCGGCGGCGGTCTGGCGGTAGTCGCGGCGCTGGAAGTAGGCGAGCTCCAGGGCGGCGCGCAGCGGGGCCGGCATCGACGTGACGATGTAGTCGGCGCGGGCCGCCACCGAGGCGCGGCGGACCCTGCGCTCCAGCTCGTCGGTGTCGTCCGTGCCGTCGTGGGCGAGCGCGGCGGTCTCGGTGGTGCGCAGGCGCTGCACGGCGAGGCGGTGGGTGAGCGTGGCGACCCAGGAGCGCAGGGGGCCCTGCCGGGGGTCGTACGACTCGGGGTTCTCCCAGACGTGGGCGAAGACCTCGCGGGTGATGCGGTCGGCCGCCTGCTCGTCCCCGAGCACGCGGTGGGCGAGACCGTGCACGAGTGAAGCGAAACGGTCGTAGAGCTCGCCGAGCGCGGCCGCCTCCCCCCCGCGCGAGCCGCTGCTGCATCTTGCGGTCCCAGCGGGGTGGCGCGTCCCTCCTGGCCATGCGCCCCCCTAGCCCCTGTCCGTGCCGTGCGCCCGTCCCTGTGTCCACCGGATTCTTCCTTCCGGCTTCCCCCTGAATGTAGTCGGCACCCTCGATCGCGCACGCCCCTTTATGGCAATGCGCGCCCCGGGGAGGGGTGGGGGTGGTAGAGGGATCCGGTCGCTTGCCGTGTGCGATCTTCGACGCTGCGTGCGGACCTGTCCTGACTTGTCCTGATCATGTGTGATCGGGTCCGGACGGCGGTGACCGGAGCTGCTCACCGGGAGCGTGTTTCGAATCGGCTTTTCGTGTTTCGTGGCACGTGGGGTGGGGCAGCCACGGTCCAGGAAGCGTAGGACAGGCTTCCGTTTCCCGGGCCGGTCTCCGGGCCGTCCGGGTCCGACGTCGTCGAGCGAGGGACGGGCGCGTGACGCTCAGGGTGACCGAAGGCGAGCAGCGCGGCTGGGCCGTCGTGCGCGTCGCGGGCGAGATGGATCTGGTGACGTCGCCCGTGCTGCGGCAGCGGATGCACGAGGCGGTCGCCGACGGGCGGCGCGACGTCGTGCTCGACCTGTCGGGCGTCCTGTTCTGCGACAGCAGCGGGGTCGGGGTCCTCATCACCGGGCGCCGCCTGATCCGCTCCTGCCAGGGGCGCCTGCGGATCGTGCTGCCCGCGCAGGGGGCGGAGGGCTCCCGGCCCGGAGAGGCCGGGATCGGGGGAGGCGCGCACGTGAACAAGGTGCTCGGCGCCCTCGGCGTGCGCAGGCTCTTCGACGTCTACGCGGACGTCGACGCCGCCGTCGACGACGGGGCGGCGCCGCTGCCGGCGTGAGGACCGGCGCGTACGGGGAAGATCGTCCGTAGGTCCGCGACGCAGTTGTCGCGGATTTCCCCCTGTCTTGGCACAAGCGTCGTTTTCCCGTCCCGGAGGGGTCCGGTCGTCGTACGCTCCGTGCCAGACGCACCTACGTGAGGTAAGGCGGCCCGACAGACATGGTCAGTACCGAGTACGAGCGGAAGATCGCCGCCCGGTTCGCCGGCTTCGACCAGGACGGCAACGGCTACATCGACCGCGAGGACTTCAACGCGGCGACGAAGGCGCTGCTCGCCGAGTTCGGCACGACGGCCCGGTGCGACAAGGGCCAGGCCCTGTACATCGGCGCGGAGGCCTTCTGGCAGGGCATGGCCGGGATAGCGGACCGCGACGGCGACCAGCGCATCACCCGCGAGGAGTTCGTGAACGGGGCCGTGAAGCGGCTGCGGGACAACCCCGAGCGGTTCGCCGAGATCGCCCGCCCCTTCCTGGACGCGGCGCTCGCCGTCGCGGACGGCGACGGGGACGGCTCCGTGACCCTCGACGAGACCGCGCGCATCCTCAAGGCCCTCGGCGTGCCCGGGGAGACGGCGGCCACCGCGGCCGGGGCGCTCGACGCGGACGCCGACGGCGTCGTGACCGAACCGGACATCGTGAGCGCCTTCGCCCGCTACTTCACGGTGCCCGAGTAGCGCTCCCTGAGCCGGTACTTGAGCACCTTGCGCAGGGTCTCGTTGCGCGGGAGGGCGTCCACCACCTCCAGCTGCTCCGGCAGCTTGTGGACGGCCAGCCCTTCCGCGCGCAGATGGGCAGAGACGTCGCCGAGGGTGAGCGGCGGGGCCCCGGGGGGCTGTTCGACCACCGCGCACACGCGCTCCCCGCGCTCCGCGTCGGGCAGGCCGATCACCGCGGCGTCGGCGACGGCGGGGTGGCGGTGCAGCAGCTCCTCCACCTCCTGGGCGGAGACGTTCTCGCCCTTGCGGATGATGACGTCCTTCAGGCGGCCGGTCAGGACGAGGTGGCCGGTGGGGGTGAGGTGCCCCAGGTCCCCCGTGATCAGGAAGCCGTCGGCGTCGAAGGCCTCCGCGGTGTGCGCCGGGTCCAGGTAGCCCGCGCAGACGGCCTCCCCGCGCAGGCGCACCTCCCCGTCCGCGATGCGGATCTCCATGCCCTCGGGCGGCCTGCCCTCGGTCGTCGCGAGGTTCTCCTCCGTGTCGTCCGGCGAGCCCATGGTGATCATCGGGACCTCGGTCATGCCGTACCCGTGGGTGAGGCGGACCCCCATCTCGCGGACGACCGCGTGGTGCAGCTCCGGGGGCTTGGGCGCGCCGCCGCCCGCCAGCAGGCGCAGGGTCGGGATCAGTTTCGTGCCCGGCTGCTTGCGCTGCTCGGTCAGGAACATCGAGTAGAAGGCCGTGGAGCCGCCCGCCACCGTCACACCGTGCCGGCGGTACTCCGCCAGCGCGTCCGGCAGCGCGAACTGCTCGAAGAGGACGGCCGGGAACCCGTACAGCAGCAGCATGACCAGGTAGTCGGGGCCGCCGATGTGCGCGAAGGGGAAGGCGATCGAGCCGACGTCGTCCGGTGACAGGTGCAGCGCGTGCGCCAGGCAGGAGCCGCCGGCGATCAGCGAACGGTCCGTGTGCAGGACGCCCTTGGGGTCGGAGGTCGTGCCGGAGGTCCAGTAGATCCAGCGCACGGCGGTACCGTCCGCGGGCGGCGGGGGGAGCGTCGAGGGGTCCCCGGCGGGGAGCGCGCCGTACGCCTCGAAGGTGCCGCGGGCGCCGACGCGCCCGGCCAGGGCGGTGTGGTCGAAGCCGCGCCAGGTGCCCGGCACGGCGAAGAACTCCGCCCGCGAGGCGCGCAGCGCGAAGGCGACCTCGCGGTCGCGGTGGAAGGGGATCACCGGGGACTGGACGGCGCCGAGCCGGGCCAGGGCCATCGCGAGGAGCACGGTCTCGATGCGGGTGGGCAGCTGCCAGGCGACCACGGCCTTGGGCCGTACGCCCATGGCGTGCAGGCCCGCCGCGGCCTGCTCGGCGCCCGAGCGCAGCTCCCCGAAGGTGAGGACGCGGTCGCCCTGGAGGAGGACCGGGCGGTCCGGGGTGAGGGCGGCGCGGCGCTCGACCAGCTCCCAGAACGTGCGGGAGGCGCCCAGCGCGTGTGCGGTGTCGTCGGGCATGTCCGTACTCCTCACGGCTCGCGGGCGGCGGACGCCTTGACCTGACGGACAGTCAGATTGGTGGGGGAGCCTAGGACGCCGCGCCTTGTCGGTCCAGGGGTGCGGGGCTAGCCTGGCTTCTGACGGTCCATCAGATACGCGTCACCGCCATCGCCGGGAGGGCTGGACCCATGACCGAACTGCCCCGGATCATCAGCGTCGACGACCACGTGATCGAGCCCGCGCACCTCTTCGAGACCTGGCTGCCGGCGAAGTACCGGGACCGCGGCCCCCGGCCGCTGACGGCCGGCATCGGCGAGCTCGCGTACGTGGCCGGGAAGTACCGGATCACCATGGACCCGGACGGGCCGCCGGCCGACTGGTGGATCTACGAGGACCTGCAGTTCCCGTACAAGCGCAACATCGCCGCCGTCGGCTTCGACCGCGACGAGATGACGCTGGAGGGCATCACCCGCGAGGAGATGCGGCCCGGCTGCTGGGACCCGGCCGAGCGGCTGCGGGACATGGACGCCAACCACGTCGAGGGCAGCCTGTGCTTCCCGACCTTCCCGCGGTTCTGCGGGCAGACCTTCGCCGAGGCGCAGGACAAGGAGGTCGCGCTCGCCTGCGTGCGCGCGTACAACGACTTCATGGTCGAGGAGTGGTGCGGCGACAGCGGCGGCCGGCTCATCCCGCTGTGCATCGTCCCCCTGTGGGACATCKCCCTCGCGGTCGCCGAGATCCGCCGCAACGCCGCCCGCGGCGTCAGGGCCGTCACCTTCTCCGAGATCCCCACCCACCTGGGACTGCCGTCCATCCACTCCGGCTACTGGGACCCGTTCTTCGCCGTCTGCCAGGAGACCGGCACGGTCGTCAACATGCACATCGGCAGCAGCAGCCAGATGCCCGCCGCCTCCCCCGACGCGCCGCCCGCCGTCCAGGCGTCCCTGAGCTTCAACAACGCCATGGCGTCGATGATGGACTTCCTGTTCTCCGGCGTGCTCGTGCGGTTCCCGCGCCTCAAACTGGCCTACAGCGAGGGCCAGATGGGCTGGATCCCGTACGCGCTGGAGCGGGCCGACGACGTGTGGCGGGAGCACCGGGCCTGGGGCGGGGTGCGCGGCCTGATCCCCGAACCGCCCTCCACCTACTACTACCGGCAGATCTTCTGCTGCTTCTTCCGCGACAAGCACGGGATCGCCTCGCTGGACGTGGTCGGCCGCGACAACGCCACGTTCGAGACCGACTACCCGCACGTCGACTCGACCTTCCCGCACACCAAGGAGGTCGCCCTCGACCACGTGAAGGGCCTCGACGACGAGACCGTGTACAAGCTGATGCGCGGCAACGCCATCCGCATGCTGGACCTGGACCTCGACACGTGACGGACCGCTGATGGACCTCTCGTACACGCCCGAGGACGAGGAGTTCCGGGCGCGGCTGCGGGAATGGCTCGCCGAGACGCTCCCCGCACTGCCCCCCGGACCCTCGCCCGACGACTGGCCCGCCCGCCGCGCAGCCC
>NZ_VDFC01000004.1:78463-83836 GCF_008369065.1 Streptomyces apricus | reverse complement strand
GGCTGGCAGCGCAGGCTGTACGACGCCGGATACGCCGGCCTCCACTGGCCCGTCGACGCCGGCGGCCGCGGGGCCACGCCCACCCGGCACCTGATCTTCCTGGAGGAGACGGAACAGGCGGGCGCCCCCTACGTCGGCGCCAACTTCGTCGGGCTGCTGCACGCCGGGCCGACCGTCGCGGCCGAGGGGACCGCCGTGCAGAGGGCGCGCTGGCTGCCGCCCGTGCTGCGCGGCGAGGAGGTGTGGTGCCAGGGATTCAGCGAGCCGGAGGCCGGCTCCGACCTCGCGTCGCTGCGCACGCGCGCGTGGCGGGACGGCGACGACTACGTGGTCAGCGGTTCCAAGATCTGGACCTCGCACGCCGAGGTCGCCGACTGGTGCGAGCTGTTGGTGCGCACGGACCCGCGGGCGCCCAGGCACCGTGGGATCACCTGGCTCGCGATGCCGATGGACGCCCCGGGGATCACGGTGCGTCCGCTGCGCACCCTCGCCGGCTCGGCCGAGTTCGCGGAGGTCTTCCTCGACGAGGTGCGGGTGCCCGTCGCCAACCGGGTCGGCGCGGAGAACGACGGCTGGCGCGTGACCATGGTGACGCTCTCCTTCGAGCGCGGCACGGCCTTCGCGGGCGAGGTGGTCGCGTGCCGCCGGGTCCTGGGCGACGTGGCCCGCGAGGCCCGCGCCAACGGCCGCTGGGACGACGTGCCGCTGCGCCGGCGGCTCGGCAGGCTCGACGCCGAGTTCCGGGCGCTGTGGCGGCTGACGCAGTGGAACGTCAGCGAGGCGGAGCGCACCGGCGGGGTGCCGGGCGCGGGCGGCTCCGTCTTCAAGCTCCGGTACGCGCAGGCCCGGCAGGAGCTGTACGACGCGGCCGCCGAGGTGCTCGGGCCCGGGGCGCTCGACCTGGACCGGCCGTGGACGGCGGACCGGCTGTCCTCGCTCTCGTACACCATCGCGGCCGGGACCTCGCAGATCCAGCGCACCATCGTGGCCGAGCGCATCCTGGGCCTGCCCAGAGGACGGTGACCGGATGGACTTCCGACTCGGCGAGGACCAGCTGGCGCTGCGGGCCGGGATGCGCGAGCTGCTGGCGCGGCGGTTCGGGCGGGAGCGGCTGCGGGCCGCCGTGGACCCGCCCGGGCAGGCCGGCCCCGGCACCGGCGCGGTCCGGCTCGACCGCGCGCTGTGGCGGGAGCTGGGCGAGGCGGGCTTCTTCGAGCTGGGCGAGGCGGGCTTCTTCGCGCTGCGGCTGCCGCAGGAGCGGGGCGGGGTGGGCCTCGGGCTGCCCGAAGCGGTGCTCGTCTTCGAGGAGGCCGGACGGGCGCTGCTGCCCGGCCCGCTCGTGGCCACCCACCTCGCGGCCGGCGAGGTGCCCGGGGCGGCCACGGGCGAGTGCGTCGTCGCCGCCGTGGACGGGCACCTCGTCGAGTGGCTGGAGGAGGCGGACGTCGTCCGCGGGGACGTCGCGCAGGCCGTCGCCCTGCGCGCGGTCGACCCGCTGACCCCCGTGCACCGGGTGCCCCGGGCCGCGCCCCACGACCCGGTGGCCGCCCTGCTGACCGCCGCCGAGCAGCTCGGCTCGGCCGGACGCACCTGCGCGCTGGCCGTGCAACACGCCCGGACCCGTGAGCAGTTCGGTCGGCCGGTCGGCGCCTTCCAGGCGGTGAAACACCTGTGCGCCGAGATGCTCGTGCGCGTGGAGACGGCGCGTTCGGCCGTCTACGCGGCGGCCGTCACGGGCGATCCGCTCGACATCGCGGCGGCCCGCCTGCTGGCCGACGAGGCCGCAGAGCGCGGCGCCCGCGACTGCCTCCAGGTGCACGGCGGGATGGGCTTCACCTGGGAGTCCGACGTGCACCTGCACCTCAAACGGGCCTGGTCGCGGGCGCACCGGGGCCCCTGCGCCGCGCAGGCGGAGGAAGCCCTCGCGGCCGGTCTGCTGACCGCGGCCGAGCGGTCCGGGACGTGACCGCGGGGCGCCGGCGGCCGCCGGACCGCCGTCGCCGTGTCACCGATCGTGGCATCGCGGAGGGGCCCGGAGGAGGCCCGCGGGGACGGACGGTGCGGAACATGACACAGCGGGACCACCGGGCGCCGATGCCGGGTCGTGTCCCGTGCGTGACTCGTCACGGCCCGGAGTCGGCGGTGCGCTCCGGTACCTTGTGTGGGATGCGAGTGGTTCCACGGCCCGGTCGTCACGGTGCCGCCCCCGGGGCGGCCCCGGATCCGGGGGCGCGCGCCGCTCGCGGGGCAGGAAGCAGGACCGTTCCTGCCTGTTCGACTCCCCGTGGCGAGCGTCGCACAGTATGCCGTACGCGTACTCCTTCGCGCTGGAATATGCCCGAAGCGCTTGTTGGGGTGACTGTACGTCAACCATGCTGTCTCTCAAGGGAATCACGTTCCGTGAACCCTCTTCTGACCACGATCGTGGCCCTTGAGAGGCGCGAGGCGATGTGTCCGCCGGTTCGGATGGTGTGAGCGGTGCAGGTGCTTCAAGTGCAGCTGGAGATCCGGCCCGACCCCGCGGAGGTGGGGCGGGCCCGGAGATGGGCCCGTTCGCGGCTCGCGGGGTCCGGCATAGAGGCCGACGAGCCGCTGGCCGAGACGCTGGTCCTGCTCGTCTCGGAGCTGGTCACCAACGCGGTGGTGCACACCGGCCGCCCCGCCGTCCTGCGCCTGTCGGTGCCGGTCACGACGGCCGGACCGGCCGCCCGACCAGGTGCCGGACCGGGTGCCGTGCCGGGCGCCGGGGAACGTGCCGTCGGTGAGGTGGTCGCCACGGTCCGCCTGGAGGTGGTCGACGCCAGCGCCCGGGCGCCCCGCCCGCGCTGCGCGGACGGCGACGACACCAACGGCCGCGGCCTCGCGCTCGTCGACGGTCTCGCCGACCGGTGGGGCTGGAGCTCCGAGGGGGCCGGCAAGCGCATCTGGTGCGAGGTGGACCGGTGTTCGTCACGGGCGGCGGTCGCCGCGGCCTGCGAGGCGGCGCCGGTGGCGTACGGGGACCTCGCGTACGAGGCCGTGTAGCGCGCGGGCCGTCCGGCACCGGGCCGAACACGCGGGAGCGGGCGCTCGGGCACGGGCGCGCCCGCTGGCGCACGGAGGGCGCGGGATCCGGACTCCCCGCGTCCGGCTTGTCGTGTGCGCGGGCCGTGCTTCCCTCCATGTGGGTGACAAAGGGTGTGTAAGGCGTGAATCGCTGGCCGGGCGTTGACGCAGCGTGTCCGTTTCCTCACGCTTGTGGTCAGTGGTTCGCCGTGAGGGGACGGCGAGGTCTCCGGTGACGGGAGCCCTCGCCGAGTACGGACCACGCGCGGCGCAGGCTCCTGGGGTCCGGGACGGAGCGGGTGCGCCGGAGGGCCGGAGGGCGGCACGCGCAGCGGGCGCGCCGCCAACCGGCGCTCGCCGCCCCGGTGCCGTGCCAGTCGTCCGGATGCCGTGCCCGTCGCCCCTCAGAGGATCGCGACCGGCGCCACGGGCGTTCCGGTGCCGCCGGTGAACGGCTCGGGCATCGCCGACAGCAGGAACGTGTGGCGCCCGAGCTCTCCACAGACTGTGGACAACTCTTCGAGGTTCCAGTTCTGCCCCTGCGGCATCCCCATCTCGACCAGGTGGAGCGCGTGGACGGGCAGCCACAAGTCCTCGATCTCGGGAGGAAATATCTCGAAGGTGAGGGTGTCGTTGGCGACCGCCGCGACGTCGCGCGCGTGGAACCACTCCGGGGTGCGCACGGACAGGCCGGGGGAGGGGAAGGCGTACGCCTCCTTCTCGCCCGCGAGGCAGAGCCGCACCTGACCGGTGCGCACGAGGACGATGTCGCCCGGGCCGACCCGCGTCCCGCTCAGCTCCTCGGCCGCGTCCAGGTCCTCCGGGGTCACCGCGTGCCCGCCGTCCAGGCGCTCGGTGCCGAGCGCGCGGGCCACGTCCAGCAGGACGCCGCGCGAGACGATGGGCCCGGCCTTGTCGATGCCGCCGAACCCCGCGCCCCCGTGGGCCGTGATGCTGTCGGCGGGGCGGCCGTTGTAGAGCCGGCCCGAGTGCGAGACGTGGGCGAGCGCGTCCCAGTGGGTGCCCGCCTGAAGGCCCATCGTCACGGCGTCGTCGCTGCAGGCGACCGTGCCGGGGCCGAAGATCTCCTGGTTGATCTGCACCATCGTGTGCAGCGGATCGATGCGGCCCGGGATCATCCCCGTCTGCACGCCGCCCTGCCGCAGGGGCAGCGCGAGCGGTACGCGACGGCCGCTGAGGACGCTCGCGGCGGCCCTGCGCACCACGTCGTCGGTGATCAGATTCAGGGTGCCGATCTCGTCGTCGGCGCCCCAGCGCCCCCAGTTGTTCACGCGCTCGGCGATCGCGTGGAACTCGGCCGGCAGTGACACGGGTCCTCCCCGGGGCTTGTCCTCAGGTGTCCGGCGGGTCGTAGAATCGGAGGCAAATCTAACGGACCGTCAGAAACCGCGGGAAGGGGCCGGGGCGTGGGGAACTTCCTGGCAGACAAGGTCGTCGCCGTGACCGGGGCCGGCCGGGGCATCGGACGCGCGGTGGCGCTGGCCGCCGCGGCCGAGGGCGCGCGGGTCGTCGTCAACGACTACGGCGTCTCGGTCGACGGCGCACGGCCCAGCAGTTCGGTCGCCGACGCCGTGGCCGAGGAGATCGCGACGGCCGGCGGCGAGGCGGTCGCAGTGGCCGACGACGTCTCCACGATGGCGGGCGGACAGCGGATCGTCGACACCGCCCTGGAGGCGTACGGGCGGCTCGACGGGGTCGTCTGCGTCGCCGGCATCCTGCGCGAACGCATGCTCTTCAACATGACCGAGGACGAGTGGGACCCGGTCCTCGCCACGCATCTGAAGGGTACGTTCACCGTCTTCCGCGCCGCCTGCGCGGTGATGCGGCGCCAGCGGTCCGGCACCCTCATCGGGTTCACCAGCGGCAACCACCAGGGGTCCGTCTCGCAGGCCAACTACAGCGCCGCCAAGGGCGGGGTCATCTCGCTCGTCCGCAGCGCGGCGCTCGGGCTCCACAAGTACGGGGTCACGGCGAACGCGGTCGCGCCGGTCGCCCGTACGCGGATGTCGGCGAACGTGCCGATGGAGCTGACGGAGATCGGCGAACCCGAGGACGTGGCCGCGCTCGTGGTCTACCTGCTGTCCGAGCGGGCCCGGGAGGCGCGGATCACCGGGCAGGTGTACACGGTCGCGGGGCCGAAGATCGCGGTGTGGGCGCAGCCGAGGGAACTCCGTTCCGGGTATGCGGAGGGGCGGTGGACGCCGGAGCGGATTGCGGAGTTTCTGCCGGGGGCGGTGGGGGTGGATCCGATGCCGTTGCTTGTGCGGGTGGAGGAGATGGCTCGCGCTGCGCGCGTCGCCCGCGGTG
>NZ_VDFC01000004.1:74618-78363 GCF_008369065.1 Streptomyces apricus | reverse complement strand
CGTGCGGCCGGGGGACCACGTCTGCCTGTCCACGCTCGCCAACTGCGGCGCCTGCGCCGAGTGCGACCGGGGCCGGCCCACCATGTGCCGCAAGGCCATCGGGCGGCCGCAGCAGCCGTTCACGCGGCACGGGGAGCCGCTGTACCAGTTCGCGTCCAACTCCGCCTTCGCGGAACGCACGGTGGTCAAGGCCGTGCAGGCGGTCCGCATCCCCGAGGACGTCCCGATGGCCTCGGCCGCCCTCATCGGCTGCGCGGTCCTGACCGGGGTCGGGGCCGTGCTGAACCGGGCCCGGGTGGACCGCGGGGACAGCGTCGTCGTCATCGGCGCGGGCGGGATCGGGCTCAACGTGCTGCAGGGGGCGCGGATCGCCGGTGCGCTCACGGTGGTGGCGGTCGACTCCAACCCGGCGAAGGAGGAGGCGGCGCGGCGGTTCGGGGCCGGGCACTTCCTCACCTCCGTGGCGGAGGTGCGGGACGTCCTGCCGAACGGGGCCGACCACGTCTTCGAGTGCGTGGGGCGCGTCGAGCTCGTACGGGAGGCCGTCGACCTGCTCGACCGGCACGGGCAGGCGGTGCTGCTCGGGGTGCCGGCGGTGGACGCCGAGGCGTCCTTCCTCGTCTCGTCGATGTTCCTGGACAAGTCGATCCTGGGGTGCCGGTACGGGGCGTCGCGGCCGCAGCGGGATGTCGCGCTGTACGCGGAGCTGTACCGGGAAGGGCGGTTGCTGCTGGACGAGTTGGTGACCTGCACGTATCCCGTCGGGGATTTCGAGGAGGCGGCGGCGGAGGCGGCCGCCGGGCGGGTCGCCCGGGGGGTTCTGACGTTCTGACCTCCGCGGCCGGGTGCGGGTGCGTCGTGGCCGTTCGCGCAGTTCCCCGCGCCCCCAAAAGGGGCGCGGGGAACTGCGCAGTCTTTTAGGGGCGCGGGGAACTGCGCGACCAGCCCCCACCGGGCCGCGGACGGATCTCAGCGGAACGTCCGGCGGTAGGACGTGGGGGTCACCCCCAAGGTGGCCCCCAAGTGCTGCCGCATCGACTGCGCCGTGCCGAAGCCCGCGTCCGCCGCCACCTGGTCCATCGACAGGTCCGTGGACTCCAGGAGGTGCCGCGCCCGCTCCACCCGCTGCTGGGTGAGCCACTGCCCGGGGCTGACCCCCACCTCCTCGCGGAAGCGCCGCGTGAACGTCCGTACCGACATCGACTCCTGCGCGGCCATGTCCCGCAGCTGGATCGGCTCGTGCAGCCGGCCCAGCGCCCAGGCGCGGGCGGCGGTGGTCGTCGCCAGCTGCGGTTCGGGGACCGGCCGGTGGATGTACTGCGCCTGCCCGCCGTCCCGGTGCGGCGGCACGACCGTGCGGCGGGCCACCTCGTTGGCGACGGCGGTCCCGTGGTCGCGGCGCACGATGTGGACGCACAGGTCGATGCCCGCGGCCACCCCCGCGGACGTCAGCACGTCCCCGTCGTCGATGAACAGCACGTCCGCGTCGACCCGCACCTTCGGGAAGAGCCGCTGGAAGTGCTCGGCGGACGACCAGTGCGTGGTCGCCGGGCGCCCGTCGAGCAGCCCGGCCGCGGCCAGCACGTATCCGCCCGTGCAGATGGAGACCAGCCGGGTGCCCGGCCGGATCAGGGCGAGGGCCGCGGCCAGTTCGTCGGTGAGCACGCCCTCCTCGTGGACCGGCCCGAGCTCGTAGGAGGCCGGGACGACGACGGTGTCGGCGGTGGCCAGAGCCTGCGGCCCGTTCTCGACGAGCACGGAGAAGTCGGCGTCCGTCTCGACCGGGCCCGGCGGTCGGACCGAGCAGGTGAGGATCTCGTACAGCTTGCGGCCCCGCGCGTCCACGGCGCGGTCGAAGATGCGGTGCGGGATGCCCAGCTCGAAGGGGAGGAGGCCGTCCAGGGCGAGGACGACGACACGGTGCGGGCGGAACGGGCTGTGCGCCGGATGCGTACCCATGGCCCGATCCTAGCGAACGCTGTCCTTCGGGCCACTCGTCCGGCGGGGGCGCACGGCGGAGGCTCTATGACGTGACACAGACAACCGACACGGCCGCCCTGACGCCCGCCGAGGGACCCGGCACCGGGCGGCGGCGTACGCGGACGCACCGGGTGCACCGGGCGTGGTTCGTGGCCGCCGTCACCTTCGTGACGATCATCGGCGCGGCGGCCTTCCGCTCCCTGCCGGGCCTGCTGATCGACCCGCTGCACGAGGAGTTCGACTGGTCGCGCGGCACGATCGGGCTCGCGGTCTCCGTCAACCTCGCGCTGTACGGGCTGACGGCGCCGTTCGCCGCGGCGCTGATGGACCGGTTCGGCATCCGGCGGGTCGTCGCGTCCGCCCTGGTCGTGATCGCGGTCGGCTCGGGCGCCACGGTGTGGATGACCGCGGCCTGGCAGCTGCTGCTCTGCTGGGGGCTGCTGGTGGGCCTCGGCTCCGGCTCGATGGCGCTCGCCTTCGCCGCGACCGTCACCAACCGCTGGTTCACCGAGCGGCGCGGCCTCGTCACCGGCATCCTCACCGCCGCCTCGGCCTCCGGCCAGCTGATCTTCCTGCCCGTGCTGTCGTGGATCGTCTCGGAGCACGACTGGCGCCCGGCCGCCGTGACCGTGGCCCTGGCGGCGCTGACGGTCGTGCCGTTCGTCTGGCTGCTGCTGCGCGACCACCCGGCGGACGTGGGGCTCGCGCCGTACGGGGCGCCCGAGTTCGTGGAGAAGCCCCCGCCGGTGCCGGGGGCGGCGCGCAGGACGGTGCGGGTGCTCCTCTCCGCCGCGCGCACCGGGCCCTTCTGGCTGCTCGCGGGTACCTTCGCGATCTGCGGCGCCTCGACCAACGGCCTGATCCAGACGCACTTCGTGCCCGCCGCCCACGACCACGGCATGCCCATCACGGCGGCCGCCTCGCTCCTCGCGGTGATCGGCGTCTTCGACGTCGTCGGCACGATCGCCTCCGGCTGGTTCACCGACCGCTTCGACCCGCGCCGCCTGCTCGCGGTCTACTACGCCCTGCGCGGCGTCTCGCTCCTCTTCCTGCCGCTGCTCCTTGGCCCCTCGGTGCATCCCCCGATGGTCTTCTTCATCGTCTTCTACGGCCTCGACTGGGTCGCCACCGTGCCGCCCACCCTCGCCCTGTGCCGTGAGCAGTTCGGCGACGACAGCGCCATCGTCTTCGGCTGGGTCCTCGCCTCGCACCAGGTCGGCGCCGCGCTGGTCGCCTTCCTCGGCGGCGTGGCCCGGGACGCCTTCGGCTCGTACGACGTGATGTGGTACGCCTCCGGGGCGCTGTGCGCGATGGCCGCGCTGCTCGCCCTGGTGATCCGGCGGCGGGAGACCGTCAGGCCGTGAAGCCGCCGAAGCGGCCCCGGTGGAACAGCAGGGGCGCGCCGTCGCCGTCGTCGTCGCAGGTGCCCAGGGCGTCCACCCTGCCCACCACGATCAGGTGGTCGCCGCCGGGGTGGACGGCGTGGATCGTGCAGTCGGCCCACGCCGTGGCGCCGGTCAGGCGCGGGGAGCCGGAGACCGGGGACGGGGTGTGGCCGACTCCGGCGAACTTGTCCCCGCCGCTCACCGCGAAGCCGCGGCACAGGTCGCCCTGGTGCGCGCCCAGGACGTTCACGCAGAAGGCGCCCGCGCGGGCGATGCGGGGCCAGGTCGTGGACGTGCGCGCGACCATGAACACGACCAGGGGCGGGTCGAGGGAGAGGGCGGCGAAGGACTGGCAGGCGAAGCCGGCGGGGGATCCGGAC
>NZ_VDFC01000004.1:71319-74518 GCF_008369065.1 Streptomyces apricus | reverse complement strand
GCCCCGGTCAACCGTCAGCGACACACCGCCAGCGCGTCCAGCGCCACCGCCCCCTGCCCCCGCGGCAGCACCATCAGGGGGTTGATGTCCAGCTCCGAGAGGTCCCCGTCCAGTTCCAGCGCCATCCGCTGGACCCGCAGGACCACCTCCACCAACGCGTCCAGATCCGCCGGAGGCCTCCCGCGGACACCGTCGAGCAGCGCCCGCCCCCGCAGCTCGTCGAGCATCGAGCGCGCCTGCTCCTCCCCGAACGGCGGCACCCGCACGGCCGTGTCCCGCAGCACCTCCACCAGGACGCCGCCGAGCCCGACCGTCACCGTCGGCCCGAAGAGGTCGTCCTGCGCCACCCCGACCACCATCTCCACGCCCGGCTCCACCATCTGGCACACCAGGACCCCGTCGAGCGGCACGTCCTCGTAGCGGGCCGTGTCGGTCAGCTCGCGGTAGGTGTCCCGCACCTGGCTGGCCGAGGTGAGGCCGATCCTGACCAGCCCCAGCTCCGTCTTGTGGGCGAGGCGCGCACCGGACGCCTTCATCACGACGGGGTACCCGACGAGCCCGGCCGCCCGCACGGCCGCCGCCGCGCTGGTCACCAGCTGCTCCCGCGGCACCCGGATCCCGTACGCGCGCAGCAGCTGCTTCGCCGCGTGCTCGCTGAGCCTGCTGCCCGGCCGCATCAGCGCCTGCGCCTTGCGGAAGGAGGGCGACGGGGTGCGGGGCGCCTCGTCGAAGGGGGAGCGGTACGCGGCCGCGAACCGCGCGTGGTCCAGATGGGCGCGTACCGCCGTGATGCAGTTCGCGAACGTGCGGAAGGTCGCGACGCGCGACGAGCCCAGCAGGGTCTCGCGGTACGCGGACTCGGTGCCGACCGGCGAACCCCACACCACGCAGACCAGTTTGTCCGTCTCCTCGGCCGCGTCCACCAGGTCCCGCGCGAGCCGGTCGCTCATGGGCGGGAAGGGGCCCGTGATCGGGCACACCAGCACCCCGACGGCCGGATCGGCGAGGATCGCGTCGATGATCCGGCGCCCCCGCCAGTCGCCGACCGGGTGGCCGCCGTTGTCGACCGGATTGGTGACGTCCAGGTACTCGGGTATCCACCGGTGCAGTTCGGCCTGCTTGGCGGCGGAGAGGGCGGGCAGGCGCAGCCCCGCCTCG
Source organism: Streptomyces apricus (assembly GCF_008369065.1). Taxonomy (GTDB): domain Bacteria; phylum Actinomycetota; class Actinomycetes; order Streptomycetales; family Streptomycetaceae; genus Streptomyces; species Streptomyces apricus. The sequence goes on along the minus strand of NZ_VDFC01000004.1, from coordinate 73,360 downwards.
GTGGCCAGGTCGCAGAAGTGCGCGCCGGTGCCGCCGGAGATCGAGTAGACGGCCACCCCGTCGCAGGAGCCGGCGGGCGGCCGGGCGCGTGCCAGCAGGGCGGCGGTGTCCTGCAGTTCGTCGAGGCCGTCGACGCGCACCACCCCGTACTGGCGCATCGCGGCGTCCACCACCGCGTCGGCGCCGGTCAGCTTGCCGGTGTGGGAGGCGGCCGTCCGCGCGCCCGCCCCGGTGCGGCCGACCTTGACCGCGACGACGGGCACCCCGCGCCGGGCGGCCCGGTCGGCGGCGAGGAGGAAGGAGCGGCCGTCCTTCAGCCCCTCCAGGTAACAGGCGATGGCGCCCACCTCGGGCCGCTCGGCGAAGTACGAGATGAAGTCGGCGCTCTCCAGGTCGGCCTCGTTGCCGGTGGGCGCCCAGTGGGAGAGCCGGATGCCCAGCTCCTGGAGGGCGAAGAGCGGGCGGCCCTGGTGTCCCGACTGGGTGATCAGCGCGATCGCCGGTCCCTCCAGGTCGTCGCGGAACTCCTCGAACGCGTTGAGGTTGGTGTTCGGGCCGAGCAGCCGCAGCCCCGAGCGCGGTCCCGAGCGCCGCAGCGAGCGCCGCACGGCCTCGGCGAGACGCTCCTGCGCGGCGGCGCCCTCCGCTCCCGTCTCGGCGAACCCGGACGCGAAGGCGACCGCGAACCGGACCTTGGCGTCCGCGAGTTGCTCGATCAGGGGGAGGGGGTCGGCGACCAGCAGCACGGCCAGGTCGACCTGTTCGGGCAGGTCCGTGACGGAGGGGACGCAGGGCAGGCCGAACACGCTCTCGCGGGCCGGGTGCACCGGGTGCAGCCTGGCGCCGACCCGCCCGGCCCAGGCGAGCAGCTGCCGGGTGATGCCGGTGTTCGGGCGGCCCTCGGCGTCGGAGGCGCCGACGACGGCCACGGACTCCGGGCGGAAGAAGCGGTCCAGGTCGGGTACGCCGGCGTACAGCGGCCGTCCGCTGACGTCCAGGTCGTCGGTGGCGGCCGGTCTGCCGTGCACCGCGGGGGCGGGCTGCCCGCCGCAGGCGACGACCCCGGTCCGGCGGGAGTCGGTGGTGAGGGTGCCGTGGGTTGATCCAAGCATCGGTCCGCCCGCTCCTGTATGGCTGTCACAGCCGTCATAACTGACGAACTGTCAGGTTACTGAACTGACGTCGCGTCAGGAACGGGTCGGCGGGCAAAGAAGTCGTGGAGGTCGTGACCGGTCGTGGCCGGTCGTGGCCGGTCGTGGTGCGGGCGGCCGCAAGGCGAACGCCCATAAGTTTTCCGCTGTAAGGTCATGTGTATGGGAGACGACACGCCAGCGACATCGGTCACGAAGCCCGCCGGACCGCCCGCCACGACCTCCGCCGAACCGTCCGCCTCCGCGCCCGCGCCTGCCCCCGCGCCCGCCCGCGTGCGGAACCGTCGCGGGGAGGGGGCCCGGCTGCGCGAGGAGATCGTGGACGCGGCGGTCGCCCTGCTCGACGAGACCGGTGACGAGAGCGCCATCACCCTGCGCTCCGTCGCCCGCCGGGTGGGCATCGCCGCCCCCTCGATCTACCGCCACTTCCCTGACCAGCCCGCCATCATGCTGGCCGTGGTGCGCAACGCCTTCGCCGACCTGGACGAGCTGCTGCGCGCCGCCGTGGACGCCGCCGGCGACGCGCCCCGCGCCCGGCTCACCGCCCTGTGCCGGGGCTATCTGGACTTCGCCGAGGCCCGTCCCGGGCGCTACCGCACGATGTTCGGGGGGCTCTGGATGCCCGACCCGGACGCGAGTTCCGTGACGGCGCAGGACCTCGGCACGCTGGGCGACGCGAGCCTGCGGCGGCTCGCCGAAGCCCTCCAGGACTGTGTCGCCGCCGGGTGCGCCACCAGCACCGACGTGGCCGCCGACGCGGTCGCCCTCTGGCTCGGCCTGCACGGGCTCGCCCACCAGCGGGCGGTCTCGCCCTCCTTCCCCTGGCCGCCGGACGTCGCGGAACGGGTGATCACCGCACTCGCGCACTTCACGGACGAGTAGCCGGGGAG
>NZ_VDFC01000004.1:62635-71219 GCF_008369065.1 Streptomyces apricus | reverse complement strand
CGCCCCGGCAGGGCGCGGGGACGGCTGCCGCCGGGGAGCGGCCGGACGGCTGCCGTCGGTCAGTGCGCGATGCGGGACGGGTTGCGCCGCCCGGCGTCCCGCGCGACCGCCTTCGCTATCTTCTCGGCGTCGATGGCCAGTTCGCGGAACATGCCGCTGATCGGGTTGGTGAAGCCGGTGAAGTAGAGGCCGGGGGCGTTCTCCGGCGTGCGGGCACCGTGCACGACCGGCCGCCCGCGCCCGTCGAGCACGTCCAGGTGGCCGACGAGGCGCTCCAGGGCGCGCCGGTAGCCGGTCGCGGCGATCACGGCGTCCGGTCCGACGCGCTCACCGTTCGCCAGGACGACCTTGCCGTCCTCGAAGCCCTCGACCGCGGGGACGACCTCGACCCGGCCCTTGCGGACCGCGTCGATGAGACCGACGTCCTGCACCGGGATGGCCCCCTCCTGGACCCGCGAGTACAGCCCGGTGTCGGGCCGCGGCAGCCCCTGCGCGGAGAGGTCCGGAACGCTCAGCTTCGCCAGCGGCCGGGCCAGCCGGTCCACCAGCGCGCGCGGCAGCCGCCGGCAGAGCACCCCGGTGTACTGGGCCGCCCACCCGGCCGTCGACCGGCGCACGATGTGCGGCGCGGTCCGCACGGAGAGGCGTACGCGCGAGGCGCCGCCCTCGACGAGGTCCACGGCGATCTCGGCGCCGGTGTTGCCCACGCCCACCACGAGGACGTCCTTGCCCGCGTACGGGGCCGGGTTGCGGTACTCGCCGGCGTGCAGGAACTCGCCGGTGTACGCGTCGCGTCCTGGCCAGTCGGGCACGTACGGCGTGTGGTTGTGGCCGGTGGCGACGACCACCGCGCTGCCGGTCAGCTCGCGGCCGCCGGTGGCGTGCAGCAGCCAGCCGGTGCCGTCGGCGGAGGGCTCCACGCGGGAGACCTCGACGCCCGTGACGATCTCCAGTTCGTGGTGCTCGGCGTACTTCTCCAGGTAGCGCACCACGTCGTCGCGCGCCACCCACCGCCCGAACGAGCGCGGCATCGCGAGGCCGGGCAGCGCGGACAGGCGCCGGGTGGTGTGCAGCCGCAGCCGGTCGTAGTGCCGCCGCCAGGACGCCCCGACCCGGTCGGACCTTTCGAGCACGACGGCCCGCACCCCGCGGGCGCGCAACGCGTACGCCACCGCGAGACCGCCGGGGCCGCCCCCGATGACGTACACGGGCCGGTCCTGCCGCGGCGCGGACGTCGGCTCGGACGCCGGCTCGGGCGTCGGTCCGGACGTCGGCTTCGAAGCCGGTGCGGACACCGGAGCGGGTGCGGGTGCCGGGGCGGCGGTCTGGGGCGTCGGGTCGGAAGTGTCGGCCATGTGCCGAGCGTATGCACGCCATCAATTGATGGGTCTCGGTCAAGCCCGGAATCGGTTGCGAATCGATCACGGCTGTAGGAGAGGTGTGTGGACCTCGTGTCGTAGCTCACATGCGCAGCGGCGACCGGGCGGACGGCCGCGCCGGGGAGGGCGGCACGGGTCCCTCGCGCACCCCTTGCACACCCCCGCGCCCGTGCGTAGAACTGACGTACCGTCAGATGGTCGGGCACGCGGTCCGTCCGCGGGAAGGGCGTGGGGCATGGACGCGATCTGGCTCACCGGGGCGCAGTGGCTCGCCGTGCTGCGGATCGGGCTCGGGCTGTGGTGGCTGGAGAGCTGGCGGCACAAGGACAGGAAGGGCTGGTTCGAGCGGGGGACCGGCATCGCGTGGGCGTCGGACGTCGCGGCGAAGCACCGGTGGAACGCGGTGCGCAGCGGCTTCGACGTGGTGGTCGCGCCCCGGCCGCGCACGATGGCGTACGTCGTCGTGTACGCGGAACTCGCCCTGGGGCTCGGCCTCGTGGTGGGCTTCCTGACCCCGGTCGCCCTGGCCTGCGGCCTGCTGCTCAACCTCCTCTACCTGGTGCTGATGATCCACGACTGGGCCGAGCAGGGGCAGAACGCGATGATGGCGCTGATCTCCCTGGTGGCGCTCTTCGGCATGTCCTGGCAGACGTGGTCGCTGGACGGCGCGCTGGGGCTCTTCCGATGACGGCCGGCCGCTTCGACGTACCGGAGGCCGACGCCTTCACCCGCCCCTACTGGGACGCGGCCGCCGCCGGCCGGCTGCTGCTGCGCCGGTGCGGGGCGTGCGGGCGTGCCCACCACTACCCGCGCGAGTTCTGCCCGCACTGCTGGAGCGGGGCCGTCACCTGGGAACGGGCGAGCGGCCGCGCCACGCTCTACACCTGGTCCGTCGTCCACCGCAACGACCTGCCGCCCTTCGGGACCCGCACGCCGTACGTCGCCGCCGTCGTCGACCTCGAAGAGGGCCCGCGGATGATGACGGAGGTGGTGGAGTGGAGGGCGCGGGAGCTGCGGGCCCTCTTCGAGGTCGACGACGGCGGCGACGTACCACTCGGACATCGTCGTGTGCGAGACGTGCTCACCGGTGCCGAGCACCCAGACGGGAGCCGCCCGGCAGTCCCGTACGTACGGCTCCGCCGCCAGCAGCACCGCCGCCACTCGGACATCGTCGTGTGCGAGACGTGCTCACCGGTGCCGAGCACCCAGACGGGAGCCGCCCGGCAGTCCCGTACGTACGGCTCCGCCGCCAGCAGCACCGCCGCCCCGCCGTCGGACCGCAGGCAGCACTGCAGCTTGGTGAAGGGGTCCGCGATCATCGGCCCCGCCAGCACGTCGTCGACCGTCACCGGCTCCCGGAACATCGCCTCCGGGTTCAGCGCGGCGGCGTCCCGCGCCCGCACCGCCACCGTCGCCAGCTGCTCGACCGTCGTCCCGTACTCGTGCATGTGCCGGCGCGCCGCCATCGCGTACTTGGCGATCAGCGAGTGCCCGTACGGCACCTCGAACTGCAAGGGCCCGCCCGCCCCGAACGACAGGTTCCCCGTACGGCGGCCCGCCCGGACGTCCGCCCGGGCGGTGGGCCCGTACACCAGCAGGACCACGTCCGCGTGCCCGGCGGCGATCGCGTCCGCCGCGTGCGCCGCCATGACCTCCCAGGTCGATCCGCCGACGGACGTGGAGTCGACCCAGGTCGGCCGCAGCCCCAGGTACTCCGCCACCTCGGCCGGCGCCAGCGTGCCGAGGCCCGCCGAGGCGACGCCGTCGATCACCGACCGGTCCAGCCCCGAGTCGGCGAGGGCCCGGCGCGCGGCCTGGGCGTGCAGCGCGTACGGCGTCACGTCGTCCAGACGCCCGCAGTCGGCGAGGGCCGCCCCGACGACGGCCACCCCGCGCCGTCCCGACGTCACACCCGGAGTCGCGGTCATGGAATCTGACGGTACATCAGATGGCCGGAGGGGCGTAGTGGGCCGCGGTCCTGTGCATCTGCCTGCCACCGGCCTAATATGACGAACCGTCAGATAGGGCGACCGGGCATCCGCCCGGCCCGGCCCGGGGAGGAGCCCGCCGATGGACGCCACCTTCACCGCGGAGCAGGACGGGATCCGCCGCACCCTGCGCGAGCTGCTCCTCAAACGCTGCGGCCCGGAGGACGTCAGGGCCGCCGTGGGGACCGCGGACGGGTACGACCCCGCGCTGTGGGAGGCCCTCGCCCAGCAGCTCGGCCTGCCCGGACTCGCCCTCCCCGAGGCGTACGGGGGAGTGGGCTGCACGACGACCGAACTCGCCCTCGCCGCCGAGGAGCTGGGCCGCACGCTCGCTCCCTCCCCGCTGCTCGCCACGGCCGTCCTGTGCGCGCCCCTCGTCCTGGCGCTCGGCACCCCGGCCCAGCGTGCCGCGCTGCTGCCCCGTATCGCCTCCGGCGCACTCACCGCCGCGCTCGCCGTACCGGGCGCGGCCCTGACCACCGCCCTCGGCCTGACCGGCGGCAACCACGGCGACTGGGCGGGCGGCGGGCGCGCGGGCGGCGTACAGGCGCGGCGGGACGGCGACGGGTGGCGGCTGTACGGGCAGGCCGACCAGGTGCTCGACGGGCACCGCGCGGACCTGCTGCTCGTCGCCGCGCGTACCGGGGGCTTCGCCCGGCCGCGCACCCTCCTCTTCCTCGTCGGCGAGGGGGCCGCCCGCGCCCGCCTGACGACCCTCGACGCGACCCGCCCGCAGGGCCGCGTCCAGCTCCGGCACGTCCCCGCCGAACTGCTCGGCGCGGACGAGGCGGCGGACGAGGCGACCGACGAGGCGACGGACGTCACCGGGACCCTCGCCGCCCTTACCGCCCTCGCCGCCGTCGGCGACCGTGCCGCGGCCGTCCTCGCGGCGGAGGCGGTCGGCGCCGCGGACCGCGTACTGGAGCGGACCGTGGAGTACGTGAAGCAGCGCGAGCAGTTCGGGCGGGCGATCGGGTCGTTCCAGGCGGTGCAGCACCGGCTGGCCGACCTGTACGTACAGGTCCAGGGGGCGCGTTCGGCCGCCTACTACGCGGCCTGGGCGACCGTCGAGGGCCGCGAGGGGGTCGGCGGGCTCGCCCTCGCGCAGGCCCTGGAGGCGCTGCGCACCACCGCCTCCGAGGCCGTCCAGCTGCACGGCGGGATCGGGTTCACCTGGGAGCACGAGGCCCACCTGTACTTCAAGCGGGCGGCCGGCGACGAGCTGCTGTTCGGGCCGGTGCACCGGCTGCGCGCGCACGCGGCCGGGGAGGCGCGGCTGTTCGGCGGCGGCGAGGTGCGGGTCTGATGGCCCCGCCGGGGGTGCGTGGTTCCGGGGTGCGGCTGGTCCAGAAGGTGTCCTCGACGCGCGGCTTCGCGAGGGTCGCCCCGCACGTCGTGCCCGCCCTCGACCGCGCCGTGCACCGGCTGAGCCGCGGGAAGGTGCTGCTCAGCGCCCGGTTGCTGCCCGGTGTCGTCCTCACGGCGCGGGGCGCGCGGAGCGGGCTGCCCAGGCGTACGCCGCTCGCCTGCATGCCGGAGGGGCGCGACGACGAGGGCGCGGCCGGCAGCTGGCTCCTGGTCGGGTCCAACTTCGGGCGCGCGGACCACCCCGCCTGGACCGGCAACCTGCTCGCCCACCCGGAGGCGGAGATCAGCTGGCGGGGCCGGGACGTCCCGGTGACCGCCCGGCTCCTGAGCGGTGCGGAGCGGGACGCGGCGTGGGCGGCCCTGCTGGAGTTCTGGCCGCCGTACGCGACGTACCAGGCGCGGGTGGACCGGGAGATCCGCGTCTTCCGGATCGTACGCAGATGACGTACGCAGATGACGTACGCGGATGGCGTACGCAGCTGGCGGGCGCGGGAGCAAGTGACCCGGGCCGGGCCGGGGATGCGACAGGCGGCAGTCCACCGGGGTGAACTGCCGCCTGTGTGACAGGACGTGTGCCGGGAAACGTGCGCGAGGGCTACTTCGTCGGCTTCTTGCCCGTCACGCCCAGGTACACCAACTGCGCCAGGTTGGGCCTCAGTTCGGCCTGCTTGACGCCCCACGTCTGGAAGCCCTTCTGGTGCGAGGCCACCGCCGCGAGCATCGCCACCAGGGAACCGGCCATGGCGGCCGGGTTGACGTCCTTGTCGACCTTGCCCTTCGCCTGGAGTTCCTTGACCGTGTCCGTGAGGGAGTTGTTCACGGAGTTCAGGATCTTCATACGGATCTTGTAGAAGCGTTTGTCGCCCTCGGCGGCGCCCAGGTCGACGACCCGCAGGATGGCATCGTTTTTGCGCCAGAACTCAAGGAACCCGTCCACGAGTTCCTGCGCGGTCTGCCAGCCCGCCTTGCCGACCCAGGAGCGTCCGGCGAGGAGCTGGGTCAGCCCGGCCCCTTCCGCCGCCATGCGCTCGGCGATCTCCAGGACGGCACCCTCGACGTCCGGGAAGTACTGGTAGAAGGTCGCCGGTGAAGTGCCCGCTTTCCGTGCGACGTCGATGACTTTGACGTCGCGGTAGGGCGAGGAGCTGAGCATCTCGCTGAGGCAGTCGAGCAGCTTCTGCCGCGTCGCCTGCCCGCGCCGACCGGCCACACGGCCGTCGACGGTACGCACTTGTCCTGTCATGACGTCAGCTTACCGAGGGGTGATCGGAGCGCTATTCGGCCGACTGCAAATGGGGTGTACGGCCTCGCGGGCGGGTGTGCGGCCCGCTCTGCGGGATGGGTGGAACGCCGTTAGCTTGGCCGCATGGCTGGATCTGACGGCTCTGCCGCGTTCACCGAGGGCGCCCCCTGCTGGGTCGACGCCCAGCTGCCGGACGTGGAGGCGGGCAGACGCTTCTACGCCGAACTCTTCGGCTGGACCTTCACCCCGACGCCCCCGAACGAGCCGACGCATGCGAACGGGCCCGCCTCTCCGGGCGGGCCCGTCGTCCCGGGCGGGTCCGCCGGTCCGGATGGGTCCGTCGGCCCGGACCGACCCTCCGGTCCGGACGGGCCCGCCCGCCCGGAAGGATCGGTCGCCCCGGGCGGGTCCGCCGGCTCGGGCGGGTCCGCCGATCCGGAAGCCCGGACGGCCCCGCGGCCCCGAGCGGCCCCGCGGACCCGGACGGAGGCGGGCCGCCCGACGGGGCCCGGGAATCCGGCGGAGGCGGACTACGGGACGGCAACGGGCCGCCCGGCCGGGCCGGGGAATCCGGTGGAGGCGGACCACAGAACGGCGGCGGGCCATCCGACGGCGCCCGGGAATCCGGTGGAGGCGGACCACGGGACGGCAGCGGGCCGCCCGGCCCGGCCGGGGAATCCGGCGGAAGCGGACCGCAGGACGGCGGCGGGCCACCCGGCGGCACCCGGGAACCCAACGGAGCCCAAGAATCCCGCCCAGGCGGGCCGTGGGGTGCGGGCCCCTGGACCGGGGCCGTCCCCGCCTACCTCGGCGACGCCCCCGTCGCCGCCCTCGTGCCGAAGCGGGACGGGCGGATGCCCACCGTGTGGACGGTCTACTTCGCCACCCCCGACGTCCGCGACATGAGCGACCGCATCCGCAAGGGCGGCGGCCAGATCGTCACGGCACCCGTGCCGGTGGGCCCGTACGGCGTCGCAGCCCTGGCCGCCGACCCCGAGGGCGCGGTCTTCGGGCTCTGGCAGGCCGGCACGCACACCGGTTTCGGCGGCCGGCGCGAGCCGGGCGCCCCCGCCCCGGGCACCTTCGCCTGGGTCGAGCTGTACGCCCGGGACACGGCGGTCGCCGACGCCTTCTACCCCGGCCTCTTCCGCGACGCGCTCTTCGGCCCCGGCGTCACCCGTGAGTTCGGCCGCGCCCCCGTCACCGACGTCTTCCCGGCCGAGATGCCGCCCCACTTCCTCGTGCACTTCGCGGTGCGCGACTGCGAGGCCGCGCTCGCCACGGTGACGCGGCTCGGCGGCCGGGTCCACGCGCCGCCCTTCGACGCGTCGTACGGCCGCGTGGCCGTCGTCAGCGACAACCAGGGGGCGTCCTTCGCGCTGCTGCAGCGCCGGGACGCCCCCTGAACCGCCCCCCGGCACGGAATTTCAGGTTTCTCGGCGGCCGCGACGGACGAAGCTCCAGCGCCGAAACCCGTACGACATGCTGCGAAAGGCGCCGAAAAGGTCGCCGCCTACGATGGAAAGCAAGGAATAGTCGACCCTTTTGCCCGAGAATGGCGGAGACATCCCGATTGGGTCCCGGGTTCGCACCAGGAGCCCGGGCCAGGAAGAATCGGGGGTGCGTGCCGCCGGAGCGGTTCGGTGGTGAGACGCTGCGCAGTGGCCGGAGCCGCGGCAGGAGCGATGGCTGGAGCGGTGGCTGGAAGCGCGGCCGCGTACGGGGAGGTGGCAGGCAAGTGGTGGATCAGCTGACACAGCACGATCCGCGGCGGATCGGGCCGTTCGAGGTGCTGGGACGGCTGGGCGCCGGCGGCATGGGGCTGGTCTATCTCGCGCGCTCGGCCTCGGGCCGGCGGGTGGCGATCAAGACCGTCAGGACCGAGCTCGCCGAGGACCAGCTGTTCCGCGTCCGCTTCTCGCGCGAGGTCGAGGCGGCCCGCGCCGTGTCCGGCTTCTACACGGCGGCCGTGGTCGACGCCGACGCGCGCGCGGCCGTGCCCTGGCTCGCCACCGCCTACGTGCCCGCGCCCTCCCTCGAAGAGATAGTGACCGAGTGCGGGCCGCTGCCGGCCCAGGCGGTGCGCTGGCTCGCGGCCGGCGTCGCCGAGGCGCTGCAGTCCATCCACGGCGCCGGTCTCGTCCACCGCGACCTGAAGCCGTCGAACGTCCTCGTCGTCGAGGACGGGCCGCGCGTCATCGACTTCGGCATCGCCTCCGGTGTGTCGAACACGCGTCTGACGATGACGAACGTCGCCGTCGGCACCCCCGCCTACATGTCACCCGAGCAGGCCAAGGACTCCCGCAGCGTGACCGGCGCGAGCGACGTCTTCTCGCTCGCCTCGATGCTCGTCTTCGCCGCCACCGGACACGCGCCCTACCACGGCGCGAACCCCGTCGAGACCGTCTTCATGCTGCTGCGCGAGGGCCCGAACCTCGAAGGACTCCCCGACGAGCTGCGCCCGCTGATCGAGTCCTGCATGCAGATGGACGCGACGGCCCGCCCCAACCCGGCCGACCTCCAGGCCCAGCTGGCGCCCCACCTCTTCAACTCCGGCTCCGACGACAGCGGTACGGCGTCCGCGTGGCTGCCCGAACGGGCCGTCG
>NZ_VDFC01000004.1:0-62535 GCF_008369065.1 Streptomyces apricus | reverse complement strand
CGGCGGTGGCGGCGGGGCACCCGTGGTGCCGCCCCCGCCGCCCCACGACCCGCCCGTGCCGCCCAGGCCGGCCGTCCCGGTCGGCGCGGGCACCGGCCGGCACGGCGGCGCCCCCGACGCCGGGCCCGTACGCCTGGCCGGCGCCCAGGTGCCGATCGGGCCCGGGCCGCGCGTCGCCGACGCCCGCGCCGCCGCCGTGCAGGCGCCGCCCCCCGAGGCCGGGCTCGCCGCCTCCTGGTCCCGGCCGCGGCCCGGCGTGAACGGCGACCCGGTGGCGGCCGGACCCGTTCCGGTGCCGGCGCAGCCGCCCGGGGCGGACGGCGCCTCGACCTGGCGGCCGTGGCGCTTCCGCATGTCGAACGACGTGTGGGGGACGCCCTCCGTCGCCGGCGACCTGGTCTACGTCACCTCCTTCGAGGTGCACGCGCTGGACGTGGCCACCGGCCGGCGCCGCTTCAAGACGCGCGACGTCGCCTGGTCGATGGCGGTCGCCGACGGCCGCGTGCACGCCTCCGACGGGCCGACCCTCTTCGCCCTGGACGCGCGCACGGGCACCGACCTGTGGCGGCTGCCGACCGACGCGTGGGTGTACGCGCTCAAGGCCGACCGCGGCACGGTCGTCACCGGCACCCGCGGCGGCGGCGTACAGGCCTGGGAGGCCGCCAACGGGCAGAAGCTGTGGGAGATCACCGGCGCCCAGACCGACTTCGAGTCGCCCGAGGCGGGCCCGGCCGTCCACGACGGCACGGTCTACGTCTGGAAGGACGCCCGGCTGCGCGCCCTGGAGGCCCGTACCGGCGAGGAACGCTGGTCGTACCCCATCGGCGACGCGGCCTCCTGCGGCGGTGTGCCGGTGCGGATCACCCACGCCGACGACGGGTACGTGTACGTGTCGGCCGGCACGCGCGTCCTCGCCATCGACATCGCGGGCGGGCACGTGCGCTGGCACTTCGAGGCGCCCGCCGTCTTCCTCAGCCCGCCGGCCTTCGTGCCCGGCCCCGCCGTCACGGGCGGCGGGGTGTACCTCGCCGACTACCTCGGCACGGTGTACGCCCTCGACGCCACCGACGGCCGCGACCGCTGGCGCATCGCGACCGAGGCCCGTTCGTCCATCGACCCGGTGCTCGTCTCGGGCGGCCACGTCCACGTGGGCAGCGGCAAGGGCCTCTACACGCTGGACGCGGTCACCGGTACGCCGAAGTGGCGCTTCCAGGCGGGCGGCGACCTGGTGGGGGCGCCGGTGGTCGCGGAGGGCCGCATCCACTTCGGCTCGACGGACCACCTGCTGTACACGCTGAAGGCGGACGACGGCCGCCTGCGCTGGAAGCTCGCCACCGGCGGCGAGATCACCGGCTCCCCGGTGGTCAAGGACGGGGTGGTGTACGCGTGCAGCAAGGACCGCTGCGTGTACGCGCTGGACGCGGAGAAGGGGACGGGAACGGCGCGCTCCTGACGGGCCCCGCCCGGCTTTTCAGGGACGCGGGGAACTGCGCGACCGGCCACGACGGACCCGCAGGTGACCGGGGCCGGCGGACGGATGTCGGAACCCTTCCCTACACTCACGACCCATGCCGTCCACGTCGCCCATGAACCCGACCGACACCGGTGAGGCGCAGGACGCCCGCGCAGCGGAGGCGCGCGTCCGTGAGCTGGTCGCCGTCCCCGACGGCGGGGAGGCGCTGGGCCGGGCGGCCGAACTGGCCGCGGCGGCGCGGCTGTCGCACCGGGACCTGCTGGACCTGTGGCCGACCGCCGCCGACCCGGACGCGTACTGCGCCACGGTGCTGGCCCCGGCGCTGGTGCGCGAGGGCGTGAGCCGGCTCAGCCTGTACGGGGTGACGTCGCTGCGGGGCCTGCGCCACCTGACGATGCTCCGCGAGCTGACGGTCTTCCGCTGCAAGGAGCTCACCGACATCACCGAACTGGCCGCGCTGACCGGCCTCGTCGAGCTCGACCTCGACGGCTGCGCGGGCATCCACGACCTCACCCCGCTCAGCGGCCTGACCTCGCTGACCAGCCTCACCCTGCACCGCTGCCGCGCCGTCGAGGACACCCGCCCGCTGCTCACCCTGCGCAGGCTCCAGCACCTGGACCTGAGCATGACCCGGGTGCGCGGCGCCGCCGGATTCGGCGCGGCCTTCCCGGACCTGCGCACGCTCAGCCTCCAGGGCTGCCGCTCCTTCAAGGACGCGCACCACCTCTCCGGGCTGGCCGGACTCACCGATCTGAACATCGGCTGGACCGGCATCCGCGACCTGGACGGGCTGTCCGGCGTGGATGCCGTCACCTCGCTCGACCTCACCAGCTGCAAGCGCCTGACCAGCCTCAAGGGCATCGACGCGCTGCCGCGCCTGACCGAGTTGCGGCTGGAGAAGTGCACCCGCCTCACGAGCGTCGACGGCCTGGGCACGCACCCGGACCTGGACACCGTGCGCGTACTGGAGTGCCCCGAGCTGAGGGACCTGCGCGGTCTGACCCCGCTCTCCGGCCTGCGATACCTGAACCTGGACACCTGCGAGCAACTGGCCTCCCTGGCGGGCCTGGAGGCACTGGCCTCGCTGGCCATCCTGCACATCGAGGCGTGCCCCCGGGTGACCGACCTCTCCCCGCTCGACGGACTGCCGGACCTGCGCCTGCTCTACCTGACGGAACTCGAAGGCCTCCGCGACCTGACCTCGCTGGGCACGCTGCCCGCTCTGGAGAACCTGTCGCTCTGGAAGTGCCGTACGCTGCACGGCCTCCACGGCCCCGACGGACGGCTGCCGCGCCTGGAGGAACTGCGCGTCCAGGACTGCCCGTCCCTGGCCGCGCTGGACCACGTCGGCGAACTGCCCGTCCTGAAGAAGGCCGAGGTCAGCGACTGCGCGGTGCTCGCTGACGTGAGCGGCCTTGCCGGTTCCCCCGTACGGGAGCTGGAGCTGGCGGACCTGCCGGTGCTGACGGATCTCGCAGCCGTCGCGGAACTGCCGCGCCTGCGCACCCTGAGGATCTACCGCTGCCCCGGCGTGCGGACGGTGCCCGCCGAGGGGTGCGAGCGCGTCCTGCTGCTCGACGTCCCGTGGAGGGACCTCTCCGGCCTGCGGGCAGGACCCGAGCTGCGCGCGATCGAGCTGTTCTCGGACGAGCTGGAGGACATCAGCGCGCTGACACAACTGCCGAACCTCGCCGACGTGGACATCGACTTCTGCAGAACCCTCAAGGACTGGACTCCCCTGCTGGACATCCCGTCCCTCGAACGCTTCAAACCACCGCGCTACCAGGTGTACGACATAGAAAGCACGGGAGACACGGACCCGACCCTGGAGGCCCTGGCCGCCCGAGGGATCACCCGATACGAGTGAGCGCCGCGCCGGGACCGCGACGCTGTGCGTAGCCGCCCACTCGCCCGGTCGATGGGCGGCTCAGGCGGCCGTTCGGAGCTGATCTGCCCGGCAGTCCGCGCACCGGGCCCTGGGGTCGTGCGAGCGGAAGCCGCGGTCGCAGCCGTCGCAGTTCGTCATGGGCGCCGGGCGTTCGGCGGGTGGCCCGGCTGTACGCACCGGCAGCGGAGGCGGCAGCAGGGCCCCGAGGCGGTGTTCCAGGAAGCGGCCCGGGTGGCGCGGCCGTGGCCGAGCGGGCGAACCAGTCCTCGACCGCCGGGACCAGCCGCCGTACGTCCCGTTCGGACAGCAGGAGCCGCGGGTCGACGAGCCGGAGCCCGGCCAGCAGGCCGGCTGCGGGGCCGTCAGGCGCAGAGCCGTCGGCCGCAGGTCCTGAGTCAGGGACCGTCGCCGCACGTGGGGAGCTCTTCCTTTCGGGRGGGAGCAGTGGGGCGGCGGTGCCGGTCTGCGGCAAGTTCACCGGGCGGAGAGGCGGCTCGGAGCACGGCATGTGCGCCGGGGCGGGGGAGCCGCCGGGGCCGCGGACCCCACCGGAACTGCCGTACCCACCGGACTCACGGACCCCGCCGGGCCCCTCGTAGAACACTGTCCGGGTGGCGATGCGCCCGCCCCCGAGCGGCACCCTCTGCCGCACGAGGTACCCCTCCCGCTCCAGCTCCCGCAACGCCCTGCCGACCGTCACCTCACCCTCCGGGAAGCGCAGCGTCAGCGCCTTGACCGTGACGGGGGCGCCGTCGGGCAGGGACTGGATGTAGAGCCCGAAGCCGATCGCGGCGGCCGACAGGCGCGGATGCTGGGCGAGGTGGTTGCCGACGACCGTGTACCGCTCGGTGTGGCGGTGCCGTACGTGCAGGACCCCGGCGCGCGGCGCGTCCGGGGGGAGCGCGGGAGACACGGGTGGCGTGGGCGGCTCGGGCAACTGGTGCGCGGGCAGGGCGGCATTAGACTGGGGATCAGCCATAAGGGAGGGCAGCTCTTCCTGAGTGGTCAGGTCCTCGTCGAGAGTGGAGTCTCGCCGGGGACCGACTTTGTTTGTGGATGTTTGCGGCGACCGTACCCCACCCACCAGGCCGCCTGACGCCGTCGTCACCCGAACGAGTGGCACCGCAACTGGGGCCCCTACGGAGGGGTTTGGTGGGGTCGGTTCTTTCCCTCAGGGATTTAAAAGGCGTCGCGCGCCACCGGTACGCAGAATCCCGTGTCCCGGTGGCGCCGACAGCTGGAGGCGCGGGGAGACGTGACGTACCTGGTTCACGGTGTGAGCGCCCTGGGTACGGCGAGGGATCGGAGGACGGCTTCCATGGCCAGCGGCCGGTACAACTCACTGGCCCCGCACCCAGTAGTGGCCACGGTTGCGCATTCCGTGCTCAGCGCGACGGAATCCAGCAGACCTTGCCGAACGAGAATCGATTCGGGCAGCCATTGAGACAGCAGCGGCAAGCCGTTCCGAAGCATGGCCGCCTCGCAGGTGGCTGCGAAGTTCTCCGGCAGCGGCGGGTCGACGACCTCAGGGGAGCACCCGGCCCGTTCCAAACGAAGACGCATCAGTCTCTTCCTGCGCCGCCATGTCAGAGGAAGGGATTCACCGAGCCGCAACACGAGCGGGGTGGCCAGAGGGCTGATGGGCCACAGACCGTGACGCATGGCGGTCGCGCTGTGGACAGCGAGGGCGATGAGGGTGGAGGCGTGGAGCACGGACGCGGGTGCCAGGCCGTTCTCGATGTGACGCAAGGTGTCCCGGGCGCGGAGTCCGAGATGGCCGGGCACGGGATGCACGTTCCAGGGGTCGCCGGTGAGGACTCGTTCCTCCGGTCGTTGGAAGCACAGCTCGTCACCGCCGACTCCCGTGAACACCCACCGGGCACCGGCAGAACTCAGCCGGCTGTACAACTCGTTCATGGCTTCGGAGTAGGTGCCGTCGAGGGGGCTCGTGGGTCGGCCGCGGGCACGGGACCCGGCGGGGTGGAAAGGCCCGAACTCGGATACAGGGACGGTCAGGTCGGGACCGAGGCCCATGCGTGTGCGGATCTCGCGACGCCGACGGCATTGTTGATCTCCGCTGTCTCCGTCGAGCGTGAGCGCCGCGGTACGGACCGGTCCGACGGTCTCGGCAAGGGCGAGTGCGGTCATGGCACTGTCCATTCCGCCGGACAGTTCCACCGCGCAACCGTCGACGGACAGCGGACGGGCTGTGATCTCGCGTCGTAGCAAGTCGCTGAACGCGGCCACGGGATCGGCATCGGCATGCAGGGTCCGGGGGCGGGAATGCAGCGCCGGAACCGGATGGTCGACGCGTAGACCGGAGGTGTGGTCCCACGAGGCGGTCGAGCGTTCGGTGAGCTGGCGGATGGTGCGGAAAACCGTCGCTGTGCTGTAGCGGGTGCGGTAGGCGAGCATGGCGGCCACTTCGCGGGAGTCCAGATCATCGGCTTCGGGGGTGAGGTCGAGCATGTCCCACGAGACGGTCAACTTCCCGTTGGCGGGGCGGAGGTAGAGGGGTGCGACGCCGCGTTCCCCGCACGTGATCCGTACCGCATGCCCGGCAGCCATCTCCACTCGCACCGCGTGCAGTGGCCAGGCACCGGCTTCTTCGATCTGTCGTCGGTAGCCAGGACTGCTCATCACCCGGCGGACTGTCGTCACCGGCTCTCGACCCGTGGCGGCCTCACGGACGATCAGGCACGACTGCCTGGAGTCGGGCGTGATGACCATGACGTGCTCGATCGCGGAGTGCTTGAAGGGTTCGATCCAGGAGCGGCCGGAGATCCACCGGTGCCCGTCCCACTGCCAGCCGCCTGCGTCGATGGGTCCCGTCAATTGCATTTTGATCACCGCATGCTCCTGGTCCGGCAGCGGGCCAGGAGCTGTGGTCCCGGCCCGTCGCCGAGGACTGTCAGATGTCGTCGGTCTCGGTCTGCGTGTCCGAGCTGCCCTGCTTCTTGGTGTAGAGCAGGTCCAGGCCCGGAACCTCGCGGATCTCCTGATCGGCGAACAGCTCCTCGAACGGGGTCTTCTGCTGCATGGCGAACACCTTTCTCGTAGGGAGGAAATGCGTGGTGCGGCCGTCACTCCGTCGGAGTGACGGAGTCTGCGATCAGCGTCTTCAGCTCGGGCAGGGCCTCTGCCCGGCGAGCCATGAGGTAGACGGTGCGGCTCTTGCGCCGAGGCGTGTGGATCAACTTCCAGCCCTGTACGTCGCGGTAGTAGGTCATGAGCCGTTCCACGAAGGTCCCGCGGCGCACCCACTCGACGCCTTCGTGGGCAGCCCGGTCCAGGGCCCACCACGCCATCAGACGGCCGGGCCGGTCCTGTCGGCGGGCGGGATGGGTGAACGATGTCGCCAGGAAGTACGCGCTGTGTGTCAGTTCCTCGGGGGTCCAGCCCCATTCCGGTGTCGTGGTGAACACAGTGGTGCAGCCGATGACCTGACGGCCGTCGACGAGTACCCGTACAGGAAAGTTCGGGTCGGCTGCCTGGGCCGCGACGGTGTTCACGTCGTCATCGTTCCGAGGCCAGTCGGGGACACCGCGATTCCGCATCCAGGCCATGCGGGCCCGGACCATCACGGCAATCGCTTCCTGATCGTCGGCGGTGGCCGGACGCATCTCGTACACGGTGATCCTCCTGGTGTTCACGACTCGTGCGTTTTCTCGACAGACGGTCCGCCGGCACGGCTCGGGCACCGCCGTGGTGCCGCTGTCTCCTGCGGACGCGGCCGAGCCGGGGACTCCTGGCGACCTGGGTCGTCGCAGGCTCCTATCGCGCGGACTCTCGTCGGGCGATGGCCTGCTCCAGCTGAATGGAGTAGAGCTCCACCTCGCCAGGGGTGAGGATCAGGATCGTCTCCTCCGTCCCGCCATCGGGATGGTGCAGGACGATCGGTAGGGCAGCTTGCTGGGCACGATGGTCATAGGTCACATCGCGCTTGACGGGTGTCGCGTGGGTGATCAACGGTCGGATGGCCTTTCTGCTGTCCTGCACGGGAGCGTGATGTCCAGTCAACTGCCGGACGGGTGGACGAAGGAGGGGCCAGGCTGTGGGCCAGGTGTAGGCCCGTGTGGTCCAGGGAGGTACAGGTGCCGGAGAACACGAGCATCGGGGATGTGATCCGGCAAGCGCGCGAAGCGAGGGGCTGGGGGTCGGCCAAGCTCGCCCGCGAGCTCGGCATCGCTGAGGGCCGAGGCCCGACGCAGCTGGAGCGACAAGCGGTCTACCGGTGGGAGACCGGGAGGCGGAGGCCCGGCTATTGGCTGCCGTACATCGTCCAGGTCCTGGAACTGGACCTGTGCGCCGTTCCCGGGCCGGCTGTCCCCGAACAGGAGCGGATGCCCACGGATACCGTGGAGTCAGTCCTTGTCCTTGGAAGGAATGACGTGGATCGCCGGAAGTTCCTGGCCGCATCCAGCGGTTATGCCCTCAGCGCTCTCGCACTGCCCGATCTGGAAAGTGTCGTGCGTCGTACCAGGACGGCTTCGTCCGGAGCCGTGCGCGTCGGCGCGGGTGAAGTGAGCGCCGTCCGACAGATGGTCAAAGCGCTCGGTGACTCCGCAGCCGAGCTCGGTGGCGGCCACGCCCGCCATCTCGCGGTCCGCTACCTGACACAGGACGTCGCTCCCTGGCTGAACGGGAGGTTCACCGAGTCCACGGGCCGTGAACTGTTTGCCGCTTCATCCCAACTGGTGCACTTGGCAGGGTGGATGGCCCAGGACGAGGGCCACGGCACGGAGCATCAGGGACGAGCTCAGCAGTACTACGCGCACGCCTACCGGCTCGCGGCCGAAGCGGGAGATCCGGAACTGTCCGCGACCGCCCTGCGCGGTCTCGCGGTCCAGGCCGTCGACCTCGGGTATCGCGCCGAGGCCGTACAGCTCGGCGAGGCATGTGTCCGCCACGGCCGCCACTTGGAGAACCCGCGGGCTGTCGCCTACTACGAGGCCACCCTCGCCAACGCGGCAGCGCAGGACAACGACCGGCGCACCGCCACCCGACATCTCGTGCTCTCCGAGGCCGCCATCTGCCGTTCCCCCGACGTGTCCGGCGAATCCTGGGCCGCCCACTATTCACCCGGTCGATGGGCTCACGAATCCGGCATGATCCTTTCTCGCCTCGGCGACCTCGACGCGGCTGAGGAACACCTCCATCTCGCCTTGGACATTCACGGACTGGACCGTAGACGCACCCGCGCCATCGTCCTCGCCGACCTCGGCGGCGTGCGTCTTCGGCAGGACGACCTGGATGGCGCCCTGTCCTCATGGAACGAATTCGTCGAATGCGCTGAGGGCATCCGCTCGGTGAAGGTCCGCAATGCCGTGGACGACATGCGGCTGCGGTTGAACCGATTTCAGGGCACAGTCGCAACCGAGGAACTGCGGCGCAAGGCGGATCAACTCATGACCTGGCATTCGTAGGCCACAGAATCCCGTGTCCCGGTGGCGAGCTGGGCACATACCGGGTCATGAGGCGAGTCAGGGAGCGACCGCGCGGACGAGGAGCGTCCCGATGTGCCCGAGGTGCGGTGCGTCGAGGATCCGTGCGTCGGCCGTGGCGAAACCGGCCCGGCTGAGCAGGCGTTCCCACACAGTTGGACGGTAGCTCGGGCCCGAGGTCTCTTGCGGACCCGGCACGTCAGGCCGCTGGGGCCATGGCAGCGACTGTAGGAAGCGGCAGTCGTCCGGGGCGAGGGAAGTTCCCCGAAGTTGCTCGACGAGGAACGGAAGTTCCTCAAGGTTCCCGACGTCACCTTGTTGAGCTGGGCGGATCGGGCGCCGGGCCGGGGATGCTCTCCGTACCGGCCCTGGACGAGAGGAACCGCTCATGGCGCGACGACTGCGCTTCAACGGCACCGGATCGGGCGACGACGGATGCCCGTCGGTACACGAAGACCTCGACTCCGGAGAGGTCATCCTGCACGGTCCGCCGCTCACGGATTCCGAGGACGTCGCCCGACTGCGGCACCTGAGCGAGGGCGAGGTGCCGATCGTCGTACCGAGGGAACTGCTCATGGACTGGGTGCCCAAAGGGCCGGAACAGCGGAAAGCGAGGTTCGTTCACCTGGATGGTCTGAGCCGGCTGTTCACACGGTTCGAGCACACGGCCTGGCGGCTGGAGACGCGCCGGCGTTACGCCTCCGACGAAGCCACGGAGACTTACGCCCGGTTCATCCGCGGTGAGTCCGTCGACTGGGACGACACGGACTCGCCATGGTGTGCCAATCGTCTCGTGCAGACCGGACTCGGCAAGCGGATCGAGCGTGTCCGCGTCGTGGACGACCCGCCCACGGCG
The DNA here is from genome assembly GCF_008369065.1 of Streptomyces apricus. Classification (GTDB taxonomy): domain Bacteria; phylum Actinomycetota; class Actinomycetes; order Streptomycetales; family Streptomycetaceae; genus Streptomyces; species Streptomyces apricus. Next base: position 52,873 of record NZ_VDFC01000004.1, on the reverse strand, counting down.
GGGCAGCTGTACCTGTTGGGCAATGCACGGCGCAACACTGCCGTCGGCGAGAGGATCATGAATCTCCGACGTGCGGACGCCGACCACCTGAGCCTGCCCACTGAAGACTTCTGGATCTTCGACTCGCGGATGGTCGCCTTGCTCCACTTCGACGACGCCGACAACCTGGTGGACGTCGAACTGATCACAGAGCCCGCCGAAGTGGTCCGGTACTCCCAGGTGCGGGACGCGGCCGTGCATCATGCCGTTCCGTACGAGCACTTCGTGGCCGGCCTGGCAGCGGGGAAACAGGAGAAGCAGGTGTGTATCGGTGAGTACGGACTACCAGAAGGCACGTGAGGCCCTCGGCACCGCGGTCCTCGACGACACCTGCGACAACCTCATCCAGATCGCCGAGTACAAGTGAACCGACGGGGGTGACGGTCCCCGGCGCACGGGCCCCGACGGTACGGCAGGTCCCACGGTGTGGTCGTACGAAGGCCCGGCCACGTGCGGGAGCGGCCGGGCCGGGTGCGTCGTCAGGCGGGCGCTGTCAGCCCCAGCCGCCGAGGAGCCCGGAGTTCGCCTGCGCGTGGCAGATGTTGTATCCGCCCGCCGCGTGCGCCTTCTCCGTGTGCCCGTCGACCGTGACCGAGCAGTTGATGTCCCCGGAGCCCTGCAGCTGCGCCATCACGTTGAAGTACATGGCGTCGTCGTCGAGCGGCAGTGTGGCTTCGAACGTGCCGTTCTTGAAGCTGCCCTTGCGGGTGTCGGAGTCGGAGCCGTAGGTGATGTCCAGCGGGCCGAGGGTGCCGGCGGGGGCGGTGCCCCACACCTTGAAGACGACCTTCGTGGTGTCGTCCTTCTTCGGCTCGGCGGCCTTGGGCTTGTCGTCCTTCTTGGCCTCGTCGGCCTTCGGCTCGTCGTCGGTCTTCGCCTCGGAGGCTTCGTCCTTCTCCGCCTTGTCCGCGGTGTCGTCGCCCTTGGCCACGGTGTCGGAACTGACCGTGTCGCCCTTGCTGTCGTCGTCGGAGCCGCCCCCCCGCGGCCGCGCCGATGACACCGATGACGACGAACAGCGCGAAGACACCGGCACATCCGAGGCCGACGATCTTGCCGGTGCTGTTCTTCTTCGGCGGCGGAGGCGGAGCCCCCCACCCGGGCTGCTGCGCGCCCCATTGTGGCTGCTGCTGAGGCTGTTGCGGCTGCTGTCCCCAGTTCGGCTGCTGCGGGTGCTGCTGGTTCATCTCGCCCCCCAATGGCGTTTTGCGCAAGAGGTGAGAATGTATCCGATGTGTGGGCCGTGTGAGGACACTGGTGCGAATCTGTGACATATATGAACCGTCAACCACCTGTCGCGGCCGTGCCCCTACCGGATCCGGAACCCCGCGCGGCGGGCGCCGAACAGCTTCGTCTGTTCCGGCGTCGGCAGGTTGCCCAGCGAGATCAGGTGCGGGGCCTGAGACAGAGCTGCCGAGCGGGTGGCTTCCTGGGCCGACCAGAGGGCTCGGACCGTGCCCTCGACGGCCGTCGGCGGGTAGGACGCGATGACCGTCGCGCAGCGGACCGCCGCCTGCACCGATCCGCCCGGCGGCGTCMCCTCCGACACCAGCCCCACCTCGTACGCCCGCCGTGCGGAGACCCGTTCCGCCGTGCCCATCAGGGCCAGGCGGGCCACCTCGCCGAACGGTGTCCGCTGTGCCAGGTACACCGACTCGTAGGCGCTGACCATGCCGTACGTCGTGTGCGGGTCGAAGAACGTGGCCGTCTCGTCCGCGATCACGAAGTCCGCCTCGCCCAAAAGGTAGAAGGCTCCGCCGCACGCCATGCCGTTGACCGCCGCGATCACCGGCTTCCACAGGCCCGCCGCCTTCGGGCCGACCGCGGCGAGCGGATCGTCCAGCATGTAGGGGGAGTCGGGCTGCGGTACCTCGGCGTCCCGGTCCAGGCCCGTCGAGAAGGCCCGCTCGCCCGCGCCCGTCAGGACGATCGCCCGTACGGAGTCGTCGTGTCGGAAGTCCGACCAGACGGCCGTCAGTCGGGACGCTGTGGGCAGGTCGATCGCGTTCAGGCGGTCCGGGCGGTCCAGCGTGACCACCGCCACGCCCGTGTCCTTGTCGGTGGTGATCCGCAGGGTCATGGCCGCTCCAGGACCCACCGGGGGAGTCGGACGCCGTCCGCGCCGCTCGTGAAGACCACCTGGACCCGCGCGCCGATCCGGATCTGTTCCGGCGGGACCGAGTTCAGCGGTGCGTCCGGGGCGGCGACCAGGTTGCCGACGAGGCGGATCCGCGGTGCCTCCGCCAGCTCCACGACGATCACGTTGTACGGGGCCTGCGCCGCGTAGTCCGGCAGCAGCGGGGGGTGCGGGACCACGTACGACCAGATGCGGCCCCGGCCGCTCGTCGCGCGCCACTCGCTGTCGAAGGAGTGGCAGTGCGGGCAGCAGGGCCGGGGCGGGAAGCGCGGTTCGCCGCAGCCGGCCCCGGCGCAGGCCTGGACGCGCAGTTCGCCCCGGGCGGCGTACTCCCAGAAGGGAGCGCCGTCGTCGTCCACGACGGGAGCGAGCATGGGGGATCCTCCTCGACTGCCGGACCGCTGACGTCAGTTGCGCAGGAGCAGGGCCGACGTCGGGACGCCCTCGCCCGCCGTGACCAGGCAGGTCGCGGCGCCCGGCACCTGCGCGGTGCTGGTCCCCCGCAGCTGCCGCACGCCCTCGGTGATCAGGTTGAAGCCGTGCACGTACGCCTCGGAGAGCCCCCCGCCGCTCGTGTTCAGCGGCAGCCGGCCGCCGATCTCCAGGGCGCCCCCCTCGGTGAAGGCGCCGCCCTCGCCCCGCCCGCAGAAGCCGTACCCCTCCAGGGAGAGCGGGACGAGGGACGTGAACGCGTCGTAGATCTGGGCGACGTCCACGTCCTGCGGGGTGAGGTCGGCGTGCTTCCACAGGTGGCGGGCCGCCGTCCAGGCGGGGCCGGTGAGCGGGTCGTCGTTCCAGTAGTTGACCATCCCGTGGTGCTGGGCTGGCAGCCCCTGGGCGGCCGCGTGGACGTACACGGGCCGGTGCCGGCAGTCGCGGGCCCGCTCGGCGGAGACGACGACGCAGGCCAGCGCCCCGTCCGTCTCCAGGCAGTTGTCGAAGAGGCAGAGCGGCTCGCTGATCCAGCGGGAGTTCATGTACATGTCCCGGGTCAGCGGGCGTTCGTACATGACCGCCGCGGGGTTCTGGTTGGCCCGGTTGCGGCAGGCGAGCGCGACGTTGAAGAGGTGGTCGCGGGTCGCCCCGTACTCGTGCAGGTAGCGGCGGGTCAGCATGGCTATCTCGTCGGCCGGGCGCAGGAGGCCGAAGGGGCGCGTCCACTGGGCCGGGGTGGGGAGCTGGACGGCGGTGTTCCGCCACGGTCTCGGCCCGCTGCCGCGCTTGCGGGAGCGCCAGGCGACCCCGACCGTCGCCTGCCCGGTGGCCACCGCGCCCGCCAGGTGCGCGACGGTGGCGCACGAACCGCCGCCCCCGAAGCCGACCTTGGAGAAGAAGGTCAGGTCGCCGAAGCCGACCGCCTTGGCGACCTCCACCTCGTCGGTCTCCTCCATCGTGTAGGAGGCGAGCGCGTCGACCTCGGCCGGGGAGATCCCGGCGTCGTCCAGGGCCGCCAGGACCGCCCGGCACGCCAGCGCCTTCTCGCTCCCGGGGAGGTGCTTGGCGAAGGCGGTCCGCCCGATCCCGACGACGGCGGTGGCGTCCTTGAGCGCCGCCCCCGACCCCGATCCCGCTGCCCTCGCAGTGCCTGCCATGGGCACGCCTCCGCCCCGGTCCGCGAATGCTGACAGTGCGTCAGGCTACCGCTAATCTGACGGACAGTCAGCTAGTGGTGGGGAGGCCCGCTGTGCGCGGTGACTTGGAGTGGGGCACGGTCCCGGGACTCGTCCGGGCGGCGGCCGGGCGGTACGCGGACGTGGAGGCGGTCGTCGAGGGCCGCACCCGGATCACCTACGCGGAGCTGGGCGACCGGGTGGAACGCGCGGCGGCGGCCTGCCTGGCGAACGGCGTGGAGCCCGGCGACCGCGTGGGCGTCTGGGCGCCCAACACCCTCGACTGGATCGTGTGCTCGCTCGGCGCGGTGTCGGCGGGCGCGGTCCTGGTCCCGCTGAACACGCGCTTCAAGGGCGCGGAGGCGGCGTACGTGCTGGCCAGGAGCCGTACGAAGCTGCTGTTCGTGACGGGCACCTTCCTCGGCACCTCGTACGTGGCCGCACTGCGGCGCGCCTGCGCGGAGGGGCCGGCCGGCGAGCGCCCCCTGCCGGGGCTGCCGCACCTGGAGCAGGTGGTGGTCCTCTCCGACGACGCCCCCGACGTCGCCCCGGCCGGCCCCCGTACCCGGGAGGCCGGCCCCAGTACCCGGGAGGCCGGCCGGACCCGCGGCGCGTGGAAGGCCTGGGCGACCTGGAAGGAGTTCCTGGCGAGCGGGGACGGGACGGAGCCGGAACAGGTGCGGGCGGGCATCGCGGCCCTCGACCCCGCCGCCCCCTGCGACATCGTCTTCACCTCGGGCACCACGGGCCGGCCCAAGGGCGCGGTGATCACCCACGCGCAGACCCTGCGGGCGTACGACGTGTGGTGCGACCTGGCCGGACTGCGCGAGGGCGACCGCTACCTCGTCGTGAACCCCTTCTTCCACACCTTCGGCTACAAGGCGGGCGTCCTGGCCTGTCTGATGCGGGGCGCGACGATCGTCCCGCAGCCCGTGTTCGACGTCGGCACGGCGCTGGCCAACATCGCCGCGGAGCGCATCTCGGTGCTGCCGGGGCCGCCCACCCTCCACCAGTCCCTCCTGGACCACCCGCACCGCGACGCGTACGACCTCTCGGCCCTGCGCCTGGTCGTCACCGGCGCCGCGGTGGTGCCGCTGCGCCTGGTGGAACGGCTGCGGCGGGAGCTGGGTGTGGACACGGTCCTCACCGCCTACGGCCTCTCCGAGGCGAGCGGGATCGTCTCCATGTGCCGCCGCAGCGACGCGCCGGGGGTCATCGCGGCAACGTCGGGGCGGGCGATCCCCGGCACCGAGGTGAAGGTGGTGGACCCCGCGGGCGCGGCGCTCGCCCCGGGCACCCCGGGCGAGGTCCTGGTCCGCGGCTTCAACGTCATGCGCGGCTACTACGAGGACGCCCCGGCCACCGCGGAGGCCCTCACCCCGGACGGCTGGCTCCGCACGGGCGACATCGGCGTCCTGGACGAGGCGGGCAACCTGCGGATCACCGACCGCATCAAGGACATGTTCGTCGTCGGCGGCTTCAACGCGTACCCGGCGGAGATAGAGCAGCTGCTCGGCCTGCACCCGGACGTCGCGGACGTGGCGGTGGTCGGCGTCCCGGACGCGCGGCTCGGCGAGGTCGGCCGGGCGTACGTCGTGCGCCGCCCGGACGCGCCCCTCACCGGCGACGACCTGATCGCCTGGGCGCGCCGCGAGATGGCCAACTACAAGGTGCCGCGGACGGTCGAGTTCGTCGGCGCCCTGCCGCGCAACGCGAGCGGGAAGGTCCTCAAGGGCGAGCTGCGCGGGCGGGGTTGAGGGAGGTGTGGGCCGGGAGGTACCTCCCGGCCCACACCCCCGCCCCGGCCTGCCCCTACTCGCGGGCCGACAGCGCGTGGGCCGGGGCCGTGCGCAGGGCCTGCCGGGTGGGGAGCTCCACCGTGGCGAAGGCCGTGCACAGCACGGTCAGTGCGACGGCCGGGAGCAGCCACACCGGGCCGTCCGGCCAGGGCCGGTCCAGGAAACCGAGGCCGAGCAGCGCGAGCGGGACCGCCGACAGCAGCACCCCGGTGCCGAGCGCGGCGGCGCCGATCACCGCGGCCTCGCGCCGCATCATCGCCAGGACCTGGCGCGGGGTCGTGCCGTTGAGCCGCAGCGCGGCGATCTCGTTGCGCCGCTGGGCGGTCGTCGCGACCAGCTTGTTGGCGATGCTCAGCAGCAGGTAGCCGAGGAGCACGACGACGGTCGCCAGGTTGATCCAGACCGTCGCCGGGGCGTCGTCGAGGCTGTCGCCGGTCCCGGTGTCGGTGGGCTCCAGGACCAGCCCGGGGCGGGACCCGGCGAACGCGGCGAGGGCGCGGCCGGCGGCGTCGGTGCCGTCGGTGCGGACGAGGACGCTCTGGTCGAGGCCGGCGGTGGTGTGGCCGGCGGCGAGGTCGTGGGAGAGGACGACCGGGCCGAAGCCCAGGCCGCGGTCGTAGACGGCGACGACCTCCGCGTCGACCGTGGCGCCGTCCCCGAGGACCAGGGTGATCCGGCGGCCGACACCGGCGTCGCGGGAGCGGGCGACGTCGCTGCTGACGGCGACCGTGTCCCCGGTGAGCCGGGCCAGGCTGCCGTCGCGCACGCCGAGGTCCAGGACGCCCGGCGCGGCCGGGGTCAGGATCGTCGCCGCGCTCGACTCGGTCTCCGGCTCGCCGAACATCTCGTACGTCCACACGACCGTCGTGCTGCCCACCGGGGCCGCCGCCCGTACGCCGTCGGTCCTCGCCACGTCGGCCAGGGTGCCGGCCGGCAGCCCGCCGAGGCCGGGCGCGCTCAGCCGCTGCTGGGCCAGGGTGCCGGCGCGGGTGTCCTGCGCGGTGGCGCTCATGACGGTCGTCTGGGCGAAGACGTAGGTGAGCACGAACACCACCGCCATCGCGAGGGCGCTGACGACCCCCGACAGGCGCAGCGCGTACCCGCGGATGTTGGCCACCGCCAGCCAGGTGGGCGCCGAGACCCCGGGCCGCAGCCGCCGGGCGGCCGTGTCGCCGACCGCCTTGACCAGGGCGGGGCCCGCCAGCGCCAGGCCGATCGCGCCGATGATGCCGGCCATCGAGGTGGCCGCCGCGCCGAGGACCGTGCGGTTCAGCAGCGGGACCGCCGAGAGCGTCATGGCGCCGGCGATCAGCAGCAGCCCGGCGCGGGCGCGGACCTTCGACGGGGTACGGGGCTCGCTGCGCGACTCGGCGACCGCCTCGGTGGCCGGCATGCGCGAGGTGCGCCACGCGGCGCCGCGGGCCGACACCTGCACGCCGATGCCGAGGAGCAGGACGGTGGCGAGCGCGGGCAGCGGGCCGTAGGTGAGCGGCAGGCTCTCCGGGATCACCGCGCGGTCGACCAGCATCTCCCGGAACCGCCCGGCCAGCAGGTAGCCGAGGCCGATCCCGGGCGCGGCCGCCACGGCGGCGATGAGCGAGGCCTGACCGGCCGCCAGCCGCCGGATCTGCCGGGGCGTCGCGCCGACGGCCCGCATCAGGGCCAGGTCGCGGCGCTGGCTGCCGATCGACACGGCCAGCGCGCTCGCCATCACGAACCCGATGATCAGCACGACGATCCCGGCGAGCGAACCGGCGAGCAGGATCAGCAGGGAACGGGAGGCGCCCGCGCCGGGGGAGGCGATGTCGCCGCGGTCGGAGCCGGTGGAGACGACGAGGTCGCCGCGGACACCGGCGCCCTTGCCCGCGTCCCCGCCCTTGGCATTGGCGTCCGCGACGATGCCGCGGGCCGCGGCGGCCACCGAGGAGGCGGCGCCCGGCTCGGTGCGCAGGCCGACCAGGTCCACGGTCCCGGCACGCGGCCCGGCCGCGGACCCCGCGTCCGCGCGGCCGGACAGCCGCAGGGCCGTCCGGTCGGCGAAGAGGATGCCGGCGTCCGGGGCGTCGACCACCGCCGTGACGCGGTACGCGGCGGCGGGCCGCCCGGCCGCGACGACCTCGACCCGGTCGCCCGCGCGGACCCCCGCGGCCCGCGCGGTCGCGCCGTCGAGCGCCACGTCGCCGGCGCCGGCCGGCGCGGAACCGTCGACCCCGGCATCCGCGAGCAGCTTCGTCGAGGACCAGCCGTGTCCGGCCGCCTGCGGCTCCGCGGCCGGTACGACCCGGCCGTCGCCGTCCAGCACGGCGGCCGGGAAGCTCACGTCGCCCACCGCGGCCGTGACACCGGGCAGTCCGGCGAGGCGGCCGGCCAGCGCGGCCGGGACCGTGCCCCGCTCCGGGAGCGCGATCGGCAGGTCCCCGGCAGGGTGGAAGCTCTGGTCGGTGGAGACCACGACGTCCGCGCCGGCCAGGCGCCCGGCCGGCAGCTGGGAGCGCAGGCCCGACTCGGCCAGGATCCCGGTGCCGGTGATCAGCGCCGCGCCGCCGAGCACCGCGAACGCCACCGCCAGCAGGGCGGTGATGCGGTGGCCCGCCATACGGACCGCGAGATGCAGCATGGTTCTAGACCTCTCCCAGCTTGACGAGGCGGTCGGCCAGTTCGGGGGCGGTGGGCCGGTCCAGGGTGTCGACCACACAGCCGTCGGCCATCACCAGCGCGCGGTGCGCCTGGGCGGCGGCGGCCGGGTCGTGGGTGACCATCACCACCGTCTGGCGCAGTTCGTCGACGAGTTCGCGCAGCAGGCCCAGCACCTCGTGGGCGCTGCGCAGGTCCAGGGCGCCGGTCGGCTCGTCGGCGAACACCACGGCGGGCTTCGCCACCAGGGCCCGTACGATCGCCGCCCGCTGCTGCTGACCGCCGGAGAGCTCGGCGGGCCGGTGCGCGAGCCGGTCGGCGAGGCCGACCCGCTCCACCAGCGTCCGCAGCCACCGGTGGTCGGGGGCGCGCCCCGCGAGCCGCAGCGGCAGGGTGATGTTGTCGGCGACGCTGAGTGCGGGGACCAGGTTGTAGGACTGGAAGACGAACCCGATGTGCTCGCGGCGCAGTTCGGTGCGGCGGGTCTCGTTCAGGCCCGCGATCTCGCGGTCGCCGATGCGGATGCTCCCCGCGGTGGGGGTGTCGAGTCCGGCGGCGCAGTGCATCAGCGTGCTCTTGCCGGAGCCCGAGGGCCCCATCACGGCGAGGAACGTGCCGTGCGCCACGGTCAGCGACACGTCGTCGAGGGCGCGGACGCCTCCCGCGTACGTCTTGCTGACGCCGGTCAGGGTGATGGCGGGGGCCGCCTGCGCCGGGCGGGCGGTGCCCGCGGGGAAGCCGCTCATCGCCGGCCCCGCAGGTGCCGGACGACGAGCACCGTCGCGCACAGGGCGGTGACCGCGCCGCAGACCAGGTGGACCTGCGTGGAGGCGGCGCCGAAGGAGGCCGCCATGTTGCCGACGGTACTGACGACCAGCAGCAGCCACAGCACCGTCCGCACGACGCCGTCCCTGGTGACGCCGTCCCGGCCGGCGTCCGGCCCCGCGGTGGACGGACCGGCGGTGTACGGGCCGCTCGCGTACGGGTTGTCCGCGTACGGGCCGCTCGGGTACGGGCTGCTCGCGTACGGGCCGTTCGCGTACGGGTTCTCGGCGCCGCCCTCGAAGCGGTAGGGGTCCGTGGTCGTCATGGCTGTCCTCTTCACGGTCTCGGGTGCACGGTCTCGTGGGCTGAGAACCCTGATCGGGTCCCGTCGCCGTGCCACCGAAACTACGGATCGCGACCCCGGCCGGCCGAGCCCGCCAGCAGCCCGGATGGGGGTACAGCAGGCTGTACCTCTACGCTCCTCCTCGACGGCGGTCGGGCTGCTGACCGGCCGCCGCGACCGGGTCGTCGGACGGAGAGGGAGGGTGCGGATGCCGGCCTCCAGCGATGCGGGCGGGCCCGCGGACAGGACCCAGGGGCCGCCCGGGCACGGGCCCGCGGACAGGCCCGGGATCGGGGTCACCGCCGTGCGGACCGCCGGCGCGGCCGGCGCCGCGCTGAGGGAGCTCGTCGGCGGGTTCCGCACGGCGCTGCTGGCGCTCCTCGTCCTGGCCGGGACGGCCGTGACCGCCGTGGCCTCCCTCGCGGGGATCGGGCTGCTCATGGCCCCGGTCACCCTGCGGGCCCTGCACGCGCTGGCCGGACGCGAACGCCGCCGGCTCGCCCGGCACGGCCCCGAGGTCATCGGCCCGGACCCGGCACCGACCCGGCTGCGCCTGGCCCTCGTCGACCCGACCACACGGCGCGAACTGCGCTGGCTGGTCCGGCACGCCTCGCTCGGCCTGCTGCTGGGCCTCGCCGGCGCGCTGCTCCCGGTGCTGGCCGTGCGCGACGTCGCGTTCCCGCTGTACTGGCGCCTGCTCCCGGAGGGCGCGACCAGTACGTCCCTGGGCATCGGGGTCGCGCAGACGTGGACCGACGCGCTGGCCGCCGGCCTGCTGGGGCTCGGCTGGACCGCCATCATCCTGGGCCTCGCCCCCGGCATGGCCCGGCTCCAGGCGCGGCCCGGCCGCACCCTCCTCGCGGCCGGACCCGACACCGACCTGTCCCTGCGCGTCGCGGAACTCACCGCCACCCGGGCGGCCGCCCTGGACGCCCACGCCACCGAACTGCGGCGCATCGAGCGCTCGTTGCACGACGGCACCCAGAACCGGATCGTCACCGTCACCGTGCTGCTGGGCGCCGCGCGCCGTATGGTGGCCCGCGACCCGGCGGGCGCCGAGGAACTCCTGGAGCGCGCCCAGAGCGCCGCCGAGCAGGCCCTGGCCGAGCTGCGCTCGGTGGCCCGGGGCATCCTGCCGCCCGTCCTGGCCGACCGCGGGCTCGCGGGCGCGCTCACCGGGCTCGCCGCGAGCTGCCCGGTGCCCTGCCGGATCGACGTCGAGGCGCCCGGGCGGTGCGCGGCGTCCGTGGAGGCGACCGCCTACTTCGTGGTGGCCGAGACGCTGACGAACATCGCCAAGCACAGCGGGGCGCGGCAGGCGTCCGTCACGGTGCGCAGCCGCGGCGGCTGGCTCCTGCTGGACGTCACCGACGACGGCCGGGGCGGCGCCGACGAAAAAGGCGGCTCCGGGCTCACCGGGATCCGCAACCGGATCGCGGCCCACGACGGCACCCTCGAACTGGCCAGCCCGCCCGGCGGCCCGACGACCCTGAAGGTGGAACTGCCATGCGGATTGTGATCGCCGAGGACGACGCGCTGCTGCGGGAGGGGCTCGCGCTGCTGCTGCGCGCCGAGGGCCTCGACGTGGTGGCCACCGCGGGCACCGCCGACGGCGTCCTCGACGCCATCGACACCCACAAGCCGGACGTCGCCATCCTCGACGTGCGGATGCCGCCGACGCACACCGACGAGGGGATCGTCGCGGCCGTGGAGGCCCGTCGGCGACGGCCCGACCTGGCGGTCCTGGTGCTCTCGGCGTACGTCGAGCAGTCCTTCGCCACCGAGCTGCTGGTGGGCGGGGTCACCGGGCTCGGCTACCTGCTCAAGGAGCGGGTCGGACGGGTGGAGGAGTTCCTGGACGCACTGAACCGGGTGGCGTCCGGCGGGACGGCCATCGACCCGGAGGTCGTCGCGCAGCTCTTCACCCGCACCCGCCAGGACACGCGCCTGGAACGGCTCAGCCCGCGCGAGCGCGACGTGCTCGCGCTGATGGCGGAGGGGCTGGGCAACGGGGCGATCGCGGAACGCCTCGTCGTCACGGAGGGCGCCGTCCACAAGCACATCCGCAGCATCTTCGCCAAGCTCGACCTGTCGCCCGCCGACCAGGTGGACCGGCGGGTCGCGGCGGTGCTGCGCTACCTCGACGACGCGCGCCGCCGCGCCTGACGACTAGGACCTGACGACGCGTCAGCAGGTGTACGTTGCCTCCGTGTTCCCTCCGGTCACGAGGCGCGCGGTACAGCAGGCGCCACCGGCTCCGGGGTGCGGGCACCCCTGCCGAGTGGCCCGCCTGCCCGATCGTCGCGCGCGGCGGCGGTTCCTAGCGTGGTGGTCACACCGCGACGGCGGCACGACCGACACGACACCCGAGGAGCCCGCGACCCATGAAGACCAAGCTCACCTCCCGTGCGCTGGCCACGATGCTGGTGACCGCGCTGGCCGGCGTCGGCCTGACCCTGCCCGCGGCCGGCGCGACCGGATCCGTCGCCGCGCCGGTGCACGGCGGTCCGGCCGGGACCTCGCACGGCAAGAGGCTGCAGGCCGGCGTGGACGCGGTCATGCGGACCGGGACCGTCGCCGTCGTGGCGCGGTCGACGGGCCCGTGGGGCGTCCGGCACGCCTCCGGCGGCGTCGCCGACCGGGAGACGGGGGCGCCGGCGCGGGCCGGTGACGGGTTCCGGATCGCCAGCACCACCAAGACATTCGTCGCCACCGTGATGCTGCAACTGGTGGGCGAGGGCCGCGTGTCGCTGGACGACACCGTGGAGCACTGGCTGCCCGGCGTCGTCTCCGGCCACGGCAACGACGGCGCCGCGATCACCGTACGGCAGCTGCTGCAGCAGACCAGCGGGCTGTTCGACTACGTGTCGGACTTTCCCGGGCTCACGAGCAAGGAGGGGTACCTGGCCGGCCGTCACACGACCTGGACCCCGGAGCAGCTGGTCGCCATCGCGACCCGGCACGCCCCGAACTTCGCGCCCGGCACGGGGTGGAGCTACTCCAACACCAACTACGTCCTGGCCGGGATGATCATCGAGAAGGCCACCGGGAACAGCTGGAACGAGGAGGTCACCGCGCGCGTGATCCGCCCGCTGGGCCTGCGCGGCACCTTCGCCCCGACGACGTACCCCCGGCTGCCGGGGCGCCACCTGCGCGGCTACTCCGACTTCGACGGGGGCGGGCCGGGGATCGACGTCACCGAGCTCAACCCCTGGGCGGGGGGCGCGGCGGGCGGCAGGATCAGCACGACGGCGGACCTGACCCGCTTCTACGAGGCGCTGCTGGGCGGCCGGCTGCTGCGGCCGGCCGAGCTGGCGGCGATGAAGGCGACCGTGCCGGCCCCGGAGCTGGAGCCCGGCTGGGCCGGTGTGCGCTACGGCCTGGGCCTGATGAGCGTCCCGCTGTCCTGCGGGGGCGTCTACTACGGCCACGGCGGCGACATCCCGGGCTACACGACCCGCAACGGCGTCACCGCGGACGGCCGCCGCGCGGTGGTCCTGAACGCGACGGGCGACGGCTCGGCGGACACCCAGCAGGCCGCGAACGACCTGGTCGACGGCGAACTCTGCGCGTAGGGCCGGTCAGGGAGCCTGGCCGGCGGGCGCGGCCTGGCTCACGCCGCCGTACGGCGGCGGCGAGGGCATCGAGTTGTCGGCCGGGGCCGGGCCCGCGGCCGCGGCGCTGACGCCGAGCACCAGGGCGAGCGTGGCGAGGAACTTCTGCGTGCGGGTCATGGCGACTCCTGGAGGAGAGGACGTGCCGGCCGGCGAGGGACGCCGACCCCGTACGGCTACCCACGACCGGCCGGGTCGAATGCCCGTACGGCCGGAGCGTGTCCGGACAGACCTCGGCCGCGGTGGCTCCCCCTCCGCGCCACCGCGGCCGAACCCCCGTCGGGAGGGCGGTCCTGGTTCTTACTTGCCGCCGTCCAGGCCCTGGGCGGGCGGGGACGGCATGCCGTTGTCCATCGCGAGGACGTCGTCGGGCGCGGGCGGAGTGGGCATCCCGTTGTCGAGCTGGGGGCCCGTCGCGTCGTCGGCCGGCGGGGTCGGCATCCCGTTGTCGTTCGGGGTGGCCACCGTCTGGTCCTTCACCGCCGAGTCCTTCACCGGCGGCGCCGGCATCCCGTTGTCCTGGGTGGTGAAGTCGGTGTCCTTCGTGGTGTCGCTCATGGTCCGGGTCCTCCCGTTGTGATGACGAGTGAGAAACGCCCGTCCAGAGACTCCCCCGAGGGCCGCTGGACGGGCGTTCGGAGCCGCACACTAGTCGGTTGGCTCCTGGTCAGACCGTCTGCCCCCCGACGCGACGGTGTGACAGGAATGAGAGTGCCGGGCGGAGATAAACGAATGCTGAACGTCTGCATCCGCCCTGGTGGGAACCCTGTCGCTCACGCCGCCGTGGCGGGTGCGAGCAGGGCGCGGACCTCCTCGGCCTGTGCGGCGCCGCCGTTCGACTCCAGGAGGTTCAGCGCGTCGCGCCAGCAGACCCTGGCCCGGTCCACCTGTCCCAGCATGGTCAGGGCCCGGCCCAGGAGCGTGAGGACGGTGCCCTGCATCCGGTCGCCGCCGATGCAGCCGAGCGCGAGCGCCTGCTCGGCGTGCTGGGCCGCCTGCGCGGGCCGGCGGGCCGCCAGGTGCACCTCGGCCATGCGGAAGTTGGTGGTCCCCTCCCACAGCCGCTGCCGGTGGCTGCCGAAGACGGCCAGGGCGTCGGAGAACTGGCTGAGCGCCTCGGCGTGCCGGCCGGCCCGGGTCAGCGCGATGCCCAGGGTGAAGTGGCCGTTGGCGATGCGCAGGGTCTTGCCGATCTCCAGGTAGGTCGCCAGGGCGCGCTGCGCGATCTCGACGGCCTTGTCGATGTTGCCCATGCCGAGGTGGGCGCGGGAGAGGTTGCAGAGGCTGAGGGCCTCCAGGGGCCGGTTGCCGATCGCCCCGTACCCCTGTATCGCCTGCTCGAAGTACGGCTTGCCGCTCGCGAACTGCTCCTGGTGCAGGCAGGTGAGGCCCCGGTCGTTGGCCGCCCAGCTCATGGCCATGGCGTCCTGCGCGGAGGTCGCGAGGTCCATGGCGAGCTGCGCCTGCTCGGCCGCCTGCTGGATGCGGCCCGAGACCAGCAGGACGTTGGTGAGCGTGGTGCGCGCTCTGCCCTCCGCGCGGGCGTCCCCCGCGGTGCGGGTGGCGTCGCACATCGCGCTGGCCGTCGTCTCGTACTGGTGGGAGTTGGCCCCCGACTCCGTGAGGTCCTTGGCCGCCCACAGCAGGTCGACCGCCCGGGGCAGCAGGTCGGTGCCGGCGGACTGCCGTACGCAGGCCAGCAGCGGCGCGGCCTCGGTGTACAGCCAGTCGAGCGCCGCGCTCCCCTCGGTGAACCGCAGGCCCGGGTACTGGGTCGTCTCCAGGTGGTCCACCAGCCGGTCGCCGGGCCGCTCGATCGCGTACACCCCGGCCGCCGTGGCCAGGTAGAAGTCGAGCAGGCGGGACATGGCGGCGTTCCGCTCGCTCGGCGGCTGCTCGTCGCGCTCGGCGCACGCACGCGCGTAGAGACGGACCAGGTCGTGGTAGCGGTAGCGGCCGGGCGCGGCCGATTCCAGCAGCGAGGTGTCGACGAGCGATTCGAGGATGTCCTCGGTGTCCTCCGGCGAGAGGTCCAGGACGGCGGCGGCCGCCGCGAGCGAGATGTCGGGGCCGTCCGCGAGGCCCAGCAGCCGGAAGGCGCGGGCCTGGGCCGCCTCCAGCTGCCCGTACCCCAGCTCGAAGGTGGCCTTCACGGCCAGGTCGCCGGCCTGGAGCTCGTCCAGCCGGCGCCGCTCGTCGGCGAGCTTGGCCGCCAGCACCGAGACCGTCCAGGTGCGCCGCGCCGCAAGGCGGGACGCGGCAATCCTGATGGCCAGCGGCAGGAAGCCGCAGGCCGCCACCACGTCCAGCGCCGACTGCCGCTCGGCCGCCACCCGTTCGGCGCCCACGATCTTCGTGAAGAGCTGCAGCGCCTCCTCGGGCGACATCACATCGAGGTCCACCAGGTGCGCGCCGGCCAGGTCGACCATCCGCACCCGCGAGGTCACCAGCGCGGCGCAGCCCTCGGTGCCGGGCAGCAGGGGCCGCACCTGCGCCGCGTCGCGGGCGTTGTCGAGGAGCACCAGCACGCGGCGGCCGTCCAGCACCGAGCGGTACAGCGCCGCCCGCTCCTCCAGGGTGTCCGGGATGGCGGAGTCCGCGGTGCCCAGGGCGCGCAGGAACGCGCCGAGGACGGCCTGCGGTTCGGCGGCCCGTGCGCCCGCGCCCTGCAGGTCCACGTACAGCTGCCCGTCCGGGAAGACGGTGCGCGAGCGGTGCGCGACGTGCACGGCGAGCGTCGTCTTGCCGACGCCGCCGATGCCGGCGAGCGCGGACACCGCCATCACCCGGCCCTCGGCGGTCGCGAGCACGTCGCTCAGCTCGGAGACGAAGGAGGCCCGGCCGGTGAAGTCCGGGACCGTCGCCGGGAGCTGGGCGGGGCGCACCGGGGCGGCGGCGGCCTCCGGCGGCACCAGCGGGGCGGAGGGCTCCGCGAGCCCGGGGTCGGCCTGGAGGATGCGCTGCTGCAGTTCCTGGAGGTCGGGGCGCGGGTCCACGCCGAGCTCGTCGGCGAGCAGGCGCCGGGTGTCGGCGTACACGGCCAGCGCCTCGGCCTGGCGGCCCGAGCGGTACAGCGCCAGCATCAGCAGCTCGCGCAGCCGCTCCCGCAGCGGCTGGGCCGCGGTGAGCGCGGTGAGCTCCGAGACGGCCTCCGCGTGGCAGCCCTGTTCGAGGTCCATGTCCAGGCGGGTCTCGGTGAGCTGGAGCTTCCACTCCTCCAGGCGGGTGCGCTGCGTCTCCGCGTACGGGCCCGGGACGTTCGCCAGCACCTCGCCGTCCCACAGGTTCAGCGCCTTGTTGAGCAGGGCGCGCGCGTGGCACAGGTCGCCGGTGGCCTTCGCCTTCTCCGCGTCCGCCGCCAGCTCCTGGACGAGGGCCACGTCCAGGCTCCCGCCGGGGCCCGACGGCCCCGACGCGTCGGAGAGGCGGATCGCGTACCCGCCCGACTCGCTGACCAGGACGCCGGGGGAGAGGATCTTGCGCAGCCGCGAGGCGTACGTCCGCACCGCGGCCAGGGCCTGCGACGGCGGATCGTCGCCCCACAGCGCGTCGATCAGCTCACCCGCCGTGGCCGTGCGCCCCTCGCGCAGCAGCAGGGCGGCCAGCAGGGCGCGCTGCTGGGGGGACCCCATGGGCAGCGCCTCCGCGCCGCGCCAGGCGCGCACCGGGCCGAGCACACTGAAGCGCAGGGCCGCCGATTCCTCGCGACTCCACTGCTCCGGTACCCGCGGTACACCGTCCATCGCTGTCCCCCTGCCGAACCGTCATGACAACCAGGCCAGTTTGCCTTGTTCATGGCGGATGCGTCAGCCGTGGGAGACACCGATCACAGGCCGCCATGAGAGTTTCGCGCAAGCCCTCACAGGGCCCACACCCCGTCCTCGCAACCACCGGGTGCGGTCCCGGCATTCCGGCAACCGCTTCCAGGCAGCTGACGGACCGTCAGATCAGCGTTACCTTGGGACCATGGAGACCTTCCCGAAGATCATCTCGGTGGACGACCACACGGTGGAGCCCCCGCACGTCTGGCGGGAGCGGCTCCCGTCGAGGTACCGGGACGAGGGGCCGCGGGTCGTGCGCGCCCCCCTGAAGGAAATGACCTTCCTGGGCGGGAAGTTCGCTCCCGTCATGGGCGGCCCCGGCGACGACGGGCCGATCGGCGACTGGTGGGTCTACGAGGACCTGCACCGCCCGCTCACCCGTCTCGACACCGCCGTCGGCTACGACAGGGACGAGATCAGGCTGGAGGTCATCACGTACGAGCGGATGCGCCCCGGCTCGTACGACGTCCCGCAGCGCCTCGCCGACATGGACGTCAACCACGTGCAGTCCGCGCTCTGCTTCCCGACCTTCCCCCGCTTCTGCGGCCAGACCTTCACCGAGGCGAAGGACCGGGAGCTGGGACTGCTCTGCGTGCGGGCCTACAACGACTGGATGGTGGAGGAGTGGTGCGGGCCCGAGGCCCGGGGCCGGCTGGTACCGCTCACGCTGGTCCCTCTGTGGGACGCGCGGCTCGCCGCCGAGGAGGTGCGGCGCAACGCCGCGCGCGGAGTGCGGGCCGTCGCCTTCTCCGAGATACCTCCGCACCTCGGACTGCCCTCCGTTCATACGGACGAGTGGGATCCGTTCCTCGCCGCCTGCGACGAGACCGGCACGGTGATCGCCATGCACATCGGGTCGAGCAGCCGGATGCCCTCCACCTCCGCGGACGCGCCGCCCGCCGTCGGTTCCACCATCACCTTCGCCAACTGCTGCTTCTCCATGGTCGACTGGCTGATGAGCGGCAAGTTCGAGCGCTTCCCGAACCTCAGGGTGATGTACGCGGAGGGCCAGATCGGCTGGATCCCCTACATCCTGGAACGCGCGGACGTCGTCTGGGAGGAGAACCGCGCCTGGGGCGGCGTCGCGGACAAGGTCCACCGCCCGCCTTCCGAACTCTTCGCCGAGCACGTGTACGGCTGCTTCTTCGACGACGCCTTCGGCCTGCGGAACCTGGACGCCATCGGCGTCGGCAACGTCCTCTACGAGACCGACTACCCGCACTCCGACTCCACCTGGCCCGAGTCCCGCCAGGTCGGCGAGGCCCAGATGGGCCACCTGGACCCCGAGGTCGTCGACCGGATCGTCCGCCGCAACGCGATCGGGTTGTTGGGGCTCACGGAGGACGGGCTGTGGGCGGGAGCGAAGTGAGGGCGAGGGCGAAGCCCCGCCTTTCAGGGGCGCGGGGAACTGCGCGACCGGCCCCCACCGGCCCGCAGCCGACCGGACACGCGAGCCTTGCCTGACTGAAGGGTGCCATTCATGCAGATCCCGCCCGAAGGGCAACCCGCGTACGGGATGCAGCTGCCGATCCAGTCGCAGAGCACCCTCTACGCCGAGCCCTGGGAGGCCGGCGCCGGGCCGGACGACCTCGTGGAGATCGCCCGGACCGCCGACACCGCCGGCTTCGCCTACCTCGCGAGCTGCGACCACGTCGGCGTCCCGCGCCGGCTCGCCCCCGCGATGGGCACCGTCTGGTACGACCCCGTCGCCACCCTCGCCTTCCTCGCCCCGGTCACCCGGCGCGTACGGCTGCTCAGCCACGTCGCGGTCGTCGGGCTGCGCCACCCCCTCGTCACCGCCAAGCAGTACGCGACCCTCGACCACCTGAGCGGCGGGCGCCTGATCCTCGGGGTCGGCGCCGGACACGTGCGGGAGGAGTTCGAGGCGCTCGGGGTGGACTTCGGGCGGCGCGGGGCCGTGCTGGACGAGTGCGTCGACGCGCTGCGGGCCGCGCTGGGCCCCGACGAGTTCCCCGCCCACCACGGGAAACTGTACGACTTCGAAGGGCTCGGCCAGCGGCCGCGGCCCGCGCAGGAACGGGTGCCGGTGTGGGTCGGCGGGTCCTCGCCCGCCGCCGTGCGCCGGGCCGCGGTCCGGGGCGACGGCTGGCTGCCGCAGGGCGACCCGCGGGAGCGGCTGCCCGAGCAGATCGCCCGGATCGGGCGGCTGCGCGAGGAGGCGGGGGCGACCGGCCCGTTCACCGTCGGCGCGATCACCGAGCCGCTGTACGTGGGCACGCCCGGCTGGCAGGTGGGGCGCCGCACGCTCACCGGCTCCGCCGAGGCGATCGCCGAGTCGCTGCGGGCGTACGGGGCCATGGGGGTGGACCAGATCCAGGTGCGGTTCCGCTCGCGCAGCCGCAGCGAACTCACGGACCAGATGGCGGCGTTCGGGGTGGGGGTGGCTCCGCTCCTCGGATAGGCGCCTCCTGGGTGCGGTTCCGCGCCCCGTTCCCCGCGCCCCTTCGGGGCGCCTTCTGCTGAGGGAGATGTCATGGGTCGGTTGGACGGGCGGGTCGTGGTGGTCACCGGGGCGGCCCGGGGGCAGGGCGAGCAGGAGGCGCGGCTCTTCGTCGCCGAAGGGGCCGCGGTGGTGGTCGCCGACGTGCTCGACGAGCAGGGGGAGACCCTCGCCAAGGAGCTGGGGCCCCGGGCCCGGTACGTCCACCTCGACGTGGGCCGGGAGGAGGACTGGGCGGCCGCGGCGACGGTCGCCCGGGACGCGTTCGGGAAGGTCGACGGACTGGTCAACAACGCCGGCATCCTGCGCTTCAACGCCCTCGTCGACACCCCCCTCGAAGAGTTCCTGCAGATCGTGCGGGTCAACCAGGTCGGCGTCTTCCTCGGCATCAAGACCCTGGCCCCCGAGATCGCGGCGGCCGGCGGCGGCACCGTCGTCAACACCGCCTCGTACACCGGGCTCACCGGCATGGCGTACGTCGGCGCGTACAGCGCGACCAAGCACGCGATCGTCGGCCTCACGCGCGTGGCCGCGCTGGAACTGGCCCCCCAGGGCATCCGCGTCAACGCCGTCTGCCCCGGCGCGATCGACACCGCCATGAGCAACCCGGCCCTGCTCGACCCGGCGGCGGACCCCGAGGCGGGCTCGGAGGCCGTCGCCCGGTTCTACCGCAAGCTCGTCCCGCTCGGCCGCATCGGCAGGGCCGAGGAGGTGGCCCGGCTCGCCCTCTTCCTGTCCTGCGAGGAGTCCTCCTACGTCACCGGCCAGCCGTTCGTGATCGACGGGGGATGGCTGGCGGGCGTCAGCGCCAGGTGAGACGAGGGTGATTGACGGAGCGTCAGTTATTCATCCATCGGCTCTTGACGCTCCGGGGGTGCGGTGCCACAGTCGGCGGCAGGTCGATCTGACGGTTCGTCAGATTGCGGACGGGCGAGCAGGGGACGGTGAACCTCCGTGGAATTCGGGCTCTTCGTACAGGGGTACGTGGGCAAGCGGGCCGAGACCGATCCGCTCGCCGAGCACAAGGCGCTGATGGAGGAGACCGAGTACGTCATCGAGGCGGACCGGTCCGGGTTCAAGTACGCCTGGGCGTCCGAGCACCACTTCCTGGAGGAGTACTCGCACCTCTCCGCGAACGACGTCTTCCTCGGCTACCTGGCCCACGCGACCGAGCGCATCCACCTGGGCTCCGGCATCTTCAACCCGCTCGCCCAGGTCAACCACCCGGT
Source organism: Streptomyces apricus (assembly GCF_008369065.1). GTDB lineage: Bacteria > Actinomycetota > Actinomycetes > Streptomycetales > Streptomycetaceae > Streptomyces > Streptomyces apricus. Next base: position 32,421 of record NZ_VDFC01000004.1, on the reverse strand, counting down.
CAAGGTCGCCGAGAAGGTCGCCATGCTCGACCACCTCAGCGAGGGGCGGTTCGAGTTCGGCAGCGGGCGGGGCGCGGGAAGCCACGAGATCCTCGGGTTCATCCCTGGTGTGACCGACATGAACCACACCAAGGAGATCTGGGAGGAGACCATCGCCGAGTTCCCGAAGATGTGGCTCCAGGACGAGTACGTCGGCTTCCAGGGCAAGCACTGGCAGCTCCCGCCCCGCAAGATCCTGCCGAAGCCGTACGGGAAGTCGCACCCCGCCATGTGGTACGCCGCCGGGTCGCCGCCCTCGTACGCGATGGCCGCCCGCAAGGGGCTCGGGGTGCTCGGCTTCAGCGTGCAGAAGGTCTCCGACATGGAGTGGGTGCTGGAGCAGTACAAGACGGCCGTCGTCGAGGCGGAGCCGGTCGGGGACTTCGTCAACGACAACGTGATGGTGACGACGACGGCGATCTGCGCGCCGACGCACGCCGAGGCGGTACGGGTCGCCGTGGCGGGCGGGCTGCACTATCTGCCCTCGCTCGTCTTCCGCTACCACGACACGTTCCCGCGGCCCGAGGGGTTCCCGGTGTGGCCGGACACGCTGCCCGAGTACACCGAGGAGCTGGTCGAACTCCTCATCGCCGAGGAGCTGCTGATCTGCGGGGACCCGGACGAGGTGCTCACGCAGTGCAAGCGGTGGGAGCAGGCCGGCGCCGATCAGCTGTCGTTCGGGCTGCCGGTCGGGGTGCCGAAGGAGGAGACGCTGCGGACGATCCGGCTGATCGGGGAGCACGTCGTCCCGAAGATCGACACGGATCCGGTCCACCGGACTACGCGGTTCCGCGGAACGGCCTGAGCGTCGTCGGCTGCGGCTCCGTCGTGGCTTGTCGCGCAGTTCCCCGCGCCCCTTGGTGGGGTCGCCGGCCGCAGACCGAAAAGTGCAGGAAGGGAAGGGGATCCGGTGCTCGACCATCTGATCGAGGGCGCGACCGTGGTCGACGGGTCGGGCCGGGAGGCCTTCGTCGCCGACGTGGGCATCCGGGACGGCCGGATCGCCGTGGTCCGGGAGACGGGCGGGGCCGGGGGCGCTGGCGATGGGGCCCAGGGCGTCGGTGAGGCGGCCCGGACGCGTGAGGACGCGCGCGGGCTCGTGCTCGCGCCCGGGTTCGTGGACCCCCACACGCACTACGACGCCCAGCTCTTCTGGGACCCGTACGCGACACCGTCCCTCAACCACGGCGTGACGACGGTCGCGGGCGGCAACTGCGGCTTCACCCTCGCCCCCCTCAACCCCGCGCGGCCCGAGGACGCCGACTACACGCGGCGGATGATGTCCAAGGTCGAGGGGATGTCCCTGGTCGCGCTGGAGCAGGGCGCGCCCTGGAACTGGCACGGCTTCGGCGAGTACCTGGACGCCCTCGAAGGACGGATCGCGGTCAACGCCGGCTTCATGGTGGGCCACTGCGCGCTCCGCCGGCACGTCATGGGCCCCGACGCGGTCGGCGGACAGCCGGACGAGGAGCAGCTCGCGGCGGTCGTCCGGCTGCTGCACGAGGCGATGGACGCCGGCGCCTGGGGCTTCTCCACCACCCAGTCCTCCACCCACTCCGACGGCGACGGGCGGCCGGTCGCCTCCCGGCACGCGCGCCCCGCCGAGCTGCTGGCGCTGTCGCGGGCGGTCGGCGAGCACGAGGGCACGCAGATCGAAGCGATCGTGGCCGGGTGCCTGGACCGGTTCAGCGACGCCGAGATCGAGCTGTTCACGGAGATGAGCGCGGCGGCCGGCCGGCCCCTGAACTGGAACGTCCTGACCATCGACGCCGCCGTCCCCGAGCGCGTGCCCCGCCAGCTCCTGGCGAGCGAGCGGGCGCGCAAGGCGGGCGGCAGGGTCGTCGCCCTGACCATGCCGATCCTCACCCCGATGAACATGTCGCTGGGCACCTTCTGCGCCCTCAACCTCATCCCCGGCTGGGGCGAGGTCCTGGGCCTCCCCGTGCCCGAGCGGATCGCCCGGCTCCGGGACCCCGGCGTCCGGGCCGGGATGCTGCGGCGGGCCGCCTCGAAGGAGGCCGGCGTCTTCCGCCGCCTCGCCGACTTCGGGCGGTACGTCATCGGCGACACGTACAGCGCGCGCAACGAGGGCCTCACCGGGCGGGTCGTGCGGGACATCGCGGCCGAGCGGGGCCAGGAGCCCTTCGAGTGCATCGTGGAGATCTGCGCCGAGGACGGGCTGCGTACGGTCCTGTGGCCCATGCCGACCGACAACGACCCGGACTCGTGGGCCCTGCGCCGGGAGACGTGGCGGCACGAGGACGTGCTGCTCGGCGGCTCGGACGCGGGCGCCCACCTGGACCGGATGTGCGGCGCCCCGTACACGACCCGGTTCCTCGGCGACTGCCTGCGGGGCCGCAGGCTGGTGCCGCTGGAGCGGGCGGTGCAGATGCTCACGGACGACCCGGCCCGGCTCTTCGGGCTCCGGGAGCGCGGCCGGATCACGGAGGGTTTCCATGCGGATCTGGTGCTCTTCGACCCGGAGCGCATCGACGCCGGCAAGGCCACCCTGGTGCACGACCTGCCGGGGGACAGTCCGCGCCTCGACTCGAAGGCCGTCGGGATCCGGGCCGTGTGGGTCAACGGCGTGGAGTCGATACGGGACGACGTGGTGACCGGGGCGGTGCCCGGCCGGGTGCTGCGGTCGGGCCGGGACACGCGCACGGTGGGCACGCGGTGACGTGGTGACGCGATGACGCGGAGGGTGCGGGGGACAGGTGAGTGATGACCAACGGCTGTTCATCGGCGGCTCGTGGGTGGAGCCGGACGGCGGCCACTACGAGGTGATCGACCCGGCGACCGAGGAGGTCGTGGGCGCGGCCCCGGAGGCCTCGCGGGAGCAGGTGCACGCGGCGGCGGCCGCGGCCCGCGAGGCCTTCCGGTCCTGGTCGCGCACGTCCCCCGAGGAACGGGCCGCCGTCCTGGGCCGGGCGGCCGACGCCATCCGCCGCGACCTCGTCGCGCACGCGGAACTGGCGCAGGCGGAGACCGGCGCGACCACCGCCACCGCGCGCGGGATGCAGGTGGGGGTCGGGGCGGCCCGTTTCCGGCGCTACGCGCGCGTGGAGCCCGTCGAGGAGCCGCTGCCGCCGCAGGTCAACGAGGCGGGCCCGTTCGGCGGGGCCGCGGTCCTCGGCGCCCTCGCCGTGCGCCGGCCGGTCGGCGTGGTCACCTGCATCACCTCGTACAACAACCCGTGGGCGAACCCGGCGGGCAAGATCGCGCCGGCCCTGGCGACGGGCAACACGGTGGTCGTGAAGCCCGCCCCGCAGGACCCGCTCTCGGTGTACCGGATGGCCGGGGCGCTGGAGGCGGCGGGCGTGCCGCCGGGCGTCGTGAACGACCCCACCCCGGTCCACACGCTGCCGTTGCTCGGACACCCGCACCAGCAGGCACCGCACCCGCAGCAGAATCCGTGGGCGCCGCCGCCGACGCAGCCCACGGGGAGGGGCGAAGGGCCGGACCGGCGGCGACGGGCCAGGCTGGTCACGGCCGTCGCGACGGCGGGGGCGCTGCTGCTGGCGGGCGCGACCTGGACGGCGCTGGAGGCGGGGAACCGGCTCGGTGACCGGGGTAAAAGTCCGTCTTCGGCGTCCGGCCCGTCGGCGTCCTCGCGGTCGACCGGACGGGCCTCCGGGACGGAGACGGACGCGGACACGGACGCGGAGGCGGAGACGGGGGGAACGGCAGGTGCCGGCGGGCGGACGTCGCAGGACGTGGACCCCCTGGCGACCGCCTCCGACCGGCCGAGGCCGGAGGCGCACGCCCAGCAGTGGCTGGACGCCAAGACCTCGCTGAGTTTCAAGGAGCCGATCAGCCGCGAGGACCGTAAGGGGGACATCCGTTTCAACTGCAAGGACCCCAGTTGCGAGCTGGAGAGCGACACCAGTCTGCTCGTCATGATGTTCGCCGAACCGGGGACGACCCTCGACATGTGCCGCCTGATCCTCTCCGGCGCCGAGAAGAACAAGTCCCGCCACCGCGTCCTCCCCCTGGCGGCCGCGGCGGCCGGTACGGAGATATGCGTCAAGCACTCCTCCGGGGACATCGCGCTGCTCGTGGTCCAGGTGAAGTCGACCGCGCTGCCGGACATCGCCTTCCTCACCCTGGACATGACCATCTGGCGGGAAGGGTCCTAGGGAAGGGCCCTAGCGGTGCGGTGAGGTACGGGCCCGCCCGGCGGATCGTGCCGGACGGGCCCATGGGGCCGAGGCGGTCCGGGTCAGCGCTTGAGCGTGAACGTGAAGTCGACGCAGAGCCTGCCGCCCAGCCGGACGGCGGAGACGAGCTTCCCCTCCGCCAGCAGTCTCGCCACCTCGGCCCGCGGCAGACCGCACCCCTCGGCGATCAGCCGCAGCGGCCGGACGGGGATCTCGGCCGCGAACCGCACCGAGACGTCGAGCGCCCCGTGGTCCACGTGTGCCGAGCGGTCCCCGTGCGCCGGTGCGCCGGTGTCGAGACGCCAGGCGCCGGACCAGTCCAGGGCGATGCGGTTGCGGCGCCGTACGACCGGGTCCTGGAGCAACTCGGCCGCCAGACCGGGGTCGTTGGCGTGCAGCCGGTCCAGCAGTCCGGGGCGTACGGAGCGCACGTTCACCCGTTCCAGGACGGTGAGCTTCGTGGTCTCCCCGCAGGTCGTGCAGAGCGCGAGGAGCCAGACGTCGAGGAGCTTGTGGTGGGCGTTGACGCGGAATTTCCCGCTCGTCCGGAAGTGCCCCGCCCCGCACGGGCGGCAGCGGCGGCGGACGAGCGGCAGGCAGGTGGGCAGGACCACCCAGTTTTCGAGCAGCACGGAGATACACCGGTTCCAGTGTGAGAAGACCGCAGCGGAAAGCAGCGCGGCGCACTTGCGGCGACGCGCGACGGATCAGCACTCGGGGGGTCTCACACGGTGTACAAGGGCACGTCCTCGCCTGGGAGTTCGGTCGGGCAGCACGGTAGGGGCGCACGGCGGCACCGCTCCACTCCTTTTCCGCCGCCTCCCGGAAAACCGCTGGAGACCGGTCGGCGCGCGGGGCCACGATGGTCGGCATGGTGTCCACAGACCGGTTGCTCGCCTTCGCGGCCATGTCGTTCCTGCTGATCGTGGTCCCCGGCCCGAGCGTGCTGTTCGTGGTCGGCCGGGCGCTCGCGCAGGGACGCCGGGCCGCGCTGACCACGGTGGTGGGGAACACGCTGGGCGCGTACGTCCTGGTCGTGGCCGTGGCGCTCGGCGTCGGGGCGGTCGTGGAGCGCTCGGTGGTCGTCTTCACGACGCTGAAGCTCGTGGGCGCGGCGTACCTCGTCTACCTGGGGGTGAAGGCGGTACGCCGTCGCGGGGCGCTGTCCGCGGCGTTCACCGGTGACGGGCCCGCGCACAGCGGTCTGCGGACGCTGTGGGAGGGGTTCGCGGTCGGGGTGGCCAACCCGAAGACGATCGTGTTCTTCGCGGCCGTGCTGCCGCAGTTCGTCGACCGCGGCCAGGGCCACGTCATGGCGCAGATGCTGCTGCTCGGCCTGGTCTTCAACCTCATCGCCCTGGCGTCGGACAGCGTGTGGGGCCTGGGCGCGGCGGCCGCACGGCACTGGTTCGCCGGCTCACCGCGACGGCTCGCCCTGGTCGGCGGAGCCGGCGGCGTCACGATGATCGGCCTGGGCATCACGATCGCCGCAACGGGCAAGGACTAGCAGGGACACGCCCGGCCCTCGCCTGGCCCTCGCCCGGCCCCGCCCGGCACGCCGAGGCGCGGACTCAGCCGGCCGGGTCGGGGTCGAGATCGACCCTGATCGTCAACAGGCTCGTGCCGAACGCCCGGACCGCGCCGCTGTTGAGCCGCGGCAGCGACTTCAGGCGGGCGCGGGGGTCGTCCTCCGGCAGCAGGTGGGCGGTGCCGTGGTGCCACCGTCCACCGACGCGCACCCGTACCCTCGGGTCGGCCTGGATGTTCCGCACGTACTGCGACTTCTCGCCGTACTCGGAGACGAACCAGAACTGCTGTCCGACGCGCCGCCCGCCCACCGGCGTCCGCCGCTCCAGGCCGGACGTCCGGCCGGTCGTCTCGACGAGCGTCTGGAACGGCAGCCGCCGGCTCACCGGGTTGGCCACCCACCGCTGGAAGGCCGTGACGGCCCGGAACTTCAGGTCCCGCTCACGCGGCATGCCGGCCCTGCCCCTCCTTGAGCAGCAGGAGCAGAGCCCCGAAGGCCTCCGGAGAGGCCCCGAGTATGACTCCGTCGGGGTCGCCGCTCTCGGTGAGTTGGACGCTCGGCGTGTCAGCGGCGGCGACATGGAGGCAGGACTCGCCCTGCCCGCAGTAGGACGACTTCTGCCAGGAGTGGTCGAGCATGCGGATCCCTTCACAGGTCCTGAGCGATGGTGTGGACGAACTCGCGGGACCTCTCGGGGGAGAGGGCCACGGATTCCATGCGGTCGAGGAGTACGCGGTACGTGTCCAGTTGCGCTTCGGCGTCCACGAGTACGGGACCGTGGGACTGGTCCAGCGAGACGGTGTCCAGGGCGGGGACGGACCCGTACATGTACAGGATCGTCTGTCCGGAGCCCGGGTGGGCGCCGATCGAGAACGGGATCACCTGGATCGTGATGTGCTCGCGCCGGCTCTGCTCGACCAGGTGATCGAGCTGGCGCCGGGCGACCGAGGGGCCGCCGACCGGTACCCGCAGCGCGGCCTCGTGGATGATCGCGTGGTACGGGGTCGGGTCGGGCCCGTCCAGCAGCGCTTGGCGCTGGAGCCGGTGGCTGACCCGGTGCTCGATGTCGGTGCGGGAGAACTCGGGAACGACCTGCCGGAAGATCTCGCGGGCGTGGTCCGTGATCTGGAGCAGGCCCGGCACGTGCGCGGTGTTGGCGGACCGCAGACGCCTGGAGTGCTGCTCCAGCTCGGCGATGTCCAGCAGCGTGGTGGGCAGCACCCCGCGGAAGGTCTCCCACCATCCGCCCGCCCGCTCGGTGGCGAGTTCGAGCAGCCCGTCGACGTACTCGGCGTCGGAGCAGCGGTAGATGCGGGCCAGCGCGCGCAGTCGGTCCGGGCTCACGCCGAACCTGCTGGCCTCGATGTTGCTGAGCTGGGCCTGGCTGACGCCGAGTTGACGGGCGCCTTCGGTGACGGTGAGTCCCGCGCGCTCGCGCATCCGCCGCAGTTCGGTGCCCAGACGCAGGCGGCGGGCGGTGGTGGCGGTCCTGGGCGCCATGACTCAACTCTCCTTGTGCAACAGCACGTTGTTGTCACCCACACGAGGGAAAACCTCATGGTATTGCCAGAATGGGAAATGTATTAAGTGGTGAGCCGCTACCTTACTGGTGCAGGCGCCATGTTCCCCAGAAGCACCCCGTTCGACGGAGCGGCACGGTCACTGGGTCCTGAAGCCAATCCCCCCGCTCGTGATCGGAGACCTCCGATGGCCACCGTATCCCCGCCCTGGGCGTACACCCTCCAACTGCCGCACGATCCACGCGCACCGGGTATCGCTCGCGCAACCCTGCGAACCGTGCTCGCCGCGCACGACCTCTCCTGTCTCGCTCCCACCGCGGAACTGCTCGCCTCGGAGCTGCTCACCAACGCTCACCTGCACACGCGGGGCTCCTACGCCCTGCGGGTCCGCTCGTCGGCGGAGCCGGGCCGGCTGCGGGTCGCGGTGTGGGACTCCGACTCCAGGGTCCCGCCGGGTTTCACGGCCCCGCCCGCCGCGGGCCGCGTACCGCCGGAGTCCGCGGAGAACGGCCGGGGCCTGCACCTCGTACGGGCCTGCGCGGACACCTGGGGTGTGCACGTCCTGGAGGGCGCCCGCGGCGGCAAGCTCCTGTGGGCCGAGTGCGGACCGTAGGGGGGCACCGGCCCGCCCGGGACAAGTACTGCCGATAGACGCAGGGTTGTGACGCGCCGCTGCCTCCGCGTCTCCTATCCTCACTGCGAAAGGCGCCGACGGGGACGACGGGGACAGAGGAAACACACATGGACGGGTTGGCCCCGGACGATCCGGGCTGGATAGGCAATTACCGACTGCTGCGCAGGCTCGGCGAGGGCGGCATGGGGCGGGTGTACCTGGCCCGTTCCGACCGCGGCCGTACGGTCGCGGTCAAGGTCGTCCAGGAACAGCTGGCCCGCAGGCCCGACTTCAGGCGGCGGTTCGCGCAGGAGGTCAAGGCCGCTCAGCGGGTCGGCGGCGAGTGGACCGCGCCCGTCCTGGACGCCGACACGGAGGCGGCGACACCGTGGGTCGCCACCGGCTACGTCGCCGGGCCCTCCCTCGCCGAGGTGGTGGACAAGCAGTACGGGCCCCTGCCCCCGCACTCCGTACGGGCCCTGGGGATCGGGCTCGTCCGCGCGCTCCAGGCCATCCACGGCGCGGGGCTCGTGCACCGCGACCTCAAGCCGTCCAACGTCCTGGTGACCATCGACGGGCCGCGCGTCATCGACTTCGGCATCGCGCGCGCCCTCGACCCGGCCCTGCAGTCCACCGACGGGCTGACGATGACGGGTGCGGTCGTGGGCTCGCCCGGCTTCATGTCGCCCGAGCAGGTGCGCGGCGAGCGGGTCACCTACGCCAGCGACGTCTTCTGCCTCGGCGCCGTGCTCGCGTACACCGCCTCGGGGAGGCTGCCGTTCGGCACCGGGGAGGGTGGCATCCACTCGCTGCTCTTCCGGATCGCCAGCGAGGAGCCGGACTTGACGGGGGTCCCCGCGCCGTGGGACGGGCTGATCGCCGAGTGCCTCGTGAAGGACCCCGCCCAGCGGCCGTCCCTGGACACCCTGCTGGCCCGTATCGAGGCCATGGAGGACACGGGCGGCGCCTGGCTGCCGGGCGAGGTGCTGGCGGAGCTCGGCAGACACGCCGTGCAGCTCCTGAACAGCGAGGACCCGCAGAGCCACGCGCTCGCCGCGCAGGCACACGCCCAGGCCCAGGCGCATGCCCAGGCACCGGTCCAGGCTCCGGCGCAGTCCCCGGTGCAGGGCTTCGGCCCGCCCGTCTCGTACCACCCGTCCTCGCCCCCGTGGCAGCAGAGCCCCGCGCCGGGCGGCCCCCACGCGGGCAGCCCGCCGCCCGGCGTCCTGCACGCGGGCAGTCCGCCGCCGGGCAGCCTGCCGCCGCCCTCGCCGCACTACTTCTCGCCGCGCCCGCCGGCCCGTCCGGCCCGCGCACTGGGCACGGGCCTGGCCGTCCTGCTCGGCTTCTACACGCTGCCGCTGCTGCTGCGGGGCGCCGTCCTCACCTGGACCTACCTCGTACTCGACGGGCAGGACGGCGGTGCCGACCCCTCCGTCATCCAGGACTACCAGTTGCTGCAGTTCGCGACGGAGATGACCGACCTCCTCGAACTGCTGGTGAGCCTGGGACTGGCCATCGCCTGGCCGATCTGGTTCCAGCGGATGCGCAACAACGCCGACGCCTTCGCGCCGGTGCGCCTGCGCTTCGCGCCCGGGATGGCGGCCGGCGCCTGGTTCATCCCGGTCGTCAACCTCTTCATGCCCAAGCAGATGGCCAACGACATCTGGACGGCGACGGCGGGCCGGGCCCGGGGCGCCGGGCGCTGGTTGATGCACACCTGGTGGTGGTGCTGGCTCCTCTTCTTCGGGACGTACGTGAACAGCTCCTTCGCCAGCTGGTACGAGAGCGACAGCGTCTCCGGCGCCATGAGCGACATCCTCGACACGCAGGCCTCCGTCGTCGCCGGCATCGTGAGCGCCGTGGTCGCGGTCTTCTTCGTCAAGAAGCTCACCGGCATGCAGCAGGCCCGCATCGAGGAGGCCCGCGCCTCCGGGACCTCCTGACGCGGGACGGGCAGGCCTACGGCTTACCTCTTACCGCCTACCGCCCCGGGCGTCCCAGGAAGACCGGGTTGGTGAACGCCGCCAGCGCCCCCGGCAGCGGCCCCGCCGCCGCCTCGTGCCGCACCTCGGCCCGTACGTAGGACGCGTACTGAGCCGTCGTACGCCACTCCACCGTGCCGGAGCCCGACTCCGGCAGGGCGGGGCTCGTGTGCAGCACGCCCTGGTCGGTGACGAGGCGGACCGTGCAGCGGGGCGCGCCCGCGACCTCCAGGCGGACGGTGACCGGGTCGTCGCGGTCCACCGCCAGCCGGCCGCCGATCCCCGCGTGCTGCCCCTTCGGCCCGGTCGCCGAGAAGGACAGCGACACCGCCTTCGACTCCGCCACGTACGAACGGCCCGCGCGGATGCCCTCCTGGATCGCCTCGCGGGACAGCTCGTCGGCGAGGACGACCGTCTGCGGGGTGCCGACGGGGTCGGGGTCGCGGTGCGCGTCGCTGCTGCCCATCGCCGGGATCCAGTCCTGGCCGCCCCGCCCCTCCCGCACGGAGGCGACCAGCATGCCGTCCCAGTCGGCCAGCGCCACCTCGTCGTCGGGCCCGTACGCGCCGTTCCACACCTCGATCGCGTCCGCCTCGCCGAAGCCGAACTTCCAGTTGCAGCCGATGCAGGTGGCGTGCGGATGGGCCGGGACGACCAGCCCGCCGGCCTGCCGGATCCGGCGCGCGTACCTGCCGAAGCGGTTGTCGCGGGCCCGGTAGCGCCAGTCGACGAACGTGCCCGGGTCGGTGCCGAGCGCGACGACGTGCCCGTTCCTCGTCGTCACCTCCTCGCCCAGCAGGATCAGCAGTTCGCCGTCCGGGTGCGGGCCCGCCTGGTCGGCCCAGTGGGCGTGCCCGGAGTGCGTGTTGTGCTCGGAGGTGTTGATGAAGTCCAGGCCCGCCGCCCGCGCCAGCGCCGCGATCTCGGCCGGGGTGCGGCGCCCGTCGGAGTACCAGGAGTGCAGGTGGCAGTCGCCCCGGTACCAGGCCCGGCCGCGCCCCGTGGCCCGGGACGGCGGGTACACCGGCCGCACCGGCTCGCCGGGTTCGCCGTAGGTGAGCGTGACGGTGACCTCGTACGCGAGACCCTGCGGGGCCACCGTGTACGGGCCCAGCGCGATGTGCCAGGTGCCCGCGCGGACCGGGCCGGGGAGGTACCCGGGGGTCGCGTCGTCCACGCGCAGGAAGAACTCCGTGCGCGCCCCGCCCGACCAGCCCCGGAACCCCTCGCCGCCCAGCGCGGTGCCGCGCTGGTCGAAGATCCCGATGTCGAGCGCGTTGCCCGGGGTGCCCGCCGGGACGACGGGCCGTTCGTAGGTGTACGCGACCTTGATCTCCCGTACGCCGGAGGGGACTTCGACGGGCAGGTAGACGAAGTCGGGCGCGCCGGGGGGCAGCGTGCCGCGCACGGTCCGGGTCTCGGACGCCCCGGACGCCCCGGATGCCCCCGAGGCGCCGGACGCCCCGGTCGCCCCGGACGCGGCGGCGGCCGGGCCGGAGAAGTCCACGCTTCCCAGGGTGAGCGCGGCGGCGGCTCCTGTCACGAACAGGGCGCGTCTGCCGACGCCGTGCCCACTGCTGTGCCGGTCGCTGTGCCGCTCGTCCTCGCACATGCTGCTGCTCCTCAGGTCGTCGTGAGTCACATGGCACCGGTGGCGCGGGTGTGGTGGCCGTCAGCCTCGTATTCAGCCGTGAACCGCGGGACAAGGGAAGGGGATCGGCGGCTTTCGGGCGCCCGGCGCTCCGATGCGGCGCCCGGCGGGGCACATGTGCCGACCGGTCGGTATGGACACGGCAACCCCGCGCCGGTAGAGATGGGTCATGCGCATCTCCGTGACGATCTTCCTCACCGACGAGACGATCACCCCGACCCGGCTCGCCCGCGAGCTGGAGCACCGCGGGTTCGCCGGGCTCTACCTGCCCGAACACACCCACATACCCGTCGAGCGGACCACCGCGTACCCGGCGGGCGGCGATCTGCCGCCCGAGTACGGCCGCACCCTCGACCCCTTCGTCGCCCTCGGCCAGGCCGCGGCCGTCACCGAGGACCTCGCGCTGGGCACCGGTATCACGCTGATCGCCCAGCACGACCCGATCGACCTGGCCAAGCAGATCGCGACCCTCGACCACCTCTCCGGCGGCCGCTTCACCCTCGGCGTCGGCTTCGGCTGGAACGTCGAGGAAGCCGCCGACCACGGCGTCGAGTGGCGTACGCGGCGGGAGCTGGGCCGGGACCGGATGGCGCTGATGCGGGCCCTGTGGACGCCCGAACCGACCGCGTACGAGGGCCGGTTCGGCTCCGTACGGGCCAGTCACGCCTACCCCAAGCCCGTGCAGAAGCCGCGCGGGCAGTCGGCGTCGGGGCAGCCGCTCGTCGGGCCGCGCACGCTGATCGGCGGGGCGGCCGGTCCCAAGCTCTTCGCGCACATCGCCGAGTACGCGGACGGCTGGCTGCCGATCGGCGGCCGGGGCCTGACCGAGTCGCTGCCCGTGCTGCGGACCGCCTGGGCGGAGGCCGGCCGCGACGCCGGGGCGCTCCAGGTCGTGCCGTACGCCGTCCTGCCCGGCGCCGGCAAGCTCGCCCACTACGCGGACCTCGGCATCGAGGAGGTCGTCCTGCAGCTGCCCCCGGCGGGTGAGGAGGAGGTGCTGCGGGTGCTGGACGAGTACGCCCGCTACGTGTGAGGGGCCGCAGGTCACGGGCGCACCCCTTGTGACGCGGCACACCGGTAGTGCCTGGTCACCGCAATCGTATGCTCGGAGGATGACGATTTCCGCGACCTCCGGAACCGGGCCCACCGAGAACTCCATGCGTCGCGCCCTCAAACGCGCCCGCGACGGCGTCGCCCTCGACGTCGCCGAGGCCGCCGTGCTGCTCCAGGCGCGCGGCGCCGACCTGGACGACCTGACCGCCTCCGCCGCCCGGGTGCGCGACGCGGGCCTGGACGCGGCGGGCCGCGCCGGCGTCATCACGTACTCGAAGAGCGTCTTCGTCCCGCTCACCCGGCTCTGCCGGGACAAGTGCCACTACTGCACGTTCGTGACCGTCCCGGGCAAGCTGCGCCGGGCCGGCCACGGCATGTTCATGTCCCCCGACGAGGTGCTCGACATCGCCCGCAAGGGGGCCGAACTGGGCTGCAAGGAAGCCCTGATCACCCTCGGCGACAAGCCCGAGGACCGCTGGCCCGAGGCGCGCGAATGGCTCGACGCGCACGGCTACGACGACACGATCGCCTACGTACGGGCCATCTCGATCCGCATCCTGGAGGAGACGGGCCTGCTGCCCCACCTCAACCCGGGCGTCATGTCGTGGACCGACTTCCAGCGGCTCAAGCCCGTCGCGCCGAGCATGGGCATGATGCTGGAGACCACCGCGACCCGCCTGTGGAGCGAGCCCGGCGGCCCTCACCACGGCTCCCCGGACAAGGAACCGGCCGTCCGGCTGCGCGTCCTCGAAGACGCCGGACGCTCCTCCGTGCCCTTCACCAGCGGGCTGCTGATCGGCATCGGCGAGACGTACGAGGAGCGTGCGGACTCCCTCTTCGCGCTGCGCCGCGTCTCCCGCGCCTACCACGGCATCCAGGAGCTGATCATCCAGAACTTCCGCGCCAAGCCGGACACGGCGATGCGCGGGATGCCGGACGCCGAGCTGGACGAGCTGATCGCGACGGTCGCCGTGGCCCGGCACATCATGGGCCCCGCCGCCTGCCTCCAGGCGCCGCCCAACCTGGTCGACTCCGAGTACGGGCGGCTGATCGGCGCCGGTATCGACGACTGGGGAGGGGTCTCGCCGCTGACCATCGACCACGTCAACCCCGAGCGCCCCTGGCCGCAGATCGAGCTGCTGCGCGAGCGGTCGGCGCAGGCCGGCTTCGAGCTGCGCGAACGCCTGTGCGTGTACCCGGAGTTCGTGCAGCGGGGCGAGCCGTGGCTGGACCCGCGGCTGCTCCCGCACGTCCGGGCGCTGGCCGACCCGGAGACGGGCCTCGCCGTGCCGGACGCGGTGGTGGAGGGCCACCCGTGGCAGGAACCGGACGAGGCGTTCACGTCGTCGGGCCGCACCGACCTGCACACCACGATCGACACCGAGGGGCGCACCGGCGACCGGCGCGCGGACTACGACCACGTGTACGGCGACTGGGAGGCGCTGCGGGAGGCGGCGGCGCCCGGCATGGTCCCCTCGCGCATCGACACCGACGTACGCGCCGCCCTGGCGACGGCGGCCGACGACCCGACCCGCCTGACCGACGACGAGGCGCTCGCCCTCCTGCACGCGGACGGGCCGGCGCTGGACGCGCTGTGCCGGATCGCCGACGACGTCCGCAGGGCCGCGGTCGGCGACGACGTCACGTACATCGTCACGCGGAACATCAACTTCACCAACGTCTGCTACACCGGCTGCCGCTTCTGCGCCTTCGCCCAGCGCCGCACGGACGCCGACGCGTACACGCTCTCGCTCGACCAGGTCGCCGACCGCGCCGCCCAGGCCTGGGACGTCGGGGCCGTCGAGGTCTGCATGCAGGGCGGCATCCACCCCGACCTGCCGGGCACGGCCTACTTCGACATCGCGCGCGCGGTGAAGGAGCGGGTGCCGGGGATGCACGTGCACGCCTTCTCGCCGATGGAGGTGGTGAACGGCGCGACCCGCACCGGCCTGTCGATCCGCGAGTGGCTGACGGCGGCGAAGGAGGCGGGCCTGGACTCGATCCCCGGCACGGCGGCGGAGATCCTCGACGACGAGGTCCGCTGGGTCCTGACCAAGGGCAAGCTCCCGACGGCGACCTGGATCGAGGTGATCACGACCGCGCACGAGCTGGGCATCCGCTCGTCCTCGACGATGATGTACGGGCACGTCGACCAGCCCCGCCACTGGCTGGGCCACTTCCGCACCCTCTCCCGCATCCAGCAGCAGACGGGCGGTTTCACGGAGTTCGTGACCCTCCCCTTCATCCACACCAACGCACCCGTCTACCTCGCGGGGATCGCCCGGCCCGGCCCGACGACCCGCGACAACCGCGCGGTGATGGCGATGGCGAGGCTCCTGCTGCACCCCCACATCCCCAACATCCAGACCAGCTGGGTGAAGCTGGGCACGGAGGGCGCGGCGGAGATGCTCCGCTCGGGTGCCAACGACCTCGGCGGGACGCTGATGGAGGAGACCATCTCCCGGATGGCGGGCTCCAGCTACGGCTCGTACAAGTCGGTGAAGGACCTGATCGCGGTGGCGCAGGCGGCGGGCCGCCCGGCGAAGCCGCGCACGACGCTGTACGGACCGGTGCCCGAGGAGCGGCAGCGGGCGGCGGAGCGGTCGGACGGCCACCTGCCGGAGCTGCTGCCGGTCCTGGAGTGACGTCTCCGTCGGAGGGCCGGGGAGTCTCGGAGTAGGATGATCGCACCCTGCGACGGGGTGAGTCAGAGCTGAGGAGTTGCGTGCCCGTGCCTGCCCGACGGCCTCCCTCGTGGGCCTGGGTCACCGGTCTGACCGCCGCCGCGCTGGTGCTGGTGGCCGTGCTGGCCGTCAAGGCCGAGAACGGGCCCCAGCCGACCGCGTCGGCGAGCCCGAAGCCGAGCGCCTCCGCGAGCCCCAAGCCCTCCGCCAAGCCCGACGAGTCGGCGCCGGTCGCCGTCCCGGACGGCTCSGGGACGGGCCGCCGCATCGTCTACTCCCTCGGACAGCGCCGGGTGTGGCTGGTCGACGCGAGCGACGCGTCCCGGCGCACCTTCAAGGTGTGGCCCGGGACGGTCGGCCCGGCACCCGGTAACTACACCGTCGGCACCCGCCGGGAGGCCGCCACCGGCAGCGACGGCGTGGAGATCGAGAACATCGTCTACTTCGCCGTCGCCTCCGGCGTGAACGTCGCCTTCTCCAACGCACTGGACGGCTCCTCCCCGCCCCCGCCCGCCGCGGGCACGACGACGGGCGGAGTCCGCATGAAGGCGGCGGACGGCGACGCGGTATGGAAGTTCGGCACAGCAGGCACGACGGTAGCGGTCGTGAAGTAACCCGAGGTTCTCGCAGCGGCAGCACGGGTTCCGCCCGGAGCACGCTGTGAGGGCGGTCGCGTTACACGCGGCAGGCCTCGACGAAGGCGGCCCATGACCTGTCCGCGAAGGCGAGCCGCGCGCCTTCCTTATCCTTGGAGTCGCGTACGTGGACGGTGGCGTCCGGGGTGGCTATCGCCACCTCGACACAATCCGGGCCGTCGTTGCTGCTGTAGCTGCTCTTGAACCACTTCAGGGATGTGGTCATGACGCTTCTCCCAGTAGTTTTTCGATGAAGACGAGCGACTCCCGGGGCGTGAGAGCCTGCGCCCGGATCATTCCATAGCGCATCTCCAGGATCTGGACGTCCCGAGGGTCGCTGATCAGGCGGCTGTGCAACTGTGCCTCTGTGTGCCCGAGCGTCTTTCCGCTCCGGAGTTTCAGCAGCCTGATCGAGCCGGCCATGCCCGCGTGATCTTCGCAGTCGGTCGGCATCACCTGGATCTCGACATGCCTCAACTTGCTGATCTCCACCAGGTATTCAAGTTGTTGTCGCAGCACCATCTTGCCTCCGATGGGCCGCCGCAGCGTCGTCTCTTCCTGGACAAAGGTGAACAGCGGCCGAGGTGTGCGCTCGAAAGAGGCTTTCCTCGCCATGCGTGCGGTGACGTGGCGATCGATCTCCTCATCGGAGTACGCGGGCCGACGCATCCCGTACAGTGCCCGCGCGTACTCCGGCGTCTGCAGCAAGCCATGAACATGATGGCTGTCGTACGAGCCCAGCTCGCCCGCCTCCTCCTCCAGCTTCGCCAGGTCGCGGACCTTCTTCGGGTAGCGGGCCTCCTCCACGTCCTTCCTCATCGCGGAGAGCTTCCCGCCCGCGCCGAGGACCTCGTCGGCCTTGTCCAGGAACTCCGGCTTCGGGACCCGCCGTCCCCGTTCCACCGACGAGACCATCTCCTCGCCGTACCCGATCGCGGCCCCGAGCTCCGGCTGCCGCATCCCGGCGGCCTCCCGCCACGCCCTGATCTGGCGTCCGACCGCCCTGAGCACGGCCGCCGCTTCCTCGTCCTCCACGCCCCCACCTCCCGTGTACCGGCCGTACGGCTCCGGAGGGTGCCCGGACAGTCGCACTGCGTACCGGCTTCGATGCTGTTCAGGGTAGCCACAACCGGCCACGCTGAGTGACGTGAATCAAGCAGCCACCCACACCTTCGTCCCGGTACGGCACTTCACCGTGCTGTTGTCCGCCACGCGCAGGGGCGCCCGTCTCGCCCGCCTGCTCACGGAACGTCAACTCGCCGACTGGGGTCAGCCGTCGGGGGCCGCCGAGCAGGTCGTCGCCGAGCTAGCGGCCAACGCCGTGCTGCACGGACTCGTACCGGGCCGGGACTTCAGACTGGCGCTGGGCCTCGACGGCACCGGCACGCTGCGCATCGCGGTGACCGACGCCCGCGGCGACCGGCTCCCGCGCGTCCAGGCCCCGGCCGGCGACGGAGCGGAATCGGGCCGCGGCCTGCTGCTCGTGGCGGCGTACGCGGACCGCTGGGGCGTGACGGACGGCCCGGGCCCGGCCTGCAAGACGGTCTGGGCCGAACTGGCACTGGATCGTTCGACTCGTCAACTCCTGTCCCCGCTCGGACAAGTTGATCCACACTGGGAGCCGGACGTGAGTCGGGCGTGGGTCGCAGGGAAGCGGAGGCGGATCGGTGGTGCGGGTGGGGGTGTCGTGGCAGGAGTTGATCCAGCAGGGGAATCGGGCCGGGTTCGTCGGCCGGGGGCCTGAGCGGGCCGCGTTCCTGGCCAACCTCGACCTGCCGGTCGGGGACGACCGGCGTCGCCTGCGCTTCCATGTGCACGGCCCCGCCGGGGTCGGGAAGACCTTCCTCGTCCAGGAGCTGCGGCACCTCGCGCGTGAGCGCGGCGCGCTGACCGCGTACGTCGACGAGCGCGCCGGGAGCGTGCCGGAGGCGATGGCCGAGGTGGGCCGGCAGTTCGCCGAGCAGGGGCGGCGGCTGAAGGAGCTGGAGCGGCGGCTCGCCGTCTACCGGGAGCGGCGCCACGAGGCGGAGGCCGCCGCCCTCGCGGCGCTCGCACCGGAACCGGGGGCGCCCCCGGGCCCCTCGGCCGGCAGCCGGGCCGTCGTGGGACTCGGCGTCGCCGCCTTCGAGGCCGTCGTACCGGGCGCCGGCCTCGTCACCGGCGCCCTCCCCGCCGACCTGCTCGCCCAGCACGCGGACCGCCTGCGCACCGGCCTGAGCGCCCGCTTCCGCACTCCCGACGACATCGACCTGGTGCTGTCCCCGGAGCGGGCGCTCACCCCGGTCCTGCTGCGCGAGCTGCGCACGGCGGCCTCCGCCGCCGCGTCGGTCGTCCTGTTCTTCGACACGTACGAACGGACCGGGCCGTTCCTCGACCCGTGGCTGCACGACCTGGTCACGCGCCACGGGGCGGACGGCGGACTGCCCGCCTCCGTCGTGGTGGTCACCGCGGGCCAGCGCCCCCTGGACACCGCCCGCTGGACCGGGGCGGGCCCGGTGGCGGACGTACCCCTGGCGCCGTTCACCGAGACGGAGGCGCGAGGGCTCCTGTCCGGCAAGGGAGTCGTCGCCGAACCGGTCGTCAAGGAGGTGCTGCGCCTCACCGGCGGCCTGCCCGTCCTCGTGTCGACGCTCGCCGAGGCCCGCCCCGGCGCCCCGGACGACGTGGACGATCCCAGCGCCACCGCCGTCAAACGCTTCCTGCAGTGGGAGACCGACGACGCCCGCCGCCAGGTCGCCCGCGTCTGCGCGCTGCCCCGGCAGCTGGACGCGGACGTGTTCCGGGTCCTGGTCGACCGCCCGGACGACGACGGGGCGGACGCGCTGTACGACTGGCTGACCGGGCTGCCGTTCGTCGGGGAGCGCGGGGCACGGGTGCGGTACCACGCCGTCGTACGGGCGCCGATGCTGCGCCTGGAGCGGCGTCGTTCCCCGCGCGAGTGGGCCGCACGGCACCGGCGGCTGGCGGAGGCCTTCGCGCGGTGGCGGGCCGAGGCCGCGGCCGGGCGGGACGGCGAGAACCTGTGGGCGGACGAGGAGTGGCGCGGGCTGCGCCTGGAGGAGGCCTACCACCTGCTCTGCGCCCGGCCCGCCGCGGCACTCGGCGCGGCGCTGGGCGCACTGGTCGAGGCCTGCGGCGAGGACGGCGTCCTCGGACGCGGCTGGGCGCGCATGCTCCAGGACGCGGGTGACGACACGGACCACCCGGACCTCGCCGCCTGGGGCGCACGGCTGGACGGGGCACTCGCCGACGAGTCCGCCGGCATCGCCGGGGCGATGGACCTGCTCCTGGCCCGGCCCGGTCTCGACACGCCCGGCCGGGCCTCGGCGCACGCCCTGCGGGGCAGGGAACTGGGCCGCACCGGCGCGTACCGGCGGGCCCTGGAGGAGTACGACCGGGCCCTGGAGCTCGACCCCCGACTCGTCCGGGCCCACTACGGCCGCGGGTCCGTCCACCGGCTGCTGGACGACTTCCCGGCAGCGCTGGCGGCCTTCGACCGGGCGGACGAACTGGCCCCCGACACCGTGTGGATCATCGCCGAGCGCGGGGAGACGTACCGGCTGGCGGGCCGCTTCGAGGAGGCCGTCGCTGACTTCGACCGCGCCGTCGCCCTCGACCCGGCCGATGCCGGGGCGCTGACCGCCCGAGCCGTGTGCCGGCACGCCCTGGGCCGGTACGAGGAGGCGCTCGCCGACTTCGACCGGGCGCTGGCCATCGACGCGGACCACCTCTGGGCACGGGTGCGCAGGGCCCGCCTGCGTCGCGCCCTGGGCGAGGAGGCCGCGGCCTTCGCCGACCTCGACCGGGCGGCCCGGACCGCGCCCGACTCGCCCTGGGTCGCGTCCGAACGCGGCGACGCCTACCGTCTGGCCGGCCGCCCCGAGGCGGCCGTCACCGAGCTGAGCAGGGCGATCACCCTCCTCCCCGACCACCCCTCGGCCCTGGCCAGCCGCGGAGCGGCCCTCCACGACCTGTCCCGCAACGAGGAGGCCCTGACCGACCTCGACCGCGCCCTCGAACTCCGCCCCGACTACCCCTGGGCCCAGACGATGCGCACGAGGGTGAGGGCCGCAATCTTTTAGGGGCGCGGGGAACGGCGCAATCTTTTGCCTTCAGGGGCGCGGGGAACGGCGCGATCTTTTGTCTTTAAGGGGCGCGGGGAACTGCGCGACAAGCCACGACGCACCCGCACCCGCACGACAACCCGCCCGCGGAGCGGAACCGCTCAACCGCCCTCACCCCCGGCAGGGCCCCGGTCCACCCCCGGCAAGTGGATGACGATCAACACCACCCCGCTCAGCAAAAACACCCGCATCGCCGCATCCAGCCCGTTCCAGTCCTCCGACTGCCACATCGCGAACCACTCGCCCCCGATGGCGAGGAACCCCGCACCGAAGAGCAGCATCAGCATCAGCAGCCCGGCGGTGGACGTCCGCCGGGCCCGGACGTGGTCCCGCCGCACCCACTGCACCGTGCCCAGGATCAGGACGAGCGCGGCCACCGTCTCCCACACGATGATCGCCACGTACGCGGTGTTCTGGAGCGCCTCGGACTCCACGGCCCGCCACATCAGGTCGTCGTCCTTGAAGGTGGTGTCCATGGCGAGCACGTGCTGGACGAATTGCTGGTTGGTGCCGAAGTCGGTGATGTTCCCGAACGCCACGAGCGTGATGTAGAGCGCGACCGTACCGGTGAGCAGGGTCGCGGTGATCGGTAACGCGCGCACTGCGGACATCCTCAAAACCCCTCCGTCGACAGACGTGTTGACAGGTGTGTCGGTCAACGGACACCTGACACCATGTATGCCGCGCAGGCCACCGAATTACCGGCTCACCGCAGCCGATCCACGTACAGGTCCGTCCCTGGCACCGTCGGCACGAACGGCGCCACCAGCTCCACCCGCCCCAGCCCCGCCTCCGCGACCGGCTCCTCCAGGCCGGCGAACCACTCCTCCCAGCACTCCCGCGGATCCGCCTCCAGGAACCACAGCAGCGTCAGCCGCGTGTCGACCCCCTCGACCTGCTTCACGTACGACATCCGGTCCCCGGGCAGCGGCGTCGGCCGGAAGACGGTGACCAGGGCGGCGGGCGACCCGGCGAGGCGCTCGGGCAGGTACCGGGAGCGAAGCCACTGCAGCAGTTCGGCCCGCCCGGCGGCGGAGTCGGCGTCGACGACCTGCAGCACCAGCCCCGCGTACGGATGGTCGAGGGCGTGGAAGTCGCGCGGCCCCGCGTCCCCGTCCCGGTACACCGTCGCCTCGTGGTCCTGGAAGGCCGTGAAGACGTGCGTACGGTCCTGGAAGACCCGCCCGTCCCTGTTCAGCCGCCTGTTGATGCCCACGGTCCACTTCATGTGGTCGTCGTAGCGGCCCTCGGTGACCCAGTACGTCGACAGGTAGCAGCCGGCGGTGACCGGCTGCGCGACCGCCGACTTGTCGGGCACGCGCAGGAGCTGGAGGTCCCGGGTCGCGACCCAGCGGCGGCCCGCGTACATCCAGGGCATCGCCATCGCCCCGGCGTAGTAGTGGTCGTCCTCGTACCAGCGGTTGTACGCGTGCTCGTGCCCCGGATGCGGCTCCACCATCGTGATCAGGGCGTGGCCGGGACGCACCCCGTACGGGCCGACGGCGGCCAGCTCCCCGTACACCTCACTGCGCGTGCCGTCCGGCGCGCCGGACGTGTCCTCGGACATGACGCCTCCCCTCCCTCTCGATCTCTTCCCTTTCCAGCTCTCTTCCCTCGTCCCCCGCACGCCCTTACTCTGACGGACCGTCAGATCAGGCGCCAGAGCCGGGAGGTCCGTGATGTCGCTGCTGGAGGGGAAGACCGTCGTGGTGTCGGGGGTCGGGGCCGGGCTCGGGCACCGGGTCGCGGCGGCCGTCGTGCGCGACGGCGGGAACGCCGTGCTCGGCGCGCGCACGGAGGCGAACCTCGCCAAGGCCGCCGCCGAACTCGACCCCGGCGGCGCCCGCACCGCGTACCGGGCGACGGACATCACCGACGAGGGCCGGTGCGAGGCGCTCGCCGCGCTCGCGGTCGAGCGGTTCGGGCGGCTCGACGCCGTCGTGCACGTGGCCGCCTGGGACAGCCACTTCGGCGGCCTGGAGGACGCGGACTTCGCCACCTGGCAGGCCGTCCTCGACGTCAACCTGCTCGGCACCCTGCGGATGACCCGCGCCTGTCTGCCCGCGCTCAAGGAGCGCGGCGGGTCCGTGGTCGTCATCGGCACGCAGTCGTCGGTCGCCGCCCCCTCCCAGGTACGGCAGGCGGCGTACGCGGCCTCGAAGGGCGCGCTGACCAGCGCGATGTACTCCCTGGCGCGGGAGCTGGGCCCGCACCGGATCCGGGTGAACACCGTGCTGCCCGGCTGGATGTGGGGCCCGCCGGTACGGGCGTACGTGCGGTACACCGCGTACACCGAGGGCGTGCCGGAGGCCGAGGTGCTGGAGCGGCTGACCTCCCGGGCGGCGCTGCCGGAGCTGGCCACGGACGGGGACGTGGCGGACGCCGCGGTGTTCCTCGTCTCGGACCGGGCGCGGGCGATCACGGGACAGTCCTTGCTGGTCAACGCGGGGGAGCTGATGCGCTGACGACCCCGGCGGCAGGTTCATGGACATGAACCAAGGTCTGCGAGCTGAACTATTTTACCTCCCCTTGACCGTCCGGGATGTTGTCGCAGTCATGCCATCGAACCCACGATGAGCGGGCGCTTCACGACCCTGACGATCCTGGGAGAAGGCATATGAACGGTCTCGACTGGGCCGTGCTCATCGGCTACTTCGGCGTGATGGTCGCGATCGGTGTCTGGTCCCACAAACGGGTCGACAACGTCAGCGACTTCTTCACCGCCGGCGGCAGGATGCCGTGGTGGCTGTCGGGCATCTCGCACCACATGTCCGGCTACAGCGCGGTCATGTTCACCGGGTACGCGGCCATCGCCTACACGTACGGCGTCACGTCCTACGTCACCTGGTCCTTCCCCATCGCCATCGGCATCGCGATCGGCGCCAAGGTCTTCGCGCCGCGCCTCAACCGGGTGCGCTCGCGCCTGCACGTGGCCTCGCCGCTGGAGTACCTGAAGAACCGCTACGACCTGCCCACCCAGCAGGCCCTCGCCTGGTCCGGCGTACTGCTGAAGATCGTGGACGTGGGCGCCAAGTGGGCCGCCATCGCGACCCTGCTCTCCGTCTTCACCGGCGTCTCGCTCAACACGGGCATCCTGATCACCGGCGCCGTGACGGCCGTCTACTGCACGGTCGGCGGACTGTGGGCGGACGCGCTGACCGAACTGGGCCAGTTCATCATCCAGTTCGTCGCCGGCATCGCGATGCTCGTCGCCGTCATGGCCGAGCTGAACGGCTTCAGCACCCTGTGGAGCGTCTGGGACGAGCCCGCCCTCGACGGGCACACCAAGCCGCTGGCGGGCCCGTACATGATGGTCTTCCTGATCGCGTATCTCTTCATCAAGACCTTCGAGTACAACGGCGGCATGTGGAACCAGGCCCAGCGCTACATGGCCACGGACTCCGCGAAGTCCGCCACGCGCTCGGGCATCCTGTCCGCCTGCCTCTGGCTGATCTGGCCGCTGGTGCTGTTCTTCCCCATGTGGGTCGCGCCGCTGATCATCAAGACCGACGTACCGGCGGATTCGTACGCGCTGATGGCCGAACACCTGCTGCCGCACGGCCTGCTGGGCCTGGTCATCGTCGGGTTCTTCTCCCACACGATGGCGATGTGCTCCTCGGACGCCAACGCCATCGCGGCCGTCGTCACCCGCGACATCATGCCCGCGGTCTCCCGCAAGGCCCGCGAGTGGGACACCCGGATGGGGCTCCTGGCCGCGCGCTGGGCCACGCTGCTCTTCCTCGGCCTGTCGATGGCCATCGCGACCCAGGTCAACTCCGCCTTCTTCGGCGACATCATCACCGTCGTCATCAAGTGGGTGGCCGGACTCATGGGACCGATCGCGATCCCGCTGATGCTGGGCCTGCTCCCGTGGTTCCGCAAGAGCGGTCCGACGGCGGCGCTGGTGAGCTGGGCCCTCGGCCTGGTCACCTTCTGGCTGGTCAACTACCCGATCAGCTGGAACGTCGACGGCGGCGTCCCGCTCCAGTACCAGGTGTCGATCCCGCTCGCGGTCTCGCTCGTCCTCTACGTGCTCATCGGCTACGTGAAGCCGGAGGACACCCCGGAACGGGACGCGCTCATCGCGAAGATCAACTCCGACGACGGCGGCTCCGCGGCCGCGGCGGTACCGGCCCCGGCCGGCCCGGCGGACGGCGTGGTGGGCGCGCCGGCCAAGGACTGAGCGTACGGAAGATCCTCACGGGACCCTCACGGATGGGCAAGGGCGACCGCTCGCACCACCGGGCGGTCGCCCTTCCCCGTCGTTGTCGGTCGTCCGCGGTCGGCCGTTCGCGGCCGGCTCACAGCCAGTCGTGCTCGCGGGCGTAGCGCGCCGCCTCGTGCCGGCTCCTGGTCTGGGTCTTCCGCATGGCGTTGGAGAGGTAGTTGCGCACCGTCCCCTCCGCCAGGTGCAGCCGGGCGGCGATGTCGGCGACCGAGTAGCCCTCGCCGGTCACCCGCAGCACGTCGGTCTCCCGCTCGGTGAGCGGGCAGTCGTCGATGACGGCGCGCGCGGAGACGTCCGGGTCGATCCACCGCTTGCCGCCGTGCAGCGTGGCGATGACCGACGTGATGTGCGCCGGCTCCGCGGACTTGCTGACGAACCCCTGCACCCCGAGCCGCAGGGCCCTGCGCAGCACGCCGGGCCGGGCGTGGCGCGTCAGCATGAGGATCACCTGCCCGGGCCGCGTACGGCGGATCTCCTCGACGGCGCCCAGTCCGTCGACGCCGGGCATCTCCAGGTCGATGACCAGGACGTCGGGCCGGTGCCGCAGGGTCGCCTCGACGGCGGCCGCGCCGTCCGCCGCCTCGGCGAGCACGGTGATCTCGCCCTCCATCGGGAGCAGCGCGGCCAGCGCCTTGCGCAGCAGGACCTCGTCGTCGGCCAGCACCACGGTGGTCACCGGCCCTCCTTCCGCGGCGCGTCCGCCGTCGGTGCCACCGTCGGTGCCGCCGTCGGTGCCGTCTCCTGTGTTGCCGCCCGTGTCGTCGCCCGGGTCGCCGCCCGTGTCGCCGTCCAGGCCGCGTCGGGGTGCGGGTGCGGGAAGCCCGCGGCTGTCAGGAACCATCCGTTCCGCTGCTCCACGGCCAGCTCGCCCCCGTCCTCGGCCACCCGTCGCCTGAGCGCGGACAGTCCGCGCAGCTCCGGCAGCGGGCCCTCCCGCGCGCCGTCGTTGACGATGGTGATGCCCGTCGCGGAGAGCGAGATCCGCACGGACGCGGCCTGCGCGTGCCGCAGGATGTTGGTCGTCGTCTCCCGGAGCACCTGGCCCAGCAGCTCGCTCCGGCGGGCGTCGGTCTCGGGCCCGCGGTCCACGTGCACGCGGATGCCGGCGGCCTCGAAGAGGTTCTTCGCGTTCTCCAGCTCCGCCGAGAGGTTGAGGCGGCGCTGCGCGTGGGCGAGTTCCTTGGTCTGCGTGATGGTGTCGCCGACCAGGGCGTGGATCTCGCGCAGCTCCTGCTCCACGCGCGCGGGGTCGCTGTGCACCAGCTTCCGGGCCAGCGCGACCTTCAGTTTCACCACGTGCAGGGTGTGGCCCTGGATGTCGTGCAGGTCGCCCGCGAAGCGGACGCGTTCCCTGGCGACGGCCAGCTCCGCCTCGCGGTCGCGGGACGCCTCCAGCTCCGCCACGAGACCGTAGAACCGCTGGTTGGGGAACATCAGGCCGGTCAGCACCCCGGTGACGCCCGCGGGGATCAGGACGAACAGGGCCAGCTCGCCGGCCAGGACGTCCGTCGTCACGAGCAGCCTCGCCAGGCCCACCGCGATGACGTACGCCAGCAGACCGAAGGCCGCCGCGCCGCGGCGTCGGGGCAGCTGGGAGACGACGTGGGAGCCCACGATCGTGAGGCCGTAGAAGGCCGTGCCGCAGTCCGCGACCACCCCGAACGCCCATACGGCCCCGGTGACGGCCAGGCAGGGGAGCGCGACCTGGCGGAGCCGGCCCGCGGTCCACCGTTCGAACGCCACCAGGGCCGCCGCCACGCCCGCGCCGAGGACGGCGGCCTGCCACCAGGTCTCGGCGTCGAGGGCCACGCAGAGCGCCCCGGCGGCGGCGAGCGGCGGGAGCAGCATGACGAGGTTGAGCCTGCGCAGCCGGTCCCGCGTCACGTCGGAGTGGCGCGGCACTCCCCGCCTGCCGGTACCGCCGGGAGCTTCCATGGACCGTTCTCCGAGTTCGGGCGGGCGCCTTGCGGATGCCGCGCCGCCTCGCGGACGCCGCACCGCCTCCCAGTATTCGTCCGCCGCGGGGGCACCACCAGTGACACCACGTCATGCCTGCCGGCCCGGACTCCCCGCGTGAACGAAGCTCCCCATGTACGCGGAGCCCCACGTGGCGCGGGCCCGTGGCGGTCAGCCCGCCGTGACCGCGGTGGCGGTCGTGCCGGACAGGGCCGCGTACCCGCGCGGGTAGCGGGCCAGCCAGCCCGGTGAGGAGCCCGCCGGGCCGTGCAGGGCCGGGCCCTGCGTCATCTCCATCGCGAAGTCGTCCGCCAGGACCAGCATGGTGGGGCGGCCCTCCAGCTCGGCCAGCCAGGACGGCGGCAGCGCCGTCTCGCCGTGCAGGGCGCCGAGCAGCGCGCCGGTGAGCGCCCCGGTGGCGCCCGACGCGCCGCCGTGGTTCACCGCCAGGGACAGCCCGTGCCGGGTGTCCTCGCCGACCAGCGCGCAGTACACGGCCACCGAGAGCAGCCCCTCGGCCGTCCCGTCCCCGGCCAGGTCCTCGACCCGGGCCGGGGACGGCATGCCCTGCCGTACGGCTCCCAGGGCCCGCTGCAGCGCCTCCGCGACGGGCTGCTGCCCCGGTCGCGGGGCCAGCAGCTGCAGCGCCCGCTGCACGGCGGTGTCCAGGCTCTCCCCGCGCGCCAGCCCGTGCACGACGACGGCGTACGCCCCCGCCGACAGGTAGCCCAGCGGGTGGCCGTGGGTCTGCGCCGCGCACTCCACCGCGAGCTGCATGACGAGCTGCGGCTCCCAGCCGACGAGCAGCCCGAACGGCGCGGAGCGGGCCGCGGCCTCGACGCCCCGCTCGTCCGGGTTCTTCGGCGCGTCCAGCGTGCCCATCGTCTCGTCGCCGAGCCCGAGCAGACAGGCGCGCGCCGGTTCACGGCGCGCGTACAGCCACTCCTCGCGGGCCAGCCAGCCGTCCTCCTTGCGCCGCTCGTCCGGGCCCCAGTCGCGCTGGGTGGCGGCCCACCGCAGATAGGCGCGGTGCAGGTCCGTCGGCGGGTGCCAGGCGCCGGTGTCGCGGCGCACCTGGGCCCGTATCAGGCCGTCGAGCGAGAACAGGGTCAGCTGCGTGAGGTGCGAGACGGCCCCGCGCCTGCCGAACCCCTGGGCCAGGTCGGTGAGCCCGTCCGCCCCGTGCGCCGCGCGGATGAGCTCCATCGAGAGGCCGTTCACGGGCGAACCGAGCGCGTCGCCCACCGCCGCTCCGAGGAGCGTGCCGCGTACCCGGCTGCGGAAGTCCTGCTGTTCGGCGCGGCCCCAGACGGCACCGGCATTCGCACCCACCGAGGCCTCCTGAGTTCCCGATCCGGTTCCGTCGGTACGGCCGACACATCAGCACTGTAATCGAACGGGAACGGTCGGTTGAAAGCCAGAACGGTATGCGAACAATGAGCCGACTGATCAGATGTGGCGGCCTTCGGATCAGATGTGGCGGCCTTCGGAGCAAAGGTGTGTGCGGACAGGGCCGAGCCCCCTCGGCCAGGACGGCGGACCGGTCGAGAGGGCTCTTTCGTGAAACGTATGAAGTTGTCGATGAAGTTGTTGATGTAGTTGTTGATCCGGTTGTGGTCGTGATCGCAATGTGAGGAGCAGTGGTAGAAGCACTGATGGACGGAGAAGTGTGGTCGGGACTCCTGCGGCTCGTGCTGTGCGAGGCCTCCGCCCGTGTCAGACGGTGCCCCGGCCCACTTCTGTCACGAAGGCGTTCCAGGACTCCGCCGGGAAGGCCAGCGTCGGACCCTCGACGACCTTGGAGTCACGGACGGCCATCGCCGCCAGGACGGGGGACTTCACTTCGACGCACGCGCCGTTCCCCTGCGAGTAGGAAGACTTCGTCCACGTGTCCGTGGCGCCTTGCATGATCGGCATGTTCGCTCCGCTGGCCGGTTCCTGAGTTGCTGTCACCGAGTTGCGGGTTCCTTCCGGAACCCGCGGTTCGGATTGCGCCAAGGTCGTTGCCCCTTGGCGTGATCGACGCTACTCGCCAACTTCCGTGTACGAAGCGACTATTCACTCGTCCGAGTGACATATGCCAGTTGAGTCTTCCGTTGTAATTGGGCGAAGGTGTATCGTCCGCCCCTTTGTTCTCGCCGAGCCCCGGAACGCTCAAAACCAGCCCCGTGTCACCTCAGCGCGCGTAGTCCTTCGCGACGTCCGCGATGAACTCGCGGGACTGATCGGCGTTGAGTGCCTGCGCCCGCAGGTGCTCGTACATCACGCTGTACTTCTGGACGTCGTTCGCCTTCTCCAGGTAGAGGTCGCTGGTGACGCCCTCGATGTAGACCACGCTGGAGTCGGCCGCGTCCGGGAACTCCAGGATCGCGTACTGGCCGCTCACCCCGGGGTGCGCGCCCATCGTGAACGGGATGACCTGCAGGGTCACGTGCGGCACGTGCGACATCTCGACCAGGTGCTCCAGCTGCTCGATCATCACCTGCTTGTTGCCGACGGTCCTGCGCAGCGCCGCCTCGTCGAGGACGGCCCACAGCCGCAGGGGGTTCTCCAGGTCGGAGATACGTTCCTGTCGGCGCAGCCGCACCTGCACGCGCTTGTCGATGTCGCCGGCCGCGGCCTCCGGGAGCGCGCCCTGGATGAGGGCCTCGGCGTACGGACGGGTCTGCAGCAGGCCCGGTACGACCAGCGGGTCGTACACGCGCAGGCTCGCCGCGTCGGTCTCCAGGCCGATGTAGACGCTGTAGGGGATGTCGCCGAAGGAGTGCCACCAGCCCTGCTGGCGCGAGTCCTTGGCCATCTGCATCAGCGAGTCGACGATGCGCACGTCCTCCACCTCGTAGACCCCGCACAGGTCGCGGACGTCGCGCTGGCTGATGCTGCGCCGCCCGTTCTCCAGCCGGCTGATCTTCGACTGCGAGACGAGCAGCCGCTCGGCCACTTCTTCGGCCGTCATGCCCTTGAGCTCCCGGAGCCGTCGCAGCTCCTGGCCCAACCGGCGACGCCTGACGGTGGGATTGACGTTGGACGCCACGGGACGTGCACCTCCGGCTGCGGACTGCCTGTACTTTGCGTATCTGCTGTTGAGCAGATTGCCACCAAGGCGCTCGCCGCCGCTACGGAACAGCGGATATGCCGTCTTTACGCGCCACTTGTCGCCACCCCCCGCCACTTCGCGCCACCTGGCGGTCCGTCCGGCGGGGCGTGACGATGGAGGGAACGGCGAGCGGCCGTGTGCATGTCTGTGACCGTGGAGACGACGGCGCGTGGGGGAACGGCCACGGACATGCGGCCGCGCGGGGCGGCGGGCCGTGTCGTCGTCCGGACGTACGGCCCGCCGCCCCGCGCGGTCCAGCGGCTCCCGAACCGGATCCTGGGGACTGCGGTGCGGCGCTGATCGTGCGTGACGCGCGAGGCGTGGTGCACGGTGGGTGCTGCGGAGGTTCTGTACTGCGTACTTCTGTACTGCGTACTTCTGCACTGCGGTCGTGCCGGGGGTGCCGTGACCTGTGACTCAGTGGGCCACGGCGCGCGCCATCGAACCGCGGCGCGGTTGCATGGGAACGCCCCTGGCGGGCTCCGATGCGGGTCCGGTTCCCGGGGCGGCCTGACGGCCGGCCGGTGGGGCCGGACTGCGGCGCGGCTGAGCGGCCACACCGTTCTGGACGTCCATCACGGCATGCGCCACGAGGCCGCCCATGGGGTCGTGCCTGATCAGGTCCCGGAGGCGGGAGCGCGACGAACGCCCCTCGTTCCCCGGGTAGAGGTGCTTGCCCAGGCCGACGGCGTGCGCCAGCGCGGCCAGTGCGGCGGTCCGCGGGTCCGGCGGGACGCCGGTGCGGATCGCGCTGTCCAGCCGGGTCCTGATCTCCCGGCTGATCTCCGTGTCCGTCGCCTGGTAGCGAGTCGTCGGAAGCACCCCGCACATCTGTCCTGCCACGGCATGGACCATGCCGCACCGCTCCAGATGCGAGAGATATGTCTGGCGCAACCCCAGGCGGGGCCCGCCGATCCAGTTCACAGCGCGTACTGGAGCACCCCGCCTGCGGAGTAGTTCCAGCGCACAGTCCAAGGTCGGATCTCCGGTCGGCCGTGGTGCCACCACGGCGATACGATCCCCGTCTGGGGCTATCCGTCCGGCCAGCGCCAGCTCCACTAGCTGTGCTCCGGCCAGACCGAGGTCGAGCGACTGCGGCTGTGCGGTGGTACCCGTGGTCGGGTCCAGCGCCAGCAGCAGAAGCTCCTCCGGAAGTGTTCTGCGGCTCCTGCCCATCCATGCCTCCCCGCGTGGATGAATGACAGGGTGACCCCTCTCACATTGGTCTGTCGAGAGCGCGTGACCGGTTCGTAGTGGAACCAGTAGATATGTCGTTCTCGTCTACCGCAGGGGTCAATCCCGCACACAGGACACTGGTACATGGTTCGGACACGGATGTCCGGGCCCCGCGTGCACTGGTTTTCTGGTTCTTTTCGAGTTCATGGTTCGGTTGGGCGCACGGTGTGTGGCGCACGGAGGAGGCATCGGTGGCGGGCGAGTCCCCCGACAGGTCGAAGCAGCACGAGTCGTCGGCAGAACCGACGTCGGGGAGCAAGGCGTCGGTTCCGGATCCGCGCCTGGCGGTGTCCCGGGAAGCGGTGACGGCCACGGCCCGGACGGGCGCGGACGCGGGCACCGGTCCGGCCGCCGCCCGGACGGACACCGCGACGGCAGTCTTCTCGACGAAGCGCGTCCCGGGGGCGGCGGGTTCGGCCGGAGACGACGAGCCGGATGCCGGAGGTCGGCAGGGGAGTGACGGTTCTGCGGAGTCGGCGCCGGCCGCCGACGGCATCGCAGAGGCCACCGGGGGCGGCGACGAGCGCCTGCGGAGCGCGGTGGCGGCCTGGGCCGCCACCGCGGACGAGGAGGCGCCTGGAGGCGCTCCTGAGGGCGCGGGCGCGGACGCGGGCGTGAAATCGGGCGCGACGGACGCCCGACCGGGCCCGAACGGGCGCGACACGGGCTCCGATTCCGCGGCCGCGGAGCCGGGCGAGCCGGGCGGGGCCGACCTCGACGGCGACCCCGGTGCCGGGTCCGGGTCCGGCGCGGGCTCGGACGCCGCGTCCGCGTCGGCGGAATCGGAGGCCGACGCGGACTCCGAGCCCGAGGACGCCGTTCCGGCGGACGTGTCGGCGCAGGACGCCGGGTCGGCGTCGGACGCACGACCCGCGACCGGCGCGGGAGCAGACGCTGCGGACGCGTCCGCCGAGAAGGCTGCTTCCGGCAGCGGGACGCGGGACGCGAGGTCGGTACCGGACGCGCGGACCGCGACCGGCGGCGCGGCGGAGTCCGACACCGACGCCGAAGCTGCGGACGCGGGCGAGGACGAGGCCGTATCGGCGAAGCGCACGCCGCGGGATGCCGCTGAGGCGGAGGCCACGGCCGAGTACACCGCTCAGACCGACGCCGTAACCCCGGCTGCCGACGCAGATCAGGA
Organism: Streptomyces apricus; assembly: GCF_008369065.1. Classification (GTDB taxonomy): domain Bacteria; phylum Actinomycetota; class Actinomycetes; order Streptomycetales; family Streptomycetaceae; genus Streptomyces; species Streptomyces apricus. Next base: position 771 of record NZ_VDFC01000004.1, on the reverse strand, counting down.
CGCCGTTCCGGGAGCCGACGCCGATGCCGACCCGGACGCCGATGTCCGTCCCGGTGCCGAAACCCCCGCCGGCGATCAGGACGCCGTCGCCGCGAAGGCCGGAGCCGAGTCCGAGGGTGAAGCCCCCGCCGACCGGAACGCCGTCGCCGCGAAGGCCGACGACGAGCGCACGGCGGGTGCCTCCGCCGCGGCGGCCTCCACGGCTACGGCGTCGAAGAGCGCAGCTCAGGACGCCCCCGACGGCGGCAAGGCATCCGCGACGGCCCCGGATGCCGTCGCGAAGCCGGACTCCGAGGCCGGTACGAACCCGGACTCGGACCCGGTCCCGGACCCTGCCGCGGCCCCGGGCGATGACGAGCCCGGTCGTCGCCCCGTCGACCAGGCCACCGCCATCTTCAAGCGGCCCCCCGCCGTGGACCAGCCCACGACCATGCTCAAGCTGGGCGGCGCCGCGAAGGCGGACACCCCGGCCGGAGCCGAGCCCGACGCGGATGCCGCGAGCAAGGCCGAAGCKGGCAAGGCAGCCGACGACAAGGCGGCCAGCGACAAGGCAGCCGGCAGCAAGGCGACCGGTGACAAGGCCGCCGACCACAAGGCCGCCGACGACAAGGTCGGCAGTGGCGGTGCGGCCGGTAGCCGTGACGCCGCGCCCGAAGCCGAGCGGACCAGCAAGTTCGTCGCGCTCAAGCCGCTCGACGAGCCCGCCCCGCCCAAGGCGAAGCCCTCCGTCGCACCGGCCTCCGAGACCGCCGTCGTGCCGCAGGTCGGCCC
>NZ_VDFC01000039.1:9319-45744 GCF_008369065.1 Streptomyces apricus | reverse complement strand
CCCCGCCCCGAGCCGCGGGAGCCAGGCTGCCTGGGCCGCCTGGAGCCTGGCCAGCAGGTCACGGCGCGGTTCGGGCGTATGTCACATATCGTTTGTGTCGGGTTTGTTGTGATGTGGTCGTGGCACTCGGTGTCGCCCGGCAACGCGTACGTCTTCCGAGGTGCTCGGCGCCGGGGCGGGAGCCGGTCCGGTCACCGGCGCCCTCGTGGTGGCGAGCGGAACAGAGGGCGGTCGATGACGACGATCGGTGTGGAAGAGGAGTTCCTGCTGACGGATCCCGTTCTGGGCCTTCCCGTGCCGGACGCGGAGAAGGTGCGGGCGACGGCCGGGCTGACGTCTCTCACGGACGGCCAGGAGGTGCAGCCCGAGCTGCTGCAGGCACAGGTCGAGGTGGCCACGCCGGTCTGCGGCAGCCTGCAGGAAGTGGGAGGGCACCTGCTGCGCCTGCGGCACGCCCTCGGGATCGCCGCGGAGAAGCACGGCTGCCGCATCGCGGCCTGCGCCACACCGCCGTCCCACGACGACCTGCCCGTGCCGGTCACCGAGCAGGCCCGCTACCGGGCCATGCTCGTACAGGCCCCCCAGCTGGTGGCGGAGCAGCTGGTCAACGGCATGCACGTCCACGTCTGCGTCCCTTCCCGTGACGCCGGCGTGCAGGTCCTGAACCGCCTGCGGCCGTGGCTGCCGACGCTGACGGCGATGGCGGCGAACTCCCCGCTCTGGAACGGCCACGACACCGGCTTCGCCAGCTGGCGCACCGTGGTCTTCAACCGCTGGCCGGTCAGCGGCGTACCTCCGCGCTTCCAGGACGCCGCGGACTACGACCGGCGTACGCGGCTCCTGCTCGACCGCGGACTGATCGCGGACCGCGGGCAGCTGTACTGGCAGGCGCGCCTCTCGGAGCGGTACCCGACCATCGAGGTGCGCTGCCTGGACGTGCAGCTGCGCGTCGACGACGCGGTCATGCTGGCCGGCGTCGTGCGCGGACTCGTCGAAACCGCCCTCGCGGACGCGGCGGTGGGTGTGCCCGTGCCCGACTGTGCACCCGAGGTCCTTCAGGCCGCCATGTGGCACGCGGCCCGGCACGGCCTGAGCGACACCCTGATCGATCCGGGCGGTCACCGGCGCCGCGCCGGTGACGTGCTGTACCGGCTCCTTCAGCACATCGGGTCGTCCCTCGACAGGAACGGCGACACCCGTGAGGTGACGGGTCTGGTCCACCGGCTCCTGCGGGAGGGCACCGGAGCCGATCGGCAGCGCGCCGCCCTGGCCGCGGGCGGCCTCCGCGCGGTGAACGCCCTTGTCATCGGTGAGAGCACGCCGTGCGTGGACGAGGACGCGCCGTGTGTGGGTGYGAGCGCGCCGTGCGTCGACGAGGGCACACCCCGGTGAGTACACCGAGCCGTCGTCGCGCGTGCCGGCGGACGCGCTTCACCGGCACCGGCACCGGTCCGCGGGCGAAGTGATCAGGAGCGGGCCAAAAAGTGGTGAGGGGCGGGCCAAGTGGTCAGGGGGCCCAGTACCCCGTGGCGATCTTCGTGCCGGCCGTCACGACGGCCAGCGCCAGCGCGGGCAGCAGCACCGGCGGGATGCTCGCCGGATCCGTGTGCAGCCCGAAGAAGACGAAGAACACGGCGGCGAACAGGTCCCGCAGCGGCGACAGCAGCCCGTGCGCCCCCTCCGCCACCTCCCCCGACAGCGCGATCCCGACGAGGAACGCCCCCACGGCCGCCGACACCTGCAGCTGCTGCGCCACACCGGCGACCAGCAGGGTCAGCCCCAGCACCACCAGCAGCAGCTTCTCGGGGTCGTCGCTGGAGACGAACCGGGAGATGTGCCGCCCGTAGCGCACCGCGACGACGAGCACGAGCCCGGCGACGCCCAGCGCGATGGCGAGCGTGGCGCTGCCCGCCGCCAGCCCCGCGCCGGCCAGCAGCGCGGTGATGATCGGCAGGTAGACCGCCATGGAGAGGTCCTCCAGGACCAGGATGCTCAGGATCACCGGGGTCTCCCGGTTGCCGAGCCGGCCCAGGTCGCCGAGGACCTTGGCGATGACCCCGGACGAGGAGATCCAGGTGACGCCGGCGAGGACGACGGCCGCCACCGGGCCCCAGCCCAGCAGCAGCGCCATCGCCGCGCCCGGCAGGGCGTTCAGGGCGGCGTCCACCAGGCCCGCCGGGTACTGCGTCTTGAGGTTGGAGACCAGGTCGGTCGCCGTGTACTCCAGGCCCAGCATGAGCAGCAGCAGGATGACACCGATCTCGGCGCCGATCGCGACGAACTCCTCACTGGTGCCCAGCGGCAGCAGCCCTCCCTCGCCGAACGCCAGCCCGGCGAGCAGGTACAGCGGGATCGGGGAGAACTGGAAGCGTCCGGCGAACCGGCCGAGCAGTCCCAGACCGAGGATGATGGCGCCGAACTCGATCAAGAAGACCGCGGACGAGTGCACGTGTCACTCCCTTCCGAGTATGGTCGCGGCCGACTCCACGCCCTCGCGGGTGCCGATCACGATCAGGGTGTCCCCGCCGGCCAGCCGGAAGTCCGGGGCCGGCGAGGGGATGGCCTCGGCCCGGCGCAGTACGGCGACGATCGACACACCGGTCTCGGTCCGCATGTGGGTCTCCCCCAGCAGCCGGCCGTTCCAGTGCGAGACCGACGACAGCTCGATCCGCTCGGCGACCAGTCCCAGCTCGGTCGTGGACAGCAGGCTGGGGCTGTGGTGGTCGGGGAGCAGCGCGTCGATCAGCGCAGCCGACTCCCCCGCGGAGAGCCGTACGGAGAGGGCGCAGGCGTCCGGGTCGTCCTTGCGGTACGCGCTCAGCGTGCGGCCGCCGTCCCGGTGGGCCACCACGGAGATGCGGCGCTGCTCGCGGGTCGTGAGGTCGTACCGCACCCCGATCCCGGGCAACGGCGTACTACTGAGGCGTGGAGTGCCCATGGCTGGTCCCTTGTCCGATGTCGATCCGGTGTCGCATTCACCCTACGGCGGGCAGCGGAATCGTTCCGTCTGCAGCCCGGCGGGGGCTGGTCGCGCAGTTCCCCGCGCCCCAGCGCTTTTGTCTTTCAGGGGCGCGGGGAACTGCGCGGCCCACCCCCACCGGCCCGCGGACGAAACACCGTCCGATCAGTCGGTCACTTCGACCTTGCCGTTGGCGCCCGGCGCAGCCGGAGCCGCCGGGGCGGCCGCCGGCGCCGTGATCCTGCGCAGCAGATCAGGCAGGTCGACCCCGGTCGTGGAGCTGAGCAGCTCCACCCCCTGGGCGACGTTGTCGGCGACCGTACGGGACAACTGGCTCGCCCCGTCCGTCGAGATCACCGTCATCTTGTCGATCGCGCTCAGCGGCTCGGACGCCTTGGCGACGACCTGCGGCAGCACCTCGACCAGCATCTGGAGCACGGCCGCGTCGCCGTACCGCGAGAACGCCTCGGCCTTCAGCCGCATCGCCTCCGCCTCGGCGGAGCCCTTCGCGGCGATCGCGGCGGCCTCGGCCTCGCCCTCGATGCGTACGGCGTCGGCGAGCGCGGCGCGGTGCGCCTTCTCGCCCTCACCGGTCAGCCGGGACCGCTGGGCGTCAGCCTCGGCCTGCTTGACCAGCGCGACCCGGCGGGCCTCCGCCTCCTGCTCGGCCTGGTAGCGCGCGGCGTCGGCGGGCTTGCGGACCTTGGTGTCCAGCTCGCGGTCGGTCAGCGCGGCCTGCCGCTGGGCGACCTTCTCCTGCTCGGCGAGGACCTCCTGGTTGCGGGCCGCCTGCGCGAGCGGGCCGGCCGCCGCGGCCCGGGCCGCCGCCTCGTCCGTCTCGGCCTGGATCTCCGCGGTCTTGAGCGCGAAGGTCCGCTGGGCGATCGCGATCTCCTCCTCGGCCTTCAGCCGGGCCTGCTCGGCGGCGCGCCGGGCCACCGCCTCGGCGATGTCGGCCTCCTGCCGGGCGCGGGCGGCCTCGGGGCGGCCGAGGTCGGCGAGGTAGGAGCCCTCGGTGGTGATGTCCTGGATCTGGAAGGCGTCGAGCACCAGGCCCTGCCCGGACAGGCTCGCCTCGGCCTCCTCCGCGACCTGCCCGGCGAACGCGGCACGGTCCCGGATGATGTCCTCCACCGACATCCGGCCCACGATGGAACGCAGCGCGCCGGAGAGCACCTCCTGGGTGAAGCCGACGATGCCGTCCTGCTGCATCAGGAAGCGCTGGGCGGCGGCGCGGATGGAGTCCTCGGTGCCGCCGACCTTGACGATGGCGACGCCTTCGAGGTTCGCCTTGACGCCGCGCAGCGTGACCGCGCCGCGCACCGCGATCGGGATGTGCCGGCTGGACAGGTCGAGGGTGAACTTCTGCTGGACGAACGGCACGACGAAGACGCCGCCGCCGACCACGACCTTCTGGCCGCTGTTGTCGGTGAACACCCGGCCGGTGTCCGGGTCGGTGGACTTCTTGCCGCGCCGGCCGGTGACGATGAAGGCCTGGCTGGGCCCGGCCACCTTGTAGCGGGTGACGACGACGAGTGCGAGCAGCACGAGGAGCACGACGACTCCCACGACCGCGACGAGCACTGGACTCATGATGGTTCCCCCCTGCCACCCCCAAGGCGGCGGATCGTTACTGCGGATGTCGGACCGGTCCGGCTGTCGGGTCAGTTCGGATGTCGGGCCGGTTCGGATGTCGGACCGGTTCGGCTGTCGGGCCGGTTCAGCGCCGGACCGGGCGGACCGCCACCGACGTCGGTGACAGGGACTCCTCGACCCAGATCTCAGTGCCCCGGGGCACCCCGCCGGGACTCTTCGCCGCGAGCTTCAGCGGCTGGCCGGCCAGGTGCACGAGCACCTCGCCGTACCCCTCGGCCGGGATCGCGGTGACGACGGAGCCCGAGCTGCCGACGAGGTCCGTGCCGCGCGGCGTGGCGGCGGGGTCGTCGCGCATCAGGGCCCGGCTCAGCCGCCAGGTCAGCCAGCCCGCGCCGGCTCCGGCGCAGGTCCCCACCGCGGTGGCGGCCCCGGCCCCGAGGCCGGTCGTGCCGAGCACGAGCGCCCCGCCGAACCCGAGCATGGACACGAAGCCCGCGACGACCGGCAGCGAGAGCAGCCCGTCGAAGAGCCCGTCGAGGAAACCCGCCCCGCCGAACAGCCCTTCCAGGACGCCGTCGAAGACCAGCGTCAGGAGCAGCAGCACGATCCCCGCGATGCCGAGAACCAGAAACACCGTCATGCGGTTCGCCTCCCCCGTCCCTGCCGTCACCTCGGTGGAGCCGCATCATGTCAGGTTCATGGACATGTACACATTGCCGGGATCAGGCAGTCTTTACGCTTTCTTGGTGCCGTGTCGGCGCCTGGCCCGGACGCGTCACGGATGCGTGGGTGCCCTCCGGCACCGGGAGCGCGGGAAGACTGCCCGGTTCCGGCAATGCGGCGGGCCCTTCGCGCGGGCCATGATGAGCGGGCAGAAACGGGGGAGCCCACGGGGGACGGACAGGGGTCCCGGTACCGGACACCGTCACGGACGGCCGGGACCGGGGCCCCGTCCCGCTTTTCCCCGGGAACCGCCCGCGCCGAGGAGCACCGACAGGAGTACCGACGTCCGCCATGCATCTGCCGTACCCCGGCAGCGGGACCCGTCCCGCCCCTGCCTCCCTCCTCCCGTATGCGCTAGAAAGGCGAGGACGGTTCGTCGCGCGACCGGCGCGACCGGGGGGATCTGCGGGATCTGCGGGATCGAGGGAGCACATGGCGGGGCAGGACGTACCCGAGGAGTACCTGGACGGGTACGCGCGCATCCTCGCCGACGCCTCCGCCACCGGCCGCCGGCTGACCCGCGACGAGCTGGAGTCCCGGCGGCTGCTGGGCGAACGGGCCGCCGAGGCGGGATTCGGACTGCGCGCCCTGGTCGGCGCGCKCCTCACCGCCGCCCGCGTGCACTGGCCCGCCGCGGCCGGTGCGAGCGCCCTCGCCGCCGTCGAGCAGGCCGTCGACGCCTTCGCCGAGGGGTACGAGCGGGCGCAGCTCCTGGCCGTACGGCAGGAGGAGGCCGCGCGCCGGGAGTTCATCGACGACCTGCTGTACGGACGCAGCGACCTCGGTCTGCTCGCCGAGCGCGCCGAGCGGTTCGGGCTGCGCCTCTCGCACGCGCACGCCGTCGCCGTCGCCCGCGGCCGGGCCGGCTACGACGAGGGGGACGCCGTGCCCCGCGAGGTGGAGCGCGCGCTGATCGCCCGGTTCGGCGACCGCAGCGTCCTCGTGACCACCAAGGACGGGCGGCTGGTCTGCATCGCCCCCGGCGACCAGGACGAGGTGCTCGCCTTCTTCGCCAAGCAGGCGTACGCGGCCACCGACGGCGGGCAGGTCGCCATCGGGCGCCCGCAGCCCGGGCCCGGCGGGGTCGTCCAGTCGTACGAGGAGGCCCTGAACGCCCTCGACCTGGCGGAGCGCCTGGAGTTCGACGCCCCCGTGCTGCGCTCGGCCGACCTGCTGGTCTACCCGGTGCTCACCCGGGACCGGCAGGCCATGGCGGACCTGGTGGTCAGCGCGCTCGGGCCGCTGCGCGCGGCCCGGGGCGGCGCCGAGCCGCTGCTGGACACCCTCACCGCGTACTTCGACTCGGGCTGCGTCGCCGCGGAGGCCGCCCGGCGGCTGTCGCTGAGCGTCCGCGCGCTCACCTACCGGCTGGAGCGCATCCACAAGCTGACCGGGGCGAATCCGGCGGACCCGGTCCACCGGTACACGCTGCAGACCGCGGTCATCGGGGCGCGGCTGCTGGACTGGCCGGAGAAGGACTTCTGAGGGGCCCGTCGCCGGGAGCCCGCACGTCCCCGGTCCTCCTCGTCAGTCCTCCTCGTCCCCTTCGTCGTCGCTCCCGTCGCTCCCGTCGCCCCCGTCGTCGCCGGTGTCCGCGTCCGGTCCGCCCTTGGGGCCCTTGTCCTTCTTCCCGCTCCCGTCCCCGGCGGGGCCCGGGGCGGCGGGCTGCTCGGCGTCGTCGTCCCGGGGGTGCCTGCGCAGCAGGTAGGTGTCCATGATCCAGCCCTTGCGCTCGCGGGCCTCCGCGCGCAGCTCGACGATCCGGGGCGCCGTCTCCGCCAGCGGGCCCGCGGCGAGGATCTCGTCCGGGGTGCCCAGGTAGGCGCCCCAGTAGATGTCGATGTCCTCGCCGGTGCCGGCGTACCGCTGGAACGTCTGGTGGGCGTCCAGCATGACCACCACGTCGTCGACGCCCTCCGGGAACCCCTCGGCGAGCCGGCGGCCCGTGGTGATCTGCACGGGGCGTCCCACCCGGTTCAGGCCCGTGCGGTGGCGGGCCACCAGGGACGAGACGCTGCTGATGCCCGGCACGACGTCGTACGCGAAGGCCACGGAGCCCTCCGCGAGGATCTCCTCCAGGATGCCCAGCGTGCTGTCGTACAGCGAGGGATCGCCCCAGACGAGGAACGCGCCGGTCCCGTCCTCGTCGAGCTCCTCGGCGATCAGCCGTGCGTAGATGCCGGCGCGGGCGCTGCGCCAGTCCCCGACGGCGGGGGAGTAGCCCGCGCCCCCGGCGGCCCGGTCGCGCTCCGGATCGCGCGCCTCCACCGTCCGGTACGTCCCCTCCGGCAGGTGCGCGTCCAGGATGTCCCGGCGCAGCTGCACGAGGTCCGCCTTCACCTCGCCCTTGTCCAAGATGAAGAACACGTCCGTGCTCCTCAGCGCCTTGACGGCCTGGAGGGTCAGTTGGTCGGGATCGCCCGCACCGATGCCGATGACATGAATCTTTCGCACGCCCAGAGTCTGCCGCACGCCGGAGCGACGGCGGCAACCGCACCTGCTCCGGAAGCAGGCCTACGAGCCGCCGCGCAACCGGGGCGCCCACTCCCGCGCGTCCACGGCCGCCTCCCCGCGCTCCACGACGTCCGCCAACGCCCGGGCCCACACGGCCAGTTCGGCCGGCGCCAGCCCGTACGGACGCGGCACCCCGCTCCGCGCGCTCCACTCCTCGACGGCGCCGGCCCCGCGCCGCAGCAGCCGCGCGCCACCTGTCACGTTGCCCCGGGCCGCGTGCGTGAGCCCCACCGCGAGCTGCGCGAGCCCCCGCCACAGCGCCCGCTCCCCGTCGGGGCCCGACTTCCAGGCGTCCTCGAAGACCTCGTGCGCGTGGAACGGCTTGCCCGCGGCCAGCAGCGCCTGCGCCTCGGCGACCGTGTCCTCGGGGGCGCGCACCACGCCCTCGGGCTGCCGCTCGACCCCGTCCGTCCCGTACGGCAGGGGCCGTCCGAGCCCGTCGCGGGGCCGCGCGTTGCGGGCCCGCCCCTCCGCGTCCCGGTCCCGCCCGCCGTCGTTGCCGCCACCGTCACCAGAAGTGCTGCTCATGCGCCGATTGTCCCCCCTGCCACGCCGTCTTCGGAGGAGCCCCGGTGTGCGGTAAGGTTCTGTTCGCGCGATCACGCGGTTCACCGCGACGAGGCGCATCGGGACGTGGCGCAGCTTGGTAGCGCACTTGACTGGGGGTCAAGGGGTCGCAGGTTCAAATCCTGTCGTCCCGACTTTACGAAGTCGCAGGTCAGAGGGCCCGCCGAAGGGATTTGGCGGGCCCTCTGGCGTGTTCTTGGGGACCATGTGGGGACCAGACGGTCTAGCGGGCCCGGCGGGGACCCGCGGGCAGGGTCGGCAGGGTCTTGGGGGCGCGGACCATGGTCAGGCGGGCGGTGATCTGGCGCCGACCCTGCTCGGGGCGACGGCGGCCGAGAGCGCGCGCGAGTTCGCCGACCGGCGCCAGCATGTGTCCGCCATCGCCCGCGCACCACCACACAGCCTCGCGATCACGCTCCGAGGCGTGGACGCCGAGGTCATGCCCTGGGCACACCGGCCAGACCTGCCAGGTCCGTTCGAGCAGGCTCTCCTGGATCAGGATCGCCAGGCTGGTCAGTGCCATGGCTGGGTCGTCACACATGTTCGGCAGGATGGGGCCGCCCCAGTTGAGCCGTTCGCCGTCGGCAAGGCGGACACCGGCTCCCACCGGGAAGCAGTCCTCCAGGATCTCGATCTCCGGTTCGCCTTCGATCCCACGCGTGGGCAGGTCGCGGGCTACGACTCGCAGTGCGGCGCGCAACGTCTCCAAGCGTTCGGGGGCGAGGTCGAAGCCGGGATCGAAGCCCACGTCGTCCAGGATGCGCCGGGCCAGGGCGGTCATCTCCGCCTGCGGCACCTCGGCCGGGTTCCGCTCGACGACCTCCAGGACGGCGTCGGTGTGATGGAACCAGTCGAGCAGTCCGCAGGCGAGAGCGACGACGGGCTGTGGGTCAAGGCTGTCCTCGCGCACGCCGAGGTAGACCCTTCGCATCAACTGTTCAGTATCCGCTTCGTACTCAGCCATGGCGTCTCTCACCGGCTCAGTATCCCGACAGAGTACGGTTCCCCGCCGCATGGTTTTCCAGCTGACGTCCGACCCACTCACCAGCGGAACCATGACCCCACAACTTGATCGCGGCCGTCACTTGAAAGGAACCGCACCCAAGACCGTTTGGCTCCAAGAATCGCCGCCCCACGGCCCGCTATGACGTCGGGAAGACGACCGGACGGTCCGAGAGCATCATCGAACGCGACAGCGTCAGAGGTGAGAAGACCTGCTCAGTGCCCATGCTGGTCCAGGGCACGATCTCGGTATGCACGCCAAGCATCGAAAGCCGACTGTGCGCAGTCCGCGGTGAGGAAGTCTCCCGACCCGGTGTCGAAGGCGCGTGCTTCCAACGCATCGGCGACCGCGAGGGCAGCGTGAGCTGCTGCTTCGCTGTCGCCATGGATGAAGAGACTGACTCCGGCAACCGGGGCGTCATCAGCTTCGTTGACCGGGGCGCTGAGGGAGAAGCCGGGACCCTCGTAGTCGCCCCAGCCATTCTGCGAATACTTGATGCCCGGCAACACATCCGTAAGGACACCGCGAACGTCGCGGCCCGCGCCCAGGCTCGGTGGCTCCCAGTCCTCGGGGATCTCGTCCATCGCCTCGGCCTCGGACGGAAAGCGCATGATGAATACATCCCAGCTCACCCGCACAATCTACGTACCAGCACTGACACTCAGCCCGGCGCTGAACCGGCCGCCTGGTGAGAGGACAAGCTGAGAGGCTCGAACAGCTCCGCTTCCGGCTTCAGCTCCACCGATCGCACCTTGACGGCCGTGACCCTTACTCAGCGACCGAAGCGACTCAAGCGACCGAAGGGGAACGTTGATCAGGATCCCGTCGAGGCGGGCTCAGCGGCCGGGCCGTTGGCCGCCCTGTGGGCTCGTCTCGACGATGGTGACGGGAAACGCCTTCGGTCAGGCGCGGAACGCCGTCCCTCCTCCCCTGCGTCCGACGGTTCGACATCGATCTCATCTACGCACCTCAGACGTGGAGCTCCGGCGGGAAGCCGGTCCAGCGGAGCTCGGCGGGGAGGTGGCCGGTGTCGTTGAAGAGGAGAACCGCCGGGGGACGGTCGGGTGTGTAGCGGATGACGGTCAGGGCCGCGTTGGCGTGATTGATGCCCAGCCAGCGCCACTTGGGCGCGTCGAGGGCGGCTCGGATGAGCCAGCCGACGAGGAAGTTGTGGGTGATGACAAGCTCATGCCGCGGTTCGTCTCCGACGACAGTCCCTGTGAACTCTGCAAGTGCCGCTGCGGCGAGGCCGGGACCCTGCTCACGTTCTTCGACCGTGAACTGGTGCAGGAACTCGATCCAGTCGTCCGCTGCCTGCGGTGGCAATTCCTCGCGTGTCGGCAGGTAAGGGAGGTAGTCGCCGGCCGCTTCGCAACGACGGCAGACAACTTCGTCGAGCTGCTCACTGACCAGCTGGGCGGTCTGTTCGGCACGGGCGAGAGGACCGTGGTGGATCGCCGTCAGCGGAACCTTGCGTAGCCGCTGCCCCAGCAGGGCAGCCTGGCGGCGGCCCGCATCCGTCAATTCGCTCTCATCGGGCGATGCCTCGCCGTGACGGGCGAGATAGAGGTAGCGGGCGGCCGTACCGGTCATAGATGAGTCCTTCAGTGAAATGGCAGGAGTCCGATCCGAGTTCAGCGTGGCGTGGCAGGACCTTCGGCCTGATCAGGCCGGAGGTGATCCTGCTGTGACAGGGCAATACGACGGCGCATGGGATCGACGTCGGTGATTCTCACAGTGAGGACGTCGCCGACCTCGATGACGTCTCCGGACGATCCGTTCAGCTCGCCGGTGCGCACAAGGCCCTGGAAGCCGTCCTTTCGGTCCTCGATGCGGACGAAGACGCCGAACGGCACGATTTTGGTGACCGGCCCGCTGACCACCTCGCCGATCCTCTGCGCCACCTGCGGCCACGGGTCTGCCTGCACGGCTCGCAGCGACAGCGGTACCCGTTCCCTGACCATGTCGATGTCGAGAACCTCGGCTGTGACCTCCTGGCCGACGCCGACGACGTCGGAGGGGTGATCGAAGGGGCGCCAGGACAGCTCCGGGACGTTGATCATCGCCGTGAAGCCGCCGATGTCCACGAAGGTGACACCGAAGCCGGCAATGGCGGTCACTGTGCCAGTGACGAGCTGGCCGCGCCGCAAGGTCTTCAGGAACGCCCAGTCCCGGTCGCCGGGCGTCGCCTCGGTCTGCCAGCGAGCGCGCAGAACGCCGTCGTTGTCGGGCAGCACCGCGGTGAACAGCGGGAGATCCTCACCGGCATACATGGATACGACGCCGGCGGCACGCGCGCCGGCGAGCTGTGAGATCACTGCCTCGAACTGGGTCTCGTCCACGACCGTGCTCGTGATCTGCCCGTCCTCGTCCTCCCAGACGATCTCCACGAGGCCTTCGTCTGGCAGAGCGGCCACGGCCTTGTCGACGTCGGTGAGTAGGTCCGGCCAGACGGCCAGCCGTGCGCGTGGGACCAGACGGGAGCGCACGGTCTCGATGTTGTCGCGGGTCAGGCGGTGCCACCGGGAGGCATTGCCGGCGAAGACCTCCTCCAGGAACACCGCGCTGTGGACACGGACGGTCCAGTGCAGGCGGGCCCAGAAATCGGCGTCGGCCGGTCGCTGCACGTACGCGGCGTCGTCGGGGGCGAAGTCGTACGGCGAGGCGTCCAGGCGTTCCGGGAACAGGCCGAGCGCGCAGGTGCGGGCCAGTGCGGTTGCGCAGGGTTTGTTGCTGCCGATGTAGAGGTACTGGTCCCAGCCGACGTGCACGGCGAACGCTCCTCCTGCCTCCAAGCGGCACCAGGCGCCGTTGTCGCGGAGCATGGCCCGGACGAGTTCCAGGCCGACGGCGATCGGCACCACAGCGCCGTCGTGAAACCCGGCCGGGCCGGCCGGGAACAGGTCGGCCAGCCCGTAGCCGTCGACCGGTGGCTGCAGACCGAAGTGGGCGAAGCCTGCGATCTGTGGCTCGCGGATCTCCAGCTGGTCAATGCCTGCCGCCTCCGCGAAGACGGCGACTGCCGCCAGGTAGGCCTCTTCGACCGGTCCGTGGTCACTGATCGTGTCCTCGGCGCCGGTGTAGTAACCGCGCTCGTCACGGTGGGCGGGGTCGTACTTGGTGATCCGGTGGACGAACGGTGGCACGCTGCTCCTGGGCGGTCCGAGGGGAATCCCAGCGTAGGTCCGCTGCCGAGTGCGCGGTCGGGATTTTCGGAGGAACAGCCCAGTTCACCCTGGGGGTGGGCGAGGCATCGGTGAGCGCTGTCCGGTCTCGGAGCGTCTCCTGGTGCGAACTTCTCGCCGCACTCGCAGCCACCGCCTCGGCGTCCTCGACGGAGCACGGCGTTCCTGCTCGGGTGAGCAGGACGAGCGGCCACGCAGGGCTCTCGCCGGCCGGCTCCCCGTCGAGGGCGGTCCGGTCCCAGGGCCCGCCGAACCGCTATGCCTGGACGACGCGCTTGAGGTGATCGCGCAGCCATTGCGATGCGGGATCTTCGTCGACCCGCCGGTGCCAGCGGAGTTCCACGTCGGTGGTGGGCAGTGCGAGGGGGACTTCGTGGCAGCGCAGGGGGACACCTCGCTCGATCAGGTGTGCGGCGGTGATGTGGGGGATGAGGCAGATGGCGTCGCCTTCGAGGGCCGCGAGGGCTCCGGCGGCGTAGGAGGGGACGACTGCCGCGACATGGCGCGAGCGTCCGATCTGCTCAAGTGCGTCGTCAAGTGGTCCCGCGGCGAGGCCGCGTCGCGAGGCTGAGATGTGGGGATGGGTGCACAGGTCGTCGATGGTGAGCTGGGCGGAGCGTCCCAGGTCGGAGTCAGCGGCGACGACGGCCACGAAGCGGGCGGTGAACAGCTTTGCGGTGTGGATGTCCACGGGTGGAGGACCCATCACACCGACGTCAAGGTCGATGGTGCCGTCGCGCAGGAGGTCGGGCTCCTTGGAGTTCTGGGCCACGAAGCGGAGTTGTACTCCGGGGGCGTCCGCGGTGACCCGGCGGAGCAGCCGGGGTACGAGGATCGGCACGAGGGCGTCGTTGAGGCGGATGGAAAAGGCGCGCTGCCAGGAGCGGGGGTCGCCGTCGGCGGTGTCGGCCCGCAGTTCGGCGGCAGCATGGAGCAGGGCTTTGACACGGGACGCGGAGCGCTGCGCGAACGGCGTGGGGACGAGGCCCTGACCGGCCCGGACGAGGATGGGGTCGTTCATCGCGCGTCGCAGCCGGCCCAGGGCCCTGCTGGTTGCCGGTGCGGACAGGTGCAGCCGTACCGCGGCCTCCGCGACGCTGCCGGTGTCCATCAACGCGTCGAAGACGCGCAGGAGATTGAGATCCAGGTCCTCCGCCACAACCGCCCCCTTCGTGCGTTCAGTGCAATTATTCCCTTACAAGAATGCATTAGGAATCATGCCCGGTGTGACGGACGCTGGTCCTTAGGGGGCGGAAACGTCTCTCGACAAGCCATCGGTCGCGCGGCCCTGCCTGCGGGCGCGGACCGTCAGTCAGAACCGGAGTCGCAGAACCATGCCCAGAATCGTGCGCCCGACCGCATACGGCACCCCTGAAGTGCTCGCCGTGACCAGCGTGCCTGTCCCGCGAGCCGCCGCCGACGGCGTCGTCGTCCGGGTCCGGGCCGCCGGGGTGAACCCCGTCGACTGGAAGCTGTACAGCGGCGCGTTCCACAGCGTGGACGACAATCTCAAGGACGCCGCCGGAATCACCCACGCGATGCCCTCGATCGGTCTGGAGTGCGCCGGCGTCGTCACGGAGGTCGGCGCGGAAGTCACCGGGGTGGACATGGGCGACGAGGTCATCGTCCATCCAGTGACGGCCGCCTACGCCGACTACGTGACCGCCCCCGTCACGTCGGTCTTCCGCAAGCCCGCCGGCCTCGGCTGGGCGGAGGCGGGGGCGCTGATGCTGGCCGGGACCACCGCGGTCCACGCGCTGGAAGCGGCAGGGGTGGGCACCGAAGATACGGTCCTCGTCCACGGCGGGTCCGGTGGGGTCGGGTTGATGGGGGTGCAGCTCGCCGTGGCTCGGGGGGCGACGGTGATCGCCACCGCTGCGGAGCGCAATCATCCGCTGCTGCGCGACCTCGGCGCCACTCCCGTCGTATACGGCCCCGGGCTCGCCGACCGGGTGCGCGGCGCCGCACCACGGGGCGTTACTGCCGCGGTCGACTTCGCCGGCACCGACGAGGCACTCGACGTCTCGCTGGAGCTGGTGGCCGACCGGCAGCGGATCGCCTCCATCGCCGGCTCCCCACGACGTGAGGAAGCCGGCATCAAGCTGCTCGGCTACGGGCCGGGACAGGACGCCGGCACCGAAGTCCGCGCCATCGCCCGCCACGCCCTCGTCGAGCGCGCCGGCTCCGGGGAGCTGCGGGTCCTCGTGGCCGCCACCTACCCGCTCGCCGAGGCCGCGCAAGCCCATCGGGCCGGCCTCGCGGGGCACGCACCGGGCAAGCTCGTCCTCACCCCCTGAAGGGGGATCACCGAGGTAACCCCAAAAAGGGGCCACGGGATGATCTTGGTCTCCGAGCGGTCCGCTATGGGCGGCCACCCGCGAGGGTGCTGACGCGGCTTGAGGCTGATCCTTTGGAGTGGACACCCTGATAATGGATCTTGATGGTCCAGGGAGGGATGTCCAGGTGGGACGCAAGTCTCCCTACCCGGAGGAGTTCCGGAAGGACGCCGTCGCGCTGTACCACGCGACCGGCGGGAAGCGCACGTATGCGGCGGTGGCCGCGGATCTAGGGATCACCGGGGAGACGCTGCGCACGTGGGTCCGCAAGGACACCAGCGGGTCAGCATCCGCGCCGTCGGGCGGCACCGTGCCTGGTTCGGCCGAGGAGCTGGCCCGGCTGCGGGCCGAGAACCAGCGGCTGCTGAAGGCGGAGAAGGAGTGGCAGCTGGAGCGGGAGATCCTGCGCCGGGCAGCCGCGTATTTCGCTCGGGAGGTGAAGTAAGCCCCCACCGCTGGGACTTCATCTCCAAAAATTGTGCCGTCTTCGGCGTGAAGCGGATATGCCGGGTCCTGGGCGTCTCCCGCTCCGGCTACTACCGGCACCTGGCCACCGCGCAGGCCCGGGCCGCACGCCAGGCCGAGCAGGCCGTCGCGGTCGCAGAGATCCGCGCCATTCATACCGAACACCACGGCGCCTACGGCGCCCCGCGCATCCATGCCGAACTCCGCGCCCGTGGAAGGAGGATCAACCGCAAGTGCGTCACGCGCTTGATGCGCATCAACCACATCGTCGGCCGTCATCTGCGCCGGAAGAAGCGGACCACGATCACGGACAAGACGGCGCCGCCCGCACCGGACCTGGTCATGCGTGACTTCACCGCCACGGCGTTGAACACCCGGTGGTGCGGCGACATCACCTATATCGCTGTCGGCTCGACGTGGATGTTCCTGGCGACGGTCATCGACATCTGTTCGCGCCGCGGATCGGCTGGTCCATCGCCGATCACATGCGCACCCAGCTCGTCACCGACGCGATCGACATGGCGGTCGCCGCCCGCGGCGGCCGGGTCGAGGGAGTCGTCTTTCACACGGACCGCGGCGCCCAGTACCTCAGCCGGGCCTTCGCCGAAGTCTGCCGCCGGCACGGTATCCGCCGCAGCATGGGGCGCGTCGGTTCGAGCTACGACAATGCCCTGGCCGAGTCGTTCTTCCAGGGCCTGAAAAGGGAGTTGCTCCACGGGCGACGTCTCACCTCCAAGGCGCAGACGCGGCTGGAGCTGTTCCGCTGGCTGGCCTACTGCAACCGACGCCGCCGCCACTCCGCTCTCGGCTATCTCACACCAGCCGAGTTCGAACAACAACTGACCTCGCCACATACGCTGTCACTCGTCGCATGAAACTCGGTGTCCACTCCCGAGGTTGAGCCTCACAGGGACTCAATGGCCGACTGGCTGTCCGCCTACGGACAGCTTGCCAGGGGTGTTCACGAGAGAGTCTGGCCAGCTCGGCTTCTGCGTCGTTGTAGATCGTTGCCCGGACTCAGGCGGGGTACAGAGCCGCGATACGGGGCAGGTAGCGGGCGATGCATTCGTGGTCGCCGAAGTCGAAATCCCACTCCGGGTCGAGCTCGGGATAGCGAATGGTGAAGTTATCGGCCGGTGGCTCGCTTCCCGTGGCGGCCTGGTAGGCGTTCCAGACGATGGAGAGGACTGCTTCTCCGTCGAGGTCCCAGCCCTCCGCGGCAGCCAGTTGGACAGCAGGAAAGTCGGCCAGGCCGTCCGGGTCTTTGATGACCTGCTCGAAGATGGCGCGGCCCTGTGCGATGAGCCAGCCTCGGAAGTAGTCGAAGCCGTCGTCAGAGCAGCCACCGTTGATTTGGTACGCCGCGGCCCACAGCGGGGCGAGGTAGGAAGCGGTCATCAAGTCCCACAGGACCTGCTCCGCTTGGAGGATCTCTGTTGGTGGATGGTCAGTGAGCAGTGTGGTGGCGTGGCCGGCGACCTCCTCGGCATCGGTCGGGTCGGCGGCGAGGCGGCGGGCTTGTTCGATCAGATGCCAGAAGCGTTCGTTGTCCATGGTCAGTCCCACCAGAACTCCCAGCAATTCAGATCAATGAGGTGCCCGGCATACGCGACCAGGTCGCGGTGCGCGCCTTGCCAGATGTTGTCGGGGCAGAAGGCGAAGTGCTCAGCGGCAATGGCCAGAGCCTCCTCAAGTGCGCTGGGCGGTGCGGCAACGCTGAGGTGGAGGGTGCTGCATCCGACGCCGACAACGCGCGCACCGAAGCGATCCTCCCAGCCGCGGACGACGGCCGAGAAGGTGGCTGTGTCGTTGTCGTAGTTGGCAGGTCCGTCCCACCCGACGGCGGTGAGGGCATCGGCTCCGCGGGGTGCCGAGACGAGGCCGAGGCGTGCTTGCGGGTTCTGGGTCAGGAAGGCTCGCGCGTACTGCCCGGCCATTTCATCGGGGTCCGCGGAGATGCTGCGGGTGGCTGCGGTACCGGGCCAGGTCTGGCCGAAGGGAGCGGTGACGGCTTGGCGTTCCTCGGCGGTGAGCTGGTCGTCGTCTTCGTCCGTGGCCGTGTGGTCCTGCCACCAGCGGGCGAGGATTTCCTCGGCGTCGTGCTCGTCGGGGGAAGACATGCGCTCGGGAGACAGTTCGCCGCAGTCCCAGGGCCGGAAGTCTGCGTCGTGCGGGTCCAGGGAGTCGAGCAGCAGCGGCCACAGCCCGGAGGCGGCATGTTCGCCGCGCAGCTGCGCCCACAGGTCCGCAGAAGCGGGGCTGTCGCTCAGCCATAGAGGTTGCAGGTCGCCGACACCTTCATCCGAGGTGATCATGCGTCCAGGCGGTAGGGATATTGCGCGGGACAGAAGAAGGTCGAGGTCCACGAGCGGATGCTATGAGGTGGGTCGGGCATCCGGTCGTTTCAGCGGGAGTGGTCACCACAGATAGAAGATCATTGCGGAACGCGACCTTGATCTGCTATCTGGCGCAAATGGGACGTCCCAGTGCGGGATTCGCGTCTGAGGGTCGGCCGGGTCAGGGCCGGGACGGTGGCGGGCAGCTCATCAGGGGCGCTGCTGTGAGCCGGCCGACGACGGAACGGGGCGGCTCCGGGGACGGACGGCGATCGCCAGCCTCCCTTCCCCCGCTAGCTGTGTTGTGGACTGCGCAGTCCTCCTGCGGGCCCGCTGCCTTGAGGGCCGGCTCCCTCACGATGTGGCTTGCAGGTACCGGTCGATGATCGGTGTGAGGTAGTCGGTGTGCGGGCCGGGGAGGCTCTCCAGGTCGGCCGGGCGCTCAAGGAGTGCGATCTTGTCCAGTTCGGGCTCCTGGGCTGTGACGGCGGCCGAGGCGAGCAGCGCCGCGAAGCGCTCACGGATGAACGCTGCGGGGCGGGGTGGGGCCGTGAAGTGCACGCCGATGTTGCCGGTCGTGCCGCGGGTGACGGTCCACAGCGCCAGGTCCTGCGGGGGTGTGTCGATACCGGTTTCCTCGGCGAGCTCGCGGGCGGCGTTGTGGCGCAGCACATCGGTGTCGAGCGCATCAGTGCCCTTGGGGTGTTCGACGGATCCGCCCGGCAGCTGTCAGCGGCCGGGCGCAGCGGTCAGCGGCGCCATGCGTACGGCCAGCAGGGCCCCGTCGGCGGTGGGCTGCAGGACGTCGACGAACAAGGACGGCAGCGGGCGGGCGCCCGGCACCCAGCGCAGGGCGTAGTGCCGGTAGGTCACCCGGGTCCAGCGCAGAATGAGCGTGTCGGGCCCGCAGTGGTCGACGCCGGCGCACGCGATGACCGGTCCGTCGAACAATCCTGGATTGGCCTGGGCTTTCTCTTCCCAGATGCGGTCGAGTACCTGCTCGTGTTCCGGCGAGAGGGGCGGCAGGGGCTCTTCGACCAGGCGGAGCTCGCGGGCGTGGAGGACGTCGACGCGAGGCTGCAGGAGCGGCTGTGTCACGTGGCCACCGTGGCATACGGGCCGCTGCCTTTCGGCGCTTGTGGAGGTTTCGGCACCGCGATGGCCGCGTGCTGTAGAAGTCTGGGGTGAACCCGCGGATCGGCACGGCCCCACGCCCCTGAAGAAAATGCGTGCGGGGTGTCGATCCCGGCCTACCCCGTACGACGCACGGGTGAGAGGACATCATCCGTGTGAGAGGTGAAGGCCATGCCCAAGGTCCGGGTGCACAACGTCACGATCTCCCTCGACGGCTTCGCGGCCGGGGTGAACCAGCGACTGGACGCCCCGTTCGGCGACGGCGTCGGCTGGGGCGAGGAACTGCACAGCTGGTTCGTCTCCGCGACGCGGGACGCCGCCGCGGGGAAGACAAGCGTCGACGTCGAGTACTTCACCCGCGGTGATCAGAACATCGGCGCCACCGTCATGGGGCGGAACATGTTCGGGCCGCAGCGCGGGCCGTGGCAGGACGAGTCCTGGAAGGGCTGGTGGGGCGACAACCCGCCCTACCACCACGACGTGTTCGTGCACACCCACTACCCGCGCCGGACGCTGGAGATGGCCGGCAAGACCACCTTCCACTTCACGGACGAGCCGCCGCAGGCGGTGCTGCGGCGTGCGTTCGACGCCGCGGGCGGCAAGGACGTCCGGATCGGCGGCGGCCCGGCGGTCATCCGGCAGTACCTGCGCGCCGGGCTGATCGACGAACTCCACCTGGTGATCGCGCCGATGCTCGTCGGGCGTGGGGAGCGGCTGCTCGACGACCTGGGCGAGGGGATCGACGGCTACCGGGTGTCCGAGCTGGTCGGTTCCCAGGCTGTCACCCACGTGGTGCTGGTCCGCCGCTGAGCGCGGCCGGAAGCGGCGCCGCAGCCACTTCTGGGTCAAGGGGGTGAGGGCGCCCGCCAGGGCCGGGGCCTGCCGTGCCTCCCGGCTCCCCACGGGAGACACCTCACGCGGTTAACGCGTCAAGCAGCACTGCGGTGTGCGCCTTGGGAGTCGGACACCACTGGCGCGTGGTCCTGGGTTGCGCACGGGTCTTCGGTATCACTTGCGTTCAGAGCACGGACGTAACCGAGCACGAGGTCTCGCGCAGCCCCAACCCGTTCCATACGGCGTCACCCTCTGAGCCCGTGGCTGAAGGGATTGTTCCATCGGCCCGGTGCCGTCGAGGAACGGCACGGGCACGGCCGGTCTCGTCCTCGGCATGATTATGGCCGTCGGCTTCTGCCTGTGGCCGCTCGCCATCGTGGTCGGTGTCCTCGGCGTCGTCTTCGGTGTGGCCGGCTGCGCGAGGGCCCGCCGGGGCGAGGCCACCAACGTCGGCCAGGCCCTGGCCAGCATTATCCGCGGCGCCTTCGGCACGGCCCTGGGACTCGCCGTCCTGGTCATTGCCACCGCTTGAGAACCGATGGCAGGTTCAGTGACCGGCCGTCAGCTCCACGCGGGCGAGGGTGCGGTCGATGATGTCCGTGATGAATTCGGAGGTCACCGCTTCACCCTCGTAGGTCGCCCGGACGAGGACCGCGCCGACGAGCATGGCGAGGCAGGGCTCGACGTCGTCGGGCCGGAGGCCGGCGGTGAGGACGCCGCGGATCCCGGTCGTGGCGGTCTCGTACAGACGGTCGCGGAGGTCACGCGCCCCCTGGTCCTGGGCGGCACGCTCGATGACGCCTGCCATCAGCCGGTCGTACCGGCCTTCCGACAGGGTCTGCGCAAGCGCGCTCAGGGCGACGTGCAGGTCCTCATGGAGGTTGCCGCCCGCCGGTGGAAGGGTCGCGTCCTCGCAAATCCGGGCGATCGCGTCTCGCATGAGATCGACAGTGGTGGGCCAGTGCGCGTACACGGTCGCCTTCGAGTAACCCGCCCTCCGGGCGACCTCGGCGTGTGTCGTCGCCCCCCAGCCTTCTTCCAGCAGTGACGCGGCGCTCGCCGCGATCACGTCGCGTCGTGTCCGTGCCACGCGCGGATCGACGGGATCACTCGACGACTTCGCCATTCCTCAAGACTAACCCCACCCGATCCGACGACCCACTACTGAACTACCAGTACAGTACTTCTCTGTAAGTCCAATAGTTCACTCGGCAGTCGGAGCGGCCCGATGACTCCCCAAGCAGTCCCGCGTACACAGCGGGCGATCGTGCACAGCCGCTACGGCGCGGCCCGTGATGTGCTCGCCCTGTCCGGGGCGTTCCCCGTCCACGCTCCTGGAGCCCAGCAGGTGCAGGTGCAGATCCGGGCGGCGGCGGTCAATCCCATCGACTGGCAGATGATCGAGGGGAACCGACGCCTCATCACCCGCCGGCGCTTCCCGTTCACGCCCCTGTTCGACCTCGCCGGCGTCGTCACCGCGGTCGGCGACGAGGTCACCTCGTTCCGGGTGGGCGACCGGGTGCACGCCGACAACGAGATCGACGCAGGCGGTGCCTCGGAATACGTCAATGTGCGCGAGGATCTGCTCGCCCCCGTACCAGCTGGGCTGGCCTTCACCGAAGCCGCCGCGATCCCGCTGGCCGCACAGACCGCACTGACCTGTCTGGACCGTGGCCGGGTCGGGCCCGGAACCCGTGTCGCGGTGATCGGGGCGTCCGGAGGCGTCGGTCACTTCGCGGTCCAGATGGCACACGCGGCCGGAGCCTTCGTGGCCGGCGTCGCCGGCGCACGGAACCGGGAGTTCGTCCACCAGATGGGGGCGGACGTGGTCATCGACCGGCACCGGACCGATCTGCTGTCGAGCTTCGGCGCGGACTCGTTCGACGTGGTGATCGACTGCGTCGGTGGCCGCGAGCAGTGGACCGGGGCACGGCAGATACTGCGTCCGGGAGGGCGGTTCGTGACCATCGCGCGGGACGAGGACGGTGTGGTCACCCCCGCCTCCGCCGCCCGGCTCCTGTCGACGATCACCGCTCGCAGGCTACGAGGCGCGGGTGCGCGGGGTAGGAAGTACCATCCCGTCTTCCTCAAGGCCTCCGGTGCCCTTCTGCGGCGGGTGAACGAAAGGGTCGAGGCCGGGCAGGTCCGCGTACACCTGTCCGGTTCCTTCCCGCTGACGCTGGAAGGCGTACGGGCGGCGATCGAGGAGAGCCGCGCGGGACGGACCACCGGGAAGCTGGTGCTCCGGCGATGACATCAGGGTCCCGTTCCGAACAGCGGGCCACGGCCCCGCCCTTCGCTTCCCCCCCCTGCGACTGCCCTGCGGTATCACTCTTCCCAACCGCCTGGTGAAAGCGGCGATGGAGGAGCAGCTCGCGGGCAGCGGCGGCCATCCCGACGACCGGCTCGTGACCCTGTACCGCACCTGGGACAGAGGCGGTGCGGGAACGATGCTGACGGGACACGTCKTGGTCGACCGTTCGGCCGTCGCGCAGCCGGCCGACGTGATCCTGGACGCCACCAGCGACCTCGAACCCTTCCGGGCCTGGGCGGCGGCAGCAAAGGCGAGCTCGTTCTGGATGCAGATCAACCACCCCGGGCGAGTCGTCCAGCGAGACACCGGCTCACGCGCGCTGGCGCCCTCCGCGGTTCCCGTGAACGTCGGCTCGCTCTCGAAGCTCTTTCCGGTGCCGACGCCGATGACGGCAAAGGAGATCCACGACACCGTGGAACGGTTCGCGGTCACGGCGACGCTCGCGGAGCGGGCCGGGTTCGCCGGTGTCCAGATCCACGCCGCGCACGGGTATCTGCTCGCCCAGTTCCTCTCGCCCCTGGTCAACAAGCGGACCGACCGGTGGGGCGGCTCCCTCCGCAACCGCGCCAGGATGCTGCTCGATGTCGTCGCCGCTGTCCGCGCGCGCGTGTCACCGGGTTTCGGTATCGCCGTCAAGCTCAACTCCGCGGACTTCCAGCGGGGCGGCTTCGACCTCGAAGACGCACACCATGTCACCGGGTGGCTCAGCGACGGCGTCGACTTCGTCGAACTATCGGGAGGGAGCATCGAGTCACTCGCCACAGCCGGTTCGCCGGCGGACAACCGCACCTTGGAGCGCGAGGCCTACTTCCTCGAACTCGCCGGTGAACTCGTCGCGTCCGCCCCGGTCCCGCTCATGCTCACCGGCGGCATCCGCCGGGCACGCGTCGCGGAAGAGGTGATGGCGCGCGGGTTCTCGCTCGTCGGCGTCGCCACCGCGCTCGCGCAGCGCCCGGACGCCCCGCTCAGCTGGCTCGCGGGGGAGGACGGCGAGGTAACAGCGATTCGCTCGGCGCTCCGCTCCAGGTCCCTGCGCGCCGCGGCCATACAGGCGAGCGTCACCGCACGACTGCGTGACATCAGCCGCGGCCGTTCGGGACGACCACTTCCCCCGGCCACCGCCCTGGTCGTCGACCAGTACCTGCGTTCCCGCGCGAGGCGCCGCTACCGCCGCGAACGACCGGCCTGACACATAACCCCGCCCCACCGGCCGTATCGTGCATGCAGGCGAAGCGGGTGCGGTGGGGTCGATGTCGGGATTCGTCGATGCCCACGGCATGGCCGCGCCCTTGCGAACCTACGCGGTCAAAGCACTAGGCCGTGTGTCGAAAGTGGATCTTGGGCTGTGGATGATCACGGTTCATGGGTCGGGGAGATCTCACGGACGAACAGTGGGAGGTGCTGGAACCGCTGCTGCCGAAGTGCACGAAGGCAGGTCGGCCACCTGTCTGGTCCCGGCGGCGTTTGATCGACGGCACACGATTTAGAGTCCGGACCGGTGTGCCGTGGAGGGACGTGGCCGTCGAGTACGGGCCGTGGGGCCGGGCCTACGACCTGTTCCGCCGATGGCAGCGCAACGGCACCTGGCACCGGATACTCACCCGGCTGCAGTCCCTGGCCGACGCGGAAGGTGCGATCACATGGGACCTGAGCGTCGACTCCACGGTCTGCCGTGCCCATCAGCATGCGGCCGGGGCCCGCAAGCAGCGCGACCTGCAGGAGGAACCACCGGGCGGCATCTTCACCAAGCCCCATGATCATGGGCTGGAGCGGTCACGCGGCGGGTTCACCACCAAGTTGCACCTGGCCGTCGAGCAGGGCCACAAACCCCCGCCGATCGTCATCACGGCCGGGCAGCGCGGCGACTCGCCGCAGTTCGAACCCGTACTGGAGAACGTGCGTGTGCCCCGCACCGGGCCGGGCCGGCCACGCGTCCGCCCCGGCCGGGTCCGCGCGGACAAGGCGTACGCCTCACGAAGGAACCGCGCCTACTTACGCCGCCGCGGGATTCGCTGCACCATCCCTGACAAGGCCGACCAGGCGCGCAACCGCCGAAGACCCGGTTCCCGCGGCGGCCGGCCGCCGCGCTTCGACCCGGCCGACTACCGCGAGCGGCATGCGGTCAAGTGTGAGATCAACCGTCTCAAGAGGAACCGCGCTGTCGCCACGCGGTACGACAAGCTCGCCGTCCGCTACGAGGCGACAGTCCTGGTCGCGGCGATCAACGAGTGGCTGTAGTCCTTCACCGGCAAGGCATCGGGGTCCATGGCAATGCCTCCCGCCATCCCTGCCGGTCGTGAGCCCAGTCCATCATCACCTTGGCGGTCGACTCTTCCGGGCCGAACACTTCATGGAGCCTTGGGACGTGGGCCTGGTAGTGCTTGTCTGCACTGCCTTCGCGGTACTCGACCTGGTAGCTGAGGTCGTCGTTCAGGTACACCTGAATGTAGTGCTGATCCACAGGCTCCAGATCGAGTCTTTCCAGGATCGCGAACCGGTGCGACAGGTTCATCTCAGACAGCAGGTCGTGCAGAGCCTCCTCGGTCGGATCGTCCACGATACGACCGCCCGCTTCAACTACCCGCAGCACTGGATTCAACATGCACGCGACTGTACCGACCCGCAGGACTCAACTGCCCAGCAGTGCACTTCCGCAACAGGCCCTGGACAGGCCGGGTGGCTTGGGGTCATCTCGGCGTCGGCGGGCTCTGCAGTTGCTGCAGCCCGACGACCCGCAGCAGGTCTGGCTTTTGTTCATCCTCGGATCCCGGTGCGGCGGTCATGATCACGATCGTCTGATCCCCGGCCCCCTGTGAGAGTGTCGCAGTCCACCACGATGTCCCCGGCCAGCATGGTGTGCAGGGTTTTTCGGCTTGTGCGGAGTTCCCCGGCTGTCCCCTCTTCCCAGAGCCCTCCAGCAGGGCCTGGAAGACGCCCGCGTCGCGCCACTGCCCAAAGCGGTTGTGCACGGTGGGCCAGGCACCGAACTCAGCCGGCATCTCCCGCCACTGCCCGCCGGTTCTGAACGGCCAGATCACCCCCTTGAACTGCTGCCGCAACCGCTCGGGATGCGGACCGAACCGGCCGATCGGCAGACAGGACTCGACGAACTCCCTTTCAGCGTCGCTCAGTTGCACCTGCGACATGACACCAAGCCCACCGGCTCACGCCGTGCCGCGAGGTCGAATCCCGTAGAGTGATCACAACTGGATACGGTCCCTGACGAAAAGCTCAGTCATCATTCGTCCGGTCACAGGCCCAGGACCGTCGCCACCAGTTCGCTGCGGCTGCGGACACCGGTCTTCGCGAACACACTCTTCAGATGGTCCTGCACGGTCGCCGCGGTGATGTGCAGTTCCACGGCGATGGTCCGCGACGGCAGACCGGCGACGACTCGCGCCAGCACGTCCCGCTCGCGCGGTGTGAGCCCGTACGCGAGCAGCAGTATCTCGGCCACGTCGGCGGCCGGCGCCGGATGTACCGTCACGGCGATGGCCGCCGGGTGCGGGCCACCACTCAGCGGCGAGGCCTGGACGGAGAGCCACCGGCCCGAGCGGCCGCGGATGCGTCCGTACGCCGGCAGCTCAGCGCCTCTTCCCCGTGCGGCCACCTCCAGGATCGCGGACGGCAGTTCCGCCTGCGACGGGCCCAGCTCGTCCCGCCAGAGTTTGGCGGCCGGGTTCTCCGAAAGCAGCCGCAAGTCCTGGTCGAGCAGGAGCACTCCGGCCTCGGACGGGCCCGCAGCGGTGTCGTCGGGTGCCCGGTGGGCGGCCCGGCGCAAGGCCGCACCAACCGGGGCGGACAGCCGCCGCAGGACGCCGACGTCGGCCGGGGTGAAGTCGGGCCGCCGGCCGCCGCGGAAGAGGGCGACGACGCCCCAGCAGCGGCCGTCCACCACGAAGCCCGCCCGCAGCTCGTGCCGTGCGTCGATCATCGGCAGCACGGTCCGGTAGCGGTGGCTGGATTCCGGATCACCGCCGGTGGCCGCACCGAGCGTGCCCGCGGACACCTCGGAGCGGGCCAGCGCCGCGAACTTCAGGACGTCGTCCACCAGGTACTCGTTGTGTGCGGCGGCTGCGGCCGCCTCCGGTACGAGCCCGGCGCTGACTTGGTCGGCGGTCAGCAGCGTCATCGGGTCGATCGTGCTGAAGCAGTAGGCGTCGGCCGGGATGAGGCGTGTCAGCCGGTCGGCGATCCGGCGGCGCAGTATTCGGGAGTCGAGGTCGAGACGACATATCGCCTCGATGTCGCGCACGGTCTCGCGCCGGACCATCGGGGAGCTCACCCTTGCCACGCTATCCCAGAAATGTGGGAGGGCCGCCCGACCTCCAGGCGCCTACCGTGGGTCCGAGAAACCCCAGGTCACCGGAGGTACACCGACATGTCCCCGTCCATGCTCAACGTCGGACTGGATCCAGCGCTGGTGGACGACGCGCCCTCGTCACGGGCGGCGTTCCCTGAAATCGACGCCGAGGCGGTCCGGGCCGGAATGGCCGCGGGCCGGGCTCGGCTAGAGGAGCTCGGCCTCAGTGTCGATGTCTGCCTGCTCGACTACGGCCGCACGGCCGAGGCGGTCTTCCGCGCCGCGTTGACCGCCAAGGACTACGGCATCGTGCTGATCGGCGCCGGCGTCCGGCTGGACCCGGAACTGACCCCGCTGTTGGAGGTGCTGGTCAACACCACCCACGAGCTGGCACCCGGCGCGAAGCTCTGCTTCAACGTCAGCCCGACGACGGCTGTCGAAGCCGTCCAGCGGTGGTGGCCCGAACACAAGCCGCTGGTCCAGGCGCCCCATAGCCCTCAAGAGACGATTCGATGAACGGGAGGCGGTCTTCTGCCGTGTCTGCAAGAGCACTTGAGAACAAGGTCGCACTGGTCACCGGCGGCAGCCGGGGCATCGGCCGGGCGATCGCGGAGAGGCTCGCCCAGGACGGCGCCGCCGTCGGCGTCACCTACGCCCGCGACGAGACGGCGGCGAGCGAGACCGTCGAAAACATCCGCAAGAACGGAGGACGGGCCTTCGCACTCCAGGCGGGGCTGGGCGAACGCGGCGACGCGGCCCGCCTCTGGGCCGCCTTCGACGCCGCGGGCACGGAGCACGTGCCCGACGGGAAGCTCGACATCATCGTCAACAACGCCGGCATCGGGGATTTCGCATCCCTGGAGTCGTTGACCGAGGACGCCTTCGACAAGGTCTTCGCCGTGAACGTGCGTGCACCGTTTTTCGTCACGCAGCAGGGACTGCCACGCC
Organism: Streptomyces apricus; assembly: GCF_008369065.1. GTDB lineage: Bacteria > Actinomycetota > Actinomycetes > Streptomycetales > Streptomycetaceae > Streptomyces > Streptomyces apricus. The sequence goes on along the minus strand of NZ_VDFC01000039.1, from coordinate 18,527 downwards.
TGCGCGACGGGGGCCGGATCATCAACATCTCCAGCTCCGTGGCCCGCCTGGCCACGCCGGGAATGATCGCCTACGGCGCCACCAAGGGAGCCCTGGACAACTTCGGTCTCGCCCTCGCCAAGGAGCTGGGCCCCCGGGGCATCACGGTCAACTCGGTGGCTCCCGGAACCGTCCTCACCGATGCCAGCGCGGCCACCCTGCTGGGCGATCCGCATGCCGAGGCGCAAGCGGCGTCTCTTGCCGCCCTCGGCCGGATCGGGCGGCCGGAAGACATGGCCGACATCGTGGCCTTCCTCGCCTCCGACGACGCACGCTGGGTGACCGGCCAGGTCATCGACGCAACGGGAGGCATGGCCCTCTGACGTGCCAAGGAGAGGAACACCGTCGAGCGGCTGATCAACAAGATGAAGGCCTGGCGCGGCATCGCCACCCGGTACGACAGCTACCTCGCAGGCCTCCACCTACGCGCCTCGATGATCTGACTCAAGGACCTCACCCGAGCCACCCACTGATCGGAACGCAATACGGTCCCCAAGGGTTGTCCCGTAAATGATCTCCAGAGGGCGGCGGTCGAGCGCGCTGCGTTGCTGGGACCTCTGTTCGTGTGCTGTGCCGCTCAGGCCCGTGCTGGGAAGTCAGGATGGTCGGCGTAGGGCGAAGCAAGGTCGTGCAGGTCGTGGCACGGCCAGGGGTCGCGGGCGTGACGGGCCAGGATGCGCCGCTTGGCGTTGATCTCGCGCAGGACGCGGGCCGGGTCGTGCAGAGCCACGTGTATTGCGATCGTGGGGTGGAAGCCAGGGAGGTCGGCCTGGCAGAAGTCGACCGTGTGCCCGTGGGCAGTCCACGTCCCGCATGCGTCGTCACCGTCGCAGCGCCGCGCCAAGTCGGCTTCCTCGTCCAGCCGCGCCTCGATGAACTTCACCAGTTCTTCAGTCATAGGAGCATTCTCGATGTTCTGTCGGGGCATGAAACGATCTTGTTGTGGCTGGTGTGATCACGGCATCGCAGTCGTTCTGGACAGCCCTGTTCACCGGGCTGAGCTCCCGTCTGTTCGGGAAGTTGGTGACGGTGCTGCGGCGTCAGGGCGCGGATGCGGTCCGCAGGGGCCGGCCGTGGGGTGTGCCGTTGGAGGAGGACCGGGCTCTGCTGGTCGCGGCGTACCGGCGAACGAATCTGACTATGCGGCGGCTTGCTCCGCTGTTCGGGGTTTCCAAGTCGGCGGCGGGCCGGATCATTGATCACCTCGGGCTGATCGCGGAGCAGTCGAAGAACTACCGGTATTCCGCGAACCGTCAGGTCGTCATTGACGCCGACACTCGCCTCGTCGTTGTGGTCGGCCGGCCTTTGCCCGGCAACCGCAACGGCTGCAAGGCGTGGGAGGAGTCCGACGCGAAGGCCGCCGTCGGCAAGACGATGACCATTGCCGACGGTGGCTATCCGTGCACTGGGCTCGTGATGCCCCAGCGCCACCGCGGAGGCGAAGAGCTGACCGGTTGGAAACAGGCTCACAACAAGTCCCACAAGCAGGTCCGCGCCCGAGTCGGTCATGCTTTTGCCCGCATGAAGACCTGGAAGATCCTCCGCGACTGCCGCCTCAAAGACGACGGCGTCCACCACGCCATGCTCGGCATCACCCGCATGCACAACCTCAACCTCGCCGGATAGGCGAGAGGTCGGACTGTTCGTCGACCACGTTCACACCGGGCAGGGATCATTTACGGGAGAACCCTTACGAGTTGGTGCGTGATAGCGGGTGAGACGTCGTGTCAGGCTGATGACGTGATCCAGATGCGGCGATCATAACCAATCGGGTGATACTGGCGCACCGGCTGTTCACGGGCATCTTTCAGCCTCATTTCGCTGCTTAGTAGAGGAGTTGGCGCTGACCGGTGGCAGAGGAGCAGTGATCTTCCGCTGGGTCCTTTGCTCGTAGCCCAGATCTACATCACGAACGCGGACCCGGAGATCGAAGGGAAGGGTTACTCGCCCCTGTGCCTGCTTGCCCGAGAGCGCGGTGTCGCAGCCAATGACGATCTTCTGGCCATCGCTGACCTCCTTGCGAGAGGCGACTTCGACTGGTGCGGCAAGTGCGGCGGCTATGCCGTACGCAGGCCGACCGATACCCAGGTCTCGTTCTGCCGTGCTGCCCACCGACTGCACGGCATCACAAAGCAACTCGACCGAGGCGGCAGCCGCTATGGCGTCGACACGGTGCTCTCGCAGTTGAAGGAACTGGCGGACTGGCAGCCGGTCGACGGAGAAGACTGGTACACCAGCGATTCCTCGCGGTGGCGGCAGGGCATCAAGATCCTCAAACGTATGATCGAGCGAAACCGTCCATAAGGGTCCTCTCGAACTGCCAGCCTGGGATCGGGGTCCTTTCGAGAGGATGGTTCTTCTGGCCTGTGTCATCGCCTTGGGGGCCAGTTGGGGGCCACACGGTGTCCGCGCCCCTGAACGGCACGCCCTGGGGCGCACGTTCTGCATCCTGTCGTCCCGACGATGCGGAGAGCTTTCGCGGGCGAGAGTCCGCGCGGGCTCTTTTTCGTATCGCCCCCGGGGTGGATCCGCCGCGGACCCGCCCCCGACTCGTTTATGATCTTGCCCGTGACTGTGCAGAGCGCCGACAAGACGGTTTCCCGCAAGCAGCGGCTCCAGGAGAAGCAGCGTCGCCAGCTGGCGGTGGTCGACACCGTGGACAAGGCCGAGATCAAGGTCCGCAAGGCGGAGACCGAACTGGCCGTGGCCGTCGCCGAGGCGGTTCAGGTGTTCGGCGACGAACAGGCCGCGTCCGAGGGCCTGGACATGGCGGTCGGGACGATCCGGCACTTCCTCGCCATGGCGGAGACCGAAGTGGCCGGCGGCGACAGGACCGCCGGGGACGACAGGACCGCGGGGGACGACAAGAGCGCCGAGGACGCGTCGGCCGTCGGCGAAGCCTGAACCCCGTCGACGGGTCCCGAGGTTCAGGCTTCGCCTGAACCTCGGGACCCGTCGACCTGGTGGCCCGCCGGCCGTCAGGGCAGGAGCTCGACGTACCCGTCCGCCCCGTGCACACGGATCCGCTGGCCGTCCCGGATCCGGCGCGTGGCTCCTTCCACGCCCACCACGGCCGGCAGGCCGTACTCGCGGGCGATCACCGCGCCGTGCGTCATCAGGCCGCCCACCTCGGTCACCAGCCCCGCGACGGCGACGAACAGCGGTGACCAGCTCGGGTCCGTGAAGGCCGTGACCAGGATGTCGCCCGCCTCCAGATCGGCGTCCGCCAGGTCGAGGACGACGCGCGCCCTGCCCTCGACGGTCCCGGCCGAGACCGGGAGACCGACCAGCGCGTCCGCAGGCACGTCGTCGCGCCGGTACGCCCCGTTGACCGCCTCGCCGTCCGAGGTGAGGACCCTGGGCGGGGTGAGCGCCTGGTACGTGCGGAACGTCTCCTTGCGCCGCTCGACGAGCCCGGCGTCCACCCGCCGCGACCGCACCGCCTCGTGGAACTCCTGGAAGGTGAGGTGGAAGACGTCCTCCTCCTCGGCGAGCACCCCGGCCTCCACCAGGCGCCCGGCCTCCCGCAGCAGCGCCTGCTTGTAGACGGAGTAGCGGCAGATGATGCCGTACTTCGGGTACTCCCGATATCCGATGAAGGTCCGCACGCGGTCGATCATCCGCTTGGTCTCTTCGGCCTTCCGCTCCCCGTCCGGCAGGGCGCGCAGGCGCGTCAGCACGTCCTCCTCCTTCTCCCGCGCCCTGCGCCGGCCCTCCTCGAAGCGCCGTGCGGCGGCCCCCGGACGGAAGTTCCTGACGTTGTCGAGGAGTACGGGCACGAGGGTGCCGGGCCGCTCGCGCCACCGCGGCCTCGTGATGTCGATCTCGCCGACGCAGCGCATGCCGTACAGGTCGAGGTAGCCCTCGACGGCCGCGCGCGCCTCGCGTCCGCCCGGCAGCTTCGCCAGCCCGTCCAGGAAGTCCTGCTCCCCGATGTCCGGGACGTCCCGGAGGTCCCGCAGGAAGGCCACCAGCTCCGGGTGCGGGCGGATCACGTCCGCGACGTCGAGCAGCGCCAGGCCCATCTCCGAGGTGACGTTGTCGGGGGCGGACAGCGTCAGCGTGTCGGCGGCGTTCTTCTCGCCCAGCCACTCCAGCAGCTGGTCGTTGAGCCACCAGGTGGCGTCCATCCCCGCCATGAGCGCCCGCATGCTCTGCGGATCACCGACGAACCGCTTGTGCTCCTCGAACGCCTCCAGCAGGAAGTCGAACAGTTCCGGTCCGCTCTTCGTGCGGACGTCGCGCTCCAGGGCGGCCACCGACGCCCGGCTGCGCTCCATCAGTTCGGCGACGACGGCCGGATCCGTCCCGATCGGCTCCGGCGCGCCACCGGTCGGCCGCTGCCCGGCACCTGGACCCGGCTCCGGCCCCGGCCCCGGGTCCGGGAGCGACGGGACGAAGCCGTCGCGGTCCAGGACGGTCTCCAGGGCGTCCCTGACCAGCGGGTCACCCTTCCCCACGACGTCCAGCAGGGCGGCACGGCTCGCGGGCGAGGCCAGGCGCCGGGTGACGTCGACGAACAGCCGCCCGCCGGCCGCGTGCATCGGCACCATGGCCGTCAGCTGCCACATGGACAGACCCAGGGGCTTCATGGCGTCGGTCATCATCTGCTGGTGGCCGACGGACACGTACACGCGGTTCCCCGAGTCACCGGACCCGGCCGCGGACCCGGCTCCGGATCCGGCCGCGGACCCGCTCTCCGGGACGGGGAACAGCGTCGTGATCGGCCTGCTCTGCACGATCCGGAAGTCGTCGTCGACCAGGCACCACTCGATGTCCTGCGGGGAGCCGAAGTGCGCCTCGATCCGCCGCCCCAGCCGCACGAGCCGCACCACCTGCGCGTCCGTCAGCGCCGGCTGCTCCTGCCGGTCCGCGTCGACCGCCACCTCCCGCGTGCCACCAGAGGGCAGGGCCTGCACGGCACGCCGCTTGACGGCGACCGTCCTGGCGACGACCTCGCCGTCCCGCACCCGGTAGACGTCCGGGTCGACCAGGCCGGAGACCAGGGCCTCGCCGAGGCCGAAACCGGCGTCCACGGTGGCGACCTTCCGGTTGCCCGTGACGGGGTCGGCCGTGAACAGGATGCCGGACGCGTGCGGGAGGACCATCCGCTGCACGACCACGGCCATGTGGACCGCGCGGTCGTCTATGCCGTGGCGCCGCCGGTACGTCACGGCCCGCTCGGTGAACAGCGAGGCCCAGCACCGGCTGACGTGCCGCAGGACCTCGGCCGGCCCGAGGACGTTCAGGTACGTGTCCTGCTGGCCCGCGAAGGACGCCGTCGGCAGATCCTCCGCCGTCGCGCTGGAGCGGACGGCGTAGGCGGCCCGCTCGCCGTGCCGGGCGAGCGCGCGGGTGATCGCCGCCGCGATGTCGTCCGGTACGGCGAGCCCTTCGACCGTCCGGCGGACCTGTGCGCTCAGCGCGCGGATCCCCTCCCGGTCGTCCGGGGCCAGCTCCGACAGCCGGTCGAGGAGAGCACCGACCGACGGATCGTCCGCCACGACCCGCCGGAAGGCGTCCGTGGTCACGCAGAAGCCCGCCGGCACCCGGACGCCCTCGATCCGTGACAGCTCGCCCAGGTGCGCGCCCTTGCCACCGACGACCGGCCCCCGCGTCCCGTCGGCCTCCTGGAGGTCCAGCACGTACGGCCCGTTCGATCCGGTCGGTCCAGCCGGTGCGGCCGATGCAGTCGATCCGGCCGATGCGGTCGGCCCGTTCGTCGCGGCAGTTCCGTCCACGTCCTCAACACACACGCGTCATGCCCTCGTTTCCGCAGGTTGTGGCCTCGGCCGAGGATTCTGCGCCACCCCCCGGGCCTTGCCGCAAGCCCCCCGGTGCGCTATAAATTGAGCACGGCAAGGAGAGGTCTCCTTGCTTTTTTCTTTGCGCTTTTTTCTTTGCCCTCGGCCACACCACCCTGTGCCGCACTCCGCCAAACGGCCCGACGACGGGCCACAGCCGTTCAACTCCCCGCCACCGCACGGCTGTGACGGGTGAGGAGCGTACGGGCTGCCGACCGGTTTCCCCCGGTCCCGTCCCGTCCGGTCCCGCCCCACGGAGTGTTCATGACTGCGGCAGAACGACAGAACCCCCTGCACAGACGCTCGCTGCTGCGCGCCGCGGCCGTCCTGCCCGCGGCCGGTGCGGCGGTCGCCGGCCTCGGCGCACCGGCCCGGGCCGCCTCCACCGAAGCCTCCGCCGCATCGGCCGAAGTATCCTCCGCCGCCGCCTCCTCCGCCGGGGCGAACGGCCGCCGGTTCGACCCCGCGAGCCCCCGCTTCGTGCTGGCCGTCCTCCCCGACACCCAGTACCTCTTCGACGCGGACAGCACCGACCCCGCGCCGCTGCGGGAGGCCTTCCGCCACCTGGTGGCCGAACGCGGGGAGGCGAACATCGCCTTCATGACGCACCTCGGCGACGTCACCGAGCACGGCACCGAGGACGAGATCGAGCGCGCCGCCGACACCTTCCGCACCCTGCACGGCAAGGTCCCCTACAGCGTCCTGGCGGGCAACCACGACATCGCCTCCGGGGACGACCAGCGCGGCGACTCCGCCTATCTGGCCGCCTTCGGGCCCGCCCGCTACAAGGCCATGCCGACCTACCGCGGCGCCTCGCCCGACGGCTACAACACGTACCACGTCCTGACGGCCGCGGACCGGTCCTGGCTGGTCCTCGCCCTGGACTGGCGGACCTCGGACAAGGGCCTGGCCTGGGCCCGGGGCGTCCTCGACGCCCACCCCACGCTGCCCGCCGTCCTCACCACGCACGACATCGCCTGGGCGGACGACGACGGCGCGGCCCAGCTCTCGGACAACGGCAAGCGCCTGTGGGAAGGCCTGATCCGCGGCAACGACCAGATCTTCCTCGCGCTGGGCGGCCACTACTGGCCGCCGGGCCGCACGGTCCTGCGCAACGACGCCGGCAACGACGTCCACGTGCACATCACCAACTACCAGGACCGCTACTACGGCGGCGCCGGCATGATCCGCACCTACGGGTTCGACCTGGCCCGCGGTGTGATCGACGTCGAGACCTTCTCGCCCTGGCTCCTCTCCCGCGACCCCGCAAAGCGGTCCGCGCTGGAGGCCGAGACCGTCGAACTGACCGGCCCCGCCGACCGGTTCGTGCTGGACATCGACTTCGACGCGCGCTTCCGCGGCTTCGCCCCGGTCGTACCGCCGAAGCCGCGTCCTGCCTCCGCCGTGATGCCGCGCGGCACGGTCGCGTACTGGCGCTTCGACGCCGCCGGGACCTCCGCGGGCGGCACGGCGGGCAGGCCCGTCGCGGACGGGGCGGTCGTACGCGACCTCAGCGGCAACGGCAACCACCTGACCGTCGGCCGGCTGGCGTCCAGCGGCCCCGGCGCCCTCACCTGGTCCGCCGACCACCACCCCGGCCAGCCCGCGCACGCGAGCCTGCGCTTCGACGGGGGCAAGGACCCGGACCGCGGCGCGATCCTGACCACCGCCGCCCGGGCCGCCCTGAACAGCGAGAAGTTCACCCGCGGCTACACCATCGAGACCTTCGTCCGGCTGCCCGACCCCTTCGAGGGGGACCACTCCTGGATGGGCCTCCTCAGCTGGGAGGGACGCAACGGGGACGCGGGCAAGACCACCGGCTGGTCCCCGCTGGAGCCCACCTGCAGCCTCAACCTGTCGCCCGAGCGGTTCCTGCAGTTCGTGGTCTACCCGCAGCGCCAGGACGCCGACCCCACGTCGTGGAGCCACGCGGTGCCGGTCGGCCGCTGGATGCACATCGCCCTGGTCAACGACGGGCACCGCACGGTGATGTACGTGGACGGCTCGAAGATCGCCCGCAACCCGGCACAGCCGTCCACCGGCATCGCCACCCTGGGCAAGCCCTTCGTCCTCGGCGCCACCCAGTTCGACGAGCGCTTCTCGCACGGCTTCTACGGCTGGATCGGTGACACCCGCATCGTGAACCGGGCGTTGCCCGTACGGGAGTTCCTCACACCCTTCGCGTAGGACGGACGACGAAGGTCACCTTCGGGTACGACGAAGGTCACATTTACATATCGGACACTTCGCACTCCAATCTTCACGCCAGGCACACAAGTTGGCTAAGTTGACCGACAGGCCGTACGACTCCCTCCGGTGAACCCCGCCGGGTCGCACGGCCTCCGCCGAATCCGGCAGGCCCCCACGGCTGTCGGAGCCGAAGGTCCCTCCGACCCGGGGGCCGGTCCGGCAGGCGGTGCACGGAAGGAGCCGTCTCCCATCGCGCCGGAACGAACGCAGCGCCCCGCCCTCGCGAAGGCGGCTCCCTCCTCCGTGGACGCGAACGGCGACGAGCCGAGCCGCGAGGAGGTCCAGCAGCGGATCACCAACCTCTACGACCGGGTCGAGAACGCCACCGGCAACTTCAACGCGACCCGTGCGATGACCAGGGCGACGCGTGGCGCGGCGGCACCGGCCCCCGAGGACCGGGGTGGCCGCGGCGGCCGTGGCGGCGCTCCCGGTGCGAGCGCCCCGCTGCCCGACATCGCGAAGCAGTGGTTCGACGTGGGACGCGCGCAGTTGGGCCCCGTCTTCCCGGCGGTGCTGCCGCCCGACCGGATGCCGGACCGCGAGCCGGGCGGGTCACGGCCCGCCGACCCGGGCGCCCGCCCGGGCGGCCGCGGCCGGGAGACGGCCGGCAAGCCGGCCCTGGAGCTGACCGCCGGCCCGTCCGGCGCGGGCGTCGGCGGCCCCGTCGCGGAGCTGACCGCCGGCCCCGGTACCGGACCCGTGGCCGCACTGCCCGCCGGACCCGGAGCCGGACCGGGCCGTGGTACCGGCCCCGTGGCCGCGCTTCCGGCCGGACCCGGAACGGGTGCCGGACTCGGTACGGGTGCCGGACTCGGTACGGGTGCCGGACCCGTCGCCGCGTTGCCTGCCGCGCTGCCCGCCGTCCCGGCGCAGCGCCAGACGGTCGACCGCGTCGCCCGGCCCGAACCGGCCGCCGAGCCCTCGCAGACGGCGCTGCGCAGTCGCAAGCAGGGCAACCAGCGCAAGCTGGGCCGGGCCCGTGAGCTGCTGGCCGCGCACGTCGCGCGGAGCAGCGCACCCGTCACGGCGCTCGCCCCCGCGCCTGACCCCACCCCCGCACCGGCGCCTGCGCCCGCGCCGGCCGCGATCACTTGGCCGTCCGCTGCGGAGCAGAC
>NZ_VDFC01000039.1:0-9219 GCF_008369065.1 Streptomyces apricus | reverse complement strand
GTGCGGGCGGGGCCGCCGTCAGAGGTGGCGGCGGCGGTCGGCGAGGTGCTCGTCGTACGCCGCGCGAGCGGCGGTCGCGGCCTCGCGGAAGGACACCTCGGCGACCGGCACGTCCCACCACGCCTCGGCGCCGGGAGCGGTGGGCGCCGGGTCGGTCTCGACGTACACGCAGGTCGGGCGGTCGGAGGCGCGGGCGGTGGCCAGGGCCTCGCGGAGTTCGCGCACGGTCTTGGCGCGCAGGACGTCCATGCCGAGGCTGGCGGCGTTGGCGGCCAGGTCGACCGGCAGCGGGTCACCGGTGAAGGTGCCGTCCGGGGACCGGTAGCGGTAGGCGGTGCCGAAGCGCTCGGCGCCGACCGACTCGGAGAGGCCGCCGATGGAGGCGTACCCGTGGTTCTGGATCAGCACCAGGTTGACGGGCAGCCCCTCCTGGACGGCCGTGACGATCTCGGTGGGCATCATGAGGTACGTGCCGTCGCCGACCAGCGACCACACGGGGGTGCCGGGGGCGGCCTGCTGGACGCCGATGCCGGCCGGGATCTCGTAGCCCATGCAGGAGTAGCCGTACTCCAGGTGGTACTGGCGCGGGCTGCGCGCGCGCCACAGCTTGTGCAGGTCGCCGGGGAGCGAGCCGGCCGCGTTGATGACCACGTCCTCGTCGCCGACCACGGCGTCCAGGGCGCCGACGACCTGCGTCTGGGTGGGGACCGCGTGCTCGTCCGGCGCCCGGTACGCGGCGTCCACGACGGCTTCCCAGCGCTCCTTGCCCTCCCGGTACCGCGCCTCGTACGCCGGGTCGACGCGGTGGCCGGCGAGCGCCTCGGTGAGGGCGGTCAGGCCCGTGCGGGCGTCGGCGACCAGGGGGCGCGCGCTCAGCTTGTGCGCGTCGAAGGCGGCGACGTTGAGGTTCACGAACCGTACGTCCGGGGCCTGGAAGAGCGTGGCGGAGGCGGTGGTGAAGTCCGAGTAGCGGGTGCCGACGCCGATGACCAGGTCGGCGGTGCGGGCCAGGTCGTCGGCGACGGCGGTGCCGGTGTGGCCGATGCCGCCGACGTCCGCCGGGTGGTCGTACCGCAGCGAGCCCTTGCCCGCCTGGGTGGAGGCGACCGGGATGCCGGTGGCGTCCGCGAACTCCTTCAGGGCCTGCTCGGCCCGGCTGTGGTGGACGCCGCCGCCCGCGACGAGCAGGGGGCGCCGGGCGCCGCGCACGGCCTCCACCGCGGCTGCCAGCTCGGCCGGTTCGGGCGCCGGGCGGCGCACGTGCCAGACCCGGTCGGCGAAGAACTCCTCGGGCCAGTCGTACGCCTCGGCCTGCACGTCCTGCGGCAGGGCGAGGGTGACGGCGCCGGTGTCCACGGGGTCGGCGAGCACCCGCATCGCGTTCAGGGCGGCCGGGACCAGCGCCTCGGGGCGGTGGATCCGGTCGAAGTACCGGGAGACCGGGCGCAGCGTGTCGTTGACGGACAGGTCGGCCTCGACGGGGTGCTCCAGCTGCTGGAGCAGCGGGTCGGCGGTGCGGGTCGCGAAGTAGTCGCCGGGCAGCAGCAGCACGGGCAGCCGGTTGATCGTGGCCAGGGCCGCGCCGGTGACGAGGTTGGTGGCGCCGGGGCCGATGGAGGTGGTGACGGCCTGCGCGGAGAGCCGGTCGAGCTGGCGGGCGTACCCGACGGCGGCGTGCACCATGGCCTGTTCGTTGCGGCCCTGGTGGAAGGGCATGGTCTGCTCGCCGGCCTCCAGGAGCGCTTGGCCGAGGCCCGCCACGTTGCCGTGGCCGAAGATCCCCCAGGTGCCGGCGATCAGCCGGTGCCGTACGCCGTCGCGTTCGGTGTACTGCGCGGACAGGAAGCGCACCAGTGCCTGGGCGACGGTCAGGCGGAGCGTGGAGCGGCTCATCGGTTCCTCACTGGGATGCGGAGGTGACGGGGCGGAGGTACGGGGATCGAGAGGTCGGGGGCCGGGAAGTCAGCGGGCCAGCAGGTCAGGGGGTCAGCCGGGGGTCGACCGGCTGGCTCGCCCAGGTGTCGCGGATCCAGGCGTGGTCGGGGTGGTCGCGGATCAGCCAGGCGCGGTCGGCGCCGGGCCCGGCCATGACGTTGAGGTAGTACATGTCGTGGCCCGGCGCGGCGATGGAGGGGCCGTGCCAGCCGTCCGGGATCAGGACGACGTCCCCGCCGCGCACCTCGGCGAGCACGTCCGTGCCGCTGCCGTGGCCCGACGGCGAGACCCGCTGGTAGCCGAGTCCTGGGGTGCCCTCGTGGCCGGCGATCTCGAAGTAGTAGATCTCCTCCAGCTGGGACTCCTCGCCGGGCCGGTCCTCGTCGTGCTTGTGCGGCGGGTAGGAGGACCAGTTGCCGCCGGGGGTGATCACCTCGACCGCGATGAGCTTGTCGCACTCGAAGACGCCGGCCGCGCCGAAGTTGTGCACCCTGCGGGAGCAGGTGCCGCTGCCGCGCAGCTCGACCGGTACGGACTCGGCGGACCCGTAGCGGGCGGGCAGACGGCGTTCGCAGCGGGCCCCGGTGAGGGCGAAGCGGCCGCCCTCGTGGGAGGTGAGGGAGGCGGTGGCGTCCCTGGGCACGTAGACGAAGTCGCTGACGCCGCTGAACACGTCGGCGCGGCCCCGCAGTTCGAACTCGTCCTGGCCGAAGTCGTCGGTGACGGCGACGGTGCAGGAGCCGCCGAGCGAGAGGACGATCCACTCGCTGTCCCCGGCGGTGAACAGATGGGTGCCGCCGGGCGGCAGTTCGAGGACCCGGAGGCCTGAGTGGGCCCAGCCCGCGCTCTCCGGGGTGACGTCCACGGCGTACGGGCCGCTCGCGGCCTTGCCCGCGGGCAGGTGGTGTGCGCTGGTCATGCGGTGGGGTCCTTCCGGTGTCCGGTCGGGGCGGGCCGTTCTGCGGCCGGGGCGGGCCGAGGTGTGCTCAGAGCAGGCCGACCGCGGTGTCCACGGCGGTCTCGACGGTGCCCTCGGCGGGGTAGAGCAGGGACCGGCCGACGACCAGGCCCTGGACGGTGGGCAGCCGCAGGCACTTGCGCCACTTCTCGTACGCGCCCTCCTGGTCCCGGCCGACCTCGCCGCCGAGCAGGACGGCGGGCAGGGTGGAGGTCTCCAGCGCGGCGGCCATGTCGTCCGGGTCGCTGGTGACCGGCAGCTTCAGCCAGGTGTAGGCGGAGGTGCCGCCCAGGCCCGAGGCGATGGCGATGGAGCGGGTGACGGCCTCGGCGGAGAGGTCGTTGCGGACCTTCCCGTCGACGCGGCGGGAGATGAACGGCTCGACGAACACCGGCAGCCGGTGGGCGGCCATGGCGTCCACCGCGCGGGCGGAGGACTCCAGCGTGTTCAGCGATCCGGGGTCGTCGTAGTCGATGCGCAGCAGCAGCTTGCCCGCGTCGAACTGCAGCCGGGCGACGTCCTCGGCGCGGTACCCGGTGAACCGGTCGTCCATCTCGAAGGCGGCGCCGGCCAGGCCCCCGCGGTTCATGGAGCCCATGACGACCTTGTCCTCCAGCGCGCCGAGCAGCAGGAGGTCCTCCAGGACGTCGGCGGTGGCGAGCACCCCGTCCACACCGGGCCGGGACAGCGCCACGCACAGGCGCTCCAGCAGGTCGGCCCGGTTGGCCATGGCCAGCCGGCGGTCGCCGACCCCGAGCGCGCCGCGTGCCGGGTGGTCGGCGGCCACGATCATGAGGCGGCCGCTGTCGCCGACGAGGGGGCGGCGGCTGCGGCGGGCGGCCGCTTCGGCCACGGCCTCCGGGTGCCGGGCGCGCACCCTGACGAGGTCGGGGATGGTGATGCTCAACTGAAGGGCTCCGTTCGGGGGGTGGCGGTGTGTCAGCCGCGGGGGGCGACGAGTTCCTCGACCTCGGCGGCGGTCGGCATCGCGGAGGAACAGGCGAGGCGCGAGGCGACCAGCGCGCCGGCCGCGTTGGCGTACCGCATGATCTTCTCCAGGTCCCAGCCGCTCAGCAGACCATGGCAGAGCGAGCCGCCGAAGGCGTCCCCCGCGCCGAGGCCGTTGACCACCTCCACCGGTACGGGCGGTACCTCGGCGGTGGTGCCGTCGCGGTGGACGGCGAGGACGCCCTTGGGGCCCTGCTTGACGACGGCCAGTTCCACGCCGGCCTCCAGGAGCGCCTCGGCGCAGGCCCGCGGTTCGCGCACCCCGGTGGCGATCTCGCACTCGTCGAGGTTGCCGACGGCGACGGTGGCGTGCCGCAGGGCCTCGGCGTAGTAGGGGCGGGCCTCGTCGGGATCCGCCCAGAACATGGGGCGCCAGTCGAGGTCGAAGACGGTGGTCCCGGCCTTGTCGCGGGCCTTGAGGGCGGCGAGCGTGGCCGAGCGGCTGGGCTCCTCGCTCAGGCCGGTGCCGGTGATCCAGAAGATCCTGGCGGCGCGCAGCGCGAAGAAGTCGAGTTCGTCGGTGTGGATCTCCAGGTCCGGTGCTTTCGGCTGCCGATAGAAGTACAGCGGGAAGTCGTCGGGCGGGAAGATCTCGCAGAACGTGACCGGCGTGGGATAGGCCGCGACCGGGGTGACCCAGCGGTCGTCGACCCCGAATTCTTTCAAACTCTGGTGCAGATAGGCTCCGAAGGGATCATCGCCGGTACGGCTGACGATCGCCGTGGTGCGTCCCAGGCGTGCCGCGGCGACCGCCACGTTGGCTGCCGAACCGCCGAGGAACTTTCCGAACGTCTCGACACGGGCGAGCGGTACGCCGGTCTGCAGGGGGTAGAGGTCGACTCCGATGCGACCCATGGTGATCAGGTCGAAGGACTCGGTCATGCGCGTCGCTCCTCTTCGTGGGGTGCGGAGTTCCTGGGTGTGGGGTGCAGCGGGACCGGTGTGTCCTAGGTGTAAGTCCGGCGCCGAACCCATGTCAAGACTTTGTACTTACATTCTCACGTGATCGTGAAATGATGTCTTAACAAAGTATTGACAGCGGGGTCGGACAGGGACTTACATCCCCTCCCAACAGCACAGCCGAATATCCGTTTCTTCTCCCCCTGTCGCACAGTGAGGTGCCGGAAAGATGGACCGCACGTCTCGCCCCCGCTCCCGCAGATTCGCCCTCGTCGCCGCGGCCGCCGCGGTGGCCCTGACCGTCGCCGGCTGCTCCAGCGACTCCGGCGGCAAGAAGGCCGAGGAGGACTCGGGCGGCGGGTCGGCCGGCAAGGCCGACACCCCCCGCATGAAGATCGCGATGATCACGCACGCGGCCCCCGGTGACACCTTCTGGGACCTCATACGCAAGGGCGCGCAGACCGCCGCCGACAAGGACAACGTCGAGCTGATCTACTCGAACAACCCCGACTCGGCGAAGCAGGCCAACCTCGTCCAGAACGCGATCGACCAGAAGGTCGACGGCATCGCGGTCACCCTCGCCAAGCCCGACGCGATGAAGACCGTGGTCGCCAAGGCCGAGAAGGCGGGCATCCCGGTCGTCGGCCTCAACGGCGGCATCGAGGACTGGAAGGAGCAGGGGCTCCTGTCCTACTTCGGGCAGGACGAGTTCGTGGCCGGCGAGGCCTTCGGCGAGAAGCTCAACGAGCTCGGCGCCAAGAACGCCATCTGCGTCATCCACGAGCAGGGCAGCGTCTCCCTGGAGGCCCGCTGCTCCGGCGTGAAGAAGACGTTCGAGGGCAAGACCACGAACCTCAACGTGAACGGCACCAACATGCCGTCCGTGAAGTCGACGATCAACGCCAAGCTCAAGCAGGACTCGTCGATCGACTACGTCGTCGCGCTCGGCGCCCCGTTCGCCCTGACCGCCGTGCAGTCCGTGGACGACGCCGGCAGCAAGGCGAAGGTCGCCACCTTCGACCTCAACAAGGAGATGGTCAAGGCCGTCCAGGACGGCGACATCGAGTTCGCCGTCGACCAGCAGCCCTACCTCCAGGGCTACCTGTCGGTGGACTCCCTGTGGCTGTACAAGACCAACGGCAACTTCAGCGGTGGCGGCCAGCAGCCGGTGCTGACCGGTCCGGCGTTCGTCGACAAGGAGAACGTGGCCGACATCTCGAAGTTCGCCGCGAAGGGCACTCGGTGACACCCATGACCCAGGCCACGGCACCGGCGGCGAGCTCCTCGCCGCCGGCCTCGCCGGCCGCCCCCAAGGACGGCCGGACCTCCCAGCGGTCCCTGGCCCGCAGGCTGGCGGCCCGCCCCGAGATCGGCGCCCTCATCGCGGCGGTCGTCGTCTACGTCTTCTTCTTCGCGGTCGCCTCCCCCTTCCGTGAGGCGAGCTCGCTGGCCAACGTGCTCTACGAGGCCTCGGTCATGGGCATCATGGCCCTGCCGGTGGCGCTGCTGATGATCGGCGGGGAGTTCGACCTGTCCGCCGGCGTCGCGGTCACCACCTCCGCGCTCACCGCCAGCATCTTCAGCTTCCAGCTCTCGATGAACGTGTGGACCGGCGTCCTGGTCGCCCTGGTGGTGGCGCTGGCGGTCGGCGCGTTCAACGGCTACATGCTGGTGCGCACCGGTCTGCCGTCGTTCCTCATCACCCTGGGCTCGTTCCTGATCCTGCAGGGCGCCAACCTCGCCGTCACCAAGTGGTACACGGGCAACGTCGCCACCGACTCGATCAGCGACATGGACGGCTTCGACCAGGCCAGGAAGGTCTTCGCCTCGGAGATTTCCATCGGCGGCGTCGACGTCAAGATCACCGTCTTCTACTGGCTGGTGCTCGCCGCCCTCGCGACCTGGCTGCTGCTGCGCACCAAGTTCGGCAACTGGATCTTCGCCACCGGCGGCAACCAGGAGAGCGCCCGCGCGGTCGGCGTGCCGGTGACCTTCACCAAGATCACCCTGTTCATGACCGTCGGCGCCGGTGCCTGGTTCGTCGGCATGCACATCCTGTTCTCGTTCAACACCGTCCAGTCCGGCGAGGGCGTGGGCAACGAGTTCCTGTACATCATCGCGGCGGTCATCGGCGGCTGCCTGCTCACCGGCGGCTACGGCTCCGCGGTCGGCGCCGTCATCGGGGCCTTCATCTTCGGCATGGTCTCCCAGGGCATCGTCTACGCCAACTGGAACCCCGACTGGTTCAAGGCCTTCCTCGGCGTCATGCTGCTGCTCGCCGCCCTCGTCAATCTGTGGGTCCGCCGCCAGGCGACCCGGAGGTAACCCATGACCGACAACACCACCTCCACCGACGGCGGCACCCCGGTCTCCGAGGCCCCGGCCCCCGGCGCCCCGGACACCGCCGCGGCAGCCACCGGCACGGCGGCCACCACCGCGGCGGCCGGGGAGCGGGCCGCCGGCGCGGCCGGGAGCGACGGGCGGCCGATCGTCGAGCTGCGCGGGGCCGGCAAGGCGTACGGCAACGTCCGCGCCCTGCACGGCGTGGACCTGGCCGTCCACGCCGGCCGGGTCAGCTGCGTCCTCGGCGACAACGGCGCCGGCAAGTCGACGCTGATCAAGATCATCTCCGGGCTGCACCAGCACACCGAGGGCGAGTTCCTCATCGACGGCGAGGCGGTGCACCTCGGCACGCCGCGCGAGGCCCTGGACCGGGGCATCGCCACCGTCTACCAGGACCTGGCCACCGTGCCGCTGATGCCGGTGTGGCGCAACTTCTTCCTCGGCTCCGAACTGACCAAGGGCCCCTGGCCGGTCCGCCGCCTGGACATCGCGGCGATGAAGGAGACCGCGGACTCCGAACTGCGCGCCATGGGCATCGTCCTGGACGACCTCGACCAGCCGATCGGCACCCTCTCGGGCGGCCAGCGGCAGTCCGTGGCCATCGCCCGCGCCGTCCACTTCGGCGCCCGCGTCCTCATCCTGGACGAGCCCACCGCGGCCTTGGGCGTCAAGCAGTCCGGCGTGGTGCTCAAGTACATCGCCGCCGCCCGCGACCGGGGCCTGGGCGTCATCTTCATCACCCACAACCCGCACCACGCCTACATGGTCGGCGACCACTTCAGCGTCCTGCGCCTGGGCACCATGGAACTCTCCGCCGCCCGCGCCGACGTCACCCTCGAAGAGCTCACCAACCACATGGCGGGCGGCGCCGAACTGGCCGCCCTCAAGCATGAGCTGGCGCAGGTGCGCGGCGTCGACGTCGAGGGGCTGCCCGAGGCGGCGGACGTACAGGCTCCCCTGGCGGCGTCGAAGGAAACGTCCCGATGAGCCGGAGCACCACCCTCGGCGTGGCCGTGATCGGCACCGGCCGGATGGGGGCCGACCACGTGCGCCGGCTGCACGAGGTGACCAACGGCGCCCGGGTGGCGGCGGTCGTCGACGTCGACGCGGAACGGGTCAAGCGGATCGCCGACGGCATCGAGGGCTGCTCCGCGTTCACCGACCCGGCCGCCGCGATGGCCGCCGACGGGGTCGACGCCGTCCTGATCGCCTCCCCGGGCACCGCCCACGAGGCGGCCCTCATGACGGCCTTCGAGCACGACCTGCCCGTCCTGTGCGAGAAGCCGCTCACCCCCGGTTCGGCCTCGGCCCTGCGCGTCCTGGAGGCCGAGCAGCGGCTCGGGCACCGCAGGGTGCAGGTGGGCTTCATGCGCCGGTACGACCCGGAGTACGTGCAGCTCAAGGCGCTGCTGGAGACGGGCCGGCTGGGCCGGCCGCTGATGCTGCACAACCGGCACCGCAACGTGGCGACCCCGCCCGGCTTCACCAGCGAGATGCTCATCAACGACTCCGTCGTGCACGAGATGGACATCACCCGCTGGCTGCTGGAGCAGGAGATCACCGCGGTCACCGTGCTGAAGCCGACCCCGTCGGGCAACGCCCCCGAGGGCCTGCAGGACCCGCAGTTCGTGGTGTTCGAGACCTCCGGCGGCGCGATCGTGGACGTCGAGATCAACGTCAACTGCGGCTTCGGGTACCAGGTGCAGGCCGAGGTGGTCTGCGAGCGCGGCACGGCCCGGATCGGCGACGGCCACGCCCTGGTCACCCAGCAGGCCGGCCACTGGGGCGGCGCCATCGCCCAGGACTACACGGAACGGTTCGAGGACGCGTACGACCGCCAGGTGCAGGCGTGGGTGGACGCCACCCGGCGCGGCGAGGTGACCGGCCCCAGCGCCTGGGACGGCTACGCCACGGCGGCGGTCTGCGAGGCGGGCGTCCGCGCCCAGCAGGAGGGCGGCCGGGTGGAGGTCACCCTCGCCGACCGCCCGCCCTTCTACGCCTGAGCCGCCCTTGAATGCGCAGGGGCCTGGCCCCTGCGCATTCAGGGGCGCGGGGAACTGCGCGCCCCTGAATGC
>NZ_VDFC01000038.1:13323-18031 GCF_008369065.1 Streptomyces apricus | reverse complement strand
GGGAGGAGTGGTGGGGGAACACGCGACCCCGGCTCGTCCTCAAGGAGTGAGGACGAGCCGGGGTCGGTCGCTCGACGGTCAGGCGGCGAAGCGCTTGAACGCCGCCCGGGTGCCCGCACCGGCGATGCCGTCGATGGCGCCGGTGTAGCCGTAGTCGTCCTTCAGCAGACGCTGCAGCGCCTTGATGGTGTTGGGGCCGGGGTCGCCGTCGATGGCGCCCGTGTAGCCCCAGTAGGTGGCGAGGCAGCGCTGGAAGGCCTTCCAGCTGTTGGTGCCGAGCTGGCCGTCGATGGCCCCCGTGTAACCCCAGTAGTCCGCGAGGAAGTTCTGGACGTTCTTGGCCTCGGCCGAGGTCAGACCGAAGTTCTCCGTCGCGGTCACGGCGGCGGGCTGCGCGACCGCGGCCGTGTGCGCGGTGGTCGCGGTCGCCGCGAAGCTGGTGCCCGCGGTCGCCACACTGCCGGCGGCGAGGCCGGCAACGGCGATGAGGCCGGCGATGGTCCTGCCCAGAGCGTTCGGTCGCATGCTTTCCTCTTTCGGTCGTGGAATCCGCCCCTGTCCCGGCCGGCGGGGCAGGTGGCGAGACCAAAGGTGCAGGGTGCCCGGGGGCCGTGGCCACGGCTGGGACGCAGATGACGGCCGCTCGGGACGACCACCCCGCTGACCTGCGGCGACGGCGTCCTACGGGACGGTTGTGTGGGACACCTGTGACAGATGTGACGGGCTCATGCAGAATGCGCAGCAGTGAAGGGGGATGCTGTTCACGCTCATGACCGCATTTGGGGGACACATGCCGCGCCGCGAAGCGCTGCCCGCTGAAATCGATCCCTGCGCACGGGAGTTGGTGGAGCAGTTACGTCGGCTGAAGGACCGCGACGAGCTGACGATGCGGCACCTCGCGGCGAAGACCGGCTACAGCGCCAAGTCGTGGGAGCGGTATCTGGGAGGTGCGTCGCTGCCGCCCCGGGAGGCGGTGGAGGCGCTGGCCCGGCTCACCGGGGCCGACCCCGTACCCCTGCTCGCCCTGCACGAGGTCGCCGCCGACACCTGGGACGGCCGTCGCGGCGGCGCCGGGTCCGTCCCGCAGGCACCGATGCAGGCGCAGGCGCAGGCGCAGGCGCAGACACAGCCGCAGGCCGTGCCCTTGGGACCGCCCGTCGCCGGACCGTCCGTCGCCGGACCGGTGTCCGGGCGTCTGCCGCATCTCGCCCTCACGGTGGGCGTCCTCGCCCTGGCCGTCGCCGTCCTGGCGACGCTGCTGCTCGTACTGCGCCTCGAAGACGAGCACATCAGTCCGGCGGCCGTCGCCGCCACGCCCTCCGTCACCGAGACCTCGCCGCCCTCCTACACGTGCCGCGTCTCCCGGGTCGACGGCCGCTGGTCGGCGGGCGTCAACGGCGGCCGGGACACCGAGATCGTCTACGGTGCCACCGGTGCCGACGTCGCGGAGGCGCAGTGCCTGCTGCGCCGGACGGGCATCTCGCCCGGCGGGATCGACGGCATGTTCGGCCCGTTGACGCTGCGGGCCGTCAAGACGTTCCAGCGGCGCGAGGGACTGGTCGTGGACGGCATGCTGGGGCCGCGTTCCTGGAAGGCGTTGCGCGGATGACGCAGGGCGCACCCTCGCCACCGGGTGCGCGACTCGCCGCCGTACTGCAGGAGTTGAGGCAGCGCACCGGTCTGAGCCTGGCGCAGCTCGCGCAGGCGACCACCTTCAGCAAGTCGTCCTGGGAGCGCTACCTCAACGGCAAGGGTCTGCCGCCCCGCAGTGCGGTCGAGGAGTTGTGCCGTCTCGCCGGCGAGTCCGCCGACCGTCCGTTGGCGCTCTTGGACATCGCCCGCGCCCATCGGACTACCGGTCGGACGACTCGTGGGACCCACCGGACGCCGCAGGACGGCACCGGGCCGGAAGAGACGGCACCGGGCGGCACCGATGCGGACGAGAAGGCGCCGGACGACACCGGCCCGGGTGAGGTGGTGCCTGCCGGGACCGGGGCCATCCCTACCCCCGCCCGCCCCGTCGCCCACCGGCGCGTGGTCTTCCTCACCGCCCTCGCGTCGGTCTGTGCCCTGGTCCTGGGGGCGCTCGTACTCGTCAACCTTCCCCCCTCGCACCGCGAGGAGGCGGTGTCGGCGTCCCCCACGTCCCCGGCGTCCTCTCCGGCCACCGGGCCGTTCTGCCGGCACACCGCCTGCCAGGATGAGGACCCGGTCGCGATGAAGTGCGGCGCCGAGCCTCTGACGCTCGCCGAGCACGAGACCGCCACGGGCGCCTGGGTGCAGATCCGCTACAGCCAGGAGTGCGGGACGAGCTGGGTCCGGATGTGGGGCGCGGCCGTGGGCGACCGCGTGGACACCGTGACGGGCGGCCGGGGCGGCGCCCGTCACGGCGCGCGGGTCACCAGCCGCGACGAGGCGGACACCTACGTCCACACCCTTATGAGCGTGGTGGACCCCGGGACGCCGGTACGGGCCTGCTTCCGCCCCGCGGCGGGCGGCGCGGAGGAATGCTTCGGGACCCGCCCGGACCAGGCGGCCCTCACCGGTCCCACCGTTTCCACCATTCCCACCGTCCCCTGAACCCCGGTCAGCTCTCCGCGTCGCGGACCAGGAGCGCGATCTGCACCCGGTTCTCGACCTCCAGCTTCGCGAACAGGCTGCCGGTGTGCGCCTTGACCGTCGCGACGGTGATGCGCAGCCGCTCGGCGATCTGCGGGTTGCCCAGTCCGTCCGCGATGGCCCGGGCGGTCTCCCGTTCCCGTTCCGTCAGTACGGACAGCCGTTGGCGCGCGCTCTCGCGGGAACGTTCGCGGGTGTGCGAGGAGTCCGGGCCGGTGGCCGCGGCGATCACCCGTGCCGTGGCCGCCGGGGACAGCACCGGGTTGCCGTCCGCGACGGTCCGCACCGCGTCGAGGATGCGCGCGGGGGGAGTGTCCTTGAGGACGAAGCCGAGCGCTCCGGCGCTCAGCGCCCCGAGCACCAGGTCGTCGGAGTCGAAGGTGGTCAGCATCAGCACCCGGGGCGGCGCCGGCCGGGCGAGCAGTTCCCGGGTCGTGTCCAAGCCGTCCCGGCCCGGCATGCGCACGTCCATCAGCACCACGTCGGGCCGCTGTGCGTCCACCACGGCGAGCGCGGCGTTCCCGTCGGCGGCCTCCGCCACGACGGTCAGGTCCGGTTCACCGTCGATGACGAGCCGTAGGGCCATGCGCACCAGTTCCTCGTCGTCGACGACGACCACGCGTACGGGACCGGGATCGGGACCGGGGCCGGGACCGGGGCCGGGGCCAGCATCGGGACCGGGACCGTGTCGGGTTTCCACTCATGCGCTCTTTTCGTGGCTGTGGGCGGCGGCGGACCCGTCGGGCCAGGGCAGCCGTGCGGTGAGTACGTACCCGCCCTCGGGCGTGGGACGGTGGTCGAGTTCGCCGCCGGCGAGGGTGATCCGTTCGCCGAGGCCCAGCAGGCCGAAGCCGGAGGCCGGGGGCCGCGCGGTGCGCAGCGGGGCCGGTCCGTTGCGGACGCCGATGTCGAGAGTGGCGCCCGCGGTACCGGCGAGGGTGATACGTACGACCGCGCCGGGGGCGTGCTTGGCGGCGTTGGTCAGGGCCTCCTGGACGATGCGGTAGCAGGTCCGTCCGATGCCGTCGGGCGGGGAGCCGGTCACGGCGTCGCTGAGCCGGACGTCGAGGTTCGCGGCGCGGGCGTCGGCCACCAGGTCGGGGATCCGGTCGAGGGAGGGCTGGGGCGGTTCCGGGCGACCGTGGTCGGAGCGGAGCACGCCGAGGACCTCCCGCAGCTCCTCCAGCGCCTGGTGGGAGCCCTCGGCGATACCGCGGACCAGGAGGCGGTTCTCGTCGGCCGAGAGGTCGCGACGGTGGTCGAGCACCCCGGCCTGCATGGCGACCAGGGAGATGCGGTGCGCGAGGACGTCGTGCATCTCGCGGGCGATCCGGTTGCGTTCCAAGGCCCGTGCCTGCGCCGCCCGCGCGCTCTGCTCCCGTTCCGCGCTCTCCGCGCGCTCCCGCAGGGACCGCACCTCGTTGCGCCGTGCCCCGACCGCCATGCCGACGGCCACCGCGATCCCCGCGGTCAGCGTCGTCAGCGCGACCTGGACCCACCACGGCACGTCGGCCGACCCCTGCAGCGGGTACACCCCGGTGGCGAGCTGTGACGCACCCACGTACGCCACGACGACGGCCCCGATCTCCACCGGGCGGCGGCGGGTGGCGAGCGAGCCCATCGCCAGCAGCGCGGCACCGGTGGCGAGCACCGACACGGCCGAGGCGACCGTGACCGCCAGGGCGACCGCGAGGGGCCACCGCCGCCGCCACAGGAGCGCCGCCAGGCAGCCCAGGGCGAGCAGCGGGTCACCGACGAGGATCCAGGCCCCCGGATCACCGGACTGCTTCCGCATCAGCGCGAGCATCGAGAGCCAGATCGGCAGGCTCGCGACCGTGACCGCCGTCAGCCGCCAGGTCTGCTGCCACGCCCCGAGCCGCGGCGCACCGTCCGTGTTCACCAGGCCATTGTCGCCACTCGGCGCGACCGGTGGATCAGACCTGGGACCGAGGCGCCTTGGTCCCAAGTCCAACCTGTGCCCCTCCCTGGGTCGGGGGCGGGCCGGTCCGCCGGGCCGATGTGCCGGCCGCCGCCGGTGAACAGACTCCTTCACGTGCCGGTACCTCCCTCCCACCGGCCCCCACCGCAT
>NZ_VDFC01000038.1:0-13223 GCF_008369065.1 Streptomyces apricus | reverse complement strand
TCCCGCAGCCCCGCCCCGGTGGTCACATCCCCCGCGCCACCGGGGCGGTTCCGGCGTTCCCGGACGACGGACCGGTGCGGACGGTTTCAGGCATCGCCCATGACCAGGCCCTCGATGGTGTGCTTCTGCGTGACCGGGACCAGTTCGTCCACCACCGCGCAGTCGAGGTGGCGGCGCACCCGCTCGGGCAGCGCGTCCCAGTAGCCGCGCGTCACGGCCGTGTCGTGCCGCTCACCGTTGGTGGCCTCGGGACCGTCGACGCCGAGCACGAGCACCGGGCGGGACTTCACCGACCGGTTCGCGGTCCCGCGGTGGATCGTCAGCGCGCTGCGTACGGAGATGTCCCCGCGCCGCGGGTACTTGCGCACCGCGCGCTCCAGGTAGCGGCCGTAGTGCGACCTGGGCGGGAACATGCCGTGGTCGAACTCCGGGCTGTCGTCCCACTGGGTGCCCGGTGCGATCTCGAAGGGCCCCATGTCCTCGGCGGTGTCGACCGTGGTGACGTTGAAGGCCAGGGAGGTCAGGCGCCGTTCGCGGCGCGTCTCCTCCGGCATGGGGAAGTCCCGGTGCCAGGGCTGGTCGACAGCCCCCTCCAGCGGCACGTCGAAGCCGAGCTCGACGATGCGGTACTCGGGACCGAGGACCGCCGTGCACACCGAGCGCACCCAGGGGTGGTCGACCAGCTCGACGAAGCCCCTGATCTGCTCGGGGTGGATCTCGACGTAGTAGCGGTGGGGACCGCGCCCCACGGCTCCGCCCTCGCGGGAGCGCGCCTCCTCGAAGGCGGTCGCGACGTCCTCCCCCAGCCGGTCCGCCCAGTCGGCCGTGAAGGCCCCCTTGCGGGCGCTGATGCCGTCGGTGTAGAGGGCGTCGACGTCGGCGGAGACATCGGCGTCGAGCCGGTCCGGGGCGATGCCGGCGTACGCGTGCGTGCTCATGGGCGCCTCCTTGCGCGGTGCGGGTCGTCCCATCATGCATACGTTGAATGCAACGTTGCAATACCCGTCGGCAGATTTTCCGGACGGGCGCCGGACCGTGGGAGGATGCCTGCGTGACCAGCCGTTTGAAGGACGTCGCCGCCCGTGCCGGAGTGTCGATCCGCACCGTCTCCAACGTGGTGAGCGGATCGGCCAACGTCGCCGAGGAGACCCGCGCCAGGGTGCAGCGGGTGCTGGACGAGCTGGGCTACCGGCCCAACCAGGCCGCCCGCAACCTGCGCGGCGGCCGCACCGGGCTGGTCGGCCTCGCCATCCCTGAACTGCACTCGCCGTACTTCGCGGAGCTCGCCGGGCTCGTCGCCGAGGCCGCGGCGCAGCGCTCGTGGACCGTCGTGATCGACCAGACCCACGGCGACCCGGACGCCGAGCGCAGACTGCTGGAGGGGACCGGCGGGCGCCTGGTCGACGGCCTGATCATCAGCCCCTGGTCGATCGGCCCCGAGGAGCTGACCGCGTGCGCCGGCGGCGTGCCCGTGGTACTGCTCGGGGAACGGGCGACGCACGGCCTCGCGGACCACGTCGCCGTCGACAACGCGCTCGCCGCCGAGGAGGCGACCGCGCACCTGCTGGCCGGCGGACGCCGCCGCATAGCCGCGATCGGACTCCAGCCGCACCTGAGCAACGGCACGGCCCACCACCGGCTGGACGGGTACCGCACCGCGCTGCGCAAGGCCGGCGTGGCGCCGGACCCGGCGCTGGAGGTGCCGGTGCGGGCCCTGCACCGCGCGGACGGCGCGCGGGCCATGAGCGACCTGCTGCACGGGGGCGCGCGCCCGGACGCCGTGTTCGCGTTCACCGACGAACTCGCCCTGGGCGCCCTGCACGTGGCCGGCGCCGCCGGGCTGCGCGTGCCGCAGGACCTCGCCCTCGTCGGGTTCGATGGCATCGAGGACGCCCGCTACGCCAACCCCGCGCTGACCACCGTCGTGCCGGACAAGCGGCAGATCGCCGAGCGGGCCCTGCAGTGCCTGGCCGACCGCATCCACAGCCCGGCGACGGGGGTGCCCCCGCTCGACATCGTCGTGCCGCACTGTCTGGAGGTCCGCGCCAGTACGGCCGGGACGGACTGAGCCGGGGCGCACGCACGGCACCGTGCGGGGCAGGAGGTGCCGCGTGCCGGTACATGCGTCCGTGCGCTGTCCCTGCCCCGGCCCGCCGGTCCGGGCTGTGGCGCCCTTCGCGCACGCTCGTCTACCGTGGAGCAAGAGGTCGGTGCCCGCGCGGACGTTATCCGCAGCGCCACCGCACCGCTCGGCTCCCAGACCCCGGGCTGCTCACAGGAACAGGACGGCCACGGACGGCCGGAGCCCCCGGATCCTCGCAGCGGACACAGGGGCCCCGGCATTCGGTCCTCCCGTCGTTCCGGAGCGACTCCCGCGCGCTCCGACGAGGGAGGACGAACCGGCGCGGGGACACCTGCGGATGGGGAGCCGACAGTGCCCCCGCGCCGGCCCGGCACGGCACGGCAGCGCCCGGTGTCAGTCCCGCTCGGGGACGGCCATCTCGCCCAGGGGCGACCAGCCCTCCTGCGGGACGACCGCGTGGACGATCTCCGGAGTACGCGCCAGATGGGCCGGCAGAGTGCCCTGGGCCTTGACGAAGTGGTCCGAGCCGACGTGCGCCGCGCCGGCCTCCTCGTCACGGAAGGCCTCGACCAGTACGTACTCGGTGGGGTCCTCGACACCGCGGGACCAGTCGAACCACAGGCAGCCGGGCTCGGCGCGGGTCGCCTCGGTGAACTCGCGGGTGATGTCGGGCCAGGCGTCGGCGTGCTCGGGCAGCACCCGGAACCTGGCGGTGATGAAGATCATGACTCTCCTCGGAGGTGGATTCGGGGACGTGCGGGGTGCACGTGGTTCAGGGAACCAGGATCGCGCGGCCCCGCACCCGCCCGGCGTCCAGGTCGTCCAGGGCGTCCTGGAACCGGTCGAGGGGGTACCGCGTGGTGTGCAGCCGTACCTTCCCCTGCGCCGCGAGGACCATCAGCTCGCACAGGTCGGTGTAGGACCCGACGAGGTTGCCGACGAAGCTGATCTCGGCGGAGACGATGTCGATGGTGGGGACGTCGATGTTCTCCCCGTAGCCGACCACGTGGTAGTCACCGGCCCGCCGCAGCATGCGGACGCCGTCCCGGGTGGCGCCCCCTTCCCCGACGAAGTCGATCACGGCTTCGGCGCCCTTCCCGTCGGTCAGGGCGAGGACCTCCTCGACGTGGTTCCCGGCGGCCACGACGCCGTGGTCCGCGCCGATCGAGAGGGCCAGCTTCAGCGCGTCGGGGTTGCGGTCGACGACGACGACCTGCGCGGCCGTCAGCGCCTTGAGGACCTGTACGCCGATGTGCCCGAGCCCGCCCGCGCCGATCACCACGCACCGGTCGCCGGGGCGCAGCCGGCGGGCCGCCTTGGCCACCGCGTGGTAGGCGGTGAGCCCCGCGTCGGCGAGCGCGGCGACCTCGGCGGGCTCCAGGGAGTCGGCGATGCGGACGACGCTGCGGGCGGAGGTCTTCAGGTACTCGGCGTAGCCGCCCGCGGTGTCGATGCCGGGGAAGAGGCTCTGCTCGCAGTGGACGTCGTCGCCGGAGCGGCACGCCCGGCACAGTCCGCAGGTGACCAGCGGGTGGACGATGACCTTGTCGCCCTCGGCGACGTGGGTGACGGCGCTGCCCACGGCGTGCACCCAGCCGGCGTTCTCGTGCCCGATCGTGTAAGGCAGCGTCACGCCGGACTTCTCGGCCCACTGCCCTTCGAGGATGTGCAGGTCGGTGCGGCACACACCGGCCCCGCCGATCCTCACGACCACGTCGTACGGGCCGGTCACGGTGGGGCCCGGTACGTCGGCCATTTCGAGGTTGCGGCCGTACCCGACGACCTGGACTGCCTTCACGGGGTGTGCTCCTCGGTGCGGGAGGGGTGGGGTCCTGCGAGTGGGGGTCCTGCGGCCGGGTGGTGTCCTCCCGGCGGGGCGTCTGGTCCGGGGCGGAGTCCGGGTAGCGGGTGCGCAGCAGGCCGCGGCAGAAGTGCGCGTTGCCGTCGATCGACAGGCGGACCGAGCGGGCGAAGCGCAGCCGCAGCGGGATCTCGTCCGCCGCGTACGGGCGGCCGGCGTCGTCGACCATGGCGGGGTCGGACGGCTCCGTGCCCAGCCCGAGGGCGTCGCGGCGCCGCAGCAGTGCCCGGGTCGCGGCGGTCGGCGGCAGGTCGCCGAGCGTGATGCCGTGCAGGAGTTCCGGCGTCAGGGCGGGATCCTGCCGCAGCAGTGCGGTGAGGGCGCGTTCCATGGCGGCGGCGTGGGCCTTGCGGCGGAAGACCAGACGCAGCCCGTCGAGGCTGTCGTCCGCCTCGGCCCCGAAGGTGCCCCGGTAGCCGGCGTCCGCGGCCAGTCCCCGGTTGATCAGGTCCGAGTCGTGGTGGTCGTCGAGCAGGACCGTGACCGCCCCGGCGCCGGGCAGGGCGGTCAGGGCGTCCTTCGCGTCGGACGCCATGAGGTAGGCGAAGTTCGGGGAGCAGAAGGAGGTCGGCAGCCGCAGGTGCACGGTCAGCCGGCGGTCGCCGTCCGCCGCCACGGACCGGACGAAGCCGAGGTCCGTGATCGGTTCGTCCAGTTCGGGGTCGAGGACGCCGTCGAGGGCGCGGCGGGCCCGCTCCTCCAGCGCGTCCGTCGTGGCCGCTGCGGCCGTGGCCGCCGTGTCCGCTGTCGTGGTGCGCTCCTCGCGCGCCGGGGCGTGGACGGCCATGTCATACCCCCGCCGGCTGGGGCAGGGTCAGGTGCGCGGGGACCGGGATGTCGTACATGGCCGCCGCGTTCAGGCCGAGGATCTTCTTCTTCTGTTCGACGGTCAGGGGGGCGTACTCGCCCTGCATGTCCTCGGGGATCTGGAAGTCGACGAACTTCTCGACCAGCCAGCGGGGCGTCCAGAGCGCGTAGTCGCTGGAGAACTGGATGCGGTTCTCGTCGAGCCAGAACAGCAGCTCGCCGATGATCTGCGCGAAGTAGCGGGGGCGCAGGTGGATGAACGGCATGGCGACGGCGAGGCCGGCGTGCACGTTCGGTTCCTGCGTGGCGATCCAGCAGAAGTCCTCCAGCCGGGGCAGCCCGCAGTGCTCGACGACGAAGTTGAGCCCGGGGAACTCGCTCGCGGCCCTGTCCACGTCCGCGACGTCGAAGGCGTCCCGGTCGAGCGGGCGGATCGTCGGCCCCTTGTGGATGTGGATGTTCCTGACGCCGAGCTCCTGCGCGGCCTCCAGGTAGCGGTACGACCACGGGTCGTCGAGCTTGTAGCCGCGGGAGTCGCCGTGCCACTCCGCGGTGTAGAGCTTGGCGCCCTTGAGCCCGAACCGCCGCGCGTCCCTGCGCAGTTGTTCGAGCCCCTTCTCCTCCAGGCGCGGGTCCCAGCAGTGGTTGTAGGTCAGCTTGTCCGGGTGCTGCCGCGCCAGCGCGAAGGACTCCTCGGTCTGGCCGAAGCCGGTCCCGTAGAACGCGCCGAGGTGCGCCGGCTGGAAGATCGCGTGGTCGACGTGCCCGTCGTCGAAGAGGTCCTTCATCAGCCGCTGCCCGCCGTAGTAGAGGAAGTCCTCGTACGGCCACAGCTCCGACTCGGGGCTGAGGTTGCGGTGGTAGTCGTAGAAGCAGTCGATGAACTGCTTGCCGTGGATGTTCAGCTGGTTGGCGGGGCGCGCGTCCCACAGGGCGATGTGCGCGTCCACGATGAAGTAGTTCTCGCCGTCCTTGGCGTACATGTCGGTCTCCGTCCCGGTGACGACCGTGTTCCGGAGAGCGACGTTAGGCAGGGCCGCGGTGGCGGGGCAGGCCCGCGGTGTCTCACTTTGAGACGGTCGGCCCGGGTGCCGTCCGCGCCGCCCGCAGTAGCCTGACCGCAGATCGACGCACGGGCTCAGCGTGGAGGCCGCAGTGGACCAGGACCGCACAGGGGCGCCCGTCGCCCGCCACGACGACGGGACGGGCGCCGGGGCGGCCGCGCTGACACCGCGGCTGCAGGCGTCGTGGCAGCGCAGCAGGGGGTATGGGCTGACGCCGGAGGACCTGCAGCCCGTCTTCACGGGGTCGGTGGACACCGACTGCCTGCTCTACGAGTGCGGTCACGAGGTGCTGCAGGGGCTGCGGGCCACCCTGGCGAACGAACCGGTCAGCATGATGCTCACGAGCAGCGACGGGCTGGTGCTCTCCCGGCTCTGCAGCGACTCCTCGGTCGCGCGGTCCCTGGACCGCGTCAACCTGGCCCCCGGCTTCTTCTTCTCCGAGAGCAACGCGGGCACCAACGGGATGGGCCTCGCCCTCGCCGACCGGGCGCCCTCGCTGGTGCGGGCCGAGGAGCACTACTGCACCAGCCTGCGGCAGTACACGTGCGCCGCGGTGCCGGTGCTCGACCCGCTCACCGGGGACCTGGCGGGCAGCATCAACCTGACCACGTGGTCGGACTCCTCCTCGAAGCTGCTGCTCGCGCTGGCCCAGGCGGCGGCCGGGAACACGGCCGCGCTGATGCTGGCCCGCGGGGCCGGGCGCCGGCCGCGGCGGGCGCCGCGCGGCGAGGTGTACCAGGTGTTCACCGGGCGGACCCGGGTGGAGAGCGAGCCGCTGCCCCTCTCCGCGCGCTGGACGGACGCCGTCGAGGAGGCCCGGAGCGCCATGGCCGAGGGGCACCTGCTCGCCGTGGTGGGCGAGCCGGGGGCGGGCAAGGCGACCCTCGCGTCCCTGGCCCGCCGCCGGGTGCGCTCCCGGGAGCGCGTGCTGTGCACCCGGCCGCCGCTGGCCGACGACATCACCGCCTGGATGCGGCTCTGGGCGCCCGAGCTGGCCAAGGACGACACCTGCGTGATCACCGCGGGGGTCCACACGCTGCCCGCGTGGGCCGCCGAGCACCTGGCGGAGCTGCTCTCGGACCGGCCCCGCGGGCCGGGGCCGGACGGCCTCGCGCACCCGTACGCCGCCGTGATCACCGCCGAGGACTACACCCGCATCCCGCAGGCCCTGCGCTCCCTGGTGGGCGCGGTGGTGGAGGCCCCCGCGCTCCGGTCCCGGCCCGAGGACGTCCTGCCGCTGGCGGACCACTTCGCCCGCAGGTTCCGGGGCCGTCCCGTCACCTTCTCCCCCGCGGCCGCCCGGGCGCTGTCCGACCACCACTGGCCGGAGAACAGCAGGCAGCTCCAGCGGGTCGTCCGCGACGCCGCCGCCCGGACCGACGTCGTCGACCTGCGGCACCTGCTGGCCGACGTCTTCGTCGGCACGCCGCACCGGCTGAGCCGCATCCAGGCGCTGGAGCGCGACGAGATCGTCCGGTGCCTCACGGAACCGGGCACCACGGTGGCTCAGGCCGCGGACGTCCTCGGCCTGAGCCGCGCGACCATCTACCGCAAGATCGCCCAGTACGACATCAGCATCCCGGCGCGTACGCGCTGAGGGGACGGGCCCGGGGCCGCCGGGCCGCACGGGCACGGGTCACGGGGCGGCCCGGTCCGAGGCCGGCCAGACGTAGGGCACGTCCTCCGGGGCGTCCGGGAAGAGCGGGGCGTAGAACTCGGGGGCCTTGCGCACCAGCGCCGACTGGTGGCTGTGGTGGAAGGCGGGCTCGCCGAGCCAGGGCGGCAGCTCCCCGGCCTCGGCGAGCTGCCCCTGGCCCCGTACGGCCTTCCCGGGGCGGTGCCCGGTGAAATCGGTGACGAGGGTGGCGGCGCAGGTGTCGGCGCGCCCCTCCGCGACCCATACGGCGCACATGTCGAGGCCGTAGCGCACGAGGGCCTCCTCGTAGCCGGTCCACATGCGCACCGCGGGATGGTTGCGCCATCCGTAGCCGGGCACGATCAGCCCGCGCAGCACTTGGAGGGCCTCGACCCGCTGCTTGCCCAGGCGCGCCCGGTCGAGGACCGCGGCGGAGCGGGTGAAGTCCGCGTACGGAAGGAAGGTCTGCACACCCCATGTGTACCGCGACCGCCCGATTCCAGACGTGTGATCCGGATGCGGTCGCCGGCGAGCCGGACCGGGACCGGACGGAACGGAGGCCCGGGACGGGACGGGACGGATCAGTGGTGGGCCGGGCCGGTCGGCGTGTCGCGGGGGGCGTTCGCCTGCTCGGGCCTCTCTCGGTAGTGGTGGGGGGCCGTGCCCGTGACGCGGCGGAACACCCGGCTGAAGTACGCGCGGTCCCGGAAGCCGACGGCCCGGGCCACGCTCTGCACGCTGTCGTCGCTGGAGCGCAGGCGGTCCGCCGCGCGGCTGATGCGCAGGCGGGTCAGGTAGTCCCAGACCGTCAGGCCGTACCGCTGCTGGAAGAGCTTGCCCAGGTGGTCGGGGCTGACGCCGGCGGCCTGGGCGACCTGCCAGCGGGAGATAGGGCGCCGCCAGTGCTCGTAGAGGTAGACGAGGGCCTCGTCGAGGACGTCCCTGGTGCGCGGCGGCAGCCGGGAGTCCTGCCCGGCCAGCTCGCGCACCAGCGCGGCCGCCTCGTGCGGCGCGAACACGTCCATGTCCAGCATGAGCAGCGCCGGGTGCTGGCGTCCGCGCCGCGCGTCCGCCGCCGTCATGCCGTCGTGGTCCACGACGACGACGGGGCACAGGGCCCGCCCCGTCCCGTCGTGCAGCCGGTCGACCACGTCCAGGGCCTGCAGGTCGGGCAGGGCCCGCTCCAGCACCACCAGCCGCGGCGTCTCGTCCGCGACCAGCGCCAGCAGCGTCGTCGCGTCGGTGGAGACCCGCACCGGATGGTCCGGCAGGGCCGTCTCGGCCAGCCGCCGCAGCGACTCCCGGGAGTCCTGCGAACCGCCCGCGACGACCACCGGCTCGGCGAACCCGGCGGGCCGCAGCGCGCGCAGCGCCTGCGGCAGGTCGGTGCCCTCGGCGCCGAACAGGACGAACGGGGTGTGGCGCAGGGCCGGGTGGTCGTAGAGCCGCTGCACGGCGCGCCATTCCTGCGGCCGGTCGGGCCGGGCGTCCCACACGACGGCTCCGGGGGTGCGGTGCGCGAGGGACTCCATGGGGTCCCTCGCGGCATCGGCGCGCACCACCTCCAGGCCGTGCCGGGCGGCGTGCTCGCGCACGTCCGCGCCCAGCTCACCGGGCGTGACGACGAGCAGCGGGGCGTCGCCCGCGCCGGCCAGGTGCGCCTGCCCGTCGGGCGAGGGCAGGGGCAGCTCCAGTACGTACCGGACCCGGTCCGCGCCGTCGGAGACGGTCAGCGCTCCCCCGTGCATCATGGCCAGGCGCCGGGCCGTGGTCACCCCGACGTCCAGGAGCTGCCCTGGCCGGGCCGAGGAGGCGCGGGCGCCGGGGACGCACACCGTGACGCGTACGCCGGCCGGGCCGAGGGCGGCCGTCACGAGCGGCGGGGCGTCCCCGGTGCGGGCCGCCGCCGAGACCAGCACGTTGTGCAGGACCTGCCGCAACCGCGTCCCGTCCACCCACACCGAGGGCAGCCGCGCGGGGAGGTCGGCCGTCCAGCCCGGGGCGGGTGCGGTGCCGGAGCCGGCGGGCAGCGCGGCGGCCGTCGCCGCGCAGGCCTGCGCGAGGACGGGCAGCGGGTCGATGAGCCGCCGGGTCAGGAGGAGGTCGCCGGCCTCGGAACGGGCGAGGTCGAGGAGGTTCTCCATGAGGTGCAGCACGCGCACCGCGTCCCGTCGGACCTCCGCGAGGGCGGCGCCGGGGTCGCCGCGGTGGTGCAGCATGGCCTCGACGGGTGTGCGCAGCTCGTCGGTGACGTGCGTCAGCAGCCGGGTCTGGAACCTGCTGGCCTGCTCCGCCGCGTCCCGGGCGCGCCGCACCTCGTCGAAGAGCCCGATGCCCTTCAGCGCGGCGCCGAGCTGGTCGCCGAGCTCGCGGTAGAGCGCCCCGTCGTGGTACGCGGCCTCGCCGGAGGCCGCCTCGAACACGGCCACGCCCAGGTGTTCCTCGCCGATGTGCAGGGGTTCGAGCACCAGCGTGAACCGGCGGTCGCGCGGCAGCAGGGCGTCGGGGAGCAGCAGGGCGGGCGGGAACGCGGGGCTGCCGAGCGGCCCGGCGGGGCCGGGTTCCTGGCCCGCCTCCGCGCGGGCGAGCAGGGGGCGCGCCGTGCCGAGGGCCGCCGGGGAGGAAGCGTCGGCGTTGCGGTCGTACAGGACGATCCGGCAGTGCGGGACGCCCGACCGGCCCAGATGGCGCTCCAGCACGTCCGAGAGTCCCTCCAGGTCCACGACGGTGGTGAGCGCGGTCCCGAACTCGCGGAGTCTGCGCGCCCGTTGGGTCTGCGACCAGCGCTCGTACTCCAGGAGGGCGCGCG
Organism: Streptomyces apricus; assembly: GCF_008369065.1. Taxonomy (GTDB): domain Bacteria; phylum Actinomycetota; class Actinomycetes; order Streptomycetales; family Streptomycetaceae; genus Streptomyces; species Streptomyces apricus. The sequence continues at coordinate 2,963 of NZ_VDFC01000038.1, read as the reverse complement.
AGCGCTCGGCCACGACGAGCCTGGCCTGTCCGAAGAGGAGCTCGCCCGTCCGGCGCAGCGGTTCCGGCAGCGTGTCGACGACATCGCGACGGGCCGCCTCCAGCGCCTGGTGCCAGCGGTCCACCTCGGCCTGGGTGCCGGCGCTGCTGCGCAGCAGCCGTTCGACCAGCGGGAGGAAGCCGCCGGGCCGCTCGGCCCCGTCGTCCGCGGGTGTGCGCGGCCCGCCCTGCGCCGGTGTGTGCGGCCCGCCGTCCGCCGATGTGTGCGGCCCGCAGTCCGCCGGTGTGCGTGACCGGCCGTCCGCAGCGGTCGGTTCGGCCGGGGCGGCGGTTCCGGCGAGTTCGGCCCGGAAGGCGGTGGCGAGGCGGGAGCCCCCGGACGCCAGGACGGCGTCCACCGCGTCCCAGCCCTCGGGGCGCCGTGCGGCGGCCGGCGGCGCGGGGACCGAGCGGGGCCGGTACGACGTCGGGTAGGGGCAGCCGCAGGAGCGGCGCGGCACCAGCGTGGCGGGGATGGTGGTGCGGTCCGGCGGGCGGGTGCCGCGCAGCCGGGCCACCAGGGTGTCCACGGCGAGCGCGCCCAGTTCCTCGAAGGGCAGCGCCACCGAGGTCAGGGGCGGGTCGCCGAGCCGGGCCTCGGGCGAGTCGTTGAAGCCCACCACGGCCACGTCCTCCGGGACCCGGATGCCCTGTTCGGTGAGGTGGCGCAGCGCTCCCGCGGCGAGCACGTCGCTGCAGGCGAGGACCACGTCGAAGTCGACGCCGGGGACCAGTCCGCGCGCCTCCAGCAGGACCCGCATCGCGGAGGCGCCGGCCGCGGCGGCGAAGTCGACGGCGGCGCCCACGTGTTCGTCCCGGATGCCGTGGTGGCGCAGGGCGTCGACGCAGGCGCGGTAGCGGTCCTCGGAGACCGGGTTGTCGAGCGGCCCGTGGAGGCAGGCCGGTTTGCGGCGTCCGTGCCGGACGACGAGGTGCCCGACCAGTTTGCGCATCCCCGCGTGGGAGTCGATGGACAGCACGTCGGTCTCGTCGCCGAGCGGCTGGTTGAGGCTGATCAGCGGGAGGTGCGCGAGGCGGCGCAGCAGGCGGCGGGTGCGGGGGCCGGCCGAGGGCAGGCCCAGGGTGGAGCTCCAGCAGACGACGCCGTCGAGCCGGGCAGGGCCGACGAGTTCGTACAGTTCGCTGCGGGTCACGTCCCCGTGGCGGAGGTTCCCGCCGGGGAAGCAGATCAGGTTGACGTCGTTGCGCTCGGCGGCGGCACGGGCCCCGGACCACAGGGTCGCGCCGACGCCCAGGTGGATGTTGGCGGTGAGCAGCCCGAGGGTCAGCGGCCGGTCCGTGCGGTGCCGGACACCGGGCCGTTCCGGCCCGTGCGGGTCCGTCCCCGGGGCGGTCGTCCCTTCGGCGGTCGTCCCCGCGGCGGTGCGTGGTCCCGAGTCCATCGGCGCCCCTCGTCCGGCCTCCGTCGGGGTGCCCCGGGGATCGCGGTGCCGACGAGGCCCACGGCACCGTAGGGGAGGCCGCAGCGCGGGGCAAGACCGGTGACATGGGGGTCACCGGTCCTGCCCCGTGCGCTGTGCGGCGGTGCGGCTCTGCGGTGGTGCGGTGGTGCGGTCCTGCGGACGCCGCGGGTCAGATCTTGCCGACGCCCGCGCCGGCGGTCACGGTCGCCTTGACGGTCGACGCCGACTGCGCGGTGTAGCTGTACGGGATCGACGCCACGGAGCCACCGGTCTGGCCGGAGCCGGAGCCCACCAGGTGGTTGTTCCTCGCCACGAGCGAGCCCGCGTCCGAGGAGCCCTCACCTAGGTGGTACGGGTCGTCGGTGTTCTCGAAGTAGTTCGCCTCGACCAGGACGCCCGCGTTCTCGGTGGACGCCACGCCGTAGGAGCCGATGTTGCTGAAGTAGTTGTTCAGCACGTGGACCGGGTTGCCGAACCGGACGCGCGGGTTGCGCTGGTTGGTGCCGTCGAACCAGTTGTGGTCGTAGGTCACCTTCAGCTTGCCGGTGTCCTCGCCGGAGTTGTCGTCGGAGTGGCCGAGCAGCATGTTCTTGTCCTGGTTGTGCGTGCGGTTCCAGGACACCGTGATGTTCGTCGAGGCGCGCTTGATGTCGACGGCCCCGTCGTACGCGCCGGAGATGTCGTTGTGGTCGATCCAGACCTTCGTCGAGTACTGGACGTTGATGGCGTCGTCGTTGGACCCGGAGAACGTGAGGTTCTGGATGATCACGTTGCTCACGCTCGCGACGTTCAGGCCGCTGCCGGTGATCTTGCCGGCGGTGCCGACGCCGACGATCGTCTTGTTCGAGGCGACCTTGGTCATCTCCGTCAGCGCGATGGTGCCGTTGACGCGGACGATCGTGGCCGCGCTGCTCTGCACCGCGGTCTTGAAGGCAGAGGCGTTGGTGACGGTGACCGTGCTGCCGCCCGCTCCGCCGGTCGTACCGGCGCCGAAACCGATGGGAGCGGCGGCAGCGGCGGCCGTCGGCTCCGGCGGTGCGGTGGTGGAACCGCTCGCCGTGGTGGCTCCGATCACCGCGAGTGCGACGGCACTCGCCGCCGCGGCTCCGGTCAGGGTGAACCGTGCGCTCGTCCTGCGCATGTGGATCTCCGTCCGTGGGGTTGAGGAGAAGTGACGTGCCGGTGGGGGGTTGCTGTGCCGGGGCCGCGCGGTCGGCTCGCTGCGAGACTAGAGCGGCGGATGTGGACAATGACGTGCCGTGTGTGGACTATTGCGTCCTGCGCACGGCCGGTGCCCACGGGGCGCGTGCGCTCCCGCCGCCCGGGACGGCCGCACCGTGCCATGCCCCGTCCGGTCAGGTGCCTTGTCCGGTCCCGGGCCCGGTCCSGMWCCGGGCCCCGGGTCGAGGCAGCCGCGTACCGCTCCGCGCGCAGCAGTGGCCCCCGCCGGCGACGAGGCGCGGACGAGGGCCTGGGGATCCGAGAAGGGGACGGCACGGGG
>NZ_VDFC01000037.1 GCF_008369065.1 Streptomyces apricus | reverse complement strand
CACCCGTACCTCCCGAACGGTCGGCCCCGCGGAGCACTACCGTGGACGCACACCGTATTGGGGAGCCATGCCACCGACCCGCCTCACACCACCCGCCGAGCCCGGCGCAGTCGCCTCCGCCTCGGCTCCGGTCCCGGGAGCAGGAGCAGGAGCGGGACCGGCTTCCGTCCCGGCTCCGGCTCCGGTTCCGGTCCCGGTTCCCGACGAGGCCGTGACCCCCCTGATGCGCGGCATCGCCGTCCTGCACCGCCTCACCGAGGCCGGCGGCACGCTGAGCCTCAGCTCCCTGGAGAGGACGACCGGCCTCGCCCGCTCCACGGTGGACCGCATCGCCGCGACCCTGGCCCGCATGGGGTACCTGCGCCTGGACGGCCGCGACGCCGTCCTCGCCCCCCGGCTGATGGAACTCGGCAACGCCTATCTGGCCGCCCTCCGCCTCCCCCGCCTGCTGGACGGCCGCGCCGACGACCTCGCCGACGAGCTGGACGAGTCGGTGTCGCTCGCGGTCGCCGACCGCGACGGCATCCGCTTCATCCACCAGGCCACCCGGCGCCGCGCGATGTCGCTGAGCTTCCGCATCGGCGACCTGCTGCCGGCCGAACGCACCGCGCCCGGCCCGCTGTTCGCGACCGGGTGGACCTCCGAGGACTGGACGCGCTGGCGCGAACGCCGCGCCGCCGACCCGCAGGACCACGGCTTCCCGGCGATCCCCCCGCGCGAGACCCCCACACAGGCCGCACAGTCCACACAGGCGGTCGAGCCCGAGACCTTCGAGGAACGCACCCGCCGGGCGGGCGAGCGGGGCTGGGCCCTGGACGACCAGCTGATCGAGCCGGGCCTGGTCGCCCTCTCGATGCCCGTACGGGACAGGGACGTACGGGCTCCCCCGGGCCCGCGCCCTCCCGGCGCCGCGTCCTCGCCGTCACCGGCGCGGTGGTCACGGTCGCCGCCGGCGGCGGCGGTGCCGTCTGGCTGACGCGCCGCACCCGGACCACCGGCGGGCCGGCTGCCGCCCGGCCGACCCGCACCGTCGTCCTGCACGCCGCACTGACCGGCGGGCAGCGGGCCACCGGCACGGCGCACGAGCGCGGGGCGCGGCTGGCCGTCGCGGCCCACAACGCCCGTGCCGGTGCCCCTTTCGCCCTCGCGCTCAGGACCGTGGACGACGGCGGGGTACCGGAGCGGGCCCGGGACGCGGCCCGCGAGGTCGCCGGCGACTCCGCGGTCCTGGCGGTGATCGGGCCGACGACCGAGGCCACCGCGCGGGCCGCGTCCTCGGTGTACGCCGCCGCGTCCCTGCCCATGGTGGTGGTGTCGGTCGACATCGATGCCGCCAGGCTCTCGACGGCCGACCTGCGCACCCTGTGCGCGACCCGGCCGCCCGGCACCTACCGGCACCTGCCGCTCCTCGACTACCTGCACCGGGTGCGCCCCGTCACGCGTACCGCCGTCCTGGAGGACCGGCGGGCGGGCGCCACGGCGAACAAGCTCGCCCGCGACCTGAGCGAGGTGCCGCCCGGCCGCGGCCGGGGCGGCAGGACCACCGTGCATCCCGTCGCGGCGGACACCGCGGACTTCGGACCCGTCGTCGCCGCGGCGCTGGCGACCGGCCCGCAGGCAATCGTGTACGCGGGCACCTCGCCGGACCGGGGCGCGGCCTGTGCCCGGGCCCTCGCGGACGCCGGCTTCACCGGTCCGCGGATGACGATCGAGCCCGTGATGCGGCCGCTCTTCCTGACCGAGGCCGGCCGGGCGGCCGAGGGCTGGCTGTTCGAAGCCCCTTACACGCGGGCGCAGTCGGCGGGGTCCCGGGCCGCCGCGGGGTTCACGGCCGCCCACCGCAGGCGCTACGGCACGGATCCGGCGCCCTGGGCCGCCGAGACGTACGACGCGGTGGGCCTGGTGAGCCGTACGATCGCGGACCTGGGGGGCGGCGACGACGTCATGCCGGGCCAGATCGCCGAACGGCTGTTCCGGCTCACCTACGACGGCGTCGCCAAGCAGATCCGGTTCCTCGACGGCGCGGGGCACCAGCTCCTGGGCGAGAAGGCCGGTTTCCTCTACCGGGTGGAGGAGGACGGGTTCCGGTACCTGGGCCGGCACGACGAGCTGCCGGACGGAGGGACCGGCGCGGGCGGGGTCAGCCCGTCCGGTAGAGCGCCGTGAGCAGTTCGATCACGGCCGGTGCGGCGGGGTGCGGGTCGTCCCGCCACCAGGCGAGCCGTACGGCGATCGGTTCGGCGTCCCGCACGGGCCGGTACACCACACCGGGGCGCGGGTACTGGTACGCGGTCGACTCGGCGGTCACCCCCACGCACCGCCCGGTGGAGATCTCGGTCAGCCAGTCGTCGACGTCGTGCGTGTCACGGGTGGCCGGCCGGGCCCCGGGCGGCCACAGCTCCGTCGTGGTGGTCCCGGTCCGCCGGTCGACGAGCAGGGTGCGTCCGGCGAGGTCGCCGAGCCGGACGGACCGGCGCCGGGCCAGCGGGTCGTCGGCGGCCAGGGCGCACAGCCGCCGTTCCAGGCCGACGACGGCCGAGCCGAAACGGCGCTCGTCGCGCCGCTCGTCCAACGCCCGCCGCACGACGCCCAGTTCGCAGATCCCTTCCGCGAGCCCCGCGGTCGCGGAGTTGACGCGGACCAGTTCCAGTTCCGTTCCGGGATGTGCCTCGGCCCAGCCGCGCTGGAAGGCCAGGGTGTGGCGGCCGAGCGCCGACCAGGCGTACCCGACGCGCAGCGAGGCCTGTCCCGAGGCGGCCTCCCGGACCAGGCCCTCCACCTCGCCGAGCACCCGCCGGGCGTGCGCCACCACGCGCAGGCCGGTCGCCGTGGGGGTCACCTGACGGGAGGTCCGCCGCAACAGCCGTACGCCCAGGGCGCGTTCGAGGGACGCCAGGGTGCGGGACACCGCCGCCTGGGAGACCCCGAGGGCGATGGCCGCGTCGGTGAAACCGCCCTCGTCGACGATCGCGACGAGGCAGCGCAACTGCCGCAGCTCCAGATCCATGACTCAAGCGTATAGATGGTTCGGCGGATGCATTTTGCGTATGCGGGGAACCGGCGCAGCATCGCACCATGGACGCAGCCCCCGCGCCCGCGACGGCGCCCGCACGGCACACCTCCCCGACCTCCCTGGCCTCCCCGACCACTCCCGTCCCCGCGACGTCCGCTCCGGACGGCCGCCGGACGGCCGGGCTGCTCATCCTGCTCGGCAGCGGCCTGTCCAACCAGACCGGCGCGGCGGTCGGCTCGCTGGCCTTCCCCGTGCTCGGCCCGCTCGGTGTCGTCGCCGTGCGCCAGTACGTGGCCGCGGCGGTCCTGCTCGCGGTCGCCAGGCCCCGCCTGCGCTCGTTCACCCGCCACCAGTGGGGTCCGGTCCTGCTGCTGGCCCTGGTGTTCGGCACGATGAACCTGTCCCTCTACACCGCCGTCGACCGCGTCGGGCTCGGTCTCGCGGTGACCCTGGAGTTCCTGGGGCCGCTTGCGATCGCGCTGTGCGCCGCGCGCCGGCGGGTGGACGCCTGCTGCGCGCTGGTCGCCGCGGCGGGCGTCGTCACCCTGATGCGCCCCCAGCCGTCCGCGGACTACCTGGGCATGGGGTGCGGCCTGCTGGCCGCCGCCTGCTGGGCCGCGTACATCCTGCTCAACCGTACGGTGGGACGGCGTGTCCCCGGCGCGCAGGGCTCCGCGGCCGCCGCGGCCGTCTCCGCCCTGATGTTCCTGCCGGTCGGCGTCGTGCTGGCGCTGCGCGACCCGCCGGCCCCGGCCGCCGTCGCGTACGCCGTCGTCGCCGGTGTCCTCGCCTCCGCGGTGCCGTACCTGGCGGACATGTTCACCCTGCGCCGGGTCCCCGCACCGGCCTTCGGCCTCCTCATGAGCGTCAACCCGGTGCTGGCCGGTCTGGTCGGCTGGGTGGTCCTCGGTCAGCACCTCGGGCCGCTGGACTGGGCCGCCGTCGGCGCCGTGGTGGCCGCGAACGCGATCGGCGTCCTCGCCTCCCGCCGGTGAGCGCACGGGGGCCCGCGCGCCCACCGGCGAAGGGCCGCCCTACTCGGCGTAGAAGGTGGCGTCCGCGCGGGCCGTCGCCGTGTCGGCCGGCTGGGTGACGAGCAGGTAGTCGTAGTGCCGGACATAGCTGCCCGCGAGGTTGTACGACTCGAAGGAGACGCCCGCCGCGTCGGCCAGACCGGCCCGCCGGTAGAAGCTCGCGTCGGCCTTGAAGCCCGTACTCCCGTCGCTCTTGTCCACCCACACCTCGCCGTTGCTCCGGTGGCGGAGGTAGTAGCCGGGGAAGTTCGCCGATTCCAGCGAGACGGTCCCGGTGCCGGCGAGGCCGGTCACGACGCGGAACTGGGAGTCGGCGAGGTTGGTGACGTTCGGCTCGATCTTCGCCCGGTACTCCCAGTGCCGGATGTACCGGTCGGGGAAGTTGTACGAGGAGAAGCGCACCGGCGTGACCCCGTCGGCCACCGGGATGCCGAAGTTGGGCGTGCCGTCGGCGTTCCAGTACAGCTTCTGGTAACGGGTGCGCCGGTTGGGGTCGTTGAGCGGGTCGCCGCTGATGTCCTTGTAGGAGCGGTCGTGGTAGACGAGGACGTCGGACCTCCCGTCCTCGGACGTGGTGAAGCTGTTGTGGCCCGGCCCGTACTGCCCGGTGGCGGTGTTGCTGGTGAAGACCGGGGTGGGGGTCTTGGTCCAGGAGGCCGGGTTCATCAGGTCGGCGGAGGCGGAGGCGGTCAGCAGGCCCAGGCAGTAGTTGCTGTCGGTGGCGCTGGCCGAGAAGGACATGAAGACCTTGCCGCCGCGCTGGATCACCGCGGGCCCCTCGTTGACGGTGTGGCCCACCTTCTCCCAGGCGTGGGTGGGCCGGGAGATCATCACCGGACTGCCGCTGACGGTCCAGGGGTTGGAGAGCCTGGCCAGGTAGATGTTGGTGCCGTCGCCGACCGCCGGGTCGTTCTGCGCCCAGCTCAGGTAGCGGGTGCCGCCGACGGTGAAGGTGGTCGCGTCGAGGGAGAAGGTGTCCAGCGGGAGGGCGATGCGGCCCTTCTCGGTCCAGGTCCCGGTCAGCGGGTTTGCGGCGCTCGTCTCCAGGACGTACGGCCGGATCTTCCAGATGTCGTCGGTGGACCCGGCGGCGAAGTAGACGTACCACTTGCCGCCGATGTGATGGATCTCGGGCGCCCAGATGTGCGCGCCCATGTCACCACTGGCGTGCTTGGTCCAGATCGTCGTCTCGGCGGCCGTGGACAGGCCCTGGAGGGTGGTGGCCCGGCGCATCACGATCCTGTCGTACGCGGGCACGGTGGCGGTGAAGTAGTAGTAGCCGTCGGTGTGTTTGAAGACGTGCGGGTCCGCGCGTTGTGCGGCCACGGGGTTGGTGTAGGTGACGGCGGGCGAGGCGGGGGCCGCCGCCGCGAGGCCGGAGGTCAGTGCGGCCAGGACGACGGACAGCGCCATGACCGTCCGTGCGATCGTACGTCTCATTGCTCGTCGCCTCTCGATCATGCCGAACAGGTACGGGTCAGGGAGGTACGGGGTTTCGTCGTCGGGTGCGGGCCGGTGGGGGTTGCTCGCGCAGTTCCCCGCGCCCCTGGGTGGCCAGGGGCGCGGGCCCCGTCATGGGCTGCGGCGGGACGTCATCGTGCGCTGGACCAGGATGAACGCACACAGCAGCACACCCGTCGCGATCTTCGTCCACCACGAACTCAGCGTGCCCTCGAACTGGATCAGGCTCTTGATCAGGCCCAGCACCAGGACGCCGAACAGCGTGCCCACCACGTAGCCGGACCCGCCCGTCAGCAGCGTGCCGCCGATGACGACCGCGGCGATCGCGTCCAGTTCGAGGCCGGTGGCGTGCAGCGGGTCACCGGACTGGATGTAGAGCGCGAAGAGCAGCCCCGCCAGCGCGGAGCAGAACCCGCTCACCGTGTACACCGCGATCTTCGTGCCGCCCTGCGGGAGCCCCATCAGCAGCGCCGACTGCTCGTTGCCGCCGATGGCGTACACCCGCCGTCCGAAGCGCGTGTGGTGCAGGACGTAGAAGGCCACGCCCAGCACCACCAGCGACACGACGGCCCCGACGGAGAGGAAGCCGCCGCCCAGCGAGATCTGGGCCTGGGCCATGCTGCTCACCGTGGAGTCGGTGATGGAGATCGACTCCTTGCTGATGACCAGGCACAGCCCCCGGAAGAGGAAGAGGCCCGCGAGGGTCACGATGAACGGCTGGATCTCGAAGTTCTGGATCACGTAGCCCATGAGGTAGCCGCCGAACGCGCCCACCGCGAGCGCCATCGGGATGACGACCACGATCGGCAGCCCCTGCTTCTCCACCAGCCAGGCCGTGAACATGGTGGTGAAGCCGATGACGGAGCCGACGGAGAGGTCGATGCCGCCGGAGAGGATCACGAAGGTGGCGCCCACGGCGGCGACCAGCAGGTAGCTGTTGTCGATGAACAGGTTGAGGAACACCTGCGTCTCGGCGAACCCGTAGTTCTGGTACCGGCTGAGGCCGACGGCGTACATGACGAGGAAGAGCCCGGCCGTCACCAGGACGGGCAGGCGGCGGTCGGCGAGGATGCGTGCGGCCCGGCCCGGTGTCCGGCTGTCCGGCGCGGCGGGCTCGCGGGTGGTCGTGGTCGTCACGACACCTCCATGGTGCGTACGGCCTCGGGCGCCGGGGCGGTGTCCGCCGGCGTCGCGGCCTGCCGGTCGCCCCGCCGCCCGCCGAAGCGGCCGCCGCCGAAGACCTTGGCGCGGAACTTCGGGGACTGCATGAGGCAGACGATGATGACGACGGCGGCCTTGAAGACCAGGTTGGTCTGGGTGGGCACGCCGATGGTGTAGATCGTGGTGGTGAGGGTCTGGATGACGAGCGCGCCGACGACCGTGCCGCCGACGGAGAACCGCCCGCCGAGCAGCGAGGTGCCGCCGATGACCACGGCGAGGATGGCGTCGAGCTCGATCCACAGGCCGGCGTTGTTGCCGTCCGCGGCCGAGGTGTTGGAGCTGATCATCAGGCCCGCGATCCCGGCGCACAACGCGCAGAACACGTACACCATGATCTTGATGCGCCGGGAGCGGATGCCGACCAGGCGGCTGGCCTCGGCGTTGCCGCCGACCGACTCGACGAGCAGGCCGAGCGCCGTGCGGCGGGTCAGCGCCACGGTCACGGCGACCACGGCGGCCACCACGAAGATGGAGAAGGGCAGCGTCAGCCAGTAGCCGCCGCCGATCAGCTTGTACGGCTCGCTGTTGACGGTGATGATCTGCCCGTCGGTGATCAGCTGGGCGACCCCGCGCCCCGCGACCATGATGATCAGGGTGGCGATGATCGGCTGGATGCCCATCCGGGCGACCAGGAAGCCGTTCCACAGGCCGCAGACGACGGCGGCCGCCAGGCCGATGCCCATCGCGAGCAGCACTCCGGACAGGGCGTCCTGGTCGGCCTGGTCGCTGATGTACGAACAGGTCAGGGCGCCGGTGATGGCGACGACGGCGCCGACCGACAGGTCGATGCCGCCGGTGGCGATGACGAGGGTCATGCCGACGGCGACCAGGATGAGCGGCGAGCCGAACAGCACGATCGAGACGAGGCTGCCGTAGAGGTGACCGTCCGTCATCTTGACCGAGAAGAAGTCGGGCGTGAAGGGGACGTTGACGAGCAGCAGGACGACCAGCACGGCGACCGGCCAGAACAGGTGATGGCGGCTCAGCGCCCGCCATCGGGACGTGGTGGTCACTGGTGCTCTCCGCTCGCGATGGTCTCCAGGATCCGGGTGGGGGTGATCTCGGGCCCGTTGGCCAGCTTCGCCACGAGCTTGCGGTCGCGCAGCACGCCGATGGTGTGGCTCAGCCGCAGCACCTCCTCCAGCTCGGCCGCGATGTACAGCACGGCCATGCCGTCCTCGGAGAGCGAGACCACCAGTTTCTGGATCTCGGCCTTGGCGCCGATGTCGATGCCGCGCGTGGGCTCGTCCAGGATCAGCAGTTTCGGCTGCGTGATCAGCCAGCGGGCGAGCAGCACCTTCTGCTGGTTGCCGCCGCTGAGCTGCCCGACCCGGGCCTCGGGGTCGGCCGGCCGGATGTCCAGGGCCTTGATGTACTTGGCGACGAGTTCGTCGCGCTGGGCCGCGGGGACGGGCCGGGTCCAGCCGCGCGCGGCCTGCAGGGCCAGGACGATGTTCTCGCGCACGGTCAGGTCCGGTACGAGGCCTTCGGCCCTGCGGTTCTCCGAGCAGAAGGCGACGCCCGCGGCGATGGCGTCGTTCGGGGCGCTCATCGGGACCTGCCTGCCGCCGATGGTGACCTTGCCGCTGTCGGGCTGGTCGGCGCCGAAGAGCAGCCGGGCCAGTTCGGTGCGGCCCGAGCCGAGCAGTCCGGCGAGCCCGACGACCTCGCCCTTCTTGATCTCCAGGTCGAAGGGGGCGATGCGGCCGGTCCGGCCGACGCCGTCCGCGGTGAGCAGTGACTCCCCCACGTCGGCGTGGAGTTGGTGGTCGTGCAGTTCCTCCAGCTGGTCGAGGGCCTTGCCGATCATCAGCTGGACGAGGCCGACCTGGTCGAGGTCGCGGACCAGGTGCTCGCCGACGAGGGCGCCGTTGCGCAGGACGGTCATGCGGTCGCAGACCTCGTAGATCTGGTCGAGGAAGTGCGAGACGAACAGGATCGCCACACCCTGGTCCTTCAACCGCCGCATCAGGGCGAAGAGTTCGAGGACCTCGTCGCGGTCGAGGCTGGAGGTCGGCTCGTCGAGGATCAGCACCCTGGTGCCCGATCCCGGGCCGTCGCTGTCCCCGGTGCCCACCGACCGTACGATCGCGACCAGTTGCTGCACGGCCAGCGGGTACGAGGACAGCGGCGCGTCGACGTCGATGTCCAGGCCGAGCCGGTCCACGAGTTCGGCGGCCTCGCGGCGCAGCCGCTTCCACTGGATGCGGCCGAAGCGGGTGGGTTCGCGGCCGATGAGGATGTTCTCCGCCACCGACAGGTTGGGGCAGAGGTTGACCTCCTGGTAGACCGTGCTGATGCCGGCCTGCTGGGCCTGCGAGGGGCTGTGGAACCGTACGGGCGTGCCGTTCAGGGTGACGGTGCCGCCGTCCAGGGAGTACACCCCGGTCAGCACCTTGATGAGGGTGGACTTGCCGGCGCCGTTCTCGCCGAGCAGGGCGTGGATCTCGCCGGGGAAGAGCCGGAAGTCGACACCCGACAGAGCCCGTACCCCCGGAAATTCTTTGACTATGCCCGTCATCTCCAGGACGGGCAGCGGCTCTGCCATGGCAGCGCTCCTCACGGATGTTCGTTCGGGCCCGCGGGGAGCCTCCTGGGCCGAGGCGTGCTCGGCCGGGCGGAGGCTCCCCGGCGGTGGGTGCGGCCGGTGCGCGCGGGCCGGAGCCCGCGGACCGGTGCGGGTCAGTACTTGCGGGTCGGAAGGGCCTCCTTGGCCTCCTCCTGGAGGAAGTCGCCCTCCTTGGTTTTGATGCGGCGCTCGACCGTCTCGCCGTCAGCGGCCTTCTTCACCAGGTCCATCAGCTGGGGACCGAGCAGCGGGTTGCACTCGACGATGCCGTTGATCTTGCCTTCGGACATCGCGACGAAGCCGTCCTTCACCCCGTCGACCGAGATGATCAGGATGTCCTTGCCGGGCTTCTTGCCGGCCGCTTCGATGGACTGGATGGCGCCGAGGGCCATGTCGTCGTTGTGGGCGTAGAGCACGTTGATGTCCGGGTCGGACTGGAGGAAGGCCGCCATGACCTGCTTGCCGCCGGCCCGGGTGAAGTCGCCGGTCTGGCTGACGACGATCTTCCAGTCGTCCTTGTGCTCGGCGTCCATGATCTCCTTGAAGCCCTTGGCGCGCTCCAGCGCCGGGGCGGCGCCGGTGGTGCCCTCCAACTGGGCGATCTTCACCGGGCCCTTGTGGCCGGCCTTCTGCAGGACCGTTTCGAGCATCTTGCCCGCGCGGCGGCCCTCGTCGATGAAGTCGGAGCCGATGAAGGAGACGTACAGGGAGTCGTCGGACGTCTTGATCGAGCGGTCGGTGAGGATGACCGGGATCTTCGCGGTCTTCGCCTCCTTGAGCACCGCGTCCCAGCCCGTGACGACCACCGGCGAGAAGGCGATGACGTCCACCTTCTGCGCGATGTAGCTGCGGATCGCCGAGATCTGGTTCTCCTGCTTCTGCTGCGCGTCGGAGAACTTCAGGGTGTAACCGGCCTCCTTGGCCGCCTCCTTGACCGACTTGGTGTTGGCGGTGCGCCAGCCGCTCTCGGAACCGACCTGCGCGAAGCCCAGGGTGATCTTCTTGCCACCGCCGCCACCGCTGCCGGAGTCGGAGGAGCCGGAGGAGCTGTCGTCCTCCTTGGCACAGGCCGCCAGGCCGCCCGCGACCGCCACGCCGACCGCCGCGGTGAGGAAGTTCCTTCTGTTGAGCATGTTCTTCTCCTTTGAAGAGCGGGCCCTCGGGGGCCTGCTGGTACGCACTCGGTGCTCGTCGGGGCGGACTCGCCGTGTCCGGTTCCGTACCGGTTCGATGTACGGTCCGTGTCCGGCGTGTCCAGCCTGCCGATCATTGTTCGAAATACCGGTCACAGAGGGGTGTGCGGTGGGTGACGCGAGGGGTCGGCTGTCGGGTGGTGGTGTCAGGCGGGCGGGGCGCCCTGGTCGGAGGTGTACGGGAACGTGCTGGCGCGGACGACGAGTTGGGGCTCGACGGCGATGCGGAGCGCCCCGGACGGCTCCCTGCCCTCGATCAGGTCGAGGAGCAGGGCGATGCTGCGCTTGCCGACCGCCGCGAAGTCCTGCCGGACGGTGGTGAGCGGCGGCGCGAAGAACTCCGACTCCGGGATGTCGTCGAAGCCGGCCACCGCGACGTCCTGCGGGGTGCGCACGCCCGCCTCGCGCAGGGCCCGCAGCACCCCCAGCGCCATCTGGTCGTTGGCAACGAAGACCGCGGTCAGCCCCCGGCCCACCCAGCCGGCCAGTTCCTGGCCCGCCCGGTAGCCC
>NZ_VDFC01000036.1:28608-62869 GCF_008369065.1 Streptomyces apricus | reverse complement strand
GGTCGTGGCGCATCGCCATGACCATCTTGATCACACCGGTCGTGGCGCATCGCCATGACCATCTTGATCACACCCGCCACCCCGGCCGCCGCCTGCGTGTGCCCGATGTTGGACTTGAGCGAGCCCAGCCACAGTGGCCGGCCCTCCGGCCGACCCTGCCCATAGGTGGCCAGCAGCGCCTGCGCCTCGATCGGATCACCCAAAGTGGTCCCCGTACCGTGCGCCTCCACCACATCCACATCCGCCACCGACAACCCCGCACCGGCCAGCGCCTGCCGGATCACCCGCTGCTGAGACGGACCGTTCGGAGCCGTCAACCCGTTCGACGCACCATCCTGATTGACCGCCGAACCCCGGACCACCGCCAGCACCCGATGATTGTTGCGCCGCGCCTSCGAGAGCCGCTCCAGYACYAGCACSCCSACSCCCTCCGACCAGCCGGTACCCTCCGCATCCCGGGAGAAGGACCTGCACCGACCGTCACGAGACAGCGCCCCCTGACGGCTGAACTCCACGAACGTCTCCGGCGTCGACATCACCGTCACCCCACCGGCCAGCGCAAGACCACACTCACCACTGCGCAACGCCTGCACCGCCAGATGCACACTCACCAACGACGACGAACACGCCGTATCCACACTCAGAGCCGGACCCTCCAACCCCAACGTGTAAGCAACACGACCCGAYACCACACTGCCCGCACTCGCCCCCGTGGGATAGTCGTGATACATCACCCCCGCAAACACCCCCGTCGGCGTCCCCCTCAGCGATGCGGGCACGATCCGGGCACGRTCCAYRGCRTCCCASGACACRTCCAYCAGCATCCGCTGCTGCGGATCCAGTTCGCGTGCCTCGCGCGGTGAGATGCCGAAGAACTCCGGATCGAACCCGGCCGCATCCGTAAGGAACCCGCCCTCACGCACATAACTCGTCCCCGGCCGCGACAACTCGGGGTCGTAGAGCCGCTCCAGATCCCAGCCCCGGTCCGCGGGAAACGGCGCCACCCCGTCAACGCCCTSCGCCACCAMCCGCCACAACTCCTCGGGACTGCCCACACCCCCCGGATACCGACACGCCATCCCCACGATCGCTATCGGCTCGTCGGTGTCGGAGACGGACGGCGTCACGGATGTCGTGGGCACGGTGCCCAGGGCCGTGTTCGTGATGAGGGCGGTCAGTGCGCGAGAGGTGGGGTGGTCGAAGACCAGGGTGGCGGACAGGCGCAGACCGGTCGCGGTGGAGAGCAGGTTGCGCAGTTCGACGGCCGCCAGGGAATCGAACCCCAGATCCTGGAACGACCGGTCGGGATCGATGGAGCCGGCGGTCTCATGGCCGAGGACCGTGGCTATGTGGCTGCTCACCAGGTCGAGGACGAACCGGTCGCGTTCTGGCTCGGTGAGTTCGGCGAGTCGCCGGGCGAACGGCAGTCCGGCCGTGGCCGGGCTCTGCGTCCCGGTCGTGGTGGCGGCGGTCCGCAGCGGCGCGCGGACCAGGCCCCGCAGCAGTGGGGGAATGCCGTCGGCACGCGCGCGGACTGCCGCCCGGTCGATCCGCAGCGTCAGCGCGACGGCTGTGTCGGCGGTGGCCAGCGCGCGGTCGAACAGGGCGAGGTTCTCGCCGGGGGACAGCGGTGCCAGGCCCTGTCGTGCGATCCGCCGCAGGCCGACGGCGCCGAGCCCGGCTCCCATGCCCTCGTCACCCGTCCACAGGCTCCACACATGGGACTGTGCCGGAAGGCCCATGCCGTGCCGAAGCTGGGCCAGCGCGTCCAGGAACGTGTTCGCCGCCGCGTAGTTGGCCTGGCCCGGGGCGTCCAGCAGACCGGCCGAGGAGGAGAACAGCACGAACGCGGTCAGGTTCATGTCCTGGGTGAGTTCGTGCAGGTGCCAGGCCGCGTCCGCCTTGGGTCCCAGCACCTTCTGCAGGCGCTGCGGCGTCAGATCCGCGAGCAGGGCATCGTCCAGCACCCCCGCCGCATGCACCACACCCGTCAGCCGGTGCTCGGGATCGATCCCGGCCAGGAGCGCGGCCAGGGCGTCACGGTCAGCCACGTCACAGGCCTGCACCCGCACCGTGGCACCGAGCTGCGACAACTGCGCCACCAGCTCACCGGCGCCGGGGGCCGCCATGCCCCGGCGACTGGTCAGCAGCAACTGCCGCACCCCATGGCGGGTGATCAGGTGCCGGGCCACCAACGCCCCCAGACCACCCGTACCACCCGTGATGAGGACCGTACCCGTGGCATCCCACAGGGGCGGGGCCGTGGCTCCGGTCTCGGGAGCCGGCAGGCGCGCGGCGCGCGGAACCCATGTGCTGTTGTCTCGGACTGCGATCTCCGGTTCGCCGCCGGCCAGCGCCGCGGCTGCCAGTCGTTCCGGTGGGGTGTGTACGCCGGGGGCGTCGTCAACGAGCAGGAAACGCCCGGGGTGTTCCGCCTGGGCCGAGCGCACCAGGCCCCATACCGCAGCCGCCGCCGGGTCGACATGCGGGGCGCCGGGCGGAAGGGTACCGGCAGAAAGGGCGCCGGCAGGAAGGGCTACGGCACCGGCGGTCGACAGGATCAGGCGGGAAGCGGGCGGCCGCTCCTCCGCGAGCCAGCTCTGGAGCAGCGCGAGTGCGGTCGAGGTGGCCGTGCGCAGCCGGTGCGGTGTCCCGCCGTCCTCGGCGGGCGTGCAGTCGGCGATGATCGTTTCGGGTGCCGCGGCCGTGCCGTCCGCGTCGGTCAGTGAGCGCAGTTCGGCCGCGTCGCGCACCACGGCCCAGCGACCGGGAGGGGCGGGCGGCGGTTCGGGCGCTGCCAGACGCTGCCAGTCGACGGCGTACACCGGGTGGTCGCCGGCCCGGACCTGATCGGCGGTGAAGGGACGGGACACCAGGGAGGCGACCGAGGCCACGGGGGCACCCCTGAGATCGGTGATCTCCAACGACAGGGCGTCGGAGCCGGCCTGTCCGCCGGCCCCGGTGATCCGCGCCCGCACGGTGGCCGCGCCGCGTGCGTGGAGGCGTACGCCCGACCAGGCGAAGGGGATGGTGGCCTGTTCTTCGGTCGGCAGGGTGTCGCCGTAGAGGAAATCGGCGCTGTGCAGGACGGCGTCGAGCAGGGCGGGGTGCAGGCCGAAGGAGGTGGCTTCGGCCGCTGTCTCCGGGGCCAGGGCGACCTCGGCCAGCACACCGCCCTGGTGCCGCCACGCCGCCCGCACGCCCTGGAACGCCGGGCCGTACACGTACCCCCGGGCGGCGAGGTCGGCGTAGAGGGAGGAGACGTCGAGAGGGACGGCATCGGCCGGGGGCCAGGCGGCATGGCCGCCACCGTCCTCGTCCCGGTTCTCGCGACCGGTCCCGCTGTCCCGGTTCTCGTGACGGTCCCCGCTTCCGGCTTCTGCCCCGCTGTCGGCCCGGGCTCCACCGTCCGGAGAGAGCAGGCCGGTCGCGTGCAGGGCCCAGGACTCGTCCTCGGGGGCGTCCGCCGGGCGGGAGTACACCTCCACGGACCGGCGGCCCGTCTCGTCGGGGCCGCCCACCACGACCTGGAATCCGATGCCGTCGCGTTCGGGCACGGCCAGCGGCGCCTGGAGGGTCAGCTCGTCGACGCGCGGGCAGCGGGTCCGTTCCCCGGCGTACGCGGCCAGTTCGACGAAGGCGGTGCCGGACAGCAGGACGGTGCCGAGGACGACGTGGTCCGCCAGCCACGGATGGGTGGTGGACGACAGCCGGCCGGTGAGGACCAGCCCGTCGGAGCCGGGCAGGGGCAGTGCCGCGCCCAGCAGCGGGTGGTCGGCGGACGTCTGGCCGAACCCGGCCGCGTCGCCGGGAGCGGCGGGAACCCGGAGCCAGTGGTGGCGTCGCTGGAAGGCGTAGGTCGGCAACTCGGCCGGCCGCGCCGGGCGGCCGGTGAACGCGCGCAGCCAGTCGACGGTCCTGCCGTGCGTGTGCAGCAGGGCCAGCGTCCGCAGCACCTCGGCCGGTTCGGGCCGGCCCCGGCGGAGCGTCGCGGTGCACAGGGCCGGGCCGGTCAGCTGCTGCTCGGCCAGCGCGGCCAGTGTGCCGCCAGGGCCCACCTCCACGAACGTGTCCGCACCGGCGTCCCGCAGCGCGGCCACCCCGTCGCCGAACCGGACGGCCTCGCGGACGTGCCGCACCCAGTACTCGGGCGAGCACAGCTGACCGGCGTCGGCCGGAGCGCCCGTCAGGCTGGAGATCACCGGTATCGCCGGCGGCGCGTAGTCGAGCAGTTCGGCGGCCTGCCGGAACTCGGCCAGCATGGGCTCCATCAGCGGGGAGTGGAAGGCGTGCGAGACGCGCAGCGCGGTCGCCCCGCCGAGCTGTGCGGTGATCGCGGCCACCGCGTCGCGCGTACCGGAGACCACCACAGAACCGGGGCCGTTGACAGCGGCCACGGCGATGTCCGTCCGGCCGCCGATCAGGGCACGTACGTGCTCCTCGGACGCCCGTACCGCGGCCATGGCGCCGCCCTCGGGCAGCGCCTGCATCAGCCGGGCCCGTGCGCCCACGAGGAAGGCCGCGTCCTCCAGGGTCAGTACGCCCGCCGCATGGGCGGCTGCCAGCTCGCCGACCGAGTGGCCCGCGACGAAGTCCGGTGTCACCCCCCACGACCGGAGCAGCCGGCTGAGCGCGACCTCGAAGGCGAACAGCGCGGGCTGGGCGTAGCCGGTCTGCTCCAGCAGCGCGACGCCGGCGGTTCCGGTGGGCCACATCGCCTCGTGCAGCGGTCGGTCGAGCTGGAGATCGAGATGTCCCACGGCCTCGTCCAGCGCCTCGGCGAAGACGGGGAACGCCGCGTACAGCTCTTTGCCCAGGCCGGGCCACTGGCTGCCCTGGCCGGAGAACAGGAACGCCGTCCGGCCGCCCCCGGGTGCGCCGGTGAACAGCCCGGGGGAGCCGCCCTCGCCGTCCGGAGGGTGGGAGAGGTCGGACAGCGCGCGCAGTGCGTGGTCGCGGTCGTCCGCGAGCAGCACCGCGCGGTGCTCCATGGCGGCCCTGGTGGCCAGTGCGTACCCGGCCTCCGTCAGGTCCGTGTCGTGCCCCGCCAGGTAGGCGTGCAGACGTGCGGCCTGCGCGCGCAGCGCCTCCCGGCTCCTGGCCGAGACGACCAGGGGCACCGCCGCAACGGTGGAGGACAGCTGCTGCTCCCGCGGCGGCGCGGGATCCTCTCCCTGCTCGATGATGACGTGGGCGTTGGTGCCGCTGATCCCGAACGAGGAGACACCTGCCCGGCGCGGGCGGTCCTCGGCCTGCCACGCCCGTTCCTCGGTGAGCAGTTCCACCGATCCGGCGGACCAGTCCACGTGCGGGGTCGGCGAATCGACGTGCAGTGTCCGGGGCAGCGTGCCGTGCCGCATGGCCATCAGCATCTTGATGACCCCGGCGATCCCGGCCGCGGCCTGGGTGTGGCCGATGTTCGACTTGACGGACCCGAGCCACAGGGGCCGGCCGTCCGGACGGTCCTGACCGTAGGTGGCGAGCAGTGCCCGGGCCTCGATCGGGTCACCGAGGGTGGTGCCGGTGCCGTGGGCCTCGACCACGTCCACATCCGCCGCGGTGAGGCCCGCGCCGGCCAGGGCCTGGCGGACGACCCGTTGCTGCGCGGGCCCGCTGGGGGCGGTCAGGCCGTTGGAGGCGCCGTCCTGGTTGACCGCCGAGCCCCGGACGACGGCCAGGACCCGGTGGCCGTTGCGCCGTGCGTCGGAGAGCCGCTCCAGCAGCACCACGCCGCCGCCCTCGCCCCAGCCCGTGCCGTCGGCCGCCGCCGCGAACGGCTTGCAGAGGCCGTCGGCCGCGAGGCCGCGCTGACGGCTGAAGGCGGTGAACACCCCGGGGTTGCCGATGATCGCCACTCCGCCGGCCAGGGCGAGTTCGCACTCCCCGGCCCGCAGTGACTGGCAGGCCAGGTGCATCGCCACCAGCGAACCGGAGCAGGCCGTGTCCACGGTGAGCGTCGGGCCCTCCAGGCCCAGCACGTAGGCGGCCCGGCCGGAGACGACACTGGGCGCGGTACCGGTCAGCAGGTGGCCGTCGAGCCCGTCGGGTGCCTCGTGCAGGCGTACCCCGTACTCCTGCGGCTCGGCGCCGACGAACACGCCCGACCTGCTGCCGCGCAGCGAGTGCGGGTCCAGGCCGGCCCGCTCCAGGACCTCCCAGCACAGCTCCAGGACCAGCCGCTGCTGGGGGTCCATGGCGGTCGCCTCGCGCGGGCTGATCCCGAAGAAGTCGGCGTCGAACTCCCCGGCCCCCTCCAGGAAGGCGGCGTGGCGCACGTAGCTGGTGCCCGGCCTGCCCGGATCGGGATCGTAGAGCGCCTCCGTGTCCCAGCCGCGGTCGGTGGGCAGGGGCGAGAGCACATGACGGCCTTCGGCGATCAGTCGCCACAGTCCGGCGGGGGTGTCCGCGCCGCCGGGGAAGCGGCAGCTCATCGAGACGATCGCGATCGGGTCGTCGGACGGCGCCGGACCGCGTACCGGTTCGGCGCCCCCGGTCCGGGCGGGACCGCCGAGCGCCAGGTCCTCCAGGTGGCGGGCCAGCGCGCCGGGCGTCGGGTGGTCGAAGACCAGGGTCACCGGAAGGTCGAGCCCGGTGGCGTTGACCAGCCGGGTGTGCAGGTCCACGGCGGCCAGCGAGTCGAACCCCTGCTCCTGGAACGGTAGACCGGTGTCCACGTGGACGGTCCCCGGTGCCTCCTGGCGGACCGCCGCCAGTACCGCGGCCGTCTGCGCGCACACCAGGTCGAGGAGCAACGCCCTGCGCGCACCGGCGGGCAGACCCGCGAGCCGCGAGGGCAGCGCCGCCCCGCCGCTGCCGGTGTCTTGGGACTCTGGGGTCTGGCTCATTCGCGTACTCCACGATTCCAGGAATTCCAGGAAGCCCGCGGATTCCGCGGACTCATGGCACCGACGGCCCCCCCCCGGGGCGGGGACCCCCTCCGGACAGGGCGACGTGCCGGATTCAGCTGTACGACCGCACGGTCTCGCCGAGGCGCGCGATCACCGCGGCCGGTTGTTCCGTGAGGTAGAAATGCCCGCCGGAGAACCACCGGACGGCGAAGTCCCCGGCCGCGTGCCGGTGCCAGGCGTGCGCCTGTCCGGGGGTCACCTGGGAGTCGTCGTCGCCCGCGAAGACCTCGACCGGGCAGGACAGCGCCGCCCCGGGATCGCCCGTGTAGGTCTCCACGGCCCGGTAGTCGGCGCGTACCGCGGGCAGCACGGCGCGCAGCATCTCCGGGTCGTCGAGCAGCCGCGCGTCGGTGCCGCTGAGGCGTTTCATCTCGGCGACGATCCCGCGGTCGTCGCGGCGGTGCACGTTCTCGCTGCCGCCCAGTGAGGGAGCGCGCCGTCCGGAGGCGATCAGCACGGCCGCCGGACGGGACTCCCGTTCCATCCGCAGGGCGATCTCGTACGCGATCAGGGCACCCATGCTGTGCCCGAAGAGCGCCGGCGGAGGGTCGAGCCAGGGCTCCAGCGCGTCGAAGGTCCGGTCGGCCAGCGTCCGCAGGTCGGTGCACGGCTGCTCGGCGCGCCGGTCCTGACGCCCCGGGTACTGCACGGCGAGGACCTCGATGCCGGGACGCAGCGCCGTCGACACCGGGCGGTAGAAGCTCGCCGATCCGCCCGCGTGCGGAAAGCACACCACCCGGGCCCCGGCACCGGGCGCCGGGTGGAACCGCCGGATCCAGGTGGTGCTGTCACGTGCCGTGTCCGGCATGGGGTCGCCTCCTGACGGGCCTGTGGTCGTCGCCATGGTCACCGCACCCGCCGGGCGCCCCCACCCCTACCGCCCCCTAGGCGCAGGCGGGGCCGTTCGCGCGGGGACCGCGGCCGCTCGCGCCGGACCCGGCGGCGCGGCCGCCCTCGCCCGCAGCGCGCCCCGGTCGATCTTGCGGTTGGCGTTGAGGGGGAACGCGGCCAGGTGCGCGTAGCGGCGAGGGACCAGCCGCTCGGGCAGGACGTCCCGCAGTCCCCGCGCCAGCTGGGCCGCGGGCGTCGGGCTGCCGGTGTAGAAGGCGACCAGTTCCAGGTCGCCGCCGGCCGCGGGCACGGCCACGGTGACGGCCTCCTCGACACCTGCGCACGCGCACAGCGCCTGGTCTATCTCGGCCGGCTCCACGCGCCAGCCCTGCACCTGGACCTGGGCGTCCAGCCGGTCCACATAGGCCAGGACCCCGTCGGCTACCTCCCGGACGCGGTCGCCGGTGCGGTACCAGGTGCGCCCGTCGTGCGTCACGAACCGCCCCCGGTGGTCGGCCGGGTCCAGGTAGCCGGAGGTCATCTGCGGGCCGGTGACGACGAGTTCGCCCTCGCCGGACACCGGCTCGCAGTCCTCGTCGATCAGCAGGTGGTCATGTCCCTTGTGGACGGCGCCGATCGGGACGATGCCGTGGACGGCCAGCCCCGGAGTGGTCTCCGGCGACCACTCGTAGCCGCATATCGTGATCGTCAGCTCGGTCGGCCCGTACAGGTTCTCCACGGTCGACGTGGGGGCGGCGCGCTGCCAGTCGGCGGCGTCGGCGCACTTCAGCGCCTCACCGGCGAAGATGCTCCAGCGCAGGCCGGACAGCGATCCGGCGCCCAGACCGGCCGTACGGCGGACCAGCGAGACGGTGCTCGGGGTGGAGAACCACACGGTCAGACCCGCCTCGGCGGCGAACGCCGGTACGTCGCGGAACGCGGCGGCCGGCACCTGCTGGACGGTGGCACCGGCGCCCCACGCGCAGAACAGGTCGAACATGGCGCAGTCGAAGTTCAGGTCGAAGATCTGGGAGAAGACGTCCTGCGGGCCGAAGTCGTAGCGCGCGTCGAGGACATGGAAGTAGTGGGCCGTGCTGCCGTGCGAGATCCGCACCCCCTTGGGGCGCCCGGTGGAACCGGAGGTGAACAGCACGTAGGCGGTGTCCCCCGCGGCGGCCGGCAGTGGCTCGCCCAGCGCGTGCGCCGCGTCGACCGGCACCGAGCCGGCCCGCACCTCGTCGGGGGCCAGCACCGGGACACCCGGGGCAGGGCCGGGCACCCCGGCCAGCACGGCGCGGCCCGCGGCGTCCGCGATCACCGCGGACACCCCGGCCGCCTCCAGCATGTGCCGGGTCCGGGCGGCGGGGAAGCCGGTGCTCAGCGGCACCACCGCGGCGCCCGCGTAGAGCGCCGCCAGCACTCCCGCGTAGGCGTGCGGCCCCTTGGCGGCCAGCACCGCGACCGCGGCGGGCCGGTGCCCCGCTGCCCGCAGCAGCGCGCCCGCCCAGGTCAGGGCCCGCTCGTGGAGCGCCTCGTAGCTCAGGGACCAGCCGGGACCGCGCACCGCCGTCCGCCGCGGGGCGACGGCCAGACCGTGCAGGAAGCGGCCGTGCAGGGCGGCACCGAGGGCGCCGGGCGTGCCCCGGGGAGATGCCCCGGTCATCGTCCGTCACCCCCTGCCCGGACCGCGGCCTGCCGCCGCGGCTGGAGCGCCAGCCACGGATTGACCCGGACGACCTCGAAATGGGCGGTGGTGCGCCTGACCCGCCCGAACAGGCTGTCCGGGCCGGCGACGTGGACCGTGCCCACGCCCCGGCGGAGCAGGGTGTCCACCACCGTGGGCCAGCGCAGCGGCCGGACGATGCCGTCCAGCAGCAGCGTCCTGACCTCTTCCCCGGTGCTCAGCAGCGTGCCGTCGTGGTCGGAGACCACCGGCAGGAGGGGATCGGCGAAGGACAGCCCGCCGAGGACCTCGTCCTCGGCCTTGCGGCGCAGCGCGCCGAACGCGGCGGAGTGCAGCGGCGGACGCATCGTGTAGAGCGACATGCCCCCGAGGGCACGGACGCGCCCCATGAACCCGTCCAGGGCCGCCTCGCGCAGCGACACCATGTGGAAGTCGTCGTCGATGTAACAGGCCATGTCGTACCACTCGTTGCGCTCGTCCAGCTCGCCCAGCACCTCGTCCAGCCCCGCGCGCGGCGTGCGGACGAGCGAGAGCGTCACCACGTCGCTGTGCTCGGAGGCGAAGTACTCCTCCTGGCAGCGCGCGAGCCGGGCGGTCATCAGCACGGCCTCGGAGAACGGCAGACAGCCGGCGTACACGGCGGCGGTCTTGCCGCCGAAGCTCGGTCCCGCGCACAGCTGCGGAGCCATGCCGAGCTCCGCCTCGGCCCACTCGGCCAGCGCCAGGCAGTTGGCCAGGAACGCCACCTGCGCCGCCTCGGTGTAGTCGTGCTCGGAGTCGCGGTACCGGTCGATCAGGGAATAGCCCAGGACCTCTCCGGCGATCGCCGCCCGCCGACGGGCGAACGGATTGGCCACCATGAACCTGCCCACGTCCGCGAAGGACGACGCCCCCATACCGGGGAACACAACCGCTGAGCCCGACCGGGCACCCGTACGGGATTCACCCTGCATATCCACTCACCCTCCGTTGCGCTGCGCCCGAATATGGGGGAAGGCGCGGCGCGGGAGAACCCCTAACGCCGACCGGCCTGCGTCGGGGGCGGGTTAAGGGCAGCAGGGTCTTCCTAGGGGTTGGCCGCCCGGAGCGCCCTCCATACCGTCGCAATCCGATGTTCCGTGTCCGACGGGAGAATTCGCATGCGCGTGCTTTTCACGGTTCTGGCTCTCGATTCGCACTTCTACAATTCCGTTCCGATCGCCTGGGCACTGCGCGCCGCGGGGCACGAGGTGCGGGTCGCCAGTCAGCCCGACCTCACCGAAACGATCACGCGCGCCGGGCTCACCGCGGTCCCGGTGGGCGAGGAGCTGGCCCTGCTCCAGCGGTCCCAGCAGTCGGCGCAGAGCAGCGAACCCGGCTACGGAACCGGCTACGACCTCACCGAGACCGACCCGCAGAAGCTGACCTGGGAGTACGTCCGGGACACGTTCGGGGCGTACACCTACGTCGCCGAGGGCGTCGGCAGCCAGACCGTGCTGGAGGACCTGGCGCGCTTCGCCCGCGAGTGGCAGCCCGACCTGGTGGTCTGGGACGCCATGACCTACGTGGGCCCGGTGGTGGCCCGCGCCTGCGGGGCGGCGCACGCGCGGCTGCTGTTCGGCACCGACCACTGGGCCCGGATGCGCGAGGTGTTCCTGGCGCGCGGCGCGGAGCAGACACCGGAGGACAGGGTGGACCCGATGGCGGGCTGGATGACCGCGCGGCTGAGCTCGCTCGGCCTGGACCCGGAGGCCGCCGGGGCCTTCGGCGAGGACCTGGTCGTCGGCCAGCGCACCATCGACCCGCTCCCGTCGTGGGTGCGCGTCCCGGCCGGCCTCGACCGGCTGCCCGTGCGCCCGGTCATGTACAACGGGCCCGCCGTGGTGCCCGACTGGGTGCACGAGCGGCCCAAGCTGCCCCGGGTCGTCCTCACCCTGGGGCTGTCGCTGCCGGGCGCGTACACGGACGGCTTCCCGATCTCCGACCTGCTCGCGGCCGCGGCCGACCTGGAAGTGGAACTCATTGCGACGGCGGGCGCCGAGGCCGCCGCGGCACTGTCCGCGTCGGGCCTGCCGGACAACGTCCGGATCGTCGACTTCGTGCCGCTCAACGAGGTACTGCCGACCTGTTCGGCGATCATCCACCACGGCGGTATGGGCACCCTGCAGAACGCCCTGCGGCACGGGGTCCCGCAGATCGTCGTCCCCGGCTGGCTGMGGGACGAGAAGGGCAACGCCGCCGCGCTGGAGCAGCAGGGCGCGGCACTGGTCATCGACCCGTCGGAGTTCACCGCCGGCACGCTGCGGGAGAAGCTGGCCCGGCTGCTGGCCGAACCCGGGTTCCGGCAGAACGCCGACCGGCTGCGCACGGAGCTGCTGGCCCTGCCCACCCCGCACGACATCGTGCCCGAACTGGAGCGGCTGGCGGCCGAGCGCGGCGACCGGCGGCCCGCGGCGGAGTGATCACCATGCCGGTGACACCCGACCCCGGAGGGGGCGCCGCGGCGCCCCCTCGGCAGGGCGCGGCCGGACCCGTCAAGCGCATGAAGGGCATCCTGCTCGCCGGTGGCCACGGGACCCGGCTGCACCCGGTGACCGTGGCGGTGTCCAAGCAACTGCTGCCGGTCAACGACAAGCCGATGATCTACTACCCGCTGTCGGTGCTGATGCTGGCCGGCATCCGCGAGATCACGGTGATCTCCACCCCTGCCGACCTGCCGCAGATCCGGCGGCTGCTGGGCGACGGTTCCGATCTGGGGCTGTGGCTGGACTACGTGGAGCAGCCGGTGCCCGGCGGTCTGGCCGAGGCGTTCGTGCTGGCCGCCGACGCCATCGGCGACGCCCCGGTCGCGCTGGTGCTGGGCGACAACATCTTCCACGGGCACAACTTCTACGAGATCCTCCAGCGGAACTCGCCGGACGACATCGACGGCTGCGTGCTGTTCGGCTACCCCGTGGAGGACCCGCACCGCTACGGGGTGGGTGAGACCGACGCGGACGGCCGGCTGATCGCGATCGAGGAGAAACCGGCCAGGCCGCGTTCCAACCGGGCCGTCGTGGGCCTGTACTTCTACGACAACGACGTCGTCGACATCGCCAAGAACCTGCGGCCCTCGGCCCGCGGCGAACTGGAGATCACCGATGTCAACCAGCACTACCTGCGGCGCGGCAAGGCCCGGTTGGTCGACCTCGGCCGGGGCTTCGCCTGGCTCGACGCCGGCACCCCGGGCTCCCTGCTGGCGGCAGGACAGTACGTGCACGTGCTGGAGGAGCGGCAGGGCGTGCGGATCGCCTGCGTCGAGGAGGTGGCGCTGCGGATGGGCTTCATCGACGCGGCGGCCTGCCACGAACTCGGCAGCCGGCAGCCCTCCTCCGAATACGGCGCGTACGTGCGCGCCGTCGCCGAAGAACTGTCCTGACCCCGCACGGACGGTGCGCGAGCGGTAAGCGGCCGGTGCGTGGGCGGTAAGACCAACTAGGGAGACTCAGTCCCATGGAATCCTCACCCGCCGTCGGGAGCTTCCAGAAGGCGGCCACGCTGGCCATCGCCTGCCTGGCGGTCCTCCTGCTGACCGTCGACCTCACCGTGCTGCATCTGGCCGTGCCCGCCCTCGTCACCGACCTGGGACCCTCGGCCACACAGATCCTGTGGATCGCCGACATCTACGGCTTCGTCGTGGCGGGCCTGCTGATCACGATGGGCTCGATCGGCGACCGCATCGGCCGCAAACGGCTGCTGCTGCTCGGCACCGGCGCGTTCGCGGTCGCCTCGGTGCTGTCGGCGTACGCGCCCAGCGCCGAACTGCTGATCGTGGCGCGCACGCTGCTCGGCGTGGCCGGCGCGGCCATCATGCCCTCCACCCTGTCGATCATCCGTAACGTCTTCACCGATCCCAAGCAGCGCACCGCGGCGATCGGCGTGTGGAGCGGGGTGTCGGCGTCCGGGTTCGTGGTGGGCCCCATCGTCGGCGGGCTGCTGCTCGACTCCTTCTGGTGGGGCTCGGTCTTCCTGATCAACCTGCCGATCCTGCTGGCGATCGCCGTGGCCGGCTTCCTGGTCCTGCCCGAGTCGCGCGATCCCTCACCGGGCCGGCTGGACCCGCTGAGCGTGGTGCTGTCGGTGGGCGGTGTCATCGCCGTGGTGTACGCGGTCAAGGAGGCGGCGAAGGACGGGGTGGCCCAGGTCGGCGTGGGCGTGACGGCACTCGTCGGCGCGGTCGCCCTGGCGGTCTTCGTGAAGCGGCAGACCAGGCTCAGCCATCCGCTGATCGACGTGCGGCTCTTCCGCCGGATCGCCTTCTCCGGGGCCATCAGCACCAATATGTTCGCCATGTTCGCGATGGTCGCCCAGTCGCTGATCTTCGCGCAGTACTTCCAGTCGGTGCTGGGCTGGTCGCCGCTGAAGTCCGGCCTGGCCGGGCTGCCGGGCGCGGCGGGGGCGACACTCGGCGGGGTGCTCGCGGCACCCCTCATCACCGTCCTCGGACGGGCCCGTGTGGTCTTCCTCGGGATGGGGCTGGCCGCCGCAGGCATCAGCTGCTACACGATGGCCGGCCTGACGCTGAACTACCCGCTGTTCGTCCTCGCCATGGTGCCGGCCGGACTGGGCTTCGGCATGGCGTTCACGGTCACCGGCGACACCGTCCTCGCGACCGTGCCCAAGGAACGGGCCGGATCCGGCGCCGCCATCTCGGAGACCTCCATGGAGGTCGGCGGCGCGCTGGGCATCGCCGTGCTCGGCAGCGTGCTGAACGCCGCGTACGCCCGCGGGCTGGACCTGCCGTCCGGAGTGCCGGCGGATGCCGTGCCGGCCGTCGAGGAGTCGATCAGCACCGCGGTCCTCACCTCCGCCTCGCTGTCGCCGCAGGTGGCGGACCAGGTCCTGGAAGCGGCACGGCAGTCGTTCATCGACGCCTTCCACACCACCGCGCTGGTCGCCGCCGGGGTGGTCGCCTGCGTCGCGGTGTTCGCCCTGGTGGCGCTGCGCAACGTACCCAAGGTGATCGCGGAGGCGTCCGACGGCGACCCGGCCGCCCCGGACGGTCAGTCTGCCCCGGACGATCCGGCCGGACCGGACGTCGCGGACGGTCCCGACGGTTCGCCGGCCATGACCGCACCAGGAAAATGAACCGCGGGCCGGACCGGCCGGCGAGTGGCTGCGACCGCGGTCAACCGGGGGCACGGCCGAGGAAGGCCAGGGCCGCCCGCCGGTCCATCGTCCGGCCCCGTTCGTGAGCTGCGCGATAGGCGTCCGGGCCCAGCAGGCGGACCGCCTGCCGGGCGATGCGCGCCACGTCCGGGTCGTGCGCCCGGGAGACGCCCCGCAGGCCGGCGCCGAGACCGAGCTGCACCGCCGCACGCGCCACGTCCCCGGTCAGCAGCGTGGCACCGGCCAGTGCCTCCACGGCCTCCGCGGCACCGGCCAGGTTGCGGCCGATCGTCACGTCCAGCGCCCGCCGGTGCCACTCGGCGGCCCGGGCCGGATCCCGCTCGGCCTCGGCGATCCGGCCCAGTGCCACGAACACCCGGGCCCGCAGTTCCTCGGCCGCGAACCATCCGGTGGCACACGCCCCCAGCGCGGCCTCGTACCGCAGCCGGGCCTCCCGCGGGTCACCGCCGAGACGGGCGATCTCGCCCAGGCCCCACTCGACGGCCGCGGGACGCAGCGGCGCCCCGTTCTCCCGTGCGGTCCCGGCCGCCTGCTCGTACGCCGCCCGCGCCCGGCCGAACTCGCCCACCGCCACCAGCCCGTCGCCCTTGCGGCACAGCAGGTCCGCGATGTCCTCCACCGCGCCCAGCTGCCCCGCCAGCTCCAGTGCCTCGTCGTACAGCGCCTGCGACCGCTCCGGGCGTCCCCGCCAGCCCGCCAGCATGGCCAGCTCGGCCAGGCACAGCACCGTTCCCCAGCGATCCCCCTGGGAGCGGAACTCGTCCAGTGACCGCTCGAACTGCCGCCCGGCCTCCGTCACTTCGCCGCCGAAGAGTGCCATGTGCCCCTGCCCCAACCGGACCAGCGCCCCCGACCAGGGGTCGGAGCGTTCCAGGAGCCCGGACACCTCCAGCGGCCGCGGCAGCCCTGTGCCCATCACCCACAGCACGGTCAGAAAGGGGTACCGGGGCGGCCAGAACGGCTCGGCCATCACCCTCTCGGCACGCGCCAGATGCGCCCGGAGCGTCTCGTCCGCCGCGCCTCCGGCCGCCGCGTTCAGCACACACAGCACGTACTCCTCCTCCAGCCCGGCCGGCGGCCCCGCACCGATCTCCCGCAACAGCGCGACCGAGGCCGAGGCGCCGTCCGAGCGCAGTCCGCGCAGCCACCAGTACGACGACAGCGCGGCGATCATGCCCAGCGCCAGCTCCTGGTCACCGCGCACCGCCCAGCGCAGCGCGGCCTGGAGATCGGCGTGTTCCTCGGTAAGCCGGGACAGCCACCTCAGCTGTTCCGCGCCGCGCAGCCGGGGCTCGGCAGCCCGCGCCAGCCCGGCGAAGCACTCCGCGTGCCGACGCAGCAGCCGCTCCTCCTCGCCCGCCTCGGTCAACCGCTCCGCGCAGAACGCCCGTACGGTGCCCAGCATCCGGTAACGCCCGCCGGTGTCCTCGATCAGCGACTTGTCGGCCAGCCCGGCGAGCAGCTCCACCGTCTCGGCGTCCGGCAGCCCGCACACGGCTCCCGCCGCCTCCAGGGTGAAGGCGCCCGCGAACACCGTCAGCCGCATGGCCAGCCGCCGTTCGTCCTCCTCCAGCAGGTCCCAGCTCCAGCCCACCACCGCGCGCAGCGTCCGGTGACGCGGCGAGGCCGTGCGGCTGCCCCGGCTCAGCAGCCGGAACCGGTCGTCGAGACGGGCGGCGACCGCGTCCACCGGCAGCGCGCGGACCCGGGCCGCCGCCAGTTCGATCGCCAGCGGCAGCCCGTCCAGGGCGCGGCAGATCCGCACCACGGCCGCCACGTTCCCCTCGTCCACCCGGAATCCGGGACGGACCGAGGCCGTCCGGTCGGCGAACAGACGGACGGCCGGATACTCCGTCGCCCGCCGCGCGGTGACCCCCTCGGGCGGCAGGGTGAGCGGCGGCAGCGGGCACAGCGTCTCGCCGGTGATGCCCAGAGCCTCCCGGCTGGTGGCCAGCACCCGGACCCGGGAACAGGAAGTCAGCAGCCGGTGCACCAGCGCGGCGGCCTCCCCGATCACGTGCTCGCAGTTGTCCAGCACCAGCAGCATCGACGTGCCGGACAGGGCGGTGGTGAGCCGCTCGATCACGTCCGGCGGCTGCCCCTGACGGCCGCCGGGGACGAGCGCGCCCTCCCGCATGCCCAGCGCGTTCAGCACCAGGTGCGGCAGCCCCGCCCCGTCCCGGGTACCGCTCAGGTCGACGAACGCGGTGGCGCCCGCCTCCCGGCCCGCGGCCTCGATCGCGAGCCTGGTCTTGCCCGTACCGCCGGGACCGACCACGGTGACCAGCCGCGCCCCGCCGCCGCGCGCGGGCGGTCCCAGCAGCCGGCCCACCCGCTCCAGTTCGTCCCGGCGCCCGACGAAATTGGTCAGCTGGGCCGGCAGCGGAGTGCGGGTGCCCGCGGCCGGGACCGGAGCCGGCCCCGGCGGGGCGTCGTCGCGCAGCACCGTCAGATGGAGCGCGCGCAGGTCGCCGGACGGATCGCTGCCCAGCTCCTCGGCCAGCGCGCGGCGCAGATCCTGGAAGACCGCCAGCGCGTCGGCGCGCCGGCCGCAACCGTGGAGCGCACGCATCAACTGCCCGTACGGGCGCTCGCGCAGCGGATGCTCCGCGACCGACTGCTGCAACTCGGCGACCAGTTCACGGTGCCTGCCCAGCGCGAGATCCGCCTCGACCCGGTCCTCCAGGGCCGCCAGCCGCAGTTCGTCCAGACGCGCCGCCTGCGCGCGGGCGAACGGCGTCGCGGCCAGTCCGGCGAGCGCCGGCCCGGACCACAGGGCCAGTGCCTCGCGCAGCAGCTCGGCGGCCCGGCCGTGGTCACCCGCGGCCAGCTCCCGCCTGCCGTGCGCGCTCAGCCGCTCGAAGCGGTGCGCGTCGACGTCCTGCGGGTCGACCGCCAGCCGGTACCCGGCCGCGTGCGACCGGACCAGTTCGCGGCGGTCGGCCTTGCGCAGCTCCCGGCGCAGCCGGGATACCTGCGAGTGCAGCGCGTTGAGCGCGTCCCCCGGCGGGCGGCTGCCGTACAGACCGTCGATCAGGGTGTCGACCGTGACCGGCCGGTCCGCGTGCAGCGCCAGCAGGACGAGCAGCGAGCGCACCCTGGGCCCGCGGATCCCGACCGGGCTCAGGTCGTCGCGCAGCACCCTCAGCTCGCCCAGGACCCACAGCCGCATACCCCGATTATCACCGACACACCGTCAGAGGCCCTCTGTCCGGTCGGCCTTGGACGATCCGCCGGGGAGACCTTCGCGAGCCCGTACGGGGGCAGGGCCGCCGGTGAGGGGCGCGCGCTCGCCGTCGACGCGGTCGAAGGTCCTGCGCACGTAGTGCAGATCGGCATGGAGTTCGGCAGACGTGACCCCGCGGGCGACCCTGTCGGAGCCGTTCCGCGCCAGCGGCAGAGCTCCCGTGTCCGCCCAGCGCAGCCGGCCTTCGCCGTCGAGACGGCTGCGGGTGCGGCCCCGGTTGTCGGGGTGCACGCAGTAGGGGACGTCCAGGTAACCGCGCGCGAACGCCCGGACCAGCGCGCGACCGAGGTCCGGGCCCAGGCCGAGCACCGCGTGGACCAGTGCCGCCGCCTCCTGGTAGGTCTCGCTGTCCTCGGTGTCGGACCGGCCGTCGCGAGCGGTGCGGGACGCCACCGCGGCGGCGAACTCCAGCGCCGCCACGTTCTCCTCGATCGGCGGGATCTGCCGCGACTCCGCGACCGTCTTGACGATCAGCCGCTCGGCCCCCGAGCGCACCGCCAGCTCGGCCGCCGCCCCCAGCAGCCGGTGGGCGCCGTGGGCGGTGACCGGGTACAGCCCCATGTAGGCGTAGACCACCACGTGCCAGCTCCCGGCCGGGAGCAGCTCCCCGCACAGCCGCCGCAGCGCGGCCACGGCCTCCCGGTCCTGTCCGGCATGGGTCTGCTGGGCATAACTGAGGGAGACGCTGCGTACCCCGTGCTGCTGGAAGAACAGCGCTTCGAGCACGGAGACCGCCACCAGGAGGCCGGGCGGGCACAGCTGGCCCATCAGGCAGCCGCCGAACGTCTCCAGGTGCGGCTCGGCGCCCTCCTCCCGCAGCTCCGCGAACCGCCTCACGCACCGGGTCCAGTTGCGCACCGACTCCTCCAGCGGGGTGCGCCCGTAGGGCAGGCAGTAGGAGACCGGGCCGCCCTCGGTGGCGTTCAGGCCCAGTGCTGCCAGCGCCTCGAAGATGTCCTGCGGCACCGCCGACCCGTGCCGGACCTGGACCGGGAAGTCGGGGCCGTGCAGCCCCGCCAGCATCGCCGCGGTGACCGCCGGATCGTGGGCCACGATCGGGTAGCCGTTCAGCGGGCGGCCCCGGGCCAGGGCGTCGGCGAGTGCCGCGTCGTCCCGCAGCCGGGTGTAGCTGTCCAGGGTCACGGTGCCCACCGTCACCGCGGCGGCGGACCTGGTGGCGGACAGTCCGGCGCGCATCTTCCGCGGGTGGTCGAAGCCCATCCGGGGCTGGACGACGAGGGTGCCGGCCGCGGCCCGCCCTCTGACGAACTCCCCGAAATCCACGCCCGGGAGCACGGCGGCCCGGCGCGGGCCGTTCACGGCGTGGTGCCCTGCGCCCCGGCCACCGTCCGCGGCGCGGCCCGTCCGACGGACTGCCCGGAGGGTTGCCCGGCGGAGTCCCCGGAGCGGAGGTACCGGCACAGGTCCGTGGCGTGCGCGTCGGCGAACACCGCGTCGAAACCGGCTTCCAGCAGGGCCGCGGACTGCCGGTCGCGCTCGGCGGCGTCCTCGACCACGTCGAGCTTGCCGCCGATGACGAGGGGCGTGGCGGCAAGCTCCGGCCGCGCCCGCAGCCGGGGTGCCAGGCGCAGGCCGTCGGTGTAGCCGTGGCCGTTGATGCTGCTGACGACCACCATGGTGGGCCGGCGCAGCACGCACTCCTCGACCAGCAGCGCGTCGGGGACGCACGGGCCCAGGTTGACCACGTGGTAGCCCATTTCCTCCAGCAGCAGCTGCAGCAGGACCAGGTTCCAGGTGTGCGCGTCGGACGCGACGCTGCTGATGACCACAGTGCCGCGCGGGGCGGGCGGCCCCGCCGGTTCGTTCACCACGTCGGCTCCGTCGGCAGGGGGGAGCGCCGGTACTCCAGCCGCGACGCCGAGACGATCTCGCGGCCGCGCACCACCACCTCGGCGGGTGCGGGTCTGCCCAGAAACGCCAGCAGGCTCGCGCTGACGCCGTAGGCGCCGGCGTTGGGCACGGCGACCACGTCACCCGGCCGGAGCAGGGGTACGTCCACCTCCCGGCCCAGCACGTCGCCCGGCGTGCACAGCGGTCCCACCAGACTGGCGGTCGTGACGGACGGGGCGCCGTCGAGCCCCACGGCGGCCGGCAGCAGCCGGCCCAGGCCGGACAGGCCGCCGAACGCGTTGATACCGCCGTCCAGGACGACGAAGGTGCGGGCCCGGCTCTCCTTGACGTTGGTGACCCCCAGCAGCAGGGTGCCCGCGCACGCCACCAGGTACCGCCCCGACTCGAAGGCGACGGCCGGCGCGCCGTCGCGCCAGCCCGGAAGGTGGGTGTCCAGGAGCGACCGGAGCTCGGCCCGCAGCTTCGGGTAGCTGCTCCGGGCGCCCGGCACCCCGTAGGGCGCGGCGAACCCGCCGCCCAGGTCCAGTACGGTCAGGGGCAGGTCCAGCTCTTCCTCGATCGTGGCGGCCTGGACGAGCGTGTGCGCGAACTCGCCGATCAGGCCGGCCTCGTCCTCGGCGTTGCTCAGCGGGAAGAAGTGCAACCCGGCCGGCCGGACACCCTCGGTGCGGCGCAGTTCGGGCAGCGCCTCGGGCAACTGCTCGATGTCGAAGCCGAACTGCGAGGGGCGGCCGGTCATCCGGATACCGGTGGTGGCGCCGGCCTGAGCGCCGTTGACCCGCAGCAGGCAGTCGGCGACCAGGCCGTGCCGCACGGCGGCGGCGCCCACCCGCCGTACGTCGGTGACCGAGTCGGTGGAGAACGTCCGCACCCCGGCGGTCAGCGCGTCCTCCAGTTCGGCGGTGGTCTTGCCCGGCCCGGTGTAGAGGCAGTCGGCCGGGTCGAAGCCCGCCTCCATGGCCGCGGCCAGCTCTCCGCCGGAGGAGATCTCCGCCCGGCAGGCGGCTCCGTCGCCCGCACCCTCGCGCACCGCACGGGCGATGTCGGGGTGCGGGTTGGCCTTGAGCGCGTAGTAGACGTGGCTGCCCTCGGGCAGGGCCTCGAAGAGCTCCGCCCGCGCGGCCTCCACCTCGTCGAGATCGTAGACGTACAGCGGTGTTCCGAAGCGCTCGGCGAGCTCCGCGTAGCGGTTCACGGACCGGTCTCCTCAAGCAGCGCGACCAGTTCCCGGCGGGAGTTCTTCCCATGGGCGGTCAGGGGGAGACCGGCGACCACCCGGCACACCGCCGGCACCTTCGCCGGCTCCAGGCGGGCGGCCATCTCCCGCAGCACCACGTGCGGCTCGACCCCGGGCCCGCCCTCCACGACGATCACCAGGTCGGTGCCGCCGGAGGGAGGGAGGGCGGCCGCCGCCTGCACGCCCGGTACGTCCAGGGCGGCGGCCTCGATCTCCACGGTGCTCATCCGGATGCCCTTGCGTTTGAACATGTCGTCGCGCCGGCCCTCGAAGTACAGGTAGCCGTCGTCGTCCAGCCGCCCGTAGTCGCCGGTGTGCAGCCGCGGCCGGCCGGTCACCGGGTCGACGCGGAACGCGCGGGCGGTCTGCTCGGGCACCCGCCAGTAGCCGGGCATCACATGCGGTCCGGTGGCCACGATCTCGCCGGTCTCCCCGGCCGGCAGCGGCTGCCCTTCGGCGTCCAGGATCAGCACCCGTGTGCCGGGCAACGGCAGCCCGACCGACCCCGGCCGTTCCTCGTCCTCCTCGGGAGGCATGATCGATACGCGCTTGCATTCGGTCTGCCCGAACTGGCGGACCACCCGGGCGCCGGGGAACAGCTCGCGCAGCGCCCGCATCGTCGTGGCCGGCAGGGCCGCCCCGGTGTTGGTGAACATCCGCACCGGCGGCAGCCCGGCCGGACCGCGCCGGGCCAGCGAGACGATCATCTGGGCCAGCGAGGGGACGATCGGTACCACCGTGGCGCGTGTCTCCCGCATCCGCCGCAGCAGGGACAGATCGGACTCCTCGTCGGCCAGCACCAGTTCGCTGCGGCCGATGCACGTCAGCAGCACCTTGTAGAGCCCGTAGTCCCAGGAGATCGGGAAGCGGCAGAACACCACGTCGTCCGGCCGGTACGCCAGGACCTCGTCGATGGCCCGCGAGGCGAAGGTCATCTGCGCGTGCGGGCAGACCACGGCCTTGGGCGCGGCCGTGCTGCCCGAGGTGTACACGAGGACGGCGGTGTCCTGCGGCCGGACCCCGGCGGCCGGCGGCGGGACGCCGCCGTCCGCCAGTGCCTCGACCTGCGGCCACAGCTCGGCCTGGTCGTGCACCGGAACCGCCGCAAGTTCCCGCAGGCGCCCGGTGTTCGAACCGGCCCCGATCACCAGGGCGGGTTCGGAGTCGGCCAGCACGGACCGCAGGTGGAAGGCCTTCATCCCCGGATTGAGCGGCACGAGGACGGCACCGCGGGAGACGGCGCCGTAGAACATCGCGACCAGTTCACGGCGACTGGGCGCCTGGACCACGAGCCGGTCGCCGTGGCCCACGCCCCGGGCGTCGAGCCAGGCGCCGAACGCCCGGCTCAGCCCGCTCAGCCGCCGGTAGGTCCACATCCCGCCTGAGTCGCGCACCGCGGGAGCGTCCGCCGCCGTCAGCACGGCCTGCTCCAGCAGTTCGTGGACCAGCCCGCCGGCCGGCGCCTCGTGCGTGGCGACGCCCGGGACCGCGCGTTCCTTCATGTGCTCCCTCCCGTTCGCACCGACATCCCCGTTTCCGGGTAATTCCGTCGAGAGCCGTTTTCGAATCCGCACACTAAGGACGTGGTGGCCTGCCGAAAGACCCCTAGCCACCCCTATGCAGCCGGATATGCCTCTGGGGGCGTTAAGGGTTGCCCGGACCTGCGCGTTCCCGCTGTGATGTACGCGTTGGATTTTGAGGATTTCGCAATTCTACGGAGTCACCATGTGGGATGAGCGGTTCGAGGAAATCGTGCGCAGGTATCTGCCGTTTCTCGGTCCCGAGGAGATCCTGGAGGAGGACGCGACACTGCGCGACCTCGGCCTGGACTCACTGGGCACGGTGGAACTGCTCGGCGCGCTGGAGAACGCCTACGGTCACAGGCTCGCCGACGACGCGCTGACCCTGGAGACGTTCGCGACGCCGGCGACGCTCTGGACGGTGCTGCGCGATCTGAGCGCGCCCGCGGCCTGATCCGCACATCGGGCGGCCTGATCCGCACATCAGGCGAGGAGCCCGTCCAGGAATCCGGACACCACGGCCCGGAACCTCTCGGGCTCCTCGATGTGCGGTACGTGACTGGACTCCTCGAAGACCTCCCAGCGAACGTCGGGAATGAGGTCCGCGAACGGCTGCATCGTGGCAGGCGTCGCCTCGTCGTGCCGACCCGACGTCAGCAGCACGGGAACGGCGATGTCCGGGCAGCACTCCACGACCGACCAGTCCCGCA
Organism: Streptomyces apricus; assembly: GCF_008369065.1. Lineage (GTDB taxonomy): Bacteria > Actinomycetota > Actinomycetes > Streptomycetales > Streptomycetaceae > Streptomyces > Streptomyces apricus. The sequence goes on along the minus strand of NZ_VDFC01000036.1, from coordinate 39,712 downwards.
GCGTCCCGACGACATGGAACTCCGTCGGCCCGTTCATCGTGAAGTAGACGGTCGGATCGTTGTAGATCTCGTAGAACGACGCCATGAACTCCCGCGGCCAGGGTTTCAGCCGGCACACATGCCGGTCGTAGAAGCAGCGCATCGCCTTGAGATAGGCGTGGCTCTCGGTGGTGCCCGCGGCCTCGTGGCGCAGCAGGGTGTCGTCGACCCCGGGCGGCAACCGGTCGCGCAGCACCTTCATCTCCCGCAGCCACAGCGGATAGGACGCCGGCGAACTCGCGATGACCAGCCCGCGCAGCCCCGGTGGCCGGCCCGCCGCGTGCCGCGCGGCCAGCATTCCGCCCCAGGAGTGGCCGAGCAGCGCATAGCCGTCCGAGACGCCCAGGGCCGACAGCAGGTTGTCCAGTTCGTCCAGGAACAGCGACACCGTCCAGAAGTCCGCGCCCCGGTCCGGCAGATGGGAGGAGCCGCCGTTGCCCAGCTGGTCGTAATGGACGACCGGCCGGCCCTCCTCGGCGAGAGCGGCCAGACCCAGCAGGTAGTCGTGCGTGCTCCCCGGCCCTCCGTGTGCGACGACGAGCGGCGGCCGGCCGGAGTCCAGGTCACCGGTCACCCGGTACCAGGTCTGCCACTCCCCGAACCGCACCCTGCCCCGGGCGGTGGTCACAGCCATGGGGATCACCTCTGTTCCTGGGAAGCGGGCCGACCCGCGGGACGCGGGTGGGCGACGCACGCAGGCTATGCACGCCCTCCACCCGGTTCCACCCCTAATCAGCCGTTCCGCCCCCTACGGAACCGTGGACGCGGCGGTCGCAGCCGGAGCGGCTCGCCGCCGGGTCCACCGCGCTGTCCCCGGTCAGGCGCCGCTGCAGGTCCGCCCGCCCGGAGAGCTGCAACTTGCGGTAGACCCGCGTGAGATGCTGCTCGACCGTACTGATGGTGATGAACAGCTTCCGGGAGACCTCCCGGTTGGTGTCCCCGGCCGCGGCCAGTTCCGCCACCCGCAGTTCTGCCTCGCTGAGCTGCGCCGAGGCGATCACCGACCAGGCAGGCAGCTCGGTCGGCTCGGGACAGGCGGCGGTGCTGGACCGGGGCAGCAGCGTGCGTGCCAGGCGCTCCGCTCCGCAGCGGATCGCGCTGTGCCATGCCTGCTCACCGGTCGCACGGGCCCGCTGGGAGTCCCCGAGGTCCTGGTGGGCCAGGCTCAGGTCCGTCAGCACCAGAAACCGCTGGTACCAGTCGCTGCCCTCGGACAGCAGCTCGGCCGCCTCGGTCAGCGCGGTCAGCCTGCGATGGCCCTCCAGGGCGCCCGCGTACACCCGCAGGGCCGCGCCACGGCTCTGCGGGAGGCTGCCGTGCGGCTGCCGCAGGTGCTGCTCGACCAGACGCCTGGCCTCCGGCCGGTCGCCCTGCGCGAGCGCGGCCTCGGCCGCCCCCAGTCGCCAGGGCACGAACGAGGCCACGTCCATGTTCCAGCGGGTCACCAGCTCCCCGCAGGACAGGAAGTCCCGCTGGGCGATCCAGTGCTGCCCGGCGGCCAGCCGGTAGCGGCCCCGGGCGTGCAGATGGGCCACCCCGTAGAGGGTGCGGGACATCTCCTGAGGCACGATCCACGACAGGTACTCGTCCGCCTGGGCGAGGTTGCCGCGCGCCGTGTGGGTGGACACGAGCACGGCCAGTGGCAGGCCGAGAGCCACTCCCCAGGCCCGTGGCGCCATGTGCTTCAGGGCCGTCTCCGCGTGCCATTCGGCGGCGGAGAGTTCCCCTCTGCGGCGCATGATCTCCGCCCGGATCGCGTGGTGGACACCGCGCGAACTGCTCAGCCCCGGCTCCGCCGTGTCCGCCATGACCCGGCGGTCCCACTCCTCCGCCAGCTCCAGCTCGTCGGCGTAGGCCAGCACCTGGAGCACGGTCGCAACCGCCTCGTTGCGGGTGACCCGCTCACTGAGCACGGACTTGCTGAGCGTGCCGACATCGCTGCGGTCCTGCCCGCCGAACGTCGCGTGCAACGCCCCCTGCAGGCGCAGGGAGCCCGGATCGGCCGCCTCGGAGAGCCGGTCGAACAGCGAGTCGTCCGCCTCTGCCATCCGCGCACGCAGCTCCGGATAGCTGATCGTCGCCCAGCTCAGGAAGCAGTGGAGTTCGGCGCGGTCGGCCGGGTCGGTGGTCCGGCCGGCCGCGTCGGCCAGCATGGTCGCCGCCTCCTCGGCGCGGCCGTGCCACAGGAAGATCCCCGTCAGGGTGACGAGGTCGCGGTCCGGGATCATCCCCCTGCGCTGCAACTCGTAGCACTGGGGCAGGTACTTGATGACCCGGGCCGGGTTCAGCCGCCACTGGACCCTGATCAGCTCGGTGACAACCAGGCCCTTCTCTTCCTCGTCGAGCGGTCCGCGCATGGCCAGCTCCAGGCACACGGCGGCAAAGGCCCAGTCGTTCTGGCCGATCGCCTCCTGTGCCGACTCCCGCAGCACCGAGGCGGCCCACCTCCCGGTGGTGGTCCCGGCGGCCACGAGGTGCCGGGCCACCCGCGACGGACTGAACCCCTCGGCCTGCAACAGCACGGCCACCTGGTAGTGAGTGGCTTGCAGCTGGTCGAACTCGGGGTCTCCCAGCACCATTTCGGAGGCTCCCGGGTGACGGAACCGCATCTCGTGCAGGATCCCGGCGTCCTGCAGTGACCTGACCCGGTAGGCGACGAGGTCGGTGCTGGAGCCGAGGAGCAGCGCCAGCATCTCCACCGAGGCCACCGGGCCGAGTAACGCGATGCCCCGTGCCACCTCCACCGCCTCCGGGCCGCTGCGGTGCAGGGAGGTCAGGACGGCCAACGCCGAGATCTGCCCGGCCTGCACCCTGCCCTCCTCCGGTCGTCCATGGTCCTCCGCCGCTCCGGACCCGGTGCCGCGCGACTCCTCGATGAGCGCGCGCAGCACCAGGGGATTGCCGCCGCTGAAACGGTGGTAGTCCTCGGCGGTGCGCTCCGCGGTGCCGGGGTCCAGGTTCCGGGCCACCACTTCCAGCACTCCCGCGGAGGACAGCGGCGAGAGCGGGAACCGGGTGCAGTGCGGTTCGCGCAACAGCTCGGCGTGGAAGAGCGGAATGTCCAGGCGCGAGCAGTCCGGAAGCACCAGTACCACCATGATCCGGGCGGTCCGGGCGAGCCGGACCAGGTGCAGGACACCGGCCAGTGATTCGGGATCGCCGTGCTGCAGGTCGTCCACGACGACCAGGAGCGGCGTCCTGCGGGAGAAGCGGGCGATGTCCTCCGCGATCTGGCGGTAGGTGCGTTCCGCCGGCGCTGCGTTCACGTCGGGGAAACCCGGGTCCGTAGCCCTTCCGTGTGCCGATTCGAGCCCTTCGGCGAGCTGCTCGAAGATCCCCGCCTGGTCGGGACCTCCGGCGGTGAGCGCCCGGGCGTTGAGTGCCACTGCCCCCAGTTCTTTTTCCGCGATCTGAACCAGGGAATGCGCCAGTTCGGTTTTTCCCACGGCGACCGGTCCAGTGATCACCGCAGTGCTTCCTCTGTTGTCCTGTGCAGCCTGAAGAAGATCCTGTAGATGTGAAAGCGCTTGTGTGCGCTCGATCAGAAACATGCCTCTCCCTGCCCCCGTTCTGTGATGATCCCGGGAGTGCCTCGATTCTGGTCGGTGTGCTGAGTCGATTCTTCATGACGCGAAGACGTCGCTGTGGCGCATGTGAATTCTGTGATGGATGGCGAAAGGACACCGACGGCCATGGCCGCGACGTCGGCGAGGACTCAAGCGGAGTCACAGGCGCAACTACATCGCACGGTTGCCTCACCGGTCAGCCGCACGCCCTGTCCGTAGGGCCTCAGTACCCAGACCCTACGCCCCTGATTCCCCGTACTCCAAGCCTTCGTTGGGTACTCAGAAACCTGTGGGACGGCACCGCCGGGAGATGCGCGCGCGCCGGAGCGCGCCCCCGGAGGTCAGGGGCGTCCGGAATCTTTGCACGTTACTCATGGGTTAATTTCCGGACACGACTGCGCGATCTGGTGCTGGACCGGCCGGAACGCTTTCATGGGGCGAGTGATCTTCCTGAGAAATTGCCGTTCCCGAAGAATGGAACATGTCATTCCCTGCCCGTGCGGAACGAGTGGCTCCTGAATGGGTGGATCACGCAATTCCTGATGCGGCGCGGAAGCGGTACCTGCCCATCCGGTGTGGTGCGGACGAGAAACCGGTGCGCCAGGCCTTCGCGCGGGACGGGAGATGACGGGAGTGGTCGGACAGCCCTCAGCGCGGATGCGCCAGCAGCGGTTTCCACCAGCCCGGGTTGTCCACGTACCAGCGGATCGTGGCCTCCAGCCCTTCGTCGAAATCCGTCATGGGGCGGAAGCCCAGGGCCCGCAGCCTGTCGCCGTTCAGGGAGTAACGCCGGTCATGGCCCTTGCGGTCGGCAACCCATTCGATCATCTCCGGCCCCAGACCGAGGGCGTGCAGCAGCCGCTCGGTGAGCGAGAGGTTGGTCAGCTCCGTGTCCCCCGAGATGTGATAGGTCTCGCCCGCCGCGCCGCGCTCCGCCACCAGCTGGATGCCCCGACAGTGGTCGTCCACATGGATCCAGTCCCGGGTGTTCATCCCGTCTCCGTACAGCGGAACTCTGCGTCGCTCCAGAAGACGGGTGACGAAGAGCGGAATCACCTTTTCGGGAAACTGGTACGGGCCGTAGTTGTTGCCGCACCGGGTGACCCGTACGTCGAGACCGTGCGTGCGCGCACAGGCCAGCGCCAGCAGATCACCGCCCGCCTTGGCGGCCGCATAGGGGGAGTTGGGCGAGACGGGGGCGTCCTCCCGCCACGAACCCTCCGCCACACTGCCGTAGACCTCGTCCGTGGACACCTGGACGAACTGCGGGACATCCGCGTCCAGACAGGCCAGCGCCAGCCGGTGCGCACCCATCACATTGGTCCGTGCGAAGGCACCCGACGAGGCGATGGAACGGTCCACATGCGTCTCCGCGGCGAAGTTAATCACCACGTCGTGGCCCGGCACCACCTCGGCGAGCAGTTCGGTGTCGCAGATGTCGCCGTGCACGAAGCGAAAACCGCCCTCGGCCGGTGCCAGGTTGTCCATGTTCCCCGAGTAGGTGAGCTTGTCGAGAACGGTGACGGCGGCCCCCGCCCACGCCGGATAGCCGCCGGCCACCAGCGTCCTCACGTAGTGCGAACCGATGAACCCGGCCCCTCCGGTGACCAGTACCCGGCTCACCACGCCCATGCCTCCGGAGCGGGCCCGCCGTTGCCGACCGGCGGGAACAACTCTTCCAGACCACCCAGCAGTTCCTCGTCCAGGGTGAGCTCCAGTGCCCGGCACGCCCCGTCCAGCTGCCCGGCGGTGCGCGGACCGATCACCACCGAGGTCACCCCGGGACGACCGAGCAGCCAGGCGAGCGCCACCTCGGACGGATCCAGCCCCTGTCGCTCGCACAGCTTCTCGTAGCGGCCGATCGCCTCCCGCCAGGTCTCCAGGGCCGTCATGGCGCGGCCCTGCGCCGTCTTGACCGCGCTGCCCTCCTGCAGTTTGCGCAGCGCGCCGCTCAGCAACCCGCCGTGCAGCGGCGACCAGACCAGCACCCCGATCCCGTACGCCTGCGCGGCCGGGATCACCTCCAGCTCCACCTGGCGCGTCACCAGGTTGTAGACGCACTGCTCCGACACCACACCCAGGAAGTGCCGCCGACGGGCCGCCTCCTGCGCCGCGGCCAGATGCCAGCCCGCGAAGTTGGACGAGCCGACGTAACGGATCTTGCCCTGCTGCACCAGCACCTCCATGGCCTGCCAGACCTCCTCCCAGGGGGCCGCCCGGTCCACATGGTGCATCTGGTACAGATCGATCCAGTCGGTGCGCAGCCGCCGCAGCGAGTTCTCGCAGGCGGCGATGATGTGACGGGCCGAAAGCCCCTGGTCGTTGACCCGGTCGGTCATCGGGTTGAACACCTTGGTGCCGAGCACCACCCGCTCGCGCCGCTCGCCGCCCCGGGCGAACCACTCGCCGATCAGCTCCTCCGTGAAGCCCCTGTGGACCTGCCAGCCGTACTGGTCGGCGGTGTCGAAGACGTTGATGCCCCGGTCCAGGGCGTCGTCCATCAGGGCGAACGCCTCGTCCTTGGTGGTGCGCACTCCCAGATTGAGCGTGCCCAGACCCAACCGGGAGATCCGCAGCGCGGTCCTGCCCAGCCGGGCGTACGGCATGACGGTCATCTCACCGCACCTCCTCGCTCGACCCGATCAGGCTGTACAGACAGGCGATCAGGCTACGGGCCTCGATGTTGACGTAGTGGCTGTGCCGCAGGAACTCGGCGAGCTGATGCAGGGCGACCCAGCGGAAGCAGTCGTCCTCGACGCGATGGTCGGCATCCAGTTCCACGATCAGATAGCGGTTGCGCGCGTGATAGAAACGGCCGCCCTCCTCCGACTGGAGGCTGTCGAACCGGATCCGGTCCCTGTCGGCGTTGAGCACCGTCTCCAGGAACCGCAGCTGTGCCGGCCGCGGACCCGGCAGGTAGTTCGACGGCGTGCACTGCACCGTGGGCGCCAGCTCGATCCCGTCCACCAGCCCGCCCTGGACCCGCGCGTTGACGAGGACGTGCAGCACCCCGTCCAACTGGGTGACCAGGAAGGCCACCACCCCGGGACCGCACGGCTCGATCATCGGCTGCGACCACTGGCGCACCTCCCGGCTCCCGACCCGCACATCGACGCCGACGACCCGGAAGAACCGGCCGTCCTCGTGCGCGATGTCGAACTCCGAACGCTGCCAGTCGGCCACCTTGCGCAGCGGCACCCGGCGGGTGCGCACCTCGGTCTCGGCACGCATCTCGGTCAGCCAGCTGCGGATCCGCGCCGTGGAGTGCAGACTGCCCTGCTCGTCACTGCACGACCGCGTGACCGCCGAACGCAGGTCGTCGGACAGCGGAAAGGCCGTCGCGAGGCTGGCACCGACGAAGGGCAGACAGGCCAGCACCGTCCTGGAGTCCATGTTGATGACGTCGTCGGTGGCCAGCAGACGGTGGATCTGGCCCAGCGTCAGCCAGCAGAAGTTCTCCCCGACCTCGACGTCGTCCTCCAGCTCCACCACCACGTTGCGGTTGCGCTTCTGGTAGAACCAGGATCCCTGCTCCGACTGGAGCACGTCGGCCAGCACCCGGTGCCCCTCGGTCTGCTGGAAGTGTTCCACGTACGGCACCGCATTGCCCCGGTGCACCCGTGTGTAGTTGCTCCGGGTGGCCTGCACGGACGGCGACAGCTGCACACCGTTGTGGTTGCCCGGCTCATTCTTCGCCTGCATGAGGAAGTGCAGGACACCGCCGAACTCCCGAGCGAGGAAACCCAGGATCCCGATCTCCGGCTGGTGGATCATCGGCTGGCTCCAGGTCTGCGGCAGCCCGTCGGACACCACCTGTGTCTCCACGCCCTCCACCGTGAAGAACCGCCCCGTGTCGTGCACCAGGTTCCCGGTGTCCGGCTCGGTCCGCCAGCCGGACAGATCGTTCAGCGGGACCTTGCTCACGTGCGCCATGTTCCGGCGCCGTCGCTCGGCGAACCACCGGTGGAACTCCTCCGTGCTGGTGACCACTCCCTCGTCCGACAGCGTCGACTCGGCGATCCACGTGGCTATTCTGCCCGCGGTCTGCTGGTCGGGCGGTTTCAGCGACGGCGGTGCGGAAAACGGATCGGCCATGGGGGACCCCTTTGTGACACTCTGGGAAAATGTGGCTGACCGCGGCCAGCGTAGTAATTGCCGATCGGCGTTTAAAGAGGAATGATGCAGGTCGGTCGCCCCTGTGCCTGTTCACGGCCCGGAATAGGGGGCGAAGAGGGCGGACTAGGGGAGACACCCCCTGCGAACCCGGCACGGTAGGGGTGGGCTCGTTCGGCATAGGGGTTATCCGTCCGCGTTCCCCTATTTACGCTCGACGCGTGTCCGAACTACCGCGATTCCCGGAACCACTGCATGTCGGCCGCCCCAATATAGGCGACCGCAAGCGCCTCCAGGAGAGAATCGACACCGCGCTGGACCGACGCTGGCTCAGCAACGGTCCGCTGGTCCTGGAACTGGAGGAGACGGTGGCGGCCCTGGCCGGCACCGCTCACTGCGTTGCCACGTGCAACGGCACCGTCGCCCTGCAACTGGCCGCGCGGGCCTGTGGCGTCGAGCCGGGGACGGAGGTCATCGTCCCCGCCTTCACCTGGGTCGCCACCCCGCACGCGCTCAGCTGGATCGGTGTCACCCCGGTCTTCTGCGACGTGGACGAGGAGACCGCCAACCTCTCCCCGGCACTGGTCAAGGAACTGATCGGACCGGCGACCGGCGGCATCCTCGGCGTGCACGTGTTCGGACGGCCCTGTGCCGTCGACGAACTGACGGACATCGCCGCCGCGGCCGGCCTGCCTCTGATGTTCGACGCCGCGCACGGCCTCGGCAGCACCTACCACGGTAGGCCTGTCGGCGGATTCGGCTCCGTCGAGGTGTTCAGTTTCCACGCCACCAAGTTCATCAACAGCTTCGAGGGCGGTGCACTGGTCACCGACGACCCCGGGATCGCCGCCCGCGCACGGGCCATGCGCAACTTCGGCATCGGGGAGGACGGCCTCGTCCAGTCCCACGGAACCAACGCCAAGATGGGCGAGGCGAGCGCGGCCATGGGGCTCACCTCGCTGGAGAACATGGACGCTCTCATGGCGTACAACTCCCTCAACCACGACAGGTACGAGCGGGGCCTCGAGGGTCTGCCGGGCGTCAGCGTCCGCCGGCAGGCGCCGGGGGAGCGCGCCAACCACCAGTACGTCGTCGTCGAGATCGACGAGACGGCCGCGGGCATCCACCGGGACGGCGTCCACGAGATCCTGGAACGCCACAACGTCCGCTCCCGCCGTTACTTCCACCCCGGCTGCCACCGGCACGAGCCCTACCGCAGCCGTCCCGAGGTCCACGCGCCACTGCCCCTGCCCCACACCGAAGGGCTCTCCGAGCGGGTCCTGTCACTCCCGACCGGATCGGTCATCGGCGCCGAGGAGATCTCAGGGGTCTGCGACATCATCCGATGGGCCGTCGGACCGACGAGAACCGGAATGTGAAACGGCTGCCGTATGAATGCGCTCGTCCGACGCACGAACAGAGCAATGAAAACGAACAGCGACAGTGACAGCAGCAGCAGTAGTGACAGTGACAGCGACGCCGATGGTCGCGGAAGCGGGTCCGGAACTGAACAAGGGAATTCCCGCTCCGCCGGTGACGTCCGCACATCGGTGAAGGGTGACGCCTAATTCCCGGAAATGTCGAGCAGGCGGGTGCAGGGATGTCGAACGAAGAGAAACTTCTCGATTACCTCAAGCGGACCACCGCGGATCTGCGCGAGGCCCGCCGGCGTCTGCGCGAAACCGAGGGAAGGGAGCACGAGCCGATCGCCGTCGTCGGCATGAGCTGCCGTCTCCCCGGAGGGATCACCACCCCGGACGACCTGTGGCGACTGGTCTCCGCGGGCGAGGACGGCATCGGACCCTTCCCCGGCGACCGCGGCTGGGACGTCGAAGGGCTCTACGATCCTGATCCCGACAGCACCGGGCACAGCTACGTCCGCGAGGCCGGGTTCCTCGACGGCGTCACGGACTTCGACGCCGAGTTCTTCGGCATCTCACCGCGTGAGGCCCAGGCCATGGACCCCCAGCAACGGCTCCTTCTGGAAACCTGCTGGGAAGCACTGGAACACGCCGGTCTCGACCCCGCGACGCTGCGCGGCAGCAGCACAGGCGTGTTCGGCGGCGTCATGTACTGCGACTACGGATCCGCCGCGGCCGACATCCCCGAAGAACTCGAGGCGTACCTGGCCGCCGGCAGCGTCGCGAGCATCGTCTCCGGGCGTGTGTCCTACCTCTTCGGTCTGGAAGGACCGGCGGTCTCGGTGGACACGGCCTGCTCCTCCTCACTGGTGAGCCTTCACCTGGCCGCCCAGGCGCTGCGCCGCGGTGAGTGCGCACTCGCCCTGGCCGGCGGGGTCACGGTGATGTCCACGCCCAGGATGTTCGTCGAGTACAGCCGCCAGCGCGCCTTGGCACCCGACGGTCGGTGCAAGGCGTTCTCGGCGTCGGCCGACGGCACCAGCTGGTCGGAGGGGGTGGGGGTGCTCGTCCTGGAGCGGCTGTCGCAGGCGCGACGCAACAATCACCGGGTGCTGGCCGTCATCCGGGGTTCGGCGGTCAACCAGGACGGTGCCAGCAGCGGTTTCACCGCTCCGAACGGTCCGTCTCAGCAGCGGGTGATCCGGCAGGCACTTGCCGACGCGGGTCTGTCTCCGGCCGACATCGATGTGGTGGAGGCGCACGGTACGGGGACGGCGTTGGGTGATCCGATCGAGGCGCAGGCGTTGTTGGCGACGTATGGGCAGGGTCGGCCGGAGGGTCGGCCGTTGTGGCTGGGCTCGTTGAAGTCGAACATCGGGCACACCCAAGCCGCTGCCGGGGTGGCGGGTGTGATCAAGATGGTCATGGCGATGCGTCATGGTGTGCTGCCGCGGACGTTGCACGTGGATGAGCCGTCGCCGCACGTGGACTGGTCGGCGGGTGCGGTGCAGCTGCTCACCCAGGCTCAGCCCTGGCAACCCGACGGTCATCCCCGCCGGGCGGGTGTCTCCTCCTTCGGTATCAGTGGCACCAACGCCCACCTGATCCTGGAGGAGGCACCGGATCTTTCGGCGGAGTCTTCGGTCGAGCCTGCTGCCGCTCTTCCCGCGGTGCCGTGGGTGGTGTCGGCGCGTACGGAGGAGGCGCTGCGGGAGCAGGCGGCGCGACTGGCGGCCCATGTCACCGAACAGGACCTGGACCCGGTCGATGTCGGATACTCGCTGGCCACCACCCGCGCCGCACTGGAGCACCGGGTGGTGGTGGTCGGTGCGGACCGGGCCGAGCTGGTGGGTGGGTTGGAGGCGGTGGCCCGCTGTGAGCGGCTGGGTGGGGTGGCGGTCGGAGGTCGGCTGGCGTTCCTCTGTTCCGGTCAGGGCAGTCAGCGGCTGGGGATGGGGCGGGAGTTGTATGACGCCTTTCCGGTGTTCGCCCGCGTCCTGGACGAGGTGGTCGATGAGCTGGGTC
>NZ_VDFC01000036.1:26092-28508 GCF_008369065.1 Streptomyces apricus | reverse complement strand
GTGCAGGGTTTGGATGCTCTCGCCGAAGCGGACGGCTTCGCGGATGTGGCGTACCCAGTAGTCGGGTGTGCAGAGGTCTTCGGGGTTGGCGAGGGTGCCGGTGAGGTTGGAGATCAGGGGGATGGTGGGTGGGTGGTAGGTGATCTGTTCGGCCACCTCGCGGAAGGCGTCGAGTATGGGGTCCATCAGCGGGGAGTGGAAGGCGTGCGAGACGCGCAGGCGCCGGGTGTGCGCGAACCGCGCCGCGACCTGCGCGACCGCTTCTTCCGCACCGGAGATCACTACCGCGTCGGGGCCGTTGACAGCCGCGATCGTCACCCGCTCCACACCCACGAGTGCGGCTGCGACGTCGTCTTCGGCGGCTCGTATGGCGATCATGGCGCCGCCGGTGGGCAACTCGCCCATCAGCCGTGCGCGTGCTGTCACCAGCGCACACGCATCCGCCAGGGAGAACACCCCCGCCAGGTGTGCAGCCGCCAGTTCACCAACTGAATGCCCGGCGACGTAGTCGGGGCGTACGCCCCATGATTCCAGTAGTCGTCCCAGTGCGACTTCGAGTGCGAACAGTGCCGGCTGCGTGAACTCGGTGTCGTTCAGGCGGCCGTGGTCCTCTGCCTCTTCTGCGGGCCACATGATGTCCTGCAGAGGCAGGCCCAGCTCTGCAGTCACCTCGTCCAGGGCGCGGTTGAACACCGGGAAGGTGTCGTACAGCTCCCTTCCCATTCCGAGTCGTTGGCTGCCCTGGCCGGAGCAGAGGAATGCCAGCTTGCCGGGACGGACCGAACCCGCCACCACGTTCGCCCCGGTGCGTCCCTGGGCGACCTGGGCCAGTCCGTCCAGCAGCCCGGCACGATCGGCGGCAACGACCACGGCCCGGTGTTGCAGTGCGGTGCGGGTGGTGGCCAGTGAGTATCCGACGTCGACCGGGTCCAGGTCCTGTTCGGTGACGTGGGCCGTCAGTCGTGTGGCCTGTTGCCGTAGCGCTTGTTCGGTGCGGGCGGACACCACCCACGGCACCACCGGTAGTGTTGGGCCGGACCGCTCGGCCGTCTCGGCGATCTCCGTCTCCGCAGCTTCTTCGATGATGAGGTGGGCGTTGGTGCCGCTGATGCCGAAGGCTGAGATGCCTGCTCGGCGCGGGCGGTCGTTATCGCGTTCCCAGGGTTGGGTTTGGGTGAGGAGGTGGACGGCGCCTGTTGACCAGTCCACGTGTGTGGAGGGCTCGCTCACGTGCAGGGTCGGGGGGAGCAAGTCGTGGCGCATGGCCATGACCATTTTGATCACGCCTGCTACGCCGGCGGCGGCTTGAGTATGTCCGATGTTGGATTTGAGGGAACCCAGCCACAACGGCCGCTCCTCGGGGCGTTGTCCGTACGTGGCCAGCAGCGCCTGGGCCTCGATCGGGTCGCCCAGAGTGGTGCCGGTGCCATGTCCCTCGACGACGTCGACCTCGGCCGGTGTCAGGCGGGCGTTGGTGAGTGCCTGGCGGATCACGCGTTGCTGTGCAGGGCCGTTGGGAGCGGTCAGACCGTTGGAGGCACCGTCCTGGTTGACCGCCGAACCCCGGATGACGGCCAGGACCCGGTGACCGTTGCGCCGTGCGTCGGAGAGCCGCTCCAGCATCACCAGACCGACACCCTCGGACCAGGCGGTGCCGTCGGCGTGGTCGGAGAAGGATTTGCAGCGGCCGTCGGGTGCCAGGCCGTGTTGGCGGCTGAATTCGATGAAGGTGTCGGGGGTGGACATGATGGTGACGCCGCCGGCGAGGGCGAGGGTGCATTCGTTCTGCCGTAGGGCTTGGGTGGCCAGGTGGAGGCTGACCAGGGAGGAGGAGCAGGCGGTGTCGACGGTGAGGGCGGGGCCTTGGAGGCCGAGGGTGTAGGCGATGCGGCCGGAGATGATGCTGCCTGCGCCGGCCGCGGTGGGGTAGTCGTGATACATCACTCCCGCGAACACTCCCGTCGGGGTGCCTTTCAGTGATGCGGGCACGATCCGGGCGCGTTCCAGTGCTTCCCAGGACACTTCCAGCAGCAGCCGCTGCTGCGGATCCAGCTCCCGCGCCTCCCGAGGCGAGATCCCGAAGAACTCCGGATCGAAACCGGCCGCATCCGCCAGGAAGCCGCCCTCGCGCACATAACTCGTCCCCGGGCGCGACAACTCCGGGTCGTAGAGCCGTTCCAGGTCCCAGCCCCGGTCGGTGGGAAACGGCGCCACCCCGTCGACGCCTTCCGCGACCAGCCGCCAGAGGTCTTCGGGGCTGTTCACACCGCCTGGGTACCGGCATGCCATGCCCACGATCGCTATCGGTTCGTCGGTGTTGGTGCTGGATGCCTGTGGCGATGTACTGCTGGTGCTGGGGGTGGTGTGGAGGTGGGTGTGGAGGTGGTGGGTGAGGGTGGTGATGGTGGGGTGGTCG
>NZ_VDFC01000036.1:21190-25992 GCF_008369065.1 Streptomyces apricus | reverse complement strand
GGGGTGAGGTGGCCGTTGGTGCGGGCTTGGTGGATGACGCGTTGTTGGGCGGGGCCGTTGGGGGCGGTCAGGCCGTTGGAGGCGCCGTCCTGGTTTATGGCTGTTCCTCGGATGACGGCGAGTATCTGGTGGTTGTTGTTTCGTGCGTGTGAGAGTCGTTCGAGGACGAGGATGCCGGCGCCTTCGGACCAGGCGGTGCCGTCGGCGTGGTCGGAGAAGGATTTGCAGCGTCCGTCGGGGGCCAGGCCGTGTTGGCGGCTGAATTCGATGAAGGTGTCGGGGGTGGACATGATGGTGACGCCGCCGGCGAGGGCGAGGGTGCATTCGTTCTGCCGTAGGGCTTGGGTGGCCAGGTGGAGGCTGACCAGGGAGGAGGAGCAGGCGGTGTCGATGGTGAGGGCGGGGCCTTGGAGGCCGAGGGTGTAGGCGATGCGGCCGGAGATGATGCTGCCTGCGCCGGCTGCGGTGGGGTAGTCGTGATACATCACYCCCGCRAACACYCCCGTCGGSGTSCCCTTCAGGGATGCGGGCACGATCCGGGCACGCTCCAACGCCTCCCACGACACCTCCAACAGCARCCGCTGCTGCGGATCCAACTCCCGCGCCTCCCGCGGCGAGATCCCGAAGAACTCCGGATCGAAACCRGCCGCATCCTTAAGGAACCCRCCCTCRCGCACRTARCTCGTCCCCGGCCGCGACAACTSCGGGTCGWASARCCGCTCCAGATCCCAGCCCCGGTCCGCGGGAAACGGCCCCACCCCATCAACGCCCTCCGCCACCAGCCGCCAGAGGTCTTCGGGGGTGTTCACACCCCTGCGGCAGACCCCCTCAGCCGCCGGCACACCCCGTATGCAAGGAGCCCGCATGTCGATCAACCGGCCGGTCGCCACCGCCCTGGCCGCAGCCCTCTGTCTGCTCACGGCGGCATGCGGGGACGACTCCCCGGACGGCGGCGGAGCGGACGCGAGGAGGACGGCCGGAGCCGCGAACGCGAAGGGCGGCTACCCGGTGACGCTGGAGAACTGCGGCGAGGAGCTGACCTTCGAGAAGGCCCCGAGCCGGGTCGTCGTCATGAACGGTGCCTCCGTCGGCGAGGTCTCCACCCTCCTCGCCCTCGGCGTGCAGGACAGGATCGTCGCCAACCAGCAGAGCTACGGCATGTCCGAGGTGAAGGGCCGCGCCGCGGCCGTCAAGGCCTTGCCGACCGGTGGGGTGAAGCCCAACGACGCCTTCGACGTCCCCCGCGAGGCCATGCTGGGCCTGCGCCCCGACCTGGTGCTGTCCACCACCTCGTACGGCTTCGACGGCAAGAACGGCTTCGCCACCCGGGAGCAGCTGAAGGACGTCGCCGCGAACAGCTACATCTCCCCGGAGGGCTGCGGCCAGGACAACGCGGGGATGACCATCGCCGACAGCTACACCCTGCTGCGCGACATGGGCAAGATCTTCGACGTCGGCGCCCGGGCCGAGGAGCTGATCGCCGCCTCAAGGAAGAACATCGCGGCCGTCTCGGCGAAGGCGAAGGCGGAGCAGAAACGGGAGGGGAAGGGCGAGAGGGCACCGAAGGTGATGGTGCTGTTCTCCAACATGTCCATGGGCGGCAACGACTTCAGCTCGGTCGTCGCCAAGGGCATCTACAACGACATCCTCGCCCGGGCCGGCGGCTCGAACCCCTTCGAGGACGCCTCCGAGACCTCCTTCGCCGACCTGAGCAAGGAGAAGGTGGCCGCCACCGAGGTGGACGCCCTGGTCGTCGTCGCGTACAACGACCCGAACCCGACGGCCTACGCCGAGAAACTGCTCAAGGAGTTCCCCCAGTGGCCGGCAGCCAGGAACAACACGTACGTGACGCTGTCGGACTCGATGTACATCGGCCCCAGCAACGACCTCGCCGTGGAGAAGATCGCCAGGATGCTGCACCCCGGCGCCTTCTGAACGGGTCCGGTTCGCGGAGGGCCGCCCTCGCGCTGGCCCTGCTGCCCGTCGTGCTGATCGCCACGATGACCGTGGCGATCAGCGTCGGGGCGGTCACCGTCCCGGTCGGCGACGTGTGGGCGATCGTCCTGCACCACGTCACCGGCGCGGGAGCGCCCCCGGACGACGTCGCGCTGGACCAGATCGTGTGGCGGTTCCGCACCCCGCGCGTGGTCCTGGCCGCCCTGGTCGGCGCGGCCCTGGCCGTGTCGGGCGCGGTCCTGCAGACCGTGGTGTCCAACCCGCTCGCCGACCCCGTCGTACTGGGCTTCTCCTACGGCGCCACGCTCGGCGCGGTCCTGGTCATCACGCTCGGCGGCGGCGCCGCGCTGGCCGGGCTCGGGGTGTCGGCGGCGGCCTTCGTGGGTGCGGTGGTGGCGGGCGCGCTGGTGTTCGTACTCGGGCGGCGGCGCGGCCGGCTGGCGCCGACCCGGCTGGTGCTGGCAGGGGTCGCCGTCGGCTACGTCTTCCTCTCGATGACCAGTTTCGTCCAACTCCAGGCGACACCCACCGAGTTGCGTACGGTCATGTTCTGGATGCTGGGCAGCGTGGCCGGCGCCCGGTGGGACCAGGTGCCCACCGTCGCCGTGGTCGTCCTCGTCACCACCACGCTCCTGGCCCTCTTCGGACGGCGGCTCAACGTCCTGCTGGCGGGCGACGAGTCGGCCACCGCGCTGGGCGTCGACGTCAACCGGCTGCGGGCCGTGCTCCTGGTGCTCAGCGCCCTGCTGACCGGAACGGTCATCGCCGTCGCCGGGAGCATCGGCTTCGTCGGACTGATGATCCCGCACCTGGTCCGCCTCAGCACCGGCGCCGACCACCGCAGGCTGCTGCCGCTGACGGCCCTGCTCGGCGCGGTCCACCTGGTCCTCGTCGACCTGCTCTCCCGCACCCTCGACCGCCCCAACGAACTGCCGCTGGGCATCCTCACCGCCCTCCTGGGCGCCCCCTTCTTCCTGTGGCTGCTGCGCCACAACAAGGGCCTGGACTGACACATGAGACTCACCGTCGACCGCATCCGCATCACCCTGGACCGCACGCCGATCCTGCGCGACGTGAGCCTGGAGGCGCACAAGGGCCACATCGTGGGCCTCGTCGGCCCCAACGGCAGCGGCAAGTCGACCCTGTTGCGCGCGGTCTACCGCTCGCTGCGCCCGGCGGACGGAGCGGTGCGGGTGGGCGGCGACGACGTGTGGACGCTGTCCGCCCGCACCGCCGCCCGCCGCACCGCCGCGGTCCTCCAGGACGGCGGGGGCGACACCACCGGCCTGACCGTCGCCGACATCGTCGCCCTGGGACGTTCCCCCCACCACGGGCTGCTGGGCCGGGACGGCGCCGAGGACCGGCGCGCCGTGCAGGAGGCGATCGACCGCTGCGGCGTACGTCCCCACGTGGACCGGGACTACGCCTCGCTGTCCGGCGGTGAGCGCCAACGGGTGCTGCTGGCACGGGCGTTGGCGCAGGACGCCCAGCTCCTCGTGCTGGACGAACTCACCAACCACCTCGACATCCGCGCCCGGTTCGAACTGCTGGACCTGATCCGCGCCACCGGGATCACCACCCTGGCGGTCCTGCACGACCTGGACCT
The DNA here is from genome assembly GCF_008369065.1 of Streptomyces apricus. GTDB lineage: Bacteria > Actinomycetota > Actinomycetes > Streptomycetales > Streptomycetaceae > Streptomyces > Streptomyces apricus. Next base: position 22,430 of record NZ_VDFC01000036.1, on the reverse strand, counting down.
GGCCGTACGCCTCTGCGACCACCTGGTCGTCCTGCACGAGGGGGTCGTGGTGGCCGCGGGCCCGGTCCTGGAGGTGCTGACCCCGGAGGTCCTGCGGGACGTCTTCGGCGTACGGGCGCACACCGGGCGGCACACCGACGGCGTCGTCCGCATCACGTACGACGCCCGGCCGCTCGCCGGGTAGGACGCAGACCCCTCACGGGACGCGCCTCAGCCGACGGGCGTGCGGTCCGCGTCCTGTGACGGGGAGCCCTGGGCCAGCAGCCGCAGGCACCGCAGCGGACGGTCCCGGACCGGGCGGCGGGCCACCGAGGCGCCCCTGGCCGTCACCGTGTCCAGGCGCTGGTGGTGCAGGTCCAGGACGAAGCGCATCAGGCGGCGGTGTTCCGCGGGGCAGTGGTCCATGAGGACGTCCGCCTCCCGGAGCGTGGCGCGCGCGGTGGCGGCGGTGGCCGTGATCAGCGCGCGCACCCCGGGCAGGTCGCGGCCCTGTTCGAGGTCCTCGCGCGTCACCCCGTGCCGTTCGAGGTCGCTCGCGGGCAGGTACAGGCGCCCGTCGCGCAGGTCCTCGGACAGGTCGGTCAGGAAGTCCGTCCGCTGGGCCGCGTCGGCGAACAGCCGGCAGCCCGCCGCGAACTCGGCGCTGCCGCCGCCCTGGTGGGCCAGCCCCGTGGTGATCATCAGGAACGGCCAGGTGAGCCGCTCCACGTACCGCTGGTAGTCGTCCTCGGTGGCGAAGCCGGTGAAGTCCAGGTCGATCCGCGCCCCGTCCAGGTACGACTCGATCCACCGGTGCGGCAGTCCGCGGTCGGCCGCTGTGTGCAGGAACGCCCGCAGCAGCGGGTGCCCGGCGCCGCCCGAGGCCAGCGCCGTGCGCACCTGCGCGCTCCAGTCGTCGTAGCGCAGGACGCGTTCCTGGACCGTGCCGCGGTCGCAGAGGTCGTCGGTGTACGACGCGAACGCGTACCCGGCGAGCGCGTGCGGCTGGTGGGCCGCCGGCACCAGCAGGCGCACCGCGAGGTAGCCGGCGGGCTCCCGGCGGCGCATGAACCGCGCGACCTCCCCGTAGTCGCCGCGCAGCGCGCCCTGGCTCACCCCGGCCGCTTCCAGGCTCCTGCGCCAGGTCCGCACGTTCCACTCCCCGCGACGCCGTTCTTACCGGAGCGAAGAAGGCTATCAGCGGGGTGATCTTCGGCGGTCGGCAGGTCCGGGTGTCAGCGCCGCCTGCGCAGGGTGTACG
>NZ_VDFC01000036.1:18293-21090 GCF_008369065.1 Streptomyces apricus | reverse complement strand
CACGATGACTGAGACGACCCGCCCCTCACGACGACTCGCGCACCACCAGCTCGGTGGGCAGCACCACCTGCCGGCGCGGCTCCTCCGGGTTGTCGATCTCCTCCAGGAGGATCTGCGCGATCGTGTTGCCGATCTCCTCGACCGGCTGGCGCACGCTGGTGAGGGACGGGTTGGTGTGACGGGCGATGATGGAGTCGTCGAACCCCACCACCGCCACCTCGTCCGGAACGGCGCGCCCCTGCCTGCGCAACTCCAGCAGCGCCCCCGCCGCCATCACGTCCGACGCCACGAACACGGCGTCCAGCGACGGGACGTGTTCAAGGAGTGAACGCATCGCGGCCACACCGCCCTCCTCGGTGAAGTCACCCGAGGCGGCCAGGCGCTCCGGCGCCTCGTGGCCCGCCTTCTCCAGCGCCTCGCGCCATCCCTGGAGCCGGCTGCGCGTCACGTCCATGTCGAGGGGGCCGCTGATCGTGGCGATGGTGCGCCGCCCCCGCGCGAGCAGGTGGGCGACGGCCGCCTCGGCCCCGCCCGCGTTGTCGGAGTGCACGTGGCTGAGCGACTCGGCGGGGGAGCGGCGGCCGGCCAGCACCGTGGGCAGCCCCATGTCCTCCAGCAGCCCCGGCAGCGGGTCGTGCTCGTGCACCGAGACCAGGAGCACCCCGTCGACCCGTCGCTCCGCCACCGACTCGGTCAGCTGGTCCCGCTCCAACTGGTCGCGTACGAGCACCAGTTGGAGCTGGGTGCGGGTCCGGGCGAGGGCGGTGCTGACCCCGCGGATGACGGCCGAGAAGTAGGGCTCGGAGCCCAGCCTGCTCTCCGACTCGGGGATCACCAGGGCCACGGAGTTGGTCCTGCTCGTCACCAGGCCCCGGGCGACCGAGTTCGGTACGTAGTTCAGCTCCTCGATGGCGGCGAGCACGGCGGCCCTGGCCTTGTCGCTGACGAGCTCCGAGCCGTTGATGACTCGTGAAACCGTGGTGCGCCCGACGCCGGCGCGCGCGGCGACCGTCTTGATGGTCGGACGCTGCCTGCCTGCCATGCCGCCTCCTCGCTCGCGCGGTGCCCGGGCCGCTGTCACCTGCGCATTGTGCCAGACCTCCGGGATGCCGTCGGGGGTCGTCCGGCGGGCCCGCGGATGAGGGGCAGACGAGGACGCGACATCTTTCGGCAACGAAGTCGTTTCAACTTCTTGACAGGACCCTTTCGCGGCAGCGAGGCTTCGGGCCTCCGGGTGGGCACGTTCCCATCGCGCTTTGGGAACGTACCCACCGGACAAATCGGGTCTACGGAGCGGACCGTAGGGCTCGAACTCCGGTGCGTCAGCGCCGCCGCTAGGAGGACGAAATGGGCAAGGTCCGAAGGAAGTCGCGTACGCGAGCCGTGGCCGCCGTGTCGGTTGTGTCGGCTCTCGGCCTGGTCGTGGGCTGCGGGAGCAGTGACGACGGGGGGACCGGCGGGGGGAAGAAGGACGGCAAGGTCACCATCACCATGGGGCTCTTCGGCGTCATGGGGTTCAAGGAGACCGGCCTGCTCGACAAGTACATGAAGGAGAACCCGAACGTCGTCATCAAGGCGGACGTCGCGGGTGACGAGCAGACCTACTACACCGCCCTGCAGACCCACCTGGCGGCCGGCAGCGGGCTCAAGGACATCCAGGGCATAGAGATCGGCCGGGCCAAGGAGCTCTCCGACACGCAGCAGGACAAGTTCGTGGACCTGGCGGGCGCGGCCGGGACGGACCACTTCCTGCCGTGGAAGCAGAGCCAGGTCACCACCAAGGACAAGAAGGTCATCGGTCTCGGCACCGACATCGGTCCGATGGCGGTCTGCTACCGCAAGGACATGTTCAAGGACGCCGGCCTGCCCACCGACCGCGAGGAGGTCGCCAAGCTGTGGGAGGGCGACTGGTCGAAGTACGTGGACGCGGGCAAGGACTTCAAGCGCAAGTCGAAGAACGACAAGGTCGCCTTCATGGACAGCTCCAGCGGACTGTTCAACGCCATGATCTACGGCAACTCCCAGCAGTTCTACGACAAGCAGGGCGAGCTGATCTACGAGACCAACCCCGTCGTCAAGGACGCGTGGAAGCTGGCCTCCGAGGCGGCCACCTCGGACCTGACCGCCAAGCTGCGCCAGTTCCAGCCCGGCTGGGACCCCGGCCTGTCCAACAGCACCTTCGCCACCACCGTCTGTCCGGCGTGGATGCTCGCGCACATCAGTGAGAAGGCGGGCCCGGCCAACAAGGGCAAGTGGGACGTCGCCAAGGCCCCCAAGGGCGCCAACTGGGGCGGCTCGTTCCTCGGGGTGATGGAGCAGAGCCCCGTCAAGAAGGAGGCCCAGGAGCTCGTCGCCTGGCTCACCGCGCCCGAGCAGCAGGCCTACCTCTTCGAGAAGATCGGCAACTTCCCCTCCTCGCAGAAGGCGCTGGAGATGCCCGAGGTCGTCGACGCCAAGTCCGACTACTTCGCGGGCGCGCCCATCGGGCAGATCTTCGGCGACGCGGCCAAGGAGATCCCCGACGAGCAGGTGCTCGGCCGCAAGGACGGCACGATCAAGGACATCTTCTCGCAGGGCCTGACCCTCATCGAGGCGCAGAACAAGACCCCGGACGACGCCTGGAAGACCACGGACAAGCGCATCGAGAAGGCCGCCGGCTGACCTCGGTCTCCCGGGCCCGGCACTTCGGACCCGGTGCCCGACGTCCACCTCCGCAGCAGCCCGGCGGTCCGCCCACCACCCGTGTGGGCCGCCGGGCCCCTGCCCGCCCCGCATCTCCACCCTCCAGGAAGGACGC
>NZ_VDFC01000036.1:16223-18193 GCF_008369065.1 Streptomyces apricus | reverse complement strand
CCCCAGACGGTGCGCCCCCCGCCGCCCCGCCGGCCGGCGCCGGCACCGGCGCGGAGCGGCAGCGCCGCCGTACCCTGCTGCACCGGCTCGACCTGCGCGGCGCCCCGTACGCGTTCGTCGCCCCGTTCTTCGTCGTCTTCGCTGCCTTCAGCTTCTACCCGCTGATCTACACCTCGTGGATCTCCCTGCACCGGGTGGAACTGTCCACCCTGAACGTCATGGAGTGGGTCGGCTTCGACAACTACACGGCGCTGTGGGAGGACGAGCGCTTCTGGAACGCGCTCCTCAACACCATCACCATCGGCATCCTGTCGACCGTGCCGCAACTGCTGATGGCGCTCGGGCTCGCGCACCTGCTCAACTACCGGCTGCGCGGCTCCACGTTCTTCCGCGTCGCCGCCCTGACGCCGTACGCCACCTCGGTGGGCGCCGCGGCCCTCGTCTTCACGATGCTCTTCGAGCGCGACTTCGGCATGATCAACTGGATGCTGGGCCTGGTCGGCATCGACAACATCGACTTCGAGAACAACAAGTGGGCCGCCCAGATCGCCATCTCCACGATCGTCATCTGGCGCTGGACCGGCTACAACGCCCTGCTCTACCTCGCCGCGATGCAGGCGATCCCGCGCGACCGCTACGAGGCCGCGGCCATCGACGGCGCCTCCCGCTGGCAGCAGTTCCTGAAGGTCACCATCCCCGGCATCCGCGCCACCATCGTGTTCACCATCGTCCTGTCCACGATCGGCGCCACCCAGCTCTTCGGTGAGCCCCTGATCTTCGGCCAGGGCCCGAACGGCATCACCGGCGGAGCGGACAACCAGTACCAGACGCTGGGCCTGCTGCTGTACGAGGAGGGCTGGAAGAACTACCAGATGGGCCGGGCCGCCACCGTCGCCTGGGCGATGTTCCTGCTGCTCATCGTCGTGTTCGTCGTCCAACGAGTCGTCAAGCGCGTCCTGGCGCGCAGGGCCTGACCGGGAGATCCCCATGACCACAGACAGCATCCCGGTCCGGACGCCGGACGCGCGCCCCGGAACCGCACCGAAGAAGACGGGCAAGGACACCGCGCCCCGCGGCCGCAACCGCGCGCTGTTCCGGCACCCGGGCGCCGGCCGCCAGCACCACGCGGGCCCCGTCGCCTACATCCTGCTGGGGATCGCGGCCCTGTTCTCGCTCTTCCCGCTGTACTGGACGATGGTGGCGGCGTCGACCGACAACACGCGCGTCACCCAGACGCCCCCGCCGTTCCTGCCCGGGCCGCACCTCCTGGACAACCTCGGCAAGGCGTGGCAGGACGCGGCCCTCGGCAAGGCCATGCTCAACAGCCTGATCGTGGCCGGCGTGATCGCCCTGTCCACCGTGCTGTTCGCCACCCTGGCCGGCTTCGCCTTCGCGAAACTGCGCTTCAAGGGCCGCAACGTCCTGCTCATGCTGGTGATCGGCACGATGCTGGTCCCGCCGCAGCTCGGCGTCGTACCGCTGTTCATGATGATGACGGAACTGGGCTGGGGCCAGAAGCTGCCCGCCGTCATCTTCCCCACCCTCGTCAGCGCCGTCGGCGTGTTCTTCATGCGGCAGTACCTCACCGAGGCGCTGCCCGACGAACTCATCGAGGCGGGCCGGGTGGACGGCGCGCACTCCCTGCGCATCTTCTGGAGCATCGTCCTGCCGATCGCGCGGCCACCCATGGCCGTCCTCTTCATGATCACGTTCGTGCACGCCTGGAACGACTTCTTCTGGCCGTTCATCGTGCTCGACATGACCAACCCGACGGTGCCCGTCGCCCTCACCCAGCTCAGCGCGGGCTACGTGCGCGACCAGTCACTGATCATGGCGGGCGCCCTGCTCGGCACCCTCCCGCTGCTCGCCATGTTCGTCGTCTTCGGCCGCCAGATCGTCGGCGGCATCATGCAGGGAGCGGTCAAGGGATGAGCGGTCCGCCGCCCCCTGCCTCCCGTGCCCCTCCGATC
>NZ_VDFC01000036.1:0-16123 GCF_008369065.1 Streptomyces apricus | reverse complement strand
GTACCTCTGGAAGGACTCACGTGACCACCGCTACCCGACGTGTCGCGCCCGCCCCGGAACACACCGCCGCCGTCCGGTTCCCGCCGGGATTCACCTGGGGCACGGCGACCGCCGCGTACCAGATCGAGGGCGCCGCCCGTGAGGACGGCCGCACCCCCTCGATCTGGGACACCTACTCGCACACACCCGGCAGGGTGCGCAACGGCGACACCGGTGACGTGGCCACCGACCACTACCACCGCTGGCGCGAGGACGTCGAGATCATGGCGGACCTCGGGGTGAGCGCCTACCGGTTCTCGCTGTCGTGGCCGCGGGTGCAGCCGACCGGCCGCGGTCCCGCCGTCCAGAAGGGCCTCGACTTCTACCGGGAGCTCACCGACGCGCTGCTGGAGAAGGGCATCGAGCCGGTCGTCACGCTCTACCACTGGGACCTGCCCCAGCACCTGGAGGACGCGGGCGGCTGGCCGGAGCGCGTCACCGCCGACCGGTTCGCCGACTACGCGACCCTTGCGGCCCGCGCGCTGGGGGACCGGGTGAAGACCTGGACCACCCTCAACGAGCCCTGGTGCAGCGCCTTCCTCGGCTACGGCTCCGGTGTGCACGCCCCCGGACGCACCGACCCGGTCGCGGCCCTGCGCGCGGCGCACCACCTCAACCTCGCCCACGGCAAGGCCGTCCAGGCGTTGCGCGCCGAACTGCCGTCGTACGCCCGGGCGTCGATCACCCTCAACATCCACCACGTGCGCGCGCTGACCGAGGCCCCCGAGGACGTGGACGCGGCCCGCCGGATCGACGCGCTGGCCAACCGCGTCTTCACCGGCCCCCAGCTGGAGGGCGCGTACCCGCAGGACCTCATCGAGGACACCGCGAGCCTCACCGACTGGTCCTTCGTGCAGGACGGCGACGTCGCCGATATCCACCAGCCGCTGGACTTCCTGGGCGTCAACTACTACACGCCCACCCTCGTCTCGGCCGCCACCGGCGACGCGAGCCACAACTCCGACGGCCACGGGGTCAGCGAGCACAGCCCCTGGCCGGGGGCCGACCAGGTCGCCTTCCACCGTCCCGAGGGCAGCACCACCGCGATGGGCTGGGCGGTCGACCCCAGCGGTCTGTACGACCTGCTGATGCGGCTGAAGGCGGACTTCCCCTCGATGCCGCTGATGATCACCGAGAACGGGGCCGCGTTCGACGACTACGTCAACCCGGAGGGCGAGGTGGCCGACCCCGACCGCATCGCCTACCTGCACGGCCACCTCGCTGCCGTGCAGCGGGCCGTCGTGGCCGGCGTCGACGTGCGGGGCTACTTCCTGTGGTCCCTGCTGGACAACTTCGAGTGGGGCTACGGCTACAGCAAGCGCTTCGGCGCCGTGTACGTCGACTACCCGACCGGCCGGCGCATCCCCAAGGCCAGCGCGCGGTGGTACGCCGACGTGGCCCGCACCGGCACGCTCCCGGACGCGGGCGCGGCGCGGCGGTGAACCCGCCGTGACGTGCGGCGTCAGCCGTCCGTCCCGGCGCGCAGGCCGTCGATGACGACCGTGAGCACACGGCGGCCGCGCTCCGGGCACGCGGGTCCGCCGTCGTTCCGCCACAGGCAGGACCCCAGGAGCATGACCTCGTCCGCGCCGGCGTCCGGCCGCACCTGCCGCGCCGCCTTTCCCGCGTCGAGCAGCAGCTCCAACGCCCGCGCGACGAGGCGTTCCCCGACGCCCGCGTGCGCGGCTGACGACAGGTATCCGCGGCCACTCAGGCCGCTCAGGCTCTGCCCCACCGCCCGAAGCCGGTGGGGCACCGCTCAGAACGAGACGAACAACATGACTGATATGCCTGCTCCCGAGGCATTGAACACGCCGGACACGATCACCCTGCTCCTGGAGACCGACTCCCTGGACCAGTTCCTCCGTGCCCTGGCCGAGAAGGCGCTCCGGCTGGCTCCCGAAGCGGACGGCTGCGGGATCACACTGGAGCGGCAGGGGCGCCCCGTCACGGTCTCCAGCGCGGGCGACAGCGCCACCAAGCTGGACGAGGCCCAGTACGGCCAGGACGACGGACCCTGCCTGCAGGCGATGCGCACCGGCCTGGAGGTCAGCGTGCCCGACACCCTCCGGGAGGAGCGCTGGGGCGACTACCCCTCGTACGCCGCGGCCTGCGGGGCCCGCTCCTCGCTGTCCCTGCCGATAGCCCCCCGCAGCCACACCGCGGGCGCGCTCAACCTGTACGCGCCCCGGCCGGGCGCCTTCGACGACATGGACCTCACACCGCTGCGGCTGCTCGCGGCTGAGGCGACCGGTGCCATCGCGCTGGCCCAGCGCATCGCCGACGGCGCGGAGTTCGCCGCGGACCTGGAGGCCGCGCTGCGCTCGCGCACCGTCATCGACCAGGCGATCGGCGTCATCGTGGGCCAGCAGCGCTGCACGCCGGAGAAGGCCTTCGAGGTGCTGCGCACGGCGTCCCAGCACCGCAACGTCAAGCTCCGCGACCTGTGCGTCGAGCTGATCACCAACATCGTCGGCGCGCCTCCGACCGAGAGCCGGATACAGCCGCGCGCCTGACCGCGTACCCGAAGAGGGCCCGGCCGGCGGGGTGTTGCCCGCCGGCCGGACGGCGGCACCGGTGCACAGGCGTTGACATGCACAGTGCAGCTGGCGATGCTTGAAAGCGCTCTCACGCTCAGGTGCGGTGCTGTCCGCCCGACGCCGACGCGGAGGCCGACCACGGACGGGGACCATGACGTTCTCTCGCTTTCGCTCCGCTCTCGCGGCCCTGACACTGACCTTCGCCCTTGCGGCAGGGCTCTCGCTCTCGTCCGCCGGACCCGCCGAGGCGGGCCAGACCGGCCTCAGGGCCGCGGACCCCAGCGTGCTGCGGGTGGGCAGCACCTACGTCTCGGTGCAGTCGACCGGCACCGGCATCGCCGTACGGCAGGCCTCCTCGACGGACGCCCTGGCCTCGGCCACGGCCCGGCAGGTCTGGTCGGACACCCGCGACCTCGGTGAGATCTGGGCGCCGGAGATCGTCACCGACGGCGGCCGTTTCCACATCTACTTCTCCGGCGGCCGGGGCGCGGCCCACCGCATGTACGTGATCAGCTCCGCCACCGCGGACAGCGGCTACACCGCCGAGACCAAACTGGCGCTGCCGGACGACAAGTGGGCCATCGACGGGACCCTGTTCACCTTCAACGGGCAGCGCTGGTTCGTCTGGTCGGGCTGGGCCGGCGACACCAACGTGGAGCAGAACCTCTACATCGCCCGCATGAGCAGCCCGACCACGCCCACCGGCGCGCGGTACGTCATCTCGCAGCCGCGGGAGAGCTGGGAGCGGGTGGTCGGCAACCCCTTCATCAACGAGTCGCCCGAGGCGATCAAGGACCCCGACGGGCAGCTGCACATCGTGTACTCCGCCAACGGCAGCTGGAGCGACCAGTACTGCCTGGCCGACCTGAGGCTGCGGGCCGGCGGCGACCCGACCTACGTGTGGGACTGGTACAAGTCCAACGGCTGCCTGTTCGGCTCCAACCGCGCCACGATGATGGCGGGCTGGGACCCGACGCTGTACGCCAACGGCCCCGGCCACCACACCTTCGTGCTGCTCAACGGCGACATCGGCACGAGCCCGCCCGCCGGGCCGAGGTTCCCCCTGATGTACCACGCGGTCGCGAAGGGGACCCCGTACTCGTGGGCCAACCGGTACTGGTACACCGGCACCTTCGCCTGGTGGGGCGGCACGACCTACAGCCGGGCCAACGTCCCCGGGGCGAACACCAACACGGGCTGGAGCCTGAAGTTCTTCGAGTAGGCCGCACGCCCTCCCGCCGGGCCGACCGCTCGGCGGGCTGGGCCGGTCTGATGCCGGCTCGGCGGGCCGGGCAGGTCAGATGCCGGTGACCTTGGAGCTCGCCGACATCTCGTAGACCAGGGTGACCGTGCGGCGCCCGCCGGGCGGGACGGCGACGTCCCAGCGGGCGACGCCCTCCTCGTCCACGGAGTCGGGCGCGGGGGAGCAGTCCTCCTTGCGCAGCCGGACCTCGACCGCCGCGACCTCGCTGACGGGGACGCGTTCGCGCAGGACCACCGTCCGCTCGTCGTCCTCCCCCGGAGCGGAGAACCGGGACAGGTGCAGGCGCACCGTACGGGTGACCAGGGTGCGCTGGGTCATCCCGGTGGAGGTGCGCGACTCCTCGGTGTGCCGGACCACCCGGTGGTCGTCGGAGCTGCCGAAGGCGAGCTCGACGGGCGCGCCGGGGGCGGTGAAGTCCAGGGTCCCGCGGCCGACGAAGGCACCGCCGCGGACCAGGTCGACGGGACCGGCGAGCAGGGCGTGCCCCGACCGGTTGTCGCACCGTGCCACCCGGGTGACCAGGGGGGACAGTTCGGGCGCACAGGCGTACTCGGTGACGGCCGCCGCGGTGAAGGAGGAGAGCGGCACCCGGTGGGCACGGCCGTCGCCGGGGACGGAGACCGGCGCGGGGGAGTGGAACACCCGGGTCTCGCCCGCGTCGTCCACGCCGGGCAGACCGAGCACCGGGGCCGGGCCGAGGTCCCCGATTTCCTCCTCCCGCACCTCGACGTCGACCGTGCGGCGTTCGGCCGCCGAGCGGTCCCGGAGGGTCAGCCGGTCCTCGGCCAGCCGCGGCGGCTCGGTGGCCAGCGCCGACCGCGCCGTCGACAGCGTCAGGCGGACGTCCGACCAGTCCTCGCCGGTCCGCTGCCAGACCATGGCGTCGGTCTCCAGCGTCAGGGAGTCGCCGTCCAGCACGGCCCGGTAGGCGGGGCGCCACAGCGCGCACGGCAGGAGGTGGCTCAGTCGCAGCCGGGCCGGTCCGGCGGCGGTGGCCTCGACGGTCAGCTCGACGTGGCCGACCAGCTCGGCCGGTTCGTTCTCGCTGAGGTGCAGGGCCTGCTGCGCCTCGGCGAGTTCGCCGGACAGCGTGCCCAGCCGGTGCTCCACGGCGCGGAGTTGCTCGCCGCAGGTGTCGCGCTCGGTGTCCACCCGGTCCAGTTCGCCGGACCAGCGCGAGCTCTCGGTCTCACCGGCGCCGGCGCCCTCCCCGATCTCCCGCAGCAGGTCCGCCGCGAGGCGCCCGAGCAGGTCGAGGCGGGCGTGCAGCCGCTCGCGCCGCCGGCCCAGCTCGACCTGTTCCTCCTCCAGGAGGTGCAGACGCCGGCGCAGCGCCGAGTCGTCCTCGGGGGACGGCAGGGGCCCGCGCGGGGTCCAGCTGCGGACGAGCCGCGCGTCGAGGACCGTCGCCGGGTGCTCGCCCGTCAGCTCGGCGTGCAGGGTGCGGTCGACGGCCAGCGCGCTGACCGGGCCGAGCCGCAGCCGCTGGACCCCGGCCCGCAGGTCCAGCACGGCGGTGCGCTCGACGTGGGTGCGGTCCTCCAGGCAGGTCACGGCGGTCACGGGCAGGGCGGTGACGGGAACGGCGGCCTCGGGACCGGTCGTGGCGCCGCAGGTCGGCACGATGATCGTCGCCTCCGCCGTGTCCGGCCGGCTGATCAGCCGCACCGGCCGCTGGAAGGTGTTCCCGGTCGTCGGCTGCGCCCTGGTGACGGCCGGCGCCGTGCTGCTGTCACCCCTCGCGCCGGACACCCCGGGATGGTGGCTCGCCGGCGCGATGGCCGTCCTCGGCGCCGGCACCGGACTGACCCAGCAGGTGCTGGTGCTGGTCGCGCAGAACGCCGTCGGGCCCGCCGACGTGGGGACGGCGGGCGCCGCGGCCACCTTCAGCCGCACCCTGGGCGGCGCGGTCGGCGTGGCCGCGTTCGGCGCGATGCTCTCGGCCCGGCTGCGCGCCGGGCTGCCGCCGGGCCAGGACCCGGGTGAGCTGCTCGGCACCCCCGAGAAGGTCGCCGCCCTACCAGGCCACCTCGCCGACACCGTACGGGCCTCGTACACGGCCGGGCTCTCCTCGGTCTTCCTGCTCACCGTGCCGCTGGCGCTGGCCGCGCTCGTCGCGGTCCTGCTCCTGCGGGAGACACCGCTCGGAACGCGTGGCTGAGGGGCTGCCCTCCTCCCCTTCTCCCGTGGCCGCCGGTCAGTCGCCGAAGTAGGGGCGGTTGAAGACGGGCGGCCGGTGGMGGACGTAGCGGCCGGGCCCGTCCTGGGCCGATGCGGTGAGCCGGTTGAGGCCCGCCGGTGACGTCGTACCCGACCAGTGCCCCGTGTCCAGACGCTTCGTCATGGCGGTGATCGCCGCCACCTGTTCCCCGGGCGTGAAGGTGCAGTGCCCGACCGTGTCGACGTAACTCTGCCGCAGCAGCGCCGCGTTGCCGGCCCGGCGGACCACGAGACCGTACGACTGCTGTTGGGCCACGGTGGAGATCTGATCGCCGACCGGGTTGACGGTCAGGACCGGGATGCGCAGGTCACCGTCGAAGACGATGCCCTTCTCCAGGTACCGCACTGCCTCCGCGTCGGCCGCTATCCTCGGCGCCCGGGCGAGCGTCCGCAGATCGTCACCGAGGTCGAGACCGGCGCGCGCGTACATGGTCCGTACCGTGCGGTGCGCCTCGGGACCGGCCGCCGCGAGCTGCCGCGCGTAGTCGACACCGGTGTTCCACGACGGGTTGCCGCCCGCCAGCGTCTCGATGGCGCGGCGGCTGCTCATCGCCTGCCCGATGTACGGCTGTGCGCCGCCGGCCAGCGCGAGGTACATCCCCTCCTGGAACGCGACGGGGTCACCGGGCCGGGGCTTGGGCGTCGCCCCGCCGTCCGCGTCCAGCCCCCAGCCGGGCAACTGGCCGACGGCGGCGGCCAGTGCGATCCGCGCCCGGCCCCGCGGGCTGCCCTGCGCCTCGGCGAGCGCCGCCACCCACTCCCGCGTGGCCTGCCCGGTGTCGGCGGGGACGCCGGTCACCGGCAGCGAACGGTCCGCGAACAGCAGTGACTTGAGGGTGAAGACGGTGTCGAGCTTCTGGTTCCACTGCCCGACGGCGCCGCCGAGGCCGCCGCAGAACGGCACCGCCGCGTCGAAGGCGCCGGGATGGACCTGCGCGACACCGGCCGAGACGAAGCCGCCCATCGACCGCCCGGAGGCCACCGCCCACCTGGGCGCTCCGACGGTGTCCTCGAAGCGCTCCAGGGCCGCCGCCTGGTTGTCGATGGCGGCGGCGATGTCCCAGCCGGTCACCGTGCGGGTGGTGCCGCCGACGGCGTACCCGCGGCCGGTCAGCTCTCCGGTGAGCGGTTCGTCGGCGGCACGGCTCGCGAAGTCCAGGTCCACGAGGACCACGCCGTTCCAGCGGTCGGGGACCACGAACCGGTACGGGGTGCCGTCGGCCAGGACGCCTTCCGTGCAGGACACCCGGGCGGGGGAGCCGGCGGGACACGGGCCGGTGGCCCGGGCGCCGGCCGCGGCGGTGGGGGAGGCCAGGGCCGCGACCGCGACGGCCGCTGTGCCCACGGCCACACCCCGGCACATTTTCGACGACGACATACGACTCCTCGCTCTCACGGCTCTCACCGCTCTCGTCGAGCGTGGCGTGCCCACAACACAATGGTCGTGCAGAGAACCGGTCGTCAAGAGAAGTGTCACCTTTGCGGTGACGCGATGCTCGTCGAGTGGCGCGAGGCGCTCCGGAAGCGGTCCGGAGAGATGCCGTGGGCGCGGCGGAAGGCGGCGCCGAAGGCGAACTCGCTGGAGTACCCGAGTCCGCGGGCGACGACCGCCAGCGGCACGTCGCTCTCCCGCAGCCGCCACCCCTTGCTGAACGGCTACCTCGCCACCGAGGACCTCGGCACCACGCTGGTCGCGTAGGGCGGGCAACTGCGCTGCCGGCGGCAGCCGTTCGCCCGGGTCGCCCCCGCGTGCCGGACGTCGCGCGTGGTGGTGGCTACGCCACCCGGATCCCGATGATGCAGGTGTCGTCGTCGGTGTCCGACCTGCTGTAGGTGAGGAGCCGGTCCAGCTGCTGGTCCAGGGTGCACGGCGCCGCCCGCACCGTGGTCAGCAGCTGGGTCATCGACTCCTCCATGGTGCGGTCCCGCCGCTCGATCAGGCCGTCCGTGTACATCAGCAGCGTGTCCTCGGCCGCCAGCTGTACCTCGTCCTCGGCGTACGCCACTTCGGGCACGGCGCCCAGCAGCAGGCCCTTGAGGAGGGGCAGGGACACCGCCTCCGTGTCCCGCACCAGCACGGGGGGCAGGTGTCCGGCCCGGGCCCAGCGCAGCGTACGGGTGGCCGGGTCGTAGAGACCGCAGACCGCGGTGGCGGTGATGGAGCCCGACAGGTGGTGCGCCACGCTGTTGAGCCAGGACAGCAGCTGGCCGGGCCCCGCGCCCGTCACCGCCAGGCCCCGCAGCGCGTTGCGGAGCACCACCATGCTCGTCGCCGCCTCTATGCCGTGCCCCGCCACGTCCCCCACGCACAGCAGCACCAGGCCGGACGGCAGGACGACCGCGTCGTACCAGTCGCCGCCCACCAACTGCTCGGTCTCGGCGGGCCGGTAGCGCACGGCCACGTCGAGCCCCGGCGCCTTCAGGGGCACATGGGTCGGCGGCATGATCGCGTGCTGCAACTGCAGCGTCAGCCGGTTGCGCTCGGTCGCCTGCTGCTCGGAGTGCGCCAGCTGGTCCCGGGTGGCGGCCAGCGCGACCTCCGTCCAGTGCTGCGCCGAGATGTCCTGGTAGGCGCCGCGCACGACGAACGGCCGGCCGTCGGCGTCGAGCACCGGCTCCGCCACCACCCGGATGTGCCGGGTCACCTCGTCGGGGCGCTGCAGCCGGAAGGCCGCGGACGCCGCCCGCCGGTGGTGCAGCAGCGTGCGCAGGAAGCGGCCGATGGCGACGGCGTCGTCCGGGTGCGCGTGCGCGGCCAGCTCCTCCAGCGGTACGGGACCGCTCGCCGGCGACCTGCCGTACAGACTGAAGAGCTGCCCGTTCCAGGTGATCTCGCCCGTGAGCAGGTTCTCCTCGAAACCGCCGATGCGGCCCAGGCGCTGGGCGTGCTGCAGGAGGCTCGCCAGCCGCGCCGTCTCGTCCTCGATACGCCATATCAGCAGCACGCTGCCGCCGTGCCGGCTGATGCTGATGTCGGCCACGGCGGCCAGCGGCACCTGGTCGACGAGGGCGGTGAGGCTCATGCGCTGCGCGCGGAACGGCTCCCCGGTGGCGTAGACGCGCTCGACCCGCTGGAAGAGCTCGCTCTCCCCGGCGGCCATCGGGTAGGCCTCCAGGAGCAGGGCCCCGCTGACGAGTCCGCGCGGCCGGCCGGCCGGGTCGAGGAAACGGCTGTTGACGTGGTGGATGCGGAAGTCCACGAGCTGCCCGTCGAGGGTGTACGGGACCAGGACCAGCGCGGGGTCGTGCAGTCCGTCGGCCAGGTCCACCAGTTCGGCGGCGTCCGGCAGGACACGCGGTTCGCTCGCGTTCTCGTCGTCGTGCACGAAGGCGTACGTCTCCAGGGTGTGGGCGCACAGTTCCGCCAGCGCCTCCACCTGACGGACCACCTGGGGCGACTGGGGCGGCAGGGGAGTGGCCCACACGACCTCCAGGACGCCGTGCACCCGGCCCCCGGTGCCGGCGGGCAGCGCGGCCCTGCCTCCGTCGGGGTGGTGGTGCTGGCCGATGGAGGGCAGACCGGTCGCCGAGAGCGAGCCGATCCACTGCCCCGCACGCTCGGTGAGGCAGGTGCGGGCTACCGTCTTCACGCCGGGCGGTACGTAGTGCCAGCGTCCCGCCTCCGCGGGAGTGAACCCGGCGCTGCCCGCCAGCGTGAGGGAACCGTCGGAGCGCGCGGTCCAGATGGCCACGGCCACCGCGCCGAGCGGGGTCAGCGCGTGGTGGAAGAGGGAGTCGGCGACGGCCTGGGTGTCGGGGGCCGCCAGGGCGCCGCTCTCGGCCTCCCGCAGGCGCACCGCGGGCGCGCGCTCCGCCTCCGGACGTTCCGCCTCCGGGCGGTCGGCCGGCGGGCTCCCGCCGCCCTGCGCGCCGGCCAGGAAGGCGCCGGTGATCTCCGACAGCCGGTCGCGGGCGGACTGGTTGATGACGTCGACGGCCAGTTCGAGCGGGGTCACCTTGGCCTGGTCGGCGAGCTCGGCGAGCTGACGGGCGGCCTGCGCGGGCCCGCACCCCAGCCGCTCGACCAGGATGCCCTTGGCGAGTTCGATGAGGGCGCGCCCGTCGGCCTCGGCCTGCGCCGCCCGCACCTCCTGGCGCAGGCGTTCCACCGTGGCGGCCAGTTTCCCCACGGGATAGGAGACGTCCAGGGTGTGCTGCCCGTCCGGGGACGGGCCGTCGGGGCCCGCGCCGGCGTCACCGGGGTGCTCGGGGTGTTCGATGTGCTGTTCGGAAGGACTCACGGTGCCACCTGCTCCTCGGCTGGGATGCCCGTACGGGCGGGGCGCGGGGACGGTGCCCGGCCGGTGCTCACGCACGGCCGGGCACCGTCGCTCACACCGGCAGCCAGCGGCGGACGCAGGCGATGAGGTCGTCGGTGTCGACCGGCTTGGTGACGTAGTCGCTGGCACCGGAGGCGAGGCTCTTCTCCCGGTCGCCGGGCATCGCCTTCGCCGTGACGGCGATGATCGGCAGCTGCGCGTACCGGGGCATCTTCCGGATCTCGGCGGTGGCGGCGTAGCCGTCCATCTCCGGCATCATCACGTCCATCAGGACGAGCGCGATGTCGGGGTGGTTGACCAGCGTCTCGATGCCCTTGCGGCCGTTTTCCGCGTGCAGCACGTGGAAGCCCTGGAGCTCCAGGATGCCGCTCAGCGCGAAGAGGTTGCGCGCGTCGTCGTCGACCACCAGGACGGTGCGCCCGACGAAGGCGTCCTCGACCGGCCGGGGCGTGTCGGGCCGCGGCTCCTCGGCACGGGCCAGGGACGGCACGTCCCCCAGCTCCTCGGCGGACAGGTGCAGGGCGATGCGCTCGCGCAGTTCGTCCAGGCTGGAGAGGAACTCCAGCGCGCGGGTGCCGGAGCGCGCCTGCAGCGCCCGCTCCTGGTCCAGGTCCGCGCGATGACCGCTGTGGACGAGCACCGGGACGTTCGCCAGCGCGGAGTCGCCCTGCATCGCGTCCAGGAAACGGGGCGCCTCGCCGTCGGGCATGCCCAGTTCGAGCACGACGCAGTGGCAGGGTCCGGCGGCCAGCGCGCTGGCCGCCTCGTGGGCCCCGGACGTGGTGACGACATCGACCGTGCTGCGCGGGTCGCCGGCGTCCTGGCCGCGGGTGACGTCCGCGACCGCGCTCTCCGCGACGAGCGTCAGCAGCCCGCGCTGCCGCTCCTCGACGACCAGCAGCCGGCGCCGCCCGCGCCTGGTCCCGGCGACCGGTCCCGCGCTCTCGGCGTTCCCCGCCGCTTCCCCCGACGGGGTCGTGCCGGGCGCCGCTTCGAGTGCGAGGGCGCGCTCGTCGGGGATCGAGGTCTCGTAGTCGGGGCGCGCCACGGGCAGGAACAGGGTGAACGTGCTGCCCTGTCCCGGTGTGCTGTCGACGGTGACGGCGCCGCCGAGCAGGTGCGCGATCTCCCGGGTGATGGACAGGCCGAGGCCGGTGCCGCCGTACTTGCGGCTGGTGGTGCCGTCCGCCTGCTGGAAGGCCCCGAAGATCGTCTCCAGGTGCTGTTCCGGGATGCCGATCCCGGTGTCCTGCACGCGGAAGGCGACGATGGTGCCGCCGCGGTACACCCCGCCGGGCACCTCGTGGTCGGCGGCCGGCTCGATGCGCAGCTCGACACCGCCGTGCTCGGTGAACTTGACCGCGTTCGACAGCAGGTTGCGCAGGACCTGCCGCAGCCGGGAGTCGTCGGTGAGCAGGTCGGCGGGCGCGCCGGGCGCCGTGCGCACGGTGAAGTCGAGGTTCTTCTGCGTCGTCATGGGCCGGAAGGTGGCCTCGACGTACTCCAGGAGCTGGCGCAGCGGGACGACCTCGGGGCTGACGTCCATCTTCCCGGCCTCGACCTTCGACAGGTCCAGGATGTCGTTGATCAGCTGCAGCAGGTCGGAGCCGGCCGAGTGGATGATGCCCGCGTACTCGACCTGCTTCGGGGTGAGGTTGCGCGAGGGGTTCTGCGCCAGCAGCTGGGCGAGGATGAGCAGGCTGTTCAGGGGCGTGCGCAGCTCGTGGCTCATGTTGGCCAGGAACTCCGACTTGTACTTGGAGGCCAGCGACAGCTGCTGGGCGCGGGTCTCCAGCTCCTGGCGCGCCTGCTCGATCTGCAGGTTCTTCGCCTCGATGTCGCTGTTCTGCGCCACCAGCAGGGAGGCCTTGTCCTCCAGCTCCTCGTTGGAGCGCTGCAGTTCGTCCTGCTGGACCTGCAGCTCCTCCGAGCGGGCCTGCAGCTCGGCGGTCAGGCGCTGGGACTCGTCGAGCAGCTCGTCGGTCCTGGCGTTGGCCACGATGGTGCTGACGTTGACGCCGATGGTCTCCATCAGCTGGTTCAGGAAGTCCAGGTGGATCTGGGTGAAGCGGGTGACCGAGGCCAGCTCGATGACGCCGAGCACCTGGTCCTCGACCACGATGGGCAGCACCACCAGGGCGGTCGGCACGGTGTGGCCGAGCCCCGAGGAGATGGACACGTAGTTCGGCGGCAGCTCGTCGACGCTGATGGCACGGCGGCTGCGCGCGGCCTGGCCGACCAGCGAGCGGCCGAACGGGATACGCTCGGGCCGGCCCTCCTCGTCGGGCCATCCGTAGGAGCCGACGAGCCGCAGCCCGCTGCCCTGCCCGCCCTCCTCGGCGAGGTAGAACGCCCCGTACTGGGCCGAGGCCAGCGGCGCCAGCTCGTCCATGATGAGCTCGGCCACCACCGACAGGTCGCGGTGGCCCTGCATCAGGCCGGAGACCCGCGCGAGGTTGGTCTTGAGCCAGTCCTGCTCCTGGTTGGCCCGCGTGGTCTCGCGCAGGGACTCCACCATGGAGTTGATGTTGTCCTTGAGCTCGGCGACCTCGCCCGAGGCCTCGACGGTGATCGAGCGGGTCAGGTCGCCCTCGGCGACGGCGCTGGCGACCTCGGCGATCGCCCGGACCTGCCGGGTCAGGTTGCCCGCGAGCTCGTTGACGTTCTCCGTCAGGCGCTTCCAGGTGCCGGAGACGCCCTCCACCTCGGCCTGGCCGCCGAGCCGCCCCTCGCTGCCGACCTCGCGGGCCACGCGGGTGACCTCGGCCGCGAAGGCGGAGAGCTGGTCGACCATCGTGTTGATGGTGGTCTTGAGTTCGAGGATCTCGCCGCGGGCGTCGACGTCGATCTTCTTGGACAGGTCGCCCCTGGCCACCGCCGTCGTCACCAGGGCGATGTTGCGCACCTGGCCGGTGAGGTTGTTGGCCATCGAGTTGACGTTGTCGGTGAGGTCCTTCCAGGTGCCCGCCACGTTCGGCACCTGGGCCTGGCCGCCGAGGCGTCCCTCGGTGCCGACCTCGCGGGCCACGCGGGTGACCTCGTCGGCGAACGCGGACAGCGTGTCGACCATCGTGTTGATGACGTCCGCGAGGGCGGCGACCTCGCCCTTCGCCTCGACGGTGATCTTCTGGGAGAGGTCGCCGCGGGCGACGGCCGTGGCGACCTGGGCGATCGAGCGGACCTGGCCCGTCAGGTTCGACGCCATCACGTTGACGTTGTCGGTGAGGTCCTTCCAGGTGCCGGAGACGCCCCGGACGGTGGCCTGCCCGCCCAGGTTGCCGGCCGTGCCGACCTCGCGGGCCACCCGGGTCACCTCGTCGGCGAAGGCGGACAGCTGGTCCACCATCGTGTTGAGGGTCTCCTTCAGGGCGAGGATCTCGCCCCGGGCGTCCACGGTGATCTTCTGGGAGAGGTCGCCCCGGGCGACCGCGGTCGCCACCTGGGCGACGTTGCGGACCTGGGCCGTGAGGTTCCCGGCCATGAAGTTCACGGAGTCGGTCAGGTCCCGCCAGGTGCCCTTGACACCCTTGACGTCCGCCTGGCCACCGAGGCGTCCCTCGGTGCCGACCTCCCGGGCGACGCGGGTGACCTCGTCGGCGAACGCGGAGAGCTGGTCGACCATCGTGTTGATGGTGTTCTTGAGCTCCAGGATCTCCCCACGGGCGTCCACGGTGATCTTCTGGGAGAGGTCGCCCCGGGCGACCGCCGTCGTCACCTGGGCGACGTTGCGGACCTGGGCGGTGAGGTTGCCCGCCATCAGGTTCACCGAATCGGTGAGGTCGCGCCAGACGCCGCCGACGCCGGGCACCTGGGCCTGGCCGCCGAGCCGTCCCTCGCTGCCGACCTCGCGCGCCACCCGGGTGACCTCGTCGGCGAAGGCGGACAGCTGGTCGACCATCGTGTTGACGGTCTCCTTCAGCTGCAGGATCTCGCCCCGGGCCGGCACGTCGATCTTCTGGGAGAGGTCGCCCTTGGCCACCGCGGTCGCCACCTGCGCGATGTCGCGGACCTGGGTGGTGAGGTTGCCCGACATGGCGTTGACCGAGTCGGTGAGGTCGGCCCAGGTCCCGGAGACGCCCGGCACCTCCGCCTGCCCGCCGAGGGTCCCCTCGGTGCCCACCTCGCGGGCCACGCGGGTGACCTCGGAGGTGAACACGGACAGCTGGTCGACCATGCCGTTGAAGACGGTGGCGATGTCTCCCAGCAGACCGTCGCCGTCGTCCGGCAGACGGGTCCCGAAATCACCGTCCCGTACGGCCGTCAGCCCGGCCAGCAGCTGTCGCAGCTCCTGGTCGCCCGGCGCGCGGTCGACGGTGTCGGTCGTCTGGCTCGTCATGTAGGCCCTCGTCCCATGCCTGTGGGTCCCTCGGTGAAGGGACTAGGAACACCAGGCCCACTGCCGGACCGAACCCCCGTCGGACTCCCGCTGTCCGGGGTGCGACGAGGAAATACGCCGCAGGCTAACCCGTAAGCGAGGTGGTGGACAAAGCGTGGAGCCGAAATCGCCACGCCGCCGGCGCGACGGGCCCGAAGGACGGGGAACCAGGGGCCGGTGGGGCGTCCGGGCGGGGGTGTGCGGACCCCCGAGCGGGCGCATGGAGTGCCCCGGGCGCGCACGACGGAGCCCGCCGTCGCGGTCCGGTGAGCGGGGGCTCACGGGTGCGACGACGGGCTCGGCACCGGCGAAGGGGGGGAGACGCCGGTTCACCGGCGTCGGGGGAACGCCGGGAGTAAAGGGACGCCTAGGCGACGGCGGGGTCCAGCAGACCGGCGCGCAGGCGCTTGATGATCCGGCTGATCAGACGCGACACGTGCATCTGCGAGATGCCGAGCAGCTCGCCGATCTCGGCCTGGGTGCGCTCCTCGACGAAGCGCAGGTGGATGATGCGGCGCTCGCGCTCGTCGAGCTGGGCGACCAGGGGAGCCAGCGAGTGCAGGTCCTCGACGAGCTCCAGCGAGTAGTCGTCGGAGCCGATGAAGTCGGCCAGCACGGACTCGCCGTGCGAGCCGTTGTCCGGGGACAGGGCTGCGTCCAGGGAGGAGGAGTTGTAGCAGTTCGCCGCCTTGCGGGCCTCGATGACCTCCGCCTCGGGCAGCGACATGAGCTCCGAGAGCTCCTTGGTCGTCGGGGTGCGGCCCAGGCGGGTACGCAGCTCCTCCGTGGCCTTGGCCAGCTCGACCCGGGCCTCCTGGAGGCGGCGCGGCACGTGCACGGCCCAGCTGGTGTCACGGAAGAAGCGCTTGATCTCACCGACGATGTAGGGGACGGCGAAGGAGGTGAACTCCACCTCGCGCGACAGCTCGAACCGGTCGATCGCCTTGATCAGGCCGATGGTGCCGACCTGGACGATGTCCTCCATCGAGTCGCCCCGGCCGCGGAAACGGGAGGCCGCGTACCGGACGAGGGAGAGGTTCATCTCGATCAGCGTGTTGCGTGCGTACTGGTAGTCGTGCGTGCCCTCTTCCAGCACGGCCAGACGGTCGAAGAACTGCCGGGACAGCTCCCGGGCGTCCTTCGGCTTGACGCGCGAAGGGTCCTCGATGAGAGGCAGCTCCGTCGCGTCCGTCGTCCGGATCCCCTGCGCCGTGGCCGTCGCCCCGTCTGCCGTCACGGCTGTCATGCCGCCCACCCCACTCACCGTCGCTGTTGATGACACACGGCGTCTGCCCCGCTTCCCGCGGCTCATGCCATCTTTTTTCGAAAGAGATCGGAGTCCCATCGTATCRGGCCGGAAGTCGACGGCGTGTCCTTGAGAGAGAGGTGATGCCCGGGGTGGGGG
>NZ_VDFC01000035.1 GCF_008369065.1 Streptomyces apricus | reverse complement strand
GTCGTGCGTCGTCCGTGAGGAGTCAGGCATGCGTGGCTGGAGCCCATCCGCCCCGTACGGGGACCCGCGGCGTCGGTGGTTGTGCTTCGACGGGTGGATCGCGGGGATGGGGACCTCCTCGGGCACGCGCATCGTGCTAGGGCACTGGGAGCGGTCGCCGTTCGGGGCGTTCAGCGACGTGATGCTGGAGCGGGCCGACGGGGAGCGGCTGCTGCTGGCCCCCACCCGGGAGGTGGCGGACTTCGTCAGTGGCACCTACACCTTCGACACGGTGCGGGTCGTCCCGGTCGGTGTGGGCGTCACGGACCGCACCTGGACCGTCGGCGCGGGATCGCTCGACCTGCGTTTCACCACCGGCCGGCGGCAGCTCCTGGGGCTGGCCCTGCGGGCCGTTCCCGGCGCGCTCGCCCGGCGTCCGGCGTGGAGCGCGGTGACCGACCCGCTCGCCCGCCTGCTCCTGTCGGGCGTACGGACCCGCGGCAGCGCCGGCGGGGGCCGCCGGGAGTACTACGGCGCACAGGACCTGCTGCCGGTCCGTGCGGTGTCGGGGACTTTCGAGGGCACCGGCCTGGGGGTGCTGGCCCCGGTCGAACCGCCCGTGCGCTTCGGGTTCGGTTCGGCGCCGGCGGGGCCCGCCCTCACCCGGATCACGACGACGATCGTCCTTGCTTCGGGGTGACGGCGCTCCGGTGACCCGTACCCCCGTTGACTACGTGACCACGTACGGACCGGCACACGCATGTTCAGGACCCCCGTACGGGATACCTGTCATCGATCACCGTCATTGCAGGACGTGAGCGTGGAAGGCGGCATTGAAGTGAGTACACGACGTGGCACGGCCCTGGTGACAGGGGCCTCCTCCGGCATCGGCGCGGCCTATGCCGAGCGGCTGGCCTCCGAGGGATGGGACACCGTCCTCGTGGCCAGGAGGGCGCAGCGGCTCGACGACCTCGCGCGACGGCTGCGCGAGACGACGGGCACCACGGTGGAGACCCTCGTGGCCGACCTGTCCGATCCCGGCGACCTCGCACGGGTGGCGCGGCGTGCGGCGGGCGACGACATCGGGTTCCTCCTCAACAACGCGGGGATCAACGGCTACGGCCCGTTCGCGGAACTGGAACCGGACCTCATGGCGAAGGTCCTCGCCGTCAACGTCCTCGCCGTCACCACGCTCGCCCGGGCCGCGGTCCCGGCCATGCTGGAGCGCGGGCACGGCACCCTGGTCAACGTCGCCTCGCAGCTCGCCTTCGCGGGTTCGCTGCCGCCGCGTCCGCTGCCCGAACGCGCGCTGTACGGCGGCACCAAGGGCTACGTCGTCACCTTCACCCGTACGCTCGCCGCCGAGCTGGCCGGTACACCGCTGCGGATCCAGGTGCTGTGCCCCGGGCTGACCGCGACCGAGTTCCACAAGTCGCGCGGGGAGGAGCCCGTCGCGGGACGGGAGCAGTCCGTGCACGAGGACGGCGGCATGCCGGTGGACCAGGTCGTCGACGCGTCGCTGGCCGCGCTGGAGGGCGGCCGGGTGGTGTGCGTACCGGGGCTCGACGACCCGGCCCCGGTCGACGGCCTGGCCGAGGCCGAACTGGCGATCCGCACGGCGGCCCGCCGGGGCGGAAGCTGACCCGGCCCGCCGGGACGGGAACCGACCCGCCCCGCGGTTTCGATCCCCGTGTCCGTGCAACTCATCAGTGGCGGCGGGCGGCGCGGCCGATCCGCGTGGAGCAGCGCCCCGACGTGAAGACACCCGCTCGGAGGTCGAAGATGGATCACTCTCGTGTCCCTGTGCTGGAGGCGCTGCAGGAGTTCCGGCGTCGCGGTGACGTCGTGTACGGGCCTCCCGGCCACAAGCAGGGGCTGGGGGCCGATCCCCGGGTCGTCGACATCGTCGGCGAAGGGGTCTTCGCCTCGGACGTGCTCTCCCTGAACGGGCTCGACGACCGCCGCGAGTCCCAGGGGGTGCTCACGCAGGCGGAGGAGCTGATGGCCGACGCGGTCGGGGCCGACCACGCGTTCTTCTCGACGTGCGGCAGTTCCCTGTCGGTGAAGACCGCGATGCTGGCGGTGGCCGGGCCGGGCGAGAAGCTGCTGATCTCGCGCAACGCCCACAAGTCCGTGATCGCCGCGCTGATCGTCAACGGCGTGGAGCCGGTGTGGGTGCACCCGAAGTTCGACGCCGAGCGGCACCTGGCGCACCCGCCGGAGCCGGACGACGTACGGCAGGCGCTGCGGGCCCATCCCGACGCGAAGGGGATGCTGCTGATCACGCCGACGGACTGGGGCTCCTGCGCGGACATCGGCGGTGCCGCGAAGGTCTGCCACGACCAGGACATCCCGCTGATCGTCGACGAGGCGTGGGGCGCCCATCTGCCGTTCCACCCCGGTCTGCCGTCCTGGGGCATGGACGCCGGGGCCGACCTGGTCGTCACCAGCGTGCACAAGATGGGGGCCGCGGTCGAGCAGAGCTCCGTCTTCCACCTCAAGGGCGACCGGATCTCCCCCGAGGTGCTCAAGCAGCGCGAGGACCTGCTGGGCACGACCAGTTCCTCCTCCCTGGTGTACGCCACCCTCGACGGGTGGCGCCGCCAGATGGCCGAGCAGGGGTACGACCTGCTGGACGCGGCGCTCCGGCGGGCGGCCCGCATCCGTGCGGCCGTGGCGGGCATGCCCGGACTGCGGCTGATGGGCCAGGAGGTCGTCGAGGCGGGGCTGACCGCGGAGCTGGACCTGCTGAGGATCACGATCGACGTGCGGGACCTGGGCATCAGCGGGATGCAGGCGGCCGAGTGGCTGCGCGCCCACTGCCACGTCGACCTCGGCGCCTCCGACACCTGCCGGATCGGTGCGCAGATCACCCACGCCGACGACGACCGTACCGAGAACCTGTTCGTCGACTCCCTGCGCCGCCTCGTCGACGCGGCCGGCACCATCGAGAGCCCCTCCCCGGTGCGGCTCCCCGAACCGCACGCGCTGGAACTGGAACAGGCCATGCTCCCCCGCGAGGCCTTCTTCGCGGCGGTCGAGCACGTCCCGGCCGAGGAGGCCGTGGGACGCGTCGCGGCGGAGACGCTCAGCCCGTACCCGCCCGGTGTGCCCGCCGTGGTTCCCGGGGAGGTCGTCACCGCGGAGGTCGTCGACTACCTGAGGAGCGGCGTGGCCGCCGGGATGCTCGTCCCCGACGCCGCCGACCCCMCCCTCGGCACCCTGCGCGTGACGGCCCGCTGACATCAGGGCCTACCGCTCGCGTACGGCGCAGGCGATCACGCCGGCCGCCGCAGGGGCAGGCGTACGTGGAGTTCGTAGCCGCCGTCCGGGGTCGGGGCGGTGGTGACGGTGCCGCCCAGGAGCCCGGACGGCGGCTACGAACTCGTCCCGCCCTCCCCCTCCTTCTCGTCGTCCTCAGGGCTCGGCGGCCAGACGGGGCGCTCGGCCTCCGGCAGGTCGAACAGGGCCAGACCGACCGTGCGCCGCACGGGCAGCATCTCCGTACTCCCCGTCTGCACCAGCAGTTCCGAGAGTCTGCGGCCCGCCCCGGCGAGCAGCAGCTTGCCGTCCAGGCGCTTGAGCAACCAGCGGATGGCGAGCAGGCAGTTCAGGCCGCGGGAGTCGCAGAAGACGAGGGCCGTCACATCGAGGACCAGGTGCCGCCGCCCGGCGTCGACGATGGCGGCGAGGGTGCCGAGGAAGTACTCCTCGCAGCTCTGGTCGAGTTCGCCGCTGACCCGCAGCACCGCGCAGTGGTCGCTGTCGGTTATCTCGGTAATGGTCAGGCGGTGGGTCCGCGTGGACATCACCCCTCCGTCCGGTCGTCCTGCCGAGGCCCGTTCGCGGCGACTCCCGCCGCCGTCCGGAGCGGCACCCGTATGCGAGCGTGTGCCCCGCATTCGGACGGGCATGGGGGCGGCGCACACCTCAGACCGGCGCCCGACGTCAACCGGCGCGCGGGCATGACAGCGAGGGCGTTCAGGTGGCGCGTTCGGCGGTCCAGGTGACGTGCGGGGGCTCGATGCGGCCGCACAGCGGGCCGCCCTGCGGGTCGGTCAGCCCGAGCCGGGCCACCAGGAGGCCCTGCCGGGCGGCCGCGGCGAGGACATCGCCGGGGACCCTGTCCAGCATCAGCTTGGCGCGGCGGAACATCGAGAAGACGCCCGCCGCGTCGACGGTGCCCCAGGACAGGTAGACGAACCGCCGGCCCAGGCGGTCCTGCACGTAGGGGCCGCGCACGTCGGTGCCGCCGGTGGGCGCCGGCGCCGCGGTGCACTCCAGGGTCCAGGTCGCCGACGCGGCGTCCGCGCGGTGGGGTTCGAGCAGTTCGCCCGGGCGGTCCCGGCGCTGCACGGCGACGTGGACGTCGCGGTGCCCGTGCGGGTCGCCGCTTCCGGGACGGGCCGGGGCGGTGGGGCCGGGCAGGTCGACCGCGTCGATACGGATGCGCATGGCGGCCATCATGCCGCGGCACGGGCCTCGGCCCGTGCCGCGGGGTCCCGGGCCGCCCCGGCGGGCGGCCCGGGAGGGGGACGGTACTCAGAGGCGGCCGGTGATCCTCGCGCGCAGCAGGTTGGGGTCCGTGGCCGTGGTGTAGGCGGCGCTCAGTACGTACACCTCCCTGCCCCGCACCGCCACGGCGGAGGCGTTGCGCAGTCCGTCGGAGGCGTCCAGGACCGTCGTGTGCGTACCGTCGGGGCGGATGTGCATCACCGTGTCGGGGCCGTTGAGCGCCGCGAGGACGTGGTCGCCCCGGCCGGTGAAGGCGAAGTCGTCGATGCCGGCCAGGCCCGACGCCTCGACCTGCGGGGCGCCCGCGCGGTCGCCCGCACGGATCGGGAGGCGCAGGAGGGTGCCCCGGTCGAGGTTGGTCACCCAGAGCGCGCCGTCGTGCACCTTCGCGCCGTTGGCGCCGAGGAAGCCGGCCGGGGCGAGTTCGGGGGCGGTGGACCACGCGGTGGGGTGCCGCCGGTGACGGGGACGGTCCACACCGTGCCGAGCACCGAGTCGGTGATGTAGAACCGCCCGGCACGTTCGTCGAGTGCCAGTCCGTTGGGCAGGCCGTCCGCGGGCAGGGCGGCGATCCGCCGCGGTGCCTGTCCGGGGCGCAGCCGCCACAGCCCCGTCAGGTCGGCGGTGCCGGTCGCGTACAGCGCGTAGAGCGTGTCGTCCGGGGTGCGGGTGATGCCGGTGGTGAGCGGGAAGCCGAGGGCGGGCGTGCCGGCGCCGCCGTCGGCGGGGGCGGGCAGCGTCGCCAGGACGTGCGTCGCCCCCTGCGGGGTCACCCGGGCCACCTGGCGGCTCGCGGCGAAGGTGACGGCCGCGCTGCCGTCGGGCAACAGGGCGATGTTCTCGGGCAGTTGTCCCGCGGCGAGGTCGAAGTGGGCGGCGATCCGTATGTCGGCCAGCGGTTCCCCCGGGGAGGCGGCACCGGCCGGTACGGCCGTCGCGAGGGTGGCCGCGACCGCCGCGGCGGCTGCCGCGAGGGTCCTGATGCTGCGCTTGGGCATGGTTCCTTCTCTGTTTTCGGGCATACGGCGGCGCGGCGCGACGCCGTGGTCTAGGGGGCAGGCCTGGTCAGACGGTGCGCGACTCCGCGTCCCGGCGCGGCTGCGCGTCCCGGCGGGGCCGCGGTGCGGTGGCGTGGGCGAGCAGGGACAGGGCCCGCGCGGACGCGGAGCCGGGGGCGGCGGTGGCCACCACCAGGGCCGGCCCGTTCCCCTGCGGGCTCTGCAGGGTCTGCTGGGTGACGGTCAGTGCGCCGACCAGGGGGTGGCGCATCCCGTAGTCGGCGACGTCGCAGGCCAGTACCCGGTGGTCGGCCCACAGGGCCGCGAACTCCCGGCTGCGCACGGTCAGTTCGCCGACCAGTGCGGTCAGCTGCGGATCGTCCGGGTACCGGCCGGCCGTCAGGCGCAGGTTGCCCACGACGGCCCGGGCCTTCGCGGGCCAGTCGGCGTACAGCTCGCGGGTGTGCGCGTCCAGGAACACCAGCCTGGCCATGTTCGGGCGCCGTCGCGGGTCGTCGGGACCGTCCGGGTCGAGGTGGCCGGCGAACAGCGCGTGCCCCGGCGGGTTCCAGGCCAGGACGTCGCTGCGGCGGCCGACGACGAGGGCGGGCGTGTCCGCGACGGCGGCCAGCAGGGCCCTCGTCGCGGGGGTGACGCGTTCGGCGGGCGTACGCGCACGGCGGGCGCCGCTCCTCGGGGTGCGGGCCAGTGTGTGCAGGTGGGCCCGCTCGGAGTCGTCCAGGCGCAGGGCGTTGGCGACGGCGTCGAGCACCTCGCGCGAGGCGTTGCGCGACTGGCCCTGTTCGAGGCGGGTGTAGTAGGGGGCGCTGATGCCGGCGAGCATCGCGAGCTCCTCCCGCCGCAGCCCCGGCACCCGGCGCCGTTCGCCGTAGGTGCGCAGTCCCACGTCCTCGGGGCGCAGTCGGCTCCGGCGGGCCTGGAGGAACTCGGCGAGGTGCCCTTGCTCGGTCATGTCACCGAGTATGCGCAGCGCCGCCGGACCGTGCCTCACCCCGCCGGGGTAGGGCTCCGGGGGCGCGGATCCCCGGAGCCGGCCCCGGGGCTCTCACCCGGACGCGGACCCGGGGTTCCTACCGCGGCGCGCCCGCGAGTCCCGTCAGCACCCGGTCGGGGGTCAGGGGCAGTTCGCGGAAGCGGACGCCGGTGGCGTGGTGCACGGCGTTGCCGACGGCCGCCGCCGTGCCGACGATGCCTATCTCGCCGACGCCCTTGCTGCCCATGGGGTTGAGGTGCGGGTCGTCCTCCTCGATCCAGTGCGCTTCGAGGTCCGGGACGTCGGCGTGCACGGGGACGTGGTAGGAGGCCAAATCCGACTCCGTGAAGTCGCCGGACGCGGCGTCCATGGTGCTGCCCTCGGTCAGGGCCATGCCCAGGCCCATGGTCATGCCGCCGATGAACTGGGAGCGGGCGGTGCGGGCGTTGAGGATGCGTCCGGCGGCGAACACGCTCAGCAGGCGGCGCGCCCGGACCTCGCCGGTCACCGTGTCGACCGTGACCTCGGCGAAGTGGGCGCCGAAGGAGTGCCGGGCGTAGTCGCTCTCCGCGTCGGCGCTGCCCGCCGTGTCGGCGTCCGCGCGAAGCCCGTCGTCCGGCAGCGGCCCGGTGTGCGCGGCCAGCCGCGCCGCGAGCCGGGTGCACGCTTCGTGGACGGCCCAGCCCCAGGAGGCGGTGCCCGAGGAGCCGCCGGCCAGCGGGGCCGGGGGCAGGTCGCTGTTGCCCACCTCGGTGCGCACCCGCTCCAGGGGGACGCCGAGGGCGTCGGCGGCGATCTGGGCGAGGACGGTGCGGGCGCCGGTGCCGATATCCGTGGCGTTGGTCCGGACGACGAAGCCGCCGTCGGGCAGGGCGAGGGCCGTCGCCCGCGAGGGGCTGGCCATCACCGGGTAGGTGGCGGCGGCCACGCCCGTGCCGACGAGCAGGGGGCCCTCGGTGCGGGAGCGGGGCCGGGGGTCGCGCCGCGCCCAGTCGAAGCGCCGGGCGCCCTCGCGCAGGCATGCGACCAGGTGGCGGCTGCTGAAGGGCTTGCCGCTGTCGGGGTCGGCGTCGGGCTCGTTGGCGATGCGCAGCTCCACGGGGTCCAGGCCCGTCGCCACGGCGAGTTCGTCCATGGCCGACTCCAGGGCGTACATGCCCGGTGCCTCGCCGGGCGCGCGCATCCAGGAGGGGCTGGGCACGTCCAGCGGCACCACCCGGTGGGCGGTGAGGCGGTGCGGCGCGGCGTACATGATGCGGCTGGGCACGGCGGCCTGCTCCACGAACTCCTTGATGCGGGAGGTGTGGGTGGTGACCTCGTGCAGGGAGGAGGTGAGGGTCCCGTCCGCGGCGGCGCCGAGCCGGAGGCGGTGCAGGGTGGGCGCCCGGTGGCCGACGACCGAGGGCATGAGGCGGCGGGGCAGGTTCACGGTGACGGGCCGTCCGGTCTCCCGGGCCGCCATCACGGCGAGCACCACGTGCGGGCGCGGGGTGCCCTTGGACCCGAATCCGCCGCCGACGTGTTCGCTGACGACGGTGATGTCGTCCTCGGGGAGCCGGAACAGCGAGGCCAGGGTGGCGCGTACGGTCGTGGCGCCCTGGCTGGAGTCGTGCACGACGAGCCTGCCGCCGGTCCAGCGGGCGGTGGCCGCGTGCGGTTCCATGGGGTGGTTGTGCAGCGGCGGGACGCGGTAGTGGGTGTCGACGCGCACCTGCGCGGCCGCGAACGCCTCCTCGGGGCCGCCCTGTTCGCGGCGTGCGGGGTGGCCGCCGTTGGCCTCCTCGGGCGCGTAGGCCCCGGGGTGGTCCTCGGTGAGGGTCACGTCGTGGTCCTCCACGTCGTACGTGACCTCGACCGCGGCGGCGCCCGCGCGGGCCGTCTCCAGGGTCTCGGCGACGACCAGGGCGACGAACCAGCCGCGGTGCGGTACGCGCCGGTCCTGGAGGACGGCGAGGGTGGGGTCGTCCGGGGGCGCCAGCCGGGGCGCGTTGTCGTGGGTGAGCACGGCGAGGACCCCGGGCAGGGCGAGCGCGGCGGCGGTGTCGATGCCGCGGATCGTCCCGCGAGCGATGCCGGCGGCCACCGGCCAGGCGTGGACCCGGCCGGGGTCGGTCTGTTCGGCGGCGTACCGGGCGCTGCCGGTGACCTTGTCCCGGCCCTCCCGGCGCTCGGCGGGCGCGCCCAGCGAACGGCCGGTGCCGGTGGCGGTGTCGGCCATCCTGCTCCTCCTGACGGTGATGTGCGTACGGGTGCGTGTCCGCGCACGCGTGTTCAGGTCCTGGCACGTGTGTTCAGGTCCTGGCGGCCCGCGCGAGCCGTTCCAGGGCGTCGACCGCGAGGTTGCGGGCCAGGGCGACCTTGTAGGCGTTGTCGCGCAGCGGCTCGGCGGCGGCCAGTTCGAGGTCGGCGGCCCGCTCGAAGGCCGCCGTCGTGGGGGCGGCGTCCAGCAGGGCCTCCTCCGCCTTCCGGGCCCGCCACGGGCGGTGGGCCAGTGCGCCGAAGGCGAGGCCGACATGCCGCACGACACCGTCCTCGACGCCGAGCACCGCGGCGACGGAGGCGAGGGCGAAGGCGTACGAGGCCCGGTCGCGGGCCTTGCGGTAGAGCGAGGGCAGTCCGGCCGGGGCCGCCGGCAGGAGCACCCCGGTGATCAGCTCGCCGGGGCGGATCACCGTGTCCTGTTCGGGGTGGTCGCCCGGCAGCCGGTGGAACTCGGCGACGGGGACGGTGCGCGGCCCGTCGGCCCCGTGCAGCTCGACGTCCGCGTCCAGGGCGGCCAGTGCCACGGCCATGTCCGAGGGGTGCGTGGCGATGCACAGCGGCGAGTGCCCGAGCACGGCGTGGTCGCGGTGCGTGCCGTCCAGGGCTGCGCAACCGGAGCCGGGCACCCGCTTGTTGCAGGGTTTGCCGGTGTCCTGGAAGTACGGGCAGCGGGTGCGCTGCAGGAGGTTGCCGCCGGTGGTGGCCGCGTTGCGCAGCTGTCCGGAGGCGCCGGCCAGGAGTGCCTGGGAGAGGGCCGGATGGCGGTCGCGCACCAGGGGGTGGGCGGCGAGGTCGCTGTTGCGGACGGTGGCGCCGATCCGCAGCGATCCGTCGGGCAGCTCGTCCACCGTGTCCAGGGGCAGCCGGCTGACGTCGACCAGCGCGGCCGGTTCCTCCACGCCCAGTTTCATCAGGTCGACCAGGTTGGTGCCGCCGCCGAGGTAGCGGGCGCCGGGCTGGGCCGCGTACAGCTCGGCGGCCTCCTCGACACTGTCGGCGCGCGCGTAGGCGTAGGGCTTCACCGGATCACGTCCTCGACGGCCCGCACGATGTTCGGATAGGCGCCGCAGCGGCAGAGGTTGCCGCTGAGCCGTTCGCGGATCTCGTCCGGGCCGAGCGGGACGGGCCGTCCGGAGGGCGTCCCGGGGTCGGTGACGTGCGAGGGGTGGCCCGCCTCGGCCTCGGCCACCGCGCCGAGGGCGCTGCAGAGCTGTCCCGGTGTGCAGTAGCCGCACTGGAAGGCGTCGCGGTCGAGGAAGGCCTGCTGCAGGGGGTGCAGGTCGTCGCCGTCGGCGAGTCCCTCCACCGTGGTGATGTCGCGGCCGTCCTGGGCCACCGCCGGGAGCAGACAGCTGTTGACGCGGCGGCCGTCGACGAGGACCGTGCAGGCACCGCACTGGCCGTGGTCGCAGCCCTTCTTGGCGCCGGTGAGGCCGAGCTGCTCGCGGAGCACGTCCAGCAGGACGGAGCGGTGGTCGACGGTGAAGACGTGCGGCGCGCCGTTCACCCGCAGCTCGACCTCGGAGTGGTGGCGGCCGGGCGACGCGTGAGCGCCGGATCCGGACGCATCGGGCCGGGACGCGGCGAGCCCGGACGCACCGGGTCCGGCCGCGGCGGGCCCCGGTCCGGCGGGCCCGGCGGGGCCGGGTGTCCGCCCCGGTGCGGCGATCGACTCGCTGCCGGGGCGGGGGGACCCGTCGTCCGCACCCGCACTGTCTGTTCGGCTGCCCATGCTGTTCATCACCTTCCGACGGCGCCCGGAACCACGCAGCTCACGTATCCAGGCTGGGGCCCGCCACACATTCGCGCACGCCGGCGAAAGCGGCCCCGGCGGTGTCAGACGCCCGCCGCGGCCGTCACCGTCGCCGGGTCCTCCCCCGTCAGTTCCGCGATGCGGTGCGGCGCCACGCCCGCGGCGAGCGCCCGGCCGATGAGGCCGTCCCGGCCGTCGGCGCAGTCGCGGTAGGACAGCAGCTCCTCCTCGATCCGGGCGAGCGCCTCGGGACCGGAGCGCTGCCGTACGCGGCTCAGCTCCTCGTCGCTCAGCGGCACGGGCAGCCGCTCCGCGCCCTCGGGGACGGCCCCGGTCTCCTCCGGCGGCAGCAGCCGCAGTTCGGGCGCGGTCGGCGTGCTCCCCTGCGCGTCCAGCCACGCCCGTACCGCGGGAGTCTCCATACAGGCGAGGCCACCGACGGCGGCCGGGGGCACACCGAGCCGTGCGGCAGGGTTGTCGAGCAGGAACAGGTAGGCGTCGTCGGTCATCGTCGGCTCATCTCAACGGGGAGGTCGGTCGACACCCCATTACCCCGCCGCACCCGGAATACCGCCGCACGTTCGGGTGAACGCCCGGCAGGAGGGGTGACGGCCGGCACCGTTACGCCCCTGTCCTCGCACGGTGCGGTCGACGCGCACGGTGACGGTTCGAGGGGGCGCCGCACGGTCACTTGAGCGGCAAATAAGACATATCTGTATTTTCATGAATAAGTCTCCGCGAAGCGGTCACTCGTCGTGGAGAAGAACACGTCTCTCGTGAAGGGGATGGTGGTATGTCTTCCACCGAGTTTCTGTCCGCCGAACTCACCGAGGTCACCGTAGACGTCGAGGCCGCTCTCGACCCGACCGAGGCCGACGGCTCCTACCGTGACAGCCGCGAGTGCGCGGCGCTGGCGCTGCAGGCCGCGACGGGCACTCTGCTGCTGTCTCCTCCTACCCCCCGGCCGAAGAAGGGTTGACGGGAGAAGCCACATGGAAAAGTCAGGCACCTCGACCCGTCTGACGGGCGCGGTGCAGGACCTCACGTCGGAACTGGTCTCCGCTCTTCGGAGCGGGGGCCCGTTCCGGTTGGCCCACGGCGTTCCCGGAGCGGACGACGGCATCGCCCTCGCCGCCGTACGGGTGATGGGCGCCGACGCGGTCCTGCCGAGCGTCCTGCACGACGTCCCTCCCGGTTCCGACGACCTCGCCGTGTTCAGCAGGGCCGTGCACGCCTATCCGCCTCCGGCGGGTGCCTCCCCCGCCTCGGCGTGGAGCCACTGGGCCATGGAACGGGCCCTCCGCACCCTGGACGGATCCGCCGACACGCCCCCGGACGGCGTGCCGGGCCGTGGTACGGAGCCCCGGGCCGCCTGGCTCGAAGACGCCTCCTGGCAGTCGCTGACCCACCAACTCGCCGTGCTGGCCCCGCTCGCGGTACCGGGCGCGGACAGCGCCGTGGCCCGCGTGGCGCGTGGTCGTCCCGTGGACGTCGCCCGCGGGTTCGTCCGTGCGGTCCGGCGGCGCGACTGGCTGCAGGCGGCCGGCGCGGGACGCTGGCTGGTGCTCCTCGACGGCGTCCCGGAGACGCTCGGCCTGGAGACCGGGCTCGCGTTCGTGGCGCAGATGGGCGGCGACGACCCGCGCGTGGCGCTGCAGGTCGAGGCGGCACAGCTGATGCGGATCGGAGTGCGGGTGTGACGGCACGCGACATCCGGGAGGTGGGCGAGGCCTCGCTGAGCTGGGTGTCGGCCCGCCGCGAGGAGTTCGCGCTCGGCGCCTACGCGCTCGCCGAGCACGCGAACGTGAACTTCACCTGGAAGCCCCTCGGCGAACTGGCACAGGTCTGCGTCAGCATCCGCCGGCACACCGAACCGGACGACCCGCTCCACGAGAGCGCCGCCGAGCTGCTGGCCTTCGCCTGGGAGCAGACCGCGCACGGCGGCCTCTTCCTGGAACTGCAGCGCCTCGAACCCTTCGCCACGTATCCCCTGGAGATCTATGCGGCGTTCGCGTCCGGCGGGCTGCGCCACACCGGCTACGAGCGGGCGGCCGCGACGGTGGCCCGCACCCGCAGCTGGCGGATGACGGAGCAGCAGCCCAACCGGCGCCTGAGCGTCCTCAACTCCGAACAGCGCAGCTGCGTCCCGCAGCACGACGACATGGCGCGGGCGCTGGGCCGCACCTGGCTGGGCGGCCTGCCCGAGCCGTGGACGTTCGAATCCGCCGCCGGCTACACCCTGACCCATGTGGTCTTCCACCTCACCGACTGGGGCCTGACCCCGCAGGGCATCCCCCCGCAGGTCGCACAGCACCTGCGGCAGTGGCTGCCCCCCTGGCTCGACACCTGTCTGGAGGACGGGCAGTGGGACCTGAGCTGCGAGCTGCTGGCCGTGGCGGGCAGCCTGCCGGGCCCGCCGGACCGGGCGGTGCTCCAGGAGTCCTGGGCGAGACTGGCACAGGCCCAGGACTCCTCCGGAGCCGTACCCGAGGTCGGCGCCGGACGGGCCGGCCACCCGGTCGCCGACGACTTCGTCGGCTGCTACCACTCGACCCTGATGGCGGCCTTCGCCGCCGTACTGACCGGCTACCGCCTGCGCGCGTACGTCGACGACGGCGCGGTCGCCGCGCAGGTGCACGCCTTCGAGCACGCGACGCATCCGGGACACGAGGGGCGAGGAGCGCCGAGATGACCGACACCCGTCTCATCCACAGCGTCGGGACCAGCGCCCTGGAGTGGCTGCACGCCCACCGGGACGGTTTCCGCCTCGAAGAGGACGTCGACCCGGAAGTGGGCTTCCTGGAGCGCTTCAAGCCGGTCGGTGAACTGGCCGTCGTGTGCAAGGTGCTGTTCCGCGAGGGGGTGGCGGGCTCCCGGCAGGCCCAGCTGGCCCGGCAGTTGCTCGACCACGCCTGGCGCGACACGCTGGACGGTGGCCGGATGCTGGTGCGCGGGCAGCGCATCGAGCCCTTCTCCCCCATTCCCTTCGAGGTCTACCTCCCCTTCAGGGAACTGGGCCACAGCCATCCCGAACTGGAACGGAGCATCCTGCTCAACCACCGGCTGGAGAGCTTCGCCGCCCATGAACTGACGCCGGTGCGCCGTCTGGGACTGTCCGCGTTCCAGCGCCGTTTCGGACTGCGGCCGCGACCGCCCGAGTCCGAGATGGTCGGCGAGACCTGGCTCGGGCGCACTCCCGAGCCGTGGACCGTGGAGGGGTACGCCGCCTACGACGTCACCCACACCGTCTTCCACCTCACCGACTGGGGCGAGGCCCCGGAGCGCATCCCGCCCCGCATCGCCGACTACCTCGCCACCTGGCTGCCGGTGTGGCTGGACGACTGGCTCGACCTGCAGCGCTGGGACCTGCTCGGCGAACTGCTCGTCGTCGACGCCTGCCTGCCGCGCCCCACGCTGGACGAGCGGGCCTGGCGGGGCTTCGCCGCCGCCCAGCAGGACGACGGGGCGATGCCGGCCATCCGCACGATGCCGCAGGGCGAGCCCGACGAGCTGTTCGACCTCGTCTACCACCCGACCCTGGTCGCCGCCTTCGCCTCCGTGCTCGCCACCTCCCGCGCCCTGACCCTGCTGACCCACGCGCCCGCATGACGGCCCGCCACCAGCCATGGCCGGGCGACCCGTTCGGCGCCACCGGCCGGCTCCCGCCACGCCGCCCCTCCGCGCAGCCGGGTCCCACTGCCCGTCCTCCAGACAGGTGTCGAGCCAGGGGGGCAGCCACTGCCGCAGGTGCTGTGCGACCTGCGGGGGGATGCCC
>NZ_VDFC01000034.1:111770-133779 GCF_008369065.1 Streptomyces apricus | reverse complement strand
CGGCCTGCGGCCGAGTCCCCGCTGGCGGCTCTGTCCGCCCGTGAACGCGAGATCGCCTCCCTGGTCGCCGCCGGCCTGACCACCCCGGCCATCGCCGCCCGCCTCTTCCTCAGCCCCCGCACGGTCGAGTCCCATCTCGGCCGCATCTACCGCAAGACCGGCGTCACCTCACGAGCCGCCCTCGCCGTCCTGCAGACCAGGTCGGAGCTGCGCGACACGACGACCGGGGCGCCGGACCCCGCCTGAGCGCACCGGCGCCGCTCAGCAGGACACCACGCCGGACGGCGAGACGTAGACCGCGGACAGCACACCGTCCGCGCTCACCTCGACCGGGACCGGGGTCGTCGTGTCGGACAGCTCCAGGTCGGACGGCAGCGACCGCAGCGTGATGTCGTCGCCGACGTGGACCACCGACAGCGAGCCCTGGCAGTCGGAGCCCCCCGGCGGTGCGGAATCGGGCACGCTGCCGTTGCGCGGGCCGACCTTGTGGGACGTGACGTCGATCAGCGTGTACGTGTACTCGAAGCGGGCCGCGCTGACGGGGGTCTCCTCCCTGATCTGCTTGAGGTCGACCCAGTAGCGGGTGAGCTTCACCTCGATCGCCGTGCAGGGCCGCTGGGTGGCGTCCGGGGCGAAGTTCAGGCCCTCGGAGTTCAGGGTCAGTCCCTGGGACTGGTAGGCGCCGCTGGCACCGCGCAGTTCCTTGAGGTAGGCGGTGAGCCGCTCGGCGTTCATGCCCGCCGTCTTCACACACTGCGCCGACGCCTTCGCCGCCGGGCTCTGCGTCGCGCCGGCCGTGCCGGGGGCGGCCGTGTACCGGGCGAGCTCGGAGGGCGAGGACCGGGCGGCCGGCTCGTCCTTGGCCGGTTCGCCGCCCGAACACCCCGGGAGGGCGACCAGCGCCGCCGTCGCGGCAGCCGCCGTGACGAGCAACTTCCGTGCACTTCGCATGAGTTACCTTGCCCGCGTCGAGACCGCTGCCGGCCACAGAGTCACACACGCCGCAGCCCCGCGCACCCACCACACGGCTGCACGCAGCGCAATTGCGTAACCGATTACGTAGTTCTACGCACACCGCCCGCTCCGGCCGCCGCGCCGGGACCGAGGACAGCCTCGTGCCACCCCCTTCGGGTGGCCTATGCGGTCGTGGCGATGCCGCCGTCGACGGGGATCACGGTGCCCGTCAGGTACGCGCCTGCCCGGCCGGCCAGGAACACGGCGACGCCCGCCATGTCGTCGTCGCGGCCGATGCGGCGCAGCGGGGCCGACGCCGCGATCGCCTCGCCGAACTCGTCGAGGGTCGCGGCCATCATCGCCGAGGGGAACGGCCCCGGCGCCACGGCGTTCACGGTGACGTGCTGGGGTCCCAGTTCCTTGGCGAGCACGCGGGTGAGCTGATGCAGCGCGGCCTTGCTGCTGGAGTAGGAGTAGTTGGGCCGCTGGGGGATGTGGATAGCGGCGATGCTGCCGATGTTGATGATCCGCGCGGGATCGTCGGCGGTACCCGCCTTGCGCAGTGCGGGCAGCAGCGCCTGGACCAGCCAGAACGGCGACTTCAGATTGAGGTCGAGGACCGTGTCCCAGGCCGCGTCCGGGAACGTCGCGAGCGGCTCGTCCCACAGCGCGCCCGCGTTGTTGACGAGGATGTCCACACGCTCCGATCCGGCGGTGACCAGGTCGGCCAGCCGCCGGCACTCGTCGTGGCGCGACAGGTCGGCGGGGACGGCCCGCACCTCACCGAACGCGGACAGCTCTTCCTGCGCCCGGGCGCACGCTTCTTCGCTGCGCGAGCTGACGACCACGCGGGCGCCCGCCTGCAGCAGGCCACGCGCGATCATCATCCCGATGCCCCGGGTGCCGCCGGTGACGAGCGCCCGCTTGCCGCGCAGTTCGAAGAGTTCTGCGTGCGGTGTGAATCGGTTGTCTGTCACGTGTCGTCTTCCTCATGGACCGTGGGGGGCGACGCGTCGACGCATCGATGTATCGATGTGTCGGCGCATCGAAACCGGCATGCCCGCCACGCTAGGGCCCTGGCGTGCACTCCAAGCAAGCGGCGCGGATGGTGAGTTGCATGCCTTGCAGGGCGGGCCCGCCGGGGACGTCCGTGCCGGTCAGCGGGTGGCGCGCAGTCCGTCCAGGGTGAGGTCGATGAGGCGTTCGGCCTGATCGCGCCGCTCGGGTCCGGCCGAGATGAGGGCGATGCCGGTGAGGGCGGCGAACAGGTCGGCCGGGCTGACGTCGGAGCGGATCTCACCGGCCGCGGTGCCCGCCTCCATGAGCGAGGTGAGGGCGGCCTGGATCATCTGGTGGCTCTCGTTGTACGGGTCGCTGCCCGCGGCGACGACGGCCTGCAGGGCGTCGGCCATGCCGAACTTGGCCGTGACGTAGTCCATGAAGTGCCGCGTCCATGCGCGCAGCGCCTCGTGCGGCGGCAGGGTGGCCAGCAGGCCGGGCACCGCCTCGCACAGCCGGGCCAGCTCGCTGCGGTAGGCCGCCTCGACGAGGGCCTCGCGCGTGGGGAAGTTGCGGTAGAGGGTGCCGCTGCCGACGCCCGCTTCCCGGGCGATGCGCTCGTAGTGGGCGTCCAGTCCCTCCTCGGTGAAGACACGCACGGCGGCGGTCAGGATCTTGTCCCGGTTGCGCTGGGCGTCGGCCCGTAGCGGACGGTGCGGATCGCGGGGCATCGGGGGGACCTTCCGGTAGCGCGGTTTGCCAAGTGGAGGCGTCGCCACTTACGGTGTTCTAAGTGGCGACGCCTCCACTTAGATTCTAGGGCACGGGCACGGCCGTCTCCACGCATGTCCTGCCGTCACCGTTCGAAGGGGCTCCTCAGCATGTCGGAAATAGCGGGCAAGGTCGTGGCCATCACCGGCGCGGGCGGTGGTATCGGCGAGGCGACCGCGCTCCTGCTCGCCGAGCGGGGCGCCGCGGTCGTCCTGGGAGCACGGCGTACGCAGCGCCTGGAGGCGCTGGCCGCCCGCATCGAGCAAGCCGGCGGCCGGGCGGCCTGGGTCCGCACGGATGTGAAGCAACGCGCGGATCTCGTCGGCCTCGTCCGTGTGGCGCGCGAGCGCTTCGGGAAGCTCGACGTCCTGGTCAGCAACGCGGGCGTCGGTCTGATCTCCCCGCTGGACGAACTGCGCGTCGAGGACTGGGAGGAGATGATCGACGTGAACCTCAAGGGCGTGCTGTACGGGATCGCGGCCGCGCTGCCCGTCTTCCGCGAGCAGGGGTTCGGGCACTTCGTCCACACGGCGTCCGTCGCGGGGCTGAGCATCAGCCCCTCCATGGCGGTGTACGCCGGCACGAAGAACGCCGTCCGCGCCGTCTCCGAGGGGCTGCGGCAGGAGGCGGGGGACAGTCTGCGGGTGACCGTCGTCTCCCCGGGGTTCGTCCGCACCGGCTTCGCGGACCCCATGCTCCCCGCGCTGCGGGAGCGGATCGTCGAGCAGATGGAGCAGATGGGACTCTCGCCCGACGCGGTGGCCCGCGCCATCGCCTTCGCCATCGAGCAGCCCCAAGGGGTCGACGTGGGAGACCTCGTCGTCCGCCCCACCGCCCAGGCCTGACCCACCCGGCCGCTCCCGCTACAGCCGTCCCTACCGCCATCACCTGATCCGGCCCGGTCCGGTCCGGCCTCGCGGACCGTCCCCGCCGGCGGCACGCCACCGGCCCGCGGGACCAGCCGCCCGGCCGCCGCCCCGCCGGGTCAGTGCCGCTCGCGCGCCCCGCCCCGCGGTGTGGTGACGAGGAGACGGGCCCGGGATGCGGTGACCACCTCACGGAAGGCCGGGTCGGTCAGGAGCACGACCGGGGCTATACGGTGCGGCGACTCGCAGTGCCAGTGGGGCAGGGCGGTCTCGATGACGGCCCAGGCGTCGTCGCAGGCGCCGGGGGCGCCGGACAGGGCAATCGTCCGGGCCGTGTCCAAGGCCTCCTGGAAGAGGGGGGATTCGGGCAGCACCGGCGGGGCGGACGCGGCGGCGTGGGGGATCCAGTCGACGACGGGCCCGCCCTCGGACATGCGCAGCTCCGGCACGAGCACCGACGAGAAGTCCTTTTTCGGTCCGTACTCCTCCACCGTGCGACGCAGATACAGCGCCACGGCCTCCGCACGCACCTGTTCGAGACCGACCGCCTCGATGACATGCGGACGCGCGAGGACGCCGTTGCGGATCTCGTGGTGCGCGTAGGTCAGGTCGAGGAAGGCGCCCAGCACGACGGCCAGGTAGGCACCGGCCCCCGACCCCTTGACGGCGGCCTGCCCGAAGGTGGCCACCGCCCTTTCGGCCTCGCCCCGCAGGGCCTGCGCGCGGCCCTCGGCCACCAGCTGCTCGGCCCCCTCCGGATGGACGGCGCTGCCTGCGTAGCCCTTGAGCCGCTCGAACGAGGCGCGCTCCGCCGCGACCAGCTCGGCGAAGGACCCGTACCGCTCGCTCAGCCCCGGCTGCCAGCTCGACCACGTGTACGCGGCCCACTCCCCGTCCTGCGACACGTCCCCGGAGTCCAGCAGCCACACCTGGGCGTCGCCCTCGTCCGCGACGAGCAGGACGGGCGCCCTGACGTGCTCACTCGCGTCGTCCGTCTCGTCCGCCTCATCGCCATAGGCGTCCGTGTACATGTCCATGTACATCTCGGCGTCATCGTCGTCGAGCCAGTCGAGGGTGCCGGTGGTGCGCATCTCGTACATGAACGGGCCGGGGTGCGACCAGCCGTCGGAGGCGCCCAGGAACGAGCGGTAGCTGGGCGGGAGCCGGGTGCCGAGCCGCTCCTCCACGGCCGCGATCCGCTGCTCGTGCGCGCCCTCGTGGCCCAGCCATCCGGTGGCCCGCTGCTCGTCGCTGACGTGGAGCAACTCGCCCTCGGCCGACACCCGCAGAACGTCGGCACCGTACTCGGCCAGGTAGGAGCGCCACTGCTCGACGGTCCTGAGCCGCTCCGCGGCCGTCCCGGCTTCCGGGCCGTCGGCGAAATCCCCGAAACGTGATCGCACAGCACTCCTGACGTCCTGATGGTCCGATGTCCGTACGGCCGCTGAACGCGCCGAAGCCACGGGCCTGTTGGGCCCGCGCGGCCCACCACCCCCGGCACCGCCCATGCTAGGGACGCCCACTGACATCGCGGCCGGAGCCGTCGACCCACCGGCACCGCCCCGGCACCGGCACGGCACCCCGCCGCACCGCACCGCGCAGCGAGCCGGAGCGGTCCCGCGTCCTCGTCACGCCACGACCCGGGCGGTGCGACGCGGCGCTCTGAGTACACGTACTCATGAACGCGGCCGCGGGCGGGCCCGATAGTGGGAGCCCGCCCCGCACCTGAGGAGCAGTCCATGACGCGCCGGGGCTCCGGTGCCGAGGAGGCGGGCGGGCCCGGGGACGCCTTCGCGTCCCCGGACACCGACGCCGGGGCGGCGGCCGGCCCGGCGGGCCGACCGTCGTCGCCGGCCCACCAGATGCCGCCCATCACCAGCGAGAACGCCAGCAAGGCCGTTCTCGCCAGACGGTAGGCGCGCGTGCGGTACCAGGGCCTGGGCGCGTACCTACGCGGCACCGTCGGTCCGGCGGCGCAGCTGCCGGACGTAGACGAAGCCGGAGACGCCGACCAGGCCCACCGCTCCGGCGGCCGCGACCGCCGAGACCGTCGGCGCCTCGGCGAGGCCGCCGCCGCCCGCCGGGACCGAGCCGTTGGGGGTCTGCGGCTTGGCGTCGGGCTTGTTCTCCGGGGCCGCCTTGCAGTCGACCTTGAACTTCTTCTCCTTGCCCGCCCCGGTGCCGCCGACCGGCTTCCAGGTGAGCTTGTAGTCGCCGTCCGGCAGCGCCAGCGTGTCGGTGTAGCCGGTGCCGGTCGGGAGGGCGAGGGTGCCGTTGAGCGGGGTGGCGGCGGCCGCCGCCGTCGCGGGCTGCGGCTCGATGAGGTAGGTGATCCCCGTGACGCCGACGCCCTGGAAGTTGAAGGCGGCGAGGTAGAACTTGCAGACCTTCGTCTCGTCGCGCGGGTCGGTGGGGGACGTCGTCTCCGAGTGGATCTTGACGTCACCGCTGTCGGCGGGGGCGGCGAGGGCGGCCGGCGCCGCGAGGAAGGCGGCACCGGCGAGGGCGGCCGTGGTGAGGGCTGCGGCGCCGGTGCGGACGGCGGCGGAACGGGAGAGCGCTGACGCGGGCATACGAGGTCCTCCGAGCGGAATGATTGTCGTACGAATTGGCCGTGCACCTGACTCTCTTTCACATGTGCGGCCGCGCCACGCGGCGCATCGCTGATACAGCGTCAGAGATCGCCCGTCCGGACCAACGTTCCGGGGTCCGGGGGCCAGGGAAGGGCGCGGCGAGGGCGGCGGTCCACGTGAGCGGCCCGCACAGGCTTGTGCCGGGCGCGGGTCCTTCCGGCCGGCCCCGCCGTCAGGTCGCCCGCAGCCAGACGTAGGCGACGGGCTGCCCGGCGTTCCACGCCCCGGCCGACCCGGCGTCGACCGGCTCGAAGCCGGCGCCCCGGTAGCAGCGCAGGGCGACGGCGTTGTCCGGGTGGACGCGCATGAACACGTCAGCCGTCCCGGTGAGCCGGGCCTCGGCGAGCAGGCCCCGCACCAGTGCGCGTCCCAGGCCCCGCCCGCGGGCCTCCGGCGCCACGACGACGCGCGCCAGCTCGACCTCGTCCTCCTCAATGTCGAGCCACAACTCCCCGTACCCGACCAGCCGTTCACCGTCCATCAGGGCGCGGGCCGTCACGTCCGGCTCGTGCTGCCAGGCCGCGACGGTCTCCCCGGACACGGGGAACTCCCGTGCCCCGCACCACATCACCGCCTCCGTGGCGGAGCGGGCCCAACCCGCCACCGTCGCCGCGCTCTTGCTGTCGAAGGGGAGCAGGTTCACGGTGGTGTCCGTCCTCGTGGGCGTCGTATTTCTGCGGGACAACGCGAAAGGACCGTTGACGCGGCGGGGGCCGGGTGCCAACGTGCTCGCACCGAAGCGCGCCCGCCGCCGTGTCCTGTCCGTCGCCGCGTCCGTCGCCGCATCCGGCGGCCGGCCGCGGCCCGGAGTCCGGGAGGGCACTCACGGGGGACCCCTCCACCCGTGAGCGCCCTCCCCGTCCGGTGCCGGTCCGCTCAGGCGGACGGCCAGTTCCGCAGCGCCATGTCGGCCACCAGTTGCAGGTCGTCGCAGGTGGCGCCGCCCGCGGCCTGGACGGCGATGCCGTTCCCCACCGTCATGAGGTAGCGGGCGAGCAGCCCGGGGTCCGAGCCGGGCGGCAGGTCGCCCTCGTCGACGGCCCGCCGGAACCGGTCGCGCAGGGCGACGACCGCCTCCTCGCGCCAGGCCGTCAGGGTGTCGCGGGCGGCGCGGCCCGGCTCGCCCGCGGCGAGGGCGCCCTGGACGCCGAGGCACCCGGAGGGGCAGCCGGGGCGGGTGGTGGCCCGCACGGAGCCGTTGAGGAACGCGGCCGCGACCTGCCGGGCGGTCGGCTCCCGCAGGGCCCGGGCCCCGTACGAGGCGGGTCCCTCGGTGTAGCGCTCCAGGGCCTTGCGGAACAGGTCCTCCTTGTTGCCGAAGGCCGCGTACATGCTGGTGCGGGTGATGCCCATGGCCTCGGTCAGGTCGGTGAGGCTCGCGCCCTCGTAGCCCTGTTCCCAGAAGACCCGCACGGCCCGTTCCAGGGCCTCGTCGGTGTCGAAGCCCCTCGGCCGTCCGACCGGTGCCTTCCGTCGCGTCTCCATGTGCCCCACTCTACCTCTTCGGTATCGATCGGTACGGATGTGTTACCTTCCTCATTCCGTATCGATCGGTACTTAAATATCCGGAGGCCGGGACATGATCACGAACGTGGCGACGCGGAGCGGGGAACTCGACGGCAGGACCGCCGTCGTCACCGGGGGCAGCACCGGGATCGGCCTGGCCACCGCCGTCCGGCTGGCGGCCGAGGGCGCGCACGTGTTCGTCACCGGCCGCCGCGAGGCCGAGCTGGACGCGGCCGTGCGGACCATCGGCGCGGCGCGGGCCACCGCCGTGCCGGGCGACATCTCCGACCCGGCCGACCTGGACCGGCTGTACGACGCGGTCCGCGCCCGGGGCCGGGGCCTGGACGTGGTCTTCGCCAACGCCGCCGCCGCGTCGTTCGCGACGCTGGAGGAGGTCACCGAGGAGCACTTCGACACGACCTTCGGCGTCAACGTCCGGGGCACGCTGCTCACCGTGCAGAAGGCGCTGCCGCTGCTCAACGACGGCGCGTCGGTCATCCTCAACTCCTCGGTGCGCGCCGACGACGGTGTCGCGTCCTTCGGCACGTACGCGGCCTCCAAGGCGGCGATCCGCTCCTTCGCCCGCACCTGGGCGAACGAGCTCAAGCACCGCGGCATCCGCGTCAACGCGGTCTCCCCGGGCACCATCGACACCCCCGGGCTCGACGC
Organism: Streptomyces apricus; assembly: GCF_008369065.1. GTDB lineage: Bacteria > Actinomycetota > Actinomycetes > Streptomycetales > Streptomycetaceae > Streptomyces > Streptomyces apricus. The sequence goes on along the minus strand of NZ_VDFC01000034.1, from coordinate 125,381 downwards.
CGCGGTCGCCACGGGGGACGGCTCCGTCACCAAGTCACAGTTCGCCTCCGGTGTCCCGCTCGGCCGGATCGGGCGCGCCGAGGAGGTCGCCGAGGCGGTGGCGTTCCTCGCCTCCGACCGCAGCAGCTTCGTCCTCGGCGCCAACCTGTACGTCGACGGCGGGGAGAACCAGCTCTGAGGTGAACGGATGGGCGGGCGCCGTCAGGACGTCCCGGGCGGGCCCCTGCTCGACCACCTCCCCGGCGTCCAGCACCGCGATCCGGTCCGCGAGCCGGGCCGTGTCCAGGTCGTGGGTGACGAGGACGAGGGACAGGTCGCCGCGGTCGCGGAGCAGCCCGGCGAGCAGGTCCAGCAGGTCCCGGCGGGTGACCGTGTCGAGGCCGGAGGTGATCTCGTCGCACACCAGCACGCGCGGCCGGGCGAGCAGGGCCCGGGCGAGCGCGGCCCGCTGGAGCTCGCCGCCGGACAGCAGGGCCGGGGCGCGGGCCGTCGACCCGGCCGCGAGACCGAGACTGCCGAGCACGTCCGCCGCCTCGGCGCGCGCCCGCGCCGCCGGGAGCCCGCGCAGCCGCACCGCCGTCCGGGCCACCTGGTCCAGGACCGGCCGGTGCTCGTCGAAGGAGGCGCGCGCGTCCTGGAAGACGTACTGCACGGCGGCGAGCAGGCCGCGGTCGCGGTCGCGCAGGCTGCGGGGGAGCACGGCCCCGTCGAGCAGCACCTCGCCCCCGTACGTGCGGTGCAGGCCGGCCAGGCAGCGGGCGAGGGTCGTCTTCCCGCTGCCCGAGCGGCCGAGGACGGCGAGGCACTCGCCGGGGTGCACGGTGAGGTCCGGCACGCGCAGCACCTCGGTGCCGGGCCGGTGGCGGGCCCGCAGTCCCCGCACCTGCAGGACGGCGTCGGGACGCGGCCCCTCCGGAGCCCGCCTCACCGGCGCGGGCGTGCCGGACAGGAGCCGGCGTGTCCAGGCGTGCGAGGGGGCCGACCACACCCGTTCCGCGGGGCCGGACTCCACGACCCGGCCGTCGCGCATGACCAGCACCTCGTCGGCCAGGGCGCGGACCGTCGCCAGGTCGTGGCTGAGCAGGACGACCCCGATCCCGCGCGCGGCGACCGCCGCCAGCTCGCCGACGACCCGGCGCCTGGTGAGCGCGTCCTGCCCGGTGGTGGGCTCGTCCGCGACGACGACCCGCGCCCCGAGCAGCAGGGCCTGCGCGAGCACCACCCGCTGCTGCTGCCCGCCCGAGAGCTGGTGCGGGAAGCGCCGCAACAGCGCTTCGCCTTCCGGCAGTTGAGCCGACGCCAGGGCGTGCAGGACCCGCTCCCGGGCCGCCCCGCGCCGCCGCGGGCGCGGCAGCCCGCGCACCTGCTCCCGCGCGATGTCGTGCAGCAGCGCGCCCACCCGCCGCGCGGGGTTGAGCACCTCGGCCGGGTGCTGCGGGACGTAGCCGACCCGTGCCTCCGCCACGCGTACGGATCCGCCGACGCGCGCGCCCGCCGGGAACTCGCCCAGCAGCGCGCGCCCCGTGGTCGTCTTCCCGCTGCCGGAGGTCCCGACCAGCGCGGTCACCCGCCCGGGCAGGACCCGCAGGCTCACCCCGTCGACGATGCGCCGGCCGCCGACCTCCACCGTCAGCCCGTCGATCTCCGCGACCGCCGTCGGACCGCTCATGGGCGCCGCTCCTCCATCCTGGTGCCGACCCCGCGGACGTCGGCGTGAACAGGTACGCGGGTGCGGGTCAGGGCCGCGTCGCAGAGCAGGTTGCACCCCATGGTGAGCGCCACGATCAGCAGCGCCGGGACGACCACGGCCCAGGGCTGCACGAACAGCCCCGTCCGGTTGCGGTCCACCATCACCGCCCAGTCGGCCGCGTCCGGCGCCACCCCGATGCCCAGGAACGCGGCCGTGGCCACCAGGTACAGGACACCGGTCAGCCGCACGCCCGCGTCGGCGGCGAGCGGCCGCAGGATCGACCGCCCGACGTGGCCCACGGCGACGCGCCACCACGACTCGCCCTGCATCCGCAGCGCCTCCACCGCGGGCCGGGCCGCCACGTCCGCCGCGGCGGCCCGCACGATCCGCGCCGCGTCCGGGACGTTCACGAGCGCCACCAGCAGCGCGAGGCCGGCCGGGCCGGGGGAGAACACCGTGGCCACCAGCAGGATCATCAGCAGGGACGGCACGGCCAGCAGCACGTCCAGGGGACGCATCAGCGCGTCCTCCAGCCACCTGCGGTGCGTCAGCGCGCCGATCAGCCCGACGGGCAGTGCCACCAGGTACGCCAGTGCCGTCGCCGTGACCGCGACCACCACCACGGGCCGGCCGCCGAGCAGCACCTGCCGCCCCACGTCACGTCCCACGAAGTCCGTGCCCAGCAGGTGCCCGTCGCCGAGCGTGAACGAGGCGGCCCGCGGCCCGGGCGCGCCCGCGAACCACGGCCCGCACAGCGCGAGCACCAGCGGCACGCACACCAGGACGGCCCCGAGCACGAACCGCCCCGGCGCCACCCCCTCGCCGGGCCCCTTCACGCGGCCACCTCCGCCCGGGGCGCGAACCGGTGGGCGACCAGGTCGGCCCCCAGGTTCAGGACCACCGTGACCACTCCGAAGACGACCGCGAGTCCCTGCACCACCGGCACGTCCCGTTCGGCCACGGCGTTCATCAGCACGGTCCCCAGGCCGGGGATCACGAACAGGGCCTCCACGACGATCACTCCGCACAGCAGCCAGTCGACCGTCCGGGCCAGTTGCTGGGCCGCGGGCGCGACCGCGTTCGGCAGGGCGTGCGCGTACCGCACCCGGGCGCCCGCGACGCCGTACCGCCGGGCCTGCGCGACGTACGGCGAGGCGAGCGCGTCGATCATCGAGGCGCGCACCAGCCGGCACAGCGAGCAGACCGGACGGGACAGCAGGACGAGCACCGGCAGGACGAGCGCGGCCGGGTGCCCGAGCAGGTCCGTGCCGTAGCCGACCGCCGTCGGCGGCAGCCAGCCGAGCCGCAGCGCGAACACCGTCACCAGCAGCACCCCGAGCGCGAACTCCGGTACCGCGTACACCCCGAGGGTCACCGCACTGACCAGCCGGTCCACGGGCCGCCCCTCGAAGCGCGCGGCCAGCACCCCGAGCCCGACCCCGGCCGGCACCAGCAGCACCACGGTGAGCGAGGCGAGCAGGAGGGTCGGGCCGAAGGCGTCCGAGAGGTACGCGCCGACGGGCCGCCCGGAGACCAGGGAGGTGCCGAAGTCCGCGTGCAGCAGCCCGCCGGCCCAGTCCGCCAGCCGTTCGTGCGCGGGCCGGTCCAGCTCCATGGCCTCGCGGACGGCGGCGATCCGCGCCGGGTCGGGCTGGTCCCCGGCGAGGGCCACCGCTGCGTCGCCCGGCAGCGCCTCGGTGAGCGCGAAGACCAGCAGCACCACGGCCGCGGTCTGCGCGCCACCGAGCAGCAGCCGCCGGGCGGCCCACGAACCGAGTCCGCTCACGCCAGCCAGACCTTGTCGAACCGCGCCCAGTCCAGCGTGTTCGCGGGCGCCTGGTCCTCGACCCCCTTGACGTTCCCGGCCGTTGCGATGATCCAGTCGGCGAACCCCCACACCAGGAAGCCGCCCTCCGCGTACAGCCGGCGCTGCATCCGCGCGAAGACGGCTGCGCGCTCCTTGTCGTCCTTCGTGGCCTGCGCCTGCCGGTACAGCGCGTCGAAGTCCTTGTGGTGCCACTTGGTGGCGTTGGTGGTGGAGTCGGTGAGGAGGCGCTGCGAGATGTGCGCCTCGATGGGCATGGCCCCGGAGCGGTAGCAGCACAGGGTGCCGGAGTCGAGGATGTCGGCCCAGTACGAGTCCTTGCTGCCCATCCGCACCTTCACGGTGACGCCGGCCTTCGCCGCCTGGTCCCGGAAGATGCTCGCCGCCTCGGTGAACCCGGCCGCGACCGCCGAGGTGTCCAGGGTGACCTCCAGCTTCTCCGCGCCCGCCGCCTTCAGCAGGGAGCGGGCCCGGCCGAGGTCCTGCTCGCGCTGGGGCAGCGTGCCGGCGTAGTACTCGTACCCCTTGCCGAAGAGGTCGTTGCCGACCACGCCCGCACCGGACAGCGCCCCGTCGACCAGCTCCTGGCGGTCGGCGATGAGGAAGAACGCCTCCCGGACCCGCGCGTCGTCGAAGGGCGCCCGGTCGGTCTTCATCGCGAAGGCCTGCATGGCGCTGTTGCGCAGCCGCACGATCTCTATCCGGCCTTTGCCCTCGTGGGCGCGCGCGGTCGTCGGGTTGAGCTCGTGGGCGTACTCGACCTGTCCGCCCAACAGCGCGTTCACCCGCGCGGACTCCTCGTTGGCGACGACGAACTCCAGCTCGTCGAGGTACGGGGCGCCGTCCCAGTAGGCGTCGTTGCGGCGGAAGACCGCCGAGCGGCCCGGCGCGAACGACACGAAGCGGAAGGGGCCCGAGCCGACCGGCTTCCCGTCGAAGTCGGCGTCGGACGTGCCGTCCGGCACGATGTACGCGCCGAACGCGGCCAGCACGTTGGGGAATTCCGCGGTCGGCCGCTTGAGGACGAACTCCACGGTCCGCCCGTCGACGGCCCGGCTCGCCGCCAGGTCGATCGGTTCGAGGGAGGCCTTGGCGCGGAACGCCTTGCCGGGGTCGGCGATCCGGCGGTAGCTGAACAGCACGTCCTCGGCGGTGACGGCCTTCCCGTCGTGGAACTCCGCCTCGCGCAGGGTGACCTTCCAGCGGTCGAGGCCCGCGTTCGGCTCCCAGCCGGTGGCGAGGCGGGGCCGGGCGGAGAGGTCGTCCCCGTAGTCGGCGAGCTTGTCGAAGAGCGCCTTGGCGCGGGCCACGTCGGCGAACAGGTTGGCCAGGTGCGGATCGAGCGTCTCGCTCGCCCCGCCGCCCGCGAAGGCGGCCCGCAGCCGTCCGCCGCGCCGGGGTTTGCCGTCGCCGTCGCCGGAACCGCGGTCGTCCTGGCCGTCCGGGCCGCCGCCGCAGCCGACGAGGGCGAGCGCGCCGATGCCGGAGGCGGCCGCGAGGAGGCCTCTGCGACGGAGGCCGGGTGAGTCCTGCATGAGCATGTCCTTGCTGTGAGGKGGGGCGGAGTCGTGGGGAGGGAAGGGCCCGGGTCAGCCGGCGAGGCGGGCCACCACGTGCAGCCGGTCGGCGTCGGCCGAGCCGGTGGACAGGGCGCCCTCCTGCCACGGTGGTTCGGTGCGCGGTCCCGGCCCGTCGTGCAGTTCCAGCACGGTGAAGCCGTGCGAGGCGAGGAAGTGGCGCAGCTCCTGGGGCAGGAGCAGCCGCCAGGCCGAGTGCTGTTCGACGGGGGCCGAGCCGTCGTCGGCGGTCCAGACGCGGGTACGGCGCAGGAGCTGGGCGGTGCGGTCGACGCGCAGCGTGGTCATCGAACGGTACGAAGTCCCCTGCCAGGAAAGGGCGTTGTACCTGGGCGTGTCCAGCAGGTCGTTGCGGCCGAGGAAGTAGGCGCCGTTGCGCATCTCCGCGACCAGGAGCCCGCCGGGGGCCAGGCTGCGGCGGCAGGAGGCCAGGAAGCCGTCCAGCTCGTCGTTGGTGTGGCAGTACAGGAGAGCGCTGTCCAGGCACACCACCGCGTCGAAGGACGCCCCGGCTCCGGACCCGCTCCCGCTCCCGGGTCCGGGTCCAGGGGCGAGGGAGAAGTCCCGCAGATCGGCGCGCACGTACCGCGGGCCCGGGTGGTGGACGCGGGCGTACGCCAGCATCGCCTCGGAGAGGTCGGCGCCGACCACGCGACGGCCCGCCGCGTGCAGGTGCGCCGCGTCCCGGCCGGTCCCGCAGCCCAGGTCGAGGACGGCGGGACCGGCCCCGTACCGGCGCAGGCGGTCCTCGGTCCACCGCCCGGCCAGCCGTCCGGGGTCGGGGAACCTGGCCTCGTACAGCTCCGGATGGTCGGTCAGCAGGTTGCCGCTCGTCATGCCACCGCCCCCACCGTCACGGCGCGCGCGGGAAGGGCTCCCAGGCGGCGCAGCCAGGTGACCCCGGCCGCCGACGCCAGACCGCAGAGCACGCAGAAGGCCCAGGGCAGCCAGGCCGTGCCGCGCTCGTCCCCGGCGTCCATCGCCCAGCCCACGACCGTGTTGCCCACGGCCGCGGCGATGCCGGAGACCATGTAGAAGATCCCGAAGTACGTGCCGGTCAGCTCCGGTCTGCCGAACCCGGGGACCAGCTCCATCACGAAGGGCTGCGCGACCATGATCCCGACGTACAGGAGCAGGACGCCCGCCAGCACGGGCACGGCGTGCCACAGGTGCGGGGCGGCCCCCGACACCAGCATCGGCGGCAGGAAGGCGAGCCCCATCAGGGCCAGGCCGGCGCCGACGGCCCGCGCGCGGTGCTCCTTCAGGGCCCGGGTGAGCCGCAGTTGCAGCGCGAGGTTGGCGAGCGTCCCGACCAGGAAGACGAGCCCGGCCGCGCCGTCCCAGCCGGTGGCGCGGCGGACGCCGTCGGGCAGCAGCAGGTACAGCTGGTTCTCCAGGGTGAACATGCCGACCATGGCGAGCGAGAAGGCGAGGAACGCGCGGTTGCCGACCACCTCGCGCCAGTCCGCGAGCACTCCGCCCGTGCTCGGCGGGACCGGCCGGGCCGGCAGCACCAGTGCCTGGGCCACGGTGAGCAGGGCGAAGATCCCGGCGGCGGTGAGCGCGGAGGCCCGGAAGTCGACGAGCAGCAGCACGCTGCCGAGCAGCGGCCCGACCAGCGCCCCGGTGGTCGCGAAGACGTTGAACAGCGCGAACGCCTCGGCCTTGCGCCCGCCCGCCTCCTGCGCGAGGTAGGTCCGCACGGCCGGGTTGAACAGCGCCCCGGCGAGCCCGCTGAGCACGGAGGCGGCCAGCAGCACCGCGAGTCCGTCGCCGAGCGCGAACAGCGCGAAGCCGACCGTGCGTACGGCGCAGCCGGTGATGACGACCCCGCGCGCCCCGAGCCGGTCCGCGGCCGAGCCGCCGATGAGGAACAGCCCCTGCTGGCTGAGGTTGCGCACCCCGAGCACGATCCCGACGACGGCCGCCGACATGCCCAGGTCCTCGCCCAGGTGCACGGCCAGATAGGGGATGAGCAGGTAGAAGCCGGTGTTGACCCCGAACTGGTTGATCAGCAGGAGCCGGATCGCGGGCGGGAACGTGCGTATCTCGTGGAGTGTCCTCACGGTCCGCCCGCCTCTCCCGTACGCGGCGCGGGTGCGCCGGACCCGTCGTGCATCCCGTGTGCGTCGTGCTTCTCGCGTACGCCGAGCCCGGGCAGGGCGCCCGCGCGGACGACGCCGTCGGCGCCGCCGATCCCGGTCCACGGGTCGTCGGCGAGCAGCAGGTGCCCGTCCAGGTCGGCCCAGCGGGCCCGGTCGGCCAGGTGCACGGCGGGCGCGAGGCCGAGCGTGCTGGCGGTGAGGCAGCCCAGCATCAGATCGGTGCCGCTGCCCGCGAGCAGTCCGGCGATGCGCAGTGCCGCGTGGGGCCCGCCGCACTTGGCGAGCTTGACGTTCACCCCCTGCACGCGGCCCGCGAGCCGCCGTACGTCGTCGATGCCGACCGCGTCCTCGTCGGCGATCACGGGCAGCGGCGCGTCCTCGGCGAGCCGGGCCAGGGCCTCCGGATCACCGGGGGCGACGGGCTGCTCGACCGCCTCGACGCCCAGCTCGGCGTACCGGTCCATGAGCGGACGGGCCTGTGCGGGGGTCCAGGCGCCGTTGGGGTCGAGCAGGATCCGGGCACCGGGCGCGGCGGAGCGCACGGCGCGTACGCGCTCGATGTCGTCCTCGGGGTCCGGGGCGCCGGCCTTGACCTTGAGGAGGGCGAATCCGGCGTCCGCCAGGGCCCGTGCCTGTGCGGCGGCGTGCGCGGCCGGGACGATGCCGATGGTGCGGGCGGTGCGCGCGCTGGGGGCATGCGCCGCGCCGAGCAGCCGGTGGACGGGTACCCCGGCCCGTTTGCCGCACAGGTCCAGGAGCGCCGACTCGACGGCCGCCCGCACCGCGGGAGGATGCTCGTCCGTGGCGTACCCGGCTGCGGGATGCGCGTCCGCGGAGTGTTCGTGCAGGGCGCTCTCGGGGTCCGGGAAGCGGGCCAGGTCGCGGCCGCACGCGTGCAGCAGCCGTTCCAGCGTGCCGGTGTCGAGGCCGTAGTAGACGCTGGTGACGGCCTCGCCGTGGCCGTACAGGCCCTCGTGCCCGACGGTCAGCCAGACGGCGTCGCGGGCGGCTGTGGTCGAACGGGAGATGCGCAGCGGCTCGGCGAGCGTGAGCCGCACGGTGCGCAGGGTGGCCTTCACGGGCTCCCTTCCAGGGGGTGCGGGGTGCCGGGGACCGGGAGCCCGGCGGCCGGGTCCGGCACCGGATCGGTCACCGGGTCGGTCACCGTGGTGCAGCGGGCCCAGCCGGTGGCCTCGACGGCGCGGGCGTGCGGGATCTCGACGGGACGGGTGGCGGCGCCGGCCGGGTCGAGACCGTGGGCCGCGGCGAAGTCGTCGTCGTAGACCGTGCCGAGGTAGCGGTGCGGTCCGTCGGGGAAGACCGTGGCGACCACGGCGCCGGGGTGGACGCGGGCCGCCCACGCGGAGACCAGCGCGACCGCGCCCGTGCTCCAGCCGCCGCTGACGAAACTGCCGCGGGCCAGGCGCCGGCAGGCGTCCGCCGCCTCGGCCGGACCGACCCAGTGCACCTCGTCGAAGGCCTCGTAGGCCACGTTGCGCGGATGGATGCTGCTGCCCAGACCGCGCATCAGCCGGGGTCTGGCGGGCTGCCCGAAGATGGTGGAGCCGGTGGCGTCCACGCCGATCAGCCGCAGCCGGGGCCAGTGCCTGCGCAGCGGCCCGGCGATCCCGGCGCTGTGCCCGCCCGTGCCGACGCTGCACACCAGCACGTCCAGGTGGTCCAGCTGCGAGGCGAGTTCGGCGGCCAGCGAGGCGTAACCGGCGATGTTGTCGGGGTTGTTGTACTGGTCGGGCCAGTAGGCGTCCGGCAGGGTGCCCAGCAGCTCGCGCAGCCGCGCCAGCCGGGCCGCCTGCCAGCCGCCCGTGCCGGCCGGCCGGTCGACGAGTTCGAGCCGAGCCCCGTACGTGCGCAGCAACTGCCGCATGGACAGTTCGAGTTCGGTGTCGCCGACGAGCACGATGGGGTGGCCCAGCGCCTGCCCGGCGAAGGCGAGACCGATGCCGAGCGTCCCGGAGGTGGACTCCACCACCGGTGCGCCGGGCAGCAGTTCGCCCCGCTCGCGGGCGCCGAGCAGCATGGACACCGCCGCCCTGGCCTTCATCCCGCCCGCGGCGAGGCCCTCCAGCTTGGCCCAGAAGCCGGGCTGCGGGTACGGCAGGTCGGTGGTCACCCGGGCCAGCGGGGTGCGGCCGAGCAGGGAGAGCAGCTCGGGGTTGGCGGCGCGGGGGCGCAGCACGGTCGTGGTCACAGCGCGGCTCCCGTACGGCCGTAGCGGTGGACGGTGCCCGGGCCGCCGTCCAGCCAGAAGAAGGGGTAGGGCTCCGCGCACACCGCGCTGACGCCGGAGCCGAGGAACCGCGGCAGCACGGCGCTGCCGGTCTGCGCGAACATCACCAACTGCCGTCCGGTGCGCAGGGCGTGCTCCCGCAGCGGCTCGAAGGTCCCGTTGCCCAGGGTCATCCCGGAGGCCAGCACGGCGTCGCAGCGGTCGAGTGCGGCGAGGGCGTCGGTGACCACGTGCTCGCCCCACTCCGTCGTACCGCCCTTGAGGTCGCACGGTATGTACGCGAGACCGCGCGCACGCAGCGCCTCCAGCAGCGAGTTGACGACGCCGACGACCAGGACGGTCCGTCCCGGCGCGAGGTTCAGCAGGCCGGCGACGGCCCGGGCCCGCGCCCGGGACTTCTCCAGGGAGCTCCCGGCGGGCAGCGGCCGGGGGAGGGCGCCGTTCTCCGGGGTGTGCGGGCGCACGTGCATCAGATAGGCGTCCAGCGCCGCGACGCGCACCGCGGGGAGCGGGTGCTCCAGCAGGCGCGCGACGTCCGCCCCGGCGCAGTCGTCGACCGCGCCGGCCGGCAGCGCGCCGGGCTCCACCGCGCACGAGCCGACCGCCCGGTCCAGGCGCAGACTGAGCACCTCGTTGCGGTAGCCGCCGCGGCGCCCGTCGTGCCGTACCGCCTGGCTGGTGGTGAACGCCACCGCGATGCGCAGGGTCCGCGGGTCCGGACCGAGTTCGGCGGCCCGCACCTGTTGGACGAGACCGTCGTACGAGAGCGGGCAGGGCTCCGCGCTGCCTCCGTCCGGGGCCGCGGTGGGGCGCTGTGCGCCGGTCCCGGCCCTCATCGGGCGGACACCCGCGGTCGCAGCCCGGAGAGCAGCGTCTCGACGCGGGCCCGCGCGCCGAGCCCCTCGGCGTCGCCCGCCATCACGTGCCCGAGGTACTCGTTGTTGCTGCCGGCCGCCTTCACCGTGCGGCCCGGCTCGGCGAACTGGGCCTCCAGCACGGGCGGTTCGGCGCGCACCCGGTCCGCGCCCTCGATCGACTCCAGCGTCCCCGCGGTGTCCGGCACGAGGAAGCCGACGGCCGCGCTGCGCAGTCCGGTCTCGCGCCGCCGCAGGTCGGGGGCGCGGCCGAGGGCCACGTCCACGCAGACGGCGGCCAGGTCGATGCCGGTGACGTGCCGGATCAGCTCGGTGATGCGGTTGCCGGCCGGGCGCGGGTTGACCTCGACGACGCGGGGCCCGGCGGCGGTCAGCCTGATCTCGGTGTGGGCCACGACGGAGTCGAGACCGAGCGCCCCGACCGCCCGCACCGCGGTGTCCCGGGCGGCCTGCGCGTCGTCCGGGGCGAGGGCGGCGGGGAACATGTGGCCGGTCTCGACGAAGGCCGGGGCCCCGCCGAGGCTCTTGTCGGTCACCCCCACCACCTGCGTCGTACCGCCGAACGACACGGTCTCCACGCTGACCTCGGGGCCGTCGAGGAGTTCTTCGAGGAGCAGCGCGGACGCCCGCACCTGCCCCCGGGCGTTGCGCGGAAAGTCCGCGATCGCCCGGCAGGCGTCGGCGAGTTGACGCTCGTCGTCCACGCGCCGCACGTACATGCCCGCGCAGAGGTCGACGGGCTTGACCACCAGCGGGAAGCCCAGCTCGCGCGCGGCCTCCCCGGCCGCGGCCCGGTCGGCGCAGACGGCGAACCGGGGTCCGGGGACGCCCGCCTCGCCGAGCACGCGCCGGGTGCGGTCCTTGCGGCAGGCGTCCTCGACGGATCCGGGCGTCGGCCCGGGGAGCCCCAGCCGGGCGGCGATCCGCGCCACGGTGGGCAGGTAGTAGTCGCAGGACGTCACCACCGCGTCGAAGCCGAGCGCTCCGTGCAGCCGCTCCACCGTGGGGAGCAGGGAGTCCAGGTCATTCGTCTCGGCGGTCAGCACGTTGCGGGCCGCGAGCAGGGGATGGGACGTGCCCTCCGGGGCGGAGCGCAGGTAGTGGTGCAGGTCCCGGGTGAGGAAGGTGAACTCGTGCCCGCCCTCCCGGACGGCCCGTGGCAGCAGTCTGCTCATCGATCCGACCCAGCTCTCGACCACCAACAGATGAGCCACAACTCCCCTTCCGCGCCATTCGGTTCAGTGCCAGGGCACGCCGGTGGCACCCCGCGGAGGGGTGTGGCGGCCGTGACCGACGCACACGCTATCGACAATCATTTTCATTGTCACTCGGTGCGGCGGGKTTGTTGCCGCCGCGGCAAAAACCGGTGGACAGGACCCGGGTCCGGGCGCGTACAACGAAGGGCGCGTTCCGGCCCGCACCACCACTCCCTCGGACCGAAGGAATCCCCGCAGTGGACCTGCCCCGCAGCTTCACCGTCCGCGAAGGCGGACACCGCATCCACAACCCGTTCACCGCCGAGAAGCTGGCGACCCTGGGCCGGGCGATCGGCCCGGCGCCCGGGACCCGTGTGCTCGACCTCGCCTGCGGTAGCGGTGAGATGCTGTGCACCTGGGCGCGCGACCACGGGGTGACCGGCACGGGGGTGGACATCAGCACCGTGTTCCTGACGAAGGCGCGGGCCCGCGCCGTGGAACTCGGCGTCGCCGACCGGGTCGCCTTCCGGCACGGCGACGCGTCGGGCCACGTCGCCGACGAGCCCGTCGGCATCGCCGCGTGCGTCGGCGCCACCTGGATCGGCGGCGGGGKGGCGGGCACGGTCGAGCTCCTGCGCCAGAGCCTGGCCCCCGGCGGGATCATGCTCGTCGGCGAGCCGTACTGGCGGCGCGAACCCGAGGACCGGGCCACCGTCGAGGGCTGCCACGCCACCTCCAGGGACGACTTCCGCCCGCTCCCGGAGCTGGTCGCGCACTTCGGCGAACTGGACTGCGACGTGGTCGAGATGGTCCTGGCCGACCAGGACAGCTGGGACCGGTACGCGGCCGCGCAGTGGCTCGCCACCCGGCGCTGGCTCGACGCCCACCCCGACGACGAACTGGCCGGCGAGCTGCGCGCGGAGCTCACGGCCGCGCCCCTGCGGCATGTCCGCTACCAGCGGGAGTACCTGGGGTGGGGCGTCTTCGCGCTGATGAACCGCTGACGGGCGCCCGCCGGGTCGTCCCGCCGGTCCGATCCACCTGTCCTGCCCGCCGGTCCGACCCGCCGGTCCGGTGCGCCGGGCGCGGTGTCGCGCACCTGTTCGGGGCCGCGCCGTTGAACCGCCGGGCGGAGCCTCCCGTATCCCTTCTCGGTAGCGCCCTTCTCAGCAGCGCCCGGAGGGAGAGCAGGTTGTCGACACCGTCCGACCCGCAGGAGCCGTCGCGTCGTCCGGCCCTGGAGCCGACCCACGTTCTGCGCCGCAGGCAGCCGGGGTCGCTGGCGGACCTGTTGCGGCAGGTGCAGGAGAAGGAGGGCCGGCGGGAACGCGACCCGGACGACGAGTACGAGGTCGTCACCGTCGTGGAGGCGGCGAGCGCCACCCCGCCCGGACCGGCGGAGGACGACACCCAGGAGCTGCCGCCGGTCGCCGAAGGCGCGAACGGAGCCGGGAACGGGGGCGCGAACGGAGCCGGGAACGTAGGCGGCAGCGGGGGCGAGAGCTGGGACGGCGCCGGGGACACGGCCGGCGCCCGGCCGGTGCCGCGCAGGAGCCGTCCGGCCGGGCGCGGACCGGCGCACGGCCGCACCGACGACCTGGTGCGCCGTACGGCGCTGGGCGCGGCCGCCGTGGCCGCCGCGCTGGCGGGGTTCGGCGGGGCTCTCCTGCTCACCTGGGACCGGGGCGCCGCGGACGCCGCGGACGCGCCGCCCCCGGCCGCGTCGMCCGCGCCGTCCGCGTCCGTCCCCGCGCCGCAGGGCGGCGACCCGGACGGCCCCGGCACCCTGCGCGAGGGCGACCGCGGGCCCGCGGTGAGCGACCTGCAGCAACGGCTGCGGCGTATCCCGAACGTGTACGACCAGGGCACGCCCGACGGTGTGTACGACGCCACGCTGAGGGCGGCGGTCGCCCGCTTCCAGCTCTGGTACGGCATCCGGGGCGACGAGACGGGCGTGTACGGCAACGACMCCCGCCTGGACCTGGAGTCCCGCACGGCACCCGGCGCGGCCCCGGCGCCCGGAGCCTGACGTACCGCAGGACCGGTCCGACCGGTGCATCCGGCGTGCCCGGAAACCGCCTGCCGGGGCCCGGTC
>NZ_VDFC01000034.1:11089-111670 GCF_008369065.1 Streptomyces apricus | reverse complement strand
GGGGTCTCCCGAAGGGGGAGGAACAGTGTTGGGCGAAGACGTCGAATCACTGGGGACCTGGGGGGTTCTGTGCAACGGGGGGAATTAGTCGACCCTTTTCCGTCTGCGCGCGGAGGTCTGGCCAGCAGAACGATCAGCCGGGCCACGATCGACTGGGAGCAGCGCTACAGACGCACGGTGATCATCACCGACACCCTGACCACCGCTTTCGTGGTGGCGTCGATCGGCAACTTCTTCGGAGCCCGGGACGCGGCCAACTGGCATGAGAAATGGGTGATCCTGGCCTTCGGCACCGAACTGCTGGTGCTGGGAGCGCTCGCGGTGAGCCGCGCCTGGGCCCCGGCCGTACTGGGCCAGGGCGCCGAGGAGTTCCGCCGGCTCGGCCGCTCGCTCTTCGCGGCGGCCGTCGTGCTGGCACTCGGCGGGATCGCCCTGACCTCGCGCAACATCAAGCTCTGGATCTTCGTCGCGATTCCCGCGATCGCGATCCTCACCATGATCGCGCGGTACCTGCTGCGTCTGCGGCTGCACAGGCAGCGCATCGAGGGACGGTGCCTCAGACCGGTGCTCGCGGCCGGGAGCCCGGACACCGTGCGCGACCTGATCGCCCGCTCCCGCAAGTTCCCGCACCTCGGCTGGCGGGTGGACGCGGTCTGCACGACGGACGGACTCGGGCCCGACGGCGACCACCTGGACGGTGTGCCGGTCGTCGGCCGGCTGTCGGACGTCGCGGGCCACGTCCGCCGCGACGGCTACCGGGTCGTCGCGATCACCCCGGACCCGCACTGGTCACCGGACCGGCTGCAGCGGCTGGCCTGGAACCTCGAAGGCAGCGACGCCGAGATGGTCGTAGCCCCCGTGCTGATGGAGGTGGCCGGCCCGCGGCTGCACGTCGACGCGGTGCTCGGCATCCCGCTGCTGCGGGTCAGCATGCCGGCCTTCACCGGCGGCCGCCGGGTGGTCAAGGGGGTCGTCGACCGGCTGGGCGCGGCGGTCCTGCTGCTGCTCCTCGCGCCGCTGATGGTGCTGGTCGGGCTGCTCGTGCTGCTGGACAGCCGGGGCGGCGCCCTCTACCGGCAGCGCCGGGTCGGCAAGGACGGCCGCGAGTTCACCATCTTCAAGTTCCGCACCATGGTCGCCGGGGCCGACCGGGCCCGCGCCGCGCTCGCCGGCCGCAACGAGGGCGCGGGGCTGCTGTTCAAGCTCCGCCGCGACCCGCGGGTGACCCGGGTGGGAGCGGTGCTGCGCCGCTACTCCCTGGACGAACTCCCGCAGCTCTTCAACGTACTGACCGGGTCGATGTCGCTCGTCGGCCCGCGCCCCCCGCTGCCGGAGGAGTCCGCCGCCTACGGCCCGGACATCCGGCGGCGGCTGCTGGTCAAGCCAGGCCTCACCGGCCTGTGGCAGATCAGCGGACGCAGCGACCTGCCGTGGGAGGAGGCGGTCCGCCTCGACCTGCGGTACGTGGAGGACTGGTCGCTCGCCCTGGACACGGTGATCTTGTGGAAGACGCTGCGCGCGGTGCTCTACGGCCACGGGGCCTACTGATGTGGGGGAAGCGCCGCCTCGGCGGCGCACGGACGGCGGGCCGCCGTGGCCTGCCCGGGGGGAGGGACGGGTCATGAGAGTCAGTGTCTTCGGGCTCGGCTACGTGGGCTGCGTGTCGGCCGCGTGCCTGGCCAGCATGGGACACGAGGTCATCGGGGTGGACGTCAACCAGGTCAAGGTCGACCTGGTCAACGACGGCAAGGCCCCGGTGGTGGAGGAACGTATCGGCGAACTGATCGCCGAGGTCGTGCGGACCGGCGCGCTGCGCGCCACCGACGACGTCCGCGAGGCCGTCATGAACAGCGAGGTGTCGCTGGTCTGCGTGGGCACGCCGTCGGAGCCCAACGGCAGCCTGTGCACCACCTACCTGGAGCGGGTCACCGAGCAGATCGGCGCCGCGCTGGCCGAGCGGGGCGGGCGGCACACCGTCGTCTTCCGCTCCACCATGCTCCCGGGCACCTGCCTGAACCTGCTCGTGCCGATCCTGGAGAAGTACGTCGGCGGCACGGCCGGGGTGGACGTCGGGGTCGCGGTCAACCCCGAGTTCCTGCGCGAGGGCACCAGCGTGCGGGACTTCTTCGATCCGCCCAAGACCGTCATCGGCGAACTCGACCGGGCCAGCGGCGACGCGGTCGCGGCGCTGTACGAGGGCCTGCCCGGCGAGGTGTTCCGGGTGCCGGTCCCGACCGCCGAGGCGATCAAGTACGCGGACAACGCCTTCCACGGCCTCAAGATCGGCTTCGCGAACGAGCTGGGCGCGGTGTGCCAGGCCCTCGGGGTCGACTCGCACCAGGTGATCGATGTGTTCCTGGCCGACCGCAAGCTGAACATCAGCCCCGCCTACCTGCGGCCCGGCTTCGCCTTCGGCGGCTCCTGCCTGCCCAAGGACCTGCGCAGCCTGGTCCACGCGGCGCAGCGCGCCGACGTCTCGGTGCCCATCCTCGCCCATGTGCTGCCCTCCAACTCCGCCCATCTGCAACGCGCGGTGGAGCTGGTCGAGCGCACCGGCAGGCGCCGGGTGGGGATGTTCGGGCTGTCCTTCAAACCCGGCACCGACGACCTGCGCGAGAGCCCGCTCGTCGAACTGGCGGAACGTCTCTTCGGCAAGGGGTACGACCTGAAGATCTACGACGCCAACGTCAGCCTCTCCCGGCTGCTCGGCGCGAACCGCGAGTACATCGAGAACCGGCTGCCGCACCTCGCGCACCTGCTCGCCGACTCCGTCGACGACGTCCTCGACCACGCCGAGGTGTGCCTGATCGGCACCAAGGACCCGGCCGTCCTGTCGGCGCTGCCCCACGGCGACGGCGGACCGCTGCTCATCGATCTCGTCCACCTTCCCGACGCCGAGGCGCGCCGGACCGAACCGGGGTACATGGGCCTTGCTTGGTAACGGATCGTCCGGCGGCACACCGTCCGGCGGCACCTCGCACGACGCCGCCGGTGGCGGCATCGCCGGCGGCGGCCGGCCGGACCGGCGCGCGCTGATCCTGGTGGAGAACCTCTCGGTGCCCTTCGACCGGCGGGTGTGGCAGGAGTGCACCACGCTGCGCGACGCGGGCTGGGAGGTGCACGTCATCTGCCCCCGCGGGACCAAGCGGGACACCGAACCGGAGGCGGTCGTCGACGGGGTGCGGATCCACCGCTACCCGCTGCGCGCGGCCACCGGGGGACCGGCCGGCTACCTGCGGGAGTACGGCTCGGCGCTGTGGCACACGGCCCGGCTGGCCCGCAGGGTCGGCCCGGTCGACGTGGTCCACGCCTGCAACCCGCCCGACCTGCTGTTCCTGCCCGCGCTGTGGCTCAAGCGGCGCGGCGCGCGGTTCGTCTTCGACCAGCACGACCTGGTGCCCGAGCTGTACCTCTCGCGCTTCGGCCGCGGCGAGGACCTGCTCTACCGCGGCGTGCGCGCGCTGGAACGCATGACCTACCGGGCCGCGGACGTCGTGCTCGCCACGAACGAGAGCTACCGCGACGTCGCCGTGCGCCGCGGCGGGAAGCGCCCCGAGGACGTCTTCGTGGTGCGCAGCGCGCCGCAGACCGACCGCTTCCGGCCGGTGCCGCCCGAACCGGAGCTGAAGCGCGGCAAGCCCCATCTGCTGTGCTACCTCGGCGTCATGGGCCCCCAGGACGGCGTCGACTACGCCCTGCGGGCCCTGGCGAAACTGCGCGACGAACTCGGACGCACCGACTGGCACGCGGTGTTCGTCGGCTCCGGCGACGCCTTCGACGCGATGGTGGAGCTGTCCGGGCGGCTCGGGCTCTCCGATCAGGTCGAGTTCACCGGCCGCATCCCGGACGCCGACCTGGTGCGGTACCTGTCCACCGCGGACGTGTGCCTGTCGCCCGACCCGTGCAACCCGCTCAACGACGTGTCGACCATGAACAAGGTCCTGGAGTACATGGCCATGGGCCGGCCGATCGTCTCCTTCGACCTGCGGGAGGCGCGGGTCTCCGCCGGTGACGCCGCCCTCTACGCGTCCGCCGACGACGAGGCCGAGTTCGCCAAGCTCGTCACGGTGCTGCTGGACGACCCGGAGAAGCGGGCCCGCATGGGCCGGACCGGCCAGGAGCGGATCGGCGGGGAGCTCTCCTGGCGCAACTCCCAGCGGTCGCTGCTCGCCGCCTACGCCGCCGCCTGCCGCGACCGCGGCCCGGCGCCTGCGAAGGGCCCCCGAAGCACAGGGAAGAGGCAGCACCGTTGAACGACGAGACCATACGCCTGATCACGATCGGGCGGATCCTCCGCCGGCGCCGGCGACTGCTCGCCCTCCTCACCCTGGTGGGCGCGCTCGTCGGCCTCGGCGCCTCGGTGGTGTTCCCGCCGAGGTACACGGCCTCGGCGTCGGTACTGCTGCCGGGGCAGTGGGAGGAGCGCGAACTGCTGACCCAGGCGGAGATCGCGACCAGCTCGGTCGTGGTCGACCGCGCGGCCGCCGCACTCGGCTGGCGGGGCGTCAGCGGCGGGGACCTCAAGGACCGGGTGAGCGCCCGGGCCGCCGACGGCAACATCATCAAGATCTCCGGCACGGCCGGTACCCCGGAGCGCGCGCAGCAGCTCTCCGACCGGATGGCCCAGCAGTTCGTCACGTTCGCCGCCCGGATCGCGGGCGACAGCACCGACTCCGCGCAGACCACGGGCCCCGAGGCACTGCGGGAGCAGGTCGAGGAGACCAACCGCCGCATCTCCGACCTGGCCGAGGCGGCCGACCCGGGGCGGACCGTGGAGAGCGTGCAGGCCCGCACCGCGCTCGCGAACCTGCGCACCGCGCTGGAAGAGGCCATGGAGAAACTGGACCAGGCCGACCCGGCGAGCAACGTGGCCGGGATGGTCGTCATGGGGCCCGCGGCCCGGCCGAACGGCGAGGCGCCGCCCACCCGGGTGCAGCTCGTCGTCGGCGGGGCGCTGCTGTTCTTCCTGCTCACCGTCATCGGTCACCTCACCGCCGCCCGCATGAACCGCCGCCTGCGCACCGAGACGGAGATCGCCGCGGCGCTCGGCTCGGCGCTGCTGGGCACCGTCGACGTCCCCGGCGAACCGCCCGCGCAGCGCCCGCGGGGCCGTGGCGCGCGGGCCCGGATCCGCCGGCTCCTGGGCGTCGACACCCGCTGGGACGTGCCCGACCCGCAGTTGTCCGGCGACGAGGCCGGCAGACGGATCCGCTACCGGCGGGTGTGCGCCCGCCTGCGGGACCGGCTGCCCGCGCCGCGACGGCTGCTGGTCGTCGTACCGGACGGCGACGGGCCCGCCCGCCGCGCCGCCGGACAGCTCGTCACCGAGGCCGGGGGCGACCCGCTGCTGCGGGTGGTCGAGGTCCCGGTGTCCCAGCCGATGGTGCCGGACCGCGGCACCATTCCTCGGCGCGGGCAGCTGGACCGCCGCGGAACTCACCGGCGTCGCCGAGGCGTGCGCGGACGCCGGGCACGAGGTCGTGGGCGTGGTCGTGGCCGGCACGGTCCGCGAGCGCCCCGCGCGCCCGACCGCCCCTCCCGCGGACGGCGCCGCCCCGGCCCTCGCGGCCCGCGGCCGGTCGACGGGGGGTCCGGCATGACGACGACGGGCACGACTCCACCGCCGCCGGCGGCCACCCCGCTCCTCGACCTGCACGCCCTGGTGGTGGCGGTGCGCAGGCGCCGCCGCCTCTGGAGCTCCCTGGCGGTCCTGGGACTGCTGCTGGGAGCGGCGGTCGCGGTCCTGCTGCCACCGCCGCCCACCGCGACGGTCAAGGTCCTGGTCGTCCACGAGGACGACCAGCCCAACGACACCGGCACGCTGATCCGCACCGACGTCGCGCTGCTGGGCACCACGCGGATCGCCGGCAACGCCCTGAAGTCCCTCAACTCCCCGGAGGATCCCGAGGACTTCATGGAGGACTACCGGGGCACCGGCCTCACCAACAATCTGCTGCAGATCGAGGTGACGGGTGAGGACGACGCGCAGGCGGTGGCCCGCGCGGGGGCACTGGCCGACGCCTTCGTCGCGGACCACGTACGGCGGATGCGGCAGACCGCGGCGGCCGAGGCCAAGGCGCTGCTCGACCAGCGCGACCGCATGCGCGACGAACTCGCGCAGGTCAACGAGGCGATCGGCGACCGGTCGCCGGAGAGCGACCCGCAGGCATCGGCGAGCATCGAGTCGCTCTACGCCCGCCGGGCCCTGCTCAACTCGCGGATCGCCGACTTCGACCAGCGCGCCGCGGACGCGCGCACCGGCACACCCAAGATCATCGCCGGTACGCAGATCGTGGACGCCCCGCGCGCGGTGCGGCACTCCCTGCCCAAGGCCGCCGCCACCAACGGCGCGATCGGGCTCGTCCTCGGGCTCGTCCTCGGGCTCATGGTGGCCGCGATCGGCACGGTGGTGGCGGACCGCCCCGTCCTGCGCCGGGAGATCGCGGCGAACCTGGGCGCCTCCGTCATCGCGGAACTGTCCGCCACCTCCCGCCGGCCGTCCTGGCCGTGGCGGCGCCGGCGCACCCGCCTGGCGCACGAACGGCTCACCGCGACCCTGGCCCGCGCCGTGCGCGGCTCCACGGAACCGGTGTCCCTGCTGGAGCTGGGCTGCGCGCGCACCACCGGCGCGCTCGCCCTGGACGTCGCCGGGGCGCTCACGGCGGAGGGCCCGGTGGCCGTCGTCGACGGGCTGCCGCGTCCGCGGCTCGCCGACAGCCGCCGCAAGCCCCGCGACGTGAGCGTGGTCGCCGGTGAGCACGCCGCGGCCGTGCCGCTCACGACCCGCCGGATCGGCGTCGGCTCGGTCGCCCCCGGCACCGCGTGGACCGACCTGCACCACCTCGGCGGCCAGACCGTGCTGGTCGTACGGGCCGGGCACGGCAGCGCCGCCTGGCTGCACACCGTGGCACGGCAACTCGCCGACCAGCGCATCCCGGTGATCGGCGTGGTGCTGGTCGATCCCGATCCGCGTGACCGGACCGACGGCACGCTGTGGGACGGGCAGCGCACCGCGCTGCGCGGCCACTACGAGTGGGCGGCCCGGCAGAACGGTACGGGTACCTCCCACGCCGTTCAGGCCGTGGGGGACGGCCGCCCGCGCACGGAACGGCCGCCGAGGCCGGCCGTACGGGTCCCGGACAGCGACCAGGAGGCCAGGTAGACCATGTGTGGCATCGCAGGCACATACCACTGGCCGGACGGGAAGGCCGTGACCGACCGGCTCACCGACGTCCTCGCCCACCGCGGCCCGGACGGGTCCGGCCGGTACGGCCACTCCGCGGGCGACGGCGAGGTGCACCTCGGGCACCGCCGGCTGTCCATCATCGACCTGTCCGAGACCGGCGCCCAGCCGATGGTGTCCGACGGCCTCGTGCTGACGTACAACGGCGAGCTGTACAACGCACCCGAACTGCGGGCCGAGCTGACCGCCGCCGGAGTGCGCTTCCGCGGCACCTCCGACACCGAGGTGCTCCTTGAGGCGTGGCGCCGCTGGGGCACGGACTGCCTGCCCCGGCTGCGCGGCATGTTCGCGTTCGCCGTCTTCGACGAGCGCACCGGGGAACTGGTGCTCGCCCGCGACCAGCTCGGCATCAAGCCGCTGTTCCTGCTCCGGCGCGGCCAAGGCCTGATGTTCGCCTCCGAGCTCAAGGCGCTCGCCGCCGTGACCGGCGGGTCGCTGGAGGTGGACCCCGCGGCCCTGGTGGCCTCGCTCCTCTACTACTGGGTGCCGGACTCGCGCTGCGCGTACCGCGAGGCGGAGAAACTGCCGCCGGGCAGCTGGCTGCGCCGCCACCCCGACGGCCGGACCGAACGCGGCCGGTACTGGAACCTGCGGGACGTCGCCGCCGAGGGCCAGGAGCGGGCCCGCAGCGGCGAACTGCCGGACCTGGCCGCCGTCGTCGAGGAGTCGACCCGGCAGCACCTGCTCTCCGACGTGCCCGTGGCGACCTTCCTCTCCGGCGGCCTCGACTCCAGCTGGCTGACCGCGCTGGCGGCCCGCCACCGGCCCGGGATCTCCGCCTACACGATCGGGTTCCGCGCCGAGGACGCGAAGTTCGAGGCGATGCCGAACGACCTGCGCTACGCCCGGCAGGTGGCCGAGCGGTTCGGCGTCGACCTGCACGAGATCGAGATCGCCCCGGACGTGCTCGACCTGCTGCCGCGGATGACCCACCACCTGGACGAGCCGATCGGCGACCCCGCCGCCATCAACACCTACCTGATCTGCCGGGCCGCCCGCGAGGCCGGAGTCAAGGTGATGCTCTCGGGGATGGGCGCCGACGAGCTGTTCGCCGGGTACCGCAAGCACCTGGCCAACCTGCTGGCGCTGCGCTACCAGCGCGTCCCGCGGCCCCTGCGGCGCGGCCTGTCGGCGGCCGTGGACCGGCTGCCGGTCGCCACGTCCCGCCGCGGGTACCGGTCGGTGCGCTTCGCGAAGCGGTTCCTGTCCTTCGCGGACCTGCCGGAGGAGACCGCGTTCCGGCGCAGCTACACCCTGTACGACCGGCAGGAGCTGCTCGCCCTGATCGACCCGGACCTGGCCCCGGCGGTCGACGACGTGCTGACCGAGCACGCGGACACCTACCGGGACAACGAGCTCGACGACTTCGTCAACCGGATGTGCCTGGGCGACGCCCGGATGTTCCTGCCGGGCCTCAACCTCGCCTACACCGACCGCTCCAGCATGGCCGCGTCGACCGAGGTGCGGGTGCCGTACGTGGACGTCGAGGTGGTCAGGGCGGCGTTCGCCGTGCCCGGCGACCGCAAGATCGTCGGACGGCAGGGCAAGGCCGTCCTCAAGGAGGCGGCCACCTCGATCCTGCCCCGGGAGATCGTCTACCGGCCCAAGGGCCTGTTCAGCGCCCCGCTGCGGGCCTGGATGAGCCGGGACCTGGCACCGCTGGTGCGCGAGGTGGTGCACGACGGACTGCTCGTCAACTCGGGGCTGCTGCGCCGCGACGCGCTGGCGCGGATGGTCGCCGAGGACGCCGCCGGGCAGCGGGACTTCTCCAAGCACCTGTGGCACGTGCTGACCCTGGAGCACTGGTACCGCGAGGCGACCTCCGGGTCCGGCTCCGGGACCGGGTCCGGCGGGAGCCGAGCCGCCTGACCGCGCGAAGACATGGCCGGGAGACACGGCGCAGGGACCCGGCACAGAGACACGGCGTAGAGACGAAGAGGACTTCGGTGAAACAGGTTGTTCAGAACTACAAGAGCGGCGAGCTGGCGGTCCTCGACGTGCCGGTGCCGGGGTGCAAGCCGGGCGGGGTGCTGGTGCGCAGCGCCTACTCGCTGATCTCCACCGGGACCGAGCTCATGAAGGTGTCCGAGGCCGGCATGTCGATGGTGGGCAAGGCCCGCTCCCGGCCGGACCAGGTCGCCAAGGTCATGCAGAGCGTCGCCACCAACGGGGTGCCCGCCACCTACCGCAAGGTGATGGGCAAGCTGGACTCCTACACCCCGCTGGGCTACTCGCTGTGCGGGGTGGTCGAGCAGGTCGGCGAGGGCGTCGACGACGTGAAGACCGGCGACCTCGTGGCCTGCGCAGGCAACGAGCACGCGCTGCACGCCGAGCTGAACTGGGTGCCGAAGAACCTCTACGCGCCGGTGCCGGACGGCCTCGCGCCGCGGCACGCGGCCTTCGGCACCGTCGGGTCGATCGCGATGCAGGGCGTGCGCCAGGGCGAGCCGCAGCTCGGCGAAGTGGCGCTGGTCGTCGGACTCGGGCTGATCGGGCAGCTGGTGGCGCAGCTCCTCACCGCCTCGGGGGTCCGCGTCGTCGGCGCCGACCCCGACCCGGCGCGCTGCGAGCTCGCCGAGCGCCTGGGCGCCGCGGCCTGCGGCGACCCGGGGTCCGCGGCCGTGGAGAGCGCCGTCGCCGAACTCACCGGCGGGCACGGCGTGGACCAGGTGTACCTGGCCGCCGGCGGCGGCTCCAACCAGCCCGTCGAGCTGGCCGCCCGGCTCTGCCGCGACCGCGGCCGGGTCGTCGACATCGGCAAGTGCCGGCTGGACCTGCCCTGGAACGCGTACTACGAGAAGGAGCTCGACGTCCGCTTCTCCCGCAGCTACGGCCCCGGGCGCTACGACCCGGAGTACGAACTGGAGGGACGTGACTACCCGATCGGGTACGTGCGCTGGACCGAGCGCCGCAACCTGGCCTGCTTCCTCGACCTGATGGCCCGCGGCAGCGTCGACGTGGAGCCCCTGGTCTCCCACGTCGCCGACTTCGACGACGCCGTCGAGACGTACCGGCGGCTGAAGGACGGCGAACTGAAGGCCGTGGCCGTCCTGTTCCGCTACCCCACGCACGCGGCCGAGGCGCAGGACCCGGCCCCGGCGCCGGCGGTGACCGTGCCCGAGGTCAGGCGCGGCGGCGGGACCCCCGCTCCGGCCAGGCCCGTGAAGTCGCCGGTGCGGCTGGCGTTCGTCGGCGCGGGGAACTACGCGACGTCCATGCTGCTGCCGCACCTGGCGCGGCGCGACGGCGTCGAACTGTCCACGGTCGTCACCACGACCGCGCTGTCCGCGGCCAACGCGAAGCGGAAGTTCGGATTCACCAATGCCACCACCGACCTCGACGCCGTGCTCGGCGACTCCTCGGTGGACGCGGTGTTCGTCGTCACCCGCCACAGCTCGCACGCCGACCTGACCCGCCGGGCCCTGCTCGCCGGCAAGACGGTGTTCGTGGAGAAGCCCCTGGCGCTCACCGAGGACGAACTGGCCGGCGTGCTCGCGGCGGTGGAGGAGTCCGGCAACGACCGGCTGCAGGTGGGCTTCAACCGCCGCTTCGCGCCCCTGCTGCAGGAGGCGAAGAAGCGGTTCGGCGTCCGCACCGGCCCGGCGAGCCTGCGCTACCTGGTCAACGCGGGCCGGCTGCAGCACGGCAGCTGGTACCTCCAGCAGGGCACCGAGGGCTCCCGGTTCGCCGGTGAGGGCGGGCACTTCATCGACACGGCGAGCTGGCTGCTGGGGGCCGACCCGGTGTCGGTGTACGCCGTCGCCCCGGCCGGCAACGAGGACCTGCAGGTCGTGCTCGGCTACCCGGACGGCTCCACCGCCACCCTCAGCTACGTCACCACCGGCGCGCCCGGCTTCCCCAAGGAGACGCTGGACCTCGTCGCGGACGGCAAGGTGCTGCGGCTCGACGACTTCGTGCGCGCATCCGTGTACGCGGACGGCAGGGGCGCCCCCAAGCGCTGGGTCAGCTCGCGGCTGCCCAAGGCCCGCGACAAGGGCCAGTCCGCCGAACTGGCCGCCTTCGTCAGGGCCGTGCGCACCGGCGGTCCGATGCCGGTGCCGCTGGAGTCGCTGGTCGCCACCACGGCAGCCACCCTCGCCGTGCGGACGGGCCTGGCCGGCGGTGTGCCGGTGACCCTGGCGGGCGCCCGATGACCATGACCGCGGGCTGGTACCTGCGGCGCCTGTCCCGGATGGGCCCGCGGGAGATCGGCGGCCGGGCGGGCGACACCGTGCGCAGACGGCGCTGGCGGCGATCGGCCCCGCCCGAATGCCCGCAGGTCGACGGCGCCCGGTTCACCGCGGCGCTGCCCGCCCAGGCGATCGCCGAGGTGCCGCCGGACGCGGCGAAACGGCTCGTCGCCGAGGCGGACCGGCTGATGGACGGGCACGCCGAGTTCTTCGGCGTGGCCCGCGACGACCTGGTCGACCCGGACTGGTGGTACGACCCGAAGACCGGGCGCCGGGCCCCCGGGGGCTACGCCTTCGACGTGCCCTACCGGGACGAGGCGACGGCCGGGGACGTCAAGCAGATCTGGGAACCCTCCCGGCACCAGTACCTCACCGTGCTCGCCGCCGCCTACGCGCTCACCGGGGACGAGCGGTACGCCGAGCGCGTCGCCGCGCACCTGCGGTCGTGGTGGGCGGCCAACCCGCCGCTGCGCGGTGTGCACTGGGTCAGCGGCATCGAGCTGGGCATCCGGCTGCTGTCCTGGGTCTGGATCCGCCGGCTGCTCGACGGCTGGCCGGGCGCGCCCGCCCTGTTCGAGGACGACCCGCTGGCGCGCCACCAGATCTGGCACCACCAGCGCTGGCTCGCCGCCTTCCCCAGCCGGGGCTCCTCGGCCAACAACCACGTGATCGCCGAAGCCGCCGGGCAGTTCGCGGCGGCCTGCGCCTTCGGCTGGTTCCCCGCCTCGCCGCGCTGGCAGGCCGACGCGCTGCGCTCCCTGGAGCGGCACCTGCGCGCCAACACCTTCCCCTCCGGCCTCAACCGCGAGCTGGCCACCGAGTACCACGGGCTCGTCCTCGAACTCGGCCTGGCCGCCGTGGCCGAGGCGGACGCCGCGGGCGTGCCCGTCCCCGACTCCGTCCGGCTGGTGCTGCTGCGGATGACCGACGCGCTCGCGGCCGTCGTGGACGACCGGCTGCGGCCACCGCGCCAGGGCGACGCGGACGACGGGCACGGCCTCGTCGTGGACGGCGCCGGCACCGACCGCTGGGCCTCGCTGCTGGCCACCGGGGACGCCGTGTTCGGCCGGCTCGCCTGGTGGCCGGCCGTGACCGGCACCGATGTGCGCACCCCGCTGCTCGCCGCGCTCCTGCGGCCGTACGCGAAGGAGGGCACGGCGCCGCCCGTGACCCGCCCGGCGAGCAGACCGGCCCACTTCGCCGACGCGGGACTCACCGTCCTGCGCGGCCCGGGCCGCGGCTCGGCCCCGGGTGCGGATCCGGACCCGGGGGAGATCTGGTGCCGCTGCGACGGCGGGCCGCACGGCTTCCTCTCCATCGCCGCGCACGCCCACGCCGACGCGCTGTCCGTGGAGGTACGGCACGACGGGGTCGACGTGCTCGCCGACCCGGGGACGTACTGCTACCACGGCGAGCCGAAGTGGCGGCAGTACTTCCGCTCCACCCTCGGCCACAACACCCTGCAGCTGGACGGCGCCGACCAGTCCGTCTCCGGCGGCCCGTTCCTGTGGACCCGCCAGGCCCGCAGCCGCGTCCTGGCCGTGGACGCCACCCAGGGGGAGACGGCCACCTGGTGCGCCGAGCACGACGGTTACGGCGACTCCGTGCACCGCCGCCGGGTGGAGCTGACCGCCGCGGACCGCACGCTGCGCGTGGTCGACGAGGTGCGCGGCGGCCCGCGCCGGGCCGTACGCCTGGCCTTCCACCTCGGTCCTGCGGTCACCGCGGACCTGACCGGGAACCGGGCCCGGCTCACCTGGACCCGGGACGGCCGGGACCGTTCCGCGGTGCTCGACCTGCCCGGACGGCTGGAGTGGCGGGCGCCCCCCGGCCCGCGACGGCACGCGGGAGTTCACGACCGTACTCACGTTCGGCGCACAGGGCTAGGAAGGAAGGGACGACGCGTGGGGATCAGAGGGCGGAAGCGGGTGCTGCCGTCGGTGGCGCTCGCCCTGCTGGCGGCCGGCTGCGTGGGCACGCCCGGCGGCCCGGCGAAGCCGGCCACCGCGCCGCCGTCCACGTCCGCGGCCCCCGCCGTGGCCCGGGTGTGCGCCCATCCCGCGCCCGGACCGGCGAAAGCACCGAAGGGCGCGGTGACGGTCGATCCCGCGGTCGTCGGCGACCTGGCCGCGAAGACCAGGAAGAACCTGCCGGGGACCACGTTCTGGCTGCGGCCGGGCACGCACCGGCTCGCACCGGACCGCTACGCCCAGGTCGTCCCGAAGAAGGGCAACCGCTACCTCGGCGCGCCGGGCGCGGTGCTCGACGGCCGCAGGACCAACCAGTACGCGTTCGGCGGCGGCGCCCGCGACGTCACCATCCGCCACCTCACCGTGCAGAACTTCGTCGCGCCGCACGACGAGGGCGTGGTCAACCACGACTCGGCCGACGGCTGGGTGATCGAGCACGCGACGATCCGGCGCAACTCCGGCGCCGGCCTGATGGCCGGCGCCCGCCAGCAGGTGCGCGCCAGCTGCCTGCGCGACAACGGCCAGTACGGCATGAACGCCTACAAGTCCGCGGGCCGGCTGCGCGACCTGGTCGTCGAGGGCAACGAGATCACCGGCAACAACACCGGCGACTGGGAGCGCAAGCGGGAGGGCTGCGGCTGCACCGGCGGCATCAAGTTCTGGGCCGTCGACGGCGCCGACGTCCGCGGCAACTGGGTCCACGACAACCGCGGGGCCGGGCTGTGGGCGGACACCAACAACAACGACTTCCGCATCGAGAACAACGTGATCGAGGCCAACGACGGCGCCGCGCTGATGTACGAGACCAGCTACAACGCGGTCATCCGCAAGAACACGATCCGCCGCAACAACTGGGTCGAGGGCCGCAGGTACGCCGACCGCGGCGACACCTTCCCCTTCGCGACCCTCTACCTCTCCGAGTCCGGCGGCGAACCGCGCGTCCCGGCCCGCACCGACAGGATCGAGATCTACCGCAACGTGCTGGAGGACAACTGGTCCGGCATCACCCTGTGGGAGAACGCCGACCGGTTCTGCAACAGCCCGGCCAACACCTCCTCCGGCGACTGCACCCTGCTGGCGCGCGACACCGACCGCTGCGTGCGGCCGGGGATCACCCGCGCGCCGCTCTACGCCGACTGCCGGTGGAGGACCCAGCGGGTGGACATCCACGACAACCGCTTCCTGCTGGACAAGTCCGTCGTCGGGTGCACGGTGCGGTGCGACCGCATGGGCGTGCTGGCCAACTACGGCACCTACCCGGACTGGTCGCCGTACAAGGGCGAGAAGGTGGCCCGGGCGATCACCCTCGACCAGCACAACCGCTGGCACGACAACGTCTACGTCGGGCCCTGGCAGTTCGTCGCCCACGACCCCAGCCGGGTCCTCGACTTCGGGCAGTGGCAGGGCGCGCCCTACCAGCAGGACGCCGGCAGCACCCTCGACCCGCGGGCCGGTGGCTGACATGGACCAGGAACTGCGACCCGGCGGACCGCCCGCCGCACCGGACCCGGCGGCCACGGCGGCCACGGCAGCCACGGCGGACGGCGGGCCCGGCGCCGGACCGCCGCCGTCCACCGGCACCCCGAGGACCGTCGGCGTCGTCTGGGGGCTGCTGGTCCTCAACACCCTCGGCTCCGCCGGGGCGAAGACCATCGTCCCGCTGCCCCGCTCCCTCATCCAGCTGGTCACCATGGGCGCGCTGGTCGCCGCGTTCACCCTGGCGCTCGTGCTCAACCTGCGGCTGCGCGTCCGCCCCAGCGCCTACGTGCTGCTGCTCACGCTGCTGCTGGTGCCGAGCCTGATCTCCAGCATGCAACTGGAGTCGGGCCTCGGCGCACTGTTCCGCTGCGCCCGGCTGGCCCTCTTCGTCGCCACGCTGTGGCTGCTCACCCGCTGGTGGGACGGCGGCACCACCTTCGTGCGGCACCACATCCGGATGTACTTCGCGGTCCTCGGCTCGGTCGCCGCGGGAGCGCTCGTCTCACCCGGCGCGGCCATGCCCGAGCTCTACGGCGGACGGCTGGTCGGCGCGCTGTGGCCGCTCACCCCGCCGCAGATCGGCCAGTACGCCGCGGTGATCATCGGGCTCACCGTGCTGCTCGTCCTGGGCCGCCGCACCGACCGCACCAGTGCGGCGGTCGTCATCGTGCCCTCGGTCGTCCTGCTCGCGCTGACCCACACCCGTACGGCCACGCTCGGCCTGCTCATCGGACTGGTGCTGGCGATCGGCTCGCTCGTCCTGACCAGCGCCGCCGCCCGCCGGTTCTTCACCTGGACGGTGCTTGTCGCCGTGGTGGCCGCGGTGGGCTTCGCCTCCGCGCTGCGGACGTGGTTCCTGCGCGGGCAGAGCCAGGAGAACCTCACCAGCCTCACCGGCCGGGCCAAGGTCTGGGACGCCCTGCTGGCGGCGCCCCGGAGCACCGGCGAGGAGCTGTTCGGCGTGGGCCTGGGCGACAAGTCGTTCGGCGGGCTGCCGATCGACAACAGCTGGCTGGCGGTCTACCACGAACAGGGCTGGGCCGGGGTGACCCTGGTGGCGGCGGTCTTCGCCGTGCTGGGCGGCGTCGCGCTGCTGCGGCCGCCGTCGCTGTCGCGGGCCTGCGCGATCTTCCTGATCAGCTACTGCGCGATCGCGTCGTACACCGAGGCCGGCCTGGGCGACGCCTCGCCGTACCTGCTGCACCTGGCCGTGGCGGCCTCGCTGCTGGCCGCGCCCACCCCCCTCACCGCAGCCCCGGGGACGCCCCTCGCGACCCCCCTGACGACGTCCGTGACCCGCCGCCGGCAACGACATGTCCCGCGCTGGGCCAGGGACTAGGAGATGACCTCACGCATGCACGTCCTCGTGGTGCACAACCGCTACTCCTCGGCGCAGCCGAGCGGGGAGAACAGGGTCGTCGACCAGGAAGTGGAGCTGCTGCGCGCGGCCGGCCACCGGGTCGGGGTGTTCGAGCGGCGCAGCGACGACATCGCCGCCCGGTCCCTGCCGGGCAAGGCCGCGCTCCCGCTCCTCGTGCCGTGGAACCCGTCGGTCCGCAAGGAACTCGTCGCCCGGCTCCGTGCCGAGCGGCCGGACGTGGTGCACGTCCACAACGTCTTCCCGCTGCTGTCGCCCGCGGTCCTCGCCGCCTGCGCCGACGCCGGCGTGCCCGCCGTCGCCACGCTGCACAACTACACCCAGGTCTGCCCGCCCGGCACGCTCCTGCGCGACGCCCGGCCGTGCACCGAGTGCGTCGGCTCGACGCCCCTGCCCGCCGTCCGGCACGGCTGCTACCGCGACTCCCGGCTGGCGACCGTGCCGCTGGCGGTCAGCCTGTCGGTCAACCGGCGGCGCTGGTGGACGGGCGTGCAGCGGTTCCTGTGCATCTCCGCCGCCCAGCGCGAGGTCCTGGTGGCCGCCGGGATGCCCGCCGACCGGCTGGCGGTCAAGCACAACTTCGTCCCCGACCCGGACGTCCACCGCCCGGGCGACGGCGAGCACCTGCTCTACCTGGGCCGGCTCGCGGAGGCCAAGGGCGTACGGCTGCTCATGGCCGCGTGGGACGAGGTCGCGGCGGGCGGCGGCGCGGGCGTGCCGCTGGTGATCGCCGGCACCGGACCGCTGGAG
Source organism: Streptomyces apricus (assembly GCF_008369065.1). GTDB lineage: Bacteria > Actinomycetota > Actinomycetes > Streptomycetales > Streptomycetaceae > Streptomyces > Streptomyces apricus. Next base: position 94,660 of record NZ_VDFC01000034.1, on the reverse strand, counting down.
CGGGAGGTGACCGCCTGGGCCGCGGGCCGCGACGACGTCCGGTACGCCGGCCTGCTGGACCCGGCGCAGTGCCGGGAGGCGCTCGCGCGGTCGGTCGCCGTGGTGGCGCCCTCGACCTGGCTGGAGGCGTTCGGCCTGGTGGTCGTGGAGGCGATGGCAGCCGGGGTCCCGGCCGTCGCCGCCGGGCACGGCGCCTTCACCGAACTCGTCGACGACGGGGGGACCGGGCTGCTGCACCGGCCGGGGGAGGCCGCCTCGCTCGCGGCCTGCCTGCGCCGGATCACCGCTGATCCGGCCCGCAACCGGGAGATGGGACAGGCGGCCCGGCGCCGCTACGAACAGCGGTTCAGCCCGCAGGTCGGGCTGGAGCGCCTGCTGGAGGAGTACCGCACCGCGATCGCGGGACGGGCCGCCGACGGGGACCGCCCGCCGGCGGCACAGGACGCAAGCAGTGGCTCGCGGCGGGGGGCCCGCGCGAGCAGGGATGGGGGAAGCAGATGACAGCATGCCGACTCTGCGGCTCGGCGGCGCTGGAGAGCGTCGTCGACCTGGGGGCGACCCCGCCGTGCGAGAGCTTTCTCGCGGCCGATCAGCTCGACCAGCCGGAGCCGGCGTACCCGCTGCACCTACGGGTCTGCACCGACTGCTGGCTCGCCCAGATCCCTCCGCTGATCACTCCGGAGGAGACCTTCAGCGAGTACGCGTACTTCTCGTCCTTCTCGACCTCCTGGGTCGAGCACGCGCGCACCTTCGTGGCCGGCGCCGTGCACAGGACCGGACTGCGCCCCGACGGGTTCGTCGTCGAGGTCGCGAGCAACGACGGGTACCTGCTGAAGCACGTGGTGGACCGCGGGATCCGCTGCCTCGGCGTCGAGCCGTCGGTCAACGTCGGCGCCGCGGCGCGGGACGCGGGGGTACCCACCCTCACCGCGTTCCTGTCCCCGGACACCGGCGCGGCCGTCCGCGCCGAGCACGGCCCGGCGGACCTGGTCGTGGCCAACAACGTGTACGCGCACATCCCCGACGTGGTCGGGTTCACCCAGGGGCTGCGCGCCCTGGTCGCCGACGACGGCTGGGTCTCCATCGAGGTGCAGCACCTGCTGACCCTGATCGAGGAGAACCAGTACGACACGATCTACCACGAGCATTTCCAGTACTACACGGTCGCCTCCGCGATCCGGGCCCTGGCGAGCGGCGGACTGACCCTCGTGGACGTGGAGCTGCTGCCCACGCACGGCGGCTCGATCCGGCTGTGGGCCCGCCCGGCCGAGGCGGCCGGCGAGCCGTCCCGGCGGGTGGCCGACGTGCTGGCCCGCGAGAAGGCCGCCGGACTGCAGGAGCTGTCCGGGTACGCCGAGTTCTCCGCCCGGGTCGCCAAGGTGCGCCGCGACCTCCTGAAGTTCCTCATCGGGGCGGCCGAGCGCGGCGAGACGGTCGTCGGCTACGGCGCCCCCGGCAAGGGCAACACCCTGCTCAACCACTGCGGGATCCGGCCCGACCTGCTCCCGTACACGGTCGACCGCAACCCCTACAAGCACGGCAGGTTCACCCCGGGCACCCGCATCCCGATCCTGGCGCCGGAGCGGATCGCCGCCGACCGGCCGGACTACGTGCTCGTCCTGCCCTGGAACCTGCGGACCGAGCTCGTCGAGCAGCTCTCCTTCGTGCACGAGTGGGGCGGCCGGCTGGTCTTCCCCATCCCCGAACTCAGCATTGTCGAGGCCACGTCGTGAAAGAGGTTGCAGCATGAAGGTCATACTGTTCTGCGGCGGCTACGGGCTGCGGATGCGCAGCGGGGCCTCCGACGACATGCCCAAGCCGATGGCGATGGTCGGCCCGCGCCCGCTGATCTGGCACGTCATGCGCTACTACGCGCACTTCGGGCACACCGAGTTCATCCTGTGCCTGGGCTACGGGGCCCACCACATCAAGGACTTCTTCCTCAACTACGAGGAGACGACGTCCAACGACTTCGTCCTGCGCGGCGGACGCACCGAGCTGCTGTCCACCGACATCGCCGACTGGACGATCACCTTCGCGCAGACCGGCATCGAGTCGCCGATCGGGGAGCGGCTGCGCCGGGTGCGCCACCACCTGGACGGCGACGAGATGTTCCTCGCCAACTACGCCGACGTGCTCACCGACGCCCCGCTGCCGCGGATGATCGAGCAGTTCGCCCGGCGCGACGCCGGCGCGTCGATGATGGTGGTGCCGCCGCAGTCCTCGTTCCACTGCGTGGACCTGGGCGAGGACGGCCTGGTGGGCGGCATCACCGCGGTGAGCGACATGCCGCTGTGGGAGAACGGCGGCTACTTCGTGCTCCGCCAGGAGGTCTTCGACCACATCCCGGAGGGCGGGGACCTGGTCGCCGACGGATGCGGTCAACTGGCCAAGCAGGGAAGGCTGGTGGCGTACCAGCACCGCGGCTTCTGGAAGCCGACCGACACCGTCAAGGAGAAGGCCGCGCTCGACGGGGCCTACGCCCGGGGCGAGCGCCCGTGGGCCGTGTGGGAGCAGGACGGCGTGCGGGCGGACACCAGAGCGGTGACCGCGTGATCCGGCTCGGCGCCGGGCCCCTGGACCGGATCGTCGCGGTGGGCGCGCACTGCGACGACATCGCCATCGGCGCCGGCGGCACCCTGCTGTCGCTGTGCCTGGCCCGGCCCGGCATCCGCGTCGACGCCCTCGTCCTCACCGGCGGCGGCAGCGAGCGCGAGCAGGAGGAGCAGGCCGCGCTCGCCGCCTTCTGCCCGGGCGCGGACCTGCGCCTGACCGTGCTCAAACTGACGGACGGCCGGCTGCCCGCGCAGTGGGAGGAGGCCAAGGGCGCGGTCGAGGAACTGCGCGGGCGCACCGAGCCCGACCTGGTCCTCGCCCCGCGCACCGACGACGCGCACCAGGACCACCGCGGCCTGGCGCAGCTGATGTCCACCGCGTTCCGCGACCACCTCGTCCTCGGCTACGAGATCGTCAAGTGGGACGGCGACCTCGGCCGGATGGCGGCGTACCAGCCGCTGCCGCCGGGGATCGCCGAACGCAAGGCCGACCTGCTGCAGCAGCACTACGCCTCGCAGCGGCACCGGCCCTGGTACGACCGGGAGGCCTTCCTCGGGCTCGCCCGGATCCGCGGGATCGAATGCCACGCGCGCTACGCCGAGGCGTTCGCCGTCACCAAGCTCACGCTCGGCCTGGGCACCTCCGGACCTGCCACCTCCGCACCGGCCGCTTCCGGGCCGGGCACTTCCGGGCCGGGCACTTCCGAACCGGTTACCTCCGACCTAGGGGAATGAACTGTGCGCGTACTGCTGACCGGGCACCAGGGTTATCTGGGCACCGTGATGGCCCCGGTCCTCGCGGCCGCCGGACACGAGGTCGTCGGTCTCGACGCCGGCCTGTTCGCCGACTGCGTCCTCGGCCCGGTGCCCGCGGACCCGCCGGGACACCGGGTGGACCTGCGGGACGTCACGGCCGAGCACGTGGCCGGGGTGGACGCCGTGATCCACCTGGCCGCGCTGTCCAACGACCCGCTGGGTTCACTGGCGCCGGAACTCACCTACGACATCAACCACCACGCCTCCGTACGGCTGGCCCGCCTCGCCCGCGAGGCCGGCGTGCGGCGCTTCCTGTACGCGTCCACCTGCTCGGTCTACGGCGCCGCGGGCGGCGACGAACTGGTGGCCGAGGACGCCCCGCTGCGCCCGGTGACGCCGTACGCGGAGTCCAAGGTGCGGGTCGAGGACGACCTGCACGCCCTCGCCGACGCCGACTTCAGCCCGGTGTACATGCGCAACGCCACCGCCTTCGGGTACTCGCCCCGGCTGCGCGCCGACATCGTGCTGAACAACCTGGTCGGTCACGCACTGCTGTCGGGCGAGGTGCTCGTGCTCTCCGACGGCACGCCCTGGCGCCCGCTGGTGCACGCCGCCGACATCGCCCGGGCCTTCACGGCCGCCCTGGAGGCGCCCCGGGAGGCGGTCCACGACCGGGCGTTCAACATCGGCAGCGAGACCAACAACGTCACGGTCGCCGAGATAGCGGAGCAGGTCGCCGAGGCGGTGTCCGGCGCGAAGGTGCGGATCACCGGCGAGAACGGCGCCGACCCGCGCTCCTACCGGGTGGACTTCTCCCGGTTCCGCGCCGCGGTCCCCGGCTTCGACTGCGAGTGGACGGTGAAGCGGGGCGCGCTCGAACTCGCCGACGCCTACCGCGAACACGGGCTCACCAAGGAGGACTTCGAGCGCCGCTTCACCCGGCTCGCCGTGCTGCGGTCCGCGTCCGAGGCCGGGGCCGTCGACGACACCCTGCGGTGGCGCCGGTGACCACAAGGACGACCACACGGACGACCGGGCGGGCGCAGGACGGCGGCGGCGACGCCGGCGAGGAGATGCACGCGCTGGTGGAGCGGCTGTACCCGCTGTGCCGCAGCATCACCGGCGACGGGGTGCGCGCCACCCTGGACATCGTCGGCGAATACATCCCCTTGCGGGTCCACGAGGTGCCGACCGGGACGCAGGTCCTCGACTGGACGGTGCCGCAGGAGTGGAACATCCGGGACGCGTACGTCGCCGACGCCGCGGGCGACCGGGTCGTCGACTTCCGCGCGTCCAGCCTGCACGTGCTCGGCTACAGCCTGCCGGTGTCGCGGACCATGCCGCTCTCCGAGCTGCGCGCGCACCTGCACACCCTGCCGGAGCAGCCGTCCCTGGTGCCGTACCGCACCAGCTACTACAAGCCGGACTGGGGGTTCTGCCTGGCCCAGGAGACCCTGGACGCGCTGCCCGACGGCGAGTACGAGGTGCGCATCGACTCCACCCTGGCCGACGGCCACCTCACCTACGCCGAGCACGTGATCCCCGGGCAGGTCCCCGACGAGGTGATCGTCTCCTGCCACGTCTGCCACCCGTCGCTGGCCAACGACAACCTGGCCGGCGTCGCGGTGGCCACGTACCTGGCCAGGGCGCTGGCGCGGACGACCCCCTACTACACCTACCGGTTCATCTTCGCGCCCGGCACCATCGGCGCGATCACCTGGCTCGCCCGCAACGCGGAGCGGATCGACCGGGTGAAGCACGGCCTCGTCCTGGCCTGCGCGGGCGACAGCGGGGATCTGACGTACAAGCGGAGCAGGCGCGGCGACGCGGAGATCGACCGGGTGCTGCGGCACGTGCTCACCGCCTCCGGACGCCCGCACACCGTCAACGAGTTCACCCCGTACGGCTACGACGAGCGGCAGTACTGCTCGCCCGGCTTCGACCTCGGCGTGGGCTCGCTCAGCCGGACCCCGTACGCCGGGTACCCCGAGTACCACACGTCGGCGGACGACCCGGACTTCGTCTCCCCGGAGGCGATGGCCGACACCCTCGCCGTCTGCCGCGAGGCGTTCGCGGTCCTGGACCGCAACCGGACGTACACCAACCTCAGCCCCTACGGCGAACCGCAGCTGGGACGGCGGGGGCTGTACGACGCGCTCGGCGGGCGCAGTGACACCAAGCAGGCCCAGTTGGCCATGCTCTGGGTGCTCAGCCTCTCCGACGGCGGGCACAGTCTGCTGGACGTCGCCGAGCGCTCCGGGCTGCCGTTCGACGCCGTCGCCGGCGCGGCCGACGCCCTGCACGGCGCCGGGCTGATCAAGGCATGACGCCGATGGCCACCGGGAGGGAGAAGAAGACGGCCCCGCCGGGCGCCGGGCGGGGCCTCGTCGGCCGGCTGTCCTGGGGACTGGCCGACCAGGCGGCCTCCAGCATGACCAACTTCGCGGTGGGCATCTACGTGGCGCGCTCGCTGGGGCTGTCCGCGTTCGGCGTGTTCAGCCTGGCCTGGCTGACCTACGGCGTGGTGCTCAACGTCGCCCGCGGGCTGGCCACCGACCCGCTCGTGGTGCGCTTCAGCGGCGTGCCGGACGCGTCCTGGCGCGCCGCGACGGCCCGGGCGTCGGGCGCCGCGCTCGGCGTCGGTACGGTCCTCGGCACGCTGTGCCTGCTGGTCGGGCTCGGCCTCGGCGGCCGGGTGGGCCCCGCGTTCGTCTGCCTCGGCGTCGTCCTGCCGGCGCTGCTGCTCCAGGACGCCTGGCGGTTCGCGTTCTTCGCCGCCGGCGCCGGACGCAAGGCCTTCCTCAACGACCTCGTGTGGGGGATCGCGCTCGTCCCGGCCATGCTGGTGGCGGCCCGCGCGGACACCGTGGGCGCCTTCGTGCTCGCCTGGGGCGCCTCCGCGGCGGTGGCCGCCGTGTACGGCTGCGCGCAGTCCGGCATCCGGCCGCGCATGACGCGGGCCCGCGGCTGGCTGCGCGAGCAGCGCGACCTCGGCTACCGGTACCTCGTCGAGAACGTCAGCCTCAGCGGCGCGAGCCAGCTGCGGGCGTACGGGCTCGGCGTGATCGCCGGCGTCGGCGCGGTGGGCGCCGTGCGCGGCGCGGAACTCCTGCTCGGCCCGTTCCTCGCCCTGCTCATGGGCCTTTCGCTGGTCACCGTCGCGGAGGCGGCCCGCGTCCTGCGGCGGGCCCCGCACCGGCTGGGCAGGTTCTGCCTCCTGCTCGGCGGCGGACAGGCCGCCGCCGCCCTGCTCTGGGGCGCGGCCCTGCTGCTGATGCCGGACCGGGCCGGCGAGTTCGTGCTCGGCGGCGTCTGGGACTCCGCCGCACAGCTCATCGTGCCGGCCACGCTGGGCGTCGCGGGCGCCGGACTCGGCAGCGGCGCCGCGGCCGGGCTGCGCGCGCTCGCCGCGGCCCGGCGCAGCCTGCGCTGCCAGCTCTTCGCCTCCGCCTGCTACGTCACCGGCGGGCTCGGCGGAGCCGCCCTGGGCGGCACGGTCGGCTCGGCCTGGGGCGTCGCCGCCGCGACCCTCTGCGGCTCGGCCGTGTGGTGGCTGCAGCTGCGCGCCGCCCTCCACGAGCGCCATCGCATCCCCATCCCCGAAGTGAGGACCCCATGACCGCCCACCCCAGGCTGAGCATCGGCCTGCCCGTCCACAACGGCGAGGAATACCTCGCCGAGGCGTTCGACGCCCTGCTCGGCCAGACCTACGAGGACTTCGAACTGGTCGTCTCCGACAACGCCTCGACCGACGGGACCCAGGAGATCTGCCGCACGTACGCGGCCAAGGACCCGCGCATCCGCTACATCCGGCTGCCCCGCAACATCGGCGCCGCGCCGAACCACAACTACGTGTTCACCGAGTGCCGTGGCGAACTGTTCAAGTGGGCCTCCCACGACGACCTCTACGCCCGGGACCTGCTGCGGGCTTGCGTGGAGGCGCTGGACGATCGCCCTGACGTGGTCCTCGCGCACAGCGGCCAGGCGGTCATCGACGAGGCCGGCCAAGTCAAGGTCCCCTACGAGTACGCGCTCGCCACCGACTCGCCGCACGCGCCGGAGCGCTTCCGCAGCCTGCTGTTCGAGCCCGGCGGCGACGACTTCTACGGCGTGATGCGGGCCGACATGCTGCGCCGGGTGAAGCCGCACGACAGCTACCACCACGCGGACCGCACCTTCGTCGCCGAGATCACCCTGCACGGCCCCTTCCACCAGGTCCCGGAGCTGCTGTACTTCCGCCGCGACCACCCCACCCGTGCCGAGCGGGCCAACCCCTCCAAGCGCTCCCGGTGCGTCAACCTGGACCCGCGCCGGGCGGGCCCGCTGCACCCGACGCCCCGGCTGCTGGCCGAGTACGTCTGGGGCTTCGTCTCGGCGGTCCGGCGGGCGCCGCTGTCCGCGGCCGACCGGCGCGCCTGCTACCGCCACCTCGCCGCGTGGGCGACCAGCCGGGCCCGGCCGGGCGCCGGCGAGCGGGTCGAGGACCGCGCCCCGGTCGACCCGGCCCGGCTCACCGTCTCCGTCGACGCCCTGGTGGCCGGCCGGGAGGGGAGGCGGGCATGACGTCCGCGGACACGGCGGGCGCGGCGGGCACGGCTCCGGTACGGGTCGGGGTGTTCGGCCTGCTCGGCTCCGGCAACCTCGGCAACGACGGCTCCCTGGAGGCGGTGCTCGGATATCTGCGCACCGCGCACCCGGACGCGGCGGTGGACGCGCTGTGCGGCGGCCCCGAGGTCGTCACGGCCCGCTACGGGATCCCCGCGACGCGGCTGCACTGGTACCGCGGCGAGTACCGCACCGCCTCCCGGGCCGGCGCGGTCGCGGGCAAGGCCCTGGGCAAGCTCGTCGACGTCTTCCGCACCGCCGCCTGGGTGCGCCGGCACGACGTGGTGATCGTGCCCGGCATGGGCGTCCTGGAGGCCACGCTGCCGCTGCGGCCGTGGGGCTTCCCGTACTCCCTGTTCCTGCTCTGCGCGAGCGGCCGGCTGCTCGGCACCCGGGTCGCGCTGGTCGGCGTCGGCGCCGCCCCGATCCGGGACCGGGCCACCCGGGCCCTGGTGCGCCGGGCGGCCCGGCTGGCCGCGTACCGCTCGTACCGGGACGACCGGTCCCGCGACGCGCTGCGGGAGATGGGCGTGGACACCGCGCACGACAGGGTCCACCCGGACCTGGCGTTCGCCCTGCCGGCACCCGGGGCGAGCGGGCCGCAGGGGTCGCCGGGCCCGGTCTGCGTCGGCGTCATGGACTTCCACGGCAGTAACGACGACCGCGCCCGCGCCGGGGAGATCCACCGGCGCTACCTCGACGGGACGACCCGGTTCGTCCGCGCGCTGGTCGAGGACGGCAGACCGGTCCGGCTGCTCACCGGCGACGCGTGCGACGCCACGGTGGTCGCCGCGATCCTCGACGCGGTGGACTCGCCGCTGGTCACCGCCGCCGGGGCGGACTCCCTGGCCGGCCTGATGGAGGAGACGGCGGCCGCGAGCGCCGTGGTGGCCACCCGCTACCACAACCTGGTCTGCGCGCTGAAGGCCGGCACCCCGACCCTCGCCCTCAGCTACGCCGCCAAGAGCGACGCGCTGATGGCCCGGATGGGGCTCGGCGCGTACTGCCACCCGGCCCGCGAGGTCGACGCCGGCCGGCTGCTCGAACAGTTCCGCGACCTGGAGAAGCGGTCGGCGGAGCTGCGGCTGACCCTGGCCGAGCGCAACGCCGACGTCACCCGCCAACTCGACGACCAGTTCGCGCAGTTGACCGCGGCCCTGTTCCCGAAGACCGACCGGACCGACGCCCACACCCACGCCCACACTCACGCCGTACGGAAGGCCCCATGAGAGCGACCGAAGTCCCGGCGATCGCCGGCGCCTACCTGTTCGAGCCGACGCCGTACGCCGACGAACGCGGCTTCTTCAGCCGCACCTTCGACGCCGACGTGGTCCGCTCGGTGGGCCTCGACCCGCACGCCTTCGTCCAGGACAGCGTCTCCCGCTCGGCCCGGGGGGTGCTGCGCGGCCTGCACCTGCGCTCCGGCGCCGGCGAGGCCAAGCTGGTGCGCTGCTCGTACGGGAAGGTCTTCGACGTCGTCGTGGACCTGCGGCCGGACTCGCCGACGTACCGCAATGTGGCCACCTTCGAGCTGTCCGACGAGACGCAGGCGACCCTCTACATCCCGGCGGGATGCGCCCACGGCTTCCAGGCGCTGACCGCGACCGCCGACACCTCCTACCGCATCGACCGCCCGCACGATCCGGCCGAGGACGTGACGATCGCCTTCGACGACCCGGAGCTCGCCATCGCGTGGCCGCTGCCGGTCACCTCCATGTCCCCGCGGGACCGGGAGGCGCCGAGCCTGGCCGTGGCCCTGAAGCAGAGGGAGGGCTGAGGCCGTCATGGACACCGAACAGAGCGCAGAAGCAACGGAGTTCGCCCTGCCCCGTTCGCGGGCGGCCAACGAACGGCTGCACGCCCTGGTCCCCGGGGGCGCGCACACCTACGCCAAGGGCGACGACCAGTACCCCGAGGACCTGGCCCCGGTCATCAGCCACGGCCGCGGCGCCCACGTGTGGGACGTCGACGGCAACCGCTACGTCGAGTACGGCTCCGGCCTGCGGTCGGTCAGTCTCGGCCACGCCCACCCGCGCGTGACCGAGGCCGTACGGCGCGAACTCGACCGCGGCAGCAACTTCGTGCGGCCCTCCGTCGTCGAGGTCGAGGCGGCGGAGCGCTTCCTGGCCACCGTGCCGACGGCGGAGATGGTCAAGTTCGCGAAGAACGGCTCCGACGCCACCACCGCGGCGGTACGCCTGGCCCGCGCCGCCACCGGACGCCCGCGGGTGGCCGTCTGCGCGGACCACCCGTTCTTCTCCACCGACGACTGGTTCATCGGCACCACGCCGATGTCCGCGGGCATCCCGGCGGCGACCACCGACCTCACCGTCCGCTTCCCCTACGGGGATCTGGCCGCCACGGAGGATCTGCTCACCCGGCACCGGGACGAGGTCGCGTGCCTGATCCTCGAACCCGCCACCCACACCGAGCCGCCGCCCGGCTACCTGGCGGGACTGCGCGAGCTGGCCGACCGGCACGGCTGCGTCCTGGTCTTCGACGAGATGATCACCGGCCTGCGCTGGTCCGAGGCGGGCGCCCAGGGCCTGTACGGCGTCGTTCCCGACCTCTCCACCTTCGGCAAGGCGCTGGGCAACGGGTTCGCCGTCTCCGCGCTGGCCGGGCGCCGCGAGCTGATGGAACGGGGCGGGTTGCGCCACTCCGGCGAGCGGGTGTTCCTGCTCTCCACCACGCACGGCGCGGAGACGCACTCCCTGGCGGCGGCCATGGCCGTACAGGCCACCTACGCCGAGGAGGGCATCACGGCGCGGCTGCACGCCCTCGGCGAGCGGCTGGCCGCCGGGGTGCGCGACGCCGCGGCCGGCATGGGCGTCGGTGACCACGTCGTCGTCCGGGGCCGGGCCAGCAACCTGGTCTTCGCCACCCTCGACCAGAACGGGCAGCCGTCGCAGGAGTACCGCACGCTGTTCCTGCGCCGGCTCCTCGCGGGCGGGGTGCTGGCGCCGTCGTTCGTGGTGAGCAGCGCGCTCGACGACGCCGACATCGACCACACCGTCGACGTGGTGACCCAGGCGTGCGCGGTGTACCGCAAGGCACTGGACGCGGGCGACCCCACGCCGTGGACGGGCGGCCGGGCGGTGAAACCGGTGTTCCGCAGCCGGTCCTGACGCGACGTCAGCCCTACTGGTACCCCTGCTGCCGGTGCCCGCGCCGTTCGGCGATCCGGTCGGCGATCCGGTCGACCAGCCACGCGGTCACCGGCACCACCGCCAGCGCGGTGCACCAGCCGCCGAGGACGTCGGTCGGGTAGTGCGCGCCCAGGGCGACCTGCGCCCAGCCCATGGCGGCGCCCGCAACCAGCGCGGCGGCCAAGGCGAGTGAGGCGCCGGCCGCCCCGCCGGGGCCGGGCCGCCCGGCCGGGAGGAGGGCCAGGGCGAGGGCGAGGGCGAGCGCGGTGAGGAAGGCGGTGTGCCCGCTCGGGTAGGACAGGTTGCCGGGCCCGTGGATGGTGCGTCCCACCAGGGACTTGAGCAGCGTGGCCACCACCACGGCGACGCCGGTCCCGGCCACGGCGGACACCGCCGCACGAGGACGCCGCAGCAGCAGGCAGCCCGTCACGGCGGCCAGGACCAGGACGGCGGCCCCAACGGGCTCCCCGAGGAAGTCGACGGCGAGCGCGACGCCCCGCCAGGGCGGCCGCACGCTGTCGGCGGTCGGGTCCATGACCCACCGGTCCGCCCGGCCGGCCTCGCCGTGACCGGCGTACACCGCCGCGAGCACGGCGACCGCGACCGCGGCGAGGGCCGCGAGCACCCCGAACCACGCGCGTAACGGCGGGGGCAGTGCGGCGGGCACCGGCCGGGACTCAGTCTCTGCTGCCACCCTGCCCACCCTAGCCAACGGGTGGACGTGGCCCACGGCGTATGCAGGTCCCCGCCGCACCGGTGTCACCTGATGCGGCGGGTGACGAGCGTGGCGCGGTGCAGCAGGTACTCCAGCGGGCCGCGGCGGAAGTACCGCGTCCAGAGCGTCGCCGCGAGCAGGGCGGCCGCGCTCAGCGCGCCCAGCGCGAGCAGGGCGGGTCCGGTCTCCTCCGCCATGCCGAACCGGGCGATGACGAGGATGTGCACGACGTAGGCGGACAYCGCGACCGCGCCCACCGCGGCGACCGGGCCGGCCAGCCGTGTCAGGCGCGGCATCCGGGCGGCAACCGTCACGCAGGCGGCCACCACGAGCAGGGCGACCCCGGTGTTACCCAGGACGGAGAACGTGGACTGGCTGTGGGGCGCGCCCACCAGCAGCCAGGCGGCGGGGGCGCCGTCGTCGAGCCCGCCGACGGTGTCGGACCACCAGGCGGAGGCCCCCGCGTCGCCGTCGGTGGCCGCGGCGACGGCGGCGCGGGCATGCGGGACGGTGTGCAGAGCCAGCCAGGAGCCGCCGTACCCGAGCACCGCCAGCGCCGCGCCCGTCCACGCCAGGCGGAGGCGGATCCGGCCGCTGCCGAGGTCGAGCCGGGCGAGCGCCATCCCGGCGAGCACGAACGGCATCCAGGTCACCACCGGGTACTCGCCGGTGAACAGCAGCTCGAACAGCCCGTCGGTGCCGGTCAGGCGCGCGAGGGGGTCGGCGCCGACGAACGCGTCGGCCCAGTCGCCGTCGTACGCGGCCCGCCGGACCAGGTACAGCAGTTGGGGCATGAGCAGGGCGCTCGCGGCCGCCAGCAGGGCCAGGGTGCGGGCCCGCAGCCGGTGCAGGGGCAGCAGGAGCAGGAAGAGCAGGCCGTAGAAGGAGAGGATGACGTCGACGTCGGTGTCCAGGGCGGTCAGCGCGTAGCCCGCGGCGATCAGGACGAGTGCCCGTACGACGACGCGGCCCGCCGCCTGCCGCCCGGCCCGGCCGGTGTGCGGCCGCGGACGGCCGGTGATCAGGACGAGGGAGAACCCGGCGAGCAGCGCGAAGAGCGCGGAGGAGCGGCCGCGGGGCAGTTCGGCGAGGAAGCCCAGCGGTCCGCCGATCGCCGGCTCTGGCCCCACGTGGGCGGCGTACATGCCGAGGACCGCCAGGCCGCGGGCGAGGTCGATGCCGACGAGACGGCCGGGCCGCGGAGTCGGTCGTGGCGTGAATCGCGGCGTGGGGTGCGGAGCCGGCCGGGGCGGCGCGGGCACCGAGGACGCGTCGTGTGTCATGGATTCCAGGCTGGCGCCGTCCCGCGCCCGGGCCCATCCGGCACCTGGCCGCTCCTCGCCCGCCGACCGGCTGGATGCGTGCCGCCGTCCGGTGGGAAAGGGGAGGGGGAACCCCCGCGTGGCCCCGTGCGTGGTAGGAATCGCCCGGCGGCCCACATCGATGCGAGGGGGCGCACATGATCCGCGTACTGGTGGTCGACGACGAGGCGTTGGTCCGCACCGGCTTCGAGCACATCCTGTCCGCGGCGGACGACATCGAGGTGGTGGCCGCGGTCGCCGGCGGCCGGGCGGTCCGGGCCGCCCGGGAACTGCGCCCGGACGTGGTGCTGCTGGACATCCGGATGCCGGACGTGGACGGGCTGACCGTGCTGGCCCAGCTGCGCCGGCTGCCCGACCGGCCGGTGGTGGCCATGCTCACCACCTTCGACATGGACGAGTACGTGGCCGCCGCCCTGCGCTCGGGAGCGGCCGGTTTCCTGCTCAAGGACACCGATCCGGTGCAACTGCCGGTGCTGGTGCGCAATCTGGCCGCAGGTGGCGTCGTGCTGTCCTCCTCCGTGACCCGCACCGTCGTGCACGGCTACCTCGACAACGGCCCCCGGCATGCTGCGATGCGGCGCGTCCAGGTGCTGAGCGAGCGCGAACGCGCGGTGCTGGTCCTGATCGCCGAAGGACTGTCCAACACCGCCATCGGGGCGCGGCTGCACCTGAGCACCGGCACGGTCAAGGACCACGTCAGCGCCGTCCTGTCCAAGCTGCGGGTCGTCAGCCGCGTCCAGGCGGCCCTGCTGGCCGAACGCGCCGGTCTGCTCAAGGCGCCGGAGCCCCGGGAGGACCGGTGAGGGGCGGCCGGGTCCCCGCTCCCGTACTGGACGTCCTGCTCATCGCCGTGTCCCTGCTGGACGTCCTCGTGCACGAGGAGTCGGGGGAGCCGCTGCGCAGGGGCGCCGCCCTGCTGGCCACCGCCGCACTGGCCCTGCGCCGCCACGCGCCGCTGCCGGTCTTCGTGCTGACCCTGCCCGCCGCCCTGGTCAGCGACGCGCTCTTCGCCCCGCTGGCCGCGCTCTACACCCTGGCCTCGCTCAACCGCCACCGGGTGCTGCTGGCGGCCGGGGTGCTGGTGCTGGCCGCCTGCGACCTCACCCACTGGACGTGGCCGGCGCCGGAGTTCGCCGACCTGACCGACTCCTCCGACCTGGTCACCGTCACCTACAGCCTGGCCACCGCCACCGCGCCGGTGTTCCTCGGCCAGCTCGTCCAGGCCCGCCGCGAACTGTCGCTGCGGCTGACCGAGATCTCCCGGGCCCGCGAGCACGAGCGCGAACTGCTGGCGCAGAGCGTGCTGGCGGCGGAACGCGCCCAGCTCGCCCGGGAGATGCACGACGTGGTCTCGCACCAGGTGAGCCTCATCGCGGTCCGCGCCGGAGCGCTCCAGGTCGCCACCCGGGACGACGCGGCACGCGAAGCCGCCACCACCATCCGGCAGTTGAGCGTGCAGACACTGGAGGAACTGCGGCGCGGTGGCGGTGGCCAGGCTGTAGGTGACGGTGACCAGGTCGGAGGAGTCGGTCAGGTCGGCGAACTCCGGCGCCGGCCACGTCCAGTGGGTGAGGTCGCAGGCGGCCAGCACCAGCACCCCGGCCGCCAGCAGCACCCGGTGGCGGTTGAGCGAGGCCAGGGTGTAGAGATCTTCGACGGCCTGCGCCCCGCGGGAGCCCACCCGCTGCCCCAGCCGCCGCCCGCTTCCCCGTAAGGAGGCGCGGGCGCTCATTGGCGCGTCCGGCCAGAAATCCGCCGGCGAGCTGCGACGGCCTCGGCCACCGGTGCGATGGTGGTGCGCAGAAGGGTGCCGTACGCGTTCTGGGGGAGGTTCGGGGCGTGCTCTCTGGCCGCGTCGCTCGGCGCCTCGCGCCTCTCGTCGAGGCAACGGGAGCTGCGGAACTGGTGCTGTTCATACCCGTGTACGCACCGCGGGATCGTCTGCGCTCGTACGAACTCATCGGCTAGGCCTCGACGGAAGCCGCCGTCAGTGCGGTGGAAAGGCCGACAGGACGGCGTGGTAGAACGTTCTGTCTTTACAACAGGGGAAGCGTTCGTTAGCGTTCCCCTCGGCAGAACGACCAGTCTGGCTGAACGAATGCAGTCCGCCCTATGCCCTCGGCAGGCAGACCTGACGACAGGATGCCTGGGCGTGGCGGCGGCCCGGACCGCGGAGGTCTTCACCTGCGCGCCGAGAGGCAACTGATCGCACCTGGCACGTCGTTGGAGAAGTCATGGCCGTCGGCCCGCAGCATGTGTCGATGTTCGAGCCCGGTAGCCCGACCTCTACGTGAGAAAGGCATTACGTGACGAACATCGTTGACCTGGAAGAGTTCGGTGAGGGGTTCCGAAAGGACCCGCATCCGGTGTACGCGCAATTACGCGCACGTGGCCCGGTGCACCGGGTGCGGCTGCCGGGACCGGGCCCTCGCCAGGAGGTTTGGCTGATCGTGGGACATGAGCAGGCGCGCGCCGCGCTCGCCGATCCACGACTCGCCAAGGACGAGAGCAAAATCGGGTTCATCCCCCTGGACGAGGAGTTGATCGGCAAGCATCTGCTCGTGGCGGACCCGCCGCAGCACACCCGGCTGCGCAGCCTGATCGCGCGGGCGTTCACGGCGCGCCGCGTCGAGGAACTGCGGCCGCGGATCCAGCAGATCACCGACGACCTCCTGGACGTGATGCTTGCGCAGGACCGCGCCGACCTCATCGAGTCCTTCGCCTACCCGCTGCCGATCACTGTGATTTGCGAGCTGTTGGGCGTCCCTGAGCTGGACCGCACCGAGTTCCGCAAGATTTCCAATGACGTGGTGGTGCCGGCCGACCCCGAGATCATGCACAACGCCTTTGCGCGCCTCGCCGATTACCTGGACGGTCTCATCGAGGACAAGCAAGGTGCCGGGCCCGGCAGCGATCTGCTGAGCGAGCTGATCCGCACCACGGCGGAGGACGGCGACCGGCTCTCGCCGGACGAACTGCGCGGCATGGCCTTCGTCCTGTTGGTCGCCGGACACGAGACGACAGTCAATCTCATCACCAACGCCGTCCACGCCTTGCTCACCCACCCCGAACAACTGGCCGCTCTGCGCGCCGATATGACCCTCCTGCACGGCACCGTCGAGGAGGCCCTCAGGTACGAAGGGCCGGTGGAGACCGCTACGTACCGGTACGCCGCCGAGCCCCTGGAGATCGCCGGAGTTCCGATCGCGCAGGGCGAGTGGGTACTGGTCGGACTGGCGGCCGCTGACCGCGACGCGGACCGCTTCGCCGACCCCGACCGATTCGATATCCGGCGGGACACCCGCGGTCATGTCGCCTTCGGCCACGGCATCCACCATTGCCTCGGCGCGCCCCTGGCCCGCCTGGAAGCTCGCATCGCACTCCGGTCCCTTGTGGAGCGTGCCCCGAACCTCGCCCTCGACGGACCGCCGCAGGAGTGGCTCCCGGGCGTGCTGATGCGCGGAGTGCGAAGCCTGCCCGTGCGCTGGTGACGCCCGCGGGGCCGGGCAGCCGTGACCGCGAGTCGTGAGTTGCCGGTTCCTGTGCGGTGTCGACCGGGAGGGATCGCAGGCGTTCGGGGAAGCGATCGCGTTCTTCCGCAGGTGCGGAAGGTGCGCGGCTTCCGATTGCGCTGCCCACATCAGGAATGACCACTGAGGAGAACGACCGTGACCGAAGGACTTCCCAGGCGCGAGGGGCGCCGCATCACCGTCGAGCCGAGCGACCGACCAGTGCGTGCGGTGAGGGGCGGGCAGGTGCTCGCGGAGAGCGACCGAGCGTTGGTGCTGCGCGAGACGGGCTGTCCCGTCGCGTACTACATACCGTTCCAGGACGTACGCCTCGATCTCCTGACCCCGTCAGGGACCCGCACGAACTGTCCCTTCAAGGGCGAGGCCTCGTACTGGTCGCTGCCGGACGCGGCGGACCTGGCCTGGGCGTACCTCGACCCCAAGCCCGAGGTGGCCGAGATCAAGGACCATCTCTGCTTCTACGAGGTCCAGGTGTCCTGACGAGTTGACGCAAGAGAGAACGATCTGTCTTGACAGGTGTGGGCGGAGTCGTGATGCTGGATCAAGATAGAACGTTCAGTCTCAGCATGATGCTCATCGGCTCTCCGCACGTGCCCATACGCCAGGGAAGCCGATGCGCGCATCACCCGCTGAATCCCCTTTTCCCTGTCGTCACAGCACGGAAGGATCATCGTGACCACCGTTGACCCGCCTGCCGCCGCCCCATCAGCGGCCGTCAACAGACATGCGCCGCCTCTGCGCCGGCTGTACCTCGTGCGGTTCGCATTCGCCATCGCTTGGGCGGCCCTGCTGTTCGCCGACAAGTCCCACCTCGGGGCTCTTGGCATCGCCCTGCTCGTCATTTACCCCCTGTTCGACGTCGCCGCGGCCGTCATGGACGCCCGCTCGTCCGGTGCCGCCGGGCCGATCCGTGGTCTGCGCACGAACATCGCGATCAGTGCCATCGCAGCTGTCGGCCTCGCCGTCCCCACATCGGCCGGCCCGGTACTCCGGGGCCGGGTCACGACCTTGACGGAGAACGCATGAGCGAGCAGAGGCCCGGCGGTGTGGAAGACGGGGCGGCCGACAGGTCCGCGCCGGATCCGGAAGAAGGGGAAGCGCAGCAAGAGGCGGGAGCCACCTCAGCCAAGAGCCGCTGGACCTCTCGCAGCGGGCGGATCGCGCGTGGGGTACTGGTCGGCCTGGTGGCCGGCGGCGCAGGGCTTGCTGTGGGTGAACTCATTGCGGTGGCTACGGGGGAAGCGTCTGCGCCGGTGACGGCAGCCGGGAACTGGGCGATCAGCATCACGCCCACATGGCTGGAGCAGTACGCGATTCGCACCTTCGGCAGCAACGACAAGACTGTGCTGCTGATCGGCGTCTATACGACGCTGGCGTTGGCAGCGGCCGTCGACGGCGTACTTGCCCGCGCGCGGTTGACGCTTGCGGGCATCCTGACCGCGGTGGTCGGCGTGGTCGGTGCGATCGTCGCGGTCACGCGGCCGACTGCGGAAACGAGTTGGCTGCTCCCCTCGCTGCTCGCCGGACTCGCCGCGGCGTTGGTGCTGCGATGGCTGACGATCTTGTCGCTGAAGGGGGCTCAGTCCTCGGCCGGGCTGACTGAGAGGCGCCGCTTCCTGTTCGGCACGCTGGGTACGGCCGCGGGCGCGCTGGCGGCGGGATACGGCGGCAACGCGTGGATCAAGAAGCGTTACAACGTTTCCGATGCGCGCGCGAAGGTGGTACTGCCGACTCCGGCGAAAGCACTGCCCGAACTGCCCGCCTCGGTGCACCCGAACGTAGCCGGGCTCGGGCCTTTCATCACCCCGACCTCCCAGTTCTACCGGGTCGACACGGCGCTCACGCTCCCTCATGTGGACCCGGAGGACTGGAAGTTGAAGATCCACGGCATGGTGGACCGCCCGTTCGAGATCACCTTCGACGAGCTGCTCTCCTACAGGTTCGAGGAACACGACATGACCTTGACCTGCGTGTCGAACGAGGTGGGCGGCCCGTACGTCGGCACCGCGCGCTGGCTCGGCACGCCGTTGGCGCCGCTGTTGCGCCGTGCCGGCGTCCGTCGCGGGACGGACATGATCCTGTCCACCTCGTCCGACGGGATGACGATCGGCTCGCCGGTCGAAGCGGTGCTCGACGGCAGGCAGGCGATGCTGGCGATCGCGATGAACGGTGAGGCACTGCCTGTCAAGCACGGCTTTCCGTGCAGGATGCTGATCCCCGGTCTGTACGGATACGTATCCGCCACCAAGTGGTTGACGGATCTGAACCTCACCACCTTCGCCGCCTCCGACGCCTACTGGACGCCGCGTGGCTACTCGCCGCAGGCCCCGGTCAAGACCGCGTCCCGGATCGACGTGCCGAAGAGCGGGGCGACGGTACCGGCTGGCCGGGTGGTCCTCGCCGGTACAGCTTGGGCGACCCACCGCGGCATCGCGGCGGTGGAAGTGCAGATCGACAACGGGGCTTGGCGGGAGGCGAGGCTGGCGTCGTCGGACACGCCGGACACCTGGCGGCAGTGGTCGTACGAGTGGGCGGACGCCGCCAAGGGGTCGCACAGGGTCAAGGTGCGGGCGACCGACGGCACCGGCGCTGTGCAGACCTCGACCGTCCAGGACGTCGTGCCGAACGGCTCCACCGGCTACCACAGCATCACCGTAAAGGTTTCCTGATCGGACACGTGGGCGGTATGTGACGTCGCCGTCCAGGGCTGCTCCAGAACGGTCGGCGGCCCGGTGCGCCCGCACTGGGGAAGCGAAATACGCAAGACAGAATGTTCGGTCTTGACTCTGGGTAAAGGGTCACACTAGGTTCAGCTGTGTATCGATCGATACATACATAAGTCGGCGAGTCGGTTTCGTCGTACATGAATGAGTAAGGACGGTCATGCTCCACACGACTTCACTGCGAACGCTTGGTCTCGGTCTCTCCCTCGCCGCACTGGCGACGTTCTCGGCGGCATGCAGCAGCTCTTCCGACGACTCGTCGGCCGATGGCTCGACGACGTCAGCGGCGCCGAAGCCGGCCGGCTCAGGTTCGACGGCAGCCTCGTCGGCACCGGACTCCGCTGCCTCGGGATCGAAGCTGGTCTTGAAGACCGCGAAGGGCAGCGCGGGCATCTGGCTCACCGACCCGGCAGGTCGCACGCTGTACCTGAACACCAAGGACAAGAAGACGGCGTCCAACTGCTATGACAAGTGCGCCAAGGAGTGGCCGCCGCTCACGACGACCAAGCCGGTGACGGTCACGGGCAAGTACACCGTGCCGAGCAGCGTGGGCACCATCACCCGGACGGACGGTGCGAAGCAGGTCACCTACGGCGGCCACCCGCTGTACTACTACAAGGGCGACACCGCTCCCAACGAGATCAAGGGTCAGGGCGTCGACGGCAAGTGGTTCCTCATCGGACCGATCGCCAACATCATGAACGGCTCCAAGCCGTAACAACCATCAGGCGAGGCTGCTGCGGCGCCGCGAACCTGCTTGTACAGAAACGGCCTTCGTCCGACTCCGGTGGTGCGCCGCAGGCGCACTCGGTCGGTACGAAGGCCGTAACTCGCTTGACCCATCGGAAAATCGCCATGGCCACCTACGTCGGACGCGGGCTGGGTGCGAGTGCGGGTGCTGTGCTCGGAGGTCGCAGTTCCTAGGACGCGTGGGGCTCGTTCTGTTCCCAGAACACGACAACATCAGCGGCCCGGACGTGTCCTGGTCCCACGCCGGCTTCGGTGGACAGCGCGCCCCTGGAACGACGTATCCACCACCCCGATACGACACTCGGGTCCTGGGCATGCACGACATCGATCCACGGCACGAGAACGGTCCACCGACTGCGTCGGCGGACCGTCACGAAACTTCTAGGCCAGCGGCGTGGTTTCTCTACGCCGGGTCCGGCAGTGGGATCGCTTTGAAGACGTTCTTCGGATCGAAGCGACGCTTCACCGCAAGGAGCCGCGAAGTGTTCGGACCGTACGCGTGGGCAATCCGTGCGGCCTCGTCAGGTCCGAGCAGGTTGGGGTATCCACCCGGTAGCGCATCGGATCCGAACGCACTGCTCGCCCTATCGGCCCAGGCCCGGTGCTCCGCGGCACGGCTGTCGGTGGGATCCCAGAGAGCGATGACTTCGATCATGAGATGTGGGGTGCGGACGCCGAACGCCGTGTCCTCCACGGGAACGCGCGCTGCGGCCCCATGCAGGCTGTGCACGGATACGGCTGAGTAGGGCGACGTCAGCGTGGAGCCGGCGAGGGCCAGCGCGTCACGTACGCCTGAGGTGAGGGAGCGCACCGAGCGTGTACGGATCTCGACGTGCCGTCCGAAGGGGAACAGCGCGTCGACGCCGGCGAGCATTTCAGCGGTGGTGGTGGCAGCGATCTGGGAGACGAGGGGCGTTCCGAGCGAGGCGAGCTGCGCCAAGGCGCGTTCCCCGGCAGTGGCGTCATCGCCGCTCCAAGTCGGCGACAGGAAGACCATCGGCTTGCCATCAGGGCCTGGCAGGACGCCGGACTGCACAGTCAGGTCGTCCGGGCTCCGGAGCAGAACGTCCGACAACCCGGTCAGCACAGTCGTGACCTGCTCCCACGGAAACAGCACCATGCCGGACAGAAGAGTGGACACCCGGTGCAGGCGTACGCGCATGGAGGTGACGACACCGAAGTTGCCGCCACCGCCGCGCAGGGCCCAGAACAGGTCCGGTTCCCGAGCGGAGTCGACGGTGACGATCGAGCCGTCGGCGAGCACCACGTCCGCGGACAGCAGATTGTCCAGGGCGAGCCCGAAGCGACCACTCAGCGGTCCGTAGCCGCCCCCGAGGGTCAGGCCTACCATTCCCACCGCGCCCGCTGAGCCTGTTGCGGCGGTCAGGCCGAAGGGTTGGGCAGCGGCGGCGAGATCGGCAGCCGTGGCGCCTCCCGACATGTGAGCCACTTCGGCCACGGGGTCAACCGTGACCGCGCGCATGCCGGAAAGGTCGATGGTCAGACCGCCGTCGCTCAGCGCCCTGCCGGCCCAGTCGTGTCCGCCACCGCGCACCGTCAGAGGAACTTCGTTCTCCTGCGCGGCCAGTACGGCGGTCCGGACCTCAGCCGGATCGGCGCACCGGACGATCACCCCGGGGCGGGCGGAAACGGCACCGTTCCAGATGCTTCGGCCGACGTCGTAGACCGGCCCGGCGGTAAGCACCTCTCCCGCTTGGACGGCCTTTCGTAGTGTGTTGGTGAGGCGGGTGATCTGTGCGGGGGTGGGTGATGGCATAGCAAGTTCCTCGCGTATTGATTGAATTGGGCGATCGACTCCCGTCGGCAGTTGTTCCGGGGGCCGACGGTTTCTGAATGCCGCAGGGCGACCAGGGAGCCGAGACGAAGATGACCGGCAGCGACTGAACCGGCATTTCTTGTCGAAGAGGTTGACGAGCTTGTCCTACCGAGGCATCGATGCGGTGGCCGTGAGGAGCGACGAGGTAGCGACTCGGGTGCAGGCACTCTGGCGGCCGTCGAGGTCGCTGATGATTTGCGGTAGCGCGCTGGACACAACAGTCGCGGACGGCAGGTGACTCCGTGCGGCTGGTCACCGACATGCCGACTCCGAGCGCCTTCGTGGTGCCACCAGAGCATAAGATAGAACGTTCGGTCTTGACAAGTGTCCCGCGACACCTAGGCTGAGGAGGCCGAGTGTTCTCCCACCTCTGGGCCCGAGCCAGGCCCCGCACCTGTTGCGTTCCGTCCGTAATGACGCCCTGCGGAAAAACCGGTTCAGGCTTCGGCTGTTGCTGCCCGAGGTCTCATATACCAAGGAGTCCCAACCAATGGAACCTGCTGTTCATCTGAGTGCCGACACCAGCAAGCCCCATCCCGCGCGGGTGTACGACTGGCTGCTGGGCGGTGAGAACAACTATCCCGTCGACCGGGAGATCGGTGAGGTGCTGCCGACAGAAACGCGGGGCAACGCGGTCCGGAACAGGGCGTTCATGCGCAGGGCCGTCGACTGGCTGGCGAAGAAGGGTGTCGATCAGTTCCTCGACATCGGTTCCGGCATACCTACCGAGCCCAACCTGCATCAGATCGCGCAGGCGATCGTCCCCGCCGCACGGATCGTCTACGCCGACAGCGACCCGAGCGTCCTGCCACACGCGCAGGCGCTTCTGACCAGCACCCCGCAGGGAAGCACCGACTTCCTCCATGCGGATGTGCGGCAGCCCGTGGTCCTGCTGGAACGCGCCGGCGAAAACCTCGACTTCGAACGCCCCGTAGCCCTTTCGCTGCTCGCGCTCCTTCACTTCCTGCCCGACGACGAGGACCCGTACGGTGTCGTGAGCACCCTGGTGAAGGCACTTGCGCCGGGCAGCTTCCTGATTCTGTCGCACGGGACAACTGATCAGCATCCGGAGTGGAAGGGAAAGATCGAGGCCGCGTACGAGCGGGGTGCCATCCCGCTCCGGTTGCGTACGCGCCGTGAGGTCGAGCCCTTCTTCGAGGGTCTCGAACTCGTCGCGCCCGGACTGGTGTACGCCACCGAGTGGTACCAGGAAGGCCCGGCACCCACCCCGGAGCGAAGTGGCCTCCACGTCGGAGTTGCCAGGATCCCCTGACTGAGCGGTCTGACGGGGCTCAGACCCGGTCGACCGTGCCCGAGCAGGCTCGCCGGAATTGCCCGATCGCCGTCCGCCCACACTTTGCGGATGCCGTAGTTCCGTATCGCCGCCTCCGACGGCACCGACGACACCGCCGAGGAATTACCGGTTGCGCCGCCGGGGCGGCGCGTGCTCGTCAGGGTGTCTTCGGGCGCGGGGCGTCCGCCGGTCCGTCGGGTGTTGTACCGATGGCGTCAGTCTGTGAGAGTGCGGCGAGGAGCTGCAGTTTCTCGTCGCTGTCGCTGTCCTTGTCGGGGTAGTAGACGACGAGGATGACGTCGTCGACGGGGAGTTTGTCGCGGTGCAGGCGCAGTTCACCCACGACGGGGTGGTGGACGGTGGCGGTGCCCCCGTCGAGCCTGCGGACGTCGTGACGGGCCCACAGCGTACGGAACCGCTGACTGGACAGCGCGAGTTCTCCGACGAGCTCGACGAACCGGGGATCGTCGGTGTCGTCCCCGATGGTGGTGCGCAGGGCGGCGACGAAATCGGCGGTGGCTTTCGTCCAGTCCTGGTGAAAGGCCTGCTCCTCGGGATCGAGAAGAAGCGAGCGAAGCCGGTTGTGGCCGGGACTCAGGCGGGGGGAGAGCGCGATGGCCATGGGGTTGGAGGCCAGGACGTCGAACGCGCGCCCTTCGACGAACGCGGGAATCCGAAGGTGGGCGAGCAGCTCGTGCACCCGCGCCGGTACGCGCTCGGGCCGCGCGCGACGCGGCGCCCTGACGCGAGTCGCCGTGAGACCGAGCAGATACGCCCGCTCGATGTCGTCGAGCTGCAGGACGCGCGCCAGTGACTCAAGAACCTGCGGCGAGGGGTTCGTGTCACGGCCCCGCTCCAGGCGCAGGTAGTAGTCGGGACTGATCCCGGCGAGCAGCGCGACTTCCTCACGGCGCAGACCGGGCACACGGCGGTTGCCACCCGCCACGATCCCCGCCTGCGCGGGGGAGACCAGCTCACGCCGGGCGCGAAGGTAGCTGCCGAGCCGATTGCCGGATTCCGAATCCTTCATACCGCCACGCTAACGCGGCGCACCCATCCTCAAGGGGGCCCTGGCAGGACCAGGGAAGACGGGGGCTCTGCCACTGCCGGGCGCCGGCGCCAACACTCAAGGGGCAATGTTCCACACGGGACGCACGACATCACTGCCTGCGCCGCGGAGCTGAACGCCCTCGGCGCATCGGATGGAAAGGGAAAACCTCGTGGATCTCTCCCACCGCACCGTTCTCATCGTCGGCGGGACCTCGGGCATCGGACGGGAGCTGGCCCGGCGGTTCGCCGCGGCGGGCAGCACCGTGGCCGTCGGCGGCCGCAACCCGCAGGCGCTTGCGGAACTCGCCCAGGAAGGGTTCGGCACGATCAGCATCGACGTCACCGACAGCGCCTGCGTCGAAGCCGCCCGCGACGCCGTGCTCGCCCGGTACCCCGAGCTGGACACCGTGGTGACGATGCCGGGCCTCATGCTCCTGGAGGACCTGCGCGACCCCGCGCACTACGAGGCGGCAGCAACCATGATCGACACCAACCTGCTCGGCACCATCAGGGTCATCGACGCCTTCACCCCCCACCTGCTGCACCGGGGCGCCGGCACCTTCGTCACCGTCACCTCCGGCATCGCCTTCCTGCCGTTCCCGCCCATGCCCACCTACGCCGCCTCGAAGGCCGCGGTGCACGCCTACTCCGAGGCACTGCGCGCCCAGCTCGACGGCACCGGCGTCGCCGTCGTCGAGCTCGTGCCCCCGGCCGTGGCCACAGCAGGACAAGAAAAGGTGAACCCGCACGCGCTGCCGCTCGACGACTTCGCCGCCGAGGCCATGGACCTGCTCTCCCAGACCCCGACCCCCCGCGAGATCCTCGTGAAGGGAGTCCTCATGCACCGCTGGGCCGAACGCGACGGCACCTACGACGCCCTCGTCACCCAGCGCTCCCAGGCCCTGACCATGCTCCCCGGCCGCTCATGAGCGGTTTGTCCTGGCCACCAAGTACACCTCCGGCAGCGACGAACCGAGTGGCATCGGCTCCGCCGACAACGGGCGCAAGACAATGATCCGGTCGCCGGAAGCCGGCCGGCGGTCTGCTCACCGGCAAGGGGGCACTGACAGCAGACGCATCGAGCGCCCCGAGACCGCGCGCACCACGGTGCAACTCGACGGCTACCTCACCGCGCTCGGTCTCGACCTGAGCCAGGAGCAGTACGACCGTCTGGAGCGGGTCAGCGCCGTCGCCCATGGCACCCCGCACGAGGCGGTGGCCGGCACCTTGCCCGGCTCATCGGCGGCGACCTCGGCAAGCTGCGCCAGCACCCGGTGCCAGTGGTCTGATCGCGCGCCGTTCGGATGGCGATCAGCCAGTTGGCTTGATTCTGAAGTTCAGTCCCTACGCCACACCGCACCGCGCTGCTCGTACTCCATCACGGTCTCGACGCCGGCAGTGACAGGAGATCCGAACTCCCTGGTGACCAGCCACAGCGCCAGGTCCAAGCCGCTGGTGACGCCGGCGGCCGTCACAAGGTCTCCGTCATCGACCACCCGCGCGGACACCACCTCACCGCCCTCCTGCTTCAAGACGTCCTTCGTCAGGTGGTGGGTCGTACAAGGCCTTCCCCTGACGAGGCCCGCTGCCGACAGAGCCAGGACTCCTGTACACAATCCCGCCAGCACCACACCCGAGTGGTGCGCGCGCCGGAGGTTGCGCAGCACCGACGAACTCTTACGCAAGGTGTGTATGCCTGGTCCGTCGGGATTTCCCCAGCCGCCGCCTGGAATGACAAGGATGTCGGCTTCGGTGGGCTTCCACTCCTTGTCCACAAGGATTTTCGTGCCGAAGGCGCAGGTCACTTCCCCTGGTCCACCCGGTCGCACCAAGGAGGTCTCCACTGCGCCACCGGCGTGTACGGCGTGCCCGAACACGTCACGCGGACCGATGAAGTCCTGCTCTTCGGCACCGTCGTACACGAGGATGTGAACTTGTGTCGGTCGATGCTCGGCCGAGGCGCCGGGGGCTGCGGCTGCGGCTGCGGCTGAAGAGCTTGAAGCCCCTACCGCCGTCGTTGCCACTCCGGCTGCTGCTGCTTGTAGTAGATGCCTTCTCCGCACTTGTCCGTCTCCTGGGTCAGTTGGTGGCCTTTTCGCGGCATGGTCCTCACCATCCCCAGAAGTTGTCGTGCGGAGCCGTGGGAAAGTTCCCGGTCCTGGCCGCCCGGGATCTGGGTCTGTCCTGGCCGACCGTGATGGATGCCTTCCGCGCCGTCGGTGGCACACAGGGTTCGTCGACGCGCTCGGCGCCGGCGGCCTGCTCGGTCAGGTCGAGGGCCGCACCGTCGCCGATGTGCTCGCCGCCGGGCCCGGCACGCAGACAGCGCCTTCCGATCCGGACCGGCAGGACCTCTGGACAAGGTTCATCGTCCGATCCGGAAGACGCTTTCCTGCGCCGTCCAGCCTCACCCCTGCCGAAAGAGCGAGGTCGGACAGCTGCGCGCCGTCGTACGCTCAGCCCACCTGCACCGGTTTGCCCGCCCCGGTCACCAACAGGCCGTAGTTCTCGGTGGTGAGGTAGGTCGACAACTGGGCATGGCGGGCGCCGACGTTGAGGTCCCGCCAGAAGCGCTGCAGCGGGTTGTCGAGGACGAACGCGCTGGAGCCGTGCAGGTCCAGCAGCAGGTCTGCGGCGCGCAGGAACTGCTGCAGGATGGACACCACCTCCATCCGTAGGCTCGATCGCTGCACGGCGGTGGCGTCGTTGCCGGGCAGCTGCTCGGTGATACGGGCCGCCAGGCTGATCAGCCGGTCGTAGCCACTGGTCACCATGTGTTCGGCCTCGGCGAACACATGTCGGGCCGACGCTGATTCGGCGAGACTGTTGTACTGCGTCATGGGCGGCTTGCGCGTGTGGATCGCGGCCTTCACCACGTCCAGCGCACCGAGCGCCGCTCCGGCCAGAGCCGCTGTGACCGAGACCGTCTGGGAGACGATCTCCAGTGGCCTGCCCTGGGTGAAATCGGGCCCGCCATCGGGGCCGAGGGGGAACTCGAAGAGGCGCTCCCCAGGAACGAAGACGCCGTCGGCGACAACGGTGTGACTGCCCGTGCCCTGCAACCCGGCCACGCGCCAGGTCCGGTCAATGGTCAGCTCGGACATCGGCACGAGCGCACCTCCTACATGAGGCACACCGTCGTCTCCCACGGACACCACCGACAGGAATGCCCAGTGGGCATCCTCGGCTCCGGAAGCGTAGGCCCATCGCCCGGTGACCTCGACTCCTCCGGGAACCGCGACGGCCTGGCCGGGTGTCGAGCCGCCACACCACCGCACATCGGGATGGGGGTAGACCTCGGCGAGGACCTTCTCGGGGAATCCGCCGGAGAAGTGGGCCTTCGTTCCCGTCGAGATCGACACCAGCCATGCCGAGGACGGACACGCACGACCCAGTTCGGACAGCACCCGCACCAGGGTGACCAGGTCCACGTCCGTCCCGCCGAACTCGACCGGAGTGCCCAGCGCGAACAGACCCGCCTCACGCAACGCCTCAAGACTCTCCGGCGCAACGCGCCCCTGCTCCTCGGTGACGTCCGCGTTCGCGGCCAGCACCGGTGCGGCCGCACGTGCCTTCGCGACCAACTGTTCAGTCGTCCCCTGGGTGCTTCCAGCCGTCTGTGTCATGTGATGCCCTTGGCTTAGAGAAGTTTCGCTCCGCCGAGCAGCATCTTCATGCCGTTGAGCGGTGCCTTGTGCCGACCCGAGGATGACGTCGCATCTACGAGATAGAACGGTCGGTCTTGATGTAAGTTACTGCCACTCTGAAGTAGCGGTCAAGGTCGGGATCGGGGCGCTCACCTGGCCCGGTTGTGTCCACGCGGGCTTGGATCCGCTACGCGTGATGTCCCGCCACGGCGCGGCCGGACACCTGCACCGAGACAAGGCTGACGATCTCCACTGCATCTCCGGCTTCTACGACACCGTCTGGTGCGCAGCGTGTGCGGATACCGGAGCCCGATCGGCTACGTACGAGACCATCAAGCCGACTTCACCACGGAGTTGACCGCTTGGAAGATTGCTGCAGCACAAGGGGGCTGACAGCTCGGCTTGAGCGGCCTGGCTACTGCGTTCGAAATGCCGACTCAGACGCTCACGGTCGGGGGAAGATGCATGACGCGGTTGAGTCCGCCGTCGACCGTGATGGCTGCACCGTTGACGTAACTGGCTTCAGAGCTGGCCAGAAAGGCTACGACGGCGGCGATTTCCTCGGGTGTCCCCATGCGGCGCATGGGAATGTGCGCCGAATACGCTTCGACGGTGCCCGGGATGTCGCCCATGAACCCGGTCATTCCGGTCGGGTAGATCACGCCTGGGTGCACCGTGTTCGAGCGAATGCCCTTCGCGCCGTATTCGATCGCGATGCTGGCGCTGAGACTTTCCGCGGCACTCTTGGCGGCACCATAGGCCGGCTGGCCGTAGTTGCTGTGCAGGGCGTTGGACGAGCCGACATTCACGATGTTGCCACGAGTCCGCTCCAGATGCGGGATCGCAGCCTTGGCTGTGTAAAGGACCGCGCCCGCGTTGACGGCGATGATGTCCTGCCAGGTCTGCTTGTCCAGCCCGGCGAGCAAACCGATGTCGCTCGCACCCGCGCAGTTCACGAGGACGTCCAGACGGCCGAACGCTTCAGCCGTTCCGTCGACCAACTCGACCACGGCGGCCTCGTTTCGGACGTCGACCACTCGCTGGACGATCGTGCTGCCCTCAGGGGCTTGGTCGACGGTTCGGCTCAACTTCTCCGTGTCGCGGCCGGAGACGACTACCGTCGCACCTTCTTCGGCGAGCCGTAGAGCGATCGCGGCCCCCATGCCAGACCCGCCTCCAGTCACCAGTGCGACGCGGTCGGAAAACCGATTGGATTTCACGTTTCGTTCCTTCGATCTCTGCAGTCCTGGGAATTTCGGCATGATCAGCCGCCCAGTTCGCCGCCCGGAGGTGGGCAGAACGTTCGTTCTTGTATGGAAGCATGCACGAGCAGCGTCACTCGCGTCAACACCGAACGTTCTGTCGCAATGCCTGCTGCGGCAGTCTCATGGCGTAGGCAGTCGACTATGAGGCCGGCGCTGGCCCGGCAGGTGTCGAGCAGCCGGTCGCAGCGATGGGGCCGGCGCATGAGGTGTTTCCGGCGTTTGTGGTCGGCCAAGGCGTGCTCGACGGTGATCCGGTCCGAGGAATGCTCGTGCCGGTCGTGTTCCCACTGCTCGGCTCTGTCGGACAGCACTCCGGGCCGTGGCTTTCTGGGCGGGGTGGGTGCCTGGCCGAACTCACGCCATGAACACCGGAGAACGTACCGGCTTCCCCTGTGAGCCGCCGGTCGGCCGAACGCGGCCGCGTGCTTGCGCCCGCAGACGTGTCAGAGGTGGAAGAACTCGGTGATGATGTCTGCTGTGTCGAGCTGGTGGCTGGTCCTGCCGATGAGTGCCGGGGCGGAGGAAGGACCGGGAACGGTGTGTCCGCCGCGGTGGATGGTGTAGAGGACCACCGGGGGGACACCTTTTGCCTCATAGGTTGTGCGTTCGACCTCGGTGGGGTCGGCTGTGATCCTCTTCGGCAGGCGTGTGGTCGTGGGTTCGGTGGTGATGCCGTTGCGCTCGGCGAAGTAGCGAGCCGTGCGGGTGGCTGACCAGCTGCGACCGCCTGTTCTGAAGAGGGTGCGCAGGGCCCAGTTCATGGTGCCGCCCTGGTAGGACACGATGGGGTCCTTCGTGCCGTGGATCAACAAGACCGGTACGGACGTCCAGGGTGCCTGACCGGCGAGGAAGTTCTCCGGCGCGGGCATGGTTGCGGCGATCACTGTGGCACCCGCCAGCAGGCCGGGCGTCTCATGGGCGAGACGGATGACCATCTGGCCGCCGTTGGAGTAACCGACCGCATGGACCCGGCCGGGGTCGATGCGCCGGTCCGAGGCGTACGTGGCGATGACCGCGCGGGCGAAGCCGACGTCGTCGATGTCGGCTCGGCGGGCCGGGAAGCGGCTTTCGCGGCGGGCGTCGTTCCAGTTGCCGCGATAGCCGTCGAGGTAGGCGACCAGGGCACCGCGGGCTGCGAGCGCGTCGAAGACGCCGCCGGTGAAGGCGCGATGCTTGTCGCCGGTCTGACGGGAACCGTGGAACACAAGAATCAGCGGCTTGGCCTCGCCCGGCGCTGCGGTGCCGACAAGAGTGAAGGTGCGGGTGGCCTCGCCGACAGTGACACTGCCGCGGGTGGCTGTGAGGGTGCTGGACATAGTGTTTCCCCGGTTCAGGCGAAGAAGTCGATCAAGGTGTGGGCCATCCAGTCGGGCGCTTCCTCCGGCACGAAATGCGCCGCACCCGGTGCGACGGCACCTGTGGTGTTCGGGGCGACCTGCCGCACCGCTTGCTCGACGCCGTCACGCATGCCGTGTTCGCCCCCGATGGCCAGAACCGGAACATGCAGCGGCCCCTCGGCGGCCAGCGCAACCACCTGGTCCCCGGACTCTCCCGCGCGGTAGAACTCGAAGCTCGCGTGCAACGCGGCGGGGTCACGCAGGGCATCGACGTAGACGTCGACCGCAGTCTGGGGAATGGCCCCGGGGCTGGCGGCTTTGGTGGCGAACTGGTGACCGAAGTAGATCTCCTCGCGGCCGGACACCATGCGTTCGTTGATCTCGGCCAGACGATTGAAGACGAAGTGCCAGGCCTGCTCGTTGACCTCGGGAGGCATCAGCAGTGGGGGCATCGGAGTGAAGCCGGGGAGGACGGCCTCGGCCAGGACGAGCTTGCTCACCCGGTCGCGATGGCGAGCAGCGAGCACGTAGCCGACCATCATCCCCATGTCGTAGCCCGCGACCTGGAAACTGTCGTGGCCCAAGGCGGTCATCAGGCCGGCCATGTCATCGGCCAGCGTGACCGCGTCGTACCCGCCGGTGGGCTTGCCGCTGGCACCCATGCCGCGCATGTCGGCGGCCACGACCGTGAAGTGCTCCGCGAGAGCAGGCATCACCAGCCGCCAGCAGTACCAGAACTGCGGCCACCCCGGCAACAACAGCAGCGCCGGGCCGGACCCGCCGACCACGGCATGCAGTTCGACGCCGTTCACCTCCACGGTGCGGCTGCTGAAGGTGTCGCCGAATCCGGCGGGAAGGTGCGGGACGGCGTCCACGGTGAAGGGCATCGGTGTCTCCTCGTGCCGGACCCAACCACAAACGGATGAGTCATCCGTTTCAAGGTAGCACAACCGGATACACCATCTGGTTATGGTGGGGGTATGAGCACTCCGCCGCTGCGCAAGGACGCCGCCCAGAACAGGCACCGCATCATCGAGACCGCCCGGCGGTATGTCGATGACGGCAAGTCCCTGCAGCTCAACGATGTGGCGCGGACCGCATCCATCGGCGTGGCCACTGTCTACCGGCACTTTCCGACGCCGGAAGCGCTGCTGGAGACGGTCGCGCTGCCCACCATCGAGAAGCTGCTGCGGCGAGCCGAGCACTCATTAGCCGAGGACGACCCGTGGACGGCGTTGCGAGAGTTCCTCGCCGCGGCGATCGAAACCATGCTGACCGACCCGGCGGTCCCTCCGGTCTTCGCCGCAGCCACTGACGCCTTGGAGGTCACCGGCGACTGCAAACGAAGGCTCGCCACTGCCTTTGCCGAGCTGCTGGCGCGCGCGCACGCGGCCGGAGTCATCGATCCCGGCATCACCGAGTCGGACATGATCCCTCTGATGTGCGGCGTCGCCTACGCAGCGAACATCCAGAGCACCCTCGACCCGACCGAACGAGCCACGCTCGGTCTGCGCTACCTCGACCTGCTCCTCACCGGCCTGCACCGCCCCTGATCAGGACAGCCGTCCGGGGCCGCGGCCACTCATCCGGGCCCGTCCGCCATCGTGGAGACGGGCACCACCCGCTGCGAGATGCGGGAGATCGTCAACGCGCTGCTCCATCAGGGCTGCACCGGCTGCCAGTGGGACCTGCTCCAAAAAGTACCGGGCCGCAAGCACGGCCTGGTAGTTGACATCCTGGGCTTGGTGATCGCGGTGATACTGCGCCGGCTGACCGGGGCCACGCGACCTGCCTGCTCACCCGCAACGAAGCGGCATCAGGCATCAGGCATCAGGCATCAACCCTCATCCCGCCTTCTCGGGACATGGCTGACTGAGGAGCGCGACGCCAGAGCGTGCCGGGGCCAGGATCCGTCGGATGCGGATGGTGCCGGCCGGAGAGGCATCGCAGGACAGTGCCTGCAGCTCACCAACCAGTGCGTACAGCGGCGTGCGTCGGTGGGTCGGTGAGGGACCGGACTGACGTCGGCTGAGCATGATGCCGCCGGGGATGACAGAATCAACGTCTCGTTGATGAAAATCGACGTTGTGTAGACTTTTTGAGTGAGGGGCAGTCCACTGCTCCTCACGAGACCTTTCTGGAGGAGCAGTGCAGCAGCAGAAGTGGCTCATCACCGGCGTCAGCACGGGCCTGGGGCGTGCCTTCGCCCAAGCCGCCCTGGCCGCCGGGCACACCGTCGTCGGCACGGTCCGTTCCGAAGAGGACCGGCGGGCCTTCCAAGAGCTCAAACCGGGGTACGCCCACGGCCGCATCCTGGATGTGACCGACGACGACGCCGTCTCGAGTGTGATCACGGAGGTGGAGCAGAGCGTCGGCCCCCTGGATGTCGTCGTCGCCAACGCGGGCTACGGCCTGGAGGGCACCTTCGAGGAGACGCCGCTGGCCGACGTGCGGCGGCAGTTCGAGGTCAACGTATTCGGGGCGGTGGCCACGCTGCGGGCGGCCCTGCCCCACATGCGCCGGCGCCGCCGCGGACACCTGATGGCCGTCACCTCCATGGGCGGGCTGATGGCCGTGCCCGGCATGTCCGCCTACTGCGGCAGCAAGTTCGCCCTGGAAGGCATCCTTGAGGCGCTGGGCAAGGAGGTCGCGCAGTTCGGGATCCACGTGACGGCGATCGAGCCCGGGTCCTTCCGCACCGACTGGGCCGGGCGGTCCATGACGCGCACCGCGCGGTCCGTCGACGACTACGACGAGCTGTTCACCCCCATCCGTGAAGCGCGGCAGAAGGCCAGCGGGAATCAGCTTGGTGATCCGGCCAAGGCCGGGGACGCCGTCGTGCACATCGCGTCGGTCGACCGGCCGCCGTCCCACCTCGTCCTGGGCTCGGACGCGCTGCGACTGGTCGCCGCCGCGCGCACGGCCGTGGACGAGGACATCCGCACGTGGGAGGCGCTCTCCCGCACCACCGACTTCGCCGAGGGTGCTCAGCTCTGATGCCCGACCACCACCCCGCGCGGAGCCGACGCACCACCGAACGCAAGGGTGATGTCCGGGAGCGGGCCATCCTCGACACCTGCGAAGCCCTGCTGGCGCAGCAGGGCTATGACGCCATGACCGTCGGCGACATCGCGCAGGGCGCCGGCATCACACGGGGCGCCCTGTACTTCTACTTCGGCTCCAAGCAAGAAGTGGTCACGGCGCTCGTGGCCCGGACCGTCGAACACCTGTGGGAGCGGTCCCGGGCCACCGCGCAGACCGACGACCCACGCCAGGCCATCGCAGCAGCCATGCGGCGCACGGTCGAGCTGTGGAACGAGCACGGTCTGGTCATGCGCACAGCGATTGACCTGTCGTTGACCGTGCCGGAGATCGGTGAACTCTGGAGCCACACGGCTGACTTGTTCATCACGGCCATCGCCGCCGTACTGGAACGAGCAGGCGTTGAGGCCGGCACCGAACCGGAGCAGGCGTCGGCGATGGCACGCGCCCTGTGCTGGATGATCGAGCGGACGTTCTACCACGCCTCGCAGAAGTCCCGGGAGGAGTTGCAGAAGGCCTCTTCGACCTGCGAACACATCTGGCTGATCAGTGCCGGCCTCGTCGCCTGATGCATCCGGCGCGGACGGTGAGGCGCGAAGCGGGGGCTTCGTACTCCCGTGTGGAGGCAGTGGCGCTCTCTTGTCGACCCGGAGGTCAGCGCACCTTTCGTACGCGTGTGACGCTGAAAGCGCCCAGGAGTCCGAACAGTGCTCCGCCCAGGAACAGGCCCGGGTAGCCGAAGGCGCCGATGATGCCAGGAGCCGCGACGGGGATGATCGACTGGGGCAGCGACTGGGCGAGGTTGGCCACGCCGAGGTCCTTGCCGGCGGTCTCCTCGTTCGGCAGCACGTCGGTGAGGAGGGCGAGTTCGACGGCGAAGAAGGCTCCCGTTCCCGCGCCCAGGATGAGTTGCCCGAGCAGCAGCATGGGTATCGACGTGGACAAGGCGATGAGGACGAGGCCGGCGGTCGCTATCAGCGACGAGGCGATGACGAACGGCTTGCGACGGCCGACCTTGTCGGAGAGCCAGCCGAGCACCGGGGTGACGAGGAGCAGGCCGACCGCGTTGGCGAGCACTGCTTGGAAGACCATGGTCGGCGCTTCGGCGTCGCTCACGTCGAGGTTCTCGATGAGGAAGTACGTGAGATAGCTGGTGGCGGTGAACTGCGTCGTATTGAGGAAGAAGCGCGTCAGCCAGGCCCATCCCAGGTCGGGGTACCGGCGCGGATTGAACACGAAGGAGCCGAACAGGGCCTTCGGGTCGAGTCGTTCGGTCGGGCGCTTGGTCCGGACGCGGTCCTTGACCGGGGCGACCGCACCGAGCATGAGGACGACGCCGAAGAGGCTCGGGACGAGGACCTGCAAGGTTCCGATCGGGAAGAGCTGCACCAGGAACGTCGCACCGACGCCCCCGACGTTCTGAGCGAGGCTGATGAAGGACGCGACGCGTCCGCGACGGCGGGGTTCGACCTGGTCGGGCAGCATCGCTACAAGGGCGGCGAGGGCGAAATTGAGCCCGACCTGTGCGACGCTCCAACCGGCCAGGACGAACAGCACGTCCGGTGCGTAGGCGATGATCGCGATGCCCGTGTAACCGATCACGGCCCCGGCGAGGATCCAGGGCTTCCGCATGCCGTGGCGGCTCATGGTCCGGTCGGACAGGCGCCCGGCCAGCGGGTTGGTGACGAAGGAGAAGAAGGCGCCCACGCCCAGGACGAGCCCGAGGTTTCCCGCCGAGCCGTCGAGATCGAGTTCGCGCAGTCGAAGGGCGATGGTGACCGCCAGGGGCGGCACGAGGGCGATCGACCAGCCGAGAAGCGCGAGCGGTATCGCGACGGCGGCGTACCGGGACGGCCGGCCCCCGGATCCGGGGGCGGGAGTGTCCGTCACCGGCGGTCTCGTGCCGGTCCCGACAGTGACAGGTGTGCCGAATGATTCGTCCACAGCAATGTCCTCTGAGCTGAGGTAGACGCGGAAGGCGCGTCAACGTGGGCGAACCGTAACACCGAAATGTTCCGCATGGAACTTTTTCTTTACGTGCGCATGCGAAGGACCCTTGGGGCGGGGCCCCCCTCCCCCCATCTCCGTGAGGAAGTGAGATGCGCAGACATCCCGTCCCTCTGTACACACTGCTGGTGAACGCTCTGGTGGTCGTGCTGGCCGCCGCCCTGAGCCTGACCGTCTCCACCCAGCGGGCGCAGGCCGCGTCGGTCACCGTCCGGGCCGAGTCCTACGCGGCGCAGTCGGGCGTCGCGCTGGAGGCGACCGCGGACGCCGGGGGCGGGCAGAACGCCGCGTTCCTCGCCGACGGCGACTGGATGCGCTTCGACGGCGTCGACCTCGGTACGGCCGGCCGGCTGACGGTGTCGGCCCGGATCGCCTCCGCGGTCGGTTCGGGCACGGTGGAGCTGCGCACCGGCGGCGTCACCGGACCCCTGCTCGCGGTCGTCCAGGTCTCCCCGACCGGCGGCTGGCAGACCTGGGCGACGCGGACCACCGAGGTCTCCAGCCACCCCACCGGTCCGCAGACGGTGTTCGCCGTGCTGCGCGGGCCGGCGCCCGGTGACTTCGTCAACATCAACTGGTTCTCCTTCGTGGGCGAAGGGGACGGCGCGGCGCCCGGCTGGGTGCCCGTCGACCAGGCCAAGTGGGACGCCCAGCTCGCCCAGTTCCGCGCGATGAGGCCGGCCGCGGTGCCGGGCGGCGTGGTCCGGGTCCCGGAGTTCAACGCCACCTGCACCTACAGCCACTCCAAGCCGGACGACCCGATCGTCCTGCCGGGCCTTCCCGGTGCGTCCCACATGCACAGCTTCTTCGGCAACCGGAGCACCGACGCGTTCTCCACGGCCCAGTCGCTGCTGGCGAACAGGCCGACCAGCTGCACCCCGGCCGAGGACCTCTCGGCGTACTGGATCCCCACCCTCTACGAAGGCGACCGGGCCGTCGAGGCCGAGGGGATGATCGTCTACTACGGCTCCCGGATCGACGACCCCTCGGTGACCGTGCCCTTCCCGGAGGGGTTCCGCATGATCGCGGGGAACGCCAAGACGCAGACGCCCACTCCGGCGGGGTCGCCCGGCCAGTACTGGTGCTCCGGTGAGGGCGGTGAGATCGGCCGCAGCGCCGACGGCAACTGGCCGGTGTGCGCGCCGAAGGCCCACCTCACCCACCAACTCGTCTTCCCCGACTGCTGGGACGGCAAGAACCTCGACAGTCCCGACCACAAGTCGCACGTGGCGTTCACCTACGAGGGCAGGTGCAGCGGCGCCTATCCCGTCGCGATCCCCAACCTCTCCTTCGTCGTCAGCTATCCGACCAGCGGCAGCAGTGCGGGCTTCCGGCTGGCCTCGGGCATGGCGTCGTCCATCCACGGCGACTTCTTCAACGCCTGGGACAACGCCGCTCTCGGGCACCGCGTGAAGGACTGCATCACCCAGAAGGCCAAGTGCAACTCCGCCGGCACGTTCTGACCCCGTGGTCGGTGTGCGCCGTGGTCGTGGCGCTGTCGGCTGTCGGCTGCACCGCGCAGCCGACAGCCGGCACGTCCACGGCAGCCGCCACACCGCCGTCGGTCGCCACGTCTCCGGCAGCCGGCGCGTCGTCGACAACCGGCGCGTCGTCGGCTTCGGCCTTCAACGCCACCGACACCGCCTGGATCCTGCTGATGATCCCCATGACCGAGCGTGCGCGGCGCCTGACCGACCTGGCGCCCTCCCGCACGGCGGACCCGGCCCTGGCGGCGCTGGCGGCAAAGATCGGAGCGGCGCTGCGTGGTGATCTGCGACGGCTGCGCACCGTGCTGCGGAGCTCGGGCGTCCCCGACACGCACCCTCACGAGGGGCACGACATGCCGGGCATGGTCGGCCTCGGCACCCTCGACGAGGCGGCCGCCGCGACCGGTCCGGCGTTCGACCGGCTCCTCGGCGAAGCGCTGCGCGCCCACTTCACGCAGTCCCGGACACTGTGCGCGGGTGAGCGGGCCCAGGGCCGAGCCGGCCAGGCGAAGGACCTGGCCGCGGCAATCGCCAGGAGGACAACC
Source organism: Streptomyces apricus (assembly GCF_008369065.1). Taxonomy (GTDB): domain Bacteria; phylum Actinomycetota; class Actinomycetes; order Streptomycetales; family Streptomycetaceae; genus Streptomyces; species Streptomyces apricus. Next base: position 57,044 of record NZ_VDFC01000034.1, on the reverse strand, counting down.
CAACAGCTCGCCTTGCTCGACGAGTTGCGCCCGATCCGGTCCGCGACGCCGGGCGGCGGGACGGCGCCGTGAGCGTCTTCCCGCCGCGTGCGGTACCGCTTCGAGGATCCTGATCGGCGATCGGCGTCCAACTCATTGACACTTCAATCTCCCCCTCCTAGAGTCCGCCACAGATTTCGAACGCCTGTCGATATTTCGAACAGAGGGGGAGGAAATCACACCCCCTGGCTCGATCCGATTCGCCAGATTCGCCCGATCATCGCTGCGAGACGTCGCGCGCACCTCGACTGACGACCGACGACAAAAGGATCTTTCCCAGCATGAGGGTTTCCCCGATCGTCCCTGTTGCCCTTTTGGCCCTGACCCTGTCCGCCTGCGGGCAGAGCGGCAACGACGACAGCGAAGAAACGAAGGGCGCCACCATCGGCGTCGCGATGCCGACGAAATCCTCGGAACGCTGGATCGCCGACGGCACGAACGTGAAGAAGGAGCTGGAGGCGAAGGGCTACAAGGTCAAGCTGGTCTTCGGTGAGGACGATCCGGACCAGCAGGTGTCACAGATCGAGAACCTGATCACCCAGGGCGCCAAGGCGCTGGTCATCGCGGCGATCGACAACAAGTCGCTGAACAACGTCATCCAGCAGGCCGCCGATGCGGACGTGCCGGTCATCGCCTACGACCGTCTCATCCTGGGGACGAAGAACGTCGACTACTACGCCTCGTTCGACAACGAGAAGGTCGGCGAGATGCAGGGGAAGTACATCGCGGAGAAACTCGGCCTGGCCGACGGCTCCGAGAAGGGGCCGTTCAACATCGAGCTGTTCGCGGGCTCCAACGACGACAACAACACGCGCTACTTCTTCAAGGGCGCGATGAAGGTGCTGCAGCCCTATCTCGACAGCAAGAAGCTGGTCGTGCGGTCCGGGCAGACCGAGCTGAACCGGATAACCACCCTCCGGTGGGACGGCGGAACCGCGCAGAAGCGCATGGAGGACATCCTCACCTCGTCGTACAAGAGCGAGAAGGTGGACGCCGTCCTGTCTCCGTACGACGGGATCTCCATCGGCATCATCTCCGCGCTGAAGTCCGACAACTACGGCACCACAGCCAAGCCGTGGCCGGTCATCACCGGTCAGGACGCCGAGCTGGCCTCGGTCAAGTCCATCATCGCGGGCGAGCAGAAGCAGACCGTGTACAAGGACCTCAGGAAGCTGGCCCGGGTGTCCGCGGAGATGGTCGACGCCACCCTGAAGGGGAAGAAACCGCCGATCAACGACACGAAGAGCTACAACAACCGCGTGAAGACGGTTCCCGCGTACTTGCTGCAGCCGGTGAGCGTCGACAAGTCCAACTACGAGTCGGTACTGGTCAAGGGCGGGTGGTACACCCAGGACGAGCTGAAATAAGAGCGTCCACCCCGTGTCTGCGGCGCCGCGCCCTCACGTCACGACGACCCGTCCCTCACGCCCGGGACCCCTCGCGGGGCGGCGCCGTCGAGGCGCGCACCACGAGTTCGGTGGCGAGTTCGATGTGGTGGGACTCGACCTTCTCGCCGTTGGCCAGCCGCAGGGCGGTGCGCAGCGCCGCACCGCCCATCTCCCGCAGCGGCTGGCGCACGGTGGTCAGCGGGGGCGAGGCCATCTGGGCGAGGCTCGTGTCGTCGAAGCCGACCACGCTCAGGTTCTCGGGGACGCGCAGGCCCCGGGTGCGGGCGGTCTCGACGACTCCGACGGCGATCTCGTCGTTGCCCGCGAAGACCGCCGTCGGCGGTTCGTGCAGGTCCAGCAGCGCCGTGGCGCCGGCCAGCCCGGTCTCGTACGTGAACTCCCCGGGCCGCACGTAGCCGTCGGGCACCGGTGCCCCTTCGGCCTCCATGGCGGCGCGGTATCCGTGCATGCGGGCCTGGTTGCACACCGCCATGGTCGGTCCGCCGATGTACGCGATGCGGCGGTGCCCCAGGGAGAGCAGGTGCCGGGTCGCGGCCAGGCCGCCGGTGAAGTTGGTCGCCCCGACGCTGTTGACCCGGCTGTCCGGCAGGTGCAGCGGGTCCAGCACGACCAACGGCAGCCCGGAGCGGGCGAGTTCGTTCAGGTGCGCCGCGGTGTAGACGCTGGTGATCGCGATGACGGCACGGCGCCCCGCCGAGACCAGGTTCCGGGCCCAGTGCGGGGCATGGGAGGCCTTGCTGATCACCACCGAGGCACCCGACTCGGCGGCGGAGTCGATGATGCCTTCCAGGGTCTCGGCCACGTACGACTTGAGGCCGCCCTGGAACTGCACCTCGATGGTCGGGCTCTCGACGGCCTCGGTGTGGCGGAACACGGGCGCGAGGTAGTGGTGCTGATGCAGCAGTTCCTGCACCCGGGTGCGGGTGTGCGGCGCCACGTCACCACGGCCGTTGACCACTTTGGACACGGTCGCGACGGAGACCCCGGCCGCCTGGGCGATGTCCGCCAAAGTGGTGCGCCTGACGTTCGGTCGCATCGGTTCCTCTCAGCTGTACGTCCGCCGGTGCGGTGAGCCGCCGGCCGGGCCGGCAGCCCGGGTGCAACCGGTCAACTGTACGGCACCCCGTCGGGGCCACCGGAGCCCTGTCGATGGTCTCATCACCCTTCGCCCTCAAGCCACATATTTCGAAACTGTTTCGGCGACTGTCGGGAGTTCCCGCTGGTCACTCGCGCCTGCTCCCACCCGGTTGATCGCACCAGGACAAGGCCTCTGCACACGTCTTGACACGGCATCAGCCCGAAACCTAATTTGCACGGACAGAGCTCGGAGAAGGACATTTCGAAAACCTTTCACCATGACTCACGAGAAGCCGACGGCTCTCGAAACGGAGAAAACATGGCGCTCTCCCGACGTACCCTCCTCGGCGTGGCCGCCGGCGTGCCGGTCTCCGCGGCACTGGCGGCCTGCGGCTCCTCCGGCCCCGGCAGCGGGGGTGCGACCACCTACTGGTACCTGAACGGCCAGCCTCAGGAAGGCGTCAGAGCCGGTGCGGTGAAGGCGTTCAACAAGGCCCACCCCGATGACCGGATCAAGGACACCACCTTCCAGAACGACGCGTACAAGACGAAGATCAAGACCGCCATCGGTGCCGGGCGGGCGCCCACGATCATCTGGGGCTGGGGCGGCGGGACGCTGCGCACCTACGCGAAGGCGGGCCAGGTCGAGGACCTCACCCCGTGGTTCGAGGAGCACCCCGAGGTCAAGAAGCGGCTGCTCCCGTCCTCGTTCGCCGCGGCGACCGTCGACGGCAAGATCTACGCACTGCCGGGCGAGACCGTGCAGCCGATCATCCTCTACTACAACAGGAAGGTCTTCGACCAGGTCGGTGTGAAACCACCGGAGTCCTGGGACGACATCATGGCGCTGGTGCCCAGGTTCAACGCCAAGGGCATCGCACCCTTCTCCCTCGGCGGCCAGTCCCGGTGGACGAACATGATGTGGCTGGAGTTCCTGTTCGACCGCATCGGCGGCCCGGAGCTCTTCCAGGCCATCATCGACGGCGAGAAGAACGCCTGGTCCGACCCGCGCGCCATCGACGCACTGACCAAGGTGCAGGAACTGGTCAAGGCCGACGGATTCATCAAGGGCTTCTCCTCGATCACCGCGGACTCCAACGCCGACCAGGCGCTGCTGTACACCGGCAGGGCCGCGATGATGCTGCACGGCGCCTGGTCGTACGGCATCCAGCAGGCCCGGGGCGGGAACTTCGTCTCCAGCGGCGGACTGGGCTACATGAACTTCCCGCCCGTCGAGGGCGGCAAGGGCGATCCGGGCAACACCGTCGGCAACCCCGCCCAGTACCTCTCCCTCTCCTCGAAGGCCAGCGCGGACCAGAAGAAGACCGCCAAGGAGTTCTTCGCCAAGGGCGTCCTGCAGGACGCCGAGGTGAAGAGCTGGATCGACAACGGGTCGGTCCCGATCCGGCTGGGCACCGAGAAGCTGCTGGCCGCCGCCAAGAACGCCGACTTCCTGGAGTTCACCTACGACGTCGCCACCAAGGCCAAGACGTTCGGCCAGTCCTGGGACCAGGCGCTCAGCCCGACGGCCGCCGAGACCCTGCTGGACAACATCGTCAAACTGTTCCAGCGGTCCATCTCACCCAAGCAGTTCGCCGCCAACCTCAACGCGGTCACCAGCGCATGAGCTCACTCGCCGGCCATCAGCCGCGTCGCGGACCACGCAGCATCCTGCCGTGGCTGGCGGTGCCGGCCCTGGTGCTCTTCACCGGATTCGCCGTGATCCCGCTCGTCGGTGTCTTCGCGCTGAGCTTCACCACCTGGGACGGGATCGGCGCCATCCACGTCTCCGGGCTGACCAGTTGGCGCAAGGTGCTCACCGACCCCGGACTGCCGCACGCCCTCGGGGTGACGTTCCTGGTGATGGCCGTCTCCTGGGCCGTCCAGACACCGCTGAGCATCCTGCTCGGCACGTTCATGGCCGGTCGCCAGCGCTACCGGGCCGTGCTGGGCGTGGTGTACTTCGTCCCGCTGATGCTCAGCTCCGCGGCGATCGCGCTCGCGTACAAGGCGCTGCTGGACCCCAACTTCGGACTCGGCGCCGGACTGAAGATCAAGACCCTCAGCCAGGACTGGCTGGGACGTCCCGGACTCGCCTTCGCGGTCGTCGTCTTCGTCGTCTCCTGGCAGTTCATCCCGTTCCACTCCCTGATCTACCAGGGCGGTGTCCAGCAGATCCCCAAGTCCCTCTACGAAGCAGCGCAGTTGGACGGAGCCGGACGGATCAGGCAGTTCTTCGGCATCACGCTGCCCCAGCTGAAGTACACCATCATCACCTCGTCCACGCTGATGGTGGTCGGCTCGCTCACCTTCTTCGACCTCATCTTCATCCTGACCGAGGGCGGTCCCGGCGACGCCACCCGGGTCCTCGCCCTGGACATGTACAAGCGGGGGTTCCAGGCCAGCCTGATGGGACCGGCCAGCGTCATCGCCGTCATCCTCGTCCTGGTGGGCCTGGCCCTCGCCCTGCTGCTGCGCCGCCTCGGGGGCCGGGACGCCGGCGCGAGCCAACTCGAAGGGGTCTGACGTGACCGACACGCTGACCGAACCGCGACGACGGCAGCGGACCGGCCACCAGGAGCGGCCGCACCACTCCCGCCGGAGGGCCGGCCGGCGCAACTGGGCCGGCGGCCTGGCCGGATGGCTCTGGCTGGCCGTCGTCGTCATCCCCCTGTACTGGACCCTCATCACCAGCTTCAAGGCCCAGAACCGCTACTACGCGAGCAACCCGCTGGTGCCCACGGGCGACCCGACCCTGGACAACTACCGGCTGGTCATCGAGTCCGACTTCCTGCGCTACTTCGTGAACAGCGTCGTGGTCACCGCCGGTGCGGTGGTACCGGCGGTGCTGGTCTCCTTCATGGCCGCGTACGCGATCGTCCGCGGCCGGCGCATGCGCGTCCTGCGCGCGATGAACGGCCTGTTCCTCATGGGCCTGGCCATCCCCCTGCAGGCGACGGTGATCCCCGTCTACCTCATCATCATCAAACTGCAGCTGTACGACACCCTGCCGGCGCTGATCCTCCCGTCGATCGCCTTCGCCATCCCGCTATCCGTACTGGTGCTCTCCAACTTCATCCGCGACGTGCCCAAGGAACTGTTCGACTCGATGCGGGTCGACGGCGCCACCGAATGGACGACGCTGTGGCGGCTGGCGGCACCGCTCACCCGGCCGGCCATCCTCACCGTGACCATCTTCAACGCACTGACCATCTGGAACGGGTTCCTGCTGCCGCTCATCCTCACGCAGAGCCCCGACCGCCGGACCCTGCCGCTCGCCCTGTGGACCTTCCAGGGCCAGTACGGGATCAACGTCCCCGCCGTCGTCGCCGCCGTCGTCCTGACCACCCTGCCCGTCCTGGTGCTCTACGCGTTCGGCCGCCGCCAGCTGCTGAGCGGCCTGACCGCCGGATTCAGCCGTTGACCTCCGCCCCGCCCCGAGTCCCGCTCGTCCACATGTCCGCCCGCCGCGCCCCGGTCGGGGGCCCGGCGGACGTAGGAGGAAAGTGAACGCCGACGTGGCTGTAGAGAACACTCCCGGAACCTTCCTCTGGAACGACCCCGGCGTCCCCGTCACCAAACGGGTCGACGCCCTGATCGGCGCGATGACCCTTCAGGAGAAGACCGCCCAGCTGTACGGGGTGTGGGTGGGCGCCTCCGACCAGGGCGGTGAAGTCGCCCCCCACCAGCACGACATGGAGGAGATCGTCGATCTCGACGCGCTCCTGCCCACCGGACTGGGCCAGCTCACCCGGCCTTTCGGCACGGTCCCGGTCGACCCCGCCCTGGGCGCGCTCTCCCTGGCCCGCACCCAGACCCGCATCGCCGCCACCAACCGCTTCGGCATCCCCGCTCTCGCCCACGACGAGTGCCTGGCCGGCTTCGCCGCCTGGGGCGCCACGGCCTACCCCGTCCCGCTCTCCTGGGGCGCCACCTTCGACCCGGACGTGGTGCGGCGCATGGCCGCCGCCATCGGCCGCGACATGCGGGCCGTCGGCGTCCACCAGGGACTCGCGCCCGTCCTGGACGTGGTGCGCGACGCCCGCTGGGGCCGGGTGGAGGAGACCATCGGCGAGGACCCCTACCTCGTCGGCACCATCGGGACGGCCTACGTACAGGGTCTGGAGTCCGCCGGGATCGTCGCCACCCTCAAGCACTTCGCCGGCTACTCGGCCTCCCGCGCCGGCCGCAACCTCGCCCCCTCCTCCGTGGGCCCGCGCGAACGCGCCGACGTCCTGCTGCCCCCCTTCGAGATGGCGATCCGCGAAGGCGGCGCCCGGTCGGTGATGAACGCCTACACCGACACCGACGGCATACCCTCCGCGGCCGACGAGGACCTGCTCACCGGGCTGCTGCGCGACACCTGGGGCTTCGACGGCACCGTCGTCGCCGACTACTTCGCCGTCGCCTTCCTCAAGACCCTGCACGGCGTCGCCGCCGACTGGGCCGGCGCCGCCGGCACGGCCCTGCACGCGGGCATCGACGTCGAACTGCCCAACGTCAAGACCTACGGCACGCCCCTGACCGAGGCCGTCGCCGACGGACGCGTACCGGAAGCACTCGTGGACCGTGCCCTGCGCCGGATCCTCACCCAGAAGGTGCTGCTCGGCCTGCTCGACCCGGACTGGAACCCCCTGCCGGCCGCACTCCACGGAGCGGACCCGGACGCCCCGGCCGCCCTGCGCGGCCGGATCGACCTCGACGGCCCCGAGAACCGCGCACTGGCCCGTACGATCGCCGAGGAAGCGGTCGTCCTGCTCAGCAACGACGGCACCCTGCCCCTCGCACGCCCGCGCCGCATCGCCCTGCTCGGCCCCAACGCCGACGAACCCGTCGCCGTACTGGGCTGCTACTCCTTCCCCCAGCACATCGGCGTCCGCCACCCCGGAACCCCCCACGGCATCGAACTGCCCACCCTGCGCGACGCCCTCGCCGCCGAGTTCCCCGACGCCGAGATCACCGTCGCCCGCGGCACCGGAGTCGACGACGGGGACCTCTCCGGCATCCACGAGGCCGCCCGGGTGGCCCGCGAGGCGGACATCGCCCTGGTGGCGCTCGGCGACCGCGCCGGACTCTTCGGACGGGGCACCAGCGGCGAAGGGTGCGACGTCGGGACACTGGCGCTGCCCGGCGCGCAGCAGCACCTGCTCGACACCCTGATCGACCTGGAGACACCCCTGATCACCGTGCTGCTCGCGGGACGGCCCTACGCCCTCGGCCGCGCCGTGCGGGAGTCCGCCGCGATCGTGCAGTCCTTCTTCCCCGGCGAGGAGGGCACCCACGCCATCGCCGGGGTGCTCAGCGGCCGCACCAACCCCTCCGGACGCCTGCCCGTCAGCGTGCCGAGCGGGCCCGGCTCCCAGCCGTCCACCTACCTCGGGGCGCGGCTCGCCCACGCCAGCGACGTGTCCAGCATCGACCCGACCCCCGCCTTCGCCTTCGGGCACGGCCTGTCCTACACGCGCTTCGACTGGACGGACCTGAGCGTGGACGCCCACGAGGCCCCGACGGACGGCGAGTTCACCCTCTCCTTCAGCGTCCGCAACACGGGCGGACGCTCCGGGACCGAGGTCGTCCAGGTCTACCTGCACGACCCGGTCGCCTCCGTCGTCCAGCCGGTGCAGCGCCTCATCGGCTACGCCCGGGTCGAACTGGCCCCGGACGAAGCGCGGCGCCTGCGCGTCACCGTCCCGGCCGACCTCGCCTCCTTCACCGGACGCGACGGCCGGCGCGTCGTCGAACCGGGCGCCCTGGAGGTGCGACTGGCCGCCTCCAGCACGGATCCACGCCTGACCGCCAGGGTCACACTGACCGGAACCGCACGCCACGTGGACCACACGCGGCGCCTGCACGCCACGGTCGGACAGGAGCCGGTCACCCCGGCATGAGACGGCCGGGAACGGGACACGGCCGTCTCACAGCACGCCGCGCCGGGCGAGGTTGCGCATCAGCGCCCCTACGCCGAACGTCCACGGCGCGGCCTGCTCGCTGGAGACGACGGTGTTGACCAGGGCGCCGAGCCGCGGACTGGAGATCCGCACGATGTCCCCGTACTCATGGGTGAAGCCCCCGCCGGGCGCCTGCCGGTCCTCGGTGGGGGCGAACAGCGTTCCCGTGAACAGCACGAAACCGTCCGGATATTGATGGTGCGCGCCGTGCGTGGCCGCCACCAGGTCCAGCACGTCGCGGCTGATCTCCCGCATGGAACTGCTGCCGTGCAGCACGTAACCGTCCGTGCCGTCGATCCGCAGATCGAGGTCGAGCCCGCGTACCGCGTCCAGACCGAAGTCCTCGTCCAGCAGACGCACGAACGGGCCGATCGCGCACGAGGCGTTGTTGTCCTTGGCGTGCGACAGCAGCAGGGCGCTGCGCCCCTCGATGTCGCGGAGATTGACGTCGTTGCCGAGCGTCGCGCCGCGCACCCGGCCGCGCGAGTCCACGACGAGGACCGCCTCGGGCTCGGGGTTGTTCCACACCGAGGCGCCGAGCACCCCGATGTCGGCGCCGGTACCCACCGCGGACAGCACCGGGGCCTTGGTGAACACCTCCGGGTCCGGGCCGATCCCGACCTCCAGGTACTGCGACCACAGTCCTTCCGCGACGAGCAGTTCCTTGGCCCGGGCCGCTTCCGGCGATCCCGGGCGGACACCGTCGAGCGTGCCGCCCACCACCCGCCCCACCCGCGCCCGCACCGAGGCGGCCTGCTCCGGATCGCCGCCCGTGCGCTCCTCGATGACGCGCTCCAGCAGACTGCGGGCGAAGGTGACACCCGCGGCCTTGATCACCTGGAGGTCGACGGGGGCGAGCAGATGCGCGACGTCAGAGCGGTCGGCCGGCGCCGCGAGCAGTTCCTCCAGGCGCCAGGTGTGCCCGCCGCCGGCCTCGCGGACGACCTTGACCGCGTCGTCGCGTTCCATGAGGTCCGAGACGGTGGGGACGACGGCCGTCAGGTCCACGACCTGCTCGCCGCGGACCGCGGCCACGCACGGCCCGCCCGCTTCCGGGCTGTGGACGCGCGCGACCAGGGCGGCCCGGTCGGCGTCCTGCGGCAGGACGGAACCGGCGGTGAGGATCGGACGAGGACGCGCTGCTGCCGGTTCCACGGTCGATGGTCTCCTGGGGATGGCTGGAGGTGGGGGTGCGGTCACCCTTGACCGCGGGTCACGGACGCACTGCGCGCTCACGGACGGACTCAGTGGGAGTCGCGGGGCACCTCGTGTCCGCGGCTCCCCCGCAGGAACCCGAAGTCGGCTCCCCGGTCGGCCTGTTCCACGTTCTGGGTGTAGAGCCAGGTGTAACCGCTGGTGTACTGCTCGGCAGGGGGCCTCCACGCCTCCCGGCGCCGCGTGAGCTCGGCGTCGTCCACGTCCAGGCGCAGGGTGCGGTTCGGGACGTCGAGGACGACGGTGTCCCCGTCCCGCACCAGGGCGAGGGGCCCGCCGACGGCGGCCTCCGGTGCCACGTGCAGGACCACCGTCCCGTACCCGGTCCCGCTCATCCGGCCGTCGCAGATGCGCACCATGTCCTTGACGCCGGCCTTCAGCAGCTTGGTGGGCAGCGGGACGTTGGAGACCTCGGGCATGCCGGGATAGCCCTTGGGACCCGCGTTGCGGATGACGACGACGGTGTTCTCGTCGACGTCGAGGTCGGGGTCGTCGGCCACCTCGTGGTACGCCTCGGGCGAGTCGAAGACCCGCGCGGGACCGCGGTGGGTGAGCAGGTGCGGCGACGCGGCGGACTGCTTGATCACGGCGCCGTCGGGGCACAGGTTGCCGCGCAGGACGGCGATGCCGGTCCCGGCCGGCTGGAAGGGGGCGTCGAGACCGGTGACGACGTCGGAGCCGATGCGCTCGGCCTTCTCGGTGTCCTCCGCGAGGGTGCGTCCGGTGACCGTGATCTGCCCTCCGTGCAGCAGGCCGCCGCCGAGCAGCTCGGCCATGACCGCGGGCAGGCCGCCCGCGTAGCAGAAGTCCTCCATCAGGTACTTGCCGCTGGGCATCAGGTTGACCAGCGTCGGCACCGCGCGCACCAGGTCGTCGAAGTCCCGCAGGTCCAGCTCGACGCCGACGCGTCCGGCGAGGGCGGTGAGGTGGATGACCGCGTTCGTCGAGCCGCCGATGGCCGCGTTGACCCGCACGGCGTTCTCGAACGCCTCCCGGGTCAGGATCCGCGAGGGACGCAGCTCCTCCTCCACCATCCCCACGATGCGCCGCCCCGCCGCCTGCGCGGTCTCCATCCGCCGGGCGTCGACCGCGGGCCAGGCCGCCGAGCCCGGCAGCTGCATGCCGAGCGCCTCGGCCATGCAGGCCATCGTCGAGGCGGTCCCCATCGTCATGCAGTGCCCCTCGGAACGGGCCATGCAGCCCTCCGCGAAGAAGCACTCCTCCTCGGTCATCCGGCCGGTCTTCAGGTCCTCCTCGAACTTCCACACATGGGTGCCGGAACCCACGTCCTGGCCCCGGTACTTGCCGTTGAGCATCGGCCCGCCGGTCACCATGACGGCGGGCAGGTCGACACTGGCGGCGCCCATGAGCATGGCGGGGGTCGTCTTGTCGCAGCCGGACAGCAGCACGACACCGTCGAGCGGATTGGCCCGGATCAGCTCCTCGACCTCCATGGCCATGAGGTTGCGGTACAGCATGGCGGTGGGACGCATCAGGGTCTCGCCGGTGGCCATGGKGGGGAACTGCAGCGGCAGGCCGCCCGCCTGCCACACACCGCGCTTGACGGCCTCCGCCACGCGCGTCAGATGGGCGTTGCACGGGGCCAGTTCGGAGGCGCTGGTCGCGATGCCGATGACGGGACGCCCGTCGAACACCTCGTGCCCGAGACCCTGGTTGCGCATCCAGGAGCGGTACACCATCCCGCTGCGGCCCTGCGCGCCGAACCACGCCTGGCTGCGGCGACTCGTCCTGCGACCGTCGGTCATGCGATCACTCCCGTGGCTCCGGCGTCGTCCGCTCCGCGAGGGGCGCTTCCAGGCGCGGACCAGCGGCCCGCCACGGCCCGCCCCTGTGACACAATCATTAAATGATTCGATGAATGGCGTCCAGGGGGCGAACGGAGATCGTGGAGCACTTCCCGACCGCGCACCAGCGCGTGGTGGACGAGCTGGGGCGGCGCATCGTGGGCGGCGCGTGGGCACCGGGGGACGCGCTGCCGGTCGAGGACGCGCTCGCCGCCGGCATCGGCGTCAGCCGGGGACTGCTGCGGGAAGCGGTCAAGGCACTGGTGGCCAAGGGGATGCTGCACGTGCGCCCGCGCACCGGCACGCGCGTACTGCCCCCGGAGCACTGGAACCACCTCGACCGTGACGTACTGCGCTGGAAACAGGCCGGGGACGCCGCGGCCCTGCTGCGCGACACGGGCGAACTGCGCCGGATCGTCGAGCCCGAGGCGGCCCGGCTCGCCGCCGAGCGGGCCGGCCCCGACGACGTCCAGGCCCTGTACGCCTCCCTGGCGGCCATGGAGGCAGCGGCGGCGAACCCCGACCGCAGCGGCTACGTGGAAGCCGACATCGCCTTCCACCGCGCCCTGCTCGACGCCAGCGGCAACCGCCTCCTCGGCTCGCTGGGCCGCGCCGTCGACATCGCGCTGGAGCACAGCTTCGTCGTCAGCACCCGGACGCCCGGCGCGGTGGAGGCCTCGCTGCCGGGTCACCGCGCCGTCGTGCAGGCCGTCGAGTCCGGCGATCCCGCGGCCGCGGCGGCAGCCGTACTGGCCATCATCGAAGCCGCCGAACGGGAGATCGCCCAGTCCCCCGGCCCGCCGGGCGACGCCGGATGACCTGACACCGGCGCCCCCGGGGCCTTCCGGGTCCTCCTAAGCCCTCCCCTGCAACTGCTGTTGTGTCTGGAAGGGTTGCGAAATGATCAACCCGAAGGGCCTGTTATTACGTTCCGGGCTCCGTCCTCGTCCTCGTGGCTGGTCCTCGTGGCTGGTCCTCGCGGCTGGTCCTCGCGGCTCGTTGGTGCGGCCGAACGGTCGGCGCCGGTTCGCGCCTCAGCGCAGGTTCGCGCCGAAGTGTGCGTCCGTGCCGGGTGCTCCGAGGTCGTCGGCGCCGAACGCGACGGACGACGTGGCGGTAGGGCCGTCCGTCGTGCCGCGCAGCACCCAGACCGCGCCGTTCTCGCCGTTCTCGGCCGTGGAGCCGGCGGCGAGGTCGAGGTGCCCGTCCCCGTCGACGTCGAGCAGCGCGCTGCTCACTCCGAACGCGTCGCCGTTCTCGGCGACTCCCGGCACTCCGGCGGTGTTCTGGTGGAAGGTGCGCGTACCCGCACCGGTGACGCCGGAGGCGCTCCCGGGGACCAGGGCGATCGAACCGGCATCGGTCAGGCCGCTGAAGTCCTCCCCCGGGATGCCGAGCGCGATGTCCGCGAAACCGTCGCCCGTGACGTCCCCGACCGACACCGTCGTGCCGAGGCCGTCGCCCTCCTCCTCGACGCCGGGGAAGCCAGGAAGGTCCTGGTCGAAGGACTGCACGTCGTTCTCGGACAGACCGGAAGCCGAGCCGAAGGCGATCCGGACCTTGGTGTTCCAGCCGTCGCCGCCGGTCACCACGTCGTCGTAGCCGTCGTTGTCGACGTCGCCGACGGCGGTGCCCGTACCGCTGTCCGTCTGGTCACTGGGCACCCAGCCACGGGTGAAGCCCGTGCTCCCTCCGCCGAGCAGGAGACGGTTGCCCCAGACGCCGTCGCCCGAGTACGCCAACTGGACGATGTCGTCCCTGCCGTCGCCGTTGACGTCGCCGACCCGGCCGCTGACGACAGGGCCGGTGATCGAGGACGGGCCGTTCTCGCAGCCGCCGCCGGTGGCGCAGGACGCGTCGTCCTCGCTGTAGCCCCACCACAAGGACTTGTCCAGGACGGGCAGGGTGGCTGTAGGCGTACCCGCGCGCGAGACCGGTCCCTTCCACACCGCGGCGGGTGCGCCCGAGGGGTCGTCGCCGCTGACGGACTGCGCGGAGAACAGGGCGAGGTCCGTCCTGCCGTCGCCGTCGAAGTCACCCGCCTGCGGAGAGGCCCCGTAACCGGCCAGGGCGGTGCCGCCGGTGAGTCCGGAGGCCGAGCCCCACAGGATGACCGAGCCGGCCTTGCCGCCGGAGATCACCAGGTCGCTGAAGCCGTCGCCGTCGAGGTCGCCCTTGCTGACGCCGGTCCCGAAGCGCTCGTTGGCGACGGCGGAGCCGGGGACGCCGCTGGTGGAACGGCTGATGAGCTTCTTGTTGGCAGGAGAGACCCCGGTGGCGGAGCCGTACGTGACGGCGACGTAACCCGCCTTCGTCTGGCCGGAGATGGTGGCATTCGGGGCGGACACGACCAGGTCGGCGTACCCGTCGCCGTTGAAGTCGTCCTGCGCGTCCGCGGAGCCGGCGGTGACAGGGGCGGCCTGGGCCGGGGCCCCGGTCAGGGCCATGGCACCTAATCCGCCGGCGAGCAGCACCGCGGCAGCCAGGGGCGCGGTGAGTACCGTACGGGTCCGACGATGTGCTCGGGACATGGAGGAGCCTTTCGAGTCGGTCAACTGAACGCGCAGGGCGTCGCGTTCAGCCGGTTCGACTCCGTCCGGGTGCCTCTGGTTGTACGCCTCGCTGTGTCGGACCGCCTGCCAGGCCGGTGAATCGCAGGACGCGCTCATCCTCATGTCGCGACGCCACGGCGTCACGGCGTCACGGCGGAGCGTCCGGGGCAGGGGGATGTCCCCAGCTCGGGGTAGGGGGTGGCCCCCGGCGCCATGCTGGGGGCAGCGGGTCGCGGTGCCTGGGGGCAGCCGGCTGGGCCAGGTGCCGCCGCGCTGATGGGATGGTCGTCGGCCGGCGGCTTCAGGAGGGGCGCGCGTCGGCCTTGGCCCGTGCCAGGTGTCCCCTCACGGCGTGAACGATCCGTACGGGAACGGGGATTCACATGCACAGGTTGTCCGGACGCCGCCCACTCCGGGGGTTCCTGACCGGTCTGGGCCTGGCCGCCCTCTTCGTCGCGTCGGCCGGTCCGACGGCGGTGGCGGGGCCGATGGTGGTGGCCGATCCGACGGCGGTGGCTGGGCCGCGGCAGGAGACCGGTCCGCTGCAACAGCGCACCGAGGCGATTCTCGACACCGGGGTCGTCGGGGTCTCCGCCGAGGTCACGGCACCGCGATGGCGTGCCCGGGCGCGAGCGGGCACGGCCGAGATCGGCACCGGGCGGCCGGTGCCGTCCGAGGGCCGGTTCCGTACCGGCAGTGTGACCAAGACGTTCACCGCCACGGTCGTGCTGCAACTCGTCGGCGAGGGACGGATGTCGCTGGAGGACACCGTCGAACGGTGGCTGCCGGGCCTGGTCCGGGGCGACGGCGTGGACGGAAGGCGGATCACGGTGCGGCAGCTGCTGCAGCACACCAGTGGCATCCCGGACGTCCCGAGGCCGGCCGCCCTGCGCAGCGCGGCCGGTTACCGGGCCGAGCGCTTCCGTACGTACACACCCGTGGAGCTGGTGCGGGCGGCGCTGCGGCAGCCGGGCTCGCGGGATGCCGCCGGGGACCACGCCTGGTCGTACTCCAACACGAACTACGTGCTCGCCGCGATGATCGTCCACGCGGTCACCGGCCGAAGCTGGGGGCAGGAGGTGGACGACCGCATCATCCGCCCGCTGCGGCTGCGGGGCACGAGCGTCCCCGGCACCCTTCCCTTCGTCCGGGGCCCGCACGCCCACGGCTACGCCGGGTTCGGTACCACCACCGCCACCGACGTCACGGTGCTCGATCCCAGCATGGCCGTCGGCTCGGGCTCGATCATCAGCACCAACCGTGATCTGGGCCGGTTCTACGCCGCACTGCTCGGCGGACGGCTGCTGGCCGCCGAGCAGCTCACCGAGATGCGGGCCACCGTGCCCGCGCCCGGGATAGGCGGGTCCTACGGTCTGGGACTGGGCGAGCTCCCCCTGACGTCCTGCGGGGGCAGTTACTTCGGTCATGTGGGTGAGCTGCTCGGCTATCACGCCTGGGTCGGGGTCACCCGGGACGGCTCGCGTACCGCCGCCGTGTACGTCACGGGCGACGGCGGTGCGGCCACGCAGCAGCGCATGATCGACCTGGTGGAACGGCACCTGTGCGGTGCCGACTCCTGAACGGTCGCCCGCAGGGGGCCGGGTCGTGGGACGGCTCGGCTCTGTGAGGCGGCTCGGCTCTGTGGGACGCTGGGCCGATGATCGCTGGTGTGCCGGACGACGCGGAGTCGCTTGCCGTCGGGGCCCTCGGGTGGCTGATGCGGGCCGCACGGGACACCGGCGACGGTGTGGGCTGGCCGGACACCCCCGCTGACCGGCAGGTCAAGCCACGCCTGTACGACGGAAGTTCGGGCGTGCTGCCGACGCTCCTCGACGCATGGCGGTACTTCGACGACGACCGTTACGCAGACATGGCTCTGCGCGGTGCCCGCAGCGTCGCCGGCGCGGTCGGGGACTGGGAGGACAGCGGCCTCTACAGCGGAGTGGCCGGCATGGCCGTCGCCCTGCGGGGCGTGCACCGCGTGCTCGGTGACGCCGCGTCGGGGGCGGCCGCCGACCGCGCTCTGGACGTCCTGCGGTCCCGCTACGACGGCTCGGGGTGGAACGACTGGTTCGAGCTGGTCGTCGGCAATGCCGGCATAGCGCTCGCCGCGCTGGAGTGCGGCGATCCCGACCTCGCCCTGCTGGCCGTCGAACACTACGCGCGCACCGCCGAGCCCACCCCGGCCGGCGTGCAGTGGCAGGTCCAGACGGGCAGGGTCCACCGCATGCTCCACCTGTCGCACGGCACGCTCGGCATCGTCTACGCGCTTGCCGCCGTCGGCCGGGCCACGGACCGCCCCGACCTCGTCGACCTGGCACTGGCCGGTACCGCCGATGTCGTCTCCCGCAACGAGGCGGGCCCGGACGGCTTCCTCGTCCCGTACTCCGATCCGCAGCAGCGGCACGAGCGGATCGAACGCCACAACTACGGCTGGTGCCACGGCCCGGCCGGCGACGCCCAGGCGTTCCGCCTGCTGGCGCAGGTCCTGCCCGACGATCCCACCTGGCCCGCCCTCGCCGACCGCTGCTGGCGCACCGTCGTCGACTCCGGCCTCCCCCGGCGGATCCGCCCCGGCTTCTGGGACAACAACGGCCGCTGCTGCGGCACCGCCGGCGTCCTGGCCCTCGCCTGCGACCGCCAGGTCGAACGCGGCGACGGCCGTGACTTCGCCGACCTGCTGGTCGCCGACCTCGCGGCCCGGGCGACGGCCGACGCCGAGGGCGTGCGCTGGTCCAACGTCGAACACCGTGACACCCCCAGCGACCTCGCCCCCGCCACCGGCTGGGCCATGGGCAACGCGGGCATCATCCGCGAACTCCTGCGCCAGGCCCGCATCACCACGAACCGCGACCCGCGCTACGCCGTCCCCTTTCCGGACCATCCGCCCACAGTGCCGTTCGGACCACACCACGAGGAAGAACCCGTGTCATACCCGCGACCCCTCACTCCCGAGGAGAAGCTCGCCGACGCGAAGAAATGGCTGGACCTCCCGCGTATCGTCGTGATCTGCGGCTCCACCCGTTTCATGACCGAGATGGCCGAGGCCGATCTGCGGGAGACCGAAGCCGGACGGATCGTCGTCAAGCCGGGGTGCGACATGAAGTCGCCGCACGAACTCTGGTCCGATCCGGTCAAGGCCGAGGCGCTGAAGGTCCGACTCGACGACCTGCACCGGGCGAAGATCCGGCTCGCGGACGAGGTGCTGGTGGTGGGCGACTACATCGGAGACAGCACCCGAGCCGAAATCGCCTACGCGCGGTCGCTGGACAAGCCCGTACGGTTCACGCACCCGGAAGTCGACCCCGGCACCTGACCGCCCGCTCCCGTACCTTCCGCAGGCACCCGGCGGCCAGGAGGGTCCGCGGACGGGTGGGTTCGCGGCCAGTTGGGTCCGCGGCCGGGGGCGGCGGGGCGTCAGCCGGTCGTGAGGTCCCGGTGTCTGAGTGCTGCCAGGCCGGCCGTGGTCAGGGTTGCCGCGGTCGCCGTGAGGACCAGAACCGGTGTCCATGTCATCGTGCCGCCCGGCAGTCTGGGCAGGTGGCCGAAGGGCGAGAGTTCCAGCACCGCCTGCGGGAGGTTCAGGGCCGGGCCGATCCAGCCGAGGAGCAGCGCGGCGCCGGCGAGCGCCCAAGCCGCCGGGGCCGCCTGCGCGGAGACTCCGTAGAGCAGGAGGGCCAGGGCGCCGACGGTCCAGATCGCGGGGAGCTGGACGAGGCAGGCGCCGAGGATCGGGCCCGGGGAGTGGCCGTATCCGACTGTCAGGCCGAGGCCCCCGAGGAGCATGATCAGGACGGCGCCGCCGAAGGCGATCAGCAGATGGCCGCCGGCCCAGCGCAGCCGTCCCACCGCACCCGCGAGGACCGGTTCCGCCCGCTGGGAGGTCTCCTCGGAGTGCAGGCGCAGCACGCACTGCACGACGTACAGCGCGGCGACCATGCCGAGCATGCCGGCCATCGTGGCGAGGAACGCGTCGGTGATGCCGGACTGGCCTCCCATGCGCTCGATGATCTCCCGGGTGCGTTCGTTGTCCCCGACGAGGTCCGTCGCTCCCTTCGTCACCCCGCCGAAGGCGGCCCCGGCGGCGAGGAAGGCGAGGCTCCAGCCGAGCAGGCTGCCGCGCTGCAGCCGCCAGGCGAGCGCGCCCGCCGTGCCGAGCCGTCCGGCGGCGGATCCGGGCCGGGTCGGCAGGAGGCCCATCCCGATGTCGCGGCGTCCGGCCAGCGCGTAGGCGGCGCCGCCCTGGAGGACGAGAGCCGCGGCGAACAGCGCCAGGACCCACCAGCGTTCGCCCGCGAAGGCCCGCAGGTTCTCCAGCCAGCCGACGGGCGACAGCCACGTCAGTACGGACGAGCCGTCGCTCACCGAGGAGTCGCCGGCGGCCCGCAGCACGAACGCCGCGCCCAGCAGGCCTCCCGTCAGACCTCTCGCGAGCCGTGCGCTCTGCGTGAGCTGGGCGACGGCCGCCGCCGTCGTCGCGAAGACCATGCCGACCCCGGCCGTGCCGAGGCCCAGCGCCAGGGCCCCCGAACCGCCCTGCCCGGCAAGGCCCACCGTGACGAGCAGCGCGAGGGCCGCGTTCGCGACGAGAGCGGCGAGCAGTGCCGCGGTCAGCGGGGCCCGGCGGCCCACCGTGCCCGCCGAGAGCATCTCCTGCCGGCCGCTCTCCTCCTCGTCCCGGGTGT
The DNA here is from genome assembly GCF_008369065.1 of Streptomyces apricus. Classification (GTDB taxonomy): domain Bacteria; phylum Actinomycetota; class Actinomycetes; order Streptomycetales; family Streptomycetaceae; genus Streptomyces; species Streptomyces apricus. Next base: position 38,314 of record NZ_VDFC01000034.1, on the reverse strand, counting down.
GCCGTACGACGACGACCAGGCTCATCACCGCGGCGAACACCCCGGCGTACGCGCCGATGCGCCAGGCCACCAGAGCGCCGAGCGAATCGCCGGACAGCGGCCCGTACATGGCGCGCAGGGAACTGTTGGTCAGCATCTGGCGGGCCACGTCGGCGCGTTCGGCGGGCGTGGAGTACACGCTCTCCAGCGCGCCCGGCATGGAGACCACCATCAGGGCGATGATCCCGACCCAGAGGGGGATCACCACCCGGTCACGGCGCAGTGCGAGCCTCAGCAGAGTCCAGGTTCCGGCCAGTTGACGCGATCCTCCGACCTGCGCCACGGGCGGCCGGGCGGCCGGAGTTGYGAGGACGGCGGGAGTGGAGGGGGTGGTGGGAGTAGAGCCCCGACCCCGACCCCGACCCGCGAGACCCTACCCACGACAGGAGAGAACGGCATGGACGAGAACACCCGCTACCAGGTGCTGCGCAACGACGAGGACCAGTACTCCCTCTGGCCGGTCGACATCGAGGTCCCGGCGGGCTGGCAGCCCGTGGGCAAGGAGGGCACCGAGGACGAGTGCTCCGCCTACGTCGACGAGGTGTGGACCGACATGCGTCCGCGCAGCCTGCGCGAGCGGATGGCGGAGAGGGAGAACGCGGAGTCCTGACAGCCCGCCGCGGCCGTGCCCCGGGAGGACGCCGACCCGCCTCTCCTCCCGGGGGCGGGTCGCGTCCCCCGTCCCACCTCAGGAGTTCACCGATGACACCCGTTCTGAGAACCGAACGGCTGGAGTTCAGGCCCTACCGCCCGGAGGACGAGGACCACTTCGTCGCCCTGCTGCGCAACGAGGAGGTGTGCCACTGGATGGGCCAGGACATGGTGCCCGAGGCCGACCTGCGCGCGGTGTTCCGGGCCATCCTCACCGACGTCTACCCGACACGGCGTTTCGACGTGTGGGGGGTGTGGTGGCAGGAGACGTACATCGGCCACGCGGAGGTGAAGGAGACCGGCAACGTCGACGGCCACGAGCTCATCGTCGCCCTCGCCCCCGCCTACTGGGGGCAGGGCCTGGGCACCGAGGTCGTCCACGGCCTGCTCCGCCACGCCGCCGACGACCTCGGCCTGAAGGAGGCCTACGGCATGGTGGGCGCCGGGAACACGGCGAGTCTGGCCCTGTGCCGGCGGCTGGGCTTCCGGCCGGTGAGGGACGTGGTCGGCGAGGACGGCACGGTGACCCGGATGGTCGTCATCTCCACCACCGAAGCGACCTGACGACGTCGGCGTCACGCTCCCAGGACGCACCGCTTCCAGGACGCACCGCACCCAGGGAGCGCCGCACCCTGGAGGAGCGCGGCCTGGCTGCCGCGGTCGGGGTGCACCACGTTGGTGCGTGCGGGACGGGGCAGCCGTCCCGCACGCACGGACGTGCGTCCTCCCGATCTGAGGAATCCAGGAATCCCTATGCGCTACACCCTTCTGGGCCGCTCCGGCATCCGCGTCTCCGAATTCGCACTCGGCACCATGACCTTCGGGGAGGAGTGGGGCTGGGGAGCCGACCCGCGCACCAGCGCGCGGCTGCTGGACGTCTACGCGGACGCGGGCGGGAACTTCGTCGACACGGCGAACGTCTACACGGGTGGGTCCTCCGAGTCGATCGTCGGCCGCGCGCTGCAGGGCCGGCGCGACCGGTTCGTACTGAGCACCAAGTACACCGGCCAGACCGCCCCCGACGACCTGAACACGGCGGGCAACCACCGCAAGAACCTGGTCACCTCCCTGGAGGCGAGCCTGCGCCGTCTGGACACCGACTACATCGACGTGCTCTGGGTGCACGCGCGCGACACCCTCACGCCGCTGCCCGAGGTGATGCGCGCGCTGGACGACCAGGTCCGGGCCGGCAAGGTCCTGCACGTCGGCGTCTCGGACTGGTCGGCCTGGGAGATCGCCGAGGCGAACACCCTGGCCGAGCTGCGGGGCTGGTCCCCGTTCGTGGGCGTGCAGTTGCGCTACAACCTGCTGGCCCGTTCGGTCGAGTCCGAGCTGATGCCGATGGCCCAGGCGCACGACCTGGCCGTCGTGGCCTGGGGCCCCCTGGCCGAGGGCCGCCTGACCGGCAAGTACCTCGACGGCTCCGAAGGCCGTCTCACCCGCGGGGGCTGGGACTTCAGCGGGGAACGCGGCGACCACGTCGTGCGCGAGGTCGTCGCCGTCGCCGAGGCCGGCGGCTGGACCCCGGCGCAGGTCGCGTTCGCGTGGCTCCGCTCGCGGTCCGGCACCGTCATCCCGCTGCTCGGGGCGACCAGCGAGCAGCAGCTGACGGCCAACCTCGGCGCCGCCGACGTCACCCTCGACGCCGACGCGCTGCGGCGTCTCGACGACGCCGGCGCACCGGACCTGGCCTTCCCACACGACGTGATGGCGGGGGAGGACATGATCGACCTCGTCTACGGGGACAAGTGGCGCCAGGTCGTCGACCACCGCCGCGCCTCGCGCCGCCCCGTCAACGACAACGAACGGCTCATGTCCGAATGAGACTGATCGGCCGACGAGTTGAGGTCCGGGGCGGCAGGGACACCCGGTACACCGTGACCGCCAAAAGGGTTCTCCGGCCGGTCAGGGCGTGGCGGACAGCAGGTCGGCGGTGACGTCCTCGACGACCTCGGTCAGCTCGTCCTGGGGCAGGTTCCCGCAGATCGTGGAACCCTCGGTGAAGTCGATGCCACCGCCCGTGCTGCGGAGTTCGTCCTCGATCCAGGCCCGGCACTCCGGGGTGACGCCTGTCGTGGTGGTGGCCTCGGGCAGGGAACCGTCGAGGGCGTCACCGACCTGCTCGGCCATGAGCTCACCCGTGTAGCGCCGGAGCGTCCCGGCGTCGACGCCCTCGCACGGGGAGGGGCGCGTGGTGGGGGCGGCCGACGCACCGGCTGCGATGGCGTCACGGAGCTGCTCGCGCATCGCGGCCTTGCAGGCGGCGGGGTCGGTATCGGTATCGGTATCGGTATCGGCCTCATGCGCTCCGCCACAGGCGGTGAGGCCGGCGCCGAGCACGAGGAGGGCGGCGCAGGCGACTGTACGGATCTTCATGGTTCCCCCGGGACGACGCGTACGGAGAGGGCATCATCCGCCGCCCGAAGCCACCGCCGGAGCTCTGTGATCAGGTTGTGACAGCCCACGCCTCCCCCGGAAGCCGGCGGACGGCGTCCCTCCCCCTGGCGTCAGCCGTGAGGGACGGGCTCCAGCTTGCAGCGGAAGTGGCGCAGGAGTGCGGGTTGTTCGATGAGCCGGTAGCCCGGAATGCGCTCCTTGGCCTTCACGACGGCCGCCAGGGTCTCGCCGACGTGGTTCAGATGGCTCAGGCCGTAGGTCCGGCGGGGGGGGCCAGCCGCACCAGTTCGTAGGGCGCCGCGGTGACGGGCTCGCCGTTCCCGTCCTCCTCGCCGAGGTAGAGCGATCCGAGTTCCACGGAACGGATGCCGCCTTCGAGGTAGAGCTGGCAGGCCAGTGCGTGGCCGGGGAAGCGGTGGGCGGCGATGTGCGGCAGCAGGCGTCCGGCGTTGAGGTAGAGGGCGTGCAGACCGGGCGGCTCGACGATGTCGGCCCCGGCGTCGCGGACCAGCCCCGCGAGATGGCGGGCCGCCTCGGCGCGTGAGCGCAGATAGCGCGGATCGGTGACCTCGACGAGTCCCTGCGCGACCATGTCCAGGTCCCGTCCGGCCAAGCCGCCGTACGTGGGGAAGCCCTCCGTGGCGATGAGCAGCAGCTCGCACCGCTCGGCCAGCGCCCGGTCGCGCAGTCCGAGGAAACCGCCGATGTGGGCGATGCCGTCCTTCTTCGCGCTCATCAGGCAGCCGTCGGCCAGCCGGAACGCCCGCTCGGCGACCTGCCGCGGACTCATGCCGCGGTACGCCGCCTCGTGCTGGGTGACGAGCCAGGCGTTCTCCGCGAAGCGGGCCGCGTCGAGGAACAGCGGAACCCCGTGACCACGGCACAGCGCGGCCGCCCGGGCGAGGTTGTCCATGGAGACCGGCTGACCGGCACCGCCGTTGTTGGTCAGCGTCATGACGACCAGGGCGATCCGCGGACCGTCCGGGCCGCGCAAAGCTTCTTCCAGCCGGACCAGGTCGATGTTCCCCTTGAACCGCTCGTCGCTGTCGAGGTCCCCGGCCTCGGGGCAGGGGAGGTCGACCGCCCGGCAGCCGTTCAGTTCCACGTTGGCGCGTGTGGTGTCGAAGTGCGTGTTGCTGACCGTGACCTGTCCCGGGGCGAGCAGGGAGGAGAAGAGGATCCGCTCCGCCGCCCGGCCCTGGTGGACGGGCAGGACGCACGGGTACGAGGTGAGGTCCCGGACCACTTCCCGGAAGCGGTGGAAGGACCGTGAACCCGCGTATGACTCGTCGCCGGTGATCCCCGCGGCCCACTGCGCCGCCGACAGGGCACCCGTCCCGGAGTCCGTGAGCAGATCGACCATGACCTCCTCGGCGCGCAGCCCGAACAGGTTGTAGTGCACGCGGCGCAGGGCCTGCTCCCGCTGCTCCCTCGTCGTGACCGCGATCGGCTCGACGACCTTGATCCTGTACGGTTCCACCCGCGTTCCCCTCCTGGCATGTGCGGCACTCCGTCCTCCGTGCCCGTCCCTCGTCCGCCTCGGCGTCCGTCATCCGGCGGTACGGCACCGGTGGCCGTCGGCGTCGGCGGGGAGCTGTCGCTCCGCCGCGCGCGGGGGACGGACCCCGTAGGCCTCCGGCGAGAAGTAGACCGTCACGCGCGGCGGTTGCCGGCGGCTCCGGACGAGGGACACGTAGGTGATCAGTCCCACCCCGTCCGACGCACGGCGCGGTGTCATGGCGATCAGCGCGCGACCGACGGCGCCGACGCCCGCGTCCGCGTCGGCCTCCGTGTCCGCTTTCGTGTCCGTGTCCGGCTCGGTGCGGTGGCGTTGAAGAACGGACGTGGCGCGGCCCAGGGCCACCGCGTCGTCCGGCACGTAGTCGCGGACCGGTACGTGCAGGGTGTGACCGCTGGGGCGTTCGAGGTCGTGTGCGGTGTAGGACAGGCAGGACACGAGGGGCCGGCGGGTGAAGTGCCCAGGATCCCCTCCCACGGCGCGGCAGAACTCGTCCACGTCCTCGGCCCGTCCACCCGGCATCAGACGGGAGACGGCACGCACCTGTGCGGCGGTGGCGCCGTGGTGGGCGACGTAGACCTTCAGCCGCGGTGCCTGCCAGCGGCCCAGGTCCAGGGCGACGAACAGGATGACGTCCTTCCCGTGCCCCCGTGACAGCGCCCCTTCCCGCAGTGCAGGCCAGGCCCGGCCGAACCCGGACCGGGTCAGCGCCTCCCGCACGACGTCGGCCGACCGGTCCGGCCCGTGCGCCTGCGGATTGACGTACACCTTGATGCCGGGAGGGCCGTCGCGCCGCAGGTCCATCGCACACCACAGCGCGAAGGAGCCCTGGATCGCCGGCGGGAGGAAGAGGTCCTCGACGCGGCGCACCGGTTCGGTCGAGAAGCCATGGCGCGCGGCGAGCGCCTTCAGGGCCTGCATCCCCAGGCGCCCGTTGTCCGCGAGCGAGGTCGCGCCGCAACCGGGTTCGACCAGGACGCGTACGGCAGGGGAGCCGGCGGCGGGGAACGAGAGCGAGAACTCGACGGGGGAGTGGTCGTCGCAGACGAACGACGGTGAGGGCGGCCCCGCGGCCAGGGGACGCCGGGCCACGGGACCGAGCAGGTCCAGCAGGTCGGTGAGCGCGTCCCCGGGGGCCCGGCCGCCGGCCGTGAACCCCGCCGCACCGCACAGGCGGCGCAACTGCCCTCCCACGTGCTCGCCCAGGGTCACGGCACCGGAGGCTGCCGTACGCGAAGTCACCGCACCCGGTGCCGCGGTGCCGGATGTCCCGGCGTCCGTGGCGACGGCGGCGACCGCCTCGGCGTACGCCGTCCGTCTCGTGTCCGCGCAGGCGCGGTTCGGCTGTCGTGGAAGGGTCGGGGTCATGCGCGGGCTCCAGAGGAGAGGTCCTTGAGTGGCGGACCCCMCCGTGACCGCCACGGCCTCCGCGCCGGTCACTGCGCGGTCACGCGGCGGTTACGCATGGTCGCGGTGCGGTGACGCAGCGTTCTATGATCGTGACTGCCCGGCACCGGTACCGGTGCCGCTGCCTGATGCCGGTGTCCGGCGCCGGGCGACCTGGGGAGAGCGATGAGCGCGCGGTACGAGTTCGGGGTCCTCGGGCCCCTCGAAGTCCGGCGTGACGGACAGCCGGTCCACATCGGCGCCGCCAAGGTCCGGCTGCTGCTCGCCGCGTTGCTCACCGAGGCCAACCAAGTGGTCACCGTCGAGAGCCTGGTGCACCGTCTGTGGGGCGAACAGCCGCCCGGGCGCGCACGCAACACCCTGCAGAACTACGTCCTGCGCCTGCGCCGCGCGCTCGACTGCCCGCCGGACGGCGCCCCCGTACGCACCCGCCCCCACGGTTACGTGGTCGAAGCCGCGTCGGACACCCTGGACCTGCACCGCTTCACCGCCCTCGTCCGCCAGGGCCGCACCGCCCTGGCGGAGGACGCGGCGGCCCGCGCGGCACCCCTGCTGCGCGAGGGCCTGGGGCTGTGGCGCGGTGATCCGCTGTGCGACCTGCCCACACATCTCCTCCAGGACGTCGTACCGGCCCTGGACGAACAGCGTCTGGACGCGCTGGAGCTGCGGATCGAAGCGGACCTGGCCCTGGGCCGGGCCGCCGCCGTACTGCCGGAGCTGCGGGGACTCATCGCGGAGCATCCGCTGCGCGAGCGCTTCTGGGCGCAGCGGATGCTCGCGCTCTTCCGCTGCGGACGGCAGGGCGAGGCGCTGGAGTGCTACCGCACGGTGACCGGACTGCTCGCCGAAGAGCTGGGAGTCGCTCCCGGACCGGAGCTGAAGCGGCTGCACCGACGGCTGCTGGCCGCGGCCCCGGACCTGGACGGGGCACGGAAGGACGGGACGGTCCCGCCGTCCCGGGACGGCGGCCTGCCGGTCGAGATGACGACGTTCGTCGGCCGTGAGGCCCAAGTGGCCGACGTACGCGCCTTGCTGGGGACCGCCCGGCTCGTCACCCTCACCGGGACGGGCGGCGTGGGCAAGACACGGCTCGCGCTGCGCGTCGCGGCGGATGCCGCCCCGGCCTTCGCCGACGGGGTCCGGCTCGCCGACCTCGCCCCGCTGAACGACGCGGACCTCCTGGACCGGGCCGTCTCCGAAGCGCTCGGACTGCGCGACCAGTCCGCGCGGCCCGCCGTGGAAGCCGTCGTCAGCCATCTGCGCGACCGGCGCATGCTGCTCGTGCTGGACAACTGCGAACACCTGGTGGAGGACGTCGCCGCACTGGTCCTGCGGCTGGCGCGCGCCGCACCCGGACTGCGCGTCCTGGCCACGAGCCGGCACCGCCTGGGGACGCCGGGGGAACACGTGGTCACCGTTCCGTCGCTCACCCTGCCCGGGACCGACGACCACGCGGCCGAGCACACCGACGGCCGCGCACCCGAGCACGCCGGAGACTCCGAGCACGCCGACGGCGCCGACCGCCCACCGGCCGGCGATCCGCTGTGCCGCTCCGAGGCCGTGCGCCTGTTCATGGACCGTGCCTGCGGCTCCGCCCCGGCCTTCCGGCTCACCGCCCGCAACCGCGACGCGGTCGCCCAGCTGTGCCGGCGCCTCGACGGCATCCCGCTCGCCATCGAACTCGCGGCGGTACGGCTGAGCGCGGTGACGGTGGAGGAGATGCTGGAGCGCCTCGACGACAGGTTCCGCCTGCTGTCCGTGCCGCAGGCGCGCACGTCCAGCCGTCACCGGCAGACGCTCCGCGGAGTCGTCGACTGGAGCCACGACCTGTGCACCGAGGGGGAACGGCTGCTCTGGAGCAGGCTCTCCGTGTTCTGCGGCGGCTTCGACCTGGAGGCCGCGGAATCGGTCTGCGCGGGCGGGGCCATCGCCCGCGAGGATGTGCTGGACCTGCTGGCCGGGCTGGTCGACAAATCGATCGTGCTGGTCAACAGTTCGGGGGACCGCGCCCGGTACAGCCTGCTGGAGACCATCCGCCAGTACGGCCGGCAGCGGCTCGACGAGGAGGGCGGTACGACGCGGCTGCGCACCCGGCACAGCGAGCACTACCGCGTGACGGCCGTGCGGGCGGGCAGCGAATGGTGCGGGCCGCGTGAGGTGGACTGGCTGGTCCGGCTGCGCACCGAACTGCCCAACCTCCGGGCCGCCCTCGACTACTGCGCCTCGCGGCCGGACCTGACCGGGGCGGGCATCGAGATCGCCGTCAACCTGGCCCGCACCCGGTGCTGGTTCTTCAGCAGCACCCTGGGGGAGGGACGGCACTGGCTGGAACGCCTGCGGGCCGACGGCCCGGCCGTCGCGGCGCCCGCACCCGCGCTGGTCGCCGCGGCACTGGCGATGAAGGCGTGGATCGCCCTGTGCCAGGGGGACAACCCGGCCGCCGAGACGTTCCTGGCCGAATGCCGCGCACGCGCCGCCGAGTTGCCCGAGGGCACGTCGTCGGCGCCGGTCACGTACATCGAGGGGGCGCACGCCATGCTCGTACGGGGTGATCCGTCCTGCGTCGCGTTGCTGGCCCGGTCACGGGAGCGGTTCCGGGCGGCCGGGCAGGCCGGTGACGCGCACATGGCGACGATGCTGTGGGCCATGGCGGAGGCGTTCTTCGGCAGCAGCGCCTCGGCCCGCGCGGCCTGCGGCACGTACGTCGCCGAGGCCGAGGCGAGCGGCGCCGAGTGGGCCCGCACCTGGGCCCAGTGGTGCACGGGACTGGTGGAGCTGCGGCACGGGGAAGCGGGCGAGGCCCTCGCTCCCCTGCGGGCGGCCCTCGCACGGCAACGGCGGATCGGCGACAGCTGGGGACCGGTCTGGGGGCTGGAGACGCTGGCCTGGACGGTCGCCGCCACCGGCCGCTCCACCCGGGCGGCATGGCTCCTCGGCGTCGCCCATCGCCTGCGGCAGGACACAGGCGTGGCACTGACCGGCCTGCGCCCGTTCCACCAGGCCCACCTCGACACCGAACGCCGGGTGCGTACGGCGCTGGGCGCGGAGGCGTACGCGACGGCCCGGGCCCGCGGCGCGTCCACGGCCGACGGACTGCGACTCGCCCTGGAGGGCGGGCCGCCCGGGACATGAGACGACGGCGGCGACGGACCCGGGCCGGGTCGACCCGGCCCGGGTCCGTACCGTTCGAAGCGATCTGCGGTTCAGCGGTTCACGGTTCGGCGGTTCAGGGGCCCTCGGCGCGGACGCGGTCGGCGATGCCTTTCGTCAGTTCCTCCGCCTGGTCCTCCAGGTTCCACTTGCCGTCCCGGTAGGCGTGGTTGCTCACCCAGTAGACCAGGACGTCGTCGCGCAGCGACCTCGTGAGGTAGGCCAGCGACCAGTCGTTGCCGCCGTTGTGCCAGACGACCCGTCCCTCCGGGGTCTCACGGACGACCCAGCCGTAGCCGTACGCCTCGTCCAGTTCGGGTATCCGTACGCGGGGCGCGAACAGCTTGCGCCTGGCCCGCTCCGGCAGCACCTCGTCCCCCGAGAGGGCCCGGTGCCAGCGGAACATGTCCTCGGCGGTGGAGAGCATGCCGCCGTTGCCCCGCAGGTGCCAGTACGGCCCGTCGGCGGCCCAGGGGTGGTCGAACGGCCTGCCCCGGCTGCGCCCCTCGCTGTCGTACTCCACCGCGACCAGGTCCCGCGGCCACCGGGGCAGGACGTAACCGGTCCGCTCCATGCCGGCCGGGCCGAACAGGTGCCGGGCCAGGAACGGCTCGTACCCCTCCCCGGAAGCCTCCTCGACGATCGCGGCGAGCAGGCTGTACCCGGTGTTCGAGTAGTGGAACTCCCGCCCCGGGGCCGACCGCAGCTCCGAGGCCAGCGCCTGCCGCACCAGGCCGTCGCGCGAGACGGGCTCGTAGTCGTCGCCGACCGACTCCACGAGACCCGAGGTGTGCGAGAGTAACTGGTCGATGGTGAGAGCGCGCTTGTCCTCGGGCACCGGCCCCAGGAACCTGCTGACCGGGTCGCTCACCCGCAACCGCCCCATCACCTCCAGCTTCAGGATCGCGGCGGCGGTGAACTGCTTCGTGATCGACATGACGTCGTACACGGTGCGGCAGCTCGCGGGAGTGCCGGAGGCGCGGTCCGCCGTCCCGAAACCTCCGCAGTGCGCGAGTTCGCCGCCGCGCGCGGCGATCACGGTGCCGCCTGCCCCGGCGGGCAGGACGCGGTGGAGGAAGTCGGCGACCGACTCCCCGACGCGCGCCTTCGGGGCCGCCGCGGCGGAACCGGTCGCCGGCTCCGCGGCCGACCCGGTGCCCGGCCGCCCGGCACCGCCGACCTCGGTGCACGCGCCCAGCATCAGCAGGGTCGTCAGGGCGGTGACGGCGGCGCGGGTGCGACGACCGCGGGACAGATCCACATGATCCATATGAACTATGACCTCCGACCTCGGGAATCCGCACCGAGGTTGACCGTCGCCGCCGCCGTTCCTCAAGCTGTCAGGGTGTTCGAGCTTGTGCGAGCCCGTGTACGTCCAGCTCATCAGGGGGACCGCCGTCATGACCACCGCACCGCCCACACCGCCCCGCACCGACGCGGCCGCCTTCGTGGCGGCGCTGCGGCGGCTCAAGGCCTGGTCGGGTCTGAGTTACCGCAGCCTCGAACGCCGGGCGGCCGACGCGGGCCACTCCCTGCCGTACTCCACGGCGGCGACCATGCTCGGCAGGGAACGGCTTCCCCGTGAGGAACTCGTCGCGGCGTTCGTCGCGGCCTGCGGAATCCGGGGCTCCGAGGCGGAGGCATGGCTGGACGCCCGCACCGACATCGCCTGCGGCCCCGCACCTGAGGCAGCCGCGCCCACAGACGCCGTATCCACGGGTACCGCACCCGTGATCAACGCGCCCGTGGTCGCCGCACCGGCGCGCACCAGGTCGTGGCGGACGCGGTGGACCCTCGCCGTCGCCGCGGCGCTCGTCACCGCGCTCCTCGGCGGGGCCACCGCGTCCGGCGCCTTCACCGACGACGAGGAGAAGGTGCTGGAGACGCCCGCGTCCGCCCGTCTGTGATGCGTGCCCGGCCGGTCAGGACTCCGAGGGACGGACGACGTTCCACTCCTGGTCGTCGGTGTTGGTGCAGTCGAAGAGCATCAGACGCACGTCCTCGGCGGTGGGGCTGTTCCCACCCACGTCGAGGCACTTGTTGTTGCTCGCGTAGTTGCGGATCCAGTAGACGCCGTCGTCCTGCTCGTCGATCCACCACAGCTGGTTGTCGGCGGTGGTGCCGTCGCAGGGGAACTCGGAGACGGGCGCATGGACGGGCTGCGCTCCGGAGCCCGGCAGGTCCATGCAGAACTGGTCCTTGACGTTGCGGATCTGGAAGAGGGGGGTGCCGCCGGGGCCCAGCTTCGGGTAGCGCACCTCAAGGTCCCAGAGCTGGTTGTCGTCGGGGCTCTCGTCGCACGTGTGCTGCTGGACCCGCCCGTCCTTCGCGCCTTCCCCGTCGCCCGGGATGTCGGCGCACTTCTTGGTGGAGGTGTTCCGCAGGAGGACGCTGCTCGCGGGCACCACGCTCTTCGGCTTCTCCTCCGGCTTCGGCTGCCCGCCCCCCGCTCCGCCSCCCGAGSCGCCGGAGGTCTCCGGGGCGGCGGGCTGGGAGGCCACCGGCTCGACGGACGGGGCCTTCGGCGCCTCGGGGGTCGCCGAGGGGGAGGGTGCCAGCGTGCTGACGCCGGCTTCCTGGAGCTTCTCCTTGGCGGCGCTGGTGACCTTGGGCTGGTAGGCGATCCACAGCATCACGAACGTGATCGCCAACGCCACGAAGATGCCGAGGAAGGTGGCCAGCCAGCGCGGCAGGAAGCCTCGCTGGACGTACGTCCCCTGCACGTCCAGCGGCGTCACTCCGGAGCGCTGCACGGCCAGCGTGTAGGGCCGGTCCTCCTTCGAACCGAACCAGATGATCTGCCTCGGCTTGAGCGTCGTCTTGACGAACGCCGCGCGCCCCGGCTCGATCTGCACGTTGGAGGGATGGATGTCGTACGACAACTGATCGCCGTTGTCGCTGGCGCCGATCGAGGCGGTCAGCTTCGTGTTGCCAAGGTTGTCCACCGCGAGCTTGGGACGTCCGCGGAACCGTCCCTTGACCGTCGGCGGCACCAGCTCCGCCCGCAGTTCCGTGAACGGGGTGATCGTCAGGTTGCCTTCGGGGACGGTGGTCGCCTCCGGGTGCTCGGTCGGCGTGATCCGTACCGCGTACGGGTTGGGACCCGCCGTCGCGTCCGGCGTACGCGGCGGCGCGAACGTCAGGTCCACCGAACCCGTCGTCCCCGGGTACAGCCGCAGGACCTGCGGCTCCACGACCGTCCAGGGTGCCAGGTCACCGACCGCCTCGAAGCGGTACTCGTCGACGACGTCACCGGTGTTGCGCAGACGCAGCCGCACCGTCGTACTGCCACCCGGGTCCACGGTCGCGGAGGCGGGTTCCAGAGAAGTCCAAAGGCTCACCCCCGGACGTTAAACGCACCCTCGGTGCCTGGTCAGGAAGCATCGGGGCACGATCACTGCCCGAAGAGGCGGCACCGGCTGCCCGAAGGCCGACGTGACCGGCGGGGCGACCCCGCCCGGAGAACGTATACCGTGCGGTGATCTTGTGAGTGATCCGGAGCAGCGGGGGAACTACACGCCCTGTGACCGTCCCTCCCGTGAACCCGGCGACCCGGCACGCGGGGCGTGTCACGGGGCTGTACACCCGGCGCTTCGGCCCCTGGCCCCCGGACGGCGCCGTGGTCGTCATGGTCCACGGACTCGGCCTGTCGGGACGCTACTTCACCCCGCTGGCCCGGTCGCTGGCGGCCGCGGGACGCACCGTGCTGGTCCCCGACCTGCCGGGGAACGTCCGCTCCAGGCGGGCCGTCCGGCGCACCCTCGACGTCGACGCGACCGCACAGGCGCTGCTGCGCTGGCACACCGCCGCGGCGATCGGTCCCTGTGTCCTGGTGGCCAACTCGGTCGGCTGCCAGGTGGCCGCGGCGTTCGCCGCGGAGAACCCGCACCTGGTGCGGCGCATGGTGTTCATCGGCCCCGCACTCGACGCGACGCGGTTGTCCCCGGCCCGGCAACTGCTGCGCCTGCTGGCCGACGCGCCGCAGGAACCGCCGTCGCTCCTGGCCCTGGCCGCCGCGGACTATCTGATCACCGGCGCGGCCCGGTTCCTCACGGAGTTCCACCACGCACGGCAGGACGCGGCGGGTCCGTTCATGGCGCGTCTGCGCCGCATCGAGGTGCCGACCCTGGTGACGAGGGGTGCGAACGACCGGGTGGCTCCCCGGCCCTGGGCCGAGCGGGTGGCCGCCGAACTGCCCCGCGGCCGGTTCGCCGAGGTGCCCGGCGCGGCCCACGCGGTGCACTTCAGCCGGCCCGGCCGCACCGCCCGGCAGATCCTGGGGTTTGCCGGAGAGGGCACCGGGGCGCGACCGCTGGTCGCCGAGTGACCTGCCCGGCGCGCACCGACGGGCCTCAGCCGCTGTCGGCCAGCGGCTCGGAAGCGGCGTCCAGCGCGTCGAGCACCGCGTCGCCGTTCGCCCTCGCCCATTCGGTCAGCGTGTGGATCGGGTCGATCAGCGTCTCCCCGAGCGCGGTGAGCTCGTACTCGACGCGGGGCGGTACCTCGGCGTAGGCGCGACGGCGGACGAGCCCGTGCGCTTCGAGCCGTCGGAGCGTCTGGGTGAGCACCTTGCGGGAGATGCCCCCGATCAGCTCGATCAGCTCGCCGTGGCGCACCGGGCCCCGGCTGAGGCCGAAGAGCACGACCGCCGTCCACTTGTCGGCGATGAGCTCGACCGCCAGACGCGCCGGGCAGTCGGCGAGGAAGGGATGACCGGGACCGAAGGCGCTCATGGCGCCCAAGGTACCCGCGCCTGCGTTACCCGGTGGTTCCTGTCGGAAACCTAGCCTGGGATGCCTCCCCCCTTCCGAAGCCAGGAGAGTCATGCGAGTCATCACCCAGCGGACGCTCGGCGGTCCCGAGGTGCTCACCGTCGTGGACGCGCCCGAGCCCCGGCCCCTGCCGACCGAGGTTCTCGTCCGGGTCGCGGCGATCGGGCTGAACCCGCTGGAGGCGCGGCTGCGCGCCGGCGAGTTCCCGCTGATCGGACGGCCGCCGTTCACCCTCGGCTGGGACCTCAGCGGCGTCGTGGAGGAGGCGGCGCAGACGTGGCGGTTCAGGCCCGGCGACGAGGTGTTCGGCATGCCGCTGTTCCCGCGGGCGGCGAGCGCGTACGCCGAGGTCGTGGCGGCGCCCGCGCTGCACCTGGTGCGCAAGCCGGCGTCGCTCCCGCACGTCGAGGCGGCGGCGCTGCCGGTCGTCGGGCTGACCGCGTGGCAGGGCCTCGTCGACCTCGCCGGTGTGACCGAGGGCGACCGCGTCCTGGTCCACGGCGGTGGTGGCGGGGTCGGCCACGTCGCGATCCAGATCGCGAAGGCGCTCGGCGCGTACGTGATCACGACCGCGGGCGGGAGCAAGCGGGCGTTCGTCGAGGAGCTCGGCGCCGACGAGGTGATCGACTACAGGACGGTCGACTTCACCGGGGCGGTCCGTGACGTCGACGTCGTGCTGGACACGCTCGGCGGTGACGCCGCCGAGCGGTCCCTCGACGTGCTCCGCCCGGGCGGTCACCTGGTGACGGCCGTCGCCGAGGAGGACGCGAAGCTCGTCGCCAGGTACGAGGCGGCGGGCCTGCGCTTCAGCGGCGTCGCGGTCGACCCCGACCCGGTCGCCCTGCGCGGCCTGGTCGCACTCGTCGAACAGGGCAGGCTACGGGTCCACGTGCAGCGGACGTTCCCGTTCGAGCGCGTCGCCGACGCCCACCGGCTGCTCGACGAGGGCCACCTCCGAGGCAAGCTCGTCCTCACGGTCTGAGCCCGCCGAAGAGGGCTGGAGAGGGCTGCGGCTTCCCGGGACGACGGGACGATGGGCCGGCGTGAGCCGTGCCGGTACGCGTGTACGCGTCACCTAGGTGCCCTGCTGCTGCGGGGACGCCTCCGACCGCTGCCGGTCGAGGCGGCCGACCACCGGTCCCGCCGTGACACCGTGCAGCACGACCGAGACCAGTACGGTGAACGTCACCACCGCCCACAGCTCCCTCTCCGGCACCAGGAAGTCGTGCTGCCCCAGCGCGTAGGCGAGGTAGTACAACGAGCCGATGCCGCGGATGCCGTACCCGGCGACCACCCAGCGCTCCTTGCGCCCCAGGGAACTGCCGAGCAGCCCGGTCCACCCGGCGAGCGGCCTGATCACCAGGAGCAGGGCCAGTGCGGCCAGGGCGCCCCGCCACGTCAGGGCGGAGAGGCCGCCCAACGCGATGAAGGCGCCCAACAGGAACAGCACCCCGGCGGTGAACAGGCGCTCTATCTGCTCCACGAAGTCGTGCAGGACGTTGTGGAAGCCGTGGGTGCGCTCGGCCGCCCGTATCGTGCACGCGGTGGTGAACACGGCGAGGAAGCCGTAGCCGCCCAGCACCTCGGTGAGCCCGTACGACAGGAAGGTGGCGCCCAAGGCGACGAAGCCCTCCCGGTGCTCCGACAGGCGCAGCTCCGGCGAGCGGGGCCGGAAGAACAGCCAGCCCAGCAACCGCCCGGCGAGCAGCCCGCCCAGCACACCGACGACGCACTTGAACGCCACGTCCTCCAGCGCCCAGGAACCGACCCAGTCGACGGACCACCCGGCGCCCGCGGCGGCGGCCAGCGCCACGGCCGCGTAGGTCAGGGGGAAGGCGAGCCCGTCGTTGAGTCCCGCCTCGCTGGTGAGGGCGAAGCGGACCTCGTCCTCGTCGTCCTCGTCCTCGGTGGGCTCGCCCACCCGTACCTCGGAGGCGAGCACCGGATCGGTCGGCGCCAGCACGGCGGCCAGCAGCAGGGCCGCGGCCGGCGGCCAGTCCAGCAGCCACCAGACCAGGAGAGCCATGACCACGACGGTCAGCGGCATCGTCACGCCCAGCAGCCGCCAGGTGGTGGCCCACCGCCTTCGGCCGACGGGCCTGTTGAGGGCCAGCCCGGCACCCATCAGGGCGACGATCACGCCGATCTCGGTGACGTGCTCCGTCAGCAGCCGGTCGTCCACCGGGTCGATCTCCGGCAGCGGCAGGGGCAGCAGGTACACGGCGATGCCGGCCGCCAGGAACACCAGCGGCAGCGAGAGCGGCCGTCCGGCCACCAGGCGCGGCAGCACCGCCGCGCCGAGCGCGCCCACACCCAGGCACGCGAAGAGTCCATCGGCCATCGTCACTGGGCTGTGCCCGTCCTTTCACCACACCACCGAGCGACTCCGCACGTGCCGCTCGAAGCTGTGGTCCCCCACCGCGGCACGAAGACGTCCTCACGTCAGCGGAGCGATCTTGACTCCGCCCGCGTACCCACGTGGTGGCAAGGTAATACGATTACGATGACGACATACCGAACATTCGGTGTGGGCGCGCAGGGGTGTCAGCGCAGTCGGCGCGCCCGCAGGACCACGTCGTCGGTGTGGTGCGCGCCCGCGCCGCCGTCGGGCGCCACCCGCGGCCGCTGCTCGTCCACCTCCACCACCCAGTCGTCGTCGAGCAGGGCGGCGACCATCGAGGGCCAGACGTAGTCGGCCGGATCGAACCCCCTGTCGTCCGCCTGCTGGGTGTCCATCCCCGCGTGGTGCACCAGCAGCAGTACGCCACCGGGGGCGACGGCCGCGAGCAGCGCTCGTTCCGCCGCGGCGTCGGGGGTGCGCAGCAGGGCCGGGTACTGCGCGGAGACCAGGTCGAAGGAGGCGGGCGGAAGGGCCGCCTCCGCCAGTCCGGCATGCACCCAGCGGATGCCGACACCGGCGTCCCGCGCATGCCCCGCGGCCCGCTCCAGCGCCACGCCCGAGACCTCCAACGCGGTCACGTCCCAGCCGGTGCGTGCGAGCCAGACGGCATCGGCGCCTTCGCCACAGCCGACGTCTAGCACGCGTCCGGGCTTGAGTCCCTCGACCTCGGCGACGAGCGCGCCATTGGGTTGACCGCTCCACAACTGCTGTCGGTCGGTGTACCGGCTGTCCCACTCGGCCCGCACCGCGGGATCCCCGACGTATCCGTCGGTGGGCAGGGGGCTGTCGGACGTGGGTGATCCTGCGATGTTGTCTGTCACGGACCCACCGTCACCCATGGCCTCCCGGCCACGCCAGTGCTGTTGCCACTCCGGCAAAACGACGCCCATTCCGCCGTACGGCCGGGTGTCAGCGCCTGGCGCGACCTGGCCCGGCGCGACCCGACCCGACCTGTCCCGGTCTCGGTCTCGGTGAGACGGGCCTTGGCCCGACCCGCGCCCCGATCATGCTGTAGAACAACATCCGTGCCCAACAGGCTTTCCTGCGGACCGACTTGAGCCTCGACTTGAGCAAGGTCGCCGCGCGGGACGCCTCCGTGATCCGTACCCCGAAAGGCCGACGATGCCGACGCCTGGATTCCCGCCGCACACGCTCGACCCCGACGGATCGCCGATCTGGATCAGTGCTCTGGCCACCGGCGATCCGAACCACATCCTGCACGTCGTGCGCGGCATCGAACCGGCTGAAGCACTGGAGGCACTGGGCGCGAAGCCCGCGCTGATCCAGCCCTGCCGGCTGCCCGATCGCAAGCCGGACGCGTGGACGTCACTGCCCGGTGCGGCGCTCGGCATCGCACCGGGGACCTCCGCCGCGCTGCTGTCGGGACGCGTCGGCGCGTGGACCTTCGTCTACGACGACTCCGGGGCCACCTACGACGACACGGCGACGGAGGCGCTGTCCGCACAGGGGCGGACGGCGGCCACCGGCTTGTACACCATCAACGCGGACGCCAGCCTCACCTACGCCGTCGACGGCCAGGTGGTCGAGTGGGTCGACGTCGACGATCTCGACGTGGACAAGGACCTTGCCGACATGCCTGCCGAACTGCGTGCGGCGTTCGAGGCGGCAGGCACCGTCGAGGAGGAGGACTTCGAACCGGGCGAAGCCGACGGTGACGTCGTCATGCGCGCCGCCTGCGCCCTGGCGGGCCTCGCGCTCACCCTGGACGACGTACGTGACCTCCCCCTCCTGGCCGCACCGCTCGGCTGACGACATCCTCCGGGCGGAAGCGGCGGCGGCATCCGCCGTCCGCCGCTTCCGCCCGACGGCTTGCGGGGCGAGGGGCGTTACGCCGGGTCGATGCGGGAGATGCTGCCGCCGATGGCGAGTACGTACAGCTCGCCGTTGCCGCCCTGGGCGAAGGAGATGACCTCGCCGCCGTTGACCGCGAGGTCGTTCACCCCGGTCACCTTGCCGTTCTTCAACTGCAGGGAGCGGACGGTGCCGTCGCAGTAGTCGCTGAACACGTACTGGCCCTTGAGGGCCGGGATCGCCCTGCCCCGGTAGACGTAGCCACCCGTCACCGAGCAGCCGAGGTTGGTGCGGTCGTACTCGTGGATCGGCCGCACGTGGTTCGCCGGCTCGGTGCCGCCGCGGAAGGGGTGGGTGCCCTCCATCTGCGACCAGCCGTAGTTCTCCCCGCCCTTGCTGCTCGCGGGCGCCCAGTCGATCTCCTCCCAGTCGTTCTGGCCGACGTCGCCGATCAGCAGGTCGCCCGTGCCCGCGTCGAAGGAGAACCGCCACGGGTTGCGCAGCCCGTACGCCCAGATCTCGCCTCGCGCGTCCGGGTCGTCCACGAACGGGTTGTCCGACGGGATCGCGTACGGCTCGCCGCCCCTCGGGTCGATCCGCAGGAGTTTGCCGAGGAGCGTGTCGAGGTTCTGCCCGTTGCCGTGCGGGTCGCCGCCCGAGCCGCCGTCGCCGAGCGCGATGTAGAGGTAGCCGTCGGGGCCGATCTTGATGTCGCCGCCGTTGTGGTTCGCGTAGGGCTGGGTCTGCGTGAGGACCGTACGCCGGGTGTGCGGCTGGATCCTGCCGTGCCGTACGGCGAACTCGTCGACCGTGCTGGTGCCTTCGAGGTCCGTGAACGAGATGTAGAAGTGCGCGAACCTCTTGTCGAACGCGATGCCCAGCAGCCCGCGTTCGCCGTCGGTGGTGGTCTCGGCGGATATGTCGAGGACGGGCCCGCCAAGACCCTTGTCGCCCAGGACCCGCACCGTGCCCGCGCGTTCGGCGATCCAGAGCGTCCCTCCGGGGCCGGCGGCGCCGGCCGTCGGGTTCTGGGCCGTGGCCACGTTCTTCAGAGTCACCTTCGCCGCCTGCCGCGGGGCGTCCCGCTCGTCGGCCGACGCCGCGGTCAGGGCGAGGGAGGCGACGAGGCAGATGGTGCCGATGATCGCCGTGCTTCTGGTGCGAACTCTCACCGTGTTCCTCCTGGAGGCGGTGAACGGCAGGTCGCGGCTGCTGCTGCGGCTCGTCGTGGGGTGCCGCGGACGTCGGCACGCAACCTGGTGGGGGGAGTGGACCGTGCGCTGTCGGCTCGCTACGGATGAGGGTAGCGGGACACGAGTGTTTGGTATAGACCAAAAGCGCTCGGGCCGCTCGCGGGGTGCGAGCGGCCCGAGCGCAGTGGCCCGAGCGCAGTGGCGTCCGGCCGTCACAGCCAGTGGCGCACCAGCAGGTGGGGGGCCCGGCGGGTCAACCAGGCGCTGGCGAGGCCGATGGCCGCACCGGCGGTGACGTCGCTCGGGTAATGGGCGCCGGACTGTACGCGCTCGACGGCCACCATGGCCGCCGGCACCGCGCACAGGGCTCCGGCCAGCGGCCACGTCGGGGCGACCGCGGCGGTGAAGGCCAGGGCGGCCGCGGTGTGCCCGGAAGGGAAGGACGACGATTCGGGGCGGTCCTCGACCTCGTCGTGCGGAATCCACTCCTTCGGCGGGCGGCGTCGCTCCMCGAGCTGCTTGCACACACCGTTGGAGATCAGCTGGGCCGCCGCCACGGACGCGAGGCCCGCCACGGCTGCCGTACGGCCCCGGCGACCGCCGGTACAGGCCATCACCGCGGCGGCCCCGCACCACAGCTTGGAGCCCCGCGCCAGCTCCTCCGCGACCGACAGTGCCTGGTGCAGACCGGGCGGGGTGCCGGCGGCGATCCGTTTGGTCAGACTCCGGTCCGCGCGATACACATCTGACAGCAGTTCCATGAGCTGCGAATATCCCCGGTTATCAGCATGTATGCGCGCATCTGTCTCGGCGCCTCGCGCTCATGCCTCGTTCGCGCGGCCCGCACCTGTCACGGACCAGGCTCCTCCGGGTGCACCGAACGGCTCCGCCTCGGTGGGAGGGGAGCCGTTCGGGGTGGTGCCTGATGCGTGGTGCGGGTGGTGCGTGGTGCGTGGTGCGGGGTCAGGCGTGGCGTCGGTTGCCGGTGATGAGGCGGTACAGCGCCAGGAGGATGAGGGAGCCGACGATGGCGGCGATCCAGGTGGAGAGGTCGAAGAAGCCGTCGATGGAGTCGACGCCGAAGATGACCTTGCCGAGCCAGCCGCCGAGGAGGCCGCCGGCGATGCCGATGAGGATGGTGATGATGATGCCGCCCGGGTCCTTGCCGGGCATGAGCGCCTTCGCGATGAGGCCCGCGAGCAGACCGATGAGTATCCAGGCGATGATGCCCATGGTTGTGTCTCCTACCTGGTCGTATAAAGACTGTGTCAGGACTTCCGTGTGTTCAGCGGAGACGTTTTCAAACGCGGCGATCGAAGTTCGTGTGCCCTCGGGAGGTCCCACCTCCTGCCGCACTCGACGCGCCGGAGCCGCGGAGTCGGACCGGCAGCCCGACAGTTCTCCAGCTCGACGGCTCGGTGGCTCGACGGACTTCGGGTGACGACTTCCCTTCGTGCGGCTGCGTAAAAGGCTTTGACGCCCGGTCGGTCGTTCGCCGAGGGCGAGCCCGGTGTCCGGACCCGGCCACCAGGCTGTGCCGGTCCGGCGTCAGTGGTTCCTGGATGCCGTAACGGATCTGCTGGGGAAGGTGGGCGACGGGCCCGGGCCGGAGTCCGTGCCTGAGCCCGAGGTCGAACCCGAACCCGGGTCCGAGTTCAAGCCGGTGCGTTTGCGGAGGAGTCCTTCGGTGCCCGACAGGAAGGTGTCGGCCACCAGTTCGGGGTCGAAGAGGCAGCCGGCCGCCATGGCGCCGTCCCTGAGCATGACGAGGTGCCGGGCGCCCGGGGCGGCGGGCGCATCGCCGGTGTCCGCCAGCAGCTCTGTGACCGTGTTCAGGAACCATTGACGGTGGGTCAGGACGACCTGGTGGATCGGATGGGCCGGGTCGGGGTATTCGGCCGCCGCGTTGAGGAAGGCGCATCCCCGGAAGCCGGGAGACGTGATGCTCCGGGCGATGGATTCGGCGACGGCCAGGACCTTGTCCGTGGCTGACGCACCGCTGTCCCGGGCGACGGCGACCTGTCCCCGTATCCCTTGGTCGGCCCGGTCGAGGTAGGCGAGGACGAGGTCCTCCTTGCCGGTGAAGTGCCGGTACAGCGTGGCCCGGGTCACCTTGGCCTCCGCGGTGATCCGGTCGATGCCGACGGAGTGGATCCCTTCCGTGTAGAAGATTCTGGTCGCAGTGTCGAGCAGCCGCGCTCTCGCTTCGGAGGCGCCTCCACCTTCTGGGTCTGTGTTCATCCCGGAACGATAGCAAAGAGCAAGATAGAACGTTCGGTCTTGACAAGGGCTTCACCGGACGCCTCTAATGAGGCGACCGACCGTTCTCCCCTCAAAGGTTTCGACACCTCGGGTGGCAGGAGTCGGCCAACCCCGTGCCCAGCCTGCGATTCCAGTCGCACCGAAAGGACATACCGTGCGAATCCGCTTGTCGCGTCGCGTGACGCTCGCCGCCGCTGCCGTCGCTCTCATAGGTGCCACCACGGCTCCGGGAGTGGCGATGGCCTCCGGTGGAAAACCCTCTTCCCCGAAGCCCACCGTCGTCCTCGTGCACGGCGCCTGGGCGGATTCCTCCAGCTGGTCGCCGGTCGTGGAGCGACTGCGCAAGGACGGCTATCCGGTGCGGGCCATCGCCAATCCCCTCCAGGGACTCACGAGCGACACCGCGTACGTCTCCAGCCATCTGTCCGCCGTCGACGGTCCCGTGGTGCTCGTCGGCCACTCCTACGGGGGCGCGGTGATCACCAACGCCGCCGCCTCGGACCCCGACGTCAAGGCCCTGGTCTACATCGCCGGCTTCGTCCCCGCGAAGGGGGAGACGGTGGGGGAGCTGGCCGCCAAGTCGTCGCCGCCCATTCCCCTGGTCTCGACCGCCGTCCCGGGCGGTACGGACGTGTCCATCGATCCGGACCACTTCCGCGAGGTCTTCGCCGGTGACGTGGACAGCACCACGGCCGCCGACCTGGCAGTGGCCCAGCGGCCCGCCAACACCAAGGCGGTGTCGGACGCCAGCGTCGAGGAAGCGTTCCGCACCATTCCCTCATGGAGCCTGATCACCCGGCAGGACCACGCCATCGCCCCCGACGTCCAGCGGTTCATGTCGAAGCGGGCCGGCGCGCACATCGAGGAGGTCAACGCCTCCCACGCCGTGATGATCAGCCGTCCCGGCGCGGTCACGCACACCATCGAGGACGCTGCTCGCAGCATCCGGTAGGACACGTCTGCGCCGGCTCCGCGGGCATGACCGGCCCGGCCCGACATGCCGACCCGTGCCGCGACCCTCTCCACGCGCGGACGCCGGCGCGGGCGCGGCCGGGGTCGGATCACACACATCCCGTACGCCCCGCACATCCCGTACGCCCGGCACATCCACCCACCCGTAGGAACAACCGACCCGAGGTACCCAAGTGATGTCGCGCAGGAACACGACTCGTCACGCCACGATCGCCGCACTGTTCGGGGCGACGACGGCGCTGGCCGTTCCCCAGGCCATGGCCGCGGCCATGCCCGCCCCCACGCACACCGAGGCGCCGAGCGGCGGGGTCAGGACGGCCGAACCGCTGGGCAGGCTGATCCCTCTGACCGATCTCGTCATCGAACGCCTCCAGGTGAGCGACGACGTGGCGGCCTCCAAGTACGGCACCGACTCGCCCATCGAGGATCCCGCACGTGAGGAACAGGTGCTGGAGCAGGTCAGGACGCAGGCCGTCGCCACCGGAGTGGATCCGGACGCGGCGGTGGCGTTCTTCCGCGACCAGATCACCGCGAGCAAGGTCGTCCAGAAAGGGCTGTTCGCCCGCTGGAGTGCCCATCCGCAGGAAGCACCCACGACGCGCCCCGACCTCGGCCTCATCCGCGAGCGGCTCGACCGACTGACCACGGCCCTGCTCTAGGAGCTGAAGAACACGGAAGAACTGCGCGACAGGCCCGTCGCCTGCACGGTGCAGCTCGCCCTGGCCGCCGGGTCGGGGGCCGTCCGGGAACGGCTGGACACGCTCCACCGCCAAGGCCTCAGGGCCGCCACGGAGTCCGTGTGCCGTTCTTCCGGAACGACCGCCCGGAGCTGACCGACGAGGACCGTCGTCCGGTCCGGCGAACCCATGGGAGACGAGCAAGTCATGGGAGACGAACGAGTGGGATCCGAACAAGGGGAATCCGAACCGCCCGGGACGCGGGGCGCTCCTGTGGGGCGGCGCGTCTTCCTCGGCACCCTCGGCCTCGGCGCGCTGGGTGTCCTGGCGGCCCCCATGCTGCAGCGCGGCGTCGAGGCGTTCCTCGGCGGCGCCGCCGACATCGACCCGACCGGCCTGACGGGGCTGCTCCCGAACGGGGGAGGCTTCCGCTACTACTCGGTCACCACGTCGGTACCGCACAAGGACGCCGGGACCTACCGACTGACCGTCGACGGCCTGGTGGACCGTCCGGCGGCCTACACCCTGGCCGACCTCAAGGCGCTGCCGCAGACCCGCATGGTGCGCGACGTCCAGTGCGTCACCGGGTGGCGGGTGCCGGAGACCCCGTTCGAAGGGGTGCGGCTCTCCCACCTGCTGGACGCCGCCGGGGTACGCGCCTCGGCCGGGGCGGTGCGCTTCACCTGTTTCGACGGCGCGTACTCGGAGAGCCTCACCTTGGAACAGGCCCGCCGCGACGACGTCCTGGTCGCCCTGCGCATGCGGGACGAGGACATCGGGCACTCCCACGGCGGCCCGGTCCGCCTCTACGTGGCCCCCATGTACTTCTACAAGTCGGCGAAATGGCTCTCCGGCATCACCGTCACCGAGGACGTCCGGCCCGGCTACTGGGAAGAGCGGGGCTACGACATCGACGCGTGGGTGGGCCGGTCGAATGGGCGGGACGATGAACCGACGACTTGACGCCGGACGGACCCTGCGGACCCCGGTGCGCGTGCGGCGCTTCAGCCCTGCCGAACGCTGGGCCCATCGCGGGACGGCCGTGCTGATGGGCGTCTGCGTCCTCACCGCGGCCTTCCTGTACATCCCCGTGTTCGCCCAACTCGTCGGCCGCCGCGCCCTCGTGGTCGCCGTGCACCGGTGGACCGGACTCGCCCTCCCGGTCCCGGTGCTGGCCGGCCTCGCCTCCCGTGCCCTCCGCGCGGACCTGGGCCTGCTCAACCGCTTCGGCCCGCACGACCGCCGGTGGCTGCGCGCGGCGCTGCGCCGGGACAGGCGGCCGTCCTCCCGCCCGGCGGGCAAGTTCAACGCGGGGCAGAAGCTCTACGCCGCCTGGAGCGCCGGCGCCACGCTCGTCATGCTCGGCACCGGGCTGATGATGTGGTTCACCGGCCTCACGCCGCTGGTGTGGCGCACGAGCGCCACGTTCGTCCACGACTGGCTGGCGCTCACCCTGGGCATCGTTCTGGCCGGCCACATCGGCATGGCCCTGGGTGACCCCGAGGCCCGCCGGGGCATGCGCACCGGCTCGGTCGGACGGGACTGGGCGGAGCAGGAACATCCGCTGTGGCGGCCGTCCTCGGACCGCTGACCTCTGACCTCCTGATGCGCCTGCGTGTCACGCGCCCCACTCCCGGTAGGTAGAACGTTCGGTCTTGACAAGTCGCGCCACCCTTGCCAAAGTACTGAATAGAACGTTCAGTCTCGCAAGGGCGCCCCGGCAGCCCTGCGCACTCGACTCGACGTCCCCTTCTCCGTACTCCTCCTTCTCCGCATTCCTCCCTCACATCCCTCCGAAAGGATCAACGTGAGCACCACCGTTGCCCAGCCCGCCGCCCTCACCGGCACTGCCGCTGCCCTGCGGAAGCTGTATTTCGTCCGGTTCGCGTTCGCCATCGTCTGGGCCCTGGTGATGTTCACCATGGCCAAGGAGATCAGCCCGGTCGCGGCCGTGCTGCTGGTGGTGTACCCGCTGTTCGACGTGGGCGCCGCCGTCGTCGACGCGAACGCCTCGCGGGACACCCGCTCGCCCGTGCTGCTCTACGTCAACATGGCGGTCAGCCTCGTCGCGGCCGTCGGCGTGGGCATCGCCGCGGCGTCCGGCATCCCCGCGGTGCTGCGCGTGTGGGGGGCCTGGGCGATCGTGTCCGGCCTCGTCCAGCTGATCGTGGCCGTGCCCCGCCGCAGGATGGGCGGTCAGTGGCCGATGATCCTCAGCGGCGGCATCTCGGTGCTGGCCGGGGCGTCGTTCGTCGCCTCCGCCGGCGCGGACGACCCCACGCTCGCCAGCGCGATCGGGTACGCCGTCCCGGGTGGCATCTTCTTCCTCATCTCGGCCCTGCGCCTGGGCCGCGCCGCCAAGGAAGCCTGACATGGACGACCGCACGAGCACGGACACGGACGTGAGCACGCACATGGACACGCACATGGACACGGACCCGTACACGTACGACGTCGTCGTCATCGGTGCGGGCCCGGTCGGGGAGAACGTGGCCGACCGGCTCGTGCAGGGCGGGCTGAGCGCCGCCGTCGTCGAACGGGAACTGGTCGGCGGTGAATGCTCCTACTGGGCCTGCATGCCGACCAAGGCCCTCCTGCGCAGCGCGTCCGCGCTGCGGGCGGTCCGGCACCTGCCGGGAGCGCGCGAGGCCGTGACCGGTGACCTCGACGTCGCGGCCGTGCTCCGCCGCCGCGACTCCTTCGCCTCGGACTGGAAGGACGACGGACAGGTGTCCTGGCTCGACTCCGCCGGGATCGCGCTGTACCGGGGGCAGGGACGCATCAGCTCCGAGCGGGTCGTCGAGGTCACCGACGGGTCCGGCACCGTCACCGAACTGACCGCACGTCATGCGGTCGTCGTGGCGACCGGCAGTGCCGCGCTGCTGCCGGACATCCCCGGCCTGACCGAGGCCGGGCCCTGGAGCAGCCGGGAGGCCGCCGCCGCCCGTGCGGTCCCCGGCCGGCTCGCCGTCATCGGCGGCGGTGTCGTGGCGTCGGAGATGGCGACGGCCTTCGCCGCTCTGGGCTCGTCCGTGACGGTGCTGGCCCGCGACGGAGTCCTGCCGCACGCGGAGCCCTTCGCCGGGGAACTGGTCACCGAATCGCTGCGGGAGGCCGGTGTCTCGGTCCTCCCCGGCGCGGAGGCCGGCTCCGTGCAGCGCGACGACGACGGCACGGTGCACATCACGCTCACCACGGGCGAGGAGGTCGAGGCCGACGAGGTCCTCGTCGCGATCGGCCGCACGCCGAACACCCAGGACATCGGCCTCGACGCCGTCGGTCTGAAGCCGGGCGCCTGGCTCACGGTGGACGACACGCTGCGGGTGGTCGCGGATGACGGGGCGCCGCTCGCCGGCGGGTGGCTGTACGCGGCCGGGGACGTCAACCGGCGCGTGCTGCTGACCCACCAGGGCAAGTACCAGGCCGGCGCCGTGGGCGACGCCATCGTGGCGCGCGCCAGGGGCGAGGCGGTCGACGACGGTCCGTGGGGCCGTCATGCGGCCACGGCCGACGAGCGCGCGGTGCCGCAGGTGGTCTTCACCGAGCCGGAACTCGCCTCGGTGGGACTGACCGCCGCCGCGGCCGAGGCCGCCGGGATCCGGACCCGCGTCGTCGACCACGACCTGGGTGCCGTCGCCGGATCGGCCCTGCACGCCGACGGCTACCGGGGGCGTGCCCGCATGGTCGTCGACGAGGACCGCAAGGTGGTCGTCGGCTTCACCCTCGTCGGGCCCGACGTCGCGGAACTGCTGCACGCCGCCACGATCGCGGTCGTCGGCGAGGTGCCCGTGGACCGGCTGTGGCATGCGGTTCCGGCGTACCCCACCGTGAGCGAGGTGTGGCTGCGGCTGCTGGAGGCGTACGGCCGCTGACCGGCCACCCCTCCCCACACGTCCCGGACCACATGAGGAAGGAGCGGTACGTGTCCGCCGACGCATCTCATCCCGCCACCGCCACCGCCGCCGCCACCGAT
>NZ_VDFC01000034.1:0-10989 GCF_008369065.1 Streptomyces apricus | reverse complement strand
GCGCCTCCCCGCCCCGCCCATCGGCAGTGCCCTGGGCTTCGCCCTGGAGGAGATCGAGTACGGGCGGGCCGTCTTCACCCTGGCCCCGGGCGAGGAGCACTACAACCCCATCGGCAGCGTGCACGGCGGCGTCTACGCCACGCTCCTGGACTCGGCCGCGGGGTGCGCCGTCCAGTCGGTGCTGCCGCAGGGCATGGCGTACACCTCGCTCGACCTGACCCTGAAGTTCCTGCGCCCGATCACGGTGGACACGGGCAAGGTGCGCGCCGTCGGCACCGTCCTGAACAGCGGCCGCCGTACCGCGCTCGCCCAGGCCGAACTGCTCGACTCCACCGACCGCCTGCTCGCCCACGCCACGAGCAGCTGCCTGCTCTTCCCCGTACCTGCGGCGAGCTGATCCGCTCCGCCCGCGGCCGCGGCCTCCTTCTCCCGAGGGATCCTCCCGAGGAATCATGACCGGCCCCGAGGGAACCCGGTCTCTGCACGGCGTACGGCACGCGGTGCGTCGTACGGCGCACCGCGCGGCACGCGACGCGATCGAGATGTGAACGGGAGAGGTCATGACGGAGAGCAGCGAGGACCGGACGACGGCACGGCGCGTCTGCAAGGCGTGCGGCAGCAGGCCGGCCGAGGGGGCGACGGTGTGCGAGCACTGCAGGGCCGTGCTCGACCTCCCGGACCGGGCCGGTCTGGTCGAGGACGAAGGCGCGGCGGTACGACGCGACTTCGAGCACCGCAACGCCTAGATTCCGCGGGTGATGCCCTGTGAGGGATGGGGCGACGTGGGTACACGGTGCGGCATGGCACCGAAAAAAGACCACACCACGTCCCTGCGGGCCGTACGGCAACTGCACCGGATGCGCACCTTCTACGCGACGGCCGCGCTGCTGTGGGCGGCCTCGGCCGCCTGGATCGGGTACGAGCATCCCGGCAGCCGGCAGATGTGGGTGTCCGCGCTCTTCATGCTGGTCTTCGCCGGTCTCCTGGCCGTGACGTCCCTGTGGCTGCGGCGCCTGCAGAACGCGGGCGCGGACGCACCGGCGCACCACGCCGCTCCCCGCAGGGCGCCGGTCCGCCATGTGAGCGCCTGAACACCGGTACCCATCGCTCCCCGAACGCACCCGCCGTGGTCCCTACGGCGGGTGCGTTCGCATGGGGCACCGCCGCTGCCTGACCGCCCGACCGTCCGACCGCTTCAGAGGGACCGGTAGACGCACTCGGGATCGGCGGAGGCGGACTCGGCGAACTCCGCGAAGTCCATGTTCGCGATCGCCAGGTTCGCGTGGATGTCGTGGACGCCGACCGGGACGGTGCGGAACTCGCGCGGCGGCGGCGCGTCGATGAGGTCCTGGTCGTACACCGGGTCGAGGTCCTCCTCGTCGAAGACGTCCAGGGCCAGCAGGGCGCGGTGGGCGGATCCCATCGTCACCGGGTCGGCGAGGAACACCACGGACAGGTTCTCGTCCTTGCGCACCGCGTCGAGCACCTCGTCGGGCGTCGCACCGGACCAGACGGGATCGTCCACGATGTGGACCGAGGACTCGTATTCCCCGTCGTCCCCCCACGGCTGGGCCAGCTCCGTCGTCACCGCCCGCCATGCGGCCTCGTCGCTGTAGTCGGTCCTGACGACCAGGGCGTCGAACTCGTCACGACCGACGATCTCCGGCAGTACCTTCATGAAGTGCCCCTTGTAGTACCCGTCATCCATCGCCGTACCCGGCATCCATCGCCGTGCCCGGCATCCATCGCCGTGCCCAGCGTGCGTGACCCTCTCATGGGGCACTGACATGTGGTCCGGCGAGTTGCCCTGTCCGCGCGGGCAGTTGGTCCCAGGAAGTGGGACAGCTCTTGGTGAAGAGCCGTGGCTGCGGTAGAAATGGGCCCCATGAATCACGAACCGCTGGTGCGACGCCTGGTCATCGACCTGTGCCGCTGTTCCGCCGCGTGTTGTTCGTGTTGTTGATCCCGCGTTCCTGACGCGTTCCGCCGTCCGGTGACGTTCCCGGCGGCACACCTCTTCGCCGCATCCCGGTGCGTTCCGTGAGCCGTTCGGCTCCGCCGTTCTGCTGTCTCGCCGTTCTGCTCCCTTGCCGTCCTGCTGTCCCGTCGCTGCCCGATGCGCTGCTGTCCCGCTGCCCGGGCCATCAGTCTTCCGGCGCCCATGGAGGCCCGTCCCCGTGTCCACGACCCCGGCTCCGCCCCAGGCCGAGCTCACCCCTCTTCCCGACGAACCGCCCGCGCGGCGACGTCTGCCCGGATCCGGCTCCAACTCCGGGTCCGGTTCCGGACGGCTGCGGCACATCGCCCTGCCGATCGGCTCGCTCCTGCTGTTCCTCCTCCTGTGGCAACTGCTCGCGGCCGCCGGGACATGGAGCGAGACCCTGGTGCCGCCGCCGGCCAAGGTGTGGAGCGCGTTCATCGACGTGTCCACGACCCACGACGGCGTACGCGGCTACAACGGCACGACCCTCATCGAGCACCTCGGCATCAGCCTGCGCCGCATCGCGCTCGGCGCCGGCCTCGGCATCGTCCTCGGGGTGCTCTTCGGCCTCGTCATGGGCACCGTCGGCTGGGTCCGTTCGCTGTTCGAGCCCTGGATCACCTTCCTGCGGACGCTGCCCCCGCTGGCGTACTTCTCGCTGCTCATCATCTGGCTGGGCATCAACGAGGAACCCAAGATCACCCTGCTCGCCGTGGCCGCCTTCCCGCCGGTGGCGGTCTCCACGACGACCGCGGTGACCGCCGTGTCGCAGAGCCTGGTCGAGGCGGCCCGCGCGCTGGGCGCGTCCCGCTGGGACGTGGTCAAGGACGTGGTCGTGCCCTCCGCCCTGCCGGAGACGCTGACCGGCATCCGGCTGGCCGTGGGGGTGGCCTACTCGTCCCTCGTCGCCGCCGAACTGGTCAACGGGCTGCCGGGGATCGGCGGCATGGTCAAGGACGCCGCCAACTACAACAACACCCCCGTGGTGCTCGTCGGCATCATCGCCATCGGAGTCTCCGGACTCGTCATCGACGGCCTGCTGCTGCGGCTGGAACGCGCGGTCGTGCCCTGGCGCGGACACGTGTAGTCGTCCTCCTCTCTTCCCCTCTCCGCTCCTTCGTTCCTTCCTGACTTTTCCGAACATCCCACGGAACCTGAACAGAAACGGCCCCGCCATGCCTCGCTCCATCCCTCAAGGCCCGTCCCGACGCCTGCTGCTCGCCGGTGCCCTGGCCGCGGTGTCCGCGGCCGTCACCGGCTGCTCCTCGGACAGCGAGGCGTCCTCGTCCGGCGGCTCGAAGCGGCTGCGCATCGGCTACTTCGCGTTCCCCAGCGGCGACCTGATCGTGAAGAACCGGAAGCTGCTGGAGAAGGCGCTGCCGGACTACAAGATCACCTGGATCAAGTTCGACTCCGGCGCCAGCGTCAACCAGGCCTTCCTGGGCAAGTCGCTCGACATCGCCGCGCTGGGCTCCAGCCCGTTCGCCCGCGGGATCTCGGGGAGTTCACCGATCCCGTACAAGGTCGCCTTCATCCTCGACGTCGCGGGCGAGAACGAGGCGCTGGTGGCCCGCAAGGGCGCCGGCATATCCGATGTGGCCGGCCTCAAGGGGAAGACCGTCGCCACCCCCTTCGCCTCGACGTCGCACTACAGCCTGCTGGCCGCGCTGGAGGGGGCCGGGCTCAAGCCGTCCGACGTCAAGCTGGTCGACCTGCAGCCCCAGGCGATCATCGCCGCCTGGCAGCGCAAGGACATCGACGCCGCCTACGTGTGGCTGCCGACGCTGGACGAGCTGCGGGAGAGCGGCACCCAGCTCACCAGCAGCAAGGAGATCGGCGCGGGCGGCAAGCCGACCCTCGACCTGGCCGTCGTCTCCGACGAGCTGATCGCGAAGGACCCGAAGGCCATCGACACCTGGCGCAAGGTCGAGGCCGAGGCACTGGAGCTCCTCAAGTCGGACCCCGACGGTGCGGTCGAGGCCGTCGCCGCCGAGCTGTCCATCAGCAAGGCGGACGCCAAGGCCCAGCTCGCACAAGGGGTGTTCCTGACCCCGGACGAGGTCGCCTCCGCCGACTGGCTCGGCACCGACGGCAGCCCGGGCAAGCTGCTCACCTACGTCTCCGACACCGCGCGGTTCCTGGCCGACCAGAAGCAGATCGACGCCGCGCCGTCCGAGGACGCCGTCCGCAAGGCCTTCTACCTGAAGGGACTGCCCGATGTCCTCAAGTGAGACCGTGAACGTGAACAAGGGAGCCGGGCGACAGGACGCCGGGGAGGGAGTCCGGGACACCGAGGGGACTCAGGGCACCGAGGGCACTCAGGGCATCGAAGGGACCGGGGCTGTGCGCCTCGACGGCGTCACCCACCGGTACGGCCGGGGCGATGCGGCCGTCACCGCCGTGGGGCCGGTCGACCTGACCGTCCCGGCGGGCGAGTTCCTGGTCCTCGTCGGCGCCTCCGGCTGCGGAAAGAGCACACTGCTGCGGCTGATCGCCGGGTTCGAGCAGCCCACCCAGGGGGCGGTGCGCGTCTCCGGCGCGGCGCCGCGGCCGGGCGACACGGCCGGCGTGGTGTTCCAGACCCCGCGGCTGTTCCCGTGGCGGACCGTGCAGGGCAACATCGACCTGGCACTGCGCTACGCGGGCGTCGACCGCGCCCGCTGGCCCGAGCGCCGGGCGGAGCTGCTGGCGCGCGTCGGTCTGGAGGGTACGGGGAAGCGGCGCATCTGGGAGATCTCCGGCGGCCAGCAGCAACGTGTCGCCATCGCCCGCGCCCTCGCCGCCGAGAACCCGCTGTTCCTGCTCGACGAACCGTTCGCCGCGCTGGACGCGCTGACGCGCGAACGCCTCCAGGAGGACGTGCGGCAGGTGACCGCCGAGACCGGCCGGACCACGGTGTTCGTCACCCACTCCGCGGACGAGGCGGTGTTCCTCGGCTCCCGCATCGTGGTGCTGACCAAGAGCCCCGGCACGGTGGCCCTGGACCTGCCGATCACCCTGCCCCGGGGCACCGTCGACGCCGACGAACTGCGCGAGTCCAGGGAGTTCACCGAACTGCGCGCGGAGGTGGCCCACGCGGTCAAGTCAGCCGCGGCGGCCTGACCTTCCGCCGTCCCGCCGCGCGTTCAGTCACGTGTCCGGTCGCGTGCTCAGTCACGTGTTCAGCCGCGTGTTCAACCGGGCGGCCTGGCGGGTCAGGTGGTCGCGTTCGGCGAGGGTGGGGGCCCGGTGGGCCGCCTCCGCGTACAGACGGGCCGCCTCCGGCAGGTCGCCGGCCCGTTCGTGGAGGTAGGCCACCGCCGCGGTGTGGCGGGGCAGCGAGTCGTCCAGGGCCGCCAGCGCCGCCAGGCCCGCCCGCGGGCCGTCCGCCTCGCCCACGGCCACCGCGCGGTTGAGGCGGACGACCGGGTTGTCGGTCAGGGCCGCCAACTCGTCGTACCACTCCACGATCTGCACCCAATCGGTCTCCGCGGCCGTGGGCGCGTCGGCGTGCAGGGCCGCGACGGCGGCCTGGGCCTGGAACTCGCCCAGCCGGTCGCGGGCCAGGGCCGCCTGCAGGATTGCGACGCCCTCGGAGATCGCCGCGGTGTCCCACCGGGTGCGGTCCTGCTCCGCGAGCGGCACCAGGCTGCCGTCGGGCGCGGTGCGGGCGGCCCGGCGGGCGTGGTGCAGCAGCATGAGGGCGAGCAGCCCCGCCACCTCGGGGTGGTCGACGGACGCCGCGAGCTGCTGGGTGAGCCGGACGGCCTCGGCGGCCAGGTCCACGTCGCCGGAGTACCCCTCGTTGAAGACCAGGTACAGGACGCGCAGCACGGTCGCCACGTCGCCCGGCCGGTCGAACCGCACGCCGGAGACGGTGCGCTTGGCCCGGCTGATGCGCTGCGCCATCGTCGCCTCCGGCACCAGGTACGCCCGCGCGATCTGGCGGGTGGTCAGTCCGCCGACCGCGCGCAGGGTGAGGGCGACCGCCGACGACGGCGTCAGCGAGGGGTGCGCGCACAGGAAGTACAGCTGGAGCGTGTCGTCCGCGGTGGGCACCGGCCCGGCGGCCGGTTCCTCCTCGACGCGGTCCTCACGGCGGCGCCGGGCGGCGTCCGACCGGGTCGCGTCGAGGAACCGCCGCCAGGCCACAGTGACCAGCCAGCCCTTCGCGTCCCGCGGCGGCGCGGCCGGCCAGACGCGGACCGCCTCCACCAGGGCGTCCTGCACGGCGTCCTCGGCCGCCGCGAAGCCGGCCCCGCGGCGGACGAGGATCCCCAGCACTCCGGGCGTGAGACTCCGGAGCAGCGCTTCATCCATGGAAGAGGCACTCCGTGGCGGTGGGGGACACGCCGTAGAACGGACGCAGTTCGAGCCACTCGTGGATCGGCTTCCCGCCCGCACCCGGAGCGGCCGACAGCTCACCGGCGAGCTCCAGCGCGCGCTCGTAGCTGTCGACGTCGATCACCATCCAGCCCGCGATGAGGTCCTTGGTCTCGGCGAACGGGCCGTCGGTGACCGGCGGACGCCCCTCGCCGTCGTACCGGACGAACGTGCCCTGCGGCGCCAGCGCCTGGCTGTCGACGAACTCCCCGCTCTCCTGCAGCCGGCCCGCGAAGTCGTTCATGTACTGCACGTGGGCCGAGATCTCCTCCGGCGTCCACCGGTCCATGGGCACGTCGTTGACCGGGTCCGGGGCGCCCCGGTAGTGCTTGAGCAGCAGGTACTTGGCCATCGTCGTTCTCCTCGGTGCCGGGACGGCCCATTCTGACCGCCTTCACCCCGGGGACGGGGCCGGGCGCGGGTTCTCGACATCACCGCGAAAACTTTTCCCGGATCCCCGGATCCCCGTATCCCCGTATCCGCGTGTCCGCGTGTCCGCGTATCCCCGGATCTCTGAATCCAGGGACATCGGCTCGGCGGGCCCGTCAGACTCTCGCCCATGATCTCTCTGGACGACCCCCGCTGGCCCTCCCTCGACCATCGCAACTGGTCAGGGGGACGGGGCGCACCGGACGCCCCCTTCGTCCCGGACGAACTGCGCCGGCTGGCCGCCGACCCCGCGGACACCGAGCGCTTCGGCGACCTGTGGCCGTACCTGTGCTCCGAGGGCACCGCCTGGCCCGCCGCCTACGCCGCCGTCCCGCACCTCGTCGCCCTCGCGCGCGGCCTTCCCCCGGCCCGGACCGAACGCGACGACTACCTCTACGTCGTCGGCCTCGTCGTCATGTGCTCCGGCGAGCTCGGAGAGGTCCCCGCGGACCTCCCCGACGACATCGCGGACGCGTACCGCCGGGCCCTCCCCGAGGCCCTCGACCTCCTGACGCGGACGCTGGCCGCCGGCACGCACGACCAGAGCACGACCGGCTACCTGCTCGCCGCCACGGCGGCCCTCAAGGGCCATCCCGAGTACGCCGACATACTCAACGACCTCGACGTGTACGCCGAGTGCCAGTCCTGCGGGGAGCCCATGCTCGAACCCCCCGAGTGACCGGGGTGGGCGGCCCGCCGGCCACCGGCTCCCTCGCGCCGGGCCGTTCCTGACGTTCGCACCGGGCCGTTCCCGACGATTGCGGCACGCGGACGGACGGACCCATACTGTGCGGGCCGCACGGGGGGAGGCCGGCGAGTTGAGGGGGAGACGCGCGCCCGTCGCAGTGCGCGGAACCGCGCACCACGGACTGGTGCTGGGTGCCGCCGGACTCGCGGTGCTGCTCGCCGCCACCGTCCTGGCCGCACTCGCGGCGCTCACCGAGAAGGCCGTCGAGGGCGGGACGCAGCGGCGGCTGGCCCGCGATCCGACCGCCGTGGTCGAGGTCTCCGGCACGTACCGGGCACGCGACGCGGACCGGATCGACCGCCTGGTGCGCGCCGCCGCCGACCGCGCCTACGGCGGCGTACCGCATCACACCTGGTCCGCGTTACGGATCCCGGCCAACCGTTCCTCCGCGCTCAGCGTGACCGAGGCGGACGGCCGCCGGCGTGACGACGCACTCGTCACGCTCGTCGCCCTGCAAGGCGCCCGACAGCACGCGGAGCTGACCGCGGGGCGCTGGCCACGGGCGGCCGACGGGGGAGGGGCCGACGGCGGAGGTGTCGGCAACGGAGGCGCCGGCGGCGGAAGGGCCGGTGGAGGAGTCGTCGAGGCGGCATTGGGCGAGGCGTTCGCCGCGGAGCTCGCCGTGCGGCCGGGCGGCGAACTGCGGGTACGTTCCACCGACGGGCGGCAGGTCCGGATGCGGGTCGCCGGGCTGTACCGCACGGGCGGCCGCAGCCCCGCGGTTTGGGGCAGCCTGACCCCCACCTTCTCCTCGCCCGACTCCATGGCCCTGGTGCCGCGCCGGGCCCTGACGACGACCCCGGGCCTGTCCGGGGACGCCGACGCCCTCTGGCTGGCCGTGCCGGACACCGGCGGAGTCCGGCTCGGCGACATCGGGCCCCTGGCGGAGCGTGCCGACGCGTTCGGCGGCAGCGACGTCGCGCTCTCCGTCTTCCGCGGTACGTCCCCCGCGGCCGCACTGGAGGTCAGGTCCACGCTCGACAACGCGCTCGACGACCTGGCCACCCCCGTCGCCGTGGCCCGCGCCGGTCTCTACGTCCCGGCCACCCTGCTCGCCGCCCTGGCGGCCGCCGCCCTCGTCCTCACCGCCCGCCAGCTCGCCGAGCACCGCCGTCCCGAACTCGCGCTGCTGGCCGCCCGCGGCGCCGGCACCACCCGGCTGGTCTCCGCGACGGCGGCGCAGTGGGCGGCCGTCGCGGTGCCCGCGGGGCTGGCCGCGCCGTTCCTCGCCGGCCCACTGCTGCGGCTCCTCGACGGGGCGGGGCTGATCCCCGGCGACGTACCCACGACGGCGACCCTCGCCGCGGGCCGGACCGCCGCGCTGCTCGCCGTCGCGGTGCACGGGGCGGCCCTGCTGCAGCCGACCGCGCGGACCGTACGGGACCGGTACGCGGTACGCGGACTGCGGCTGCGCCCGGGACGCTTCGCCGGGGCGCAGCGGCTCGGCGCCGACCTGGCGCTCGCCGCCGTCGCCGTCGTCGGCTGGCTGCAGCTTCGCCAGTACCGTTCGCCGGTCACCGGCGGCGGCGTCGATCCGGTGCTGGTGCTCGCGCCCGTCGCGATGACCTGCGCGGCGGCACTGCTCGTGCTGCGCGCGCTGCCGCTGGCCGCGCGGATCACCGACCCCCTCGCCCGGCGCGGCACCGGACTCGTCCTGCCCCTGGGCGGCTGGCAGATCGCCCGGCGGGCCGCGCGCCACGCCGGTCCCGCCCTGCTGGTGACGCTCGCCCTGGCCGTCGCCGCGCTCAGCAGCACCGCCCTCGCCATCCTGGACCGCGGCGACCACGACCAGGCGGTCTTCCGGGTCGGGGCCGACCTGCGGATCGACCCCGGCCGGCGACTCGCCACCGCCGACCGGCGCGCCACGT
This sequence comes from Streptomyces apricus, assembly GCF_008369065.1. Taxonomy (GTDB): domain Bacteria; phylum Actinomycetota; class Actinomycetes; order Streptomycetales; family Streptomycetaceae; genus Streptomyces; species Streptomyces apricus. Next base: position 1,601 of record NZ_VDFC01000034.1, on the reverse strand, counting down.
ACGCCGCACTGCCCGGCGCCAGGAGCGTCACCCCCGTGGTCGAGGCGAACGGCTACCTCGGGCAGAGCTGGATGACCGTCACCGGCGTCAACACCGCACGCGGGCCCGCACCCGCCCTGCGCCCCGACCTCACCGACCGGCCGGTGTCCCGGCTCGTCGCGCCGCTGGGCCGGGACATCCCGGAGTACGGACTGCCGCTCGACGGCCCGGCGGGCTCTGCCGACCCGCCTGGCTCTGCCGACTCGGCGCGTCCGGCAGGCTCGGCGCGTCTGGCAGGCTCGGCGCGCCCGGGAGGCTCGGCGCGCGAACTGCCACTGCGGGTGCGGCTGTCGGTCGACGGACCCGGCACCCCCGTACCGGTCACGCTCACCGTCCACTTCGTGGATGCCGACGGCCTCACCCGCGCCGCCGACGTCGTCCTGAAGGACACCGGCGGCGCGGCCCGTACCGTGCGCCTGAAGGTACCGGTCGCCGGCGCGGGCGTACGGATCGTCCAGCTCGGACTGAGCATGACCGGCGAGACTGTACGGCGCACCTACCGGCTCTCCGTCGACCGCGTACCCGGCCTGACCGAGCCCGCCCGCTGGCGCAGTCTGCGTACCGACGCGCCGGACCTGAAGGTCGCCGGGTGCCCCGGCGAGAAGTCGCGCAAGCCGCCGAGGGCCGCCCCGGGACCCGTGCTGTGCTCCGACCGCCCAGCGCCGGGCACGCTCCTGGACGCCGTGCTGCGCGGACCGGACACCGCGAGCAAGTACCCGACGTGGAGCGTGCGGCTCGGCACCGACCGCGGCCGGGAGCGCACGGCCGCGCCCGCGCTCGCCGACCGCGCGCTGCTCTCGTCCGGCGTGGCCCGGGTGGGCGACACGATCACGATGCAGCGCGCCGGCGGCGGCACCGCCCGCTTCGAGATCGTGGGGGAGATCGACGCCGTTCCCGGCGCCGACCGCGACCGGCCGCGCCTGCTCGCCGACTCGCGCGCCATGGCGGCCCAGTTCGTGCGGGGTGGCACCCTGCCCGCCGCCGAGTCCGCCTGGTGGGTGGCCGCGGACCGCGGGGACGCGACGGCGGCGCTGGCCGCCGTGCGGGCCGACCCGCGCCTCGGCACGGCCGTCGACGTGCCGCTGATGCGGGCCCGGCTGGCAGCCGACCCCCTGCGGCAGGGGGCGCGCGGGGCGCTGACCCTGTGCCTCGTCCTCGCCCCGGCGTTCGCCGTCGTGGGCTTCACCCTGCACACGGCACTCTCGGCACGCGCCCGGACCCGAGAGTTCGCGCTGCTGCGGGCGCTCGGAGCGCGGCGCGGACAGCTCGCCGGGTACCTGTGGACCGAACAACTCGGGCTCGCCGCGGTGGCGGCGGTCCTCGGCACCCTGCTGGGCACCGCGCTGGCCGCCACGATCATGCCGGTGGTCACGGTCGACGACACCGGCGGACCGGTCTACCCGGGCCTGCTCACCTCCGTGCCCTGGACCCGCGTCACGCTCACGGCGGGCGCGACGACCCTGCTGATCTGCGCGGTCGTCACGGTCGCCGCCCGCTTCCTGGGACGGGTCGACCTGGCCAGGGTGCTGCGGGCGGGGGAGGACCGGTGAGGTGGGGTGGAA
>NZ_VDFC01000033.1:142273-153810 GCF_008369065.1 Streptomyces apricus | reverse complement strand
CCCCGGGGCCCTGCGGCCCCGCGGCCACGGGCCGCACCCGTGCGGACGGGCCCCGCATGCACACCCCACCCGCCGGTGTGAAGCTGGCCGGTGTGACGACCATCGACACCGCGGGGCCGCCCGCCGCCGAAGCACCCGCCACACAGCCTCCCGTGCTGGACAGGCGCCGCCGCAACGTCGTCTTCGTGACGATCATGCTCGGCATGCTGCTGGCCGCGCTGGACCAGACGATCGTGGGCACGGCGCTGCCGACGATCGTGTCGGACCTCGGCGGCGCGGAGCACATGTCGTGGGTGGTCACCAGCTACCTGCTGGCGGAGACCGTCGCCACGGTGCTGGTCGGCAAGTTCGGTGACCTGTTCGGCCGCAAGGTCGTCTTCCAGGTGTCGGCGGTCGTCTTCATCACCGGCTCGTTCCTGTGCGGCCTGGCCTCGAACATGCTGCTGCTGATCTCCTGGCGGGCCATGCAGGGCATCGGCGCGGGCGGTCTGATGGTCACCGCGATGGCCCTGATCGCCGACGTGATCCCGCTGCGGGAGCGCGGCAAGTACCAGGGGGCGATCGGCGCCGTGTTCGGCGTCGCCACGGTGATCGGGCCGCTGCTCGGGGGCCTCTTCACCGACCACCTCACCTGGCGCTGGGCGTTCTACGTCAACGTGCCCATCGCGATCCTCGTCGTGGTGGCCGCGGCCCGCACGATCCCGGCGGTGAAGTCGCCGTCCCGGCCGGTCGTCGACTACCTGGGCATCGCGCTGGTCGCGATCGGCGCGAGCGCGCTGATCCTGGCGACGAGCTGGGGCGGCAACGAGTACGCCTGGGGCTCGCCGGTCGTCATCGGCCTCTTCGCCGGCGGTGTCGTGGCGCTCGCGGCGTTCTGCCTCGTCGAGACCCGGGCGGCCGAACCGATGCTGCCGATGCGCCTGTTCGGCAACCCCGTCTTCACGGTGTGCTCGATCCTCAGCTTCATCGTGGGCTTCGCGATGCTCGGCGCGCTGACGTTCCTGCCGACGTACCTGCAGTACGTGGACGGCGACTCGGCCACCGTCTCCGGCGTGCGCACCCTGCCGATGGTCATCGGCCTGCTGATCGCCTCGGTGTTCAGCGGCAACGTGGTGAGCAGGACCGGGCGCTACCGGATCTTCCCCATCGTCGGGTCGGCGGTCATGGGCGTCGGTCTGTACCTGCTCTCCCTGATGGACAGCGGGACCGGCGCCTGGCTCGCCTCGCTCTACATGTTCGTGCTCGGCGCCGGGATCGGGCTGTCCATGCAGGTGCTCACCATCGCCGTGCAGAACACCGTCGAGTACGCCGACCTGGGCACCGCGACGTCCGGCGTCACCTTCTTCCGTACGCTGGGCAGCGCCTTCGGCACCGCGGTCTTCGGGACGATCTACGCCAACACGCTGACGCCGAACCTGCGGGAGGGGGTCGCCGAGGCGGTCCGGGCGAGCGGCGCCGATCCCGCGGCCGTCTCCAGGGCCGCGACCAGCCCGGAGGGGCTGCACGACCTGCCGCCGTCGACGGCCGCGCCCCTCGTGGACGCGTACGCACAGACGCTGCAGACCGTCTTCCTGTGGACGGTGCCCGTCGCGCTGCTCGGTTTCCTGGTCGCCCTCTTCCTCAAGCAGGTGCAGCTGCGCGACAGCGCGCGGCTGGGCTCCGCCGATCTGGGCGAGGGTTTCGCGACCCCGTCGGCGGCCGGCAGCCGGCAGCGCCTGGAGGCCTCGGTCGGGAAGATCATCGGTGGTACGCGGCCCGACACCCTGCGCGGGATCGTCGTCGGGGCGGACACCCGGCTGGACATCGCGGGGGCCTGGGCGGTGATGCAGGTCGAGCTGTTCACCCGGATGGTCGGTCACGCGAGCCTCACGCTGATCGCCGCCCGTCGGCACCTGCCCCCGGAGGTCCTGGTGCCGGTCTTCCAGCGGATGGTCGAGGAGGGCTACCTCACCCGGGAGGGCAGTCTGTTCATGCACACCGAGGCCGGCGCGCGCGAGGCCCGTGTCATCGGTGAGGCGTGGGCCGGCTGGCTGGCGGACCGCGTGGAGCACGACCTCGGCCGCCCCTCGGACGACGAGCTGCGCGCCGCCCTCGACAGCATCGCCAAGCGCCTGCTGGTCGAGGACCTGTCCAGCGGTTCCCCGGCGGAGCCGCCCCGCAAGGCCCTGGCCGCGGCGGGCGCCGACAGCCGCTAGGGGCAGAACCGGGCCGCGGCACCGGCCCGCCGTGCGGCGTCAGCCCAGGGCGCGGTCCAGGTTGTACGCCGCGCTGATCAGCGCCAGGTGGGTGAAGGCCTGCGGGAAGTTGCCCTGCTGCTCGCCGGTGTGGCTGATCTCCTCGGCGTACAGGCCCAGGTGGTTGGCGTAGGTGAGCATCTTCTCGAAGGCCAGCCGGGCCTCGTCGAGCCGGCCGGCCCGGGTCAGCGCCTCGACGTACCAGAAGGAGCAGATCGAGAACGTGCCCTCCTCGCCGCGCAGGCCGTCGGGGCTCGCGTTCGGGTCGTAGCGGTAGACCAGCGAGTCGGAGACCAGGTCCTCGGTGAGGGCGTCGAGCGTGGAGAGCCACTTCGGGTCGGTGGGCGAGATGAACTTGGCCAGCGGCATCATCAGCACCGCGGCGTCGAGGACGTCGTCGTCCTCGTGCTGGACGAACGCCCGGCGCTTTTCCGACCAGCAGTTCTTCATGATCCGCCGGTAGATCGTGTCGCGGGCGCCGCGCCACCGCTCGATGTCCGCGGGCAGCCCCCGGCGGGCGGCCAGCCGGACGGCGCGCTCGATCGCCACCCAGCACATGAGCCGGGAGTAGAGGAAGTTCTTGCGGCCGCCGCGGGTCTCCCAGACGCCCTCGTCGGGCTGGTCCCAGTGCGCGCAGACCCAGTCGACCAGCGCGCAGATGTCGTCCCACTGGTCGCTGGAGATGGGCTGGGCCCACTTGTCGTAGAGGTAGACCGAGTCGATGAGCGCCCCGTAGATGTCGAGCTGGAGCTGGTCGGCCGCCGCGTTGCCGACGCGTACGGGGGCGGAGCCCTGGTAGCCCTCCAGGTGGGGCAGCTCCCGTTCGTCCAGGTCGGTGCGTCCGTCGATGCCGTACATGATCTGCAGGGGGCCCGTGGGGCGGCCGTCGCCGGGGCTGATGTGCCGGGCGGTGAAGGCCATGAACTGCTCGGCCTCGCTGGTGAAGCCCAGGCGCAGCAGGGCGTACACGCAGAAGGCGGCGTCCCGGACCCAGACGTAGCGGTAGTCCCAGTTGCGCTCGCCGCCGAGCTGTTCGGGCAGGCTGGTCGTGGCCGCGGCCACGATCGCGCCGGTCGGCGCGTAGGTGAGCAGCTTGAGGGTGAGCGCGGAGCGGTGGACCATCTCGCGCCACCGGCCGCGGTAGTTCGAGGCGGTCAGCCAGTCGCGCCAGAAGGCCACGGTGGCCCCGAACAGGTCCTCCGCCTCCGCGCGCGGGCAGCGGCGGGGCGCGATGTCGCCGCTGACCTGGTCGAGCGCGAAGACCGCGGACTCGCCCTCCAGGAGCTTGAAGTCCACGGCCGCGTCGAGCCCGTCGCATTCGAGGGGTTCCGTGCAGGTCAGCGCGAGCGACAGGTCCGCCGACTCGAAGACCACCATGTCGTCGTGGAGCCGTGCGGTGTGCGGCCGGGACCCGTACTCGAACCGGGGGGCCACCCGGGCGCGGAAGGGGACCGAGCCGCGTACGCACAGCACGCGGCGGATCAGCCGGTGCCGGTCCGCCTCGGTCGTGTCGCCGTCCACCGGCATGAAGTCCTGGATCTCGCCGACGCCGTCGTCGGTGAAGAAGCGGGTGAGCAGGACGTTGGTGTCCGGGAAGTAGAACTGCTTCGTCCGGGCGGGGACGGCGGCCGTCAGCTCGAACGAGCCGCCGCGGTCCGCGTCGAGGATCGAGGCGAAGACGCTGGGCGCGTCGAAGGAGGGGCAGCAGTACCAGTCGATGGTGCCGTCGGTGCCCACGAGGGCGACGCTGCGCAGGTCGCCGATCAGGCCGTGGTCGGCGATCGGGAGGTAGCGGGCGGACGCGGACGCCTGCGGCGGCTCGTGGCCGGGCGGTGGCTCGTGGCCGGGCGGCTGCGGTGACTCCTGGCCGGACGCCTCGGGCATGCGGCGGCCTCCCTGTCGCGGGGACGCGCTTCTGACGCTTTTCAGCGTAGGGCTCCGCCGGTTTCGGTAGTGGTGAATCCGCGGGTCCGTTTGGGCTGGTCGCGCCGTTCCCCGCGCCCCTTCGGGGGCGCGCCCCCCAGCGAGGGTGCGCTGCTCAGCGCAGGAGCAACTGCAGGCCGCCCAGGACCGTCGCCGCGATCACCAGTTGTTCGAACAGGCGCTGGTTGATGCGGTCCACCGCCCATCTGCCGAGGAGGGCGCCCGGGAGGACGAAGACGACCAGGGCCGCGTCCAGCAGGAGCGAGCGGCCGTCGATCAGGCCGAGGCCCACGCTGAAGGGGACCTTGGAGACGTTGACGATCAGGAAGAAGAAGGCGGAGGTGCCGAGGAAGCCGAGCTTGCGGAAGCCCGCGGACAGGAGGTACATCGACATCACCGGGCCGCCCGCGTTGGCGACCATCGTGGTGAAACCGCCCAGCACCCCGTACGAGCGGGCCTTGATCCGGCCGCTGCGGGTGGCCACCGCGTCGGGGTCGTCCTCCGTCTCGGCCCTGCGGCGGCGCCACACGGTGACCCCGGCCATCAGCAGCAGGATCACGCCGATCGACGTACGCACCATCGCGTCGTCGGCCGCCGTCAGGAACACCGTGCCGACGACCACGCCCGCCGCGACCGCGGGGAACAGCTTCCATAGCGTCGGCCAGTGCGCGTGCCGCCGGTAGGTGAGGACGGCGAGCACGTCCCCGGCGATCAGGATCGGCAGCAGCACCCCGGTGGACGCCCGGGCCGGCAGGACCGCCGCGAAGATCGCGAGGCTGACGGTGTTGGCGCCGCTCACGGCGGTCTTGGAGAAGCCGACGAGCAGGGCCGCGGCGGCGAGGGCGGCGAACTCCCAGGGGGTTACGTGCCAGAGCGTCATCGTGTCCATGCGGGGACCGATGCTATGCCCATCTGTCCGGTCATGGCAGGGGCGTCCCGCCGGGTGGGCGCCCCGGGCGTTTCCGCCGGTGCGGTCCGGGCACTCGGACGGGCGCGGATCGACGGACGGAAGGGACACCGATGGCCGACGCCCTGGAGCTCGACGCGCTGTGGGAGGAGTTCCACCGCGTGGTGAACATGACCTCGCAGGAACTGGCCGCCTGGCTACAGGTGAACGAGGCGTCCGAGGAGACGGTGCCGCCGCCGGAGCACGACGGCGCGCCCACCGGCGAGCACGTGCTGGCGATCCTGCAGAAGCGGCGCGTGGACCTCACCGACGAGGACCTCGACGTGATGTACGAGGTGGTCGACACCGTCACGGCCGAGACGGACGCCGGGACAGGGACCGGGACGGACGCAGAAGCAGGCGCCGGGGCGAGCGACGGGACGGGCTCCGGGGCCGCCTCCGAGGACGCGGCGGCCCGGCGCCGCAAGCGGCTGATGACGCTGGGCCACGACCCGTCCCGGGCGCCGGCGTGAGCGGTGGGGCGGAGCGGGTCCTGGCGGCCCTGGTCGCCGGGCACGGCCGTACGTTCGCCGAGGAGGCGGGCATCCGGCTGCGCGACACGCCCCAGCCGCTGTACCGGACCCTGGTGATGGCCTGCCTGCTCGGTGCCCGTATCCGCGGCTCCGTCGCCCTCGCCACCACCCGCGCCCTGTACGACGCCGGGCTGCGCGATCCCCGCCGGATGGCCCGGGCGTCCTGGCAGGAGCGGGTGGACGTGCTGGGCCGGGGCGGCTACCGGCGCTACGACGAGCGCACGGCCACCCAGCTCGGCGACGGGGCCGGGCTGCTGCTGGAGCGCTGGGGCGGTGACCCGCGCCGGATGCGGGAGGCCGCGGACGGCGACACGGACGAACTGCGGCGCCTGCTGCGAGAGCTGCCGGGGCTGGGCCCGGCGGGCGTCGACATCTTCCTGCGGGAGGTGCAGCGGGTGTGGCCCGAGGTCGGCCCCCGCCTCGACGCGAAGGCCCTGGAGGGCGCGGCCCGGCTCGGGCTGCCCGAGGAGCCCGGCCGGCTGCTGGAACTCGCCGGGGACACCGAGCCGGCCGTCCTGGCGGCCGCGCTGGTGCGGGCCGCGCTCGACAGGACGGTGCTGGACGACTGCCTGCGGCGGGCGGACGGAACGCGGTCCGGAACCGCCTGAGCCGTACCCGTACCTGTAGCCGTAGCCGTAGCCGTAACTGTCCGGGAGGGACGGCCGGCTCGGCTCACTCACCGCGGGCTCCAGCCCCATCCCCCGTCCACCGCCAGGTCGACGCCGTTGACGGCCGGGTTCCGCAGCAGGAGGTCCACCGCGTCCACCACGTCCCGCATCCGCGCGAGCCGTCCGGTGGGGGTCTGCGCGCGGTAGCCCTCCAGGACCTCGGCGGGCTTGTCCGCCCAGTACGGGCTGTCGCCGACGATGCCGGGATGGACGGCGTTGACGCGGACCGGGGCGAGTTCGGCGGCGAGGGTGCGCACCATCCCGGTGACGCCCGCGTTCACCGTCGCGACCGTGGTGGCGCCCTCGTAGGGCCGCTCCTTGGCCTGCCCGCCGAAGATCACGAGGGCGCTCTCGGCGGTCGGCGGCATCCGCGGCGCCAGCGTGTGGACGACCTCGGTGTACCCGACGAGCTTGAGGGTGACGAGGTGCAGCGCCGACTCGACGTCGTACCCGGCGACGGTGTTGCGGTCGCGCGCGACCCCGGCGAGGACGAGGTGGTCGACGCGCTCCACACCGGCCAGCGCGGGCCCGATCTCCTGCGGCCTGGACAGGTCCAGGGCGATGCCGCGCGCACCGATCTCCTTGGCGACCGTGCCGGCGCGGTGCGCGTCGCGGCCGGTGAGGACGACCTCGTCGCCGCGTGCCGCGCGGGCGCGGGCGAACGCGAGGCCGATGCCGGCCGTGCCGCCGATGACGACGACGCTGCTGCCATTACTGCCGGAACTACTGCTCACGGCTCCTCCTCGGGCGCACCCCGCTCACCGCCTGTCCTCCAGCACCCCGCGCAGGTGGTCCCAGTCCCGGGCGAACCGGTAGGAGTGCCGCGCCGGGGGCTGCGGCGCCTGGGTCTCCAGCCAGCGCACCGGTCCCGTACCGGCGTGGGAGAAGCCGTGCACGCAGCCGGCGCCCGCCCAGGCGGCGTCGCCCGCGGCTAGCCGGTACCGCTCGCCGTCGAAGGTGGCGTCCACGGTGCCCTCGACGATCAGGTACGTCTCCTCGAAGGGGTGGTCGTGCGCGCCCGCGACGCCGTCGGGCGCGTACTGCACCATGAACATCGTCGAGGCGACCGCGCCGAGGTCGGCGTCCACCATCGGCTTGACGGTGATCCCGCTGTAGACGAGCAGGGCGGTGCGCATGCTCGCCGACACCGCGAGCAGGTCCTGGGACTGCTTGCCCGGATCCATCTGGGCGGCCTCGAAGTGCCCGAAGGAGCGGGTGCGCGGGTCGCGCACGTCGATCCGGGACGGCGTACCGGCGGGCAGCTCCGGTACGGCCAGGGTGTCGTGCCCGTAGCGGGCCCTGGGGACCGGCGCGAGCATGTCGGCCCAGCGCGCGGCGCTGTCCCCGGCGCCGCGCCAGGCGTGCGGGACGCCCGTCGGCAGCAGCCCGTAGTCGCCCTCCTCCAGGAGGTATGAGCCCTCGGGCGTGTCCAGGACCACCGTGCCGGAGAGCAGGTGGAAGGACTCCTCGTAGGCGTGGACGTGTGCGCCGACCGTCCCGTCCGGCGCCAGTTCGCACAGGCCGAAGCCCGTGTGCACGGAGCCGTCCTCCTCGCCGACGACGCTGCGCCGCGTGAACCCCGCACAAGAGTAAGGAAGTTGGTGCGGGGCCGGGGCGGCGGACGCGAGGTCCGCCGCCCGGCGCACCACGTGACGGGTCATGCCGGCCGCTCCCCGCGGGCCTCGACGGCCGCCATGAGGCGGTCGCGGGACTCCTCGACCAGGCGCCGGGCCCGGGCGACGTCGGCGAGCAGCCGTCCGTCGCGCTTGCGCACGACGCCGTCGACGATGACGGTCTCGACGTTGGAGACGTCCGCGCTCAGCGTCACGGCGGCGACCGGGTCGACGAGCGGGGCGACGTTGAGGGCCGTCGCGTCGATCGCCACGACGTCGGCGCGCTTGCCGGGGGTCAGCGAACCGGTGCGGTCCTCGACCCCCGCGACGTGTGCGCCGTCGACCGTCGCGGCCACCAATATCTGACGCGCCGTCAACATGGTGTCGGGGACCGGGCTGTCGGTCTCCCAGCAGGCGGCGTTCACCCGGGCCCGTTCGGCGCCGAAGGCCGCGCGGATCTGGGTGAACATGTCGCCGGGCACGGTGGTGACGACGTCGATGCTCAGGGAGGGCCGCAGGCCGTGCTCGATCGCCTTCGCCAGGGGCGGCCAGCCGTGGCCCATCTGGGTCTCCACCTGCGGTGCGACGGAGACCGTGCCGCCGCTGTCGGCGACCAGCCGCCACTCCTCGTCGCTGAGGTGGCAGCAGTGCACATAGGTGGTGTCGGGGCCGAGCAGCCCCAGTCCGTGCAGCCGCCGCACCATCCCGAAGCGGCCGGCGAGCCGTCCCATGGCGACGTGCACGGTGAGCGGCAGGTCCAGCTCGCGGGCGAGCCGCCACTCCGCCTCGACGACGTCGTCGAGGCAGAACCCGGGTCCGCGGGTGGCGAGCCCCATGGTCAGCAGGCCCCCGTCGGAGGCGAAGTGCCGCTCGCGCACCCTGCGCACGTCGTCGCCGGGTATCGCGGTCTTGCTGTCGTACCAGTACTCGGCGAGGGAGGTGTTGGCGCTGCCGTACGCGTACTGGGCGCGGATGCCGGTCTCGGCGAGCGCCTGGACCGCGGCGTCGGGGTGCTCGGGGGTGTTGTTGATGTGGGACCAGTCGACGAGGGTGGTGATGCCGGCGTTGAGGCACTCCAGCGCGCCCGCCAGGTTGCCCGCGTAGACGTCCTCGGGGCGGTACACGGGCGCGAAGGTGTCCAGGACGTCGACGAAGTAGTCGTCGAGCGTGGCGTTCGGCGCGCAGCCGCGGATCGGGGTCTCCCAGGTGTGCCGGTGGGTGTCGACGAAGCCCGGCAGGACGATGCGGCCGGTCATGTCGAGCACGTCCGCGTCCGCCTCGATGCCGTGGGCGACCGCGGCTATCCTCCCGTCCTCGATCAGCACGTCGCCGTCGGGCAGGTCCCCGACGGCGGGATCCATCGAGAGCACGTGGCCCGAGCGCAGGAGCATCCGGTCGGTCATCGCCCCACTCGCCTCCCTGGTCTTTCGGTCTCCGTAGCGGTTTCAGTACGTGCTGAGGTCGCGGACCGTCGTGACGACCTTGTCGGCCGTCGGGACGACCTCCCTCTCCAGGGCGTCCGCGAAGGGCAGGGGTACGCATGCGGCGGCGACCCTGCGCACGGGGGCGTCGAGCAGGCCGAACCCCTCGTCGGCGACGATCGACACGAGCGTGCCGCCCCAGCCGCCCTGGTAGGGGTTCTCCTCGACGGTCACCAGCCGTGAGGTCTTCGCGAGGGAGCCGAGCACGGTCATCGCGTCGAGCGGCACGAGGCAGCGCAGGTCGATCACCTCGCAGCCGATGCCCTCCCCGGCGAGCCGTTCGGCGGCGGCGAGCGCGACGGGCACCGTCGCGGCGAGGGCCACGAGCGTGACGTCGTCGCCCTCGCGCACGACGGCCGCCTCCCCCAGCTCGACGACGTGGCCCGGCGGCGCGGGCGGGCCCTTGGCCGCGAACAGGGCCTTGTGCTCGAAGAAGACCACGGGGTCGTCGCTGCGGACGGCGGCCGCCATCATGCCGGTCACGTCGGCGGGCGTGGCCGGTGCCGCGATCTTCAGACCGGGGACGGTGAGCGCCCAGTTCTCGGCGGCCTGGGAGTGCTGCGCGCCGAAGCCGAGGCCGCCGCCGTTGGCCGTGCGCACCACCAGCGGCACGGTCACCTGCCCGCCCGTCATGTACCGCACCTTGGGGATCTCGTTGGCGAGGTAGTCCCAGCAGCAGGCGAGGAAGTCCGCGAACATGATCTCCGCGACGGGCCGCATCCCGGTCATGGCGGCGCCCATCGCGGCCCCGACGATGGCCTGTTCGGAGATCGGCGTGTCCCACACCCGCCGCGGCCCGAACTCCTCGTACAGTCCGGCGGTCGTCTTGAACACGCCGCCCGCCGCGCCGATGTCCTCGCCGAGGCACACCACCGCCGGGTCGCGCCGCATCTCCCGCGCGAGGCCCTCGGCGACGGCCTGCCGGTAGGTGGTCACGTCCGCCACCGGGCACCTCCGTCGGCCCACACGTCGGTCAGCGCCTGGCCCGGATCGGGCGCGGGCGCGTCCTTCGCCGCCTCCACCGCCGCCCGTACGAGGTCCGCGGCGCGCCCGTCGGCCGCGTCGACCTCCCCGGCGGGCACCCCGAGACCGGTGAGCCGGCCGCGTGCCACGTCGAGCGGGTCGTGCTTGAGCCAGCGCTCGACCTCCTCGGCGGGCCGGTACGCCGCCGGGTCGGCGCGGCTGTGGCCGAAGTGGCGGTAGGTGCGCGCCTCCAGCAGGCCGGGCCCGTCTCCGGCCCGGGCCCGGCCCGCCAGCCGGGTCACCGCCCCACGTACGGCGACCACGTCGTTGCCGTCGACGACCTCGCCGGGGATGCCGTACGCGGGCGCCCGGTCGGCCGCGGGGCTGGCCACGGCGGTCACGTCGGCGATCGGGGTGTACTCCATGTAGAGGTTGTTCTCGCAGACGAACAGCACGGGCAGGGTCCACACCGCGGCCAGGTTGAGCGCCTCATGGAAGGCGCCGATGTTGGTGGCCCCGTCGCCGAAGAAGGCCACGGCGATCTGCCCGGTCCCGCGCAGCCGGGCCGACCAGGCGGCGCCGACGGCCATCGGGAGGTGGGCGCCCACGATCGCGTACGAGCCGAGCATGTGGGCGGACGCCTTGGTGAGGTGCATCGAGCCGCCCTTGGCCCCGCACAGGCCGCTCGCGCGGCTCATGAGTTCGGCCAGGCACTCCTCGGGGGTCGCGCCGCGGGCCAGGGCGTGGTGGTGGCCGCGGTAGGTGGCGAACACGTAGTCGTCCTCGCGCAGGGCCGCGCTCGCGCCGACCGCCACCGCCTCCTGTCCCGCGGCGAGGTGGGTGGTGCCCTTCACCAGGCCGGACAGGAACAGGTCGTGCGCGGCCTGTTCCGTGTGCCGGACGACGGCCATCTGCTCGTACAGCGCGAGGAGTTCGGTGGCGTCCGGGTCCGCGACCGCCTCCCGGGCCCCGGTCATCGCCCGCCCCCGCCGCTCCCGCCGCCGGGGAGGGTGTCGCCCCTGCCCTCGGGGGTGTTCAGGTGCGACTGGGCCTCGCGGCGGGTGTCGAGCGCGCCGCCGGCGGGCCAGTACCTTCGGCCCGCCACCAGCAGTTCCTCCGCCGGGAACTTTGTGATCACCTCGCACCCGTCGGCGGGGACGACGACCTGCTCCTCCT
>NZ_VDFC01000033.1:130889-142173 GCF_008369065.1 Streptomyces apricus | reverse complement strand
GTGCTTCGGGGGAAGGTGTGCTTCGGGGGAAGGTGAGGGGGAGGGCGCCAGGGTACTGATGCCTGGCTGTTCCTGCTTTTCGGTGGCGGCTCTGCGCACCTGTGGCTTGTAGGCGATCCACAGCATCACGAACGTGATCGCCAGGGCCATGCAGATGCCGAGGCAAGTGGCCAGCCAGCGTGGCAGGAACCCTCGCTGGACGTACATGCCCTCCACGTCCAGCGGCGTCACTCCGGAGCGCTGCACGGCCAGCGTGTACGGCCGGTCCTCCTTGGAGCCGAACCAGATGATCTGACGCGGCTTCAGCGTCGTCTTCACGAACGCCGCCCGCCCCGGCTCGATCTGCACATTGGACGGATGGATGTCGTACGACAACTGATCGCCGTTGTCACTGCCGCCGACGGACGCGGTGATCTTCGTGTTGCCGAGGTTGTCCACCGCAAGCTTCGGACGTCCGCGGAAACGTCCCTTGACCGTCGGGGGCACCAACTCGGCCCGGACTTCGGCGAAAGGGGTGATCGTGAGATTGCCTTCGGGGACGGTGGTCGCCTCCGGGTGCTCGGTCGGTGTGATCCGTACCGCGTACGGGTTGGGCCCCGCCGTCGCGTCCGGCGTACGCGGCGGCGCGAACGTCAGGTCCACCGACCCCGTCGTCCCCGGGTACAGCCGCAGCACCTGCGGCTCCACGACCGTCCAGGGCGCCAGATCACCGACCGCCTCGAAGCGGTACTCGTCGACGACGTCACCGGTGTTGCGCAGACGCAGCCGCACCGTCGTACTGCCACCCGGGTCCACAGTCGCGGAGGCGGGTTCCAGGGAGGTCCAAAGGCTCACCCCCGGACGTTAAACGCAGCAGCGGTACAAGGTCAGCAGGCCCCGGGGCACGATGGGTGCCCGAAGAGGTGCAACAGGCTGCCCCGGCCCTCGCTTCGGGACCGGCTGAGGGTACGGCTGATGCCTACTGCGATCGTTGTCGCGAGTAGCCAGCCGGTGTCGTCCTGTGCGTAGCCCCACAAGTATGCATGGGCGGGGAGAGTAGCGCGATGGCGACGCTGCTTGGCGGGGTGGACCGTACGCGCGGCCGCGTCGTCCCCGACCCGACGGCAGGAGGCCGCGAGCTGCCCGTAGGCGTGCGGTACGAACCCGTCGGCATCGCGTCTCAGTAGAACCAGTCGTCGGGCGGCCGGCAGGCGGGGGCGAGTGCCTCGTAGTTCAGCCCCTCCAGCCGTATGCGGCCGGGCCGGACCCGGGATGAGCCTCGATGAAGGAGATCCATCCCGTGACCTTGGCGCCGGTGAGCCTGACCCTGCCCTGAGCAGTGAGGCCGGCTGCGTTGAGAACTGTGCCGACAGCAAGGTGGGCGGTGGGACACTCGCGCGCGGCCCGCCGACGCGCGTGAGCAACCGCCCGGCGTCCCGATGCCCCGGCCGCGGATGCTGTGCGTCCTGGACGACACCGGGTCCGCCGGAGTCGAACACCCGATACGGACGCTGCGGGCAGCGTCTGGCCGGCGTGCAGCCTGATCTGCCGGCGGCGCCTCAAGAATGCTCCATCAGGACGGCGTCACGAGCTCTTACGGCTTGTCGCGCCACTGCGAGAATTTCAGGCCGGGTCCAAGTCTGACCGAGGTGATGTCCTCGACGCGCCGGTGCGGAATGTGCTCGCTGGTCGAGCTCTCTATCGACCCTATGGCGAGACCCTCTTCCTGGAAGGGAACCCGGTCGACGACCTCGCCCTCATCGTCGAGAAAGTCCAGAGAGCCCGTAATGGCGTTGTAGTGCTGCTCGCGCAGAATGCCGTCCACCGTCATCCGCACCATCTTCTCCTCCCCCGAAGGGCGGGACAGGTGAAGATGCTCACGCACCGTCCGAGCCACCGCGGGTGACGTGGCTTCCGTGCTGACGGGGAAGACCTCGTCGTCACTCTTGTCGTCCAGGGTGTAGAGGAGCAGGCTGAGCAGTGCGGCGGACAAGGCCGCTACGGCGGCCCACGTCAGAAGGCGTGATCGGCGAGACATCCTGGCATCCTTGCACGTCGTCTCCATGCCCTCTCTCCCATGACTGCCAGACTTCTTTTTGCAGGCTTCGTCGGCCGCCGAACGACGTGGTGAGCCGGGACACGCGTCACACCCGGATCGGCCGGACTGCCGGTGCGCGACGATCAAGCTGTCAGTGGCTGATTCTAGAGTCAGCTCCATGACAGCAGACCTGGTCCAGGATTCATGGAGCCGCATCGACGCCTGGCTGCGCGAGCACGCGCCTCGCACTTTCGCCACGCTCCGGCCGCCCGCGGGCGTCGAGGAGATCAAGGCGGCACAGGATGAATTGGGCCTCACCTTCCCTCCGGACCTGGTCGCTTCACTGCTCCGGCACGACGGGGCGCTGGACGGACCGGAGACCTTCCAATTCAGCACGCATGACCGGCTACTGGAAGTGAGCGGGATCCTCGATGACACCAGGTTCATGCGCGCCGCCGCCGACACCCTGGACGAGGAGGACGAGGACTACTGGCAGCACGGCTACGTGAAGTTCGGTTCCTACGGGGCGACGTCCGACGGCCTCGTGATCGATTGCCGTACCGGGCGGGGCTCCTTCGGCGCGATCGGACGGTTCTTCGACGAGACCGGCACCAGTTTCGGGAAGGCCGACTCACTGGGTGGGTATCTGGCGGAGCTGGCCGACCGGCTTGAGTGCGGGCGGGACGCCGGTGTAGTGACGTTCAACGGCCGGCTGCTCTGGGAGTGGGCGATGCCCGCCCATCCGGAGTGGGGCAGTGCCGAAGATCCTCTTCCCGCACCGGATGAACAGCTCCCGGAGCTGGACCTCTCCTGCACTCCCACCGACCTCCTCCACGTAAGCCACCTGCACAGACTGGAGGAACTCGGTGCACTGCTCGCGGTCCTGCCGCGGGAGCGGGTGGTGGAAGCCGCTCAAAAACAGCTGCGCAGACTGGCGGTCGAAACGGGCCTGAACAAGTACCCGGAGGTCACGTCAGCCCTGGACGCGCTGGAGCGGGGCGAGGTCCCATCGCGGCCGGACCCAAGCGACCCGCTCGTTCTGCGACTGCGTGCGGTGCTCGCGCAGGCGAATGCCCACCGGGACGGCACTCGCCGGTGGGCCGCGGAGAAAATGGTTCACGGGATCTGGGGTTCGCCTTACCGGTCCGTGTGCGAGAGCGCGGGCATCCGCAGTCGCCTCACGGTCGACTGGCGCGCGGATCTGCACGCAGACCTGGGCGGGCCGTCACTGCCACCGATACCTGACGAACGATTCTGGGGCACCCTGCGCAACCCCGCCATCGACTCCAGCTGGTACGCAGCTCAGAACGCTCAAGATCAGGACTGACCCGGTTGCTCTTTTCTCATGTTTTTCAAGAAAAGGGCAATACCCACATAGGGAATGACGATCATGGCCAGGAATACCCAGCCGCCGGAATTTCCTGAGGCAAGCAGAAACACCCCGAACAGAACTCCCACCACCGCGAAAAATGAGGCGATGGTCATATATCGCTTGACCACCGCAGCCTGCTCCAGACTCCAGCCCATACGTGGCACTCGGTCTCCTTCTCCCGACGTCGGGGGTTGAGTGGGCGCGCCCACTCAGCCCTGGCACAACCCTCCCGACGTCTACCCCCGCAGGCTGCAGCCATGGTCGCAGCCGGACAAATTCGGTGCGGGGCCCGCGCCGTGCGGCCGACCGCGCAAACTGCACCCGCGCCCGCGCCCTCGCCGATCAGGTCTGGGGCGGGGTCACCGGCGGCACCGGCGGTACCGCGCCGCGCGCCCGCAGGTCGGCGGCGCCGCCCACGCCGAGCACCCCGGTGGTCCGCTCCAACTCCTCGGACGGCAGCGCCGACAACGAACGCCGCGCCACCGCCGACACCACCAGCGGCAGCACCGGACGCAGCGGCTGCACCAGACGCAGCCACGGTGGCGCGTAGACACTGACCGCGCGCCGCTCCACCCCGCGCACCAGCCATCGGGCGACCTGCTCGGGACTGTGCACGCGGCGGGCGGGCGCCGGCTGATGGGAACGCAGGGCCCGCAGCACCGGATGGTCGTCGAGGGCCGCGATCATGTCGGTGCCGGTCCAGTGCACGTACGCGATGCCCACCCCCACGCCTGCCGGACGCACCTCGGTACGCAGGGCCTGGGCGAACGACTCCACGCCTGCCTTCGACGCGCAGTAAGCGCTCATCAGCGGCGCCGAACCGAACGCGGCGGTGGACGCCACCTGGAGGAAGTACCCCCCGGTGCGGGCGAGTTGGGGCAGGAAGACGCGGGCGGTGTTCGCACTCCCGATCAGGTTGACCTCGACCACCCGGTCGAACAGCGATGCCTCGCACGCAGCGAACGGGCCCGCGGCGGCGATCCCCGCGTTGGCGATCACCACCGACGCGGGCCCCAGCCGTGCGTCGACGCTGCGGGCCGCGCCCTGGAGCGCCGCCTCGTCGGTGACGTCGACCTCGAAGCAGTGCGCCTCGGTCGGCAGCCCGGCCGCGACCTGGCGCAACGACTCAAGTTCCCGGCCCAGCAGCGCCATCCGCATGCCCCGCAGGGCCAGTCGGCGGGCCACCGCCGCTCCCACGCCGCGCGCCGCCCCGGTGACCACCGCGATCCGCGCGCCCGGTCCCTCTCCCGCCATGACCGCCTCCAGGCTCGCCCTTGCGACCCGCGCCGCACCGCGCGCCCGGTCAGTCGATCACGCCCTCACCCGGCCCGCCCGCCGGCGCGAGCTACGAGGGTGACGGCACCGCGACCCGGACACCGCGGGACGTGTCATCCGCCGTGTCGCTCCCCCAAGGTGAGGACGGCTTCGGTGACGACGGTCGTGCAGGTGCGGCTGATGCGGCATCTCAGGGTGTCCGGGCAGCGGAGCCGACCCTGCCCGCTGGACCGCTTGGTCCCCACCCGGTCCCCAAGAACACGCCAAAGGGCCCGCCGAATCCCTTCGGCGGACCCTCTGACCTGCGACTTCGTAAAGTCGGGACGACAGGATTTGAACCTGCGACCCCTTGACCCCCAGTCAAGTGCGCTACCAAGCTGCGCCACGTCCCGTTGCCCGTTGTGACCTGGGGTTTCCCCTGGCCGAACGCGCACCGAAACTCTACCGCACTCGGGTCGGTGGTCGCGCACTCCTTTTGTCCGCGTCATCCCCTGGCCGGCCTCCCGCCTCCGTCGTCCCGTCGCCGGCGACGGCTTGACCTCAATCTTGCTTGAGGTTGCACGATCGTCCGTATGACGACGACAGCGACGCAGCGACGGGACACGGACGGGTACGAGCAGGGGTACGGGCACGACGGCTACGCGGCGCTGCCCGGGCTGATGCGGCTGATGAGCGGGGACGAGAAGCACGGCCCGGCGGCGACCTCCACGCTCGACGCGCTCTGGGTGCTCTACGACCGGGTGCTGCGGGTGACCCCGGCGACGGTGGACGACCCCGGACGGGACCGGTTCCTGCTCTCCAAGGGGCACGGGCCGATGGCCTACTACGCGGTGCTGGCCGCCAAGGGTTTCGTACCGGCCGGCTGGCTCCCCGGCTTCGGCTCGTACGACTCGCCGCTCGGCCACCATCCGGACCGCGTGCTCGTGCCGGGCGCCGAGATCGGCAGCGGTTCGCTCGGGCACGGGCTGCCGATCGCGGTCGGCACGGCCCTGGGGCTGCGGGCCCAGGGGCTCGACGACCCGCGGGTGTGGGTGCTCGTCGGCGACGCCGAGCTGGACGAGGGCAGCAACCACGAGGCCATCGCCTACGCGGGCCCCGCCGGGCTCGACCGGCTGCACACCGTGGTGATCGACAACTCGTCCGCGAGCTGGGCGCTGCCCGGCGGGATCGCCAGACGGTTCGAGGCCGCGGGCTGGTCGGCCGCGACCGTCGACGGCCGGGACCACGAGGCCCTGTACGCCGCGTTCACCGCGCCGCATCCGGGACGTCCCCGCGTGGTCGTCGCCCAGGTCGAGCCGAAGGACGCCTGAGCAGCGGACGCCTTGGCCGCGGACGCCTGAACCGCACGCCGGGCGCCCACGCCCCCTTCCCTCCCCCCTCCTCCCGAAAGGTTTCCGATGGACTCCATGCGTGAGCGCTTCGCCCCCGTCGTCACCCGGCTGCTCGACGAGGACCCGCGGGTCGCCGTCGTCCTCGCCGAGATCGGTCTGGCCGGTTTCGAGGAGGCCCTGCGCCGGCATCCGGACCGGGTGATCAACGTCGGCATCCGCGAGCAGCTGCTGATCGGGGCCGCCGCGGGCCTGGCGCTGACCGGGCTGCGGCCCGTGGTGCACACGTTCGCCAGCTTCCTCGTCGAGCGGCCCTTCGAGCAGATCAAGCTGGACCTGGGCCACCAGGACGCCGGGGCCGTGCTGGTCAGCGCGGCCGCGTCGTTCGACTGGCCGGCGGGCGGCTTCACCCACATGTCCCCCGGCGACGTCGCCCTGCTCGACACCCTGGACGGCTGGACCGTGCACGTGCCGGGCCATCCGGACGAGGCCGCGACCCTGCTGCGGCACGCCGTCGCGGCGGGCGACGACAAGGTGTACGTACGGCTCTCCGAGCAGGCGAACGCGCAGGCGCAGCCCGTCGACGGCAGCCGTTTCCACCCCGTCCGGCAAGGGCGGGCCGGCGTCGTCGTCGCGGTCGGCCCCCTGCTCGACCCGGTGCTCGCCGCCACGGAGGGGCTCGACGTCACCGTGCTGTACGCGACGACCGTGCGGCCCTTCGACGCGGCGGCGCTGCGCCGGGCCACGGACACCGCCGGCACCGACGTGGTCCTGGTCGAGCCGTACCTGGCCGGTACCTCGACCTCCGCCGCGAACGACGCCCTCGCGCACCTGCCCCACCGGGTGCTGGGCCTCGGCGTCGGCCGCCGGGAACTGCGCCGCTACGGCAGCGTCGACGAGCACGTACGGGCGCACGGACTGGACGCGAGGACGCTGCGGGAGCGGATCGGCGGCTTCCTGGACGTACGGGAAGGGCTGCGGGTACGCGCGCAGGTCTGACCGGGGGCATCCGGCCGGAGGCAGGCGGAACACCGGTGGGACCGCGACCCCCGTGTGCCGCGCTCCCACCAGCCCCCGGATCATGCCACGCGGCACTGACAACGCCGGCGGGCCGACGGACCGGCCGCCCCCGGCGCGTCAGCCGCTCGGCACGACCCCCAACTCCGGGTAGGACTCCAGCAGTCGGGCCGGGGCCGCCTGCCGCCAGGAGTCCGCGAGGATGTCACGCAGCTCGGCCCCGTCCTCCAGGGCAGCGAGCCGCACCCGCACCCAGGCGGAGCCCGCCTCGTGGCCGGCGACCCAGAACTTCCCGGGCTCCGCGAGGACCAGTTCGTCGCGCTCCGCCTTGGGGCAGCGCACGGCCATGGAGGTCTCCTCCTCGGGCAGCGTGGCGAACATCTTCCCCGCCACCCTGAAGGTGGGCATGCTCCAGGCGATCTTCTCCACCGTCTCCGGGAGGGAGAGACAGATCCGGCGTACGTCATCGGCATCCTGCATGGAACGCACCGTAGCCAATGCCACTGACAATCAACTGCCGGGAGCGGTCACGCGCTTGTGGAGGACTCCGACAGCGCGTCGAGCACCGGCCGGATCAGCGGGTGGGCCTCGGCGCCCCGGCGCACCGCGGCGAAGACCCGGCGGGTGGGGGCGACACCGTCGACGGGCCGCACGACCACGCCCGCGAGGTCCATGCCGTGCAGGGCCGAGCGCGGCACCAGGGCGACCCCCGCGTCCGCCGCGGCGAGCGCGACGACCGCCCGGAAGTCGTCCGAGGAGTGTTCGAGGGAGGGCTGGAAACCGGCGTGCTCGCAGGCCATGACCACCACGTCGTGGCAGGGGTTGCCCGGGTAGGGGCCGATCCACGGGTCCTTCGCCAGCTCGGCCAGCGGCACCTGCGTACGGTCGGCGAGGCGGTGGTCCCGCGGCACGACGGCGTCGAACGGTTCGGCGTACAGCGGGACGTGCGCGAGGCGGGGGTCGTCGGCGTCCGGGGCGCCCCGGTACTCGACGGCGACCGCCACGTCGATCTGCCGGTCGAGCACCATCGGCAGGCTGGCGTCGCCCTCGGCGTCCTGGACGCGGAGCCGGATGCCGGGGGCCGTGCGCGCGAGCCGGGCCAGGGCGGGCGCGACGACGAGGCCGATGCCGGTGGCGAAGGAGGCGACGGTGACCGTGCCGGCCGAGCCCGAGCTGTACGCGGCGAGCTCCGCCTCGGCCCGCTCCAGCTGCGCGAGGACCGCGTTGGTGTGGCCCAGCAGGATCTCGCCCGCGGGCGTCAGCCGGACGCCCCGGGCACCGCGCTCCACCAGGCGGTGCCCCGTCTCCTGCTCCAGCGCGGTCAGCTGCTGGGAGACCGCGGAGGGGGTGAGGTAGAGCGCGGCGGCAGCGGCGGTCACCGTACGGTGGTCCGCGACCGCCCGGAGGATGTGCAGCCGCCGCGCTTCGATCATGCGGCTGATTCTCTCAGGGATTCGGCCCTCCGGAATTCAGCCGGCCCAGTCCTTCAGCCGGTTTCGGCGGCCAGCTGGGCGCGGGCCGCGACGAACGCGTCCACCGCCCGGTTCACGTCCTCGGTGGAGTGCGCGGCGGACAGCTGCACCCGGATGCGGGCCTTGCCCTGCGGGACCACCGGGTAGGAGAAGCCGATCACGTACACCCCGCGCTCCAGGAGTAGCTCCGCCATCCGGCCCGCGACGGTCGCGTCCCCGATCATCACCGGGGCGATGGCGTGGTCGCCGGGGAGGACGTCGAAGCCCTCCCCGGTCATCCGGGAGCGGAACAGCGCGGTGTTGGCGGCGAGCCGCTCGCGCAGGTCGTCCGCCGACTCCAGCAGGTCGAGCACCTTGAGCGAGGCGGCGGCGATCACCGGGGCCAGGGTGTTGGAGAAGAGGTACGGGCGCGACCGCTGGCGCAGCAGCGCGACGATCTCGGCGCGGGCGGCGACGTAACCGCCGGACGCACCGCCGAGGGCCTTGCCGAGGGTGCCCGTGATGATGTCGACCCGGTCCATGACGCCGTGCAGCTCGGGGGTGCCGCGGCCGCCGGGGCCGACGAAGCCGACGGCGTGCGAGTCGTCGACCATCACCATCGCGTCGTAGCGGTCGGCGAGGTCGCAGATCTCGCGCAGCGGGGCGACGTACCCGTCCATGGAGAACACGCCGTCGGTGACGATCAGCCGGCGGCGGGCGTCCGCGGCCTCCTTCAGCTGCTGCTCCAGATCGGCGAGGTCACGGTTGGCGTAGCGGAACCTGCGGGCCTTGGAGAGCCGGATGCCGTCGATGATCGACGCGTGGTTGAGGGCGTCGGAGATGACCGCGTCCTCCGCGCCGAGCAGGGTCTCGAACACCCCGCCGTTGGCGTCGAAGCAGGAGGAGTAGAGGTTCGTGTCCTCCTGGCCGAGGAACGCCGACAGCCGCGCCTCCAGCTCCTTGTGCACCTCCTGCGTGCCGCAGATGAAGCGCACGGACGCCATGCCGTAGCCCCAGCGGTCGAGCGCCTCGTGGGCGGCGGCCACGACCTCGGGGTGGTCGGCGAGGCCGAGGTAGTTGTTGGCGCAGAAGTTGAGGACCTCGCCGGGACGGCCGCCCGCGGTGACCCGCACGGTCGCGGACTGCGGGGTGCCGATGACGCGCTCGGGCTTGTGCAGCCCGGCGGCACGGATCTCGTCGAGGGTGGCGCGCAGGTCGTCGCGCACGGAGTCGAACATGGCAGGAGCTCCTGAGGCTGTAGGGGGTTACGCGGTCCAGTCGAGGATGACCTTGCCGCCCCGGCCGCTCGCCGCGTCCTCGAAGGCCGCCTCGAAGTCGCGGTGGCCGTAGCGGCCGGTGATCACGGGCGCGAGGTCGAGGCCGCCTTCGAGGAGGACGGACATCGCGTACCAGGTCTCGAACATCTCACGGCCGTAGATGCCCTTGATCGTGATCATGGAGGTGACGATCCGGGACCAGTCGACGGCGAACTCCTCGGACGGCAGCCCGAGCATGGCGATCCGGCCGCCGTGCGTCATGTTGGCGAGCATGTCCCGCATCGCGACCGGGTTGCCGGACATCTCCAGACCGATGTCGAAGCCCTCGCGCAGACCCAGGACGCGCTGCCCCTCGGCGATGTCCGACCCGGCGACGTTCAGCGCGAGGCTCACGCCGATCTTGCGCGCCAGGTCCAGCCGGTCCTCGCTGACGTCGGTGATCACGACGTGCCGGGCGCCCGCGTGCTTGGCGACCGCGGCGGCCATCAGGCCGATGGGGCCCGCGCCGGTGATCAGGACGTCCTCCCCGACCAGCGGGAACGACAGCGCGGTGTGCACGGCGTTGCCGAACGGGTCGAAGATCGCGGCCACGTCGAGGTCGACGGGCACGCGGTGCACCCAGACGTTGGACGCGGGCAGCGCCACGTACTCGGCGAACGCGCCGTCGCGGCCGACGCCGAGCCCCACCGTCGCACGGCACAGGTGGCGCCGGCCGGCCTGGCAGTTGCGGCACTTCCCGCAGACGAGGTGTCCCTCGCCGCTGACCCGGTCGCCCACGGCGATGTCGGTGACGGCGCGGCCCGTCTCCACGACCTCGCCGACGAACTCGTGGCCGAGCACGAGCGGCGCCCGCACGGTCTGCTGCGCCCAGCCGTCCCAGTTGCGGATGTGCAGGTCGGTGCCGCAGATCCCGGTCCTGAGGACCTTGATCAGCACGTCGCCGGGGCCGACGGCCGGCTCCGGTACGTCCATGAGCCGCAGCCCGGGCTCCGCCTTCTCCTTGACCAGCGCCTTCAACGGGGCTCCCGTGCGTGAGGTCCCGGTTCCTGGCATGCCTCCCGGCACGCCGGAGGACACCCGCACCGGGGAGAGGAGTGGATTCGCCCAGCAATCTGCCGTACGCCGGTGCCCCGGGTCCATCGAGGATTTCTTAAGCGCCGCCGCAGCTTTCCTTCACACCGGTGCCGGCACATCGGTGCCGGTCAGAAGCCGCCCTCGCGCAGTTCGAGCTGGTCGACCAGTTCCACCGCCATCGCCTTGATGGTGTCCAGGCCGGACCTCCCCCACGGCCGGGGCCGGACGTCGGTGACGCAGACCGTGCCGAGCGCGATGCCCGTGCGGTCCAGGAGCGGGGCGCCGAGGTAGGAGCGGATGCCGAACTCGTCGACGACCGGGTTGCCGGCGAACCGCGGATAGTCCCGCACGTCCTCCAGGACCAGGGCCTTGCGGCGGACCACCACATGGGGGCAGAAMCCGTYGTCGCGAGGCATGTGGCGGCCGGCCCCGAACCGCGCGCCCGGCGCCCGGCCCCCGCTCCCGTCGCCACC
>NZ_VDFC01000033.1:129032-130789 GCF_008369065.1 Streptomyces apricus | reverse complement strand
CCACCACCGCCGCCACCGCCACCGCTGCCGCCGTTGGCGGCCGCCGCGACGGGCCGGGTGTGCAGCCCGGCGAAGAACTGCCGTTCCTCGCCGATGAAGTTGACCATCGCGTACGGCGATCCGGCCAGCTCGGCGAGCCGTCGCGCGAACGCGTCGAGGGCCGGTTCCGCGTGCTCGCCGAAGCCCAGCAACCGCAGCCGGCGCGTCCTGGCGGGCGCCTCCTTGTCCTCGGGGGKGAGCAGCAGCCGACCGACCGGGCGCGGCGGGTCGTAGCTCATGTGCGGGCTCCGTGACCGGTGGCGCGCGACGGCGCGTGGGCGAGCAGGTGGCGGACGAGCGTGAGCAGGGTCTGCACCCCCGAGCTGGAGATCCGCGCGTCGCAGCGGACCACCGGCACGTCCGGGTCGAGGTCGATGGCCGACCTCACCTCCTCCGGGTCGTAGCGGAAGCCGCCGTCGAACTCGTTGACGGCGACGATGAATCCGAGGCCGCGCTGCTCGAAGAAGTCGACGGCGGCGAAGCACTCCTCCAGTCTGCGGGTGTCCGCGAGGACGACCGCGCCGAGCGCTCCTTCGGAGAGCTCGTCCCACATGAACCAGAACCGTTCCTGTCCGGGTGTGCCGAACAGGTACAGGACGTGTTCCGGATCGAGGGTGATGCGCCCGAAGTCCATCGCGACGGTCGTCTCGACCTTGTTCTCGATGCCGTCGAGGTTGTCGGTCGCCGCGCTGACCGTGGTCAGCAGTTCCTCCGTGCTGAGCGGCGCGATCTCGCTCACCGCGCCGACGAAGGTGGTCTTGCCCACTCCGAAGCCTCCCGCCACCAGGATCTTCAGCGCGGTGGGGAACGGGTCAGAGCTGTCGTCGTAGTCCATCGAGCACTGCCTCCAGAAGAGACCGGTCAGTGGGGTTGTGGTGGAACGTGGGGGCCTTGGTGGACAGCGCCCCGCAGTCGACGAGGTCGGACAGCAGCACCTTGGTGACCGCTGCGGGCAGCTTCAGGTGAGCGGCGACCTCGGCCACCGACACGGGGTCCCGGCACAGTTCGAGCGCCTGCGCGTGCTCGGGGCCGAGGTAGCCGAGGGGGGTGACGCCGGTGGCCCGCACGTGGGACAGCAGGTCGAGCGCGGTGCTGGGCCGGGTCCGGCCGTTGCTGACCTGATAGGGCCGCACCAGCCGGCCGGCCGCGCCGTCGAGCCAGGGCCCGTCACCGGCCGCGGCCACGGTCAAGGCCTCATCGCCGGCGGTTCGACGGAGTGCTGCCGCGGGGCGGTCATCAGGTACGGGCGGACGCTCTTGACCAGCATCGCCATCTCGTACCCGAGCACGGCGGCGTCGGCGTCGCGGCCGGCGAGCACGGCGAGGCAGGTGCCGGAGCCGGCGGTGGACACGAACAGCAGCGTGGAGTCCAGCTCGACGACGACCTGGCGCACGTCGCCGCCGTCGCCGAAGCGGACGCCCGCGCTGCGTCCCAGGGAGTAGAGCCCGGAGGCCAGGGCGGCCATGTGGTCGGCGCTGTCGGGGTCGAGCCCGTGCACCGATTTCACCAGGCCGTCGCAGGAGAGCAGCACGGCACTTCTGGTGTGCGGTACGCGCTGCACCAAGCCACTCATCAGCCAGTCGAGGTCGGATGCGTGGCCGGTCGGCACATCGCTCGCCATGGGGGATCGACTCCTTGAGGTACGGGGGTCCGCGGGAGCGGAGGTGGGGCTGTGGACGGGTGTGGGGGTGGCGTGGTTCATCCGGCCGGTGCACTCC
>NZ_VDFC01000033.1:89002-128932 GCF_008369065.1 Streptomyces apricus | reverse complement strand
GCCCAGCAGCGCCTGCGGCACCACCAGGACGGCCTGCACGCCGCCGTAGATGTTGGTCTGCAGCCGGACGGCGATCCCGTGCCGGCGCGCGAGCTGGGAGACCACGAACAGGCCGATCCGGCCGTCCTGCAGCAGACTCGCCACGTTCACCTGGTCGGGGTCGGCGAGCAGCGCGTTCATCTTGTGCTGCTCGGCCAGCGGCATCCCGAGCCCGCGGTCCTCGACCTCGACGGCGAGGCCGGACGTCACGACATTGGCCCGCAGCAGCACCTGGGTGTGCGGCGCCGAGAACACCGTGGCGTTCTCGACGAGTTCGGCCAGCAGGTGGATCACGTCGGCCACGGCGTGCCCGCGCACGGTCCCGTCGACCGGCGGTACGAGCTTGACCCGTGAGTACTGCTCGACCTCGGCGGTGGCGGACCGCAGCACCTCGGTCATGGAGACCGGGTTGCTCCACTGGCGGCGCGAGACGGCGCCGCCGAGCACCGCGAGGTTCTCGGCGTGGCGCCGGATGCGGGTGGCCAGGTGGTCGACGTGGAAGAGGCCCTTGAGCAGGTCCGGGTCCTCGATCTGGTTCTCCAGCTCGTCGAGGATCGAGATCTCGCGGTGCACCAGGGACTGGAGCCGCCGGGCCAGGTTGACGAAGACCTCGACCTTCTGCTCGCTGCCGGCGTGGCTGGAGAGCTGGGCGGCCCGGACCACCGCGGTGACCGCGCCGTCGTGGGCGGCGGCCAGGTCCTCGGCGAGCAGGTCGAAGTCGTCGGCCGCCGGGGCGGGCCGGCCGCGCGGTCTGCGGGCGGGCGGCGCCTCCCCGCGGCGCAGCGCCTCGACGAGGGCGAGCAGATCGGCCTGGCCGCGGGCGCTGGTGCGGCGCAGCGATCCGATGCGCTCGCGCACGGACCGGGCGGCACGGCCGGCGGCCACGGCGGCGATGACGATGCCCGCGAGGGCGACCCCGACGGCTCCGGCCAGCACGATCCACAGCGTGGGGCCGGGGCGGGCGCCGGTCGTGCGGACGGTGAAGAGCACGGCGGCGCTGCCGCTGAGGGCCACCGCGACGGGGGGCAGGACCGCGAGGCGGAGCAGTTGGGGCCGTATGTGGGCCGCGAGGCGGAGCAGTTGGGGCCGTATGTGGGTCTCGGGCAGCGTGGGGGCGGGGCGGGCGACCGGTCGCCCGTGCCGCCCGCCCTCGCGGCGGTCTGCGCGTGCGGCCGGTGCGCGGAGGTGAGACATCGACGTCCTCGTACTGGTGTGTCGGGGCTGTGGGGTCCCCCGGTCTGCGACCGACGCGTGCGCCGAACGGGGCGTACGCCATCGCGGTGCCGGGCGGACCAAGCCGAAGATTTCGGCCCCGCGTCGCTCAGCGGCCACTCACAGTAGTCGCGTCCGCACCATGTGCGGTGGGCAGTTGACAAAGTCCGACGGTCGACGTCCCACTCTGGTATGACCGTTCGTACGACAGCCCGATAACCCCCTCGAACACGTACGCGTACGCACGTCTGCGCGACGACACGAACCGATCACACCTGGTCAGAAGCTGTCAGCGGAAAACGGCGAGGGCCGGGGAGCGCATCGCTCCCCGGCCCTCGCCGACCGCCTTCCGGCCCGTCCGTGTCATCCGGTCGGGACGGACTCCGGCTCTCCGCTGTCCACCGTGGTGTCCGCCGCCCCGTCACGCGGTGTGTCGCGGACCGGTTCGTCCAGGACGAGCCAGCCGCCCCGCGGCGCCAGGGCCGCACCGCGCCACCAGGGCTCGGACGGGACGCTCTCGGCCGTGGGTTCGAAGGGTTCACCGGGCTGCGGCAGCGCGATCCGGGCGCCCGCCTCCCGGGCGGCGGCGACGGTGCCCTCGCCGGGCTCGGCCCACGGGTGCGTCGCGAGGTTGAACGTGGCCCAGTGGATCGGCATCATCACGCCCGAGGGCGTACCGCCCTGGAGGTCGAGGTGGGCGCGCATGCCCTCCTGCGGCGTCATGTGGATGTCGGGCCAGAACTCGCTGTACGCGCCGATCTGGATCATCGTGGCGTCGAAGGGGCCGTACGTCGAGCCGATGTCCTTGAAGCCCTCGAAGTACCCGGTGTCGCCGCTGTGGTAGATCCGGTGCTCGTCGCCCGCGACCACCCAGGAGGCCCAGAGGGTGTGCTGGGTGTTGCGCAGGCCGCGGCCGCAGAAGTGGCGGGCCGGGGTGGCGGTCAGGGAGATGCCGCCGACCTTCGTCGTCTCGTGCCAGTCCAGCTCGCGCAGCCGGTCCGCCGGGACGCCCCAGTGCTCCAGGTGGGCGCCGACGCCCAGGGGCACCGCGAACACCGTGTCCGTACGGGCCAGCGCCTTGATCGTGGGCAGGTCGAGGTGGTCGTAGTGGTCGTGGGAGATGACCACGACGTCGACCGGGCCGAGCGCCGCCAGCGGCGCGGGCGCGGGGTGCAGCCGCTTGGGCCCGGCGAAGGCGAACGGGGAGCACCTCTCGCCCCAGACGGGGTCGAAGAGCACCCGGTGCCCGTCGATCTCGGCGAGCACGCTGGAGTGGCCCATCCATGTGATCCGCAGCCCGGAGGCGGGGGGCTTCGCGAGGTCGGCGACGGTCGTGGCGTGCACCGGCACGACGCCCGCCGGGGCCCGGCGGACCCGCTCCTCCCTGCGGAAGTAGATCTTCGCCACCTCCAGCATCGCGCCGTCGGGGCGGGGGGCGCCCTCGGGGTTGCGGAAGACGCCGTCCGCGTAGTTCGGGGATCTGCGGATGCGCTCCATGCGCTCACCACTCGGGTCCGCGCCGAACGCGGCGGGGCGCAGAGCACGGAGCCCGGAGCTCAGGGAACGGGAACCGGTCACGGCACCTCCAGGTGGGTGGTTCTGTCTTTCCATTATGATCACCGCCTCCGGCGCCGCCGGGCGGCGCGGGCGCCGGGACACTGTGGGTGCGTCCGGCTCCCAGCCGATGGAACGTTCCGGGGCCGATCTCTGTTCCCGAGTCGATGATCCCCGTTCCCGAGGAGACCCCGTGACCGCCCCCGACCCTGCTCCCCTGATGTCGCTCACCTGGACCGACCACGTCACGGGCCGTCAGGGGCACCTGGTCGTGGACCGCCTGGTGCGCGGCGTCTGCAGCGGCGGGCTGCGGATGCGGGCGGGCTGCACGCTGGACGAAGTGACGGGCCTGGCCCGGGGAATGAGCATGAAGGAGGCCCTGCACTACGACCCGCGGGGCCGCTACGTCCCGCTGGGCGGCGCCAAGGGCGGCATCGACTGCGACCCCCGGGACCCGGGGGCGTACGACCTGCTCGTGCGGTACCTGCGCGCCGTGCGCCCCTACATCGAGGCCCACTGGACCACCGGCGAGGACCTCGGTCTCACCCAGGACCTCGTCGACCGGGCCGCGGCGGAGGCCGGGCTGGTGTCGTCGATCCAGGCCGTGTACCCGCTGCTCGACGACGAGGCGGCGGCCCGGCGGCGGCTGGCCGACGCGTTCGCGCTGGAGGTGGACGGCATCGGCCTGGACGAACTGGTCGGCGGCTGCGGGGTGGCCGAGTCGGTGCTCACGGCCCTGGACCGGGCCGGCACGGCCCACCGGGGGACGCGGGTCGCCGTGCAGGGTCTCGGCACCATGGGTGGGGCCACGGCCAGGTTCCTCGCGCGCGCCGGTCTGAGCGTCGTGGCGGTCGCCGACGTGAAGGGCACGATCGCCAACCCCGGGGGCCTGGACGTGGACGCGCTGCTCGCCGCGCGGGACGCGTTCGGCACGGTCGACCGCGCGGCCCTGCGGCCCGGCGACCGCGAACTGCCCGGGGACGCCTGGCTGTCCAGCGCGGCCGAGGTCCTGGTGCCGGCCGCCGTCTCGTACGCCGTCGACACGGTCAACCAGCGCGGGATCACGGCGCGTTGGATCGTCGAGGCGGCCAACATGCCCGTGCTGCCGGCAGCGGAGGAGCTGCTCGCGGCGCGCGGGGTCACCGTCCTGCCGGACGTCGTCGTCAACTCCGCCACCAACGCCTGGTGGTGGTGGACGCTGTTCGGCGACATCGGGGCCGACGCGGACGAGGCGTTCGCGCACACGCGGCGCTCGATGCGCGCCCTGGTCGACCGGACGCTCGCGCGGGCGCAGGCCGACGGGACGACGCCGCGGGCCGCCGCGCACGCCTTGGCCGCGGAGCGCCTGCCGGTGATCGCGGAGCGGTTCGGCCGGTACCGGTGACGCCTCCCCCGCGCGGCCGGTAACCGCCCCTGGGACGGCGCCGTGCGCGGTCAGGCCATAGGGTTGCCCGGTGGCAAGGGTGCGGTTGGGTGTGGCGCAGCGGCGCGAGGAGTTGCTGCGGGCCGCCATCCGGCAGATCGAGGAGCGGGGTGTCTCCGCGGTGCGGATCGCCGACGTGGCGAACGCGCTGGGCGTGAGCAACGCCCTGGTGCTCTACCACTTCTCCACGAAGGAGAAACTGGTCGCCGCCGCGTTCACGTACGCCGCCGAGGACGACCTCGCCCATCTGCGCAAGCTGCTCGGCCGCCGCACGACGGCGCTGCGCAGGCTGCGGGCCGCCGTGCGCTGGTACGCGCCGACCGGGCAGGCCAAGGGCTGGCGGCTGTGGATCGAGGGCTGGGCGGTGGCGCTGCGCGAGCCGGCGCTGCGGGACGTCACCCGTGACCTGGACCGGCAGTGGAAGGCCGCGCTCACCGAGGTCATCGCCGAGGGGGTGACCCGGGGCGAGTTCCGGTGCCCGGACCCGACGGGCACGGCGCTGCGGCTGACCGCCCTGCTGGACGGACTGGCCGTGCAGATGACGGCGTATCCGGGCGCGGTGTCGCGCACCCGCACCCAGCAGTGGGTGGACGAGGCGCTCGCCCGCGAACTGGGCCTGGGCGAACGCGAACCGGGCCTGGGTGAAGGGGAGTCGGGGCTGGGCGAAGGGGAGCCGCGCGAGGGGTGACCGCTGCCTCCCGACACCGGCGGTGCGGGTCGGGCGACACCGGCCKCCCCTCGGATCCCGTCGCGGGCCCCGGGGCCCTCGGATCCTCGCGGACCTTCAGGCCACGGCCTCGATCCACGTCTTGATGTCGTGCGGCGACAGGCTGCCCTTCGCCACCACGCGGTCGCCCGAGGACTCCCCGCGCAGCCGCCGGCCGATCCACGGCACGAGGTACTCCCGCGCCCACTGGATGTTGTCGCGCCGCACCTCCGAGGTGCCGCGCGGCGGCAGCGGCGGCCAGGGCTGGTCCGGGTCCGCGGGCACCTCCAGGCCGAGGACCTGCCCGGCGCGCAGGGCCACCCGGGTGTGCCCCTCGGGCGACAGGTGGAGCCGGTCGCCGTCCCAGGCCCGCCGGTCCTGGATGGTCCTGAGCGACCACAGGTCCAGCACCGGGCAGCCGTACCGGTCGGCGATGGCCCGCAGGTGGAGGTTGTACGTGGCGATCTTGCCGCGCATGTGCCGCAGCACGGGTACGCCGCGGGTGTCGAAGCCGGTGGTCACGAGGACCGTGCCGACGGCCGACGTCAGGTCGGCGACGGCCCGCTCGTAGCGCTCCGCGACCTCGTCGGGGTCGGTGCCCGGCCGGATGATGTCGTTGCCGCCCGCACAGAAGGACACCAGGTCCGGGGCGAGTTCCCGGGCCCGCTGCAGCTGGTCCCCGACGATCTGGTCGAGCAGCTTCCCGCGGACCGCGAGGTTGGTGTAGGCGAAGTCGCCCTCGGGGCGCCGGTCCGCGAGGAGTACCGCGAACCTGTCGGCCCAGCCGACGAACGCCCCGTCCGGGCCCGGATCACCGACGCCCTCGGTGAAGCTGTCCCCCACCGCGACGTACGACCTGATCACTCTTCTGCTGTCGTCTCTGGAATCGTCTGTCACATCGGCATGATTCACCCTCGGGTGTGAGCTACGCGACCGTAGGAAGGGGTTGACGCGCGGTGAGATAAGCCACGCGTCAAGTGTTGGTCAACCCCGGAATACGGATCGCCGCCGGGGACGTTTCCGCAGCTCCCGGGCCGTGCGCCGACGGCACGCCGAAGGCCGGACCCCGTGGCGGGGTCCGGCCTTCGGCGAACGGGCGGAGCGGGTGTCAGAGGGAGACGCCCTTGGCGCGCAGGTACGCCAGCGGGTCCACGTCCGAGCCGTAGTCGGGGGTGGTGCGGATCTCGAAGTGCAGGTGCGGGCCGGTGACGTTGCCCGTCGCGCCGGAGAGGCCGACCTGCTGCCCGCCGGTCACGCTCTGGCCGGCCGAGACGGACAGCGAGGACAGGTGGGCGTACTGGGCGTAGTGGCCGTCGGCGAGCCGGATGACGACCTGGTTGCCGTACGCGCCGCCCCATCCGGCGGAGACGACGGTGCCCGCGCCGACGGACTTGAGCGAGGTGCCGGTGGGCACCACGAAGTCGACACCGGTGTGGTAGCCGCTGGACCACATGCTGCCCGACATCTTGTACGAGGTGCCGATCGAGGCGCCCGCGACCGGCAGCGAGAAGCCGGTGGAGGTCGAGGGCGCGGCCGGGGAGGTGTCCGCGGCCTTGGACGTCGTGGCCGGCTTCTTGGCAGCGGGCTTCTCGGGGGCGGACCGCTCGGAGGACTGGGAGGCGCCGGAGCCGGTGGAGGCCGCGGCCTTGCCGCCGAGCGCGAGCTTGAGGCCGGGGTGGATGAGCGACGGGTCGCTGCCGACCGCGGCGCGGTTGTCCGAGTACAGCTTCTTCCAGCCGCCGTCGACGTCCTGCGTGTCGGCGATCTTCGAGAGGGAGTCGCCCGAACGCACGGCGTACGTCCTGGTGGTGACCTTCTCCGTGCCGGTCTGCCGCGCTTCGGCCTTCTTCCCGGCGGCCGGCGCGGACTTCGGGGTTTCACCCGCGAGGTTCGAGGCACTCGTCACGGAGTCGGCGGCGGACTGCGGGGTGGCGGCGTGCGCTCCGGCCGCGCCGAACAGCGGGAGGGCGAGGGCGGCGCCCCCGGTTCCGGCCGCGGCTATGGAGCGGGTGAGGCGCTGGGACTTGGGACGGCGGTGCTTACCCTTCGCGGGCATGACGAATTCCTCTCCGGCGCCTGCGAGGTGAGCTGTCGGGTGCGGGCTGGAGATGCCCGGCCGCGCTGTCGCGCGACTTGACCCCGAGCCCGTTCCGGAGACCGGAACAGGCGTGGTACCTGTGGGTCCCCCGCTCCTGCCGTGTACGGGTGTCGGTGTGGGGATTCCGGGCGGCGGCAGGATTGGGCGTCCGTCCGGATTGGAGGTGAACGTAAGCGACGGGGAGACGCGGAAACAACCTCAGGGGTTTCCCGTGTTCCCTGTTTCCTTGATCCTCCGGTGGGGCATCGGTCACCCTGTGTGAATCCGGGCCGCCCTCTGTCCCCCGCACCCCAGGAAACAAAGCGGACTTACGTGAGCATGGCGACAGCGGAACGTCACGATATGACGCTGCTCACGGAGGGCGACCCCAGGGGCCTTCATTTCCACACCAGTTGGAAAGAAGGCCCCATTACGGTCACATCGGTCACTTGCGACGCAGTCTGACAACTGTCGCATCGAGATCCCCGCGCAGCCCTGTCCGCAGCCCGTGGTGCAACAGCACCGCACCCCGGTGCACTTCGCGCGTTTCGAGGCATTCGTACGACGCCGTCGGGTCGAGGCCGCGCAGCCGCAGCGGCGGGACCGGCTCGCCGTGGTGCTGGGCCTGCAGCCAGGCCAGGACGACGGCCTCATCGCCCCGGACGTACTGGACGGCGCTCAGCCCGCCCTCGGGCGCCCGCAGCCGGTACAGGTCGCCGCCCTGCACCACGGGCCGGATCTCCTTGTAGAGCTCCACCCAGGTCCGCGCCTCGGCCAGCTCCTCCCCGCTCCACCGGGTCAGGTCCCCGCCGACCCCGAGCACTCCGGCCATCGCGCTCACGAACCGGAAGCGCAGCGAGCTGACCCGCCCGTTGAGCTGTGTGTTCGGGCTGTCGGTGACCCAGGCGGCCATGGCCCGCGCGGGGTGCACCTGGCTGTACCCGTGCTGGATGGCGAGCCGGTCGAGCGGGTCCGTGTTGTCCGAGGTCCACACCTGGTCCGTACGGGACATGATGCCGAGGTCGATCCGCCCGCCGCCGCCCGAGCAGGACTCGAAGGCCACGCCCGGATGGGCCGCCCGCAGCCGGTCCAGCAGGCGGTACAGGGCGTGCACATGGTCCACCCACAGCCGCTGCGGGTACGCCTCGCCGGGCCAGCCCGCGTCGGTGAAGGCACGGTTGAAGTCCCACTTCACGTAGTCGACCGGGGCGCCGGAGAGCAGCGTGTCCAGCCGTTCCCACAGGTACTCCTGGACGTCCTCGCGGGCGAGGTTCAGCACGAGCTGGTTGCGCAGCTCGGTGCGCCTGCGGCCCGGCTGGAACTGCACCCAGTCGGGGTGCGCGCGGTACAGGTCGCTGTCCTGGTTGACCATCTCGGGCTCGACCCAGATGCCGAACTGCATCCCGAGTCCGTGCACGTGGTCGGCGAGGGGCTTGAGGCCGCCCGGGAAGCGGTCCCGGTTGGGCGTCCAGTCGCCGAGTCCGGCCCGGTCGCTGGTGCGCGCCCCGAACCAGCCGTCGTCGACCACGAACAGCTCGATCCCCGCCTCGGCGGCCCGGCGGGCGAGCGCCCGCTGCTGCTCCTCGGAGATGTCGAACTCGGTGGCCTCCCAGGAGTTGTAGAGCACCGGCCGGTACCGGTCCGCGTCCGGGATCACGTGCTCACGCTGGTACGCGTGCCAGGCGCGGCTCGCCCCGCCGAAGCCGCCGTCGCTCCACAGCCCCGCGAAGACGGGCGTGACGAAGCCCTCGCCCGGCTCCAGCCGCAGCAGGCCCGAGTCGTCGTACCCGGCGCCGCCGGTGATCTGCACGCGCGCGTCCGGCAGTTGCGCCACCGCGATCCGCCAGCTGCCCGACCAGGCGAGCGCGCATCCGTAGACCTCGCCCAGCTCCTCGGTCGCCGTGCCGTCCGCGTCCAGGGCGACCCACGGCAGGTGCTGGTGCCCGGTGTGCCCGCGCCGGCTGCCGATGACCTTCTCGCCGTAGGTGAGGTCGGAGCGCGTGAGGCGGGACTCGGCCGCCCACCGCCCGTGCAGCTGGGAGAGCCGCCATCCGTCGCGCAGCGGCAGCGTCCAGGTCGCGGAGTCGGCGCGCAGCACCTCCAGGGCGGGCCCCTCGTTGGCGAGGGTCACCCAGCGCTCGACGACGTCGCTGCCGGCCCGCATCCGGTAGTGCAGGGTGATGCCGAGCCCGGAGTCGGAGAACCGCAGCCGCAGCTCGTCGTCCCCGGCTCCCGCGGCCCCTTCGGTTCCCTCGGCGCCCCCGGTCCCGTACCCCTCGAAGCGCCACTCGGTGCCGCGGCGCTCCGGTGTCCGCACGGACAGCGCGGGCCGCACGAAGCGGGGGCCGCCCTCCACCGGGTACTCCTCGTGGCCGTCCAGGGTCGCCTCGAACGCCCAGTACTCCGGGCCGGGACCCGCGGCGAGCGCCTCGGCGTCGGCGAGGGCGATCCTGGGGCCCCAGTGCAGATGCAGCAGCTCGTCCTCGTCACCGAGCCGCAGGCCGTAACTGCTCGTGGGCCCCGAAAGGAGCCACGTACGGCCGTCCGCGCCGATCTCTACCATCAAGCCCTCACATATTCGAACAGGCACGCTCAAGTCCCGACATCATCAGGGCCGACCTGCCCTTCTAGCAACGCCTGTGGACAACTCATCGGCCCATGAACCGATGTCGTATCGTCGGACGCGCACCTCGCCGACGAGCCGCGTCGGCCGCCGATGGGAGGAACACCGTGACGCAGCAGGTCCCGTCGACCGAGCCCGAGCTGACCGGAGTGCGCAACTTCCGTGACGTGGGCGGCCTGCCGACGGTGGACGGCCGGCGCCTGGCGCACGGGCGGCTGTTCCGCAGCGGCCACCTCGCGCACGCGACGGCGTCGGACGCCGCGTTCCTCGCCTCCCTGGGCCTGCACACGATCTTCGACTTCCGCAACGCGGCCGACCAGAAGCTGGAGGGCGCCGACGTCGAGCTGCCCGGCGTGCGCAACGTGAACCTGCCGCTGACGGACCCCGCGGACGGCGCGGAGTTCTGGAAGATGGTCCGCGAGGGGAATCTGGAGCAGCTGCGCGCACTGCTCTCGGACGGCAGGGCGGCGAACCGCATGGTGGCGTCGTACCGCACGATCATCAAGGACCGCACCGCCGAGCACCGCCAGGTGCTGCATGCGCTGGCCCGGGACAGCGTCCCGGCGCTGATGCACTGCGCGGCGGGCAAGGACCGGGCGGGCCTGTCCGTCGCCGTGACGCTCCTGGCGGTCGGGGTCGAGCGCGAGGCGATCGTGGCGGACTACCTGGAGTCGAACGCGGCGCACCGCCGCTACAAGGTCCACCGCAGCGGTTCCGCCGCCTCGGCGTACACACCCGAGGTGATGGAGCTGCTCGGTCCCCTCTTCGACGCCCGCGCCGAGTACCTGGCGGCGGCGTTCGACACGATCGAGGGGACGTGGGGCGGGGTGGACGCCTACCTGGAGCAGGGGCTCGGCGTGACCCCCGGGATCCGGGAGCGGCTGCGCGAGCGGCTCCTCGACTGACCCCGCCGGGGCGCGGGGCGGCCGGTCGCGCCTACTGGTTCTGGGCGCCGAGCGTGAACAGCAGATAGATGAAGGCGGCGAAGACGTGCCCGACCGCCACGTAGATGATGAGCCGGACCCACAGCGCGCGCGGGAACTTCTCCTCCAGGTCCTTCATGAGCCTTCTCCTGAGGTCGTCGTCGGTCCGAGGCACAGGGCGGCCGTCGGGCTCTGCAGCAGGGTGTGCACGAAGAGGAGCTCGGCCCCGTCCCGGTCCGCGGCGGCGATCCGGTGCGGGGTCAGCGAGTCGAAGTGGGCGCTGTCCCCGGGCGCCAGGACGTGCGCGGTGTCCCCGAGGCGCAGCCGCAGCCGCCCCTGCAGGACGTACAGCCACTCCTCGCCGGGGTGGACCCGCACGATGTCGCCCTGCGCGCCGTAGGGGACGTGCACGCGCAGGGACTGCATGCCC
This sequence comes from Streptomyces apricus, assembly GCF_008369065.1. GTDB lineage: Bacteria > Actinomycetota > Actinomycetes > Streptomycetales > Streptomycetaceae > Streptomyces > Streptomyces apricus. The sequence goes on along the minus strand of NZ_VDFC01000033.1, from coordinate 117,945 downwards.
CGGCCGGCCGCTCCGGCCTGCCAGTACGTCCAGCCGCCGGCCTGTGTGGGGTCCATCTCGGCGGCGCGCACGACCGCGTCCCGTTCGGTGACCGTCTCGCCGAGCAGGTCGGAGACGGTGGTGGCGTAGACGCGGGCCAGCGTGAGGAGCATCGGCAGCGAGGGCTGGCGCTGTCCGGTCTCCAGCCGGGAGAGGTGGGCGGGCGAGAGGCCGGCGGCGCGGGCCGCGGACTCCAGGGTGAGCGCCGCCTGCCGTCGCAGCGCGCGCAGCCGCGGGGCGACGGCGGGCAGCTGGTCCCCGGCTGCCATCGGCTCGGAAGGGCTCGTACCCTTGGCAGGGTTCATGCGTTCCATTGAGCCGCATCCTTGCCTCTGAGACAAATTCCTTGCCTCAGAGGCAAAAAGCGTGCCGCACCCGCACGTGCCGCCGCCGTGCTACTTGTTGGCGACCGCCTGCTTGACCAGGGTCTTGCCGAAGTCCCACATCAGACCGCCGCCGCTGTGCGCGTCGTCCATCACGGCGGTGAAGGCGTCCATGAAGCGGTCCACGTCCTGCTCGCCGATGACCAGCGGCGGGATCAGCTTGATCACCTCCAGGTGGTCGCCGGAGACCTGGGTGAGGATCCGGTGGCGCTGCAGCAGCGGCACGACCACCATCTGCGCGAACAGCCCCTTGCGGGCGGTCTGCAGCACCGTCCAGCGGCTGCGCAGCTTCAGCGACCTCGGCCGGCCGAACTCGATGCCGATCATCAGCCCCCGGCCGCGTACGTCGCTCAGCAGCTCGTACGTGTCGACGAGCGCCGCGAGCCGGGCCTTGAGCCGCTCCCCGGTGGCGCGGGCGTTCGCCACGATCTGCTCGTTCTCCATGACCGACAGCACGGCGAGGCCGGCCGCCATCGCCTGTGCGTTGGACCCGAAGCTCGCGGAGTGCACGAGGACCCGGTCCATGGACGAGTAGACCTTCTTGAAGATCCAGTCCTTGCCCAGGGTCGCGCCGACGGGCACGTAGCCGCCCGACAGCGCCTTCGCCACGCAGACCAGGTCCGGCTCGACGCCCTCCTCGTGCTGGTAGGCGTAGAAGTCGCCGGTGCGGCCGAGGCCGGTCTGCACCTCGTCCGCGATGAGCAGCGCCTTGTGCCGGTGCAGCAGCTCCTGGGCGGCGCGCAGGTAGCCGGGCGGCGCCTCGTGCACGCCCTTGCCCTGGATCGGCTCGACGATGAGGGCGGCGACGTCGCCCTTCCTCAGCTCGGCCGCGAGCGCGTCGAGGTCGCCGAGCGGGACCGCGGTGTCGGGCAGCAGCGGGGCGAAGCCGTCCCGGAAGCCGTCCTCGCCGTTCACGGACAGGGACCCGGTGGTCAGGCCGTGGAAGGAGTGCGCGCAGTACAGCACGCGCGGCTTCCCGGTGGCGTACCGGGCGAACTTCAGCGCGGTCTCGACGGCCTCGGTGCCGCTGTTGCCGAAGAACACCCGGTCCAGGTGCGGGCTGTGGGTGAGCAGCTTCTCGGCCAGCAGACCGGGCAGCGGCTGGCAGTCGAAGCGGGTCAGGTCGGCGAGCCCGGCGTCGAGGACGTCGTGCAGCGCCTTGCGGACGACGGGGTGGTGGCGGCCCAGGCCCATCACCCCGAACCCGGCGAGCATGTCCAGGTGGTCGTTGCCGTCCGCGTCCCAGAAGTGGGCGCCCTCGGCCCGCTCGTAGACCTTGTCGAAGCCGATGGTGTGCAGCATGCGCGGCAGCTGGTGGTTCAGGTACTTCGCGTGCAGTTCGTAGCGCTCGGCTCCGCGCTCGGCGAGGAGGCCGGCGAGGTCGAACTCCTGGGGCTCGCTGGTCGTCATTCCTGTTTCTCCTTGGACACGTGCGGTTCTCCGGCCGGCCCACCGACGGCATCCTGCCCGGCGGCGGCCCCCTGGTCCCTGGTGGCCGCCTGTTCCCCCGCGGCCTGCGACACCCCGCCGGTCCTCCGCCCGGCGGCGCCCTGCCGGGTGGCCACCACCTTCCGGACCCGCTGCGCACCGGCCCCCTCACCGGAAGCCTGTGCTCCGGCCCCGGACCCGTCCTCCGCGACCGTCCGGCGGGTATCCCCGCCGCTACCCGCTGCGCGCGGATCGGCGACCCGTGCCGTCCGGGCGCGCTTCGCGGCTGCCGGCCCGGCCTCCGCGGCGGTCCGGCGGGCGGGTCCGCCGGTGTCGGTCTCCCGTGCCGCGGTGGCGCCCCGCACCGCGGCCCGGCGGGCGGCGGCCGGGGCCGTGCGGGCGCGCTTCGCGGCCGCCGGGCGCCGGGGGGCCTGCGCCCCGTCCGCGGGTGCGGCCCGGCCCGTGCCGCGGGGCCGGTCGGTCTCCCGGAGGGACAGCGTCGCGCTGATGCGGCCCGCGATCTCCACGGGGGTCAGACCGATGTCGGCCAGCACCTCGCCCCGCTTGGCGTGCGCGAGGAACTGCTCCGGGATGCCGAACCGCCGTACGGGCACGTCGACCTCGGCGTCGGAGAGGGCGAGCGCGACGGCCGCGCCCACCCCGGCGGCGCGGCTGTTGTCCTCGACGACCGCGACCAGGCGGTGGCCGGCGGCGAGGCCGGGCAGCGCGGGGTCGACGGGCTTGACCCAGCGCGGGTCCACCACCGTGCAGCCGATGCCGCGGGCCTCCAGCAGCTCGGCCGCGTGGAGGCACACCGGGGCCATCACGCCGACGGAGACCAGGAGCACGTCGTCCCGTTCGCCGCGGTGCAGCACGTCCACGCCGCCCACCCGGTCGGCCGCCGGGACCGCGGGTCCCACCGACTCCTTGGGGAAGCGGATGAGCGTGGGCGCGTCGTCGACGGCGACCGCCTCGCGCAGCTGCGCACGGAGCTGGTCGGCGTCGCGCGGGGCGGCGATCCTGAGCCCGGGCACGACCTGGAGGATCGACAGGTCCCACATGCCGTTGTGCGAGGCCCCGTCGACGCCCGTCACCCCGGCCCGGTCCAGTACGAACGTCACCCCGCAGCGGTGCAGCGCGACGTCCATGAGCAGCTGGTCGAAGGCCCGGTTGAGGAAGGTGGCGTACACGGCGACGACCGGGTGCAGCCCACCGGTCGCGAGCCCCGCCGCGGACACCGCCGCGTGCTGCTCGGCGATGCCGACGTCCCACACCCGGCCGGGGAACCGCTCGGCGAACTTCGCGAGGCCCACCGGGTGCAGCATGGCCGCCGTGATCGCCACGACGTCCTCGCGCTCCTCGCCGATGCGCACGATCTCGTCGCCGAACACCGAGGTCCAGGACGGCCCGTTGGACGGCGCGAGCGGCTCGCAGGTGAGCGGGTCCATCACGCCGACCGTGTGGAAGCGGTCCTCCTCGTGCGCGAGCGCCGGCTCGTAGCCGCGCCCCTTCTCGGTCAGGCAGTGGACGAGGACGGGCCCGTGGAAACGTTTCGCGCGCCGCAGGGCCGACTCGACGGCGCCCGTGTCGTGCCCGTCGATCGGCCCGACGTACTTCAGCCCCAGGTCCTCGAACATGCCCTGCGGGGCGAACGCGTCCTTGAAGCCCTTCTTGGCGCCGTGCAGCGACTCGTAGAGCGTGCCGCCGACGACGGGGGTGCGCAGCAGGACGTCCTTGCCCCAGGCCAGCACCTTCTCGTAGCCGTCGGTGGTGCGCAGGGTCGCCAGGTGGTTGGCGAGGCCGCCGATGGTCGGCGCGTACGAGCGCTCGTTGTCGTTGACGACGACGATCAGCGGCCGGTCCTTGGCGGCGGCGATGTTGTTCAGCGCCTCCCAGGCCATGCCGCCGGTGAGCGCCCCGTCGCCGACGACCGCGACGACGTGGCCCTTCTCCCCCTGCACCTGGCGGGCCTTGGCGAGCCCGTCGGCCCAGCCGAGCGCGGTGGAGGCGTGGCTGTTCTCGACTATGTCGTGCTCGGACTCCTCCCGCGAGGGGTAGCCGGACAGGCCGCCCTTGCCGCGCAGCTTGGAGAAGTCCTGACGGCCGGTCAGGATCTTGTGCACGTAGCTCTGGTGGCCGGTGTCCCACACGATGCGGTCGGCCGGCGACTCGAAGACCCGGTGGAGCGCGATGGACAGTTCCACCACCCCCAGGTTGGGTCCCAGATGCCCCCCGGTCCTGGCGACGGCGTGCACCAGGAACTCCCGGATCTCCTCGGCCAGCCGGCCGGTCTCGGCCTCGGACAGCGCCTTCAGGTCGCGTGGTCCCCGGATGGTCTCCATGATCGTCACGTCGGGCCCCCTCTCGGTCCGTGCTGCTACTGACTCACAGTGACGGTGGGTGTCCCCGGCGCTGTGACCTCCGGCTCGCCTGACGCGACGCCGTCCGCCTCCATCTGCGCGGCGATCTTCATCGCCTCGTCGACGAGGGTCTCCACGATCTTCGACTCCGGGACCGTCCTGACGACCTCGCCCTTGACGAAGATCTGGCCCTTGCCGTTGCCGGAGGCGACCCCCAGGTCCGCCTCCCGCGCCTCCCCCGGCCCGTTGACGACGCAGCCCATGACCGCGACGCGCAGCGGGACCTCCATGCCCTCCAGGCCCGCGGTGACCTCGTCGGCGAGCTTGTAGACGTCGACCTGGGCCCGCCCGCAGGAGGGGCACGAGACGATCTCCAGGCGCCGCTGCCGCAGCCCCAGCGACTGGAGGATCTGGATGCCGACCTTGCACTCCTCGGCGGGCGGCGCGCTCAGCGACACCCGGATCGTGTCGCCGATGCCCTCGCTGAGCAGCGCGCCGAAGGCGACGGCCGACTTGATCGTGCCCTGGAAGGCGGGACCGGCCTCGGTGACGCCCAGGTGCAGGGGGTAGTCGCACTGCGCGGCGAGCTGCCGATAGGCGTTGACCATCACGACCGGGTCGTTGTGCTTGACCGAGATCTTGATGTCCCGGAAGCCGTGCTCCTCGAAGAGGGACGCCTCCCACAGCGCCGACTCGACGAGCGCCTCGGGCGTCGCCCTGCCGTACTTCTGCAGCAGCCGCCGGTCCAGCGACCCGGCGTTGACCCCGATCCTGATCGGTGTGCCGTGGTCCTTCGCGGCCCGCGCGATCTCGCGCACCTTGTCGTCGAACTGCTTGATGTTGCCCGGGTTCACCCGCACCGCGGCGCAGCCCGCCTCGATCGCGGCGAACACGTACTTCGGCTGGAAGTGGATGTCGGCGATCACCGGGATCTGCGACTTGCGCGCGATGGTGGCGAGGGCGTCCGCGTCGTCCTGCGTGGGACAGGCGACACGCACGATCTCACAGCCGGACGCGGTGAGTTCGGCGATCTGCTGCAACGTGGCGCCGATGTCCGACGTACGGGTCGTCGTCATCGACTGCACCGAGACGGGTGCCCCGCCCCCGACCGCCACCGGTCCGACCTGGATGCGCCGCGAGCGGCGGCGCTCCGCGATCGGCCGGACCGGTACCTCGGGGAGGCCCAAGGAGATGGCGGTCACGACGTCACCCGCGGTTTCCCGAGACCGTCTCACGGGCGGCCCGCAGGGACTCCTTGAGGGAGCCCATGGTGGCCATGACCGCGGTCGGCTCGTAGCCGCAGTGCGCCATGCAGTTGGCGCACCGCGGGTCCTTGCCGCGCCCGTAGGCGTCCCAGTCGGTCTTCTCGATCAGGTCCTTGTACGTCGTGACGTACCCGTCGCTCATCAGGTAGCAGGGCTTCTGCCAGCCGAACAGCGAGTAGTTGGGGATCGCCCACGCCGTGCAGGGGAAGTCGACCTTGCCCTCCAGGAAGTCCAGGAAGAGCGGGGAGTGGTTGAGCCGCCAGCGCAGCCGGTTGCCGCCCGCGAAGGCCTTCTTGAACAGCTCGCGGGTCTGCTCCACGCCCAGGAAGTGCTCCTGGTCGGGGGCCTTCTCGTAGGCGTAGGCGGGCGAGATCATCATCTCGTCCACCTTCAGGTCGTCATTGAGGTAGTTCAGCACCTCGATGATCGTCTGCGGGGTGTCGGTGTTGAAGAAGGTCGAGTTGGTGGTGACCCGGAAGCCGCGCCGCTTGGCCTCCTTGATGGCCGCGACCGCCTCGTCGAACACCCCCTCCTTGGCGACGGACTCGTCGTGCCGCTCCCGCAGGCCGTCGATGTGCACGGCGAACGCGAAGTACGGCGAGGGCGTGAACTTGTCCAGCTTCTTGCGCAGCAGCATGGCGTTGGTGCACAGGAAGATGTACTTCTTCTTCGCCACCAACTGCCGCACGATCTCGTCGATGTGAGGGTGCATCAGGGGTTCGCCGCCGGCAATGGACACCATCGGCGCACCCGATTCGAGCACCGCCCCCACGGCCTGCGCGACCGGCATGCGCTGCTTGAGCACTCCGGCCGGGTGCTGGATCTTGCCGCAGCCCTCGCACGCGAGATTGCAGGCGTACAGCGGTTCCAGTTCGACGATCAGCGGAAACTTGTCCCGCTTGCGCAGTTTCTGTTCGAAGAGATACGTCGCGACCTTGATGGTCTGGCGGAGCGGCATGGCCATCTGGCTCACCTCCTGGGGAGCAGCAAGGAACGGTGCCATTCGAGAAAGACGGGGAGAACGGCGCGCAGAACACGGAAGGCTGATATTCCCCCGCGTACCGTGCCGATCCGGACGAGTTCATGTTCCGGGGCGTCCACGACCACCCGTACGGCGGCAACCGGGTGGTCGCCGGCGCGTACGGCCGTGCGGAGCGTGGCCGCCGACTCCATGTCAACCGCGATCGCGCCGGCCGCGAACAGCCGGGGCCGTTCGTGGGCGCGCACGACGTGGTCGGAGCCGGCCAGCGGCCCCGTGTGGACGGTGCGCCCCGGTACGGCGCGCCGCAGTTCCTGGACGAGCAGGCCGGTGCCCACGCACGGCGTGCTGCCGTGCGGGTCCCGGGTCTCCTCGGCGACGACCAGGTCTCCCGGGTGCATGCCGGGGGCGAGCCCGGCGCAGAAGCCCGTGGCCAGGACGGCCGCCCCGCGCAGGGCGGGGCCGGCCAGCGCCGCGGCGACCGCCCGTTCGGCGGCCGGCGGTCCCATGCCCGTACGCAGCACGGTGACCGGTCCCCCGGCGCCGCTCCGGTCGCCGCCGGTGCGCAGGGCGAACCGCTCGATGCCCAGCGCGCAGGCGATCAGCAGCGGGGCGGCGCCCGGTGTCGCGCTCATCAGCTGGCCCTGCCGAAGGAGCTCCGGGAGCTCGGCAGGGCGGCGAACGGTTCGCCGTTGACGTACCGGCCCAGTGCGGTCAGCGGGAAGACCTGCCGGTAGAGGTGGTAGTTGATCGAGAAGTCCCAGGGGAACCCGGTGCCGGTGAAGTACGGCTCGTCCCAGGAGCCGTCCGCCCGCTGGGTCTCGGCGAGCCAGGCGATCCCGCGCCCGACCGCCGTGGAGTGCCGCTCCCCGGCGGCGAGCAGCGCCAGCAGCGCCCACGCGGTCTGGGAGGCGGTGGAGGCGCCCCGTCCGCTCCATTCGGCGGCGTCGTGGTAGGAGCGCAGGTCCTCGCCCCAGCCGCCGTCGTCGTTCTGCACCGTCTCCAGCCAGGCCACCGCCCGGCGGATCGCGGGGTGCGAGCCGGGCAGTCCGGCGGCGACCAGCGCGGGCACCACCGACCCCGTCCCGTAGACGTAGTTGACGCCCCAGCGGCCGAACCAGGAGCCGTTGGGCTCCTGTTCCGCGAGAAGCCACTCGACGCCGCGGCGGGTGCGCGGATCGTGGGCGAGCCCTTCGAAGGCGAGCATCTCCACGACGTGCGCGGTGACGTCGGCGGACGGCGGGTCGATGACCTCGCCGAAGTCGCAGAACGGCAGCCGGTTGGGGAAGGGGCTGGTGTTGTCGACGTCGAAGGCGCCCCACGCGCCGTTCTTCGACTGCATGCCCAGGTTCCAGCGCACCCCGCGTGCGATGGCCTTCTCCACGCGCTCCGGGTCGTGGTGCTTGACGCGGCGCAGCGCGAGGACCACCTCGGCGGTGTCGTCGATGTCCGGGTAGTTGTCGTTGTGGAACTCGAACGCCCAGCCCCCGGGCGGGAGCTGGGGTCGCTTGACCGCCCAGTCGCCGGGCCGGACGATCTCCTCGCCCAGCATCCAGTCCGCGGCCCGCACGAGCTGCGGATGGTCGGCGGGCACCCCCGCGTCGGCGAGCGCGATGGTCGCGAGGCAGGTGTCCCACACCGGTGACTGGCAGGCCTCGATCATCCGGGCCCCGTCCTCGCGCCACACGGCGAAGCGGTCCAGGGAGGCCAGTCCCTCGCGCATGACGGGGTGTTCGAGGTCGTAGCCGAGCAGGTGCAGGGCGATGACCGAGTAGACGGCGGGCGGCTGGATGCCGCCCCAGCACCCGTCGTTCTCCTGGCGCTCGATGATCCAGCGGGCCGCGGTGTTCATCGCGGCCCGGCGCAGCCGGCGCGGGGCGACCTTGCGGTAGGCGTGCAGGGCGCGGTCGAGCCGCTGGAACGCCCCGTCCCAGCTCGCCACCGGTGCCAGGGGCCGGACGGGGTTGGGGTCCCGGGGGTCGGCGTGCAGCTCGTCCAGGGCGAAGGGCGCCGGACGCACCGGACGCTTGGCCGAGACGACGGTGAGCGGCACGATGGTCTGCCGGGCCCAGCAGCCGAAGTCGTAGATGTTGAGCGGCGCCCACTTGGGGAACCAGATGAGTTCCGGGGGGAGCTCGGGCAGGTCGTCCCACTTCCACCAGCCGAACAGGGCCAGCCAGATCCGGGTGAAGACCCGGGCGGAGGCGATCCCGCCCCGCCCGCGGATCCAGGCGGCCGCCCGCGCCATGTGCGGGTCCTGCGGCGCGTCGCCGGCCAGCCGCAGGGCGACGTACGCCTCGATGGTGGTGGAGAGTTCGCCGGGGCCGCCGAAGAAGGAGGCCCAGGTGCCGTCCTCGCGCTGCTCGCCGCGGATGAACAGGGCGGCGGCCCGGGTGGTGCGCTCGTCCCGGATGCCCAGGAACTGCCGCAGCAGCAGGTCCTCGGCGTCCATGGTGACGTTGGTCTCCAGGTCGCCCTTCCACCAGCCCTCGGCGTCCTGGGTGGAGAGCAGGAAGTCGGTGGCGCGCTGTATCGCGCGCGCGGCGGCGTCTCGGGTATCGGCTGTCCCCGCCGCCAGGGGAGTCGATTCCGTCCGGATGTCGCTGGCCGAGGCTGCGCGGGGCGGGAGGGCCCCGGTGCTTCCGTCGGTCGTCGCTGTCATGGCTTCCCCTTCGTGCAGTGGCGATTCTCTGCTGTGGGTCCGCCGTCGGCCGGTGCTCGTTCTTCCCGCGGCACCGGCCGGCGACTACGCGAGGGCTATTCGACCGATAGTGATCATCTCTTCCGTACGACGACGAAGTCGGCGAGCTCCGTGAACTGGGCCCGCACCTGGTCCGGCATGTGGATCGTGTCCAGCGCCTCGACGGCGATCGTGTGCTGGCGGCGCGCTTCCTGGGCGGTCCAGTCGCGGCCGCCGGCCTCCTCGATGAGCGCGGCCCGCACGGCGAACTCCTCCTCGGAGAAGTTCTCGAAGTCGCTGCTGCTGGCGTCCGCGGCGAGCAGTTCGCCCAAGCGTGCGGAGGCGGGTCCGCCGGCCGCGAGCGCGGCCACGACGGGCAGGGACTTCTTGCGCTGGCGCAGGTCGCTCCAGGTCTGCTTGCCGGTGGCCACCGGGTCGCCCCAGATGCCGAGGAGGTCGTCGACGGCCTGGAAGGCGAGGCCGAGGTGGTAGCCGTACCGCTCCAGGGTGTCCGCCGTGCGGTCGTCGGCGCCGCCGAGGACCGCACCGATGGAGCAGGCGCAGGCGAGCAGGGCGCCGGTCTTGTTGCCCTCCATCTCCAGGCACTCCTCGACGCTGACGCGGTCGCGGTGCTCGTAGGAGATGTCCTGGGCCTGGCCGTCGATCAGCGCGCGGGTGGCGGTGGTGAGGCGGCGGGTGGCGCGGCCGGCCTCCACCGTGCCCAGCTCCAGGAGCAGTTCGTTGGCCAGCGCGAACAGGGCGTCGCCGACGAGGATCGCCTGGGCGGGGCCGTGCACCTTCCAGACGGTGTCCCGGTGGCGGCGCTGCTCGTCGCCGTCCATCAGGTCGTCGTGCAGGAGCGAGAAGTTGTGCACCAGCTCGACGGCGACCGCGCCCGGCACGCCCACCTCGGGGGCGGCGCCGGCCGCCTCGGCGGAGAGCACGGCGAGGGCGGGCCGCACGGCCTTGCCGCCGTCGCCCTCGGCGGGCCGGCCCGCGGCGTCGATCCAGCCGAAGTGGTAGGCGGCGACGGTGTCCATGGGGGGTGCCAGGCGGTCGATGGCCGCCCGTAGTACCGGTGAGGCCAGGGTCCGGCCGCGCTCCAGGAGCGCGGTCACGTCCACCGCGTCGGCAGCCTTGGATGCCGGGGGCACAGTGGGCACAGTCTCTCCTCTATTCGCGGTACGGGGGGTGCGGGAGCCCTGATCGAGCGTCACGCCGCCTCCTCGAAGAGCTCGAAGAGGTGGTCGCGGGGCCGGCCCAGGGCGTGCAGCGCGGCATCGGCCGCGCTCACGCCGCTGCGGACCGCACTCTCCATCGTCGCGGGCCACCCGGTGGCGGTCCACGCGCCGGCCAGGTACAGGCCGGGGGCGTCGGTACGGGCGCCGGGCCGCAGCCGGCCGACGCCGGGGGCCGGGGCGAACGTCGCCGTGCGCTCCCTGGTCACGAAGAAGTCGCGGACCGCGGCCCGCCGGGTGTGCGGCAGCAGCCGCTCCAGCTCCGGCAGGTACCGCTCGCGCAGCACGGCGACGGGTGCGTCGATCTCGTCCTGCGCGGCCGACTGCGACAGCGCGAGGTACTGGCCGTCCTGGAGCCCGGAGGCCGCGGTGCGGTCGAAGACCCACTGCACGGGTGAGCCGAGCGCGGCGAAGAACGGTGCGTCGAGCACCTTGCGGTCGTACACGACGTGGATGTTGAGGATCGGCGCGGTGCCGATCTCCAGCAGCCGTCCGGGGTCGTCGAGGGCCCCCTTCGGCAGCAGGTCGTGGGCCTCGCGCTGGGGCACGGCGAGCACGACCGCGTCGGCCTCCAGCGTCTCGCCGGGAACCCGCACGCCCCAACGCCCGTTGTCCTTGCGGGAGACGGAGGTGACGCGTGTACGGATCTCGGTACGGACTCCCGCGGAGTCGAGCGCCTTGCGGGCGAGCCGGTCGTGCAGTTCTCCCAGCGGGACGTGCGCCCAGCCGATGTCGGCGGCGCCCGGGTCGGAGAGCAGCCCGGTCCTGAACACCATCGCGGCGAGCCCGAGCGAGGCGTCGCCGGCCACCGCGTTGAGGGTGGCGACCCCCACGAGGTCCCACAGTGCCTCGACGGCCCGGTCCGACTGGCCGTGAGCGGCCAGCCAGTTGCCGAAGCTCCGTGTGTCGAGCGCGGGGTCGGCGGGATCGAGTGCCTTGAGGGCGAGTGCGGCGCGGCCGACCCTGGCGCGCTCCGCGAGCGAGAGGTGCGGATAGGTCGCCAGGCTGCGCGCCAGATGCAGCGGGACGGGCAGCGCCGTTCTGCCGATCCTGCCGAGCCGCCGCCCGGGTTTCGCCGCGGCGTCGAGCACGGGTACGTCGAGGCGGTCCTGCAGCGGTGCGAGGTCCGCCCCGTCGACGCGGTCGAGGAACCAGCGGTAGGCGGTGCAGCAGCGCAGATACACGTGCTGGCCGTTGTCCACGGTCAGTCCGTCGCGCCGGAAGGAGAAGGCGAGCCCGCCCAGGCGGGGCCGGCCCTCCAGCAGCGTCACGCGGACGCCCGCGTCGGCCAGTGCCAGCGCGGCGGTCGTGCCGGCGAGCCCCCCGCCGACCACTACGGCCGTCGCGGGGCGGCTCGGCGCGCCCGCGTCGAGCGCCTCGCCCTGCGTGGTGTCGTTCATCGTGCACCTTCCCCCGCGGCCGCGCCGCGCCGGTGGAACGGGGCACGGGCGGCCGTTGCAGTCAGGGACGCGGTCTTCGGCCGGAGGGTTGCGTCCCGTTTCCAGGGACTTGCGTCATCTTGGACCGGAGTGTCCATCAGGCGCGCCTCCTGACGGTCCGGCGCGAGACGTGCCGGGCGTCGAGGCCGGACAGGCCCCGCACGGCGACGTACGCCTTCTCGCGTCCGGGCAGCGAGACCCGGCCGCGCAGGACGGCCTCGGGGTCGCGCTCGATGCGGTCCAGGAGACGGCGGTAGATGCCGGCCATCGCGGCGACGCAGGCGCCGCTGCGGCGGTCCAGCATCGGCAGCAGCCGGTAGCCCTCCGCGAAGAGCGCGCGGGCCCTGCGCACCTCGAAGTGGACCAGGCCCGCGAAGTCGGAGCCCTCCGGCGGGTTCGGTCCGGCGAACCCGGCCGAGCAGCCGAACTTCGCGAGGTCGTCCGCGGGCAGGTAGGTCCGTCCGTCGCCGGCGTCCTCCCGGACGTCCCGGAGGATGTTGGTGAGCTGCAGGGCGAGGCCGAGGGTGTCCGCGTACTCCGGGGCCCGTTCGGCGCCGGGCGCCCCCGGCTCCGTGCCGAAGACGCCCAGCGAGAGCCGGCCGATGGCGCCGGCGACGCAGCGGCAGTAGACCCTGAGGTCGTCCCAGGTCTCGTACGTCTCGCCGCGGACGTCCATCAGGACCCCGTCGATGAGCTCGTCGAGCCCTTCGAGCGGGACCGGGAAGTGGTCCGCGGTGTGCCGCAGGGCGACGGCGACCGGGTCGGTGTCGTCCTCCTCCACCGTCCGGTCGCGGACCCGGGCGAGCAGGGTCCGGGTCTCCTCCAGCCGTGCCGCCTTCACCTCGGGCGCGAGCGCGCCGTCGCCGATGTCGTCGACGCGCCGCGAGAACGCGTACAGCGCCGACATGGCGCGGCGCTTGGGCGCCGGCAGCAGCCTGATGCCGTACGCGAAGTTCCGGGCCTGCTGCCCGGTGATGGCCTCGCAGTAGCCGTAGGCGGCGAGTACCGGTGCGGACATGTGTGGTTCCGACTCCACGCTCCGGATCACCCCTCTCCTCGCAGAGTCACTCCCACCTCGCGCAGCAACTGGATCTTGCCGGGCACGGGCGGGCCGGGAAGTACGTCGTATTCGGCGGCGGCGATCGCCCGGATCGCCGCCCTCCCCCCTGCCACGAACCCCGCGAGCAGCAGCTTCAGCCTGCCGTGGACGCTACCCACGAGGGGGGTGCCTTCATTCAGGAGGTCGCGGGCGCGTTCTGCTTCGTATGCAACCAGTGCGCGCACCGATGCGCCTGCTGAGCGCGCGGCGAGATCCGCCTCCTGGACGTGGAAACGCTTCATGTCCTGGGCGGGAAGGTAGATGCGGTCGCGGCCGAGGTCCTCGGCGACGTCCTGGAGGTGCTCGACGATCTGCAGGGCCGTGCAGACCGCGTCGGAGCGGCGGATCCGCTCGGGGGTCGAGGTGCCGGTGACGGCGAGGACCAGCCGGCCGACCGGGTTGGCGGACAGCTCGCAGTAGGCGAGGAGGTCGTCGTAGCTCTCGTACCGCTTGACGAGCTGGTCCTGGCGGTTCGCCGCGATCAGGGCGAGGAAGGGCTCGGGGGTGAGGCCGGTCCGGCGGACGGTGGGCTGCAGGCGGCGCAGCAGCGGGTGGGCCGGGGTCGAGTCGAAGACCCGGCGCAGATCCGCCTCGAAGGCGTCGAGCAGGGCCGTACGGTCCCCGGCCCGGGCGTCCGGGACCCCCAGGAGGCGGGCGTCGGCGCCGCCGGGGGCCAGGTCGCCGTCACCGATGTCGTCGACCAGCCGGGCGAAGCCGTAGACGGCCATGAGGTCGGCGCGCCAGGCCCTGGGCAGGAAGAACGGTGCCACGGGGAAGTTCTCGTCCGCGGCCTTGTCGAGGGTGCCGCGCTCCGGGTCCTGGGTGCGCGCCGTCCCGACTGGCGTCATCGCCCGCCGCCCGGGCCGGAAACGGCACCCGCACAGACGGCGTACGCGCAGCGGGGCTGGAGGGTTTCCGTAACCATTGCCGTCACATCATCCGTTCTACACTGCTGACCCAATGGTGCCTATTTCGGACACGCCGCCCGGTCGTCCGCGCGGCGGACCCGGGGCGGTCCCGCCGCGCTTTTCGCCCCACTTGCGGCGAATCAGCACCGGTACAGCTTACGTTGTACAACCCGTCAGGCTCCGCCGGGGTGTCCTGCGCATCACAAGAACACACCGATTGGCATCAAGATTCCTACGGGCCAAGGGAGTTGGTCTTCTCTTTGCAGACGCAGGGCCCCGTCGAACCGTTCCGACGGGGCCCTGCGTCCTTGCGTGGCGGTACGGGCTACTTGCCCGTGAACTTCTCGTACTCCTTGAGCACCTCGTCGGTGGGGCCGTCCAGGCGCAGCTCGCCGCGCTCCAGCCACAGGACGCGGTCGCACGTGTCACGGATGGACTTGTTGTTGTGGCTGACGAGGAAGACGGTGCCGGCTTCCTTGCGCAGCTCCCGGATCCGGGCCTCGGAGCGCTTCTGGAACTTGCGGTCGCCGGTCGCGAGGGCCTCGTCGATCATGAGGACGTCGTGGTCCTTGGCGGCGGCGATGGAGAAGCGCAGCCGGGCGGCCATGCCGGAGGAGTACGTGCGCATGGGCAGCGTGATGAAGTCGCCCTTCTCGTTGATGCCGGAGAAGTCGACGATGTCCTGGTAGCGGGCCCTGATCTGTTCCCGGGACATGCCCATGGCCAGCCCGCCGAGGATGACGTTCCGCTCGCCCGTGAGGTCGTTCATCAGGGCCGCGTTGACCCCGAGGAGCGAGGGCTGGCCGTCGGTGTAGACGTGGCCCTTCTCCGCGGGGAGCAGTCCGGCGATGGCCCGCAGCAGGGTGGACTTGCCGGAGCCGTTGGAGCCGATCAGGCCGATGGCCTCACCGCGGTAGGACGTGAAGGAGACGCCGCGCACGGCGTGCACCTTGCGCACCCCCCGCTCCTCGCCGCGCTTGATTATGCGGCTGAGGGCGGCGGTGGCGCTGCCCTTGCCGGTCTTGGCGCCGTTGACGCGGTAGACGATGTGCAGCTCGTCCGCGATGACGGTCGGGATCATGGTCCTGTCGGTCTGCTCAGCCACGGCCGTAGCGCTCCTCAGCCTTCCAGAAGTACACGAAGCCGCCGACGGCGACGAGGACGGCCCAGCCGCCGGCGACCGCCCACACGTGCGGTGGCAGGACCTTGGACGCGGGACCGTAGCCGTCGATCAACGCGAACCGCATGAGGTCCATGTAGATGGCGGCCGGGTTGTACTGGAGGATGTCCGCGATCCACTTGGGGTGCTCTTCGAGCATCAGCGGGATCGAGAACATCACGCCGGACGCGTACATCCACGTGCGCATCACGAACGGCATGAGCTGGGCCAGGTCCGGGGTCTTGGCGCCCATCCTGGCCATGATCATGGCCAGGCCGGTGTTGAAGAGGAACTGCAGGACCAGCACCGGGACGATCAGCAGCCAGGACAGCCGGGGGTAGCTGCCGAAGCCGACCGCCACGACGAACAGCACGATCATCGAGAAGAGCAGCTGCTGGAGCTGCTGCAGCGAGAACGAGATCGGCAGCGAGGCGCGCGGGAAGTGCAGCGCCCGGACCAGGCCGAGGTTGCCGGAGATCGCGCGCACCCCCGCCATCACCGAGCTCTGGGTGAAGGTGAAGACGAAGACGCCCGTCACCAGGAACGGGATGTAGACCTCGCGCTCCATGCCGCGGTCGGCCTTCAGGATCAGGCCGAAGATCAGGAAGTACACGGCCGCGTTCAGCAGCGGTGTGGCCACCTGCCACAGCTGGCCGAGCTTGGCCTGGCTGTACTGGGCGGTGAGCTTCGCCTGCGAGAAGGCGAGGATGAAGTGACGCCGTCCCCAGAGCTGGCGGACGTAACTGGCGAGTCCGGGCCGGGCGCCGCTCACGGACAGCCCGTACTTGGCGGCGAGGTCCGCCGCGGAGAGCCCTTCGTCGGGGGACGGAGGGGCGCTCACCGCGACGCCGCCGTCGTGCGTTGTCTCACTCACAGTGGAAACTTTCGTCCTCAGGATGCGCGGCCTGGTCGGGCGTAGGCCAAAGACAGGGACCGGGGTACGGCCCGAATGCTCTCAGACTTCGAGCGTGCCGGATGACGGGTGGACCGAGCTTGTCAGATGACGGGCGGCCGGCCCAGCCGGGTCAGGCGCCATACCGTACGCCACTTCATGGGGCGCCGGGGTCCGCACGGGCTGGTCCAGCCCTCCTTGAAGCCGCCGAACCAGGCCTTGAGGGCCGGGCCGGAGGGGCGGCGGGCGAGCGTGAGCAGCATCCACACGCCGAGGTACACCGGGACCAGCGGGGCGGGCAGGTTGCGGCGGGCCAGCCAGACGCGGTTGCGGGCGACCATCCGGTGGTAGACCGCGTGCCGGGAGGGCGCGGTCGTGGGGTGGTTGAGCACCATGTCCGAGCGGTAGTCGATCATCCAGCCCGCGTCGAGGGCCCGCCAGGCGAGGTCGGTCTCCTCGTGGGCGTAGAAGAACGCGTCGGGCAGCCCGCCGACCTCGGCGAGCACCTTCGTGCGGACCGCGTTGGCGCCGCCGAGGAAGGTGGTGACGCGGGAGTTGCGCATCGGGTCGGAGGCGCGCAGCCGGGGTACGTGGCGGCGCTGGGTGATCCCGGTCTCCGGGTCGGCTATCCGGAAGCTGATGATGCCCAGCTCCGGGTCGGCCGCGAAGGCCTGCCGGCACAGTTCGGCGGTGTCGTGGTGCGCGAGGAGGCCGTCGTCGTCCAGGAAGAGCAGGATGTCCACGTCGGTGCCGCCGGGGCCGAACGCCTCGATGCCGACGTTGCGGCCGCCGGGGATGCCGAGGTTCTCCGGCAGCTCGACCGTGCGGATGCCGGGCACGGACCCGGTGACGTCCGGGACGGGCGAGCCGTTGCCGACCACGACCACCTCGACCGGGTCGCCGTCCTGCTTGGCGACCGAGTCGAGGAGGGCGCGGAGCTCGTCGGGGCGGTTGCCCATGGTGATGATCACCGCGCCGACCCTGGCCGCGGTGCTCACTTCAGCCTGCTGGAGGCGAGGATGGACACCAGGTGCAGCACGGTCTGCAGCATCGCGATGCCGGCCAGGACGGCGACGCCGAGCCGTGAGAAGAAGAGGTCGCCCCGGACCGTGTCCAGGACCGCGAGGACCAGGATCAGCAGGGAGGCCTCGATGCCGAGGACGAGCCGGTGGAACTTGAGCGCGCCCGCGGCCCGGCGGGCCAGCGCCATACCGGAGGAGCGCGGCTCGGACGCCGACTCCTGGACCGGCGCCTTGCCGGTCTGGTGCCGGGCGACCCCGACGAGGTCGGTCTCCGACTTGATCAGGACGGCGCCGAGGGCGGCCAGGGTGCCGAGGAAGGCCCACAGCCAGTCGATCCGCCCGGTGCCCCACAGGTCCGCCGCGCGCAGGCCGAAGCCGACCAGGACCGCGGCGTCGCACAGGTAGGCGGCGACACGGTCGACGTACACCCCGGTCATCGAGTACTGCTTGCGCCAGCGGGCGATCTCGCCGTCGACGCAGTCGAAGAGCAGGTACAGCTGGACCATCAGCACGCCGAGCAGCGCGCCGGGGATGCCAGGCACCAGCAGGGCCGGCGCGGCGAGCACGCCGAAGACGGTCATCACGTAGGTCAGCTGGTTGGGCGTGACCCGCGTGTTCACCAGGTGCCGGTCGATGCGCAGCGAGATCTCGCGCATGTAGAGCCGGCCTCCCCAGTGCTCGCCGCTCCGCCGGTCCTTGACACCCGGGGGGTGCACGACCGGGCGGAGCTCAGCTACCGATGGCTTTTGCATAGTCGGCGTATGCGTCCCTGATCTGGTCGGTGGACAGGTCGAGGTGTTCGAGGATCGTGTAGCGGCCCGGCCTGGTCGTCGGGGCGAACTCCACGACCTGGACGAACTCCTCCGGGGTGAAGCCGATCTCCTCCGGCAGCACCGGCAGCCCGTGGCGGCGCAGGACCTCGGCCATGTACGCCGACTCCTCGCGGGCGCCGCGCAGGTGCATGGCGAAGGCGGCACCCAGGCCGCACTGCTCGCCGTGGCTGGCGGCGCGCTTGGGGAAGAGCAGGTCGAAGGCGTGGTTGATCTCGTGGCAGGCGCCGGACGCGGGGCGGGAGTCGCCCGCGACCGACATCGAGATGCCGGTGAGGACCAGGCCCTCGGCGAGCACCTGGAGGAAGCCGTCGTCGCCGACGCCGCCGGGGTGGCGCAGCACGGCCTCGCCGGCCTGGCGGGCCATCGCGGCGGCGAGGCCGTCGATCTGCTCGCCCTTCTCGCGGTTGGCCAGCTCCCAGTCCGCGACCGCGGAGATGTTGGACAGGGCGTCGCCGATGCCGGAGCGCACGAAGCGGACCGGGGCCTCACGGATCACGTCGAGGTCGATGACCACGGCGATCGGGTTCGGCACACCGTACGAGCCGCGGCCCGCGTCGTTGTCTAGGGTCGCGACCGGGGAGCACAGACCGTCGTGCGAGAGGTTCGTGGCGACGGCGACCAGCGGGAGGCCGATGCGGGCCGCGGCGAACTTCGCGCAGTCGATGATCTTGCCGCCGCCGAGGCCCACGACCGCGTCGTAGCGCCCCTTCTTCATGGCGTCGCCGAGCTTGATCGCGTCGTCCAGCGTGCCGCCGCCGACCTCGAACCAGTCGGCACCCGGCATCGCCGGGGTCAGCCGCTCGCGCAGCTTGGCGCCCGAGCCGCCGCTGATCGCGACGGCCAGCTTGCCGGAGTGCGAGATGCGCTGGTCGGCGAGGACCGCCGCCAGGTCGTCCAGGGCGCCCGAACGGATGTCGACGACGACCGGCGAGGGGATGAGCCTCGTCAGTACTGGCACGCGATCTCACGTCCCTTGGCGAGGTCCTCGTGGTTGTCGATCTCGACCCACTTGACGTCGCCGATGGGGGCCACGTCGATCCGGAAGCCGCGGTTCACGAGCTCCTGGTAGCCGTGCTCGTAGAACTGCTGCGGGTCCGTCTCGAAGACCGTCTTGAGGGCGTCGGCCAGCTCGTCTGCGGCGTCGCCCTCGATGAGGGTCACACCGATGTACTCGCCGGTCGCCTCGGCGGGGTCCATCAGCTTGGTGATCTTCGTCATGGAGCCCTCGGGGCCGACGACGACCTTCATCTCCTCGTCGGCGAGGGACTTCACCGTGTCGAGGGCGAGGATGATCTTCTTGCCGTCGCCGCGGGCGGCGAGCAGGGTCTTCTCGACGGAGACCGGGTGCACGGTGTCGCCGTTGGCGAGGATCACCGAGTGCTTGATGGCGTCACGGCCGCACCACAGGGAGTAGGCGTTGTTCCACTCCTCGGCCTTGTCGTTGTCGATCAGCGTGATCTTGACGCCGTACTTCTGCTCCAGCGCCTCGCGCCGCTCGTAGACGGCTTCCTTGCGGTAGCCGACGATGATCGCGACCTCGGTCAGGCCGATCTCGGCGAAGTTGCCGAGGGTGAGGTCGAGCACGGTGATGCTGTCCTCGTCGCCTTCGGGTCCCACCGGCACCAGAGCCTTGGGCAGGGTGTCGGTGTAGGGGCGCAGACGCCGTCCGGCGCCGGCAGCCAGCACGAGGCCGATCATGCGGGTTCTCCTTCATCGTGTACGGCGGGTGCGCCGCGCCTGTGGGCGGTCACCCAGTAGCGGATGCTCTCGAAGAGCACCACCAGGGCCACGGCCACGGCGAGTGCCGTGAGCGCGACCTTGAAATCTTCTGCGGCCAGCAGCGCGGCCAGGACGGTGACCAGCAGCGTCCTGCCCTCGTGCCCGCCGATCGCCCGCACCAGCCAGTGCGGCGGCGCGCCGGCGTCCCCGCGGATGCGGTACACCGTGTCGTAGTGATGGTAGGCGACGGCCGCCACCAGCCCGAAAGCTGCCGGAAGGGCGCCGTTCACGTCGGCTTTGGCCGCCAGGATCAGGACGGTGCCGTACTCGGCGGCGCGCAGCAGCGGCGGCACCAGCCAGTCGAGCGCGCCCTTGAGGGGCAGCGCGACGGCGGCGCCGGAGGTCAGGACGTACAGCACCGCGGCGAGGACGGGCCACCAGCTGCCGTAGCCGGCGGTCCAGGCCGCGGCGACGAGGAGCGCGGCGCCCGGCAGCGCGACCAGCAGGCGCGAGCCGAACGGCGGCCTGGCGGGGAGCCTGGCGAGCAGTTCCGCCAGCGGCCCGCTGTCCGTGAGGTCCGTCAGCGCCCGGAGCGCCCGCTCGCTGCGCTGCGCCCTGCGGGTCACCGAGCGCAGCACCCGGCCCGCGGTGGTGTAGCACGCCGCGAACGCGCAGCCGATCAGCAGCACGTAGAAGGTGATCCGGGGCGTCGTGAGCGCGGTGAGTACTGCGATCATCGCCCAGCGCTCGCCGATCGGCAGGACGATCATGCGGCGCAGCCAGACCGTCCAGCCGACGCTGTCGAGCTTGCCCGAAAGAGCCGCGGTGGGGCTCGTGTTGGCCGCCGTGCTGTCGATGTTCGCCTCGTTGAAGGAGAAGTCGACGACGTGCCGGCAGGTCTGCAGGATCATCGCGCCGAGGGCCAGCGCCCACACGTCGTCGCCGCCGCGGGCGGCTCCCAGGGCGAGGCCCGCGTAGTAGGCGTACTCCTTGGCGCGGTCGAAGGTCGCGTCGAGCCAGGCGCCGAGCGTGGAGTACTGCAGGGAGTACCGGGCGAGCTGGCCGTCCGTGCAGTCGAGGACGAAGGAGAAGAGGAGCAGCAGCCCCGCGGCGACGAAGCCGGGCCGGGTGCCCGTCGCCGCGCAGCCGGCCGCGATCAGCGCGGTGACCAGCGAGGCCGTGGTGACCTGGTTCGGGGTCAGGCCCCGGCGGGCGCACCAGCGGGCGAGGTAGCGGGAGTACGGGCTGATGCAGTACGTGGTGAAGAAGCCGTCGCGGGACTTCACGGCCGTCCGCAGCCGGATCGCCTCGTCGTCGACGGAGGCGACGGACTGCCGGGCCTCGTTGCGGGCCTGCGGGTCCCTCGGGACCACGGCGACGAGCTCGCCCAGCTCGGGGCGGTGCAGGCCGGTGCCGAGGAGTTCGGCGACCCGGTCGGCGACGATGCCGACCACCACGGACCCGCTCGACGCGTCCCCGCGGGCGGTGCGCAGCGCCCCGGCCAGCGCGGCGCGCGCCGCGGGCCGGGCGGTGACGGCGCCGGGGATCGCGGCGGCGTCGAAGCGGGGGTCGGTCAGGCCGAGCCGCAGCGCGTGGACGTGCCCCACGAAGCGGGCGTCGACGACGGCGACCCGCTGGTCGGCGGGGACGGCCGCGAGGAGCGTCTCGGCGTCGGCCGCGTCGGTGGCGGCCCGCACGTCGAAGCCGAGCGTCCGCAGGTCGTTCTCCAGCGACGACCCGGGGACCGGCTGACCGGTGAGGATGGCGGTCGGCAGACGAACTCACTCCTCTGGGTTCCGGCGTGCGCGACGCCGGGCGTGTGCGTGGTGGGGGCGCCCCGGGCCGAGTGGGCCGGGCGGCATGTCGGCAGAGGCTATCGGATGGTGGGAAGCGGCCGTTCACCGCCCGTTCACGGTCCGATCAACAGGTTCTGATCGGCGCGTCCGCCGCGATCATCATCATGGATCCGGGGCCCGGCCGACAAACCGCGACCGATAAGGCGCAATTCACTCCATGCCTCCCGAGACCCGCGCAGGGAACGTTCCGGCATAGGGTGGGCGTCCATGACATGGCTGATCACAGGCGGGGCTGGATACATCGGTGCGCACGTGGCGCGGGCCATGGCCGGGGCCGGGGAGCGCGTGGTCGCGCTCGACGACCTCTCGGCCGGGGTCCCCGCGCGGCTGCCCGAGGGGATCCCCCTGGTCCAGGGCTCCTCGCTGGACGGGGAGTTGCTGAAGCGGGTCCTCGCCGAGCACGCGGTGACGGGCGTGGTGCACCTGGCCGCGCGCAAGCAGGTCGGCGAGTCCGTGGCCGAGCCCACCCGCTACTACCAGGAGAACGTCGGCGGGCTCGCCACGCTCCTGGAGGCGGTCGCCGGGGCCGGTGTGGAGCGCTTCGTCTTCTCCTCGTCCGCGGCCGTCTACGGCAACCCGGACGTGGACCTCATCACGGAGGACACGCCCTGCGCCCCGATGAGCCCCTACGGCGAGACGAAGCTCGCCGGTGAGTGGCTGGTGCGGGCCGCGGGCCGGGCGCACGGCATCGGGACCGTGTGCCTGCGCTACTTCAACGTGGCGGGGGCCGCGGCGCCCGAGCTGGCGGACACCGGGGTGTTCAACGTGGTCCCGATGGTCTTCGACCGGCTCACGCGCGACGAGGCCCCGCGGATCTTCGGCGACGACTACCCGACGCCGGACGGCACGTGCGTGCGCGACTACATCCATGTCGCCGACCTCGCCGAGGCGCACCTCGCGGCGGCCCGGCGGCTCGCCGCGGCGGACGCCCCGGGCGACCTGACGGTGAACATCGGCCGCGGCGAGGGGGTCTCGGTGCGTGAACTGGTGACGCTCATCGGCGAGGTCACCGGCGACACCCGGCCGGCCCTCGTCGAGCCGCGCCGCCCGGGCGACGCCCCGCGCGCGGTCGCCTCGTCGGCGCTGGCCGCCGCGGAGCTGGGCTGGAGCGCGCGGCGCGGGGTGCGCGAGATGGTCGAGTCGGCGTGGCGGGGCTGGCAGCTGCACCACGCGTGACGATGCGGCGTACGCCCGGCGGCGGAGGCCCCGGCCGTCGCGCGGAGCGGTCCGCGGCAGCGGTGGACCGGCGTCCGGCTACGGCGTACGGCCCGGTTCCCCGCTACGGGTGAAAGGGGAAGAACTCCCGTTCTGGACGGTTCCGTACCGGTAGCGTCGGGAACGATCAGATGTCCGGGCCCCTTCGTCACCCGGCCGGCGCCGGGCGCTCCGCCCGGTTCGGCCGCGCGGCGGAACCGGGCGTGCGGGCCTCCGCGTGGTGCCGGGAGTGCCGGTTCGGTACGGCAGACTTGGGGCTCGAAGACCGATGCGAAGGATGGGTATGCCGATCACTCCTGCCACCGCGACGCACAGCTCGTCGAACGGCACCGCCGAAGCCATCTTGCTCGAACTGGTCGACGAGGACGGCACGACGATCGGTACGGCGGAGAAGCTCGCGGCCCATCAGCCGCCCGGGCAGCTGCACCGGGCGTTCTCCGTCTTCCTCTTCGACGAGCGGGGGCGGCTGCTGCTGCAGCAGCGGGCGCTGGGCAAGTACCACTCCCCCGGTGTGTGGTCCAACACGTGCTGCGGTCACCCCTACCCCGGCGAGGCGCCCTTCGCGGCCGCCGCGCGCCGGACCTTCGAGGAGCTGGGGGTCTCGCCCTCGCTGCTCGCCGAGGCGGGCACGGTCCGCTACAACCACCCGGACCCGGAGTCGGGACTGGTGGAGCAGGAGTTCAACCACCTCTTCGTGGGGATGGTGCAGTCGGCGCTGCGGCCGGACCCCGAGGAGGTCGGGTCGACGGCCTTCGTGAGCGCGGCCGAGCTGGCCGAGCGGCATGCCGCGGACCCGTTCTCGGCGTGGTTCATGACCGTGCTGGACTCGGCCCGCCCGGCGATCCGGGAACTGACGGGGGACGCCGCCGGCTGGTGAACCGCGCGGCCCCGCGGTCCTCGCGGGGCGCACTCCGGTGCCCGCGGCCCTCGGGCCGTCAGGCCCTCAGGCCGTCCGGGCGACGGCGAGGGGCAGGGCCGACCAGATCACCTTGCCGCCCGACGCCGTGTGCTCCACGTCGCACACGCCGCCCGCCTCCCGGGTGATCTCACGGACCAGGAGGAGGCCGCGGCCGCCGGTCCGGCCGTGGTCGGCCTCCAGGGCGGTCGGCCGGTAGGGGTGGTCGTCCTCGACGGCGACCCGCACCCACTCGGCGCCGACGGCGACCTCGACGGCGAGCATCGGGGAGAGGACCGCCGCGTGCCGGACCGCGTTGGTCACCAGCTCCGAGACGATCAGCAGCAGCCCCTGGACGACGTCGTCCGACACCGGTACGCCCTGGCGGACCAGCAGGTCGCGCACCGCGTGCCGGGCCTGCGGCACCGAGGAGTCGGCCGCGGGGGCGGTGAACCGCCACACCCCCTCGTACGGCAGCGGGCCTGGTGGTCTGCCTTCCGGGGGCGCCTCCCCGCTCTCAGGACGTGGGCCGGGCCCCCGTTCCTGGTCGTCCATCGTCCGGTCGCCGCCCCTGCGCTCGATTGTCACCACACGTCGAGTGTTGGTAACGCACCGCTCACTACCGGATGCCTGAACAGAAGTCAGCGACTATCGGCTGCATTTGATCGATTGCGCCCGGTGCCGTCAGTCGCGTGGCGCTTCCTGTTCGCCCTGTGTCGCGTTCGGCACTTGTCCGGTTGTACGGGTTCGGTCCGAGACGAGGCCGACGATACGGCGCCCGCCGTACCCCGTCGCCACCAGGCCGAGCCCGTCGAAGAGCAGGGCCAGCGAGAAGAACGTACCGATGACGTACTTGCTGCTGCTCGGCCAGGACGCGAGGACGAGGATGCCGAGCAGCAGGCCGAAGGCTCCCTGCACGAGGGACCAGCCGAACTGGGGCCCGCGCACCACCAGGCTGCCGACCAGCCGGAAGACGCCGCCGGTGAGGAAGAGCAGCGCGGCGAACATCGTCAGCGCCTCGGCGGCGGCCTCCGGCCTGCCGATGATCACGACGCCGGCCGCGATGTTCAGGGCGGCGACCACGACACCGAGCCAGAAGAAGTTCGAGGCGCGCGCCTGCACCGCGTGCAGCAGGCCGACCACGCCGCCGACCAGCAGCAGCCAGCCGAACAGCAGCATCGAGGTCAGCGTGGCGAACCCGGTGTAGACCAGGCCGACCAGCCCGGCGAGCACCAGGACCACACCGAGCGCGGCGAGCCAGCCGAAGCTGCGGCTCAGCTTCGCGACCTCGTCCTCGGGAGGTCCGGATCCGGGAGGTGCGGACCCGGGAGGTCCGGACGCGGGAGTGGACTCGGCTGCGGACGTGAGCCTGGACCTGGCCATCTGCGCCTCCTAGGACCTGTCAGCGTGCCCCCGTGCCCTCACGCCTACCCGCCCCCTCCTTGATCGTACGTTCGGGGCGCACGGATAGCATCCGGCCATGGAGCCGCAGCTGCTGCACAGCGTCGCCGACGGGGTCGCCACCGTCGTGATCCACCACCCGGCCAAGCGCAACGCCATGACGGCGGACATGTGGCGGGCGCTGCCGCCGCTGCTCGACGCGCTGGCCGCCGACCCCGCCGTACGCGTGCTCGTGCTGACCGGGGAGGGCGGGACGTTCTGCGCCGGGGCGGACATCTCCTCGCTGCGGGACTCGGCCGAGCGGGCGCAGGGCCTGGCGGTCGCGGCGGAGGAGGCGCTCGCCGCGTTCCCGAAGCCGACGCTCGCGGCCGTGCGCGGCTACTGCGTGGGCGGCGGGTGCCAGCTCGCGGCGGCCTGCGACCTGCGGTTCGCGGACGAGGAGGCGTCCTTCGGGATCACGCCCGCGAAGCTGGGGATCGTCTACCCGGCGTCCTCGACCAGGCGGCTGGTGTCCCTCGTGGGACCCGCCACCGCCAAGTACCTCCTGTTCTCGGGCGAGCTGATCGGCGCGGAGCGCGCCCTGCGCACCGGCCTGGTGGACGAGGTGCTGCCCGGTGACGCGCTGGACGCGAGGGTCGCGCGGTTCACCCGGATCCTCGTCTCCCGCTCGCAGCTGACGCAGGCCGCGGCGAAGGAGTTCGCGGACGGCCGCGACGACCGGGACGCGTACTGGACGGAGCAGGCCCGCGGCGGCGACACGGCGGAGGGGGTGGCCGCCTTCCTGGAGCGCCGGCCGCCGAGGTTCGCCTGGACCGCGCCGGCCGCCGGACGGGGCTGAGGGGACCGGACCCCGGCATTCCCCGCGTACCGACCAGTCGGTAACGTGCGGGCATGACGACTGTCCTCCCGGAGCGTGCCGGACGCCGGTGCCACAACGTGCTCAATCCGCTGCACTCGTGCCACTACTTCTCGCCGGACCTCGGCCGGGAGCTGGCCGCGGTCGGTGTGACGGACCCCCGCGCCGCCTATCTGGCGGTGCGGTCCGCGGCCATGGGCGCGGTGGGCGCCGGCACCGTGACGGCGGCGTTCCACAGCTTCCGGCACGAGCTGGTGGCACGGCACGTGCCCGCGGTGTGGCGCACCGCCTCCCCCGAGACCGTCCTGGGCGCACGCGCGCGTGCCGTGGACGCGACGCTGCGGCGGCTGCTCGGGGACGAGGTGCTCGCCTCCGCGGAGGTCGCCGAGGCCGCGCGCCTCGCGCTGCGGGCGACCGAGGCCTGCACCGGGGCCGCCCGCCCGCTGTACGCGGCCCACGCGGACCTGCCCGTGCCCGGGGAACCGCACCTCATGCTCTGGTACGCGGCCACCCTGCTGCGCGAACACCGGGGCGACGGGCACCTCGCGGTGCTGCTCGGCGCGGAACTCGACCCGCTGGAGGCGCTCGTGACCCACACGGCCACCGGCAAGGGCATGACCCCGAAGTGGGTGCTCGCCACCCGGGGCTGGCGCCGCACGGACTGGGAGGCGGCAGCGGACCGCCTGCGGGAACGGGGACTGCTCGGCGCGGGGGGCGAGTTGACACCGGACGGCATCGCCCTGCGCAAGGAGGTCGAAGCCGCGACGGACCGCCTCGACGCGGCCCCGTACGAGCATCTGGGCGCGGCGGGCGTCGKCCGCCTCACCGAGCTGGCCGGGGGCCTCGCCAGGAAGGCGCTGGCGGCCGGCGCGTTCCCCGCGGACGCGTTCGGCACCGGCTGACCGGCCGCGGGCGGGCCCCGCTCCCCGTGCGCCGGGCCACCGCCGGTGCGCACCGCCCTTGATCCCCCGTTGTCGGCGCCACCTGCCACAATTGCCGCGCAACCTCAGTGAAGAAGGCGGTACGGGAATCGTGACCACAGAGCTGCCACCCCTCGTGGGGTCCATCGAAGGCAGGATCGCCGACGAGCTCGGCGTACGGGAGCGGCAGGTCAAGGCGGCCGTCGACTTGCTCGACAGCGGCTCGACGGTGCCCTTCATCGCCCGCTACCGCAAGGAAGCGACCGAGATGCTCGACGACGCGCAGCTGCGCACGCTCGAAGAGCGGCTGCGCTACCTGCGGGAGCTGGAGGAGCGGCGCTCGGCGATCCTCGACTCGGTGCGCGAGCAGGGCAAGCTCACCGAGGAGCTGGCGCAGCGGATCCGTACCGCGGAGACCAAGGCGCGCCTGGAGGACATCTACCTGCCGTTCAAGCCGAAACGGCGCACGAAGGCGCAGATCGCCCGTGAGGCGGGCCTGGAGCCGCTCGCCGAGGGCCTCCTGGGCGACCCGTCCGTCGACCCCGTGGCCGCGGCCGCCGCCTTCGTCGACGCCGGCAAGGGCGTCGCCGACCCGCAGGCCGCGCTGGACGGCGCCCGCGCCATCCTCACCGAGCGGTTCTCCGAGGACGCCGACCTGATCGGCGAACTGCGCGAGCGCATGTGGGTGCGCGGCCGGCTGGCCGCCAGGGTCAAGAGCGGCAAGGAGGAGGCGGGCGCCAAGTTCGCCGACTACTTCGACTTCGCCGAGCCCTTCAAGGACCTGCCCTCGCACCGGATCCTCGCCATGCTGCGCGGGGAGAAGGAGGACGTCCTGGACCTCGTCCTGGAGCCCGAGGAGCCGTCCGAGCAGCCCGGCCCGTCCTCGTACGAGGGAATCGTCGCGCAGCGCTTCGGGATCGCCGACCGCGGCCGTCCCGCCGACAAGTGGCTCACCGACACGGTCCGCTGGGCCTGGCGCACCCGGCTCCTGGTCCACCTCGGCATCGACCTGCGGCTGCGGCTGCGCACGGCCGCCGAGGACGAGGCGGTGAACGTCTTCGCGACGAACCTGCGCGACCTGCTGCTGGCCGCCCCGGCGGGCACGCGCGCGACGCTGGGCCTCGACCCGGGCTTCCGCACGGGCGTGAAGGTCGCCGTGGTCGACGCCACCGGCAAGGTCGTCGCCACCGACGTCGTCCACCCGCACGTGCCGGCCAACCGGTGGGACGAGGCGATCGCGAAGCTGGCCCGTCTCGCGAAGGAGCACGCGGTCGAGCTGATCGCGATCGGCAACGGCACGGCGTCCCGCGAGACGGACAAGCTCGCGGGCGAACTGATCGCCAAGCACCCGGAGTTGAACCTCACCAAGGTGATGGTGTCCGAGGCGGGCGCGTCGGTGTACTCGGCGTCGGCGTTCGCCTCGCAGGAGCTGCCCGGCATGGACGTGTCGCTGCGCGGCGCCGTCTCCATCGCGCGGCGGCTGCAGGACCCGCTCGCCGAGCTGGTGAAGATCGACCCGAAGTCGATCGGTGTCGGCCAGTACCAGCACGACCTCTCCGAGGTGAAGCTCTCGCGCTCCCTGGACGCGGTCGTCGAGGACTGCGTGAACGGCGTCGGGGTGGACGTGAACACGGCGTCCGCGCCCCTGCTGACCCGGGTCTCCGGCATCACCTCCGGGCTCGCCGAGAACATCGTGGCGCACCGCGACGCGAACGGCCCGTTCACCTCGCGCACGGCGCTGAAGAAGGTGGCCAGGCTCGGCCCCAAGGCGTACGAGCAGTGCGCGGGCTTCCTGCGGATCCGCGGCGGGGACGACCCGCTGGACGCGTCGTCCGTGCACCCCGAGGCCTACCCGGTGGTCCGCCGGATGGTGAAGACGGCGGGGAGCGGGGTCGGTTCGCTCATCGGCAACACGGCGGCGCTGCGCTCGCTGCGGGCGGCCGACTTCGTGGACGAGGTCTTCGGTCTGCCGACGGTGACGGACATCCTGAAGGAGCTGGAGAAGCCGGGGCGCGACCCGCGGCCCGCCTTCAAGACCGCCACCTTCAAGGACGGCGTCGAGAAGATCGCCGACCTGGAACCGGGGATGGTCCTCGAAGGGGTCGTCACGAACGTGGCGGCGTTCGGGGCGTTCGTGGACGTCGGCGTGCACCAGGACGGTCTGGTGCACGTCTCGGCGATGTCCAAGACCTTCGTCAAGGACCCGCGGGACGTGGTGAAGTCCGGGGACATCGTGAAGGTGAAGGTGCTGGAGGTCGACATCCCTCGCAAGCGGATCTCGTTGAGCTTGCGGCTGGACGACGAGGCCTCGCCCGCGGGGCAGGACGGTGGCTCCGGGCGTCCTCAGCGTGGGGGTG
>NZ_VDFC01000033.1:74869-88902 GCF_008369065.1 Streptomyces apricus | reverse complement strand
GGGCGGGGCTGAGGCTTGCCCTGCCGGGCCCGCGCCGTTGTCCGGTGCGGGTCCGGTGGGGGCTGGTCGCGCAGTTCCCCGCGCCCCTTACGGGGCCACCTAGAGCTCCGTCACCTTGCCCGCTGTCACCTCCAGGCGGCGGGTCGTGTGGATCGCGTTCAGCATGCGGCGGTCGTGGGTGACCAGGAGGAGCGTGCCCCGGTAGGAGTCCAGGGCCGACTCCAGCTGCTCGATGGCCGGCAGGTCGAGGTGGTTGGTCGGCTCGTCCAGGACCAGGAGGTTGACGCCGCGGCCCTGGAGGAGCGCCAGGGCGGAGCGGGTGCGCTCGCCCGGGGAGAGGCTCGCCGCCGGGCGCAGCACGTGGTCCGCCTTGAGGCCGAACTTGGCCAGCAGCGTGCGGACCTCGGCCGGCTCGGTGTCGGGGACGGCCGCGCAGAACGCGTCGAGCAGCGCCTCCGTGCCGTGGAAGAGCTTGCGGGCCTGGTCGACCTCGCCGACGACCACGCCCGAGCCGAGCGCGGCATGGCCCGTGTCCAGGGGGATCCGGCCGAGCAGCGCGCCGAGCAGCGTGGACTTGCCCGCGCCGTTCGCGCCGGTGACGGCCACCCGGTCCGCCCAGTCGATCTGGAGCGAGGCCGGGCCGAAGGTGAAGTCGCCGCGCCGGACCTCGGCGTCGCGCAGGGTGGCGACCACGGAGCCCGACCGCGGGGCCGCCGCGATCTCCATCCGCAGCTCCCACTCCTTGCGCGGCTCGTCCACCACGTCGAGGCGCTCGATCATGCGCTGGGTCTGGCGGGCCTTCGCGGCCTGCTTCTCGCTGGCCTCGCTGCGGAACTTGCGGCCGATCTTGTCGTTGTCGTTGCTCACCTTGCGCCGGGCGTTCTTCACGCCCTTGTCCATCCAGGAACGCTGCATCTGGGCGCGGCCCTCCAGCGCGGACCGCTTGTCGGCGTACTCCTCGTACCCCTCGCGGGCGTGCCGGCGGGCCACCTCCCGCTCCTCCAGGTAGGCCTCGTAGCCGCCGCCGTACAGGGTGATCTGCTGCTGGGCCAGATCGAGTTCGAGGACCTTGGTGACCGTGCGGGTGAGGAACTCGCGGTCGTGGCTGACGACGACCGTGCCCGCGCGCAGCCCCGAGACGAAGCGCTCCAGGCGCTCCAGGCCGTCCAGGTCGAGGTCGTTGGTCGGCTCGTCGAGGAGGAAGACGTCGTAGCGGGACAGGAGCAGGGAGGCGAGTCCGGCGCGGGCCGCCTGGCCGCCGGAGAGGGAGGTCATCGGCTGGTCCAGGCCCACGGCGAGGCCGAGCGTCCCGGCGACCTCCTCGGCCCGCTCGTCGAGGTCGGCGCCGCCGAGCGCCAGCCAGCGCTCCAGGCTGTCCGCGTACGCGTCGTCCGCGCCCGGCGCCCCGTCGACGAGGGCCTGGGTGGCCTCGTCCATCACCCGCTGGGCCTCGGCCACGCCGGTGCGGCGCGCCAGGAACCCGCCGACGGTCTCGCCCGGGCGGCGCTCCGGCTCCTGGGGCAGGTGGCCGACGGCCGCGGTGGGCGGGGAGAGCCGCAGCTCGCCCTCGTCCGGCTTGTCGAGACCGGCGAGCAGCCGCAGCAGGGTGGACTTGCCCGCGCCGTTGGCGCCGACGAGACCGATCACGTCGCCGGGCGCGACGACGAGGTCGAGTTCGGCGAAGAGGGTGCGGTCGCCGTGGCCGGCGGCGAGGTTCTTGGCGACGAGGGTGGCAGTCATCAGGAGGCCGATCCTAATCGCCGGGCCCGGGCCCCCGCGCCGGGGTTTCCCCCGGACGCCGGTACGCCCGGCTCAGCGGGCCATCGCCTCCACCAGGACGCTTCCGGAGGTCCGCGCCACGATGAACGACTCCCCCTTGGTCGCCTTCTCGTCCAGCGCGAGCCGGTGGCGGCCCGCCTCCAGGACGCCGTCGAAGACCTCGTGCATGTGGGTGCGGTAGAGGCGGTCCAGGCGGTACGCGATCAGCCGGACCCGGCAGGGGGAGGTGACCTCGACGCCCGCCTCGCCGTCGGCGGCGACCAGCCGGGTCAGCCGGCGCTGCTCCCGCGGGCTGCGGTCCAGGGCGTTCTCCACCTGGGCGACCAGGAGCGGGACGATCGGCGCCAGCCCCTCGACGTACGCGACGTCGACCCCGGCGTCGTCGAAGGCCTGCCGTACGGCGGCACGTTCCTGCTCGCCGATGCCGCGGCCGAAGGCGACGGCGCCGTAGGTGCGCAGTTCGTCGGCGGGGATGCCGGCGGCGTCCCGGGKGATGTCGGCGCCGATGCCGATGATGCGCAGCGCGGCGGCGAGCTTGGCCAGGACGGCCGCCCGGGCGCCGATCAGCAGGACGCGGCGGCGCTCGCCCCCGGCGCCCGTGAGGGCCGTGGGGCCGGCGAGCAGGGAATGGAGGGCGGCGCGGTAGGTGTCGCCGCGGAAGAGGAAGGGGCCGATGCCGTGGTAGCCGTTGCGCTCCAGGTCGGGGAGGTCGCCGGTCTGCCAGGCGAAGTCGCGCCACACGAAGTCCTCGCCGTGCCGGTCGATCACGGCGGTCACGGCGCCGCAGGCGAGGTCCTCGCACTCCGGGCAGCCGTAGATGACGTACCGGCCGCCCGCCAGCGGAGGCTCGGCTTCCAGCAGCAGGCCGCGCACCTGGGCGGTGAAGATCGCCGGCGGTACGTCGGAGGCGAGGGGGGACACGGCGTCGAGGTCGGAGAGCTGGTACAGCAGCGGGCGGCCGTCGACGATGAAGTCCACGAAGTCCCGGTGCGCCTGGTAGTCACCGTTGGCCAGTACTCCACCGGCGCGCATCGCCGGTGCCAGGCCGAAGGTCGTGTACTCGGCAGACATGCTGTGAGTATTCCCGGATCGGGCGGACTCCGAGCACGGCATGACATATTCCGCTAACGTCCCCGCGTGACGGAAGATCGAAGCGGTGACGTGATCGTGGTCGGCAGCGGGGTCATAGGCCTCACGACGGCCGTGGTGCTCGCCGAGAGCGGCAGGCGCGTGCGGATCTGGACGCGGGAGCCCGCCGAGCGGACCACCTCGGCCGTCGCGGGTGCGCTGTGGTGGCCGTACGCCATCGAGCCGCAGGATCTCGCGCGGACGTGGGCGCTGCGCTCCCTGTCCGTCTACGAGGAGCTGGCGGCGCGGCCCGACGAGACGGGCGTACGCATGGTCGAGGGCGTCATGGGCGGGACGCTGATGGACGAGCACGCGCCGTGGGCCACCGCCAGGCTGCCGGGGCTGCGGGCGTCCACGGCGGACGAGTACGCGGGTCCGGGGCTGTGGGCGCGGCTGCCGCTGATCGACATGCCGGTGCACCTGGGGTGGCTGCGGGCGCGGTTCCTGCGGGCGGGCGGAGTGGTCGAGGAGCGCACCGTGACGGATCTCGGCGAGGCCCGGGCGCGGGCGGGGACCGTCGTCAACTGCACGGGGATCGGGGCGCGGGAGCTTCTCGGGGACACCGGGGTGCGGCCCGTGCGGGGGCAGTTGGTGGTCGTGGAGAACCCGGGGGTGCGGACGTGGCTGGTGTCGGAGGACGCGGAGGCCGGGACCACGACGTATCTCTTTCCGCAGCCCGGGGGGCTGGTGCTGGGTGGCRCCACCGAGGCGGACGCGTGGTCGCTGGAGCCGGATCCCGCGGTGGCGGCGGACATCGTGGCGCGGTGTGCGGCGTTGCGGCCGGAGGTCGCGGGGGCGCGGGTTCTTGGGCACCGGGTGGGGTTGCGGCCGTGCACAACTATGGGCATGGCGGGGCCGGGGTGACCGTGGCCTGGGGGTGTGCGGAGGTTGTTCTGGGGCTCGTTCCCCGGTAGCGGCCTGCGGCCGGCTTCCGGGGGCGCCCCGGGGGTTGCGCGTCGGGTGCGGGTGCGTCGTGGCTGGGCGCGCAGTTCCCCGCGCCCCTGAAAACCGAAGACAAAGGGCGCCCCCTGTCTGACGGAGGCGCCCCTGTTGTCTGTTGTGGGGTTACTTGTGGTCGTGGCCCAGGGGGTCGCCGTTCGTTTCCGTGCCGGGGCCGGGGCCGACCCGGATCTCGAAGTCGCCGTCGTACTTCTTGTGGCCCTCGATGACCGCCAGTTCCACGGCCTCCGAACCCATCTCGTTGCGGACGATGACCGGGTCACGGCGCAGGTCGCGCATGAGGGCGACGCACATGCCGATCATCACCAGGACGAAGGGCGCGGCGGCCAGGATGGTGAGGTTCTGCAGACCGGTGAGCGCGTCGCCCTCCGTGCCGACGAGCAGCATGATGGCGGCGACCGCTCCGGTCACCACGCCCCAGAAGATCACCACGAACCGGCCGGGTTCGAGGGCGCCCCGCTGCGAGAGCGTGCCCATCACGATGGACGCGGCGTCGGCGCCGGAGACGAAGAAGATGCCGACGAGGATCATCACGAGCAGGCTGGTGACCGTCGCGATGGGGAACTCCTGCAGGACTCCGAAGAGCTGGCCCTCGGGGGTCGACTCGCCGGCCAGCGCGCCGCCCTCCTTCAGCTTCATCGCCGAACCGCCGAAGATCGCGAACCAGACGAGGCTGACCATGCTGGGCACGAGGATGACGCCGCCGATGAACTGCCGGATGGTGCGGCCGCGGCTGATGCGGGCGATGAACATGCCGACGAAGGGCGTCCAGGAGATCCACCACGCCCAGTAGAAGACGGTCCAGCTGCCCAGCCAGTCGGCGACGCCCTTGCCGCCGCTGGCCTCGGTGCGGCCGGCGAGCTGCGTCAGGTCACCGAGGTAGGAGAAGATCGAGGTGGGCAGCAGGTCCAGGACGATGATCGTGGGGCCCGCGACGAACACGAACAGCGCGAGCGCCAGGGCGAGCACCATGTTGATGTTGGACAGCCACTGGATGCCCTTCTCCACGCCGGAGACCGCCGAGGCGACGAACGCCACGGTCAGCACGGCGATGATGGCGACGAGCAGGCCGTTGCTCACCTTGTCCAGCCAGTCCAGCTCCGTGAAGCCGGAGCCGATCTGCAGGGCGCCGAGCCCCAGCGAGGCCGCCGATCCGAAGATCGTGGCGATGATGGCGAGGATGTCGATCGCCCGGCCCGCCGAGCCGTTCGCGTGCTTCTCCCCGATGAGCGGGGTGAAGACCGCGCTGATGGTCTGGCGCCGGCGCTTGCGGTAGGCGCTGTAGGCGATGGCGAGGCCGACCACCGCGTAGATCGCCCAGGGGTGCAGCGTCCAGTGGAAGAGGGTGGTGGCCATCGCCGTCTCCATGCGTTCCGCGGAGTCGGCGGGCGCGGTGCCCGGCGGGGGCGTCGAGTAGTGCGAGAGCGGTTCGCTGACGCCGTAGAACATGAGGCCGATGCCCATGCCGGCGCTGAACATCATCGCCACCCAGGAGACGGTGCGGAACTCGGGCTCCTCGCCCTCCGCGCCCAGGTGGATCCTTCCGTAGCGGCTGATCGCGAGCCACAGGGCGAACACCACGAAGCCCGAGGCGGCGAGCATGAACGCCCAGCCGCCGTTGTGGATCAGCCCGTTGAGCATGGTCGAGGAGGCGTCCTCCAGGGAGTCGGTGGCCACCGATCCCCAGATCACGAACGCCACGGTGAGCGCGGCGGTGACGCCGAACACCACGCGGTCCGTCCGGGGGCGCGCCGAGCCGTCGGGCGTGTTCGCCGGATCGCCCCGGCCTCCTCTGTCTTTCAGATCTTCGGTCATCGGCGGCACCTTCCCTGAAAACGGCTGGTCACACATTCCTGATGATGTGCCTAGGACCTACCACAGGTGCCGCCGATTCCGACCGCCTCAGCAGCGGGTGTCGGGCTCCCCGACCGTCAGGTGGTACGGGGCCCGCTCGTCGAGCAGCAGCGGGACGAGGGCGCGCAGGGACTGGCGCAGCGGTACGACGGCGCCGCCGGCGGCCGGGTCCCGTCGCGCCGCGACGCCGTGCAGGGCCAGTTCGTCCCCGACGTCCGCGTACTGGTCCGCCGTCAGCCGGTAGGCGCAGGGCGGGTCGGCGAGGGTCTCGGACGGTTCGGCCGGGTCGTTGTCGGCGCCTCCCGTGTAGACCGGTCCGGTGTCCCGGTAGCCGGCCGACCGGGCCGCCGACGTGGCCGCCCCGAGCCGGCCGCGCCGCTCGTCCGCGAAGTCGAACAGGCCCGTCAGAGCCGCCAGTTGGGAGCGGACCCGGCGGCGGTTGTTGAGGGCCGCGTCGGCCTTCTCGGCGTCCGTCAGGGGGTCGACGCGGCTCTCTATGAGCAGCCCCACGCCGTGCTTGACGCCGGTCATGTTGCGCAGGATCCGCTCCTGTCCGTCGCCCGCCACCTGCTGGATCGGTTCGCCGGTCACCGGGTCGGTCCAGATGCCGTACGTGCCGGTCGAGAAGCCGGCCGCCCCGGCGGCGGGCCGCACGTACGCCCGGGACAGGGTCCGTGCCTCGTCGTGCACGGCCGGGTGGGTGTTGAGGTTGCGCGGCCAGAGGTCGAAGAGGTCCTTGTCGTAGTACGGGGGTGTGGCCCCGTACTCGTGCAGGTCGTAGACCACGTCGGGCCTGCGGTCGCGGACGACGGCGGCCAGGGCGCGGGCCTCCGCCGTCCGCAGCGCGAGGTGGTCGCGGTTGATGTCGACGCCGTCGCTGTTGCCGCGGGTGTCGGCGGCCCGGCCGTCCGGGTTGGCGGTGGGCACGACGAGCAGCGAGGTGCGGTCCAGGAAGCGCCGGGTGCCCGCGTCCTTCGCGAAGGCGAGGTCGCGGACGGTGGTGAGGCAGGCCTCCCGGCCCGACGGTTCGTCACCGTGCTGGCTGCAGACGAGCAGCACGGTGGTGGCCGCGCGCGGGTTGCCGACCCGTACGAGCTGGAGGGGGCGGTCCTGCTTCGTGGTGCCGATCCGGGTGAGCGACACTCGGTCGCCCGCCCGGTCGACCGCGGCGAGGAAGGCCTGCTCCTCCGGCTGACTCGTCCAGCGGGCTCCGCCGCTCTCCTCGAACCCGGTGCGGGGCGGCCGTTCGGCCGCCTGGGCGGGCGCGGTCAGGAGAGGGGCGGCGAGCACCGCCGCCGTCAGGGCGAGGGCCGCGGTACGCCCCGCGGCCGCCGCCCGCGCCACCGGTCGTGCCGTCCGTCGCGTCATCGGCTGCCCCCTCCGGGGACGCGGTGGGTGGTGCGGGGCGCGTCGACGCCGTCGAGGAGCGCGCCGGGTACGGCGTACGAGGACCCCGAGGCGGCGCGGGCGAAGGCGGCGGTGCCTCCCACGAGCGGCACGCGGGCCGACGTGCGGGACAGGTCGAGCGTGAGCGTCGGGCTGGTCGACGGCGGGTCGATGAGGCCCTGGTCGGTGCCCGCGACGATCAGCGCGAGCCGGTGGCCCTTGGGGACGACGTGGTCGCTCGCATGCAGGTCGAGGGTGATCGTGTAGCGCCTGCCCGGGGTGAGCGGCTCGCCCTTCGTCGCGGAGGAGTGGTCGCCGAGGTCGGCCCAGCCGCGGCTGAACACGGTGTGCTCGACGTCCGTGGTGCGGGCCGCGGTCTCCCGGAAGCAGGAGCTGTCACCGGTGGTGCTCGGTCCCCAGCAGGTGCGCTCGGTGAGCGTCGTGATGCCCTCGCCCGCGGCGGAGTAGTCACGGATCGTGTCGGGGCCGAGGTCGACGAGGACCGCGGACAGATGGGCGCTTGTCGTGGTGGGCGTGGCGGTGACGGTGACCTTGGAGGAGCCGGAGAGGCGGACGTCACGGGTGAGCGGCCCGGTGGTGAAGCCGGCCTTCGCGGACGTGGACCGGTCGATCTCGGCCGCCCAGTCGCTCTCGTCCTGGCCCGGGTCGTCGGTGAAGGTCTCGGTGCCCTTCCCGGTACGCAGTCCGAGGGTGCCGACGCCCGCCTGCCCGCCCTTGGCCGGGCGCAGGGTCACGGTGTCCGTGGCGCGCGGCGGCCAGACGTCGGAGGTGACCCAGCGGTCGGGGGCGCGCTCGATGTCGGCCATCGGCTCGTCGTCGACGCCGTTGTCGTAGCCGAGGAGTTCGTGGTCGAACCAGCGGTGCAGCGTGTCGGCCCAGGCGGCGCGGCGGAAGTCGAAGGGGTCGACGTGGCCGGTCTGGGAGAGCCAGATCTTGCGGTCGACGCCGTTCTTCGCGAGGCCGTCCCACCACTGGCCGAAGTGCTTCGGGCGGACGTTGAGGTCCTGCATGCCGTGGATGACGAACACGCTGGCGTCGACCTTGCGGACGTCCTTCACGTAGTCGCGCTCGGTCCAGAACGTCGTCCAGTCTCCGGTGCGCGGGGCGCCGTCGACGATCTTCTGCTGGACGGCGGCGCACCTGGCGCGGGCCTCGGGGCTCTCGACGTAGTCGGACAGCCACTCCGGGCCGGAGTCGTAGAGGGGGGCGCCCTGGGCGAAGTAGTAGTCGTACCAGGAGGAGATGGCCGCTATCGGGACGATCGTCTCCAGGCCCTCCACGCCGGTGGCGGCGACGCCGTTGGCGATGGTGCCGTCGTAGCTCTTGCCGATCATGCCGGTCCTGCCGTTGGTCCAGCCGGCCCCGGCCCTGGTGTCCCCGGTGCGGGAGGTGTAGCCCTTGCCGCGGCCGTTGAGCCAGTCGACGACGGCCTTGGCGGACTGCACGTCGGAGCGGCCGCCCACGTCCACGCAGCCGTCGGAGCGGTTGGTGCCGGCGAGGTCGACGGCCACGAAGGCGTAGCCGCGCGGCACGAAGTAGTTGTCGTAGTACAGCGGCATCTGGACGACGTCGCCGTCGGCGTCGTACGTCTTGCGCTGGCTCTCGTTGCCGCGGCCGCAGCAGGAGTAGTAGGGGCTGGCGTCCATGATCACGGGAACTTTGCGGCCCTGCTGGGCGGGTTCGCGCGGGCGCACGATGTCGACGGCGACGCGGTCGTTCCTCCCGTCGGCGTCTCCGTCGAGGCCGGTGTCCACCCAGACGGACTCGCGGATCGCGGTGTCGTAGGAGTAGACCGGGGTGCTCTCCCGCGGAGCGCTGTGGGCGACGGCCGGGGTGAGGAGCGTGGCCATGAGGACGGCGGTGGCCGCCGTCGCGAGCGATCTCCAGGTGAAGGGGCGCAGGTGGCGCGCAGGTGTCCGCATGCGCGGAAGGTACTCCGGTCAACTCCTGTGCAAAAGAGGGCCCATCGGGGTGGGCTGGTGCCGGTGCGTTGTCCGTGCGGGTTGTGTGGGGCTGGTCGCGCCCACGCGGCGGAGCCGCAGATCGACACAGCCCCGCGCCCCTGAAGGGCCCCGCCGGGGCCCTGGCCGGGCGCGTCCGGGGATCTTTCACAAGTCGGGTGAGACAGCAATACTGTTTCACCGCAGCAGGTGGTGGGGCCGGTACGGAGGAGCGGGTATGGCGACGGACATCGAGGGGGCGACGCTCACCGTCGACGAGCTGGCCGCGCGGGCGGGGGTGACCGTGCGGACGGTCCGGTTCTACAGCACCAAGGGTCTGTTGCCGCCGCCCGTCATCGGACCGCGCCGGGTCGGGCACTACGGCCAGGACCACCTGGCGCGGCTCGCGCTCATCGAGGAACTGCAGCAGCAGGGGATGACGCTGGCCGGGATCGAGCGCTACCTGCAGCAGCTGCCGGACGGGCTCAGCGCCCAGGACCTGGCCATCCACCGGGCGGTGGTCGCCTCCTGGGCACCGGACGCCGCCGAGGAGCTGGACCGGGCCGAGCTGGAGCGCCGGGCGGGGCGGCCGCTCGGCGCGGAGGACCTGGACCGGCTCGCCGCGATGGGGGTCCTGCGGGAGGCGGCCGGACCGGACGCGTACCGCGTGGACCTGGGACTGCTGCGGCTCGGCATCCGGCTGCTCGACGTGCCGATCGCGCACGAGTCGATCCTCGCCGCGCGCACGGTCATGGTGAAGCACACCCGCGCGGCGGCCCGCGAACTCTCCCTGCTGTTCCGCGCCGAGGTCTCCGGGCACGAGTCGGTCGAGGCCGTGAAGGACCTGTCGGCCCACATGCAGCCGCTCGTGGTGCAGGCCCTGCTGACGACCTTCCAGCGCTCGCTGAACGAGGAGCTGCGGGAGTGGCTCACCGGCCCCTGAGCGGTACGGGGTGCCTCACAGGTAGGCCGAGCCGCCCGCCACGTTGAGGGTCTGGCCGGTCAGGAAGCCGCTGCCCTCGTCGACCACGTACAGCAGGGTCGAGACCAGGTCGGGCGGCTCCTGCGTCCTGGGCACGGCCTGCCGCGCGCGGACGTGCTCGAAGCCGCCGCCGGCACCGACCGTGCGCTCGGCGGTCTCCGTGCGGACCATGCTCGGCGCGATCGCGTTGACGGTGATGCCGTACGGGCCGAGCGCCGAGGCGAGCGCCCGGGTGAAGCCGATCAGCCCGGCCTTCGAGGCGGTGTACGCCACCATCGTGGGCGGGGCCGTCAGGACGGCGGCCGAGGCGATGTTCACGATCCGGCCCCAGCCCGCCGCCTTCAGGTGCGGCAGCACCGCGCGGGCCATCAGGAACGGCGCCTCCAGGTTGACGCGCATGACCCGCCGCCACTCCTCGGGCGAGGTGTCCTCGAAGGGGAGGGAGGGGTAGACACCCGCATTGTTGACCAGGACGTGCAGGGTGCCGAACCGGTCGATCACCTGCTCCAGCGCCCCGCGGATCTGCGCCTCGTCCGTGACGTCGGCGACCAGTTCCACGTAGTCCAGGATGCGGTCGGCCGTCCTGCTCTGCGGAACGAGGTCGAGTCCCGCCACCCGGTACCCGCGGGCCGCGAGCGCGACGGCGAACTCCTGCCCGAGGCCCTGTGCCGCGCCGGTCACCAGGGCGGTACGCGTCTCCATGCGGTGAGAGTGTGCGCAAGGGGCGGACGGGCGGCAAGGGGGCGTTTCCGGTCTCCGGAACGCCCTGCGGACCGGGGCCTGTTCCATTTGTCGGAACGGCCGTGTTGCCGCCCGCGTCCGGCGGGCCGACGCTGCGGGAGCCCGGCCGGAGCCCTCCGGCCGCCAGCCCGTCCGGGAGCCGTGCCCGATGACCGAGACCGACCGTGCCGTGGACGACGCCGGGCACGCCCGCGCACAGGGCGGAGGCGGACGGCGGTTCGGGCTGCCCCCGCGCCGGCCGGGAGCGCGCCGGCCGGGGGCGAACCGGCCGCGGACGGGCCGGTCCTGGGCGGGCCGTCCCGCACCGCGGTGGCTGCCCGACGAGCTCGGTGTCCTGTTCGTCCTCGCACTCCTCGTCGCCGGCATCGGCGTCCCGTACCCGGACTTCCTCGACGGCGACAACCTGCTCACCACCGCGCACAACTCCGTCTACATCTCGCTGATGGCCTGCGGCATGGTCTTCGCGCTGGCCATGCGCGAGGTCGACCTGTCGGTCGGCGGCAGCTACGCGATGTGCCTGGTCGTCGGCGCGCTGCTGATCCGGGAGGGCGCGCCGCCCTGGTCGGCGGTGCCGGTGGTGCTGCTCACCGGGATCGCGCTGGGCGTGTTCAACGCCCTGGTCACCACCGTGCTGGCGCTGCCGTCGTTCATCGTCACACTGGGCACCCTGCTGCTGTTCCGGGGCGTCGGGCTCGCGCTCGCCGACGGGAAGCAGATCACCGACCTGCCGCTGGACGACTCGTTCTTCACCCTCGCCGGCGGCGACGCGGGCGGGGTGCCGTTCGCGCTGTGGGTGCTGCTCGCGGTGGCGGCCGGGCTCACGGTGGTGCTCGCCCGCACCCGGTTCGGGGCGCGGGTGCGGGCGGTCGGGTCCAATCCGGACGCCGCGGTGTTCAGCGGCATCCCCGTCGTGCGCACGCGCGTGCAGGCCCTCGCGCTGTCCGGTCTCACCACGGCGTGCGCGGCGGTCCTCGCGCTCGCCTACTACGGCGCCGGGGACCCCACCCTCGGCCAGGGCTACGAGCTGCAGGCCATCGCCGCCTGCATCATCGGCGGCACCCCGCTGGCGGGCGGGCGCGGCTCGGTCGTCGGGGCGGTGGCCGGCGCGATGATCCTGGCCGTCGTCGCCTCCGGCCTCGTGTTCTTCGAAGTGCCCATCAACTGGACGTCGTTCGCCACCGGTGGGGTGATCCTCGTCGCGGTCGCGGCGGACAGCGCCCTGCGCCGCCGGGGACGCCGCCGGCCGTGACGTCCCCGCACCCTGGAGGCCGTGATGCACCCCCGATCCCGTACCCTGTCCGGCGCCCTCGGCGCGCTGGTCCTCCTCTGCGCCACCGGCTGCGGCAGCGGTGACGGCGGCTCCGGCGACGGAAGCGGCGGGAGCGGCCGGCGGCTCGACATGGGCATCGCGGTGGCCAACATCAGCCTCAACTTCGCGCACGAGATGGTGCTCGGCGCGGAGAGCGCCGCCGACCGGGCGGGGAAGGTGGACTTCAAGGCCGTCGGACCGCCCAACACGGACGGCCCCGCCGAGGTCCAGCTCTTCCAGAATCTCACCGCGCGCGCGAAGGACGGCGTCGTCCTGGAGAACCTGGACCCGCCGATCTTCACCCGGCCCGCCGCCCGCGCCGTGGACAAGGGGATACCGGTCGTGGCCCTGGACACCGCGCCGACCGACGGCAGCAAGGTCACCTTCTACGTGGGCAACGACAACTACGCGCTCGGCGAGCTGATGGCGAAGGAGGCGCTGGAGCGGCTGGGCGACGACCCGCGGGGGGAGGTCGTCGTCGGGGTGCCCAACCCCGGGACGCCGGTGCTCGACAACCGCGCCGCGGGCATCGCCGACACCTTCGCGAAGGAGGCGCCGGGCGTGAAGGTGCTGGGACCCTTCCAGACGTACAGCGATCCCGGTCAGAACCACAGCTCCTGGGCCTCGCAGGTCGCCGCGCACCCGCAGGCCCTCGCCTTCCTCGGCGTCGGGGACGCGGACAGCTACAACCTCGCGAAGATCAAGAAGGAGAAGGGCGGGAAGTGGCTGACGGCCGGCTTCGACGTCGACCCCAAGACGCTCGACGCGGTGAAGGA
The DNA here is from genome assembly GCF_008369065.1 of Streptomyces apricus. GTDB lineage: Bacteria > Actinomycetota > Actinomycetes > Streptomycetales > Streptomycetaceae > Streptomyces > Streptomyces apricus. The sequence continues at coordinate 76,026 of NZ_VDFC01000033.1, read as the reverse complement.
CGGCTCGAACTTCGTCACCGTCGACCCGCAGCACTTCCTCAAGGGCTACCTGTCCACGGCGATGCTGATCGAGTCGGTGCGTGAGAACGACGGGAAGCTGCCCGACGGCTGGTTCCTCTCCCCCGGCGGTGTCGTGGACTCCTCGAACATCGACGAGGTGATCGCCCGGCAGAAGTCGCCGGCGGCCGCGTACCGGTGGTACGAACCCGTGATCGACGAGCTGCTCGGCGACCAGGAGGCACAGCTCAAGCCCCTGAAGGACGCCCGCTGACATGGACGGCGACGACCTGCTGAGCGCATGGGACCTGGTCAAGTCGTACGGCGGGGTGCGGGCCCTGGACGGGGTGGACATCCGGCTGCGCGGCGGCGAGGTGCACGCGCTGGTCGGGGAGAACGGGGCCGGCAAGTCGACCCTCGTGCGCATCCTGTCGGGGTCCCTGGCGCCGGACGGCGGAACGGTACGGCTGGCCGAGCGGGCGCGGGCGGGCGGGATCGCCGTCGTGTCGCAGGAGCTGAGCCTGTTCCCCGACCTGTCGGTCCGGGAGAACCTGTTCCCCCGGCACCCGCCGCGCCGTTTCGGGCTGCTCGACCGCGGTGCGACGGACCGGGCGGCCCGGCCGGTCCTCGCCGAGCTGGGGCTCGACGTCGACACCGGCACCCCCGTCGGCGAACTCCCTCTCGCCGACCAGCAGTTGACGGAGATCGCGCGGGCCCTGCTGCGCCGGCCGCGCGTACTGGTCCTCGACGAGCCCACGTCCGCGCTGCCGGCCGCCGCCGTGGACCGCCTCGAACGGGTCCTGCGCACCCTCACCGGACGGGGCATCGCGGTCCTGTACGTCACCCACTTCCTGCGGGAGGTGACGCGTCTCGCCCAGCGCGTGACCGTCCTGCGCGACGGACGGGTCACCCTGGCCGGTGTGCGGGGCGCGGAGGTCGGCGTACCGGACCTGGTGAGGGCGATGCTGGGCGCCGCGCCACCGCCTCCGGTACGCCGTGGACGCACGCCGGTCCAGGGACCGCCGCCGGTCGTGCTGGCCGGGGTGTGCGTCCCGGGCCGGCTGACGGACGTCACGTTCGCCGTGCGCGCGGGTGAGGTGGTGGGCGTCGCGGGCCTGCAGGGGGCGGGCCACCTCGACGCGCTGGCGGTGGTGTGCGGG
>NZ_VDFC01000033.1:69246-74769 GCF_008369065.1 Streptomyces apricus | reverse complement strand
CCTCCGCCAGCAGGTCCATGGGCACGGACAGGAAGACGGGACCCGCGGGCGGCCGGACGGCGAGCGCGAAGGCGCGGCGCAGCGCGAGCGGCAGGTCGCGGGCGTGCTGGACGTCGTACGCGGCCTTCACGGCGGGGGCGGCGAGCGCGACGAGGTCGCCGCTGAGCATCGGGTCCTGCTGGAGGTGGCGGCGGTCCTGCTGGCCGGCCGTCACCACCAGGGGGGTGCGGGAGCGGCGGGCATTGAGAAGGCCGATGAGCCCGTTGGCGAGGCCGGCCGCGATGTGCAGGCTGACGAAGGCGGGGCGGCCGGTGGCGCGGGCGTACCCGTCGGCCATCGAGACGACGGCGCCCTCGTGGACGCCGAGGACGTACTCGGGGGCCTCCCCGTCGTCAGCGAGGGCGGCCAGGAACGGCAGTTCGGTGGTGCCGGGGTTGCCGAAGACGCGGTCCACGCCCTCGCCGCGCAGGATGTCGAGCAGGGCGGAGGCGGGGCGGCGGCCCATCTTCGGCTCCTCGTGGGGACGGTTCCCGGACACCGCCCAGCGTCCGGGACCGCCCCCTGCCCGACAAGCCCGGCGTACCACTGAGTGGTACACCGCCCGCCACATCCGGCTGCGCCGCCCCTGGTTACCTGGGGGCGCGGGGAACTGCGCGCTCGGCCACGACGGCGCCGCAGCCGGATCCGAGGGTCACCGACGGGATCAGCCGTCGGTGAACCTCTCACCCCGCTCCGCCTTCTCCACCAGCAGCGCCGGCGGCGCGAACCGCTCCCCGTAGCGCTCGGCCAGCTCCCGCGCCCGGGCCACGAACGCGGCGGGCCCGCCACCGTCCGCGTACCCGTTGATGTACTGCAGGACCCCGCCCGTCCAGCCGGGGAAGCCGATGCCGAGGATCGACCCGATGTTGGCGTCGGCGACCGACGTCAGGACGCCCTCCTCCAGGAGCCGGACGGTGTCCAGCGCCTCCGCGAACAGCATGCGTTCCTGCATGTCCCGGAAGGGGATCTCCGTGCCCGGCCGGGTGAAGTGCTCCCGCAGCCCGGGCCACAGTCCGGCGCGCCGGCCGTCCTCCCCGTACGCGTAGAAGCCCGCGCCGCCGCTGCGCCCGGTGCGGCCGAACTCGTCGACCATGCGGTCGACGACCGCCTCGGCGGGGTGGGTCGTCCAGGTGCCGCCCGCCTCCTCGACGGCCCGCTTCGACTCGGCGCGGATCTTCCGGGGCAGCGTGAGGGTCAGCTCGTCCATCAGGGAGAGCACCTTGGCCGGGTAGCCGGCCTGGGCGGCGGCCTGCTCGACGGAGGCGGGCTCGATGCCCTCGCCGACCATCGCGACGCCCTCGTTCAGGAAGTGCCCGATGACGCGGGAGGTGAAGAAGCCGCGCGAGTCGTTGACGACGATCGGGGTCTTGTTGATCTGCCGTACGAGGTCGAAGGCGCGCGCCAGGGCCTCGTCGCCGGTCCGCTCGCCCTTGATGATCTCGACGAGCGGCATCTTGTCGACGGGCGAGAAGAAGTGCAGCCCGACGAAGTCGGCCTGCCGTTCGACGCCCTCGGCGAGCGCGGTGATCGGCAGGGTCGAGGTGTTGGAGCAGAGCAGGGCGTCCGGTTCGACGACGTGCTGGATCTCCTGGAACACCTTGTGCTTGAGCGCCGGGTCCTCGAAGACGGCCTCGATGACGGCGTCGCAGCCCGCGAGGTCGTTCGGGTCGGCGGTGGGCGTGATGCGGGCAAGGAGCGCGTCGGCCTTCTCCCGGCTGGTGCGGCCGCGGGAGACGGCCTTGGCGCAGAGCTTCTCGGAGTAGCCCTTGCCCTTGGCGGCGGCCTCGGCGGACACGTCCTTGAGGACGACGTCGATACCGGCGCGGGCGCAGGAGTACGCGATGCCGGCGCCCATCATCCCGGCGCCGAGGACGGCGACCCTGCGGACCTGGCGGGGCTCGACGCCCTGGGGGCGGTTGGCGCCGGAGTTGACGGCCTGGAGGTCGAAGAAGAAGGCCTGGATCATGTTCTTGGCGGTCTGGCCCGCGGCCAGCTCCACGAAGTAGCGCGCCTCGATGACCTGCGCGGTCTCGAAGTCGACCTGGGAGCCCTCCACGGCCGCCGCGAGGATGTTGCGCGGCGCCGGGTAGGGCGCGCCGCCCGTCTGCTTGCGCAGGTTGGCCGGGAAGGCGGGCAGGTTCGCGGCGAACCTCGGGCTGGAGGGGGTGCCGCCGGGGATGCGGTACCCGGGCCTGTCCCAGGGCTGGCTCGACTCGGGGTTGGCGTCGATGAAGGCGCGGGCCTTGGCGAGCATCTCCTCGCGGGTGGCGGCGACTTCGTGGACGAGGCCGTTCTCCAGGGCGCGCCGCGGGGTGTACTGGGTGCCCTGGAGCAGCACCTTGAGGAGTGCGTCGGCGATGCCGAGCAGGCGTACGGTCCTGACCACGCCGCCGCCTCCGGGCAGCAGGCCGAGGGTGACCTCGGGGCAGCCGATCCTGGAGCCGGGCGCGTCGAGGGCGATCCGGTGGTGACAGGCCAGCGCGAGCTCGTAGCCGCCGCCGAGGGCCGCGCCGTTCAGGGCGGCGACGACGGGCTTGCCGAGGGTCTCGATGCGGCGCAGGTCGCGCTTGATCGCGAGGCCGCCCTCGAAGAGCTGCTCGGCCGTCTCCGGTGTGACCCTGATGAGGTCGCGCAGGTCGCCGCCCGCGAAGAAGGTCTTCTTGGCGGAGGTGAGGATGACGCCGCGCACGGACGCGGGGTCCTCGGCGACGGCCGCCTCCAGCCGGTCGGCGACCTCGGTGAGCGAACGCCTGAACGCCTGGTTCATGGTGTTCGCGGACTGTCCGGGGTCGTCGAGGACCAGGGTGACGACGCCGGTCTCGTCCTGTTCCCAGTGGATGGTGGTGCTCTCGGTCATGGGGTTCTTCTCCGTCGAAGTCCGGGGGTCCACAGAAGTCCGGTGTTCCACCGGGGGTTACAGGCGCTCGACGATCGTCGCGATGCCCATGCCGCCGCCCACGCACAGCGTGGCGAGGCCGAACCGCTTGTCCTGGCGCTCCAGTTCGTCGACGAGCGTGCCGAGGATCATCGCGCCGGTCGCGCCGAGCGGGTGACCGAGGGCGATGGCGCCGCCGTTGACGTTGACCTTGTCGAGGGACAGGCCCATGTCCCGGGCGAAGCGCAGGACGACCGCGGCGAAGGCCTCGTTGATCTCGACGAGGTCGATGTCGTCGATGGTCAGCCCGGCCTTGGCGAGCGCCTTGCGGGTGGCGGGCGCGGGCCCGGTCAGCATGATGGTGGGCTCGGAGCCGGAGACGGCCGCGGAGACGATCCGCGCGCGCGGCGTGAGCCCGTACCGCTCGCCGACCTCCTTGGTGCCGACGGCGACGAGGGCCGCGCCGTCGACGATCCCGGAGGAGTTGCCGGCGTGGTGGACGTGGTCGATCTTCTCCACCCAGTGGTACTTCTGCAGCGCGACGGCGTCGAAGCCGCCCAGGTCGCCGATGTCCGCGAAGGACGGCTTGAGCTTGGCCAGGGAGTCGGCCGTGGTGCCGGGGCGCGGGTGCTCGTCGTGGTCGAGGACGACGAATCCGTTGCGGTCGCGCACCGGGACGAGCGACCTCGCGAAGCGGCCGTCCTTCTGCGCCGCGGCGGCGCGCTCCTGCGAGAGCGCCGCGTACTCGTCCACGTCGCGGCGGGAGAAGCCCTCGACGGTGGCGATGAGGTCGGCGCCGATGCCCTGCGGGACGAAGTCGGTGGCGAGGTTGGTCATCGGGTCGGCGAACCAGGCGCCGCCGTCCGAGGCCATCGGGACGCGGGACATCGACTCGACGCCGCCCGCGAGGACGAGGTCCTCCCAGCCCGAGCGGACCTTCATGGCGGCCAGGTTGACGGCTTCCAGGCCCGAGGCGCAGAAGCGGTTCTCCTGGACGCCGGCCACGGTGTCGGGGAGCCCGGCGGCGATGGCCGCGATGCGGGCGATGTCGGAGCCCTGGTCGCCGACCGGCCCGACGACGCCGAGCACGATGTCGTCGACGGCGGCGGGGTCGAGCCCCGGGAAGCGCGCCCGGATCTCGTGGATGAGGCCGACGACCAGGTCGACGGGCTTGGTGCCGTGCAGGGCGCCGTTCGCCTTGCCGCGGCCGCGCGGGGTGCGGATCGCGTCGTACACGTACGCTTCGGTGGTCACTCGTGAGCCTTTCGGGAGGAGCCCGGTGGAGCCCGGGAACGGGGCGGTCAGCCGAGCAGGGAACGGCCGATGATCTCCTTCATGATCTCGGTGGTCCCGCCGTAGATGGTCTGGATGCGGCCGTCGGTGAAGGCCTTGGCGACGCGGTACTCCGCCATGTAGCCGTAGCCGCCGTGCAGTTGCAGGCAGCGGTCCGCGACGCGCTTCTGGAGTTCGGTGGCCCACCACTTGGCCATCGAGGCGTGCACCGCGTCCAGTTCGCCGGCGGCGTGGTCGGCGATGCACCGGTCGAGGAAGGTGCGGGTGACGGCGCACTCGGTCGCCATCTCGGCTATCTCGAAGCGGATGTGCTGGAGCTTGGCGAGCGGCCGTCCGAACGCCTCGCGCTCCTTGACGTACTCGGTGGTGATCTCCAGCAGGTGCTCGGCGGCGGCGATCCCGGCGACCGCGATGCCCATGCGCTCCTGCGCCAGGTTGGTCATCAGGTGCAGGAAGGCGCCGTTCAGCTCGCCGAGCAGGTTCTCCTTGGGCACCCGGACGTCGGTGAAGAACAGCTCGGCGGTGTCCTGCGCCTTCTGGCCGATCTTGTCGAGGTTGCGGCCGCGCTCGAAGCCCGCCGCGCCGCGCTCGACGACCAGCAGGGAGAGCCCCTTGGCGCCGCCCTCGGGCGTGGTCCGGGCGACGACGACCACGAGGTCGGCCAGGATGCCGTTGGAGATGAAGGTCTTGGAGCCGTTGAGCAGCCAGTGGTCGCCCCGGTCCTCGGCGTGCGTCCGGATGCCCTGGAGGTCGGAGCCGGCGCCGGGTTCGGTCATGGCGATGGCGGTGATCAGGGAGCCGTCGCAGAAGCCGGGCAGCCAGCGCCGCTTCTGCTCCTCGGTGCCCAGGCCCGTCAGGTAGGGCCCGATGATGTCGTTGTGCAGTCCGAGCGCGAGCCCGGAGGCGCCGGCCCGGGTGAACTCCTCGGCGAGGACGGCGCTGTAGCGGAAGTCGGCGTTGCCGCCGCCCCCGTACTCCTCGGGGACGGCGAGGCCGAGCAGGCCCTGCCGGCCGGCCGCGAGCCAGGCCTCGCGCGAGACGATGCCGTCCTTCTCCCACTGCTCGTGGTGGGGCAGCACCTCCTTGGCGAGGAAGGTGCGGACGGTCTCGCGGAACGCCTCGTGCTCGGGCGTGAAGATCTGCCGCTTCATTCGGTGGTGCCCTTCGGCTCGGTGGTGCCCTTCGGCTCGGGGGTGCCCTCCGGTCCGGGGGCGTCTTTCAGGAGGTCCGGTACGTCCCAGTCGCGGGCCACCTGCGCGGTGTCGCCGCCCGGCCGGGCCGGTCCGCCGCGGACGCCGGTGGGGGTGGCGGAGAAG
>NZ_VDFC01000033.1:63344-69146 GCF_008369065.1 Streptomyces apricus | reverse complement strand
GCATGCTGGCCGCCGGCAGCTGGCAGGACCGGCGCGGCGCCAACCTCCTGGACGGCGGCTGCCCCTACTACGGCACCTACGAGACGGCCGACGGCCGGCACATGGCGGTCGGCGCGCTGGAGGAGCGGTTCTACGACGAGTTCACCGGCCTCCTGGGCCTGGGGGAGTACGCCTCGTCGCGCGTACGGGTCCTGAAGCGGGCCGCGACCGCCTCGCGCAGCTCGCCCCAGCGGGAGAGGTCCCGGCGCGCCGAGGCGTACTCCCCCAGGCCCAGGAGGCCGGTGAACTCGTCGTAGAACCGCTCCTCCAGCGCGCCGACCGCCATGTGCCGGCCGTCGGCCGTCTCGTAGGTGCCGTAGTAGGGGCAGCCGCCGTCCAGGAGGTTGGCGCCGCGCCGGTCCTGCCAGCTGCCGGCGGCCAGCATGCCGTGGAGCATCGAGGAGAGGTGGGCGGTGCCGTCCACGATCGCCGCGTCCACGACCTGTCCGGCGCCGCTCGCGCGCGCGTGGTGGAGGGCGGCGAGGACGCCGACGACGAGGTAGAGCGAGCCGCCCGCGTAGTCCCCGAGGAGGTTGGCGGGGACGGCCGGGGGCGCGTCCGGGGCGCCGATCATGCCGAGGGTGCCGGTCAGCGCGATGTACGCGATGTCGTGGCCGGCCCGCCGGGCGAGCGGCCCGTCCTGGCCCCAGCCGGTCATACGGCCGTAGACCAGCCGCGGGTTGCGGGCGTGACAGTCGGCGGGCCCGACGCCCAGGCGCTCGGCGACGCCGGGCCGGTAGCCCTCGACGAGGACGTCGGCGCGTTCGGCGAGGCCGAGGACCCGCTCCGCGCCGTCGGGTGCCTTGAGGTCGACGACCACCGAGCGCTTGTTGCGGTTGGTGACGTCGTGGGCGGGGTCGATCCCCAGGCCCGGGCCCCCGGGACGGTCCACGCGCACGACGTCGGCGCCCAGGTCGGCCAGGAGCATGGCGGCGAACGGGCCGGGCCCGATGCCCGCCAGCTCGACCACCCGCMCCCCGGCCAGCGGGCCGTGTCCCGCCGCTCCCGACGCTGCCATCAAGCCCCCAGCACTGTGACACAACTGATGTAACATCAGTGATGTTATGAACGCGCTCCCCTTCGCACAAGCCTTTGGCGAGCAAGCGCTCAGTCAATTCTGCGGAGCTCGCGCTTCTTCCGCCGGGGTAACCGGTCCGGTCCCCGCGGGCCGCACGCTAGCCTCGGCCACCGTCGACGGCGCGGGCCGGACGGCTGGGAGGTGCCATGAGCAGGCAGAACGGACAGGACCGCCGGGACGGACAGGGCCGTCAGGACGGTACCGGGCGCGCGTACGACATCGTGCTCTTCGGGGCGACGGGGTTCGTCGGGACGCTCACCGCGGAGTACCTCGCCGCCCACGCCCCCCAGGGGCTGCGCTGGGCGATCGCGGCCCGCGACACCGGGAGGCTGGAGCGGCTGCGGGACCGCCTGGCGGCGATCGACCCAAGCTGCGCGGAACTGCCGCTGCTGCGGGCCGACGTCACCGACCCGGACTCCCTGCGGGACGTCGCCGGGCGGGCGCGCGTGGTGGCCACGACGGTCGGCCCCTACCTGGAGTACGGCGAGGAGCTGGTCGCCGCCTGCGCGGACGCCGGCACCGACTACCTGGACCTGTGCGGCGAGCCCGAGTTCGTGGACCTCATGTACGTGCGGCACGACGCACGCGCGCGGGAGACCGGCGCCCGGCTCGTGCACGCGGCCGGCTTCGACTCGGTCCCGCACGACCTGGGCGTCTGGTTCACCGTGCGGCAGCTCCCCGAAGGGGTGCCGCTGACCGTGGACGGGTTCGTCCGGGTCGGGGGGACGTTCTCCGGCGGCACCTTCGCCTCCGCCCTGGGCCAGTTCGCCCGCGGACGGCACCTGCTGGCCGCCGCGCGCGACCGCAGGCGGCACGAGCCGCGGCTGGTCGGACGCCGGGCGTACGCGCCCACGGGCGCCCCGCGCTACGCCGGGGAGGTCGGCGCGTGGGCGCTGCCGCTGCCCACCATCGACCCGCAGATCGTGCAGCGGTCCGCGCGGGCGCTGGAACGCTACGGGCCCGACTTCCGCTACCGCCACTACGCGGCGGTCCGCACGCTGCCGTCGGCGGTGGGCGGGGCCGGGGTGCGCTGCGTCGTCATGCGCCCAGCCTGCCGATCACGGCGGCGTCCGGCATCCGTACGGGTACTCAGACCGCGTACTCAGACCGCGTGCTCAAGCCGCGTGCTCAGGCCACGTATTCAGAACCCCTGCCGGGGAGCCGTCGTCTCCTTCAGTGCCCGGCGGCACAGCGCGTCGGCGTGCCGGGTCGTCTCGGGGAGGCGGAAGCGCGGCGCGAGGTGCAGGGTGTGGGCGCAGGCGGCGTCCAGGGTCATCCGGTGGCCCACCGAGACGAACACCGGCTTGGTCCCCGCCCGGGTGCGCAGCGCGCGGCCGACCTCCTCCTCGCCCGCGCACAGCGGCGCGGCGGAACCGCGCGGGGCGTCCGGCTCCTCGTGGGTGAACGTGAACGGGTTCTTGGCGACCCCGATCGTCGGGAGGCCGGTGAGGACGCCGAGGTGGCTGGCCAGGCCGAAGCGGCGGGGGTGGGCGAGCCCGTAGCCGTCGCAGACCACCAGGCCCGGGGCGCACGGCAGCGCTTCGAGGGCGGCGAGGACGGCCGGGAGCTCCCGGAAGGCGAGGAGCCCCGGCACGTACGGGAACGGCACCCGGCCGACGGCCGTGGACGCGGCGACCACGTCGAGGGTCGCCGCGTCCAGCACGACGGCCGCGGCCACGACGACGTCGCGTCCGTCGTCGTAGGCCACGTCGACGCCGGTCACCCGGCCGGTGCCCGGCGGCGGGCCCGGCTCGTCCAGGACCACCCGCCCCCTCAGCTCGTCCTGCACCGCCAGGGCCTGCTCCTCGGTGGCGGGCCAGCCCGCGGGGACGCGCACGGTCGTCACGGTGGCGTCGGCCGCGGGTCCGCCGCCGGTCGTCTGTCTGCCGTCAGTCATGGTGACGCCGAGCCTAGGGCAGACGCCGGGGCGGCTTCACCGTGCGGCCTTGGACGGGCGGGCGTCAGCGTTCCAGGCGGGCCACCCGGCCCTTCTCGCCCGAGGCCCAGCAGGCCCCGTCGGAGGTGCAGTCCACGGTGTCGTACGAGCCGGTGTCCAGCGTGCGCCAGGTGCGGCCGCCGTCCGTGGTGAGGTCGGTGCCGGTGGGGCCGACCGCGAGGGCGGAGGTGCGGCTGTGCGGGAGCCAGGCGACGCCGGAGCGGTACGCGGGCGGCGGCGCGGTGGCCGTGGTCCAGGTGCGGCCGCCGTCGCCGCTGACCGCCGCCGCCTGCGGCGAGGCCTGGTCGGCGCGGTAGTCGCCGCCGACCGCGATGCCGTGCGAGCGGTCGCGGAAGGCGAGGGCGAAGACGCCGCGGGCCGGGTCCCCCGCCGGGAGCGGGCTGTCGGCGGCGGTCCAGGTGCGGCCCCGGTCGGCGGAGTGCAGCACCCGCGCGCGCGACGCCCCGCCGGTGGCCAGCCACACGTCCCGCGGGCCCGAGCTGACCAGGCACTGCCCACTGGCCGCGAAGCCCGCCTCGCCCTCCTGGGCGGCGGGCATGCCGGCGTCGGGCAGCACCTGCCAGGAGCGGCCGCCGTCCCGGGTCGACAGGATGCGGAACCTCCCGTCCACCGGGTCGCTCATCGCCAGGCCGTGGCGCCGGTCGAGGAAGGTCATGCAGTCGTAGAAGGCCTTGGCGTCGGTGTTGCGGAAGGACTCGGTCCAGGTGGCGCCGCCGTCCTCGGTCCGCAGGACCCGGGACGCCTCGCCCTCGCCGATGGCCAGGACCACGGCGCGTCGGCCGTCGAAGGCCTCGACGTCGCGGAACTCCAGTCCGGCGGCCCCGGGCGGCGAGACGTTCCGCCAGTGCGCGCCGCCGTCGGTGGTGCGCAGGACGGTGCCCTGGGAACCGGCCAGCCAGGCGGTGTTCCGGCCGACCGCGGCCAGGCCGCGGAAGCGCGCGTCCGTGCCACTCGCCTTCGATTCCCAGCGCGCCGGCTTCGTGCCGGACGCCTCGTGGCCCGCCGGTCCGTGTGCCTGCGCCGGTGCCGGCGCCGTCAGCACGGCCGCGCACGCTACCCCGCACACCCCTGCCGCCGCCACGCGCCTCATGAATTTCGTACGTGTCGTGCCTCGCGTCTTCCCCAAGCCCCTCATGGCGGGCGAAGCTAGCCCACTCCCCCGGTCGCGTCCAGAGGCCCCAGGAGCCCCAGGAGTCCCGGACGATCACCTGGAAATCGGCGATCACTCCTGTGATTGAAAGGCGGTGACGGAGGTCACTCGGAGTTCATGCGATTTGGCAGGCACGGATCGGCCGGTTCCGGCGTCCTTACAAGTGCCCGGCTCATCCGTCCGCAGTTCGTCCGCACGTCACAAGGGAGCAAGGCGTTGTCCACCGTTATCGAGCAGCCCGTAGAGGCCCGCCTCGTCGCCGCCGCGCCGCGGATGCCGAGCATTCCCGCGACCCTCGGCTACGACCCCCGCGATCCCTTCGCCGTCCGCATGTCCTTCCCCGCCCCGTCCACGCTGGAAGGCGTGGAGGTGTGCTGGACCTTCGCCCGTGAACTGCTCGCCGCGGGGCTCGAGGAGGAGGTGGGGCACGGGGACGTGCGGGTGCGGCCGTACGGCTACGACCGCATCGTCCTGGAGTTCCACGCCCCGGAGGGCACCGCCGTGATCCATGTGCGCGCCGGCGAGCTGCGGCACTTCCTGGAGAGCTCGACGCGGCTGGTGCCGGTCGGTCTCGAACACCTGCACCAGGACCTGGACCACGAGCTCACCGAACTGCTGCGCGACTCCTGCTGACGCCGCGGCAGGCGGCGTGCGGCCGGCCTGCCGTGTCGAGGAGGGTTCCGAGCTCCCCGTGGCCGGGGCCACCGGACAGCGCGTCGTACGTCCCCGTGTCCAGCAGCTCCCCTGCGGCACGGCGGACCGGTGTGCGCGCTGCCCGGACCCACGCCGATCCGGGCGGCCTCCGGCGAGGACGGCTCCGTGACGGACGGAGCGCCGAATTCCGCCGCCACGCCGAACGGGCCGAGCGGGCCGAGCGGGCCTCTCAGTGCCCGGGCACCCCGGGAGGCGTCGTCGTCCCGGCCACCGCCGAGAGGACCTCCTGGATCGCCTGCTTCAGCATCGGGATCGTCGTCCCGCCGCGTTCGGCCAGGGCCGCGAGCCGGGCCTCGTACGGCCGCAGGTCCTTGTCCGGCACCAGCGTGCGCACCTCGGCCGCGGCCGCCAGCGCGACGAGCGCCGCGTCCCGCGGGGACACCTCGTCGACCGGCACCGGTCCCTCAAGGACCAGGCGGGCCTCCTCGCGCAGCCTGTCCACCACGGCGACCCGGTCGATCTCGTAGTCGACGGACGGGAAGACACCGAGCACGCGCGTCTTCTCGGCCCGCAGGTAGCCGTCCGCCGCGAGCTGCGCCTCCACCGCGTCCAGCGTGATGCGGGCCCGTAGGCTCACCCAGGTCTTCCACTTGTGCGGGAGGGACTCCTCGACGAGTTCCAGGAGCCCGTCGAGGACCGGGTCCCCGGTGCGGCCGTCGGGGTCGGTGGGCATGGCGACGCCGTCCGCGTCGGCCAGCAGCCCGCGCTGCGCCAGCTCGGTGAGGGCGCCGGCACGGACCAGGTTCGGGACCTGGGAGGCACCGGTGACCTTGCCTTTCGTGGTGTCCCAGGCCAGCAGGTAGAGACGGGCGGGCAGCGAGAGCGGGCCGTTGGGCACGGAGTCTCCTTCAGGCGGTCGGGGAG
>NZ_VDFC01000033.1:33887-63244 GCF_008369065.1 Streptomyces apricus | reverse complement strand
ACCCCCCTCCTACCGTGTGAATCGCCCTGTTGTCGCCGATTGGAGAAGGACGTTGCTCGTCTGAGGTCACGAGACACCGCGTCACCCACGTTCCCGTGTGTGCGCAGCGTGCGACCTCGGCTCCGAGCCGTCCAGCGGAACAGGGCTCTTCCCGTGCCCCGTGCTCCGCGAACGCCCCGAAGGCTCCGTCCTTCCGGCCGTCGCCGCCCCCCGGTGTCTCGATACGTGTCGTCCTGACCGCATCAAGCACCGCGAGGCGCGTATGTCTACTGCCCCCACTTCCCTCACCTGCACCTCCCTCTCCTTCTCCTGGCCCGACGGCACCCCCGTCTTCGAGGACCTCCAGGTCGCCTTCGGCCCCGGCCGGACCGGGCTCGTCGGCGTCAACGGCTCGGGCAAGTCGACCCTGCTCAAGCTGATCGCCGGGGAGCTCACCCCCTCCGGCGGCGCCGTGCGCGTCGCGGGCGAGGTCGGCCGGCTGCCTCAGAACGTCACCCTCGACACCGGGCTGCGGGTCGACGAGGTCCTGGACATCGCCGCGAAGCGCGCCGCGCTGCACGCCATCGAGGCGGGCGACGCGTCCGAGGCGCACTTCGACGTCGTGGACGACGACTGGGACGTCGAGGAGCGCGCCGTGGCGACCCTCGGCGAGCTCGGCCTCGGCCACATCGGCCTCGACCGCACCATCGGCGAGGTCTCGGGCGGCGAGTCGGTGCTGCTGCGGCTGGCCGCGCTGCTGCTGCGCCGGCCCGACGTGCTCCTGCTGGACGAGCCCACCAACAACCTCGACCTGTTCGCGCGCCGGCGCCTGTACGCGGCCGTGCAGGGCTACTCCGGCGTCCTGGTCGTGGTCAGCCACGACCGCGAGCTGCTCGACCTGGTGGACCAGATCGCCGACCTGCGCTCCGGCGAGGTCACCTGGTACGGCGGCAACTACTCGGCGTACGAGGAGGCCCTCGCCACCGAGCAGGAGGCCGCCGAGCGCATGGTGCGGGTCGCCGAGTCCGACGTGAAGAAGCAGAAGCGCGAACTGGCCGACGCGCAGGTCAAGCTGGCCCGGCGCAAGCGGTACGGGCAGAAGATGTTCGAGCAGAAGCGCGAGCCGAAGATCGTGATGGGGGCCCGCAAGCGCGCGGCCCAGGAGTCCGCGGGCAAGCACCGCATCATGCACGAGGAGCGGCTCGCCGAGGCCAGGGAGCGGCTCGACGACGCGGTGGAGGCCGTGCGGGACGACGACGAGATCCGCGTCGACCTGCCGTACACGGCCGTGCCGCCGGGGCGCACCGTCCTCACGCTGCTGGACCTGGAGCTGGCGTACGGGGCGAGCGCGGGCTCCCTCGACCTGCGCGGGCCCGAGCGGATCGCGGTGATCGGCCGCAACGGCGCGGGCAAGACCACGCTGCTGCGGACCGTGGCCGGGGAGCTGGAGCCCGTCTCCGGGGAGGCGCGGGCCCATGTGCCGATGCGGTTCCTGCCGCAGCGGCTCGACGTCCTCGACGACGGGCTGACGGTCGCCGAGAACGTGGCCCGGTTCGCGCCCGGCGCCACCAACAACCGGGTCCGGGCGCGGCTGGCGCGCTTCCTGTTCCGGGGCGCCAAGGCCGACCAGCGGGCGGCCACGCTCTCCGGCGGCGAGCGGTTCCGGGCGGCCCTGGCCGCGCTGATGCTGGCCGAGCCGGCGCCGCAGCTGCTGATGCTCGACGAGCCGACCAACAACCTCGACATGGCGAGCGTGCGGCAGCTCACCACGGCGCTGGAGTCGTACGAGGGGGCGCTGGTCGTGGCCAGCCACGACGTGCCGTTCCTGGAGTCGGTCGGGATCACGCGGTGGTTGTTGCTGGAGGAGGGGGTGCTGACGGAGACGACGCCGGAGGCGGTGGGGCTCTCCGGGTGACCCCGGCAGCCCCGGTGGCCCCGTAGCCCTGGGGCAGGGGCCACCGGTTGTCCGTGGGGTGCGGGCCCCTGAAGGGGCGTCGGTGCGGCGGTGGGGGCTTTTGTCAGGTCGGTGCGGGCTGCATGATGTGCGGGGACACACCCTGCCGAGACGGAGATCCGCACGTGCCCAGCCGGAAAGCCCTCGTCCGCCGTCCCAGCCCCCGCCTCGCCGAGGGTCTCGTCACGCACCTGGAGCGCACCCCGGTCGACCCCGTCCTGGCGGTGGAGCAGTGGGAGGCGTACGTGGAGGCCCTGCGCACCCACGGCTGGGAGACCCTGGAGGTGGAGCCCGCCGACGACTGCGCGGACTCCGTCTTCGTGGAGGACGCGGTGGTCGTCTTCCGCAACGTCGCCCTGATCGCCCGCCCCGGCGCGGAGTCCCGGCGCCCCGAGACCGCCGGCGTCGAGGAGGCGGTGGCGCGCCTCGGCTGCTCGGTGAACTGGGTGTGGGAGCCGGGCACCCTGGAGGGCGGCGACGTCCTGAAGGTCGGCGACACGATGTACGTGGGGCTCGGCGGACGCACCAACGGGGCCGGCATCCAGCAGTTGCGGGCCACCTTCGAGCCGCTCGGCGCCAAGGTCGTCGCCGTACCGGTGAGCAAGGTGCTGCACCTGAAGTCGGCCGTCACCGCGCTGCCGGACGGCACGGTCGTCGGGCACGAGCCGCTGGTGGACACGCCGTCGCTGTTCCCGCGCTTCCTGGCGGTGCCGGAGGAGGCGGGCTCGCACGTCGTCCTGCTGGGCGGCGGACGGCTCCTGATGGCGGCGAGCGCCCCCAAGACCGCCGAGCTGTACGCCGGCCTCGGCCTCGAACCCGTCCTCGTCGACATCAGCGAGTTCGAGAAGCTCGAAGGCTGTGTGACCTGTCTCTCGGTCCGCCTGCGCGAGCTGTACGTCTGAGGGGACGGCGGGCCCCGCGCACGGTCCCGCGGACCGGCGCGTCCACCGCCCATGAGCTGCGCGTCCACCGGACGGACGGCCTCCGTCCGCGTGCCGTGACCGCGTCCGAACAGATCGCCGCTGATCAGGGCTCTTTACAGCGCACTTAACCTACGGCATCGTAACCTACGGATACGTAGCCTACGATGCCGTAGGTTGGTGTTACCGCTCAGCAGTTACGTCCCCCCTGGAGCCCCTGTGACGATCACTTCTCCCCAACTCGGCAGCCCGTCCTCCGAATGGACCGACGCGCGTCTGCTGTTCGCCCTGGAAGAAGTGGTGGAGACCGAACTCAACCGTCATCTGAAGGTCGCCAAGGACTGGATGCCGCACGAGTACGTGCCCTGGTCCGACGGTCGCAACTTCCCCGGCATGTTCGAGGACGGGGAGGCCTGGGACAAGGAACAGTCCAAGGTCACCGAACTCGGCCGCATCGCGCTGGTCGTGAACCTCCTGACCGAGGACAACCTCCCCAGCTACCACCACGAGATCGCTTCCCTCTTCGGCCGCGACGGCGCCTGGGGCACCTGGGTGCACCGCTGGACCGCCGAGGAGGGCCGGCACGGCATCGTGATGCGCGACTACCTGCTCGCGTCGCGCGCCGTGGACCCGGACAAGCTCGAAGCCTTCCGCATGCAGCACATGAGCGAGGGCTTCGAGTCGGACAACCGCCACTCGATGCTGCACTCCGTCGCGTACGTCGCCTTCCAGGAGCTGGCGACCCGCGTCTCGCACCGCAACACCGGACACCAGTCGGGCGACCCCGTCTGCGACCGCATGCTGGCGCGCATCGCGACCGACGAGAACCTGCACATGGTCTTCTACCGCAACCTGCTGAAGGCCGCGTTCGAACTCGCCCCCGACCTGACCATGCAGGCCGTGCGGGACGTCATCGTCAACTTCCGGATGCCCGGGCACGGCATGCCCGGCTTCGAGCGCGCCGCCGCGCAGATGGCGATCGGCGAGGTCTACAACATGCGCATCCACCACGACGACGTGCTGATGCCGGTGCTGCGCCACCTCAAGGTCCTGCAGATCGACGGCCTGGGCCCCGAGGGCCTCAAGGCCCAGGAGGAGCTCGGCCTCTACATGGGCGGCCTGGACGCCGAGGCGCTCAAGTTCGACGAGAAGCTCGCGACCCGCAAGGCCCGCATGGCGGCCCGCGCCGCCGCGCAGTAGCACGCCGTCCCGCGTCCCGGCGCACCCGCCGGGACGCGGGACACCCCTCACTCGTACGCCGTCACCTGGGCCAGCGCCATGTCGCGCACGTCGGGCACCGGGTGGCGGCGCAGTGCGTCCAGCCGCGTGCGCCACAGCGGTCCCCAGTCCGTACGGGTGCCGAGCGCGGCCGTGAGCGCCACGGCGAGCAGGCCCTCGGCGTGACCGCCGTGCGCGGTGAGCCGGTGGGCGACGCCGAGCAGGGTCCCGGCGTCGCCCTCGTGCGTCCTGCGGCCCAGCCGGTCGGCGAGTTCGGCGGCGGTCCTGGCCGCGAGCGCCGGACGCCCGGCCGTCAGTGCGGCCAGCCGGACCAGGGCCGCCTCCACCTGCTCCGCCCCGGCGTCCAGGTCCAGGTGGGCCACGGTGACCGCGGCGGCCTGCGGTACGAATCCGTCGTGGTGCGCCAGCAGTTCGGCGGCGCCGAGGGCTGCCGCCCGGATGCCCGCGGGAGCCGTCCGCGCCTGCTGCGCCAGCCGCGCGACGAGATGGTCGACGCGCTGCCGGGCGGGCCGGTCCCGACGACTCCCCTCACCGTCGCCACCGGACCGGGCCCGGAGCCGCGCGGCATCGAGCGAGGCGGGCCGGTCCGGGCCGGAGCTGGTGGGGTCAGGCTCCGGCCTGTGTCGCCGGGAACCGACGTCCGTAGGAGCGGGCAGGTCCCCGCGGGGGCCGGTGCCGGCGGGAGCAGGCCAGTCCCAGTGAGGGTCGGTGTCGGCGGAATCGGGGCTGTCTTCGTGAAGGGGTGGTTGCGGGTATCTCCTCTATGTCCTGCCGGACCGTCGTGAGCGGCGGATCGGCCTGCTCCGTGAACGGCAGCATGTCGTCGAACCCGACGACGGCGACGTCCTCGGGCACCCGCCGCCCCCGCTCCCGCAGGACCCGCAGCGCGCCCGCCGCCGTGAGGTCGTTCGCGGCGAACACCCCATCCAGGTCGGGGCAGCGATCGAGCAGCTCGCGCATCGCGCGCTCCCCGCCCCCGGGGGTGAAGTCGCTCTCCACGATCAGCCGCGGGTCGGCGTCCGCCATGACGTCGCGGTACCCGTCGAGCCGGTCGACCGCCGAGGTCTGGTCGAGGGCACCGGAGATGTGGGCGATGCGGCGGCGGCCGAGGCCGACGAGGTGGCGTACGGCCTCGCGGGCGCCGCCCCGGTTGTCGCAGTCGACGTACACCGCCCCGCGGGAGGCGTCGCTCCAGCCGGGGCGGCCGCCGTACACGGTCGGCACGCCGTGGATGAGGCCCGGCAGCGGGTCGTCGAGGTGCAGGGAGAAGACGAGCGCGCCGTCGACGTGGCCGCCGGCGAGGTAGCGGGCCACGCGGGCGTGGTCGTCGCGGCCCTCCGTGAGCAGGAGGACGAGCTGGGAGTCGTGGGCCGTGAGCTCCTTGCTGATGCCGCGCAGCTGGAGGGCGAAGAAGGGGTCCGCGAAGACGCGGGTCTCCGGTTCGGCGATCACCACGGCGACGGCGTCGTGGCGCCGGGTGACGAGGCTGCGGGCGGCCTGGTTCGGGACGTAGCCGAGTTCGTCGACGGCGCGCCTGACCCGCTCGACCAGGGGTTCGCGCACGCCCTCGCCGCCGTTGACGACGCGCGAGGCGGTGGCTCGGGAGACGCCGGCCCGGGCGGCCACGGCCTCCAGGGTGGGGCGTGGCGCTGTGGACTGGTCGGTCACCTGGGGGCTCCTCAGGGCGGCGGTTGCCGATCAGGATAGCCCGCGTGCGGAAGGGCACGGGGTGCGCTGAGAGCGCTCCCAAGCGAGCCCTGCCTTCCAGGCGCGGGCACACCGCGGCCGGTCGCGCAGTTCCCCGCGCCCCTGGAAAGACAGGCCGCCGCCCGGGTGCGGATACGTCGTGGTTGCTCGCGCCGTTCCCCGCGCCCCTGAAAAGACGGCCGTTCCCCGCGCCCCGTGGAGGCCGCGCGGACAGGGGCGGTTTCAGGATGGCCGGCCTTGGCTGTTGTCCCAGTGGTGGCCACGATCCGTCACGGGCTCGGATGCGGCGGTGAAGGCCTGTACGAGGGGACGGTTGTCTCCCCGGCGGGTGGCCATGAGGATCCGGCTCACTGCGGGAGGCCCGTCGAGTTCGAGACGCCGGGCGCCCGCGGGGAGCAGCGTCGTGACGCTGTAGGGGGCGATGGTGACGCCGAGGCCGGAGGCGACGAACATGACGATGGTGTGCCAGTTCGAGCACTCCTGCGCGACCTGGACGTCGATTCCGGCGTCCCGCAGCGGCTGCGTGTTCACGTCGAACGCTTGCGGTCCTGCTGTACGCGGGAACAGGATCAGCGGGTCGGCGGCCAGCGTCGCTGCTTCCACACGCTGACCCCTTGCGGCGGGGTGCTCGGCGGGGACGACGGCGACGAACCGTTCCGTCCTCAGCGGGGAAAGGTCGATGCCGTCCCGCTCCTCGGCGTCCCGCACGATCCCGACGTCGGCCGTGCCCCGTTCCAGGGCCGCCAGGACATCGACGGTGAAGCCGTCGTGCAGTTTGATCTGCACGTCCGGGCGGCGGCGGGAGAACGCACGGAGCCGTTCGCTGACGATCGTGGTGGCGGAGGTGATGAAGGCGACGTCCAGGCGGCCGGCCTCACCGCGCCCGACACGGCCGGCCTCGTCGAGGTCGGCCGCCAGACGGCCCAGCAGGTCCCTCGCCCGCGGCCGGAACGTCGCTCCCGCGTCCGTGAGGCGGACGCTTCGGGAGGTCCGCCGGAACAGCTCGACACCGACGATCTTCTCCAGCTGCCTGATCTGCTGGGACAGGGCCGGCTGGGCGATGTTCAGCCGCTGGGCGGCACGGCCGAAGTGGAGTTCCTCGGCCACGGCCAGGAAGTACCGCAGATGACGGAGCTCGATACGCTGATCCATAGTTCAAACTTATCGATACACGCCATCGCCTGTATTGGACATATGAGTCGGTGGACGCAGAGGCTGTACGGGAAGCCGCACCGGAAAGGAACCCCGCCTCATGCCGCACACCTCCGCCCCGGTCCTGGTCTCCTCGATCGCCTCACAGCGTGATGCCGACGCGTTCCGCGCGTTGAACGAGGAGTGGATCTCACGCCTGTTCACCCTGGAGGAAGAGGACCGGGCGATTCTCGGAGATCCGTTCGGCCGCATCGTGGGGCCGGGCGGCGACGTGCTCCTGGCCCGCGAGCAGGACAGCGGTACCGCTGTCGGGTGCGTCGCGCTTCTGGCCTACCCGGACGGGGTGTTCGAACTGGCGAAGATGGCCGTGGCCCCCGCCGCGCAGGGACGCGGCATCGGCCGCCGGCTCGTAGCCGCAGCGATCGAGCGCGCCCGGGCACGCGGTGGGACCCGGCTCTTCCTCGGCACGAACAGCAAACTGGCTCCTGCCATCCACCTCTACGAGGAAGCCGGGTTCGTCAGGATCACCCGCAACCGTCTCCCGGTGGCCGACTACTACGCCCGTGCCGACACCCTCATGGAACTGACATGACTTCTCGGCCGGGCGCCCGGAAACCGCCTCGCCACGGCTGTCTTCACCAGCGCCTCGGTTCCCCCGCCGCCCGTGGCACGCCGCACCTGCGCCACGTCGTGGACGACCAGGGCGCCGGCGGGGGACTCGGGTGACGACCGGGAGTGTCCGATGTGTCCGGCCGGGCCGGCGTGACGCGCTTCCCCGGACTCCGCTCCCTGAAATCGGTCAGGGCATGCCGTAGGACCACCGGAGTGCCGGGAAGGGCGAGGGCGCTGTCGGCCGCGGCGAAGCAGGCGTGGGCGGCCTCGGCGAGATCCTGGTCGGCGAGGCCGGTGCGGGCCGGTCGTCGGGGGCGGGCGCACCGTGGTCGTCCACCCTCCGAAAGACACGTGGTTCCGCCGCGCCTCAGTGTTCGTGCGGCTCGTACCCAGGGATCGTGCCGTCCGTCTTCTTCACCAGGAACAGGCCCGCCATCCCCATGTCCGAGTGGCTCTGGACGTGGCAGTGGTACATCCAGGCGCCCGCGCCCACCCCCTCGCCCGCGATGACCTGGAAGCCGAAGGAGTCGGCGGGGCCCACGATCAGGTTGTCGACCACCCGGCTCGGGTCGTCGGGGCCGGTCAGCAGGCCGGTGCGGTTGTCGGCCCAGCGGTGACCGTGCACGTGGAACGTGTGGTAGTACTCGCCGTGCGTGATCGACACGAACTCGACCCGGTCCCCCACCGTGGCCTCGAAGTTGGGGCTGTCGTGGCCGGGCCTGTTGTTGATCGTCATGTCGTTGAAGACGATGGTGTGCGTCCTGTCCGGCAGGATGTCGCCCTGGCGGCGCACGATCACCGGTCCGTACAGGCCCTTGCGGATGCCGCCCGTGCCGTGCTCGGTGCCGACGACGTGGTCGTGGTAGTGCCAGTAGCCCGCGCTGCCCGCCCGCCAGGTGCCGTCCTTGCGGCGGCCCGGGGCGTGCGTGCGCCAGGTGTACGTGCGCGTGTCGCCGGGCTCCACATGGGAGTTGCTCAGCTTCGTGCCGTCGCTGGACACCTCGTAGTCCAGGCCGTGGACGTGCAGGCTCGCCGCCACGTCCAGGGTGTTCTCGACCTCGATGTACGCGGTGTCGCCCTCGTTGAGCTCGATCAGCGGGCCGGGGATCGTGGCCGCGCCCTTCTCCAGGCCGTAGCCCAGCTGCCCGTCGGCCAGCTTCTCGATGTACAGCTTGATGCGCCTGACCTCGCCGCCCGCGGGGGCCGTACGGACCGCGGCGCCCGCGCTCTCGGCGCCGTGCGCGGTGGTCGCACCCTTCGCGGCGACCACCGACAACGATGTCGCGACCGTGGCGACGGCGGCCCCGCCCAGCATCATCCGGCGGCTGAAGCCGCGTCTGTCCATCGGGTCCGCGGCACCCGCGTCCGCCGCGCCGACCACCGTGGCGTCCGCGTCCGTGGTGCCCATGTCGTCCGTGGTGCCCATGCCGAACTCTCCCAACCTGCAGTGTGGCCAACAGATTTGACGGATCTGACGGATCCGGCGGAACCGAGTGACAGAGACGAACTGGGGAGACGGTAGTGGCATCGGCTTCGTTTATCCACACTCAGGACAAAGTTCGTGCGATCCCGGTCATAGCTATTGGCGAGTTGAGAGAAAAGGTCTAGCTTCCATGGCGCTGTTGCTGTGACCGAGGAGGATGGGGTGACCACATGCGGCCCACACCGCATCGAACGCCACTGACGGTACGCACGTCGAGCAGAACCAGACGGAGAGGCTGGACGGCCGCGCTGGCCGCGGGAGTCGTGGCGGCGGGCGTCCTCTCGGGGCCGGCCGCGAGCGCGCGCCCGGCCCCCGACCCGTCGTTGACAACGATGTCGATCAAGTCGCCGCCCGGCGGCGCGGACGTACGGGTGCTGATCTACCACGGGTCCGCGGCGGGCGGCGACGAGTCGCCCGTCGTCAACGCCGGTATCGAGGCGATCGAGGGCATCGGCCAGAGCGGTCCCGCGGCCGGGCGCTTCGAGGTGACGGCCACGGACGACGCCTCGGTGTTCACCGACGACACCGAGCTCGGTCTCTACAACGCCGTCGTCTTCCTGACCGGCGGCGGCGACGTCCTCGACCCGGAGCAGGAGGCGGGCCTGGAGGCGTACATGGAGGCCGGCGGCGGCTTCCTCGGCATCCACGACGCGGCCCGCGCCGAACCCTACTCGGACTGGTTCACCGGACTCGTCGGCGCCCGTCCGGCGGCCGGCGGCCCGACGAACGTGCAGCGCGCGACCGTCGAGGTCGGCGACCGGCAGCATCCGGCCACCAAGGACCTGCCGCTGCAGTGGAAGCGGCCCGACAAGTGGCTGAACTGGACGAAGAACCCGTCCGGCGACGTGCACACGGTGGCCCGCGTCCGCGAGTCGACGTACACGCCGGGCACGAGCGCCAACGGCGCCGACCACCCCGTCTCCTGGTGCCGCGACTACGACGGCGGCCGGTCCTTCTACACCGCCATGGGCGGCACGGAGTCCTCGTACGACGAGACGGAGTTCCGCTCGCACCTGCGCGGCGCGCTCGCCTGGACGACCCGCATCTCGCGGGCCGACTGCAAGGCCACGATCAACGCCAACTACAAGGCGGAGCGCCTGACCCAGCCCAACCAGCCGGGCCAGAACGACCAGATCGGCGAGCCGCACGGCCTGGTCACCGCCCCCGACGGCCGCGTGTTCTACATCGGCCGCGGCGGCGCCGACTCCTCGCAGCCCGTGATCACGGACTGGAACAACCCGGACGTCGGCAAGGGCAAGGGCGAGATCCACGTCTACGACCCGAGGACGAAGAAGGTCACGCTGGCCGGCACGCTCAACGTGTTCGGCAACAAGGGCGGCGGCGACGAGCTGATCAAGGTCGAGGAGGGCCTGCTCGGCATCGAGCTGGACCCCCGGTTCGAGGACAACGGCTGGGTGTACCTGCACTACACGCCGCACTCCCGGATCGACCGCGACAAGCGGATGGCCGAGCGGTACGTCTCCCGCTTCACGTACAACTCGAACACCGGCAGGCTGGACCTGAACAGCGAGAAGGTCCTGCTGAAGTGGCCGGTGCAGATCCACAGCTGCTGCCACGCGGGCGGCGGGCTGGCCTGGGACTCCAAGGGCAACCTGTACATCGCCACCGGTGACAACAACTCCAGCGGCTTCAGCGACGGTTACTCGGGCAACAACCCGCAGCCGAACTACAAGGGCGTCTCCTTCGCGGACGCGCGCCGCACGGCGGGCAACACCAACAACCTCAACGGCAAGATCCTGCGCATCCACCCGGAGCAGGACGGCACGTACACCCTGCCCGAGGGCAACCTCTTCACGGGCAAGGAGACCGCCGAGGGCGGCGGCAAGACGCGCGGCGAGATCTACGTGATGGGCGTCCGCAACCCGGCGCGCATCTCGATCGACAAGAAGACGGACACCCTGTACGCGGGCTGGGTCGGCCCGGACGCCGGGTCGCCGTCGACGACCTGGGGCCCGGCGAAGTACGACACGTTCGCCGCGATCACCAAGGCGGGCAACCACGGCTGGCCGTACTGCATGGGCAACAAGCAGCCCTACCGGGACCGCAACCTGCCCGACCCGTCGAAGCCGCTGGGCTGGTACGACTGCAACGCGCCGAAGAACGAGTCGCCGAACAACGACGGTCTCGTGAACCTGCCGCCGGTCACCTCGAACACCATCTGGTACTCGCCCCAGGGCGGCGGTCCGGACTTCCCGCGCGACGCCAACGGCGTCCCGTCGTACAAGACGGCCGAGCAGAAGTTCCTGCTGCCGTGGCTCAAGGGCGGTGGCCAGGCGGCCATGGACGGCCCCGTCTACCGCTACGACGCCAACTCGGCGAGCGCGGGCAAGTGGCCCTCGTACTGGGACGGCAAGTGGTTCGTCGGCGACTTCTACGACGCCGACCAGCCGCGCCACGCCGTGCTCCTCGACCCGAAGACGGCCGGACAGGGCGGCATCCCGGTGCACGCCGAGTCCCTGAAGAAGATCGTCCCGATCGGCAACGACGGCATCAAGAACCTCATGGACTGGAAGTTCGGCCCGGACGGCACGCTGTACGTCCTCGACTACGGCCGCGGCTTCTTCACATCGGACTCCAAGTCCGCTCTGTGGCAGGTCACGTACAAGGGCGGCGGCCCCACCCCCGCCGCCGACCAGCTCGCCAGGGAGGCGCAGTGACGAGCGTGAGGACCATCCGGCGGCGAAGAACTGGACGGCTGTGGACGGCACTGGCCGCCGCACTGCTGATGGTGCTGGGGCTCGCCTCCACCTCGGCCTCCGGCCAGACCGACCCCGCTCCGTCCAAGGCGGCCGCCGCGGCGCAGACGCTCACCTGGACGGCCGGTGACGACATCACCAAGTACGCCTCCGCGCCCACCACGGCGGTCGCGGGCCCGACGACGATCGTCTTCGAGAACAGCGAGGCGACCGGCAACACCATGGGCATGCCGCACACGCTGACGTTCGACGTGTCGGACCCCGAGTACCAGAACGACGTGCCGCTCAACATCCTGGCCAACCCGAACGACGACCAGGGCGGCCGGCACACCGCCGAGGTGACGCTCTCGCCCGGCCGCTACCGCTACTTCTGCACGATCCCCGGCCACGGCCAGATGCAGGGCATCCTGGTGGTCACCGAGGGCACCGGCGAGGACACGACGGCGCCCGAGACCGCGGCCGAGGTCACCGGCACCAAGAACGCGGACGGCGCGTACGTCGGTTCGGCGACCGTGTCGCTGAGCGCGACGGACACGGGCGGTTCGGGCGTCGAGCGCATCGAGTACGCGCTCGGCGACGCGGGGGCCTGGCAGCCGTACACCACGCCCGTGGTGGTCGACGAGGTCGGCGCCCAGAAGGTCCGCTACCGGGCCCTGGACAAGGCGGGGAACACCTCGGCGGAGAAGGCGGCGGAGTTCACCGTCGTGGCCCCGCCGACGGACGACACCACCGCGCCGGAGACGTCGGCCGCGGTGACCGGCGAGAAGAACGCGCAGGGCGAGTACGTCGCCATGGCGACCGTCACGGTGACGGCCTCCGACGCGGGTTCCGGCGTCAACACCATCGAGTACGCGCTCGGTGACGCCGGCGCCTGGCAGCCGTACACCGCCCCGGTGATGGTCCACGAGGTGGGCGCGCACAAGGTGCGCTTCCGCGCCACGGACAAGGCGGGCAACGCGGCCGCCGAGAAGTCCGTGTCGTTCACCGTCGTCGCGCCGCCCGTCGAGGACACCACTCCCCCGGTGACCGGCGTGAACGTCGAGGGCACGAAGAACTCCTCCGGGGCGTACATCAACACCGCCAAGGTGACGGTGACCGCGACCGACGCGCACGGCGGTTCGGGGGTCGACAGGATCGAGTACTCGCTCGACGGCGGCCCCTACCTCGCGTACACCGCTCCCGTGGTGGTCGACCGCGTGGGTGCGCACTCGCTGGCCTACCGGGCGAGCGACAAGGCGGGCAACACCTCGGCCGCCCGCACGGTGAGCTTCACGATCGCTCCGGGCGGCGGGGTGCCGGCGCCCAACTGCGCCGAGTACGACGAGCGGCTGACGGTCATCGTCGGCACGGTCGACACGGGCGTGCCGAACCGGATCACCAACAGCCGGTGCCGCATCAACGAGTTGATCGAGGACGAGAAGGAGTGGACGTCCCACGCGCTGTTCCTCAAGCACGTGGCGTCGGTCCTGAAGACGCTCCTCAAGGACGGTGTCATCGTCCAGCGCGAGTACGACCTGATCGACGAGGCGGCCGACGAGTCGGGCATCGGCGATCCCGGCCAGACCGAGGGCTACCGGACCATCATGGACGGTACGCAGGAGACCTTCGGCAAGTGGCAGCACGTGGGCGGCGGTTCGTTCGCGCTGAACGGCGACGGCACCATCACGTCGGGCACGGCGCGGGACGGGCTCGGCATGCTGTGGTTCCCCGAGCGCAAGTACGAGGACTTCTCGCTGAAGCTCCAGTGGCGTGACGACGCGCCGGGCACGGGCAACGCCAACTCCGGTGTGTTCGTGCGGTTCCCGCAGGTCCACAACCACCCGGAGGAGTCGCGGCCCGAGTGGGTCGCCATCAAGTACGGGCACGAGATCCAGGAGTTCGACAGCCCCACCGGGGACATGTACAAGACCGGTTCGGTCTACGGCTTCGACCGGGTGGGCCTGGCCGGTGCCGGTGTCACCCAGAAGGGCACCTGGAACGACTACGAGATCCGCGTGGTGGACCAGCACTACTCGGTCTACCGCAACGGCGTGCTGATCAACGAGTTCGACAACACCGGCGGCCAGGACTTCACCCCGCCGCGCTCGGACGACCCGGGCACGGACGGGCGGCGGTTCTCCTCCGGCTACATCGGTCTCCAGGTGCACAGCATCACCGACGTGGTGTCGTACCGCGACGTCCGGATCAAGGAACTGTGAGTCACTGAGTCACTGAGTCACCGAATCGGTAAGTCGGTGAGTCACCGGGGACCGCGGCCGTCGGACGGCCGCGGTCCCCGGGCCGTACGGCCACGGTT
The DNA here is from genome assembly GCF_008369065.1 of Streptomyces apricus. GTDB lineage: Bacteria > Actinomycetota > Actinomycetes > Streptomycetales > Streptomycetaceae > Streptomyces > Streptomyces apricus. The sequence goes on along the minus strand of NZ_VDFC01000033.1, from coordinate 49,185 downwards.
CCGTCGTCCTGCGTCCCCGCGCCGCAGGACCGAACGGCCCCGCGAAATGCCCCCTGCGGGGGAACGCGCCCGGGCCGCCCCCGCCCTTGCCCCGTACGGCGAACCGCCGTGACATCCCGGTCGCGTCCGTGACCCGCTCGGACCAGTGCCCGCCTTCGGTGCCGGGGACATCGGGTACGTACTGAGCGTTCCTGCAACCGGACGGACGACGAAACGGGGCACCGTGGGCACGGTGGGCACGAGACGAACAGGGCGCTCGCGGCGCTCCGCCACGGCGGCGCTGCTGGCCGCCCTCCTGGCGGGCGGCGCGGCGACGGCCTGCACGCGAGAGGCGCCGCTCGACGACGGACGCGGCAACCCTCCGCCCCGCACCGGCGCGACAGAGGGTCCCGCCAGACCGGCGAGCCCGGCGCCCCGGGCCGCCTCACCGCTCGTCGTGAAGATCGACAACGTGCCGGGCGCCCGTCCGCAGACCGGCCTGGACGCCGCCGACCTGGTGTACGCCGAGCAGGTCGAGGGCGGTCTCAGCCGGCTGATGGCGGTGTACGCGACCCGGCTGCCGGACGTGATCGGCCCGGTCCGCAGTGCGCGCGAGTCGGACCTGGAGCTGCTGCGCCAGTTCCACGACCCGACCCTCGCCTTCTCGGGCGCCCAGAAGAAGCTGCTGCCGCTGATCGGCCGGGCGCCGCTGCGGACCGCCCTGCCGGAGGAGAAGAGGTCCGCCTACTACCGGGGCACGGACCGGCCCTCGCCGCACAACCTCTACCTGCGCCCCCGGCGGCTGCTGGCGGCCACGCCCGGGTCCGACGCGCTGACCACGGGGTTCCGGTACGGTCCCGCGCCCGCGGGGGGCACCCCCGAGCGCACGCGCACCGTCCGCTTCCCGCAGGCCCGCTTCACCTTCGACTGGTCCGGGGACCGGCGGCGCTGGCTGGTGTCGATGGACGGCACGCCGGCGGTGACGGCCGGCGGCAAGCGGGTGGCCGCCTCGACGGTCGTCGTGCAGTACGTGCACATCCGCGCGTCCAGGTACCACGACTACCTCGGCAACGTCACGCCCTACACGGAGACGGTGGGCTCGGGCAGGGCGAAGGTGCTGCGCGACGGCAAGGCCTTCGACGCGGCCTGGCAGCGGCCCGCGGCCACGGGCGGCACGCGGTTCACGACGGCGGACGGGGCGCCCGTGAACTTCGCCGAGGGCCAGGTGTGGGTGGTGTTCGCCCGGGCCTGACCCGGCCGGGACGCGGTACGGGTCCTCACCGCCGGCCGACGGCCGGCTCCCCGGGACCGCCGGGATTGCGCAGCCCCTCCGCCGCGTCCGCGACGCGCCGGATCAGGTCGAGGAACAGGGTCTGCTCCCCGTCGGAGAGCGGGGCGAGGAAGACCTGGTTCATCCGGGCCGTGCGCACCGTGAGCTTGCGGTGGACGCGCAGGCCGTCGTCGGTGGGGCGCAGCAGGGAGCGGCGGCCGTCCTGCGGGTCGCGGACCTTGTCCAGGTACCCGCGCCGGCCGAGCCGGCTGACGACCTCGGCGACGGTGGACCGGTCGAGCCCCACCCGCTCCCCCACCGTGCGCTGGTCGAGTCCCGGCTCGGCGACCAGCGCGTTCAGGACCGCGAACTGCGGCGAGGTGATCTCCTCGGAGACCATCGTGTTCCACAGCAGGTAGTGCGCCTGCTGCAGCCGCCGGGCCAGGTGCCCGGGGTGGGCGGAGAGGTCCACCGCGGCCATGAGCGCTCCTTGTTCGTTGGTGCACTGAACGATAGCGGGTAGCCGCCCCTCCCGCTCCCCTTGCGCGCCGAGTCACCGAACTGGCCTTTCTTCGGGGGTCTTGACGGTTCATGGACCGAATGGCAGCGTGGGCGAAACCTCGTAGAAATACTCAGTGCCCTGACTAATATGACGGTCCGGGGCCGCGGGACGCTCGGAAGAGATGGGGCTTCGCAGATGGACAAGGTGGTCTCCACAGCCGCCGCGGCGGTGGCCGACGTGCCCGACGGGGCGACGCTCGCCGTCGGCGGGTTCGGTCTCGCCGGTGTGCCGAACGTGACGATCCGGGCGCTGTACGAGCGCGGGACCACCGGTCTGGGCGTGGTGTCCAACAACTGCGGGGCGATGGAGTCCGGCCTGGCGGTCCTCCTGGCGGCGGGCCGCATCGCCCGGGTCACCGGCTCGTACATCGGGGCGAACAAGGAGTTCGCGCGGCAGTATCTGGGCGGGGAGCTGGAGGTCGAGATGATCCCGCAGGGCACCCTGGCCGAGCGGCTGCGGGCCGGGGGCGCCGGCATCCCCGCCTTCTACACGCCGGCCGGCGTGGGCACGCAGGTCGCCGACGGCGGACTGCCCTGGCGCTACGACGGCGAGGGCGGCGTCGCGCTGGCCTCGCCGCCCAAGGAGGTGCGGGACTTCGACGGCACCCCGTACGTGCTGGAGCGCGGCATCCGCACCGACTTCGCCCTGGTGCGGGCCGCGCGGGGCGACCGGCACGGGAACCTCGTCTTCAACCGGTCCGCCCGCAACTTCAACCCCCTCGCCGCGATGGCGGGACGGGTGACGATCGCCGAGGTGGAGGAGCTGGTGGAGCCCGGGGAGATCGACCCGGACCAGGTGCACCTGCCGGGGATCTTCGTCCAGCGGGTCCTCGCGCTCACGCCCGAGCAGGTCGCCGACAAGAAGATCGAGAAGCGCACGGTCTCCGCGCCGGCGGACCGGGGAACGGTGGCCCACTGATGGCCTGGAGCAGGGAGGAGATGGCCGCCCGCGCCGCGCGCGAACTCGCCGACGGCCAGTACGTGAACCTGGGCATCGGGCTGCCCACGCTGATCCCCAACCACCTCCCGCCGGGCGTGGAGGTGGTCCTGGAGTCCGAGAACGGCATCCTGGGCACCGGCCCGTACCCCACCGAGGAACAGGTCGACCCGGACCTGATCAACGCGGGCAAGGAGACCGTCACGGTCCTGCCCGGCGCCTCCTACTTCGACTCCGCGCTGTCCTTCTCGATGATCCGCGGGGGCCACATCGACGTCGCCGTCCTCGGCGCGATGCAGGTCTCCGCGGGCGGGGACCTGGCGAACTGGGCCGTGCCCGGCAAGATGATCACCGGCATCGGCGGCGCCATGGACCTGGTGCACGGCGCCCGCACCGTGATCGTCGTCATGACCCACACCGCCAAGGACGGGTCGCCGAAGATCCTCGACGCGTGCACGCTGCCGCTGACCGGCAAGGGCTGCGTCGACCGCGTCATCACCGACCTGGGCGTCCTGGACGTCACCGCCGAGGGCCTGGTACTCGTCGAGACGGCGCCGGGCGTCACGGTCGGGGAGATCGTGGCGAGGACCGCCGCGAAGATCCGTACCGCCGAAGTGCCCACCGCAGAGCCCACCGAGGAGAAGCAGCCGTGAAGGACGTCTACATCGTCGACGCCGTCCGTACCCCGTTCGGCAAGTACAACGGCGCTCTCGCCGCCGTCCGCCCGGACGACCTCGCCGCCCACGCACTGCGCTCGCTGCTGGCCCGTACGCCGGAGCTGGATCCGGCCCGGATCGACGACGTCTACTTCGGCAACGCGAACGGCGCGGGCGAGGAGAACCGCAACGTCGCCCGGATGGCCGCCCTGCTCGCCGGACTGCCCACCTCCGTACCCGGGGTGAGCGTCAACCGGCTGTGCGCCTCCGGTCTTGAGGCGGTGATCCAGGCGGCCCGCGCCATCGCGGTCGGCGACGCCTCGATCGCCCTCGCCGGTGGCGTCGAGTCGATGACCCGGGCTCCCTACGTCCTGCCGAAGAACGACCGGCCCTTCCCGGCCGGGCACACCGAGCTGTACTCCACCACCCTCGGCTGGCGCATGGTGAACCCGAGGATGGACCCGCAGTGGACCATTCCGCTCGGGGAGTCCGCCGAGCTCATCGCCGACAAGCACAAGATCAGCCGTGAGCAGCAGGACGAGTTCGCCCTCGCCAGCCACCGCAAGGCGGCCGCCGCGCAGGCCGCGGGCCTGTTCGACGCCGAGCTCGCGCCGGTGCCCGTGCCGCAGCGCAAGGGCGACCCGCTGCCCTTCGCCGCCGACGAATGCGTGCGCGCCGACGCCTCCCTCGCCGCGATGGCCCGGCTCAAGCCGTCGTTCCGCACCGACGGCGGCACGGTCACGGCAGGCAACGCCTCGCCGCTCAACGACGGCGCGGCGGCCCTGCTCCTGGTCGACGAGGAGGGTCTGGCGGCCACCGGCCGCGAACCGCTCGCCCGGGTGTCCGCCTCCGGGGTCTCCGCGCTCGACCCCGACTACTTCGGCCTCGCCCCGGTGGAGGCCGTCCACCGCGCACTCGCCAAGGCGGGCAGGACCTTCGACGACCTGTCGACCCTGGAGCTGAACGAGGCGTTCGCCGCGCAGGTCCTCGGCTGCGTCGCCGAGTGGCCCGAGTTCGACCCGGCCGTCCTCAACCCGCAGGGCGGCGCCATCGCCCTGGGCCACCCCCTCGGCGCGTCCGGCGCCCGGCTCGCCGGGACCGTCGCCCACCAGCTCGCCCGCAAGGGCTCGGGGGTCGGCGTCGCCACCCTCTGCATCGGCGTCGGCCAGGGCCTCGCCCTCGTACTGGAGCGTTAGGAATCCCCATGGCTCGCACCCCCTCACCCACCCCCTCGCTCTCGCAGGCGGACATCGACCTGGAGATACGCGACCAGCAGGAGGCGTACGACAAGGCGGTCGCCGGCGGCGCCCCGGTCCTGCACCACCCACGGCGCGACTACGCCCCGTACCGCAGCTCCCTGCTGCGCCACCCGAAGCAGCCGCTGGTCGCGGTGGACGGCGGCGACCCGGAGGCCGTCGAGCTGTCCGGGCCGGTGTTCGGCGTCACCGACATCACCGAGCACGACAGCGACCTGACCCTCCAGCACCGGGGCGAGCCGATCGGCGAGCGGATGACCGTCTCGGGCCGCCTCCTCGACCGCGCCGGCCGCCCCGTGCGCGGCCAGCTCGTCGAGATCTGGCAGGCCAACGCCGCCGGCCGGTACGCCCATCTGCGCGAGCAGCACCCGGCGCCGCTCGACCCCAACTTCACCGGTGTGGGACGGACGCTGACGGACGATCAGGGCCGCTACACGTTCACCACGATCAAGCCGGGCCCCTACCCCTGGGGCAACCACACCAACGCGTGGCGGCCCGCCCACATCCATTTCTCGGTGTTCGGCACGGCGTTCACCCAGCGGCTGGTGACGCAGATGTACTTCCCGGGCGACCCGCTGTTCCGCTACGACCCGATCCTGCGGTCGGTGACGGACGAGGCGGCCCGCGACCGGCTCGTGGCCGCCTACGACCACGACCTGTCGCGCCCGGGGTTCTCGATGGGCTACACCTGGGACATCGTCCTCGACGGTCCCTCCGCCACCTGGATCGAGGAAGGTCGTTGACCATGGCCGAGCACCTGCTCCCCACCCCGTCCCACACCGTCGGCCCGTTCTACGGGCACGCGCTGCCCTTCCCCGACGGCGACCGCGTCGCCCCGCCGGGCCACCCGGACGCGATCAGCCTGCACGGGTACGTGTACGACGGCGCGGGCGCCCCGGTCCCCGACGCGCTGCTCGACTTCTGGCAGGCCGCCCCCGACGGCTCGCTGACGGGCGCCCCGGGCTCGATGCGCCGCGATCCGTCGACCGGCGGCTTCCTCGGCCGCGACGGCGTCGGCTTCACGGGCTACGGGCGGGTCCCCACGGACGCCGACGGGCACTACGCGCTGCACACGCTGCCGCCCGGCAACCCGGGGCTGCCGTACATCAGCGTGTGCGTGTTCGCGCGCGGCCTCACCCACCACCTCTTCACCCGCGCCTACCTCGCCGACGGCCCGGACCCGCTGCTCGACTCGCTGTCCGCGGAGCGGCGCGCCACGCTGATCGCGGCGGGGCCCGCGGCGCGGGACGCGAGCCGGGCGTACCGTTTCGACATCCGTCTTCAGGGTGAAGGCGAAACGGTCTTCCTGGAGTTCCGGTGACAGCAGCCGAACCGGCCGGGCCCGCGTCCCCGCCCCCGTGCTCCGACGCGGGGCTCCTCGCGCCCGGGCGGGCAGGATCGCCCGCCGAGGCCGCGACGGGCGACGCGGCCTTCCTCGGGGCGCTGCTCGACGCGGAGGCGGCGCTCACCCGGGCGCAGGCCTCGCTCGGCCTCGCCCCGGCCGCGGCCGCCGACGCGGTCACCGCCGCGGCCGACCCGGCGCGCTTCGACGTCCGCGCGCTCGCGCTGCGCGCGCGGGACGGCGGCAACCCGGTGATCCCGCTGGTCGCCGACCTCGGCGCGGCGGTGGGCCCCGAGCACGCGCCCCACGTCCACCGGGGCGCGACCAGCCAGGACCTCATGGACACCGCCGCCATGCTGGTCGCGGCCCGGACCCTGGACCTGGTCCTGGCCGACCTCGCCCGCACGGAGGGCGCGCTGGCGGGGCTGGCGCGCGCGCACCGGGACACCGTCATGCCGGGGCGCACGCTCACCCAGCACGCCGTGCCCACCACCTTCGGGCTGAAGGCGGCGGGCTGGCGCTCCCTGGTGCTGGACGCCCGCGACCGCCTGCGGCGCGTACGGGACGCCCTGCCGGTGCAACTGGGCGGCGCGGCGGGCACGGCGGCCGCCTTCACCGCGTACGGGGCCACCGACACGGGGGCCCTCGTCGAGGCGTACGCCCGTGAACTGGGGCTCGCCGCACCGGTGTTGCCCTGGCACACGCTGCGGACCCCGGTCGCCGACCTGGCGGGCGCCCTGGCCCTCACCGCGGGCGCCCTCGGCAAGACGGCCGTGGACGTGCTCACCCTCTCCCGCACGGAGATCCGCGAGCTGAGCGAGGGCACGGGCGGCGGGTCCTCCGCCATGCCGCACAAGGCGAACCCCGTACGGGCCACGCTGATCGCCGCCGCGGCCCGCCGGGCGCCGCACCTCGCGGCCACGCTGTACGCGTCGCTGCCCGCCGAGGACGAACGGCCCGCCGGTGCCTGGCACGCCGAGTGGGAGCCCCTGCGCGACCTGCTGCGGCTGGCCGGCGGGGCCGCCCGGGACGCGGCCGAGCTGACCGGGGGCCTGCGGGTCCACGCGGACGCGATGCGCGCCCATCTGGACCTCACGCACGGCCTGATCGTCTCCGAGCGGCTGTCCGCCGAGCTCGCGCCGGTGCTCGGGCGGGCCCGCGCCAGGGAGCTGCTCACCCGGGCGGCCCGGCGGGCCACCGAGGAGGACCGCCCGCTCGTCGAACTGCTGGCGCAGGAGCCCGAGTTGAAGGAGACCGACCTGGCCGGCCTCACCGACCCCGCCCGGTACACCGGCTCCGCGGGGGACCTCACCGACCGTGCCCTGGAGCGACGTTGACCAGCCCCGCCGACCGTCCCGCCGCATCGGACGGCGCCGTCCTCCACCACCGCCTCGAAGGGTCCGCCGCCGCTCCCCCGCTGCTCCTCGGGCCGTCCCTCGGCACCTCCACCGCCCTGTGGGACCGGGTGGCCCCCGAACTCTCCGTCTCCCACCGGGTGGTGCGCTGGGACCTGCCGGGCCACGGCGGCTCCCCCGCCGGGCTGATCGGTCCGGGCGCGACCGTCGCCGACCTCGCCGCGCTGGTGCTCGCGCTCGCGGACTCGCTGGGCATCGGCCGGTTCTCGTACGCCGGTGTCTCGCTGGGCGGGGCGGTGGGCCTGCACCTCGCCGTCCACCACCCCGAGCGGGTGGAGAAGCTGGCCGTCATCTGCTCCTCGGCGCACTTCAACGGCTCGAAGCCGTGGGAGGAACGGGCCGCGCTGGTACGCCGCGAGGGGGTGGCGCAGCTCGTCGGGAGCGCCGCCGCCCGCTGGTTCACGCCCGGTTTCACGGTGGAGCGGCTGATCGAGGACCAGCGGACCGTCGACCCCGAGGCGTACGCGGCGTGCTGCGACGCGCTGGCCGCCTTCGACCTGCGCGGGCAGCTGCCGCGGATCGCCGCCCCCACGCTCGCCGTCGCCGGGCGCGAGGACCCGGCCACCCCGCCCGCGCACCTGCGGGAGATCGCGGACGCGGTGCCGGGCGCCGCGCTCGCCGAGGTGCCCGGTGCCTCCCACCTGGCGCCCGCCGAGCGGCCGGAGGCTGTGCTCACCGCGTTGCGCGCGCACTTCGACGGGGGCACGCGGCGCGGGATGGAGGTGCGGCGGCAGGTGCTCGGCGACGCGCACGTGGACGCCGCGCAGGCACGGCAGTCCGCATTCACGGCGCGGTTCCAGGACTTCATCTCGCGGTACGCGTGGGGGGAGATCTGGACGGACGAGACGCTCGGCCGCCGCGAGCGCAGCATGATCACCATGACCGCGCTGGTGGCGCACGGCCACTACGACGAGCTGGCGATGCACGTGCGGGCCGCCCGCCGCAACGGGCTGACTCCGGAGGAGATCGGCGCGGTGCTGTTGCAGACGGCGGTGTACTGCGGGGTGCCTGCGGCGAATTCCGCGTTCGCTGTGGCCCAGCGGGTGTTGGCTGAGGAGCGGCCCGGCCTTTAGGCGCGGGCTGCTCCTCCTGTTGTGCTTCGGGTGCGGGTTTGTGGGGGCTGGGCGCGCAGTTCCCCGCGCCCCTAAAGGGGCGCCCTTGCTGGGCGCCCTCTTACGGGGTGTTCAGGGCCTGTTGGGCTTTGGTTGCCAGGGCGTCCGCTCCGCAGGAGTGGGCCAGGGTCAGGCCCCGGGTGATCTCCGCGGGTGAGCGGGAGGCGATGCCGTACTCGACGCGGGCCGCCGCGTGTTCGTAGGCGCACGGGGACGCTTCGAGGTAGGTGACCGCCTGGGCGAGCAGCGTGACCGCCTGCGGGCCGGTCTCCAGCGCGGCGGCGCAGCGCAGGGCCTCGCCGATGGCCGTGTCGGTGCCGAAGCGCTCGGCCTGGATGCGGGCGCCGGCGGCCACCGCGGCGGCGCGCTTGGGGTCGTCGGCCGCGAGGGCCCGGGCGAGGTCGCCCGCCCAGGGCGCCATCACGGTGTTGTGCCCGCCGCGGGACTCGGCCATCTTCTCGGCGGTCTCCAGCTCGTGCACGCCCTCGTCGAAGCGGCCGGTGGCGATGAGCAGCCGGCCCCGTACCGAGTGGGTGTCCGGCAGGACGATCGTGGAGGGGTGCGGCGGCTCGAAGGAGTACCGTTCGGCGATCTCCTCTGCCTCGGCGACGTGCCCGCGGGCCAGCAGCGTGTCGATGAGCATGCACGCCGCCGACCAGTGCATGGGCAGGCCCTGCCCGACCCGGTCCGCGAGCCGCAGGGCCCGGCGCAGCGACTCGTCGMCCTCCTTGAGGCGGCCCCGCCTGCGCAGCACGTACCCGCCGAAGGCGTGCGCGAGGGCCAGGTGGCCGCCGCTCCAGCCGGCCGACTCGTACGAGCGCTGGGCCTCCGTGAAGAGGCTCTCGGCGCGGTCGAGGCGGTCCGCGTACGTGTAGGAGATGCCGAGCATCATCAGGAGCTCGAAGCTCCACTCGGTGTCGGTCCAGCCGAGCCCGGGCGCGAGGCGGCCGTTGACGAGGGCGCGGTCGCACAGCTCGGCGACCTCCTCGGCGTTCTCCCCGCGGGTCATGGCGTCGAAGGCGCGCAGGATGAGCAGGGCCCGCTCGGAGTTGTCGCGGCCGGTGAGCGGTTTCACCAGCTGGGCCAGCCGGCGGGAGCGGCCGGGCGCGTCCTCCTCGCCCGCGTGGATGCCCTCCCACATGTAGTGCACGGCCTGCAGCCGCATCCGGGCGGGGCCGGGCTCCAGGCGGGCGGCCTCCGCGTCGACCGTGGCGACGGCCTCCTCCAGCTGGTCGTTGTGGACGAGCACGGAGGACAGCCGGCAGACCGCGTCGACCCGCAGCTCCTCCTCCAGGCCGTGCACCGACAGGGCCTGGCGCAGGTGGGAGATCGTGGTGGCGGGCGAGGTCAGGAGCGTGGCGCAGCCCAGTTCGTAGAGCACGCGCGCGTGGACCTCCGGGAGCGGCGGTTCCAGCAGGGCGCGCTCCAGGCAGCGGCGGGCCGCGTCCGGGGCGCCGACCGCCAGGTGCTCGCGGGCGGCCTCCCGCATCTGCTCGACCAGCTCGGGGTCGTCGTCCGGATGGACCTCCAGGAGGTGGCGGGAGGCCGCGGCGGCGCCGAGCCCCGACGCGGTGACGACCGAGGCGGCCACCCCGTGCATCGCGGTGCGCAGCGCGTCCGGGATGGACCGGTAGACGGCGGTGGCGATGAGCGGGTGGACGAACTCCAGCTCGCCGTCCGGGCCCTGGCCCGCGGGACGGTCGACCGCGGTGAGGATGCGGGCCGCGCTCAGCCGTGCGGCGCAGCGCTCGGCGTCCTCGCGGGGCATGCCGGACAGTTCGGCGGCGAGGTCCACGGAGATCTGCGTACCGAGGATGGCGGCGGCCCAGGCGAACCTCGTGGCGTCGACGCCGAGCCCCTCCAGGCGGTCGACCAGTCCGCGGCCGCGCGCGGAGCGGTTCAGGGCCCGTAACTGGGCGGCGGAGTCCTCGACGGGTTCGAGTTCGCTGTCGAGGACCTTGGCGAGGAGCTCCACGGTGTCGTAGGGGTTGCCGCCGGTGACGGCCCAGACCTCGCGGCAGAACGGGGCGTCGGCGTGCGCGCCGAGCGTGGCGCGGGTGAGGCCGGCCGTGGCGTCCGGGGTCAGGGCGCGCAGGCTGGGCATCGGGCGGGCCAGCTCGCCGATCGACTCCAGGTGGCGGGCGCTCTCCCCGGTGACGTCCCCCGGGCGCCGGGCGACCACCACGAGGACGGGCAGGTCGTCGAGGCGCTCGGCGAACGCGGCCAGCCAGTGCAGGGTCTCCTGGTCCGCCCAGTGGGCGTCGTCGATGATGAGCACCAGCGGCCACTCGCGCCGGGCCAGCCTGCGCACGGCGGCGACCAGGCCGTCGCACACGCCCTGCGGGTCGGCCTGGCGTCCGGTGGGCTCGGCGATCCCGAGGGCGGGGCCGGCGATGTCGTACCAGTCGCCGAAGTACTCGCGCGCCTCGTCGGGCATCAGCGCCACGAGCGCGGGCTGCAGCAACTGCCGCACCACGTTGAACGGGACGGACGTGATGGTCTCGCCGCCACGGGCCGACCAGACCGTGCAGCGGCCCTCGGCGACGGCGCGGACCCGGGCGAGCAGCGCGGTCTTGCCGATGCCCGCCTCGCCGGTGAACACGAGCAGGCTGCCCACGGCGGATCCGGCGCACAGGGCGTCGACGGCTTCCGTGACCGCGGCCATTTCCGTGTCACGCTCCCAGAGCGGCGTCGAGGCGGCCGCACCCGGCCGTGCCTCCGTCATCCCGCTACCTCCCCAGGTCGCCCCAATGGCGTACAGACTTCGAGCCTAGTCCTCCGGAAGGCGCGATGGAGCCTGGTCGGGACACCTGTTGCCGTCCTGGACGGGAGCGGCGGGCCGCACGCCGCGGCGTGCGGCGCCGGCCGGCCGGACGGAGCGCGCGGGCCGCCACCGGCCGTGCGCGGTAAGCGACTTCGAGGACGGCCGCGGGGCGGAGGAACGGCCGGGACACCCCGGCGCACGCCTGCGGGCCGCGGCCCGGGCGGCACTCCGGCGCCCGGCCCCGGTACGCCCGGGCGGGTCGGCGGCGCGCCCACCCGACCGCGGGCGCGCCGCCCCCGGTGCGCCCGGTGCGTCCGGTGTCCCCGTGGCCGGTGCGGCCGGATCCGGGGTCCTCTCATCCGGCTTTCACCCGCGCCTCATACGGTGGACCCATGACGCAGGCGACTCCCCCCGGCTGGTATCCCGACCCCGGGCAGACGAATGACGGTCCCGCCACCCAGCGCTGGTGGGACGGCAGGACATGGACGGACCAGACGCGCCCCGCGGAGTCGGCCGCCGCATGGGCCCCACCGGCCCATGCGCCGGGCGCCCCGTACCCGGGTGCGTACCCGGGTGCCTACCCCGGCGCGAAGCCGGGCGGCTCCAGGCGCGGAGTGCGTACGGCGATAGCCGTCGCCGCCGCCGTCGCGGTGCTGGCCGGCATAGGCGGCGGGGTGTACGCGCTGACCGCGGACGACGACCCGGGCAGCAGCAGCGAGCAGGGCGGCGCCCGGCCGGCGCCGTCGCTGCCCGGCGGCCCGCAGGGGCAGGAGGGCGACGGGCGGGGCGGCGGCCAGGACGGTGGCGGCGAGGGCGCGGTCCCACAGCCGCAGCAGAGCGAGGAGGGCTTCGCCGCCGACCCGGTCAGCGGCATCAGCCTCCCGGTGCCGGACGACTGGAGCGGCTCGACCATCCAGGTGGGCGCCCAGGTGACCTCCGGGGACTCCTACAAGTGCCCGGGCGACACCTCGGCGACCTGCACCAAGGGCGGCGCGTACTCCGCCCCCGCGCTCGCCCTGGAACTGAAGGCCACCACCGCGGAGGCCGCCGCCAAGGAGGACATCTCCAAGAACGCGGAGGAGTCGTACGGCGGGAAGAGCTACGGCGGGATCACCTCGCACGACGAGCTGTCCTCGAAGGCGGTCACCGTGGCCGGGCAGAAGGGGTACGCGGTCCGCTGGAAGGTCGTCACCAGCAAGGGCGCCGACGGGTACGTCGAGTCGCTGGTCTTCCCGGCGCCGGCCGACGCGCAGCGGCTGGTGGTCGTGCGCTTCGGCGTCGACGTCGGGTCGGACGCGCCGGGGCAGGCCGTGATCGACGAGATCACGAAGGGCATCAAGAAGTCCGCCGGCGGCGGCAACGGGCAGGACGTCTAGGGGGTCCCGCCTGCAGCCGGGTGGGGCGCCTCTCCGCTCAAGAGGAACCCCACCCGGCCGGGGGGTGCGCGCCGCCCCCGTCCCCACGGTGCGGCGCGATCAGGTCGCCGTCCGGTCATCCCGTGGACGGCGGCCTGGGTCTCAGGTGGTGTCCGACAGCCCCAGGGCGGGCAGCAGGGCCACTTCCACGTAGCGCAGGAGGTAGTCCGCGTCGGCGGGCCGGCCCTCCAGGAGGGGCCGTACGCGCAGCACGCCGAGCAGCTGCGCCGGCACGAACTCGATCACCGGGTGGTCGGCGGCGATCTCGCCCCGCTCGACCGCCCGCCCGATCATCGCCCGCAGCGCGTCCAGCTCGGGTTCCACGAGGGCGTCGCGCAGGGCGCGTTTCAGTTCCTCGTCCTGCATCACGGACTGCCCGAGCGCCTGCATGAGCCGGGTGTCCTCGTCGGAGCGCTCGCCCGCCGTGCGGGCGACGGCGCGCAGGTCGCCGGCGAGCGAGCCGGTGTCGATGCCGATGAACTTGGGGCAGTGGTTGGCGCGCAGCGCGGCCGCCACGAACTGCGGCTTGGTCTTCCACTGCCGGTAGAGCGTGGACTTGCTGCACCGGGTGCTGGCGGCGACGCCCTCCATGGTCAGGGCGTCGTAGCCGCACTCGCGGACCTGGGCGAGGACGGCCTCGAAGAACTCCTGCTCGCGCTCGGGCGTGAGCTTGGAGCGGCGCGAGCCGGCGACCGTCTCCGGTCCCTCCGCTGCCTGCGACGCCATGGCGCTTCTCCTCACTCGTCCCGGTGGTCCGCGTCCCCGGCGGTCCGGGGGCTGGTTCCCGGTCCGGCGGACGACCTATCGAAACGCCAGTGTACCGGAACGCTTCCGTATCGGTACACTGGCGTATCGATGAGCCTTGGACAGGACCCACCCCTGTGCCGAGTGGATCCCCTCCTGGGCTCACCACGCATCAGCACCGTAGAGACCGTCAAGCAAAGGGGCCGGGGGATGGAACTCCCAACCGAGCCTGCACAGAAGGGATCCGCCGCGAAGCCGCGGCCTCCCCTCGTCCGTGAGGTCCTGCTCGTCGCGGGCCTCTTCCTCGTCTACAAGCTCGGCCGGCAGCTGGCCACGGGCCACACCGCCGAGGCCTTCGCCAACGCGCACCGCGTGTGGGACGCCGAACGGTTCCTGCACCTGCCCGGCGAGGGCTCCCTGCAGTCCGCGCTGCTGCACGGCGACACCCTCGTCCACCTCGCCAACACCTATTACGCGACCGTGCACTTCCCCGCCACGGCGGCCTTCCTGGTCTGGCTGTACCTGCGGCGGCCGGGGCACTACGTGTGGGCCCGCCGGGTGCTCGCGGCGATCACCGCCGCCGCCCTGGTGGTCCATCTCACATTCCCGCTCGCCCCGCCGCGCATGCTGGCCGCGACGGGCCTCGTGGACACCGGGCAGGTGTACGGACCCACCGTGTACGGCGCCTCGCCGGAGACCGACTCGCTCTCGAACCAGTTCGCCGCGATGCCGTCGCTGCACTTCGGCTGGGCCCTGATGGTCGCGATCGGCCTGATCGCCGCGACCCGGTCCCGGTGGCGGTGGCTCTGGCTGCTGCACCCGCTGGTGACGCTGCTGGTGATCGCCGGGACGGCGAACCACTACTGGCTCGACGCGCTCGTGGCCGGCGCGCTCCTCGGCATCGCCCTCGCCGTCCTGCGCCCGCCCCGGCGGACGGCCGCGGACACCGGCGGCCCCGCAGCGCGGGAGCGGGAGCTGGAGCAGGAGCAGGAGCGGGACCGGAAGCAGCCGCAGGCGCAGGGCTCCGGCGGGGGATCCGGCGGCGGGTCCGCGGCCGGCACGCCGCAGCCGCCCGAGCTCGTGGGAGCCGGACGATGAGCGCCACCCTCCTCGCCGTCGTCCTGTCCCTGGTCTCCGCCGTCGCCTACGCGGGCGCCGCGGTGGCGCAGGAACGGCTGGCCGCGCGGACCACGGACGCCGGGATGCTGCGGCTGCTGGCCCGCGGCGCCTGGTGGTGGTCGGTCGGCCTCAACGCCGGGGCCGCGCTGCTGCACGTGGCCGCCCTCAAGTACGGGACGCTCACCCTCGTCCAGCCGCTCGGCGCGCTCACCCTGGTCGCCGCCGTGCCGCTGGGCGCGCGCCTGGCCGGGCGCCGGGTCAGCGCGGTCGAGTGGCGCGGTACGGCGCTCACGCTGGCCGGGCTCTCGGCCGTACTGGTCACCGCGTCCGGGCCCGCCCCCGACGACGTGCTGAGCGTCCCGCAGGCGCTGGCGGTCACGGGGGCCACCGCCGCCCTCATCGGCGTACTGGCCCGGCCGGGCGCGCGCCCGGGGCTGCGGCACGCGTCCGCGTCCGGCGTCGCCTCGGGAGTCGCCTCGGCGCTCACCCAGACCGTCACCGTCGCCGTGACGGACCGCTCCGGCCCGTTGCTGAGCTGGCAGGTCGTCGTGGTGGCCGTGCTGATCGCGGCGTTCGCCGCGGGCGGGCTGCTGCTGTCGCAGACCGCCTACCGGGGCGGCCTCGGCGCCCCGCTCGCCGTCGTGACGCTGGCCAATCCGATCGCCGCCGCGGCCATCGGCCTCTCGCTGCTCGGCGAGCGGCTGCAGGGCGGGGCGGCGGGGCTGCTC
>NZ_VDFC01000033.1:25525-33787 GCF_008369065.1 Streptomyces apricus | reverse complement strand
GACGAGGAGCATCCGGTGGCCGCGGTCCTCGCGCTCGGGACCGGCCCGGCCGCGTACGAGCCGCCGCCGCTGCTCCCCCGGCAGCCGAAGCCGGGGCACCTCACGCCGCTGTAGCTCCGGTCGGTCCACCGCGGACACGGGGAAGGGCGGCCACGGATGTCCGTGGCCGCCCTTTCCCGTCGCCGCCCCGTCGGGCCCGCCCTGGGCGTGGCCGACAACGTGGCCGACGGGGCGGCTGCAGCCCGCTCAGGCCGCGGCGATCGCCGGGTCGCTGACGCCCGGCCGGCCGTTCTCGACGTGCCCGGCGAACCGGCGCAGGAACGAACCGTCCGCGTCCGACGTGACGGTGAGGTCGTACCAGCGCCTGCCTGCGCGCAGGTCGACGGTGTGCCGGACGGTCGCGCCGGGCCGCACCCGGAACGTCCGGGACCTGCCGCCGTAGCCGTCGGTCAGCTCCAGGTTCACCGTGCGGGCGCCCCCGTTGGTGAACGTCAGCTCGATGTCGTCCCCGTCGTGCCGGGCGGTGACCTCGGGCCCGGCCGTCCTCCCCGGGCCCTTGAAGACGCGCAGGAAGCCGTTGGGCCCGTGCACGGTCAGGTCGTACGAGCCCCCGGAGTACGCGGAGTTCCAGGTGTCCGAGAGCGTCTTGCCCGCCTCGGTGGTGTAGGTCCAGGGGCCGTCGGTGCGGCTCCCGGAGGTCACGTGGAAGGAGGCCCCGGCCTTCTTGCCGGAGGCGAAGGTCAGCGTGAACTTCCCCGTCCTCGCGTCGGCCGAGCCGTCGATCCACGGGGCGTAGCGCAGCGGCCGGGCGGGCCGCAGGCCGCGCTCCTGGCGGGGCAGCTCCGGGTCGGCGGGCGGAGTCGGCTTGTAGTCGGGGTGCCGGTCCTTGTCCTGCGGCTCGTACGCGTCCGTGTCCGGCAGGTCGGCCGGCCTGCTGTCCTTGCGGGAGAAGTCGAAGGCCGAGGTCAGGTCGCCGCAGATCGCGCGGCGCCAGGGCGAGATGTTCGGCTCCTCGACGCCGAAGCGGCGCTCCAGGAACCGCAGGATCGAGGTGTGGTCGAGGGTCTCGGAGCAGACGTAACCGCCCTTGCTCCACGGCGAGACGACGAGCATCGGCACCCGCGGGCCCAGGCCGTAGGGACCGGCGACGTACTTCGCGCTGCCCGGGTAGAGGTCCGGGCCGACGTCGACGGTGGACCTGCCCCGGTCGGCGGAGGCCGGCGGCAGCGGCGGCACCAGGTGGTCGAAGAAGCCGTCGTTCTCGTCGTACGTGATGAACAGGGCCGTCTTCGCCCATACCTCCGGGTCGGCGGTGAGCGCCTCCAGGACCTGGGAGATGTACCAGGCGCCGTAGTTGGAGGGCCAGTTGGAGTGCTCGGAGAACGCCTCGGGCGCGGCGATCCAGGAGACCTGCGGCAGCTTCCCGCCCAGCACGTCGGCGCGCAGCCGGTCGAAGTAGCCCTCGCCCTTGCGGGCGTCGGTGCCGGTGCGGGCCTTGTCGTACAGCGGATCGCCGGCCTTAGCGTTGCGGTACTTGTTGAAGTAGAGCAGCGAGTTGTCGCCGTAGTTGCCGCGGTAGGCGTCCGCTATCCAGCCCCAGGAGCCGGCCGCGTCCAGGCCGTCGCCGACGTCCTGGTAGACCTTCCAGGAGATCCCGGCCTCCTCCAGGCGCTCGGGGTAGGTCGTCCAGTCGTAGCCCAGCTCGTCGTTGCCGAGGACGGGGCCGCCGCCCTTGCCGTCGTTGCCGGTGAAGCCCGTCCACATGTAGTAGCGGTTCGGGTCGGTGGAGCCGATGAACGAGCAGTGGTAGGCGTCGCACACGGTGAAGGCGTCGGCGAGCGCGTAGTGGAACGGGATGTCCTCGCGGGTCAGGTACGCCATGGTCGTGGCACCCTTCGCGGGGACCCACTTGTCGTACTTGCCGCCGTTGTAGGCGGCGTGCCCGTCGGGCCAGCTGTGTGGCAGGCCCTCCAGGAACTGCATGCCGAGGTCGTCGGCCTCCGGGTGGAAGGGCAGCAGGTCCCTGGTGCCGTCCGACTGGTGCCACACGGACTTGCCGTTGTCGAGCGTGACGGGGTGCGGGTCGCCGAAGCCGCGCACCCCGCGCAGCGCGCCGAAGTAGTGGTCGAAGGACCGGTTCTCCTGCATGAGGACGACGACGTGCTCGACGTCCTCGATGGTGCCGCTGCGGTGGCTCGCGGGGATCGCGGCCGCCTTGGCGATGCTCTGCGACAGCGCGGTGAACGCCGCGGTGCCGCCCGCGAGTTGCAGGAAACGGCGCCGATTCACTTCGGTCATGGCTGGGGGGACCTCTCGGGCTGACGGTACGGGGCGACTACGGGTGACCACGGGCGACCACGGGTCCACTCGCGGACGGACGGGCCGGGCGGGCCGGTACGTGTGCGCAAGGAGTGTTCCAAGAGCACCGAACGTCAGGGAAGGGTGGCGTGGCCCCTGTGTGAAGGACGGCGGTACGTGAGGTGCCGGTCGCCTGTCGGGACGCCCCCGCGTGGCGGACCGCCGGTTTTGCGAGTGAGGTGGGGGTACCCGCTGGTGCGGCGGGCCGTGCCGGTCCGCCGCACCGTCGGTTCCCGCAACGACAAGGAGAGTGCCGTGCCCGCAGGATCCAGCCCGAAGCGTGAGCGCCAGTACGAGCACATCAAGGAGGGCGCCGAGAAGCGCGGCACCCCCAAGAAGCGCGCGGAGGAGATCGCCGCCCGCACCGTCAACAAGGAACGCGCCCGCTCCGGGGAGTCGAGGACGGCGAGCAGGACGTCCACCCGCGACCCGAAGTCCTCCTCCCAGCGGGGCGGTCAGCGCTCGCACAGCGGCGCCCAGGGACCGACCCGGGACCAGCTGTACGAGGAGGCGAAGAAGAAGAACATCGAGGGCCGTTCGTCGATGAACAAGCAGCAGCTCAGCAAGGCACTGGGCCGCTGAGAGCGAGCCACACAGCGAGCCACATGAGGAAAGAGACCCCATGAGCGACGACAAGCCCCTGGCCCTGGTCACGGGCGCCTCCAGCGGCATCGGTTTCGAGCTGGCCAGGCAGCTGGCCGAGCGCGGCTACGACCTCGTGGTCAACGCCGAGGACTCCGTACGGCTCCAGGACGCGGCCCGGCGGATCCGCGAGGCGGGCGCCGAGGTGGAGGTCGTCCAGGCCGACCTGCGCGTCCCCGAGGAGACCGAGGCCCTCTTCGCGGCGGCCTCGACGCTGGGCCGGCCGCTGGAGGTCGTCGCCCTGAACGCCGGTGTGGGACGCGGCGGCGCGTTCGTCGACACCGACCTGGCGGACGAACTGGAGATCGTCGACCTCAACGTCCGCTCGACGGTGCACCTGGCCAAGCGCGTCGTACGGGACATGGTCGTCCGGGACGCGGGCCGCATCCTGGTCACCTCCTCGATCGCCTCGACGATGCCCGGCTCCTTCCAGGCGGTCTACAACGCCTCGAAGTCGTTCCTGCAGTCCTTCACCGAGGCCCTGCGGAACGAACTCAAGGACACCGGCATCACGGTGACCTCGCTGATGCCCGGCCCGACCGAGACCGACTTCTTCCACCGTGCCGACATGGACGACACGAAGATCGGACAGCAGAAGAAGGACGACCCGGCCCAGGTCGCCCGGCAGGGACTGGACGCGCTCTTCGCCGGCAAGGACAAGCTCGTCGCAGGCTCCGTCAAGACCAAGGCGCAGGGCGTGGCCGACAAGGTGCTGCCCGACGCGGCCAAGGCCCAGGCGCACCGCAAGATGGCCGAACCGGGGTCGGGCGACTCCGGGAACTGAACGTTCGAGCTCGCTGGGGGCCGGCATGCCGATCACGCCCGAGGACGCGTACGCCCGTATCGGACGGGAGGTGGCCGCCCGGGCCGGCCTCCTGTGGGAGGTCGCCCTGGAACTGCACCGCTCGCCGGAGCTCGCCTTCCGGGAGCACCGGGCGGTGGAGCTGCTGACCGGGCACTTCGAGCGGGAGGGCTTCCTCGTCGAACGCGGCGTGGCCGGCCTGCCCACGGCGTTCACCGCCCGCACGGGGGACGGCGACGGGCCCTGCGTCGCGCTGCTGATGGAGTACGACGCCCTGCCGGAGCTCGGGCACGCCTGCGGGCACAACCTGATCGCCGCAGCGGGCCTCGGCGCGGCCCTGGCGCTGCGCGACGCGCTGGAGCGGGTGGACGGCACGCTGCTCGCGGTCGGCACCCCCGCCGAGGAGGACGGCGGCGGCAAGGTGACGCTCACCGATGCGGGGGTCTTCGACGGCGTCGACGCGGCCCTGATGTTCCACCCGGGCGTGCACACCTGGACCTGGGCGCCGCTGACCGCGCAGCGCCAGATCCGGGTGGGCTTCCACGGCCGCGCCGCGCACCCGACGGGCAACCCGACCGAGGGCATCGACGCGCTGGCGGCGCTGATCCAGCTGTTCAACACGCTCGCCGTGCTGGGCCGGCGCCTGCCGCCCGGATCGCACGTCCAGGGCATCGTCACGGAGGGCGGCAGGGCCACCAACATCGTGCCGGCGTTCGCCGAGGGCCTGTTCGGGCTGCGCGGCGGCACCACGGCGGCGCTCGACGACCTGGAGGCCGAGCTGGCGCACTGCGCCGGGGGCGTCGCGCACTCCACGGGCACCACCGTCGACACGGCCCGGGTCACGGACGGGTACGAGCACTTCCGCGACAACGACGTGCTGTCCGGCCGGTTCGCGCAGCACCTCGCCCGGGCCGGCCTCCCCTCGCGGGAGCCCGAACCGGGCGTCTACCTCGGCTCCTCGGACATCGGCAACGTCAGTACGCGGGTCCCCGCCATCCACCCCTTCGTCGCGATCATGGACGCGTCCGGCAGCGACCACACCCCGCAGTTCGCCGAGGCCGCCGCCGGGGAAGGGGGGCGCACCGCCCTGCTCGCGGCGGCGCAGGCGCTGGCCTGCACGGCGGCGGACGTCCTGCTCGTCCCGGAGATCGGGGAGCGGGCGTGGCGGTGCCTGCGGGAGAAGGCGGCCGCGGGGCTGTAGCGCGCCGCGCGACGGCCGCAGGCCGCGACGGCCGAAGACCGCGGCGCCGCGCGGCTGCGGTGACGCGCAGCCGCGGTGACGCGCGACTGTGGCAACAGGTGGCTGCGGCAACACGTGGCTGCGACGACACATGATCGGCGTCCTTCACCCGCACGGCCGCAGCCGGAGCGGCAGACCGTTTCCCATCGGAAAGGCAAGGGCAGGCGCAGGACATGGACCACTCGAAAGCGCCGGTACTCGAAGCCCTGGCGGCGTACCACGCCGAGGGGCAGACCCCCTTCACCCCGCCGGGCCACAAACAGGGACGGGGCGCCGACCCCCGGGTCCGTGCGGTGCTCGGGGACGCCGTCTTCCGTGCGGACATGGTGGCGACCAGCGGACTGGACGACCGGACGTCCTCCCACGGTGTCGTGGAGGAGGCGCAGGCCCTCATGGCGGACGCCGTCGGGGCCGACCACACCTTCTTCTCGACCTGCGGCAGTTCCCTGTCGGTCAAGGCGGCCATGCTGTCGGTGGCCGGACCGCACGAGAAACTGCTGGTGGGGCGTGACGCGCACAAGGCGGTGATCTCGGGGCTGATCCTGTCCGGCATCCGGCCCGTCTGGGTCTCACCGCAGTGGGACTCCCGGCTGCACCTGGCGCACCCGCCGTCCGCGGAGGCGTTCGAGGCGGCGTTCGCGCAGCACCCGGACGCCAAGGGCGCGCTCGTCACCGGGCCCACCCCGTACGGCACCTGCTCCGACCTGGCCGCCGTCGCACGGGTCTGCCACGAGCGCGGCAAGCCGCTCATCGTGGACGAGGCCTGGGGCGCGCACCTGCCGTTCCACCCGGACCTGCCGACCTGGGCCATGGACGCCGGGGCCGACGTCTGCGTGACCTCGGTGCACAAGATGGGTTCGGGCCTCGAACAGGGCTCGGTCTTCCACCTCCAGGGCGACCTGATCCACCCCGAGGTGCTCAAGAGCCGCCAGGACCTGCTCGGCACGACGAGCCCGTCCGTGCTCGTCTACGCGGCCCTGGACGGATGGCGCCGGCAGATGGTGGAGCACGGCCACGCCCTGTACGACGACGCGCTGGCCCTCGCCGCCTCCGTACGGGACCGGATCGCCGGCATCGAGGGCATGCACGTGCACGGGCGGGGCGACTTCTGCGGGACGGGGCTCGCGTCGGACATGGACCCCCTCCAGATCGTCGTCGACATCACCGCGCTGGGCACGACGGGTTACCGGGCGGCCGACTGGCTGCGCGAGCACCACCAGGTCAACCTGCACCTGAGCGACCACCGCCGCATCAGCGCCCAGCTGACCCACGCCGACGACGAGGACTCCGCGAAGACCCTCCTCACGGCCCTGCGCGACGTCGCCGCGCACGCGCACGAGCTGCGGCCCGCGCGGCAGGTCGACGTCCCGGACCCCGAACAGCTGCGGCTGGAGCAGACCGCGCTCCCGCGCGACGCGTTCTTCGGGCCGACCGAGCAGGTGCCCTGGGAGAAGGCGGTCGGGCGGGTCACCGCGGAGATGCTCACCCCCTACCCGCCCGGCATCCCCGCCGCGCTGCCCGGGGAGCGCCTGAATGCCGATCTGCTGCGCTATCTGCGCACCGGCGTCGACGCGGGCATGGTCGTGCCGGACGCCACCGACACCGAGGTCAGGAGCGTACGGGTGGCGATCGAGGACTGATCCGTACACCTTCTGAACACGGACCGGCGACGAACCGCCCACGAGTTCGGCATGAAGCGGTGTTAAGGGGGCACACGGATGACACCGATGAGTGCCTGGGAGGAATCTGTGGTCGTGTTGAAGCCGGATCCGCGCTCCGTGAGAACCCTTCTCGCCCGCTACGCGAGCGCACGCATCGCCCTCGCGCACGCGTCCGACCCGAAGTGGGAGCAGGAGCTGGCGGACGTCTCGTACACGCTGTGCGTGATGACGGGGACGTCCGCGATCACCGACGCGGTCGCGGCGGCGGACGAGATCCTGGCGACGGCCAAGCGCCCGGAGGCGGAGACCCCGCAGGAGGTCCTCCAGGACGCCCTCCCGGAGGACCCGATCCTCGCGGCCTGAACCCGCACGTCCCGTGGTGCCCCCTCCGTTCTCGGAGGGGGCACCACTGCGTCGTGCCGTCGGTGCCGTCGGTGGTGTCAGGTGGGGTCGGGCGTGGACAGGAGGCGGGCGAGCCATGCGGTGCGGGTCCGGCGGGCCGTGGCCGAGAGGCGCGCCTGCGGGAACAGGGCGTCGAACCCGTGGAAGGCGCCGGACCAGACGTGGAGTTCGGCCTGGCCGCCGGCCGCCCAGATGCGGGTGGCGTAGTCGGCGTCCTCGTCGCGGAAGACCTCGGCCGAGCCGGTGTCGACATAGGTGGCGGGCAGGCCCGCCAGGTCGCCGGCCAGCGCGGGTGACACGTACGGGGACACCTCGCCGTCCGCGGCGCCGCCGAGCACGGCCCGCCAGCCGAACTCGTTCATCTCGCGGGTCCAGACGCCGGGTCCGCCGGAGTACTGGCGGCTGGAGGTGCTGGTGTTGCGGTGGTCGAGCATGGGGCAGATCAGCAGCTGCCCGGCGATCGCCGGGGTGCCGAGGTCGCGGGCCAGCAGGGTGACACCGGCGGCGAGGCCGCCGCCGGCGCTGGCGCCCGCGACCACGATCCGGGAGGGGTCGACGCCCAGTTCCGCGGCGTGTTCCGCGATCCACAGCAACCCCCGGTGGCAGTCGTCGACCAGCGCGGTGCCGGTGGCCTCGGGGGCCAGCCGGTAGTCCACGGAGACCACGACCGCGCCGAAGGCGTCGAGCCACTCCAGCGGGATGTCGATCTGCGAGAAGCGGTCGCCCATGACCATCCCGCCACCGTGCATCCAGTAGACGCAGGGGGCGGCTGCGGCTGCGGCCGTGGCGGTGGCGTCGGCGCGACCGGCGTGCGCGGGGCTGAAAATCGACAGGGGGATCGGGGTACTGTCCCCGGCGGGCACGGTGACCTCGCGGTGCTCGGCGGACCGGCCTGCGAGCAGGGACTCCACGGGTGTCGGGGGCAGCCGGCGCAGGTGCGCGAGCGTGTCCGCGTCTAGCTGCGGCACCAGCGGCATACCGGCGAGGAGCTCACTCAGTTCGGGGTCCAGGGCGGGGCGCGGCAGAGTCATGGTCGTGGCCTTTCGGGGCGGCGGCGAACGGCACGGCGCCGAACGGCAGGGCGTCGGGCGGCGGCACGCCAGGCAGCGGGTGTCGGGCAGCAGGGCGTCGGACGGTCGCGGGGCGGGGCAGGGCGG
>NZ_VDFC01000033.1:0-25425 GCF_008369065.1 Streptomyces apricus | reverse complement strand
GCCATGGAAGGGTCTCCTGGAGGGGGGCGAGAAAACTGTTCAGGGGCACGGGGAGCTTCTTTAGGGGCGCGGGGAACTGCGCAATCCTTGACCCGCACGAAGCATCTCAGGGCCGCGGGGAGGGGTTTTTCCAGGGGCGCGGGGAACGGCGCAATCTTGGACCCGCACGGAACATCTCAGGGACGCACAACCTCTCAGGGGCGCGGGGAACTGCGCAATCCTTGACCCGCGCGCCGTCCCCGCGGGACTACAGCACGAACCCAGCCGGAAACGGATCCCCCGGATCGAGCAG
This sequence comes from Streptomyces apricus, assembly GCF_008369065.1. GTDB lineage: Bacteria > Actinomycetota > Actinomycetes > Streptomycetales > Streptomycetaceae > Streptomyces > Streptomyces apricus. The sequence goes on along the minus strand of NZ_VDFC01000033.1, from coordinate 25,133 downwards.
ATACTGCGCGGTCCCCGTCACCCACGCCCGCCCGGTGAAACTGGGCAGCACGGCCGGAACCCCGGCCACCTCGGTGGTCCCGTGGAGCCGCCCGGTGAAGTGCGTCCCGATGAACGACTCGTTCAAGAACTCGGCCTCCAGCGGCAGCTCACCCCGCGCATGCAACTGCGCCATCCGCGCACTGGTGCCCGTACCGCAGGGCGAGCGGTCGAACCAACCAGGGTGGATGGCCATCGCGTGCCGCGAGTGCCGGGCCGTCGAACCGGGCGCGACCAGGTGCACATGGTGGCAGCCACGGATGGAGGGGTCCTCCGGATGGACCGGCTCCCCCTCCGCGTTGATCGCCTCCATCAACGACAGCCCGGCGGCGAGGATGTCGTCCTTGCGGGCCCGGTCGAAGGGCAGGTCGAACTGGTCCAGCGGCAGGATGGCGTAGAAGTTCCCGCCGTACGCGAGGTCGTAGGTCACCGTCCGCCCGTCGGCGAGCCGGATCTTGCGGTCCAGGGCGACGGCGAAGGACGGCACGTTCCTGAGCGTGACCGACCGGGCCACCCCGTCCCTGACCTCGACCTCGGCGACGACGGGCCCGGCCGGGGTGTCGAGCCGGATGGTCGTCACCGGTTCGACGACCTCGACCATGCCGGTCTCCACAAGGACGGTCGCGACCCCGATGGTCCCGTGCCCGCACATCGGCAGGTAGCCCGACACCTCGATGTAGAGGACGCCGAAGTCGCAGTCGGGCCGGGTGGACGGCTGCAGGATCGCACCGCTCATCGCCGCGTGGCCGCGCGGCTCGTTCATCAGCAACTGCTTGATGTCGTCGCGGTGTTCGCGGAAGTACAGCCGCCGCTCGTTCATGGTCGCGCCGGGGACCGTGCCGACACCGCCGGTGATCACGCGGGTCGGCATGCCCTCGGTGTGCGAGTCGACGGCGTGCAGGACCAGTTTGCTGCGCATGACTCTCTCCCTCGAAGCCGAAGCCGAAGCCGGACTCGGACTCGGACTCGGACTCTGTCTAGGCCTCTGTCTCGGTCTCAGACGAGCCCGGCCGCCACGGCCTTCTCGGTGGCGGCCCGGACGGCGGCCTCCTGGTCGGCCCGCAGCGGCACGCGCGGCGGGCGCACCGGACCGCCGTACCGGCCGACGACGTCCATCGACAGCTTGATCGCCTGGACGAACTCGACCTGGGAGTCCCAGCGCAGCAGCGGGTGCAGCTGCCGGTAGAGCGGCAGCGCGGTGTCGAGGTCGCCGCGCACGGCGGCACGGTACAGCTCGACGGAGGCGGCGGGCAGCGCGTTGGGGTAGCCGGCGACCCAGCCCTTGGCCCCGGCGACGGCCAGCTCCAGCAGGACGTCGTCGGCGCCGACCAACAGGTCGAGTTCCGGAGCGAGTTCGGCGATGCGATAAGCCCGCCGCACATCACCGGAGAACTCCTTGACCCCCTGGACGTATCCCTCGCCGTGCAGCGTGGCGAGCAGTTCGGGCACCAGGTCGACCTTGGTGTCGATCGGGTTGTTGTACGCCACGACCGGCAGGCCGGCCTTCGCGACCTCCGCGTAGTGGGCGATCACCGAGCGCTCGTCGGCCCGGTAGGCGTTCGGGGGCAGCAGCATCACGGAGGCGCAGCCGGCCTCGCGTGCCTGCTCGGCCCAGCGCCGGGCCTCGGCGGAGCCGTACGCGGCGACGCCGGGCATGACGCGCGACCCGCCGATCGCGGCCACCGCCGTCTCCACGACCTGGGCGCGCTCCTCGGGGGTGAGCACCTGGTACTCGCCGAGGGAGCCGTTCGGGACGACGCCGTCGCAGCCGTTCGCGACGAGCCACGCGCAGTGCTCGGCGTAGGCGTCGTGGTCGACGGAGAGGTCGTCCCGCAGCGGGAGCGCGGTGGCGACGAGGACGCCGCGCCAGGGACGCCCGCCGGTCGCCTCGGTGCTGCCGGTGGTGCTGGTACTGCCGGTGCTGTCGGTCATCGGTGTTCTCCTCCGGTGCGCGGGGCGTACGAGACATACAGGACATACGAGGCGTACGGGTCGGGCGTGCGGTTCACGGGGTCTCGCCGGGTTCGCGGGCGAGGACGCCGAGGGGGACGGGCCGGGCGAACGGCCGCCGGGGGCGAGGACGGCGGGGGGGAGGGGCCGGGCGAACGGCCGCCGGGAGGGGGCCTGCGGGCAGTCCGCGAGCCCCGCCACGGCCGGGCCGCACATCCGGCCCTGGCACCAGCCCATCCCGGCGCGGGTCAGCAGTTTCACGGTGCGCACGTCCCCGGCGCCGAGTTCGCCGACGGCCTCCCGGACGGCCGAGGCGGGCACCTCCTCGCAGCGGCACACCAGGGTGTCGTCCCCGATCCGTTCGGCCCAGCGGTCCGGCGGGGCGCAGACGTCGTCGACGGCGGCGAAGAACTCCCGCAGCCCGGCACGTGTCTTGGCCGCCCGTGCGTAGGAACGGGGGTCCGGGGCCCGGGAGTCGAGCCGGTCGAGCCGCGCGGCGATCGAGAGACCCGCGATGCGGCCCTCGGCCAGCGCGAGGGCCGCCCCGCCGATCCCGGTGGCCTCGCCGGCGGCCCAGACGCCCGGCACGTCGGTGCGCTGCTCGTCGTCCACGGCGACGTCCGTCCCGTCGAGGCGGCAGCCGAGCGTCTCGGCGAGGTCGGTGTGCGGGAGCATGCCGTGGCCGACGGCGAGGGTGTCGCAGGGGATGCGCCGGCCGCCGCCTTCCCCGGTCCGTCCGTCGGCGTCGAGCGCCGCCACCGTCACGGCTTCGAGCCGGTCGGTGCCGTGCGCCGCGACGACGGTGTGGCGGAGATGCACCCCGATCCGGTGCCGCGCCAGTCCTGCGGCGTACCGCGCGCCTTCGGCGAGCTTGCCCGGATGTGCGGCCAGCACCCGGGCGTGCCGTGCGAAGCCCCTGGGGTCGGCGGACTCCACGAGGGCCGCCACCCGGGTCCCGGCGGCGGCCAGCGCGACGGCCACGGGCAGCAGCAGCGGCCCGGTCCCGGCGACCATGGCGGTACGGCCCGGCAGGACGAGTCCGCCCTTGAGCATGGCCTGCGCCCCGCCCGCGGTGACCACGCCGGGGAGGGTCCAGCCGGGGAAGGGCAGCACCCGCTCGTACCCGCCGGTCGCCAGGAGCACGGCGTCGGCGTGGACGACGGCGGGCTCCTCCTGCCCGGGTCCGCGCAGGGCGTGCACGCGGAAGGCGCCGGACTCCCCCTCCACGCACCACACATGGTGGTCGGCCAGGTGCGTGACGCGCCCCGCCGCGACGTGCGCCGCCAGTGCGTCGCGCAGTCCCTCCCAGGTGCGCCACTGGTGGTGCAGGGCACGGGGGCGGCGGGCGCCGAGCGCGGCGGCGGGCTGCCGGTAGAACTGCCCGCCGGCGTCCGGCGCGGCGTCCACGAGGGTCACGCGCACACCGCGCGCGGCGGCGGCGAGGGCGGCCGTGAGTCCCGCGGGCCCCGCGCCGACCACGGCGAGACGGGGTGGCTCAGTCATGGTGCCCGGTCCCTTCCTGGGTGCGGATCACGTCACCGGGCTCGGCCCGCAGCAGGCAGGCCCGCTGGTTGGGCCGCCCGTTGACGGTCACCAGGCAGTCGAAGCACACCCCGATCCCGCAGAAGACGCCCCGGGGTTCGCCCGTCCCGCGCGTGGTGCGCCAGGACACGATCCCCGCCGACCAGAGCGCGGCCGCGACCGTCTGGCCGGGCAGGGCGGTGAGCTCCCGTCCGTCGAACGTGACGGCGAAGGACGGTTCCGGCCGGGCCCGGACCAGCTTCATGGGCGTACGCGGCGGCCTCAGCGGTCTCATGGGGCCTCCTTGGAGGGCGACTCGGGGGACGGCTCGGGAAAGCGGTCGGGGCGGAAGGGGGCGAGGTCCAGGTCGGGCGCCTCGCCGGTGAGCACCTGGGCGATCAGGTGCCCCGTCCCGGTGGAGAGCCCGATCCCGGCGCCCTCGTGCCCGCAGGCGTGGAAGAGGCCGGGCACGCGCGCGTCGGGGCCGACGGCGGGGYGGTGGTCGGGCAGGTACGGCCGGAAGCCGAGGTAGGAGCGTATGGCCCGCACCTGCGCGAGGAACGGGAACAGCCGGGTCGCGCCCGCCGCGAGCTCCCGGGCGACCGGCAGCGAGAAGGAGCGGTCGAAGCCGACCCGCTCCCGGCTGGCGCCGATGAGCACCGGCCCGGCCGCCGTGCCCTCGACCACGGGCGAGGTCTGCAGCGCCGCCGAGTCGCTGGCCACGTCGGCCACGTAGTCCGCCGCGTACACCTTGTGGCGCACCCGGCGCGGCAGCGGCTCGGTGACCAGGACGAAGCCGCGCCGGGGCAGCACGGGCAAGGACACCCCGGCCAGGGCGGCCAGTTCGCCGCCCCAGGTGCCGGCGGCGTTGACGACGGCGGGCGCGTGGATGTCGCCGTGCGAGGTGCGGACCCCGCGCACCGCCCCCGACGCCGTGCGCAGCACCCGGGTGACCGCGCACCCGGTGCGCAGCGAGGCCCCGGCCGTGCGGGCGAGCCGGATCACCCGGGCCGCCGCGAGGGTCGGCATCACCTGGGCGTCCTGCGGATAGAACATGCCGCCCGCGAGGCCCTGCGCCAGGTGGGGTTCGTACGCGTGCAGCCGGTCCGCCGTCACGGACTCGGCCCGCACCCCGGCCGCCCGCTGGGCGGCGGCGAGCACGTCGAGCGCGGCCAGCCCCTGCTCCCCGGAGGCGACGACCAGCCCGCCCTTGGCCTCGTACTCCACGGAACGCGCCACGCCGGGCTCGGCGACGAGGTCGCTCCAGAGCCGTCCGGAGAGCAGCGCGAGATCGAGCTCGGCGCCGGGCTCCTTGTCGGAGACGAGCAGGTTGCCCTCCCCGGCCCCGGTGGTGCCGCCGCCGACGGGCCCGCGGTCCACCACGACGACACGCAGCCCGGCCCGGGCGGCGTACAGAGCGGAGGCCGCCCCCACCATCCCGGCCCCGACAACGACGACATCGCAGGTCAGCACCTCACTCACGCCAGTACTATGTCACATACCCCAACATCGGTACAGGGCCCGCAGGGCACCCGTCAGGGGCGCGGGGAACGGCGCAGTCTTTTAGCGGCGCGGAGAACGGCGCGGTCCCATCCCTTCAGGGGCGCGGGGAACGGCGCAGTCTTTTAGGGGCGCGGGGAACGGCGCAATCTTTTAAGGGGCGCGGGGAACTGCGCGACCAGCCCCCACGTCCCTGGCCCCCGACCCCGCTGCTCAACCGGGCAGCGGGGCCCGCTCGTCGAGCGCCTTGGTGAAGCAGACACTGAACGGGTTGCGGTCGTACGGGGCGTACGGCCGCACCCGTTGCCAGCTCTCCCGCGCGTAGAGCGCCAGGGCCTCCGGCTGGAGTTCGCCCGTCTGCAGCCACAGCCGTCCGACGCCGAGGTCCAGCGCGCTCGACTCGACCGCGGCCAGCGCCGCCCGCGCCAGGCCCCGGCCGCGGTGGGCGGCGTGCACGAACACCCGCTTCACCTCGTGCCGGTCGGGCAGCCTGCGCAGCGAGGCGGTGGCCACGGGCACGTCGTCGGCGTACGCGACCCAGGTGACCAGGATCTCCTCGGCGGCGGGCTGCGGCGGGCGGACGCGCCGGTGCTCGACCGGCGCGTAGCGCGGGGCCAGTTCGGCGGACATCTGCTCCCGCAGCCGCACCGGCGCGGCGGCGTCCCACTCCTCGGTCACCCAGCGGATCGCCGGCACCCGCCGGGCGGCGCGGTCCTCTCCCATGATCATGTGGACATGGTCACACCGGCGGGTGGGGCGTGTCGTGGGTCCCGGCCCCCTGTTCGCAGAACGGCAACACGGCGTTCGCACCAGGGGCGGGCGACGGTGACTTGAGAGCGGGGCTCAGCGGTTCGCGCGCACGCCGACCGTGAAGGCCGGATGGCGGCCGAGCCTGCGGACGTACGCGTCCAGTCGGGGGTACGAGGTCAGGGGCGTGTCCTCGCCGAGACGGGTGAGCGCCACCCAGAGGTCCACGTCCGCGGCGGTGATGTCCTCGCCCAACACATGGGAACGGGATGACAGTTGGTGGTCGAGCAGGGACAGGGTCGCGGCCCGGGCCTCGGGGCGCGCCGCCGGTGCGACGTCCCGGGCGAGGAGTTTGCGCAGGGCGTCGATCTCCGCGGCGAGGGACGGCGGACGCAGGACGGGCGGGCCGCCCGCCCCCTCCTCCCGAGGTCCGGAGAGGTCGGCCGAGTCGGCCAGGTCGCGCAGGATGTCGGGCGTGTGGTTGCTGACGACGCGTCCGCTCCACCGGTCGCACAGGGCGGGGGCGGTGAGCGGGCCGTCGTAGTGGTGCCAGGTCGCCTCGTAGGCCCGGCGCAGCGCCGCGAAGGCGTCGGGGGTCTCGGCGGGGTGGGTCAGGACCGTCGTGGCGGTCGAGTTCTGCAGGCCCAGCAGGGCGACGGMGATCGCGACGCGCAGCGAACGCTGACAGCCTTCGGTCAGGTACAGCTGGTAGCGGTGAGGGGCCGGGTAGAAGCCGCCGGCGAGACCGACGCCGATGCGGCCGCGGAAGCGGTGCGTACGTGCGGACTGGCCAGGGGCGACCGCACCGCAGCCGGGGGCGTTGGAGGCGGAGGTGCCGGTCGTGCCGGTGGCGGCCGTGCGTACGGCCGTCGTGAAGGTGCCTGTACCTGAACCGCGGGAAACTGTCTCGGGCATGGCTCTCCTGAGGGAATCGCGGAAGCCCCGGCCACCTTGTGGGCACCGGTGCGGAACGGAATGACTGCGCTGCCGTACGGATCCGGATCGAACGGACCGACAGCAGGGCCTAGTAGGCGCTGGAGACGCGCAACAGGTCGATGTGCAGTCGCCTCGTCAAGCCGTTCCTGGGCAATTCCCACCCGTCCACGGTCGGGGCTCGCGCGAGGCGAGACCACGCTTGTCCCGCCGCCGCGGCGGAACCCGGTCGTCACCCGGGGCACCCCGTCGCGGTGGAAGGGTTGCCTGCCAGCGGGCCGGGGCCGATGACCGCACGGACGGGGGAACCCCGTCCGACGGGCGCTGACAATCGTGACCGTCCCCGCAAGTGTCGGTGCGCGGAGTGAGGTCGTCAAGAAGTCGAGACGACGTCTCACCACGTGGGCAGCCGAACCCCCCCGCCTTCCCCGCGGATGTGTCCGAGATCCATTCCGCCCTGTCGGAAGAGACCGCGCGGTCGTACTGTTGAATGCGTTGACCTGTTGAATGTGTCGACGAGCAGACGGCGCCCGAGCACGGGACCGCGAACGAGGCCGGCCGGACCTGGTCCGCCGGCCACAGGGACGGAGGTGACGCACGTGCGGCCACGCCCCGTGCCCCGCCTCCGCGTCCCGAAGCTCACCCCGCGGCGCCGCGTACGCCTGTACTCACGGCCGCACATCGATCTGCTGCGCTTCGCCGGCGCACTCTGTCGGCCCTGACCCGTGTCCTCGCGGCCCCCGCCCTCCCAGGGCGCGGGCCTGCTTCCCGTACGGTCGATCAGGAAGGCACCTCCCCGTGTCGACAGCACCCTCCGCCCTGCCCTCTTCCGAGCCCGACCCCGCTTCGCGTTCCCCGCGGGCCCTGCACCTCGCCGTGGCGCTCGACGGCGCCGGCTGGCACCCCGCCGCCTGGCGCGAACCCGTGGCCCGCCCCCGGGACCTGCTCACCGCCGGCTACTGGACCGACCTCGTCACCGAGGCCGAGCGCGGTCTGCTCGACTTCGTGACCATCGAGGACGCCCTCGGCCTGCAGTCCTCCCACTTCACCGAGCCCGACGGACGGACCGACCAGGTCCGCGGCCGGCTCGACGCCGTCCTCATCGCCGCCCGCGTCGCCCCGCTGACCAGTCACATAGGTCTGCTGCCGACCGTGGTGGCCACCCACACCGAGCCCTTCCACATCTCGAAGGCCATCGCCACGCTCGACTACGTGAGCACCGGCCGCGCGGGTCTGCGGATCCAGGTGTCGGCCCGCCGCAACGAGGCCGCGCACTTCGGCCGCCGCGCCCTGCCCGCGTTCCGCTTCGAGGACCTGGAGAGCCCCGCCGTCCAGGAGCTGACGCTCGACCTCTTCGACGAGGCCGCGGACTACGTCGAGGCGGTGCGCAGGCTGTGGGACAGCTGGGAGGACGACGCGGAGATCCGGGACGTCGCCACCGGCCGCTTCGTCGACCGGGACAAGCTGCACTACATCGACTTCGAGGGCCGGCACTTCAGCGTCAAGGGCCCCTCGATCACGCCCCGGCCCCCGCAGGGCCAGCCGCCGGTCGGCGCGCTGGCGCACGCGACCGTGACCGGCGCGCCGTTCCGGCTGCTGGGCCGCTCCGCCGACCTCGGGTTCGTCACCCCGCACGACGCCGCGCAGGCGCGCACGACGGTCGCCGCGGTGCGCGCCGAGCAGGAGGCGGCCGGCCGCGCGGGGGAACCGCTGCACCTCTTCGGCGACCTGGTGGTCTTCCTGGACGAGGACCCGGCCGCGGCCGCGGCCCGCAGGGAGCGGCTCGACGCCCTCGCGGGACAGCCGTACACGAGCGACGCCAGGATCTTCACCGGCACCCCGGCCCAACTGGCCGACCTGTTGCAGGAGTTGGCCGAGGCGGGGCTGACCGGCTTCCGGCTGCGGCCCGCCGTCGCAGGGCACGACCTCCCGGCGATCACCCGGGACCTGGTCCCCGAGCTCCAGCGCCGGGGCGTCTTCCGGCAGGCGTACGAGGCCGACACCCTGCGCGGGCTGCTCGGACTCCCGCGCCCGGCCAACCGCTACGCCACCGACGGCACTTCCACCGGTACCGGTACCGAGGCAGCCGCTCCCGGCGCCGCCGCATCCGATGCCACCGCCGACGCCGTCGTCACCGCCTGAGCCGGAAGGACCCCGATCATGAGCGAGTCCCGCAAGCAGATCCACCTCGCGGCCCACTTCCCCGGCGTCAACAACACCACCGTGTGGAGCGACCCCGCGGCCGGCAGCCACATCGAGTTCAGCTCCTTCGCGCACTTCGCGCGCACCGCCGAACGCGCCAAGTTCGACTTCCTGTTCCTCGCGGAAGGCCTGCGCCTGCGCGAACAGGGCGGAAAAATCTACGACTTGGACGTCGTGGGGCGGCCCGACACCTTCACGGTCCTGTCCGCGCTCGCCGCCGTCACCGAACGCCTCGGGCTGACCGGCACCATCAACTCCACCTTCAACGAGCCCTACGAGGTCGCCCGGCAGTTCGCCAGCCTCGACCACCTCTCGGACGGCCGTGCCGCCTGGAACGTCGTCACCTCCTGGGACGCCTTCACCGGCGAGAACTTCCGCCGCGGCGGCTTCCTGCCGCAGGAGGAGCGCTACTCGCGCGCCAAGGAGTTCCTCGCCACCGTGAACGAGCTCTTCGACTCCTGGCGCGGGGACGAGATCGTCGCCGACCGGGAGAGCGGCACGTTCCTGCGGGACGCGAAGGCCGGCGCCTTCGTCCACCACGGACAGCACTTCGACATCGAGGGGCAGTTCAACGTCCCGCGCTCCCCGCAGGGCCGCCCGGTGATCTTCCAGGCGGGCGACTCCGAGGAGGGCCGGGAGTTCGCCGCCGCCGGCGCCGATGCCATCTTCAGCCGGTACTCCACCCTCAAGGAGGGCCAGGCGTTCTACACGGACGTCAAGGGGCGCCTGGCCCGCCACGGCCGCGCCCATGACCAGCTGCTGATCCTGCCCGCCGCGACCTTCGTCCTCGGCGACACGGACGCCGAGGCCGAGGAACTGGCCCGCGAGGTGCGCAGGCAGCAGGTCAGCGGGGCGACCGCGCTCAAGCACCTGGAGTTCGTCTGGAACCGCGACCTGTCCGCGTACGACCCGGACGGCCCGCTGCCCGACGTCGATCCCGACCCCGGCGAGCACACCGTGGCCCGCGGCCGGGCCCAGGTGCGGATGTACCGCGACCCGCTGGCCACTGCCCGCGAGTGGCGCGAACTGGCCGCGGCCAACAAGTGGTCCATCCGCGACCTGGTCATCCAGACCAGCAGCCGCCAGGCATTCGTCGGCTCGCCGGCGACCGTCGCGGACACCATCGACGCGTTCGTGCAGGCCGACGCGAGCGACGGCTTCATCCTCGTCCCGCACATCACCCCCGGCGGCCTGGACGTCTTCGCCGACACGGTCGTCCCGCTGCTCCAGGAGCGCGGCGTCTTCCGCACCGAGTACGAGGGCACGACCCTGCGCGACCACCTGGGGCTGACGCGGCCCTCCTCCCCGGCGGCCGCGGCATGAGGTTCCTCGCCATCACCCTGATCGTGCACGCGCCGGACCCGGTGACCGGGGTTCTGAAGTCCACCTCGGACCGCTTCCGCGAGGTCGTCGGCAACGCCGTGCTCGCCGAGGAGCTGGGCTTCGACGGCTTCGGCGTGGGGGAGCGGCACGAGCGGCCGTTCATCTCCTCCTCGCCGCCCGTCGTGCTCAGCCACCTCGCCGCCCTCACCTCCCGCATCCGGCTGTTCACGGCGGTCACCACGCTCAGCCTCCTCGACCCGGTGCGCGCCTACGAGGACTACGCGACCCTGGACCACCTGTCGGGCGGGCGCCTGGAGCTGATCATCGGCAAGGGCAACGGCACCGCCCAGCGCGAGCTGTTCCACGTCACCCCCGAGGACCAGTGGGACCGCAACGCCGAGGGCTACGAGGTGTTCCGCAGGCTCTGGCGGCAGGACAGGGTGAGCGCGGCGACCCGCTTCCGCCCGGAACTGGTGGACGCCGAGGTGTGGCCCAGACCCCTCCAGCAGCCTGTCCGGGTCTGGCACGGCAGCGCCACCAGCAAGGAGTCCGTCGACCTCGCCGCCCGCCACGGGGACCCGCTCTTCTCGGCGAACGTCTCCCATCCCGTCGAGCCGTACGCCGAGTTGATCCGGTACTACCGCGAACGCTGGGAGCACCACGGCCACGACCCGGCCCGCATCGCCGTCGGCGCCGGGACGGCGGGCCACTTCACGGCCCGTACGTCGCAGGAGGCGATCCGCGCCTACCGGCCCGTGTTCGAGGGCCAGTTGGCGTTCCAGCGGAAGCTCGGCCTGGAGCCGGTGTTCCCCACCCTGGAGGACTTCGTGGAGCGCAGCTCCGCGCTGGTCGGCAGCCCGCAGCAGATCGTCGAGAAGGTGCACCGCTACCACGAGCAGTTCGGCCACACGGTGCTCCACCTCCACGCGGACGCGAGCGGGCTGACGGACGCTCAGCACCGCGACTCGCTCGAACTCTTCCAGTCGGCCGTCGCGCCGGTGCTGCGCCGGGAGATCCCCGACCCGCCGTTCCCCTGGGGCCCGGTGCAGGCCGGACCCGTACCGGTGCCCGTCCCCGCCGGGGACCCCGTCCCCGCCGACCGCTGAGGAGCCTCCGCACCCATGTCAGACATCCCCCTCAGCGTCCTCGACCTGGTCCCGGTGTCCTCCGGCTCCACCGCGGCCGACGCGCTGCGCAACTCCGTCGACCTGGCCCGGCGGGCCGAGCAACTCGGGTACGCCCGCTACTGGTTCGCCGAGCACCACCTCAACCCCGGAGTGGCCGGCACTTCACCCGCGGTCGTCCTCGCGCTCACCGCGTCCGCGACCTCGACGATCCGGCTCGGCTCCGGAGCCGTGCAACTGGGCCACCGCACCGCCCTGTCGACGGTGGAGGAGTTCGGGCTGATCGACGCGCTGCACCCCGGACGCCTCGACCTGGGCCTCGGCCGGTCCGGCGGCAAACCGCCCGGCGGGCCCGCCGACCCGCTGCCGAACGCGACCCCGGTGGTGGACGGCCGGGCGCCGAACGGCCTGCTCATCCCGCCGAGGTTCTCCTTCGCGCACCTGCTCGGCTCACCCCGCATCGCCCTCCAACTGCGGCTGCTCAGGCAGCCGAACGCCGAGTCGCAGGAGTACGGCGAGCAGATCGACGACATCCTCGCCCTGCTGGCCGGCACCTACCGTTCGCCGGAGGGCGTCGAGGCCCATGTGGTCCCGGGCGAGGGCGCCGACGTACAGGTGTGGATCCTGGGCAGCAGCGGCGGCGAGAGCGCCCAGGTCGCCGGCCGCAACGGGCTGCGGTTCGCGGCGAACTACCACGTCAGCCCGGGGACCGTACTGGAGGCGGTCGACGCGTACCGGGCCGCGTTCCGGCCCTCCGACGTGCTCGGCAGGCCCCATGTGAGCGTCTCCGCCGACGTCGTGGTCGCCGAGGACGACGAGCGGGCCCGTGAACTGGCCACCGGCTACGGCCCCTGGGTGCGCAGCATCCGCACGGCCGAGGGCGCCATCCCGTTCCCCACCCCCGACGAGGCCCGCGCCCACGTGTGGACCGACGCGGACCGGGAGCTGGTCCAGGACCGCCTCGACACCCAGTTCGTCGGCTCCCCGGAGCGGGTCGCCGACCTGCTGGAACAGCTCCAGGAGGCCACCGGGGCCGACGAGTTGCTGATCACCACCATCACCCACGACCACGCCGACCGGGTCCGCTCCTACGAGCTGCTGGCCCAGGAGTGGCGACGCAGGTGAGACCCGCGGGCGGATTCCCCGTACCCCTCCGCGGCCTCCGCCACCGGCCCGCGCGGGGGCCGTCCGCTCAGCCGCTCCGGTAGGCGCGCAGCTTGCGGTACAGCGTGGCGCGGGCGATGCCCAGCGCCGCCGCGGTGCGCACCTTGTTGCCGCCGTGCCGGTGCAGCGCCTCCAGGACGGCGGTGCGCTCGGCGTGCTCCATCGGGCTCAGCGACCGTGCCGCCGGACCCTCCCGCACCGGGTCCGGCAGCTCGGACCGCCGGACCGGCCCCGTCGCACGCCGCCGCTTGGCCAACGACCGTACGAGGAGCGCGAGTTCGGTGACGTTGCCGGGCCACGGGTGGCGTTCCAGCGCGTGCAGGGCGTCCAGCGTCCAGGTGAGAGGCGGCTCGCCCGGCGCGGGCGCCGGTGCCAGGTCCGCCAGCAACTCCCTGATGTCCTCCGTGCGTTCCCGCAGGGCCGGGAGCGGCACCGCGTGGACGGCCAGGGTGTCCAGCAGCCGCTGGAGGCATGGTCCCGGCGCGGCGTCCGGTGTGTGGGTGACGAGCAGCGGCACGTGCGGGTGCTTCTCCAGCAGGGAGTTGAGCGCGGCGAGGTCGCACTGCGCGAGCCGTTCGGCGTGGCGCAGCAGGAGCGGGGTGCCGTTCGCCGGCGCCGCCAGACGGGCGTCGAGCGCGGGTACGGGTCCCCGCGCCGCGTCCACGACCACTGGTTCCGGTGTGCCGCACGCGGCCAGCACCGCCCTGGCGAGGGCGGTCTTGCCGGTGCCGTCGAGCGCCGGTCAGCAGCAGCGGCCCCCCGGCGCGCGCCGACTCCGCCGCACGGGCGGCCGCATGGCGCCAGGCGACCGAGCCGCCGACGAGCCCGGCTAGGGGCCGCGGCCCGGCCGTGGGCCCGCCGCCGTCGGCCGGCGGTTCGAGCACGGCGACCACGCCGATGACCGCACCCTGGTGGCGTACCCGCGAGATCCGCGCGGTGCCGGCGCCGTCGGGCAGCCGCAGCGCGCTGTCGCAGGGGGCCGGGTGGGAGTCATGCGCCGGGTCCGCGCTCCGCTCCAGCACCTCCACCGCGGCCGGTGACAGCAGGCCCGCCGCGGCCTCGTTCAGCAGGCGGTTGCGCCCGTCCAGTGCCACGACCGCGGCCCCCGGCCGGGAGGCGGCCCGCTGGTAGGCGTCGAGCAGGACGCGTTCCGCCGTGCGCGAGCGGGTCAGCAGCTCCGCCTCGACGGCCGTCGCCGTGGCCTCCGCGAGGGCGGCACCGGGATGCGGTGAGCGGCCTGCCTGCAGAGCGGACGCCACGGTCACCGTGCCCAGGACCCGCCCGTTCTCCGGCGCCAGCACCGGGACGCTGACCGCGGACACCTCCTGCCACAGGTCGAGGAAGTGCTCGGGGCCGTGCACCTCCGCGCGGCGCCGTTCGCGCAGGGCCAGGGCCGCGCTGTTGTGGCCCACCTGGCGCTCGGAGAGGTCACGGCACCGCTGTCCGCCGGGCGCGTTCCCGCCCGACCACAGCACCCCCAGCCGGTGCTGGAACCCGCTCACGCCACCGTGAGGCCCTCCGCCCTCCGCCCTCCGGCCCTCCGTCCCGCGCACCCGCGCGCAGACGCACCCGTACGGCCGGTGGTCCCGTGGGACGGGGACCACCGGCCGCGGCGTTCGGTGCGGTGTGCGGCGTGGGGTCAGCCCAGGAGCTCCACGTCCAGCCGGCCGTAGTGGTAGTCGCGGACCGCGGCGAGCAGTTCGTCCTGCGAGAGCTCGCCGTTGCCGTTGGTGTCCACCTGCTCGAACACTCCCTGCGCCCGGCTCGGTTCCACACCGACCGCGGTCAGCCAGGACGCGAACTCCTCGCTGTTGATCTTCCCGTCGGCGTTCTGGTCGCACAGGCCGATGAGGGCCTGCACCACCGGGCCGAGGGCGCGGTTGAAGTCGGCCTCGCCCTTCGAGAAGATCAGGTTGCCGGTGACGCCCAGGAACTGGTCCTGGGAGAGGGAGCCCTGCTCGCTCGCCCCCGCCTCCCGGGCCAGGTGGTCGAACAGGCCCTGGAAGGCGCCGTTCAGTGCCTGCACCTCGGGGGAGTCGGGGCTCTTGCCGAAGCTCTCGGCGATCTTGGCGGCCTCACCCTCGAAGTCGCCGCGGTCCAGGACGCCGCTGCCGTTGGTGTCCCACTTCTCGAAGCGCTTCTTGAGTCGGTCGTTGGCGATCTCGGTGCTCATTTTCCTGTTCTCCTTCTTCTTTTTCTTCTATTTCTTCTGGCGGTTTCCTTGTGGATTTCCCCGTGGGGTCGCCGGTGGTGCGCGCGAGGGAAAGCCCCGGATATTCACCGGCGGGAATTCCGGGTCATCGGGTTCTGGGATTCCGCGGCCCTAGAGGCGGGTCACGTGCGGGCCGAAGAGTCTTCCGCGGGTGTCGAGCACCGGACACGGCGAACGCGTCAGCAGCGGTGCGCCGTAACACGCGTGGTCCTGCAGCAGGATCGCCAGGTCGGCGGCGGCCAGGGCCGACGGCAGATCGGTGGCGCGTGGCACCGCCGTCCCGTCCACGCGGAGGTCCGGTACGAGGGGGTCGTGGTACAGGACGCGGGCCCCGTGTTCGCGCAGCCGCCGTGCGACCGGGACGGCGGGGGAGTTGCGCACGTCGGCGACATCCGGCTTGTACGCGGCTCCCAGCAGCAGTACCCCGGCCCCGGCCGCGGTCCGGCCCGGGCCGGTCAGGAGCGCGGCGGCCCGGTCGGCGACGTGGCGCGGCATGCCGTCCAGCACCGTGCGGGCGGCGGCCACCAGCCGCAGCGGACTCCCCGCGGCCTCCGCGCCGGCGGCCAGGTAGTGGGGGTCCACCGGGATGCAGTGGCCGCCCACCCCGGCGCCGGGGCGGAACGGCGCGTACCCGAACGGTTTGGTGGCCGCGCAGTGCAGGACGTCCCAGACGTCGATGCCCATCGCGTCGCAGCACAGCGCGATCTCGTCGACCAGCGCGATGTTCACGTACCGGTACGTGTTCTCCACCAGCTTGGCCATCTCCGCCTCGCGCGTGCCCTTGGCGACCACCAGCGTGTCCACCAGGCGGCTGTAGAAGGCGGTGGCGTGCTTGGCGCACAGCGGGGTGCAACCGCTCACGATCTTGGGGGTGTTGCTCACGCCGAAGACCGGGTTGCCCGGGTCGATCCGCTCGGGGGAGTAGGCGAGGTGGAAGTCCTCGCCGGCCCGCAGGCCGCTGCCCCGCTCCAGCAGGGGCCGTACGACGTCCTGCGTGGTGCCCGGATGGCTGGTCGACTCCAGCACCACCAGGGTGCCGGGCCGCAGCGCCGCCGCCACGTCGGCGGAGGCCGCCCGTACCGCCGACAGGTCCGGGGCCCCGTCGGCCGTCAGGCCGGTGGGCACGCAGATGACCACGGTGGCGGCGCGGCCGATCACCGAGCGGTCGCGGCCCGCCCGGAAGCCGGCCGCCCGCATGCCGGCGAGCTGCGTGTCGTTGACGTCGCCGATGTGCGACCGCCCGGCGTCCAGGGCGGCCAGGACCGCCGGGTCGGTGTCGTGTCCCGCGGTCGTGAGACCGGCGGCGCAGGCGCGGGCGGCCAGCGGCAGTCCGACGTGTCCGAGACCGACCACGACGAGATCAATCATGATGCGGACCTTCCTTGACGCGCGCCCACACCCCGGCGGACGGGTGCTCGACGGACCGGTGAGTGCCTCACGCGACGGAGAAGCTGCCGCTGCCGGCGGCCACGTGCGAGCCGTACCCAGGCGCCACGGTCAGGCCTGGGGTCAGACAGAAGGGGTCGCCGTGGACCTGCACGGTGCTGTCCGTCCTGTTGACCAGTACGTGTGCGGACAGCGGCAACTTGTAGCAGCCGCCGGGGTTCTCGTACGTCGTCACCGGTTCCAGCTCGGTCCCGAAGACATGGACCTCGCCGGTGCTCGCGTGGGCCGGGACGCTGCCGACGCCGAAGGCGAGCAGCAGGGCGGCCAGAGCCAGGAGGGGGATGCGCGATCGGTTCATGAAAGGGCCTCCCTGAGGGGATCGTCACTTTCAGCACGTGAGGAGTTACTCCCCGTGTCCGGTGTGTGCGATGTCAACCGCCGTCCGAAGGGGCGATATTCGCCGCGCGGGGTTGTCCGGTACGCATCGGGCTGTTAACGCCGAGCATGTTGAACAAAATTGTTGACAATTCTGTCCGGCTAGATTTAGGTTCGACAGGCACTCACTCAGGGAGGGCACACATGCCGAAGGAAGCCCGTCCGAGCACCGGGGAGCAGGCCAGACAGCATGCGCTCGCGCAGCTGCGGCAGGCGATCCTGCGAGGCGAGATGGCCCCGGCCCAGCGGCTGGTGGAGAACGAACTCGCCGAGCAGTTCGGTGTGACGCGGGCCAGTGTCCGGGCGGCTCTGATCGAGCTGGAATCGGAGGGGCTGGTCGAACGGATCCGCAACCGCGGTTCGCGGGTCCGGGTGGTGACCGTGGAGGAAGCGGTCGCCATCACCGAGTGCCGCATGGTCCTGGAGGGACTGTGCGCGGGCAAGGCGGCCAGGGAGGCCAGTGACGAACAGCTGGACCAGCTGCTCGCGCTGGGCGAGGCGATGTCCAAGGCCGTCGCCGACGGCGAGCCGGTGACCTACTCCGACCTCAACCACGAACTGCACGCCCGCATCAGGGAGTTCTCCGGCCAGCAGGTGGCCGTGGAACTCCTGGAGCGGCTCAACGCACAGCTGGTGCGCCACCGTTTCCAGCTGGCGCTGCGTCCCGGGCGGCCGCAGAAGTCCCTGAGCGAGCACCTGGCCATGATCGAAGCGATCAGGGCCAGGGACCCGCGGGCGGCCGAGGAGGCCGTCCGCTCCCACCTCGCGGGTGTGATCGACGCGTTGCGCGAATGACGTCGCACGCATGGCGTCGCACGGGTGACGTCCCCTGGGCGGCGTCGCACGGATGACGCCGTACGGGTGACGCCGTACCGGTGACGCCCGGCGTCGCCGGCGCCGGACGTGCGGCGCGTCGAGCGCATCGTCCCGCGGGGCGGGCCAACCGGCCTGTCCAGCAAGGAGATCGCAGGAATGACGCACGCAAACGCACCCGACAGCCCACGGTCGACGCTCGTCGTCACCGCCCACGCCGGGGACTTCGTGTGGCGGGCGGGCGGCGCCATCGCCCTCGCCGCCTCCCGCGGCGAGAAGGTCACCATCGCCTGCCTGACCTACGGGGAGCGCGGCGAGTCCGCGAAGGCCTGGCGCGAGGGCAGGAAGCTGGAGGAGATCAAGGCGATGCGCCGCGGCGAGGCCGAGGCGGCCGCCGCCGTACTCGGGGCCGAGGTCGTCTTCTTCGACGCGGGCGACTACCCCCTGACCGTCACCCCGGAACTGACCGACCGCCTGGTGGCCGTCTACCGCCAGGTCCAGCCGGACGTCGTGCTCACCCACCCGCTCGACGACCCCTACAACGGCGACCACCCCGCGGCCGCACGGATGGCCCTGGACGCGCGGGTCCTCGCGCAGGCCGTGGGCTACCCGGCCGGGGGAGAGGTCATCGGCGCCCCGCCGGTGTTCCTCTTCGAGCCCCACCAGCCGGAGATGTGCGGCTTCCGGCCCGAGGTGCTCCTCGACATCTCCGCGGTCTGGGAGACCAAGCGCAGGGCGATGGAGTGCCTCGCCGCCCAGCAGCACCTGTGGGACTACTACACGGACCTCGCCGTGCGCCGCGGGGTCCAGCTCAAGCGCAACGCCGGACCCAACCTGGGGCTGGCCCACACGACCATGGCCGAGGCGTACATGCGGCCCTATCCGCAGGTGACGGGAGAACTGGCATGAGCAACGTGATCGTCACCGACCCGCCGAAGGCGGCAGCGAAGGACGTCGAGGCGCTCGCCGGGTACGGAGTCGCCACCGTGCACGAGGCGATGGGCCGCACCGGTCTGCTCGGCACGCACCTGCGCCCGATCCAGCAGGACACCCGCGTCGCGGGCACCGCGGTCACGGTGCTCTCCTGGCCCGGCGACAACCTCATGATCCACGCGGCCGTCGAGCAGTGCGGCGAGGGCGACATCCTGGTCGTCACCACCACCTCGCCCTCCACCGACGGCATGTTCGGCGAACTGTTCGCCACCGCGCTGCGCTGCCGGGGCGTACGCGGCCTGGTCATCGACGCGGGCGTCCGGGACACCGCCGAGCTGCGCGGGATGGGGTTCCCGGTCTGGTCCCGGGCGGTCAGCCCGCAGGGCACGGTCAAGGCGACCGGCGGCAGCGTCAACGTGCCGGTGGTCATCGGCGGCCAGGTGATCCGCCCCGGCGACGTGATCCTCGCGGACGACGACGGCGTGGTGTGCGTGCCGCGCGAGCGCGCCCGGCGGACGGCCGAGGCGTCCGAGGCCCGCGAGGCCAAGGAGGCCGGCGCCCGCGCCGCCTTCCAGGAGGGCCAGCTCGGCCTCGACCGCTACGGCCTGCGCGACACCCTCGAACGGCTGGGCGTCACCTACCGGTCGTACGACGAGTACAAGGACGAGTACGAGCGTGAGCAGGACGGAGCGGGGTCGTGACCGGACCCGAAGCACCCCGCACCGACGAAGCGTCCCGTACCGCCGAAGCGCCCCGTACCGACGAAGTGCGCTGCATGCTCATGCGCGGGGGCACCTCCAAGGGCGCCTACTTCCTCGCCGACGACCTGCCTGCCGAACCCGCCGCCCGCGACGGCCTGCTGCTGCGGATCATGGGCAGCCCCGACCCGCGCCAGATCGACGGCCTGGGCGGCGCGCACCCCCTGACGAGCAAGGTGGCGGTGGTCTCCGCCTCCTCCGACCCCGAGGCGGACGTGGCCTACCTCTTCCTCCAAGTCGGTGTGGAGAAGAGTGAGGTGAGTGACCGTCAGAACTGCGGGAACCTCCTCGCGGGGGTCGGTCCCTTCGCCGTCGAGCGCGGTCTCGTCGCCCCCGGCGGCGACCGGACCTCCGTACGGATCCGCATGCTCAACACCGGTGACCTCGCCGTCGCGGACTTCCCCACGCCGGGCGGCCGCGTCGACTACGCCGGTTCCGCCGAGATATCCGGCGTACCGGGGTCCGCGGCGCCCGTCGTCATCGAGTTCCCGCAGGGAGCCAGCCCCCTGCTGCCGACCGGCCGGGCCCGTGACCTCGTCGCGGGCACCCCGGTGACCTGCGTGGACAACGGGATGCCGACCGTGCTGATCGCCGCGTCCTCGCTCGGTGTCACCGGCTACGAGGAGCCCGCCGCCCTGGAGGCGGACCAGGAGCTCGCCGGACGGCTCCGGACGATCCGCCTTGAGGCCGGCAGGCTGATGGGGCTCGGTGACGTGGCGGACACCACCGTGCCCAAACTCAGCCTGCTCGCACCGCCGTCGGACGGCGGCGCGGTGATGACCCGCACCTTCATACCGGTGCGCTGCCACACCGCGATCGGGGTCCTGGGCGCCGCGAGCGTCGCCGCCGGACTGCTGGTCGAGGGCGGCGTCGGCGAGGGCGTGGCGAGTCCGCCGCGGCACGGGGACCGGGTGCGCGTCGAGCACCCCACCGGCTTCCTCGACATCGAGACGACCCTCGCGTACGACACCCCGGACGGCACCCCAGGCGGCACCGCCGGCACCGGAACCGGGGATGTCGGCACCGCGGGCGCCCTCCCGGTGGCCCGCCGCACCGCCGTCGTCCGTACCGCACGCAAGATCTTCGACGGCACGGTCTTCCCCCGGCCCGCCTGAACCACCGCACCCCACTCCTGAGGAGCCCCCATGGCCCCACCGCTCGGCGACATCGCCCATCTCGGGCACGTCGAACTGCTCACCCCCGACCTGGACGCCAGCGTCCGGTTCTTCACCGACTACCTCGGTCTCACCGAGAACGGCCGCTCGACGGACGGCGCCCGCGTCTACCTGCGGACCTGGGACGACTACGAGCACCACAGCCTGGTCCTGACCGCGCACGGGACGTCGGGCGTCCGCCGCACCGCCCTGCGCGCCTCGAGCGAGGAGGCCCTGCGGCGACGGGTCGAGGCCACCGAGGCCGTGGGCCGCCCCGGCCGCTGGGTCGAGGACGAGCCCGGCCTCGGTCCGCTGTACGTCACCACCGACCCCGACGGCCACGAGGTCGCCCTCTACTGGGAGAGCGAGTGGTACAGGGCGCCGGACGGCCTGAGGCCGGGGCTAAAGAACCAGCCGCAGGCCAAGCCGGGGCACGGCGTGGGCGTACGCCGCCTGGACCACGTCAACTTCCTCGCCGTCGACGTCGCGTCGAACGGCGGGTTCGTCCACGAGGTGCTCGGCGCCCGCCCGACCGAGCAGATCCGGCTCGACGACGGCAGGATCGCCGCCCAGTGGCTGACCTTCACCAGCAAGTCGTACGACGTCGTCTACACCGAGGACTGGACCGGCTCCCGGGGGCGCCTGCACCACATCGCGTTCGCCACGGACACCCGGGAGGACATCCTGCGCGCCGCCGACCTCGCCCTGGACACCGGGGTGTTCATCGAGACGGGCCCGCACAAGCACGCCATCCAGCAGACGTTCTTCCTGTACGTGTACGAGCCCGGCGGCAACCGGATCGAGCTGTGCAACCCGCTCACCCGTCTGGTGCTGGCCCCCGACTGGCCGCTGGTCACCTGGACCGAGGACGAGCGCAGGAAGGGCCAGGCGTGGGGGCTGAAGACCATCGAGTCCTTCCACACGCACGGCACCCCACCGGTTCCTGTGATTGTTGACAAAAACGTTGACAATAATCGGGCGGATTCCTAGCGTCGAGCGCATCACGGGGTCGACCGCATGAGCCGCGTGCGACCCCCCTCCCGAATCCCCTCCAGGACACCGCCTCCTGGACGAGAGGAACAACGATGTCCCCCTCCTCCTCCGCCCTGTCCACGCGCGGCGCCAGAATGACCGCACTGGCCCTGGGCCTGTGCTGGCTGGCCGTGCTCTTCGACGGCCTCGACATGTTCGTCTACGGCTCCGTGCTGCCGCACATGCTGGCCGAGAAGGCCCTGGGCATCACCCCGGACCGGGCCGGTGACCTCGGCAGCTACGCCACCTTCGGCATGCTGGTCGGCGCGCTGGCCGCGGGCACGGTCGCCGACCGGGTCGGCCGCAAGAAGCTCATGGTCGTCTGCGTCACGCTCTTCTCGCTGGCCTCCGCCCTGTGCGCGGTGTCCGGGAGCGTGGCGGTCTTCGGCCTCGGCCGCACCCTCGCGGGCGTCGGCCTCGGCGGCCTGCTCCCCACCGCGATCAGCATGGTCTCCGACTACGCGCCCCGCGGCCGCGCCGCCCTCGTCATCGGCCTGCTGATGACCGCCCACCACGCGGGCGGCATCCTCTCCGCCTACGTGGCCCTGTGGGTCGTGGAGCCCCTCGGCTGGCGCGCCGCGTTCTGGGTCTGCGTGGCCCCGCTCCTCTTCGTGCCGGTGCTCGCGAAGTTCCTGCCCGAGTCGCTGAGCTTCCTCGTCGCCAAGGGCCGTACCGAGGAGGCCCGCGCGCTGGCCGGCCGCTTCGAGGTCGACCTGCCCGCCGTCGAGGAGAAGAAGGCCGCGGGCGACCGCTGGAACGCGCTGGCCGGCCTGTTCCGCGGCGGCGAGTGGAGCCAGACCCTGCTCTACTGGCTGGCCTCCTTCGGCGGCCTGCTGCTCGTGTACGGCGTCGCCACCTGGCTGCCCACGCTGATGCGCGGCGAGGGCTACGAACTCGGGTCGGCCCTGACCTTCGTCGTCCTGTTCAACCTCGGCGGCATCGTGGGCATGCTGATCGCCGGGCGGGCCGCGGACCGGTTCGGCGCCCCGCGCATCTCCTCGCTCTGGTTCGCCCTCACCGCCGCCGGGGTCTTCCTGCTCAGCGTCCACATGCCGCTCGGCGTGACCTTCGCGGTCGTCTTCCTCACGGGCGTGTTCCTCAACAGCGCCCAGGTCATGATCTACGCGACGGTCTCGATCCGCTCCGCCCCCGACAGCCGGGCCACCGCGGTCGGCTGGACCTCGGGCATGGGCCGCTTCGGCGCCGTGTTCGGTCCCTGGCTCGGCGGTCAGCTGCTCGCCGCGGGGAACGGCGACTGGGGCTTCACCGCCTTCGCGATCGCCGGCCTGTCGTCGATGGTGTTCATCGGCGTCGCCGCGCTGCGCGGCGCGAGGCGGACGTCGCCGAGCGACACGCCCCAGGGACTGGCCACCGCCCACTGAACACGGAGGCCGCCCGCGCCGGCTGTTCGACGGCGCGGGCGGCCTGCGTACGTTCCCGCGGACTGCCACGAGCCACGAGCCACGAGCCACGAGCCACGAGTTACGAGTTACGAGTTAAGGGAGCGACAGGGAGCCGTCGCGCTGCGGCGGGATCGCCACGCCGTTCTGCTGGAGGGCGACGGTCCGCGCGGGGGAGGGGATCCTGATGCCCTCGACGCGGTAGCGCTTGTGCAGCCGCTTGATGAACTCGTGCTTGATCCGGTACTGGTCGCTGAACTCGCCGACGCCCAGGATCACGGTGAAGCTGATCCGCGAGTCCCCGAACGTGTGGAAGCGGATGGCGGGTTCGTGCTCGGGCATCGCGCCCTCGATCTCCGTCATGACCTCGGTGACGACCTCGGAGGTGACGCGCTCCACGTGCTCCAGGTCGCTGTCGTAGGCGACACCGACCTGGACCATCAGGGTCATCTCCTGTTCCGGCCGGCTGTAGTTGGTCATGTTGGTGCTGGAGAGCTGGGCGTTCGGGATGATGACGAGGTTGTTGGAGAGGTTGCGCACCACGGTGTTGCGCCAGTTGATGTCGACGACGTACCCCTCCTCCCCGCTGGTGAGGCGGATGTAGTCGCCGGGCTGGATCGTCTTCGAGGCGAGGATGTGGATGCCCGCGAAGAGGTTGGCCAGCGTGTCCTGGAGGGCCAGCGCCACCGCGAGACCGCCGACGCCGAGGGCGGTGAGCAGCGGGGCTATGGATATCCCCAGCGTCTGCAGGACCACCAGGCACCCGATGGCCAGGACGACCACCCGGGTGATGTTGACGAAGATCGAGGCCGAGCCGGCGACCCCGGAGCGGGACTGGGTGACGGCCCGCACCAGGCCGGCCAGCACCCGGGCGACGGTGATGGTGGCGGCGAGCATGACCAGGACCGTCAGGACCTGGTTGACGGTGTGGGTGACCCGGCCGGTCAGCGGCAGCGCCGCCGCGGCGGCGGCCACCCCGCCGGCGATCGCGGCGACCGGGACCAGCGCGCGCAGGGCGTCGACGAGGACGTCGTCGCCGCTCCACCGGGTACGGGTCGCGTGCTTGCCCAGCCAGCGCAGCAGGAAGCGGAGCAGGACCGTTGCCACCAGTCCGGCGATCAGCCAGCCGCCCGCCACGATCCAGTCGTGCGCGGTGAGGTCCCGGTTCACCGGCTGCCTCCCGTCGTGCCGCGGAGGGGGCGTGCGCCTGTTGTCTGCTGTGTCGTCACCTTGTTGCCACCTGGTGCTCGATGGGGGGATGTGCGGTTCCGCCGGTCACGGCGGGGGTGTCGATCGCGCGACTGGCTCATCTTGCTACATCCGGCGGGGTGGTCCGTCGCCGAGCCGCCGGGGTCAGGCCACCTCCCAGCCGCACCGCCGCCAACTCGGCTCGTCCTGAGGCCTGTTGCCGCCCGCTCCGGCCGCCGCGAGGAATGGGCCCGCCTCGCCGTCCGTCCCGGCGGGCCGAGGGGGAGGCCTTTCCGGGCCAGGCTCCAAGTTGGCCTGTATCGGACGGTATCGGGCGAAACATGCGTCCCGGCTCCCTCAGGAGTCACCGAACGACCCGTGGCGCCCGGCTCCCGCCGCGAACCGTGCCGCTCCTTCGAGGCTTTGCGCCAGCACGGCGGTGCCGTGACGCAGTTCACCGCGCAGGGCGGCCTGCTCGTCCAGCCCTTCCTGTTCGAGGACCGCACGGCGGTCGCTGCGCAGGCAGGCCTGCGGGAAGCCGGCGATCGAGGCGGCCAGCGCCTCCGCCTCCGCGCGCGCCCGGCCCGGCGGGACGACCCGGTTCGCGAGCCCCGTCTCGTACGCCTCGAAGGCCGGCACCGGACGTCCGGTGAGGATCATGTCCAGCGCGCGGCCGGTGCCGATGAGCCGGGGGAGCCGTACCGTGCCGCCGTCGATCAGCGGAACGCCCCAGCGGCGGCAGAAGACCCCGAAGACCGCGTCCTCCTCGGCGACCCGCAGGTCGCACCAGAGGGCCAGTTCGAGCCCGCCCGCGACGGCGTGGCCCGCGACCGCGGCGATCACCGGCTTCGACAGGCGCAGCCGGGTCGGGCCCATCGGCCCGTCGCCGTCCTCGTCGACGCGGTTGGCGCGGTCCGTGCCGAGCGCCTTCAGGTCGGCACCCGCGCAGAAGGTGCCGCCCTCGCCCCKCAGGACCGCCACCCTGGCGGTCCGGTCCTCCTCGAACGCCCGGAAGGCGGCGGCGAGTTCGGCCGCGGTGGGCCCGTCGACCGCGTTGCGCGCCTCGGGCCTGCTGAGGACGACGGTGGTGACATACCCCTGACGCTCGCTCCGCACCGCCACAGCACGCCCCTTTGACGAGACAACGCCAGCAGGCTACTCCGGCGCCCCATCAGGGGCGCGGGGAACGGCGCGGCCCACCCCCACGGTCCCGCAGTGTGCAACGGTCCGGGTCCGCCGGTCGCCCCGTGCACCAACCCCCGCAGCCCGCCGACGGCCGGCGCCCCATCAGGGGCGCCGGCCGTCGGCGGGCTGCGGGGG
>NZ_VDFC01000032.1:50795-63972 GCF_008369065.1 Streptomyces apricus | reverse complement strand
CCCCCAGCCTGCGGGCGTACGGCCTCGCCGGTGACGGCACCCTGCTGTCCACGTTCTGGACGGACAACCCCAGGGTGCTCAACTGGGTGCTGGTCATCGACGGGCTCGTCGGCGACACCAAGCTGATCGGCATCGACTTCCGGGTGCAGAACGGCCTGCTGTACGGCGTCGGCGACAAGGGGGGCATCTACACCATCAAGATGCCGCCGGCCCTGCCCGACACCGTGGTCGCCAGCAAGGTCTCGCAGCTGCAGACCTCGCTGTACGGCACGACCTTCGACATCGACTTCAACCCGGCCGCCGACCGGCTGCGGGTGATCAGCAACTACGGCCAGAACCTGCGGCACAACCTGAACGACCACACCACCGCCACGGACAGCATGCTGAACATCCCGCCGGCCACCACGGCGGCCCAGGGCGTGACCGCGGCCGGCTACACCAACAACGACCTGGTCGGGTCCACCGCGACGACCCTGTTCGACATCGACACGTTCAACGACCAGGTCGTCATCCAGTCGCCGCCGAACGCGGGCAGCCTCGTCACCACCGGCCTCCTCGGCTTCGACGCCGGCCTCGACGCGGGCCTGGACGTCTACAGCACCCTGTCGAACGGCAAGACGGTCGCGAACGACGCCTTCGCCTCGCTCCTGCCGTACAACGCGACCAGGGCGTCCTTCTACAGCGTCAACGTCCTCACCGGCGAGCCGACCGTCATCGGCCAGTTCCCGCTGAACGTCACGGACGTGGCCATCAGCCTCACCGGCACCTGACCCTCCGGGGCCCGCCCCGGACCGTGTGCCCCGGGACCGTGCGTCCCGGGCCGCGGCGGGCCTCAGAGCGCCGTCGGCCCGGCCTGGACCAGGCCCGTCTGATAGGCGATCACCACCAGCTGGGCCCTGTCCCGCGCGCCGAGCTTCGTCATGGCCCGGTGCACGTGGGTGCGTACCGTCAGGGGGCTGACCGTGAGGTCCTCGGCGATCTCGGTGTTGGACTTGCCCTCCGCCGCCAGGGCCATCACCTCGCGCTCGCGCACCGTGAGGTCGGCCAGGCGCTCCGGGGGCGCCAGGTGGCCCCCCGGCGCCGGGGAGGTCAGGAAGCGGGTGATCAGGGTGCGGGTGGCGCCCGGTGAGAGCAGGGACTCGCCGGACGCCACGGTTCTCACCCCCGCCAGCAGGGTGTCGGCCGTGACGTCCTTGCCCAGGAAGCCGCTGGCTCCCGCGCGCAGCGCCTGGGCGACGTAGTCCTCCGTCTCGAACGTGGTCAGGATGAGCACGCGGGTGGCGGTCAGGTCCGGGTCCGCGCAGATGGCCGAGGTGGCGGCGAGCCCGTCCGTGCCCGGCATCCGGATGTCCATGAGGACGATGTCGGGGTGGTGGGCGCGGGCCAGCTCCACCGCCTCCGCGCCGTCGGAGGCCTCGCCGACCACCGCCATGTCGTCGCAGGAGTCGATCAGGATGCGGAAGGTGGCCCGCAGCAGGGCCTGGTCGTCGGCGAGCAGCACCCTGACGACGCTCATGTCTTGTCTCCTTCGGACTTGGCCGCCTTGAGCGCCTTGAAGGCGCCGAAGGCTTCCTGGGGTGTGCAGACTCCTGCCGCGAAGGGGCCGGAGGCGGCCGTCCCCGTCCGGGCCGGCCCCTCCTCCCCCGTCACCGACGGCTGCAGCGGCAGTGCCGTGGTGACCTGGAAGCCGCCCTCCGGGCGGGGGCCCGCGGAGAGTTCGCCGCCGATCGACTGGGCCCGCTCGCGCATGCCCATGACGCCGAAGCCCCGGTTCTGCCCGGCCTCCGCGCCCACCGGGACGGCCGGGTCCCGCGGGACAGGGCCGGCCGCCGGACCGTCGTTCGTGACCGTGATCAGCAGGCGTGAGGCCACGTACGCGAGCCGTACGTGCGCCTTCTCGGCCGCCGCGTGCTTGGTCACGTTGGTCAGGGCCTCCTGCACGATCCGGAAGGCCGTCAGGTCCACCCCCGGTGAGAGCGGCTGCGGCTCGCCCTCCGTGGTCACCGTGACCGCGACCCCGGCCGACGCGCACGCCGCCACCAGGCCGGGCAGGCCGTCGAGGCCGGGCGAGGGCTCCAGCGACGGGGCGGCCGGGTCGTCGCTGCGCCGCAGCAGGCCCAGCGTCGCCTTCAGCTCGCGCAGCGCGGAGGAGGTGGTCCCGGTCAGGTCGGTGAGGATCTTCCGGGACTGTTCCGGGTTGCTGACCGCGAGGTGGGCCGCGGTGCCGGCCTGCGCGTTGGCCAGGGCCAGGTGGTGGGCGACGACGTCGTGCAGCTCGCGGGCGATGCGCATGCGCTCCTCGGTGACGCGCAGCCGCGCCTCCTCCTCCCGGGTGCGCTCGGCGTGCTCGGCGCGGGCCTGCACGGCCTTCAGGTAGGCGCGCCGCAGCCGGGTCATGTTGCCCGCGGCGATGGGCAGCAGCAGCCAGAAGAAGGGCCCGATCGTCCTGAGCAGCAGGGAGTGCTGGCCCAGCGAGTCGGACAGCACCGAGCCGGCCGCCACCGCCAGCATCACGGTGCCGCCGAACACGCGGGTGGTCTTGGGGTCGCTGAAGACGGCCAGCCAGTAGAGCGCCGCCATCACCGGGGCCAGCAGCAGGGGCGTGACCAGGTACCCCAGGTTGATCGCGATCACCGTGCAGACGGCCGTCACGACGACGGTGGTCCGCGGGTACGTGCGGTACTTGAGCAGGGCCAGGCAGGACACGGCCATGAGGATGGAGCCGGCGCTGTCGTGGTCCGGCGGGTCGACGCCGGGCAGGGTGAGCGAACTGCCGAGGATCGCGGAACCCATCAGCACCCCGACCAGGGTCACGTCGATGACGTGGGGATGGCGGTCCGCGTACTGCTCGAAGCGGTCCGTGTAGCGCTCCAGGCTGCTGGACATCGGGGTCTCCGGGAGGGTGGGCTGCGTCCGGCGGTCAGGGACATCGTGGCCGCTTCCGGGGGCGGACGGCCGACGGGGCCGCCCGTGTCGTCGTCACGGGCGGCKCCTTCCGGGGGGAGGGTGGTCTTCTCAGGTGCGCGCCGGCTCCAGGTCGGCCGGGTCGGCGGCGGCCGGGTGCGCCTCGGGGCGGCGGCTGAGCGCCTCGCCCTCCACGTCGACGCGCGGCAGCAGCCGGTCCAGCCAGCCCGGCAGCCACCAGGCCTTGTGGCCGAGCAGGGCGAGGACGGCGGGCACGATCGCCATGCGGACGACGAAGGCGTCGAAGAGGACGGCGGAGGCCAGTCCGAACCCGATCATCTTGATCATGGGCTCGCTCTCGCCGATGAATCCGGCGAAGACCGCGATCATGATCAGCGCGGCGGCCACCACGACCCGGGCGCTGTGCCGGAAGCCGCTGGTCACCGCCTGGCCGGGCGATTCGCCGTGGACGTACCCCTCGCGCATCCGGGAGACCAGGAACACCTCGTAGTCCATGGCCAGGCCGAAGACGATGCCCACCAGGAAGATCGGCATCAGGCTCATGATCGGCCCGGTCTGCTCCACGCCCATGATCCCGGCGCCGTGGCCCTGCTGGAAGACCAGGACGACCACGCCGAGGGAGGCCAGGACCGACAGGAGGAAGCCGAGGGCCGCCTTCAGCGGGACGAGCAGGGAGCGGAAGACCACCATCAGGAGGATGACCGCCAGCCCGACAACGATGATCAGGTAGGGCACCAGGGCCGACTGGACCTTGGCGGCGATGTCGATGTTCATCGCGGTGGTGCCGGTGACCTCGAAGGTCGCCCCGGTCTGCGACTCGACGCCGGAGCGCTCGTCCCGGATGGTCTCGACGAGGTCCTTGGTCTTCTGATCGGTCGGCGCGGTGGAGGGCACGACGGAGAAGACCGCCGTGTCACCGGCCTCGTTGAAGCGCGCCGGGGAGACGGAGACGACGCCGCCCGTGCCGCCGATCTTCCCGGAGATGGTCTCGACGGCGCCCTTGGCGTCGGAGCCGCCCCCGGCGCCCGCGGCGAGTTCCTTGGCGTCGACGACGACGGTCAGCGGGCCGTTGAAGCCGGGCCCGAAGCCCTCGGCGAGCGCGTCGTAGGCGCGGCGCTCGGTGGTCGCGGTCGACTTCGCCTCGTCGCCGGGCATGCCCAGCTGCAGGTCCGCCACCGGCACGGCGAGCGCGCCGAGGCCCACCACGCCGAGCAGCAGGACGGGCACGGGGCGGCGCAGGACGAACCGCGCCCAGCGGGTGCCGCCGTTGTCCTTGGCGGGCTTCGCGTCCTTCGCGGCCTCGCCGCCCTTGCGGGCCCGGCGGGTGAGCACGGCGTTCGGCCAGAAGCCGAGCAGCGCGGGGACGAGCGTCAGCGCGATCAGTACGCCGACGACGACCGCGCCCGCCGCGGCCAGGCCCATCTTGGTGAGCATCGGGATGCCGACCACCGCGAGCCCGGCGAGGGCGATGACGACGGTGAGTCCCGCGAAGACGACGGCGGAACCGGCGGTGCCGGCGGCGAGCCCGGCGGCCTCCTCGGGCGTACGCCCCTGGGCGCGCTCCTCGCGGTAGCGGGAGACGACGAACAGGGCGTAGTCGATGCCGACCGCGAGGCCGAGCATCATCGCGAGGGTGCCGGTGGTGGTGGACAGGCCGAAAGTGCTGGCCAGGGTGAGGATCGTGGCCATGCTCACGCCGACGCCGATGAGGGCGGTCAGCAGCGGCAGCCCGGCCGCGGCGAGGGAGCCGAAGGTGACCAGCAGGACGACCGCGGCGATCGCGACGCCGATCAGCTCGGCGGCGCCGCCCGGTCCGCCGGTGTCCTCCATGGCGGTGCCGCCGGCCTCGACGGTCAGCCCGGCGTCCCGGGCCTCGACGAGGGCCTCTTCGAGGTGGGTCCTGCTGGCGTCGGTCAGGTCCTGGGGCTCGACCTTGTAGGTGACGGTCACGTACGCCGTCGTGCCGTCCTTGCTGACGGCCTGCGCCTTGAAGGGGTCGGCGGCGCTCGCGACCTGCGTGCCGTCGCCCAGTTCGGTGACGGCCTTCTCGACGGCCCGCCTGTTCTCCGTGGCGGTGACCTTCCCGCCGTCGGGTGCGACGAAGACGACCCGGGCGGTCGCGCCGTCGGCCGACGCCCCCGGGAAGCGCTCTTCCATCAGGTCGAACGCCTTCTGGGACTCGATGCCCGGCATGTTGAAGCCCTCGTCCGCGGCCGCCGGGGCCTTCATCGCGCCCAGGCCCACCGCGGCCAGGACGGCCGCCCACACCAGGGCGACGTACCAGCGACGCCGGAAGGCCAGACGGCCCAGTCGATAGAGGAAAGTAGCCACGGCAGAAGGTCTCCTGATCTGGTGCCGAATGTCCTCCAAGGCTGTCCGGTGCAGACCCCTTCTGTCGTCGTGCGGCTGCCGACACATTCCGCTACTCGGTACGCAGTAGTCACACCCCGCCGGGTCCCTCTGCGGTACGAGGGTCCGCGCCGCGGTGTCACCCCCTGGTCTGGGTCCCCGGTCGCCGTCACCTAGGGTCCGCCAAGTTACCGAACCGTAACCTCCCTACTGCTACCACGAGTAACTTACTCGTAGGTAAGTTCCAGGCGAACCACTTCACAGCGGCACGGCCAGACCCGTGGGACGCGTCTGCGACTCCGCGCCGCCGCACTCGTGCACCTCTCTGCCGGCCGCTCCACAGGAGGTTCGCCATGCCCGCACCCCGCAGACTGCTCGCCGCGGCGGTCACCGCCGCCGCCTGCCTCACCGCCCAGGCGCTCACGGCCACCGCCGCCACGGCGGCGCCCGAGGTGGTGTCCCGGGGCGTCACCGTCCCCGCGTTCTACGACCCGCCGGCCGCCCTGCCCGCCGCGAACGGCGCGCTCGTGCGCAGCGAACCGCTCCCGCTGGCCCTCAGCCTGCCGAGCCTGCACGGACCGCTGCCGGGCACCGCGACCAGGCTGATGTACAAGTCCACCGACTCCAACGGGAAACCGGTCGCCGTCACCGGGGCGTACATCGAGCCGGCCGCCCGCTGGAAGGGCGGCGGGCCGCGGCCGCTGGTCGTGGTGGCGCCCGGCACGCTGGGCCAGGGCGACCAGTGCGCCGCGTCCCTGGGCCTCGAACACCCGCTGGTCCTCAACGGCGAGACGGTGTCCGTCGGCTACGAGGACCTGGCGGTCTACCGGCTCCTCGCCAAGGGCACCGCCGTGGTCGTCACCGACTACGTGGGCCTCGGCGCGACCGACCGGCTGCACACCTACGTCGACCGGGTCGACGAGGCGCACGCCGTCCTGGACGCCGCGCGCGCGGCCCGCTCGGTCACCGGCGGCTCGGTCACCCCCGCCTCCCCGGTCGGGCTGTACGGCTACAGCCAGGGCGGCGGGGCGACGGCCGCGGCCGCCGAACTGCACTCCTCGTACGCCCCCGACGTCACCCTCGCCGGCACCTACGCGGGCGCGCCGCCCGCCGACCTGGCCGCCGTCACCGGGGCGATCGACGGCAGCGAGCTGGCCGGTGCGCTGGGCTGGTCGCTCAACGGGTTCCTCCAGTCCGACCCCGAACTGCGGCCCATCGCCGAGGCGCACCTGAACGCGGCCGGGAAGGCGGCCCTGGCCGACCTGTCCACCATGTGCGTCGGCGACGGCCTCCTGCACTACGGGTACGCCAAGAGCACGAAGTGGACGACCGACGGCAGCACCCTCGCCCAGATCATCGCCGGCTCGCCCGAGCTCAAGGCGTTCCTGGACGGCCAGCGCATCGGCCGGCTGAAGCCGTCGGGCCCCGTCCGGCTGGCGACGGGCACCAGCGACAACCTCGTCCCGCACGGCCAGGCCCGCGACCTCGCCGTCGACTGGTGCCGCAAGGGGGCCGACGTCACCTACAAGCCGGTGATCCTGCCGAACGTCGGCAGCGCCCTCCTGAACCACTTCGCCCCGCTGCTGACGGACCAGGGCGACGCGGTCGACTGGCTGGTGGACCGCCTCTCCGGCCGCTCCACCACCTCCAACTGCTGGAGCATGCCGGTCCAGCCCTGACACCGGACGGCTCCCGACACCCGGCGGACCCGGGGCGCCCAGAAACCATGCGCCCCGGGTCCGCCAATATCTGTGCCGGCGACATAAGAATTGGCTGCGAAGCGCGATGAATATTATTCGCCCGACAGGCCGCGCGATTTAGCTCACCCCGCAAAAACCTTCCCCCCGTGCTACTGTCGATCTCAGTTGCAGTTGTGGTTCCCGAAATCTTGCAGGTGTCCCCACCCTTTCATTCCGGTGGGGATCCTTTATGGTCCCGGTTGTTTCCGGCGGGGTGATCATCACGGCGACACGGAGTGCACGCGGTGTGCACTCCGAGCACCGTCCCGAAGGAGAAAAACATGGCTTCCGGCACCGTGAAGTGGTTCAACAGCGAAAAGGGCTTCGGCTTCATCGAGCAGGACGGCGGCGGCGCCGACGTCTTCGCCCACTACTCCAACATCGCCGCCCAAGGCTTCCGCGAGCTGAACGAGGGCCAGAAGGTCACGTTCGACATCGCGCAGGGCCAGAAGGGCCCGACGGCCGAGAACATCGTTC
Source organism: Streptomyces apricus (assembly GCF_008369065.1). GTDB lineage: Bacteria > Actinomycetota > Actinomycetes > Streptomycetales > Streptomycetaceae > Streptomyces > Streptomyces apricus. Next base: position 56,482 of record NZ_VDFC01000032.1, on the reverse strand, counting down.
CCGCCTGATCGTCGGCACGCGCTGAGCAGCTGGGGCCCGCACCTTGGGGTGCGGGCCCCAGCTCGCTGCTTTCCCGGGGTCCGCGCACCGCGCCCCACCGCATCACACGCCGCCGGGGCACCGTCGCCCGGGCGCCGCCCGCACGAGGGGCATCCGTCGAGCTCGGAAAAAAATCCTCCGGACCCGCCCCTCCGGGAATATTCCCCCGCCGATTCGATTTCTTCACCGATTCGGCTCCTCTGCACTCCGGCTCGTTCTTGCAATTCCCTGCGCCGTTCGTCTCCCGCGGGAATTCCTTGATACGCGCCATGTCAAGGAAGGTTCCACGTGAACCGCACGCGCACGAACGACCGCCCCTTCCGTACCCGCACCGCGAATCCCGGCTCCGCCCGCAGCGGTTTCCGCTCCGGCGCCCCGCGCCGCCCGGAAAGCCACGGACGCCGGACGGGCGGGCCCCAGGGCGAGTTCGCCCTGCCGAGGACCGTCACCCCGGCGCTGCCCGCCGTCGAGGCGTTCGCCGACCTCGACCTGCCGGAGCAGCTGCTGGCCGCGCTCGCACACGAGGGCGTGACCGTACCGTTCCCGATCCAGGGCGCCACCCTGCCGAACTCCCTCGCCGGCCGCGACGTGCTCGGCCGGGGCCGCACCGGCTCGGGCAAGACCCTCGCCTTCGGCCTCGCGCTCCTCGCCCGCACGGCGGGACTGCGCGCCGAGCCCAGGCAGCCGCTGGCCCTGGTGCTCGTCCCCACCCGCGAGCTGGCCCAGCAGGTCACCGACGCGCTCACCCCGTACGCCCGCTCCCTGCGGCTGCGGCTGGCCACCGTCGTCGGCGGGATGTCGATCGGCCGGCAGGCCGGGGCGCTGCGCTCCGGCGCCGAGGTCGTCGTCGCGACGCCCGGCCGCCTCAAGGACCTCATCGACCGCGGCGACTGCCGTCTGGACCAGGTCGCCGTCACCGTCCTCGACGAGGCCGACCAGATGACCGACATGGGCTTCATGCCCCAGGTCACCGAACTGCTCGACCAGGTGCGCCCCGGCGGCCAGCGGATGCTGTTCTCCGCCACGCTGGACCGCAACGTCGACCTCCTGGTCCGCCGCTACCTGACCGACCCCGTGGTCCACTCCGTCGACCCGTCCGCGGGCGCCGTGACCACCATGGAGCACCACGTCCTGCACGTGCACGGCGCGGACAAGCAGCGCACGACCACCGAGATCGCCGCCCGCGAGGGCCGGGTCATCATGTTCCTGGACACCAAGCACGCGGTGGACCGGCTGACCGAGCACCTGCTGAACAGCGGGGTGCGGGCCGCGGCCCTGCACGGCGGCAAGTCCCAGCCGCAGCGCACGCGGACCCTGTCCCGCTTCAAGTCCGGCCATGTGACGGTCCTGGTGGCGACCAACGTCGCGGCCCGCGGCATCCACGTCGACAACCTCGACCTCGTCGTCAACGTCGACCCGCCCACCGACCACAAGGACTACCTGCACCGCGGCGGCCGCACCGCCCGCGCCGGGGAGTCCGGCAGCGTCGTCACGCTGGTCCTGCCCAACCAGCGCCGCGAGATGAGCCGGCTGATGCTCGCCGCGGGCGTCGACGCGCGGACCACGCAGGTGCGCTCCGGCGAGGCCGAGCTGAGCCGCATCACCGGCGCCCAGGCCCCCTCGGGCGTCCCGGTCGTCATCACCGCGCCCGTCTCGGAGCGCCCCCGGCGCAGCGCGTCCCCGGCGTCCCGTGGCCGCCGCGGTCACGGCAGCCGCGGCCGGTCCGTCCGCGACGCGGCCGCGTAGTTCCGGCGCCCCCCGGCGGCCCGGGCCCTCGGGCCGCCCCCGCTCCTTCTGCGAACCCCTCTGCGACTGTGAGGCATCATGCGCTGTGTCATCGCCCGGTTCCCGTTCGACCTCACCAAGGGCGGGGTGCTGGACTCCATGAAGGGCGTCAAGCCCGAGACCGTCACGGGTGACTCCGTGGTCATCGGCCGCCGTCTGTACCCCGTCAAGCAGGTGGGCGAGGTCATCACCCGGCAGGACCGCCGCGACTTCACGGGCGGCGAGGTCACCCGGGCCATGACCCGGCTCGGCTTCACCTGCCGCGGCGCCGAGGAGTCCGCGCCCGCCCCGCTCCCCCTGACCCCGCTGGAGAACGCGTCCGCGATGCTCGGCGAGCCCCTGCAGCCGGCGGCGGCCACCGGCTGACGCCGACCCGCACCACACGAGAAGGGCCCCGCCGGCAGTCGCCGGCGGGGCCCTTCTGTCGTTCGTCCGTCGTCGGCCGCGTACCGTGCGGCGCCCGGGTGGTCAGTGGTCGGAGTAGCTGAAGTCGCCCATGGTCCAGGCGCCGACGTCCTCGATCGCGACGCGGTACATGCCGCCGGTCTCGGGGATGCCGACATTGCCCTGCAGGATGCGGGCGAGGTGGAAGTGCAGGTACGTGGGCGCCTCGTCGCGGCCCTCACGCTGTCCACGGCCGCCGGGCCGGTCGGCGAGGAAGACGCCGGCGAACGGGCCGAGGTCCTCCGAGTCCTTCAGTACTTCCGAGACCCGCTCCCGCCATACGGCCTCGGGAGCGAGTCGGCCGGTGATGACGGCACCACCGGTGACCACGGTCAGCGACATCCGGTTGCTCTGCCCGGACTCCACCAGGGCAGCGATGCCGACGAGCAGTTCGTCAGGGTTCGACATGGGAGCCGATTCTATCCAGTGGGCCCCGCGGTCACCTCCCGCGGAGAGGACGGCATGATACCTGGATCCCGCGTCGCCCAAAATCTACCTTTGCCAGAGTAGACATTGGCCAGGACTGCGACTAGGGTTTCTTCCGTAGACAAGGTCGACAGGGCCCGCCAGACACGAACTGGCGGGCGAAGTACCCGTACGAGCACGTGAAGTTCGCAGAGCTCGCAGACGGCGAGCAGGAAGCAACAGGAAGGACGGACGGACGCCATCAGGATCGCCCGGTCGAGAGCATTCGCACCGGGTACCGCAAGACCCCGGATTGGAAGGTGGTCCCCGGTCACGCATCCGCGATCCCCGCACTCCAGGCCCGCTCCCGGGCCGGACGGCGGAAACAGAAGGCCGACGCGACGATAGCGCCGGCAGATGGTGTTGAATTTCCTTCGGGGCCCTGGTGCCGTACGGCGCCAGGGCCCCCAGACGCGTTGCAGAACGAGGTGACATGACAGCAGACAGTCCGCTGGGCGACCGACTGGACGACGACGACTACCCCGCGTACACGATGGGCCGGGCCGCCGAGATGCTCGGCACCACCCCGGGGTTCCTCCGGGCCATCGGCGAGGCGCGGCTCATCACTCCGCTGCGGTCCGAGGGCGGACACCGGCGCTACTCCCGCTACCAGCTGCGGATCGCGGCCCGCGCGCGCGAGCTGGTCGACCGGGGCACCCCGGTCGACGCGGCCTGCCGCATCGTGATCCTCGAGGACCAGCTCCAGGAAGCGCAGCGGATCAACGAGGAGTACCGGCGGGCGGCCGGCGCCGACCGGTCGGGGGACTGACCCCGCCCTCACGCGGCCACGGGACGGTGTGAGGGGTTCCGCGCAGGAGCATCACACAGGCTGCACACAGTCCTGGGAAAGCCTCGTTAGCGTGAGGCGGCGGCCCGGCCGGTCGGCGGGCCGGTCGACTCAGGAAGACGCTGATGGACTACTGCTCGTCGTGCCGCAGGCACCTCAACGGCGCCCTGGTGTGTCCCGGCTGCGGCGCCTACGCCCCCGACATCGCTCCGGTCGCCGTCACCCGTGACACCGTCCAGCCCCGGGTCACCCTGGCCGCCGGGAGCGCGGCCGCGGCCACCGCCCCGGTGTGGGAGCCCGACCCCGGCCCGGCCGCGGACACGGCCCCGGACGACGGTCCGGGTCCGGACCCGGACCCGTACGACGGACTCGGCGGGGCGGAGTCCCTGCCGCAGGGACGGGCCGCGCGGCGCCGTCAGCGCGTCCGGTGGAAGAAGAACCAGCGCCGGGCGGTGGTCGCGACCGCCGTCGCCCTCGTCGGCGGCGGCCTGACGTTCACCGCGCTGGAGCGGTTCGGGGGCGACCGTGCGGAGGCGGCCTCGGCGCCGGAGGCCGCGGACCCCACCGGGGAACGGGCGTCGCGGGACGACGGACCGCCCTCGGCGCGGCCGGACGCCGGGCGCTCCCCGGCCGACACCGCCCCGCGGTCCCCCGCGGGCGACGGCCGGCCGGACCGGCGGACCGCCGCGGACCCGGAGTCCCTCGTCCCGCAGGACTCCCGCCCGGACACCGCTCCCGCGCCGGACGAGGCGTCGGCGGCGTCCGGCTCCGGCGCGCGGAACGGATCCGCGGCCGCGGCCGCTTCCTCGCGCCGCTCCTCGTCCTCTTCCTCCTCGTCGTCGGAGTCGGGAGCGGGGTCGTCCTCGTCCGCGCCCTCCACGGACCCGGGCGCCGGTGCCCCCTCGTCGCAGCAGCCGTCGGCGCCCGCGGACACCGGCAGCACGGGTGGCACGGGTGGTTCGGGTAATTCGGGTGGTTCGGAGCAGGGGACGTCGCCGGCGGACGTCCCGCCGGCCGCGACCTCGCCGTCGCAGCTCTGCCTGCTGGTGGTGTGCATAGGCTGACGCCCTCCCGCCGCCGGGCAGGCCGGTGCGGGGCGCCCGGACTTGTGCCGGCCGCCGCCGGTGTCATGGCCACCGGCGGCGACCGCACCGCCCTTCCGTGTCGCCCCCCGACGACGACGGTGCAGGGCCGGGGATCCCTTGCCGGACCGCGGCGGCACGCGGGAGTGCACCGTCGACGGTCCGCGAGGGACTTGGTGGACAGGGGCCCGCGCACGAGGCGCGAGAGGGATCTCCGGCGGTGGCGATCGTCTCGTCCTGGCGCCCGGGGTCGAGGTGGGACGCACCCGGGGGCCTGGGGCGCGAGGGAAGCCGCGGAGGCGGCTCCGACACCGTTCACGGTCCATGGGCCCTTAGGTGAGCCCTGTTCGTCATTCTGTCCAGAGCGTAGGGGAGACCGGCGGTCGTGCCCACCCCCCGGGAACGGTCCGCCGCCGGGCCACGGCGCCGGGCACCGCCGCCCGGACCACGGGCGGCCCGCGCGCCCCTCACCGCCCGCCGCCCCCTCCGTCCCCTGCCCGCACCGCTCATGACGGTCCGTCAACAAGGTGCCGAGGCACCGTTTACCCCGGCGCCCGCGGCTGTGATGATGCCGAGTCCGGGGACGCCCGTCCCGTGGCCGGTGGGAGGCCCGTATGGCAGAGGTGTACTTGCGCAGACTGTCCCGGTGGCAGGCGGACCAGCAGCGGAACACCGTCGCGGACGTGTACGCCGGTGCGTACCGGGGTGCGGACGGGGTCGCCGGGGCGGCGGGAGGCGGGCCCCTCGACCCGCAGGGCTTCCTGCGCCGGCTGGAGCAGGACGTGCAGTACACCGGCTTCGACATGGTGGTCGCCGACTCGGCCGGGACGGTCGGCTGCGCGTACGGGTTCCGGCTGCCGCCCGCCGGGGAGGACCGGCCGGACTTCCGGGGGGCGTTGCCGGCGGACGTCGAGGAGCACACCGCCTCGGGCCGCACCTTCCTGCTCGCCGAGCTGATGGTGCTGCCCGCCCACCGCCGCCTCGGCATCGCGACGCGCCTGGTGGAACAGCTGCTGATCCGGCTGGACACCGATCTGGTCGTGGCGACGACGGAGGGCGGGGCGGGCAGCACCATCAGCTCGGCG
>NZ_VDFC01000032.1:41900-50695 GCF_008369065.1 Streptomyces apricus | reverse complement strand
CCGCCGTCACCGGGGGGTGGCGGCCTGGGTCGGTACGTCCGTCGGCTTCTTCGCCGGGGACACGTCGGGGACGGCCGTCGGCGTGCTCGACCCCCCGGTGGGGACCGTGCTCACGGACGTCCTGGGAGGCAGGGACTCCGCGGGTTCCGGCGAGGGGGTCGGCGTGGCCGGGCGGGTCGGCGAGGGCGCGGGAGTGCTCGTGGACGGCGTGGACGGCTTCAGTGTCGGGGGTGGCGAGGACGGCGGGGCGAGGGGCACCGCCGGGGACACCGGCCGGTCCGGTGCCGCCAGGCGGACCGGCAGCGCCACCAGCGCGGTGACGGCGCACAGCAGCCCGGCCCCGGCCGCCGCGCGCAGGAGCCGTCGGCGGGCCGCGCCGCGGCGGATGGCCTCGTACCGGCCGGGCGGCGGTCCGAGGTAGTCGGTGCCGGGCCGCAGGATGACGGCGAGGGGGTCGTCGGGGTCGAAGTCCGGGCCGTCGTCAGAGTGTGTGATCAACGCTTCTCCTCAGATGGGCGCGGAGCAGTTCTCGGGCCGCGTGGAGATCGGCCTTGACGGTCCCTTCCTTGCGCCCGGTGAGCACGGACACCTCCCTGATCGGCATGTCAGCGTAGTAGTGCAGCAGGATCGGCACGCGCAGCCGTTCGGGCAGCGACTGCACGAGCAGGCGCACCGACGGGTCGGCCGGTTCGGTGGCCGGGCGGACGGCGGCCTCCGCCGTCGCCCGGCGCACCGCCCGGCGTTCGCGCTCCAGCTTGCGCCAGTGGTCGCGGACCAGGTTGGCGACGGTGACGTAGAGGAAGCCGCGCGGCTCCGCCACGGTGGTCCAGCGCGCCCAGAGCCGGGTGAACGCCTCCGAGGCGATCTCGTGGGCCGTCCCGTCGTCGTCGACCAGCCGGCGGCACCAGCCGGCGAGACGCGGGTAGAGGGCGGCGAACAGCTCGGACGCTGCCTCCTCGCGGGACCGTTTCAACGCTCTCCTGGTCATGACGCGTTCGTGGAACTCACAGATTTCACGGAACGTACGGGACGTATGGAACGTACGGAGCATGCGGACCGTACGGGCCATGCGGAACGGACGGAGCCCGTGGGGCCGGGGCTCATGGAACCAGCGCCGCGAACACGATCACGCTGTCGCGGTAGCCGTCACCGCTGCGCGGTCCGCCGCACGTGATGAGCCGCAGCTCCGGCCGCCCCACGTCCCCGTAGACGTCGTCCGTCGGGAAGTCCGCCTGCGCGACGGTCCGTACGCCGGTGACGGCGAAGGACGCCGAGGTGCCGTTCTCCAGGTGCGCCACGATCCGGTCGCTCTGCCGCAGCCGGGCGAGCCGGCGGAAGACGCCGTCCCCGTACGCGCCGACCGTGACGTGGCCGAGGATCACCGACGGGCCGACCTGGCCGGGCGTCGGCGAGTGCCGGTACCAGCCCGCCCGGTCGTCGGCCTCGACCGGCGGCACCTCGACGCTGCCGTCCGGGGCCAGCCCCAGCCGCATGACCGGGGTGTCGACCCGGATGGCCGGGATGCTCAGCCGGACGGGCACCGAACGCGTGAGGGGCCGCACGGCCTTCCCGGCGGTCCGCGAGGCCTCCGGGGACGGTCCCGGCGCGCTCTCCCCGCGGGTGGTCGGGCCGCCCGAGCTCGGCGACGCCTTCGCGCGGTTGGCTCGCCGTTACGCGGACGCGGCGGCCGGAACACCTCTTACGGACCGGTGACGTGCGGCGCGCACACCGCGCCGGGGCCCGGGGGCGCGCCTAGGGTTCCGCACATGCGTGTACTGGTCACCGGCGGAGCCGGGTTCATCGGGTCCCATGTCGTCGAGGCGCTGCGGGCGGGCGGGCACGAGCCCGTGGTGTTCGACCTACGGGGCGGAGGGGCGGGCGGTGACGTCCGGGATCCCGACGCGGTCTCGGCGGCCCTCGCCCGGGTCGACGCGGTCTGCCACCAGGCGGCGATGGTCGGCCTGGGCGACGGGGTCTCGGACGCGGCGGACTACGTCTCCCACAACGACCTCGGTACCGCCGTCCTGCTGGCCGCGATGGCCCGGGCGGGGGTGCGGCGGCTCGTCCTGGCCGGCTCGATGGTGGTGTACGGGGAGGGCCGGTACACATGTGCCCGGCACGGTACGGTGCGGCCCGGGCCGCGGTCGGCCGCCGACCTGGCGGCGGGGCGGTTCGAGCCCCGGTGCCCCTCCTGCGCGGCGGACCTGGCCCCGGGCCTGGTCGGCGAGGACGCGCCGGCCGACCCGCGCAACGTGTACGCCACGACCAAGCTCGCGCAGGAGCACCTGGCCGCCGCGTGGGCGCGCTCGACGGACGGCACCGCGGTGTCGCTGCGCTACCACAACGTGTACGGGCCCGGGATGCCGCGCGACACCCCGTACGCGGGGGTGGCCTCCTTCTTCCGCTCCGCGCTCGCCCGCGGGCAGGCTCCGCGGGTCTTCGAGGACGGCGGCCAGCGGCGGGACTTCGTGCACGTACGGGACGTGGCCGCGGCCAACGTGGCGGCGCTGGAGGCGGAACGGGCCGGCGGCACGCTCGGCGCGTACAACACCGGGAGCGGGGAGCCACACACGGTCGGGGAGATGGCGGTGGCACTGGCCGGCGCGCACGGCGGACCGGACCCCGTGGTGACCGGTGAGTACCGCCTGGGGGACGTACGGCACATCACCGCGGACTCCTCCCGGCTGCGGGCCGACCTGGGCTGGAAGCCACAGGTCGGCTTCGAGGAGGGCATGCGGGAGTTCGCGACGGCGCGGCTGCGCGAGGGGTGAGCCCGGCGCGCGGGCCCGTCGCGCGGCGCCCGGGCCGGGCCCGCGCGCCCGCCACGAGCCTCAGGTGACCGCCGCGGGCAGGGTCACCTCGAAGCGGCAGCCGCCGGCGATGTTGTGCACGGTGGCGTGTCCCCGGTGGGCCTCCACGATGCCCCGGACGATGGCGAGTCCCAGGCCCGCGCCCGCCGGGGGCGTGCGCGCGTCGGAGCCGCGCCAGCCCGTGTCGAAGACGCGCGGCAGGTCGTGTTCGGGGATGCCGCCGCAGCCGTCGGTGACGGACAGGACGACGCCGTCGGCCCTGCGTTCGGCGGCCACCGCGACCGTGCCGTCGGCCGGGGTGCGCCGGATCGCGTTGACCAGGAGGTTGCCGAGGACCCGGCTCATCTCCTTGCCGTCCACCTCGACCGGTACCGGTTCGACGTGGTCGCCGACCAGCCGCACACCGTGGCTGCGGGCGAGCGGGTCCGCGCCGGCGAGGGCGTCGCCGACCAGGTCGTACAGCGACATGCGGGACGGGGACAGGACGAGCGTGCCGGCGTGGATGCGGGAGAGCTCGAAGAGGTCGCCCACCATGTCGTTGAGGCGCTCGACCTCGGTGCGGATCTGGCGGAGGTAGCGCTGCGGGTCGGCGGCCACGCCGTCCTCCAGCGCCTCCGACATCGCGCGCAGCCCGGCCAGCGGGGTGCGCAGGTCGTGCGAGATCCAGGCGACGAGTTCGCGGCGGGAGGACTCCAGCGCGCGCTCGCGCATCCGGGACTCGGCGAGCCTGGCGCTGGTGGCGGTCAGCTCGCGGCTCACGGCGGCCAGTTCGGCGGTCGCCGGGGCCTCGGGCGCGGTGAAGTCGCCGCCGTCGCCGAAGGACCGTGCGGCCACGGCCAGTTCACGGCTGCGGGCGACGATCCACCGGCCGAGCAGCAGCGCGGTGATCATCGAGACCACGGCCGCCATGGCGAGGACCGTGGTGACGACGCTCAGGTCGTGCGCGGACAGGAACATCGCCTGCGCCACGGCCAGCGTCCCCGCGAACATCGCGGCCACCGCCACCGCGGCCACCACGGCGAGCGACGCGGTGAGCGAGCGGCGCCGGACCAGGCGCAGCGCGCCCGCTCCGGTCAGACCGGTGGCCGCGGCACCGGCGAAGGCGTACAGGGCGATCAGGAGGGTGTCATTCACGGCCGGTCCCCTCGTGGTCACCGGTGGGGTCGTGGTCACCGGTGGGGTCGAAGCGGTAGCCGACGCCCCACACGGTCTGGATGAGGCGGGGCCGCGCCGGGTCGTCCTCGACCTTGCCGCGCAGCCGCCGCACGTGGACCGTCACGGTCGACAGGTCCCCGAAGTCCCACCCCCACACCTCGCGCATCAGGTCCTCCCTGCCGTACGCGCGGCCGGGGTGCCGCAGGAGGAAGGCGAGCAGGTCGAACTCCCGCAGGGTGAGGGCGAGTTCCACGCCGTGCTTGGTGGCGCGGCGCCCCTCGGGGTCGACGGCGAGACCGGCCGCGGCGAGCGGTCCGGCCGGGCCGGCGGGGCGGGTACGGCGCAGGACCGACTCCACCCGCAGCACCAGTTCGCGCGGGCTGAACGGCTTGGTGACGTAGTCGTCCGCGCCCACTTCGAGCCCCGTGATGCGGTCGTCCTCGTCGCCGCGGGCGGTGAGCATGATGACCGGCACCGGCCCGCGGTCGCGCAGCCGCCGGCACACCTCCAGACCGTCCATGCCGGGCAGCATCAGGTCGAGGACCACCAGGTCGGGCCGGTGGGCGGCGGCGCGGGCGAGGGCGTCGGGGCCGTCGCCCGCCCGGTCCACGCGGTAGCCGGCGCGGTCGAGGTATCCGGAGACGACCTCGGCGACGGTGGGGTCGTCGTCGACCACCAGGACCCGGGGCCCCGCGGCGGGGCGGGAGGCGCCGGAGGGAGCGGGTGTCGGTTCGTGCGGCTGGTGCATGCGCCCAGCCTCGCACCGCGGCGGCGCCCGCCGCGTCCCCGGACCCCGACGTCCTTGTTTCGTAAGGAGGCCATGCCCCATATGTCTGATTCGTCTTCGTAGGGTGAACGGCGTGACGACCCCTCCTGATCTCCCTGAAGTCGATGTGGTCCTCCCGTGTCTGGACGAGGCCGGGGCCCTGCCCTGGGTCCTCGCCCGGATCCCGCCGGGCTGGCGCGCGATCGTCGTGGACAACGGCTCCACCGACGGCTCGGCCGGCATCGCCCGCGCGCTCGGCGCGAGCGTCGTCCACGAGCCGCGCCGCGGTTTCGGGGCCGCCTGCCAGGCGGGGCTCGGCGCCGCCACCGCCGACATCGTCTGCTTCTGCGACTGCGACGCCTCGCTCGACCCCTCGCTCCTCGTCCCCTTCGTACGCGAAGTGCGCGGCGGTGAGGCCGACCTGGTGCTGGGCAGACGCCGTCCGCAGGGCCGGTCCGCCTGGCCCGTCCACGCCCGGGCCGGCAATCTCGCCCTCGCCCGGCTGCTGCGCCGCCGCACGGGGCTGCGGCTGCACGACCTCGGTCCGCTGCGGGCGGCCCGCCGCGAGCCGCTGCTCGGGCTCGGGCTCACCGACCGGCGCAGCGGCTATCCGCTCCAGATGGTCGTCCGCGCCGCCGACGCGGGCTGGCGGATCACCGAGCACGACGTGCCCTACCTGCCCCGCACGGGCGCCTCGAAGGTGACCGGCACCTGGCGCGGCACGTGGCAGGCGGTACGGGACATGAGCCACGTCCTGGCCGAGCGTGAACCCGAACCCGAACCCGGACCAGGGCCCGAACCCGGCCCCCGCGCCCCGCAAGGAGGCGGTGTCCGATGACCACCCTGCTCGTCATCGCCAAGGAGCCGCTGCCGGGGCGGGKGAAGACGCGTCTCACGCCGCCCTTCAGTCCGGTGGAGGCCGCCGCGCTCGCCGAGGCGGCCCTGACCGACACCCTGTGCGCCGTGGCCGCGACGCCCGCCACCCGGCGGGTCCTCGTGCTGGAGGGGGCGCCGGGCCCCTGGCTGCCGCCCGGGTTCGACGTCGTGCCGCAGTGCGGCGGCGGCCTCGACGAGCGGCTGGCCGCCGCCTTCGCCGGCTGCGACGGACCGGCCCTGCTCATCGGCATGGACACCCCCCAGGTCACCCCGGCCCTGCTCACCGCGGACTTCGCCGGCTACGACGCCTGCTTCGGGGCCGCGGAGGACGGCGGCTTCTGGGCCCTGGGGCTGGCCGAGCCCGACCCGCGGCTCCTGCGCGGGGTCCCGATGTCGGTGCCCACCACCGGCGCCGTGCAGCGCGAGCGGCTCGTCGGCGCCGGACTGCGCGTACGCGACCTGCCGCGCCTGAGGGACGTCGACACCGCCGCCGACGCCGCGCAGGTGGCGGCGGCCGCCCCGCACACCCGCTTCGCCGCCCGGCTCGCCCGGCTCGCCCCGCTCGCCTGGTCCGGCGGGCTCGCACCCTCGGCCGACCGGTGAACGGGCCCGCGGGCGACCTCGCCCTCGACGGTCCCGGCGCCCCGGCGGCCCGCCCGGCCTGGTCCACCGCCGACCCGTACACCCGCGCCCTGCACACCGRCCGGGGGCCGCTCTACCTGCGCCGGGCGGACGGCTGGCTGCTGCCGCTGGAGGTGGAGCGGTGGTGCGCCCGCGCGGACGCGGTGGACCTGGAGCTCCTGGGCCGGTGCGAGGGTTCCGTGCTCGACATCGGCTGCGGTCCGGGACGGCTCGTCGCGGAGCTGGCCGGGCAGGGCCGGCGCGTCCTCGGCATCGACGTCAGCGCGGCGGCCGTGGCCCGGACCACGCGCCTGGGCGGCCCGGCCCTGCACCGCTCCGTCTTCGACCCGCTCCCGGCCGAGGGCCGCTGGGACACCGCGCTGCTCGCCGACGGCAACGTCGGCATCGGCGGCGACCCCCGCGCGCTCCTCGCCCGGACGGCCCGGCTGCTCACCCCCGGGGGCCTGCTGATCGCCGAGACCGTGCCGGCGGACGTCGACGAGCGCGTGCGCGTGCACATCACGGACACGCACGGCTCCCCCGGTACGCCGTTCCCCTGGGCGCGGGTCGGAACCCGCGCCCTCCTGCGGTACGCCACGCGCACCGGCTGGACCGCCGTCGATCAGTGGGAGTCCGGCGGCCGCTCCTTCGCCGCCCTGCGCTCCCGCAGCGACGCCCGCAGCAGCAGGAGCGCCGAACCGGCGAAGAGGACGGCGGTGATCAGCAGCCAGCGGTCCAGGAAGCCGTCCGCCGACCTCCCGGTCGCCCTCCGGTACCGCTCGTCCACCTGACCGGTGATCAGCGGGAACCAGACGAGCAGGAGCAGCGCGGACAGCGCCGCCGGGACCCGTACGTACACCGTCCGCTCCCGGCGGCCCGCCGCGCCGAACGCGCGGACGACACCGCGGTCCACCGCCGCGTACAGGGGCAGCAGCACCAGGTCGTGCAGCAGGGCCGCCCCCACGAACCACAGGACCACGCCGGACCAGTCGTCGGCGAGCAGCCGCACGCCCGCGTACCCGGCGAGCGCGAGACCGCAGGTGAGGACCAGGAGGGGGAACGGACGGCCCACGAAGGCCCGCCGCGCGGCCGCCCGCCGCCCCGGAGCTCCCGGCTCCGGTGTCCCTCCCTCCGGTGTCCCCCGCTCCGCTGCTCCCCGCCTCGTGCGGACCGTCCTCATCGCAGGTCTCCGAACGTCATCCTRGCCACCCATTTCGTGTTGAGCACACCCGGCGCGGCCGGCACGATCACCCGTGCCGGGTAGCCGTGGTCCGGGCTCAGGTCCTCGCCGTTGACCTCCAGGGCGAGCAGCGAGTCCGGGTCCGCCACCTGGTTGGCGCGCAGGGCCGCGCGCCGGAAGGCACCGTGCCGCTGGACGGACTCGACGAGGAGGTCCGGCGGATCGCCGTCGTGGCCGACGAGTCGCGCGAGGTCGCGCAGCCGCACCCCGCGCCACCACTGGTCGGAGGTGGACCAGCCCTCGACGCAGGCGATGGGCAGCGCCGCGCTGTGCAGGGGCAATTGCAGGAGGTCGTGCCGGCTCAGCCGGACCGTTCCCGTCCGTCCCACGACCACGAGCCGCCACACGCCGTCGTCCGTCTCCCGCGCGTCGATCCCCGCGTACGCGGCCGTCTTGTTGATCTGGAAGCCGTTCGGGCCGCTGCCGGGGTCGGCCCCGCCGTGCGGCGCGAGGAGGGCCGTGCGCCGCAGCGGTCCGCCGAGGCTCTGTCCCGCCGTCGTCCCGAACAGCAGCAGGGACCCGCCGCCGACGAACCACAGCGCCCCGCGCCGGGAGACGGTCGCGGGATCAGGACGGGGGGACACCAGTTCCTCCTCCGCCGCCGGTCGTTCCCGCTGCTGCCTCATGTGCCGTACGTTCCGCACGGCGGCCGGTGTCTTCAGCGCCGCGTGGGTGAGGAACGCGGCGAAGAACACCCACGCGCCGTAGAAGTGCAGCGGGTAGAAGGACCCCGGGAAGACGTAGTCGAGCTGGACGTTGAGCACGCCGGTGGCGAACTCGAACAGCGCGCCCCCGACCAGCAGCAGCAACGAGAGCCTCTCCAGCCCGTGGGCGAGGGAGCGGACCGGCGGCAGGGTGAACAGTTTCGGCACCACCGACCAGAGCTTGGCCAGCAGGACGGGGACCAGGGTGATCCCGAGGGTGACGTGGACGCCCTGGGTGAGGCGGTAGAGCCAGTGCGGGCTCGTGGGCCAGGCGAAGAGGTAGAAGCCGAGGAGCCCCTTGTCGGGGGTCTTGTCGTTCAGCGGTGACAGACCGGGGTTGTAGGCGGCGTAGGAGAGCAGGCCCGTCACGAACAGCACCGTGATGCCGACGAGGAGGACGAGGCCGAGCACCGAGGTGAACCGGGGCCCGCGCAGCGGACTGCGCCAGAAACCGGGTGAGGTGGGAAGCCGTGCGGTGAGGTCGCGCATGGCCCGACCGTAGGCAGGAAGGGGCCTTCGCAGGGGCGTGCGACCCATGACGAAACGCTGACGTCCGCACGGCAGGCGACCGCGGACGGCCCTCCCCGGCCTAGCGTTCCCCCGTGATCCGCTCCCCGCTCCCC
>NZ_VDFC01000032.1:11512-41800 GCF_008369065.1 Streptomyces apricus | reverse complement strand
GTACGACGGCGGGTGGCGCGGCGGACGAGGTCTTCCGTGCCTGGGGATGGACGAGGTACGGCGTTCCCGCGGCCGGGCCCGGTCCTGGTACCGGGGCCGGTACCAGGACCGGCACAGACGCCGGTCCGGACGGGGTGGCCGGCGCGGTGTGGGTGCGCCGGCCACTGCGCTGACCCGGCCGTCCCGGCGACCCGGCCGTCCCGGCGTCTCCTGGTGCCGCCCGGCGGTCAGACCCCCGCCGGGGCCGGACCGACCAGTTCCGACAGGACGTCCTCCATCGTGACGAAGCCGAGGACCTTGCCCGCCTCCCCGGTGACCGCCGCGAGGTGGCTGCCCGTGGCCCGCAGGGCGGTGAGCGTGTCGTCGAGCGGGGTATCGATGCGGACCCGGGTCACCGGGTGCAGCGCGCCCCGCGGGAACGGCCGGTCGCGGTCGGCGACACCGAGGGTGTCCTTGATGTGGAGGTAGCCGAGCAGCGTGCCGTCCCCGCCGGTCACGGGGAACCGCGAGAAGCCGGCCTCGGCGGCGGCCCGCTCCAGCCGTGCCGGGGTCACGGTGGCGTCGACGGTACGCATCCGCTGGGCCGGCACGAGGATCTCGCCGACCGGGCGGGTGCCCAGCTCCAGGGCGTCGCGCAGCCGCTCGCCGTCGGCGGCCGTGAGGAGGCCGGCCTCGCTGGAGTCGACGACCATCCGGGCGAGCTGGTCGTCGGTGAAGGCCGCCTCCACCTCGTCCTTGGCCTCGACGCGCAGCAGCTTCAGCAGGGCGTTGGCGAAGGCGTTGATGCCGAAGACGACCGGCTTCAGCGCCCGGGTCAGGGCCACCAGCGCCGGGCCCAGGAACAGCGCGGTCGGTACCGGTGCGGCGAGGGCGATGTTCTTGGGGACCATCTCGCCGATGAGCATGTGCAGATACGTGGCCACGGTGAGCGCGATCACGAAGGCGATCGGGTGCACCAGGCCGTGCGGGACATGGGCGGCCTCGAAGGCGGGCTCCAGCAGATGGGCGATGGCCGGTTCGGCGACCGCGCCCAGCACCAGCGAGGAGACGGTGATGCCCAGCTGGGCGGTCGCCATCATCGCCGAGATGTGCCGCAGACCCCACAACGTCATCCGGGCCCGCTTGTCGCCCTCCTGGGCCAGCGGCTCGATCTGACTGCGGCGCACCGAGATCAGGGCGAACTCCGCACCGACGAAGAACGCGTTGGTCAGCAGCGTCAGCGCGCCGATCAGCAGCTGGACGGTGGTGGACGTGCTCATCGGGACTCCCGCGCGCTCTGGCCGACGGGTTCCTGTGCCCGCTCGCCTGCCGGTTCGGTGATGCGGACGCGGTCGGCCCGGTGGTGCTCCACGTCAAGGACCTCCACCCGCCAGCCGTCCAGATCCAGGACGTCACCCGCGACCGGGATCCGCGCCAGCCGCGTGGCCACCAGCCCGGCGACCGTCTCGTACGGCCCCTCCGGCGCCCGCAGCCCGATCCCGGCCAGCTCGTCCAGCCGCACACTGCCCTCCGCCTCCCAGGCGGCGCGCCCGTCCGGTGTGGTGGGGGCGGGCTGCAGGTCGGGCACCTCGACCGGGTCGTGTTCGTCGCGCACCTCGCCGACGACCTCCTCCACGATGTCCTCCACCGTGGCCATCCCGGCCGTGCCCCCGTACTCGTCGATGACCACCGCCATCGTGCGCGCCGTGCGCATCCGCTCCAGCAGCCGGTCGGCGGGCAGACTGTCCGGCACCAGCAGTGGTGCCGTGGCCAGCTCCGTCACCGCCGTCACCGCCCGCTTGCCCGGCTCCAGCGCCAGCACGTCCCGGATGTGGACCGTGCCGATCACCTCGTCCAGGCTGTCGCGGTAGACGGGGAAACGGGACAGGCCGGTCGCGTAGGTGAGGTTGGCGGCGTCGGTGGCCGTGGCATGCGCCTCCAGCGCCCGCACATCCACCCGCGGCGTCATCACACTCTGCGCCGTCAACTCCCCCAGATGCAGGGTGCGCACGAACAGCTCGGCCGAGTCCGCCTCCAACGCCCCCTCCGCGGCCGAATGCTGGGCCAGCGCGACCAGCTCCTCGGGGCCGCGCGCGGAGGCCAGCTCCTCGGCCGGTTCCAGGCCGAAGCGGCGCACGAACCGGTTCGCGGTGTTGTTCAGATGCCGGATGAAGGGGCCGAAGGCCGCCGTGAAGACACGTTGCGGCCCCGCCACCACCTTGGCGACGGCCAGCGGGCGTGAGATCGCCCAGTTCTTCGGCACCAGCTCGCCCACCACCATCAGCACGACGGTGGAGAGCACCACACCCAGGAGGGTGGCCACCGACGAGGCGGCGCCGCCCAGGCCGACCGCCTCCAGCGGCCCCTTCAACAGCACCGCCAGGGACGGCTCGGCCAGCATGCCGATCACCAGGGAGGTGACGGTGATGCCCAGCTGGGCGCCGGACAGCTGGAACGTCAGCCTGCGGACCGCCTTCAGCGCACCCTCCGCGCCCCGCTCGCCCGCCTCGGCCGCCCGCTCCAGATCACCCCGCTCGACCGTCGTCAGCGAGAACTCGGCCGCCACGAACACCGCACACGCCAACGTGAGCGACAGGGCCAGCAGGAGCAGCAGGACCTCGGTCACCGCGCCACCCCCGCTCCCGTACGCATGCGTCCCGGGCCGGGTGTGGCACGGCTGATACTGGGAGGTTCACCCATGGTGGAACCGTTGCTCCTCGGTCGTCTTCACACGTCGTCGTTCGAACACTCCCAGTGTAAAGGGATCGCAAAGTAGGACGCCCCTTACCCTTCTACACATACGTAGAGCACGACCCGCACATGAAGGAGTGGACCCCTCGATGGCGTTCAAACGGCTGGTAGGACCGCTCGGCACGGACGGTCCCACGGTGGACACCGTCCTGGGTCCGGGACCCGTCCTGCCCGGCGGCACGCTGACGGGCGAGGTCCGGCTGGGCGGCGGCGACGCGGACTGCGACATCGAGCGGGTCGCGCTGGAACTCGTGGCGCGGGTCGGGGCCGGAGCGGGAGCCGAGGACGGGACCGGAGGCGGGGCCGGAACCGGAGCGGGGGAGGGCGGGTGGGGGCGGGCGGCGAGGCGTTCGGCCGCGGAGGGTGCGTAGTGGCCGCGTACGTCCAGCCGTTCCGTCGCCCGGCCGGCCGCGCGCAGGGCCGCCGCGAGGCCGTCGGCCAGGGCGTCCCAGTCGAGCGCGGCAGGACCGTCCACGGCCAGGACGAGCGGGCCCGGCGGCAGCGCGGCGACGGCGGCCGGCCACCCCGTGGCCACCTGCCCGCCGACCGGTTCGTAACTGGGGTGGGGGTCGTACGAACGAGACGCGGACTGCACATCTGCTCCTCAGTAGGCTCCAGCAGTACGTTAACGATAACAACGCGTGTCCGGGAGAGTCCACCCTCGATCCGTGGCCAATTCACCCCTCGCACGCCTTCACTAGCTGGCCTTTTTGCAAGGGCAGCATCCGTTCCCACTTCTTTCCAATGTCAGACCCTTGCCACTGCGCAGATGTTGTCGTTAACTTCCACGCAACACCCACTCGGCAACTCCGGGCGTTCCCGGACACACCCGTGCCCTGTGGTCCACATCCGGCCATGCACATGGCTCGCTTCCGTGAAGGTGATCAATGTCAGCATCGGGCAGGACCCGAAGTGCGGCCGCGCCGCTCGCCCGGCGCCGCCTTCTTGCCGGGATGGCCGCGGGCGCGGCCACGCTCGCGGCAGGCGGCTGTGCCCGCGGGGACAGCACGTCAGCCCAGCCGGGGACCACGAGCATCTCCAACGACAACGCGACCTGGGACGACGGCTACCGTGCGGCCGGGCGTGAGCTGGAGAAGATCACCGGCTACGCGCTGCGGCCCTTGTCGAACCCCTCGGTGACCTCGTACCAGCAGGTCGTGCAGATGACGCTGCAGACGTCGAAGGCCACCGACCTGGTCAAGTGGGCCTCGGGCTACCAGCTCAAGCGGCTCGCCCGCGCGGGCGGCCTCACCGACCTGTCGGGCGTCTGGGGGAAGTACGAGGCGAAGGGGTGGGTGCGCGGCGCCTCGCGGGACGCGGTGTCCTACCGGGGGAAGGTGTACGGCATCCCCCTGTACGAGTCGTACTACGTGCTGTTCTACAGCAAACCGGTGTTCAAGAGGCTCGGGCTGTCCGAGCCGCGGAGCTGGGACGAGCTGCTGCACTGCGCCGAGGTCCTCAAGCGGAACAAGATCACGCCGTTCCTGGCCAGCCAGGTCGGCGGCTGGCCCGCCATCGAGTGGTTCCAGGAGCTGGTCACCAAGGTCGACCCGCGCTTCTACCAGAAGCTGATCACCGGTGAGGCCTCGTACACCGACGCCCCGGCCCGGCAGGCGATGGACATCTGGCACGACTTCATGCGCAAGGGCTGGATGACGTCGCCCGACTTCGACCAGGCGCGCGGGCCCGGCGCGCTGAAGGCCGGGACGGTCGGCATGTTCCTGCACGGCACCTGGCAGGCCCAGGGGATGACCGCCGCGGGCATGGAACCGGGCGCGGACTACGGGGCGTTCATCCTGCCCACGGTGGGGTCCGCGACGCCGAAGAGCGTGATCGCCGAGTCCGGTGTCTTCACGGTGCCCGCGCGGGCCTCCTCGCACGACGCGGCCATGGCGAACGTCGGGACGTGGCTGGCCCCGCCCGTCCAGCGGGTGTGGAGCGACTTCCTCCAGGACAGCTCGGCCAACCCGACGGTCCGCTCGGAGAACCCGGTCGTGGCAGCGCTGCAGCGTGACGTCACCGAGCAGCGCCGGATCCCGCTGATCCGCTACTGGGAGGCCAGCCCGCCGAGCCTCATCCAGGGCAACACCAATGACCTGGGCGGGTTCATGGCGGGGCAGACCTCGCCGGCGACGACCCTGCGCCGGATGCAGGAACGTGCACAAGACGAATGGGCAGCCTGGAGGCGCGACGAGGCATGAGTACTTCCACGACCGACCGACCCGCCACCGGCGGCAGACGGACACCGTCCCCCGGTGAGCGGCCCCCGCGGGTGCGGCGCACCCGGACCGGCGGGGGCGAGCGCCTGACGGCCGGGGGGTTCATGGCGCCGGCCGTGCTCCTGGTCTCGGTGTTCCTGCTCSCCCCGTTCGTGTGGACCGTCCACCGCAGTTTCTTCGCCGACACCCGCACCTCCGCCTTCAGCTGGTTCGACAACTACACCCGGTTCGCCTCCGACCCGGCCCTGACCCGCTCGATCCAGAACACGCTGCTGTGGGTGGTGGGCACGGTCGTGCTCCCCTTCGTGCTCGGGCTGGCCATCGCCTGCATGACCGACGCCACCCGCTTCTCGCGCCTGGCACGGCTGTGTGTCGTCCTTCCCTACGCGCTGTCGGGCTCCGCGGTGGCGGTGGTCTGGAACTTCATGCTGACCACCGACGGCGCCGTCAACCAGGTGCTGACCTCGGTGGGCCTCGACTCGTTCGCCCAGGGGTGGCTGCTGACCTGGCCGGGCAACACCCTCGTGATGATCCTCGCCAACGCCTGGCAGGCGACCGGTGTGGCCGTGATCCTCTTCCTGGTGGGGCTGCAGTCCATCCCGCCCGAGACCCTGGAGGCCGGTTCCCTGGACGGGGCGGGCAGCTGGCAGCAGTTCCGGCACATCGTCCTGCCGCAGCTGCGGCCCGTGTCGATCATCGTCATCGGCATGAGCCTGGTGAACGGCCTCAAATCCTTCGACCTCATCTGGGTGCTCACCCAAGGAGGCCCGGGACGGGCCACGGAGACCCTCGCGGTGTCCATGTACAACGAGACCTTCCTGGAGCTGCGGCCCGGCGCGGGAGCGGCGATCGCCGTCGTCCTGACCGTCATCGTCCTGGCGGCCTCCTGGCTCTACCTGCGCCGTCAGCTCGACGCGAAAGGCGAATGACCATGTCCCTCGGCCGAGTTCTGCGCACCGGCACCGTCGCGGTGCTGGCCCTGCTCTGGTTGGTCCCGACCTGGCTCCTGGTGGTCAACGCCCTGGTGCCGGCCGAAAGCTACTCGGGCAGTCCGCACTGGCTGCCGACGGAGTTCGGGCTGTTCGACAACATGTCCCAGGCCTGGGACCGGGCCAACCTGGGGCCGGCGTTCGGCAACAGCCTGCTGTACTCCGTCGTCAGCGCGCTGGCCGCCGCCGTCCTGGCCGCGGGCGCCGCCTTCGCCACGATCATCATGCCGGTGAAGCACCGGGCGCTGTGGTTCTGGGTGATCTACTCCGGCACGCTGCTGCCCCTGCAGGTCTTCATCCGCCCGCTGTTCCTGTCGTACGCGGAGTCCTCCCTGTACGACACCCAGTTCGGGCTCGTCCTGATCTACACGGCGATCGCGATCCCCTTCGCCTTCTTCGTCATGCGCAACTACGCCCTCACCCTGCCGCGGGAGGTCGTGGAGGCCGCGCGCATGGACGGCGCGTCCTGGTGGCGGCTGTTCTGGCAGATCCACGTACCGCTGACCCGGTCCGCCATGATCGCCGTGTTCGTGTTCCAGTTCGTGGCCGTGTGGAACGACCTGATGTTCGGCATCACACTGACCACGAGCCGCAACATCCGGCCGGTCATGGCCGCGCTCGCCGACCTGCAGGGCAACTACTCCAACGTCGGTCCCCCGGTCGTGCTGGCCGGCGCCCTCCTCGTCTCCCTGCCGACCCTGGTGCTGTTCTTCTCCGCCCAGCGCTTCTTCGTCAGCAGCCTCAGGATCCACCGCTGATCCCCGTACGAGCCTCAGGATCCACCGCTGATCCGCGTACGCCTCCCGCGTACGTCCTGCTTCGTCCGTCTCCTTTTCGTGAAGGGTGAACCATGCCGCGAACGCTGCTCCGCCGTGCCGCCGTGACCGCCGCCTGTGCGGGCCTGCTCTGGACCGCCGTCCCCGCGCACGCCACGACGGACCGCCCCGTCCGGCCCCGCCCCGTCCCGCAGTCCCTGTGGGCCGACCGCGCCACCGAGACCTACCGGGCCCTGCAGACCCACCTGTACGAGGGAACGGACCAACACGGCCTGTACCTGGAGCACACGCCGCGGCAGGCGGGCGACCCGGCGCACTCCTACCTCTGGCCGTTCCGCGAGGCCGCGGCGGCCGCCGTCGACATGCAGGAACTGCCGGGCACCGGGCCGAAGTACCGCGCGGACGCGGCGGAGCGCTTCGGCACGTTCGAGCTGTACCACGCCGGCGGCGAGCGGCCGGGCTACCAGTCGTACCTGCCCGCGCCGCTCGGCTCGGGCGGCGACGTCTACTACGACGACAACGCCGTGGTCGCCCTGAGCCAGCTCGACCAGTACGAGTCCACCGGCGACAGGGCCTTCCTGCGGCGGGCCGAGAACGTGATACCGGTCGTCACCCGCGCCTGGGACGGCGACCCGGCCAAGGCCTGCCCGGGCGGCATGGACTGGGTCGACTCCGCCAACAACAACGTCCGGGCCACGAACGTCACCTCCCTGTCGGCGCAGCTCGCCGCCCGGCTCTACGAGCACACCCACAAGCGCGCCTACCTGGAGAAGGCCGAGCAGTGGTACGGCTGGGTGGCCTCGTGCATGCGCAAGGCCCCGGGGCTGTACGTCAACGACCGCAACGACGACGGCAGCACCAACGAGACGCTGTGGACGTACAACTCGGGCGCCATGATCGGCACCGCGACGGCCCTGTACCGCGGCACCGGTGAGGCCGCCTGGCTCACCAAGGCCGTCACCGACGCCGACGCCTCCCTGGCGTACTGGGCGCAGGGCACCCGGCTGCACGACCAGCCGGCCATTTTCAACGCCTTCTACTTCAAGGACCTGCTCGACCTGGACGAGGTCCGGCCCAACCCCGCCTACCGGGAGGCCATGAGCGGCTACGCGGACAGCACGTACACGACCAACCGGGACGCCTCCAGCGGGCTGTTCCGCTTCCAGCCGTCGAACGGCGGCGACTACGACCCGCAGGCACCGGCCGCGACCCTCAACCAGTCGGCCATGGTGCAGATCTTCGCCACCCTGGCCCACGGCGAGCGCCGCGGTCACGGACCCAAGTAGGGCCCGTACCACCATCCGATCCCGAGCCCGGCCCCGATCCCGACACGAAGGACGATCACGCACCATGCCCAAGCCACCGCTGACCCGGCCGTCCTGGTGGGACTCCGACATCGCGCGCGACATCCTGCGCGAGCGCGTGGTCACCGCCACCGTCGCGGTGGGTGACCTGCAGGTGCGCCTGTCGGGTGAGCCCCTGCTGCGCCACGACGGCTCCGGCGGACTCCTGCAGTCCATCCGGGTGCACGTGCACCGCCAGGGTGCGGCGGCCGGGACCGGGACGCCGCGCGTCACGAGGGTCCGGGTCACCACCGGCGGTGGTACGCCCGTCCGCGGCGACGTCCTCTCCGGCCCCGGGACGGACCTGCGCGTCCTGGTGCCGGAGGTGGACGCCCCGACCGCGCTGCGGATCGAGCTGCCCGACCTGGCGGAGGGCACCTGGCTCGACTTCGAGGCCCGCCCGCAGCGCCACTGGACGCTGCACCTGGTGCAGCACTCCCACCTCGACATCGGCTACACCGATCCGCAGGGCCGGGTGATGGCCGAGTCCCGCGCCTACCTCGACTCGCTCCTCGAACTGTGCCGGGACACCGACGACTGGCCGGAGCCGGCCCGGTTCCGCTGGGCCGTCGAAGGGTTCCACTCCTTCCAGGACTGGAGCGCCAACAGGCCCGCACGCCAGGTGGCGGACTTCCTGGACCGGGTGCGCGAGGGGCGCGTCGAGCTGACGGCGATGCCGTTCAACCTCCACACGGAGACCTGCTCCACCGACGAACTGCACGAACTGCTCCGTCCCGTCACGGAGTTGCGCGACCGCCACGGCATCGACATCACCACGGCCATGCAGACCGACGTGCCCGGACAGGTGGTCGGCCTGCCCGACGTCCTGGCGGACAACGGCATCCGCTACCTGTCCGTGGCGCACAACTGGGCCGGGCGGGCCGTCCCGCACCTCGTCGGCGGGGAGCACCTGCCGCGGCTGTTCCGCTGGCAGGCGCCGAGCGGCAACAGCGTGCTGGTGTGGCGCACGGACACCCCGCACGGCCTGGCGTACATGGAGGGCTCGATCCTCGGCTTCGACGAGTCCTTCGACCGGGTCGACGACCTGCTGCCCGCCTACCTGAGCGCCCTGGCCGCGTTCCCCCMCCCGCACGAGGGGCGCGGGATCCCCGGTTTCCCCGTCCTCGGTCAGACCGCCGCTGCCACCGCCGGCGTCGACCCCTACCCCTGGGACGTCCTGCACCTGCGCGTCCTGGGCAAGTTCGCGGACAACGGCCCGCCGCGCCGGATCATCTCCGACACGGTGCGCCGCTGGAACGAGCAGTGGGCCTACCCGCAGCTGCGGGCGTCCCGCAACGAGGACTTCTTCGCGGACGCCGAGCGGCGCGTCGGGGACCGCCTGGAGACCTACCGGGGCGACTGGAGCGACTGGTGGGTGGACGGGGTCGGCGCCGGGGCGGTCCCGCTCGCCGCCACCCGCCGCGGCCAGGCGGCCCTCGCCGAGGCGCAGACCGTGGCCGGGTACGCGCACCTGCTGGGCGTGCCCGGCAGCACGGCGGTCACCTCGAAGGCGCCGGCCGTCTACCGGGCGGCCTCGCTGTTCAACGAGCACACCTGGGGCGCCGGCGACCCGTGGACCCACGGCGACCACGGCCACGGGTCCGGTGAGCAGCAGTGGCACTGGAAGTACTCCCAGGCCATGCGCGCGCACGACGACGCCGAGACGCTCCTGGACGCCGCCTCCGCGCTGCTCGGGGAGGCGTTCGCCGCCCCCGCCGACGCGTCGGCCTCCTTCCACGTCGTCAACACCTGCAGCTGGCCGCGTACGGAGACCGCCCGGCTCTTCCTGCCGGAGAGCACCGTCGCGCTGGACGACACGGTCCAGGTGCTGGACGCCCGCACCGGCGCGTCGCTGCCGTTCGTGGAGGAGGCCCAGAGCAACGACCGCCACCGGGCGGCCGGACGGTTCCTGCACGTGCCCGTCGCGGACGTGCCGGCCTGCGGCTCGCTGCGCCTGGACGTCGTGCCCGGCACCGCTCCGGCACCGGAGGAGGACGACGACCGGGCGGACGCGTCGCGGACGGGTACGGTCGCGGACCCGGCCGTCCTGGAGAACGAGCACCTGCGGGTCACCGTAGACCTGCGCGAGGCGTGCATCGCCTCCGTCGTCGACAAGCGCACCGGCCGCGAACTGGTCCGCCAGGACGCCGTCGTCGGCTTCAACGGCTACGTGTACGACGAGTACGCCACGGCCGGCGGGTTCAACCACCAGTCCAGCAAGACCGTCGCCGACGACTCGATGCACCTGCTCGCCTCGCGCAGCACCGCACCGCCCGCGGCGCTCGTCGACCGCACGTCGGACGTCACCGGCCAGACCCTGGTCTACGAGTGCGCCCCGGACGGGACCCGCCGGCTGCGCGTCAAGGTGCACCTGCCGCACGGCGCGGCCCGCATCGACGTGGAGAACCGCATCGACAAGACGGCGACGCTCACGAAGGAGAGCGCCTTCTTCGCCTTCCCGTTCGCCCTGGACGACCCCACCGTGCGCACGGAGGCCACCGGTGGTGTCCTCGGCAGCGACCGGGAGACCGTGCCGGGGTCCGCCGCCCACATGCGCGCGATCCGCCGCTGGGTCAGCCTGAGCGACGCCACCCATCACGCCGCCCTGGCGACGACCGACGCCCCGCTCGTGCAGCTCGGCGGGATCGCGATCCCGTACGTGCCCTATCCGCAGTCGCTCCCGCAGGAGGAGCCGGGCACCGTCTTCTCCTGGGTGCACAACAACATCTGGGACACGAACTTCCCGGCCCGGCAGGCGTTCCACCACACGTTCCGCTACAGCGTCGCCTTCGCAGGGGCCGACGAGGACGCCGAAGGGCTCGGTGACCGGCTGGCCATGCGCACCGCGGCCGTCACCGGCCACCCGCTGGTCCCGGTGCGCGCCCGCGCCCGCGCAGGAGCCCAGGGAGAACTCCCGGCGCAGACACGGTTCCTGACGCTGGACGACCCGCGGGTCCGGCTCGTGGGGCTGACCGTCCCGGACGAGGGGCGCGTCCTGGTGCGCCTGCAGTCCTCGGCGGACGTCCCGGTCACCTGCCGCGTCGCCACCCCGCTCGGCGTCGGGCAGGCGTTCCGCACCACCTATCTCGGCCTGGACCCGCGCCCCGTCGACACGGAGCCGGACGGCAGCGTCCCGGTCACCGTGCCGGCGCTCGGCACCGCGGCGGTCGTGCTGCAGCTGGGTCCGTCCGGCGGGTGAGGCCGGCCGGGGCCCGTGCCGCACGCGGCCGGGCCCCGGCGATGCCGGTCAGGCAGCGGCGGCCCTGTCGTGCGTCTCCCGCTTCCAGAAACCGGAGAAGGTGATGCGCGACTTCGGCAGTCCCGCGCGGTGCAGGTGCCGCCGACCCTCGGTGGCGAGGGTCGACTCCCCCACGACGAAGGCGTAGCCGGTCGGGCCGACCGGGATGTGCCGGCGCAGCTCCGCGAGGGCGGCGGCGCCGGGAACCGCGGACGGGTCGTCGCGCACCACCCAGGTGATGCTCATTCCGGCCGGGGCGTCCAGGTCGCGGCGGTCGCCCGCGGTCGGGACCTCCTGGATGACGCGGCCGACCGCTTCACGCGGGAGGGAGCGCAGGATGCCGGCCGTCGCGGGCAGACCGCTCTCGTCGGCGACGAGCAGGACCTCGGAGGCGTCGTCGGGGCAGTCGAACAGCACTCCCTGGTCGAGCAGGGCGAGTTCCTCGCCGGGGGTCACCCCGCAGGCCCAGATCGCCGCGGCGCCCTCGGGTTCGCCGCTGGGGCCGCTGTGCACGACGAAGTCGATGTCGAGCTCCGCCGCGCCGGGGCGGAAGTCGGCCACGGTGTAGTTCGCGCAGTGCGCCCGCTCGTCCTCGGGAACGGCGAGGAACGGCTTCCACCAGACCGGTCCGGAGATCTCCGGCAGGACGAACTCCTCCTGGTGCGGTTTGCGCAGGAACAACCGGAACCACTGGTCGTAGCCTTGCCACGGGAACGAGGAGAGGTCGGGTCCGGCCACCGTAACCCGTTGCATGGAGGACGTGTAACGCTCACTGCGCACGACGTGGCAACGGAACAGTCGGGGCTGCCGGGGCATCAGCTCTGGGTTCTTCGACACTTGGGAAGGTTAGCCTCACCTCACCTGGATGCCAACCCCGGTCCCGTACGGCGGCGGGCGAGCGGCCCGGCGGGAGCGAACAGTGCGAGGAGGACCGCATGAGGATCGTCGTCACCGGTGGTTTCGGGTTCCTGGGACGGAAGCTGACCGATGCCCTGCTCGCGCGGCGGACCCTGTGCGGTGCGCCCGTCGAACGGCTGCTGCTCGTCGACCGGTACGTGCCGGCCGCGGCGCCGGTGGCGGACCACCCGCTGGTGGAGGTCGTCCAGGGGGATCTGCGCGAGCGCCTCGACGACGTCTTCGCGCGGCCGGTGGACGTCGTCGTCCACCTGGCGTCGGCCGTGTCGGCCGAGTGCGAGAGCGACTTCGACCTGGGCATGGCCGCCAACCTGGACACGACACGCGCGCTGCTGGATGCCGCCCGCGCCCAGTCGGCCGCCGGCGGGCCGACGCCCCGGGTGGTGTTCTCCAGCAGCGTCGCGGTCTACGGCTCGGACCCCGCCGCTCCCCTGCCGCCCGTGGTCGACGAGTGGACCCTGCCGGCCCCGCAGTCGAGTTACGGGATGCAGAAGCGCGTCTGTGAGCAGTTGATCGCCGAGTACACGCGCCGGGGCTTCGTCGACGGGCGTGTGGCGCGCCTGATGACCGTCGTGGTGCGGCCGGGCGCGCCGAACGCGGCCGCCTCCGGCTTCCTGTCCGGTATCATCCGCGAGCCCCTCTCCGGGCTCCCGGCCACCTGCCCGGTCGACCCCGGCCTGCGGGTCGCGCTGGCCTCACCGCGGCGCACCGTCGAGGGCATCCTCCGCGTCACCGAGGCCGTGCGCGGCAGCGGCCCCGGGGAGCTCGAAGGCAGGCTGCCGGTCAATCTGCCGGCGCTCACGGTCACGGTCGCCGAGATGCTGGACACGCTGCGCCGGGTGGCCGGTGACGCCGTCGCCGGCCTGGTGACCGTCGCGCCCGATCCCGCCGTCGAGGCGATCGTCGGTTCGTGGCCCGCCTCGTTCGCCGACACATGCGCCAGGGCGCTCGGTCTGCGCCCCGACGACAGCTTCGAGTCGGTCGTCAGGGCGTACGTGGAGGACCACCCCGAGGCCGTCAGCGTCCGGTTGCCGGGGACTTCCGCGCCTCCTGCCGCCCCTCGGCGGCCTGAGGGCGCCGGGTGAGGACGAGCGGACCACTCTCGGTGACGGCGACCGTGTGCTCGGAGTGCGCGGTGCGCGAGCCGTCGGCCGACCGGATCGTCCAGCCGTCCGGGTCGTAGACGATCTTGTCGGTGCCCGCCGCGAACCAGGGCTCGATCGCGAGCGTCAGGCCGGGGCGCAGCTTCCAGCCGCGGCCCGCACGGCCGTCGTTGGGGATGTGCAGTTCCTCGTGCATCGTGCGCCCGATGCCGTGACCGCCGAACTCCAGGTTCACCGGGTAGCCGTACTCGCGGGCGACCGCGCCGATGGCCGCCGAGATGTCCCCGAGCCGGTTGCCCGGCAGGGCGACCTCGATCGCGGCCTCCAGGGCGACCTCGGTCGCCTCGATCAGCCGCAGGTCCTCCGGGGACGGGGTGCCCACGACGACGGAGTAGGCCGAGTCGGCGGCCCAGCCGTCGATCGTCACCGCCATGTCCATGGTCACCAGGTCCCCGTCGCGCAGCTTGTAGCTGTGCGGCAGTCCGTGCAGCACGGCGTCGTTGACCGAGAGGCACACCACGTTGCGGAACGGGCCCTTGCCGAACGAGGGCTCGTAGTCCCAGTAGCAGGACTCCGCGCCGCGCTCCTTGATGCGGCGGCGCGCGTGGTGCTCCAGGTCCAGCAGGTTGACCCCCACCTCGGCCAGGTCGCCGAGCTCGGCCAGCACCTGGCCCAGGAACTGTCCGGTGACATGCATGCGCTCGATGTCTCCGGGGGATTTGTGCTCGATCACTGCGCTTCTCGATTCTCCGGGGGTGGCCGCCGACCGGTATATTTATACCAGAGGCAATGGTTGCCGCCGGGTCGCCCGTGGACCTAGCATGTGCGCATGGTTCGTCATCCGCTCGCCCCCGAACAGATCGAGGCGGGCCGGCGCCTCGGGGCCGCACTGCGCTCGGCCCGGGCAGGACGCAGCCTCGTCGACGTGGCCCTGGCGGCGGAGATCTCGCCGGAGACCCTCCGCAAGATCGAGACCGGCCGGCTGCCCACCCCCGCGTTCGGCACCGTCGTCCGGCTCAGCGAGGTCCTCGGCGTACCGCTGTCCGAGCTCGCCTTCGTCTGGCGCACCGATCCCGCCCTGAGCGCGGCTTCCTGACGACAGCTCTGCACATCGCACATCGCATACCGGCACCCTGGTGGCCATCGCCCCCCACGGGCCGGTTCGAGGTGCCGTGCGGCGGCGGGCGACGCCGAAATACGCATGCCGGACAAGGGTCCGCCTTTCGACGGGGTTCAGGAAACGTTAAGTAAATAATTCCGCAGACGGGTTGTGAAGAGCGTCCGCAGCCATTGACGGGGGGACGGCGCAGCGGCCACCTTGGGCGGCACGTATTCCGTTCGACCACGGGAGCCCGAATGCCCATGAGATCGGCAGGGCGCCGCCTCACCCTCATGACGGCGGCGGCCGCAATCGGTGCGACGCTCTTCGCATGGCCCGCGACAGAATCAGCGCAGGCCTTTCCCCCGACCCCGAAGCAGAATGTCCTGAACTACCTCAACTCCATTTCCGGGAATCACATCGTCTCCGGTCAGCACAACAAGGAGCCGGCTTCCGCCCCCGGCCAGTACACGCAACAGGTCAAGGACGTCACCGGGCAGTACCCCGGCCTGTGGGGCGGTGACCTGATGTTCGCCTCGGCGGACGTCGCCAACCGCCAGCGCGTGGTGGACCAGGCGAAGACCGAGTGGGCCAACGGCTCGCTGGTGGCTCTGACCTGGCACGTCTGTCCGCCGACGGGCGGGAGCACCTGCGCGTTCGAGGGCGGTGTGAAGTCGCAGATCTCCGATGCGCAGTTCTCGCAGATCGTCACCGCGGGCACGGCTCTCAACACCGCCTGGAAACGGCGGCTCGACGAGGTCGTCCCCTACCTCCAGCAGTTGAAGAACGCAGGCGTCCCGGTCCTTTTCCGTCCGTTGCACGAGATGAACGAATCGTGGAACTGGTGGGGAAACCGGCCCGGCACCAACGGCAGCGCGCGCCTTTACCAGATCACGCGTGACTACCTCGCCGGAACCAAGGGCCTGGACAATCTGATCTGGGTGTGGAACGTGCAGGACAATCCGGCGGGCGGCTGGAGCACCTACTATCCGGGGAATGCGTACGCGGATGTCGTGTCCCTCGACGTCTGGTACAAGAACCACCCCAGTTCCGCCGATTACCAGCAGCTGCGGAACATCGCGGGGAACAAGCCCATCGCCCTCGCGGAAATGGGCAGGATGCCGACCGCCGCACTGCTGGACAGCCAGCCCCGGTGGGCGTGGTTCATGATGTGGTCCGAGCAGTTGCGCGGGAACAACACCAACGCCGAGATCCAGACGGCGTACTTCCTGCCCCGGGTGCTGAACCAGGGTGAGGTCACCCTGCCCTGACGGTCACAGCCAGCCGCGCAGTCCGCGGAGGAACCCCGCCGGATCGTCCCGGTGGACGGTGTGTCCCGCACCGTCCACCGTGCGCACCCGCCAGCCGCGCCGGCGCAGCGTCGCGGCCTGCGCCGGCGGTATCCGCTCACTGGGACCGGCGAGCAGGACCAGCGAGGGGACGACCGGCGCGTACGGCAGACCGGGCAGGTGCCGCAGGGCGGTCACCGATGCCGGGTCCCAGGTGGCGAGGGCCTCCAGTTCGGCCGTGACGTCGTCGTCGGACCAGCGCGGGTGCGCGGCGCGCACCTCCTGCCGGGTGGCGTGCTTGACGGCCCGCAGGGCGTCCAGGTCCCGGGGGCGGGGCAGCCACGCGGGGTCGCAGTGGACCGTGCGGGCGCAGCGCAGTGCGGGCGTGGCGGACAGCAGGACGGCCGAGCCCAGCGAGTGGCCGACGGCCAGGTCCGGGGCCGGGGGCAGGGTGTCGAGCAGAGCGGCGGCCAGCGCCGCGGGGGTGTAGGTCCGGGCCGGTCCGCTGGCGCCGTGGCCGGGCAGGTCCACGGCGAGGACCCGGTAGCCGCGGCCGGCCAGGGCCGGGGCGGTCCCGCTCCAGCTGCGGGAGTCCGTCATGATGCCGTGCACGAGCACGGCCGTACGGGGGCCTTCGCCCCAGGTGCGGACGGCGAGCCGCATGGTTCTCCTCCCGGGTCGGGCCGCCCGCCGGTGGCGCGCCCTCAGCCGGCGGGGTCGCGCGGGGGCGCGCTGCTGCCGCGGGGCAGCAGGACGGGTGTGGCGACCGGTCCCGACGAGGGGTTGCGGCGGTGGACGACGTCGAACAGCCGCCGTGTGACGTCGGCGCCGAAGCCGAAGACGTCGTGGCTCATCGCGGACAGGTTGGGGTGGGTGAGCCGGCACAGCTGGGAGTCGTCCCAGGCGATCAGGCTGACGTCCCTGGGCACGCTCAGCCCCATCTCGGACGCCACCGACAGTCCCGCGACCGCCATGATGTCGTTGTCGTAGACGATCGCCGTGGGGCGGTGCGGGGAGGCGAGCAGCGAGCGGGTGGCGCGGGCACCCTGTTCACCGGAGAAGTCGGTGGTGACGCTGCGGGCCGGCTCCAGTCCCAGTTCCGCCACGATCGTGTCCAGGGCCGCGGTGCGCAGCGCGGTGTGGCCGAGCCGCGGGTGGCCGCCGACCCGCGCGATCCGCCGGTGGCCGAGCGCGGCGAGATAGCGCACGACCTCGTGCACGGCGCTCTCGTCGTCGGTCCACACCGAGGTGAAGTCGCCGGCCAGCGACGGATGGCCGACGGCGACGGCCGGCAGCCCGATCGCCGCCAGCTCCGTCACCCGCGGATCGTCGTGCTGCAGGTCGACCAGGAGGGAGCCGGCGATCCGGCGCGCCTGCCACCACTGGCGGTGGACGGCGATCTCCTGCTCGGTGTCCCGCACCAGGTGCAGCAGCAGCGAGCACCCGTGCTCCTCCAGGACGGACTCCACACCGGAGATGAACTCCATGTAGAAGGGTTCGAGACCGAGTTGGCGGGCGGGGCGGGCGATGACCAGTCCGACGGTGTCCGCCGCGCCGGTCGCCGAGCCGGACAGTTTGATCGCGGCCTGGTTCGGCACCCAGCCCAGTTCGGCGACCGCTTCCATGACGCGTTCCCGGGTGGCCTCCGAGACGCCGGGCCGGTTGTTGAAGGCCAGGGACACCGCTCCCCTGGACACCCCGGCCCGGACCGCCACGTCCGTGATCGTGACCCGTCCCGTCCGGCGTCCCCGTTCCTCACTCACGTACGGCTCCCGCGTCGTTGACGCAGAACAGCGCCGCGCGGGCGGTCTGCGTCGTGGGTCGCGGCCAGCCGGTGACCCGCCAGGTCGCGCATTCGCCGGGCAGCAGCGTCACCCGGCCGAGGTCGGTGCGGGCGTCCGCGTGCAGCCGGTCGGCCTGCAGCAGCAGGTCCCGTACGACGCCGGTGGCGGTCACGGTGACCAGCGCGGCGTGGCCGCCGTCCGCGTGGTCGCCGCCGTCCGCGGTGTCCTCGGTCACGCTCACGTCGTAGGAGGCGGCGGGGTAGGCGAACTCGCGGTCCGGGCGGGCGAAGTGCAGCGCGCGCAGACCCGCTCCGCTCGCGTCGTCGGTCGCCCCCGGCGCCCCCCAGGTGTCGGCGACGAGGAACTCGCGCCGCGCGTCGCCGAACTCGGCGACCCTGTCGGGGAGTCGTTCCAGGACCACGGTGCGGCCCGCGGCCTTCAGGGCGATCTCGGCGCTCGCCAGCACCTTGCCGTCGGCCGTGACCCGGCGGACCGTCGCGGTGGTCTCCCAGTCCGTCGCGCTCTGGTTGCAGCCCACGAGCGTCAGCGCGCCGTCGCGCTCCTGGATCGTCAGCAGCCGGTCGGCGTACAGGCGGCGCATCTCGAAGTACAGGGGTTTGAGGCGGCCGTCGCCGTCGATCGCCGCCCAGGAGGTGACCGGCCAGCAGTCGTTGAGCTGCCACAGCACGGTGCCGGCGCAGCGGGGCCAGTGGGAGCGCCAGTGCTCGATCCCGGTGGCGACGGCGCGCGCCTGGTTGAGCTGGGTCAGGTAGTGCCAGGTGTCGAAGTCGCCGGGCTCGGGGAAGTG
The DNA here is from genome assembly GCF_008369065.1 of Streptomyces apricus. GTDB lineage: Bacteria > Actinomycetota > Actinomycetes > Streptomycetales > Streptomycetaceae > Streptomyces > Streptomyces apricus. The sequence goes on along the minus strand of NZ_VDFC01000032.1, from coordinate 23,507 downwards.
CGCGAGGAGTCCCCGGTTCAGTTTTCCGTTGCCGTCCTCGGCCTTCTGGTGGTGCAGCATGCCGGGCGAGTCGGGGGTCAACGGGCTCTCGGACAGGGCCCGTTGCAGGGTGGCGAACGCCGGGGGCGCCTGCCAGCCGAACTCGGCGACGAAGCGCGGCACCGTGGCGAGGTAGTCGCTGTAGTCACGGCGGTTCCACACCTCCCAGGAGTGGGCCGTGCCGTGGCCGGGGTCGTTCGGGGTGTGGTCCCACGATCCCGACCACGGGCTGCCCGCCCAGTACGGGCGGGTCGGATCGGTCTGCGCCACGACGCGCGGCAGCAGTCCGAGGTAGTAGCCCTCGCCCCAGGAGTCGCCGGCGAGCTCCGGCTCCCAGTCCCAGTCGGCGAAGCCCCAGAGGTTCTCGTTGTTGCCGTTCCACAGCACGAGCGAGGGGTGCGGCATCAGCCGGGCCACGTTCTCCCGGGCCTCGGCCTCGATCTCGGACCGCAGCGGCTGCTCCTCGGGGTAGGCGGCGCAGGCGAACAGGAAGTCCTGCCAGACCATCAGGCCCAGCTCGTCGCAGGTGTCGTAGAAGGCCCGGTCCTCGTAGATGCCCCCGCCCCACACGCGGACCAGGTCGACGCCCGCCTCGGCGGCCCGGGTGAGCCGGGTGCGGTAGCGGTCGGCCGTGACGCGGGCGGGAAGGGCGTCGTCGGATATCCAGTTCACCCCGCGGGCGAACACGGGGGTGCCGTTGACCACCAGGGTGAAGGCGCTGCCGTGTGCGTCGGCGGAGGTGTCGAGCCGGATCGTGCGGAAGCCCACGCGGCGCTCCCAGGTGTCGAGGATCCGGCCGCCGTCGGCGTCGCTCAGGACGACCGTGCACCCGTACAGGGACTGGGCGCCGTAGCCGCGCGGCCACCACAGTGCGGCGTCCGGGACCCGTACGACCACCGTCGCGGTGGTCTCCCCGGGGGCCACGACGAGTTCCGCGGACGCGTCGCCGACGGCCGCCACCAGTCGCAGGGCCCGGTGCGCGCCGGTCGCCGTGCGGTCCAGGTCGACGACGATCTCGGCGGTGCCGGTGCCGTCCCCGGCGACGGTGAGCCGCGGACGGACCTCCGCCAGCCGGGCCGTGGACCACCGCTCGATCCGGGCCTCGCGCCAGATGCCGGCCGTGACCAGGGTGGGGCCCCAGTCCCAGCCGAAGGAACTGGCCATCTTGCGGACGTAGTTGAACGGCTCGGGGTACGAGTTGGGCCGTGCTCCCAGTGCGGTGCGCAGGGCCTCGGCCTCGGTGTAGGCGGAGGTGAAGCCGACCTCGACCGGCACGGGGCCGTGCGCCGACAGTTCGCTCACGTCGAACCGGTAGGACCGGTGCATGTTGCGGGTGCGGCCCAGCGTGCGGCCCGCGACCCGGACGGCGGCCACCGTGTCCAGGCCGTCGAAGACCAGGTCCGTCCGTTCGAAGTCCGCCTCCTGGACATCGAGTTCGGTCGTGTACGTCCAGTCGGCGCGGCCCACCCAGGCCACGTCCGTCTCGTTGCGGTCGAGGTACGGGTCGGCCAGCAGGCCCGCCGCCATCAGGTCGGTGTGGACGCAGCCGGGCACCTGGGCGGGCACGGCGACGCCGGCCAGTTCGGGGGGCGCCTGCGCGGGGGTGTGGCGGTCGGTGTTCAGGCGCAGCATCCAACCGTGGGACAGCGGGGTGCGGACCTTCATGCGGACTCCTCGGAGACGTGGTGCGGACGCGGGGGACGGGCAGGTCGTACGGGCCCGGGCGAGCGGGCGGGTCGTACGGACCCCGTCATTTGGTGGAACCGGCCGCGAAACCGCTGTAGATGAAGCGCTGCAGTGCCAGGAAGACGACCAGGGTCGGCACGATCACCAGGACGGTGCCGGCGGAGATGGTCTCCCAGTGGGCGCCGAAGGGGCCCTTGAAGCGGAACAGGGCGGTGGAGATGGTGCCGAGTTCGGGGTCGGGCATGTAGAGGAAGGGCACGTAGAAGTCGTTGTAGACGGCGATGCCCTTGACGATGACGACGGTGGCGATCGCCGGCCGCAGCATCGGAAGGATGATCTTCCAGTAGATGGTCCAGGAGTTGGCGCCGTCGATGCGCGCGGCCTCGTCCAGGGACAGCGGGATGGACCGGATGAACTGGAGGAAGATGTAGATCGAGACGATGTCGGTGCCGGTGTAGAGCAGGATCGGCGCCCAGCGGGTGTTGAAGGCGCCCAGTTCGTCGATCACCTGGAAGGTGGCGACCTGCGTGGTGACGCTCGGTACCAGCGCGGCCAGCAGGAAGAGGCCCATCACCAGCTTCTTCAGGCGGAACCGGAAGCGGTCGACGGCGTAGGCGGTCATCGAGCCGATCAGCACGGTTCCGGTGGTGGAGACGACGAGGATCAGGGTCGTGTTGCCGAACGCCCTCAGCATGGCGCCCTGTTCGAAGGCGGTCGCGTAGTTGTCGAAGTTGAGCCAGTTGCCGGGCAGCGACAGCGCTCCGCCGTTCGCCATCTCCGACTGCGTCTTGAGCGAGGTCAGCAGGACGACGGCGAGGGGGACGAGGACGACGGCCGAAGCCAGCAGCAGGGACAGGTACTTCAGGGCGACGGCGGTGCGGGACAGCGCGGTGCGGTCGGCGCGCGCCGGACGCCGGGCGGCGGGCCGGCCGCCGACTGCGGTGTCGGTGGTCACGTGAGCTCCACCCTCTCCTCGGGGACCAGCCGGCGCTGGATCCAGGTGATCAGCAGGATCAGGACCAGCAGGACGACGGCCGAGGCGGAGGCCAGACCGACCTTGTCGAACTGGAAGGCGAGCTTCACGGTCTGGATGACGAACGTCTCGGTGCCGTTCGCGCCGCCGGTCATGATGTACGGGATCTCGAAGACGGCCAGGGACCCGGACACCGCGAGGATGAAGCTCAGGCTGATGACCGGTTTGATGCCGGGCGCGATGATGTGGCGGAACTGCTGCCAGCGGTTGGCCCCGTCCAGCTGCGCCGCTTCGTACAGGTGGGGCGGAATGGACTGGATCGCGCCGAGGAACAGCACCATGTTCAGTCCCGTGAAGCGCCACACGGAGACTCCGGCCAGCGACGGGTTGGCGAGGTCCGGGTCGCCCAGCCACAGGTGCTCGCCCTCGACGCCGACGAGCCGCAGCAGGGTGTCGAGGGTGCCGTCGGGCTGGAAGAAGTACAGGAACACGAACCCGACGGCCACCCCGTTGACGAGGTAGGGGAAGAACAGCAGGCCCTTGAAGAGGTTGCGCAAGCGGGTGCCGAAGCTCAGGACCGTCGCGAAGTACAGGGCGACCGCGATCTGCACGAACGAGGCGGCCAGGTAGAAGCCGCTGACCAGGAACACCTCGAACAGCTGGGGCCGGGTCGCCAGGTCGGTGTAGTTGTCCGCGCCGACGTAGGAACGGTCGGGACTGGTGCCGTCCCAGTCGGTGAAGCCGTAGCCGATCATGTCCGCCACCGGCAGGTAGGTGAACATCAGCAGCAGCGCCAGGGGCGCGGCCAGGAACAGCCACGGTGTGACGGCGGCGGTGCGGCGCCGCCGCCGGCCGTGCTGGCGGCCGGGACTCGGCCCCGCCGGGGCCGGTTCGGGAGGTGGGGCGCCGCGCCGGCCGGCGGTGTCCGCGCCGGGACGGGTCTTCTGGACAGCGGTCATCGCAGCTTCCTCGTGATGGGTTCCCACTCGGGCACGCTTCGGTACGGGGCGGGCAAGAGTGTGCGTGGAACGTCGGTCCGGCCGTTGCGGCCCTGCGGTCGGGGCCACTCCCCCGGTCCGCGGTCCCGCCCCCGCGGGGCGGTCAGCCTCCGAGGGTCTGCTGCGCCTCGGACCACTTGCCGTTCAGCTCGTCGAAGTAGCTGTCCATGTCCCCGTCGGCCGCCCCCCGGGCGACGTCCACCAGCTTCTGCCGGTAGTCCTGCACGGTGATGCCGATCTCCGACGCCTTGTCGACGGCGTTGACCTCGGTGACGTTCTTCTGGTGCTGCGGGATGAGGGTGACATCGTTGTCGGAGAACGGTTTGAGCGTGTCGGGCAGGGGCGCGCCCTTCACCGAGGAGATGGATCCCTCGGCGGCGGCCTGCCCGGACTTGGTGATGTACCAGTCGATCCAGGCGCGGGCGGCGGTCTTCTTGTCGGAGTGGACGTTGACCGCGTACTGGTAGTCGGGGCGCAGCACGGAGCAGAACTTCCCGTGCTTCCGCGCCGGGAACGGCATGAACCCGATGTCGTCGGGGTCCTTGCCGGCCGCTTCCGCCGCGGCCCGTATCTGGCCGATGGCCCAGGAGCCGAGCCACATCGACGCGATCTTCCCGGTCCCCATCTGCGCCTTGGAGTCCTCCCAGTTCGTCGTGGTGGGGTCGGACTCGGTGAGCTTCTCGTCGACCACCGTGTAGAGCAGCTTGTCGATGGTGTGCAGGTCCGATCCCCTGCTCCAGGGCTCGGCCGTCCTCGCCAGGGAGTCGTACGAGCCGGGGTCGCAGGTGGGTGAACCGATGGCGTTCGTCCAGTTGGTGAGCGGCCAGCCGTCCTTGTAGTTGGTGTAGTACGGGACGGCGGCGGTCTTCGCCCTGATCTTCTCCAGGTCGGCGACGAACTGCGCCGGGGTGGCCGGCCAGTCGGTGATGCCGGCCTTCGCCCAGACCGCCTTGTTGTAGACGAACCCGTTGGCCACACCGATGTTGGCGAGACCGTAGACCTGACCGTCCACGGTGGCGTGGTCGGTGTAGTCGAACTTCGCCGACAGGTCGCCGGCCTTGCCCAGCGGGGCGAAGAACGTCGGGTACTGCTTCCGGGACAGGGAGTTCGGGATCAGCAGGACGTCACCGTAGTTCTCGGTGTTCATCCGGATCTTGGTCTCGCCCTCGTAGTCGGTCAGGCCCTCGAACTTGACCTTCACACCGGGGTAGACCTTGCCGAACTCCTCGGCGTACTTCTTCAGGGTGCCGTCGGCCAGTTGATCCGACCGGTTGGTCAGGACCGTGATCTCGCCGGAGACCTTCGCCGGGTCGCTCGGCGGAGCCGCGATCTCACCGCTGCCGCCGCCGCTCCCCCCGCTACAGGCTGTTGCCGCCACCATGGTGGCCACCACCAGTGCCGTCGACTTTCTTCGCATCCCCGCCCGCCTCTCCTTGCGTGACTACGCGTGACAGGCGGGGATGCGGCGCCTCGGCCACCGGGACCCCGGCCTGATGAGCGCTCAACGTAGACGTAACGTCGCGGCAATGTCCATAGACCGGTCCAGATGAATTTCGACGGTGTTTACGGCCATGGCCAGCGACTTTACTAAACGTTGGCTTAACGCGACCAGGGTTCGGCGAGCGCCCGGAGTGAACGAGCGGACGGTCTGGACATCGTTGTCAACGGGATGGTCGGATGGGCGCGGCCAGTCCGGTCGCACACGTCACGCGCGGAAGCTCCCTCACGGAAGGTAATCAAAAAACGAACAGAGGCAGCCTGTCGCGTCGGCCCCGCATTGACAGGTGAAGCTATCGCCATTAGCTTTTAGCTAACGGCAATAGCCACACAGGGGAGACCACCATGACCGAGTTCCTGAACGTCGACGACGGATCGATCGCCTACGAGGTGACCGGCGACGGCCCTCTGGTGGTCCTGGCCCACGGCATGGGCGACAGCCGCGAGGCGTACCGCTTCGTCACGCCGAAGCTGGTGGCCGCCGGGTACCGGGTGGCCGCGGTCGACCTGCGGGGATGCGGCGAGTCGAGCGCGCAGTGGCCTTCGTACTCCCGCACGGACATCGCGGGCGACCTGCTCGCCGTGATCCGCCGGCTGGGCGGTCCGGCCGTGCTCGTCGGGCACTCGATCTCCGGCGGATCCGCCACCGTCGCGGCCGCCCAGGAGCCCGAACTGATCAGCGGCATAGTGGAGTTGGCACCGTTCACCCGCAAGCAGTCGGTCGCCTGGGGCGACCTGCGGGTGGGCCGCTACCGCAAGGCCATGTCCCAGCTGGCCGGCGCCGGTCTGCTGGGCAGGGTGGCGTCGTGGCGCGCCTATCTCGACTCCGCCTACCCGGGCCGCAAGCCCGCCGACTGGGCCGCGCGGCTGGACCGGATCGACGCCATGCTGCGCGAGCCCGGCCGCATGAAGGCGTTCCGGAAGATGGGCGGGTCGGCGCCGGTCGACGCGGGAGCGCAACTCGCGCACGTGCGCTGCCCCGCCCTGATCGTGCAGGGCTCGCTCGACCCCGACTGGGCCGACCCGCGGGCCGAGGGCGAGGCGATCGTGGCCGCGATGCCGGCGGGTCTGGCCCGCCTTGAGATGATCGAGGGCGCGGGCCACTACCCGCACGTCCAGTACCCCGACGAAGTGGTGTCCCTGATGCTCGCCTTCCTGCATGCGAACACCCGTGCCTAGGGCCGGACTCAGCCGGGCCGCGGTGGTCGCGGCCGGCGCCGAGCTGGCGGACGAGGTCGGCTTCGCGGACCTCACCATGGGGCTGCTGGCCGCGCGGGTGGGCGTGAAGACGCCCTCGCTCTACAAGCACGTCGTCTCCCTGGACGCCCTGCGCCGCGGCATCGGCATCCAGGCCAAACAGGAGCTGGGGAACGTGCTGGCCCGGGCCGCGGTCGGCCGGTCCGGCGCGGACGCGGTCCGGGCGATCGCCGACGCCCACCGCTCCTGGGCCCTGGAGCACCCGGGGCGCTACGCCGCCACCGTCCGCGCGCCCGCGGCGGACGACGAGGAGGACCGGCGCGCCGGCGACGAGGCCCTGCAGGTCTTCTTCGACGTCCTCGCCGGCTTCGGGCTGCGCGACGCCCGCGCCGTCGACGCCGCGCGCACGCTGCGGTCCGCGCTGCACGGCTTCGTCAGCCTCGAAGGCGCCGGCGGTTTCGGACTGCCCCGCGACGTGACCGGCAGCTACCGCTTCCTCGTCGACAGCCTCGTCGCGGGCCTGCAGGCGGAGCGGCCCGCGCCGGAGTCACGGTCACGGTAGCCGCACCCGCGGGTCGGCTCCCTCACCGAGGGCGGACCGGCGAACGCAGCTCTCATCGCCGCCCGGGCCGACATCCCGCTCGTGCGCTACTGAGGACGACGGGGGCGATCCGGACCAGGCCGTTCCATCGGACCGGTGGGCCGTCGGGCCGGTGGACCGTCGGGCCGGTGCGTCGTGGCCGATCCGTGGTGGAGCGAAGTGACGCCTCCGTGGCGTCACTTGCCGCTGAAGACGGGGAAGGCGCTGTGGTCGCCGTAGTCCACATCGCGCAGGCCCCGCAGAGCGTCCATGTCCGTGTCGGAGATCTCGAAGTCGACCTGGGCGTTGGAGCGCATGTGATCGGGGTTCGCCGTCTTGGGCAGTGACACCGTGCCCAGCTGGAGGGTGTAGCGGATGCACAGCTGGGGGACGGACACGCCGTACTTCTCCGCCATCGCCTGGACTTCGGCGTTCCGCAGGATCGCGCCGTGGGCGATCGGCGAGTACGCCTCGACGAGGATCTGCCGGCTCGCGCAATAGGCCAGCAGCTCGTCGGGGGTGTTCCCGGCGTGGACGAGCAGCTGGTTCACGTGCGGGACGACGGTCGCACCCTCAAGGATGTTCTCCAGGTCGTGCTGCTGGAAGTTGGAGACGCCGATCGCCCGGATCTTCCCGGCCCGGTGGGCCTCCTCCAGCGCGCGCCAGGCGGCGCGGTTGCCCTGGGCGTAGTCGCCGCCGCGGAAGTCGTTCCACGGCTGCGGGCTGTGGATCAGCATCAGGTCGACGTGGTCCAGGCCCAGCTTCTCCAGGGAGCCGTCGATCGCGGCGAGCGCCCGGTCATGGTCCTTGATCTCGGCGGCGAGTTTGGTCGAGACGAACAGCTCCTCGCGGGGCAGACCGGAGGTGCGCACGCCCTCGCCGACGCCGCGCTCGTTGCCGTACGCCTGGGCGGTGTCGATGTTGCGGTAGCCGATCCGCACGGCCGCGCGGACCGCGTCGGCCGCCTTGTCGTCGTCGATGAACCAGGTGCCGAGCCCGAGCTTGGGGATCTCGACGCCGTTCGACAGCGTGTAGGTCTCGTTCAGGACGGTCATGCGTTCGCTCCGTTCCTCGGCAGCCGGCCGTACACCTCGTCGGTGACCGGCTCCAGCCATTCGTTGCCGACACCCTCGCCCGGGGTGATGAAGGCGAGGTGGGAGAACCACGCGTCGGCTTTCGCGCCATGCCAGTGCTTCGTCCCGGCGGGGACGCGGATCGCCGTGCCCGGCTCCATGCTGATGGGGGCCTCGCCCTCGGCCTGGTACCAGCCGCTGCCTGCTGTGCACAGCAGGATCTGGTCGCCGCCGCCGTCGGTGCCGTGGTGGATGTGCCAGTCGTTGCGGCAGCCCGGCTCGAAGGAGACGTTCATGACGGGAACGCTGCCCGAGGTGAGCGGCGCCAGGTAGCTCTGGCCGGTGAAGTACTGCGCGAAGGCGTCGTTCTTCTCACCGAGAGGGAAGATCTGGTCGAATACGTTGCCTGGCATCTTGTTCCTTTGCTTGCTCTGGTTCACTACGTCCCGCTGAGCGTGCGGGGCCGGTTCGCCGCTCGCGCCGGAGATCAGGCGGAACGCTCTTCCGCGATCTTCTTCAGCAGGGTGATCGCGGTCATGGCGTTGGGCCATCCGGCGTAGAACGCCAGGTGTGTGATCGCCTCGGACAGCTCCTCCACCGTGAGCCCGTTGTCCAGGGCCACCCCCAGGTGGTGCGGCAGCTGCTCGCTGCGGTAAAGGGCGGCCAGCGCACTGACCGTGACCAGGCTGCGGTCCCGCGGGGAGAGCCCGGGGCGCTCCCACACGTCCTGGAACAGGACTTCGTCGGTGAGCTCGACCAGCTTCGGCGCGATGCCGACCAGCTCCTGAGGTGCAGACTGCGTTTCCATGGTGTGACTCTTCGTGATGGTGCGGAGATGAGGATGCGGTATTGCCACTGTCGGCGACCCGAGGCCGGTCGGCATCTCACAGAGAGGGCTGCCCGCCTTCCGGGCCCGGGGCCGCATCCGCTGACACCATCGAGGAAACCGCAGCTCACAGGCGTGCGGAAGGCTCTGCCGTTCCAGGTACCGGCAGAACCTCCCAGCCGCCCCCCGCTCCTCCTAACCTGGACAACATGGACACCACCCGCGAGATCCGAGAGTTCCTCGCCACGCGCCGCGCCAGGATCACCCCGGAGCAGGCCGGCCTGCCCGCCTTCGGGAACGGCAAGCGCAGGGTCCCCGGACTGCGCCGCGAGGAAGTCGCCCTGCTCGCCGGTGTCAGCGTCGACTACTACGTCCGCCTGGAACGCGGCCGGCTCGCCGGTGCCTCCGAAGAAGTCCTCGACGCGCTCTGCCGCGCCCTCCAGTTCGACGACGCCGAACGCGCCCACCTGCACGACCTGGCCGCCGCCCAGCGCCGGCGCCCGGCCCGCCGCACTCCGCACCGGGCCAAGGACATTGTTCCCGCCAGCCTCAAGCGAGTCCTTCAGTCCATGACCGGCTCACCGGCCTTCATCCGCAACGGCCGCCTCGACATCCTCGCCGTCAACGACCTCGGCCGCGCCCTGTACGCGCCCCTGTTCACCGCTGCGGCTCCCACCCCGGTGAACATCGCCCGCTTCCAGTTCCTCGACCCCACCAGCCGCGGTTTCTTCCCCGACTGGAACGCCTCGGTCAACACCACCGTCTCCCTGCTGCGCACCGAAGCCGGCCGGGCCCCGGGCGACACCGAACTCACCGGCCTCATCGGTGAACTCGTCACCCGCAGCGACGAGTTCCGCACCGCCTGGGCCAAGCACAACGTGCGCCTGCACCACACAGGCCGCAAGGCATTCGGTCATCCGGCCATCGGCGAGATCACCCTCGACTTCGACGCCATGCAGCTGCCGGGCGACGCCGGACTGACCCTCACCGCCTACAGCGCCGAACCCGGCACTCCCGAACACGACGCCCTCATGCTGCTCGCGTCCTGGGCCGCAACCAGCTCGGACGAAGCCCACCGGACAGGCGGAACCCTCTAGCGTGGGGCCATGATCGTATGGCTCAACGGCACCCATGGCGCGGGCAAGACGACGACCAGCGCGCTCGTCCAGCAACTGATCCCCGATTCACGGGTGTTCGACGCCGAGAAGGTGGGCGAGACGCTCATGGACATCAGCCCGAAGCTGCCCGGGCCCGGGGCGGAGAACTTCCAGCACTGGCCGCCGTGGCGGCCGCTCGTCGTCGAGACCGCCCGCCACGTGCTCGGCTTCACCGGCGGCACCCTGGTGGTGCCGATGACCGTGCTGGTCGAGGAGTACTGGCGCGAGATCAGTGCGGGTCTTGCCCAGTACGGCGTCCCGGTACGGCACTTCGTCCTCCACGCGGACCAGGACACCCTCCGCCGGCGCATCGAGGAGGACATCCTCATGGGCCCCTCCCCGTTCCGCCTCAAGTACCTCGAACCCTACGCCGAGGCGGCCCGCACCTGGCTGCACAGCGAGGCCGAGGTCGTCGACACCACGCGTCTCACACCGGTCCAGGCCGCCGAACACATCGCCGGGGCCATGCGGGAGTGAGGGCTGCCCCGGTGCCGTCCCGGTGACCCCGGACCGGGCCGTCCCGCGCGGGGCGCGCAGGACGACCCGGCGGTCATCCGGCCGACGACGGCGCCGGTCCGACCAGTTCCGACAGGACGTCCTCCATGGTGACGAAGCCGATCACCGTTCCCGTCCCGCCCATGACCGCGGCCAGGTGGTTCCCGTCGGAACGCAGCGCGGTGAGGGTGTCGTCCAGCGGGGTGTCGATGCGGACCTTGGTGACGGGATGCAGGGCGGTCGGCGGGAACGGCCGGTCGCGGTCGGCGACGCCGAGGGTGTCCTTGATGTGCAGGTAGCCCAGCAGGGCCTTGTCCGGGCCGGTCACGGGGAACCGGGACAAGCCGGCCCCGGCGGCCGTCCGCTCCAGCTCGGCGGGGGTGATCGTGTGGTCCACGGTACGCATCTGCTGGGCCGGCACGAGGATCTCGCCGACCGGGCGGGTGCCCAGCTCCAGGGCGTCCCGCAGCCGTTCGCCGTCGGCGGGTGAGAGCAGTCCCGCCTCGCTGGAGTCGAGCACCATCCGGGCGAGCTGGTCGTCGGTGAAGACCGCCTCGACCTCGTCCTTCGGCTCGACCTTCAAGAGCTTGAGCAGGGCGTTGGCGAAGGCGTTAATGCCGAAGACGACCGGCTTCAGCGCCCGGGTCAGGGCCACCAGCGGCGGACCCAGCAGCAGCGCGGTCTGCGCGGGTGCGGCGAGGGCGATGTTCTTGGGGACCATCTCGCCGATGAGCATGTGCAGATACGTGGCCACGGTGAGCGCGATCACGAAGGCGATCGGGTGCACCAGGCCGTGCGGGACGTGGGCGGCCTCGAAGGCGGGCTCCAGCAGGTGGGCGATGGCCGGTTCGGCGACCGCGCCCAGCACCAGCGAGGAGACGGTGATGCCCAGCTGGGCGGTGGCCATCATCGCCGAGATGTGCCGCAGGCCCCACAATGTCATCCGGGCCCGCTTGTTCCCTTCCTGGGCCAGCGGCTCGATCTGGCTGCGGCGCACCGAGATCAGGGCGAACTCCGCGCCGACGAAGAACGCGTTGGTCAGCAGCGTCAGCGCGCCGATGAGAAGTTGCAAGGCGGTCATCGCGTCTCCTCCACGGCTTCCTGCGGGACCTGTACCTCTGCCTGTACCGGTTCGGTGATGCGGACGCGGTCGGCCCGGTGGTGCTCCACGTCCAGCACCTCCACCCGCCAGCCGTCCAGATCCAGGACATCGCCCGCGACCGGGATCCGCGCCAGCCGTGTGGCGACCAGGCCGGCGACCGTCTCGTACGGTCCCTCCGGCGCCCGCAGCCCGATCCCGGCCAGCTCGTCCAGCCGCACACTGCCCTCCGCCTCCCAGGCGGCGCGCCCGTCCGGCGTGGTGGGGGCGGGCTGCAGGTCGGGCACCTCGACCGGATCGTGCTCATCACGTACCTCGCCCACGACCTCCTCCACGATGTCCTCCACCGTGGCCACCCCGGCCGTGCCCCCGTAC
>NZ_VDFC01000032.1:0-11412 GCF_008369065.1 Streptomyces apricus | reverse complement strand
GGGGGTGAGGGGGAAGGTGTCGGCCACGGGGTGGCCCGGTACGCGCAGGCCGACCGCGTTGACGAGGACGACGCCGCCGACCCGCTCGCTGCCCAGCAGGGCCAGTTCGGCTGCGATCCAGCCGCCTATGGAGTTGCCCACCACGGTGACGTCCCGCAGGTCGAGTGCGTCGAGCAGCCGGGCGTAGACCCGCGCCAGGGCCGGTACGTCGGCCAGCCATTCGGGCCGCGGCGTGCCGCCGAACCCCGGGTGGAAGGGGGTGAGGACCCTGGCCGGCCGCTGCTCGGCGAGGAGCGCGGCGAACGGGGTGACGGTCTGCGGGCCGCCGCCCCCGTGCAGCAGCAGGAAGGGGCGGCCCTCCTGCCCCTGCACGTCGACCGTGACGTCGAGGGCATGGGGCCCGAGCTCAAGGGTGTGGGTGCTGCTGGTCATGCGGTGCTCCTCGCGTCGGCGTGCCGCGCCCCTTTGTGAGAGGCGACTCTCAGGAGATTAGGGAAGTCGGGTGTCTTCGTGCAAGTCCACTCTCATGGTGAGTACTCGCTGTTATCCTCGGGGTGTCGACGACAGGGCACGGAGAAGGGGAGGCGCAGCATGGCGACGCCGGACGGCGCCGGGCGCACCAACCAGAAATTGCGCACGCGGACCGCGATCCTCACGGCGGCCCGGGAGCTGATCGAGACGGGCGGCGATGTGACGATGCCGGCGATCGCCCGCGCGGCCCTGGTCTCCGAAGCCACCGCCTACCGCTACTTCGCCGACCTCCCCTCACTCATCAGTGAGGCGCTGGCCGGTGCCTGGCCGCCCCCGGACCAGGCGCTCGCACCGGTCGCCGACTCCACCGACCCGGTCGAACGCATCGCGTTCGCCTGCGACTTCCTGCTGCGCGGCATCCTCGCCCGGCAGGGCTCCGTACGGGCCATGATCGCCGCCACCGTCACCCGCCCGGAGTCGGTGGCGGCGCGTCCCGGCATCCGCTTCGGGCTCATCGATCAGGCGCTGCGCCCGCTGGAGGACACGCTCGGAGCGTCGGACCCGGACGCGTTCGCCCAGCTCAAGCGCGGTCTGGCGGTGGTGGTCAGCGCCGAGGCGCTGTTCGTCCTCACAGACCTGTGCCGACTCGACCCCGAGGAGGCCGTCGCCAGCGCGGTGGGGACGGCGGTGGCGCTGACCCGGACGGCGCTCGCCCCGACCGCGACGTAGCGCCGGAAACCCTCTGCCGGTCACTGCCACCGGAAGGGCCCCGCCGGCCGTGGCCGACGGGGCCCTTCTCTGTACCGCCCTGGTGCTGATGTACGGGGAGTGCCGCAATGCGGCCGCCGTCAGACCTCCGTCGGGCTCTTCTCCGGGAGCCGCTCCGCCGCGGGCGCGGCGGCGGCCACCGGCTCGGGACCGCCCTCGCTGAGGCCGTAGCGGCCGTGGAAGGCGCGCAGGAAGCCCGGCGCGTACCAGGCGGAGCGCCCGAGCAGGCGCATCGCGGCCGGTACCAGCACCCCGCGCACGGCGACCGCGTCCAGCAGGATGGCCAGCCCGCTGCCCAGGCCGAACATCTGCATGAAGCTCAGCTCGGCCGTCCCGAAGGCGAAGAAGCTCACCGCGAGCAGGCAGGCCGCCGCGCTGACGATGCGCCCGGTGTGCCCGAGGCCGTGGGTCACGGCGGACTCGTTGTCCTCGCCCTGGTCGTGCAGTTCCTTGATCCGGCTGGTGACGAACACCTCGTAGTCCATCGAGAGGCCGAAGGCGATGCAGAACATCAGCACGGTCATCGACACGTCCATCGGCTGCGCGGTGAATCCGAGCAGGGAGGACAGGTGGCCGTCCTGGAAGATCCAGGTCATGACGCCGAGGGTCGCCCCCAGGCTGAGCAGGTTCAGCACCAGGGCGCGCAGCGGCTGCACGACGCTGCCGGTGAACAGGAAGAGCAGCAGGAAGGTGGTCAGCGCGACCAGCGCCACCGCGAGCGGGAGCCGGTCGGCGACGGAGTCCTTGGCGTCGACCAGCACCGCGTCGGTCCCGCCCACCAGCGGGCTCACCCCGGCGGGCGCGTCGAGCGACCGCACCTCGTCGACCAGGTCCTGCGCCGCGTCCGACTTCGGGGCCAGGCCGCTCACCACGTTGATCTGCTGGGCGTCGGGGCGGGCGAGGGCCGCGTTGGCCGGACCCGGCGCCGTGGAGCGCCCCTCGGCGTAGGTCCCCGTGCTCGCCTCGACGCGGACGACTCCTTCGAGTTCGGACAGCGTGACCGCGTACGACTGCAGCGGGTCCTTGTCCACGGCCCCGTCGAGGACGATGTGCAGGGCGGCGGCGTCGTTGCCGGAGAAGTCGTCGCGCAGCGCGGAGGACACCTGGCGGCTGTGGGCGTCCTCGGGCAGGACGCGTTCGTCCGGCGTGCCGAAGGTGATGCCCAGCAGAGGGCTGGCCGCCGCGAGCAGGACCACGAGCACCGGCAGCGCGGTGAGCACGGGCCGCCGCATGACGGTACGGGCGAGGCGCCCCCACAGCGGCATCCGGCCGCCGGACGGCCTGGCCTTGGCCCACGGCAGCCGCCCGCTGTTGACGCGGTGCCCCAGCACGACGAACAGGGCGGGCATGACGAACAGGGTGCTGACGGCCGCGATGGCGACGACACCGACACCGGCGTACCCGAACGAGCGCAGGAAGTACTGCGGGAACACCATGAGCGCCCCGAGCGCGGCGGCCACCGTCGCGGCGGAGAACGCGATCGTCCGGCCGGCCGTGCTCACCGTGCGCCGGACGGCGTCGTCCACACTCGCGCCGCCCGCGAGCTGTTCCCGGAACCGGCTGACCATCAGGAGGGCGTAGTCGATGCCGAGACCGAGGCCCAGCGCCGTGGTCAGGTTGACCGCGAAGATCGACACGTCGGTGACGCTGCCGAGGAGGAAGAGCTCCGCGAACGTGCCCATGATGGCGAACATGCCGATCACCAGCGGCAGCAGGGCCGAGACCACACTGCCGAAGACGACCAGGAGCAGCAGCAGCGTCAGCGGCACCGCGATGGCCTCGGCCAGCAGCAGGTCCTTCTCCGACTGCTCGCCCATCTCGCTGTTCACGGCGGCGCCGCCGCCGGCCTCGATCGTCAACGACTCCTCGTACGGGCCCGAGTACGCGTCGATGACGGCCGTGGCGTTCTCGTCGCGCTCGATGTCCTTGCCCTTCACATGGACCAGGACCATGGCCTCGCGGCCGTCCTTCGAGAGGAGGTCGGTGCTGTCCGTGTCCCAGTACGAGATCACGTTCTGCAGGGTCTCGTCCTTCTTGAGGTCGGCCACCAGCGCCCGACCGTCCCTCTCCGCCGCGGGGGCGTCGACGCGGCCCTTCTCGGCGCGTACCAGCAGGACCAGGTTCGTCTCCCCGCCGAACTTCTCGTCGATGACCTTCGCGGCACGGCTGGACGGGGAGGCGGGGTCGTCGTAGCCACCCCCCAGCAGCTTGCCGAACGCGCCGGCGCCTGCGACACCCATGAGGGCCAGCGCCACGACGGCGACGACGAGTACGAGCCGGGAGCGACGGATCGCCAACTCGGCTATGCGTTCAAACACGGACAGTCTCCTTTGGGTCCCAGCATGAAAACGACGCGATGCCTCCGCCGCCGTCGCGCGGCCGTTGCGGGGCCGATGGCGCAATGCCGTCGCGGACCCCGTGCGAGGGGCCGGCGCGAGAGATGACACGCATGTCGTCGCCGTGCCGACGTTAGTGAGACGCCAGAAGATTTGGCAGTGTTAGATTTTCCTAACAGCATTCAACATCGGGCTGCGCGCACCGGGTTGGCGACGTACGGTCGTGGCATGACCGCCGACCGAGATGCCACCGCCCCGCCCACCCTGCGCCAGCGGCGGTGGGCCGCCGCCGCGCGGGAGATCCTGGAGGCCGCGGAGCGCCAGATCGCCGAGGACGGGCCCGCGGCCCTGTCCCTGCGCGCGGTCTCCCGCAGCCTGGGGATGACCGTGCAGGCCCTCTACCACTACTTCCCGAGCCGGGACGACCTCGTCACCGCCCTGATAGCCAAGGCGTACGACGCCCTGGCCGAGGCCGTACGGGCCGCCGTCGACGCCGCCGGGGACGACTCGCCCGTGGAGCGCGTGGTCCTCGCCACGGAGGGGTACCGCAGTTGGGCCATCGCGCACCCCGAGCTGTTCCAGCTCCTCTACGGGACACCGCTGCGCTACTACGCGGCCCCCGTCGACGGCCCGACGACGCAGGCGATGCGCCGGATGTCCACGATCTTCGAGCGGGAGCTGTTCGGCAGGTTCACCGAGGCCCAGCTGGCCGCGGCCCAGACCCCCGACCTGTCGCCGTCGTTCACGCAGTACCTGGACCACCTGCCGTCCGCGGACGGGCGGAGGCTGCCGTCGGCCGCGACCGCCCTCCTCATGAGCGCCTGGGGGCACATGCACGGCATGGTGGTCCTGGAGGTGTTCGGTCACACCTCGTTCCTCGGCGACCACCAGGCCGAGGTCTTCCGCATGTCGATGCGCAACCTGGTGGAGGACGTCCACCGCCGGATCGCCCCCGCCGGGGACGGGACGGCGGGCGCCGCGAGCGCCACCGGGTGAGCGCGCGCGAGCCGTTCGGACATGACGGCGCGCGGCCCCTCCGTCGTGGAACGGAGTGGCCGCGCGCGCGTGTTCACTCGCCCGGCGCCGCCTTGCGCAGGGCCGTGATGCACGTGGTGATGGCTTCCTGGAGCTCCTCCAGGCGCTGCAGCATGTCGTCCTCGTAGATGGTGTCGAGGTCGTCGACGTCGTCGAAGGTCAGTTCCTCGAAGACCTTGGTCGCCTTCGTCAGGCTGCTGTAGAACTTCGTACGGCGTTCCTGCAGGCGCAGTTCGGGGTCGGCCTGGACGGTCTGCGCGACGATGTCCTTCACGGAGTCGTACGCCTCGGAGGCCCACTCGCTGGTGTCCTCGCCCGCGTCCAGCTCGTCGATGAGGGAGAGATGGCGCTCGGCCTCGGCGCGCAGCTCGGCGGGAGCGTCGATGGTCTGCCCCGCCGGGGTCTTGACCTGCCCGTTCTCCACGATCTGGCGGACGTAGCCGATCCGGCCGGCCGCCTGGGTCTCGGTCGCGACCGCCTTCTTCAGGCCGTCGGTGCGGGCGATGTCACGGGCCAGTTCCGTCTGCAGCGCCGGATCCTCCTGGAGCCGGTCGAGCAGCGCGGCCCGCGCCGCCTGCGCGGTGGAGGGGTCGGCCAGGATCGCGGCCCGCAGCGCGGTGGGGTTCTCGGCTACCTCCAGGGCCTTCGTCGGCCGGATGCCCTCGGCCTCGGCCGCCGCGCTGATCGCCGCGCCCCGCTCGGAGCCCGCACCGGAACGGGACACGTAGTACGCGTGCCAGACGTCGGAGTCCGGCAGCACCACCTCCTGCCCGGGGGCCAGCGCCTCGAAGTACGGGACGAGACCGTCGTCGGCCGCCTTGTCCCACGCCTTGTAGTAGCGCATGACCCGCTCGGGCGAGCACCCGGCCAGCTCGGCGAAGCCCTTGGCCGAGACCTTCGCCGTCTCTCCCGGGAGTTCACCGCCGGGCCGTACGCTGCGCGCCACCTTCAGCGCGAACGCCCAGCCGCCGGCCCGCACGTACGCCCCGAACTCGCGTGCGTCCTGGGCGACATCGGCGTGCACGTCACCGGGCGTGTCTTCCTCGGTCGCGTCCTTGCCCTCGTTCTCGCCCTCGTTCTCGCCCTCGCCGGTTCCGCCCGTCCCCTCGGCCTTGTCGGTCGTCTCGGCGGCGTCCGCCGGGGCCTCGTCGGCGGACTCCGCCGGCTCGACCCAGAACTCCCCGGTTTCCGCGCTCACCTGGCCGGGCACCTGGTCGGCGGACGGGACGGACGGTTCGGGCTGAGTGGTCACTACGGTCACGGGGCGGCTCTCCTGGGCGGGAACGAGGCTGAGGGGCAAGACTACAAAAAGCAGCCCGCGCAGCCTATATGAACCACTCGATGACGTTTTGTTCCGCCCCGAACCTCTCGCTCCGTCCCCCCTTCATCCTCGCTCCGGCCACTCACCGCACTCCCGGCGCACGGGATCACCGGCACCCCGGTAACTCTCCGCCGCCACTCAAGTACGCTTGGTGAATGACTGTTTCGAGCGCGGAGCTCCAAAGGGCACCCGGACCGACCGCCGTGGTGACCGGTGTGGGCTCCCATCTCCCTCCCCGCCGGGTGACCAACGACGAACTGTGCGCCCGGGTGGACAGCAGCGACGCCTGGATCCGCGAGCGGATCGGTATCGAGGAGCGTCGCCGCGCGGACCCCGAGGTGTCCACGGGCGACCTCGCGCTGGAGGCGGCGCGGCGGGCGATGCGGTCGGCGGGCGTGCCGGACGTCGACGCCCTGGTCCTCGCCACGACCACACCGGACCACCACTGCCCGGCCACCGCGCCCTCCGTCGCCCACCGCCTCGGGCTGCGCGACGTGATGGCCTTCGACGTCACCGCGGGCTGCGCCGGCTTCGTGTACGCCTCCGGCGTGGCCGCCGGCCTCATCAGCGCGGGCAGTGCCCGGCGGGTCCTGGTCGTGGGCGCGGAGACGATGTCGGCCATCATCGACCCGGACGACCGTGCGACGGCGCCCCTCTTCGGCGACGGCGCGGGAGCCGTGGTCCTGGAGGCCGGGACCGAGGGCCAGGACGGGAGCCTCGGCCCCTTCGTCTGGGGCAGCGACGGCTCCCTCGCGGACGCCATCGTCATCCCGGCGGGCGGGGCCCGTGAGCGCCACCGGCGGGACACCGCGCCCGCGGGCGACTTCTTCGTCCACATGCGCGGCAACGAGGTGTTCCGGCACGCCGTGCGCCGTATGGCCCGGGCCGCCCAGGACGCGGTCGCGGCCGCGGGCTGGGAACTCGACGAGGTCGACCGTCTGATCGTCCACCAGGCCAACGGGCGCATCGCCGCCTCCGTCGCCGACGCGCTCGGCATCCCGCCCGAGCGCACCCCCTCGAACATCGCGGCCGTCGGCAACACCGCCGCGGCCTCCGTCCCGCTGCTGCTCGCCCACGCCGCGGACGCGGGTCAGCTGAAACCTGGGCACCGCGTGCTCGTTGTGGCTTTCGGCAGCGGACTCGCCTGGGCGGCCACCACGCTCGTGTGGCCCCCGGGTGTCACCGCGGAGCTGCAAGGACCCGTCCGCCCAGGAGCGTAAGGAAATGAAGCACGTGCTCGAAGAACTCAAAGGCATCCTCACCACCCAGGCCGGGCTGCCCCCTGCCCCCATCACCGCCGACGCCACCTTGGCCGACGCGGGCATCGACTCCATGGCCGTGACCGTGCTGTCCATGCAACTGGAGGACCGCATGGGCGTGTTCCTCACCGAGGACGAACTCTCGCGCGCCCCCACCGTCACCGCCCTGGCCGACCTCATCGCGAGCCGAGCCGCCGGGAGCCGGTGATGCCGGGCACCCGCGCCGCGTGGGAGCCGCCCGGCTGGAACGCGCCGGAGCGGACCCGGGAGGAGCTCGTCCCGCTGCGGTGGCGCGGCCTGCGCTACGCCTGCCGCGTCATCACCTCGGACCGCCCGCCGGTCACCGAGCCCCTGCTCCTGCTCGGTGGCGCGCTGCAGGACATGTACGCCTGGCCCCGGCTGGAGCGCAGGCTCAGCGACCACATGCCCCTGGTGTTCGTCGACCTCCCCGGGGTCGGGACCGCCGACGACCTGCCCGCCGAACAGGGCTTCGACGCGCTGGCCGAGGCCGCCCTGGCCGTCGCCGACCGGCTCGGGTTCGACCGGGTCAACCTGCTGGGCGCCTCGTACGGCGCGCCGATCGCCTACCGCGCCGCCCTGAGCCGGCCGGCGGCGGTCGCGCGGCTCGTGCTGGCCGGCGCCACGCACCGGATGAACCCGCGCCTGGTGTCCGACTGCGAGCAGGTGTGGCGGGCCCGTGCCGCGCTCGCGGACGACACCGACGGGAGCCTGTCGGCCGCCGGCTCGGACGAGATCGCGGCCCGCGCCGTCGCCACGCTGCTCAACACCGGTGCCCGGGACCGGGTCGCGCAGGCCCCCACCGTGGCCCGGATGCTGCACCGGCAGTTCGCCCGGATCACCCCGGCCGAGGCCCGCCGCCACGCGGTCTGCCACCAGCGGCTGCGCGCCGCGGACCCGCTGCCGGCCACGGCCCTCGACGCGGTGCGCGCGCTGGTGTTCACCGGCGAGCACGACGACGTCAGCACGCCGGACGAGAACCGTGCCGTGGCGGCCGCCATCACGGACTCGACCTTCCTCCTCGTCCACGGCGCCGACCACATGGTGCACCTCGAACGGGAAGCCGAGTACGCCGACCTGGTCCTGCGGTTCCTCACCGACCTGCCGCTCGACGGCCTGCCCTACGCGACCGCACCGGAACACCCCGGGCGCGACACCCCGGCCGGGTTCACCCCTTCGGGTTGTTCCCGGCGCTGCGAGGTCGGTTGACGCTTGAGCGGCGGCGGGCCGGGGAGTAACGGAGCGTGAGATCGTCGCTTCCGCGGTCCGCGGAAGCACGCCTTCGCCGACCAGTTGAGGAGCAGGCCCGTGTCCGACGTCGTCTTCACGGCCGACTTCCGTTCGCACAGCCAGTGGGTGGCCGGCCGCTCGTGGGCCTATCCCGACGGCGGCCCGGTCAATCCGTCCGACGACAAACTCGACCACCTGGTCTCCGACCCGGCCTACTCCCGCGCCGGGACCTTCCGCGCCACCAGGCGGCCGGACGGCCTGTGGGACACGGGCCTGCTGACCACCGAGGGGAGCGAGGAGGGCTTCCTCCTGCGCACGGGGGACGTCCTGGAGACACGGGTGCGCCTGCCCACCGAGGTGGGCGCCTGGCCAGCCGTCTGGACCTGGCGGGACGGGGGCCAGGAGATCGACGTGTTCGAGTACCACCCCGACCACCCGGACCTGCTGGAGTTCTCCAACCACGTGCGCGGCGGGCACCTCTACCACCGCGACGACGCCGTCCGGCCCGGCGGGCACGTCGAGCTGCGGGTGGAGTTCGGCGCCCGCTCCGTCGTCTGGTGGGTGAACGGCGAGGAGACCTTCGCCGACCGGCGCGGCGTCGGCCGGCGCTGGCACGCCCACCTCATCGTCAACCTCTCGGTCTGCGCCGGGCGCTACCACCCGCCGCCCGATCCGGGGACCGAGGAGATGTCGTACGCCGTGGAGCACCTGCTCGTACGCCGCCCGGCGGGGGACGGTGACCCCGGAAGGCCACCGTCCCCCGCGCCCGGTCAGGGGGCCCAGGGTGCTTCGACGGCCCAGGTGGTGTCCTCGGTGAACGAGGCGGGGTTGTCCCAGGCATGGGAGCCGCCCGGGGTGGCCAGCCACAACTCGGCGTTGTAGTGGCGCAGGTACTGCTCGGGGAAGTTCGACGCCGACAACCGTACGCCGCCACCCGCGCCGCGCACGGCGCACCAGGTCGCGTCGGCCTGGAACACGGCCCCGCTGCCCGACTCCTTGTACACGCGGTACTCGCGGTGACGCAGGTACTCACCGGGGTAGTTGCGCGACTCGAACGAGTAGCAGGAGCTGTTGGCGAGGCCCGGCACGACCTTCCAGGTGGCGTCGTTCTTGAGCAGGCCGGCGCTGTTCGCGTCGACCACGTCGGTGTAGGCGGCGCCGTCCCGGTGGCGCAGGTAGCGGTCGGTGTACCCCGCAGTGGTCACCCGCAGGGACTTGTACTGGTTGGCGGGCAGGGTGACGGGCGTGGCCGGTGACCGGGAGGCCTCGATGAGGGCGCGGTTGGCGGCCTGGAGGCGGGCGGCGTCCACCTTGACGACCTGCCGGTCGTAGGTGAGCAGCCCGTTCGCCTCGTTCTCCACGTCGGTGATCTCCGTGTAGACGGAGGCCGACAAACCGGCCGGCAGGCGCAGTTCGCGCAGGGCGTCGATGAGTCCGACCAGACGGTTGTTCAGATGTGCCTGGTCGGCCTGGTCCTCGTAGCTGAAGCCGCCGCCCGGGTACCACTCGTGGCCGGAGACCTTGAAGCCCAGTCCGCCGTACTCGCCGAGGACGGCGGCGCGGGTCGCGCTGGGCACGGTGGTGCCGGGTCCGACGTAGACGTGGTGGTCCAGGACGTCGCCGTTGCCGCCGTCGACGGCGCCGCAGCAGTTGATGCCGCTCATGTTGTTCACCAGCCGCGAGGGGTCGTACGCCTTCACGTGGTCGGCGATACGGGCCTGGTCGTACTGTCCCCAGCCCTCGTTCTGGTTCACCCACATCACCACGGACGGTGAGCTGCGGTGCTGGTCGATGATGCGGTCGTACTCGGCCTCCCACTGCGTGCGGGCGGCGCTGTCCGGGGTGCGGGTGTCCATCGCGGGCATGTCCTGCCAGACCAGCAGCCCCAGCCTGTCCGCCCAGTAGAACCACCGCTGCGGCTCGACCTTGATGTGCTTGCGGACCATGTTGAAGCCGAGGTCCTTGTGTTTCTGCAGGTCGTACTTGAGGGCGTCGTCGGTGGGCGCGGTGTAGATGCCGTCCGGCCAGTAGCCCTGGTCGAGGGTGCCGGTCTGGAAGACGAACTTGCCGTTGAGGACGGGGCGCAGCACGCCGTCGACCCGTGCGATCCCCACGGAGCGCATCCCGGTGTAGCTGCCCACGGAGTCGACGGTGGCCGAACCGGAGAGCAGGTCCGCCTTCACGTCGTACAGGTACGGGTCCTCGGGGGTCCACAGCCGGGGGTTCGGGACCGGCACCGTGAAGGTGCTGCCGACGGCGCCGGTCGCGCTGCCCACCGTGGTCGATCCGGAGGACACGGTCACCCGCGCGGTCTGTCCCGAGACGCCGTCACCCCTGACGGTGACCTTCAGGGTGTTGTTCGTGAGGTCGGGCACCATGTCCAGCCGGGTGATGTGCGCCGGGGCCGTCGGTTCCAGCCACACCGTCTGCCAGATGCCGGAGGCCGCGGTGTAGAAGATGCCGCCGCCCGGGTGCGGGGCCACGTCGTTGATGCGCTGCTTGCCGACCGCCTGGCCACCGGTCTGCGTCGGGTCGAGGACGGAGACGACGACGGTGTTGGTGCCGCCGTTGAGCAGGCTCGTGATGTCGTACGAGAAGGAGTCGTAGCCGCCGCTGTGCGCGGCGCCGGCCTGCGTGCCGTTGACCCAGACCGTCGTGCGCCAGTCGCTGGCGCCGAAGTTGAGCTGCACGCGGCGGCCGCTCCAGCCCGCGGGGACCGTGAAGGTGCGCTTGTACCAGAGCTTGTCGTTCTGGGTTATCTTGCGCTGGATGCCGGAGAGCGCGGACTCGGCGACGAAGGGCACCCGGATCTGCTCGGTGAACGAGGCCGGCTGGCCGGCGTTCGCCGCGGTGACCGCGAAGTCCCAGATGCCGTTGAGGTTGGCCCAGTCGGGGCGGGTGAGCTGCGGGCGCGGGTACTCCGGCAGCGGTTTGTCGACCGGGACCTGGTTCGTCCAGGGGGTGGTCATGGGGG
>NZ_VDFC01000031.1 GCF_008369065.1 Streptomyces apricus | reverse complement strand
CTGCGGGGCCGGGCGGGAGCGTACAGGCCGGTTGGAAAGCACAGAAAAGGGGCACCCAGGCGCACATGGACCTCTCTTCGCTGCCCGGGCCGGTGCCTGACCGGCTCCTTGAGCCGCGGGAACTGCTGGAACTGGCCCGCGGCGTGGGCGAGCAGGAGGACGCCTGGCAGGAGTGCCTCGGCGGCTGCGCTCAGGAGCGCAGCTACGCCTCCTACTTCCTCAACGAGTACGTGGGTGTGTGGATCATCGAGTGGCGCGAGGACGCGCACGACACCGGCTACCACGACCACGACCGCTCGTGCGGCGGCGTGCACGTGGCCCGCGGGGCCATCCGGCACGAGAAGCTGCGGCTGGGACAGCGCCCGGTCGGCACCCGGGTCGATGCGGGGGACGGCTTCTGCTTCGACCGCACCGCCATCCACCGCATGCGCCGCGAGCCCGGCGCCGGCCCCACCGTCACCGTGCACGCCTACTCACCCCCGCTGGAGCACACCGGGCAGTACGGGCAGCACGAGGACGGCCTCCTGCACCGCGTGCCCACCTCTTCCGAACAGTCCCTGCAGCCCACCGGGCACCAGGGGACACCGACCGGCAGAGTGGGCGACGCCGCGGCCGACCGGGACACACTGCCCTGACAGGCGCGGGGGGGGGAGAGAGGGGTGTGGTCGTGGAGGGCGGTCGCCTGCGCGGCGAAAGGCTCCATGAGGCTTCAGCCGAACGATCGTCCTCATGGGCAATGGGTGAGGCCCGGGGACACTGTCCCCTCCACGACCACACTCCCCTCAACCGGCATGCCCCCGCGGATGTTCCCCGCGCAGGCATCCTGCTGCGGGAGCGCGCCGGCCGCCGGGCGGATCAGCGGGTGAAGGTCGTGCGCTGCTCCTTGCGGGCGGCGCAGTTGGAGTCGTTCACCTGGACGTAGGTGTTCTTGATGCCGCCGCCCCAGCTGACGCAGTGGCCCTTGCCGTAGACGTAGGCAGGACCCGCGTAGGAGGTGTAGCTGCCGTAGTCCTCGTCGTAGTCCTCGGTGTCGGGGACGAAGACGAAGGTCGACACGTCCACGGCCGTGCCCGGGGTGCTGCGGATGGTGGTGACGCAGTTCTTGCCGTTCGCCGCGTTGTAGGTCAGGTAGACGGTGCCCAGCGAGCCGACGGGAGCGGAGTTGACGGTCTTGTAGGCGCTGCCGCAGACCTTCTGCGGTGTGGTGTTGGGCGCGGCGGAGGCGGGCGCCGCCAGCGCGGTCGAGGCGCCCACGGCCAGGGCGGCGAACGCGGCGGCACTCAGGACGGAACGGTTGAACCTCATATTTCCCCCTTGTGTACTTAGGAGTCGGTTGCTCCTGCCTGGTGTGACACGCGGGACGCCCCGACGGTTGTGCGCCGGGGCGGGGGATGAGGAAAAAGGTGTGGCGTGCGGCGTGTGGCTCCAGCGGTCCGGCGGGCCTGGCGCGCCGGGGGCGTTACGCGGCGAAGCCGATGTTCGTGACGTACTCGTACTGGCCCCACTGCGAGCCGAGGTCCACGACCTGCTCCACCCACGCCTCGTCCAGTTGCTGCTCGTTACCGGCCGCCCAGGCGGCGACGATGCGCTCCCACCGTCGGACGTTCATCGTGCGCAGCTCCAGCGCGCGCTGGCGCGGGCGCTCGACCTGGGACTGGTTGAGGGGGTGGATCTCCACCCGGGTGCCGCGACCGGCCCGGTCGAGGCGGGCAATCAGGTAGCGGGCGACGTTCTCGCGGCGCACGGTGCGGTACGCCTGCTCGATGCGCTCCAGGTTCTTCTTCGAGGGCGTGCGGGTGCCGGTCTGCCAGGCGCGCAGGGTGCGTTCGGTGACGCTCAAGCCGGCCGCGCGGGCCGCGGTGCGGGCCCGGTCGGTGCGGGTGAGGTAGTGCAGACGGGCCTGCAGGCCGCGGCGGGCGGTGACGGGGGTGGCGATGTAGCCGGCGAGCGCGTCCAGCTGGCGGGCGACGGCCTGGTGGCCCTTGAGGCCGCGGGCACCGTACTTGCCGAACTCGATGGTGCGCTCAGGCATCGTCTCCTCCGGATCTGTCGGGTGACTGGATCACTGTACGGGGCCGGTGGGTGCGGGGCCGGGGGCGGCGGATGTGGTGTCGACGGTGTAGGTGTCCTTGACCTTCACCTCGGTGACGCCGCGGCCCTCGGGGAAGACCGCACGCCAGTCGCCGGCCACGTGCAGTTCGTCGGTGCCCATCGCCCGCACGACGAGCAGGCCCTCGTCCCAGGCGCGGTGGGCCTTCCACCACAGGTTGGCGAACGCCTGGGAGCGGATGAGGTGCATCCAGTCGGTGCGGTACAGCTCGCGGTTGTAGTTCGACTCCCCCAGCGTGGAGACGAACTTGGCGTACATCGCCTTCACGTACTCAAGGGTGACCACATCGTCCTGGCCGATCGCCCGGTCGCGGGCGTCCTTGAGGGCGATGCGGAACTTCTCCAGGAGGCTCTCGGTGGCCCCCGAGGTCCAGGACTCGTGGATCCGGGGCGGGTCGCACAGGCCGTAGCGGGGGCCGGCCAGGCGCAGCAGCAGGCGCAGGGTGGGTTCGGTCACCCACAGCGGGCCGGCTTCGTCGCGGTCGCCGATCGGGTTGGGCAGCACCGCCCCGTGCTCCCAGGCGGGTGGGGTGATCAGGTGCAGGCCGGCGCGGCGGCGGTCGTGGTGGTCGCCGGTGGAGTGTTCCAGCTGGCCGATCGGCAGGTGGGTCTTGAGGGCGGACAGGTAGGCGCCGTTGACGTCGAGCGCCGTGATCTCGTGGGCGCCGGGGGGCAGTTCGGGCCTGGACCACTTGGGGCGGGCCTCCCACACCTGGTCGGCGCCGCGCGCGCTCTGCTTGCGCAGGATGTCGGGCAGCCACGGGTGGGCGATGACGTCGTAGCGTCCGCCCTTGCGGGTGTCGTCCAGCAGGGCCATCGCGTCCGGGATGGCGCGCTTGACCAGGGCGGCCGTGGCCGCCTCGGTGTCGCCGCCGTGATCGGCCAGCGCGGCCGCGACCGCGGCGCCGATACGGTCCGGTGCAGCGGGGACCGCCCGCACACGGCGGCCCACCGGCACGACCCGCACACCGGAGCCGGCCCGGGCCGGCTCCCGGGCGGACGCCGACGCCCGCGGCGCCGTGTGCGGGGCGGGTGCCTGGGCCGGCTGCACGGCCGCGGGCGCGGGTGACGGCGGAGACGAGTCGCTGTCGAGGGTGCCGTTCGCGACCTGGGTGGCCAGGAGCGCYAGTTGCATCTGGTGGGAGCGGGCGTGCCTGCGCAGCGCGTCGAACGCTTCGTCGAGGCTGGTCTGCCAGCGTTCCGCGAGCAGCCCCTTGGCCTGTTCGATGACCACACGACTGGTGAACGCCTGTTCGAGCTGGGCGCGTTCCATGGAGGTCTGCTCGATGGTGCGCTGCTGCAGGATGGCGATGGTCGCCACGTCCGCCAGCGCCTGGGCCACCCGGATGTCGGATTCCGCGAGCACCTGGTGACGGCTGTCGAAGAGGTTGAGGGCGCCGACGCTCTGGTGGCGCAGCCGCATCGGCAGGGCGTGCGACGTGAGGAAGCCCATCTCGCGTGCGCGGGTGGCGAACGCGGGAAAGGCACGGGTGGCCTCGGGCGAGGTGAGGTCGATGGCCAGGCTCGCCTGCCCGCTGCGGTGGCATTCCACGCACGGCCCCTCATCGTGCTGCAGGGCGAAGACCTCCAGCAGCCGGGTGTGCTCGTCGGACGCGGCGATCAGCTGCAGACCGCCGTGCGGGTCGGCGAGCATGACCCCCGCGGCGGAGATGTCGAGCAGTTCCACGCAGTGATCGCACAGCCGATGCAGGAACTCGATGAGATCGAAGTCGTCGACGAGCGTGTCGACGGCCTCCACGATGGCCTCCAGGAGGCGTTCCTCGCGAGTCATGACTCCTCATTCCCTACCTGTGCCGGACGCATCCGGCTCTGTTCCGTCGTTTGCGAAGCGCACCCTGCGTGCGACCACGTCCTCCGAGACGTCCACCACGGTCCGCCCGTGCCGGTAGGCGTGCGCCCGCAACAGCAGCAGGGCCTGCGCCAAGGACACTTCGGCCTGTGCGCTCACCATGCCGGTCGCCTGGTGGACGACCGCCCGGTAGAACTCGCTGCCCCTCTCGGCGGTGGCGAACGCATCCGTCACGGTGCCTCCGTTCAGCACCACCGCCGTCAGGGCCCTGGCCAGCATGCGTACGTCACTCCCGGCGGAACCCTCCAGGCCGCCCCGGGCGCCGCGCTGCAATGTCAGCGTGCCGAGGCACGCGCCCCCCCACGTGCAGGGGGAAGGCGAACACCGCCCGTACGCCCAGGTCCAGTGCGTCCGGCAGCAGCATCGGCCAGCGGTCGGGTGCCACCCTCGACAGGTCCGGCTCCATGACGGCCGTGCAGGTGGCGGCCGTTTCCGGGCCCGGCCCCTGTCCCTGGGTGTACTGCAGGTCCTCCAGCCGTGCGCTGGCGTCCGATGCGTACCAGATCAGCTCGCCCAGGCCGGGACCCACCGGGTTCGTCGTGAGGGACACGGCGATGCCGTCCACCCCCAGGACCCGGGCGCACCGTGCCGGATCGCCGCCGATCAACGCGGTGTCCCCGAAGCGGGGGCGCAGATCACCGAGGACAGCGGCGATACCTTCCCGTTCGACCACCGTGCCACCCGTCCCCGTCCTTGTGGACATCCGCGGGCCCACGGTCATCCGCCCCCACCCTAGACCTACTGCTCATCGTGGCCCGATCCACCTGAACATGGCATACGGCTCGCCGTCCGTACGCCGCCCGCACGCCAGCCGTACGCCGGCTGTACGGCTCACCGGCGGAGTGGCCGCTCGCCGGATGTTTCCCGTGCCCTGCGTGGTGTCACCCCGTACAGGGCGGCGACCGCCGCACGACGATCCGCACCCTGGAGGCCCGCATGATCACTGCAGTCAAGGACATGCTCGATGCCCACCCCAGTGATCCGGGCGGCGTGGACCCTGACCGGCTCGTCCGCTGTATCGAGGAGTGCCTCACCTGCGCGCAGGCGTGCACCGCTTGCGCGGACGCCTGCATGTCCGAGGACATGGTCGCCGAATTGACCAGGTGCATCCGCACCGACGCGGACTGCGCCGACCTCTGCACCGCCACGGCCAGGGTGCTCTCCCGCCGTACCGGTTACGACGCCGAGGTCGCCCGGGCGGTCCTCCGGGCGTGCGCGACGGTCTGTAAAGCCTGTGGCGACGAGTGCGAGCGCCACGCCGACATGCACGACCACTGCCGTGTGTGCGCGGAGGCCTGCCGCCGCTGCGAACAGGCCTGCAACGACCTCCTCGCCTCCCTGGGCTGACTCGACCGGTTACCACGGGCCCGTCCGCCGGCCGTGCGGGCCGGTGCGCGGCACCGGTCGGGCGCGGGTCCGCCGTCCGGGTGAGGTCGCGGCGCTCGCTCCGGCCGGAGCCGGCGGCCGCCGACCGCGAACCGTCGACCGGGAACCACCGACCGTCGACCGGGAACCATCGACCGGGGACCACCGACCGGCGGCCGGACTGTTTCAATCTCCCCGGTCCTGACAGGCGTGCCGGGCGCGCCGGTACGGTACGCGTCAGCGCGCCCGGAGCCGCCCGGCCGACATGCCGCTCACCCCCGTGGTCGCGGGGCGTGCGCGCGGTCGAGCTGTTGCTCCAGTTCGGCCCGTACGTCACTGGCCAGATGCCCGGTGCGGGCCCACTCGACGACGAGTTCCGCGACATGCCGCAACTTGATGTTCGTGTGCTGCGAGACGCCCACGAGCGCGTTCCAGCCCTGCTCCGGCCTGAGCCGACCGGTGGCGATCACGACGCCGATCGCCTGGTCCACAACGGCGTGCGAGCGCACCGCCTCGTGGAGCTGCGTGTTCTCCTGCTGCAGCTCACGCACCCGCTCCAGTGCGTGCTCCGCGTTTCCTCGTGCCGCATCCTCGGCAGGGGATGCCGATGCGGGGATATCGGCCGTCATCCTCGCCTCCGTCGTCCTTGAACTGGTGTTCCGGCACCCGGAGGGAGATGTCCTGCCGATCCTTCATCAGCGACAGGGGGCTCTCGCCGGCGTGGTCCAGGAGCACGACCGCGAGGCGGTGAGGGTGCTCGGCCGGACCCCGGCTCGGCACCACACCGTCCGCACCGAACGCCTCACGACAGATCAGGGAGGGCGGGCGGACGGGAGAAGTACAGGTCCGGGGTCTGGGGACCGGAGACCGCCGCCTTTTTCCAGACGGCTCAGTGCGCGGTTTCTCAGTTCGGCACGGCCTCCACGCCTGATTCTGCCCTTCACGGTTGCTTGGCGGCAACGCTGCGATCTCATGCCGCGGTGGAAACCGACCGCTCCGGACTCGCCCGGACCCGCGCCGAATCGCCCCGATTGGCTCCGATCAGCCCCCATCGGCCCCCATCGGCCCCGATCTGCGCCCATCGGCCCCGTGGTTCGGACGGAGGAGAACGGGTACTGCTCAGCGGATCTCGGGTCTCGGGCACCCTGTTCGGGACGAAGGGGTGTTCCCCCGTCCTGGACGGGGGAGGGACAGGGCACTGATCGATGACATCTGTGGAGGTGGCAGGGTGCGGAAGGCTTTGCGGGCGGGCAGAGTGATCCTGTTCGATCCCGCCGAAGGGGCCGGCCTCATCGCCGCCTACGGCAGCGACGAACGTGTTCCCTTCCAGGCGTGGGACATCAGGTTCGTGGATGCCGTCACGGAAGGTCAGCCCGTCATCTATGCCATCGAACGGGTGGATGCGGCCCTGCGGGCCGTGGAGGTCCGTCCGGCGTAGGGACTGTCTTCACCCGTACGTGCCCGTGTCAAGGCGCCGATCGAGCCGACGTCGAGGTTGACGGCACGGGTTCGCGTGCCGCTGTTCCCGGGCTTCTGTTCCTGGGCTCCTGTTCCCGTGCCGCCGTTCCCGGGCCGCCGGGACCGTAACGGGCTTCCTGTCTGATTTTCCGGTGTTCGTATGCCGCGCATGGAGCTTCCCGCCACGGGTACCCAGCGTGAAGTCAAGAATACAAACACTGACATTCAGGGCAGAGCGGCCTGACGGAGGCCCGGTCGCACCCGCGGCCGCTTCCTCGCTCCGCTGCGTGAGGCAGGAGCAGAATGACGGTGAACCATCACATTCCGGCCGCCACGCGGGGACCCAGGGGCGGCACCGCTGTCGTCGGCACGATCCGGGTGGCCTCGGTGCCCGCCGGGCACGTGTACGTACGGCACTGCGCGGACCCGCAGGGATCGGACGGGGTCGTCCGGCTGAAGGATCCGCGTCCCAACGGAGCCCCCAGCACGTCCGCGCGCTGGTGGCCGCCGGTCATGCTCGACCCGGACTGGGTGCACGCGCACCACACGGACTTCGATCTGTTCCACCTGCACTTCGGGTTCGACGCGCAGTCGCCGCGGCAGCTGAGGTCCCTCGTACGGGCCCTGCGGAAGTACGGCAAGCCACTGGTGTACACGGTGCACGACCTGCGCAATCCGCATCAGCCCGATCCCGCGCCGCACGACGCCGCGCTGGACGTCCTCGTTCCGGCGGCGGACCACCTCGTCACCCTGACCCCCGGCGCGGCCGCCGAGATCGCCCGGCGCTGGCACCGTACGGCGACGGTCCTGCCCCACCCCCATGTCGTGGAGGAGTCCCGTCTCGTCCGGCCCCGCCCGGCCCGTGACGGCTTCCGGGTCGGCGTGCACGCCAAGAGCCTGCGCCCCAACATGGACCTGCTGCCGGTCGTGCGGACGCTCGCGGAGGCCGTCGCCGGCCTGCCGGACGCCGAGGTGCGGGTGAACGTCCACCACGAGGTGGGCGACCCGGACGCGCACGCCTACGCGCCCGGCACGCTGGCACAGCTCAACGCGCTGGCGCAGGCCGGACGGATCCGGCTCTTGGCGCACGACTACTTCGACGACGACCTGCTCTGGGACTACCTGTCGTCGCTGGACCTGTCCGTGCTGCCCTACGCGTTCGGCACCCACTCCGGCTGGCTGGAGGCGTGCCACGACCTCGGCACCGCCGTGGCCGCCCCCTCCTGCGGCTACTACGCCGAGCAGCGCCCGTGCCTGTCCTACGGCCACACCCAGCGGGGCGGCCTGGACGAGGGATCGCTGCGCGCCGCCGTCCTGGAGGCGTACCGTACGCGCCCGCGCTGGCGTGCCACCGCACCGGAACGGACCGCCGAGCGCGCCTCCGTGGCCGCCGCGCACCGCAGGATCTACGCAGAGCTGCTGGGATGAACACGGCCCTGCGCATCGCGCTCATCGCGTCCGCCCGCTTCCCCGTCAGGGAGCCGTTCGCCGGAGGGCTGGAGGCGCACACTTGGACGCTCGCCCGCGCACTCAGGGCGCGGGGGCACCAGGTGCGGCTCTTCGCGGCCCCGGGCTCCGACCCCGGTCTCGACGTGACGGAGATCCCCGTGCACCTGCCGGCGCTGAGCACGGCGGCCCGCTCGGACGTCAGCATGCCGGACGGCAGATGGATGGAGGAGCACCACGCGTACCTGAAGCTGATGCTGGACCTGGCCGGGGAGGGCGGACGCTCCTTCGACGTGGTCCAGAACAACAGCCTCCACTACCTGCCGGTCGCGATGGCCCCCGCCGTAGGGATACCGGTGGTGACGACCCTGCACACCCCGCCCACGCCCTGGCTGGAGTCGGCCATCCAGACGCACGGCCCCGGCGCCGTGACGTTCACCGCCGTCAGCGAGCACACGGCCGCCGCCTGGCAGCCCCTGGTCCCCGCGGCCAGGGTGATCCGCAACGGTGTCGACACCGCCCGCTGGCCCATCGGGCCGGGCGGCCCGCACCTGGTGTGGTTCGGGCGCATCGTGCCGGAGAAGGGTCCCCATCTGGCCGCCGAGGCCGCCCGCAGGGCCGGGCGCCCGCTGCGCCTGGCGGGTCCCGTCGGCGACCGGGAGTACTTCGAGGAGTGCCTGGTCCCGCTGCTGGACGACGACATCCGTTACGTCGGCCACCTCGACCGCCGCGCACTGGCCGCGCTGGTGGGGACCTCCGCGGCGGCGCTGGTGACGCCCTGCTGGGACGAGCCGTACGGCCTGGTCGTCGCCGAGGCGCTGTCCTGCGGCACACCGGTGTGCGGGTTCGACCGCGGCGCCCTCGGCGAGATCCTCACCGACGAGTGCGGTCTGCTGGCCCCGGCCGACGACGTCGACGCCCTTGCCCGCCTCGTCGACGGCACGACACGGCTCGACCGCCACGCGGCACGGGACCGCGCCGACCGGTTCTGCACCCTGGAGAGCATGGCCGACGGCTACACCTCCCTGTACCAGGAGCTCGCGGCATGATCGGCTACTACGTGCACCACCAGGGCCGGGGCCACCTGCACCGTGCCGCGTGCGTCGCCCGGCACCTGCGCACCCCGGTCACCGGGTTCTCCTCCCTCCCGCGCCCCGAGGACTGGACGGGGGAGTGGGTCCGGCTCCCCATGGACGCCGGCCCCGACCGCCCGGGCCGGGGAGCTGCCGAGGCCGCGGACCCGACAGCGGGCGGGAGACTGCACTGGGTGCCGCGCCACCACCCCGGCCTCAGGGACCGGATGGGCGCCGTCGCCGAGTGGATCAGGCGGACCGGCCCGTCGCTGTTCGTCAGCGACGTCTCCGTCGAAGTGACCCTCCTGGCACGGCTCATGGGCGTCCCCGTCGTCGCCGCGGCGATGCGCGGCGACCGCTTCGACCCGGCCCACCGGCTGGGTTACGACGTGGCCGACGCGCTGCTCGCACCCTGGCCCGCGGACCTGCCGGAGCCGGGCTGGCCCCGCGCCTGGCTGGACAAGACGGTGCACACGGGGGCCTTCTCCCGCTACGACGGCCGCCCCCGCGTGCGGCCGGCCGCACGGTCGGCTGTGCTACCGGCCGTGCGACCGGCTGTGCGATCGGCCCCCACCGGCGGCACCCGGCAGGTCGTCGTCATGCTGGGAGCCGGCGGAGCGGGCATCGACGGCGACGACCTCCGCCGTGCGCAGGCGAGCACCCCCGGCTGGTCGTGGACCTTCCTGGGCGGCCCCGGCCGGTCCTGGACGGAGGACCCGTGGCCGCTGCTGAGCGGCGCGGACGTGGTCGTCACCCACGGCGGCCAGAACGCCGTCGCCGAGTGCGCCGCCGCCCGCGTCCCCACCGTCGTCGTCCCGCAGGACCGGCCCCACGGCGAACAGCGGGCGACCGCCGAAGCGCTGCGCGCCGGCCGTCTGGCGACCGTGCGCACCGCCTGGCCGGCCCCCGGGGAGTGGGCGGCCCTGCTGGACCGGACGGCGCGGGAGCAGCCCGCGGACCGGTGGAGCCGCTGGGCCCCGGGCGACGGGGCCCGGCGGGCGGCGGACGCCCTCGACCGGCTGGCGGCCGCCCCGTCACGGGGGCGAGCGGCATGAGGCTCGCGGTGATCACCGTGGTGGCGGGCCGGCACCGGCACCTGCGGCTGCAACAGGCCGGACTGGCGGCCGGCACGCGCCGGCCCGACCGCTACGTCGTCGTCACCATGGACGACGACGCGGCCGCGGACGCCCTCGCCGGCAGGCACCCCGCGGCGCGGACGGTGGCCGTGCCGCTCGGCGCCGAAGGGCGGATGCCGCTCGCGGCCGCCCGCAACGCCGGTGCCCGCAGGGCCCTCGCGGACGGCGCCGACCTGCTGGTCTTCCTCGACGTGGACTGCGTTCCGGGCGAGAACCTGCTGGCCCGCTACGCCGAGACGGCCGCCGACGGCGCCCTGCTGTGCGGAACGGTCACCTACCTCCCGCCGCCCCCGCCGGAGGGCTACCGTCTCGCGACCCTCCCGGACCTCGCACCGCCCCACCCGGGCCGTCCGGTCCCCGAGGACGCGCGGGTGCTGCGCGGCGGCGACCACCGCCTCTTCTGGTCGCTGTCCTTCGCGCTGACCGCCCGCACCTGGCGGGACACCGGCGGGTTCTGCGAGGACTACACGGGGTACGGCGGCGAGGACACCGACTTCGCGCTCCAGGCGGCCGGCCGCGGCGTCGACCTCTGGTGGGTCGGCGGCGCACCCGCGTACCACCAGCACCATCCGGTGAGCCGCCCGCCGGTCGAGCACCTCGACGACATCCTCCGCAACGGCGCCCTCTTCAAGGGACGCTGGGGGACGTGGCCCATGGAGGGGTGGCTGCGGGAGTTCGCCGACCGCGGCCTCGCCGCGTACGACCGGGACACGGACACCTGGCGGAGCACCGGGGAAGCCGGGCGCCGAACCCGTACTCCTACGGCGTACCGGGCGGATCGCCCAGGACGTCCTCGGTGATGTCCGGTAGCGACCTGCTGGTGCGGAACGCCTCGGCGCGCATGAGGGCGAGGGCGTCCTCGGGGCTGATCCGCCGCCGGTCCGCCAGGACCGCGACGGCGCGCGAGGTGTCGAACCAGTGGGCACGGACGACCGGCTCCGGTTCCCATGCCGGGGCGCCGGTCCCCGTGAACAGCACCTCGCGTGCGGGCATGAGCGCCGCCGTCACCGCGTCGGCCACGTGGGCCGCCTGCTCCAGGGCGTCCTCGTCGAGGGCGCGGGGCCGCGTCGCCAGCAGGTCGACCGACCCGAGGACGTAGTCGCCGAAGAACAGCGGGAGCCCGTACACCGAGCCCACCTCCGGCAGCTTCTCGCGCATCATCGCACCGAACAGGGGCCACGGCGTCAGCTCCTGCCGCAGGTCGTCCAAGGCCACGGGTTCGCCGGTCCGCGCGGCACTGATGCAGGGGCCCTCCAGCACCGTGAACTGGATCTCCTCCAGCAGCAGGGCGGAGTCGTCCGACGCGGCGAGCAGTTGGCGGGAGGGGGTGTCGGTGAGCAGCGACAGGGTGGCACCGTCCATGCCCAGCCCTTCGCACATCGCCGCGCACACCCGCCGCGGGACCTCCTCGCCGGGGGCGCCTGCCGCGGCCTCCGCGACCAGCCGCACCGCCTTCGTCGCCCCGGCCGTCATCCGGCCCGCCGCCGCCCTGACGCCCGCGCTCCGGTGTCCACCGTCATCTGTCTCTCCGTACCGTTCGCGATCGTTCGCGCGGACAGCGCATTCGTATCGCGGCCCCTGTGTCCGCGACGGTCGCCAGTCCGCGCAGACCGGGTGCCCTGTGCCGCCGGGTGCACGCCACGAACGGCACAGGCGAACCACGAACGGCACGGGCGAATCACGATCGGCACAGGCGAAAGTCCGGGATCGGCCGATTGAGGTCCGCGATGGCGGGTAGGCGCGCACTGCGCTTGGGAGAGCAGGCGCCTCAGTTCACGACGGCGCCCCTCCGCGGTGAGTTACCTCCGTGATGTCCACCCGGTCTCAAGGCTGCCGTCCTCCCTCATCTCCCAAGCCCTTGGTAGGCCGCCTTGTCTGCGTTCATCTCGACCTCTCTCCGTCTGACGGATCCGTTCCTCTTCACCCGTCTGACGCACACCGCCTTGCTGGTGGCGAACGAACAGCCGCCCTTCCCCCTCGCCCTGACCTTCGAGTATTCGGCGCACCAGCCGTTCACGGTGGTGATGGTCCTGCACGCGCTCGGGCAGGACGTCGAGTGGAACCTCTCGCGCGAACAGCTCCTCACGGGCCTGCGGCAACACGAGGGATGCGGCGACATCGCGGTGTGGCCGTCGGTCCGCCGCCAGGGCGAGGAGGTGGTCCGCATGCGGCTGGGGCCCCCGGAGTCCGGTGTGATCGTGGAGATCGAGCGGGCGACCCTCGGCGCCTGGCTGGAGAGCACGCTCGGACTGATCCCCCGGGGATCGGAGACGGACCACCTGTTCCTCGACCAGGTCATCGACGACATCTTCGAAACGGACTGCTGACACCCCGGGCCGCCCGGTGCGGGCGAGCCGGAAGGCCAGGGCCGTGGGCTGCACGTTTCGGGTGGGTTCGTACGGCTACCCGTGGCAGCGATCGACGGATCAACACAGCTCGGCTCAGCGCAACAGCACACGAGGAGTAGTCGTGACCGTTCCCGAAGAGAACCGCCCCAAGACGACGTCCACCGACGAAGTCGTCATGCAGCCTGACGAAGAGGCGTCGGCCGAGCAGGACAACGGCGCCACCGGACGCACCCTGCGCGAGGCGATGGAGGAGGCCGGGCTCAGCCCGGACGACGTCCGCGACGACAGCTGACCGGCACGACAGCTGACCGGGACGACATCCGACCGGCACGACATCCGACCGGTGAAGGTCCCCGCGGCGGCCGCCGACGTGCGCCCGGTGGTGAAGGGCGCAAGAGTTGAGGTCATCGCGGGGGGCCGTGGTCGAAGGAGTGTGCGGAACGTGGCGAAGGAAAAGAAGCTCAAGAAGGGCGACCAGGTCTCCTGGAGCAGTCACGGGCAGACCGTCCCCGGCAAGGTGAAGAAGAAGATCACCGGGACCGCCGAGGTGGCCGGGCGCACCGTCAAGGCCTCGAAGGACGAGCCGCAGTACGAGGTCGAGAGCGACAAGTCCGGCGGCAACGCCGTCCACAAGCCCGGGGCGCTCCGCAAGAAGAGCGGTGGGTCGGGGTCATGAGCGGCAAGAGCGACACGAGCCGCGAGGACACCGTCAAGGAGTTCGGCGAGGCCGTCAACATGACGCCGAGCAGCCTCAGGAAGTGGCTGGACACGGACGACTCCAAGAGCGTGGGGCAGTCCGACGGCGGCGGCGAGAGCGTGGGGCACGAGTCCGGGCGCCGTATCGTCAAGCTCCTGGACAAGAAGAAGAGCGACCTCACCGACGACGACATCGCGCACATGCGCAAGGTCGTCGGGTACGTCCATCGCCACCTCAAGCAGAAGCCCTCCGGCGACGTCACGGACACCAGGTGGCGGTACTCCCTCATGAACTGGGGCCACGACCCCAAGAAGTGACCGGGCGGAGGGCGGCAGACGCCCCCTCCGCCCCTCCCGGTACGGGGTCAGCGGGCGCGCCGCACCCGTGCCGCCGCCACCGCCCCCAGCACCGCGCCCACCGCGAGGACGACCAGGCCGCGCAGCCACACCTCGCCCTCGATCTGCGTCGCGAGCAGTACGCACGACGCCGCGCCCAGGACCGGCACCACGGTCGGCGCCCTGAAGTGGTCCCGGCTCATCTCCTCGCGGCGCAGGACGAGGACCGCCGTGTTGACGAGGAAGAAGACCACCAGGAGCAGCAGGACCAGCGTCGAGGCGAGGGTCGCCACGTCACCGGTCAGCGCCAGCAGCAGCGACAGGGCCGTGGTCGCGGCGATCGCGGCCCAGGGGGTGCGCCGGCCCGGCAGGACCTTGGTCAGGAAGCCCGGCAGCAGGCCGTCCTTCGCCATCCCGTAGGCCAGCCGCGACGACATGATGCCGGTGAGCAGCGCGCCGTTGGCGACCGCCACCAGGGCGATCGCGCTGAACAGCTCCGTGGGCACCCCGCCGGCCGCGCGCACCACCTCCAGGAGCGGTCCGCTGGACTCGGTCAGCTTCTTCGTCGGCACGGCCGCCGCCGCGGCGGCGCCCACCAGGACGTACACCGCCCCGGCCGTGATCAGGGCCCCGAAGAGCGCCCTCGGGTAGGTGCGCCGGGGGTCGCGGGTCTCCTCCGCCACGTTGACGGACGTCTCGAACCCGACGAACGAGTAGTACGCCAGCACCGCCCCGCTGAGCACCGCGGCGGCGGGTCCCTTCTCCGTCGTGCCGAGGTCCGTCAGGCGCCCCACGTCCCCGTCGCCGCGCAGCACGATCCAGGCACCGAGCCCGATGACCAGCAGCAGTCCGCTCACCTCGATGACCGTGGCGACGGTGTTCGCGCGCGTCGACTCGCTGATGCCCCGCGCGTTCAGCAGCGCCAGCGCGGCCAGGAAGACGACCGTGACCAGCACCACGGGGAGCGTCACGAACTCGGACAGGTAGTCGCCGCCGAACCCGCGGGCCAGCGCCCCCACCGACACGACCCCGGCGGCGAGCATGCAGAAGCCGGCGAGGAACCCGGCGAAGGGCCCGTACGCCAGGGTGGCGTAGTGGGAGGCGCCGCCCGCCCTCGGGTACTTCGTGACCAGCTCGGCGTACGAGGCCGCCGTCAGCAGGGCCAGGCACAGGGCGACGAGCAGGGGCACCCACACGGCGCCGCCGGCGTCGGCCGCGACCTGCCCGACCAGGACGTACACGCCCGCGCCGAGGACGTCGCCGAGGATGAAGAAGTAGAGCAGCG
Source organism: Streptomyces apricus (assembly GCF_008369065.1). Taxonomy (GTDB): domain Bacteria; phylum Actinomycetota; class Actinomycetes; order Streptomycetales; family Streptomycetaceae; genus Streptomyces; species Streptomyces apricus. The sequence continues at coordinate 70 of NZ_VDFC01000031.1, read as the reverse complement.
GGGTGGTCAGGACCTTCTTGAGCGCGGTGGGGGCGTCCGGGCCGGAGGACGTGCCGGGCCCGGCGGGAGG
>NZ_VDFC01000309.1 GCF_008369065.1 Streptomyces apricus | reverse complement strand
CACCAGCACCTGCTGGGTCAGTCCGGTGCCGGCGCCGAGGACGGCCATCGCGCCGGCGAGCCACCATCCCGGGGTGTCCGGCGCGAGGGGTGACAGCAGCACGGCGCCGGCCGTCACCAGGGCGCAGCCGACGACCGGGAACACCTTCCAGCGGCCGGTGCGGCTGATCAGCCGGCCGGACACGGCGGAGGCGACGATCATCGTGCCGACCTGCGGGAGCATCAGGAGCCCCGCGGCGGTGGCGTCGTGGCCGCGGACCACCTGGAGGTACTGCGGAAGGTAGATGACGCCGCCGAACATGACGGCGCCCACCAGGAAGCTCGTCGCGCAGGCCACGGTGAGGCCGCGGCGGCGGAAGAGCCGCGGGGGCAGGATCGGGTCGGCCGCGCGCCGCTCGTGCCGCACGCCCGCAACCGTCGCGGCGAGGACGGTGGCGGCGAGGGCGGCGGTCGGCCAGGACGGCCACGGCGCGAGGGCGGCGGTCGGCCAGGACGGCCACGGC
>NZ_VDFC01000308.1 GCF_008369065.1 Streptomyces apricus | reverse complement strand
TGCATCTGGTGCACGAACCGGGACGCGCCCACCGGACTGCCCGCGCAGTCCGCGACCAGGTGCACGTCGATCCCGGCCCGGCCGAGCGAACGCACGGCTCCGAGCGTGCCGTGGTGGAAGGGGTTGCGGTCGACGCGCAGCAGTACGGCCGGGACGCGGAGGTCGAAGGACGGCATGAACCTGATTCCTCGAAGTCTGTTCGGATGTCTCACCCGTGCGGGTGATGGGGCATGTCTCCGGCGCCCGGACTCGGTTGGCGCAGTTCCCCTACATATGACTGGGTGTCAGTGGACGGTGGAAATGAAGCGCGAGGAGTGGACATGGCCCCACTGCAACGGACCCGAACCAGACGGCCGGCCCGTACCGCCGCCGTACTCACCGCCGGACTCCTCACCTCGGCCGCCCTCGCGTCCGGGACGGGGKTCGCCGCGGGCGGGCGGGCGGCCGAACCGGTCCCGCCCGCCGCGCCGACCGGCGTCGTGGCACGACCGGCGTCGTGGCAC
>NZ_VDFC01000307.1 GCF_008369065.1 Streptomyces apricus | reverse complement strand
GTCTGAGCGCCCGTACGACCCCCGCAGGCGGGTCCCGGAGGAATCCGGGACCCCCCTCTCGTGTTCCTCCCGTAGAAGGCCGTCCCACGGCTTCCCCACCGGCTGTCCCTCCCGCCGTCCCCCGGCCGGAGGAGAGACCCGGGCCCGGGATGGCTACCATGGGGTTTCCGGAGCCTGACCGGGGACCCGGATCGCGCACGAGGAGCCCTCTTGCCAGACGAGGCCCAGCCACTCGCCCCCAGGGCCGAACGCCCGGGGGTACCACCGGCCGCCAAGCCCGACCAGTCCGCGGCCCCCACCGGCACGCCCGCACCGCCCGCGTCCGCGCAGAACGGATCCGTGAAGAACGGGTCCGCCCAGAACGGGACCGCGCAGAACGGACCCGGCCCGGCGGCCGCGACCGGGGCGGCCGGACCGGCGCGCCCCGAGCCGGCGGCCCCCGAGCGGCAGGCCTCCGCGCAGCCGGCGCCCGAGCGGCGGACCTCCGCGCCCGCCGCCCGCCCCGCGCCCGG
>NZ_VDFC01000306.1 GCF_008369065.1 Streptomyces apricus | reverse complement strand
GTCCTCGACCTCTCTCTTCGTTGCCTCAGCCCCGGCCTCGGCTTCGGTGGTGCGGACGAGGAAGCCCTGGGACCGCAGTATCCGGGCGAGGACCTCGGCGGTGACGGCGGCACGCACCTCGCGGGGGTGGCGCAGGTGGACGGGGGCGGCGGTGGCCCCGTCGGCGGCGTACCCGTACCGCGTCCCGTCGCGCAGGATCGCGCCGACGAGGGTCTGCTGGCGCGCGGCGAGGGTGATGTTGAGGAACCCGGGCCCGGTGACGTCCACGCGGGTGACCCCGGCCGCCGTGCTGAGGTGCGACCGCAGGATCGCTGCGACCTCGTGCGGCGGCCGGCCGGCGGGGCGGGCCAGCTGCAGGGCGACGTTGGTGGCGTAGTCCCCGCGTCCGCCGGGCCCGGGGGGCACGACCTGCGCCCGCTCGGGCACACCGACGTCCAGCTCACCGGCATCCACCGCACGGCGCACGGCGCGCAGGACGGTGCTGGAGAGCTCGACGGGGGTCACGGGTCAAGCGT
>NZ_VDFC01000305.1 GCF_008369065.1 Streptomyces apricus | reverse complement strand
TCCCCCGACGTGCCCGTGGTGCTGCGCACCTGGTGCGGCGATCCCGCCCAACAGGACTTCGCGGCCGAGGAGTTGGCCGCCGGGCACCTGCTGCGCCTCGTCRCCGGCGACGAGACCACCGAGTACGAACTGCTCGCGGAGTCGGTCGACGCCCTGCGGATGCAGCGGACCCTGCCCTTCCGCTCCGCCCCGGCCGCCTGATCCCGCGCGGACCCCGCACGGGGGCCGTCGACGGTACGTACGCGCGACAAGCGCACATGTCGACGAATCGCTAGAATTCAGGCATGGCTGAGCGGTCCGCGGCGCCCGAACTCGTCCTCGAAACGGGGACGGGCACCACGGTGATGATCCCCGACCGCCCCTACCTCGTCGGCCGGGACCCGCTCTGCGACGTCGTCATCGAGGACGCCCGGGTCTCCTGGCACCACGCGGTCCTGCGGCCGGGCCCCGACCACTGGACGCTGGAGGACGACAGCACGAACGGCACGTACGCCGACGGCCGCCGCGTGCGCGTGTGGGAGGT
>NZ_VDFC01000304.1 GCF_008369065.1 Streptomyces apricus | reverse complement strand
CGGAGAGGCCGCGGCGGTCACGGGGCGCGCCGGGCGGGCGGGACGGGTGGGGCGGAGCGTGTCCGCGCACCCGTCGCGGGCCGCCGGGCCGCAGCCGGTTCCACATCCACATCCAGATCCACATCGGGCATCGGCAATCGCATGGGTACAGCACGGACATGGACAGGGGGACGGATACGGGTACGGGGACCGGTACCGGGGCGGGTACGGGGACAGGCACGGGTACGAGCGCGGGCACGTGAACCGGCGTGGACGGGGACGCCGGCGCCCGGGACCGTGTCGGCGGGCGCAACCGCTCCCGTCGTAGGACGGTGTCTGAATATCTCCCTCCGCACCCGTACCGACAGGGCGTTGATCACATCTCGCCACAATGTGGCCGGAAGTGGCGGCGAGGGACCGAGTTCGTGTCCGGCTCGCCGGAGCGGTCGGAGGTGGTCCGGCGGGCCCGGCACACTGACTCGTGCGGGATCACTCTGGGCCCGCYGACGCGCTGTGCGGGGAGGGGCTTTGCCGTGCCGGAGAACAGGGC
>NZ_VDFC01000303.1 GCF_008369065.1 Streptomyces apricus | reverse complement strand
CCGCCGTGCCGCGTGCCGTGCTGCGGCTGGCCGCGCTGCTCCTCGTGGTCGGCGCCGGGATCGCCCTGATCCCGGTCGTCGCGCGGATCCCCGCCGCCCTCCGCGACCGGCTCGTCAGGGCCTGGTGCCGCACGATCGTGCGCAGCGCCGGGGTGCGCGTACGGACCACCGGCGCGGCCCCGCCCACCGGCGGCCTGCTGCTGGTGGCCAACCACGTCTCCTGGCTGGACATCCCGCTGCTCGCCGCGGTCCGCCCCGCCCGGATGCTCGCCAAGGCCGAGATCAGGCGGTGGCCCGTGGCGGGGGCACTCACCGCGAGCAGCGGCGCGCTGTTCATCGAGCGCGACCGGCTGCGCGCCCTGCCGCGGACCGTCGGGCTGATCGCCCGGTCCCTGCGCGGGGGCGGGGCGGTGGCGGTCTTCCCCGAGGGCAGCACCTGGTGCGGCCGGGCGCAGGGCCGGTTCCGCGGGGCCGCCTTCCAGGCCGCCCTCGACGCGGGGGCGGCCGTCCAGCCGGTGCGCCTGCGCTACC
>NZ_VDFC01000302.1 GCF_008369065.1 Streptomyces apricus | reverse complement strand
CGTCGGCCCTCTTCCCCGGCCGGCTGCTGGTCTTCGGTTCGTACGCTGTGCTCTCGTACCGCAGGACCGCGCGGACCCGTCTGAAGGGGGGGTGGTGACATGTCCTGGTTGCGCAGGATGAGCCGTCGGACGTCGCCGTGGCAGGAGAACCCGGCCCGGTGCAGGTCCGACCGGGACGCGTTCGACGCCGGCCGGCGGGAGGGGCGGCGGACGGGGAGGCTGCCGGGGCACCTGGGCCCGCCGCCCAGCGGTTTCGCCCTGCTGCCCTGGCTGCTGATGGGGATGGGCGCCTTCTCCAACCTCTTCCAGGGCAAGACCCCGAACCCGTGGGTCGGCGGCATCGGCCTGTTCGTCTTCAACTCCCTCTACATCCACGTGGTGTTCCGCGCCTTCTCGCAGCAGGCGCGTGAATCCCGTTCCACCCGGGGCGCGTTGATCGCGCTGGGCGTGGTGACCTGTCTGCTCGGCGGTCTGTACGGGGGCAGTTGGCTGCTCTTCTTCCCGCTGCTGGGGCTGGCCGCGGGGGCGATCGTGCGG
>NZ_VDFC01000301.1 GCF_008369065.1 Streptomyces apricus | reverse complement strand
GTCCCCGTCGGGAGCAGCCGCCGGCGGCACGGCGGCCGCCGGCCGCCCCCCCCGCGCCCGCGCCCGCGGAATCGCGAAGGCGACCCACAGCACGCCAAGAACACCCGCGGAGCCGAGGAGCACGAACAGCGTGGCCCGATCCGTGGCCCGCTCCGCCTCGGAGCTGTCGCGGACCGCCACGGGCTCCGCGGCCCGCTCACCCCCGGCGGAGCCGTCCGCGCCGCTCAGGACCGTGGTGACGGCCGCGTACGCGTCCAGCTGCGGGATGTCGGCCGGATAGGCGGTCGCGGTCAGCCGGCGCGCGACGTCGTCGGGCGAGTCGTCCGGCCGCACCGCGCGGACCGCGGCGGCGGCCCCGGCCGCGTAGGCGGCGGCCACGGAGGCGCCTGCGCCGAGGTAGTGGCCGTCCCCGCGCGGACCGCCGGAGACCACTCCGGCGCCCGGGGCCACCAGGTCGATGCCGGTGGTGGCGAGGGCGCTGTCCGGCCTGACCCCCGCGGGCATCATGTCGGCGACCGACAGCACGCCGGGCTCACC
>NZ_VDFC01000300.1 GCF_008369065.1 Streptomyces apricus | reverse complement strand
CCCAGGCGCTGGCGGTGCTGGGCCAGGGCGTCCAGGCAGGCGTTGGCGGCGGCGTAGTTGGCCTGGCCCACGCCGCCCAGGAGCGCGGCGATGGAGGAGAACAGCACGAACGCGGTCAGGTTCATGTCCTGGGTGAGTTCGTGCAGGTGCCAGGCCCCATCCGCCTTCGGTGCAAGTACCCTCTGCAGCCGCTGCGGCGTCAGATCCGCGAGCAGGGCATCGTCCAGCACCCCCGCCGCATGCACCACACCCGTCAGCCGATGCTCGGGATCGATCCCGGCCAAGAGCACGGCCAGCGCGCCACGGTCAGCCACGTCACAGGCCTGCACCCGCACCGTGGCACCAAGCTGCGACAACTGCGCCACCAACTCACCAGCACCGGGGGACGCCATGCCCCGGCGGCTGGTCAACAGGAGGTGCTGGATGCCGTGGTGGGTGATGAGGTGCCGGGCGACCAGGGCGCCGAGGCCGCCGGTGCCTCCGGTGATGAGGACGGTGCCTGTGGCGTCCCAGGGGGCGGGTACTTCAGCGGTCTGGGGC
>NZ_VDFC01000030.1:12136-36727 GCF_008369065.1 Streptomyces apricus | reverse complement strand
CTGCTGGACCTGGCGGTCAACGCGCTGGACGAGGACGAGCACCTGCAGCGGCTGCGCGGGTTCGCGCAGGACTCGGGCGAGGGCCGGTGGACGGTGGAGGCGGCGATCGACAACGCGGTGCCGCTGCCGGCGATCACCGCGTCGCTGTTCGCGCGGTTCGCCTCCCGGCAGGAGGACTCGCCGCAGATGAAGATGATCGCGGCGCTGCGCAACCAGTTCGGCGGCCACGCCGTCGAGTCCGCGAAGTAGGGAGTCATGGGCGATCTCCTGCTCGTCCGGCACGGCGAGACCGAGTGGAGCAGGTCGGGGCAGCACACCAGCTGGACCGACCTGCCCCTCACCGCACACGGCGAGGAGCAGGCGAAGTCGCTCCAGCCGCTCTTCGCCGGGCGCTCCTGCGTCCTCGTGCTCACCAGCCCGCTCCGGCGTGCGATACGGACCGCCGAACTGGCCGGTCTGACCGGGGCCGTGGTCGACCCCGACCTGCACGAGTGGGACTACGGGGCGTACGAGGGCATAAGGACCGTCGACATCCACCGCACCCGTCCCGAGTGGTACCTGTGGAACGACGGGGTGCCGCCGGGTCCTGACGGGCACCCGGGCGAGTCGCCCGCCGAGGTGGGCGAGCGGGCCGACCGCGTGCTCGCGCACGCGGCGCGGTCGCTGGACGACGGTGACGTGGTGCTGGTGGCGCACTCGCACTTCCTGCGGGTGCTGACCGCGCGGCGGCTGGGGCTGCCCGCGTCGGACGGGCGCCTGTTCCGGCTGGACACGGCGACGGTGAGCCGGCTCTCGCTGGAGCACGGCCGTCCTGTCCTGGCGGAGTGGAACGCGAAGCCGTAGGTGGTGACGGGTCCGGTTCGTCTGCGGCCCCGGTGGGGGCTGGCCGCGCAGTTCCCCGCGCCCCTAAAAGCGAAAGACAGGGGCGCAGCCCCGTTTTTCAGGGGCGCGGGGAACTGCGCGGCCAGCCCCCACCGGGGCCGCAGACGAACCGGACCCGTCACCACCTACGGCTTCGCGTTCCACTCCGCCAGGACAGGACGGCCGTGCTCCAGCGAGAGCCGGCTCACCGTCGCCGTGTCCAGCCGGAGCAGGCGCCCGGCCGCCGCGGGCCCCACCGTCTCCGTGTAGCAGTGGCGGAACGCGCCGCCCGCCTCCCGGTCGTAGAGGATGCCGAGGTCGCGCAGCTCCTCCAGCTCCCCCTCCCCGAACTCGTACCTGGCCGCGAGGTCGTCGTAGTAGTTGGCGGGGATCGGCAGCAGCCGCCCGCCCGCCGCGCGGAACCGGCGCGCGGCGGCCACGACGTCGTCGGKGGCGAACGCGATGTGCTGGGCCCGCCCGCCCCCGTCGGCGTCCGGGGCCGGACCGACACCGAGGGCGATGCGGACGTTGCCGTCGGCATCGGTGACGGCGCGGCTGCGCAGCAGCCCGTACGGGTCGGCCACGTCCACGCTCTCCTGGGCGCCGAGCCCGAGCACACTGCGGTGGAAGAGGGTCGCCTCGTCGAACTGGTGCCACGGCTGGGTCAGCGCCAGGTGGTCGATGCGGCGCACAGCACCGGCGCCGGGCGCCGCCTGCCCCGTACCCCCGGTGGGCTCGAAGTCGCCCGTCCAGCTGGGGAGTCCGGGCCGGTCGGTGGCGCAGAAGAAGAGCTCCGTGCCGTCGGGCGCGGCGACCGCGTCCAGGAGGACGTCCTGCGGTGCGCGGCGGCGCGGCAGCACAGGGGCCAGCAGCGACTCGGCCCGCCGGGCCGCACCGCCCGGGTCGGGCGATTCGAGCCCGACGGCGGCGAGTTGCGTACCCTCGCGGCGGACCCCCGGGCCCGTGTTGAGCAGCACCCGGGCCTCGCCCTGCTGCCACAGATCCACCGGTTTGCCTCGGTGGCGGGCCGTGCGGGCGAAGCCGAGCGCTTCGAGGATCCCCGCGACCGGTTCGGCGTCGGGGGTGACCAGTTCGGCGAAGGCGACGCCGGTCGGCACGACGGGCGGCGGCGGTGCGGTGAGGCCGAGGGCCTCCTGCAGGACGAGGAGCGAGCGCAGCGCGTCGACGGCGGTGGGTCCCGCCTCGGCCTGCCGGAAGACGTCGTTGAAGACTTCCAGCGAGAGTGGCCCCCGGTACCCGGTCCGCAGCACCTGCCCGACGAGTCCGGCGACGTCGAAGCCGCCCTGGCCGGGGAAGCAGCGGTAGTGGCGGCTCCACTGCAGGACGTCCATCGCCATCAGCGGGGCGTCGGCCAGCTGCAGGAAGAAGATCTTCTCGCCGGGGATGTCCGCGATGCCCTTGGGGTCGGAGCCGCGGGCGAGGATGTGGAAGCTGTCCAGGCAGGTGCCGAGCGCCGGGTGGTCGGCGGCCTCGACGATGCGCCAGGCGTGGTCGTACGTGCTGACGTGCCGCCCCCAGGCCAGCGCCTCGTAGGCGACGCGGATGCCGGAACCGTCGGCCAGCTCGGCGAGCCGGCGCAGCTGGGAGGCGGCGAGCCCGTCGTCGTCCACGGCGAGCGGGGAGACGCTGGAGCAGACGAGGACGGTGTCCGCACCGAGCCGCCGCATGACCCGGAACTTGTGCGCGGCCCGGCGCAGGTTGCGCCGGAACTCCGCCTCCGGCACGCCCTCGATGTCGCGCATCGGCTGGTACAGGTCGATGCCCAGCCCGAGATCGGCGCACCGGGCCCGGACCTCCTCCGGCGCGAGCGAGCTGGCGAGCAGGTCGTTCTCGAAGACCTCCACCCCGTCGAACCCGGCCCGGGCGGCGGCGGTGAGCTTCTCGGTGAGCGCCCCGCTGAGGGAGACGGTGGCAATGGACGTACGCACGTGGACTACTCCTCCGGTTCACCTGCACGAACAGCTCGGGCCCGGGTCGCTCGGGGGCGCGGGGCTGTGACATGTGCGGCTCCGCCGCGTGGGCGCGCTCATCCCCGGACCCCGGCGGCGGCCACCAGTTCGGAGATGTCCCCGTGCATCCGCCCCACGTCCGGCTCCCGCCCCGTGAACAGCCGGAACGCGTCCGCCGCCTGGAACACCGCCATCCCGCCGCCGTCGAGCACCGCGCACCCCGCCTCCCGGGCGGTCCGCACCAGCTCGGTCTCCAGCGGCCGGTAGACGACCTCGGCCACCCACAGCCCGGGGCGCAGCAGCGCCCCCTCGAACGGCATCCCGGGGTGCGCGGCCATTCCCGTGGGCGTGGCGTGCACCACCCCGTCCGCCCGGGCGAGCAGGGCGGCGAGTCCCTGCGGGCCGCCGCCGGTCACCCGGCCGCCGCCGAACCGCCGGTCCAGCGCGGCGGCCAGGGCCGCCGCCCGCTCGGGCAGCGCGTCCACGACGGTGACGTGTCCCGCCCCGAGCGTGAGCAGCGCGTGCGCGACGGCGGCGCCCGCGCCTCCCGCGCCCACCTGCACCACCCGCTCCAGCGCGGCGTCGGGCAGCCCCCGGGCGAAGGACGCCGCGAACCCGGTGACGTCGGTGTTGTGCCCGACCGCCCGGCCCCCGTCGAAGACGACGGTGTTCACCGCCCCGAGCGCCTCGGCCTGCGGGGCGAGCGCGTCGAGGTGCTCGATGACGAGCTGCTTGCACGGGTGGGTGATGTTCAGCCCGTCGAAGCCGAGGTCGCGGGCGGCCCGCACCAGGTCCCCCACCGCGTCCGGCGCCCGGCCGAGCGCGTCGATGTCGATGAGCCGGTACAGGTAGCGCAGCCCCTGCCGGTCGGCCTCCCGCTCGTGCAGGGCGGGGCTGAGCGACGGCCCGACACCGGCGCCGATCAGCCCCACGAGATACGAGTCCTTGACCACGGCGACCACGGCGGACCTCCAGAGCGACTCACTAATGTACGAACTAGTACGTTAGCTATACCAGCATCCGGCGGGGACGGGAAGGCCCGGCGGCACACCCGCGGTTCCGCCGCGGCGTCTGCTTCTAGAATCTCGGACACCGCCGTCGCCGTCGGCCCGCCCGCCGCACCGCTCCCGCCCGAAGGAACCCGATGACCAGCGTCGAAGAACCGGCAAGGCCCAACGGCCGCATCCGTGACGCCGCCCGCACGAGGGCCGAGATCCTCGACGTGGCGACCCAGGAGTTCGCCCGGGCCGGCTACGACGGGGCCCGGGTCGACGAGATCGCCGCCCGCACCCGGACCACGAAGCGGATGATCTACTACTACTTCGGCGGCAAGGAACAGCTGTTCACGGCCGTGCTGGAACGGGCGTACGGGGTCATCCGCGAGGCCGAGCAGGAGCTCGACGTCGAGCACCTGGACCCGGTCGCGGCCATCAGGCGGCTGGCCGAGCTGACCTTCGACCACCACGAGGCGCACCCGGACTTCATCCGCCTGGTCAGCATCGAGAACATCCACGGCGCACAGCACATCGCGGCCTCCGGGGAGCTCGGGAAGATCGGCTCGCCCGCACTGGACGTGATCCGCCGCATCCTGGCGTCGGGGCGGGAGTCGGGCCTGTTCACGGCGGACGTGGACGCCGTGGACCTGCACGCGATGATCAGCTCGTTCTGCTTCTTCAGGGTCGCCAACCGGCACACCTTCGGCGCCCTGTTCGGACGCGACCTGGTCGACCCCGCGCAGCGCGAGCACTACCGCAGCATGCTGGGCGACATGGTCATCGCCTACCTGACGGCGGACCGCGCGCCCCGCTGAGCGCGGGCCCGGAACCGGACCCTGGGCGAAGGCCCCGAGCGAGGGCCTCGGGCAAAGGCCCCGAGCCAGGGTGCCGAGCGGGTGTCCCGCGCGGCTGCACGGCGGCGCGAGATCCTTCTGCGCGACCTCTTGACACCCGGAAGGCGTGGGCGCACCATCCGTAGCCAGCCACTGTTAACTATCCAGYGGGTTAATTAGCCGGGCCGTGCCCGGCACAGCCGTCCCGCCACCCCAGGGACGAGGCTCCCCTCCCCTCCGCTCACTCCGCCTGTGCCGGAGTTCCCCCGAAGGAGCACCGCCGTGTCCGTCCCCGCAGCACCCGCCGGCGCGCCGCCCGGTCAGCCGAAGAAGGCCGCGACCGCCGCCTGGATCGGCAGCGCGCTGGAGTACTACGACTTCTTCATCTACGGCAGCGCCGCCGCGCTGATCTTCCCCGAGGTCTTCTTCGACGAATCGGACCCGGCCACCGCGACCCTGCTGTCGCTGGCCACGTTCGGGGTGGCGTACGCGGCCCGTCCGGTCGGGGCGCTGTTCCTCGGGCACGTCGGCGACCGGCTCGGCCGCAAGAAGATCATGGTCTTCACCCTGGTCCTGATGGGCCTGTCGACCTTCCTCATCGGTTGTCTGCCGACCCGCGACCAGGTCGGCACCCTGGCGCCCGTGCTGCTGGTCCTGTGCCGGGTGCTGCAGGGCATATCGGCGGCGGGCGAGCAGGCCAGCGCCAACTCCATGTCGCTGGAGCACGCGCCGCCGGACCGGCGCGGCTTCTTCACCAGCTTCACGCTCAGCGGCACCCAGGGCGGCCAGCTCCTCGCCACCCTGGTGTTCATCCCGGTGGCCGCCCTGCCCGAGGACCAGTTGCTGTCCTGGGGCTGGCGGATCCCGTTCTGGATGAGCATCGCGGTCGCCGTGGCCGGGTACGTCATCCGCCGCACCCTGGAGGAGACGCCGACCTTCACCGAGCAGGCCGCCACCGAGGGGGTCGCGAAGATGCCGCTCGCGGTGCTGGCGCGCGAGCACTGGGCGGACGTCCTGCGGGTGGTCGCGGCCGCCTTGGTCGCCTCGGTCAGCACGATCTTCACGGTGTGGGCACTGGCGTACGCGACCAGCGACGCGGTCGGCATGGACCGTACGTCCATGCTCTGGGTGGGCGCGCTGGCCAACCTCGTCGCGCTGGGCGCGATCCCGCTGTGGGCCACCCTGTCCGACCGCATCGGGCGCCGCCCGGTCTTCCTGATCGGCGCCGCCGGCAGCGCCGTGCTGATGTTCCTCTACCTGTGGGCGATCTCCACGGGCTCCTACCCGCTGGTCCTGGTCCTGGGCATCGTCACCTTCGGGGTCGTCTACAGCGCCGCGAACGGCGTCTGGCCCTCCTTCTACGGCGAGATGTTCACCACCCGCGTCCGGCTGTCGGGCATGGCCGTCGGCACCCAGATCGGCTTCGCGGTGGCCGGTTTCGCGGTGACCTTCGCGGCGCGGATCGCCGGCCCGGACGGGGACGACTGGCTGTCGGTGGCCCTGTTCACGGCCGCGCTGTGCGTGCCCCCGGTCATCGCGGCGCTGACGGCCCGCGAGACGCACAGGACACCGACGGAGCGGCCGGCCCGCTCGCCCAGCCGCTCCGCCGGTGTCCTGTGCGTCTCGCGGGCCGTCCGCGCCGCGGGGTGGTCGGGAGCGGGGAGGTTACCGGTGGGGCGGTTACCGATGCGTGCGCGAGGGGTCAGACGCGGTGGCCCACCACGGCGTCCAGGTGGGGCAGGTCGTGGTCCAGGCGCTCCCGCTTGGTGCGCAGGTAGGTGATGTTGTCGTCGCAGGGCGGGATCAGCAGCGGCACCTGCGCGTCGACCCGGATGCCGTTGCGGACCAGCGCCTCGCGCTTGCGCGGGTTGTTGGAGAGCAGCCGCACCGAGCGGACCCCGAGGTCGTGCAGGATCTCCGCGCCCACGCCGTAGTCGCGGGCGTCCACGGGGAGCCCCAGCGCCAGGTTCGCCTCGACCGTGTCGAGCCCCTCCGCCTGGAGCTTCATCGCCTGCAGCTTGGCCAGCAGGCCGATGCCCCGGCCCTCGTGGCCGCGCAGGTAGATCAGGATGCCGCGGCCCTCCGCCGCTATCTCCCGCAGCGCGGTGGTGAGTTGTGGGCCGCACTCGCAGTGCCGGGACCCGAAAGCGTCGCCCGTCAGGCACTCGGAGTGCAGCCGGACCAGCATTCCCTCCTCCCTGATGTCACCGTGCACCAGAGCGACTTGCTCGTCCCCGCGGGTGCGGTCCAGGTAACCGACGGCCTGGAAATCACCGTGCACGGTGGGCAGCGGGGCATTCACGACCCGCTCGACACCTGAGGACTGGGACTTCCCGGCGAGGACGCCATCTATTTCTGTCATGATTCTGGTTCCTAAGCAGAGACGAAAGGTCGCGAGAACATGGTCGTTTCGGGCGGTTCGGAAACACGGCTCACGGCATCGGGGCCCTTGCCGAAGGACACCACGGAGGACGTACGGGCACGAGGTGCCGGTGTCGCCCGGCAGATCGCCGTGCTCCCCGTGGGCAGCTTCGAGCAGCACGGGGCGTATCTTCCGCTGACGACCGACACGCTGGTCGCGTGCGCCGTAGCCCGGGAGATAGCTGCCGCATTCCCCGTTCATCTCCTTCCTCCGGTGACGATCTCCTGCTCCCACGAACACGCGGCCTGGCCGGGAACGGTGAGCATTTCCTCCGTGACACTCCATGCGGTGGTGCGGGACATAGCCGATTCACTGCGCCGGTCGGGCGTCGACACCCTGGTGGTGGTCAACGGCCACGGCGGCAATTACGTGTTGGGCAATGTCGTCCAGGAATCCTCCGCCGCCGGCGCGCGAATGGCCCTGTTCCCGGCGGTCGAGGACTGGGAAGCGGCGCGGGAGGCGGCCGGGGTGGAGACCTCACTGCTCACCGATATGCATGCGGGTGAAATCGAGACCTCCATTCTCCTGCACACCGATCCGGAATTCCTCAAACCCGGGTACGAGACCTCCGACTTCGTCGCCGACGACCGCCGGCACCTGCTCTCCCTCGGCATGTCGGCCTATACCGGGTCCGGCGTCATAGGCCGTCCTTCGAAGGCGTCCGCGGAGAAGGGGAAGGAACTCCTGGCCTCGCTCGCCGATTCCTTCGGAGCGTACTTCTCCCTACTGACATCGGAGTCCGACGCCCCGGAGACCGGCGCCGCGGCGGCTGCCGGGCCGCCGGCCGTCGAGCCGCCGGCCGGTGCCACGCGCTGAGCCTCCGCGGCCTCCTCGCGCGGGCCGCGCAGTCCCCCGTACCAGCGGGCCACCAGGACGGCGGCCCCGGGCAGGCTCGCGGCGAAGCTGAGCACGCCGTAGACGACGGCGACGCCCAGACCCTGGGCCGCGCCCAGGCCCGCGGCGCCGAAGGCCCACGCGGTGACGCCCTCCCGCGGCCCCCAGCCGCCGACGTTCAGCGGCAGCCCCATGGCGATCAGGGCCAGCAGCGCCAGCGGCACCAACTCGGCGGCGGACGCGCCCGATCCGGCCACCCGGGCCGCGAGCAGGAACATCAGGACGTGTCCGGCGAGGACCACGACGGACGAGACCAGCACGCCCGGCCAGCTGCCGCGCGCCAGCAGCGCCCCGCGGGCCTCGGTGAGCGCGGTCCGCACCGCCCGGCCGCGGCGGGAGGCGCGCGGCGCCCTGTTCCTGCCGCGGACGGCGCCCGCGGTGACGATCCCGCAGAGTGAGACCGCGGCCAGCAGCACCACCAGGTGCCGGGTCTCGTCGAGGACCGGCGAGGGCTGGGTGAGCAGGACGGCCGCCCCGACCACGGCGAGGACCGCCTGGCCCGCGACGCGTTCGAGGACGACCGCGCGCACTCCGCGGCCTACGTCCCCGGCGCTCTGCCCGTGCCGTACGGCCCGGTGCACGTCGCCCAGTACGCCGCCGGGGAGCGCCGCGTTGAGGAACAGCGCGCGGTAGTAGTCCGCGACGGCCGCGGCGAGCGGCAGCCCGAGCCGCAGGCCCCGGGCGACCACGCACCAGCGCCAGGCGCTGAACACCGTGGTGAGCAGGCCGATGCCGAGCGCGGCAAGGAGCGTGGGGCCGTCGATGCGGCGCAGGCCGTCCAGGAAGACGCCGGTGCCCAGGCGCCAGGTCAGGACGGTGAGGATGACGACACCGGCGATCGTGCCGAAGTGGGTGCGCAGGAGCCGGGAGTCAAGGCGCGCGCGGACCCGGCCGAGCAGGCCGGCCCGCCGCGTCGTCCCGTCCGCCGCGCCACTCCCCGACGCCGCGACGTTCCCGGACGCCGCCGTCGGCTCCTCGTCCAGGGCGGACAGAGCGGCCTCGGTGCTCGCCGTGGCCTCGGTGACCGCGGTGGTCGCCGTGACCGTGGAGTCCGGGAAACGCTCCTGCGCCGTCACAGCCCCCGCGCCGCCCATCACACGCCTCCGGCCGGGCGCGCCAGTGCGAGCAGGTCGCTGTGGTGGACCACCACGTTCAGCTCCCCCGCCGCGCAGGCCGCCAGCCGCTCGTCGAGGTAGTCCGCCGCCCGGGCGGCCAGTTCGGGGCGCTGCTCGACGGCCGCGCCGACCCAGCCGCGCAGCCACTCCGCCGTCAGCGCCGACTCGTCCGGGCCGAGCCGCCAGGCGCTCGGGTGCACCCGTACCGTCGCGCCGTGCCGGGAGAAGGCGTCGCAGGCCGTGCTGAGCGCCTCCGGGCCGAGCAGGTCCCCGCGCCGCTGGTGGTCGTTGAACGCCTCGGTGATCTCGGCGTCCAGCGGGTGGGCCGGGGTGAGTTCGACCCGGCCGACCACCGAGAGGGTGAGGAGGGCGGGGCAGCCGGCTCCGGCGCAGGCCGCCGCCAGGGCCTCGATCTCGTCGGCGTCCAGCACGTCCAGCAGCGCGGAGGCCGTCACCAGCGAGGCACCGGCCAGGGCGTCGGCGGTCAGCCGGCCCACGTCGCCGCGCTGGGTCTCCACCGTGACCCGGCTGCCGTCGGCGGCCGAACGGGGCGACCCGACGGCGGCGAAGTGCAGCAGGTACGGGTCGCGGTCGTGCAGCACCCAGTGCTGGGGCCCGTCGAGCCGGGGCGCGAGCCACCGGCCCATGGACCCGGTGCCGCAGCCGAGGTCGTGGATGACGAACCCGCCGGACCTGCGCGGCAGGTTCGCGAGCCGGATCCGCAGGGGGTCGAGCAGCTCGGCGGCCCGCGCCGAGGCGTCGGCGCCCTCGCGCAGCTGGAGCCACTCGGGGGCGTACCGGGTGGTGTCGTCGGTGGCCTCGCCGCGGGTGCGGTCGCCGAGCCGAATCGTTCCTGTGTCCCTGGTCCCCGGACCTCCCGCCGGCGCCGTGTCCGTACCGGTGGTGTCCGTACCAGTGGTGTCCGTGCCGGTCGTGCCGCTCATGCCGCCCCCCTCCTTGCCTCGCTCTTCAGTCGCCCCAGCACACCCGACAGACTCCGGGCCGTGGCGGCCCAGCCTCCGAGGGACGCCCGGCGGGCGCGCGCGGCGGCCTTGAGGCGCCGGCGCACGTCGGGCTCGCCGAACCAGCCGCGCAGTTCCGCGGCGAGGGCCGCGGGGTTCTCCGGCGGTACGAGCAGGCCGGGGACCCCGCCGTCGGGGGCGCGCCCGACCGCCTCGGGCAGACCGCCGACGTCCGTGGCCAGCACGGGGATCCCGCGGGCCAGCGCCTCGGTGACGGCCATGCCGTACGTCTCCGCGTACGAGGTGAGGACCATCAGGTCGGCCGAGGCGTAGCTCGCGTCGAGCGCGGCGCCGGAGCGCGGCCCGGCGAGCTCCACGCGGTCGTCCAGGCCGTGCCGGGCGATCAGGGCCCGCAGTTCGGCCACGTACTCGGGGTCCTGGTTGAGGCCGCCGACCAGGACGCAGCTCCACCGCAGGTCGGTGATGGTGGCGAGGGCCTCCACGAGCCGGTGCTGGCCCTTGCGCGGGGTGACCGAGGCGACGCAGAGCAGCCGCGAGACGCCGTCGGTGCCGGGGGCCAGGGGCGCGATGTCGGCGCCGGGGGCCGCGACGTGGACGCGGTCGGGGGCGAGCCCGTGGTGCGCGACGAGCCGGCGGGCCGCCCAGTCGCTGGTGGCCACGACGGCCGGGACGGCGCGCAGGGTGTGGCGTTCGCGGGCGTCCAGGTCAGCGGCGCGTTCGGGCGCGAGGCCGACCTCGTCGCCGAGCGGCAGGTGCACCAGGACGACCAGCCGCAGCCGCTGGGCCTCCGGGATGATGATGTCGGGGACCGCGCAGGCGACGATCCCGTCGAGGAGGACGGGGGTGCCGTCGTCCAGTCCCGCGAGGGTGCGGGCCAGTTCGTCGCGGGCCGCGGCGGCCGGTTCGGGCCAGCTGCCGTCGATGGCGTGCTTGTGGACCTGCCAGCCGAAGCCGGGCAGGTCGAGGCTGACCCGGGCGTCGTAGACGTTGCCGCCGCTCGGCACGGTCGGGTCGTCGACCGCGCCGGGCATCACGAAGTGCAGGGCGCGCAGGGACATGGGGATGATGTCGGCGTACGGGTTCACAGGGCACGCTCGTAACTCGCCCAGGCGATGTGCGACTCGTGCAGGGTGACCGTGAGGCCGGTCAGGCCGCGGGCACCCTCGCCCAGCGCCCCCTTCTCGATGCGCTCGGCGAGGCGGTCGGCGACGACCTTCGCCAGGAACTCCGTCGAGGTGTTGGTGCCCGCGAACACCGGCTCGTCGTCGAGGTTGCGGTAGTTCATCTCGGCCACCACCTCCCCGAGTTCCCTGGTGGCCAGTCCGATGTCGACGACGATGTTGTCGTCGTCCAGCTCGGCGCGGCGGAACGTGGCGTCCACGAGGAACGTCGCTCCGTGCAGGCGCTGCGCGGGTCCGAAGACCTCTCCGCGGAAGCTGTGGGCGATCATCAGGTGATCGCGGACGGTGATGCTGAACAACGGACGACCCTCCAGGTGCGGTGCGTCTGACCCCTCTGCCGGGGCGTGCCGTGTAGTACGGCCGGTCCGTTCTCCGTGTTCAGGGGGTTCGGGTCGGAGTTTCGGACGGGTTTCCTCCGGCAGGGGCGTCAGAGGGACTAGTGGTGCGAACTCGGTCGTGGGGACGGGGATGTGGTCACCCGGTGTGCGGACGTGCCCGCCCGGCGGGTGGAGCCGCTCACCGGCTGCCGGTCCCGTACCGCACGAGGTGGCACATCGCCGTGGTCTCGCCGGCGGCGAGTGCCGCCATCGTCCCCGGCAGGTCCTCGAAGGCGCACTCGCCGGTGATCAGGGCGTCGAAGGCGGGATCGGCGAGGAGTTCGAGGGAGAGGGCGAGCCGGTCGGCGTAGGTGCGGCGGGCGCTCCTGGCCGGTGAGACGGTGCCGACCTGGCTGCTGCGGACGACGAGGCGGCGGGAGTGGAACGCCTCGCCGAGCGGCAGGCTCACCTTCCGGTCGCCGTACCAGCTCAGTTCGAGGACGGTCCCCTCCGGGGCGAGGAGTTCGAGCGCGCGGGAGAGGCCCGCCTCCGTGGCGCTCGCGTGGACGACGAGGTCGCGCTCGCCCGCGGCGTCCGCGGGGAGGGCGAAGTCGATGCCCAGCGCCCGTGCGAGCTCCTCGCGCGCCGGGTCGGCGTCGACCAGCTGGACGCGGACGGCGGGGTACCGGGCCAGGAGCGCGGCGACGCTCGCGCCGACCATGCCCGCGCCGACCACGGAGATCCGGTCGCCGATCAGGGGCGCCGCGTCCCACAGGGCGTTGACGGCGGTCTCCACGGTGCCGGCGAGCACGGCGCGCGAGGCGGGCACGTTCTCGGGCACGGGGGTGACGGCGCTCGCGGGGACGACGTAGCGGCTCTGGTGCGGATAGAGGCAGAACACGGTGCGCCCGACGAGGTCGGCGGGCCCCTCCTCCACCGTCCCGACGTTCAGGTAGCCGTACTTGACGGGTCCGGGGAAGTCGCCGTCCTGGAAGGGCGCCCGCATGGCGGCGTGCTGGCTCTCGGGGACCCCGCCGCGGAAGACGAGCGTCTCCGTCCCGCGGCTCACCCCCGAGAAGAGGGTGCGGACCAGGACCTCGCCCTCGGCGGGTTCGGGCAGGTGGACGTCCCGGAGTTCGCCGTGGCCGGGAGAGGCGAGCCAGAAGGCGCGGGCGGAGCGGTCCATTCGGCATCCTCCTGAGTGGTTCGGGTGAATCGGCTGGGCAGGACGGCTGAACGATCGGGCGACGGGCCACGTACCGACCTGTGCGAAGCCGCGCACAAGGTACGCGGCAATGATCGTCTCTGTCACCTGGCCGGAGGATGTGCGGTGGCCCTGAACAACACGTACGACGCGAGGCTCTTGCAGCAGGAGACGGCCGTGGGAGCGGGCGTGCAGCTGCTGCTGCTGGCCGTGCTCGGCACGGCCATAGGCCTGGGCCCCGCGGGCTGGCTCACCGGGCTGGCGTTCGGACTCGCGACCTGGGCGGTGCTCTCCCGCGCCCTGCACCGCTCGCGGCCCCGCTCCTTCGGAGCCGCCAACCGCGTGACGCTGGGCCGGGCGACGCTCGTCGGCGGGGTGACCGCCCTGGTCGCCGACTCCTTCCAGAGCCCGCCGCCGGTCACGGTGCTGGTCGCGCTCACCACGGTGGCCCTGATCCTCGACGCGGTCGACGGCAAGGTGGCCCGCCGCACCGGTTCCTCCACGGCGCTGGGCGCGCGCTTCGACATGGAGGTCGACGCGTTCCTGATCCTGGTGCTCAGCGTGTACGTCGCCGCGACGGTGGGGCCGTGGGCCCTGCTCATCGGCGGCATGCGGTACGCCTTCGTGGCCGCCGCCCGGTTCCTGCCGTGGCTGAACAACGCGCTCCCGCCGAGCACCGCCCGCAAGACCGTGGCCGCGCTCCAGGGCGTCCTGCTGCTGCTCGCCGGCTCCGGGATCCTCCCGTACGCCCTGACGTTCGGGGTGGTCGCCCTGGCCCTGGCCCTGCTGACCTGGTCGTTCGGCCGGGACATCGGGTGGCTGTGGCGCGAGCGCGGCGGCTCCGCCGGGTCCGAGGTGGCTCCGGCTCCGGCCGCGGTTCCGGCTCGGGTTCCGGCTCAGGCCGCGGTTCCGGCCCCGGCTCGGGTTCCGGCCGAGTCGGTTCGCCTGCGCGAGGCCGCGGCGGTCGGCGCCCCGTAAGGGGCGCGGGGAACTGCGCGACCAGCCACACACGGCCCGCAGCCGACGTCGTACATCGGCTGCGGCAGGTGGGGGCCGAGCGCGCAGTTCCCCGCGCCCCTTGGGTGGGAATCCCTCAGGCGATCCTGTCCAGTTCCGCGATCTCCTCGGGCGGCAGGACGAGGTCGGCCGCCGCGATGTTCTCCCGCAGGTGCGCCCGCGAGGACGTGCCCGGGATGAGGACGATCGTCTCCGAGCGCTGGAGCAGCCACGCCAGCGCGACCTGCTGCGGCGAGGCCCCCACGCGGGCGGCGACGTCCGTCAGGGTCTGCGACTGCAGCGGGGTGAAGCCGCCCAGCGGGAAGAACGGGGCGAACGCGATCCCCTCCGCCGCGCACCGCTCGACGAGTGCGTCGTCCTGCCGGTTGGCCAGGTTGTACAGGTTCTGCACGGTGACGACCGGCGCGATGACCTGCGCCTCGGTCAGCTGGACGTCGGAGACGGAGCTGAGCCCCAGGTGCCGGATCAGCCCCTGCTGCCGCAGCTCCGCCAGCGCCCCGAACTGCTCGGCCAGCGGCTCCTCGTCGGGGCCGTCGACGGTGCCGAAGCGCAGGTTCACCACGTCGAGCGCGTCCAGGCCGAGGTGCTGGAGGTTCTCCCGGACCTGGGCCTTGAGGTCCTCGGGGTCCCGGACCAGGTTCCAGGAGCCGTCGTCGCCCCGGCGGGCGCCGACCTTGGTCACGATGTGCAGGCCGTCCGGGTAGGGGTGCAGGGCCTCCTTGATGATCTCGTTGACCACGACCGGCCCGTAGAAGTCGCTGGTGTCGATGTGGGTGATGCCCCGCTCGACGGCCTCCCGCAGGACCGCCACGGCCTCGTCGCGGTCCTTGGGCGGCCCGAACACATTGGGGCCGGCCAGTTGCATGGCGCCGTACCCCATGCGGGTGAGGGTCAGGCCGTCGGCCGGGGTGAGCGTGCCGCCGGGGACCGTGCCTGTCACGTCCGTCATGGTGATGCCTCTCGGTGCTTCTCGGTGTTCACGGTGTTTCGCGTACGGCCCTCCCGGAGGATCCGGAGGGCTACGTCCTGCCCTCGACCCTGCGCCGGGCCGGGCGCGGACGGCAGTACCCCGCTGTTCCTGGGAGTGACAGGGACAGTCACCCGCGCGGGGACGGAACTACGGTGGAGACATGAACGGCACGAACGTCCTGGGAGAGTTCCTGCGCGCCCGCCGGGCGCTGGTGCGGCCGGAGGACGCCGGGATCCGCGGCGGGGGCCTGCGGCGCGTACCGGGTCTGCGCCGCGAGGAGGTCGCGATGCTCGCGGGCATCAGCGCCGACTACTACCTGCGCCTGGAGCAGGGCCGCGACCGCAACCCGTCGATGCAGGTCCTGGAGGCGCTGGCGGACGTCCTGGGGCTGGACGCCGACGCCACCGCGCACCTGGTCGGCCTGGCGCAGGCCCGCCCCTCCCGGGCCCACCGGCAGGGCTCCGGCGCGGAGCGGGGACGGTCCCTACGGGCGTCCCGGGCAGTGCCGCCGGACGTCCTGCAGCTCATGGAGGGGTGGCCGGACAACCCGGCCTACGTCGAGGACAGGTTCACCGACGTGCTCGCCTCCAACGCCCTGGCCAGGGCGCTGTCCCCGAACCACGCCCCCGGTTCCAACATCCTGCGGGCCGTCCTGCTGGACGAGGCGGAGCGGGAGCTGCGCCGGGACTGGAAGGAGCTGACCGAGGCGGGGATCGCCGCCCTGCGGGCCAACGTCGGGCCCGACGTCGACGACCCCCGGCTGGTGGAGCTGGTGGGTGAGCTGTCCGTACGCAGCGACCACTTCCGGCGGCTGTGGGGGCGGCACGAGGTGCACCCCAAGCAGTCCCGGATCCTGCGGCTGCGCCATCCGAAGGTCGGCGACTTCGAGCTGCAGGCCACCAAGCTGGGCATCGTCGGCGCGGACGGCCTCACCCTCAAGGTCTTCCACGCCGCGCCGGGCAGCCGGGACGCCGAACTGCTCGCGATACTGGGCAGCTTGACGGCTTCCGACACGGCCCCGGACCACGCCGCCCCGGACCGCCCGGGCCCGGGCTCCGGCTCCGGCTCCGGCTCCGGCTCCGGCTCCGGCTCCGGCTCCGGCTCCGGCTCCGGCTCCGGCTCCGGCTCCGGGGACCATCGGCCGGCCGACGAGCGGTAGCGGTAGCGGTCCCCGGACGCCGGACACGTCAGCCCCGTACGCCGGGGGCGAGCGGCGCGGTCCGCGGGTCCTGGTGCGCCGGGTCGCCGTCGTCGTCACCGGTGGCCCGCGGCACGCCCGTCATCCCGCGCACGTGCCGCACCGGGACGAGCAGCGCCGCCAGTGCCGCGGCCAGGCACAGCAGGGCCAGCAGCGTGAATCCGTGCGTGTAGCCCGCGGCTTCGGGCAGGCCCGAGGACTGCAGGTGCCCCGTCACCAGGACACTGGTCACCGCGGCGCCGATGGAGCCGCCGATGGTGCGGATGTTGGCGTTCATGCCGGTCGCCGCGCCGGTCTGCTCGGGCGGGACGCTGCCCACGATCAGGTTGGCCATCGAGGCGAACGCCAGGCCGATGCCGAGGCCGAACACCCCGGACACGAAGGCGACCTGCCACTGTTCGTCGTGCCACAGGGCGAGGAACCCGCAGGCGACCGCACCGAGCGCGGCGCCGGTCGTGAGCAGCCGCTTCGCGCCGACGACGGGCTCCAGCCGGCCGCTGAGGACGCCCGAGAGGAACATCGCGACCAGCATCGGCAGCATGAGCAGCCCGGAGGCGGTCACGCTCGCGCCGAACCCGTACCCGGCGGAGCGGGGCGTCTGGACGAAGGCGGGCAGGAAGGACCAGATCGAGTACATGCCCGCGCCGAACAGCAGCGCGGCGGCGTTGGTGGTCCACACGGCGGGCAGCCGCATGACCTTCAGGTCGATCAGCGGCGAGCGGGAGCGCGCCTCGGCGAGCAGCCACAGGACGAAGAGGACGACGGCCGCGGCGAACAGGCCGACCACCCGTGCCGAGCCCCAGCCCCACCGGGTCGCCTGGCTGAGCGGCAGGAGCAGGGCGACCAGCCACGCCGACAGCAGGACCGCGCCGAGCCAGTTCACGCTGCCCTCAGCGCGCCGGGGCGACTCGGGGACGTAGCGCAGGGCGATCAGCGTGGTGACCGCGACGACGCCGACGGGCAGCCAGAACAGCCACCGGTAGTCGAGCGCGCTCACGATGGGTCCGGCCGCGACGATGCCGACACCGCCGCCGGCCGCGATGACGGCGGACAGGTTGCTGATGCTGGGGCTCACCCGGGCCGCGTCGAACTCGTCCCGGATGATGCCGAACGACAGCGGGAACAGCGCGCCGCCCGCGCCCTGCACGACGCGGGCGAGGATCAGTACGCCGATGGTCGGGGCGAGCGCCGCGATCAGACAGCCCACCAGCACGGTCACCAGGACCGCGACCAGGGTGCGCTTCTTGCCGATCAGGTCACCGACCCGGCCGAGGATCGGGGTGAAGACCGAGGCGGACAGCAGGTAGGCGGTCATCACCCAGGTCGCGGTGGACTGCGAGGTGTGCAGTTCGTGCTGGACGGTCGGCAGGGCCGGCGCGATCAGCGACTGGAGCATGGAGAAGACGCCCGCACCGGTCGCGAGGACCGCGAAGGTGAGGCGGGTGGACTTGCGGGGCATGGAGAAGCCTCTCCGAACTGATGGCGGCCGGAGCCCCGGCCCACGGGCGTACGGGTCCTGCGCGTGCCGGAGCGGCACGCGGACAGGGCACGGCGGCGGCCGTGGGGGCGGGGTCCCCCGTTCGGGCACGGCCGGGAGCGGCCGGCGGGAGCGAGGGAGGTCGCGGAAGGTGTCAGGGAGTGTCAGGAGTGTCGGGGAGCCGGGCGGTGCGCCCGGCGTAGGACCCGCACGGTCGATACGGGCCGTACGGAGGCGGGGCGGCGTCGCCGCGACGGCGCGTGCGGCCGCACGCGTCCCCGGTGGACGCACCCCCGCACTGCTAAAGTGGAGGTACCCCTCCACTGTAGCGGAGGCCTACCTCCGCTTCAACCTCGTACCGCCTCCGGGAGGCAGCAGTGACCGACCGGTCGTTCCCCGTCAGCGAGATCGTCGCGACCCGGCGACCGCACCGAAAGGACGCGGCGCGCAACTACGACGCGCTGCTCGCCGCGGCGCGCGAGGCCTTCGCGGAGCAGGGCGCGGAGGCGTCCCTGGAGGACATCGCCCGCCGGGCGGGCGTCGGCATCGGCACGCTGTACCGCAACTTCCCCACCCGCAGGCACCTCTTCGAGAGCCTCTACGCGGACGAGGTCGCGGCCCTGTGCCGGGCCGCCGACGAGGTCGCCGGCCTCGCACCGTGGGAGGCGCTGACCACGTGGCTGGGCCGCTTCGCCGGCTACATGACGACCAAGCGGGCCGTGCGGGAGGCGCTCGACGGCGAGTCGGAGATCTTCGCCGCCTGCCGCGACTCGATGTACGCGGCCGGCACCCCGCTGTTCGAGCGGGCGCAGCGGGCCGGCGAGGCACGCACCGACATGGACTTCGTCGACCTGCTGCGGATGGTCGCGGGCGTCACCGGGACGACGTTCGACGACGACGCGCAGCGCGAGCGGGTCCTGTCCATCGCTCTCGACGGCGTACGCGTCACGCGCTGACCGGCGGCCCTCCGCTCCGTCCCCGTACCCGTCCCCGTACCCGTCCCGGTCTCCGCCCGTGCCCCGTCTCCGCTTCCGCCCCGTCCCTCCTCCCTGCGGAGGATGCCTCGACGGAGGAGACCGGCGGCGGGCGTTCCTCCCCAGGCCAGAGGGGCGGCCGCGGCGGCCCGTCTACCGTGGGGCCATGGATGTGATGGACTCGTTCGCGGGACGGCGGGTGCCCCGGACCGTCACCGACGCGGGTCTGGCCCTGCTGTTCACGGTGGGGGCGTTCGCCCCGCTCGGGCCGATGCCGCCCGACGCGCCCGCGCTGCGCACCCCGGACGTCCTGTTCGTCGTGCTCGCCCTGCTGTCCGCGGTACCGCTGGCCGTCCACCGGCGGTTCCCGCTGCCGGTCCTGCTGGTCATGGCGGCGGCGGTGGCCGTGCTCCAGGCCCGGGACTACGTCCCGCACCTGTCGGGTCCGCAGGGCACCTCCATCGGGCCCGTCCACCTCGCCGTGGCCACGGCCGTCCTGCTGACCGCCCTGCGGGGCACGCCCAGGACGGCCACCGTGGTCGCGGCCGCGGTCATCCCGGTCACGGCCGCCACCGAGGCGCTCCTCGCCCCGGCCGGCCACCGTGTCACCGCGCTGCTGGCGGACGTCGTCCTGCTGGTCGCGGCGTGGGCGCTCGGCCGGCTCACCCGGGCGCGCGCCGCCATCCGCGACCAGGCCCTGGAGCGGGCCGCGGCGCTGGAACGCGCGCAGGAGGCCAACGCCCGGGCCGCCGTCATGGAGGAGCGGGCCAGGATCGCCCGCGAACTGCACGACATCGTCGCCCACAATGTCAGCCTCATGGTCGTCCAGACGATCGCCGCCGACCGGGTCCAGGACCGCGACGGCGCCAAGGCCCACGAGCTGCACGGCACCATCGAGGAGACCGGCCGGGCCACCGTCACCGAACTGCGCAGGCTGCTCGACGTCCTGCGCACGGCGGACGAGACGGACACCGACCCGAACAGGGAACCTCCGCAGCCCACCGTCGAGGCCGTTCCCGCGCTGGTGGACTCGGTGCGCGCGACGGGCCTCACCGTCGACTTCACGACGACCGGGACGCCCGCCGAACTGCCGGCCGGCTCCCACCTGACCGTCTACCGCGTCGTGCAGGAGGCCCTCACCAACACGCTCAAGCACGCCGGCCACACCCGCACCGATCTCACGCTGGCCTGGGAGCCGGGGCACCGGCGGCTCGTCGTCCGGGTCTGCGACGACGGCCCCCGGGCGGACGAGGAGCCGTCACCGCGGCCGCCCGCCCTCGCCGACGGCGGCGGTCACGGCCTGGTCGGCATGCGCGAACGCGTCGCCGCCGTGGGCGGTTCCCTGTCCACCGGCCCGCGGCCGGGCGGCGGCTACTGCGTCCACGCGGTGGTGCCGCTGCCGGGCCTTCCCGCCGCCCCGCACGACGACCCAGTACAGGACGACCCCGTACAGGACGACCCGGCGCACGACGACCCGGCGCACCGGGGCCATGACCTCCGCCCCGACCTCGACCACCACCTACGCCACGAAGGGCACCCCCCGCATGCACGCCATCCGCGTCCTGCTGGTCGATGACCAGCCCATGATCCGGACGGGATTCCGGCTCATCCTCGAAGCAGAACCGGACATCGAGGTCGTGGGCGAGGCGCCGGACGGCGCCGGGGCCGTCGAGCGTGCCCGGTCCCTGTGCCCGGACATCGTCCTGATGGACATCCGGATGCCGCACATGGACGGTGTCGAGGCCACGCGCCGCATCGTGGCGGAGGGCCTGCCGAGCCGCGTCGTCATCCTGACCACCTTCGACCTGGACGCCCACGTGGTGGACGCCCTGCGCGCGGGGGCCAGCGCCTTCCTCGTCAAGGACGGCCCCGCCGACTCGCTCGTCGACGCCATCCGCACGGTGGCCGCCGGCGACTCCGTGCTCTCGCCGCGCGTCACCCACAGCCTGCTCGACCGCTTCGCCCACCTCGGCGCGCCCGCGGCCCCGGACGTGCCGTCCCGCCTCGGCGCCCTCACCGGCCGCGAGGTCGACGTCCTGCGCGCCCTGAGCCGCGGGCTGTCCAACGCCGAGATCGCGCTCGAACTGGGCGTGGGCGAGACGACGGTCAAGACCCACATCGCGCACATCCTGGAGAAGTACGGGCTGCGCGACAGGGTGCAGGCGGTCATCCTGGCGTACGACTGCGGGCTGGTGGTCCCACGCGGCCGCCGGTGAACCGCGCAGGGGTCAGTACTCCAGCTCGGGACGCAGACGGAGCGGTCCGCCGACGGTGTGGAGGTGTTTCAGCACCTGGGCGTACGAGTCCAGGAGGGTCGTCTCGTGGTACGCGATGCCGTGCCGGGCGCAGAAGGCGCGGACGATTTCCTGGGCGTGGCGCAGGCCGGGCCGCGGCATGGACGGGAACAGGTGGTGCTCGATCTGGTAGTTCAGCCCGCCGAGCGCCAGGTCGGTGAGCCGGTGGCCGCGGATGTTGCGTGACGTCAGGACCTGCCGGCGCAGGAAGTCGACCTTGTCGTCCTTGCCGAACAGGGCCATGCCCTTGTGGTTGGGGGCGAACGAGCACCCCATGTACAGGCCGAAGAGCCCTTGGTGCACGAGGAGGAAGGCCACCGCCTGCAGGGGTGTCAGGACCAGGAACAGAGCGGCCGTGTAACCGGCGAGGTGCGTCGTCAGCATGGCGGCCTCGGCCAGCATGGTGGCTCGCCCGGTGCGCCTGCCGGTGCCGTCGATCGTCGCCCGTACTCCGGCGACGTGCAGGGCGAGTCCCTCCAGCAGCAGCATGGGGAAGAACAGCCAGGCCTGGTGGCGGCCCAGCCAGGCGTACGCTCCCCGGCGGACGCGGGCCTGGTCCTCGGTGAACGCGATCGCGCCGTCGGCGATGTCGGGGTCGCGGTCGACGTGGTTGGGGTGGGAGTGGTGCCGAGTGTGCTTGTCGATCCACCAGCCGTAGCTGAGCCCGACCAGCAGGTCGGCGTGGACGCGGCCGAGCACGTTGTTGACCCGCTTGGAGGCGGCGATCTGGTGGTGGCCGGCGTCGTGCCCGATGAAGGCGGTCTGGGTGAACATCACCGCGAGGAACGCGGCGGTCACCAGCTGCCACCACGACTCCCCGATCAGGGCGAACGCGGTCCATCCGGCGGCCAGCAGGAGCAGGTTCGTACCGATCTTGACCGAGTAGTAGACCGGACGGCGCCTGAGCAGCCCGCTCTGCCTCACCTCGCGGGAGAGCGCGGCGTAGTCGCTGCCGCGGCGGGCGGGCGCGGGATCCGTCGCGCGGGCGGAGCCCGCCGCGACGGTGGCAGGGGTGTCGACGGCTTCAGTGGTCACGTGTTTCCTCCAGGGGTGCGTGCGCGCCGGCGACAGGACGGGCGCCGGGCGCCGTGGACACCCCGGGGCGGATTCGCGCGCACGAACCCGCCGCGGGAGGGGTGCGGCCTCAGAGTGCGCGGACCTGCTCGGCCTGCGGGCCCTTGGGGCCCTGACCGGCGGTGAACTCCACCTTCTGGTCCTCCTCCAGCGAGCGGAAACCCTCGCTGTCGATGGCCGATTGGTGGACGAAGACGTCGGCGCCGCCCTCGTCGGGGACGATGAAGCCGAACCCCTTCTCCGCGTTGAACCACTTCACTGTTCCACGAGCCATGGGACGTCTCCTTCGGGATGCCTTCAAGATGTCTTCGAGAGGGCGGGCTGATCGGAGGGCGCGCGTTCGCGCGGCTCCGGGCTGCCGGTCGCCTGCCGTCGAAGAGAACCCCCGGAAACGGCACAGCGCCCGCTGTCGGAACTCCGCGGGCGCTTTCACGTTCGCAAACTTCAACCACAACCACTGTCCACAACGTCCGGTGTGCCGGACAAGTTCCCACCTGCTCCCGGAGGCCGGAGCCGGGAGCGGGAGGGAGTACGGTTGCGTCACCGGGCGCACCCCGTACGCCGCCATCCGTCGCGGCGTCGCTCCCGGAGAACGGCAGAGAGCGGCCAGGGCCGGCAGACGTCGGACGCGGCCGGAAATGAGCCGCCCGATGTCTCCTGGCTCCTCCCTTCCCACCGCCTCCCGCGCCCTCTTCCGCGCCTGATGCCGACGGACCGGCCCCACCCGACCACGGAGGACACGGGACACATGTATTCACAGGACGCCATCTCCGGACACCGCCGGGAACGGAGCGAACCGAGTGCCGAGATGCTGGCGGGACTGGCCTGCCTGATGTGCGGCACCGACTACCGCAAGGCCGCCGGTCCCACCGCCGTCGTGGTCTCCCACCATGCCGGCGCCCAGCTGCTCGCCTGTCACGGGACGTGCGCGCGCATGGCCTGCGGATCGGTCGACGGCCTCGACGAGACGCCCCTCCCGCTGGAGGAGCGCGTGCGCGGTCACCGCGGTGACCGCCACTGAGCCCACGCACGGCTCACCACGCACCACGCACCACGCACCACGACAACCAAATACATGAACGAGATAGAAGGACGCGCATGAGTCTGCTGAGTCTCGGAGTACTTGCCTCCTCCCTCAAGGAGAACGAGTTCCGGCTGCCGCTGCATCCCGGTCACCTCGACCGGATCGCACCCGACGTACGCGCGAAGATGTTCCTGGAGGAGGGCTACGGCGACCGCTTCGGCGTCGGTGACGACGCACTGCGTCCGCTGGTGGCCGGACTGCGCCCCCGCGAACGGCTCCTGGCCGAGTGCGATGTGCTGCTGCTGCCCAAGCCGACGCACGAGGACGTCGCCCACCTGCGCGAAGGCCAGGTGCTGTGGGGCTGGCCGCACTGCGTGCAGGACGAGCGGATGACCCAGCTCGGGATCGACCGGCGGCTGACCCTCATCGCCTGGGAAGCCATGAACCACTGGACCTCCACGGGCGCCTTCAGCGTTCACGTGTTCCACAAGAACAACGAACTCGCCGGCTACTCCTCCGTGTTGCAGGCCCTGCAGCTCGGCGGACTGACCGGCAGCTACGGCCGTCGGATGCGCGCTGTCGTCATCAGTTTCGGCGCCACGGCACGCGGGGCCGTCACCGGCCTCGGCGCCATGGGTGTCTCCGACGTCACGGTGCTGACCCAGCGGGCCGCCGCAGCGGTGGCATCCCCGATGCCGTCGGTCGTGATGAACCACTTCGCGGAGCGGGCGGACGATCCGTCCCGTCTGGAGGCGCTCACGGGGTCGGGAACCATGCCGCTCGCGGAGTACCTGGCCGGGTTCGACATCGTCGTCAACTGCATACGGCAGGACACCGACGCGCCCCTGACGTTCGTCACCGACGAGGAGCTCGCCCTGTTCCGGCCGGGAACCTTCTTCGTCGACGTCTCCTGCGACGAGGGAATGGGCTTCGCCTGGGCCCGCCCGACCACCTTCGGGGACCCGATGCCCACGGTGGGCAACGGCTGCCATTACTACGGGGTGGACCACAGCCCGTCGTACCTGTGGAACTCGGCGACGTGGGAGATCAGTGAGGCGCTCCTGCCGTACCTGCGCAAGGTCATGAGCGGCCCCGCGTCCTGGGACGGTGACGCGACGGTCAGGAAGGCCGTCGAGATCCGCGACGGAGTCGTCCTGAACCCCAAGATCCTCTCCTTCCAGAACCGGCCGGCCGAGTACCCGCACGCTCTCCGGACCGCGGCCGCCGTTCCGGGGCCGGCCCCCTCCCCGCAGCCGGTCTGACCGTCACCACTCCCCGGGGGGGGGTGGCGTCACCGGACGGTCGTACCGTAGTTGCGCGAAGCGGGTCCGGGCCCGCTTCGCGCCCCACTTCGAGGCACCGCCCTCGGAGGTCCGGAGGTGGCGAGCCCCGCGCCCCCTGCTTGCGCTGCCGCACGAAGGCCGGTGCCTCGGTGCCGTCGAGGGTCCGGCAGCCCTTGCGCGGGTCGGCGCCGGAGTCCGCGATCAGGCAGGTGGTACCCGGTCCGTCCTGCGGCCGGTCCGGGAGCGCGCCGGTGCCGGACCCCTGGTCCGGTCTGGTGCCGGCTCGCCCGTACGCGCCCGTGCAGGAGACGGCCGGCACGGCGAGGGCGGTCCGTCAGCGGCGGCCCGTCAGTCGCGGCGCCTTGCGGACCGGGCCGGGCGACGCGGATCCCCGTCGTCCCAGGCCACCCACTGGTTGCCACTTGAACGTTTCCTTCACCCCTGCCGACGCCCGGCCTAACGTGTCCGCGTGACCCAACTCACTCCGCCCCAGGCCTACTTACCC
>NZ_VDFC01000030.1:0-12036 GCF_008369065.1 Streptomyces apricus | reverse complement strand
TACTTACCCTCCCCGCCCGTACGGACGCCGCCGCCGTCGACGACCCCGAGCCCGGACGACGGAGGCGGCACGACGAAGCTGATCGACCTCGTACGGGCCTGCGACCTCGCCGGGGTGGTCCGCGAACTGGGCGGGCTGACCCCGCGCGAACGTGTCCTGGCCCAGGCCGGCCTGCTCGGGTACCGCCGGTCGGTCGACGACTGGCGCGGGGCCGCCCCCTCGCGGAAGGTCGCCCTGTCCGCCGCCGAGCTGGGCTGTCAGGTCACCCCGGCCGCCGCGGCGGCCTGGCTCCTGCGGCACCGGTACTTCGCGCCKGGCACCTGGACGGTGGACGTGCTCCGCCTGTATCCCCCGTCCTGGCGCGCCGAGTTGGCCGCGCGGCTGGGCGCGCGGGCGACCGCCTCGGACACGGTGTACACGGTCACCGAGCACCTGGTCCACGACACCGGCTGCCCGGTGCCGGCCTCGCACGAGTTCGTCCTGGCCTGGCTCTTCAACCGCGCCAAGGGCCGGGCGCGGCCCGCGGGGATGCTCGGTGGTGTGCCGGGCGCCGACCTGCCGGCCCGGCTGCGCGCCGACGCGTTCACCCCGGTACTCCTCCCCCTGGCCGTGGCCCGGCCGGGCCGCCTGGTCCTCGGCCGGCCGGGGTGGCTGCTGGGGGCGCTGCTCACGCTCGCCGCCGAGGGGGCCGCCGACCGTGCCGAACTGGTCCGGAACCTGTTCACGGACATGGCCGGCGCCCCGCCCCGGGCGGCGCACGCGCTGCCCGTGCTGACGGCGCTGGCCCTCACCCCGGCCGAACACGCCGGGGTCGCCCCCGCACGCACCGCGCTGGTCGACCACCTCCTCGGACTCCTGCGCAAGGACGGTGAGGACGGCGAGGACGGTACGGACGGGGGCGCGGACCCCTCGGAGGTGCTGGCGTTCCTGCGCGCCCTGGCGCCCACGCCGGACGAGAACGCGCTCATGGTGCGACACCACCGGGCCCTGCTGAAGCGGCCGGAGCCGGTGGCCGCGTACGCCCGCGAAGCCCTGACCTGAGCCGCGAGGTTCCCGGCGACCTGAGCCACGAGGTCCCCGGCGCCGGACGCGGAGCGCCTGGCGCCGGGGCGCGAGGGTGCCGGGGTGCGAGGACACCGGGCCGCACAGGGTGCCGGGCCGCACAGGGTGGCCCCGCCCGGAGAAAGGCGGGGCCACCCCTCGGCACCGCCGGCCGCCAGGCACTCCTGGCCGCTCGGCGCCCCGGCACCTCAGCGCTCCCGGCCCCTCACCCCCAGGCCGACTACTGGGCCAGCGCGGGCGCGTACCCCATGGGCCGGGTGGTGAAGACCCCCCGGCCCTGCGTCCGGCTCCGCAACCGCGTCGCGTACCCGAACAGTTCGGCCAGCGGAACGGTCGCGGTCACCACCGCCGCACCCGCCCGCGCGGTGGAGCCGGTGACCCGTCCCCGCCGTGCGGCGAGGTCGCCGAGGACCGCGCCCACCGCCTCCTCGGGAGCGGTGACCGTCACCTCGACCACCGGTTCCAGCAGGGCCATCGCACTCGCGCGCAGGGCTTCCCGCAGAGCGTTCCGCCCGGCCGTGCGGAACGCCGTCTCCGAGGAGTCCTTCACATGGGTCGCCCCGTCCCGCAGGACGACCCGCAGCCCGGTCACGGGATGACCGCCGAGCGGCCCTTCGCCGAGCGCGTCCCGGCAGCCGGCCTCGACGGCCCGCACGTACTCCTGCGGCACCCGGCCGCCGACGACGGCCGAGCGGAACTCGAACCCCGTCGCGCTGCCACCGATCTGGTCGCCGACATCTCCATCCGTCACCTCCAGCGGTTCCACGTCGAGCACGACCTGGGCGAACTGCCCGGCCCCGCCGTCCTGTTTGACGTGCCGGTGGACGAGCCCGGCGACTCCGCGTACGACGGTCTCCCGGTACGCGACCCGCGGCCGCCCGACCCGCACGTCCAGGCCCTGCGCGCGGCGGATCTTCTCCACGGCCACCTCCAGGTGCAGTTCGCCCAGGCCCGACAGCACGGTCTGACCGGTCTCGCCGTCGGTGCGGACGACCAGCGACGGGTCCTCCTCGACGAGCCGGGCCAACGCCGTCACCAGCCGGTCCGTGTCCGCGTTCGCGCCGGCCTCGACCGCGACGGAGACGACGGGGTCGGCCGTGGCGGGCGGTTCCAGGACCAGTGGGGCCCCGGGCGCGCACAGGGTCGATCCCGCGCGGGCGGACTTCAGCCCGACCACGGCGACGATGTCCCCGGCCACCGCCAGCTCCACCTGGGCGTGCCGGTCGGCGCGGACCCGCAGGATCCGTCCGACGCGCTCGGTGCGTCCCGCGCCCGCGTCCCACACGGCCTCTCCCTTCCGGATCGTTCCCGAGTACACCCGCAGGTAGGTCAGCCGTCCGGTGGCGGTCGCGTTCACCTTGAACGCGAGGGCGGCGAAGGGCGCCGCAGGATCGGCGGCCCGCTCCTGCTGGGCACCGTCGAGCGTGCCGCGTACGGCGGGCACGTCCAGCGGCGAGGGCAGGTACGCCACCACGGCGTCGAGCAGCGGTTCGATCCCCCGGTTGCGGTAGGCGGAGCCGCACAGCACGACCACACCGTCACCGGTACGGGTCAGGTCGCGCAGCGCGCCGGCGAGCGTGTCCGCCGAGACGGTGGAGCGGGTGCAGAACTCCTCCAGCGCGCCGGGGTGCAGCTCCGCGACGGCCTCCTCCAGCACCCGTCGCCGCCGCTCGGCCTCGGCGCGCAGCGCCTCGGGCACGGGCCCTTCGACTGCCCCTCCGGTTCCGTCCCGCCCGTCGGCCCAGACCCACGCCCGCATGCGCAGCAGGTCCACGACCCCCTCGAAGCGGTCCTCCGACCCGATGGGCAGCTGCACGACCAGCGGCGCCGGGTGCAGCCGCTCCCGGATCGAGGCGACCGCCGAGTCGAGGTCGGCCCCGGCCCGGTCCAGCTTGTTGACGAAGGCGATCCGCGGCACGCCGAACCGGTCGGCCTGCCGCCACACGGACTCGCTCTGCGGTTCGACCCCCGCGACGGCGTCGAACACCGCGACGGCGCCGTCGAGCACGCGCAGCGACCGTACGACCTCGTCGGAGAAGTCGACGTGCCCCGGGGTGTCGATCAGGTTGATCCGGTGCCCGTCCCAGTCGCAGGTGACGGCGGCGGCGAAGATGGTGATCCCGCGGTCGCGCTCCTGCGGGTCGAAGTCGGTGACGGTCGTGCCGTCATGGACCTCGCCGCGCTTGTGGGTGGTCCCGGTGGCGTAGAGGATCCGCTCGGTGACGGTGGTCTTGCCCGCGTCGACGTGGGCGAGGATGCCGAGGTTGCGCACGGCGCGGTTGTCGTGGTGGTGCTGCTGGAGGTGGAGTTCGGTACGCACGGCCCAGGGCCTTTCAGAACTGATCGGAGCTGATCAGGGATCCGGAGGGGGTCGGCGCGATTCCCGTGTGGGGCGACAGACGACAGACGGCCTGTGGACCTGCGCAGAAAAGGGCGCAGGTCAGAGATTCGACACGGGCATCCGGTACGGGCCGCGCAGCACGCACCGGCGCCACGAAGACACGAGGATCACCTCGTACCGCGCCAGGGGAACGACAACAGCGATGCGGTACCGCACGGCCGGTCTCCCCTCAATGGTCCTGGACGCTTCACTTCACAACACCTCACGGCGCACGCCGTAGTGGTACGCGGCATGCGTCGTGTGGCGAGTGTAGGAGCGGCGGGGTGAGTGGGGCACTGCATTTTCCGCGTCTGCGGCGGTGCGCCGGAACGAGGAGAACACCGCCCTTCCGTGCCGCTGCGCGGGGCCGCTCCTGTGCCTTCTTGGCATCTGTCCCATGTAGGCGGCATGGACAAGTGCGTGACAAGCCGTCACCATTTGCAAGCAGTTCGGCATTTGACAGTTCGACTTGCGTTCGGCATGCCCTGGCGTGGAATGTCCGGGCAGTTCTCATCCGGGAGAAACATGCCAGAGGACGAGTACGGCTGGCTGCGGACCGCCGTGTCGGTCTTCGGTCGTCAGTGCCGCCAGAAACTGTCGGGCGGCGGCGGCCAGGAATCAAACATTCGCAGCCCGCTGGAGGTGCTCCTCCGGACCGTCGGCGAGCACCACCGACAGCCCGAAGTGACCTGGCACGACGAATTCCGCATACCCGATCTCGGTGTCCGTCCCGACTACGCCGTTCGCGCGAACGGCCGGCTCACCGGCTACATCGAGTTGAAGAAGCCCGGCTTGTCGGTGGACCCCGAGAGCTTCGGCAAGGCGAACCGCGAGCAATGGGAAAAGCTCCGGGACCTGCCCAACCTCCTTTATTCGAACGGGACCGAGTGGCGTCTCTTCCGGGACGGTGAGCAACTCGGCGATCCCGTTCTCTTCCAGGGCTCCCTGGCCGACGCCGGACACCGGCTCGCGCCCGTGGATCCCGCCGCTTTCGACGCCCTGCTGAAGCAGTTCCTGCTGTGGAAACCTCCACCCCTCACGCAGGTTTCGCGCCTTGTCCAGCACATCGCTCCCCTGTGCCGGCTGCTGCGTGGCTCGGTCATGGAGCAACTGGCGTTCGAGGCCAGATCCACCGCGTCCGACGACGACATGCGGGCCCGCCCTTTCACCGGCCTCAAGAACGACTGGCGGCGATTGCTGTTCCCCTCCGCCGACGACGCCACGTTCGCCGACGGCTACGCCCAGACCGTCACCTTCGCCCTGCTCCTGGCGCGTACCGAGGACATCGACCTGGCGCCCGGAGCATTCCACGAGATCGGCCGTCGTCTCGACGCCGATCACGCCCTGATGGGCAAAGCGCTCCAGTTGCTCACGGACAATGTCAACGAGCGCTTCACCGTCACCCTTGATCTGTTGATCAGCACCATCCAGAAGGTGGACTGGCCCGCCATCCGCTACGGCAACCGCGACGCCTACCTCCACCTGTACGAGCACTTCCTCACGGTCTACGACCCGGTCCTGCGCCAGCAGAGCGGCTCGTACTACACGCCCCATGAGATCGTCGAAGAAATGGTGCGTCTCACCGAGGACGTCCTGCGAACCCGTCTCGGCCAGGAGGCCGGTTTCGGAGCGGACGAGGTGCAGATCATCGATCCCGCCATGGGCACCGGCACCTTCCTGCACACCGTCATCGAAAGAGTCGCCGAACAAGTCGTCGCCCGGCACGGCCCCGCCATGGCGCGCGACGCCATATCGCGTCTGGCCTCCCGTCTGTTCGGCTTCGAACTGCAGATGGGTTCCTTCGCGGTCGCCGAGCTGCGCGCCTCCGACCTGCTCAAGCGCTACAAGGCCCGTCTGCCGCAAGAAGGCCTGAACCTGCTCGTGGTGGACGCCCTTGAGAACCCGTACGTGGAGGAGGAGTACCTGGCGTCCACCTACGGCGTTCTCTCCACCTTCCGCAAACGCGCCAACCGCATCAAGGCGAACGTCCCGGTCACCGCCGTCGTCACCAATCCTCCGTACGACGACAAGGCGGAGGGCCGCGGGGGCTGGGTGGAGAAGCGCGTACCCGGCCAGGACGATCCTCCGCTGGACGCGTTCCGGCACGAGGGCAACGGCCGCTACGAGCACGTCCTCAAGAACATGTACGTGTACTTCTGGCGGTGGGCCACCTGGAAGGTCTTCGACGCCCATCCGGAGGACCGGCACGGAGTGGTCTGTCTGATCACTCCGTCGGGATGGGCCACCGGTCCGGGCGGACGCGGCATGCGCGAATACCTGCGCCGCACCTGCGACGAGGGCTGGATCATCAATCTCTCACCCGAGGGACAGCGTGCGCCCGTCTCGACCCGGGTCTTCCCCGGAGTGGCCCAGCCACTGGCCATCCACATCTTCATGCGCAAGGCCGACACCGAACGCGGTCCGCAGCACCGGGCGCGTGTCCACTACCGGTCTGTGACGGGACGACGGGCGGACAAGTTCAGACAGATCGAGCAGATCAGCCTGGACGACGACGGTTGGCAGGACACGCATGAGGAGGGCGTGCTCCCCTTCACACCGGCGAGCCGCTCGGGGTGGCTGGACCATCCCGAGCTCATGGACCTCTTTCCCTGGGGCAGCCCCGGATCGAAGACGAACCGCTCCTGGGTCACCGCCCCCTCCGCCGGGATCCTCCGCCGCAGGTGGGCGCGGATGATCAGGGAGACCGACCTGGCAGAGAAAGCCAGACTGTTCAAGGAAACCAGAGACCGGAGCCTGACCGACCGGAGCGACTCCCTGCCCGGGCAGCCTGAGCACCCGCTTCCCCTCGCACAGGAGAAGATCACCACTCCGTCGCTCGTACGCATCGCTCTGCGCAGTTTGGATCGCCAGTACGTAATCGCCGACAACCGAGTCCTCGACCGCCCCCGCCCCGACCTATGGGCTTCCCTCCAGCCGGGCCAGATCTTCCTCAACCAGCAGTCGTCCCACGCGATCGACTCCGGTCCCGCTGTCGTCGCCACACATCTGCTGCCGGACACCCACCACTTCAACGGCCGCGGCGGCCGCATCATGCCCCTGCTCCATCCCGACGGATCCCCGAACACTCCACCGGGCCTGCTCCCCCATCTCGCCCGTGTGCTCGGCCTGGAGCGGGTCACGGTGGGGGATCTGGCCGCATACACGCTTGCCGTCACAGGACACGAGGCCTTCACCGAGCAGTTCACCGACGAGCTTCTGACCCCGGGTGTACGTCTCCCCCTCACCCGAGACCGCGAGCTCTGGCGGAGAGGTGTCGAGCTGGGCCGCGACGTCCTCTGGGCCTCGACCTACGGCAGACACGGTGCCGATCCTTCGGCCGGACGACCCGCCGACGACGTCCTCTTCCCACAAGGCGACCCCCGGCAGGTCCAGTACCTGACCCACGTGGGCCACGATGTTCCGGAGACGATGCGATACGACGCCGGGGCTCAGACTCTGTATATCGGCGAAGGCTCGTTCGCCCCGGTACCCGTGGCCGTATGGGCGTACGACGTCGGTGGGATGAACGTCCTCGGCAAGTGGTTCGGCTATCGCAAGGCTTCCCCCACGAGCAAGAGAACCAGCCCGCTGGACGACATCCACGTCGAGAGCTGGCCGTATGAGTGGACGGGCGAACTGATCGAGCTGCTTTCGGTGCTGAGGCGGTTGGCCGACCTGTCCTCCGCGCAGCGGGAGCTGCTGGCCGGTGTGCTGGCGGCGGATGCGGTGACTCGGGCGGAGCTGACCGAAGCCCGGATCCTGCCCGTTCCGGCCGGCGCCAGAAAGGCCAGGCACCACCCGCCGGACACACTGTTCGCGAGCGGTCCGGATGAGACGTGACAATGGCTACGACTACGGCCACGACCACGGCCGGACAGCCCAGGTCAGTCGGTGTGCTCCAGCTCCTCGATCGCTTCGTCGAACCGTACGCTGCCGTGCGCCAGCCGGCGCACGGCACGGGCCAGCCGGGGCGGGACGCCCTCGGCCGACTCCATCAGCCGTACCGTCGCCGCCAGACGCTCCTCGGCGGCTTCGAAAGCCGTGCGGTAGTGAACCGCTGCTCCGAGACCGGTCACCGACAGCAGTCCCCCGTCTCGGACGAGGAGCTTCAGAAAGATGAGATCCGGTGCTTCCGCCCGGATCTCTTCGGGGTCCAGTCCCCTTGCCAGGAGTTCCGCTTCAGCAGCCTCCCCGCCCGCAGGATCCCAAAGAGGACGCAGCAGCGCCTCGGCCAGCATGTGCTGCTGTGATCTGCTGAGAACGAAGTGCGGCAGTGGCATGGACCATGCCTAGCACACGACATGCCGGTGATGGTTCCGGAGCATTCGTCACCGCGTGGCGATCAGCCGTTCCGCATGCACGAGGGCGTGTCATGTCCTCCAGGTCGAGGCGGGAGTGGCTTAGCTCTGTGCTCTGCTGACCATGTCGACCAGGTTCGCGAGTGCCTCCGCAACAGCGTCCAGGCCGGGCCCGGACGGTCCGCCCGGTTCCTGCATGTAGACGTCCCGGCGGATCTCGATCATCAGGGCGTCGACCCGTCGGTCGGTGCCGTAATGCTTCAGCGGGACGTACGTACCGGCGAAGGGGCTGTCGACGGCCGTGCCGCCGAAGTCCGCGAAGGCCTTCTCGGCCTGGGCGAGCAGGGCGAGCGGGGTGTGGAAGGGGTCGCTGCCGAGGCAGATCGGCGGGCGGGGGCCGTCGCCGTGGAGTTCGTACGGGAGCCGCTCGCTCGGGTAGGAGTGCACGTCGATGATCACGGCCCGCCCGGCGGCCGCCAGTCGTCCGGTCACGGCGTCGGTCATGGCGGCGGCGTAGGGGTGGAAGTAGCGCTCGATGAGCTGTTGTTCAGGGTGGTCGTCCGCCCGGAGCGGCTGCCCGTGGGTGGTGCGGGTGTAGACCGCTCCCATGCCGACGGCCCGCATCTCCTCCCGCTCGTCCGGGAAGCGTTCGGGGTCCACGACCAGGCGCGACAGCTGGTTGACGAACTGCCAGGGACGCGCGGTGGCCTCGGACCGGGCGGCGTATCGCGTGGCCGCCTCCTCGGCGATCCGGGCGGTGTGCGCGTCGGTGATGTGGTCCAATTCCCCTTCCAGCGCCGTGTCGTCGAGCACGATCCCGTCTCGCACGTCCGCGGGAACGGTGCGCGAGGAGTGCGGCACGTGCAGGATCACGGGTGAGCCGGCCGCGCCCGGTACGAGCCGGTAGGGGGCCGGGGTGCCGTTCATCTACGCCTCGCCGGTGACGGTCACCGAGACGTTCAGGTCTCCCGCGTTGTCCGTCAGGCAGCTGTCGTCGCCGTCGTTGATGCGCAGTTCGAGGGTGCCGCCGGCCGCCGCCTCGAAGGTCCACTCCCTGCCGACGACCCTGCTCTCCTCGCCCTCCCCGCTCTCGGTGAAGCGCCCGAGGAGCGCGCCGAAGGGGGCCGAGCCGTCGACCTTGCAGCTCTCCGCCGCGAACGCCAGCGACCTGTCGGTCTCGGCGTCGTAGCCGTCGGGCCCGGTCAGCGGCATCTCGGGGTCGTCGACGGTCCACTGCCCCGACGTGTAGCGCACGGTGACCGTGTCACCAGCCCGGATGGGCGTCTCGGTGACCCGCTGCCAGCCCTCGCCCGCGTGGACCACCGAGTCGTTGACGGCGGGCGCCGAGGTCGGCTTCAGCGGGGTGGCGGACGGCCGGTCGGCGCCCGCCTGCTCGCTCTCCCGGTCCTCCCCCCGGTCCCCGGGAGCCACCGCGTCGGCCTCGGCGGTGCCGTCGAAGGGCGGGGCCCCGGCGACGAAGAGGCCGAGGCCGGTTCCCACCACGAGGAGGGCGAGCGCGGACGCCGCCCAGCCCACGATCCGCCTGTCACGCCGTCTCGCGTCCCGGCGCATCAGCTCGGAGGCGGTCCTGGCGTCGTACCGCGCGGTCGCCGACGCCGGGTCCGCCCACGGAACGTGCTGCCGGGTCAGGGTCCGGGTCTCCGTGTCCGCGAAGGGCACGGCGGCCGGCACCGCCACCCGGACGGTGGCCGACGGCAGGGACCGCGGATCCGCCGCGATCCCCTCGGCGGCGAGCCGTAGGGCGGTCGTCGCGTCGGGAATGGAGGGCCGCTCCTCGGGCGCCTTGCGCAGCAGCGCTTCGACGACCGGCAGCAACGACCCCAACTCCGCCTGCAGCCGCGGCTCTTCGTACGCGACCGCGTGCAGCGTGGCCGCGTACGCGGACCGGCGGAAGGGTGAGGAGCCGGTGGCCGCGGTGACGAGGGTCGCGGCCAGCGACCACAGGTCCGAAGCGGGCCCGACCGTACCGCCGTTGACGCGTTCGGGCGCCATGTACTCGACGGAGCCCGCGAATTCACCGGAGTTAGTGAGCATCTCGCCGTCGTCCAGGACGGCGATGCCGAAGTCCGTCAGGACCGCGCTGCCGTCGCGGCGCAGCAGGACGTTGGCCGGTTTGACGTCGCGGTGCAGGGCCCCGGCGGCGTGCACGGCGTCCAGCGCGCCGAGCAGCTGCACCCCGAGCGCGGCGACCCGCGTCGGCTCCAACGGCCCTTCCTGGGCGATGAGCTGGGCGAGCGAAGGGCCGTCGACGAGCTCCATGACGATCCAGAGCCGGTCCTCGTACTCGACCAGGTCGTGCACCCCGACCACGTGCGGATGCGGCACGCGGGCGACAACCCTGGCCTCGCGCACGGCCCGGCGCAGCCACACGCGGTGGTCCTCGTCGTCCTGGGCGAAGACGTGCAGTTCCTTGGCCGCGACATCCCGTGCGAGCAGCTGGTCGTGGGCCCGCCAGACCGTTCCCATGCCGCCGCGGCCGAGCTGCTCGCCCAACCGGTACCGACCGGCGATCAGACGTCCGGCACCCCGTGCCGTGTGTGCCGCCTGCTGATCATCACTGCCGGACATCACGCCCGCCTCACGCCCCTCCCGGCAGCGTCCTCACCACCGGCCCCATCCACCACTCGAACACCGGCGAGCATAGCGCCGGGAACCGACACCGGAACGATGGCCGAGCGTTTGTCCCCGGGCCCGCGCAACACCGCAAGGCGGCGGCGTCCGGGGGTTTGTGACGGTTACGCGTGCGACCTGAACAACCTCATAAGATGATCGCATTCGGCCGTCGTAGCCCTACGCCGTGGCCGTGCTCGGACAGAGGAACTCAGCGCATGACCGACGAGCCGTCGAAGCCGACCGACCGGCCGACTCCCGTACCGAACCTGGAGTACGCGCAGGAAAAGGCCACGACGGCCGATCCCGAGGTACGCCGTCAGCGGCGG
This sequence comes from Streptomyces apricus, assembly GCF_008369065.1. Classification (GTDB taxonomy): domain Bacteria; phylum Actinomycetota; class Actinomycetes; order Streptomycetales; family Streptomycetaceae; genus Streptomyces; species Streptomyces apricus. Next base: position 1,336 of record NZ_VDFC01000030.1, on the reverse strand, counting down.
CGCGCAGCGATCATCGCGGCGGCGACCCTCGCACTCCTCACCCTTGCCGTCGTCCTGGCAGCACGCGACGACGAAACCGTGTCGGCGGGGTCCCGGACCACGGCGTCGACGCCGCGCGGTGCGGCGGAGCAGGAGGAGGACGCACCGGCCGAGTCCTCGGCCGACGAGGACGAGGACGAGACGGATCCGTCCTCCGGCCCCCCGTACATAGCCGTCCCGGAGTTCAGCTCCGAAGCGGCCAGGGACGTGGCGTTCGTCGGTGACGTCGGCCAGTTCACCACCTGGCCCAGCGCCACGGAGTACGACGCCATGTCGTCCATGGGGGGCGCGTACGAGGTGGTGGACTTCCGCAAAGCCGTCATCAGGGACGCGGAGTCCGTCTGCGACGCGCTGGCCGGCGGCACCCACATGAACGACGTGCCGGACGTCGCCGAGGTGGCGCTCACGGACCCGATCGACCAGGCCGCGTTCATCGTGGAAGCGGTCACCTTCTACTGCTCGGACCAGATGGCGGCGGCGACCGGCGACGTGTACAGCGAACCGGTACCGACGGAACAGGACGAGGACTGCCCGACCGCTTCCGCCCTGAAGGTGACGGCCGCGATGGAGCCGGATCCCGACGACCGCACCTCGGCCACCTACTCGGCGAAGGTCCGCAACACCTCCTCGTACGACGTGCGTGTCCAGCTGCAACAGCGCTGGTTCGCGGACAGGGCGCCCGGGGAACAGTTCGACCCCGTATGGGAACCGGAGTGGGAGTCCTTCGGTGACATGACAGAGGACCTGTTCTTCACCGTCGAGGCGGGAAAGACCTTCACCTACGAGGGCGAGCAGGACGGCGTCTACTACTGGAGCGGCACGGAAGTCCGGGTCAAACCAGGGGAGTTCGTGTTCTTCGGATGCGGCTATCGCCCTGGTCCCGACCCCCTGGCGTGACGCCGCGGGTGCGTCGCCGCGGGTATGAGCCCATCGGCTCTTGCGCCGGTGTGCGGGACAGAATCCGGGACATCGCTCCCCTCGGTGTGGGACGCGGCGTACCGGAAGATGATGTTCCCGGCAGGGTGATCCCCTTCCGGGGACGCCCTGTCCGCACCTGACCGAAGGGACTGAAGACACATGCTGGTGGACCTCATCGAGACCCCCGAGCTGGCTCCGCAGACATACCTCGACGACGAGTCGCCGCTGGTGGCCGTCGACGCGCCGGAGGAGCGCGCCTGGCTCCCGTCGTACCAGGCGGTCCGCGCCGCCTGACCCGCGACGCACCCGGCCGGCACCGGACCCGCGAACGGGTTCGGTGCCGGCCCTTCCCGGGCCCGCCCCGGGTCCGCCCCGGGTC
>NZ_VDFC01000003.1 GCF_008369065.1 Streptomyces apricus | reverse complement strand
CATCGACATCGTGCTGGCCAACCTCGTCGGCAACGCCCTGCGTCACGGCGGGCCTGACGTCCGGGTGCGGATGCGTGTGCGGACGGACGCCGACACCCTCACCGTCACCGTCGCGGACGACGGGCCCGGCATTCCCCCCGACCTGGTGGAGCACGTCTTCGACCGCTTCACCAAGGCCGACGCGGCCCGCACCCGCAGCGAGGGCAGCGGACTGGGTCTGGCCATCGCCGCGGAGAACGCCCGCCTGCACGCAGGCACCCTGACCGCGGCCAACACCGCACAGGGCGGTGCGGTGTTCACCCTGGTCCTGCCTCTGCGGCCCCACGAGCAGCCGGACGACGCAACACGGTCCTCGTCCCATCCCGCCCACCGTCCGGCAACGCCGTCGTGACGGGATCCGGCCGCACCCTGAGCCGGCACGGGGACCACGAGCTGAAACCGATCCGTCAACCGGTCGAAGACCATCTGGCCCTCGCTGATGCGCCCCGCCAGTGCCGGGTATCAGCTGCTGAGGTCGAGTATGCCCCACGCGGTGAACGGCTCGGCCTGGACATAGATCCTGCTTCCTCGGCCGACGACCCGTCGGCGGCCCGGGGCGGTGCCATCAGGGAGAGTGAGCAGGCCGATGTCCGTTGGCTCGACCGATGAATCGGTGAGCCTGCCGTGAGCGAGACGGTCCTGCTCCTCGCCGTAGCCGCCGTAAAAGGCCACCTGATCTCCGTGAACAGCTACTGCCTTGGCGCCCCGTATCCGGTTCGTCCAGACCCTCACGGGCTGTTCGCGTCGGTCGGGGCGTATCTCGGCGAGCGGGAAGTCCGTGTAGGTGCAGGCCCAGGCGGTGGTGCCCGACACGTTCAGGGCGTAGCAGTCGAAGAGACCGGGGATGTCGGCACTGTCGGACACCCACAGGGGGTGGCCTGTGGGGCTCCAGCGGCGGATTCCGGACGGATTCTCGTCGAAGTGCCCGACCCAGATGAGGCCGGCCTCGTCCACGAGCAGGTGCTTGATGGCGTCTCCGACGGAGAAGGACGAGGTCTCCTGGCCGAGTCCGTCGAAGAGCTGGACCTGGTTCCCGTCCTCGTACCGACGGGCGCGAGACGCAGCAACGACGAATCCGCCGTCGGGCAGGTGGTCCAGATGCGGCCGGCGGGCCCGGACGGCGCGCAGCTCGGTGAGTCCGATGGCGCCGTCCGGATGGACGGACACGACCAGGGCGTCGAAGACCCGGGCAGCGCCGCCGGGCTGCGGGGTGTGTTCGGCGAGCAGCCAGTGGGCGACACCGAACACGTCGACGGTACTGGTCAGGACGTGGCGGTCGTGGTGAGCTCGTGGGAGGTGAGCGTAGGGAGTGAGGGCGGTCGTCTGCACGGGCGGGCTCTCCTGGGAGGGCGGCGGTCACAGCCATCGGGCGCCGCACCTGGCTCCAGTCGGTGCTGGGCCCAATGGAGACCAGCGCGGACGGTCCCGCAGTCGACAGCATCGGCCGATGCAGGGGGATCCGAAAGGCGCCGGCCTGAAGCGTATAAGGCAATGGCGCACTGCGCGCGGCCGCCCGGGCCGCTTCGATGTCGTCGCCGAAGTCCACCACCGATTCGAAGCACAGCGCCACGCGCCCCCGCTCTCTCGGCCGTGGGTGTCTGCCAGGTATCACGCTCACGGTGCCAACTGTGGTGTTCGAGCGCCAACTTGAATGCACAGTCACAACAACTCTCCGTTGTGGCTGAGCGCAATGGGTGACCCGGGGGGTGGCCTGGGTGAGAACGGCCTCAGGCTTTCGGTGGGCCGTCCAGGAGTGTTATGCCGTACTGGGCCAGCAGATCGGCATGGTCCGTGTCGTGACGCGTGTCGGCGGAGCCGATCGACCGGAAGTAGCCTTCGACGGCCCCGGGGTTGTTGATCTGCAACACCTCGGCCGTCGAGGTGATCGGCTGGAAGGTGTGGGGGACCAGGCGGGGGCCGAAGACATAGGCGCCCGGCCCGGCGTCATGGACGTCGCACTCGTCGAGTGAGGCCGATCCGACCCAGAACCGGACGCGGCCGGACAGGATCACCCAGCTTTCGTCCTCCCGGCTGTGGCTGTGCAGGGGCGGCGCGTCCGACGGGCGCATGGTCAGCCGCAGGACGGTGGCCACTCCTTGCGTCTCGGAGGTCGACACGACCTGCTCCTGGACGGTGTCGTAATAGGGGTAGAGGGTGCCTTCGCCAGGGTTGCGCACGAGCGGGAAGCTCATGTGAGTTCTCCTCTGTCCTCTGCTGTGGGTCGAGCACGAGGGATGGCCAGGTCGCCGGGGCCATCACCGGGCAGACCATTTGGTTGACGGTTCAATTATCGTCCGTGGCGAGGGTGACGCCAGGGGCGGGAGCCCCTTTGGCTCGATTTCGGCGCCCTCGTGCCGCGGGMGGCCGGAGGTGTCGGAGCCGGCGGCTGTCGCTCCGGCTACCGCGCTCAGTGGCCAACTACCGCGCCCAAAACCAAGTGTCGCGCCCGGTCACACCCATCCGATGCGTGACGACGGGTGTGCCTATCGCCTCCAGCGAGGCGTTCATCGGCTGGGCTGCCCGTATCGCGCCGAAGCCGACCAACACCCCTGAATGCAAGGCGACTTCGGATGATGAGTCGGCCGACACGGCGGCAGCGCCTACGCACCCAGGGTCCGTAGAAACAACTCCGCTGGGGTCACCTCGGGTCCGGATCACCGAACCCACCCAGGAGCAATTGGACGCCCTGCCCCGGACCGTCGACCGGAGCTGCTCCAGCAGGGGCGACAGCGCGAGGCGGACGAGCGCGAGCGTCTTCAACGAATCAAGCCACCACGGAAAGCCCCCGGTTCGGTCGCACGAGCGGCTCGCGGTCCCGTACGAGCCGCCGTCGATGGCGGTGAGGGGGCTCGCAAGCACCCGCCTGTGATGGTCGAGCGGGCTCCGCGCCGCGATCGGGTTGACCGCCTCGTCGACAAGGACTGGTGAGAGCCGGTTTCCCTGCCCGGAACGGCACGGTCAACGGGAAACGGGTCGCCCGGTGCCGAGGGGCGGCACGACATTGGAGGGGTTCGACAGACCAGGCACCATCATCGATCACGGGGAGACGACAGTGCGTTTCAAGAAGATCGCCGCGGCGGGAGCCGTTGTGGCGGCCACCCTGGCCGGAACCGTCGCGACGTCTGGCTCCGCCCAGGCGGCGGGACACAACGGCGTCTGCGAGGTGGACGAGATGTGCATGTACTGGGGCGGCAACCTCACCGGCTCCTTCCACGACTACTTCTACTCCACCAGTGACTTCGGCAGCGACGTCTTCCTGTCCGCGGGCTCCGGCAAGGGCGAGCGGGTGAAGAACAACTCGGCGTCGGCGTACAACCGCTGGAGCCTGCTGGGCCACGTGTACTACAACGAGAACTTCAGCGGTCCCCGCGACGACGTGCCGGCGTACAGCTGGATCAACCTCGTGAAGGCATGGAACGACAACGCGTCGTTCAACTGGGGGTGATCAGCGCACTTTGCGGCCGCAGGGGCTCGTCCGTATCGGACGGGCCCCTAGGTCCACTGCCTTCGCGGGGTGCGAGGGCAGCGCACAGACGAGTACGGGACACGTGAGTTGGGGGATGGTTATGACCGCGAGGACGCTCGCCGCGGCTGCTGTGCTGATGGCGTGCGCTGTCGGCTGCTCCGCATCCGCGGCGGACGGTGACGGGGCCGCGCGGCGCCCCGTCGTCGAGACGACGCCGACGGTACTCGATCCGGCGGAGCTTCGACTGCCTCTGGAGCGCTACCAGTTCAGCGACGCGGAGTGGGCCCGGCTGAACCGGGCGCAGCACCTCCTGGCCGCAGCGTGCATGAAACGCTACGGCATCGACTACCGGCCGTCCGACGGGAAGCGGGCGCCGGTGATCCGTTCGCGCACCGAGCGACGCTACGGCCTCGCCGACGCGCGACTGGCGCGTACCAGCGGGTACCACGTTCCCGCCGCCATGAGGGCCGCGCCACCGACCCCGCCCCGGCTGAGCGAGGCCCAGCTGACGGTCCTGGCCGGTCCGGCGCCCGGCAGTGCCCAGGCACGTAGCCACGAACCCCTGACCTACCGGGGCGCACCTGTGCCGGACGGAGGCTGCATGGGCGAGGCACAGCGCTCCCTCGGCGGGAAGGGGCAGTTCGGCGAAGCGGAGACCGTGCGGCGCATCAACAGCGACAGCGTGCTGAAGGCGGCGAAGGACGCACGGGTGAAGCGGGCGTTCCGCTCATGGGCGGCGTGCATGAGCGAGAAGGGTCACCACTACCGGGATCCCTGGCAGGCCATCAACGACAAGGAGTTCAGCGGCAGTCGCGTCTCCGAGCGGGAGAAGGCCGTGGCGAAGGCCGACGTGGAGTGCAAGCGGCGCACCAATGTGGTCGGTGTCTGGTATGCCGTCGACGCCGCCTACCAGAAGCAGATCCTGAAGGCCGGCGGCGACCGGGTCGAACGGCTGGCCGCGCACAAGCGCGACCAGCTGGCCGAGGCGGACCGGGCGATCCGCGCCTCCGGCGGCTGATTTCCCGCCTGCTTCCTCCGCCCGTGCGCCCGCCGCGTACCCCGTCCGGTCTTCCCTGCGGCCGATACCTGCGGCCCCGAACCCCCGTCGATTCCTGCCGGGCCAGGTGTCGCGCCTCCCCGTGCGACACGTTCGGGATACGTCCTACTGCTACCCGTGGTCTGTCAGTGCCGGACGGTACCGTGATGGATTCGTCGGTCTTGAGCGGGCCGGCGGCTCAGCACGGACGGCCATGGGGGTGGCGTGGACGAGCGACCGGACAGGGTGGGAAGCGCTTTCGCAGTCGGGGGACCGGAGACGCATGCGGCCGATTTCGCCGTGCGGCTGCGGCAACTGCGCCACGAACGGGGACTGTCCCTGGAGGCGCTGGCGCGTCAGGTGCACTACACCAAGGGCTATCTGAGCAAGATCGAGAACGGCGCGAAACCGCCCACGGAGGACGTGGCGCGCCGGTGTGACGACGTGCTGTCCACCGCAGGGGAACTCCTGCGGCTGTTACCGCATGCGGCGTCCGAAGACGGTCCTGGGCGGCGTGCCACGGGGGGAGTGGGCGAACAAAGCCCCTACCGAGGACTGTCGGCGTTCACCGCACAGGACACGGAGTGGTTCTTCGGCAGGGAACGGACGAGCGCGGCCCTGCTGGACCGCGTCTTCGAACGCGTCGACCTCGGGCCGCTCATGCTGGTCGCACCCTCGGGCTCCGGGAAGTCCTCGCTCCTCAACGCCGGCTTGGTGCCCTTACTGCGCGGCGGATCCCTGCCCATGGCCGGTTCCGCCCAGTGGGCGGTGGTCGTGCTGACGCCCACCGCCCACCCGCTGCAGGAACTGCTGGACTGCGTGTCCAAAGTCCTCGGTACCGATCTCGGCATCACCACCGACGACCTGGCCCGCGATCCGCACCTCCTGTTCCGAGCCGTGGACTCGCTCACCGACGGGCCGCCGGCGGCGGACGGCGACCGGGGGCCGCGCAACCGCCTGGTCCTGCTGGTGGACCAGTTCGAAGAGGTCTTCACCCTGTGCGCCGACGAGTCGGAGCGGCGCACGTTCATCCGCGTGCTGTCCCTGTCAGCGGCCGCCGGCACGATCGGACGGCGCTCCACCGAGCAGGAGCCGCCGCCCGCGGCCGTCGTGGTCCTGGGCGTACGAGCCGACTTCTGCGGCCGGTGCCTCGAACATCCGGAGCTGGCCGCGGCCTTCGGTGACGGACTGTTCGTCCTGGGCCCGATGACGGTGGGGGAGTTGCGCACCGCGATCACGCGCCCGGCGGAGCGCGCCGGCCTCACGATGGAGAACGGCCTGGTCCAGCTCATCCTGCGCGACCTGGGCCCGTTGACCGAACCTGGCACCGGCCCGGCCGACTCCTCGCCGGCCCCGCGCGGCGCGCTCCCCCTCCTCTCCCACGCTCTGCTCGCCACCTGGCAGCAGCGTGAGGGCCGGACCCTCACGCTTGCCGGCTACGAGCGCACCGGCGGCATCCGCGGAGCCGTCGCCCGGACCGCGGAGGACGTGTTCGCGCGGCTCTATCCGGGCGAACAGAAGATGATCCGCCGCATGCTGGTGCGGCTGGTGCATGTCGACGAGAACGGCGGACAGACGAGGCGGCGGGTGGACCGCTCGGCGCTGCTGGAGCAGTCGGCCGAGGGGGAGGACGCCGCCAGGGCACTGGACGCGTTCGTTCGCGCGCGGCTGATCACCCTGGACAGCGACTCCGTCGAGATCACGCACGAGGCGCTGTTGCACGCCTGGCCGCGGCTGCGGCAATGGATCGAGACGGGCCGCGCCGGGATGCTGGTCCAGCAGCAGATCGCCGAAGCCGCCGCGGAATGGGAGCGCGAGGACCGGGACCCCTCGGTCCTCTACCGCGGCGGCCGGCTCGCCACCGTACGGCTGTGGGCGGCCGAGGACGTGGACGGCGCGGCGGGACTCAGCCCGCAGGAGACCCGGTTCCTCGCGGCGAGCGAGGCCGAGGAGCGGCGCGGGCTGGAGCAGGCCAGGCGGCACGGTCGTCAGCAGCGGAGGCTGCTCGCGATGCTGACCGGACTACTGGCACTGGCCCTGACCGCCGGTGTACTGGCCGTGCAGCAACGGTCCCTGGCCGTGCAGCAGCGGTCCGGCGCGGTGGACCAGGGGCGCATCGCCCGCTCGCAGGCTCTCGCCGTGGCCTCCACCTCCCTTGCGGCCGGACAGCCGGAGGAGTCCATGCTCATGGCCGCCCGGGCCTACCGCACGTCGCCTACCACCGAGGCCCGCGGCGCGCTGCTCAGCACGCAGGCCCAGTACTTCGCCGGCCGGCTCACCGGTCAGCGCGGACCGGTCAACGACGTGGCCTTCGACCCCGCGGGCAAGCGGCTGGCGACGGCCAGTTCGGACGGCACCGTCGCGGTGTGGCGGACCGCGGACCGACGCCGGACCGCGACCGTCACCGGGGCCGGCAAGGTACGGGCGGTCGCCTTCGGAGCCGATGGGCACCTGCTGGCGGCGGGCCGCACGGACGGCACGGTGCAGTTGTGGGACACGGTGCGCCGCCGGACCGTCGCGACAGTGCGGGCGCACCGCGGGCGGCTGGGAGACGTCGTGTTCGCGCCGCACGGCAAGCGCTGGGCGTCGGCGGGCGCCGATGGCCGGATCCGGCTGTGGGAGGGCCTGTCGAGCCGGCCGGTCGACACCCTTACCGGTCACAGCGGAGACATCGACGCGCTCTCCTGGTCCCCCGACGGCCGCACCCTGGCCTCCGCGGGCGCCGACGGCACCGTACGACTGTGGGACCTGACCGGACGCCGTAAGCCGGTCGTCCTCTCCGGACACACCGACGGAGTGCTGGGTGCCGCGTTCAGTCCCGACAGCCGCACCCTGGCCACCGGCGGCGCCGACCGCACCGTACGCCTGTGGGACGTGAACCGGCACAAACCGCTCGCCACGCTCACCGGTCACGGTGACGATGTGAACGCCGTGGCGTTCACGTCCGACGGCACCACCGTGGTCAGCGCCTGCGGCGACGGAGCCGTACGCCTGTGGGACGTGGACAGCCGCCGGCTGACGACAACGCTGTCCGGACACACGGACTACGTCATGGGCGTGGCGGTCAGCCCGTCCGGTTCCCTGCTGGCCACCGCCGGGTTCGACCAGTCCACCGTGGTCTGGGACCTGGACCGCTCGGTGCTGACCGCACGGCCCTTCACCGAGGTGTGGAAGGCGGCCTACCGTCCCGACGGGACCCTGCTGGCCACCGCCCACGCGGACCACACCGTTCGGTTGTGGGACGTGGCCCGGCACAGACAGGTGGCGGTGCTCCCAGGGCACCGGGGCTCGGTCTTCGCCGTCGCGTTCAGCCCGGACGGCCGCACTCTCGCCTCGGCCGACTCCGATGCCATCGTCCGTCTGTGGGATGTGGCGGAACGCAGACAACTGGCCGTCCTGCGAGGACATACCGGGTCCGTGTTCGCGGTGACGTTCTCCCCGGACGGCCGCACCCTGGCCTCGGCCGGCTCCGACCACACCGTCCGGCTGTGGGACACCCGGAGCCACCGTGAGCTGGACACGCTGCGGGGCCACACAGACTTTGCCAACGATGTCGCGTTCAGTGCGGACGGCCGGACGCTGGCCAGCGCCGGGGACGATCTGACGGTACGGCTGTGGGACGTGGCGCGACGACGCCCGCTGGGAGTACTGAAGGGGCACTCCGGCGCGGTGCGGGGCGTCGCGTTCAGCCCGGACGGCCGTACGCTGGCCAGCAGCGGCAACGACGGCACGGTGAGGCTGTGGCGCACCGCCGACCGGCGGCTCCTGAAGACTCTGACCGGGCACACCGGATCGGTGCGGGGCGTCGCGTTCAGCCCGGACGGCCGCATCCTGGCCAGCAGCGGCAACGACCGCTCCGTCCGGTTGTGGGACGTGCCCGGACGTCGGCTGTTCGCCGCGCTCACGGGCCACACCAACGCGGTCTGGGGTGTCGGATTCGCTCCCGACGGCCGGACGTTGGCCAGCGCCAGCAACGACGGCACGGTACGGCTGTGGGACTTCGACCTCGACGCCAGACTCGCGGCCGTGTGCCGGCTCGGCGGTGCAGCCGACTGGAAACGCGGACGAGAGGCGACCGTTCGACCCGATGCCGCCACGTCCTGCGACGGCTGAAGCTGTCATGCCACGTGTCGGCGGCGGCCGGGGTTTCCTCGGGGGTTTCCCGTTTCCCACCCGCACGGTCTACCTCGTGTGTCTGGACACGGCCGCCACGGCCGAACCAGCCTTGCGGCGAAGGCATCGCCACCGGACTGGCAGGACACCGGACGACGAGCCCCGACCACCGACCGACGGGGGAGACCACATGCGTACGCGCATCCGCGGCACACTGATCACCGTCCTCACCCTCTTCATGGCACTGCCGGCCATGGTCCTGCTCGGCCCTTCGAGCGGGACCGCAGCGGCGGCCGCGAAGACAGCGGCGTCTGCCGCGCAACCGGCCACGGCTGCCGACGACACCTGCGGCGTGCTCGCGCCGGGCGCCTCCGACGCCGCGGCCAGAGCGGTGGCGGCCGCCTGCAGCCAGGTCGCCGCCGGCACCTGGTACAGCTGGGGCGGCGGCCACGGAGCCCAACCCGGCGCCACCTACGGCCAGATCGACCCCACCGATCCCGCGAGCGAACACGACCCCGAGCGCAAAGGCTTCGACTGCTCCGGCCTGGTCCGCTACGCATACGCGCAGGCGGCCGGCTCCGACATCCTCAACGGCAGCGCGGAGACCCAGTACTACAGCGTCCGCGCCGCCGCACGCTTCACCGCCGGCCAGGGCCAGGCACCGCTGCTCCCCGGCGACCTGCTGGCCTACGGCCCTCCCGACCGGATCCATCACATCGCCATCTACCTCGGCGCGGGCAAGATGGTCGAGGCCCGGCAGTCCGGCACCCGCATCATGGTCAGTGATGTCCGCCTGGGCGGCGACTACTTGGGCGCGCTGCGGGTCAACACCGGGGCTGTGACCGGCCATGTCCACCGCACGTGGGGCACCGGGGTGTGGACCCATGCCGATGCTGCCCTCGGCAGCCGGCGTGTCTACGCCTTCCCCGACGCGACCACGATCCGCGTCGAGTGCCAGAAGCACGCCGAAACCGTCACCGCCGAGGGCTACACCAACGACGTCTGGTCCTACCTCCCCGACTACAAGGCGTGGGTCACCAACATCTACATCCAGGGCCCGGCCTGGCTGGAAGATGTACCCGCCTGCACCTGAACGCCTGGTGAGCAGCACGAAGCCCGGTACGGGTCCGGCACTTCCTGTGCCGGACCCGTACCGATGCACGTACCGGTGACGCCAGGGTGAGGACGGCCTTGCGCCTCTTCCGCAACCATCGGACACCGGGTCCCTGCGCCGCGTGCCCACGCGGCGCAGGGGTCAGCTGTCTCGTCTCGACGCCCGCTGATGCCACGGGCAGGTGTACGCGAGCCACTGGGCGGGTGCACGCGAGGCACCGGGTGAAGGCACGTGAAGGGCTACGACGCCACGCCCTGCGGCAGCCCATCGGTCTCTCGGGCCGGCTCGTCGTCACCGCCTGGCCGACGGCCTTTACCGGAGGCCGACGTACACACACGCCACGCTCGTCGCTCCCTGCGCGTCGGTCACCGCATGGCGCCGCCCGTCGGCCAACTCGACGTACCGCAAACGGTCCGCCCCCTCGTCGAATTGCGACACCTCTCCCGCGACTATCCGAACGTTTCTCGCAGCGAGCCGCGAGCCGCGGGCGTGCGGTGTCGTCGGACCGGCACCTCACGGTGTCGGGGCGCTGCTCGTCGAACTGTCGCTGATATGGGCCGGAACACGGTTGCCGGTACTGCGGTAGGTGACGGGCAGGCCGGCCATCTGCCCCGGCTGGAGGCAGTTCTTGCCATCGACGATCACCGCCGGGCCTGCGAGTTCCGTGGCCAGGCCGCCCCAGTCGGCTTCGATGATCTGTGGCCATTCGGTGAGTACAACGACTGCCCGGGCACCCCGCAGGGCGCTACGCATATCCGGGCATGCACGTACACCGGGGAAGAGCTGTTCAAGGCGGCCGCTGTCCATGGCCGGTTCCCAGACCCGCACGGCGGCCGTCTCGGTGACAAGCTCCGGGATGACGCTGAGGCTGGGAGCGGCACGCATGTCATCGCTCCACGGCTCGTAGCGCGCGCCGAGGACCGCGACCTCCGCCTGCGCCAGCTCGTCCCCGAGTTCCTCGCGCAGAGCCTCCAGGACGCGGCGGGGCTGGGCGCGATTGACGGCGATCACGGCATCGAGCACGGGAGTGGCGATGTCGCGGGCAGCGGCCCACCGCTGCAGCGCCGCGGTGTCCTTGGGCAGACAGGAATCGCCGAAGCCGAGACCCGGCTGCAAAAAGGCGCTGCCGATCCTCGGGTCGGCTCCGGCGGCGCACAGTACGTCGTCGATGTTCACCTCCGGCGTCGTGCACAGCCGGGCCACCTCGTTGGAGAAGCTGATCTTCACAGCGAGGAAGGTGTTGCTGACGTACTTCGCCATCTCCGCGGACGTGGGCGTGGTGACCACCCACGGGCAGGCCACGAGCCCGTACAGCTCGCGCAGCATGCCGATGACCGGTTCACTGCACACCCCGGCCACGATGCGGGAGGGGGCGGCCCAGTCGTCCAGGGCGCTGCCCTGGTTGAGGAACTCCGGGTTGTAGGCGTAGCGCGGACGCATCGTCGGGTGTTCGGCGAGCAGCATCTCGCTGGTGCCCGGCGGCACGGTCGACTTCAGCACCACATACAGCGCAGGCAGAAGGGTGGCGACTTCGCTGAGCACCGTGCGGACCTGGGACAGGTCAGCGGAGCCGTCCTCCTGCGGGGGTGTCCCGACAGCGATCACCACCACGTCGAACGGCTGTCGTGCGTGGGCGCAGGCCAGACTCTCGGTGAAGCGCAGCCGTCCGGTCTCCACAGCCAGGGCGAGCTCCTGCTGCAGCCCCGGTTCCTCCACCGGAGCCCGGCCGAGGGCCAGCGGGCGGAGCCTGTCCGCATCCTGCTCGATCCCGCACACCTGGTGGCCCTGCCGGGCAAAGGAGACCGCCCCGGTCACCCCCACGTACCCCTGTCCGACGACCGCCACGCGCATGAATGCTCTCCTCAGGTAGCGCACTGAGCGCAACCACCGCGCCTCCGGTCAGCCTGCTGCAGAGCGCGTCGTGGGGCGAGCCGAGGCATGCATACGGATGACAGGAGAAGCGAACACCGTCCAGGGTCTGGGGGCGGTGGTGGTTGCTCGTGCGGCGCTGTCAGGGCGGGATCAAGGTCCCGCTGGTCAGCCGTTGACGTACGGGCGCCCCTTGGCCCTGGTCGAGAAGATCACCTTCGGCCACTGACCGGCCGGCCGGGCCGTCCTGGGCACGAGGACGGCCCGGCACCCGCCGCCCTTCCTTAAATCTGCCGTGCCCGGGCCGGGGATCCGAGGGGGTGTCACCGGTCCGGAGGGCGGGGGATGCGCAGGGCCAGCAGCGCGATGTCGTCGTCCGCGTCGGCTCCGGCGACGGTGTCGGCGAGGGTGGTGAGCAGTTCGGGCAGCGGGGCGTGGCGGTGGGCGGCCAGTACGCGGCCGGTGGCGTCGATGTTCGTGTCGATGGTGCTCCCGCGCCGTTCGACCAGGCCGTCGGTGTAGAGGAGCAGCAGGCTGCCCGGCGACAGGTGCCGTTGGTGTTCCGTGCGCGCGGGTGCGCCCAGGCCGGGATGGAAGATGGCGTCGTGCTCGTGCAGACGCTCGGTCGCCGTGCCGGTGGGCCCGACGAGCAGCGGGGGAGGGTGGCCCGCGTTGGTCCACGTGAGCTCCCACCCCTCGCGGGCGGAAGTGCCCGGCCGCAGATGCGCGTGGACGAGACTGCCGCTGGCCTCTATGCCAAGGTGCGCGTTGGCCTGTTCGAAGGCGGACACGGCGCAGGCGGGGCCCCGGCCGAGATGGTCGAGGCCGGCCTGCCGGAGCATGCTGCGGGCCTGTCCCATCAAAGTGGCGGCCTGCATGTCGTGACCGGTGACGTCCCCGACCGACAGCACCGCGGTGCCGGCCGGGCACGTATCCGGCCTGCCCGAGGCGGCGGCCTTGGGCTTGCCTGCTTCGGCCGGGGTGGTGGCCGGCAGGAGGTAGGCGTCGTACCAGTCCCCGCCGACCAGGTCGCCCGCGGCCGCCGGCCGGTAGAGCGCGGCCAGTTCCAGGCCCGGCACGGTGGGCAGGTCGGTGAGGAGGGCCTCCTGCATCTGGCGGGCCGTGTTGATGCGGTTGTCGACGAACAGGGCCCGTTCCACGGCCCGGGCGGTGTATCCGGCCAGGGATGTCAGAATCGCCTGTTCCATGATGTCGATCTCGTGCGGGCGGTCCCACCCCAGCACGAGGGTGCCCAGCGGGATCACCGTGCCCGGCAGCGGAACGCACACCGCGCTGGACAGTCCCAGGCTGGTGAATGCCTCCACCGCCTCGGGGGCGTAGTCGCGTTCGAGCTGGGCCGGGCTGTCGACGGTGATGGTCCGGTTCTCCCTGGCTGCGCGTGCGGTGGGCCAGGCGTCGTCGAGTCCGTACCGCTCGTAGCTCTTTTCCATGGGTGCCGTGCCGGCGGTGTCGATCAGTCGGCGCATCCGGCCGCGCTCTTCGGCCAGGACCAGTCCTACGTAGGTGGGTTTGAGGTCGCCGGTGATGACGTTCCTGATCTGCTGCCGGACCTCGGCCAGGCCGGTGGTGTCGGCCAGGGCGTCCGCGGAGCGCAGCAGCAGCTGCGAGCGCTCCAGCGCCGTCTCCAGGCGGCGCGACAGTTCGGCGGCCCGCTCCCGGGCCTGTTCACGCTGCAGGGAGGCCACCCGCAGCTGAAGGTCCGCGGAGCACGCGGCCGCCAGGTCCTCCAGTACGCGCAATTCGCGCGCGCTCCACTGCCGCGGCCGGTTGTCGATCGCGCACAGCGACCCCAGGACGTGTCCGTCGGTGTCGGTCAGCGGCATCCCCGCATAGCCGATCACGTTCAGTTCCGGGATCGCCAGGCTTTCACGGGTGCGGGTGTCGGCCCGCGCGTCGCTGACGACCAGCGGTGCGCTGTCGGCGACCACGTGCCGGCACAGCGAGTGCGTCAGCGGGGTCTGCCGGGCCGACGCCCACGGGTCGTCCAGGCCGACCATGCCGGGGAAGAACTGCTCGCCGGAGTCGACCAGCGACACCAGCGCCACCGGAACGTCCAGCAGCTCCGCCACCAGCCGGGCGAACCGGTCCATTCCCGCGTCCGCCCGCGCCGACAGGCCGGTGTCCCGCAGCGCGGCGATCCGCGCAGGGTCCGTCACCGCCCCGCCGTCGGCTCCTGCCGGAACCGGTCCGGACTCATCCGGCGCTGCCACAATCCACTCCCGATCAGGACTTCCGCACACGCCAGAAAAATTGCCGCCCGGCAACAATAGCCGACCGTCGTGCGCGCCAGGTGGATCGTTCTGTGACACTACGGACATTTTGGTCAGCGCGGCAGCAGCGAAACCGTCCTGGCCCCCGTCCGTCCCCGGTCCGGTCCCACCGGCTGGAACAACGGCACTCCAGGGTTGCCTGCCCACGCGGCCGTTCCGCTCGCGGCGGCATCCACTCCCTGTCCAAGTCCCGCGGGTCGCCGTCGTACGGACCGGGGTCGAAAACGCTGTCCGGTGACGCACATCGGCGCCGACGCAGACGCGGGCGGAGGAACCTGTCTCCTTCCGTGCCCGGCCCGGGCTGCTGCGCCCAACGATCAAGCCGGCTTTCCGAGTGAGGGAGAAGCCGTACGGGCGCGTGAAGTGTGCAGTTCTGTACATGAGTGACACTGGGCCGATCGCCGAGGCCCGGGCGAAGTTCGGATCACTGGTCCGCCGCACCTCTCACGAGGTGCCCTGAGTGTTCTGCGCTACCGTCAGTACGATCTTGCCCCGGATGTGGCCGTGGGACGCCCGCTCGTGTGCCTCTCGGGCCTGAGCGAGCGGGAACGTGCTGTCGATCGCGACGCGGACCGTTCCCGCTTCGAGCAGGCGTCCCAGCTCGGCCAGTTGCGTGCCGTTCGAGCGGACCTGGGCGCTCGACACCGTGACGCCCAGCCGTGCGGTCTCCTCCGGGTCGAACTCGCCGGGGAGTACCAAGAATTGGGCGCCACCCCGCTTGAGCGTACGCAGGAAGCGGCGGCTGCCGGGTCCGCCGACGGCGTCGAGGACGAGGTCGGCGTCGTGCACGAGTTCCTCGGGGCGGCTCTTCGTGTAGTCGATGAACCGGTCGGCGCCGAGATTGCGCAGGAACGCCTCGTGGGCGCCCGACGCCACCGCGACGACATGCGCCCCCTGCCACTTCGCCAGCTGCAGGGCGAAGTGCCCCACGCCGCCCGCGGCGCCGTTGACCAGCACCGTCTTTCCGGGGCCGAGTGCCGTCGGCCGGTGCGGGTGCGGCTGGAAGGGTGACGGGTGGTCGTGCCCGGGATCGATCAGGAACTGCCACGCCGTCAGCCCCGCCATGGGCGCCCCGGCGGCGTGCACGTGGTCCAGGCCGGCCGGTTTACGCGCGAGGTGCGAGGCGGGCGCGGCCACGTACTCGGCGTACGCGCTGCCGCGGAAGCTGGGAAAGCGCAGGAGGCCGAAGACCTCGTCGCCGACGGCAAGGCCGTTCGCGTCCGGGGAGACCCCAGAGGGGACCTCCGGGCCCAGGGCCACCACGACGCCCGACACGTCCGTTCCCGGGATCACCGGCAGGCTGACGTCCGGCTCCGTCTCGCCGGGCATGGTCGTCAGTCCGCCGCGCAGGTACCAGTCGGGGGGATTGACGCCGACCGCGTGCACGCGGACGAGTACCTCGCCCGGTCCCGGCTCGGGGACGGGCACCTCGTCGAGACGCAGGACCTCGGGGCCGCCGTGCTCGTGCACGCGGACCGCCCTCATGGTGAGAGTCGACACTGTTCTCTCCTGATCGCGCCTGGTCGCGCCGCCGTGTAGCGTATTCGGATCAGCGGTCCACATAAATGGACCACTGATCCGAATATATGGACCACTGATCCGGATAGTCAAGGGGGACAGATGCGCGCCGACGCCAGGAAGAACCGCGACCACCTGCTCGCAGTGGCGGGCGCCGCCCTCACCGAGGAGGGCGTCGACGTGTCGCTGCGCGACATCGCGCGCAGGGCCGACGTCGGGCTCGCGACGCTGCTGCGTCACTTCCCGACGCGCGAGGCGCTGCTGGACGCCCTGCTCCGTACGAGCTTCGACGAGCTGACGGCGCGGGCGGCCGAGCTGGAGACGTCGGGCTCGCCCGAGGAGGCCCTCCTCGTGTGGCTGCGCGACTGCGTCGCCTGGACGACCGAGTACCGGGGCGTGACGGTCCTGATGGCGGCGGCGATCGAGGACACCGACTCCGCCCTCCACGCGTCGTGCGTCACCCTGCGGGCGGCGGGCGCGCGGCTCCTCGCCCGCGCCCAGGCCGCGGGTGCGGCGCGCGGCGACATCGACGGCACCGACCTGTTCGCGCTGATCGCGGCGCTGGCGTGGCTCGGCGACCAGCCCTCGCTGGCCCCGCGCGCCGATCACCTCTTCGACGTCGTCGCGAGCGCGGTCGTGTCGGGGGCGCGTACCGAGTGAGCGCAGGCCGTCTCAGGACCGTCTCAGGTGTGTCATCGGGTGACTGGGAGCGTGGGCGCGGTCCGTGTGGTGGGTGACGGACCGCGCAGGAGCCGCGGTCCCAGGACTCGAAAGGCCGTGACTGCCATGAACAGCAAGCGTTTTGGAATGATCGTCGTGTCCGCCGTCACCGGTGCGTTGCTGCTGACCGCCTGCAACGGCGAGGACGCGGCGACCGGCACCGGCACCGGCCCGGGCGCGAGTGCCGGTGGCGGCAGCCCGGCCGCCGGCGGGCACGCGTCGTCCGGCGCGGACCGCGCCGCGGAGGGTGCCGCCGCCGACGGCGCCGGCCGGTGGGACAAGAACAGGACGGGCGCCGCCTTCTTCGGATCGGTCCTCAGCGGCGCCGACGAGGTGCCGGTCGAGGGCGGACCGGCGGTGGGCGACGAGGACGGGCGCGCGCTCGCCCTGATGCGGATCCAGGGGGACCAGGTCTCCTACGCGTTCACCTTCACCGGAGTGGGGACGCCGACCCTGGCCCACCTCCACAAGGGCGTCAAGGGGGTCAACGGCGACGTGAAGATCCCGTTCTTCACGAAGAAACTGCCGGACGGCGAGAAGTTCGCCTACGGCACGGTCACCGTCAAGGACCGGGAGCTGCTGGAGGGCATCAAGGCCAATCCGCAGAACTGGTACTTCAACCTCCACACCGCCGAGTTCCCCGGCGGCGCCGTCCGCGGCCAGGCCTACAAGCTCCCCTCGGGCGTCGAGGTCCCCGACACGATGGACGAGGACACGCTCACCGCCGTCATCAAGGACGTCGAGTAGTCCGCCCTGCTCCGCCCCACTTCACACCCCGCGGCGGGCCTTCCGGCGCGACGCGGTTCGGATCATGGACGTTGCTCTCTGGTGGTCGGCCGTTCCACCGTGTAGCGTCATCCCCAGATGTCGTGGTTCGCAGTACCTGCCCGCGCTCCGGCGCGGGCATATTGCTGTGCAGTGCAGGACCAGGGCGATCACCTCCGGGCTCGCGCGGTGCGGGTCCGATATCGACTGGAAAGGCACCAGCATGGCCAAGGGAACTGTGAAGTGGTTCAACGCCGAGAAGGGCTTCGGCTTCATCGAGCAGGAGGGTGGCGGCCCCGACGTCTTCGCCCACTACTCGAACATCAACGCCTCCGGCTTCCGTGAGCTGCAGGAGGGCCAGGTCGTGAACTTCGACGTCACGCAGGGCCAGAAGGGCCCGCAGGCCGAGAACATCACGCCCGCCTGATCCCAGGATCGGACACCGCAAGGGCGCCGGAACGACTGTTCCGGCGCCCTTGCGCGTCTCACATCCCGTGCGCCTCAGGCCGTCCTGAGGCCCCTGAGGCCCCTGAGGTTCATCCCCGCCGTGCCTACGACGCGGAAGCCGACGCCGCCGCGGACGCCGACGGCACCCGGGACGCGGCCGGCTCCAGCCGGACTACGATCGCCTTCGACGTCGGCTGGTTGCTCTTGTCGGCCACGCTGTCCAGCGGCACCAGCACATTGGTCTCCGGGTAGTACGCGGCGGCGCAGCCCCGGGTGGTGGGGTAGGGCACCACGCGGAAGTCCTCTGCGCGGCGCTCGCTGCCGTCGGTCCACACGCTGACCAGGTCGACGTGCTGACCGTCGGTCAGGCCCAGTTCCGTCACGTCCTCCGGGTTGACGAGCACCACCCGGCGGCTGCCGTGGATGCCCCGGTAGCGGTCGTTGGACGTGTAGGGAACGGTGTTCCACTGGTCGTGGGAGCGCAGGGTCTGCAGCAGCAGGTACCCCTCCGGGGCCCGCAGCATCTCGAAGTCGTTGGCGGTGAACAGCGCCTTGCCGACGTCGGTGTGGTAGACGCCCTCGTTGACCGGGTTCGGCAGCTGGATGCCACCGGGCCGCGTCACGCGCCGGTTGAAGTCGTGCAGCCCCGGGACGATACGGGAGATGCTGTCGCGGATCGTGCCGTAGTCCTCCTCGAACTCCGCCCACGGGATGTTCGCCGCGTCCTGGTCCAGGGTGTGCCGGGCGAGCCGGCACAGGATGGAGATCTCGCTGAGCAGCAGCGGCGAGGACGGCTGCAGGCGCCCGCGCGAGGTGTGCACCTCGCTCATGGAGTTCTCGACGGTGACGAACTGCTCCCCGTCGGCCTGGAAGTCCCGTTCCGTGCGGCCGAGGGTCGGCAGGATGAGCGCCGTCTCGCCGCACACGGTGTGGGAGCGGTTGAGCTTGGTCGAGATGTGCGCCGTGAGACGGCAGTTGCGCATGGCCTCCTCGGTGATCTCGCTGTCCGGGGCGGCCCGCACGAAGTTGCCGGCCAGACCGAGGAAGAACTTGATGCGGCCCTCGCGCATCGCCCGGATCGCGTTCACCGAGTCCAGCCCGTGGGCGCGCGGCGGGTCGAAGCCGAACTCCTCCTGGAGCGCGTCCAGGAAATGGTCCGGCATCTGCTCCCAGATGCCCATCGTGCGGTCGCCCTGCACGTTGCTGTGCCCACGGACCGGGCAGGCGCCGGTGCCGGCCCGGCCCACGTTCCCGCGCAGCAGCAGGAAGTTCACGATCTCCCGGATGGTCGGGACGGCGTGCTTGTGCTGGGTGATGCCCATCGCCCAGCAGACGATGACGCGCTGGCTGCGCAGCACCTCGTCCCGTACCTGCTCGATCTCCTCGCGGGCCAGGCCGGTCGCGGCGAGGATGTCGTCCCAGCCGATGGTGCGGACGTGCGCGGCGAACTCCTCGAAGCCCTTGGTGTCGCTCTCGATGAAGTCGCGGGCGAGCACCTTGCCCGGCCGGGCGTCCTCCGCCTCAAGCAGCAGGCGGTTGAGGCCCTGGAACAGGGCCAGGTCGCCGCCGTTGCGGATGTGCAGGAACCGGTCCGCGATCTCGGTGCCCTGCCCGATCACCCCGCGGGGCTTCTGCGGGTTCTTGAACCGCAGCAGGCCGGCCTCCGGCAGCGGGTTCACCGCGATGATGCGGGCCCCGTTGCGTTTGGCCTCCTCCAGCGCGGACAGCTGGCGCGGGTGGTTGGTGCCGGGGTTCTGCCCCACCACGAAGATCAGGTCGGCGTGGTGCAGGTCGTCGAGGCTGACCGTGCCCTTGCCCGTGCCCAGCGTCTCGTGCAGGGCGAAGCCGCTGGACTCGTGGCACAGGTTGCTGCAGTCGGGCAGGTTGTTGGTGCCGAAGGCCCTGGCGAACAGCTGCAGGGTGAAGGCGGCCTCGTTGCTGGCCCGGCCCGAGGTGTAGAAGACGGCCTCGTCGGGGGAGTCGAGCGACTTCAGCTCCGACGCCAGCAGTTCGAAGGCGTCGTTCCAGCTGATCGGCTCGTAGGAGTCGGAGCCCGGCCGCTTGACCATCGGCTCGGTGAGCCGTCCGCGCTGGTTCAGCCACTTGTCGGACCGTTGGGCCAGGTCGGAGACGGTGTGCTCACGGAAGAAGTCGGCGCCGATGCGCCGCAGCGTCGCCTCGTCGTTGATGTGCTTGGCGCCGTTCTCGCAGTACTCGTTGCGGTGCCGGTGCCCCGGCGCCGGGTCCGCCCACGCGCATCCGGGGCAGTCGATGCCGCCCACCTGGTTCATGGTCAGCAGCGTCTCCCCGGTGCGCCGTGGAGAGGTCTCCTCCAGGGAGTACTCCAGGGCGTGCACCACCGCGGGCACGCCCGCGGCCCACTTCTTCGGCGGGGTCACGGTCAGAGCCTCGTTCGGCTCGTCGCCGGGCGCCTTCTTCATCGGGTTGCCTCTCGCTCACGCTGCTGCCGTTTGTGCTGCTGTCGTCCCGGGATCAGCCGACGGGCCACTGGGCCACCCGGCTCCTGTGCGGCCGCTCCTCCTGGGGCCGTACGCGTCCGCCGCGGATGACGCCGCGCCAGGCGCCGCTCTCGGCGCCGAGCCCCTCGACGTACGCCTTGAAGTGCGTCAGCTCCCGCTGCACGACCCGGCTCACCATGTGGGGCAGGCGGCCGAGGACACCGGCGGCGCCCCGGGAGTCGACCTCGATCCGGACGGTGACGGTCGTACCGCCCGTCTCGGCGGGCCGGAACGTCACCTCGCCCTGGTGGACGGCGTGCCGTTCGAGACTGCGCCAGGTCAGGTGGGAGTCGGGTTCCTGCTCCACGATCTCGGCCTGGAACTCGTGGCGCAGGGGGCCGATCCCGAGCGTCCACGTCAGCAGGGCGGGCCTGACCTGGTCGACCTTCTTCACCACCGTCATGAACCGGGGGAAGCTCTTGAACTGGGTCCACTGGTTGTAGGCGGTACGCACCGGAACCGCGACCTCGATCGTTTCCTCAACGGTAAACATGACCCACCCATCGTCAGGCGCCGTTCGCCCCAGTCTCACCGCACGTCCGGCCGGTCGCCACACGGCGGCCGGCCGGCAGCACGGAACAGGTCCCGGCCCTGCCCCGTCCGCTGCCGGGCGGCGAGTACCCATGATCGGGATCCCCTAACGCCCGGCGGGGCGGGGCGGGACGGGCGGACGCGTACGGGAGCGGTCAGCCGGCGACGGTCAGTCGGCGACGGTCAGGACGAGCTTGCCCCGGGTGCGGCCCGTCTCCCCGCGGGCGTGCGCCGTGCCGGCCTCTTCGAGCGGGTAGGTCTCCTCGACCTCCACGGCGACGTGCCCGGCGTCGATCAGACCGGCGACGGCCGTCAGCCCCGCGCCGTCCGGCTCGACCAGGAACGCCGAGGTCCGCACCCCGGCGGCCTCGGCTGCCCGGGCCAGTTCCGGGGAGACGCCGGACGGGACGGCGACCAGCAGGCCGCCCGGACGCAGGACCTCCAGGGAACGGGTGCTGGTCCGGTCGTGATCGTCGCCCACCAGGTCGACGACCACGTCGACGTCGGCGACCGCCTCCTCGAAGGGGGCGGCGGTGTAGTCGATGCTCTCGGCGGCGCCGAGCTCCTTGAGCCAGGCGTGACGGGCGGCGCTCGCGGTCGCGATCACGTGGGCGCCCAGGTGCCGGGCGAACTGGACCGCGAAGTGACCGACCCCGCCCGCCGCGGCGTGCACCAGGACCCGCTGCCCGGCCCGGACGTGCGCGGTGTCGACCAGGACCTGCCAGGCGGTCAGCGCGGCCAGGGGCACGGCGGCGGCCCGCACGTGGTCGAGGGTGGCGGGCTTACGGGCGAACTGGCGGGCCGGAGCGGTCACGTACTCGGCGTAGGCGTTGCCGGCCCGCGGGAACCACGGCATGCCGTACACCTCGTCGCCGGGCCGCAGCGTGGTCACGCCGAAGCCGACCTCCTCCACCACTCCGGACACGTCCCAGCCCACCGTGAAGGGCGGCTCGCCGAGCACGTGGGCCATGCCGGAGCCGGCGCGGGTCTTCCAGTCCACCGGGTTGACCCCGGCCGCGTGCACCCGTACGAGCACTTCCGTGGGCAGCGGGACCGGACGCGGGACCTGCTGGACCCGCAGCACCTCGGGACCGCCGAAAGCGTCCTGGACCACCGCGCGCATCGTGTCTGCGGACATGCTCATCTCCTGGGAAGGGAACGTGGGGAAGGCCGTCGGCAGCCTTCCCACCGACGCCGGTGACGCTAAACCCGGGGACGTGGTTACCATCAAGGACCAGTACTTCCCGTCGGGAAGTGACCTGGTGAGGAGAGCGAGCATGACGACCACCTGTCCCAGCGGCCAGCACGAGCACCACGACGTCTACGCGGCGCAGTGCCCCTGCCGCAGCCTGCTGGACCTGCTGGCCAACAAATGGGCCGCGCTGGCGATCGGCGCTCTCGAGGACGGGCCCCGGCGCTTCGGCGAGCTCCAGCGCAGGCTCCAGGGCGTCAGCCCGAAGGTGCTGACCCAGACGCTGCGCCGCCTGGAGGACCACGGCCTGCTCGACCGCACGGTCTACCCCGCTGTCCCCCTGCACGTCGAGTACGCCCTCACCCCCCTCGGCCGCAGCGCCGCGGTCCCGCTCAACGCGCTGCGCTCGTGGGTCGAGGAGAACGCCGACCAGGCGTTCCGGCCGGAACCGGTCACCTCGTGACGGGCACACCGGCGCGGAACCGCGCCGGCGCACCCGCGTACGGGTGAACGCACGGGCGCGCCGGACGGGCCGCGCCCCGGAATGAGGCGCGGGAGCAGGACGTTGTGGGAACAGCGTTGCGCGACGAGCGGGGCGGGTAGGGAGCGGAAGCGGTATGCACGGCGAATACAAGGTCCCCGGCGGGAAGCTCGTGGTCGTGGACCTCGACGAGAGGGACGGCGTCCTGCGTGACGTCCGGGTCGCGGGGGACTTCTTCCTCGAACCCGACGAGGCGATCCTCGCCATCGACGGCGCCCTCGAAGGACTTCCGGCCACCACGGACGCGGCCGAGCTCGCCGCCCGCGTCCAGGGCGGCCTCCCCGAGGGCACGGTCATGTACGGGGTCACGCCCGAGGGCGTCGCCGTCGCCGTCCGCCGGGCCCTCGCCCAGGCGACGGACTGGACCGACTACGACTGGCAGTTCATCCACGACGAACCCCAGTCGCCCGCACTGCACATGGCGCTCGACGAGGTCCTCACCGCGGAGGTCGCCGCGGGGCGGCGGCCACCGACCCTGCGGGTGTGGGAGTGGGGCGGACCGGCGGTGATCATCGGCAGCTTCCAGTCCCTGCGCAACGAGGTCGACGCGGAGGGCGCCCGCCGTCACGGGACGACCGTCGTACGGCGGATCTCGGGAGGCGGCGCGATGTTCGTGGAGCCCGGGAACACCATCACCTACTCGCTCTCGGTCCCGGCCTCGCTCGTCTCCGGCCTGTCGTTCGCCGACTCCTACGCCTACCTCGACGACTGGGTGCTCGAAGCACTCGGCGACATGGGGATCAAGGCCTGGTACCAGCCCCTCAACGACATCGCCACGGACGTCGGCAAGATCGCCGGAGCCGCGCAGAAGCGCGTCGTCGGCCCCGACGGCGGCCCGGGCGCGATCCTGCACCACGTGACGATGTCGTACGACATCGACGCGGACAAGATGCTCGACGTGCTCCGCATCGGCCGGGAGAAGCTGTCCGACAAGGGCACGGGCAGCGCCAAGAAGCGCGTCGACCCGCTCAGGCGGCAGACCGGCCTGTCCCGCGAAGCCGTCATCGACCGCATGGTCGCGTCCTTCCGCGCGCGCTACGGCCTCAGCGCCGGCGGCGTCACCGAGGAGGAGCGCCGGCGTGCGGAGGAACTGGCCGTGTCGAAGTTCAGCTCCGCCCAGTGGACCGCCCGCGTACCGTGACGGATGGCGGCCCCTGGCCCATGGCGCCGGACGCGTCCGGTGGGAGAATTCACCAGGGGTCCGGGCCGGCGGGAGCACGTGCCCGGCCCGCGCCCCGGAGGGACACGAGGACGGAGCACGAGCAGTGATCGAGTGGACGCGGCTGAGCACAGGAGCCAGGGCCGTTCCCCGGCCCGTCGCCACCCCGTTCGTCTGGCTGGGGGCCTTCACCGGCGCTCTGTTGCTGGTGGCGGTCACCAACCACCTCGGTGGGCACGGACAGCCCAGGGCGGCCCTGATCGCGCTGTCCCTCCTCGCCACCCTGCTCGGCGCCTGCGCCCGCTTCACGGCGGCGCCCGGCACCGCCGTCCTGTGCTGGCTGCTGCTCAACGGCTTCGCCATACCGCCCGCCGGACAGCTCACCTGGGCCGGACACCGCGACACGGTCTGGCTCGCCTGCCTGCTCGCCGCGACCGTCGCCGGAACCGCGTTCGCCCGCATCGTCCACGCCCGCGCCGCCTACCGGCGCGTCAACTGAACGGATCGCTCCTCCCCGCCACGGGGCGGCCGGAGCGGACGGGACCTCCGCGCGGGCCCACGGGCGCGCCGACGTCGTCCCGCACGGTCAGCTCCACCGAGGCGCCCGCGATGCGCAGCTCCAGCAGGGCGGGGCCGGGAGCGTGTTCGCGGGCGCCGGGCACCGGCTCGCCCGCCACCGGCCGCGTGCGGTCCATGGCGCTGGACATGCCCGTGGACGCGTCGGCCGGGCTCCGCTGTCGCCGTCGGCCGGCCGCACTTTTCCGTCCGCCCGCGCGATTGCCCGTCCGTCCCGGGCCCGCCACGGTCCGCACCGTGCGACTCTTGCTCTGCGGGCCCACCGTTCGAGCATGCACCCCGGCGCCCGCGCGTGGCAGACCCGCGGTACGTGCCCGGGTCCGAACCGCACCGGCGAACGCAGTGAGGACACGGTGACCCAGTCGCACCCGGCCCAACCAGGCCCCCTTTCCACCAGCTACACCACCGCCGACGGCGTACGCGTCGTCACCCTGTGCGGAGACCTGGACCATGACGCGCGCAACCGGGTCGGGGACCTGCTGACGCCACCGGTCGGCGACGGGCCGGCCCGGACCGTCGCCGATCTGACCGGTGTGACCTTCATGGACTCCAGCGGCATCAATCTGCTGATCATCGCCTACAAGGCCGCGGCGGCCAGCGAGGGCTGGGTGCGCGTGGCAGGCGCGCAGGCACCCGTACGGCGCGTGATGGACATGGTCGGCCTCGACGCGATCATCCGGTGCTACCCCACGGTGGACCAGGCCCTGGCGGGCTGAGGCCGGCGCCGGTGTCAGGTGCGCTGCGGCACCGTGTCCTCACCGGCCGGCGCGGGGGTTCCTCCCGTGGAGGAGGCGACCGTCTCGGAGCGGGGGCCGCCCCGGTCCATGAGGCCTCCCGTGAAGGCGAGGCCGAGTCCTGCCACCGCGAGCGCCCCACCGACCAGGCTGGGCGCGGCCCAGCCCCAGCCCGCCGAGATGACCAGCCCGCCGAGCCAGGCGCCGCCGGCGTTGGCCAGGTTGAAGGCGGAGTGGTTGGAGGCGGCCGCCATGGTCGGGGCGTTCTTGGCCTTGGCCATCAGGAGCATCTGGACCGGCGTGGTGATGAGGGACCCCATCGCGCCGAGGAAGGCGATCGTGACGAGGGCCGGCACGGTGCTGTGGACGGTGAAGTAGAACGTCACCAGTGCCGCCGCGAGCAGGACGAGCCCGCCGTACAGCGTCGGCCGCAGGGCGCGGTCCGTGAGCGGGCCCGCGAGCAGGGTGCCGGCGGTCATGCCGACGCCGTAGAGCGCGAGCACCAGGGTGGTCGAGGAGTCGGAGATGCCCGTCAGGTGGGTCAGCATGGGCACCAGGTAGCTGTAGACGGCGAAGAACCCGCCGAACCCGACGACCGCCGTGGCCAGGCCGATCGCGACCTGCCTGTTGCCCATCGCCCGCAGCTCGTGCCGGATGCCGGACTGCTGCGCACGCGGCTGGTGTGGGACGAAGACGGCCAGCGCCACGAGGGCCAGGAGGCCGATGGCGGCGACCGCCCAGTAGGCCGAGCGCCAGCCGAGCTGCTGCCCGAGGGCCGTGCTCGCCGGTACGCCGACGATGTTCGCGACGGTCAGCCCGAGGAACATCCGCGACACGGCGCGTGCCGCCCGGTCGGGGGCCACCAGCCGTGAGGCGACGACCGCGCCCACACCGAACAGCGCTCCGTGCGGCAGACCGGCCAGGAAGCGGGCGGCGAAGAGCAGGCCGTAGTCGGGGGCGAGCGCGGACGCGGCGTTGCCGACCACGAACAGCCCGGTCAGGAGCAGCAGCAGCCGCTTGTGGGGTATGCGCGCCCCGACGCCCGTCAGGACGGGGGCGCCGACGACGACGCCGAGCGCGTAGGCCGAGACGAGGTTCCCGGCGTGCGGTACGGACACCCCGACCCCGTCGGCGATCTGGGGCAGCAGCCCCATGGTGGCGAACTCGGTGGTGCCGATGCCGAACGCGACAACGGCCAGGGCCAGCAGGGCCAGCGGCATGGTGCGGGGAGCCTTTCGAAGACAGCGGTCCGGTCGTGGGAGGCGACCGGGTCCGGGGGACTTCCACTCCCCGTGACCCGTCGCGCTGAGCACCATTGCCCGGCGGCCCCAGAACGGACCAAGCCTATAAGGCGCGGCAACGGGGACAGAACGGCCGAACATTTCCGGTACCGGCCCCGGCCGCGTGCGGCTCGTACACCGTGCCGGGAGGACGCCGGCGGCCAGGGGAGGACACACCACGGGAGGCGCCGGATGGCCCGCTGCCGCAGGTACCGCCCGCTGCCGCAGGTACCACGGCCCACGCGGGTGGGGCCCCCCGTAGACGCCCGAGGAAAGTCAGGACCGCAGGAATGAACGACAGCACCACCGCGACCGCCCGCATGTTCAGCAGCGACAACGCCGCCGGCGCCTCGCCGGAGATAGTCGAGGCCGTGGTCCGGGCGGCCGCCGGACAGGCCCCGCCGTACGGGTCGGACGACGTCACGGCCGGCGTCCGCCGCAGGCTCGGCGAGATCTTCGAACGCGACGTCGACGTCCTGATCGTCTCCACCGGCTCCGCCGCGAACGCCCTGGGCCTCGCCGCCCTCACCCCGCCGTGGGGCAGCGTGCTGTGCCACCGCGACAGCCACATCAACAACGACGAGTGCGGGGCACCGGAGTTCTACACCGCGGGCGCCAAGCTGGTCGCGCTCGGCGGCGACGACGCGCGGATCGACCCGGACGAACTCCGCGCGGCCGTACGCCACAAGGCCGGGGACGTGCACAGCGTGGAGCCCTCCGTGGTGAGCGTCACCCAGGCCACCGAGACCGGCGCCGTCTACACCGCGGAGGAACTGCGCGCCCTCGGCTCCACGGTCAAGGAGGCGGGCCTGCGCCTGCACATGGACGGCGCCCGCTTCGCCGGGGCCGTCGCGGCCCTCGACGCCACGCCCGCCGACCTGACCTGGCGCGCCGGCGTCGACCTGCTGTCGTTCGGCGCCACCAAGAACGGCACGATGACGGCCGAGGCGATCGTCGTCTTCGACCGCTCGCTGACCGCCGAACTCTCCTTCCGCGCCAAGCGGGCGGGCCAGCTCGCCTCCAAGATGCGCTTCCACGCCGCCCAGCTGGAGGCCTACCTGACCGACGGCCTGTGGCTGCGCAACGCGGCCCACGCCAACGCGATGGCCGCCCGCCTCCAGGAGGGCCTCAAGGCCGTGCCCGGGGTCGACCTCCTCGGCTCCGCGGAGGCCAACATCCTCTTCTGCCGGCTGCCGCAGCAGGTCACCCAGGGCCTGCTGGCGGACGGGTACGTCTTCTACCACGACCGCTGGGAGCCGGGCGTGGTCCGCTTCGTGGCCTCGTTCGCGACGACGGCCCAGGACATCGACGGCCTGCTCGAAGCCGTCCGCAGGCACACCGCCTGACACCGCGCCGGCTCGCGCGTGCGATCATCTCCCGCCGGCGACGGCTGAATCCCCGGTGACCGGCAAGACGGTACGACGGGCCCGGCCGGGGCCCGGCCACCGGCGGCCGGGCCGGGCCGGACGGACGACACGAGGAGACGGACGCGATGGGTACCGCCGTGCACGTCCCGCAGACGCGGGACATGATCGGGGAGGAGCTCTCCGGCGACGAGGCACTCACCGCGCTGCGGCGCTACGGGGGCCGCCAGCTGCTGGTGGACGCGTTCTCCCGCTTCCGCTACGCCGACGGCTTCAGCCACGCGCGTTCCCTGGCCTTCCAGGTGGTCGTGGGCATGGTCCCCTTCACCATCGTCCTGGTCGGTGTCGCCACGACCGTCCACACCGAGAGCATCGGACGGATCATCGAACTCACCCTCGGCCACATCGTGCCGGGTGCCAGCGCCGACCTGGTCGAGGAGGCGCTGGACAAGACGGAGCGCAGTGCCGGGTCCGGGATCTGGAACGCCCTCGCGATGTGGCTGGGCCTCGGCTTCGCCGTGCTCAACCTGGCCTCGGCGATGGGCCAGGTCGAGCGGGGCGCCAACCGGATCTACGGCATCGAACGCGACCGCCCGTTCCTGACCAAGTACGCCCGCTCGCTGCTCCTCGCCCTCGCCGCGGGCATGCCTTTGGCCCTCGGGTTCCTCGTCCTCGTCGCCGGTGACGCGGTGGGGGAGTCGGTGGTCCAGGCTCTGCGCTGGTCCGAGGGCAGCCTCGACTGGTGGGGGCTGCTGCAGGTGCCGCTGGGCGTCGCGCTGGCCTGGGTGGCCTCCGCGGTGATCTTCCGCTGGGCGCCCCGCCGGGACCAGCCGGGCTACACCTGGCTGGCCTTCGGCTCGGCGGTCCACCTGGTGCTCTGGGTCGTCGCCACCTGGCTGCTGGCGCTCTACGTCGCGAAGAGCGGGTCGTTCGGCGCGGTCTACGGACCGCTCACCGCGTTCGTCGCGCTGCTGCTGTGGGCCAACCTGACCGGCATCGCGCTCTTCCTCGGCGTCGCCTTCGCCGCGCAACTGGAGGCCGCCCGGGCCGGCATCACCGACGCCGTGGAGCCGGATCCGGGCTCCGGCCCCTGAGCGCCGGCGCCCGTGACCCGGGCCCTGCTCACCGCCCGCCGGCCACCGGGTTCTCGGTGCGGTGGTCGTAGTAGGCCCACAGCCCGACCGCCGCGACGGCGACGACCGCGGTCGCCGCCACCCGCGGGACGCCCGAGGTGGACAGGGCGACCCCGGCGGTCGCCGCCGCGCCGCCCAGCATGATCGCGCGGCTCAGCAGGCGCTGGCGGGGCGACTGCGGCTCCTCCCGGTCCTTGAGGTCGTGCAGGGCGTCGTGGCCCGGATGCCGGGAGCCGCGCCGGGAGCGGGCCCGGTACGCCAGTGCGTAACTGATCAGTGCGTACAGGGCGACGGCGCCCAGGGCCCAGAGCCAGTTCTCGGGGTCGCCACCGCTTCCGCGTGCCAGATACATGACAGCTCTCCTCCCGTTCCGGATCCGGATTCCCCTGAAAACCCGGCGCACGCGAAAGATCCGTCACCGGGCGGGCGGTAGGGGAGGCGGAGGGAAAAGAACGACGCAGAACCCTAGGGACCGACTGGACGGTATGTCATTCTACGGGGCAGGACGAGACAGGTGCCGACCATGGCGGGGACCGCGGCCGACAGGTGGCCGCACCGGGACCGCCGCGGGCGCACCCCACGGAGCCGACGCCCCGGGAGAACGCGATGCATCAGGCAGTACGGTCACGGGTCGAGCTCGGCCACCGACCGCCCTCCGCCGCGCGGCCCCGTGCCGTGAAGGCGCGTTCACTGATCGACGCCGACGCCCTGCGGGTCCTGCACCGCTCGGCCCGGGTGCTGCTGAACAACCTCCCGGAGCTGACCGACCGGCTCGTGGCGGTGCTGCGGGAGCGGGAGCCCGCCTACCGGAGCACGCTGGAGAGCGACCCGGTGGCCACCTGGCAGGAGGTGCACCGCTCGCTGCGGCACAGTGTCGCCTCCCTGCTCGACCCGCGCGCCGCACGGGAGGCGGCGCTGCGCTGCTCGGGGAAGATCGGCGCGGCGCGCGCCGAACAGGGCCTGCCGCTCGACGCGCTCCTGCACGCCTTCCGGCTCGGCGGCTCCCTCATCTGGCAGTCGCTCGTCGAGGAGACCTCCCGGACCGCCCCCGAGGACGTCCGCCTGCTCGTCCACGTGGCGGCCGACGTGTGGAACTTCGTCGACGAGCACTGCACCCTCGTGGCCGACGTCTACCGCAAGGTCGAACGGCAGCACGCCTGGCGCCAGGAGCACCGGGTGCGCCTGCTGACCGCCGCCCTGCTCGACGGCACGAGCCGCATCGCCGACGTCGCCGAGACGGCGCAGGCCCTGGACCTGCCGGAGCAGGGCAGCTACGCCGTGGTCGCCGTCGCGGGCGGACGCCGGACGGGCCGCGCCCCCCTGCTCGCCGCGGTCGTCCCGCCCGGCACGCGCGTGTACTGGCACACCGGGGTGGACGTCGACCACGGCATCGTCCTGGCCGGTGACGCGGACCCGGCCGGAGCGCTGCCGGACCTGCGGGCCCCCGCGGGGGCGAGGATCGGGGTCGGGCCCGTCGTGGCGGGACTGGCCGCGGTGGGGGACGCCCGCAGACTGGCGGACCTGGCGCTGAGCCTGTGCGCGGCCGACGGCGACACCGTGCGGCTGACGGAGCACCTGCCCGCGGCTCTGGTGATGTCGTGCCCCGAACTGGGCACGGCGCTGGCCGAGGAGGTCCTGGGACCGCTGCTGCGCCTGGAGCCGTCCGACCGCGACATCCTGCTGGACACCCTGGCGGCGTGGCTGGAGTGCGACGGCAGCGCGCAGCGGGCGGGCGTGCGCCTGTACTGCCACCGCAACACCGTCCTGAACCGGCTGAAGCGGTGCGAGCAGCTGACCGGGCGCTCGCTCACCCGGCCCGCCGACATGGTGGAGCTGAGCCTGGCGCTGACCGCCCGCCGCCTGCTGCGCGCGTGATGCCCCGTTTGTGATCGTTCGAAAGTTACCTCAAGGTATGGCGTGACTTCTCACGGGCCTCCCAGTAGAACCCGTTTCACTCTATGGAGAGTGAGGAGCCGCGCATGAACGACCATTCCCCAGGCGGGGCGCGCCCCGGAGGTGTGTCCCGTAGAAGATTCATGACTGGAACAGGTTCTCTTCTTGGATCGGCGGCACTCGCCGGACAGGCGCTCCCGGCGCGCGCCGCGACCCCGGCCGCGGCCGCGGTGATCGAGCCGGGGGCGCACGTGCCCGCGCTCGTGATCGGCACCGGGTACGGCGGTTCCGTGGCCGCGCTGCGGCTGGCCCAGGCCGGGGTCGACGTCCACATGGTCGAGATGGGCATGGCCTGGGACACCCCCGGGCCCGACGGGAAGATCTTCGCCAACACCACGAGCCCCGACTATCGCTCCTACTGGCTGCGCACCAGGACGAAGCAGCCGCTCAGCAACTTCCTGGGCTTCCCCATCGACCGGGACGTCCCGCGCTACACCGGGGTCCTGGACGCCGAGGAGATGGGCGGCATCATCGTCTACCAGGGCCGCGGCGTCGGCGGCGGCTCGCTGGTCAACGGAGGCATGGCGGTCACGCCCAAGCGGGAGAACTTCGCCGCCGTCCTGCCCTCGGTCGACGCCGGCCCGATGTACTCCGTCTACTACCCGCGCGCCAACGCGGGGCTCGGCGTCGGCACGGTCGACCCGGCGTGGTTCGACACCACCGCCTGCTACCAGTACGCGCGGGTGGGCCGCAAGCACGCGGAGCGTTCGGGCTTCCCGTTCGTCTTCGTGCCCGACGTGTACGACTGGGACTACATGGAGCAGGAGGCCGCCGGGACCGTACCGAAGTCCGCCCTCGCGGGCGAGATCCTCTATGGCAACAACTACGGCAAGAAGTCCCTGCAGAAGACCTATCTGGCGAAGGCGCGGGCGACCGGACGGGTCGCCGTCTCGCCGCTGCACAAGGTCACCTCGGTCGCCCCGGCCACCGGCGGCGGCTACCGGGTCGTCGTCGACCAGCTCGACACCACCGGCGCCACCACGGCCACCAAGGCCGTCACCGCGGACCGCGTCGGCACCAGCAAGCTCCTGGTCGGGCTGAAGGCGACCGGCGCGCTGGCGAACCTCAACGGCGAGGTCGGCAGGGGCTGGGGCGACAACGGCAACGTGATGTGCGGCCGCGCCAACCACCTGTGGGACCCCACCGGCGCCCTGCAATCGTCCATCCCGTGCTCCGGCATCGACAACTGGGCGGCGGGCGGCGCGTTCGCCGAGGTGGCGCCCCTGCCCACCGGCATCGAGACCTACGCCTCGTTCTACCTGTCGATCACCAAAAACCCGCACCGCGCCCGCTTCACCTGGAACGCCTCCACCGGCAAGGTCGACCTCGACTGGCAGACCGCCTGGAAGCAGCCGTCCATCGACATGGCCAAGACGATCTTCGACAAGATCAACGCCAAGGAGGGCACGATCTACCGCACCGACCTCTTCGGCACGTACAAGATCTGGGGCGACCACCTCACGTACCACCCCTTGGGCGGCGCCGTCCTCAACAAGGCGACGGACAACTACGGCCGCTTGTACGGCTACACGGGCCTGTACGTCATCGACGGCGCGCTCGTCCCGGGCAACACCACCGTCAACCCGTTCGTCACCATCACGGCGCTCGCCGAGCGGAACATCGAGGCGATCATCGCCGCGGACCTGTAGCGGCGGCCGTACGGAACCGGGGCCGTACGGAACCGGGGCCGCCCGGACCGGACGGTCCCGGACCTCCGCGGGCCTATCCGTGCCCCGGCAGGACGCACAGGGCGTCGAGCCCCAGGACGCGGTTGAGGCGGCCGAACGCCAGCCAGGAACCGAGGCTCATGGTCAGCTCCACGATCTCGGCCTGGCTGTAGTGCGCGGTCATCCGCTCCCAGAACTCCTCGTCGAGACCGTGGTGGTCCAGGGCGTAGCGCTCCGCGTACTCGGCGGCCAGCCGCGCCCGCCCGTCCAGGGCGTCGGTCGTGCGCCATCGCGCCACCGCGTCGGCGAACCCCTCCTCGACCTTGTGCCCGTCCCGTTCGGTGCGCCAGTCGAGGCAGAAGAGGCACCCGTTGATCTGCGCGATCCGCAGCCGCGCGGCCTCGAACTCCCGCAGGGCGAGCGTCGTGTGGGCGTACACGGCCAGCGAGAAGTCGGCGGCGGCGGGGCCGATGCCGGGGACCATCTCGCCCCACACGTACGCGATCGGGTCCTTGCCGGCGGGGACGTCGACGTTCATCCGCTCCTCCTTCGCCCGCGGGGCGTCACTTCCTGCCGAGCCGTCCGGCCGCCGGCCGCAGCGGCACGTCGAGCGCGTCGTACAGTCCCGGTTCCGCGGCCACCAGCCACTCGACGGCGCCGATCAGCCGGCCGACGGCCGTGGCGTTGCCGCCCGCCGAGCGGTTCTCGCCCTCGTCGTCCGCCTCGACCGTGACGACGATGCGCGGACGGCCCTCGACGATCACGCGGTGCGCCCCGTCGCCGTCGGGCGGCACCGGCCAGTCCGGGGCGCAGGACGGGTGGATCCGGGTGACGTGCTCGATGACGAGGCGCGGTTCGCCCCCGACGAAGCCCTGCACCTCGAAGCGCACCGCGCCCTGGGTGCCGGCCTCGAACACCCCCATCGTCCGGGTCCGCACGGTGGTGTCGAGCGGACGTCGCTCCAGGGTCTCGCGGATCTCGTCGACCTCGGCCTCCAGGGCCCTGGCCAGCAGCCGGATCTGCCCGCCCCACACCATCGTCGGGACCGACGGGGCGAGCATCGGCGGCTCGTACTCCATGGGCTGCCCCATCCCGACCAGGAACCGCACCGACTCCTCCTGGTCGTACGTGGAGTAGTCGAAGACCTCCTGGCAGCGGATGCCGTCGACGACCGTGCCCAGCCCGCTCACCAGCAGCGGCAGCACGTCGTTGGCCCAGCCCGGGTCGACGCCGGAGACGAACAGCGACCCGCCGCCGGCCGCGACGGCGGCGAGCACGGGCTCGCGGAACTCGGGTGGGGCCCCGCGCCGGTCGTAGAGCGGGTACAGCGACGGCGTCACCACCACGGCGCCGCCGCGGACCGCCCTGCCGACGTCGGCCAGGGCCTCGTCGGGCCGCAGGTCGCCCGAGGCCGCGTACACGACGGCCCGGGGGCCGGCGGCCAGTACGGCGTCGACGTCGTCGGTCGCCGCGACGCCCAGGCCCCGGCCCAGACCGGCCAGGTCGCCCGCGTCGCGGCCCACCTTGCCGGGGCTGTGGACGAGCACCGCGGCGAGGTCGAGCGTCGGGTGCGCCTCGACCGCGCGGATCGCCGCGCGGCCCACGTTTCCGGTACCCCAGACCACCGTGGGAATCATGCGCGGAGCGTAACCTGACGAGCCGTCAGTTTCCATAGGCGTGCAGCACCCCCGAGGGCCGTGCGCGGGGGTTACCCGGGGTGTCGTCGTCCCGTTGCCGAACGGGCCCTGCGTGCTAGTCTTGATCCAGTTGCAGTTGTAGTTCCCGCACACTTCAAGTGCCGCAGGCGAATTCGTATTCGTCGGGCACTTTTGTATTTCCGGCATTTCATTCCGGACGGGGTCAATTGCGGCGTCACAGGGGTCCACACGGTGCGGGCCCCGGGTACTGCCCCGAAAGGGATAAAAAAATGGCTACTGGAACCGTCAAGTGGTTCAACTCGGAAAAGGGCTTCGGCTTCATCGAGCAGGACGGCGGCGGCCCGGACGTCTTCGCCCACTACTCGAACATCGCCACCTCGGGCTTCCGCGAGCTGCAGGAGGGCCAGAAGGTGACCTTCGACGTCACGCAGGGCCAGAAGGGCCCGCAGGCGGAGAACATCACTCCTGCCTGATGCCGTAGCGCACACAGCAGCTGGGGTCCCACCTGGAGGTGGGACCCCAGCTTGTTGC
This sequence comes from Streptomyces apricus, assembly GCF_008369065.1. GTDB lineage: Bacteria > Actinomycetota > Actinomycetes > Streptomycetales > Streptomycetaceae > Streptomyces > Streptomyces apricus. Next base: position 27,146 of record NZ_VDFC01000003.1, on the reverse strand, counting down.
GTTCTCCGCGCCCCGGGCCCCGCGGCGGGAATGTCCGCCGCGGCCACGCTGTTGCGACCCGGTGTGCCGTGCCGGCCCGACCGGCCCGGTTCCGATTTTTATTCGGCTCGTTCTTGCAATTCGTCCGGCTTCGCCATCCGCCGGGAATTCCTCGATACGTGCCATATCGAGGAAGGTTCTCCATGAACCGATCAGCTCGCACGAACGACCGTTTCGCAAACAACCGCAAGGACGGATTCGGCTCCGACCGCGGCGGCCGCTCCCGCACGCCGGGACAGGGCCGTCCCGGCACCCGTCCGGGCGGCGGCGCACGGCGTCCCGCCGCCGTGCAGGGTGAGTTCGCGCCGCCCGCCACCGTCACCCCCGCGCTCCCGGCGGTCACCTCCTTCGCGGAGCTGGGCCTGCCCGCCGAGGTGCTGGAGACGCTCACCGGCCTCGGCGTGCGCGAGCCGTTCCCGATCCAGGCGGCCACCCTGCCGAACTCCCTCGCCGGCCGCGACGTGCTCGGCCGGGGCCGCACCGGCTCCGGCAAGACCCTCGCCTTCGGCCTCGCGCTCCTCGCCCGCACGGCCGGGCGGCGCGCCGAGCCGAAGCAGCCGCTGGCCCTGGTGCTCGTCCCCACCCGCGAGCTGGCCCAGCAGGTCACCGACGCGCTCACCCCGTACGCCAAGGCCCTGCGGCTGCGCATGGCCACCGTCGTCGGCGGCATGTCGATCGGCCGGCAGGCCGGCGCGCTGCGCTCCGGCGCCGAGGTCGTCGTCGCCACCCCGGGCCGCCTGGCGGACCTCGTCGAGCGCCGGGACTGCCGCCTCGACCGGGTCGCGATCACCGTCCTGGACGAGGCCGACCAGATGGCCGACATGGGCTTCATGCCCCAGGTCACCGCGCTCCTGGACCTGGTGAGGCCCGACGGGCAGCGCCTGCTGTTCTCCGCGACGCTGGACCGCAACATCGACCTCCTGGTGCGCCGCTACCTCCACGACCCGGTGGTCCACTCCGTCGACCCGTCGGCGGGCGCCGTCACCACGATGGAGCACCACGTGCTGTACGTGCACGGCGCGGACAAGTACGCCACCGCCACGGAGATCGCCGCCCGGGACGGGCGCGTGCTCATGTTCCTGGACACCAAGCACTCCGTCGACCAGTTCACCAAGCACCTGCTCGGCAGCGGGGTGCGGGCCGCGGCCCTGCACGGCGGCAAGTCGCAGCCCCAGCGCAACCGGACGCTCGCGCAGTTCAAGTCCGGCGCGGTCACCGTGCTGGTGGCGACCAACGTGGCGGCCCGTGGCATCCACGTCGACGACCTCGACCTCGTCGTGAACGTCGACCCGCCCGGCGACCACAAGGACTACCTGCACCGCGGCGGCCGCACCGCCCGGGCCGGCGAGTCCGGCAGCGTCGTCACGCTGGTCCTGCCCAACCAGCGCCGCGACATGACCCGCCTGCTGTCCGACGCCCGCATCCGGCCGCAGGTCACCCAGGTCCGCTCCGGCGAGGCCGAGCTGAGCCGCATCACCGGCGCCCAGGCACCGTCCGGCGTCCCCGTCGCCGGCAGCGCCCCGGTCACGGAGCGCCCGCAGCGCGGCGGCGCCCCCTTCCGCGGCATGGGCACCCGCCCGGGCCGCTCCGGCGGCGAGTCCCGCCGTACCGCGGAGGCCCGCCGCACGGCGGAGGCGCGAAAGGCGGCCCGCGTCCGCCGGGGGGCGTAACCCGGGCGGGCTCCGGGGCGCGCGGGAACGCCCGCCCCGGAGCCCGGCGGGACCGGCGGCGCTGCCGGGCGGCGCGGCGGCGGTGGATCCAGCATTCTGGGGACAGATGCGATCACATTGCCCACATCGGGGAAGTCGAGTCCCATGACCGAATCAGAATTTCCGCCCGAAGGCCGGCCCGTCGACCTCTACCTCGACCTGTTGCGGGTGCGGATGACCCCGTCCGACTACGCGCTCCTGCTCCGCATGGTCGAACCCGTGCTCGAAGCCATGCAGGAGCAACGGGCCGGACCGATCGAGCTCGATCTGGAGGGCGCGGACGGCGCCGGTGTCTCCCAGGAGATCCGCGACGAGGCGTCCCTCGTCGTGGCCGTCGCCGTCACGGGCCGCATGGACAACCAGATCGTCGAGATCGAGACGGAGGAGGGCGGCTCCGTCCGGGTCGTCACCGACTCCGGCACCGCGGCCGACCCCGCCCGCTGCCAGGAGATCGCCGAGTTCATCGGGGAGCGCCACCGTCAGGACGAGGAACTGCGGGGCATCGCCGAGGTCAGCGGGCTGCCCACCGACGTCTGACGGCCGCCGCCCTCTCCCGAAACCGCTGCCGGATGCGTCACACGGCGCGGGATCCCGCCCTGTCCGGGGCGCGGCCCTGCGATGCTGGCGCCCGTGCCGATCACCTCGTCCGCGCCGGAGCCGGTCACCCCGGACGCCCCGCACCCGCTGCACCGCCCGCTGCTGACGCAGGAGTGGCTGGACCTCGCCTTCGTGCACTGGGCCGTCGACCCGGCGGCCGTGGCGGGGCTGCTGCCCGCCGGCACCGTCCCCGACACCCTGGACGGCGCGACCTTCGTCGGCCTGGTCGCCTTCCGCATGCACCGGGTGGCCTGGTGGCGGACCCCGGGCGTGCCCTACTTCGGCTCGTTCCCGGAGACCAACGTACGGCTGTACTCGGTGGACGGGTACGGGCGGCGCGGCGTGGTCTTCCGCTCCATGGATGCCTCCCGGCTCGTACCGGTGCTCATGGGGCGCCTCGGCTTCCGGCTGCCGTACGTGTGGTCCCGCATGTCCGTGCGCACCGACGGCGACACCGTCGCCTACACCAGCACCCGCCGCCTGCCGGGCCCGCGGGGCGCGTACAGCCGTCTCGTCGTCCGGCCCGGGGAGCGGATAGCCGAGCCCACCGCGCTCGAACACTTCCTGACCGCCCGCTGGGGCATGCACAACCCCTTCTCCGGCGGTGCGCGCTTCCTGCCCAACGACCATCCGCGCTGGCCGCTGCACCGCGCGACGCTGGTCGCGTGCGAGGAGAACCTCGTCCGGTCCGCCGGACTGCCCGCGCCCGAGGGGGAGCCGGTGAGCGTGCTGTACTCGCCCGGCGTCCCGGTCCGCCTGGGCCGCGCGACGGCGGGCCCGCCACGCGGTGGTCCGGCCATGCCCTGAAGGGGCGCGGGGAACCGCGCGACCGGCCATGTCGGTGCCGCAGACGACCGACGGCCTGTCGCAACACCCCCTAGCGGTGCCCGCGCGGCTCGAAGCGGCGCGTGGCGAGCAGCAGCGCGATGTCGTCGGGCCGGTCGGCGACGTGCCGGGCCTTGGCGGTCAGCCGGTCGGCGACCCCCGACAGCGAACGGCCCCCGGGACGGGCGGCGGGCGCACCGGCCCGGGCCAGGGCGACGCGCAGCGCGGTGATCCCCTCGTCGATGTCGACACCGGGCCGCTCGACGAGTCCGTCGGTGTAGAGCGCGAGGACGGCCCCCGGGTCCAGCCGCAGCTCCGTCACCGGGTAGTGGGCCTGCGGGTCCACGCCGAGGACGACACCGCCGGGGATGTCCAGGACGTGCGTACGGCCGTCCGGGTACCGCAGGATCGGCGGCGGGTGCCCCGCCCGGGCCACCCGCGCCAGACCGGTGAGCGGGTCCAGCCGGATGTAGCAGCAGCTGGCGAACAGCCCGGGATCGAGGTCGATCAGCAGGTGGTTGGTGCCGCTCATGACCTCGTCGGGCGGCCGGTCGCCGAGCGCGAAGGCCCGTACGGCGCTGCGCAGCTGCCCCATCGTGGCGGCGGCCTGGACACCGTGCCCCTGGACGTCCCCGATGACGAGCGCCAGGCCGTGGCCCGACTCGACGACGTCGTACCAGTCGCCCCCGACGTCCATCCCCTGGGTGCCCGGCAGATAGCGCCCGACGGTCTCCAGCTGCGGGTGCGCGGACAGGCGGCGCGGCAGGAGCGCCTGCTGCAGGCCCCGGGCGAGCGCGGCCTCGCTGTCGTAGCGCTGCGCCTTCTCCATGGCGTGGGCGATCAGCCCGGCGAGGGCGGTCAGCACCGTGCGCTCCTCGGTGCTGAAGCTGCGGGAGCGGTCGAAGCCCAGGATGCAGGAGCCGACCGGGCGGCCGGAGGCGATCAGGGGCAGGAAGGCCCGGGAGCCCTCCGCCGCGTCGAGCGGCAAGCCCGGGTAGGCGGTCGCGAGCTGCTGCATCGACTCGAAGAAGAGCGGGCGGCCGCTGGTGAGGGTCTCCACGCCGGGGATGCGCGCGTCCAGGCCGACCCCTTCGAAGGGCGCGAGGAAGCCCTGCGGGAAGCCCGTCTCCCAGGCCAGGTAGAGGTGTCGTTCCTGCAGCAGGTAGATGGCGAGCCGGCCGCCGCCGAAGGCCGGCAGCAGCTCCTGCATCACGACCGCGGACACCTGCCGCGCGGTGACCGCCTCGTTCAGCGCGATCGCGAGGACGATCGGCCGGTACAGCGGCGCCATCGAGGTGATCCCGGCGGACGGACCCTCGGCCCGGGGCGCCCCGGCGGCCTGCGCCCCCTCGGATGCGGGCACCGGGTCGGGGGCGGGCTCGGCCACCCGGTTCGCGGGCACGATGGTGCAGGTCAGGATGTCGCGTCCGGGGTGGACGGAGACGGCCATCCAGTCACCGCCGCCGGGCTCCGGCGCGGGCGTCTGCGCGCCTTCGGAGTCACCGTCCAGCGGCCGTACGACGTGGAAGTGCACCGGTTCCGAGGACAGCAGGGCCTCCCGGAGGTGGTCCTCGTAGGCGGACCGCTCCAGCCACGGCACCTCCTCGCCCAGAGGTCTGCCCAGGAGCCGCTTGCGCGGGCACCCCAGCAGCTCGGCGGCCCGCTCGTTCGCGTAGACGATCAGGCCCAGCCGGTCGAGGCAGAAGACGCCCTCGGGGAGCAGGTCGGCCGCCCCGTCGCCCGCCGAGCCGATGTCCGGGTCCAGGACGAGGCCCCGGACGGTGTGCGGCCGCGACGACGGGGGCAGCTCCTCCGGGGTCCAGAGCTCCAGCAGCCGCAGTCCGCCGTCGGCCGCGTGCACCGGCAGGGGCAGCGGCGGCGGCCTGCCCACGGACGTCTCCCGCAGCGCGGACAGGATCTGCGGGGCGTCGGAGGCGGCCACCGCGTCCGCGAGGTCCTGCGGGGTGTCCGTGGACCGGCCCGGCGGCACCCCCAGCAGGGCGTGCAGGCGGCTGTCCGTGGTCACCACGCCGGACGCCGGATCCCAGGTGAACCGGCCCATGCGCCCGGCGGGCGGATGGCTGGCCAGCGGCCGCACGCAGAGCGGCTCGACGTCCCAGGCGATCTCGGGCCCGCCCTCCTCCTCCAGTTTCCGCAGCGTCTCGCCCAGGTCGTCGGCCAGCTGCGCCATGCGGTCGCGGTCGGGCAGCACCTCGGTGGCGTCCGACACCGACGGGCGCAGCAGCGTCAGGACGCCGTACGTCGTCGGCCCGCCCACGACCGGCACGTACAGCGAGCCGAACTGGAACGGCAGGCCCGCCGCGAACTGGGGATAGCGGCGCATCGTCTCCGTGGCGTCCGCGAGCACCACCTGGACGCCCAGCCGGTACGCGTCGGCCACCGGGAACCTGCGGTCCACGTGCACGCGCCACCAGGGGCGGAAGAGCGGTCCGGGCAGTCCCGACAGGACCGCCAGCCGTAACAGCCCCGGAGTGCCGGAGCGCAGGTACACGCCCCCCGCGAAGCCCCCGGCCGCGCTGATCGCCTCCGTCGTGACCCCGGTGAGCAGCGGGTCCAGGCGTCCGGGAGTCCGGGTCCCGTGCTCGGCTCTCCCAGTCATCGGCCCCACCTCGTCCGTCGCCGCCCGGGTGGCTGACACAGCAAGAATGCGCCACGACGCCCTCTGCCTGCACCCGGGAGGGACGGGGCGCGCATGGATCCGACGAGGCTACCGGGGTGCACGCGGAGCGTGGGCATCCGGTGACGGCCGCGTTTTCCCGTTCMCCGCCCCCACCGGGCCACGGCGCCGCGGGCGCGGCGGAAGGGGCAGGTCACGGGCGCGCACCGGCCGTCGTCGGGGCCGGTCCGCATTTCCGGGCGGAGGCGGGGAACGCGGAACGTGGATCACCTGCGAGCCGGCGAGGCGCCCGCGCGGGGGTCGCGGCCGGGAGGAGCGGAGCACGTGCGATCAGGACACCACGGGCCGCCGTCGCCCGTGCGCCGCCCGGTCCCGCCGCCGACGGGCCCCGGCCCGGCCGGCCCCCGGCTCGTACGGCCTTCGACCATCCGGTGTGTCCTCGTCCGTAAGGAGCTCGCATGACCACGTACGTCATCACCGTCCCCGGCACGTTCGTCAACGGCGTGGCGGACACCGCCCGGTCCGACATCGAGCGCAGGCTGCGCCCCCGGGATCCGCAGAACACGGAGCTGGGCGAGAGCGAGGAACTGAGCCTGCTGACGGTCGAGGACGGCGGCATGTTCTCCGCCAGGATCGAGGTGGAGGCCGCCGACCAGGCCGGGGCCGAGTCCGAGGCGGTCCGGCTGGTCTCCCAGGCGCTGCGCGACAGCGGCTTCACCGAGCAGGACGCCCCGCTGGGCCCGGCCTTCGTCACCGGCATCGACAGCGAGTTCTGAGGACCGCCGCACCGGCCGTACCGCCCCTCCCGCGCGCGCCTGCCCCTAGGCTCGGAACCCGGGCCCGGATCCGAATCCGGATCCGGAGCAGCGGGCCCTCGGCCTTCGGCCGTACACGCGCAGGAGGGGTGGATGGACCACACGGACTACTACGACCTCGGCCGTCACGGCCGCACCGTGACGACGTCGTCCCCGGCGGCCCAGCTCTGGTTCGACCGCGGCCTGGTCTGGTCCTACGGCTTCCACCACGAGGAGGCGGTCGCCTGCTTCGAGGCCGCCGCCGCGGCGGACCCCGGCTGCGCCATGGCCCACTGGGGCATCGCCTACGCCCTCGGGCCCAACTACAACAAGCCCTGGGAGTTCTTCGAGGGCGAGGAGCTGGCCCGTACCGTCGACCGCACGCACGCCGCCGTGGAGCTCGCGCATCGCAAGGCGGCCGGCGCCACTCCCGTGGAACGCGCCCTGATCGGCGCGCTGCGGGCCCGCTACCCGCAGGCCGGGGCCGTCGAGGACTGCTCGGTGTGGAACGAGGCTTACGCCGACAGCATGCGCGCCGTGTACGAACTCGCCCCGGACGACCCCGACGTGGCCGCGCTCTACGCCGACGCGCTGATGAACCTGACCCCCTGGCAGCTGTGGGACCTGCGCACGGGCGAGCCCGCCGACGGCTCGCGCACGACGGTGGCCCGGGCGGTGCTGGAGCGGGCCCTGGCCACCGACGCCGGGACCCGGCACCCGGGACTGCTGCACCTGTACATCCACCTGATGGAGATGTCCCCGGAACCCGAGACCGCGCTGCCCGCCGCCGACCGGCTGCGCGGCCTGGTCCCCGACGCCGGCCACCTCCAGCACATGCCCACCCACCTGGACGTGCTGTGCGGCGACTACCGGCGCGTCGTCGCCGACAACGGCGCGGCGGTCGCCGCCGACGAGAAGTACCTCGCGCGCTCCGGGGCGATGAACTTCTACACGCTGTACCGGGCGCACAACCACCACTTCAGGATCTACGGCGCGATGTTCCTCGGGCAGTCCCGCATCGCCCTGGAGAGCGCGGCCCAGCTGGAGGCCGCCGTCCCGGAGGAACTGCTGCGGGTGCAGAGCCCGCCCATGGCGGACTGGCTGGAGGGTTTCCTCGCCATGCGGGTGCACGTCCTGATCCGGTTCGGCCGCTGGGCGGACGTCCTGCGCCTGCCGCTGCCCGCCGACCCGCGGCTGTACTGCGTGACGACCGCGATGCTGCACTACGCCCGCGGTGTCGCCCACTCGGCCACCGGCCGGACCGAGGAGGCCGAGACCGAGCGCGTACTGTTCCGGGAGGCGGTCGCACGGGTCCCGGAGACCCGGATGCTGTTCAACAACACCTGCGCCGACCTCCTGGCGGTCGCCTCCGCGATGCTCGACGGCGAACTGGAGTACCGCAAGGGCGACTTCGAGGCCGCCTTCGCCGCGCTGGAGCGCTCCGTCGCCCTGGACGACGCCCTGCCCTACGACGAGCCCTGGGGATGGATGCAGCCCACCCGGCACGCGTACGGCGCCCTGCTCCTGGAACAGGGCCGCGTCGTGGAGGCGGAGGCCGTCTACCGGGCCGACCTCGGACTCGACGACACGCTTCCCCGCGCCCGGCACCATCCCGGCAACGTCTGGGCCCTGCACGGCTTCCACGAGTGCCTCGTGCGGCTCGGCAAGGAGGGGGAGGCGCGGATCGTGGCCCAGCAGCTGAAGCTCGCCGCGGCGGTGGCGGACGTGGCGGTCGAGGCGTCGTGCTTCTGCCGCCTCCACCTCGACGAGGTCGCCGGGCCGGCCGGCTCCGGCTGCTGCTGAGGACGGACAGCCGCGGCACGGTGTTGTTGCACGGAGAGCCGCCGTTGCCCCTTGTCCCGCTCGAACGGCTGACCGTACGCTGACAAGTCATAGAACTTCGGGCGTGATTGACTGGGGGAGCCGTCATGTCCTGGGACCACAACGACCCGCGCCCGGCGAACGACCCGGGCCGGGGATTCGTCGTACCGCCGATGCCGACCGCGCCGCCGCCCGCGCCCGCCGACGGCCTGCGGGCCGCCGCGGTGGGACTGCTGAACCTGTCCGGACTGGGACTGGGCTACGTGCTGCTGCGCCGCTGGTGGTGGGCGGCGGCCTGCTGGGCGGCGACCGCGGTCCTGCTCCTGGTGGCGCTGCCCGCGGACCCGGACGGCGTCTCCACCGGATTCCTCGCCGCCTACCTCGTCCTGCTCGCGCTCGCGGCCGTGCACGGCGCGGTCGTCGGGCTGCGCACCCGGCTCGGCTGGCCGCCGGCGGCCTGGACCGCCGCCGTCCTCGGCGTCGTGCTGCTGGCCGTGCCCGCCGGTGGTGCCGTCCTGTACGACGACGCACGCGACGAGGCCACCGAGCAGATGCTCCTCGACCGCCTGGAGCGGGCGGACGAGCTGGTCCGGGAGGCGGAGAAGCGGCCGTTCTCGACGGCCGAGCCCGACTACCGCCAGGCCCTGTCGGCCTACCGGGACCTGCGCGGCGCGCACCCCGGCTCGCGGGCGGCCGACCGGGTCCCGGGCCGGCTCAAGAGCTTCTACACCAGCGTCGCCTCCGCCTACGACGAGCGGAACTTCTGCGAGGCCGTGGCCCCCCTGAAGTACCTCCGCACGGTCCCGCGCACCATGGGCGAGGACGAGGTGGGGGACCTCAGGAGGTGGCCCGACGACCGGCTGGCCACCTCGCTCTACGAGTGCGGGGCGCAGTCGCTGTCCGGCGGGGTCGCCGACTGGACCACCCACTTCGGTGAGCTCCTGTCGACCTTCCCGCGCTCCGAGCAGGCCACCAAGGTGGCGTCCTCGGTCGGGACGGCGGTCGACAAGGCGGTCAAGGACGTGGGCGGCGACGACCCCTGCAAGGCGGTCGAGCGCCTCGGCACCCTGAACACCCAGGTCTCCTCGGTGCGCGGGGACAACGCCGAGGTGACCGAGGCGCTGGACGAGGACGCCGCCCGGGCCCGGAAGAACGCGGACTCCGGTGCGTACGCCTGCGGGGTGGACCAGTACAAGGAGAAGAGCTTCGCCGAGGCCGTCACCACCATGAACGACTTCGCCAAGAGCAATCCGCACCACAAGAACCGGGCCCGCGCCAAGAAGATCGCCATAGCCGCCGAGGTCGCCCAGACGGTGCCCGCGGCGGGCAGGCGCCTGCCGACCACGGCGTCCGGCGGCGGCATCTCCGTCACCGTCAAGAACGACAGCCCGGACGACATCACGGTGCTGTACACGGGACCGGTGACGGGCAGCTTCACGCTCAAGGCCTGCGGGAGCTGCACCTCGTACTCCCTCGCGAGCACGGTGACGCGGGGCTTCGAACCGTGCAGCGACAGCGGCAAGAACTACCCCCAGCGGACCATCAGCCTGCCCTCCGGAACGACCTACTTCGTGCACAAGTCCAAGGACGGCATCGGAAAGTCCCCGGCGTCGGACACGGCCAAGCTGTCCTCCGGGTACATATACACCGAGTGCGCCTATACGACGAGTTTCGGTTACTGAACCCATAGGAACGCATTTCTTTCCGCGCCGCGGCTTTCCCTGGCACCCGGTGCCTTCTTGAGGGGCCGGTAACAGGTGTGTGGATTCTGTGACCTCTTGATTCCCCAGGGATGAGCCGCTGGTCACCGGGCATGTGTCCAGTAAACTTATGGATCTTGGTTGGGCTTGCGGAAATATCAATTGCGCATCAGCTAGGTGAGTCATGAATCTTTTCAGCAGAGGTGCTTCTCCCCGGCGTGCGGACACGCTGGTCGAGCCGAGGCGGCCGGATGCCTCGCACGGCGTCCGGCCGGAGCCCGGTCTGGCGGGTCTGACCGGGAACTGGGTCATCGACCCGGCGCACAGCAGGATCGGCTTCTCCGTGCGGCACGCCATGGTGACGACGGTGCGGGGCTCCTTCACGGAGTACCGCAGCCGCCTCTTCTTCGACGGCCGCGACCCCTCGCGCTCGGGCGCCGAGATCCTGCTGTCCACGGCGAGCGTCGACACGGGGGTGGACCAGCGGGACAGCCATCTGACCGGCCGGGACTTCCTGGACTCCGCCACCTACCCGCACATGCGGTTCCTGAGCACGGCCGTGAAGCTCGCCGGCCCCGACGTCTACCGGATGACCGGCGACCTCACCATCAAGGACGTCACGCGCCCCGTCGTCCTCGAACTCACCTACATCGGCCACGTCACGGACCCGTTCGGCTACGAGCGCGTCGGCTTCGACGGCACCACGACCATCAACCGCTCGGAGTGGGGCCTGACCTACAACAGCAGGCTCGCCGAGGGCGGCGCCATGGTCAGCGAGAAGGTCCGCCTGCAGCTCGACATCGCCGCCATCCGCGACGACTCCTGACCGCGCGGGAAGGCGGCACGCCTGTTCACGCGGCTGCCGGGTACCCGGTCGGTGACCGACGGGGTACGAACGGCAGGGACGGGAGTGGACAGGTGGGGGTCAAGGCGATGGGCTGGGCGCATTCGTTTCCTGTGTCGGGCGGGGTGCGCGCCGGGCGGGACTGGACGCGCAAGCATCTGCAGTCCCTGCCGTGGACCGCGGACGAGCCCGACACGGTGGACGCCGTCGTACTGGCCGTGTCCGAGCTGATCACCAATGCCCATGTGCACGCGAACAGCGACGCGCACCTGGCGCTCACCTGGGACGGCGACTGCCTCCATGTGAGCGTCCACGACGAGGACACGACGCTGCCGCGGCGGCGCGAACCGGAGGCCGGCGAACCCTCCGGCCGCGGCGTCGGGATCGTCCAGATGCTCGCCGACGAGCTGGACACGCGCTGCCAGCGGCACGGCAAGGCGGTGACGGCCTGCTTCCGCCCGGCGACGGCCGATCAGCGGGCCGGGCGCTAGGTCCCCCGCGGGAGGCGAACGCCGCCTGTGAGGGCGGGCGTTCGGTGGCGGGCGTTCAGCGATGGGCTTTCAGCGATGGGCCGCGGGGCCGAACGCGCCGTCCGCAGCGAAGACCTGCTCGGCGAAGCGCTCGCCGATGCGGCGGTGCGTGGCGGCGTCCGGGTGGAGCTGGTCGGGCAGCGGCAGTTCCTCGTGGTCGGCCTCGCCGTACAGGCGCAGCCCGTCGAGGTAGTACAGGTGGGGGTCCTCCTTGGCCCGCTGCGCCACGACGCGGGCCAGTTCGTCGCGCACGACGCGCAGCGTCAGCTTCCCGGCCGCCGTCTCCGCCGGGTCGCCCATCGCCACGAACCGCAGCTGCCCGTCGCTCAGATGGTCGAGGTCCGGGGCGCTCGGGCCGGGCGTGTCCTCGTGGATGGGGCACAGGATCGGTGAGACGACCAGCAGCGGCACGTCCGGATGACCCTCGCGGATGGTGTCCAGGAAGCCGTGGACGGCAGGGGTGAAGGCGCGCACGCGCATCGCGTCGGCGTTGACCACATTGATGCCGATCTTGAGACTGATCAGGTCGGCGGGGGTGTCGCGCAGGGTGCGCGCGGTGAACGGGTCGAGCAGCGCGCTGCCGGCCAGCCCCAGGTTGACCAGCTCCACCCCGGCGAGGGAGGCGGCGACGGCGGGCCAGATGCCCGTGGGCCCGGCGGCGTCGGAGCCGTGGCTGATGGAGCTGCCGTGGTGCAGCCACACCCGGCGCCCCCGGTCCGGGGCGGGGTCGACGGGGGCGTCGGTGCGCAGGGCGACGAGCTCGGTGGTCTCGTTGTGCGGCAGCCAGATCTCGACGTCCTTGTCGTCGCCGGGCAGGCCGTCGAAGCGGACGGTGCCGGCCGGACCGGTGCGCAGTTCGGCGCTGCCGGTGGCCATGTCGATGGTCAGGGTGTTGCCGTCCTTGACGCTGCCGCGGCCGGCGAGCCGCCCGTCGACGAGCAGTTCGTACACACCGTCCGGGCGGGGCGGGGCGCCCGTGTACTCCCGCTTGGTGGGCCGGGTGTCCAGCTCGACGGCGGTGGCCCGGGTGCGGAACACGAGCCGTACGCCGGACGGCTGGGACTCGGCCATGGCGAGCTGGCCGTCGGGGTACTGGGCGCGGGCCCACGCGGGCAGCCGGTGCGGCAGCACGCCGTGCTCGGTGCGCTCCAGGTCGAGGGCGCCGCGCAGGAGGTCCGCGGTGAGGGGGGTGGTGATCCAGTGGTGCTGGGTGTGCATGGTGTCGACCTCGTCGGTTCGGTCGGTCGGATGAAGGGCCCGGGCCCGGTCTGCGCGACGGGGCGGTGCCCGGTCTGCGCGGCAGGGCGGCGGTGCCCGGCCTACGCGGCGGGCCAGTTGCGCAGGAGGGCGTCGAGGGAGTCGAGGATCCTGGTCCAGGACTCCTGGGAGTCGGGGGCGCTGTGGCTGAACCCGCCGGCCAGTTCCAGGCTGACGTAGCCGTGGAAGACGCTGCCCAGCAGCCGGACCGCGTGGGTCTGGTCGGGCTCGGTCAGGTCGTAGCCGCGCAGGACGGCCCGTGTCATGTGGGCGTGCCGCCCGCCCGCGCTCGCGGCCGCCGACTCGGGGTCGAGCCTGAACTGCGCGGCGGCGTAGCGGCCGGGGTGCTCCGCGGCGTAATCGCGGTAGACGTTCGCCAGCGCGGTCAGGGCGTCCTTGCCGGCGCGCCCGGCCAGGGCGGCCGCCGCCCGGTCGGCGAGCTCCTCAAGGGCGAGCAGGGCGATCCGCGTCCTGAGGTCCTGGGAGTTCTTCAGGTGCGAGTACAGGCTCGCGGTCTTGACGTCGAACTGCCGGGCCAGCGCCGAGACGGTCACCTGGTCGAAGCCGACCTCGTCGGCGAGCTCGGCGCCCGCCCGTACCAGCCGCTCCGTCGTCAGACCCGCGCGGACCATAGGCTTCCTCCCTCTCGGTCTGGGCACAACCGATTATGCATTTGCCTAAAGCGTTTAGGCAAATGGACATCAGGTGCAGGGAGGAGGGTGGTGCCGGGTCAGTGGTCGATGGAGTCGATCAGGTCCCGCGCGCCCTGGCGCAGCAGCGCGACGGCCACGGAGGTGCCGAGCGTGGCGGGGTCCAGGCGTCCGGCCCACTCGTGGGCGTCCAGTCTGGTCTTGCCGTCGGGGGTGAACACGCAGGCCCGCAAGGACAGTTCACCGCCCGGTGTCGCCGCCGCGTAACCGGCGATCGGCGAGTTGCAGTGGCCCTGGAGGACGTGCAGGAACATGCGCTCCGCGGTGGCCTCCCGGTGGGTGTCCGCGTGGCCGAGCGCACTGACGGCGTCGATGACCGCGGTGTCGCCCTCGCGGCACTGGAGGGCGAGGATGCCCGCGCCGATCGGCGGCATCATCGTCTCGGGGGAGAGGACCTCGGTGATCACGTCGGTGCGTCCGATGCGCTCCAGCCCTGAGGCGGCGAGCAGCAGCGCGTCCGCCTCGCCGGCCGCGAGCTTCTCCAGGCGCCGGTTGGCGTTGCCGCGGAACGGCACACATGTGAGATGCGGGTGCGAGACGGCGAGCTGCGCGACACGGCGTACCGAGGACGTCCCGATCCGGGTGCCGGGCGGCAGCTCGTCCAGGGAGAGCCCGCCGGGGTGGACCAGCGCGTCACGGATGTCGTCCCGCTCGAGGAAGGCCGCGAACAGGGTGCCCGCCGGGAGCGGCCGGTCGGCGGGCACGTCCTTGACGCAGTGCACCGCCAGGTCGGCCTCGCCGGCCAGCAGGGCGGCGTCGACCTCCTTGGTGAACGCCCCCTTGCCCTCCACCTGGGAGAGGTCGCCCATCCACCGGTCGCCGGTCGTCTTCACGGGGACGACCTCGGTACGCGTCCCGCGGTGGAGCGCGGCCAGCTCGGCGCGCACGCGCGCCACCTGGGCCAGGGCCATGGGCGAGTCGCGGGAGACGATGCGGATCAGTTCGGGAGCGGGCATGCGGCCCACCCTAGACCGTGGGGCCCGGACCTACCCGGAATCCGCCCGGGAGGGCGCCGCGTCCGGTGCCGACGCCAACCGGGCCCACCCGTGGAACAGTTGACCCGTCAGTGGTCCGCCGGCTGCCGTTCAGCGCCCCCTCGCCGGTGGCCGGGGTGGTCCGGGTCGTCCTCGGCCGACGGCAGGACGTTGGAGCCCTCCGACCAGTGGTTGACCCAGCCGCAGTAGGAACAGGCGTACCTGTTGTTGAGCCCGCTCACCTGGGCGCCGCACTGGCGGCAGTCCGTCGTGGTGATCTCCGCGCCGGCCGCGGTCGCGACGGCGTCCCCGGCTTCTCCCGCCCCCTCCTGCCTCATACAGGCAGCGTACCCGCGGACGTCCGTCCCACCGGGGGCCCGGCACAGGAGGTGGCCGGGGCTCCGAGCCCCGGCCACCTCCGTCTCCCTCCCCGTCGAGGGAGACCGGTCGCCGGGCCGCCGCCCCCTGACGGCGACCCGGCGTGGCACATCCCGTCAGCTGGTCGGCATCAGGACGGTGTCGATGATGTAGACGTTGGCGTTCGCGGTCTTCACGTTGCCGCAGACCACCTTGGCCGAGTCGTTGACCTTGTAGGACTCGCCCGAGCCGGAGGTCGTCAGCTTCGACTTCTCCAGCGTCGGGAAGGAGCCGTTCTCCAGGTCCTTCGGCGCGAGCTTCTGACCCACGACGTGGTACGTGAGGATCTTCGTCAGCGTGGCCTTGTCGGCGAGGACCTTGTCCAGGTCGGCCTTCGGGATCTTGGCGAAGGCGTCGTTGGTCGGCGCGAACACCGTGATGTCCTTGGCGTTGTTCAGGGTGTCGACCAGACCGGCCTTCTTCACCGCGGTCACCAGGGTGGACAGCGCCGGGTTGTTGGAGGCGGCCGTCGCGACCGGGTCCTTGGCCATGCCGTCGAAGGAGCCGGAACCGCTGGCCGGCACCGACGAACAGGCCGGGCCGAACGGCTCGTCCTTCGCGGCGGTGTCGCCGGAGCTGCCCATGCTGTCGTCGGACGCCGTGGCGGGGGCCGACGCCTTGCTGGAGGAGTCCGACTTCGCGGAGTCGCTGTCGCTGTCGGAGCAGGCGCTCAGGGACAGCGGCAGGACGGCGGCGGCGGTCACGGTGACGGCGATACGGCGGATACGGGTGTTCATGATCTCTCCTATGGTTCGACGCAACCGGGGCTGCGTCCGTTCGGGGGTGGGGAAAATGGCTCGTAGGGGATGGCTTACGGGTGGTGGTTCGGGGGATCAGTCGACGGTCACCACGACGGAGTGGCGTCCGCTCGCGCCGTCGGGGACGGTGCCGGTCCGTTCCGCGGTCTGCACCTCGCCCGTGCGGTCTGTGGCGCGCACGCTGAGGGTGTGACCGCCCTTGGCGGCCTGCCAGTCGTAGGACCACTGGCGCCAGGTGTCGCGCGAGTCCTCGGCGGCGAGCCGGGCCTCCCGCCAGGGCCCGTCGTCGATGCGCACCTCGACCTTGTCGATGCCGCGGTGCTGGGCCCAGGCGACCCCGGCGACCATGACCGAACCGGCCTTCGGGCGGGCGAACGGCTTGGGGGTGTCGATCCGCGACTGCGTCTTGATCGGCGCCCGGCGGGCCCACTTCCGCTTGACCCAGTAGGCGTCGTAGGAGTCGAACGAGGTGAGTTCGATGTCCTCGATCCACTTGCAGGCCGAGACGTAGCCGTACAGGCCGGGCACCACCATGCGGACCGGGAAGCCGTGCTCGAACGGCAGCGGGCTGCCGTTCATCCCCACGGCCAGGAGCGCGTCCCGGCCGTCCATGAGGTCCTCGACGGGGCTGCCGATCGTCATGCCGTCCACGGAGCGGGCCACCAACTGGTCGGCGCGTCCGCCCTTGGAGGGCGGCTTCACCCCGCACTCGGCCAGCACGTCGGCCAGGCGTACGCCGATCCAGCGCGCGGTGCCGGCGTAGGGGCCGCCGACCTCGTTGGACACGCAGGTGAGCGTGATGTCGCGCTCGACCAGCTCACGCCGCAGCAGGTCGTCGAAGGTGAGCGTGAGCGGCCGCCGGACGCCGTCGCCGTGGATGCGCAGCCTCCAGGAGGTCGCGTCCACCTTGGGCACCACCAGCGCGGTGTCCACGCGGTAGAAGTCCCCGTTCGGGGTCATGAAGGGACTGATGCCGGCGATGCGCAGCCCGGCGCCCTTCGGCACCGGCTGCGCCCGCGAATCCGGCACGGGCAGCACCACGTCGGCCCGTGAGGCCACGGCGTCGCGGCTCGCCGAGCCGCTCAGCGAACGGCCCAGCAGACCGGTGCCGGCGGAAGCCGCCGCCACGGCGGTCGCCGCCACGACGAACCCCCGGCGGTCCCAGCCGGGCTCCGGGGGGGAGCCGTCCTCGGGCCCCGCACCGGAATCCGCGGGAGCGGTGACCGGAGCGGTGGCAGGAGTCCGCAGCCTGCCGATCAGCAGGTAGAGGAGCCCCGCCGCCACCAGCGCGCCCACCACGGAGGGCAGCGCGTCGGTGAACCCGGCCGAGTCCGGCCGGCTGAGCGCCGCCGCGGCCCCGACGACACCGAAGAGCAGGACTCCCGCGGCCCCGGCGCGCCGGTACCGCAGGGCGACAACACCCAGGGCGATCGCGAACAGCACCAGTACGGCGAGAATCCCGAGTTGCAGGACCAATTTGTCGTCGGTGCCGAAATTCCGGATCGCCCAGTCCTTCACGGACGCGGGGGTGCGGTCGATCGCCGCGCCGCCGACCGCGACGACGGGACCGGCCTGCGGGCGCACCCACGCCGCCGTCAGTTCGGCGACGGCGAGCGCCGCGAAACCCGCGAGGAGGCCGCTCAGCGCAGCGAGCGCCGGCCGCACCCACCCGGGTGTCGTTCGCGTCTGCTTCTCTTCGTCCGTCACGTGGGGAATCCGGTTCCGGAAGCAGGGCGGATTGGTCGATCACCCGATCGGGGCGAATTCTTTTTCCGACCAATCCGCGGGCGCCGTGGCTACGGATCAAGCAATTCCGGCCCTTTTATTTCTGCTGCCGGCCGCTGTTGTATAACCGGACGATGATCTATCACGCCGTACCGCTCGCCGACTGGGCCGCACGCCCCGAAGCCCCCTACGCGCCCGCCTCCCTCGCCGAGGACGGCTTCGTCCACTGCTCTCCCGACGAGGCGACCACACTGGCCGTGGCCGACGCCTTCTACCGGGACGCGCCCAGGCCGCTGCTCGTCCTGCTCCTCGACGAGGAACGCCTCACCGCCAGGCTGGAGTACGAGGCGGCGGACCCCGTCCCGCCGCCCGGGGTGGCCGGGGACGTCCTGTTCCCCCACCTGTTCGGGCCCATAGACCGGGACGCGGTCGAGCGTGTCCTGGAGGTCCGGTGGGACGCCGCGGGCCGGGCGATCGGCCTGGAGCCGTCGGACACGGAGGCGACGGGGCACCGGTGACACGCGCTGCGGGACCGACGCGATGCCCGGTTTCGCGTTTCGTCCGGCGGATCGTGTCAACCGGTAATAAATGGCCCAGTCGACACGAGAGACAGAGCGAAAGTACGAGGTTCCCGCATCCGCCGATGAATCCTGGCTGTCCAAGCTGGATCGCGTGGACGGGGTCGCGGCGGTCGTCGACCGCGACCTCCAGGAGCTGGACGCGGTCTACTACGACACCGACGACCTGCGGCTGTCCCGCTCCTCGGCCACGCTGCGCCGCAGGACCGGCGGCGCCGACGCCGGGTGGCATCTGAAGCTGCCGCTGTCGGGCGACACCCGGGAGGAGATCAGGTCGCCCCTGACCGACACCGTTCCCGACGACCTGCTCGCCCTGGCCCTGTCCCGCACCCGGGGGGCCGCACTGGCTCCGGTGGTCCGCATCCGCTCGACGCGCGAGGTGCGCCACCTGGTCGACGCCGACGGCACCGTGCGCGCGGAGCTGTCCGTCGACACGGTCCGCGCGGACTCCCTGCGCGACGGGGGCGCGAGCGCCGCGTGGAACGAGCTGGAGGTGGAGCTGGCCGAGGACGCCGACCCCGCCCTCCTGGACGCCGTGGACAAGAAGCTCCGCAAGAAGGGCGTCGCCCGCGCGCAGTCCCCGTCCAAGCTGGCCCGGGCGCTCGACGAGACCGGGGCCGGGAGCACTCAAGCCGCGCCGCACGAGGAGTCCGGCGGGTCCGGCGGGTCCGGCGGACCCGCCCCGGACCGGGCGGGCGCACAGGTCCTCGCGTACGCGCGCGAGCAGGTCCGGGTCCTGACCGCGCTCGACCCGGCCGTGCGGCGCGACCTGCCCGACGCCGTGCACGGCATGCGGGTCGCCTGCCGCCGCCTGCGCAGCTGCCTGCGGTCCTACCGGTCCGTGCTCGACCGGGAGGCCATCGACCCGGTCCGGGGCGAACTGAAGTGGCTGGCCGGTGAGCTCGGCGCCGAGCGCGACCACGAAGTACTGCACGAGCGGCTCGGTGGGGAGATCGACGCCCTGCCGCAGGAACTGGTCCTCGGGCCCGTCGCCGCGCGGCTGCGGGTGTGGGACGTCACCGGCAGCGCCGCGTCCCACCGGCGCACGCTCGAGGCCCTCGGCTCGCCGCGCTACCTCGCCCTGCTCGACTCCCTCGCCGCGCTGCTGGAGCGGCCGCCCCTGGCCGCCGACGCCGGCAGGAGGGCCGACAAGGTCATGGCCAAGGCCGTCCGCAAGGAGTACGGGCGGCTCGCCGGACGCATGACGAAGGCCCTGGAGCTGCCGCCCGGCCCCGAGCGCGACGTGGCGCTGCACGAGGCGCGCAAGGAGGCGAAGAAGGTCAGGTACGCGACGGAGGTGGCGCGCCCGGCCCTCGGGAAGCCGGCCAAGGAGCTGGGCAAGCGGGTCAAGGCGGTGCAGAAGGTCCTCGGCGACCACCAGGACAGTGTGGTGGCCCGGACCGTACTGAGGGACCTCGCCGTGACCGCGCAGACCGCGGGCGAGGCCGGCTTCACCTGGGGCCTGCTCTACGGCGTCGAGCAGGCGCGCGCGGAGGCCCGGGAACGGGAGCTGCCCTCCGTGTGGGAGTTCGCCTCGGAGCCCGGGCCGCGCGAGCGCATCGGCCGGTGAACCCGGGTCGCACGGCCGCACCACGGGCCGTGCGACCCGGGCTCCGCCACGCATGCGACAGGCCCCTGCCCGGCCGCGCCGTCCGTCCGTACCGCCCGGCCGCCGCCGTGCGGCCACATGGTGGGGACGGCTGCGTGCCGACGGCTACGTGTCGTTCTCGCCGGACAGGAGCACGTCCAGGTCGGCGGCGAACAGGTCCGCGTCGAACAGCACGGCGTCCCGCGCGTCGTCCGGGCCCCCGTCCTGCCGGTCACCGCGGCCGCGCAGGACCTGCTCGGTCCAGATGCACTTGCCCGTCGGCGTGTAGCGCACCCCCCAGCGCTCCGAGAGGGACCTGACCAGCTGCAGTCCGCGGCCCCCCTCGTCGCTCTCCTTCGCGCGGCGGATGCGGGGCATGGTCAGACTGCCGTCGTAGACCTCGCAGATCAGCCCGGAGTCGTAGAGCAGGCGCAGCCGCACGGGCCCCCTGGCATGGCGTACGACATTGCCCACCAGCTCGCTGACCAGCAGTTCCGTGGTGGGTACGAGGTCGTCCAGACCCCAGTCGGCCAGTTGCCCGCGGACGTGGCGGCGGGCCTGGCCGGCGGCCTTCGGGTCCCTGGGCAGCGGCCAGGCGGCCATCCGGTCGGCGGGCAGCGCGTGCAGCCGGGCGACGAGGAACGCCGCGTCGTCGGCCGCCTGCTGCTCGGCGGGCAGCAGAGCGGCCGTCAGGGTGTCGCACAGGCGCTCCAGGTCCGCGCTGGTGCCGTCCTCGTGGGTACGGCGCAGGAGCCGGCCCAGCTCCGCCATGCCCGTGTCGATGTCCCGCTTCGCCGACTCGACCAGCCCGTCCGTGTAGAGCACGAGCAGGCTCCCCTCGGGCACCGCCATCTCCAGCGTCTCGAACGGCGGCCTGGCCGCCCCGAGCGGCGGGTCGGCGGACGGCTCCGGGAAGTGCACGGAACCGTCGGGGTGCAGCAGGGCCGGCGGGGGGTGCCCCGCGCGGGCGATGGAGCAGGTCCGGGTGGTGGAGTCGTAGAGCGCGTACAGACAGGTTGCGTACGACTCCTCGTTCAGGCTGCCGACGACGTCGTTCAGGTGGCTCATGATCTCGTCGGGGGGCAGTTCGAGGTCGGCCAGCGTGTGGACCGCGGTGCGCAGCCGGCCCATGGTGGCCGCCTCGGGCATGCCGTGGCCCATCACGTCGCCGACGACCAGCGCGACCTGGCCGCCGGACAGCGGGATGATGTCGTACCAGTCGCCGCCCACGTCCATGCCCTGGCCCGCGGGGAGGTAGCGCGCGGCGGCCGAGCAGGCGGCCAGGCGGGGCAGACCCTGGGGGAGCAGACTGCGCTGCAGCTCGCGGGAGCGGGCGTGCTCGGCGTCGTAGAGCCGGGCCCGCTCCAGGGCCTGCGCCACGAGGGCGCTGATGGTCGTCAGCAGGGTGCGTTCCTCGTCGCTCAGCAGGCGCGGCCGGTCGAAGGAGACGACGCACACGCCGAACGTCTGGCCGGACGCGGCCAGCGGCAGGAACGCCCACGCCTGTTTGCCCGCCAGGGCGGGCACGTCGGCCAGCGCCGGCGAGTGCGCGACGAACTCCTCCACGGACGACAGGAACAACGGGGTGCCCGAGGTGATCGGGTCCCAGGCGGGGTCGCCGAAGCCCCTGGTGCGGACCTCGCCCGCCTCCAGGAACTCCTGCGCGTAGCCGACGGCGCCGACCCGGTGCAGCCGGTCGCCCTCGACCACCTGCATCAGCAGCCCGGTGGCGTCGAACGGCGGCAGCACCCGCCGGGCCACGGCCTCCACCACGTCCTGCGAGGTCGTCGCCCTGGCGAGGTCCGTGGTCAGCTCCGTGATCCGGGCCGCCCGTTCGGCCGCGGCCCGCTCGGCCGTGCGCCGTTCCACGGCCAGGCGCCGCTTGGTGGTCACGTCGGTGAAGTAGAGCGTGCGGCCGTCGGGTCCCGGGACCAGCCGTACGTGGAAGACCCGCCCGCTCCTGGGCACGCGGACGTCGAAGCCGACGGGCTCCCCCTGCCGGGCCGCCGCCCGGCAGCGTGCCTCCAGGCCGGGCACCTTCGTCGCGGAGGCCAGGTCCCACAGGCAGCGCCCGAACAGCTCCTCCTCGGAGTGGCCCAGGGTGCGCTCCGCCTCCAGGTTGGCGAAGGTGATCCGCCAGTGGTCGTCCACCGCCAGGAAGCCGTCGCTCATGTGGCGCAGGGCCCGGCCGAGGGCGTCGCGGGCGGAGCGCGGCTCGTCGGTCTCCCAGCCGACGCCGACCATCCGCAGGGCCTCACCGCGTTCGTCGTAGGTGGTCCGGGCGCGGGCCCGGATCCAGCCGTACGAGCCGTCGGGGCGCCGCACCCGGTAGTCGGCCTCGTACACGCCCCGGTCCCGGATGGCCCGCTGCGCCGCCGCCAGGGTCGGGGCGAGGTCGTCGGGGTGGACGATCCGCATCCAGTCCTCGATCCGGCCGGAGAACTCGGCGGGGCGGATGCCGTAGAGCTCCAGCGCCGCCTCGTCCCAGGTCAGCGCGCCGGTGCGGATGTCCCAGTCCCAGGCCCCGACGCCGACCTCCTTCAGCGTCCGCCGCCGGCGCTCGCCGTCCGGCCGGGCGGGCACGGGGGCGGACGGCGACGGTGCCTGGAGGATGCGCTCCTCGGTCCAGGCGACGACCGCCCGCAGGAAGTCCCACTGCCGCGGGGCGGGCTCGCCCCGGTCGCCCGTCAGGACGGTGAGCGCGCCGATGCGGCGGTCCCCGCTGGACAGGGGCAGGGCGGCGAGACCGGAACCGGGCCAGGCGGGGCCGTCGGGCCGGACGGGKGAATTGCCGGGCTCCAGCGGGACCCACACACCGCTGCCCCGCTGGAGGGCGAGCGCCGGGGCCGAGGGCCCCTCCTGGTCGACGATCTCCCAGGAACGGACGAGGGCGGACGGCAGGCCGGCCGCGGACACCAGGCGCAGCGCGGACGTGGGGCCGCGGAGGTGGACCGCCGCGCCGAGCGCGCCCAGCTCTCCCACCGCGTGCTGCAGCGCCAGCCGGAAGACTTCGCTCTCCGGGGCACCGGGGGCCACCGTGGCGAGCAGATCCAGCCGTGCGTTCATGTCGGGAACCCTATCGCTCCACCTGGGCCGGAACCGTACTTCGTGAGGGCTGTCCGGC
Source organism: Streptomyces apricus (assembly GCF_008369065.1). Classification (GTDB taxonomy): domain Bacteria; phylum Actinomycetota; class Actinomycetes; order Streptomycetales; family Streptomycetaceae; genus Streptomyces; species Streptomyces apricus. Next base: position 4,518 of record NZ_VDFC01000003.1, on the reverse strand, counting down.
GGCACCCGCGCCGGTGCGCGGTGGGGGAATACCACCCGGGGGGCGTGGGTTGTACCGCATGTGAATGACATGGCCCCCTCAAGCCAGAGGGGTGTCCGGGGGTGTGAAAGGAGACGTTCATGGCTGCCAGAGACACGCGTCCGGTGGTGACGCTGAGGTCCACGGCCGGAACCGGCGCGACCTACGTGACCCGGAAGAGCCGTCTGAACGACCCCGACCGGCTGGTCCTGCGCAAGTACGACCGGGTGGCGGGGGAGCACGTCCTCTTCCGCGAGGAGCGATGAACCAGGCCGTGGCGCCCCGGCGTACGGCTGCGAGGAAGGAAACCCCATGAAGTCCGGAATTCATCCCGTCTCCCGCCCGGTCGTCTTCCGCGACCGCGCCTCGGACACCGCGTTCCTCACCCGTTCGACCGCGGACTCGTCCGCGACGATCGAGTGGGAGGACGGTGCCACCTATCCGGTGATCGACGTCGAGGTCTCCTCGGCCAGTCACCCCTTCCACACGGGCAGCGCGCGGGTCATGGACAGCGCGGGCCGGGTGGAGAAGTTCGAGCGGCGCTACGGCCGTTCGGCGTCGGCGACCCGCTGACGCCGGGCCGGCGCCGGAGCAGGAGGAGGAGCCATGAAGGTGCGCAAGTCGTTGCGCTCGCTGAAGGCCAGGCCGGGCGCGCAGGTGGTGCGCCGGCGCGGCACGGTCTTCGTGATCAACAAGAAGGACCCGCGCTTCAAGGCCCGCCAGGGCTGACGCGCTAGGCGGTAGGTTGTGGGGCCCGGTCCCGGGTGGGGCCGGGCCCTGTTGTGCGTTCGGGTCGTTCCCGCTCGGCTCGGCTCGGCTCGGCTCGGCTCGGCTCGGCCCGTTCGGCTGGTCCGTCCGTTCCGTGCCGCTCGTGCGTCCGTCTGGCCGATCGACGGATTGGCGGCCGCCCTTGCCGGGCAGGGAGCCAGGGTGTTATGTCATGTGCACGACTACCTTCCCCCCACAAGGAGGTCGACCATGCACGTCCGGAAGCTGACCGGCTCGTTCGCCGCGGTCCTGGCGGTGACCCTCTCCCTGATGGGCGGTCAGGCCGCGGCCGCCCCGGCCCCGGTCGCGGACCGCGCCGCCGCCCGGGTCGTCACCTACGACGCGAGCGCCTCCGCGGAGTTCAAGTCCGCGGTCGACCGGGGCGCCGCGATCTGGAACGAGAGCGTCGACGCCGTCGAACTGCGGCCCGTCGCGTCCGGGCAGCGCGCCAACATCCGCATCCTCGCGGACAACGGCTGGCCCCGCGCGCTGACCACCTCACTGGGCAACGGCACCGTCTACATCGGACGGCAGGCGGTCGACCAGGGCTACAACACGATCCGCATCTCGTCCCACGAACTGGGGCACATCCTCGGGCTGCCGGATCGCAAGCCCGGCCCGTGCACGAGCCTGATGTCCGGTTCCAGCGCGGGCACCGCCTGCACGAATCCGTATCCGAACGCGGCCGAGAAGTTCGAGGTCGAGGGCAACTTCGGCGGCGCGCTCGCGCGCACGGGCGGGGTCGCGGTGCCGCTGGGCGCGGTGGTCGTGGACTGACCCGTATCCGCTGAAGTGGTCCCGGCAACCAGGCGCCGGGACCACGTCAGCGGGCGGCCGGACCGAGGTCGGACAGGAGGGCGATCCGGGCCGTGATGTGCTTGCCGACCGGCTCCCGCTGCACCTCGAAGCCCTCGCAGACGGCCATGACGATCTCCAGACCGTGCTGGCCCACCCGCCCGGGGTCCGCGGCTCTGGCGATCGGCAGCACCGGGTCGCTGTCCCAGACCGACACTTCGAGCGTTCCGCCGACGATGCGCAGGTCGAGCAGGACCGGTCCCGGCGCGTACTTCATGGCGTTGGTGACCAGCTCGCTCACCACCAGCTGCGTCAGGTCCATCGCACGGGCCGTCACCGGCAGACCGTGCTCGGCCTGCGCCTCCGTGAGGAAGCCGGCCGCGAGATGACGCGCCTCGGCGATGCAGTACGAATCGCCTTCCAGGGCGACGGCGGTCTCCATACGCCCGCGTTGCGGCGCCATCCGGCCTCCGCCCTTGATCAATGAATTCATGCAGTCCGCCTTCACCAGATGCTCGCCCGCATGTACCCCCTCCTGCGCCGCATACGCACCTGGCGTCCGAGAAACCGGGCCGGCGCGAAGATCGGTGGAGTAACGGCGGGAAGCGGGGGTAGTGGCCCCATGTCGCGGGAAAGCGGGACGTGGAGCCTGGGGAGGTCGCACGTCCCGCTTCCCCGTGTCCGAAACCCTTCGCACCTCGTGTCCCGGAGGCCTTCCGGAGCCCCGGACGCGAGTGGTTTCCGGATCCGTTGAACACGGGACAGGGCCCTCTGCGTACTCCTGGTGACCGATGACCGGGAGCACGGCTTCAGCGAGGGATGGGCATGGCCGACACGGGTCCCACTGCGAACGAGCTGGTCGCCGGCAGATACCGGCTGCACGAGGTGGTCCACCGTGAGGTCAACCGCGTCTGCTGGTACGGCGAGGACACCCAGTACGCGCGTCCGCGGCTGCTGACGCAGACACAACTGCCGCCCGGCGCGCCGCGGGACGCGGCCGGACACGCCCTGGCGGGGATCACCTACGCGTCCGAGGTCATGGGGGTGCGCTGTCCGAGCGGGGTCGCGAACGTCATCGACGTCGTCGACGTGACCGAGGAGTTCGGCAGCCTGTGGACGGTCGTCGAGTGGATCGACGGCGTACCGCTGGGCGAGTTCCTCGAACAGCACGGCCTGCTCGATCCCGTACGGGCCGCCCGTATCGGGCTCGACCTCCTCGACGTCCTGGAGGCCGCGCACGAGGAAGGGATCGTCCACGGCGAGCTGAGCCCCGGCCAGGTGTTCGTACGCGACCACGGCGGGGTGGTCGTGGCCGGCTACGGCCTGGCGGGGGCCGGGACCGCGGCGCGGATCGGCGCACCGGCGTACGCGTCCCCGGAGCAGGCACGGGGCGAACCGTACGGCGAACCGGCGGACCTGTGGGGGCTGGGCGCGCTGCTCCACACCATGACCGAGGGACGCCCGCCCTTCCGGGACCGGGGCCGGCCGGAGGCGACGTACAAGGCGATCGTGCGGCTGCCGCTGCGGACTCCCCGGCGGGCCGGACCGCTGGCCGAGGCCGTGCAGGGGCTGCTCCACAAGGACCCGTACGAACGGCTCACCGGGCCGGAGGCCCGTGCGGCGCTCGGCCGCGTCCTCGGCGAGGACGTCGCGGACCTGCCGCCGGCACCCCCGCGGGCGGCGCCCTCCGGGCATGCCTCCATGGACCCGGTGGAGGGAGGGCGGAACCTCAACCGGGCGGCGCTCGCCGGGGTCGCGGCGGTCGCCGCCGTCGCCGTGGCGGTCACGGCCCTGGCCCTGACCGGCGACGACTCAGGCACCGGCTCCTCGGCGGTCGCCGACGCCACGGCCTCCCGGCCCGCGGGCGTGCTCCCGAGCGCCGGCGACGGGAACGGGCCGGGCGCACCGGGTTCCGGCCCGGCCACGGCGTCCCCCGCGCCGTCCGACTCACGCTCCGGCTCCGGCTCCGGTTCCGGCTCCGCTCCCGCCACGTCGCCGCCGCGGCCCTCGCCGTCGCCCTCCCGCACCGGCGGGGCCCTTCCGGACGGCTTCCGCGTCCACACGGCGCCGGAGGGGTTCGCCGTCGCGCTGCCGGAGGGCTGGCAGCGGCTCGACACCGGGCGCGCGAAGGACGGTTCGTACCGCGTCGTCTTCGGCGACGGGGGCGACCCGCGGAACCTGGCCGTCACCTACAGCACGCGGGTCGGCTCCGACCCGGTCGCGGTGTGGCGGGACACCGTCGAGCCGGCGCTCCGGCGGGGGCCCGGCTACGACAGGGTGGGCGCGATCCGCGCGACGACCTACCAGGGGCGCGAGGCCGCCGACATGGAGTGGGTCGACGAGACCGACGGCACACGGGTACGCACGTTCGGGCGGGGCTTCCTCCTCGGTGGCGGCGAGGGCTTCTCCCTGCGCTGGACCACCCCGGACGCGGACTGGGACACGAAGGCCAACCAGCGCGCGCTGAAGACGTTCCTGGCTACCTTCCGCGGCTCGCGGAGCTGACCGGAGCCCGGCGCACGTGCGGGGACCGGGCACGGCGCCGCAGGACGAGGCAGCCGGCCGCGCCGAGCAGGGCGCCGGCACCCAGCGCGGTGCCGAGGGCGACGTCCCGGTCCGAGGGGCCGGAGGCGGAGGCGCCGCCGACGCCGGCGCGTACGCCGAGCGTGGGCCGGACGGTGGCGGGGGAACCGGTGGCCGAAGGGCTGGCGGCCGAGGTGGCGGTGGCGGACGGACCGACGGCCGGTGTGCTGAGGCCCGGAGCGGTGGCGGCCGCGCTGGCGGGGACGGGGCGCCGGGGCAGGACCTCGCAGGCTATGCCGTCGTCCGCGCCCTGGTCCTCGTCGAGCCGGTTCGGGTCGGTGGGGTCCTGGTCGTACACCGACTGCGCCTCCTCCTGGTAGGTGAAGTCGCGGCAGTCGACGTCCTGGGCGTGGG
>NZ_VDFC01000299.1 GCF_008369065.1 Streptomyces apricus | reverse complement strand
GGGTTCGGCCGTCCAGACGGAATGATCCCCGCCGCTGAGGCGGGGCGGACGCCGGAAGGCCGCAAGGCTGCGCCTCGACCGCGGGGTGTCGTGCCCGCACCTGGCTGGGACGGCCTCCGTCACCCGGACAGGGTGGCTCCCGCCGCCGGTACTGGGCGGGCGTCCGAAGACCGCGAGGCGGGGCGGGCGTCCGAAGGTCGCAAGGCGGCGGCGCGAGGGCCCAAGTCCGCTCCGCCCGCACAACGGTGCGTACGTCGCGCGTGTACGGGTAGGGAGCGGGCCCAGGTGGGCCCGCGGCCGGGACGGCGGGTATCGCGGACGTCCGCAGTGCGCCGGGCCGAGCCGCGTGAGCGCCCCGGGCCGGGAGGCCGGTTCTGTCGGTGGGCAGCCCCCGGCGGCCGGCGCCGCGTCGCCGGCGGCGTGGTTCCCGCCCTCGCCCCCTCCGGATGCGCCGACGGGCGGACCCGCGAGGGGTCCGGTCCGAGGGGGAGCCCGACGGCTCGCGTCCCCGCCGCCGTCGTGCGTCCGGCGCGGCGGCCGGGCCCCGCC
>NZ_VDFC01000298.1 GCF_008369065.1 Streptomyces apricus | reverse complement strand
GTGCACCGGCAGCCCGATGCGGTGGCGGTGGTCTTCGAAGGGGCGGAGCTGACCTATGCGCAGGTGAACGCGCGGGCCAATGTGCTGGCGCGGGAGCTGGTGGGGCGCGGGGCGGGTCCGGGTGCGGTGGTGGCGCTGGCGCTGCCGCGCTCGGCGGACCTGGTGGTGGGGATGCTGGGGGTGCTGAAGTCGGGTGCGGCGTATTTGCCGGTGGACCCGAAGTATCCCAGCCACCGCCTGGCGCACATCCTGGCCGAGGCCGCACCGCGGCTGGTTCTGACCGACACCGCCACCCTTTCCGTCCTGCCCGACACCGGCACACCGGCCCTCTTCCTCGACGAACTCACCGTGCCCCCCGGCCCGCCCGGGATGGGGAGCCAGAACCACGAGAACCTCACGGGACGCGACCTGCGCGCCCCCCTGCGGCCGGACTCCCTGGCGTATGTGATGTACACCTCCGGTTCCAGCGGCACCCCCAAGGGGGTTGCCGTCACGCACCGCAACGTCGTCAACGGCATCACGCACCTGGCGCAGCTGATCGGGGCGGGGC
>NZ_VDFC01000297.1 GCF_008369065.1 Streptomyces apricus | reverse complement strand
CGCTGGCGGTGCTGGGCCAGGGCGTCCAGGCAGGCGTTGGCGGCGGCGTAGTTGGCCTGGCCCACGCCGCCCAGGAGCGCGGCGATGGAGGAGAACAGCACGAACGCGGTCAGGTTCATGTCCTGGGTGAGTTCGTGCAGGTGCCAGGCCCCATCCGCCTTCGGTGCAAGTACCCTCTGCAGCCGCTGCGGCGTCAGATCCGCGAGCAGGGCATCGTCCAGCACCCCCGCCGCATGCACCACAGCGAACAACGGGTGTTCAGGATCGATCCCGGCCAGGAGCACAGCCAGCGCGCCACGGTCGGCCACGTCACAGGCCTCGATGCGCMCCGTGGCGCCGAGTCCGGACAGTTCTTCGAGAAGATCACCGGCGCCGGGGGCCGCCATACCCCGACGGCTGGTCAGCAGCAACTGCCGCACCCCGTGCTCGGCCACCAGATGCCGGGCCACCAACGCCCCCAGACCCCCCGTACCGCCGGTGATGAGGACGGTGCCTGTGGCGTTCCAGGGAGCAGGTGTTTCAGCGGTCTGGGGCCTGTCTCTTATACACTTCTGACGCTGACG
>NZ_VDFC01000296.1 GCF_008369065.1 Streptomyces apricus | reverse complement strand
GCCGGGGGCCGGGGGCCGGGGGTCAGACCAGGCGGACGGGCTTCTCGGGGCGGACGCCGAGGTCCAGGAGCCAGGCCCGCAGGGGGCCCGGGTCGCCCTCCTCGATGAGGCTGAGGACCCGGGGGCCGAGGTCGGCCGGGCGCTCGCCGCCGACGAGGAGGGTCGGGCCGTCCRGCCAGTCGAGGCCCGGTGTCGCCCCGGCCGTGTCCATGGCCGCGCAGCAGACCATCGCCGTCAGGTGGTCGCCCAGCAACTCGCGGCCCGTGCGGGGCGGTTGCAGGGGGAAGAGCGGGAGGGTGCCGTCGTCCCAGAGGCCGAGGTCGGGGCCGCCCTGTCCGGCGCCCGTGGCGGGCGCGGCGGGCTCGGCTGCCACGGCGGCCTCCTCGCGCGCCAGCTCGGCGCTCAGGCGCGCCGCCAGCGCCGCGCTGCGCTCGGTGGCGGGACCGCCGTCCTCGTCGTCGAGACCGAGGTCATCGGGATCGAGATCGAGACCGGGGTCGAGGTCGGGGTGATGCTCGGTGGCGTCGTGGGCGGCCGGGCTGTGCGGCGTGTCCGGGGCGTGGGGCG
>NZ_VDFC01000295.1 GCF_008369065.1 Streptomyces apricus | reverse complement strand
GACCGCGGCGTAGGCGGCCGCCTCCCTGCTGTCGACGGCCATGTGGCGGTCCCAGTTCCGCAGGCGTTCACGCAGGGCGGCGGCCTCGGCGGAGAGGCCGTCGAGGGCGGCGATCCGGTCCAGCAGCGGGGCCGCGGAGGCCAGATGGGKGTCCATGTGGAGGGCGGCCATGTCGGCGGCCCGCCAGTCCCGGCGCGGAGCGAGGAGCGTGCGCAGGCGGGCGGCCCGGTGGGGCGGCGCGAACTCGACGCCGAGCGGGGCGGCGGGGCCGCGCTGGTTGGCCATGACCGCGATGCCGTCGTCGACCGTGCCGCGCGGCAGGGGCGCGTACCAGCCGCGCCACTCGTGCCCGGGCTCCCAGGCGTCGACGATCCGGACGCCGTTCTCCGGGTTCCGCACCGGCACCCGGCCCGCGACGCGGTGGAGCAGGCCGCCTTCGGTGTCGGCCGCCTGGACGACGTTGACCGGCTCGGCCCAGTCGTCGAAGGCGTGGTCCACGTCGGCGACCCGGCGGGCGCGCAGGAGGGGGAGGAGCGCGCCGAAGCCGAGGTCCTCCGTCACCCGGGGCGG
>NZ_VDFC01000294.1 GCF_008369065.1 Streptomyces apricus | reverse complement strand
GGGCTGGCGGGGCTGGCCGGGCGGCTGGACGCGGTGGACGGGATCCTGGTGGTCGACTCGCCCGCGGGTGGGCCCACCCGGGTGACGGCGGAGTTGCCCTGGCGGGCTGCCTGAGCGGGGCGCTCCGCGTCGGTCTGCCGTGTCTTTCGCCGGCGCCGGGTCCATCTTCGGGCCCGGCGCCTCCGGGCCCGGCGCRCGCCTCCGGACCTGGCTCCCGACCCCGGGTCCGTGCGTCAGGTGCGGACCGTCGTGGCCGAGCGCGCAGTTCCCCGCGCCCCTAAAAAGCACGAGTGCACGGTCCCCCAAGCCTTTAAGGAGCGGGGGCGGTGGCTGCTTCCGTCCCCGTAGAGGGCGCCTCCGTTTTGTGGGCGTGGAAACATGCCGCGTACTCGCTCCGATGCTGGGATGCTGGGTGCCGACCTGTGCGAGGCGTGGGCGGGATGGGCTGGGGGGCCGAAGATCGTGGAGGACAGAGTGCGCGGGGTCATCGCCGAGGATTCGGTGCTGCTGCGGGAGGGCCTGACCCGGTTGCGGACCGAACGCGGGCACGAGGTGATCGCGGGAGTGGGCGACGGGGACGCACTGATCAAGAC
>NZ_VDFC01000293.1 GCF_008369065.1 Streptomyces apricus | reverse complement strand
CGTGCCCGCGACCGCGGCGCCCAGGCCCTCGGGACGGGCGGGCGGCACGCCCGCGCGGGCGGCCAGGGTGAGCGCGAGCCGGGCGGCGGCCGCCGAGACCACCGCCGCGAGGGCGCCCCGGGTCCACGAGGACCCGTACGCCTGGGAGAGCGCCGCGACCTGGGCGAGCAGGACGAGCAGCAGGGTGACGACCCCGAACGGGCCGATGTCCGACCGCTTCATGACGTCCAGCGCGCCCTCGGCGGGCCGGCCGCTGCCGAGGCCGTCGGCAGTGTCCGCGAGGCCGTCGAGGTGCAGGCCGCGGGKGAGGACGGCCGGTACGGCGGCGCTCGCCACCGCCGCGAGGAGCGGACCCGCGCCGAGCACCAGCAGGAGCAGGCCCGTCGCGGCGGCGAGGAGGCCCACGGCGAGCCCGGCGAGGGGCGCGCTCAGCATGCCGGCGCGGGCGGCCCCGCGGTCCCAGCGCCGTACGGTCACGGGGAACACCGTCAGCGTGCCGAAGGCGAAGCGCGGTCCGTCGCTCCAGGTCTGCGCGGGCGTCCCCGGAGTCCCCGGCGTCCCGGGCGGTCCCGGCGGTCCGGGAGGGGGCGCGGGCGGAGGC
>NZ_VDFC01000292.1 GCF_008369065.1 Streptomyces apricus | reverse complement strand
GGTACTAATAGGCCGAGGGCTTGTCCTCAGTTGCTCGCGTCCACTGTGTTGGTTCTGAAACCACGAACAACCCCATTGCCATGGTCACGGTGATGGTGCGGTTGAGAGTTTCATAGTGTTTCGGTGGTCATAGCGTGAGGGAAACGCCCGGTTACATTCCGAACCCGGAAGCTAAGCCTCACAGCGCCGATGGTACTGCAGGGGGGACCCTGTGGGAGAGTAGGACGCCGCCGAACAAATATTGAATGGAAAGCCCCCGCACTTCGGTGCGGGGGCTTTCTTGCGTTCAGGAGGCATGCGCCCTACCGGTATTACGGTGGTTTCCATGAGTTCTGAACCTGACTACGTGTTCCGCTCGATACGCGCTGACGAATGGCCCGCCGTGAAGGAGATCCGGTTGGCCTCGCTGCGGGATCCGGTGGCGGACATCGCCTTCATGGACACCTACGAGAACGCCTCCGCCCAGCCCGACCGCTTCTGGCAGGAACGGGCTGCCGGCGCCGCCGAAGGGGTGCTGGAGCGGCAGCAGATCGTGGCCGAGGAGGTCGGCGGGCGGTGGGTCGGGTCCCTGGTCGTGCTGGTGGAGGAGGCCGGGGCCGTCGGGG
>NZ_VDFC01000291.1 GCF_008369065.1 Streptomyces apricus | reverse complement strand
GCCGGCCGCGCGGGCCGGGTGCGTGATCAGCGCCGACGGCGCCTACGCCGCCCGGCTGGCCCGCAGCGGCGACTCCTGGTTCCCGGAGCGCTGGACACTGGACGGCCCCGAGCCGTACGCGGTGCCCCTGCCCGGCAGCCAGCCGGAGGAGCCCGGCACGGAGGTGCTCCCGATGGCGGACGGGCGGGTGCTCATCCACCGGCTCACCGACGGGCGGCACGCGTTCTCCCTGCTCTATCCGACGGGCCCCGGGACGGGCGAGGTGCCGCTCGGCGCCGTGGAGTGCCCCGATCCGGGTACGGAGCTGTGGCTGCTGCCGCCCGCTCCGGGCGGTCTGCGCGCGTACGCCCTCGCCGTGGGCCCCCTGTCGACCGCCGTGTGGCTGGTGGCGGGCGGCGCCTTCGGGCCCGAGCACCTGGCGGAGGTGCCGGGCCGCTGCTCGGGCGGGGTGTGGCTGGGCGGCGGGGACCGGCTGCTCGCGCTGGACCGGCGGGTGCGGGGCAGGACCAAGACGGTGGTGGTCGACCTGCAGCGCGGGGGCGAGCTGTCGCCGCTGCTGCAGATCGCGGAGGAGAGCGACGACCGGCTGCTGCTCGCGGACGCCGAC
>NZ_VDFC01000290.1 GCF_008369065.1 Streptomyces apricus | reverse complement strand
ACGTCACGAAAGTCGGTAACACCCGAAGCCGGTGGCCCAACCCCCTTGTGGGGAGGGAGCTGTCGAAGGTGGGACTGGCGATTGGGACGAAGTCGTAACAAGGTAGCCGTACCGGAAGGTGCGGCTGGATCACCTCCTTTCTAAGGAGCACTTCTTGGCCGACAGGTTCTGCCTGACGGTCCAGAGGCCAGTACATCGGCGAATGTCCGGTGCTGGTTGCTCATGGGTGGAACGTTGATTATTCGGCACACTTGGCCTTCTCAGGCTGCCAGTACTGCTCGTAAGAGTGTGGACCGCTGATCTGAGGGGTGAGGGTGTCGGGCACGTTGTTGGGTGTCTGAGGGTACGGCCGTGATGGTCGCCTTCAGTGCCGGCCCCAGTGCACTCGAATCTACTGGTTCGGGGTGATGGGTGGTTGGTCGTTGTTTGAGAACTGCACAGTGGACGCGAGCATCTGTGGCCAAGTTTTTAAGGGCGCACGGTGGATGCCTTGGTACCAGGAACCGATGAAGGACGTGGGAGGCCACGATAGTCCCCGGGGAGCCGTCAACCAGGCTTTGATCCGGGGGTTTCCGAATGGGGAAACCCGGCAGTCGTCATGGGCTGTCA
>NZ_VDFC01000029.1:13634-59786 GCF_008369065.1 Streptomyces apricus | reverse complement strand
GGCATCAGGCGGCCGCCCCGGACCCGGCGGCGTCGGCGTCCGCTGCATCCTCGTAGTCGCACATGAGCTGGACCTTCGCCGCGGAGGCGGACGTCTCGTCGAAGCGGTAGGTGAGCCACTCGGCGGCCAGGCGGCGGGCGAGTTCGAGGCCGACGACGCGCTGGCCGAAGGTCAGGATCTGCGCGTTGTTGGACAGCACCGCGCGCTCGACGGAGAACGAGTCGTGGGCGGTGACGGCGCGGATGCCCTTGACCTTGTTGGCCGCGATGGCGACGCCCAGGCCGGTGCCGCACACCAGGAGGGCGCGGTCGGCCTCGCCGCGGGCGACCATCTCGGCGGCGGCGATGGCGACCTTGGGGTAGGCGGTGTGTCCGTCGGCGTCGACGCCGACGTCGGTGACCTCGGCGACCAGCGCACTGCCCAGCAGGTCCTGCTTGAGGGCTTCCTTGTACTGGTGGCCGGCGTCGTCGGATCCGACGACGATGCGGAGCTTGTCGGTCATGGCGGCTTTCCTCAGTGCTGGTCGGACGGCTGGTCGTGCGGGGCGGCGGACAGCGCGCCGTGCACGGCGCGGGTGATGAGGGCGAGCGAGTGGGCGCCCGCGTCGGGGGTGCCGAGGGACTTCTCGGCGTGCGGCCGGGCGCGGCCCTTGCGGGGCAGCAGCTCCGCGGTGGCGACGGCGGCCTTCTCGGCGGCGAGCGCGGCGTGCTGCCAGGCCTCGGGGAGCGGGTCGCCGGCGTCCGCGGCCCCGGCCAGGGTGTCGGCGAAGGGCACGAGGACGTCGACCATCGTCTTGTCGCCGACCTCGGCCCCGCCCAGGCGGCGTACGGCGTCGGAGGCGTCCGAGACTCCCCGGGCGACCGCCCGGGCGTCGGGGGCGTCCTGGTCGCCGAGCCGCGTACCGAGGGAGCGGAGCATGGTGCCCCACAGGGCGCCGGAGGTGCCGCCGGCCCGGTCGGCCCAGGCGTCCCCGGCGTGGACGAGGACGGTTCCGGCGCCGGCGCCCAGGTCGTGGGCGCGGACGGCGGCCCGCAGGGCGGCGGTGGAGCCGCGCTGCATGCCGATACCGTGGTCGCCGTCGCCGGCCACCGCGTCGATGCGGCCGAGTTCGGCGGCGTGCGTGTCGACGGTGTCGGCCAGGGCGTCCAGGGCCGCGAGGACCCTGGTGGCGGCGGTGCGGGAGCGCTCGGTGGCGGCCGGTATGCGGGCGTCGTCGGTGTCCTCGGTGACGGGGGCCGCCTCGGCCGCCGGAGCCTGCGCCTGCGGGGCGCCCTTGCGGTAGGCGGGGGTGTCGGCCGGTGCCCGCCACAGCTGTTCGAGGCGGTCGTCGAGCCAGGTCAGGGMGAGGGAGACGCCTGCCATGTCGAAGCTGGTGACGAGTTCGCCGACCTCCGGGTCGACGATCTCCACGCCCGCCTCGCCGAGGAGGGCCGCGACCTTGCGGTAGACGACGAAGAGTTCCTCGTACTTGACCGAGCCCAGGCCGTTGAGGATCACGGCGGCGCGCTGTCCGGCGGGCGCCCCGACGTCCTCGGGGAGCTCCGCCAGCAGTGCGGTGACCATGAGCCGGGCCGCCTCGTCGGCGGTGGGCAGGGGCTCCTCGCCGATGCCGGGCTCGCCGTGGATGCCGAGCCCGACGGCCATCCGGGCCTCGGGGACGGTGAACAGGGGGTGGTCGGCGCCGGGCAGGGTGCAGCCGGAGAAGGCGATGCCGAAGGAGCGGGTGCGGGCGTTGGCGTGCTCGGCCGTGCGCAGGACCTCCTCCAGCGGCAGGCCCTCCTCGGCCGCCGCGGCGGCGGCCTTGAAGACGGGCAGGTCGCCCGCGATGCCGCGGCGCTTGGCCGACTCCTCGGGTCCGGCGGAGGAGATGTCGTCGGTGACGGCGAAGGTACGGGCCTCGATGCCGTCGCCGGCCAGGCGTTCGGCGGCCTGCCCGAAGTGCAGGACGTCGCCCGCGTAATTGCCGTACATCAGCAGGACGCCGGCGCCGCCGTGGGCGGACCGTGCCACGGAGCGGATCTGCTGGGCGGAGGGCGAGGCGAAGACGTTGCCGACGGCGGCGCCGTGTGCGAGGCCGCGGCCGACCAGTCCGGAGAAGGCCGGGTAGTGGCCCGATCCGCCGCCGACGACGACGGCGACCTGGCCCGCGGGGGTGCCGGCGGCGCGGACGACACCGCCGGTGACGGGGCGCACCCAGCCGCGGTGGGCGGCGGCGAAGCCTTCGAGGGCCTCGTCGGCGAAGGCGGCGGGGTCGTTGAAGAGCCGGGTCATCGGAGGGCCTCCACGGGCTGGTGCGCTGCTGCGGGGGCCGGCTCCGCGGTGCCGCCCCGCCGGGAGAGCAGGATCATCAGCACGGCGGACAGGAGCATGAAGAAGCCGACCAGGTAGAGCGGGACGTAGTAGGCGCCGGTCCAGTCCTTGAGCCAGCCGGTGATGTAGCTGGAGGCGAAGCCGGCGATGTTGCCCGCGGTGTTGATGAGGGCGATGCCCGCGGCGGCCGCGGCTCCGGTCAGGAAGCGCGAGGGCACGGACCAGAAGACGGGCAGGGCCGCGAAGATGGAGCACGCGGTCACGGTGATCACGGCGACCGTGGCCGTCGGGGAGCCCATGTAGAGGGCGAGCGGGATGGAGACACCGCCGACCACGGCGGGTCCGGCCACGTGCCAGACGCGGGTGCCGTGCTTGGTGGCGTGGCGGGTCCAGAAGAAGAGGACGATCGCGGCGGGCAGGTAGGGGATCGCGGTGATCCAGGCCTTGTCCATCACGCTGAAGGTGGTGCCGTACTGCTCCTGGAAGCCGTCGATGATGGTCGGCAGGAAGAAGGCGAGGGCGTACAGGCCGTAGACGAAGCCGAAGTAGACCAGGGCGAGCACCCAGACGCGGCCGCTGCTGAAGGCCTTCTTGAGGTCGCCCTTGGCGTGCTTGGTCTCGTGTCCGGTCTTCTGCGCGTTCTCCTCGGCGAGCGCGTCGGTCAGCCAGGTGCGCTCGGCGGGCGTGAGCCACTTGGCGTCGGCGGGCCGGTCGACGAGGTAGAACCAGGCGACGACGCCCAGGACGATGGCGGGCAGCGAGACGAACAGGAACATCACGCGCCAGCCCTCGAGCCCGAACAGGCCGTGCCGGCCGATGAGCCAGCCCGCCAGCGGGGCGCCGAGGACGGTGGTCAGCGGCTGCGCCAGGTAGAAGAGCCCGAGGATCTTGGTGCGGTGCCGGGAGGGCACCCACTGGCTGAGGAAGAGGATCGCGCCCGGGAAGAAGCCGGCTTCCGCCACGCCGAGGAGGAAGCGCAGGGTGTAGAGCTGACCGGTGCTGTCCACCCAGGTGAACAGGAGCGAGACGATGCCCCAGGTCACCATGATGCGGGCCAGCCAGCGGCGGGCGCCGAACCGGTGCAGGGCCATGTTGCTGGGGACTTCCAGCACGATGTAGCCGAGGAAGAAGATCCCGGAGGCGAAGCCGAACTGGGCCGCGGTCAGGGCGAGGTCCTCACCCATGCCGTTCGGCTCGGCGAAGGAGACCGCGGTGCGGTCCAGGTAGTTCACGAAGAACATCAGGGCCACGAACGGTACGAGGCGGACTGAGACCTTCTTGATGGCAGTTCTCTCGACTGCCGCGGATGGCGCGTCGGCGACCATGGCGACTCCTCGGCTCGCCCGGACAGCTCCGTCCGGGGTGGGTCGGGCCGGACGGCTCGTCGAACCCGCGACGGCCGACCGGAACGTTTTCACGCTATGCCGACGACTCAAATTGGTCACCAATTTACCAATGTGAGGACGGTCTCATCTTCGACCCTCTCGCAACCCTTGACAAAACCGGCAGACGGACCCGCCCCGGCGCGCAAGAACCGACTGGTCAGCCTCCTGGGAGCCCCATCTGGTTGACTGGTGACCGTGACCAGTCAGTCCGGCGAACAGACGTCCGCGGCCGCCCCCGACCTCGCGCAGCTCCTGCGTCCCGTGGTGCGGGAGTCCTCCGTCAGCGAGGTCGCCAAGCGGCTCCTCGACCACCTGTCGGCGGGCGACATCAAGCCCGGCACCCGGCTGCCCGCCGAGCGCCAGCTCGCCGAGGCGCTGGGCGTGGCCCGCTCCAGTGTCCGCGGGGCCCTGTCCGCCCTCGACGTGCTCGGCATCATCGAGATCCGGCCCGGCTCGGGCTCGTACGTGCGCGAGGGGACCTCGGAGTTCCTGCCCCGGGCGATCAACTGGGGTCTGATGCTCGGGCAGCGGCGCACCCAGGACCTGGTGGAGGTGCGCACCTACCTGGAGGCGGTGTCCGCGCGCCTGGCCGCGGAGCGGGCGACGGACGAGGACCTGGAGCTCCTGGAGGAGCACCTGCGGCGGATGCGGGCGGCCGGCGGGGACGCCAAGGCGTTCATCGACGCGGACATCGGCTTCCACCTGGAGATGGCCCGCATCGCGCGCAACAGCGTGCTGAGCGACATCCTGCACAGCATCCGGGCGCTGCTGCAGGTGTGGATGGAACGGGTCAGCGACATCGAGGGGACGGTGAGCGGCACGCTGTGCGAGCACGACGCGGTGCTGCGGGCCGTCCGGGCCCGCGACCCCGAGGCGGCGGACCGGGCGATGGCCGACCACATGGTGATGGCGAGCCGCCGGCTGCGGGAGTCCGTGGACAACGAGAGCCGGTAGCCGGCCGGGGCGGCGGTCACGGCAGCAGGCGGCGTTCCTTCGCGGCGGCCACCGCTCCCGCCCGGGTGTCCACGCCGAGCTTCGCGTAGATACGGCCCAGGTGCGTCTTCACCGTCGCCTCGCTGATGAACAGCGCGCGGGCGATGTCCCGGTTGCCGAGCCCCCGGGCGAGCTGCCCGAGGATGTCCCGCTCCCGGTCGGTGAGCGCGGGCGGCGGCGTGCGCAGGTTGGCCATGACCCGGCTGGCGACCGGCGGCGACAGCGTCGTACGCCCCCGCGCCGCGGCCTGGATCGCGGCGAACAGCTCCTCCGGCCGCTCGGCCTTCAGCAGGTAGCCGGTCGCGCCCGCCTCGATCGCCCGGGTGATGTCGGCGTCGGTGTCGTACGTGGTGAGGACCAGGACGTGCGGGGCGGCCGGGGCGGCCGTCAGGCGGCGGGTGGCCTGCACGCCGTCCATGCCCTCCCCCAGCTGCAGGTCCATCAGCACCACGTCGGGCGCCAGCCGCGCGGCCAGGGCGAGCGCCTCCTCGCCCGTCCCCGCCTGGCCCACCACCTCGATGTCCGGTTCGCTGTCGAGGAGGGCGAGCAGACCGGCCCGTACGACCACGTGGTCGTCGCAGACCAGGAGGCGTACGGGGCGCCGCTCGGCGGGCAGGTCGGTCATCGCGGCGTCTCCTCGGTGTGCGGGGCGAGGGGGACGGTCGCGGTCAGGACGGCGCCCTCCCCCGGTGCGGACTCGATGCTCAGCGTGCCGCCGAGCTGGCGCACCCGGGCCCGCATCGCCCGGATGCCGTGCCCGCGCCCGCCGGACGGGCCGGCGGTGGCGACGGTCGCCGGGTCGAAGCCGTGTCCGTTGTCGGCGACGTCGAGGACCACCTGGTCGTCGAGCCGGGTGAGCGTGAGTGCGGTGGCCGTGGCCCCCGAGTGCTCCCGCACGTTGGCCAGGGCGCCCTGGGCGATGCGCAGGAGCGCGGACCGGGCCCGGTCGGGCAGCGGCGCCGTACGCCCGCCGTCGTCGACGTGGACGCGGACGGTGAGCGCCGGGCCCGACTCGCGGGCCGCGAGGGTGCGCAGCGCCGTGTCGAGACCGCCGCCCCGGGCGAGGTCGGCGGGTGCCAGGTCGTGCACGAAGCGGCGGGCCTCGGCGAGGTTGTGCCCGGTGACGGAAACGGCCGTACCGACGTGGGCGCGGGCCTTGGCCGGGTCGGTGTCCCAGGTCCGCAGCGCCGCCTGCAGCAGCATCCGCTGGCTCGACAGCCCCTGGGCGAGCGTGTCGTGGATCTCCATGGACAGCCGCTGGCGCTCGGCGAGGACTCCTTCGCGGCGTTCGGTGGCGGCCAGCTCGCGGCGGGTGCCGAGCAGGTCGTCGATGAGGGCGCGCTGGCGGTCCGCCTGTTGCCGTGTGTGCGCGAAGACCGCGGTGGCGAGGGTGGCGACGGCCGCCGGGCCGACGACGAGGTCGAGGCTGAACCGCGGTGCCAGGGCGAGTTGGGCGAGGATCACGAGAACGGTGAGGAACGCCGCGAGGGCGTACGCGGCGGCGGGCGGCAGGGTGCGCAGGGCCGTGTAGAACAGCGGCACCGCCACCCAGGCGAAGCTCGGCGCGCACACCACGAGGACCGCCCACGTGGCGACCACCGCGCCCAGCCGGACCAGCCGGTGCGCCGGGGGCCATGTGTCCCTGCCGCGCGGCGTGGGGGACGTCCCGCCGGCCGCCGGGATCGCGCCGACCGCGTAGAGGACGGCCAGGAGCACGGCCAGCGCGACCACCCAGGGTGCGCGGGGCTCGGCGGCGTGCCGCTGGACGTAGCGCGCCAGGCAGGTGGCGAGCAGGACGTAGCAGACGACGTGCATGACCAGGGCCAGCCGGCGCTCGTCCCGCGACGGGCCGTCGTCCGCGGGTGCTCCTGTGTCGTCGGACCGCACGTGCACCTCCTGAACCGGCCGGACACCTCATTCTCGCCCAGGGGCGCGGCCCGCGGATCAACCGATCGGTCGATGCCCGTGTCGGCCGTCCGGCGCGCCGGGTGCAGCCGGACCGCCGACCGTCCGGTGCCCGGCGCGGACCCACGATGGATGACAGAGCGGCGGCCCGCACGGCCGGGGCCCGCCACCACCCGCACCATCCACGCAGACCTCCAGGAGCGGCAGCCATGCAGCACGTCAAGAAGACCTCCCGTCGTACCCGCGCCGTCACCGGCGGCGCCCTGGTCGCCGCCGTCACCCTCGGGGGCGTCGGCGCCTACTCGGCGAGCGCCTCCTCCGCGGCGCCCGCCGCACGGGCGGCCGCCGAGGCCGACACCGTGGTCAGGGCCGACGCCACGGACAAGAACCTGACGCGGACCACCCACCTGACGGTCGACGCCGCCGAGCGGGCCGCGCGGGCGGCGCTCGACGCGGCGCGCGAGGACGACCAGCGCGTCTCCGTCGCCGTCGTCGACCGCAACGGCAACACCGTGGTGACCCTGCGCGGCGACGGCGCCGGCCCGCAGTCCTACGCGTCGGCCGAGAAGAAGGCGTACACGGCGGTGTCGTGGAACGCGCCGACCTCCGAGCTGGCGAAGCGCCTGGAGCAGGCCCCGAACCTCAAGGACATCCCCGGCACCCTGTTCCTCGCGGGCGGGGCCCCGGTCACCGCGAAGAACGCGCCGATCGCGGGCATCGGGGTGGCGGGCGCGCCCTCCGGCGACCTGGACGAGAAGTACGCGCGGGCCGGCGTCGCGGCGCTCGGCAGGTGAGCCGCTCGGCAGGTGAGCCGCTCGGCAGGTAACTCGCTCGCCCGCGCGGCCGCCGCGTGGTTACCGTGCTCGCGTGATGACCGCCGACGACGTGCTGTCCGTCCTCTCCGTGCTGCGTGCTGCTGACACCGACGTCTGGGTGGGCGGTGGATGGGGCGTCGACGCCTTGGTCGGGGAGCAGACTCGCCGCCACCGCGACCTGGACCTGATGCACCGCGAGGACCAGGAGCACGCGGTCGTGGCGGCCCTCGCCGAGGCCGGGTTCGCCGAGACGCTCGACTGGCGCCCCGTGCGGTTCGTGGTGACGGACGCACGCGGGCGCGAGATCGACCTGCACCCGCTGGTCCTCGCGGCGGACGGGTCGGCGGTGCAGGCCTCGCTGGACCCGGACCGCCCGTTCCGCTACCCCGCCTCCTGTTTCGTCCGCGGCACGATCCAGGGGGCGGGTGTCCCCTGTCTGTCGGCGGAGCAGCAGGTGTACTTCCACCAGGGGTACGAACCGGCCGACCGCGACCTGCACGACATGGCGCAGTTGCGGCGGGTGTTCGGGATCGCCACCCACTTCTGACCGGCGGCCGACCGGTGGGCGCTCAGCTCCGCAGCCACACCGACGTGTCGGTGGGCAGCCTGCCGTCGGCGTCCAGCGGGCCGCTGGAGAGCAGGACCTCCGTGTGGTCCGGCAGGACGGCCGGGGTGCCGGCCAGGTTCGTCACGCAGACCAGGTCCGGGGCGCGGCGGAAGGCGAGGACCCCGTCGCCGGTGGGCAGCCACTCCAGCGGGCCGTCGCCCAGCGCCGGGTCGGCGCGGCGCAGGGCCAGCGCGGTGCGGTAGAGGGTCAGCATGGAGTGCGGGTCGCCGGCCTGGCGGTCGGCGGCGTAGGCGGACCAGCCGTCCGGCTGCGGCAGCCAGGGTTCGGTGCGCGAGCCGAAACCGGCGTACGGGGCGTCGGCCGTCCAGGGCAGCGGTACGCGGCAGCCGTCGCGGCCCGGGTCGGTGCCGCCGGAGCGGAAGTGCATCGGGTCCTGGATGCGGTCGCGGGGTATCTCCGCCTCGGGCAGGCCGAGTTCCTCGCCCTGGTAGAGGTAGACGGAGCCGGGCAGGGCGAGGGTGAGCAGGGCGGCGGCGCGGGCCCGGCGGGTGCCGAGTTCCAGGTCGGTCGGGGTGCCGAAGGCCTTGGTGGCGAAGTCGAAGCCGGTGTCGTGGCGCCCGTAGCGGGTGACCGTGCGGGTGACGTCGTGGTTGCACAGCACCCAGGTGGCCGGCGCCCCGACCGGGGCGTGTTCGGCGAGGGTGTCGTCGACGGCGGCGCGCAGCCGCTCCGCGTCCCAGGGGCAGGACAGGAAGCTGAAGTTGAAGGCGGTGTGCAGTTCGTCGGGGCGCAGGTAGCGGGCGAAGCGCTCGGAGTCCGGCAGCCACACCTCGCCGACGAAGACGGCGCCGTACTCGTCGGCGATCCGCCGCCAGGAGCGGTAGATCTCGTGCAGGTCGTCCCGGTCGATGTACGGATGGGGGTCGCGGCCCTCCACGAACTCGGGCAGGTCGGGGTCCTTGGCGGGCAGCGCGGCGGAATCGATGCGCACGCCCGCCACGCCCCGCTCGAACCAGAAGCGCAGCACCTCCTCGTGCTCCTCCCGCACGGCGGGGTGGGCCCAGTTGAGGTCCGGCTGCTGCGGGGTGAACAGGTGCAGGTACCACTCGCCGTCCTCGACCCGGGTCCAGGTCTCGCCGGAGAACTGCGACGGCCAGTCGTTGGGCGGCAGTTCGCCGTGTTCGCCGCGCCCGGGGCGGAAGTGGAAGAGCTTGCGCTCGGGACTGCCGGGACCGGCGGCGAGCGCGGCGCGGAACCAGGCGTGCTGGTCGGAGACGTGGTTGGGGACGATGTCGACGATGGTGCGGATGCCGAGCCCGCGGGCCTCGGCGATCAGCCGTTCGGCCTCGGCGAGGTCGCCGAAGGCGGGGTCGATGGTGCGGTAGTCGGCGACGTCGTAGCCGCCGTCGGCGAGCGGGGACAGGTACCAGGGGGTGAACCAGATCGCGTCGACGCCCAGTTCGGCGAGGTAGGGCAATCTCGACCGTACGCCCGCGAGGTCCCCGGTGCCGTCGCCGTCGCCGTCGGCGAAGCTGCGCGGGTACACCTGGTAGATGGCGGCGCCGCGCCACCAGTCGTCGGTGTGTCCGGGGGTCGTCGTACCGGGCTCAGGGACTGCCACGTGTCGGTCCTTTCGGGGCAGGGGTGGTTCTCCGCCGCCGCCCCGGACAGCGGGGCGTCGGGAACGGGGTGGCGGCGGAGGATCGGTGGGGGCACCTGCGGGGTGTCCGCCGCGGGAGGCACCCGGATCGTGCGGGGTGCCCGGGCCGCGTGCGGTGCCGGACTGCGGGTGTGCGGTCAGCCCTTGAGGCCGCCGGCCGTCAGTCCGCTCATGATGTTGCGCTGGAAGATCAGGAACAGCAGGAGCGTGGGCAGGGAGGCGATGGTCAGCGCGGCGATCAGCACGTTCTCGGGCACGCTGGTGGCGAGCGAGTAGATGCCGACGGCGAGGGTCTGCTGCGAGGGGTCGGGCAGGACCAGCATGGGCCAGAGGAAGTCCTTCCAGACGCCGACGACGGCGAAGATGGAGACCACGCCGAGGATGGGCCGGGAGACAGGCAGCACGACGGACCACAGGACGCGCAGGGAGCCCGCGCCGTCCATCGACGCCGCGTCGAGCAGTTCCCTGGGGATCGAGTCGAAGAACCGCTTGAGCAGGAAGATGTTGAAGGCGTTGGTGACCGACGGGAGCCAGATCGCCCAGGGCGAGTTGAGCAGGTTGCGTTCGACGATCGGCACGTCCAGCGCGGTGAGGTACTGCGGTACGACGAGGACGGTCGCCGGGATCATCAGGGTGGCGAGCATCAGGCCGAGGATCGCCTTGCCGAGGACGGGCCGCAGCTTGGAGAGCGAGTAGGCGGCGGCCACGTCCAGCACCAGCTGGAAGGCGAGCGCGCCGAACGCGTAGTAGAGGGTGTTGAACAGGAGCCTGGCGAGGTCCATCACCTCCCAGGCGCGCGTGTAGTTCTCCGTGTGGACGGAGCCCGGGACCCAGGTCGGCGGGGTCTGGACGGCTTCCTGGGTGGTCTTGAGGCCGCTGGACACCATCCAGTACAGCGGGCCGAGGAAGGCCAGCGTGAACAGGACGACGACGAGCGCGAAGCACACCCAGTAGAGGAGCTTGCCGCGGGGGCGCGCCAGTTGGGCGGGTGAGATGAGCGTACGAGTGGACATGTCCTTGTCTCCCCCGGGTCCTAGTCCTGGTCGGCGCGGTTGAGCTTGGTGTAGACGGCCGAGAAGCCGGCCAGCAGGACGAGCAGGAGCAGGCCGAGCGCCGCCGCGGCCCCGTAGTTGTTGAAGTTGAAGGCGTACTGGTAGATCAGGTAGACGACGGTGGTGGTGGAGCCCTCGGGGCCCGCGCCGCCGGTGAGCAGGAACGGCTCGATGAAGACCTGCATGGTGGCGATGATCTGCATGAGGAGCATCAGCAGCAGGATGAGCCGGGTCTGCGGGACGGTGACGTGCCACACCTTGCGCAGCAGGCCCGCGCCGTCGAGTTCGGCGGCCTCGTACAGCTCGCCCGGCACGCCCTGGAGCGCGGCGAGGTAGATGAGGGTGGCGCCGCCCATGTTCATCCAGGTCGAGGCGACGACCACGGAGAGCATCGCGGTGTCCGGGTCCTGGAGCCACTGCTGGGCGGGGACGCCGAAGACGCCGAGTATCTCGTTGAACATGCCGTACCCGGGGTCGTACAGGTACTTGAAGAGCAGGACGGACGCGGTCGGCGGGAGCATCACGGGCAGGTAGACCAGGAGCCGCAGATAGCCCTGGCCGTGCCGGAACTCGTTGATGACCAGGGCGGCGACGAACGGCACGACGAAGCCGAGGAGCAGGGCCAGCACGGTGAACCACAGGGTGTTGCGCCAGGCCTGGCCGAAGGCCGGGTCGTTCCAGACGGTGACGAAGTTGTCCCAGCCCACCCAGCTGACGCGGCCGTCCTCGGTCTTCTGGAAGGCGAGCAGGAATTCCCGGACGATCGGGTACCAGGAGAAGAAGGCGAAGCACAGGACCGCGCCGATGAGGAAGCCGTGGGCGGTGAGGTTGCGGCGCAGGGCCTGGCCGAACCCGCCGCCCGGGAGGCGCGGGGCACGGTCGCGGGTCCTGCGGGGGCGGCGGTCCCTGACCGCCGGGTCCTTGGTGAGGGTGGGGGCCGACATGGTCGCTCCTTGGCGTGCGGCGGCGGCGCGCGGGCGGCCGGGCGGTGGTGGCACCGCCCGGCCGTCTTATGGTCACTGGGTGGCTAGTGCCGTGGCAGGCAACGTTTGCCCGTCAAGGAGCGGCGTCCGGTGCGTGCTCTCGGTGTGCCGGCCGGAAGCCCTCGTACTGGACGTACTTGGGATTTCGGCCGGTGCAGCGAGAGTGCGTGCCGGGCGTCGCGACGGGCGAACGTTGCCTGTCACGGCGCTAGGACCTTGTTGACCTGGGACTCGGCTGTGGAGAGGAGCTTGTCGATGTCGGCGTCCTTGTTGGTGAGGATGCCGGACATGACGTTGTCGAGGACCTTGTAGATCTCCTGGGCCTTCGGCGGCTCGGCCTTGCCGGGGACCGGGTTGTCGGTGAAGGCCTTGAAGTTCTCCACCGGCATGGTGGCGAACTCCTTGCGGGCCGCGTCGTCCTTCGTCTTGGAGCCGTTCAGCCACAGGTTGGGCTGCGGGAGCCCCACCGGCAGGCCGTCCGCCTTGGAGCGCTTCCAGTCGTAGTGGCCCTTGCCGACCGTGGTGAACTTGAAGTTCAGCCAGGCGACGGCGGCCTTGACCTTGTCGGGCGAGATGCCCTGCTTGATCATGTAGTTGTTGCCGCCGGCGAGGGTGTTCTCACCGCCCGGGATCGGCCCCATGCCGAAGTTCTCGTACTCGGCGCCGAGTTGCTGGACCATGTACGTGACGTCGTCGGGCGCGGCGAGGAACATGCCGAGCTTGTCGGTGGCGATCTGCTTCTGGAGGTCGCCCCACTTCAGCAGCTGGGTCTTGCCCATGGAGTCGTCGTCCCAGCGCATGGCGTGCAGGTTCTCGGCGACCTGCTTGCCCGTCTCGTCGTTGAAGGCGGCCTTCTTGCCGCTCGCGTCGACGACGTCGCCGCCGAGGCTGTACATCTGCGCGGTGAAGTGCCAGCCGCCGGTGTTGGCCGCGCTGTACTCGCCGAAGCCGGCGACCCCGCCCCCGAGGCCCGCGATCTTCTTGGCGGCGCTGCGCACCTCGTCCCAGGTCTTCGGCGGGGCGTCCGGGTCGAGGCCGGCCTCCTTGAAGAGCTTGCGGTTGATGAGCAGGCCCATGCGGTAGTTGCTGGTGGGCAGGCCGTAGAGCTTGCCGTCCTGCTTCAGCGAGCCGAGGACGTCGGGGTCGATGTCCTTCAGCAGCGGCACGGTCCTGTCGTTGACGTACGCGGTGATGTCCTGGGCGCCGTCGTTGTCGAGGACCTGCGGCAGGTCGGTGAAGTAGGTGTAGAACACGTCGGGCTGGGACTTCGCCTTGAGCATGGCGGTGAAGCGGGGCGGTTCCAGGCACTGTCCCGGGGTGGAGCGGCCTTCGATGCGCACGTTCGGGTACTTCTCGTTGAACTCCTTGACGTCCTCGTTCCACTGCCTGAGCTCGGCCGCCTTCGCCGCGGGGGGCATGCAGTCGATGGTGATGGACACCTTGGTCTTCGGGTCCAGCGGTGCGGCGGGGTCGGCTTTCGCGTTGCCGGAGCCGTTGTCGCCGTCGTCGCCGCTGCTGCTCGTGCCGCAGGCGGCGAGCGCCGTCAGCGTGAGCGCGGAGGCGAGGGTGACCGCGCCGGCGCGGCGGGTGCGGCGGAACCGAGCTCTGATCATGGGTGGTCCCCTTCGGGCATGAACGTGGAAGGCGCCCGCACCGCCGGTGCGATGTGGGGCGCCGCACACTCAACCACCGCGAACAGATGACCGCAATATCTCGCGCAGCTTTCGTAATTGTTTGACAGTCAGCCGCATACGAGTGATCCCGGCGGGACGCCCGTACGCAAACGACAGCGCGGTGCGGCCGGGTCCGGCCGCACCGCGCTCGGGTCGTGCGCTCCCGGGTCCGTACGCTCCCGGACCGGTCGTACGCGCTATGCGCGGGGCGCCTGCGTCGTCGAGCCGCGGACCACCAGCTCCGGCTCGAACAGGAGCTCCCCCGGCTGGACCTCGGCGCCCTGGATCTGGGCGCACAGGAGGTCCACGGCGGCCCGCCCCATGGCCTCGACGGGCTGGCGCACGGTGGTCAGCGGGGGCTCGGTGCAGTTCATGAAGGCGGAGTCGTCGTAGCCGACGACCGAGACCTGCTCGGGCACCGCCAGGCCCCGCCTGCGGGCGGCCCGGATGGCGCCGAGCGCAAGCGGGTCGCTGGCGCAGACGACGCCGGTGACACCGCGGTCCAGCAGGCGGCTGGTGGCCGCCTGGCCGCCCTCCAGGGAGAACATCGACCGCTCCACGTACGCGTCGGGCAGCGTGCCGCCGGCCGCCTCCGCCGCGGCCCGGGCGGCGGCCAGCTTGCGCCGGGAGGGGATGTGGTCGCTCGGGCCGAGGACCACGCCGATGCGCTCGTGCCCCAGCAGGGTGAGGTGGCGCCAGGCCTGCTCCACCGCGACGGCGTCGTCGCAGGAGACGCAGGGGAAGTCGAGCCCCTCGATGGGGGCGTTGATCAGCACGACCGGGATGCGCCGTTCGGCGAGCTGCCGGTAGTGGTCGTGGGGGGCGTCGGCCTGGGCGAACAGGCCGCCGCCGGCGAACACCACGCCGGAGACGTGCTGCTGGAGCAGCAGCTCGACGTAGTCCGCCTCGGAGACGCCGCCCTTGGTCTGCGTGCACAGCACGGGGGTGAGCCCCTGCTGGGCCAGCGCGCCGCCGATGACCTCGGCGAACAGCGGGAAGATGGGGTTCTGCAGCTCGGGCAGGACCAGGCCGACCAGCCGCGCGCGCTCCCCGCGCAGCTGGGTGGGACGCTCGTAGCCGAGGACGTCCAGTGCGGTGAGCACGGACTGCCGGGTGGCGTCCGAGACCCCGGGCTTGCCGTTGAGCACCCGGCTGACCGTGGCTTCGCTGACCCCAACCTTCTTGGCTACCTGAGCAAGTCGTCGCGTCATGAGCGCAAGGCTAGCGCAAGCCACGCAAACGGCTTGCGCCAACCTTGGAGCCTCCTTCCGGCCCGTCTCAGGGGTGGATTCTCAGGGATTGATGTTGATCTTGAAGGTGGAGGTGGTGTTGCGGACGTCCACGGCGTTTCCGCTGAACCTCAGCCCGTTGAAGGTCACCTCACCGACCGCCGGGCCCTGGCCCTGTTCGGGCATCTCGTTGGCCCACACCCCGAAGCCGGACTTGGCGTCGTAGGCGTCCCCGCTCTTGCGCGCACCCGTGACGGAGATGTCCGTCAGGACCGTGTCCTTGATCGGGTTGATCGGCCGGCCGCCCGCGTCGTACTGGGTCTGGAACATGATGCCGCTGTAGGTCGGGTCCACGATGTCCACGTCGTTGACGCGGATGCCCTGGAAGACCTTCGAGGCGGAGAACAGCCAGATGCCGGGGAAGGTCTGGTTGCCCCAGAAGTGGCCGCCGGAACGGACCACCGAGACGTTCTCGACGGTCGTGGGAGAGGTGCCGAACCCGTTCATCGGGTAGCCGAAGTCCAGCGAGCTGATCGTGATGCCCGAGTAGACCAGGGTGTCGGCGATGTGGATGTTGCGGAAGGTGTTGTCGTAGCCGCCGTAGACGGCGACGCCCGCGGCGCGCCAGGTGAGGATCGAGGTCAGGTTCTCGTAGAGGTTGTCCTTCATGTCGGCGCCGCCCGCGTCGATCGCGGAGAACAGCGCGAAGCTGTCGTCGCCGGAGGCCCGGGACTCGTTGTTGACCACGTGGTTGTCCGTCGAGCCGTTGGTCATGTTGATCGCGTCGGCGAAGGTGTTGCGGATGCGCGAGTCACTGATCGTCACGCGGTCGGTGTTGGCGCCCCAGTAGAGGCAGACCATGTGCTCGGTCCAGGTGTTGTCGATGACGATGTCCGACACGTTGGCGAAGTCGAACACCTTGCCCGGGCCGTCGATGCGGGAGGTGTAGTTGCCGAAGTAGGCGAAGTTGCGGAACGAGGACCCCTTGGCGGAGTTCTCGGCGCGGAACCCGACGTCGGTGTTGTCCTGGCCCGAGGGGGCGTGGAACTGCGTGTACCAGGGACCGGCGCCGACGACCTGGACGGCCTTGCCGTACACCTGGAACTTGCTCGACGTCTGGTAGTCGCCGGGCGGCAGGTAGACACCGGTGAGCTTGCCGGTGGTGTCCATGCGGACCCGGTCCAGGGCGTTCTGCACGTCCTGCTGCCCGAATCCGGCCGGCACGGCGTACGCGGCCGGGTCCGGGTTGGCGACCGGCGCGACCTTCTCCAGGCTGACGAAGTCGATCGCGTACTTCGAGGTGTTGGCCGCGTCCTTCTGCAGCCGGATCTTCGCGCCCTCCGGGACGGTCTCGCCGAGCATCAGGTGCGCCTCGTCGTAGATGTGGCGCGGTGCGCCCGCGGACGGGGAGTTGCCCGGGCCCGACTCGGCCCCGTACAGCCAGGCGTACTTCGAGGTGAGGGGCAGCGCCTTGTGGAAGGTGCCGTTCACGTAGACGTTGAGGGTGGCGTCGGTGCCGCCGCCGCCCGCGGAGTCCGGGATGGAGAAGCGGGTGACCAGGGTGTTGGTGGCCGCCTTGGTGGTGAACTCCACGTACTCGCCGGTGCTGTTCAGCGTGACCGCCTTGCGGCCGGACGCCTCGCCCGCCAGGTCGCCGACGGTCCGGTTGGGTCCGACGGTCGCCGCGCCGCCGCCGGTCGCGGCGTCCTCGGCCTCGTACAGGTCGTAGGGCATGTCGGCCCCGCGCCCGACGAACAGGGACTGGGTGGCACTGTTGTTCTCCCGCTTGACCGGCAACTCGTTGGCGTCGGCGGCGACGGTGGTGCGGACCGTGTACGAGCCGTTGGCGGCGGTCCAGGTGCCCAGCGTGACGGTCCCGCTCGTGGCCCCGGCGGCGATCGTGCCGTCGTACGAGCCGGTCAGGGTCCGTACGGTGGCGCCCTTGGAGTCGACGAGCGCAACGGTGAGGCCGTGCGCGCCGCCCGCCGAGGCGGTGGTGCCCTGGTTGCGGACGGCGGCCTTGAAGGTGACCGTGTCGCCGTCCGCCGGGCCGGACGGGGTGGTGGTCAGCACCGGCACGAGGTCGGAGCTGTTCACCGGCCGTACGACGAGCGACGTGGGGCTGGTGTAGGTGTTGTTGGTCTCGTTCTGCTCGATGACCGCACCGGCCTCGTCGGCGACGGCGCCGATCTGGTACGTCCCGGCGTCGCGCGCCCCGATGGAGGCGCTGACGGTGCGGGTCGCCCCGGCGGCGAGGGTACCGACGGCGGCGGTGGCGACCTTGCTGCCGCCCAGGCGCAGCGCGAGGGAGCTGGCGGGGGCGGCGGCCTCGCCGCTGTTGCGGACGGTGGCGGTGAGGGTGATCTCGTCGGACTCGACCGGCGAGGCCGGGGACGCGCTCAGCGCGGTGACCTCCAGGTCCGGGTTGGGCGCCGCGGTGCCGAGCACCTGGAACTCGGCGAGCTGCCCGGCCGGGGCGCCGGTGTTGGAGGTGAAGCGCAGCTGCACGTCGGCGACCCGGGCGGTGACGGGCACGGTGACGCTGTTGCCGCTCGACGGGCTGAAGGCGTAGTCCTTGGCGGCGACCAGGCTCGTGTAGCCGGAGGCGTCCTGCTCACGGCCGAGGACCTGGATGTTCTGCGTGCGGGCACCCCAGGAGCTGTCCGGGTTCAGCTTGAGGACGAGCGAGGTGACGTCGGCGTTGGCTCCGAGCTTCACGGTGAGGGTGGCGGGGTGTCCCGAGCCCTCCCAGTAGGTGGAGGTGCTGTTGTCGTTGGCGTTCTCGGCGGCGAAGGTGTGCACGGTCGAGGAGGCCGTGATCGGCTTGCCGACCGCGAGGTTGGAGCCGGGTCCCGACGTGCCGTTGCGGGTGACGGTGTTGCTGTTGCCGGAGACGTTGCCCGCCGCGTCCCTGGCCCGCACGAAGTACGAGACCGTGGCGCTCGCGGAACGGTTGTCGGTGTACGTGGTGACCGTGCCGCCGACCGTGGTGAGCAGGGTGTTGTTGGCGTACACCTCGTATCCGGTCACGCCGGTGTTGTCGCTGGAGGCGTTCCAGGCGAGGCGGATCTGTCCCGCGGCCGGTTCGGTCAGGGACAGGTTGGCGGGCGCCGTGGGTGCCTGGGTGTCGCCGCTCTCCCCGCGGCGGGTGACGGTGTTGCTGTTGCCGGAGACGTTGCCGGCCGCGTCCCTGGCCCGCACGTAGTAGGAGACCGTGGCGCTCGCGGGGCGGTTGTCGGTGTAGGTGGTGACCGTGCCCCCGACCGTGGTGAGCAGCTCGTTGTTCGCGTAGACGTCGTAGCCGGTCACGCCGGTGTCGTCGCCGGACGCCTTCCAGGTCAGCCGGATCTGGCCGGTGGCGGGCTCGGTGTAGGCCAGGTCCGCCGGGGCGCTCGGCGCCTGGGTGTCCCCGGTCGCCGGGCCGTAGACCTCCAGCTCGGACAGCTGCGCGGCGGGCTGGACGGTGTTGGCGGTGACCAGGACCCGCACGTACCGGGTGGTGGCCGCGTCGAAGGAGACCGTCACCGAGTTGCCGTCGCCCGGCGCGAAGGCGTAGGCCCTGGAGGCGGTCAGGTCGGAGAAGTCGGTGCCGTTGGCGCTGCCCTGGATCTTCAGGGTCTGGCTGCGGGCTCCCCAGCCATCCGGTAGGCGCAGCACGACCCGGTCGACGCGTACGGAGGAGCCCAGGTCCGCCTGGATCCACTGCGGCAGGTCGTTGTTGCGGCTCTCCCAGTAGCTGGCCTTGTTGCCGTCGTTGGCATTGGCCGGCACATAGGTCTCGACGTGGCCGGAGGCGGTGAGGGTGCGGCCGCGGGCCAGGTTCGCCGAGGAGTCACCGGCCCCGCGGACCTCAAGGGCGGAGAGCTGGGCGGCCTGCCAGCCGGTGTTGGCGGTGATCTCGACGCGTACGTACCGGGTCTGCGTGGCGGGGAAGGACACCGTCACGGTGTTGGAGCCGCCCGGGGCGAAGGTGTAGGAGGCGGAGGACTTCAGGGTCGTGAAGGCGGTGCCGTCCGCGCTGCCCTGCACGGACAGGGTCTGGTCGCGGCTCTCCCAGCCGGCCGGCAGTTTCAGCACCACCTCGTCCACGCGGGCGGTGGTGCCCAGGTCCGTCCGGACCCACTGGGGGAAGCTGCTCCCGGCGCTCTGCCAGTACGTCCCCTGGTCGCCGTCGGTGATGTTGCGGGCCGCGTACTCGGCGTGCGAGCTGCTGGCGGTGGCGGGCCGGCCGGCGGCGAGGTCGGGCCCGGCGGCCGCCGCGGCGGCCAGTGCGGGCAGGCCCAGCAGGAGCAGGGCGGTGGCGAGGACGGCGGCCATCGCGTGCCGTCCCCGGCGTAGCTGTCTCATGTGTCCCCGATCTCCGTCCCGGTCCGGATGTGGGCGGCGTCGGGGCGGCTGTGTGGGTGGGTATCCGTCGCTCTTGGATGTGCGTGCGTGGCACCATCTTTTGCGGCGATCGATCAGAGAGTTGCAGACAGCTGACGGTTCGTCTATGGCGTGAACACGCCTAAAGTGCGGTTCACTTGCCTTCCCTCACCAGGTGCCGGAGCGTGTCGGCCGCTTACGCACGGACTGTCACGAAAGCGCAAGTGGGGCCGCAAGCGATGCAAGCCGCTTCCACCTCAACTACCGCTGCCACCGGGACCGTTGACAAAGCGGAGACGGGCTAGAAACCTGTGGGCGTACTTTCCGCAAAGAATTGACTGAGCAGCTCAATTTTGCGCGTATGGCCGATGCGTTCCGCTCGCCCCTCTCCCCACTCCCGGTGAGGCTGGGCTGGGTGAGGCCAGGGACAGGCCCCGGATCAGAACGTGGCCTTGCCGCCGACCGGGACGTAGTCGGTGTAGACCGGCTCCCCGGCCAGCAGCCCGTCCAGTTGCGCCACCACCGCCCGGGCGGCCTCGCCGGCGAAGAGCCGGTGGTGGGCCTCCTCGCTGGTCCAGCCCTCGGTGACATGGACGACGTCGGGGTCGGACGCGGACCGCGAGACGAGGTAGACGACGCAGTGCTCGCTCGCACCGGGACTGCCCTCGTCCAGACCGGTCAGCAGCAGGTCGACCACCCGGTCGCCCAGACCGGGTCCGGCGGTCAGGGTCGCGTTGAAGCCGTAGGTCACCGTCATGGGACGCCTTCTTCCGTGGTGGAGTGGATGCGTTCCATTCAACTCGCCTGACCTGCGGGAACGTTAGAACGATCCTCTCCCGTACCTGCACGATCCTCTCGGGGCGCGGAGTACGGGAACCGGCGGGTGCTGCAATGGACGCATGCACCTCCAGGAGCTCCGCACCCTGCTGGACCGCCATGCGCGCCCCGACTGGACCACGGCCGTCGACGGCGTCCTGATCTCGAAGGTCGACCGGCCGGGCCCTCCGGCGCTCTCCATGTCCGGCACGGTGCTCGCGGTCGTCGCCCAGGGGGCCAAACGGCTCGCGCTGGGCCACCGCGTCTACGAGTACGGCGCCGGGCAGTTCCTGGTCGCGTCCGTCGACCTGCCCGTCACCGGGGAGTTCGTCCGGGCCGACCCCGAGCGGCCCGCGCTGGGGTTCGGTCTCGCGCTGGAACCGTCCGCCGTCGCCGAGGTGCTGCTGCAGGCCGGACCCGGCGATCTCCCCCGCTCCGGCGGCGCCCCGTCGGGGATCGCCGTCGGCGACGCCCCGCCCGCGCTGCTCGACGCCGTGGTCCGGCTGCTGCGGCTGCTCGACGAACCCCGCGACCGGGCCGTGCTCGCCCCGCTGGTCAAACGCGAGATCCTGTGGCGCCTGATCACCGGCGAACAGGGCGCGGCGGTGCGCCAGCTCGGCCTCGCCGACAGCGGTCTCAGCCATGTCTCGCGGGCCGTGCGCTGGATCCGCGAGCACTACGCCGAGCCGTTCCGGGTCGAGGACCTGGCCCGGCTGTCCGGCATGAGCGTGTCCGCCTTCCACCGCAACTTCCAGGCGGTGACGGCGATGAGCCCCATCCGGTTCCAGAAGCAGATCCGGCTCCAGGAGGCCCGGCTCCTGCTCGCCACCCACCCGGGCGACGTCACCGGGGTCGGCCGGCGCGTCGGCTACGACAACCCGTCGCAGTTCAGCCGCGAGTACAGCCGCCAGTTCGGCGCGCCCCCGAGCCGGGACGCGGTCCGCCTGCGGGACGCGGCGCTTGCCCCTGCGCGCGCCGTGATGTGACCTGCGCGGACCGGGATCGGCGGCGTACGAACAGCTCGGTCCGGCGCACCGAACTGCGTGGTACGTGCATGTTTCCTGGGGAGTCGGACAGACGACCTGGCATGAATGCCAACAGGACGAAACGGCCGGTGAAGTCCGTCGCGGTCTCGACCCTGGTCGTGCTGGGTGTACTCGGACTCGGTGCGTGCGGCGGGAGCGACGGAACCGAGCAGGCTTCCGCGAGCGCAAGTGCCCGGCCCTCCGCGTCCGAGTCCGCGTCCGCGCAGACCGGCGGCACCGCCGCGGCTACCACGGAGCAGGACCCGACGGACAGCCAGACGGACAAGTCGGCCGGCAGCGCGACAGGCAGCCCGGGGACCCGGAGCGACTGCACCACGGACGACCTGCGCGCCGGGCTCAAGGCCACCGGCCAGGAGATGAACAGCAAGTACTTCGACCTGACCCTCACCAACACCGCGGAGAACAGCTGCGCCCTCCACGGGTACGCGGGTCTGTCGCTGACCGACGCCGAAGGCGGACGCATCGGCCGGCCCGCGACCCGCTCGCAGGACGGGGCGGCCGAGAACGTGGTGCTGAAACCGGGGCAGGCGGCGCACGCCGTGGTGAAGACACCCGGCAAGGGAGTCACCGACGGGAAGTGCTGGCCCGAGCCGGCCCGGATCAAGGTCTTCCCGCCCGACAACACCGCGGCACTGACCGCGTCCCCGGCGGGACTGCAGGTCTGCGGCGACTCGTTCAACATCGGCCCCTTCACCGCGCACGCGCCCTGAGCGGTACGCCTCCCGCGGGGCGGAAGTCCTGCCCGGCGCACCGGTTCACCGGCGCTCAACTCCGTTACGTGGCTGACCACGTAGGACACGGTCTCAGGCATCCGTAAGCGCACGGCCCGCGGGCACCACGACGGCGACGCTCTAAGCCTGGCCTCAGGTTGATCGGCGACAATGAGCGGAAAAGGCGTCGACTGGAGGGGGGCGGGCCGGCGTGCGAATCATGATCGCGGATGACGAGGCGGCCATCCGTGATTCGCTGGAGCGGGTGCTCCAGGTCGAGGGGTACGACACGAGCACCGTCGCCAACGGTTTCGCCGTGCTCGACGAGGTCGGTGGCGACGCACCGGATCTGCTGCTCCTCGACGTGACGATGCCCCGCCTCGGCGGGTTGGAGACCTGCCGGCGGTTGCGGGCCGCGGGCCAGGATCTGCCGGTGCTCATGCTGACCGCCCGCGACCAGGTCTCCGACCGGGTCGCGGGACTGGACGCGGGCGCCGACGACTACCTGCCCAAGCCGTTCGCCACCGAGGAGCTGCTGGCCCGGGTGCGGGCCCTGCTGCGCCGGCGCATGCCGGCCGACGAGGAGTCGCAGGTCCTGTCGTTCGCCGACGTCCGGCTCGATCCCGACCGGTTCGAGGCGTGGCGGGGCGCGCGGCCGCTGCGCCTGACCCGGACCGAGTTCTCCCTCCTGCAGGTCCTCATGAGCAACGCGACCCGGGTCGTGACCCGCGACGCGCTGTTCGGGGCGATCTGGGGCTTCGGCATGAGCTCCACCGCCAACAACCTCCAGGTGTACGTGAGTTACCTGCGCCGCAAGTTGGAGGCCGAGGGCGAGCCGCGGTTGGTCTACACGCTGCGCGGCCTGGGGTACACGTTGCGGGAGACTCCTCCGTGAGCAGGCACGCCGGCCGGGAACCGCGCCGGCTGACCCGGTGGTGGCGCCGGCGGTCCCTGCGGGCCAGGATGACGGTGATCGCGGCGACGGCCATCGCGGTCAGCGTGTTCGTGGCCTTCCAGGTGGCCAGCGAGCTACTGGCCTGGGAGCTGCAGGACACCGCGGAGGATCAGCTGCGCGCCGACTCCCGCGTCCTGGCGAGGAACGCCGAGCGCGCCGGCCTGGCGCAGGTCCGGCTGTCGCCGTATCCCGGCTCAGGTCAGCTGGTGCGGGTCATCCTGCCCGACGGCTCGATCCGGACGCCGGCCGGCCAACCCGCGCTGCCCCCGGTCAGCGAGCGCGCCGGGCGCGTGGCACAGGGCGCATCGGCCGGCCTGATGGAGTCGGGCGACAGCGAGGAGGACGGCTACCTCATCTACACGCTGCGGGCGGGCGACGGCGCGGTCCAGGTGGTCCGCGTCGCCGACGACGAACCGATCAACGAGTTCGGGTTCGGCATGCTGCTGATCGGGCTGCTCTGCGTGGTCGGCGGCGCCCTCGTCGGGCTGACCGTGGCGCGCACCGGGCTGGCACCGATCGACCGGCTGACCGCCGCCGCGGTACGTGTCGCGCGCACCCGGAACCTGGACGCCGACATCCCGGACGAGGGCGGTGGGGAGATCCGGCGGCTGATCCGGTCGATCAACGACATGCTCGCCGCGCTCCGGGACTCCCGGCGGGCCCAGCGGCTGCTCGCCGAGGACGCCGCCCACGAGCTCAAGACCCCGCTCACCAGTCTGCGCCTCAACGTCGAGCTGCTGATACGGCTCGACCGGCGCGGCACCCTGGACAGCGCACTGCCGGCGGAGAGCCGGACCCGGCTGCTCAACGATCTCGGCGCCCAGGTGGACGAGTTGAGCACCCTCGTCGCCGAGCTGACCGACCTGGCGCGCGGTGACGTCAGCGACGAGAGCACCGAGCTGCTCGACCTCGCCGACGTGGTGGGGGCCGCCGCGACCCGGGCGGGTTCCCGCGCGCCCGACGTCGAGGTCGCGCTCGACGTGACCTCCGTGTGGGTGAGCGGGCGTCCCGCCGCGCTCGAACGGGCGGTGCTCAACCTCATCGACAACGCCGGCAAGTGGTCCCCCGCGGACCAGCCGGTCCAGGTCCGGCTCCGTGCCGAGGGCGCGTCGGCGGTGCTGGAGGTCGACGACGCCGGGCCGGGCATCGACGCCGCCGACGTACCGCGGGTGTTCGACCGGTTCTACCGTGCCGACAGCGCGCGGGCGTTGCCGGGATCCGGTCTGGGGCTGTCGATCGTGCAGCGGGTCGTCGACGCACACGGCGGCCGGGCCGGCGTCGCCCGTTCCGCACGCGGTGGCGCGCTGCTTCGGGTCGTCCTTCCGGCCGCGGCCCCGCCCGCCCCGGCCGCGCGGCCCACCACCGGGGAGGACACCGCGGCGCGCTGACCCGCCCGAGCACCGCAGCGCGGAACAAGACGCGGCGGCCGTCGGCCCCATGAAAAAACCCGGGACGGGCCTCAGGCCCGTCCCGGATCTCGTCCGTACCGCCGCGCTCACCGTTGCAGCGCGGGCTCCTCCTCACGGGCGGGCGACTGCTGACCGCCCGGCAGCTCCGCCGCCGGACGGGACAGCCGGCTCGGCCACCAGATCCGCCGGCCGATCAGCAGGGTGAGGGCGGGCACCAGGACCGACCGCACCAGCAGGGCGTCGAGCAGCACGCCGAAGGCGACCAGGAACCCGACCTCGACCAGCATCACCAGCGGAAGGGTGACGAGGACCGCGAACGTGGCCGCCAGGACCAGGCCCGCCGAGGTGATGACGCCACCGGTGGCGGAGAGAGCCTTGAGCATGCCCTCCCGGGTGCCGAGGCGCACGGTCTCCTCCCGGGCCCGGCTGGCCAGGAAGATGTTGTAGTCGACGCCGAGTGCCACCAGGAACAGGAAGGCCAGCAACGGCACCGAATAGTCGATGCCCTTGAACCCGAGGATCGTGTCGAAGACGAACACGCTGCCGCCGAAGGCCGCGGCGAACGAGACGATCACGGTGGTCATCAGGAGCAGCGGGGCCAGGACCGCGCGCAGCAGCAGCCCGAGGACGATCAGGACGACGGCGAGCACCAGCGGGATCACCAGCTTCTCGTCGTGCCGGGTGGTCACCTCGGTGTCGAGGTTCTCCGCACTCGGCCCGCCGACGATCGCCTCCGCCCCGCTCACCGCGTGCACGGCGGTGCGCACCCGCTTGATCGTGTCGTACTCCGCGACGGTGTCCGGCGCGTCCTTCGGGAACACGGAGATGTTGGTCCAGCCACCGCTGGTCTGCTCGGGGACGGCCAGGGCCACACCGCGGGTGTCCTCGACGACGTCGAGCACCCGCTCCTGCTGCGCCGGCCGCGTGAAGACCGTCATCGGCTGGCCGCCGAGCTCCGGGAAGTGCTGGCGCAGGACGGTGAAGCCGGTGACCGACTCCGGCGTGGACAGGAACTGGTCCTGCTCCCGCAGGGCGCCGGTGTTGCCCGCCAGCCCGAGGGCGAGTACGCCGAGGACCCCGAACGAGCCGAGCGTCGCCACCCACCGGCGGCGGTTGATGGCGGTGCCGAGCCGTCCCCACAGCCCCGGCTTCTCCTCCGCGGTCGTGCTGAACCGCGGGACGGCCGGCCAGAAGATCCGCCTGCCGAGCACCACGAGCACCGCCGGGAACAGCGTCAGCATGGCCACCAGTGCGCACAGGATGCCGGCCGCGCCGATCGGGCCCAGCCCGCTGGTGCTGTTCAGGTCCGCGACGAGCAGGCAGAGCAGGCCGGCGACCACGGTGGCCGCGGACGCGACGATGGCCGGCGCCGCGCCGCGCAGCGCGTGGACCATCGCGACCCGGACGTTCTCATGGTGGTGCAGTGCCTCCCGGTAGCGGGCGATGAGCAGCAGCGCGTAGTCCGTGCCGACGCCGAACACCAGGATCGTCAGCAGCGCCGAGTTCTGGTCGTTGATGACGATGCCGAAGCCCTTGACGAGCAGGTAGACGGTCCCCATCGAGGTCAGTGCCGCCGCGCCGACGGCCACCAGCGGGATGATCCACAGCACCGGGCTGCGGTAGGTGAGGATGAGCAGGAGCGTGACGACGACGATGGTGGTGAGGAGGACCTGCACGTCGATGCCGTCGAAGACGGCCTCCATGTCGCCGTCGATCGCACCCGGTCCGGTCACGTCGAGTTCCAGGCCGGCGGGGCGGTCCTTCGTGGCGTCGCGCAACGGGCCGACGATCTCCTCCGGTGGGCCGTAGGACGTGCTCACGTCGAGGGTGAACGTCATCGCCTCGCGGTCGGAGGAGAGGCTCGTCGGTGAGCCCTCGTCGGCCTCGTCGGCCTCCGCCTTCGTCTTCGGCGGGTACTGCTCGGCAAGGGTGTCGTAGTGGCGCTCGACCGCCGCGCGGTCGGCGGCGGTCAAGCCGTCGGCCCGGTGGTACACGAAGACGAACGTGCTGTCCTCACCGCCGGGGAGAGTGTCGTCCAGCGCCGCCACCTTGGTGGACTCGGCGCCGGCCGGCAAGGTGTCCACGGCGCTGTCGGTGGTGACCGAGCTCAGCTTTCCGCTCAGCGGCACCATGGCCGCCGCCAGCACCAGCCACAGGCCGATCACCAACCAGGGCACCCACCGGCCTGCCAACCGACCGGCCGGCGCTCCCCCGGGCGGCGCTGTGTCGACTGCCATCTCTAGCCTCCTGCATACGAGTTGCATCGCTTGTCTGGATGGCTACTTCGTACAGAGCGAACCTGAGACGACTGTTAGTACGGCTGGTACGAGACTCGGCACGGCCGGCACGACGCTCAGGCCGGTCGGCCTCCGGCACGCCCCCACTGGGCCTCGTCCCACTCCACGTACTCGATCCGGACGCCCCCCGGCAGCTGGCCGTCGGGACGAGGACGTACGTGTCCGGCGCCACCATGCCGGGCCCCTTGCCGCTGTGAGCGAGGCGCGCGGCAAGGCTCTGACCGACTCTTTCGCAGAGACGCTTCCGTCTGGCAGAAGCCGCCTTGCGTCGTCGCCGCGCCCGTCAGGACCCTGTTTCCAACCACGGCACGCGGGGCGACGGAGCCCCGCCGACAGGGACGGGAACGCCATGCCGCACACCACCGCCTTCGCCAGGAACCAGTGGTACGTCGTCGCCTACGCCCATGAAGTGGGGCGGGAGTTGCTCGGGCGGACTGTGCTCGGGGAGCCGCTCGTGCTCTACCGGACCGAGGAGGACGGGCGGGCCGTCGCCCTGCACGACCGGTGCGTGCACCGGCGCTACCCGCTGTCCGCGAGC
Source organism: Streptomyces apricus (assembly GCF_008369065.1). Classification (GTDB taxonomy): domain Bacteria; phylum Actinomycetota; class Actinomycetes; order Streptomycetales; family Streptomycetaceae; genus Streptomyces; species Streptomyces apricus. Next base: position 33,077 of record NZ_VDFC01000029.1, on the reverse strand, counting down.
GGGCTCGACGGTGACCGGATCGTCTGCGGGTACCACGGGTTCACGTACGACACCACGGGCACCTGCGTGTACGTACCGGGCCAGCGGCGCGTCCCCCGTACCGCCCGCGTCGCCTCCTATCCCGTGGTCGAGCAGGACGCGCTCGTCTGGGTGTGGATCGGCGACCCCGCCCTCGCCGACCCGGGAGGCATTCCGCGCGCCCCGCACCTCGACTCCCCCGGCTGGGTCACCGTCAGCGGGATGGAGCCGATCGACGCCGACTACGGCCTCCTCGTCGACAACCTCCTCGACCTGTCGCACGAGACCTACCTGCACGGCGGGTACATCGGCACGCCCGAGGTCGCCGAGACGCCCATCACCACCGAGGTGGACGAGGGCGCCGGCGTCGTGCGGGTCAGCCGGCGCATGGAAGACGCCGAGTGCCCGCCCTTCTATGCCAAGTCGACCGGTATAAAAGGGCGGATCACCCGCTGGCAGGACATCGAGTACCACGCGCCCTGTCTGTATCTGCTGCACAGCCGGATCGCGCCGGTCGGGGTCGTGCCCGAGCCGGACGGCAGCGACCCGAACGGCTTCCACACGGAGATCACGTACGCCATCACCCCGTCCGCCGACGGCCACGTGTACGACTTCTGGATGGTGTCGCGCGACTGGGCGACGGACGACGCCGAGGTGACCGAGTTCCTGCGGGCCAACAACCACACCGTCGTGATGCAGGACGTCGACGCGCTCAACCTGCTGCAGCGCACGCTCGGCACGGAGCGCACCGGGTACCAGGAGCTGAGCATCAACATCGACACCGGTGGTCTGGCCGCCCGCCGCATCCTCGCCCGGCTGGTCGAGGAGGGCGCCAAGCCGGTGGAGGGGGTCCGGTGAGCGGCCCGACGGGCGAGGTCTACCGCGTCGACTGGCTCCCCGGCACGGACGTCCTGCTCGGCACCTGCCACTGCGGGGCCGAGTACACCGCCGAGGACCCGGTCGAGATGTGGGAGTGGATGCTCGCCCACCCCGAAGGACACTCCCTGCCCGAAGGACACCCCTTCCGCATGATCGGAACGTGATCTTGTACGAAGCCCAACTGGTCGTCGCCGAAACGGAATTGGTGGCCGACGGCGTGCTCGCGCTCACCCTGCGCCATCCGCTGGGCGGCGAACTGCCCGCCTGGGAGCCCGGCGCCCACGTCGACGTGGCCCTGGCGCCCGGCCTGGAGCGGCAGTACTCCCTGTGCGGGGACCCCGGCGACCGGCACGCGTGGCGGGTCGCGGTGCTGCGCGAACCGGCCGGGCGCGGTGGGTCCGCGCATGTGCACGAGCGGCTGGCCGTCGGCGCCGGGGTCCGCGTGCGCGGCCCGCGCAACCACTTCGCCCTGCTGCCCTCGCCCCGCTACCGCTTCGTCGCCGGCGGCATCGGCATCACCCCCATCCTGCCGATGCTGGCCGCGGCCGAGGCGGCGGGTGCGGACTGGACGCTGCTGTACGGCGGGCGGACCCGGCTGTCCATGGCGTTCCGGGAGGAACTGGAACGGTACGGGGACCGGGTGCGCCTCGTCCCGCAGGACGAGTCGGGGCTGCTCGACCTCGGCCCCGTGCTGGACTCCCCCGCCCCGGACACGCTCGTCTACTGCTGCGGTCCCGCGCCGCTGCTGGACGCCGTGGAGGAGCGGTGCGCCGGGTGGCCCGCGGGCTCCCTGCACGTCGAGCGCTTCCGGCCCAAGGAGCCCGGAGAAGGCCAGGACCCTTACGCGGAGACGGAGTTCGAGGTCGTGCTGCGGCGCTCGGGGCGGACCCTCACCGTCCCCGCGGACGCGTCCGTGCTCGACACCGTGCTGGCCGCCGGTGTGGACGCCCTCTACTCGTGCACCGAGGGCACCTGCGGGACCTGTGAGACGGACGTCCTGGAGGGCGTCCCGGACCACCGGGACTCGGTGCTCACCGAGGAGGAGCGGGCAGCCGGCGACACCATGTTCATCTGTGTGTCCCGGTGCCTCGGGAAGCGCCTCGTGCTCGACCTGTGATCCGCAGGTCCGCCTCGATCCGGGCGACCGTGGCCAGCAGGTGGGGCAGCAGGTCGCGCCGTACGGACTCCACGGAGTTGCGGCTGGCGTGCACGGGGATGTTGACCGCCGCCACCACCTCGCCGTCCCGGTCGCGCACCGGGACGGCGACCGAGCGCAGCCCCTCCTCCAGCTCCTGGTCGACGATCGCGTAGCCCTGGCGGCGCACCCGGCGCAGTTCGGCGCGGAGCAGGTCGGCGGAGCCGATCGTGCGGGCCGTCAGGGGCCGCAGGTCCGCGCGGGCCAGGCGCGTGGCGATCTCCTCGTCGGCGAGCTGCGCGAGCAGCACCCGGCCGACCGAGGTCACATGGGCGGGGAAACGGGTCCCGACGGTGATCGTCGCGGTCATGATGCGGTGCGTCGGCACGCGGGCGACGTACACGACGTCGTCGCCGTCGAGGACGCACAGGGACGACGACTCCCGTATCTGCGCGACGAGTCGCTCCAGGTGCGGCTCGGCGATCTCCGGCAGGGTGACACCGGACAGGTACGAGTACCCGAGCTCCAGGACGCGCGGGGTGAGCCGGAACATCCGCCCGTCCGTCTGCACGTACCCCAGGTCGAAGAGGGTCAGCAGGAAGCGGCGGGCCGCCGCGCGGGTCAGGTCGGTGATCCGCGCCACCTCGCTGAGCGTGAGTTCCGGGTGGTCGGCGTCGAAGGCGCGGATGACCGCGAGGCCGCGCTCGAAGGAACGGACGAAATGCGGTTCGCGGGCTCCAGCAGGCACCATCGCCTCCACGGGACGCACGCACGGGACGCACGGGGGTGCGTTCTGCGCACGCTAGGAGCACGCTTCGGCAACTGTCAACGACCGTGCGCGTCAAGGGCATTGACCTGTTCCGTGCCGCCGTTCTACGTTCCCGCTGAGCATTTCTGTGCGGTCTGCGCACAGCCCGTCGAAGAACTGTCCCACTAGGGGGAGTCATGCGTCGTCTGCTCATCGGCCTGGTGACCGGCGCCACGGTGGTCGCCGCGACGGCCTGCGGTTCGTCCGGCTCCTCCGGGTCGGACGACGACAAGGGCAAGGCATCCGGGGGCGGGGGCACCACCACGGTGAAGGTGGGCGTCATCCCCATCATCGACGTCGCCCCGCTGTACCTCGGCCAGAAGAAGGGCTTCTACAGCGAGCGCGGCATCAAGCTGTCGCTGACCAGTGCGCAGGGCGGCGCGGCCATCGTGCCCGGTGTCGTCTCCGGCCAGTTCGACTTCGGCTTCAGCAACATGACGTCCCTGCTGACCGCCCAGTCGAAGAACGTGCCGGTCAAGGCGGTGGTGAACGGGGTGGCGTCCACGGGCAAGGAGGGCGCCGACTTCGCCGAGCTGGCCGTGAAGAAGGGCAGCCCCCTGAAGTCCGCCAAGGACGTGGAGGGCAAGAAGGTCGCCGCCAACACGCTCAAGAACATCTGCGACACCTCGACCAGGGAGTCGGTCCGCAAGGACGGCGGCGACCCGTCGAAGGTGGAGTTCGTGGAGATGCCCTTCGACCAGATGCCGGCCGCGCTGGAGGGCGGCCGGGTGGACGCGGCATGTGTGGTGGAGCCCGCGCTCGCCAGCATCAAGGCGGAGGGCGGCACCTCCATCGCGTCGCTCTTCTACGACGTGTCGCCCGACCTCACCGTGGCCATGTACTTCACCTCCCAGCAGTACGCGCAGAAGAGCCCGGAGACGGTGAAGAAGTTCCAGGAGGCGACCGCCGAGTCCCTGGAGTACGCCGACAGCCACCCGGAGGAGGTCCGCGAGATCATCGGCACGTACACGAAGATCCCGCAGCCCCTGGTGAAGTCGCTGGTCCTGCCCCGCTGGCCCGCCGAGCCGGACCGCCCCTCCATCGAGCGGCTGGCCGAACTGGGGCAGCAGGACGGCCTGTTCGAGAAGGCGCCGGACCTGGACAAGCTGCTGCCGTGAGGGGAGCCGACGCCCTGCTGGGCGCGGCCGGGCTCGCGGGCTTCCTCGCCCTCGGCGAGGTGGTGCCGCGGCTCGGCCTCGTCGACGAGGACTACTTCCCGCCGACCGGCCGCATCGCCGGGGCGCTCGCCGGCGAGCTGTCCGACGGCGCGTTCTGGACCGCGCTCGGGGACACCCTCACCGGCTGGGCGATCGGCCTCGCCCTCGCCGTGGGCGCGGGCATCGTCGCGGGCGTCCTGATCTCGGTCACGCCGTACCTGCGGGAGGCGACCGCGTCGACGATCGAGTTCCTGCGCCCGATCCCGTCGGTCGCGCTGATCCCGCTCGCGGTGCTGCTGTACGGCACCGAACTGCGCTCGGTGCTCCTGCTGGTCGTCTACGCGTCGTTCTGGCAGGTCCTCGTGCAGGTCCTGTACGGCGTCCGGGACGTCGACCCGGTCGCCGAGGAGACCGCCCGCTCGTACGGCCTGGGCACCTGGGCGCGCGTGCGCCACGTGCTGTGGCCCAGCGCCCTCCCGTACGTCATGACGGGGGTGCGGCTGGCCGCGGCGGTGGCGCTGATCCTCGCCGTGACCGCCGAACTCGTCATCGGCGCACCGGGATTGGGAGCGCGCATCGCCGTCGCCCAGGCCTCCCAGGCGGTGCCGGAGATGTACGCGCTGGTGGTGGTCACCGGTCTGCTCGGGCTGCTGATCAACGTGGGGGCACGGACCGTCGAGCGGCGGGCGCTGGCCTGGCACCAGTCCGTGCGCGGGGAGGTGGCGGTGTGAGGAACCGGGTACGGGACCTGGCGCTGCGGCTGCTGCTGGCCGTCGCGCTGCCCACCGTGCTCGTCGCGGTGTGGTGGTTCGCCTCGGAGGACAGCACGGACGTCTACCGGCCGCCGCTGCGCACGATCCTCGGCACGTTCCCCGACGTGTGGACCGGTGAGCGGCTGCGCGAGGACGTGCTGCCGAGCCTGGTGCGGCTGACGGCCGGGTACGCGTGCGCGGCCGTCGCGGGGGTGGCGCTCGGCACGGTCGTCGGCTCGTACCGGCGGGTGCGGGCGGTGTGCGAACCGGTCCTTGAGTTCCTGCGCGCGGTGCCGCCGCCCGTGCTCGTGCCGGTCATCATGCTCTTCGCGGGCATCGGCGACACGATGAAGGTCGCGGTGATCGCGAGCGGCTGCGTGTGGCCGGTCCTGCTCAACACCGTCGAGGGCGTGCGGGCGGTCGACCCCGTGATGTCCGAGACGGCCCGCTCCTACGGCGTTAGGGGCCCCGCCCGGCTGCGGTACCTGGTGCTGCCCGCGGCGAGCCCGCAGATCTTCGCGGGGCTGCGCCAGGCCCTGTCGATCGGCATCATCCTGATGGTCATCAGCGAGATGTTCGCGGCCAGCAACGGGCTCGGCTTCACCATCGTCCAGTTCCAGCGCGGCTTCGCCATCCCCGACATGTGGACCGGGATCCTGCTGCTCGGCCTGCTGGGGTTCCTCCTGTCGGTCGTCTTCCGGGAGGTCGAGCGGCGCGTGCTCGGCTGGTACCACGGTCTGCGCGACGCGTCCCCGCGGTCCCCGTGAACCCCGCGAAAGGGCGGTCCATGCTCGACGTACGCGGACTGAAGAAGGTCTACGAGGGTGCAGGCCGGCGGGTGGAGGCGGTGCGCGACCTGACCTTCACCGTGGACGCCGGTGAACTGGTCTGCCTGGTCGGGCCGTCGGGCTGCGGCAAGACGACCCTGCTGAAGTGCGTGGGCGGGCTGCTCACACCCACGGCGGGCGAGGTGCTGGTGGGGGGCCGCCGGGTGACCGGGCCGCCGCCGGACATGGCCGTCGTCTTCCAGGAGTACGGGCGCAGCCTGTTCCCCTGGATGCGGGTGCGCGAGAACGTCGAACTACCGCTCAAGCAGAAGAAGTTGCGTGGCCCGATGCGGCGCGGGCTGGTCGCGGACGCGCTGGAGTCCGTCGGGCTGGCCGACGCGGCGGGCGCGTACCCGTGGCAGCTGTCCGGCGGCATGCAGCAGCGGGTGGCGATCGCCCGCGCCCTGGCGTACGAGCCCGAGGTGCTGCTCATGGACGAGCCGTTCGCGGCGGTCGACGCCCAGACCCGGGCCGACCTGGAGGACCTGGTGCGGGGGCTGTGGCGGCAGCGGGGCATCACGATCCTGTTCGTGACGCACGACATCGACGAGGCCGTCTACCTGGGCGAGCGGGTGCTGGTCCTGTCCTCCTCGCCGACCGTCGTGCGGGAGCAGCTGAAGGTCGACCTGCCCGCCGAACGGGACCAGTTGCACACCCGGGTGGCACCGCGCTTCGCCGAACTGCGCACCCATGTGTACGAGCAGATCCAGGCGGCCAAACGCGGGACACCGGCCGACCGCCCGGTGGAGGACCTCAAGGACACGCCTCCCCCGAAGTGAGGACGCCCGCGGCGGGGACGCCGGTACCGGAGGTGCCCGTGGCGGGGGCACGTGTCACCGCCCGCGGCCGGTGGGGGCGGCTACGCCTCGGTCGCGGGCACCACGCTGAGGTGGCCCGCCGCGCGGCGCCCGCGGCCCGGCCGGCCCGTGCGGCGCGTCGCCGGCGCCGGGCGGCGGGCCTCGCGCAGGACCAGCGTCAGCCGGGTGTACCCCATGTCGTGCAGGGTCTTGGGGGTCTCGCCGACGATCCGGCAGGTGCTCCCCCACCGCGGGTCGGGGTGCACCAGCGGGCGCACCGCGCCGTCGTGCTCGACGGCCTCCTGGCCGACCGAGCGGATCCAGTGCGGCAGGCCGTGCCGGTAGGCGGCGTCCATGATCGGGTCCTGGGCGATGTCCCGCAGGATCGACTGGAGCCCGTGGTCGTGGCCGTGCTGCTCCACGGCGGCGGCGAAGTTCGCGAGCATCGGCAGGCACCAGCTCGACTCGTGCTCGGCGAGGACGGTGCCCGCGTCCGGGTGGAAGAGCACGAACCGCAGGAAGTTGTCGCCGGGCATGGCGGTGGGGTGCGGGCCGACCCCGCGGAAAAGTGTCTCGAACGCGCCGTTGGCGAGGACGACGTCCCAGCGGTGGTCGACGACGAGGGAAGGGAAGGGAACGGCGTCCAGAAGCGCCGCGTAGTCCTGGAGGTACGCCTGGGCCTCAAGACTCTGGGGGACCTGCCGCAGTTGCGGCCGGGGTCCTCCTGCCTGGTATGCCATCGGGAGGTCCACCCCTCTTGCCTATGCGGCCTTCACGCGGCGTCGTGATCCTGCTACCCCGGTCGGAGCGGTGTCAACTATCGTGGCATTCGGCGCCTGTTGACGGCTGAATCCCGCCACAGTTGTGGCGACACCTGGATGTGCGTTCGACCAAGGGCTACTCTCCGGTCTTCGGGCAGTTCACGCAGCGCTCCACGGATCCCCACAGGGACTTCACGTCCGAGGGATGCGGTTCCCCCACAGCGGCCGGTCGATCAAGACGTAGGAGAACTGTCGGTGACGGATGGCTTCGAGGTTCCGGACGCCGCGGCGACGGGTCTGCTGCCGGCCGTCGTGGCCCGGGTCGCCGGTCTCGCGGACCGGCTCGGCGCACCGCACAGCGAGGTGTTCGACGTCCGCAGGCTGTCCGTCGCCTCGGGCGTCCCCGAGGTCGTGGTCCGCTCCCTGCTGAACGGGCGGGCCGCGGGCGAGCCCGACCTCCAGGCCCGTTTCCTGCAGCGCCTGGACCTGTTGCGCCGTACCCGGCTGAAGCCCAACGGGCGCCGGTACACCCAGCAGGAGATCGCCGACGGCGCGGGCATGTCGCGCCAGCAGGCGGGCGCGCTCATCAACGGCGACCGGCGCCCGACGATGGAGCACTGCGACGCCATCCAGCGCTTCTTCCGGGTGCACGCCGGCTTCCTGACCGCCGAGGACCCCGAGGCGCTGGCGGGCGCCCTGCAGCGCACCGAGCAGGACCTGCTCCAGCGGCTCGCCGACCGGGAGCGCGGGGCGGACCCGGCGGCCGGGCCCGACCAGCTGGAGCGGCTGCTGCAGGACCACGGGGTGCGCGGCATCGCCTGGCGGGCCGCGCAGCTGCCCACCGACCAGCACCGGGACAAGGTCGCCGAGTGGCTGGACATGCTCCTGGAGAGCGTCAAGCGGCCAGAGTCGTGATCCGGGGGACTGCGGTGGGCATCGCACGGCGCATGCGCCGTCTGTGCGGCGAGCTGGTCGACGAACTCTCGCTGCCGGCACCGGCGGAGCCGCGGGAGCTGTACGGGGCGCTGTGCGCGGCCATGAGCAGGCGCCGCGGCCGCCCGGTCCGGTTCCGCACGGCCCCCTTCCCGCCCGGCACCGCCAGCGGGCTCTGGCTCGACATGGCGGAGCAGGACCTGGTCGTCATCGAGGAGCGCACCGCGCCCGACCACCAGCTGGTGATCCTCGGCCACGAGCTGTGGCACATGAGCGCGGGCCACCGCGGCCACCACGTGGACGGCGCGGAGGTCGCCGCCCGGCTGCTGTCGGACGGCGCCGACCTGCGGGCGGCCGTCCTGAAGGTGGCGGCGCGCACCCGGTTCGACCTGACCGACGAGAAGGAGGCCGAGAGCTTCGGCCTGCTGCTGGCGAGCCGGTGCCGGGGGTGGCTGGCCGGTCCGGCGCCGCGCGGGCCGGTGCCGGGCGAGGGGCTCGCGGGCCGGATCGAGGCGTCCCTGGGCTACCGCGGCCCGCAGGGCTGACGGCGGCGGCGCACCGTGGACGGGACCAGTTACTACCTGCCCGCCGTCGCCACGGCGGCCGTGCTGGCCGTCAAGGGCCCCTCGCTGCTGCGCTCGTGGCGCGATCCGCTGCTGCGGTCGGTGTGCTGGGTGCTGGCGCTGACGGGGCTGGTGTTCTTCTTCGCGGCGCCGCCGACCATCGCCGAGGTGAACGACGTCGTCGGCGTCGCGAACGTCTCCGCGCCGCTCGTCTACTGCCTGCTGAGCGCGTTCAGCGCGGCCTGCCTGGTGCTGATCGTCAACTGGCGCGGCGGGCCGCCGGAGCTGACCCGGCGCACGTCGTGGCGCTGGATCACCGGGTACGGCGTCGTCGTGGTGGCGCTGATCGTGCTGTTCGCGCTCGGCGACGCCCCGGTCGAGCGGCTGCGGGACTTCGACACCTACTACGCCGACGAGCCGTTCGTCCGCGAGATGATCGTGCTCTACCTCGGCGCGCTGGCCGTGGCGGGCGTCGCGATGAACGTGATGTGCGGCCGCTGGGCGCTGCAGGTCCACGGCCGGCTGCGGGCCGGGCTGCTGGTCATCGTGGCGGGCTACGTGTGCAACATCGCCTATCTGAGCGCCAAGACCACCGCGGTGGTCGCGCGCTGGAACGGCGGGAACCTCGACTACCTCAGCTCCGACGTGGCCCCGGTGCTCGCCTCGGCCGGCGCGCAGATCAGCGCGGTCGGCTTCTGCCTCCCGCTGGCCTGCCAGCGGGTCCAGGACACCTGGACGGGGTGGGCGACGTACCACCGGCTGGGCCCGCTCTGGCGCGAGCTGCGGCCGGTGCGGCCGTACGCGGGCCGCGCGGTGCGGATGTCCTGGTGGTCGCCGGCCGGGCTGCGGGTCACGCAGCGCGCGTCGGACATCCACGACGGGCTGCTGAGCCTGTCCCCCTACTTCGACGCCGCGCTGCGGGCCCGGGCCTACGAGGCGGCGCTGGCGGCGGGCTCGGACCCCGCGCAGGCCCTCGCCGAGGCCGACGCGGCGATGGTCGCGGCGGCCGTGCGGGCGCGGGCCGCCGACCCCCAGGGCCGGGTCGTCGACCGCGCGGAGCCGGCCGCGGCCGGGGGCCCGCGTGACCTGGTGCGGATGTCCCGCGCGCTGCGCCGCTCGCCCGTCGTCGCGGTCGCCCGGGGCCTGCGTACGCCCGGCCCGCGGGACTTCCCGGAGCGGGCCCGCTAGGGAGCGGGCCCGCCGGGAGCCGGCCGGGGTGTCGTTCCGGCGGGTGTTCCCCTCTTGAACAGGGGTTTCCCCGGTTCCCGCGTTCGGCCGGCCGGGTGAACGAACCTCGCGCAAGGGGCATTGTCAGTGGTGGACGGCAAGCTGGACCCAGCGCCACCGCCGTGCGGCGGCGTGGCGACCGCAGAAGAAGCGACCGAAGAGCCGTAGCCGAGCCGAACCGGGAGGGCCGTCCGATGCCGACCGCCGTACTGACCGATCACGAACGCACCGCCGTGCAGGCCTATCTGCGCCTGCTGCAGACCGTACGAGCCGCGATGGACGCGCCGGCGGGCCCGGGCCGGCCGGCCGTCGTGCCGCCCGCCGCCCTCGCGGAGGCGGAGCAGGCACTGGCCGCGGCGGGACTGGAGGGCAACGAGGAGGCGTTCTTCCGGCTGCTGCACACCTGGTGCCCGGAGGCGTGATGGGACCCCGCCACCCCCGGGCCGCGCTCGGTGCCCTCAGTGCGGCACGGCCACCGAGGTCGCCACGAGTCCCCGGGCCACCGTCCACCGCCCCTCGAAGCGGTCGATGCGACGGCCGCCCACCACCGGACCGGGCACGAGGAGTCCGGCGCGCAGGCCGCCGGACGTGGTCCGTCCGGGATCCGTGAAGACCTCGATGTCCGCCTCGGCGAAGTCGAGCCACTTCCCGGTCAGGGGGAACCACGCCTTGTAGACCGACTCCTTGGCGCTGAACAGCAGCCGGTCCCAGTGGACCCCGGGCCGCTCCCCGGCGAGGTCGCGCAGCCGCCGCGCCTCGCCGGGCAGCGCCACCGCCGGCAGTACGTCGTCGGGCAGCGGCCGGTGCGGTTCCGCGTCGATGCCGAGCGAGGCCAGGTCGGTACCGCGCGCCAGGGCGGCGGCCGCGTAGCCGTCGCAGTGCGTCATGCTGCCGATCAGTCCCTCGGGCCACTGCGGGGCTCCCCGCTCCCCGGGCAGGACGGCCTGCGGGGGCACGCCGAGCTTCTCCATGGCACGCCGCGCGCAGCCGCGCACCACGGCGAACTCCCGGCGGCGCTTCTCGACCGCGCGCGAGACCAGCGCCGCCTCCTCGGGGTACAGCTCGGGGTACGGCGTCGCGCCGTGCGCACCCCCCGGGTGGTCGTCAGCGTGTGCCTCCACGGCCACGACCGACTCCGGGAGCAGCTCCTCGATCACCGGGTCCGACCTCCATCGGCAGAATGCGGCGCAGCTCACCCGGCGGTTCCGGGCGCTTGCGCCACTCACGGGGGTAGCCCACCGACACCTCTTCGAAGCGGACGCCGTCGCGCCAGGTGGTGCGGGGAATGTGCAGGTGGCCGTAGACCATGGCGGCCACGCGGTAGGTGCGGTGCCAGTCAGCGGTGAGGGTCGTGCCGCACCACATGGCGAACTCCGGGTACCAGAGGATCTCCGTGGGGTGGCGGTGCAGCGGGTAGTGGTTGACCAGGACCGTGGGCAGCCCGTCGGGGATCGCGTCGAGCCGGCGCGCGGTCGCGGCCACCCGCGCCCGGCACCAGGCCTCCCGGCTGGGGTACGGGTCGGGGTGCAGCACGTGCTCGTCCGTGCAGACGATGCCGGTCCCGTGGGCGTACGCGAGCCCCTCCTCCTTGGTGGTGCAGCCGGCGGGCAGGTACGAGTAGTCGTAGCCGAGGAAGAGCGGGGCCACGACGGCCGGCCCGCCGGGACCCTCCCACACGGGGTACGGGTCCTCCGGGGTGAGCACGCCCAGCTCCCGGCAGACCTCGACGAGGTGCTCGTAGCGGGCGACCCCGCGCAGGGTGACGGTGTCCTTGGGGTGGGTCCACAGCTCGTGGTTGCCCGGCGCCCAGACCACCGTGCGGAAGCGGCTCGCGAGGGTCCCCAGCGCCCAGCGGATGTCCGCCACCGTCTCGGCGACGTCGCCGGCCACCAGGAGCCAGTCGTCGTCGTTCCCGGGGCGCATCTCCTCGACGAGGGCGCGGTTCTCCGCGTATCCGATGTGCAGGTCGCTGATCGCCAGCAGCCGGCCCTGACGGTCAGCCGTCGTCACGCTCGCCCCCTCGCCGGTCCGACAGGCCTCGCGGCCGCCCGAATACGACCACAAGAACACACGCGCGCTCCCCGGTACAAGGCCCACCGCCGCTGGACCGGGGACCGTGCGGGGCGGCACCGGCGCGCCCTCAGCGGACCACCGGAGCGGTCGCCGCGGGCCCGTCCGGCCGATCCGTAACACGCCCGTAGCAGCACCATCGCCCGGGAAGCCTTATGATCGGCCTTACACAACCGCCACGATCCCCGTTTTCGAACGGCGGTTTTGTGTACCCACTCACCCTCTTGGCCGGGCACGGCCTGCTTCGCCCTGCCCGTGAACCCTGAAAGGCGGCTTGCATGGTCTCTCGCGTACGCGTCTGGCTCAATCGCACGTATGCGGAGAACGTGTTCTTCATGGATCAGCTGCGGCGAAATCCGTGTGGTCGCGCGGTCGAGATCCACGCGACCCACGGTGATCCCGACTCCCCGATCCTGGCCGCGGCGGACACCGCCGCGATGGAGCCCGCGGGACTGTCCCCGGCGGCCTACGTCGAGTACGCGCTCGACCAGTGCGCCCGGCACGCGATCGACGTGTTCGTGCCCGTCCTGCACCAGACGGTCCTGGCGGAGCACCGTGAGGACTTCGCCGCGGTCGGCACCGCCCTGCTCGCGCCGCCCGCCGACGCCGTGCGCATCTTCCAGGACAAGGTCGACGCGTACGAGGCGGTCAGGGAGCTCGGCGTGCCGGTGCCCCCGTACCGGCGGGTGCGTACCGCGGACGAGCTGGTCGCGGCGGTCGACGAGCTGGAGGCCGCGGGCCACAAGGCGTGCTTCAAACCGGCCTCGGGAGCGGGCGGCGTCGGTTTCCGCATCATCACGCGCTCTCCCTTCTCGCTCATGCACCTGAGCGGTTTCCCCAGCCCGTACATGCCGCTGGACCTGGTCCTGCAGGCGCTGCGGGGGGCCGACGAGCCCGTGGACTGGCTGGTCATGCCCCTGCTGGGCGAGCCGGAGGTGTCCGTGGACTGCCTCACCGGCCCGGACGGACGGGTCCGGATGGCCGTGGGCCGCACCAAGAACGGGCGGCGGCGCGGCTTCACGCTCGACCCGCGGTGGATCGAGCCGGCGCGGGCTCTCGCGGAGGGCTTCGGGCTGCACCACCTGACGAACATCCAGTTCCGGATGCTCGGCGACGAGCCGGTCCTGATGGACGTCAACACGCGTCCGGCGGGCGGGCTGCACCAGCTCTCGCAGTGCGGGATCAACGCCCCGTGGGCCGCCGTGCGCCTCGCGCTCGGCGAGGAGCCCGGCGATCTCGTCCCGCCGTTCCTCGGCCAGGACTACGCGGTGGTCTCCGGCCCGCGCGCGGTGCGTCCACTGTCCACGCCGCTGCACACGGACCTGGACCTCTAGCGTTCATCGCCTAGCGCTCGCCCACGGCCAGCCGCAGCGTCTGGATCTCGAAGGGGCGCAGCGTGACGGGAACGCCGTCCCCGTCCGTCCCGGCCGCCGCGAGCGGTCGCTCCAGGAGGTCGGTGAGCTGCGCGCCGGCCAGCGGGAAGCCGGTGCGCAGGATGCCCTGCGCACGGCCGCCGCGCGACTCGTAGATCCGTACGACCACGTCGCCCGAGCCGTCGTCGGCGAGCTTGACCGCCTCGACGGTCACGCCCTCGCCGTCCACGGAGACGACCGGTCCGGGCGCGCCCGCCGCGTCGGCCACCCGCAGCGGCAGGTTGAGCGCGTACCCCTCGGCGACCGCGTCCTCGATGCTCGCGCCCGGCAGCAGCGCGTAGGTGAAGCGGTGCCTGCCCTGGTCGGCCCCCGGGTCGGGGATGCGCGGGGCGCGGACCAGGCTGAGCCGGACCGTGGTCGTCGTGCCGCCGTCCTCGCGGACCGTGCGGGAGACGTCGTGGCCGTACGTGGAGTCGTTGATCACCGCCACGCCGTAGCCGGGTTCGCCGAGGTGGACCCAGCGGTGGCCGGAGACCTCGAAGCGGGCCGACTCCCAGCTGGTGTTGGTGTGCGTGGGCCGCTGGATGTGGCCGAAGGCGATCTCGGCGGACGAGTGGGCCGCCCTGATGTCCACCGGGAAGCCCGCCTTGAGGAACTTCTCGGCCTCGTGCCAGTCGATGTCCGTCTCGAAGTCGATGCGGGGGCTGCCGGCGCGCAGGCTGATGGTCTGGGTGAGGTGCGAGCCGTTGCCGAAGGAGCGCTCGACGCGGATCGCGCCGAGCAGCGGGTCCTGTTCGACCACGGTCACGGAATCGGCGTCGAGCAGGTCCGTGTAGCGGTTCCTGTAGTGCTTGTCGACGTCCCAGGCGTCCCAGTAGTTCGGCAGGTCCGTGTGCAGCCGGAGCAGGTTGCCCTTCTCCGCCAGCACCTCCCGGCCGCCGGCGCGCAGGTCGCGCACCGAGGCCAGGGTGCCGTCCGCGGCGACCTCGACGCGGACCAGGCCGTTGTCGAGGACGCGGCCGGTGACCGTCACCGGGGCGGGATCCTCGTCCGTACCGGAGCCGGTGCCAGAGCCGGTGCCAGTGCCAGTGCCGGAGCCGGAGCCGCTGCCGAGGGGCGCGCTGCCGTTCGCCGGGACCACGGTGCGGGTCAGGGCGCCGTCGGCGGTGCGGACGACCTCACGGCGCTCCACGGGGCTGGTGTTGAAGACGCGGGGGCCGCCCGTGCCGAGCGCGGCGACCGCCTCGGCGGTCAGCGCCTCGACCTCCTGCGCGACGCGCGCGTACTCGGCCTCCGCCTCGCGGTGCACCCAGGCGATGGAGGAGCCCGGCAGGATGTCGTGGAACTGGTGCAGCAGGACCGTCTTCCACAGGCGGTCCAGCTTCTCCTGCGGGTAGGTGTAGCCGGGCGCGTGCAGCGCGGCCGTGGTGGCCCACAACTCGGCCTCGCGCAGGCGGTGTTCGCTGCGGCGGTTGCCCTGCTTGGTGCGGGCCTGCGAGGTGTAGGTGGCGCGGTGCAGCTCCAGGTAGAGCTCGCCGACCCAGACCGGGGCGTCGGGGTACTCCGCGCGGGCCTTGGCGAAGAAGTCGTCGGGGTGCTCGACGACGACCTTCGGCGAGCCCTCCAGGTCCGCGAGCCGGCGGGCCCGTTCCATGATCTCGCGGGTGGGGCCGCCCCCGCCGTCGCCGTGGCCGAAGGGGGCCAGCGAGCGCGTACCGACGCCCTTCTCGCGGTAGTTGCGCGAGGCGAGGGCCATCTCCTCGCCGTAGAAGCTGGCGTTGTAGGTGTCGACCGGCGGGAAGTGCGTGAAGATCCGCGTGCCGTCGATGCCCTCCCACCAGAAGGTGTGGTGCGGGAACTTGTTGGTCTGGTTCCAGGAGATCTTCTGGGTGAGGAACCACTCGTTGCCGGCCAGCTTGGCGAGCTGCGGGTAGGACGCGGTGTAGCCGAAGGAGTCCGGCAGCCACACGCCCTTGGTCTCGACGCCGAAGTGCTCCAGGAAGAACCGCTTGCCGTGGACGAACTGGCGGGCGACGGCCTCGCCGCCGGGCAGGTTGCCGTCGGCCTCCACCCACATGCCGCCGACCGGCGCCCACTGGCCCTTCTTGACCGACTCCTGGATGCGGGCCCAGACCTTCGGGTAGTTGTCGCGCACCCACTCGTACTGCTGGGCCTGCGAGCAGGCGAAGACGAACTCCTCGTACTCGTCGGCGAGCGCGGTGGCGTTGGAGAAGGTGCGGGACGTCTTGCGCTTGGTCTCGCGGATCGGCCAGAGCCAGGCGGAGTCGATGTGCGCGTGGCCGACGCCGGAGACGGTGTGGGCGCTGGCGTGGGCGGGCCTGGCCAGCGCGGGCTTCAGCACGGCCCGCACGTCCGCCGCCGAGCCGGACACGTCGTCGAGGTCGAGCAGGTCCATGGCGCGGTCCAGGGTGTGCGCGATCTCGTGCCGGCGGGGGTCGTGCTCGCCCAGCTCCACCATCAGTTCGCGCAGTACCTGGAGGTCCAGGTCGAGGTGCCAGACCTCCTCGTCGAGGATGGCCAGGTCGGCCCGGCGGAAGGTGTAGAGCGGCTTGTCGCCCGCGGTGCGCACGTCCCCCATCGGCGTGGGCCGGGAGAAGTCGTCGGCGAGGATGTCCGGGTTGGAGGCCGCCTCGACCAGGTAGTCGACCTGCTCGCCGCCGCTCGCGGGGCGGGCGATCGGCACGTACTGGTTGAGCGGGTTGACCGCCTTCAGCGGGGTGCCGTCCGCGAGGTGGACGAGGGCCTCGGCCTGGTTGCCGGGCCAGTCGCCGACGAAGCCGAGGTCGATGACGGCCTCGACGCGCCGGCCCGCCCACTCCGCGGGCACCTGCCCGCGCATCCGGAACCAGGTGGTGCCCCAGGGCGGGCCCCACGGGGTGTCCATCGCGAAGGGCTCGTACGGGGCGGCCGCGGCCTCCTCGAAGGGGACGGGCTCCCCCGGCGCCTGCCAGGCCGTCACCTCGAAGGGCACGGCGGCGGCGTAGAGGGCTGCCTTGACGCGCTGTTCGTGGAGACGCTGGACACGCTCCTCGATGCGCCGGCGTTCGTCGTGCATGGATGACTCCAGGTGGGGTGCGGGGCGGGCGGTCCGACGGGGCTTACTTGAGGTACGCCAGGCCCGGGTGGACCGCGGTGTAGCCGTCGACCAGGTTCCGGGCGACGTTCACGGAGTCGACCAGCGGGTGCAGGGCGAACGCCTTGACGGCCGTGGTGCGCGAGCCGGACTCCGCGGCGGCGAGCACCTCGCGCTCCACCGCCTTCACCGCGCACACCAGGCCGGTGGCGTGGCCGGGCAGGGGGGCGACCGCGACCGGGTGGGCGCCGTTGGCGTCGACCAGGCAGGGCACCTCGATGACGGCGTCCGCGTCGAGCGCCGAGAGGGTGCCCCGGTTGCGGACGTTGAGGATGAGCGTGGTGCGCTCGTCGCGGGCGATGGCCCGCATCAGGGCGAGCGCCACCTTCTCGTAGCCGCCGGACAGGTCGTCGGCGTCGCGCTCGCCGGCGCCGGCCGTCTCCCGGTTCTCGGACATGTACGTGGCCTCGCGCTCGGCGCGCGTGCGGTCCCAGGCGGTGAGGGCCGCGGTGCCGGGGCGGCCCGCCTCCTCGTAGAACCGCGCCTGCTGGTCGCGCAGGAAGGCGCCGCGGGTCTGCTCCGCCCGGCTGTAGGCGCGCACGGTCTCGCGGTTGAAGTAGTAGTAGTGCAGGTACTCGTTGGGGATCGCGCCGAGCGAGCGCAGCCAGTCGGTGCCGAAGAGCTTGCCCTCCTCGAAGGAGCCGAGGAGGTCGGTGTCGGCCAGCAGGCGCGGGAGTTCGTCGCGGCCGGCGACGCGCAGGCCGCGGACCCAGCCGAGGTGGTTGAGGCCGACGTAGTCGATCCAGGCCTCGCGGGGGTCCGCGCCGAGCACCCGGGCGATGCGGCGGCCGAGGCCGACCGGTGAGTCGCAGATGCCGATGACGCGGTCGCCGAGGTGGCGGGACATGGCCTCGGTGACCAGTCCGGCGGGGTTGGTGAAGTTGATGAGCCAGGCGTCGGGGGCGAGGCGGGCCACCCGTTCGGCGATGTCGACGGCGACGGGCACCGTGCGCAGGCCGTAGGCGATGCCTCCGGCGCCGACCGTCTCCTGGCCGAGGACGCCCTGGTCGAGGGCGACCCGCTCGTCGGCGGCCCGGCCTTCGAGGCCGCCGACCCGGATCGCGGAGAAGACGAAGTCGGCGCCGCGCAGCGCCTCGTCCAGGTCGGTGGTGGCGCTCACGGCGGGGGCGTCCGGGACGTCCGCCGCCTGCTCGGCGAGGACGCGGGCGACCGCGGAGAGCCGTCCCGCGTCCAGGTCGTGCAGGACGACCTCGGTGACGCGGCCCTCGCCGCGGTCGCCGAGGAGCGCCCCGTACACGAGCGGCACGCGGAATCCCCCGCCGCCCAGAATCGTCAGCTTCATGCCACTGCCCTTTCGCCGTTCCTCGGGGTCCCGGTACCGGTCCCTGCCGCCGAGTGCTCGCGCACACCGCCGGTCATGCGAGCACCACGCGCACGCCCGCCTCCTCCAGGGCGGCCCGCGTGCCGGCGTCCGCCGGTCCGTTGGTCACCACCACGTCCAGTTCCTCGGGCCCGCAGACCTTCGCCATCCCCGTCCCCGGGAACTTGGCGCGGTCGGCGAGCAGGACGACCCGGTCGGCCGCCGCGATCATGGCGCGCTTGACCGGGACCTCGATGACGGTCGTGTCCATCACCTGGCCGCCCGGCCGTACTCCACTGGTTCCCAGGAACAGCCAGTCCGCATGCAGCTGGCGCAGGTTGTCCTCGGTGAGGAAGCCGACCAGCGAGCGGTACTCGCGGCGGACCATGCCCCCGAGCAGCACGAGTTCGACGGCCTCGTCGTCCACCAGCTCCTCGTACACGACGAGGTTGCTGGTGATCACGGTGATGCGGCGGCCGTGCAGCTGCCGGGCCAGCCGGTAGGCGGTGGTGCCGATGTCGAGCAGCACGGACTGGCCGTCCTCGACCAGCGCCGCGGCCCGCTGCGCTATGGCGTCCTTCTCGGCCACGCGCACCTCGGCGACCTCGGCGAAGGGCTGGTCGCCCTCCTCGGCCACCGCCCCGCCGTGCACCCGGGTGAGCAGGCCCTCCTCCTCCAGCTTGAGCAGGTCGCGCCGGACGGTGGCGGGGCTCACGCCGAGCTGCTCCGAGAGGTCGGTCACGGCCGCGGGGCCACCGGAGCGCAGGGCCCGCAGGATGAGTTGATGTCGTCGCTCTGCCAGCACGCGCTGAACAGTACTCGTCATTCCCAATCATTTCTATGCTCCGATCTGCTCGACTCTTGCCAAATCGGCCAGATACGCGCACGATCCTGTCCACCGAAACACGATCCCGTGCACCGAAAGTGAAGAGTTTTGACGAGAGGATGCGCTCGTGGGTGACGAACGGCCCGACGCGCGGCCCGATGTGCTGCTGACCGGGCTGCTCTTCTACGACCTCGTCCTGACCGGTCTGGACAGGCCGCCGACCCCCGGCGAGGAGATCTGGACGGGCGGGATGGGCGCCGGTCCGGGCGGCATCGCGAACCTGGCGGTGGCCGCCGCCCGCTACGGCCTGAGCACCTCCCTGGCCACGGTGTTCGGCGACGACTACTACGGCGCGTACTGCCGTACGGTCCTCGCGGAGCAGGAGCACGTCGACCTCTCGCTCTCGCGCACCGCGGACGGCTGGCACACCCCGGTCACCGTCTCGATCGCGTACGGCCCGGACCGGGCCCTGGTGACCCACGGCCAGGAGCCGCCGTACTCGCAGGACGCGCTGATGGGCGACCCGCCCGCCGCGCGCACGGCCCTGGTGCACCTGGAGGCCGAGCCCCGCGCCTGGCTCGCCAAGGCGGCCGCGAACGGCACGCGGATCTACGCGGACGTCGGCTGGGACCCCAGCGAGCAGTGGTCCCCCGGCCTCCTCGACCAGCTCGCCCTGTGCCACGCCTTCCTGCCGAACGAGGCCGAGGCGATGGCGTACACCCGCACCGACAGCGCGAGCGGCGCGCTGCGCCGGCTCGCCGACCTGGTGCCGGTGGCCGTGGTGACCCGCGGCGGCGACGGCGCGATCGCCGTCGACCAGAGCACGGGCGAGTACGCGGAGG
>NZ_VDFC01000029.1:0-13534 GCF_008369065.1 Streptomyces apricus | reverse complement strand
CCCCCGACCTCCCCTGATCCCCCCTGCTCTCCCTCGATGCGAAGACCGAACACATGCGAAAGGCGGTGGGAGCTGTGCGGCTCTCACGAAGGGGCCTGCTCCGCGCGGGTCTGGCCGGTACGGCCGCGACCGCGCTCGGCGGCCTGGCGTCCGGCTGCGCCGTACCGACCGGCTCGACGGGCCGGAACATGGRGCTCTGGTACTGGAGCGGCGGCCTGAGCGACACCGTCGTCGAGAAGGCCAAGGCGCGCTACGACGACGCGGTCGACCTGAACGCGATCCAGATCGGCGGCTACTACCGCTCCAAGCTCATCACCACGATGACCGGGCAGGCCCACGTCCCCGACATCGCAGGGCTCAAGGGCGAGGACATGGCGTCCTACCTGCCCAACGCCGGCCAGTTCGTGGACCTGCGCACGCTCGGCGCGGAGAAGCTCGAGGACCAGTACCTGGACTGGAAGTGGCAGCAGGGGGTCGCCCCGGACGGCAGCCTCGTCGGCTTCCCCATCGACGTGGGCCCCGTCGTGCAGTTCTACCAGCCGGCCGTCTACGAGAAGGCCGGGCTGGCGCACGAACCGGAGGACGTCTCCAGGGAGATGGGCACCTGGGACCAGTTCTTCGCGGCGGGCGAGCAGCTGAGGAAGCGGGTGCGCGGGGCGTTCATCCTGACCGACATCACCAGCGTCTTCGAGATGTCGATCGGCCAGGGCACCGAGCGGTTCGTGAACCGGGACAAGCACTTCATCGGCGACCAGGAGCACGTGCGGGTCTGCTGGGACCGGGCCGTGGAGGCCAAGCGGCGCGGCCTGGCGTCGAGCATCGTGACGGGCACGCCCGACTCGATCTCGGCCACCGAGAGCGGCAAGCTGCCCAGCCAGCTCAACGCCTCGTGGAACGCGGGCGACCTCAAGCTCCAGTACCCGAGGACCAAGGGCCGCTGGCGGGTCGCCAACTGTCCCGGCGGCCCCTCGAACGTCGGCGGCTCGTTCCTGGCGATCACCAAGGCGTGCCGCGAGCCCGAGCAGGCCTTTGAGATCATCACCTGGCTGCTCGGCGCGGACAACCAGGCCCAGGGCTTCATCGACGCCGGGCTCTTCCCGTCCACCCCCGCCTCGTACGACATGCCGAAGCTGCGCGAGCCCGATCCGTTCTTCGGCGGCCAGATCACCATGGACGTGTACGGGCCGGCCGCGGAGAAGATCCCGGTCGCCTTCAACAGCCCGTACGACGTGGCGCTCGGGCAGCCGGTCAGGGACGAGATCAAGAACGTCGGCGTCCTCGGCAAGGACCCGGACACGGCCTGGAAGGACGCCATGAGCAAGTGCCGGCGCATCGCGGACCACCTGGGGGTGAGCCGCTGATGGCCACCGCTCCCCTGGTCGACCCGCCGGGCCGCCCCCCGCCCACCCGAAGAAGGGCATCCTGAGTTATTGGCGGCTGTACGCCGCGATCTCCCCCTTCTACCTCCTCTTCCTCGCCTTCGGCCTGGTCCCGGTCGGCTTCTCGCTCTACCTGTCGTTCCACCGCTGGGACGGCCTGGGCCCGATGGAGTACGCGGGACTCTCCCAGTACCGCTACCTGCTGACCGACACCGACTTCTGGAGTTCGATCGGCACCACGCTGATCATCTGGGCGCTGGCCACCTTCCCCATGATCTTCCTCGCGATGGTCACGGCCGTGATGCTCAACTCGGCGGTCCGCTTCAAGAACGTCTACCGCTTCGCGTACTTCCTGCCCAACGTCACCTCGGTCGTCGCCGTCGCGATCATCTTCGGCTCGGTCTTCTCCACCAACTTCGGCCTGGTGAACGCCCTGTTGCAGGCGGTCGGGCTCGACCAGGTGGCCTGGCTGAACACCCCGTGGGGCATCAAGGTCGCCATCGCCACCCTGATGACCTGGCAGTGGACCGGCTACAACGCGATCATCTTCCTGGCCGGGCTCCAGACGATCCCCGGCGAGCTGTACGAGGCGGCGCGGATGGACGGCGCCGGGCCCGTGCAGACCTTCTTCCGGATCACGCTGCCGCTGATGCGCCCGGTGCTGCTGTTCGTGCTGGTCGTCTCGACCGTCACCGGGCTGCAGAGCTTCTCCGAACCGCAGGTGCTGCTGCAGTCCACGGCCAACGAGTCGACGTTCTCCGGCGGCCCCGACCACGCCGGCCGCACGATGGTCCTCTACTTCTTCCAGCAGACCTTCGACAACAACGACTTCGGTTACGGCGCCGCCGTGGCCTGGGGCATCTTCCTCGTCGTCGTCATCTTCTCGATCGTCAACTGGCGCCTGGTGCAGCGCCGGGGCGAGGACTAGGGAGGCCCGTCACCATGGCAACCACCACCCAGGCCGAGGCCGTCCTCGCCGAACCCCCGCCCGCCGGGCCCGCCAAGGGCACACGCATCCGGGGCGACCGGCGCCGGGGCATCGCTCTGCACGTCTCCCTGCTGTTCGGGGTGCTGCTCTCCGCGTTCCCGTTCTACTGGGCCGTGATCATGTCGACGCACACGTCGACCGAGATCTTCTCCTACCCGCCCAAGCTGCTGCCCGGCTCGCACTTCGGCGACAACCTGAGCAAGCTCTTCGACAGCATCGACTTCTTCGGGTCGATGCTCAACTCGCTGCTCGTCGCCGTCTCCGTGACGTTCCTGGTCCTGTTCTTCGACTCGCTGGCCGCGTTCGTCTTCGCCAAGTTCCGCTTCCCGGGCCGCCGGACGCTGTTCGCCATGATGATGGCGATCTTCATGGTGCCGGCGCAGCTCGCCGCCATCCCGCAGTTCGTGATCATGGCGAAGCTGGGCTGGATCGGCTCGATGACCTCGCTGATCGTACCGGCCGCCGCGAACGCCTTCGGCATCTTCTGGATGCGGCAGTACATGAAGGGTGCGATCCACGACGAGCTGCTGGACGCCTCGAAGATCGACGGGGCGGGGTTTCTGCGCCAGTACTGGCACGTGGCGCTGCCCGTGGTCCGACCCGGGCTCGCCTTCCTCGGCATCTTCACGTTCATGGGCCAGTGGAACGACTACGCCTGGCCGCTGATCGCCCTCACCAACCCGGACAACGTGACCCTCCAGGTCGCCCTGTCCCAGCTCAACGGCGTCCACGGCACCACGGACTACGGAATGGTCATGACGGGCGCGGTCCTCGCCCTCGTCCCGCTGCTGATCGTCTTCGCGATCGGCGCCCGGCAGATCATCGCCGACCTCGGCAAGGGAGCGATCCGCTGATGCGCCGCGACCCCCTGCTCGCCCTGCGCCCCTGGGAGTCGCCGGAGATCACCTCCTGGCGGCGGCTGCCGATGAACGCGGTGGACCGGCGCTCCGGTGCCCTGTCCCTGGACGGCTCCTGGCACTTCCAGCTGCTGCCCTCGCCCACCGGCGCGTCGGGCGAGTGGACCCTCGCGGACGTGCCGGGCGCGTGGACCGTGCAGGGCGCCGACGACCTGCCGCAGTACACCAACGTGCGGATGCCGTTCGACGACGTCCCGCCGCACGTGCCCGCCGCGAACCCGACCGGCGTGTACGAGCGGTCCGTGGACGTCCCCGCCGAGTGGGCGGGCCGCCGGATCGTCCTGCAGGTCGGCGCGGCCGAGAGCGTCCTGCTCGTCCATGTGGACGGGACACCGGTCGGCGTCTCCAAGGACTCCCACCTGGCGGCCGAGTTCGACCTGTCCGGCGTCGTACGCCCCGGAAACCCGGCGACCGTACGGCTCACGGTCGTCAAGTGGTCCGACGCCTCGCACATCGAGGACCAGGACCAGTGGTGGCACGCGGGCCTCACCCGGTCGGTGCTGCTGTACGCCACCGATCCGCTGCACCTGGCGGACGTGACCGTGCGCGCGCGGCGGGACGGCGCGCTGCGGGTCGACTGCACGGTGCGCGACGCCGCGGGCCCGCTCCCCGAGGGCTGGTACGTCACCGCCGACCTCGACGGCCGGCTCCTCACCCAGGACACCGAGTTCGACCGCCTCAACGCCGAGGACATGCGGGTGTCCGACTTCTTCGGCGAGGCGCGGCTGCGGACCGTCGTGCCGGACGTGCGCCCGTGGACCGCCGAGACGCCCGAGCTGTACGACCTGGCCGTGCGGCTGCACCGGGCCGACGGCTCGGTCGCGGACACCTCGCACCKCCGCACCGGCTTCCGGGACGTCGAGATCGTCGGCCGGGACCTGCTGGTCAACGGCGAGCGGATCTACGTCCGCGGCGTCAACCGGCACGACTTCCACCCGCTGACCGGGCGCACGGTCACGGCCGAGGACATGCGCGCCGACCTGGTCCTCCTCAAGCGGTTCGGCTTCAACGCGGTGCGCACCTCGCACTACCCCAACGACCCCACGCTGTACGACCTCGCCGACGAGCTCGGCCTCTACGTCGTGGACGAGGCGGACATCGAGTCGCACGACCACGCCCACGAGATCGCCGACGACCCCCGCTACCTGGCGGCCTTCGTGGACCGGGTCTCGCGCATGGTGCTGCGGGACAAGAACCACCCGTCGGTCATCATCTGGTCGCTGGGCAACGAGTCCGACTACGGCACCAACCACGACGCGGCGGCGGGCTGGGTGCGGCGCCACGACCCGACCCGGCCGATCCAGTACGAGGGTGCCGCCAAGATCGACTGGTCGGACCCGGCGCTCGCCTCCGACATCGCCTGCCCGATGTACGCGCCGATCGAGGAGTGCGTGGCACACGCCCTGTCGGGCCGGCAGACCAAGCCGCTCATCCAGTGCGAGTACTCGCACGCCATGGGCAACAGCAACGGCACGCTCGCCGACACCTGGGCCGCCATCGAGGCCACCCCGGGCCTCCAGGGCGGCTTCATCTGGGAGTTCTGGGACCACGGCATCCTCCAGCGGGTGGACGACAGGCGGCCGGCCGGCCGCGCCGGCGCGGGCCTCTACGACAAGGGCGTCACCGCGCCCGGCCACCGCTGGGCCTACGGCGGCGACTTCGGCGAGACGGTCCACGACGGGGCGTTCATCGCCGACGGCGTGGTGTTCCCCGACCGGACCCCCAAGCCCGTGATGTACGAGCACCGGGAGATCGCCGGCCCCGTCCGCCTGACGTACGACGGGGGCGTGCTGCGGATCCACAACCGGCAGCACTTCCGCGGCCTGGAGTGGCTGGCCGCCGAGTGGCGCCTCGTGCACGCCGACGGGACGACCCACCGGGCGCCGGCCGAGCTGCCCGCGGTGCCGCCGGGTGGCTCGGCCGAGGTGCCGGCGCCGTTCCCGCCGCCCGAACCCGCGGCCGGCGAGGTCTGGCTGAGCCTGCGGGTGACGACCGCGGGCGACGAGGCGTGGGCGCCGGCGGGCACGGTGCTGTGCGTGCCGCAGGTCCGCCTGGCCGCACCGGCCGCCGGGACGCCCCCGGAGCCCGTGCCGGGCCCGGCCGTCACGCTGGACGAGGACGCGCTGCTGGTCCACCCGCTGCTGACGTCCGCGCCCGTGCTCGCGCTGTGGCGGGCGCCCACGGACAACGACGAGCTGGGCGGCATGGCGGCCCGCTGGCACGACTGGGGCCTGGACGCGCTCGTGCGCAAGGTCGTGGAGGTGCGCGAGGAGGGGCCGCGGGTGGTCGTACGCAGCGAGTACGCGACCGGGGCCGGGCCCGTCCGCCACGAGCAGGTGTTCACGCCCGTCGGCGGCGGCCTGCGGATCGAGGAGTCGGCCGAGCTGCCGGCGGGGCTCGACGACGTGGCGAGGGTCGGCACCGTCTTCGAGACGGCGCCCGGCCTCGACGTCCTGGACTGGTACGGGCAGGGCCCCTGGGAGTCGTACCCGGACCGCAGCGCGGGCGCGCCCGTGGGGCACCACTCGCTCCCGGTGGACGAGCTGTTCACGCCGTACCTGCGACCGCAGGAGAGCGGCGGCCGGCACGGGGTGCGCCGGTTCACGCTGTCGGCGCCGGACGCGACGGGCCTGACCGTGGAGCTGGGGGAACCGGGACAGGTCTCGGTCAACCGGTACCAGGCCGGGGACCTGGCGGCCGCCGCGCACCACGACGAGCTGGTGCCGCGGCCCGGCTGCGTGGTCCACCTCGACGCGGCGCACCGGGGGCTCGGCACGGCCTCGTGCGGACCGGACACCTCGGCGCGGTACCTCGTCCCGACAGGGACCCACCGGTGGGAGTGGACGCTGCGCGTGCTGTGAGCGGGGGCGCCGACGGCGGGMGCCATCGGTGGGCGGTGCCGTCCGCCGGTGGGCGGCGCCGGCGGTGGGCGGCGTCTTCCGCCGGTGGCGCGGTGGTTGTTGCCGTCCGGCCGGTGCGCCATGCTGGTCCCGTAGGCCGCGCCATGCCCCTGCGGGGCCGGAACCGGGGAGTCCGCCATCACCCGCCAGCGTTCCCGCCGGACCCGGGACCGGGTCCGGCCGTGAGCCCGTCGTCCGCGCCGCAGCGGCTGCTGGCCGTGCTCGCCGCCTTCGACCACGACCATCCGGCGCTCTCCCTCACGGACATCAGCCGCCGGGCCGGGCTCTCGCTGACCACCGCGCACCGGCTGGTGGGCGCGCTCACCGCGTGGGGCGCCCTGGAGCGCGACCAGGCCGGGACCTACCACGTGGGCCTGCGGCTCTGGGAGGTCGCGGCGCTCTCCCCGCGCGGGCTGGCGCTGCGGCAGGTCGCGCTGCCGTACCTGGAGGACCTCTACGAGGCCACCCACGAGAACGTGCAGCTGGCCGTGCGCGACGGCTCCGAGGTCGTCTACACCGAGTGGATCTCCGGGCGTTCGGCCGTCGGCGTGAAGATCCAGGTGGGTGCGCGCTGGCCGCTGCACGCGACCGGTGTGGGGCTCGCGATGCTCGCCCACTGCGAGCCGGCGTTCCAGGAGGAGTACTGCGCGGGCCCGCTCGCCGTGTTCACCGCGCACACCGTCGCGGACCCGGCGGCACTGCGCCGCGTGCTCGCCGAAGTCCGGCGTACAGGCGTGGCGGTGAGCGTGCGTCAGATAACCGACGACGCGTTGTCGGTGGCCGCCCCGGTGCGCGGGGCGGACGGCGCGGTGGGCGCGGCGGTCTCGGTCGTGGTGCCCGAACGGGGAGCGCAGACCGCGGCGTTGGTCCCCGCGGTACGGATCGCCGCGCGCGGGATCTCCCGGGCCCTGGGCTGGCACCCGGAGCCGTCCGGGCGGTGACGCGGCCCGGCGGTCGTGACGCGGCCCGGCGGTCGTGGTGGTGGCCCAGCAGTCCTAGTGGTGACGGCCGATATCCCTCCCGCCGGTGAGGACGCGGCGCCGGCGCCGCCCGGATACTGGGACGGCCCTTGCCCCGAGGAGCCGCCGATGTCCGCCCAGCCCTGGATCGCCCCGGCCGTCGCGCGCCTGCGCACGGCGAACCCGTACGCCGTCGACTGCGCGCTCGCCGTGCTGGTGCTCTTCGCGGCGTCCTTGCAGTGGGTCTTCCCCGACGAGGGCGACGACCGCCTCACCTGGCAAGGGTTCCTGCTGGGCGCCGCCACGGCGCTGCCGCTGGTGTGGCGGCGCCGGGCGCCGTTCCTGGCGGCCTGCGGGGTCTCCCTGGCCACCCCCGCCATGGCGCTCTACCACGCGCCGCCGCCCGACGTCATGTACGCCGGCCTGGTCGTGCTCTACACCATGGCCGCGGTCGGCCGGCCCTGGCAACGGCGGTTCATGCTGGTGGGATGGCTGGTCGGGGTGGCGACGACCATCACGCACCGGGAGGACGCCGAGCCCTTCGAGTACGCCTTCCAGCTGCTCAGCTGCGTCAGCGCGTACGGGTTCGGGGTGCTGTCCCGCCTCCAGCGGGCGTACACGGCGGCGCTGGAGGACCGGGCCCGCAGACTGGAGCGCGAGCGGGCCGCCGACACCGCGCGGGCGGTCGCGCAGGAGCGGGCCGGGATCGCCCGGGACATGCACGACGTCCTGGCCCACGCGGTGAGCCTGATGGTGGTGCAGGCCGAGGCGGGGCCGGMGGTCGTACGCAGCGATCCCGAGCGTGCCGAGGCGGTGTTCGACGCCGTCGCGAGCGCCGGGCGGGACGCGATGACGCAGTTGCGGCGGATCCTCGGTGTGCTCAAGGACGAGCCGTCGCAGGGCGGCGCGGGCCGGTTGCCGCAGCCGGGTGTCGCGGCCCTCGCCGCTCTGGTGCGCCGGGTCGGCGACTCGACCGGCCTGCACGTCGAACTGCGGTCCACCGGGCAGCCGCACCCGCTGCACCGGGACACCGAGGTCGCCGCGTACCGCGTGGTCCAGGAGGCCCTGACCAACACCGTGAAGCACGCGTACGCTTCCCGTGCGCGGGTCGAACTCGACTGGACGGAGGACGAGTTGACGCTCACGGTGACGGACGACGGACGAGGTTCCGGTGCCCCCGGCGCCGGCGGGGGCGGACACGGGCTGATCGGCATCCGGGAACGCGCGGCGGCGTGCGGCGGCACCGCCCGTACGGGGCCGGCCCGCGACGGCGGTTTCCAGGTCGTCGTCCGCCTGCCCGTGGCCGCCGGCCGGCAGGCGGCGCCGGGGTGAGCATCCGGGTGGTGGTCGCCGACGACCAGGAGCTGGTCCGCAGCGGGTTCAGCATGATCCTGGAGGCGCAGCCGGACATCGAGATCGTCGGGGAGGCCGGGGACGGCGTCGAGGCGGTGGCCGCCGTGCAGCGGCACGCGCCGGACGTGCTGCTGCTCGACATCCGCATGCCGCGGATGGACGGCCTGGAGGCCGCGCGGCTGGTGTGCGGGCAGTCTGGGTGCCGGGTGGTCATGCTGACGACGTTCGACCTCGACGAGTACGTGTACGAGGCGCTGTACGCGGGGGCCAGCGGGTTCCTGCTGAAGGACGTGCGCCGGGACGACCTGGTGCACGCGGTGCGGGTGGTCGCGGCCGGGGACTCGCTGCTCGCGCCGTCGGTGACGCGGCGCCTGGTCGCGGACGTCATCCGGCGCAGGCGGGCCGAGGCGGCGGAGCCCGCGCCCTCCTCGGCGCGGCTGGACGTCCTGACCGCCCGCGAGGGGGAGACGCTGCGGCTGCTCGCGCGCGGGCTGTCGAACGCGGAGATCGCGACGGCG
Organism: Streptomyces apricus; assembly: GCF_008369065.1. Taxonomy (GTDB): domain Bacteria; phylum Actinomycetota; class Actinomycetes; order Streptomycetales; family Streptomycetaceae; genus Streptomyces; species Streptomyces apricus. The sequence goes on along the minus strand of NZ_VDFC01000029.1, from coordinate 4,520 downwards.
CTGTTCGTGAGCGAGCACACGGTGAAGACCCACGTCAGCAACGTGCTCGGCAAACTGGGCCTGCGGGACCGCGTCCAGGCGGTCATCTGCGCGTACGAGTCGGGCTTGGTGACCCCGGGCACGCCGTGACCCCGCCGGTTCACCGGAACACCGGCCGCAGCCCGGACGGGCGGGTCGTGAACGGTGCGCCCCCGTCCACGACCCGCCGCCCGGGCACTTTCCGGCCAGGTCAGACGGGCACCTTCACCGCACGCTCCGGTTCCGCCTCCGGCTCGGGGGCCGGCCGGTGCGACCTGATGCGGAAGCGGCGCAGCAGCGGCGCCTCGACGAACGTGTAGGACAGCCAGCCCGCCAGCACCGACAGCCCCATCACGAACGGCAGCAGTGCGAAGAAGGCACCGGTGCCGAGCTGCGCCCAGTCGCTGTCGAACAGGTACCAGACCGTCACCTGCATGACGACCAGGTGCCACAGGAAGGTGCCACAGGAGTTGCGGCCCAGCCACACGGGCACCGGCCGGGCGAGCAGCCGCTCGGGCCCGCCGCCCCGGGCCAGCACCACCGGTGCGGCCAGTCCGGCCGCGACCACCAGCTGGCAGGCGTACTTCAGGGCCGCCTCCTCCTTCGTCAGCACGGCGGAGGCGATGCTGCCCACCGCAGGGGTGTTCGACACGGCGAACGCCACCAGCGCCGCTCCCCAGCACCACCACGGGTGGCGGCCGACGAGGTCCACGATCGCGGGCCGCCGTCCGGTGCGGGACCTGGTGGCGAGCACCGCCAGCAGCATGCCGGTCGCGAGGAAGCCCAGGTAGCCGCGGAGCCACCACAGCGAGGGCGGGGCCAGCGGACTGGAGGGGCTGGTCGCGACCAGCCAGGTGAAGTCGGCGACGACGACACCGCCGAGCAGCGCGACCGCGGGGGCGATGCCCTTCGCCGCGCGCAGCAGCCGGTGCAGCACGTACGCCACCACGGGCAGCGCGATGTAGTAGTGCACCTCGGTGGCGAGGCTCCAGGTCTGCGCCCAGTTGGTCGCGCCCGGGTCGGAGCGCAGGTCGGCCCAGTGCTGCACGTGCTGCACGGTCAGCAGCCGCAGGATGCGCCAGCCGTCGTCGAGGCGCTCCCGGTCGAACACCAGCAGCGCCGTGACCATGAAGAGCCAGTACGCCGGGAAGATGCGCAGCACCCGGTGCCAGTAGTAGGGCAGCGTCCTGGGCGGACGGCCGCCGCCGAGCGCGGCGTCGGCCCAGGGGCGGTAGAGCAGGTAACCGCTGATGATCAGGAAGATCGGTATCGCCACCACGAAGCCGGACAGCACCGGGGCCAGCGGTCCGGGCCTGCCGCTCTTGTCGATCAGCGCCCCGGTCCACTGGGCGAGGTGCGCGGTCACCACCATCAGCGTCGCGATCGCGCGCAGGCCGTCCACGGCCGGCTCGAAGCTCCGCCCGGACCGCTCCGGGAGCGGTCCGGCGGAACCCTCGGTACCGGAGGCGGTGCTCGCCGGCGGTGCCGGCGAGGGTCTGTTCAAGGAAGTGCTCACGGCAGATGTCCCCCGTTGTCTCGGTTGTCCTGCAGGAAGGTGGTCCGGGACGGTAGCAAACCGCATGAGCGGTTTACTATGTTGATGATGGTTCACCCTTGAACACCCTTGATCGTCCCGAGAACGCTCTGCGGCGATGCCCTGGTCACCACGGGTGGCCGAAACGGATCCCTTGCGCCGGGGTGTTCAACTGCTGGCGCACCCGCCCAGGAGTCCCGAAACAAGGCGGGCCCAACGGACCGAAGGCTTCCGGCCACCTGCGGGCCGGCGGGGGTTGCCCGCGCAGTTCCCCGCGCCCCTAAAAGCGAAAGACCGGGGCGCAGCCCCGTTTTTCAGGGGCGCGGGGAACTGCGCGACCGGCCCCCACCGACCCGCGGACGCACTCCCGCCCAAGCCCGGCAGGGCCACCGCCCACTCCCCCACGCGGCGGAGCCGCGCAAGCGCCTCCCCCGCTCGGGGGAGCGGACAAACCACCCCCCACGGCGATCCGCGCGCGCCCGCCCGGCGCAAACCTGGAGCAACCAAGGATTCGCCAACCCCGCCGGGAGGCACCCCGTGCTCCACAGGCTCGCCAGCGCGTCCACCCGCCGGCCCCTGACCGTCATCGGCCTCTGGCTGCTCTTCCTGCTGCTCGGCTTCGGCCTCGGCACGGGCGTCTTCGGCCGTCTCAGCGACTCCGTGCCGGACGTCCCCGGCACGGAGTCCGACCGCGCCGCCGAGTACCTCGACGACGTCGACCCGGCCGGCGAGTCCGTCACCGCCGTGATCGCCGGCACTCCCGTCACCGCCGCCGCCCTGCGCGCCCAGGTGGAGGCGGCCGTCACCGACCTGCGCGACCTCGCGGACGTCGCCGCCGTGCCGGACCCGTACACCACCCAGGGCCTGCTCGCCGAGGACGGGCAGGCCCTGGTGGTCCCGGTGACCCTGAAGGGCGGCCTGGAGGACGACGCCGAGGACCGGGTCCTGGACGCGATCGGCGACCGGGTCCACGGGATCGAGGCACCCGAGGTCCACGTCAGCGGCGGCCCGCTGCTCGGGCAGCAGCTCGGCGAACGGGCCCAGGAGGACGTGGCGCGCGCCGAGGTGATCTCGCTGCCCGTCGTCCTCGTCCTGCTGCTCCTCGTCTTCGGCGGCCTGCGCGCCGCCGGGCTGCCGCTGCTGGTGGCGGTCAGCGGGGTCGCGGGCGCGTTCCTGGCGCTGTTCGGCTTCAGCCGGTTCACCGACATCTCCGTGTACGCGATCCAGGTGACCACGATGCTCGGCCTCGGACTCGCCGTGGACTACGCCCTGCTGATGGTGGTCCGCTTCCGCGAGGAGCGCCGTACCGCAGGCGACGTAGTCGAGGCGGTGCACCGCACGGTGGACCGCGCCGGGCGCACGGTCCTGTTCTCGGGGCTGACGGTGGCGATCAGCCTCACCGGCCTGCTAGTGTTCCCCAGCACGTTCCTGCGGAGCATGGGCCTCGCCGTGGCCGCCGTGGTGGTCGTCGACATGCTCGCCGCGATCACCCTGCTGCCCGCGCTGCTGGCCCGCTTCGGCGGCAGGATCGCCCCCGCGCGCGACAAGCCGGCCGGCGAGGAGGGCCGGGTCTTCGCCCGTCTCGCCCTGTTCGCCACGGGCCGCCCGGTCCTGGTGACGGTCGCCTCCGTGGCCGCCCTGCTGGTGCTGGCGCTGCCCGTCACCGGCATGAGGATCAACATCGGGGACGCCCAGCAACTGCCGGCGAGCACGGAGGCACGCCAGCTGGACGACACGGTCGCGGCGCACTTCCCGCCGGGCACCGGGGTCTCCGAGGTGACCGTGGTCCTGAAGCCGGGCACCGACCGGGCGACGGCCGACCGGATCCGCGCGCTCTCGCCGGACGCGGAGTCCCGGGAGCTGCCGGGCGGCACCACCGTGCTGAGCATGCGGCCGGACGGCAGCGCGGACGGGAGGGCGGCGACCGACCTGGTCCAGCGGGTACGGGAGGCGCGCGGCGACGCGCCCGTACAGGTCACCGGCGTCGCGGCCCGTCTCGTCGACTTCCGGGCGATGCTCGCCGACCGGGCGCCCTGGGCCGCCCTCACCGTCCTGACCGGCATCTTCGTCCTCCTTTTCGCCTTCACCGGCTCGGTCCTGATCCCGCTGCGCACCGTCCTCACCACCCTGCTCAGCCTGGGCGCGGCGCTCGGCGTGGTGGTGTGGGTCTTCCAGGACGGCCACCTGGCCTCGGCACTGGGCTCCCAGGAGCTGGGCGCCCTCAGCCTGACGGCTCCCCCGCTGATCATCGCGATCGCCTTCGGGCTGGCGATGGACTACGAGCTGTTCATCCTGGCCCGGATGCGCGAGACCTGGCTGCGCACGGGCGACGCGCAGGACGCCGTGGTCACCGGCCTGCGCCGGTCCGGGCGGGTGGTGAGCTGTGCGGCCCTGCTGCTCGCGGTGGTGTTCGGCGCCTTCATGACGGGCGGCTTCGCGCCCATCCTGCAGATCGGTCTCGGGCTGACGCTGGCCGTGCTGATCGACGCGACGCTGGTACGGATGCTGCTGGTCCCGGCGACCATGGCGCTGCTGGGCCGGCGCGCCTGGTGGGCCCCCGCGCGGCTGCGCCGGGCCCACGAGCGGTTCGGCCTGCACGAGGAGGCCCCGCCCGCACCCCCCGTGCTCACCGAGCAGCGCTGACCACGGCCCGGCACCCGCGAAGCGCGACGCGGTTCGCAGGTGTCGGGCCGCGTCTGCGGGCAACTGGTGGGGCATGGGAGAGATACGGGTCGGCACCTGTTCGTGGACGGATCCGAAGCTGGTGTCCAGCGGCTGGTACCCGTCGGGCCGGCGGGACGCCGAGGGCAGGCTGCGGTACTACGCCGAGCGCTTCCCCGTCGTGGAGGTCGACTCGACGTACTACGGCCTGCCCAGCGAGCGCAACAGCGCGCTGTGGGCCGAGCGGACCCCGGACGGCTTCCGGTTCGACGTGAAGGCCTTCTCGCTCTTCACCGGCCACCCCACC
>NZ_VDFC01000289.1 GCF_008369065.1 Streptomyces apricus | reverse complement strand
TGAGACCTGATGCCGAGCCGATTGTGGTGAAGTGGATGATCCTATGCTGTCGAGAAAAGCCTCTAGCGAGTTTCATGGCGGCCCGTACCCTAAACCGACTCAGGTGGTCAGGTAGAGAATACCGAGGCGTTCGGGTGAACTATGGTTAAGGAACTCGGCAAAATGCCCCCGTAACTTCGGGAGAAGGGGGGCCATCACCGGTGATWGSAYTTRCTSCWTGAGCTGGGGGTGGCCGCAGAGACCAGCGAGAAGCGACTGTTTACTAAAAACACAGGTCCGTGCGAAGCCGTAAGGCGATGTATACGGACTGACGCCTGCCCGGTGCTGGAACGTTAAGGGGACCGGTTAGTSMRMYTTCGGKYKKGCGAAGCTGAGAACTTAAGCGCCAGTAAACGGCGGTGGTAACTATAACCATCCTAAGGTAGCGAAATTCCTTGTCGGGTAAGTTCCGACCTGCACGAATGGCGTAACGACTTCTCGACTGTCTCAACCATAGGCCCGGTGAAATTGCACTACGAGTAAAGATGCTCGTTTCGCGCAGCAGGACGGAAAGACCCCGGGACCTTTACTACAGTTTGATATTGGTGTTCGGTTCGGCTTGTGTAGGATAGCT
>NZ_VDFC01000288.1 GCF_008369065.1 Streptomyces apricus | reverse complement strand
CCCGTCACGTCACGAAAGTCGGTAACACCCGAAGCCGGTGGCCCAACCCCCTTGTGGGGAGGGAGCTGTCGAAGGTGGGACTGGCGATTGGGACGAAGTCGTAACAAGGTAGCCGTACCGGAAGGTGCGGCTGGATCACCTCCTTTCTAAGGAGCATCTAGGCCGCCAAGTCCGCTTGGTGGTCCAGGGCCATTACGTCGGCACACGTTCGACGGTGGTTGCTCATGGGTGGAACGTTGATTATTCGGCCGGTTTCACGGGCCGGAGGCTTGCAAGTACTGCTCTTTCAGAGCGTGGAAAGCATGATCTCCGGACGGGATCCGGTCGGGCACGTTGTTGGGTGTCTGAGGGTACGGCCGTAAAGGCTGCCTTCAGTGCCGGCCCCAGTGCACTCGAATCTACTGGTTCGGGGTGATGGGTGGTTGGTCGTTGTTTGAGAACTGCACAGTGGACGCGAGCATCTGTGGCCAAGTTTTTAAGGGCGCACGGTGGATGCCTTGGTACCAGGAACCGATGAAGGACGTGGGAGGCCACGATAGTCCCCGGGGAGCCGTCAACCAGGCTTTGATCCGGGGGTTTCCGAATGGGGAAACCCGGCAGTCGTCATGGGCTGTCA
>NZ_VDFC01000287.1 GCF_008369065.1 Streptomyces apricus | reverse complement strand
AAGGTCAGTAACCCGGTAGGGCCCATCGCCTATCCAGTGCTCTACCTCCGGCAAGAAACACACGACGCTGCACCTAAATGCATTTCGGGGAGAACCAGCTATCACGGAGTTTGATTGGCCTTTCACCCCTAACCACAGGTCATCCCCCAGGTTTTCAACCCTGGTGGGTTCGGTCCTCCACGACCTCTTACAGCCGCTTCAACCTGCCCATGGCTAGATCACTCCGCTTCGGGTCTTGAGCGCGCTACTAAATCGCCCTRTTCGGACTCGCTTTCGCTACGGCTTCCCCACACGGGTTAACCTCGCAACACACCGCAAACTCGCAGGCTCATTCTTCAAAAGGCACGCAGTCACGACGCATTGAGTAAACTCAATGCGCGACGCTCCCACGGCTTGTAGGCACACGGTTTCAGGTACTATTTCACTCCGCTCCCGCGGTACTTTTCACCATTCCCTCACGGTACTATCCGCTATCGGTCACCAGGGAATATTTAGGCTTAGCGGGTGGTCCCGCCAGATTCACACGGGATTTCTCGGGCCCCGTGCTACTTGGGTGTCTCTCAAACGAGCCGTTGATGTTTCGACTACGGGGGTCTTACCCTCTACGCCGGACCTTTCGCATG
>NZ_VDFC01000286.1 GCF_008369065.1 Streptomyces apricus | reverse complement strand
GAGCTGGAGGGCGAGGGAGGCGTTGCCCTGCTCGCCGAGGCGGTCGTTCCGGAGGATGTCGGGGGCGCCGAGGACGACGGTGTCGCCGTCGCCTTCGGCTGCCGGGATGCGGAGCAGGGTGGGCAGGCCCTCGCTGGGGTAGCAGGCGTCGGCGTCGGGGGCGTCCGTCGTGTAGCGCAGGCCGCCCGTGTCCGCGGTGCCCGCTCGTCGTGCGGCGGGCAGGGCGCAGCCGGGTGCGAGCGCGGAGTCGTAGCTGGGGGTGGCGTCGTTCTCGACCCCGGGAGCGAGGGTGCCGACGGACGGGGGGCCGGGGGCGACGAGGACGGTGCGGCCGCCGGAGTTCCCGTACGAGGAGTGCAGGCTGTCCTGCTGACGGGGGGTCAGCAGGTCGGGGCCGGCGATCAGGAGGGTCGTGCCGGGGCCGGCCGCGGTCCGCGCGCCGTCCAGGGTGGTGACCACGCGCGTGGAGACGCCGCGGTCGGCGAGCAGTTCGGCGACGGCGCGGCTGCCCTGGGGGTCGGCGGAGCGGGGGTCGAGGCTGCCGTGCTGCGCGCCGGAGCGTACGAGGGCGATGGTGACGGCGGCGGCCAGGAGGATCACGAGGGCGAGCAGGACGCCGCGCGAGCGGGTCCACACC
>NZ_VDFC01000285.1 GCF_008369065.1 Streptomyces apricus | reverse complement strand
TGGCAGCAGCGCGCGTCGGGGACGTTTGCGGTGCGGGGTGACCATGCCGCAGTTGAGGTAGGCGCCGTCGGCGAGCACGGTCACGTCCTGGCAGTGTTCGGCCAGTCCGGAGGCCCGCCAGGCATGCGCATCCGCAGTGGTGCCCGGCACCGGAGGACCTGTCGCAATGACAAGCCGGGTGTCCGCGTCCACGATGACCTGCACATTCGCCGAGAACCGATAGTTGCGGCTGGACGCTCCGACCTTGCGGTCGCGGACCGGGATCAGTGTGCCGTCCACGATCCACAACCGGTCCGCCGCATCGGCCGGGCGGGCCATGGGCTCCACCGCGAGCAGCGGACCCAGTTTCTGGATTACCCGGCACACGGTCGAGGACGAGACGCCGAAGAGCGGCCCGAGCTGTCGCATGGTCAGGTTCGTGCGGTAGTAGACAGACACGATCAGGACCCGCTCAGCCAGCGGCAGAGCCCATGGCCTGCCCTGCAGGGTGCCGTTGCCACCCCGCTCCCGCACCGCCTTCAGCAGCCGCCCGAACTGTTGCCACCGCAGCCCCGTGAACGTCTCCACCCACACGCGTTCAGCCCTCAGCACCCCAGCCATACACCGGAGATGCCCAGTTCACGGCCTTATGCAACACCCTTTA
>NZ_VDFC01000284.1 GCF_008369065.1 Streptomyces apricus | reverse complement strand
CCCGTCACGTCACGAAAGTCGGTAACACCCGAAGCCGGTGGCCCAACCCCCTTGTGGGGAGGGAGCTGTCGAAGGTGGGACTGGCGATTGGGACGAAGTCGTAACAAGGTAGCCGTACCGGAAGGTGCGGCTGGATCACCTCCTTTCTAAGGAGCATCTAGGCCGCCAAGTCCGCTTGGTGGTCCAGGGCCATTACGTCGGCACACGTTCGACGGTGGTTGCTCATGGGTGGAACGTTGATTATTCGGCACTCTCAGTCATCTCGGGCTGCAAGTACTGTCCTTCACGGGGCGTGGAAAGCTGATCACGAGTGACGAGGGTGTCGGGCACGTTGTTGGGTGTCTGAGGGTACGGCCGTAAAGGCTGCCTTCAGTGCCGGCCCCAGTGCACTCCGGATTTGTTCCGGGGGTGATGGGTGGTTGGTCGTTGTTTGAGAACTGCACAGTGGACGCGAGCATCTGTGGCCAAGTTTTTAAGGGCGCACGGTGGATGCCTTGGTACCAGGAACCGATGAAGGACGTGGGAGGCCACGATAGTCCCCGGGGAGCCGTCAACCAGGCTTTGATCCGGGGGTTTCCGAATGGGGAAACCCGGCAGTCGTCATGGGCTGTCACCCACATCTGAACACATAGGGTGTGTGGAGGG
>NZ_VDFC01000283.1 GCF_008369065.1 Streptomyces apricus | reverse complement strand
GCTCCGGCCGGGGGAGGGGGGCGGCTTCCCCTGGACCACGTTCTGGGTCAACGTCACCGGCTGCTTCCTGATCGGCGTCCTGATGGTCCTGGTCACCGAGGTGCGGACGCCCCACCGGCTGGTCCGCCCCTTCCTCGGCACCGGCGTGCTCGGCGGCTTCACCACCTTCTCGACGTACGCCGTCGACATCGAGCGGCTGTTGGACGCCGGCCGGCCCCGTACCGCGTTCGCCTACCTCGCCGCCACCCTCCTCGCGGCGCTCGCGGTGGTCTGGGCGGCCGTCGCGCTGACGCGTGCGTGCGCGCGACGGGTGCGACCGGGGACCGTCGCGGCCGCCGGGGACGGGGACCGCCCGTGAACTGGCTGCTGGTGGTCGTCGGCGCCATGATCGGCGCACCTCTGCGTCATCTCACCGATCGTGCGGTGCGGTCCCGGTACGACTCCGGCTTCCCGTGGGGCACCCTCACGGTCAACGTCACCGGCTGTCTGGTCCTCGGCGCCCTCACCGGTGCGGCCGCCGCGGGGGCGGCCTCCTCCCACTTCCAGCTCCTGCTGGGCACGGGCCTGTGCGGCGCCCTCACCACGTACTCGACCTTCTCGTACGAGACCCTGCGCCTCGCCGAGAGCGGCGCCCGCCTCCAGGCGGGCCTCAAC
>NZ_VDFC01000282.1 GCF_008369065.1 Streptomyces apricus | reverse complement strand
GCCCTACGACGTGGGCCCGCTCGTCGACGCGAACGGCGTCGAGCGCAAGGTCCCCGCCGCGCGGCGGCTGCGGGCGCGCCTGGCCCATGCCCTGTACGGGCAGAACGCATACGTCCCGAAGCCGACCGCCGCCGAGTACCGCGAGCTCACGAGCAGCGACGAGCACCACTGACGGGAGCCGCGTCCAGCACCGCCGCCCGGCACTCGCCCGGACCGCCCCAGGCCGAGCGCAGCGCCCGCGCCCTGGTCAGCCACAGGGAGAGGYCGTACTCCGCGGTGTAGCCGATCGCGCCGTGCAGTTGGAGGGCCGTACGGGCGGTGGCGTACGCCGCCTCGCACGCCGTGACCTTGGCGGCGGCGACGTCGGCCGGGTCCATCGACAGCGCGGCGCCGAAGAGCAGCGGACGCGCGAACTCCAGCGCGATCTTCGCGTCGGCCAGCCGGTGCCTGACCACCTGGAACGAGCCGACGGGCACACCGAACTGGCTGCGCCGCCCGACGTACGCCACGGTCCGGTCGAGCAGGGCGAGGCCCACCCCGAGGGCCTGCGCGGCGGTCGCGAGACGCGCCCAGCGGAGCGCCTCGGCGGCCCCCGCGGCGACCTGCGGCCCGGCAGCGAGGAGCTCGCCCCCGGTCCGGGGGAGGGAGTAGTGCCGGG
>NZ_VDFC01000281.1 GCF_008369065.1 Streptomyces apricus | reverse complement strand
GGCCCCTCGAAGTGACCCCCAGGTAGCCCCGACCACCCCTCCGGGCGGGCGCGGGCGACCGTTAGAATCTCCGGCGCTGTACCGAAGGATCTTGTTGACGGGGTGGATGAAGATGAGTGACACGAACACGATGGAGATGGCGGCCGACGGCCTGCGGGGGATGTCGGCGCAGGCCGACGACGACGGTGGCCACGGCCGGCACCGGGGACCCGTCGCCGCCCAGGAGGACGGGGCGACCCCCCGTGGCCGGCACCGCAGGCCGGCCCAGCGGAACGACRCCGGCGCCTGACCACACCACAGGCCGCACCGGAGCTCCACACGGCCCCGTCCGACATCCGTCGGGCGGGGCCGTCGCCTGTCACGGGCCCGCTTCACCCGTGTCGAAGCCCCAGCACCTCCGCCGCCGCGAACGTCTCCCCCGCCGGTCGCTTCGCGTAGTGGGGCGTGAGGAGCGCGTCCAGCTCGTCGTACGTGAAGGCGTCCTGCTCGGTGTCGAACTTCGCGGCCACCCGCGGGCGTTCGACGACCGCGACCATCCCGCCGTGCACGACGAACAGCTGCCCGTTGACGCCCGCGGCCGCCGGGGAGGCCAAGTAGCCGACGAGCGGCGCGACATGCTCGGGAGCGAGCGGATCGAGCCCTCCCCCGTTCCCCTCCGC
>NZ_VDFC01000280.1 GCF_008369065.1 Streptomyces apricus | reverse complement strand
CTGCCCCCGCTCCCGGGCCGGCGCAGCAGGCCGGCGGGCAGCGGGCCACCGTGGCCGTCAGCGCCCTGCTGCCCTCCGACCGCCTGCGCGCCGACGGCGAGGACGACGACCACGTGCGCCTCCTGGCCGACCTGGACGCCCCCCTGCCGCCGATCCTGGTGCACCGCTCCACGATGCGCGTCATCGACGGCATGCACCGCCTGCGGGGCGCGCAGCTGCGCGGCAAGAAGGAAGTCGACGTGGAGTTCTTCGACGGCGAGCCGGAGGACGCCTTCGCCCTGGCGGTCAAGCTCAACGTCGCGCACGGACTGCCGCTGAGCCTGGCCGACCGCACGGCCGCGGCGACCCGGATCGTGGCCAGCCGGCCGCAGTGGTCCGACCGCCGCATCGCGGCCAACACCGGCCTGGCCGCCAGCACCGTCTCGGCCATCCGCCGCCGTTCAACCACCCAAGGCGAGCAGTCGAACACCAGAATGGGCCGCGACGGGCGCATCCGGCCGCTGCACGCCACCGAGGGCCGGCTGCGGGCCAGCCAGATCATCGCCGCCCACCCCGACGCCTCGCTGCGGGAGATCGCCCAGCGCGCCGGCATCGCCACCGCCACCGCCAAGGACGTGCGCGACCGCATCCGCCTGGGACAGGACCCCGTGGCCCCCCGCC
>NZ_VDFC01000028.1:125822-145145 GCF_008369065.1 Streptomyces apricus | reverse complement strand
GGAGTGGGGTGTGGGGGAGGTCGCGGGTGCGCGGCCGGCGGGCGGGTGTGCGCTCAGGCGGCGGGGCGGACCATGCGGTGCCAGGAGTACTTCATGGTGACGAGGTGCAGGGTCACGTCGGAGGCGATCAGCCCGGGCAGTGCCCCGATGACCTCGCTGCTGTAGCGGAAGAGGTCGGTGCGGCGGGGCAGCACCATGTGCCCCACGAGGTTGAAGCGGCCGGTCGCCGCGCCCAGGAACTTGGTCCCGGGATGCCCGGCGAGCTGCCGTCCGGCGGCGTCGAGCCGGTCGGGCTCGATCGACAGCCACAGCATGAACTCGGCGTCGTACCCGAGCAGCGCCGGTTCTACGAGCGTGCGGAACTGCAGGACACCGCGGGCGATGAGCCGCTCCATGGCCCGCGCGACGCTGGACTCGGTGTGGCCGAGGCCGCGGGCCAGGGTGCTGACCGGGGTGCGGCCGTCCTCCTTGAGCGCCGCGACGACCGCCTGCTCCAGGGCGGTGAGCGCTCGTGGCGTCCCGTCCCACTCCGCACGGTCGCCGGAGGGATCCGGCGGTGCGGGCCGCAGGTCGGCCGCCGCCTCGGCGGGCAGCAGACCGGTGTCCCACCTCGACGCCGAGGTGAACGCGCGGATGACGGGCACCGCCTCGGTGCTGGTGATGAGGTCGGCCGCCGGCAGGTCGGTGAAGAGGATCCGCATCATCTCCTCGTTGTCGCGGGCGACGAAGTCCACGACGATGTCGGCGGCACCGGTGACGACGGCCACGAACCGCACGTCCGCACTGGCGGTGAGCCGGTCCGCGACGTCCAGACCGCGGCCGGGCCTGGCCTGTACCCGGACGAGCATGGAGGATCCCTCCCGCGTCCGGTCCAGCTCCAGGGTGCCGACGACCCGCAGCAGCCCTCGCTCGCGCAGGGACCGGTAGCGCCGCTGGGCGGTCGTCTCGCTGGCGCCCACCCAGCGCGCCACCGCGCTCCACGGGGCACGGCCGTTGAGCTGGAGGGCGGCGATGACGCGCCGGTCCAGTTCGTCGACGGTGGCCGCGGGGGCTCGGTGGTCCATGACGCCGACGCTAATGAGCGCCCCGGCCCCCGTCAATGAAGGAATCCTGCATCGCCGCAGGTCAGGATCGTGTCATCCGGCGGTCCCGGAGTTACGGGGCCGTAAAGGACCCAGTTGGGGCCCGTGTCCGCGGCTGGCTGGAACGTGACGGATTACGCCATCGGGTGTCCGAAAAAGTTCACCGGGAGTCCGTCCGGGCGGGCCGCACGGCGTCGACGGCAGTGCCTGCGGTGCCCGCGGTGACGTTGGTGACGGCGGTCCGGGGGGTCTCGTCGACCCGGAGGGCGAAGACGTCCGGGCGGGCGTAGTGACCGGTGGGGTCGAAGTCGAAGCGGGCCCGGGCGAGGTCGTCCAGGTCGAGCCGCGCGCTCAGGATGCCCTCGCCGTCCCGCAGCGGACCGGCGAGGACGTCGCCGAGCGGGGAGACGATGACCGAGCCCCCGCCGATGAGCACGGTGTCCGGGGCGTCGCCCTGGACGGGGCGCACGTCGGCGGGCAGGCCGTCGCGCCGCAGGTACGGGGCCGCGCCGAGCACGAAGCAGCGGCCCTCCAGCGCCACGTGGCGCATGGTGGCCTGCCAGGCGTCACGGTCGTCGACGGTCGGGGCGCACCACAGGTCCACGCCCTTGGCGTACATCGCCGTGCGGAACAGCGGCATGTAGTTCTCCCAGCAGATCGCCGTGCCGAGACGGGCCGAGCCGGTGTCGACCACCGGGAGGGTGGAGCCGTCGCCCTGGCCCCAGAGGTAGCGCTCGGCGGCGGTCGGCATCAGCTTGCGGTGCAGCCCCAGGAACCCCTCGGGGCCGAGAAGGAGCGCCACGCAGTAGAGGGTGCCGCCGCTGCGCTCGACCGCGCCGACGACGGCGTGGCAGCCCAGCTCCCGGGTGAGCGCGGCCAGGGCGTCCACCTCGGGACCGGGCACCTCCACGGCGGCCGCGTGGTAGCGGCGGAACAGCTCACGGCCCTCCGGGGTCCGGCTGCCGACGGTGATGCCGAAGTCCAGGCCCTTGGGGTAGCCCCCGAGGAACGCCTCGGGCAGGACGACCACCTCGGCCCCGTGCTCGGCCACCGCCTGCCGGATCAGCTCCTCGGCACGGGCCACGGCGGCGGCCGTGTCGAACAGCGGGGCCGCGGCCTGCACGACGGCGGCGGTGAGGGTACGGGGCCCCGCGCCGGGCGGGGGAGTCGAGGTGGTCATGGGAGGAGGCTAGGGCGTTTCCTCCGGATCGGACCGGACCGGGTCCGCGGCGCCCCGTACCCCGGCGGTACGGTCGTCGGCGCTACGGCCGTCAGCGGTCCCGGCGCGACAGCCAGGCGGCGGCGAGCGCGCCCGAGATGTTGTGCCAGACGGAGAAGACCGCCGCGGGCAGCGCGGCCAGCGGGCTGAAGTGGGCGGTGGCCAGCGAGGCGGCGAGCCCCGAGTTCTGCATGCCGACCTCGAAGGCCATGGCGCGGCTCGCCGGCTCGCCCAGCCCGGTGAGGCGGCCCGCCCCGTACCCCAGGGCCAGACCGAGGCCGTTGTGCAGCACGACGGCCACGAACACCAGCAGCGCGGCCGACTTGATGGCGTCGGCGCTGCCCGCCACGACGACGGTCACGATCACGCCGATGGTCACGGCGGACAGCCAGGGCAGCACCGGCAGGGCCCGCTGCACGTAGCGGCCCGCGAGGAGGCGCACGCCGAGCCCCGCGAGGACCGGCAGCAGCACGGTCTTGAGGATGTCCGTGACCATGGAACCGGTGTCGACGGGCAGGTACTCGCCCGCCAGCAGCAGCGTCAGCGGCGGGGTGACCAGCGGGGCCACGAGCGTGGAGACGGTGGCCACGGAGACGGACAGGGCGACGTCGCCGCGCGCCAGGTAGGTCACCACGTTGGAGGCGGTGCCGCTGGGCGCACAGCCGACGAGGATGACGCCCGCCGCGAGCTGCGGAGGGAGCTGCAGCAGATGGGCGATGGCCCAGCCCAGACCCGGCATGATCACGTAGTGCGCGCCCAGCCCGAGGGCCACCGCCCAGGGCCGTGCGGCGACACCGCGGAAGTCCTGCGGGGTCATCGTGATGCCCATGCAGAACATCACCACCCCCAGCAGGTACGGCACCGACTCGCCCCAGCCGGTGAAGCCTCCGGGGAACAGCAGTCCCACGGCTCCCGCGGCCAGGACGAGAACGGGGAAGACGGTGACGGCGCGACGTGCGGAGCGGTCACCGGCGGCGGCGCCGACGGCGCCCTCGGCGTGGCCGTGCGGTTCGAGCTGCTCGGGTCGTTCGGGTCGTTCTGTACTCACCGTGCGAGACAACGCCTGGTCAGGGGCTGACGCAAGCGCGTCTCGCGATGTGATCACGGCTCGGGACGGTCCGCGCGTCCGGACACGGGAACCGCTTCCCGGCGGCGGGAGCCGCTCTCCGCGGACGGGGAGCGGAGCACAGCCCGGCGCCGCCGCGGCGCCGGGCTGTCCCCATGGGTTACAGGCTGCGGGTCAGCCGGTCGGTGAGCAGCCGGGTGAAGCGGGCCGGGTCGGGCAGGTCGCCGCCTTCGGCGAGCAGCGCGCTGCCATAGACGATCTCGGCGACCTCCGCCAGCGCGGGATCATCGGCGTTGGCCTGATGCGCCGTGCGCAGGGCGGTGACCAGCGGGTGCCCGGGGTTGAGCTCCAGGATCCGCTTGACGGCGGGCAGTTGCTGCCCCATCGCGCGGTACATCTTCTCCAGGGTCGGGGTCATGTCGTGGGTGTCCCCGACGATGCAGGCCGCCGAGGTGGTCAGCCGCGACGACAGGCGGACCTCCTTGACGTGCTCGGACAAGGTGGTGGTCAGCCAGGGCAGCAGGGCCGCGTACTCCTCGTCGCGCCGGGCCTGTTCGGCGGACCGGTCGCCCTCGGCCGGCTCGTCCAGGTCCACCTGGCCCTTGGCGATGGAACGCAGCGGGTGCCCGTCGAAGGCCGGCACCCGGTCCGCCCAGACCTCGTCGACGGGGTCGGTGAGGATCAGGACCTCGTAGCCCTTGGCGGCGAGAGCCTCCATGTGGGGGGAGTTCTCCACCGTCGCGCGGGTCTCACCGGTCAGGTAGTAGATCGCCTCCTGGCCGTCCTTCATGCGTCCGACGTACTCGCGCAGCGTGGTGGTCTTCTCCGGGTCGTGGGTGGAGGCGGCCGACACCAGCTCCAGCAGCGCCTCGGTGTTGTCCGTGTCCTCGATCAGGCCTTCCTTCAGCACCCGCCCGAACTGCGCCCAGAACTTCGTGTAGCGCTCGGCGTCGTTCGCCTGCATGTTCTTGATCGCGCCGAGGACCTTCTTGACCAGGCGCCGGCGTACGCCGCGGATCTGGCGGTCGTGCTGCAGGATCTCGCGGGAGATGTTCAGCGACAGGTCGTGGGCGTCGACCACGCCCTTCACGAAGCGCAGGTAGTTCGGCATCAGCGCTTCGCAGTCGTCCATGATGAACACGCGCTTGACGTACAGCTGCACGCCGCGCTTGGTGTCCTGGGAGAACAGGTCGAACGGCGCCTGGGAGGGGAGGAACAGCAGCGCCTCGTACTCGAAGGTCCCCTCGGCGCGCATGTGGATGGTCTCGGCCGGGTCGAGCCAGTCGTGGCTGATCTGCTTGTAGAACTCGTTGTACTCGTCCTGCGTCACCTCGGCGCGCGGCCGGGCCCACAGCGCCTTCATCGAGTTGAGGGTGTCGGCGCCGGCCTCGGCGGATCCGTCCTCGCCGGTGCGCTCGCCGGCCATCCGGATCGGCCAGCGGATGAAGTCGGAGTACTGCTTGACGATCTGGCGGATCTTCGACTCGGACAGGTAGTCCGCCAGGTCGTCCTCGCTGTCGGCGGGCTTGAGGTGCAGGGTGACGGCGGTGCCCACGGGCAGACCGTCGACCGTCTGGACGGTGTAGGAGCCCTCGCCGTCGGACTCCCACTGGGTGCCGGTGTCTGTGTCGGTGCCGGCCCGCCGGGTGCGCACGGTGACCTTGTCGGCGACCATGAACGCGGAGTAGAAGCCGACGCCGAACTGCCCGATCAGGCTCTCGGCGGTGGCGGCGTCCTTGGACTGCCTGATCTTCTCCATCAGGCCGGCGGTGCCGGACTTGGCGATCGTGCCGATCAGCTCCACGAGATCGTCACGGCTCATGCCGATCCCGTTGTCGCGGACGGTCAGGGTGCGGGCGTCCTTGTCGGTCTCCAGAGAAATGTGCAGATCGGCGGTGTCGACCTCGGTGAGACCTGGGTCGGTCAGCGACTCCAGCCGCAACTTGTCCAGTGCGTCGGAGGCGTTCGAGATCAGCTCGCGCAGGAAGATGTCCTTGTTCGAGTAGATCGAGTGGATCACCAGTCGGAGCAACTGGCGGGTCTCGGCCTGGAATTCCAGCGTCTCGACACTGCTGCCCATGGGGGACCTTTCAACGGGACGTCATGAACGGATGGGAATCGGGCCGGGACGGAGCGCGGTCCGTCGTCGGCGTGTTTCGTCGGCGTGTTTCGGGGGCGTGTTTCGAGGTTGGCCGGGCCGACGTGTGACGGGGCTCAGGCATCGTCGGTCACGCTCGCCGTGAGCCGGTCGGTGAGGGCGTCCAGGCGTTCGGCCAGGTCGGTGTGGCGGCCGTCGAGGTACGGGCGCATGCCCGCGAGGGGAGCGATGAGCTCGGCGGCGTCGGCGGAGCCGAGGGCGGTGTCCAGGGCGGTCCGGGCCGAGTGCGCCTCGGGCGGGAGCCGGGTGAGCCCGGTGATCTGTCCGGCGAGGCGACGCAGGTCGGCGGCGTGGGTACGGGCCCAGGTGGTGGTGGAGCGCTCGGCGGCCCGGGCCTGGCGGGTGGCGGTCACGCGCTGTTCGCGGGTGGTCCCGGCGGGGCCCGGGCGGCTGCGCAGGTACCGGCGCTCGGCCGCCTGGCGGCTGGCGACGCCCAGGGGATGGGCGAGGTCGGCCCAGCTGGCGCCCGCGTCGCGGGCGGTCTCGATCAGACCGGTCTCCCAGCCCGCGAGCTGCTCCCGCACCTGCCGCAGCAGCATCAGGGAAGCCAGCGCCTGTTCGGGCTCCGGACCGGGGGCGTCGGGTGTGTCCGGAGCGTCCCGCTGGGCGTCGCGCAGGGCGTCGTCGATGGCGTGAAGGGCCGCTGCAGCGGCGAGGAACGAGGCCGGGCTGTGGGCATTCGTGCTGGACGTGGGCGGTTGGCCGACTGCGGTCACAGGCACCTCCCTCAGGGTGTCATCGCTTCAATGACATCATGCTTGTCATCGAAATGATGACATAGGGGCGGGGCTGGTGTCTGCGGGCCCGCCCGGCGCGTATTCGTTCAAATGATCGGCGGATTCCGGGGAACCCCGGAGGCATGGAGCCATACCTCGGGCCGTACAGCCCCGTCGAGCTGTTGTCCGAACGAGCCGGCCTTTTCGTCGTGCGCCTGCGGGGAGACGTGCGGGGGGCCGAGGACACGGAGACGGTGGGACTGGCTCTCGCGTCCGCCGGGCGCTCGGGCAAACAGGTCGTCGTCGATCTGTCGGCGGTGGGCTTCATGACCACGCAGCTGCTGTACGAGTTCCTCAAGACGGGCTGGACCACCGACCAGAGGCCGTGGCTCGCGGGCCCGCTCAGTACGCACGCCGAGCGCATCCTGCACACCACCGGGACCACCGAGGCGTTCCGGATCTTCCCGAGCCTGACGGACGCGGTCGCAGCCGCGCCCGCGGGACACGACCTCGCACCCAGCCGGACCTAGGGCGCTGCCCTCCCCGGTCCCCGCCCCATCCGCCGGGGGTTCATCCGACCGGGACGCGGGAGGATCCCCGGGCCCCTTCCGTACGGGCGTCGAGCCGCTCGCGCAGGCACGCGAGCAGGACGCCCGTCGGCGCCAGCGCGAAGGGCAGCAGGACGAGCGCCACCGCGACCGGGGTGATGAGGACGAAGACGCCGGTGACCCACACGTTGTCCTCCGTCGTGGCCAGCACGAGCAGCCCCACCCAGTGCGCCACGTACGTCCCGAGCCACCTGAAGACCGTAAAGGCGGCGGCGACCGCGACCGTGCCCAGCAGGAAGATCCCGGTCGTGTGCGGACGTGCCGTACGGGTCAGCGTCCAGGAACGGCGCATCGCCGCCGTCGCCGAGCAGTCGTCCGCCACGCGTACGGCGGTGGCCGGCGAGAGACGGGCCAGGAGGACGAGCCCGAGCGCCCAGATCACGACAGGCAGGATCCGGCCCACCAGGACGAACTGCACGGTCGCCGGGTCGTGGTACGTGGGCCACACGACCCCGGGCACCATGTCCGACTCGATGGCGACCAGGACGGACAGGCCCGCCAGCCCCGGGGCGAGCACGCATCCCAGGGTCAGCAGCTGTACGCGCAGGGCGGCGCCGAAGTGTGGCCGGGAGCGGCGCGCCAGGGAGCGGAGGGTGAGCCCTCCGGGGACCGGCACCGGGAGCGAGGCCGGGGCCGGGGTTGGGAGCGGGACCGTACCCGCCGTCGTGCGTTCCTGCGCGTGCGCGACGGTGACGGCCTGGGCAGTGAGCAGCCAGGCGAGCGAGACCATCGCGACGAGAAGCAGCAGCGGGAACACGCAGAACGCCACTGTGACGAGACCGTCCCACTGGTCGGCGTACGCGACGTAGGAGTCCTCGTTCGCGAGGGAGAGCTCGGCGGCTCGTCGGGCCTCCAGGAAGAGTCCCCATGACGCGGCGAACGCGCCCGCCACGATGCCCCCACCGACGAGCAGCGCCGCCGCGGCGGTGAGGGCGGCGGACCCCAGCACGGGGCGCCGGCCGCGGCCGGCGATCCGCAGGGCCTCGGCCACGAGCGAGACAGCGGCGGCCCATGGCCCCTTCACGAGGACGGTGCCGTCCGGATGATCCTTCATGGTGGTCCCGACGCCCGTACCCACCCGTCCAGTTCCGTTCTCTGTCCTCCGTCCTCGGACCGCGACCGGACCGAGGACTCCGTCGATCTGCGGGCCTGTGGGCTTATCCGGCGGCCTCGGCCAGGATCCGGGCCAGCTCGACGGGCCGGGAGATCATGGGCCAGTGACCGGAGTCGATGTCGGCGAAGTCGACGTGCTTGGCTTGGGCGAGCTCCGGGACGTCGCCGGCGTCGATCCACTCCCGCGCCTGCGCGGGCGTGAACTCGGGACACACGAGCACGGTCGGGACGCCGAACCGTCGTTCGTCCGTCAGCCGTACCGTCGCCTTGGCCACGCCTTCGGGCACCGGGACGGCGGCGGCCGCCACCTCCCGCCTGGCCGCGTCGTCGAGGTCGGCGGCGTCCGGACCCTCGAACGGGCCCCAGCCCGGGAAGGGCACGACACCGTCCCGTACCGCGAAGAAGTCGGCGTACGGCTGACCGTCGACGGTCGGGACACCGCCGATGAGGGCGACCTTGGCGAGCCGCTCCGGCCGCCGGTCGGCGGCCAGCCAGGCCAGCGTGCAGGCGGCGGAGTGCCCCACCACCATGGGCTTTCCGGACGCCGCGTCCACCGCGGCGAGCACGGTCGCCAACTGGTCGTCGAGGGTGGCGGAGACGGAGCCGTCCCCCTGGCCCGGGAGCGTGAGCGGTACGGCGCGGTGGCCGAGCGGCTCCAGTGCGGACGCGACGCGGTCCCACACGGATGCGTTCAGCCACAGGCCGCCGATGAGCAGAATGTCCATGATCAGTTCCCCTTCTCCGGCTGCGGAAATGCCACCGTAGGAGGAGATCCGGACAATCCACTGCCGGTTCATCCGGCGATGCGGAGCCCGGAAGCCGAAGGCCCGAGCGGCCACCGCCGCCCCGCCGCCCGGTGGGGCGGACTAGCCTGCTCTGCGTGCCGAACGATCTCAGTCCCACCGCGCGTGCGCTGCGCACCCTGGAGATCCTCCAGACCCGCCCCGGTACGACGGCCGGTGAACTCGCCGTGCGCCTGGGCGTCACGGAACGGGCCGCGCGCCGGTACGTCGAGATCCTCCGGGAAGCGGGCATCCCCGTGGATGCGGCCCGGGGGCCGCACGGCGGATACCGGCTGGGGCGCGGGACGAGGCTGCCTCCCGTGCACTTCACGCAGCCCGAGGCCCTCGGCCTGGTCATGGCGGTGCTCAGCAGCCAGCCGGCCGCGGCCGACCCCGACGACCTGGTCGGCACCGCCCTGGGCAAGGTCGTCAGGGCGCTCCCGGAGGGGATCGGACAGCAGGCGGCGCTGCTGCGGGAGTACGCGTCGGCCGCGGCGGACCCGTACTCGGCCCGCCCCGATCCGGTCGTGACCGGTGAACTCGTGCACGCCGTCGCGGCCCGGCGCGGCGTGCTGATCACGTACGGCAGCGAGGCCGGCAACGAGTGGGAGGCGGAGGTGGACCCCTGGTCCGTCGTCGTGCGCCACGGGCGCTGGTACCTGCTGTGCCGCTCCCATCGCGCGGACGCGGTCCGTACCTACCGGGTCGACCGGATCCGCGCGGCCCGGACGACCGGGCACGGATTCGAACCGCCCGAGGACCTCGACCCGGTGGCCGTGCTGGAGGAGAACCTGGGCCTGGGATGGAAGTTCACCACCCGCGTGGTGTTCGACGCCCCCCTGGCCGAGGTGGCCCCGTGGATCCGGCCGCCCATGGGGCGCCTCGAACCCTCGGGTGACGGGTGCGTGCTGGTCGGCAGCACCCGCAACCCGGGGATGTACGCGCAGGACTGGCTCGCGGGGATACCGTTCGCCTTCCGGGTCGAGGGCGGGGAGGAACTGCGTGCCGCGGTCGCGGAGCTGGCGGCACGCTTCACCGCCGCGGTGTCGGACCGGACCTGACCTCGCGGTGACGCGGTGAGAGGACCAGGACCGGGCGTCCTCGGATGCGGGGAGCGCTGTCGGCGGGTCAGGKGAGGGKGGCGCCGCAGCCGCCGTTCACCCACCTGTGCGACCTGATGTTGTTGTCCACCGTCGCGCCGTTGGTGAACGAGTTGTCCGACAGGTCGTCGGCGTACAGCTCGCCCGGGTAGAGGCAGGTCTCGCCCCCGGCGTAGTTCTCCAGGTAGTAGAACTCGACGATGGCCAGGTTGCCGGTGAAGCCGCGGTTCATCACGGACGAGGCCCTGTCGTTGGCACCGCCCCAGTTGGTGCTGACCCCCGGTGTGCTGATCAGCAGGGTGCCCGAGCAGTCGTAGCCGTCCCAGGCGTACATGTTGCCGTTGCGTGCGCCCCACTTGCTGTCGCAGACGGGGCCGGAGACGCCGCTCTCCGCCGCCTGGGCCGTGCCGGGTACGGAGACGCCCAGGGCGGTGAGCCCGAGGATCGCTGCCGTGACGGTGAATCTGCGCATGGTGTTTCCCTCGTTCCTTCGGTCGTGTCGTGATCGGGTGCGTTGTCGTGGTCGGACGTGTGGCGGTCAGCTCCGCTCCGGGACGATGTGCACGGCCCGGTCGTAGGCCCGCTGTCCCAGGCGCCGGTAGGTGTCGAGGTCCTCGCCGAACCGGTCGCGCAGACGGTCCTGGTAGTACGTCTCGCGGGCCGTGGCCACGGCCCGCAGGGAGCTCCGCCGGGCGCAGACCGCGTCCGCGACCGCCGTCTCGCGTTCGGCGGCGAACGCCTCGTCGGAGCCGGCGCCGCCCGGCAGCCCGGTGCCGGTCCGTACGGCGTCCCGGGCCGCCGCCGGGTCCGCGTAAGGCTGCTGCGCGGCGCGCATGCAGCGGGCCCAGGCCCGTATCGCCGCCTTGAGCCGGGGGTCCTTCATGAGCCGTTCCCCGTAGAGGGACGTGAGGTTCGTGGCGGTCTTGCTCGCACGGAACCATGCGGCCGGATCGCCGTAGAGGGTGCGCTCGGCCTCCTCGGAGCAGCCGCCGATGCGTTTGCGCATCGTCCCGCCGCCCGGCAGGGCCGCCGTGAGGAGGCGGGCGCTGTCGCCGCCGTCGAGCGCGGCGTCGAACGCGGCACGGCGGGCGGGGGAGAGGCCCTGCCGGTAGGTGCCGTTGGGGTTGCGCTCCCGTACCCGTGCGCTCTCGGCCTCGATCCGGCTTCCGTACCCGTACGTCCGGGCCCAGGCCACGTCGTCCTGGACGTACCGCACCGGTCTGCTCTCCCGGAGCGTCAGGCCGAGGTCCTCCCAGTAGGTGAAACCGTGGCGCCGCATGCACTGCCTGGTCAGGCGCTGCTGCGCGTCGGCGACGCGCAGTTCCTGCTGCCAGGTAAGCGCCTCGGGGCGGGCGGCCGCGTCCCGCGGGGCCGGGTCGGCCCGGTGGTCCGCCCGGTCCGCCCGGTCGGCGCAGCCGGTGACGAGGACCGCCACCAGCGCACCCACGGTCAGGAGCACACGTCTCATCGACCCACATCACCCTTCGGCCCCGGCCGGGCACACGGTCCCTCGTGACCGCTGCGGCTCTCCGTGCGGTATCGGTCCCGGCCTGTCGGTGTCAGTCTCGGCCCGCCGGTGACGGTGCCTCAAGAAGGTTCGGCTCCGCTCGAAAGACGCTGACCGGCGGCCGTGTTGGGGCGTCGACGGAGCCCGGTCCCCTCCTGGGAGGAACCGGCGGATCATGCAAGAGTGTGTCCATGGCGGCACCGGCAGGCACGACCGAAGAGGCCAACGAAGTCAACGAGGTCAACGAAGTCGACGAGATCAACGAGGCCGAGGCCCTCGCGGTGGACGGGCTGCGCCGGCTGGCGGCGGTGGCGCGGGAGACCGCTGGCGGAGGCCTCGCCTGGACGGCCAGGCCTTCCGAAGACGAACCCGATTCGACGCTCTACAGCGGCACGGCCGGGGTCGTCCCCACCCTCCTGGAGGCATGGCGGCACTTCGGCGACGACTCCTACGCCGACACCGCCCTGCGCGCGGCCCGCAGCCTCGCGGAGTCCCTCGACGGCACGGACGACGACTCCCTCTACTTCGGCCGCACCGGAACGGCCGTGGTCCTGCGGGCCCTTCACGACGAACTCGGTGACGAGGCCGCCGGCGCCGCCGCTGACCGCGCGCTGGACATCGTGCGCGCACGCTTCGACGGGACGCGCTGGGGCGAGCTGTTCGAGCTGATGGGCGGCAACGCGGGCATCGGCCTCGGCGCGCTCGTGGCGGGCGACGCCGAACTGGCCGTCCTCGCCGTGGAGCCGTACCTGCGCACGGCGGAACAGACCCCGGCGGGCGTCCAGTGGGCGCACCGCCCGGGGATCGACGCCCGGCTGCACCACATCTCCCACGGCACGCTCGGCATCGTCCTGGCGCTCACCCGGGTCGGCCGGGCCACCGGCCGTGCGGACCTGGTCGAGCTGGCACTGGCCGGGGCCGCGGACGTCGTGGCGCGCAACGAAGCGGGCGCGGAGGGCTTCTTGGTGAAGCACTCCACCCCGCAGTTCCTTCCCGACCTGATCGATCCCCTCAGCTACGGCTGGTGCCACGGCCCGGCCGGCGACGCCCAGGTCTTCCGCCTGCTGCGGGACGTCACGGGCGACCCCCGCTGGCCCGTCCTCGCCGACCGCTGCTGGCACACCGTCACCCACTGCGGGCTGCCCGAACGGCTGCGCCCCGGCTTCTGGGACAACAACGGCCGCTGCTGCGGCACCGCGGGCGTCCTCGCCCTGGCCTGCGACCGGATCGCCGAACAGGCGGAACAGGCGGAACAGGCGGAACAGGCCGAGCAAGCGGAACAAGCCGAGCAAGCGGAACAAGCCGAACAACAGGACCCGTACGACTTCGCCCGCGTCCTCGTCGCGGACTTGAGCGCCCGAGCGATCCGGGACACCGACGGCGCCCGCTGGTCCAACGTCGAGCACCGGGCCACGCCCAGCGACCTCGAACCCCGCGCCGGCTGGGCGATGGGCAACGCGGGCATCGTCCGCGAACTCCTGCGCTACGTAAGGCTCAACCGCGGAGACGACCCCCGGTACGCGTTCACCTGGCCGGACCACCCCGCGGTACCGGTCCGGACCACGCCCCGCCACTGCACACGTCCGACATGACCCTACGGCTCAGATGCTCTACGGCTCAGATGTGGAGCAACTGCCGAGTCACGGTCATGGCGGTGTCGATCGGTGCGAGGTCGCGGTGGATCTTGGCCATGACGCTCGCGCCGAGCCACATGTCGTACAGGGCCTGTGCGGTGCCCCGGGGGTCGCCCTCCACGGCGACGGATCCGTCCGCGAGGCCTTCGGCGATCGTGCGCTCCAGGCGGTCGACGATCGCGCCCGTCCCGTCCTTCATGGCCAGCCGCATCGACTCCGACAGGTCGGCGACCTCGGCGCCGAGCTTCACGGCGAGGCACTTGCCCTGGCAGTCGTCGAGACTCTGGGTCTCGCGCCACTGCTGCCAGTAGTCCGTCAGCCGCTCGGCCGCGGACTTGCCCTGCTGCGCGAGAGTGCGGTCCATGTCGGCCACGTACCCGTCGAAGTAGCTCTTCAGCAGCGCCTCACCGAAGGCGTCCTTGGAGGCGAAGTAGTGGTAGAAGGACCCTTTCGGCACGCCTGCCTCGACGAGCACCTCATTGATGCCGACCGCGGAGTACCCCTTGTGAGCCATGATCCGCTGAGCGACGTCAAGGATCGCTCGGCGGGTATCGGTACCGCGCGTGGTGACAGGCATAAGCCAAACGTAACATCATAATAGACCAGTCGCCTATAAAGCCCCCAAGGCACTGCCGCCCGATCACCGGGCAGCACGCGACCGTGCCCTGTGCTGGGTGCTGGGGGCGCCGTAGTGTCACCGCCTCGTCGTGGGTCGGCTCACCCCGTTGTGTAAGCCCATGAGCGGAAACCCTGCTCAGCGAGGAGGTGCATTCGGCGCTTGGAACGAGAACAGAAAGTAGATCACCAAGGGCATGAGGGCGAGGAGAACGATCGCGGCAAGGATCTTCGCCCATCCTGCTGTCCTACCTCGGATTTCAGGCGACATGACCACTCCAGACGGCACGGCCGGGCTTGGACGGTTGACGACGTCGTGCAGAGGGTCATTCTCCCCGGTGGACAGGGGAAGCCGCGGTCGGTCTCTTCCCCCGATCCCGATCCCGATCCACGCCGAAGCCGAACGGTTCATCCGGCACATCCACGGCCGCGTCGGGCGAGGTGGAAATTTCTTACAAATCGTGGCCTCGGAGCCGCCGAAAACAGCGCTGTGGACGGTCCCCGGAGCGTCGCGGAGGCGTTGTCGCGCCGACGTGCACTCCTCCCGCAGGCCGCTCCCGATCGCCCTTCAGGAGCCCGTTCGCGGCCTCGTCGCATAAGCTCTGACCTGGTGTTTCGTCAGGAATCTTCTAGGTTGGAAGAGCTCTGTCGGACACTCTCGGAGGCGGCATCATGAGCGAGGAATCCCCTGCGTACGACGCCAGTACGATCGTACTTCTGGGGGGACTGGAGGCCGTTCGGAAGCGGCCTGGAATGTACATCGGATCGGTCGGTCAACGCGGCCTTCACCACCTGGTACTTGAGGCCGCCGAGCGGGCGCTGAACCAGATCCTCGCCGGCGCCGCAAGCCGTGTCGAGATCATCCTTACCGCCGAGGGAGATGTGCGTGTCGCCGACGACGGTACGGGCCGCGCGGTCGGGCACGGCGGCCACGGCGATGGCGCCTCTCTGGAGACCCAATTGACCGAGTTCTGGTGCGGGGCGCAGCCCGCCGACCGGCGCGTGCTGTTCGGCGGCCCCTTCGGCACAGGACTGGTCGTCGTCAACGCCTTGTCGAGCCGTCTGACGGCTGAGGTACGGCACGACGGCGCCCTCTGGGTGCTGGAGTACGAGCAGGGCGTGCCTGTCGAGACGCCCGCCCACGCCGGGCCGGCCGACGGCAGCGGAACCACGATCACCTTCCGGCCCGACGCCGACATCTTCAGAACGCTGGAGTTCTCGTTCGACGCGCTGGCCGAGCGCTTCAGGGAAATGGCCTTCCTCAACCGTGAGTTGGACATCACCTTGACCGACGACCGCGATCCCGCGACGCCCCGAGCGGTTCACTTCCACTTCCCGGGTGGCCCGAGGGACCACATCGCACGCCTGGGTGCCCCGCTCCATGCGGACGTGATCGGCTTCGAGCGCGAGTACTCCGAGATGGGGGGAACCGTAGAGGTGGCCCTGCGCTGGTGCGACTGCCGCGACGAACGCATCGCGAGCTATGCCAACAGCCTGCCGACCACCGGCGGTGGCACGCACGAACTCGGCTTCCGGGACGGCCTGTCGGCCGCCCTCACCGCCTACGCCCGGGAGCAGCAGCTGCTCGGGCCGTCCGACCCCGAGTTCACCCCCGCCCAGCTGGGCGCCGGCCTGACGGCGATCGTGTCGGTGAAGCTCGATCGGCCCGAGTACGAGGGGACGACCCGCGACCAATTGGGCAACGCACCTGTCCGTGCCTGCGTCACCGACGCCGTACAAGAGCATCTGACCGTCTGGCTGCGCGCCAATCCGGGGCAGGCGGCGGCCGTCCTCGCCCGGATCTCGACGACCGCCCGCGACTGACGGCGCGGTGGGCCGGGCGGTCGGTGACCGCCCGGCCTGTGTGTCACGGGTCCACGCAGCCGATGGTGCCGGCGGGGAGGTCGTTGCCCGTTGATGTGGCTGTGAAGCCCAGGGTGGTGCTGCCGTCTGGAGCCACGGTGCGGTTGTGGTCGGCGTTGCGGACCGTGACCGTACCGTCCGAGGCCGTGGTCAGCGAACCGTTCCACACGCTGTTGATCTTCGTGCCGGTGCCGGGCTTCCACCGGACCGCCCAGCCATCGAGGGGCTGCGTCCCGTGGTTCATGACCTCGACGGAGCCCTGGAAGCCGCCGTTCCAGGAGTTGACCACCTCGTAGACGGCCATGCAGGAACCGGTGTGGGTCGGGTCGGGGGCGGGAGTCGTCGGGTCCGGGGTCGGCGTGCTGCCGTCGCCCCGGATGCCGGTGACTTCGCCGTTGCCGCCGTCGAACACGACGTCGGAGCAGGAGAAGAAGTTCTCCTGACTGTCCGAACGCACCCACTGCATGAAGATCACCGCGTTGCCGGAACGTCCCGAGGGCAGCCTGAGGTCCCAGTAGTAGTGGCCGCCGTTGGTGCCGGCGGAGCCCTGCTGGGGCGGGTTGGTGACCGTTTGGATCAGCTCCAGATCGCCCCAGCCCAGCGGGGAGGTCGGCGAGTAGCCGGGCTTGGAGACGTAGACCCGGAAGTCACCCGGGTGTGCGGCCCAGTTGCTGTACTTGACCCGCATGGTGGCCCCGGACGTCAGATGCGTCCGCGGCCAGTCCGAACGGGCCGCGTTGTAGGCCGAGAAGTCGTACGGCGACCGGTCGCCGGCGCTGCACAGTTTGCCGTCCGGAACGTAACCGGCGCCGCGTCCGCCGGCGTTGGAGTCCAGCACGGCGAACCAGTTGTACAGCGCCGTGGAGCCGCTCTGGTTGAGGGCGGCGCGGCACGCCGGGTTGGTCGGGTCGAGGGCGCCGGTGCCGGTGATGGCGTCCAGCTGGCAGAGGTAGGTGCGCGAGCCCGGCGTCATGGCCACGCCGTGGGCCTCGGCCTCGTCCTGGCCGAGCAGGGTCAGGCCGAGGGCGCCCAGGAGGGTGGCCATCACCGCCCCGAGGGAGACGAGTCTCGTGCGGAATGACATGCGTAATGACATGGATGTCCCTGTCCTTGTCCTTGATGTCCTAGCTGTTCTTGCTGTCCTTGTCCTTGGTCGACGGATGACGACGGATGACGTGCGGGCCCGGTCCGTCCGGTCCGTCCGGTCCGGCCGGCCGGTCGATGACGGCCGGGGCTGCCGGGCGCCGCCGGGTGTCACGCGACGGCGCAGGCGGTGCCGTTCAGCGTGAACCCGGCCGGTTCCGCGAAGGCGCCGGTGTAGGTGCCCTGGAAGCCGAACGACTGGCTGCCCCCGGCGGCGATCCGCCTGGTGTGGGCGAGCGGACGCGCGGTCACGGCCCCCGAGTCCGGGGTGACGGTGGCGTTCCAGGCGCTGGTGATCCGCTGTCCGGAGGGCTGAGTGAAGCCCAGCTGCCAGTCGTCGACCGCGGCCGTGCCGTTGTTGCCGACGGTGACGTTCGCGGTGAAGCCGCCGGTCCAGACGTCGGCGGTGTAGGCCACCGTGCAGGCCGCCGGATCGGCGGGACCGCCCGGTGTGCCGCCGGTGGAGACGGTGGAGGAGAAGGAGTTCACCGCCAGTCCCGCGCCGCCCTGCCAGGGTTCGAAGCCGGCCTGGACGCTGGTGAGGTACCAGTCGGACCGGGCGAGCCAGCGGGCGACCGCTTGGTCGACGAAGTCCATGACGTCGAAGCTCCAGCTGCCGATCGCTGACGGGGCGACGAACGACAGCACGTCGTTGCCGCCGTTGCTGCCGCTCCACACCTCCCAGGTGCGGCCGCCCACGGAGGCCGTGCCGACCTGCGAACCGATGGGCTGGATCGGGCCCACCCGGTTGAACCAGATCATGATCTCGGTCTGGTTCACGCCGTCGGTGCGCGGCGTCGGGTCCAGCCAGATGTCGTACGAGGCGTTGTAGACGGCGTTGCCGACGTAGCCGTACGAGATGCTGCTGGGGGCGGCCGAGACGGTGTCGATCCTCGCCGGGAGGCCGGTTCCCGGCGAGCACCTGGTGTAGTGGCAGCCGTTGAAGAGCGAGGGGTACGACTTCGGTGCTCCGTTGGTCGGTACCGAGCCGTCGGCCTGGGTGATCCGGAAGCCGGAGTCGTTCGCGCTGATGCACTGGGTGGCGCTGGTGCCCCAGCGGTTGTTCTGGACGACGTAGCGGTTCTGGATCGTGGTCGCTCCGTACTGCTCGCAGATCGTGGTGTCCGCGTGGGCCGGTGCCGTCACGGACAGCAGCACCGCGAGGGAGGCGAGAGCCGTGAGGAGCGCTGCCAACAGGCGGTGCGGAGGGTGCGTCTGACGCGGTATCGGTCGCATGGGGGCCTCTCGGGGAGGTGCGAATGACCGGGCCTGAGGGAGCATGATCAGATCCATCGGCGGATGGGAGCGCTCCCAATTCGTTCGTGACACAGGACTGTAGGAGTCGTACATGTCCCTGACAACCCTGTGCGCATCAGGGGCTGGAAGCGATCCCGGAACCACCAGCTCAACCATGGTGATCCACAAGGCCGGAGGCGGACTGGGAGCGCTCCCGGGTGCTTCCGTCAGGTCGAAGCGCGCTCCACCAGCTCCGTACGCAGGATCACGTGCCGCCACGCACCGGAGGAGTCCCGCATCACGTCGAACAGCAGCTGGACCATGGCGCGGCCCATCTCCTCCAGGGGCTGGCGCACGGTCGTCAGCTGGGGCCGGGTGTGCTGGGCCAGCGGGAAGTCGTCGAAGCCGATCACGGCGACGTCCTCCGGCACCCGGCGCCCCGCCGCACGCAGCGCCTCCAGCGCGCCCGCGGCCATCGTGTCCGACGCGGCGAGCACGGCGTCCACCTCCGGCGCGCGGGCGATGAGTTCGGCGGTCGCGCGGCGTCCGCTCTCCTGCGTGAAGTCGCCCTCGACGATCCAGGACGGCCTGATCTCGAAGCCCGCGCGCTCAAGCCCCTCGCGGTAACCGCGCAACCTGCTCCGGGCGACATACATGTCGGGTGGCCCGGTGACGGTCCCGATGGCCGTGCGACCGGTACGCACCAGGTGCGCGACCGCGCCGCGGGCCCCGCCGACGTTGTCCGCGTCGACGTAGGTGACGGCTTCGTCGCCGGAGCGGCGCCCCAGCAGGACGGTGGGCAGCCCTGCCTCGGACAGCATGTCGGGCAAGGGGTCCTCGGCGTGGACGGACATCAGCAGGACGCCGTCGACGCGACCGCCGCGCGCGTACTCGACGAAGTGCCGCCGCTCGACGTCCGTACGGACCAGGGTGAGCAGGAGCTGCACGCCGGTGTCGGTCAACGCGTCGCCGACGGCGCCCACGACCGAGGAGAAGAAGGGCTCACCGAACTGCCGCCAGTCCGGTTCCGTCATGACCAGCGCCACGGCGTCGGCACGCCGTCCGGCCAGGGAACGGGCGGCGAGATTGGGTACGTACCCCAGTTCCGCGATGGCGCGTTCCACGGCCATGCGGGTCGAATGCCTGACTCCGGCCGCGTTGTTGATGACCCGGGAGACCGTCCCCCGCCCGACTCCGGCGAGTGCCGCGACTTCCTCCAGCGTCGGCGTGCCGGGACGCTGTCTGCCCATGTCGACCTCCCCCCACGAGATCACCCGATAGTACGGCCACAGCCGTGCCGATCAACGGGTCTCGACGGAGCGGACCGGCCCTGTTCCCTGCCTTGCGACGCACCGCACCGCACCGGACATCGTGCGCCGGGTCGCCACCGCCGGCTTCCTCGGCACGGCGCCTGCGACGGCGCCGGAAGCCGGGGCGACGAGGGTCGCCCCGCCCGCGGCGGGGCGCAGGCGGGGCTTCGG
>NZ_VDFC01000028.1:118890-125722 GCF_008369065.1 Streptomyces apricus | reverse complement strand
GGCGAGGGCTGCCCGGGCTCCGGCAGGGGGAGGACGATGCTCGCCGGGACGGACACCGCGCCGGGAGGCGGGGCGTGCCACTCGCCGGGCGTGACGCGGCCCGCGCGGGGCGGCGGCTGACTGCAGGCCGTGGCACAGGTGTCGTCGACGCCGTGGTGGACGCGGTGGTGGACGCCGGGGGCAGCGGTGTGGGCCACGTGGTGCGCGGCGGCCGCTGCCGCTGCCGGAGCCGGGGCACCGGCCGCGGAACCGGCGGTGGCGCCGGCCGGGACGCCCTGCAGCCCGAGTACGCCGAGGAGGGTGAACAACGCCGCCAGCACCATGCCGGTGACGGGCGCCCTCTTCCGGCTCGGGCCGCCGACGGCACCGGGGGAGGCGAGGGAGGCGGCAGGGGTCGGTCGGGCCATGCGCTGCCGCCTCCTCCGCCTCATGGTCGCCGGGCCGTGGTGGCCGTCGGACCCGCCCAGGGGTGTGCCGGGTCGGGGCCCGCCGGGACGGGCCCTCAGGGCAACGTCCGGGGGACGCCGAAGGTTCGCGCGGATACGCCGGGGCCGGTGGGTGCACCCCGGAGGACGGCGGCGAACTCGCCGACCGTCGGCGTGGGGCGGCCGTGGCCGGCCTGCATCGGCCCGGGCGGCTTGTGTCGGCCTGGGCGGGGCGAGCCGGAAGCCAATACCAGCGGGGGGCTGGCTGCGACCGCCGCGGCGGCCCCGACGGGGAGCGTGGCTCCGGCCGTTGCACCGCTGCCGACGTGGAGCACCGCTCCGGTCCGGCCCCGTGGCGTCTGCGACGCACCCCGGCCCCCTTGTGGCCTGCGGCTTCAGCGATCACGATGCAGGGGCTGCCGCGATTGTCCCGGCACGGCACGCAACGGCACTAACAGGAGTTCTCGTGACGTACGACATCGGCGCCCTGCGCGCCCGGTTCCCGGCGCTGGACGCCGGTATCGCCCACTTCGACGGCCCCGGCGGTACGCAGACGCCGCAGCCCGTGATCCGCGCGATCGCCGACGCGCTGACCCGGCCCCTGTCCATCCGGGGCCGGCTCACGCCGGGGGAGCGCAACGCCGAGGCCATCGTCACCGGAGCCCGCCGGGCGATGGCCGACCTCCTGGGAGCGCAGCCGGCCGGGATCGTGTTCGGCCGCAGCGCCACCCAGCTCACCTACGATTTCGCCCACACCCTCGCCAAGACCTGGACGCCGGGCGACGAGGTCGTCGTCACCCGGCTCGACCACGACGCCAACATCCGCCCCTGGGTCCAGGCCGCCGCCCGGGCCGGCGCCACCGTGCGCTGGGCCGACTTCGACCCCGCCACCGGGGAGCTGACCGCCGACGACGTCCGCGCCGTCCTGTCCCCGCGCACCCGGCTGGTGGCCGTCACCGCCGCCTCCAACCTGATCGGAACCCTGCCCCCGATCGCCGAGATCTCCGCCCTCGCGCACGACGCGGGCGCGCTCGCCTACGTCGACGGTGTGCACTACGCCGCCCACGCGCCGGTGGACCTGGAGCGGCTCGGCGCGGACTTCTTCGTCTGCTCCCCGTACAAGTTCTTCGGCCCGCACCACGGAGTCCTCGCGGCCCGCCCCGAGCTGCTCGAAACGCTGTGGCCCGACAAGCTCCTGCCCTCCACCGACGCGGTCCCGGAACGCTTCGAACTGGGCACGCTGCCGTACGAGTTCCTCGCCGGTACGGAGGCGGCGGTCGACTTCCTCGCCGGTCTGGACCCGGACGCCGAAGGCACGCGACGGCAGCGCCTCGGCGCGGCGTTCACGGCGCTCGAAGCGCATGAGCACAGCCTGCGGKCGCAGCTCGACAAGGGCCTGTCCGCGCTGCCCGGCGTCCGGATCCACTCCAGGGCGGCCCACCGCACCCCCACCCTGTTGCTCACCTTCGAGGGCCGTCCGGCCGCGGAGGCGTACCCCTTCCTCGCGGAACGCGGCGTGCACGCGCCGGCCGGCTCCTTCTACGCGATCGAGGCCTCCCGCCGGATCGGCCTCGGCGACACCGGTGGCCTGCGCGTCGGCCTCGCCCCCTACAACGACGAGGAGGACATCGAACGGCTGCTGACGGGACTGGCCGAGTTCCTGGAGGCCTGAGCAGCGACCGGCGCCGCCGGGGACACACCTGCCTGCCCGCCCCACGCCTCCACGCCCCACGCCGCCGCGCACAGCGCCCGGTCCACCTCCTCCGCGTAGTGGGCCGCCGCGAGCCACGCGCGGGCGAAACGGCCGGCGTCGGCGGCGACGAGGCGGCCGAAGACGTCGCGCGAGCGGTCCGCCGCAGCCGCGTGCAGGTCGTCGAGGAGGTCCCCGGCGCAGGCGAGCCCGTAACGGCGCAGGCGCCGGGCGTCGGCCGCGCTGTCGCCGGGGAGGGCGAGGACGCGCCGGCCCGCGCCGGCCGCCTGGTGGACACGCCGCCGCAGCAGGTGCAGCGGCGCCTCGTCCACGGCCGCCGGGGGACCGGACGGCGCCGGCGCGGGAGCGGGCAGGTCCGCGTGCTGGAGGCGGTCGAGTCCCAGGTCGACGTGGGCCCCGGGATCGAGCGGATGGCCCGCCGCGAGCAGCAGCGCCCGGGGGACCGGGGCCGGGTCGAGCCGGGCGACGACCCGCAGCCGGGTGCCCGGCGCGGCGGCCAGCAGACGGAAGTTGTCGCGGTGCGGCAGCGCGGGGTGGTCGTGGGCCGCGACGAGCCGCAGCGGCAGACCGCCGCAGTCGGCCAGCAGGCAGTCGCCCGCCGCCTCGCGGACCGTGCCGGTGAGGGTGACGTCCAGGAACAGGAGTCCGTCCCCGCCGCTCCCTGCGCTCCCGCCGTCCCCGCCCGTCAGGGCCCGGGCCACCTGTTCGGCGACGGGCCGGGTCCACAGGCGGTCCAGCGGCGCCTCGTTCCAGGCGGCGCCTGACGCGCGCACGGCCCGCACCCTCGCTCCCGCACCCAGCCGGCCCGTCGGGGAGACGGTCGCGCCGGACACGGCGAGCCCGGCCCGGGACAGCTCGCGGTGGGTGAGCGCCGTGTCCCCGACGCGTACGGCCCGGTCGGCCGCGCCCACCGCCCGGCCGGCGCCGCCCGGGGCGACGTCCGGGACCGTGTAGAGGCGGCCGTCCGCGTCGGCGGTCCAGGTGACCGCCCCCGCGTACCCCGTCGCCGTGAGGACGGACTCGGAGAAGAGCCCGTACAGCCGCAGGGACCCGTCCGGCACGTACGGCTGCCGTGCGGTGCCGCGCAGCGCGGCGAGCTCGGGCCCGGTGGCGGCGAGCAGGCGGTGTGCCGTCCCCAGGACCTCGCGCAGGGCGGCGGTGAGGTCCGTGAGGCGGTACGCCGGATCGGTGCCGCGTGCCGCGCGCAGCTGGGTCACCACGGAGACCGCCGCGGCGGCGATCCTGGGCAGCCCGCTGATCCGCGCGGTGTGCGCGGCGCGCAGCAACTCCGCCTGCAGCACGGCACCGGACCCGTCCGTCCCGGCTTCGAGCACGGCGGCCGCGGCGTCGTACGCGGCGCGCGCGGCGGCGAGTTGCCCGGGCGTGGCGGTGTCGGGTTCCGGCGGGGCGGAACCTTGACCGACTGAGCCGGAGCCAGCTCCGAGACCGGGAAGGGGCTCGGACCGGGGCAGGGGGCCGGATGCGGCGTCCGTGTCCGCGGTGTCCGTGTCCGCGGTGTCCGGACCCGCATCCGCATCTGTGCCGGTGCCGGTGCCGGTGCCCGTCTCCGCGCCGCTGCCGGTGTCCACGTCGGCGATCGGGGCGGCCGAGGCCGCCGCCGCGCGATGCAGGCAGGCCGGTGCCAGCAGGCAACCGCAGCGGATCGCGTCCGCGCTGGTCACCGCGCCGCCGGGGGCGTGCAGTTCGAGGGTGGTGTCGTCGTCGACGGCGATCCGTACGGTGTCGCCGTCGCGGACGCGCGGACGGTCCGCGAGCTTGCCGATGCCGGCGTCCAGCCGCTTGCGGAGCCGGGGGGTGAGCCCCGCCACGAGTTCGGCGGTGACGGACGGCGCGACCGGAGGCAGGTCGAGGCTCATGAGACTTTCTCCCCTACCCAGCGGGCGAGTTCGAGCGGACTGAGGGCGGCGACGGGCATGCCCGCGGCGACGAGCTGCCCGGCGACACCGGTCGAGTACCGAGGGCGGCCGGTGTCGTCCAGGCTCGCGCAGCCGAGCACGTGGCAGCCCGCCCCGACGAGGGCGCGGACCTCGGCGAGCAGGCCGCCCACGGGGTAGCCCTCCTCGAAGTCGCTGACGACCACCACGAGGGTGCGGGACGGCACGGTGACGAGTTCGCGGGCGTGGCGCAGCCCCGCGGCGATGTGCGTGCCGCCGCCCACACTGACCTCAAGCAGCAGCGACAACGGGTCCTCGACGTGATCGCTGAGGTCGATGACCTCCGTGGAGAAGGCCAGGAAGTGCGTGGACAGGGTCGGGACCCCGGCGAGGACCGAGGCCGTCAGGGCGGCCCAGACCGTGGAGGCCTCCATGGAGCCCGACACGTCGGTGACCAGGATCAGCCGCCAGTCCGCGGCGCGTTTGGCGCGGGCGCGGAAGACGGGGTGCTCCGGGATCACCTGGACGGTGCCGTCCGGACCGCGGCGCGCGGTCGCCAGGTTGGCGCGCAGGGTGCGGTGCAGGTCGAGCCCGCCGCCGGGGCGCCGGCTCGGGCGCGGCAGGGCCGTGCCGTGCAGCGCGGGACGCAGGCGGGTGGCCAGCTCCCGGGTCAGCGCCTCGACCAGGCGGCGGACCAGCGGACGCAGGGCGGCGATCCGTGCCTCGGGCAGTCCTCCCGCGTG
This sequence comes from Streptomyces apricus, assembly GCF_008369065.1. GTDB lineage: Bacteria > Actinomycetota > Actinomycetes > Streptomycetales > Streptomycetaceae > Streptomyces > Streptomyces apricus. The sequence goes on along the minus strand of NZ_VDFC01000028.1, from coordinate 120,948 downwards.
CCGGAGCACCGTGCGCAGCAGGTCGACGGAGGGCCGCACGCTGTCCGGGTCCAGCTCGGCGAGCACGTCCTTGCGGCCCGCCGACGCGGCCGCCGCCAGCACCTCTTCCCGGATGCCGGGCCCGAACAGGGCGGCCAGGTCCTCGGACCACTCGCGCACTCCGGGGTAGGAGGCTTCACGGCCGCCCCCGCCGCGTGGGCCCCGCCCGGCCAGGTCGCCCCTGCTGCCCTCGCCGCGGCCACTGCCGTACAGCTCGTCCAGCGCGGTCGCCAGCGCCGCGGCCCGGCCCGGCAGCCGGTCCGTACGGCGGCCGAGGACGAGCCGCCAGCGGTCGGCGGGCGCGAGGACACGCTCCTCGGCGACGTCCTGCCCGGAGGTGTGCGCGGCCGCAGCCTCGCGTCCGTGCCCGGGAGCCGGAGCCGGAGCCGGAGCCGGAGCAGGTCCGGCCGGCCGCGGCGGAGGCAGCAGCCCCAGCGTGCGCAGGGCGGCGCGGGCCGCGAGGTCGGCGCCGGTCCAGGTGGCGAGCGCGCCGGGGTCGACGCCGCCGGTGTCGCTCAGGTGCGTGGCGGCGAGGCGTTCCTCGACTGTGTCGAGGAGCCGGTCGCGGGCCGCCGGACTGAGGGCGTCGAAACCGCCCCGGAGCGCGGGCAGCCGTTCGAGCAGGTGCCGGTCGGGCATCTCGGACACCCGGGTGAGCAGCGGCTCCAGGGCGGGGGCCGCCGCCTCAAGGAGCGGGCCCGCGGCGGTCAGCACCCCGGCGAGACGATCGGTGAGGGCGGACCTGGCCTCGGGGGTGACGGCCCCGTCCACCCACGACGCGATGCGGTCGCCCAGCGCGCGGGCGTCCTCGTGCCCGAGGAGCACGCGTACGGCTCCGGCGGCGCCGCGCATCAGCGGGGAGCCGTCGGCGGCCAGCCGGGCGAGGGCGCCGGCGAGCCGTATGCCGCCCGAGTGGTCCGCGCGGTCGGCGAGTTCGACCAGGGCACGCGCGTCGTCCCGGTCCTCGGAGCCCGTCAGCCCGTCCACCTGCCGCACCGCCGCGGCGGTCAGCAGCTCGGCCACGGAGGCCACCGTGGAAACACGCCCCTTGCCTCTGTCGGCGTCTGCGCAGGCGTCCCAGTCCGTGTCGAGGCCGGGTACGTGGCCCGCCCGCAGCCGGTCCAGCAGGGCCAGACCGGTGAGCAGTTCGGGCAGGGTGGCGCAGTGCGGCAGCACCTTGCGGACGTCGGCGAGGCGGTCGTCGGTGAGGGCCGGCAGACCGCACTCGGCCGCCTGCCGCAGACCGTGCAGGGTCTGCGCGGCCGTGGACCCGCCCTCGTCCCGCTCCACGCGCCGGCGTTCGCGCAGCAGGCCCTCGGCGGCCTGCGCCGGGGTGACGCCCCGGACACCGGCCGCGGTCAGCATCGCCGCCGTGGCGGGCGTCCAGCGCACCTCCCAGCGCGAGGTCAGCGCCTCGGTGCCGCCGGCGCCGACGACGTCCTTGGCCTCCCCGTACGGCACCCCGCACACGGTCAGCCGCTGCAGCAGCAGTTCACGGCGCCGGTCCAGGTCGGAGCGCAGCGGATCCAGCCGCAGGTCCCGGGCGGCGGAGCCGGAGCCGTCGGGTCCGGGGAGCCGCAGCTCCGCCAGCTCGGCCTCCACCGCCGGGGCGAGCCCGCTGCGCGGCGCGCCGGGTGCCGGGCGGCCGCCGCGCGTCCCCACGAGCACCCGCTCCATCGCCCGGGCGACGGCCCGCCCACGCCCGTACGGCTCGCCCTGCGCGAGGACGGTCTGCACCGCCTCCACCAGCTCGCCCCGCCCGGCCGCGGGCAGTCCGCGCAGCCTGGCGAGGTCCCCCGCGAGCCGGCTGATCTCCCGGGCGTCGGGGGGACCCGAGGGGTGGCCCTGGGCGCGCAGTTCGGCGCAGATCCGCACCGCCGCCCGGGTCAGGGCCTCCTCCAGGGCCACCGGATCGCCCGCCGCGCGCAGGACCAGGTGCTGCCACTCCGGGTCCCGGATGCCCGCTGGATAACCCGAGCGCTCGTCGAGGAGCGCGTAGGTGTACGGGATGAGGGAGGT
>NZ_VDFC01000028.1:86823-118790 GCF_008369065.1 Streptomyces apricus | reverse complement strand
GGGCCCAGAGGCCGCCGCGGGTGCGCCCCGTGGGCAGTGTCGGCAGCGCGCCGGCGAGCCCGGCGGCGGAGCGGTCCGTGCCGTCACCGGCACGGTCGCCGGCCTGCGGGTCCGGGTCGCCCGGGGCGTGCCGTCCGGCGTCCCAGGCCCGGTCGGCGAGCGGCAGGTCGCAGGCGAGGACCGGAACGCCGTGCCGGGCGGCCCAGCGCACGGCGGCGAGCTCGGGGGAGAAGTCGGCGAACGGGTAGAAGGCCGGCCCCCGCCCGCCGCCCCCGTCGCGGGGGGCGGCGGCGAGGGCGACCGGGGCCCGTGTCTCCTCGTGGCCCAGCCAGGGCAGCCATTCCTGCATCTCGTCGGGGAGTTCGACGAGCAGCACGTCCGGCCCGGCCGCGTCCAGCAGCGCGGGCACGGCCGCCGCCAGGGACGGCGCGTGGTGCCGTACGCCGATGAGGTGGGGCGCCGCGGGGTCGGTCAGGACCGCCACGGCTTCGTCGGGGGAGAGGGCCACGGCGGTCAGTCCTCCAGGACGGTGCGCAGGTCCCACAGGGTGCGCCAGGTCGCGGAACCCTGCTCGGCGCGGCGCCTGACGGGACCGTCCCAGTAGCCGCGCAGCCGGGCCGCGTCCGCGGGGTCGTCCTTGCGGACCACGCCCAGCAGGTGTCCCGGCAGCAGGTCGAGCACGTCGCGGTCGCCGGGGAAGTAGGCGGCCGCCAGCCCCAGCGCGCCCGCCACCGACACGGCCTCCGCGGTGCTCATCACGGTGGAGGGCCGCTCGACCTCCCAGCCCTCCGCGGACCGGCCCTCCCGCAGGTCCCGGAAGGCGGTGACGAGGGCTTCCAGCACGGCGTCGTCCACCTGGAAGGCCGCTCCGGCCCGTTCGACCGCGGCCCGGGCCTGGGAACGTACGAGCGCGGTCTCGGCGTCGAGGTCCGCGATGGGGCCGACGGTCTCGAAGTTGAAGCGGCGCTTGAGCGCGGCCGACATCTCGGAGACGCCCTTGTCGCGGAGGTTGGCGGTCGCGACGAGGCAGAAGCCGGGCGCCGCGTGGGCCAGCGCGTCCTCGGTGCCTGCCAGCTCCGGTACGGCGATGCGCCGTTCGGAGAGCAGCGACACCAGGGCGTCCTGCACCTCGGGCAGGCAGCGGGTGACCTCCTCGACCCGGGCGACGGCCCCCCGGGTCATGGCGGTCAGCACGGGCGAGGGCACCAGGGCCTGCCGGCTCGGCCCCTGGGCCAGCAGCAGGGCGTAGTTCCAGCCGTACTTCAGCTGGTCCTCCGTCGTGCCCGCGGTGCCCTGGACGACCAGGCCGCTGGTGCCGCACACGGCGGCGGACAGCAGCTCGGACAGCATGGACTTGGCGGTGCCGGGCTCGCCGACGAGCAGCAGCCCGCGCTCACCGGCGAGGGTGACGACGCACCGCTCGACCAGGGCGCGGTCGCCGACGAACTTGCCGCCGACGACGAGGCGCCGCGGCACGCCCTCGGGCGCCTGCGCGTCGTCGGGCAGCCGCAGGGCCCGGCCGTCGCTGCCCATGACGAACGTGACGACGGCGCGCGGGGTGAGCCGCCAGGCGGGAGGACGCGGTCCGTCGTCGTACGCGGCGAGGAAGGCCAGCTCCGTGGCGTAGAGGTCCTCGGGCGGGGTGATCTGGCGGTCATCGGTGGTCCGTCCGGTGGGATGGCGGGATGGCGGTGGGCGTGGCGGTCATCGGCGCCGGCCCCTGCGGGTGGCGCGGGTGGTGAGCTGCTCGTAGGCGGGCACGTCGCCCTCCTGGACGCGCTGCCAGGCGCGGGCGAACAGGTCGGGCACCGCGAGGAGGGGCACGGCGCGCGTGTGCGAGCGGACCGGGTAGAGGCCCTCCTTCCAGGTCTCCACCGGCAGCGCGGGGGACTTGACCTCGCGCCAGCCGCAGGGCAGGAAGAGGGTGCGCCCGGCACGCGGCCGCTTCGCCTCCACGACCAGGTCGGTGGCGGCCAGTTCGGCGCGGGCCTTCTTCAGCCGGGTGGGCTTCCAGCCGGTCCAGCGGGCGCAGTTGCGGTCCGTCGGATCGGGCAGGGCCAGCAGCTGGAGGTAGAGCGCCGCCGCGTCCTCGCCCAGCCCGTGGGCACCGGCGACCTCGGTGACCAGCGCGGGGGCGGTGAGGCCCGGATCCTGCGCGTACCCGGCGGGAGCCTCGGGGGAGAGGCCGGCCGCCAGTGCGCGGGCGAGTTCGTCGCCGAGGATCGCGCGCAGTGCCCGCAGGCCGCTGTCGCGCTCCGGCCCGACCAGGCCCGCCAGCAGTCCGAGGACCGCGTCGTCCGGGCCGGTGAGGGCGGCGGGACGCAGCAGGACGGCCTCCTGGTCGCCGTACCAGGGTCGCAGGACGAGCGCCTCCCCGACGGGTGTCGAGCCGTGCGCGTCGGCGCCCCCGGTGGCGGGCAGACCGTACGCCTTGCGCAGTTCGGCTGCCGTCGGGCCGCCCTTCTCCGTCCAGCCGACGTCGAGGTCGAGCAGCAGTTCCGGATCGGCGAGGCGGTGCCGCAGGGCGGCGAGGCCCGCCGGCAGGGACGCGCGCAGCGGATGCCCGTACGGCAGGGCGTAGGCGAGCGAGGCCAGCGCGTCGACGGCACGGGTCAGGTCGTACCGCCCGGGCAGCGCGGCGGGGTCCGCCGCGACGAAGTTGCCGTCCTTGTCCGGCCGCTGGACCGTGGTGCGGCTGATCCAGGGGGTGAGCGCCGGGTTGAGCACGGCCTCGGCGGACCCGGCGGGCAGACCGGCGAGGTCGGCCACGAGGTCCTCGGGCAGCCGGACGACGGAACCCAGTCGCTCGGCCCACACCCGTCCCGCGGCCGCGAGGTCGGGGCCGTCGGTCCACAGTTGCGCGGGGTCCTCGGGCAGCAGGGCGGACAGGAGTGCGCGGACGTCCTCCCGGCCGAGCGTCGACAGACGAGCGTTGCCCAGGTCCAGCTGTTTGGGCTTGAGCCCGATCGTGGCGAGCGCCTCGGCGCCGGGGTTCTGCGGACGCGCGGCGAGCAGCACCGCGGCCTGCACGGGGCCCAGGCCCGCGCGGGGCGCGGCGGCGAACGCGGCGGGCGCCTCCGGCAGCCAGGGGGCGGCGCCCTTGTCGCGCACCAGCCGGGCGAAGGCGGCGAGCCCGTGTTCGGGGAACGCGACGGGCACCGCGGTCGCCTCCTCCAGCGTGAAGTGGGCGACGGCCCCGAAGGCGCCCGACGGGTCGTGGTCGAGGGCGAGCCAGTCGACCCGGTCGTGCCCGGCGCTGCGGCAGCCCAGGACGACGACGGTGCGGCCGTCGCGGCGCAGCACCTGGCCGACCCGCTGCTGCTGGTTGCGCCGGTTGTACGGGTGCTGCTGGGCGTCCTTGCCGTGCGGCTCGCTCAGCACGACCTCGCGCAGCCCGTGCCCGGGGGCGGCCAGCGGGCCCTCGGCGACCGCTTCGAGGAGCAGGAGCAGCGCCTCGCGCTCGGCGTCGGTCAGCGTGGGCGAGGCGGCCCGGTAGGCCAGGGGCCGCAGGACGGTCAGCACGGACGTCCACACCGAGCCCATGCCGGGGATCGTGTGCTCCTCGCTGCGCCATCCGTCGCCGAGGGCGCCCGTCCGGGCGGGGTCCGGCAGGGGCTTGCCGTCGGCGGGGCGGCCGGACAGCACGTGGTTGACGGCCCGGATCTGGCGCAGCGTGGTCCACGCGCTGCCGCCTCCCCACCACCCTCCCAGGTCGGCGATGCCGCCGGTGGCCGCGCGCAGGGTCCGGTCCTCGCCGTGCAGGGGGCGGTAGTCCGCGAACATCTCCTCGTCGCGGCGCGCCTCGGACGGCTTCTTCTCCACCGGCGGCGCCACGAACGAGGCCGCCGATCCGGCGAGTTGGAGCGCCGTGCGGACCAGGGCGGACACGCCGGCGAGCAGCCGCTCGTCGGTGAGGCCGGGCAGGGCCGCCGACACGGCACGCCGCACGAAGTGGTCCACCGCCGGGACGGTCGGCTTGCCGTCGACGACCGCCGCCGAGGGACCTCCTGCCGCGGCGATCAGTGCGTCGCGCTCGGCCAGCGCCGCGGCCGCGGCCGCCAGCACCTCGGCCGCCGTCTCGTCGGTGAAGGCGCGCAGCACGGCGGAGGCCCGCTCGTCCCGCGGACGCAGCGCGTGCCAGAAGGCGACCGGCGGCACGAGCCGGGTGCCGGCCGCGAACTCCCCGCCCCGCTGGCCGGGCGTCACCTGGCCGGTCTCACCGGCTGCCGAAAGGTCGTCGGCGGCCAGCAGCGCGACCTGCTGGTGCCGCTGCACCGCGACGGGTCCGGCGCCGCCGGGCAGCCGCAGCGCGCCCAGGGGGACGCCGGCCGCCCGTACGGTGACCGTCCGGCCGTCCGGTGTGCCGACGGTCGTCCCAGTCCCAGCCCCAGCCCCAGGCCTCGTCCCTGTCCTTGTCCCGGTCCCGGTGTCCTCCGCGCGCACCCAGCGGCCGAGCACCGTGCCGTCGGTGCCGAACGGGCTGTGCTCCAGGCCGGGTTGCAGCGGCAGGACCTCGCACTGGTGCTGCAGCAGCGTGGCTCCCTCGCGGATGCCCGACCGCAGGAAGGCGGGCAGGGACGCCCGTCCGTGGGTCCCGGTGGCCGGGTCGTACTCCAGCCAGACCTGCTGACGGCCCTGCCGGCCCTGGCGCCAGTACGCCGTGCCGTCACCGATGACGGGTCGGCCGGACGGCAGCACGGTGTCGCCGGCGTGCAGGGTGCGCCCGCCGGTGGCCCGGCCGCCGCCGGGCAGCGGGAGGGAGGGGGCGCCGGGGTCGCTGCTGTACCAGTAGGACAGCTGCTCGCCGCCGAGGGTGAACACCTCGGACGGGCGCGCGGACCAGTAGCCGCACTGCTTGTCGCCCTGGCGCCACGCCACCAGCAGTTCGCCGTCGGTGTAGCGGAACTGGGGCTGCGTCCAGCGGTCCAGTTCGACGGGCAGGCGCAGGTCGTGGTCGAGGAGCACCCCGTCCGGGCCGACGACGACCACCTTGTGCCCGCGGGAGAGGATCAGCGCGGGCCAGGCCTCGGTCAGGCGCAGCTGGTCGTCGGGCCTGCGGCCGGTGTCGGCGTCCAGGATCCGCATCCCCTCGTCGAGGGCGGGCCAGCCCAGCTCGTCCAGGATCCCGGCCCGCAGGGTGCGGCCCAGCAGCGGCGCGACCTCGTGCCGTGCGACGCGCGCGACCGCCTGCGGGGCGACCCGGGCGGCGACCGGCCGGAAGGGGCGCAGGCGGTGCAGCGCCGCGCGGGCGCCGGGCAGTCCCGTCGCCGCGTCGAACGTCCCGGCCGCGTCGTCCAGCCATTCGCGCAGCACGTCGTTGAGCACGGGATGCGCGGCGATGCTCTCCAGCAGGCCGGAGGAGAGGGTGCGGTCACCGCTCAGCGCACCGATGGCGCGCAGCAGCAGGCTCCGGCACCCCGGGTCGGCGGCGGTGGCGGACAGGTCGCGCGCACCGGGCCGGCGCTCGCGGAACCAGCGGTCCAGGGGCAGCTGGACCGGCTGGTCGGCGCCGGGCAGCGTGAGGGGGACGCCCTGCGCCACGCACAGGTCCAGCAGGTCGAGGTCCGCGCCGGCGTACCAGCGTCCGGCGAACAGGTCCACGGGCCGACCGTCGGCGCGCAGCCGGGGTCCCATCCGTTCGACGAGCCGCAGGGTGAGGGGCGAGCGCCCGGAGACCGCGGCTCCGTGCTTGCGGTGGGTGGACCAGCGGGTGAGCCAGTCCGCGGCGTCGACACCGCCATTCCCGCCGTCGCCTTCGTGGTCTCCGCCGGGTCCGGTGTCCTCGCCGGTGAGGAGGCGGTCGGCGCCGGTCTCCGCGAGGAGCTCCAGCCAGAACTCGTCGTGCTTCGCGTCGCGGCCCAGGCCGGTCGGCATGATCTCCAGCAGCCGGGCCCGTACGGACGGCCGCTGCTCGCCCAGGACGGCGAGGGTGGCCCGGTAGGCCGTCCAGAAGGAGGCCGGTGCCCGTACCGCGGCCGGTGAGGCCACCAGGTCGGCCACGAGCGCGCACTCCTCGGTGACCCGGTCGAGCCCGGCGGCCTTGACGAGAGCGCGGGCGTCCTGCGGCAGCGACGCGTACGGCGGCATGCCGGCCGCGCACCGCTCCACGCACAACTGCCGGAACTGCGCCCACGCCGTGGCGGGGTCGAGCCGCCGGGACAGGTCCCGCACGTGTTCCTTGAGCGCCTTGACGGTCAGCGCCCCCGCGAAGGCGAACTCCAGGAACACGGCACGCTGCCGCTCCTCGTCGACGGCCAGCGCGTGCACCCGCTCGGCCTCACGGGCCTTGCCGAAGAAGGCGGCGGCGTACGTCGTGTTCTCGTGCTGGAGGAAGACCCGCGCGGCCTGCTCGTAGAAGGTGGGCAGGAAGTGCGGCACGGCCCGGCCGAGCCGCTCGCCGAGCGCTTCGAAGCCGTCCTTGGCGTTGCCGGGACGGGACTTGGCCTGGCGCGCGAGCCGCTCCACGTCCTTGACCAGCGCCAGGGCGTGGTGCCCGTTGGCCGGGTCGTTGACCAGGGCCCAGGCGGGGAAGCCGAGGGTCTCGCGGCGCACCTGCCCGACCTCGGGGGTCTCCGGTTCGCGGACCAGACCGAGGAACTCCAGGGCCAGGTCCTCGGCCTCGCCCAGGGTGCCCGGTACGAGCCGGACGGCGAGCCGGCCGTCCAGCGCCGGATGCGTGTAGGTCCGTACGGTGAGCGTGTCGGCGTCCTCGCCGGTGGTGGTGCCCACGGGCAGGACGGCGCCGGCGTCGAGCAGCGCGGCCGCGGTGGGGTGTGCGTACGTCGTCATGCCGCCTGCTCCTCGTCCTCGATGTCGCGTCCGGCGAACAGGGAGGCCGCCATGCGCATGCCCTCCGACCAGGCCACGGGCCCGACCTGACCGAGTGTCAGGACGTGGCCCGCGCCGTCGGTCCACTGGAGGGGACCGGTCTCGGTCTCCTCGTAACCGTCGTAGTCGCCGATCCACACGCGGGCCTCGATGCCGCGCGAGTCCTCCCGCACGGGGCAGACGGCGTTGCCGCCGCGCACGCGGTAGCCGAGCTGGGTGGTGCGGCCCTGCAGGAACCGCAGTTGCTTGAACGCGCCGCCCGCGTACTCCTCCACGGAGGTGGCCTCGGCGTCGACGGCGGCGGGGCGCCGCCACACCTCGCGGAAGAGCTGCTGGGCCCGCTGCTCGACACCGAGCTCCACGGCGAACTCCCGCAGTTCCTCCAGGTCGTCGAGGAGGACGGGGTGCGGCAGGCGGACGAGGTCGGGGGTGATGCGGACGCTGTCCCCGTCGAGGTCGACCAGGCCGAGCCCGCGGTCGAGGTCGGCGTCACGGAGGAATCCGGCCACCTCGCCGTCCGGGCCGGTGACGACGAGGTCGCGCAGGGCGCTCTGCCAGGCGGGGTCCGGCCACACCCGCGCGAGCACGGCGAAGGGCACCGGGAGCGAGCGCACCATCCACTTCTCGACGTCGGCGAGGCACTGGCGCTCGTGCCGCTCCAGCCACTCGGCGAGCTGCCGCAGCCCCATGACCGCCGGATCGTCCGCGAGTTTGGCGGGGACGGACTTCAGCCGCCGTCCCGCCGCGTTGCGGCACACCACTTTTCCGCCGTCGAGACCGACCTCGTAATCACCGGCCGTGACCCACCCCATGAGTGCCTCCCCGCACTTCGTTGATCAAGTGACGGGAACTCTAGGGGAGGCCACTGACAACGCCCGGAGCGAGTCCGGCGAGGCCACCGGGACGGCGCGCGCTCAGTCCGTCGGACGCAGTCCCGCGACGAGGATCCCCACCAGCCGGCGGGCGTCGTAGCGGATGTTCCGGCCCGCTCCCGCGCAGAGACCGCCGACGCCGCGCATGAGTTCGTACGCGTCCATGCCGGGCCGGATCAGCCCCGCACCGGCCGCGGCCGTGAGCAACTCCTCGCACACGGGCACCAGTCGTTCGAGGAAGTAGGAGTGCAGGGGGTCGAAGCAGGGGTCGTCGGACTGCAGCACGGAGGCCAGTCCCTGTTTGGTGACGACGAAGTCGACGAACAGGTCGATCCACCGCTTGAGGACGGTGTACGGGTCCTCGCCCGTCGCCAGCAGGGTGGGGCCTGCCTCGGCGAGGGCCTCCACCTGATGGCGGTAGACGGCGACGATGAGGTCCGCGCGCGTGGGGAAGTGGCGGTAGATCGTGGCCGTGCCGACCCCTGCCTCGGCGGCGATGTCGCGGATCGGCGCCTCCACGCCGGACGCGACGAAGACCGCGGCGGCCGCTTCGAGCAGGGTCATCTCGTTGCGCCGCGCGTCGGCCCTCCTGGGCCGGGCCGTGGCCCCCGTGCCCTGTTCGCTGCCGTTCACCACTCGTCCTCCACTGCCCGCGCGGAATGCCGGGCTGGCTAAACGGGACAGTGTCCCGTATCGTTCGTCAGGTATCCGGGACGGCGTCCCGTTTCTTCATGATGGCAGAGCGGGAAGCCGCCGCCAAACCCGTGCGCGCCCGCAGCAGCAAGGAAGTGGAACCATGACCGCACCCGTATCCGTACCCGCACCTGCKCCCGCCCCGGTCGTCTCGGTGAAGCCGGTGGTGCTGCAGGCCCCGGACCGCGGCGAGGACCTGCGCGTGCGGATCTCCGCGCCGGTGACCGGGACCGGGCTGCCGATCGTCCTCCTCTCGCACGGCTTCGGCTCCTCGCTCGACGGCTACGGGCCCCTGGCCGACTTCTGGGCGGCGCACGGGTTCGTGGTGGTCCAGCCCACCCACCTCGACTCCAGGACGGTGGGCCTCGCCCAGGACGATCCGCGCACACCGCGACTGTGGCGGTTCAGGGTCGAGGACATGGTGCGGGTCCTCGACGGACTGGACGTCCTGGAGGCGGCCGTGCCCGGTCTCGGCGGCCGCACCGACCGGAGCCGTGTCGCCGCGGCGGGCCACTCCTTCGGCGGGCAGACGGCGGGCAACCTGCTGGGCCTGCGGGTCATGGACCCGGTGAGCGGGCGCTCGGAGGACCTGTCCGACGCGCGGGTCAAGGCGGGCGTGCTGCTCGCCACGGCCGGGAAGGGCGGAGCCGACCTCACGCCGTACGCCGCCGAGCACTTCCCCTTCATGAACCCGGACTTCGCGCACATGACCACGCCGGCCCTCGTCGTCGCCGGGGACCGGGACGACTCCCCACTGTCGGTCAGGGGACCGGAGTGGCTCACCGACCCGTACGTCCTGAGTCCGGGCGGCGAGAGCCTGCTCACGCTGTTCGGGGCGGAGCACTCGCTCGGCGGCATCGCCGGCCACGAGGTCCGCGAGACGACCGACGAGAACCCGGAGCGCGTCGCCCTGGTCCAGCGGGTCACGCTGGCCTACCTCCGCCACGCGCTCGGCCTCGGGGAGGCGGACTGGACGGCGGTGCGCGAGGCGCTGGCGGACGGCGCCTCCCCGCTGGGCCGCATCGAGTCCAAGTAGGGCCTGCGGCTGCCGCGGACCGGACGGGCGCCGCGGACCGGACGGACGACGCGCCTCGGACGGGCGCCGCGGGTCAGGCAGACGCTATGGGTCAGGCGGATGCGGCCGCCCGCAGTTCCGGACGCTTCCGGGGTGCGAGCACCTCGTCGCGGTACGCCCGCGCCGTGACCATCAGCGCGTCCAGGGCGTCGCGGGTCTGCACGAGGTCCTCGATGTGCGCGCTGAGCCGGTCGCGTTCCTCGGCCATGCGGTCGAGGGCGGCGTCGGAGTTCTCCTCGCTGGGGGACTCGACGCAGGGGAGGAGGGCGGCGATGGTCCTGCTGGACAGGCCGGCCGCGTACAGGCGCTGGATGAACAGGACGCGCTCGATCTCCTCGTCCGTGTAGTGTCGCTGGCCGCTGGCGCTGCGGGTGCTGTGGAGCAGCCCCTGCTCCTCGTAGTAGCGCAGCGAGCGGACACTGACCCCGGCCCGCTGGGCGAGCTCTCCGATACGCATTCCGTTCTCTCCCCGCTGTTGCCTGCGCCACACGGCTTGCCTCTGACATCAATGTCAGGTTTTAGCGTAACCGCTGTACCCGGCAGCCGGGTCACGGACCGCTAAGGAGTTCTGACGTGACGAGCCTGTTCCAGCCCTATCAGCTCGGTGGACTGACGCTTCCCAACCGTGTGGTGATGGCCCCCATGACCCGGGTGAGGGCCGCCGCCGGCGGTCTGGCCACGCCGTCGATGGCGACCTACTACGCCCAGCGCGCGACCGCCGGACTCATCGTGACGGAGGGCGTCCAGCCGAACCTGATCGGACAGTCCAACCCCGGCACGCCCGGCCTGCACACCGACGAGCAGCAGGCGTCCTGGCGGCAGGTGACGGACGCCGTGCACCTCAACGGCGGGCGGATCTTCGCCCAGCTCATGCACGGCGGACGCGTCTCGCACCCCGACACCACGGGCCTGCAGCCGGTCGGCCCGTCGGCCGTCCCGGCCACCGGCGAGGTGTTCACCCCGACCGGGCCGCAGGCCGCCCCCGTGCCCCGTGCGCTGGAGACGTCCGAGGTGCCGGAGCAGGCCCGCTCCTACGCCGACGCGGCGCGGCGGGCGGTGGACGCCGGCTTCGACGGCGTCGAACTGCACGGCGCCAACGGCTACTTGATCTCACAGTTCCTGTCGTCCGACGCCAACCTGCGCACGGACGGGTACGGGGGTTCGGTGGCCCACCGGATCAGGTTCGCCGTCGAGGCGGTCGCCGCGACGGTCGACGCCGTGGGCGCGGCGCGCACGGGCATCCGGCTCTCGCCGGGCGGGACCTTCTGGGGGGTGCACGAGACCGAGGTGACGGAGCTCTACACCGCCCTGCTGGGCGAGCTGGCCCGGCTGGAGGTCGCGTACGTGCACCTGGAGGCGACCACGGACGAAGAGGTGCTGGTGCAGCTGCGCCGCGCCTGGCCGGGCACCCTCGTCATGAACCCGGCCCTGCCCATGGGGCCCAAGCAGGTCGGCCGGTCCGAGGCCGACCACTGGCTGGACCTGGGCGCGGAACTCATCAGTTTCGGCCGCGCCTTCATCGCCAACCCCGACCTGGTGGAGCGCCTGCGCACGGGCGTGCCGATCGCCCCCGTCGACGAGGCCACCTGGTACCAGGGCGGTGACGCCGGGTACCTGACCTACCCGACGTACCGGTACAGCGCCTGAACACCGCGGACGGGCACCGTCGGTGCCGGTCAAGGCGCCGAGGTGCCCGACGAGCCCCTTCGGGTCGTCCTCGATGGGCTCGACCGGGCGTACGTGACCGCTGTTCCCGCCGGGAGGCGCCTTCCTGACGCCCCGACGGGCAGGCTTGTCGCAGGCCGCGCGGGGTACGCGGGTCTTCCCGACGTCCGTGAACCGCGTGCCGACGCGCCGCGCACATCACCTTGGAGGACCCATGGCCGTGACCGACCCAGCCGCGCCGGCGAGGCAGGACGCAAGTGGGCCGACCGCGACCGGAGGTGCCGCGCGGCCGGAGGACTCCCGGGCCACCGACCCGGCGCACCGGGGCGCCGGCGCGCAGGCGGAGGACCCGGAGGGTCCGAGAGAGCGGATGAACCGCCGCTGGAACGAACTCCTGCAGGAGACCCGGGTCGCGCAGACCGGCGTGCAGATCCTCTTCGGCTTCCTGCTCAGCGTGGCGTTCACCGCGGGATTCCGGGAGCTGGGGACCATCGACCGCACCATCTACGTGACCACCGTGGTGCTGGGCGCGGCGGCCACCGGCTCCCTGATAGCCCCGGTCTCCATCCACCGCTTCCTGGCGGGCCAGAGCATGAAGGACGAACTGGTCGAGACGGCGCACAAGCTGATGATGTTCGGCATGGTCCTGCTGGCCCTCACCATCGGCTCGACGCTGCTGCTCATCCTGCGCGTCGTCCTGCCGGGCATCGTCGCGGAGGTCCTCGTCGCCGGCGTGATGCTGTACTTCGGCGTGTGCTGGTACGCGCTGCCCCTCTGGCTCCGGCGCCGGGCGTCCCGCGACGAGAAGGCCTGAGGTGCACGCGCGACCGGGCGCCCGGGTCAGCTGTGCGCCGGGGCCTCCAGCTCGCGCTTGAGGTTGCGCAGGGTCCTGTCGATGTTGCCCACCTGGAAGGCGGCGAAGGTCTTGCCGCCCGTGGCCACGTAGTCGAAGGCGTTGGCCACGAAGGTGGGCCAGGAGCGGCGGTCGTCCGTCCAGGTCTCGGTCACCCGTGTCCCGGTGCCCTCCGGCGCGAAGCGGTACTCCCAGGTGGCGATCGGTGCCTTCAGGCGCGGCTGCCTGAGACCGATCGCGTGGACGCGGAAGGCGAAGCGGCTGCCGGGATCCGCCGCGGTGACCGTGCAGCGGGTGGTCCAGCGGTGGCGGCCGCGCCGGTTGTACCCCTCGAAGACCAGACCGACCCGGGCCGGTTCGTCCCGCGTTCCCTCGGGGAGCGTCGCGCCCAGGTTCTCGGGGCTCCAGCGGCCCATCTGCGCGGGCCGGGCGACCTGCCCGTACACCGAGGCCGGCGACGCCTCGACCAGGATGCTGCGGGCGACGGTGAACGTGCGGGGCATGGGCGCTCTTTCCGTGGACGCTGCTGAACCTGTCGGTAACCTTACTCGCAAGTAATGGAGTGATGGTGCGACCACCCCGCGACCGGATCCGAGGTCGGAGCCAGGCCCGGATCCGGATCCGGATCCGGATCCGAGGTCACGGCAGGATGCTCAGGGATTACGGAACTCCAGCTCCGGCCGGTCCCACACCACCGCGGGAGGCGTGGCGGCCGCGGTCCCGACGCGCACCGCGCCCACACTCCGGTAGAAGCCCTCGGCGGGAGGATGCGACACCACCCGTACCCGGTCGAGGCCGGCGGCCCGGGCCTCGGCCCGCATGTGCGCGACGAGCAGCCGGCCCACCCCGCGCCCCTGCGCGGTGTCGGCGACGAACAGCAGGTCCAGCTCCGGCGGGGCGAGGACGAGCGAGTAGAAGCCGAGGACCTGTCCGTCGCGCTCGTCCGCGGCCACGAAGACCCGGTGGTTCTCGATGTAGTCCGGGCCCACCCGGTAGCCCGCGACCATGGCCGCGTACTGCCCCTCGTAGGCCCGCGAGCCGCGCACGAGCCGGGTGAGCCGCCTGGCGTCCCGCGCGGTGGCCCGGCGGACCGAGACCGGCCCGCGCCCGCCGGGGCCGGTCCCGCTCCCACCTGCGATGTTCCGGTTCATCAGGCGAGTATCACGTACGGGGGAGGGCCGACCCGCACCGGTGTGCCCGTCTCAGACGAACGCGCTCTCCCCGGTGATCGCCTTGCCCACGATGAGCGTGTTCATCTCGCGCGTGCCCTCGAAGGAGTAGATGGCCTCCGCGTCCGCGAAGAAGCGGGCCACGTCGTAGTCCAGCACGATCCCGTTGCCGCCGAAGATTTCCCGGGCCCAGCCGACCACCTCGCGCATCCGGGCGGTGACGTACGCCTTGGCCAGCGACGAGTGCTCGTCCCTGAACACACCGGAGTCCTGCAGCCGCGCGAGCTGCACCAGCATGCCCCAGCAGGCCGTGATGTTGCCCAGGCTCTTCACCAGCAGGTCCTGGACGAGCTGGAAGCCCGCGATCGGGTGGCCGAACTGCTCGCGGTCGGTGGCATAGGCGAGCGCCAGCTCGTACGCGCCGATCATCACTCCCAGCGCCTGCCATGCGACGCCGCTGCGGGTGGCGCGCAGGACCTCCGCCACGTCCCGGAACGACTCGACGTTCTGCAGCCGGTCGGCCTCCGGCACCCTGACACCGGTCAGCGTGATGTCCGCGTTCTCGACGATCCGCAGGGAGATCTTGTTCTCGATCCTCTCCGCGACGAAGCCCGGTGTGTCCCTGGCGACCACGAACCCCTTGACCTGGTCGTCCGCCACGTCCCGTGCCCAGACCACGACGTGGTCGGCGAACGTGGCGTTGCCGATCCACCGCTTGGCGCCGTTCAGGACCCAGGTGTCGCCCTCGCGCTCGGCGGTGGTGCGCATGCCGGCCGCCACGTCGGACCCGTCGAGCGGTTCCGTCAGGGCGAAGGCGCCGATCGTGTCCATGGAGGCCATGCCCGGCAGCCAGCGCTCCCGCTGCTCCTGGCTGCCGCCGGCCTCGATGGAGTACATGGCCAGCCCGTTGTGGACGCCGTAGAACGTGGCGACCGACGCGTCCACCCGGCTCATCTCCAGCGCCATCATGCCCGTCAGCAGATGGCTGACGGCGGGACGGTGCTCGCCGTAGCCCTCGTACGACAGCCCGACCAGACCGCTCTCCCGGAACCTCGCGATCAGCTCCTTCGGGAAGGTGCCCGCCGCCCAGTTCTCGTTCACCAGCGGCTTCACCTCGTCGCGCATGAACGCCCGCGTCCTGAGCAGGATCTTGCGTTCCTCGTCGGAGAGCGCGGCCTCGAAGTCGTAGAAGTCGGCCGCGATTCCGTCATCCGTGGAAGATCTCATGGACGCCTTCTTCCACGATTTCCGTGCAGGATGCACGCGAAGCGGGCCCCGGAACGTGTCCGGGGCCCGCTTCGGCGGAGGTCACACGGTCGGTCAGACGGATCCGCCGGACTGCCCGCGGGTCTCCTCGGCCACCGTCCGGCCCGACTCACGCGCCTGCTCGGTCACGTGCCCGGCCTGGGTCCGCGCCTCTTCCTGCGTGGTCCGGGCCGCGTCGGCCGCGGTGCTCTTCACTTCCTGTGCCGCGCTCTGCGCCGTTTCCACCGCACCTTCCTTCAGGTGCTGCACGGACTCCAGCGCCGCCTGCTTGACCGGCTCCAGGGCCTCGCCGCCCCGCTCCATGAGACCGGCGGCCTTCTGCTGCTCGGTCTGGGAGGCAGGAAGCAGCGACGACGCCAGGACGCCCACACCGAACGCGATCAGACCGGCGGCCAGCGGGTTGCCCTGCGTCTTCTCGACGGCGCGGTCCGGTACGTTCCTGGCCGCCTGCCCGGCGTGGCCGATGGCTTCCTGGGCCGTGCCGGCCGCGTTTCCCGTGCTCTCCTGGAGGGAGCCCGCGGCGGACCGCGCACTGTGCTTGGCCTCGTGGACACCGTGCTGAGCTGTACCCATGATGCGCTCCCGGACGCCGGTGACGGCGCCGCGCACGCGGTCGGTGCGGCGGCGCACGATGGTGCGAGGGCTGGCTTGGTGGGCGAGCTGGTCCACGTCCGCGGCCAGCCGCTCCCGAGTGGCGTCGATCTCTGCCCTCATGTGGTCGGGTGACGTGCCCATTCCGCGTTCTCCTTCATCGTTTCGACGGTCTGCTCGGGCTTCGGCGACACGGTGCGCATCTGCGTGCGGCCCCGCTGGTACAGCACGGCCGCGATCACGGCCCACACGGCGGTGACGATCAGGGCGGACCAGCCGGCGTCCATGACGTTCGCCAGTCCCAGCACGGCGGCCAGGGACAGGAACAGGAGCGTCATGTAGCCGGCGAATCCGGCGCCGCCGAACATGCCGGCCGCCTTGCCCGCCTTCGTCGCCTCCGTACGGACCTCGGTCTTCGCCAGTTCCACCTCCTGGCGGAAGAGGGTCTGCACGTCGGAGGTCACGGCGGACAGCAGCTCGCCGACCGACCGGTCCTGACCCTGCGACCCCACGGGCCCGGGAGGCACCGAGGTCATCTCACACCTCCGGGTAAGGACGTCCGGGCACACCGTTCGGGGGCGTGCCCACGGACGGCGGCGTCTGCGGTACGGCCGGGATCACCGGCGGTTCCGGCGCGCCCACGGGCGGCGGGCTCTGGGCCACGTCCACCGGCGCGGGCTCCTGCGGGGCGTCCACGGGCGGCGCCGGCGGGAGCAGCGGGTAGGACTCCTCGGAGATGCCCGGCTGCTGCTCCGCCGTCGTGCCGGACCCGGACGGACCCGTACCGGAGGATTCCTTCGCCTTGCTCGCCACCTTCGCCAGGTGGCCCACGGCCAGCCCTGCCAGGAGCGCGCCGCCGAGGAAGGCCCCGGGACGCCTGCGGGCGAAGCCCTGGAGGTCGGTCACCACGCCCTGGGCGCCCTGCTTCTGCAGGTAGTCCGCCGCGCGGTGCCCCCGGTCGGCGGCGTGTGCGGCCAGGCCGCGGGCGGGGGAGTCGTTCTGGGCGTTGTCCGCCAGTCCCGCCAGGTCGTCCGCCCACTGGCGCAGCGCGTCGGCCGCCCGGCCGGTCTGTCCCTCGACCTCGTTCAGGGCACGCTCACGCAGGTCGCGGACGACCGTGCCCGCCTGCTGCCGAGCCTCGCCCACCACGGCCCTGGCCTGGTCGGCGGCGGTCCCGGCGGTCTCGCCCGCGGCCTGCTTGGCCCGCTCGGCCGTCGCCGTCGCCTCTGCCTTGGCCGTCTCACCGGCTTGTTGCACCCTTCCGGTGTCGCCCTGCATGGACTCGCTCATCAGCCCCTCCTCCTCACGTTCGTGAAATCCCCTCACCCACCGTCCGCGGGAGCCGGACGCCGTCGTGTCAGGCGTCCTGCACCGGGCCGGGGGCGACAAGTGCTTCCGGACGAGTGGCTGCTCAGCGGGATTCCACACATGGGAGAGGCCACATAATTCGTTCTTCGCCGGCGCGCGCCGTCCCGCGACACCGCTCCGGAAAACCCCGCGCCCGGCGGACCCGCACGCCCTACGCTGACGCTCGCCGTCCGAGCCACCGAGCCGTCCGACGAGGGAGAACGCATGGAGACCCGGAGCCTGACCCGTACCGAGGCCGAGCGCCGCGCCGAACTGCTCACGGTCGAGCGGTACGACGTGGACATCGACCTCACCGGCCTGCTCGACGGGCCGCAGGTGCGGTGCGTCTCCACCGTGACGTTCGGCTGCCGCGAACCGGGCGCGGAGACCTTCGTGGACTGCGCGGCACAGGTCGTCACCGCGACCCTGAACGGCGCCCCGCTCACCCCGGGCACGGACGGCCGCATACCGCTGCCCGCGCTCGCCGCGCACAACGTGCTGCGCGTGGAGAGCGTCCAGGCGGACACGGCCACGGGCGAGGGGGTGCACAGGGCGACCGATCCCGCGGACGGCGAGGTCTACGTCTGGATGAGCTTCGAACCCGACGAGGCCCGGTTCGTCTGGGCGTGCTTCGACCAGCCCGACCTCAAGGCCCCGCACGCCTTCACGGTCACCGCCCCGGCCGGCTGGACCGTCACCGCCAACTCCGGCGACCCGGTCGTCGAGGAACGGGGCGCGGCCCGCCGCTGGACCTTCCCCGACACCCCGCGCCTGTCCGTGTACAACACCGTCGTCAACGCGGGCCCCTTCCACGAGATCCGCCGCCAGGTCGACGGCCACGACCTGGGCCTCTTCGCCCGGCGCTCCCTCGCCGCGGTGCTGGAGCGGGACGCCGAGGAACTCTTCACCCTCACCCGCCAGGGGCTCGCCTTCTTCGGTGAGGCCTTCGCGATGCCGTTCCCGCAGACCAAGTACGACCAGGTGTTCGTGCCCGAGTTCGGCGGGGCGATGGAGAACTACGGATGCGTGACCTGGTCGGACGTGTTCCTGCGGCGGGCCGAGCCGACCCCCGCCGAGCGCGAGCTGCTCGCGAGGGTGCTGCTGCACGAGATGGCGCACATGTGGTTCGGCAACATCGTCACCATGCGCTGGTGGGACGACCTCTGGCTGAACGAGGCCTTCGCGGAGTTCGCCTGCCACTGGGCCGCCGAGCGGGCCACCCGGTACACCGACGCGTGGGCCGGCCACCTGGCGGGCGACAAGCTCAAGGCGTACCTGGCGGACCGGGGACCCGCCTCGCACCCGATCCACCAGCCCATCCACGACGTCGCCCAGGCCGCGTCGATCTTCGACAACATCACCTATCCCAAGGGCGCCTCCGTCCTCCAGCAGCTCATGACGTATGTCGGCGAGGAGCGCTTCCGGGCCGGCATGACGGCCTACTTCGCCCGCCACGCGTGGGGCAGCGCCACGCTCCAGGACCTCGTCGACGCGCTCTCCGAAGTCAGTGGGCGGGACCTGGACGCCTGGCGCACGGCCTGGCTCGCGACGGCGGGCACCGACCGCTTCTCCCTGGAGCGCGACGGGGACGGCGTCACCCTGGTCGCCGACGGCACCCCCCGGCCGCAGGTGCTGGCGGTGGGCGCGTACGCCAGGAAGGGTGAGGCCCTGCACCGTACGGCGCTGGTACGCGTCGAGGTGACGGGGCCCCGTACCCCCGTCACCGGCCTGCCGTCCGCGTCGGACACCGCCGTCCTGCTGATCAACGACGAGGACCTGACCTTCGCGACGTCCCGGCCCGACCCGGCGGGCCGGGACGCCTTCTTCCGGTCGGCGGCGCTGCTGCCCACGCCGATCTCCCGCGGTGTGGCCACGGCGACCGTGTGGGACATGCTGACCACCGGCGAGGCGACGGCGGCCGAGGCCGGGCGGTCCGTCACCGCCGTGCTCGCCGCCGAGACGTCCGACGCCGTGATCGAGCCCTGTCTGACCCTCGCCTCGAACATCGCCGAGCAGTGGGCGCCGGACGCCGAGCGCGCCGCGCTGACGGCGGCGGTGGCGGCGGTCTGCCGGGAC
This sequence comes from Streptomyces apricus, assembly GCF_008369065.1. Lineage (GTDB taxonomy): Bacteria > Actinomycetota > Actinomycetes > Streptomycetales > Streptomycetaceae > Streptomyces > Streptomyces apricus. The sequence continues at coordinate 100,355 of NZ_VDFC01000028.1, read as the reverse complement.
CTGGCCGCCGACCCGGGCCGCCGCCAGGTCGCCCTGCGCGGCCTGGCCCGTACGGCCACCGGCCCGGACGACCTGGCCCGGCTGCGCGAGCAGGCGGGCGACGACGTGGACCTGCACTGGCGCGCGCTGGTCCGCGCCGCGGAACTGGGGGAGGACGTCACGGCCGGGACCGCAGCCCTGCTGGCCCGCGACCCCGACCCCGACGCCCGGGTGCGCGCTCTCACGGTACGGGCCGCGCTGCCGGACCCCGCGGCGAAGGCGGAGGTCTGGCAGCGGCTGGCGGTGGACCGCGAGGTGCCCGTCAGCTCGGTCGGCCAGGTGGCGGACGCGTTCTGGCGCCCCGGCCAGGACGCCCTCCTCGCGCCGTACGCCGAGCGCTACCTGGAACTGCTCCCGCGGCTGCACCAGGGCGGCATGATCCTGGCGATGGTCTTCGCGGGCCGGCTCTTCCCGCCGTACGCCGTCGACGCGGCCTACGTCGAGGACGCCCGGCAGGCGGCCCGCGAGGCGGCCCCGGTGGTCCGCACCACCCTCCTGGAACGCTCGGACACGGTCCTGCGGATGCTCGCCTCCCGTGCCCGGCCGGACGGCGGGCGGTAGCGGACACCTCCTGTCCTGTACGGCGTCGAGACTCCTTCCGCCGGCGGTCGCAGGGACCGCGGGCGAAAGGAGTCTTCGCGTGTTCTCCGTCCTCGACGACATCAACTGGCCGGCCCTCGCGATCGCGGCGGTCGCCTCGTTCCTGATCGCCGGAGTGTGGTTCGCGGTCGTGATCGCCAAGCCGTACGCCGTCGCCCTCGGCCGGGAGGGCGCGCCCGCGCCCTCCCCGACGCCGGTCACCGTGGCGGGCCCGCTGCTGTGCACCCTCGCCACGGTCCTGACCAGCGCCGTCCTGGTGGAGGCGCTGGACATCACGGGCACCGGTGACGCGGTCGCCTTCGGGCTGATCGTCGGCGTCGGGTACCTGGGTGCGATGACCTTCCAGATCGCCATCAACCCGAACTTCCCGCGCCCGCTGTACTACGGGCTCCTCAACGCCCCGTACTTCGTGCTCACCAGTGTGCTGACCAGCGTGATCCTGGTGGCCATGCGCTAGTCGCGGTCGGACGGCGGTGCGGGCTCCTCGCGGGCGAGGCGGCCGGGCCACCAGACGGCCGGGCCGATGTCCCGCACCAGCGCCGGCACCAGCAGCGAGCGCACGACGACGGTGTCGAGCAGGACGCCGAAGGCGACGATGAAGGCGATCTGCGCGAGGAACGCGAGCGGGATGACGATCAGCGCCGCGAAGGTGGCGGCCAGCACCACACCGGCCGACGTGATCACACCCCCGGTCGCGATCAGCCCGCGCAGCATCCCCTGCCGCGTGCCCAGGCGCAGCGTCTCCTCACGCACGCGCGACATGAGGAAGATGTTGTAGTCGACGCCCAGGGCGACCAGGAACACGAACCCGTACAGCGGCACCGAGGCGTCCGTCCCCGAGAAGCCGAAGCCGTGCTGGAACACCAGGCCCGCGATGCCGAGCGTCGCCAGGTAGTTCAGTGCCACGGTGGCGACCAGGAGCACGGGCAGCAGCAGGCAGCGCAGCAGCACGATCAGGATGACCAGGATGATCGCCAGGACGACCGGGATGATCAGGGCCCGGTCGTGCTCCGCGGTGCGCTGGGTGTCGTACTGCTGGGCGGAGTAGCCGCCGACCAGCGCGTTCGCCTCCGTGGCGTGCAGCCGGTCGCGCAGGTCCTGCACGGTGTTCTTGGCCGCGTCGGTGTCCGGGGCGGCGGTCAGGACGGCGTCGATGCGCACCCGGCCGTCCACCACCAGCGGTTCCGCACCCGGCCGGCCCGACGCGCTCACCGCCTGCGCCTCGGCCACTCCGTCCGTCGCCGCGGCGGCGCGGGTGACCTCGGCCCGCCGGTCCGCGTCGGCGATGATCACGACCGGCTGGCCGGAGCCGCCGGGGAAGTGCCTGCCCAGGGTCTCCTGCGCGGCCACGGACGGCGCGTCGTTGACGAAGAGCTCGTCGAGCGGCACACCCTTCGACTGCAGCGCGGGGAAGAACGCGGCGCCCGCCACGAGGACGGCGACCGTGACCATCCACAGCTGCCGGGGGCGCGTGTCGACCCAGTGGGCGACGCGCCGCCAGATGCCGTGCCCGCCCGTCTCGGCGTCGGCCGACCGGGGCTTCGCGGGCCAGAAGGCCACCTTGCCCATGAGGGCGAGCACCGCGGGCAGGAACGTCAGGGTCGTCAGCACCGCGCACACGATGCCGATCGCCCCGACCGGACCCAGCGCGCGGTTGTTGGTCAGGTCGCTGAGCAGCAGGGCGAGCAGGCCCAGGGCCACGGTCGCGGCGCTGGCGGTGATCGCGCCGAAGGACTCGCGCAGCGCCGCCCGGGCGGCCCCGAAACGGTCGCCGCTGCGGGCCAGCTCCTCGCGGAAGCGGGCGGTCAGCAGCAGGGCGTAGTCGGTGGCGGCGCCGATCACGAGGATCGACAGGATGCCCTGCACCTGGCCGTCCACGCGCACCACGTCGTGGTCGGCCAGTACGTAGACGACGGCGCAGGCGATCCCGAGGGCGAACACCGCGCTGATGATGATCGTGAAGGGGAGCAGGACGCTGCGGTAGACCAGCAGCAGGATGACCAGGACCGCCGCCAGGGCCACGCCCAGCAGGATGCCGTCGATGCCCGCGAACGCCTCGCCGAGGTCGCCCTGGGTGGCCGCGGGCCCGGCGATCTGGACGCGGGCGCCGGGCACGTCACCGGCGGCCTGCCGCAGTTCGTCGAGGACCTCGGTGAGCCGCTCGCCCAGCTCCGGGCTCAGGGGGACCACGCCCTCCAGGGCGGCCCCGTCCTCCGAGCGCAGCGCCGGGGAGGGCGTGCCCTCCACGCCGTCGGTGCCGGCGAGCGACTTCAGGACCCGGGTGGCGTCGTCCTGCTGGGCGGTGGAGACCTTCCCGCCGCCGTCGGCGGTCCAGACGATGATCGCGGGCAGTGTCTCCTGCTGGTCGAACGCCTTCTGCTGCTCGATGACCTCGGTGGACTCCGCGTTCTGCGGCAGGAACGCGGCCTGGTCGTTGGTGGACACCTCCCCGAGCTTTCCGGCGTAGGAGCCGAAGGCGCCGCCGAGACCCAGCCAGACGACGACGAGAACGAGGGGGACCAGCCATCGGGCCGGTCGGCGCACGGTGTTCATTCAATTCCCAACGGACGTAGGCGGACACCGGTAAAGGTATCTCAAGGAGAAAGTATCTCAATCATCGAGAGATACTATCCTTGTGTCATGCAGCCCCAGAGTTCGGAGAGCCCCGACGGCCCCGACAGCGACCTCCAGGCCTACGCCGTCCTGCTGCGTACGCTGAACAGCGAGTTCAACCGCATCGCCCACTCGTTCGCCCAGGCCCACGGCCTGCATTCCACGGACGTCCACGCGCTGGCCGCGATCCTGGACGCCTCGGCGACCGACGGCGAGCCCATGACTCCCTCCCGGCTGCGGGAGCGCCTCAACCTCACCTCGGGCGCCGTCACCGCCTGTCTGGACCGGCTGGAGCGCGCCGGGCACATCAGCCGCACCCGCGAGAGCGCCGACCGCAGGGTCGTCCACCTCTCCTACAACGCCGGCGCCCGCGTGCTCGCCCGGGAGTACTTCAGCCCGTTGGCGCGCAGCACGGAGGCGGCGCGCCGGAAGTTCACCCCCGAGCAGCGCGAGACGATCGCGGACTTCCTGCGCGTCCTCAACCGCGAGCTGGCCGGTGAGCTGGCCGGCCGGCTCGACGGGGAGCGCTGACCCGGAGCCCGTTCAGCGCGCCGAGCGGGGCGCGGCACCCCGCGGGAGCGCGGTCGCGTGCGGTGCGTCGGCCGTGGCCCCCGAGGCCACGGCGCGCCGCCGCGCGATGGACTCCCGGGCCGCCTCCCGCGGGTGGCGGCGGCGCCAGTACGGGTTGTCGTGGGGCAGTCGGCCGGTGACGCGGCCGTACATGCCGAAGGTCAGGATCACGAGGCCCATGACGAAGCTGAACAGCACGTTCGGCATGCCGAAGTCGAGGAAGTTCGCGGCCTTGTCCATGATGAAGATGTGGGCGAAACCGCTGATCAGGAACAGGGTGCCGACGGTCATGTTGAGCGTCGAGGCGAAGTTCCCGCCGACCACTCCGCCGGCGATCAGCGCGAGGCCGACGAGGACGGAGACGAGGCTCAGGGCGCCGTTGGTCGTCAGTCCCGCGATGGTCCCGCCGTTCGTGTCGAACGGGCTGAGCCGGTCGGCGAAGCCGAGGATGCCGAAGACCAGGAGGGCCACACCGCAGAGCGCGGCCCCGTACCGGTAGACCGTGGCGAGTCTGTGGTCCACGGGAAGTTCGTCGCTGAGCTTCATGACGGTCGTTCCTCTCACGAGGCGGAGTGCCGGCCGACCGGAGAGGACCCCCTATCGGCCATTACGTCACATTCTGTCGCCGCGGTCCTCCCGGATGCACCGGGAGGACCGCGACCGCACAGGGAGGACCGCGACCGCACAGGGAGGGCCGTGACCGCGCCGGGAGGACCGCGACGCGGCTCAGCGCGGCGCCCGGACCGGGGCGCCCTCCGTCAGCCGGCCGGTGACCTCGGCGTCGGTGCCCCGGGAGGCGGCGGCGCGGACGGCGAGGAAGCGCCCGTCGGCCGTCGCGCGCACCGGCCCGGACGCCTTGACGCGCGTCACGGACCGGCTGCCGGCGGCCAGCAGGTACGAGGAGCCGGACGGTGCCCGCCAGCCGACGTCCGCCAGCACGTCCTGGCCGAAGCGGCTGCACTCGGCGGTGTTCTTGCGGACACCGGCCGGCCGGGCGGGCCCGGTGCCCGGACCGAGGAAGAGGTACTCCACGCGCCCCGGACCGCGCCAGGTGTCGGCGCGGGCGCACACCCACGTGGCCTGCCCGGCCCGCTCGGGCAGCTCCTGCTGGGCGAACACCCAGTGGTTGACCGCGCGCACGCCCTGACCGCGCAGCCCGTCCAGCCGGCAGGCGGTGCGCGCCCAGCCCAGCAGCGCCTGCGGGCCGGTGGCCTCCCTGGGCGGCCGCGGGCGTTCCCCCGGCGTCGGCGGCGGCATGTAGGTCAGGTGGACGGGGGAGAGGCCGCCGAGGTCGGTGAGCAGGAAGGCGTGCTTCTCGACGATGCGTGACGAGGACCGCAGCTGCACGACGGGCCAGGTACCGCAGTCCCCGCCCCCCGACGGCACCGGGACGGGCCCGGTGAGACCGCTCGCCGACCGGGGCACGTCACGGGACGGCGTGTCGGGCGCGAGCAGGTCACGGGTGCCCGCCTCGGCGATCCACGGCGCCAGCAGCAGGCGTACGGACCCGGAGGTGCGGGAGACGACGACCGCGGCGGCGGTCGTCACGTCGGCCCCGTCGGTCAGGGAGGACACCAGCTCGGGCCCTCCGTCGCCGCGCAACGGCTCGCTGTAGCGCACGAGGGTCAGGTCGTCGTGCAGGACGACGACCGCGCGTCCGTCGACGTCGCCGGCGAACAGCAGGCGCGGCGCCCGGCCGCTCCCGGTGTACGCCGCCCCCGCCTCCGTGGAGCGCCGTCCCGGCCACGCCGGGTCGGACCAGGCCCGCAGCGCGCGCTCCAGCAGCGGGCGGTCCGCGGTCCGGCCGCCGCGGGCGGGCCAGGCCGTGAAGTCCACCCGGGAGGTGTCCGCCCAGACGTCGGCGGGGGTGCGCCGCAGCAGCTCCGCGGCCGTCGCCCGCGCCGTCTGCCGCGGCCGCCCGTCCGCGGCGCGGTCACCGGCGGCGTCCGGCAGGGAGACGGCGACGCCCCCCACGCACACGGCCAGCAGCACCGCGGTCACGGCGGAGCGCACGCGCTGCCGGCGGCGCAGCAGATCGGTCGGCCGGGCGCGCAGCAGGCACGGATCGAACTCCGGCGCGAGCAGGACCGGGGCCGGCCCGCCGGCGTCGGCGGCAGGAGGCGGGGGCTCGGTCTCCGCGGGGGCCGCACCGGCCGGGCCGCCGGCCGCGGGCGTGCGCGACCCCTGCGTGGCGGCGAGCCGGCGCGCGGCCGCGACGGCTTCCCCGGGCTCGCCCACACCGGTCTCGCGCAGCACGCGGGCCGCCCCGTCGGGGGACAGCCCGTCCAGTACGAGCAGCGCGACGGCCGCCCGCACCGGCCAGGCGGTCTCCGCGAGGGCACGGTCCAGCGCCAGCTCCTCGGCGCCCCCGGACTGCGGGAAGACGCGCAGGCCCCAGACCGCCGGCAGGGCCGGACGCGCGGGCCACCGGCTCCCCGTGCCCGGGAACCGTCCGGGCCGCGCCTCCTGGTCCCGGGCGGCCCGCAGGACACGGACCCGCAGGGCCCGGTACCCGTCCGTGGCCCCCTCGGGCCGGCCCGCCACCGGCCGCTGCCCCGGTACCACCACCCGGCGGCGGGGCAGCGCCCGCTGGACGAGGCCGTGCGCGGCGAGTACGCGCCGGTGGCGGCCCAGGGAGCGGGGGAGGGTCACGTACACCAGACGCACCAGCCGCGCGTAATGCTCCATGAGCGCGGCCTCCGCGCGCTCCACGTCGAGCACGCGCGGCTCACTGTCCGGAATGGTCGGGCGCCGCATGAACATGATCGCTTCGCTCTTTCGGAGTACGAGGATGATCCGTCAGTACGGTCAAACGAGTGATCTTGGATGCCGTCACCCCGGTCGTGCGGACGTCCTGCGGTGATCTTGCCGCCCGCCGAGCCTCACCACCGGTTCACGGAATGAGGAGCAGTTTTCCGGTGGTCCTGCGCGACTCGATGTCCGTGTGCGCCCGGGCCGCTTCCGCCAGTGGGTAGCGGTCGCCGATCCGGACGGCCAGTTCGCCCTTCTCGACCATCGCGAACAGCTCGGTCGCGTGGGCGGTGAGTTCCTCACGGGTGCTGATGTGGTCGGGGAGGGTGCCGTAGGTGAGGCGGATGCTGCGCGGGATCTCGTTCACCGCGATGGTGGGCACGTCGCCGATCAGCGGCCCGTAGAACACCATCGTGCCGTGCGGGCGCAGCACCTCCAGAGACGCGGAGAACGTCGGCCCGCCCGCGCCGTCGAACACCGCGTGCACCCCTTCACCGCCGGTCAGCTCCCGCACCCTGTCGACGAACGCGTCGCCGGTGGAGACCAGGACGTGGTCGGCGCCTGCGGCGCGGGCGACCTCCACCTTCTCCGGCCGCGACACCAGGCCGATCACGATGCCGCCGCGCGCTTTGATCATCTGGGTGAGCAGCAGTCCGACCCCGCCGGCGGCGGCGTGCACGAGGGTGAGGTCGCCGGGCCGTACGGGGTGGCAGACGGTGCAGTGGTGATGTGCGGTCAGCCCCTGCAGCAGCACGGCCGCGGCGGTCTCCTCGTCGAGGGCGTCGGGCACCGCGACGACCCTGTCCACCGGCAGCACGACCTGCTGCGCGTAACTGCCGTGGGTGTCTACCGTCAGCCACGCGACACGGTCCCCCGGAGCGAACTCGCGCACGCCCTCGCCGGTCTCCACCACCTCACCGGCACCCTCCATGCCGGGCACCTCGGCCAGCCGCCCCCTGCGGATGCCGACGTCGAAGAAGTTGACGCCCGCCGCCCGGACGTCCACCAGTATTTCTCCCGGACCCGGTCGAGGTGCCGGCCGCTCCCGCAGCTCCAGCACTTCCGGTCCTCCTGCTCGGCTGATCACTGTTGCCTTCATGCGGCCGAAGGTAGGCACCGAAAAATGTACCTGCAAGTACACTTTTTCGATGACCACGAGGAAGGGCGCGGCGACCCGGCTGCGCATCGTCGAAGCCGCCGCGGCCGAGATCCGGGAACGCGGCGCGAACGCCACCACGCTCGACGACGTGGGCCGGCGCAGCGGGACCGGGAAGAGCCAGATGTTCCACTACTTCCCGAAGGGCCGCGAAGAGCTCCTCCTCGCGGTCGCCACCCACGAGGCGGACCGCGTGTTCGAGAGCCAGCAGCCGTACCTCGGCGAACTCACCTCGCGTGCGGCCTGGGAGGCGTGGCGCGACCTCGTCGTCGAGCAGTACCGCGATCAGGGGTTGTACTGCCCGCTCGGCGTGCTGATCTCCGACGTGGGCCGCTACAGCCCGGCCTCGCAGGAGATCGCGGCGCGTCTGGTGCGACGCTGGCAGGAATGCGTCCGGGCCGGCATCGAAGCCACGCAGGCGGCCGGCGAGGCCCACCGCGACCTCGACGCCGACCGCACGGCCGCGGCCGTCGTCGGCGCGATCCAGGGCGGCGTCACGGTGCTGCTCTCCACCGGCTCCACGGAACATCTCGAAGCCGGCCTGAACCTCTGCCTCGACCACCTGCTGGTGTGAACCCGCGGCCGTCGGACCGCGGCCCGTCCGTGGATGGCGGCCGTCAGGGCGCCGGTCAGAAGACCGTGGGCGTCGCGCCCGGCACGGTGGTGATGCGCGCATGCTCCCCGTGGCCGCAGTGCACCAGGCGGTCGGCGAGCCCGACGGCCCGCGCCTCGGCGAGGAACGCCTCGACGGGCGAGCGCATCACCGTGTAGTCGCCGTAGTGGATCGGCATGACCAGGCGCGGGTCGAGGCGCCGGGCCAGTTCCGCGCCCTGCACGCCGTCCATGGTGACCACGAAGCCGCCGGGCAGGCGTGTCCCGCCCAGGTGCAGGACGGCCAGGTCCGCGCGCGGGAAGCGCCGGGCGATCTCGTCGAGACCGTCGTACAGGAGCGTGTCGCCGGAGACGTACAGCCGCAGCCGGACCGGTCCGCCCACGGGACCGAACTCCAGCATGCTGCCCATCACCGGCGGCAGCAGACGGCTCAGCAGCCGGTCCCCCGCGTGGCGGCCGGGCAGGGCCGTGACCCGGACCTGGGACCCGCCGTGCTGGAGGGTCTGCCCCCGCCAGGTGCCGAGCCCCGCCGCGCGGCGGAAGCCGTGCACGGTCCTCAGGCGCCGGGCCGCGTGCGGGGTGGTCAGCACCGGCACGTCGTGGTCCAGGTGCCTGCGGGCGCGGCGGTCCCAGTGGTCGCCGTGCAGGTGCGACAGGACGATCCCGTCGAGGCGGGGGAGGTCGTGGACGTCGAGCGCCGGCTGCGTCAGGCGGCGGGTCAGCAGCCCGTACCCGAGGTAGGCGTACTGGCCGCGGTGCAGGAAGTTGGGATCGGTGAGCAGGGTGAGCCCGCCGTACCGCAGCAGTACGGTCGCGTTCCCGATGAAGTGGAGCTGCACCTCGTCGTCAGAGGTGTCGTTCGTTTGCTGCGGCATGACCGTGTCCTGTCCGACGGGGCCGGAGGGCGCTCCGTCTGCCACTGGCGTGCCAATGCCCTCCGACCGCCCGCAGTACCCCTGCCTCGCATGATCACTACAGTCCGCCGGAACGGAACGGCGCAGGGTGGGTCAGCCGACCGGATCGGCGGGCGCCGAGAGCAGGCCGTTCTCCGTCGCCGAGGCCAGGGACAGCGTCCGGTAGCCCATGCTCTCGAACAGGACGGTGATGCGGTCGCCGTCCTCGCTCATCACCGTGCCCCCGCCCCACGCCTTGTGCCGCACCACGGTCCCCGCCGGGTAGGAGGCGGCCGCCGGATGGACGGGCCGGTCCTCGCCCGCGCCGCCCGCCCCCTCGCCGGCCGTGTCGTCGGRCGCGGGGGAGGAGCACACGTCGCAGGCCCCGCACGGAGCCTCGTACGGCTCACCGAAGTAGCCGAGCAGGAAGCGGCGGCGGCAGCCGGTGGTCTCGGCGAACCCCAGCATCATCTCCAGCCGCGACTGCTCCATGCGCCTGCGGGCCTGCGCCTCCTCCGCGGCGAGCGCGGCGGCGTCCTCGGCCGTGACGCCGGGAACGGGGACGACCCGGCCGTCGGCGTCGGTGCTCACGGCACCCGCCTGTTCGAGGAAGTTGCCCGCCGCCGTCACGCGCCGGCGCGAGAGGTCCGTCCGCTCGCCCAGCTCGTCCAGGGAGACGGGTCCTCCGTGCCCGTGGATCAGCGCCGCGACCTCGCGGAGGGTGTCCTCGTCGGGCGTCTGGGTGGCGAAGAGGCGCTGCAGACCGCTGTCCTCGGACCGGTAGTGCAGGACGGCGACCGAGGGCGCGCCGTCGCGGCCCGCGCGGCCGATCTCCTGGTAGTAGGCGTCGAGGGAACCCGGCACGGAGGCGTGCAGCACGAACCGTACGTCCTCCTTGTCGATGCCCATGCCGAAGGCGGAGGTGGCGACCACCACGTCGGTCTCGCCCGCCAGGAAGGCGTCGTGCGCGCGGGAGCGCTCGTCGGCCGTCAGCCCGGCGTGGTAGGCGTCGGCGTGCAGGCCGAGCTCGCTGAGCTCGGCCGCGTACTCCTCGGCGTCCTTGCGGGTCGCGGTGTAGACGATGCCCGGCTTGGGCTCCCCGGCGGCGCGCTCCACCACCGTCCGGCGCTTGTCCGCGTCGTTCAGGAAGCGACGGACCTCCATGGTGATGTTCGGCCGGTCGAAACCGGCCACGACCAGGGAGGGGTCCTCCATGGCCAGCCGCCGCACGATCTCCTCGCGCACGGGCGGGGCGGCCGTCGCCGTCAGGGCCAGCACGGTGGGCCGGCCCACCCGCCGCACGGCCTGGGACAGGCGCAGGTAGTCGGGGCGGAAGTCGTGGCCCCAGGCAGTCACGCACTGGGCCTCGTCGACGACGAACAGCGAGGGACGCGCGTCGGCCAGCCGCTCGACCACCTCGTCCTTCGCCAGCTGTTCGGGGGAGAGGAACAGGAACTCGGCCTTCGCTTCCCGCACCGCCGCCCAGGCGGCCTCCGTTTCGGCGGCCGACTGGGCGGAGTTGACCGCGACGGCGTCCGGGACGCCCCGCCGCCGCAGCCCCGCCAGCTGGTCCCGCTGGAGGGCGATCAGCGGCGACACCACGACGGTGGGCCCGGGCAGCAGCACGCCGGCCACCTGGTACACCGCCGACTTCCCCGCACCGGTCGGCATGACCGCCAGGGTGTCGCGCCCCGCCATGACCGACTCCATGGCGGTCAGCTGGCCCGGGCGCAGCTCTTCCCAGCCGAACACGTCGGCGGCCGTACGCCTCAACCGGTCCGCGGTGTCCGCCGCGGTGTCGAGGTCGCTGTCCTGCGGCATGTACACATCTCTTTCTGAACCTGACTGGTACGGACTGGTGCGAACTGGTACGGACGGATACGGGTTGTCACGGGCTGGAGCGGGCTGCTGCGGATCGGACCGGAGCGGGGGCCGGGCCGGAGCGGCGCGGGGGACCGGACCGGCGCCGGTCAGGGCCGGGGATTGGTCCGCTGCCACCGGGGCCGTGCGTCGCTGCCGCGGCGTCCCGCGACGGAGGCGCAGCGCGGGCACTGGCGCTGCACCCGGTCGGCCGCGCCGCCGGACTCCGGGAAGGTGTCCATCCAGGTGATGTGCGGGAACCGCACCAGCTGGGAGCGGGAGAGGGACAGACCGCAGACGGTCTGGTTCATGCCGGGTTCCCAGGCGTGGACCTCGCCGGAGGGCAGCCGCTGCCGGCCGTCGTCCTCCACCGTCCACTGCCCGGACGCGGCCACGGCGTACTGCTTGGCGCGTGCCATGACGTGCTCAGACCGTCGGCCGGCCGGCGGCGGGGACCGGAGCGGCGAGGGGTTCGGGGCGTACAGGCACACGGGGTGAACGTTCGTGCTGGGGCATGACGGCGCCGTCCTCGGTCCGGGTGCGTACGGGGCACCGTTCGGATGTGTACGCAGCACCGGGTGCCCGGCCCGCTCGAACGTAAGCGCTACGACAGACGCGCACCTGCCCCGCTCACGGACGAGGCGGGACGCGGTGGGACGGGACGCGGTGGGACGGGACAGACGAACGGCCCGGCCGGATGTCCTGCCGTGCCACGCCGCTGCGCGGCCGCACGGCACTGATCCGGTCGGGCCCCCTGGCCGTTCGCCGGCGCGCCCCGCCCCAACAGGGCGCGCCCGCCCACGGCCAAGCCGTAAGCGCCGCGGGTGCTAGCCGATGTCGAAGTCGAGGTTCGTCACGTACCAGGCGTCCTTGATCTTGCTGGACTCGACCTTGATGTCCAGCTGGTCCTGCGTCACGCCGGTGGAGTGGGACAGGACGATCTTGTCCAGGGCCTGTCCGTCGACCGTGATCTTGTCCGCGGGGACCAGCACCTTGTCACCGGCGGCCGGGGCCTGGGTGACCTTCACCTTCGGGTCCTCCGAGGGCGGTTCGGGAGTGAACGACTCCTTGAACTGCCCGAGGGTCTTCTCCATCTCCTTGCGCTCGGGCGCGTCGTCGCCGCACGTCGTCTCGTCGCCGACCTTCGCGGGCTCGGAGCCGGACGCCGGTTCCGCCATCAGCAGGCACGTCCCCTCCGGGTCGCCCTTGATGACCGCCGCGACCCAGCCGGCGACGGCCTTCTCGGCCGTGGAGCGGTCCACGGCCGGGGTCTGCGCCGACGCGGAGGCGTCATCGCCCGTCTTCTCCGCATCGGCGGTGGGCGAGCTCTGCGCGGACGGCTTCTTGTCCGCGGCGGAGTCCGAGTCGTCCGAGCACCCCGCGAGACCCATGACCGCCGCCACGGCGACCCCCGCGAGCGAGCCGACCCTTCTCGCCCTCTGATCCACTAACACCACACCGACTGCCTTCCTGTGAACGTTCGTGCGCATCAACGGCACCACGAGTCACTCCGGTCGCGGTTCCGTTCACCCACCAAGACGGAACGGACGGCTCAACGGTTCATTTTTGAAGGAACGCGTCGTCGGAGGACGGGAGTCGGTAGACGGAGACATGGGACCGTGACGCGGCGGTGAACGCGGCGCCCTCCCAGTCCGCGTGCCTGCTCTCCAGCCGGAAGCCGGCCAACTGGGCCATGAGGTCGAGCTCGGCCGGCCAGACGTATCGGTGCGGGCTGCGGAACAACTGTGCCCGTTCGCCGTCGTCGAACCGGAAGTGGTGCGACACGACGCGCTGGTGCAGGACGTCGTAGGTGTCCAGGCCGATGTAGCCGGCGTCCGTCCGCCACACGGTGGCGTCCTGTCCCGGCGGGAGCTTGCGCAGTTCGGGCACCCAGAGCTCGATGACGAACCGTCCGCCGGGCCCCAGGTGGCGGGCGGCGTTGCGGAAGCACGCGACCTGTTCGTCCTGGGTGAGGAGGTTCGAGAGGGTGTTGTAGACGAGGTAGACCAGACCGTACGTGCCGGGGGCGGTGGCCGACGCCATGTCGCCCATGACCACGGGGATCGCCGACTCGTCCGCCTTGCGGCGCAGTTGCTCCACCATGGCGGGCGACAGCTCGATGCCGGTGACGGGGACGCCCCGTGCGGCGAGCGGGACGGCCACCCGGCCGGTCCCGACGGCGAACTCCAGGGCCGCTGCACCCTCCGCCAGGTGCGCGAGACGGTCCACGGTGGGGCCGAGGGTCTCCGGCGCGAACATGCCGGTGCCGGGTGTGTCGTACCGCCGGGCGACGTCGGCGTTCCAGATCTCCGCTTGCTGCATTCCGCCAAGGCTCGTTGCGGCAAAGGGAGTTGTCCACCGAATAACTGCGCGGCGGAGTCCGGTAAGTGCGCGGCGGAGTCCGGGGCGGGGGTGTTCCGGGACGGGCCGCCGTGCAC
>NZ_VDFC01000028.1:69377-86723 GCF_008369065.1 Streptomyces apricus | reverse complement strand
AGCCGCTGGACGGTCCGCACCGGCAGCTCGCCCAGGAAGGCCAGGGTGATGTGCCAGTCCTCGATGCGGTTCCAGCGCAGGCCGGGGTGGGCGGCGTAGGCCGGGCCGAGCGCGTGTGCCAGCTCGTCCTTCGCGTCGTCGGGCGGTGCGAGGGCGATGAACGCGTGCTGCACGGCGTCCTGGGGTGGTTCGCTCACTGACGTCTTCTTGTCCCCGATGTCTTCTTGTCTCTGATGTGTTCTTGTCTCGGGTGTTTTCTCGTCCCCGGTGTCTTCTCGTCTCCCGCGTCGGCGGGGCCGGATGCCGACCGTCCCCGACGGGCGTCCACCGCACCCCCGAACGTTAATGCCGGACGGGCGGCCGCGTCCCGGTCGACGGCGACGACGTCCCGGTGCCGGGTCACCGCCCAGAAGCCGGAGTCGGGCGCGACCTCGGGCTGCCAGTGGACCGGGTCCAGTGCCGCAGGGCGTGGAACATGCGCCAGGGCTGCAGGCCGTCGGTGAAGCGGTCGAGGTCGCTGAGGTCGACGTCGTCGAGGGGCAGTGGCTTGACCGGGGCGGGCTCACAGGTGATCGGCGTACTCGGCGAACTCCCAGTCGGTGACGTGCCGCTGGAAGCGGCCGGTCTCGTCGCGCTTGTAGGTGAGGTACGCGGAGACGAACTCCTTGCCGAGCAGCGCGGTGAGGGCGCTGTCCGCCTCCAGGGCGTCGAGCGCGGCGGGCAGGCTCGCGGGCAGCAGCGAGGCCCTGGCGCTGTCGTAGCCGTAGCCCCGCAGCGGGGCGGGTGGCTCCTCGGCGTCCATGACGCCCAGCAGGGCGGCCGCGCTCGCGGCGGCGACCAGCAGGTACGGGTTGGTGGAGGCGTCACCGAGCCGCAGTTCGAGCCGGGTGCCCGTGCCGCGCTCGGGCAGGACGCGGACCATGGCACTGCGGTTGTCCAGGCCCCAGCCGATCAGCCACGGGGCCAGGGTGTCGGGGCCGAAGCGCTTGTAGGAGTTGAGCAGCGCGGCGAGCGCCGGGGCGTGCGCCAGCAGGCCGATCACCAGCATGTCGGTCAGCCCGGTGTTCGACGCCGGACTGACCGACACGCTGACGCAGCATGCAGGGGAGTTAGGGAGTTAGGGAGTTACTCCAGGAAACCGTCGATGGGCGCCGCGTCGTATTCGGTCGCGCCCGTCGTGGTGATGCCGCCGGTCGAGCCGGGCAGCCGCACCGAGTCGAGGCCCCTCACATACAGGTCGGCCCTCTTGTCGCCGTCGATGTCGCGCAGCCGTACCAGGCCACCGAACTCATCGTCGGCCGTCAACGGGCCGGGCACACCGGGGGTGTTGCGGGCGAACCACTGCGAACCGGCACCGGACAAGCCGCCGGCCCGGCCCTTGAGGACGTGCACGCCGCCCGCGTACTCGCGGCCGTCGATCGCCTCGCCCCGCACGCCGATGGCGAGATCCGCGTAGCCGTCGCCGTTGACGTCGCCCGCCGAGACGGACGAGCCGAACTCGTCGTAGTTCTCCGGGGATCCGGCGACCCCACTGGTCGACTGGGTGAAGCGGGCGTTCCGGGACGGGCCGCCGGAGGCGCCGTACCAGACGCTGACACGGCCCTTGTGCTTCGAGTACAGGGAGGTGCCGACGGCGATGTCGCCGTAGCCGTCCTTGTCGAAGTCGGCGATGACACCGTCACCGCCGCGCTCGGCGCTGCCGCCGTTGCCGGACTCGGATTCCAGGCGCAGGCTCGCGCCCGGGGTGAGGGAGCCGGTGCCCCCCTTGATGAACCAGGCATCGGAGGCGACGGAGGTGGAGCTGACCACGTCACCGATGATCGCAAGGTCGGTCGACTTGTCGCCGTTGACCTTGCCGGAGATCAGGGCCGAGGCGTAGAAGGACGTCGTCTTGTCCAGCTTGGTCACGGCGCCGGTGGTGCCGGAGCGCTTGAACGGGCCGCGGTAGACGTAGGTCATGGCTCCGTTGATGACGGCCAGGTCCTGCTTGCCGTCCCCGTTGAAGTCCCCGGTCGCCAGGTCATGGCCCATGTAGTTGTAGCGTTCCGGGTTCTTGTTCGGCAGCGTGGTGCCCTTGGACAGACCGGAGGCGGAACCCCACAGGACGGTCACGCCGCCCTGGTCGGCGCCCTCGGAGCCGTTCTCGCCGGTCGCCGCCACCGCGAGGTCGCCGTATCCGTCGCCGTCGAAGTCCGCGGCGGCCCGTACCTCGCCGAACATGTCGTCGGCCTCGTCGGCGCCGGGCACGCCGGGGCTCGCCTGGGTGATGCGCTGCTGCGTGGAACCGGGCCCGGTGGCGGTCCCGAAGACCACGCTGACACCGCCGCCCCCGCGGGCGCTGAAGCTTGAGTACGCGTAGTCGCGGTAGCCGTCGCCGTTGAAGTCGTCGCCGTACTTGGCGGGCGCGGCGTCCGCCGGTCCGGCGGGCAGGGTGAGGGGGGTCAGGCCCGCCACCAGGAAGGTGGCGAACGTGGCCGTTGTGCGGATACGCATGGGTGTCGGGGTTCCTTGTGAGTCGCTCGCGGAGGCAAGGGCCTGTGAGATCGGCGAACAAGAGACCGACAGCGAGGCCGAAGGGTTGTACGTCGACACCGAGGAATCTCGTACGACTTGCTGAGGGCTGTGAGGTGTGCCGCAAGGTTCTTGTGCACTGCGCGCCTGATCTGCGGGTTAGCCTCAGCGGATGATTCCTGCGCCACCACCGAAGGTCGTCACGCGCCACCGCGACGGTCGGATCCATGCCTACGTCGTGGACTCCGGCGCTTTCGGGAGCCTGGAGCCCGCCGCGGTGTTCCGGCCGCGCGCCGGCGACGAGGTCGTGGAGTCGGTGGTCCGGCACGATCTGGAGCAGGTCGTGTACACGACGCTGAACGGTGTCATCTGCCTCACGCGTGCCGGCGACCTTGTGTGGGCTTCGGACTTCGAGCCGCACTCCGACGTACGCCGTGGCCACCGGCCTGGCTGTGCGCTGTCCCTGGACGGCCGAACCGTGTGGGTCTACCGGCCGGACGCGATGGCGAGACGCGGGAGGGGAGACCAGTGGGTCGTGCACGACGCCGAGAACGGTGTGATCCTCGCCCGCCATGAGCTGGGGACGGTCGGGCACGGCGCCGGCCACTATGTGCACCCCGCGGACGGCAGCGTCTACCTCGGCATCGGTGAGGGCCAGGACGGCTCCGTCATCGTCCGGGGTAGGGCCGGGGCGGACGGTGAGCCCGAGTTCGTGACGTACCCGTGGTCGGACCGCTGCCTGATCGACCTGGCGCCGTCCGGGCAGCAGTTCATGACCGTCGACCACGACCAGGCGGACGTCGCCTTTCACGCCCACCCCGACGGGGACCTACTTTTCGCCCTCCCCGTCGAGGCCTTCGGGTACGACCCGGAAGAGTGCTTCGTGGAATGGAGCGGCGGCTACCTGACCGACGACACGGCCGTCGTCACCCTGGGCGGTGAGAACCAGGACGAGGAGGAATGGTTCCGCCACCACCTGGTCGACGTACGCACAGGCACGCTCGGCGGCGAATTCACCGTCGAGGTGAGCAGCCCGTACGGGCTGGTGCCTCTGGGGGACGGATCCTGGCTCACCGACGGCCCGGGCGGCCCGGTTCGCACGGCCAGGTCGTAGCTCATACCCGGAGGCTTTCACACCACAGTGACTCCGGTGGGTGAGCTAACTGCGCGGCAGTCATTCAAGAGGTTCCGGTCCCGGTTCCGGTCCGGGCACTGTCCAACGGCCGATCGTCATCGTGCCGCCCGTCTCTCGATCGGAATCGTCGAGCGATTCGAGGGTGTCGGCCACGTACGTCAGCAGTGTGGTGAGATCCGGCCAGGCGGCTTCGGGCGCCTGGCCGTGGTTCGTGTAGCGGACCAGGCAGCCGCGGCGCGGCCCCGCGCGCAGGTCGGCGAACAGGCCGGATCCCGCCGCGTCGTGGGCGACGGGAATCCAGGCGGGCAGCCACAGGGGAAGAGCTTCGTCGGGGTGGAGCGTGCCTGCCGGCTGGCGGGCGCAGCGTTCCTGGAACGCCGCCAGCTGCGGCCGGAGTTCCGGAGGGCAGGTGCGGCGGGCCGTGTCCAGGAAGAGCGCCCGGTGCCGGAGGGCGTCCTCCAGGGGGAGGGGATCGCAGCGGTCCGGGAAGAGGCTGCCCGGCGAGGGTGACCGGCGCAGTCCGTGGCGCCTCTTCCACCAGGCGGCGAGGTCGGTGGGCGGCGCGGCGCCGGTGGCCTCTGCCACGAGCTTGAGGGTGCGGTCGCGCGCAGGCGGGCACAGGGCCGCATGGACCCCGGGCGCGCGGCGGGCGAGCCAGGTCTCGATCCGGGTCCACGCCGCGTCGGCGTGTCGCGCAGCGCTCGTCACCACGGCATCTCCGGACCCCCGCAGCTCGACCTGCCGAATCAGTTGACGCGTACATGGTCAATTGGCAGTGTCGGCCGCGTGCCAACACTCCACCAAGGGAATGGAGTTGAACGTACCCATGAAAAGAGCCAGAACCCGGATCAGACTCGCGGGCTCGACCCTGGCCGCAGTGCTCTTGTCGGCCCTCCTGGCCGCACCCGGCGCGACCGGCGCTGAACGTCCGTCCCCGACATCGCGTTACGTCGTCGAACCCGTCTTCATGAGCGAGGCCCGGTACGACAGGCTCAAGGCGGCGGGAACGCTCGACCGGTCCGACTGGACGGCCGCGGCCGAGACGACGGCCAAGGGCAAGCCCCTCACCGAGGCGCAGGCGAACGCCAAACTGGCCGAAACCGCGACCCGAGAAGCCAGTGCTCCCGAATACGGAGACACCTCCAAGGTCTCCCTCCAGGCCGACGGGGTGAGCATCACGGCCGCACCGCCGACCTCCTGGGGTGACACCCCGCCGCAGGACGCCCAGACCTGCCTCGGCCGTGACGCGGTCAACCAGCGCGGCGGGCTCACGTTCAACCGATGGGTGTGGTGCCACCGGATGCGGGTCGGGCTGCGCTACTGGGAGGTCGAGAGCAACGGCGAGATGGAGTACGAGGGCACCAACTCCTTCATCGCCCAGGCCGTCGCCGTCGGCAGCGGTACCCAGCGCGGCATCCGCACCTATCTGCGCGTCGAGGAGGGCTCGGTCTCCTACGACGACTGGGACCCGTGGGACCGCTGGTTCACGGCGCCCGACCTGCACATGTACATCCTCTCCGACTGCGCCGACGGCTACGACTACTGCCAGGGCACCGGCAGCGGCGTCGAGCACACCTGGGACGACTGGGACTACCACGACGAGTGGCTCCACTGGGACATCTACTCCCACGAGGAAGCCGGCACCGCCGTGGACAAGGTCCTCTTCCACGACTGGTTCTTCCGCTTCGGCGGCGGCGAGGACGACGAGTACCAAGGCCCCGAAGGACGCACCGACAGCTGGCAGATCCGCTGCGACTCGGCGAACTACTTCTCCAGCTTCGGCGTCGACTACCCGAGGGCCTGCGTCAACTACAACGTCGTCCCGCACCTCATCTACAAGATCAGCGACACCCGCGTCGAAGCCGTCGCCCGGCACATCCGCTTCGCGCAGGACAACCCCACCCGCACCTACCCCGTCGAACTGGACGAGACCAAGGACATCCCCGGCAAGTACACCGGCACGCGCGACGGCCGGGGCCTGACCCGCGTCCCCCACGAGGGCACCATCGACAAGCTCAACGAGAACATGAAGGACAACGCCTGCAACCGCCGGCCGCCGTACGAGGGCGACTGGGGGCTGCCGCCCTACGACACGAGCACGCTCGACTGCGACGAGTACCCCTTCTCCGTCACCAACGAAGGAGCGGCCAGCGTCGACTGGGCCTTCTCGGTGCGCGCCGTGGACCGCAGCCAGAACCGGTCCGCCGGTGGCCTGTTGACGTGGTACCTCTTCAGCGACCGCATCCTGTACGACCGCGACCCCTACTGGGTCGAGATCCAGGACTGAGCACCGGCACACCTCCCGGAGAGGCCGGGGACGCCCGCCGAGACCGCGGGCGCCTCCGGCCGTCCGTCAGAGCGAGTCGCTGCCCGACCGGGGCTCCGATGTCAGCTTGTTCTGAAGCCGGTTGAGGGCTTGCGGGTGGAGGCGGACCGACCCGTGGCCTGCGCCCGGTACCGCCCGGGTGTGGTGCCGAACTCCCTCTCGAAGGCGTGGGAGAGGGCGTACGGGCTGCCGTAGCCGACCCGGCCGGCGATGGCGGCCAGTGTTTCTTCGGTGTCGCGGAGCAGGGTGGCGGCAAGGATCACGCGCCACCAGGTGAGGTACGCCGTCGGAGGGCGGCCGACCAGGGCGGTGAACCGGCGCGCCAGGGTGGCACGGGAGACGCCCGCCTCCGCGGCCAGGCGGTCGTTGCTCCACCGCGCGGCCGGGTTCGCGTGCATCGCCCGCAGGGCGGCGGCCGTCACCGGGTCGCCCAGTACGCCGGGCCAGGCTCCACTGGTGGTCTCGCTCATCCATGACCGGATCATGTAGACGAGGAGGAGGTCGAGCAGGTTCGGGAGCGCCACCCAGGAACCGGGCCGCACCTCGTCCAGCTCACCGGCGAGCAGGTCGATCGCGGCGCGGAGTTCGAGGTGGCTGCCCACTCGGCCGGGAAGGTGGACGACCTCGGGGAGTTCCGCCATCAGCGGGTGCATACGGCTGCAGTCGAGCCAGTACTTGCCGCAGAGCAGCTCCGTCCCGTCGCCGCCGGGCCGGGCCGGCGGCTCCGTCTGCGCAAGCCATTGCTCGAACGGCACCGCCTTCCGGGCCGCGACCGCCGCATCGACGGGGGAGTCGGCGATCACATGGCCGGTTCCATGAGGCAGCAGCACCGCGTCCCCCACGCCGAGGGGTACCGGGTCACCGCCGTCGGTCTGCAGCCAGCAGTGGCCCTTGAGGACGACGTGGAAGCCCGCGCCGTCGTACGGATCCAGCCGCGCGCGCCAGCTCCCGCTCGTCCGTATCCGGCGGAACCAAGGGTGCCCGAGGTGCACGGCGGAGATCGCGTCACTCACCACGTCCATCCACGCAGAGTATCCACCGCCTCAAGCATGAGGCGGATTCGTATCTCATTGAGCTGGATGCGCATTGAGAGGCTCGCTCGGCCTTCTTAAGGTCGATCACGTGATGGACGAGAACGAGCGTGTGCAGAGCATGGTGCTGGGGGATGTCGAGGTCATCCGGGTCGTCGAGTGGCACGAGCCGTTCCTGCCCACCTCCGGCATGTTTCCGGACGCCGGTGGCGCCGGTGGCGATGTGTGGAAGGACAACGAGGAGTGGCTGGCGCCGGACCACTGGGAACCGGACCGCGACCTGGCGGTCCTTGCGCTGCAGAGCTGGGTGCTGCGCAGCGGCGGGCGGACCGTCCTGGTCGACACCGGAGCGGGCGACGGGCGCGAACGGCCGGGCATGGGACCGTTCCACCGGTCCCGGAGTGATCTCCCCGGCCTCCTGGCGCGGGCCGGTGTCCGACCGCAGGATGTGGACGTCGTCGTCAACACCCACCTCCACGTCGATCACGTCGGCTGGAACACCGTCGACGTGGACGGGCAGTGGGTACCGACGTTCCCCAACGCCGAATACCTCATTCCGGCCGCCGACGACTTCCATTACGGTCCGGACAACGCGTACGCGAACGGCGCGCAGG
This sequence comes from Streptomyces apricus, assembly GCF_008369065.1. Lineage (GTDB taxonomy): Bacteria > Actinomycetota > Actinomycetes > Streptomycetales > Streptomycetaceae > Streptomyces > Streptomyces apricus. The sequence goes on along the minus strand of NZ_VDFC01000028.1, from coordinate 79,106 downwards.
CGGTCGACCGCCTGGTCTACGAAGACAGCATCGCGCCCATCCACCAGGCCGGGCAGTCCGTGCTGTGGGACGGCGTCCACCGCATCGACGAACACCTCACCCTGGAGTCGGCGCCCGGCCACACTCCCGGCTCGTCCGTGCTGCGACTCGCGTCCGGGGGCGACCGCGCGGTCTTCCTTGGGGACCTGCTGCACAGCCCGGTGCAGATCCTCGATCCCTGCTGCAACAGCAACGCCTGCCTGGCCCCGGAACAAGCGGTGGCCAGCCGCCGTCGGGTCCTCGGGCGGGCGGCTGATGAACGGGAGCTGCTCGTCCCCGCCCACTTCGGTGGCGCCGGCGCCCTGGAAGTCCGACGGAACGGTGACGGATTCGCCCTCGGCGCATGGGCAACAGCCGACCTGAAGACCCTGAAGACCCCGAAGACCCCGAGGAATCCGAAGAAGAGGCCATCCGCCTCTGCGTGAACGCCCGCTCTTGGGGATCAGCCGCACATCTCAGCTTCCTGGGATGACGCTCCGGCGGTGCGTAGTGGAGCTCCTGGGGTTTTCTGTTCGCGGTCGCCGAGAGAGCGGTCGGCCGGGGTTCAGCTCGCGGCGGGCGCGCCGTACAACTGCGCGGGGTCGCCAGCGAGAGCGGCCTTGACGAAGCGGCTGGGGTCGTCGACCAGTACTTCGATGGCTCCTGCCTCCACGCCGTCGAGGGCGGCACGTGCGACATCCGCGGGGTCGATCTTGGGCGCCTCGCGCCCCGCCATCATGTCGGTGTCCGCGGCCGCCAGGTGTACGCCCTGGACGAGGGTCTTCCGGCCGGCGAGCTCGACGCGTACGCCGTTGGTCATGTTCCACTGCGCGGCCTTGGCCACCGAGTACGAGCCCGACCCTTCGGCGGTGGCCACCCACGACAGCACGGAGAGGATGTTGACGATGGCGCCTCCGCCGTTGGAGGCCAGCGGCGGGGCGAAGGCGCGGATGACTTTCAGGGKGCCGAAGAGGKGTGTCTCCAGGTCCTGCCGGATCATGTCCAGGTCGTCGGTCAGAAGCTGTGCGCCGGTGGTGATGCCGGCGTTGTTGACCAGCAGCGTGACATCCTGCGCCGCCGCGGCCGCCGCCGAGATCGATTTCCCGTCCAGCAGGTCCAGGTACAGCGGCGTGACGCGCGGGTCCTGGATGTCGATCGACTCCGGGCGGCGGGTGGTCGCGTAGACCTTCTCGGCTCCGCGCGCCAGCAGTTCTTCGACGAAGCGCCGGCCGATCCCTCGATTGGCCCCGGTCACAAGTGCGGTGGAACCTGCGATGTCCATGGTCATTCCCTTTCCCGGGCGGGCTCACGGTGCGACCCGCGCCGTGTTGCCTACGCTAGAACTTGACGTCGACGTGAAGTGCAAGTCGGCGTCCGGCAACAGCGCGAACACGAGGAGTCGCATGCGTATCGGGGAACTGGCCGATCAGGCCGGAGTCAGCACGCGGGCCCTGCGCTACTACGAGGAGCAGTCGCTGCTCAGTCCCCGGCGCACGTCCGGGGGCCACCGCTTCTATCCCGAGACGGCCGTCGACCGGGTGAAGCTCATCCAGGAGCTCTATACCGCCGGCCTCGGCAGCCGCCTGATCGCCGAGCTCCTGCCGGCCATCGACGCCCGCTCGGTGGGTCCCGAGCTGCTGGACCGCCTGCTGCACGAGCGCACCCGCATCAAGACGCAGGTCGATGAGCTGCAGGTCGCGGGCCAGAGGCTCGACGTACTGATCGGACTTGCCACGTACCCCGACACGGAGTCGTGCCCGGCCTCACTCGACCGGGACCTGGCCGACCCGGCAGGACGAAAAACCCACCGAAGGTGCCGGCCGTAAGGCGGAAGCCGTCCCGCTTTCGCGGTGCCCCGGCACACAGCACTCCTCCCCGCCCCGACGCTTCAACCGGCCGACGCCCTCCGTCCCGGCCGGGTCTTCAGGACGCCGTGCCGGCCGCTCCCTCCGCTGCCGGGACGAAGGCCGGCGTGATCTTTTTCGTGCCGCAGATCAGTTGCTGAGGTCGAACACATCCCACGCGGTGTACGGCTCGGCCTGGACGTAGATCCGGCTTCCCCGGCCGACTACCCTCCGGCGGCCGGGAAGACGGCCGTCGGGCAGGGTGAGCACGCCGACGTCCGCCGGCTCGACGGACGTCTCGGTGAGTTCGCCGTGGGCGAGCCGGTCCCGCTCCTTGTCGTAGCCGCCGTAGAAGGCGACCCGCTCACCGTGGACGGCCACCGCCTGGGCGCCCCGTATCCGGTTCGCCCACACCCGCACGGGCTGCTCGGGCCGGTCGGGGCGTATCTCGACGAGCGGGAAGTCCGTGTACGGGCACGCCCAGGCGACGGTGCCCGACACGTTCAGGGCGTAGCAGTCGAAGAGACCGGGGATGGCGGCATCGTCCGAGGTCCAGGTGTGCTCGCCTGTGGCACTCCAGCGGTGGATTCCGTCGGGGTTCTCGTCGAAGTGCCCGACCCAGAGGTGGCCACCCTCGTCCACGAGCAGGTGCTCGACGGCGTCTCCGACGGAGAAGGACGAGGTTTCGCGGCCGAGTGCGTCGAAGATCTGGACCTGATCCGCGTCCTCGTGATGGCGGGCGCGTGACGCGGCGACGACGAACCCGCCGTCGGGCAGGCGGTCCAGGTGCGGCCATCGGGCCCGCACGGCGCTCAGTTCGGTGCGTTCCACGGTTCCGTCCGGACCGACGGAAATCATCAGCGCGTCGAAGGGTGGGACGTCGCCGCCAGGCCGCGGCGCGCGTTCGGTGAGCAGCCAGTGGGCGGTACCGAAGACATCGACGGTACTGGCCACGACGTGGCGGTCATGGTGCGCCCGGGGGAGGTGGGCATAGGGGACGAGGGCTGTCTTGTGCACGGGCGGGCTCTCCTGGGTGGGCGGTCACGGCCATCGGGTGCTGCGGGGAGCGGCACTTCGGTGGTGCGCGAACGGCGGAGAGCGGAGCAGGGCGCCTAGACGGCATGGCCCTTTCCGGTCGTCATGAGGTGATCATCGACGACATCCGCCCTCATGACAAAGCATTTCGACGGACCGCTCTCGTCGACGGCCGTCGACGACAGCTCATCTGCTCGTCCAGAAGGTCACCACGTCCGACGCCGAGATCATCACGGCCCGGAGGGCAGCACGAAGCCCCGTTCCGCGATACGTCCGAGGTGAGCTGGGCGGCGGCGATCGTGGCGCGCAGTTCGGCGAGTTCGTCGCCGGTCATGTCGACCCGGCCCAACAGCCGGGCGATCAGGGCGCGCTGGGCGGAGGTGGTGGCCTGGGCGGCAGGTGCCACCACCATGGTGCGCCGGGCATCAAGGGTGTCGGCCCAGCCTGTCCGGGGTGCTGCCCGACGCCGGATCACCGCACGCCGCGTTGCCATTCCCCGGCTGACGCGTTCCACCAGATGACGACCGAGCCGCCGTCCGGGTCCGGTGCCGCGAGGCGCTCCAGGTCGGCCCGGGCGAGCGCCTCCAGGCATACGTCGGTCAGCTCGGGTGGGACGACGAATCGCAGTCCCGAGCTGTCTCTGACCACCGTGACGACGGGATGGAACGCGATGGCCGGGTCCTCACGACGGGCCAGGAATCGCAGATTCCGGCGGATCGTCTCGTAGGCGCGGTTGCCGGCCGACGTGGCGAGGGCCTGGACGAAGGGAACCACGGCGGCCGTCGTGACCGCCGTGAGTACCAGTTCCAGCTCCGGGCCCGGCAGGTCGATGGAGTAGTCGTCGTCGGAGCAGTCGTCGATGTCCAGTTCGGCGGCCAGCCGACGGTAGCCGCGCAGCCCGGCGGTCCGGGCCCGCTCCGCCCGTCTCTCGTCCCCCTCCCGCGCATCGTGATCGGCGACGATCCTGACCAGCGGATCGAGTCCGAGGAAGACCGGGTGGGTCACCAGGGCTGCGTGGTCGCTGTCCCTGACGGCCCGGTACATACGGATCAGCAGCTGCTCGCGCTCCTGCCTCCCGAGGTCTGCGCAGGCCGGACCGAGGCCGTCCAGGAAGTGCGCGACGTCCTCCGGCGCAGCCCGGCCGGCAAAGGGTCCGCACAACAGGATCCCGTTCAGTTGCCTGTCCAACTGCGCGGTCGACAACGCCACGCTCTTCTCCCCACGTGCCGCGAGGAGCGAGTCCTCCATGTCCCCCCTTTCACGAGCTGTTGTGCACCAGGTATGCATTCCCTCGCCCGCCAGCCCGAGTCTCACTCGGTGGAGTGAACCCGGGGCGGAACCCCGCAGGTCCTCGGCGTCGGCCGGTACGCCGACGCGGGCCCTCGCGGTGACAGCATGTTTGCGGCGGGCCCGTTCGCCGACCTCGACCCGGGGGAGGCGTACGGCGTTCGGCGCCCGTACGGCCTGACGGCACTGCGGTGCCCGCACGGCCTGACGGCACCGCGTCGTCCGGACCGGCGTCCGAACGGCGCGTCACATCGCCCCGGTGCGAAGGTGCTTCGAGCGGCCCTAACGTCACTAACGCCACCGGCGGCACTAGAGGGTGAGTACGATTTTTCCCCGGGCGTGGCCGGTCTCGCTCAACCGGTGTGCCGCAGCCGCGTTCTCAAGGGTGAAGGCGGCCGCTACCGGCACAGTGAAGCGGCCCTGCTGGGCGAGGGCGGCGGCCGCGGCGAGTCCTTCGACGGCCTGCGGGTCCGCGCCGGGGCCCATCGAGCGCGACAGATGGACCCCGTACTTCGCCGCGTTCAGGTCGGCGACCGTTGTCACCCGGTCCGGGCTTCCCGCGAGGGCCACCAGGTCGGGCAGTGAGCCGGATCCGGCGCAGTCCAGGACGACGTCGACTCCGTCCGGTGCCAGGGCGGTGATCCGTTCGCCCAATCCGGGGCCGTAGGTGGTCGGTGTCGCCCCCAGCCCCGCGACGAACGCCTGGTTGCGTGGGCCGGCCGTACCGAAGACGTGCGCGCCGCGGGCCGCTGCAAGCTGGACGGCGACCGTGCCGACCCCGCCCGCGGCGCCCTCGATCAGCAGGGTCGTGCCGGCGGTGACCTTCAGCCGGTCGAGGGCGCGCGTGGCGGTTTCGATGTTCGCGGCGGCACCGGACTGCTCCCAGCTCAGCGCGTCCGGCTTCGGTGCCCAGGCCGCCAGGACGGCGTACTCGGCGTTCGCACCGCCGCGCTCGGCGAGATCGACGATGCCGAAGACCTCGTCGCCCGGTCGTACGCCGGTGACACCTGGGCCGACCTCGTCGACCACACCCGCAGCGTCCACGCCGAGGACGTGGGGCAGGCGCAGCGGCATCGTGTCGCGGAACCGGCCTGAGCGGAGGTAGCAGTCGGCAGGAGTGACGCCGGAAGCCCTTACGGCCACCCGGATGCGTCCTGGTCCCGCGTGCGGTTCCGGCATGTCGGCGACCTCAAGGACGCTTGCGGGACCGTACTCGGAGAATCGCAGTGCTCTCATGGCGCCGGACGCTATCGGAGCACCCCGTCCGTTTGGCTAAAGTGAGAGGGGTGACGAACCGTTTGCCTCACTCCCTGCGCGCCGATGCCCGGGACAACCGCGAGCGCATCCTCGCCGTGACGCGCACCGTGTTCGCCGCGGAGGGGCTGGACGTGGCGATGCGCGAGATCGCGCGGCGTGCCGAAGTCGGCCCCGCGACCCTCTACCGGCACTTTCCGACCAAAGAGGCGCTGGTCACCGAGGTCTTCACGGAACAGATGGCGACCTGCACCGCCATCGTCGACGAAGGGCTGGCCGATCCGGCCCCATGGCGCGGCTTCTGCCAGGTGATCGCGAAAGTGTGTGAACTGCACGCACAGGACCGGGGCTTCACCGCCGCGTTCGTCTCGGCCTTCCCCCGCGCGATCGACTTCGCCGCAGCCCGGGAGCGGGCACTGCGCAAGGTCGCCGAGCTCGCCCGTCGGGCCAAAGAGGCGGGCAAACTGCGCCCTGACTTCGTCCTGGACGACCTGATCATGGTGCTCATGGCCAACGGCGGCATCCGCACCACGTCACCGGCCGCCGCGGTGGCCGCCTCCCGGCGCTTCGCCGCGCTGCTGGTACAGAGCCTGCAGACCGAGCCGGTCAGGCCGCCGCTGCCCCCGGCGGTCCGGCTGCCGCTGACAGTGGTGACCTAGCGCGCACCGGGCAGGCACGCTCTGCGCTCTGGAGGAGTGCCTACGCGCAGCCGTCACCAGGGCAGACGTTGCCTGATGCGGCACCAGCCGACGCGCACCCGCACGCCAGGCTGCGTGCCGCGAGGCGGTTCGCTGTGGCGCACTTCGGCCAGGAGGCGGGACTTCCGAGATTTTGGCCTGTGCTCGTGGACGAATTACGCGGAGACGACACGAGGTACGGCCATGTGGTGCCGGGGCGTGTCGTCATCGGATCCGGTGCTGCCGCGGGCGGACTCACCGGGGACTCGCCGGGCCGGTCGCCCGGCCGCGGCGACGACCTTCGCGGTGCCGTCCGCGGCCGGTGGTGCGGGGTCCGGGACACTGCTGGGCGGTGCCTCGACCCGTACGCCGGGCAGGCGCATCCTGTCCGGCGTACGGGTCGGAGGAGCCCCGGCGGAAGTCAGCCGAACTGCCAGTTGTCGCTCAGCGTGCCCGTCGCCCCGCAGGGGAACTGGATGATCCCGGCCTTGTCGGCGCGGCTGGAGTCGGCGACGGTCGCGCACTTGCCGCTGTGGCGCGCCACCACCTGGAACCCGACACCGACCTGCCGCAACAGCCACTGCTGGCTGGTGTCGGTGGTGCAGCCGTTCTGGACGACCACCGCGCGGTCGCTCGTGCTGTGCCCGCGCACGTCCAGGCACTTGTGGCTGTTCTCGTTCATCAGCTGGAAGAAGCCGTTGCCCAGGGACACCCTCGTCCAGAGCTGGTTGCCGTTGCCGTTGCAGCCGAACTGCTCGATGCCCTGGTTGTTGCTGTTGCTGTTCTCCGGTACGTCCAGGCATTTGACGCTGTGGGAGTTGATGGCCAAGGTGTAGACGATCTGCACCTTGGCAGAGGCGGCTGCGGCATCGGCACCGGTGAGCCCCACCAGGCCCAGGGCGAACGCCGCGGCGGCGCCCGTGAAGCCGGCCTTCCGCAGTGTCTTCCTGGCTGTCTTGCCCGTCTTGCCCGTCTTGATCGTCGCGACTGTCACTGTGCACCCTCCGACCGGGACAGAAGTTCTGAGCGGGAACCCGACGCGTTCCGCGCCCCGTGGGGGTACCGGACGCGCCGACTCTCCGAGGGTGCGTGAACCGGCCGGGAAGAACATGAGCAGTCGTTACTCATCCCGGTGATCCGGCGGGACATCCGCAGCGGGTGCCCTCAGCGTCCGGGCCAGTTCCCGCCGGGTGGTGACACCGAGCTTGGTGTAGGCGTGGTGCAGGTGGTTGTCGACGGTGCGCACCGACAGCGCCAGGACGCGGGCGATGTCCTTGCTGGCGGTGCCGGCCGCGGCGAGCAGGGCGATCTCCCGTTCGCGGGCGGTGAGCGGGACGACGGCCCGACCGGTGATCAGCAGCGGAGTGCGGGCGCCCTCGCAGCGGGCCAGGGCCGCGGTGGCCCGCCGGGTGGCCGCGGTGGCCCGGCGGGGTTGCCTCTCCCGGCGCCAGGCGGTCGCGGCGGCGGTGGCCGCCTCGGCGGTGAGCAGATCGGCACCGACGGCCTGGCAGTCGTCGGCGGCCCGCAGGAGCCGGCCGGGATCGTCCGCGGCCAGTGCAGCCGCGAACCGGGCCCGGGCAGCGGCCAGCGGCCCGTCGCACGTCCGCGCGAGGGCGGCCAGCCGCTCCGCGGCCCTCCGGGCACCGCCGAGCCGGGCGGCATCGGTCAGCAGCAGCGCCTCACCGGTGAGATGGCCGGTCGTCCGGGCGGTGCGGGCGGCTGCGGTGAGCACGGACCGCGCCCCGCCCACCTGTCCGCGGGCGGCCAGCAGCCATGCCTCACCGAGGCGTTCCTCACCGGCGGAGAGCAGCCCCGGCGGCACCGGAGGCAGGGCCCGGTGCTCGGCGAGCGTCGCCTCGGCCGCGGTCAGGTCTCCCAGCACGGCCGCGCAGGCGGCGAGGCCGCCGAGTACCGGACGCAGCGCCATGGCGTGGTCGAACGTACGGGCCAGCGCGGCTGCCTCGGCCCACCAGCGGCGGGCGGTGGCGGGATGACCGGCCAGCCACTCGGTGCGGCCCAGGAAGACCGCCAGCCAGACCCGCACCAGGGAGTCGGCGGCGACCAGTTCGGCGTAGGCGCGCTCCCCTGTCCGGCGGGCCTCGGCGGGGCGGCCGATCTCGGTGAGTGCCAGGACGAGCGGGACGTGCTGGACGGCCGGGTGGGAGACCAGGGCGCGCTCGTCGACGCGCCGATGACCGGCGTGAGCGCGTTCGGCCCAGGCCAAGGCATCCTCGGCGCGGCCCGTCAGAGCCAGCGCGAAGGGCTTCATCCAGGCACCGCGCAGCCATGTGTCGACTCCGGTGGCCTCGCCGACCTCGGTCTCCAGGTCCGCCAGCAGGGCCAGCCCTTGGTCCGGGCGGCCGGCGGCGGTCCGGATGAAGCCCTCGTTGATCCTGAGTCCGCGGCGGCCGGCCGCACTGGTGACGGTTCGCAGGGCGTCGGCGTTGAGCGTGAGCGCCTCGGTGACGGGGGCGTTGCTCCACAGGCGGCTCGCCGTCCGGATCAGGGCGACCGCCAGTCTCTCCGGTTCGTCGCAGGCGCGGGCGGCGGCCTCCGCGAGTGCCGCCTCGGCCCGGTCCCAGCGGCCTGTCTCGAAGAAGGCGTTGCCGAGCATCAGGCCGCTGGCGGTGGTGCGCTCCTCGGCCGGCAGGGCTTCGAGAAGGGCGATGATCTGCGCGTAGTCATGGGCGTGGCGGGCCAGTACGGCGGCCTGCGTGAGGAGGGCGGGGTCGGCGGTGCCGGTGGCGGCCAGCCGCCAGGTGGCGATGTGCAGCGGGTCGTCACGGCGGCGGGCGCCGCGGGCCTCGACGCGGGCCGCCTGGCCCAGCAGCAGGTCCCGGCGGCGCAGGACCGGCAGGCCGGCGCGCAGCACCTCGCCGTAGAGGGGATGGGCCAGGCGCACGGTGACGCGCCGCCGGTCCTGGACGACGCGGACCAGCCCGCTCCGTTCCAGCGCCGCCGGCACCCGCGGCCCGGCGAGCGCGTCGGCGTCGGCCAGGGGCAGCGGCTCGCACAGGGCCAGCAGCTCCAGGACGGAGCGTCCTGCGGCATCGGCGGTGGCGAGCCGGGCGCCGACCACCTCGGTCAGCCGGGCGGTGCCCGGCAGCCTGCCCTCGCGCAGGTGCCAGATCTCCCCGTCGCCGCGCAGGTCGCCGGCGGCCAGCGCGCCGAGCACCAGTTCGCGCAGGTAGAGCACGTTGCCGCCGCTCGCGGCGATTAGTTCGTGCAGGGTCCGCCGGGCGACCGGTCCGTCGAGCACGGTCTGCAGCAGTGCCTCGATCTGCGGCGCTCGCAGCACGGTCAGCTCGACCCGGCGCACCGCGTCCCCGCCGCACAGCGCCGTGACGGCCGTCCCTTGGGGCTCGCCGGTACGGACGGTGGCCAGCAGCAGGATCACACCGGAGTCCATCAGCTGGCGCAGCAGCAGCGCCGAGGCCGAGTCCAGCAGCTGCACGTCGTCGACGAGCAGCACCCGGCGCCCCCGGTCCGGCCCGGCGGTCAGTCTCCGCGCGACCGCGGCGAAGCCCGCCACCGGGTCGGACAGGTCCACTCCCGCGGGCAGCAGGTGCGCGATCGCGCCGAGCGGCACCGTCCGCGCCGCCGCGGTGGCTGGC
>NZ_VDFC01000028.1:56800-69277 GCF_008369065.1 Streptomyces apricus | reverse complement strand
GTACACCTACCGATGTTGCGGCGGCGCCGCCCGGTTCCCGCGGCCGGCACCTGCCGGACGGGGGGATCGTAAAGCCGGGAGACGCCAACGACCGCCCCGCATCCGGTAGTTGGAGGACTTTCGCCTCTGTGGGGACAGAGTATGGACGGCTCCGGTGAAAGTCCCTACTGTGTCCGTCGCGACGCACGGATCCTCATGCGTCCCGTTCGCCACTCTCCGTATCCGGTGCGACGGCGCGTACCGGCAGCGGTGGATCTCTCCACTCGTCCATCTGCGTTCCCCGCGCGGCGGGGAGCGAACAGGAGGCCACGTGTATCCACGGCTGTTGTCCCAGCGGTTCGGCAGACGCCTCGCCGCGACACTCGTCACCTCACTCCTGGCACTCGGACTGTCCGCCCCCACGGGCTCGGCCGCCCCGGCCGACCGGTCCGCCGCCGACCTCCCCCCACAGGAACCGGGCGTCACCCTGCGCGTCTTCGACATGCAGGTACCGCTCGACAAGCTCTGCGACCTCAAGCCCGGGCAGACACCGAACATCGACAAACTGATGCCGGTGATCAACTGGTCCTCCGACGCGGACTTCGGCCTGAGCGCCAACTTCGTCTCGCAGACCCTCGCCAACCTGAACGTCCCCACCGCCGGGACCTACGCCTTCCGGCTCACCAGCGACGACGGCTCCCGGCTGTACGTCGACGACAAACTCGTCATCAGCCACGACGGCCTGCACGGCGCCGATCCCAAGGACGGCAACGTTGTCCTGACGGCCGGGTACCACTCGATCCGCATCGACCACTTCGAGCGGGACGGCGGACAGCAGGTCACCCTCGCGTGGAAGCCCCCGTCCGCGTCCGCCTTCGCCGTGGTCCCCACCTCGGTACTCAGCACGGACGCCGGCGTCGTGCGGGTCACGGCTCCCGGACGCAAGGAGTGCGAACTGTCCGGTGACTCACCGGGCGACGGACTGCCGCTGACCGGCGTGCACCCGAACTACGCGCTGACCGACCTGCGGCCCACCGGGTTCCAGCCGCAGGTCTCCGCCATGGACTGGCTGCCCGACGGCCGGCTCGCGGTGACCACCTGGGGCGGCTCGGAGAACACGACCGGCGAGGTCTACCTCCTGAGCAACGTCACCGGGAACACCGGGCCGGACAAGGTGACGTACAAGAAGGTGGCCTCCGGGCTCAAGGAGCCCATGGGCATCAAGTACGTGGACGGCAAGCTGTACGTGTCGCAGAAGCACGAGCTGACCGAGCTCAACGACACCAACGGCGACGAGGTCACCGACACCTACCGGCGCGTCGCCACCTGGCCCTACGGCGGCAACTTCCACGAGTTCGCCTTCGGCCTGCTGTACAAGGACGGGTTCTTCTACCTGAACCTGTCCGTGTCCATCAACTACGGCGGGGCGACGACCAACCCGCAGCCCGCGGCGAACCGCGGCACCACGATCAAGGTCAACAAGTCCACGGGAGCGGTCAGTTACGTCGCCGGCGGCCTGCGCACCCCCAACGGGATCGGCTGGGGCCCCGAGGGCGACATCTTCGTCACCGACAACCAGGGCGGCTGGCTGCCCTCGTCGAAGCTGGTGCAGATCAAGCAGGGCCGCTTCTTCAACCACTACACCAACCCCGCGGGCCCCTTCGACTCCCAGCGGGTGACCAAGCCGGTCCTGTGGCTGCCCCAGAACGAGATCGCCAACTCACCCAGCACACCCCTCCAGTTGGCCGAGGGCCCCTTCGCCGGCCAGATGCTGTTCGGCGACGTGACCTACGGCGGCATCCAGCGCGGGTACCTGGAGAAGGTCAACGGCGAGTACCAGGGCGCCGTGTTCCGTCTCACCCAGGGCCTGGAGGTCGGCGTCAACCGGATCAGCGTCGGCCCCGACGGCGCGATCTACGCCGGCGGACTCGGCGCGGACGGCAACTGGGGCCAGGAGGGCAAGCTCAAGTACGGCCTGCAGAAGCTGACGCCGAAGGGCACCGCCGCCTTCGACATCCGCGAGATGCGCGCCGTCTCCGGTGGCTTCGCCCTCGAATACACCCAGCCCCTGTCGAACGAGACCGCCGCCGGCCTGGCCGCGCGCTACAAGGTCGAGCAGTGGCGTTACGTGCCCCGCGTGGACTACGGGGGCCCCAAGGTCGACGAGGAGACCCTCACCGTCCAGTCGGCCACCCTCTCGGCCGACCGCAAGACGGTCATTCTGGCGATCCCGGGCCTCAAGCCCAACCGGGTGGTCCACGTCCGCTCGGCCCGCCCCTTCAGCTCGGCCGACGGCACGTCGCTGTGGAGCACCGAGGCCTGGTACACCATGAACCAGCTCCCCGGCACGCCCTCCAGCACCGGAGAGGTCAAGGGCGTCGGCAGCAAGTGCCTGGACGTGGACAACGCCGGGACCGCCGACGGGACCAAGGTCCAGCTGTGGACCTGCAACAGCACCCCGGCCCAGGAGTGGTCCCTGCTCGGCACCGGCGCCGTACGGGCGCTGGGCAAGTGCCTGGACATCGACAACTCCGGGACCGCGGACGGCACGAAGGTCCAGCTGTGGACCTGCAACGGCACCGCGGCCCAGGTCTGGCAGCCGCAGTCCGACGGCACCCTGCGCAACCCGCAGTCCGGCAAGTGCCTCGACGTGGTCGGCGGGTCGGGCAACGACGGCACCGCCGCCCACCTGTGGTCCTGCCTCAACCAGCAGAGCCAGAAGTGGCTCCTCCCGTAGGAGGCCCGCTGTGAGATGACCGTTCCACGGCGCCGGAGGCCGCGGTCCCGCGACCTCCGGCGCACCCGCGCTCACCCACGGGGCCCGGTCGCGAACACCCACCGGTTGCCGGCCAGGGCGTCGTTCTCCTCGGGCCAGGGGCCGCGTCCGAACCGGCGGGTGAACTCGTAGGGGCTGTGGACCGACGCGGACCAGCCCCTGCCCACCAGGTCACCGGCGGAGTCGGGACGCGGCTCCCGGTCGAACAGGGCGAGCAGGTCGATGCCGAGCCGGCGCGCCGTGGCGGTGTAGAGCGGGCTGTCGCGGTGCGCCAGGAGGTCCTCGTCGAGCTTGACCTCGAAGGCCAGGGCACTGCCCGCGCCGCTCAGCCGGTCCACCCGGTCGATGAGGTACGTCTCCGCGGCGGGCGGCAGGTAGAACAGCAGCCCTTCGGCCAGCCAGACGCTCGGGGCCGCCGGATCGAAGCCCGCGTCGTGCAGCGCCCGGACCCAGTCGTCGCGCAGGTCGACCGGGAGGGGGACGCGCGCGGCCCCCGGGGCGGCCGCCAGTCCGTCGAGCACCTCGTGCTTGAACGCCAGCACCCCCTCCCGGTCGACCTCGAAGACCACGCACCCGGAGGGCCAGTCGAGCCTGAAGGCCCGGGTGTCCAGCCCCGCCCCGAGCAGCACCACCTGGCGGGCGCCCGTGTGCACCGACCGCAGGACGAAGTCGTCCAGGACCCTCGTGCGCAGGCCGAAGTAGCGCGCGAACCGGCCCCACAACGGGTCCGCCTCCCCGTCCGGGACCTGTCGCGGGTGCACCGGCCAGCCGGCGGACGCCGATGCGGCGCGCACGAAGTGCTCCGCGTACACGTCCCGGGCCAGGGCGTCGTCGCGGTGCGTCTCGATGGCCCGCGCCGCCGCGACAAGGAGGGCGGTCACCCCTACCCCTCCGTCCACGCCTTCCGTCCCGGTGCCGCGAGAGGATGTGCCGATCACGTTCTTCTCCGTTCACGAGGTGGTTCGGGACCGGTGGGGGACCAGGACGGGTTTGACCACGCGGCCCGCCTCGCAGTCCTGTTCGGCCTCGTCGATGTCGGCGAGCGGATACGTGCGGATCAGCTCGTCGAACGGGAACCGCCCGGCCTGCCACAGTCCGGTCAGCCGGGGGATCAGCAGTCCCGGTACCGCGTCGCCCTCGCAGATGTGCGAGATCCTCCTGCCCCGGTCCAGCGCTCCCGGTTCGATCGGCAGCGTGGTGTGCAGGCGAGCCACCAGACCGAGGTGGCCGGCCGGGCGCAGGGCCGTGAGCGCGTCGTTGATCAGCCGGGCGGAGGCCGTCGTGTCCAGCGCGCAGGACGCGCCGCCGTCGGTGAGGCGCCGGATGCGGCCGGGCAGGTCGGGCGAGTCGGCGTGCAGCGGGGTCGCACCGAACCGTTCGGCCAGCGCCAGCCGTCCGGGGTGCCGGTCGACGGCCACGCTCACCGCTCCGCAGGCGGTGGCCGCCATCACCGCGGCCAGGCCCACCGCACCCGCGCCGAACACCACGAGGGTGTCGCCGGGGCCGGCGCCGAAGGAGTGGAGGACCGCGCCGGCGCCGGTGAGGAACCCGCAGCCCAGCGGACCGAGCAGGGCGAGCGGCAGCGCGGGGTCGACCCGTACGGCGTTGCGAGCCGGTACCACCGCGTACTCGGCGAACGAGGACTGGCCGAACCACCGGGGCGCCAGTGCGGCCCCGGCCAGGTCGGTGAACCGCGCGGCGTTCTCCGTACGCCCCCCGAACAGGTTGAGCGAGGCGAAGGAGTGGCAGTGGGCGGGGGCGGCGTCCAGGCAGCGGGGACAGCGACCGCAGGAGTCGAAGCTCAGGACGACGTGGTCGCCCTCGCCGAAACCGGTGTGCGGGCCGCCCGTCTCCACCACGACCCCGGAGCCCTCGTGGCCGAGCACCGCCGGCAGCGGCGAACGGCTCCCCGGACGCCGGACCGCGAGATCGGTCCGGCACATCCCGGTCCCCGCGATCTCGACCAGGATCTCGTCGGCGGCCGGACCCGTGCGCAGGAACACCTCCTCGACGGTGAACCGGCTCTCGCGCGAACGCAGCACCGCCGCGGTGAACCTCATCGCGGCGCTTGCTGCGGGCGGTGCACGACGAACGGCCTGAGGTTGCCGTAGAGCCCCCACGGGCCGCCCGCGACACCGACCCCGCTCTCCTTGGCGCCCGCGAAGGGCTGCGCCAGGGACAGTTCGGCGTGGTGGTTGACCCATGCCGTTCCGCACTCCAGCCGGTCGGCCACCTCCTCGGCCCGGTCGAGGTCCGTGCCCCACACCGAGCCCCCCAGCCCGAAGCCGGTGCCGTTGGCCGCCTCGACGGCCTCGTCGAGACTCCCGTACGGCAGCACCGGCAGGACGGGCCCGAACTGCTCCTGCGTCACCACCGGGCTGTGGGCGGGGACGTCCGTCAGGACCGTCGGGGCGAAGAAGTAGCCCGGCCGGTCCAGCCGGTGGCCCCCGGCCGCGGCCCGGGCGCCGTCCGCCAGGGCCCGCGCGGTGCACCGCTCGACGCGGGCCAGCTGGGGGGCGTTGCCCACCGGCCCCAGCTGCGTACCGGGATCGAGGCCCGGTCCGACGACGGTCGCCGCCGCCCGCTCCGCCAGGGCCTCGACCACCCGGGAGTGGAGCCGGGCCGGGGCGTAGACCCGCTTGACAGCCATGCAGACCTGTCCGCAGTTGCGGAAGGCGGCCCAGAACAGCCGGTCCGCGATCCGTTCCACCTCCACGTCGTCCAGCAGGACGGCCGCGTCGTTGCCGCCCAGTTCCAGGGTGACGCGGGCCAGTGAGGCCGCGGCGTCCCGCGCGACGGCCCGGCCGGTGGCGACCGAACCGGTGAAGGTCACGTGGCGGATCCCCGGATGGGAGGCGAGCCGGGTGCCCAGGGGTTCCCGGCCGGTGACGACCGTCAGCACGTCCTCGGGGAGGGCGGCGGAGACGACGGACACCAGCAGCCGGGTGGCCAGGGGGGTGKGGGGGGACGGCTTGAGCACCATCGTGTTGCCCGCCGCGAGCGCGGGCGCGAACTTCGCGGAGGCGAGCTGGAGGGGAAAGTTCCATGGGACGATCCCGGCGACGGGACCGAGCGGGCGCCAGCGGATCTCGCTGCGCACCGGCCGGCCGTCCACGAGGGACTCCGTCCGCGGGGACAGCCCGGCGAAGTAGCGCAGACGGGCCGCCGTGCGGGCGACCTCCTGGTGCGACTCCGCCAGCGGTTTGCCCTGTTCACGGGTGAGCAGGGGCGCGAGGTCCGCCCCGGCCGCCTCCACGGCGTCGGCCGCCGCCCGCAGCGCGGAACTCCGCGCGCCCGGGTCCGACCGCCAGCCCCGCCAGGCCTCGTGGGCCCGGGCGACGACGGCGTCCAGGTCGTCGGGGTGCTGGTCGGGTGCCTCGTCGAAGGGGTCGCCGGTCGCCGGGTCGAGGACGGCGAAGTGCCTTCCGGGCGGGCCGGATGCGTACGGGGGCCGGTGCGTGACCATTCCGCGGTCAGCCCGCGGTGGTCGCGGCGGCCGTCCGTTCCCGGGCGTGCCGGTCCATCTCCGCGCGGAAGGCGGCGACCAGCTGCGGCCTGATCCTCCCGGAGTTGCGGTCCCCGCCCTCGCAGACCGCCCCGCGCACCCCCACGATGTCCGTGCCGATGCGGGTCAGCGCGGCGAGGTCGCGCGCCTGCACGCTGCCCGCGAGGGCGGCGAGCAGACCGCCGTCGTGGGCGCGCCGCACGAACTCCCCGCAGACGTCCGGCGGAACGTGGTCGAACAGCCGTGTCCCGTCCTTGACCGCGGTGTCGAGCATGGCCGCGTCCGCACCCGAGCGCACGGCGACGTCGGGCAGTGCCAGCGGGTTGACGCAGCCGATCCGGTGCGCGTCGGCGTACCCGGAGGCGACCACCAAGGCGTCCGGCCGGAAGTCCTTCACCGCCCGCACGACCCCGCGCATGACGTCGACGGCCTGCTCGGGCGTCGTGCAGCCGTAGAGCCCCACCTTGATGTAGGTGGCCCCGGAGACGGCCGCGCCGAGCGCCGCCTGGGCCACCGTGCCGGGCTTGTACGGCACGTCCCCCACGGTGGCGGAGACCGGCCGGTCCGCCGGGACCGCGTCGCGGATCTCCCTGATGACCCACGGGAAGTTCGCGCCGAGCGAGCCCTCGTCGGGCTTCTTGACGTCCACGATGTCGAGGTGCTCCGCCGCCTTCGCGCAGTCGCGGGCTTCCTCGACGCCGTCGGGGGAGACGAGAAGCAGCAAGATGACTCCTTCCCCGCACCCTCGCCGGCCCGGCCGGCAGGTGTGCGGAGTCGTGTGGGTGTCCTGCGGTCCGTTCATCATTGGGTGGCCCCCGTGACCGCCGGTAGGGCGCGCGGGGATCGGCAGGGGCGCCGCGGGGCCGTTCGGTGCGCCGTGCACGCCGGTGCCCGAACGCCCGCCCGACCTTCACTCTTTCTGCTGATCAGCGGCTTTCGCCCGGCATACCGGATTCCGCAGCCCGCACAGTGGCAGCTCGATCCGACGAAAGGTGAGAACCCATGCGAGACGAAGCGGTCAACCGCGTGAAACACGTGTTCACCCTGTTCGACGCCGACGGCAACGGGGTCCTGGAGGCCGACGACTTCGACCTGATGAGCGACCGGGTCGCCGCGGCCGTGCCCGAGGCCGGCGAGGCCCGGAAGCAGACCATGCGGGCGGCCTTCACGCGGTACTGGAACACGCTGGTCGCCGAACTCGACGCCGACGGCGACGGCCGGATCACCTACGACGAGTTCCAGGCGTGCGTCCTGTCGCCGGAACGCTTCAGCGGGGCGGTCGACGCGTTCGCGGCGGGCTTCGCCCGCCTCGGCGACGTGGACGGCAGCGGCACCGTCGCCCGGCCGGTGTTCACCGGCATGCTGCGGGGCGTCGGCTTCGGCCTGCCGAACATCCAGGCTCTCTTCGAGGCGCTCGGCCCCGACGACGGCGACCGCATCACCGTGCGGGCGTGGGAGGAGGAGATCAAGAACTTCTACGCACCCGACCGGGGCGGCGTCCCCGCGGACCTGCTGGCGGCCTCCCCGGTGGCCTGATCCTGACGGCCCCGGTCAGCCGGCCGGGGTGCTGCCGGACCCGTCGTGGTGCACCGGGACGGTCAGGGTGAAGGCCGTCGCACCCGGGCGGCTCACCACGTCGATCTCGCCTCCGTGGGCCCGGACCAGCGAGCGGGCGACCGCCAGGCCCAGGCCGCTGCCGCCCCGGTCGCGGCTGCGCGCCTTGTCGATGCGGTAGAAGCGGTCGAAGACGCGCTCCCGGTCGGCGGCCGGGACGCCCGGACCCGTGTCGGTGACCCGCACGACCGCCGCGCCGGACGCCGCCGACACCTCCACGGACACCTCCGTGCCGGGCGGGGTGTGCACGGCGGCGTTGGTGAGGAGGTTGTCCAGGACCTGCCGGATGCGCAGCACGTCGAGCCGCAGCCGCACCGGGCCGGGCCCGGCCGTCACGGTCAGCGGATGGTCCGGGTGGCCCGCCCGGAACGCGTCCCCCGCCTGCCGCACCAGCCCGGTCAGGTCCGCGTCCTCCAGCCGCAGCGGTGTCTCCACCTCGGCGGCGTCCAGACGGGCGAGGAGCAGCAGGTCGTCGAGGAGCACGCCCATCCGGGCCGCCTCGGCGCGCAGCCGGGCCAGGTGCCGGTCCCGCTCGCCCGGCTCGTTGGCCGCCGCGTACTGGAAGAGGTCCGCGTAGCCGCGTACCGACATCAGGGGCGTGCGCAGCTCGTGCGAGGCATCCGCGACGAAGCGGCGCAGCCGCTGCTCGGCCTCGGTGCGCACGGCCAGCGAGTCGTCGATGTGCTCCAGCATGGTGTTGAAGGCGGTGCGCAGCTCCTCGACCTCCGGGCCGCCGTTGCCGCGGTCGGCGCGCACCGGCAGCCGGGCCGAGTCGGTGAAGTCGTGCGAGGTGATGCCGCGCGCGGTGTGCGCCATGTCGCTGAGCGGCTGCAGACCACGCCGCAGCACCGCGCGCCCGAACACCACGAGCCCCAGCAGCGCCAGGGCGAACGCGACCACCTGGACCGTGACCAGCTGGTCCATGGTCTCCTCGATGTCCTCCAGGGGCGCCGCGGTGACCAGGACCACGCCGGGCCCGATCTTGCAGGCGCGCAGCCGGTACGCGCCCTCGTCCTCGATGCGCGTGGTGTGGGACATCTCCGTCGACCCGGCCCGGGCCAGCGACTCGGCGAACGAGGTGAACTGCACGGTGTCCCTGGGCACGTCGCTCGGCCTGCGCAGCACGGCGGTGTCGCCCGAGACGTCGTACACGGCCGTGAACCAGCCGTAGTAGGGCCTGCGCTCCACCGTGCCGTGCGCCTGTGCGTCCTTGGCCTGGGTCACCTGGACCAGCTTCATCTGGTCGTTGAGCTGGCGCTCCAGGTAGTCCCGCATGTACGCCGACAGCGCGGTGCCGACCGCGGCGAAGACCACCAGCGCGAGGACGCCGATGCCCAGCGCGAGCCGGGTGCCGAGCCGGAGCCTGCGGTACGCGTCACGGAGCCGGCCCCTCACGCGCCCGCCTGCCGGACCACGTACCCGACGCCCCGCACGGTGTGGATGAGCTGCGGTCCGTCGGTGCCGTCGCCGTCGGTGTCGCCGTCGAGCTTGCGGCGCAGCCGGCTGACGACCAGCTCCACCACGTTCGAGCGGCCGCCGAAGCCGTACTCCCAGACGTGGTCGAGGATCTGCGCCTTGGTCAGCACGGTCGGCGACTTGCGCATCAGGTAGCGCAGCACCTCGTACTCGGTCGGCGTGAGCGTCAGCAGGCGCCCGCCGCGGCGCACCTCGCGGGTGTCCTCGTCCATGGTCAGGTCCGCGACGCTCAGCACGGACCGCTGGAAGCCGGGTCCCGCGCTGCGGCGCAGCACGGTCCGCAGCCGGGCCATCAGCTCCTCGACCGCGAACGGTTTGACCAGGTAGTCGTCCCCGCCCCGGGTGAGCCCCGCCACCCGGTCCGCCACACCGTCGCGGGCCGTCAGGAACACCACCGGCACCATCGTCCCGGACAGGCGCAGGCGGTCGAGCACGGCGAAGCCGTCGAGCCCCGGCAGCATCAGGTCGAGCACCACGATGTCCGGGTGGAACTCGGCGGCGCGGCGCAGCGCCTCCTCGCCGCTGTTCGCGGTGACCGCCTCCCAGCCCTCGTAGCGGGCGACCGTCGCGACCAGGTCGGCGATGGGCGGATCGTCGTCCACGACGAGAAGTCGTACTTTTTCCACGTGCCCATAGTGCTGCACCCGGCTGATCACGTCATGGCCGAGGACGCGCCGAAGCCGGATCGATAATCACTTGAAAGTTCATCGACAGGAAAACGACAGGGTTGGCGAGGCAGGCTCGGAGTCCCAGGAATCCCGGCAGGGATCCGAGGACCCGATCAAGGAGTTGCCGTCCGTGACGACTGTCCAGACGACCGTTCCGCCGCCGGCCGCGGCGGTGCGCCCCAAGGTGGTGGCCCGCGCCGGCCTGTACGGCGTGCTCGCCCTGAACGTGGTCGTGGTGACCGTGTTCTTCGTCCAGGCCGGGTTCGCCTCGAACACCCTCGTCGTGCTGGGCCGGCTCACCGGCCTGTACGGCGCGCTCCTGATGGCCTTCCAGCTGCTGCTGATCGCGCGGCTGCCGTGGTTCGACCGCCGCATCGGCATGGACCGGCTCACCTCCTGGCACCGCTGGACCGGCTTCGGCCTGCTGTTCACGCTGCTCGGGCACGCCGTCTTCATCACCTTCGGCTACGCGCAGTCGTCCTCGCTGGACCCGGTGAACCAGCTGGTGGACCTCGGTGAGACCGTCGAGGGCGTGTTCCGCGCGATCGTCGCGCTCGTCCTGATCCTCGTGATCGGCGGCGTCTCGGCCCGCTTCGCCCGCCGCCGGCTCGCGTACGAGACCTGGCACTTCATCCACCTCTACGCGTACGTCGCGGTGGTGCTGGCCTTCACGCACCAGGTGGCGGCGGGTACGACGTTCACCTCGTCCTCCGCGGCCACGACGTACTGGTACACGGTCTGGGGCGTGGCGCTCGGCGCGGTGCTGCTGGGCCGGCTCGTGCTCCCGCTGTGGCGCAACGCACGCCACCGGCTGCGGGTCTCGGCCGTGGTGCCCGAGTCCGACAACGTGGTCTCGGTCTACGTCACCGGCCGCGACCTGGACCGGATACCGGCCCGCGCGGGCCAGTTCTTCCTGTGGCGCTTCCTCACCAGGGACCGCTGGTGGCAGGCCAACCCGTTCTCCCTGTCGGCCGCGCCCGACGGCCGGACCCTGCGGCTCACCGCCAAGGCGGCCGGTGACGGCACCGCGGCCCTGCGGCACCTGAAGGTGGGCACGCGGGTCTTCGCCGAAGGGCCCTACGGCGCCTTCACCACGATGCACCGCACCCGCCCCGGGGCCGTGCTCGTCGCGGGCGGCGTGGGCGTCACCCCGATCCGCGCCCTGCTGGAGGAACTGCACGGCCACGCGGTGGTCATCTACCGGGTGGGCTCGGACCGGGACGCGGTCCTCTACGAGGAGCTGCGGGAGCTGGCCCTGGCCAAGGGCGCCGACCTGCACCTGGTCTCCGGACCGGTCCACCCCGACAAGCTGGCACCGCACGAGCTCGCGCGGCTCGTGCCGGACATCGGGGAGCGCGACGTGTTCCTGTGCGGACCCCCTCCGATGATGAACGCCGTGCTCGGCAGCCTGCGCGAGCTGGGCGTGCCCAAGCCGCAGATCCACTTCGAGCGCTTCAGCCTGGCGGGATGAGGAAGACATCGTGAAGCGAGCACTACCTGTCCTGGTCCTGAGCGTCGCGGGCCTGATCCCGGTGTGGCGTTACGCCCCCTCGGACGGCACGACGACCACCGCCGAGGCCGCCCCGCCCGGCCCGGCACCCTCCGCGTCCGCGCCTTCCTCTTCGTCCTCCTCTCCTTCCTCCTCCGGAGGCGGCGCGTCCCAGGTGGTCAGGGGCACGACCGTGAACACCGAGAAGGGGCCCGTGCAGGTCGAGGTGGTCTTCGAGGGCGACGAGATCACCGCCGTGAAGCTGCTCCAGCAGCCGAACCACCCGCAGACCGAGGCGGCCGTGCCGAAGCTCGTCGCGCAGACGCTGCAGGTGCAGAGCGCCGACGTCGACACGGTGTCCGGCGCGACCCTCACCAGCGACGGCTACCGGGAGTCGCTGCAGGCCGCGATCGACGCGCGGGGGTGACGGCCGTGGCGAGGAGCGGGACCTCCGCGGGACCGGCCGCCGCGACCGGGGTGGCCGGGGTGGCCGGCGTGGTGCACCGTGTCGAGCACGTCATGGGGCTGCCGGTGTCCCTGCGGATCGAGGGCGCCGGCCGCGGTGCGGACGCGGACGCCGTGGCTGCGGCCGACCGGGTGTTCGCGTGGCTGCGCGAGGCCGACGCGCGGTTCAGCCCCTTCCTGCCCGACAGCGAGGTGTCCCGGCTCGACCGGGGCGAGGTGCCCGCCGACGGGCTGAGCCCGGACCTGGTGGAGATCCTGGAGCTGTGCGAGCGGTACCGGGTCGAGAGCGGGGGCGCGTTCCAGGTGCGGCTGCCCGGCCGCGGGCTCGATCCCTGTGCCGTGGTCAAGGGCTGGGCCGTCCAGCGGGGCGCGGAGCTGCTGCGGGCCGCCGGGGTGAGCGTGTTCTGCCTCAACGCCGGCGGTGACGTGGTCGTGGCGGGGCGGCCCTGGCGGGTGGGCGTACGGCACCCGGAGCGGGCCGACCGCGTGTGCGCGGTCGTGGAGG
>NZ_VDFC01000028.1:24708-56700 GCF_008369065.1 Streptomyces apricus | reverse complement strand
ACCCCCCGCACTCCGCCCAGGAAGCGGCCGGCCCGCGCAAGGTGCCGGTCCCCCGCTCCGCGCCCGCGCCGCGCCGCCCCCGGCACGGGAAGATCGCGCAGCGCATCGTCCCGTACGAGCTGCGGCCCCTGGCCCTGCGGGACGAACTCGTCGAGCTCGGCGACCTGTTCCGCGCCTACCAGCAGCGCACCGAGCCCGATCTGGCGTACCTCGCCGACCTCCACACCCGCAAGGCGCGCGCCTTCGCCACCTGGGCCGAGATCACCGGCGACGGCTGCCTGCGCCGGGACGCCCGGCGGGCCGAACAGGCCGCCGACGCCGCTCGCCTGCAGCACCAGCAGCGCACCGGGCAGACCCCCGACGGCGGCCGGGCGGCGGTGGCGCGCCTGCTGACCGGGCACGTGCTGTGGGAGCACGCACGGACCGTCCTGGCGCACGTCGCCGACCACGCCCCGCTGCCCGGCCCCCAGGCCCGCCTGCTCACGCTGGTGCTCACCCTGCGCACCGCCCACACCGGCAGCGGCAACCTCGTCGGGCAGGACGTCACCGCCCTGGGGCTGAGCGAACCGGAAGCCCTCGTCGAGCAGCTGACCGGCTGCGGCTGGCTGGTCCTGCCCGGCACGGTCGGTGAGCTGCTCGCCTCCCGGCCGGAGAACGCCACCCCGGTCACCGTGCCCTGCCTCACGCCCCGTCAGGACGCGGCCGGGCCCTTCACGTTCGGCAGGAAGACGCGTCCCAAGCTCAGCGGATGGGCCCAGAAGGTGATCTCGGACAAGAAGCTCCGCAAGGCCAAGGCCACCGCGGGCGCCCGGCTGCTCGCCCTGACGCTGGCCACGCAGTGCGGCTCCGACGGGCGCATCGGCCCCCACGGCCAGGGCGCCGGCGCCGGATTCGCCGCCTCCCGCAGCGCTGTCGCGCCCGGCGAGCTGCAGCCCCTGGTGGACCAGCTGGTCGCGGCGGACTGGCTCGCCGAGGCCGCCCTCGACGACACGCACCTCACCGGCCGGCTGTCCGAGCGCGTCCTGCCCCTGTCCTGTCCGCTTGCCTGACCGGCCCGCGGCGACAGCGAAACAGGGGGCAGGAGCAGGAACAGGGGGGTGAGCGGGGTGGGCCGGGCGTTCGCGCAGGGTCAGCGCAGTCCGGCGAAGAGGTCGTTCTCGGGTACGGGCGCGCCGGTGGAGTCCTGGACGCGCAGGAAGGTCTCCGTGCCCATCAGCTCGGCGAACCGCTCCTTGCCCATCCTGAGGAAGAAGATGTTCTCGCCCTGACTGGCGTGCGCGGCCAGCGCGTCGTACTTCTGGCCGCTGAACGCGGTGGTGTCCACCCAGGTGGTGACCTCGTCGTCGGGAAGGCCCATCTCGGCGACCGCGGCGGCCTCGGCGGGGTCCGGCTCCGGCACGTCCTCCTGGAACTCGCGCATGGCCTCGCCGAAGCGCCGCAGCCCCGAGCGGGGCATCGTGGTCCAGTACACCTTCGGCGTCAGGTCGGTCATCTCCACCGCCGCCATCGTGATGCGGTGGGCCTGGATGTGGTCGGGGTGGCCGTAGAAGCCGTTCTCGTCGTAGGTGACGACCACATCGGGCCGGTAGTGCCGCATGAGGTCCGCCAGCCGGGCCGCGGCCTCCTGCACGGGGGTCTGCCAGAACGCTCCGGGAGCCTCGTTGGTCGGCCAGCGCATCATCCCGGAGTCGGCGTAGCCGAGCGTCTCCAGATCGCTGATCTTCAAGACCTCGCAGCTCGCCTCCAGCTCCGCCCGGCGCATCGCGGCCACCGCCGCCGGATCGTGCCCGGGATCGCCCGGCTTCACGCCCCCCGGCCCGTCCCCGCACCCGCCGTCGGTACACGTCACGAGCACCGTGCGGAAGCCTTCCGCCGCATACCGCGCCAGGACCCCTCCGGTGCTGGTGGCCTCGTCGTCGGGGTGGGCGTGCACGGCCATGAGCGTCAAGGGCCTGTCGGTCATGAGAAGTCTCCCTGCGTGAATGCGTCCTGCTACGGACACGCGGCGGGCGCGCCGCGATCTGGGGGTCCGGATCCCGGTGGGGCGGACGACCCCATGGTCTCCGCATGTCCCACCCGTACGGCGCCGGACCCCCCGGCCGGTGCAACCGTGCCGCCGGCACCGGCTGTCCGCAGGTCGGCACGATGATCGTCGCCTCCGCCGTGTCCGGCCGGCTGATCAGCCGCACCGGCCGCTGGAAGGTGTTCCCGGTCGTCGGCTGCGCCCTGGTGACGGCCGGCGCCGTGCTGCTGTCACCCCTCGCGCCGGACACCCCGGGATGGTGGCTCGCCGGCGCGATGGCCGTCCTCGGCGCCGGCACCGGACTGACCCAGCAGGTGCTGGTGCTGGTCGCGCAGAACGCCGTCGGGCCCGCCGACAGCAGGACGACGGCGCCGGAGGCACCCGCCGTGAGCAGGGCGCCGCCGAGCAGGTCGACGTCCCCGCGGGGCGCGGCGGGGACGCTCCGCGGTGCGAGGCGGACGAGGGCCCGCCGACAGCAGGACGACGGCGCCGGAGGCACCCGCCGTGAGCAGGGCGCCGCCGAGCAGGTCGACGTCCCCGCGGGGCGCGGCGGGGACGCTCCGCGGTGCGAGGCGGACGAGGACCGCCGCGGCCAGGGCCACGGGGATCACGCCGAGGAAGCACCAGCGCCAGCCGGGTCCGGGCGCCCCCACCAGCAGGCCTCCGACGAGCGGTCCCGCCACCGAGGCGGTGCCGAAGGACACCCCGAACCAGCCGGTGTACAGGCCCCGTTCGCGTGCCGGGACCAGTCCGGCGACGAGGGCATTGGTGAGGGCGAGGATGCCGCCGGCCCCGGCGCCCTGCACGGCGCGGCCCGCCAGCAGGAGGCCCATCGCGGGTGCGCACCCGGCCAGCAGGGACCCGGCGACGAACACCCCCAGCGCGGCGAGGAGCAGGTCCCTCGGCCCGCGCCGGTCGGCGGCCTTCCCCCACAGCGGGGTCGCCACGGTCATGGTGAGCAGCGCGGCGCTCGCCACCCACGGCACCTGGTCCTGGCCGCCCAGCTCACCGGCGATCGTCGGCAGGGCGATGCCGACGATCGTGTTGGTCAGGGAGCCGACGAAGAGGGCGGCCAGGGCGCCGGAAAGCACCGCCGGCATCGACGGCACCGCGTCAGCCGCCCGGGCGGACACGCCGGTCGAGCCAGTCGCCCACGGTGCGGGTGAGGATGTCGGGTCCTGCGTCGCGCGCGTCGACGTTGTCGGCGTGCAGTTCCAGGACGGGGATGCCGGCCGCTTCCAGCGCGCGGGTGGTGAAGTAGCTGCCGCGCGCGTCGTCGGAGACGAGGTGGACGACGCCGTCGACCCCGTGGGTCCGGGCCTCCTTGACGTACCACTCGGCCGACCAGGGCGGGGTGTAGAGCTGGTCGGAGAAGGCGGCGAAGCGGGCGGCCAGGGCGCGCAGCGGGTCGTCGCCGTAGCGCAGGTAGCCGTCGGCGGCGATGGCCAGGTACATCGACCAGACGAACACCGCGCCGTGGCTGTCCTCGAAGCGCCGGTAGAAGTCGAGGTCGAACCAGAGGCCGCGGCCGATCCACATCAGGCGGGTCCGCTCGGCGGGGCACACCGCGGCGCCGGCGGTCACCCGCTCGGCCACCTCGTCGTGGAAGGCGCGGGCGGCGTCGCGGGCCCAGACGGTGCCCCGGTGCCACTGCGGGATCATCACGCTGGGGATGGAGTCGTTGACGGGCAGCGGGCAGGGGCGGGCCCGGGCGATCAGGTCGCGGGTGCGGCGGTTCCACTCCTGCTGCTCGTTGACGAGGTCCATGACCTCGGCGAAGCGCGTCTCGGAGAAGGTACGGCCGGTGGTCTGCTCCAGGAAGCGGACGAGCCCTTCGAGTTCGCCGGTCATGAGGTCGAGGCGGTCGCTGCCGACGGCCTGCTCCCAGTTGCGCGGCATCAGCTCCCACCAGCGGACCGGGACGTCGTTCTCGGCGGCGCTCTCCAGCGGGTAGAAGGAGACGCCGGGCTGGTCGTCCCAGATGTCGAAGACCTTCCGCGAGGTGTCGCCGGTGGTCTCCGCGAGCACGATCGACGGCCGGGGCAGCCCGCCCCAGGGCGCGTTCGCCGGGTCCGGGTCGAAGACCGAGGCCAACGGGATCGAGCTGTACTGCTCGCTGTCGTCGGGCAGGCCGCGTGCGCGCAGCAGACCGAGGTAGTCCTGGGCGCGCCGCTTGGCCGTGACGACCGAGGACCACCACTGGTTGACGACGTACGGGATGCCCATGGTGCGGAAGATCTCCTGCGGGGCGTCGGCGTTGACCAGCGCGAGCGGCGCGCCGTCGGCCACTTCCCGGCGCAGGGAGGCGAACCACTCGCGCTGGTACGTGGTCGCCGCGGACGCCGAGTTCAGGCGGGCGCTCATCGGACGGCCTGCGCGTGCGTACGCGACCGCAGCGCCGCGAGGGTCTCGACGGCCTCGTGGTCGAGTCCGCCGTAGGGCTGCCGGGAGAGCAGGACGGACGGCAGGCCGGTCGCGGCCTGCTGGGCCGCGTAGTCCCAGGGCGGTGCGTCGTCGCGTACCCGGGCGTAGCCGACGAGGACCTCGGCGCCGCAGGCCGCGGCCTCGCGGCGGGTGTGCTCGGCGCGGGTGCGGATCGCGGCGCGCGGCGCGGCGGGCCCGTTGTGCTGGTAGCGCTCGGCGAGCGCCGCCTCGGTGGGGACGCCGGTGCGGCGCCGGTACAGCAGGTCGCCCCGGTCGTGGTCCTCGCCGACGACCAGGAAGCCCAGCTCCTCCAGCGCGCGGTAGACGTGGGCGGTGTCGTGCGGGCTTCCGGTGAGGAACACCCGCGTCCCCTCGTACTCGGGCAACTCGTCGGCCTCGGCCAGCAGTTGTTCCAGCAGCCCGCAGGCGAGGCCGACCGGAAGCGTCGTCGTC
Source organism: Streptomyces apricus (assembly GCF_008369065.1). Classification (GTDB taxonomy): domain Bacteria; phylum Actinomycetota; class Actinomycetes; order Streptomycetales; family Streptomycetaceae; genus Streptomyces; species Streptomyces apricus. Next base: position 51,800 of record NZ_VDFC01000028.1, on the reverse strand, counting down.
GCGGCGACGACGGTCAGCGCCTGGGTGCCGGTGAGGCGGGCGGGGCGGCTGCGGCGCAGACCGGCGACCCGCGCGAGGYGCTGCCTGAGCCGGTCGTGGGCGGTGATCGCCTCCGTGAGCGCGGTGTCGTCGATCGCGCGTCCGGCCCAGGTCTCGGCGACGGCCCGGAACTGGGCGAACTTGGCGCGGACGTAGCGGGTGGTGGTGCGGTGCGGCAGGTGCAGGACGTCGACGAGGTGGACCGGCGGGAGCGCCAGGGCCGGCTCGACGCGGCGCAGCTCGCGCAGCGCGTAGAACAGGCGGGTGGACGCCTCGCAGTCCCGGGAGACGACGATGCCGTCCAGTGGTCCGTAGCCGGCGTCGAGGAGGCGGGTGAGGACCGAGCGGGCGGCGGGGTCGAGGCCGGTGCCGAGGTAGCGGTCGCCGGCCGTGCTCGGCACGTGCGGGTCGCCGGACAGTCGCAGGGGCAGCAGTCCGGCGGCGGTGAGGTACTCCACGGGTACGTCGGCGCCGACGTACCCGATCACCGGGCCGCGGTGGTGCGGGCGCCCACCGGCGGTGCGGGCGCTGCCGTGGGAGACGAGCTGCGCCAGGGCAGCTGACATGGCTGTTCCTCCAGGTGGTGCAGGGTGCGGCGCCAGGTACGGCGCGAGGTGCGGCGCGAGGTGCGGCGCGGTTCAGATCACCGATGCGGCGGCGAGTTCGGCGATGTCGTCCGCGCTGTAGCCGAGCTTGTTCCGGTAGACCTCGTCGTTGTGCTCGCCGAGGGCGGGGGCGGGCCGGTCGAACCCGGCCCGGGCGGCGGAGAACCGGATGGGGATGCCGGTGGTGGCCAGGCCCTCGACCGTGCCGTGGACGGGGTGGATCACCGGCACGACCTCTTCGCGCGCCCGCACCAGGGGGTCGCGCACGGCGTCGCGGGGGTCGCGCACCTCGGCCGCGGGCACGCCTTCGGCGGTGAACAGGCGCAGCGCCTCCTCGGTGGTGCGCGCGCTCGTCCACTCCCGTATGAGGGCGTGGATCTCGTCGGCGTTGCGGACCCGCTGGTCGCGGGTGTGGAAGCGGGTGTCCTCGGTCAGGTCCGGGCGGCCGATGGCCCGGAGCACTCCATGGGCGAAGGCGTCGGTGGGCGCGGACAGGGCGAGGTGTCCGTCGGCGGTGGGCAGGATGCCGAAGGGCGCGAGGCGGGGCACCATCGCGCCGGTGCGCTGCTCCATGCCGACCGCGGCGAAGGCGTCGAAGGGTTCGCACGCCACCAGGGAGGTGAGCGCGCCCAGCATGGAGACGTCGACGTGCTGGCCCTCGCCGCTCTGGTCGGCCTGCATGAGCGCGGAGAGGGTGCCGACGACGGCGAAGAGCGGGGCGAGCATGTCGCCGACGGGCAGGCCGAAGCGGACCGGTCCCTCGTCGGGTTCGCCGGCGGTGAGCATGACGCCGGACAGCGCCTGGATGATGGAGTCCATCGCCTTGCCGGAGCCGGGGCCGCCCTGGCTGCCGAACCCGGTGATCGAGGTGTAGACCAGCCGCGGGTTGAGTGCGTGGACGGCGGCGTAGTCGATGCCGAGACGGCCGGTGACGCCGGGGCTGTAGTTCTCCACCAGGATGTCGGCGTCGCGCACCAGGTCGGCGAAGACCCGGTGGGAGCGCTCGTCCTTGAGGTTGAGGGTGACGCTGAGCTTGTTGCGGCCCCGGGCGAGCATGGAGACGGACATGTCGTCGGGTCCCTGCCGGGACAGGGAGAGCCCGTCGCCGCCCGCGTAGGGGGCGTTGTTGCGCGAGGAGTCGCCGCCGGTCGCCGGGTTCTCCACCTTGATGACCGTGGCGCCGAGTCCCGCGAGGAGCAGGGTCGCGTAGGGACCGGCGAGCGCGGTCGTCAGGTCGACGACGGTACGCCCGGCGAGTGGCTGGTCGCTCATGATGCCCTTTCGGTGGTGAGCTGGATCAGTACGCGGCCGTCCTTGCGGACGAACCGGCCGTTGAGGCCCGCCCGGCGGGTGATGTCCTCGATGTAGTCGGCGACGCGCCCGCCCTCCTCGGTGTCGCCGCAGGGCACCGGGCGTCCCCGGTCGTCGATCCAGCAGGGTTCGAAGCCGGCCTCGACCAGGCCCTCGCCGTCGAAGCGGCACACGGCGATCGCGGTGTTGCGGCTCTCGGGGTGGAAGGGGTAGGCGGGCATGTCCGGGCCGGGGGCGAAGCCGTACAGCTCCTTGCGGCGGTGCGCCCAGGCGGTCAGTTCGGCGCTGGAGCGGCTGCTTGCGTCGGGGGTCAGGGCGCGGGTGACGGTGACGAAGTTGCCGAGGCCGTGGAAGATGGGCCGGCCGCGGTAGGTCTCGATGCCCCGCATGATGTGGGCGTGGTGCCCGAAGACGGCGTCGGCGCCGGCGTCGATGGCGGCGCGGGCCACCGGTGACTCGTACATCGCGACGGCCGCCGGGGTGTGCCCGACGCCCTTGTGGAGTCCGACGAGGACGACGTCGGCCTGCTCGCGCAGCCGGGCCACGTCCGCTTCGAGGACGGCGAGGCTCTCGGGGTCGGCGAAGGTGTAGATCCTCGGCGGGCCGCCGGGGCTGGCGTGGTCGAGTTCGTAGTGGGTCAGGACGTGGACGTAGGCGCAGCCCGCCTTGCCCGAGGTGGCCCAGGACTCGCGCGGGCCCACGCAGTTGTAGGAGAGGACGCCGACGCGCAGGCCACCGCGCTCGACGACGGCGGGGGTCCTGGCCTCGGCCAGGTTCGCGCCGGCGCCGACGGGGACCAGTCCGGCGGCGCGGGCGTGGGCGACGGTGTCGGCGACGCCCTCGGAGCCGGCGTCGTGGATGTGGTTGCCGGCGAGGGTGACGACGTCGAAGCCGGCGTCGGCGAGCGCGGTCAGTGCCGCAGGGTCGGCCGGGGGCGCGGGGACGTCGGTGCTCTGCCGGACGGTGGTGGTCGAGTGGGGTACCTCGACGTGGCCGACGGTGACGTCGGCGGCCTTCAGCAGGGCCGCGGCGGGCGCCAGGTAGGAGGCGGGGTCGGGTTCGTCGAGGATGAGGTCCCCGACCGAGGCTACGGTGATCAAGAGACGGTCTCCTGTGCGGTGGGGAGGCTGTCGCGGGGCGGGGTCCCATGCCGCTGCGCTTCGCGGTGCCGGGCGAGGAAGGMGCGCAGGCGTGCCGTGCGCGGGGCGGTGAGCATCTCGTCGGGCGCGCCGCTCTCCACGATGCGGCCGGCCTCCATGAAGACGCAGCGGTCGGCGACCTCGCGGGCGAAGTCGATCTCGTGGGTGACGACGACCATGGTCATGCCCTCGGCGGCGAGCTGCCGCATCACGGCGAGGACCTCGTCGACCAGTTCCGGGTCGAGGGCGCTGGTGGGTTCGTCGAAGAGCATGACGCGCGGGTGTGCGGCGACGGCCCGGGCGATGGCGACGCGTTGCTGCTGGCCGCCGGAGAGCTGGCGCGGGTAGTGCTCGGCACGGTCGCCGAGGCCGACCCGTTCCAGCAGTTGGCGTGCTTCGGCCTCGGCGTCGGCGCGGGGCCGACCGTGGACCCGTACCGGCGCCTCGGTGATGTTGCGCAGCACCGTGAAGTGGGGGATGAGGTGGAACTGCTGGAAGACCATGCTCATCCGGCTGCGCTGGGCGGCGACGCGGCGGGCGTTCAGCGGGCGCAGGCCGCCGCGGTGCCGTTCGTGGCCGAGCAGTTCGCCGTCCAGGTAGACGGCGCCGGAGTCGATGGTCTCCAGCTGGTGCACACAGCGGATCAGGGTCGACTTGCCCGAGCCGGAGGGGCCGATGACGGTGACGACCTCTCCTTCGAAGACGTCGAGGTCGATGCCGTCGAGTGCGGCGCGGCCGCCGAAGTCCTTGTGTACGCCCCGTACGCGCAGGGCGGGTTCACCGGTCATGCGGTCGCTCCGTCGGGGATGTGTTTGCCGTCGGGGGTGTGCTTGCCGTCAGGGATGTGTTTGGGGCGGCGGACGTGGGCTGCGGGGGTGTGGCCGCGGGAGAAGTGCCGTTCCAGCCGGCGCTGTCCGAAGGTGAACAGGGTGACCACGGCGAGGTACCAGAGGCAGGCCACGATGAGCAGCGGGACGATCTCGTAGGTGCGGTTGTAGATGACCTGGACCGAGTGGAGCAGGTCGGCCATGGCGATCACCGACACCAGTGCGGTGCCCTTGAGGACGCTGATGAACTGACTGCCGCCCGGCGGGATGATGACGCGCATGGCCTGCGGCAGCACGACGCGGAAGAAGGTCTGTGCGGGGGTCAGACCCATGGCGCGGGCGGCGTCGCGCTGGCCCTGTTCCACGCCCAGCAGGCCGCCGCGGATGATCTCGGCCATGTACGCCGACTCCACCAGGGACAGGCCGATCACCGCGGCCGTCACGGGGGTGATCACGTCGTTGGCGTCCCAGGAGGCGAACTCCGGGCCGAAGGGGACGCCGAGGGAGATGCGCGGCAGCAGATAGGCCAGGTTGAACCAGAAGATGAGCTGCACCAGCGGCGGGATGCCGCGGAAGACACCGATGTAGAGGGTGGCGGCCCAGCGCACCGGCGCGAAGTCCGAGAGCTGGGCGGCGGCGAGCAGCGCTCCGACGACGGCGCCGATGGCGGTGGCCGCGAGGGCGAGCCAGACGGTGGTGCCGAGGCCGGAGAGGACCGAGGGGTCGAAGAGGTAGTCGCCGACGACGTCCCATTCGAGGCGTTCGTTGGTCACGAGGAAGTGCCCGAGCAGGAAGGCGGCGAGGGCCAGGAGCGCGCCGGCCACCACCCGCCACGGCCGTACGCGCCGCCTGGAGCGGGCGACGTCGTCGGTCCAGGTGCCGGCGGGACGGTCGGTCAGGACCGGGGATCCGGGCACGGTTCAGCCCTCTTCGCCGGCGATGTTGAGCACGGGCTCGTCGACCATCACGTCGGTGAGTCCCCAGTGCTTCATCACGCGCCGGTACTCGCCGTTGTCGACGAGTTCCTGGAAGGCCTTGTGGACCACGGGGCCGAGTCCGCCGTCCTTGGGGACGAGCAGGGCGAGGTTGTCGGTGGTGGCGCCCTGCTGCTCGGTCTGCGTGACGTAGGTGTATGTGTCCTTCTGGGCGCCTGTGACGTCGATGGCGGCGGCCTGGGTCATTCCGGCGGCGTCGGCCCGGCCGGACCGCGCGGCGAGCAGGGTGGCGTTGGTGTCGTCCAGGCCGATCGCCGTCGTGGCCCTGTCGCCCTTCCCGGTGCAGTACGCGGACAGCTTCTTGAGCTGGCCCTCCACGACGCTGGACTTGACCACGGCGACCTTCCTGCCGCAGAGGTCGTCGGCCGAGGAGACACCGGCCTTCGACGACTTCGGCAGGACGTAGGCGGTGCGGCTGGTCATCCAGGTGATGGTGTCGAACTGGCGCTCCCGTTCGGCGGTGGCCTGGACGGGGCCGTTGAACGCCTCGTAGCGCCCGCTGAGCATGCCCTGCAGCGCCGCGGGGAGGTTGTTCACGATCTTGATCTCGGTGCGTACGCCGAGCACCCGGCCGAGGGCCTTCTGGAGGTCGGCGTCGATGCCGGTCACGGAGCCGTCGGCGGCCACCGAGCGGAAGGGCGGGTGGGAGTCGCCCGCGAAGCGCAGCACTCCGGAGTCCTGGACGGACCGGGGCAGCGCGTCGTGCAGTGCGGGTACCACGTCGAGGGACGGCGAGGCCGCGTCCTCCTCCTGCGACGCACCGCAGCCCGCGAGAGCCAGTACGCACAGGATCGCGACGGGGAGCGGGCCATGTGTTCGCCATGGTCGGTGGGATCGAGAGTCAGACATGAAGGTGTTCCCTTGCATGAAGTGAGATCCGCGTCATTGTCGGTATCGGTGCCGAGCGTCGCACGAGGTGTCGCCTATGACAAGGGTCGTGCCATACTTCGGTGCGACGCGAAGGCCGGCGAGGAACCGAGGTGCCATGGGGAAGGACCTGCACGGGGCCGGACTGCCCCGGGCGCAGACCGGGGCGGAACCCCAGCTCCTGCTCACCTCCCTGCTGGGCGACTTCTGGTACTGGCGGGACGAACACATCCCCGCCACCGCACTGGTGAGACTGCTCGCCGACTTCGACGTCACCTCGGACGGCGCGCGGGCGGCGATGCGCCGGCTCGCGGCACGCGGCCTGCTGGACACCTCGCGCAGCGGACGCACGACGGCGTACGGCATCCCGCCCCGCACCTCGGAGGTGATCGTCGAGCGCACGCACCGGATGCTGACGTTCGGCACCACCGCGCCGGAGTGGGACGGCCGGTGGACGGTGGTGGCGTTCTCCGTCCCGGAGCAGGCCCGCAGCCTGCGCACCACGCTGCGCTCACGGCTGCGCGTGCTCGGCTTCGCCGCCCTCTACGACGGCGTGTGGGTCTCCCCGCGCGACCTCGGCGCACAGGCGCAGGAACTGCAGCGGGAACTCGGCATAGCCACCGCGACCGTACTGCGCTGCACCACCGTCCCGGGCGGCACCGCACAGGGCGATCCGGTCTCCGCGTTCGACCTGACGGCGCTGACCAAGGAGTACCGCGCCTTCATCGACCGGTACGCCCCGGTGCTCGAACACCTCGACGCGGGCCGCGTCGGTCCGGCGGAAGCGCTGCGCACCCGCACCGAACTGCGGGTCGCCTGGCGCAGTTTCCCGGAGAGCGACCCGGACCTGCCGGCCGCCCTGCTGCCGGACGAGTGGGAACGGCCCCGCGCCCAGCGGATCTTCGTCCAGATCTACGACCGTCTGGGACCGCTCGCCGAACTGCGGTTCCGGCAGATCCTCGCCACGGTCTCCCCCGACCTGGCCGAACTGGCGTCCCACCACGACTCCGCCGCCGTCGCCGCGCTGTACGCGTCGCTGGGTGAGCGCAGGGCGCACGGCGACACCCCCTTCGAACAGGCCGCACAGGCACGCAGGCTGGACGAGGCGACCCGCTCGGAGCCGTGAGCGCCCCGGGAGCGCGTCAGGACAGGGACCGGTGCGCGCTCTTGAGGGCGTTGCGGAAGGCCGCGACACCGGCGGGGTCCAGTTCCCGCACCATGCGCTCCTCCAGGCGCCGGGCCGGTTCGGCGTGCTCCGCCAGCAGTCGGCGCCCGGGGGCGGTGAGCCTGATGKCCTTTTCCCGCCGGTTGCGGGGATGCGGTTCGCGCCGGACGAGGTCCCTGCTCTCCAGCGCGCGGACCATGTCGGCCATCGACTGCGCGGTGACGAAGGAGTCCCGGGCGAGCTGCGCGGCGGAGATGCCGTCGTGGCGTTCGAGCACGGTCAGCGCGGTGTACTGCAGAGCGGTGACCCCGGCGGGCTTGAGGAGTTCCTCCAGCCTGGCCCGCACGACGAGTTCGGTCCGCTTGAGCAGGTAGAGCAGGGAGGGTCCCGCCTCCGCCCCGTCAGCGGCCCCGCCCGTGGTCCCGTCCGCGGCCGCGGGGTGCGTCGTCTCCGTCATGCCGTTCCTCCCCTGGCAGCCGTCCGGCCCGTCACCACGGCCACCCTAAGCCATTGACAGGAATCCTGATGAATGAGAACACTGGATCCGACCGACAGGATTCCTGTCAATTTCTTCCGGTGGCTCACCTCCGGTCGCTCACCTCCGGACCACCCGCCGTCACCCGCAACAGGAAGAGGCGCAGTCATGGACCTGCACGGCAAAGTCGCCGTCGTCACCGGAAGCGGACGCGGGCTGGGGCTGGCGTACGCCCGCGCCCTCGCCGCGGCCGGAGCCCGCGTCGTCGTCAACGACGTGGACGCGGAAGCGGTGGACGCCGCGGTCGCCTCGATCACCTCGGCCGGCGGCGAAGCGGTCGGCGCGGTGGCCGCGGTGGGCGACAGCGCGGCCGCCGAACTGCTGACCGACACCGCGGTACGGGAGTTCGGGCGGCTGGACGTCCTCGTCACCAACGCCGGCATCCTGCGGGACCGGGTGCTGTGGAAGATGACCGACGACGACTTCGACGCCGTGGTCGAGGTCCACCTGCGCGGCACCTTCACCTGCGCCCGCGCGGCCGCGGTCCGGATGCGCGAACAGGGCGAGGGCGGCCGCATCGTGCTGATCTCCTCCCCCGCCGGCCAGCGCGGCAACTTCGGCCAGACCAACTACGCCGCCGCCAAGGCCGGCATCGTGGCCATGGCCCGCACCTGGGCCATGGAGCTGGCCCGGGCGGGCATCACCGTCAACGCGGTCGTCCCCGTCGCGGCCACCGAGATGACCAGGACCATCCCGGCCTTCGCGCCGGTCATCGAGGAGGCCGAGCGCACGGGGGCGCCGCTTCCCGGATGGCTGCGCAGGGACGAGGGCCTCGGCACCGTGGAGGACGTGGCGGGCCTCATCACCTTCCTCGCCTCCGACAGCTCCAAGGACGTCACCGGTCAGGCCATCGGTATCGGCGGCGACCGCCTCGCGCTGTGGTCCCACCCGTCGGAGAAGGCGGTCGTCTTCCGCGAGGGCGGCTGGAGCGCCGACGCGATCGCCGAGCGGTGGCACGAGACGGTGGGCGCCGAGCCCGAGACGTACGGCATCCCCGCGCCGAAGGCCCCGGAGGCCTGAGATGGGTGACCAGGCGATCGACGTCACCCACCTGACCGCCATCGACGTGCACACCCACGCCGAGATCTCCAGGAGCGGTCACGGCGCGCTGAGCCCGGAACTCCTCGGCGCCTCCGAGGACCACTTCAAGGCGCACGGCCACCGGCAGCCGTCCATCGACGAGATGGCCGCGTACTACCGGGAACGCCGCATGGCCGCGGTGGTGTTCACCGTGGACGCCGAGCACGCGACCGGCCACCCCCGCATCGCCAACGAGGAGGTGGCCGAGAACTGCGCCGCCCACGGCGACGTGCTCATCCCCTTCGCAAGCATCGACCCGCACAAGGGCCGGGCGGGGGTACGGGAGGCCCGCCGCCTGGTCGAGGAGTACGGGGTGCGCGGCTTCAAGTTCCACCCGAGCATCCAGGCGTTCTCCCCCGACGACCGGCTGGCGTACCCGCTCTACGAGGCGATCGAGGAGCTCGGCGTGCCCGCGCTCTTCCACACCGGGCAGACCGGCATCGGCGCCGGTCTGCCCGGGGGCGGCGGCATCCGGCTGAAGTACTCCAATCCCATGCTCGTCGACGACGTGGCCGTGGATTTCCCCGAGCTGCGGATCATCCTGGCGCACCCCTCCTTCCCCTGGCAGGACGAGGCGCTCGCCGTCGCCACCCACAAGCCGTACGTGTACATCGACCTGTCGGGCTGGTCGCCGAAGTACTTCCCGCCGCAGCTCGTGCGCTACGCCAACTCGCTGCTGCAGGACAAGGTCCTCTTCGGCTCCGACTACCCGGTCATCACCCCCGACCGGTGGCTCGCCGACTTCGGGAAGCTCGACATCAAGCCGGAGGTGCGGCCGAAGATCCTCAAGGAGAACGCCGCCCGGCTGCTCGGTCTGGTCGAGGACTGAAGGAGGACACCGTGCTGAACCAAGGCATCGGTTCCTGGCCCGCGCGCCGGTCCCGCAGAACACCCGGGCGCACGGCACTCGTCCACCGGGACACGGAACTGACCTACCGGGAGCTGTCCGAACGGGTCCTGCGGCTGGCCCACGCCCTGCGCTCCCTCGGGGTGGGCCGCGGGGACCGGGTCGCCTACCTCGGCCCCAACCATCCCGCGTTCCTGGAGACGCTGTTCGCGGCCGGAGTGCTCGGCGCGGTGTTCGTGCCGCTCAACACCCGGCTGACCGCCCCCGAACTCGCGTACGGCCTCGCCGACTCGGGCAGCACCGTCCTGGTGCACGACGCCGGGCACGGCGCACCCGCGGCCGAGGCGTCGGCGAGCAGTGGAGTGGTCCGGCACCGCGTCACCCTCGGCGCGGCCGCACAGGGAGCTCTCGGCTACGAGCGGCTTCTCGCCGGCGGGGGCACCGGGCCGCTGGACGAGCCCGTCGGGCCGGACGATCCCTGCATCATCATGTACACCTCCGGGACGACGGGACGCCCCAAGGGAGCCGTGCTCACCCACGCCAACCTCACCTGGAACAGCCTCAACGTCCTGATCGACACCGAGCTGTCCGGCGACGAGGTGACGCTGGTCGTCGCGCCGCTCTTCCACACCGCCGGACTGGGCATGACCTGCCTGCCGACCCTCCTCAAGGGCGGCCGGGTGATCCTGCTGGAGAGCTTCGACCCGGCACACGTCCTGGACGTCGTCGAGCGCCGGCGGGTGACCTACATGTTCGGCGTCCCCACCATGTACGACGCGATGGCCGCGCAGCCGCGCTGGGCACAGGCCGACCTGTCCAGCCTGCGCTCCCTGAACTGCGGCGGCGCTCCGGTGCCGGCCCGCACCATCGAGACCTATCGCGCACGGGGCCTCGCGCTCAGCCAGGGGTACGGAATGACCGAGGCCTCCCCCGGCGTGCTCCTCCTCGACCGGGAGCAGTCCTCGGCGAAGGCGGGGTCTGCCGGGGTGCCGCACTTCTTCACCGACACCAGGGTGACGCTGCCCGACGGGCGTGACGCCCTTCCCGGTGAACGCGGTGAGGTCCTCGTGCGGGGTCCGAACGTCATGCCCGGTTACTGGAACCGGCCCGAGGAGACCGCGGCGGCCTTCACCGACGACGGCTGGCTGCGTACCGGCGACGTCGCCCGGACGGACGACGACGGGTACGCCTACATCGTCGACCGGCTCAAGGACATGTTCGTCTCCGGCGGGGAGAACGTGTATCCGGCCGAGGTGGAGGACGCGCTGCTGAGCCACCCGGCGGTCCGCGAGTGCGCGGTCGTCGGTGTGCCGGACGCCGTGTGGGGCGAGGTCGGCCACGCGGTCGTGGTCCTGGCCCCGGACGCCCGGGCCGACGGGCCGGAGATCCTCGCGCACCTGCACGGCCGGCTCGCCAAGTACAAGATCCCCAAGACCGTCGTCCTCGCCCCCGGGCTGCCCCGTACGGCCTCGGGAAAGATCGTCAAACCGGCCGTGCGCGAGACCTACGCGCCCCGGCCCACCATCTGAAAGGCAGCGTTCCATGACGACCACCGCCCAGGGCCTCGACGGCCTCACCGCGCTCGCCGGCCGCGACCTCGGCCGTACCGACTGGCTGGAGATCACGCAGGAGCGGGTGAACACCTTCGCCGACGCCACCGGGGACCACCAGTGGATCCACACCGACCCCCAACGCGCGAAGGAGGGGCCGTTCGGCGGCCCCATCGCCCACGGCTACCTCACGCTGTCCCTCGTCATTCCGCTCTTCGGTGACCTGCTGGAGATCCAGGACGTCTCGATGAGCGTCAACTACGGTCTGGAGAAGGTGCGTTTCCCCAGTCCGGTGCCGGTCGGTGCCAGGATCCGCCTGCACGGCACGGTCGGCTCGGTCGAGGAGGTCAAGGGCAACGGGGTGCAGATGCGGCTGGCCTTCACCGTCGAGGTCGAGGGCAGCGCCAAGCCCGCCTGTGCGGCGGAGGCCGTGTACCGGCACTACGCCTGACCGGGAGGCCGTCCGTCCACGCCGCACAGGTCCTCATGGGCGGCGAGGGCGTTCCCCGTGGAGGTCACGGGCCGTCGCCTGCGAGGTGTGGAGCCGGCGCAGGTCCGGCTTGCGGATCTTTCCGGTCGCGGTCTTCGGCAGTGCGTCGGCGAAGCGGACGACGCGGGGGATCTTGAAACCGGCGAGCCGCCCGCGCAACGCGTTCCGGATCGCCTCACCGTCGGCGGTGGTACCCGGCGTGGCGACGACGATGGCAAGGCCCACCTCGCCCCATCGGGTGTCCGGGACGCCGATGACCGCGGCCTCCTGCACCTCGGGCAGTTCCAGCAGCGCGGACTCGACCTCCGCGGGGTAGACGTTCTCACCACCGGAAATGATCATGTCGTGGTAGCGGTCCCTCAGGTACAGGAAGCCCTCCTGGTCGAGGGAGCCGGCGTCACCGGTGCGGTACCACCCGTCGGCGAGCACCTCCGCGGTCCGGTCGGGGTCGTCCCAGTAGCCGGCCATGACGTTGGGTCCTTGGACGAGGACCTCACCGACCTCGTCGACAGCGGTGTCGGTGCCGTCCGGGCGCACCACGCGCAGGTCGGTGAAGAACAGCGGTTTGCCGGCCGAGCCGACCTTGCGGACGGCGTCGGCCGAGGCGAGGACGGTGCATCCGGGTGCGGCCTCGGTCATGCCGTACGCCTGCTGCACCGTGACTCCCCGGRCGAGCCAGGTCCGCAGCGTCGGCAGGGGCAGCGGCGCCCCGGCGGCGCCGACGGTCCGCAGCGCGGAGAGGTCCCGGTCGTGGAAGCCGGGCTCGCGGGCCATCGCGTCGAGCATGGTGGGGACGGCGAAGAACGAGGTGATCCGCTGCTCCTGGATGATCCGCAGCGTGGCGGCGGGGTCGAACCTCCGCACGATCACCGCGCAACCCCCGCGCAGCAGGGTCGGGTTGACCGTGCCGTTGAGCCCGCCGATGTGGAACAGCGGGGCGAGGGCGAGGGTGCGCTCCTCGGCGGTGAAATCCATGCCGAGCGTCTGGTTCACGGCGTTCCAGGTCATGTTGCCGTGGGTGAGGACCGCCCCCTTGGGCCGCCCCGTCGTACCGGAGGTGTACATGATCAAACAGGGGTCCTCCAGGGTCACGGGTTCGTCCCGCGGCTCCGGTTCGGCGGCGGCGAGGAGGTCCTCGTAGGGCAGCGACGCAGAGCTTCCCCCGGCGGGCGGCTCGGCGACCACCCATCGGCGCACCGCAGGCACCCGGTCCCGCAGGGCGCCGACCAGGCCGTCGAGGTCGCGCCCGTGCACGACCACGGTGGCACCGGAGTGCTCCAGGACGTAGGCGGCCTCGGGTGCGGTGAGCCGGGCGTTGACCGGTACCCAGATCGCGCCGAGCTGGGCGCAGGCGTAGAGGACCTCCAGGGCTGCCGGGTGGTTGGCTCCGCACCAGGCGACGCGGTCGCCGCGGCGTACGCCGAGCGCGGCCAGGGCGGCCGCGGCGCGGCGTACCCGGTGGGCGAATCCGGCGTGGGAGGTCGTCGTTCCCTCGAAGTACAGGGCGTCGCTGTCGGGAGAGGCGCGCAGGCGCCGTTCGGGCCAGGAGCCCAGGCCGGCGTCACGCACGGCGTCTCCTTCCGGAGGGGTGGTCCCGGCCGGCCTCGGCGAGCCGGCCGGCCGGGAAGGGGTTCACTTGCCGAAGGGGTAGCTCCGGGCGAGGTCGGACTCGAAGGGCGCGCCCACCGCCGTCAGACCGCCGGGGGCGTCCTTGGCCGCCCGGGAGATGAAGACCTGCCGCGAAGGGGGCACGCTCGGATCCGAGTAGTCCAGGGTCCCTGCCACGGCCCCTCCGGTGTCGAGGTCCGTGAGCGAGCGGAACGCCTTCTGCAGGCCCTCCCTCGTCAGGTCGTCACAGGCCTTGCTCAGCGTCTCGTTGATGATCCGGCCCGCGGCGTAGGCGTACATCACGCCGTTCTGGGTGGGCTGTTCGCCGGTGTGCGCGGCCCGGTAGGCCGCCACGAACCGCTTCTCGTCGCCGGTGGCCGACGGGGCGGGTGCGATCGAGCTGGCGGTGTAGAAGTTCTTCGTCAGGGCGGGACCCGCCGGTGTGGTCAGCAACTTCGGTGAGAAGGAAGGGGTGTTGCCCACGACGGGCACGTCGAGGCCGATCGAGGAGGCCACGGTGGTGACCGAGGCGACCTGCGGCGATGCCGCGGCGACGACGATCGCCTTCACCCCGGCCGTCTTCATCGCGTTCACCTGCGTCGACAGATCCGTGTCGGTCGGCTGGATCCGGTGCTCGGAGAGCTTGAGGCCCAGCTCGCCGGCCGCGTGCTTCGCCCCCTTCAGCGAGTTGCCCCCGTAGTCGCCCTCGAAGTACACGATGCCGAGCGCGTCGCCGCGCTTCAGCCCCTTCTCGCGGGTGAGCCAGTCGACGGCGTTGACGGTTTCGAGGTCGTACGTCGCCCCGGCGATCTGGAAGTTGGGGTCGGGAAGCACCTGCGAGGTCCACGTCGCGGCGCTCACCAGCATCTTGTCGCGGTCGAAGGAGGGCTTGAGCGCCGTGACGATCGGAGAGCCGAGCACGGGCGACATGGCGAGCACCTTGGTGGACATGTCGCGGTACAGGGAGACGGCCTTCTGGGGGTCGTATCCGTGGTTGGCGACATCGACCTCGATCCGGCGGCCGCAGACACCGCCGTTCTTGTTCACCGTGTCCCAGTACAGCTTCGCTCCCTGGACGACCGTCTTGCTGTCGGCCGCGAAGACGGCGGTGAGGTCGACCAGGGCGCCCAGGGTGATGGTGTCCTTCGTGACGCCGGGCGCCCGGTCGCCCGACTCCGCGTCCTGGCCCTTTCCGCACGCGGTCGACATCACGGCCACGGCCAGGGTCAGGGCCAGGGCCACGTATCGGCCTGTCGTCGGTGCTCTGCTCATGAGGCCGGCTCCTTCGCTGTGTGGGATCGCAGGGGCGCTCGTTCGTCGTCGGAAGGACGGTCCGTGTCACGGCCCGGGGTGCGCCGCAGCGCGGTGGCCGCCCGGCGGAGGAATCCGGCCAGGCCGCCGTGGGCGAAGAGGAGGACCAGCACGATCGCGAGGCCGTAGACGAACTCGCTCAGGCCGGCGGCGTCGAGGCCTTCCGACCCGGGCGGGGACAGGAAGGGGAGCCGGCCGCTGTAGTGGTCGAGGACCAGCGGCAGCAGGGTGACGAAGAAGGCTCCGCCGACCGCTCCGCCGACGGAACCGATGCCGCCGATGACGATCATCACCAGGAACGCCACCGAGGCGCTCAGGCCGAAGCTGTCGGGGACGATCCGGCCGAACGCCAGGGCCGTGAGGACGCCGCCCAGCCCGGCGTACATCGAGGAGAGGACGAAGGCGGCGGCCTTGTACCGGACGACGTCGATGCCCATCGCGCCCGCCGCGACCTCGCTGTCGCGCACGGTGGCCAGCGCTCGTCCCGGCCGGCTCCGCAGGAGGTTGCGCGCGGACCACCAGGCCAGCGCGGCGCACACCAGACCGACGTACCACAGCCGTTCGAGCTGGCCGTAGGGAACACCGAGGACGAGGAAGCCGGCGGGATCGCTGTCGGAGAAGCTGAATCCGAACAGGTCGAGCGGGGCGGCGTCGCGGCCGTTGAAGCCGCCGGTCAGCGGGATCGCGTTCTTCAGGATGTGCTGGCCCAGGAACACCAGTCCCAGGGAGGCGAGACCGAGGTAGATGCCGCGGAGCCTGCCGGAGATCGGGCTGAACAGCGCGCCGGCCGTGCCCGCCGCCACCACGGCGCCGAACGCGGCCAGCAGTGGGGGCAGTCCGAGTCCCCGCACCCCGTCCGCGGACGACGTCCCTGCCAGGTAGCAGTAGCCGTAGGCGCCGACGGCGACGAAGAACGCGTGTCCCAGGGAGAGTTGTCCCGCCCGTCCGACGAGCAGCGTCAGTCCGATCGCGCTGACGGCGGCCGCCATGGCGAACAGGCCGGACTGCAGCCAGAAGCCGTTCAGGGAGAGGGGGGCGGCCAGGGCGAGGAGCACCCCCGCGACCAGGACGAGAGGCCGGACGGATCGCCGGACGGACCGGATCAGTGTTCCGCTAGACACGGGCGAATTCCTTGCTGCCGAACAGTCCGGACGGCCGGACGAGCAGGACCAGGAACATGACGGCGTACGGCGCCACCTGGGCCAGGTCCCGGCCCAGGAACAGCAGGTGCTCCTGGTAGCCGGCGGACAGGGCGGTGACGACCCCGATGACCAGACCGCCCACCACGGCGCCGGGGAAGGAGTCGAACCCGCCCAGCACCCAGGCCGGAACGGCGGCCAGGGCGGTCACGCCCGCGGCCGGGCTGATGCCGGGGGACGGGAAGGAGGTGAGGAACACGCCGGCCAGCGCGGCCAGGACGCCGGCGATCGCCCACGCGCCGGCGGCGACGCGGCCGAGCCGGATGCCCATGAGGGCGGCGGTGGTGCCGTCCTCGGCGGCGGCCCGCATGCGGACGCCCCAGTGGGTGAACCGGAAGACCGCCCACAACACGGCGACCACGACGACGGCCACGAGTGCGGCCACCAGGCGCGACAACGGGACGCTCGTACCGCCGAGGTGGACCGTCGACGTACCCCAGGGCGCACCCGCGTCCAGGATGGCGGTGCCCATCTCGCGGGTGAGTTCGGTGCTCAGGAGCGTGTCGACGCCGATGGTCAGGATCGCGAGGGTGCCCAGGTCCGCTCCCCTCGCGTGACGCAGCACGATCAGGTCGACGAGCGCCGCGGCGGCCGCGGCGGCGAGGATGCCGAGCAGGGCCGCCCACCAGAAGCCGACCTCATCGTGGGTGCGCCCGACCACGTAGGCGCCCAGCAGGACGATCGAGCCGTGCGCGAAGTTCATGACCGAGGTCGCCTTGAAGATCATCACGAAGCCGAGCGCGATGAGCGCGTAGATGGCGCCCAGGGACAGCCCGTTGACGAGGAATCCGAGGAACTCGTTCATGTGGTCACCCCCGGAAGGTCGCCCAGGTACGCCCGGAGCACGTGGGGGTCGCGCTGCACCTCCGCGGGGGTGCCGTCGGCGATGCGCCGGCCGAAGTCCAGCACGGTGACCCGGTCGGCGAGTCCCATGACGAACCGCATGTCGTGCTCGACGAGGACGATGGAGATGCCCAGCTCCCGCTGGACGGTCCCGATGGCCTGCTCCATCCGCAGCGACTCGCCGTGGTTCATGCCGGCCACCGGTTCGTCGAGCAGGAGGAGACCCGGCTCCGCGCACAGGGCCCTGGCGAGCTCGACGCGTTTGCGGTCGCCGTAGGGCAGTTCTCCGACCCGGGAGTGCAGGAGACGGTCCAGGCCGAGCAGTGCGGCGGTCCGCTCGGCCGCGGCGCGGTGTTCGGCGGCCTCCCGGCGGCTCCGGGGCGTGCGGAGGGCCGCGGACAGGAATCCGGTCCGCATGTAGCGGTGGCGGGCCACCAGGAGGTTGTCCAGAACCGTCTCGCCGGGCGACAGGGCCAGGTTCTGGAACGTACGGGAGATCCCCGCGGCGGCGATGCGGTGCTGCGGGAGCCGGGTGAGGTCGTGGTCTCCGTAGCGGACCCCGCCGGTGGTGGGGGCGTACACACCGCTGAGGACGTTGAGGCAGGTCGACTTCCCCGCGCCGTTGGGGCCGATGAGGGCGTGGAGGGACCCGGGGGTGACGGTGAACGAGACGCGGTCGAGGGCCTGGACGCCGCCGAAGCGCACGCTGACGTCCTCGACCACCAGCTCGTGGACCGCGGAACCTGCTTCCGCCGTGCCTTTGCGCTGCGCGCCGGGCGACGGTGGCTGTGCGGCGGTGGGCGGGGACGGCTGTCCGGCGCCGGGCGGGGACGGCTGTGCGACGCCGGACGGGGACGGTCGTTCGACATCGGGCGGGGACGGCCGTTCGGCATCGGGCGGCGACAGCTGTCCAGGGCTGGGCGGTAACAGCTGGCCAGAGCCGGACGGCACGGGTCGCTGTCCAGGGTCGGGCGGCGCGGGTCGCTGTCCGGCTCCCATGCCGAGGTAGCGGTCACGGACCTCGGTGGTCCCGGCGAGGTCCGCCGCCCGCCCCTGCAGGGAGACCCGTCCGGCCTCCAGGACGAAGGCGAGGTCGGCGACGCGCAGGGCCATGGCCGCGTTCTGTTCGACCAGTACGACCGCGGTGCCTTCCCGGTTGATCTCGGTGATCACCTCGGCGATCCGCTCGGTGAGCAGGGGGGCGAGGCCGAGTGAGGGCTCGTCCAGGAGCAGCACCCGTGGGCTGCCCATCAGTGCCCGGCCGATGGCGAGCATCTGCTGCTCGCCGCCGGAGAGCAGCCCCGCGCGCTGCCGCCGGCGCTCGTACAGGACGGGGAACAGGGCGTAGACGCGTTCACCGGCTTCCGCCCGGGCCCTTCGGCTCCGGGCCGCCGTGCCTCCCGCACGAAGGTTGTCCTCCACGGTGAGCGTGCCGAAGACGCGTCGTCCCTCGGGAGCGTGCAGCACCCCTTCGGCGACGATCGCGGACGGCCCGTACCGCTCGACCGGTCGGCCCGCCAGCCGGATCGACCCGTCGGTGACGGTGCCTCCCTCCTGCCCGAGGGTTCCGGAGATCGCCCGCAGCAGGGTGCTCTTGCCGGCCCCGTTGTTGCCGAGCACCGCCACGACGCCTTTGCGGGGAACCCACAGGGAGACACCGCGCAGGGCCTGGACGGAGCGCGCGTAGGTTACCCGTAAGTCCTCGACCTCGACCACGGGCTGGGCGTCGACGGCCGCGGTGGTGGTCATGCCGTGCGCCGGCGGGGAGCGACCGTGCGTGCAACATGACGATCGGCCGCGGTCAGGAGCAAGGGGGGCACGTCGGACCTCTCAGTACGCAGACACCGGGTACGCGAACGCCGTCCGGACCGTCCTTACCGCGTCCGGCCGGAGGTGGATGAGGTGAGCCGTCTCGCAAAGAAATTAGAACTGGAGGTGACGGTCGTCAATCTTTCGTTCAGCTTTTTTCGCTCTCGCGGTATGCGGTGGTCTGCCCTGGTGAGTACGTTGTCCCTGCGCCCGCGGGGTGCGCGGGCGCAGGGACACCGCGGAAGGAGCAGCGGCTTCGTGCAACAGAAAAAGAACGAGGACAACCGGTCCGACGACCCCGATCAGCCGACCGGGGCGGGGGGCGGCCGACGCTCGAAGGAGCTGGTGTTCGCCTTCTTCGGCGGTGTGGTGCACGGCCGTGACCTGCCGGCCGTCCCGACCGCGGTGTTCCTCCGGCTGTTCGGAGCCCTCGGCGTCGCCCCCGCGGCCGCACGCGCGACCCTCGCACGCATGACGCGCAACGGACTGCTCGAACGGATCAAGGTCGGCCGCACCGCCCACTACAGGCTGACTCCGTCGACCGAGGCGCTCATCCGCAAGGCTGCTGTGCGGGTCGAGTCGGCGGCGCCCTTCGAGCATCCGGACGGGCAGTGGACACTGCTCAGTTACTCGATGCCCGAAACCCGGCGTGACCTGCGCCATCGGCTGCGTTCCGCACTCACCTGGGCAGGCTTCGGCGGGCTGCGGGACGGACTGTGGATCGCGCCCGGCATCGTCGACGTCGCGGAGGTCTTCGCCGACGCGGGGCTCAGCGAGGCCACCGGCCTGGCGGACTGGTTCGCCGCCTCCCCGCTGCCGGGTGTACAGGTCGACGAACTCGTCCGGCGGGCCTGGCCGGTCGACCAGATCCGGGCTCAGCACGAGCAGTTCGTACGGACGTGGTGGACCTGGTCCGAGGAGGACGACCCGCTGGTCCAGCTCACCCTGCTGGGCGCCGACTGGCTGCGGGTGCTGCGGGCCGATCCCGGGATCCCGGCTCGCCATCTGACCCCCGACTGGCCCGCCGCGCAGAGCGCCGCCGTCTACCGCCGTTGCCACCAGGCACTGCTGCCGCGCGCGGAACGCCGTCTGGACAGGGAGCTGGGACTGACCGCTCTCGATCCGTCATGAGATCGTTCGACAGCGGTCGTCACCGGAACCTTGTACGTCGCATTCCGCGCTGGAGTGGCATTCCGCGCTGGGGTGCGCCCCGCGGTGCGTGCCGCTACGAGGTCCAGCCGCCGTACGGCACGGTGATGAGTTCCATGGCGTGGCCCGCCGGGTCCATGAAGTACACGCCGCGGCCGCCGTCATTGCGGTTGATCGTGCCGGGCTGCTTCCGGTGGGGGTCGGCGTAGTGCTCGATGCCACGCCGGCCGATCTGCGCGTACGCCGCGTCGAACTCCTCCTCGGAGACGAGGAAGGCGTAGTGCTGGGAAGTGATGCTGTCCGCGGGGACCGTGGCGAAGTCCAGCGTGACGCCGTTGCTCAGCTCGACCGCGACGAACGGACCCCACTCCCCGGTGATCTCAAGGCCGAGCAGGCCCGCGAAGAACTCCGCGGACTCCCGGTTGTCCCGGGCGTGGACGATCGTGTGGTTCAACTCGACTGACAAGGAATGCCTCCGAAGGCACGTCCCGGCACCTCCATGCCTCACCCGGCCGGTGACCGGCACGCGATGCCGCCGTAGAGCCTACTCCTGCGGTATCACGGGCACGACCGGGGCGTACACCGGGATCCACCTCACGCGGATCGTCCGTCGTGCACCGGCGGGAGTCCCGCACCCACCCGCGCCGCCGTCTCCCGCAGCCAGATGTGCGCGGCATCGTGCGTGTGCACCGGATGCCACCACAGGGCCTCCTGCAACGACACGGCCTCGTAGGGGGGTTCCACGACCCGGACCGGGGCGATCGGCGCGAGCAGCCGGGCGAGGCGCGCCTGGAGGAGGGCGACGCGCCGGGTGCCGGCCACCAGCAGCGGCAGCAGGTGGAAACTGTCGACGGACACCTCCACCCGCGGCTCCACCCCGAGCATCCCGAGCTGGCGCACGGCAGGGGCGTCGTAGGTCCGCTGGTACGTGACCCAGGGCAGCTCCGCCAGGTCCCGCCGGGTGAGCCGGTCCTGGACGGCGGGGTGGTCGTCGGCCACCACGAGGACCCACCGGTCCTCGTAGAGATCGGTGGCGGGGAAGCCGCTGATCACGCCGTGCGGCATGAGCAGGCCGTCGACGGCGCTGAGCAGGGTGGCGGTGTCGTCCACGACGGTGGGCGGGGTCTGCGTGAAGCGCAGCCGGACGCCGGGGGCCTCCTCGTGCACGACGGCGGCGAGTTCGGCGCCGAACACGGAGACCGCGTAGTCGGAGGCGAACAGCGTGAACTCCCGGCTCTCCTCGGCCGGGTCGAACTCGGCCTGGCTGGAGAAGAGCCGCTCAAGGACGTCGTAGGCGGTGGAGGTGCGGTCGAGGAGGACCTGGCCGAGGGCGGTGAGCTCGTAGTGGCCGCCGACGCGGGCGAGCAGGTCGTCGTCGAAGTGGCGGCGCAGCCGGGACAGCGCGGCGCTCATGGCGGGCTGGCTCAGTCCGACGCGCTGACCGGCGCGCGTGACGTTGCGCTCCTCCAGCAGGGCACGCAGGGCGACGACGAGGTTGAGGTCCAGACGGGCCAGATTCACGGACTTTCCCTTGCTGTACGGCGTCGTACGACGCTGACCAGGCGGCATCTGCCTGATGGATGGCCGTCATCCACACAATCTATTTCCCTGATCCCCGTCGGCGGGTCCAGATTGGTCCCACCGCAATCAGGAGGACATGTCCGTGAAACCTGCTCCCGCGTCGAACCCTGCTCCCGCGTCCGCGCCCTTCACCGGCCCCTTCGCCCTCGCGACCCTCTCGGCTTCCGGAGGACCGGCGATTCCCGCCCTGGTCACCCCGGACGAGCACGTCGTCGATCTGCGGGCCGCCCTCGGCGACGAGCGGCTCACCGTGCGCCGCCTCCTGGAGGACTGGCAGGCGGTGCTGCCGCGGCTGCGCTCCCTGGCCGGCGACGGTTCCGCGCAGCACAGGCCGCTGGCGGAGTTCCGCGTGCACGCGCCGGTCGAGCCGCGCCAGGTGTTCCAGTCCGGCGCCAACTACCGCCAACATGTCATCGATCTGCACGTGGCCCACAAGGCCCCGGGGGACGACCGCCCGGAGGCGGAGCGGCGCGCCGAGGCGGCGGAGATCATGGACCGGCGGGCCGCGCAGAACCTGCCGTACGTCTTCACCGGGCTGCCGAGCGCGATCACCGGCCCGTACGACGAGGTCGTGCTGCCCGCGTGGGCCGAACAGCCGGACTGGGAGCTGGAGTTGGCCGCCGTCATCGGCCGTCCCGCGTACCGGGTGTCCGTCGAGGAGGCCCTGGAGCACGTCGCCGGGTACACGATTGCCAACGATCTCACCGACCGCGCGACCGTCTTCCGTCGGGACATGCCGCAGATCGGCACCGACTGGCTGCGCAGCAAGAACGCCCCCGGCTTCACGCCGCTCGGCCCGTGGATCGTGCCCGCGGAGTCGCTCGCGCACCCCGGCGACCTGCGGCTCACGCTGAAGCTGAACGGGGAGACCATGCAGGACGAGTCCACCAAGGACATGATCTTCGGCGTCGCCCGCCTGGTGTCCTACGCCTCGCAGAGCGCCCAGCTCCTGCCCGGCGACCTGGTGTTGACCGGCTCCCCGGCGGGGAACGGCATGCACCGGGGACGCCTGCTGCGTGACGGCGACGTGATGGACGGTTCCGTCACCGGGCTCGGCGCGCAGCGCACCCGCTGCGTGGCGGAGGCGACGCCGTGACGGCACCGGACCGGACCGATCCCGAGGGTGCGATCGCCGAGGCCGCCGAGGCGTGCTCCAACTGGGGGCGCTGGGGCGACGACGACCGCATCGGCACGCTCAACTTCCTCGACGAGGCCAAGCGCCGGGAGGGCGCCGCGCTCGTGCGGCGCGGGGTCAGCTTCTCGCTGTCCCAGCGCTTCGACATGGACGGCCCGCAGAAGGGCTGGCGGCGCCGGACCAACCCGGTGCACACGATGCTCGACACCGGCACCGACGCGGCGCTCGGCAACCAGGGTTTCCCGCACGGCATCGGCGGCGCCGACGACGTGATCTCCATGCCGTTGCAGTGCTCGACGCAGTGGGACGGTCTCGGCCACATCTTCGACCACGGCAAGGCGTGGAACGGGCGGCCTGCCGAGCAGGTCGTCACCTCGGACGGCGACCTGGTGACCGGCATCGAGCACATGGCGCCGTACGTCGCAGGGCGCGGCGTCCTCCTCGACGTCGGCCATGTCCTGGGCGATGCGGGAGAGTTGCCGGACGGGTTCGCCGTCACCGAGGAGCATCTGACCGCGGCCGCCGAGGCGCACGGCGTGGCCGTCGGCCGGGGCGACATCGTGCTGGTGCGCACCGGCCGTCTCGCGCGGGCCCGGCGCGAGGGCTGGGGCGAGTACGCCGGCGGTCCCGCGCCCGGCCTCTCGTTCACCACGGCGGGCTGGCTGCACCGCACCGAGATCGCCGCGATCGCCACCGACACCTGGGGCTTCGAGGTCCGGCCCAACGAGTTCGAGCACGCCTTCCAGCCGCTGCACCAGGTCGTGATCCCCCACATCGGCCTGCTCGTCGGCGAGATGTGGGACCTGGACGCGCTCGCCGCGGACTGCGCGGCCGACGGCGTGTACGACTTCTGGCTCACGGCCGCTCCCCTGCCGATCACGGGCGCCGTGGGCTCGCCCGTCAGCCCCGTCGCCGTCAAGTAGCCCTCAGTCATCACCCGTTGGCTCTCGCCCATCGACTCTCACCCATCGGCTCTCACCCATTGAGCGGAACAAGGGAGTTCCCTTCATGAGCACACCCCGCACGGTCCTCGTCATAGGCGGCGGCGCGGCCGGCAACACCGCCACGGTCCTGCTGCGCCGCGCCGGGATCGACGTCGACCTGATCGAGGCGAAGGACGACTGGAACGCCACCGCGGGCTCCGGCATCACCCTCCAGGGCAACGCCCTGCGCGTACTGCGCGAACTCGGCGTGTGGGACCGGGTGGAGAAGTCGGGGTACGCCTTCGGCGCGGTCGGCATCACCGCCCCGGACGGCACCGTCCTGCACGTCGCGGAGGATCAGCGGACCGGCGGCGACGACCTGCCCGCCACCGTCGGCATGCAGCGTCCGCGGCTCCAGCGCATCCTCAGCGACGCGGTCCGCGCCAGTGGTGCCAACATCCGGCTCGGCGTGCGCGCCACCTCTCTGGACCAGCCCGCCGACGACGCCGGTGTCACCGTCCGCTTCACGGACGGCACCGAGGGCCGCTACGACCTGGTGATCGCCGCCGACGGCCTCGGCTCCGCCACCCGCGCGGCCATCGGCATCACGGACAGGCCCGAGCCCACCGGCATGGCCATCTGGCGCGTCGCCGTGCCCCGCCCGGCCGGGGTGACCCGCACCGACCTGGCCTACGGCGGCCCCGCCTACATCGCCGGGTACTGCCCCACCGGCGAGGACACGCTCTACGCGTACGTCGTCGAGGCGAACCGCGACCGCGCCTCCGTCCCGGCCGGCTCGTACGCGGACGAGATGCGCGCCCTGGCACAGCGCTACGGCGGCCACTGGCCGGAGATCGCCGCGCACATCACCGACCCGGCGAAGGTCAACTACACCTGGTTCGAACGGATGCTGGTCGAGGGTTCCTGGCACCGCGGCCGCGTCGTCCTGGTCGGCGACGCCGCCCACTGCTGTCCGCCCACCCTCGCCCAGGGCGCGGCCCTGTCGATGGAGGACGCCTGGGTGCTCAGCCAGCTGCTCGCCGCCACCGACACCTGGGACGACGCACTCCTGCAGGCGTACCACGAGCGGCGCGTGGCCCGCGTACGTCCCGTCGTCGACGCCTCCGTCCAGATCGGCCGGTGGCAGCTCGACGCGGACCGCGACGCCGATGTGCCCGGCCTGATGGGACGCACCATGGCCCTGCTGAAGGAGCTGCCGTGACGACGCCCCCGCCCACCGTCGACGTGCACGCCCACGTCCTGCTGCCGGAGATCGAGGCACTGGTCGAGGGCCTGCCGGGCCACGCGCAGGCGAAGGCTCTGGACGCACGCCGCAACGGACCCGACGCGCTGCGGGTCAACGGCCCGATGATCGGCGAACGCCTCCCCCTCCTCACCGATCCCGCGGCCCGCCTCGCCGCGATGGACGGCCAGGGCGTGGACGTCCAGCTGGTCAGCCCCTCCCCCTCGCACTACCACCACTGGACCGACGAGGAGACGGCCGAGAAGGTGTACCGGCTGGCCGGCGAGGCGACCGCCGCGCACTGTGCGGCCGCGCCGGACCGGCTGCGCGGACTCGGTCTCGTACCCCTGCACCACCCCGCGCAGGCGGTACCCGCACTCGACCACGCGCTCGCCCAGGACCTGGTCGGCGTCGAGATCTCCAGCCACGCCCCCGGGCGCGAACTGTCCGATCCGGCCTACGCCCCGTTCTGGGCGAGGGCCGAGGAGACGGGCGCGATCGTCTTCCTGCACCCCTTCGGCTGCACGCTCGACGAGCGGCTCGACCGCTGGTACCTGTCCAACTCGGTCGGACAGCCCACCGAGAACGCGGTGGCGCTCTCGCACCTGATCTTCTCCGGGGTCCTGGACCGCTTCCCGGGCCTGCGGATCGTCGCCGCGCACGGCGGCGGCTATCTGCCCACCCACATCGGCCGCGCCGACCACGCCTGGTCCGCCCGCTCCGACGCGAGGTCCGGCTGCACCCACCCGCCGAGCAGCTACCTCAGACGGATCCACTTCGACTCGCTGGTCCACGACCCATACGTACTGCGGGAGTTGGTGCGCGTGGCCGGCGCGGACCGGGTGCTGCTCGGCTCCGACTTCCCCTTCGACATGGGCCATGACGACCCGGTCGGCGCCCTGCGCGTCGCCCGCCTGTCCGACGCCGACTTCGAAGCGGTGCGCGGTGGCACCGCGGCCGCCCTCCTCCGGAAGGACTGACCTCTCATGGGCAACCGTCTGCTCACCCACCTGCGGCACGTCGACCTGGCCGTGCCCGACTACGACAAGCAGCTCGACTTCTACTCCGGCGTCTGGGGCCTGACCAAGGTCGCCGAGGACTCCGGCATCTCCTTCCTGGCCGCCGAGGGCAGCCCGGAGCAGTACGTCGTCCGGCTGCGCAAGGCCGACGAGAAGCGCCTCGACCTCGTGTCCTACGGGGCCGCGTCCCGCGCCGACGTCGACACGCTCGCCGAGCAACTCCTTGCCCGTGGCGTGCAGTTGGTGTCCCGGCCGGGGCAGGTCGACACCCCGGGAGGCGGCTACGGCTTCCGGTTCTTCGACGTCGACGGACGCACCGTCGAGGTCTCGGCCGACGTCGAGGTGCGGCGGCACCGCAGGATCGAGGAGAAGGAGTCCATCCCGGTCAAGCTCTCCCATGTGGTCCTCAACTCCCCCGACCTGAACCGCACCCGCGCGTGGTACGAGCGCCACCTCGGCTTCGCCCTCTCCGACACGCTCGCCTCGCCGCACATGGGCGAGGTCATGCACTTCATGCGGATCTCCGACCAGCACCACTCGATGGCCATCGCCCGGGGCCCGCACACCGCGCTGCACCACGTGTCCTTCGAGATGCGCGGCCTCGACGAGTACATGCGTGGCTCCGGCCGTGTCATGCGCGCCGGGTTCAGGAAGATCTGGGGCCCGGGCCGGCACATGGCGGGCGACAACACCTTCACCTACTTCCTGGACCCGCAGGGCAACACGGTGGAGTACACGACGGAGCTGGAGGTGCTGGACGAGGACACCTGGCACCCGCACGTCTACGACTTCTCGCAGCCCGAGGTCACCGACCAGTGGGGCACCGCCAACGCCATGAACGAACTCATCGCCAAGGAGTCCTTCAACGACCCCGACCGCGGCGTGTTCGTCGCCCCGCCGGTCTGACATGCGATTCGTCACGTACGCACATGAACACGCCGCCGACGTACGCGCCGCCGTCGTCGAGGAGGACGGCAGGCTGTACCCGCTGCCTGGCGCCGCGTCGCTCACCGAGCTGGTGCGCTCCGGCGGCGGACTGCCCGCCCTCCTGGACGCGGGTGCCGCCGCGCTCGACGCACCGCCCGGTCCACACGTCTCCCGGATGCGGCTGCTGCCGCCGCTCCAGCCTTCCTCGATACGGGACTTCGTCACCTTCGAGGAGCACGTGGAGGGAGTGCGCCGCTCCGTCGACGGCGTCGGCGGGGTGCCCGAGCAGTGGTACGCGGCCCCCACCTTCTACTTCACCAACCCGCACGCGATCCAGGGCCACGGCGACGCCGTCCCGATGCCGCCCGGCTCCGCCGTCCTGGACTACGAGCTCGAAGTCGCCGCCGTCATCGGCCGCGAGGGCCGCGACCTCACTCCGGAAGAGGCCCGCGACCACATCGTCGGCTACACGGTCCTCAACGACTGGTCCGCCCGTGACCTCCAGTCCGCGGAGATGCAGGTCGGTCTCGGCCCCTGCAAGGGCAAGGACACCGCCACCACCCTCGGCCCGTGCCTGGTCACCGCCGACGCACTCGACCCGTACCGCGACGGCGACGGTTTCCTGCGCCTGGCGCTGACCGCGGAGGTCAACGGCCAGGTGGTCGGCGAGGACCTGCTGTCCAACATGAGCTGGACCTTCGAGGAGATGGTCGCCTACGCCTCCCGCGGCACCCGGGTCGTGCCCGGCGACGTCCTCGGCTCCGGGACCTGCGGCAACGGCGGCTGCCTCGCCGAGCTGTGGGGCCGGCGGGGCCGGCGGACCCCGCCGCCGCTGAAACCCGGTGACACGGTCACCCTCACGGTGGAGGGCATCGGCACACTCACCAACACCGTC
>NZ_VDFC01000028.1:0-24608 GCF_008369065.1 Streptomyces apricus | reverse complement strand
GGTCTTGCGAGTCGTGCTGGTCGTTCTGTTCGTGCTGGTCGCTCTGGTCGCTCTGGTCGTGCGGGACATCTCATACGTTTCCCCGTTTCCCCCTTGTTCGGCCCGGCGCAGAACAGGACACAGGGCTCGAACAGCCAATCGCAAGGACAGTCGCACATTGACATCGGCGGAAGCGGGATTCAAACAGTTCAACGGGGCTCGAAATGTCGCAGGTTCGCGTCAGCTTGCGTCAGCTCGCGTCCAGCAGCTGCAATCCCAGCGCCGTTGCCGCGTGCCGGACGTATTTGCCGGCGCGGTGGCTGTTCACCAGCCCTCCGGCCCGCAGAACGCCCATCTGGTAACTGACGCTGGCCGGGGCGATCCCGACGGCTTCGGCGACTTCGGAGCTGGTGCGGCCGTCGCGTCGTGCGACGTCGGCCAGGATGGCGGCCCGGGTGCGGCCGAGCAGGCGTACGACGCCGTCCCCGGTTGCCCGGGCGGCGTCCAACGGGGTTTTCGCCACGGGGTAGACGAGCACCGGAGGCAGTGCGGGATCGGCCAGGGCGGTGGGCCGGCGCCAGCAGAAGAAGGACGGGACGAGGAGCAGACCGCGGCCTTCGAGGCGGAGGTCACGCCGTACCGGGTAGTCGACCTCCAGGACGGGAGGGTCCCAACGGGCGAGCGGATACAGGCTGTCGAGCAGGGCCTGGGTGCCGCCGTCGAGAAGGGTGCGCGTGCGCAGTTCGACGTCGTGGCCGACGAGCGCCCGGATACGGGACCAGTGCGGCTGCAGCGCGGCGCCGAAGTACACCTCCAGTGCGCGGGTCAGCATGGCGAGCTCCCGGTCCCCCGGCCTGCCCAGTGCCACGGTCCAGCTCGGCAGGGTGTGGCTGTCGCCGAGCAGGGTCAGCTCGCGTACGAGCCGGGCACGCGAGGTGCCGCGCACCAGGTCGAGTTCGTGGAAGAGATCCTCACCGGTGGTCGGCGGGGTGAGGAAATCCGGAATGTAGCCGACGCTGGGGACCAATGTGCGTAACGGTTGCAGAGCCGCTCCTAAATCCCGGTCGGCCTTCGCTCTGGCGTGAACGGAGCGGCGCCAGTGCCCGAATTCCAGCGGCCCCTGGCCTGTTCTCAGGCGGCACATGCTGCAGATCAGTTCCCACAGCGGATCGGGCCTGCGGAGAATTCTGATGTTCTGCAGGTCGTGGGAGGTGAAATGAATTCGGAGCATTACGTCCTCTTCGGCTCACGGGCACGGTGCGGGTGACGGTCGCACTCCGCGACGGGCGCGACCCATGGCTGCAAAAGACGTCGATCAGGCCATGGTTGTTCCGGAGCGGACGAACTGGCAGCAAGGTTTCGGCCGATGATGCGTGCCCTCCCCTGCACGGGACGCGCGGGACCCGCGGGCCGCTGAAACACGAGGAGTGACAGCGCGGCCCGGAACTCTCGGTAACGTGATCAGCTACTGCATGGAATGTCCATGTGTCCGGCTGGCCTGACGGGTGACGAGGGAAAGTGATGAGGTTGCGATGAGTGAACCGACGAAGCCCGAGGTCCATGTTCCGGCGGGTGCCGCTCCTACCGAGCTGACCGTCCGGGACCTGACCGTCGGGGACGGAGCCGAGGTGAAGTCCGGCATGGTGGTCAGGGTCCACTACGTCGGGGTGACCTTCGAGTCCGGGAGGGAGTTCGACGCCTCCTGGGACCGGGGAGAGCCGTTCAAGTTCGCTCTGGGCGGCGGCAAGGTCATCAAGGGCTGGGACCGGGGCGTGAGAGGGATGAGGGTCGGCGGCCGACGCGAGATCATCGTTCCCCCGCGCCTCGGATACGGCAACCAATCGCCCTCACCACTGATCCCGCCGGGCTCGACCCTGGTCTTCGTGGTGGACCTGCTGGACTCGTACTCCAGCACGACCGGGTGGAGCACCACCTAGAGCGGGATCACGCGGGGAAGCAGGTCTGGAGACACGACCGGGCCGTCGGCTTCGGCCGGGGACAACGTCGTGGTGAGGTAAGTCCCCCGGAGCCCTCTGAGGTCTCCTGAAGTTCCCTGGAGTCCTCTGACTGCCTGGATGTCCTCCAGCCCGTACCCACGGGAGTGCCGGTGGTGTCGGGGACGGGATGGTAGGTCTCGTAGTCCCCGGTTGAGCGTGGCCTGGCAGTCCGCGGTGGACCGGTCGACACTCGTATCACCGCACGAACGGAAGGAGGCGGTGATGGAGGACCGGAACGCGCTCGGTGAGTTCCTGCGCTCGCGCCGCGAGCGGCTGCGTCCCCGGGACGTGGGCCTGGCACCCGGTGGGCGACGCCGCACTCCTGGCCTGCGGCGCGAAGAGGTCGCGCTGCTGGCCGCCCTCTCCTCCGACTACTACTCCCGCCTGGAGCAGGGACGGGTGAAGACCCCCTCGGAGGCGGCCCTGGCGAGTCTGGCCCGGGCGATGCGCCTGAGCATCGAGGAACAGCAGCACCTGTTCCGTCTCGCCGGGCAGCGGCCGCCCGAGCCGCACTCCCCGCTGGCCCACGTCGATCCGGCGATGCAGTACCTGCTCGACGTACTGGACAGCACCCCGGCGCAGGTCTGCGACGACCTGTTGACGGTCGTCGCGCAGAACCGGGCCGCCGAGGCGTTGTTCGGGGTGTGGACCGGACTGCCCGGCCACGAGTCGAACGTGACCTGGCGCTGGTTCGCCGACCCGGCCTCGCGCGAGCTGAACGACCCCGCCGAGCACGAACGCATCGGCCGCGCCTACGCCGCCGATCTGCGGGCCGGCCTGGCCAGGCGTTCGGCGCACGATGCCGCCGCCCACGGGCTGGTGGCCGACCTCCTGGCCCGCAGCGAGGAGTTCGCGCGCGTGTGGGAGGAACACGACGTCGCGGCGCTGTCCTCGGCGCCCAAACGCATCCTGCACCCCCTGGTCGGTGACCTGGACCTGCAGTGCGACGTGGTGCTCAGTCCGGCGACCGGGCACCGCCTGGTCCTGTTCCGCCCGCGCGTGGGGTCCGACGCCGCCGCGAAGTTCGACTTCCTGACCGTGCTGGGGCCGCAGTCCTTCGACTGAGCCCGCCCCACACCGACCTGCCCCGTCCCGTCCGAGCCCGCTTCCTGCTTCCTGCTCCCCGTCCGCCGGTCCGACCGGACCCGCGGTGCCCGGGCACGCCCCCGTGCCCTCATCCAGCGACCTTCATCCCTCAGCCATCGTCCATCGTCCATCGTCCATCGATCCGGACGTCACCCAGAAGGAACACCGTGAACGTCACCAGCAGCACCGTCTTCATCCCCGGCGCCACCTCCGGGATCGGCCTGGGCCTGGCCCTGCGCCTGCAGGCCGCCGGCAGCACCGTCGTCGTGGGCGGGCGCCGCACCGAGCTGTTGCGGCGGATCGCCATCGAGCACCCCGGTATCGACACCGTCGAGATCGACACCACCGACCCGGCCTCCATCGCCGCCGCGCGGGCCGAGCTCGCCGAGCGTCATCCGGCACTGGACACCCTCGTCACCATGGCCGGGATCATGGAACCGGAGAACCTGCTCGACCCGGCCTCCCTCGACGTCGCCGAGCGCACCGTCGCGGTCAACCTGCTCGGGCCGATCCGCCTGGTCAACGCGTTCCTGCCCGATCTGCTCGCCCAACCCGCCGCGACGGTCATGACGGTCAGCTCGGGTCTGGCCTACGTGCCGCTGGCCGCCACCCCCACCTACAACGCCACCAAGGCCGCGATCCACTCCTTCACCGAGTCGCTGCGGGTGCAGCTGACCAAGAGCAACGTGCGGGTGGTCGAACTGGTCCCGCCCGCCACCCGGACCACGCTGATGGGCCAGCAGGACAGCGACGCCGCGATGCCGCTGGACGAGTTCCTCACCGAGGTCATGGAGCTGCTGCGGACCCGGCCCGACGCCGAGCAGATCCTCGTCGAGCGGGTGAAGTGGCAGCGCAACGCCGAGGCCGAGGGCCGCTACCAGGACGTCCTGAACGTCCTGAGCGCCCGCTACCGCGACTGACCGAGCCGCAGGACGCAGTACCGCGGGACGCAAGCAGCACCGCAGGACGTCACTTCCGGTACGGGGCGGCGGTGCGGAGGCGGTGTGGACGCGTTCCCATCTTGGCCAGAAGTCGTTGCTCGCAGCCGGCGGGCCGCATCGAAAATGTGGAAAAAACGGCTGGCCGTGCAGAGGGGGACGCACGTGGGGTTGAGAGTGCACTTCACAGCGGAGGACCTGTCCCGTGTCCGAGTCGCCAGGGGGCCGGATGCACTGTGGGAGATCGTGCTCAGCGCGAGCCAGCTGTGGCGCACCGAGCGCAGAGCGATGTTCGGCCACTGGCGCACCGAAGCCAGAGCGCACTTACGCAGTCTGCCCGCGTCCCACGTCGGGCTGGTCCGCTACCTCGTGCCCTCGATGGGGGACTTCCCCGATTTCCTCACCCCGCCCCGGGCGGCCCCCACCCTGGCCGAAGGTGTCGACGCCGTGCTCTCCACACCGCGGCGGCGGATGAGACAGGACCTTGCCGTCCTGCCCGATCCGCCCGGGTGGGCCCGCCCGCTGGCCGATGCCGACCGGACCGTGCTCTCGACACTCGGCGACGCGCTGCACGGCTACTACCGCGCCGCGCTCGCCCCCGTCTGGCCACAGCTGCAGGCCCGGGTCGACGCGGACCGGGCTCTGCGCGGCCGCGCCCTGCTCGACCACGGAGTGGACGGACTGCTGCGCAGCCTGCGCCCCACCCTGCGCTGGTCGCCCCCGGTCCTGGAGGCCGACTATCCCGTCGACCGCGACCTGCACCTGGCGGGACGCGGCCTGCTCCTCGTGCCCTCGCTCTTCTGCCACGGCACGCCCGTCACCCTCATCGACCCCGATCTGCGGCCGGTGCTCGTCTACCCCGTCGGCAAGGAGCCCGGCTGGTGGAGGAGTTCCGCGGACCGCACGGCGCCGGACTCGCTGGCGCGCCTGCTGGGGCCCAGCCGCGCCGCGGCCCTGCGCGTGATCGAGTACGGCTGCACCACCGGTGAACTCGCCCGGCGCATCGGGGTGACCGCGCCCACCGCGAGCCAGCACACGGCCGTACTGCGTGATGCCGAACTGATCGTCTCCACCCGTCACCGCAACACGGTGCTCCACACGCTCACCCCGCTGGGCGCCACGCTCCTCGCCTCCGTCTCCAAGGACCCGGTCACCCTGCGGACACCGGGTGCCGGGCCTCTGAGCAGCGACTTTTCAGCGTCGCCGAAAGACATGGTCCGGCGTTCCCAGTGTTGACATCGTGGCGGGCCTGAGAGGAACCGGCCGGAAGAGGACATCCCATGGTCAAGAAGATCAGCAGCAGCCCTCGGAAAACTGCGGGCAGGCTCGTCACGTTCGTGACAGCCGGCATCGCGGGCACCGCGCTCGTCGGCCTCGCCCCCACCGCCTCGGCGTCGCCCGCACCCGCGGCGGCTCCCGCCTCCGCCTCGGCCTACACCTGCAACTACTACTGGAGCGGGTCGTACCTGTACGCCGGCTACAGCACCACCAACACGACCAACACCAAGTACGGCCAGACCGGGAACCGGGTGATCGAGGTCCAGTGCCTGATGACCTACTGGGCCAACCGCGTCGGCGACAGCAAGTTCGATCCCAGAGGGGTGGACGGCCAGTTCGGCGACAACACCCGGGCAGCGGTGGTCAACGCGCAGAAGGTCTGCTTCTCCGACCCCGCGGAGTGGGACGGTGAGGTGGGACCGAAGACCTGGCCCTGTCTGCGCATCTGGTAGCGCACGCCGGTCCGGCGGGACGCGTGGACCGGCGGGACGGTCCGCCGCGGGTACGGCACGCCGGCCCAGCCGGAACCCCTCGTCCGGCCGCGCATGTCGCGCGGCCGGACGGGAGTGCCGAGGACCTGAGGACGGGGTGAGCGGGCCCGTGCGAACCGCGCCCGCGCGGTGTCAGCCCCTGAGGCGTACGGCGATGTCGGCGAGGTGACGGCCCTGGTAGCGGGCCGCCTCCAGGGTGGCCGCGTCCGGGCCTTCGCCGCCGCCGCTGGGCCAGCTCGTGCCGTAGGGGTTGCCCCCGGCGGCGTAGAGCAGCGGGTCGGTGTAGCCGGGCGGCACGATCAGGCAGCCCCAGTGGTAGAAGACGTTGTTCAGGGCGAGCAGGGTGGACTCCTGGCCGCCGTGGCGGTTCATGGCGGAGGTGAAGCTGGTGGCCGGCTTGTTGTGGAAGACGCCGGCCTGCCACTGGCCGCCGGTGGAGTCGATGAACTGCTTCAGCTGCGAGGCCACGTTGCCGAAGCGGGTGGGCGTGCCGAGGGCGTAGGCGGTCGCCCACTCCAGGTCCTCAAGCGTCGCCTCGGGCACCTGGTTCTTGGTGGCGTCGACGTGCGCGCGCCAGGCGGGGTTGGCGTCGATGGCGGTGTCGGGCGCCAGTTCGGGCACCCGCCGCAGGCGGACCTCGGCGTCACGGCTCGCCGCACCCTCCGCGACGGCCTGGGCGAGCTGGTGGACGTTACCCGTAGCGCTGTAATAGATCACAGCAACGCGAACACTCACGGATGATCTCCTGGAACTGTCGTGGATACGGCGGTGGCCCGGTGTGCACCGAACGGCGCGGTCATCGCGACGACCGGTCGCACAGGTCGTCCGCAGTCACTGTGACACGCACGTGCGGTCACACGGCGGTTCACCGGTCCGGTGCTCCTCGATCAGAACGACGAGTGCCCGAATGCGGTCACTCGTCACTCCTCCATCAGCGGGAATCCGCTGAAACACGTCCCCGTAGACCGGTTGATCGGTTGATCAGCCGGTCGTCTGGTCGGCTGGCCGGCTGGCCGGTTCCGTCGGCACTGCGTGTTCGCGGGGAGGGGCTTCGTTACGCTTGCCCCGGTCACGGGTGGTCCGACGTGACGCGGGCTCCGAGTGGGACGGCGCCGGTCGCCGGGTGTGAGAGGCATGTGATGGAAGCGCCGCCGCGCGGCAGGATCGCCGACCGGATCGACGGGGCGAGGGACCGCGTGTTCGTCGGCAGGGAAGCCGAGCTGCGCCTGCTGCGCGAGGCCCTCGACGGAGCGCCCGACGCCCCTTCCGTGCTGTACGTGCACGGCCCCGGAGGCATCGGCAAGTCAACGCTCGTCCGGCGGTACGCCCAGGAGGCCGCCGCCGCGGGCCGGACGGTCGTCCACGTCGACGGACGCATGGTGCCGGATACGCCTCAGGCGTTCGAGAAGGCCGCCCGGACCGCCGTGCGCACCCCGCGGGCGCTGCTGCTGATCGACACCTTCGAGTACTGCCAGGACCTGGAGGGCTGGCTGCGCGACGAGTTCCTGCCGGGACTGCCCGCCGACGTCCTGGTCGTCGTGGCCGGGCGGCATGCGCCGGACCCGCGGTGGTCGGCGGATCCGGGCTGGGCGGGCGTGCTCAAGGTGGTCGCCCTCGGCGACCTCGGCAGGGACGAGGCGGAGACCTTCCTGGAGCGGCGCGGGGTCGATCCCGCCCGGCGCGCCGCGCTGCTCGCGTTCGCCGCCGGTCATCCGCTCGCCCTGGTACTGGCCGTCCACGCGTCCGCCGGGCTCGACCTGTCCGCCTCCCCGCGGTGGGAGCCCGCCCCCGAGGTGGTGGCCCCGCTGCTGCGCAGCATCGTGGGCGAGCTGCCCGGACCCCGGCACCGGCTCGCTCTCGAAGTCTGCGCGCAGGCGCACGTGACCACCGAGTCGCTGCTGCGCGCCGTGGTCGGTGACGACGCGCCGGAACTCTTCGCGTGGATGCGTGAGCAGCCCTTCGTCGACCACTGCGCCGAGGGCGTCTTCCCGCACGACGTCGTCCGGGAGGCGCTCGCCGCCGACCTGCGGTGGCGCGACCCCGAGCGGTTCGACCGGCTCCACGGACGTCTGCACCGCCACCTGCTGGAGCGGATCGGCGCGGCGGCACCCGGCAGGCTGCTCCAGGACGTGGGCTCCCTGCAGTTCCTCTACCGGGGCGCCGGTCACATGGCGCAAAGTCATGCCTGGTACACGCCGGGACTGGTGGAGGACCATCCGTACGCCCCCTCGGACGAGGCCGACGTCCTCGCGCTCGCCGAACGGGGCGAGGGTCCCGACGCGGTCGGCCCGGTCCGCCACTGGCTCGGCAACCGGCCGCAGGACTTCCGGGTGCAGCGGCTGCGCGGCGCGCCGGCAGCCGTGGCCTTCTCCGCGTGGTTGCGTCCGGATCCCCTCCAGGGGTACGAGGACGACCCGGTCGCCGCGGCGGCGTGGGAGCACGTGGGTGCGCACGGTCCCCTCGTGCCCGGGGAGCACGTGGTCCTGGGCCGCTTCCATGTACATCCGCGCCACTACCAGCGGCCTTCACCGGTGATGGACCTGATGCTCTGGCGCATGCTGGGTGAACTCCTCAGGGAATCCGGTCCGGCCTGGTCGTTCATCGTGCTGCGTGACGACGGGTTCTGGGACGCCCACATGGCCTTCTGCGACATGACGCCCCTGGACCGGCCCGTCGTGGTCGGCGGACACCCTTACCGGCTCTTCGTCCACGACTGGCGCGCGATGCCGCCCCGCGAGTGGCTGGCCGAGAAGGAGCGGACGCTCCTGAACGGCGCGGACGCACCGTCGTCTTCGCCGTCGTCACCGACGGCGAAGACGACGAACACGATGAAGACGGCGATGACCCGGCCGGAGTTCGCCGCCGCGGTGCGCTCGGCGCTGCGTGACCTACGGCGACCGCAGGCGCTGGCAGCGAACCCGCTCAGCCGCAGCCGGCTCGTCGTCGACCACGGCATGAGTTTGCGGGACGTACTGTCCAACGCCGTCGCGGGCCTGGTCACCGGACGCGGCGGCGACAAGGCGCACCAGGTCGCCGGCCTCGCCTTCCTGGAGGGGGCGCCGACCCAGGAGGCGGCGGCGCGGCGGCTGGGCATGCCGTACAGCACCTATCGCCGGCACCTGACGACGGCGGTCTCCCGCATCGAGGAGCAGCTGTGGCGGCACGAGCAGACGGGCCTGCCCCTGCTCGCGCCCTGATACCACCCACTGCCGGTCACGGACGGTCGTCCGCCTCCGGTCGCAGCGGTCCGGGCGAGGGCGGCCCCTTCGTGCACCGGCGTCCGCGGAGGACCGAAGACGTACTGTCACTGTCCGCTGCGGGCACGGTTCAGTCGCCCCGTCGTCCGGCCATCCCGGTCACCC
Organism: Streptomyces apricus; assembly: GCF_008369065.1. Taxonomy (GTDB): domain Bacteria; phylum Actinomycetota; class Actinomycetes; order Streptomycetales; family Streptomycetaceae; genus Streptomyces; species Streptomyces apricus. The sequence continues at coordinate 15,477 of NZ_VDFC01000028.1, read as the reverse complement.
CGGTCAGCAGGTTCAGGACCTCCTCGGCGGGGTTCATGGCGGCTATGTGCATCGCCGCGTCCTGAGCGGCGGTCCGGTGGGAGGCCCGCTCCAGCACCCGTGCGACGGCCGCGCCGGCTTCGTCCGCGGCGCCGATGACCTCCGCGGCCCCGAGGGCGGCGGTCCGCTCCGCGTTCAGCGGCTTGTCCAGTCCCAGGGGCCAGATCACCATCGGCAGGCCCGCACCGAGAGCGGACAGCACCGTGCCGGCGCCTCCGGAGGAGACGACCACGTCCACCCCCTGCAGCAGAAGGCCCATCGGCACGAACCCGGTGACCCGGACGCCGTCGCCCTCCACCGGCAGGGTCTCCCCCTCGGCCGACGGCGGAAGGGCGACCACCACGTTGACGTCCAGGCCGGTCAGCGACGCGACGATCTTCACGAGGGCGTCGGAGTCGTCGATGACGGTGCCCAGCGTCACCAGGACCCGGGGCAGATGCTCGCGGCCCGGGAAGGACGGCGCCCGCCACTCCGACGCCGCTTCGGGCACATCCGCCTCGGACCCGTGCGCCTCGGGGCGGATGGTGACATGGCCCGGCGGAGGCTCCCAGCCGTCGCGCTGGAGGCAGGCGGGCCAGGGATCGACCGACGCGAAGGGCAGGGTCAGGGCGATGCCCCGCTCCGCGGCGCGCGCCACGGCCGTCGACCGCATCGCCTCGGCCAGCGGTGCCTCCAACGCGATGCCCACACCATGGGACGCCCACCGCACTCCCAGCGCGGAGGCGACCAGCGGACCGAGAAAGTCCGCCGTCTCCGCGACCACCAGATCGGGAGCGAAGGCCCGGGCCGCCGCCAGGGCTTCGTCGGCGCCGAGGTCGACGCGGGTCCCGCCGAAGAACTCGCCGGCGGTCGCCGGGGACATGTCGGTGGTGGCGTCCTTCCCGGTACGCCGCTGGAACTCGGCCAGCGTCGCCTCCAGCGTGGCACCCGCCGCGACCACGGGTGCGGGCTCCACCAAGGACGCGAGTGACGGGTGCGTGAGGAACGCGGTGGTGTGACCGGCCCGGCGGGCGGCCCGCTCCAGAGGGAGCAACGGCAGCAGATGGCCGTAGGCCGGAGTGGCGGAGAACAGGATGCGCATGGAACACCTTCGGCAGAGCGATCGTCGGGCCGACGGGAGACGTGCCACGGCGAACGTCGTGGCAGTGCCCGTAGAGATCCGGCGGTTGCGGGCCGTCTGGCCGCACCCGGACCTCGTCATTCCCATTCTGCGGAGCGCGATCACTCAGACCACCGCTCCACGCTGCCCAAAGATGCTCACTTCCGCCCACGGTGAGCCTGAGCACGATGGGTGTCGTATGTGCACGACAACTGCCGTCATCCGCGTCCGACCTCCTGATCCAGGTGGCCTCGGAGCGCCCTTCACGGGTCGCCGGGAAACAGCGTTGTCGGTGGGCTCTGCCAAGGTGAGCGTCGTGGACGAACTGGTGGAGCGTGTCGACGATCAGGACCGTGTACTGGGGGTGGTGGTCAGCCGCCGGCAGGCCGTCCGGGAGGGCTGGCTGCACCGGGTCGCCGTGACGGTGTGCCGTGACGAGCGTGGGCGGATTCTCGTCCACCGGCGGTCGGAGCAGTTGTCGCGCTTCCCCGGGCTCCACGAGGTCGTGGTCGGTGGCGCCGTGGACGTCGGTGAGTCCTATGAACAGGCAGCCGCGCGGGAGCTGGCTGAAGAGCTGGGCGTTCGTGTGCTGCCGCGCTTGCTGTTCACGTTCCTCAACCGCAGTGGTTCAAGTCCTCACTGGCTCGGCGTGCACGAAGCCGTGGTGCCCGATGCCGTGGCCGCCGATCCCGATGAGGTCGCCTGGTATGGCTGGCTGACGGAGCCGGAGCTGCGGTCGGCCCTGCTGGAGTGGCGCTTCACTCCCGACAGCCACGAAGCCTTCAGCCGGTATCTCGCCTTCCGGACCGCGTAATCCTGACCTTGCCCACCTGCCTGCAGTAAGTGCGGTAGACGCCAGGAACGATGCGAATCCGACGACAGCTGTCGTGCTCAACGGTCCCGAAACCAGCTGTTCGGGGCGCCGGATCGACGGCAACTGGCTCGCTCCGTCTCATACGGTCGCAGCGCTGCGCTCAAGGAAACGGCGCCAAGCGGTCTTGCGGGACGCAGATAGCCTGCGCGGATGAAGCGGATGAAGTGGAGTCAGCGGGCCGCCGGGGTGGTCGTCGGCTCAGCGGTGGGTGATGCCCTGGGCGGCCCCTTCGAGTTCGGCCCCCAGGGTGCGTTCTCCGCACGGTTCCCCGCGCCCGGTGCCGGTGGCGAGATGTGCGGAGGCGGTGGCTGGGACCCCGGCGAGGCCACCGACGACACGCAGATGGCCGTCCTGGTCGCCCAGTCACTGCTGGAGCGGGGCAAGTTGGATCTGCCGGACGTCTTCGCCCGCTTCCAGCGGTGGGCGGCATCGGAACCCAAGGACATCGGCCTGCAGACCGAGGACGTCCTGACCAACGGCATGCCCTGGGACCTCGCCGCCGCGATCCACTTCCAGGTCAACCGACGGGCAGCGGGAAACGGCTCCCTGATGCGGGCATCGACCTCCGCCGTCCACTTCGCCCCCGCCGGCCAGGAGGCCACCATGGACGCGGCCCGCCGCATCGCGGCCCTCACCCACGGCGACCGCGCCGCCTGGGAGGGCACCGCGATCTTCCACGAGCTCGTCCGCCTCGCGTTCGAGGACACCGATCCCCTGGCCGCGCTCCCGGACGTCCTGGCCCTCGTCCACCCCGACCATCGAAGCCGCTACGCCACCGTCCTCGCACCCGACTGGCACCCCGACCGGGCGACCGAGTTCAACGGCGCCGTCTGGCCCTGTCTGGGCTCCGCCGTCTGGGCCCTGCGTACCACCGGCGGCTTCGAGGAGGCGATACGTGCGGCGATCGACCTCGGCGGTGACACGGACACCGTCGCCGCGGTGACCGGAGGTCTCGCCGGGGCCTGTTACGGGCTGGACGCGATCCCCACGCGCTGGACGCGGCCACTGCACGTACCCCTCCCGGGATCCGGTGGGCGGGTGCTGTACCTGGACGACCTGCTTCATCTCGCACACCGCCTCGAAAGGGGCCCGTCGACGGGACGGGGGCGGTAGCCGCGCGCGCCGAGGGCCTGCCCAAGACGCAGCTCCACCTCGGCTGGGACGGCCCCCGCCTGATGCTCAGCGACACCGCCCTGGGCCCCGACCAGTTCGCCATCACCGTGCCCGACACCGACCCGCGGGTCGTGGAACTGGTCACCGGCAGTTCGACCAGAACCATCCTCGTCGGCCGGGACGCGGCAGTGGAGGAGTGGGTGGGGCCCGCCGGTGGCCTGCTGCACACTGCGGACGGGATGACGTACGCGCTGCCCTCCTCGACGGACGCCCGGGCCGAGCCTGTCCCGGTGGATGTCCGCGGAAAGTGGGAGGAGCCTGCGGGCGACGGGGCGGCCGAGCATCTCGACGCGGGGCACATAAGTATCTGCTTCGCCGGTGAGAGCCGCTCCTGGGCCCAGTGGGCCGCCCACCAGCTGGAGCGGGCCGGTCGCACCACGACCCTGCTCCGCTGGGACACCGCCTCCCGTACACCCACCGAGTCCCTGGGCGCTCTGCTGGCCGCACCGGGACAAGTGCTGCTGGTCCTCAACGAACGTGCTCTACGGCTCGACCTGCACAGCCAGTCGGCGTGGTCGAAGTCGTTCCGGCTGGTCGTAGCCCCCCACCGGGAGCGCTTCGCCGCCATGGCGGTGAGTGAGCGGCTGCCCGCCGCCACGGCCATTCTACGCCCCGTGGACATGGCAGGACTCGACGAGGAGGAGGCCCGGATCAGAGTGCTGCGGACGTTGGGCATCGAGCCAGGGGAGGAACCCCGGCCGCCGGACGGCCCCCGCTTCCCCAACGACCCGCCACAGGCCCGCGAGACACCGCGGCGCAACACCCACTTCACCGGCCGCAAAGACGACCTGGAGGAACTTTCCGAACTCCTCGCCGACCCCGGCCCCACCAGCGCCCGAGTCGTCCTGCGCGGCATCTCGGGAGCCGGCAAGACCCAACTGGCCCTTGAGTACGCACATCGGTACGGCAACGCGTACGACGTCGTGTGGTGGGTCAGGGCCGGTCCCACCGCCCGCGAGGAGTTCGCGGCCCTCGCCGTCCATCTCGACCTGCCGGTGAGCCGCGACGTCGGAGAGCGCGTCCGAGTCGTGCACAGCGCGCTGCGCCGACGGAGCGGACCACGCAGGCGCTGGTTGCTGATCTTCGACGGTGCGGACGACATCGGGGAGATACGCGATTTGCTGCCCGAGGGGCGCGGCGACGTGCTCGTCACCAGTCACAGCCGCGACTGGGCCGGCATGCTCGGTTTCCAGGAGTGCGCGGTCCGCCCGTTCACTCGGCGGGAGAGCATCGCCCTCATCCGGCGCCGCGTGCCCCGATGCACAGAGGCTCAGGCCGACCGGCTGGCCGAGGCGGCACAGGACCTTCCCCTCGTGCTTGCCCAGACCACGGCCTGGCTGAGCGCCAACCCCGACGAACCCGTCGACGTATACCTGCGAGACCTGGACCAGCAGTCCCCCGAAGACCTCGCGGTCCGGGTGGAGGAAGACTACCCCTCGGGTTTCGTGCGCATCTGGGGCCTAGCGTTCAACACGCTCAGGCGACGTCACCCCGAGGCCGCCGAACTCATCGAACTCATGGTCATGTTCTCCCCGGACGCGATCCCTCTGCGCCTCATTGCCGCCGCTCCCGCCGGTGTGTTCCGATCCGGCCGCCTGGCCCGCACTGTGTCCGACTCCACCCGCTGGAAGAACGCGCTGGCCGGCCTCGCCGACCTCGCCGCGATCCATCTGAGCTACACCCAGGACCCGTCGCTGGAATGGGGCGTCGAGTCCGCCCAGATGCATCGGCTCTACCACCGCTTCATCCGCGGCAACCTCACCGGCCGGCGGCGGACGGAGCTGTCCGCCACCGCCTCCGGCGTCCTGGCCGCGGCCAACCCTGGTCGGCCGCGCGACCAACGCGAGTGGCCCGCGTACACCCAGCTCATTCCGCATCTGGACTACGCGGGCGCACTCGACCGGGAGGAGCCCGGGGTGGGCAAGCTCGTCCTGGACTGCGTCGACACCCTGCGGCTGCGAGGCGAGTACGACACCGGGCTGCGCCTGTGCCAGCAGGCGGTGGCCCGCTGGCGACCCCGCCGTACGGACACCGACGCGGAGATGCTGATCCTCGTGCACCAGCACGCCAACCTGCTGCGCCGTGTGGGCCGTTACCGGGACGCGGAGGCGGTCGGGACGGCAGTGGTGGAACAGCTCTCCGGTATCCGCCGCCCCGACGACCTGGACCTGCTGCGTGCCAAGGACGGACTGGGCGGCACCTTGATGGCCCTGGGCCAATTCCAGCAGTCCCGGGACCTGTTCGAAGAGGTCTGGCAGGGGCACGTGGACCGGTCCGGTTCCCAGAACCTGTACGCACTGCGTGCCAAGAGCAACATGGCGCTGACCCTCGGTCTGCTGGGCCGCTACACCGAGTCCCTCGACATGCACCGGGAACTGTTCGACCTGCGGGGCCGCCGACTCGGTCCGGACCACTACGACACCCTCTACTCCGGTCTCTGCCTGGCCTGGACGACCCGGCTGCTGGGACGCTACCGCCACGCACTGAGCCTCCAGGAGCACAACGCCCGGATGCACAGCCGCGTCCTGGGTCCGCAGCATCCGCAGACTCTGCGGGCCGAGCACAACCTCGCCCAGTGCCTTCGCCGGGACGGCCGACTGGAGGAGGCCGCGTCCCTGTTCACGAGCGTCGTCGGGCGCTCGCGGCAGGCGCAGGGCGAACTCCACCCGGAGACCCTGATGATGGTCTCGGACCGGGCCAACTTCCTTCGCACGGACAGTCCGCGCCGGGCCTGCGAGATGGCCCGCACCGTCTCCGACCGCTACTTCATGCTGCTGGGCCCCGACCACCCCTATTCGGCGGGCTCGCTCGGCAATCTTGCCCTCGCCCTGTGGGCCGAAGGTGACGAACGCGGTGAGGCCGAGGCCTCCGCCCGTACAGCCTGGCAGTTGATGGCGGGCGCCGTCGGCGGCGAGCACCCCTGGACACTCGGCTGCAGGCTGAACCTGGCCGCCGGGCTCGCCCTGGCGGGGCAGACGGGCAACGCGCTGACCCACGACACGGATCTCGTACGGATCGCCACCGGGCGGCTGGGCGCGGAACACCCTCTGACCCTTTCCGCCGCCACGGCCCGCGCCCACGACCTGCACACGCTGGGCCGGATCGACGAAGCCGAGGAAGTGCGGCAGACGACCGTCGGGCTGCTGCGCGACACTCTCGGGCCACAGCATCCGCACACCAGGTCGGCGGAGGAGCTGAAGCGACCGCACTGGGATTTCGAACCGCAGCCCATCTGACCGTCACCAGGCCGCCTCACCCGGAACGGCGGATGTCAAGGAGATCAGGCGCATGGACAGCCGGAGCACCGCCGAAGGTCGTCACTTCACCATCAGCTACGCGGGGTTCAACCGGCCGTGGGCCGCCTGGATCGCTCACCAGTTGATGGCGCGCGGCCATCGGGTGGTGACGCAACGCTGGGACCCCAGGGTGGACGTTCCCTTCGAGGAGGAGTTCAGTGCGCTGCTCGCCGCCCCCGGGCACATCGTCCTGGTCCTGGACAACTGGTACTTCGGCCTCGGCCCCATCCCGGAGGACGACTGGGAGCGGACACTGCGCAAGACCGTGTCCCAGCATGCCGACCGATTCGCCGCCGTCACCGTCGCCACCCAGGGGGTGCCCGACTCCGTCTCCCTGCTGAACCCCGCCGACCTGCACGACTTGGACGAGCAGGAAGCGGTCCGACGCCTGCTGCGCAGGCTCTCGATCGACGCATCGGGTCCGCTGACAGCGCCGGACGTCCCCGGACCCCGATTTCCCAACGAGCCGCCCGCGGTTCTGGACACCTACCGCCGCAACCGCCGCTTCACCGGCCGGGACGCGGAGCTTGAGCGCATCCGCGCCCTGCTGACCGACCGGCGCACCGGCCCCGAGACCGTCGACCGGCTCGTGCTGCGGGGCTCCAGCGGATCCGGCAAGACGCAGATGGCAGCCGAATACACCCACCGCTTCGGCAACGACTACGACGTGGTGTGGTGGGTCGACGCCACGCACCGCGCCAAGGCGCGCGAACGGCTGGCCGCGCTCGCCCCCCGGCTGGGCCTGCCCGTGGGCGAGCGCATCGGGGAACGCATCAGGTCCCTGCACGAGGCCGTGCGGTCCATGCAGCACGGGCGGTGGCTGCTTGTGTTCGACGGCGCCGAGGACCCCGCCCAGCTGACGGATCTGCTGCCGGGCCGCCCCACGCACGTCCTGCTCACCACCAGCACCTCGGGCTGGACCGGGATGCCCGGTACCCGCGTGCTGGACATCCACCCCTTCACCCGTGCCGAGAGCGTCGCTTACGTAAGGCGCCGCGCCCCCCGCCTGACCGCCGTGGAAGCCGACCAACTGGCCGACGCCGTACGGGACCTGCCGTTGCTGCTAGCCCAATCGGCGGCCTGGTTGCATGCGAACGACGTACCAGCGGGGGACTATGTACGGCTGCTGCGCGACGCCGACAAGGAACCGGAGGAGGACACCCCCTACCCCCTCAACTTCCGTACCACCTGGACGACCACCCTCGGCACCCTCCGCGAGCGGGATCCGAAGGCGGCTGAACTTCTGAGCCTGTTGGCGTTCTTCTCGCCCAACGAGATCCCGGTGCGGCTGCTCACCGAAATCCGCTACGGCGACCTGCCCCCCTCCCTGGACGGACTGGTCCGCGACCCGCGCTCCTGGCACCTGGCGCTTCGCCGGCTGTCGGAGTACACCGCTGTGCGCTTGGACTACCAGCAGGGACTGTCGGACTACCCGGCGGTCGAGAAGGTCCGGATGCACCGGCTCTACCACCGGTTCCTGCGGGAGACCCTCAGTGCGCCGGAGCGTCAGGCGTACACCGACACGGCCTGCCAGGTACTGGTCGGCGCCGACCCCCGGCGTCCGGGAGACACCCGCGACTGGGAGCGCTACGCGCTGCTGCTGCCGCATCTGGGGTTCGCCGGCGCCTTCGACTCAACACGCACGGCGGTGCAGGAACTGGTGCTCAACTGCATCGAGTACCTGCGCGTGCGGGGCGAGCACCGCACGGCTCTGAACCTGTGCAACGAGGTACTGGAGCACTGGCAGCGCAACCTGGATCCTCGCCACAGTGCCCTGCTCTCCCTCCAACTCCGGTTGTGCCACATCCTGCGGCTGGCCGGTCGCTACTCCGAGGCCGAAGAACGGGGCCGCGCGGTGGTGCGACGCCTGGCCGACGTCCAGCCCGCGGACCAATCCGAACTGGTGCGTGCCAAGGACGGGCTGGGGAGCACCCTGCTCGCCGTCGGGCAGTTCACCCAGGCCCGGGACCTGTTCACGGAGGCGGCAGCCCGCTTCGCCGACCAGTTCGGTACGGAGGCCCCCCCGACCCTGGCCTCCCGCCACAATCTGGGCCTCGCTCTGCTGCTGCTCGGCCGCTACACCGAGGCCAGGGCCATCCACCGGGACGTCCTGCAGATCAGGCAGCGCCGGCTGCGCTCGCGTCACCACCTCACGCTGCTCTCCGGCACCGTGTACGCCAGGCTGATCCGCCTGCAGGGCGACTACTCGGAGTCCCTGTCGCGGCTGGAGCAGATCGTGCGCGCGCTGCGCAAGATATCCGACGAACGCCATCCGCAGTCGATCCTGGCGGATCACCAGCTCGCACTGGCCCGCCGTCGGGCCGGAGACATCCCCGAGGCCGGCGAGCGGCTGGCCGACGCCGCCCGTCGCGCCGCCCAGGTGCTCGGACCTGATCACCCGGACACCCTCGTCGTCGAGGCGGACTATGCCACCTTCCTGCGCGAGCACGGAGACATCCGGGCAGCCCTGCGGTACGCCGAATCCGTCCGGGCTCAGTACGGCCTCCTGCTGGGCCCCCGCCACCCCTACACCATCGGCACGTCGGACAACCTGGGCCTGGCACTCGGACGCGCGGGCGAGCACCAGCAGGCTTTGGCGCTGGCCGAGGAGGCGTGGCACGGGATGGCCGAGGTGCTGGGTGACGACCATCCGTGGACCCTCGGCTGCGCCCTGAACCTCAGCGCCGCGCGCAGCCGCGCCTACGACACCCAAGGGGCGTACGAACTCAGCCGGGACACCGTGCGACGCGTGACCCGAGTGCTCGGGACGGCACATCCGCTGACTCTCTCGGCGCGCACGGCCCTCGCCGACGACCTGCGCAACCTCGGCCGGACGACGGAGGCCGCGGGGCACGAGGAGGACGCCGTCCGGGTGCTGGGCGCCACCCTGGGCCCGGAACACCTGAACACCAGGGACGCTCGGCGTCGGGTGCGCCCGTACTGGGACTTCGAACCACAGTCGCTGTGAACGGAAATCAAGTGGAAACGAAGTACGGAAACTTGGTCAGGGAGCTACCTCTCCTGAGATGGGGGTATTTGTTGCACCATCAGTACTGAGCCGCCCGTTTCCGCCCGTCCTTCCAGGAGCCTGCCCATGATCGCAGGGCGATTGGCCCACCCCTTGCCTGTCTCCGTCGTCTACGCCGGAGTCAGCAACGGCTGGGCCCAGTGGATTGCGTGGGTACTCGCGCAGGAGGGGTGTCCGGTGGGCCAGATGCGCTGGTCGCCGCTCAGCCGCCTGCCCGACGTGCCGGCGCTGCAGACCTTCTTCGCCCAGCCCGGACGGGTCCTGTTGGTGCTCGACGACTGGTACCTGCGCTTCGACACCGACCGGAACAAGGAGTGGGCGCAGGTCCTGTACGAGGTGATGCCGCGCCTGCACGACCGCGTCGGAGCGGTCACGGTGACCACCCGGGCGCTGCCGGACGAGGCCGTGAGCCTCGGCGCGGTCACCCTGCGCGGCGTGGGACCCGAAGAGGCCCGACGCCGGGTGCTGGCCAAGGTGGGGCTCGCGCCCCGCTTACCGTACACACGGCAGGAGAGGGGCCCCCGCTATCCCGAGGACCCGCCCGCCGTGACCAACGCACCGCGCCGCAACCCGCGGTTCACCGGTCGCGAGGACCTGCTCAACGAGGTGCACGACCTGCTCAACTCGGGTAATGGCCGAGGCTGTCGGGTTCTGTTGCACGGGCCGCCCGGTGTGGGCAAGAGCCAGGCCGCCGCCGAGTACGCACGACGGTTCGCCGGGGAGTACGACCTGATCTGGTGGGTCCCGGCCGCGACGAAGGCGTCCGCGCGGGAGGGCTTCGCGGGGCTGGCGAGGGAAGTGGGTCTGGGTGAGGGGGACCAGCTGACGGGCCAGATCGAAGCGGTACAGGCGGCACTGGAGAGGGATGAACCGGGCCGCTGGCTGATCATCTTCGACGGTGCGGAGGATGTCGACGGGATCGAAGCGCTGCTGCCATCGGGGCACGGCCAGGTACTGATCACCGCGCAGACCGGCCGGTGGTCCGAGTGCGGCGCCCACCTGAGGGAACTGCCGCCCTTCGACCGGGACGAAAGCGTCGCCTTCGCCCGTCGACGGGCGCCCCGGCTGACTGAGTCGCAGGCAGCCGAACTGGCGGCCGTTCTGGGCGACCTGCCGCTGGTGATCGACCAGAGCGCCGCGTGGATCGACGCCCACCCCGTCGCCGACATCACCGACTACGTGCGCACACTCGGCACGGCCGGGCCAGCGGGGGACGCCGCCGAGCGCGCGGCGCGCCCGACCGCGGATGTGCCGCCCGCCCACCGGCAGGTATGGGCGCGTACGCTCGCGGCACTGGCCGAACGGTCCCCCGCGGTCCATGAACTCCTGGTCCTGCTCACGTTCTTCTCACCGGATATGCTGCCTGTGCGGCTGCTGCGGTTGGCCCGCCCCAGTGACCTCCCTCCACACCTCGCTGCACTGGTGTCCGAACACGGCAGCTGGGACACCGTCCTACTGACGATCTCCGACCTGACGTCCATGAGGGTCGAGTTCGCCACCGACGCCCGCCAAGACTCCACCAGCGTCGTCTCCCTGCGCGTGCACCGCAGTTTCCGCGACTTCATCCGCGACGGACTCGCGCCCGACACCGTGCGCGAGTACGCCGCTGCGGCCGCCCGAGTCCTGGTTGCCGCCGACCCTGATGAGCCGGGCTCACCGCGGAACTGGCACCGCTACGCGGAGATCCTGCCGCACCTGGAACCGTCCGGCGCACTCGAATCGGACGACGACGACGTTCGTAGGATGCTCCTGAACTGCATCGACTACCTGCGGGTGCGAGGCGAGTACCAGGACGGCTGGACGCTGGCCCGCCGCGTCCTGAAGAGGTGGCGCGGCACTTTCGAACCGACCGAGCGCCGGGTGCTGGCCGTCGCCCACCAGGAAGCGCGGATGCTGCGGGGCCTTGGCCGGTACGAGGAGGCCGAGCAGGCGGACCGGGCCGTCCTCACCCTGTTCGCCGAGGCTGGCATCGAACACGGCATCGCGCTGCTGCGTGCCCAGGACGGACTGGGCGCCACCCTGATGGCCCGCGGCCGGTATGATGAGGCCCGCGCCCTGTACGAGCAGGCCGCACGCAACGCCGCGGACTGGCTGGACGAGCGCTACGTGCCGCAGACCCTTCAGATCCGCACCAACCTCGCACTGGCCATGGGGATGCAGGGGCACTACGAAGAATCCTGCACCGTGCACCGCGAGGTGTACGACCGCCGGGTGGGCCTGCTCGGCTCCCAGGCGCGACGCACCCTGCAGTCCGGCTACTACACGGCCCGCATGCTGCGGCTGCTCGGGAGGCTCAGCGAGGCCCGCAGCCTCCAGGCATACAACGTCCACCTGCTGCGCAGGACCCTGGACAGGGCCCACCGGCAGACTCTGTTGGCCGAACACAACCTGGCACTGTGCCTGCGGCGCGACGGCGAGCTGGAACAGGCCCGGCAGACGCTGCGCTACGCCCGCAAGCGGCTCGTCGTGCTCAGCGGTACCGACCACCCCGACGTTCTCATGGTGTCCCTGGACTACGCGATGCTGCTGCGGGTGCTCGGTGAGCGGACCAAGGCCCGTGGCCTGGCCGTGACGAGCGCACAGGCGTACGCCGACCGGCTGGGCGAGTTGCACCCCCACGCGATCGGCGCCCGGAACAACAGCGCGCTGCTCCTGCTCGACGACGGCGAGGCCGAGGCGGCCCGGCGCCTGGCGGAGGAGTCGACACGGCAGATGGAGGACGCGATCGGACGCGGACATGTGTGGACCATGGGCTGCGCGATGAACTGCGCCGCCGCGTTGGCCGCCGTGGGCGATGTGGAGGCCGCTGAGCGGCTCGGCAGGGACGCACTGGCCCGGGCGGTCACCGCGGTCGGCCCTGACCACGTCCTCGCGGCCAACCTGCGGGCAGGGCTGGCGCAGGACCTGCGCACGCTGCGCCGCGGGGAAGAGGCGGACGCCCTGGAACAGCAAGCCCTGAGAACACTGGTCGCGAGCCGCGGCGCCGACCACCAGCAGACCCTCTACATGCGCTCTGGGCAACGCCCGTACTGGGACTTTGAACCACAGCCCACCTAGGGCAAATGCCGTGACTCTATTGGTGATCTTGGGCAGTCAGATACTGGCGAATTCCTCTGTGGTGCACAGATTTCGGAAGCGTGGTGCCCGGCGGCCCGATGGGATGGTGTCGTACCGGTCGGCTAGGTTGTTTCTGGTGGCTCTTACAACGGCTAACAGAATGAGCCGAGTTGCCGGTGGGTGATGAGGCAGCAGGCGAGTTTGAGGAACGCTTCGTGGATGTCGGCCCTGCGTTTCCAGCGGATGCGGAGGCGTCGGAAGCCGTGCAGCCAGGCAAAACTCCGCTCCACGACCCAGCGGTAGGTGCCGAGTCCCGTGCCGTACAGGGTGCCGAGCCGGGCGATCGCGGGCACGATGCCTCGGGCGCGCACCTGGTCGCGGTAGACGTCATGGTCGTAGCCGCGGTCGGCGAAGAGCGAGTCCGGCTTGCGGCGGGGCCGTCCGACCCGGCCGCGGATCGGTGGGATTGCGTCGAGCGGGGGCAGGAGTTGGGTGACGTCGTTGCGGTTGCCGCCGGTCAGCAGGACAGCGAGCGGGGTGCCGCGCCCGTCGGTGATCAGATGGTGTTTCGAGCCGGCCCGGCCGCGGTCGACCGGTGAGGGGCCCGTGTGGATTCCCCTTTTAGCGCTCTGACGTGGGAGGAGTCGACCACGCAGCGGGACCAGTCCACCCGTGAGGCCGCGTTGAGTTCGGCCAGCAGGACCTCGTGCAGCCGCTGCCAGACCCCGGCCTCGTTCTAGTCGCGCAGTCGGCGTCAGCACGTCATGCCGGAACCGAAGCCGAGGTTCTGCGGCAGGTACTCCCATTGGATCCCGGTGTGCAGAATATACAAGATCCCACACAACACATCCCGGTCCGGCAACGGCTTGCGGCCTGGATAACGGAGCCTGCGCTCTCGCTGAGGCAGCAGCGGCTCCAGGTGATCCCACAGCTCATCCGACACGATCCACGGTGACGTCCCCGCAACGGACCGAACGCTCAACTCCCGCCCGGGACACGGCAATCAGGAGTGATCTACCTCATTGTGTTAGCCGCTGTAAGTCCTAAGGCGCTCCAAGCGGTGGCGCCCTATGCATGCGCTCGCCTGTGCTCTCCCCCGGTGCGGGAAGTGGTTCTCGGTGTTGGTCGGCTTGGTAGAGGTCGGCACAGGTCGCATAGCGGCGTCGGGGTATTTCGGTGGGCGGCTGTCCGAGTCGGGCGGCGATCGGTGGGCTTGCCCGGGGCGGCCGGAACGCCAGGGTGGTGCCGGACGGGTTCGGGTCGGTAGCACGTCCGGCGGGTGGTCAGTAAGTGAGTGGGCCCACGCTGATGCTGGGTACCGGCACGCCGTTTTCGTTCTCCTCCGGCTCGGCGTCGGACGGGTCGAGGTCGACCTCGACGCCGGCCGGTTCGAGGGCGTCCCGGACGCGCTGTCTCATCGGCTCGCTCAGGTAGTTGTGGTGCAGGTCGAGCTTCCTGAGGTGGGTCAGCGGCTGCCCGCTGAGCAGCGCCTCGGCGCCGGTGTCGGTCAGTGTGCCGAGCGACAGGTCGAGCACGTCGAGGCCGGCGACGACGGGCGCGGCCCCCAAGGCCGCCGCGACCTCGTCCTGCATCTCGCTGTTCCGCAGGGCGAGGCTCCGCAGCCGCGGCAGCCGGTCTCCGGACAGGATCCCCGCGAGGTCGGCGATCTCGCCGTCGCCCCCGTCCTCGCGCGCCCCCAGCCACAGTTCGAGATGCTCCAGCGCGGGCAGCTCGCTCTCGCCCACCCCGCGCAGGACGTGCCCGCGCAGCCCCGCGCTCTCGACGACGAGCCTGCGTAGCGCGTCGTGGCGTATGCGGGGGAACCTGAGCGGGTGCAGTCCTTCCATGTCGTAGGACTCGCCGGCCCGGACCGAGAACTCCTCCAGGGCCGGGTAGCTCGTGAGCAGCGGCGTGACGTCGGTCTGGCCGATCCGGGAGATCCGGCACTCCTCGTCGGTGATGTCACCGAAATAGAGGGATCGCAGCCCGGTAAGCCTGTCCCGCGCGCCCAGGAACGCCTCCATGACCTCGTCGGGTTCGGTGTCCTCCGGGTCTCCCCAGATGCCGATGATCAGCGCGCGGATGCGCGCGCTGTCCACGGCCGCGCACAGCCGCTCGAAGGTGTCCTTCCACCGCTCGCCGGAGGTCCATCGCGGGTATCCGATCCGCCAGGCCACGGCGTCGGCCTCGGGCAGTACGACGCCGGCCGCGTCCTGCTCCTCGGGGAACGTGAAGGCGGGGAGCCCGTAGAGCTCGGTGAGGTGGTCGTCCTTGACTCGCATGTGCCTGCCCGCTCCTGCCGTACGAGGTGTCCGGCGCATCCAATGCCCTTCATCTGCACGGCAGTTCTACCAGCCGCAAGTGACAACGCCGAGGCTCAGCCTGTCACCGTCACCAGCACGGTCTGGCCTTGCTCGTCCGGAAGGAGTCCGAACCGAAAGCATCGCCACCCTCAAGTCCTGGCGACTCCTGCCCGGGCTCCGCCGCCCGACCACTCGGATCGCCGGCCTGGTCCAGCTCGTGTCCGGCAACTCCTCAGAGCAACCCGGAAGGTGCTTCGTCGATGCCGAGCAGAAGCACGCCGTAATCCTCTTCGACCACGTGGGAGGTGAACTGGACGTGCCGCGKCCCCACCGCGAAGTCCCGCCAGTACCGCTGCAACGGGTTGGAGCTGTCCAGGCCGGTGGATCCGTGCAGGTCCAGCAAGTCCTCCAGTGCGCCACGACATTCCCGTATAGCGGCGATCAGATCCATGCGGAGCCGCGCACGCTCTTCGGCGGCAAGCACCTCGCCGGGGTGCGTGGCGTCGACTGCGGCGGCGATCCCGAGCATGCGCCGCTCAGCCGTGTCGATCTTGTGCGCGGCGACGGCGAGGTTCCTCCGGGCGCCGGGGGAGTCGGCCAGCGTGGGG
>NZ_VDFC01000279.1 GCF_008369065.1 Streptomyces apricus | reverse complement strand
GTTGAGTTCGGTGGCCAGGGCTTGGGCGACGGTGGTGACGGTGCCGTCCTTGAGGAGTTGCACCATGGGGAGTTTGATCTGGTAGCGGCGTTCGATGCGGTTGCGCAGTTCGACAGCCATGAGGGAGTCCATGCCGAGCCGGTTCAGGGGCCGGCTGACGTTGATGCGTTCGGCGCGCAGGCCCATGACCACGGCGACTTCCTGCTTGAGGAAGTCGAGCAGCTCACTGCTGGGCACAGCCTGACTGGAAGCCGGCGCCTGCGGCACGGGTCGGGCAGTGACTGCGGGCTCCGGGGTGGCCGTAGGAGCCACTGATGCCGAGGCTGGTGCGGCAACTTCCTGGACCGGTGCGTCGCTGGTCGTCGCGGATGCCGAGGCATTGTCCGGTGCGGCCACTGTCGCTGTCCCGGTGGAGTTGAGTTCGGTGGCCAGGGCTTGGGCGACGGTGGTGACGGTGCCGTCCTTGAGGAGTTGCACCATGGGGAGTTTGATCTGGTAGCGGCGTTCGATGCGGTTGCGCAGTTCGACAGCCATGAGGGAGTCCATGCCGAGCCGGTTCAGGGGCCGGCTGACGTTGATGCGTTCGGCGCGCAGGCCCATGACCACGGCGACTTCCTGCTTGAGGAAGTCGAGCAGCTCACTGCTGGGCACAGCCTCAGCCT
>NZ_VDFC01000278.1 GCF_008369065.1 Streptomyces apricus | reverse complement strand
GGGCTGGGGTGCGGAACTGCGCCTTCGGGTGACCGGGTTCTCCACAGCCGGGCCGTTGTCCACGGGGGCCGACGGGATACACCGAAAAGGCGCAGTCTGAGGGCTCGAACCGATCTCTCGACCCCTGGCGGTGGTAGTTGTGTCCTCTTTCTCGCGCCCGTTGGGCACGGATTTCTCGCGTCCGTCGGGCACGGACGTTCCGGGTACGTGTGAGGTGCCGCACTTCGCTCCTGTACGGGTGCGGGGCGGCCGGTGTCAGCTGCGGCGGCTGGTCCGGTGCCGCAGGCGCGCCCTGGCGGCCGGTCTCGCGGTCACCGCGGCGGCGCTGGTGGCGGCCGGGCCGGGCAACGCCGCGGCGGAGCGGGGCGGCGGACCGGCTCCGGGGACCCGGACGGTGGGCGATGCCGCCGGGGAAGCGCGGCCGGAGCGAGAACGGGACCGGAACCGGGAGCGGAACCGGGAGAGGGTGCGGAACCGGGAGCCGGCCGTGGAGATGGTCGGGGCGCCCGTCCGCATCGCCGACGGGGCGACCGTGCGGTTGCTGAAGGTGGGCGACCGGGTCGACGTGATCGCCGCCGCGGCCGAGCGGTCGGCAGGCGGGGGTGCCCGGGTGGTGGCGCGGGGTGCGCGGGTGACCGGGGTTCCCGAGGCCTCGGAGCGGGTGGGTG
>NZ_VDFC01000277.1 GCF_008369065.1 Streptomyces apricus | reverse complement strand
GCCCGGTGCGCGCTGGACGTCGGCCGTCGTGGCGCTGGTGGCGCCAGTGGCGCCGGGGGCCCGCTGGACGTTCGGCGCCG
This sequence comes from Streptomyces apricus, assembly GCF_008369065.1. GTDB lineage: Bacteria > Actinomycetota > Actinomycetes > Streptomycetales > Streptomycetaceae > Streptomyces > Streptomyces apricus. The sequence goes on along the minus strand of NZ_VDFC01000277.1, from coordinate 598 downwards.
TGCCGCGCGGGGCGTCGGCGGTTCGGCCGGGTCCGGCGGAGGGCGTGGTGGGCGCTGTGCTCGTAGGGCTCGGATCGGCTGGTGCTCGCTGGACGGAAGCCGCCGCGCTGCCGGAGGAGGGCGCCGCTTGCGGCGTACGGACGGGTGTGGGGCCGGTGGCCGTCGTGCCGCGCGGGACGTCAGCGGGTCCGACGGACGGAGCGGTGCTCGTACGGCTCGGACCGCCCGGTGCGCGCTGGACGGAGGCCGTCGCGCTGCCGGAAGAGGGCGCGGCCTGCGGCGTACGGGCGGGTGCGGGGCCGGTGGCGGGCGTGGCCGTCGTGCCGCGTGGGACGTCAGCGGTTCCGCCAGGTCCGGCGGACGGCGTGGTGGGAGCGGTGCTCGTACGGCTCGGATCGGCTGGTGCCCGTTGCACGGAGGCCGTCGCGCTGCCGGAAGAGGGCGCGGCCTGCGGCGTACGGACGGGTGCGGGGCCGGTGGCGGGCGGCCGTGTCACCGGTGACGGGCATCGGTCCGGCGGGGCCGGTGCCCGGCCGGGTCGCGGGGCTGCCGGGAACGGCCGTCGTCCCCGGGGAACCGGCGGAGGCCGGGGCCGGAG
>NZ_VDFC01000276.1 GCF_008369065.1 Streptomyces apricus | reverse complement strand
CCCCAACAGACACCCCCGTCGTCCCCCACATGAGGCAGAAGTAGGGAAAAGCCGGACGCGGTGGGTCGGGTCGCCCTACTCTCAAGTTGTGCCAGGCGCGTCGGGTCGGGTGCTTGTTGTGGACGACAACAAGGTCATCCGGCAACTGATCAGGGTCAACCTTGAGCTAGAGGGTCTTGAGGTCGTGACCGCGGCCGACGGCGTCGAGTGCCTGGACGTGATCCACCAGGTCCGGCCCGATGTGGTCACCCTCGACGTGGTCATGCCCCGCCTCGACGGACTGCGTACCGCCGCCCGGCTCCGGGCCGATCCGCGGACCCGCCACCTCCCCCTCGCCATCATCAGCGCCTGTACCCAGTACGAGGTCGAGAACGGCCTCGAYGTCGGCGTCGACGCCTTCCTCGCCAAGCCCTTCGAGCCCACCGAGCTGGTCGGCCTCGTGAAGCGGCTGCTTGAGCAGCGGGAGACCGCCGGCACCGGCGCCAGCACCGTCCCCGGCAGTGGATCCGGCAGCGGGCCCGGCCCGTCCAGCTCCTCCTTCGACGGTGCCGAGCGGTTCTACGGGCCCGGCGGCGGCGAGCGTGCCGGTCGCCCCGGCAGCTGAGCGGAGTGACTCCCCTCTCACCACCCGCCCGTCCCGTCCACATCCCGGACTCCTGTCCAAACCCGTTCGCCTGCCC
>NZ_VDFC01000275.1 GCF_008369065.1 Streptomyces apricus | reverse complement strand
GGCTCGTACGGGCTGGGGGGTGTGGTGATGTTCAGGTCCATGGTGAGCCGGTCGCTGTCGGGGGTCTCGTGGGGCAGCGATCCGAAGCCGACGACGGCCTCGCCGGTGGTGTCGGCGACGCGCGGTTCGAGGTCCTGCCACTCGCCGTCCCGCAGCCGGAACAGGCCGCCCGGGCCGACGCCGAAGAAGACGCGGGTACGGCACTCGGGGTCGGCCGGGAGCAGGAGGCAGCGCAGGCCGGCGGTGTACTCCTCGGGCTCCACGCCCTGCTCGGCGGCGCTGGCCCGCAGTTTGCCGAGGCTGCGGTCGGTGAGGCGGTGCAGGCCCGACTTCAGGTCGCCGCGGCGGGCGGCCCTGATGTCCTCGGCCAGCCGGGCGTGGCTGCGGCCGACGGCGCGGCCGATCCAGCGGCACGCCTCGGCCGCCGCGCGGTGCGCGGCGGGGGTGGCGCGGGCGCCGGTCGCCATGGCGACCAGGACGAGGGCGGTGTCGCCCGCGCCGAAGCGGGCGGTGAGCAGGGAGTCCCTGCGGGGTTCGCCCCGGTAGCGGGCCGAGTCGCCGCGTACGGAGACGGCGCGGAGGGTGCTCGTGCCGTACTCGGCTCCGTCCAGGACGGTGTCGGCGACGAGGTCGTCGAGGTCGTCCGGGTCCGCCGGGGGCAGGGCGGTGGGCTCGGGGGCGT
>NZ_VDFC01000274.1 GCF_008369065.1 Streptomyces apricus | reverse complement strand
CCACCTGCTCTACACGATCTGGCAGAACACGAGCACGCCGGACACGTACTACTCCTGCTCGGACGTGCTCTTCCTCGCCGCGGGGAAGACCACGTCCGAGCAGGAGTAGTACGTGTCCGGCGTGCTCGTGTTCTGCCAGATCGTGTAGAGCAGGTGGCGCCCGGTGCGGTCGGACGGCAGCCTGGCGGCGATCCGGTAGGCGCCGTTCGCCAGCGCCGGGTCGGTGGCCGTCGCGAACGGCTCGGACGCCAGGTCGGACCACTTGAGCGGCTTCGCCGGGTCGTAGCCCTGCTTCGTCAGGAACAGCTTGAACGTGCCGGTGTGCGGGATCGTCGACCGGTAGGTGAGCGTCATGGCCGCCCCGGCGGTCAGCCGGGTCGAGGGCCAGTCGGCGCGGGGCAGGTCCAGGCCCCGGTAGGCGGCGAGACCGCCGCTGCACAGCTTGCCGTCGGGGACGACCTGCCGGTCGCGGCCGTTCACGTTCGCCAGCCGCAGGTTGTCGAAGGCGGCGACACCGGCGCCGGCGGCGGCCCGGCAGGCCGCCGACTGCGCCCGCTGCCCGCCCGCGGGGGAGCAGGCCACCGCCCGGCTGACCGGATCCGTCGGCGCCCCGTGCGCGGCGGCGGGCCCGGCGGCCGCCACCGCGAGCAGCAGCGGGCCGGCCGCCACCGCGAGCAGCAGCGGGCC
>NZ_VDFC01000273.1 GCF_008369065.1 Streptomyces apricus | reverse complement strand
TCCACCTGCGGCTGCCCGACCCGACCGGCGCCGACGAACACCGCCTCGACAGCCTCGTGGCGGCCGCCCGCCCCGCCCACATGCCCTACACGGTCCAGGTGACCGCCGCCGAAAGGACTCCCGAGAGATGACCAGCCAGACCTCCGGCACGGGACGGGAGCCGGCGCGCAGCTGTGTCGAGTGCGGCACCCGCGCGGAGCCCGGCCAGTCCTTCTGCGACTCCTGCGGCGCGGTGCTCGGCTGGGCCACGATGGCCCCGGCGGCGCCGGCCGCCCCGGTGGCCGCGGGCGCCTCCGCGGCGGGCGACGCGGGGACGGCCGGCGGCCGTCCCGCCGGGGAGGAGACCCACCGGCGGGACGGCGGCGCGGCCGGCACCGGCGGCTCCGGCGGCGCGGCCGCGGGCAGCGGTCCGGCCGGGGACGGCGGCGACTCCGGGACCCCGCAGCCGGACAGCGCGTCCGCCGGTACGCCGATGGCGTACCCCGAGCCGGCGGGCTTCGGCGGCGCCGCGGCGTCCGGAGCGGGCGCGGCTGGTGCGGGCGCGGCCGGCGCAGGTGCCGTCGCCGGTGCGGGTGCGGGTGCGGCCGGTACGGGCGCGCCTAGTACGGGCGCCGGCGCGGCCGCGGCCGCCGGTACCGGAGGGACCCCGGCCGCCTCCGGCACCGCACCCGGTGCCGCCCCCGCCGCCGACGTCTTCGCCGC
>NZ_VDFC01000272.1 GCF_008369065.1 Streptomyces apricus | reverse complement strand
GGTCGGGGTGGAAGAAGGTCGGGGTGGAAGAGGGTCGGGGAACCCTGCGGCCGTCCGTGGCCGTCGCATGCCGCCCCCTCCTCATACAGCCCTTGCGCTTTTCCGACACTCGGTGTGGCGCCGCGTGAAGCGATGACTCCAAGTTACGAGCAAGAGGCGGGGTAAGTCGGATACGCTGGCGACAGATGATGGTCAAAAAGCGACACGATGACAGGGCGGAGATCCGTGAGATCGCCTTCACCGCGCCCACCGGGACGCCTGCAGGAGTCGAGGTCCTGTCCCTGACCGACCTGCGCCACCGGACCACCGCGGCCCAGCTCGCCACACCGCAGCGGCCCGACTTCCACCACCTGCTCACCCTCACCGGCGGCACCCTGCGGCAGACCGTGGACTTCGCCGACCACGCCCTCGAACCGGGATCGTGGCTCTGGGTACGCCCCGGTCAGGTCCACCAGTGGGGCGACCTCACCGGAGCCGAGGGAACCCTGATCCTCTTCCGCCCGGACTTCCTCGACGCGGCCACCGCCGACGCCGCCCGCACACAGGACCCGCATGCCCCGGCCCTGCGCGTGCCCCTGCCCGACCACGCGGCGGCCCTGCGCCTGGCCACCGAACACCTCGGCAGCGAGTTCCGCGCACTCGGACACCTGCCCCTGCACATCCACACCGCGGCCCTGCGTCACCTGCTGGCCGTCCTCGTGCTGCGCCTGACCCACCTC
>NZ_VDFC01000271.1 GCF_008369065.1 Streptomyces apricus | reverse complement strand
CCACCTCGCCCGCCCCCACTCCCGAAAACGAGGCACCCGCATGCGTACTCGGACTTCCCTCGCCCTGGCCGCCGCCGTCACGGCCCTCGTCCTCCCGGCCGCCGGCCCCGCCTCCGCGGCCGACGGCACGGTCCTGACCACCGGCGGCGCCGGCGGCACGGCGGTCGCCGCCGGCGACGTCCTCAACGCCTCCCTCGCCACCGGCACGAAGGCCACGCTCTACTCCAGCGCCACCGGCACGAGCGGCGTCTCCTGCTCGGCCTCGGCCTTCGTCGCCAGGGTCGTCGACAACCCGGCCGCGCCCGGCACCGCCACCGAGTCGGTCACCAGCCACACCTTCGACGCCGCGAGCTGCACCAGCAACGTCACCGGTGTCCTGGGGGTCACCCGCATCACGGTCGACAACCTGCCCTACGCCGCGGCCGTGGCCTCCGGGGGCAACCTGACCATCACCCCGGCCGCCGGATCCACCGTCCAGACGACCGTCGTCCTGCGCACGCTGCTGGGCAGCATCACCTGCGTCTACCGGGCCCCCGGCCTGACCGGCACGGCGGACAACGCCGACAACAGCATCTCGTTCAGCAACCAGCAGTTCACGAAGTTCTCCGGCTCGTCGCTGTGCTTCAACAACGGCTACTTCACGGCCAAGTACGCCCCCGTCACCGACACCAACCAGGCGGGCGCTCCGGCGGTCTTCGTCAACTGACGCCGGACCGCGGCCACCGCACTAACGA
>NZ_VDFC01000270.1 GCF_008369065.1 Streptomyces apricus | reverse complement strand
CCTCTGCTCCGGTCAGGGCAGTCAGCGGCTGGGGATGGGGCGGGAGTTGTATGACGCCTTTCCGGTGTTCGCCCGCGTCCTGGACGAGGTGGTCGATGAGCTGGGTCTGCCGTTGCGGGAGGTGATGTGGGCGGCGGACGACTCCGCCGGTCAAGGGCGTTTGGAGGGTACGGAGTTCGCGCAGCCGGCATTGTTCGCACTCGAAGTCGCACTGGGACGACTGCTGGAATCATGGGGCGTACGGCCCGACTTCGTGGCCGGGCATTCGGTCGGTGAACTGGCGGCTGCACACCTGGCGGGGGTGTTCTCGCTGGCGGATGCGTGTGCGCTGGTGACAGCACGCGCACGGTTGATGGGCGAGTTGCCCACCGGCGGCGCCATGATCGCCATACGCGCTACCGAGCAGGATGTGGGGGCGGCACTCGTGGGTGTGGACCAAGTAGCGATCGCGGCTGTCAACGGCCCCGACGCGGTAGTGATCTCCGGCGCGGAAGAAGCGGTCACGCAGGTCACGGCGCGGTTCGCGCACACCCGGCGCCTGCACGTCTCGCACGCCTTCCATTCGCCTTTGATGGATCCGATGCTGGCGGCTTTCCGCAAGGTGGCCGAACAGATCACCTACCACCCGCCCACCATCCCCCTGGTCTCCAACCTCACCGGTGCTCTCGCCGACCCCGAGGAGCTGTGCCGTTGGTCTCCAACCTCACCGGTGCTCTCGCCGACCCCGAGGAGCTGTGCACGCC
>NZ_VDFC01000027.1 GCF_008369065.1 Streptomyces apricus | reverse complement strand
CACCCCGGGTTCGGGGCGTCCTCGGAGAAGGGCCACCCCGGGTTCGGGGCGTCCTCGGAGAAGGGCGCGCCGTGCGGCAGGACGTACAGCACGACGAGGACGACCGGGGTGTCACCCAGGTTGCGGCCTATGTGGACGTTGGCGGGACCGGCCGGCTCCTGGATCGTGCTGCCCCGCGGGTACAGGCCGTCCGAGGCGCACGTGGAGTCGAAGTGGCTCAGCGTGCCCTGCTCGACGTACCCGTACAGCGGGCCGTCGTGGTAGTGCCAGCCGGTGGCCTGGCCCGGCGGCACGGTGATCCTGCGCAGGACGTAGTCGGTGCCGCCCACCGTCCGCTGCGTGATCAGGGTGCCGGTGACCCCGGGCCCCGGCGGGGTCGCGTGGGCGGCGCCCCCGGCCAGGACCGTGACGGCGGTGACCGCGCCGGCGATCGAGGTGCGGAGCGAGGTACGCATGGGCAGGTCCTCCGGGCTCGTGGGTCGTACGGACGTCGTACGGCTGTGAACTTAGAGCCGGAGGAGGGGAGTTGGGGCAGGTATTCGAAAACTTCGCCGCATGTCCCGAGGGGCGGCGGGACCCGGCGCCTCAGCGGCGCGCGTGGCGGATCTTCAGCCGGCCCATCCCCATGACGCCCGAGACGCGGACCGTCGGCCCGCCGGGGACGGGATGCCGCGGCGCCCTGTAGCGCACGTCCTTCCACGTGGTGCGCAGGCCGTCGAGGTTGACCACCGCGTCGCGCGGCACCGTGATGGTGGCCCGGCCGGTGCCGAGCGCCAGCTCGATGTCCACCACGGGGTGCTCGACGACCGCCCGGGACAGGTCCAGCCGCACCCGGCCCATCGCCGACTCGACCTTGAGGAACCGCGGGACGCGCCACGCGCCGCGCCGCACGATCCGGCCGCCGAGGGCGCCGATCGTGGACGTGGTGTCCGGCGCCTCCGCCGGGAGCGGGACGAGCGCCGCCGTCAGCTCGCCGTGCGTCCTGGCGGTGAGCACCCGGCCGAGGATGTCGTCCATCTCCTGGTGCGAGATGTGCTCCTCGGCGTACGCCTCCCGCAGGCGCCGCACGGCCCGCTCGCGCTCTTCGTCGCCGACCGGCGGCTGCGGGTGCTTCGGCAGAGAGGTCACGGGGGCACTCTAGTGCCGCTCCGGGGCCGGGAGGGAGGGCGTGCGTCCCCCTCCCGGCCGTCGTACGGGATCAGGCGCCGGCCAACTCCGCCCGGACCGTGCGCGCCGCGGCGACCAGGTTCTCCAGCGACGCCCGCGTCTCGGGCCAGCCGCGGGTCTTCAGGCCGCAGTCGGGGTTGACCCACAGCCGCTCGGCCGGGATGGCCCGCAGGCCGGTGCGCAGGAGGTCCGCGGCCTCCTCGGCGCTCGGGACGCGCGGGGAGTGGATGTCGTAGACGCCCGGCCCGGCCTCGCGCGGATAGGCGTGGGCGGCCAGTTCCCGCGCGACCTGCATGTGCGACCGGGCGGCCTCCAGGCTGATCACGTCCGCGTCGAGGTCGTCGATCGCCCGGACGACGTCGCCGAACTCGGCGTAGCACATGTGGGTGTGGATCTGGGTCTGCGGCCGCACCCCGCTCGTGCTGAGCCGGAACGCCTCGGTCGCCCATGCCAGGTAGGCGGGGCGGTCGGCGGCCCGCAGCGGCAGCGTCTCGCGCAGCGCGGGCTCGTCGACCTGGATGACCGGGGTACCGGCCGCCTCCAGGTCGAGGACCTCGTCGCGCAGGGCGAGGGCGACCTGGCGGGCCGTGTCGCCGAGCGGCTGGTCGTCGCGGACGAAGGACCAGGCGAGCATCGTGACCGGCCCGGTGAGCATGCCCTTGACCGGGCGCTCGCTCAGCGACCGGGCGTACGACGTCCAGCGCACCGTCATCGGCCCGGGGCGGGAGACGTCGCCGGCCAGGACCGGCGGGCGGACGTAGCGGGTGCCGTAGGACTGGACCCAGCCGTGCCGGGTGGCGAGGTAGCCGGTGAGCTGCTCGGCGAAGTACTGGACCATGTCGTTGCGTTCGGGCTCGCCGTGCACCAGGACGTCGATCCCGGCCTTCTCCTGGAAGGAGACGACCTCCCGGATCTCCGCCCTGACGCGCTCCTCGTACCCGGCGGTGCCGATGCGGCCGGCGCGCAGGTCGGCGCGGGCGGTGCGCAGTTCGGCGGTCTGCGGGAACGAGCCGACGGTCGTGGTCGGCAGCAGCGGCAGGCCGAGGTGGGCGCGCTGGGCCGCGGCGCGTTCGGCGTACGGCTGGGAGCGGCGCGTGTCGGCGTCCGTCACGGCCTCGGCGCGGGACCGGACGGCGGGGTCGCGGGTGATCGGCGAGCCGGCGCGGGAGGCGAGGTCGGCGCGGTTGGCGGCGAGTTCGCCGGCGATGGTGCCGGTGCCCCGGGCGAGTCCCTCGGCGAGGGTGACGACCTCGGCGGTCTTCTGCCGCGCGAAGGCCAGCCAGCGCAGGATCTGCGGATCGACGTCCTTCTCGGCGGTCGCGTCGAGCGGCACGTGCAGCAGGGAGCAGGAGGCCGCCACGTCGACGCGGTCGGCGAGCCCGAGGAGCGTGCCGAGGGTGGCCAGCGATTTCTGCAGGTCGTTGATCCAGACGTTGCGTCCGTCGACGACACCGGCGACCAGCCGCTTGCCGGGCAGTCCGCCGGCGGCGGCCAGCGCGTCCAGATTGGCGGCGGCGGGCCCGGTGAAGTCCAGCGCCAGCCCCTCGACCGGTGCCCCGGCCAGGACGGGCAGCGCGTCGCCGAGCCGGTCGAAGTAGGAGGCGACCAGCAGCTGTGGCCGGTCGGTGAGGGCGCCGAGGTCGCGGTAGGCGCGGGCGGTGGCGCCGAGTTCGGCGGGCGTACGGTCCTGCACCAGGGCGGGCTCGTCGAGCTGGACCCATCCGGCGCCCGCCGCGCGCAGCTCGGCGAGGACCTGCGCGTACACGGGCAGCAGCCGGTCGAGGAGGGTCAGCGGGTCGAAGCCGGCGGGCACACCGGGCGCCGGCTTGGCGAGCAGCAGGTAGGTGACGGGCCCGACGAGCACGGGGCGGGCGGTCAGGCCCAGGGCGGCGGCTTCGCGGAACTCCGCGACCTGCTTGGACGAGTCGGCCGCGAAGACGGTGTCGGGGCCCAACTCCGGCACCAGGTAGTGGTAGTTGGTGTCGAACCACTTCGTCATCTCCAGCGGCGCCACGTCCTGGGTGCCGCGCGCCATGGCGAAGTAGCCGGCCAGCGGGTCGGCCGCCACGGCGGCGCGGTGGCGCTCCGGGATCGCGCCCACCATGACGGTGGTGTCCAGCACGTGGTCGTAGTACGAGAAGTCGCCGGTGGGCACCTCGTGGACGCCGGCGTCGGCCAGCTGCAGCCAGTTCGCCCGGCGCAGGCCGGCGGCGGTGGCCCGCAGGGCCGCGGTGTCGACGCGGCCCTTCCAGTGGCCCTCGATCGCCCTCTTCAGCTCCCGGTCCTGTCCCTGGCGGGGGTAGCCGTACACGGTGGCCCGTGCCGCGGCCGCGGACTTCGATGTCACGGAAATCTCCTTCGCGAGATGTTTCCCTGGCATCCCGGGACGGGACGCGAACGCGAAGGAGTGACGAACCGGACGGAGACCGATGCGCGCGCTGCGCGGTGCGGTCGTCCGCCGATGTGTACGCCGACCCGCCCACGAGGTCACCGGGATGTCCGCGCACGAGGGGTCGCGCGCGGGCAACGGGCAGGTCTTCGGACTCGCGGGCACGCCCTCCGACGGAGGACTCCTACTGGCCGTCGCTTCCCGGACCCGGACGGGTCCAGTGCGTATGACGGCGGTCGTTCCCGCTCACCGCTGCGGGGCAGTCCCGGATTCCCACCGGGTTCCCTCTTGCGACGCATCCCGCCTGGCGGACGGGGCGAACCAGCTGCGCGCCCKCCCTATGGGGCGGGGCCCCGCCGTGAGAACTGTTTTTGTCCGCCGGACCGGGCCCGGCCGCGGGTCAGTGCACCGAGAAGCCGCCGTCGACGTACACCGACTGGCCCGTCACGTACGCGGAGGCCGCGCTCGCCAGGAACACCGCCGCGCCCGCGAAGTCCTCCGCCAGGCCGTTGCGGCCGACCATCGTGCGGGCGGCGAGGGCCGCCACCTTCCCGGGGTCGGACGACAGGCGCCGGTTCAGCGGTGTCATCACGAAACCGGGCACCAGGGTGTTGACCGTGACGCCGTACGGCGACCAGGCCTCCGCCTGGGAACGGGCCAGCGACTCCAGCGCACCCTTGGAGACGCCGTAGGCGCCGCTCTGCACGAAGGCCCGGTGGGCCTGCTGCGAGGTGATGTGGATGATCCGCCCGAAACCCCGCTCGGCCATCGCCGGACCGAACCGCTGACCCAGCAGGAAGGGCGCGTCCAGGTTCAGCGCCATGGTGGCGTCCCAGACCTCCTCGTCCAGCTCGTCCATCGGCGGCCGCAGGTTGATCCCGGCGCAGTTGACGAGGATGTCGGGCTCGCCGAAGACCTTGACGGCCCGCTCGGCCGCGTCCCGTACGCCCGCCCGCGTGCCCAGGTCCCCGCCGACCCAGGCGGCCCGGGCGCCGAGGGCGGTCAACTCGTCCKCCGCCGCCGCCAGTTCGGCCTCCTTGCGGGCCACGAGGACGACGGCCGCCCCGGCGCGGGCCAGGGCCTGCGCGATGCCGCGCCCGATGCCGGAACTGCCCCCGGTCACCAGGGCGGTGCGCCCGTCCAGGGAGAACAGTTCCGCGAGGTAGCGCTGCGAGTCCATGACGGCACCCTAAGCGCTGCCCCGTGGCTCCCGGCGGGGGGAGGGGGTCAGCCGAGGACGAGGGGGAGCCGTGCGGCGAGGTCGCCCAGGGCGGTCCGTTCGGCGGTGGTCGCCGGGCGGCGGCCGGTGCCGATCAGCAGGGCGTCCTTGTCCGAGAACGCGGCGGGGAACGGCGCCCCGGCGACACCCAACCCGCCACCAGCCCCGACCCGTCAGTCCTGACCGAGGAGACCGTATGACCCTGCTGCGCGACGAGGACCTGGCCGCCGCGTTCGACCACGCCTCTCGCAGCTACGACACGCTGGTGGCCGCCAACCCCGGCTACCACGCCCACCTCCGCCGCTCGGTGCGCCGGCTGGGCCTGGCCGACGGCGGCGCCGGCCTGCGCGTGCTGGACCTCGGATGCGGCACCGGCGCCTCGACGGCCGCGCTGGCCGCCGTCCTGCCCGGCGCCGAGATCACCGCGGTCGACGCCTCCGCGGGCATGCTGGAGCGCGCGGCGGCCAAACCGTGGCGGGACGGGGTGACCTTCGTGCAGGCCCCCGCCGAACGCCTGGCGGAAGCGGGCGTGCGGGGCCCCTTCGACGCGGTGTTCGCCGCGTACCTCTTCCGTAACGTCGCCGACCCCGACGCGGTGCTCTCCTCCGTGCGCGAGGCCCTGGCGCCGGAGGGACGGCTGGCGGTGCACGAGTACACCCTCAGCGGACGGCCCGCCCACCGCGCGGTGTGGACGGGCGTGTGCCGGGGCCTCGTCCTGCCCGTCGCGAGCGCCCTCGGCGACGGCACGCTCTACCGCCATCTGTGGCGCAGCGTCGTGGAGTTCGACACGGCCGGCGACTTCGCCGCCCGGGTCCGCGCCGCGGGCTTCGGGCACGTACGGGTACTGCCCCTGCCCGGCTGGCAGACCGGCATCACCCACACCTTCGTCGCCCGCCGCCCGGGCCCCGGGGCGGAGGCCGGCCGATGAGCGCACCGCACCGGCCGGCGACCGTCCCCCGGCGCCCGGCCGCCGAGCCCCGGCACCCGGACCCCGCCCGGCGCGGCAGGGACCGGCGCGCCCGCACGATCCTCCCGGCCCCGGGCGCGCCGCGCTTCACCGGCGACCGCCCCATGACGACCGCCGTCGTGGGCGGCGGCATCGCCGGTCTCGCGGCCGCCACGGCGCTGGCCGAACGGGGCGTACGGGTCACGCTCTACGAACGCGAACCCACCCTCGGCGGACGGCTGGCCGGCTGGCGGACGACCCTCTCCGACGGCAGCGACGTGACGATGAGCCGCGGCTTCCACGCGTTCTTCCGCCAGTACTACAACCTGCGCGGACTGCTGCGGCGCACCGATCCGGGACTGGAGCGTCTGCGCGGCCTGCCCGACTATCCGCTGCGGCACGGCAGCGGTCTGCACGACAGCTTCCGGCACGTGCCGCGCACCCCGCCCTGGAGCGCCCTCGGGTTCGTCGCCCTGAGCCCCACCTTCGGACTGCGGGACCTGGTGCGGATGAACCCGGTCGCCGCGCTGCCCCTCCTGGACGTCCGCGTCCCCAGGGTGTACGAGCGGCTCGACGGCGTCAGCGCCCACGACTTCCTGGAGTCGATCCGTTTCCCGGAGGCGGCCCACCACCTCGCGTTCGAAGTGTTCTCCCGGAGCTTCTTCGCCGACCCCCGCCGGCTGTCCGCGGCGGAGATGGTGCTGATGTTCCACATCTACTTCCTCGGCTCCTCCGAAGGACTGCTCTTCGACGTGCCCGACGAGCCCTTTCCCACCGCCCTGTGGGAACCGCTCGCCGGCTATCTGGAGGGCCACGGCGTCGAGCTGCGCACCGGCACCTCCGTCGAGACGGTCGACCCCACCCCGGACGGCGGCTTCCACGTCGCCACCGACACGGACGAACGCCGCCACGACACCGTCGTCCTGGCCCTGGACACGGGCGGCCTCGGCGGCCTCGTCGCGCGCTCCCCGCTGCTGGGCGACGCCGCGTGGCGCGAGCGGACGGCCCGGCTGCGCACCGCACCGCCGTTCCTCGTCTCCCGGCTCTGGCTGGACCGCCCCGTCGCGGCCGACCGGCCCGGCTTCCTCGGCACCAGCGGGTACGGGTCCCTCGACAACGTCAGTGTGCTGGACCGCTGGGAGGGGGAGGCGGCGCGCTGGGCCTTCCGCACCGGCGGCTCCGTCGTGGAACTGCACGCCTACGCCCTGCCCGACGGCGCGGACCGCGCCGTGGAGCAGAAGCGCCTGGTGGAGCAGCTGCACCAGGTGTACCCGGAGACGCGCGCGGCGAAGGTCGTCGACGAACGGCACGAATGGCGGTCCGACTGCCCGCTGTTCCCGGTCGGCGGATATGCCGACCGGCCCACCGTCCGCACCCCCGATCCCGGCCTGGTGGTGGCCGGCGACCTGGTCCGCACGGAGCTGCCGGTGGCGCTCATGGAACGCGCCGCCACCAGCGGTTTCCTCGCGGCCAACGCGCTGCTGGAGCGGTGGGGCGTCACGGGCCAGACCCTGTGGACCGTCCCCGACCGCGGGCGCGGCGCGGTGCTGCGCGGTCTCGCGCGGCTCGGGTGACACCGCGGTCGAACGGGTACACGGTTGACTCATGTGGGTCAGGTGACTCATGACGGAGACCGCGGGGGACGCACAGGAGAGGGCGTTGGGATGCGTATCGATCTGACGGGCCGCACGGCACTGGTCACCGGCTCCACCCAGGGCATCGGGGCGGCGATCGCCACCGGTCTGGCCGAGGCCGGCGCCCGTGTCGCCGTCAACGGCCGCGACGCCGGGCGCACCGAGGAGAGCGCCGCCGCACTCGCGAAGCGGGTGCCCGGCGCGGACGTGGTGCCCGTGGCGGCGGACGTGACCACCGAGGAGGGCGCGGCGCGGGTCCTGGACGCCCTGCCGCGGGTGGACATCCTCGTCAACAACCTCGGGATCTTCGGGTCGGCGGACCCGCTGGAGATCACCGACGAGGAATGGCGCCGCTACTTCGACGTCAACGTCCTGGCCGCCGTGCGCCTGATCCGTACGTACCTGCCGGGCATGACGGAACGGGGCTGGGGGCGCGTCCAGAACATCGCCAGCGACTCGGCCGTCGTGATCCCCGCGGAGATGATCCACTACGGCATGTCGAAGACCGCCCTGCTCGCGGTGGGCCGGGGCTTCGCGAAGCAGGCGGCGGGCACGGGCGTCACGGTCAACTCCGTCATCGCGGGCCCCACCCACACCGGCGGCGTCGAGGACTTCGTGTACGGGCTCGTCGACCGTGACCTGCCGTGGGACGAGGCCCAGCGCGTGTTCATGCGGGAGCACCGGCCGCAGTCGCTGCTCCAGCGGCTGATCGAACCGGAGGAGATCGCCCACATGGTCGTCTACCTCAGCTCCGACCAGGCGTCCGCCACCACCGGGGGCGCGCTGCGGGTCGACGGCGGGTACGTCGACTCCATCCTGCCGTGACACGCGCACGCCCGGACGAGCACCTCGCGCCCGTACGGAACGCCCGGGGCCCGTGCGGAACGCCTAGGGGAGCCCGGCGGGGGTCCGGTCGGCCCGGTCGGTGACGGCGGACCGCTCGGGTCCCGCGCCCGGGGCCGGGACCGGGGGCAGACACTGCTCCAGGTCGTCCAGCGCCCGCCGGGCGGCGAGGATGCGCTCGCGCACCAGCCGGGGGTCCGCCACCGCGTCCGCCGGCTGCGGCGGCGCGCCGGACGGCTCCCGCGGCGCGCCCTGCGCGTCGGCCCGCGCCTCCACTTCTGCCTCTGCTTCCGCCTCCATGTCCCGCGCCTCGTCGAGCGAGGTGATGACCACGCCGATCAGGACGTTGACCAGGACGAACGAGGCGAGCAGGACGTAGGAGGCGTAGTAGAGGATGCTCCAGCGGGAGACCTCCAGGCCCGCGCGGACCGCGTCGCCGATGCCGTCCAGGGTCATCAGGAGAAAGAGGGTGAGCACCGCGCGGCCGATGGAGCCGTAGTGCTCGGGGTCGTGCCGGGCGAAGAAGACCCAGCCGACCATCGCGAAGACGTACAGCAGCAGGGCGCCCACCAGCAGGAAGCTGAGCGTGCCCGGCAGGCTGCGCCCCACCGCCACCAGCACGATCCTGAGCTGGGGCAGGAAACGCGCAGTGCGCAGGACGCGGGCGAGCCGCAGCAGCCGCAGCACGGTGGTGTTCTCGCGGACGACGGGCAGGAACGTGCTCAGGACGACGGCGAGGTCGAAGAGGTTCCACGGGTCGCGGAAGAAGTCCTTCGGGCGGTCGGCGTGGGCGGCCAGGCGCAGGAGGATCTCGACCGTGAAGGCGGCCACGCAGAGGTGCTCGGCGAGGCGTAACCAGCGGTGCCAGTCCTCGACCATCCCCGTGTACGTCTCGACGCCGAGCAGGGCCGCGTTGGTGAGGATGAGGACGAAGACGGTGACGGCGAACCACCGCGCCTCGGTGACGGTCCGGGCGCGGCGCGCCACGGCTGCCCGGACCGGCGGGACCGGTGTCGGATCCGGTGCGGCCCGGTCGTCGTGCTCTGCCATCGTGCCTCTCCTGCTCGCTCGCTCGACGCACCGGTCCCGGCCGGTGCGGCCGGGACGCGGAGTCGTCGGACGATCATGCTCCAGGAGAAGCTTCTACAGCAATGTAGACCGCGTGGCGCCGACCGGATCCGGTCAGGCGGCGGTGCGTCCGAGCTGACGGCTGCGCCCCGATCGCGAGGCGCTAGTCTCTGCCTGTGCTCGGTTCGGCGGGATCCATCTGGCAGACGAACGCGCGTGCTCTCGTCGCGCGTTGGGGTGCGCTGGACGTGGTCCGGCGCGACGCGGTGGGCACCGTCCTGCTCGCCCCGGTGGTGTTCGCGCCGGTGACGGCTCCGCTCGGCGCGCAGTTCGGCGACCTGGCGGAACGCCCGGCGGGCCTGCCGGGAGCGCTGGTGACGGCGGCCCTCTGGTTCCCGCTGGTGGTGCGGCGGCGGTTTCCCGCGGTGTGCCTCGCGCTGGTGGCGGGCGCGTTCGCGGTCCACGAACTGGCCGGCTACCCGCAGACCTGCGCCAGCATGGGCCTGTACGTCGCGCTCTACAGCATGGGCGCCCACAGCAGGCGGACCGACCGGGCGCGCCGGGTGACGGGGGTCGCCGCCGCGACCGCGTTCTACGCGCTCTTCGCCCTCGGGCTGCACGGCAGGGGTTCGCCCCAGCGCGTGCCCGACTTCGCCATCATCTACACGGCGCTGGTGGGGTGCTGGGCCATGGGCACGGTCGTACGGGCCCGCCAGGACGGGGAGGCGGAGCGGCGGCGGATCGGGGTGGAGGCCGCGACGGCGCGTGAACGGGCGCGTATCGCGCGGGAGTTGCACGACGTGGTGACCCACCACGTCACCGCCATGGTCGTCCAGGCGGACGCCGCCCAGTTCCTGCTCGCCGACGCGCCCGAGCGGGTCGAGGCGGGCCTCGGCGCGATCAGCGACTCCGGACGGCACGCCCTGACGGATCTGCAGCACCTGCTGGGCGTGCTGAAGGCGTCCGGAGGCACGTCCGGCGACCCCCTGTCCGACGGCGCGGCGTCCGGCGGCGCGGCGTCCGGCGGGCCGCGCACCGGGTCGTCCGCCGCCGTCTCCGACCCTGCGCCGACGGTGGGCGAGGTGAGCGACCTGGTCGAGCAGACGCGGACGGCCGGTCAGCCCGTGGAACTCACGGAACGGGGGGAGGTGCCGCCGGCGGCCTCGGCGGTACGGCTGGCCGCGTACCGCGTGGTCCAGGAGGCACTGACCAACGCGCTCAAGCACGCACCGGGCCACCGGACACGCGTCGAGGTCCACTACGGCCGTCACGAGGTGGAGGTCGAGGTCACCACCGGAGCGGCACCCGTCGCCGCGGGGGTCCGCGGGCCGAGGCCGCTGGGACGGGGCGGCGGGCACGGGCTGATCGGGCTGCGCGAGCGGGTGGGCGTGTTCGGCGGCGAACTGTCGGCCGGAAAGCTCCCGGACGGCGGCTTCGGCGTGCGCGCCCGCATACCGACCGGGACCGGGCCGACCGGGACCGCACCGACCGGGCCGACCGAGTCGGCCGCACCGACCGGAGGGCCCGAGTGACCGCCGCCGGCTCCGCGCCGCCGATCCGGGTCCTCGTCTGCGACGACCAGGAACTCGTACGGGCCGGCTACGTCACCATCTTCGACGCCCAGCCGGACATCGAGGTCGTGGGGGAGGCCGGGGACGGGCGCACGGCCGTGGAGACCGCCCGACGGCTGCGCCCGGACGTCGTGGTGATGGACATCCGCATGCCCCTGCTGGACGGCATCGAGGCGACCCGGCTGCTCGCCGGACCCGATGTCGTCGCCCCCATGAAGGTGCTGGTGGTCACCACCTTCAACCTCGACGAGTACGTGTACGAGGCACTGCGCGCCGGCGCCAGCGGTTTCCTGCTCAAGGACTCGAAGCCGCGCGACCTGGTGGACGGCGTCCGGACGGTCGACGCGGGGGAGTCCCTGCTGGCACCGGCGGTCACCCGGCAGCTCGTCGGCAGGTTCGCCGACCGGATCCAGCGCCCTCGGCGCCACCCCGGGGCGCAGGCGCTGTCCGCGCTGGCGCCCCGCGAGACCGAGGTGCTGAGACTGATCGCCGAAGGGCTGTCGAACACCGAGATCGCGGAGCGGATGGTCATCAGCCGCGAGACCGTCAAGACGTACGTGTCGCGCATCCTGACCAAGCTCGACCTGCGCGACCGCGTCCAGGCCGTCGTCCTGGCCCACCGGGTGGGACTGGTGGGCACGCAGGACTGAGGGCGCGACGGCGAACAGGACGCGCGGGCGAACAGGGCGCGCGGGCGAACGGGGACAGGGCGCGCGGGGCGCCGGTCAGCTGGGCGGGTACGGGGCGCCCTTGAGCAGCCGGGCGAGGTGGGCCGTGTTGGCCGCCAGGGTGGCCGTCGTCGCCGAGGTGGCCTCGGGGGTCTCGTCGAGGTCCTGGTAGTCGACGCCCTTCATGGCTTCCCCGACCCAGTAGGTGACCGCGTTCGGGGCGAGCGAGAAGCCCACGTCGTTGAGTCCCTGGAACAGGTCGGAGCTGACCTTGTGGGCGCCGTCCTCGTTGCCGACGACGCACACCGCGGCGGCCTTCCCGAAGGTCAGCATCCGCCCCTCGTCGTCCGTCTCGGAGATCTCGGCGTCGAGCCGCTCCAGGACCCGCTGGGCGACGCTGGAGGGATGGCCCAGCCAGATCGGGGTGGACAGGACCAGGATGTCGGCGGCCATGATCTTCTCGCGGATGCCCGGCCACGCGTCGCCGTCGCCCATGTCCTTCTCCACCCCGGGCCTGACGTCGTGGTCCGCGACCCGGATCACCTCGCCGGTGACGCCGTGCTTCCCGAGCGCCGTCATGGTCTGCTCGGCCAGCAGGTGCGAGCTGGACGGGGCGGGCGAGGGGGACAGGGTGCAGACGAGGGCGACTGCCCGCAGCGGGGCTGTTTCGGTGAGGGTCATGGCCCCCGGGGTACCCCGCGAGCCGTTTTCTACCCGGGACCGGCGACCGGCGTGCGGTGACCGGCATGCGGCGACCGGCGTGCGGTGACCGGTGCAGGGCGACGGGCGTGTGTGGACGCGGGACGGCAGGGCAGGCGGTGGTCCGTAGGTCGGGATGTCTGCACCGAGGAGTGGGATCAGCGTGACGGAGAGTGTCTGGGGTTACCGGCCGGCGGCGACCCGCCCGGCGGACGTCGATCTCACGGGCTACCGGGTCGAGGCCACGGACGGCAGCATCGGCAAGGTCGACAAGCACTCCGACGAGGTGGACGACGCCTACCTGGTGGTGGACACCGGTACGTGGATCTTCGGCAAGGAGGTCCTGCTTCCGGCGGGCACCATCCTCGCCGTGGACACGCAGGAGCGGCGGATCATCGTCGACCGCACCAAGCAGGAGATCAAGGACGCCCCCGAGTTCGACCGGCACCAGCACCTGGGCGACCCGGGCTACCGCGAGGAGTTCGGCAGCTACTACGGCGGCGACAGCGGACACGTCTGACCGCGCTTCCCGCCGGGCAGGGCCGGGTCGGGTCGGTCCGGTCCGGCCCTGCCCCGCGGGCCCGCGCACCCGGGCCACGGACCGTGCTGAGAAGATCGTCCGTGACGTACGAGTCCGGCGACCCGGAAGGAACCGACGAGATCATGCGCGTCGAAGCGGCCCACGGCACGGTAAGGGTTCCGGGATGACCGGCGCCGAGGCACCCGTCCTGCTGCGCACCGCCGGCCGGGCCGCCCACCTGGTGCTCAACCGCCCGAAGGTCATCAACGCCCTCGACCACGCCATGGTGCGCCGCATCGACGAGGCGCTGACCGCGTGGGAGGACGACCCGGCCGTCGGGACCGTCGTCCTCACCGGTGCGGGGGAGCGCGGTCTGTGCGCGGGCGGCGACATCCGGGCCGTGCACGACGACGCCCGCGACGGCGACGGCACGGCCTCGGCCGCGTTCTGGCGCGACGAGTACCGCCTCAACGCGCGCATCGCCCACTACCCCAAGCCCTACGTCGCCGTCATGGACGGCATCGTCATGGGCGGCGGGGTCGGCGTCTCGGCGCACGGCAGCGTCCGGGTCGTCACCGAGCGGTCGAGGATCGCCATGCCGGAGACCGGCATCGGCTTCGTGCCGGACGTCGGCGGTACGCATCTGCTCGCGCGGGCGCCGGGCGAGCTGGGCACCCACCTCGCCCTGACGGGGGCGCACATCGGCGCCGGGGACGCCCTCCTGTGCGGGCTCGCCGACCACTACGTACCGTCCGCGTCGCTTCCGCGCTTCGTGGCCGACCTCGCCGCCCTGCCCGTACGGGAGGCGCTTGACCGCCACGCGGAGCCCCCGCCGCACGGTGAGCTGGCCGGGCGGCGGGAGTGGATCGACTCCTGCTTCGCCGCCGGCACGGTCGAGGAGATCGTCCGGCGGCTGTCGGCGCACGGCGACCCGGCCGCGAAGGAGACGGCGGAGACCCTGCTCGCCAAGTCGCCCACCGCGCTGAAGGTGACGCTCGCCGCCGTACGGCGCGCCCGGCGGCTCGGCTCGCTGGAACGGGCGCTGGAGCAGGAGTACCGCGTCTCGTGCGCGGCCCTGGCCACGCCCGACCTGGTCGAGGGCATCCGGGCCCAGGTCGTCGACAAGGACCGCACCCCGCGCTGGTCACCGGCCACCCTCGCCGAGGTCACCGACGCCGACGTGGAACGTTTCTTCGCACCGCTCGGCGAGCGTGAGCTCGGACTGGGGCCTGGGCCGGGGCCGGGGCGCTGACTCGGACCCGCCTGAGGCGGGAGCCGCGGTCGCCGGACCCGTGAGCCGTTTCCCTCGGGCCGACAGGGGGACTTGACCACGGCGGGCGGCCCGGGGACGCGGTGATCCGGTGTCCGGGGCGCAGGGCGAAACGACGAGTCGAGGCTGGTGACCTATGCGACGACCCCGCCGGTGGTGGCGCAGGACGACCGCGCCCGGGCGCGGTCGTCAGGACCGCGGCCGTCGCGCCCCGGTGACGGGGCCGGTACCGGGGCCGGCCGCCTCCGTACGTACGGCCGAGACCGCTCCACCGGTGCCTGACGACCGGAGGCCCAGCGATGAGGCAAGATCGCACTCGTACACCGGTTGCCGCACGGGGAGGTGAGGAGCATGTCCTGGTGGGAACCGGGTGCCGAGGGCGCGGAGGACGCCGAAGGGGTCCAGGACGCGGAGCGGCAGACCCAGCTCCTGCGGACCCGCATCACGCGCAGGCTGATCGATGCGGTCCGGGACGTGCCTCCCGCGTCCGTGCCCCAGGCGCTGTGCCGGGCGTGCGTGTCCCTCCTGCCGGACGTCTCGGGGCTGTCCCTGTCGGTCCTGGGACGCAAGGCGGGCATGGGCGTCGTGCTGTTCGCCTCCGACGGGATGGCCGCTCAGCTCGCGGAGATCCAGTACACGCTGGGCGAGGGGCCGTGCACGGATGCCGTCCGGCTGCGGGCGCCGGTGTTCGCGTCCGATCTGACCCGTGCCCCGGACGCCCTCCGCTGGCCCTTGTTCTGCGTCCAGGCCGCCAGAGCGGGTGCCGAGGCCGTCTTCTCGGTGCCGCTGACCGCCGGTGCGAGCGTTCTGGGAACCCTGGACCTGTACCAGGGGACGCCCGGTCCGCTCGACGACGAGCAGGTGCCGACGGCGCTGCTGGTCGCCGATGCCCTGAGCCTGGCCGTCACGGCCCTCGATCGTACCCGTAACGTGTCAGGTTCCGATGGGGTCGTCACATGGTTGAAGGGAGCAGAATCCGACCGGGTGGAAATCCACCAGGCCACCGGCGTGATCATGGTGCACCTGGGGGTGGATGCCGAGGAAGCCCTGTTGAGGCTGCGGGCGAGGGCCTTCGCGCAGGGCACCACGTCACTCGACGTCGCGCGGTCCATCATCGACGGCAGCCTGGACATCCGCCATGAGTGAGCACCTGAGCAGGTACGACGACACCGCCGGGGAGGCGAGCATGAACCGCGAGCGCGAGCTGGCGAAGGCTTTCGTCGACCTGACGGACACCTATGCACCGGACTTCGATCCGTTGCGTCTGTTCGACCGGCTCGTGCACGCCTGCCGCACCCTCCTGGACGTCGACGCGGTGGCGGTGATGATCGCCGACGCCCGCGGGACGCTGAGGACGATGGCGGCCACCGAGGACGGGGCCGCGTTCGTGGAGCTGATGCAGATGCAGACGGGGCGCGGCCCCTGCATGGACTGCTACCGCACCGGCCGGGGCGCCGCCATCGCCGACATCCGGGCCGAGAGCGAGCGCTGGCCCGAGCTCGCCGAGGCCATGGCCGAGGCCGGATACCGGTCCCTGCGCACGGTGCCGGTACGTCTGCACGAGCGCGTGCTGGGCGCGCTGACCCTGCTCACCACCCGCACCGGGGACCTCACGGGTGCCGATGTGCACCTCGCCCAGGCCCTGGCCGACTCCGCCGCGCTGGGGCTGATGCACTGGTCGGCCGAGCCCCGGCGGGACGACGTGGTCACGCGCGTGCAGGGCGCCATGGCAGCCAAGACCCTCCTGGAGATCGCCAAGGGCATCATCGCCGCCCACCACCGGGTGCCGATGAGCACGGCAGGACGCCTGCTGGCCGACTACGCCGACCGCCACCGGGTCAGTCTCATCATGACCGCCCAGGCCCTGGTCGAACACGACATGGAACCCGCCGACATCTGCGAAGGGGCCGTGGACGTCTGACGCGCCGCCACCGCCGCAAGGGGTCCTCGCGCGCCACGTCCGTCCCGCAGCCGGTTGCCTCACCGGCCTGCCCCGACCTAGGGTGAATGCGCTTTCATCCACAGACGCGCGGCAGACACGCAGCGGGCACGGAGCAGGAGCACGGCAGGCGCACGGCAGATGTGCGGCAGACATGCGGCAGACGTGCCGCACGGAGACGGGGGCCCGACCCATGAACGGCACCGCATCGTGAACGCGAACCCCACGGTGTACGACGTGGCCGAACGTTCCGGAGTGTCCATCGCCACGGTGTCCAGGGTGTACCGCAGCCCCGACTCCGTACGCGCCGCCACCCGCGAACGGGTCCTGGCGGCGGCGAACGAGCTCGGATACGTGCCGAGCGGCAGCGCCCGCGGTCTCGCGAGCCGCTCCACCGGCGTCCTCGGCCTCTGCTTCCCGGACTACTCCGACCCGGACGCGGTCGGCGCCGAGGACGACGACGCCGCGATGCTCTACTCGGACCAGATCATCCGGGGCATGGAACGGGCGGCCCGCCGCCACGGGTACGCACTGCTGATCGCCGCCTCGCTCGAAGGGGGCCCCGAGAACCTCGTGGCCCAGGTCGCCGGCCGGGTGGACGGCTTCGCCGTGATGGCCCGCACCGTGCCGACCGAGGAGCTCGAGGCGATCTCCCGCCGCCGGCCCGTGGTGATGCTGGCGGGCCCCCGCGCGCAGGACCCCTCGCTCGACCACCTGGACCACGTCGAGGTCGCCAACGAGGACGGGCAGTACGAGCTGACCCGGCACCTGGTGCGGGACCACGGGCTGCGCCGCCTCGCCTACGTCGGACTCCTGGACGACTCCCCGGACGTGGAGGCGCGGTTCCGCGGCTTCCGCCGGGCCTGTCTGGAGGCCGGAGTCGAGCCCGCCGCCGAACCGGCCCTGCGCATGCCGATGATGACCCGCGCCGAGGGCGCCCGCGCCGCCGGCCTGCTGTGCGAGGGGGGCGGCGACCGGCCCGAGGCGTTCGTGTTCGCCAACGACCAGATGGCGGTGGGAGCGCTCCAGGCCCTCGAAGGGCTGGGCCTGCGGGTGCCCGACGACGTCGTGGTGACCGGCTTCGACGGCATCCCGCTGAGCCGCCTGGTACGCCCCGCCCTGACCACCGTGCGCCAGCCGATGGTGCGCATGGGCGAGGAGGCCGTCGACCTGCTCGTACGGCGCCTGAGCGGACGCCCGCCCGAGGAGCCCGTCTCCCTGGTGCTGCCGGTGGGCGTGGTCCGCAGGGCGAGCTGCGGCTGCGACGAGCCGCAGGGCCGGCCGACGACGGCTTGAGCGCTCGCCCCGCCCGGGGCCACCGCCTTCCTGCCTGCGATTCACCGAATGGACCCGTGCCCGGGCTAGGGCCGACCCCTGCCCGGGTGCGGGCCGACCCGTACCCAGGTGCGGGCCGAGCCCCCTTGCCCGCACCCTCCCGT
>NZ_VDFC01000269.1 GCF_008369065.1 Streptomyces apricus | reverse complement strand
TGTGGTGCATGCGGCGGGGGTGCTGGACGATGCCCTGCTCGCGGATCTGACGCCGCAGCGGCTGCAGAGGGTACTTGCACCGAAGGCGGATGGGGCCTGGCACCTGCACGAACTCACCCAGGACATGAACCTGACCGCGTTCGTGCTGTTCTCCTCCATCGCCGCGCTCCTGGGCGGCGTGGGCCAGGCCAACTACGCCGCCGCCAACGCCTGCCTGGACGCCCTGGCCCAGCACCGCCAGCGCCTGGGACTGCCCGCGCACTCCCTGGCCTGGGGCCCCTGGCACCACACCCACGGCATGGCAGGCCGCCTCAGCGCCCACGACCACGCCCGCCTGGCCCGCTCCGGCCTGCAACCCCTCACCGACCAGGAAGGCCTGGACCTCCTCGATGCGGCCCTTGCCAGCGGACACACCCTCACCGCCCCCGTCCACCTSAACCTCARCAACCCRYCCGCCCTCCMGGSAC
Organism: Streptomyces apricus; assembly: GCF_008369065.1. GTDB lineage: Bacteria > Actinomycetota > Actinomycetes > Streptomycetales > Streptomycetaceae > Streptomyces > Streptomyces apricus. Next base: position 277 of record NZ_VDFC01000269.1, on the reverse strand, counting down.
YGATCCCGCCCGTCCTGCACAACCTCCTCACCCGACCGAACCGCCGGACAAGCACGCACCACGGCTCCTCCCTSATCCGCCGCCTGCACGCCCTGGACAGCGACCAGCAGCTCKCCCTCCTCCACGACCTCGTCACCACCCACRTCACAGCGATCCTGGGCTTCGACCCCCACACCRYSMTCGAAGACGACAAAGCCTTCAGYGCCATGGGCTTCGACTCCCTGACCGCCRTCGAACTACGCAACGCCCTGACCACCACCACCGGCCTGCCCCTGCC
>NZ_VDFC01000268.1 GCF_008369065.1 Streptomyces apricus | reverse complement strand
GCTCGGCATCCTCAAGGCCGGCGGCGCCTACGTGCCGCTGGACCCCGACTACCCGCCCCAGCGCATCGCCAGCATGGTCCAGGGCACCACCTGCGCCGTCCTCGTCACCCGCGCCGACCTCGCCTCCCGCCTGCCCCGGACCAGCGGGGTGCCGGTCCGGGGCAGGCGGGAGGCGAGGTCGGCGCGGGTGACGAGGACGGCGCAGGTGGTGCCCTGGACCATGCCGGCGATGCGCTGGGGCGGGTAGTCGGGGTCCAGCGGCACGTAGGCGCCGCCGGCCTTGAGGATGCCGAGCATCGCGACGAGCAGGTCCGGTGAGCGCTGCAGGCACAGCGCGACGCGGGTGTCGGGGACCACGCCGAGGGAGCGCAGGTGGTGGGCCAGGCGGTTGGCGGCGGTGTTGATCTCGCCGTAGGTGAACCGGGTGCCCTCGTGGATGGCGGCGGTGGCGTGGGGGCGCTGTGCGGCGTGGGCCTCGAAGGCCTCGTGCAGGCAGCTGTCGCCCACCGGCTGGGTGGCGGTGCGGTTCCAGTCCCGGAGCATGCGCCGCAGTTCCGCGCCGGTGAGCAGGCGCAGGTGGGCGATGGGGGTGTCGGGGCGGCGCAGGGCGTCTTCGAGCAGGGTGCGGTAGTGGGTGAGGATGCGGCAGGCGGTGCGGGCGTCGAAGAGGGTGCTGTCGTAGTGGAGTTCGGCCAGGCCCTCGTGCACGACCAGGCGCAGTTCGTAGGGGGCTGCGGTGTCGAGGGGCTGGGCGG
>NZ_VDFC01000267.1 GCF_008369065.1 Streptomyces apricus | reverse complement strand
ACGCGCGCTGCTGCCAGGCCAGGAGGCCGACAACGCGGACCACCGCACGGTGCGGGCCCGGGTGGAACATGTCATCGGCCGCATGAAGAACTACAAGATCCTCCGCGACTGCCGCCAACACGGCGACGGCCTCCACCACGCCGTCCAGGCCGTCGCCCACATGCACAACCTCGCCCTCGCATCATGACCAGAAGACTGTCATCACGGGTCCTGACCTGCCCAAACGCGGCCTTATGCAACACCCTCTAAGGGCTGTCCCGTAATTCCCGGTGGGCGCACGACGACAGCTACGGCACCTCGCGGCGTTGCCGGATCGCCCGAATACACCCGGTATGAGGGCGACCCGGCGCCTTGCGATGCACCGCATCTGACGCCGCGCGCTGATCCACCGGGAATTACGGGACAGCCCTTAAAGGGTGTTGCATAAGGCCGTGAACTGGGCATCTCCGGTGTATGGCTGGGGTGCTGAGGGCTGAACGCGTGTGGGTGGAGACGTTCACGGGGCTGCGGTGGCAGCAGCGCGCGTCGGGGACGTTTGCGGTGCGGGGTGACCATGCCGCAGTTGAGGTAGGCGCCGTCGGCGAGCACGGTCACGTCCTGGCAGTGTTCGGCCAGTCCGGAGGCCCGCCAGGCATGCGCATCCGCAGTGGTGCCCGGCACCGGAGGACCTGTCGCAATGACAAGCCGGGTGTCCGCGTCCACGATGACCTGCACATTCGCCGAGAACCGATAGTTGCGGCTGGACGCTCCGACCTTGCG
>NZ_VDFC01000266.1 GCF_008369065.1 Streptomyces apricus | reverse complement strand
GTGCCGGGGCGCGGCGTCGGGGCCGTGGGCGAGGCCTGGGCCGGGCGCGTACCTCAGTCGACGCGGCCCAGCGACAGCAGCATCGTGACGTCGTCCCGGTCGTCGCCCGGCGCGACCCGGATCGCGTCCGGCACGCGCCCGACCTCCTTGTAGCCGCACGAGCCGTAGAAGCGCTCCAGGCCCTCGCCGCCGCGGCAGGTCAGGCGTATCGCCTCGATACCGCCGAGGCCGCGGGCGGCGTCGGCGGCGGCCGCGAGGAGGTCGCGGCCGTAGCCCTTGCCCTGGTGCCGGGGGTGGACCATCACCGTGTAGAGCCACAGCCAGTGCGTCATCAGACGGTGGGTGTTGCGGGTGAGGAAGGCGGTGGCCGCGACGGTTCCGTCCTCGTCGAGGCCGACGAGGAGACGCGTGCGGCCCTCCGCCATCGCGACGAAGTGCTTGACCAGCTCCGGTCGGACCGCCTCGGGCGAGACCGGGGGCACGAAGCCGACGGAGCCGCCCGCGTTGGACACGTCCGCCCAGAGACTGGTGATCCCGTCCCGCAGAACGGAGTCGACGGGAGGATCAAGCACAAACGTAAGGGCCATGCCCCAAGATTACCTATTACCCCACCAGAGACTCAAGCACCACGAGCCCCCTCAAGGGGCGCGGGGAACGGCGCAGTCTTTTTTGGGGGCGCGGGGAACGGCGCAGTCTTCTGGGGGCGCGGGGAACTGCGCAGTCTTTTAGGGGCGCGGGGAACTGCGCGACCAGCCCCCACC
>NZ_VDFC01000265.1 GCF_008369065.1 Streptomyces apricus | reverse complement strand
AGACACGGACGAGTGGTGGAACGGCGTCCGGCACCGGTATCAGCGGGCTCCTGGACCGGATGCAGTGGAGGCGCGCCCGCGCCGACCGGCCGCCCGGGGGACAACCGCCCGTCCGTGGCGACCTGCCGCCCGAAGGGCAACCGTCCGGAGAACAGTCGCCCCGGGCGTGGGGCACCTGGCTGCGGGCACTCCGGTCCCGGACGCAGGAGCACTCGCCACCCACCCCGCCCACCGGACGCGCTCCCCAGGACCGCCGGGACGCTGGCGCTCGCGGCGCTCCTGTGCGGGCTGGCCCTCGCGGTGCTCGCAGCCGTGGCCGGCGGGCCCCTCGGGGTGGCCGCGCTCGCCGACTTCGGCCCGGTCTGGTGGCGGACGGGACCGGCCGCGGCGGGCTGGATCGCGGCGGTGTCCCTGCCGGTGGGCCTGGCCCTGCGCGCATGGCGCCTGCGCGAGCCGGGGGTGCGGGCGTCGGCACAGACATCGACGTCTGTGCCGACGCAGACGCAGACGCCGACGCAGACACGGACGAGTGGTGGAACGGCGTCCGGCACCGGTATCAGCGGGCTCCTGGACCGGATGCAGTGGAGGCGCGCCCGCGCCGACCGGCCGCCCGGGGGACAACCGCCCGTCCGTGGCGACCTGCCGCCCGAAGGGCAACCGTCCGGAGAACAGTCGCCCGCCGACCGGCCGCCCGGGGGACAACCGCCCGTCCGTGGCGACCTGCCGCCCGAAGGGCAACCGTCCGGAGAACAGTCGCCCCGGGCGT
>NZ_VDFC01000264.1 GCF_008369065.1 Streptomyces apricus | reverse complement strand
GCCTACGGCTACCCCCAGCAGCACCCCCAGCCCGTCGGCTACGGCCACCCGCAGCAGCCCGGCGCCTGGTCGGCGCCCCCGCCCGGGTACGCACCCGCCGGCGGCTCGACCCCGCCGTACGGGCCGACGCCCCCCTACGGTCCGTACGGGCCGGGAGGCGACCCCCAGCCGGAGCCGCCGCGCAGGAACGGCAGGTCCACCGCGCTGCTGATCGCCGTGGCGCTGGTCGTCGCGCTCGGCGCGGGCGCCTCCGTGTACGCGCTCATGAACGGCGGCGGCGACGGCCGGGCGGGCGACGACCCCACCGGCCGCCCGACGTCGGCCGCGCCCACCACCCCGGGGCCGTCCACCCAGGACCCCTCGACGCAGCCGACCGGCACGGGGGAGGAGAGCCCGGCGGACGGCGCGGTCCCGGCCGAGTACCTCGGCACCTGGACCGCGTCCATCGACAACGACACGGGCCGCAACACCCGCCGCCTCACCATCGAGCAGGGCGAGGTGGGGGACGCGGTGCTCTCGCTGACGGCGGACGGACCGGCGGGCGACGGCACGTACCACTGCGTGTTCAGCGCGGAGCTCACGGAGGCCCCGGACGACGGCGGTCCGCTGCGGATCGGCCCGTCCGAGGTCRTCACCGGCGAGCCGGCCACGTCCTGCTCACCGGGCGCGGCGACGGAGCTGACCGTCCTGCCGGACGGCCGGCTGCGGCGCGTGAACGCGAGCAACGGCGAGGAACTGACGTACACGAAACAGTGACCGCACGGCCCCCACGGACC
>NZ_VDFC01000263.1 GCF_008369065.1 Streptomyces apricus | reverse complement strand
GGCGGGGGCAGGCCGGGCGGCGCGCGGGGCACGCGGTGCGGTCGGCCGTGTCCTCCGGCGCGGGGGCCTCGCCGGAGGACACGGAGCAACCGTCGTCGTCGCTGTCGTCGCTGTCGTTGTCGGCGTCACGGGAGCGGGTGCAGGCGCCGCGACCGGCGTCGGGGCCGACGTCACGCGCGCCGGGCGCCCGGCTCCGCGCCTGGGTCGAGCTCCTGCGCGTACCCGCCCTGTTCACGGTCCCCGGCGACGCGCTCGCGGGCGCCGCCGCGGCCGGAGTCCGCCCCAACTCCCGCACCCTGCTCGCCATCGGCTCCTCCCTGTGCCTGTACGAGGCCGGCATGGCCCTCAACGACTGGGCCGACCGCGCCGAGGATGCCGTGGACCGCCCGCACCGCCCCCTTCCCTCCGGCCGCGTCAGGCCGGCCGCCGCCCTGGTGGCCGCCGGAGGCCTGACGGCGGCGGGCCTGGCCCTGGCCTCCCGGGCGGGCCGGCGGCCCCTCGCGGTGGCCGGTGCCCTGGCCGCCACGGTCTGGTCGTACGACCTGGTCCTCAAGCGCACCCCCGCCGGCCCCGTGGCGATGGCGGCGGCCCGGGGCCTGGACCTCCTCCTCGGCGGGGTGGCCTCCGGCGGCGACACCCGCAAGGCCGTGCCGTCGGCGCTGGCCCTGGGCGCCCACACCCTCGCCGTCACCACGGTCTCCCGCCAGGAGACCCAGGGCGGCTCACCCCTGGCCCCCCTGGCCGCCCTGGCCACGACGACGGCCCTGACGTGGTCGCTGACCCGGGACACCAGGACGAC
>NZ_VDFC01000262.1 GCF_008369065.1 Streptomyces apricus | reverse complement strand
CGACGGCACCCTGCTGGGCGACGACAAGTCCGTCTCGCCCCGCACCGTGGCCGCCCTGGCCGCCGCCGAGGCCGCCGGCATCGAGGTCTTCTTCGTCACCGGGCGCCCGGCCCGCTGGATGGACGTGGTCAGCGATCACGTCCACGGCCACGGCCTCGCCATCTGCGGGAACGGCGCCGCGGTGGTCGACCTGCACGGCGGCCCCGGCGCGCACCGCTTCGTCAAGGTCCGGGAACTGCCCCGGGAGAACGCGCTGGACGCCGTGCGGCTGCTGCGCGACGCCGCTCCGGGCACCCTCTTCGCCATCGAGCAGACGTACGGCTTCTACCAGGAGCCCGCGTACCCCAAGCTGCACCTGGAGGCGCCCGACACCCTGGCGCCCGCCGAAAAGCTGCTGGCGCCGGACGCCCCGGGCGCCGACGAGCCGGTGCTCAAGATCCTCGCCTACCACCACGACATCGCCCCGGACGACTTCCTCATGACCGCCCGCACGGCCATCGGCGACCGGGCCGACGTCACCCGGTCCAGCCCCAGCGCGCTGCTGGAGATCAGCGGCCCCGGTGTCTCGAAGGCGAGCACCCTCGCGCTGTGCTGCGCCGAGCGCGGCATCTCGCACGAGGAGGTCGTCGCCTTCGGCGACATGCCGAACGACGTGGAGATGCTCACCTGGGCGGGCACCTCGTACGCGATGGGCAACGCGCACCCCGCGGTGATCGCCGCGGCGTCCGGCCGGACGGCCGCCAACACCGAGGACGGTGTGGCCGTCGTGATCGAGCGGATCCTCGCCGAGCGCGGGACCCCCTAGGGCCCCCGCGTCAGAGCCCCCTCCTCGGAGCCGCCCCCGTCAGAGCCG
>NZ_VDFC01000261.1 GCF_008369065.1 Streptomyces apricus | reverse complement strand
GGAGGGGGCCGGGGCGGTCGCGGTAGAGGGACAGGACGAGACCGCCGCGGCCGGTGCTCTGCCGCGCCGGCAGGGCGAACGCGGCCTGGATGCCGCGGGTCTGGGCTTCGAGAGCGAACAGGGGCCACTGACGGGTGGTGTGAGGGTCGTTCAGGTCCTCGACCAGGACCGGTGCCCGCTGCTGCAGGGCCTGGACGCAGGGCCCTTCGCCCAGGTTGCACTGCAGCTGCTCGCCGGCGTCGGCCAGCGGGCCGTCGCTGCACAGGCAGATACGGCGGGCCATCGTCGCATCCGCAGCCAGCGTCAGTCCCACCGAACACGGTGTGTGCAGGGCCCGGCGGCAGGCGGCCGCGACGGATCCGGGCCCGTGATGACGGTAGGTGAGGTAGTCGGCCAGCCGCACGGCCTCCGGCCGCGGGCCACTCACGGAAAGCTCGGAAGATACGCGGCAGGCGCCACCATGGTGACCATCGGGACGACTCCGATCCGATCCCCGGCATCCACCGCCGACGCCATCCGGACCGGAAGCCAATGTCAGCATCAGCAAGCAGGAACAACAGGGCATATGCGGATGGCTGGCACCCACCCTACCCCCGCACGGAGCACCGGGAGGCGGCCACGGGCCACCGCATCCGCCGGCGATCACCGACGCTGATCCGGCAGCCGGCCGTAACCTCCTTCACGGGACGGGGTCCTCACCGACGGTATCGGCGTACGCTGGCAGGAGGCTGGCACTGGCTGTCCGGGCGACCTTCCCGACCCAGACCCCGTACGGGAGTTCCTGCACCGCGGTGACTGGTCACGGAGAAGGGAAACGTCCGTGCCCATCGACGAGGTACCGCCCCACCACGACCGACCCCCAC
>NZ_VDFC01000260.1 GCF_008369065.1 Streptomyces apricus | reverse complement strand
GAGCAGCACGCTCGCCCTGTGCGGCGTCCTGGTCGCCATGGCGGCCCTCACCCGCACCGCCCGCCGCCACGCACCCGCGTCCCCGTCGACCCGCGCGGCCCTCGTCACCCTCCTGGTCCTGGAACTGGCGGCCACCGCCTGGACGCTGGCCGCGATCGCCGCGCTGGAGGCGGGCCACCCCGGCTGGGGCCTGGGCACCGCCCAGCGCCTCCAGGTCGGCGTCGTCGCGCTCTGGCTCGCCACGTTGGTTGCCACACCGGTCGCCACCCTCCACCGGACCGGGCCCCGCCCATGACCTCCGTCGCCTTCGTCCGCCTGGCCGGAGTCCCGCACCACATCCGGGTGGACGGCCCCCGGCCCGGCTCCGGGACGGCCCCCGTCTGCCTCCTGGACGTCGGCCTCGGCATGGCCTGGTTCGACTGGGACCCCGTGGTCGCGCTGCTCGCCCCGCACCGCACGGTCGTCCGCTTCGACCGCCCCGGTCTCGGACTCAGCGGCCCCGCGCCCGCGCGCGCGTGGCCCACCCTCACCGGCGAGGCGGACCGCATCGCGCGCGTGCTGGACGCGGCCGGGGCCGGAGCGGGCACCCCGGTCACCGTGGTCGGCCACTCGCTCGCCGGTTTCCACTGCGAGGCGTTCGCCCGGCTGTACCCGGAGCGGACGGCCGGGCTCGTCCTGGTCGACTCCGCCGTCGAGGAGGACCCGCGCCCGAGGCGGGCCCCGGCCCTGCGGAACGCGGCCACGCGCGCGTGCGGCGCGTTCCTGGCCGGCGCGGGCCTCCCGCGGGCCCTCGGCCCACTCCTGCGCCGTACCGCCGTCCGTGCCGCACGCCCGCCCGGACCGGGGAACGGCGCCGACCCCGCCCCGTAC
>NZ_VDFC01000026.1:12916-31644 GCF_008369065.1 Streptomyces apricus | reverse complement strand
CATCGGGACACCGCCCCCGTCCGCCCGTTTTGTACGTCACGACCGTCCCGGACGTCGTCCCGAACGTCCTCCTGGTAGTGCCGCAGGAACAGCTCCTCCAGCGTCGGCGGCGTCGAGGTCAAGGACCGTACGCCCGACTCGGTCAGCGACCGCAGTACGGCGTCCAGCTGGTCGCTCTCCACCTGGAGGCGGACCCGGTTCCCCTGGACGTCCAGGCCGTGGACGCCCGGCAGGGAGGCCAATCCGTGCGGCGGCCCGGCCAGTTCGGCGCTGACGCTGGTACGGGTGAGGTGGCGCAGGTCGGCGAGCGAGCCGGTCTCGACGGTGACGCCCCGGCGGATGATGCTGACGCGGTCGCACAGCTCCTCGACCTCGCTGAGGATGTGCGACGACAGCAGGATCGTGCGCCCGCGGTCGCGCTCCTCCTCGACGCACCGCTGGAAGACCTCTTCCATCAGGGGGTCCAGACCCGAGGTGGGCTCGTCCAGGATCAGCAGGTCCACGTCGGAGGCGAACGCGGCGACGAGGGCGACCTTCTGCCGGTTGCCCTTGGAGTACGCGCGCCCCTTCTTCGTCGGGTCCAGCTCGAACCGCTCGATCAGGTCGGTGCGGCGCGCCCGGTCCAGGCCCCCGCGCAGGCGGCCGTACAGGTCGATGACCTCGCCGCCCGAGAGGTTGCGCCACAGCGTCACGTCGCCGGGGACGTAGGCGACCCGGCGGTGCAGGTCCACCGCGTCGGCCCACGGGTCCCGGCCGAGCATCCGGGCGCTGCCCGAGTCGGCACGCAGCAGGCCCAGCAGGACGCGGATGGTGGTGGACTTGCCCGCACCGTTCGGGCCGAGGAAGCCGTGGACCTCGCCGGTCTCGACGGTGAGGTCGAGCCCGTCCAGCGCATGCGTACGACCGAACGACTTGTGCAGCGCGGCGACGCTGATTGCCTTCGTCATGATTCAGAACGTACGCTTCTTTCACAAATTTGTGAAGTTAAGGAAATCGATGAAGGAAAGATAGACTCGATCCGTTCGACGGGGCGGGTGAGCACGGGTGAGCAGAGGAGAGGGCCCAGGGATGACGGAGCCGACCGGGGCGGACCGGGATGCGGCCACGGCGCGTGACGCCGAGGCGGTCTCGAAGTTCGTCGAAAGCTTCGCCGCGCAGCTCGTCGAGGCCGGGATGCAGCGCATGCCCGCCCGGGTGTTCGCGGCGCTGCTCTCTTCCGACTCCGGCGCGATGACCTCGGTCGAACTGGGCGAACAGTTGCGGATCAGCCCGGCCGCCGTCTCCGGAGCGGTGCGGTACCTCGCGCAGCAGCACATGGTCTCCCGCGAGCGCGAACCGGGCTCCCGGCGCGAGCGCTACCGCGTGCACAGCAATCAGTGGTACGAGGCGATCACCAACCGCGAGGCAGTCGTCAAACGCTGGGAGTACGCCCTGCGCGAGGGCGTCGACAGCCTCGGCGGCGACACCCCGGCGGGCCGCCGCCTCGCCGAGACGCTCGCGTTCTTCGAGTTCATCGAAACGGAGATCGCCCGGATGATGGACCGCTGGCGCGTCCACCGGGAACAGCACTTCGGCAAGGACTAGGGCGTCTCGTTCGGAGCGGTCGGCCGGGCAGGCAGGCAGGCAGGCAGGCAGGCAGGCAGGCAGGCAGGCAGCGGATGCCGCATGTCGTTCACCGGCATGCAGGAGAGCGCGTCACCGTCTCACCGTGTTACCGCGGCGCCCGCAGCCCCGCGGTGCTCCTCACTGGCTGCCCCTCACGGAGTGCTCCTCACGGCTTGCGCCAGTCGTCGCTGTGCAGGTGGGACCCGGCCTGCGGCCCCATGCGCAGCATGCCGCCGTCGACCGCCCACGAGGCCGCTGTCGTGTAGGACGCGTCCGGTCCGGCGAGGAAGGCGATCACGGCGGCGACCTCCCTGGCGTCGCCCGGCCGGCCCAGCGGGATACCGGGGCGGCGTTCCTGCGTCACGTCCGTGTCCTCCTGACCGGTCATGGGCGTGGCGATCTCACCGGGCGCCACCGCGTTGACCGTGATCCCGTGCTCGGCCAGTTCCAGCGCCATCACCTGTGTCAGCAGCCCCAGGCCGGCCTTGGCCGCGCAGTACGGTGCGGCTCCCACGCGCGGCTGGTGCTCGTGCACGGAGGTGACGTTCACGATCCGGCCCCCTCCGCCCTGCTCGATCATGCGGCGCGCGGCCCGCTGCGAGCACAGGAACGGTCCGACCAGGTCCACGTCCAGAACCTGTTGCACCGTCTCGTGGTCGATGTCGAGGAAGGGGGTGGACGTACCGGTCCCCGCGTTGTTGACCAGGACGTCGACCGCCCCCAGCTCCTCCGCCAGGGCGTCGATGACGTCGGCGGCACGCGACGGGTCCGTCAGGTCCTGGTGCGCGTGGGCGGCCCGGCGGCCGTGGGAGCGTACTTCGGCGGCGGTCTCCTCGGCGCCCCGCTCGTCGCTGTGCCAGGTGATCCCGACGTCCATGCCGGCCGCGGCCAGCCGTACGGCGGTGGCCCGGCCGATCCCCGAGTCCCCTCCGGTGATCAACGCCACGGGTGCGCGCGTGGGACCTGGTGTGTCGTTCATGACTCCTCCGTACGTTCGCAAGCGCCCCGGGAGGGGCCGGACGTGCTGCTGGGGCGGGTACGTCGACTCTGGATACGTCGACTCCGGGCACGTCGTCGTCTCCGGGCACGACCCGGCCGCCGACGCATCCGGTGGGCAAGTTCCCCCAGCAGGACAACCGGAACGCGCCGGATCGCCGTCACTCCCGAAACGGCCCACTCCCCTCACCACAACGGCCGACACACTCGGAGCCGGGGTCGGAAGGGGCCCACTCAGCTCTCGTCGATCTTTCTGGTGAATTCAAGGACCGCGGCCGCGAGAGCGTCGGGGGATTCCTGCGCGACGAGATGGCCGACTCCCGGGAGACGCACCGCGGTGACCTCGCCGGCGGAGAGCCGGCGGAAGGTGTTCTCGGTGGCGGGATGCCCCGTATCGACGGTGAGGACCGGGACCGTGAGGGGGTGCGACGCGGCCAGAGCCCTTGTTGCCTCCTGGCCGGAGACGAGCGAGTGATAGATGGCCTGCGTACCGCGCCAGCCGTTGGGGCGCCCATAGGTTCGAACGAACTCGTCCACGTCCCTTTCAGTTATGGCACCCTCCGTCCCGTTCATCATCGGGAAGGCCCAGCCGGTCAGGAACTCGCGCTCATGGCCCCGCAGGAGCATGTCGGGAATCCCCGGAGCGGCGAGGAATCCGACGTGCCAGGAACCGCCGTTGCTCACGTCCGTGAAGGCCTCGAAGCCGAAACCGGCCACGGTCGTCTCGACGCCGGTGAAACTGATGACGTCCTCGGGGTGCAGGGCCGCGAAGCGGAAGCTCGCGCCGCCGCTGATGTCCTGGCACAAGAGGTGGACGGGGCCCGAGCCGATGTGCCGGACCAGCTGGTGCAGGTCCTCGGCGGTGACCTCCTCGCCGTACTCGGTGTCGTCGTTGCTCGAATCACCGAACCCGCGGAGGTCCAGGGCGAAGACCTGGTGGGTCTCCGCGAGCAGTGGGATCAGCTTGCGGAAGGCCCACCACGTCTCCGGCCAGCCGTGCACGAGCAGGATCGGGGAGCCGGTGGTACCGGCGCGGACGTAGTGCAGTCGCGTTCCGTTGACGTCCGCGAGGTGGTGCGTGACGCCGGGAAGGGTCGCGCCGGCGGGGGTGATCGGGGACATGGGGAATCCTTAGGTAGACAACCTGGTTGTCCATCAAGGTAGACAACCAGGTTGTCCACGTCAAGGAGAGCCACCTGCCCGGCCAGGGAGCGTCGTTATGCTGACCGCATGTCCAGACCAGGCTCCGATCTGACCCTGCTGCTGCTCGCCGGCTTCCGCACCCTGGCAGATCAGGGCGCCGCCGAGCTCGCCAGGCGTGGGCACGAGGACGTCCGGCCGGTACACGACTTCGCCCTTCACGCGATTCACTCCGGGGCCGACAGCGCCTCCGAACTCGGTCGCAGGATGTCGGTCACGAAGCAGGCGGCCGCCAAGACGATCGCCACACTGGAGGAACGCAATTACGTGGCGCGCGAACCGGACCCCGCCGACGGGCGCAGGGTGCGACTTCGCGTCACCGACCACGGCCTGGCGATGATGCAGCTGGGTCAGGAGATCTTCGACGAGCTGCGCGAGCGGTGGGAAGCACAGGTGGGCGCGGAGTCACTCGCAGCGCTTGAGGAGACGCTTCGGTCGCTCGTCGGGGACAACGCCATCCGGCTCGACTCGCCGGGCTGGCTCGCTCGCGACATGGACGCCGTAAGCCCTCCCGCGCCCGCCGACCGCGGGTAAGACGACCGCGGGTGAGGCGACCGCAGGTGAGACGACCGCAGGCGAGACGACCGCAGGTGAGACGGCACCGGCGGGAGCCGGTCCGACACCGCCGCCCCCTTCAGCCGACGTAGTCCGGCAGGCGCAGGGCGTTGTAGGCGAGGGGGCGCTGTTCCTGCGCGGGCAGGGTGGTGCGACCGCGCAGGGCATCGTTGCGGATGTCCAGTTCCTGCTGGGTGCGCGGGGTGACGACGATGCCGCCCTGGGTGGCGAGGTCCTGGTTCAGGGTGACGTACTCGCGCAGCGTCTTCTCGTAGGCGGCGAAGGCCGCGGTGTGGTCGGCGTGGGCGGCCAGTTCGCCGGCCAGGACGTAGGCGCCGACCAGCGCCAGGCTGGAGCCCTGGCCGGAGAGGAAGGAAGGGGCGTGCGCGGCGTCGCCCGCGAGGGCGACCCGGCCCTTGGACCAGGTGGGCAGGTGGATCTGGCTGACGACGTCGAAGAACAGGTCGTCCGCCTCGCGCATGGCGGCCACCAGCCGCGGAACCTCCCACTGCCGGTCGGGGAAGTGGCTCGCGACGAGGTCGCGCTGCGCCTCGGGGTCGCGGAAGGCGCGCAAGGGCGGCTCGGCCAGACCGAAGGTCAGGAAGCCGTGGACGCGCTCGCCCGGCTCGTAGGCGTACAGGATGGCGTTGCGGTCGGGGGCGTTCCAGATGACTCCCTCCCGCTCCAGCCCGAAGTCGTCGGGCAGGGTGAAGCCGGCGAAGGCGCGGCCGAGGTAGCGGTGGTAGGGCTCCTCGGGACCCATGACGAGGCTCCTGGTGTGGGAGTGCAGGCCGTCGGCGCCTATCACGAGGTCGAAGCGGCGCCGGGCGCCGCCGCGGAAGGTGACGTCGACGTGGTCGCCGCGGTCGTCGAGGGTGGCGATGGAGTCGTCGAAGAGGTACTCCACCGTGTCGCGGGTGACCCGGTACAGCAGCGCCGTCAGATCGCCGCGGCGCACCTCCAGGTCGTGTCCGGTCTCCGAGCCGACGACGGCGTCGGCGGGCCACGTGGCGATCGGCTCGCCGTCGAGGTCGAGGAAGGTGAGGCGGCGGGTGTTCACGTGCGCCCGGCGCAGTTCGGGCAGGAGGCCCATGCGCTCGACGACGCCGCGGGCCGTGCCGCGGATGTCGATGGCGTAGCCGCCACCGCGGACTTTGGATGCCTTCTCCACGACGGTGACGGCGAAGCCGTGGTGGTGCAGCCAGTAGGCCAGGGCGGGGCCGGCGATGCTGGCCCCGGAGACGAGGACCGTACGGGGGCGGGAGGGAACGTCGGTCATGCTGCAATCCTTCGTATGGTGTCCGCACCGAAAAGATGCGTACATTAGTTATCCTTTTACGGAGCGTGATCGGCCGAGGCGGGCCGGTCACCCAGAGAATATACATACCTAACTTAGGTATTCAAGTGGGTGGAGTGACAGATGGCCGACGAGACGCCCGCGGGCGTGGACGTCCGTGACGTGCTGCCGCAGCTCGCGCAGTTGAGCAACGCCTTCAGCCGGGGGCACCTGGTCGAGCGGGCCACGGCCGCCACCGGACTAGCCCTGGACCGGCCCGCCATGGGGGCGCTGCTCATCACCAGCATGGCGGACCGGCCGCTGCGCATCGGAGAGATCGCCGAACGCATGCAGGTCGCGGGGCCGCACATCACCCGGCAGGTGCAGGAGCTGGAACGGCGCGGCCTGGTGCGCCGCATCGCCGATCCGCTGGACCGCCGCGCCAGCCTCATCGAGCCCACCGAGGAGGGCGCGACGGCCACCGATCGCTATACGTCCACGCTGGTGGACTTCTTCAGCGATGCCATCGCCCACTGGTCGGCCGAGGACCGCGCCGACCTCGGCCGGCTCCTCAAACGCTTCGCCGCGGATGTGACCGCTCGACTGACCGACTGACTGGCTGGCTGACGGGCCGACGGGCCGACGGCCCGGTTGGAGGGCTGGGCGGCTGGTCGAAGGACTGAGATGTGTCCGGCCGTCAGCCGAGCGGTCGTCAGTCGGGCGGTTGCCGGTTGGGCGGTCCTTGGTCGGTCGGTCGTCGGTCGGGCACGTCCGCAGGGCGGCTCCCTACGACGGCCAGGTTCCCTGGCCGCGCTCGCTTGCGCCGCCTACTCCGCCGGGATCATTCATGCGGGCAGGGCGTCCCCGGGGAAGCCATGGCACGGGTGAACCTCGTAACGCATCATCCCGGCCCGCACGCAGGGGTCGCCGGCCATGATCGCCGTGGCTTCCTCCGCCGGTACGGTCATGATGGCGACGCCGGCCAAGGTGTCGGAGCCGACCGGACACAGGACCGCGATCACGCCGGCCTCGCGCAACGACACCATGCGCCGCTGGTGTTCGAGCTCGATCGCGTCCGCGCCGTCCATGGTCCGCTGCGGACCCCAGTGGAGGAGCGCCAGACTGTAGGGCTTCGCCGTCGCCGCCAGGGCCCGGATCTGTTCGTCGGTCACGGTCGCACTCATACTGTCTCCCCAGTCTTTTCGAGGCGCTCGGCCAACGAGACGATAATGCCTTCGGACCAACACCCGTAGGCCATCGGCCGGATGCGCCTCACGACCGCCCGATGAACTCGGCCAGCGCGGCAGCCACGGCTTCGGGCTGCTCATCGGGGATGAAGTGCCCGGCGTCGGGCACGACGACTCCGGTGATGTCGTCCGCCCATGGCTTGAGGGAGGCCGCCATGTCCGGGATCGAGCCGTGGCTGCTGGACATCCCCAGGACTGGCACGGACAGGTGCTGCCGGTCGAGCGCCTGGTGGTTCCTGCGGGCCGACTCGGCGGCGTCCCGGTAGTAGGCGAGCGAGGCACGGAGGCCACCGTCGGCGGCGACGGCGGCCGCGTAGTGGTCGAGGTCGGCGTCGTCGAATGCGTCGGGGGCGAGGGCCTTGGCCTTCAGGAACCAGCCGACGTACTCCCGTTCGCGGCCGGCGAGCAAGGCCTCGGGCAGGTCGGGCACGAGGTGGAACGCGAAATGCCAGGTCTTCCACGCCCGGGCCGGATCGGTGGGGATGGTTTCCGGGAGGGTGATGCCCGGGATTCCGGCGTCGAGCAGGGCGACGCCGCGCAGCTCGCTCTCATGAGTGAGGGCGAGGGAGAAGGCGACCCAGGCGCCGACGTCGTGGGCGGCCAGCCAATAGGCCGGCACCCCGAGTGCCTTTACGGCGGCGTGGACATGGGCGGCGACCGTGTGGGTGTCGTAGCCGCGCTCCGGACGCGCGGAGTGACCCTGGCCCGGCAGGTCGATCGCGATGACGCGGTGCCGGTCGGCGAGGCGGGGCATGACGTTTCGCCAGGCCCACCAGGTCTGCGGGAACCCGGCGAGCAGGACGACAGCCGGACCGTCCGACCGCCTTCGACGGCATGAAGGCGGATGCCGCCCGCGTCGACCCAGCGGTGGGTGAACCCGGCCAGGTCGTGCAGGGGCAGGTCGGGGACGGGGTTGCCTTCGGAGACGGTCATGGAGCCCTCCATGGGTGCCGGTGTGCGCGGGTGCGGCGGCCCTCCCCCGCGAGGGATCGGCGTGCGGGAACCAGGCTCGCGAGGACGATGCGGATGACGAGGGTGACCGCTCCGGCGCGCGCAGGACACCTGATCGTGATCACGCCGAAGGCTAACACATCTTGAACCAACCAGTTCAAGATAGAATGGCGAGCAGCATCCGACACACCGGCGAGGAAGTGCCACGTGGCAGGCAAGAAACAGTTCGACATGGATACGGTGCTCGATGCCGCGATGATCCAGTTCTGGCGCGCCGGCTACGCCGACACTTCCGTCGACGACTTGTCCCGGGCCACCGGCCTGAACCGCAGCTCGATCTACTCCTCGCTCGGCGACAAGGACACGCTGTTCCTGCGCTGCCTGGACCGCTACACCGCGCGCTACGGCGACAGGTACGAGGCCGCCCTGTCATGCGCGGCCTCCGAGCCCCTTGCGGCTGTCCGCGCGTTCTTCGGCGTCACCCTCGAACGCATCGCCGATCCCGAACTGCCCGACGGATGCCTGATCGCCCAGTCCGCCATGGCGATTCCGGTGCTGAGCCCGGCCGTCGCGCAGCACGCCAGGGAGGCACTCGGCCTGCAGCGCCAGCGCCTGCGCGCCGCACTGGAGGCCGGTGGAATGACCGACCAGGAAGCCGAGGTCTTCGCTGTCCACGCGGCGGCCGTGAACCAGTCCCTGGCCGTCATGAGCAGAGCCGGAGCGAGCCAGGCAGAGCTCCTGGCCGTGGTGGAGGTGACCGTCGGCGCGCTCTCACAGGCGCTGCGCACGCGCACCTAGGCCTTCCCCATTCACCCGAAGCCCAACGGGCGGCCGTCCAGCTGGCTTTGGCCACACCGCGTACAAACGTCTCACGACGCTTGACCACAGTTAGAGCCTCGGCAGCCGGTCGGTGATGATGGGAGATCGTCGCTCTTCGAGCCAGAAGAGATAGACACGCAGGTGTTCGGCCAGCTCGCCGCCGAGGTACGCGGCGTAATGCTCGGCGGCCGCAGCCGCTCCTTGGCCTGCCTTCGCGTCGTCGGTCTCCCAGTCGGCTCGCCGGCTCGACAGGTACTCTTCGACACGCCCGCGGTCGCGCCACCAGTCCCGGACCGCTTCCGGCGTCCAGTGAATGTCACCGTCACAGCCGTAGCCGGAGAAGGCCTCGGCCTCGGCTGCATCGACCATCTGTTGAAGCTCCTGCGCCGTGCGGGGCTGTCGATACACGTACTCCGTGAAGTGGTCGGCTTCGTAGAGCACGAGTTCCGGGGCGTGGATACGGCCGGTCCCGCAGTTGTCCGTGTCGGCTCCGTAGAAGGGGCCGGGCACGTTGAGCCACTTCCGATCCGCCCACCGTCCCAGGAACGCTCCGCGCGCGTCGCCGAGTAGCGGCACAGGATCGAAGTAAAGGTTCACAGCGGCAGGTTAGCCACCTTTCGAACGCTTCACCGGACACGGTCCAGCGCTGCGGCAATGCCTGCAGTAAGGACTGGCCCCGAGCAATGCCCAAGATCCGTGCGCTGGAGGCGGAAGTCGAGCAGTACATAACCGAGTTGGCGGCTGAACAGGACGAGCTGCTCGCTTCAACGACCTGCTGGCCGGGCACTGGGTCCACTTGCGGACCACGAACCCGATCGAGTCCATGTTCTCCACGGTCAAGCTGCGGACCAAGGTCACCCGCGAGGCCGGCAGCCCGGCCGTCGCCGGTGGCGGCCACCTGGTGATTACCTGCCCCATTGGCTAGGTTGCCCTCACCTCGTCCGATTCCCGCAGGGAGACAGGGAGAGCGGCAGCCGTGCGGCAACAGCACAAGACCTTCCAGGCGATCGAGGTCGGCGACGGCAGCGACGGGCGGTGGGCCGCCCACGCCCGGTCCCTGTGGCAGGAGATGGAGGGCCTGCTGACCGAGGAGGGCCGCACTCCGCAGGGCGCGGATCGTCTTCGCGCGCTGTTCCGTGCGCACATGCCGGAACTGGTCTCGGTGCTGGACCGCCTGGCCGACCAACTCGACCGGCCCCAGGCGGAAGCCTTCCTCACCCACGCGGCACTGCGGCCGTTCTCCCCGGCCTGCACCCAGATCGGCCAGAACGGCACTCTGCTGCGCAACTACGACTTACGGCCCGAGCAATGCGAGGGAACCATCGTCTCCTCCTGCTTCCTGCGCCCCGTGATCGGGATGCAGGACATGCTATGGGGCTTGCTGGACGGGATGAACGACGCCGGCCTCGCCATCTCGCTCACCTGGGGCGGGCGTTCCGCCTACGGACGCGGCTTCGCCATCCTCATCCTGGTGCGCTACCTGCTGGAGACGTGCGACACCGTCGATGAGGCGGTCGACAGGCTGCGGTCCCTGCCGGTCGCCGTCCCCCAGAACCTCACCCTTGTCGATCCCGTCAAGGCGATGACGGTGTTCGTGGGACCGGACATGTCGCCGACGGTGGCGCCGGATGCCTGCGCCGCCAATCACCAACACCTGCCGGTGACCGACGAGCAGGAGCAGGCCCTGCGGACGCAGGAGCGGCTGCGCGCCATTCGCGGCGCGGGTGCCGATGTGGCGGCGATGCTGAAGCCGCCGCTGTATCGACCCGCCGACCAACAGGGGTCGAGAACGCTCTACACCGCCCACTACCGGCCCATTGAGGGCCGCGTGACGTACTACTGGCCCGACGAGTCCTGGCAACAGTCCTTCGGCCACTTCACATCCGGATCCCGCACCGTGACCCTGGGCCGGGCCGACTGAGAGGTTTCCCGGACTCCCGGTCGACTCCGCCACGGCCGCACAGTGGACCGACAGGGACTCGGCATCGCTCCACCGGTCGCACGAGCGCCCCGCCCGATACACCCCAAGGCGTCTCCCACTACATGGTCACCAATCCACAGGCCTTGACAAGTACTCACAGACCCCAGGAGATCGCCTATAGCACCAGCCGCTACCAACAGTGCGGCCATGGTCCCGGGAACTCTTTGCCCAGCAGGAAAACGCCGTCGAAATTTTGGCGGGCCGAATGCGTAATTGACAAAGTCACAGCCACTTGAGCCGGTGCACGAACCACTTGTGCACCGGCTCAAGTTCACCCGTTCACACCCTGGCATCAGCAAGGTGCCCACCTATTTACTCGGCCAATGACCGACCTGGTCACCGGCTACGGCACACACTGGTGTGGCATCAAGCCAGCAGAGCACCGAGGAGCATGCCGCCGATCAGGCCGACGGCGCTGACCACGAGGGCGGGCACGGCGAGTCGCTCGTGCCGGACGGTCTTGGCGATGATGGCCAGGACGACGCCGATCACACCGAAGACGATCGGAAAGAAAATCAATGAGATGACGCCCAGCACCATCGCGATGATGCTCAGTACGTTGCCGGACCCCGTGCCCTGCGGTGCGCCGTGGGTCTGCTGCCCGGTCGGTCGGTTGTCATACTGCGTCGCCATCAGCCTCTCCTCCGAGTAATCACTCTCAGACCCGATCCAGGCGCGGACCGGACACCCTACGGTTGCCCACGATTCCCGTGAAAACACAGTGACTTGAGATCGCAATCAACAAAACAAGGATTTCACCTTGCCGTGCGGACAGGCTCCGGAGTGAGCCGCGGTGGCTGATCCCTCACCCGGACTCGTCACCATGAACTCGACGATGTTGGATAGCGGCATGGTGAGACGCAAGGAGAAGAGTCGGCCCACTTGGGGCGTTCCGAAGGGGATCGTTCTGCTGGCGACGCCGGAGGGCTGGCGTACCAGCGTCATCACCGAAAGCGGAATGTTCTGTGGGCGGCTGGGGGTGCCGATCGACGCCGACCCGCAAGACGCGCGGGCTGCCGCGGCAGTGATGGTGACGGAACTTGCGCGGGACTTCCACGACATCGACGTGGAGGTGAGCTGGGACCCGCCCCAGGAGCCTCGGTCATGGACTGCCCAAGTCATTCTGGTCGCCGAGGTCGCCGAAGGTGCCGGGCGAAGCGCTGGAGGCTGAGTGCGTCGGTGGAGGTGGCCGTGCCGTGCGGGCTCACCCGGGTGTCACCGCTCGTTGCCCGCGCGGAGCCAGGCGATGTAGTCCGCGGCAGCGGCGGCCGTGTCGTACCGGGGCTCGAATCCCGTGTCCTCGCGCAGACGCGTGATGTCGAGCCAGCTCACCGGGCGCGCTCCGGCCGAGGGCAGCTCCCAGCGGAAGCCGGGCTCGACGGACTCGATGGCGGTGAGGACGTCGGCGTTGCTGGTGGCCCGGCCGGAGGCGACGTTGTACGTCGAGTGGTGCAGCTCGTCGGCGAGTTGCAGGAGAGCGAGCGCGCGGCCGGTGTCCTTGACGTAGAGCAGGTCGAGCGCGTCCTCGGCGTGCGGCGGCGCCAGGAGCCCGGTCAGGTCGGGCTCGGTCAGCCGCGCCGCGGCGTGCGCGAGCGACGGGGCGGCGAAGAACGGGTCGGGCAGGTGTCCGCCCGGCCCCCAGGTACCGGAGATGCGCGCGTTGACGATGCTCACGTCGGTCACGTGCGACAGATGGCCGGCGAGCAGTTCGGTGATCTTCTTGAACGCCGGGATGACGTGGAAGTACTCCAGGGACAGCGGCATGTCCTCGGTGAGCGCGCCCTCGGACGCGGTGCCGCCGTAGACGCCGATGGTGCTCGCGGTCACGACGCGCCGCACACCCCAGGTCTGCGCGGCGCGGACGATGTTGAGGAACGCGTCGAGTGCCTGCCCGGACGCGCCGATCGGGTCGTCGCCCACCACCGGCCACGGCAGGGCGACGGCGAGGTGCACGATCCCGGTGATCGGGTACTTCCGCCCGACGGCGAGCAGGGTGTCGAGGTCTG
The DNA here is from genome assembly GCF_008369065.1 of Streptomyces apricus. Classification (GTDB taxonomy): domain Bacteria; phylum Actinomycetota; class Actinomycetes; order Streptomycetales; family Streptomycetaceae; genus Streptomyces; species Streptomyces apricus. Next base: position 19,008 of record NZ_VDFC01000026.1, on the reverse strand, counting down.
CGACATCGCCCTGGACGACGTGCACGGGCAGGTCTGCGAGAGAGGGCGGAACCTGCGGACTGCGGCGCTGGAGAAGGACGCACTCCTCACCCGCTTCGGCGAGCGCGCGGACGGTGTGGGTGCCGATGAAGCCGGCCCCTCCGGTGACGAGGATCATGACGATGCCTTTCGGTGCACTACTGATTATCAGTGATACTGACGATCAGCCTAAGCGTAAGATGGCCGCATGTCCACCGAAGCGAGCACCAGCGCCGATCCGCACGACGTCCTGGGGTACCTCCTCAAGCACGCCACCCTGAAGTTCACGGCGCTGACGGACGCGGCGCTGGAGCCTCTGGGGATCGACAGCAAGGACTTCGGGGCGTTGCGCGTCCTGGCCCACCGCGAACCGACGTCACAGCTCCAGGTGGCGCAGACGCTCGGCATCGACCGCACGACGATGGTGACGTTGCTCGACGTGCTCGAACGCAAGGGCATCGTCACGCGCCGGCCGGATCCGGCGGACCGGCGCAGGAACGTGGTCGAGCTGACCGACCAGGGGGTGCGCACCTACGACGCCGCACGGACGGCGTACGAGGAGACCGAAGGCGCGTTCCTCGCGGCGGTCGGGCCGGGCGCGGCCGAGCAGCTCCGGCGCACGCTGCGGACCCTGCTGGAGTCCTGAGCCGGGACCGGCCGGCGCAGGTTACTCCGACGAGGGCCCCGTACGCCGAGCGTGGAGCCAGCCCCTGGCGCCCCGACTCCTACAGCGTCAGCGGACAGACAGCAGTCACTCGGCCGGGCGAATCCAGTCGGCCCCTGGAAGCGCCACCGCCGACGCCCGTCCCCACCTCCCCGTGATGCCGATGCACCCCACCAAGCCGGCGGCAGCCACATCGCGCACCTACGCACGGCACGCCAGGCCCGCACCCCGAGTCGGCGGCGCAGCCGACGAGGCCACCGGGCCATCAGGTCACCGATGTACCGGAATCCGCATCAGCCCGCCCACCCCCCTCAGCAACCGCTAACGTCTACGACCACTCAAAGTGAACGGGGTGTCACTCCTGGTCAACTCCAGTCGTGTGCCCGACTGTTCCGGAGGCCATCAAGGCCTGCCTTCGACCGGCGCCGGGCTCCATCTGCAGGACCAGCTCGAAATCCTCGTCCAGGACTTCCGTACGAGTGCCGATCCGCCGATGCCGGCTTTCGTCCTGCACGCCCAGGACAGCTCCGACGACGTCCCGGTGACCGCGTTGGTCCGGCAGCTGTACGAGGGGCAGGAAGCCCATCGCACCCGGTGCGCGGTGGCACAGGACGTCTACGACGGCGACACGGAGGTCCGCCGGGCCGCGGCCCTGGTGCGCGCGCTGAGCGACCCCGCGAAGTGGGGCGGCCGGAAGGCGGTGTACCGACGGTACGCGTTCCCGCGGCTGCGGCTGGTGCACGCCATCGACGACGCGGTCGCCGAACTCGGCGACACCTGGCCCGTACCCGCCCCCGGCGGCCACGGCACCGGACAGGACCAACGGCAGCGGCTGCTCGACCAGTTGGCTCGGCAGCGCTGGCGTCCGAAAGGCCGCCGGCGCTGGAGCCCGGGCCTGCAGCTGTCCGACATGGCGCACATCCTGCCGGCGAGCATCGTGGCCGGGCTGGCCGCGCTCCTCGCCCGTACCGACTGGTACATGGCGGTGGGCGCGGGCCTCGCCCTGCTCGTCCTGCTGACCGTCTTCAGCTCCGTCCTGCCGGGGCGGGCACCGATCTTCCTGTGGCTGCGCCGGGAGAGCCGCTGGTTCCTGACCACCACCTTCCTGCGGGCGCCGGACCAGGACGAGTCGACCGAGGTGTCGCTGCTGCGTCCGGTCCGGTCGTGGCGGGCGATCGCGGCCCGCGCGTACGACGTGGCCGAGGCGCTCAAGGCGGGCGGCGACTTCCATCTCCAGCTGTGCGTGCTGGCCCTGCGCGAGGACCTGCGCGACAACCACCGCCGCTGGAGCTGGGACCTGCGCGGCTTCAAGAGGCCCCGCCCGCCCATGCTCTTCCTGCCGCGCGCGGACGCCCGTAACGGCGGCATCGAGCTGATCCGGGCGGTCAGCGACGTACGCAGCCGGCGCAGCGAGATCGACCCGCTGGTCGTCGTCGCCGCGGTGAGCGCCCGCGACCTGCCGCACATCGAGCGCGGCACGGCCCCCGTGACGCGGGAGCCCGCGTCCCCGCAGCCCCGGTTCAGCGACCAGCTGCGCACCCTGTACCGGGAGTGGGCCCGCACCCTGCGCGTCCGGCAGACCCCCAGCGGCGAACGCGCCGGACTGCCCTGGGTGATGACGGTCCCGCTGCCGCACGACCAGCTCGGGCCCGTCGAGGACCGGCACCGACACCTGCGGGCGGCCACCCGGCCGCCCCTGGCCCGGCTGGTGTGGTCCCTGCACGCACTGCTCCTGGTCCTCGCCGTCCTGACCACCGGCACCGTCGTACGGGCCCACACCCTCCACGAGCGGTACTGCTCGGCGCAGGTACTGACCGCCAACCGGGACACCCTGCGCCACGTGCCGCCGGAGGGCGGCACGGAGTGCATCGGCCTCGCGACCGGAGACGTCCGCTTCGCCGACTGGCTGCCCGGGGCGGACCCGGGCGACGACCCCAAACCGCTCGCCGACCGGAACGGATCGCCGTGGACCGTGGGGCAGTTGGAGGACCTCATCGCCGAGCAGAACGCGGACGTCCTCGCGCACCGCACCGACCCGTACGTCACCGTGGTCTACGCGGGCCCGCTGAGCCACGATCCGCACGGCCCCTCGCTCGTGAAGGGGGCCGAGGAACTCGCGGGCGTCTACCTGGCCCAGGCCGTCATCAACAAGGGCCCCAACGTCCAGCTGCGCGTGCTGATCGCCAACGGGGGCCTCGACCTGGGCCAGCAGGTCTCGATGGCGCACGCCGTCGCCGCCTACGCCGCGCACGACCCGACCGTGGTGGGGGTCGTGGGCCTGGGCCGTGACCTGAGGTCGAGCTCGGAGACCGCCCGCATCCTCGGGGAGGCCGGCCTGCCGATCGTCTCCGGCACCAACTCCGCCACCTATCTGCCCCAGGAGTACGCCAACTGGTTCAGCCTGGCCGCCCCGGACCAGTGGCAGGCGGAGCAACTCGGACTGATCGCCGCCCAGTTGCGCACGCCAGGAAAGGAGCAGGACGCACTGGTGCTGGCCCGGGACACGAGGAATACCCCGGACATGTACACCAAGGAGCAGGCGTACTACGGCCAGAAGATGCTCAGGTCCCGCGGTTTCACCGTGCCGTCCGAGCCGAGCCTGTACACGCTCGACGGCGTCAGGCCCGAGATGCGCCAGCCCGCCCGTGAGATCTGCCAGGGCACCGTCCCGTCCGTGATCTACTTCGCGGGCCGGGTCGAGGAGCTCGACTCCCTGATGTACCAGCTGAACCGCGAGCCCGGCTGTTCCGGAGAACCCATCGCCATCCTCACCGGCGACGACCTCTCCAAGGCCGACTTCCTCCACGACCGCAACCGGGTCACGTCGGAGGTCACGCTGTACCACGCGGCGCTGGCCGAACTGGAGAAGGCGGCGGTCCAGACGGACTTCTACGCGGACGCCGCCCGGCACCTGTCGGGTGTCACGGCGCAGAAATGGGGTCCCGGTACTCCCGCCCTGGCCAGCGGTCAGACCGCGCTGGCGCACGACGCGACACAGGCCCTCCATGATGCGGCCAGCCGGGACGACGAGCCCCAGAGCCGCGCCCTGACCTGGGTGAATCTGCGCACCGTCCGGATCCCGAACATGGCCACCGGCACGATCGACCTCACCACGGCTCCGCCGTACGGAGACCGGACCGGCCACAGTTTCGTCCTCAAGGAGGTGCGCCGGGGCGACGACGGCATCGCCGAGTCCCGGGTGCTGTGCAGCCGCGTCGCGGGGGACACGTCTCCACTCACGCGGACGCAGTGCGCCATCGGGGAGCCGCGGTGAGGCGGCGGAGGGCCTCACGGCAACCGACGGCAACGCGGCAGCCGTACGTGCCGGACGACGCCAGCCTGGCAACGTCCGCCGGACGGGGCCTGGTTGCGACCGTTGCTTTACTTGCGTACGCGGAAGCGCAGCATGGTGACCCCGCCCGACTGGACGCTGTCGAGCGCCTCCAGGTCGATCCGGTCGAGGCCCGGCGGTGCGAAGCGGACGCCGTCGCCGAGCAGCACCGGCAGCACGTACACCAGGATCTCGTCGACGAGGCCGCGCTGCAGGCACTGGGCGGCCACGTCGGCGCCGAGGATCTCCAGGTCCTTGTCGCCGGCGGCGCGACGTGCCGTGACCACGGCCTCCTCGATGCCGCAGGTGAGGAAGGTGACGTCGGGGTCCGGCTCGTCGGGCGGGCGGTGGGTGAGGACGAACTGCGGCCCGCCGTCGTAGCCGGTCCTCTCCTCGGACATGCGCTTGCCGACCTCGTACGTGCCGCGGCCGATGAGCATGGCGCCCGTGGCCGCCATGACGTCCGGGAACGTCGCCGACGTCATGTGCTCGAAGATCCAGTCCATCACGTGACCGGGACCGGCGATGAACCCGTCCAGGGACATCGCCCGGTTCACGACCACTTTGCCGGTGCTCGCATGCGTCATGCGTCCGCATCATAGGTCGGTGAACGACGTCTTTTCCGGCGACAGCCGTGATCCGGGATCCGGAATCCGGTCATCGCCCTCAGCACGCGCCGCGTGCTTGGCGGGACGTCGTCGACGTGCTCGCCGGTTGCCTGCTCGCCGCATGCCTGCCCGTGCGCGGTGAGCGTCGGCGCGGCATGGACGTGGTGCCCCGCTCCCGGGCGGCAGCCGGCAGGCGGGAGGCGGGAGCGGCCCACAGCTCCAGCACCGCACCCGCAGGGCGGCGGACTGCTTGCCGGTGGGAAAAACGCGGTGCGTGCCGGCAGCACGCCGGTCAGACTCGCTGGCATGGCTGAGAGAATCACCCGCATCAACCCCGAGCAGCTGCATGCGACGCCCGGCTACCACCACATCACCGTGGTGGAGGCAGGCCGTACCGCCCATCTGGCGGGGCAGTGCCCGCTCGATCGCCATGGTGACCTCGTCGGTCCCGGTTCCCTCGACGCGCAGGTCGACCAGGTCGTCACGAACGCGCTCACCGCCCTGGCAGCGGTGGGGGCCGGGCCCGAACACGTGGTGCGGTCGGTGATCTACGTGCGGAGCGGGGAGAGAGACGTTCTCGGAGCCGTATGGCGCCGGCTCACCGAGTCCGCCCTGGGCCCGGCATTCACCACCGCCAGCACACTCCTGGGCGTCACCCAACTGGGCTTCTCGGGCCAGCTCGTCGAGGTGGACCTCACCGTGGCACTGCCTGACTGACTCCGACGGCGTACCGGACCAGGCGCCCGGGCTGACCGTGCGCGGGATGCCGGGGCGGCTTCGCTCAAGGCCTCGACGAAGCGCCGACTGCCTTCGTCCTGCAGTCCGCGCACCTTCCCCATCTCTTCGCGACAAACAGATGCCGATGGACCGTCACCTGGCGCCGTGGGATGCCGCAGAGTGTCGCCCGATCCGCCATGGCGTGCTCCAGAGCCGGGCTGCCTGTCTCCACGCATGCCGCAAAGCTCGTCGGAGCCAGCCCGAGAATGAGTCGGAAGGATCGGAGGTGGTGACCAAGCTGCCGCATGGCGACCACCCTCGCACATGGCTCAGTCGCCATGTAGTCAGGAAGACAGGCTCTGGTTCTGTTGCAGTTCGGGCGACGGAGCCGCCGGACCGGACGGCAAGAACCTGTCGCCGGGACACACAGCCGAACTCGGTGACATCGCCGAGGTCGCAATGGTGTGAGCCGGCGTTCGGCAAGCGGTCTACGCTGACGGGAATCGAACCGGGGGCGCCGCTTACTTGCGCGGTGTGAGGGAGTCAGGGCGCAGCTGTCTCCGGGATCTGTCTGTCGTGTCATGGTGGGGGGGAACCGTGGTGCGGAATCGTTGGGATCGTTGGCCCTTGGTGGGGCGTGACTTCGAACTGGCTTCATTTGCCGCCGTGTTGGGGGACCGTAGGCATCAAGGGCTCGTGGTGGCCGGGCCGGCCGGAGTGGGTAAGTCCCGGCTGGCGGAGGAGTGCCTGGAAC
>NZ_VDFC01000026.1:0-12816 GCF_008369065.1 Streptomyces apricus | reverse complement strand
GTGTGGGGTGGGGCGCCGCGTCGGGGAGGCCGCTGTCGGACGGGTCGCTGTCGGAGGGGCCGCCGGGCCGGTCGGCGTCGATCACGCGGGCGATCCGCTCGACGTGCCGGCCGGTGACGATCTCGTAGTGCGTGGCTTGTACGTGGTGCACGCGGGCGGGCTCGGGGAGGAGCGCCGTCCACTCCCCGGCCGCGGACGGGACGGGCGGGGCGAGCGGCAGGTCGGCCGTGGCCTCGGTGGCCAGCCACAGGGCACTGGGCGTACGCGTCACGCGGGGCGCGGTGTGGCCGGTCATCGCGGAGATGTTGGCCCGGCAGCAGTGCGCGAGGCGCTCGGCGTAGGTGTGACCTGTTGCTGTCGTTGTTGCTGTCGGGGCCGAGGCCGACTGGGCTCCGTTGCCGAGCAGTTCGCGCTGGAAGACGGCGCGCAGGGCGTCCTCGTCCAGGCCGTCCGGCGGCAGCGGCGGGGCGTGGGGTGCTGGCGGGTCCACGAGGTACAGCCCCGCCAGGGGACGGCCCTGTGCCTCGGCGGCCGCGGCCATGGAGTGGGCGACCAGGGCGCCGAACGACCAGCCGGCGAGCCGCAGGCGCACCTCCGCCGCGGGGAAGCGGGCCTGCAGCGCGGCCAGGTAGCGGTCGGCCCGCTCGGCGACCGACCAGGGCGGCAGACCCGGATCGCGCAGGGCGGGGTCGGGGACGAGGCAGACCGTGGTGCGCCCGTCCAGGGCCGAGACCAGTGGCCGGTAGGCCTGGATGTCGCCGCCGACCGGGTGGATCACGCACAGGACGTCCCGGTCGTCGCCGCGCTGCCAGGTCTCGACGGTGACCGGGTCGCCGTCGGGCTCCTCGGTCCGTACGGGGCGGTCCAGGTGACCGAGGAGGTCGTTGACGCTCACCTGGTGGCCGAGCCGGGAGAGTTCGAGGTCGACGCCGTACAGGCGCTTCACCTCGGAGAGCAGGTCCAGCAGGGTGAGGGAGTCCGCGCCCAGGTCGTACAGGGACGCTGCCGGGTCCAGGGTGTCCGTGCCCAGCAACTCGCGGGCGGCTTCGATCAGTTCGGCGGAATCAGGGCCAGGGAGAGGGACCGGGGCGCCGGTCGCCGGTGCTGGTGCGGTATGTGGAGCGGGCTCCGGCGTGGGCCCTGGCCCCGCCCCGCGCTCCGGCTCCGGCTCGTAGAAGTAGCGGGCGCTCTCCAGCGGCGTGGTCGAGACGAGCAGGTGGGGCAGCTGGAGCTCCATGGCGTCGGCGAAGGCGCGCAGGCCCTCGGCGGTCGACAGTCCCGTCCGCAGGTGCGCCTGGTGGCGGGCGTCGGCGCCGAGGACGTCGCGTGCCATGCCGGCGTCCCGCCAGATGTCCCAGCCGACGCTCAGCCGCACGGTCGGTGTCGCCGCTGCGGCTGCCGTCGCTGTCGCCGTCGCCGGGGAGGCGTCCCCGTCGTGGTGGGCGAAGGCGTCGAGCACCCCGTTCGCCGCCGCGTAGTCGAACTGGCCGACCCCGCCGAAGAGCGCCGACAGGGACGAGCAGTAGACGGCGTAGCGCGGCCGGTGGCGGGCGATCAGCCGCTCGGTGAGCAGCGCGGCGCGCAGTTTCGCCCGGCTCGCGCCGCGCATGGCCTCGCTGTCGCGGCGGACCAGCAGGGAACCGGCCGCGCCGTCCGCCGCGTGCACGATGCCGTGCAGGGTGCCGGTGTGCGGTGCGAGCCGTTCCAGCAGCTCGTCGAGCGGTTCCTCGGCGAGGTCGGCCGCCACCGGCGTGACGCGGTCGGACCACGGGGCGAGGGCGGGCGGCAGCTGGGCGCGCCGGGCGAGCAGCACGACGTGCCCGTCGGTGTGTTCCAGCAGCCAGGAGGCCACGCCGGCGCCGATCCCGCCGGTGCCGCCGAGGACGAGGTGCGTGCCGCCGCCTTCCAGGAGCCCCGTGGACCCGTGCGGGAGCGGACGCGGTACGGACCGGGTCACCGGCCGCCACCAGTAGCCGCCGCGCAGGGCGGTGCGGGGCTCCGCACCGTCCGGCGCGGGGGTGGTGTCGGTGAGCACGAGCGGCAACAGGTGGGCCCAGGTGGACGGTTCGGCGTCGGGGAGATCGATCCAGCGGGCGTCCAGGCCGAGTTCCTGGCGCGGCACCTCCACGGCCGCGGTCAGCAGCCCCAGTTCGGGGCGCGCCACCCGGCCCGTCACCGGCTGCGCGCCGTACGACAGCCACCAGACGCGCGGGCGGGTGCCGGACGGCAGGTCCGCCACCGCCTGGCACAGCGCGGCGGTCTGGTCGAGGCAGACGCGCCGCGCCTCCTCCAACGAGTCCTCGCCGACCGGCCCTTCGACGCCGAGGGGCAGTGCGTGCAGCCACTCGACCCCGTCCGGCGCGTCGCGCCCGACGTCCTGGAGCAGGAGGGCCAGCGAGGCGGGGTCGGCGGGGTCGACCTCGTAGCGGTCGGTCCCGAGGCGGCCGTACGCGCGCCCGGCCGTGACGTGGACGACGCGGCCGTGGGCGGAGTGCAGGGCCTTCCAGTCGACCGGGCTCGAACCGCCGGCGGTGACGACGACCACCGGCCGCCCGGACAGGGCCCCGGTGTACGGGACGGCCCGTCGGGTCCGGGTCCACTCGCTCTGGTGCAGCCACGCCTCCTCGGGCAGCCTGTCCGGCGCCCCGCCCTGCGGGACGGCGCGCGGGAAGTCGTACTCCGCGAGGGCGAAGGCGGGCGGCGGGAAGTCCCACGGCGGGGGAGCGGGCCGCCCGCCCGGCGCCCGGCGGTCGGCCCCTTCAGTAACCCCGGCCGGAGCGCCGCCCGTGCCCCCGGCACCCTCCGTCCTCTCGATGTCCACCGTTCCTCCGGCCACCGCACGCAGCCACTCCACGGCCGTTCCGGCGTCCGGGCGGACGGCCGCGACCCGGTGGGTCCGCACCGGCCGCCCGTCCCGCAGATGGCGCAGGACCTGAGCGTACGTCGACGGCGCGGCGGCCAGGTGGTCGGCGATGCGCCGGGCGTCCGCACGCAGCGCCTGCTCACTGCTCGCGGACAGCACCAGCGGGTCCGCGTCCGGCGCGGCGGGCGGGTGCGCCGCCCCGGGAGCCCCGTACTGCTCCAGGACCAGATGGGCGTTGGTGCCGCCGATGCCGAAACTGCTGACGGCGGCGACGCGCGGGCGCCCCTCCGGCCAGGGCTGCGCGGCGGTCGGGATGCGGAAGGGCGCCGGGTCGCCGCCGATCTCCGGGTTGAGGCGCCGGAAGTCGACATTGGGCGGGATCACCCCGTGGTGGACGGCGAGGGCCGCCCGTACGAGGCCGACGACGCCCGCGGCCGCGCCCAGGTGGCCGATCTGGCTCTTCACGGAGGACAGCGCGCACGCGGCGGAGTCGGGCAGGTCGAGCGCCTGGCGCAGCGCGGCGACCTCGACCGGGTCGCCGAGCCGGGTGCCGGTGCCGTGCGCCTCGACGTACCCGAGGTCGGCGCCGGTACGGCCGCTGCGCCGCAGCGCGCTCCGGATGACCTCCCGCTGCCCGGACACGGAGGGCGCGCTGTACCCGAGCTTCGCCGCCCCGTCGTTGTTGAGGGCGGACCCCGTGACGACCGCGTAGACGGTGTCGCCGTCGCGTTCGGCCAGGCGCAGCGGCTTGAGCACCACCACGCCGACGCCGCTGGCCCCGACGGTGCCCGCGGCGTCGTCGCTGAAGGGCCGGCAGTGGCCGTCGGGCGAGAAGATGTGCTGCGGCCGGTAGGTGTACCCGTCCGTCAGTAGGGTGTCGACCAGCACTCCGCCGGCCAGCATCACGTCGGCCTCGCCCTGCCGCAGCAGCCCGGCCGCGACGTGCACCCCCACCAGGGAGCTGGCGCAGGCGGCCTGCACGGTGAAGGCCGGGCCGGTCAGCCCCAGGTGGTACGCCGCCTTCGTGGCGAGGAAGTCCTTGTCGTGGTGCAGGGCCAGGCGGAAGCCGTCCGGGAGGGCGGCGGGGTCGGCCTCGCGCAGCATGGACTGGAAGTACGTGTTCTCGCCGCAGCCCGCTATCAGGCCGACGCGCCCGCCGGCCGGGTCGGCGATACCGGCGTGGGCGAGTGCTTCGACACAGCTCATCAGCAGGTGCCGTTGCTGGGGGTCCATCAGCCGCGCCTCCTGCGGGCTGATCCCGAAGTGGCCCGGGTCGAAGGAGAGCAGGCCGTCCAGCTGGCTGCGGGCGCCGACGCGGCCCCGCGGCGCCGGGAAGTGCTCGATGCCCCGTCCGCCGGTCTCGACCATCCGCCAGAACGACGCCAGGTCGGGGGCGCCGGGCAGCCGTACGGCCATGCCGATCACGGCGATCGGCTCGTCCGCGGCCATCGGCCCGTCCGGGGCCACCGGTGCGTGCGCGGTCACCGGTTCGTCCGCGGCGGACTCCCGCCCGCCCGGCGCGTCGAGGAACCTGCTCAGGCTGCGTACGGTGACGTGCTCGAAGAGGTCGGCCACCGTGAAGGACAGGCCCAGTTCGACCTCGCAGCGCAGCTGGAAGCGCATCAGGTCGAGACTGCGGGCGCCCGCGTCGAAGAACCGCTGGTCAGGAAGGACCTGCTTGCCGGTGACCGCGGCGAACAGCGCGCACAGCCGGGCCTCCTGCGCGGACGCGGGGGGTTCCGCGGTGTCCGGGAGTAGCAGTTCACGGCCCTGGGCGGTCACGGCGCGGCGGTCGAGCTTGCCGCTGGGCGTGCGCGGCAGCGCGTCCACCCGGCGGAAGGAGCGGATGCGGGCATGAGGGGGCAGCTGCTCGGCGAGGTGGGCAGTGAGGTCCCGCATGTCGGGGTCGTCGCCGCGGCACTGCAGGAGGGCCACGAGGGAGTCGCCGTCACGGGCCACCAGGGCGCCGACGACCGAGGGATGGCGCAGGAGGGCGGCCTCCAGGTGCCCCAGTTCCAGCCGGTGACCGCTGATCTTGATCTGGTCGTCGTCCCGGCCGTCGTAGTGCAGCAGTCCCGCGTCGTCGAAGTGCGCGAGGTCGCCGCTGCGGTAGAACGTCCCCTGCCCGCCCGGCGGTTCGGTGAAGCGGGTGCGGTTGAGCTCCGCGTCGTTCAGATAGCAGGGCGCGGCCATCGGACCGCCGATCAGCAGATGGCCGACGGCCCCCGGCGGCAGCGGTTCGTCGTGGTCGTCCACTACCCGCAGCACCGCACCGGCCACCGGGCGGCCGATGGCCGGACGGGTGGGCCACCGCTCCGGGTCGCCGTCCAGGCACAGGGCGCTGACGACGTGTGTCTCGGTGGGCCCGTAGTGGTTGAACAGCCGCGCGCCGGTCAGTCCGGCGAACCAGCGGCGGATCGCGTCGGTGCACACCAGCTGCTCGCCCGCGGTGACCACCTCACGCAGCCGGGAGGGGAAGCGGCCCAGGTGGACGGCGTGTTCGGCCAGCAGCTGCAGGGCGACGAAGGGGAGGAAGAGCCGTTCGACGCGGGCCTCTTCGAGCTGGTCGAGCAGGGCGGGCAGGTCCTGCCGCCACTCGGGGCGCACGAGGTGCAGGCGGCCGCCCGAGCACAGCGTGCCGAAGATCTCCTGGAAGGAGACGTCGAAGGACAGCATGGAGAACTGCTGGGTGACCGCGGGCCCGCCCAGACCGCCCTCCTCCGCCTGCCAGTGCAGCAGGTTGCACAGGGTCAGGTCCGGTACGTCGACGCCCTTCGGGGTGCCGGTCGAGCCCGAGGTGAACAGCGTGTAGAGCGGCCGTAGTCCCGCGTGGGGCGCGGGTGCCGGGGCCGCCGGTGCGCTGCCGGACAGGTCGACGGTGTGGCGGGGCAGCTCCGGTGGGGCGATCGCGTCCACGTCCGCCGCCGCGCCGGGCGCGGTCAGGACGCACAGGGGGGSCGCGTCGTCCAGGACCCGGCGCAGCAGGGCCGGCGGATAGGCCGGATCGAGCGGTACGACGGTGAGGTTGAGCCGTGCGGCGGCCAGCAGGGCCACCACGTGCTCGGCGGACGGCGGCAGGTGCAAGGCTATCCGGGCCGGTGCGGCCGGATCGGACGGCACCGGGAGCCGGGCCGACAGCTCGGCCGCCAACGCTCCCGCGCGGTCGTCCAGTTGCGTGTAGGTCAGGGTGCGGTCGCCGGTGGTCAGGGCCGGTGCGTGCGGGGTCCGCCGCACCTGCCGCGCGAAGCCCTCCGCCACGGTGGTGTACGCCGGGGCGCTCAGCGGACCGCGTCCCGGATCGGGGAGCGTACGCCGGTAGGGCGCCACCAGCTCCGCCAGTGTGGACTCCCCGCCGCCGCTCCCGTCCCCGTACTCGCCGCTCCCGTCCTCACCGCTCCCGGAGTCGGCGGTGAGCAGGTCGATCGCCCGCTCGAAGAGCTGGTGCGCGGAGGCCACCAGCCCGTCGTCGAAGCGCTCCGCGGCGTACTCCCACAGGCAGTCGAAACCGGTGTCCCGCTCGACGACGGAGAGCGTGAGCGCGCACTTGGTGTCGGTGGGCCGCGGCCAGAGGGGACGCACCCGGCACCCCGGCAGGGAGAGCGCGCCGAAGTCGGTGTTCTCCAGGACGAACATGAAGTCGAAGAGCGGGCCGCCGCCGAAGTCGTGGTCGGTCAGCACGTCGGCGAGCGCCACGTCCTGCCGGTCCAGGATCCGCTGCACCTCGGAGGCCTGCCGCACGAGCTGGCGGCGCACCCCGACGCCCGGCTCCAGCCGCAGCGGCAGCAGCACGGTGTTGGCGAACATGCCGACGGTGGAGGCGAATTCACCGACCGGCCGCCCCGAGACCGGACCGGCGACGAGCGGACGCGTCCGGCCCGTCACGCCGTACAGGCTCCAGGAGAACGCCGCCAGCAGGAGCTGGAAGCGGGTGAGTCCGAGCTCCGCGCCCAGGCGGTCGAGACGGGAGCGCCGGCCGGCGTCGAGGGACGCGGTCAGCAGCCGTGCCCCGGCGCCGTCGGACGCGTCGGACGCGTCGGCGGTGTCCGGTGCGACGGACCCGGCGGGCGCCGGCTCCAGGGCCGCGTAGTGCCGGCGCAGCGCCGACCGCTGCTCCTGGTAGGACGGTTCGAGGTGCCAGCGCCGCTGCCACAGGGCGAAGTCGGCGGGCGTCCGGCGGGGACCGTCCTCCTGTCCGGCGCCGGCCGTGCCCGCGACGAAGGACGTCAGGTCCTGGAAGAGGACGTTCAGGGACCAGCCGTCGACGGCGATGTGGTGCAGGTGGAGCAGCAGGACCGCGCCGTCGTGCGTGGGCAGCAGGCCCGCCCGCAGCATCCGCGCCGCGCCGAGGTCGAAGGGGGTGGCGAAGAACCGCCGCGCCGCCGGCTCCCAGTCCGCACCGTCACTGTCACCGTCGAGGGCACCGGTCGGCTCCCACGGGTCGAAGGGGTCGCCGACCTCCTGGACGAGCCCTTCCGGGGTGGGGCGGAAGGCCGTGCGCAGCGCGGGGTGCTCGACGACCAGCCGGGTGAGCGCCGCGCGCAGGGCGGCCTCGTCGACGGTCCCCTCCAGGCGGAAGGCGAGCGGCACGTCGTACGCGCGGCTGTGCGGATCGCTCTGGTGGAGGAGCCACAGGCGCTGCTGTTCGGACGTGGCCGGTGCGCGGCCGTGTCCGCCCGCCTCGGGCACCGGCGGGTACGGCGACCGCCGCGCCCCGGAGACGCCGGAGGTGACGGCCTCCGCCAGGGTGGCGAAGTCCTCGCGCAGCACGACGGCCTGGGGCACCTCGACGTCCCAGCGCCGCCGCAGCAGGAAGCGCAGCCGCAGCGCTTTGAGGGAGTCACCGCCCTGGGGTATCCAGCGGTCGTCGGGCCGCAGACCGGACACGCCGAGCATGCTCTCCACCAGGTCCAGCACCTCGCGCTGCGCGCCGGTCACCTCGACGTCCGCGGCCGGCGGGCGGCGCCACACCGGTGCCGCCGAGCCGAGCAGGGCGGCGTCGTCGACCTTGCCGTTGGCGTTGCGCGGCAGGGCGTCCACGAGATGGGTGCGGTGCGGGCGCATGTACGACGGCAGGGCGGCCGCCAGATGGCGTTCGTACGCGTCGTGCGTCAGCTCGGCACCCAGCACCAGGTAGGCCAGCAGTTCGTGGGCGCCGTCCACGTCGCGCCGGGTGCAGACGCGGGCCTGCCGGACGGCGGGGTGCGCGGCGAGCTGCCGCTCGACCTCGCCGGGCTCGATGCGGAAGCCGCGCACCTTCACCTGGCGGTCCGCGCGCCCGACGAAGGTGAGCAGCCCCGCGCCGTCACGGCGTACCAGGTCGCCGGTGCGGTACCAGACCGCGCGGCCCGCGTCGTGCCACGGCAGGGTCACGAAGCGCTGTGCCGTCTCCTCGGGCAGGTTGCGGTAGCCCGCCGCCAGTCCGGCGCCGGACAGGTACAGCTCACCCACCTCGCCGGTGTGTGCGGCGCGCGGTCCGTCGGCGACGACGAGGGCGTCCGTGTCCGGCAGCGGCCGTCCCACGGGGACGGTGTCGCCGTCGAAGTCGCGGGGCACGGGGTGGTGCAGGGCGAAGGTCGTGGTCTCGGTGGGCCCGTAGGCGTTGACCAGGCACGTCGTGGTGGCGGGGTTGTCCCGGTACCACTTCCTGACGCGGGTGGCGTTGAGCTGCTCGCCGCCGATCAGGACCCGGCCGACGGAGTCGAAGCAGTGCGGCACGGCGTCGGTCACGGCGTTGAAGAGGGCCGCGGTGACGAAGAGGGCGTCGATGCGCTCCCGCCGCAGCACCTCGGCGAACAGGTCGGGGTCCTGCACCTGCCCGTCGCCCAGGACGACACAGGTCCCGCCGGTCAGCAGCGGCACCCAGACCTCGTAACTCAGCGCGTCGAAGGCCGGGTTGGAGATGCTCGCGTACCGCTCGCCGGCGGCGGGGGAGAGGAAGCCGGGGTCGGCCAGGCGCAGGATGCCGGCGTCCCTCACCTCGACGCCCTTGGGCCGGCCGGTGGTGCCCGAGGTGTAGAAGAGGAACGAGGTGGCCGCGTCCGTGGCGGGGGTGGCCTCGTCGAAGGGGCCCGCGTCCGGCTCCGTGCCCGCGTTGTGCTCTGCGCCCGCGTCCGGCTCCGCGCCGGTGTCCGGGAGACCGGTCCCGAGGAGGCCGGCGACGTCCAGCGGCCGGACCCGGTCGGTGCCGGACGCGTCGGCCGTACCGGTGCCGTCCTGTACGAGGGCGACGGCCGACGAGTCGTCGAGGATGTGGCGGCGCCGCCCGGCGGGGCTCTGCGCGTCGAGCGGCACCACGGTGGCGCCGGCCCGGCGGACGCCGAGCATGACGCACACCAGCTGCCAGGACCGCGGCAGGCGGACCGCGACGGCCTGTCCCGGCTCGACGCCGTGCGCCCGCAGCCCGCGGGCCACGCGGAGGGAGGCGCGGTCGAGGTCGGCGTAGCTGAGGGTGCGGTCGCCGTCGACCACGGCGGGTGCGTCGGGGGTGCGGCGCGCCCGGTCGAGGACGGCCCCGGCCAGCAGGGGACCCGGCGTGGACGGGCGGGACATCACGCCTCCTCGGCGACGGCGGGCGCGGCGGACCGCGCGAGTGCGGCGGGCTCGGTACGTCCGGCGGACTCGGCGGGCCGGACGGAATCGGTACGTAGGACGGACTCGGGACGTCCGCCAGGCCTGGCACGGCCGGTGAGCTCGGCGAGTTCGGCGGCCAGGACGGCGCAGACCCGCGGCGCGGTCTCGCCCTCCAGCACCTCCCAGTGGTCGCAGTCCAGCAGCTCGACCCGGAAGCCGCCCTCCGCGCGCCGCCGCCAGAAGTCGCGCACCTCGGGCAGGGACGCCGGGTCGGTGGTGGTGCCGCCCACCGCCTGGACCAGGACGAGACGGGCCGGTGACGGGGCCGGCAGGTGGTCGCGGGCCGTCATGCGGTTGTGGTTGTAGATGCGGAAGTACTGCTCGATCTGCTCGTCCTCGATGCCCGGGTACATGCCGTTGAACTTCACGAGCTTGTCGCGGAACTCGGCCCGGTCCACGGGCGCGACGGCGGCGCGCACCGCGGCGTCCTCGGTGGCCTGGGTGTCGAGCAGCACGACACCCACGTCGGTGCGTCCGGCCCGCGCCAGGCGGCGCCCCATCTCGTGCGCGACCAGCCCGCCGTAGGAGAGACCGGTCAGGACGAGGGGGCCGTCGCCGAACGGTTCGATCAGCCGCAGATACGCCTCGGCCATCGCCTCGATGTCGGGGAGGGGCTCCTCGCCGGGGTTGACCCCGGGGGACTGGATCCCGTACAGGCCGACGTCCGCGGGGAGCGTCCGGCCCAGCGGGAGGTAGCAGAACGCGGTGCCGCCGGCCGGGTGGACGCACACCACGTTCCCGGCGGTGCCCTGCCGGAACTCGATGAGGTTGCTCGGCGGGGCTCCGGAGCGGCCGCGGCGCACGAGTCCGCCCAGCCCTTCGATCGTCGGGTGCAGGATGATGTCCCGGACGGGGAGCGCCGTGCCGAACGCCTCGCGGACGCCGTGCGCCAGCTTGATGGCCGACAGGCTGGTGCCCCCGATGTCGAAGAAGCTGTCGCCGATGCCGAAGTCCTGGTTCAGCAGGATGCCCCGCCATATCCGGTGGAGCGTCAGCTCGATGTGGTCGCGCGGGGTCTCCGTGTTGACCTGGCCCGAGTCGGCCGCGGCCGCCTCGCGCAGCAGGGCCGCGCGGTCCAGCTTGCCGTTGCGGCTCAGCGGCAGGACGGGCAGCTCGACGACGAGCGTCGGGAGCATGTAGTCCGGCAGCCGCTCGGCCAGGGCCGTGCGCCACTCGTGCGGGGTCCTGGCGGATGCGTCGCCGCGGGCCACCGCCGCCACCAGCCGGGGTTCGCCGCCGGTGTCCGGGTCGACCACCACGGCCGCCTCGCGCACCCCCGGCTGCGCGAGCAGCGCGGCCTCGATCTCGGCCGGTTCGATGCGGAAGCCGCGCAGCTTCACCTGGTCGTCGACGCGCCCCGCGTAGACGGCTTCGCCGTCGGGCAGGCGCCGGGCCAGGTCGCCGGTGCGGTACACGCGCTCGCCGGGCAGGAAGGGGTCGGGCAGGAAGCGCTCGGCGGTCAGGTCGGGGCGGTGCAGGTAGCCGGCGGCGAGGCTCGCGCCTCCGAGGTAGACCTCTCCCGTGACGCCGACGGGCACCGGCTCCCCCTCCTCGTCGAGGAGGTACATCCGGGTTCCGGCGAGCGGCCGTCCGATCGGGGCCGGCCGGTCGAGGGGCCGCGGGTCGTAGTACGCCGTGCTGTAGAGCGTCGCCTCGGTCGGCCCGTAGCCGAAGCAGACCCGCAGGCCCGGGAGGTGCTCGCCCATGCGGTGCAGCGCCGCCTCCGGCAGGGACTCCACGCCGGTGAGCAGGTGGCGCAGCGCCAGCCCGTCGAGGCGCTTGGCCGGCTCCTCGTCGATCCACCGGACGTAGGAGGGCGGCAGGAACGCCTGCACGATGCGGTGCTCCCGCATCCACCGCACGAGTTCCTCCGGGTCGCCGCGCAGGTCCTCGGGGACCAGGTGCAGTGCGGCGCCCGTCGTCAGCGGCAGCAGCACCTCGTGCACCGAGGCGTCGAAACCGATGCTCGACCACGCGGAGGTGGCCTCGCCCGGTGTCGCGCCCATGCGCTCCAGCCAGTTGTCGAACAGGTTGAGGACACTGCCCTGCGTGACGGCCACGCCCTTGGGCCGGCCGGTCGAGCCGGACGTGTAGAGCACGTAGGCGAGGCGTTCGGTGTCCGGCGCGGCCGGGGACGGGACACCGTCGTCCGGTATCGCCCCGGCCGCTGCTTCGCCCTCCGCCTCGACCGCCGTCAGGTCGTGCCAGTCGGCCGGCCTCCCGTCGGCGGGGAGGTCGCTCAGCACCAGGGCGGGGGCCGCGTCCTCGACCATCGCGGCGAGCCGCGCGGGCGGCTGGGCCGGATCGAGCGGCAGATAGGCGGCGCCCGCCTTCAGGACGCCGAGCACGCCCACGACCAGTTCGACGCTGCGGCCGGTGTGCAGCCCGACGACGGAGCCGGGACCCACCCCGCGGCCGGTGAGGGCGCGGGCGAGCCGCCCGGCCCGTGCGGCGAGGGCGGCGTAGTCGAGCCGTTCGCCGCCGCAGACCAGCGCCGTCCGCCCGGGACGGGCCGCGACCTGCGCCTCGAACCGCTCCACCAGTCCGCCGGGGCGCGCCGGCTCCATCAGCGGCCCGCCGTCGGCGAGCTCCGTGAGCAGCAGGTGCCGCTCCTGGTCGTCCATCAGCCTCAGCGTGCCGACGCGCGCCTCCGGCCGGGCCGCCATGTCGGTCAGCAGGTGCCGCAGCTGACGTACGTACCGGCGCACGGTCTCCTCGTCGAACAGCGCCGACGCGTAGTCCAGGTGGCCCACGACCCGGCCCTGCGACTCGGTCAGCGACAGCGCGAGGTCGAACTTGGCCGGCGCATGCGGGATGTCGAGCGGGGCGACGTCTAGGCCGGGCAGCTCCAGCAGTCCGCCGCGCTCCGGGACCCAGGCGCACATCGTCTGGAACAGCGGTGTGTGGGCGGCGCTGCGGACCGGGTTGACGAGTTCGACGATGCGCTCGAAGGGCAGGTCCTGGTGGTCGAGCGCGTCGCGCAGCACACCGCGTACGTGACCCAGTGCCTCGCCCGCCGTCTGCGTGCGGGAGAAGCGGGCGCGCAGGGGGAGCGTGTTGACGAAGAAGCCGATGAGGCCCGACACGTCCTTCTGCCGCCGGTTGGCCGTCGGGGTGCCCACGACGACGTCCCCGCGGCCGCTCAGCCGCGACATGAGCAGCGACCAGCCGGTCAGGACGGCGACGAACAGCGTGCCCCCGTGCTGCCGGGCCAGGGCCTTCAGGGCGGCGGTCAGTTCGGCGTCCAGGGTGAACTCCACGCGGGCTCCGCGCAGGTCCTGCTGCGCCGGGCGCGGCCGGTCGGTGGGCGGGCCGGACAGGGG
>NZ_VDFC01000259.1 GCF_008369065.1 Streptomyces apricus | reverse complement strand
CTGCGGGGGGTGGGCCGGGCCTTGGGTTCGGCGTCCGGTTTCGGTCCGGCGGACGGCTCCGGTCCGGCGGACGGTTCCGGTCCGGCGGACGACCCCGGCTCCGCCGACGGATTCGGCTTCGGTCCGGCGGACGGCTCCGGCTCGGTCGGAGTGCTGGGCTTCGCGAGAGCGCTGGGCTCCGCCGGGGTATCGGGCTCCGCCGGAGCGCCGGGCTCGGCCGGAGTCGCAGGGGCCGCCGGAGGCGCGGGTTCCGCCGGAGGCGAAGGCTGCGAGTCCTTGGGTGCCGGTGGCGCCTTGGGTTCCGGCGGGGCCGGAGGGGCGGCGGGAGCGGGCGGTGCCGCGGCGGTGTCGGGTTGCTGGGCCTGTGCTCGTTGGCTCGCCGAACCCCCGCCCGCACTCCGCGTGCGGCGCGCCGGACGGGGTGCCGTCGGCCCGGCCGCTGCCGGCTCGGCCCCGGTGGAAGCGGGCGCCGCCGGAGCGGCCCCTTCCAGAGTGGCTCCCTCCGGAGCGGTCCCCTGCGGAGCGGACTCCGCCGAAGTGGGCGCCCCGGACGCAGGCGCAGACGCCGCAGCGTCCGCCGTCGCGGCACCGGGCGTTGCGGCACCCGCCGTCGCAGCGCTTGGCGCCGCAGGCGCCGGCGTCCCAGAAGCCAACGTCGCAGGAGCCGATCCCGCAGGCGCCGGTGTCGCAGAAGACGGCGCTGCAGAAGCCGATCCCGTAGAAGCCGGTGTCGCAGGAGCCGATCCCGCGGCACCCGGCGCCGCAGGCGTCGGTGTCGTCGACTGGCTGGCTGAGCCCTCCCCCGCCGTGCGGGTTCGCCGGGCCGGGCGGTCGCCGGCCGTGCGGGGTGGGGCCCCGGCGACCCCGCACGGCGGGGGAG
>NZ_VDFC01000258.1 GCF_008369065.1 Streptomyces apricus | reverse complement strand
CTGACCGCGCTCGGCTACTTCACCCTGTTCCTCGTCCTGTCCGCGACCGCACCCTCGCTCATGACGGGCGAGGTCTCCGACGGCCTGCCCCTGGGCCTGCTCCTCGGGCTGCTCCAGGTCCCCATCACCTGCGCGGCCATCGCCCTGTACGAGTACACCGCCCGCCGGCGCGTGGACCCCGTCGCCGAACGCATCAGGAAGCAGGCCGAGCTGGACACCCGGCGGGCGGAGGCACGCCGATGACCGGCTTCAGCGATTCCGCGCAGGCGATGTCCCTGGTGGCGTTCACCGTCGTGGCCACCATCACCCTGCTGCTCTGCGTGATGACCGGCCCCGACCGCGACGACCTCGACGAGTTCTACACCGGCTACAACGGCCTCTCCCCCATGCGCAACGGCCTCGCCGTCGCGGGCGACTACATCTCCGCGGCGACGGTCCTCGGCACCGGCGGCGTCATCGCGCTCTTCGGGTACGACGGCGTCGTCCTCGCGCTGAGCACCGCCCTGTCGCTCATGCTCCTGATGTTCCTGCTGGCCGAACCCCTGCGCAACGCGGGCCGGTTCACCATGGGCGACGCCTTGGCCCGCCGGATGCCGGACCGGACGGTACGGATCGCGGCGTGCGCGGTGACGCTGACCGCGCTTCGCGGGCGACTACATCTCCGCGGCGACGGTCCTCGGCACCGGCGGCGTCATCGCGCTCTTCGGGTACGACGGCGTCGTCCTCGCGCTGAGCACCGCCCTGTCGCTCATGCTCCTGATGTTCCTGCTGGCCGAACCCCTGCGCAACGCGGGCCGGTTCACCATGGGCGACGCCTTGGCCCGCCGGATGCCGGACCGGACGGTACGGATCGCGGCGTGCGCGGTGACGCTGACCGCGCT
>NZ_VDFC01000257.1 GCF_008369065.1 Streptomyces apricus | reverse complement strand
CCCCTGCCCCGCGCCTCCGTCGAGGACACGGGCCGGCCCCTGCCCGCGCCGCCCCTGGTCCTGGAGCACCGGGTCCTCAAGGCCCTGCTCGGCGCCTGGGCGCTGGCGGCCTGCTCGCCCGAGGAGACGGTGGCCGTGGAGGACCACCTCGGCGACTGCGGGGCCTGCGCGGACGAGGCCCTGCGCCTGCGCGGCGCGGTGGGCCTCCTGCACCCGCCGGAGAGCCTCGACCTGGACCCGGCCCTGCGCACCCGCGTCCTGGAGGCGTGCCTGGGCCGCCGCCCGCCGCGCATCCCGGTGCCCGCCTGGGCGGCCCCGTACGACGCGGAGACCGCCCGCCTGGACCAGCTGCTCCAGGACATCGGCGACGTGGAGTGGCACGCCCCGATCCGCCTGCGCTGGTTCGACGGCAAGGCACCGGCGAGCCGCCGCAGCACCGTCGCCGGGGTCCTCGCCCACCTGCTGACCGTGGACGGCCTGGTCGCCGTGGCCCTCGGCCTCGACGACCCCCTGGAGGCCGGGACGGACACCCCGACGCCGACGGGCCGCACGGAGGCCTACTGGGGCGCGGCCAGCGTCCCGCCCACCCGTTCCGTACGCGGCCCGTGGCGCGAGCAGTCCCACCACCTCGTGCGCACGGTCGCCTTCGCCGGCGGGGGCTCCGGCCTGCTGCCCGTCCCGTACGGCGACTTCACGCTGCCCCTGCGCGACTCCATGCTGGACCGCGCCTTCGAGACCTGGGTGCACGCGGGGGACATCGCGGACGCCGTCGACTACCCCTACGAGCCGCCCGCACCCCGCCACCTGCACGCGATGATCGACCTGGGCGCCCGCATGCTCCCCTCGGCCCTGGCGGCCCGGCGCCAGGGCCGAGGGGAGCATG
>NZ_VDFC01000256.1 GCF_008369065.1 Streptomyces apricus | reverse complement strand
GTGCGGGGGCGGGGCTCAGTGGCCGCTGGGTTCGTAGCCCTTCACCAGGGCCCGCAGTTCCCGGATCTCCCTCTCCAGGGAGCGGTGGCGCTGGTGGGAGTCGTAGAGGTAGCGGACCTTGGTGCGCAGGGTCCAGGGGTCTATGGGTTTGGTGACGAGGTCGGCGACGCCGAGCCGGAAGGCCGCGGAGGTCAGTTCGGTGTCCGTGCCGAAGCCGGTGACGAGCATGATCGGGATGTGCTGGGTCTGTTCCAGGCCGCGCATGTAGCGGACGACGTCGAGGCCGCTGACGCCGGGCATGCGTACGTCGAGGACGAGCAGGCCGACGCCGCCGCGCAGGACTTCCTTCAGCGCGTCGTCGCCGTTGGTGGCCCGCTTCAGCTGGTAGCCGAGGGGGGCCAGGGCGCTCTCCAGGGCGTACAGCGTGTCCTTGTGGTCGTCGACTATGAGGATCCTGGCGTCCGGCGGCATGGCGCGAAGTCCCCTCGCTTGGACGAACAGCTTATGTCCGATCCGGACGACGGGGACCGCTCGGCGCAGGATGCCTCAATCCGGTCCGCGCGCCGGTGGGCGGGCCCGCGCGGGGCCCGACAATTGGGGCGCACCGGTGCGTGGGAGAGGGGTCAGCCGCGCGGGCCGGCGTCCTCCGCGATGCGCTCGTGATGGCGGATGACCTCGGCGATGATGAAGTTGAGGAGCTTCTCCGCGAACGCCGGGTCGAGGTTGGCGTTTTCGGCCAGGCGGCGGAGCCGGGCGATCTGCTGGGCCTCGCGGGACGGGTCGGCGGGCGGCAGGTGGTGGGCGGCCTTGAGGTGCCCGACCTGCTGGGTGCACTTGAAGCGTTCGGCGACCATGTGGACGACGGCGGCGTCGATGTTGTCGATG
>NZ_VDFC01000255.1 GCF_008369065.1 Streptomyces apricus | reverse complement strand
GGGTGACGGGGCACGGGGTGAGGCGCGCAATCTGCCCGCGCTCCTGCAGAGCCTGCACGAGCAGGGGTTCAGCGGCATGGTACGGGTGTCCGGCTCCCCGGGCGGAACGATTCATCTGCGGGGCGGGCTGATCGTCGCGGCCGAGACACCGGGTGCGCCGACCGCCACGTCGGTCCTGCTCACGCCCGGCCGCATCGACGACGAGACCTGGCTGGCCGCCTGCGCGGCGGAGCCCGACACGGATCGGCTGGGTGGACACCTCGTCGCCGCCGGACTGGTCGGCGCCGCCGAACTGGAGGTCGTCTGCACCGGGGCCTTGTTCGACGCGGCCTTCGCCATGGCGATGGGGCCGCCCGGCGGCTGGACCGTCGGTGCCCCGGAGCCCGCGCTGCACACCGGGGCCGGTGTGCGGCCGCGGCGGCTCACCGAGGAGACCACGCGGCGCATCGCACGGCTCTCCGGGCCGTGGGGGGCGCCGGGCGAACTGGCCCGGGTGCGGCCCGTGCCGGTTGCGGACGCGGGGCTGCGCCGGGGGCTCCCGGACCGGCACCGGTCCGTGCTCACCACGGTCAACGGGCGGCGGACCGCCCGGGACGTGGCCTTCACGCTCGGCCGCGGGCTGTACGCGGTCATGCTGGACCTGATCCGCCTGGAGGCGCAGGAGCTCATCCGGTGGGAGGTGGCCGGGGCGTCCGAAGGGCGGCCCAGCACGGCGCCGCGGGTGCTGCCCGGGCGGGACGGCGCGGCCGCGTCACCGGCGGCCGCGGTGACCACGGCGGCGTCGGCCGCGCCCGCCGCGCCGCTGCCGAGGCGCACGCCCGGCGGGGCGCCGTGGCCGGGCAACGCCCAGGCGCGGGAGAGCGCGCCGGGGGAGGGGCCCGCCGCGGCC
>NZ_VDFC01000254.1 GCF_008369065.1 Streptomyces apricus | reverse complement strand
GCTGGGGTGGGGGTGGGGGTAGGCGTGGCAGGGTCCTGTGTTTATGCGACTGAGCAAGCCCGTGTCCCTTGCCGTTACTGCCGCAGCCGCTTTCACCGCCGTACCGGCCGTGCCCGTCGCCCAGGCCGCCGACCGTGTCGCGCAGGCCGTCCCCGTGGCCGGCGGTACCGGGCGGGCCCCTCTGCCGGGATGCGCCGAGGCCGGGGACCGGGAGTTCCCCGTGCGGACCCGGATCCACGGCGGACCCGACACCTACGACGCCGGGGGCGGGTACCGCACCTGGTACATCGACCTCACCAACACCACCGGCGCCACCTGCCACCGCATCCACCCCGTCGTCGTCCTGGTGGACGACCGGCGCGCGCTGACGGCGGACCAGCTCCTGCTGGAGTTCTACGTCGGGGACCGGCCCCACCCCGTGACCTTCGAGCGGACCGACGAGGACGAGCACATCGGCGTCCTCGGCTCCGACGACGACACCGGCTCCGGCTTCGCCGGGTTCACCGTCGCGCCCGGACAGACCCTCTCCGTCAGGGTGCGGCTCGCCGTCACCTCGGACGCGGTGGCCAACGACGTCGTCGCCAACGCGGCCGTCGTGCAGCGCCAGGCGGACGACGGCTCCTGGGTCGGGCAGTCCGACGACTACCGCTTCCGCATCGCCGGGAGCAAGGGCGGAGGGCAGGGCGAGGGCCGGAGGAAGGAGACGGGCAGCGAGCCGCGCGGTGACGCGGGCGTCCGGGAACGGGACCCCCGCGGCGCCGCCGACGCCGTACCGGACGGGCTGCCGTTCGCCGAGGAACTGGCCGGCACGGGGCTGTCCTCCCCCCGCGTCGTCCTCGCCGCGGCGGTCGGCGCGCTGTTCCTCCTCGCCGCCGGGACCACCGTCCTGGTCCTGGCC
>NZ_VDFC01000253.1 GCF_008369065.1 Streptomyces apricus | reverse complement strand
CCCCCTCCCCCTCGGGCACGTTGTGCCGCACCGCGTTCTCCAGGAGGTTCCCCACCAACCGCCCGACCAGCTGCGGATCCCCGAGCAGCGGCGCGGGGCCGAGCTCGGCGGGCACCCGGGGGCCGGCCCCCGGGAGCCGGCAGCAGCTCGGCCACCAGGACCGCCAGGTCCACCGGCTCCCGCTCCCGTTCCCGCAGGCCCTGCTGCCCGCGGGCCAGCGTGAGCAGCGCCTCGATCAGCCGTTCCTGCTCCTGCCCGGCGGCCCGCACCCGCAGGCAGGCCGCCCGCAGGGACGCGGCGTCGGCGTCCGGATCGGCCAGCGCCACGTCGACGACGGCCTGCTGCAGGGTCAGCGGCGTACGCAACTCGTGCGAGGCGTTGGCCACGAACCGCCGCTGCGCCTCGAAGGCGCCCTCCAGCCGGGCGAGCAGGTCGTCGAAGGTGTCGGCCAGGCCCTTGAGTTCGTCGTCGGGGCCGGACACGGCGAGCCGCCGGTGCAGGTCGTCGGCGGAGATCCGCCGCGCCGCCTCCGCCATGTCCCGCAGCGGCGCCAGCACCCGGCCCGCGACCAGCCAGCCGAGGACGAGCGAGGCGACCGCCATCACGCCGAGCGCGATCCCCGACTCGACGAGCAGCTGGTGGAGCTGGTCGCCGCGCTGGACGGCGAGCCGCTCGCGCACGTACCCCTCGACGGCGGCCGCACCCGGCCTGCCCGTCGGCCCGCCACCTGCCCCGGGACCGGAACCGGCTCCAACTCCGGCCCCGGCACTCGGCTCCGGCGCCCCCGCCCGGACGTCCGCCCCGGACACGGACAGCGACGGGTCCTCGGCCACGAGCGCGTACGTGAGCGCCAGCAGCACCGCTCCCGTGACGGCGAACATCCCGCCGTAGAGCAGGGTCAGCCGCCA
>NZ_VDFC01000252.1 GCF_008369065.1 Streptomyces apricus | reverse complement strand
CCGCCACGCTCCGGCCCGTGCCCCGGGGGCAGATGCACGGTCCGACGTCCGGCGGGCAGACTCGGGCCATGAAGCGCATGGACTGGACGCACTACCGCTTCCGCAGCCTGTGGGACCTCGCCGCCCCGCCCGGCCCGCATCATCAGGGCGTGGTTGGCGCGGAAGGCGGGCCTGCCCGGCACCGCGAGCCGCCGCAGCAGCGGCTTGGTGACGTGGACCTCCTGGTCGTAGCGGGCGCGGGTGCCGGTGCCCGCGGGGGTCAGCGTCCAGCGCGCCCAGCCGTCCACGTCACCGGTCATCGTGATCCCCAGGACTCCTGCGTCCGGGTCGCGGCGCTCCTCCCGGGCGGTGAACACCAGGTCGTACGGCAGCACCGAGCGGATGCGGATGATGCCGGTGACGTCGTCCACGGGTGTCACCTCGCGCACCTGGGGCCACCAGAGCGGGTAGTGCTCGGCGTCGGCCAGCGCGCCGTAGACGTCGCCGGGCGGGGCGGCGAGGTCCCACAGGCTGCGGAAGCGGTAGTGCGTCCAGTCCATGCGCTTCATGGCCCGAGTCTGCCCGCCGGACGTCGGACCGTGCATCTGCCCCCGGGGCACGGGCCGGAGCGTGGCGGATCTGAGTACGTCCTGAGTACGTCCGCTCATGTCCTGCGGCGTGACCCGGGCCACACTCCAGGCATGACGAA
Source organism: Streptomyces apricus (assembly GCF_008369065.1). GTDB lineage: Bacteria > Actinomycetota > Actinomycetes > Streptomycetales > Streptomycetaceae > Streptomyces > Streptomyces apricus. The sequence continues at coordinate 243 of NZ_VDFC01000252.1, read as the reverse complement.
CATTCCGCCGCCCGCCGAGGAGTTGCGGATCCTCGACCGCGAGTTGTGGCAACTGGACGGCCGCAGGGCCCAGTTGCTGGACCGCCGGGCCTGGCTGCTGGAGGCGCTCCGGTCGGCCGGGCCCCAGCCGGCCCAGGACCGGGACCGGTTCCGGAACTGGGCACCGCCCCAGGCCCCCGCGCCGGCTACGACCAGGAGGTCCACGTCACCAAGCCGCTGCTGCGGCGGCTCGCGGTGCCGGGC
>NZ_VDFC01000251.1 GCF_008369065.1 Streptomyces apricus | reverse complement strand
GCCTCCTCCCTCGCGTACGCGGCGGTCTGCACCCCCCTCCTGGCGGGCCTGCTGTACGGCTGGCGCGGCTCGGGAGTCTTCACGGGGCTCCAGCTCGTGGTCCTGCTGACCGTGTACAGGGCATGGGAACAGCGGCCGGGAACCGGCGCCAGCACCCTCCTGATCGCCGGCTTCTGCATCGCGGCGGGCATCATCGGCGTCACCCTGCGCAACCTGATGTTCCAGTTCGGTGCGGCCGGCCAGGCCCTCGCGGAGGCGAACTCCCGACTGGCCGTGGCGGAGGCCGTCGAATCGGAACGGGCCCGGCTGGCCCGCGAGATGCACGACTCGGTGGCGAAGACCCTGCACGGCCTGGCCCTGTCGGCCGAGGCCCTGGCGGTCGCCGCCGACCACGACACGGACCCCCGCGCCCTCAGGGCCCAGGCGAACGCGGTGGCCGGGGCGGCCCGGCGGGCGGCGGCGGAGTCCCGCGAACTGCTGACGGACCTGCGGGCCCACACGGCGATGGCGACCCCGCCGGCGGACCTGCTGACGGAACTGACGTCGAGGATCGCCGACTTCGAGTCCCGCACGGGCCTGAGGACGACGCTGACCCACGAGGCCGTCCCGCCCGGAGCGGTCCCTCCCGAGGCGTCCCGCCAACTCCTGGCGATCACCTCGGAGGCCCTGGAGAACGCACACCGCCACGCCGAGCAAGCGACCCACGTACAGCTGACCCTCACAGTCCTCGCCGCTCCCGCCGCCCTGCACCTGAGCGTGCGGGACGACGGGAAGGGCGCGCCCGCATCCCTCGACGACATCCGGACCCTGGCGAGAACCGGCCACTTCGGCCTGCTGGGCATGCTGGAACGCGCGGCATCGATAGGAGCGGACCTCAAGGTGCACGGGGTCGGTGCCGGAGCCGGGGCAGGGGCCGAGGGCACGGAGATCGAGCTGACCCTCCCCCTCAC
>NZ_VDFC01000250.1 GCF_008369065.1 Streptomyces apricus | reverse complement strand
GTCCCGCCGGGGCCGGGCCGCCCGCCGTCCTCAGGTAGCGGACGGCTGTCGCGGCCATTGCTGCGTGTCCCATCACGGTTCCATTGAACCTGACGGTGTGTCAGACCGGAAGGGTGGCGGGGAGGGTACGGGCCGTTGTTCAGCGGCCCTCGAAGCGCGGAGTACGGCGTTCGGCGTAGGCCGTCACGCCCTCGGTGGCGTCCTGGGTCGTCATGTTGAGTTCCTGGGCGTTCGCCTCGGCGGTGAGGGCGGCGGCGCGGTCGGAGTCCAGGGAGGCGTTCACGAGCTGCTTGGTGAGGGCGAGGGAGCGGGTGGGGCCGGCGGCGAGGCGTTCGGCCCAGGCGCGGGCCGTCTTCTCCAGCTCGCCGTCCGGTACGACGCGGTTGACCAGGCCGAGGCGGTGGGCGTCCGCGGCGGTCAGGGCGTCCCCGAGGAACATCAGCTCCTTCGCCCGCTGCGGGCCGATCAGGCGGGGCAGGAGGTAGGCGCCGGCGCCGTCCGGGACGAGGCCGCGGCGGACGAACACCTCGATGAACCGGGCCGATTCGGCGGCCAGGACGAGGTCGCAGGCGTAGGCGAGGTGGGCGCCGAGGCCGGCCGCGGTGCCGTTCACGGCCGCGACGACCGGTTTCTCGCAGTCCAGGACCGCGGTGACGAGGCGGTGGGCGCCGGTCCTGATGAGGCGGGCGACGTCTCCGGGGGCGCGGGCCGTGGTGGGCGGGGCGCCGCGGAGGTCGGCGCCGGCGCAGAAGCCGCGGCCGGTTGCCGTGAGCACGACGGCGCGGGKGGTGGCGTCTTCCGACGCCTGCTCCAGGAGGTGGATGAGGTGGTCGCGGTGTTCGGGGGCGAGGGCGTTCATGGCCTCGGGCCGGTCGAGGGTGATCCAGGAGACGTGCCGGTCGGTGGTGTGCCTGATCACGGGGTCCCTCCGGGGGTGGGGGTGGCTGAGGG
>NZ_VDFC01000025.1:63807-97967 GCF_008369065.1 Streptomyces apricus | reverse complement strand
GCCCACCCCCACCTGTGCCCCGGCGCCTATCCGCGGTGCAGGTAGGCCCGTTGCACGGTCTGCCGCACCGCATGGCCCGCCGCGTCGTGCGCCGTCACTCTCAGTGTCACGTACGCGTCACCGCGTACCCGCGACGGCTTCGTGACGACGGCCTCGAACACGTTGTGCCCGCGGTCCCGCACCTTCGCCCGGCTCCAGCTCCCGCCGTCGTCGTACGAGGCCTCGACCCGGACGTCCGTCCCGCGCGGCGCGGCCAGGCCGTCCTGGGCGCGGACCGACAGGCCGACGGTGTGCGTGCGGCCGGGGCGGACGGCGTTGTACGCGTCGGCCGGCACGTCGTAGTCGAGCTGGAGCAGCGGCAGCACCGTCGCCGATCCCGTGCTGCCCGAGCGGAACGACCAGGACGTCTCGGTGGCGGTCCCGTACGCCCACTCCGGAGAGACCCGCGAGGTGGTGAGGTCCAGCCGGTAGTCGGCGGCGCCGGACGGCACCTCGAAGTCGGCGTACCCGCCGTCGGCCTCGGCCGTCCTGCGCTCGTCGCGGTACAGCACGGCGGAGGCCGAGTCGCCCTGCGCCGCCCGCGCCCCGCCCGAGGTGCCGATGCCCCCGCCGCCGGCCAGCAGCCGTGACCGGTGACCTGCCTGCGCGTCGGTGAACTCCGGTATCCGCAGCTTCAGTACGTCGCCCGAGCGCACGGACGGGGTCGCGGTGCCCCGCGGGATCGACGGCCGCACGACGGCCCCCTGCCAGGTGTCGGCCGTCCGCTCGCCCGCCCGGTACGTGCGCGGGGCGTCCGCCATGCCGACCAGCAGCGGCGTGTCCACGTCGTACGTGGTCTCGTGGTGCACGAGGTGCTGCCAGGCGGTGTCGCCCGAACTCACGTACTCGGTCCGGTCGGTGCCGGTCGGCACGTAGCGGGTGTACTGCAGCCAGGCGGTGTCCTGGTAGGGCCGCCGGGCGAAGCGCTGCTCGCTCGCCCAGCGCGCGCCGCCGTTGTCGGCGTACCGCGCGCGCACGACCGCACTGTTGCGCTCGGACACCGTGTGCACGACCTTCTCGGGCACCTGCTGCGACGACACCTGCATGATGTCGTACAGGTACGGGCTGCGCGCGGTGCCGGTGAACCCGACCGTGGTGCTCCCCCTGCCGATCCGCTTCAGCAGGGCGGCTCCCGCGCTCTTGCCGATCCTGACGGTCGGCACGCCCCAGCGCTCGCCGTCCGGGTGCCAGCGGGTCCAGGCGATGTCGCCGAAGTGGATCAGCACCAGGCCGCGTACCCCCGCGGCCGCCGCCTGTTCGGCCAACTCCTGCTCGTTCAGGTTCTGTTCGTTGGTGACGACCGCGAGCTTCCCGCGGGCCCGGCGCAGCGACGGCGCGGCGGCGTCCCCCGCGTCGACCGCGGTCAGCCGCGTCCCCTTCTCGTCGAAGAGCGGCGAGGAGGGCATGTAGTAGGCGTCCGGTGTCTCCTTGCGGCCCTTGCCGCCCGACACCGTCATGTCCAGGAGCGGTGCGACGAACTGCCAGCGCGAGGCGAACTCGAAGGTGCCGTCGGTGACCTTGGCGGTGGGGCTCACGTACAGCCGCCTGCCGACGTCGAAGTACATCGTGCCCTGCAGCAGGCTGTGCCCGTCGATCTTCCGGTACGTCTGGTAGCTGAGGATGCCGCGCTGCTCGGCGGGTTTCGGCGTGCGGATGTCGACCAGGGTCGTCCGGCGCGCGTCGAGCGTGACGGACCTGTCCCCGGTGACCTTCACCTCGGGCAGGACCACGTGCCGCAGTTCCTGCCCGTCGGCGGCCGGGTCGAGGGAGGAGTAGTCCAGCTGGTAGGTGCCCTCCTCGACCTCGGCGACGGCCGGGTCGGTGCCGGTGTAGCCCACGAAGCCGTCGGCGCCCCAGATGGTCGGCAGTGCCTCGATCCGCTTGCCCTCCAGGTCGATCGTCCGGACGGTGAGCCGGTGCACGGGGCCGTGCACGGCCAGGCTCACCGTGGTGTGCACGGTGGTCTTCCCGTCGGCGGAGACCGCGGTCACGTACCCGTAGTAGTCGCCCTGCGCCACCCGGGCCGGGTCGACCGTCAGCGGGACCTCGGCGGTGGCGCCGGCGGGCACGCGGACCGAGCCGGACCCGAGCTTCACCGCGCCCTCCGCGGGCGTACGGCCGCCCGCCGTGGCCAGCCGCGCGGTGAGCGCCAGCGTGACGTCGGCGCCGGAGGTGTTCGTGTAGCGCAGTGGTGTCGTACGGGGCTCGCCGCCACCGGTCGTGAACGGGCCCAGGGCGACGGTGCCCGTGGCGGTGACCGGGCCCAGCGCCGCCGCGGCCACGTCGACGAGGCCGCCGCCCTGCTCGGTGACCTCCTGCCCGGTGGCCGTCCGGGCCGTGCTGATCAGCGCGTCCTTCAGCCGGCCCGCGTCCCAGTCCGGGTGCCGCTGGGCGAGCAGCGCGGCGGCGCCCGCCACGTGCGGGGCCGCCATCGACGTACCGGAGGCCGCCACGTGCTGTGCGTCGACCGGGTCGCCCATCGTCGTCCCGGCCGCGCGGGCCGCCACGATGCCGACGCCGGGCGCGGTCAGGTCGGGCTTGACCGCGTCGTCGCCGGTGCGGGGCCCGCGGCTGGAGAACGGGGCCAGGGCGCCGGCGCGGTCGACCGCGCCGACGGTGAGGGCCGCGTCCGCGGCGCCGGGGGAGCCGATCGTGCTCGTGCCCAGCTCGCCGCTGTTGCCGGCCGCGACGACGAACAACGTGCCCGTGCGCTCGGTGAGTTCGTTCAGCGCGAGGCTCATCGGGTCCGTGCCGTCGCTCGGACTGTCCGAGCCCAGGCTCATGTTGACGACCGCGGCCCCCGTGCCCGCCGCCCACTCCATACCGGCGATCACCTGGGACTCGGTGCCGAAGCCGTCGTCCCCGAGCACCTTCCCGACGAGCAGGTCGGCGCCGGGCGCAACACCCTTGCCGCCCTTGCCCCCGGCGGACGCGGCGGACGCGGCGCCGCTGCCGCCGACGATGGACGCGACGTGCGTGCCGTGCCCGAAGGCGTCCCCGGTCCCGGAGCTGCCGGAGAAGTCCTTCGCCTCGGTGATCCGCCCGGCCAGGTCCGGATGCGACCGGTCGACGCCGGTGTCGAGCACGGCGACCCGGACGGACTCGCCCTGCTGGCCGGCCTTCCACACGGTGGGCGCGCCGATCTGCGGGACGCTGCGGTCCAGGGTGGACCGCACCCGGCCGTCGAGCCACACCCGGGGCGTGCCGGCGGTGCGTGCGGCGCCCACCCGGCCCTCGTCCGGGGCCAGTTGCTTCCAGAACCGGCCGAGGTCGTCCTCGGCGACCCGTACGGAGCGCGCGCCGATGCTGTCGAGGCGACGCACCGGCGCACCGTCCTCGGCGAGCTCCGTCAGCCGCCGCACGGCGGATCCCGCGGCCCCGCCGTCGCCCGCCACGATCAGCGGGAGCGCGTCGCTGTGCGCCTCGTCGTACCGCTGGGCGAGCAGCCCGTCCACGTCGAAGAGGTTCCGGTCCAGCAGGCCGGCCGAGACCAGGTCGCCGGCGTCGGAGGGCAGGACCGTCAGCCGTCCGTCCTGCTCGTAGGTCCGGAAGAGGATGTGCCGCCGTCCGGGCCCCGGCGTGACCGAGGCGGTGCGCCGGCCCCCGGTGTCGGTGCCCACGGCCACCCGGTCACCGGTGATCAGGCGGACGGTGCCGAGGTCCTCCGGCGCGGCCGTGCCGACCGCTGAGGTGGCCGTCGCGGGCGCCGTACCGGTGCGGGCGGCGACCGGCGCCACGGCACCGGCCGCCAGGGCGAGTCCTGTCGATATCGCCGCCACCAGGCGGATCCGTCTCATCAGTGCCGTGCCTTCCGTCGTACGCGCAGAGAAGTTCATGCGCTGGACAGAATCCGGCGGCGGCGATCGTCATGTCACTCGTTTCCGCTGGCACAGGTGGGACATGTCGCAAGCGCGACACCCGGGCGCCGCGCCGCGGCGGCCCCCCGGCACCTCACCAGACGTGCGGTTCGCTCCCCACGAGCGCGGTCGAGGGCCTGCCGTCCACACCGACCGGGACCTCGCCCTCCAGCATCACCCGGTGCATGATCCGCGGATGGTCGAGGTGGGCCGTGTCGCCCGGCGCCAGGTGGACGGTCGCGCGGTTGTCCCAGAAGGCCACGCTCCCCGGCTCCCACCGGAACCGCACGGTGTACTCGGGCCGGGTCGCCTGCTCCAGCAGCATCTCCAGCAGCGGTGCGCTCTCCGTGCGGTGCAGGCCCAGGATCTGCTCGACGTAGTAGCCGTTGACGAACAGCACGCGCTCGCCGGTCTCGGGGTGCACCCGCACCAGCGGATGCTCGGAGGCGATCTGCCGGTCCAGCAGGTGGCGTACGTACGCGTCCTCGCCGGGCCGCGCCTGGTAGCCGACCCCCAGCCGGTGCTCCGCGCGCAGCGTGTCGACGAAGGCCCGCAGTGGGGCGGAGAGTCCCGCGTAGGCGGCGGCCAGGTTCGACCAGGTGGTGTCGCCGCCGTACGGGGGCACGGTCTCGGCGCGCAGGATCGTCGCCGCCGGCGGGTCCATCCGGGCGCCGTGGTCGCAGTGCCAGCCGCGCAGCAGCGAGTGGCGGCGCCTGCGCAGCCACTCGTCGTGCTCCATGCCGTAGCGGCCGCCCAGTTCCAGCCGGTCGGCGGTCGTCTCGACCTCCGGGACACCGGCGGGCGAGGCGCTGCCGCGCTTGCGCAGGCGGACCGGTTCGCCGAACCGCCGGGCGAACGCGACGTGCGAGGCGTGGTCCAGGCGCTGCCCGCGGAAGAACACCACCTTCCAGCGCAGCACCGCCGCCCGGATGTCGGCGACCACAGTGTCGTCCAGCTCCCCGGCCAGGTCGACGCCGGTGATCTCGGCACCGATGTGCCCGGCGGCCGGCCGGACCCCGATCCGCGTACCCCTGGCCGTCGTCATGCGTACTCCGTCGTCATGGGCGCTCCGTCGATCGCGCGTCGTGGCTCGTCGTCGCAGCAAGCATGTCCTGTGCACCGGGGGTGCGACAGAGCGCCTCGGGGGAGCGGGGTACGTTCGGGACCGGCCTACCCGAAAGGAAACCCGTCCGTTGAGCACCGGCAGCTACTACGAGCGCATCGACGAGCACCGCTACAAGGCCACCTCGCACGCGGGCGGTGCGTGGGACCCCGACGAGCAGCACTTCAGCCCGCTCGGCGGCCTCGTCGTCCATGCCGTCGACCGGTACACGGCGGCGCGCCCGGACAACGGCCTGGTCCTGTCGCGGATCAGCTTCGACATCCTGGGGCGCCTCGCCCTCGACGAGTGCGAGATCCAGGTCGCGACGGTCCGGCCGGGCCGCACCATCGAACTGGTCGAGGCCGTCGTCGTCATCGCCGGCCGCCCCGTCGTCCGCGCCCGCGCCTGGCTCCTGGCCACCGGCGACACCGGTGCCGTCGCCGGCGGGGACGCCGCCCCGCTGACCCCGCCCGGGGAACTCGCCCCGTGGCCGATGGCCGCCGTGTGGCCCGGCGGCTACATCGCCTCCCTGGACGTGCGGCCGGTCGCCCCGCCCCGGCCGGGCCGCACGACGGCGTGGGTCTCCACCGGCCTGGACCTGGTGGCCGGCGAACCCGCCGGCGCGCTCGCGTCGTACGTCGCGCTCGTGGACACCGCCAACGGCATCGCCGTGCGCGAGTCGCCCGCCGACTGGATGTTCCCGAACGTCGACCTGACCGTCCACCTCCACCGGCAGCCCGAGGGCCGCTGGACCGGCCTCGACACCACGGTCACCTTCGGTCCGACCGGACAGGGCGTCACCAGCACGGTCCTGCACGACGTCAACGGCCCGGTCGGCCACGCCCAGCAGATGCTCACGGTGCGCCCGCAGTAGACGCCCCGCGCGACCCTCCGCCGGCTACCCGGGCCGGTCGGCGGTCCCGTGGAGGGGCTGCCGGTCGGTGGCCAGCAGGCCGAACAGCAGGTCGTCGGTCCACTCACCCTTGATCCAGGTGGCCTGCCGCAGGAGGCCCTCCTGCACGAACCCGAGCCGCCGCAGCAGGCGGGCCGAACGGGTGTTGCGGGCGTCGCACTCGGCGGAGACCCGGTGCAGCCCGCGCCGGAACAGGTCGTCGAGCACCGCGCCCACCGCCTCGGCGGCGTACCCGTGCCCCTGCCGGTCACCGGCCAGCGTGAACCCGATCTCCGCCTGCCGCCGGTTCTCGTGCAGCCGCACCCCGACGTCCCCCACCAGGCAGTGGTCGGCCTTGAGTTCGACCGCGTACTGGAACCAGCCCGGTTCCCGCGGCGACCCCTCGGCCAGGGTCCGCACGAGCCGGGCGGCCGCGTCGAGGGACACGGGCGGGGTCCAGCTCTGGAAGCGGGCCACCGCGGGGTCGGACCTGTACGCGGCCAGCGGTGCCGCGTCCGCGGCGCGGAAGCGGCGCAGGACGAGCCGGGGGGTCTCCAGCAGCATGTCCCGATCGTCCCACGTCCACTTTTCGGGTGGCGGAGGGGCCGGTCGCGCAGTTCCCCGCGCCCCTGAGGGGCGCCGATGTGGCTGCGGCCGGGAGCCGGAGACGGGTGCTGAGAGGCCTACGGAGCGCTGACGTTGGCCGTCAGCAGGCGCAGGAGTTGTTTGGCCGTGGCGTCCTGTTCGGGGGTCAGGCCCATGGCGTCGCCCATGGCGAGGGGGACCGCGTCCGCGCGGTCCTGCAGTCGCAGTCCGGCATCCGTGAGCCGCAGGGCCACCGACCGCTCGTCGTCCGTCCTGCGCTCGCGCCGCAGCAGACCGGCGGCCTCCAGGCGCTTGAGCAGCGGCGAGAGGGTGCTGGACTCCAGCTGGAGGGCGGCGCCCAGGTCGCGTACGGAGATCGAGTCCTGCTCCCACAGCACCAGCATCACCAGGTACTGCGGATAGGTCAGGCCCAGTTCGTCCAGCAGGGGCCGGTAGCGGGCGGTGACCGCCCGGGAGGCCGCGTAGAGGGCGAAGCAGAGCTGGTCGTCCAGCAGGAGCGAACCCGTCTGCGCCGACGGGGACCGGTCCTCCGGCGCCGGTCCGGCTGCGGCAGTGCTCACGGCGTACCTCCTTGTATCCGCGCGCCGAGTCCGTGCGTCCACGTGTGTGTGCCCCGCGCCGCCCGCTCCCACTCGGTGATCTCCACCCTATCGTCGAGCCCCTCAATCGTATCGCGCCCTAATTGGTTGCGCACGACTTAATCGCGAGCTACTGTCATGGCTGTGCCGCCGCTCCCGGCGAAGTCCGCCGGCGGAGTGTCCCCACGGCACCAGATCCGAGGAGTCCGTCATGACCGACACGACCGGCAGCCGTCCCGTCCTGGAGCCCGCGGCGGCGGCCTTCGCCGAGGCGACCGCGAACCCGCCCTACCTCTTCGACCTCGCCCCGGCCGAGGGCCGCAAGGCCGTCGACGAGGTCCAGTCCGGCGACGTGGCCAAGCCGGCCGTCGACGAGGAGTGGATCACCGTTCCCGGCGGCCCCACCGGTGAGGTCCGCACGCGCATCGTCCGCCCCGCCGGCGCCACCGGCAGGCTCCCCGTGATCATCTACATCCACGGCGCGGGCTGGGTCTTCGGCAACGCCCACACCCACGACCGCCTGGTGCGCGAACTGGCCGTGGGCACCGGCGCGGCCGTCGTCTTCCCCGAGTACGACCTCTCGCCCGAGGCCCGCTACCCCGTGGCCATCGAGCAGAACTACACCGTCGCCCGGTGGGTCGTCACCGAGGGTGCGACCAAGGACCTCGACGCCTCGCGCATCGCGGTGGCGGGCGACTCGGTGGGCGGCAACATGACCGCGGCCCTCACCCTGATGGCCAAGGAGCGCGGCGACGTCCCCCTGGTCCAGCAGGTGCTGTTCTACCCGGTCACCGACGCCTCCTTCGACACCGGTTCCTACCACCAGTTCGCGACGGGCTACTTCCTGCGCCGCGACGGCATGCAGTGGTTCTGGGACCAGTACACGACCGACGAGGCGCAGCGCGCCGAGATCACCGCCTCCCCGCTGCGCGCCACCACCGAGCAGCTCACCGGCCTGCCCCCGGCCCTGGTCATCACCGGCGAGGCCGACGTCCTGCGCGACGAGGGCGAGGCCTACGCGAACAAGCTGCGCGAGGCCGGCGTGCCCGTCACCGCCGTGCGCTACCAGGGCGTCATCCACGACTTCGTGATGCTCAACGCCCTGCGCGAGACCCACGCCGCCGAGGCGGCCATCAACCAGGCGGTCGCCGTGCTGAAGGGCGCCCTGGCCGCCAGCTGACCTTCCCGGCCGGCCGGTGACGGCCCGGTCCGCTCCCTCCCGCAGCACGCACGCGGGAGGGAGCGGACCGGGCCGTTCCTTTTTAGGACGAGGCAGTCCGTGTACGGTCCGGTTCTCCGGGTAGGGCCGACGTACATGACAACCGCCCAGGCCGGAGCCGACGGAAAGAGAAGTGCGTGTGATCACCCCCGTGCCGGATCATGGACAGACCCGGCGGGGCCCGTTCCCCCGCCGCCCCCGCAGGGCGCCGCGCCGTCCCTGCACAGCCCGTACGCCCTGACCGCGCCATGGATCGCGAACAGGGACCCGGCCCGGTGCCGGACGCACTCGCCGAACAGGTCCTCGACGCGGTGGAGGGCCTGGTCATGCTGTGGTTCTCGGCGGCCGAGGACAGCATCCCGCGCATGTCCACGCGGCAGCTGCTCGCGCTGCAGACCGTCCACCGGCTGCCCGAGCTCAACCTCACCACCCTCGCCGAGCACCTGGGCATAGCGCTGCCCACCGCGAGCCGCCTGTGCGACCGGCTCGAAGCCGCGGGGCTGCTGCAGCGCACCGTCCAGCCGTTCAACCGCCGCGAGGTGCAGCTGCTGGTCACCCAGCAGGGCCGCCGGCTCCTGGCGGACGTCACCGCGCGCCGGACGTCGCGCCTGACCGGTGTGCTCGACGCGATGGCGCAGGGCGAGCGCGACTCCCTGCGGCACGGACTGCACGCCTTCCACCGGGCCCGCGCCCTCGCACCGAGACGGGCGCCCGGGAACGGGTGAGGGACCGGACCGGCAGCGGACCGGTCCCGGTCAGAAGGCCAGCTTGACGGGCGTCCGGGCCAGTTCGGCCGCCCTGCTGTGCAGATGGCACAGCAGGAGGCACACGTCGTCGTCCCGCTCGGAGTCGTGCAGCAGCGGGCTCAGGAGCCGGTCGGCCGAGCCGTCCAGGTCCGCGTCGAGGTCCGCGGACTCGAAGGTCCCCAGCGCCGCGGCGAGGCGCTGGATGCCGGGGTCGATGCCCTGGGCCCGCCGCTCGACCAGCCCGTCCGTGTAGAGCGCCAGGGTCGAGCCCGGCGTGAGGGTCACGGTGTGGTCCAGGATCTTCTGCTCCAGCGGGATGCCGAGCATCGCGCCGGGCTTGGCGTCGAGCGTGTGCACCTGCCCGTCGGGGGTGCGCAGCACGGGCGGCGGATGGCCCGCGGCGGCCCAGGTCAGGGTCGGGTCGTCGGGGTGGAAGCGCGCGATGACGGCGGTGGCGTACAGGTCGGGCTGCAGGTGGTGCAGGAAGATGTGCAGCCGGGTGAGGAGCTGGCCCGGGGTGCCCCCGTCGACGGCGTACGCGCGCAGCGCGGTGCGCAGCTGGCTCATCATGACGGCGGCGCGCAGCCCGTGGCCGGTCACGTCCCCTATCACCGTGATCAGGCTGCCGTCGGGCTGGCGGAAGGCGTCGTACCAGTCGCCGCCGATGTTCAGGCCGTGGGTGGCCGGCAGGTAGCGGGCGGCCAGGTGCAGTCCCGGAGTGGTGGGCAGGTCCGTGAGCAGCGCCCGCTGCAGGGTCTCGGCGATGTCGCGGTTGTGCTCGAAGCGGCGGGCGTTGTCGATGGCGACCCCGGCCCGGCGGGTGAGCTCGATCAGCATGACGGCGTCGTCGGCGTCCCACCGGGCGCCGGCCGGCGACAGGATCAGGACGCCCAGCGGCTCCCGCCGCGTCCCCAGCGGGACGCACAGCACGGGCACGGAGGGGTGCAGGGCCGAGGGCGGCTGGTCGTCCACGCCGGGCAGGCCGCCCGGATGGTCGGCGGCGTACTGCGGGCGCCCGCTGCGGGCCGCGACCACGGCGGCGGCCGGCCTCGGGCTGTCCTGCTCCGCCCCGTCCCCGTCGCCGTCGCCGAAGAGCCACACGTCGACGCTGCGGGCGTACTCCGGGACGAGGAGGCCCTCCAGGCGGCGGACGATCTCGTCGTGGTTGAGCGAGGCCGTCAGCACGGCGCTGGCGTCGGCCAGGAACGTCAGCCTGCGGCGCGCCGTCTCGGCCTCGGTCCGCGCCTCCCGCTCGGCGGCGAAGAGCTCGCGCTGGGCCTGGCCCGCCGCGTCCAGTTCGGCGTGCAGGGCCAGCACGCCCTGGTTGGTCTGGTCGAGCTCCTCCCGGTGCGAGGCGACCAGGAGCTCCTGCTCGCCCAGCTTCTCCAGCACCAGGGCGGTGTCCTCGTCGGCGCCCAGCAGTCCCTCGGCCAGCGTCTGCGGATCGTCCTCCGCTGGCCCGGGGTCGGCGGCGTCCGCGCACGGGCCGCAGGCGACCGCCATGTCCCACGGCGGCCGCCCTCCGGGGTCCGGTTCGTCGCACGGGGTCACGACGGCCCGCAGCAGACCGTTCCCGGACGGCGTCGCGGCCGTCTCCAGGTCGAGCCGCCAGGTGCCGCCCTTGGTGAGGCACTGGCGCAGGTGCGCGCTGAGGGCGGCCGTCAGCCGCGTCCGTTCCACGGCGGGCACTCCGTACGCGGCGGCCAGGCGGGCCGTGCCGATACGGGCCCGTGCGGCGTCGGTGACGGTGGCGATGTGCCAGGTACGAGTCATGGTGTGCGGTCCGACGGGGTGGGGGCCGGTACGGCGACGGCGGTGCCGTCCCGTACGGGCCGGGCGGATCGGCCCGTGCCGCGCGTCTTCACGGCGGTCACGGCCGGGGCGGAGGGAGCGGGGCGCACGGCGCGGTGCGGGGTGTTCCGGCCGGACGGGCCGCCGGGACGGGCCACCGGCACGCGCGCGTGCCCGGGTATCTCCCGGACGCGCGTGGGTACGCCCCCCGCTTCGTGCTCCGGCACCTGCTTCTCCTCACGTACTGCTCGCGTCCTGCGCATCGTCCCGGCCTGGCCGAGGGCAACGGGAGACGACGGAACCATTGCCGGACGGCAACTGTATCGGTGACTCCCGTTCGCACAACACCGCGTCCGGCGGCGGGGGTTCCGGGCGGCCGGGCCTCACGGCGCCGGACGCCCTCCGAACCAGTCGAGACAGGCCACCAGCGCGTCGTCCTCCGGGTCGGGGTCGCCGCGGTGCCCGGTCAGCTCCCGCAGGACCGCCCCGGGGACCTCGGCCGCCGGCACCAGGCTCGTGGCCGCGACGGCACGGGCCAGCGCGCGTTCGCCGTACGTCTCGCCGCCCGGCCCGGTCACCGCGTGCACCCCGTCGCTGACGAAGACGAGCCGGTCGCCGGGCTCCACGGCGAACTCCTGGGCGAAGTAGTCGGTCTCCTCGAACATGCCCAGCGGGAGCTGCTCCTCGAAGTCGACGGCCGTGACGGTCCTGTCGCGCAGGCGCATCATCCGCGGTGAACCGGCGTCGACGACCTGCAGGCGCCCGGTGGACAGCTGCAGGTCCAGCATCAGCACGGACAGGTGGACGTCGCCGCGGTAGTGGGCTTACACCGCCTGGTCGGCCAGGGCCGCCTGGTCCGCGAGCGGCAGACCCGCCCGGCGCGCGTTGCGCAGCGCGTTGACCCCCAGGCTGGTCAGCAGCGAGGCCTCGATGCCCTCGCCCATGCCGTTGGTGATGTAGAGCGACAGATGGTCGGCGGTGGCGGACCAGTCGAAGTTGTCGCCGAACACGGCGTAGGCGGGCTCCAGCTGGGCGCCGAGCGCGTACTCGGGGCGGGCGCAGGAGCGGGCCGGCAGCAGCTGCCACTGCATCTCCGCGGCGAGGGTGAGCCGGTCCTTGCGCCGCGCCTGCAGGTACAGGTCGGTGTCCCGCTCGGCGACGATCACCTCGTGCGCCAGGACCTCCGCCACCTCCGCCAGCTCGGCCGAGCAGTCGGTGGCCTGCTCCGCCGAGGGCATGGTGACGGACAGCACCCCCAGCCGGTCGCCGCGCACGGTCACGGGCAGGTGGACCCGCACCGAGCCCCCGGGGCACTCCTCGAACGCCGGTTCCTGGGCGCCGAAGGCCCGGCCGGCCGGGCCGGTGTGCACGGGCAGCGGCGCCAGGGTGTACGGCAGCGTGGAGACGGGCTGCAGCAGGGTCAGCCCGTAGTCGGCCATGAAGAGCTCGACCTCTTCGGCCGCGTACTGTCCGCACAGCACCTCCCGGACCGCGTCCAGCAGCTGGTGCGGAGCAGCGGAGCGCAGCGCGCGCTCGGCTGCCACGAATCTGTTCACGATGTCGGATACGCCGTTCTCTGCGCGTCGGTGGCTGCGTGTCCGCGCCGCCGCGGGTGCGGCGCCGCGGTTCTGATCCGGTGCGGGCGGCAGGAAGGCCCCGACCGGTGAGCTGACAGGGCCGGGGAAGCCTGGGAGAGTGTCTGCGTGACTTCCTCCTCCCCGCGTCCCCAGCGCCGCGAAGTGGCGCGAGTGACCTCGGAGGCGGCGGAGCTGCTCGAGGTCCTCTGGGGCCGTGCCTCGACGGCGCCCGTCTCGGCGTCCCAGCTGCGGGTGCTGTTCATCCTGGAGCACAACGAGGGCATCAACCTGCGCACCCTCGCCGACGCCCTGGGGTCCACGCCCCCCTCGACCAGCAGGCTGTGCGACCGCCTGCAGGCGGTCGGGTTCGTCGAACGCCGGCCCGGGGCGACCAGCCGCCGCGAACTGAGGCTGTACCTCAGCCGCCGCGGAAGCGCGTTCCTGAGCGACCTGCGCTCGCGCCGCGAGCAGGCGCTGCGGTCCGTGCTGGAGCAGATGCCCGCGACCCGGCGCACCCAGCTGCTGGAGGGCCTGGTGGCGTTCTGCGCCGCGGCGGCGCAGGAGATCCACGAGGAGGACCCGGCCGACGGCGCCAGGACCGCCTGACCCTCCCGTCGTCCGCCGGGGGAACCCGTCCTCGTCCTTCGGTACATACCGGAATCCTCCCGCGCCTCGGCGCTGCCCACTTTCTTGCCTCGGTGCACTGTTGTCAAACGGCAACTGTTGTATGTGCGTGAACTCCGCCGTCCCCCGGGACCGCGGAGCGCGTCGGACGGGATCAGGCGCCCTCGCCCTGCTGCTTGTCCACGAGGGCGAGCGCGCTGTCGACGTCCTCCGACACGGGCACGGTGATGCTCACACCCGTCAGGTCCAGGATCCGCCGCACGGCCGGGGTCGGCGAGATGATGTGCACGCTGCCGTCCAGTTCCCGGGTCTGCTGGTACGCCCTGATGAGGATGTTCATACCGGACGAGTCCATGAAGGGAACCGCCGACAGGTCCAGCAGGAAGTGGCGGCGGCCGTGCTGGAACTGGTTCGCGAGGTGGTGCTGGAGCCCGGTGGCGGTATCGATGTCCAGATGCCCCTCGACCGTGAACAGGACGACGTCCTCGCGGACCGGGGCGACCTCGACGGACAACGGATTCTGGGCTATGGACACGTGTACCTCCCGCAAAGCAACAATGGTGGAGCCCGGATACCCCCTCGCGCCGATTCGATGCCCCCGAAACCGGCGGCGCGGCGTGATCAAGCTCTCCCCGGCGGACGGCCCGGTCCGGGTCCGGCGGAGGGTGCGGACCGGACCTGGCGGAGGGTGCGCCCTGCTCGCGTCCCTACCCCCTTGCCCTGCGCGTATGCGGACGCGTTTCGCGTACGGAACGGGGTGCGGCCACCTGGGTGAGGGCCAGGTCCAGGATCTCCAGGCCGAGGGACAGCTCCTCCTCGGTGGCGGTCAGGGGCGGGGCGATGCGCAGGGTGCCGCCCATGCCGGGCAACTGCACGATGTTCATGTGCAGGCCCAGTTCGAGACAGCGGCCGGTGACGCGGGCGCCCAGCGTGTCGCCCGCCGACGCGTCGGTGTCGCTCCCGGCGAGTTCGACGCCCAGGAGCAGCCCCCTGCCGCGTACGTCACCGATCGCCGGATGGCGGGCGGCGAGCTCGTCCAGTCCTTTGCGCAGGAACGCACCGCGCACCCGTGCCCGCTCGTCGAGCCGGTCGGTTTCCAGGACGTCCAGGACCGTGTTGCCGACCGCGGCGACGAGCGGGTCGGAGACGTGGGTGGTGAAGAAGAGGAAGCCGCGTTCGTGGGCCCGCTCCTCGATCTCCGCGCTGGTGACCAGCGCGGCGAGGGGGAGCCCCGCGCCGAGCGTCTTGGACAGGGTGAGCAGATCGGGGACGACTCCGTCGCGTTCGAAGGCGTACCAGGTGCCCGTGCGGCACAGACCGGTCTGCGCCTCGTCGAGGATCAGGAGCATCCCGCGCTCCCGGCACTTGCGGTGCAGGGCGGCGAAGTAGCCGGCCGGTGGCTCGATCACCCCGCCCGAGCTGAGGATCGGCTCGACCAGGCAGGCGGCGAGGCTGCCGGTGGACTGCGCGTCGACGAGGTCGAAGGCCAGGTCCAGCTGGCGCTGCCAGTCGAGGGTCCCGTCGGGGTGCGTGATGTCGGGACGACGGGAGTGCGGTACGGGGATGGCGAAGTTGCCCGGAGCGCCGGGCCCGTACCCCTTGCGTCCGGCGCTGTAGGTCGCCGACGCGGCGGCCTGGGTCATACCGTGCCAGGAGCGGGCGAACGACACGATCTCGTGGCGGCCGGTGACGAGTTTCGCCATCCGCACGGCGGCCTCGTTCGACTCCGCGCCGGTGGTGAGCAGCAGGACCTTGTCGAGGGGGTCGGGCAGCGTGCCGGCGAGCCGTCGCGCGAGGTCGACGACGGGCCGGCTGAGCATGCCGCTGTAGAGGTGGTCGAGGCCGGCGATCTGCCGCTGGACGCACTCCACGATCC
This sequence comes from Streptomyces apricus, assembly GCF_008369065.1. Lineage (GTDB taxonomy): Bacteria > Actinomycetota > Actinomycetes > Streptomycetales > Streptomycetaceae > Streptomyces > Streptomyces apricus. The sequence goes on along the minus strand of NZ_VDFC01000025.1, from coordinate 83,060 downwards.
GTGGATGACTGTGCCCCAGGATCGCGCTCATCTGGCCGGAGGTGAAGTCGAGGATCCGGCGGCCGTCCGCAGTGTGCACGAAGCTGCCGCTCGCGCGCTCGATGATCTCGGGGGTGAAGGCGACGCCGTAGCGCAGCAGATGGCGCCGTGCGTCGTGCCAGAACTGTGCGTCGCGGTCCGTGCCGGTCCTGCCGTCGTCTGCCATGACCTCGACGGTAGGGACGGTGCGAGGGTCGCGTCCATCACGCGATGCCGGCCCTCCTGTGCGGGAAAACTGTACAAGAATGGCCAGGGTGATGAACCCGTGGAGGCTGAGGCTGCTCAGCCAGCTGGACACGCTCGGCACGGTGCGCGCGGTGGCGCAGGCCGCCCATCTCAGCCCGTCGAGCGTCTCCCAGCAGCTTGCCGTCCTGGAGACCGAGACCGGCACCGAGCTGCTGGAGCGCACCGGCCGGCGGGTACGGCTGACGCCGGCCGGACTGATCCTCGCGCAGCGGGCCCGCGCGATCCTCGACCACATGGACGACGTCGAGGGCGAACTGCGCGGCTTCGGCGAGGAGCCGTCGGGGCTGGTGAGGCTGGGCGTGTTCCAGAGCGCCGTCCACACGCTGGCCGTCCCGGCGGTGACGCGCCTCGCGACCGCCTACCCGCACCTGGACGTCGAGATCATCGAACTGGAACCGCACGCGAGCATGCCCGCCCTGCGCATGGCGGACGCGGACGTCATCCTCACCATGACCGACGTCGACGACCTTCCGCTGGGCCCGGACCTCGACCTGATACCGCTGGCCGAGGACCCGGTGCTCCTGGTCCTGCCCTCCGGACATCCCGCCGGACGCGGCCCCGCGGACCTGGCCGCCTTCGCGCACGAGGCATGGACCTTCGACATGCCCCGGTCCTACATGGCCGACCTCGCCCGGCGACTGTGCCGCCGGGCCCGTTTCGAACCACGGGTCGTGGGCCGTTTCAGCAACTACATGATGGCGCTGCAGCACGTCGAGGCCGGACTGTCCGTCACCCTCCTTCCGGCCCTCGCCGTCGCCCACAGCCGCTACGACGTGACCACACGCGAACTCGCCACCCCCGTCACCCGCACCATCACCGCGGTCATCCGCCGCGGCGCTCCCGCCCGCGCCGGCGTCCGCGTCGTTCTCGACGCCCTGCGGCACGACCCGGCACCCACGCCCCTCACCCCGCCCGCCGAGTGGGACACCGCGACGCCACCGGGCCATACGTCCGTGTCCTGAGCGGGGGAGAGAGGGCGGAGCTCAGGCGGTGGCCTGCTGCACGAGGTGGTCGACGACGTCGAGGTGGTTGTGCCGGTGGCGGTAGGCCGCCCGCTGGCGGTCGGCTCCGTTGCCCCGTGCGGCGAGGTCCCGACGGGCCGAGTCGACAGCGGGGACCTCGCCGGGCTCCAGAACGGGCGTGGCCGTGTCCCAGAGCTGCTCAAGACGGCGGGACGCGGGCTCCAGTCCGCTTGAGGCCAGGTCGATGCTCTGGCCCTTCACGCCGTCGCGGGCGGCGCGCCAGCAGGCCGCCCGCAGCATCTCCGCCTGGAGCCGCGGCCCGGGCTGCCCGTCGCGTACGGCGTCGAGGGCCGTGCCGGCGAGGCCTTTGACGGCTGCTGCCAGCAGGAGCGTGTCGTCGACGGTGGGAGCGGCGTCGGCCACCCGGATCTCCAGGGTCGGCACGTGGTGGGAGGGGCGGATGTCCCAGTAGAGGCCGCCGCGGTCCAGCAGGGTGTGGCTGCTGAGGAGATGGCCGAGCAGATCCTCGTAATGGGCGGCGGACTCGAAGTAGGGCGGGGGCCCGGCGACGGGCCAGCGTCCCCAGGTCAGGGTGCGCCAGCTGTCGTAGCCGGTGTCCTGGCCGTTCCAGTAGGGGGAGTTGCCGCTCAGGGCGATCAGCGCGGGCAGCCAGGGCCGCAGGTGGTTGCTGACGGCGAGCGCGGTGGGGAGGTCGGGCATCTCGACATGGACGTGGCAGGCGCACACGCTCTGTTCGTGGTCCAGGGCGCGGAAGGTGGCCAGGCTCTGCGCATAGCGGTCTCCGGCGGTCAGCGGCGGGGGAGTGTGCTGGCCCAGGACGGGTGTTCCGCTGGAAATGATGCGCAGACCCAGGCGGGCGGCGGCTTGTGCGACGGCCCGGCGGATGTGGCGCAGGTCGTCGCCCAGGTCGGTGAGGCTGGTGTGGGGGTGGGTGCGGACCTCGACCTGGTAGCGGGTCAGTTCGGTGGTGACCCGGTCGCCCAGTTGTGCGGCGGCCTCCGTGACGACCTTGTCCGCGCGGGTGCTGAGCTGCCGGGAGACCGGGTCCACCACCAGGTACTCCTCCTCCACACCGACCCGCACCACGGGTGCGGCGCCGGAGCGGCGGGAGGAGGCGGTGGCCACCGCCGAGCGTCCGGAGGCGGCTGTCCACTTCTCGCTCTTCATGGCGACGAGTGTGTCACTTACGGTGATCGCGCCGAGCGAAGGTTGGCCGGAAGGAGTCCCTGCGCGGCAACGCGTCAGCGCCTCAGCCGCGGCCGGCCCATTCCAGGACGGTGTCGGCGAACTCCTGCGGCACCTGCTCCGGCGCTGCCACGTGTCCGTCGGACAGCACCCTGGTCGGACAGCCCAGTGCCGCCGCGAACTTCGCCAGGGACGGCCGGGAGAACCGGTCGTCGGGGGCGCAGACCGCGAGCGTGCGTGCGGTGATCTCCGGCAGGCGCGGTTCCATGACGTAGCGGCGCACCGCCTCGTGGCCCTCCTCGACACGGTCGAGGACGGTCAGCGCGTCGACGACGTACCGGCCCAGGGCCGCTTCCTCGCCCGGCCGGTAGAAGCCGCGCCGCTTGTTCCACAGCTCCCGCAGGTGCGTGCCGTCGGGCGCGGGGTCGACGTGGTCGACGCTGCCGTGGGCGCCGTTGCGCTTCTCGTCGTCGACGAAGGAGGTCGCCGACAGCAGCAGGCTTGCCACCCGGCCTCGGAGGCGGGCCGCCACCTCGACGGCGACCACCCCGCCGGTGTGGTGCCCGACCAGGTGGAAGCGGTCCAGGCCGAGTGCCTCGACCAGGTCGCCGACGCCGTCCGCGAAACGCTCGACGGTGTGCGGCCCCTCGGGCTTCGCGGACGCTCCGTAGCCCAGGGTGTCCATCGCGATCGCCCGGTACCGGGCACCGACCAGGGGGAGCACGTCGAGGTACTCCGTCCAGGAGCGGGGCGTCTGGTGGAGCATCAGCACGGGAGCGCCGTCGCCGCACTCCACGTAGTGCAACTGGCCGAAGCGGCTGGGGGCGTAGCCCTTCCGCAGGGTGTTCGTGCCGGTGCCGGTGCCGGTGCCGGTGCCGGTGCCGGTGCCCGTGCCCGTGCCGGTCGTGTCCGTGGCGGTCACCGCCCGCTCACCAACGGGGTGTCGACGCCCACCGGGCCGAGCGGGGTAGCCCCGCCGGGGGAGCCGAGCGCGCTGTCCCGGCCGGGGAGGACCTCCGTGAAGAAGGTGCGGTTGTCCGCGCGGAAGTCGGGGTCCGCCTTGCGGTCCACCGTGATCGCCTGCTCGGGGCAGGCGACCTCGCAGGCCCCGCAGTCGATGCACTCCATGGGGTTGATGTAGAGCTTGCGCTCACCCTCGTAGATGCAGTCGACCGGGCACTCCTCCACGCAGGACCGGTCCATGATGTCGACGCAGGAGGCGCCGATGACGTACGTCATGGTGTGCTCAGTGCTCCTTCTCGGTGGAGTGCCCGGGGAACAGGGCCGCCTCCGGATCGATGACGGTGGCCGCGTTGTTGACGGCGGTGGCGGCCTCACCGAAGCCGACCGAGATGAGGCGGACCTTGCCGGGGTAGTCGGTGATGTCGCCCGCGGCGAACACCCGGGGCAGGTTGGTCGCCATACGGGTGTCGACGGTGATCTTCCGGGCCTGGAGCTCCAGCCCCCAGTGCTGCAGCGGGCCGAGGTCGGCGAGGAAGCCGAGCGCGGCGACGACGGTCCCGGCCGGGACGAGGCGGGTCTCCTTGGTGACGCGGTGCCGGATCTCGGCGTGCTCCGCCCGGTCGGTGCCGATGAGCCGGCTCACCTCGCAGTCGGTGACGATCTCCACGCCCAGGGCGCGGACCTTCTCGACGGACGCCGCGTGGGCGCGGAAGCGGGCGGTGCGGTGCACGAGGGTGACCGAGCGGGCGACCGGCGCGAGGAGGGCCGCCCAGTCGAAGGCGCTGTCACCGCCGCCGACGACCACCACGTCCCGGTCCGCGTGCACGGACGGGTCCGGCACGAAGTAGTCGAGGCCGCGGCCGAGGAACTCCTCCCCGGCGGGCAGCGGGCGCGGGGTGAACGTGCCCACGCCGCCCGTGACGACGACCGCCTTGGCGCGCACCGTCGCCCCCTGGTCGCTGCGGACCACCGGCAGGCCGTCGGCGTCGTACGCCAGCTCGGCCGCCCGGTGGCCCAGGAGGTAGCGCGGGGAGTACGACTCGGCCTGGGCGACGAGTCCGTCCACCAGGTCGCGGCCGCGCACGGACAGGAAGCCGGCGATGTCGAAGATCGGCTTCTCGGGGTACATCGCGCTGATCTGCCCGCCGAGCTGCGGCAGGACGTCCATGACGGTGACGGTCAGGCCGCGGAACCCCGCGTAGTAGGCGCCGTACAGGCCCGCCGGACCGGCGCCGATGATCAGGACGTCGGTGGCCAGGACGCCGGTGTCGTCGGTGAGTTGGCTCATGGTGCGAGCGTAGGAACGAGGCGGCGGTTCTCCCTACGGAGCCGTTCCGGTGAGCAGGACGGCCTCCTCACCGGGCCGCGCTCACCGGGTCGACTCACGGGCCGCACGACGCGGCGAGGGGCCCGCCGTTCGGCGGACCCCTTCGCGCGCGTACTTACGTGTCCCGTACCCCTCACCCGCGCGGCCGCGGAGCGCTCAGGCCAGGGAGCGCCCGATGCCGAGCGCGGCCGTCCGCAGGGCCGTCGCGTATCCGGCCGCATCCATCCGGTAGGTGGGCGCCGTGATGGACAACGCGCCCACCGGTGCCGTGTCTCCGGCGAACACCGGAACGGCCAGGCTCGCGTAACCGAGTCTGATCTCCTCGGACTCCAGGACGATGCCCTCCTCCCGGATCCGGTCGAGCTGGGCGCGCAGGCGGCCCGGCGAGATCACCGTGTGCCGGGTGATCGGCTTGAGGCCGCCCCGGACCACGTCGACGAAGAGCGACGGCGGCGAGTACGCGAGGATCGCCTTGCCGGTGCCCGTGCAGTACAGGGGCAGCCGGCCCGCCACCCGGGACTCGGCGTTCAGCCCGCGGTGCGGGAAGATCTTGTCCAGGTAGACGACGTCCAGGCTGTCGTGGATGGCGAAGTGGATGGTCTCCCGGGTGATCAGGAGGAGATCCTCCATGTACGGCTGCACGGCCTCGCGCAGGATGCGCTGACGGTGCACCCGCTGCCCCAGCTCGAACAGCCGCAGTCCGAGCCGGTAGTCGCACCCCTCCCGCTCCAGCAGCCCCCAGGTGACCAGCTCCTGGGCCAGCCGGTGCACCGTGGCCTTGGCCGCCCCCGAACGGCGTACCAGCTCGGCGAGCGAGAGGGCGGCGTCGTCGGAGGTGAAGGCCTCCAGGATCGGACGGACCTTCCCCAGAACGGAGTTCATGGGGTCGGTACCACCCGCCTCTGCACCGCCTGCCTCCGCACCGCCCGCATCGGCCCTGACCGCCTTGGCCCGCACCGTCCCGGATCGCGGCGCGGCGGGGTGCGCGGAGACCATGAGCCCCTGCTGCGCCGGGACGCCGAGGGGGCGCGGACCGGCCGGCGCCACGTCGGCCGGCGCCTTCATGTCGACTGCCCCGCGTCCACGGCCGCCGGGTCGATGACCGCGACGCCCATCCCGGTGAGCCACTCGGGCATCGGCTCGTACGCCAGACGCCGTGCGGGCGCGTGTTCCAGGGCGGCGGCCATCAGCAGCCACGTCCGGAGCTCCTGCGCGCCGTTGCCCGCTGCCTTCTCCAGCTCCTCGGACGTGAACGTGGTGAGGCGATGTGCCTCGCCGCGTTCGAGGAGGGTGAGGAACTCGTCGTCGAACTCCGGGGTGAGGGAGGCCTCGGCGGCCCGGATGATCTCGCGGCGGCGGGCGTCGTACTTCTGCCAGTTCGCGCGGCCGTCTAGCCAGGCGCCGACCATGAACTCCTCGTCGTCACCGTGCGGTTCGCGCCAGTCCGGCCAGGGCAGCCGGTGCGAGAGCCCGCCCGAGCCGACCACCGCGACCCGCCGGTCGCCGGGGAAGGAGTGCACGGCCTCGCGGACGGCGTGTCCCAGCTCCTCGCACCGCTGAAGGGTCGGCAGCGGATGCGCGAAGACGTTCACGACCAGCGGCACGATCTCCACGTCCAGCCCGTCGAGCAGGTACTGGATGGCATGCGACTGCCCGTGGTCGATCTGGAGCCGGGCGGAGAACGCGGGGTCGAAGCGCCCGCTCTCCACCAGCGACTCGGCGATGTGCCGCGCGAGCGGCACGTCGACCGGCTGCGGGCCCTTCGGGGTCCCGGACTCACCGCTCGCGACACACTCCCCGACGCCGATCGTGAACGGCGGGATCAGATCGAGCCAGAACCCGCGGAAGTGGTTCGAGCCGATCAGGACGACGGTGTCGGGGCGGGTCCGGGCCAGCTCGTCGCGGGCCTCGCGCAGCGCGTCACGGAAGCGTTCGGCCCGGTCCTTGTGGAGGGTCTCCTCCCAGTGCGTGTTCATCAGCGTGCTGTGGGAGGCCCCCACGCCGAGCACGATCTCGCTCATGCCGTTGCTCCTTCCGGCTCCACGACGGGCCCGGACCCCGTGGCGGAGACGCACTCCGCGTGGGAACGGGTGACGGTGTCGACCGCCGTGCGGATCAGGTGGCGGGTCAGTTTCTGCATCTCCCGTACGGAGACGGTGTTCATGCCGCGGGCGAAGTCGATGTCGAAGGGCGCCTCGGCCACCTTCGGCATGCCGACGCGCACCGTCGGGATGCCGCGCCCGCGCAGGATGTTCGCGTCGGTCGCGCCACTGTTGCCGCTCGCGGCCTCGTGCGGGCGCCCTTCGAGGGCCTCCCATCCGGCGACCGCGCTGCGGAAGATCCAGCTCTCCCGGCTGGTGGTGGTCCCCGGGACGGCGAGGATCATCTCGACCGTGGCGTCGAGCCCCGGCATCGAGCGCTTCAACTCCGAGATGGCCGAGGTGAATTCACGCTTCGCCCGGATGGGCGTCGTCCCCGGGGCGATGCGCAGGTCGACGCGGAGCGTGCACGCCGCCGGGGTCACGGCTGCCATGCGCGGCCAGCCGCCCCGCACCGACGACACGATGCCCTGCGGCGCGACCGTGCCGCCGGTGTGCCGCTTCGCGTATTCGGCGAACCACTCCTCCAGGTACCGTACGACGTCGCCGGCGCGGCTGATCGCGTTGTCGTACGGGAGCCGGTGGCGCGAGCCCACGTAGGTGTGGGTGCCGTGCACCGTCACCTCGAACCACACCAGGCCGACCTCGTCCCACGACACGGTCCAGCCGGGTTTGGCGATGACCGCGAAGTCGGTGTGGACGCCCTGTTCGAGGAGGAACGAACAGCCCGCCCCCTGGCCGGTGTTGAGCCGGTCGCTGCCCGGCCGGGCGTTGGTCGGCATGCCGCCGGCGCCGAACGCGGCCACCAGATCGCCGGTCAGCGGGACTCCGGCCAGCGCGATCGCCTCGGCGGCCATCATCACGCAGGCCGCGTGGCCCTTGGGGTTGGAGGCGCCGAGGCCGGTCACCAGGTCGTCGTAGACGGTGGCCTCGGGGCGCATGTCCTCGCGCAGCTTCGGCCCGATCCAGGGCACGTCCTCGCTCTCGTCGCCCACGGTCAGGGTGTCGATGGGCGCGTACAGCATCAGATCGGGTCCGGTGCCGTCGCCTTCGAGGCGGGCCCAGGCGTTCGCCTGGCGGGCGTCGAGCGGCTGACAGGTCGCGCGCAGTCCGACCGATGCGAGGGTCCCGGCGATGTGTTCGGCGAGGGGCCGCTCGTCGCCGGTCGGACTGGCGATCCCGACGAGGCCGACGATCAGCTCGCGCAGCCGCTCGTCGGTGACATGCCCCCAGGCCTCCGTCACCCAGGTGCGACGGCGGTCGTCGAGCCCGGAGAGCCCGGAGAGTCCGGAGGGCTCGCCGGGTCCGTCGAGAGGTGCGTCGCCGCTCACTGGTTGACCCGGTGGACCTGGGTCATCGTCTTCTCCGCGAACAACTGCTTGGCCCGGGGCAGCGCCACCGCGACGGCGACACCGAGCAGGATCTTGACCAGGGTGCGGGCCATGATCAGGCCTCCGTTCCGGTGGTGTCCGCGGTGGGTTCGGTGACGCCGGCGGCGGCGAGCTTCTTCGCGTACTCCTCCTCGCCGAGGTTGCGCCAGGCGGTCAGGGAGACGTCGGGGCGGTAGAGCTTCTCCGGGGGCGCGTCGGTCACGTCGACCATCCAGGCGTCCTGGCCCGAGAACTGGCCGTGGAACAGCCAGCGGATGGCGCCGAGGTACTTGCCGTAGAAGCGGAGGGTGTCCCAGCCCTGCTTGAAGTTGACCATCACGCCGACGTACATGTGGTGGTCGTCGTCGATCGGTACGTAGAACTCGTAGTGCATGAAGGTGGGGTAGGCGATCCGCAGCATGCCCGGCATCGACAGGGACGCGAAGCCGGGGAAGCCCTGGGACTCGATCACCGGGTCGACCTTGTCGGTCGCGCCGGTGTTGCCGAGGTTGAACGTCCCCTCCGGCGGCTGCTTCATCCACCACCGCTTGTTGGTCCAGCGGCCCACGCCCGGGAAGTCGGCCTCCCAGTAGACCTCGTCCTGGACGCGGTAGATCCAGCGGCCCTCCGGCACGATCCGCGTGATGTTCCACGTCGGCATCGGCTTGAACAGCCGCCACAGCGCCGTGCGGTGGAGGTACTTGGCGTGCCCTTCGTCGAAGCCGTTCTCGCAGGCGAAGCGCCAGTTGCCGCCCCGCGGATCGAAGCGGCCGCCCATCACGAAGGCGTTCGACACCAGCTCCTCGGGCAGCTGCTCGTCGATGGGGTGCGGTTCCTCGTCGGCGAGGGGCATGTACACCCAGACCATGCCGAGCCGCTCCTCGACGGCGTACGTGCGCACGCCCAGCTTGCCCGTGAGGCGGCAGCCGGGACCGTCGGTGATGACCGCGGACAGACTGCCCGTGGGCAGGTCGAAGGTCCAGCCGTGATACGGGCAGCTGACGGTGCCGGGGAACTGCTGGTTGCCCTCCGACAGCGGGACGCCGCGGTGCGGGCAGCGGTCGTGCAGCGCGTACGCCTTGCCGTTGTCGCGGATCAGCGTGATCTTCTCGCCGCAGAGCGTGAACGGCTTCGGGTCGCCGGTGATGTGGCTCGCCCAGGTGACCGGGTACCAGTAGCCGCGGAAACCGGACGCCGCCTTGTCGTAGTGGGGCCAGGACGACCAGTCCTGCCGGCCGATCTTCTCGGCGGATGCGCGGGGCGCCTTGACGGGCTCCTTCGCTGCGGTCTTCCGTGCGGCGGGGGATCGTTCGCTCGTCGTCATCTCGTCGTGGCCTCCTGCTCCGGTGGGTGTGCGGCACGAGCATCCGGTGCGGCGTGACGCCTGCCTATGAACCTGTTCCGGTGAACGGACCGCGACCGGAGCGCCGGCCGCGCGCTCGGCCCGGGGCAGGCGCGCGAGTCCGTGTTGCGGGTGCGCTGTGGCTGGTCGCGCAGTTCCCCGCGCCCCTGAGATGCATGGCCCTTCGGGCCGCACCTCCCCGACAGGGGCACAGCGGCGAAGCCGCATGTCTTTAGGGGCGCGGGGAACTGCGCGACCAGCCACGACGCGCCCGCACCCCGCAACGGCCGCGCAGCCCCGCGGCGTCACCCGGGCAGCAGGACCGCCCGCCCCCGCACCCGTCCAGCCCGCAGAGCGGCGAGCGCCGCGGGCGCCTCCGTCAGGGTGAACTCCTCTACCGCCAGCGTCAGTTCGCCCTCGGAGAGGCGTCGGACCAGGTCGCCGGAGACCTCGTGGGCCCGGCGTTCCTGGCGGATCATGTTCACCGGCAGCAGCGCCACCTCGTCGAGCAGCCAGCTCGGCAGGTCGAGCTCGACGTGCGGACCCGCCACGTACCCGATGACCACGGCGCGTCCGCCCCGCCGCACCCACCGGCTACGGCCGACCAGGCCCGCGCCGCCGAGCGTGTCGACGAGCAGCGAGGCCGGCCGGTCCCGGGCGAGACCTTCCGCGTCGTCCAGCGTCAGGGCCTCCACCCCCTTCGGCACGTCCGCCAGCTGGTCCTCCCGGCCGACTACGCCGGTCACCCGCGCACCCGTGGCCAGCGCCTGCTGCGCCACCATCGCGCCGACCGCGCCGGCGGCACCGACCACCACGACGTCCTCGTCCTGGCCGATCCGGGCGATGTCGTGCAGCGCCACGTACGCGGTCGTGGCGGGGACGAAGAAGCTCGCCGCCACCGCGGGGGCGAGCGGGGCGTCGAGCGGAGTGACGGCCTTGCGCTTCACGCTGACCCGCTCGGTCCACGTGCCGTCACGCAGCAGGCCCAGGCCGCCGCCGCGCAGCACGACCTGGGTGCCGGGCGTGAGACCGGAGTCGGCGTCCGCCTCCAGGACCGTGCCCGCGCCCTCGACACCGCCGACGTACGGAAGCGGGGGCTTGAGCTCGAAGTCGCCGGACGCGACCGTCGCGTCGAGGTGCGAGACGCCACCGGCCGTGACCTGGACGAGGACCTCTCCCGGCGCGCGGACGGGCTCGGGCACCTCGTCGAGGACCGGAGCGGCGCCCCACGCGTGGAACCGGACCGCCCGCATCAACCGGCTGCCTTGCCGATGAATTCGAGGCTGAGGCGGTTGTAGAGCTCGGCCTGCTCGTGCTGCGGCCAGTGCCCGCAGTTCTCGAAGAGTTCCAGGCGCGAGCCGGGGATGCCCTCGTGCAGCGCCGTCGCCTCGGGGGTGTCGCCGAACGGGTTCTGGCGTCCCCACACCACCAGCGTCGGCTGGGTGATCCGCGCCAGGTCCTCGGGGCGCAGCAGGTTGCGCAGGCGGCGCTCCATGTCCTGGAGGGAGAGGAGGTTGTCGACGCCCGCGACGAACTCCGGCGTGTGGTAGATCGCGTGCCGGACCTCCACGAGTTCCTCGGTGGCGGAGGCGTCGTCGGCCATGAGCAGCCGCATCCGCTTGCGGGTGAGCTCGATGTCGTCGGACGTGACGGCCTCCTTGGTGCTGGTGCGGATGCGGTCCATCACCTCGGGGTTGGCTACGGTGCCGCCGGAGCACAGGAGCTGGAGGCTGCGCACCCGCTCGGGGTGCTCGACGGCGGCGCGGGCGCCGACCCAGCCGCCCAGGGACTCGCCGACGATGTGGACGCTGTCGACCCCGACGGCGTCCAGGTAGTCGATCAGGTGGGCGACGTAGTCGGCGATCTCGTACGGCTTGTCGGGCTTGCCGGTGTAGCCGTGGCCGAGCATGTCGATGGCGTGCAGGTCGTAGGCGGCGTGCGCGGTGATGTTGCGCGCGAAGGCCTCCAGGTGACCGCTGGTGCCGTGCAGGAAGACGACGGCCTGGGCGGTCGGGTCACCGGCGCGCAGGGTGCGGGTGGGGACTCCGGCGGCGTCGACGTACTCGACGCGGAAGGGGGTGGGGCTGATCTCGGTCCAGATGGACATGGTGCGCTCCGAGGGGCTGTCGGGGAGGGGAGGGGTTCAGCTCAAGGAGTCGAGGAAGCCGCTGACCACCGAGTGGTACGCCTCGGGGCGCTCCTCCTCCAGGTGGTGGGAGGTGTGGTCCATCACGTGGAGGTTCCCGTTCGGCACCATGCGGGCCAGCATCAGCGGGTAGTCCGGGGTGAGGAACGCGTCCTGCATGCCCCACATGAACAGCGTGGGGGCCTGGATCCGCCCCAGTTCCTCGGTGAGGTCCTGCCAGTCGCCGCGCGGCGAGTCGGACATGGCCGCCAGCGCGCGCTCCTCCTCGTCGAGGCTCTGCTCGTAGCGCAGCGTCAGCGTCTCCTCGGGGAGCTTCGTGCCGTCGTACCACTCCAGCTTCGTGATGAGGTCCCGCATCTTCTCGCGGGTCGGGCCCTCGCCGCCGTAGTAGACGTCGCGGGCCGTGCGGCCGCGGTGACCGTTCTCCGGGAGCGGGGCGAGCGGCCCGTAGAAGACGGGCATGCTGCCGGTGATGACCAGGGACCGGACGCGGTCCGGGTACTTCGCGGCGAGGTTGAGGGCGATGGTGCCGCCCCATGAGCTGCACACGAAGTCGGCGCGGTCGACGCCGAGCGTGTCGAGGAGGCCGACGGTCTTCGCCGCGTGGTGGTCCCACATCGGCCCCTGGATGGCGGACTTCTCCGACTTGCCGTACTGCTGGATGTCGACGAGCAGACAGCGCCGGTCGGCCGCGAACAGGTGCGCGACGGGCCCGAAGTCGCTCCACGCGGTGCAGCCAGGGCCGCCGCCGTGCAGGAACACGGTGTCGGGCCCCGAGCCGAGGTCGTGGTAGTGGTAGCGGATGCCCGCGCCGTCCGCGTAGTGGCTCTCCGGTGCTGGTGACATGCGAGTCCTTCCGTGGGAGTGCAGGGGGACGGTGTCGAGCCCATCACCGGGCGGGGCGCGGGCCCAGCGTCGCGGTCCGTTCAGCGAACCGCTCCCATCGGGCGACCCGGGTGACCAGCGGGCGACCCGGCTGACCACCGGGCGACCCGGACGACCGCTCACTGCGCGGTGTAGCCGCCGTCCGCGTGCACCACCGCGCCGGTGGTGAAGGACGAGCCGGCGGCGAGCAGCGGGAGCACCGCGTGCGCGATGTCCTCGGGCCTGCCCCAGCGGCCCAGCGGCACCTTGGCGGTGAAAGCGGCCTGGGCGGCGGCGTCGGTGGCGGTGGCACTCTCGTTCATGGGGGTGCGCACGGGGCCGGGGGCGACGCAATTCACGGTGACACCGGTCCCCGCGACCTCCAGGGCCGCCGACCTGGTGAGCGCGGCGACCGCGCCCTTGGTGGCGGCGTAACCGCCCCGTTCGGGGGCGCCGGTCGAGCCGAGCACGGAGCCGATCGTGACGATGCGCCCGTGCCCCGCGTCGAGCATGCCGGGCAGGACGGCGCGCATCGCCAACCATGTGCCGATGACGTTCGTGTCGAGGGCGGCGCGGAAGTCGTCGGGCGTGAGGTCGAGCACCGAGCCGCGGGCCAGCTGCCCGGCGGCCGTCACCAGGCCGGTGACGGGACCCCAGCGTTCGGCGGCCCGGCGCACGACCTCGGCCAGCGCGTCGGCGTCGGTGGTGTCCGCGACCACCGCCGACTGCCGGTCGCCCGCGATGCTTTCGAGCTGCTTGGCCGCCGCGCGGCAGCGGTCCTCGGAACGCCCGGTGACCACCACGGGGCGCCCGGTACGGGCCACCGCCTCCGCGACGGCCAGGCCGATCCCGCTCGTGCCGCCCGTGACGAGCACGGCCCCGCCCCGCGCGGCTTCGTCGGTGTGCGGAGTCTCGGTGTGCGGAGTCTCGCTGTGCTGGGTCTCGGTGTGCTGTGGGGAATTCATCCGCCGAGCATGCGGAACGTACGGGAACACACCAATGCGGGTGGTCCGGTCACCGGAACCGGTCACCGGAACTTGTCACCGGACCACCCGCGCCGGACCGGCCTCACCGCCCGGTGAACACCGGCGCCCGCTTGTCGAGGAACGCCTGCAGCCCCTCCGCCGTGTCGGCCGTCCCTATCAGCTCGGCCACACCCTGCTCCTCGCGCTCCAGCGCCTGTTCGATGGGCAGCCCGTACCCCTCGTCGACGACCCGCTTGAGCAGGGCGATGGTGGCGGTCGGCTGCGCCGCGAGGCGGCGGGCCCGCTCGGCGACCGTCGCCTCGAACCCGTCCTGCTCCACCACGACGTCGACGAGTCCGAGTTCCAGGGCGCGCTGCGGTGTCAGCCTGTCCCCCTCGATCATCAGGCGCTTCGCCAGGTGGGGGCCGACGAGCCGGGGGAGCCGCTGACTGCCCCCGGCCCCCGGGAACAGCCCGAGCCGCATCTCCGGAAAGCCGAACGTGGCCTCCGTGGAGATGATCCGCAGGTCGCAGGCGAGCGACAACTCGGCGCCCCCGCCCAGCGCGTGGCCGTTCATCGCCGCGACGACCGGCTTGGGGGCCTGCTCGATCATCCGCTGTACGTGGATCCAGCGGCGCATCTTCGCCTGGTTCTGCGCGGACAGGTCCCGCATGACGGCGATGTCGGCACCGGCGACGAAGAACCGGCCGGTGCCGGTGACCACGATGCAGCGCACCTCCGGATCGGCGGCCAGCGGCGGCAGGGTCGCGAGGAGCTCCTCGATCATCGCCGGGTCCACGGCGTTCGCCTTGGGACGGTCCACACGGACCGTGGCCACGGCGCCGTCCCGCGTCACATGCAGTACGGAGGTCTTCTCTTCGGCCGGCTTCTCTTCGGTCGGCTTCTCCTGGGTCGGCTTCTCCTGTGTCATCCTCGCCTCGCTCACTCGGTCACTCCCTCCGCGGCCAGCGCCGCCAGCTGTTCGTCGCCCAGGCCCAGCAGTTCCCGCAGTACCTCGTCGGTGTGCTGGCCGAGGAGGGGTGCGGGCCGGTCGATCCCGCCGGGCGTCGCGGCCAGCCGCGCGACGACGCCCTCGTGCCGGACCGGTCCGGTGAGGGGGTGGTCCAGGACGGGGTAGAAGCCGCGGGCCGCGAGCTGCTCGTCGGCCTCGACCAGGTCCTGCCCGGTCGCCACGACCGCCGCCGCGATGCCCTCCGCCTGGAGCGTCTGGGCGAGTTTGTGCGCGTCGTGCCGGCCCGTCCAGGCGGCGAGGACGGCGTCGATCCCATCCTCGTGCGCCCGGCGAGCTGCCAAGTCGCCGTCACTGCAAGGGAGTTCGGCGAGGCGCGTCAGGGCGTGCCACTGTGCTTCGTCGGTCACCGACACCGCCACCCACCGGTCGTCCCCGGCCGCCGGATACACCCCGTGCGGCACGGCCTGCGGCGACCGGTTCGGGAACTCGGCGGTCCGGGGCTCCGGCCCACCGTCGGTCAGGACGGATTCCAGGACGGATTCCAGGACGGATTCCAGGACGGGTTCCAGGGCGGCCGGGCCCATCGCCGCGGCCATCGCCTCCAGCTGGGACAGGTCCACGTGGCCGCCGCGCCCACGCGCCAGCAGGTCGAGCGTGGCCAGCACCGCGGAATTGGCCGCGATCATGTCGCCGAGCCCGAAGGTCAGGCCCTGCGGCGGGCCGCCCGGGTCGCGGGTCTCGGCGGCCAGGCCGGACATCGCGGCGAGCGTGTCGGCGAACGTGACGGCGGTGCGCCAGGGCCCGGTCTGCCCGACGCCCGCCATCGACACCAGGATCACGTCCGGGTTGAGTTCGCGCAGCGACGCGTAGTCCATGCCCCAGCGGGCGAGCACGCCCGGGCTGAAGTTCTCCACGACGACGTCGCAGTGCGGGACCAGCTCGCGCAGCAGCCGCCGGCCCTCCTCGGTCCGCAGGTTCAGGGCGACGCCGCGCTTGTTGCGGTTGAAGTTGATGAAGTAGCCGCTGTCGTCGGGGTCGGAACCCGGCCGCAGATGCATCGACGGCGCGAACCGTGTGGGGTCCTGGCGGTGCCGCGACTCGATCTTGACGATGTCCGCTCCGTGCTCTCCGAGCTGCTTGGTCACGTACGGACCGGCGAGGACCCACGTCAGGTCGAGGACCCGCACCCCTTCCAGGGCTCGGGACCCCGGCCGTTCAGCCCTGTGACGCGTCCGGCCGGAGCCGTGCCACGGCGCGTCGCCCTCCGCCCGGTGCAGCGCGGGCAGCGTGACCGGTCGCGGCAGCGCCGCCCACGGAAAGCCGACGTCCTCGACGCCGCCGTCCGGCAGCCCCTCGCCGGTGATGGTGACCAGGGACTCGCGGGCGCGCAGCTGCGGGTTGTCGGTCAGACGCGCGGCCGGTACGACCTCCGCCCACGGCAGGGCCCGCTCCCGCGCCTCCGCGGCCAGTTCGGCGGCCGACCACGGCGCCGCGAACCGCCGCACGACGGCATCCACATGGGGACGCTGCCGCCATCGGTACGTGGCGTCCTGCCAGCGCTCGTCGAAGAGGTCACCGGCCTCGCCCCGCTCGGCCATCCACGCCAGCAGATCCGTCCACATCCGGTTGCTGCCGGAGTAACCCCCGGCCACGTACCCGTCCGCCGTCTCGAAGATCCGGTGCGCCACGTGCTCGTACACCCCGCCGGTGCGTACGGGGAAACGCCCGGCGTGGATCCAGGCGAGGGCGGCGGTCTCCAGCGTGGCGGCGACGGCCTCCTGCGCGGAGACGTCGACCAGCTGAGGGGTGCCCGACACGACGGCCAGCAGCGCCCCGATCGCCGCGTGGGCGCCCGCGATCTGCAGTGCCTGCTCGCGCGGCGGCGGCTTGGGCTGCCCGTCGGGGCGCCCGCCGAGCCAGGTCATGCCGCCCGCCGACGCCAGCACCAGATCGTCGCCGGTCCAGTCGCGGCGCGGCCCGGTCAGCCCGAAGGGCGTCACCACCACGTGCACGGTGTGCGGCCACCGGGACGAGCCGTCCTCCCGCAGGCCGCGCAGCCGCGCCACGGGGCCGCTCTCCAGAATGACGTCGGCGGCCGACGCCAGTGCGTCGAGCCCGGCCGGGTCCGCCGCCGGCACCCAGCGCTTGCCCGCGTGCCAGTGCGCCCGGGCCGCCGGGCCGAGCCCGGTGCCCGGCTCGGTCCGTACGACGTCGGCGCCGGTCCCGACGAGCAACCGGGCGCCCTGGAAGGCGAGTTCATCGGTCAGGTCGAGCACGCGCAGTGCTGCCGCGTCCGTGTCCGGTTCCACCACGGCTCCTCCCCTCACGTGTCCGCAGCCTTTGCGGAATCTCACGATCAACGGGGGAGGGGAGGCGGGCCACCGGGGTGTTCTGCTGACCGGACCCGGACCCGGACCCGGAACGGGCTCCGGGGCATGGCCCGCAGACAGCGGCGGGCGAGGCTTCAGCTCACGGCATGGGCGGGACGCACCCCGGCCGGCTTCGGCCCGCGTACCGTGCGTGCCGTGCGCGCCGCGCGTGCCGCTCCGTACGACGGACTCTCCTTCGTCTTCTGCGCCACGCCGCGCTCGATGCTGTCCGCCGCGGCCCGCAGCATCGAGAGGTGTCGCTCCACCGACACCTGCGCGATCGGTCCGGTGACCGAGAGCGCCGCATACTCCGTCCCGGCCAGGGCCACCGGTACGGCGAGGCTGGCGTCTCCGGTCCTGACCCCTTCGCGCTCCAGCGCGTACCCCTGACGCGCCGCCCTGGACAGCCGCTGGGCAAGGACCCGCGGGTCCGTCACGGAGCGCGGGGTCAGTACGGGCAGCCCCGCGTCGGCGAGCGCCGCCACCCGCTCGGGCCCGTCCGCCGCCAGGGCGAGCAGCATCTGACCGGTCGCCGTACAGGAGGCGGGGAGGCGACCGCCGACGTACGAATGGGTGAGCACATTGGCCTCACCGGCGATCTTCTCCAGGAACAGGACGTGGGTACCGTCGAGGACCGCGAGGTGCACGGCCGTGCGGATCCGGGTGAACAGGTCGGCCATGAGCGGGCGGGCCACGGTCCGCAGCACGGCGGAGGCGGGCACCCGCTGTCCCAGGTGGAAGAGCCTGATGCCGAGCTCGTACGTCTCACCGTGCCGGTCGAGCAACCCCCACTGCACCAGTTCCCGGGCGAGGCGGTACGCCGACGCCTTGGGTACGCCCGAGCGGCGGCTCAGCTCGCTCAGCCGCAGCCGGTCCGCGCCCGACTCGAACGCGGCGAGCAGCAACTGAGCCTTGCCCAGGACGGAATTGGGCAGCAGGACGTCCTCGTCGGCGTACGACCCCATTAGCCGTCCCCTCAATTCGTCGCATGGCGGTACAGGCCATTTGAAGTGCAACAACGCCGTGTTGCATAGAGGGGCGGGGGTGTAAACATCAGGCAACAGGCGCGGTGACGCTCTTCCGTCACACTGCCGGCGTCGGACGCGCTGACCACGCGTCGCGTCGTGGACGCCCCCCGGTCGTGCCGGTCCGCCAGGTGGGACGGCACGCTTTCCGTCGGCCTCCCCGGGTGCCAGGTTTCCGCCACCTCGACAGCATTCCGACCCGGAGGTCGCATCCGATGTCCTGTCCCCACCGCACAAGACGGCGCCCGGTGGGCGCCGTGCTCACCCTGCTCGCGCTCCTCCTCGCCACCGCCTGCGGCGCGGGCACCACCGACTCGGCGGGGTCCGCGAGCGGCAAGAGCCCGACCGTCCGGATCGCGCTCGGCGTCGACGGGTCGTACGCCCCGCTGTACCTGGCTGCCGAGCGCGGCATGTTCGAGAAGGCCGGCCTCGACGTGCACCTGGTGAAGGTGGAGGGCGGGCCCGCCGCGGCCCAGGCGGTCACGGCCGGTACCGCGCAGATGTCGGCCAACGCGGACTCCACCGCGCTGCCGCAGATGGTGAGCAACCCGCGCCTGCGCGCCCTGGGCGTCTTCCAGTCCTCGGGCCGCTACCTCAAGGTCGTCCTGCGCAAGGACGTCGCCTCGCCGCGCGAGATCAGGACGATGGGTTCGATCCAGGGCATCGGCCTGTACGCCACGCACGAGTACCTGCGGCACCACGGCATCGACCCGGACTCCGTGAAGATCGAGCAGAGCTCGCCGCAGGAGATTCCCACCATGCTCCAGCGCGGCGACATCGACGGTTACATCCTCTTCGACCCCTGGGCGGCCAAGGGCGTCGCGGCGGGCGGCCGCATCGCCGGTTCCATCGGCGACTTCGGTGTCACGTACAAGCAGTGGCTGCTCGCGGACGACACGTGGCTGAAGGAGAACGAGGAACTCGCCGGGAAGGTGTTCAAGGTGGTCGCGGAGGCCGGCCGGCTGGTGACGAAGGACCCGCACGCGGCCGCCCTCGCCGCGCAGAAGCAGGCCCAGCTGCCGGTGGCGCAGACGGAGAAGGGCGTCGGCGAGATCTCCTTCGCGTCCCGTTCCCTGACCTCGGCCGATGTCGCCTCCGCGCGCGAGATCGTGGACTTCCTCCTCGCGCAGAAGCTCATCCGGAGCGCACCCGACTACGACACCGTGCTGCTGCGCGGCTGGTACGACCAGCACGCCGGGTGACCGCCTCCGACGAGCCGTGTCCGGACTGTCCCGCTGAGCGGACCGTCGCACATGCACGTGCCCTTCACCCGGCAGTAGCGTTCGCCCACTCGCGGGCCCGCACCCCGATGACCTGCCTAGAAGCACCCCACTCCGAGGTGACCATGCAGACAACG
>NZ_VDFC01000025.1:44788-63707 GCF_008369065.1 Streptomyces apricus | reverse complement strand
CAGGTGGGGGTGGGCGGGGCGCAGGACGGCCCGCTCGCCCTCACCGCCTGTAACACCCGTGCAGTACGGTGTCCGATCAGTGAAAGCCGGTCGGTCGCGGGGAGGGCGCCATGACACTGGAGGCCGCAGGGGTGTCGGACGCCGAGGAGTCCGTGTACCGGCACCTGGTGACGGCGGGCCAGGCCTCGGCCGGTGACGTCGCCGCGCGCACCGGGCTGAGCCCGGCGGAGGCCGAGGCGGTGCTCGACGCGCTGACCGTCAAGGGCATGGCGAGCCACACCGACGTGCTGCCGCGGCGCTTCCGGGCCACTCCCCCGGACGTGGCGCTGATGCCCCGGCTGAAGCGCAACGCCGACGCGCTCGACCTCGCCCGCGCCGAGGCCACCGGTCTGCTGCAGGTGTACCGCGACACGATGCGGCGGCGGGACGCCAGCGAGCTGATCGAGGTCATCACCGGCTCCGAGGCGCTGCGCCAGCACCTGCGCCAGATCCAGGCGAGCGCCCAGGACGAGATGCTCTGGTTCTGCAAGGCCCAGTACGTGGCGATGCCCTCGGGCAGCAACGAGTCGGAGTTCGAGGCGCTGGGGCGCGGGGTGCGCTACCGGGTGCTGTACGAGAAGGCGTTCTTCGACGACGAGGGAGCCGTTGACAACGTTGTTGCGGGGGTGCGCGCCGGGGAGGTGGCCCGCGCGGTGCCGCACCTGCCGCTGCGGCTGGCGGTCGCGGACCGCGCCATCGCGATCTGCCCGCTGGTGCCCGGCGGACCGCAGGGCAGCCCCGAGGAACCGACCGCCGCGCTGGTGCGGGACAGCAATCTGCTCGCCGCGCTCATCGCGCTGTTCGAGCGCTACTGGGAGGACGCCGTCCCGCTGGACGTCGACGACGCGGGCGCGGTCGCCGGGACCGACGGGGTCGGCGGCCCGGACCCGCTGTCCGCGGTCGACCGGCGGCTGCTCGCCCTGCTGGTGGCGGGGGTCACCGACAAGGCGGTGGCCACCCAACTGGGCCTGAGCCGCCGGACGGTGCAGCGGCACATCCAGCGCATGATGGAACTCGCCGGCGCGGCCACCCGGATGCAGCTGGCCTGGCAGGCGGCCCGCCGGGGCTGGCTGTGACGGACGCCCGGCCGGAACGGCCGGGACCACCGGGACGGCCGGGACCTGGCCGCGCGGCCCGCGTTCCCGTCACCACCCCGTCGGTACGCGGTCGGTGGTCCGGGGAGCCGACCGCTCCCGCACCCAGCGGTACAGGACCAGCGAGCACACCGCCGCGAACGCGCACCAGGTCGAGATGAACTCGGTCCTCCACAGCAGCCAGCAGAGTGCCGCGCCGATCGCCACCAGCACGCCGAGCAGGCGCAGGGTGCCGGTGGCGGACAGCAGCAGCGAGCCGATCGTGGCCAGCAGGTAGCCCGCCACCAGGACCTCCGCGCCGGGCAGGGAGACGGCGTAGCCGACGGTGTGGCCGCGGATGTCGGCCGTCACGGGGTGCGTGGCCAGGCGGTACGCCAGCACCGCCGCGGTGAGCAGGCCGGCGGCGAGCGGGACCAGCAGCGGGCGTACGGCCCTGCGCGGTGCCACGCACAGCACCCCCACCGGCACCCACACCGCGAGCAGCGGCAGCGCGATGGCCGCCCAGACGACCGTGGCGGGCCCCTGACCGCCGCCGGAGCGCCAGACCAGTGACTCGACGATCTGGTGGACGCCCAGGAGCAGCGGCAGCCCGGCCAGCGGCAGGTCGGCCGTTCCGCGGGCCCGGGCCACGCAGGCCACGCCGACGGCCGCGATCGCGGAGCCGGCCACGAGATCGGCCGTCGCACTGAAGCACATCACGCCCCCGGGGGTCGTCGCACGGGTTCCGTGTCCCGTGCCTGCCGTGCTCACGCTAAGGTGCCGGGCGTCCCGGCACCGTGACCGGTACCGCCGTTCGGGCCCTGTCACCGGCCGCCCTCAGCCGCCGGATCCGGCCGTCCGCCGCCGGAGTACCGTCAGGGGCCCTTCCCGGTGAGCCGTCATCGCGAAGGGGAACCGGTCGAGCTCCAGGCAGAGATCGACGTCGTCCGGGTGGTACCCGCCGCGCCGCCCGGCGGCGAGGTCCGCCGCGGCCCGGGAGGTCCTCGCGCGGTGGAGGTACGGGCCCGCCTCCACCTCGTCCCCGGTGACGCACCGGCCGATGTACTCGGCGCAGGCCAGGTCCTCCTCGGCCCGGCCCTCCCCGCCGGTGACGACGAACGTCACCGGGCCGCGGGCCTGTTCGCGCAGGAACCGCGCGGTCGGGCCGGCCACCACGAAGCTCGCGCACAGGACCAGGGGTGCGTCCGCGACGGCCAGTGCGCCCACGGTTCCCGCCGTCGTCTTCTGCACCAGGGTGCGTCCGGTGAGGTCGCGGGACCTGAGCAGACCGGGAGAGTTCACCGCGTCGAAGCCCGCCGCGGGGGCGCCGTCCTTCAGGGCGAGCCAGCCCGGGTTGCTCTCCTTCAGCGCGAGTGCCGCACTGCGCGTCGGGGCCAGGACGATCTTCTCCACTCCGCGCGAGAAGGCCCAGGCGGCGACGGTGAAGGCCCGCATCACGTCGATGACGACGGCGACGCGGGGGACGCCGGTCAGGTCCGGGATGCCGACGAAGTGGTGGCCCATCACCCCATTCTGGCGCCCCGGGACCACTCGGCGTAGTAGAAGCCGTGGTCCGAATTGGGCGTCCGGCGCACCGCGGCGCGCTGCCAGCGGCCGGGGTCGCCCTCGCCCCAGGAGAACAGGTAGTCGATCTTGCGGCCGTCGTCGTAGGTCGGCCGGGCGTACTGCGGACCGGTCTCGCGCGGGCCGCCCGCCTCGCGGCCGGCGCCGTACAGGACGTCCAGTTCCGGTGCGGCGGGCGGTGCGTTCAGGTCGCCCGCCAGGAGGACCGGGCCGTCGGCGCCGAGCGGGTGGACGCCGTCCGGCCGCCATCCGCCGTGCAGGAACGGCGCACTTCGTACCGGTGTCGACGAACGCGCTGCGCATGCCCAACTCCCGCGCGAACCGCTCCCCTTGCGCCTCGCAGACCTCCTGGAGACCGATGAACAGCCACCGGTCCAGGTCGCCCTCCGTGAGGTCCCCGATGGCGTCGGCCTCGTCCCTGATCCAGCCGCCCGCGTCGCCCCGGTGGCCGATGTTCCCGTAGATGTTGAAGGTGCCGACGTAGTGGCTCCGGGACCCGTCCGGTACCGCCGCCGCGTCGGGTGCGGCGCCGCTGCGCGCGGGGAGCGCCACCAGGAGGCACAGGAGAACGGTCACGACCGCCCTGGCCGCGCCGCGTCCCCTCGTCCGCCGCGTCGTCATGACGGGACGGTACCCTCGCGCCGGCCCGACGGGACGGGCACGAGCGCCGGTTGTGACGGAACCGACCTCCCGGGGCGGCCGGTGTCAGCGGCGCCGGTAGAGCGTGATCGAGTGGCCGACCTCGTCGACCGGCGTGCTGGTGGCGAGCAGCGCGGCCAGCCGCCCGTCGGCCTTCGCCACCGCCGAGTCGGACACCACGAGCAGTCCGTGCACCTCGCCGAGCGGGGCCTTGAGCGGATCGGAGGCGTCGATGCCGTAGTGGGCGGGCACGCCCGCGCCCTTGTACACGAGCCAGGCCCGCTCGCCGGAGTGGTGACGGTGCAGGTGGTCCGCGAGGCGGCCCAGGTCCTGGCCCCAGTCGACGTTCGAGTCGTGCAGCCGCAGATGGGTCCTGGACGGTCCGCCGAAGGCCTCGTTGGAGTACGGCAGGTAGTACGGGTAGGTGCGCAGCGAGCTGACCGCGACGAAGCAGACCAGCGCCGCCGTCGCCCAGGGGACGGCGCGGTGGCGCAGGAGCGTCACCGCGGCGGCGGCGACGGCCAGGAACATCGGCATGAAGACCGCGTACCGCACGCCGAGGTCCCGGGCGCCGTTCATGGAGACGGCCAGCAGCACGGCCGCGGGGAGGAGGACGTACGGGAGGGCGGGGCGCAGCCGGCGTACGGCCAGGAGCGCGGCGGCGCCCGCGCCCCACAGCGCGAGCGCGCCGAGCGGGGTCTTCACCAGCAGCGCGGCCGGCAGGTAGTACCAGAGCGAGCCCTCGTAGAGCCGCCCGAAGAGGAAGCCCTGCCAGACGTCGTACTCGAAGCCGAACTGGATGCGCATGCCGTCCCGGTACGCCTCCGGGAACGGCAGCCACGCCGCCACCCGGCCGCGCATCCCGGGGATGTCCGGCACGTTCGCGTCCGCCGCCCAGCGCAGCCGGGGGTCGACGACGAGGTAGGCCGCCCACACGACGGCGACCGCGACCAGCGCCGTGCCGACGGCGGCGACGGCCGCGTGCAGGAGGAGCCTCGCCCGGGCACGGCGGTCCGGTCCGGGAGTGCGGCGGGCGTGCAGGTGGGACAGGAGGGCCGACAGGATCAGCACCGGGAACAGCGGCAGCACGCTCATCTTGGTGGCCGCTGCCGCCCCGAACGCCGCACCGGCGAGGGGCAGATGGAGGCGCGGGTGTTCGCGGGCCCGCCACAGCAGCCAGGCGCAGGTGAGGAGGAACCCGGCCGCCGGTACGTCGAGCGTGGCCAGCGAGCCGTTCGCGATCACGTCCGGGGAGAACGCGTACAGGGCGAGCGCCACGAGTCCGCCGGCCGGGCCGGTCAGGTCGCGGGCGAACGCGAGGACGACGAGTCCGAACAGCAGCGTCAGGACGATCACGGGCAGGCGGGCCGCGAGCATCAGCCGGTCGGGGTCGTTGCCCGCCTCGTACAGCACGTGGCGGCCCAGCGCCTTCTGGCTGCCGGTGAAGCCGCGGTCCAGGTGCGCGTCGGTGAACACCAGGCCGGCGGCGACGACCAGCTTGCCCAGGGGCGGGTGCTCGGGGTTGTAGCGGAGGCTGCGTTCCTTGAGGTAGACCTCGGCCGTCCCCACGTACACGGGTTCGTCGATGGTGGGGGTCTGCTCGACGGCGGCGGTGACCATCGCGATCGCCATCTGGGCGAGGAGCGCGAGGACGGCCAGCGCGTAGGGCCACCGCCGGCGCCGCACGGACCGGACGTACCGCAGCAACTTCCTGCGGCGGTCCGGGCGTTCGGCCGTGGCCGGCGGTCCGGGCGGGTGGGGTGCGGTGGGCCCGCCGCCTCCGGCCGGGTCGGCCGGGACGGCCCGCGGCGCGCTCATGCGGCACAGCTTTCCACCAACCCTCCCCGTGTGTGACGTTCTTGGGTCGGACGGGCCACAAGTGTTGGGCGCTCCGTAACCGTTGTGCCTCCTGGGGCCTCTTGGCACGGGGGTGAAAAGCCGGGACCCTGAACTGCACATGTCATACAGGGCGTTGGCCTGCGCAGGGCCGATGAGGAGGACGCTTGTGAACGGCAGACCGGCATCGAAGTCCCTCGGATCCCGGCGCTGGGGCCGGAAGTCGCTAGGCGTCCTGGCGGGCGCCGCGGCCCTGGTCCTCGTGTTCCCGGCCACCGCCCTGGCGGCGCCGCCCCCCGCCCTGCCCGCGAACGCGGAAGCGCTGGACTCGACGTTCCAGCCGGCCTACGACTACGACACCGACGGCTGCTACGCCACGGCGGCCATCGGCCCCGACGGGACCGTCAACGGCGGGCTCAACCCGAGCGGCGCGCTGAACGGCCAGTGCCGTGACGCCTCCGACCTGGACAGCGTCAACACCTACTCGCGCTCCAAGTGCAACAACGGCTGGTGCGCGATCGTCTACGGCTCCTACTTCGAGAAGGATCAGGCCGTGGCCGGCAGCGGGCTCGGCGGGCACCGGCACGACTGGGAGCACGTCGTGGTGTGGGTGCAGAACAACGAGGCGCAGTACGTCTCGACGTCCAACCACGGCTCGTTCACCGTGCACAACCGCTCGGCGATCCGCTGGGACGGGACGCACGCCAAGGTCGTCTACCACAAGGACGGGATCAGCACGCACTGCTTCCGCGCCGCGACCGCGGGGGACGAGCCGCCGGAGAACCACAAGGGGACCTGGCAGCGCCCGCCGCTGGTCGGCTGGAACGGCTACCCGGGCACCCTGCGCTCCACGCTGACCTCGTACAACTTCGGGAGTGCGACGCTCGGCATCAAGGACAGCACGTTCAACTCGCACCTCGCGTCGGCCAAGCCGTCGGGGATCGCCTTCGACCCCAACGCCTGAGCGGGCACCGCACCGCGGAGCATCCTGATTGCCGGGGCCCTGTCGTCGGGGGCCGCGGCCGTCAGGGGGCGGCGGCGTCCCGGCCCGCGCCGGGGGCGCCGCCGTCCCGCCGGTCCGGCAGGACCTCCGCCGCGAAGGCGGCGACGTCCTGGACGAGCCGTTCGGGCTCCTCCAGGTGCAGGGCGTGGCCCGCGCCCCCGTACACGAGGAGCCGCGCCCCGAGGACCGCGTCGAGGATCCGCTGCTGGTCGGCGCGCGGCAGGATGCCGTCGGCGTCGCCCCACAGCACGAGCGTGGGCACCAGGATGCCCCGCAGCGTGGCCGCGAGGTCCGTCTCCAGCAGGCCGCGCAGGGTCTCCCGCCACACCCGCGCGGGCACCTTCAGACTCTCCTCGGTGAGCGTCGCCAGGAGTCCGCGCCCCGGCGGCCGGGCCGTGAGGCCACGCAGCAGTTCCTCGACCAGGGCACGCGGTACGGGGCCGTCGAGACCGCGCACCTCCTCCGCCAGGGCCGTCGCGGCAGGCTTGTCGGCGAGGGTGGCGGGGACGCCCGCCAGGACCAGGCCCGCCACCCGGTCGGGGTGGCTGCCCGCGACCAGCCGCGCGGCCACCCCGCCGCTGGACACGCCGACCAGGACCGCGCGCCGGACGCCCACGGCGTCGAGGAACTCCACGAGGTCACCGGCGAAGTCCTCGGGGGCGTAGCCGTGCGGGGGCCGTTCGGCGTCGCCGTGGCCGCGCTGGGTGGGGGCGTACCCGCGCAGCGCGACGGGCAGGCGCGCGAGCAGGGGCTCGAACGTCCACCAGGAGTCCGCGATCCCGTGCACGAACACGACGGGGACGCCGTCCGGCCGGCCCGCCCGCGCGTACGGGAGGACGAGTCCGCTCCGCAGGTGTGCGGCCTGTACCGCGATCGCGCTCACGGCGGCCCTCCTGACGCGGTCGGCCCCCCTCGCACGCGGACCGTCGGGACGGCCCGGCGGTCCTCCTCATCGTAAGGACGTGTACGGAGGAGCGCCCGTCCGCCCGTCTTCGCTTCACCTCTTGACGCGGTTGGTTCAGACCTTTAGGTTCACCGATCGCCAGGATTTCACGCATGCACTCATCGTTCATATCCATGAACATCGGCATCCATCAAAGACCCCCGAAAGACCCCCGCATGCGCGCCAACATCGGCATCCGACGGCGCCTGGCCACCTTGCTGGACAACGACCGCAACCAGATCGAACTGTTCACCGCCCTGCTGCTGTCCCTGCCCGGCAGCCCGATCCTCTACTACGGGGACGAGATCGGCATGGGCGACAACATCTGGCTCGGTGACCGCGACGCGGTGCGCACCCCCATGCAGTGGACCCCCGACCGCAACGCGGGCTTTTCCTCCTGCGATCCCGGCCGGCTGTTCCTGCCCACCATCATGGACCCCGTCCACGGCTACCAGGTCACCAACGTCGAAGCCTCCATGAGCAACCCCTCGTCGCTGCTCCACTGGACCCGGCGCATGATCGAGATCCGCAAACAGAACCCCGCCTTCGGCCTGGGCTCCTACACCGAACTACCCTCCTCCAACCCCGCCGTCATCGCCTTTTTGCGCGAATACAAAGACGACCTSGTGCTGTGCGTGCACAACTTCTCCCGCTTCGCCCAGCCCACCGAACTGGACCTGCAGACCTTCGCCGGACGCCACCCCGTCGAACTCATCGGCGGCGTCCGCTTCCCCGCCATCGGCGAACTGCCCTACCTCCTCACCCTCGCCGGCCACGGCTTCTACTGGTTCCGCCTCCGCAAGGACACGGCACCGCTCACCAAACGCCGATTGACGGTGTGCTCCTGAAAGGACGGGTCGTCATGCGCAAGGTCGTCTCACCCCGCCCCAGCGGCCACACTCCGGCTCATCTGCTGATCTCGCTCGCGGACATGCTCCGGGCCTGGCTGCCCGAACAGCGCTGGTTCGCGGGCAAGGGCCGACGGGTCACGGAGCTGACGCTGCTCTCGGTGACGGAGCTGCACCCGGCATGTCTGCACCTGCTGGTCCGCACCGGCCGGAGTTCCTCCGCGTCGGCGCCCGACGACTGCTACCAGCTGTTCCTCGGGGTCGGGGAGGTACTGCCTCCCCGACTGGCCCACGCCCGCATCGGGCGGGCGAGCGAGGGGCCGCTGGCCGGCCTGACGGTGTACGACGCCCTCCAGGAGCCGCGGTCGGCCGATCTGCTCCTGGAGCGGCTGCGCACCGCGGGGACGGCGGGGCCCCTGCGGTTCGAGCGGGATCCGAAGGTGTCCGTCCCCGCCGGTCTGGCACCGCGCCTCCTCGACGCCGAGCAGTCCAACTCCTCGCTGGTGTACGGGGATGCGTACATCCTCAAGGTCTTCCGGCGGGTCCAGCCCGGCGTCAACCCGGACCTGGAGGTGCCCTGGGCCCTGGCCCGCCAGGGATGCACCCGCGTCCCGGCCCCCGTGGCCTGGTTCCGGACCTCGGAGCCGCAGGCGGCGACGCTCGGCGTGCTCCAGCCGTTCCTGCCGGACGCCGTCGACGGATGGACCCTGGCGCTCGAAGCGCTCACCGCGGGGCGGCACTTCACGGACGAGGCGTACGAGCTGGGGCGGGCGACCGCCGAGGTGCACGTCGCGCTGGCCGCGGCGTTCGCCCTCGGTGCGCCGGCCGGGCACGGCAGCAGGCGGCTCGCGGCCGCGATGACCGCGCGGCTGGAGGCGACCAGCCGGGCGGTGCCGGAGCTGCTCCCCCACGTCGAGGGGCTGCGGGGCGCCTTCGACGAACTCGCCGTCCTCGACTCGGGCCGGCCGGTGCAGCGCATCCACGGTGATCTGCACCTCGGCCAGGTGCTGTGGGCCGGGGAGCGGTGGTCCGTCATCGACTTCGAGGGCGAGCCGGCCCGTCCCGTCGCCGAACGACGGCAGCCGCAGTCCCCCGTGCGCGACGTCGCGGGGATGCTGCGCTCCTTCGACTACGCCGCCCGCAGCCGCCACCCGTGGCGGCCGGAGTGGGCGCGCCGCTGCCGGGACGCCTACTGCGCCGGGTACGCCGCCCAGGCGCGGTGGGATCCCCGCGCGCAGCCCGAGCTGCTGCGCGCGTACGAGACGGACCGGGCCGTGTACGAGGCCCTGTACGAGGCACGGCACCGGCCCGACTGGCTGCCCGTGCCGATGGCGGCGATCGCCCGCCTGGCCCAGCAGCACCCCGCGTCATCCGGTGGTCCGCACACGCCGGTCCCGTCCTTCCACAGCGCCCAAGGAGGCTGACACCGTGGCATCCCGGAACATCTCCGTACCCCTGACCCCACCGTCGTCCAAGGACGTCCGACCCAACGGGGCGGGTCCGGCCGGGGTGGTGCCGGGCGGACCCGGCCCGCGGGAGCCGGTGTCCTCGATGGAGGGGGCGGACCGGGAGCGACTGCTGTCGGGAACCCATCACGACCCGCACTCCCTGCTGGGGGCGCACCCGGTGCCGGACGGTGTGGTGGTCCGCGCGCTGCGGCCGTTCGCCGAGTCCGTGGCGGTGGCGCTGCCCGACGGGCTGCGGATGGTGCTGGACAGCGAGGGCGACGGCCTCTTCTCGGGCGTGCTGCCGCTGGACTCCGTACCCGAGTACACCCTGCTGGTCCGGTACGCGGGCGGTGTCGAGCTGGAGGTGGGCGACCCGTACCGCTTCCTGCCGGCGCTGGGCGAGCTCGATCTGCACCTGATCCGGGAGGGGCGGCACGAGCAGCTGTGGCGGGCGCTCGGGGCCGAGCCGATGGAGCACCAGGGCGTGGCCGGCACTCGCTTCACGGTGTGGGCGCCGAACGCGCGGGGCGTGCGGGTCGCCGGGGACTTCACCTTCTGGGACGGCACGCAGTTCCCGATGCGCTCGCTGGGCTCCTCCGGGGTGTGGGAGCTGTTCCTGCCCGGTGTCGGCGAGGGCGTGCGGTACAAGTTCGAGATCACCTCCCGCCACGGGGACCGGTTCCTCAAGGCCGACCCGATGGCGCGCCGCACCGAGGTGCCGCCCGACACGGCGTCCGTCGTCACGGCCTCGCACTACGAGTGGGACGACGCGCACTGGCTGGCGCACCGCGGTGACCGGCCGGTGCACGAGGCGCCGTTCTCGGTGTACGAGGTGCACCTCCCGTCCTGGCGGCCCGGCCTGACGTACCGTCAGCTGGCGGACGAGCTGCCCGCGTACGTCAGCGACCTCGGGTTCACGCACGTGGAGCTGATGCCGGTCGCCGAGCACCCCTTCGGCGGCTCCTGGGGCTACCAGGTCACCGGCTTCTACGCCCCCACCTCGCGGCTCGGCGGCCCCGACGACTTCAAGTACCTCGTCGACGCCCTGCACCGGGCGGGCATCGGCGTGATCATGGACTGGGTGCCCGCGCACTTCCCCAAGGACGACTGGGCGCTGGCCCGCTTCGACGGGGAGCCGCTGTACGAGCCGGGGGACGACCGGCGCGCCGAGCACCCCGACTGGGGCACCTACGAGTTCGACTTCGACCGGGTGGAGGTGCGCAACTTCCTCGTCGCCAACGCGGTGTACTGGTGCGAGGAGTTCCACATCGACGGGCTGCGGGTCGACGCCGTCGCCTCCATGCTCTACCTCGACTACTCGCGCGAGGACGGGCAGTGGGCACCGAACGCCTTCGGCGGCCGGGAGGACCTCGGCGCGATGGCGTTCCTGCAGGAGATGAACGCGACGCTGTACCGGCGGGTGCCGGGGATCGTGACCATCGCGGAGGAGTCGACCGCCTGGGAGGGCGTGACCCGCTCCACCGACTCCGGCGGCCTCGGCTTCGGGCTCAAGTGGAACATGGGCTGGATGCACGACTCGCTGGAGTACATCGCCCACGAGCCCGTGCACCGCAAGTACCACCACAACGAGATGACCTTCTCGATGGTGTACGCGTACAGCGAGAACTACGTGCTGCCCATCTCGCACGACGAGGTGGTCCACGGCAAGCAGGCGCTGGTGTCGAAGATGCCCGGCGACTGGTGGCAGCAGCGGGCCACCCACCGCGCCTACCTGGGCTACATGTGGGCCCACCCCGGCAAGCAGCTCCTGTTCATGGGGCAGGAGTTCGCGCAGGGCGCCGAGTGGTCGGAGGAACACGGGCCCGACTGGGGACTGCTGGATCCGGCCTACGGGGCCGAGGCCGACCACCGGGGCGTACGCGACCTGGTGCGCGAGCTCAACACGCGGTACCGGGCCACGCGCGCGCTCTGGGAGCGGGACACCTCGCCCGCCGGGTTCGCCTGGGTCGCCGGGGACGCCGCCGAGGACAACGTCTTCGCCTTCCTGCGCTTCGCGGCGGACGGGTCGCCGCTGCTGGCCGTCTCCAACTTCTCGCCGGTGGTGCGGCACGACTACCGGCTGGGGGTGCCCGACCACGTGCGGGCCTGGCAGGAGGTCCTGAACACCGACGCGCTGTGTTTCGGCGGCAGCGGCGTCACCCGTACCGGTCCCGTCAAGGCAGACGCGCAGGGGTGGCAGGGGTGGGCGGCCAGTGTGCGGCTCACGCTGCCGCCGCTCGCGACGGTGTGGCTGCGGCCGGCCTAGAACGTCTCCGGAGGGCCGGACGTGTGCAGGGCCCGTCCCGTGTCATGGGCGGGCCGCCCGTGCCGTGTCACGGCGGGCAGGTCCCGTGGCACGGCGGGCATGTCCCGTGTCACGGCGGGCACCTCCTGTCCCGGTCGTTCGTTGCACGGTGGCCGCCCTCCGGCACCGATTCCGCAGCGCAGATTGGACTCCCGTGGCCGACACCACCCCCTCCCCCTGGCCCCACTCCCCCGTCAAGGTCGGCCTGGTCGGCGCCGGCCCCTGGGCGCGCGGGGTGCACGCGCCCGTGCTCGCCGCCGGCCCCGAGACCGAGCTGACGGCGGTGTGGGCGCGGCGCCCCGAGGCGGCGCGGGAGACCGCCGAGCCGTACGGGGCCGTCGCCGTGTCGCGCTTCGAGGAGCTGCTCGACCTCTGCGAGGCGGTGGCCTTCGCGGTGCCGCCGGACGTCCAGGCGGACCTCGCGGGCCGCGCGGCCAAGGCCGGCAAGGCCCTGCTGCTGGAGAAGCCGATCGGGCTCGACGTACCGTCCGCCCGGGGGCTGGTCGACGCGATCGACGAGGCCGGCGTCGTCTCGCAGGTCGTCCTCACCAATCGTTACCACCCCGCGGCGCAGGAGTTCCTGCGGGCCGCACGGGACATCGAGGTGTCGGGCGCCCGTGCGGCCGGCCTGAGCGGAGCCTTCCTCGGGGGTGACTTCGCGACCCCCTGGCGTCTTGAGCACGGGGCGCTGCTGGACATCGGACCCCACATCCTGGACCTGCTGGACGCCGCCCTGGGGCCCGTCGTGCGGATCCGCGGCACGGGAGACCCGCACCGGTGGGTGGAGCTGACCTGCGAGCACGAGAGCGGTGCGGTCAGCCAGGCCTCGCTGTCCGGGTCGGTCGCCGTGGAGCACGGGATCATGCGGGTCGAGCTGTTCGGGCCGCAGAGTCCGGGGCTCGTGTACGACAGCGCCGACCTCGACCACGATGCGTGCTGGCCGGTGCTGCGCCGGGCCTTCGCGGGCGCCGTGCGGACGGGGGTGCCCGGCGAGCTGGACGCCCGGCGCGGTCTCCACCTCCAGGAGCTGATCGCGCGGGCCGCGGCGGACGCCGCCGGCTGAGCGATCCGCCCCCGGCCCCGCAGCCGGTCCGTCCCTCAGCCCCGCAGCCGCTCCGCCAGCTCGTCGGCGTCGGCGACGAACCAGGTCTGCTGTCCGCGGTTGCACTCGCGGACGAAGTCGCGCAGCGCGGAACTGTCCGCCGTGTGGCGGGAGATGTCCCCGAGGACCACGAGCCCGAGGCGGTAGTTCGCGAACTTCTGGACGATGTCGCCGGCGACGCGCGTGCTCAGCCGGAAGAACGCCCCGTCGAGCCGCTCGGCGGGGACGACGGCCCAGCGCGCGCCCTGGTACGAGGCCTCGCCGATGACGTCCAGGGCGTCGCGTTCGCCGCCGATGGGCCCGCCCTCGGCGGCGCACAGGAGGACGGGCACGTCATGGATCGTCCGCAAGGTGTTCATGGAGGGCGAGGCTAGTTCCGTACGCGGCCGGAGGCGACGCAATTCCCGGGCGGGGCCCCGGGCAGGGCCCCTGGCCGGTCCGGTACTCCGGGTCCTCGCGGCCGGTCAGGCGCTCGCGCCGTAGCGGCGCAGCGCGGGCATCGTCGCGGCCAGCACCAGCATGGACACGACGACGAGCAGGCCGCCGCCCGCGACCGCCGCGCGGGGGCCCAGCGCCGATCCGGCCGTGCCGTGCAGGACGTCGGCCAGTCGCGGGCCGCCCGCCACGACGACCGTGAAGACGCCCTGCATCCGGCCCCGCAGTTCGTCGGTGACGGCCGACAGGAGGATGGCCCCGCGGAAGACCATGGAGACCATGTCGGCGACCCCGGCGGCGACGAGGAACGCCACGGCCACCCAGAGGTTGGCGCTCAGCCCGAATCCGGTGACGGCCACCCCCCAGGCGACCACGGCGACGATGACCATGAGGCCGTGCCGGCGGATGCGGGAGAAGGTGCCCGACAGGAGCCCGCCGAGCACCGCGCCGATGGGCACCGCCGCGAACAGGAGGCCGAGCGCCAGCCCTTCGTCGTACGACGCGTACGTCTCGGAGGCGAGCTGGGGGAACAGGGCGCGCGGCATGCCGAACACCATGGCGATGATGTCGGCGAGGAAGGACAGCAGCAGCACCTGGTGCAGCGAGATGTAGCGGAAGCCCTCCGCGATCCCCCGCAGCCCGGCCCGGCCGGCCTTCGCCGTGGCGGTGGCCAGGGGCGGCAGTGGGGGCAGGCGGTGGACGGCCCACACCGTGACGCACAGGGCCACGGCGTCGATCAGGTAGAGCTCGGCCAGGCCCACCACGGGTATCAGCGCCCCGGCCAGCAGCGGGCCCGCGACCAGGCCGGTCTGCATGACCGTGGAGCCGAGCGCGTTCGCCGCGGCCAGTTCCTCCGGGGGCACGAGCCGGGCGATGGAGGCCTGGCGGGCCGGGGAGTTGAGGCCGAAGAACGCCTGCTGGAGGGCGAGCAGCACCATCAGGACGGCGACCGAGCCGAGTCCGGTGGCGGCCTGGACCCAGAAGAGCAGGGAGGTCACCGCGATGCCGGTGTTGGTGACGAGGAGCAGCTTGCGCCGGTCCACGGTGTCCGCGATGGCCCCGCCCCAGAGCGCGAAGACGACGAGGGGCAGCAGGCCCGCGAAGCTCGCGTACCCGACCCAGGCCGAGGACCCGGTGATGTCGTAGATCTGCTTGGGCACGGCGACGGCGGTGAGCTGGCTGCCCACGGCGGTGACGATGGTCGACGACCACAGGCGCCGGTACGCGGGCCGGCGCAGCGGCCGGGMGTCCATGGCCCAGCGGCGCCACCCGGTCCTCGCCGGGTCGGCCGGGCCCTCCGGAGCCGCCGGACCCGTCCGGTCCGGCGCGTCCGTCCGGTCCGGTGCGTCCGCGGAGTCCGTCCGGTCCGGCGGGCTGGCGTCCTGGGTGTGCCGTTCCACGCTGTCGTCCGCCCTGCCCTTGCTGGTGTCCACGCCCGTCCTGATTGCTCTGACCACTGTGATTGCCCGATACATCTTTCGGTCGGGTTCACTATCGCCGATGCGCGGCGATCGGCGCGCGGCGGGTCGGTACGTGGACAGGGACGGGACGCTGCGGGGTAAGGCCGGTCAGCCCGCGGGGGTCCGGTCGACGGCCCCGTCGAGCAGTGCCGCCGCCTGGTCCCGGGCCTGCTCCAGCGCCCCGGGGAAGACGCGCAGACCGAAGGCGACGAGCGCGCCCTCGTGGAGCAGCATCAGGGTGCGGCCCAGGCTCTCGGCGGAGCCGGGTGCCAGCGGGCGCACGAGGTCGGTGAACAGCGTGAGCATCCACTGCTTCTGGCCGGTGATGATCGCGTACGCCGGGTGCGACGGGTCGTCGATCTCGGCGTGGGCGTTGACCATGCCGCAGCCCCTGGGGCTGTTCTCGTCCATCCACGCGCGCGACACGTCGAAGACGGCCAGGACGCGCTCCCGCGGCGACGCGCAGGCGTCGAGGCGTTCGGCGAGGCGGGCCCGCCAGCGCTCGTCGCGGTCGGCGAGGTACTCGACGACGAGCTGGTCCTTGGAGCCGAAGCGGTCGTAGAGCGTCTTCTTGGTGACGCCCGCCTCCGCGGCGATCAGGTCGACGCCGACGGCGTGGATGCCGCGCTCGTAGAACAGCCGCCCCGCCGCCGTCAGGGCACGGCGGGCGGCGGGGGTCATCGGTACGCGGTGGGGCGCTTCCGCAGGGCTCATGCACCCATTGTAGACCGATCTGTATACTCGATCTCCACGGGTATACAGATCGGTCTACTTTCGGGTCGGCCGACCACCTATGGAGGTGTGCGGTGTCGTGAACGTTCTCCTGTCGGTCGCGTTCGTGGTGGCCTGGAGCTCCGGTTTCATCGGGGCAAAACTCGGGTCGGGCAGCGCCTCCACGCTCACCCTCCTGATGTGGCGCTTCCTGCCTCTGGCCCTCGTCCTCGGCGCCGTCGCCCTGACCGCCGCCCGTTCCTCCTGGCGCGGGCTCGGACCGCGCGACTTGCTCCGGCAGGCCGTCGTCGGACTGCTGTCGCAGAGCGGCTACCTCCTGACCGTGTACTACGCGATCGAGCTGGGCGTCTCCAGCGGGACGACGGCCCTCATCGACGGCACGCAGCCCCTGGTGGCCGGCGCGCTGGCCGGGCCGCTGCTCGGCGTGGCCGTGTCGCGCGCCCAGTGGCTCGGGCTGGGCCTGGGCGTGGCGGGGGMGGTCGTCGTGACCGCGGCCGACGCGGGCGCCGCGACGGGGGTCGCGTGGTGGGCGTACCTCGTGCCCTTCCTCGGCATGCTGAGCCTGGTCGCGGCGACGTTCCTCGACCGCCGCTCCCGCACGGACGTCCGCCCGATGGTGTCGATGACGGTCCACGCCGTGACCAGCGCCCTCGTGTTCACCGCCCTGGCCGCCGCCACCGGAGGCCTGACACCGCCGGCGGACGGTTCCTTCTGGACCGCGGTGGTGTGGCTCGTGGTGCTCTCCACGTTCGGCGGGTACGGGCTGTACTGGCTGATCCTGCGGCGCTCGGGGGTGACCGAGGTCAACACGCTCATGTTCCTGATGGCCCCCGTGACCGCCGTGTGGGGCGCGCTGATGTTCGGCGAGCACTTCGGCGTGCAGACGGCGGCGGGGCTCGCGCTCGGCCTGCTGGCCGTCGTCGTCGTGCACCGCGGGGACCGGCGCGGGCGCTCACGCCCCGGCGATCAGCGTGACCCCGAGCACGATCATCGTCGCGGCGATCAGGGCGTCCAGCACCCGCCACGCCGACGGCCGGGCCAGGAGCGGGCTGAGCAGCCGGGCGCCGAAGCCGAGCGCGGCGAACCAGACCAGGCTGGCGGCCACCGCACCGAGACCGAAGGTCCAGCGCCAGGGCCCGCGGTCGGCGGCGATGGAGCCGAGCAGGAACACGGTGTCGAGGTAGACGTGCGGGTTCAGCCAGGTCATCGCCAGGCAGGTGAGGACGGCCCGCCGCCGCGAGCCGGCGGTCCCGGCCGCCCCGGTCGTCCCGGCGGCACCAGCCGTTCCGATGGCACCGGCGGCCCCGGACTCCATGCCCAGCGCCGAGGGCCGCAGGACCCGCCGCGCCGCGAGGCACCCGTACCCGATCAGGAAGAGGCCGCCGATCAGCGCGACCGCGGTCAGCACCGACGGCCAGGCCACCACCACCGCGCCGACCCCGCCGACGCCCAGCGCGATGAGCGCCGCGTCGGACAGGGCGCAGATGCCCACCACGGCGAGCACCGCGTCGCGGCGGACGCCCTGGCGCAGGACGAAGGCGTTCTGGGCGCCGATGGCGACGATCAGGGAGAGGCCGGTGCCGAACCCGGCGGCCGTGGCGGTCAGTGCGCTGTTCACGGCGCCCACGCTAGGAAACCGGCCACCGGAAAGTACAGCTAAAGATTCTTACGTATCCTTAGCCGTCGTGATGACCGACCTGCCGCTCGACCAGGTGCGGACCCTGCTGACCGTCGTGGACGAGGGCACCTTCGAGGCCGCGGCCGCCGTGCTGCACGTGACGCCGTCCGCGGTGAGCCAGCGGGTCAAGGCCCTCGAACAGCGCACCGGACGGGTGCTCCTGCTGCGCACGAAGCCGGTCCGGCCGACCGGGTCGGGGGAGGCCGTCGTGCGCTTCGCGCGCCGGCTCGCCGCCCTGGAGCGCGACACCCGGGCCGAGCTGGGCATGTCCGGCACCGGGGAGCCGACACGGCTGCCGATCGCGGTGAACGCCGACTCGCTGGCGACCTGGTTCCTGCCCGCGCTCACGCGCGTGCCCGCGGACCTGCCGCTCTGCTACGAGCTGCGCCGCGAGGACCAGGACCACACGGCCGCGCTGCTGCGGGAGGGGCTGGTGATGGCGGCCGTCACCTCGTCGCCGGACGCGGTGCCGGGCTGCTCCGTGCACGCCCTCGGACGCATGCGGTACGTGCCGGTGGCGAGCCCCTCCTTCGTGGCGCGGTGGTTCGGCGGACGGTCCGGCAGCCCGTCGCGGGAGCTCCTGCGCGCCGCGCCCGTGATCGTCTTCGACCGGCGGGACGACCTCCAGGACGCGTTCGTCCGCGAGCCGGCCCACGGCGGCGGGCCGGTCCGAGACGGGGAGCCGGTCCGAGACGGGAAGTCGGCTCCGGACAGGGAGCCGGCCCCGGACGCGCGGGGCGCGGGTGCGGTGCGGCATCTGGTGCCGACCTCGGAGGGGTTCGCCGAGGCCGTCGCCGCCGGGATGGGCTGGGGCATGGTCCCCGAGGTGCAGGCGGACCCGCTGCTGCGCTCGGGACGGCTCGTACGGCTCGCACCGGACCGGCACATCGACGTCCCGCTGTTCTGGCAGCAGTGGAAGCTCGGCTCCCCGGCCCTGGCGGCCGTCGCTCAGGCGGTCAGGGCGGAGGCGGCACGGACGCTGGACCGCGACCCGACCGGCTGAACGGGACGAGACGGGACGGGACGAAACGGAACGGGCGGAGGGACCGTCCGAACGGGCCGCCACTCCCCTGTGGCGCGTCACGCCGCCGGGCCGGGCCCCGCCTCCCGCTCCAGGAAGCTGATCACCTGGTCGGCGAGGCTGTCCACGGCCGAGTCGGTACGGGCGCCGACGCCGACGGCCGGGTCGTGCGCGCCGATGCCGCCCGACCAGAGGTAGCGCTCGGTCCACTCGTCGTCGACCTTCAACTGGACCTGGACGTCCACCAGGGACAGGCAGCCCTCCGGCGCGGCGGCGTACAGGACGGAGGTGACCCGGCGCAGCGGGTAGACGTCGAAGCCCTCGATGAACTGGGAGTTGCGCCAGTCCAGGAAGGCGCTTTCGCCGTCGTTTCCGGCCCGGATGTCGAGTTGACCGTCTTCGAGGTGAATACCGAAGTGCTCCGTCGCACGGTTCTCGACGGTCACCCGGAACCGGAAGTAGACCAGCCCTTCGGCGGCGTCGTCCCGCCCGCGCGGCGGCTCGGCCTTTTCCAGGCGGTGGACGCGGACGCGCAGGCCGGCATGCCCGTCGTCGTACTCCTGCCAGTCCCCGACCACATTCGGTTCGTACACGGTCCACCTCTCGACCTCAGAGGGCTGCTTCCTATCTCTGCGGACGACGGGGTGTCAAATGAGCGGAATGGGCGTTGGCCAGGGATTTTGCCCCGGCTGATCGCCGATCAAGCCGTGCGCAGCCAGAACCCGGGCCCCAGGCGTCACGGCCGTCGACCGGGGGTGCTGCACATCACGTCC
>NZ_VDFC01000025.1:42105-44688 GCF_008369065.1 Streptomyces apricus | reverse complement strand
GGGTCGGACAGCCGGCCGCGGTCCTCGACCTGGACGACGATCTGCGCGCCCTGCGCCCACAGCCGCAGCGTGCCCCCGCCGCCCGCGTGGACCACGCTGTTGGTGGTCAGCTCGGCGACGACCAGGGCCAGGTCCTGCAGCCGGACCTCGTCCGTCCCCCGCTCCCGCGCCTCGGCGAGCGCGAAGTCCCGGGCGGCGGGCAGCGTGTCCGCGTCGTAGCGGAACACCGCGGCGCCGGGCGGCGGGAGCAGCGGTTCGTTGCAGCGGTCGAGCGCCTTCCGGGGGTCGTACGCGTCGCTGGCGGACCGGCGTCCCCGGTCGACGAGGAACGGGTGGGTGGCACGGGCGTCGTCGAGTACGTCCGCCGGCAGCGCCCCGGCGTCGTACGGGCACAGGACGACCACGTCCCGACCGTCGAACGCCTCGTTGATGAGCGCCTCGTGCTGGACGCAGGCGGGGTACTCCGCGGCCGTGCGGCCCGGCCAGACCGGTTCGCCGACGATGCGGACGCGGACGTCGGTCCGGGCGTCCGCGAAGGCGCGCAGGACGGAGGGGATGATGCGGCCGGGATTGCGGCCCGCCAGGGTCATGTCGACCAGGTGCACGGCGTCCGCCGCCGGGCCCAGTTCCGCGGCGATCAGCGCCAGCCGCGGGGCGGGGACGGCCACCGCCACGGGCTCCGAAGCCGAGAGCCCCTCCTGTATGAAGGGGACGGTGCCCGCCAGGTACTCCCGGTCGCCGCGGTAGAAGAACGCGGGGTGGGCGAACCCCGGCCCGGCCGGTCCGGCACCGCCGTACGGCGGTGCCGACGACGCGTCGTCCGTGCTGTCCCTCAGGTCCACCGGTCTCACCCCGCCGGCCACCCTACGCCGTCGCACCGGCGTTCCCGCATGCCTCCCCGCGTTCCACCGGGCACGCCGCGGGACACGGACGGGCCGGCCGCACGGGGTGCGGCCGGCCCGGTGGGTCGGTCGGGTCAGGCGACGGCCTCGCCCGCGTCACGGGGCTCGGCGACGTCGGCGAGGGTGGCGGCGGTGGCGGTCGTGGGGGTGGCGGTGGCGGTCGCGGACCGCAGGGGCATCCAGACCACGGGCCCGGGCTCCTGGGCGGCCGCGAGGTGGCGGCGCGCCCTGTCCAGGGCGGATCGCACGTCACGGGTGCCGGTCGACACGCAGAGGGTGTACTCAAGGTCCTGCGTGCGCTGATCCGGCTTCGCGGCGCCGGTCTCGGCGCGGCGCGCGACGAGTGCCTCGTACTCCTCGACGAGCTTGCGCAGGGTGGCGGGGTGGGGCATCAGCATCTGGCCTGCTCCTTGACGACGTGACTCTGTTTTCACCGTGGATCCGGAAGGACCGGAGGATCCGGAAGGGCTGGAGGATGAGGATCTGGAAGGGCTGGAGGATCCGGACCGGCCGGGAGGTCCGGAGGAGGCGCCGGCCGGGGCGCCGGGAAGGGGGTACCGCGTCACACGGCCCCCGCAGGGCCGTCGAGGTCGCCGCGGCCGGAGCGGGACCGCGCGCCGAGCGCCTCGTCCCTGACCTTGGCGCAGCTGCGGCTGATGAGGCGGGAGACGTGCATCTGGGAGATGCCCAGCTGGTCGGCTATGCGGTTCTGCGTCATGTCCTCGAAGAAGCGCATGTACAGGATGTTCCGCTCGCGTTCCGGCAGCCGGCGCAGTCCTTCCTTCGCCGCCTCGCGGTCGATGACCACGTCGAAGGAGGAGTCGGAGTCGCCCAGGGTGTCGGCGAGGCTGTAGTTGTCGTCGGTGGAGGTCAGCTCGGCGTCCAGGGACAGCGTGCTGAAGCTCTCCATCGCCTCCATCCCCGCGCAGACCTCGTCCTCCGTCAGTCCGGCGTGCGCCGCGATCTCGGCCGTGGTCGGCTCGGGCGCCCCGGGGTTCTGGGTGAGTTCCCGGCGGGCGATACGCACCTTGTTGCGCAGTTCCTGCACACGGCGGGGCACCCGCAGCGCCCACATGCGGTCCCGGAAGTGGCGCTTGACCTCACCGGTGATGGTGGGGACGGCGTAGCTCTCGAAGGCTCCGCGGGAGGGGTCGAAGCGGTCGATCGCCTTCACCAGGCCGACGGCGGCGACCTGGCGCAGGTCCTCGATGTTCTCGCCGCGGTCGCGGAACCGTCCGGCGATGCGGTGTGCCATGGGCAGCCAGGCGGTGACCAGCTCGTCGCGCACGGCGTCCCGCTCGGGTCCGTCCTCCAGGGCCGCCAGCCGGGCGAAGTCACTCGCCGAGTCGGGGGCGTCGTCGTGCGGATGGCGTGTGGTGGCGGACCGGGTGGACGAGGCCGGTGCGGCCGCCGGATCGGCGGACGCGGTCAGGGCCTCGACAGGTGCGGTCCCCTTGAGGCGGCTTGTCGACAAGTCGATAGGCATGCGGATTCGCTCCCGAGCAGGTGACGTGCGAGGGGGGATGCCGCAGGAGGGGGTGCCTTCCGGAAACGCCGGAGGGGGGACACCACAGTCGGCTGAGCCGCTCCTGCGGGCGTGCCTCCGGTCCGAAGCACGAAGGTCCGCCTGCCCGGCCTTTCCGAGGCAAAACACCCCGTCCTGAAATCGATGGTGCGGCAC
>NZ_VDFC01000025.1:19889-42005 GCF_008369065.1 Streptomyces apricus | reverse complement strand
GCCCACCCCCACGACCCGCACCCGACGAACCGCCGGAGGCACCACCCACCCAGGGGCGCGGGGAACTGCGCGACCAGTCCCCACGGCCCGCAGCCGACGCACGGTCTCGGGACCCTGGGTGGGTCACCCGCGCGCGCTGGTGAGCCGGATCGCCAGCGGCGGGATGACGACCGCCGCGGCCACCACGTGGGACGCGGCCAGGACGATCTGCGTCGACACGGCCGTGTGCGGCGCGACAACCGGCCCCACCAGGGAAAGCGCCGTCAGCGCCACGGTCACCACCACGAAGGTGCGACCAGGCCGCTTCGCCCAGCGCGCCAGCCCCATCGCCAGCACGATCCCGACGACCGACCAGAACAGCACTCCCCCGGCGAAGCCGCCCACCGGGATCTCGGCGGCCTCGGCGGCCCCGGGACCGGCCGCCTCCATCGGCACGCCCGCACCCCGGGCGACGAGCGCGAACACCTCCGTCACCACGGCTCCGGCGAGGGCGGCCACGACACCGACCTGCCACACGGGACGCGCGGCGAGCACCCGGGCGGACCGGGCGGAGCCGGTGACGGTCTGGTTCTGGGATGCGGTGACGCTCATGGCGGGTCTCCTGTCGGTCGGTCCAGGCTGTCTGCCTTTCACAGAGGTAGACAGGAGTAACGGCCAGGAACTGATCGGTCATCACCCAACGATTTCCGGCCGACCTACCCGTGGTCGGCCCACCCGGGTTCAGGCCGTCGCGGCGGCCGCCGCCCGTCCCGCCGCGCGTCCCGAGAAGAGGCAGCCGCCGAGGAACGTGCCTTCCAGGGACCGGTACCCGTGGACGCCGCCACCGCCGAAGCCGGAGACCTCACCGGCCGCGTACAGGCCGGGCACCGGCGTGCCGGCCGCGTTCAGGACCCGGCCCGAGAGGTCGGTCTGCAGGCCGCCGAGGGTCTTGCGGGTGAGGATGTTGAGGCGGACGGCGATGAGCGGACCGGCGTTCGGGTCGAGGATCTTGTGCGCGGCCGCCGTCCGGCTGAGGCTGTCCCCGGGGTAGGAGAGCGCGTTCCGGATGCCCATGACCTGGGCGTCCTTGCTGTACGGGTTGTCCATCTCGCGGTCGCGCGCGTCGATCTGGCGCTTGAGCGCGTTCAGGTCGATCAGCCCGTCGCCGGTCAGCTTGTTCATGCCGCGGACGAGTTCGGACAGGGTGGTGGCGACGACGAAGTCCACGCCGTTCTTCTTGAACTTCTCGATCGGCTCGGGGGTCTGCCAGATGCGGGAGAGCAGCAT
This sequence comes from Streptomyces apricus, assembly GCF_008369065.1. GTDB lineage: Bacteria > Actinomycetota > Actinomycetes > Streptomycetales > Streptomycetaceae > Streptomyces > Streptomyces apricus. Next base: position 40,739 of record NZ_VDFC01000025.1, on the reverse strand, counting down.
CCAGATGTTCTTCTCGGTGAGGTCCGGGTTCTGCTCGGAGCCGGAGAGCGCGAACTCCTTGGCGATGATCTTCTGGGTGGTGACGAACCACGAGTAGTCGTAGCCAGAGGCGGTGATCGACCCGAGGGTGTGGAGGGTGTCGTAGCCGGGCAGGTCGGGCGCGGCGAAGCGCTTCCCGGTGGCGTCGAACCACATGGACGACGGGCCGGGCAGGATGCGGATGCCGTGGCCGGGCCAGATGGGGTCGTAGTTGCGCAGGCCCTCGGTGTAGTGCCACATCCGGTCGGGGTTGACGATCCGGCCGCCGGCCTTCTCGGTGATGGCGAGCATGCGGCCGTCCACATGGGCCGGCACCCCGGTGATCATCGTCCGGGGCGGCGCGCCGAGGCGGGCCGGCCAGTTCTGCCGGACGAGGTCGTGGTTGGCGCCGATCCCGCCGGAGGTGACGATCACCACCGGGGCGCGCAGCTCGAAGTCACCGACGACCGTGCGCGAACTGGGCTTGCCGCGGGCGGCGTTGCTCGGCTCCAGGACGGCCCCGCGGACGCCGGTCACGGCGCCGTCGGTCGTGACGAGCCCGTCGACGCGGTGCCGGAACCTGAACGTGACCTTGCCCGCCTCGGCCGCGGCGCGCACCTTCTTCTCGAAGGGTTCCACGACCGCGGGCCCGGTGCCCCAGGTGACGTGGAAGCGGGGCACCGAGTTGCCGTGGCCGTCCGCGAGCCCGCCGCCGCGCTCGGCCCAGCCGACGATCGGGAACCACTGCACGCCGAGGCCCGCGAGCCAGGAGCGCTTCTCCCCGGAGGCGAAGTCCACGTACGCCTCGGCCCACTTGTACGCCCAGTGGTCCTGGCCCTTCGCGTCGTCGACGCCGCGGTCGAAGCCCGCGGTGCCCAGCCAGTCCTGCCAGGCCAGCTCCTGGGAGTCCTTGATGCCCATCAGCCGCTGTTCGTCGGAGTCGACGAGGAAGAGGCCGCCGAAGGACCAGAACGCCTGCCCGCCGAGGTTCGTCGCCGGTTCCTGGTCGAGGAGCAGCACCCTGCGGCCCGCCGCGGCCAGTTCGGCCGTGGCGACCAGCCCGGCGAGTCCGCCGCCGACGACGATCGCGTCCGCGTCCGCGGCGGCGGAGGCGCCGAAGGCCGGGGACGTCGCCTGCGCGAGGGCGGTCGCGGCGAGGGCGCCGCCCGCCACCGTGAGGGCGCGGCGCCGTGTGAGGGCGGACGGGGCGGGGGCCCGAATTCCGGCGCGGGCCCATTCGGAATACCTGTCCCCGGGTATTCGGGGCCGATTGCGGATCTCCGGTGCGACTCCCACAGGCGGACATGTCGGGCCGCCGTGTTGACGAAAGGGCCGTCCAGGTGCGGAGATGCTCCTGCGAGACYCACGACGCGAGACGAAGCACGACGCACGACGACGGACGACCGTGAGGCAGGGCACGCGAGCGATGGCATTGCAGATCAGCGCGACCAACCCGGAGCACCCCGCGCTCCTGCTCGACCTGCCCTGGGACGTGCCCCTGGAGGAGTGGCCGGAGCACCACCTGGTGCCGCTGCCGCGGGGCATCTCACGGCACGTGGTGCGGTACGCGCGCGCCGGTGCGGAGGTCGTGGCGGTCAAGGAGCTCGCGGAGCGGCCCGCGTTGCGCGAGTACGAACTGCTGCGCGGCCTCGACCGGATGAACATCCCGGCGGTCGATCCGCTCGCCGTGGTCACCGGCCGCACCGACGGGTCGGGCGAGCCGCTGGAGTCCGTCCTCATCACCCGGCACCTGGGCGGTTCGATGCCCTACCGGTCGATGTTCGAGACGACCATGCGGCCCGCCACCATGCACCGGCTCATGGACGCGCTGGCCGTGCTGCTGGTGCGGCTGCACCTGGCGGGGTTCGCCTGGGGCGACTGCTCGCTGTCGAACACGCTGTTCCGCCGGGACGCCGGGGCGTACGCCGCCTACCTCGTCGACGCCGAGACCGGTGAGGTGCATCCCCAACTGAGCCCTGGACAGCGGGAGTACGACCTCGACCTGGCCCGTGTCAACATCAGCGGGGAACTGCTGGACCTGGAGGCCTCCGGCGCGCTGCACCCGTCGGTGGACCCGATCGAGTTCGGGCAGGAGATCTGCCGGCGCTACGAGGGGCTGTGGCAGGAGCTCACCCGGACGTCGGTGTACCCGGCGGGCAAGCACCACTACATCGACCGCCGGATCCGGCGCCTGAACGACCTCGGCTTCGACGTCGCCGAGATGCAGATCGCGCACTCCCCCGACGGCGACTCCGTCACGTTCGTGCCGAAGGTCGTCGACGCCGGGCACCATCAGCGCCAACTGCTGCGCCTGACCGGGCTCGACACGGAGGAGAACCAGGCCAGGCGGCTGCTGAACGACCTGGAGAGCTGGATGGCCACCCAGGACGACTACGCCCCGGGCGACCCCTTGGCGGCCCGGCCGGAGGTCCTGGCCCACCGGTGGGTCCGGGACGTCTTCCGGCCCACCGTGCGGATGGTACCCAGGGACCTGCGCGGGTCGATGGATCCGGCCGAGCTCTACCACGAACTCCTCGAACACCGCTGGTACCTGTCCGAGCGGTCCGGGCACGACCTCGCCCTGGACGCCGTCGTCGAGGACTACGTCACCACCGTCCTGCCCAAGGTGCGGGACAGCCTGTCGCCCCCGGCGGACGCCGACGGGGCCGCTGCCGCTCAGGCAGGCGGGACGACCGCGACCGGGGAGGGCGCGTGATGGACGACCCCGTGGGCGACCGAACCGATCCGTGAGCCCACGGCCGAGCGGCGCACCCGCCGGCCGACCACCATCAACTGCGCCCGCGCCGCGACCGACAGCAGTACCTCGCCCGCGCTGCCCATCTCGACGTGCTCCGTCACCCTCACGTCGGGGAACCGCTCCAGCCAGGGCCGCAGCGCTTCGGCGAGCGCCTTCTTCTCGTACTGTTCCAGGCCCCCCGCCTCGTCGGCGAGCGCCAGCGAGCCGGGGCTGTAGGTGAAGACGGTGGGCAGGGCCCAGGCCCGTACGACGCGCAGGTCGGCGCCACGCGCCACCGCCGCCTCGAAGGCGAACTCCAGCGCGGCCGCGCTGTCCTCGGGGCCGCCCTGCTGGCCGACGACGATCTCGCGGCCCGCCGCCTCGGACTCGGCGCGGTCGCCGACGCGCACGAGCACGACGGGCCGCGTCGACTCGGCGATGACCTGCTGGCCGACGGAGCCGAGCAGGAAGCCGACGATCGCGCCGTGGCCGCGCGATCCCAGGACCAGCGTCTCGGCCTCCGAGGCGGCGGTGAGCAGCGCCTCGACCGGGCCGCCGTCGAGCAGGTCGGTGGTCACCGCCAGGCCGGGGTGTTCCTGGCCGACGTCGCCCGCGGTCCGCACCAGCGCCTCGCGGAGGTCCGCCGTGCGGTCCTCGGCGTCGGACTTCTCCCGGGCGTGCACGATGCGCAGCGGGAGCGAGCGGCGGACCGCCTCCCTGGCCGCCCAGTGCACGGCGGCCAGGGATTCGGCGGAGCCGTCTGCTCCCACGGTGATCGGGCGGGTCATGTATGGGCCTCCGTAGCGTCGGTCGAGGTGCCCACGCTACCGAGCGTCCTCACCTGGCGGCACGGCGGTGGTCCGCTCGCAGCCGGGGCGGGGCGGCCTAGCGCGGGTGGTCGTTCTCCACCGCGTCCTCGTTGGCTCCGGGGCTCGGGCTGATGGGGTCGCCCGAGCCCTCCTCCCGGCCCCTCGGCGTGCCCGTGTCCTCCTCGCGGCCCTGGTCCTCGATCTCCTTCAGGGCCTCTTCGGTGGCGGTGCGGGTACCGTGCTCGTTCCCGTGACTGTGACCGTGACCGTGCTTGTGGTCGTTCTCGCGCCGTGTGGGGTGTTCCGGTTCGTTTCGCATGCGCCGACGAGTACCCGTCGCCCCTCGGTGCAGTCAGTTCCGCTGCGCCCGGACGATCACCAGTTCCTCGTTCTCCTCGCGCGGCGCGATCCGGCCGGACTCCCTGAGCCACGACAGCCGGGAGCGCAGCACGGGCCCGAACGGGATGTGCTCCCGGTCGCTCACCGTGGCCGACAGCCCCGAGTCGGCCAGGCGTTCCAGGGTCTCCTCGGTGCCGCTCAGCCCCGACTGGGCGATGAGCAGGACGCCGCCGGGCCGCAGGACGCGCGGCGCCTCGGCGCAGATGCGGTCCAGGACCACGCGCCCGTCGTGCCCGGCGTTCCAGGCCCGCTCCGGGCCGCGGCCGGTCGCCGGTTCCGAGGGCGGCGTGGGCACGTACGGCGGATTGCTGACGATCAGGTCGAAGGAGCGCCCCCGGACCGGTCCCAGGAGGTCGCCCCGGTGGACCGTGAGGCGCTGGCGGGCCCGCATCGCGTTCACCCGGGCGGTGAGCACGGCGCGCCAGGCGATGTCGACCGCCGTGACGCGGGCGCCCCTGCGGGCCGCGCAGATCGCCAGGGCGCCGGTGCCGGTGCAGAGGTCGAGGACGTCCGTGCCGGGGGCGGGCATCTCCCGGTGGAGGGCCCGCGCCAGGAGATGGGTGTCGGCCTGTGGGGCGTAGACGCCGGGAGGCACCAGCACGGGTCCGGGCCGGCGTGTGGGGTCGACGAGAAAAGCCATGGAGGTAGTCCTCTGTCCGGGCGCCCCGACAGAGGCGGGAAGTCGAGCGCGCCAAGCCGCCTCATGCCAGGTCGGGCACGTTTTGACAGGCACCGAGTGCCCCTGGATCACTGCCCCACACCTGCGCCCGCGGCGGGTGCCGTCCACCCTCCCTGACCCCGGGCACGGGAACGCCCCCGTACGGTCGTGGAGGGGGACCGGAGACCGTCCGGGGGCGTTCGCGCGGGGCCGGTGTACCGGGCCCCGCCGGCCCATGCCTGTCGGACAGGCTCTAGCGGCCGGACTTCTTCATGCGCTCGGAGGCCTTGGCCGTGAGGCCCTCGGCCATGCCGCTCATCTGCTCGCCGCGGCCTTCGGCCTCCATCGACCTGTCGTCGACGGCCCGGCCGACGCTCTCCTTCATCTTGCCCTTCATCTGCTTGGCCTTGCTCTTCGCCTTGCTCATGGTGTTCCGTTCCTGGAAGGGGGGTTGGACTGCGTATCCACCCTGCGCCCACCTCCGGCTGTTCGCAATCCGTAGCGAGATGTCACCGCGAGTGACCATCGTCATCGTTCCACTGCCGCGCACTGGCACGCGGGCGGCGCAGTGGGGACGATGGAAGGCGAGCGTGGAGTCCGCCCGGGGGACGACGCCACGAACTGTGTGACGCGACCCCGGAGGGGACGTATGACGCCAGACGTGGGTCCGGGTGCCGGGAAGGACGTGCCCCGGATCGTCGAGCTGCAGGAGGAGATCGGCCAGCTCAGGGAGGCCGTGACCTCCCATGCGGTGGTGGACCAGGCGATCGGCATGATGGTGGCCCTGGGGCAGGTGACACCGGGTCAGGGATGGTGCGTGCTGCGGGAGGTGTCCCAGCACACGAACATCAAGCTGCGCAGCGTCGCGGAGCTGATCATCGCGTGGGGCCGGGCGGGCGAGCTGCCGCCCGACGTCCGGGCGGCCCTGGAGGAGGCGCTCGACCGGTACGGCCCCGTCTGCCGCCCGGAATGCGACCCGCCGCCCTGACGACGGCGTCCGGGTGTGGCGTCCAGGTGTGACGTCCGGGTGTTTCGCCCCGGCGCCGTCGGATACCTCGGAGAGTGGCAGTGCGCTGGCAAACCGCTCCCGGGAGGGTTCGGCAGTGAGCTCGCCACGCAGCCGCCCACTCCGGACGCTTCCGGGGCGGGCGGCTGGGTCCGTCCCAAGGGGACGGTCTCCGATCCGGGCCGGCCCGGATCAGGTACCGGAGCCGGACTCGGGACCGGAGGCAGGGCCGGAGCCGGTGGCGGGGGTCGTGTCGCGGTCCGGTTCGAGGTCGGCGAGCGCCTCGTCGCGCACCTTGGCGCAGCACCCGCTGAGCAGCCGTGAGACGTGCATCTGGGAGATGCCCAGGTGCTCGGCGATGCGCCCCTGCGTCATCCCCCCGAAGAAGCGCAGGTAGAGGATGGTCCGCTCGCGCTCGGGCAGCGCGGCGATGCAGGGCTTCACGGCCTCGCGGTCGACGACCAGGTCGAAACCGGTGTCGGACACACCGAGGGCGTCCCCGAGGGCGTAACCGTCGTCGCTGCCGGGCAGTTCGGCGTCGAGGGAGAGGGCGGTGAAGCTGTCCAGGGCCTCGAAGCCGGCTTGGACGTCCACCTCACTCATCCCCGCGTGCGCGGCGATCTCCGCGACCGTGGGCCTGCGGCCCGGAATGGTCTGCGACAGTTCCTTCGCGGCGGCGCGGACCCGGTTGCGCAGGTCTTGGACGCGGCGCGGTACGTGGAGGACCCACATGTGGTCACGGAAGTGGCGTTTGATCTCACCGGTGATGGTCGGGATCGCGTAGCTCTCGAAGGCGTTGCCGCGCTCGGGGTCGTAGCGGTCGACCGCTTTGACGAGGCCGAGGGCCGCCACCTGGGTGAGGTCCTCGACGGACTCCCCCCTGCCGCGGTACCGCAGGGCGATGCGGTTCGCCATCGGCAGCCAGTCCTGCACCAGCCGGTCGCGCAGGGCCTGTCGTTCCTCCCCGTCGGGCAGGGTGGCGAGCCGTTCGAAGGCCGCCGCCGTGTCGGGGGCGTCGTCATGGGGATGCTGCTTCGTCCTCGCGGTGATGGGCATGGCGCGTCGCATCTCCCTCAGAAGGTGCTTCCGGAACAGTCACGGTGGGAGGGCGCGCGGACGGCCCGGCCGGAACACGACCGGGACGGACCTGGCGAGCCAGTTCCCACGGGCGTGCCTCCGGTCCGAAGCACTGAGCATGAATTCCCCCAAAGGGGATATGAATAAACTATTTATTTCCTACCATGACATAGCGGAACTCGCCGCTCATGCAGGGTGACGGCTCCGCGCCGAACGGGCCTGTTCGGCGTGGTCGGGGAGGAAGGACGGGCCAGTTTGTTTCGGCTGGTGGCGCGGGGTACACGGAGGCAATGGACTACAACGCGACACCACTGGCTGCCTCGGGTTCCGCAGTGGGCGGAATCGTGCCGTTCCTCATCGGCGTCATCGTCGTCGGTGGCCTGATCTTCGCCGTCTACTTCGGACGCCGGCAGCGCGCCAAGGAGCCCGCGCCCCCGCGCCCCGAGGAGCAGCCGACCCTTCCGGAGTCGGGCCCCGTGGGCGAGGTGCGTGAGCGGCGCGAGCACACCGAGGTGCCCAGGAGCGACGGCGTCACCCCGCACGACCTGAGCGGCTCGTCGCACCGCGCGGACGAGCAGGATCCGCCGACCTGGGGCGACAACAGCAGCAGCGGCTTCGGGAGCGGCGGCCCCGGCAGGACCTGACCTGCGGTCCACGCTCTGAAAGCCCGCTCGCGCGCCGGACGACGCGATGGCACCCGGGATCCACGGAGTCCCGCTCCTTCCGGCCCGCGCCGGGGATCGGACCCGTACGGACGGGGGTGCCGGACGTCCGGCGCGCGTCCGCGTTCCGGACGCGGGCGCGGGCGTGGACGCGCGCGGCACCCGCGCAACGGCCCAGGTGAGGGCAGATCGATCACGGGTACCCGGTACGCATGCAACCCGTAGCCACGCGTCCGGTCACGGAACCGGAGCTCCCGCCGAGCCGGGGAGAGATCTCCGCGGCAGTCATCGCGTACCTGCGCGGCACAGGCCCTCTGCCCGGCGAGGCCGCCCTCGCCGGCGCCGACCCGCTCGGCGACGACCTGCAGCTCGCGCTCTACCTCTGTTACGAGCTCCACTACCGGGGCTTCGCGGGCGTCCCCGAGGCCCGCGAGTGGGACCCGGAGCTGCTGCGGGTGCGCGCCGCGCTGGAGGAGCCGTTCCTGGCGGCCCTGCGCAAGGGCGCGACGCGCCACGAACACGCCGCCGACGCCCTGGACGAACTGCTCGTGGAGCCCGTCGACGGCGAGGGCGTCTCCCACTTCCTCCAGGACAAGGGCGAGTTGTGGCAGCTGCGCGAGTACGCCGCCCAGCGCTCCGTCTACCACCTGAAGGAGGCCGACCCGCACGCCTGGGTCCTGCCGCGCCTGTGGGGGCGCGCGAAGGCCGGCATGGCGGCGGTGGAGTTCGACGAGTGGGGCGGGGGGCGCGCCGAGCGCGTGCACGCCCAGCTGTTCGCGGACCTCATGAGCGACCTCGAACTGGATCCGGCGTACGGGCGCTACCTCGACGCGAGCGGCGCCGAGGCGCTGGCCGTCGTCAACCTGATGTCCCTCTTCGGTCTGCACCGTGCGCTGCGCGGCGCCCTGGTGGGGCACTTCGCGGCCGTCGAGATCACCTCCTCCCCCGGTTCCAGGCGGCTGGCGAAGGCGATGCGGCGCCTCGGGGCGGGGCCGGCGGCCGAGCACTTCTACGCCGAGCACGTCGAGGCCGACGCGGTGCACGAGCAGGTCGTGCGCCGGGAGGTCGTCGCGGGCCTGCTGGAGGTGGAACCGCACCTCGACGCCGACGTCGCGTTCGGGGTCGACGCCACCGGCTGGCTGGAGGACCGTCTGGCGGACCGCCTGCTGGAGGCCTGGCGTTCGGGACGGACGTCGTTGCGCACCGCCGTATGACCGGGCCGGGCGCCGTCCTCCGCCCCCCGGGCGGCGGGTATCGCCCTGCGCGCGGTCGAGTCCGCGCGGTCGAGTCCGCGTAGTCGGGTTCGCGCAGTCGGGTCCGTACAGTCGAGAGAAAGGCGGTGACCGGCCGTGCCGGACACCTCTGCCGAACGTCCGCGCCGGATCGTCGCCCGGCGCGAGGGGCCTCTGCTCGTCGAGGGGCCGGTCGAGATCGAGTTGGAGGACGGTACGACCGTGACCTCCGACCGTTTCTGCGTGGCCCTGTGCACGTGCAGGCGCAGCCGTATGTACCCGTGGTGCGACACCAGTCATCGCAAGCACACGCCCACCGCGCGCCCCGCGTCCGACCGCTGACGTCCGGCCGCACGGCGTGCGGTGACCGCGGGGGCGCCCTTTCGCCGGCGCCCCCGGCGGGTCACGGCTGGGCCGCCGGCTCCCGGTGGCCGCGCCGGACGCGGCGGCGCCACGAGCGGGCGGGGCGGGGCTCCTGGTCCGGCAGCCAGCCGAAGGTGAGGCAGCTGCCGACGACGCCGAGGAGGAGTCCTATGAGGAAGCCTCCCAGGTTCGAGGTGAGCCAGGTGCCCAGGGAGGCCAGCACCCCGAGGATCGAGTAGAAGAGGCGCTGGGCGGGGTTGAAGAGGATCAGCAGCCCGCAGATCACCATCAGGAGCGGCAGGAGGTAGCCCGCCAGGCCCTGCATGCCGATGTGCATCACGACCTTCAGCGACGCCTTCTCGGTGAGGAGGATCTCCGCCCCTCCCAGGGTGAGCAGCAGCCCGCCCCAGAACGGGCGGACCGCACGCCAGTGCCGGAAGGAAGCCATCAGCAGCCCTGGTCGCTGAAGCGGAGCTTCAGACCGGGGAGCTTGAACACCGCGGCCGTGGTGGCGTAGTTGGTCTGGCGCAGGTTGCCGATGTGCACGGTGTCGGCCTGCTGGCTGAAGACGCCCTTGGGGCCCCGCGTGTGGGACTTGTCGAGCGTGCCGGCGTCGTTGCCGATCTCGATGTTGTCGAAGGCCGCGTCGCCGGACAGCTCCGTGGAGTCGGTGGTGAGGTTGGTCGCGGAGACCTTCTGCGAGCCCGCGCCCGCGGTGATGAGCAGATTCGTGCCGCCGAGGTCGACGCTCTGGCAGAGCTTCTCCAGGGTCGCCTTCTTGATCGCGGAGACCACCACCAGGACCTGGCCCCCGGTGTCGCCCTCATTGGGACTGCCCTCGGCCATCTGGTCGAGCCCGCCGAACTGCGCGAAGCCCTCACCGTCGAGGTTGGTCGCGGTGACCGTGAACGGCATCCCGGATATCGCGAACTGCACGCCCAGGGCTCCCTGGGCGGTGAGGATCATGAGACCGGCGGCGATCGCGGTGGCAGGCACCGCCATCACCGCGGCGCGGCGCAGGCGGACCCGCCCCCGTCTTGCGGGGCTTGCGAAGGTCTCGGCGGCGGAACCGCTTTCCGGCGGTCCGGACGGCTCGGGGGTGGAACCGGCGGACGGGCCGGCTCCTGAGGACGAGGCCATGTTCTGCTCCCAAGGGCATGTCAACGCGAGGTGCGGCTTCAGGTGGTGCGGTGTCCTGGCGCGGACAGCACGGCGGCGTACGCCTCCTCGCGCCTCCCGGCGGGCGCAAGGGCTTTCTCGTTACGCAGCAGTAGCCGCGACGGAAGTTACCCGCGGTAAGGGGCGAGGGTCAAGCATCTTGTGCAAAAACGGGGCCGAGGATGTGGCGAAGACATGGAGAGCGCTGATCGAACGTCAACTTCCGCGCCACGCCTTGACGTTGAACAACATTCAGGTCTACAACTCTCCCTGGCTACGCACGGATCCGTGGCGCCGGATCCCGCCGGCGACGCACGTCGATTCCCGGGTCCCGTCCCGTCACACACGGCCCGTCCGGTGCCTCATTCGGCCGGCGGGCCGGTCACACGGCCGACAGGCAGCCACCGCCGTCGACCGGCCACCCCGCACAGATCCGACCGCACGTGCGATCCGCAGTCGTCCCTCCACGGCACCGGCACGGTCGTTTCCCCCTCCCGGACCGTGCCCGGTCGCCTGCCCGCCGGCCCCGCGCCGGGGGCCGTCCTTCGACGCCCCCGGCCCCCACCGCGAAGGCCCCCGCCTCCGACGCCCTCCTCGACGCCATGCAGCGGGACTTCGGCCTGACGAAGGCGGGGGCCGAGGCACGGCTCGCCGCCGAGAAGAAGGCGACCGCCGTCGAACCGAAGGCCGAGCGCGCGGCCGGCGCCGCGTACGGCGGCTCCTGGTTCGACGCCGACAGCGGCAGGCTGACCGTCGCCGTCAAGGCCGGCGCGTCCGCCGCCACGCTGGACGCCGTCCGCGACACCGGGGCCGCCGTCCGCACCGTCGAGCACAGCGCGCGCCAGCTCGACGCGGCCAAGGCCCGCATCGACAAGCTGGACGCACCCAAGGGCGTCAGCAACTGGTACGTCGACGCCGAGTCCAGCTCGGTCGTCGTGGGCGTCGTCGCCGCCCAGCGCGCTGACAACGATGTCCGCTCCTTCCTCGACCGGGCCCGGGCCGCGGGTCCCGTCACCGTGGAGAAGGTCGCCAAGGCGCCCGAGACCTTCGCGGCCGGGACGGTCGGGGGCGACCCCTTCTACACCGGCAACGTCCGCTGTTCCATCGGCTTCTCGGTGCACGGCGGCTTCGTCACCGCCGGGCACTGCGGCGGCGCGGGCCAGGGCGTCAGCGGCTGGGACCGCTCCTACATAGGCAACATCCAGGGCTCGTCGTTCCCGGAGAACGACTACGCCTGGGTCAACGTCGGCAGCGGCTGGTGGACGGTGCCCGTCGTGCTGGGCTGGGGCACCGTCTCCGACCAGCTCGTGCGCGGCTCCAACGAGGCACCGGTCGGCGCCTCCATCTGCCGGTCGGGGTCGACCACGCACTGGCACTGCGGCAACGTGCTGGCCAAGAACGAGACCGTCAACTACAGCCAGGGTGCCGTCCGCCAGATGACCAAGACCAGTGTCTGCGCGGAGCCGGGCGACTCGGGCGGCTCGTTCATCAGCGGTGACCAGGCGCAGGGCGTCACGTCGGGCGGCTGGGGCAACTGCTCCACCGGCGGCGAGACCTGGTACCAGCCGATCAACGAGATCCTCGGCCGGTACGGGTTGACGCTGCACACGGCGTAGCCGTAGCGGCACCGGGTGCGGCCCCGCCGTGAGGCGGGGCCGTTTCCGTGCGGTCCGTGCCGGAGCGATGTCGTCTGCGGGTCGCAGGGGGCTGGTCGCGCAGTTCCCCGCGCCCCTGTCGGGGCGCCCTGGATTCACCGGCCGTTCACTGGGGTTGTCGCCCGCGTCGGTCCGGGGCGTGGTCCGGCAGCCTACGCTCGGCGGCGGTACTTTGCGGGGTCGGCCGTCGTCAGGCGGACTCCCGCCCGTCCACACGGAAGGTTCCCCCGCCCATGGTTCCCGGATCCACCCCCGCCGGGCGGCGGCGAGCGCGGTGGTCAGCGCGAGAGCGGCCGCTCTCCTGCCGAGCCGCCGCGCTGCCCGGCCCCGTCTCCTCGGCGGCCGACGCCGCCACCGCCGCGGCGCCGGCCCGCCCCACCGCGTACGTCGACCCGCTCATCGGCACCGCGAACGGCGGCAACACCTACCCCGGCGCCAACCTGCCGTACGGCATGATCGGCTGGTCGCCGACCAGCACCAGGGGCGACCAGACCGGCACCGGCGCGGCCAACGGCTACGAGTACGGCACGACCCGGCTGCGCGGGCTGAGCCTCACCCACGTCAACGGCGCGGGCTGCAACCCGGGCGCCGCGGGCGACGTACCGATCATGCCGTTCGTCGGGGACGTCACCTCCTCGCCGTCGGCGGACACCACGGACGCGGTCTACGCGGCGAACTTCTCGCACGCCGACGAGCGGGCCGTGCCGGGCCGCTACTCGGTGGGGCTCGACTCCGGCGCCCGTGCGGACCTCGCGGTGTCGCAGCGGGCCGGCGTCGCCGACTTCACGTTCCCCGCCGACAAGCCCGCCAGCCTGCTCTTCCGGGTCTCCAACTCGCTCAACGGGAGCGAGGACGCGGAGATCGAGATCGACCGCGCCCACCGCAAGGTGACCGGGTCGGTGCTGACGGGCGCCTTCTGCGGGCGGCGCGCCAACGGCGGTGTCAACAACCGTAAGAGCTACTACCGGCTCTACTTCAGCGCCTCGTTCGACCGGGCCTTCTCCTCCACCGGTACCTGGAAGGACGGCACCCTCTCCCCCGGCTCCACCACGGGAAGCGGCGGCGAGGGGTACGCCACCGGCGCCGACCGCGCGGGCCGCGGCTCCGGCGGGTACGTCGGCTTCGACACCGGCTCCGACAACGATGTCCACATGCGGCTCGGCATTTCGTACGTGAGCCTCGCGGGCGCCGAGGCGAACCTGCGCGAGGAGATAGCCCCGCGGGCGGGCGTCGACGAGGTGGCGGCGGCCGGCAGCCGGGCCTGGGACCGCGAGCTGCGCTCCGTGCGCGTCGGCGGCGGGAGCGAGGCGCAGCACACCGCCTTCTACACCGCGCTCTACCACTCCCTCCAGCAGCCCAACCTGGTCAGCGACACCGACGGCCGCTACCCCGGCATGGACGGCAGGCCGCACCGGATCGAGCGCGGGCAGGGGGCGCAGTACAGCAACTTCTCCGGCTGGGACCAGTACCGGGCGCAGATCCAGCTGCTCGCGCTGCTCAAGCCGCGTATCGCCGGGGACTTCGCGCAGTCGCTGTACAACTTCGCCGAGCAGAACGGCGGGGTGTGGGACCGGTGGGTGCACATCAACGGCCCCACCCATGTCATGACCGGTGACCCGACGGCGGCCACGCTCGCCACCTTCTACGCCATGGGGGTCCGCACCTTCGACTACCGCGGCGCTTTCGACTCGCTCGCGGAGCAGGCCACCGTGCCGCACCCGGACGGGCTCTCCGACGCGGGCTGCCCCGGCCAGTGCACCGGCCAACGGCCCAACCTGGCGCAGTACATGGCTTCCGGGTACGCCGCCCAGGACGTGTGCCACTGCTGGGGCGGCGCCGCCGAGACCCTGGAGGACGCGGTCGCCGACGACGCGCTCGGCCGGTGGGCGAAACTCCTCGGTCTGGACGAGCAGGCCGCCTACTTCGCCGGACGGGGCGGCTGGTGGCGCAACGTCTACAACCCCGCCGCGACGGACGGGGCGGGCACCGGCGGATACGTCCAGGCGCGCAACCTGGACGGGTCGTGGGTCACTCCGTTCAGCCCCGGCAGCGACCGCGGGTTCGCCCAGGGCACGAGCGCCACGTACACCTGGATGGTGCCGCAGGACGTGCAGGGGCTCGCCGGGGCCATGGGCGGGCGTGAGGTCGCGGCGCAGCGGCTCGACGCCTTCTTCCACAAGGCCGACGGGTCCTGGTCGGTGAAGGGCGGCGACGCGCTGCGCTACGACCCGACCAACGAGCCCGGCATCCACGCCCCGTGGCTCTACAACGCGCTCGGGCAGCCGTGGAAGACGCAGGCCACGGTGCGGCAGATCATGGACACCGTCTACGGCACGGGCCCGTCGGGCCTGCCCGGCAACGACGACCTGGGCACCATGTCCGCCTGGTACGTCTTCTCGGCGCTCGGCGTCTACCCGCAGACCCCCGGCAGCGCGAACTTCCTGCTGGGCGCCCCGCTGTTCCCGCACGCGGTGGTCGACCGGCCGGGCCGGGACATCGTGATCGAGGCGCCCGCCGCCGACGCCGCGCACGCGTACGTGGCCGGGGTCCGGCTCGACGGCCGTACGCACGACCGGTCCTGGACGGACGGGAGCCTCCTGCGCACCGGCGGCACCCTGAGGTACAGCCTCGTGACGGAGCCGGACACCCGGTGGGCGACCGCGCCCGCCGGACTGCCCCGCTGACCCGGCACAGGGGTGGCCCCGGGTCCTGAGAGACCCGGGGCCACCCCTGTGCGGTGCCGGTCAGACCTTGCGGTACCGGGCCATCGCGAACGAGAACACGCCGAACAGCATCAGGCCGACGGCGATCAGCACCAGCAGCCACGGACCCGCCGGGGTCTCGGTGAACGACCGCAGGGTGTCGTCCATGCCCTTGGCCTTGTCCGGTTCGTAGTCGTAGGCCGCGCGGACCGCGAAGCCGCCCGCGACGGCGAACACCAGACCGCGGGCCGTACCGCCGCCGATCCCCGTGACGTCGACCGTCTGCCGCACGCGACGCGACATCTCGGTGAGCTTCATGCGCTTGTGGTACTTCCGGCGGATCGCCTGGACCGCCATCCAGACGCCCGCGCACGCTATGACCACGCCGGCCACACCCACGAGCCACCGCCCGGCGGGCAGGTCCATGACCTTGGCCGTCGCGTCCCGGGACTTGCCGTCGCTCGAACCGCTCCCGCCGGCGCCCGCGGCGAAGGAGAGGACGGAGTAGGCGACGAAACCGTAGAAGACGGCCCGTCCCGCCGACGCCAGCCGCTTCTTGGCCTTGCCGCCGTCGGGGCCCGCCGCGCCGAAGACCGCCTCGGACAGCCGCCACAGGGCCATGCCGACCAGTCCGATGCCCAGCGCCCAGAGCACGACCTCCCCGAAGGGCTTTCCGGAGACCTCCTGGAGCGCGCCCCCCTGGTCCGCCTGCTTCCCGCTGTCGCCGAAGGCGATCTGCAGGGCCAGCAGACCCACCAGCACGTAGATGACACCGCGCGCGGTGAAACCCGCCCGTGCCGCCCCCTCGATGGCGGGGGCTGCCTTCTGCTTCCCCGCCCGGCTGCCTCGTGCCAACGTTCCTGCGTTCATCGTTTGCCTCCCGTCCAGCGGATGCCCCGGCTCGGCCGTACGACACCCGGTGGTTCCGGCCGCGCGATGCGTGCCTGCTTCCGCGGCGGACCGAGGCGTCCCGGGAGGATCGAACATACGATGGGCGTGCAACATGCAAGGGCGTCGCGCGGCACCGCGCCGGGGCGCCGACCTCTCGGGGTGGGAGACGAATGGCAGAGGGCACCGACGGAAGCCGGACCGTGATCCTGACCGTGGACGACGATCCCGGGGTCTCGCGTGCCGTCGCCCGTGACCTGCGGCGCCGCTACGGCCAGACGTACCGGATCGTGCGCGCGGAGTCAGGGGAGAGCGCGCTGGAGGCGCTGCGCGAGCTGAAGCTGCGCGGTGACCTCGTCGCGGTGATCCTGGCGGACTACCGGATGCCGCAGATGAACGGCATCGAGTTCCTGGAGCAGGCCCTGGACGTGTACCCGGGCGCGCGCCGGGTGCTGCTGACCGCGTACGCCGACACGAACGCGGCGATCGACGCGATCAACGTGGTCGACCTGGACCACTACCTCCTCAAGCCCTGGGACCCGCCGGAGGAGAAGCTCTACCCCGTCCTGGACGACCTGCTGGCCGCCTGGCGGGCCTCCGACCACCGGGCCGTGCCGATCACCAAGGTGGTCGGGCACCGCTGGTCGGCGCGCTCCTCCGACGTACGGGAGTTCCTGGCCCGCAACCAGGTCCCCTACCGCTGGTACTCCTCGGACGAGCCGGAGGGCAGGCGGCTGCTGGCCTGCGCAGGGGCGGACGGCGAGCGGCTGCCGCTGGTGGTCACCGCGGACGGGGCGGTGCTGGTCGAGCCGGACGACACGGAGCTGGCCGCCCAGGTGGGCCTGGCCACGACGCCGGCCGCCGAGTTCTACGACCTCGTCGTCATCGGCGGCGGCCCGGCCGGGCTGGGCTCGGCGGTGTACGGCGCCTCGGAGGGCCTGCGGACGGTACTGGTGGAGCGCTCGGCGACCGGCGGGCAGGCGGGCCAGAGCTCCAGGATCGAGAACTACCTCGGCTTCCCGGACGGGGTGTCGGGGGCGCAGCTCACCGACCGGGCGCGGCGCCAGGCGTCGAAGTTCGGCGCCGAGATCCTGACGGCGCGCGAGGTCACCGGCCTTGAGGTGACGGGCGCCTCGCGCACCGTGCACTTCTCGGACGGCTCGACGATCGCCGCGCACAGCGTGATCCTGGCGACGGGCGTCTCCTACCGGCAGCTCGACGCGCCGGGTGCGCAGGAGCTGACCGGGTGCGGGGTCTACTACGGGTCGGCGCTCACCGAGGCCCCCGCGTGCCAGGGGCACGACGTGTACATCGTCGGCGGCGCCAACTCCGCGGGACAGGCCGCGATGTACCTGGCCCGGGGCGCGAAGTCGGTCACCCTGCTGGTGCGCGGCCCGTCCCTGACCGCGTCGATGTCGCACTACCTGATCGAGCAGATCTCGAACGCGCCGAACATCTCGGTGCGCACCGGGACGGTCGTCGACGCCGTGCACGGCTCGGACCACCTGGAGCAGCTCACCCTGCGCGACCTGGCGAGCGGCGCCACCGAACTCGTCGACGCTCAGTGGATGTTCGTGTTCATCGGCGCGGCCCCGCTGACCGGCTGGCTGGACGGCACGGTCCGGCGGGACGAGCGCGGCTTCATCGTCGCCGGGCCCGACCTGACCGCCGACGGGCAGCCGCCGGCCGACTGGGAGCTGGACCGGCCGCCGTACCACCTGGAGACCAGTGTGCCCGGGGTGTTCGTCGCGGGTGACGCGCGCGCCGAGTCCGCGAAACGTGTCGCCTCCGCCGTAGGAGAGGGAGCCATGGCCGTCATGCTCGTCCACCGGTACCTGGAGCAGTCGTGAGCGGGCGGCCGATGCCGTGCGACATCGAGGAGCTCGGCTCGCTGTTCCTGTTCGAGGAGCTGGACGCCGAGCAGCTGGGGCGGCTGTGCGCGGAGGGCCGGGTGGAGCTGTTCGAGCCCGGTTACGTCTACGAGGAGGGCGAGCCGGCCACCTGCTTCTTCGTCCTCCTTGAGGGCACGGTCGTGATGTCGCGCCGGGTCGGCGGCGACGACGTGGAGATCAGCCGCACGTCCCAGCGCGGGGTGTACGCGGGCGCCATGCAGGCGTACCTGGCCGTCCCGGACGAGGCGCGCTACAAGGGCTCGATGCGGGTCACCGAGCCCTCGCGGTTCTTCGTCCTGCCCGCCGAGACGTTCTCGGCGATCCTGCGGGAGTGGTTCCCGATGGCCGTGCACCTGCTGGAGGGGCTGTTCTTCGGCAGCCAGAACACCCAGCGGACCGTGGGCCAGCGGGAGCGGCTGCTGGCGCTCGGCTCGCTGTCCGCCGGGCTGACGCACGAGCTGAACAACCCGGCCGCGGCGGCGGTCCGGGCCACCTCGGCGCTGCGGGACCGGGTCGCGGGGATGCGGCACAAGCTCGGCATGATCGCGGCGGGACCGTACGCGCGCGACGCCCTGGAGACGCTGGTGGAGATCCAGGAGCGCACCGCCGAGCAGGTCGCCAAGGCCACCCCGCTGAGCCCGCTGGAGGCCTCCGACCGGGAGGACGCGCTCGGCGACTGGTTCGACGACCACGGCATCGCGGGCGGCTGGGAGCTGGCGCCGACCTTCGTGCAGGCGGGCCTCGACACCGACTGGCTGGACCAGGTGGCGGCGACCGTGGACGACGGGACGCTCGAAGGCGCGGTCCGGTGGCTCAACTACACGGTCGAGACCGAGCTGCTGATGAACGAGATCGAGGACTCCACCACCCGGGTCTCGAACCTCGTGAACGCGGCCAAGCAGTACTCGCAGCTCGACCGGGCGCCCTACCAGGTCGCCGACGTGCACGAACTGCTGGACAGCACCCTGATGATGCTGGCCGGGAAGATCGGCCCGGGCGTGCGGGTGGTCAAGGACTACGACCGCTCGCTGCCCAGGATCCCGGCCTATCCGGGCGAGCTGAACCAGGTGTGGACCAACCTGATCGACAACGCCGCCTCCGCGATGGGCGGCGAGGGCACGCTGACCGTGCGCACCGCACCGGAACGGGAGCAGTTGCTCGTCGAGTTCCGCGACACGGGGCCCGGGGTGCCGGAGGAGATCCGCGGCCGGATCTTCGACCCGTTCTTCACCACGAAGCCCGTGGGCGAGGGCACCGGGCTCGGCCTCGACATCTCCTGGCGCATCGTCGTGAACAAGCACCACGGGCACCTGCAGGTGCAGTCGGCGCCCGGCGACACCCGTTTCCAGGTCTTCCTCCCCCTGACGGCGGCGGACCCCGACACCGGGAACGGCACCGGACCCGGCACCCCCGAGGAGACATCATGAGCACGTCGGACCTGGACGGCATCGACCCTCAGGTGCCGCCGAGCGGCACGGGATGCGTGGAGTGCGACGCCTCGGGCGGCTGGTGGTTCCACCTGCGGCGCTGCGCCCAGTGCGGGCACATCGGCTGCTGCGACGACTCCCCGGCCAAGCACGCCACGGCCCACCACCGGAGCACGGGCCACCCCTTCATCCGCAGTTACGAGCCGGGCGAGGCCTGG
The DNA here is from genome assembly GCF_008369065.1 of Streptomyces apricus. Taxonomy (GTDB): domain Bacteria; phylum Actinomycetota; class Actinomycetes; order Streptomycetales; family Streptomycetaceae; genus Streptomyces; species Streptomyces apricus. The sequence goes on along the minus strand of NZ_VDFC01000025.1, from coordinate 21,838 downwards.
TTCTGGAACTTCGAGACGTCCGAGCTGTACGAGTCCGGACCCGACCTCGCCCCGCCGCTGAGCCACCCGGCGGACCAGCCCGCGCCCGGACCCGCGGGACGGGTGCCGGCGAACTGGGCGCAGACCCTGCGCTGACGGTCCGGCCCGCGCGCCGCCCGGCCGGTCCCGTGCCTCGTGCTCGTGCTCGTGCTCGTGCTCGTGCTCCGGAGCCTGTCGGCGGCACGTGCCAGGATGGATCCGTGCCGACCACCGCTTTCACCGCGCCGTTCATCGGCCGCAGGGACGAACTCGCCCGCCTCACCCAGGTCCTGGACCGGGCCCGGACCGGCGAGGCGCGCGCCGTGCTGGTCGCCGGGGACGCGGGGGTCGGCAAGACCCGGATGCTGGCCGAGGCCGCCGGGCGCGCGACGGCGGCGGGCACGACGGTGGTCACCGGGCACTGCGTCGACCTCGGCGACGTGGGGCTCCCCTATCTGCCGTTCACCGAGATCCTGGGGGTGCTGGCCGCGGACGAGCGGTTCGCGGCGACGGTGGCGGCGCACCCCGTGGCCGGCCGCCTGCTCGGTGACGGCGGCAGCGGTGCGCGGGACGCGGGCGGCCGCCCCCAGCTGTTCGAGGGCATGGCCGCGCTGCTGGCCGAACTGACTTCGGTGGCACCGCTGCTGCTGGTCCTGGAGGACCTGCACTGGGCGGACCAGTCCTCCCGCGACCTGCTGCGCTTCCTGCTCAGCCGGGGCATCCTCGCGGGTCGCGGCGCCGGGCAGCGGCTGGCCGTGTTCGCCTCGTACCGCGCCGACGACCTGCACCGCAGGCACCCGCTGCGCCCGCTGCTCGCCGAGCTGGTGCGGCTGCCCGCCGTGGAGCGGCTGGAGCTGCGGCCGATGCCCGACGGGGAGATGGCCCGGCTGGTCCGCGCCCAGCGGACCACGCCCGTGCCGGACGCCACGGTCCGCCGCATCGTCGAGCGGGCCGAGGGCAACGCCTTCTACGCCGAGGAGCTGCTGGCCGCCACCTCGGAGGCCGCCGGGTCCGCGCCGGCCGTGCCCAGCGGACTGGCCGACGTGCTGCTCATCCGGTTCGAGCAACTGCCGCCGACCGCGCAGCAGGTGCTGCGCACCGCGGCCGTCGCCGGTCGCCGCGTCGAGCACGACCTGCTGCGCGACACCGTGCAACTGCCCGACGAGGAGCTGGAGTCGGCGCTGCGCGAGGCCGTCGGCCGGCAGCTCCTGGTCTCCGGCGGCGACTCGGGCGGGGACGACACCTACTCCTTCCGGCACGCCCTGATCCGCGAGGCGGTCTACGCGGACCTGCTGCCGGGCGAACGGGTGCGCCTGCACCGGGCGTTCGCCCGGGTGCTGGCCGGGCGGGGCCGGCCGGCCGAGAGCGCCGCGGAGCGCGCCCACCACTCCCGCGAGAGCCACGACCTGCCGGACGCGCTGGCGGCCTCGCTGGAGGCCGCCGACCACGCCGGGCGGGTCCGTGCCCCCGCCGAGGAGCTGCACCACCTGGAGGCCGCCCTCGACCTGTGGTCCGCGGTGCCCCCGGAGGCCCGGCCGGAGGGCTTCGACACGGTCACGCTGACGCTGCGCGCCTCGGCCGCCGCCGCGCACGCCGGTGAGACCCACCGGGCGGTCTCGCTCACCCGGGCCGCGCTGGCGCGTGTGGGCGCGGAGGAGGACTCGGAGCTCGCCGCCCGGGTCCGCTACACGCTCGCCGGCAACCTCATGCGGACCGACGACCTGGCGGCGGCCTTCACGTACAGCAGCGAGGCCCTCGCGATGATCCCCGCCGACCCCCCGTCGCGCACCTGGGTCCGGGCCGCGTCCACCCACGTCATGGCGGCCCGGTACATGGGGGACGCCGGGACGGCGCGCCGCGTGGCCCACCAGGCCCTCGCCGTCGCGGAGGAACTCGGTCTGCCCGACGCCCGGGCCGACCTGCTGATCTCC
>NZ_VDFC01000025.1:0-19789 GCF_008369065.1 Streptomyces apricus | reverse complement strand
GGGTGGGGGTGGGGGCGGCGTCGCCCTGGTCTCGGTCCATGACCCAGCACGCTCGCGCATCTCCCGTCCCGTGGGCAACACCGCCTTTCCCGCCGTTTCCGCGCGGTTGACGACCGGTCAGTTCTTCGTGCCGTGCAGGGTCCGCGCCACCTTGGGGCCCAGCCAGCGCTTGAGCCGGCGCAGGGATTCCAGCCGCCCCGCCGCCCGGTCGATCCGGTAGTAGAGCTGCGGCGGCACGTACGGCAGCAGCGGTGAGTGCCGCTGGCCGAGGAGCGCGAACATCTGCGCCGGGGGCAGGGTGATGTAGCGCGGCAGGTTCTCGTACCACTGGGCGCTGTGGCGGGCCGCGCTCTGCACGGGCAGCAGCGCCGGCCTGCGGGCGCCCTCGTACGCGGCGAGCGCCGGGGCGAGTGCGGCGGGGCCGTCCCCGGACCGCGTGCGCAGGGCGCCGGCCAGGGCGATGGCGTCCTCCAGGGCGAGGGTGGTGCCCGCCCCGATGGAGTAGTGCGTGGTGTGGGCGGCGTCGCCGAGCAGGACGACGTTGCCGTGGGACCAGCTCCGGTTGGTGAGGGTGCGGAAGTTCAGCCACTGCGCGCTGCCGCCCGCGGACGCCCGGCCGATCAGCCGGTGGCCGTCCAGCAGGTCCGCGAAGAGCCGTTCCAGGAGCGCCAGCCCCTCGGCCTCGTCCGCCCGGTCGAGGCCGAGGCCCGTCCATGTCTCGGGCGAGCACTCGACGACACAGGTGCTGCGGTCCTCGCTGAACCCGTAGGCGTAGCACCAGATCCAGCCGTGCGGCGTCTCCACGAAGGCGAAGGTGAAGGCGTCGAAGACCTTCGTGGTGCCGAGCCAGATGTAGGTGTTGCGGCCGAGCACGGTCTCGGTCCCGAAGTGCTCCGCGTGGCGCTCGCGCACCCCGCTGCGGACGCCGTCGCAGGCGACCACGAGGTCGGCGTCGGGCAGCGCGGACCCGTCGGCGATCTCGTCCTCGAACGCGAGGCGCACGCCCAGGGAGCGGGCCCGGTCGGCGAGGATGTCCAGCAGCCGGCCACGGCCGATGCCGAAGCCCTCGTCGCCGCGGTGCCTGGTCGTACGGTCGCCGACGTGCGCGACACCGTCGCTCCAGCGCACCGAGTTCTCGCGCACGGCACGCGCCGACTCGGGGTCGTGCGCCTCCAGCTCCGCCAGCAGGCTCCCCCAGTACGTCACTCCCCAGCCGTACGTCGAACCGGCCGGGTTGCGTTCGTGGACCGTGATCTCGTGGTCCGGGTCCTGACGCTTCATCAGGATCGAGAAGTACAAGCCGGCGGGGCCGCCGCCGACACAGGCGATCTTCACGCGCACATCCCACTGTTCACTCGGGCACTCACCCGGGGGTTTCACTCAAGGTAGCGGATCAAGAGCACAGAGTAGGCGGGCGGTGGACGGTGCCGGGGCGCACCGCGCCGCGTGTCGGAGCGGTCCGGCCGTGACGACGGGGCGAACCTGGGCATCCGTAGAGGAAGACCGATCGCGCCAGGGAAGGGCTCATGGACACCACCACGTGGATCGTTGTTCTCGTCGTCGCGGCGGTGCTGGCGGCGGCGCTCGCCGCCGCGGTCGTCCTCACCGTCCGGCTGGTCCGCACCCGGCGCGACCTGCGCAGGGCCGGGCTGCCGACGGGCCCCAAATGGGTCTTCTGGGGCGCGATCGCCTATGTCGTGCTGCCGACCGACCTGATGCCGGACCCGGCCTACTTCGACGACATCGCCGTACTGCTCCTGGCACTGCGGTCGATGCGCTCGTCGTCCGCCCCGCTGCGCCGGGACCGCGACGGTTCTGCTTGGCTGGAGCGGTCGGACAAGGACCTCTAGGCTCGGAACGCACATGCAGGCAGACATCCGCCGGATCGCCGACGGCATCCATCTCGTGCACGGCAGCAACACCAACTGGGTGATACTCGGCGACGGGGACGCCTTCACCCTCGTCGACACCGGCTATCCCGGCGACCGCGAGACGGTGCTCGCGTCGCTCGCCGCCGTGGGCGGTTCGCCCGAGGCGGTCACGGCCGTCCTGGTGACGCACGCGCACAACGACCACCTCGGGTCGGCCGAGTACTTCAGCAGTACTTATGGGACTCCGGTCTACCTGCACGAGGCCGAGGTCCCGCACGCGCGGCGGGACTTCCTCCACCAGGTGTCCGTGGGGACGGTCCTGCGGAACGTCTGGCGGCCCGGGGTGGTGCCGTGGTCCGTGCACGCGCTGCGGTCCGGCGGCACGGCCCATGTCCCGGTGACCGGGCCGCGCGCGTTCCCCGGGGAGGGGCCGCTCGACCTGCCCGGGCGGCCCGTGCCCGTGCACACCCCCGGGCACACGGACGGGCACTGCGCCTTCCACCTGCCCGAGGCGGGGGTGGTGATCTCGGGCGACGCGCTGGTCAGCGGGCACCCGACCTCACGCGTGGCCGGTCCGCAGCTGCTGCCCGGCATGTTCCACCGCGACCGGGGGCGGACGCGGGCCTCACTCGAAGCGTTCGAGGCGCTGGACGGTGATGTGCTGCTGCCCGGGCACGGGCCCGTGCACCGCGGGTCGGTCCGCGAAGCGGCCCGCCGGGCGCGGGAACGGGCGGTCTGAACGGTCCGTTCCCGGCTGCGGGTGCCTCGTGGCTGAGCGCGCAGTTCCCCGCGCCCCTTACGGGGCCGGGGCGCAGGCCCGCTTTTTAGGGGCGCGGGGAACTGCGCGACCGGCCACGGACGGCCCGCAGCCACACTCCGACGGACAGTCGTGCCGCCTGCGAAACCGCTACCAGCGGGATTCGACCTGGGGGCGGATCCGGCGGTCGTACAGGTCCGTGATCGCCGTCAACGTGTCCGCCGGCAGCGGCGGGAGCTTGCCGGCCGCCGCGTTCGCGCGCGCCTGCTCCGGGGAGCGGGCGCCCGGGATGACCGTGGTCACGCCCGGCTGCTGGACGATCCACGCCAGCGCGAGCTGCGCCGGTGTCACCCCTTCCGGCGCGAGCGCGGAGAACTCGGCCGCCGCCTCCACCCCGGTGGCGTAGTCGACGCCGGAGAAGGTCTCCCCCTGGTCGAACGCCTCGCCGTGCCGGTTGAAGGTCCGGTGGTCGTTCGCCGCGAACACCGTGTCCTTCGTGTACTTGCCCGACAGCAGCCCGGAGGCCAGCGGGACCCGGGCGATGATGCCGACCCCGGCCTCCCGCGCCGCGGGCAGCACCCGCTGCAGCGGCTTCATGCGGAACGGGTTGAGGATGATCTGCACACTGGCCACCCCCGGCCGGGCGATCGCGGTCAGCGCCTCGTCGGCCGTCTCCACGCTCACCCCGTACGCGGCGATCCGCTCCTCCTCGACCAGCGTGTCGAGGGCGTCGAACACCTCGTCCGAGGAGTACACGGGGGTCGGCGGGCAGTGCAGCTGCACCAGGTCGATCCGGTCGACGCCGAGGTTGCGGCGCGAACGGTCGTTCCAGGCACGGAAGTTGTCCAGGACGTAGTTCTCCGGGACCTGGTCGACGCGGCGGCCCATCTTGGTCGCGACCAGCACGTGCAGGTCGGGCCGGCTGCGCAGGAACGTCGCGATGGTCTCCTCGCTGCGCCCGTCCCCGTACACGTCGGCGGTGTCGAAGAACGTCACCCCCGCCTCCGCGGCGGCCTCCAGGACCGCCAGCGCGTCCTTGTCGTCCACGTCGCCCCAGTCGGCACCCAGTTGCCAGGTGCCGAGTCCGACGACCGATGCGTGCTGTCCCGACCTGCTGAATTCGCGCTCTTCCATGGGGTCAGTCTGGCACCCGCCCCGCACCGTGCGGCACGCCGCCCCCGGGCGAGTCGTCCGAGGTCGTACCGTCCGGCCCCGCGGCACGACCGTCATCATGACCACCAGGAATTCACCTCCGCCCGTGCAACCGGCAGGCGCACGCGGTGCGTACAAGAGGGTGCCGGTACCGCGCTCCGCGGTGCGGCGCGTGCCCCGATCCGCTCGGCGGACGACGAATCGACGACTTGGAGAACGACACAGATGGTCTCAGGAATGACGGTCAGGGGTACGGCGGCACTGGGGGCGGTCCTGCTCTCCGTCCTGGCCGTGCCCGCGCAGACGGCGACCGCGGCACCGGCCGGCGACGGCGACGCCTCCGTGCGGGCGGGGGCGGCCGAGGACCTCGCGGCGCCCGACGTGGCGGGGCTGCGCGAGGTGCTGCGGACCGCGCTGACCCAGGGGGCGCCCGGCGCCATGGCGCGCGTCGACGACGACGGCACGGTCCACGAGGTCGCCGAGGGGGTCGCGGACCGGACCACCGGACGGGCCATCGCCAACGCCGACCGCTTCCGCGTCGGCAGCGTCACCAAGAGCTTCTCCGCGGTGGTCCTGCTGCAGCTGGTCGACGAGGGCGCGCTCGACCTGGACACCTCCGTCAACACCTACCTGCCGGGGCTGCTGCCCGACGACCGCATCACGGTGCGCCACGTGCTGAGCCACCGCAGCGGGCTGTACGACTACACCAACGACATGTTCGCCGATACGGTCCCGGGCTTCGAGGCCGTCCGCAACAAGGTGTTCAGCTACCAGGAACTGGTGGACCTGTCCCTGAAGCAGCCCCTGGGCAACGCGCCGGGCGCCGCCTACTCGTACTCCAACACCAACTTCGTCGTCGCGGGCATGCTGATCGAGAAGCTGACCGGGAAGTCCGTGCAGTCCGCGTACAAGAGCCGCATCATCAAGCCGCTCGGCCTGCGCGACACCTCCTACGTGCACCCGAGGACCACGATCGCCGGGCGGCACGCCAAGGGGTACCTCCCGCCCGACGTGCCCGACGGGACGCTCACCGACTCGACCGAGCAGACCGTCTCGTGGGCGCAGAGCGCGGGCGCGATCATCTCCAGCACCCGTGACCTGGACACCTTCTTCTCGGCCCTGCTGCGCGGGAGGCTGACGTCGGCCGCGCAGCTCGCGCAGATGCAGCAGTGGGTGCCCGTCAACAGCACGCAGGGGTACGGGCTCGGCCTGCGCCGGCGCGACCTGTCGTGCGGGGTCTCGGTGTACGGCCACACGGGCACCGTGCAGGGCTACTACACGTACGCCTTCACGTCGAAGGACGGCAAGCGCAGTGTCACGGCGCTCGCCAACACGTCGAACAACGGGACCGTGCTGAACACCATGGCCCGCACGCTGGAGTCGGCGTTCTGCGGCAAGCCCGCGAAGGCCGCACCGGCCGCCTCCGCGCGCGTCGCCGCGCCCGTGGAGCGGTACGAGGACATCGCGCCCGGGATCGCCCGCGACTGACCGGGCACCGGGTGCCCGGAACCCGCGCACACCCGCGGGGCGTTGAACGGTCGACGCCCCGCGGGGCGCGCAGGGTGATCCGGCACGGCGACGGGCGGCACGATGGACGAGTTGGTTCCCGGTGGCAACATGGCGCTGCCGGGCGGTGTCCTGACCTTCCGGGTGCCCGGCCCGTTCGACGTGTCGGCGGTGGTCACGGACGACGGCGGCCGGGTGCGCGGCGACGGTGACCTCGTGTTCTACAACCAGCCCGCCGCGCCGGGCGCACGTCTGGCCGGGGAGTCCCTCACGGTCGATCCGGCGGCGCTGCGGGCCGGGGCCGGCCGTGTCACCGTCGTCGTCAGCCCGGCCGAGCCCGGCACCCCGCTGGGCCGGCTGCCCGCGCCGATCCTGCTGGTCACCGGCCCGGACGGCCGCCCCTTGGCCCGTTTCGCCCCGCCGCGCCCGGAGCGCGAGACGGTGCTGCTGCTCGCGGAGGTCTACCGCCGCGGCCCCGCCTGGAAGCTGCGCGCGCTGGGCCAGGGCTACGCCGACGGGCTGGCCGGGATCGCCCGGGACTTCGGCATCGAGGTCGCCGAGGACGCCACCGGCTCCGGAACCGGTCCCGCGAACGCAACCCCGACGACGGCAACGGCAACGGCAACGGCAACGGCAGTGACAACGACAGCGGTTCCGGGGGCGGGGGCGGGCGGCGCCGATCCCGTCACCGAGGGCTTCCTGCGGCTCGTGAACTCCGCCCGGGCCGGTGCCGGGTCCCCGCCCGTCGTCCCGGACGCGCGGCTGACCGCGGTCGCGCGGGCGCACGCCGCGGGGATGGCGCAGCGCGGGCGCCTCGGTTCCGAGGGCGCCGACGGGCTCTCCCTGCACCAGCGGGTCACCGCCGGGGGCTACGCCTACCTCACCGTCGGCGAGCACCTGGTCTCCGGACCGCGCGACGCGGCGGAGTTCGTGGAGTACTGCCTCTCGGGCGGACGGACCCGGCGCACGGTCCAGGACCCGGCGTTCACCGAGGCCGGTGTCGCGTGCGTGACCGACGGCCGGTCCGGGACGCCGTACTGGACGGCGCTGTGGGCCGCGCCCCTGACCCCCGCGGGGCTGGCGCGGACCGCGGCCGAGGTCCTCGCGCTCACCAACGCCGAGCGGGCCGCGGCCGGGCTGCCACCGCTGGCCGACGACCCCCTGCTGACCAGGGCGGCGCAGGCGCACAGCACGGACATGGTGGCCCGTGCCTTCTACTCCCACACCTCCCCCGACGGCAGCGAGCCCTGGCACCGGGCCGCCGCGGCGGGCAGCTCCCGCCGCACCATCGGCGAGAACATCGCCTGCGGCCAGCGCTCCCCCGCCGAGGTCGTGCGGGGCTGGATGGACAGCCCCGGCCACCGCGCCAACATCCTCAAGCCCGCCTTCACCCATCTGGGCGTCGGCTTCGCGGGCGGCGGCCCGGCGGGCACGTACTGGACCCAGCTGTTCGGCGCCTGATCCCGCACCGGTCCCGCGGTTCGCCATCGCCGCAGGTCAGGTGCGTATTAACGATGATGACAACGGTCACCGGTGCAGCCTTTGCCGATCTCCGCCAGGTGCGCTTCACTGCGGGTGTCGGGCACTCGTCGGACACCGGAGCGAGGGGGACACTCATGACCAGCGCGCACCACGGCCACGAGCACGGGGCGGGGACGCGGCCGCCCGCGCCACCGCCGCGAGCACCCGGTCCGTGTCGCTGCCGGTCGTCCGCCAGTTGCTGAAGGCGGCCCGCAGCGCGTGCACCCCCGCGTAGGAGGTGGGGGTCAGGAAGGCCTCGCCGGAGTCCGCGACCGCCCGGCCCAGCGCGTGCACCCGCTCCCGGGTCGGTGATCCGGCGAGCGTGAAGCAGACGACGTTCAGCCGGACCGGCGCGAGCAGCCGCAGCTCCGGTACGCCCGCGATCCCCTCGCCGAGCCGCCGGGCCAGCGCCACGTTCCGCTCGACGATCTCGCGGTGCCCCTCGCGGCCGTACGCGGCCAGCGAGAACCAGGCCGGGAGCGCCCGCAGCCTGCGTGAGTTCTCGGGCGTCAGGTGCACGAAGTCGGGCTCGCCGGCCGGCAGCCCGAGGTACGGCGACGCGTTGTGGAAGACCCGCACCTGGAGGTCCTGGTGGCGGGTGAACTGCACGGCCGCGTCGTAGGGGACGTTGAGCCACTTGTGGAGGTCGACGCAGACCGAGTCGGCGGCGTCGATCCCGTCGGTGAGGTGCGCGTACGCGGGGGACAGCGCGGCGAAACCGCCGAAGGCGGCGTCCACGTGCAGCCAGAAGCCGTACCGCTCCTTGAGGTCCGCGATCGCCCGCAGGTCGTCGAAGTCGACCGTGTTCACCGTCCCCGCGTTGGCCACGACGACGGCCGGGCGCCCGTCCAGCGCTTCGAGCGCCTCGGCCAGTCGTGCCACGTCGACGGCCTCCCGGCCGGGCAGCACCGGCACCGTGCGCAGCCGGTCGCGGCCGATGCCGAGGACGGACAGCGCCTTGGGGATGCTGGAGTGCGGGCTGCCGGAGAGCACCTCGACGGGGCCGAGCGCCGCGACGCCCGCCTCGGACACCCGGACCCCCCGGCGTTCGCCCAGCCATTCGCGCGCCAGGGCCAGCCCGACGGTGTTCGAGACGGTCGCACCCGTCACGAAGGCGCCGCTGTGCGCGTCGCCCAGCCCGAACAGCTCCCGCAGCCAGCCCAGCGTCTCCCGTTCGAGGGCGGCCGCCGAGGAGGCGTCCCCGCCGGCGGCGTTCTGGTCGTAGGCGCTGGTCAGCCAGTCCCCGGTGACGGCGGCCGGGGTGGCGCCACCGGTCACGAAGCCGAGGTAGCGGGGCCCGGCGGAGGCGGAGAAGCCGGGTGCCCACCGCTCGGCGAAGCGCGCGAGGGCGCCCTCGGCGCCGGCTCCGCGGTCCGGGAGCGGCCGGGCGGCGGGGGCACCGCCGGGCGCGACGACGGGCCTGGCGTCCAGCCCCGACACCTCGCGGGCGGCGAAGTCACGCGCGGACTGCAGGAGTTCGGGGAGCCGGGAGAGATCGTCGGCGAGCAGGGGATGCATGGCGGCAGCGTAAGGGGGCGGGCCCGGCGGAATCAGGGGCCAATCGCGGAGAACTGGCCCCGGGGACCGGAGAGGGGGCCGCGACCCGCGTGAGCCGCCGCGGGGACGCGTACAAGATCATGTCACTGTTTCGTCTCAGCCCGTCCGACCCCACAACCCCTGCCCTCCCGCGCGGGTCTAGTGGGCACGGATCGACCGGTGCGACCGGATCGAAGAGGAACCTGAAAGGGAAGGCCCGACCATGGGGGACACACGCAGACGGACAGCCGTCGCACTGGGGGTCACCGCGCTGGTGACACCGCTGACCTTCGCACTGGGTGCGGCACCGGCCCAGGCGGCGAGCTGCACCACCTCGGCCGGCCCGTACCAGAAGCAGGTCGAGAAGTTCCTCGGCCGGCCCGTGGACGGCAGGCAGTCCGCAGCCGACTGCAAGGCGATCAAGGCCTTCCAGACCAAGCACGGCATCACCCCGAACATCGGCTACGCGGGCTCCGTCACCTGGGGCGTGATGGATCTCATGACCAAGCAGAAGGCCGTCGGCAACAAGCCCAACGCCGCCGGCAAGTGCCCGGTCAACAAGGGCCGCATCGCCTGCGTGAACCTGACGCTGCAGCTCAGCTGGATCCAGGACGGCGCGAACCTCGTGTACGGGCCGGTGCCGGTGCGCACGGGCCGCGACGGCTACGAGACCCGTACCGGCCTGAAGAAGATCTACTGGCGCAACATCGACCACGTCTCGACCATCTACGACGTGCCGATGCCCTACAGCCAGTTCTTCGACGGCGGCCAGGCCTTCCACTCGGTCGGCGTCAGCATGTGGAACCCGCCGGGCTCGCACGGCTGCGTCAACATGACGAAGACGGACGCCAAGAAGTACTGGTCGCTCCTGAAGAAGAACGACGACGTGTACGTGTACGGCCGCAAGCCGGGCACCTGATCCGGCCGTCCCCGGGAACGGCCGGACCGGGAACGGGACGCCACGCCCCGGGGACGTCACGCCTCCGGGGCGTCCCCGAAGTCCGGGATGTCCAGTCGGACGCCGCCCTGCCGCGCCCACTCCCTGCCGTCCAGGTGCTGGTCCTGGGGGCAAGGCCGGGGCGGCCGTGCGGCGGCATGAGGCCTGTGACCGGGCCGAAAGGCGGTAAGTATCACAGTCTTCACTCACATGGTCTTCACGCAGAGCCCCGTATGATTCACGGTATGTCCACCACTCACCGTCGTGCGCCAGGAGCCACGCAACGATCAGCCGCCGAAGTCAATGACGAGATCCGGGCCCTGTGGCTCCGGGCCGGCGGAACGCTGAGCGGTGAACAGCGGCGGGAGTACCAACGGCTCGTCCTGGAATGGGCGTCGGCCGCGCCGCGCCCCCAGGCGCACACGGACTCCTCACAGGCCGCCTGACCACCCTCCGGGGCCGCCCGGCGCGGCCCCGTCCTCCTCTTCACGCCCGCTTGTCAGCCTTTCGTCGCACCCTGCAGCAGGCCCGCGAGGAAACTGCGCTGGAAGACGACGAACAGGATCAGGATCGGCAGCATCACGATGATCGTCCCCGCCGCCAGGGTGGGGATGTCCGTGCTGTTCTGGCCCACGAAGAAGCCCAGGCCCGCGGGCGCGGTGTGCTTGGTGGTGTCCTGGATGAGGACCAGCACCAGCAGGAACTGGTTCCACGACCACATGAACACCAGCAGGCCGAGCGTCATCAGGGACGGGCGCGCCAGCGGGAGCAGGATCCGCACCAGGATCGTGCCCGACGAGGCCCCGTCGATCCGGGCCGCCTCCACCAGCGACATCGGCGTCGACCGGAAGTGCGTACGCATCCAGAACACGCTGAACGGCATGAACAGCGCGATCTCCACCAGGATCACACCCAGGTAGGAGTTGGTCAGGCCGACGGTGCGCAGGTCGAAGTAGAGGGGCACCACGATCAGCTCCACCGGGATGGTGAGGCCGGCGACGAAGAACGCCGCCGTCGCGTTGCCGCCGGGGAGCCTCATGGTGCCCAGCGCGTACCCCGCGAGCGCCGCGAGGACCAGACAGGCGGGGACCACCCCGACCGCGATGACGAGGCTGTGCCGGATCAGGTCGGAGAAGCCGGCCACCGACCACGCCGTCTCGTAGTTGTCCCAGCTCCACCGCTCCGGCCAGGTCAGCCCGACCACCGGGGTGCCCGCCGGCTGGAGCGAGGCGAGGAAGACACTGAGGAACGGGATGACGACGACGATCGCCATGACGGTCAGCAGGGCGTAGCCGGACCAGCGTTCCGAGCGCGCGACGGTGTTCATGACTCCGACCTCGACAGACGGTTGATGAGGTACACGATCGCGAGTATCAGGCAGCCCAGGACGACGGCCAGGGCCGCGGCGAGCCCCACCTTCCCCTCGGAGAACGCCAGCCGGTACACCAGCAGGCCGGGGACCGTCGTCTGCTCGCCCGGCCCGCCGTTCGTCGTCACGTACACGATGTCGAAGCTGGCCAGCGCGGCCACCGTCGTGACGGTCATGGCGACGGCGAGCTCACCGCGCAGATGCGGCAGCGTCACCGCGGTGAACTCCCGGACCGGGCCCGCGCCGTCGATCCGCGCCGCCTCGTACAGGCTCGGGTCCACCTTCTGCACCCCGCTGAGGAAGAGCATCATGCACAGTCCGCTCAGCACCCAGGTGCCCACCAGCCCCACCGCGACCAGCGCGGCGTCGAAGTCGCCCAGCCAGGCACGGGCCGCACCGTCCAGCCCGACCGCCCGCAGCGCCTGGTTGACCACCCCGTCGTCCCCGTACAGCCAGCGCCAGGTCACGCCGACCGCGACCAGCGGCACGACCTGCGGCAGCATGAACAGGAAGCGGTACGCGCCCATGCCGGGCCGCCGGTGGCGGGCCAGCAGCCCGGTCGACAGCAGCCCCAGCACGATCGGCACGAAGGAGAAGAACACCACCAGGACCAGGGCGTTGACCACCGAGCGGCGCAGGATCGGGTCCTGGAAGATCTCCGCGTAGTTGTCCAGGCCCACCCAGTCGCCGAGCGTGACCCCGTCCCACTCGAACAGCGACAGGTACGCGGTGTGCAGGGCGGGCAGCACCGCGAAGACGAGGTACACGGCGAGGGCGGGCAGGACGTACACGTACCCGCGCCACCTGCTGCGCCCGCGCACCCGCCGCTCCCGGGACCGCGGTGCGCCCTCCACGACCGGTGGCCTACTCGCCATGGTGGTCCTCCCACTCGTCCTGCAGTGAGTCGAGGTAGTCCGCGGGCGTGACGCGGTCCGCGATGAGCTTCTGGACGCCGGAGCGCAGCCGGTCGAGCATGGCGGGCGCGGCGAAGTCGGGGAAGGTGGTGATCCCGTCGTCGGCGACGGCCCGCCGGTGGCCGTCCGCGATGTCCGCGAGCACGCCCGTGGGCTTCTTCACGGCGTCGGGGTTGGGCGGCAGGAAGCCGTTGTCGCTGATGATCTGGCCCGCCTCGGGGGAGGTCAGGAAGTCGAGGAACACGCCCGCCGCCTCCGGGTGCCGGCTCAGCGACGACACGGCGTACGAGACGCTGAACCCCGAGGCCACCGTGGGGGAGTCCGCCTTCTCGCCGGGCATCGGGAAGAAGCCGACGCGGTCCCCCATGGCGGTGGCCAGCTGCCCGGCCGCCCAGTTGCCGTTGATCAGGAAGACGCTGTCGCCCTTGGCGAACTGCGCGGTCGAGTCGACCTGCGCGGTGCCGTTCGCGGACTCGTTGTAGTACCCCTTGCGGCCCCACTCGACGATCAGCTCGCTGGCCTCGATGGCCGCCGGGTTCTCCATCGTGGCGCCCTTCTTGCCGTTCACCCAGTCCCAGTACGCGTCGGTGGGCATCAGCTGGTTGAGCAGGGCCGCCCACAGGTGCAGGCCGCCGGAGTCGAGCGCGCCGACGCCCAGCGGGGTCAGCCCCGCGTCCTCGGCCGCGGCGAGCTGCTCCTCGAACTCCGCCAGTGTCTTCGGCGGGGCCTCGATCCCGGCCCGCCGGGCGAGCTCCTTGTTGTAGTAGATGCCCGTCATCGACAGGCCCGCCGGCACCCCGAACAGGGCCCGCCCGCCGGTCGCCTCGCTGGTCCGGCCCCCGGTGAGCTGGTCCAGGCTGACCGGCGGGACGGCCTCGTCCCAGCCGTACGCCTCCCGCCACGGCGCCAGGTCCAGGACGTGCCCGTCCGCCGCAAGATCGGTCATGCCGACCGCGTATTGCGCGATGTCGGGGGCGGTGTCGGAGGTCATCGTCAGCCGGAGGTTCTGGACGTAGTCCGAGAACGACTTGTACTGCGGCTCGACGTCGATGCCGGGATGCCCCTTCTCGAACGCGGCGATCAGCGCGTCGACCATCAGGGGCGCGTCCGCGAACTGCAGCCGCAGGGTGACGTCCCCGTCCGGCACGGCCGTCGACGACGGCACGGCGGTGGGGCCCGGCACCGCCGTCGCGCTGCCCGGGGTGAGCGCCTCGCACGCGGCGAGCGGGAGCACGAGGGCGAGGGCGCAGGCCGTCGCGGCGACGCGACGGCGCACCCGGTGCGTGCGGTCCATCATCGGCCTCCTGGCGTGGTCTCGTCGGTCGGATCGATGGCCGGCCCCGCAGGTGTCAGCCTCTCGGGCAACGATCCCGGAACCGTTCCAGCAACGCGCTGTTGCGGTGTTCGGCGTCGGCGTCGGTGTTCTGGCTGACGATCAACGGCGGTACCTGCCCGTGGTGCTCGGCCAGCAGCTGGGCCGCCCGGCAGGTCAGCGCGTTGACGAGGGCCGCCCCCAGCACCGTGGACAGGGCCCCCACGGCCAGGCCGCCCAGCGGCACCACCGTGTCGCCGGGGCCGCCGTGGGTGTCGATGACGATGTCCGCGACGTCGAGCAGGCGCTGTCCGCCGGCGTGCCGGGACGCGGCGGCCAGCGAATGGGCCCGGCTGGTGACGGCGACGACGGTCGCGCCCGTCTCCCGTGCGCCCAGGGCGAATTCGACGGGGACGGCGTTGATCCCGGAGTTGGAGATCACCACCACCACCTCGCCCGCCCTGATGTCCGCGGTGCGCAGGATCGCCGCCGCGTAGCCGCTGACGCGCTCGGCCGCGCCGGCCCGGCGCGGGGCCGCGGGGGAGAGCGCCGGGTCGGCGATCACGTTCACCGGCGCGAGCCCCCCGGCGCGCTGCAGCGGTTCGACGGCGACGAGCTGGGAGTGGCCGCTGCCGAAGTAGTGGACGACGCCCCCGGCGGCGACGCTGTCCGCGACCGCCCGGGCGGCGCGCTCGATCGCGGGCCGCTCGGCGGTGGCCAGCGCGCCCAGGTGCTCCTGGAGCGCGGCGAAGTAGGCGAGATCGGCGTTCATCGTGTCGAGACCACCTGGGTGTCGGACGGAGCCGCTGGGTGGCTGTGGACCGTACCAGCGCGGTCGGGGGATGCCCAGCCCCGCGGGCGACAACGGCTCGATCCGGTCGACTTGCTTGACCGCCGCGCGAGGCAGGTCTAGCTTCTTGGGTTCCGTGGTACGTACCACAGTCGACAGGGGTGGTCCGGACGATGTCGCCTCCCGGGGAACCGGACGCGCGCAGCGCGGCCGCGCAGCAGCTGCTCGGACGCCTCCTCGGGGACCGGGCCGCGGAGTTCACCGCCGAGGTGGTCCCGGCCGCGGGGGAATGCGACTGGTACGAGATCGACTCCGGGCCGGACGGGGTGACCCTGCGCGGCTCCAGCGGTGTCGCGGTCGCCTCGGCGCTGCGCCGGTACCTGCGGACCGCCTGCGGGACGCAGATCACCTGGGACGCCCCCGTGCCCCGCCTCCCGCACCGGCTGCCGCGCACCGGCACGACCGCCCGCACGACCTCCCCGTACCGTCACCGCTACCACTTCAACGTCTGCACCTTCGGCTACACCACGGCCTTCTGGGACTGGGCGCGCTGGGAGCGCCACATCGACTGGATGGCCCTGCACGGGGTGACCACGCCCCTGGCCATGACCGGCCTCGAAGCGGCATGGCACCGGGCGCTCCTGGCCACCGGCCTCGACGACGAGGCCGCCCGGCGCTTCCTCGGCGGACCGGCCTACCTGCCGTGGAACTGGCTCGCCTCGCTCGACGGCTGGGCCGGCCCGCTGCCCCGGAGCTGGATCGACGCCCACGCGGACCTCGGCCGGCGCATCCTGGACCGGGAACGGGCCCTCGGC
Source organism: Streptomyces apricus (assembly GCF_008369065.1). Taxonomy (GTDB): domain Bacteria; phylum Actinomycetota; class Actinomycetes; order Streptomycetales; family Streptomycetaceae; genus Streptomyces; species Streptomyces apricus. Next base: position 5,309 of record NZ_VDFC01000025.1, on the reverse strand, counting down.
ATGCGGCCCGTCCTCCAGGGCTTCTCCGGGCACGTCCCCCGCGAGCTCGTCGCGGCCCGGGGCGCCCGCGCGACGACCCTGCCCTGGTGGGACTTCGAGGTCGGCATGCTGGACCCCCGCGATGCGCTCTTCCAGGAGTTCGGCACCACCCTGCTGACCGAGCAGACCCGGCTGTTCGGCACCGACCACCTCTACGCCGCGGACCCCTTCATCGAGACGACGCCCCCGGTGGACGAGCCCGCCGAACTGGCCGCGGTCGCACGGGCGGTGCACGGGGCCATGACCGCGGTCGACGAACGGGCCACCTGGGTCCTCCAGGCCTGGCCCTTCTCCTACCGCTCCCGCTACTGGACCCCGCCGCGCACCCGGGCCTTCCTCGATGCCATCCCGGACGACGGCATGCTGGTCCTGGACCTGTGGGCCGAGCACCGGCCGGTCTGGCGGAGCACCGACGGCCACCGCGGCAAGCCCTGGGTGTGGTGCATGCTGCACAACCTCGGCGGACGGCCCGGCCTGTACGGGAAACTGGACGAGATCGCGACCGGCGCCGCCCGCGCGGGCGCCGACCCGCACGGCGGATCACTGGCCGGGACCGGCACGAGCACGGAGGCCTTCGGCAGCGACCCCGTCCTGTACGAACTGCTCGCGGACGTCGCCTGGCAGGGCGCCGTCGACGACGTGCCCGCCTGGCTGGAGACCTGGACCCGCGCCCGCTACGGCCGCACCACCCCCGCGCTGCTGCGCGCCTGGGAACTGCTGCACACCGCTGTGTACGCCTCGGAAGGGCCCGGACCGCCGGGCTCGGTCGTCATCGGCCGGCCCACCCTGGCGGGCGACCTGCGCCACGAACTGCCGGTGCACCTGGCCGACCCGCCGTCCCCCGACCCGCCGGCCGGCCTGGCCGAGGCGTGGACGCTGCTGGCCGGCGAGGCGGCGAAGGAGGACAGCGCGGGACCGCTCGGCCGCGACCTGTGCGACGTCACCGCGCAGCTGCTCACCCACGCGGCGTGCGCCCACCAGTGGCGGGCGGCCGACGCGGCCGTCGCCCGGGACGCCGACCGCTTCCACCGCGCCGCCGGCGAACTGCTCGACACCATCGGGGACCTGGACGACCTCCTCGCCACCCGCCCCGAGTACCGGCTCGACACCTGGCTCGCCGACGCCCGCGCCTGGGCCACCACGCCCGCCGACGCCGACCTGTACGAGGGCAACGCACGGCGCCTGCTCACCCTCTGGGGCCACACCCGCAGCGAGCTGCACGACTACTCCGGCCGCCACTGGGCCGGCCTGGTCCGCACCTTTCACCTGCCCCGCTGGCGCAGCTGGTACGAGCACGTGGCCCGGGCGCTGGAGACCGGATCCCCCTACCCCGCCGAGGAGTTCGAGGCGTCGCTGCTCGCCCAGGAGGAGCGGTGGGTCGCCGACCGGGGCGCGACGACGCCGCCGGGACCGGACACCGCCGCGGCGACCCTGGACGTGGTGCGTACGCTGATGCCCCGCTACCGCGTCCTGCGGCGGTAGCGGACAGGCGCGACCCGCGGAGTGGATGTGACGGTCGAGGACAGGCGTTCGGACGACGGCCCGGCGGATTCCTACAAGCACGAGGCGCTGCGGCGGCGGCTCCAGGCCGACATCGCCGGGATGCGCCCCGACGAGGCGCTGCCCACCGAACGGCAGCTCGCCGAGCGGTACGACGTCAGCCGGGCGACCGCCCGGCGCGCGCTCCAGGCGCTGCGCGAGGACGGTCTCGTACGCAGCGTGCGGGGCGTCGGCACGTTCGTCTCGCACCCCAGGATCACCAAGACGTCGACGCTCACCTCGTTCTCCGAGGACCTGCGCTCGCGCGGCTACCGGCCCAGCGCCGAACTGCTGTCCGCCCAGCGCGTCGAGGCGGACCTGCACCACTCCACGGCCCTGGGCGTCGACCCCGGCACACCCCTGCACCGCATCGAACGGCTGCGCCTGGGCGACGACTTCCCCATCTGCGTCGAGACGGTCTACCTCTCCGCCGAGCGGTTCCCGGACCTGGACGAGTCGCTCCTCACGGGCTCGCTCTCCGAGGCCCTGGAAGTCACCCACGGCGTCCGGGTGGCGCGCGCCACCCAGCAGATCCGCGCGGTCAACGTGACCGGCCGCCAGGCACGGCTGCTCGGCGTCAAGGAGGGCTCCGCCGCGCTGCTGGTGCGCCGCACCGCGTACGACGGGACGGGGCACGTCGTGGAGTACGGGGAGTCGCTGTGCCGGGGCGACCTGTACGAGTTCTCGCTGGTGGTGACGGTCTAGGACTCCGGCCCGAGTTCCTGTCCAGGGCACCGGTCCCGGGTCCCGGTCCGGGACACCGGCCGCGGGCCCGCTCTGCTGTCGGCGAATCTGCTGCGGGCCGAGATTCCTTCCGCGCCGCCGCCGGCGGGCCGAGGGTGGGGACACCGCGGCGCACCCGGCCGCGTCACCACCAGGAGGATCGATGGCACTCATCAGCACCGGACTGGACTCCGGCCTCGGCTCCGGACGGGCTCCGGCCCGCGCGCCGCGGGCCGAGGACGGGGACACCCCACCGTCCCGCTTCGACGACCACCTCGCCGCCCAGCTCCTCAACCAGCGCATCATCTTCCTCGGCACCCAGGTCGACGAGGTCTCCGCGAACCGGATCTGCGCGCAGCTGCTCCTGCTGTCGGCGGAGGACCCACGCACCGACATCGGCCTCTACATCAACAGCCCCGGCGGATCGGTCCACGCGGGCCTCGCCATCTACGACACCATGCGGCTCATCCCCAACGACGTGTCGACCCTGGCCATGGGGTTCGCCGCCAGCATGGGGCAGTTCCTGCTCACCGTCGGCGCCCCGGGCAAGCGCTACTCGCTGCCGAACGCGCGCATCATGATGCACCAGCCGTCGGCCGGCATCGGCGGGACGACCGCCGACATCGCCATCCAGGCCGACAACCTCCGGTTCACCAAGGAGACCATCGAGCGCATCACCGCCGAGCACACCGGCCAGAGCGCGGAGACCGTCTCCCGCGACGGCGACCGCGACCGCTGGTTCACGGCCGAACAGGCACGGGAGTACGGCATGGTCGACCGGGTTGTCGACGCCCTCGACGACGTACGCCCGGCGGCCTCCAAGCGACGGATGGGACTCTGACATGAGCCAGTACACGATCCCCAACGTCGTCGAGCGCACCCCGCAGGGCGAGCGCGCGTACGACATCTACAGCCGGCTGCTGTCCGAGCGGATCATCTTCCTCGGCACCGAGATCGACGACGGCGTGGCCAACGTCGTCATCGCCCAGCTGCTCCACCTGGAGTCGGCGGCCCCCGAGCAGGAGATCGCGATCTATCTCAACTCGCCCGGCGGCTCCTTCACCTCGCTCATGGCGATCTACGACACGATGAGCTTCGTCGGCGCGCCCATCTCGACGTTCTGCGTCGGACAGGCCGCCTCCACGGCGGCGGTGCTGCTGGCCGGGGGAGACCCCGGGCGCCGCTTCATCCTGGAACACGCGCGGGTGCTCCTCGGACAGCCCGCGAGCGGCGGGGCGCAGGGCACCGTCTCCGACCTGACCCTGCAGGCCGAGGAGATGCTGCGGATCCGCTCGCAGGTCGAGGAGGTGCTGTCCCTGCACACCCACCACTCCGTCGAGACGCTGCGCGCCGACATGGACCGCGACAAGGTCTTCACCGCGCGGGAAGCGGTGGCGTACGGCCTCGCCGACGAGGTGCTGGGCCGGCGCCTGACGGCCGCCGCCTGAGAGGGACGGCCCCCGGGTTCAGGAGGCGGCGCGGTCGCCGGGCGGGTCAGGCGGCGAGCAGGACGGGGCCCGGCCGGACGCTCGCCTCCGTGCGGTGCGGCGCGGTGCGCGGGCGCAGCGGGCGCGGCTGCGCCTGGCGCACGAGGCGGCGGTGCGTGAGGGCCAGCAGGTCGGCGAGGCCGAGGCCGAGCGCGTGGGCGGCGGCCGCGAGGACCTCGGACGAGGCCTCCTTGCGGCCGCGCTCCAGCTCGGAGAGGTACGGCATCGAGATGCGCGCCGCGTCGGCGACGTCCTTCAGCGTCCGCTCCTGGGCCAGCCGCTCGCGCCGCAGCACGTCTCCCACGACGTCCCGCCACAACGGCTCGCGGGGCGCCGGCTCCTCGGCCACCCGTGGGGGTTCGGCCGGTTCCGCCGGAACGGGTCGCAGGGGAATGACGCGGGCGCGGTCGGACGCGTGGCTGCTCACCCCTCCACCCTAGGAAGCGCGCCCGGTTCCGGGCACCCCGCCGCGTTCAGCCCTCGGCGAAGCCGGCCGGCGCGACCGCGGACCGCCGACCGGCGTGAGCGCGGCCGCGGTTCAGTGCAGGTGCGGTTCGTCGCGGTGGACCGGGCCGTGCGCCCCCTCGCAGTGGCCGCCGCCGGAGCCGGGACCGGAGCCGGGACCGGAGCCGGTGCGGACCTCCAGGACGGTCGCCGGGGCGTGGTCGACCTGGAGCGTGGTGTGGCCGATCTCGTAGTCGCACTGCAGGACCTTCTCCAGGTCCAGGCGGACCGTGTGGCAGTCCGCCACCGGCTCGACCAGGACGTGCGCGGACAGCGCGGGCTGCCCCGAGGTGATCGTCCACACGTGCAGGTCGTGCACCTCGGCGACCGAGGAGTGCGCGGCGAGCCGGTCCCCGATGGCGTCCGGGTCCAGGTGCGCGGGCGCCGCCTCCAGGAAGATCCGCCCCGACTCCCGTACGAGCCCGTAGCCGGCCTTGAACATCAGCGCGACCACGACCAGCGTGGCGATCGCGTCGGCCCGGGCGAAGCCGGTCAGCAGCACCACGAGGCCGGCGACCGCGGTCCCGACGAACGCGAACAGGTCGTTGAGGATGTGCTGGTAGGCGCCCTCGACGTTCAGGGAGGTGCGGTTGGCCTTCGAGATGCACCAGGCCGCCGCCACGTTCACCGCGATGCCCGCCAGGGCCGTGTAGAACATCAGCCCGCCCGCCACCTCGGGCGGCTCGAACAGCCGCCGCACCGCCTCGTACGCCAGCCAGGCGCCGAGCAGCAGCAGGGTCAGGCCGTTCGCCTGGGCGGAGAGGATCTCGGCCCGCTTCAGGCCGTACGTGAAACCGCCGCGCGCCGGACGCTCGGCCAGCCGCATCGCGATCAGCGCCAGCACGATGGACACCGCGTCGGTGAGCATGTGCGCGGCGTCGGAGATCAGGGCGAGCGAGCGGGCGACGACGCCGATGACGACCTCGATCGCCATGAACGAGGCGATCAGGGTCAGCGCGATCGCGAGCCAGCGCCGGTCYGCGTCCGCGGCGACACCGTGCGCGTGCCCCGCGTGCC
>NZ_VDFC01000249.1 GCF_008369065.1 Streptomyces apricus | reverse complement strand
CCCTCGGCGAACGCCGAGGGCGCAGCCGTGACGGAGACCACGGCGCCGGCCATACCGGCCACCGCCGACCCCGCCGCGGACGAGACGCCGCAGGACCTGGAAGCGACGGCCGCGGAGACCGCGGCAGAGGCCGGGACGCCCGCCGAGGCGCCTGCCGAGTCCGCCCCCGCCCCGCGTGCCCGCCGCCGCGCCACCCGCCGTGCGTCCGCTCCCGCGGGCGCGCCGCAGGACACTGCCCCGGCCGACCCGGCCCCGGCGGACGCTGTCACGTCCACTACCGCCGCCGTCGTGCAGAACGACGAGACCGCCGAGGCCCCCGCCGCTGAGGCTGAGCCCGAGGTCGAGGCCGCTCCTGCTCCGCGTGCGCGTCGYCGTGCGACGCGCCGGGCGACCGCTCCTTCTGGTGCGCCGCAGGCTGCTGAGGCCGAGACGGTCCAGGCGCCTGCTGAGGAGGCCGCGCCCGAGCCTGAGCAGGTCGTCGAGGCCCCGGCCGCTGAGGCTGAGCCCGAGGTCGAGGCCGCCCCCGCCCCGCGTGCGCGCCGTCGTGCGACGCGCCGGGCGACCGCTCCCTCCGGTGCGCCCCAGGCTGCCGAGGCCGAGACGGTCCAGGCGCCCGCCGAGGAAGCCGCGCCCGAGCCTGAGCAGGTCGTCGAGGCCCCGGCCGCTGAGGCTGAGCCCGAGGTCGAGGCCGCCCCCGCCCCGCGTGCGCGCCGTCGTGCGACGCGGCGCGCCACCGCGCCCGCCGGTGCGCCGCAGGCGGAGACCGGCAGCACCGAGAGCACCGGCAGCACCGAGAGCACGGAGCGCGCCGAGGCCGCCGAGAGCACCGAGGCGGCGCCCGTCGAGGCCGCCGCCGAGCCCACTCGCCGCGCCGGCCGGTCGAGGACCGCCCGCGCCGAGACCCCTTCCGCGACCGAGCCCACCGAGGCCGTTGCTCGCGACGAGCACAGGGAGGCCCC
>NZ_VDFC01000248.1 GCF_008369065.1 Streptomyces apricus | reverse complement strand
GGGGTCTGGTCGCGGACCGCACGCCGCAGTTGCTCTAGTTTGGGCGGCAGCAGGGTGGTCAGGTCGTAACGGGCCCGGCCGGTGCGGTAGCTGATGAGCAGGCCCTTCTCCTCCAGCGGCAGACCGGGCGGGCGCAGGACGGCCCGGCCGTGCTGGTGGAGGGTGCCGTCGTGGTTGACGAACAGGCTCACCCACAGCCGGCTGGTGCCGTGGGCGCGTTCGACCAGCGGGCCGCGGACCGCGAGCCAGCGTTCCAGCGCGGCCCGGGTGAGGGGGGAGAGGGCGCACCAGACGTCGTCCMCCTTGTCGCCGCCGTTCTGGGGGCGCCGCTGGATGAACACCGCCGTACGGTCGGGGGTGAGGTGGGACAGGCGCAGGGCGGTGAGTTCTCCGGCGCGCGGAGCCGCGTCCAGGACCAGGGCCAGGAGCGCGGTGAGCCGCGTGTGCCCCGGCGACATCGCGGTGGCGAGGTCCTGGTCGAGGCGGCGGCGCAGGGCGGTGAGGGTGCCGTGGTCGGGGGTGGGGCGAGGCGGTGTGCGACCCGCGCCGCCCAGGTGCAGCGGGGGCAGCCCGTGCGCGGCGCGCAGCAGGTGCAGGCAGCGGTGCCGGGCCGCGTTGGTGGCCTGCGAGGTGGGCGGACGGCCACCGGCGACCTCGCGCTCGCGCAATGCCCCGGACTCGGCGAGGCGCAGGTAGGTGGTCAGCGCCTCCTTCTCCAGGAGGCGGCGCAGGCTGCGCCGGGCGCCCACCGGCAGTCCGCCGCGGTCCAGGGCCCGGTGCAGCTCCCCGCGGACCATGGTGAGCTGGCGCCGCCGCGCCTCGCCGACCCGCAGGTCGTCGAGGAGGGCGTCGAGGGTGGTGATCGAGGCGTACTCCGGCACGTGTGCGATTGTCCCGTACGTGGGTGCCGTGGTGGTGGACGGTTCCGTCGGTGATCCCGGGGTAGTGGGGACCGGATCCCATCCCCATCCCCATCTC
>NZ_VDFC01000247.1 GCF_008369065.1 Streptomyces apricus | reverse complement strand
CTGCTGAACCCGGCGTTCGGCAACAAGTGCGTCAACGACTGACGTCGTAGCGCATCGGCCGTACGGCTGAACCAGGCCGGCCTTGGACCGTTTTCCGGTGCCAAGGCCGGCTTTTCCCACTTCTACGAGCAGAAGGACAACGAGAGTGCGCCAGACCCTGAGCAAGGGGATGGTCGTGGCCGCCGCCGCTACGAGCATCCTGTCCCTGTACAGCTCCCAGGCCTTCGCCGACTCGGACGCGAGCGGGGCGGCGGCGGACTCGCCCGGTGTGCTGTCCGGCAACAACGTGCAGGCCCCGCTGGACGTGCCGGTGAACGCGTGCGGCAACTCCGCGGACGTGGTCGCCGCCCTCAACCCGGCCTTCGGCAACTCCTGCGACACCTCCGCGGGCAAGCACCGCAAGCCGGACGCCTCCCACCACGGGGCCTCCTCCGGCCACGGGGCCCCGTCCGGCCAGGGCGCGCACCACGGCCACGGCTCGGACCACGGCGACGGCGCGCACCACGGCGGCGGCTCCGGTCACCACGGTCCCGGTCCCGGTCAGCACGGGCACGGCTCCGGTCAGCAGGGTCACGGCTCCGGTCACCACGCGGGTTCCGGTGGCCACCACGACGGCTCCGCCGCGCACGGGGTCGCGCAGGGTTCGCCCGGTGCCGCCGCCGGCAACGCCGCCCAGGCCCCGGTCGACGTGCCGGTCAACGCGTGCGGCAACACCGTCGACGTGATCGGCCTGCTGAACCCGGCGTTCGGCAACAAGTGCGTCAACGACTGACGTCGTAGCGCATCGGCCGTACGGCTGAACCAGGCCGGCCTTGGACCGTTTTCCGGTGCCAAGGCCGGCTTTTCCCACTTCTACGAGCAGAAGGACAACGAGAGTGCGCCAGACCCTGAGCAAGGGGATGGTCGTGGCCGCCGCCGCTACGAGCATCCTGTCCCTGTACAGCTCCCAGGCCTTCGCCGACTCGGACGCGAGCGGGGC
>NZ_VDFC01000246.1 GCF_008369065.1 Streptomyces apricus | reverse complement strand
GCGCCGATCAGCAGGAGGGAGGCCAGGCCGGTGCTCAGGTGCGTGGTGCGTCTCAAGGCGGTAGCCCTTCGTTGTTCCAGCAAGGTGGGGGCGGAACAGCTGAACGGTGAGAGCGCTCTCAATGAATGCGGGGCAGAGCCTAGCGGCTGTCCCTCATCAGGTACAGACCAAAAACAACGGTTGCCGAAGAGGCGGTGCGGGGACGGCGTCGGCGGGACGGCTCAGCGGGCGAGGGGGATGCCGTACGCGCGCTCCACCCGCAGCCGCAGCACGAGCCGGCCGTCGCGGACCATGGCGGCCCGGTAGTCGTCCCAGTCGGGGTGCTCGCCCTGGACGTCCCGGTAGAGCCGGATCAGCTCCTCCACGGTCTCGTCACCGGGGTCGCGGGCCACCGGCGACAGGTCGGCGACGCCCTCGACGACGATGTAGGCCCAGCGGTCCGCGCTGGTCACGTGGTACGAGGCCCGCGGGTCCCGGCGCAGGTTGCGCGTCTTGGCGCGGCCGTCGGTGAGCGACACGCGCACGATCCGTTCGGCCGGGTAGTAGGCGTGGTTGACGTTCGACAGCTGCGGGCGGCCGTCGCGCTTGAGGGTCGTCAGCACGCCGCCGTCGTACTCGGAGAGGAGCTGGAGCAGGGTGTCCTGGAGGGCTTCCTGGCTGGTGTCATCCGTCATGGGCTGGTCAATACCCGTGAGGGTGCCGGGCATTCCGCGCCGCGGGAGGCTTCCTGCGTGACCCGCGTCCACAGGGGTACCCGACCGCGTCGGGCATGGCGCGGCGACCGGAACCGCCGCGTCATGTCCTCCGGACGGGTGGGGGCGACTCGGCGGGCGCGGCACGGACCGACCGCCGGCGCCGCCGGGCAGGCGGGGCGCCTCGGCGTGTAGGCGCCGCGCCGCGGGAGCGGACCACGACGCATCGGCCCCGCCGGACCTGCCGGTCCCGTCGGCCCTGCCGGTCCGGAGGACATGACGCGGCGGTTCCGGTC
>NZ_VDFC01000245.1 GCF_008369065.1 Streptomyces apricus | reverse complement strand
GCCGGGCGGTGAGGTCGTGACCGGCCGTGGGCGCGCCCTCGTAGGGGGCGGACACCCCGGGCGGTACGGGCGCTCCGTCCCCGCGGGCGGGGCCCGGGTGAGGGGGTTCCGTACGGTCCGGTGCGGTGCGGTCGGCGCCCAGGTACGCGGGCTCGGCGTACGTCGGTTCGGTACGGGCCGGGTCGGTATAGGTCGGTTCCGTGTAGGTCGGTTCCGTACGGGCCGGTTCGGCGTACGCCGGCTCCACGGGGAGGCCGCCCGCGAGCTCCGCCTCCCGGTACCGGGCCTCGGCGAGTCCGATGCCCCGCTGGAACGCCGCCATCAGGCCGGGGTCGTGCCCCACGGGGGACTCGGACTCCTGCCGGGGCGCGGGGCCGCCGCGCAGCTCCGGCACCATGTGCTCCTGGGCCCGCCGCTTGGGCAGGTGGGGCCGGCTCATGCTGCCGCGCACCGCGCCGTTGCGCGGGGTGGGCGGCGCGATCGTGTGCTCGGCGACCGCCTGCCGGTCGTCGGGGCGGATGCCGGGAACGGCCTCCGCGGGGGTGGCCCGCGTCCCGGCGCCGCGCACCGGGAGCGGGGTGGGTCCGCTGCCGCCGCCGTGCCCGTTCACGGAAGCGTGCCCGTTCATGGCGGTCTGCCCGTTCACGGCGGTCTGCCGTCCGTTCACGACGGCCGGCCCCGCGGCCGGTCCGGCGGACGTGTCCCGCTGCGGCAGCGGCCGGGGCGCGGGCGCGGCCGTTCCGGCCGCATGGCCGGGCGGTCCGTCCGTTCACGACGGCCGGCCCCGCGGCCGGTCCGGCGGACGTGTCCCGCGGTACGGGCGCTCCGTCCCCGCGGGCGGGGCCCGGGTGAGGGGGTTCCGTACGGTCCGGTGCGGTGCGCCGTGGGCGCGCCCTCGTAGGGGGCGGACACCCCGGGCGGTACGGGCGCTCCGTCCCCGCGGGCGGGGCCCGGGTGAGGGGGTTCCGTACGGTCCGGTGCGGTGCGGTCGGCG
>NZ_VDFC01000244.1 GCF_008369065.1 Streptomyces apricus | reverse complement strand
GCCCCGGCCCTCGCCCTGCCGGCCCCGCCGGCAAGGCCAAGGGCCAAACATCCTGGACGTACGCTTTCACGTGTGAGCACCGAGCCGCCCCCAGCGACCAGGCCCCCGTCGCTGACCGAACGCCGCAAGGCGGCGACCCAGTTCGACATCGCCCGCGCCGCCGCCGAACTCTTCACCGAGCGCGGCCCCGACGGCACCACGGCCGAGGCGATCGCCGGCCGCGCCGGCGTCGCGCTGCGCACCTTCTACCGCTACTTCCGCAACAAGCAGGACGCCGTCGGCCCGCTGCTCGCGGTCGGCGGCGACCACTGGCGCGAGCGGCTCGCGGGTGCCGGACCCGGCACCACGCTCCCCCGGGCCCTGGAGTCGGCCGTCACCGAGACCCTGACCGCCCCGCACGAGGCCAAGGCCGAGGGCCTGCGCTGGACCCGGGGCCTGCTGCGGGCCGCCGCCGAGGACCCGGCGCTGCGGGCGGTCTGGTACCGGGTGAACCAGGAGTCCGAGGACAGGCTCGTCCCGGTGCTGGCCCGGCTGGCCGGCGGGGGCGCCGATCCGCTGGAGGTCCGGCTCGCCGCCGCGGCCGCGACGGACGCCGTCCGCATCGCCCTGGRGACGTGGGCCGCCTCGGACGCGGGCCTCGAAGGCCCCGGCTCCCCCGCCGAGCTCGCGGTCCGCTGCCTGCGCGAACTGACCGGTGGCATGCGGCTGCTGACGTCCCCTCAGGAAAGCTGACCCGCGGGCCGGCCCGCCCGTCGGCCCGCCCGCAGACCCGTCCGTCGACCCGTCCGCCGGTCTCTCAGACCCTGCGCCCCATGAGGACGTCGTCCACGTACGCGCCGTCCAGGTAGAACTCCTCCGGCTGGATCCCCTCGACCACGAAGCCCTCGGACTCGTAGAGCCTGCGGGCCGGGGTGTTGTGGCCCAGGACGCGCAGGGTGATCCGCCGCGCGCCCCGGCGGCGGGCCTCCGCGACGGCGGCCCGGAGCAGCGCCCGGCCCACCCC
>NZ_VDFC01000243.1 GCF_008369065.1 Streptomyces apricus | reverse complement strand
GGGTGGGCGGGGTTCGGTGACGTCCGCCTGGCAAGGACATCGACCACGATGTCGAGGGCGCCGCGCGCGGCGCCCCACAGGGGAGCGAACAGCCCTACCGCTATCGCGATGTTGGACAGCGCAGCGCCGATCCGGGGCAGGTCGAGCCGATGGGAATCAGGGATCCACACGTCGTCGCCGACGAGGGTGTGGCTTCCGGTGCCGCCCAGTCCCGCCATGTGCCAGTCCCGGTCGACGGTCAGATCCCGGGTGCGGGCGAACACCGCAGCCGGCTGCGGCGGGTGGTCACCATCCGCGGGCAACTGCACGGAAAGTATCGCCCATTCGGCGAGTTCACATCCGGAAGCGTACGACCACCGGCCGGAGACGCGCAGCCCGCCGGGTTCACGGACGGCTGTCCCTGACCGGGCGGACGAGCACACCACGCTGTCGACATCGCGGAACGCATCCGCGTATGCCTCGTCCGACGTGCCGATCTGCAACACCCGCTTCGCTTCGAGGGTCGTGGCCGCGACCCAGGCCGTCGACGGGCAGCCCCTTCCGAGCTCGGCCAGGAACCGGACCCTCGTGCTGAGGTCGGCCTCGATCCCTCCATCGGATCGGCGGACGCCCAAGGCGAACGCGCCCGCAGTCCGAGCAGCGGCGGCACTCACGCCGGTGATCCGCCGATCCCGCTCGGTCGCCGCGGCTTCGGCCGCTGCTTGCTTCGCCGCCGTACGAGCGGCATCGAGCAAGGGGACGGACGCGCCGTCGATGCTTCGAGTCGTCATGCGCCGGGCAACATTTCATGATCTACATCTATTCCTCGGGCAGCGCCGGCTGCCGGCGCGCGAGCGGTCGGCCTGCTCACCGAGCCGTACGTACTGTGCGGACTCCGTGCGTCTGGTCAAGAACACCGGGCCCGTGTAAGCCCGTTCAGCAGCCGCGGCAGCAGGCGGGTGGTGATGCTGACGCATGGCTCGGGCTCGGCCCCTCCGTCCCCCCCCCGGGAACTAGTGCGCGAGTTCGCAAC
>NZ_VDFC01000242.1 GCF_008369065.1 Streptomyces apricus | reverse complement strand
GGCCAGGGCTCGGGTGCGCCGGCTTCCGGGGAGCGGCCCGAGCCGCCCCGGGCACCGGGGACCTCCCCGGGCACCCCGGGCGCTTCCGACGACAACCCCTTCGCCCCGCCCCCGGAGGGCACGCCCGACCGGCCGTGGCAGCCCCGGCGGCCCACGGGCGGCCAGGACCAGGACGGCGGCTCCCTGTGGGGCAGCCAGTGGAGCGACCGGCAGCCCGGGCGCGCGCAGGGCGGCCGCTTCGGCGACAAGCCCGGGCCGTCGGGCGGGCAGGGGGGTCCGGAAGGGGCCGGCGGCCCCGGTTCCGGTACGCGCTGGGACCCGACCGACCCCGTGCAGCGGCGCGCCAGGTACGCACTGCTGTCCGGCATGTGGGCGTTCTTCTTCGCCCTCTTCGCCTGGCCGTACGTGGCGCTGCTGCTCGGCTCGCTCGCCCTCTACTGGGCAGTCAGCGCCCTGCGCGCCAAGTCGCGTCCGGCCGACCCGGACACCCCGGTGCCGCCCGGGCAGGGCTCGCGGCCCCAGACGACCGCCGCGATCAGCGGGCTGGTCACGGCGTCCCTCGCGCTGGTGCTGGTGGCGACGACGTTCACGGCGCAGCTCGTGTACCGCGACTACTACACCTGCGTGAACGACTCCCTCACGAACACGGCGAAGAAGTCCTGCGACGACCTGCTGCCGGACAAGTTGCAGGGGCTGCTCGGGGCGGAGTGACCCCGCCGCCGCCCCTGGCACCTCCTTGGGCCACCGGCCGTCACTCCGGCGGGTCGACGGGCTCGGACGCCTTCTTCAGCGCCTCCCGCCGGGTCTCCTGCGACAGGTCGTCGTACCAGAGGGACCCGAGGGGATCGGAGAGGGGCAGGAAGTCGTACGGCTCGAAGTCGGGGTCGGGCGCGGGCTCCTCGCGGCGACCACTCCGCAACCGGGAGAACCAGGAGGCGGACGGGGGGTTCTGGGGCGCGGGCGCGTGGGGTGAAGGTGCGGACGGCTCGGGCGCCTGAGACACGGGCGCGTGCCGTGGG
>NZ_VDFC01000241.1 GCF_008369065.1 Streptomyces apricus | reverse complement strand
GCCCCATTCCCCCCTGACCGATGCTTTCGACCAGCCGGTACCGCCCCGTCACCAGCAATCCCGGAATACCGCCCCGCGTTGTTTCCGGCACCCCCATGCCTCCCCTTCAACACCCGCCACATATGGATCGCAAGAACCGCAAAGAAGCACGATGTCCACAATCTTGTGCCGCACCAGCATAGTGCGGAGAAATCTTGTGGTACCTCTTCAAGTACTGCGAATTCAGGCGCAGCCACGGGGTCACAAGGGGGACGACCATGAGTTCTCGTCGTATGACGATCACGACAGGATCGCTGCTCACAGCATCTTTCTCGGCGGTGATGATCTTTTCCTTCTCCGCCGGTGCGGACGATCCGGGACCGATGAGCGACAAAGGGGGAAAGGTCGTCGACGAAGCGCCCGGCGGCGTAAAGCTGGCGACCTCGCTGCCCGAGAAGATCAGTGTCGACAACAGTTCCGAGAAAACCGCGATCACCGCCACGGTGGAGAATGGGGGAACGAAGGAAAGCGGTGCGATCCGACTGCTCGTGGTCGGTTTCGACGGCCTGACGGTCAACAATGTCGAAGGATGCACGAAAATCGCCGAGGCGGATCTTCCCGAGGGTTCCAACAGCGGCTACGCCTGCGGCATCGACAACCTGGCGGCCGGCAAGTCGAAGTCGTACGCCGTGGACGCGACGTTCGACCTGAAGAAGGAGGGCAAGATCTGCCTGCCCGTCCAGAGCACCGACGGCAAGAAGACGTTCTGGCAGCAGGGCCCGGTCCCGTTCGGTGCGAACAACCCCTCACCGAACGCCCCGGCGACGCCCCTCCTGCTCGGCACCGACAACACACCGGTGACGCCGGGCGGGGACGAGGCCGGTGGCGGCGGGTCGGGTGACGGGTCCGGCGGCGAGGAGCTGCCCAGGACCGGTCCCGCCGACCAGGTCCTGCCGCTCGGCGCGGTGGGCGCGGCGCTGATCTCGGCGGGGGCGGCGGGTCTGTGGTGGACTCGGCGGGGGCGGCGGGTCTGTGGTGGAC
>NZ_VDFC01000240.1 GCF_008369065.1 Streptomyces apricus | reverse complement strand
GTCGAGGGGGAGCCTATGCCGCCGAAATGTCACGATCAGCCCCCCGGACGGTCCGGGGGGCTGATCGTGACATTTCGGCGGCATAGGCTCCCCCTCGACAAGGGCGGGCACATTCGATCGGGGTAGTTACCCGGATCGCGCCGGAACCATCCATACCGTGCAGTTCGCAAGATCTGGTTCACTCAAGTAAGTGAAATTCAGAAGCAGTTATTGACTTTTGGTCTTTGTGTTTGCACAACGCGGCCTGTTCACAGGGGCGTTGCTGTCGTTACAGTCGCCGTGCTGCCCCGGTCCCCGGCCGCACCACTTTGCGCACGACTGTCTGGCCGAGGAGGGTTGGCGGTGGCAACGCCGGTACGTGCTTCGTCGGACGGGCCCGCGCTGCTCACCGAGCACGGGCTGATGGAACCCGTCCGGGAGATGGAGTTCACGGCCCACTTCGCGCGCGCGGACGGGGAGTTCGCGGCCCGGGCGGCCGCCGCGGCGGTCACGCAGGTGATCGACGCCCCGCTGTCCTTCGTCTCGCCGGTCCTCGACGCCGGCTGCTCCGCCGGCAGGTGCCTGCTGGCGCGCAGCGCCGCCGACACCTGCCGGATCGTGCTCACCGCGGACCCGTCGGGCATCACCGTCGCGGCCACCGACGACGTCGCCGTCCCGCTGGACGCGGGCGACCGGGCCGGCGCCGAGGGCCTGCCGCTGCTCGCCGTCGTCGACGGAATGAACGTGCACCACGGCCCCGACGGCCACGTATGGGTCGTGTGGAAAGGGTCGTGGCAGCAGGCCGTCTGACCTGCCCCCCGGCGGATGCGCACACCCTTACTGCATATGATGCGCAAGTGCGCGACTACTGCATAAGAACGGCGACCTCCGACGACCTCGACGGCGCCCGGTCCGTGATGCTCGACACCGTGTACCGGGACTTCGGCACCGGGTACGTGCCCCGCTGGCACCGGGACGTCATCGACCTCCACGGCGCCTACCTCGCGCCCGCCCGGCACACCCTGCTGGTCGCGGTCGACCCGCACGACGGGCCCCGCCCACCCGCCGAACCCGCGCCACCTGGCCGAGCGCTACCCCTCGGGGGAGACCGCGCAGCTGCGCCGGGTGTACGTCCGCCCCCGGGACCGCAGGCAGGGACTGGCCCGGCGGCTCGTCGGCGGGCTGCTCGACTTCGCGGCGGCCGACGGCGGCTACCGCTCCGCCTACCTGCACACCGACCCCGCGGTGCCCGGCGCGGAGGCGTTCTGGCGTTCGCTCGGCAAGGTGGTCCACGACGAGCGCGAGGACCCCGGCGGCGGCCAGGGGATCGTGCACTTCGAGGTCCCGCTGCCCTGACGGCGCCCGCCCGGCCCCCACGGGACACGTCCGTACGGGCACGTCCGTACGAGGTCCGTACGGGCACGTCCGTACGAGGCACCCCCACCCCAACGAAAGTCATCATGCCTGCTCTGCCGCGCCGCCGACGCTTCGCCGCCGGACTGCTGCTCGCCCCCCTGCTCGCCGGGCTCACCGGCTGCTTCGCCTCCGACGGCGGCGACGCCCCCTCCGACGGCCGGGGAGGGTCCCGGCTGAAGGTCGCGCTCGCCTTCCCGCCCACCGAGAACTTCTCCCCGTACGGGGCCGACGCCACCCTCCTCAGCAGGCTCGGCGTCACCGAGGGCCTGACCCGCCTCGATGCCAACGGCGCCGCCGCCCCCGCGCTCGCCGAGTCCTGGAGCCGCGACGGCGACCGCGGCTGGCTGTTCACCCTGCGGGACGCCACCTTCCAGGACGGCACCGACGTCACCCCCAAGGCCGTCGCAGCCGCCCTCACCCGGGCCGCGGCCGCCGAACCCGTGACCGCCGCCCTGTCCGGCGTCGAGCTCACCCCCGGGGC
>NZ_VDFC01000024.1:13060-47780 GCF_008369065.1 Streptomyces apricus | reverse complement strand
GGTTCGCTCATCGGGATCGGCTCCTGTCGCGGCGGTTCGGACGACGACGCGGGAGCGAGCACATCACAACCGCCTATATAGACAAACAACGAATCAAAGCTCCAGCCTCGCCTTTGATTCGACGGATGTCAACCTCATGCCCCAGCCTGCCGACCTGTGACGAGCCTCACTTCGTGTCGCGTTGCGTTTAGCTCTTGCGTCGGGCCAATCTCGATACATGTCGAAACAACGGGGATAGCGGCACCGGGGCCACGCGCCCAGTGCCACGTCGACATCAGGAATCAGCGGCTGTGCCGATAGCCGCACCCGGTCCGTGAACGGTTCAGTGCGCTCGCCCCGCACATCGCCGCTCAGCCAGCGGAGCCGGACTCTTTCTCGTCACTCCCGTTGCGCCCTCGGTGCGTGCGCCCGCCACCGGGCCGGTTCTTGCTGCCGGTCCGCCGCGCCCGTACCGCAGTTCCTTCCGTGCTGCTTCACCAGTGAACGGCTTCGCCATGCCCGGAAGGACATCCATGCCTCACGACTCGACCCGCACGGTTGAGACCGCCAGTGAACCGATCGCCATCATCGGTCTGGCCGGACGGTTCGCCGATGCCACCAGCCCGGAACAGCTCTGGGACATGTTGCTCCAGGGCCGCGACGCCATCACGGACATCCCGTCCGAGCGCTACGACATCGACGCCGTCTACGACCCCACCCCCCGTACGCCCGGCCGTACGGTGAGCCGGTGGGGCGGACTGCTGCGCGACATCGACGCCTTCGACGCGGAGTTCTTCGGTATCTCCCCCCGCGAGGCCGACCGGATGGACCCCCAGCAGCGGCTGCTGCTGGAAGTCGCCTACGAAGCACTTGAGGACGCAGGCCAGTCCCTGCCGCGCATCGCGGGCACCGACACGGGTGTGTTCATCGGCCAACTCGGCGGCGACTACTGGCACCTGCAGTACGACGACCGCGACCAGCTCGACCTGTACGCCATGACGGGCGCCGCCTCACGCGCCATCACCTCCGGCCGCCTGTCGTACGCCTTCGACCTGCGCGGCCCCAGCTTCACCGTAGACACCGCCTGCTCCTCCGCGCTCGTCGCGGTCCACAACGCCGTACAGGCGATCCGGCTCGGCGAGTGCCCGCTGGCGATCGCCGGCGGCGTCAACCTCGTCCTGCTGCCGGAGGAAGGCGTCGTCTACTCCGGCGCCGGCATGCTCGCCTCCGACGGCCGCTGCAAGTTCGCCGACGCCTCCGGTGACGGCTTCGTCCGCAGCGACGGCATCGGCGCGGTCATCCTCAAGCCCCTGTCCGCGGCCCTGGCCGACGGCGACCGCATCCGGGCTGTCATCCGCGGCTCCGCCGTCGGCAACGACGGCCAGAGCAGCGGCTACCTGGTCACCCCCGCCGTCGAGGGCCAGCGCGACGTGCTGCGCCGCGCCTACGCCAACGCGGGCGTCGACCCGGCCGACATCGACTACATCGAGGCCCACGGCACCGGCACCAGCGTCGGCGACCCCGTCGAACTGCAGGCCCTGGCCGACATCGTCGGTCCCCGCACGCCCGACCAGCGCTGCCTGGTCGGCTCGGTGAAGACCAACATCGGTCACGCCGAGGCGGCCGCCGGAATCGCCGGCCTCATCAAGGCCGTGCTGTGCCTGGAGAACAAGACGGTCCCGCCCAACCTGCACCTGAAGAACCCCAACCCGGCCGTGGACTGGGACAACCTGCCACTGACCGTCCCCACCCAGGTCACACCGCTGCCCGAGCGGGACCGGCCCGCCGTCGCCGGGGTCTCCAGCTTCGGTTTCTCCGGCACCAACGCCCACCTCGTCCTCGAAGCGGCGCCCGAGCCGGCCGCCCGCGCCACCGGCACCTCGACGCCGGACTCCCGCAGCGAGTTGCTGGTGCTGTCCGCCCTCAGCCCCGAAGCCCTCGCCGACGCGGCCGACGCGCTGGCCGACCACCTGGAAGGTCCCGGCGCCCGGCACAGCCTGCGCGACATCGCCCACTCCGCAGCGCTGCGCCGCACCCAGCACGACGCCCGGCTCGCGCTGGCCACCGACAGCCACGCCGAGGCCGCCGCCATGCTGCGGGGCTTCGTCGAGGGCGGCAACGAACCGGGGTTGTCCTTCAGTGACTACACCGACCCGCAAGCAGCTCCCCGCATCGCGTTCGTCTTCCCCGGCCAGGGCTCGCAGTGGCCGGGCATGGGCCGCGAACTCCTGGACACCGAACCGGTCTTCGCCCAGACCATGCAAGCCTGCGACGAGGCCATCAAGGCCGAGACCGGCTGGTCGGTCATCGAACTGCTGCGCTCGGCGGACGAGGAGCGGCTCAAGCAGCTCGACGTCATCCAGCCCACCCTGTGGGCCATGGAGATCGCCCTGGCCGAACTGTGGCGGTCCTGGGGCATCGAGCCGGACGTGGTCATCGGCCACAGCATGGGCGAATCAGCGGCCGCCTACATCTCCGGTGCGCTGTCGCTGCCCGACGCCGCAGCGGTCATCTGCCGGCGCAGCCGCCTGGCGAAGCGTCTCTCGGGGCGCGGCACCATGGCCTGGGTCGCCCTGCCCGCGGACGAGGCCGCCGCCGCACTGGCCGGTCACGAGGACAAAGTCGCCGTCGCCGCCATCAACAGCCCCACGTCCACCCTGCTGTCCGGCGACGTCGACGCCCTCACCCAGGTGCTGGCCGCCCTCGACGCCCGCGGCGTCGACAACCGCCGCGTCAACGTGGACTTCGCCTCGCACTGCCCGCAGATGGACGCCCTGCGCGAGGACCTCCTCGCGGAGCTGTCCCACCTCACCCCGCGCGCGGGCCGCATCCCGCTGCACTCCACCCTCCTCAACGAAGTGATCGACGGCTCCGGCATGGACGCCGACTACTGGGTGCGCAACATCCGCCAGCCGGTCGACTTCGTCGGCGCCGTCCGCGGCCAGCTGGACCTGGGCGACACCGTGTTTGTCGAGGTCAGCCCTCACCCGCTGCTCGTGGCCGGTATCCGCGAGACCAGCCGCGTCGCCACCGGTACGGACACCACCGCGGTGGGCAGCCTGCGCCGCAACTCCGACGAGCGCACCGCCCTGCTGACCTTCGCCGCCGCCCTGTACACGGCCGGCGCCGAGCTCGACCTCGGCGCGCTGACCACCGGTGGCGCCTATGTGCCGCTGCCGACGTACCCGTGGCAGCGCACCCGGCACTGGATCAGCCGGGCCCCCGCCTCCGCCGTCCCCAGTGCCACAGCGCCTGCCGCCACGGCGCCTGCCGAGCCGGAGCCCGCCGAGCAGCCCGCGCATCCGCTGCTGGGCCGGCCGATGCCGGCCGAGGGAACCACCCGCATCTGGCAGGGGCCTCTGCACCTGGCCGACAACGCCTATCTGCGCGATCACTGCATCCAGGACACGATCATCCTGCCGGGCACCGCCCACCTGGAACTGATCAGCGCCGCCGCGCGCACCGACCTGGGCGCCGGTGCACTGTCGTTGAGTGAGGTGCACTACCACCGGGCCCTCTTCCTGGACGAGGAAGGACCCGCACCCGAGGTCCGGGTGACCCTCACCCCTCGCCCCGACGGCTCACTGCACTGCCGCATCCACAGCCGGGAGGCGGACACCGACGACTGGACCCTGAACACCGAGGCCACCGCTCGCGCCCTGCCCGGCGACACGCCTGAGCCCGGCGAACCGCTCCAGTCGATCCGCGCCCGTCTGCCCGAGCACCAGGACGCCGACGACTTCTACCCGTGGAACGCCGAACGCGGCAACCAGTGGAACGGCACCTTCCAAGGCATCACCGAGCTGTGGCGCACCGACGGCGAAGTCCTCGCCCAGCTGACCTGCCCCGCCCCGCTCGTGGACGGCCTGGCACGCCACCACTTCCACTCGGCGCTGCTGGACGCGAGCGGCCACTCCATGGCCGCCGCCCGCCCCCTGACCGCTCCCGGCGAGGAAGGTGTCTTCGTCCTCGGCGGCATCGACGAGGTCCGCTTCTACCAGCGGCCGCCCGCCCGGATGTTCAGCCACGCCAAGTTGTTGCCGTCCCCGCGCGAGGACTCCTTCGTCGCCGACATCGACATCCGCGCCGACGACGGCGGCCTGATCGCCCAGATGCGCGGCCTGCGCCTGCAGTACCTGGCCGGCCACGCCCCCGCCCCGCTCGACCCGCACACCGAGGACTCCGTGACACCACCTCCCGCTTCCGCCGCCCCGGCCCCAGTCCCGGTCTCGCACGACAACGCCCGCGACGCCTGGCTGCACACCCTCGCCTGGGACCAGGCCCCCCTGCCAGCGCCCGGCACGTCCACCGCCGATCCGGACGGCTTCTGGCTGGTGCTGACCGACAGCGGATCCACCGGACGGACCCTGGTACGGGAACTGACCGGCCGCGGGCAGCGCGTGGTGGCCGTCACCGCCGGTGCGGGCCGCCTCGCCGGAGGCGGCGACCGCTACCGCATCGACCCCTCCGACGACGGGCACTACCGCGAGGTCCTCGTCGACGTCGCCCGCTACGGCACCTGCCACGGCATCATCCACCTGTGGGCACTGGACGCACAGGCCGGTCTGGACGCCACGCCCACCGAGATCCGCCGCGCCCAGGTACTGGCCGCGCACAGCGTCCTGCACCTGACCCACGCCCTGGAGAAGGAGTCGCTCGGGCACCCGCCGCTGTGGCTGCTCACCCAGCTCGCCCAGGCCACCGGCGGGACGGAGCGGGTGCGTCATCCCCTCCAGGCCATGCTGTGGGGCTTGGGCCGCACGCTGGCCGCCGAGGCCCCCGCGCTGCATCCGCGTCTGGTCGACCTCGACCGGTCCGCATCCAGTGTTCCCGCCCTGGCCGAGCTGTTGCTGCACGCGGACGAGGAGGACCAGATCGCGCTGCGCGACGGCCGGCGCCTCGCTGCCCGGCTGCGCCCGGCGGACACCGCCGCCCGCACCCCGCAGGCACTGTCACTGCCCGCGCCCGGTGTCATCGACGACCTGCAGTTGCTCGACATTTCTCCGCGTCTGCTCGCCACGGACGAGGTCCGTATCCAGGTCCGTCACGCCGGCGTCAACTACCGCGACGTGCTGCTGGCCCTGGGGATGTACCCCGGCCAGGACAACCAGCCGCCTACGCTCGGCTGGGAGTGCTCCGGCACCGTCACCGAGACCGGCAGCGACGTCACCGACGTTGCCGTCGGCGACGAGGTCATCGCCTTCGCCGACGGCTCCCTGGCCGGCGAAGTCGTCACCCGTGCCTGCCTGACCGCGCCCAAGCCCGCCCGGCTCACCTCGGCCCAGGCCGCGACCCTGCCCGCCTCCTACCTGACCGCGTACCACGCGCTGCACGACCTCGCACGCATCGACCAGGGCGACAAGATCCTCATCCACTCCGCCACCGGCGGCACCGGGCTGGCGGCCCTGAACGTCGCCCGCTGGAAGGGCGCCCGTGTCTACGCGACGGCCGGGAGCGACGCCAAGCGCCGGCTGCTCGCCAAGCTCGGCGTGGACCGTGTCGCCGACTCCCGCAGCCTGGACTTCGCCGACACCTTCCGGCCCGCCTCCGCAGAGGACGGCTTCGACGTCGTCCTCAACACCCTGGCGGGCGAGGCCATCCCCGCCAACCTGGCCCTGATGGCGCCCTACGGGCACTACCTCGAACTCAGCAAGCGCGACATCCTCGACGACAACGCGCTGCCCCTGGGTCCCTTCGCCCGCAACCTGTCCTTCCACGCCGTCGACGTCGTCCACATGATCCAGAACGCGCCGGAACGGGCCGGACGCATCCTGCGCGCCGCAGTCGCCCTGGTCGAGCGCGGTGATCTGCAGCCCCTGCCGCACACCGAGTTCGCCAGCGACCAGGCAGCCGACGCGTTCCGTCTGATGGCCCAGGCCCGGCACACCGGCAAGATCGTGCTGTCCTTCAACCAGGCGCCCGCCGCGGCGGCGACCGGCCCGCGCGGCAGGGCCGTGACCGTGCACGCCGACGGCACCTACCTGCTCACCGGGGGCGCGGGCGGCATCGGCGGACAGCTCGCGCTGTGGTTGGCCGACCAGGGAGCCCGGCACCTGCTGCTCACCGGCCGCAGCGCGCTGCCGCAGGGTGATGCGGAACTGGGCGCGGACCATCCGCAGGCCGCGGCCGTCGCGGTGATCAGGCAGCTGCGCGAGCGCGGCGTGCACGTGACGTACGAGGCGGTGGACGTCGCCGACGCCCAGGCCATGCAGACGATGCTCGAAGCCCGTCGCCGCACCGGACTGCCGCCCGTACGCGGTGTCTTCCACGCGGCCGGGATCATCGACTACACCCCGCTGAGTGACATGAGCAGCGCTGAGATGGACCGTGTGCTGGCGGCCAAGGTCTCCGGGGCATGGAACCTGCACCGGATGCTGAGTGAGGAGTCGGTGGAGGCGTTCGTCCTGTTCTCCTCCGGCTCGGCCCTGCTCAGCTCTCCCATGCTGGGCGGATACGCGGCCGGCAACGCCTTCCTCGACGGGCTGGCCCATCACCGGCACGCCCAGGGACTGCCCGCCACGGTCGTCAACTGGGGTTTCTGGGACAGCGTCGGCATGGTGGCCCGCAAGGAAGAGGAGGACGAGCGAACGCTGCTGCCGCAGGGCATGGCCTCCTTCAGCCCGGCTGACGGGCTGGCGCTGCTGGGCAGGATCCTGGCCGAGGGCAGGGTGCAGACCGCGGTGCTGCCGGCCGACTGGCCCGCGTGGGCCCGCGCCTACCCGCGCGCCGCGACGGCTCCGCTGCTGCAGCACCTGACCGGCGACCGCTCCGGGCGGCGGGTCCCCTCCTCCGAGGAGCGGGTTGTCGAACCTGCCGCGCCTTCTCAGGTTGCCGAGCCAGCTGCACAGCCGCCGGTCGCAGCACCGGTCGTCACTGCGACCGCCCCGGAGCCTGTCGCGGCTGCCCAGCCGACGTCACAGGCACCGGCTTCCAGCCAGGCTGTGCCCAGCAGTGAGCTGCTCGACTTCCTCAAGCAGGAAGTCGCCGTGGTCATGGGCCTGCGCGCCGAACGCATCAACGTCAGCCGGCCCCTGAACCGGCTCGGCATGGACTCCCTCATGGCTGTCGAACTGCGCAACCGCATCGAACGCCGCTACCAGATCAAACTCCCCATGGTGCAACTCCTCAAGGACGGCACCGTCACCACCGTCGCCCAAGCCCTGGCCACCGAACTCAACTCCACCAGGCTGTGCCCAGCAGTGAGCTGCTCGACTTCCTCAAGCAGGAAGTCGCCGTGGTCATGGGCCTGCGCGCCGAACGCATCAACGTCAGCCGGCCCCTGAACCGGCTCGGCATGGACTCCCTCATGGCTGTCGAACTGCGCAACCGCATCGAACGCCGCTACCAGATCAAACTCCCCATGGTGCAACTCCTCAAGGACGGCACCGTCACCACCGTCGCCCAAGCCCTGGCCACCGAACTCAACTCCACCGACACCACGCCCAAGAGCACAGCGGACAACGCTGCGGCACCCGCTGCGGCCCCCGACGCACCGGCACAGGAGGCTGCTGCTCCGGCTCTGGCTCCGGCCCCGGTCGCTCCCGCGTCCGCCCCGGAACCCGCGGCCGCTGCTCAGCCTGCGCCGCAGACTCCCGCTCCCGGACACGCCACGTCCGACAGCGAGTTGCTCGACTTCCTCAAGCAGGAAGTCGCCGTGGTCATGGGCCTGCGCGCCGAACGCATCAACGTCAGCCGGCCCCTGAACCGGCTCGGCATGGACTCCCTCATGGCCGTCGAACTGCGCAACCGCATCGAACGCCGCTACCAGATCAAACTCCCCATGGTCCAGCTCCTCAAGGACGGCACCGTCACCACCGTCGCCCAAGCCCTGGCCACCGAACTCAACTCCACCGACACCTCGGCCTGACCGAGCAAAGGACGAGGACCGACCTCATGAAGACCACCGATATTCGCATCGCCGGGCTGGGCACCTACATCCCGGAAATCGTCGACGCCCGTGAGGCCGTCGCTCTGGGGCTGTACGACGCGGACGAGTACGAGTTCTACGGCTGGACGGGTGCCGCGGTCGCCGGCGACATGCCTGCTCCGGACATGGCCGTCGCCGCTGCCCGGCAGGCGTTGGAACGCTCCGCACTGCACCCGCACGACATCGACCTGCACATCCACGCCTGCGGACACGAGCAGGGGCCCGAGGGCTGGTCGCCCCAGCACTACATCCTGCGGCACCTGTCCGACCGTGACGTGCCCTCCTTCCGTGTCTGGCAGGCGTGCAGCGGCCTGATCGGCTCTCTGGAGCTGGCCGCCTGCTACCTCCAGGCCGTGCCCGAGCGCGGCGCCGCCCTGCTCACCGGTGCCGACAACGTCGGCACGCCCAACTTCAACCGGTGGGCCTTCGGCATCCAGAACGGTGTCCTGGGCGACGGAGGCAGCGCGGTCCTGCTGTCGAAGTCCGAGGGCTTCGCGAGCCTCCTGTCCATCAACACCGGTTCCACCGCCGAGGTCGAGGAGCAGTACCGCGGTACCGAGCCGCTCTTCCCGCCGTCGCTGACGGTCGGCCGCGGTATGGACTTCAAGGAGCGTCTGGCCGCTGCCGGCGGGCTGGAGGAGACCGTCGCGGAGGTCGTACGCCGTCAGGGAGAGCTGCGCACGGAGATAGCGCTGCGCACCCTGGCGGAAGCCGGCCTGGAGCCGGGCGACGTCACTCGTGTCTGCCACGTCTTCACCGGCCAGGAGAGCTACCTGAAGGTCATCCTCGACCCGATGGGCCTCTCCCCCGACCAGGGCCTGCTCGACTTCGGCCGCAACCTGGGCCACATGACGGTCAACGACCAGATCGTGGGCCTGACGCACCTGGTGGAGACCGGGCAGGTCGGTCCCGGCGACCACGTCCTGATCGTCGCGCACGGCGGCGGGGTGTCCATCACCTGCGCCGTCGTACGCATCGACGAGCGGCCCGGCTGGGCCGCCAACTGATCATCCGCGTCCGTCCGCCGGTCCCGTCACGGGGCCGGCGGACGGCATGTCCGCTCATTCTCATCACCGTCCAGGGGGGCACCCGTGCAGAACCTCGCCTCATCACCCTTGCTCGACGCCGAAGCACTGATATCGACCTTCGGCCTGCTGGGCATCATGGCCACCGTCTTCGCGGAGTCGGGCCTGATCGTCTGCTTCTTCCTGCCCGGGGACTCGCTGCTGTTCACGGCGGGGCTGCTCGTGGCCAACGACCAGTTCCTCCACCAGCCCCTGTGGGTGGTCATGCTCGCCATCGCCGCGGCGGCCGTCCTGGGTGACCAGTTCGGCTACGCCTTCGGGCGGAAGGTCGGCGGCGCACTCTTCAAGCGCCCCAACTCCCGCTTCTTCAAGCAGGAGAACGCCGAACGAGCCCAGGAGTTCATGCTCAAGCACGGCCCCAAGGCCCTGGTGATGGCCCGCTTCATCCCCGTCTTCCGTACCTTCATCCCCATCACCGCCGGCGTCGGACGCATGACCTACCGCACGTTCTTCCTGTTCAACGTGCTGGGCGCGGTCCTGTGGTCGGTCAGCCTGACCCTGGTCGGCTACTACCTGGGACAGATCGCCTTCGTCCGCGACAACATCGAGGGCATCGTCATCGGCATCGTTCTCGTCTCCGGCATCCCCATCATCATCGAAGGCATCAAGATGCGGCGCCGTGCCCGCAGCGCCGCAGCCGCCGACCAGGCACCGTCCGACGCACCGGCCACCACCCCTGAAACGGAGCTGCCCCGCACATGATCTCCGCAGAAGAATTCTGTGACCTGCTGGCCGACCGCGGCTTCACGTTCGCCAGCGGCGTTCCCTGCTCCCACTTCGGGGGGCCGATCGCACACCTGAGCACGCAGGCGGGCCGCTACGTTCCAGCGCCCAACGAAGGCAACGCGCTGGCGGTGGCCGCCGGAGCCGCCCTGGGTGGACAGCGCACCTACGTGATGCTGCAGAACTCCGGCCTGGGCAACCTCATCAACCCGCTCACCTCGCTGGTGATGACCTACCGGTTGCCGATCCTGAGCTTCACCAGCCTGCGCGGCTGGCCCGATCCGGCCACGGACGAGCCGCAGCACGAGGTGATGGGACCGGCGACCCCCAAGCTCCTCGACAGCATCGACACCCCCCACCACACCCTGTATGCGCAGGACGGAGTGGAGGAGTTCTCCGCGATCCTGGAGAAGGCGGAGAAGGACCTGGCCGAGCAGCGGGCTCCGTTCGTCCTGGTCGAACGCGGTGCCATCGGCAAGGCCACCGCGGCCAACGACCCGCACACCGAAGGGTTGCCGGCCTCGGAGGCCATCCGGATCGTCACCGCCGCCGCGCCGCAGGCCGCTGTCATCGCGACCACGGGCTTCACCGGCCGTGACACCTTCGCCGTGGCCGACGCGCCGGGCACCTTCTACATGCAGGGTTCGATGGGCCACGCCTCCTCCATCGGTCTCGGTGTGGCGCTGACGCATCCGGAGCGGCCCGTCGTGGTCCTGGACGGGGACGGCGCGCTGCTGATGCACCTCGGCTCGTTGTCGATGATCGGCAGTGAGGCGCCCGCCAACCTGATCCACGTCGTGCTCGACAACCGGGTCCACGAGTCGACGGGCGGACAGGCCACCACGTCGGCGACCACCTCGTTCCCGGGCATGGCGACGGCTGCCGGGTACGCCAGCGCGGTCGTCTGCGACCGTGAGGACGGCCTGCAGGCGGCGATGTCGCGGGCCCAGGCGACTCCCGGCCCGCACCTGGTCTGCATCAAGACGCTGCCCCGCACGGGAGCGATGCCGCCACGCGCGACCAACGCGCTCAGCACGCTGGACATCCGGGACCGCTTCCGGAGCGATCTGCAACGGTAGTCCGCGCACCCTGAAGGGGGTGTTCCGCGCGCGGCGCGGAACACCCCCTTCGTCATCGGTTCGCGGTTTCAGGCGCCTTGAGCCGCCGTGGGCTCCTCGGCTCCGGTCTGGAGACAGGCCGCCACCGTCTCGGGGTCCATGGCGGCCAGGCTGGCGAACATGCGCAGCGGTTCGGCCAGGGTCTGGCAGCACATCACGTACTGGTTGCTGCGGCCCTTGGGAATCGCCTCGACGAGGTTCTGCTCGCGCAGCGGAGCCAGGTGATGACTGACCAGGGTCTGGCTCAGCCCGGTGGCCTCCTGCAACTCCTTGACCGTACGGGGACGCTGAGCGATCAGCAGGATCAGCGTGAGCCGGGTCTCGTCCGCCAGGGCCCGCAGTTTGGGCGCCAGCATCTGCGCCCGCTCGTGCTCACTGAGCCACTGGGCAGGATCACTGACCGCCACCCTGAGTTTCGACGGCCTGGCCATCGCCACCTCCCTCTCGCCCGTGGACCGGCCGTCCGGTCCGCGTCCGGTCCTGGCGCGTGGGCCGGGCCGAGCTGTGGCTTCGATCCTATGCACTGTCGCTCCCTCGGTCCTCAGGAGGCGGCAGGTGCGTCTGCACTGCCGCTGTGGGCACTGGCTTCCAGCTGCGCGGTGCCGTCGTCGTCACCGACGCGGTCCTTCGGCAGGACGAACGCGGCGGCCAGGGCGCCGACGACGGCGACACCCACGGCGATCAGCAGGGTGGTGGCGAATCCGCCGACGAAGGACTCCTGCGCCGCGTCGAGGACACGCCGGCCGGCGGCGCCGCCGAGCTGCTGGGCGACGGCCGCGGCGCCGGTCAGGGACTCGTGCACCGCTTCCCCGGCCTCCCCGGGCAGTTGGGCGGCCTGGGGCAAGTCGTCGCGGTACAGCGTGGTGATCACACTGCCGCTGATGGCGATACCGAGGGCGCCGCCGACCTGCATGCCCACGTCCGCCACCGCGGAGCCGGCCCCTGCCTGGCGGGCGGCGGAGACGACCAGGATGGCGTCGACGGCGGCCGGCAGGGCGATGCCCATGCCCAGACCGAACACGGCCAGCCCGATGAGCGCCTGCGTCTCGGCATCGACCGTGAGCCCGGCCAGGACGCCCAGGCCCGCGGCGCACAGCAGCAGACCCACCACCACCGTGACCTTCAGGCCCGCGCGCTCGACCAGCTTCGCCGACAGGGGGGCGCCCACCATCATCGTGCCGATGGCGAGCATGCGCAGCCCCGCGCCCAGCGGATCGAGTTCGAGTACCGACTGCAGGTACTGCGTGAGGAGGTACAGGCCGCTGTAGAGCCCGAAGGACGTGGCGGCGATCGCCAGGGCCCCGCCTCCGTAGCGGGCGTTGAGGAACAGCCCGACGTCGAGCATCGGGTGGGCCGTCTTGCGCTCCCACACGACGAAGCCGACCATCAGGGCCACACCGACGAACAGGGAACCGAGGGTGATGACGTCGCCCCAGCCGTTGTGCGGGGCCTCGACCAGGCCGTAGACGATGGCGACCAGTCCGGCCACCGACAGCAGTGCTCCGACGAGATCCAGTCCGGGGTGGCCTTCGGCCTTGGACTCGGGAATCAGCTTGGCTCCGCCGATCAGGGCGATGGCGGCCAGGGGCACGTTGATGAGGAACATCGACCCCCACCAGAAGTGCTCCAGCAGCAGGCCGCTGACGAGCGGGCCGAGCGGTACGCCGACGGCGGCGGCACCGGACCAGATTCCGATCGCCTTGCCCTGTTCTTCACGGGGGAACACGTCCTTGATGATGGCGAGCGTGGCGGGCATCATCAGCGCCGCGGAGATGCCCATGAGGGCGCGGAAGGTGATCAGCATCTCGGCGTTCGAGGCGAACGCGGCGCCCAGGCTGGTCAGCGCGAAGGCGCCGGTACCGAGGGTGAGAAGCCTCTTGCGGCCGAACCGGTCGGACAGACCTCCGGCCATCAGGAGCAGTCCGCCGAAGGCCAGTGCGTAGGAGTCGACCATCCACTGCAGCTGGCTGCTGGTGGCGTCCAGGTCCTTCTGGATGCTGGGCAGGGCCAGATTCAGGATGAGGGTGTCCAGGCCGATCAGCACCAGGCTCAAGCACAGGATGTTCAGGATCTGCCATCGGCGGGGATGGCCGGCGGAGCGGMTCACTTGACTTCTCCTCGAACGCAACAAGTGGGAGCCCTTGCAGGGCAGCTGGTGGCCGGCCGCGCCCGCGGGGGTCGGGCTGCGGCCGGCCACCAGCCACGCCAGACTAAACAGCATTGGCCGCTATCAACAGTCATCACTGTTGATAGCGGCCGTCTTTGTGAACTCATTCCAGCCATCTACACCCCCCTGTCGCCAAGTCGGGGCTGCCTCAACTCACTTGACGCCCTGGCGTGGCCAAACACACCCTCCGTCGCGAGCCGACTCCGAAGAGGCACCCCAGAGCGGCGACCGTCGAACAAGAGTCGAATCCAGCCGATGCGGCAGGTGAGGGCGATCCGTACCCCATCACCCGCCCTTCTCAAGATCGCCCACTACCGCACGGTAGGGATGGCTCGATCGTTTCCAGCATTACCGCAGGACACTCGAATACTTTGACCGCCATCGATAAATTGAGCGAGAAGCAGCACGGGAGGTCGGGCAAGGACCTCCACACGGGGCGGCAAGGGGGCTGGAAGACATGCGTGCATCCGGTAGGCAGTGGCCTGCAGCCACACCATCACCGACGCGGCGATAGCGCCCCCTCACTTCTCCTGTCATGGAATCCGTGCGTGGCGGCACGGTCCTGACGCCACCTCAGACACCACATCACACCCGCGCAGCGGTGCGCCCGGCACGCGCTCCGCTGCGCTCACGGGACTGGAACTGTCACCGGCGAAAACGGTTCGAGGCCTTCCTGTAATTGAAGGGGAAACGATGTCAGTCCACGCCCAGCCACGCCTTGCCCTGGTGGGAGACCGCGGCAATCACGACGAGCCGTCCCACCCGAAGATCGACGCGATGCGTGAGCAGTGGGACCTGACCACCGAATGGATACCGACCACCGAGATCAACGACGCTTCCGTCCTGGACGGCTTCGACGGCGTGTGGGTGGTGCCGGGAGCGCCGTACTTCAACCAGAAGGGCGTGCACGTCGCCGTACGCCATGCCCGGGAGAACCAGCTGCCGTTCCTGGGCACCTGCGGCGGGTTCTTCAGCGCCCTGATCGAGCACGCCCAGAACGTGCTGCTCCTGCCGGAGGCCATCGGCGTCGACGAGGACCCCGAGAAGCTGATGCCTCTCGTCACCCCTCTGAAGTGCTCCTTCCGCGGGGAGAAGGCCCCGCTGAAGGTCAAGGAGGACTCCCGGCTCGCCGACATCTACGGCACCACCGAGGTGGAGGAGATCTTCCACTGTGACTACGGCCTGACCGACACCTTCATGGACGCCGCCAACCAGGGCGCGCTGCAGCTCAGCGCCTGGGACGTGGACGGCGCACCACGCGCACTGGAGATCACGGGGCACCCGTTCTTCATGGGCAGCCTCTTCCAGCCCGAGCTCTCATCGGCTCCGGGATCCGAGCACAAGATCATCAAGGCTTTCCTGGCTGCCGTACGCAGCAAGGCCGGCACCAACGCTCTGCCCACCCTCACCTCCTGACCAACAACACACGTCGCTAGTGACAAGGCCGTGCGGTGTCCTCCGCACGGCCCGGGCACCGCCATGCCCGCCTCGTTCCCCACACCAGGCGGAAGGATCTCCACGTCTCCATGAAGCATGATCAGCACGGTATGTCCCGGCGCGGCTTCGTCCGCGGCAGTGTCATCGGCGGCGCCGGCCTGGGAGCGCCGGTCCTGCTCCCGGTGGTCTCCGCGCACGGCGCCGACGCGTCCTCCGCACCGGGCGGGGCAACCACTGCAGGTGGCCGAGCCGGTACCGACTTCACCCACCAGTCGGCTGCGCTGACCCCGGACAAGACCGTTGCCACGGCCTGTCAGTTCTGCAACTCCAACTGTCGGCTCAACGTAGACCTCAAAGCCGGCCGGGTGCTGGCCGTGCGGGGCGAGGACCGCGACCCGGTCCAGCAGGGCCAGGTGTGCGTCAAGGCCGAGCTGATGCCCCAGCTCGTCTACAACACCGAACGCCTGACCCGGCCGCTGCGCCGCGTCTCCGGCGTGAAGGGCTCACCGCACTCCAAGTTCGAGCCTGTGAGCTGGGACGAGGCACTGCGCACCATCGCCAGGAAGTTCCTGGAACTGCGCGATGCCGGGCAGGCGCACACCATCGCCAACCGCACCACCGGGCGACTGCCCCGGGGCACCGGATCGCTCGTGGCCCGTCTGTTCGCGATGCTGGGCAGCCCCAACAACACCGACGTCGGCCCGGTGTGCAACGACGCCGGCGGCAACGCCCTGGCGACCTCCTTCGGCCTGGGCAACTTCACCAACGGGTACGGAACCGACGGCGCGACGGGCAAGGACGACCTCGGCTCGGCCCAGCACTACCTGTTCCTGGGCACCAACCAGGCCGAGACCCACCCGGTGACCTTCGACTACCTGCTGCGCGCCCGCAAGAAGACCAAGGCGACCCTGACGGTGGTCGATCCGCGCCTGACGCCGACCGGTGCCGTGGCCGACCGGTGGGTGGCGCCCAAACCGCACACCGACTTCGCCCTGCTGCTGGCCATGCTCCACCACATCGTGGAGAAGGAGCTGTACGACAAGGCGTTCGTCAAGCGCTGGGTCGTCGGCTTCGACGAACTGCGTGCCCACCTGGCCGAGCACCGGTACACCCCCGCGTGGGCCGCGAAGGTCACCGGTCTCAAGGCCGAGGTCATCACCGAGATGGCCGTGGAGTACGCGACGGCGAAAACGGCGGCGATCTTCTGCAACGCCGGGATCTCGCATCAGCTCGGCGCGTTCGACACCTACCGGGTCCTCACCTTCCTCGCCGCGGTGACCGGCAACATCGGCAAGCCCGGCGCAGGCTGCAACTTCATGCACAACACCTGGCCCGGCGACCTGCACCTGCCGCCCCTTGAGGCCGAGGTGCCCGAGCGGCGCGAAGCGCTGCCGGTCGGGCCGGACTACTTCGCCGAGTCCATCCTGACGGGCAACCCCTACCGGCTGCGCGCGGTGATGTCCCAGGGCAACCCGCTGGTGTCCTCCGCGAACACCACCAAGGTCAAAGAAGCCTTCGAGCAGCTGGACTTCTACGTCTACACCGGCCTGTTCATGGAAGAGGCCGCCTACTACGCCGACATCATCCTCCCGGTCTGCAGCGGACTGGAGATGGACGGCGTCTACATGCGCCGCGACGACCGGGCCATCCGCTGGCAGGAGCAGGTCGTCGACCGGGTCGGCGAGTCCCGGCCGGACTGGGAGATCTGGGTCGGCCTCGCGCACGCGATGGCCGAACTGGACACCCGCCGTCCCGCGGCCGAATGGCGTGAGGCGTTCCCCGAGCGGTGGATGCAGTACCCGAAGCTGTGGGAGGACTTCGTCGCCCACACTCCCGGCATGGGCGGCATGACCCGGGCCCGGATGAAGAAGCGCACCGAGCCGCTGCGCTGGCCGTGCCCCGATGAGGACCACCCGGGCGTGAGCACCCTCTACCTGGACCACCCCAGCTGGTACCGCGCCGCCGAGGCACTGGACCCGGCCCACCGGGGCAAACGATTCCTCACTCCCAGCGGCAAGATCGAGATCACCACTCCTGCCCTGGAGAAGAAGCTGTCGGCCACCGGGCACAGCGCCCTGCCGATCTTCTACACCCATCCCGAGGTCACGGGGAAGAACCCGACCCTGTCCTACAGCCGCAAGTTCGTCACCAATCCCCTCAACCCGCAGGCCGTCACCCATCCGGTACGCCTGGGCGTGCCCGGGAGCGACGCGGTGCACCGCGACTTCCCGCTGATGGGCATGACCGGCCGGCCCAGTGTCGTGCACTTCGCCGAGGTCACCCACTGGACACCGACGGGCAAGCAGCTCAACGGCATCCGCTTCGTCCAGATCCACCCCGACACCGCCCGCCGCTCCGGCATCGCCGACGGCGACGACGTCCGCGTCGAGAGCCCCCGCGGCTCGGTGACGGGCACAGCCCTGCTGTGGGAGGGGATCCGGACGGACACCGTGTTCGTCCCCAACACCTTCGGACCTGCCCAGAAGCTGGGTGACCTCTTCGACGACCCGCGCTACGAAGCGGCCAACACGCTCCCCGACGACCGCTTCTACGACAACCTCTCCGGCCAGCAAGCCTTCAAGTGCTTCGCCTGCCGGGTCGTCAAAGCCTGAACCAGCGCTCGCGTACAGGCACCACACCACCCGTTCCCCACCGCCTGCTGGAGGCAACACATGTCCGCCACGCCCGACCCGCGCCTTGAGGCCGAGTCCGTCACCGTCCGGACATTGGCCGGTTTCGACGAGACCGTGAGGGTCCTCGGATCCAAGAGCTACACCAACCGCTACCTGGCCATCGCCTCCCTGTCCGGGCAGGAAACGGTCATCGACAACGCGCTGCTGTCCGATGACACCGTCTACCTCTCCCGCGCCATCGAGGCGTTCGGCCACGTCACCTGCGACATCGACCACGACACCGCCCGCATACGCGTCACTCCCACGGGCCGGCCCATGCGCGCCCCGGGCGAGGACATCTTCGTCGGCGGCGCCGGCACCCCTCTGCGCTTCCTGATCTCCATGGCCGGACACGCCGAGGGCACCACCGTCATCACCGGCAACGCCCGCATGCAGGAACGCCCCATGGGAGACCTGCTCAAGGCACTGCCCGCGCTCGGCGTGGACGCCACCGCGGTACGCGGCAACGGCAGCCCGCCCATCCGGGTCGTCGGCGGTTCCTTCAAGGGCGGCGCCACCTCCATCAGCGGCGCCGTCTCCAGCCAGTTCACCTCCAGCCTGATCATCAACGCGCTGCGGGCCGAGACCGACACCGAGATCACCATCAGCGACGAACTGGTCTCCAAGCCGTACGTGGAGATGACGCTCGCCGCGCTGAACGAGGTCGGCGTACGCGTCGACCGGGACGGCTACCGCAGGTTCACCGTCCCCGCCGGACAGCAGGCCCGCGGCGGACAGGTCACCGTCGAACCGGACGCCTCCGGCATGTCCTACTTCCTGGTCGCCGCCGCCATCCTGGGCAGCCGCGTCGTCATCCCGGGCATCGGCGCCGGCTCCCACCAGGGCGACGTCCACCTCGTCGAGGCCCTTGAGCGGATGGGCTGCCGCACCGAGGTCGGCGACGACTCGATCACGGTGACCGGCGGGCCCCTGCACGGCATCGACATCGACATGGAGGCCATGCCCGACGTCGTGCCGTCCCTGGCCGTCGCCGCCGCGTACGCCGAAGGCACCACCCGCATCACCAACATCGCCTCCCTGCGGGTCAAGGAGTGCGACCGCATCGCCGCCGTCACGACCGAGCTGCGCAAGATGGGCATCGAGGTCGAGGAGCACCAGGACGCGATGTACATCACCGGCGGCACCCCGCACGGCGCGACCATCGACACCTACGACGACCACCGCATCGCCATGACCTTCGCCATCGCCGGACTGCGCACCGAAGGCGTCGTCATCAAGGACCCCGGCTGCGTCGCGAAGTCCTTCCCCACCTTCTGGAAGACCCTCGACACCCTCCACCCGGACCTGGAGAGCACCAAGTGAGCTCCTCCGAAGCGGCGTTCACCGGACCGGGCATCCTGCTGGTCCTCGACGGCTGGGGGCACGCGGACGCATCCGACGACAACGCCCTGACGCTGGCCCACACCCCGGTCCTGGACGAACTGGTCGCCGGCCCCTCCAGCACGCTGGCGCAGGCATCGGGCGAGGCGGTCGGCCTGCTGCCCGGCACGGTCGGCAACTCCGAGATCGGCCACATGGTCATCGGAGCGGGCCGGCCACTGCCCTACGACAGTCTCCTGGTCCAGCAGCACATCGACTCCGGCGAGCTGCGGGACAACCCCCGCCTCACTGCGCTGCTGGACACGCTCGCCGCCCAAGGCGGAGCCCTGCACCTGGTCGGCCTGTGCTCGGACGGCCAGATCCATGCCCATGTCGGGCATCTGAGCGAACTGCTGGCCGCGGCCGCCGCCCGCCAGGTGCCTCGCGTGTGGATCCACGCGATCACCGATGGGCGGGACGTGGCCGACGGCACCGCCGGAACCTATCTGGCGCAGGTCGCTGCCCTGGCCGAGACGGCCGGCACCGGCCGGATCGCCAGCGTGGTCGGCCGCGGTTACGCCATGGACAAGGCAGGCAACCTCGACCTGACCGACCGGGCGGTGCACCTGGTGGCCGACGGGGCAGGCGTGGAGGTGGACACCGCGGCCGAGGCTGTGGACGCCTCCGAACGCGGCGACGAGTGGGTGTCGCCGAGCACCCTGCGGGATGCCTCGGTGCGCATCGCCGACGGCGACGGCCTGGTGTGGTTCAACTTCCGCAGCGACCGCATCCAGCAGCTCGCCGACCGCCTGCTGGATCACCTGGCCGTCACCGGACGCGTGGTGGACACCCTCAGTCTGGCGCAGTACGACACCCGCGCCGACATCCCGGCCCTGGTCCAGCGGGCCGACGCCTCGGGAGGACTGGCCGACGAGCTCACCGCCGCAGGCGTACGCACCGTGCACATCGCCGAGGCGGAGAAGTTCGAGCACGTCACCTACTACATCAATGGTCGTGACGCCACGGCGCGCGACGGAGAGGAGCACGTACGCATCACCGGGGACGGCAAACCGAACTACATCACGCGTCCCCGGATGAACCTCGACCGCGTCACCGCGGCAGTGGTCGAAGCGGCCGCCCGCCCGGAAGTCGATCTGGTCGTGGCCAATCTCGCCAACATCGACGTGGTCGGGCACACCGGCGACCTGGCTGCCACCGTCACCGCCTGCGAGGCGACCGACGCCGCAGTCGGCCGGATCCTGGCAGCGGCCGGGGACAGCCGCCGGTGGGTCCTCGCCGTCGGCGATCACGGCAACGCCGAACGCATGGCCAAGCGGGCACCGGACGGCACCGTCCGACCGTACGGAGGGCACACCACCAATCCCGTGCCCCTGGTGATCGTGCCTCCGACCGCCGACACGCCCACGCCCGTGCTGTCGGAGACGGCCACGCTGGCCGATGTCGCCCCCACCGTCCTGCACCTGCTGGGGCACAAACCCGGATCTGCCATGACAGGAAGGCCACTGCTGTGACCGTGAGTCCCCCCGCCCCCACACCCGCCTCGGCGCTGTGGCATCGAACCCCGGCTCTGTCCGGATGCCTCAGCGACCCCCGTATCGCAGCCGCCTTCGACGACACCGCCACCGTCCGCGGACTGCACGCCGACGGCATCGAAGGCGTGCTCCACGAGCCCGCCGACCGTTCGCGCGTGGTCCTGGGCCTGCACAACCCGTCCGCGACCGAAGCCCACGTCAACCTCAGCACCCTGCTGCCCGAACGCGCCGATTGCACCTGGCGCTTCCTCAGCGGCTCCATGCGCACCAGCGACGCGGCCGACGGCATGTACGTCCACCTGGACGGCGCCGGCACCGCGTGGCTGACCGCAGCCTCCTAGAGGAGGACACCGGAGTCCGGGCCACATGACGCCTGGTCACCGTCTGTCCGGATGCCGACGGGCATGAGCTCGCCGGCATCGCCTCGCCAGATCCATGCAGCCTGCGCGGGGCAGCCTCCTCACCGGTGTGCTGTCCCGCATTCCTCTTTCAGGGCACCGCCATCCCCGAAGGATCTGACATGTACACATCTTCAGCGTTCCTCGACCGAACCAGACCCTCCTGGCCGGCCCTTCCTCGACGGGCACACCCATGACCGCTCACGGGGCATCGCACCACGCCCCGCTCTGCCTCGTCCCACATACAGCGGTCACGCACGAAGGAAGAGCCCCAGTGTTCAACAAGAAGTTCCGCAGCGCATACCTCGTCACCTCGGTCCTGACAGTCCTGTCGCTGGCAGGCTGCGCCGACAGCGACGCCGGGTCCAATGGCGCCCTGCAGGTCAGCGGGTCGACCACCGTGGCACCGGTCGCCGCGGACGCCGCCCAGGCGCTCAAGGCCGACGGGCTCGACATCACGGTCGCCACCCAGGGCGGCTCGGCCGGCGGCATCTCCCAGCTCGCCGCAGGTCAGATCAACATCGCCATGAGCTCCAAGCCCCTGGCGAAGGAGGACAAGGCCGCCAACCCCGACACCGACTTCCTCTCCACCCAGATCGGCGCGGACGCCGTCGGCGTCATCGTCACCAAGAAGGTCGCCGACGCCGGGGTGAAGAACCTCACCGCCGACCAGGTGCGCGACCTGTTCGAGGGGAAGATCAAGAACTGGTCCGAACTCGGCGGCCCGGACCTTGAGGTCTTCGTCTACGACAAGGAGCCGGGACGGGGAACGCGCGAGGTCCTCGACAAGTACATCTACGGAGACGAGAAGGCTCCGCCGCCCCCGAAGTCCGGCAACTTCGCCATCGTCGGCGGCAACCTGGAAACCCGCAACAAGCTGGAATCCACACCCGGCGCCGTGGCACCACTGTCCACCAGCTTCATCGAAGGACGCGACAAGCTGGCCGCCGTGACACTGGACGGTATCGAAGCCTCCCCCGAGAACATCGCGTCCGGCAAGTACCCCATGTCCCGGCCGCTGTACCTGCTCACCGACGGCAAGCCCAAGGGTTCCGCCAAGAAGTTCATCGACTACGTGCTGACCGACAAGGGCCAGAAGCTGATGACCAAACACGGCTACCTGACCCTCAAGGAAATCGGTAAGTAGCCGATGACCACCGAAACCCTGACGCGGCCGCCCGTCGCACCCGACACCGGCGGCCGCCCGCGCCCGTCCAAGTGGATCTGGACCTGGCTGTACGCCGGGGCGTTCGCCGTGGCGGCCCTCCTCCTCGTTGTCGTCGGCTATCTCGGCGCAGGGATCGCCGGCGGACACGTCGACTGGATGGAGCTGCTGACCGAGTCCGCATGGAGTCCGACCAACTCGGTCTTCGGCGGCCTGGCGATGATCTACGGCACGGCGGTGGTGTGCGCCCTCGCCCTGGTCATCGCCGTGCCCGTCAGCTGGGGAGCGGCCGTCGCGCTGTCGGAGTACCTTCCGCCGCGCCTGGCCCGGCCGCTGCGCATGTGCGTGGAACTGCTCGCCGCCGTACCGTCCATCGTCTACGGCCTCATCGGCATCATGGTCCTGCGTCCGGTCATCTCCAAGATCGCCGACGTACCCGGCGGAGACAGCCTCGCAGCCGCCGGCATCGTCCTCGCCGTCATGATCACTCCCACGATCGTGGCCGTCAGCGTGGACGCGCTCACCGCGGTGCCGGACCGGGTCCGCGAGGCGGCCTACTCACTCGGCCTGACCCGCCGGGAGGTGGTCCGCTCGGCGGTGCTGCCGCCGGCGCGCTCCGGCATGCGGGCGGCCGTGCTGCTCGGTCTGGCCCGGGCCCTGGGCGAAGCCATCGCGGTGTTCCTGGTCGTGGGACGGGCGGACGGGCGGCTGCCCACCAGCTTCGGGGAGTTCCTCGACTCGCTGAGCCACCCCGGCCAGACGCTCACGACGAAGCTCGCCGGGCCGGAACCCGTACTGGCGGGAACGTCCGGTCCCTACTTCGCCGCGAT
The DNA here is from genome assembly GCF_008369065.1 of Streptomyces apricus. GTDB lineage: Bacteria > Actinomycetota > Actinomycetes > Streptomycetales > Streptomycetaceae > Streptomyces > Streptomyces apricus. The sequence goes on along the minus strand of NZ_VDFC01000024.1, from coordinate 25,406 downwards.
CTGCGGACTCGGCCTCGTCCTCCTCGCGCTGGTCGCCGCCGCGACGGTCTGGGGCACACGAGGCCGTGACCGCGGCGCAGCGAGCGAACGCCCGCTGAAGTTCCGTGGCACCGCGCGGCTGCGTCAGCAACGGGACCGGCTGGTGATGACGCTGCGACTGGGGGCTCTGCTGCTGCCCAGCCTCCTGCTCGTCGGCATGCTGGCTCTCCTGGTGACACGGGGCAGCTCGGCATTCGATCCGTCCTTCTGGTTCACCTCCGCAACCGGCGCGGCCGGAGGCGGCGTACGGGACCAGATCGTCGGCACCGTGCTGCTCATCGCCACCACGGGCATCCTGGCTCTGCCGCTCGGCTTCGGCGCGGGCATCCTGATCGGCATCCATGCCTCCGAGCGCACCGCACGCGTGCTGCAGACCGTCACGGTCATCCTCGGCGGCGCGCCGACCATCCTGCTGGGCCTGGCCGGGTTCGTGATCCTGTCCACCACGATGGGCTGGGGCCGGTCCTGGCTGGCCGGTGCGATCGTGCTCGTTCCCGTCGTGGTGCCGGTGATCGCCCTGACCACATCCGCCCGCGTCCGGAGCATTCCCGCCGAACTCACGGAAAGCGCCATGTCCCTGGGGCTGACGCGTGCGCAGTACGTCCGCTCCGTCGTCGTTCCGTACACCTGGCCAGCGACCATCACCGGTCTGCTCCTGGGGCTGGCCCGGGCCGCGGGAGAGACCGCCCCGCTGCTTTTCACGGCGACCGTCTTCTTCGGTGCGCCCATGGTGCCGAGCGGCATCGTGGAATCGCCGGTGCAGGCGCTGCCGACGCACATCTTCACGCTCTCCCAGGACTCGGGTGACCCCCAGGCCGTCACCCAGGCATGGGGAAGCGCCATGGTGCTCGTTCTGATCACCGCAGTACTTCTGAGCGCGGCGGTCGCGCTGCGCAACCGCTTCGAGGGGGAACGATGGACAACGTGATCACCGTGCGCGAACTGCGCGTACGCAGCCGCGACAAGACCCTGGTCGGTCCGGTTTCGTTCGACGTCGGGCAGGGATCGACCACCGGGTTGTGCGGGCCCTCGGGCGCCGGCAAGTCCACCATCCTGCGCGCCCTGGTGGAACTGCTTCCCAACGGGCTGACCCGGGACGGCGAACTGCAGGTGCTCGACCGGACGATCGCGCCCGGCAAGGGGGACGCCGACTTGCGGGCGAAGATCGTGCTCGTGCCCCAGGTGCCGGTCGTCTTCGGGGGCAGCATCCTCGACAACGCCCTCTTCGGCCTGCGTCATGTGCTGCGTGCCTCCCAGGGCGTCCTCAAGGAGCGGGCGGAAAAGGCGCTGGAGGAGGCCGGACTGTGGAAGGAGGTGGCCGACCGCCTCGACTCACCCGCGCAGAACCTGTCCGCCGGCCAGCGCCAACGCCTGTGCCTGGCCCGCGCCCTGGCCCTGGAACCGGCGGGACTGCTGCTCGACGAACCCACCAGTGCACTCGACGAGCGCAGCAGGGACAAGGTCGAACAGTCCATCGCGGCCCTGCACGGCCGCCGGGCAGTCCTCCTCGTCTCCCACGATCCGTCGCAGGTGGAGCGGCTGTGCGACACGACCGTCAACCTCGACCAGCCCGTGGCGGCGTCCCCTGCGGCCGCCGTGGGCTGATCACCGCCACGCGGCGAAAAGTTCCGCACCTCCCACACTTCATCGGCTCACCCCCCTCGCTCGGTACCGCCGCGCCCTGACCGCGGCGGTACCGTACCGGTCCGAAGACCTGCTCCCCTCTAGACGTTGACCTGGCTGCGCTGATGCAGGATCTGCATCAGCGCGGAGCGCACCCCCGCGCCCAGCCTGTAGTAGATGAGGCGGCCCTCACGCCTGCTCTCGATCAGGCCGATGCACCGCAGCCGCTTCAGGTGATGGCTCACGGTCGCCAACGAGACGCCCACATCCGCCAGTTCGTGCACCGCGGCCTCCGCTCCAGACCGTTCCGCCAGATGCATCAGAAGCTGCAGGCGGACAGGGTCCCCCAGCGTTTTGAACACGTTGGACCACCAGACCATGTCGGCCTCGCTCAGTTCCAGGCACGACCCGTCGCAGGCCGAGACGGCCCCCCTCTGGCACATGACGTCTCCCTCCCAGCGTCCCCTCTGGGATGCGCTACCGGTCGGCATGCCCTTCTGTGCCCAGGAGCTGCACCCGGCCGACGCCCACCGTGCGGACCACCGGAACCCGTCGGTTCAGGAGGTCTGCGAGAGCAGGCCCGCCATGGCCGCCAGCACGCCGGGGGCCACGCAGTAATACACCCAGCTGGCACGGCGCTCCGACTCAAGGAGACCGGCCTCGCGCAGCTTCCGCAGGTGGTGACTGACCGTGGGCTGGGAAACGCCGACGTCCTGGATGTCACAGACACAGGCTTCGCCGCCCGGCCGGGCGGCGATCCTTGAGAACAGCCGCAGCCGGACGGGATCGGACAGCGCCTTGAACATGGCGGCGATCTTCTCCGAGTCGGCAGCGGACAGCTCTTCCTTTCCCAGCGGCTGGCAGCACCAGGTCATCGTGGTGTTGAGGTCGGTGGAACCCAGAGCCAGATTAGACATACCTCTATGTTGACAGTCATCAAATCATTTGCCAAGCAGGAAGCGGAACCCCCTTGCGCCCGTTCGGGCACAGATTCGATGAACTTCTATGTTGACGCATGTCGATCCCAGGGGCATGCTGGGCGACATCGACAAACATCGAAACCGAGGAGTCATCGCCATCATGGACGCCGCCCCCGCTCTGCCGGTAGTCGTCATCGGCGCCGGTCCCGTCGGACTGGCCGCCGCAGCCCATCTGGCCGACCGTGGTCAGCGTGCTCTCGTTCTGGAATCCGGTCAATCCGCGGGCACGTCCGTACGCGAATGGGCACACGTACGCCTCTTCTCCACCTGGGGTGAAGTCATCGACCCGGCAGCGGAGAAGCTCCTCGCCCCGACGGGTTGGAGCAAGCCCGACGCGGACACCTACCCCAGCGGCGGCGACTGGGCCGAGCGGTACCTGCAGCCGCTCGCCGACGCCCTCGGTGACCAGGTCCGCTACGGCGCCCGGGTCACCGGCGTCTCGAAGGCCGGCCGCGACCGTGTCGTGGACACCGACCGCGACACCCAGCCCTTCGTCGTGCACGTGCAGTACGCCGACGACCGCGAAGAGCGCGTTCTCGCCGCCGCGGTGATCGATGCCTCCGGTACCTGGACCCTGCCCTCCCCGGCAGGCGGCAGCGGCCTGCCCGCCCTCGGCGAGCGTGCGGCGGCCGGCCGTGTCGGCCACCGCGTCCCCGACCTCACGGACCCGGCCGTACGTGAGCGCTATGCGGGCAGGCGCACGGCCGTCATCGGCTCGGGCGCCTCCGCCTTCACCGCGCTCTCCTCGCTGGCCGAACTGGCGCGGTCGAAGGACGGCACGGACACGAAGGCGGTGTGGGTGGTGCGCCGCGGCATCTCCGACTCCACCTTCGGCGGCGGGGCCGCCGACGAGCTGCCCGCACGCGGCGCTCTCGGCCTGGCGGCCAAGGCCGCCGTCGACGACGGTCACGCCGAGGCGGTCACCGGCTTCCGCACCGAAGCCGTCGAAAGCGACGCCGACGGCCGGCTGGTCCTGGTGGCCGAGGACGGACGGCGGCTGCAGGCGGTGGACGAGGTCCTCGTCCTGACCGGTTTCCGCCCGGACCTGTCCTTCCTGTCCGAGGTGCGCCTGCGTCTGGACGAACGTCTGCAGGCACCGGTGGAGCTCGCTCCGCTGATCGATCCCAACCAGCACTCGTGCGGCACCGTCTACCCGCACGGCCACCGGGAGCTGTCCCACCCGGACTCAGGCATCTACCTCGTCGGCATGAAGAGCTACGGCCGCGCCCCCACGTTCCTGGCGATGACCGGCTACGAGCAGGTCCGCTCCGTGGCGGCCGCCCTGGCGGGCGACACCGAGGCGGCCGACCGGGTGGAACTGGTCCTGCCGGAGACCGGCGTGTGCGGTGGCTCCGGCCTGTTCGACGCGGCCGACACCTCCCCGGCCGCCGCAGAAGGCTGCTGCGCCCCGGCCGCCCCAGCCGCCCCGCAGCCGATCCAGCTCCTCACCGTCTCCCCCGGCCCGGCAGACACGCCCAGCAGCTCGTCCAGCAGCTGCTGCAATTCCTGAACGCCCCGACGCCGTCACGGGTTCGGGCAGTACGCAGCATCGAACCGACAGGAGGAATGCCCCATGTCCCGAGTGCAACTCGCCTTGCGCGTGCCTGACTTGCAGGCCGCGATCACTTTCTACAGCAAGCTGTTCGGCACCGAGCCGGCCAAGCTGCGAGACGGCTACGCCAACTTCGCCGTCGCCGAGCCCCCACTCAAGCTCGTACTCATCGAGGGAACGGCGGGCGAGGACACCCGCCTGGACCACCTCGGCGTCGAAGTGGCCTCCACCGAGGACGTCCAGGCCGCCACCGCCCGGCTGGCCCAGACAGGGCTGGCCACCACCGAGGAGAAGGACACCGCCTGCTGCTACGCCCTGCAGGACAAGGTCTGGGTGCACGGCCCCGGCCAGGAGCCCTGGGAGGTGTACGTGGTGAAGGCCGACGCCGACACCCTGACCAAGCAGGCCGGAAGCGCCTGCTGCACTCCCACGGGCGCCACCCGGCCCGAACAGCAGCCCGACGCGGCCGGCTGCTGCTGACCTGACACATGAACGACCTCTCCACGGCCACCGCGGCCGCCGTGACGAAGCAACCGACGCGGCCGCGGGCGGCTCTGCCCGCCCTGTGCCTGACCCAGATCACCAGCTGGGGCATCGTCTACTACGCCTTCCCCGTCCTCAACCCGCAGATCACCACGGCCACCGGCTGGAGCGCGACCGCGACCACGGCCGCCTTCTCCGCCGCTCTGCTCGTCTCCGCCGCAGCCGGTATCCGCATCGGCCGCATCCTGGACGCCCGCGGCCCCCGTACGGTCATGACCACCGGCTCCGTCATCGGCGCGGTCAGCCTGGTCGTCATCGCCACGGCGCCCAACCTGGCCGTGTTCACCGTCGGCTGGCTGCTGGCCGGTCTCGCCATGGCGTCCACCTTCTACCAGCCAGCCTTCGCCGCCCTCACCCGCTGGTGGGCCCCTGACCACATTCGCGCCCTGACCACCGTCACGCTCGCCGGAGGTCTGGCCTCCACCGTCTTCGCCCCGCTGACCGCCCAGTTGGCCGGTCACTTCAGCTGGCGGCACACGTACCTGATCCTGGCCGCCGTCCTGGCCGCCGTGACCGTGCCCGCCCATGCACTCGCCCTGCGGGGCCCGTGGCCCCCTGCCCCGCCTGCCGTCACGACCGGCGTACCGACCAGCACGGCCGGCATCACCCGCAGCCGCCCATTCCTCCTCCTGGCCACTGCCCTGACCTTCTCCTCGTTCGCGATGTACGCCGTGGTCGTCACCCTCGTCCCCCTGCTGCTCGACCGCGGCTACACCGCGACCCAGGCTGCCTGGGCCCTGGGACTGGGCGGAGCAGGACAGACCCTCGGCCGCACGCTGTACGCCGCGCTGGCCCGCCGCAGCTCGCCCGCTCTGCGTGCCAGCGTCCTCATCGGCCTGGGCGGAGCGACCACCGCCGCCTTCGCGTTCGTCCCTGGCCCCTACCCACTGCTGGCGGCCCTGGCCGTGGTCGCCGGAACCGTCCGCGGCAACCTGACCCTGTTGCAGGCCACCGCCGTCACCGACCGGTGGGGCGCCAACCGCTACGGCCGCCTGTCAGGCATTCTCGCCGCCCCCATGACGACCGCCTCCGCGCTCGCCCCGTTCGCCGGCACCGCCCTGGCCGTGCCCCTCGGCGGCTACCCCAGCCTGTTCGCCGCCCTGGCCCTGGTCTCGGCCACCGCCGCACTCGTCGCCTGGCACACCACACCGACCGGCCGGACGATCTGACACCTGCCCCAACAACCGCACAACCCGGGCCGAACGGCCACCCAATCCTGACCGAACGTACAGCCCGACCAATTATGATCGTGCCAAAGTGATCACACAGCGCTTATGGTCGGTACGTGGCTGTCATAGATCTGGAGATGTCGGAGGACGGGTTCCTCGAAGGCGGTACGTGCGGACCGGGGTTGAACTGCAAACCCCTGCAACGCGCGGAGGCCGAACAGTTGTCGGCGATGCTGCGAACCATCGCCGACCCCACCCGCCTGCAGCTGTTCCGCCTGCTGGAACAGGCTCCCAACGGCGAAGCCTGTGTGTGCGACTTGGCCGACAGCCTGGAACTGCGCCAGTCCACCGTCAGCCACCACTTGAAGATCATGACCGAGGCCGGGCTCCTGGACCGTGAACGGCGCGGCACCTGGGCCTGGTTCTCCGTCAACCACGAGGGTCTGCAGCGGATCCGCTCCATCCTGGACCCGGCACCCAGAACCCCCTGCGAGTAACCACCGCACCCGCTTCCTTCGAGCGGACAGCGACGGCATGCGCGTGGCACGTCCGGTTCGCCGCAGACCCCGCGATGCTACGAGGGTCAGCTTCCAGTTCTGGCGTCAAGAAGCCCGGCGATCTCACGCGCCGCGTCGCGCGCCGACCGCCCGACGCCGATGAGCGTGGCCGAGGCCGGACCCGTCCAGTCGCCGTAGCCGAGAAGGTGTAGCCGAGGCTCCTGCAGACAACGGGTGCCCTGGGTGGCGAGGTGGCCGCGCGAGCCGCGCAGGCCCAGGGGTGAGAGGTGCGAGAGAGCCGGCCGGAAGCCGGTGCACCAGATCACCGCGTCGGCGCGCGCCCTCGTACCGTCGGCCCACACGACACCGTCACGGTCGAGCCGCGCGAACATGGGCGACGTCTTCAGCAGCCCGGCGTCACGGGCTTCTCGCACCGCCGGCACCGCGACGATGTCACCCAGCGCGGCGACGCCTCCGGTGTCGGTGCGGCCTTCGTCGAGTGCGCGGCGGCGGGCGGTGGCCGCGTCGAACAGGGCGCGGCCGTCGATGTCGTCGGCGAGGAAGCGGGGCGGGCGCCGGGTCACCCAGGTCAGTTCGGTGTCGTACGCGAGGTCGGCGGCGATCTGCGCCCCCGAGTTGCCGCCCCCGACGACGATCACGCGACGACCCACGAAGTCCTGCGGTGTCCGGTAGGAGACGGTGTGCAGTTGCCTGCCCGCGAAGTCCTCGCGGCCCGGGACGGCAGGGAGGAAGGGCCGCCACCACGTGCCGGTCGCGCTGATCACCGCGCGTGCGTGCCAGGTACCGGAGTCGGTGTCCACCCTCAGAAGCCGCCCGTCCTCGTGCACCCCGAGCACGTGGACCGGCCGCCGCACAGGAAGCTCGTACCGGTTCTCGTAGTCCTCCAAGTACGCCACCACGTGCCCGGCGGTCGGGTACTCCTGGCCCGGCTGCGCCGGCATGAGGCGACCGGGGAGGGAGGAGAAGGCGGCCGGGGAGAACAGGTGCAGCGAGTCCCAGGCGTGCTGCCAGGCCCCGCCGGCAGAGATTCGGGCGTCGAGGACGACGAAGTCCAAGCCTTGGCGGCGCAGGTGGTAGCCGGCGGCGAGCCCGGACTGACCGCCGCCGATGACCACCACGTCCACGTGCTGCGTCATGCGGCCCGCTCCGCCACCCGCACAGTACGCCTCACGGGGCGAGGTGCGGCCGTACCGGTATCCGTCCGCACGTGGTGACCGCCGAAGCGGCTCATCGGTGATCCCTTCCCACAGTGGTCAACGCGGAGGAGGCGAACTTCTTGCGCCAGGCCAAGGACACGTAGACCAGACCGATCAGGACCGGGACTTCGATGAGTGGCCCTACGACGCCGGCGAGGGCCTGGCCCGAGGTGACACCGAACGTGGCAATGGCGACGGCGATGGCCAGCTCGAAGTTGTTGCCCGCGGCGGTGAAGGCGAGGGTGGCCGTGCGGTCGTAGGCAAGACCGATCGCCTTGCCCAGCAGGAACGTCCCGGCCCACATCACGGCGAAGTACACCAGCAACGGTAGGGCGATGCGGGCCACGTCCAGAGGCTGCGAGGTAATGGTCCTGCCTTGCAGGGCGAAGAGGATGACGATCGTGAACAGCAGGCCGTACAGGGCCCAGGGACCGATCTTCGGCAGGAAGGCGGACTCGTACTTCTCGCGGCCGAGTTTCTTCTCACCGATCCGGCGGGTCAGGAACCCGGCCAGGAGCGGCACACCGAGGAAGATGACGACGTTCAGCGCGATCTTCCACATGGAGATGTCGAGGTGCTCGCCGTCGCCCAGGCCCAGCCAGCCGGGCAGCAGGTCGAGGTAGAACCAGCCGAGCAGGCCGAACGCCAGAACCTGGAAGACCGAGTTGAGCGCCACGAGCACCGCGGCGGCCTCGCGGTCGCCGCACGCGAGGTCGTTCCAGATGATGACCATGGCGATGCAGCGGGCGAGCCCGACGATGATCAGGCCGGTGCGGTACTCGGGCAGGTCCGGCAGGAAGATCCAGGCCAGCGCGAACATTACGGCCGGGCCGACGATCCAGTTGATGACCAGCGACGAGGCCATGAGCCTGCGGTCGCCGGTGACGGCGTCGAGCTTGTCGTAGCGGACCTTGGCCAGGACCGGATACATCATGATCAGCAGGCCGACGGCGATGGGCAGCGAGATGCCGCCGATCTCGACCTTGGCGAGGGCGTCGTCCAAGCCCGGGACGGCCCGGCCCAGGCCGAGCCCGAAGGCCATGGCAATGAGGATCCAGACGGCGAGGAAGCGGTCCAGTGTCGACAGCTTCGCGACGACCGAGGAATCCTCCGCCATGGTCGCGGGCGCTTCGGTGCGGGTCACGGACAGGCCCTCTTGTTCTCTGCGGCACTGCGGGCGGACTCGGCCAGGTCGGCGAACCGGCCGGCGAGCGAGGCGATGACGTCCGGGCGGATCTTGTAGTACGTGTAGCGCCCGCATGGCTCGGTCTCGACGACTCCTGCCTCGCGCAGCACCTTCAAGTGATTGGAGAGGTTGGTCTGCCGGGCGCCGGTCTCCTCCACGAGGTGGGTGGTGCACAGCGTCTCTCTGGCCAGCAGGGTCACGATTTGCAGCCTGAGCGGGTCCGCCAGAACCCGGATCAGGTCAGCGTCGACTGACGTCATCATGTGCTGATAGTTTCATATCAGTGGTGGCTGACACCACCAGGCGCTGAAGTCATTCACGCCTGATGTCACCGTGAGACAAGAGAGACCTCCTCATGTCCGACAAGCCCTCCGTCCTGTTCGTCTGCGTCCACAACGCAGGCCGTTCCCAGATGGCTGCTGCCTGGCTGACCCATCTGGCCGGAGACCGCGTCGAGGTCCGTTCCGCAGGCTCGAACCCGGGCGCCGGCGTCAACCCGGCCGCGGTCGAGGCCATGCGCGAGGTCGGCATCGACATCTCCGCCGAAGTGCCGAAGATGCTGACGGTGGACGCGGTGAAGGAGTCGGACGTGTGCATCACGATGGGCTGCGGCGACACCTGCCCGGTCTTCCCCGGCAAGCGGTACCTGGACTGGCAGCTCGACGACCCGGCTGGCCAGGGCGTCGAGGCCGTCCGCCCAATCCGGGACGAGATCAAAGGGCTTGTTGAAGGGCTGATCAAGGAGATCACGCCGGAGTCGCAGGCGTGAGCGCCATCACGAACGCTCGCGAAGTTGTCGTTACTGGTTCGGGTCCTTTGGGCTACACAGCAGCGCCCTGCACCGCGCGCAAACCCTCAATTGCTCATCTTCGGTGATGCGGTCTTCGTCGGCACTCGCTGACGACTACAGCCGGGGTCGAAAATTTTCCAGTTCTCTGAGGGCCTTCAAGGCCTTGAGATCATGGAGAACAGAGGGTTCAGTACGCTGCGTTCCCTACACACAAGAAACACCTGCTCGCTCGTGCTAACAGCCAGTCTCATGGCCTGCAGTCGGATGGCGGGTAAACCATGTGTGACGGATCCTTACACGCGGTCCACAGCAGCTGGCTGGTCCTCGATCCATGCAAGCCCTCCAAGGTCCAGTTGGCGGCGAGCACGAGTAACGGCGACGTAGGCCAGGCGTGCGTCCGTATCACTCACGGGTTCCGGGATCGGGCGGCCGTTGTCGTCTAGCTGATCGCTGTCCGGCGGCGGGGGGAAATCGTCGGCAATTCTGACCTTGGGCCACTCTCGGCCTTTCGCCTTGTGAGCGGTGGAGACCGTTACCTCTGCTTCATCTTCTTTGGTCAGCGCATCGACGGCGGCGATAATGGCTTCAGGCCCATGGGTGTCGACAAGCTCTACGAAGGGCTGAAGATCTCGGCCGGCGGGATCGTATTCCGCGTACTCCTGCAGCTCACCCCACGAAGGGAAGAGAACCAGTTCGGGATGGGCTGTGCGTCGGCCGTTTTTTAGGTCTCGGGCAGCGAGCGCCAGTGCGTTGAGTTCCTGTCCGCCTCTCGCCAAAGCCACCCGACGGCCGATTTTCAACTGTTTCATGACTTCGGTCATGGCGCCGATGTTGGTACGGCACAGCACTGCGTCTGGATATGTCACCAGGCCGACTTTCGTCGGAATGGTTTTTGAACCAGTCAACCGGATCGGCGTGTCGGTGAACGCAAGCCAACGGTTGGCTTGCTCGGCGAGCAGGGGGCCGAAGCGGAAAGAGCGGGTCAGGGTGAGATGGGTAGCGTCGAAGCCCGTCATCACGTCCTGCGCCCCGCGCCACCCGTAGATGGCTTGGGCGGAATCGCCAACCATGACCAACTGGGCGTGACCACGTTGAGCAGCAAAGACCTGCTCCAGGACGGGGTTGGTGTCCTGGGCCTCGTCGAGGAAGAGGAAGTCGGCCTTGATCTTCGGCTCGGTCAGGGCCCACATCTTCAGGTAGTGGTCATGCTCAAAGCGGACTACGCCCTGCTCAGTATTCTGCAGATCAGCCCAAGCCCTGTGCGCGAACGGCATGACTTCATCGGCGAACTGGGCACGCTCATTTGACTTCTCCAGCCCGCGCAAAACCGGTACGTGACGAGGTGCCAAAGCCCGGTCTGCGGACTGGCAGAAACGGGTCACTGTACGCAGCACGGTATGGGACAGGGTCCTGTGACTGATCTCGTGATGACCGATACGGACGGGTGAGTTGATACCGAGGGCGTGTCCAATCCTCCATGCCGGCCTGCGGGGGCAGTTGAGACGTTCGGCGTAGCGGTGACCCAGAGCGGCGTAGGCCGTAGCGTGAGCTGTCTTGCACAGCACAGAGCGTGGAAGGCGAATGGCGGCATCGCGGGCGATGTCCTTATTGAAAGCTAGGTAGCGACCGTGGCGTCCGGTGCTTGCGGCGAGCAGACCCAGCGTACTGGTCTTGCCTGTGCCGGCGCCGGCCTGCAGCACCAGGTGATGACCGTCACGGAAAGCATCGATGGCGTATGTCTGTTCGTCAGTGGGCGCATGCAACAGAAACTCCGTGGAGGACATAAATTAAAGGACCTTGCGGGAGCTGTCCGCGTCGTATAGGTGCAGGGAGACCTGACGACGGCTGTGTAGTAGCACTCCGGCCGCACAGGCCAGTACTTCTTCTGGGGCGTGGTGGACGAGGAGGCTCTCGAGCTGCCCGATCAGTTGCTGATTTCGATCCCGCTCACGCCGTGCAAGAGCTGCTACAACGGTTCGGCCGAGGAAGTCTGCGGGCGTCTGCCGTCGGGTTGCCGCAGCTTCTCGAACCGCAGCGCACGTGGTGCGAGGAAGAACGAGGTTCAGCAAGACCTTCCCAGAGTGATCGGGGTAATGACTCGTCAGCACATCGATAGGTAGCAGCCGGTCGAGGTCGCGGCGAAGGGACCGCAGCGCGCTCCCGGGGGATTTGGCCCGGCGCACGGCCATCAGACGGGTTCGGTCAGCGTTAGCTGCGAGTGGCGCTACCCGACAGACTCGTCGCAGCTCTTCGCAGGTGGCAGGCCTTGTCAGAACAATTTCGACAGCGTGCTGCCGCCTCATTACGAGACCACCTTTTGCGGATCTCCATGCGGGCCTGGTCTACGGCCGCCGGTAGGGAGCCGAGGATGTACGTGAGCATGGTGGATGAGTGGGTCAAAGGGCTCCCAGTCGGTCAATGCCAGATCCGCCGCCTTTGAAGAGACGGCATGCTGGAGGCAGCGCTGTGTGCGCCAGCGCAACTGTTCGGTGTAGGGCAGGCTAAGGGTTGTCCCGTAAATGATCTACGGCATGCTCGGTGACCTGCTGGTTTCTGCGTCACCCGGCGAGGGCGAGGTTGTGCAGGCGGGCGATGCCGAGCGTGGCGTGGTGAACGCCGTCGCCTTTCAGGCGGCAGTCGCGGAGGATCTTCCATCCCTTCATGCGGGCGAAGACGTGCTCCACGCGGGCGCGGACCTTGCGGTGCGAGGCATTGTGTTCCTCCTTCCAGGCCGGGAGTTCGGCCTGGCC
>NZ_VDFC01000024.1:0-12960 GCF_008369065.1 Streptomyces apricus | reverse complement strand
CCGGCGACCTGGACGAGTGCCTGACCTGGCTCTCGGACGGTCTGGAGCGGGCCGGCCGCGCCGGACTGCTCGCCGCGCCCTATCCGCTGGAGATGCGGTACCTGCGCTCCCTGGTGCTCTACTCGCTCGGCCGCTGGGACGCGTGCGTGCGCGAGGCGGAGAGCGACGCCGAGGGGCTGCCCGCCTCGGGCGGGTACGCGGTGGCCCCGGCGCTCCTCGTGGCGCTGGCGCGCGGTGACGAGGGGGTGGCCGAGCGGGCCCGGGCCCTCCTGGACGGACCCTTCGACTGGATGGCCACGCTCGTGGCGGGCATCCTGCTGACCGACGCGGCGGCGCTGCGCCATGATCCCGAGGCGGCCGTCGACCAGGCCCGTACGACGCTGGCGGCCCTCGTCGACGACGCGGGCACGACGCCGGACGTGGCGGTGCGGCTCGCGGCGCTCGCCCTGGGACCCGTGGCGGAGGCGGCCGTGACCGCCCGCCGCAGCGGTGACGAGGAGGCCGTACGGCGCTGGACGGGGACCGCCTCGGAGCTGGTGGCCTCGGCCCGGGTCACCGCGGCCGAGGGCGAGGACGGCATGCCGCAGGGGCCGGAGGGGCGGGCCTGGCTGGCGCGCGCCGAGGCCGAGTGGGCGCGGGCCGCCGGGGAGCCGGACACGGGTGCCTGGGAGAAGGCCGTGGCGGCGTTCGGCTACGGGGACGTCTACGAGCAGGCGCGCTGCCGGCTGCGGCTCGCGGAGAGCCTGGTGGCGTCGGGGCTGCGCGAGGAGGCCGCGGAGCAGGCGCGCACGGCGCTCGACACGGCCGTACTGCTGGGCGCCGTACCGCTGCGCGAGGACCTGGAGCGGCTGGTGCGCCGGGCGCGGCTGGCGGAGTCGCTGCCTCCGGCGCACGGGGTGCCCGCGCTGACCGCCCGCGAGAACGACGTGCTGCTGCTCCTCGCGCGCGGGCGCACCAACCGGCAGATCGGCGAGGAGCTGTTCATCAGCGGCAAGACGGCGAGCGTGCACGTCTCCAACATCCTGGCGAAGCTGGGCGCCGCGAGCCGCACGGAGGCGGTGGCGATCGCGTACCGCGAGGGGCTGGTCCAGGCGGAGCCGACCGCGCCGGGGTGAGCGCCGGAGCTGCGGGCCCGTGCCGATGGCGGTGTCATGGGAACAGGCCCGCGCGGGGCCGAGCCGCCGTTTGTGCCGGGGGCAACCGGTTACCCGAGCGGTGGCGCGCATCCGTACAAGCAAAGGTGGCTGTTCATGACGTCCGGCACGCATCTCGCACTGACCCTCACGCTCACCGGTGGCTCGGCCGCCGACGCGCGGGCCGTCGTCCACTCGCTCGAACCCGTCTTCGGCCCGCCGGACACCCTGCCCGGCGACGACGGCGCCACGGTCTACACGGTGAACTTCGACACCGACACGCCGGGGGACGCGAGCCAGGAGGCGCCTGCCGGGTCCGAGCTCACCACACCCGTGACCGTCACCCTCCAGGGCAACCCGGACGCGGTGCGCCGGGCCGACGAGACCCTCTCGGCGGCCTTCAAGGTCCAGGAGCGCGGCGCGGCCTCCGGCGACCAGGAGCAGGAGCGGGAACTGCGTCTGGAACCGTAGGCCCCTCCCGCCGGGGCGGCGGCCGGCTCACCCGTCGGGCCCAGCGGTCTCACCCGCCCGGGCGCAGGCTCCGCATCTGCACGTCGAGGGGGGCGAGTCCGACGTCGCGGCGGCGCTCGTCGAGCGTCGCCGGCCGGCGGACCGGGTACGGGCACATGGTCGCGGGGTCGACCCGGGTGCCGTAGAACTGCGGCTCGCCCAGTTCCACGGCGCAGTGGTCGGCGATGTACGCGTGGTGCGGCGCCGGGCAGCGGCCGTCCGCCGCGGCCCGGGCGATCAGGTCGCGGCACGCGAGCTGGAAGTCGAGGTCCGGGGCGTGCAGCAGGATCATCAGGGCCGCCGTGGAGGCGGGCGTCCCGATCAGCTCCGCGGTCGGCCAGGCGTGGCGCCGGACGATCGCCTTGAGCGCCTCCGCGTTGTCGCGGCGGCACCGCTCGACGCGGTGCCGGGCGGCCGGGGTGGGGGTGCGGTGCGCCTGCACCGTCGCCCGCCGGTCCTCCTCCACGCGGCGCACCAGCTCGCGGGCGAGGGCGGACGCGAGCGCCGGGACCAGGACGGGGCCGCCGTCCCGGTCGTGCGGTGCGGGGCGGGCCGGGACGGCGGGACCGGTCATGGCACGTCCCGTATCCCCAGTGAGAACCAGACCCGCTTGCCCGTGCCGCCGGGCTCGGGCGGTGCGACGCCCCAGTCGTCGGTCAGCGCGGCCACTATGGCCAGCCCGCGTCCCGATTCCTCGCCCACGTCCGCGCAGCGGCGCCGCGGCAGTTCGGCCGAGCCGTCGGCGACGTGGACGCGTACCTCGTGAGGGGTGCGTTCGACGGTGACCGTCACCGTGTCCTCGGGCCCTGCGCTGCCGTGGCGGACGGCGTTGGCGAACAGCTCGTCCGCGGCGACGACGGCGTCGTCGAGTCGCTCGTCGGACAGCCCGGAGTACGCCAGTTGCTCGGCGACCAGGCGGCGTACGGCGCCGGCGCGTGACGGCAGGGCCGCCAGCACGGAGCGCAGGACCCGCGGCGGTGCCGGCGGCTGTTCGTGCGGGCGGCCCGCGGCCGGAGGCCGGGCCCGGGCGTGCAGGACGGAGGTGCGCGGGCCGCCCGGTTCCCCCTGGCCCCCTCGCCGGTCCGCGTGGTCGGGCCCGGCGGGGTTCGTCCCCGGGTTCCTCGGTCGTCCGTCGGTCACGGTGGCCATCCAGGTCTCGCATCGGGCGCCGCGGGCTCGACAGACCTGCGGGGACGTCACCTGCGGTGCGCTCGCGCGCCGTTGTGCGCCGTGGCCGCCGGACTGTGCGGCAGGTCACTCGCTCCCTATGATTGCGTACACGCTCAATCCGTAACAAGCGTTCTGATAATTTCAGAACGCTCCACGCACCTCTGTCTGTGCCCGTCACGGCGTGGCACACTGCTGGCCGTGACGGCCGTTCCGGGAGGTAGGACGTGAGCGACAACCGCTCGGGCGGCAGCGCGCCGACCGTCCTGCGCATGGTCCTCGGAAAGCGGCTGCGGCACCTGCGGGAGCAGGCCGGGGTCTCCTTCGAGGAGGCGGCGCGCGCCATAGAGGTCACGCCCCTGACGGTCCGTCGCATCGAGAAGGCCGAGGTCGGCCTGCGCATCCCCTACGTGAAGGAGCTGCTGCGCACCTACGGGGTGCCGGCGCCCGAGGCGGACGACTTCGTCTCGATGGCCAGGGAGGCCAACCGGCCCGGCTGGTGGTACTCGTACCGCGACGTGCTGCCGGAGTGGTTCAGCGCGTACGTGAGCCTGGAGAGCGAGGCGGCCGTCATCCGTCTCTACGAACCCCACTACGTCCCGGGCCTGTTGCAGACGTACGACTACGCGGCCGCGCTGCTGCGCACCGGTTTCCCCAACGAGACCGGGGAGGAGATCGACCGCCGTGTCGCCCTGCGGATGCGGCGCCAGGACCTGCTGGCCAAGGCCGACGCCCCGGCCGTCTGGGCCGTCCTGGACGAGACGGTGCTGCGCCGCCCGGTGGGCGGGGCCCAGGTGATGCGGGCCCAGCTGGACCGGCTGGCCGAGTGCCTGGACCTGCCGAAGGTCCGCATCCAGGTGCTGCGCTTCGCGACGGGCGCGCACCCCGGCGCGTTCGGCCCGTTCCACTACTTCCGCTTCGGTTTCTCGGAGCTCCCCGACATCGTCTACACCGAGAGCCTCGTCGGCTCGGTCTACGTCGACCAGCCCGCCGACGTCGTGACGTACCTCGAAGTGCTGGACCGGATGTCCGTGCAGGCGGAACCGGTCTCCCGGACCAGGGCCATCCTGGGTGAACTGCGCGAGGAGTTGTGAGCCATGAGTTCCACGGACCCCGTCCACAGCGGCATGCCGGCCACCGACCTGGGCACCGAGGGGTGGCACAGGCCCTGGAGCGGCACCAACGGCGGCAGTTGCGTCGAGGCCAAGCGGCTGCCCGACGGCAGGGTGGCCCTGCGCCAGTCCAGGGACCCGGAGGGGCCGGCCCTGGTCTACACCCGGGACGAGATGATCGCGTTCCTGCGGGGTGCCAAGTCCGGCGAGGCCGACTTCCTCGTCACCTGACCCGGGTGTGCACAGTTCGCTCCCGATGTCCAACTTGCGGTCTCTGTCGTTGAGTTGACGGTACGTTGAGGAGGGACCGCGCGACGCAGGGCAGGAGATCCCCCATGACAGACGACCGCCCCGTTCCCGACCGGGACGCCTTGTCCAGGATCGACACCACGGTGCCGCAGTCGGCCCGCATCTGGAACTACTGGATGGGCGGGAAGGACAACTACGAGGTCGACCGGGAGGCGGGGGACGCCTACCGCCGGATCGCGCCGAACATCGAGACGATGGCCCGCGCCTCCCGCGCCTACCTGATCCGCACCGTGACCTTCGTCGCCGGGGAGCTGGGCATCCGCCAGTTCCTGGACATCGGCACGGGCCTGCCCACCTACGACAACACCCACCAGGTGGCCCAGCGCGTGGCGCCGGAGTCGCGGATCGTCTACGTGGACAACGACCCGCTGGTGCTGCGGCACGCCCAGGCGCTGCTCACCAGCACGCCCGAGGGGGTCACCGACTACATCGACGCCGACCTGCGCGAACCGGAGAAGATCCTGGCCGCGGCGGGCCGGACCCTCGACTTCGACCGGCCCGTCGCGCTGATGCTGATGGGCATCCTGGGCCACGTCCAGGACTACGACGAGGCCCGGTCGATCGTGCGCCGCCTGCAGGCCGCCCTGCCGTCGGGCAGCTACTTCGTGCACTACGACAGCACCGACACGGACGCCGAGCTGAAGCGCGCGCAGGAGGGGTACGACGACACCGGCGCCGTACCGTACGTGCTGCGCAGCCCGCGGCAGGTCGCCGCGTACTACGAGGGCCTGGAGCTGCTGGAGCCCGGCATCGTCCCCTGCCCGCTGTGGCGCCCCGAGCCGGGCACCGACCCGCGGCCGACGGACGTGTACGGCGGGGTGGCCCGCAAGCCCTGACGCCCCCCGTCGGCGCCAGGACCCGCGGGCGCACCACCGTCCCGGCCGGGTCAGGTCCGTGCGGCCGGCCGGATGTTCTGGTTGAGCCGGAACAGGTTGTCCGGGTCGCGGTCGGCCTTGATCCGGGCCAGGCGCGCGTAGTTGTCGCGGTAGCTGGCGCGCACCCGCTCCTGCCCCTCGTCCATCATCATGTTCACGTAGGCACCGCCAGCCGAGTACGGGTGCAGCGCGTCGAAGTAGTCGACGGTCCACTTCCTGATGCGGTCGGCGTTGGCCGGGTCGGGGTCCACGCCCGCGTACACCGAGGCCCAGCGCGCGTCCCGGTAGCTCCACGCGGTGTCGGTCGGCGCGTGGTCGTGGACGGCGCCGTCGATCGGGTACAGGTGCATGGTCGACTTGACGCTCGGCAGCGCGGCACCGAACCCGGCGTGCTGTTCGATCGCGGCGCCGGGGATCTCGTTGACGAAGTCGGCGCGCCAGTACCACTGGTCGCCCGGCGGGTAGAGCCCGTCGAAGGCCGACTGGATCGCGGGGTGCGGCATCGGCGCGGGTCCGTGCAGCAGCGGTTCGGGCACGGCCGAGAGCAGGGGCGCCATCAGGCGGGCCGCCTCGTCGGCGTCGCCGCCCGCGTAGCACCACACGACGCCGCAGGCCGTGCGCCCCTGGAGCTCCTCGGGGAACGGCGGCGCCGGCGGGACCGCGCCGAACAGGAAGAAGCCGTTCAGGTCGCGGGGCGCGTGCGGGATGAAGTCCCGGTAGGCCGCCAGGACCTCGGCCGCGCTCTCGACGGGCCAGAAGGTGGGTCCCGCGACGACCGTGCTCACCTCGTGCAGCCGGAAGCGGAAGGAGGTGACGACGCCGAAGTTGCCGCCGCCGCCGCGGATCGCCCAGTACAGGTCGGTGTTCTCGTCGGCGCTCGCGCGCACGTGGGTGCCGTCGGCCAGGACCAGGTCGGCCTCCAGGAGGTTGTCGACGGTCAGCCCGCACCTGCGGGTGAGGTGGCCGAGACCGCCGCCCAGGGTGAGGCCGCCGACGCCGGTCGTGGAGACGATGCCGCTCGGTGTGGCCAGTCCGTGCGCGTGGGTCGCCCGGTCCACCTCTCCCCAGACGCAGCCCCCGCCGACGCGCACCGTCCTGGCCGCGGGGTCGACCTCGACGTCCTTGAGCGGGGACAGGTCCACGACCACGCCGTCGTCGCAGGTTCCCAGCCCCGCCCCGTGGTGCCCGCCGCCGCGGACCGCGAGCGGCAGGCCGTGGTGGCGGGCGAAGCCCAGGACGTGTGTCACGTCCTCGGCGCCGGCGCAGCGGGCCACCAGGGCGGGCCGCCGGTCGATCATCGCGTTGTAGACGGCGCGGACCTCCTGGTACCCGGGGTCCTCGGGGCCGGTCAACTGCCCCTTGAACCCGTGCAGTTCCTGGCGAGCGGCCTGGGCGGGCGAGACGGACATGGGCATCCCCCGATCCGGGGCCCCGTTCACCGGGCCCCTCCGATGGCCCCTGTTCTAGTGCGCCGCCGCGCACCCGGCCATCCGTCCCCGCCACTCAGCTCGGCGGGCGCGGCTACCTAGGGCGGGTCGCCCGCGGGCAGGATGCCGAGTTCCCTGGCGCGGGCGGTGGCCTGGTGGCGGGTGCGGGCGCCCAGTTTGTCGAGGACCGCGGCGACGTGGTTGTCGACGGTGCGGACCGACACGACGAGCCGTTCGGCGATCTCCGGGTTGGTCAGGCCCCGGGCCAGCAGCCGCACCACCTGGAGCTGGCGCTCGGTGAGGCCGGCGGGGTTCTCCCGGGTGGCGGCGAGCGGCCCGCGCGGGACGTGCCGCACGCCGAGCCGGCGCAGCTCCGCGCGGACCAGCCGCGCCAGGGGCTCGGCGCCGAGCGCGTCCAGTGCGGCGAGAGCGGTGAGCTTGTCCCCGGGGTCCGGGCTCTCGGCGAGGGCGGCGGCGTGCTCGTACGGGCAGCCCGCCGCCTGCCACGCCCGCGCCGCCTCCTGCCAGCGGCCGGCGCCCTGGAGGGCGTACGGGTGGTCGGAGCCGTCCGCCGGCACGGGGTGCCCGGCCTTGRCGAGCCAGTGGCCGAGCTCGGCCCGGTGCGCGACGGCGGACAGCCGCCGCGCCTGCTCGAACGTCTCCCCCACCAGCCCGGCCACCGCCCCGTGGTCGCCCCGCAGCCAGGCGGCCTCGGCGCGGGCGGCGGCGACCGGCCCGGTGCGCTGCAGTTCACGGGTGCGTACGGCGATCTCCCAGGCCTCGTCCAGGAGTTCGTCCCCGCCGGCGCGGCCGCGCCGGACCCGGACCCGGGCCAGCACGGTCAGGGCGGGGCAGCGGGCCGGGACGAAGTCGTGGGCCCCGATCTCGGCGTGCCGCTCCGCGTCCTCCCAGTCGCCCGCCGCCAGTCTGCGCAGCGCCATGGCGACGTGCAGGTAGCTGAGGAACCCCACGTGCTCCGCCCGGTCGGCCAGCTCGATGCCGGGGGCGAGGAACCGGTCGGCCTCGGTGTACTCCAGGCGTTCGAGCAGCGTCCAGATGAGGTTGGCGTACGAGCGGCAGGCGTGCTCGACCTCACCCGCGGCCAGCGCGACCCGCAGGCTCTCCTCCAGCTGGGCGCGGCCCCGCGGGTCACCGGCGCGCCAGCGGGCCGAGCCGACGTTGTTCAGGGCGTGCGCGAGGATCGCCGTGTCGCCGGTGCGGCGGGCCAGGGCGATGGCGCGTTCGCCGAAGTCGACGGCGGGGGCGGTGCGTTCGGAGAGCATGTGCAGCTGGGAGGTGTTGCTGAGCGCCAGCGCGAGCAGCCGGTCGTCGCCCGCCCCCTCCAGCACGCTGATGGCCTCGCGGGCGGCCTGCTGCGCCTCGTCCGCGTTCCCCGCCCACCAGTGGATGCGGGAGAGCCAGCGCAGGTCCGCGCCGAGCGCCCTGGTGTCGCCGAGGGAGCGGCGCAGCGCGACCGCCTCCTGCTCGGCCTCCACGGCGGCCGCCGAGTCGGCGACGGTGTAGCTCTCGACGGCGTACCGCTCCAGCAGACCGGCGAGTTCGGCCGCGCCGAAGCGCTCGCGCTGCCGCAGGACCAGCCGCAGGTGGGCCGCGGCCTCCCGGTGCGCGCCCGCCCCGGCGGCGTCCCGGGCGGCGTCGGGCCCGTACCGGGCGATCGCGTCCCGGTCCCCCGCCTCGGCCGCGTGGTGGACGAGGCGGGCCGGGTCGGAGCCGGGCCTCGCGACCAGGGCGGCGAGCACCCGGCGGTTGAGTCCGATGCGCCGGGCGGCCGGCAGCGAGTCGGCGACGGCCCGGCGAATCAGCTCGTGGCGGAACCCGGCCCGTTCCGGTGTGACGGTCAGCAGACCGCGCTGCTCGGCCACTGCCAGTTCCCCCACGCCGTCCGCCAGCAGGGCGTCCACCAGGGGGCGTTCGACGGCGGACGGCACCACGGCGAGCTGTTCCAGCGCGTCCCGGATGCGGTCGTCCAGGTCGCGCAGCCGGGCGAGGACCGCGTCGACCACCGTCGGCGGTACGGCGCCGGTGCCCCCGGCCGCCACCACCTCGGTGACGAAGAACGGGTTGCCCGAGGTCACCGCGTACACCTCGGCCGGGTCCAGCCGGCTCACCGCGCTGAGCCGGCGCACCGCGTCCGGCGACAGCCGGGGCAGCGGCAGACGGTGGACGCGCTCGGCCCGCGACACCTGGCCGAGGAGGTGGCGCAGGGGGTGGCGGCGGTCGAGCTCGTCGTCCCGGTAGGTCAGGACCAGTACGGCCGGCAGGCGTTCCACCCGGTGCACCAGGAAGCGCAGCGCGTCGAGCGTGGCCTCGTCGGCCCAGTGCACGTCCTCGACGACGAGGACGGCGGGGKGCGGGGCCGCGACGAGCTCCGCCCGCAGCGCGTCGTGGACGCGGGGCCGGTCGCCGCCCGCCGTGAGCGCCCGGACCAGCTCCGCGCCGATGCCACCGCCACCGCCGATGCCACCGGCGCCGGTACCGCCTGCGCCGCCGACGAGGTCGCGGAAGGGGCCGAGCGGGCGGCGCGTCGCGAGGTCGTCGCACTCCCCCACCAGGACGCGCGAAGTGGCGGGCAGCACCCCCGGCATGGCCCTCACCAGGCTGGACTTGCCGATGCCCGCCTCACCGTGGACGAGCACGACGGAACCGGCTCCGTCGGCCGCTTCCCTGGCGGCGGCGGCCAGCCGGTCCAGCTCGTGCTCGCGTTCGAGGATCCCCCAATCCACTGCGCCATGCTGGCACATGCACGCCTCTTGAAGCCCCACGGCGGCGCCCATAGGATCGTCCAGCGGTGCGTGAAACGTTTCAACCCCACCTCGCGCGCCCCTCGGGTCACCCCCTCCACCGCCTCCCTCCGCTCCACCTGTCTCCTCTCACTCCGTCTCTCCTCACTCCGCTCCGCCTCCCCTCGCTCCGTCACCCGCATCCGCATCCGCATCCGCGCACGTACGCAACCAAGGGACCCCACATGACCAACGGTTGGAACCGCCGCGCCTTCCTCCGGAGCTCGGTGGCCGGAGCGGGCGCCTCCGCCGCCCTCGCCACCGGTACCGGCACCGCGTCCGCCTCCGGCTCCGCGTCCGCCACGGCATCCGCGACGGCCGGTGCGGCGCGGCCGGGCAGGCTGCGCATCGCGCGCACGACCGTCGAGTACGCCGAGACCCTGCTCGGCACCGAGGTGGAACACCCGCGGCTGACCTGGGAGTTGACCGCCGACGGACACGGGGCCCGGCAGACCGCCTACCGCGTGCGGGTCGCACTGAGCGAGCAGGGCCTGCGCGAGGGGCGGCGCGCGGTCTGGGACTCCGGCCGGGTCACGTCGGACCGCAGCGTCGGCGTCGCGTACGCGGGCCCCGCCCTGAAGCCGCGCACCCGCTACCACTGGCAGGTCAGGGTGTGGGACGCCGAGGGCCGGCCCTCGGCGTGGAGCGCGCCGCGCTGGTGGGAGACAACGTTGTCCGAGGACGCCTGGCAGGGCTTCTGGATCGGCGCGGCGGCCGCTCCCGAACCGCCGTCGTTCGCGGGGGCGTCCTGGATCTGGTCGCCCGGCTCGACCGCGAACGACGCGCCGAACGGGCCTCGTTGGTTCCGCGGGACGCTGACACCGCCCGCGGGCGCGGAGATCCGCAGGGCCACGCTGCTGGCGACGGCCGACGACGACTTCACCCTGTACCTCGACGGCCGGCAGGTGGCGCACCAGGCCGAGCAGGTCGACGCGTGGCGGCAGGGACATCTGGTCGACGTCACGGAGGAGGCGAGAGCGGCGGCCGCCGGTGCGGGTTCCGGGGATTCCGGCGGGTCCGGCGAGTCCGGGGCTTCCGGTGGCTCCGGGGCTTCCGGTGGTTCCGCGGGCTCCGGGCGACTCGTCGTGGCCGCGCTCGCGACGAACCGCGGCAACGCGTCGGTCAACCCCGGCGGCCTGCTCGTACGACTCCTCGTGGAGTACGGGGACGGAACTGGGACCGGGACCGGAGCTGGGAGCGGCGCCGGGACCGGGACCGGGACCGGGACCGTGGAGCTGGTCACGGGTGACGGGTGGCGGTGCGCCGAGGAGGAGCAACCGGGCTGGCAGCAGGCGGACTTCGACGATTCCACGTGGTCGGCGGCCACCGTGCTCGCCCCGTACGGGCAGGGCCCCTGGGGCGACGGGGTCTCCCTCGCGGCGCCCGAGCAGCCGGCGCCGCTGCTGCGCCGCGCGTTCACCGTCACCAAGCCCGTCGCCCGGGCCCGCCTGTACATCAGCGGACTCGCCTACTACGACGCGGAGATCAACGGCGAGCGCGTCGGCCGCCAGGTCCTGGACCCCGGCTTCACCGACTACGACGAGACCGTCCTGTACGCGGTCCACGACGTGACGGCCCACCTGCGCCGGGGCGCCAACGCGATCGGCGTGACCCTCGGCCGCGGCTTCTTCGGCATGACGACGCCCAACGTCTGGAACTGGCACCGGCCCCCGTGGCACGGCGAACCACGGCTCCTCGGCCAGCTGGAGATCGACCACCCCGACGGCTCGCGCACCACGATCGCGACCGACGACGAGTGGCGCATCACCGAGGGCCCGACCCGCTCCAACTCCCTTTACGCGGGCGAGAGTTACGACGCACGCAAGGCACCGCACGGCTGGACGCGCCCCGGCTTCGACGACAGCGGCTGGCGGGCCACGGAGCGCCGGGCCGCCCCGAAGGGCACGCTGCGCGCCCAGCCGCACGACCCGATCGAGGTCGTCGAGACCGTACGCCCGGTCGCCGTCGAGGAGTTGCGCGAGGGCGTGTACGTCGTCGACATGGGCCGCACCATGGCCGGCTGGACCCGGCTGACCGTGCGCGCCCCGGCGGGGACGGCCGTGCGCCTGGTGCACGGCGAGAAGCTGAAGCAGGACGGGAGCGTGCACGCCGAGACCGGGCACGTGCCGGGCCGGTTCCAGACCGATGAATACGTGTGCGCGGGCGGCGGCGCCGACGAGGTATGGGAGCCGAGGTTCTCGTACAAGGGCTTCCGGTACGTGCAGGTCGAGGGGCTGCCCACGAAGCCCGGGCCGTCGCAGGTGCTGGGCCGCGTCGTGCACACGCCGGTGGCGGCGACGGGGTCCTTCGCCTGCTCCGAGCCGTTCTACGAGAAGCTGGAGCGGGCGATGCGGCGCACCCTCCTGAACAACCTGCACGGCATCCCGACGGACACGCCGATGTACGAGAAGAACGGCTGGACCGGCGACGCGCAGCTGGGCGCCCCCGTCATGGCGTACGCGCTCGGCGTGCACCGCTTCCTGTCCAAGTGGCTCGGCGACCTGAAGGACAGTCAGAACGCCGACGGACAGCTGCCGGTGATCGTGCCGAGCGGCGGCTGGGGCTACGGCGACCTCGGGCCCTCCCCCGAGTGGACCACGGTGTACCCCTTCCTGCTGCGGGAGATGTACCGCGTGTACGGGGACGACCGGCTGGCCCGCGACCACTGGACCCCGCTCACCCGCTACCTGGACTGGGAGATCTCCCGGCTCAAGGACGGCCTGGCCGTGACCGCGCTCGGCGACTACCTGCCGCCGGGGTACGGCGGCAACCCGCCCGAGGACACCCGGCTGACCGCGACGGCGTACCTGCACCGGGCGCTCGTCGGCACCGCGGAACTCGCGGACCTGCTCGACGACACGGCGGTCGCGGACCGCTACCGGAGGGCCGCGGACGGGCTCAAGGAGGCGTTCAACGCGGCGTTCCTGGGCCCGGACGGGCACTACCGCACGGCGAAGGACCCCGACTACCGCCAGACGAACAACTGCGTCCCGCTCGCCTTCGGCCTGGTCCCGCCGGGCGCGCGGGCCACCGTCGTCGACTCGCTGCTGGCCGACATCGCCCGGCGCGGCAACCACCTGAACACCGGCGCGCTCGGCACCAGCGTCCTGCTGCGGCAGCTGTCCGCGCAGGGGCACCCCGAGGTGGCCCACGCCCTCGCCACCCAGCGCACGTACCCGAGTTGGGGCCACTGGTTCGAGAACGGCGCCGACACCATGTGGGAGATGTGGCCGCTCGACTCGCGCTCCCGGGACCACTATTTCCAGGGCACGGTCGTGCAGTGGCTGTACGAGAATGTGGCGGGCCTGCGTCCCGGCGACGCGGGCTACCGCACCTTCACGGTGCGCCCCGACGGCCGTACGGGCGTGGACTGGGCCCACACGTCGCTGCGCACGGTCCGCGGCGAGGCCTCGGCCGCCTGGTCGGCGGTGGACGACGCGGTCCGGCTCTCGGTGCGGGTGCCGGTGGGCTCGACGGCGCAGGTGCACGTCCCGGCCCCGGCCCGGTCGGCGGTACGCGCCCCGGACGCGGCACGGTACGTGCGGACGGAACCGGGGTTCGTCGTGTACGAGGTGGGGCACGGCGGGTGGGAGTTCGTGTGGCGGGCGGCCGGGTGAGCCCTTGAG
>NZ_VDFC01000239.1 GCF_008369065.1 Streptomyces apricus | reverse complement strand
GGGCTCGGGCGGGTGTTCAGCCGGCGGTGAGTACCGCGCGTTCCGGCGCTGTGGCGGCGCGGGAGGCTTCCTCGTAGACCGCGGCGCCGCGGCCCGCGGACAGGTCCACGGTGGCGAGGACCGAGGCCAGTACCACGTTGGGCAGGATGTGGCGCAGCAGCTGGGAGACGCGCCGGTCCAGGTCCTGGTAGCCGCTGATGATCTGCGACATGGCCTGCACGCCGGCGAAGGAGCCCACCAGGACGTCCGCGGTCTCGGAGGGGACCACGTGGGGCAGCAGTTCCCCGCGCGCCTCCTCCAGGAGCCCCAGGACGATCTCGCTCCAGCGCAGGAAGGGGCCGCTGCGGTCCAGTTCGGTCGCCTGCTGGTCCAGCGACAGCCGCACGCCCGCCCGGACCATGGGGTCGGTCTGCAGGCGGTGGGCGTGCAGCGCGACGGTGTCGACGACCTCCTGGACCTTGGAGTGGCGGGCGGGCACCACCAGGCGCTGGTCCTGTTCGGCCAGGACGCCCTGGGCCAGGTGTTCCTTGGACTCGAAGTGGAAGTACAGCGCGCCCTTCGTCACGTTGGCGGTGGCGAGGATCTCGGTGATGGTGGCGGCCTGGTACCCACGATCCTCGAACACCTTTGCGGCTGCCGCCAGGATGGCCTGGCGCGTACGGACCGCCCGATCCTGTTTGACCACTTTCTCCTACCGTTCCCGAAGTCGCTGGGTCACGTGAACCCCTACTCAAAAAAACCGTCAAGTATGTATCTTACAACAGGGTGCACGCCGAGGTCTGTGCGCCGGACGACTTTTTCGGTGAAGAAAGCGGACCGCGACGTCTGTTCGGCGGCGGTCGACGACGGGGGACGCATGATTTTGGTGACGGGGGCGACAGGCACGGTGGGGCGGCTGGCGCTGGAGCAGCTGCCGGCCGGGCGGGCGGTGCGGGTGCTGGCGCGCGATCCCTCCCGGGTGCGGGTGCCGCGTGCGGGGGTGGAGGTGGTGCGCGCCCACTACGGGCGGGTGCCGCGTGCGGGGGTGGAGGTGGTGCGCGCCCACTACGGG
>NZ_VDFC01000238.1 GCF_008369065.1 Streptomyces apricus | reverse complement strand
GCACCCGTGAGCGGTACCGAGGACCCGGCCCCGCCCCGCGAACAGGCCGCCGCGGCCGCCTCGGACACCCCGGCGGCGCGGATCCCCGCCCAGGCCACCGGCGCCGACCGCACCGCGGACCACCGCACCACCGACCCGTACGCCATAGGCCCCGACACCCACGAGCGCGTCCCGGACGGGCCGCAGGGGGAGCGGAGCCCGCAGGAGCCGGCGGAGCGGATCACCGACAAGGGGCTGCCCAAGCGGACCCCGAGGATCTCCGCACCCGCGCAGGCCGCCGGCCCGCGCACGACGTCCGTCGACGCCGAGGCACTGCGACGCCGCCTCGGCGGATTCCACCGGGGGGCCAGTGAGGGTCGCCGCGACGTCGAGGCAGAGATCGCCGAACAGACGTCGGAGCTGGAGACGCCTGCCGTGCATGCCGTAGAAACCAAGGGGGACACAGTCGAGGAGGCAAGCAGTTGACCGCGTCCAGTACCTTCGGACTGAGCCATGAGGCCCGTAACCTGCACTGGCTGCTGACGAATCTCGTCGAGGAGGTGCCGGGCATCCTGTCGGTCGCGGTGGTCTCCTCCGACGGCCTGTTGCTGCTCTCCTCCGACCCCGGAAGGAACGAGCAGGCACGGCAGGAGGGCGGGAGACCCTCGGGCCCCCGCGGCTCCGCGGCGGACCTGGCCACCATCGTCTCCGGCATCGGCAGCCTCGCCGTCGGCGCCGCCAAGCTGATGGACGGCGGAACCGTCAAGCAGACGATGGTCGCGATGGAGGACGGCGGGCTCTTCGTCATGGCGATCAGCGACGGCTCGCTGCTCGGCGTGCACGGCTCCCCGGACTGCGACATGAGCGTCGTGGCGTACCACATGGCCCTCTTCGTGGGCCGGGCCGGACACGTGCTGACCCCCGAACYCCGCAGCGAGCTGCGCAAGTCGCTGGAGGCCAGCACGATGGAGACGGCCAAGTGAGCGACGTCAACGCGAACGGCGCGGCCGGGCTCCCGGTCCGCGGCGGGGACCCCTCCCGCGCCCGGCTGCGCTCGCGCGGGGGAACCCCC
>NZ_VDFC01000237.1 GCF_008369065.1 Streptomyces apricus | reverse complement strand
CCAGGGCCGCGTTCACCTCGGCGAGATCACGCTCGGGCGCGGGCGGATCGGCGCTCACCCGGTCCCCGGCGACGACGACATCGCCCATGCCCTGCTCCTTCAGCACGCGGGCCGCGTCCGCGGGATCGGGCGTGGTCACGACGAGCCGGGCGCGCGCGCCCGCCGCCAGCTCGGCCACCGGGCCCTGGGTGATCAGGCGGCCCTGGGCCATCACCGCGGCGTGCGTGCAGACCTGCTCGATCTCGTCGAGCAGGTGCGAGGAGAGGAACACGGTCGTGCCGTCCGACGCCAGCTCGCGCACCAGGGCGCGGATCTCCCGCATCCCCTGCGGGTCGAGCCCGTTGGTCGGCTCGTCCAGCACGAGCAGTCTGCGGGGCTGCAGCAGCGCGGCCGCGAGCCCGAGCCGCTGCTTCATGCCGAGCGAGTAGGCCTTCGCCTTCTTGCCCGCGGCGGCCGTCAGCCCGACCCGGTCGAGCGCCGCCGCCACGCGGGTGCGCCGGGTGCGCGGATCGGCGACCGGGTCCGCGGAGTCGTACCGCAGGAGGTTGTCCCGGCCGGAGAGGAAGCCGTAGAGCGCGGGGCCCTCGATGAGCGCGCCCACGTGCGGCAGCACGGTCCGGGCGGAGCGCGGCATGGGCCGGCCCAGCACGCGGGCCGTCCCGGAGGTCGGCTGGATGAGGCCCATCAGCATTCTGATGGTGGTCGTCTTGCCGGAGCCGTTCGGTCCGAGGAAGCCGAAGACGCTGCCCGCCGGGACGGCCAGGTCGAGGCCGTCGACGGCGAGCTGTCCGCCGCGATAGCGCTTGGTCAGCCCACGGGTGGCGATCACGGTGCCGTCCACGCCGCCCGTCCCGGCACCCGGGCCCGCATCCGCACCCGGGCCCGGATTCGCGTCCGGGCCGTCCGCGCCGGTGTCCGCGTCCGTGCCGGTGTCCGCGTCCGTGCCGGTCTCCGCGCCCGTCCCGGTGGGCGCACCCGTGCCCGCGTCCGTGGTGGACCGTTCCGCCATCGACTCCCTCATCTCGCCCTGCCCTCGGGACACCCGGCGGTGGGCCCCGCCG
>NZ_VDFC01000236.1 GCF_008369065.1 Streptomyces apricus | reverse complement strand
GGGTGGTGTCGCGTCCCTCGCGGGTGCGGGCCGGTGGGGGCTGGTCGCGCCGTTCCCCGCGCCCCTAAAGACAAAAGATTGCGCCGTTCCCCGCGCCCCTAAAAGACTGCGCCGTTCCCCGCGCCCCTTAAAGGATCGCGCCCCTGAAAGATCGGGTCGTTTATGACGTGATCAAGTTGCCCGTGTCCACCGGGGTGGAGGTCCGTGCCGCTCGGGCGGCGTCGGTCGCCACCTCGTCGGCGGTCAGGACGTAGCCCGTGTCGGCGTCGCTCGTGGAGCGGGCGAAGACGACGCCGTAGACCTTGCCGCCGGTGGTCAGCAGGGGGCCGCCGGAGTTGCCGGGGCGGACCGTGGAACGGATCGCGTAGATCTCGCGGGTGACGGGGTCGGAGCCGTAGATGTTCTGGCCCCTGGCGTTGATCTTGTTGGCGACCCTGGCCGCCTGGAGGTCGAGGCCGCCGTCCTGTGGATAGCCCGCGACCACCGCCGCGTCGCCCCGCTCCGCACTCGTGTCGAAGGGCAGCACGGGCGCCTCCAGCCCCGGCACGTCGAGCACCGCCACGTCCTTCTCCGGGTCGAAGAGGACGACCTTCGCCTCGTACGCCCGGCCCGTGCCCCCCACCCGCACGGTCGGGTCGTCGATGCCCGCCACCACATGGGCGTTGGTCATCACCCGCTCCTTCGCGTACACGAACCCGCTGCCCTCGCGGCCCTGCGTGCCCACGGAGCCCTCGACCTTCACGGTGGAGCGCACGGCGGCCTGCTTCGCGGCGGCGGTGACGCTGTCCCCGGAGGGCTCGGCGACCTCGGCCGTCGGCTCGTTCTCGAAGGGGTTGAAGACCTGCGGGAAGCCGGCCTCGGTGAGCGCCGAGGTGGCCCGGGAGAACCAGGCGGGGGTCGTGTCCGGCATGGTGTCCTGCACCGCGCCGAGGAGCGCCGAGCCGCGGATGGACGAGATGACGACCGGCGAGGCGGAGGCGCCGAGGACGCTCGCGGCCACCCACGCCACGAGCAGCACGGCGACCGAGTTCGCCGCGGCCCCGCCCACCCCGTCGACCACCCGCAGGG
>NZ_VDFC01000235.1 GCF_008369065.1 Streptomyces apricus | reverse complement strand
G
Source organism: Streptomyces apricus (assembly GCF_008369065.1). Taxonomy (GTDB): domain Bacteria; phylum Actinomycetota; class Actinomycetes; order Streptomycetales; family Streptomycetaceae; genus Streptomyces; species Streptomyces apricus. The sequence continues at coordinate 1,077 of NZ_VDFC01000235.1, read as the reverse complement.
CGTATCGCCTGCGTGGTGAGCGTGGTGAGCCACACCAGCCGGCACACCGCGGACTCCCTGCGCGACACCGTGCTCCCCCGGCTGCGGGCGACCGTGCGCGCCATGGAACGCGACCTGCGCGAGGCCCCCGCCGAGCCGCCCGCCGCCCCGGCCGGACTCGCCACCTGGACCGGTGCCTCGAAGCAGGAACTGGGCCGGGAGTTCATCGAGTCGCTGGCCCGCGGGCTGACCGTGATCACGGCGTTCGGGGAGGGGCGGGCCGAACTGACGCTCACCGAGGTGGCGCAGGCGACGGGCCTGGCGCGGGCGACGGCCCGGCGCGCGCTGATCACCCTGGAGCACCTGGGCCAGGTCACGTCCCACGGCCGGGCCTTCCGCCTCACGCCCCGGGTCCTGGCCCTCGGCTTCCCGCCCTTGTCCCGTACGACGCTGCCGCAGATCGCGGCGCCGCACCTCGCCGACCTCGCGGACCGGCTGCACGACTCCGCGTCGCTCGCGATCCTCGCGGGCGACGAGATCCAGTACACGGCGCGGGTCGCCGCCAGCCGCATCATGAGCGTCAACATCACGGTCGGCACACGGCTGCCCGCGTACGCGACCTCGCTGGGCCGGGTGATGGTGGCCGGTCTACCGGCGGCCGAGCGGGGCCCGTTCCTGACCGGCCTCCACGCGCTGACCCCGCACACGGTCACGGATCCGGCGGCCCTCGCGGCCGTCCTGGACGACGTGCGGGAGGCCGGTTACGCGCTGGTCGACGGGGAGCTGGAGGAGGGGCTGCGGTCGATCGCGGCCCCGGTGCGGGACCGTACGGGGAGGGTCGTGGCCGCCGTGAACGTGGCGATGCACAGCTCGCGGCGGACGGTCGAGCAGTGCGTCTCGGACGTACTGCCGCACCTGTCGGCAACGGCCGGAGCGATCGAGGCGGACCTCAGGATCGCAGGCCGCTTCACCCGCCCCCCACTCACCTGAAGGCCGGGGCGCAGCCCGGCTTTTCAGGGCCGCAGGGAACTGCGCCTTCAGGGCCGCAGGGAACTGCGCCTTTCAGGGGCGCGGGGAACTGCGCGCCCAGCCCCCACC
>NZ_VDFC01000234.1 GCF_008369065.1 Streptomyces apricus | reverse complement strand
GGACGGGTCCGGGGACGGGTCCGCGGCCCCCGAGGTCTCCTTCTGGGTGGACCCCGACTCCCGTGCCGCCCGGCAGGCGGCGGAGTGGCGCCGTACGGGGCGCGCGGACGACGCCCTGCTGATGGAGCGGATCGCCGTCCGGGCCCAGGCCGAGTGGCTGACGGGCCCGGATCCGGGGCCCGTCGTGGAGGCCCGCACCACGGCCGCCGCGCGGGAGGGGCGTACGGCGGTGCTCGTCGCCTACTACGTCCCGCACCGCGACTGCGGCTCCTACTCGGACGGCGGGGCCGAGGGCGGGACGGAGTACCGGGAGTGGGTCGACGGGTTCGCGGCGGGACTCGGCGACCGGAGCGCGTACGTGGTCCTCGAACCGGACGCCGTCGCCCAGGCGCTGGCGGGCTGCGACCGGGTCGTGCCGAAGGAGCGGTACGCGCTGCTGGCGTACGCGGTGGACCGGCTGAAGCAGCAGGCGAACACCCGTGTCTACCTCGACGCGGGCAACTCCGCCTGGCACCCGGACCCGGCGCGGCTGGTCGAACCGCTGGTCCGCTCGGGGATCGCCCGGGCCGACGGCTTCGCCCTGAACGTCTCCAACTTCCAGACCGACGCGGCCGGTTCGGAGTACGGCGGCAAGCTGTCCGCGGCCCTCGACGGCAAGCACTTCGTGCTCGACAGCAGCCGCAACGGCAACGGGCCCTTCACCGGTGCGGAGCCCTGGTGCAATCCACCGGACCGGGCCCTCGGCATGCCGCCGACCACCGCCACGGGCGCGCCGCTGATCGACGCCTACCTGTGGGTCAAGCGCCCGGGCGAGTCGGACGGCACCTGCCGGGGCGGGCCGCCGGCGGGGCAGTGGTGGCCGTCGTACGCGCTGGAGCTGGCGCGGAACGCGTACGGCTGAGCCCGGGTCCGGCCCCGCGGCCGGACTCGGGCTCAGCCGGCCGGGGGGTGGTCCCCGGCGGTGCCGGTGCGTCGCACCCCGATGATCCGCCGCGTCTTCAAGCATGGCCGGAAGGCAGATCACGCAGCTCAGGCACATCACGTACACCGGAGGACTCCCTCATGACCGTTCCCCCCACCGGCTCCGCAC
>NZ_VDFC01000233.1 GCF_008369065.1 Streptomyces apricus | reverse complement strand
GGCGGGGTTCGGGCAGGGAGGTGCGGTCGACCTTGCCGTTGGGGGTCAGGGGCAGCCGCTCCAGGGGGACGATCACCTCGGGGACCATGTACGGCGGCAGGTGCTCGGCGGTGAGCGCGCGCAGTGCGTCGGTGTCGGCGCCGGCGGGGTCCTGGACGACGACGTAGGCGACGAGCTGGTTGCGGTGGGCCACCACGGCGCTGTGCTGCACCGCGGGGTGGGAGCGCAGCACGGCCTCGATCTCGCCCAGTTCCACCCGCAGTCCGTTGAGTTTGACCTGGAAGTCCTTGCGGCCCAGCAGCTCGATGAGGCCGTCCTCGCCGAAGCGCGCCAGGTCGCCGGTGCGGTACAGGCGCTCGCTGACCTCGCCGTGCGACCACTGCAGGAAGCGTTCGGCGGTGCGTTCGGGCTGGTCGAGGTAGCCGCGGGCCAGGCCGGTGCCGGCCAGGTACAGCTCGCCGGGCACGCCGGGGGGAACGGGCTGGAAGGCGTCGTCGAGGATGTAGGTGCGCTGGTTGGCCATGGGGCGGCCGTAGGGGATGCTCGTCCACCGCGGGTCGTCGTGGACCACTTCGTAGAGCGTGGAGTGGATGGATGCCTCGGTGGCGCCGCCGAGGGTGAACAGGCGCATCGCGGGGGCCACGGCGCGGGCGCGGGCGGGCAGCGGGACGGGGATCCAGTCGCCGCCCAGCATGGCCGCGCGCATGTGGGGCAGCGGTTCGGCGCCGCTCTGCTCCAGGTGGTCCACGAGCAGGTCCAGCAGGGCCGGGGCGGAGTTCCAGACGCTGACGCGGTGCTCGGTCAGCAGGTCGCTCCAGTGCGCCGGGTCCTTGGTGCGGTGCGCGGAGGGGATCACGACGGTGCCGCCGGCGGCGGTGATGCCCAGGTATTCGTAGACGGACATGTCGAAGCTGGGCGAGGACAGGGACAGCACCGCGTCGTGCGGGCCGGCGTGGAAGCGGGAGTTGAGGTCGGTGATGTTGTTGACCACGCCGCGGTGGTGCAGCGCGATCGGCTTGGGCGCGCCGGTGGAGCCGGAGGTGTGGATGATGTAGCACAGGTGGTCGGGGCCGGCGGCGGGGGCGGGATCGTGCACGGG
>NZ_VDFC01000232.1 GCF_008369065.1 Streptomyces apricus | reverse complement strand
GGATGGCACGGGCGGGGTCGAGGGGACCGCCGTGCGCGACCTGCTGCGCGTCCCCGTCGGGGAACGGGTCTCCCTCTCCTCGTACGACACCTCGGCGACCCCCGGCGGGAGCGCGGCCCCCAGATCCAAGACCGACGGTCTCGCCGCCATCACCCGGATGGCCGAACCCCTCGCCAACCTCCAGGAACGCCTCTGGGCGGCGAGCACGGCCGGTGACCGCCGCCGGATCCTGCTGGTCCTCCAGGGCATGGACACCAGTGGCAAGGGCGGCACGGTCAAACACGTCATCAGGCTCTTCAACCCGGCCGGCTGCCGCGTCCAGGCCTTCAAGGCGCCGACCCCCGAGGAGCGGCAGCACGACTTCCTCTGGCGCGTCAGGCGGCGGCTCCCCCAGCACGGCGAGATCGGCGTCTTCGACCGCTCCCACTACGAGGACGTCCTCGTCGCCCGCGTCCGCGAGCTGGCCCCGCGCGCCGAGATCGAGTCCCGGTACGGCCGGATCAACGACTTCGAGCGGGCCCTCGCCGACGACGGCCTGACCCTCGTGAAGTGCTTCCTGCACATCTCGTTCGAGGAGCAGCGGCTGCGTCTCCTGCGCCGGCTCGCCGACCCGCGCAAGCACTGGAAGTTCAGCCCGTCGGACATCGACGACCGGGCCCTGTGGCCCGCCTACCAGGAGGCGTACGAGATCGCCCTCGAACGCTGCTCCTCCGACGCCGCCCCCTGGTACGTGATCCCCGCCGACCGCAAGTGGTACCGGAACTGGGCGATCAGCCGGCTGCTGCTGGAGCATCTGACGGCTCTGGACCCGCAGTACCCGCAGCCGGACTTCGATGTGGAGGCCTGCCGGAAGCGCCTCCAGGAGGAGGGCTGACCAGCGCCTCCCCCGCGCCGCACAGGACCGACACCGAAAGCGATATAACCGTTTTTTCCTGTTCATCCGGTTAATGTCGCCCGCGTGAAGACCTTCCTGCGCCTGAAGAGGGCCACCGCCGCCTGCGTGCTCACGACGGCGGGCGCGGTCGCCCTCGCGGCGTGCGGCGCTCCCGACGCCCCCCGCGCCGCCACGGTCCCCGCGCCCGCGGTCACCGCTCCCTCGCGGCCGCCC
>NZ_VDFC01000231.1 GCF_008369065.1 Streptomyces apricus | reverse complement strand
GGTCGGGGCCGGTGGGTCGGGTCAGGGCCCGGGAAAGGGTCTGCGGGGGAGCCAGGACAGCTCCGCCGCGGAGCGGAGCATGGGCAGGACGGGCGTGCGGAAGCCGAGGGAGAGGTCCTCGTGGAGGCGGGKGCGGCCGTCGAGGAAGCGCAGCAGCCGTTCCMTCGGCATCCGGGTGAAGAGGCGGGCGAAGAACGCGGCGCCGTCGACCCGCCCGCTGTCCAGGGCGCGCAGCATCACCGCGTCCATGGCGCGCGAGCGGGCCGGATGCGCGGGCGGGGGCACCGGCCGGCGGCCCGCGTGCAGGGCGTCCACGACTGCCTGTGTCTGGCGCTGCACGGCGGAGAAGGTGTAGCCGGTGGACGGCCGAGTGGCGCCTCCCGCGGCGCCGATGCGGAAGACCGAGGGCGCCGACTGCCGGGCGAAGCGGGCGTCGGTCATGGGGATCACACCGGTCTCGGTCGCGGTGACCTCGAAGTCGCCGAGTTTCAGCACGTCCTCGGCGTAACGGCGCAGGGCGAGGTCGTAGGCCTCCGGGGTCAGCACGGCGCCGGAGAACTCGGTGTACTCCACCAGCGCCTCCCGCGGGCCGGTGGGCAGGACGTACCCGAAGGCGAGCCCCCGCCGCGGCTGCGGGACCCGGAAGTCCATGAGCTCCACCGTGCCGGGGTCGAACGCCGGCGCGCCGGTGCGCACGAACCAGCCCTGGAAGTGCTGCAGCAGGGTCGTACGGGCGGGCGGCAGGCTGCCCAGCGGCCGGGAGTCGAAGACCCAGCGGGCGCGCACCGTCACGGGGCGGCCCCGCTCGTCGCGGGCGCGGATCTCGGCGCCGTCGGCGACGCCGTCGACGGTCTCGACGGCCGCCTCCACCCGGCGGACGTCGCCGGTGCGCGCCAGATCGCGGTCGACGAGCCGCTCGAAGTCGTCGGAGCGGAGCATCTTGTACGTGAGCGGCGCGATGTCGTCCTGCGCGGCCAGTCCGGCGGAGGTGTGGACGCGCAGCCGCCGCCACGAGGCGGTCAGGGCGGCGTCGTAGGGCCCGGGGCCCGCCTCCCAGAAGCACCAGGTCCGGGCGGGCGGGCGGAGCGGGCCGGGCGGAGCGTCCAGGAG
>NZ_VDFC01000230.1 GCF_008369065.1 Streptomyces apricus | reverse complement strand
GTCCCCTTCTTCCCGCCCGACCTGTTCGCGGCCGACCGCCGGGTCCTGCTCGGCCTGCTGCGGCGGATCGCCCTCGCCCCCGAGCAGCGCTTCATCCTCGGCGAGCACACCCGCGAGCTGGAACTGCGGCTGCGCCGGCTGTACGGGGCCGAGGACGTGGTCGCGTGCGGCAGCGGCACCTCCGCGCTGACCCTGATCCTGACCGCGCTGGGCGTCCGGGCGGGCGACGAGGTGGTGGTGCCGGCCCTGGGCTGCGCCCCGCTGGCGGCCTGCGTGGCCAACCTGGGGGCCGTGCCGGTCTTCGCCGACGTCGACCCGTACACCCTGGTCGCCGATCCCGGCCAGGTGGAGCGCCGGATCACCTCCCGCACCGCGGCGATCGTGCCGGCGCACCTGTTCTCCGTGATGGCCGACATGCCGCGCTTCGCCGACCTGGCCCGGCGGTACGGCGTACGGCTGCTGGAGGACTCCGCGGTCGCCCAGGGCGCGGTGCTGGACGGCCGGCCCGCGGGCCTGTGGGGCGAGGCAGGGCTCTTCTCGTTCGTGCAGGTGAAGTCCTTCGGCATGCCCGGGGAGGGCGGGGTCGTGGTGACCCGCGACCCGGAGCTCGGCCGGCTGGTGCGGATGCTGCGCAACCACGGACAGGACGGCGAGCGGCGGTTCGTGCACCATCTGGTCGGCCACAACAGCAGGTTCGACGAGATCCAGGCGGCCTTCCAGTGCCACCGGCTGGCCGGGCTCGACGCCCGGCTGCGGCGCAGGGCCACCGTCGCGGAGTACTACACCGCCCAGCTGGCACCCCTGGCCGAGTACGGCGTCCGCACCCCGCCGCCGGGCCGGGAGGGCCGCTGCCACTACGTGTACACGCTGCTGGCCGAGCGCCGCGACGAGCTGGCCGCGCACCTGCGGGAGCGCGGCGTCGGCAGCCACGTGTACTACCCCAACGCACTCCCCCGGCAACCGGCGTTCGCCCCGTACGCCGCACCGGGCGACCGGTGGCCGCATGCCGAACGGGCCGCCCGGACCATGCTCTCGCTCCCCCTGCACCCCCAGCTGACGGATCGCCAGGTGGCCCATGTGGCGGCGGCCGTACGGTCGTTCGCCCTCTCCTGACC
>NZ_VDFC01000023.1:289834-300936 GCF_008369065.1 Streptomyces apricus | reverse complement strand
CGCGGGAGGAGTCTGCGCGGACGGATGCGGGGCGGACGGATGCGGGGTGGACGGAGCCGGCACGGTGGGGGACGCGGCCGCCGTGTCCGAGGCGGACGCCAGGGCGATGATCCGCTMGTAGGCCGGATGGCTCACGATGTCGGTCTCGTTGTCGCAGAGCTCCACGATGCGCTGCGGCCCGGGGCGCTGCGCCGGGTCCTTGTGCCCGCACAGGGCGATCAGTTCGGCCGTCTCGGCCGGGACCCCGGCGAGGTCCATCTCCTCGTGGACGGTGCGATAGGAGACGGTGGCCAGGGAGCCCTGCCCGTACGGGGGGCGGCCGGTGAGGCAGTAGGCCATGGTGACGCCGAGCGCGAACACGTCGGACGGCGGCCCGGCCTCGCCCCGGGTGAGGGTCTCCGGCGCCATGAACCCGGGCGTGCCGATGGCGGTGCCCACCTGCGTGATGTTCGCCATCTCGTCGCTGCGGGCGATCCCGAAGTCGATGAGCTGGGGCCCGGTGGCCGAGAGGATGACGTTCTGCGGCTTGATGTCGCGGTGCAGCACCCCGTGCACATGGACGTCCGCGAGCCCCTCGGCCAGCGCGGCCAGCACGGCGCGGCCGAGGTCGACCGGGAAGGGCCCCGACGCCTCGACCGCGTCGGCCAGGGTCGGTCCCGGGACGTACTCGGTCGCCATCCAGAACGGCGGGGTGTCCACCTCGGCGTCGATGAGCGCCGCCGTGAACGCGTTGCGGACGGTGCCCAGCGTCTCCACCTCGCGGCGGAAGCGCTCCAGCGCGGCCGGGTCGTGCTGGAGGTGGGAGTTGATCACCTTGACCGCGGCGGGGCGGCCCCCGGGGGTCCGGCCGAGGTAGACGCTCCCCATGCCGCCGGAGCCGAGCCGGCCGATCAAACGGTAGCGACCCATGGCCGTCGGGTCGGAATTCTGCAGCGGGTACACCTAACACGCCCTCCAGGCAGTCGAGACTCAGGCGTCCGTGGTGAACGGGTCTCGTGTCCAAGACTCTCTGCGGCGGGATGACGGTTCCGGTGCCGGTGTGGGTTCCTTCAGTGGTTCCTTCGGTCCGCCCCGAGGACTGAAGAATACCGCGCCCGCTTCTCAACTTCCCTGGACCCGGCCCTGGTTGGACGTGGATGCCGGTGTCCGCACCGGGTGTCATCTTGTCCGTACCGTGCGTGCCCAGGAATCATACGATCATGGGGTCGTATACCGATGCCGCACAGGTCCCGCCAGTGAAAGATTGCATAAACGTGCAACGAAACGTATAGTCATGCTCTCTAGAAGGAGGGTTCCATGGTGGTACGTGCGGCAGTGGCCGGAGCGAGCGGGTATGCGGGCGGGGAACTGCTGCGCCTGCTCCTGGTGCACCCCGGGATCGAGATCGGTGCCCTGACCGGCAACTCCAACGCCGGGCAGCGGCTCGGCGCCCTGCAGCCGCACCTGCTGCCGCTGGCGGACCGCGTACTGGAGGAGACCACCGCAGAGGTCCTCGCCGGACACGACGTCGTCTTCCTCGCCCTGCCCCACGGGCAGTCCGCCGCCGTCGCGGAGCAGCTCGGCCCGGACGTCCTGGTCGTCGACATGGGCGCCGACTTCCGGCTGAAGGACCCGGCCGACTGGGAGCGGTTCTACGGCTCCGCGCACGCCGGGACCTGGCCCTACGGCCTCCCCGAACTGCCGGGTGCCCGCGCCGCGCTGGAGGGGTCCAAGCGCATCGCGGTACCCGGTTGCTACCCGACGGCCGTCACGCTGGCGCTCGTCCCCGCCTACACGGCGGGCCTCGCCGAGAACGAGGCCGTCGTCGTCGCGGCGTCCGGCACGTCCGGCGCCGGCAAGGCACCCAAGGCCCACCTGCTGGGCAGCGAGGTCATGGGGTCCATGTCCCCGTACGGCGTCGGCGGCGGCCACCGGCACACCCCCGAGATGATCCAGAACCTCGGCGCGGCGGCGGGCGGGCCCGTCACCGTCTCCTTCACCCCCACCCTCGCGCCCATGTCCCGCGGCATCCTCGCCACCTGCAGCGCGAAGGCGCGGCCCGGCACCACCGCCGAGTCCGTACGGGCCGCCTACGAGAAGGCCTACGCCGACGAGCCGTTCGTCCACCTGCTGCCCGAGGGCCAGTGGCCGGCGACGGCGTCCGTCCACGGTTCCAACGCCGTTCAGGTGCAGGTCGCGTACGACGCGGCGGCGGGACGCATCATCGCGATCAGCGCCATCGACAACCTGACCAAGGGCACCGCGGGCGGTGCCGTCCAGAGCATGAACATCGCCCTCGGACTCGACGAGGGCACCGGACTTTCCACGATCGGAGTCGCTCCGTGAGCGACGCACGAGCAGCCACCGGGCCGCAGGCAACCACGAGCGCCGCACCTCTGCGCTGCTCGGGCGGAGAAGCGAACAAGGAGTCACAGTGAGTGTCACGGCAGCCAAGGGGTTCACGGCGGCCGGCGTCGCCGCCGGGATCAAGGAGAACGGCAACCCGGACCTGGCCCTCGTGGTCAACGAAGGGCCCCGCCGCGCCGCCGCGGGCGTCTTCACCTCCAACCGCGTCAAGGCCGCGCCCGTGCTGTGGTCGGAGCAGGTCCTCAAGGGCGGCGTCCTGTCCGCCGTGGTCCTCAACTCCGGCGGCGCCAACGCCTGTACGGGACCCAGGGGCTTCCAGGACACCCACGCCACCGCCGAGAAGGTGGCCGAGGTGCTCGGGCGCGACGCGGCCGAGGTCGCCGTCGCCTCCACCGGCCTCATCGGCGTCCTGCTCCCGATGGACAAGCTCCTGCCGGGCGTCGACAAGGCCGCGGCGGCCCTGTCCGAGCACGGCGGCGAGAAGGCCGCCATCGCCATCAAGACCACCGACACCGTGCACAAGACCGCGGTCGCCCAGGGCGACGGCTGGACCGTCGGCGGCATGGCCAAGGGCGCGGGCATGCTCGCCCCCGGCCTCGCCACCATGCTGGTCGTCCTCACCACGGACGCCGACGTCGACGCCGACACCCTCGACCGGGCGCTGCGGGCGGCCACGAAGGTCACCTTCGACCGCGTCGACTCCGACGGCTGCATGTCGACCAACGACACCGTGCTGCTGCTCGCCTCCGGCGCCTCGCAGGTCACCCCCGGGTACGCGGAGTTCGCCGAGGCCGTCCGGGCGGTCTGCGACGACCTGGGCCAGCAGCTGATCCGGGACGCCGAGGGCGCGGGCAAGGACATCCGCATCGAGGTCGTCAACGCGGCCGGCGAGGACGACGCCGTCGAGGTCGGCCGCTCCATCGCCCGCAACAACCTCCTCAAGTGCGCCATCCACGGCGAGGACCCCAACTGGGGCCGCGTGCTCTCCGCCATCGGCACCACCTCCGCCGCCTTCGAGCCCGACGAGCTGAACGTCGCCATCAACGGCGTCTGGGTCTGCAAGAACGGTTCCGTGGGCGAGGACCGCGACCTGGTCGACATGCGCTACCGGGAGGTGCACATCGTCGCCGACCTGGCCGCGGGCGACGCGACCGCCACCATCTGGACCAACGACCTCACCGCGGACTACGTACACGAGAACAGCGCCTATTCGTCATGAGCACCACGCGCAAGCACACCGCACTGCCCAAGGCCCGGATCCTCATCGAGGCGCTGCCCTGGCTGACCCGGCACCACGGCAAGACGGTCGTCGTCAAGTTCGGCGGCAACGCCATGATCGACGACGACCTGAAGGCCGCCTTCGCCCAGGACGTCGTGTTCCTGCGCCAGGCCGGGCTCAAGCCCGTCGTCGTGCACGGCGGCGGCCCGCAGATCAGCGCGGCCCTCGACCGGCACGGCATCGTCAGCGAGTTCAGGGCGGGCCTCAGGGTCACCACGGAGGACGCCATGGACGTCGTCCGCATGGTCCTCGCCGGGCAGGTCCAGCGCGAACTCGTCGGGCTGCTCAACCAGCACGGCCCGCTCGCCGTGGGACTCACCGGCGAGGACGCGCACACCATCACCGCAGTCAAGCACCAGCCGCGGATCGACGGCGCGTACGTCGACATCGGGCGGGTGGGCGAGATCACCGAGATCGACACGGGCGCGATCGAGGCACTGCTCGCCGACGGCCGCATCCCGGTCGTCTCCTCGATCGCCCGTAGCCAGGACGACGGACATGTCTACAACGTCAATGCTGATACGGCGGCTGCGGCACTCGCTGCGGCGCTGGGTGCCGAGACCCTGATGGTCCTCACCGACGTCGAGGGCCTCTACGAGGACTGGCCGAACTCCGACGAGGTCATCAGCCGGCTCACCGCCAAGGAGCTGGAGAAGCTGCTGCCCGAGCTGGCCAGCGGCATGGTGCCCAAGATGGAGGGCTGCCTGCACGCCGTGCGCAACGGGGTGAACACCGCCCGCGTGATCGACGGCCGGGTCCCGCACTCGATCCTGCTGGAGATCTTCACCGACGAAGGCATCGGCACGATGGTCGTGCCCGATGCGGAGGGGGACGCATGACCGTCACGGAAGAGCCGGCCGCCCACGGGGGGCCGACCGCCAACGAGGAGCTCACCCGACGCTGGCAGGGCGCGCTCATGGACAACTACGGCACGCCGCGGCTGCCGCTCGTCCGCGGCGCCGGCACCAAGCTGTGGGACGCCGACGGCACGCAGTACCTGGACTTCGTCGGCGGCATCGCGGTCAACGCGCTCGGCCACGCCCACCCGGCGGTCGTCGAGGCCGTCAGCCGCCAGATCGCCTCGCTCGGCCACGTCTCCAACCTCTTCGTCGCCGAGCCGCCCGTCGCGCTCGCCGAACGGCTTCTGCGGCTCTTCGGGCGGGAGGGCCGCGTCTACTTCTGCAACTCGGGCGCCGAGGCCAACGAGGGCGCCTTCAAGATCGGCCGGCTGACCGGCCGCACGCACATGGTGGCGACCGACGGAGGCTTCCACGGCCGCACCATGGGCGCCCTCGCGCTCACCGGCCAGCCGGGCAAGCGCGACCCGTTCCTGCCGCTGCCGGGCGACGTCACGCACGTACCGTACGGGGACCCGCAGGCGCTGGCCGCCGCCGTCACCGAAGACACCGCGCTGGTCGTCATCGAGCCGGTCCAGGGCGAGAACGGCGTGGTCGTGCCGCCCCCCGGCTACCTCAAGGCGGCCCGCGCCATCACCGCCGCCACCGGCAGCCTCCTCGTCCTGGACGAGGTGCAGACCGGGGTCGGCCGGACCGGGCAGTGGTTCGAGTACCAGGCGCACGAAGGGGTCCTGCCGGACGTCGTCACGCTGGCCAAGGGCCTCGGCGGCGGCCTGCCGCTCGGCGCGACCGTCGCCTTCGGGCGCGCGGCCCAGCTCCTCAAGCCCGGGCACCACGGCACGACCTTCGGCGGCAACCCCGTCGCCTGCGCCGCCGGACTCGCCGTCCTGGACACCATCGAGGGCGAGGGCCTGCTGGAGAACGTGAAGCGGGCCGGCGAGAAGCTGCGGGACGGCATCGAGGCGCTCGGCCACCCGCTGGTCGGCCATGTCCGGGGTTCCGGGCTCCTCCTGGGTATCGTGCTCACCGAGCCGCTCGCGCCCCGCGTGCAACAGGCGGCTCAGGACGCCGGCCTCCTGGTGAACGCGCCCGCCCCCGATGTCGTACGGCTGATGCCGCCGCTCAACATCGGCGCGGACGAGGTGGACACGTTCCTCCGGGCCCTGCCCGGCGTCCTCGACGCGGTGACCGGCGGGGCGACCGACGGGGACGGACGGACCGGGGAGTGACCGGGGAATGAGACGACGATGAGCCAGGCGCAGGACCACGACCACGCGGGACCCGCCGTCCCGCAGACCCGTACCGCACGCCACCGCCGGATCGTGGACATCCTCAACCGGCAGCCGGTGCGCTCGCAGAGCCAGCTGGCGAAGCTCCTCGGCGACGACGGGCTGAACGTCACGCAGGCGACGCTCTCCCGGGACCTGGACGAGCTGAACGCGGTGAAGATCCGCAACAACGACGGCGACCTCATCTACGCGGTGCCCAGCGAAGGGGGCTTCCGGACTCCCCGGGTCCCGCTGGGGGAGTCGGCCAAGGAGGAGCGGATGCGGCGGCTGTCCGCGGAGCTCCTGATCTCCGCGGAGGCGTCGGSGAACCTGGTGGTCCTGCGTACGCCGCCGGGGGCCGCGCAGTTCCTCGCCTCGGCCATCGACCAGGCGGAGCTGCAGGACATCCTCGGGACGATCGCCGGGGACGACACGCTGTTGCTCATCAGCCGGGATCCCTCCGGGGGGCAGGCTCTGGCCGACCACCTCTTGCGGCTGGCGCAGAACCACCACTAGTGAGGGAGCGGTCGGGGGTTCGTCCTCGGGTGCGGGCCGGTGGGGGCTTGTCGCGCAGTTCCCCGCGCCCCTAGGTACCCAGGGGCGCGGGGAACTGCGCGAGCAACCACGACGCACCCGCACCCGAAAAACAGGCCGGCTCAGCCCAGCCGGTCGGCCAGACCGCCCGTCCAGCGGACCTCGTCGCCCGCCGTGATGAGCAGCGCCTCCGTGTCCGGGAGCGACTCCAGCCAGGCCAGCGCCTGCCGGGAGCCCATCGCGAAGGCCGCCGTCGCCCAGGCGTCCGCCCAGGTGATGCGGGGGCCCACCACGGTCACCGCCACCAGGTCGGTGACCGCGGAGTGCCCGGTGCGCGGATCCATGATGTGCGTGCCCCGCTCGGCGGAGCCCGACGTGGCCACGGCCAGCCGGTCGGCGCCGGCCGCGGAGACCACGGCGGCCAGACCACCCGGGCGCAACGGGTCGGACACCCCGACCCGCCAGGGCCGGTGCGGCCCCGGCACGCCGAACATCTGCACGTCGCCGCCGCCGTTCACGCTCACACCGGTCGCCCCGGCGCCCACCAGCCGCTCGGCCGCGCGCTCCACGGACCAGCCCTTCACGATGCCGGTGGGGTCGAGGGCGCCCGCGTACCTCGGGCTGAACCAGCCGTCGCTCAACCGCTCGGCCTCGGCGCACAGTTCGAGCACCTCGGCGACCTGCGGGTCGCACTCCTCCACGGTGACCAGGCCGCGCGCCAGCCGGGAGATCTGGCTGTCCTCGCGGTAGGTGCTGAACACCGCGTCCACCACGTGGAGTTCGGCGACCGCCTCCGCCAGCACCGCCCGTACGGCGTCCGGTTCGCCGCCGCGGACGTCGAAGGAGAAGACCGTGCCCATCACCTCCTCCGCGTGCCGCACCGCGGGCGGCGCGGATTCAGCGGGCTCGGCAGGCTCGGTGGATTCGGTGGGCTCGGCGGGTTCAGCCACCGGCCTGGTCCAGGGCCGACTGCAGGGACTCCTTGTAGCCGCCGCTGGTGTAGGTGGCGCCGGAGACGGCGTCGATGTCGGCGTTGCCCGCCGCCACCGCCGCGGCGTTCAGCTTCGGGATCGCGTCCCCGTTGACCTGGTCGCTGCGACCGCCCTTGGGTTGCTGCACCGCCTCGGCCTTGGTGATCTTCCCGCCGGTCACGGTGACCCGTACCTGCACGGGCCCGTAGTCCGTCGTGACGGCCTTGCCGGTCACGGTCTTCGCCTGGGCGGCGCCCGCCCCCGACCCGCTCGCGTCGCCGGAACCGCCGCCGGAACCGCTGCCGCCGCCCGTGCCGCCCGTACCGCTCGCGTCGGCCGCGCCGCCGCCCGGGGCGCCCGCCTTGTCCAGGGCGGACTGCAGGGACTTCTTGTAGCCGCCGCTGGTGTAGGTGGCGCCGGAGACGGCGTCGATGTCGGCGCTGCCGACGGTGATGGCCGCCTTGTTGAGCTTGGGCACCGCGTCGGTGCTGACCGCGGTGGAGCGCCCGCCGGTGGGGGCCTGCACGGCGGCGGCCGAGGTGATCTTCCCGCCCGCCATGGTGATGCGCACCTGGACGTTGCCGTAGTCGGTCTTGACGACGTCACCGGTGAGGGTCTGGGCCTGGGTGCCCGCGGCGGCCTGCGCGCCCCCGGAGCCCTGCGGGGCGACCGACTGCTGCTGCTGGGGCGCGCCGCCCTCGGCGGAGGCCGCTGCGGGGTCCGAGGCCGGCTTCAGCGACAGCAGCAGGACGATCCCGGACACCGTGGCGGCACCGGCCAGCACGACGCGACGCAGGGGATGGCTCTTCTTCATCGGTCGGGACTCCCGTTCCTCACAGCTCGAAGGACTCGTGGTGGATGCGGCGGGCGGGCACGCCGGCGCCGCGCAGTGCGGAGTACGCGCCCTCGGCGAAGCCGGGCGGCCCGCACAGGAACACGTCGTGCTCGTCGATGTCGGGCAGCTTCTGGCGCAGCGTGTCGGGGTTGATGTCGGGGCGCTCCCCGTCGGGGCTGTTCACCGCGTACATCAGCCGGGCCCCGCGCTCSTCGGCGATGGCCGKCAGCTCGTCCCACAGCGCCAGGTCCTGGGTGCTGTTGGCCCGGTAGAGGAGCGTCAGGTCGCCGCGCTCCGCCGGTAGCGTCTCGAACAGCGCGCGCATCGGGGTGATGCCCACGCCGCCGGCCATCAGCAGCACCTTGCCGCGGCTGCGCCGGGAGGCGGTCATCGCCCCGTAGGGGCCCTCGGCCCACACCCGCGTGCCCCGCTTCAGTCCCTTCAGCGCGGTGCTGTGGTCGCCCAGCGCCTTGACGGTGATGCGCAGCAGCCCGGGGCGCGGCGCGGCCGACAGGGAGTACGGGTGCGAGCTGAGCCGCATGCCGGGCGCCAGGAACCGCCAGCGGAAGAACTGTCCGGGCTCGGCGCCGATCCGGTGCAGCCGCTGCCCGCTGATCAGCACCGAGACGATGCCGGGCGCCTCCTCGACGACCTCCTCGACCCGCATCCGGTGGCGCAGGTTCAGCCGTACCGGCGTGATCACCCGGTACCAGAGCGCCAGCGCGGTCACGCTCCCGTAGAGCGCGTACCAGGCGGTCGTGGCGGCGGGCTCGACGGCGAAGTCGTTGCCGGTGGACAGCTGGTGCCAGAAGGACAGGTAGACGGCCGCGTACGTGAGCAGGTGGATGTGGTACCAGGTGTCGTACGGGATCCGCTTGCGCAGGCCGCCCACCGAGATGAGGCCGATGAACAGCAGCAGGCCCGTGCCGACGGCCGCCTTGCCCATGTCGGGCAGCGTCTTCACCGAGTCGACGGTCTGCTGGACGACGCCGGTGTTCGCCTGGAGGGCGTAGCCGTACATCGTCAGCCCGATGTGGGCCAGGACGAGGCAGAGCGTGTAGCGGCCGCTCATGGCGTGCCACCGGGCGACCCGGTCCGAGCCGACCCGGCGCTCCAGCGCGGGCACCCGGGCCATCTGCAGGACCACGAGGGCCATCAGGTAGCCGGCCAGCAGACCGGTGATCCGGCCCGCGTTCAGGATCCGGCCCTTGTCGTCCGCGATGGCCGGCGTGTTGCTCCACCAGAGCCAGACGACTCCCGCCGCGCCCGCCCACACGGCGATCAGCAACGGGATGGCGGGGGAGCGGCGAGGTCGGATGCGGCGCATCGTCTGGCGCCGCGCGGCGCGACCGCCGGCGATCGTGCTCACGGTTCCTCCGTGGGGGACGCTGGGAAGGGAGTGGCCCCTTGGCCCACTGGTACGTCCCGGGGCGGCCGTGTGTTCAACGGGCCGCCGGGCAAGCCGTGATCAGCCACGACCTGCGGTAACCGGCGGCCGCGCGGGCGGCTCCGGCGGAGGGTCAGTAACGGGTGATCGCGGTCGGCCCGTCCTGCGTCCCGACGGCGATGTGCGGGGCGCGCCCCGGCTCGGCCCAGGCCAGGATGCGCCGCATCGCGTCCCGGGGCACGGAGACGCAGCCGGCCGTCGCGCCGGCCCCGTCGACGTGCAGGAAGATGCCCGCGCCCCGGCCCCGCACCGGCCGCTCGTAGTTGAAGCCGACGACCAGCGCGTACGCGTACTGCGTGCCGTACGTGACCAGGTGCTCGGACTCGGCGGCGCGGCAGTCGGCCGGACGGGGGTCGGTCCACCGGTTGTAGGAGCGGGAGTCGTTGTCCTGGCACCACCAGGAGGTCTGGCGCACCGGGCGGTACGGCACGGTCGTCCCCGCGGGTGCCGGCTCGATGCCGAAGGCGTACGGCAGGTCGTACAGGCCCGTGGGAGTGGTGTTCGTGCCCTGTCTGCGGGAGCCGCCCTCCACGAGTCCCCCGGAGCCGAAGCGCGCGGGCGCGGAGCCGTCCCGCGCCCAGTGCCCGTCGCGACGGCTCCACCAGGTGACCGTGCCGGTGGTCGAGGAGGTGCGGGGGGCCACCGCGGTGATCAGCATGCTGCCGCCGCCCGTGTCGGCCATCCGCTCGGGCAGCGGGGGCTGCGGTGGCGGTGCCGCCGCAGCCGGACCCGCCGCCAGGACGAGGAGGGACACGGACACGAGGACGGCGGCTCCGGGGCGCATGGCTCAGACGCTACGGGGAGGCAGCGGCAACGGCAGCCCGGGCAGTCCGTCCAGGCTGCTCGCTATGTACTCCTTCTTCTCGAAGTACGCGTTCAGCGAGGCGTCGTCCTCGCGCGCGAAGCGCCTGGCGTGCAGGTCGCGGTCCTCCTCGTACGCCATGAAGGGCACCGCGTACCCGCAGCTGTCGCGGACGAGTCCGGCCCGCACCACGATGATCGCCCGCAGGCCGTGCGGGTCCGGGTCGATGTCCGGGAAGCGTGCGAGGAGGTCCCCGAACCGGGGGTCGTCGCGGAGCACCGCCTCGCCCCGGCCGTGCACGCGCACGATGTTCGGGGGCCCCTGGAAGGCGCACCACATCAGGGTGATCCGGCCGTTCTCCCGCAGGTGCGCCACCGTCTCGGCGTTGCTGCCGGCGAAGTCCAGGTAGGCGACGGTCAGTTCGTCGAGGATGACGAACGAGCCGCGCAGCCCTTTGGGGGAGAGGTTGACCGTGCCGTCGCCCGACAGGGGCGCGGTGGCGGTGAAGAAGAGGGGTTGCGCCTCGATGAACTCGCGCAGGCGGCCGTCTATGCGTGCGTAGGTCTTTCCCATGGACAGGGATTCTCGCCGAAAATACTTCGCCTGTCTAAGTATTTCGGTGAGCGGTGAGCGGTGAGCGGCGAGCCCGAGTGCCCAGCCCGAGCGGCAAGCGACCAGCGCCGGGGCCCGCGGATCTGGAACGGTCCGCGGGCCCCGGGTTCGCCCCGGCCGGCGTGAGCGGGGCGCCCGTGGGGGGAAAGGG
>NZ_VDFC01000023.1:269197-289734 GCF_008369065.1 Streptomyces apricus | reverse complement strand
CCGTCGGCGTTCAGYGTGCAGGGCGCGAGYTCYTCCAGKCCYTCGGGCTTCTCGGCGGCGCGRCCGATGGCGGTCTCGATGCGGTTSAGSRYGGCGACGCGCTTGTCCTCCARGGGGCCGAGGATGGCGTTCTGCACGAAGTTGGGGCCGCCCTGGCCGACGGTGTCGACGAGYCGCTTGTTGGCCTCGGCGATCTGGGTGTCSAGCWGCGCCAGGTTGTTCGTGACCTCGGCCTGGGCGGAGGCCGGGATCGCGGGGAGGCTGCCCTGGACCGCGGGGCAGCTGATCGTGCCCGGCGAGGCCGCCGTCCCCTCGCCGTCGTCGGACGTCTCCCCGGCGAGGGCGGAACCTGCGATCACCGCTCCGGACAGCGCCACCGCGGCGACACCGCCGACGATCGCCACGCGGCGCTTGTTGTACTTCGGAAGAGCCCTGGACATGGGGATGCCTCGCTTGGGTCAGGGGTGGGTGTACAGACACGGCGCCGGCGTTCGGGGTGGAATACGGGTAAGCGGTTTCCCGCGTTCAACGGGAGTGGGATTTCGTCGCCGGGACCCACCGGATTGACGAATCATGCGAAGGTTTGCATAATCATGCATGGCGGTGAGTGTGCCGCGACGAGGTTCGGCAGGCGGCCGTGTGCGGTGCGGGCCGCCGTGGGCCGATCGCGCAGTTCCCCGCGCCCCTCCCGGGGCGCCCTCTTTCCACCCGTTCTGAGGAGTGCAGCCAGTGAGCAGCAACAGCGGTGACGTACGGCTCTGGGGCGGCCGGTTCGCCGACGGTCCCGCCGAGGCCCTGGCGAAGCTGTCCGCGTCCGTCCACTTCGACTGGCGGCTGGCCCCCTACGACATCGCCGGCTCACGGGCCCACGCGCGCGTGCTGCACAAGGCGCACCTCCTCGACGACGACGAGCTGACCCGTATGCTCGCGGGCCTCGACCGGCTGGAGGCCGCCGTCGCGGACGGCTCCTTCGTCGGCACCGTCGCCGACGAGGACGTCCACACCGCCCTGGAGCGCGGCCTGCTGGAGCAGCTCGGTCCCGACCTCGGCGGCAAGCTGCGGGCCGGCCGCTCGCGCAACGACCAGGTGGCCACGCTCTTCCGGATGTACCTGCGCGACCACGCCCGGATCATCGGCGGCCTGATCGCCGACCTCCAGGACGCGCTGGTCGGCCTCGCCGAGGCCCACCCGGACGTCGCGATGCCCGGCCGTACGCACCTGCAGCACGCCCAGCCCGTGCTGTTCGCCCACCACGTCCTGGCCCACGCGCAGGCCCTGTCCCGGGACGCCGAGCGCCTGCGGCAGTGGGACGAGCGGACCGCGGTCTCGCCGTACGGCTCCGGCGCGCTCGCGGGCAGCAGCCTCGGCCTCGACCCGGAGGCGGTCGCCAAGGACCTCGGCTTCGAGCACGGCAGCGTCGGCAACTCCATCGACGGCACGGCCTCCCGCGACTTCGCCGCCGAGTTCGCCTTCATCACCGCGATGATCGGGGTCAACCTCTCCCGGATCGCGGAGGAGGTCATCATCTGGAACACGAAGGAGTTCTCCTTCGTGACCCTGCACGACGCCTTCTCCACCGGCTCCTCGATCATGCCGCAGAAGAAGAACCCGGACATCGCGGAGCTGGCGCGCGGCAAGAGCGGGCGCCTGATCGGCAACCTCACCGGTCTGCTGGCCACGCTCAAGGCGCTGCCCCTCGCCTACAACCGCGACCTCCAGGAGGACAAGGAGCCGGTCTTCGACTCCTGCGACCAGCTGGAGGTCCTGCTGCCGGCCCTCACCGGGATGATGGCCACGCTGACCGTCAACCGCGAGCGGATGGAGGAGCTGGCCCCGGCCGGGTTCTCGCTCGCCACCGACATCGCCGAGTGGCTGGTCAAGCAGGGGGTGCCGTTCCGGGTCGCGCACGAGGTGGCGGGCGAGTGCGTGAAGGCAGCCGAGGCCGACGAGGTCGAGCTCGACGGGCTCACGGACGAGCAGTTCGCGAAGATCTCGGAGCACCTGACGCCCGAGGTGCGGTCGGTCCTGAACGTGCCGGGTGCGCTCGCGTCGCGCGACGGCCGAGGCGGCACGGCGCCGGCCGCGGTCGCGGTCCAACTGGCGGAGGTCAAGTCGAACGTGGCGAACCAGCACGCCTGGGCATCCGCCAAGACCCGGAAGTAGCCCCGGCGCGTCGGAAGGTGCGGGTTGGTGGGGGCCGGCCGCGCAGTTCCCCGCGCCCCTGGTCTTTCAGGGGCGCGGGGAACTGCGCGATCAGCCACAGCCAAGACCCGGAAGTAGCCCCGGCGCGTCGGAAGGTGCGGGTTGGTGGGGGCCGGCCGCGCAGTTCCCCGCGCCCCTGGTCTTTCAGGGGCGCGGGGAACTGCGCGATCAGCCACACCTGGCGACAGCGACGACCCCCACCTGCCACCTGGGCCTCGGCCTCGCCGCGGTCGGCCGCCCCGGCTACATCAACCTCGGCCGCGACCGCGACCTCGGAGAGGACCGCGGCGCGGACGCGCTGCGCACCCGCACCCACGAACTCCTCGACGCCGCCTACGCCCAGGGTGTGCGCTACTTCGACGCCGCCCGCTCGTACGGCCGCTCGGAGGAGTTCCTGGCCGACTGGCTGACGGCCCGCCCCGGCGTCGACGACATCGTCGTCGGCAGCAAGTGGGGCTACACCTACACCGCCGACTGGCGCACCGACGCCGAGGTCCACGAGACCAAGGACCACGGCCTCGCCACGTACGAGCGCCAGCGCGCCGAGAGCGCCGCACTGCTCGGCGACCGCCTGGACCTCTACCAGATCCACTCGGTGACCCCGCAGAGCCCGGCCCTCATCGACAAGGAACTGCACGCCGCGCTGGCCGATGCGGCCGCGCAGGGGCTGACCGTCGGCTTCTCCACCAGCGGTCCCGCCCAGGCCGACGCGATCCGCGCCGCGCTCGCCGTGACCGTCGGCTCGGAGCCCCTCTTCCGGACCGTCCAGGCCACGTACAACGTCCTGGACACCTCCGCGGGGCCCGCGCTCGCCGAGGCGCACGACGCCGGGCTCACCGTGATCGTCAAGGAGGGCATGGCGAACGGCCGGCTCGCCGGTGCGCACGCACCGGCCCCCGTGCGCGCCCTCGCCGAGGAGGCGGGCCTCGGCGCCGACGCGGTCGCCCTCGCCTACGTGCTGCGCCGGCCCTGGGCGGGTGTCGTCCTGTCCGGCGCCGCCACCGTCCACCAGCTCGCATCCAACCTGCACGCGGCGGTGGTCGACCTCGACGACGAGCAGACGGCCGGTCTCGACGCCCTGGCCGAGGAGCCGGAGGCGTACTGGGCCCGACGCGCCCAACTGCCCTGGCACTAGGGAGCGCACAGGGCGCGCATCGCGCCGGGACCCGGCGGAGCGGTCCGGTCAGCAGACGGGAATGCCGGGGGCAGGGTCGGCGCCCACGTTCACGTTGCCGCCCCACATCCACACGTTGCTGTCGCGCAGGTTGCTGTTGGCCTGCACGGTCACCGCGCGGCCGTCGCCGCGGGCGGGCGCGGCCTCGGCGATCCCGGCGGCGCCGAGCAGTGAGAGAGCCACGCCGAGCGCCAGCCCCGCCTTCGGTGAGCCCCGCATGCCTCTGGTGAGACATGAGCGTCTCATATGGCTTATGCTCGTCTCATGGCTGTCGATCGTGAACACGTGCTGCGCAGTGCAGCGGCCCTGCTGACCCGCAGATCCACCGCCACCATGGACGAGGTCGCCAAGGCGGCCGGGATCAGCCGGGCGACGCTGCACCGCCAGTTCGCCGGCCGCGACGCCCTCGTACGGGCGCTCGAAGAGCTCGGCATCCAGGAGTGCGAGGCCGCGCTGGACGCGGCCCGGCTCGACGACGGCACCGCCCGCGAGGCCGTCCACCGCCTGGTGCGCGAGTTCGAGGGCGCCGCCGGTCTGCTCGCCTTCCTCTACACCGAGAACCAGCTCTTCGAGGGCGAGGAGCAGAACGCGGGCTGGGCCCGGATCGACACCCGCATCGCCGCGCTGTTCCGGCGCGGCCAGCAGAGCGGCGAGTTCCGCATCGACCTGACGCCGGCCTGGCTCACCGAGGCCCTCTACGGGCTCTTCGCCTCGGGGGCGTGGGCCGTGAGCGAGGGCCGGGTGGCGGCCAAGGACTTCCAGTACATGATCGTCGAGCTGCTGCTCGGCGGCGCACTACGGAGAGAGGAATCATGAACGGCACGGTGCGGCAGGCGTCCGGGGCGGAGCCGGGAGCGCAGGCGCAGCGGCGGCCGGGCCGCTGGCTCGCGCTGTCCGTCCTCGTCCTCGCCGTGCTGCTGGTGGCCGTCGACGCGACCGTCCTCGGTCTCGCGACCCCGTACATCAGCGAGGACCTGAAGCCCTCTGGCACGCAGCTGCTGTGGATCGGTGACGTCTACTCGTTCGTCATCGCCGGCCTGCTCGTCTCCATGGGCAGCCTCGGCGACCGCGTGGGCCGCAAGAAGCTGCTGCTCCTCGGCTCGGTGGCGTTCGGCCTCGTGTCCGTCCTCAACGCCTACGCGACCACGCCCGAACTGATGATCGTGGCGCGGGCGCTGCTCGGTGTCGCCGGCGCCACGCTGATGCCCGCCACCCTGGCGCTGATCCGCAACCTCTTCCACGACCCGCGCGAACGCAGCCTCGCCATCGGCATCTGGGGCGCCACCGCCTCGGCCGGCACGGCGGTCGGCCCGGTCGTCGGCGGCTTCCTGCTCGAACACTTCTGGTGGGGCTCGGTCTTCCTGATCAACCTCCCCGTGATGGCCGTCCTCGTCCTGGTCGGCGTGAAGCTGCTGCCCGAGTCCCGCAACCCCGAGCCCGGTCCCTGGGACCTCACCAGCGTGGCGCTCTCCCTGGTCGGCATGGTCGCTGTCGTGTACGCCGTCAAGGAGGCCGCCTCGCACGGCCCGAACCTGACGGCGGGCGCGGTGGCCCTGCTCGGCGCCGCCGCCCTGTACGGATTCGTACGCCGTCAGCTCACCCTCCCCGTCCCGCTCCTGAACATGCGGCTGTTCCGCGACCGCGGCTTCTCCGGAGCGGTGCTGGCCGACCTGCTGACCATCCTCGGTCTGGCGGGCGTGGTCTTCTTCCTCTCCCAGTACCTGCAACTCGTCCAGGGCCGCGGGCCGCTGGAGGCCGGACTCGCCGAACTGCCCGCGGCGGTGGGCGCGGTGGCGGCCGGCCTGGTCGCCGGAACCCTCGCGCGGCGGTTCTCGGTGCGGGCCGTCGTCTCCGGCGGCCTGGCCGCGATCGGCCTCGGCCTGGGCGCGCTGACGCTGCTGGACCGGACCACCGGCTACCCGCTGCTCGGCGCGGCCCTGCTGGTCGTGGGCGTCGGCGCGGGCTTCTCCTTCACCGTGACCGCCGACGTGATCCTCTCTGGCGTGCCCAAGGAGCAGGCGGGCGCCGCGTCCGCGGTCTCCGAGACGGCGTACGAGCTGGGGGCCGCCCTCGGCATCGCGCTGCTGGGCTCGGTCGTCACGGGGGTCTACGCGGGCTTCACGGCCCCCGCGGGCACCCCGCCCGACGTCGCCGACGCGGCCCACGACTCCCTCGGCGGAGCGGTGGAGGCGTCCTCGGCCCTGCCCGACCCCGGGCCCCTCCTGGACGCGGCGCGCACCGCCTTCGTCGACGGCGTCGCCCTGGCGGCGGGCCTCGGCGCCGCGGTCCTGCTGGCCGCGTCGGCGGCGGCGTGGGTGCTCCTGAAGGGCCGTAAGCTGTAGCCCTCCTGGAACTCCTGACAAGAGCTGCCGGGCGCGCGGTTCCGGGCCCGTCCGGGGGGACACGGCGGTCGCGGTGCCGGTCCCGGCCCTGGCCGCGCCGCCCCCGCCCGCGCGGCAGGGGGTAGGTCCGGTCTTCCCGGGTACCCGCCTGCGCGGCGTATCGGTCCCGGCTCGGCAGGGGCGTTCGTCCCTTGACGCAGTGGGAGTGTGGGAGTGGGAATGAGGCTTCGTGAGTCGGCTCGGGTCAGGACCTCCCGGTCCTCCGCCGAGATACTGAGCGGGCGCTACCGCCTGGACGGCCCCCTGGGCTCGGGCGGCGCGGCGGACGTCCACCGTGGGTTCGACCTGCGGCTGGGACGACCGGTCGCGGTCAAGGTCTTCCGGACCGGCACCGGGTTCGACAGCGAGGCGACCCTGCACGGCGAGGCCAAGATACTGGCCCGGCTCGACCACCCCAACCTCGTCAGCGCCTACGACGCGGGCCAGCACGACGGACGTGCCTTTCTGGTCATGCAGCTCGTCGAGGGAACCACCCTGAGGAACCTCATCGCCCGGGGCCCGCTGTCGCCCGCCGCGACCGCCGCGATCGGCGCCGGTCTGGCCCGGGCCCTGGCGCACGCGCACGACGGCGGGATCGTCCACCGGGACGTCAAGCCGTCCAACATCCTCCTGGACGGTGCCCGCCGCCCCTACCTGACCGACTTCGGCATCTCCCGGCTGCTCGACGCCACCACCCGCACCCTCACCGGCACGCTCGTCGGCACCGCCGCCTACCTCTCACCCGAGCAGGTGCTCGGCCGCCCCGTGGGCCGGCCCGCCGACGTCTACGCCCTCGGCCTGGTGCTGCTGGAGTGCATCACTGGCCGGCTGGAGTACGACGGCGGCCCCCTGGAGGCCGCCATCGCACGGCTGCACCGTCAGCCCGTCGTCCCCAGCTCCCTGCCGGAGGACCTGGCCGCCCTGCTGCGGGACATGACGGCACCGGACGAGCAGTCCCGTCCGACCGCCCACGCGTGCGCCCGGATCCTGGCGGCGTCGGCCGCTGCCGCCGGACCGGAGACCCTCGCGCGGGAAGCCGCCCCGGTCCCCGTCGCTCCCCGCGAACCGCAGGGACCACGGGAACCGCAGGGACTACAGGAACCGCCGCGGACGACCGCCGGCCGCACGCACCTGAGGCACTCGTCCTTCGCGGATCGGGCCGCCTCCCACGACGTGCCCGCGCGGGGCCGCACCCTCGTGGTCGGCGCGACCGCGGCGCTCGCCGTCGTCATGGCGACCGCGTTCGCCGTCACCGACGACTCCGCCCCCCGGGGCGACGAGCGCAACGCGACCCGCGCCACCGGTTCCCCCTCGGTGCGGACGGACTCCGCCGAGCGCGACGGCGCCGGGGACGAGGCGGCCGCGGTGCCCCCCACCGTGTCGCCCTCGGACCGCGGCGCCTCCGTCGGGACGCTCTCCGACACCGCGGGGCGCAGCGCCGGCCCCGATCCCCGCGGCACGGACCCCGCGACCGCCGGCGGTGCGACGCGGACGGCACCACCCGTGCCGAGCGGGACGGACGCGCTCACCGCGGTCGCGCGGGACGACGCGGCCACCAAGGACCCGAACCGGCCGCCGGGCCGGCTGAAGAAGGCGGAGAAGGAAGCGAAGAAGGCCGCGGAGAAGGCGGAGAAGGCGCAGCGGAAGAAGCCCGGTAAGCCTGCCGAGCAGGACTGACCGGCCGGCCCGGCGGTCGAGGACTGACCGGCTGGCCCGGCGGTCGCGACCGCCGGGCCCGTGCCACCACCAGGCGGTGGGAGCGGGGGAGAGCGGGGCTAGGCGGCCTTGGCCTTCGTGGCGTACATGTCCACGTACTCCTGCCCGGACAGCCGCATGACCTCGGCCATCACCGAGTCCGTCACGGCCCGCAGCACGTACCGGTCACGGTCCATGCCCTCGTACCGCGAGAACTCCATGGCCTCGCCGAAGCGGACGGTGACCCGTCCGGGGCGGGGGAACCCGGAGCCGCCGGGCTGGATCTTGTCCGTACCGATGATGGCGAACGGGACCACGGGCGCGCCGGTCATCAGCGCCAGCCGCGCGATACCGGTACGGCCGCGGTAGAGCCGGCCGTCGGGGGAGCGGGTGCCCTCGGGGTAGATGCTGAAGACCTTGCCCTCCTCCAGCACCCGACGGCCCGTCATCAGCGCCGCGACACCGCCGCGTCCGCCGTCCCGGTCGACCGGGATCATGCCGCAGCCGGTGAAGAACCAGGCCATCAGCCGGCCCTTGAGGCCCTTGCCGGTGACGTACTCGTCCTTGCCGATGAAGAAGACCTGCCGGTCGCAGAAGAGCGGCATGATCATCGAGTCGATGAAGGTCAGGTGGTTGCCGGCCAGGATGACCGGGCCCGTGCCCGGGATGCGCTCCGCACCCTCCACCCGTGGGCGGAACATCAGGCGCATGATCGGTCCGAGCACTGCCTTGATGAGCGCGAAGCGGGACAACGGGCCCTCCGGTGTCAAGGTGTGGGTTATATGTCTGTGCAGGTGAGGACGATACTCGCGGGTGCGGGGGTCTCGCACATCGGGTTCACCGGGTGGATACGCCGCGTTGACCCCTGTTTACCTGGGGTGGCGCGATGTCACACCGCTGTCACCTGTACGGGTGCGTGTGACGAAGTCGGCATCCGCGGACCCTCCCGGGCCCCGCCGGCCGCCGACCGCGCCCCGGCGTCCCCACCCCGTACGACACCCACCGTCACCCACGTGTTCCGTCCGAGGTCTCCCACCGGTTACCCGCCCCCACCTACGATCAGTCCCGCTTTGACAGGTGCAGGGCAGTATGCGGAGGAGCGTTCATGAGCACGCAGGGCACACACGGCACACACGGCACGCAGGGCCCCGGCGAGGGCACGGCCGGGTCCGCCCCGGGACGGCGCGCACTGCTCGGAGCCGCGGTCCTCGGCGCCGGCGGTGCCGTCCTCGGCCTGCCGGCCACGGCGAGAGCCGACGAGCGGCACGGCAGCGGCGGCGGTGGCTACCGGAGCCTGCCGAAGCCGACGATCGTCGGCCACCGCGGGGCCAGCGGCTACCGCCCGGAGCACACGCTCGCCTCCTACCAGTTCGCCCTCGACATGGGCGCGCACGTCGTCGAGGCGGGCGACCTCGTACCCACCAAGGACGGCCACCTGGTCTGCCGCCACGAGCCCGAGATCGGCGGGACGACGGACGTCGCCGCGCACCCCGAGTTCGCGGACCGCCGGACCACCAAGCTCCTCGACGGCGTCTCCACGACCGGCTGGTTCACCGAGGACTTCACCCTCGCCGAGCTGAAGACCCTGCGCGCCAAGGAGCGCATCCCGGCCAACCGCCCGCACAACACGCTCTACGACGGCCACTTCGAGATCCCCACCTTCGAGGAGGTGCTGCGCTGGCGGGAGGAGCAGAGCCGCAAGCGCGGCAGGCAGGTGTGGATCTACCCCGAGCTCAAGCACCCCACCTACTTCCGCAAGCTGGGCCTCGGCCTGGAGGAGCGGGTCGCCAGGGTGCTGCGCAGGCACGGCCTGGACGGGAAGAACGCGCCCGTCATCCTCCAGTCCTTCGAGCCGACCAGCGTGGAGCGCCTGGACGAGCTGGTGGACAACCCGCTCGTGGTGCTCCTGTCCGCCGCGAACACCCGCCCCTGGGACTTCGTGGAGACGGGCGACCCCCGTACGGTCGCCGACCTGGTGAAGCCGGCCGGCCTCAAGGAGATCGCCTCGTACGCGCAGGGCATCGGGCCGACCCTCGACCTGGTCATCCCGAAGGACGCGAGCGGCAACCTCACCACGCCGACCACCCTCGTACGGGACGCGCACAAGGCCGGCCTGATCCTGCACCCGTACACGATGCGCAACGAGAACCCCTTCCTGCCCGCGAACTTCCGCAGGGGCACCGACGCGGACGCCTACGGCGACGCCTTCGGCGCCTTCAGGACGTACTTCGCGACCGGCATCGACGGCGTCTTCACCGACAACCCGGACACCGGCGTCCTGGCCCGCGAGGAGTTCCTCAAGGGCTGACCCCGCCCGCGCGCCACGCGTCAACACCCGTAGCTCCGGCCCCGGTCGGGTGACGCACGGCCGTCCCGGCAACCTCGCGCCGGGGCGGCCGCGTCGTGCCGCACATGACCCACGACATGGTTGCCGCGCTGCGCCCCCTGCTCGCCGCCGAGGCCTCGGCCGAGGCGTACGCCTCCGGAGCCGAAGCCGGCGACCTGGAACAGGCCGTCTGGGTGCGGTTCCTGGAGCGCCTGGGCACGGACGGCCCGCCCGCCGACCCGGCCGCCTGGCTGCGCGGCGCCGTCCGCTCCGAGGCGCGCCGCGCCGCGGGCCTCGCCCGCATCGAACGGCCGTACGCGTCCGAGCCCGCCGACGACGGCCGGCCCGGGCCCGAGCAGCTGGCGCTCGGCGCCGCCCGGCGCCGGACCCTGCACTCCGCCGTACGCCGGCTGCCGGGCCGCTGCCCGCGCCTCGTGGCGGCCCTGCTGTCCCCCAGGGACCTCACCTACCGGGAGATCGCGGGGGAGTTGGGTATCTCACAGGGCAGTCTCGGTCCGGAACGTTCCAGATGCCTGGGATGTCTGCGCCGAATGCTCACACCGGAGGTTGCGGCGAGTGAACCGCGGGGATAGGAGTGAGGGACAACCGGCGGAACAGGTGAGCGGGAGGCATGCACACATGGGCATGAGCGTGACCATCTCGGCGGCGACCGAACAGGACGCCGAACAGATCCTCAAACTGCAGTTCCTCTGCTACCAGAGCGAGGCCGCGCTGTACGGCGACTACAGCATCGAGCCCCTCACCCAGTCGCTGGACTCCCTCAAGGCGGAGCTGGCGGACAGCACGGTGCTGGTGGCCCGGCTCGGCGACGAGGTGGTGGCCTCGGTGCGCGGCGCCGTGGACACGGATGGCACGGCCCGGATCGACAAGCTGATCGTGCACCCGCGGATGCAGCGGCACGGGCTGGGCGGGCGGCTCCTCGACGCCGTCGAGGCGCGGCTGGCCGCCACCGCGGGCGCCAAGAGCTTCCAGCTCTTCACCGGGCACCGCAGCGACCGGAACCTGCGGCTGTACCGCAAGCACGGGTACGAGCCGGTGTCGACCGAGCGGGTCGACGAGCGGCTCAGTCTCGTGACGCTGGCGAAGAGCGCGGATGTCGGCGCCTTTGTGACCAGCGCCTAGCGCTTTGCGGACCCGCCGTGAGTGTCTGCGGGTCCGTTGTGGCTGGTCGCGCAGTTCCCCGCGCCCCTGAAGGGCTGCGCCCTCAGGGGGCGGTTCTGCTCCTGCGTAGCCAGAACATCGCTGTGACCGGGAGCAGGACCGGGATGAACAGGTAGCCCATGCCGTAGTCGGACCAGACCGTCGCGTCGGGGAAGGCGGACGGGTCCACCAGGGTCCAGGTGCCGACGACCAGGACGCCCGCGAGCTCGGCGGCGCAGCACACCAGCGCCGCCCTGCGGGCCCGCTCGCCGCCCCGCACCAGCGAGTAGGTGATGAACCCGTACACGAGCCCGGCCACCGCCGACAGCGAGTAGGCGAGCGGCGCCTTGTCGAACTCGGTCGCGATCTGCACGGCCGAGCGCGACACGGCGCCGACGACCATCACGCCGTACAGCCAGACCAGCAGCAGGCCCGGACCGCGGATGAGCCGCGTCCGCCCGGCCTTCCCGGGCTTCTCCCCGGCGGGCACCGCCATCTCAGCCTCCCCAGATGTCGTAGAGCCGCACCTGCAGCACGGCGAGGACCACGCCGCCCGCCGCGACCGTGATCGAACCCCAGCGCGTGCGCTCCGCCAGTGACATGAAGCCCGCCGCCGGGACGCACGCGAAGGCGCCGATCAAGTAGGACACGAAGATCGTCGTGCCCTGCTCCGGCTTCTCGCCGCGGGCCAGCTGCACGACACCGACCACGAGCTGGACGAGCGCGAGCAGCGTCACCACGGCCATGCCGATGAAGTGCCAGTCCTTCGTCGGCTGGTCCCGGTAGGCGGCCCAGCCGCACCAGGCGGCGAGCGCGAGCGCGGCGACGGCGGTCGCGACCGTCAGGGCAACAAGCATGCGGCGACCTTATTACGGGCCAAAAGGCCTGGTGCGTCCGCCCCCGGCGTGCCCCGTAGGGTCGGGGGCATGAAGATCCGAGCCGAAGCCCTGCTGTTCGACAACGACGGAACGCTCGTCTCCTCCCTGGAGTCGGTGCACCGGTGCTGGAGCAGGTGGGCCGCGGAGTACGGGATCACCGCCGAGCGGTTCGCCCGCGTCGAGCTGCACGGCCGTCCGGCCGCCGAGATAGCCGCCGACCTGCTGCCCGCCGCCCGGGTCCCCGAGGCCGTCGCCCGCATCGAGCGGCTGGAGGTCGAGGACGTCGCCGGCGGCGTGCACCTGCTGCCGGGGACGCGGGCGCTCCTCGACGCGCTGCCCGCCGACCGCTGGGCCGTCGTCKCCTCCGCCACGCGGCGCCTCGCCGAGGCCCGCCTCGGCGAGGTCGGCGTCCACCCGAAGAACCTGGTCGCCGCCGACGACATCACGCGCGGCAAGCCCGACCCCGAGCCGTTCCTGCTCGCCGCCCGGCTCCTCGGCGTGGACCCCGCCCGCTGCGTCGTCTTCGAGGACGCCCCCGCGGGGCTGCGGGCGGGCCGCGCGGCCGGCATGACCACCGTGGCCTTGACCACAACCCACCGGGCCGCCGAGCTGACGGGACCGGACGCGGACCTCGTGGTCGAGGACCTCTCGGCCGTGTCCGTGCTGGTCACGGACGCGGGAGTGGAGATCTCCGTCGAGGACTGAGCGGCCGCCGGACGGGCGCCGGGCTGTGTCCATCGCTGTCCGTCATGCGGACAGCGGTTCCCGGTTCCGTGCGCCCATCTGCTTTACTTCCCTCATGACCACGACGAGCAGCCGCATCCTTGCGACCGAGGCGACCATGACGCCCGGTGCTCGCTGTATGTGTCGAATGTGCGCCTTCTAGAGGGCCCCCGCACCACCCCTGCCTCGCGCCCCGAAGCGAGTCCGCTCGTGCCCGCCCGTACGCCCCGTTCGTACGCGGCCGAGCCTGCCCCGCGCACGCCGTTCTGCCGAAAGCCCGGCCGCGACGCCACCGCGTGAACGACCGTGCCGCGTTCGACCGAATGCACCCGTGTCCGGCGCACACCCACGCCCTGCACTCGACAGTGACGGAAACCCCAGTGATCACGACAACAGGCCTCACGAAGGTCTACCGCTCGCGCGGCCGTGAGATCACCGCCCTGGACGGCGTCGATCTGCACGTCCGTGAGGGAGAGGTGTACGGCGTCATCGGCCAGTCCGGCGCCGGCAAGTCCTCCCTCATCCGCTGCGTGAACCTCCTGGAGCGGCCCACCTCCGGCACCGTGACCGTCGCCGGCCAGGACCTCACCGCCCTCGCCGGGCGCGGCCCGCGGGCGGGCAAGGAGCTGCGCAAGGCGCGCAGCCACATCGGCATGGTCTTCCAGCACTTCAACCTGCTGTCCTCGCGGACGGTCCAGGACAACGTCGAGCTGCCCCTGGAGATCCTCGGCAAGTCCGGCAAGGAGCGCTCCCGCAAGGCGCTGGAACTGCTCGACCTGGTCGGCCTCGCCGACCGGGCGAACGCCTACCCCGCCCAGCTCTCCGGCGGCCAGAAGCAGCGCGTCGGCATCGCCCGCGCCCTGGCCGGGGACCCGAAGGTGCTCCTGTCGGACGAGGCGACCAGCGCCCTGGACCCCGAGACGACCCGCTCGATCCTCCACCTGCTGCGCGACCTCAACCGCCGGCTCGGCCTGACCGTCCTGCTCATCACGCACGAGATGGACGTCGTCAAGACCGTCTGCGACTCGGCCGCCCTCATGGAGAACGGGCGCGTCGTCGAGTCCGGCACCGTCGGCGAACTGCTCGCCACCCCCGGCTCGGAGCTGGCCTCCGCGCTCTTCCCGGTGAGCGGCGACGCCTCCTCCGAGGAGCGCACCGTCATCGACGTCACCTTCCAGGGCGACGCCGCGACCCGGCCCGTCATCTCGCAGCTCTCGCGCACTTACAACATCGACATCTCGATCCTCGGCGCCGCGATGGACACCGTCGGGGGCCTCCAGGTCGGCCGGATGCGCATCGAGCTGCCCGGACGCTACGAGGACAACGTCGTGCCGATCGGCTTCCTGCGCGAGCAGGGCCTGCAGCTCGAACTCGTCGGGCCGGCGGCCCAGGCGTCCGCGTCGGCGAAGGAAGGTGCCAAGTGACCTGGTCCGAGATGCAGCCGCTGCTGGAGCAGGCGTGTCGGGACACCCTCTACATGGTCGGCTGGTCGACGGTCATAGCCGTCGTCGGCGGTCTGCCGCTGGGCATCCTGCTGGTCCTCACCGACCGGGGCGGCCTGCTGCAGAACACCGTGCTGAACAAGGTCATCGGGCAGATCGTGAACATCGCCCGCTCCATGCCGTTCATCATCCTGATGGTCGCGCTGATGGGCTTCACCCGCTCCATCACCGGCACCACCATCGGCCGTGAGGCCGCCATCGTGCCGCTCGCGATCGGCGCGATCCCGTTCTTCGCACGCCTGGTCGAGACGGCCGTCCGTGAGGTGGACGGCGGCCTCGTCGAGGCCGTGCAGTCGATGGGCGGCAACACCTGGACCGTCGTGCGCAAGGTGCTCGTCCCCGAGTCGCTGCCGTCGCTGATCTCCAGCACCACCACCACGATCGTCGCCCTCATCGGCTACTCCGCCATGGCCGGCACCGTCGGCGCGGGCGGCCTCGGCGACATCGCCATCCGCTACGGCTACCAGCGCTTCGAGACCGAGCTGATGTGGATCACCGTGGGCATCCTCGCCGTGGTCATCTCCCTCATCCAGTTCGCCGGCGACTACGCCGCGCGGGGGCTGCACCGGCGCGGCGGCCAGGCAGGTGCCGCGCCGCGGCTCAGGCTGCTGAGGAGCAGGGCCCCGGTGAACTCCGGTTCCCCGGCGTCCGGCGGCACCGGTCCCGCGGACGGCCGGGCCGAGGCGCCCGCCGCCGACGTCGGCAAGGTCGCCTGAGGCTCCGGACGGCCCCTTCACGGGTCCCCACCCCACCCACAGATGTCCCCGCACACCCTTCGCGGGACGCCCAGCCCTGATGGAAAGGCACTTTTCGTGCGTAACACCGCAAAGCTCACCACCGCCGTCCTCGCCGCCGGAGCCCTCACCCTGGGCCTGACGGCCTGCGGCTCGGACAAGGACTCCGACTCCGGGTCCGGCTCCGGCAAGAACGGCCCCCTGATCGTCGCGGCCAGCCCCGTCCCGCACGCCGAGATCCTCACCTACGTGAAGGACAACCTCGCCAAGGACGCGGGACTCGACCTCCAGGTCAAGGAGTTCACCGACTACGTCCTGCCGAACACCGCGACCGAGGACGGCTCCGTGGGCGCCAACTACTTCCAGAACCAGCCGTACCTCGACGACTTCAACAAGAAGAACGGCACCCACATCGTGCCCGTCGTCACGGTGCACCTGGAGCCGCTGGGCCTCTACTCCAGCAAGGTGAAGAAGGCGGACGAGCTCAAGAGCGGCGCGACGGTCGCCGTCCCGAACGACACGGTCAACGAGGCGCGCGCGCTCAAGCTGCTGGACGCCAACGGGATCATCACGCTCAAGGACGGCGCGGGCAACGACGCGACCCCCAAGGACATCGCGAAGAACCCGAAGAACCTCAAGTTCAAGGAGCTGGAGGCGGCCCAGACCCCGCGCTCCCTCGAAGACGTCGACGCCGCGGTGATCAACGGCAACTACGCCATCGAGTCGGACCTCAAGCCCGCCGACGACGCCCTCGTCCTGGAGTCCGCCGACGACAACCCGTACGGCAACTTCCTCGCCGTCAAGGAGGGCAACGAGGACGACCCGCGCGTCAAGAAGCTCGCGAAGCTCCTGACCTCCCCCGAGGTCAAGAAGTTCATCGAGGACAAGTACGCGGGCTCCGTCATCGCGTCCTTCTGACGCGCTGTCCCGAGCCGTTCCCCGCTCCGCACACCTGAGGAAGACCGACGATGCGCAAGCCTGTCATCTCCGCCGCCGCGGCCGCACTGGCCCTCGGCCTCGCCCTGACCGGGTGCGGCACGCAGGACGAGGACTCCGGCGGCGGGGGTGACGGCGGCACGCTCGTCGTCGGCGCCACGGCGGTGCCTGCCGGCGAGGTCCTCGCCTACATCAAGGAGAACCTCGCCGCGAAGAACGGACTCGACCTGGAGATCAAGGAGTTCACGGACTACGTCCTGCCGAACACCGCGCTCCAGGAGGGCTCGCTCGACGCGAACCTCTACCAGAACGAGCCCTACCTGGACGACTTCAACAAGTCCAAGGGCACCGACCTGGTCCCGGTCGTGGACGCGTACCTGCCGCCCATGGGCGTGTACTCCAAGAAGGTCCAGGACGTCGGCGGGCTCCCCGACGGAGCCACCGTCGCGGTGCCCAACGACACCACCAACGAGGGCCGCGCCCTCAAGCTCCTCGCCGCCGAGGGCGTCATCACCCTCAAGGAGGGCGCCGGCACGACCGCGTCCCCGGCGGACATCGCGAAGAACCCGAAGAACCTCAGGTTCAAGGAGCTCGAACCGGCGCAGCTGCCGCGCTCCCTGGACGACGTGGCCGCCGCGGTCATCAACAACAACTACGCCCAGGACGCGGGCCTCAGCCCGGCCACCGACGCCGTTCTGCTGGAGTCCGCCGAGGACAACCCGTACGCGAACCTCCTCGCCGTGAAGAAGGGCGACGAGGACGATCCGCGGGTGAAGAAGCTCGCGAAGCTCCTGACCTCCGACGAGGTGCGGAAGTTCATCGAGGACAAGTACCAGGGATCGGTGCTCCCCGTCACCTCCGGCTGACGGGTGTCCCCACCGCCCGATCCGCATCACGGTGTCGACTCGTCGACAAGGAGCCGGCTCCGTGGTGCAGTTCGGGGCCCGCATGCTGCATGCTGGGCAGTTCAGCTGGCCCGACGGTCCCTGATGGTTACGGAGCGGCGCATGACGAACACCTTCCCCGACATCTCCCTGAACACGGAGCGGTTGGTGCTGCGCCCTCTTGAGGACGAGGACGTCCCCGCCTTCACGGAGATGATGAACGACGAGCAGGTCGCGGCCTGGACGTCCGTCCCGCAGCCCTTCACCGAGGCCGCCGCCCGCACCTGGATCGACGAGGAGGCGCCCGCCGCGCGCACCTCGGGCCGCGGACTCCACCTCGCCGTCACCGAGTTCCTCACCCACCGCCTGGTCGGCATCATCCGGCTGGGCAACACGGATTGGCATGTCCGCTCCACGGAGCTCTCGTACATCATCGCCCCCTGGGCGCGCGGCGAGGGCTACGCGTCGGAGGCGTCGCTGGCCACCGCCCAATGGCTGTTCAACGACCAGAAGTTCGAGCGCCTCGAACTGCGCACCGCGGCGGACAACACCGCCTCCCAGCAGGTCGCGCAGAAGATCGGCTGTATCAGCGAGGGCGTCCTGCGCGGCGCCTGCATAGCGCGCACCCGCACCGAGGACGGCCGCTGGGAGGATCTGCGCACCGACTTCATCGTGTGGGGCCTGCTCCCCGAGGACATCGAGGGCATCGCCGAACAACTCGCCGACACCGGCGGCTTCACCTCGTACTCCGACTGGAACTGACCGCAACCGGCCGGAGCCGCCCTGAACCGACGGGAACCGGACCGCCGCGGCCCGGCCCCACCCGCKCCCGCGCCGACGTGCCCGGACGTCACGGGGTACGCTCACGGGGCTCCGCACGCCTGCCTGGCGGCCGCACCCCCATCCGACGACCTGCGATGACTCCAGGAGACTGACAACGATGGCCGACCGGGTCACGGTGATCGGCTGGGACGGCTCCCCGCTGACCGAGGCGGCACGCTCCGCCCTCGGCGCCGCCACCCTGGTGGCGGGCGCGGTACACCACCTGGACCTGCCCGAGGTGCCGCCGGCCGCCGAGCGCATCCGGCTCGGCAGCGTCGCCCTCGCCGCCCGCCGCGTCACCGCCCACCGCGGCACGGCCGTGGTCCTCGCCGACGGCGATCCGGCCTTCTTCGGGGTCGTCCGCACCCTGCGCGCCCCCGAGTACGGCCTGGAGGTCGAGGTCGTCCCCGCCGTCTCGTCGGTGGCCGCCGCCTTCTCCCGCGCCGGGATGCCCTGGGACGACGCCCAGGTGGTCGTCGCCCACCGGCGCACCCTGCGCCGCGCGGTGAACGTGTGCCGGGCCCACCACAAGGTCGCCGTCCTCACCTCGCCCGGAGCCGGTCCCGCCGAACTGGGCCTGCTCCTCGAAGGGGTCCACCGCACCTTCGTCATCTGCGAGGAGCTCGGCACCGAACGCGAACGGGTGTCGGTCCTCACCTCCGACAAGGTCGCCGACCACACCTGGCGCGACCCGAACGTCGTCATCGTCATGGGCGGCCCCGTCACCTCCTCCGAGGACGGCGGCTGGATCGCCGGACGCGACCCCGGCACCGGCCCGCGCGGCTGGGCGCTGCCCGGCGAGACGTACGGCGGTGCACTGGGCGAGGGCGAGACCGAGGTGCTGCGCGCCGCCCAGCTCGCCCGCCTCGGGCCGCGCACCGGCGACCTGGTCTGGGACATCGGCTCCGGCAGCGGCGCCTTCGCCACGGAGGCCGCGCGCTGCGGCGCCGCCGTCATCGCCGTCGACCGGGACGCGGACGCCTGCGCCCGCACCATGGCCACCGCCCGCCGCTTCGGGGTCCAGGTCCAGATCACCCACGGCACCGCGCCGCACGTCCTGGAGGACCTCCCCGAACCGGACGTCGTACGGGTCGGGGGCGGCGGCGCCGCGGTGGTCTCCGCCGTCGCCGACCGGCGCCCCGAGCGGATCGTCACGCACGCCGCGACCCGCGACGCCGCCGAGCTCATCGGCAGGGACCTGACGGAGCACGGCTACCGGGTCGAGTGCGCCCTCCTGCAATCCGTCGAACTGGACACCCGTGCCTGGACGGAGAAGGAGCGGAGCGTCGCCTTCCTGCTCTCGGGGCAGCTCGAACGGCGCGAATCACCCCGCTGAGGTGCGCGCCTGGGTGCGGCACACGGCACCGGCCGAGGCCGTGCCGATCATGGTCCAGCAGCGCCCTGTGATCCGGTTGTCATACCGCGCGCGGTAGGCTGGCCGATCGTTGTACTGCAATCGGGTTGTCCGGTAAGTCGCCGGTCAATGTCCGCGAAACTCACCCATTTCGAGGTGTGTGTGGTACAGCGGAACCGGAGGATGCGCAAAGTGGCGCAGTCCACAGCGGGCCGTGACGGATCACCCTGTCGCGGTGGCGGGCCGACCGCGACAATGCCAGTTAATGGCTTTGTCGACCGGTCGTTCGTGCCGCCCGGCCCGTGTGCTCGTTCTCATGACGGGCGGTCGGTGCGCCGTCCCGGACGAGCAGGTCGTAGAGGCACTAAACCGATGGGCGAGGGGTACGCATGACCGACACCGGCCAGGTCCCGGGCGAGGGGCTGCCGGAGAACGCAGGCATGGTGGAGCAGCCGGGCGTCCCCGCCCCCGGTGCGTACACCTACCTCTCCGGATCCACCGCCGAAGACGAAGACCTGCTGCTGCCGGGCGCCCAGGGTGCGTGGGGCAACGAGGTGGCCCCGCCGGCCCCGGCGCCGGTCGTCGAGGCCGTCCACGAACCCGGTCCGCACGAGACGGCGGGCCGCGACAGCGGTTCGGTCGACCTCAGCGCCGTCCGGATGTCGTCGTCCGCCCCGCAGCCGCCCGTCGCGCGCCGCCCGCTGCACCTCGGCCCGCCGATCCCGGACGGCGCGGGCAGCCCGGTGCGCTCGCTGGCCGACCGCGGCCCGGCGGGGGCGCCCTCCGCGTTCCCCGTACGGCAGGCGGCGCCGGCCCCGGCCGGACCCGAGTACCTCGACGTGCCGCGTGACGAGGCCGCGCCGCAGGGGGCGGCGCCCTGGGGAGCCCAGGCGCAGGCCCAGGCCCAGGTTCAGACGCAGGTGCGGGTTGCCCCGCCGGTGGCACAGGTCGGCCCCGAGGGGGCGGCCGCAGAAACGGTCTTTCCGCAGGGCGCGGGTACGCATCCGGACGGTCCGGCGGACACCGGGTCGGTACAGGTGCCCGCTCCGGTCCCGGCTCCGGCCGAGGTTCCCGTAGCGGTGGCGGAGCAGCCGGACGGGGCTCCGCAGCCGCAGGACGCGCCGGGCGCCGCTCCGTTCCCGGTCGCCGCGCAGGCGCAGGTTCCCGACCCCGCGCAGGGGCAGTTCGCCGAGGGCGCGCAGGCCCAGGTCCCGGACGCCGTCCAGGCGGGCGGCGCCGCACCGGGCGCCGACGCCCAGGTCACCGACACCGCGCAGGCCCAGGCCGCCGTGGACCCGGCCGAGGCCGCCGGGCAGGTGCCGGAGCCCGCGCAGGGCCCCGGCCTCGCGTTCGTGCCCCCGCAGCCGGAAGACGCGCAGGCGGTCGGCGAGCAGCCGACTTCCGAGCAGCCGGTTCCCGGGTACCCGACCGCCGAGCAGGCGGCTCCCGAACAGGCCGACTCCGGGCAGGCGGTTGCCGGGCAGCCGGCCTCCGAGGAGCCGGTCCCCGGACAGGAGGCGTCCGAGCAGGCGGCCTCCGAGCAGGTGGTCCACGGGCAGATGACTCCTGAGCAGGCGGCCTTCGAGCAGCCGGCTTCCGAGCAGCCGACCTCCGAGCAGTCGGCCGGGATCGCCCAGGTGCCCGAGGCCGTGCCGGTCCCGGCGGCCGTTCCGGTGCCGGACTGGGGGCAGGCCCCGCTGCTCGCCGACGGTTCACTGTTCCCGCAGGCGCCCGAGGAGCCCCAGGGCCCCGAGTTCGCCCAGGC
>NZ_VDFC01000023.1:266288-269097 GCF_008369065.1 Streptomyces apricus | reverse complement strand
GCCCCAGGGCCCCGAGTTCGCCCAGGCCGTCCCGGAGTTCCCGCAGGCTCCGGACGCCGCGCCGCTCCCGCCCCAGCCCGCCGTCGTGCACTTCCCCCACCCGTCGCCGCAGGACGCCGGGCTGCAGGTCCCGGAGGTGCAGGAGGTCCAGGAGGCGGCCCCCGAGGCGCAGCAGGTGCCGCAGGCGCAGGACGCGGCCCCCTCCTTCCTGCCCGGGCCCGTACAGCCCGCGGCGCTCCAGGAGCCGCAGCCGCAGGCGCCGCCGGAGGCCGAGCCTGCCGTCGCGGAGGCCGTCCAGGTCCAGGACGCGGCGGAGTCCCCGGTGCCGGACGGGGCCGTCGCTCCCGCCGGACCCGTCGACGCGACCGCCCCCGGCGCCGGGGACCCGGACGCCGCGCAGGCGGCACCGGCCGGGACCGCCGAGGCGCCGCCCGCGGCCCACGCCGTCCCCGTCGAGGGGGCCGAGCCGCAGGGCGAACCGGCCCTCCTCCAGGAAGAACTTCCGCAGGCCGAACAGCCCGTCGGTCAGTTCGTACCGGTCGAGGGCGTGGTCCCGACCACCCCCCACCTCGCTCCCACGCCGCCGCACGGCCTGACCGTGCCGGCCTCCACGGAGGAGTCCCCCGAGCACCCCGCGACGGCGCAGCCGGGGCAGCTCACCGCGGAGCAGCCCGCGGCCGAGCACCCCACGGCCGAGCACCCCGTCGCCGAGGCGGCGGACCCGGCCGCGGCCCTCGTCGAGCAGCCCGCGCCCGAGTCCGCGCCGGAGGCCGCTCCCGACTCCGTCCCCGAGCCGGAATCCGGCGTCCCGGCCGAGGAGGAGCCCCTCTTCGTGCTGCCCGCGCCCTCGGAGCCCGAGCCGGTCCCCGAGGCCGGGGCGGAATCCGTGCCGGAGGCTCCTGCCGAGGACGGCGCCCCCGAGCCCGTGGCCGCACAGCAGCCGCAGGACCAGGAGGCCGCGACCGTCGCCGGCCAGGACGAGGACCCGGCCGCCGCGGCACCGGCGCGGCAGTCCACCGGTCCGGCCGCACCCGGCTACGACGACGCCGAGCGCGAGGCCGTCCTGCGCGTGATGCGCGAGCGCCGCGACATCCGCAACGGCTTCCGCAGCGACCCGATCCCGCACGACGTGCTGCTCCGCGTCCTGGAGGCCGCCCACACGGCGCCGTCCGTCGGCCACTCGCAGCCCTGGGACTTCGTCGTCATCAAGTCGGCCGAGACCCGGCGCGCGATGCACGAACTGGCCGCGCGCCAGCGGGAGGCGTACGCCAAGTCCCTGCCCAAGGGCCGGGCGAAGCAGTTCAAGGAACTGAAGATCGAGGCCATCCTCGACACCCCGGTCAACATCGTCGTCACCGCCGACCCGACCCGGGGCGGCCGGCACACGCTGGGCCGCCACACGCAGCCGCAGATGGCCCCGTACTCCTCCGCGCTCGCCGTCGAGAACCTGTGGCTCGCGGCCCGTGCCGAGGGCCTCGGCGTGGGCTGGGTCAGCTTCTTCGACGAGCGCGAGATGGTCCGTGAACTCGGCCTGCCCGAGCACCTGGAGGTCGTCGCCTACCTCTGCGTCGGGTACGTCGACGAGTTCCCGGAGGAGCCCGAGCTGATGCAGGCGGGCTGGTCCAAGCGCCGCCCGCTGTCCTGGGTCGTCCACGAGGAGACGTACGGCCGCCGCGCGCTGCCCGGTGAGGACCCGCACGACCTGCTCGCCGAGACCATCACCAACATCCGGCCGCTGGACGCCAAGGCGCTCGGCGAGGCGTGGGAGCGCCAGAAGCGCATGACCAAGCCCGCCGGGGCGCTCGGCATGCTGGAGATCATCTCCGCCCAGCTCTCCGGCCTCTCCCGGATGTGCCCGCCGCCGATCCCGGAGCCGGCCGCCGTCGCGGTCTTCGCCGGCGACCACGGCGTGCACGCCCAGGGCGTCACCCCGTGGCCGCAGGAGGTCACGGGCCAGATGGTGGCCAACATCCTCGGCGGGGGAGCGGTCTGCAACGCCTTCGCCACCCAGGTCGGCGCCGAGGTCTGCGTCGTCGACGTGGGCGTGGCCTCCGACCTGCCGGCCACCCCGGGCCTGCTGCCCCGCAAGGTGCGGGCGGGCACGGCCGACATGACGACCGGTCCCGCGCTGACCCGCGAGGAGGTCAGGGCGGCCGTCGACGTGGGCATCGAGACCGCCCGCGACCTGGTGGCGGCCGGGAACAAGGCGCTGATCACGGGGGAGATGGGCATCGCCAACACCACCGCGTCGGCCGCCCTGATCTCCGTCTTCACCGGCGCCGACCCGGCCGAGGTGACGGGCCGCGGCACCGGCATCAACGACGAGACGCTGGCCCGCAAGACCGACGTGGTGCGCCGCGCCCTGGAACTGCACCAGCCGGACCCGGCCGACCCGATCGGCGTCCTCGCGGCCGTCGGCGGCCTGGAGCACGCGGCGATGGTGGGCCTCCTGCTCGGCGGCGCCTCCCTGCGCACGCCGGTGATCCTGGACGGCGTCAGCGCCGGCGCGGCCGCCCTGGTGGCCCGCGCGATCGCCCCCGAGGTGCTCGCGGCCTGCATCGCCGGCCACCGCAGCGCCGAGCCGGGCCATGTGGCGGCCCTGAACAAGCTGGGCCTGCGCCCGCTGGTCGACCTCGACCTCCGGCTGGGCGAGGGCACCGGCGCCCTGCTGGCCCTCCCGGTCGTCCAGAGCGCGGCACGGGCGATGCACGAGGTGGCGACGTTCGACTCGGCGGGCGTGACCGAGAAGTAGGCGTGAGGCGTCGTCCCCCGGGCCCCGGGGGAGGACGCCGCCGGTTTCGGGAGGGGC
>NZ_VDFC01000023.1:253784-266188 GCF_008369065.1 Streptomyces apricus | reverse complement strand
GCCCCATAAAATCCGCAGGTCAGGCCCGCTCCACCGCCGCAGCGCGCCCCCGTACCACCCGCATGAGGAGCCGCACCTCCATGGCCGAACACCCCGCCTACCCCGTAGGCCTCCGCCTCTCCGGCCGCCGTGTCGTGGTCCTCGGCGGCGGCCAGGTCGCCCAGCGCCGCCTCCCGGCCCTCATCGCGGCGGGTGCGGACGTCCACCTCGTCTCCCCGGACGCCACCCCCTCGGTCGAGGCCATGGCGGACACCGGCGAGCTGACCTGGACCAGGCGCCCGTACGCGCCGGGCGACCTCGCGGACGCCTGGTACGTCCTGATCGCCACCTCCGACCCCGGGGCGAACGCCGCGGCCTCCGCCGAGGCGGAGACGCACCGCGTGTGGTGCGTGCGCGCGGACGACGCGGACGCGGCCACCGCCTGGACCCCGGCGACCGGCCACAGCGAGGGCGTCACGGTGGCCGTGCTGACCTCGAACCCCAAGGGCCGCGACCCCCGGCACACCGCCGCCGTCCGCGACGCGGTGGTGGAGGGGCTGCGCGACGGCACCCTCGTGGCGCCCCACTTCCGCACCCGGACGCCCGGCGTCGCCCTGGTGGGCGGCGGCCCCGGAGACCCGGACCTGATCACGGTCCGTGGCCGTCGCCTCCTCGCCGAGGCGGACGTGGTCATCGCCGACCGCCTGGGCCCGCGCGACCTGCTCGCCGAACTCCCGCCGCACGTCCAGGTGATCGACGCGGCGAAGATCCCGTACGGCCGCTTCATGGCCCAGGAGGCCATCAACAACGCGCTCGTCGAGCACGCCCGGCAGGGCAAGTCGGTGGTCCGGCTGAAGGGCGGCGACCCCTTCGTCTTCGGGCGCGGCATGGAGGAGGCCCAGGCGCTCGCCGAGGCGGGCATCCCCTGCACGGTCGTCCCCGGCATCTCCAGCTCGATCTCGGTCCCCGGCGCGGCCGGCATCCCGGTCACCCACCGCGGGGTCGCCCACGAGTTCACCGTCGTCAGCGGCCACGTCGCCCCCGACGACGAGCGCYCGCTGGTCGACTGGGCGGCGCTCGCCGCGCTCCGCGGCACCCTGGTCGTCCTGATGGGCGTGGACAAGATCGGCGCCATCGCCCGTACGCTCATGGACAACGGCAAGGCGCCCGGCACCCCCGTGGCCCTCGTCCAGGAGGGCACGACCGCCGCCCAGCGCCGCGTCGACGCGACCCTGGCGACGGTCGCCGAGACCGTCCGCACCGAGGAGGTGCGGCCGCCGGCGGTCATCGTCATCGGCGAGGTCGTGACCGTGGGCGCGGACGGCTCGTTCGAGACGACCGCGTGACCGGCCGCCGAACGACCCGGCCCCGGGCGACCCGACCCCCGGGTGGCCCGGTCGCCCAGTGCCCCGACCATCCAGTGACCCGACCAACTAGTAACCGCGGGTAACCCACCCGTTCCCAGCCGTTGGCACCGCACCCAGGACAAGGCAGTATCGATCCGTGGCCGATCTCATCACCGTCGAGGACCCCGCCGACCCGCGCCTGCGCGACTACACGGGCCTGACCGACGTGGAACTGCGCCGCAGGCGCGAACCCGCCGAGGGCCTGTTCATCGCCGAGGGCGAGAAGGTCATCAGACGGGCCAAGGACGCCGGCTACGAGATGCGTTCGATGCTGCTGTCGGCCAAGTGGGTCGACGTCATGCGCGACGTCATCGACGAACTCCCGGCCCCGGTGTACGCGATCAGCCCGGACCTGGCCGAACAGGTCACCGGGTACCACGTGCACCGCGGCGCGCTCGCCTCCATGCAGCGCAAACCGCTGCCGACCCCGGACGACCTGCTCCGGACGGCCCGCCGGGTGGTCGTCATGGAGTCGGTCAACGACCACACCAACATCGGCGCCATCTTCCGCTCGGCCGCGGCCCTCGGCATGGACGCGGTGCTGCTCTCCCCGGACTGCGCGGACCCCCTGTACCGGCGTTCGGTGAAGGTCTCCATGGGGGCGGTCTTCGCGGTTCCGTACGCCCGTCTGGACTCCTGGCCCAAGGGTCTGGAGTCGGTCCGCGAGGCGGGCTTCGGCCTCCTCGCGCTCACCCCGGACGAGAAGGCCAAGCCCCTCGACGAGGTGGCCCCGCACCGGATGGACCGGGTCGCCCTGATGCTCGGCGCGGAGGGCGACGGCCTCTCCACCCAGGCACTGGTGGCGGCCGACGAATGGGTCCGCATCCCGATGGCCCACGGCGTCGACTCACTCAACGTGGGAGCGGCGGCAGCGGTGGCGTTCTACGCGGTGGCAACGGGCACGGCCCCGTAACGGGGCGCCCGTAAGGGGGCGCCCCGTAAGGGGGCGCCCATAAGGGGGGCGCCCATAAGGCCCATAAGGGGCGCGGGGAACTGCGCGACCAGCCACAACGCACCCGCAGCCGAAGAACAGCCTTACCCGCCGCCCTGCGAGTACGACCGCTCCTGCCGCACGCCGCCCCCGTCCGGGGAACCCCCATGCCCAAGCCCCCGGGCGGGCCCTTGGCACCCCTGTGCCGCCGCAATGGCGAGCGCCACAAGCAGCGTCACCACGACGAACACGAAGAGCCGCTGCCGCAGCAGCCGCGGATTGGCGGGCCGCCGCCCGGTCCCGGTGGTCCGCGGCCCCTGACGCCCCGTCCCGTTGCGCGACGGCCCGGTCCGGCTGCCCGACCGGCCGTTCCGCCCGCCGGACTGCCCCGTGCGGCTGCCGGACTGACCCGTGCGGCTGCCCTGGGGCCCGGTGCGGCCGGTGGACTGCCCGGTCCTGCTGCCGGTGCCGGAGCGCGTCGAACCGCCCCGCGAGGGAGCGGCCGGGCGCGCCCCGGACCGCGACGAGGGCCCGGTGCCGCGCGGCGGGGGAGTGCCCTGCGGACGCCGCTGGGTGCGCTGGTCCTGGTACCCGTCGGCGATCCGCCCGGTCGGCCGGTCGGCCTCCGCCGCACGGGGGGCGGGCGGCCGGGAGTCGCCCATGCCCTGCGCCTCCCGCGCCGCGATCTCCTTGAGCCGCAACGACAGCTGCAGCGTGCTGGGCCGCTCCTCGGGGTCCTTCGCCAGACAGGCGCGCACCAGGGGGGCCAGCGCGTCCGGCACGCCGTGCAGCTGGGGCTCCTCGTGGACCACCCGGTAGAGCATCACTTCCGAACTGCCGTGCCCGAAGGGCGAGTCCTGCGTCGCCGCGTACGCCAGCGTGGCGCCGAGCGCGAACACGTCCGTGGCCGGTGTGACGGCGGCGCCCCGCACCTGCTCCGGTGCGAGGAACCCGGGCGACCCGACCGCCGTACCGACGTGGGTGAGGGTGCTCGCCCCCGTCGCCCAGGCGATGCCGAAGTCGATGATGCGCGGCCCCTTCGGGGACAGCAGGATGTTCGACGGCTTCAGGTC
Organism: Streptomyces apricus; assembly: GCF_008369065.1. Taxonomy (GTDB): domain Bacteria; phylum Actinomycetota; class Actinomycetes; order Streptomycetales; family Streptomycetaceae; genus Streptomyces; species Streptomyces apricus. The sequence goes on along the minus strand of NZ_VDFC01000023.1, from coordinate 262,799 downwards.
GCGGTGGACGACCCCGGCCTCGTGCACGGCGACGAGCCCCTCGGAGAGGGCGGCACCGATGGACGCGACCTCGGACGCGAAGAGCGGGCCCTCCTCGGTGACCTTGTCGTGCAGGGAGGGGCCGGGAACGTACTGCGTCGCGAACCAGGGCCGTTCGGCCTCCAGGTCCGCGGCGACGAGCCGCGCGGTGCACCCGCCCCGGATCCGCCGCGCCGCCGACACCTCGCGCGCGAAGCGCGACCGGAACTCCTGGTCCTCCGCGAGGTCGGGCCGGATCACCTTCAGCGCGACCCGCTGGCCGCGCCGGTCGGAGCCCAGGTAGACGACGCCCATCCCGCCCGCGCCGAGCCGTCGGTGAAGCCTGAACGAGCCGACGACACGCGGGTCCTCGCGCCTCAGGCGCATCATCGCCATGTCCATCCCCGCTGCCCGGTCCGTTTGACGAGCCACAGCTTACGTTTCCGCGGCCGGGTGCGCGCAGAGGCCGCGCCCTCACGGCCCGACCGATTGTCAGTGCCGGGTGGGAAACTTGAGAGGTGGTCAGGGGACGGGGGGCCGTAGCGGCGTTGAGCTGCGCGGATTCCCAATCATCGCTCACAGAAGGGGGATTGGGCCTGTGAAGGGTGACCGCGTGGAGATAGTGGTGGACGCCGGGGACACGACCCGTACGTACGAGGTGGTGGCCAGCCGGGCCGGCCGCAGGGTGGAGACGGCGGTCCGCAGGGGGGTGGTCGAAGTGAGCGAAGTCACCCGAAGCGGATCAGTCGTCCGGACCGCCCGCTTCATGGCCACCCGGGTGCTCGCGCTCGTCGAACAACCGGTCCCGAGGGAGGACAGCTCGGAACAGACCGGACGTCCCCTCCGGGAAACCCCCGAGACCTAGGGCGTCTTCTCCACCCAGGGGAGTACTCCGCAGGTCACCGCTCATCCTCCGGGAGGCCCGGCAATAGGTACGAGGGCATGACGACCCGCGGACCCCTCCCGCCTAGATTTGTGGTCAAGCGGCGGGTGGCAGCACTCGTCCCCCGAGGTCAGACACCCGCCGCTGCCAGACAGCAAGAGCTTTTCGACAGAACGGTCAGGAGAGGGACCATGGCGGACACAGCATCGCGGACCATGATCCGCACGCGGGGACGCAAGGCGTACAGCGCCGCGTTCGGTCCCAGCCGGTCCGGCCGGCGCCACCCCCTGGTGGCGACGGCCATGGTCCTTCCTCTGGCCACCCTGCTCGTGGTCGTCTTCGGCGGCTGGGAGGCAGTGGTCACACAGGCGTCGTCCGTGGGCGTGATGCTGGGGCGCTGAGCGGCGCCCCAGGCCCGGAAGAGCGGTCCGGGCGGGGACATCCGGCCATGAAACCCCGTGGGGACGGGGGTGCGGCGGACGGCAAAAATGCGGGCGCAGCTGGGGAGCTGCGCCCGCATTGCCATGTGCGCGTACGCTCCCGGAGACCCGTCGGAGCACGACGCGACACGACACGCCACGACACGGCACCACGTGGCACGAGGTGGCATGGCGTGCGGCAGGCGGGCAGGACGGGACGTACGACCTGAGGGGGACCCGAGTGACCGCCGACGTGCTGTCCGCTCTCCGCGCCGAGGTGCGGGCCGCCGCCCACCGGGCCGCCGACCGCGGGACCGCCGCCCACGGAACCGCCTCCGGCCGGAGCGCCTCCGACCGGACCACCGCTCGTCAGACCACCGCTCGCCGGATCACCGCTCACCGGACCGCCGCCCGCCCGGCGGCCGGGGACGCCTGCGTCTGCGGGAGGGACACCTCCGTGCTGGCCGACCGGCCGGACGGCACCGTCGTCCGCCACGGCGGCACGGTGGCGAAGGCGCACGCCGCGGACACCGACCCCGCGGGCCTCGCGGCGCGGCTGGCCGTCGCCGCGCACCCCGCCCTCGACGGCGTCCTCCTGCCGCCGCTCGCCCCGGACGCGGTCGAGCTGGACGGCCGGCCCGTCACCTTCTGGCCCTACGGCACCCCCGTGGACCGCGACGACCCCGACGCCGCCCCGTGGGAGGCGGCGGCGACCCTCCTCGCGGGGCTCCACCGGACACCGCGCTCCGCCCTCCCGCCGGACCTGCCGCCGATGCGCGGCCCGGCGAAGGCGGCCCGCGCCCTCGCCCGCCTGCGGGCGGCCGGTCCGCACCCGGCGGCCGCCCCGGTGCTGCGCGCCTGGTCCGTCCTGCCCGCCTGGGCCCGGGACGAGGCCCCCGCCCCGGACACGCGCACGCTGTGCCACGGCGACCTCCACCTTGGACAGCTCGTCCGCGCGCGGGACGGCGCGTGGCTGCTCATCGACGTCGACGACCTCGGCGGCGGCGACCCCGCCTGGGACCTGGCCCGCCCCGCCGCCTGGTTCGCCTGCGGACTGCTCCCGCCCGGCGAGTGGACCCGCTTCCTCACCGCGTACCGCGAGGCGGCCGGTCCTGCGGTCCCCGCGGACAGCGACCCCTGGCCGGTCCTCGACGTGCCGGCCCGCGCGCTGGCCGCGCAGACCGCGGCCACGGCGATAGTCAAGTCGGTCGCGCAGGGGCGCCCGTTGGACGAGGTCGAGCTGTCCGTGATCGACGCATGTGACCGAATGGCCTCCCATCCGCCCGAGTTGGCGGGAAGATACGAGACGTAGGGTGCAACCGATCGAAGCAGGGCAGAGTCTGTCCTGGCGGAAGCAGTATCCGACGGCGAGGAGTTGAGCCGAGCATGCAGTGTCCGAAGTGCCATGCGCCGATGCAGACGTACAACCGCAACGGTGTCCAGATCGAGCAGTGCAGCGGTTGCCGCGGGATCTTCCTCGACTACGGCGAGCTGGAGGCGCTGACCCGCCTCGAAGGCCAGTGGTCGCAGCCCGGCCCGCCCCCGGGCGCCCCGCAGGCGTACCCGGCCGCTCCGGCGCCGGCCTGGGGCGCTCCGCAGCACGGCGGTCACGGTGGGCACGGCGGCCACTACGGCCACAAGCGGCAGAAGAGCTTCGGCCACATGCTCTTCTCCTCCTGACCCGCCCGGACCGGACTGGACCGGATCCGACCCGATCCGGTCCGCCCCGGGACACGACGAAGCCCCCGGCCGTACGAGACGGCCGGGGGCTTCGGCTGGTGCGCGATACTGGGATTGAACCAGTGACCTCTTCCGTGTCAGGGAAGCGCTCTCCCGCTGAGCTAATCGCGCGGGTGGGACCTGCTGGTGGTGCGAGTGCGGTGACGCCGGTGGTGCGCGTACTGCGTGCGCGATACTGGGATTGAACCAGTGACCTCTTCCGTGTCAGGGAAGCGCTCTCCCGCTGAGCTAATCGCGCGGGGACCCGGCGGACCGGATCAGTGGACGATACTGGGATTGAACCAGTGACCTCTTCCGTGTCAGGGAAGCGCTCTCCCGCTGAGCTAATCGTCCTTGGAGGTGGAGACGGGATTTGAACCCGTGTAGACGGCTTTGCAGGCCGTTGCCTCGCCTCTCGGCCACTCCACCAGGAGCGCGGGGGTCGGGAAGATCCCCCACTTCCTGCGAGCGGACGACCAGGTTCGAACTGGCGACCTCAACCTTGGCAAGGTTGCGCTCTACCAACTGAGCTACGTCCGCTTGTCGTTTCCGTCCCGCTCTCGCGACCCGGCGACGTGTTGAACTCTAGCGGATACCGGGGCCAGCACAAAAACGCGTTTGCGCAGCGTGCTGCGCCTCGCCCGCTCCAGGACACGGCCGGGGCACCCGCAGGTCACCCACCTTAGACTCGCAGCCGTGCAGGACCTCCCAGCTCTCGCCCGCTTCGGCGGCCTCGTCGCGACCGGCCTCCTCGACGTCACCAGTGATCCCGCGGCCCTGGACTCCAGTGGCTTCTGGGCCGTGAGCGCCGACTTCGAGGGACGCGTGACATGCGCCCGTTTCGCGGAGGTGCGCCCCGAAACCGTCCCCGCGCCGGTGCCGGGAGCATGGCGGGGCCCCGCGGCCGGTGACTGGACGTCGTCGCTCGACCGCGCCACGTACACGGCGGGGGTACGCCGCATACGTGAGCTCATCGCGACCGGCGAGGTGTACCAGGCGAATCTCTGCCGGGTCCTGTCGGCGCCCGTCGCACCCGGCGCCGACGTGGACGCGCTGACCGCCCTGCTGGCCCGCGGCAACCCGGCACCGTACGCCGGAACGATTCGGCTGCCCGGGCACGGCGTGGAGATCGCCACCGCCAGCCCGGAGCTCTTCCTGCGGCGCGACGGCCGTACCGTCGAATCGGGTCCGATCAAGGGCACGGGACGGACCGAGGCGGACCTGCTGGAGAAGGACCACGCCGAGAACGTGATGATCGTGGACCTGGTCCGCAACGACCTGGGCCGGGTGTGCGCCACCGGCACCGTGACCGTGCCCGACCTGTGCGTCGTCGAGAAGCACCCGGGGCTCGTGCACCTCGTCTCCACCGTCCGCGGCGAGCTGCGCGAGGACGTGGGCTGGCCCGGGCTGCTGGAGGCGGCCTTCCCGCCCGGATCGGTCACCGGCGCCCCCAAGTCCAGCGCCCTGCGGATCATCGAAGCCCTGGAGACGGCGCCCCGGGGGCCGTACTGCGGCGGCATCGGCTGGGTCGACGCCGACCGCGGCACCGCCGAGCTGGCCGTCGGCATCCGCACCTTCTGGATCGACCGTGCCGAGGGCGTGCTGCGCTTCGGCTCCGGGGCGGGCATCACCTGGGGCTCGGACCCGCAGCGCGAATGGGAGGAGACCGAGCTGAAGGCGGCCCGGCTGCTCGCTGTAGCGTCGGGGGAGTACCCAGGGGCGTACGGCCCGGGTGGGTGGACACCCGCGGACGGCCCCGGGGGCCCCGGCCCGAACAGCACGTCCGGCCGGGAACCCGGCGCGTTCTCATGAGGTGAGGTTCAGTGAAGATCTGGCTCGACGGCGGGCTGCAGGACAGCGAGTCGGCCCGTGTCTCGGCCTTCGACCACGGGCTGACCGTGGGCGACGGCGTCTTCGAGACCGTGAAGGCGGTCGAGGGGCGTCCGTTCGCCCTCACCCGGCACCTCGACCGGCTGGCGCGCTCGGCGGCCGGCCTCGGACTGCCCGAGCCCGACCGCGACGAGGTGCGCCGGGCCTGCGCGGCCGTCCTGGACGCCAACCCCATGCCCCTGGGCCGGCTGCGCATCACGTACACCGGCGGACACGGACCGCTCGGCTCGGACCGGGGCGAGCAGGGGCCGACCCTGCTCGTGGCGCTGGGCGAGTCCGCCCGCCGCCCCGACTCCACCGCGGTGATCACCGTGCCCTGGACCCGCAACGAGCGGGGCGCGCTGACGGGCCTCAAGACGACGTCGTACGCCGAGAACGTCGTGGCCCTCGCCCGCGCGCGCGAACGGGACGCGTCCGAGGCACTGTTCGCGAACACGGTGGGGCAGCTCTGCGAGGGCACGGGCTCCAACGTCTTCGTCGTCCTCGACGGCCGCATCCACACCCCACCCGTCGCCTCCGGGTGCCTCGCGGGCGTCACGCGGGCCCTCACCGTCGAGTGGACGGGCGCCCAGGAGACCGACCTGCCGTTCGACGTCCTGGAGCGGGCCGAGGAGGTCTTCCTGACCTCGACGCTGCGCGACGTCCAGGCGGTGCACCGCGTCGACGGCCGCGAACTGCCGGGCGCGCCCGGCCCGGTGACGGCGAAGGCCATGCGCGTCTTCGGCGAACGGGCGGGCGACGACCTCGACCCGTGAGCCGCCGGGCCGCCCGCCGGGGCTGTCGGGGCCGCCGGGGCCGTCGGGCCTGAGTCGGTCCGGTTCGGGTCGGCTCGGGCCGGCGCCGGGTTTTTCGATGGCGCGAATCCGTCCCGGTGGGTAGAACACCCCTGATGACCACCACCCTGCGGCCGACCGAGCCGCTTCAGCGCGACGCCGACGGGGCGCTGTCACGCCACTACACGGTGTGCGTGAACAGCCGTCCCGTGGGCTCGGTACACCTCGCGAGCCGCCCCGCTTCCGGGGCACCCGTCGGTGAGATACGCGACCTTCGCATCGACGAACCGGACCGGGGGCGCGGCCGGGCCACCGTGGCCGCGCTCGCCGCGGAGGAGGTGGCGCGCGGCTGGGGCTGCCGGCGGATCGAGGTGTCGGTACCGGCCGACGCCACGGGAGCGCTGCGGCTGGCGACGGCCCTCGGGTACGTCGTGCGCAACCGCTTCATGGAGAAGCGGCTCGGCGCCGCCGCGCCCGTACTGCCCGCGGGCAGCCGGGGGCGCCCCATGAGGGAGAGCGAGTTCGCCTCCTGGCAGCAGCGGGCTCAGGAGGGCTACGTCCTGGACTGGGTCACCCGGGGCGTGCCCGAGGCGGAGGCCCGCGCCAAGACCGAACGGGACCACGCCACCCTGCTGCCGGACGGGGTCGGCAGCCAGGGGGCGCAGCTCGGTGTCCTGGAGCACGAGGGGACCGCGGTGGGCACGCTGTGGCTCGGGACCCGCGACGGCTGGGCGTTCGTCTACGACGTCGAGACCGACGAGGCGTACCGGGGCCGGGGGCACGGGCGTTCGCTGATGCTGCTGGCGGAGGCGTGGGCGGCCGCCGCGGGACGCCCCGGCGTCCGTCTGAACGTCTTCGCCGGCAACGTCCCGGCCGAGCGGCTCTACGAGTCGCTCGGCTACGGGACGATCACCTACCACTGCTACAAAGACCTGTTGTAGGGCCCTGCAGGGACCTGCTGCAGGGCCGTGCGGCCGCGGGTCCGGTGACGGCGCAGAGCCGTGGAGCCGCAGAGCCGCGGAGTCGTAGAGCCGCGGCTCCGGTGGGGGTCAGGCGTCCTGTCCGGCCAGCAGCCGGTCCACGATCTCCTCGACGCGCTCGCGGAGCCCTTCCTGGCTCTTGCCGCCGTCGAGGCGTTCCCCGTCGATGACGTACGTCGGGGTGCCGGTCACGCCGATGGCCTTGCCCTCCGCCTGGTCGGCGTCGACGATCAGGATGTGCCGGCCGTCGATGAGGGCGGTGTCGAACTCCTCCACGTCGAGACCGAGTTCGCGGGCCACCTCCAGCAGGAGGGCCTCTCCCTTGCCGTCCAGCTCCGTCACGCGCGCGAGCACCGCCTCGACGTACGGCCAGGCCGCGCCCTGCTCGGCGGCCTCCTCGGCGGCCTGCGCGGCGGCGAAGGCGTGCTTGTGCTTCTCCAGGGGGAAGTGCCGCAGCCGCAGCTCCAGCCGGTCGCCGTAACGGGCGCGCAGCGCGCGCAGGTCGTCGAGGGCGCTGTGGCAGTCCGGGCACTGGAGTTCGCACCAGACGTCCAGGACGGGAACGGCGGGGCGGGCGGAGGAGGAGTCGCTCATGGTGCCAGTGTCCCAGCCGGGACGGACGCGGCCCAACCGGGACCGGCTCCGGGACCGGCTCCCGGACCTGCTCAGGGATCGGCTCCGGGATCGGCTCCGGAACCGGCCGGGCCGGTGCTGCGGGTGTCCGGCCCGGGCGGTCGGTCCGGGCGGCACCTCAGGAGGAGCCGACCCGGAGATGTCCCTGAGGTCTCCCCGGAGCATGGCATATCCGGCACGGGACGGTGCAGGATGGAAGGGACGAAGTGCCCCCGCCCGACACCGCTCGCCCCGCCTGGAGGACCGGATGATTGCCGAGACCGTCTGTTCCGCCGTCGCCGCGGCAGGCCTGGGCATCGCCGCGGTGACCGCGTACCGCAAGCGTTTCCTCACGGCGGCCCGCCTCGCCGCGTACGCGCTGGTCCCGCTCGGGCTGGTGCTCACCGGAGCGGTCGAGTGGGCCGCCGAGACCGCCTTCAGCCCGACGGCCTGGGCCGGCTTCGGCGTGCTCGGGGCGGCCTGGCTGCTCTTCATGGTCACCCGCGCGGTGGAGCGGCGGGGCGGCGGGACCCGCAAGGAGCGCAGCGCGGCCCGGGCCGCGCAGCGGGAGGCGGTGGCCCCGGCGGCCTCGGCGCCCTCGCTGGGCCAGGCCGCCGCCCGGCCCGCGGCCCGTCCCGCGGCGGCGCCCCGCAAGGCCGAGCCGGCGGACGACTTCAGCGACATCGAGGCCATCCTGAAGAAGCACGGGATATGAACGACCGGCACGGCAGCGGGACGGTGAGCGGCACAGTGGCGGACGTGCGGATTCCGCGATACGCGAGGACTTTCTGAGGCGCATCCGGCGAGCCGGACGGACCCGTGAGGGTGCCTCGCGGGCGGGCGTATCCCAGATCGTGGAACGCCGTGTCACGGATTCCGGCTAACTCCCCCGCAATCCGGGCGTGTTGATCGCGTAGGACGTCCCGGCTGAGTCATCATCGCGGCGAGATGCTGGACACAACCCAGAGCGACACCGCGGTTCCTCCCGAGGAACGGCGGGGTTGTCTCTTCGCGCTTTCCCAGCCACCGCTGATGATCTTCCTTGCGGTGATCGGCTGTCTGCTGCTCATGGCTTCGCTGCACGATCTGCTGCTGCTCTGAGCCGTACGCGGAGTCCCTGGCGCCACCCGCCGAGGACTCCGTCAGCCGGCCGCCTCCTTGCGCCGTGCCCGGTACGCGGCCACGTGCAGGCGGTTCCCGCAGGTGCGGCTGTCGCAGTAGCGGCGCGAGCGGTTGCGGGAGAGGTCGACGAAGGCGCGTCGGCAGTCCGGTGCCTCGCAGCGGCGCAGCCGCTCCTCCTCCCCGGCCACCACGAAGAAGGCCAGCGCCATGCCGCAGTCCGCCGCGAGGTGGTCGGCGACGGACGCGCCGGGCGCGAAGTAGTGCACGTGCCAGTCGTAACCGTCGTGGTTCGTCAGGCGCGGGGTGGTGCCCGCGGCGGCGACCAGTTCGTTGATGAGGGTCGCGGCGGTCCGGGCGTCGGGGGCCGCGAAGACCGCGGCGAAGCGCCCGCGGATCCGGCGCACCGCCGAGAGGTCCAGCTCGGACAGGTTCCCGACGTCGCTCATGTCGTGCCGGCGGACGAAGTCGAGCAGCGCCGCTAGGTTCGCGAGGCCGTCCGTGGTGTCGTCCTCCGGTGCGGTGTTCACCAGATCGACCACGGTGTCGAGGGCGCACCGGGTGTCGTGGGTGATCAGCACGTTTCGCTCCCTGGCCTGGGG
>NZ_VDFC01000023.1:200246-253684 GCF_008369065.1 Streptomyces apricus | reverse complement strand
CCACGCCACCCGCCCCCGCTCTCCAGGGACGCGGGGAACGGCGCACGCAACCAAAACGGCCCCGTACGTCCCACACGCCGCTCACCCCCACCAGCCCAGGGGCGCGGGGAACTGCGCGCTCAGCCCAAACGAACCCGCACGCTCCGCGCTCCGCGCACCCCCCACGGACCCAGGGGCGCGGGGAACGGCGCAAACCCCCCGGCCACCGCCGGAGGCACACGCAAAGGCGCCGCCCCCACGCAAGCGCGAAGACGGCACCGATGTGCACCCTATGCAGTTGTCTGAGCCCGAGCCGTCTCCCCGAGTGGACGGCGCCGGGCGGCTTGGCGCGAACTCTCGTCCTAGCTTTCGGCGAGGATGTGCGAGAGCTCCGTATCGAGATCGAAGTGCCGGTGTTCCGTGCCGGGTGGCACGGCGGCGTCGGTTCGCTTGAGGAACGACTCCAGGGCCCGCGCCGGGGCCTCCAGCAGCGCCTCGCCCTCCGGAGAGCTCAGGGCGATGCACACGACGCCCTGACCATGACTGCGGGACGGCCAGACTCGGACGTCCCCGGTGCCGGTGGGCCGGTGCAGGCCCTCGGCGAGAAGGTCGCGGGCGAACACCCACTCGACAGTCTCCTCGGCTCCAGTGTGGAAGGTGGCGTGCACGGCATAGGGATCGGCCGTGTCGTACCGCAGGCCTGCGGGGACAGGCAGGGATGACTCGCTCGACACAACGAGGCGCAGGTGCAGCTCGCAGCTGACCGTGGTGTTCATAAGCGCCAGGGCCTTTCGCTCAGTGTGCGCTCGGGGATTCGCACGTCGGCGAAATCGACATGCCACCTACGGTGCCGTTGTAAACCCCTCTGAGTGTTTTGCGTGTCTTTAGGTACCTCATCCGGCCGAGCGTCAGTTCGCGCCTTACGCCCATTCCGGTGATCGGATTCCGTCCGGTAGGGTTTGGCCGTATGAATACGGGGAGTGACGGAACGGGGGAGGTCGCCATGGCGGCCGACGAAACGAAGGGCGAGCAGGCGCTCGGGTCCCGTGCGCCGCAATTCATCAAGGCGCGCCGCGTGCTGCATCTCAGCTGGCAGGTGGGCGTCTTCATCGTGGGGCTCGCGGTCGTGGTGGCCGGCGTGATCATGCTGCCCCTGCCCGGCCCGGGGTGGCTGGTGATCTTCGGCGGCATGGCGATCTGGGCGACCGAGTTCGTCTGGGCGCAGCTGGTGCTCCGCTGGACCAAGCGGAAGGTGACCGAGGCGACGCAGAAGGCGCTCGACCCCAAGGTCCGGCGCCGGAACATCATCCTGACGTCCGTCGGGCTGGTGATCATCGCGGTGCTGGCCGGTGTCTACGTCTGGAAGTTCGGCTTCGAGATGCCGTGGAAGATCAAGGAGTGACGGCGCTCCGGGCGCGGTACAGGCGGTCGGAGGCACCCCGTGACATGGGGTAATCTACTTCTGCGCCCGGGCGATTAGCTCAGCGGGAGAGCGCTTCGTTCACACCGAAGAGGTCACTGGTTCGATCCCAGTATCGCCCACGTTGCCGACAGGCGGCCAGGTCCATGATCCAGATGGACCGGGCCGCCTTTCGCATGTTCACGGCACGCCGCGAGGGACCCGCCGCCCCGCAGACCAAGCTCACTCTGCGTGTCCGGTACCGACGCACGATCCCTGACACCGGAACCCGCTGCCCACATGCGCCCCGACGGCCGACACCCCACCGAACTTGCGACACAGACATACACATGCCTGCCCCCACACCACCTCTGCGCCCACCACTGCCTCTGTGCTCGCAGGCGTCTACCTGCGCCCCATCCGACCACGGCCCCAGCTCCGCCCATCACCGGTCATAGCGCCAGCTCCGCCCGCCTCCGGCCGTCGCTCCAGCTCCGCCCACCCTCGGTCATAGCTCCAGCTCCGCCCACCCCCGGCCGCCGCTCCAGCTCCGCCCTCCGCCCATCACCGGTCATAGCGCCAGCTCCGCCCGCCTCCGGCCGTCGCTCCAGCTCCGCCCACCCTCGGTCATAGCTCCAGCTCCGCCCACCCCCGGCCGCCGCTCCAGCTCCGCCCAACCCCGCCCTGATGATGCGGGCCGGGCGGGGGGGGCTGGCGGCCCACCTCCGCGGGAAGGGCGAAGCGGTTTGAAGGAAACGCACGGGGACCTGTATTGTTCAGTGCGTTCCCGGGCGATTAGCTCAGTGGGAGAGCGCTTCGTTCACACCGAAGAGGTCACTGGTTCGAACCCAGTATCGCCCACCGGGAAAGGCCGGTCCGTCCCAGACGGACCGGCTTTTTGCATGCCGCGGCCGGTCGGACCGCATCCGTTCAGGCCGCCGCGGCCGGCAGCTCAGGACGCAGTGGCCAGGCCGGGTCGACCGCCTCCTCCACGCCGGTGCGCGCGAACCAGGCCTGCAGTCCGCGGGCCTGCGCGGCGTGCCAGACGGCCTGCAGCGTGTGCAGTTCGGCCGCCGACAGCCGCTCCAGCCGCAGCGCGAAACGGCGCCCGATCGCCCGGACGAGCTCCAGGGACGCCAGCGCGTCCGCCGCCGCGTCATGGGCGCCCTGCAGCTCCACCTCGTAGTGCGCGCACAGGTCCGTGAGCGTGCGGCGGCCCTTGCGGTAGCGGTCCAGGTACTTGTCCAGGACCCGCGGATCGAGGACGTGCAGCGGCACCGACTCGAACCACTGGCCCAGCGACGACGCCCGGTGCCTGCGCAACTCCCGGTCCAGGAGCGTCAGGTCGAAGGGCGCGTTCATCACCACCAGCGGACGTCCCGCCGCGCTCTGCTCGGCCAGCTCCCGCACCACCTCGTCCACCACCGGCGACGGCCAGCGGCCGTTGCGCTGCAGGTGCTCGTCGGTCAGCCCGTGCACCGCCGTGGCACCCTCGGGCACCGGCACCCCCGGATTCACCAGCCAGCGGCGCACCCGCGGCCGGCTGCCGGGAGCGTCCTGGACGACGACTGCGGCCGACACGATGCGGTCGGTTTCCACGTCGACACCGGTCGTCTCGGTGTCGAACGCTGTCAGAGGCCCTTCGTACCAGCACGTCATGCGCACACAACTCCTCGTCCACCTCCGGCAGATGACGCGCCGTCCCCTGCCCCATTTGTGATACCCGGGCTGTTTGCGCCGTACGCCGGAAGGAGACAACAGAGGTACGGGTCTTTGCAGTTCAGGGACCCGCCGCAAGGATTCCCTGAATTCGGAAGGCTGTTGACCATGTCGCTCGCGCAGCCCGAGCAGGGCGGGCTGCTGCCCGGGCACACGGCACCGCAGCGCGGCTCACTGGCCACCACGGCCTGCATGGAGACGCTCCAGGTCGGTTATCTGCACGCGGTCGCCGCCGCCTCGGGCTGCTCCCTGTCCCAGCCCTTTCCGGACAACGGCATCGACTGGCACGTCAGCCACAGCGCCCCCGGGCACACGGTCGACGACGAGGTCACCATCAAGGTCCAGCTCAAGTGCACCTACCAGGTACCGCCGCGCCCGGGACCCGCCTTCTCCTTCACGCTCGACAACGCCCACCTGGAGAAGCTGGCCCGGACCCCGGTCTCGGTGCACAAGATACTGGTCGTGATGCTCGTGCCCAGGTCACAGGAGGACTGGCTGCGCGCCGGCCACGACGGCCTCGACCTGCGGCACTGCTGCTACTGGATCAACCTGGCCGGGCACCGGACCACGGGCCGGCACAGGACCACCGTGCGGATACCGACCTCCCGCGTCTTCGACGACCGGGCGCTCTGCGACATCATGACGCGGGTCGGTACGGGAGGCATACCGTGACGCACCGCCCCTCCGAAGAGCCCCTGCGCCCGGTCAGGCCCCACCCCGCCGAACCGGCGGGGGACCGGGACCGGCCGCCGCGGCCCGACCAGGTCGACCCGGCCGTCCTCGGCGCGCTGCTGCACCGGCACGGCTGGCAGCGCCGCGGCGGAGCCCCCGGACGCTACGGCCGCTGGACCCCGCCCGGACCCGGCGGCTCCGGCACCAGCCTGCTCGTACCGGAGAGCCGGGCGTTCCCCGACAGCGAGGACCTCCTCGGGGAGGCCCTCACCGCCCTGTACCGCAGCGGATCGCCCGCCGCCCGCGACGTCCTGCTCGGCCTCACCGTGCCCAGCGACGAGATCCACTGGTGGCGCGACGTCCCGGCGGGCCCCGCCGGCGCCTCGACGTGGACCGTCGAGGAGCAGCTGCGCACGGCGGCGCGGCAGGTCCTGTTCGCGGGCGCCCTCGCCACCCGCGCACGGGCCGGCTACCACGGCGCCCGCCACCGCAGGTCCGCCGCCGCGGCCCTGGAGGACGTGCTCGTCGGAGCCGCCCCGGGCGGCCGCCGGCTCGCCGCCTTCGTGCCCGCCGCCACCGGCCGGCCGCTCGCCGTGCGGCTGCACCACGCGCTGTACGCGGCCCGGGAGGCGGTCGACTACCAGCGCGCCACCGGCGGCATGGACGCCTTCGACGGGGCGGTCGAGGCGGGCGTCAGCCATGAGCTGGCCGAGGCCCTGGTGGCGCTGGTGCGCGGTACGCAAGGGGCCAGGATCGCCGTCGAGTGGGCGCCCGCCGCCGGGGTGCCCGAAGGGTGCACGACGTCCTCGGAGCCTGTCGAGTTCTCCCCCGGAGACCTGCCCGCGCTCCGTGCGGCGGCGGCCCGCTACCTGCGCGAGGAGCCGTCCGTGCCCGTGCGCCTGACCGGGGCCGTGGTGCGGATGCGCAGGTCGGGACCGCGCGGCGACGGGACCGTACGGCTGAAGGTCATCGCGGGCGCCGAGGTGCCGCACGTGCGGATGACGCTCGACGAGGAGGCCTACCGCATCGCGGGCCACGCCCATCTGGTCGGGCTGCCGGTGCGGGTGCACGGGCGCCTGGAGAGCCGCGGCGGGTTCCGGCGGCTGACCGGCGCGTCCGGGGTGGCGCCCGTGCAGGTGGACGAGGCGGAGCGGGACCGGCTGATGAAGTCGCTGCAGGAGAACCTCGACTTCTTCGAGGAGGCGTGCAGCGGGGACTGAGACCGGCTGTTTCGCGAGGGGCGCCCGGCGCTCGGTAGGATCGCCGCAGGCATGGCATGCGATGCCATGGGTGTTACCCCCTTCAGTCAGGAGAGTCCGGTGTCAGACGTCCGTGTGATCATCCAACGCGATTCCGAGCGGGAAGAGCGCGTGGTGACGACGGGCACTACGGCGGCCGAGCTCTTCCCCGGCGAGCGCACCGTCGTCGCGGCCCGCGTGGCCGGCGAGCTGAAGGACCTCGCGTACGAGGTGCGGGACGGCGACGAGGTCGAGCCCGTCGAGATCTCCTCCGAGGACGGCCTGAACATCCTGCGCCACTCCACCGCGCACGTGATGGCGCAGGCCGTGCAGGAGCTCTTCCCCGAGGCCAAGCTGGGCATCGGCCCGCCGGTCAAGGACGGCTTCTACTACGACTTCGACGTGGCCAGGCCCTTCACCCCCGAGGACCTCAAGGCCGTCGAGAAGAAGATGCAGGAGATCCAGAAGCGCGGCCAGCGCTTCTCCCGCCGCGTGGTGAGCGACGAGGCCGCCCGCGAGGAGCTGGCGGACGAGCCGTACAAGCTGGAGCTCATCGGCATCAAGGGCTCCGCCTCCTCGGACGACGGCGCGGACGTCGAGGTGGGCGGCGGCGAGCTGACCATCTACGACAACCTCGACGCCAAGACCGGCGAGCTGTGCTGGAAGGACCTGTGCCGCGGTCCCCACCTGCCCACCACCCGCGCCATCCCGGCGTTCAAGCTCATGCGCAACGCCGCCGCGTACTGGCGCGGCAGCGAGAAGAACCCGATGCTCCAGCGCATCTACGGCACCGCCTGGCCGACCAAGGACGAGCTGAAGGCGCACCTCGACTTCCTCGCCGAGGCCGAGAAGCGCGACCACCGCAAGCTCGGCAACGAACTGGACCTCTTCTCGATCCCCGAGCAGATCGGCTCCGGCCTCGCCGTCTTCCACCCCAAGGGCGGCATCGTCCGCCGGGTCATGGAGGACTACTCGCGCCGCCGGCACGAGGAGGAGGGCTACGAGTTCGTCTACACCCCGCACGCGACGAAGGGGAAGCTCTTCGAGACCTCGGGCCACCTGGACTGGTACGCCGACGGCATGTACCCGCCCATGCAGCTCGACGAGGGCGTGGACTACTACCTCAAGCCCATGAACTGCCCGATGCACAACCTGATCTTCGACGCGCGCGGCCGCTCCTACCGCGAACTGCCGCTGCGCCTCTTCGAGTTCGGGACCGTGTACCGGTACGAGAAGTCCGGCGTCGTGCACGGCCTGACCCGGGCCCGCGGCTTCACCCAGGACGACGCGCACATCTACTGCACCAAGGAGCAGATGGCGGAGGAGCTCGACAAGACGCTCACCTTCGTCCTGAACCTGCTGCGCGACTACGGCCTGACCGACTTCTACCTGGAGCTGTCCACCAAGGACCCGGAGAAGTTCGTCGGCTCGGACGAGATCTGGGACGAGGCCACCGAGACGCTGCGGCAGGTGGCCGAGAAGCAGGGCCTCCCGCTCGTCCCGGACCCGGGCGGCGCCGCCTTCTACGGCCCGAAGATCTCCGTCCAGTGCAAGGACGCGATCGGCCGGACCTGGCAGATGTCGACCGTGCAGCTCGACTTCAACCTGCCGGAGCGCTTCGACCTGGAGTACACCGGGCCCGACGGCTCCAAGCAGCGGCCGGTCATGATCCACCGCGCGCTCTTCGGCTCGATCGAGCGGTTCTTCGCGGTCCTCCTCGAGCACTACGCGGGCGCGTTCCCGGCGTGGCTCGCGCCCGTCCAGGCGGTGGGCATCCCGATCGGCGACGCGCACGTGGAGTATCTGCAGAAGTTCGCCGCCGAGGCGAAGAAGAAGGGGCTGCGGGTCGAGGTCGACTCGTCCTCCGACCGCATGCAGAAGAAGATCCGCAACGCCCAGAAGCAGAAGGTGCCCTTCATGGTCATCGCGGGCGACGAGGACATGGCGGCCGGCGCCGTCTCGTTCCGCTACCGCGACGGCTCGCAGGAGAACGGCATCCCGCTCGACGAGGCCATCGCCAAGATCGCGAAGGTCGTCGAGGAGCGGGCGCAGGTCTGATCCGCGCGCTCCGCACGGCCGGGAAGCCCCCGGGAGGCTCAGCCTCCCGGGGGCTTCCCGTTGGCCCCGCCGCCCTCCTCGCTGGAAAAGACCTGCAGCAGCCAGGACGAGAACGACCCCGTCACCGCGCCGAGCAGTGCGAGCCCGCAGGCCATCAGGCCCACCGCGACCACCCGTCCGGCCGCCGTCACGGGAGCCACGTCGCCGTACCCCACGGTCGCCAGCGTCGCGCAGGTCCACCAGACCGCGTCGCCGAAGGTGCGGATCGTCGCGCCCGGCGCCCCGCGCTCCTGCTGGTACACGGCCAGCGCGCCCGCGAAGCCGAGCAGGGCGACCGCGAGACCCGCGTACGTGATCACGCGCGCGTGCAGCGCCAGCCGCGGTCCGCCGCGCCGGCGCCGCACGGTCTCGTAGACCTTCACGACCCGCAGCGGACGCAGCAGCGGCAGCACGAGGACCACCGTGTCCAGCCAGTGCGCCGTCACGAAGCGCGGCCCCGAACCGCTCAGCCGCCAGCGCACGGTGTAGTCGAGGGCGAACAGCGTCCAGGTCCCCAGGGTCACCGCGAGGCAGGCGGACCGCCAGAACTCCGGCAGCCCGTGGGCCAGGACCCGGATCGCGTACGAGGTGAGGAAGAGCATCGAGGCGACGGCGAGCGGTACCTCGGTACGGCGTTCCCAGCGCGTCGTGCGGCTGTCGTCGTCCATCGCCCCAGCTTGGCCGGGAGCCCTGCGGCGCGGTACCCGCCGACACGCCGCGGACGGGCGAAGCCATATGCTGCACCTCATGACGAGTGAGCCGGAGCAGCAGATCGGAGTCGGCACCCAGGACGCCTTCCAGCGCCTGTGGACGCCCCACCGGATGGCGTACATCCAGGGCGAGAACAAGCCCACCGGCCCCGGGGCCGGCGACGGCTGTCCCTTCTGCTCGATCCCGGCCGAGTCCGACGAGGACGGGCTCGTGATCCGGCGTGGCGAGCAGGTCTACGCCGTGCTCAACCTGTACCCGTACAACGGCGGGCACCTGATGGTGGTGCCCTACCGGCACGTCGCGGACTACACGGACCTGACCGCCCCGGAGACCGCCGAGCTGGGTGAGCTGACCAAGCAGGCGATGACCGCGCTGCGGACCGCGTCCGGCGCGCAGGGCTTCAACATCGGCATGAACCAGGGCTCGGTCGCGGGCGCCGGCATCGCCGCCCATCTCCACCAGCACGTCGTGCCCCGCTGGGGCGGCGACACGAACTTCATGCCGGTGGTCGGCCACACCCGGGTCCTGCCGCAGCTCCTCGCCGACACGCGCAAGATGCTCGCGGACGCCTGGCCCTCGGCCTGAGCCTCCCGCGGGTGTCCACGGGAGGCGTGGCCGGGCCGCGCAGGTGTCCGCGCGGAGTGGACGCCTACGCGTCGTAGAGGTCGGCCTTCCTGGGGGAGACGTCCTGGACGGCCGTGCTGAGGTTCGACGAGCGGCTGCCGAACTTGTCGGTGTCCACGCCGTTCTCCTTGAGCACCCGGATCGCGGCCGCGTGCACCACGCGCAGCACGGGGGTCGCGGCGCGCAGGGCGTCGTCGGCCATGAAGCGGTGCCGCCACGGCTTGGACGCCCAGGCGTGCCGCAGGCCGAACGGCTCCGGCAGGACCAGCTTGCCGCCGAGGTGGTCCAGGATCGGCGGGTACCAGGTGAAGGGCGCGCGCACCGCGAGCCGTACGACCTCGTCGGCGTCGATCAGCGGCAGTTTCTGGGTCTTGGTCTCCCAGAACCTGACGGTCTTGGGGACCGTCTTCGTCTTGGCGGCGGGCCCGCTGGTGAACAGCGAGTGCACGGGGCCCAGGGCGTGGCCGGTGACCTCGATGCGCAGCGTCTCGTGCAGCACGGTCACGGTGATCAGCATGGTGATGATCAGCTGGCCGTCCCAGAGCGTCCACTGCACGCCCAGGTAGTGGCGGTCACCGCTGCCGAACTGCTGCTTGTTGCAGATCTCCTGTATTTTGTGCTGCTTGACCTGGTACGCGTCCACGTCCGTGCCGCCCGGCCGGGAGACCGAGCCGGCGTTCTCGTTGATCGGCGTGACCACCCAGTGCTTCACCGAGGGCGCGGGGAAACCGCCGGTGTTGAGCGGGCCCCGCTCCAGCATGCGCAACTGGTCGTGGATCGACCGGATGACGTCCCAGCTGCGGAAGCCGTGGATCTCCTTGGTGGGGTCGGCCGGCACCAGGTCCTCGGCAAGCTGCCAGCTGCCCCACCGCGTGCCCATGCCCAGTATCCCCTTGGGCCCCGCGTAGAAGATCGCGTTCGACTGCTGCTCGGCGCTGAGGCGGGCCAGCGACTGGCGCAGCGCCTCGGCCGCCGTCTCGCCGGGGCTGCCGGGCACCGCCTCGGGGATCTTCGCGCCGATGCCGCCGCCGGCCAGCAGGCCGCTCCAGCGGTCCCGCAGGTCGCGCGCCGTGCGCTCGCAGATCTGCTTGGCCCAGACCCAGCCCAGGACGGGCGCGACGATCGCGGCGCGCGCGTACCAGGCCCAGAAACCGGTGAACGGCATCTTCAGCAGGAAGAGCACGGCCAGGGCGCCCACCCCGACCAGGACGGTGGTGGCGAGGGCGCCGGCCCGCTTGTCCTCGGTCTTCGCCACCGAGCGGCGGATCATGAAGACCAGCAGCCACAGGAGCAGACCGGGCAGGAAGATCAGACCGGTCAGCACCATCACGGCCGTGAGCCAGCTGTCGCGCTCCTTGCGGATGCGGTTCGCCGCGAGGCAGTGCTCGACGATCACCTGCGGTTCCATGCCGAAGGACTGGATGAGCGCGGCGCGGTTGCCGCCCAGCATGCGGAGCTGGACGGCCCGGGCGAAGGCCTCGCCCAGGTTGGGCTTGAAGATCTTCGCCCAGGAGGGACCCGAGGTGACCTTCGACTGGTGCCATTCGCTGTTGGCGTCGAGGATCACCTCGACCGGACTGTCCCGGTACGCCGCGGAGGCCAGCGCGAACGTCGCCGCCGTCTGGCCCGCGGAACCCGAGAGCGGAACCTGCGCCCCGGGCCTGAAATCGAATCCCTCGTCCGCCATTGCCGCCCCCATCGCCGCCGTGCCCCGCTCTGCGGCTCTTCCCGACTTCCGTGCTCCGCACACCTGTTGATCAGGTCATCGTCTTGATCAGGTTGCCAGAGTATCCGCAGAGGCGGACATCCGTCGGCGGACGGGGGCGGCCGTCCGCCGGTCCGGAGGGACGTGGCGGCGCGACCGACTAGGCGTTTCCCTGGGCCTGTTCGCGGATCCGGTCGGTCAACTGCGGTGGCATCGGCTCGTGCCGGGCGTAGACGCGGTGGAAGCGCGCGGTGCCGTGCGACAGGGAGCGCAGATCGACCGCGTACCGGCCGATCTCGATCTCCGGCACCTCGGCCCGCACCAGGGTCCGCGCCCCGGCGGCCTGTTCGGTGCCGACGACCCGGCCGCGCCGGCCCGACAGGTCGCTCATCACGGCCCCCACGTACTCGTCGCCCACCAGGACCGTCACCTCCGCGACCGGCTCCAGGAGATGGATCCGCGCGCCCGCCGCGGCCTCCCGCAGGGCGAGCGCGCCGGCGGTCTGGAACGCGGCGTCCGAGGAGTCCACCGAGTGCGCCTTGCCGTCGCGCAGCGTGATCCGCACGTCGATGAGCGGGTAGCCGGCGGCCACTCCCTTGGCGGCCTGGGCGCGGACGCCCTTCTCCACGGACGGGATGAACTGCCGGGGCACCGCCCCGCCCACCACCTTGTCGACGAACTCGATGCCGGAGCCGCCGGGCAGCGGCTCCACCTCGATCTCGCAGATCGCGTACTGCCCGTGCCCGCCGGACTGCTTCACATGGCGCCCGCGCCCCGTCGAGCCCGCGGCGAACGTCTCCCGCAGGGACACCTTGTGCGGGACGACGTCGACCTGGACGCCGTAGCGGCTGCGCAGCCGCTCCAGGGCGACGTCCGCGTGGGCCTCGCCCAGGCACCACAGGACGACCTGGTGGGTGGCCTGGTTCTGCTCCAGGCGCATCGTCGGGTCCTCGGCGACCAGCCGGCCGAGCCCCTGGGAGAGCTTGTCCTCGTCGGCCTTGCTGTGGGCCTGGATGGCGAGCGGCAGCAGCGGGTCGGGCATCTCCCACGGCTCCATCAGGAGCGGGTCGTCCTTGGCGGAGAGCGTGTCCCCGGTCTCGGCGCGGCTCAGCTTGGCCACACAGGCCAGGTCGCCCGCGATCGCGTGCGTGAGGACGCGCTGCTGCTTGCCGAAGGGGGCCGACAGGGCGCCGATGCGCTCGTCGACGTCGTGGTCCTCGTGGCCCCGGTCCGCCAGCCCGTGCCCCGAGACGTGCACCGTCTCGTCGGGGCGCAGCGTCCCGGAGAACACCCGCACCATCGAGACCCGGCCCACGTAGGGGTCGGAGGCGGTCTTCACCACCTCCGCGACCAGCGGCCCGTCCGGGTCGCAGGCCCGCACCCGGCGCTCCCTGCCGTCCGGGGTGGTGACGGCCGGGGCCTCGCGCTCCAGCGGGGTCGGGAAGCCGCCGGTGATCAGTTCGAGGAGTTCCACCGTGCCCAGCCCTTGACGGGCGCCCTCGGCGGCGGGCGCGGCGGCCAGCACCGGATGGAAGACGCCGCGCGCCACGGCCCGCTCCAGGTCCTGCACGAGGGTCGTGAACTCGATCTCCTCGCCGTCCAGGTAGCGGTCCATGAGGGTCTCGTCCTCGCTCTCCGAGATGATCCCCTCGATGAGCCGGTTGCGGGCCGTCTCGATGAGCGGCAGCTGCTCGGGGCCCGGCTCGGACTCCTTGCGCTCGCCGGAGGCGTAGTCGAACACCCGCCGCGAGAGCAGCCCGACCAGCCCCGTCACCGACGCGTGCCCGTCGGGCCCCTGGGGGCCGTGCAGCGGCAGGTAGAGCGGCAGCACGGCGTCGGGGTCGTCGGCGCCGAAGGCCTGCGCGCAGATCCGGGTCATCTCCTCGAAGTCGGCCCGCGCCGACTCCAGGTGCGTCACCACGATGGCCCGGGGCATGCCGACCGCCGCGCACTCCTCCCACACCATGCGGGTGGAGCCGTCCACGCCGTCCGAGGCCGAGACGACGAAGAGGGCCGCGTCCGCCGCCCGCAGACCGGCCCTCAGTTCGCCGACGAAATCGGCGTATCCGGGGGTGTCGAGGACATTGATCTTGTAGCCGTCCCAGTCGAGCGGCACGAGGGAGAGCTGCACCGAGCGCTGCTGGCGGTGCTCGATCTCGTCGTAGTCGGATATCGTGCCGCCGTCCTCGACGCGGCCCGCCCGGTTCACCGCCCCCGCCGTCAGGGCGAGGGCCTCCACCAGGGTCGTCTTGCCCGATCCGCTGTGGCCGACCAGCACCACATTCCGTACGGACGCGGGGTGGTCGGCCGCCGTGGCCCTGCCGGCGGCTCCGGGATGTGCGTTCGCCTTGTCGCCCATGGACTTGCCTCCCGTACACGGTGAGGTCGCTGTGGGCGCGGGCGCGCGGATCCGCGTACGGCTGCTCCGGTGACGCCCGCGGTGCCAACGAGCTTGGCACTCGGCTCACGGTGCGTCCATACACCGGACGCGATCGCGCCGCGCCCCGGATGTCACCAGGACGTGACCCGGGGCGCGGGTGCCCGACCGTCGTACAGGCGCACGCGTGACTACGATGGGCCCGCCGGTGGCCAGCAGGGGCCGCCCGGCCACACCGACCCTCGGGAAGGCCATGCTGAACAAGTACGCGCGTGCATTCTTCACGCGTGTCCTCACACCGTTCGCCGCGTTTCTCATCCGCCGGGGGGTGAGCCCCGACACGGTCACCCTCCTGGGCACGGCCGGAGTCGTGGCGGGCGCGCTGGTCTTCTTCCCCCGTGGAGAGCTCTTCTGGGGCACGATCGTCATCACGCTCTTCGTCTTCTCGGACCTGGTCGACGGCAACATGGCGCGCCAGCTGGGCCGCTCCAGCCGCTGGGGCGCCTTCCTCGACTCGACGCTCGACCGGGTCGCCGACAGCGCGATCTTCGGCGGCTTCGCGCTCTGGTACGCGGGCAACGGGGACGACAACGTCCTGTGCGCCGTCTCGATCTTCTGCCTGGCCAGCGGCCAGGTGGTGTCGTACACCAAGGCGCGGGGCGAGTCGATCGGCCTGCCCGTCGCGGTCAACGGCCTCGTCGAGCGCGCCGAGCGCCTGGTGATCTCCCTGGTCGCGGCCGGTCTCGCGGGGCTCCACAAATTCGGCGTCCCCGGCATCGACGTGCTGCTGCCGATCGCGCTGTGGATCGTCGCCGTGGGCAGCGTCGTCACGCTGGTCCAGCGCGTGGTCACCGTGCGCCGCGAGGCCGCCGAGGCCGACGCGACGGTCGTCGCGCCGCCGGAGACAGCGCCCGGGACGGCATCCGGGACTGCGTCCGGCGCSGCGCCGGAGAGCACCCCGCGCAACAGCGGGGCCGCCTCGTGAGCGGTCTGCGCGACCAGCTCTCGTACGCGGCGTACGCGGCGGGCTGGGGGGCCGTCAAGAAGCTCCCCGAGCCAGTCGCCGTGCGCCTGGGGCGGACGATCGCCGACATCGCCTGGAAGCGGCGCGGCAAGGGCGTGCTGCGCCTGGAGTCGAACTACGCGCGCGTGCTGCCGGACGCGTCCCCCGAGCGGCTCATGGAGCTCTCGCGCGCCGGGATGCGCTCCTACCTGCGCTACTGGATGGAGTCGTTCCGGCTGCCGGCCTGGAGCAAGGAGCGCATCAAGGGGGGCTTCGAGCCCGAGGGCCTGCACCACCTGACCGACGGGCTCGCGGCGGGCCGGGGCGTCGTCCTCGCGCTGCCGCACCTGGCCAACTGGGACCTCGCGGGCGCCTGGGTCACCACCCGGATGGAGACGCCGTTCACGACCGTCGCCGAGCGCCTGAAGCCGGAGAAGCTGTACGACCGGTTCGTGGCGTACCGCGAGGGCCTCGGCATGGAGGTGCTGCCGCACAGCGGGGGCACCGCCTTCGGCACGCTGGCGCGGCGGCTGCGGGACGGCGGCCTGGTCTGCCTGGTCGCCGAGCGCGACCTGTCCGCCTCCGGGGTCGAGGTCACCTTCTTCGGGGAGACGACCCGGATGCCCGCCGGGCCCGCCCTGCTGGCCCAGCAGACCGGCGCGCTGCTGCTGCCGGTGACATTGTGGTACGACGGGTCGCCCGTGATGCGCGGCCGGGTCCATCCGCCCGTCGAGGTCCCCGCGTCAGGTACCCGGACCGAGAAGACGTCTGTCATGACACAGGCGCTGGCCGATGCCTTCGCCACGGGGATCGCCGACCATCCGGAGGACTGGCACATGCTGCAACGCTTGTGGCTCGCCGACCTGGAACCCCGCCCGGGGCCGCCCGCCGAGGACCCCTCCGCCGCGGCGCGGGACGGAGCGGCCCGGCGCGACGACCGGGTCCGGCGCGACGACCAGGTCCGGCCCGGGGAGCGGTCGTGAGGATCGGCATCGTCTGCCCGTACTCCTGGGACGTGCCCGGCGGGGTCCAGTTCCACATCCGCGACTTGGCCGACCACCTCATCGCGCTCGGGCACCACGTCTCCGTCCTCGCCCCCGCCGACGACGACACACCGCTGCCGCCGTACGTCGTCTCGGCGGGCCGGGCCGTGCCGGTGCCGTACAACGGCTCGGTCGCGCGCCTCAACTTCGGGTTCCTGTCGGCCGCGCGGGTGCGCCGCTGGCTGCACGACGGCACCTTCGACGTGATCCACATCCACGAGCCGGCCTCGCCCTCCCTCGGCCTGCTGGCCTGCTGGGCGGCGCAGGGGCCGATCGTCGCCACCTTCCACACGTCCAACCCCCGGTCCCGGGCGATGATCGCCGCGTACCCGATCCTGCAGCCCGCGCTGGAGAAGATCAGCGCGCGCATCGCGGTGAGCGAGTACGCCCGGCGCACGCTCGTCGAGCACCTGGGCGGCGACGCCGTGGTCATCCCCAACGGCGTCGACGTGGACTTCTTCGCGCGGGCCGAGCCCCGGCCCGAGTGGCAGGGCGGCACGCTCGGCTTCGTGGGCCGCATCGACGAGCCGCGCAAGGGCCTGCCGGTCCTGATGAAGGCGCTGCCGCGGATCCTCGCCGAGCGCCCGGACACCCGCCTGCTGGTCGCCGGGCGCGGCGACGAGAAGGAAGCGGTCGAGAAGCTGCCGGCGGAGCTGCGCCCCCGCGTCGAGTTCCTGGGGATGGTCAGCGACGAGGACAAGGCGCGGTTCCTGCGCAGCGTCGACGTGTACGTCGCGCCCAACACCGGCGGCGAGAGCTTCGGGATCATCCTGGTCGAGGCGATGTCGGCGGGCGCGCCCGTGCTCGCCTCCGACCTCGACGCCTTCGCCCAGGTCCTGGACCAGGGCGCGGCGGGCGAGCTGTTCGCCAACGAGGACGCGGACGCGCTGGCCGCCGCGGCGGTACGGCTCCTGGGCGACCCGGCGCGCCGCGCGGAACTCCGCGAGCGGGGGAGCGCGCACGTGCGGCGCTTCGACTGGTCGACGGTGGGCGCGGACATCCTGTCCGTCTACGAGACGGTCACGGACGGGGCGGCGGCGGTGGCGGCGGCGGACGATCCGGCGGAGCCGGGGGGTCTGTTGGCCCGCTTCGGGCTGGCCCGCGACTGACCCTCCGGGGGGCACGGTTTTCGACTGCGGGTGCGTGGGGGCCGGTCGCGCAGTTCCCCGCGCCCCTGAAAAGCCGGCTGCGCCGTGCTTTTCACCCCGCGCCGGTGAAGGGCCGGGCGAAGCCCGCCCTTCAGGGGCGCGGGGAACTGCGCGGCCCGCCCCCACCGGCCCGCACCCGGTGCATGAAACGCCCGGCGGAGCCCACCGGTACCGTGTGCCCCCGTGACCTCCACACTGATCTGGATCGCGGTCGCCCTCGTGGCGATCGGCCTCTACCTGAGCTGGACCGCCGGCCGCCTCGACCGCCTGCACTCCCGCATCGACGCGGCCCGCGCCGCCCTCGACGCGCAACTCCTGCGCCGCGCCTCGGTGGCCCAGGAACTGGCCACCTCCGGAGTGCTCGACCCGGCCGCGTCGATGGTGCTCTACGAGGCGGCGCACGCCGCCCGGCAGGCCGAGGAGGACCACCGGGAGGTCGCCGAGAGCGACCTCAGCCACGCGCTGCGGGCCGTCTTCGGCGAGTCCGCGCAGGTCGAGGCCGTCCAGGCGGCCCCCGGCGGCGAGTCCGCGGCCCGCGAACTCGCCCAGGCGGTCCGCCGCGTACCGATGGCCCGCCGCTTCCACAACGACGCCGTACGCGCGGCCCGCGCCCTGCGCCGCCACCGCACGGTGCGCTGGTTCCGGCTGGCCGGGCACGCGCCCTTCCCGCTGGCCTTCGAGATGGACGACGAGCCGCCGACGGCCCTGGCGGACCGCCCCGGAACGTGAGAACGAGCCACCGGCTCTCCATTGGCCCTTGCTGTGGACTGGTCCGCGGGCGTTTCCTCGGTGGTGCAGAAACCCTCTTTCACCGAGTGAGGTCACCCCGTGTCCAGCACGCCTTCCCACCCCGTCCCGTCCACCGACACCCCGGCGACCGGCACCGCGCGCGTGAAGCGCGGCATGGCCGAGCAGCTCAAGGGTGGCGTGATCATGGACGTCGTCACGCCCGAGCAGGCGAAGATCGCCGAGGACGCGGGCGCCGTGGCCGTCATGGCCCTGGAGCGGGTCCCGGCCGACATCCGCAAGGACGGCGGCGTGGCGCGCATGTCCGACCCGGACATGATCGAGGGCATCATCGAGGCCGTCTCCATCCCGGTGATGGCCAAGTCGCGCATCGGCCACTTCGTGGAGGCCCAGGTCCTGCAGTCCCTCGGCGTCGACTACATCGACGAGTCCGAGGTCCTCACCCCCGCCGACGAGGTCAACCACTCCGACAAGTGGGCCTTCACGACCCCCTTCGTCTGCGGCGCCACCAACCTGGGCGAGGCCCTGCGCCGGATAGCCGAGGGCGCCGCCATGATCCGCTCCAAGGGCGAGGCCGGCACCGGCAACGTCGTCGAGGCCGTGCGCCACCTGCGCCAGATCAAGAACGAGATCGCGCGGCTGCGCGGCTACGACAACAACGAGCTGTACGCCGCCGCCAAGGAGCTGCGCGCCCCGTACGAGATCGTCAAGGAGGTCGCCGAGCTCGGCAAGCTCCCGGTCGTGCTGTTCTCCGCCGGCGGCGTGGCCACCCCCGCCGACGCCGCGCTGATGCGCCAGCTCGGCGCCGAGGGCGTCTTCGTCGGCTCGGGCATTTTCAAGTCCGGCGACCCGGCCAAGCGCGCCGCGGCCATCGTGAAGGCCACCACCTTCTACGACGACCCGAAGATCGTCGCGGACGCGTCCCGCAACCTGGGCGAGGCCATGGTCGGCATCAACTGCGACACCCTCCCCGAGGCCGAGCGCTACGCGAACCGCGGCTGGTAACCACCGATGAGCACACCTGTCATAGGCGTCCTGGCCCTCCAGGGCGACGTACGGGAGCACCTCGTCGCCCTGGCCGCGGCGGACGCCGTGGCCAGACCGGTGCGGCGTCCCGAGGAGCTCGCGGAGGTCGACGGCCTGGTCGTCCCCGGCGGCGAGTCCACCACCATCTCCAAGCTGGCCGTCCTCTTCGGTCTGATGGAGCCGCTGCGCGCGCGGGTGCGGGCCGGACTGCCCGTCTACGGCACCTGCGCGGGCATGATCATGCTCGCCGGCAAGATCCTCGACCCGCGCTCGGGCCAGGAGACCATCGGCGGCATCGACATGATCGTGCGCCGCAACGCCTTCGGACGGCAGAACGAATCCTTCGAGGCGCAGGTCGACGTGAAGGGCGTGGGGGGAGATCCTGTGGAGGGACTCTTCATCCGCGCCCCCTGGGTCGAGTCGGTGGGCGTGCAGGCGGAGGTGCTGGCCGAGCACGGCGGTCACATCGTCGCCGTGCGCCAGGGCAACGCGCTCGCCACGTCCTTCCACCCGGAACTGACCGGCGACCACCGCGTGCACGGCCTGTTTGTCGACATGGTCCGCGCGGACCGGACGGCGGGATCCTTGTAGGATCTGGTGGTCCCCGGATCGTGAAGTCCGGGGCGGTTCGTACGGGATGGGTTACGCGAAGGAGACAGGCAGATGTCCGGCCACTCTAAATGGGCTACGACGAAGCACAAGAAGGCCGTGATCGACGCCAAGCGCGGCAAGCTCTTCGCGAAGCTGATCAAGAACATCGAGGTCGCGGCGCGCATGGGCGGCGTCGACCTGGACGGCAACCCGACGCTGTTCGACGCCGTGCAGAAGGCCAAGAAGTCCTCGGTGCCCAACAAGAACATCGACTCCGCGATCAAGCGCGGCGGCGGTCTCGAAGCGGGCGGCGCCGACTACGAGACGATCATGTACGAGGGATACGGCCCCAGCGGTGTCGCGGTGCTCATCGAGTGCCTCACCGACAACCGCAACCGCGCCGCCTCGGACGTACGCGTCGCCATGACCCGCAACGGCGGCAACATGGCCGACCCGGGATCGGTGTCGTACCTCTTCAACCGCAAGGGCGTCGTCATCGTCCCCAAGGGCGAGCTCACCGAGGACGACGTCCTGGGCGCCGTCCTGGACGCGGGAGCCGAGGAGGTCAACGACCTCGGCGACTCCTTCGAGGTCCTCTCCGAGGCCACCGACCTGGTCGCGGTGCGCACCGCGCTCCAGGAGGCCGGCATCGACTACGACTCCGCCGACGCCAACTTCGTCCCGACCATGCAGGTCGAGCTGGACGAGGAGGGCGCCAAGAAGATCTTCAAGCTCATCGACGCCCTGGAGGACAGCGACGACGTGCAGAACGTCTTCGCCAACTTCGACGTGAGCGACGAGGTCATGGAGAAGGTCGACGCGTAACACCGCGCAAGCGGTACGGGCGCAACGGGCACACCTGGCACAACGGGCCGGCGGGGCACCCCCGTCGGCCCGTCGCTCTGCCGGGCGCCGCGGTCGGCGGACGCCGCCGGGAGTCGCTGGCCGGCGTTGTCGGTGGCACCCGATAGCCTGCTCGAACCGGGTGCTTCCCGGTGGTGGCGGTGGGATCGGAGAGTGGGGGACCGGGTGCGGGTACTGGGAGTCGACCCCGGGTTGACCCGGTGCGGTGTCGGTGTCGTCGAGGGCGTGGCGGGCCGGCCGCTCACCATGCTCGGCGTCGGTGTCGTGCGCACGTCCGCGGACGCGGAGCTGGGGCACCGCCTGGTCGCCGTCGAGCAGGGCATCGAGGCCTGGCTCGACGAGTACCGGCCCGAATACGTCGCCGTGGAGCGGGTGTTCAGCCAGCACAACGTCCGTACGGTGATGGGCACGGCCCAGGCCAGCGCGGTGGCGATGCTCTGCGCGGCCCGGCGCGGCCTGCCCGTCGCCCTGCACACCCCCAGCGAGGTCAAGGCCGCCGTCACCGGCAGCGGCCGCGCCGACAAGGCGCAGGTCGGTGCCATGGTCACCCGGCTGCTCAGGCTCGACGCGCCCCCCAGGCCGGCCGACGCCGCCGACGCCCTCGCCCTCGCCATCTGCCACATCTGGCGTGCCCCGGCCGTGAACCGCCTCCAGCAGGCGCAGGCCGCACACCGCCAGGCCCAGGTCTCCAGCCGGAAGGTCACCCGATGATCGCCTTCGTCAGCGGCCCGGTCGCCGCCCTCGCCCCCGACTCCGCGGTGGTCGAGGTCGGCGGCATCGGCATCGCCGTGCAGTGCACCCCGAACACCCTCTCCGACCTGCGCATCGGCCAGGAGGCGCGGCTCGCCACCTCCCTGGTCGTGCGCGAGGACTCGCTCACGCTGTACGGCTTCGCGGACGACGACGAGCGCCAGACGTTCGTGCTGCTGCAGACCGCCAGCGGCGTGGGCCCGCGGCTGGCCCAGGCCATGCTCGCCGTGCACAGCCCCGACGCCCTGCGCCGCGCGGTGTCCACCGGCGACGAGAAGGCGCTCACCGCCGTCCCCGGCATCGGCAAGAAGGGTGCCCAGAAGCTGCTCCTGGAGCTGAAGGACCGCCTCGGCGAGCCGCTCGGCCCGGGCGGGCCGGCCATCGGCAGGCCGGTCGCCTCCGGCTGGCGCGAGCAGTTGCACGCGGCGCTGATCGGGCTGGGGTACGCGACGCGGGAGGCCGACGAGGCCGTCTCCGCGGTGGAGCCGCAGGCCGAGGCCGCGGGGGCTGCGCCGCAGGTCGGGCCGTTGTTGAAGGCCGCCTTGCAGACGCTCAACCGGGCGCGCTGAGCCCTGCCCGGGGGTGCGCCGATCGAATCTGCGGGTCCGTCGTGGCTGGTCGCGCAGTTCCCCGCGCCCCTGACGGGGCGCTCCTGACGGGGCACGCCTCCTGAGGGGCGTCGGCCCGTGAAAACCTGATCCGGAACCACTACACCGCGAGGCACACCGAATGAACTGGGACGACACGGCCGACGACGGCACCGCCGAGCGGCTCGTCGGCGCGTCCACCGACCGGGAGGAGCAGGCCGTCGAAGCCGCCCTGCGCCCCAAGGACCTCGGCGAGTTCATCGGTCAGGAGAAGGTCCGCGAGCAGCTCGACCTCGTCCTGCGCGCCGCCCGCGCGCGGGGCGCCACCGCCGACCACGTCCTGCTCTCCGGCGCCCCGGGCCTGGGCAAGACCACCCTCTCGATGATCATCGCGGCCGAGATGGAGGCCCCGATCCGCATCACCAGTGGCCCCGCCATCCAGCACGCGGGCGACCTCGCGGCGATCCTCTCCTCCCTCCAGGAGGGCGAGGTCCTCTTCCTCGACGAGATCCACCGCATGTCGCGGCCCGCCGAGGAGATGCTCTACATGGCGATGGAGGACTTCCGCGTCGACGTCATCGTCGGCAAGGGGCCCGGGGCCACCGCCATCCCCCTCGAACTGCCGCCCTTCACCCTGGTCGGCGCCACCACGCGCGCGGGCCTGCTGCCGCCCCCGCTGCGCGACCGCTTCGGCTTCACCGCCCACATGGAGTTCTACGAGCCGGCCGAGCTGGAGCGCGTCATCCACCGGTCCGCACATCTGCTCGACGTGGAGATCGACCCGCAGGGGGCCGCCGAGATCGCCGGCCGTTCCCGTGGGACGCCCCGCATCGCCAACCGCCTGCTGCGCCGCGTGCGCGACTACGCGCAGGTCAAGGCGGACGGCGTCATCACGCAGGAGATCGCGGGAGCCGCCCTCGCGGTGTACGAGGTGGACAACCGCGGTCTCGACCGCCTCGACCGCGGTGTCCTCGAAGCCCTGCTCAAGCTGTTCGGCGGCGGCCCGGTCGGCCTGTCCACGCTCGCCGTGGCCGTGGGGGAGGAGCGGGAGACCGTCGAGGAGGTTGCCGAGCCCTTCCTCGTGCGCGAGGGGCTGCTTGCGCGCACGCCCCGCGGACGGGTGGCCACCCCCGCGGCCTGGGCGCACCTGGGCCTCACGCCGCCCCGGTCGTCAACCGGTGGAAACGGACAACAGGACCTGTTCGGGGCGTGACGGCGAGGGGGCTCGCGAGGTCAGGAACCCCGGTGCCATGCTGAGCGTTGTTCCTTGACGGCGGACTCGCTTAGACTCCGCCGATGCCGCCCTTGCAGGCGACGCGCACACCCCCATCCATCAGGCCGCTCACCATCGCGGTCGAATGAAGGAAGTTCCGACCCGTGAGTCTCGTGACCCTCCTCCCGTTCATCGTGCTCATCGGGGCCATGTTCCTGATGACCCGGTCGGCCAAGAAGAAGCAGCAAGCGGCCGCGCAGATGCGCAACGACATGCAGCCCGGCTCCGGTGTCCGCACGATCGGTGGCATGTACGCGACGGTGAAGGAGGTCAACGAGGAGACGGTCCTCCTTGACGCGGGCCCCGGCGTCGACCTGCTCTTCGCGAAGAACGCCATCGGCGCGGTCCTCGGCGACGACGAGTACAACCGCATCGTCCACGGCATCGAGCACGACCTGAAGTCCGACGAGTCGGTCGTGCCGGACGACGCCTCCTCCCTCACCGGGACGGACGAGCCCGCCGCCGCTTCCGACGACAAGCCCATCGAGCTCGGCAAGAAGGACGCCGACGAGCCGGCCGACGCTCCCGTCGCCGACGCCCACGTCGCCCCCGTCGACGAGTCCGCCGTCGCGGAGCCGAAGAAGACCGATGGCGCAGACCTGAAGAAGTCCGACGGCGAGTCCGACACGAAGTAGTCACGGCCGGGGACCGCGGAGCGCACCGCTCGCGCGCCGTGGTCCCCGGTGCGTACGGCTTCGTGCGGTCCCCCGACATCATTTGACGCCCGTCCGCGAAGGTACCGAGAGACCGGGCGGACGAAGAGGGAGAACGAGAAGGTGGCAGCACCCAAGAAGGGCCGACAGGGCACCCAGGGCAGGCCGGGACGCACGTTGGCCCTGATCCTGATCGCCATCGTGGCGCTCACCGGCGGCATGTTCGCCTCCGGGCACACGACACCGCGACTGGGCATCGACCTCGCCGGCGGTACGAGCATCACGCTCCAGGCGAAGAACGAGCCGGGTCAGAAGAACGCGATCAACAAGACCAACATGGACACCGCGGTCGACATCATGAACCGCCGTGTCAACGGTCTGGGCGTCTCCGAGGCGGAGGTGCAGACCCAGGGCGAGAGCAACATCATCGTCAACATTCCCAAGGGCACGAACTCCAAGCAGGCCCGGGAACAGGTCGGCACCACCGCCAAGCTCTACTTCCGTCCCGTCCTGACCACCGAGGTCTCCGGCGGCGACCCGGCGGCCAGTCCCTCCCCGAGCGCCTCGGGCAGTCCCTCCGGGAGCCCTTCCGCCTCGGACAAGGAGAGCGAGAAGGCCACCTCGTCCTCGTCGCCCTCCGCCTCCGCCACCTCGCAGGGCCGGGCGGTCACCGACGCGCTGAAGGCCGACCCCACTCCCTCGGGGAGCGCCACCGAGGACGCCTCGGCGTCCGCCTCCGCCAGCCCGTCCGCCTCGGCCTCCGCGAGCGCCGACCCGGCGACCGCGAAGCTGCAGGCCGAGTACACCGCGCTGGACTGCAGCAAGGAGAAGGCCCGCGCGACGGCCGGTGACGGCGTCAAGGCCTCGCAGCCGACCGTGGCCTGCGGCCAGAACTCGCAGGGCCAGTGGCAGAAGTACATCCTCGGCCCGGCCGAGGTCGAGGGCACCGACGTCGACAAGGCCTCGGCCGTGTTCGACACCCAGGGTGCCGCGGGCTGGAAAGTCACCATGGACTTCACCGGCAAGGGCGGCAAGAAGTTCGCGAGCATCACGGGCAAGCTCGCCCAGAACCAGTCCCCGCAGAACCAGTTCGCCATCGTCCTCGACGGTGAGGTCGTCTCCGACCCGTACGTCAGCCAGGCGCTGACCGGCGGCACCGCGGAGATCTCCGGCAGCTTCGACCAGCAGGAGGCGCAGGACCTGGCCAACATGCTGTCGTACGGCGCGCTGCCGCTCACCTTCACCGAGGCGAGCGTCACCACCGTCACCGCCGCGCTCGGCGGCGAGCAGCTGGAGGCCGGCCTGATCGCCGGCGCCATCGGCCTGGCCCTGGTCATCATCTACCTGGTGGTCTACTACCGCGGCCTGTCCCTCATCGCCATCGCCTCGCTGCTGGTCTCCGCGGTCATGACGTACGTGATCATGTCGCTGCTCGGCCCGACGATCGGGTTCGCGCTGAACCTGCCGGCGGTCTGCGGCGCCATCGTGGCCATCGGCATCACGGCGGACTCGTTCATCGTGTTCTTCGAACGCATCCGTGACGAGATCCGCGAGGGCCGCCGGATGCGCCCCGCGGTCGAGCGTGCCTGGCCGCGCGCCCGGCGCACCATCCTGGTCTCCGACTTCGTGTCGTTCCTCGCCGCCGCCGTGCTCTTCGTCGTCACGGTCGGCAAGGTCCAGGGCTTCGCCTTCACCCTGGGGCTGACCACCGTGCTCGACGTGGTCGTCGTCTTCTTCTTCACCAAGCCGCTGATGACGATCCTGGCCCGCAGGAAGTTCTTCGCGGAGGGCCACAGCTGGTCCGGTCTCGACCCGAAGCGACTGGGCGTACAGCCGCCGCTGCGCCGCACCCGTCGCGTGTCCGCCCCCGTCGACACGAAGGAGGCGTGAGATGTCGAAACTCGGCACCCTCGGCGCCCGGCTCCACCGCGGCGAGATCGGCTACGACTTCGTCGGCAAGCGCAAGCTCTGGTACGGCATCTCCATCCTGATCACCATCACGGCCATCGTCGGCCTGGCGGTGCGCGGCCTGAACATGGGCATCGAGTTCCAGGGCGGCGCCGTCTTCACCACCGAGCGCACCAGCGTCTCGGTGAGCCAGGCCGAGACGTACGCGGAAGAGGCCTCGGGCCACGACGCGATCGTCCAGAAGCTCGGCAACGGCGGCCTGCGCATCCAGGTCGCCGGGGTCGACACCAGCAAGTCCGACCAGATCAAGGAAGACCTCGCCAGGGACCTGAAGGTCGACGCGGAGAAGATCAACGCCGACCTGGTCGGCCCCAGCTGGGGCGAACAGATCGCCAACAAGGCCTGGCAGGGCCTGGCGATCTTCATGGTCCTGGTCGTGATCTACCTGGCGATCGCCTTCGAGTGGCGCATGGCCGCGGCCGCGCTGGTGGCGCTCATCCACGACATCACCATCACGGTCGGCGTCTACGCCCTGGTCGGCTTCGAGGTCACCCCGGGCACCGTGATCGGTCTGCTGACGATCCTCGGTTACTCGCTCTACGACACGGTGGTCGTCTTCGACAGCCTCAAGGAGCAGACGAAGGACATCACCAAGCAGACCCGCTACACGTACAGCGAGATCGCCGACCGCTCGATCAACGGCACCCTGGTGCGTTCCATCAACACCACGGTGGTCGCGCTGCTCCCGGTCGCGGGCCTGCTGTTCATCGGCGGCGGCGTCCTCGGCGCGGGCATGCTCAACGACATCTCGCTGTCGCTGTTCGTCGGCCTCGCGGCCGGTGCGTACTCCTCGATCTTCATCGCCACGCCGCTCGTCGCCGACCTCAAGGAGCGCGAGCCGCAGATGAAGGCGCTCAGGAAGCGCGTCCTGGCCAAGCGGGCCGCCGCCGCGGCCAAGGGCGAGCCCCTGGACGCCCCCGTCGCCCCCCGGACGTACGAGGACGACGAGGACGGGGACGACGCCCCGGAGGACGCGACGCCCGCCGTCGTCGGACCCCGCGCCCAGCGCGCCCAGCCCTCGTCCCGCGGCCGGGGCCGCGGCCGCCCCTCGGGCAAGCGCCGATGACCGCCTCCGCGGACGTCACGCAGCTGCTGCTCAGCCGCATCCGTGACGTCCCCGACCACCCGGAGCCGGGCGTGATGTTCAAGGACATCACCCCGCTCCTGGCGGACCCGGCGGCGTTCTCGGCGCTCACCGACGCCCTGGCGGAGATCGCGGTCCGCACCGGCGCCACGAAGATCGTCGGCCTGGAGGCCCGCGGCTTCATCCTGGGCGCCCCGGTCGCGGTCCGCGCCGGACTGGGCTTCGTCCCGGTGCGCAAGGCGGGCAAGCTCCCCGGAGCGACCCTGAGCCAGGTGTACGACCTGGAGTACGGTTCCGCCGAGATCGAGGTGCACGCCGAGGACCTGGCGCCGGGCGACCGGGTCCTGGTCGTCGACGACGTCCTCGCCACCGGCGGCACCGCCGAGGCCTCGCTGCGGCTGATCCGCCGGGCGGGCGCCGAGGTCGCCGGTGTCGCCGTCCTCATGGAGCTCGGCTTCCTGGACGGCCGCGCCCGTCTGGAGCCCGCCCTGGACGGCGCCCCGCTGGAGACGCTGCTCAAGGTCTGAGCGCCCGTACGACCGCGCCCGAGCGGCGGACCTCCGCGCCCGCCGCCCGCCCCGCGCCCGGTCAGCCCGCCCGCTCCGGCGGCTCCTCCAACCGCGTACGGGCCCGGCTCGCCCGTCTCGGCGTACAGCGCTCCAACCCGTACAACCCGGTCCTGGAGCCGCTGCTGCGGATCGTGCGCAGCAACGACCCCAAGATCGAGACGTCCACGCTGCGCCAGGTCGAGCGCGCCTACCAGGTCGCCGAGCGCTGGCACCGCGGCCAGAAGCGCAAGAGCGGCGACCCGTACATCACGCACCCGCTCGCGGTCACGACCATCCTGGCCGAGCTGGGCATGGACCCGGCCACGCTGATGGCGGGCCTGCTGCACGACACCGTCGAGGACACCGAGTACGGCCTCGACACCCTGCGCAAGGACTTCGGCGACCAGGTCGCCCTCCTCGTCGACGGCGTCACCAAGCTCGACAAGGTCAAGTTCGGCGAGGCCGCGCAGGCCGAGACGGTGCGCAAGATGGTCGTCGCCATGGCCAAGGACCCGCGCGTCCTGGTCATCAAGCTCGCCGACCGCCTGCACAACATGCGCACCATGCGGTACCTCAAGCGCGAGAAGCAGGAGAAGAAGGCGCGCGAGACCCTGGAGATCTACGCGCCGCTCGCCCACCGCCTGGGCATGAACACCATCAAGTGGGAGCTGGAGGACCTCGCCTTCGCGATCCTCTACCCCAAGATGTACGACGAGATCGTGCGCCTGGTCGCCGAGCGCGCCCCCAAGCGCGACGAGTACCTCGCCATAGTGACCGACGAGGTCCAGTCCGACCTGCGCGCCGCCCGCATCAAGGCGACCGTCACCGGGCGCCCGAAGCACTACTACAGCGTCTACCAGAAGATGATCGTCCGCGGCCGCGACTTCGCGGAGATCTACGACCTGGTGGGCATCCGCGTCCTCGTCGACACGGTCCGCGACTGCTACGCCGCCCTCGGCACCGTGCACGCGCGATGGAACCCGGTCCCCGGCCGGTTCAAGGACTACATCGCGATGCCCAAGTTCAACATGTACCAGTCGCTGCACACGACGGTCATCGGCCCCAACGGCAAGCCCGTCGAGCTGCAGATCCGCACCTTCGACATGCACCGCCGCGCCGAGTACGGCATCGCCGCGCACTGGAAGTACAAGCAGGAGGCCGTCGCCGGCGCCTCCAAGGTGCGCTCCGACGCGCCGCGGACCACCGGCAAGGACGACCACCTCAACGACATGGCGTGGCTGCGCCAGCTCCTCGACTGGCAGAAGGAGACCGAGGACCCCGGCGAGTTCCTGGAGTCCCTGCGCTTCGACCTCTCGCGCAACGAGGTCTTCGTCTTCACGCCGAAGGGCGACGTCATAGCGCTGCCGGCCGGCGCCACCCCCGTCGACTTCTCCTACGCGGTGCACACGGAGGTGGGCCACCGCACCATAGGAGCACGCGTCAACGGACGCCTCGTCCCGCTGGAGTCGACCCTCGACAACGGCGACCTGGTGGAGGTCTTCACCTCCAAGGCGGCCGGCGCCGGACCGTCCCGGGACTGGCTGGGCTTCGTCAAGTCGCCCCGCGCCCGCAACAAGATCCGCGCCTGGTTCTCCAAGGAGCGCCGCGACGAGGCCATCGAGCAGGGCAAGGACGCCATCGCGCGCGCCATGCGCAAGCAGAACCTGCCGATCCAGCGCATCCTCACCGGCGACTCGCTGGTCACGCTCGCGCACGAGATGCGCTACCCCGACATCTCGTCCCTGTACGCGGCCATCGGCGAGGGCCACGTGGCCGCGCAGGGCGTCGTGCAGAAGCTCGTGCAGGCGCTCGGCGGCGAGGAGGCCGCCACCGAGGAGATCGACGAGAGCGTCCCGC
Source organism: Streptomyces apricus (assembly GCF_008369065.1). Classification (GTDB taxonomy): domain Bacteria; phylum Actinomycetota; class Actinomycetes; order Streptomycetales; family Streptomycetaceae; genus Streptomyces; species Streptomyces apricus. The sequence continues at coordinate 226,021 of NZ_VDFC01000023.1, read as the reverse complement.
CGGCCCGCGGCCGGGCCCGCAAGCGCCGCTCCAACGCCGACCCCGGTGTCGTCGTCAAGGGCGTCGACGACGTGTGGGTCAAGCTGGCCCGCTGCTGCACGCCCGTCCCCGGCGACCCGATCATGGGCTTCGTGACGCGCGGCAGCGGGGTGTCGGTCCACCGCACGGACTGCGTCAACGTCGACTCCCTGTCCCGCGAGCCCGAGCGCATCCTCGACGTCGAGTGGGCCCCCACCCAGTCCTCGGTCTTCCTGGTCGCCATCCAGGTCGAGGCCCTGGACCGCTCCCGGCTCCTGTCGGACGTCACGCGGGTCCTGTCCGACCAGCACGTCAACATCCTGTCGGCGGCCGTCCAGACGTCCCGCGACCGGGTGGCCACCTCCCGCTTCACCTTCGAGATGGGCGACCCCAAGCACCTGGGCCACGTCCTGAAGGCGGTCAGAGGAGTGGAGGGCGTGTACGACGTCTACCGCGTCACGTCGGCCCGCAGACCTTCGGAGGCCTGACAGCGAACGACAGGAGGGGCCCCGTACGCAAGTACGGGGCCCCTCCTGCGTCCCGTGAGGGGCGCGGGGAACTGCGCGACCAGCCACAGCGCACCCGCAGACAAATGCCGGGCCACCAGCGGAGCTACCCGCCGAACTCCTGCAGCCCCTTGAGCGCCTGGTCAAGCAGCGCCTGCCGCCCATCCAGCTCCCGCTGCAACTTGTCGGCCCTCGCGTTGTTGCCCTGGGCGCGCGCCTGCTCGATCTGCCCCTGGAGCTTGTCCACGGCGGCCTGCAGCTGACCGGTCAGACCCTCGGCACGCGCGCGTGCCTCCGGGTTCGTCCGGCGCCACTCGTTCTCCTCGGACTCCTGCAGCGCCCGCTCCACCGCGTGCATCCGGCCCTCGACCTTGGGACGGGCGTCCCGCGGCACGTGGCCGATGGCCTCCCAGCGCTCGTTGATCGACCGGAACGCGGCCCTGGCCGCCTTCAGGTCCTGCACCGGGACGAGCTTCTCGGCCTCCTCGGCCAGCTCCTCCTTGAGCTTCAGGTTCTCCGTCTGCTCCGCGTCCCGCTCGGCGAAGACCGAGCTGCGCGCCGCGAAGAACACGTCCTGGGCACCGCGGAAGCGGTTCCACAGGTCGTCCTCGTGCTCGCGCTGGGCACGGCCCGCCGCCTTCCAGTCCGCCATCAGCTCGCGGTAGCGGGCCGCCGTCGGACCCCAGTCGGACGAGCCGGAGAGCGCCTCGGCCTCCGCGACCAGCTTCTCCTTGGTCTTGCGGGCCTCCTCGCGCTGCGCGTCCAGCGACGCGAAGTGCGCCTTGCGGCGCTTGGAGAACGCCGAGCGCGCGTGCGAGAAGCGGTGCCACAGCTCGTCGTCGGACTTGCGGTCGAGCCGCGGCAGGCCCTTCCAGGTGTCCACCAGGGCGCGCAGCCGCTCACCGGCGGCCCGCCACTGGTCGGACCGGGCCAGCTCCTCCGCCTCGACGACCAGCGCCTCCTTGGCGTGCCGGGCCTCGTCGGACTGCTTGGCCCGCTGCGCCTTGCGCTCCTCACGGCGAGCGTCGACCGTCTCGACGAGCTTGTCCAGCCGCGTCCGCAGCGCGGCCAGATCGCCCACCGCGTGGTGGGCGTCCACCTGCTCGCGGATGTGGTCGATCGCGACCTGGGCGTCCTTGGAGGACAGATCGGTCGTCCGCACCCGTCGTTCGAGGAGGCCGATCTCCACGACCAGGCCCTCGTACTTGCGCTCGAAGTAGGCCAGTGCCTCGTCGGGAGTACCGGCCTGCCAGGAACCGACGACCTGCTCGCCGTCGGCCGTACGCACGTACACGGTCCCCGTCTCGTCGACGCGGCCCCACGGGTCGCTGCTCACAGCGCCTCCTCCACATGATGCCTGCGTGGGGCAGCTTTGCCCCCGGGCATCGTCCACAATTTCGTCACGGCCAACATAGGCGACCGGCGGGGCGGCTGTCCGCATCCCGCGCGACCGAACTTTCCCTGCCCGGGGTCAGGATTTCGTCACGGTCGCCTTGTCGATCACGACCGTCGCGTTGGGCGTGCCGTCGCCCTGGCCGGTGCTCTCACCGGCGCCGGCGATTTTCTTCAGCACCTTCATGCCCGCGTCGGAAATCGTGCCGAACGGTGTGTAGTTGGCCGGCAACTGGCTGTCCTGGTAGACGAGGAAGAACTGGCTGCCGCCGGTGTCGCGGCCTTCCTTGGTCTGCGCGTTGTACTGGTTGGCCATCGCCACCGTGCCCGCCGGGTACACGCCGCCCTTGAGCCGCTTGTCCTTGAGGTTCTCGTCGGGGATGGTGTAGCCGGGTCCGCCCATGCCGGTGCCCTGCGGGTCGCCGCACTGGAGCACGTAGATGCCGTTCGTCGTCAGGCGGTGGCACTTGGTGTGGTCCAGGTAGCCCTTGCCCGCCAGGAAGTTGAACGAGTTGACGGTGTGCGGGGCCTTCGAGGCCGGCATGTCGATGTCTATCGTGCCGCAGGTCGTCTGCAGCTTCATCGTGTAGTCCGCCGACTTGTCGACGGTGAGCGCCGGCTCCTTCTTGTAGCTCAGCTTCTTCACCTTGCCCGCGGCGGCCTTGTCGCACGGGTCCGGGGCCTTGCTGGGGGAGGCGCTGGGAGTGGCCTCCGCCGCCGCGTTCGACTTGTCGTCGTCGTCCTGCTTGAACACCCCGGTCGCGTACGACACCACGCTGCCCACGACGACCACGCCGAGGACCGACGCGATCACCGCGTTACGAGCGCGGGCCTTGCGGCGGGCGGACGTGCGCCGCTGCTGCTGCCGCAAGAACTTCTCCCGGGCGAGCTGGCGCCGCCGCTGTTCCTGGGTGACCACCGGGTTATCTCCTCATGCGTCTCGTACGTCGGGTGGGACGCGTGGGTCTCGTGAGCCGACCGCCTGCGTGTGCCCCGTACCGTATATGGGTTCGCTGTGGTTCCGGCAGCGCCGGTAGGCTCTGATCCGCAGCGAAGCCATTCCCCGTACGGCACGTCCCCCGTACGAGACACCGCTCGTACGGGACACCACCCGTACGCATACCGAAGGACGAACGTGCTCATTGCCGGGTTCCCCGCCGGGGCCTGGGGCACCAACTGCTACGTGGTCGCCCCCGCCGCCGGTGAGGAGTGCGTGATCATCGACCCGGGCCACCAGGCCACCCAGGGGGTCGAGGAGACGCTCGCCAAGCATCGGCTCAAGCCCGTCGCCGTCGTCCTCACGCACGGCCACATCGACCACGTCGCCTCGGTGGTCCCGGTCTGCGGCGCGCACGACGTGCCCGCGTGGATCCACCCCGAGGACCGCTACATGATGAGCGACCCGGAGCGCGCGCTCGGCCGCTCGATCGGCATGCCGCTGATGGGCGAGCTCACGGTCGGTGAACCGGACGACGTCAAGGAACTGACGGACGGCGCCGCGCTGAAGCTCGCCGGCCTCGACCTCTCCGTCGCGCACGCGCCGGGCCATACGAAGGGGTCGGTGACGTTCCGGATGCCCGAGACCGCGGAGATCCCCTCCGTGTTCTTCTCCGGGGATCTGCTCTTCGCCGGCTCCGTCGGACGCACCGACCTGCCCGGCGGCGACATGGACGAGATGCTCGGCTCGCTGGCACGCGTGTGCCTGCCGCTCGACGACTCGACCGTGGTGCTGTCGGGCCACGGCCAACAGACGACCATCGGCCAGGAGCGCGCCACCAACCCGTATCTGCGGCAGGTGGCGGCAGCCGGCCAGGGGGCGGACCCGAAGTCCGCCCCTCGACGAGGAATGTGACGAGAGACTTCCGTTGAGCACCTTCAAGGCACCCAAGGGCACGTACGACCTGATCCCGCCGGACAGCGCGAAGTACCTCGCGGTGCGCGAGGCCATCGCCGCTCCGCTGCGCAACTCCGGTTACGGGTACATCGAGACGCCCGGCTTCGAGAGCGTCGAGCTGTTCGCGCGCGGGGTCGGCGAGTCCACCGACATCGTGACCAAGGAGATGTACGCCTTCGAGACCAAGGGCGGCGACCGGCTGGCCCTGCGCCCCGAGGGCACGGCCTCCGTGCTGCGGGCCGCGCTGGAGGCCAACCTCCACAAGGCGGGCAACCTCCCCGTCAAGCTCTGGTACTCGGGCTCCTACTACCGCTACGAGCGCCCGCAGAAGGGCCGGTACAGGCACTTCTCCCAGGTCGGCGCCGAGGCGATCGGCGCCGAGGACCCGGCGCTCGACGCCGAGCTGATCATCCTGGCCGACCAGGCGTACCGCTCGCTGGGACTGCGCGACTTCCGGATCCTGCTCAACTCGCTGGGCGACAAGGAGTGCCGGCCCGTCTACCGGGCCGCGCTCCAGGACTTCCTGCGGGGGCTCGACCTGGACGAGGAGACCCTGCGCCGCGCCGACATCAATCCGCTGCGCGTCCTCGACGACAAGCGCGACGACGTCCAGAAGCAGCTCGTCGGCGCCCCGCTGCTGCGGGACTACCTGTGCGACGCGTGCAAGGCGTACCACGAGGAGGTGCGCGAGCTGATCACGGCCGCGGGCGTCTCCTTCGAGGACGACGCCAAGCTCGTGCGGGGGCTCGACTACTACACCCGCACCACCTTCGAGTTCGTGCACGACGGCCTCGGCTCGCAGTCCGCGGTCGGCGGCGGCGGACGCTACGACGGCCTGTCCGAGATGATCGGCGGCCCCGCCCTGCCGTCCGTGGGCTGGGCCCTCGGCGTCGACCGCACGGTCCTCGCGCTGGAGGCGGAAGGGGTGGAGCTGCAGCTGCCCGCGGCCACCAGCGTGTTCGCCGTGCCGCTCGGCGAGGAGGCGCGGCGGGTGCTCTTCGGCGTGGTGAGCGAGCTGCGCCGCAACGGGATCGCGGCGGACTTCTCGTACGGGTCCAAGGGCCTGAAGGGCGCCATGAAGAACGCCAACCGCAGCGGTGCCCGGTACACCGTGGTCGCCGGCGAGCGGGACCTCTCCGAGGGGGTCGTGCAGCTGAAGGACATGGAGTCGGGCGAGCAGATCCCGGTGGGCGTGAACGAGATCGTGGCGGAACTGGAGTCCCGCCTCAGCTGACCCGTCACTACGCAGTTCCCCGAGCCCCTGGGTACCCAGGGGCTCGGGGAACTGCGCAACGGGGGTTCGGGGGCGGAGCCCCCGAGGAAGTGACGGGAATGGGTAGGGGCGGCGGGGGCGAAAAACACCCCGGGACGCACAGCCGTCAACCCCGCGCCCACAGATTCGCCCCGCCGAGCGATTCCCACCCACGACCGAGGCCGAGGCCACCGCCCCCGGCGACCTCCCTGTACTGCACACGCAGCCCCGCGAACGACCCCCGCACCCACTTCCTTATGCGCATCGAACGGTGCACACCCGTGCCCGTGCGGCACAATGACCCTGCCCGGAAAGGTCCTCTCAAGCTACGGAAACGGCGTGATGAGCAAGACGACAGTCAGGGAAGGCGTCTCCACCGGCCAGGTGCCCGCCGCAGCCCCGCGGACCGTGGGCGGCGGCCGTGTCCTGGCCCTCCTGCTGGTGATCACCGGCGCGGCCGGGCTGCTGGCCTCCTGGGTCATCACCATCGACAAGTTCAAGCTGCTGGAGGACCCGAACTTCACGCCGGGCTGCAGCCTGAACCCGGTCGTCTCCTGCGGCAACATCATGAAGAGCGACCAGGCCTCCGTCTTCGGGTTCCCCAACCCGATGCTGGGCCTCGTCGCCTACGGCATGGTGGTCTGCGTCGGCGTGAGCCTGCTGGGCCGCGCCACCTTCCCGCGCTGGTACTGGCTGACCTTCAACGCGGGCACGCTGTTCGGCGTGGGCTTCGTCACCTGGCTCCAGTACCAGTCGCTGTACAACATCAACTCGCTCTGCCTGTGGTGCTGCCTCGCCTGGGTCGCGACCATCGTCATGTTCTGGGCGGTGACCTCGCACAACGTCCGCAACGGCCTGCTGCCCGCGCCCGGCTGGCTGAAGGGCTTCTTCGCCGAGTTCGCCTGGGTGCCGCCGGTCCTGCACATCGGGATCATCGGCATGCTGATCCTGACGCGCTGGTGGGACTTCTGGACCAGCTGAGGCGACCGGGGCCCCGCTGAGGAGGCCGGGGCCCGGCTGAGGGCACGAGGGCCCGGAGCCTCTGTCGGTGGCGTGGCATAGGGTTTCCGACGTGGAGCCCGACCTGTTCACCGCCGCAGCCGAAGAACGCCAGGAGAAGGACCCCTCCGGCAGCCCCCTGGCCGTACGGATGCGCCCGCGCACCCTCGACGAGGTCGTGGGCCAGCAGCATCTGCTGAAGCCCGGCTCGCCCCTGCGCCGGCTCGTCGGCGAGAGCGGCGGCGGCCCGGCCGGACCCTCCTCGGTGATCCTCTGGGGCCCGCCCGGCACGGGCAAGACGACCCTCGCCTACGTGGTCTCCAAGGCGACCGACAAGCGCTTCGTGGAGCTCTCCGCGATCACCGCCGGCGTCAAGGAGGTGCGGGCCGTCATCGAGGGCGCCCGCCGCGCCACCGGCGGCTTCGGCAAGGAGACCGTCCTCTTCCTCGACGAGATCCACCGCTTCAGCAAGGCCCAGCAGGACTCCCTGCTCCCGGCCGTGGAGAACCGCTGGGTGACGCTGATCGCGGCGACCACGGAGAACCCGTACTTCTCGGTGATCTCCCCCCTGCTCTCCCGCTCCCTGCTCCTCACCCTCGAACCGCTCACCGACGACGACCTGCGCGGACTGCTCCGCAGGGCGCTCGGCGACGAGCGCGGCCTCAAGGGGGCCGTCACCCTCCCCGAGGACGCCGAGTCCCACCTCCTGCGCATCGCCGGCGGCGACGCCCGCCGCGCGCTCACCGCCCTGGAGGCCGCGGCCGGCTCCGCGCTCGACAAGGGCGAGGCGGAGATCACCCTGCGGACCCTGGAGGAGACCGTCGACCGGGCCGCGGTGAAGTACGACCGCGACGGCGACCAGCACTACGACGTGGCCAGCGCCCTCATCAAGTCGATCCGCGGCTCGGACGTCGACGCGGCCCTGCACTACCTGGCGCGGATGATCGAGGCCGGCGAGGACCCCCGGTTCATCGCCCGCCGCCTGATGATCTCCGCCAGCGAGGACATCGGCCTCGCCGACCCGACCGCCCTGCAGACCGCCGTCGCCGCCGCCCAGGCCGTCGCCATGATCGGCTTCCCGGAGGCCGCGCTCACCCTCAGCCACGCCACCATCGCGCTCGCCCTGGCCCCGAAGTCGAACGCCGCGACGACCGCGATCGGCGCCGCCCTGGAGGACGTGCGCAAGGGCCACGCGGGCCCCGTGCCCATGCACCTGCGCGACGGGCACTACAAGGGCGCGACCGCGCTCGGCCACGCACAGGGGTACGTGTACCCGCACGACCTGCCCGAGGGCATCGCCGCCCAGCAGTACGCGCCGGAGGAGCTCAAGGACCGCGAGTACTACACCCCGACCCGGCACGGCGCCGAGGCGCGCTACGCGGACGCGGTCGAGTGGACCAGGAAGCACCTCGGTCGGGGGCGGTCCTGAGGACCCTGTAGACTCCTCCGCAGTGCTGAGTCCCGTGTCCGGCCCCGGTCGGCGCCTCAGGCGGGACACCCAGCCGGATCTTTCGATCCAGGAGCGTCGCGCACCGTCGTAGGTGTCGCGGGCAGCCCACCACCACCCGCACTTCCGGGACCGGTCGGTGGGCCGTTCGTGTGCTGCACGTATGTGCCCAGACCAGGGGAGCGGCTGCCCGGCGGGTCCCTCGCGGACCCGGTGGGAATCCCCGGCTGCGGATGCGACCTCCCGTAACCCTGAGGCAGCCGAAGAGAAGAAGGAAAAGAAGTGGCGAACCAGTCCCGCCCCAAGGTCAAGAAGTCGCGTGCCCTCGGCATCGCGCTGACCCCGAAGGCCGTCAAGTACTTCGAGGCCCGCCCCTACCCGCCGGGCGAGCACGGCCGTGGCCGCAAGCAGAACTCGGACTACAAGGTCCGTCTGCTGGAGAAGCAGCGTCTGCGCGCGCAGTACGACGTGTCCGAGCGCCAGCTCGTCCGCGCCTACGAGCGTGCCGCCAAGACGCAGGGCAAGACCGGTGAGGCCCTGGTCATCGAGCTGGAGCGGCGTCTCGACGCGCTGGTCCTGCGTTCGGGCATCGCCCGCACGATCTACCAGGCCCGCCAGATGGTCGTGCACGGCCACATCGAGGTCAACGGTGGCAAGGTCGACAAGCCGTCCTTCCGCGTCAAGCCCGACGACGTCGTGATGGTCCGCGAGCGCAGCCGCAGCAAGCCCCTGTTCGAGGTCGCGCGCGCCGGTGGCTTCGCCCCCGACGGCGAGACCCCGCGCTACCTGCAGGTGAACCTCGGCGCCCTGGCCTTCCGCCTGGACCGCGAGCCGAACCGCAAGGAGATCCCGGTGATCTGCGACGAGCAGCTCGTCGTCGAGTACTACGCCCGCTGATCAGGCGTTCTCCTCAGCACCGGCAGCACGTACGCGTCAGCCCGTCGCCTCACCGCCCTTGTGGGTGGGCGAGGCGGCGGGCTGCCGCGCGTCCGGGGGCGCCGGAACGCACCGCGGGACGAGCGGCGCGCCGGGCGCCCGCCGCCGGGTGTGCCCCAGCGCCCGGCCCACCGCCGCCTGCCGGCCGAGCCGCGCCCCGACGCGTACGCACTCCTCGTACCGCTCGTCGCCGAGCCGCTCCCGGGCCGTCGTCTCGCACAGCTCGTGCGGGGCGTTGTAGTGGGCCGAGCCGAACAGCGGCAGACCCACCGCCGGCCACATCCGGGAGGCGGAGCCCTGCAGCACCGCGGCCTCCTCGGCGTCGCCCTCCGCCACGGTGACCAGCGCGAGCAGCTCCACCACCAGGACCGTGCCGAGCAGGTCGTGGAAGTCGTGGCTGATGTCCAGGCACCCGGTGAGCAGCCGCCGGGCCCCCGCCAGGTCCCCCTCGGTCCAGGCCGCGTACGCCAGTACGTACTGCGCGTACGTGAGGGCCCAGCGCTCCCCGTGGCGCTCGCAGACCCGGCGCACCTCCTCGCACAGCCGCACCGCGGCCGGCAGGTCGCCCTGGAACGCCCGGGCCATCGCCAGCTCGACCTGCCCCATCAGGACGTTGCTGTTGAGCTCGCCGATCCGGTGGTAGCGGGCGAGCGCCGACCGCAGGAGCATCTCCGCGCGCGGCATGTCGTCGGTGACCAGCGCCAGACAGCCGGTGCGGTGCTCGGCGTAGGCCAGCGCGGCGGCGTTCCCGGAACGTTCCGCCCGCTCCCGGCACTCGTGGAGCGCGGCGAACGCGGGCACGGTGTCGCCCTGCAGGACCGCCACGTACCCGAGCACCCACAGCGCCTTCAGCCGCGAGCGCTCGTGCGCGGTCTCCAGGTCCACGCTCCGCTCCAGCCAGTGCCGCCCCTCCGACAGGCGCCCGCAGCCCACCCAGTAGAACCAGAGGGTGCCCGCCAGGTACTGCCCCAGGTGCCCGCCGTCCGGCTCCTCCAGACAGTGCTCCAGGGCGCGGCGCAGGTTCGGCAGCTCCGCCTCCACCCGCGCGGCCACCTCGTGCTGCCGGGGCGAGAACCAGTCCAGCTCGCCCCAGGTCGCGAGCCCCATGTACCAGTCGCGGTGGCGCCGCCTCAGCCGGTCCCCGTCGCCCAGGGCGTCCAGCCAGTCGGCGCCGTACGCCCCGATCGTGTCCAGCATCCGGTAGCGCACCCCCGCGGGCGTCTCCTCGCGGGTGACGACCGACTGGGCGAGGAGCTCGTCGAGCACGTCGAGGATGTTGTCGGGGTGCAGTCCGCCGCCCCCGCACACGTACTCCACGGCCTCCAGGTCGAACTGCCCGGCGAACACCGAGAGCCGCGCCCACAGCAGCCGCTCCTGCGGGGTGCACAGCTCGTGGCTCCAGCCGATCGCCGTCCGCAGGGCCTGGTGGCGCGGCAGGGCGTCGCGCCCGCCGCCGGTGAGGAGGCGGAAGCGGTCGTCGAGCCGGGCCAGCAGCTGCGCGGGGGAGAGGGTCCGCAACCGCCCCGCCGCCAGCTCGACGGCGAGCGGCACACCGTCGAGCCGCCGGCAGATCTCCTCGACGTCCGCGCGGTCGCCGTCGTGCAGGGTGAGTCCCGGCGTGCCGGCCGCCGCCCGCTCCTCGAACAGCTCGGCCGCCTCCCGTCCGCCGAGCGGCGCCAGCGGGAGGACCCGTTCGCCGTCCACCGAGAGCGGCCGGCGCCCCGCGGCGAGCACCCGCAGGCCCGCCGAGCGCCGCAGCAGCTCACCGACCAGCGGCGCGCAGGCGTCCACCAGGTGCTCGAACCCGTCGAGCACGAGCAGCAGCCGGCGCTCCGCGAGGTGCTCCAGAAGGATCTCGCGCGGCGGCCGCCCGGTGTGGTCGGTGAGGCCCAGCGCCTCGAGGACCGCGTACCCGACGAGGTCCGGATCGCGCAGCGCGGCCAGCTCCACGAGCCACACGCCGTCGCGCGGCCGCAGCCGGGCCGCCGCGTGCGCCGCCAGCCGCGACTTGCCGACCCCGCCCGGGCCCGTCACCGTCACCAGTCGCGCCGTGTCGAGGGCCTCGGCCAGCCGGGCCAGTTCCGCCGAGCGGCCCACGAACGCGTCGAGTTCCAGGGGGAGGTTGCCGGGCCGCCGGCCGGCCGCCCCCGCGTCCGAACGCTCAGAACCGTGAGATCGCCGCATGGGCAACGGAGCGTACTCATCCATACGCACTACGTACAATCTCGTTGCGCGACTCCCCTTCCGGCGGACGGTAATCCGGTACGGAGCGGTTGCCCCGGCGCGATAGGGTCGGAGGACGACTTTTCGACGGTGAGGCACGAATTCAGGGAGCGGGTGCGCAGTGTCCGGTGGAGAGGTGGCCGGGATCCTGGTGGCCGTCTTCTGGGCGATCCTGGTCTCCTTCCTCGCGGTGGCACTCGCGAGGCTGGCCCAGACGCTCAGGGCGACCACCAAACTCGTCGCGGACGTGACCGAACAGACGGTCCCGCTCCTCGCGGACGCCTCCGCGGCCGTGCGCTCGGCGCAGACGCAGATCGAGCGGGTCGACGCCATCGCGTCGGACGTCCAGGAGGTCACGTCGAACGCCTCGGCGCTCTCCTCGACCGTCGCCTCCACCTTCGGCGGCCCGCTGGTGAAGGTCGCGGCCTTCGGCTACGGCGTGCGCCGGGCCATGGGCGGCGGCCGCGACCGCGAGGACGTGCCCGCCCCGAAGCCCGCGCGTCGCACCGTGATCGTGGGCCGCACCGTCCCGTCGACGCGACGGGGAAAGCGGAAGAAGGACTGACGCAGCGATGTTCCGCCGTACGTTCTGGTTCACCGCGGGCGCAGCCGCCGGCGTGTGGGCCACCACCAAGGTCAACCGCAAGATCAGGCAGCTGACGCCCGAGAGCCTCGCGGCGCAGGCCGCGAACAAGGCGATCGAGGCGGGCCACCGCATCAAGGACTTCGCACTCGACGTCCGTGACGGGATGGCCCAGCGCGAGGCGGAGCTCGGCGAGGCCCTCGGCCTGAACGCCGATCCCGAACTGCCGCCCGCGCGCCGCGTCGCCGCCCTGGAGAACCGCAACGACCCGCAGTACAGCAAGAACCCGACGTACGTCGAGAGGTCGGCGTACTCGCACAACCGGAATGAGGACCACTGATGGAGTCGGCCGAGATTCGCCGCCGCTGGTTGAGCTTCTTCGAGGAGCGCGGGCACACCGTCGTGCCTTCGGCGTCGCTCATCGCGGACGATCCGACCCTGCTCCTGGTCCCGGCCGGCATGGTGCCCTTCAAGCCGTACTTCCTCGGTGAGGTCAAGCCGCCCTTCGAGCGCGCCACGAGCGTCCAGAAGTGCGTGCGCACCCCGGACATCGAAGAGGTCGGCAAGACCACCCGGCACGGCACGTTCTTCCAGATGTGCGGCAACTTCTCCTTCGGCGACTACTTCAAGGAAGGCGCCATCAAGTACGCCTGGGAGCTGCTGACCAGCCCCCAGGACAAGGGCGGTTACGGTCTGGAGCCCGAGAAGCTCTGGATCACCGTGTACCTGGACGACGACGAGGCCGAGCGCATCTGGCACGAGGTCGTCGGCGTCCCCAAGGAGCGCATCCAGCGCCTGGGCAAGAAGGACAACTTCTGGTCCATGGGCGTGCCGGGCCCCTGCGGCCCGTGTTCCGAGATCAACTACGACCGCGGCCCCGAGTTCGGCGTCGAGGGCGGCCCCGCCGTCAACGACGAGCGGTACGTGGAGATCTGGAACCTCGTCTTCATGCAGTACGTGCGGGGCGAGGGCACCTCGAAGGACGACTTCGAGATCCTCGGCGACCTGCCGAGCAAGAACATCGACACGGGTCTGGGCCTGGAACGCCTCGCCATGATCCTGCAGGGCGTGCAGAACCTGTACGAGATCGACACCTCCATGGCCGTCATCAGGAAGGCCACCGAGCTGACCGGCGTCGAGTACGGCGCGGGCCAGGAGTCCGACGTCTCGCTGCGCGTGGTCACCGACCACATGCGCACCTCGGTGATGCTCATCGGTGACGGCGTCACCCCGGGCAACGAGGGCCGCGGCTACGTGCTGCGCCGCATCATGCGCCGCGCCATCCGCAACATGCGCCTGCTCGGCGCCACCGGCCCGGTCGTCAAGGACCTCGTCGACGTCGTGATCGGCATGATGGGGCAGCAGTACCCCGAGCTCGTCACCGACCGGCAGCGCATCGAGACCGTGGCCCTCGCCGAGGAGGCCGCCTTCCTCAAGGCCCTCAGGGGCGGCACCAACATCCTCGACACAGCCGTCACGGAGACCAAGGCCGCCGGCGGCACGGTCCTCTCCGGCGACCAGGCCTTCCTGCTGCACGACACGTGGGGCTTCCCCATCGACCTCACCCTGGAGATGGCCGCCGAACAGGGCCTGTCCGTGGACGAGGACGGCTTCCGGCGCCTGATGAAGGAGCAGCGCGAGCGCGCCAAGGCCGACGCCAAGGCCAAGAAGACCGGCCACGCCGACCTGGGCGCCTACCGCGAGATCGCCGACGCCGCCGGTGAGACCGACTTCATCGGCTACACCAGCACCGAGGGCGAGTCCACGGTCGTCGGCATCCTCGTCGACGGCGCCTCCTCGCCGGCCGCCACCGAGGGCGACGAGGTCGAGATCGTCCTCGACCGCACCCCGTTCTACGCCGAGGGCGGCGGCCAGATCGGCGACACCGGCCGCATCAGGACCGACACGGGCGCCGTGATCGAGGTCCGCGACTGCCAGAAGCCGGTGCCGGGGGTGTACGTCCACAAGGGCGTCGTCCAGGTCGGCGAGGTGACCGTCGGCGCCAGGGCCCAGGCCGTCATCGACGTACGCCGCCGCACGGCCATCGCCCGCGCCCACTCGGCCACGCACCTGACCCACCAGGCCCTGCGCGACGCCCTCGGCCCGACGGCCGCCCAGGCCGGTTCCGAGAACCAGCCCGGCCGCTTCCGCTTCGACTTCGGCTCCCCGGCCGCCGTGCCGACGGCCGTGATGACGGACGTCGAGCAGAAGATCAACGAGGTGCTCGCCCGCGACCTGGACGTGCACGCCGAGATCCTCAGCATCGACGAGGCCAAGAAGCAGGGCGCCATCGCCGAGTTCGGCGAGAAGTACGGCGAGCGCGTGCGCGTCGTCACCATCGGCGACTTCTCCAAGGAGCTGTGCGGCGGCACACACGTGCACAACACCTCCCAGCTCGGCCTGGTGAAGCTGCTCGGCGAGTCGTCGATCGGTTCGGGCGTACGCCGCATCGAGGCCCTGGTGGGGGTCGACGCCTACAACTTCCTCGCCCGCGAGCACACGGTCGTCGCCCAGCTCCAGGAGCTGATCAAGGGCCGCCCCGAGGAGCTCCCGGAGAAGGTCTCGGCCATGCTCGGCAAGCTGAAGGACGCCGAGAAGGAGATCGAGAAGTTCCGCGCCGAGAAGGTCCTGCAGGCCGCCGCCGGCCTCGCCGGGTCCGCCAAGGACGTGCAGGGCGTCGCGCTCGTGACCGGTCAGGTCCCCGACGGCACGGGCGCCGACGACCTGCGCAAGCTGGTCCTCGACGTGCGCGGCCGCATCCAGGGCGGCCGGGCCGCCGTGGTGGCCCTCTTCACGACCGTGAACGGCAAGCCGCTGACGGTCATCGCCACCAACGAGGCCGCCCGCGAGCGCGGCCTCAAGGCCGGTGACCTGGTGCGCACGGCCGCCAAGACCCTCGGCGGCGGCGGTGGCGGCAAGCCCGACGTCGCCCAGGGCGGTGGCCAGAACCCGGCCGCCATCGGTGAGGCCGTCGACGCCGTCGAGCGTCTCGTCGCCGAGTCCGCCAGGTGAGCGAGGGCGAGCGGGTCATGCGCCGCGGCCGCCGGCTCGCCCTCGACGTCGGAGACGCCCGGATCGGGGTCGCCTCGTGCGACCCCGACGGGATCCTCGCCACGCCGGTGGAGACCGTGCCGGGACGCGACGTCCTGGCCGCCCATCGGCGCCTGCGGCAGCTCGTCGAGGAGTACGAGCCGATCGAGGTCGTCGTCGGTCTCCCGCGCTCCCTCAAGGGTGGCGAGGGCCCCGCCGCGGTCAAGGTCCGCGCCTTCGCGCAGGAGCTCGCGCGGGGCATCGCCCCCGTCCCGGTGCGGCTCCTGGACGAGAGGATGACCACGGTGACGGCCAGTCAGGGGCTGCGCGCCTCGGGCGTGAGGTCCAAGAAGGGCCGGTCGGTCATCGACCAGGCGGCGGCCGTGATCATCCTCCAGCAGGCACTGGAGTCCGAACGGGCGTCAGGCACGTCTCCCGGCGAGGGCGTCGAAGTGGTCATCTGATCGCGGTACGGTAACGTTCCGCGCGATGCGGTGGTGTTCGAATAGCCTCCGCACAGGAGAGGCGGACGGTAGCCGAGCCCAGCCACCGTGCCATCGTCGCCTCGCGGCTCTAGGGGATCGATGACTGAGTATGGCCGGGGCCCCGGCTCCGAACCGTGGCATCCCGAGGACCCGTTGTACGGGGACGGCGGATGGGGAGGGCAGGAGGCGCAGGCGGCCCGGCCCCCCTACGGCGGCCAGCCGCAGCAGCATCCTGAGCAGGCGCAGCAGCCGCAGTACGGCGACTGGGGCCAGGGCCCGCAGGCGGGCTACGACCAGCAGGGGCAGCAGCAGTACCCCCAGGGACAGCAGCAGTACGGCGCGCACGCCCCCCAGCAGTACGACGGCCAGGGCGGGCAGGGGTACGACGGCCAGGGCGGCGGGTACGGCCAGCAGTACGACCAGAACGGGCAGCCCTATCAGGGCGGCTACGACACGGGCCAGCAGCAGTACCAGCCGCAGCAGGTCCCGTACGCCGGGGACCCGAACGACCCCTACGGCAACCAGGCCGCCGCGTACGCCGGGCAGCAGCCCGACTACTACGGGACCCCCGACGCGTACCCGCCGCCGGAGCCGCCCGGCCGCCGGCGCGCCGAACCCGAGCCCGAGCCGCGGCAGGAGGAGCGCGAGGACTGGGACCCGGGCCCCGACCAGGGCGAGCACGCGTTCTTCAGCGGCGAGGACGACCCGGACGACGACTCCGACGACGACCCGCAGAGCCGCCGGCGCGGAAAGGGCGGCAAGGGGAGCAAGGGCAAGGGCGAGAAGAAACGCAAGAGCGGCTGTGCCTGCCTGGTCGTCTCGCTCGTCTTCACCTCGGTCATCGGCGGCGTCGCCTATTTCGGCTACCAGTTCTACGAGAATCGTTTCGGCTCGGCTCCCGATTACTCCGGTGACGGTACCTCCCAGCAGGTGACCGTCGTCATTCCGAAGGGCGCCTTCGGGTCGGTCATCGGCCAGAAGCTCAAGGCGGCCGGCGTCGTCAAGAGCGTCGACGCCTTCGTGGCGGCCCAGTCGCAGAATTCCGACGGCGCCAAGATTCAAGCAGGTTCCTATCTGCTGAACAAGCAGATGTCCGCAGAAAGCGCTGTCGCGCTGATGCTCGACCCCAAGAGCCAGAACAACCTGGTCGTCCGCGAGGGCCAGCGCAACGTCACGGTGTACGAGGCGATCGACAAGCAGCTCGACCTTCCCAAGGGCAGCACCGCGAAGGTCGCGAAGGAGAAGTACGAGAGCCTCGGACTGCCGGACTGGGCGAACGACGACTCCGACATCAAGGACCCGCTGGAAGGATTCCTCTACCCGGCGACCTATCCGGCCGACAAGGACATGAAGCCGGAGGCCGTCCTCAAGGAAATGGTGTCGCAGGCCAACGAGCAGTACGCCGTGTACGACCTGGAGGCGAAGGCCGCGGACCTCGGCCTGGAGAATCCGCTGGAGGTCGTCACCGTGGCGAGCCTGGTGCAGGCCGAGGGCATCACGCACGACGACTTCCGGAAGATGGCGGCCGTCGTCTACAACCGCCTGAAGCCGACGAACGACGTCACCAACCAGAAACTTGAGTTCGACTCGACGTACAACTACCTCAAGGGCCAGAGCGAGATCGATATCTCGGTCGCCGAGATCCGCAACTACGACGACCCGTACAACACGTACTTCTACAAGGGCCTGCCGCCCGGGCCCATCGGGAATCCCGGCGAGGACGCGCTGAAGGCGGCGGTGAACCCGGACGGCGGTGCGTGGATGTTCTTCATCTCCATCGACGGCAAGAAGACCGACTTCACCAAGACGTTGGCCGACCACGAGAAGCTGGTTCAGAAATTCAATGAACGGCGCAAGAAGGACTGACGGGAACCGGCGGCACAGGGCCGCCGTTCTCGGTTCCCCGATCGGCCATTCCCTCTCGCCGGTGCTGCACCGCGCCGCCTACGAGGAACTGGACCTGCGGGACTGGTCGTACGACCGCTTCGAGACCGACGAGGCGGCGCTGCCGGAATTCCTCGCCGGACTCGGCCCCGAATGGGCCGGGCTCTCGCTGACGATGCCGCTCAAGCGTGCCGTCATCCCGCTGCTCGACGAGGTCTCCGACACCGCGGCCTCCGTCGAGGCCGTGAACACGGTGGTGTTCACGCAGGACGGGCGCCGCGTCGGCGACAACACGGACATCCCCGGGATCGTCGCCGCCCTGCGCGAACGCGGCATCGAGCAGGTGGACTCCGCGGCCGTCCTCGGCGCGGGCGCCACCGCGTCCTCCGCACTGGCCGCGCTGGCCCGCGTCTGCACGGGCGAGGTCGTCGCGTACGTCCGCAGCGCGGCGCGCGCCGCCGAGATGCGGCAGTGGGGCGAACGGCTGGGCCTGCGGGTGCGCACGGCCGACTGGGCGGACGCCGACCGGGCGCTGCGCGCGCCCCTGGTGATCGCGACGACCCCCGCCGGCACCACCGACTCCCTCGCCCGGTCCGTCCCCGAACGGCCCGCCACCCTGTTCGACGTCCTCTACGACCCGTGGCCGACCGACCTCGCGGCCCGCTGGTCCGCCCACGGCGGCGCCGTCGTCAGCGGCCTGGACCTGCTCGTGCACCAGGCGGTGCTGCAGGTCGAGCAGATGACGGGGCGCGCTCCGGCCCCGCTGCACGCCATGCGGACGGCGGGCGAGAAGGCCCTCGCGGCGAGATAGCGAAGGCCGCTAGGATCCGGCTTCCGGTCCCGCAGGGGGTGGGGCCGGATCCATCGGGGGACTGAACCATGCTGCACACGACACAGGCGTCCTGGAAGTCGGAGATCTTCCAGGTGACCGTCGGCTTCCTGCCGGACTGGGCGCAGACCGGCGCCCTCGGGCTCCTGGTGCTCGCGGTCCTCGCGAGCTGGGGCGTCAAGCTCAGGCGCAGGCTCGCGCACCGGCGCGCGGTGCGCTCCGGGCAGCCCGTCCACGCGGCGGCGCCGTACGGACAGGGCCGCGGCGCCGACTACCTGGGCGCGTACGCCCCGCGGACCGGGCCGGACGACACCACGGCGTGAGACCGCCGCGCGGTGCGGCCCCCACGGAGTGCGGCCGCCGCGGCGTGGCGGGAGCGCGTCCGTCTGGTGGACCCCGGGCCGGGCCCGGGCGCGGACGTGAAAGGATCGGGGCGGCGGGCCAGGGCCGCGCACCCGGTCGCGCCGTCGCCGTACGCGAGGACGCGCGTACGCACACACGTGTGCGCACGGCAGGACACAGCACCAGGGCGCGAGCATGAGGAGCACCGTTGAGCAGGTTGCGCTGGCTGACCGCGGGGGAGTCGCACGGCCCCGCACTCGTGGCGACGCTGGAGGGTCTTCCCGCCGGCGTGCCCGTCACCACGGAGATGGTGGCGGACCACCTGGCCCGGCGGCGCCTGGGCTACGGACGCGGCGCGCGGATGAAGTTCGAGCGCGACGAGGTCACCTTCCTCGGCGGGGTGCGCCACGGACTCACCCTCGGCTCGCCGGTCGCGGTGATGGTCGGCAACACCGAGTGGCCCAAGTGGGAGCAGGTGATGGCGGCCGACCCGGTGGACCCGCAGATCCTCGCCGACCTGGCCCGCAACGCCCCGCTGACCCGCCCGCGGCCCGGCCACGCCGACCTCGCCGGCATGCAGAAGTACGGGTTCGACGAGGCCCGGCCGATCCTGGAGCGGGCGTCCGCGCGGGAGACGGCGGCGCGGGTGGCCCTGGGCGCGGTGGCCCGGTCGTACCTGAAGGAGACCGCCGGCATCGAGATCGTCTCGCACGTGGTGGAGCTGGCGGCGGCGAAGGCCCCCTACGGCGTCCTGCCGACCCCCGCGGACGTGGCGAAGCTGGACGCGGACCCGGTGCGCTGCCTGGACGAGGCCGCCTCCGAGGCGATGGTCGCGGAGATCGACCAGGCCCACAAGGACGGCGACACCCTCGGCGGAGTCGTCGAGGTCCTGGCGTACGGCGTGCCGGTCGGCCTCGGTTCGCACGTGCACTGGGACCGGCGCCTGGACGCCCGGCTGGCGGCGGCGCTCATGGGCATCCAGGCCATCAAGGGCGTGGAGGTCGGCGACGGCTTCGACCTCGCGCGGGTGCCCGGTTCCCAGGCGCACGACGAGATCGTCCGCACCGAGGAGGGCATCCGGCGCGCCTCCGGCCGCTCCGGCGGCACCGAGGGCGGTCTCACCACCGGCGAGCTGCTGCGCGTACGGGCCGCGATGAAGCCCATCGCCACGGTGCCGCGGGCACTGGCCACCGTCGACGTGGCGACCGGCGAGGCCACCAAGGCGCACCACCAGCGCTCGGACGTCTGCGCGGTGCCGGCGGCCGGGATCGTCGCCGAGGCGATGGTCGCGCTGGTCCTGGCGGACGCGGTCGCGGAGAAGTTCGGCGGCGACAGCGTCCCGGAGACCCGCCGCAACGTGGAGTCCTACCTCGACCACCTGGCCGTGCGGTGACCGGCCCCCGGATCGTGCTGGTCGGCCCGATGGGGGTCGGCAAGTCCACGGTCGGCGCGTTGCTCGCGGAGCGGCTCGGCTGCCGCTGCCGGGACACCGACGAGGACATCGTGGCCGAGCAGGGCCGCACGATCGCCGACATCTTCCTGGACGACGGCGAAGAAACCTTCCGCACCGTCGAGAAGGAGGCCGTGCGGCGCGCGCTCGCGGAGCACGACGGCGTCCTGGCGCTCGGCGGCGGCTCGGTCCTCGACGCGGACACCCGGGCGCTGCTCGCCGGACACACCGTGGTGTACCTCTCGATGGACGTCGAGGAAGCGGTGCAGCGCACCGGCCTGAACGCGGCCCGGCCGCTGCTCGCGGTCAACCCGCGCCGGCAGTGGCGCGAGCTGATGGACGCCCGCCGCCCCCTGTACGAGCAGGTCGCGGGCGCCGTGGTCGCCACCGACGGCCGCACCCCCGAAGAGGTCGCCCGGGCGGTCCTCGACGCACTGGAGTTGAAAGAAGCATGAGCGAGGCAGTGACGCGGATCCACGTCGGCGGCACGGCGGGCAGCGAGCCGTACGAGGTCCTGGTCGGCCGTCAGCTGCTCGGCGAGCTGGGCGCGCTGGTCGGGGAGCGGGCGAAGCGGGTCGCGGTGATCCACCCCGAGGCGCTCGCCGAGACCGGTGACGCGCTCCGCGCCGACCTGGCCGAGCAGGGCTTCGAGGCCGTCGCCATCCAGGTGCCCAACGCCGAGGAGGCCAAGACCGCGGAGGTCGCCGCCTACTGCTGGAAGGCGCTCGGGCAGTCCGGCTTCACCCGCACCGACGTGATCGTCGGCGTCGGCGGCGGTGCCACCACCGACCTGGCCGGGTTCGTCGCGGCGACCTGGCTGCGCGGGGTGCGCTGGATCGCCGTCCCCACCACCGTGCTGGCCATGGTGGACGCGGCCGTCGGCGGCAAGACCGGCATCAACACCGCCGAGGGCAAGAACCTCGTCGGCGCCTTCCACCCGCCGGCCGGCGTGCTGTGCGACCTGGCCGCGCTCGACTCGCTGCCGGTCCACGACTTCGTGTCGGGGCTCGCCGAGATCATCAAGGCCGGCTTCATCGCCGACCCGGAGATCCTCGATCTGATCGAGGCCGACCCGCAGGGCGCCCGCACGCCCGCCGGGCCGCACACCGCCGAGCTCATCGAGCGCTCCATCAGGGTCAAGGCCGAGGTCGTCTCGTCCGACCTCAAGGAGTCGGGCCTGCGCGAGATCCTCAACTACGGTCACACCCTCGCCCACGCCATCGAGAAGAACGAGCGCTACGAGTGGCGGCACGGCGCGGCGGTCGCGGTCGGCATGCACTTCGCCGCCGAACTGGGGCGGCTGGCGGGCCGTCTCGACGACGTGACCGCCGACCGGCACCGCACCGTCCTGGAGTCCGTCGGGCTGCCGCTGAGCTACCGCTACGACCAGTGGCCCCGGCTCCTGGAGAACATGAAGATCGACAAGAAGTCCCGCGGCGACCTCCTGCGCTTCATCGTCCTCGACGGACTGGCCAAGCCCACCGTCCTGGAGGGCCCCGACCCGGCGGTGCTGCTCGCCGCCTACGGCGAAGTGGGCGAATAGCCCCCACGGGCACCCTTCGGGCCGATCCGCCGTGCGCGGACGGGCACTTCGGGCCGCCCCCGGCCGTTCACCAAACGGCGGCCGGGGACGGTACCGTTCGGTAGGGGAGCGGGGAGGATGCCTCGCTGCCAGCGCCCATTGCCTGTACGAGACGGAGTGGCACCGGATGCAGCACGCAGTGGGGTCTCCGCTGCCGCCGCCCCACCAGCAGGGGCACGGACCGGCCGCCGGCTGGTCGGGGGCCGCACCACACCCGGGACCGCCCCATCCGGGCCCGCCTCACCCGGGCCCGCACGCGGGGCCGGGACCGGTGAACCCGCCCGCGCCGCCGCACCACGCGGTCCCGCACCACGCCCCGGTACCGCCGGCGCCGGACACCACGGGCCACGTCCAGCTGCCGCCGGGCGGCCCCGTGCCGATGCCGAGCGCACCGCCCGCGGCCGGCACCCCCGACCCGACGTCCACGACGCTCGCCGTGCTGCTCATCGGGCCCGCGGGCGCGGGCAAGACCAGCGTCGCCAAGTACTGGGCGGACCACCGCAGGGTGCCCACCGCCCACATCAGCCTGGACGACGTCCGCGAGTGGGTGCGCTCCGGCTTCGCCGACCCGCAGGCGGGGTGGAACGACATGTCGGAGGCGCAGTACCGGCTCGCCCGCCGCACCTGCGGCTTCTCGGCCCGCAACTTCCTGGCCAACAACATCTCGTGCATCCTCGACGACGCCGTCTTCCCCGACCGGCCCGTGGTGGGCCTGGGCGGCTGGAAGCGGCACGTCGGACCCGGCCTGCTCCCGGTCGTCCTGCTGCCCGGCCTGGAGATAGTCCTGGAGCGCAACGCGAAGCGCTCCGGAAACCGCCGCCTCACCGACGAGGAGGTCGCCCGCATCCACGGCCGGATGGCCGGCTGGTACGGCTCGGGCCTGCCGATCATCGACAACTCCCAGCTCGACGTCCCCCAGACGGCCCAGGTCCTGAACGACGTCCTGGCCCGGGCGATGGCGAGCCCGCCCCAGTGGTGACCGGGCCCCGGTAAGAGGGCCCCGCCAGGGGCGCGGGGAACTGCGCGGGTGACCCCCACGGCCCGCACCCGGCACACTGCCTCCGCGGCACCCCGTTTCCGTCGGCCGTGCAGAAACGGCACAAACCGCGCGAAGCGCATACGGTCGGACACATGCCAGAGGTGTACGAGACCCGCCGAGCCCGCCTGAGGGACCGCTGCAACGCAAGCGGCAGCGCCACCGCGCTGGTCTCCCGCCCCGCGAACGTCCGCTACCTCACCGGCGCGACGGCCCCCGGCGCGGTCCTCCTGCTGGGCAGGACCGAGGACCTCCTCGTGCACGGCGTGGCCCCGGAGGCCCCGGCGGGCGTCCCGCAGGGCGGGGTCCGCCCGGACGAGACGCTGCGCGTCCACACACTGCCCGGCCCCGGCGGCGACCCCGCGGTGGCCGCCGCGGGCCTCGCGGCTGCCCAGGGCGCCGAGTCCCTCGCCGTGGAGGAACACCACCTGACGGTCGACAGGCACCGGGCGATCGGCTCCGTCGCCCCCGGCCTGCGCCTCGCGGACGTCGGCGGAGCCGTCGAGCAGCTGCGGGTGATCAAGGACGAGGACGAGATCTCCTGCCTGCGCGCCGGCGCGGAGATCGCCGACCAGGCCCTGGGCGAACTCCTGGAGTCGATCCTCGTCGGCCGCACCGAACGGCACCTTGCGCTGGAACTGGAACGCCGTCTGGTCGACCACGGCGCCGACGGCCCGGCCTTCAGGACCTCGGTGGGCACGGGACCGCACTCCGGCCTGCGCCGGCACCGGCCCACCGACCGCCGGGTCGAGGAGGGGGACTTCCTCTCCGTCCGCCTCGGCGCGACCTACCGCGGCTACCGCAGCGAGATCGGCCGCACCTTCGTCATCGGCACCTCGCCCGCCGACTGGCAGATCGAGCTGTACGACCTGGTCTTCGCCGCGCAGCGGGCCGGCCGCGAAGCCCTGGTGCCCGGCACCGCCTGCCGTGACGTGTACCACGCGGCGTGCCAGGTGCTGGACTCCGCGGGGTGCGCGGAAGGGCTCCCCGCGTCGACCGGACACGGTGTGGGGCTCGAAATCGACGAGGAGCCGCAGTTGGCCCCCGCGGCCATGGGTAAACTGGACGCTTGCGTGCCGGTCACCGTCGAACCGGGGGTCCACCTCCCGGGCCGGGGCGGTGTCCGGATCGATGACACGCTCGTCGTGCGCCCTGAGGCGGACGGCGGACCCGAGCTACTCACCATCACGACCAAGGAACTGCTCGCGCTCTAGCTCCGAACGCTTCGAGCCGTGCGCGTGCCACCGGGGTCGTCCACGTCAGTCCAGGAGATTCCGCAACCGTGGCTTCCACGAACGACCTCAAGAACGGCCTGGTGCTCAAGCTCGAAGGCGGCCAGCTCTGGTCCGTAGTCGAGTTCCAGCACGTCAAGCCCGGCAAGGGCCCGGCCTTCGTGCGCACCAAGCTGAAGAACGTGCTTTCCGGCAAGGTCGTCGACAAGACGTTCAACGCCGGCGTCAAGGTCGAGACGGCCACTGTCGACAAGCGCGACATGCAGTTCTCGTACATGGACGGCGAGTACTTCGTCTTCATGGACATGGAGACCTACGACCAGCTCATGGTCGACCGCAAGGCCGTCGGCGACGCCGCCAACTTCCTGATCGAGGGCTTCACCGCCACCGTCGCGCAGCACGAGGGCGAGGTGCTCTTCGTGGAGCTGCCGGCCGCCGTCGAGCTCGTCGTCCAGGAGACCGAGCCGGGCGTCCAGGGCGACCGCTCCACCGGTGGCACCAAGCCCGCCACCCTGGAGACCGGTCACCAGATCAACGTCCCGCTCTTCATCACCACCGGTGAGAAGATCAAGGTCGACACCCGTACGAGCGACTACCTCGGCCGGGTGAACAGCTAACCGTGGCTGCCCGCAATACGGCCCGCAAGCGCGCCTTCCAGATCCTCTTCGAGGGGGACCAGCGCGGCACGGACGTCGTGACGGTCCTCGCGGACTGGATCCGGCACTCCCGGACCGACACCCGGCAGCCGCCGGTGAGCGAGTTCACGATGCAGCTGGTCGAGGGCTACGCGAACCACGCGAAGCGCATCGACGAGCTGATCTCCCAGTACGCCGTCGGCTGGACGCTCGACAGGATGCCGGTCGTCGACCGCAACATCCTGCGCCTCGGCGCGTACGAGCTGATCTGGGTGGACGAGACCCCGGACGCGGTCGTGCTCGACGAGGCGGTGCAGCTCGCCAAGGAGTTCTCCACGGACGAGTCGCCCTCCTTCGTGAACGGGCTGCTCGGCCGGTTCAAGGAGCTCAAGTCGTCGCTGCGGCGCGACGACGCCTGAACGCTCCGCTCGGTCCCACGACGCCGTGTGCGGGGCCGTGGGGGCTGGTCGCGCCCACGCGGCGGAGCCGCACCGTGTCTCTGCCCCGCGCCCCTGAGGTACGCCGGAGGGCCCCAGCAATCCGCTGGGGCCCTCCGGCGTACCTGCGTAAAACGACCTCGGGGTGGCCCGAACCAATCGGTTCCGGCCACCCCGAGGGCACGTTTCTTCTCAGTGCTGGTGCGGGTCAGCCCTCTTCGTGGGCGACCGCGCGGCGCGCGTCCGCGTCCAGGACGCCCCAGCTGATCAGCTGCTCGGTGAGGACCGAGGGCGACTGGTCGTAGATGACGGCGAGGGTGCGCAGGTCGTCCTGGCGGATCGACAGCACCTTGCCGTTGTAGTCGCCGCGCTGGGACTGGATCGTCGCCGCGTAGCGCTGCAGGGGGCCCGCCTTCTCGGCCGGCACGTGGGCCAGCCGCTCCAGGTCGAGGACCAGCTTCGGCGGCGGCTCGGCGGCTCCACCGGGCGTGGTGCCGGGCAGCAGCTCCTGCACGGGGACGCCGTAGAAGTCCGCCAGCTCCGCGAGACGCTGTACGGTCACGGCGCGGTCGCCGCGCTCGTACGAACCGACCACGACCGCCTTCCAGCGGCCCTGGGACTTCTCCTCGACGCCGTGGAGGGAAAGGCCCTGCTGGGTACGGATGGCACGGAGCTTGGCTCCGAGCTGTTTGGCGTATTCGCTGGACATATGGCTCCCCGGACACTGTGTCGACGTGCGGCTCGGCCGCGCGGCTGGTGACTCACTGTGAGGTTACGCAGCGTGACTCTGGCTCGTCAAGCCGAATGGTCCGGACCGCCCCTCCCGGGGAAGCGGGGAACGGCCGGGACGAGGGGGGTGATCAGCGGTGTTGCGGGGCTGGTACCGTGGATGGCGCAATTCCGACGTCCTTTAATGATCCGTCCCGTGAGGCGGAGAAGGAGGTCCGTTTCGTATGGACACCGAACAGCAGAAGCAGCAGTACGAGTCCGATGCGCGGCCCGTTCTGGAGGCCCCCGACATCGCGCGGGTCCTGACCCGCATCGCCCACGAGATCGTCGAACGCGCCAAGGGCGCCGACGACGTGGTGCTCCTCGGCATCCCGACCCGGGGCGTGTACCTGGCCCAGCGGCTCGCCGCCAAGCTCCAGGAGATCACCGGCCGCGCCATCCCGGTCGGCTCCCTCGACATCACCATGTACCGCGACGACCTGCGCATGCACCCGCCGCGCGCGCTGGCCCGCACCGACATCCCCGGTGACGGCATCGACGGCCGCCTGGTCGTCCTCGTCGACGACGTGCTCTTCTCCGGCCGCACCATCCGCGCCGCCCTCGACGCGCTGAACGACATCGGCCGCCCGCGCGCCGTGCAGCTCGCGGTCCTCGTCGACCGCGGCCACCGCGAACTCCCGATCCGCGCCGACTACGTCGGCAAGAACCTCCCCACGTCGTTGCGGGAGACGGTCAAGGTCCAGCTCGCCGAGGAGGACGGTCGCGACACCGTGCTGCTCGGTGTGAAGCGGACCTCCCCGGACGGACCGCAGTAGGCCACCGGCGTACGGCAGCCGCCGTCCGCCGCGCCCACC
>NZ_VDFC01000023.1:153696-200146 GCF_008369065.1 Streptomyces apricus | reverse complement strand
CCGCAAGGCCGTGCCCGGTGCCCGCTTCCCGACCCGAACCGCCTGAACTGCCTTACGGAGCCTGAAAGATGCAGCGTCATCTCATCTCGGCCGCCGACCTCACCCGCGACGACGCCGTCCTGATCCTCGACACCGCCGAGGAGATGGCCCGGGTCGCCGACCGGCCGATCAAGAAACTGCCGACCCTGCGCGGCCGTACCGTCGTCAACCTCTTCTTCGAGGACTCCACGCGCACCCGGATCTCCTTCGAGGCCGCCGAGAAGCGCCTGTCCGCGGACGTCATCAACTTCACCGCCAAGGGCTCCAGCGTCTCCAAGGGCGAGTCCCTCAAGGACACCGCCCAGACCCTGGAGGCGATGGGCGTCGACGCCGTCGTCATCCGGCACGGCGCCTCCGGGGCTCCCTACCGGCTGGCGACCTCCGGCTGGATCGACGCCGCCGTCATCAACGCCGGGGACGGCACCCACCAGCACCCCACGCAGGCCCTGCTCGACGCCTTCACCATGCGGCGCCGGCTCGTCGGCCGCGACGCCGGGCTCGGCCGGGACCTGTCCGGCAAGCGGATCACGCTGGTCGGCGACATCCTGCACAGCCGGGTGGCCCGCTCGAACGTCGACCTGCTGCACACCCTCGGCGCCGAGGTCACCCTCGTCGCCCCGCCCACCCTGGTGCCGGTCGGCGTCGAGACCTGGCCCTGCGAGGTCTCGTACGACCTGGACAGCACGCTCGCCAAGACCGACGCGGTGATGCTGCTGCGCGTGCAGCGCGAGCGGATGAACGCGGCGTTCTTCCCCACCGAGCGCGAGTACTCGCGGCGCTACGGGCTCGACGGCGACCGCATGGCGAAGATGCCCGGGCACGCCATCGTGATGCACCCCGGCCCGATGGTCCGCGGCATGGAGATCACCGCCGAGGTCGCCGACTCCGACCGCTGCACCGTCCTGGAGCAGGTCACCAACGGCGTCTCCATCCGGATGGCCGTCCTGTACCTGCTGCTGGGCGGCAACGAGCCCGCCGTCACCCACACCCGCACCGAGGAGAAGTAACACATGAGCAAGATCCTGATCCGTGGTGCGAAGGTGCTCGGCGGCGAGCCGCAGGACGTCCTGATCGACGGCGAGACGATCGCCGAGGTCGGTACGGGCCTCTCCGCGGAAGGCGCCGAGGTCGTCGAGGCGGACGGCCGCGTCCTCCTGCCGGGCCTGGTCGACCTGCACACCCATCTGCGCGAGCCCGGCCGCGAGGACTCCGAGACGGTCCTGACCGGTACGCGCGCCGCCGCGAGCGGCGGCTACACCGCCGTGTTCGCCATGGCCAACACCTTCCCCGTCGCCGACACCGCCGGCGTCGTCGAGCAGGTCTACCGGCTCGGCCGGGAGCACGGCTACTGCGACGTGCAGCCCATCGGCGCCGTCACCGTCGGCCTGGAGGGCAGGAAGCTCGCCGAGCTGGGCGCCATGCACGAGTCCGCCGCCGGCGTCACCGTCTTCTCCGACGACGGCAAGTGCGTCGACGACGCCGTGATCATGCGCCGGGCGCTGGAGTACGTGAAGGCCTTCGGCGGCGTCGTCGCCCAGCACGCGCAGGAGCCCCGCCTCACCGAGGGCGCCCAGATGAACGAGGGCGTCGTCTCCGCGGAGCTGGGCCTGGGCGGCTGGCCCGCGGTGGCCGAGGAGTCGATCATCGCCCGGGACGTCCTGCTCGCCGAGCACGTCGGCTCCCGCGTCCACATCTGCCACCTCTCGACCGCCGGCTCCGTCGAGATCGTCCGCTGGGCCAAGTCCCGCGGCATCGACGTCACCGCCGAGGTCACCCCGCACCACCTGCTCCTCACCGACGAGCTGGTGCGCTCGTACAACCCCGTCTACAAGGTCAACCCGCCGCTGCGCACCGAGCGCGACGTGCGGGCCCTGCGCGAGGCGCTCGCCGACGGCACCATCGACATCGTCGCCACCGACCACGCCCCGCACCCGCACGAGGACAAGGACTGCGAGTGGGCCGCCGCCGCCATGGGCATGGTGGGCCTGGAGACCGCCCTGTCGGTGGTCCAGCAGACGATGGTGGAGACCGGGCTGCTGGACTGGGCGGGCGTCGCGGACCGCATGTCGCGCAAGCCCGCCGAGATCGGCCGGGCCCTGGGCCACGGACGTCCCGTCTCGGCAGGTGAGCCCGCCAACCTCACGCTGGTGGACACGGCATACCGTGGAGAGGTGGACCCCGCCGGCTTCGCCTCGCGCAGCCGCAACACTCCGTACGAGGGTCGTGAGCTGCCGGGCCGTGTCACCCACACGTGGCTGCGGGGCAGGGCCACGCTCGTCGACGGGAAGCTCGCGTGACATCACTCACCCCCACTGCAGCGCAGACCGCAACGGACCTCGTGACGCACCTCGCGGCGGAACAGAAGTCCGCCGAGGTGACCGACTGGGCCGCCCGCATCGGCTGGCTCGTCGGCCTGGTCCTGTTCGTCGCGCTCGTCTACTGGCTGATGCGCGAGGGCTGGAAGTGGCGCGGCACCCTCCAGGGCGACCTGCCCGCGCTGCCCGCCGCGCCGGACGAGCCGGGCGAGGCGAGACTGACGATGACCGGCCGTTACCACGGCTCCACCACGGCCGGCCAGTGGCTGGACCGCATCGTGGCGCACGGCCTGGGCACTCGCAGCAAGGCCGAGCTGACCCTGACGGACACGGGCCTCGACGTCGTACGGCCCGGCGCGGCCGACTTCTTCGTCCCCCGCGCGCGGCTGCGCGAGGCCCGGCTCGACAAGGGCATCGCCGGCAAGGTCCTCTCCGAGGGCGGACTGCTCGTCGTCACCTGGGAGCACGGCGACCGGCTGATCGACTCCGGGTTCCGCTCGGACCGCGCGGCGGAGCACACCGAGTGGGTCGCCACCCTGAACCGCATGATCGACAAGAGCAACGACACGGAAGGCGCACGATGACCACCTCCGACCAGGGGACCGCCTCGCAGAGGCAGAAGGCGGCGCCCGCCGTACTCGTCCTGGAGGACGGCCGGACCTTCCGCGGCCGTGCCTACGGGGCCGTGGGGGTGACCTTCGGCGAGGCGGTGTTCTCCACCGGCATGACCGGCTACCAGGAGACCCTCACCGACCCGTCCTACCACCGCCAGGTCGTCGTGATGACCGCCCCGCACGTGGGCAACACCGGCATCAACGACGAGGACATGGAGTCCCGGAAGATCTGGGTCTCCGGCTACGTCGTGCGCGACCCCGCGCGCGTGCCCTCCAGCTGGCGCTCCCGGCGCACGCTGGACGACGAGCTCGCCGCACAGGGCGTCGTCGGCATCAGCGGCGTCGACACCCGGGCGCTCACCCGCCACCTGCGCGAGCGCGGCGCCATGCGCGTCGGCATCTTCTCCGGCGACGCGCTGGCCGACGAGGCCACCCTGCTGGACCAGGTGCGCGAGGCCCCGCAGATGAAGGGCGCCAGCCTCTACGAGGAGGTCGCCACCGAGGAGACGTACGTCGTCCCGGCCGTCGGTGAGAAGAAGTTCACCGTCGCCGCCGTGGACCTCGGCATCAAGGGCATGACCCCGCACCGGATGGCCGAGCGCGGCATCGAGGTGCACGTCCTGCCCGCCACCGCGACCGTCGAGGAGATCTACGCGGTCGCCCCGGACGGCGTGTTCTTCTCCAACGGCCCCGGCGACCCGGAGCAGGCCGACCACCCGGTCGCCCTGATGCGCGCCGTCCTGGAGCGCGGGACGCCCCTGTTCGGCATCTGCTTCGGCAACCAGATCCTCGGCCGCGCCCTCGGCTTCGGCACGTACAAGCTGAAGTACGGCCACCGGGGCATCAACCAGCCCGTGCAGGACCGCACGACCGGCAAGGTCGAGGTCACCGCGCACAACCACGGCTTCGCCGTCGACGCCCCGCTCGACCAGGTCTCCGAGACCCCCTACGGGCGCGCCGAGGTCAGCCACGTCTGCCTGAACGACCAGGTCGTCGAGGGGCTTCAACTGCTCGACCGGCCCGCCTTCAGCGTCCAGTACCACCCCGAGGCTGCGGCGGGCCCGCACGACGCCGCCTACCTGTTCGACCGCTTCACGACGATGATGAACACCGCCCAGAGGGAGGGCCAGCGTGCCTAAGCGCTCAGACATCCGGTCCGTCCTGGTCATCGGCTCCGGCCCGATCGTCATCGGACAGGCCGCCGAGTTCGACTACTCCGGCACCCAGGCCTGCCGCGTCCTCAAGGCCGAGGGCCTGCGGGTGATCCTGGTCAACTCCAACCCGGCGACGATCATGACCGACCCGGAGATCGCCGACGCCACGTACGTCGAGCCGATCACCCCCGAGTTCGTCGAGAAGATCATCGCCAAGGAGCGGCCCGACGCCCTGCTGCCGACCCTCGGCGGCCAGACCGCGCTCAACACCGCGATCTCCATGCACGAGCAGGGGGTGCTGGAGAAGTACGGCGTCGAACTGATCGGCGCCAACGTCGAGGCCATCAACAAGGGCGAGGACCGCGACCTCTTCAAGGGCGTCGTCGAGGAGGTCCGCAAGAAGATCGGGCACGGCGAGTCCGCCCGCTCGGTCATCTGCCACTCCATGGACGACGTGCTCAAGGGCGTCGACACCCTCGGCGGCTACCCCGTCGTCGTGCGCCCCTCCTTCACCATGGGCGGCGCCGGCTCCGGCTTCGCCCACGACGAGGAGGAGCTGCGCCGCATCGCAGGCCAGGGCCTCACGCTCTCCCCGACCACCGAGGTGCTCCTGGAGGAGTCCATCCTCGGCTGGAAGGAGTACGAGCTGGAGCTGATGCGCGACAAGAACGACAACGTCGTGGTCGTCTGCTCCATCGAGAACTTCGACCCGATGGGCGTCCACACCGGCGACTCCATCACCGTCGCGCCCGCCATGACGCTGACCGACCGCGAGTACCAGCGGCTGCGCGACATCGGCATCGCGATCATCCGCGAGGTCGGCGTCGACACCGGCGGCTGCAACATCCAGTTCGCGGTCGACCCGGCCGACGGCCGCATCATCGTCATCGAGATGAACCCGCGCGTCTCGCGCTCCTCGGCGCTCGCCTCGAAGGCCACCGGCTTCCCGATCGCCAAGATCGCCGCCAAGCTGGCCGTCGGCTACACGCTCGACGAGATCCCCAACGACATCACCGAGAAGACGCCGGCCTCCTTCGAGCCGACCCTCGACTACGTGGTCGTCAAGGCGCCCCGGTTCGCCTTCGAGAAGTTCCCGTCCGCCGACTCCACGCTGACCACGACCATGAAGTCGGTCGGCGAGGCCATGGCGATCGGCCGCAACTTCACCGAGGCGCTCCAGAAGGCCCTGCGGTCGCTGGAGAAGAAGGGCAGCCAGTTCACCTTCGTCGGCGAGCCCGGCGACAAGGCCGAGCTGCTGGCGGAGGCCGTACGGCCCACCGACGGGCGCATCAACTCCGTCATGCAGGCCATCCGCGCGGGCGCCACGCCCGAGGAGGTCTTCGACGCCACCCGGATCGACCCCTGGTTCGTCGACCAGCTCTTCCTGCTCAAGGAGATCGCGGACGAGCTGGCCGCCGCCGACAAGCTGGAGCCGGAGCTGCTCGCCGAGGCCAAGCGCCACGGCTTCTCCGACACCCAGATCGGCGAGATCCGCGGCCTGCGCGAGGACGTGGTGCGCGAGGTGCGCCACGCGCTGGGCGTGCGGCCGGTCTACAAGACGGTCGACACCTGCGCCGCCGAGTTCGCCGCGAAGACGCCGTACTTCTACTCCTCCTACGACGAGGAGAGCGAGGTCGCCCCGCGCGAGAAGCCCGCGGTGATCATCCTCGGCTCCGGCCCGAACCGCATCGGCCAGGGCATCGAGTTCGACTACTCCTGCGTCCACGCCTCCTTCGCGCTGAGCGACGCGGGCTACGAGACCGTGATGGTCAACTGCAACCCCGAGACCGTCTCCACGGACTACGACACCTCCGACCGCCTGTACTTCGAGCCGCTCACCCTCGAAGACGTGCTGGAGATCGTCCACGCCGAGACGCTGGCCGGGCCGATCGCGGGCGTGATCGTCCAGCTCGGCGGCCAGACCCCGCTCGGCCTCTCCCAGGCCCTCAAGGACAACGGCGTCCCGGTCGTGGGCACCCCGCCCGAGGCCATCCACGCCGCCGAGGACCGCGGCGCCTTCGGCCAGGTGCTCGCCGAGGCCGGACTGCCCGCGCCCAAGCACGGCACCGCCACCACCTTCGCCGGCGCCAAGGCCATCGCGGACGAGATCGGCTACCCCGTCCTCGTCCGGCCGTCGTACGTCCTGGGCGGACGCGGCATGGAGATCGTGTACGACGAGGCGCGGCTGTCCTCCTACATCGCGGAGTCGACCGAGATCAGCCCGTCCCGGCCGGTCCTGGTCGACCGCTTCCTGGACGACGCGATCGAGATCGACGTGGACGCCCTGTACGACGGCCACGAGCTGTACCTCGGCGGCGTCATGGAGCACATCGAGGAGGCCGGCATCCACTCCGGCGACTCGGCGTGCGCGCTGCCCCCGATCACGCTCGGCGGCTTCGACATCAAGCGCCTGCGGACCTCCACCGAGGCCATCGCCAAGGGCGTCGGCGTGCGCGGGCTGATCAACATCCAGTTCGCGATGGCCGGGGACATCCTGTACGTCCTGGAGGCCAACCCGCGCGCGTCGCGCACGGTCCCCTTCACCTCGAAGGCGACCGCGGTGCCGCTCGCCAAGGCCGCCGCCCGGATCTCGCTGGGCGCGACCGTCGCCGAGCTGCGCGCCGAGGGGCTGCTGCCGGCCACCGGCGACGGCGGGGAGCTGCCGCTGGACGCGCCGATCTCCGTCAAGGAGGCCGTCATGCCGTGGTCGCGCTTCCGCGACGTCCACGGCCGCGGCGTCGACACCATCCTCGGCCCGGAGATGCGCTCCACCGGCGAGGTCATGGGCATCGACTCGGTCTTCGGCACGGCGTACGCCAAGTCCCAGGCCGGCGCGTACGGGCCGCTGCCCACCAAGGGCCGCGCCTTCATCTCGGTCGCCAACCGCGACAAGCGCTCGATGATCTTCCCGGCGCGCGAGCTCGTCGCCCACGGCTTCGAGCTGCTCGCCACCTCGGGCACGGCCGAGGTCCTGCGGCGCAACGGCATCAACGCCACCGTCGTGCGCAAGCAGTCCGAGGGCGAGGGCCCCGACGGCGAGAAGACGATCGTCCAGCTCATCCACGAGGGCGGCGTCGACCTCATCGTCAACACGCCGTACGGCACCAGCGGCCGCCTCGACGGCTACGACATCCGCACGGCTGCCGTGGCCCGCTCCGTGCCCTGCCTGACCACCGTCCAGGCGCTCGCCGCGGCGGTCCAGGGCATCGACGCGCTCAACGGCGGCGACGTGGGCGTGCGCTCCCTGCAGGAACACGCCGAGCACCTGACCGCGTCCCGCGGCTAGCAGCCCCGAGGGGGACACCGGAAACGGTGTCCCCCTCTTCATGAGCTTCCCCGTGAGGAAACCGACGATGTACAAGTTCTTCTTCCGGCTCGTGTTCCGGCGCATGGACCCCGAGCAGGCCCACCACCTCGCCTTCCGGTGGATCCGGCTGGCCGCCCGCGTCCCCGTCCTGCGGACCTACGCCGCCGCCGTCCTCGCGCCCCGGTACGAGGAGCTGCGGACCGAGGCCTTCGGGCTGCGGATGCACGGGCCGTTCGGGCTCGCGGCCGGCTTCGACAAGAACGCGGTCGCGGTAGACGGCCTGTCGATGCTCGGCTTCGACCACGTCGAGATCGGCACGGTCACCGGCGAGCCGCAGCCGGGCAACCCCGCGAAGCGGCTGTTCCGCCTCGTGCCGGACCGCGCGCTGATCAACCGCATGGGGTTCAACAACGAGGGCTCCGCGGCCGTGGCGGAGCGCCTGCGGACCCGTACGCCCGTCTTCCGCACCGTCCTCGGCGTCAACATCGGCAAGACCAAGGTCGTCCCGGAGGAGGAGGCCGCCGCCGACTACGTGAAGTCCGCCGAGCGGCTGGCCCCGCACGCCGACTACCTCGTGGTCAACGTCAGCTCGCCCAACACGCCCGGACTGCGCAACCTCCAGGCCACCGAGTCGCTGCGGCCCCTGCTCACCGCCGTGCGCGAGGCCGCCGACCGCACCGTCACCGCGCGCCGCGTCCCGCTGCTCGTGAAGATCGCGCCGGACCTCGCGGACGAGGACGTCGACGCCGTGGCCGACCTCGCCGTCGAGCTCGGCCTGGACGGCATCATCGCCACGAACACCACGATCGCGCGCGAGGAGCTGGGCCTGCGCTCCGACGCCTCCCTCGTCGCGGAGACCGGCGGGCTCTCCGGCGCACCGCTCAAGGCGCGCTCCCTGGAGGTGCTGCGGCGCCTCTACGCGCGCGTGGGGGACAGGATCACCCTCGTGGGCGTCGGCGGCGTGGAGAACGCCGAGGACGCCTGGCAGCGCATCCTGGCCGGCGCCACGCTGGTCCAGGGCTACAGCGCCTTCGTCTACGAAGGCCCCTTCTGGGCGCGCGGCATCCACAAGGGCCTCGCCGCCCGCCTGCGCACGAGCCCGTACGCCACCCTCGCCGACGCGGTCGGCGCCGACGTGAGGAAGACGACCGTATGAGCCCGGAACCCTTCGGCGCCCGCCTGCGCCGCGCCATGGACGAGCGGGGCCCCCTGTGCGTCGGCATCGACCCGCACGCCTCCCTGCTGGCCGACTGGGGTCTGGACGACGACGTGGCGGGCCTGGAGCGCTTCAGCCGTACGGTCGTGGAGGCGCTGGCCGACCGGGTCGCCGTGCTGAAGCCGCAGAGCGCGTTCTTCGAGCGCTTCGGGTCGCGCGGCGTGGCCGTGCTGGAGAAGTCGGTGCAGGAGGCGCGGGCGGCCGGGGCGCTGGTCGTCATGGACGCCAAGCGCGGTGACATCGGCTCGACCATGGCGGCGTACGCCTCGGCCTTCCTGGAAGAGGGCGCGCCGCTGTTCTCCGACGCGCTCACCGTCTCGCCGTACCTCGGCTACGGGTCGCTGGCGCCCGCGGTCGCGCTGGCCCGGGAGAGCGGCGCCGGACTGTTCGTGCTCGCGCTGACCTCCAACCCGGAGGGCGCCGAGGTGCAGCACGCGGTGAACCCCGGGGACGGCGCGTCACGCACCGTGGGTGCGACCGTGCTGGCGCACCTCGCCGAGGAGAACGCGGGCCAGGGCCCGATGGGCTCCTTCGGCGCGGTCGTCGGCGCCACGCTCGGCGACCTCTCGTCCTACGACCTCGACATCAACGGCCCGCTCCTCGCCCCGGGGATCGGCGCCCAGGGCGCGACCCCGGCCGATCTTCCCCGGGTCTTCGGGAAGGCGGTGCGCCAGGTCGTGCCGAACGTCAGCCGGGGCGTCCTGCGGCACGGCCCCGACATCGGCGCGCTGCGCGCGTCCTCGGACCTCTTCGCGGAGCAGATCCGGGCCGCGGTGGAGCAGGCGTGACGCGCCGGGGCGCGTCCCCGGCGCGTGTCCCGCAGGTGCCGCGCGTCTGAATACATGCTCAAATCCGGGGAGTTTTGTCGTAAATGTCGGACTCGATAGAGGCTGACCAGGACTTTTCCGCTGTTCTCGCTGACTCCGGCGGACTTGCCCGCTAGTCTCCGACGAGAGTCGACGGGCAACACCGTTGGTCGTCGCTCACCAGGTGTGGAGCGATCAGGCTCCGTACCGGTCCGTATCCGACAGTTCGACATCCGAGGTGACGTAGGCGTGGCTCTTCCGCCCCTTACCCCTGAACAGCGCGCAGCCGCGCTCGAAAAGGCCGCCGCGGCTCGCCGGGAGCGGGCCGAGGTCAAGAATCGACTCAAGCACTCCGGCGCCTCCCTCCACGAGGTCATCAAGCAGGGTCAGGAGAACGACGTCATCGGCAAGATGAAGGTCTCCGCTCTCCTGGAGTCCCTGCCGGGCGTGGGCAAGGTCCGCGCCAAGCAGATCATGGAACGGCTCGGGATCTCCGAGAGCCGGCGTGTGCGGGGTCTCGGCTCCAACCAGATCGCCTCCCTGGAACGCGAGTTCGGCGGCGGCGCGGCCTGACGTTCTCGGGCACCCCCGAGAACCTGGATAATCGCTGCATGGCTGCAACACCCCGGGGGACGTCCCCCGTACCCCCGGACGTACGTCCGCGGCTGACCGTGCTCTCCGGCCCCTCCGGGGTCGGCAAGAGCACGGTCGTCGCCCATATGCGCAAGGAACACCCCGACGTGTGGCTCTCGGTGTCGGCGACGACCCGCAGACCGCGCCCGGGGGAGAAGCACGGCGTCCACTACTTCTTCGTCAGCGACGAGGAGATGGACAAGCTGATCGCCAACGGCGAGCTGCTGGAGTGGGCCGAGTTCGCGGGCAACCGCTACGGCACGCCCCGCGACGCCGTGATCGAGCGGCTGGAGTCGGGCGAGCCGGTCCTCCTGGAGATCGATCTCCAGGGGGCCCGGCAGGTCCGCGCCTCCATGTCCGACGCCCTGCTGGTGTTCCTGGCTCCGCCGTCCTGGGAGGAGCTGGTGCGCAGACTCACCGGGCGGGGCACCGAACCGCCCGAGGTCATCGAGCGCCGGCTGCAGGCCGCCAAGATCGAACTGGCGGCCGAGCCGGAGTTCGACACGACCCTGGTCAACACCTCCGTCGAGGACGTGGCTCGCGAGCTGCTAGCCTTGATGGAAGTCGTCTGATCTTCTAGGTCATCTTCAAGGTCAAAGTCCACCTTTCGGAAGGCAGAGCGTGTCCTCTTCCATCACCACGCCCGAGGGCATCATCAACCCTCCGATCGACGAGCTCCTCGAAGCGACCGACTCGAAGTACAGCCTGGTGATCTACGCGGCCAAGCGTGCCCGCCAGATCAACGCGTACTACTCGCAGCTCGGTGAGGGCCTCCTGGAGTACGTCGGTCCCCTCGTCGACACGCACGTCCACGAGAAGCCGCTGTCGATCGCCCTTCGGGAGATCAACGCGGGCCTGCTGACGTCGGAGGCCATCGAGGGCCCGGCTCAGTAGCATTTTCAGTTCGCAGTTCGCTTCTCCACAGGCCCGGCAGTACAGCTGCCGGGCCTGTGGTGTGTGATGGGGGCGTACCTGTCCCGATGACGGGACACACCCGTTCCGAGGCCGGGGAGAGACGTGGACAAGCCGAAGGTCGTGCTGGGAGTCAGCGGCGGCATCGCCGCCTACAAGGCGTGCGAGCTGCTGCGCCGCCTGACCGAGTCCGGACACGACGTCCGCGTCGTGCCCACCCGCTCCGCGCTGCACTTCGTCGGCGCCGCCACCTGGTCCGCGCTCTCCGGGCACCCCGTCTCCACCGACGTCTGGACGGACGTCCACGAGGTGCCGCACGTACGCATCGGCCAGGAGGCCGACCTCGTCGTCGTCGCCCCCGCCACCACGGACATGCTGGCGAAGGCGGCCCACGGCCTGGCCGACGACCTCCTCACCAACACCTTGCTCACCGCCCGCTGCCCGGTCGTCTTCGCGCCCGCCATGCACACCGAGATGTGGGAGCACCCGGCCACCCAGGAGAACGTGGCGACGCTGCGCCGCCGGGGCGCCGTCGTCATCGAGCCCGCCGTGGGCCGGCTGACCGGCGTGGACACCGGCAAGGGGCGGCTGCCCGACCCCGCCGAGATCTTCGAGGTCTGCCGCCGGGTGCTCGCCCGGGGCGCGGCGGGCCCCGACCTCGCCGGCCGGCACGTCGTGGTCAGCGCGGGCGGCACCCGCGAACCGCTCGACCCGGTCCGCTTCCTCGGCAACCGCTCCTCCGGGAAGCAGGGGTACGCCCTCGCGCGCACCGCCGCCGCCCGGGGCGCCCGCGTGACGCTGATCGCCGCGAACACCGGCATGCCGGACCCGGCGGGCGTGGACGTCGTCCGCGTCGGCACCGCGGTCCAGCTGCGCGAGGCCGTCCTCAAGGCGGCCCCCGACGCCGACGCCGTGGTGATGGCGGCGGCCGTGGCCGACTTCCGACCCGCGCAGTACGCGACGGGGAAGATCAAGAAGAAGGACGGGGAGGAACCGGAGCCGATCGTTCTCGTGCGCAACCCCGACATCCTCGCGGAGATCGCCAAGGACCGCGCCCGCGAGGGACAGGTGGTCGTCGGTTTCGCCGCCGAGACGGACGACGTGCTGGCCAACGGCCGGACCAAGCTCCGCCGCAAGGGCTGCGACCTCCTCGTCGTCAACGAGGTCGGGGAGAGCCGGACCTTCGGCTCCGAGGAGAACGAGGCGGTCGTGCTGGGCGCCGACGGCAGCGAGACCCCGGTGCCGCACGGTCCCAAGGAGGCGCTGGCCGAAATCGTGTGGGACCTCGTGGGGCAGCGCTTGAGCTGAGCTGGTCCTTCGCTTGAGGCACGCTGTAGAAACGCACGCGCAGGGGTGTGGGAATCTGGCGCAGAGGGTTCATCGTGTCGCAGAATGCCCGTGCCGCAGGTCACAGCGTTTCCGAGAGGCGAGACGGTGGCCCTGCGGCGAAGCGCGACCGATAAGCTGTTCTCGGACGACGCCGGGCGCAGCTCCCGGCCGTCCGCCAATGATCAGACAGCAGCCGCTGCAACCACAGGGAGCGTTGTGTCCCGTCGCCTGTTCACCTCGGAGTCCGTGACCGAGGGCCACCCCGACAAGATCGCTGACCAGATCAGCGACACCATCCTCGATGCTCTTCTGCGTGAGGACCCGACGTCCCGGGTCGCCGTCGAGACCCTGATCACGACCGGCCTGGTGCACGTGGCCGGCGAGGTCACGACCAAGGCCTACGCGCCCATCGCCCAGCTCGTGCGCGACAAGATCCTCGAGATCGGCTACGACTCGTCGAAGAAGGGCTTCGACGGCGCGTCCTGTGGCGTGTCCGTGTCGATCGGCTCGCAGTCCCCCGACATCGCGCAGGGCGTCGACACCGCGTACGAGAAGAGGGTCGAGGGTGCCGCCGCGGGTGACGAGGGCGACGAGCTCGACAAGCAGGGCGCCGGCGACCAGGGCCTGATGTTCGGGTACGCGACCGACGAGACCCCGGAGCTCATGCCGCTCCCGATCCACCTCGCCCACCGGCTCTCGCGCCGCCTGTCCGAGGTCCGCAAGAACGGGACGATCCCCTACCTGCGTCCCGACGGCAAGACCCAGGTCACCATCGAGTACGACGGCGACAAGGCGGTCCGCCTGGACACGGTCGTCGTCTCCTCGCAGCACGCGTCGGACATCGACCTGGACTCGCTGCTGGCGCCCGACATCCGCGAGTTCGTGGTGGAGCCCGAGCTGAAGGCGCTCCTGGACGACGGCATCAAGCTGGAGACCGAGGGCTACCGGCTGCTGGTCAACCCGACCGGCCGCTTCGAGATCGGCGGCCCGATGGGCGACGCCGGCCTGACCGGCCGAAAGATCATCATCGACACGTACGGCGGCATGGCCCGCCACGGCGGCGGCGCGTTCTCCGGCAAGGACCCGTCCAAGGTCGACCGCTCCGCCGCGTACGCCATGCGCTGGGTCGCCAAGAACGTCGTCGCGGCGGGCCTCGCCTCCCGCTGCGAGGTCCAGGTCGCCTACGCGATCGGCAAGGCCGAGCCCGTCGGTCTCTTCGTCGAGACCTTCGGCACCGCGAAGGTCGACGCGGAGAAGATCGAGACCGCGATCACCGAGGTCTTCGACCTGCGCCCGGCCGCGATCATCCGCGACCTCGACCTGCTGCGCCCGATCTACGCCCGGACCGCCGCGTACGGCCACTTCGGCCGCGCGCTCCCCGAGTTCACCTGGGAGAGGACGGACCGGGTGGACGCCCTGCGCAAGGCGGCCGGCCTGTAGCCGCCGCTCGTCCCTTCGTCCGCCGGGGCCCGGCATCCTTCGGGGTGCCGGGCCCCGGCGTCCTCCCGTGCGGGCCGCGGGGCGGTGTCGGTGCGGTCTGGTAGGAATGCTGCTGTGAGCAGCGAGGACGGGCAGGCGCGGGGCGGGGCCGAGGGGGTGCCGCCCGAGCAGCTCGCGCTGATCCGGGACGCCGTGCGCAAGGCGCCGCGAGCCAAGCCGCGGACCTGGCGCGGGGCCGCGCTCGCCAAGGACCTGCCCGTCGCGCGCGTGCTCGTCGACAAGGGCGTGCTGCACCTGGACCGCTACTTCGACTACGCCGTGCCCGAGGAGCTCGACGCCGA
Source organism: Streptomyces apricus (assembly GCF_008369065.1). GTDB lineage: Bacteria > Actinomycetota > Actinomycetes > Streptomycetales > Streptomycetaceae > Streptomyces > Streptomyces apricus. The sequence goes on along the minus strand of NZ_VDFC01000023.1, from coordinate 186,040 downwards.
CGCGCAGCCGGGGGTGCGGGTGCGCGTGCGGTTCGGAGCCGGGCGGCACCGGGTGCGGGAGGGACGGCGCGAGGGCGGCGGACTGATCGACGGGTACCTCGTCGAGCGCCTCGCCGAGTCGGACTACTCCGGGCCCCTCGCGGCCCTCGCCCAGGTCGTGTCGCCCGAACCCGTACTGAGCGAGGAGCTGCTCGGCCTCGCGCGCGCCGTCGCCGACCGGTACGCGGGAAGCCTGGCCGACGTGCTGCAACTGGCCGTCCCGCCGCGCAACGCCCGGGCCGAGGCGAAGCCGTCGCCCGAGCCGCTGCCCGTGCCGCCGGCGCCCGACGCGGGGCCCTGGACCAGGTACGCGCGGGGAGCCGCCTTCATCGAGTCGCTCGCGGGCGGCGGCACCCCCCGGGCCGTGTGGAACGCGCTGCCGGGTCCGGCCTGGGCCGAGGAGCTGGCCCGGGCCGTGGCGGCGACGCTCGCCTCGGGGCGCGGCGCGCTCGTCGTCGTGCCGGACGGGCGGGCCGTCACCCGTGTCGACGCCGCGCTGACCTCGGTGCTCGGGGAGGGCCACCATGCGGTGCTCACCGCGGAGGCGGGCCCCGAGAAGCGCTACCGGCAGTGGCTGGCCGTGCGGCGCGGGTCCGTACGGGCCGTGGTGGGCACCAGGGCCGCCATGTTCGCGCCGGTCCGCGACCTGGGCCTGGTGGCCCTCTGGGACGACGGGGACGGCAGCCACAGCGAGCTGCACGCACCGCAGCCGCACGCCAGGGAGGTGCTGCTGCTGCGGGCCGCCCACGACCGGTGCGCCTTCCTGCTCGGGAGCTGGAGCTGCACCGTCGAGGCGGCGCAGCTCGTCGAGAGCGGCTGGGCGGGCCCGATCGTCGCCGGACGCGAGCAGGTGCGGGCGGCGGCGCCGCTCGTACGGACGGTGGGGGACCAGGACCTCGCGCGCGACGAGGCCGCCCGCGCCGCGCGCCTGCCCACCCTCGCCTGGCAGGCGGTACGGGAAGGGCTCAAGCAGGGGCCCGTACTGGTGCAGGTGCCCCGGCGCGGCTACGTACCGCGGATGGCCTGCGCGCAGTGCCGGGCGCCCGCCCGCTGCCGGCACTGCGCCGGGCCGCTGGAGGGACAGGACGCCGGGGGCCTGCGGTGCGGCTGGTGCGGGCGGGAGGAGGGCGCCTGGCACTGCCCCGAGTGCGGCGGTTTCCGGCTGCGGGCGCAGGTCGTGGGCGCCCGGCGGACCGCCGAGGAGCTGGGGCGCGCGTTCCCCGCGGTGCCCGTGCGGACCTCGGGGCGCGAGCAGGTGCTGGACACGGTGCCGGGGTCGCCCGCCCTCGTCGTCAGCACGCCGGGTGCGGAGCCCGTGGCCGAGGGCGGCTACGCGGCGGCGCTGCTGCTCGACGGCTGGGCGATGCTCGGGCGGCCCGACCTGCGGGCCGGCGAGGAGGCGCTGCGGCGCTGGATCGACGCGGCGGCGCTGGTACGGGGGCAGGGGGACGGCGGGACCGTGGTGGTCGTCGCCGAGCCGACCCTGCGGCCCGTGCAGGCGCTGGTGCGGTGGGACCCGGTCGGGCACGCCGTCCGCGAGCTGGCCGAGCGGGCCGAGCTGGGGTTCCCGCCGGTGTCCCGGATGGCGGCCGTGTCCGGCACCGCGGAGGCGCTCGCCGGATTCCTCGCCGCGGTCGAACTGCCCGGCGAGGCCGAGGTGCTGGGCCCGGTCCCGGTGCCGCCGGCGGATCCGGGGCGGCCGCGGCGCCCGGGTGCGCCGCCGGCGGGGGAGCCGTGGGAGCGGGCGCTGATCCGGGTGCCGCCCGGCAGGGGCGCCGCGCTGGCGTCCGCCCTGAAGAGCGCCCAGGCCGCCCGGACGGCGCGCGGCGGGAGCGGGGGCGGCGCGGGGAACGAGGCGGTACGGATCCGCGTCGACCCGCCCGACATCGGGTGACCGGGAGACGCCCACGCGTGCGCCCCCGAGGGTTCCGGTCTCGGGGGCGCACGCGCGCCCGGCGCGGGGCGAGCGGGGTGGACGGGCGCCCGCGTCAGCCGTTGCGCGGGCTGGGGAAGGCGCCGGGCCTGGCCTCCTCGCGCAGGGTGGGGCTCCCCGCCGTGGGCTGCGTCGGCATGGGCAGCGGCATCGAGCGGGCGGCCGGGACCGTGGGCATCCCGGTGTTGACGGCGATGCGGGCCCCTGAGGGCTCCGTCGCGCGCTCGGCCTCGGCGGCGGCCTGCGCGGTCGCCCGGCGGGCGCCGTAACGGCGGTGCACCGCCTGCTTCGTGACCCCGAGGGCCGAGCCCACCGCGTCCCACGAGAAACCCAGTGAGCGGTCGAAGTCCACGGCGGCCGTGACCAGCGTCTCGACGCTGTCCCGCAGCTCCTGCGCGAGACGGACGGTCGGAGCGGGGGCACGCCCGTAGACGACGAAGCCCGCGGAGGGGCCTGAGCGGCGCGGTCGGTAGACGTTCCCCAGCTGGGCTGTCAGCGTGCGCAGAGCGTCCACCTGCCGGCGGACCCGCTCGATGTCCCGCACCAGCAGGTGCAGGCTGGCCCGAGCCTGGGCGTCGTGGGTTGCGTGGTCGGCCATGAACAAGCCTCTCGAACCGGCGTTGAAAAGGTCCGGGCCGCGATTGCGGCCCGTTTTGGTCAACTCTTTCTTGACAACGCGCTTCACCCTGAGTGGTCACGCACGAGGGGCGCGGGGGCATATGCGTACGCCCCCGGCGGTCGGGCGGCGCCCGTTGCGACGCGGGGCGGTCCTCGCCCCCGTACGGACCCGGGGTGCGGCCCATAGACTGGTGCGCTGCCCGCCGTACCACCGCCCGAGAGGCCGACTGCCACCCATGAAGCTCGTCTTCGCAGGCACCCCCGAGGTCGCCGTTCCCGCTCTGGACGCCCTGATCGCCTCCGGGCGCCACGAGGTGGCCGCCGTCGTCACGCGGCCCGACGCGCCGGCCGGACGGGGGCGCAGGCTCGTCGCGAGCCCCGTTGCACAGCGTGCCGAGCACGCCGGGATCGAGGTGCTCAAGCCGGCGAAGCCGCGCGACGAGGACTTCCTCGCGCGGCTGCGGGAGATCGCCCCGGACTGCTGCCCCGTCGTGGCGTACGGCGCGCTGCTGCCGCGGGTCGCGCTCGACGTCCCCGCCCACGGGTGGGTCAACCTGCACTTCTCGCTGCTGCCCGCCTGGCGCGGGGCGGCGCCCGTGCAGCACGCGGTGATGGCCGGGGACGAGATCACCGGCGCCTCCACCTTCCTCATCGAGGAGGGGCTCGACTCCGGGCCCGTGTACGGGACCGTCACCGAGGAGGTGCGGCCCACCGACACCAGCGGGGACCTGCTGACGCGGCTCGCCTTCGCCGGGTCCGGGCTGCTCGCCGCGACCATGGACGGCATCGAGGACGGCACGCTGAAGGCGGTGCCGCAGCCGGCCGACGGGGTCACCCTGGCGCCGAAGATCACCGTCGAGGACGCGCGGGTGGACTGGAGCGCGCCGGCGCTGCGCGTCGACCGGGTCGTCCGGGGCTGCACGCCCGCGCCCGGGGCGTGGACCGTGTTCCGCGGGGAGCGGCTGAAGCTGATCCAGGCCGTGCCCGTTCCCGAGCGGACGGATCTGGCGCCGGGGGCGCTGGCGGTCGGCAAGAACAGCGTGCACGTGGGGACCGGGTCGTACGCGATCGAGCTGCTGTGGGTGCAGGCGCAGGGGAAGAAGCCGATGCGGGCCGCGGACTGGGCCCGGGGGGTCCGGATCGGGTCGGGCGAGGTGGTCGGGGCCTGACGGGTGCCCTGCGGGCGGCTGGGCGGGGTTCGGGTCCGGCCGGTGTGGTCGCGCAGTTCCCCGCGCCCCTATCGGGGCGCCCCCTGCGGGAGCGCGGCGGACATCGTGCGACGTAACCTTGGGGGGTATCTCTTCCACTGAGCCGGAGCACCTTTTTCGTGAGTGAGCAGCCTCGTCGGGGTCGTCAGCAGAGCAAGCCGTACCGCCGTCCGAAGAAGGACCCCGTGCGGATGCTCGCCTTCGATGCGTTGCGGGCGGTGGATGAGCGGGACGCGTACGCGAACCTCGTCCTGCCGCCGCTGCTGCGCAAGGCGCGCGAGAACGGCGACTTCGACGGGCGGGACGCGGCCCTGGCCACCGAGCTGGTGTACGGGACGCTGCGCCGGCAGGGCACGTACGACGCGATCATCGCGGCCTGCGTGGACCGGCCGCTGCGCGAGGTCGACCCGCCGGTCCTTGACGTGCTGAGCCTGGGCGCCCACCAGTTGCTCGGCACGCGCATCCCGACCCACGCCGCCGTGTCGGCGACCGTCGACCTCGCGCGGATCGTGCTCGGCGACGGGCGGGCGAAGTTCGTCAACGCCGTCCTGCGCAAGATCTCGCGGCAGGAGCTGGACGCCTGGATCGAGCAGGTCGCCCCGCCCTACGAGGAGGACGCCGAGGACCACCTCGCCGTCGTCCACTCGCATCCGCGGTGGATCGTCTCCGCGCTGTGGGACTCGCTGGGCGGCGGGCGCGCCGGCATCGAGGACCTGCTGGAGGCCGACAACGAACGGCCCGAGGTGACCCTGGTCGCCCGCCCCGGCCGCTCCACCGCCGACGAGCTCCTCGGCGCGCTCGGCGAGGAGACGGCGCTGCCGGGACGCTGGTCGCCGTACGCCGTGCGGCTCTCCGAGGGCGGTGAGCCGGGGGCGATCGACGCCGTGCGCGAAGGGCGCGCCGGCGTCCAGGACGAGGGCAGCCAGCTCGTGGCGCTCGCGCTCGCCAACGCGCCCCTGGACGGGCCCGACCGGGCCTGGCTCGACGGGTGCGCGGGGCCCGGCGGCAAGGCCGCGATGCTCGCCGGCCTCGCCGCGCAGCGCGGGGCCGTGCTGCTCGCCTCCGAGAAGCAGCCGCACCGGGCCGGGCTGGTGGCGAAGGCGCTCGCCGGGAACCCCGGGCCGTACCAGGTGATCGCCGCCGACGGGACGCGGCCGCCGTGGCGCCCGGGGACCTTCGACCGCGTCCTGATGGACGTGCCCTGCACGGGGCTCGGTGCCCTGAGGCGGCGGCCCGAGGCCCGCTGGCGGCGGCGGCCTTCCGACCTGGACGGGTTCGCGCCGCTGCAGCGCGGGCTGCTGCGCACCGCGCTCGACTCGGTGCGGGTCGGCGGTGTCGTCGGGTACGCCACCTGCTCGCCGCACCTCGCCGAGACCCGGGCCGTGGTCGACGACGTGCTCAAGGAGCAGGCCGCCGAACTCCTCGACGCCCGCCCGCTCCTGCCGGACGTCCCGGCCCTCGGCGACGGCCCGGACATCCAGCTCTGGCCGCACCTGCACGGCACGGACGCGATGTACCTGGCCCTGATCCGCCGCACCGGCTGACCGACGGGCTCACCGATCGACCGGCTGACCGGCCGACTGACCGGCCGGCTGCCCGCGGAACGGCTACTCCGGCGGGCCGCCGTGCCGTGCCGGTGACTCCGCGGCGGCCGTCGCCTGGTCAGGGCCCGGGTCCGGCGGGCGGCCCGGATCCCCGGCGCCGTCCGTCCCGCCGCCCGTTGCGCCGTCCGTGTGCGACAGCCGGTGCGGCCACCACACCTTCGGGCCGACGTCCAGGAACAACGACGTCACGAGGACCGAGCGCACGACGAACGTGTCGAGGAGGACGCCCAGGGCCACCGCGAAACCGATCTCGGCGAAGGCCACCATCGGGAGCGTGCCGAGGGCGGCGAAGGTGCCCGCGAGGACCAGGCCCGCCGACGTGATGACCGCGCCGGTGGCGGCCAGCGCGGTGACCACCCCCGTGCGCGTGCCCTGGCGGGCGGCCTCCTCGCGGATGCGGGTGGTGAGGAAGATGTTGTAGTCGATGCCCAGGGCCACCAGGAAGACGAAGACGAAGAGCGGGAAGTCCGTCGACTCGCCCGCGTAGTCGAAGACGTGCCGGAACGCGAGCGCGCTGATGCCCAGCGCGGTGGCGAAGGACAGCACCACCGTGCCGATCAGCAGCAGCGGGGCGACCAGCGCGCGCAGCAGGACGCACAGGATCAGCAGCACCACGACCAGCACCAGCGGGATGATCACGAGGTTGTCGCGGGTCGTCGCCCGGTCCATGTCGAGCAGGGCGGCCGTGCCGCCGCCCACCTGCGCGTCCGCGTCCGGCACCGCGTGCACGGCGTCCCGCACCCGCTCCACGGTCCGCTTCGCCGCCTCGCTGTCCGCGGGCGCGGTCATGGTCGCCTCGAAGAGGACCTTGCCGTCGTCCTGCGCCTTCGTGCCGGGCGGCCGGCCGAGGGAGCGCGGTACGACACCGGGGGTGTCCGCGACGGCCCGGCGCACATCCAGGGCCTGCGCGCGGTCGCCGATGACGACCAGCGGGTCGCCGCTGCCCGCCGGGAAGTACCGCGCGGACACCTCCTGGCCGACGATCGAGTCGGGCTTGTCGGTGAAGGAGTCGGCGTTGCTGATCCCCTCCGCGCGCAGCTGCAGGAGACCCAGGGACAGGAACGCGAGCGTCGCCGCTGTGACCGCCCACACCAGCCGCGGACGGTGCGAGAAGCGGCTGCCCATCCGCGCCCAGACCCCGAGCTCGCTCGGGTCCTGGGAACCGAACCGGGGGGTCACCGGCCAGAAGATCCAGCGGCCGAAGATCACCAGCAGGGCCGGGAAGAGCGTCAGCATCGCGACCAGCGCCACGGCCACGCCGATGGCGGCGACCGGGCCGAGCCCCCGCGTCGAGTTCATCTCGGCGGCGAGCAGCACCAGCATGCTCAGCACGACGGTGGCGCCGGACGCGATCACGGCCGGGCCCGCCCGGTGCAGGGCCAGCTCCATCGCCTCGTGGCGGTCCTCGTGGCGGCGCAGCTCCTCCCGGTAGCGGGCGACCAGGAGCAGGGCGTAGTCCGTCCCCGCGCCGAAGACGAGCACCGTGAGGATGCCCGCGCTCTGGCCGTTGACGGTCAGCCCCGCGTGCTCCGCGAGCAGGTAGATCAGCGCCTGCGCGGTGAACAGCGCGGCGACCACGCCGAGCAGCGGGACCACCAGCAGGGTCGGGCTGCGGTAGGTGATCAGCAGCGTCACCACCACGACGGCCATCGCCGAGAACAGCAGGGTGGAGTCGATGCCCTCGAAGGCCTCGGAGAAGTCGGCGGACGTGCCGCCCGGGCCGGTGATGTGCACGGCGAGGCCGTCGCCGCCCTTCCCGACGTCCTCGCGGATCGCGTCGACCGCCGGCGCGATGCGCTCCCACCCCTTCTCGTCCATGGTGATCGGCACGAGGACCTGGGCCGCCCGCGGGTCCGGCCTGCGGTCGAACACGGGGCCCCGGGTCTCCGCGCCGCGGATGCCCTGCTCGCGCAGCTCCGCCAGCTCCCGTACGTCCTCGGCGATGCGCACCCGGTCCCGTGCCGTGAGGCCGTCCGCGCGGGCGTAGACGACGATCGCGGGGATCTGCTCCGGCCGGAACCCCTCGGAGGCCTCCAGGACCTGGGTGGACTCGGCCGACCCCGGCAGCCAGGAGGCCGCGTCGTTGTCCTGGGCGTCGGCGAGCTTCTGGGCGAAGGGCGCCGTCACCACGAGCAGCACCAGCCACAGCCCCACCACGAGCCACTTGGACCGGCGGCCGCAGACCAGCCGGCCGACACCCCGCCGTCGCTTTCCCTGTGTGTCCGTCATGGCCATCCCCGTAGCCGCTCATGGAGCCGGTGGGCCGACAAGGATGGCACGGCCCGTCCGGCCGGCGCAGCCCCCGGACCGGTCCGGTCCCCGCCGGACGGCCCGCGGCGGGACCGGGGAGGGCAACCGGCGCCGGGCATGGCAGGCTTGGGGCATGGCCGCGCAGATCAACCCCAGCATCCTGTCCGCCGACTTCGCCCGCCTTGCCGAGGAGGCACGGGCGGTGGAGGGCGCCGACTGGCTGCACGTCGACGTGATGGACAACCACTTCGTCCCGAACCTCACGCTCGGCGTGCCGGTCGTAGAGGCCCTCGCGCGGGCGACGGACACCCCGCTGGACTGCCATCTGATGATCGAGGACGCCGATCGGTGGGCACCGCAGTACGTGGAGGCGGGGGCCGGTTCCGTCACCTTCCACGCCGAGGCCGCGGCGGCGCCCGTCCGTCTCGCCCGCGAGATCCGCGCCAAGGGCGCCCGCGCCTCCATGGCGCTCAAGCCCGCGACGCCGATCGAGCCGTACGAGGACCTGCTCCCCGAGCTCGACATGCTGCTGATCATGACCGTCGAGCCGGGCTTCGGCGGCCAGGCGTTCCTCGACATCATGCTGCCGAAGATCCGCCGCACCCGTGAGCTGATCGGCAAGCACGGCCTGGAGCTGTGGCTGCAGGTCGACGGCGGGGTCTCCGCGTCCACCATCGAGCGCTGCGCCGAGGCGGGGGCCGACGTCTTCGTCGCCGGCTCGGCCGTCTACGGGGCCGCCGACCCCGCCCAGGCGGTACGTGCATTGCGCACGCAGGCCGAGGAGGCGACGGCCCAGGCAGCATGGGCGTGCGACCACTGAACCAAGGGAACGTGAACGCCGCCCCACAGGGCTGATCAAGTACGCCGGATCTGCAAGGATGAACGGCGAGACCAGAGTGTGCACAGCAGTGAGGAGATCCCCGTGTCGGGTATGTCGGCGGGCCGTTCAGCCATGCGGATGGGACCCGCCGAGCTGGTGCAGGCGGCGGCCATGGCCCGCCGCTTCTATCTGGAGGGCAAGTCCAAGATCCAGATCGCCGAGGAGTTCGGCGTCAGCCGCTTCAAGGTGGCCCGGGTCCTGGAGACGGCCCTCGAACGGGATCTCGTGAGGATCGAGATCCGCGTCCCCGCAGAGCTGGACGCGGAGCGCTCCGACGCACTGCGCGCCCGCTACGGCCTGCGGCACGCCGTCGTCGTCGAGTCCCCGGCCGAGGCCGAGGAGTCGCCCGACCCGGAGAACCTCGGCGAGGTGGCCGCCGATCTGCTCGGAGAGCTCGTCGCCGAGGGCGACGTGCTCGGCCTCGCCTGGGGGCGCTCCACGATCCACATGGCCGCGGCGCTCGACCGGCTGCCGCCGTGCACGGTGGTGCAGCTGACGGGTGTCTACGACGCGGGGACGGCCGAGCGCGGCTCGGTCGAGGCCGTCCGCCGGGCCGCCCAGGTCTCCGGCGGCGACGCCCACCCCATCTACGCGCCCATGCTGCTGCCCGACGCGGCCACGGCCGCCGCGCTGCGCAGCCAGACGGGGATCGCCCGCGCCTTCGAGTACTTCGACAAGGTCACCGTGGCCTGCGTGTCCATCGGGTCCTGGGAGGCCGGGATCTCGACGGTGCACGACATGCTCACCGAGGAGGAGCGCGCCCACTACGCCTCCCTCGGGGTCGAGGCCGAGATGTCCGCGCACCTCTTCGACGTCGAGGGCCGCCGCGTCGGGCGCGACCTGGGGGAGCGGTGCATCACCGTCGAGGCCGACCGGCTGCGGCGCATCCCCGAGGTCGTCGCGATCGCCGGCGGGCAGCGCAAGTCGGGCGCCATCGACGCCGTGCTGCGCTCCGGCCTCGTCACCAGCCTGGTGACGGACACGGCGGCCGCGGACGCCCTGATGACGACGGGCCCGGCCCCGCGCCCGGCCCTGGACCGGGCGGACCCGGACGGGCTCTGAATCCGTCGCGGTACATCGAGGTACACCGTGGTCCGGCTCGGATTGTCGTGACACCCGGTGTCCACGGGTGGTTCGACGGCGCGCCGTGAGGGGACGGCCGTGGCGGCATCGACGACATGCTGCTCCGGTCCGTTCCCTGTCTGTCTTCCGGGCTGAGGGCCGTCTGGTGGCCCTGTTGGCCGGGCCGGCTGCTCGTCGTCGACGGACACCGGGCGACGCCTGTGCCCGGCGGGCAGCGGATCACCACGACGTCGTCGGACCCGCTGCCGGGCCAAGGCTCCGGAAGCTCGCGACCCTGCGGATACACCTCGGCGCACAACCGGTCATCCTGTCGCAACAGCCCCACATGGCCCCAAGGGTATGAATCAGTCATCTGCTGGAAACGATAGGTGGGGCGCGCACACCTGCCTCCAGGGGAAGGGTGCTGCCGAGCGGAGCGGGCAGCCGACGCGTGGCGCCGGACTTCCCAGCCGCCTGCCTGGAGCCGATCCGCGGAGGGGAGCCGAGCGATGGCACGGGAATGTATGACGGCGATGGCCGTTGGGCAGCAGCAGACGGGGCCGGAGAACGCTTGGCGGGTCCTGGAGGTCATCCGGGACTGGACCAAACACGCGGAGACCAAGGCCGCCACGATCATGGCGGCGGCCGGAGTGGTCGGTGGTGTCCTGTACAGCCTGGTCGCTGGTGGCGGGGACCGGTGGGACCACTCGCCTTGGTTCGCCGCTGCGGCTGTGGTGTCCGCCGTCTGTACGGTGGCGGCCGGGCTCACCGCCGGCCTGGTGCTGTGGCCCAGGCAACGGCTCTCCGGCGGCACCGAGCCCACCAGTCTGTTGTTCTACGACCACATAGGCCGCGAGCACCCCACGAGTCATGCCGACTACCGCGACCGGTTGAGTGAATTGCTGCGGGACGAGGACGCGTTGGTCGCTGCTGTCGCCGACCAGGTCTGGGCCAACGCGCTCGTGGCCCGACGCAAGTACCGATGGGTCGGCCGCAGCATCGTGTTGCTGTTGTTCGCCCTGACGGCCGTGGCGGTGGCGGCGATTCTCAGCGCGGCCGAGACGCTGGGGTAGCGGTGGGCAAGGGCCGATCTCCCGAATTGGACACGCTGCCGCGGATGTTCGCCGCACTGACCCGACCGGCCGGCCCCGACGGTGAGCGGCAGGAGTCGCTGACATGGTTTCGCGCGGCTTGGCCTGAACTGTCCACAGTTCTCGCGGCGTTGGCCGATGACGGGAACGATGAAGGCGTCCTGGACGTCATCCGGCAGTTGATCCCGTTCCTGGTGGCGGTCCACGACTGGAAGGGCACGGCCGACACGAGCCGTCTGGGCCTCGATGCCGCCGTCCGCCTGGATTCCATGGCAGACCGGGTGGACCTGTCGCAGAGCCTCGGCGCCGCGCTGCAGCGGATGGAACGTGATACCGAGGCGAAGGAGGCGTTCCGCCGAGCCGAGGAACTGGCCACCGAGTCGGGTGACCGGCGAGCCCGTGCGGCGGCGCTGGCCCACCTGGGGCAGCTGCGCCATCACCATGGTGATCTGCCGGAGGCCACCGAGTTGTTGCAACAGGCCGTGCTCGCCTACCGGAGCGCGGGGCACATCGCCGGGGAGGCTCGCACACTGGGGGATCTGGCGCCCCTGTTGCACCAACTCGGGGCACCCGTCGAGGCCGAGAGCTACGCTCGCCGGGCCCGGACGTTGTTCCATGACATCGGGGACCACGTACAGGAAGCCCGGGCGCTGCGGCTGATCGCGGCGGCCGAGGCCGAACGCCATGCGAACGAGGACGCGTTGCGCTCGCTCGACGACGCCGTGCGGCTCTTCGACGCGGTGGGGGCCGTGCACGAGGCGGTGGAAGCACTGCACACCGCCGCCCTGCTCCACCGGCGTGAGGGGAAAACGTCGGGCGCGCGGGCTGCCGCCGAACGGGCCCTGGACAGGGCGCGGGCGTCCGGCGACGCGACGGTGCGGGAGATCGAGCAGTTGCACGCGGTCGTGGAGGCGGAGGAGGCCTTGTCGGCGCTGCTGGCCGCACGGACAGAGGAAGATCGCACAGCGGCGGTCTCCCGGTATCCCGCGCTGCTGGGAGGGCTCGCGCTCCAGATGCTGATCCGCCAACGCGACACCGTCGACGTACTGATCGGCGACCGTGCCGCAGTCGGACACGAGAACACGGTCGGGCACGAGAGCGAGGTCGGACCGGGTGACACCGGGGACGCGGAGAACTCGGAAGCCGCGCGGCACGGCCTGCTGTCGGAAGGTGGTTCCGAAGACGTACAGGCCATGGCGTCCGCGCTGCGTGACCTGGTCGAGGAGAGGGACCTTGTCAACGAGAGTGAGGGGACTGGGAGTTCTGAGGCCATGGATGCCGTCCGGGACCATCTGGCGAAGGCGGACGAGAGGGCCGGGGTGATGGACGCCGCGCTGGACCATCTCGCGCGCCGACCGGACGGAGCGCTTGCCGACTGGCGCCGTATCGACTGGGCGGAGACCAGTCGGGTCGCCGGGGACACCGCCGACCGGCTGCCTGCCGAGCTTCCCGATCTGCTGCTGCGGCTGCTGACAACGGATCGGCCGGAGCGACGCGAGCCCCTTCTGCAGCGGCTCCTCGATGTGGTGCCTGCCGATCGCTTCCCCGCCGTACACGGACTCCACCTGGCCGAGTTGGCCCGGTTGTACGCGGCCGACACCGGCGAGCCCGACCACGAACGGGCCATCCGGCTCGCCGAGGACGCGCTGCGGTTGCTCGACCGGCCCGAGGCGCGCGACAAATGGGCGGCGACACAGACGTTCCTGGGGTCGGTCTGGCGGGCCCGCCGCCTGGGCGACAAGGGCGACAACATCGACCGTGCGCAGGGTGCATTCCGCGCGGCTCTCACCCACTACCGGCGCCGCACAGCCCCTGTGGAGTGGGCGGCGACCATGGTCAACCTGGCCAACGCCTACTGGGAATACCCGCACGACCGGGTACGCAACCTGCGCCGAGCGCTGGCCCGCCACACCGCCGCCCTGACGGTGTTCACCAGAAGCGACCATCCGGACCGCTGGGCCGCCGTACAGAACAACGTGGGCCTCGTCCTGTCCGATCCGGCCCTGGCAGCCGACCCCGACTCCCTCGAACTGGGGCGCCGCCAGCTGGAACAGGCCCTGAACATGCGTGAACTGGGCCCGCGCCAACGGGTCGCGGCCCTGACCAACCTCAGCCGCTGCTACCGCATGCGGGTGCGGGGGGATCACGACGGCAACCACAGCACCGCGTTGCGCCACGCGCGGGCCGCCTTCGACCTGTCCGAGCAACTCGGGCAGCGCCATGACATGGCGAACGCCGCCACCGCCGTCGCCGACGCCCTGGCCAACGCGGCCGTGAGGGACGAAGAGGGAAGGACGTCCCTGGACGAGGCGGTGACGTGGTACCGGCGGGCGCTCGACCTGGCCCCCGCCGACGAGGACCCGCTGATGCACGCCGCCATCGCCGACAACCTGGCCGGCACCCTGGTCCAGCGCGCCGAGCCGTCCCCCGAGGACTTCCGTACCGCCATCGCCCTCCACGAGTCGGCCCTGCGCGCGTACGAGACGCACGGGAACCCGCTGGAGGCGGCGCGCGCCCGTTACAACCTGGCCGCCACCCTGCGCCGCGGTGACCGGCCCGACCCGGGGCGGGCCATCGCCCTGCTGGAACACAGCCTCGACGTGCGTACCCCGGACGTCGTTCCCCTGGAGTGGGCCGAGTCCGCCACCGAACTGGCCAGGGCCTGGATGACATGGCAGGACGCACCGGGCGGCCCTGAACGCTTCCGTGACGCGGCCGGCATCCTGCGAAAGGTCGTCCCGGTCGTCACCGCGGCCGGCGCGAGCGGTCACGCCCGCCGCGCCTGGGGCCTCCTCGGCGACGCGGAGGCGGAACGCGGCAACTGGGTCTCCGCCGCCGACGCCTACGAACAGGCCCTGGCCGCGGCCGAGCGGCTGTACCAGGTGGCGATTCTGCCCGGCGGGAAGGAAGCCGAACTCACGGAGACCGCCGACCTGCCCCGGGAGGCCGCCCATGCCCTGGCCCGGGCCGGCCGCCCGGAGCGCGCAGCCGCCGTTCTGGAGCAGCACCGGGCTCGGGCACTCGGCGACCGGCTCCAGCGCGACCGTGCGGAGCTGGCCGCCCTGTCCGTCGACCACGAGGCCGCCGTGACCGCGTACCAGGACGCCGTCCGGCGCATCCGTACCGTCGAGGCGCGGCAGCGGGAACCACGTACCACGGCCGCGTCGCCCGAGGACCAGCGCCGGCTGCGCGCGGCGATGACCGACGCGCAGGCCCAACTGAACGCCGCAGTTGAGGCGATCAGGGGGCTGCCTTCCTACGGCGACTTCATGCGGGCGACTCCGGAACCGGCAGTGGACGAGGCCACGGCGTCCGGACTGCCGTTGATCTACCTCGCGACCACGCGGCACGGCAGTGTCTGCCTGGTCGTCCGCCGTCCGCCGGGGCGGTCGGAGACGGTCGTGGAAGCGGTGCCGTGCCCACTGAGCGAGCCGGAAGTCCTGACCTGCCTGGCCCTGCACCCGTCCCTGGAGGAGGACGAGGACCTGACGGTGCTCCTCGACCTGCTCGGAGCACGGCTCGTCGGACCGCTGGCGGCACGCCTGCGCGCGCTGGACGTCACCCGGACCGTACTGGTGCCCACGGGAATCCTCGGTGTCCTGCCCGTCCATGCCTCCCGCTACCTGGTGGACGGCCGGCCGCGACACCTGTTCGACGACGTCGCCGTTTCCCACGTGCCGTCCGCGAGGGTGCTCGCCGCCGCCCGGGCCGGGACCACCGAACCGGGCCCCACAGAATCGCTGCGGCTGCTCGGCGTCGCGGAACCCCACCCCTGCGACCCGCCGCTGCCCTGGGCAGGACCCGAACTGGCCGCCGTGCGCCAGCTGTTCGCGACTCCCGGCGACTGCCTCACCGGCCGGGCCGCCACCAAGGACGCATTGCTGCGGGCCCTGTCGACGGCCACCCACCTGCACTTCGCCGGGCACGGCTACTACGACCCCGAGGAGCCGCTGGCCTCCCATCTGGCCCTGGCCGACGGCGAACACCTCACCCTGCGGGACCTCCTCGACGGACAGGCCTTGCGTGGAGTGCGCCTGGTCGTCGCGTCCGCCTGCCAGACGGCGGTGACGGACATGGCCCGCCTGCCGGACGAGTCGGTGGGCCTGCCGGCGGGACTGGTGCAGGCCGGGGCCACCGCCGTCATCGGCAGCCTGTGGGAGGTCAACGACCGTTCGACCGCGCTGCTGGTCGCCAGGATCTACGACTACCACCTGCACGGTGATCCCGAGCGGGGCGAACCCCCGACACCGCCCTCGGTCGCCCTGGCCCGGGCGCAGGCCTGGATGCGCGACGCGACCTCGCAGGAGCTCGACGCCTTCGCCGCACGGGTTGGCCTGCGCCGCCGCACCCACGCCCGCTACGCCGAACGCCCGTCCCACTGGGCGCCCTTCGTCCTCGTGGGCGATGGCTGACCGGACGGGACGAGGGGCGGGACAGATGCAGGGGTTGCGACGGGAGGAGGGGGAGCGGTGGACCGTACGGAGTCGGTCGGCGAGCCCGCGGGCGAGGCGGCGGAGGACGGAGGCGTACATCTGTCGACGGCTGTTCACCACGCCCGTCGAGGACGGGATCTGCTGGCCGACCACCGGGAGCGCGAGGCCGTCGAGGCCTACCGACGCGCGCTCCCGTACGCCGAACGGGCCGTCGTCGACGGCCTGGGACCCCACACCGACCTCGTGGAGTTTCATTCCTATGTCCACGACATGCTCGGCCTGTTGCACCTGCGTCAGTCCGAACTGCCGCAGGCCCAGGAGCATTTCACCCGCGCCCTGGACCTGACGTGCTCCGTCACTCCTTTGGGACCGCGCGTGGCACGGCACCTCAACCACCTGGGATCCGTCGCCCAGGCCGAGGGTGACCTCACCGAGGCGTTACGGCGCTACCGCGAGGCCCTGGGACAGGCGACCGTCTCCGACGCGCCCTCCGAGTCCGTCGCCTCCTACACAAGCAACATCGGCACCGTGCTGTTCGCGTCGGGGGAGTACGACGAGGCACTGCGCCTCTTCCGGCGGGCCCTGGAGATCGACGAACGAACCGACCCCGGCGCCGCCGCCACCGACCTCAGCCTGATCGCCGGTGTCCTGGTGGAGCGCGGGGACCTGGACAGGGCGCGCGAGAACTACGAACGCGCCCTCGCCATTCATCGTGCCGCCGACCCCGACTCCCCGGAGACCGCCCGCGACCTCCTCAACGTCGGGTACGTCCAACGGCTGTCCGGAGACCTGGAAGGCGCGTTGCGCCACTACCTCGCTGCCCTGACCATCGACCGGGCGCAGAGCGAGGAGTCCATGGAGACCGCCACGGACCTCAACAACATTTCCTTCGTGCACAAGGAGCGCGGCGATGCGGCCTCGGCTCTGGAGTACGCCGAGGCCGCCGTCGCCGTCAGCCTGCGCCGGGCGCCGCTCTCGCCACGCACAGCCACCCACCTGGTCAATCTGGGCACCGTCCATGTCGACCTGGGGCAGGCCGACCAGGCCCGTCACGCGTTCGAGCGGGCCCTCGCCATCGACCGCGCCGCCGCCCCGAGATCCCTGGAAACCGCCCGGGACCTCAACAACCTCGCATTCCTGGCCTCTCACGACGACGACCTCACCACGGCGGAGGGCCACTGGACCGAGGCGCTGCTCATTTTCCAGGCCACGGTGCCCGACTCGCAGCACACCGCCGTGACACACACCAACCTCGGGACGGTCGCTCACCGCCGCAACCGGCGAGCGGAGGCCGCGGCTCACTTCCGGACCGCGCTGGAGACGGACCGCCGTGTCCTTCCCGACGGCGAGCCGACCGTGGTCGACCTGGTCAACCTCGCCGTGCTCCACGAGGAGGACGGCGACCTGGACACCGCCGTACGGCTTTTCACCGAGGCCGTCGACATCGCCGAACGCCTGCGGCTGCGGGCCGGACCGCCACAGGCCCGGGACGACCGCTTCGCCCGGGACCACCAGCTCTTCCGCAATCTCGTCCACGCCCTCATGCAGCGCGGCTCCCCCGAGGACGTGGTGCAGGCGTTCTCCGTCGCCGAACGCACCAGGGTCCGCGGCCTGGCCGACCTCGTGGCCCGCGGGGCGGTCCTGCGTGCGGAGGCCGACCGGGGCGCGGAGCAGGGTCTGCGCGCCCTGCTCGCCGAGGAGGAGGACCTCCAGCGCTCCCTCCTGGCGGTGCACCGCGGGTTGCGCGAGGCCGAGGCGGAGACCGGCTCGCACGTCGGCCCGCGGGACGAGGGGCGGCGACGGCCGGTCCTGGACGAGCGCGGCGCGGCCCCGCGCCCCGGTCCGCAGACGTTGCTCGGTCGCAGGCACGCCTTGCAGGAGCGGCTGGAAAGGCTCCGGCTGCGTATGTGTGAGGAATTCCCCCAGTACGCCGCGCTGAGCGGACTGGACCACCGCACGCTGGCCGAGACACGACAGGCGGTGGACGCGGGGACGACCCTGCTGGTCCACCACGTGGGCGTGGCGCGCAGCGTGCTGTGGGCGGTCCGGCACGACGGCCATGTCGTGGTACGGGTGCCGCTCGGCGAGGCGCGCCTGCGGGAACTGGTCGACCGGGCGCTGGCGGGCTGCCGGGCCGGGACGCCACCCGGCGGCGACGACCACCGCGCCGCTGCCGACCTCGCACGTGCTCTGCTGGACCCGGTCGCGGGGTGGATTCCGCCGGGGCAGCGCATCATCGTGATCCCCGAAGGACCGCTGTTGCACCTGCCGTGGGAGATCCTTCCGCTGCGCGACGGGCTGCTCGCCGACGGGCACGTGGTGTCGTACGCTCCCTCCGCCACTGTGCTCGGTGCACTTCGTTCTTCGCCCGCCCGGCCCGACGGCGGCTGGTCCCGGCCCTTCGCGGGGTTCGGCGTCACCGGCTCGCGCGCCGCGGACGGGCCGGCCGACGCCGGTTCCCCGTTGCCGGGATCGCGCGAAGTCGAGTTGATCGCCGGGGACCACGGCCCCGGGGCGGTGGCGCTGACCGGCACCGAGGTGGATCGCGAGGCGGTTCGCCGGTGGAGTGCCGGGGCCGCGGTGGTGCACTTCGCCACCCATGGGGTGCTGGACGACACCGAGCCGATGTTCTCCGGCCTGCTCCTGGGCGGACCCACTGCGCGGAAAGCCCCTGATGCGGACGGCGGCCCGGCCGAGCCGCCCACCGGCGCCGATTCCGACGCAGCCGGCGTACTGGACGTCGCCGACGACGACGTAATGAGGGTGTACGAGATGTTCGGACTCGGCCTGGACGCCGAGGTGGTGGTCTGTTCCGGGTGCGAGACCGCGCTCGGTCGGATGCACGCGGGGGAGGGGCTGCTCGGCATGAGCCGCGCGCTCTTCCACGCCGGTGCGCGCTGTCTGGTCGTCAGCCTGTGGCCCGTACCGGACACCCCCACCCGCCGTCTGATGCGTGCCTTCCACCGGCATCTGCGGCACGGCGACTCGCCCGCGGTCGCGCTGGGCGCGGCCAAGCGCCAGGTCCGTCGCAGCCACCCGCAGGTGTACGGCTCCCCTTGGACCTGGGCCGCCTTCGTCGTGGTGGGCGCCGGAGATGCCATCACCGCACGGAGCGGGGAGAGTCGCGACGCAGCGGACACAGCGTCATGAGGAAGCTACAGTGAGCGAACGCCGACGCGTTCGGCGGAAGGGGGGCATACATGCCCGGTGAGGTTCCGATCGACGACGAGGCGCGCGACGACGCCGTCGATGTCCTGAAAGATCTGATCGAGTGGGAACTCGCTCCGCAGCGCTGGGAGCGGGTCGACTCGATCGTCGGCTCGCTCGCCGACGCCCTCGCCCAGGGGGACGGCGACGCGCTGCGCGAGGCGACCGCCGAGCTGGAACTGACCGGGCCGGTGCGGGTCACCAGGATCGGCGGCACATCGCTGATCCCGGTACCGGAGCGGACCCGGGACCGGGCCAACCATCTGGTACACACACTCGGTCAGCAGCCGGAACGGCAGCGGCAGGAGGAGCGGGCCGACGCCTCCACGGACGGGCCGGGAGGCGACGGTGACGGAGCCGGTACGTCCACTGACTGACCAGGAAGTCGTGGTCCACGTCTTCGCACCGACAGACGGCCCGTACGCGGAGGCCGCCTACCGGCAGATCCACGGCATCTGGAACCGGTGCCGGGACGGACTGGGCATGGTCGACGAGGTCCCGAGCACCGGCCTGCCGACCGGCCTGCCGCCTGGCGCCAACATGCTGACACCGGGACGGCCCGTGGCCGCGATCCAGGACCGGGCGGCCGACTACCAGGCCGTCGTGCGCCGCGAGCACGATGTGGTGAACCTGTCGATGGTGTTCGCCGCTCCGTTGGACACCCGGTCCCGTCGCCTGCGCATCGGCTCCGCGTCGCCGCCTGGCTGGGTCGAGTTCGACCGGTGGTGGAACGAGCTGGCAACGGGCGGCACGGACGCGCTGTTCGGCATCGTACGCGTCTGCCAGGCGAAGTTCGGCGACCGGTCGATCCCGTCGCTCGATGTGATCGCACACGACGTACGCGCGGTGCTGCCCGGTGCCGACCACGTTCCGTACTGGTGGCAGCGGGGCTGGACGACCGGGGACGGGTTGGCCGTGTGGGAGGTGTCGCCCGACGACGGGCAGGCCGAGCGGCGCGTCGTAGTGATCGCGCCTGGGGACCAGGACGCCGAACTGAGTGCTTGGACCTGGAGCCAGGGCGACCCGGCCATGCCGCCGCTGGCCCGCTATCTGATGCATGCGGCGAAACTCCGCTACCAGGCCCGGGTACGGGGAGACGGCGAGCAGCTCAAGCGGCTCATCGACAGGGTGAACGACCACGTGGCGCAGGTGCGGACCGCGCTGGAGCGAGGCTCGACCGCTTACGCCGCCCTCGCCCGGCTGCGGCTGGACGAAGCCGACCTGGCGTCCGCTCTCAGGGACGTGCGCACCATGCGGCGAACCGTGGAGATCGCCGTGGACAACATGACCACAGCGCTCGCCGAGCCGTTCGGCAGCGACCGGCGGCTCGCCGAGTGGCTGGCCAGCCAACTGAGTGACGACGCCGAGTACTTGGAGGCAACGCGAGAGGTGGCCCGGGAGTTCGGGCGACTGGCCCAGCAAGGTCCCACCGATGCGGAGCGGGCACAGCCGGAGCTTCCTGCCCCACCCGATGCGGACCGCACCCGCCGACCCGAGTCCCCGTCCACCGCACACCGGGGTGCACCGGATCGCATCAGCCTGCGTATGGGCTTCGCCGTGGACATCGAGCGCTACAGCAGTCGTACCTCCCCCGAGAAGGCGAGCTTGCAAGAGCGACTCGCCGCCTTGGTGCGGGAGGTTCTCGATGACATGGGCTATCGCCTGGACGAGACCGACCACCAGGACACCGGGGACGGGATGAACGTCTTCCTTCCGGTGGAGGTGGAACTGCACCGGGCGCTTCCCAGACTGCTCCTCTCCTGGCAAGCACACCTCGTGGCGGACAACGCCCGCTTCCGCGACCGGATGCGGCTGCGCATGGCCACGGCCTTCGGGCCGGTCGGGCTCGCCGCGCTCGGCTTCGCCGGGTCCACGATCGTGGAGGTCAGCCGACTGCTGAACAGCGCGGTACTGCGTGGCGCCCTGGCCGATCACCCCGACACCGACCTCGCCGTACTGGTCTCCGAGCAGTTGTACGCGTACGTCATAGGCGAGGGGTACCCGGGGCTGGACGCGCGGCAGTTCGAGCGGCGCGCGGTCGAGGTCAAGGAGTTCCGACAGCACGCCTGGCTGTGGGTCCCGGAATGACCCCCCGGGGTGCTGTCGGGCGTCAGGCGCCGACGTGGACGTGCGCGGCCCATACGCTCGGGTGGCCGGGCGTCCGCCTCCGTGCACGGTGCACCGCCGAGTGCAGTGCGGATGCGGCAGCCTCGGCCGAAAGCCCCTCGGCAACGACGACCCCTTCGTAGAAGTCACGGGTGATCCGGCCGGCCGGATGGTCGTCGATCGGCCACAGTGTGCCCACCACCTGCCGGTAGCCCGCCAGGTGGAACGCCGAGGTGATGTGGATGCCCTCGTCCGGGAGCAGCGCCGCACCCTGCGCCGTCGAACAGGCCGACAGATAGGCGACCTTGGCACCGGCCGGCCGTGCCGCAGCGATGTCCGACACCCGCAGCGGCGCCTCGCCGTGGTCACGCAGGACCAGGGCGCTGCGCGACGGGTAGGCGGTGTCGGTGGTGGCGTGGCACACGAAATGCGCCCAGCTGTGGTCCGCCAGGGCGGCGAGAACCCGGTCCCGCGTGGCCGTCTCCAGGGTCAGCAGCGTCTTGGCCACCGGCAGGCGGTCCAGACGTGCGGCCTCCCGACGGGTGGCGGGCAGCACCGCATGGCCCGGCACGGTCGCCGCGGAGACGACCAGTAGACGGTCGCGCCCCGGCGGCTGCGGGCGTCTGGCGAACGACAGGCTGCGCAAGGTCGGGCTGTAGGAGGACACCACACGGTCGAGCGCTCCGCCCTCGTACGAGTGCCCGTCCGTGTGCAACCGCTCCGCCGCGTGCAACGGCAGGAAGGACAGCAGACCGGTGGGGATCCACCAGACACGGGGCCGCCGGCCGGGATCAGCGGTCGCCGCCACATCGAGGTGACGCAGTACCGGCCCCGTCACCGCGTCCCACAACCAGCCGAGCACACCCCGGACGCGCCGCTCCTCCCTCTCCCGTGCGTCGCGGTCGGGAGTGTCCTCGTCCGCGATGGCCTCAAGGGCGGTGAGGAGTACCGATACCTGGGTGCGCACCGCTTCCGGTGTCGCGAGCGGCAAGGGGACGAGGGACGGGCCGTCACCGTGAACGATCAGTGCGTCCGAGCCCAGTTCGCTCACGTTGACCAGGATCGCGGGCCCGGTGCCCGGCGGCGGTACCAACTCGCCGAAGGCGGGCGGAGCGAGGAAGGTCTCGAAGCCCGGTAGCGCATGGATCGCCCGCAGGACCGAGACGTACGCGTCGGCCAGTTCCCTGCGTTCCTGACCGGCATCGGCACGCCCCAGGTCGGGCACCGGGCTGTCCAGGCCGCGGCACACCTCGTCGAATCGGTCGGCGAGGCCGGCGTCGCGGCGGCGCAGGGCCGTGAGGTCGGCGCGGGTGTCCAGCGACTGCCCGAGCAGGATGCCGCGTCCCTGTTCCAGCAGGGTCACCGCCCGTGGGAGGTCACCGAGGCGGACGGCGCAGGCGGCCGCGTCGGAGGCGAGGGCGGCGTGCTCGGCCAGTTCCCGCTCCTGGTCTTCCCTGCCCAGTTCCCTGGGGGCGCGCAGGCCCAATTGTCCGACGGCCAGTTCCAGGCCCTCGACAGCGGTCCTCCAGTCGCCGAGCTCGGCCGCGACCCGACCCCAGGCCGTGCCGGTCGCCACCCGCACCCGGGTCCGCGCGGTGGGCATCTCGGCTGCCTCCCGGAAGGCGCTCACCGCACGAGCCCTGTGGTCCGCCGGTGCCGTTGGGCTGCCGAGCTCGGCGTGTTCGTACAGGACTCCGCCGAGATTGGACAGGAAGACCGCACGCTGCGGGTGGTCGGTGGGGCTCCCGTCCAGGGCCTGTTCGAAGACCGCTGCGGACTCCTCCGCGTCGGCGGGGTCCTGGCGCAGCCGGAACCGTGCCCGCAGCGCCGCACCGAGGTTGGACAGGTGCCCGGCCAGACGCTGACGGTCCGACCGGCACTCCCGAACGGCCCTTCGTCCGGCGGTCACGGACAGGTCGAGGTCGGACGCGGCCCCGCCCTCCTCGAAACGCAGCCGGGCCGCCACGCACAGGTTGGCGAGCCGGCCCGCCAGGGCGGGATCGTCGTCGTCGGTGTCCGCGATCGCCCGTTCCAGTACCCGGACGGCCTCGTCGAGGTCCCTGGGATCGCCGCTGATGCCGAAGCGGGTCACGTGGGCGGTACCGAGGTTGGTGAGCCGGACCGGCAATGCGGGGTCGTGCGCCGCCGTGGTCTCCACGGCGGCGCCGCCGACCTCGATGGCCTCCTGCAGATCCGCGCTGTCACCGGTGGTCTCGCAGCGGATCTGCAACGCGGTCCCCAGGTTCGACAGGATGCTCGCCCGCGACGGATGCCCGTCGGGCGCGGCCTTCGCCGCTCGGCGGCCCAGGTCCACGGCCCGGTCCAGGGCGGAGCGTTCGTGGGTGCGCTCGAACCACGTCTGGTGGGCGCCCGCCAGGTTCGACAGCACGGACGCTGCATCGGCGTACCCGTCCGGCATCGCGTCCACGGCCCGCTGTCCGACGACGGCCGCGCGCCGGATGTCCGCGAGGTCGCCGCCGGCCTCGAACCGCACGCGCAGGCACAGCCCGAGATTGTTCAGCGTCACGACGCGCAGCCCCGGATCGGTGTGGCCCTGGGCGTCCACGGCCTCACCGAGTCGTACGGCCTCGTCCAACGCGGCGTCGTCACCGGTTCGTTCGGCCAGCACGCGCAATGAGTCGGCGAGGTTCACCATGGCCACCGCCCGGTCCGGACGGTCATCACCACGGACGTCGAGCGCCGCCCGGCCGGCCTCCGTCGCGCCCCGCAGGTGGTCGAGCTCTCCGGTCCAGGCGTAACGGGTCTTCAACGCCATGTCCAGGGCCGACAGCGCGGCGACACGCGTCTGCGCGGCCACCGTGGCGTCCGCGCAGCGCTCCAGCAGCCCGATGGCGCGCGACAACAGCCGTTCGTCACGCCGCTTCCGGGCGTCCTCCAGAAGTGCGACGCCTTCCTCGTACAGCGCGTGGGCGTCCGGCCGGGAGACCACCGGCCGCTCCTCAGCAGCCCGTGTGCACGTACGGCGCCCACACGGCGGGGGACTTGGCGTAGCGGGTCCGCAGGCCGTGCACGATCTCGTGCAGGGCACGGCTCGCGTGGCGTACGTCGACGCCGGATCCGTAGCCCCTGACGGAGCAGTAGAACTGGTCGGTCAGACGGGCCGATGCCGGGTCGGCGGCTTCCCACAGGGCGCCGATCACCTGCGGATAGCCCGCCACCTGGAAGGCCGACGCCAAGTGGATCGCTTCGTCGGGCAGCCGGTCGGTGCGGGCGGTGTGGCAGGCGAGGAGCATGGCCAGCTGCGCGTGCGGCAGTCGCTGCCGGGAGATCTCGGCGACGCTGAGCGGGCCGCCCGTGAGCGACAGACGGCTCGCGGCCGGATTCTCCGCGTCGCTCACACCGTGGCAGGCGAAATGCACCAGGGCGGCCGCGGGCAGTTCGGCGAGCACCCGAGCCGGGGTCGCGTCGGGGCCGTCCAGGGTGCGCAGCCCCGTCAGCACCTGTGCGACCGAAGCTACTTCCCTGGCGGATGCCCCGGCACCCTTGCCGCCTCCGGTCGGCTGTGCCACAGCGAGGTACGAGCCTCCCGCCCTTCCGCGCGCCGCGGCCTGGCGGGCGTGGCGCAGCGCCCTGACGCTGGGGGTGTAGGAGGAGGCGACCCGGTCCAGTACCGATCGCCGCTCGGCGAGCTGGCTCTTGCGCTGGTACCCGGCGGCGTGCAGCGGCAGATGGGCCAGAGGGCCGGAGGCCGACCACCACAGCCGTGGGACGGCCTGCCGGGGCGTGTCCTGGGGGAGCGGCGCGGTGAGACCCGCGGCGTCGAGGACCGGTTCGGCGACGGTGTCCCACAGCCATTCCAGCGTGCCGAAGATGACTTCGCGCGCCTGCTCCTGCTCCTGCGGCGAGTCCCGGTCCGTGCCGACCGCGTCCAGGAACTCCTGCGCAGTGTCCGCGAGTCGCCCTTCCGTCACATCGAGCGGTACGTGCCTGACGCCCTGTCGTGTGGCCACGAGGGCGTCACAGCGCAGCGGGTCGATGTTGATCATGACGATCGGGCCCTGTGCGGCCTCCTCCAGTAGCTGCTGCTCGGTCGGCGGCAGCAGGAACCGCTTGAACGCGGGGTGTGCCCGGATGTCCGTCAGCAGCCGCTCCCACTCCTTGGCCACGGCGTGCTGTTCGCGCACCCGCGCGGACTCCTCACCCGCGCTGCCGCTCTCCGCACGCAGCATGCGTTCGCTGACGGCGGCGAATCGGGTGGCCTCCTCGGGGAGGACCTCGGCCAGGTGCGAGACGTCGGTGCGGGCCTCCAGGTCCTGGGACATCAGTACGGCCCGGCCCTGTTCCAGCAGCGTCATCGCCTGCTCGGTCCGACCCGCCGCGATGGCCACGGCACACCCCGTGCGGCCGAGGCTGGTCCCCGTGATCTGGTCCGGCAGACCCGCGGCGCCCTGCTGGGGTGCGGCCATGATGTAGCGACGCCCCAGCATCGCGATGCGCAGTGCCTCCTGGCGGTCGTCCCGGTCCAGGGCCCGTGACGTCAGCAGAGGCAGCACTTCCAGTGCGACGGCGGCGGCATCGGCAGCCCGGTCCCATCTGCGGCTTTCCATGGCGCGGCCGAGTGCCAGCCGTGCGTTCTCGAACCTCGCCGTTGGCGGCAGCAACTGCTCCGACGCCGGGTCCCACTGATCCTCGGCCGTGGTGAACGCGTCGTCGTCGGCCCGCACATAGGCATCGGTGGTGAGCACGGCGCGGTGGACCTGGTCGAACGCCGAGCGCAGCCGCGCCCGGACCGGCTCCGCGCCGACGACGGCCGCCTCCTCCGGCAGCCCCTCCAGCCACCGGGACACGTCCTGCATGATGCGGACCGCCTCCGCCGACCTGACGGGGTCGCGCAACAGGCCTGACAGGTCGGAGAGCGCGTGTGCGTACGGAATCGAGACACCCAGCCAGGGAAGCGAGCCCTCGGGCAGGTGCTCCCTGGCCCAGAGCAGGGCGCTGACGGCCCGCTCGACGGTCTCGCTGTGCTGACGCAGGACGCCGTACGAATGCCGGTAGCCCTCCACCGTGGACAACAGGTCGATGTAGTGGGCGCTGGTCCGGGGCAGGTCCGCCAGAACCTCGTCACCGCTCCTGATGGCCCTCTCCAGATCCGTCGGATCGTTGCGGAGGGTGTAGCCGGCGACCAGGATGTGCACCAGTACGGAAGCCGTCCAGCCGCGTCCGTCGTCCGGGCCCGGTTGCGCGAGCCGGGCGCGCAACTGTTTCTCGGCGAGTGCGAGGAGCCGCGGGTCCAGGGGAGTGCCGTCGGACGCCACCATGCTGCGCCACGCGGCCGCCGCGTCCGGCGGCAGATCGACGAGCGACGGTGCTGAGGGACGGTGCGGCTCGTCGACAGGTCCGGGGCCCGGATGCGGGCCCGGGTCGGGGACGGCGTCCGGTCCCGGGGGCCATACCGGCTCCGCGGCCGACATCGGTGCCGCCGACGCCGATCGCTGTGCGGCAGCGTCGGGGAAGCCCCGGCCGCCGGCGTACCCCGCGGTTCCCGGCTGTGCCCCCGTTCCGGGGGACGTGTAGCCCGGCGGCGCCAGCGGGACGTCCAGCTGCAACGGGGGCAGTTCGGTCAGTACGTCGCCGAACAGGGGCTTCACGGCGCCGACGAGCCTGCTCATGTTGAACGGGACGGTACGCATCAGCCCGATCATCTTGGTCGCGGCCTCCCGCTTGTGCGCGATGTGCGGCAGCATCGGATGACCGTCGGGCAAGTCCCGCTCCAGCGCGGCCCACAGTTCGTCCGACCGCGTCACATCCTCCGGCGACCAGGCCAGAAAGCCCCGGGCGCCCAGCATGGACGCCATGTTGACGTTGTACATGCCGCGGTCGTCCGGAGGCCCCTCGGTCCGGAACGCCTCAAGATGTGCGATCGCCTCGTCGACGGTCGCCAGGTTCAGATGGTCGGCCGACGCCGACATGAGGGCGGTCGCCAGGACGAAGTGCCCGATGGCGGCTTCGTACCGGTCGTAGGGAGCGCCGTGCCCCCGGGCTCGCTCGACGGCGTCCACGGCGAGGCGGCCCGCGCGGACCGTGATCTCCACGGCCGAGCGGTCCTGGAGGTGCAGACGGAACCAGGCGACCCCGGCGTAGGCGGCCGTGCGCCCGACCGCCGCCGCGTCGATGTGGTCGGGCGTGACCGCGGTGAGCGCGGCACGCGCCCGTGCCCAGGCGTCCGTCAGCGCCGCGGTGTTCCCGGACTCGTAGCGCTGGTAGGCGGCCTGCGCCAGCCGGTTCAGCAGCGTGGCCCGGCTGAGGTCGTCCTGGGGCAACCCGGCGACGAGTCGCTCGGCCTCGCGTTCGATGGGGGGAACCGCCTCGAAGTGGCGGGGCGGCGGCAGATCTGGGTAGGTGGCCGCGACCGCCACCGGATCGTCCGCCGCACGGCGCTGGGTCTGTGCGGCCAGACGGTGACGCACTTCCTGGGACAGCCGATAGTCCCCGTACAGGGCCGAAAGGGTGTGTTCGGCCAGCCACAGGTGCAGTGTCCACCGGGCGCGCTCGGGATGGTCATGGGCGGCAGTGTCCAGCGCCAGCCCCATCAGCGCCGCGGCAGCGGCTGCCGCGCCCTTGCCCTCCCCGTTCCATGAAGCACGCAGCAGACCGGCGGTCGGCACCAGCCAGCTGCCCGGGTCGCCGTTCGTGCACGCCAGCGCCCGGTCCACCCCCGGCGACCGAGACACATCGAAACGGGCCAGCATCCGATCCACGACCACAGCTATGTCCGGCACGCACCCCAGTCTGCTCGTTCTGCCCACCCGCGGAGCACAGTTGACGGGATGCGACAGAGATTGCCCCGGTCAAACGATCCCCCGGTCGCCTGCGACCGTCTTTGTCCGGCTCCGTTCGGTCCCGATCGAATCGAGGGCGCGGGGCCCGGCGCATTGTCAGCGGGCGTGGTGGCGAGGTCTACTACACCGATGATCACTACGACTCGTTCAGGGCGGTGCTGAGATGACGCACGGCGTGTTCGGCCGCCACGTGGTCACCCTGGATCTCGAAGGGGTCGTGGACAAGGCAGGGCTCATGGAGCGCTGCGCACGGGCCCTGGAGCTGCCCGACTGGTTCGGCCGCAACTGGGACGCGCTCGCCGACAGCCTCGGCGACCCCTCCGTGTGGCCCGCGGCGGCCGGCGAGGACGGGCTGCTCGTCGTCGTCACCGGCTGGCGGGGGTACGCGACCGCGCGCCCCGACGAGTGGGCGACCGCCGAGGAGGTCCTCGGCGAAGCGGCGGACCGGACCGCGGCGCTCACCGTGGCGCTGGCCCTTGGAGGATCCCACCAGTAGGCCCGCGACCGGGCTGGACGATCGGACCGGGGCACCCGTACCCCTTGCCGTGGGACAATGAAGTACGTGCTCATCCCTCGGGCTGACCTGTCCGGGGGCCACCTCTGATCGACTGGGATGTGCAGCACGTGCGTTTCCTGAACGACATCCAGCCCCCGTACGACCTGACGTACGACGACGTCTTCATGGTGCCGAGCCGCTCCGCGGTCGGCTCGCGGCAGGGCGTCGACCTGGCCTCCCCGGACGGCACCGGCACCACGATTCCGCTGGTCGTGGCCAACATGACGGCCATCGCGGGCCGCCGGATGGCCGAGACCGTGGCCCGGCGCGGAGGGCTCGTCGTCATCCCGCAGGACATCCCGATCGAGGTCGTCACCGAGGTCGTCTCCTGGGTCAAGAGCCGGCACCTCGTGCTGGACACCCCCATCATCCTGGCCCCGCACCAGACCGTCGCCGACGCGCTGTCCCTGCTGCCCAAGCGCGCGCACGACGCCGGTGTCGTGGTGGACGGCGAGGGCCGCCCCGTCGGCGTCGTCACCGACGCCGACCTGAACGGCGTCGACCGCTTCACCCAGCTCTCCGAGGTCATGTCCCGCGACCTGCTGCTGCTCGACGCGGACATCGAGCCCGGCGAGGCGTTCACCCGGCTCGACCAGGCCAACCGGCGGTACGCGCCGGCCGTCGACGGGGACGGCAGGCTCGCCGGCATCCTCACCCGCAAGGGAGCGCTGCGCGCCACGCTCTACACGCCGGCCACCGACGCACAGGGCAGGCTGCGCATCGCGGCGGCCGTCGGCATCAACGGCGACGTCGCGGGCAAGGCCAAGCAGCTGCTGGACGCGGGCGTCGACACGCTCGTCGTGGACACCGCCCACGGCCACCAGGAGTCGATGATCTCCGCGGTGCGCGCCGTGCGCGGACTCGACCCGCAGGTGCCGATCGTCGCGGGCAACATCGTCGCCGCCGAGGGCGTGCGCGACCTGATCGAGGCCGGCGCGGACATCGTCAAGGTCGGCGTCGGACCGGGCGCCATGTGCACCACCCGCATGATGACCGGTGTGGGCCGGCCCCAGTTCTCGGCCGTCCTGGAGTGCGCGGCCGAGGCGGCGAAGTTCGGCAAGCACGTGTGGGCCGACGGCGGGGTGCGCCACCCCCGCGACGTCGCCATGGCGCTCGCCGCGGGCGCGTCGAACGTCATGGTCGGCTCGTGGTTCGCCGGCACCTACGAGTCGCCGGGCGACCTCCAGCAGGACGCGAGCGGCCGGTTCTACAAGGAGTCCTTCGGCATGGCGTCGGCGCGCGCGGTGCGCAACCGCACGTCGGAGGAGTCGGCGTACGACCGGGCCCGCAAGGCGCTGTTCGAGGAGGGGATCTCGACCTCCCGGATGTTCCTCGACCCGGCCCGTCCGGGGGTCGAGGACCTGATCGACTCGATCATCGCGGGCGTGCGGTCCTCCTGCACGTACGCCGGGGCGAACTCGCTCGCGGAGTTCGCGGAGCGGGCCGTCGTCGGCGTGCAGAGCGCCGCGGGGTACGCGGAGGGCAAGCCCCTGCACGCCAGCTGGACCTGAGCCGCAGCCGGCTGGACCCGAGCCGTACGCCGGCGGGGTCCCGCGTCTCCGGAGGGCCCCGCAGCTTCGGCG
Organism: Streptomyces apricus; assembly: GCF_008369065.1. GTDB lineage: Bacteria > Actinomycetota > Actinomycetes > Streptomycetales > Streptomycetaceae > Streptomyces > Streptomyces apricus. Next base: position 156,670 of record NZ_VDFC01000023.1, on the reverse strand, counting down.
GGGTCCTGCCGGGTCCCGCCGGGCCCGTGTTCTACTTCAGCCACCACCACCGGCGCGACCAGCGAAGAGAAGTGACCCACCCGCAGTGCTGAACGATCTCGACGAACGTATCGTCCACGCCCTGGCCGAGGACGCCCGGCGCTCCTACGCCGACATCGGGCAGGAGGTCGGGCTGTCCGCCCCCGCCGTGAAGCGGCGGGKGGACCGGCTGCGGGCCAGCGGGGCGATCACCGGGTTCACGGTGCGGGTGGACCCGGCAGCGCTCGGCTGGGAGACCGAGGGGTTCGTCGAGATCTACTGCCGCCGCAAGACCTCGCCCGAGACGATCCAGCGGGGGCTTGAGCGGTACCAGGAGGTGGTGGCCGCGTCCACCGTCACGGGGGAGGCGGACGCGGTCGTCCAGGTCTTCGCCTCCGACATGCGGCACTTCGAGCGGGTGCTGGAGCGGATCGCCGGGGAGCCGTTCGTCGAGCGGACGAAGTCCGTGCTGGTGCTGTCGCCTCTGTTGCGGCGGTTTTCCTCGGGGGCCCCGGCGTAGCGCTCCGCGGGGAGCGGGGTTGTGGGGTGCGGGTCGTGTGTCGGCTGCGGGTGCGTGGGGGCTTGTCGCGCAGTTCCCCGCGCCCCTAAAGGGGCGCCGGTAAACCACTGGGACCGACCAGAAGGAGCGGTTAGGCTTCCGGTATGACCTGGCGACATTGATCTTTTGCTTGTGCCTGTCGAGGGCCGCCTCGGGTGCCGTTTCTGCGGTGTCCGAATTCGTGGTCCCCTCGGGAAGGCCCCATGTCACCCTCTTCCTCCGCCGCCTCCGTGCGGCGGCTCACAGGCACGCTCCACGCCTACGCGTTCCTCGACGACCTCGTCCTGCTCTATCCGGTGTACGCGCTGCTCTTCGCCGACACCGGGCTGAGCGTCTGGCAGATCTCCTCGCTGTTCGCCCTCTGGTCCGTCACCGGTGTCGTGCTGGAGATACCGTCCGGCGTCTGGGCCGACGCCGTCTCGCGGCGGCTGCTCCTGTGGACCGGACCGCTGCTCACCGCCACCGGCTTCGCCCTGTGGGTGCTCGTCCCGTCGTACGGGGCCTTCGCCCTCGGCTTCGTGCTCTGGGGCGCCAAGGGCGCGCTCTGTTCCGGCGCGCTGGAGGCCCTGGTGTACGAGGAGCTCGACCGGCTCGGCGCCGCCGACGCCTACGCGCGCGTCCTCGGCCGGGCCCGCGCGGCGGGACTCGTCGCCGTCATGGCGGCCATGGCGCTGGCCGGACCGGTCCTCGCATACGGCGGCTACCCGGCCGTCGGGCTCGCCAGTGTGCTGGCCTGCCTGCTCACCGCGGCCACCGCGACCCGGTTCCCCGAGCACCGCACGGCGGATGCGCGGGGCGGCTCCGGCGAGGGGTGGACCCGGCCGCTGCGGGCCGGCCTCGCCGAGGCCCGCGCCGACCGGTCCGTACGCGCCGCCCTGCTCCTCGTGCCCGCCGTGACCGCGGTCTGGGGCGCGCTCGACGAGTACACCCCCCTGCTCGTACGGGACACGGGCGTCGCCGAGGACGCCGTGTCGCACTGGCTGCTGCTGGTCTGGGCCGGGGCGACCGCCGGCGGGTTGCTGGCCGGTGCGGGACAGCGGCTCGGCCGGACCGGGTTCGCCCTGCTCCTGGCCGGCTCGGCGCTGGCGCTCGCCGCGGGCGCCTGGGCGCGGACCCCGGCCGGGATCGTCCTGGTGGCCCTCGCCTTCTGCGGGTTCCAGCTGGCGAGCGTGCTGGCCGACGCCCGGCTCCAGGACCGTATCGGCACCACCGGGCGGGCCACCCTGACCTCGGTGGCCGGGGTGGGCACCGACCTCGCGACGGTCGCCGTGTTCGGCCTCTACGCGACGGTCGGGTCCGCGACCACCCACGCCACCGCCTTCGCGGTGTTCGCGGCGCCCTACCTGGTGACGGCGCTCGCCGTGGCCGCGGCGCGGGGCGAAAGACCGGCCGAGGCCCCGGTCACCGCGAAACGGAGGTGACGCCGCTCACCCCGCGCAACGAATCGCCGTCCGCGCGCCGATGGACGCAACGAATCGTCCACCGGCGCGCAACGGCTGCTCCTTGTCCGCCCGAACCGCCCGCCCGTACCGTCTACCTGGCCGTCCTCACGGCCTCCCACACCCCTTCCGCCCGGTGAGGAACACCCATGCGCACCGCCCTGCTCCAGAGCTCCGGCCTGCCCGGATCCGTCGTCGAGAACCTCAAGGTCCTCGACGGGGCCGCGCGCCGCGCCGCCGCCGCGGGTGCCGGACTCCTGATCGCCCCCGAGCTGTTCCTCACCGGCTACGCGATCGGCGCCGACGTGCACCGGCTGGCCGAGCCCGCCGACGGGGACTCCGCGGACGAGGTCGCCGAGATCGCCGGGCGGCACGGCCTGGCCGTCGTCTACGGCTACCCGGAGCGTGCCGCGGCGGACACGGTCTTCAACGCGGCCCAGCTGATCTCCGCCGACGGCACGCGCCTCGCGAACTACCGCAAGACCCACCTCTTCGGCCGCTTCGAGCAGGAATGGTTCACCCCCGGCGACGAGCCGGTGGTCCAGGCCGAGCTGGACGGCCTCCGGATCGGCCTGATGATCTGCTACGACGTCGAGTTCCCGGAGAACGTCCGCGCGCACGCCGTCGCCGGCACCGACTTCCTCGTGGTGCCCACCGCCCAGATGCACCCGTTCCACTTCGTCGCCGAGTCGGTCGTCCCGGTGCGGGCCTTCGAGAACCAGATGTACGTCGCGTACGTCAACCGGGTCGGTGTGGAAGGGGAGTTCGAGTTCGTCGGGCTCTCCGCCCTGGCCGGCCCCGACGGCGGCGCCCGGGCCCGCGCGGGCCGTACGGAGGAACTCGTCCTGGGCGACGTGGACCCGGCGTTCCTCGCCGCCTCGCGCGCGGCCAACCCGTACCTGAAGGACCGCCGCCCCGGTCTCTACGGCTCCCTCGTCTGACAGCCCCGGCCCCGGCC
>NZ_VDFC01000023.1:137545-153596 GCF_008369065.1 Streptomyces apricus | reverse complement strand
CCTGAGGCCCATCTTCATCAGCTCGTACGCGGCGACGATGCCGGAGAGGCCGCCGCCGATCACCATGTTCGGCCCGGACTTCCCGTACGCGTACGACGACTTCCTCGCGCACCCGGCGGGCCTCGGCCAGATACCCGCGACCGAGTTCGGCACCGAGGTGGCGGTCATCGGCGGCGGCCTCTCCGGCATCGTCGCCGCGTACGAGCTGATGAAGATGGGCCTCAGGCCCGTCGTGTACGAGGCCGACCGCATCGGCGGCCGGCTGCGGACGGTCGGCTTCGAGGGCTGCGACCCCTCCCTGACCGCCGAGATGGGCGCCATGCGCTTCCCGCCGTCCTCCACGGCGCTGCAGCACTACATCGACCTGGTGGGACTGCGGACCGAGCCGTTCCCCAACCCCCTCTCCGAGGCCACGCCCTCGACCGTCGTCGACCTCAAGGGCGAGTCGCACTACGCCGAGACGATGGCCGACCTGCCGCAGGTCTACCGCGACGTGGCGGCCGCCTGGAACACCTGCCTGGAGGAGGGCGCCGACTTCTCCGACATGAACCGGGCGATGCGCGAGCGCGACGTCCCGCGCATCCGCGAGATCTGGGCGAAGCTGGTCGAGAAGCTCGACAACCAGACCTTCTACGGCTTCCTCTGCGACTCCGAGGCGTTCCGGTCCTTCCGGCACCGCGAGATCTTCGGCCAGGTCGGCTTCGGCACCGGCGGCTGGGACACCGACTTCCCCAACTCCATCCTGGAGATCCTGCGCGTCGTCTACAGCGAGGCCGACGACCACCACCGCGGCATCGTCGGCGGCAGTCAGCAGCTCCCGCTGCGCCTGTGGGAGCGCGAGCCGCAGAAGATCGTGCACTGGCCGTACGGCACCTCGCTGTCCTCGCTGCACGGCGGTGAGCCCCGGCCCGCCGTGACCCGCCTGAACCGCACCGCGGGCAACCGGATCACCGTCACGGACGCCTCCGGCGACATCCGTACGTACCGGGCGGCGATCTTCACCGCCCAGTCCTGGATGCTGCTGTCCAAGGTCGCCTGCGACGACGCGCTGTTCCCGATCGACCACTGGACCGCGATCGAGCGCACCCACTACATGGAGAGCTCCAAGCTCTTCGTGCCCGTCGACCGGCCGTTCTGGCTCGACAAGGACGAGACCACCGGGCGGGACGTCATGTCGATGACCCTCACCGACCGGATGACCCGCGGCACCTACCTCCTCGACGACGGCCCGGACCGGCCCGCCGTGATCTGCCTCTCCTACACGTGGTGCGACGACAGCCTCAAGTGGCTGCCGCTGTCGGCGAACGAGCGGATGGAGGTCATGCTGAAGTCGCTCGGCGAGATCTACCCGAAGGTCGACATCCGGAAGCACGTCATCGGCAACCCGGTCACCGTCTCCTGGGAGAACGAGCCGTACTTCATGGGCGCGTTCAAGGCCAACCTGCCCGGCCACTACCGCTACCAGCGGCGCCTGTTCACGCACTTCATGCAGGACCGGCTGCCCGAGGACAAGCGGGGCGTCTTCCTCGCGGGCGACGACATCTCCTGGACGGCGGGCTGGGCCGAGGGCGCCGTGCAGACCGCGCTCAACGCCGTCTGGGGCGTCATGCACCACCTCGGCGGCGCCACGGACCCGACGAACCCGGGGCCCGGCGACGTCTACGACGAGATCGCGCCGGTGGAACTGCCGGAGGACTGACGGGTCCCCGCGCCCCTGGGTTTTCAGGGGCGCGGGGAACTGCGCGACAAGCCCCCACCGGCCCGCACCCGGCTCACCGCCCGGGCAGCGCGTCGTACGACCCGACCCCCAGAGGGGTCAGCAGGCACCGGCCCGCCAAGCCAACCCCCGCGTCCAGCTGCTGGACGAACTCCCGGGCCAGCCCGGGAAGCCCACGCAGCGCCCACAGCGCCCGCGCCGCGGACCACGCCCCGTCGCGGGCCCTCTCCAGGCTCCACGCCCCCAGCAGATGCGTCAGCGGATCGGCGACCCGCAGCAGATCGGGCCCCGGCACCAGGTCCTCCCGGATCCGCTCCTCCAGGGCGGCGAGCACCTCGCCCACCCGGTCGAACTCGTCCTCCAGATCGGCCGGTTCGCAGCCGAGCGTACGACAGGCGTCCACCACGGCCAGCGCCAGATCGTGCCCGACGTGCGCATGGATACCGGCGAGGGCGAACTGCAGTGGCCGTACGCCGGGATGCCCCCGCAACTGGAACAGCGGACGCCAGCAGGCGGGCGGCCGGTGCCCCCGCGCGACCGCGTCGACGGCCCCGAGGTACCGCTCGGCGAGCAGCGCCTCCAGGGTGGCCGCGGCCCGCGGAGCGGTGAAGTGCCCCGTGTCCGGGCGTCCGCCGGCCTCCTCGGTGACGGCGAGGTAGACCCGGTTGAAGACCGCGACCCCGTCCCGCTCGGGCCGGTCCGCGCCGAGCGCACGCATCCGGCGCACCACCGTGTCGAGGGCGTGCACACGGTCCGCGTCTTCTCCCAGGGATTCCAACGGCACCATGGGGGCAGGGTCGCAGGCCTAGGCTGTCGCAGGGCCGCCGGGCCGGACGCTTCCCCAGAACGGGGGACCACGCGGGACCCGGAGGAGGGGGAGCACCACGTGTCAGTCCGACGTGCCGAACGCCTGGCCGCCCGCAGGGCGGAGCGCCGCAGAGCCGCCCGGCGCGCCGCCATGGTGGCGCTGGCGTCGGTGGTCGTCGCGGCCGGCACCGTGACGGGGACGCTGTCCGCGCTGGACGACGGCCGCACCGACGAGGCGCGCCCCGACGCGACCGGCTCGCCCTTCCTGCAGCCGCTGCCCGCCGTGCCCACGCCCTCGCCCCCGACGACGGCGTCCGACTCGCCCTCGCCGTCCCCGTCGGCCACCCGCACGAAGCCCCGTCCGGAGCCTTCGCGGACGCGGGAGCGGGCCTCGGCGCAGCCGCGTACCGTGCCCGCGTCCGCACAGCTGTACCGGCACCCCGAGTCGCAGGTCCTGGAGTGGGTCCGGGCCAACCGCGACGATCCGCGCCGTCCGGTCATCGAGTCCCGGATAGCCGACCGGCCCGCCGCGGTCTGGTTCGCGGACTACACGCCCTCGAACGTGACCGCCCGGGTCAGGGCGGTCACCTCGGCCGCGGTGGCGCGGGGCGGCGTGCCGGTCGTCGTGCCGTACGCGATACCGGACCGCGACTGCGGCGGGGCCTCCCAGGGCGGGGCGCCCGACCTCGGCGCGTACGACGGGTGGATCGAGAGGTTCGCGGCGGGCCTCGGTTCCGGTGAGGTCGTGGTGATCCTGGAGCCCGACTCGATCGCCCAGTCGGAGTGCCTGAGCGAGGGGCGGCGGACGGCCCGCTTCGCCTCGCTGGCCCGGGCGGGCCGCGTCCTGAAGGCGGCGAACCCGAAGGCGCGGGTCTACTTCGACGCCGGTCACTCGGACTGGAACTCCCCGGGGAAGCAAGCCGGGCTGCTGCGGCGGGCCGGTGCCGCGTCCGCCGCGTCGTCCGACGGGATCTTCAGCAACGTCTCCAACTTCAACGGCACCGCCGAGGAGGTCGCGTACGCCCGCCGGACGCTGGACGCGCTCGACGGCCCCGCCGGGCTGGGCGCCGTGATCGACACCAGCCGCAACGGCAACGGCGCCCCGGCCGACGGCGAGTGGTGCGACCCCGCGGGCCGCACGCTGGGCCAGGCGCCGACCCTGCGCACCGGGGAGGCCCGGATCGACGCCTACCTGTGGGTGAAGCTGCCCGGCGAGTCGGACGGCTGCCGGGGCACGCCGGGGACGTTCAGCCCCGGCTACGCCTACGAACTGGCCCGCTGACCGGACGCCGCCCCCGGACCGCCCTGGTCGGAGCCGGTCCCGGAACCGGTCCCGGTCCCGGAGCCGTACGAGGAGGTGCCCTCGTCGAGCAGCGGTTCCTGGGACCTCAGGTGCGCCGGGGCCAGCGCCCGCAGCGCGTGGTAGCCGGTGATCACGACGAGCGTGCCGAGCGCGATCCCGCTCAGCGAGAAGGTGTCGGTGAACTTCATGGTGACGTTCCCGACGCCGATGATGATGCCCGCCGCGGCCGGCACCAGGTTCAGCGGATTGCGCAGGTCCACCCGGGCGTTGAGCCAGATCTGCGCGCCGAGCAGGCCGATCATGCCGTACAGGATGACGGTGATCCCGCCGAGCACCCCGCCCGGGATCGCGGCGACGACCGCGCCGAACTTCGGGCAGAGGCCGAAGAGCAGCGCGAAGCCGGCGGCGGCCCAGTAGGCGGCCGTGGAGTAGACGCGGGTCGCGGCCATGACGCCGATGTTCTCGGAGTACGTCGTGTTGGGCGGGCCGCCCACGGCGGTGGAGAGCATCGAGCCGATCCCGTCCGCGGAGATCGCGGTGCCCAGCTTGTCGTCCAGCGAGTCGCCGGTCATCTCGCCGACGGCCTTCACATGGCCCGCGTTCTCGGCGACCAGCGCGATCACCACGGGCAGGGCGACCAGGATCGCCGACCACTCGAAGGACGGGCCGTGGAAGTCCGGCAGCCCGATCCAGTCCGCCGAGCCGACGCCGGACAGGTCGAGGCGCCAGTGGTCGGTGACCTTGCCGCTCGCGTCGGCCGAGTGGATGCGCCCGAAGACGAGGTCGAAGACCCAGGAGATGCCGTACCCGAAGACCAGGCCGAGGAAGATCGCGATCCGCGACCAGAAGCCGCGCAGGCACACCACGGCCAGACCGGTGAACAGCATCACCAGCAGCGCCGTCCACTGGTCCTGCGGCCAGTAGGTGGCGGCCGTGACCGGCGCCAGGTTGAAGCCGATCAGCATGACGACCGCGCCCGTGACGACCGGCGGCATCGCGGCGTGGATGATCCGCGCCCCGAACCGCTGCACCGCGAGGCCGACCAGGAACAGCGCGGCGCCCACGACGAACACCGCGCCGGTCACGGTCGCGCTGGAGCCGCCCTGCGCGCGGATCACCGCCGCGACGCCCACGAAGGAGAGCGAGCAGCCCAGGTAGCTGGGCACCCGGCCGCGCGTCGCGAGCAGGAAGATCACCGTCGCGACGCCCGACATCATGATCGCGAGGTTCGGGTCCAGGCCCATCAGGACCGGCGCGACGAAGGACGCCCCGAACATGGCGACCACGTGCTGGGCGCCGAGCCCGGCCGTACGGGGCCAGGAGAGCCGTTCGTCGGGGCGGACCACCGCTCCGGGCGCGGGCGTGCGCCCGTCACCGTGAAGCTTCCAGCGCACGCCGAGGTCCATGGTGGGTATCCGCCTTCTCTGTACCTGGGTCCCCGTGCGTGCCGTCGCACGGGTGCCCGTCCGCGTTCCCGTACGTGTTTCCGTACGTGAAGATCAGCGCCATGGTAGGGCGGCGCCGGCGGGACGGCCGCTCAGGGCCGCGAATCCGGAACCTTCGCATCCGTCGCGGTGCCGGCGGCCGTGCGCCCACTGGCGTGCAGGACGCCCGCGAATGCGGCCAGTCCGAAGGCGAGGACGGTCACCAGGACGAACGAGGTCACGAGGCTCGTCGCGTCCGCGATCGTCCCGATCGCGGACGGCGCGATCAGGCCCGAGGTGTACGTGATGGTGGCGACGCCCGCGATGGCCTGGGACGGGTTGGGACCGCTGCGGCCCGCGGCGGCGAAGCAGAGCGGTACGACGACCGCGATGCCGAGGCCGAGCAGCGCGAAGCCGGCCATGGCGACGGCGGCGTCACCCGCCAGCACCACCAGCAGCGCGCCGGCGGTGGCCAGCAGACCGCAGACCCGCACGGTGCGCACCGGGCCGAACCGGTCCACCACCGCGTCACCGGCGAACCGCGCCAGCGCCATGGTCAGCGTGAAGCCGGTCGTGCACGCGGCCGCGAGCCCCGCCGAACTGCCGATGACGTCCCGCAGGTAGACCGCCGACCAGTCCAGGCTGGCGCCCTCCGCGAACACCGCGCAGAAGCCGATCGCGCCGATGAGCAGGGCCGACCTCGGCGGCAGCGCGAACCGCGGCGGCGCCTCGTCGTCCTCGGTGGCGCGCAGGTCCAGTACGCCCTGGGAGGCGACGACGGCGAGCAGGGTGAGCACGGCGGCGGCGAGCGCGTGGTGCAGCCGGGCGTCCGTGCCCAGGTGCGCGGCCAGGGTGCCGGCGGCCGAGCCGATCAGGGCGCCCGCGCTCCACATGCCGTGCAGCCCCGACATGATCGACTTGTCCAGCCGGTTCTCGACCTCGACGCCCAGGGCGTTCATCGCCACGTCGGCCATGCCCGCCGTCGCCCCGTACACGAACAGGGCCAGGCACAGGGTGAGCAGGTTCGGTGCGAGGGCCGGCAGGACGAGGGCCAGGGTCCACAGCGACATGAGCCCGCGCAGGGCGGCGCGGGCGCCGAAGCGGTGGCTGACGCTGCCGGCGAGCGGCATGGCGACGGAGGCGCCGATCGCGGGGAAGGCGAGCGCCAGGCCGAGCTGGCCCGCGCTCACCGAGGCGTGGTCCTGGATCCACGGCACGCGCGTCGCGAACGAGCCGGTGACGGCCCCGTGCACGGCGAACACCGCCGCCACGGCGTACCGGGAGCGCTTCACCTCGCGCAGGTCGTAGACCACTGCACTCATCTTCGCGGGTCCTCCGTGTCGTCCTCGCCGCCCCCGTCCTGTCGTCCCGGGGTGCCGCCGCAAACTATCAGGCACCCTGCCTGATAGATAGACGGTCCCGAGCCAGGCGTCCTGGACACCCCTGATCTGGAAGGATCCCGGCATGCCCGCATCACCGAGCACCGCCCGGGCCATCAACGACCGGCTCGCCCTGCGGCTGCTGCAGCAGGAGGGTCCCCTGACGGCAGGCCAGTTGAAGCAGCTCACCGGTCTGTCCCGGCCCTCGGTCGCCGACCTCGTGGAACGGCTCGCGGCGGCCGGGCTGATCGGCGTGGTGGGGGAGTCGGGCGAGCAGCGGCGCGGCCCGAACGCCCGGCTGTACGGCATCGTCGCCGACCGGGCGCACCTGGCCGGCCTCGACGTGCGCACCGAGGGCGTGTCCGTGGTCGTCGCGGACCTGCTGGGCAGACCCCTGGCCGAGGCGTCCGTGCCGATCGGGGACGGGACCGCCACCGCGCCCGCCGTCGGGCAGGCGGTCGCGCTGGTCGAACGCACGGCCGAGGAGGCGGGGGTGAAGCGGCTGCACACCGTCGGGATCGGGGCGCCGGGGCTGATCGACCCCGCCACCGGGGAACTGCGCGGCTCCTCCGGCCTGCCCGAGTGGCACCGCCGGCTCGCCGCGGCCCTCCAGGAGCGGCTGCCCGCCCGCGTCGTCGTGGAGAACGAGACCAACCTCGCGGCCCTGGCCGAGCAGCGCGAAGGGGTCGCCCGGGACCGGGACACCTTCGCGCTGCTCTGGTTCGGCCACGGGGTCGGCGCCGCCGTGGTCCTGGACGGCGTCCTGCGCCGGGGCGCCTCCGGCGGTACGGGGGAGATCGGCTTCCTGCCGGTGCCGGGCACGGGCGGGCTGCCGTCCGCGAGGGACTGCGAGGGCGGCTTCCACTCCCTGGCGAGCGCCGCCGCCCTCGCCGAACTGGCCCACCGGCACGGGATCGCGGCACCGGCGGCGCCCCACGAACCGCACGCGGCGGCGCTGGTGCGCGAGGCGGTGGCGCGGGCCGCCGGCCCGGCCGGAGCCGCGTCCGCCCCGGCCGCCGCGTTCCTCGACGCGCTGGCCGACCGCGTCGCCCTCGGGGCCGCGTCCGTGGTCGCCGTGCTGGACCCGGGGTGCGTGGTGCTCGCCGGCGAGGTCGGCCGGGCCGGCGGCGCGGTGCTCGCGGACCGGGTGCGGGACCGGCTCGGCCGGATGACGCCGTTGCCCACCGAGGTCCGGGCCGGCGCCCTGGGCGGCGGCGCGGTCCTGCGGGGCGCGCTGCTGACGGCCCGGGACGGCGCCCAGGACGAGCTGTTCGCACCGCCGGAGAGGTGAGCGCCGGGGGGTGACCGCCGGAGAGGTGAAACCCCGCCGGACCCCGCGGTCGCCGTACCGCGGGCGGAGACCCGGCGGCGGGGCAAGGGCCTCCGTCACCGCCGCCGGGTCGATCTGGGCGGGTCGGCGGACGCGGACCCGGAAAGGCGCCGGTGAACGCAGACCCTAGAGAGGACTAGACCAAAGTGCAATAGGTTCGGACCATTACCGGGCCGTCCTGCCCGCGGACGCCGTGCCCACGAGTGCCCTCCCTCCAGGACGCCACGCCTGTGGGGAAGTTGACGCGTCACGGGTGTCCCGTGAAGTCCATCGGTACACTTTGTGAGCCACCCCACAACATTCACTCTCATGGGTGTCGATCAGGCGTGGCACACTGAGTCTGTACCAGAAGCAGCGCACTCCGGGGTCGGTGAAAGTCCGAACCGGCGGTTACAGTCCGCGACCCGGTCGCTTCCAGCGGCCGGTTGACCAGGTGAAATTCCTGGACCGACGGTTAAAGTCCGGATGGGAGGCAGTGCGCGGCGGGCGGGCATTCGTGCGCGCCGCCGTCTGTTTCGACGTGTCCTCGCGGGCACGTCCCTACGCGGCGTCGCCCCCGGTGCGTCCGCTCGTTCACCTCTGTCGTCATCGACAGGCCCCGGAGTCCGTGCCCTATGAGGCAGGAGGACCCGGGAAGTGTTCACCGGAATCGTCGAAGAGCTGGGTGAAGTCACCGCCGTCGAGAACCTCGGCGATGCCTCCCGTTTCCGGCTGCGTGGCCCCGTGGTCACCGAAGGTGCACGTCACGGGGACTCCATCGCCGTCAACGGCGTCTGTCTGACCGTCGTCGACCACGAGGACGGCGAGTTCACCGCCGACGTCATGGCGGAGACCCTGAACCGCTCCAGCCTCGGTGCCCTCACCGTCGGCTCCCGCGTCAACCTCGAACGGCCCATGGCCGTCGGCGAGCGCCTCGGCGGGCACATCGTGCAGGGCCACGTGGACGGCACGGGCGAGGTCCTCGAACGCAAGCCGTCCGAGCACTGGGAGATCGTCCGGATCTCCCTGCCCGCGGACCTCTCGCGCTACGTCGTCGAGAAGGGCTCCATCACCGTCGACGGCATCAGCCTCACCGTCGTCGACGCCGGCCCCGACTCCTTCACCGTCAGCCTCATCCCGACGACCCTCGACCTGACCACGCTGGGCCGCAAGCAGCCCGGCGACCCGGTCAACCTGGAGGTCGACGTGATCGCCAAGTACGTCGAGCGGCTGCTCGGCCCGCAGGGACAGCGACCTGTGGCCCTGCCCGGCACCGAGGGAGCGACCCGGTGAACTGGCTCAACTCCGAGGCGTTCACGCTCTTCGGCCAGCACATCAAGTGGGCCGACATGATCGGCAACGTGATCGGGCTGATCGGCCTCGCCCTCGGCTGGCGCCGCTCGATCTGGACCTGGCCCGTGCAGTTCCTGTCCGGCGCCATCCTCCTCGCCGCCTTCGCCACCGCCCACCTCTCGGGCAGCGCGGGCAAGCAGCTGGTGGTCATGGCCGTCGCGGTGTGGGGCTACCGGCAGTGGAACCGCGGCAGGGGCGGCGCCCAGGACGGCTCCATCGCCGTCCGGTTCGCCACCTGGCGCGAGCGCGCGTACCTGCTCGGCGCCGCGGCCGTGGGCACCGTCGCCGTCGCGAGCCTGTTCACCGCCTACCCGTCGCTCTCCTGGGACCCCTGGCCCGACGCGTACATATTCGTCGGCACGGTCGTCGCGATGTACGCCCAGGCCCGCGGCATGGTCGAGTTCTGGTTCGCCTGGCTGCTCGTCGACCTGGTGGGCGTGCCGCTCAACTTCGCCAACGGCTTCGCGTTCTCCGGATTCGTCTACATCATCTACGGCGCACTCGTCCTGTGGGGCATGCGCGACTGGTGGCTGCGCTCCCGCAAGGCCGGGCAGCCCTCCCTGGAAGGAGCTCCGGCATGACGAGCGCACCCGTCTGGTACAGCACCGGGCACGATCAGGACACCTCGGACCTCGCCCTCGACCCGGTCGAGAAGGCGATCGCGGACATCGCCGCGGGCCGCCCCGTCGTGGTCGTCGACGACGAGGACCGCGAGAACGAGGGCGACCTCGTCATCGCCGCCGAGAAGGCGACCCCCGAGATCGTCGCCTTCATGATGAGCGAGTGCCGCGGCCTGATCTGCGCGCCCATGGAGGGCGAGGAGCTCGACCGCCTCCGGCTGCCGCAGATGGTCGAGGACAACACCGAGTCGATGAGCACCGCCTTCACGGTCTCCGTCGACGCGGGCCCCGCCTTCGGGGTCACCACGGGCATCTCCGCCGCCGACCGCGCCACCACGCTGCGGCTGCTCGCCGGCGGGGAGGCCGAGGCGAGCGACCTGGTGCGGCCCGGCCACGTCTTCCCGCTGCGCGCCAGGCCCGGCGGCGTGCTCGCGCGCAACGGACACACCGAGGCCGCCGTCGACCTCGCCCGGCTCGCGGGCCTGCGGCCGGCCGGCGCCATCGTCGAGATCGCCGGCGAGGACGGGCGGATGCTGCGCCTGCCCGAGCTCATCCCGTTCGCCCGCAAGCACGGACTGACGATCATCTCCATCGAGGKCCTGATCGCCTACCGCCGCACCGCCGAGCCCACGGTCCGCCGCGAGGCGAGGACCCAGCTGCCCACCGCCTTCGGCGAGTTCACGGCCTACGGCTACCGCTCCACCGTCGACGGCGTCGAGCACGTCGCGCTGGTGCACGGCGAGATCGGCGACGGCGACGACGTCCTGGTGCGCGTCCACTCCGAATGCCTCACCGGCGACGTCTTCCACTCCCTGCGCTGCGACTGCGGCCCCCAGCTGGAGACCTCCCTGCAGCGCATCCAGGCCGAGGGCCGCGGCGTCGTCGTCTACCTCCGCGGCCACGAGGGGCGCGGCATCGGGCTGCTGTCCAAGCTGCGCGCGTACGAGCTCCAGGAGCGCGGCCGCGACACCCTCGACGCCAACCTGGAACTGGGCCTGCCCGCCGACGCGCGCGACTACGCGGCCGGCGCGCAGATCCTCCAGGACCTCGGGGTGCGCAGCCTGCGGCTGATGACCAACAACCCCGACAAGACCGACGCGCTCGTCCGCCACGGCCTGCGGGTCACGACCCGTGAGCCGATGCACGTGACCGCGGGCGAGCACAACCTCCGGTACCTGCGCACCAAGCGCGACCGGATGGGGCACGACCTGCCCTGGCTGGACACGACCACCGTGTCGGCCTGCGGCAACCAGTGATCACGAAGCACGAGGAGAGCACACGTGAGCGGCAAGGGCGCACCCGAACTGTCCGTACGCAACTGCGGTGACCTGCGGGTCGCCGTCGTGGCGGCGCAGTGGCATGAGAAGGTGATGGACGGACTCGTCGACGGCGCGCTGCGCGCCCTGCACGAGCTGGGCATCGACGAGCCGACCCTCCTGCGGGTCCCCGGCAGCTTCGAGCTGCCGGTCGTCGCGAAGGTCCTCGCGGGCCGCGGCTACGACGCGGTCGTCGCGCTCGGCGTCGTCATCCGCGGCGGCACCCCGCACTTCGACTACGTGTGCCAGGGCGTCACCCAGGGCCTCGTCCAGGTCTCCGTCGACACCGGCGTCCCCATCGGGTTCGGCGTGCTGACCTGCGACACCGAGGAGCAGGCCCTGGACCGCGCCGGCATCGAGGGCTCCAACGAGGACAAGGGGCACGAGGCGGTGACGGCGGCGGTGGCGACGGCGGCCACGCTGCGCTCGGTATCCGAGCCCTGGCGCTGACGCGGTCCCCCGACCGCGTAGGGTGAGGACCACCATGTCCAAGAAGACTTTCGAGGAGCTCTTCACCGAGCTCCAGCACAAGGCAGCCACCGGCGACCCCGCCACCTCCCGCACCGCCGAACTGGTCGGCAAGGGCGTCCATGCCATCGGCAAGAAGGTCGTCGAAGAGGCCGCCGAGGTCTGGATGGCCGCGGAGCACGAGGGCAAGGAGGCAGCAGCCGAGGAGATCTCGCAGCTGCTCTACCACGTCCAGGTGATGATGGTCGCCCGCGGCATCACCCTGGACGACGTGTACGCCCACCTCTGAGCCGTCGCCCCCACCCCGCACCCGTACCCCCGCACCCGCACGAACGAAGGAAGCCGACCTCATGCTGCGCATCGCCGTCCCCAACAAGGGTTCCCTGTCAGGTCCCGCGGGGGAGATGCTGCATGAGGCCGGCTACCAGCAGCGCCGGGAGGCCAAGGAGCTGCGGATCGTCGACCCGGAGAACGAGGTCGAGTTCTTCTACCTCCGCCCCCGCGACATCGCGATCTACGTCTCCTCCGGCCGCCTCGACATCGGCATCACCGGCCGCGACCTGCTCGTCGACTCCGCGGCCGACGCCGAGGAGATCCTCCCTCTCGGCTTCGCCCGCTCCACCTTCCGCTTCGCCACCCGGCCCGGCACCGCCGCCTCCGTCCAGGACCTGGCGGGCAGGACGGTCGCCACCTCGTACGAGGGCATCGTCGCCAAGTACCTGGCGGACCAGGGCGTCGACGCCTCCGTCGTGCACCTCGACGGCGCCGTCGAGACGGCCATCGAACTCGGCGTCGCCGAGGTCATCGCGGACGTCGTCGAGACCGGCACCTCGCTGCGCAACGCGGGCCTCGAGGTCTTCGGCGAGCCGATCATGAAGTCCGAGGCCGTCGTCATCCGCCGGACCGGTGCGGCGGCCTCCGGGGCCGCCGAGGAGACCGAGCCCAAGGTCCAGCAGTTCCTGCGCCGCCTGCAGGGCGTGCTGGTCGCGCGGACCTACGTGATGATGGACTACGACTGCCGCGTCGAGCAGCTGGAGAAGGCCGTCGCGCTCACGCCCGGCCTGGAGTCGCCGACCGTCTCGCCGCTGCACAACGAGGGCTGGGTCGCCGTGCGCGCCATGGTCCCCGCCAAGGAGGCCCAGCGGATCATGGACGACCTGTACGACATCGGCGCCCGGGCCATCCTGACCACGGCCATCCACGCCTGCCGTCTCTGAGGACCCGAGGAAGAGCCTTCACCATGCCCGACGCACCGGAGCCGCCCGCCCTCCCCGTGACCTTCCGGCCCGGGCGCACCCGGGCCGTGCTGCTGACCGCCGGTGTCGCGATCTTCGCGGTCATCACCACGGTGGCGCTGCTGCTGGAGAACCTCAGTCCCGGGGAGCGGCTCAGCTTCGTCCTCACCGCGGCGCTCCTCTTCGGCGTGCTCGTGCTGCTGGCACGCCCGAAGGTCGTCGCCGACGCGTCCGGGGTCACCGTCGTCAACATCGCCAGTACGCGCCGGCTGGCCTGGGCGCAGATCCTGCGGGTCAACCTGCGTCCGGGGGACCCCTGGGTCTTCCTGGACCTCAGCGACGGCACCAGCCTGCCCGTGCTCGGCATCCAGCCCGGCATCGCCAAGCAGCACGCCATCAGCGACGCCCGCGCCCTGCGGGCTCTCGTCGAGGCCCGGTCGCTCGACGGCTAGGACGGGCCGGCACGACGAAGATCACGGCCGGCTCCCGGCCCTCCACCCTGCCGCGCGGGCCCATGTCTTGATTAATCTGGGGGCGGAGGCGTTTTCGTTGCGCCTCCGCCACCGGCTTCCCCCGAAGCCCGGCGGCCCCCTGCTATTCGAGGAGTGACTCCCTCCAGCGATGGACGGATCGTCCTGTAGTACCTGCGCCGCCCCCTCCGGACACACCGAGGCGGCGGCATGACCATCCCCCTGCTGCTCCTCGGGGCGGCGTTCCTGCTGATCCTCGCCAACGGCTTCTTCGTGGCGGCCGAGTTCGGCCTCGTCACGGTGGAGCGCCCCGACGCCGAGAAGGCCGCGGCCGAGGGCGACCGACGGGCCCGTACCGTCGTGAACTCCCTCAAGGAACTCTCCTTCCAGCTCTCCGGCACCCAGCTCGGCATCACCATCACCTCGCTGGTCGTCGGCATGCTCGCCGAACCGGCCCTCGCCGAGCTGCTGCACGGCCCGTTCACCGCCGCCGGTGTCCCCGAGGGCGCCGTCTCCGGTGTCGCCGTGGTCGTCGGCATGCTGCTGGCCTCGGCCGTGCAGATGGTGATCGGCGAGCTCGTGCCCAAGAACTGGGCGGTCTCCAGGCCGCTGCAGGTCGCACGGTTCGTCGCCGGCCCGCAGCACGTCTTCTCGACCGTCTTCCGGCCGGTGATCGCCGCCCTGAACTCCGTCGCCAACCGGCTCGTGCGGCTGCTGGGCGTCGAGCCCGCCGTGGAACTGGCCTCCGCCCGCACGCCGGGCGAGCTGGTCTCCCTGGCCCGGCACTCGGCCCTGGCCGGCGCCCTGGAGCAGGACACCGCCGACCTGTTCGTGCGCACGCTCTCCCTGGGCGACCTCACCGCGCAGCACGTGATGACGCCCCGGGTGCGGGTCAGCGCCCTCCAGGCGTCCGCGACCGCCGAGGACGTCGTCAACCTCACCCGCGCCACCGGCCTCTCCCGCTTCCCCGTCTACCGGGAGCGGATCGACGAGATCGTCGGCATGGTGCACCTGAAGGACGCCCTCGCGGTGGCCTCGCACGACCGGCTGCGCACACCGGTCACCAGGATCGCCCAGGCCCCGCTGCTCGTCCCGGAGACGCTTCCGGTGCAGCCCCTCCTGGAGCGGCTGCGCAACGAGCAGCCCATCGCCGTCGTCGTCGACGAGTACGGCGGCACGGCCGGGGTCGTCACCCTGGAGGACATCGTCGAGGAACTCGTCGGCGAGGTCCGCGACGAGCACGACGACGTGCTCAACGAACCGCCGGAGCTCGCCGCGGCGCCGCCCGAGGACGGCCGGCCCGCCTGGGACGCCGACGGCAGCTGCCGCGTCGACCTCCTGCGGCGCATCGGCCTGGACGCCCCCGAGGGCCCGTACGAGACCGTCGCGGGCCTCGTCGCCGACCTGCTCGGACGCATCCCCGCACCCGGCGACCGGGCCGAGCTGCCGGGCTGGCGCCTGTCGGTGCGCCAGGTCGGGCACTACCGCGCGGAACGGGTCCGCCTGGTCAGGACCGCGGACGCCGAGCCCGGTCCCTCCGCAGGCCCCGACGCCGGTCCCGTTCCGGCTGTCGCGTCCGCCCCCGTACCCACCACACCCGTGTCCGCCGCGGTGGAGGCCGTCCGATGAGCGTGCTCCAACTCCTGTTCGCCGGCCTGCTCGTGCTCGCCAACGGGTTCTTCGTCGGCGCCGAGTTCGCCCTGGTCTCCGTGCGGCGCAGCCAGATCGAACCGCTCGGCACGGCACGGGCCCGCCAGGTCATGTACGGCCTGGAGAACCTGCCGCACATGATGGCCGCCGCGCAGTTCGGCATCACCGTGTGCTCGCTGACGCTCGGCGCCGTCGCCGAGCCCACCGTGGCGCACCTCCTGGAGCCGGTCTTCCACGCCGTGCACCTGCCCGAGGGCATGATCCACCCGCTCGGGTACGTCATCGCCCTCGCCGCGGTCGTCTTCCTGCACCTGGTGGTCGGCGAGATGCTGCCGAAGAACCTGGCGATGGCCGCCCCCGAGAGGACCGCGCTGTGGCTCAGCCCCGGCCTGGTCGCCTTCGCCCGCCTGTGCAAGCCGGTCACGGTCGCCCTCGGCGCCTGCGCCCGGCTCGTCCTGCGGCTCTTCCGCGTCGAGCCCAAGGACGAGGTCGAGGCCGTCTTCACCAGCGAGCAGCTCAACCGGCTCGTCGAGGACGCCGGCCAGGCCGGTCTCCTGGAGCCGGGGGAGCAGGAGCGCCTGGAGGACGCCCTGGAGCTGGGCTCCCGCCCGGTCACCGACGTCCTGCTGGACCGGGAGTCGCTGGTCAGCGTGGGCCCCTCGGTCACCCCGGGCCAGGTCGTCGCGCTCACCGCCCGCACCGGGTACTCGCGGTTCCCGGTGGCCGCGGAGAACGGCGCCTTCATGGGCTACCTGCACGTGAAGGACGTGCTCGACCTGGAGGAGTCCGAGCGGGCGGTGCCGCAGCAGGTGTGGCGGCCCATGACGACGCTGCGCGCCGAGCTCCCCCTGGACGACGCCCTGACCGTGATGCGCCGCGCCGCGACCCACCTCGCCCAGGTCGCCGACGCGTCCGGCCGGGTCCTGGGCCTGGTGGCCCTGGAGGACGTCCTGGAACTCCTGGTCGGCGAGGTCAAGGACCCGGCCCACCGCCCGAACCC
>NZ_VDFC01000023.1:124144-137445 GCF_008369065.1 Streptomyces apricus | reverse complement strand
CACCCGCGACACGACGCACACCCCCACCCCGGTGGGCACACCCGCTCCCACCCCGGTGGGCGCCCTCACCCCCCGGAGGGCCCTCGTCCAGAGAGGACCTCCCCATACGCCTGCATCAGATCGGCCAGCCGAAGCGTGGACAGATCGTCCCGCGTGAGATGCCCCGGATACCCCGACAACCGCAGATCCCGGTACGCACAGCTCTTCTCGTACAGCGTCCGCAGGAACCGCCCGTTGCCGAGCTCGTCGATCCACCCCTGGTCCACGACGTGCCCGCTGATGGACCGCAGCTCGTCGAGCGTCTCCTCGTCCCACACGTCGCCGTTCTCCGCGGCCAGCACCTCACCGATCGAGGTGAGTTCGAGCGGCCGGTACGAGGGGAAGTCGACCCGGGTCGTGAACCGCGACGACAGCCCGGGGTTGGCGGCCAGCAGCCGGTCCATGCCCTCCGGATAGCCCGCGAGGATCACCACCAGGTGGTCCCGGTTGTCCTCGGCCCGCTTGAGCAGGACCTGCAGCGCCTCGTCCCCGTAGGCGTCGCCCTTGCCGTACCCCGAGTTGGACAGCGAGTAGGCCTCGTCGACGAAGAGCACCCCGCCGATCGCGGAGTCGATCAGCTCGTTGGCCTTCACGGCGGTCTGGCCGAGGTACTCGCCCACCAGGTCCGCCCGCTGCGCCTCGACGAGGTGGTCGCCGCCGAGCAGGCCGAGCGCGTAGAAGACCCGCCCGAGGATGCGGGCCACGGTCGTCTTGCCCGTGCCCGACGGCCCGGAGAAGACGAAGTGCCGCTTCGGCGGCTGCACCGGCAGCCCCTGCCCGGCCCGCAGCCGCGCCATGTTCAGCTGCGCCGACAGAGCCTTCACCTGCCGCTTCACCGGTTCGAGGCCGACCATGCGCTCCAGCTCGGAGAGCGCCTCCTCAAGGAGCGCGGGATCGGTGGGCCCGGCGGGCAGGTGCGGCGGCGTCACCGGCACGACCGCCTTCTCCCGGACGCGGTCGGACCCGGGCATCCGCGCGCCCGGCGGCGGCAGCTCCGGTTCCGAGAGCTTCAGGTCCCGGCCCTCGGCGCCGAACAGCGGGTCGATGCCGTCGGGCCCGTCCAGCGTGTCCTGACCGATGCCGGTGAGCGTGATCGCCGCGAGGTCGGCCGTCTCGTCGTACCCGTCGCCCTCGGAGATCGCGGCGAGCCGGGCCGAGGTGTCCATGAACGCGGGGTCGATGCGGTGCACCGCCCGGTACAGGGGCAGCGCCGCCGCGGAGCGGCCCGTGCCCTCGTGCGCCCGCGCCAGCCAGTACCGCAGCTCCTTGCGCTGCGGCTGCTCGCTGCGGCAGCGCATGAGCGCGGCCGACAGCAGCGGCTCGGCCTGCCCGTACATCTCCAGGCGGACCCGGGCCATGCCGCCGAACAGGCCGGCCTCGATGCCCAGCATCGGATCGTCGGTCAGCGGGTCGGTGTGCCGCACCAGCTGCTCCCAGTCCTTGACCAGGTAGGCGCGGCAGGCGTGCAGGAACCGGACCTGGGGATCGGTGTCCACCGGGGGCAGGCCGGCCAGCGCCCGGTCCAGCTCCGGGACATGGCGTCCGTCGAGCCAGTGCGAGGCGTGCGCGAGCAGCAGGTCCCGGGGCGACTCCAGCACCGGCTGCACCCACCAGCCCAGCCAGTACCAGGAGTTGAGCGTGCGCCGGTGGCGGCTGCGCTGCTCCCCGAAGCGGTCGCGGTGCCGGAACATCCGCAGCAGCGCGGTCGTCGTGTCGATGCGCAGCGCGTGCAGTCCGAGCCAGCCGTCCGCCATGCCGGGATCCATCCGGACCGCGGTGCGGAACTCCTCCTCCGCCTGCGGATAGGCCCCCATCGTGTAGGCGTCCACACCCCGCAGCCAGGCGAGGTCGGCCGGGGCCTCGGGGCCCTGCGTGCCGAAGTCCATCACGTCCCCCACAAACCGTGCCCCCGTTGCTCACCGGGCGGGCCGGTGCCCGTCGGCCGTTTCGTCGAACCGCTGCGCCGCGGACGGGAGTTGCGAGCGGTGCGCAGAGCAGCCGTCCGAAGGTCGCACCAAGGGCATCGTACCTGCGGGGGAGCACCGCGCCGTAGGGTGCGCACGACGGGTTCTTCGAGGTGGGAGCGTACGGGGCGCACTCAGGACGGTGACTGAGGGTGAGCGAAATGCGCCTCGGGACGTCCGGGAGACGTCCGGACGGAGAACGAAGCCCCCGATCACGGGGGAACAACCGGGGGCTTCGCGTACGAGGGGCGGTCCCTGCGGGCCGCACATTGAGAACGTAAGACCTGTACGGCCCGTCGGTCAAGCCGAGTTGGAGGACTCAGGCAACTTCTTGGGCCGCCGTCTTCACACAATCACCACGCGGGGTCCGGACCGTCACGTTCCGTGACGGATGGCTCTCGTACGGACATCCCGGCAGGTCCCGGCAGTACCTCGTATCCGTCCGAACACTGCCGTACCAGGAGGTCGGCGAACGGCTCCGAGGGGTCCTGCGCGAAGTGCCGCCGCTCCGCGGTGACCCACCCCTCCCAGAAGTCCCGCTGGGCCACGCCGTCCCGCCGCCTCCCGCGCGCCCAGGCGTCCTCGTGCGGCACCTGCATCCACAGCAGCCCCGCGAGGTGCGGGCGCACCGCGCCGCGGCCCGCGCCCACCCCCTCGACCAGGATCACGGGCGCGGGCGCGAGGGTCCGGGCCGGCCCGAAGGCGCGCAGTCCCCAGTCGTACGGGCGGTAGTGCGCGGTACGGCCCCGCCGCAGCGGCTCGACGACCTCCCGGAGCAGCCGGTCCGGCCAGGCGAAGAGCTCCTCGTGCGTGGCGATGTCGTCCAGGTGCAGCACCTGGGCGCCGCCCAGGGCCCCGGCCAGGCGGCCCGCGAACGTGGTCTTGCCCGATCCCGCGTGCCCGTCGACGCCGACGAGCCGGACGGGACCGCAGGAGGGCGGCAGCCGGAGCAGCCGGCGGGCCAGGGCGTGGAGGTCGATGGGGGGTCCCGGGGTGCGTGCGCGGGTATGGGGAAGGCGGAGGAACACTCTACCGACGCCGACGGACGGTGGACCGGACCCGCCGGACGCCCCGGACCCGCCAGTGGTCTCGACCAATATTGGTCGACGCCGCGGTGGCCGAAGTGCTGGCAGAAGCCGTGATCGCGTTCCATAGTTGGCGCACACCCACCGCTTCCGGACACTGGGGGTCTCCCGTCCATGACCAGAGCTGAACAGCCCTCCCGCAGAACCGTCCTGGCCGCCGCGGTGGCCGCGGCCGCCGCCGGAGCGGCGGGCCCGGCGGCCGCCGCCGACGCGACGGGCCGCACCGCGAAGGCCCCGTCCGCCGCCGCGCAGAAAGCAGCGGCCGGTCTCGTGGACAACCACGCCTGGACCTCGTACGCGGACTGGCGCGGCGGCACCGCGGAAGGGACGCATGCCGTGGCGGGGGCGCGCCCCGGCCTGGCGATCAAGGCCGCCCAGGGCCGCACCGACTACCGGGACCCGCACACCGGCACGACCGCGACCTGGGAGTACGCGCGCTGGACCTCGCCCGTCCACCGCCTCGCCGTCCCCTCCACCGAGGTCATCGCCTCCTGGAACGCGCGGACCCCGGCGGGCACCTGGCTGCAGGTCGAGCTGCGGGGCACCTACTCCGACGGCACCGACACCCCCTGGTACGTGATGGGCCGCTGGGCCGCCGGCGACCAGGACATCCGCCGGACCTCGGTCGACGACCAGAGCGACGGGAAGAGCAGCATCTGGACGGACACCTTCGCCGTCGACGACGCCGCCTCGGGGCTGCGCCTGGCCTCGTACCGCCTGCGGCTGACGCTGTACCGCAAGCCCGGCACCAAGGCCACGCCCACGGTGTGGCGGCTCGGCGCGATGGGGTCCGACGTCCCCGACCGCTTCACCGTCCCGGCGTCGCAGCCCGCGCTCGCGCGCGAGCTGGCGGTGCCGCGCTACTCGCAGGAGATCCACGCGGGCCAGTACCCCGAGTACGACAACGGCGGCGAGGCCTGGTGCAGCCCCACCTCGTCCCAGATGATCATCGAGTACTGGGGGCACAAGCCCTCCGCGGAGGCGCTGTCCTGGGTGAACCCCGCGTACGCGGACCCGCAGGTGTGCCACGCGGCGCGGTTCACCTTCGACTACCAGTACGAGGGCTGCGGCAACTGGCCCTTCAACGCCGCGTACGCCGCCACGTACGAGGGCCTGCAGGGCGTGGTGACCCGGCTCCACTCGCTCACCGACCTGGAGACGCTGATCGCCGCCGGGATCCCGGTGATCACGTCCCAGTCGTTCCTCGCCTCCGAGCTGACGGGCGCGGGGTACGGCACGTCCGGGCACCTGATGACGGTCATCGGCTTCACGGCCGACGGCGACGTGATCGCCAACGACCCGGCCTCGCCCGACAACGACGCGGTGCGACGGGTCTACAAGCGGCGCGAGTGGGAGAACATCTGGCTGCGCACGAAGCGGTACAACGCCGCCGGGAACGTCGCCTCCGGCACCGGCGGGGTCTGCTACCTGTACTTCCCGGCCGCGCCCACGGCCCGCCAGCGCAAAGCGCTGGAGACGGTGGGCGTGCGCTGAGGCGCGGGCCCGCACAGGAGCCGCTCCTGTGCGGGCCCGCGTGACCAAGCTCTCTCCCGCACGAGCCCGATTCGGTGGCACAGTGGACGCACCGGTGGACATCTCCGTCCGAACCGGTCGGGGAACCCATCGAAATCGATCGTGAGCGAGCTGCCATGACCTCCTCCTCCGCCACCGCCGGACGCGTCCGTGCCCGTACGGGCGGCCCGAAGGACGACGGGCCGAACATCTTCGAGCACGTCATGGGCTGGACCCTGGTCCTGGTGCTCGCGATGTTCGTGACCCAGCTCGGCCTGGTCTGACGCAGGGCCCGCCGCCCGGCCGGACCCCGTCGCCGCGGATCGAACAGACCGCTCGTACGGCTCTGCCATACTGCGGTGGTCCCGCCCGCGGTTGGAGATCAGGTCCGGAATTGAGCAGCAGCCCCCAGCCCGGTGACGGCCGCCCCGGAACGCGCGGCACCGGCCGCTCCGCGGTACGGCGTGCCGAACTCATCGCCATCGGGCGGAAGTTGTTCGCCGACACCTCCTACGACGCACTGTCGATGGACGACATCGCCAAGCAGGCGCAGGTCGCCAAGGGGCTGATCTACTACTACTTCCGCTCCAAGCGCGGCTACTACCTGGCCATCGTCGAGGACTCGGTGGCCGAGCTGGTCTCCCGGGCCGCCGGCGGCCTCGAACTGCCCCCGGAGCAGCGGGTGCACCGCACCGTCGACGGCTACCTGCGCTACGCCGAGCAGAACCAGGCCGCGTACCGCACGATCGTCAGCGGCGGTGTCGGCTTCGACGCCGAGGTGGACGCCATCCGGGAGGGCGTGCGGGAAGCCATCGTCAAGACCATCGCCGAAGGGGCGTACGGGCGGCGGCGGGTGAGCCCGCTGCTGCGCACGGCGCTGCTCGGCTGGCTGTGCGCCGTGGAGGGGGCCACCCTCGACTGGATCGGCCGCGGCGGCCTGTCGCGCGACCTCATGCGCGAGCTGCTGGTCAAGATGCTCGGCGGCACCCTGCGCGCCGTCGAGGAGCTCGACGCCTCCTACCCGGCCCCGCGGGCCGCGCGCCGCGCCCCCCGGACCTGACGGCCACACGCGCAGGGGCGGGGACCGTGGCCGGTCCCCGCCCCGATCGCCGTACCGGAAGGGCTAGTTGATCGCCTTGATCAGCTCGCCGTTCGCCGTGTCACCGCTCAGCTCCCAGAAGAACGTGCCGCCCAGGCCCTGCGCGTTCTTGTAGGTCATCTTCCCGGCGATGGTCGACGGGGTGTCGTAGCTCCACCAGTCGCTGCCGCACTTGGCGTACGCCGTGCCCCCCACCGTGCCGGTCGCCGGGCACTTCGTCTTGAGCACCTTGTAGTCGTCGATGCCCTGCTCGTACGTCCCCGCCGCCGGGCCGGTCGCCGTGCCGCCGGGCGCCGCCTGGGTGACGCCGGTCCAGCCGCGTCCGTAGAAGCCGATGCCGAGCAGCAGCTTCGAGGCCGGGACGCCCATGCCCTTGAGCTTGTCGATGGTCGCGGAGGTGTGGAAGCCCGCCTTGGGGATGCCCGTGTACGAGGTCAGCGCCGAGTGCGGGGCCGTGGGCCCGGCCGCGTCCCAGGCACCGAAGAAGTCGTACGTCATCGGGTTGTACCAGTCGACGTACTGCGCGGCGCCCGCGTAGTCCGCCGCGTCGAGCTTGCCGCCGGCCGTGGCGTCGGCCGGGATCGCCGAGGTGACCAGCGCGGAGCTGCCGAACTTGGCGCGGACGGCCGCCATCAGGTTCTTGTACGCGGCCTTCCCGCTGGTGTCGCAGCTGAGACCGCAGGCGTTGGGGTACTCCCAGTCGATGTCGATGCCGTCGAAGACGTCCGCCCACTTGGAGTTCTCGACCAGGTCGTAGCAGGACTGGGCGAAGGCCGCCGGGTTCCTGGCCGCCTCCGTGAAGCCGCCGGACCAGGTCCAGCCGCCGAAGGACCACAGGACCTTGAGGTTCGGGTGCTTCTTCTTCAGTTCGCGCAGCTGGTTGAAGTTGCCGCGCAGCGGCTGGTCCCAGGTGTCCGCGACGCCGTCGACCGACTCGGCCGCGGTGTGGGTCCGCTCGGTGGCCGCGTAGGAGTCGCCCATCGCGCACTTGCCGCCGGTGACGTTGCCGAAGGCGTAGTTGATGTGCGTCAGCTTGGCCGCGGAGCCGGACGTCTCGACGTTCTTGACCAGGTACTTGCGGTCGTAGGTGCCCCATTCGGTGAAGTAGCCGACGACCTTGGAGCCGGCGGCCCGGGGGGCAGCTTCCTGGGAGGCGGCCGCCGTGGGGGTGGCGGTCCTCCCGGCGGTACCGGCCGCGGTGGCCGTGCCCGCGCCGGCGAGCAGYCCSGCGCCGAGGGCGGCGCAACACGCGGCGGACAGCAGCGCCCGGAACCGGGCGCGGGGGCGGAGCGAGGTGAGCATCGGGGTCTCCTCGTGGGGGAGAGGGGAACAGGCGCCGATTGGCATGAACGCGGTGACGCGTTGGAGCGAAACAGTAGGAGGACTAGACCAGTTGGTCAATGGTTCGGACCAATTCGCCATCGGAAATCTTTCGTCCCGAGTAAGCGGTCGTTAACTGGTGACGGGCTGCCTCCGATCGGGCATACTCACAGCGCAAGGCCGCTGATCAGCCGCTTCCGCGACCCGGAGGCGCGAGCATCGTCGGTGCCGAGCAGGACCCGGCGGGGCAGCCCCACCCAGGTGTGCGTTCGCCGATGTGCCCGACAGGGAGGAGAGCGTCGCCATGCCTGACCGCGCCCCGCAGCCGGTGGACCGGCAACTGCCCACGGACGAGGCCCGGGATCTGATCTCGCTCGTCCGCGACATCGCGCAGCGTGAGATCGCCCCGCGGGCGGCCGAGGAGGAGGACGCGGGCCGCTTCCCGCGCGAGGTCTTCACCCTCCTGTCGGAGGCGGGACTGCTGGGCCTGCCCTACGACTCCGAGTACGGCGGCGGTGACCAGCCCTACGAGGTCTACCTCCAGGTCCTCGAAGAGCTCGCCGCGGCCCGCCTCACCGTCGGCCTCGGCGTCAGCGTGCACTCGCTCGCCTGCCACGCCCTCGCCAACTACGGCACCAAGGAACAGCAGGTCGAGCACCTCCCCGACATGCTCGGCGGCGGCCTCCTGGGCGCCTACTGCCTCTCCGAGCCCTCGTCGGGCTCGGACGCGGCCTCACTGCGCACGAAGGCCGTATGGGCCGGCGGCGACCCCTCCCGGACCGACGGGACCGGGGGTGCGGGGGAGTGGGTGCTCGACGGGACCAAGGCGTGGATCACGCACGGCGGGATCGCGGACTTCTGCACCGTGCTCGCGCGCACCGGCGCCGAGGGGGCGCGGGGCATCACGGCGTTCCTGGTGCCCGGTGACGCCGAGGGGCTGAGCGCGGCGCCGCCCGAGAAGAAGATGGGCATGAAGGGCTCGCCCACCGCGCAGGTCCACTTCGACGGGGTGCGGATCCCCGACGACCGGCGGATCGGCGAGGAGGGCCAGGGGTTCGCGATCGCCCTGTCCGCACTGGACTCGGGGCGGCTCGGCATCGCCGCGTGCGCGATCGGGGTCGCGCAGGCCGCCCTGGACGAGGCGGTCGCGTACGCCACCGGGCGCGAGCAGTTCGGCCGGCCGATCGCGGACTTCCAGGGCCTGCGCTTCATGCTCGCCGACATGGCGACCCGGATCGAGGCGGGGCGCGCGCTGTACCTCACCGCGGCCCGGCTGCGGGACGCGGGCCGGCCCTTCGCCAAGCAGGCGGCCATGGCGAAGCTGTTCTGCACCGACACGGCGATGCAGGTCACCGTCGACGCCGTGCAGGTGCTCGGCGGGTACGGCTACACCGCGGACTTCGCCGTCGAACGGTACATGCGCGAGGCCAAGGTGCTGCAGATCGTCGAGGGCACCAATCAGATCCAGCGGATGGTCATCGCCCGTCACCTCGCGGGTCCCGAGTCGCGCTGAACCGTCCGTAGGCGTACATCGCCGCAGGGGCCACCAGCCGCGCCCACTCCGCGTCGTGACGGCCCGGCAGGGTCCGGCCGCGGTCGGACCAGGCGCGGATCATGGCCAGGTAGATGGGCGGGTCCGCGGGCTGGGCCGACCCCTGCGGCGCCTGGGGCGACTGCGATCCCTGGGGCGCCGGTGACGGCGTCTGCGACCCGTGGGACTCCTGCGGCTCCCGCACCACCCGTGTCCACTGCGGCTCCTGGGGGGCGGACTGCTGCGGGGACGGCCGGCTCCCCTGGCCGCCGTGGCTCCCGTGGGGCCCCTGATCCCCCGGTGTGCCCTGGGGAACCGATTCCGCGGAGGGAAGGAGAAACCCGCGACGACGGCCCGTCTCTGCGTATGGATCTGCGTACGTAGGGGTCATACCGGGCCAACGCGTCCCGGGCCGGGCAGGTCACCGACCGGCCTAATCGCCCGTGCGTTCGCGGGGTTCCGGAGCGTCGCGGCCCTGACTTCGCGGACCCGGGCACGCCGGTCCCGCGCCACGACGGCCTGCGGGCCGTGGCGCGGGGAGGTCGGGGAAGCCGAGAATCTCCTCGGCGCGGCGGGCGGCCCCCTCGGCGGGGGCCGGGCCGAAAGGGCTCAGGCGGCCAGGCGCCGCATGGCCGGCACCCGCATCGGGCGCGAACCGGGGCCGCCGACGTGCGAGAAGGGCTGCATGCGCCAGTCGAGTCCCTGAGGGAGCGTCAACAGCAGGGCGGTGTCCTGCTCCTGGAGCTCCGACGTCTCGTCGGCGGGGCGGGCGTCGGCCGCCGCGCGGCCCGTACCGGCGCAGACCGTGAGCCCGAAGGGGTTCCACGGCGAGGCGCAGAGCGCGTGCTCCGGAAGGCTCTCCTCGTCCGCCAGCAGCGCGATGGGCTGGGCGCAGTCCGGGCAGATCACCCGGTACATCTCGAAGGTGTCGTACGCGTCGAGCTCGTCGCCGTCCGGGCCGTCCGGTTCGACGCCCTCCGGCTGCGGCTCGACGACCGGCTGCTGCCGCTTGGGCGCGGAACGACCGGGACGCTTCAGGTTCTGCATGGGCTACTCCCCCTCGGGTGGGCCGGCGGTGCACTGCGACCTCGGCCACAGCAAGCACTTCCCGTCCCGTCTGCGCGGTAATCACGGGAGCATCACGGAAGCTGACGGGCGTCATGTGGCGTTCGTCACATGCCGTACGCGGGTGCCCGACCCGGCTGGTTTGTCCCCCGCCCACCCCGCCGGCCGGCCGCGCCCGTGCCACGGAGCGGGCATGACCTGCGCCGCTGAGTATCCGGGAGGATCAAGCGCACGGTAGGTTCTGCGCCATGGAGGAGCTGGACCGCCACATCGTGCAGCTGCTCGTCGAAGACGGGCGGATGAGCTACACCGACCTGGGCAAGGCCACGGGCCTGTCCACGTCGGCCGTGCACCAGCGGGTGCGCCGGCTGGAGCAGCGCGGCGTCATCCGCGGGTACACCGCGGTCGTCGACCCGGAAGCGGTGGGGCTGCCGCTGACGGCCTTCATCTCGGTGAAACCGTTCGACCCCAGCGCCCCCGACGACATCGCCGAACGCCTGGCAGGCGTCCCGGAGATCGAGGCCTGCCACAGCGTCGCCGGCGACGAGAACTACATCCTCAAGGTCCGCGTCGCCACCCCCCACGAGCTGGAGGAGCTCCTCGCGCGCCTGCGCACGCTGGCCGGGGTGTCCACCCGCACGACGGTCGTCCTCTCGACGCCGTACGAGGCCCGCCCGCCGAAGATCTGAGCCGCCGGCCCCGGAAGGCCTCTTCCGCCGCCCCGCCGACGGGACCCGCGCACGGGGCGGCCGCGCCGAGGGGCGAGACTGTTCCCATGAGCGACACCACCGCCCCCGAACCGAACCACGCCCGGACCGTGCTGCTGCGCGGCGGCGAGGTCCACAGCCCCGCCGACCCGTTCGCCACCGCGATGGTCGTGGAACGCGGACAGGTCGCCTGGGTCGGCTCGGAGGGCGCGGCCGACGCGTTCGCGGACGGCGTCGACGAGGTGGTGGACCTCGAAGGGGCGCTCGTCACCCCGGCATTCACCGACGCGCACGTGCACACCACGGCGACCGGCCTCGCCCTCACCGGCCTCGACCTCTCCGGGGTCCGCACCCTCGCCGACGCCCTCGCCCGCGTACGGGAGTTCGCGGCCTCCCGCCCCGCCGACCGGGTACTCCTCGGGCACGGCTGGGACGCCTCCCGCTGGCCGGAGCGGCGGCCCCCGCACCGCGACGAGCTGGACGAGGCCACCGGCGGCCGCCCGCTCTACCTCAGCCGCATCGACGTCCACTCGGCCGTCGCCACCACCGCCCTGCTCGACCTGGCGCCGGGCGTGCGCGGGGCGGCCGGGTTCCACGACGGCGAACCCCTCACCCGCGACGCCCACCACGCCGTGCGCGCCGCCGCGTTCGCAGCCGTGACCCCGCAGCAGCGCACGCAGGCCCAGCGCGCCGCCCTCCGGCACGCCGCCTCGCTCGGCATCGGCTCCGTCCACGAGTGCGCCGGACCGGAGATCTCCTCGGAGGACGACTTCACCGGGCTGCTGAAGCTCGCCGCGGACGAGGCGGGCCCCCGGGTCACCGGCTACTGGGCCGAGCAGGACGTCGCCAGGGCCCGGGAGCTCGGAGCGGCCGGCGCCGCGGGCGACCTCTTCGTGGACGGCTCCCTCGGCTCGCACACGGCCTGTCTGCACGGGCCCTACGCCGACGCGGACCACACGGGCACCGCCTACCTGGACACCGGCGCCGTCGCCGCCCATGTGGTGGCGTGCACCGAGGCGGGGCTCCAGGCTGGCTTCCACGCCATCGGGGACGCCGCCGTGGCCTCCGTGGTCGACGGGATGCGCGCCGCCGCCGAGAAGCTCGGCACGGCCCGCGTACGCGCCGCCCGCCACCGAGTCGAGCACGCCGAGATGCTCACCCCCGCGACGATCGCCGGCTTCGCCGACCTCGGTCTCACCGCGTCCGTCCAGCCGGCCTTCGACGCCCTGTGGGGCGGCGCGGAGGGCATGTACGCCGAGCGCCTCGGCGCCGAGCGGGCCGGCACGCTCAACCCCTTCGCCGCGCTGCTGCGCGCCGGCGTGCCCCTCGCCTTCGGCTCCGACAGCCCCGTCACCCCGCTCGACCCGTGGGGCACCGTCCGCGCGGCGGCCTTCCACCGCACGCCCGCGCACCGGGTGTCCGTCCGTGCCGCCTTCACGGCCCACACGCGCGGCGGCTGGCGGGCCATCGGCCGCGACGATGCCGGGGTCCTGGTGCCGGGCGCCCCCGCCGACTACGCCGTGTGGCGCACCGAGGAGCTCGTGGTCCAGGCACCGGACGACCGGGTGGCCCGCTGGTCGACCGACCCCCGCTCCGGCACCCCGGGCCTGCCCGACCTGTCGCCCGGCGCCGACCTGCCGGTCTGCCTGCGCACCGTGGTGGACGGCCGGACCGTCTTCGTACGGCCGGACGAGTGATGTCCTGGGGCGGCACGGGGGCGATCATGGCCCGGCGGGCCGTCGCGCGACCTGCGTATCCGCGGCGCTGACCAGGTGTTCTTCGGGAAAACCGCAGGTCGCGCGACTGTTGACAGTGAGCGGCGGGTGGCCGGTAGGTTCGGCCGGGTCCACCACCGGACGTCCGACCGGTGAACGTCCGCGCAGTGGCCGCAGCGCAGTTGGGTCAGGGATGGTGTGCCGCACCGGCGCACCACCACTGGGAGCCAGGCCCAGCGTCCGTGCCACGGGGCGAGGGAACGTTCCGGCCGGATGGTGCGACCCGGGTGGGGCCCGGACGCTCAGTAGACAACGGCTCTCGGTCGACCCGCAGCCAGCGGATCCCAGGCCGGCCCGAAGGGCGCCGGGCCCCGATCCGCAGTCCCTTTTTCCCTCTTTCCCTCGTACGGGCCCCCCTTTTTCTCCTCCTACGACCCTGTTGTGCGACTTTTCAAGTCGGCGCCTTACCTGCGGGAAGAACGGCGCTCGCTATGGTGGTGCACCTCTCGCACGGAAGTTTTAAGGGGAAGCTGTGAACGACGGCGTTGAGCGACGGTTCGGTCCGCTCGGCACGACCTTGGTGATCATTCCGACCTTCAACGAGGCGGAGAACATCAAGTCGATCGTGGGCCGGGTGCGTGCGGCCGTGCCCGCGGCGCACGTCCTGATCGCCGACGACAACAGCCCTGACGGCACCGGCAAGCTCGCCGACGAGCTGGCCGTCGAGGACGACCACGTCCACGTGCTGCACCGCAAGGGCAAGGAGGGGCTCGGCGCCGCCTACCTCGCGGGCTTCGGCTGGGGCCTGGAGAACGGGTACGGCGTCCTGGTCGAGATGGACGCCGACGGCTCGCACCGGCCCGAGGAGCTGCCCCGGCTGCTGACCGCGCTCAAGGGCGCGGACCTGGTGCTCGGGTCCCGCTGGGTGCCGGGCGGACGGGTGGTGAACTGGCCCAAGTCCCGTGAGTTCATCTCGCGCGGCGGGAGCCTGTACTCGCGCGTGCTGCTCGACGTGCCGATCCGCGACGTCACCGGCGGCTACCGGGCCTTCCGGCGCGAGACCCTGGAGCGCCTCGGCCTCGGCGAGGTCTCCTCGCAGGGCTACTGCTTCCAGGTCGACCTGGCCCGCCGGGCCGTCAAGGCCGGCTGCCACGTGGTGGAGGTGCCCATCACCTTCGTCGAGCGCGAGCTGGGCGACTCCAAGATGAGCCGCGACATCCTGGTGGAGGCCCTGTGGCGGGTCACCACGTGGGGGGTGGGGGAG
>NZ_VDFC01000023.1:98158-124044 GCF_008369065.1 Streptomyces apricus | reverse complement strand
GTGCTGGGACGCGTCTCGCCCGCCCGCGAGGTGGCTTCCGCGCAGGACCGCCCCGCGGAGGGTGCTTCCCCGCAGGACGCTTCCCCGGTGGGCGGCTCGTCTGCGGACGAGCCGGTTCCGGGCGGACAGGTCGAAGAGGGCGAACAGGGTGAACAGGGCGGCAAGAAGAGCTGATCAGCTGTTTATGTCGTCCTGAGCCCCGGCCAGGCACACTGGGGGCATGACGACTGGCGCCCCGATCCCGTCCTTCTCCTCCACCTCCGCGTCCGCCTCCTCCTCCGCCCCCGGCCGGCCCCGCCGCTCCCGCCTGCTGCGGTTCCTGCCGCTGGGCGTGGCCGCGTGGCTCGTGCTGGAGGTCTGGCTGCTGACGGTGGTGGCGGGCGCGGCGAGCGGTTTCGCGGTCCTCCTGCTGCTGGTCGCCGGGTTCGTGCTCGGTTCCGTGGTGATCAAGCGGGCGGGGCGGCGGGCGTTCCGGGCGCTGAGCGAGACGCTGCAGCGGCAGCAGGACGGTGCGTCGCCGCAGGGCCGGAAGAACTCCGAGGGCAACGGGCTGATGATGCTCGGCGGTCTGCTCCTGATGCTGCCGGGGCTCGTCTCCGACGTGGTCGGGCTGCTGCTGCTCGTGCCGCCGGTCCAGAAGGCCGTCGGCCGGTACGCGGAGCGGACGTTCGAGCGGAAGGTCCGGGAGGCGACGGGCCCGTTCGGGGACGCCTTCCAGCAGGCCCGCATCCACCGCCCCGACGGCAAGGTGGTCCAGGGAGAGGTCGTCCGCGAGGACCCCGCCCCGCACTGACC
This sequence comes from Streptomyces apricus, assembly GCF_008369065.1. Classification (GTDB taxonomy): domain Bacteria; phylum Actinomycetota; class Actinomycetes; order Streptomycetales; family Streptomycetaceae; genus Streptomyces; species Streptomyces apricus. The sequence continues at coordinate 123,249 of NZ_VDFC01000023.1, read as the reverse complement.
GGCCGTACCGCCGACGGGTCCTCGCCCCCGAACCCCCGCTCCTCAAACGCCGGAGGAGCTGACGTACCTAGGGGCGCGGGGAACTGCGCGACCAGCCACAGCGGACCCGCACCCGAAAACGCACCGCGGCCCCGCCACACGGCCCGCACCCGGAAACGCACCGCGGGCGCCGTACCTCGAAAGGTACGGCGCCCGCGGTCGTGTGCTTGCGCTGTATGCCGCCCGGCCCCCGGAGGGACTACGCGGACTTGCGGCTGTCCCGGGGGTGCACCGCGATGTTCATGGCTCCGGATCGAAGCACGGCCAAGCGCTCCTCAAGGACCTCTTCGAGCTCCTCCCGCGTACGCCGCTCCATCAGCATGTCCCAGTGCGTACGCGCGGGCTTGGCCTTCTTCTCTTCAGGGCCGTCGCCGTCCACCAGGAGTGCCTGGGCCCCGCAGACCTTGCACTCCCACTCCGGCGGGATCTCCGCCTCCACCGAGAAGGGCATCTCGAATCGATGGCCCTTCTCGCATGCGTACTCCACGGCCTGGCGCGGAGCCAGGTCGATGCCGCGGTCCGTCTCGTAGCTAGTCACCACGAGACGCGTGCCGCGAAGAGCTCGCTCACTCATGAATCGTGCCTCCCGGGCTTGTCGCCCACAGGACAGGTGTCGCTGTCGTCGTCATCCGGTCAACGTCCGGTCGGCGGTAAAGATTCCCGTTCCGGGTCCTGCATCGCCGTCGAACCCGCCCTTGCAGTACCCACCCGCGCCCGGTTTGTCACATCTGACAGAAGATGTCACCTGGCGTTTCGGCATCTTTGACGCGCAGTAACGGTACGCCTGGCAGGCCAAACGCGTACACTACCGCCCTTTGGCGCCGAGCGCTAAATCCTCGCCGGAACGGGATTGCCCGCGTCGCGCACCGCCTGCCGCACGGGTACCCGCGCGAGCAGCACGAATCCCAGCACGAAGAAGGCCACCAGCGAGATGATCGCGTCCCGATAACTTCCGGTCAGCTGATAGGTCACGCCGAACAGCAGCGGCCCCAGCCAGCTCATCCCCCGGTCGCTCATCTCGTACGCGGAGAAGTACTCGGCCTCCTTGCCGGGCGGCACCAGGTGCGAGAACAGGGACCGGGACAGGGCCTGGCTGCCGCCGAGGACGAGCCCGATGCCGGCGGCCAGGACGAAGAACCAGGCGGGCGCCCCCGCCGGCAGGAAGTACCCGGCGGCCAGCGTCACGGTCCAGGCGACCAGGGAGCCCAGGATCGTCCGCTTGGCGCCGTACGTCCGGGCCAGCCGGCCCATCGCGAGGGCGCCCGCCACCGCGAGCAGCTGGACCAGCAGCACGGCGACGATCAGCGTCGACTGGCCGAGCCCCAGCTCCTCGGAGCCGTACACGGAGGCCTGCGAGATGACCGTCTGGATGCCGTCGTTGTAGACGAGGTACGCGAGCAGGAAGGCGAGCGTCAGCGGCTGCCGGCGCATGTCGCGCACGGTGGCCGCCAGTTGCCGCCACCCGCGCGCCGCCGTACCCGCGGGGGCGGGCCCCGTGCGGCGGTCGCGCAGCCTCCTGAGCGGTACGAGCGTGAACGCGCCCCACCACACGCCCGCCGAGGCCAGGCAGATGCGCACCGCCTCCGACTCGGAGAGGCCGAAGGAGTCGTGGCCGCTGTAGAGCACCAGGTTCGCCACCAGGACCAGCGCCCCGGCCGCGTAGCCGAAGGCCCAGCCCCGGGAGGAGACCGCGTCGCGCTCCTCGGGCGGGGCGATCTGCGGCAGGTAGGAGTTGTAGAGCACCATCGAGACGGCCAGCGAGGCGTTGGCCACGATCAGCAGGAGGCCGCCCAGCAGATAGCGGTCGCCGTCCAGGAAGAACATGCCCGCGGTCGCGGCGGCGCCCAGGTAGGCGGCGAGCGCCAGGAGCGGCTTCTTGCGGCCGCTCCGGTCGGCCGCCGCGCCCGCGAGCGGCATCACGAGGATCGACAGGACCACGGACGCGGACACGCAGTAGGCGAAGAACGAACCCGCGCGCAGCGGGATCCCCAGCGGGTGCACGAACCCGTCCGCGTCCGCGGCCGCCTTGGCGACCGACGTCAGATAGGGGCCCAGGAACACGGTGAGCACGCTCGTCGAGTAGACGGAGCAGGCCCAGTCGTAGACGTACCAGCCGCGTTGTTCGCGCCGCCGTTCGGCGGCCTCGCCGGCCGCCCGTTCCTGCACGGTGTCGGTGCCCACCCGCGCCCTCGCTTCCCCGTCAGACCCAGGTGCCGCGGTCCTTCAGGACCCCGCGCAGCGTCTCGATGTGATCGGTCATGATGCCATCGACCCCCAGGTCCAGGAGCCGGTGCATCCGTGCGGGCTCGTTGACCGTCCACACGTGGACCTGCAGCCCGCGCGCGTGGGCGGCGCGCACGAAGCTCCGGTCGACCACCGGCACGCCCGCGTGGGCCTCGGGCACCTGTGCGCAGACCGCCGAGCGGCGCAGCGCGGCGGGCAGCCCCCAGGACCGCAGCCGCAGCCCCAGGACGCCCCGCGTGCCGTACGAGGTGGCCAGGCGCGGGCCCGCCAGGCGCTGGGCGCGGGTGACCCGCGCCTCGGAGAAGGAGCCGACGCAGACGCGGTCCCAGGACCCGGTGCGCCGGATCAGGTCCAGGAGCGGGCGCAGCGCGGGCTCCGCCTTCACGTCGACGTTCCACCGGACCTCGGGGAAGGTCTCCAGCAGCTCCTCGAACAGGGGGACCGGTTCGGCGCCCGCCACGCGCGCGTGGCGCACGTCGGACCAGGGGAGGTCCGCTATCCGCCCCGCGCCGTCGGTCACCCGGTCCAGCGTCGCGTCGTGGAAGGCCACGAGCCGGCCGTCCGCCGTGGCATGCACATCGGTCTCGATGTACCGGTAGCCGGCCGCGACCGCGCGGTGGAACTGGGCCGCGGTGTTCTCCAGGCCGTCGGCGGCCCCGCCCCGGTGGGCGAAGGCTAGGGGGCCGGGATGGTCGAGGTAGGGGTGGCGCGCGTGCGGGATCACCCGGGCAGTATGGCCTGCCCCGGCGGCCCGGCGGCAACGACCGTGCTGCCGCCCGGTGATGCCGGGGAGACGGCGAAAAGGCGCAGGGAGAGCTGGGCGAGCGGCCCGATGGCGAGCGCGTACAGGACGGTGCCCGCGCCCACCGTGCCGCCGAGGACGAAGCCCGTCGCGACCACCGCCACCTCGATGGCCGTGCGCACCAGGCGGATCGAGCGGCCGGTGCGCCGGTGCAGGCCCGTCATCAGGCCGTCGCGCGGGCCCGGACCGAAGCGGGCGGCTATGTAGAGGCCGGTCGCCACGCCGTTCAGCAGGACGCCGGCCAGCATCAGCGGGACGCGGACGGTGAGGGTGTGCGCGTCCGGGAGCAGCGCGAGCGCGCCGTCCATCGCGAGGCCGACCACGAAGACGTTGGACACCGTGCCGAGGCCCGGGCGCTGGCGCAGCGGGATCCACAGGAGGAGGACGACGGCTCCCACGACGATCGACACGACACCGATCGTCAGCCCCGTCAGCTCGGCGAGGCCCTGGTGCAGCACGCCCCACGGCTCCATGCCCAGACCCGCCTGCACGAGCAGGGCCGCGCTCACCCCGTACAGGGCCAGTCCCGCGTACAGCTGGAGGAGCCGGCGGGGCAGGTGCCTCGGCGCAGGTGGCGGTGACAGCGGGGACGACGGCAGCGGCGACGGCGACGGTGGGGGAGTGGACAAGGTGGGCCCCTGGTGGTGGAGGTGGACCGGTCCGTGCCACTCTGTGGCGTGCGAAGCGGCCTCTTCCATGGCCAATTCGGGGAAGGTGGACCGGAAATCATGACGCAGTGGACCTCGGCGGTGGGCGCCGCCCAGCTGGCCCGGTTGTTCAGCTCGCAGCAGGAGCGCCCGGCGGGCCCCGGCACGCGCCGTCCGCCCGCCTACCGCGCCCTCGCCGACGGCATCCGGCTGCTCGTCCTCGAAGGCCGGGTCCCGGTGGCCGCGCGACTGCCCGCCGAGCGCGAACTGGCCCTTTCCCTGTCCGTCAGCCGCACCACCGTGGCGGCCGCCTACGAGGCGCTGCGCGCCGAGGGCTTCCTGGAGTCCCGGCGCGGCGCGGGCAGCTGGACCGCCGTGCCGGCCGGGAACCCGCTGCCCGCGCGCGGCCTCGAACCGCTGCCGCCCGAGGCCCTCGGCTCCATGATCGACCTGGGCTGCGCCGCCCTGCCCGCGCCCGAGCCCTGGCTCACCCGTGCCGTGCAGGGCGCCCTGGACGAACTGCCGCCGTACGCCCACACGCACGGCGACTACCCGGCGGGGCTGCCCGCGCTGCGCCAGACGCTCGCCGACCGGTACACCGCGCGCGGCATCCCCACCATGCCCGAGCAGATCATGGTGACCACCGGGGCCATGGGGGCCATCGACGCGATCTGCCACCTCTTCGCCGGGCGCGGGGAACGCATCGCCGTCGAGTCGCCCTCGTACGCCAACATCCTGCAGCTGATGCGCGAGGCGGGGGCCCGGCTGGTGCCCGTCGCCATGGCCGAGGGGCTGGCGGGCTGGGACCTGGACCGCTGGCGGCAGGTGCTGCGCGACGCCGCGCCCCGGCTCGCGTACGTCGTCGCGGACTTCCACAACCCCACCGGCGCGCTGGCGGACGAGGACCAGCGGCGGCAGCTCGTCGACGCGGCGCGCTCCGCCGGCACCGTGCTGGTCGTGGACGAGACCATGAGCGAGCTGCACCTGGACGAGGGGCTCGAACTGCCGCGTCCCGTCTGCGGGTTCGACCCGGCCGGGTCCACCGTCGTCACGGTCGGGTCGGCCAGCAAGGCCTTCTGGGCCGGCATGCGGATCGGCTGGGTCCGCGCCGCGCCCGACGTGATCCGCAGCCTGGTCGCGGCGCGGGCGTACGCAGACCTCGGGACGCCCGTCCTGGAGCAGCTCGCCGTGAACTGGCTGCTCAGCACGGGTGGCTGGGAGCAGGCGGTGGAGGTGCGGCGCCACCAGGCCCGTGAGAACCGGGACGCGCTGGTGGCGGCGCTGCGGCGTGAGCTGCCCGGCTGGGAGTTCGACGTGCCGCGCGGCGGGCTCACGCTGTGGGTCCGTACGGGGGGCCTGTCCGGTTCGCGGCTGGCCGAGGTCGGGGAGCGGGTGGGGGTGCGGGTGCCGTCCGGGCCCCGCTTCGGCGTGGACGTGCGGGGGCGCCCCGAGCACCGCGCGGAGCTGCGCCGCCGGCGCCGGGCCGAGGACGACACGCGCGCGCGTGTGGGCGAGCACCGCCTCGCCGAGCGACTCCAGGGCGTCGAACTCCTCGGCCACCACGACCGTCACACCGGCCGCGCGGCCGTGTCGCAGCGGGACCTGGAGGAGGGTCCCCACGTCCCGTCCGCCGTCGGGGGCCGGCAGGTGGCCGAGCGCGGTCGGCCGGTCGAGGAGCAGCCAGAGCGGGCGCCGCGTGTCCTCCGGCGGGGTGAGGCCCGCCTGCCGGGCCCGGTTCGCGGCGACGAGGCGGCGTTCCGTTTCGTGCGCGGCCCATTCGAGACCGGCCAGCGCGCCCGCCAGACCGCACTCGATGCCCAGGACGCCGGCCCGCCCCGTCAGGCACGCGTACTCGCCCGTYCCGCCGCCCTCGACGATCASSACGTCGCCGTGCRGSAGGGCCTGTAGCGCGATAGAGCGCAGGAACGTGGTGGTGCCGCTGCCGGGCCCGCCGGCCGCGAGCAGGTGCGGCTCGGTGGAGCGCACGCCGGTGCGCCAGACCACCGGCGGGACGTCCCGCTGCTCCTCCCCGAACGTGAGGGGGAGCGTGCGCCGTACGCCCGCCGGGTCGGTGAAGCCGAGGACCGTCTCACCCGGCGCCGTGACGAACCGCTGGGCGGCGATGTCGGTGGGCAGCGGCGCCAGGACGGCGACCGTGAGCCGGTTGCCCTCCTCGTCCCAGGTGAAGCGGTACTCCCGGCCCCGGCCCGACTTGGCGTGCAGCAACTGCTCGATCCTGGCCCGCGCATCCGCCTCCCCGTCCGGGAAGTAGGCGGGGTAGCGGACGGACAGGTGCGAGACGCGGCCGCTCCCGTCGAACTCGTACGACTCGAAGGCCTGGTCCCACGCGCCGCCGTGGGCGTACAGCGGTGCCGGGTCCTCGGGGACCGAGAAGTACGGCACGAGCGCCTCGTAGAGGGACTCCAGGCGCTTGCCCTGTGCCTCGTCGGGCCCCTCCGGCGCGGGCGGGGTGCGGTCCCTGCCCTGCCACGCGGCCGCCGCCATCAGCGTGACGACGGCGAGCAGCGGCCCGTACGGGAGGAGGCCCACGATCAGGACGACCGAGGCCACCAGGAACAGCAGCGGACCGCGCCGGTCCTTGGGGGTCTCCGCCCACCTGCGCCGCCCGGCGGCCGCCAGCCGGCGCAGTCCACGACTGATCGTGATGAGGGGGTGGAGGACGTCGGTGGCGCTGTCGGCGGCCGTCCGGGCCAGGTCCCGGCTGCGGGCGATCTGCGCGCTGCCGGTACTCAGAATGCGGGGAAGGGGGCGCCGTGCCACTGCTGTCTCCTGGAGGTGCGTGCGGGGTGCGTGCGGTCGGGACGGGTCAGAACTTGATCCCGCCCAGCAGCCCGGCCAGGCTCGCGCTGCCGGCCGTGATGCTCGGGGCGATGGCCGTACCCGCGAGGTAGAACCCGAACAGGGCGCACACCATCGCGTGGGAGGCCTTGAGGCCGTCCTTGCGGAAGAAGAGGAAGACGATGATGCCGAGCAGGACCACACCTGAGATGGACAGGATCATGAGAGTTTCTCCTGGTCGATGGGGACAGTCACCATGAGTACTTCCAGGCTCACAGCATGTATCCATACGATAAAAGGTGCAACTGGGTGAATATCAATTCATTTCACCCTGATGGCCCCGCCCCGCGACCGGCCCGGCCGACCGGTTTCACGGGATTCGTGGTGATCCTTGCCGCGTGATGACGGGGTCATGTGCCCGCCGAGCCAGTACGCTGGCGATTCACTCGTACGGCCGCACCACGGACGGCCGCACACGCTGCGCAACGAGAGGTGGTCCCGTCGATGACCGAAGCCCCCGACCCCGAGGTCGTGGAGCTGGCGACCAAGATCTTCGATCTGGCCCGGCAGGGGCGGACCGAGGCGCTCGTGTCGTACGTCGACGCGGGCGTGCCGGCCAATCTCACCAACGACCGCGGCGACTCGCTCGTGATGCTCGCCGCCTACCACGGTCACGCCGACGCGGTGCGCGCCCTCCTGGAGCGCGGCGCGGAGGCGGACCGCATCAACGACCGGGGCCAGACCCCGCTCGCCGGAGCCGTCTTCAAGGGCGAGGACGCCGTCATCCGCGTCCTCCTCGACGCGGGCGCGGACCCCTCGGCGGGCACGCCGTCCGCCGTCGACACGGCGCGGATGTTCGCGAAGACCGAACTGCTCCAGCTGTTCGGAGCACACTGAACCACCCGCCCCGACCAGGCGGGACATGTTTTTCGGGGGAGGCGGAACGGGGCCGCCGGAAATGCGGTCGCGGCAGCGAGAACGGCTGGGTCATCATGACGTCGTGATTCACGGACGCGATGGCTGGGCAGGTGTTGCCGCACCGCGCGGACCGTGATGCGGCCCGCACGGGCCACCGACGAGAGGCAGAGGAAGATGGTCTACAGCAAGCAGGAAACGGCGGGCGCCCCGACGTGTTGTCACGCGGCCAGGTAGAGCAGGACCCCGGTTGCGTCGACGCTTGATGTGAGGCTGTTTCCCATGTTCGATCCGGTCATAGCGCCCAGCGGTACACTGCTCGGTCTGCTCCAGAGGGGCCGCGGCGACGGCACGCTGCACGCGCTCACCGCACCGCGCGCCGAAGCGCTCGCGGCACTGGACCACTGTGTCCTGAGCGACCCCCGCCACGACTGGCAGGTGGAGAACCGCTCTCTTTATTACGCCCGCCTCCACCTCGACCTGAACGGCCGTCTCGACGCGATCGAGGCGCACCTCTTCGACGCGGCGGACGTGCTCGACACCGACGAGTCCCGCACGGGCCTCGCGCTCGCCGTCCTCGGCCACCTCGCCTCGTACGGCAGGCGGGACGCCCTGGAGCTGCTGCGGCGGTACGCCGCCCGCGGCAGCAACTGGGCCTGGGCCCTCGACGAACTGGCGCTGCGCGACGACGACGCCGGCCTGCGCGCCCTCGCGGTCCCCGTCCTCGCCCGGTTCCCCGCCGGCCCCGAGGGCGAGGCCGAACTGGCGGCCGTCGTACGGGACTCCTTCGAACCGCGGCCCTGGCGGCTGTGGGCCGAGGACCCCCGCGCATCCGTGAGCACGCGCGTGCGTGCGGCCCAGGAGGCCGGTTCCTTCGACCGGTGGCAGCGGCAGATGCGGCCGCCCGGGCCCCGCCCCGGATGGAGCGTGCGGGCCGTCTTCGAATGGGCCCAGCAGGGCGTCGAACGCGGCGCCGCCCTCCATGTGCCCGCCGCGCGCTGCCTCACGGCCGTCGCCGGGCCCGAGGACCGCCCCGAGATCGTCGAGGCCGCCCGCACCGGCGACGACGGCGCCCGGTGCACCGCCCTGCGCTATCTCGCCGACAGCAACGATCCCGGGACGCTGGACCTGGTCGAGGCGGCGCAGGACTCCGGCTCACGGCTCGTCGTGGACGCCGCCGTGGACGCCTTCGAACGGATGCACACCGCCGCGGCGGTGCAGCGGGCCCGCGGCTGGGTCCACCGCCCCGACGCCCTGGGAGAGGCCGCCGGACGCGTCCTCGCCTGCCGGGGCGGCGCACAGGACAGCGAACTCGTCCTGGACGCCCTGCGCGAGGCCGTACGCGGGGAAGGGCCCGACGCGCAGACCCTGTGGACCCTCGTCGACGGCGCCGGACGCCTCGGGATCGCGGGGGCGGCCCCCGTCCTGCGGCACATCTACCGCGAAACGGCCTCGTCCCACCTGCGCGGACGGGCGGCCCGCGCCCTGGCCGCCACCGACCCCTCCTTCCCCGCCGGATTCGCCGTCGAGTGCCTCTGGGACTGCGAGGAGACCACCCGCGAGGTCGCCGCCCGGCACGCCGAGACCGGGGACGCCCGGGTCGTCGAGCGGCTGCGCAGGCTCGCCGCCGATCCGGCCGAGGAGGCCGACGTCCAGAGCGCCGTCCGCAGCCGCATCGGCCCCGACACCTCCGCCGTGTGAGACCGGCCGGTACGCCTCCCGTCACCGGCCCGTGTCCCGCAGGTACGGGCCCGGACGCCGGAGCGTGACCGGTCCGTGACGGGAGGGGGCGCGGAGCGCAACGCTCACGGTGCGTTCCCCGGCCGGACAGATCCACTTCGGCGCGTCCACGTCCTGCGCGACGACAACACCCGTATGCGTGTCGTCATCGTGACCGAGTCCTTTCCCCCCGATGTGAACGGCGTGGCCCACTGCGCGCTCCAGACCGCCCGGCACCTCGTCGAGCGCGGTCACACCCCCGTCGTCGTCGCACCCGCGGCCTCCTCCGGGAACGGGGCCGACGCCGAGGCGCCCTGCCCCGTCGTCCGGATCCCGTCCCTGCCGCTCCCCGGCTACCCCCAGGTCCGCGTCGCCCTCCCCAGCCGCCGCGTCGCCGCCGCGATCGCCGCGCACCGCGCGGACATCGTCCACCTGGCCAGTCCCTTCGTCCTCGGCGTGCGCGGCATGGCCGCTGCGGGCCGCCTCGGCATCCCCGCCGTGGCCGTCTACCAGACCGACCTCGCCGGCTACGCCCGTACGTACATGGGCACGGGCGAGGCCGCCGCCTGGCGCCGCATCCGCGCCGTCCACGCCGCCGCCGACCGTACGCTCGCCCCGTCCGGCGCCGCCCTGCACGACCTGGAGGCGCACGGGGTGCCCCGGGTGCGGCTGTGGCCGCGCGGCGTCGACACCGTCCGTTTCCGGCCCCGGCACCGGGACGAGGCCCTGCGCCGCGAACTGGCCCCGAACGGCGAGCTGATCGTCGGCTACGTGGGCCGCCTCGCCCCCGAGAAGCAGGTCGCGCTCCTCGCCGGGGCCTGCGAACTCGACGGCGTCCGCGTCGTCGTCGTGGGCGACGGGCCCAGCCGGCCGGGCCTGGAGCACGCGCTGCCCGGAGCGGTCTTCCTGGGCCGCCGCACCGGCGACGAACTCGCCCGGATCTTCGCCTCGCTCGACGTCTTCGTGCACACCGGGCCGTTCGAGACCTTCTGCCAGACGGTCCAGGAGGCGATGGCGAGCGGTGTCCCGGTCGTCGCCCCCGCCGCGGGCGGCCCGCTGGACCTGGTGGCCCACGGGCGTACCGGGCTCCTCGTCCCGCCGCGCGACGGGGTCGCCGTGCGCGAGGCCGTGCGGTCGCTCGCCGCCGACCCCTTGCTGCGCGCCGCGTACGGCGCGGAGGCCCGGCGCACCGTGGAGGGCCGCACCTGGGCGGCCGTCGGAGACGCGCTCATCGAGCACTACACAGAGGTCCTCGCCGGGCGGGCGGTGCTGGCGGCATGAACGGGCCCTTGAGCACCGGAGCACCGGGCGGCGGGGCGCTGACCATCGTGCGGCTCGCCAACTTCGTCGCGCCCGCCTCGGGGGGCCTGCGGACCGCGCTGCGCGAACTGGGCGCCGGCTACCGGGCCGCCGGGCACCGGCCCGTACTGATCGTGCCCGGCGAGCGCCTCTCGGACCGCGAGACCGGGCAGGGGCGCGTCATCACCCTGCCGGGCCCGCTGCTGCCCGGCACCGGCGGCTACCGCGTCCTCACCGACCGGCGGCGAGTGGCCGCGCTCCTGGAGGCGCTCGCCCCCGACCGCCTGGAGGTCTGCGACCGCACGACGCTGCGCTGGACCGGTGTCTGGGCGCGGCGCGCCCGGGTGCCCGCCGTGATGGTCTCCCACGAGACCGCCGACGGTGTGCTGCGCACCTGGGGCCTGCCGGCGGGCCTGGCCCGGCGGGCCTCCGACTCCCTCAACCTCCGTACCGCGCACCACTACGCGCGGGTCGTGTGCACCACGGAGTTCGCGGAGCGCGAGTTCGTCCGCATCGGCGCCCGCAACGTCGTACGCGCCCCCCTGGGCGTCGACCTGGAGGGCAGGCACCCGGGGCTGCGGGACCCGGCGCTGCGGGCCCGGTACGCCCGCCCGGACGAGGTGCTGCTGGTGATGTGCTCCCGGCTCTCCGTCGAGAAGCGGCCCGGCACGGCGCTGGACGCGCTGGAGGCACTGCTGCGCGGTGGGCGGCGCGCGGTGCTCGTGGTGGCCGGCGACGGACCGCTGCGGGCCCGGCTCGCACAGCGGGCGCGCGAGCGGCGGCTGCCGGTCCACTTCCTCGGTCACGTCGCCGACGCCCTGCTCCTCGGCGCCCTCCAGGCCTCCGCCGACGTGTGCCTGGCGCCGGGACCCGCCGAGACCTTCGGGCTCGCCGCCCTGGAGGCGATGGCCTGCGGCACCCCCGTCGTCGCCAGCGCCTCCTCCGCCCTCCCGGAGGTCGTCGGCTCCGCCGGGGCCACCGCCGCGGACACCGGGGCGGCCTTCGGCGCCGCGGTCCGGATGCTCCTGGACCGGCTCGAGGACGAGCGGCGGGAGGCGGCACGCGCGCGTGCCGCCTGTTTCGGGTGGCCGGCTGCCGTGGGGGCGTTCCTCGCCGCGCACGACGCGGCCGTCCGCTTGGGGCCGCCGGAACCGCTCCCCGCGGCCGTGCCCCGTCCCGCGACGGTGCCCCTTCCCGTAGCGGTACCCCTTCCCGGGGTGCCGCGGCCCCGGGAGGGCGCCGTATGAGACCCCGCCGGTTCGTGGCGCTGGGGGACTCCCTGACGGAAGGGGTGGGCGACCCCGTGGGCGACGGGTGGCGCGGCTGGGCCGCGCTGCTCGCCGCCGGTCTCGGCCCGGCGCAGACGCCGGTGGAGTTCCGTAACCTCGCCGTCAGCGGTGCGCAGACGCACGACGTGCTGGAGCGCCAGCTGCCGGCCGCGCTCGCCGCGCGGCCGGACGTCGCCTCGGTCGTCGTCGGCGTGAACGACACCCTGCGGCGCACCTTCGACATCCGGGCCGTGGCCGAGCGGCTGGACCGGGTGTACGCCGCCCTCACCGGGCAGGACGCCGTCCTGCTCACCGCCTGTCTGCCCGACCCCGGGACGATGCTGGGGCTGCCGGGCGTACTGGCGCGGCCGCTCGCACGGCGTCAGCGGGCCGTGAACACGGTCGTGCACGCCCTGTCCGGGCGGTACGGGGCCGTGCACCTGCACGCCGCCGAGGGCGACTGGGTCGCGGACCGGGGCATGTGGAGCGTGGACCGGCTGCATCCGGGGGAGCGGGGGCACCGGCAGCTCGCGCTGCGGTTCCACGGGGGTGGCGTTGGGTGGGCTTGTCGTTGCGGATGCCGCCGACGCCGCCTCGGCCGGTGCGGCTGATGTGGCGTAGCCGCCTCCGCCTTTTGGCGCGTGGGGGCTGGTCGCGCAGTTCCCCGCGCCCTTAAATAGGTGTTTTTGAAGGTGAGCAGAGGATTGAGGCTCCGCAAAAAGGGATTCATGGCTTTGTACGTGGGAGCTGACACCACTTGTCGCTCAGAGCGGGGAACGCTCGGTTCTCCCGGAGGGCGGTATCGCTGAGTTCTGGCAACACCCGGGGCTTTGCGGTGTGAGCCCGAGGGTGCTCTGCGGGATGAGCGTGCGATGGCGCCACCGAATGCAAGGTCGATCTGTACGCGGCGATCCGCCGTAATGTCCGGGAGGGGATGTTCTACCGGGTCTTGATGTGCGAGCACGGTGTCGGATTCCGCACGGTCAAAGCCGCGTTGAAGTCGGTGTGGCCTGAGCCCCGGAAGAAACCAGGCTGCATGGGACGCGGCTGGTGGACCGGCTCACCTTCGGCGGCACCATCATCGAGACCGGTACCGAGTCCTACCGGCTCGCCGACATCAGGGCCCGGGCCGCCGGGCAGGACGCTGCCACGAGCTGACCACGGACCTCGGGAAGGAGGAGTCAGCCGGCCAAGCCCTCCCGCGCGCAGCGGGCCCCTCGGTCACGGCATGGACCGCAGGGGCGGGTGCTGCGTCGTTATCCCTGAAGGCTGGAGCAGTGGCGGAGGTTCGGGGCCGGGATCGTCGGTGATGACGACGCCGGCGGCCGCGTGGTCGAAACCGGCCGGCCAGCGCGTGTGTGTGCTGGCCAGCGCGCCGGTCAGACGTGCCTGGAGAAGGTCGGCCGTGCCCAAGTTCGCGCCACGCAGGTCGGTCAGGCGCAGATCGGCGCTGCGGAAGACAGTGCCGCCTGCGTCGGCCTTGCGCAGGTTCGCCTCGCGGAGGTCTGCCTCGGTGAAGTCCGCGTCACGCAGGTCGGTTTCGACCAGCCGGGCGCCCCGCAGGTCGGCCAGGACGCAGCGGGCCCGGCGCAGGATCGCGGTCTTGAGGTCGGCGTGGCGTAGGTTGACCGAGACGAGAGACGCCTGCGTCAAGTTGGCGTGGTACAGGCCCGCCGCCTCCATGCAGGACCGGTCGAGGTTGACCTCAGGCAGCCACAGCCCGTCGCAGTCGGCCCGGCGCAGGTCCGTGACGCTGAGATTGATCCAGGACTGCTCCCGGGGTTGCAGCAACAACACACCGAGCCCGGTCAGCGCCACCTGGGCATCAGCGGCACGGACCTCCAACGGCGCGACATCGTTGATGGACGTGTCCGCCGCGGGAGCTTGCGGTCCGGCGGGCGGCCAGGGCAGGTGCGTACGCAGGTAAGCGGCCTGAATGGAGATGACGGCCTCGCGGTCGCGGGCGGAGTGCTCTGCGATGCGCCACAGCGCGTGGAGCCCGCCGATGCGTGTTTCCAGCTTGTCGCTGCCGAGCTGATCGACGGCCGTGCTGAACCGGTCGGTGACGTAACCTTCCTGGGTGGCGCGCAAGCCGTCCTGGCTGACGCGTAGTTGCCGCCACGTGGCATACGCGCCGAACAGTACGACCATGCCGCCCACGGCCTGCAGAAGTGTCGTACGGACGTCGTTCACCGCTTTGAGCCGGTCCTGCGCGGCGATGCTCGCCCCGGCGAGGTCGTGCTCGACCACCACACCCGGCAGGACGACGAGCACCGTGCCAAGAAGGGCCAGCCCTGCTGCCCCGGCCAGCAGGGCCGCGATCGAACGATACTTGACCAGCCGGTCGCGCCACGGCCTGCGACCGCGGCCCGGCTCCCCCATCTCCATGAGCATGGAAGCCTAGGCGCCGCCCAAAAGACGATCAAGGCGCACGCCTTCGAGTGGCGGCGTTCAACCGCCACTGGCTCGACGGGCAATCACCGGACAACGCGCAAGGCGTTGCCAGTTCTCATCGACATGTGTGAGCCCTGTGATCGCTGAGCTTGAGTTTTAACCCTCTGCGCCCGTGCGGAGAAAGCTGTCGTAGCTCCTGACAGACTGCCCGCCATGGACACCGAAGCGTTCTGGCGCGTGCTCGACGCGGCTGAGGGCAGTGACAAGCCGCTCGATGTCGCCGTCGTCGACCATCTGTCGGTCCTGCCCGCGGAAGCGATCCTCGCCTTCGAGCACCAATTCTCCCGTCTGCGCGACGAGGTCTACCGCTGGGACGTGTGGGCGGCCGCCTACCTCATCGGCGGGGGCTGCTCCGATGACCGGTTCAGCGACTTCACGGCGGGTCTGGTGGCGCTCGGACGTGAGTGGTACGAACGGGCTGCTGCCTGCCCTGACGCCCTTGCCGAACACCCTGCTGTGCGTGTCGCGGCGGCCACCGGGGACCAAGACGTCATATTCGATGAAGCCTTCAACTTCGTATCGGCCAGGGCATATGAGCGACTGACTGGTGATTCGGATGCCTTTTGGGAGGCATGGGAGGCCTACACCGACGCTCGTGCCACGACCGAAGAGGAGAACAGCCAGGGCATGGGCGAGTCGTTCGACTTCGACGATGCCCAGCAGGTGCGTTGGCGTCTGCCGCGGCTCGCTGCGCTCCATCACGGTCTCGGACCAGACTGACTCACACCGGGATCCGCGGGATCCGGAACCCCCGTGGGAAGGGCGCCGCATCGGCCGGTGTCTCAGAACCCCGGTCGACGGCCGGTCAGGACACGTCGAACCGCTGCTCATCAGTGGCTTTGCGCCCACGACGAACACCAAGGGCTGGCCTGAGGTTAAAACTCAAGCCAAGTGCGTGACGCGGGCGGGTGTCAGCCTGTTCGGCTCGGCTGGCTTCTCCCAGGGCCTGCGGAGGTCGGCGGCCAGCGGTCGGACGAGCCGGAGCTGGGCATAGGCAGCGATCACCGACCAGGTCCACCGGTCGGCTGCTTCCGAGCTGCGCAGCCGGGGTCTGGTCCACCCCAGAGTCTGCTTGAACAGGCGAAATGTGTGCTCGATGCCGAAGCGGCGGAGGAAGGACTGCCAGCAGCGGTCGACATCCGGTTCGGTGGCGCCTGTGCCCGACCACCACAGCCAGACGGGCTTGTTGACCCCGCCGCTGGGCAGCTTCTCCACGACCAGGCGGACGACAGTGCCCTCGATCATGGGCGGAGGCCCGTCGTGGTCGAGCCATGCGGCCCGGCGGGTCAGCCGCGGGTGCAGTCGGTCCCACGCCTGCGCGATCGCCTTCCCATAGAGCCGGGTGTCCGTGACCGTCACGGCCTGCTCGACACCCCAGGACGTGGGGTCGCCGAAGATGAACTCGTCACCGTGCTTGGGCGGCCGGCCGCCCTTGGGGTTGGCCAGGTGAAACTCTTCGCGGGAAGGACCCTGACGCCGCATTACCCGATCCGGACGAAGCCGGCCGAGGATCCCGATGGGCAGCCCGGCCAGCAGGTGGGCGATGCGCGGAGCGTCGTATCCGGCGTCCAGCACGACCAGGATCTCCGGGGCATCCGGTCGCCATTGGCCGACGGCGACGAGGCGCTCGATGACGTCGCGAATCTGCACCGCGGTCACAGCGGCGACATCGGCGCCGGGCTGAAGACGGACCGCGTCTGGCACCGCCGTCCAGGATGTGCGGCCGGTCTCCAGCGCGGCCGCCACCGAGTAAGGCCAGCCGGGCACCATCTGGTGCTTGCCCTCGCCCCGCCCGAAGGTTTGGCAGAAGGCCCGGTCAGTACACGTGTTGGCGTCCGGTCGCAGCTACAGCGAGACATCCACCGCCGACACCAGCCGACCGTCCGCCGTCCTCGGCAATGGCACCCCCGCCAAGGCTCGACGCAGCCGGGTGGCGTCGCCCCGAGCAGTCAGACACGCGTACAGCTCCGAGCGGAAGCGTGACACTTCCGCGAACGCATCCCGCAGGACGCCTTGATGCTCCAGGCCCATGACCACGGCCTTCGCGCTGATCCACTCTGTGACGGAGCACAGGAGCAGACGACGGCCGCCTTCGCGTCCACTGAACTCAAAGAATGCAGGTCAAGTTCGAGATGCGTTCGAGGCGACATCCAGATGCTCGTTCATCGAGTGCAGCTGCGCGAACTCGTCAGCGAGCATGCTCGTCATGACGAGATCGTGGTAACGACCAGCGAAGAACACGTGGTCGCGAAGGCGTCCCTCCTCCACGAAGCCGAGCCGACGATGAAAGATCAGCGACCCTTCGTTGTGGGCGAAGATCCGGGCTTGGCACCTGTGATAGCGCCGCTCGGCAAACATGAAGCGCAGCAGCATCACCACTGCTTCCGCGGCGTATCCCTTGCCCCGATGATCAGCGCCTATTGTGACGCCGTACTCGAACCAGCCCGCACGCGGATCAGCGTGGTGCGAGCCGATACTGCCGACTGTGTCCCCTGTGTCGACCGCTTCAACAGCCAACACGAAGCATTCTCCATCGGACTGGGCAACAGCCTGTTCCTTCGCCCAGGTGCGGAAGCCCTCGGCCGACCGAGGTGGTTGCAGCAGATCTCCCAACCGCTCCTCGTCCACAGCAAAGCGCATGAACGCGGTCCAGTCGTCGGGCTCGATGCCGCGCAGACGTACCCGCTTGCCCGTCCAGAACGATGTCATCCTCTATTCGATCACGTTGCAGTACCCAAGGTCCAAGCCTTTGCCCACCTTCGAACCACCTATGAACTGGCACTTCAACGCCGCTGAATATGCCAAATAAGGAACGCGTTCAGTGCGGACGTTAAATGGCAAGCTAAAAGACTGCGCCGTTCCCCGCGCCCCTAGAAGCGGTCGTTTCTTCCGGAGACGAAGGTGAAGTGGACGGGGGTGCCCGGGGTGGCCTGGGCCGTTGCCGGGAGGTCTTTCGGGTGGACCACCGCTATCACCGGGTAGCCGCCCGTCGTGGGGTGGTCGGCCAGGAAGATCACCGGGCGGCCGTCCGGGGGGACCTGGATCGCGCCCAGGACCATGCCCTCGCTGGGCAGTTCGCCGTCGACCGCCCGCTCCAGGGCGGGCCCCTCCGTGCGCAGGCCGATGCGGTTGCTCGACGCGGAGACCCGGTAGGTCCGCGTGGTGAAGGTGCGCAGCGCCGCCGCCGTGAACCAGTCGTCGCGCGGACCGGGCGTCACCCGCAGGACCAGCTCGGTCGGCGGGGACGGCTGCGGGACGACGTCCACGCGCGCGTGGGTGCCGTCCGGCCTGCCCAGCGGCAGCACCGTCCCGGCGGTGAGGGGCGGCGGGCCGAGCCCCGACAGCAGGTCCGTCGAGCGGCTGCCCAGCACCGGGTCGACGGCCACCCCGCCGGACACGGCCACGTAGGTGCGTACTCCGGAGACGGCCTTGCCCACCGACAGCAGGGCGCCGGCCGGCACGTGCACCGGAGCACCCCACGGGGCAGGGCGGCCGTTCACCGAGACGGGGCACGGGGCGCCGCCCACGGCCACCGTGACCGCCGAACGCGGCCGCAGGTCGCATCCGTCGAGCGTCGTCTCCAGGACGGCCGCGCCGGGCGGATTGCCGACCAGCCGGTTCATCAGGGCGGCGGCGGGCGCGTCCAGCGCCCCGGAGCGCGGTACGCCGAGGTGTGCGTGGCCCGGGCGTCCGCGGTCCTGGACCGTGGTCAGCGCCCCGGGCCGTACGACGACGAGCGCGCGGTCGGTCATCAGGAGTCCACCGGGAAGGGGGCCACCGGGAGGGGGTCCACCGGGACGAAGCGGACCGGTGTGCCCGGCGACAGCAGCGCGGCCGGTTCGCGGGTGTGGTCCCACAGGACGGCGTCCGTCGTGCCGATCAGCCGCCAGCCGCCCGGCGAGGAGCGCGGGTACACACCCGTGTACGGGCCCGCCAGGCCCACGGAACCCGCCGGGACCGCCGTACGGGGCGTCGCGTGCCGCGGTACGGCGTACCGGGCCGGGAGCCCGGTGAGGTAGCCGAAGCCGGGCGCGAAGCCGCAGAAGGCGACCCGGAACGCGGCCGCCGCGTGGATCCGCGCGACCTCCCGCGGGGACACGCCCCAGCGCTCCGCGACGTCCGCCAGATCGGGGCCGTCGTAGCGCACGGGGATCTCCACGGCGTCCTTCGCGGGCGGCGGCACGGGCGGCAGCCGCGCGTCGGACAGCTGTGCGGCGAGCCGGCCCGGCTCGTCGAGCCCGTCCAGGAGGACCGTACGGGCCGCGGGGACGATCTCGCGCACCCGCAGGGACCCCGCCGCGCGGCGGCGCAGCAGCTCGGCGTGGAGCGCCTGCGCCTCCTCGTCCGAGGACACCTCGACGAGCAGGGCACGGTCACCGACCGGCAGTGCCCTCATGCGAATGCCTCCACCCGGACGCCCGACTCCTCCAGCCGTGCCCGGACCCGGCGGGCCAGGTCCACCGCGCCCGGTGTGTCGCCGTGCAGGCACAGCGACCGGGCCCGCACCGCGATCTCGCGTCCGCTGTGCGACGTCACGACACCAGAACGCGCGAGGCCCACCGAGCGTTCCACGACGGTGCCCGGGTCGGCGATCACCGCGCCGTCCCGGCCGCGCGGCACGAGCGTGCCCCCGTCCGTGTAGGCGCGGTCCGCGAACGCCTCGGTGACCACCGGCAGCCCCGCCTTCCCGGCCGCGTCGAGGAACCGCGAGCCGGGCAGGCCGAGCACCGGGAGCGAGGCGCCGGCCAGCAGCACCCCGGCCACGACCGCCCCGGCCTGCTCCTCGTCGTGCACCACGCGGTTGTAGAGCGCGCCGTGCGGTTTGACGTACGCCACGCGTGCGCCCGCGGCGCGCGCGAAGACCTCCAGGGCGCCGATCTGGTAGGCCACCTCGGCCGCCAGCTCGCCGGGCGGCACGTCCATCGCGCGCCGTCCGAAGCCCGCCAGGTCCCGGTAGGAGACCTGGGCGCCGATCCGTACGCCGCGCTCGGCGGCCAGGTCGCAGACCCGCCGCATGGTGGCGGGGTCCCCGGCGTGGAAGCCGCAGGCCACGTTGGCGCTGGTGACGACGGACAGCAGTCCCTCGTCGTCGGTGAGGTGCCAGCGGCCGAAGCCCTCGCCGAGGTCGGCGTTGAGATCGACGCAGGTGTCGGTGGAGGTCATACAGGAGTGTCCGTTCTCCGGTCAGGCGACG
Source organism: Streptomyces apricus (assembly GCF_008369065.1). Lineage (GTDB taxonomy): Bacteria > Actinomycetota > Actinomycetes > Streptomycetales > Streptomycetaceae > Streptomyces > Streptomyces apricus. The sequence continues at coordinate 103,869 of NZ_VDFC01000023.1, read as the reverse complement.
CGGTACTGCTCGTCGCGGGCGTCGGTGAGGAACATCTGCCCCGGTGCGTGGGTGATGGCGAACGGCGGGCGCGAGGCCATGACCGCCGCCTGCGGCGTCACGCCGCAGGCCCAGAACACCGGGATGTCGTCCGGCTCCATGTCCACCGGGTCGCCGAAGTCCGGGCGGCCCAGGTCCTCGATCCCGAGGGCGCCCGGGTCGCCGCAGTACACCGGGCTGCCGTGCACCGCGGGCAGCAGGCTGGTCTCCCGGATCGCCGCGGGCAGGTGCTCGGGAGGCACCGGGCGCATGGACACCACCATGGGCCCGCGCAGCCGCCCGGCGGGACGGCACTGACGGTTGGTCACGTACATGGAGACGTTGCGGCCCTGCTCGATGTGGCGCATCGGCACGCCCGCCCCGACCAGCGCCCCCTCGAAGGTGAAGCTGCACCCGATGAGGAACGACACCAGGTCCTTCCGCCAGTGCGCCACCACGTCGGTGGGCTCCTCCACCAGCTCGCCGTGCTCCCACACCCGGTAGCGCGGCAGATCGGTGCGCAGGTCGGCGCCCTCGGCCAGGACGGTCGCCGGGGAACCGGCGTCGGTGACGTCGAGGACCGGGCAGGCCTTCGGGTTGCGCTGGCAGAACAGCAGCATGTCGTACGCCCAGTCGGCCGGCACCGAGATCAGGTTCGCCTGGGTGTGGCCCGGCGCCCAGCCCGCGGTCGGACCCGACAGGCCCGCCCGGAACCGGGAGCGCGCCTCGGCCGGGCTCCACGCGTGCGCGTGCTCGTCGGCCGTGCCGGGGAGGCGGCGGGTCGGGCGGTGCCGCGTACTCGGTGATCCGGTCACAGGAGCTCCTTCCCGCGGGTCTCGGGCAGCCCGATCAGGGCCAGTGCCGCGAGACCGTATCCGATCGCGCCGAAGACCAGCGCGCCCCCGACGCCCCAGCTGTCGGCCAGGAAGCCGACCAGGGTCGGGAAGACCGCGCCCACGGCACGGCCGGTGTTGTACGTGAAGCCCTGCCCCGTACCGCGCACGGCGGTCGGGTACAGCTCGCTCAGGAACGAGCCGAAGCCGCTGAAGATCGCCGACATGCAGAACCCGAGCGGGAAGCCGAGCACCAGCACGAGTGTGTCGGCGCCGCTCGGGATGTTCGCGTAGGCCAGGATGCAGACCGCCGACAGGACCGCGAAGAGCAGGATGTTGCGCTTGCGGCCCAGCCTGTCGGTCAGGTAGCCGCCGGTCAGGTAGCCGATGAAGGCCCCCGAGATCAGGAACGCCAGGTAGCCGCCGGTGCCGACGACGGACAGCCCGCGGTCCGTCTTGAGGTACGTCGGGACCCAGGTGGCCAGCGTGTAGTAGCCGCCCTGCACACCGGTGGAGAGCAGCACCGCGAACAGCGTCGTCCGCAGCAGGCCGGGCGCGTCGGGCGTGCCCGGCCTGAAGATGGCGGCGAAGGAACCCTTCTCGGAGCTCTCCTCGCGGCGTTCGGCCGCCTCCGGGGCGTCCTGCACCCGGCGGCGCACCCAGACGACCAGCAGCGCCGGCAGCGCCCCGGTCCAGAACATCACGCGCCAGGCGATGTCGTCGTCGAGGAACTGGAAGACCAGCGTGTAGACCACCACGGCGAGGCCCCAGCCCACGGCCCAGGCGCTCTGGATCGCGCCGAGCGTGCGCCCCCGGTGCCTGGGGCTCGCGTACTCCGCGACCAGGATCGCGCCGACCGCCCACTCGCCGCCGAAACCGAGGCCCTGGAGCGCGCGGAAGACCAGCAGCGTCTCGTAGTTGGGTGCGAAACCGCAGGCCACGGTGAAGACCGCGTACGTGATCACGGTGATCATCAGCGCCTTGACGCGCCCGATCCGGTCCGCCATGACGCCGGCGACTGCGCCGCCGATCGCCGACACGACCAGCGTGACGGTCGTGAACAGCCCGGTCTGGCCGCTGCTCAGACCGAAGTACGCCGCCAGGGCCACCATGCTCAGCGGCAGCGTGAAGTAGTCGTACGAGTCCAGGGCGTAGCCGCCGAACGCGCCGCCGAAGGCGCGGCGGCCCCGCGGTCCGAGGGCGCGCAGCCAGGCGAACGCGCCCTCGTCGGCGAGGGGATCGGCGTCTCCGGAGCGCTTCTCGGTGGGCAGGGCCTGCGGTGGAGGGGTCGTGCTCATGGGCACCTCGCAGATGAGGGACGGAGGGTGCTTCGGGACTGAGCCGTGCCGTGCGGAGGCGGTCGGCCCCGGCGCGGGGAGCGGCCGGCGCCTGATGAGCAAGGTAGAGGATCGTTGAACGATCCTTCAATACCCATGTTGTTTCGTTCTGGTATCTGCGATTGAATTCGGGCGTGGCCGAACTGAACGCACTGGAGGACGACCGCGCGCTGCTGGGCCGCACCAGCACCGCCGAACGGGTGTCGGACATCCTGCGCGGCCGGATCGCCGACGGGTACTTCCCGCCCGGCACGCGCCTGTCCGAGGACAGCATCGGCAACGCGCTCGGGGTCTCGCGCAACACGCTGCGCGAGGCGTTCCGGCTGCTCACGCACGAGCGGCTGCTGGTCCACCGGCTCAACCGGGGCGTGTTCGTACGGGTCCTGACCGTCGAGGACGTCGAGGACATCTACCGCATCCGCCACCTCGTCGAATGCGCCGTCGTCCGTGGACTGGGCGAGCCGCCCCACGCGCTGGACGACCTCGCCGCCGCGGTCGAGGACGGCCGGCGGGCGACCCGCGACGGCGACTGGAAGGGCCTGGGCACGGCCAACATCCACTTCCACCGCGCACTGGTGGCCCTCGCCGGCAGCGCCCGCACCGACGAGCTGATGCGCAGCGTCTTCGCGGAACTGCGCCTCGCCTTCCACCTGGTGGACGACCCGAAGCGCCTCCACGAGCCCTACCTGGCCCGCAACGGCCAGATCCTGCGGGCCCTCCAGGACGGCGACCGGGGCGAGGCGGAGAACCTGCTGGCCGTATACCTCGACGACTCCCGCAGAAGGGTGACGGAGGCGTACGCCCGCCGGGTGGTGGAAGGAGCGCCCCCGAAGGGGCGCGGGGAACTGCGCGACCAGCCACATTCGGCCCGCACGGGACAATAGGCCCGAAGCACCCCACCGCGCCCGGCGGAGCGTTTCGGTGGTTGTCAGACCCAGGACCTAGTCTGTGCACCGTGACTTCGCCCGCACCGACGGACCCCGCTCCGCCCCAGCTCAGCGCGGCGCCGCGCCCCGCTCCGGGGCCGGCCGCCGACGAGGGCCTGGCGCGCCGCCTGCGCGCGCTCGCCTGCACCGCACCCCTGCACGACCTGGACGTGCGCAAGGCGAACCTCGCGGGTGAGTACTCGGTCTACGGGATGGCGGAGGTCGCCCTCGCCTCCATCGACCTCATCACGCTGAACATGGACTTCGACACGGGCGCCGACCACGACCAGATCGTGGCCAGGCTCATCCCGCGCATCGCCGCCCAGGCCCCGCGCCGGCCCGTCGCCGAGCACGAGCGGGTGGCCCGCTGGGTCCTGGAGAACCTGATCAACGTCGGCAGCGTCGACCGCGGCTTCCGGGCCGTGTACGGAACCTTCGCGCCCGACGGCTCGTACGTGCGCCGCGACTACGACTTCAAGCTGATCGAGGAGGTGCCGGGGTACGGGGGGAGCGTCTACCTCCGCACGACGGACGAGGCGGTCAACGTCCTGGTGGGCGCCCTCGACACCGACGTCACCAGCGCCCAGATCGCCGCCGAGGTCAAGCTGGAGGTACTGATCAGCCGGGGCCGCCTCGCGGACGCCCAGCTCGCCGCCGAGCAGGCCCGCTACCGGACCGTGCAGTACTCGGAGACGCTGCGCAGGGCCCTGGACGCCACCCGGCGCAACGTCCGGGCGGTGGACTGGCTGCAGGCCGTGCCCGACATGATCGCCGAGGCCCTCGACCACGTGGCCGACCGCTACCGCCACGAGAACGCGATCCTCACCAACATCCGCAAGGCGCGCGACGAGTCCGAGGACCCCGAGCAGAAGCGCCGGGCCGCCGAGCTCGTCGACATCGTCAAGGACTGCATCCGGCGCCACACCCAGCTGCAGTCCCGCCTCCTGGAGGCCGGTCCGCTGTTCCGTGCCGAGCAGGACCGGCAGGCCTTCGCCACCCCGATGACCACCTCCGGCATCGACCTGTACGGCCACCTCGTCGCGCCCGTGCTGCCCCTGCCCGTCGAGCAGGCGCTGCGGGTGACCGACGCCTTCTTCACGCGCGGGACCGGACTGCGCACCCCCGCCTCCGTACGGGTCGGGGACCTGGTCGACCTGCTGCTGACGCCGCCGGTGGAGCGCGAGCACCTCGGCGCCGAGATGCCCGAGCCCGACCTGATAGCGACCCCGGACGACAGCCGGTTCAGCGAGGAGCAGCTCGCCGCCGCCATGGAGCTGCTCGACCTGCCCGCCGACGCGCCGCGACGGCTGTCCGGGCTGCTCGCGGACGCGCGGCGGCGGGATCCCGAGCTGCCCTACCTGGTCGCCCTGCTGGCGGTGCACGCGGCGAGTCCGCCGGTCGGCACCGCCTACCGGCAGGGGGAGGAGCGGCTGCTGTTCGCCGTGGACGACGGGGTGGAGCTGGACGACCCGGAGTTCGGCGGCGCCGACCTGATCGTGGGGATGGCTCTGCTGGACGTGGCCGGGATGGCCGCGGGTCGGACGGAGTCCGGGTGATGTTCCGTGGGTTGGTGGCCGGGTGCAGGCCGTCCGTGGCCGGGCGCGCAGTTCCCCGCGCCCCTGGAGGGGCGCTCATGCCGAGCCCTGCCATCGAGTTCAAGGAGTTGTCGTGGTGATGAGTGAGCAGGGCGAGTGGAGCGAGCCGGAGGCGGTCGGCGCGCAGGCGGGMGCCGCCGTCACGCCCGCCGACGCCGCCGACGCCGCCCGGCTCGTCGCCTTCGGGCTGCAGCCCAAACTGCAGCCCGCGCGGGACCAGGAGTACACCGAGCTGCTGCGGCGCTACCGCGAGGACCCGCCGTTCGCGCGGCTCGCCGACGCCGTCGCCACCGGGCTCGGGCTCGTCGTGCTGGAGGTGTCCCCGCGGGCCGGCATGGCGGTGACGGCCGCCGAGGACTCGGTGTTCGCCGTGCGCATGGGCGACTACGCGCGGCGCGCCTCCGCCGACTCGGCCGACCGGTTCCTGCACGGCCTCGCCCACCTCGCCGTCGCCGCCCTGGCCTTCCCGCGGCCCGAGGACCTCGCGGACGACGGGTACATCGGGCGGGTGTCGGTCAACGGCGTCGACGCGTTCGTCCGCCAGGCCTGCCGGCGTCTGGAGGAGCGGGCCGAGGAGCAGGGCGAGAACACCGACCCGGCGACGGACGCCCCCGGGCTGGAGTCCGCCTGGCGGATCTGGGCGCGCCGCAGCGCCGCCGGGGCCACCAAGGACGCGCGCAGACTGGCCGGTTCGACCACCGGCATCGTCGGCAAGGCGGTCGCCTTCCTCACCGACTCCGGCTTCCTGCAGCGCACGGGGGACGACGCCGGGGGGACGTACCGGACGACCGCCCGCTACCAGCTCCAGGTCCGGGACATGGCGGGCAGCGCCGCCCTGGCCGAGCTGCTGGAGCTGGGCGTCGTACCGGTCACCGACGGCACCGCGAGCCTGCTGCCCGCCGAGGACACCGACGACCTGGAGCTGGTCGCCGACGCGGGGCTGCCGTTCCACGCGTGACCGACCGGGACGACCCGCCAGGACGTCCCCGCCCTCCCCCCGTC
>NZ_VDFC01000023.1:85810-98058 GCF_008369065.1 Streptomyces apricus | reverse complement strand
CTCACGACTACGAGAGTCCGCCGCCATGTACGAGCTGTCCCGGGTCCGCCTCTACTCCATCGGGCCTGCCGGTGCGCGCTACGCCGACACCGTGCTGGACCTGCGCGGAGTGGGCGCTCCCGTACCCGACCCCGCGCCCACACAGGCGGAGTTCTTCGAGGAGGAGCCCGTCGGGCCGCCGCGTCGCCCCGCGCCCGCCGGCGTGCTCTTCCTGGAGAACGGCGGCGGCAAGTCCGTCCTGCTCAAGCTGATCTTCTCGGTGATGCTGCCGGGCCACCGCAACACCCTGGGCGGCGCCAGCTCCGGCGTGCTGCGCAAGTTCCTGCTCGCGGACGACTGCGGCCACGTGGCGCTGGAGTGGCAGCACACGCTCACCGGCGAGTGCGTCGTGGTCGGCAAGGTCAGCGAGTGGCGCGGCCGGCAGGTCTCCAACGACCCGCGGAAGTTCGCCGAGGCCTGGTACTCCTTCCGGCCCGGACCCGGACTGAGCCTGGACAACCTGCCGGTCGCCGAGGCCACCTCCGTGCGCCCCGCGGTGGAGGGTGTGTCGGGCGCGCAGGGCCGGCGCCGCACCATGAAGGGCTTCCGGGACGCGCTCACCGAGGCGGGCAAGGCCTACCCGCACCTGGAGGTGCACTGGGAGGAGATCCACGACCGGTGGAACGAACACCTCGGTGACCTGGGCCTGGACCCCGAGCTGTTCCGCTACCAGCGCGAGATGAACGCCGACGAGGGCGAGGCCGCCGGCCTCTTCGCCGTCAAGAAGGACTCCGACTTCACCGACCTGCTGCTGCGCGCGGTCACCGACACCCGGGACACCGACGGCCTCGCCGACCTGGTGAGCGGATTCGGCAACAAGCTGGGGCGCCGGGCCGAGCTCATCGCCGAGCGGGAGTTCACCGCCGGCTCGGTGGACCTGCTCGGCCGGATCGTCGAGGCGGCCGGTGCGCGCTCGCGCGCGCGGGAGGTCCACACGGGCGCCGAGCGGCGCACGCGCACCCTGGCCCGGCGGCTCTCCGCGCGCGCCGTGCGGGAACGGGGCCGCACCGGCGACCTCGCCCAGCAGGTCACCACCGCCGCACACCGGGTCACCGAGGCGGAGGGCGCCCGGGAGCGCAGCGCGCTGATCGCGGCCGAACTGGCCTACCGGCACGCCTCGCTGGCGCTCGCCGCGGCCGAGAAGGGCGCCGCCGCGCAGAAGCGCGAGCTCGCCGACGCGCGCACGCTGCACTCCGCGTGGCAGGCGGCTGAGGCCGTCCTGCGCCACCGCGCCGCCGCCGACCGCTCCGCGCGCGTGGCGGCCGCGATCCTGGAGGCCGAGCGGGACGCCGCGCCCGCGCTCGCCGCGCGTTCCCGGGCCGCCGTCGACCTCGTACGCGCCCTGCACGCGGCCGCCGAAGGGGCCGAGGCGCTCGCCAACGAGGAGGAGGAGAAGTCCGGCGCGCTCCAGGAGGCCGGCGAGGCCGCCCACCGGGACGCGACCTCCGCCGCCACCGAGGCGCAGCGCGCCCGCAGCGAGATCGGCCACCTGCGCCAGCGCCTCGGCGAGGTCGAGCAGGAGACGGCCGAGGCGGTCCGCGCCGGCTGGCTCGACGACACCGCCCCCGACGCCGACCCGGCCCGCGCGGCGCTCGCCGCCAGCGACGCCGAGAAGAGCGCCGTCGCCGCCTGGGACGCCTCGCGCGCCGCGGAGCCACCGCGGCCGAGCGCGCGTACGACGCGGAACGGCGTACGGCCGAGGCACTGGCGGGCGAGGAGCGGCTGGCCGAGCTGCTGAGCCTGCCGGGCGCCTCCGACGGCGGCGGGGGAAGCACTCAGGGACACCCAGGGCACCCCGCGCTGCCCCGCCCGCGGTACGCGCAGGACGGCGCCCCGGCCGACGGCCCCCTCACCGCCCGCGAGCTGGACCAGTACGCCGACGAACTGCGCCGGTTCCTCGACGACGGGGTCGCCTCCGCCGAACGGCAGCTCTTCGAACTGCGCACCGCCGCGGCCGACGACGCCCGCATCCTCGGCGCCCTCGGCGACGGCGGACTGCTGCCCCCGGGACCCGACGTCCTCGCCACCGTGGAGTACCTGGGCGAGCACGGCATCCCCGCGCTGCCCGGCTGGCGCTACCTCGCGCAGGCCGTCGACCCCGTAGACCACGCGCGCGTGCTGGCCGCCCGGCCCGAACTCGTCGACGGCGTGATCATCACCGACCCGGACACGCACGCGCGCGCCCGGGAGGCCCTCACCGACGCCGCGCTGCTCCCGCGCTCCACCGTGGCCGTCGGCACGGCTGCCGCGCTGCTCGCCCCGACCCCGGCCCCCGGCGCGGGCGGCGACGACGTCTTCCTCGTACCGCCGAACCCGGCGATGCACGACGAGCACGCCGCCGACGAGGAACGGCAGGCACTGCGCACGCGCGCGGCCGGACGGGACGACGAGATCCGGGAGCTGGCCGCCCGGCTCGCCAAGGACCGGGAGCTGGCCGCCCGGCTCGCCTCCTGGCGCACCGGCTGCCCGGCCGGGCGGCTGACCGAGCTGGCCGGTGCGGCCGACGAGGCACGCGCCTTCGCCGAGGAGGCCGAGGCCGAACTCGGCGAGGCACGGGCGGTGCGGGCCGAGGCCGACGAGGCGGCGGCCGAGGCCGCGCTCGTACGGGACGAGCGGCAGGAGGCCGCCCAGCGCGCCCGGCGCGCCGCCGACGCCCTGGCCGGACTCGCCTTCCGGCTGCGCGAACGCGCGGGCTGGCAGGTCAAGCTGCGCGAACTCGCCGACGAGGCGGCCGAGTCGGAGGCCCGCGCCCAGGCCTGCCTGGAGCGGGCCCGCGCCGCCGACGAGGACCGGCGCGGCACCCAGCGCGCCGCCGACGACGCGCGCCGCACGGCCCGTGCGCTGCGCGCCGAGCGCGCGGAGATCGCGGGCGCCCCCGACGACGTGCCGGACGCCGGGCCCGGCGCCGCGAAGTCGTCGCTGCCCGCGCTCCGCGAGGCCTACCGGGCCGCCTCCCAGCTGTACGAGAAGGTCGGCGTCGGCGCCGACCTGCGCGCCGAGCAGGCCCGGGCCGAGAGCGACGAGAGCGCCGCGCTCACCGAGCTGAACCGCCTGACCAACAAGGTGCGTACGCGCGCCGAGCAGCTCCTGGAGTCCACCGACGGCTCCGACGGGCCGTCCCGGCAGGCCGCGGCGGCCCGTGCCGAGGAGCTGGTCCAGCTCCTCGAAGGCCGTGCGTCGACGGCGAGCGAGCAGCTCGGCCGGCTGCGCGGCGAGGCCGAGCGGCACGCGCCCGAGGACGGCGACGCCCACACCGAGCTGCCCGAGGACCTGGTGCCCCGCGACGCCGAGCACGCGCAGGGCCTGCTGCGCACCGCGACCGGCGAGCTCGCCACCTGCACCGACGCGCTGGCCCGGGCGCGGGCCGCGCACACCGAGCTGCTCGACGCCCACCGCGCCGCCGAGGACGCGGCCGGCGGCTTCGACGAGACGGCCGCCCTGCTCCGGGACCTCCTGCGGGAGCACCCGGACGACGAGCCGGAGGAGACCGAGCCCTACCCCGGCKCCCTGGAGGAGGCCAGGCAGTCCGCGGCCGAGGCCCGCCGCTCCCTGCGCGGCTGCGCGGCCGACCTCTCCGCCGCCGAGGCGGCGGTGCGCGAGGCGAGCGACGTCCTCGTACGGCACGCCAACGCGACCCGGTACGAGCAGGTGCGTACCCCCGCGCGGCAGCAGATCCGGGAGCTGCCCGCCTCCGCGCTGCCCGAGCACGCGCAGAAGTGGGCGGACGCCTTCGCGCCCCGGCTGCGGGTCCTCACCGACGAGCTGGCGCAGCTGGAGCGCAACCGCGACTCGATCGTGGACCGGCTGCGCGGGCTGGTCGAGTCCGCGCTCGCCACGCTGCGCTCGGCCCAGCGGCTGTCCCGGCTGCCCGAAGGGCTGGGGGAGTGGTCGGGGCAGGAGTTCCTGCGGATCCGCTTCGAGGAGCCCGACCAGGCCACGCTCGCCGAGCGGCTGGGCGAGGTCGTCGACGAGGCGACCCGGGCGGCGGTGAAGAAGAACTCCGACCTGCGCCGGGACGGCATGTCCCTGCTGCTCAGGGGGGTGGCCGCGGCCCTGCAGCCCAAGGGCGTCGCCGTGGAGATCCTCAAGCCCGACGCCGTGCTGCGCGCCGAGCGCGTCCCCGTCGGCCAGATGGGCGACGTGTTCTCCGGCGGCCAGCTGCTGACCGCCGCCATCGCGCTCTACTGCACGATGGCGGCGCTGCGCTCCAACGACCGGGGCCGCGACAAGCACCGCCACGCGGGCACGCTGTTCCTGGACAACCCCATCGGGCGCGCCAACGCGACGTACCTGCTGGAGCTGCAGCGGGCCGTCTCGGACGCGCTGGGCGTCCAGCTCCTGTACACCACCGGCCTGTTCGACACCACGGCGCTGGCGGAGTTCCCGCTGGTCATCCGCCTGCGCAACGACGCGGACCTGCGGGCGGGCCTGAAGTACATCAGCGTGGAGGAACACCTGCGGCCGGGCCTCCCCAGGGAGACCCCTGCCGGGGAGGCCTCCCACACGGAGATCACGGCGACGCGCATGTACAAGCGGCCGGCCCCGACGGCCCCGTAGGGGCCGTTCAGGGGCGCGGGGAACTGCGCGACCAGCCCCCACCGGGCCGCCAGTTCCCCACCACCTCGCGGTATACGGGTCGCTGCGGCGCCGTCGTGGCCGGTCGCGCAGTTCCCCGCGCCCCTATCGGGGCCCCTACGGGGCCATTAAAGGGCGTCCTCCCTCAACAGGTCGGCGCACTTTTCGCCGATCATCATCGTCGTGATGCACGGGTTCACCGAGATCAGATCCGGCATCACCGACCCGTCCGCCACCCGCAGCCCCGCCACCCCCTTGACCCGCAGCCGCGGGTCGAGCGGGGCGGAGTCGTCCCCCGGCGCACCCATCTTCACCGTGCACGACGGGTGGTAGACGGTGTTGTGCGTCCGGTGGATGTAGTCGAGCAGCTCGTCGTCCGTGCGCACGTCCGGCCCCGGGGCCAGCTCCGCCCCGGCCCACCCGCTCAGCGCGGGCTGCGCGGCGATGCGCCGGGCCAGTTTCAGCCCGTACGTCATCACGCGTACGTCGTGCTCGTGGGTGAAGTACCTCGGATCGACCCGCGGCTTGTCGCGGAAGTCCCGCGTCCGCAGCCGCACCGTGCCGCGCGACCTCGCCCGCGTGACGTTCGGCGTGAGGCAGAAGGCGTTCTCCGAGGTCGGATAGCCCCACCGCGCGGTGTTCATGTCGAACGGCACCGAGCCGTAGTGGAACATCAGGTCGGGCCGGTCCAGACCCGGTTCGGTGTCGTAGAAGACGCCCGCCTCCCACCACTGGCTGGAGGTGGTCGGCATGGGCTGCTTCGCGTCCCACATGATGACGCCCTCGGGATGGTCCTGGAGGTTCTCGCCCACACCGGCCGCGTCCACCACCACCTCCACGCCCACCTCGCGCAGGTGCCCGGCCGGCCCGATGCCGGACAGCATCAGCAGCTTGGCGCTGTCGATCGAGCCGCAGGACACGATCACCTCGCGCCGGGCCCGTACCGTCCGGGTGCGGATCAGGTCCGGGTCCAGGTACTCGGCGCCCGTGCAGCGCCGCCCGTCGAGCACCAGCTTCTTGGCCCGTACCCCGGTGCGGACGTCGAGGTTCGGCCGCTTGCCCAGGATCGGGTGCAGGTACGCGACCGACGAGGACTGCCGGATGTTGTCCTCGTCGGAGTTGATCTGGAACCAGCCGGCGCCCCGCACGACGGTCCGGCCCGTGTTGAACGCGGTCGTCGGGATGCCCGCCTGCGCGCAGGCCTCCAGCAGGGCGGTGCCGCACGGGTCGTCGCTCTTGAGCGTACGCAGCTTCACCGGGCCGGTGCGGCCGTGGTGCTCACCGGGGGCGTCGTTGTTCTCCAGCCGCTGGTAGAGCGGGAAGAGATCGGCGGCGCTCCACCCCGTGCAGCCCGCGGCGGCCCAGTCGTCCAGATCCTCGGCGGGCGCCCAGAAGGCGATGCAGGAGTTGTGCGAGGAGCAGCCGCCGAGCACCCGGGCGCGGGCGTGCCGCATGAAGCTGTTGCCGCTGGCCTGCGGTTCGACCGGGTAGTCCCAGTCGTAGCCGGACTCCAGCAGCCCCATCCAGCGCTCCAGTTTCAGGACGGCGTCGTCGCCGACGTCACTGGGTCCCGCCTCCAGGACGCACACGGTCACGGACGGGTCCTCGGAGAGCCGGGCCGCGACCACGTTCCCCGCGGTGCCCCCGCCGACCACGACATAGTCGAACTCGTCTTCGTTCACGGACGATCGGCCTCCTCGGCGGTCGGCGGCAGGGGCGCGTCGGCCGCCCCTCGGAACCGGTGCTCGGCGAGCACCCCGGTGCGGTGGCGCTGCACGAACCAGTAGTAGGCGAAGCCGCCGCCCATCACGACGCCGACGAACAGGACGGCGCCCCAGCGCAGGTACCAGTGGTAGGGGGCGGTGGCGTTGTAGACCGCGGCGCGCGGCCAGATCAGGTTGACCATCATCGCCGTGCCCCACACCACCGCGATGATGTTGACGGGCAGTCCCCAGCGGCCCAGCGAGAACCTGCCCTCGCCCGCGGGCTGCCAGGCGCCGCGCAGCCTGGCCACCAGCATGGGCCCGGTGACCAGCAGGTACGCGAGGTAGATCAGGATGATGCCGATGCTGGTGACCACGGTGAAGATCTGCGGCTGGCGGATGTTCACCACGAGGATCGCCAGCGCCAGTACGCCGATGATCACCGCGGGCACGATCGGCGTCTGGAAGCGGGGGTGGACCTTGGCCAGCCGGGAGGAGGCGGGCAGGTTGTTGTCGCGGGCCATCGCGAAGGCCAGCCGGATCGCGGCCGTGTGGACGGCCAGGGCACACACGGTGACCGCGATGAACACGCACCACAGCATGGCCTTGCCCGCGTCCTCGCCGAGCACGTCCAGGACGACGTACTGCAGTCCGTCCGTGGACAGTTCCTCGCCCTTCAGGCTGGACACGCTCATCAGCGCGAGCAGCAGGACGAGTCCGCCGAGGACGAACGAGGCGACGATGGCGCGGATGATGGCCCGCGGCGCGTTGCGGGACGGGTCGAGGGACTCCTCGCCGAGCGAGGCGGCGGTGTCGAAGCCGTACATCACGTACGCGGACGCCAGCGAGGCGACCAGGAAGGCGCCGAAGTAGCCGCCGGGCTGGCCGGCCCCGGTGCCGTTCGTCTCCAGCACGACCCCCGGTCCGCGGGTGATGTGCACGGCGAACAGCACGATGAGTACGACGGTGGCTATCAGCTCGATGAAGACGCCCGCCGTGTTGATCCTGGCCATCAGCTTCACGCCGAGCGCGTTCACCAGGGTGGTGAACAGGACGAGCACGGAGGCGAGGAGCACCGCGTTGGTGGCGACGTCGTACTTTCCGGTGCCGTCGCCCACGAACTGGAAGAAGGACGATATCTGAGGGAGCGTCAGCTGGTAGGCGAGGGCCACCGCGGCGATCGACACGATGGAGGCGATCAGCATCGTCCAGCCCGCCAGCCAGCCGATGTGCGGATTGCCGATCTTCTTGGACCAGTTGTAGACGGAACCGGCCACCGGATAGCGCGCGGCGAGCTCCGCGAAGCACAGCGCGACCATGAACTGGCCGAGGAAGACCATGGGCCAGGACCACCAGTAGGCGGGTCCGCCGCTGCCGTAACCGAAGTAGAAGAGCTGGAAGGTGCCGGTGAGGATGGAGATGTAGCTGATGCCGGCGGCGAAGGTGTGGAAGTTGCCGAGCGTGCGCTTCAGTTCGGGCCGGTAGCCGAACTCGTTGAGTTCCGAGTCGTCGTGGCCGTGCGGCCCGGCCGGTTGCTCCGGTGGGTGCTCGGTGGTGGTCATGAGCGGCCTCCTGGGAAGGGGAGTTCTCCCGGGCGGGAGGAGGTGAGGCTCGTGCGGGTTCGTCGGTGCGGTCTGGATCTTATGGCTCCGAGCGCCGGATCCCATGGTGAAGTGCGGTCTTTTTCATGGTGGTTGCCGCGACGCCGGCCGTCACCGCCTCTGACGACCGGCGCCGCGGGTCAACCGTGTGACCGTTCGTGGGCTAGGAGAACCAGCCCTGCGGGCGCGGGTTCGTCGTGCGCCAGATGTGCTTGGTCTCGCGGTACTCGGCGAGGCCGGCCGGTCCCAGTTCCCGCCCGAACCCGGACTGCTTGTAGCCTCCCCACTCGGCCTGCGGGACGTACGGGTGGTAGTCGTTGATCCAGACCGTGCCCGCCCGCAGCGCCGACGCGACGCGCTGCGCCCTGCCCTCGTCGGACGTGAAGACCCCGCCGGCCAGGCCGTAGACCGTGTCGTTGGCCAGCCGCACCGCCTGCGCCTCGTCCGCGAACCGCTCCACGGTCAGCACCGGACCGAACGACTCCTCCTGCACGACGGACATCCGCGAGGAGCACTCGTCGAGCACGGTCGGCGGGTAGTAGAAGCCGTCCGGGTGCGGGGGATCCGCGGGCCGCTCCCCGCCGCAGCGCAGCACCGCGCCCTCCCGCAGCCCCTGCGCGACGTACGCCTCGACCTTCTCCCGGTGCGCCGCGGAGATCAGCGGCCCGGTCTGGGCCCGCTCGTCGAACGGCCCGCCCAGCCTGATCCGCCGCGCCCGGCGCACCAGCTCGTCGACGAACCGGTCGTGCAGGGAGTCCTCGACCAGCAGGCGCGCCCCCGCCGAGCAGACCTGCCCCGAGTGCAGGAAGACGGCCGTCAGCGCCATGTCGACGGCCGTCTCGAAGTCGGCGTCGGCGAAGACGATGTTCGGGTTCTTGCCGCCCAGCTCCAGGGCGACCCTCTTCACCGTCCCGGCCGCCGCGGCCATGAGCCCGCGCCCGGTTTGCAGACCGCCGGTGAAGGAGACCAGGTCCACGTCCGGATGCCCGGCCAGCGGAGCGCCCGCCTCCGGACCGGCGCCGAGGATCAGGTTGGCCACGCCCGCCGGCAGCCCGACCTCCTCCAGGAGGCGCATCAGGTGGATCGCCGTGTGCGGGGTCAGCTCGCTCGGCTTGAGGACGAAGGTGTTGCCCGCGGCCAGCGCCGGAGCGACCTTCCAGGCCGTCTGCAGCAGCGGGTAGTTCCAGGGGGTGATCAGCGCGCACACGCCGACCGGTTCGTGCACGACCCGGCTGTCGACCCCCTCGGTGCCCGTCTCCACGACCCGCCCGGACTCGCTCGCCACGAGCCGGCCGAAGTAGCGGAAGCAGTTCTCGATGTCGTCGATGTCGTACTCGCTCTCCACCACGCGCTTGCCGGTGTCGAGCGACTCCGCCCGGGCGAGCAGGTCCTTGTCGCGCAGCAGCAGGTCGGCGACGCGCAGCAGCAGGTCGCCGCGTTCGTTCGCGGGGGTCCGCGGCCAGGGCCCGTCGTCGAAGGCGCGGCGCGCCGCCGCGACGGCGTCGCCCGTGTCCTCGCCGCCCGCCTCGTCCACGACCGCCACCAGCGAACCGTCGGCCGGGCAGCGGATCTCACGGGTGCGCTTGTCCCGCGCGCTCGTCCAGGTGCCGCCGATGTACAGATCCGCCATCCCTGCCTCCCAGCATGCCGATGAGCCACTCGTGGAACATCCCGAGGTGGTGCTCGGTGGGCACCAGCACCCCGCCCCCGCGATAGGCGCGGGACGCCATGGCGGGCTGCGTACGCTCGCACGCCTCGAAGTCCTGGGTGTTCACCCGGTGGAAGAGCTCCACGGACTTCGACACGTCGGCGCCCGACTCGACGACCTCGGGGGCGTAGAGCCAGTCGCACTCCACGATCGTCCGGTCCTCGGCGAGGGGGAACATGCGGTGCAGGATGACATGGTCGGGGACGAGGTTGACGAACACGGTCGGTTTGACCGTTATCGCATAGTAACGGCGGTCCTGGTCCTCGGCGATCTCGGGCAGTCGGCCGAAGCCCTCGCTGCCGTCGATGGTGAACCCCCGGATCTCCTCGCCGAACGCGGCGCCGTGGCCGACGTAGTACTGGGCGGCGTAACCGCCCGCGAACTCCGGGAGCACATCGGTGAGTTCCGGGTGGATCGTCGCGCAGTGGTAGCACTCCATGAAGTTCTCGACGATCAGCTTCCAGTTCGCCCGCACGTCGTAGGAGACGCGTCTGCCGAGGGCGAGGTCCTGGATGCCGTAGCGCTCGACGGCCGCCGCGTCCCCGAGCCGCTCGACGGCCGCGCCGACCACCGTCTCCTCGAAGGACGGCGGCTCGTCGGCCAGGCACACCCAGGCGTAGCCGAGCCACTCGCGCAGCGCGACCCGGACCAGCCCGTACTCCGTACGGTCGACGTCCGGCATCCGCGCCAGGTTCGGCGCCGCGATCAGCTTCCCGTCGAGGTCGTACGTCCAGGCGTGGTACGGGCACCGCAGCGCGCGCCGCACCTCGCCGGTCTCCTGGGTGCACAGACGGGCCCCGCGGTGCCGGCAGACGTTGAGGAAGGCACGCAGTGCTCCCGTACGGGACCGGGTGACCAGGACGCTCTCGCGGCCGACCTGGACCGTGCGGAACGCGCCCGCTTTCGCCAGGTCGGCGCTGCGGACCGCGCAGATCCACATCGACTCGAAGAGCCGTTCCTGCTCCTGCCGGAAGATCTCGGGGTCGGTGTAGTAGTGCCCCGGGAGGGTGCTGATCAGGCTGGACGGCAACGGGGTCGGGGCGGCGGCGGGGGAGACGGGGGACGTCGTCACGGGCGGACTCCTCAGGCGGGCGCGGCGGTGAGGCGGCGGGGGTCGAACAGGCCGATCGGATGCGCGGTGGTGCCCGTCAGGGCCAGGTCGGCCAGGATCTCGCCGACCACCGGCACGAACTTGAAGCCGTGTCCGGAGAAACCGCAGGCCACGGTCACGGACCCGGGGTGCGCGGGATGCCGGGCGATCACGAAGTGCTCGTCGGGCGTGTTGGAGTACATGCAGGTGGCGGCCTTGAGGAAGGTGCCCGGCAGGTCGGGGATGCAGCGGGACATGTGGTCCGCCATCGCCCGGACCTCCTCCTCGTGGACGGTGCGGTCGATGGTCTCCGGGGTGCAGACCTGCCCCTTGCGGAAGAAGGCGACCTTGGCGCCGAGCTCCGGCCCGTCGATGGCCGGGAACCCGTAGACCTGGACGCCGGCCGCGTCCTGCCAGACGTAGATGGGATGGTTCTCCGGCAGGAAGGGCCCGACCCCGCCCCGGGGCTGGAACCAGTACATGACCTGCCGCTCGATGGTGAACGGCACCCCGAGGTCGGTGAGCAGCCGCGGCGCCCACGCGCCGGGGCAGATCACCAGCTGGCCGGCCGTGTAGGTGTGCCGGGCCGTGTGCACGCGCACGCCGTCCCGGTACGGCTCCCAGCGGGTCATCGGCTCCTCGAAGCGCAGGTCGGCGCCCTGCCGGTCGGCGAGCTGGAGGTGGGCCGCGACCATGTTCTCGGGGCGGACCAGACCGGCCTTCGCCTCGTACAGGGCGACCTCGTCGTCCCGCGGGGAGAGGGTGGGGAAGCGGCGGCGGAGCTCGGCCGCGTCCAGCATCTCGTGCGGCAGGTCCCACTGGGTGGCCGAGCGCAGCGCACCGGCGACGGTCTGCGAGTCGGGCCGGCCCACCATGACACCGCCGCACAGCGTGGCGATGTCCCGGCCGGTGGCCCGCTCCAGGTCCTCGTACAGCTCGTAGGCGCGCAGCAGCAGCGGCACGTACGCAGGGTCCTCGAAGTAGGACTGCCGGGTGACCCGCGAACCGCCGTGGCTGGACCCGCGGTCGTGCACCGGCCCGAACTTCTCCAGCCCGAGCACACGCACCCCGCGCGACGACAGATGATGGACGGCAGCACTCCCCATCCCACCGAGCCCGACAACGATCACGTCATAGGAAAAGGACACGAAAACCTCGCTTTTTCCGGAGGGTGCGGGGCGATGGAAGGGGGCGGCTCGACCGACTTCTTTAGGGGCGCGGGGAACTGCGCGACCAGCCCCCGCCGGCCCGCACGCGACACACAACCTCCACGCGAAGCGTTCAGCACCGGATCCGCCTCATCTCCGGATCGAAAAGCGGCTCGTCCGCAACCGTGGCCCCCACCTTCTCCCCGAAGTACTCGACAGAGACCCCCGTTCCGGCGGCCAGCACCGGCAGCCACGCATACGCGACACACCGCCCCACCGTGTACCCGTACGCCGCGCTGGTGACGTACCCCGCGGGCACCCCGTCGACGTACACCGGCTCCTTGCCGAGGACGACGGCGGCGGGGTCGTCGAGCAGCAGCGGCG
>NZ_VDFC01000023.1:75335-85710 GCF_008369065.1 Streptomyces apricus | reverse complement strand
GGGGAGGGCGCTGCGCATGAGGACCGTCGCCGTCGTCGGCGCCTCGCTGTCCGGGCTGTACGCGGCCCGCGAGCTGCGTGCCCAGGGGTTCGACGGGCGGCTGGTGGTCGTCGGGGACGAACCGCACCTCCCGTACGACCGCCCGCCCCTGTCCAAGGACTTCCTCACCGGCCGGACGGACGAGGACCGGCTCGCCCTCGGCGACGCCGAGGAGATCGGCGCACTCGACGCGACCTGGCTGCTGGGCGTCCGCGCCCGCGGACTCGACGCCCGCGGCCGCTCCGTCCTGCTGGCCGACGGCCGCACCGTCCCCTGCGACGGCGTCGTCATCGCCMCGGGAGCCTCGGCCCGCCGGCTCCCGGGCCGCGAACGCGCCGGCGTCCACACCCTGCGCACCCTCGACGACGCCCGCGCCCTGCGCGCCGACCTCACCGCCGGGCCCCGGCGCGTCGTCGTCATCGGCGCGGGCTTCATCGGTGCCGAGACCGCGTCCTCGTGCGCCGCGCTCGGCCACGAGGTCACCGTCGTCGAGGCGGCCCCGCTCCCGCTGGTGCCCCAGTTCGGCCCGCGGATGGCGGCCCTGTGCGCCGCGCTGCACCGGCGCCGCGGCGTCCGGCTGATCACCGGTACAGGCACGGCCGCACTGCACGGCACCGGCGCGGTCACCGGGGTGGAGCTCACCGACGGCCGCCTCCTGCCCGCCGACGTCGTGGTCGTCGGCATCGGCGCCGTCCCCAACACCGGCTGGCTGGCGGGCTCGGCGCTCGCACCGCACGACGGGGCGCCGGGCCACGCGACCCTGCGCGACGGGGTGCCGTGCGACGACGGCTGCGTGACGGCGCTGCCCCAGGTGGTCGCGGTCGGCGACGTGGCGCGCGTCGGCGGCAGCCGCGCGGAACACTGGACCAGCGCCACCGAACAGCCCCGCGTCGCCGTGCACAACCTGCTGGCCGGGCGCACCGCGCAGACCGTACGCACGCTGCCCTACTTCTGGTCCGACCAGTACGGCGCGCGCGTCCAGTTCGCCGGACGGCGCCTGCCCACCGACACCGTGCGCATCGCGGAGGGCACGGTCGAGGACGGTGCGCCAGGTCAGGACGGTTTCCTCGCGGTGTACGAGCGCGAGGGCCGCACCACCGCGGTCCTCTCCGTGGACCGCCCGCGTCCCTTCCTGCGGATCCGGCGCCAACTCGGCCGCCCGGCAGGGGCGATGGAGGTGGCGACCCCCTAGAAGGCGTCTTCGGGCGGCCCTACGAGTGGGACAACTGCCCCGCGCCGCGCCGCCGCTGTATCCGGACCCTGGCCCGCTCCGCCGTCCGCTCCTGCCGCCTGGCCCGGCGCCGCTCGCGCCGCAGCGCCCGCGCCGTGCTGCTCGGCTCCGACACCACGCCGTTGCGCTGGTTCCACACCTGGCGGGTCACCCAGACGTCCAGCGCGCCCCAGGTGGCCACCACCGTGCTCGCCACGCTGCTCAGCACCATGGGGAACGCGAGCCAGGAACCGGCCATCGTGCAGAAGAAGGCGATCGTCGCCTGCATCAGGGTGACCGCGATGATGAGGACGGCCCGCACCGCGGAGTTGCGCACGGGATCGGGCAGCCGCCTCTTGCTCGCCGGCTCCTCGACCCACAACGGCCGGTAGTACGCCCGCTCCTCGGCCTCCTCGGCCCCCGGAGCCGTGAGCTCCTCGGCCACGCGCTCCCCGGGCTCCGGGGCGCGCATGCGACCGGCCGCGACGTCCGTCGCCGCAAGGTCGGCCGGAATGTCATGGCCCGTGGCCCGTGAGGGCCGTTCCGCCTCCGCGAGCGTCGCGACGCCCGCCCCTGCCGCTGCGTACCGCTCCGCCGTGCCCATCAACCCGTCACTCCCCACCGCCTGACAACAGCTCACCCCGGTGTCGTGAGACTCCGGCTTCCCCTCGGCTGCCCGGCTTGCGCTCTGTTACGCCGCCCGGGGCGGTAACGGCACCTGTGGCCGACTCCGCCTCCATCTTCTGTACAGACAGACGATCGGCGTAAGCCGAAGATTCCCGGTGACCGAAAATTTCCGGCCAATCCGGCTGCCGTACGGACTGGATCGTCCTCATTGTCCCGTGTCGGATTCGGGGAGGCAATCTCCCGCAATGGGCGGACAACTGCGGACGTCCCGCCCCGCCGCACGGCCCGCCGCCCCAAACAGGCCTTCGAGATACCTGTGTGTCGGTAGTAGGCTCGCGCCGTTTGTTGACGCACATGTGTGCCCCCGCCGACGGGGGCCGAGCTGGGGGAGGCCATGCGCTTTCGCGGGAAGTCCATCCGCCGGAAGATCGTGGCGCTGCTTCTCGTGCCGCTCGTGTCCCTGACCGGGATCTGGGGCTTCGCCACCGTCCTCACGGGGCGCGAGGTGAACCGGCTGTTCGACACGACGTTCATCGTCCAGGAGATCGGCTACCCCACCGAGGACGTCATCAGCGTCCTGCAGCACGAGCGCCGCCAGACCCTCGTCTACCTCGCCGACCCCCGCGCCTCCGACGCCCTCGCCGACCTGCGCCGCACCCGCGCCGCCACCGACGAGATCGTGTCGAAGATCCGCCGCAACGCCAGGGACGGCGACGTACGGGACGAACTGGGCTCCGACTCCACCGAGCGCCTCACCGCGATCCTGGACGCCTTCGACGGGATCGGCTCGCTGCGCCAGAGCGTGGAGGACAACACCGTCACCCGCGCCCAGGCCCTCGACCTCTACAACCGCCTCGTGGACCCCTGTTACATCCTGCTGGCCAACCTCCAGGTCCTGGACAACGTGGACGTGGACAAACAGGGCCGCGCCCTCGTCAACATCTCGCGCGCCCGTGAACTGCTCGCCCGCGAGGACGCGCTGCTCGGCTCCGCGCTCGTCGTGGGCCGGGTCACCCGCGACGAGGCCCGCGACGTCTCCGACCTGGTCGCCCAGCGCTCGATCATGTACGAGACCAACCTGCCGCAGCTGCCCTCCGCCGAGCGCGTGCGCTACGACCGCTACTGGAAGAACGCCGGCACGGCGCCCCTGCGCGTGGCCGAGCAGTCCGTGCTCGCCTCCGCGCCGGGCACCCCCCGCGGCGTCAGCGCCAAGAGCTGGGACGGCCTGGCGGACAGCGTCCTCGACGGCCTCGACAAGCTCGACACCCAGGCGGGCGACCGCTTCCAGGACCGTGTCAGCCCCGTCGCCGTCGGCGTCATCGTCAAGGCCGCCATCGCCGGCATCCTCGGCCTGGCCGCGGTCCTGTTCTCGCTCTTCATGTCCGTACGCATCGGCCGCGGCCTCATCCGCGACCTGCACCGGCTGCGCCAGGAGGCCAACGAGACCGCCGGGGTGCGGCTGCCCAGCGTGATGCGCCGCCTCTCCGCCGGCGAGCAGGTCGACGTCGAGACCGAGGTGCCGCGCCTGGAGTACGAGAAGAACGAGATCGGCGAGGTCAGCCAGGCCCTCAACAGCCTCCAGCGGTCGGCCGTCGAGGCCGCGGTCAAGCAGTCCGAACTGCGCAGCGGCGTCTCCGAGGTCTTCGTGAACCTCGCCCGCCGCAGCCAGGTCCTGCTGCACAAGCAGCTCACCCTGCTCGACACGATGGAGCGCAGGACCGAGGACACCGACGAACTCGCCGACCTCTTCCGCCTGGACCACCTGACGACCCGGATGCGCCGCCACGCCGAGGGCCTGGTCATCCTCTCCGGAGCGGCCCCCTCCCGGCAGTGGCGCAAACCCGTCCAGCTGATGGACGTCGTACGCGCCGCGGTCGCCGAGGTCGAGGACTACGAGCGCATCGAGGTCAGACGGCTGCCGCGGATGGCCGTCACCGGTTCCGCCGTCGCCGACCTCACCCACCTGGTGGCCGAACTCCTGGAGAACGCCACGGTGTTCTCCCCGCCGCACACGGCCGTGCAGGTCCTCGGCGAGCGCGTCGCCAACGGGTTCACCCTGGAGATCCACGACCGCGGACTCGGCATGACCGCCGAGGCACTGCTCGACGCCAACCTCCGCCTCGCCGAGACCCCCGAGTTCGAGCTCTCCGACACCGACCGGCTCGGCCTCTTCGTGGTCAGCCGCCTCGCCCAGCGGCAGAACGTACGCGTCTCGCTCCAGCCGTCCCCGTACGGCGGGACGACCGCGGTGGTCTTCGTGCCGGACGCGCTGCTCTCGGACGACGTGCCCGACACCAACGGGACCGGGTTCCGGCTCGACCGCACGCCCCCCGCCAAGGGCGCCCGCAACGCGAAGCACCCGGCCGACGAGGGCCGCAGGAGCGCGCTGTCCCAGGTGCCCGTCCCCCTGTCCGGCCTGTCCACCTCGATCCTCGACGGACCGGTCGAGCTGGAGGCGCCCGTCGAGCTGGACGCCCTCGGGGACTTCCCCGGCGCCCTCGACGAGGACGGCGAACACGGCGGCGTCTTCCGCCCGCGCCGCTCCGTCACCGGCGACGGCGAGCAGCAGGACGGCGCGCTGCCGGGCCGCCGGGCCCCCAAACTCGTCAGCTCCCACGGGCGTCCCGTCGGCGGGGCGGCGAAACCGCCCCAGCCGTCCCAGGCGTCCCAGGAAGCCGCCGAGCGCTCCGGCGCCCTCGAAGAGCTGCCGCAGCGCTCCAGGAGCACCAGGCGGGGCCCGGCGCCGCGCACCGCGGGCGACCCGCTCGCCGTGCGCCGGGGCGCGGCCGACGGCCGGGGCGGCGAGCAGGACGCAGCGGGCGCACGGGGACCGGAAGGCCCGGACGGCGAAGTCCCCGCCCTGCCCCAGCGCAGGTCGCGCCGCGCGATCGACCCGGCCGGTACGCGTCCCGGCCCGGACACTTCGCGCCCCGGCGCCCAGGCAGGCGGCGACGCCCGGCCCGCCGGTCCCGCTGCCGGTCCCGGCGGCGGCGCGCTGCCCCGCCGCGTACGGCAGGCCAATCTGGCCCCGCAGCTCATGGAGACGCCGGACGACCGGCACGGCACGGGCCGCGGGGCCGGGGCGCCGGACCCCGCGGAGCGCGACGCGGACGAAGTACGCAGCCGCATGGCCTCGCTCCAGCGCGGCTGGCAGCGCGGCCGCGAGGAGAACGCCGCGGGCGACGCGCCCCGCGACGGCACAGCACCAGGAACGAGCGAGGGAGACGGTCGATGACCGGACCGAAGGCCGCCGGCCACACCACGACCACCACGGCCACGGGGGAGCTCAACTGGCTGCTCGACGACCTGGTGGCCCGCGTGGCCAGCATCCGCAAGGCACTCGTGCTCTCCGGGGACGGCCTCCCCACGGGCGTCTCCAGCGAGCTGACGAGGGAGGACAGCGAGCACCTGGCCGCCGTCGCCTCCGGGTTCCACAGCCTCGCCAAGGGCGTCGGGAGCCACTTCAAGGCGGGCGGCGTCCGCCAGACGATCGTCGAGCTGGACGAGGCGTTCCTCTTCGTCACGGCCGCCGGCGACGGCAGCTGCCTCGCCGTCCTCTCGGACGCCGACTCCGACGTGGGGCAGGTCGCGTACGAGATGACCCTGCTGGTGAAGAGGGTCGGCGCGCACCTCACCGCCGCCCCGCGCACCGATCTGTCCGCCGGCGGGTAGTGGGACGCCATGAGCGCAGACGGTCAGGGGACGCCCCACTGGTTCGACGACGAGGCCGGACCGGTGGTCCGTCCGTATGCCATGACGCGCGGTCGCACCAGCAGCCCGGGACAGCACCGCCTCGACCTCATCGCGCTGGTGGTGGCGGAGCGGTACGCCGAGGACCGGGAGGCGGACCAGGCGCTGTCCCCGGAGCACGTGGACATCGTCGAACTCTGCCGCCAGGCACCCCAGTCGGTCGCCGAACTGGCCGCCGAACTGGACCTGCCCGTCGGGGTCGTGCGCGTCCTCGTCGGCGACCTGGTCGAGGACGAACTGGTCCACGTGAGGAGACCGGTGCCCCCGGCGGAGCTGCCGGACGAGAGCATCCTGCGCGACGTGATCAGCGGTCTGCGGGCCCTGTGAACCGCATGCCCGCGAAGCAGATGTCGAGAAGCGAGAGAAGAGACCGATGATCTTCGGGCGCACTGAACGCGGCGGGCCCCCGGTCGAGCCCGTCACCCTCAAGATCCTCGTCGCGGGCGGCTTCGGCGCGGGCAAGACCACCCTGGTCGGCGCCGTGAGCGAGATCAAGCCGCTGCGCACCGA
This sequence comes from Streptomyces apricus, assembly GCF_008369065.1. GTDB lineage: Bacteria > Actinomycetota > Actinomycetes > Streptomycetales > Streptomycetaceae > Streptomyces > Streptomyces apricus. The sequence continues at coordinate 79,574 of NZ_VDFC01000023.1, read as the reverse complement.
GGAACTGCTGACCGAGGCGGGCCGCCCCGTCGACGACACCAGCGGGGTGGAGGGCAAGCACACCACCACGGTCGCCATGGACTTCGGCCGGATCACGCTGCGCGAGGACCTCGTCCTCTACCTGTTCGGCACCCCCGGCCAGGACCGCTTCTGGTTCCTGTGGGACGAGCTCGCCACCGGCGCCCTCGGCGCCGTCGTGCTCGCCGACACCCGCCGCCTGGAGGACTGCTTCGCGGCCGTCGACTACTTCGAACGGCGCGCCATCCCCTTCGTGGTGGGCGTCAACTGCTTCGACGGCGCCGCCCGGCACCCCGTCGAGGACGTCCGCCGGGCCCTGGACCTGGACTCCGCGGTCCCCGTGGTGCTGTGCGACGCCCGGGCCCGGGACTCGGTCAAGGACGTCCTCATCGAGGTCGTCCGGCACGCCATGGCGCACGCGGCCGAACGCCGTCACACCGTCACCGGCTGAGCCCCGCGGCCGGGCCGACCTCCGCCGGCCGGGCGAACCGTGCTCCACGCGCGCGCGTGGAGCACGGCCCGGGCGGCTCAGCCCGCGCCCTCCTCGTGCCAGCCGAAGCTCTTCTCCACCGCCTTGCGCCAGTTGCCGTACTCGCGGTCGCGCACCGACGCCTCCATGGACGGCGTCCACTCGACGTCCTTCTGCCAGTGCGCCTTCAGCTCGTCGAGGTCGTTCCACACCCCGGTCGCCAGTCCGGCCGCGTACGCCGCTCCCAGGCAGGTCGTCTCGGAGACCTTCGGGCGGATCACCGGCACGTCGAGCACGTCCGCCTGGTGCTGCATGAGCAGGTTGTTGCCGGTCATGCCGCCGTCCACCTTCAGGGTGGTGATGGGCACCCCGGAGTCCTGGAACATCGCGTCCACCACTTCGCGCGTCTGCCAGCTCGTCGCCTCCAGCACGGCCCGCGCCAGGTGTCCCTTGGTGACGTACCGGGTCAGGCCCGTGACCACTCCGCGCGCGTCGGAGCGCCAGTACGGCGCGAACAGGCCCGAGAACGCGGGCACGATGTACGCGCCGCCGTTGTCGTCGACGCTCCTCGCGAGGGTCTCGATCTCCTCGGCGCTGCGGATGATGCCGAGCTGGTCACGGAACCACTGCACCAGCGCCCCGGTGATCGCGATGGACCCCTCCAGGCAGTAGACCGGCGCCTCCGAGCCGATCTTGTAGCCCATCGTCGTCAGCAGCCCGTTCTTCGAGGGCACGGGCTGGTTCCCGGTGTTGAGCAACAGGAAGCTGCCCGTCCCGTACGTGTTCTTGGCCGTGCCCACGTCGTAGCAGGCCTGCCCGAACACCGCCGCCTGCTGGTCGCCCAGCGCGGACGCCACCGGGACCCCGGCGAGCTGGCCCACGGCGGTCCCGTACACCTCGGCCGACGACCTGATCTCCGGCAGGACCGCCTCGGGGACGTCCATCGCGGACAGGACGGACGCGTCCCACTGGAGCGTGGCGAGGTTCATCAGCATGGTGCGCCCGGCGTTGGTGACGTCGGTGACGTGCCGGCCGCCGTCGGTGCCGCCGGTGAGGTTCCAGATCAGCCAGGAGTCGATCGTGCCGAACGCGATCTCGCCGTGCTCGGCGCGGGCCCGCAGCCCCGGCACGTTGTCGAGCAGCCAGGCCGCCTTGGGTCCGGAGAAGTAGCTGGCCAGCGGCAGCCCGGTCTGCTCCCGGAACCGGTCCTGCCCGTCCGTGCCGCCCAGTTCGCCGCAGAGCGCGGAGGTACGGGTGTCCTGCCAGACGATCGCGTTGTGCACGGGCTTGCCGGTGGCGCGGTCCCACAGCACCGTCGTCTCGCGCTGGTTGGTGATGCCCAGCGCGCTGAGCTGGTCGGCGCGCAGCCCGGCCTTCGCGAGCGCGCCCGCGACCACGGCCTGCACCTTCGACCAGATCTCCGTGGCGTCGTGCTCCACCCAGCCCGGCTTGGGGAAGATCTGGCGGTGCTCGCGCTGGTCGACGGCGACGATCCCGCCGTCCTGGTTGAAGACGATGCAGCGGCTGGACGTGGTGCCCTGGTCGATTGCGGCGACGAACTTGTCCGTCATGACGTCCCCTTCGTCGGGATCTGCGGAGGCCGCGCCAGGCCCTGTCGCCGGCCGGCAGGCGGGATGTGAACGACAGGCCTAGAAGGCGGCATTGAAGACGAGTCCGGACAGCGCTCCGCCGATCAGCGGCCCCGCCACCGGGATCCACGAGTAACTCCAGTCCGACGTCCCCTTGTTGGGGATCGGCAGTACGGCGTGGGCGATGCGCGGGCCCAGGTCGCGGGCCGGGTTGATGGCGTACCCCGTCGGACCGCCGAGCGACAGACCGATGCCGACCACCAGGAACGCGACGATCAGGATGGCCGTACCGGACTGGCCGAGCCCCTCGGTGAGCCCGAAGGCCAGGATCGGCAGGACCAGGCCGACGGTCGCGATGATCTCCGTGATCAGGTTCGCCACCGGATTGCGGATCTCGGGCGCGGTGGAGAAGATCCCGAGGGTCGGCTGGGCGATCTCGTCGTCGGCATTGGCCTGGAACTGCGCGTAGTAGACCAGCCAGCACAGCACCGCCCCGAGGAACGCGCCGACCATCTGACCGGCGACGTAGAGGTGGACCTGGTCCCAGTCCCCGGTGTCGATCGCGATGCCGAGGGTCACCGCCGGATTGAGGTGCCCGCCGGACAGCGGCGCGGCGGTGTACGCGCCGGCCAGGACGCCGAAGCCCCAGCCGAAGGCGATGACGATCCAGCCCGCGTCCTTCGCCTTGGAGTAGTTCAGTACGACGGCGGCGACCACGCCGGCGCCGAAGAGGATCAGGATCGCCGTGCCGATGACCTCACCGACGAAGACGTCTCCGTTGCTCATGGCGGCTCCTAGGCCCAGGTCCGGGGCGATCCGCCCCGGGCCACGGTGCGTTGCGGTGACTGCTGTAGCCGAGGGCAGGGAGATGCCGCCCCGCCCGGCATCCGTGACGAGCGTGCCGTAGCAGTCGAATCGCCCGTGGGGGGTGTCCTGTTGACGCAGCGGTGACGCGGGTGAGAGCCCGCGCGGCGCGGTGCCTGAATGCGCCGGAGTGCGACGACGCCGACTGACACCGGAAGTGTTCACCGGCGCTGTGGGAGCGTCAAGGTCGCACGCGAGAACGGTTCCGGCGCATGTTTTCGGCCTCCGGGCCTCCGCTTCCGGCCGCCGCCCCGGGGCCTCACCTGACGGCGATCACCGACGAACCGTGCCCGAACAGCCCCTGGTTCGCGGTGATGCCCACCCGGGCCCCCGCGMCCTGCCGGTCGCCCGCCGTGCCGCGCAGCTGCCGGGTCAGCTCGCAGACCTGGGCGATGGCCTGCGCGGGAACGGCCTCCCCGAAGGAGCAGAGCCCGCCGCTGACGTTCACCGGGATCCGCCCGCCGTGCGCCGTCGCGCCCTCCCGCAGGAGCGCGGCCCCTTCGCCCTCGCCGCACAGCCCCAGATCCTCGTACCACTGCAGCTCCAGGGCGGTGGACAGGTCGTAGACCTCGGCGAGCGAGAGGTCGCCGGGGCCGACGCCCGCCTCCTCGTACGCGGCCCGCGCGATCGACGCACGGAACGTACCGCCGGTGCCGGAGGCCTCGCCCGTACCGGAGGTCCCACTCGTACCGACGTCCCCGCCCGTCCCGATGTCCCCGCCCGTCCCGGCCGCCGGGTCCGTCGCGATGTCGGGCAGGTCGAGCACGGTGCTGGGGTAACGCGGCGTCACCGTGGACACCGCGCGGATACGCACCGGATCCGCCGCCCCGTGCCGCCGCGCGAACTCCATCCCGGACAGCACCAGCGCCGCGGCGCCGTCCGAGGTCGCGCAGATGTCCAGCAGCCGCAGCGGATCGGCCACCACCGGCGACGCGGCGACCTCCTCGGCGGTGACCCGCTTGCGGTAGCGCGCGTTCGGGTTCAGCGCCCCCATGGCCGCGTTCTTCACCTTGACCCGCGCGAAATCCTCCGGCGTGTCCCCGTGCACCGCCATCCGCCGTCGCGCGTACAGCCCGAAGTACACCGGGTTCGTCGCCCCCAGGAGGCGGAACCGCAGCCAGTCCGGATCATCGGGGCGGTCCCCGCCCGCGGGCCGGAAGAACCCCTTCGGCGCTGCGTCCGCGCCCACCACGAGCACCACGTCCGCGAGTCCCGCGAGGATCTGCGCCCGCGCCGTGTCCACGGCGTGCGCGCCCGAGGCACAGGCCGCGTACACGCTCGTCGCGCGGGCCCCCTGCC
>NZ_VDFC01000023.1:68830-75235 GCF_008369065.1 Streptomyces apricus | reverse complement strand
CCGTGACGGTGATCCGCAGCTCCGCCCGCGCGAACCGGACGACCCCGCCACCGGGCGCGCGCCGCGCGGACACCACGAGCCCCGGAACCCGCGCGCGTTCGGCGCCCCGCGGCGGCAGCCCCAGGGCATCGGTACGCCTCCTGCGCCACGCGGCCCGCACGGTGAGCAGGCCCCGACCCGCCCCCGCCGAACCGACCGCCTTCATCGAACGCACCAGGTCACGACCGTCCATGCTGCTCAGCCTGCCACCCGAACGGGCCGGCGACCGCTGCGTTCAACTTCCGTTCATCCAGGTCCCCGGCACATGTTCACGGGACGGACCATCTGCGGCCGGCCCTGGTGTGAAAGTCGATCACATGGCATCGTCCGTCCCAGCCGCGTGACGCGCACACCCCAGCCGTGCGCGGTCCGCACACACGACGCGCGCAGTCCGGGAGCCGCCCCATGACCTCGACCCCATCGAACCCCTCGCCGCTCTGGCAGCCCGACCGGGAACGCATCGACCGGGCCCGGATCACCCGCTTCCAGGCCTGGGCGGCCCAGCACCACGGAGCCCCCGCCGACGGCGGCTACGCCGCACTGCATCGCTGGTCCGTGGACGAGCTCGACACGTTCTGGAAAGCCGTCACGGAGTTCTTCGACGTACGGTTCGCCACGCCCCCCGCGCGCGTACTGGGCGACCGCTCGATGCCCGGGGCCCGGTGGTTCCCCGGCGCGACCCTCAACTACGCCGAACACGCCCTGCGGGCGGCCGAAACCCGCGCGGACGAACCCGCCCTCCTGTACGTCGACGAGACCCACGAGCCCCGTCCCGTCAGCTGGTCCGCGCTACGCCGCCAGGTCGGCTCGCTGGCCGCCGAGCTCCGTACCCTCGGCGTACGCCCCGGGGACCGCGTCAGCGGCTACCTCCCCAACGTCCCGCAGGCCGTGGTCGCCCTCCTCGCCACCGCCGCCGTCGGCGGGGTGTGGACCTCCTGCGCCCCGGACTTCGGCGCCCGCAGCGTCCTCGACCGCTTCCAGCAGGTCGAACCCGTCGTCCTGTTCGCGGTCGACGGCTACCGCTACGGCGGCAAGGAGCACGACCGCCGCGACACCGTCGCCGAGCTGCGCCGCGACCTGCCCACCCTGCGGGCCGTCGTCCACGTCCCGCTCCTGGGCACCGAGGCACCCGAAGGCACCCTGGACTGGGCCGCCCTCACCTCGTCCGACACGGAACCCGTCTTCGAACAGGTGCCGTTCGACCACCCCCTGTGGGTGCTCTACTCCTCCGGCACGACCGGCCTGCCCAAGGCCATCGTCCAGTCCCAGGGCGGCATCCTGGTCGAGCACCTCAAACAGCTCGGCCTGCACTGCGACCTGGGCCCCGAGGACCGCTTCTTCTGGTACACCTCCACCGGCTGGATGATGTGGAACTTCCTCGTCTCCGGCCTCCTCACGGGCACCACGATCGTCCTGTACGACGGCAGCCCCGGCTATCCGGACACCGGCGCCCAGTGGCGCATCGCCGAACGCACCGGCGCCACCCTGTACGGCACCTCGGCCGCGTACGTCATGGCCTGCCGCAAGGCGGACGTCCACCCCGCCCGCGACTTCGACCTCTCCCGCGTCCAGTGCGTCGCCACCACCGGCTCGCCCCTGCCGCCCGACGGATTCCGCTGGCTGCACGACGAGGTCCGCGAGGACCTGTGGATCGCCTCCGTCAGCGGCGGCACCGACGTGTGCTCCTGCTTCGCGGGAGCCGTCCCCACCCTCCCCGTCCACATCGGCGAGCTCCAGGCCCCGGGCCTCGGCACCGACCTGCAGTCCTGGGACCCCGCCGGCAAACCCCTCACCGACGAGGTCGGCGAACTCGTCGTCGCCAACCCCATGCCGTCCATGCCGATCCGCTTCTGGAACGACCCCGACGGCAGCCGCTACCACGACAGCTACTTCGACACCTACCCCGGCGTCTGGCGCCACGGCGACTGGATCACGCTCACCTCGCGCGGCTCCGTCGTCATCCACGGCCGCTCCGACTCCACCCTCAACCGCCAGGGCGTCCGCATGGGATCGGCCGACATCTACGAAGCGGTCGAACGCCTGCCGGAGATCCGCGAGTCCCTCGTCATCGGCGTCGAACAGCCCGACGGCGGCTACTGGATGCCGCTCTTCGTCCACCTCGCCCCCGGAGCCGTCCTCGACGAGGCCCTCCTCGGCCGCATCAGGCACACGATCCGCGAACAGCTCTCCCCGCGCCACGTCCCCGACGAGGTCATCGAGGTCCCCGGCGTGCCCCACACCCTCACCGGCAAGCGCATCGAGGTCCCGGTCAAACGCCTCCTGCAGGGCACGCCCCTCGACAAGGCCGTCAACCCCGGCTCCGTCGACGACCTCGACCTGCTGCGCTTCTACGAGGAACTGGCCCGCAAGCGCACCTGACCCGCGCCCGCGGCGCAGGTCGGAGGGCATTGTCAGTGCCGCCGGTTACGGTGAGTGAGCATTGATCACCGCGCTCAGGGGGAAATGATGGCGCACACCAGGCACCTGACCATGCGACGCGTCCTGCGCCGCGAGATCGCCGGAACCATCGGCCTGCTCACCGACGAGCAGGACTTCACCGCCATGCGGCGGCGCTACCGCAGCTTCGCCTTCGACGACCACGCGAGCTACCTCCGCCAGGTGGAGACCCTGCTGCGGACCCTCGCCTCCCAGGGCGGCCACACCACGGTGGCGCTCTTCGACCCCGAGGAGTACGCCGAATACTGCGCCGAGCACGGCCTGGACCCGGACACACCGGCCGGCCGCACCCGCTTCACGGCGGAGCTCGCCGCGACCGGCGCGACCGTCCCCTACGACGGCCGCCCCCTCGACGCCCTCGTCCCCGACCTCGTCGACGAAGCCGTCCGCCGGGCCACCTGGGAGTACGCGACCACGCTCCTGTCCCGCATCGGCACCTGCGCGTCCTGCGGCGAGGACATCGGCCGGGCCGCCTTCCTGCGCGCCTCGGACCTGCTCCTGCGCGTCCTGGCGGCCGCGGGCCCCGGGGAGCACCACCTCGTGTGCAGCGTCTCCACCGAACCGGAAACCCTCATGGCGGTCCTGCGCACCGGCGACGACCGGCACGGCACACCCCGCCCGGACGAGGCCGAGGCCCTGGAGTTCACCACCGTCCTCGCCCTGGGCATCGCCCTCCGCACGGCCGGCGGCCTCGTCGTGCGCACCAGCACGCCGGGCACCAGCGACCGGGTGTACGGCTGGCGCCTGAAGGACGAGGGACTGGCCCCCCTCACCGCGGCAGAGGTCTTCGACGCCTACTGCACGGACGTCGAATCCGGCGACCCCGTCCCGCCGGAAGCGGGCGTCGACCACTGCGCGCCACCGGACCTGGACGACGGCGGACCCATCACCGGCCACCATCACTGAACACCCGAGGGGCGCCCCACCTCCCGGTGGAGCGCCCCTCGGATCGCACGTTCCTGCCTACTCGCCGGACAGCACCGCCTGCGCGGCCGCGCGCGCCTCCTCGGCACTGTCACCGGCCCGCGCCGCCGCGGCGGCCCGCTCGCACTGCGCCAGCGTGTACTTGGCCAGCGTCGCGCGCACGTAGGGGATCGACGCCGCACCCATGGAGAGCGAGGTGACACCCAGACCGGTCAGCACGCACGCGAGCAGCGGGTCCGAGGCCGCCTCGCCGCAGACACCACAGCTCTTGCCCTCGGCCCGGGCCGCCTCGGCGGACATCGCCACCAGGTCGAGCAGCGCGGGCTGCCACGGATCCTGCAGCCGGGACACGGCGCCCACCTGACGGTCGGCGGCGAAGGTGTACTGCGCGAGGTCGTTGGTCCCCAGCGACAGGAACTCGACCTCCCGCAGGATCGAGCGCGCCCGCAGCGAGGCCGACGGGATTTCGACCATCGCACCGAACTTGGCGTGCAGCCCCGCCGCACGGCACGCGTCGGCGAACGCCTTGGCGTCCGCACGGTCCGCGACCATCGGAGCCATGACCTCCAGGTGGACGGGCAGCCCCTCCGCGGCCTTGGACAGCGCCGTCAGCTGGGTACGCAGCACATCGGGGTGGTCGAGCAGCGACCGCAGTCCGCGCACACCCAGCGCGGGGTTCGGCTCGTCGGCCGGCGTCAGGAAGTCGAGCGGTTTGTCGGCGCCCGCGTCGAGCACGCGCACCACGACCCGCCCCTCGGGGAAGGCCTCCAGCACCTGCCGGTACGCCTCGACCTGCTTCTCCTCGGACGGCGCGTTCTTGCTGTCGTCGAGGAAGAGGAACTCGGTGCGGAACAGCCCCACACCCTCGGCACCCGCCTCGACCGCCGCGGGAACGTCCGCCGGACCGCCGATGTTGGCCAGCAGCGGCACCTTGTGCCCGTCGGAGGTGGCGCCCGGCCCGCTCGACGCCGCGAGCGCGGCCTTGCGGGCGGCCGCGGCGGCCTCCAGCTCGTCCTTCTTCTCCGCACTCGGGTCCACGAAGACCTCACCGGTGCTGCCGTTCACGGCGACCGTCGTGCCCTCGGCCAGCTCACCCGCTCCCGGCAGCGCCACCACGGCGGGCACCCCGAGCGCCCGCGCCAGGATCGCGCTGTGGCTGGTCGGCCCGCCCTCCTCGGTGACGAAACCGAGGACGAGCGCCGGGTCCAGCAGCGCGGTGTCGGCCGGCGCGAGGTCACGGGCGATGAGGACGTACGGCTCGTCGCTGTCGGGGACACCCGGCATCGGGACGCCGAGCAGCCGCGCGACGATGCGGTTGCGCACGTCGTCGAGGTCCGCCACCCTGCCCGCGAGGTACTCACCGGCATTGGCCAGCAGGGCGCGGTACGCGGCGAAGGCGTCGTACACCCCGCGCTCCGCGGTGCTGCCGACCGCGATACGCCGCTCGACGTCCGCCATGAGCTCCGGGTCCTGGGCCATCAGGGCCTGGGCCTCCAGCACCGCCTGCGCCTCACCGCCCGCCAGGTTGCCGCGCGCCACCAGGTCGGCCGCCACGGCCTCCACGGCCTGGCGGGCGCGCCCCTGCTCACGCTCCGCCTCCTGCGCCGGTATCTGCTTGGCAGGCGGTTCGAGCACCGCCGTCCCCATGTGCCGAACCTCGCCGATCGCCACACCGTGGCTCACGCCGACGCCTCGCAGCGTTGTCTCCATGTCACCCGTCTCCGATAGAGCGGCGGACCGTGCCGCCGTGTTGTCGTGTCGTGCCTGCCGTCGCGGACGGCGATGTGCTCAGTGCCAGCTGAAGAGAGCGTCGCCAGCCTTCACTTCGCCGTCAACGCTGACGTCGGAGAGGGACTCGGCCGTGGCTTCGAGCGCCACGACGGGACAGACGGGGGACTTGCCGGCCGCTTCGACGGCCGCCGGGTCCCAGCGCACCACGGCCTGCCCGCGCCGCACGGTGTCCCCCTTGTTCACGAGCAGCTCGAAGCCCTCGCCGTTGAGCTGGACGGTGTCGATGCCCAGGTGCGTCAGCACCCCGTGCCCCTCGTCGTCGACCACGACGAACGCGTGCGGGTGCAGGGAGACGATGACACCGTCGACGGGGGAGACGGCCGCGGACGCCTCGCGAACGGGGTCGATCGCGGTACCGGGGCCCACCATGGCCCCGGAGAAGACCGGGTCGGGTACAGCGGCGAGTCCGATGGTGCGTCCTGCAAGAGGGGACGTCACGGTGGTCATGGGGAGCCTCCCGGGGGGCGGGGAATCAAGTGGGCCGTCACTGCCTGTCCCGGACGGCACCCTGCTTGAGCAGCGTAAGTCATGGGAACTGACGGTTCCGCGCCAGAGCAGCCGCGTGGCGGACATCGTGCACAGGGCAATCGATTTGCATCCGTTCCGGAGCCCCCTGTACTGTCGTAGACCTGCTTGAGGCCGAGCGGTGCGAAGGATGCGCCCCGGTCTGGCAGCACCCAACTTGTCGGATCCCCTCCCGGGGTCTCCTTCCGTATGTCTGCGGAACGGTGGTCAGGGAGACGGAAAACCACTGATAGAGTTTGGGAACACGAAGGGAAAAGCCCGGAGGAAAGCCCGAGAGGGTGAGTACAAAGGAAGCGTCCGTTCCTTGAGAACTCAACAGCGTGCCAAAAATCAACGCCAGATATGTTGATACCCCGTCCATCACCGCAGGGTGGTGGGTGGAGGTTCCTTTGAAAAAGTCCTGCCGGGTGCAAGTTCGGTAGGCGCATCAGCGAGGACGCTGTGAACGACCGGTCTTATTCCGTCCGGTTGTTCCGCTCTCGTGATGTGACACCCGATTACGGGTAAACATTCACGGAGAGTTTGATCCTGGCTCAGGACGAACGCTGGCGGCGTGCTTAACACATGCAAGTCGAACGATGAACCACTTCGGTGGGGATTAGTGGCGAACGGGTGAGTAACACGTGGGCAATCTGCCCTTCACTCTGGGACAAGCCCTGGAAACGGGGT
>NZ_VDFC01000023.1:58558-68730 GCF_008369065.1 Streptomyces apricus | reverse complement strand
GGTACTAATAGGCCGAGGGCTTGTCCTCAGTTGCTCGCGTCCACTGTGTTGGTTCTGAAACCACGAACAACCCCATTGCCATGGTCACGGTGATGGTGCGGTTGAGAGTTTCATAGTGTTTCGGTGGTCATAGCGTGAGGGAAACGCCCGGTTACATTCCGAACCCGGAAGCTAAGCCTCACAGCGCCGATGGTACTGCAGGGGGGACCCTGTGGGAGAGTAGGACGCCGCCGAACAAATATTGAATGGGAAAGCCCCCGCACTTCGGTGCGGGGGCTTTCTTGCGTTCAGGAGGCGTAATGCGTTCGGCCGCGGAGGCTGCCGCGGCCCCTCCGCACCCGCGACGGACGCCTGAGGGTAAGGTCAGGGCGTAACGTCGGCACGTTCCCACAGGAGGCCCCCGGGTGGAGGTCCAGGAGACCCGCGTCCAGACAGACCGGGTCCTCACCATCCCGAACATCCTCAGCATGGCGCGCCTGGTGGGCGTACCGATCTTCCTGTGGTTGATCCTCTGGCCGGAGTTCGGCGGCCCCAACAGCGACGGCTGGGCACTGCTGGTGCTCATGTTGAGCGGTATCAGCGACTACCTGGACGGCAAGCTCGCCCGGCGCTGGAACCAGATCAGCAGTCTCGGCCGGCTGCTGGACCCCGCGGCCGACCGGCTCTACATCCTGTCGACCCTGCTCGGGCTGACCTGGCGGGAGATCCTGCCGCTGTGGCTGACCGGCATCCTGCTGGCGCGGGAGCTGGTCCTGCTCGTGATGGTGGGCATCCTCAGACGGCACGGCTATCCGCCGCCGCAGGTTAACTTCCTCGGGAAGGCTGCAACTTTCAACTTGATGTACGCCTTCCCGTTGTTGCTGCTCAGTGACGGAAGCGGGTGGCTCGCGTCACTCGCTGCTATTTTCGGCTGGGCGTTCGCCGGATGGGGTACAACTCTGTATTGGTGGGCAGGAATCCTATACGTGGTCCAGGTCCGCCGCCTTGTTCGTGCGGACAACCATGGCCGACTGAGCCCGCCCAATGGGCGGCCGTAGAGGTCTTAGATGGCCCGCATCGACAATGTGCGGGACAATCTGACGGGTGAAGTCGGCTTGACCGTCTCTTCAAGGAGGACGCTTCCGACATGAAGGCCGTCGTGATGGCCGGCGGCGAAGGCACGCGCCTTCGCCCCATGACCTCAAGCATGCCCAAGCCGCTCCTGCCCGTGGCCAACCGCCCGATCATGGAGCATGTGCTACGGCTGCTCAAGCGGCATGGGCTCAACGAAACCGTCGTCACCGTCCAGTTCCTGGCCTCCCTGGTCAAGAACTACTTCGGTGACGGTGAAGAGCTCGGTATGGAGCTCACCTATGCCAACGAGGAGAAGCCACTCGGTACTGCCGGCAGTGTCAAGAACGCCGAGGAGGCACTGAAGGACGACACCTTCCTTGTCATCTCCGGCGACGCTCTGACCGACTTCGACCTCACCGATCTCATCAATTTCCACAAGGAAAAGGGTGGGCTGGTCACCGTCTGCCTGACCCGTGTTCCCAATCCCCTGGAATTCGGCATCACCATCGTCGACGACGAGGGAAAGGTCGAGCGCTTCCTTGAGAAGCCGACCTGGGGCCAGGTCTTCTCGGACACGGTGAACACCGGTATCTACGTCATGGAGCCGGAGGTCTTCGACTACGTCGAGGCCGATGCCTCCGTCGACTGGTCCGGCGACGTCTTCCCCCAGCTGATGAAGGAAGGCAAGCCGATCTACGGCTATGTCGCCGAGGGCTACTGGGAGGACGTCGGCACGCACGAGAGCTACGTCAAGGCGCAGGCCGACGTCCTCGAAGGCAAGGTCGACGTCGAACTGGACGGGTTCGAGATATCGCCCGGGGTCTGGGTCGCGGAGGGCGCCGAAGTACACCCCGACGCCGTCCTGCGAGGACCTCTTTACATCGGGGACTACGCCAAGGTCGAGGCGGACGCCGAAATTCGTGAGCACACCGTGGTGGGCTCCAATGTCGTCGTGAAATCCGGGGCATTCCTGCACAAGGCCGTTCTGCACGACAACGTGTACATCGGCCAGCACAGCAATCTGCGTGGCTGCGTCGTCGGGAAGAACACCGACATCATGCGGGCCGCGCGCATCGAGGACGGCGCCGTCATCGGGGACGAGTGCCTCGTCGGTGAAGAATCGATCGTGCAGGGCAACGTGCGGGTGTACCCGTTCAAGACGATCGAGGCCGGCGCCTTCGTCAACACGTCGGTCATCTGGGAGTCGCGGGGCCAGGCCCACCTCTTCGGAGCCCGTGGCGTGACCGGCATCCTGAACGTGGAGATCACGCCCGAGCTGGCCGTGCGCCTGGCGGGGGCGTACGCGACCACGCTCAAGAAGGGCGCCACCGTCACCACCGCCCGTGACCATTCCCGGGGTGCCCGCGCGCTCAAGAGGGCGGTCATCTCCGCCCTGCAGGCCAGCGCGATCGACGTACGGGACCTGGAGAACGTGCCGCTGCCGGTGGCGCGGCAGCAGACCGCGCGGGGCAGCGCCGGCGGCATCATGATCCGTACGACGCCCGGGGTCCCGGACTCGGTCGACATCATGTTCTTCGACGGGAACGGGGCGGACCTCTCGCAGGGCAGCCAGCGCAAGCTGGACCGCGTCTTCGCGCGCCAGGAGTACCGCCGGGCCTTCCCCGGTGAGATCGGCGACCTGCACTTCCCGGCGAGCGTCTTCGACTCGTACACTGGGTCCCTGCTCAGGAACGTCGACACGACCGGGATCGCCGAGTCCGGGCTCAAGGTCGTCGTGGACGCCTCGAACGGCAGCGCCGGACTGGTGCTGCCCAGCCTGCTCGGCAAGCTCGGGGTCGACTCGCTGACCATCAACCCCGGACTCGACGAGTCGCGTCCCACGGAGACGGCGGACGCCCGCCGGTCCGGGATGGTGCGGCTCGGCGAGATCGTGGCCTCCGCGCGGGCCGCGTTCGGCGTGCGGTTCGACCCGGTGGGCGAGCGGCTCTCCCTCGTCGACGAGAAGGGCCGGATCATCGAGGACGACCGGGCCCTGCTCGTCATGCTCGACCTGGTCGCCGCCGAACGCCGCAGCGGGCGGGTGGCCCTGCCGGTGACCACCACCAGGATCGCCGAGCAGGTGGCGGCGTACCACGGGACGCAGGTCGACTGGACGACCACCTCGCCCGACGACCTGACGCGGGTCGGGCGCGAGGAGTCCAGCATCTTCGGCGGCGACGGGCGCGGCGGGTTCATCGTGCCCGAGTTCAGCAGCGTGTTCGACGGCACGGCGGCCTTCGTCCGGCTCATCGGGCTGGTGGCGCGCACGCAGCTCACGCTCAGCCAGATCGACGCGCGCATCCCGCGGGCGCACGTCCTCAAGCGCGATCTGGCGACTCCCTGGGCGGTCAAGGGCCTCGTGATGCGACGCGTGGTGGAAGCGGCCGGCGACCGGTCCGTGGACACGACCGACGGCGTCCGCGTGGTCGAGGCCGACGGGCGCTGGGTGCTGGTCCTGCCCGACCCGGCGGAGGCGGTCACCCACCTGTGGGCCGAAGGACCCGACGACGCCTCGGCGCAGGCCCTGCTCGACGAGTGGGCGTCGGTGGTGGACAGCGCCGGTCGCTGAGCCGTACGCACGCGTGCCGGACGGTGCCCTCAACAGGGCCCGTCCGGCGCGTCGGTGGGGCCGTTCGAAGGCAGCGGTCGCGACGTGCGACGATGTGCGGCATGCCGCAGCAGCCCCCCGTTCGGAGCAGCCCGTTCGGAGCAGCCCCCCGCGCCCCCCGCGCCCGGACGCGTCCATGTCGCTGCTCACCAACGTCATGGACCACAGCCTGGACGAGGGGTACGCCGAGGCGGCCGCCCGCAAAAAGGCCGAGGGCGGGGGCGGGATGCCCAGGACGCTGCGGGCGAAGCTGGGCCTCGCGGCGGGTCTGGTGCTCGCGGCACTCGTGGTGACCGTGGGCGCGGCGCAGGCGCGGATAGCGGCACCGGTCGTCGCCAAGGAGCGCGGCGAGCTCATCGACCGCATCGACCGGCAGACCGCGGCGGCCGAGAAGCTTGAGGACGGCATCGACGAGCTGCGCGACGACGTCGGTGCCCGCCAGCGCGAGGCGCTCCGCAAGCACGGCGGCGACCAGGGCGAACTGGTGGGCATCCTGGCGGGAGCCGTGGAGGTGCACGGGCCCGGTGTGAAGCTCGTCGTGGACGACGCCGAGGAGGCCGACCAGGGCGGCGAGGGGGACGCGCGCGAGACGTCCGGCTTCTCCGACACCGGCCGCGTACGCGACCGCGACATGCAGCGCGTCGTCAACGGACTGTGGGAGTCGGGCGCCGAGGCCGTCACGATCAACGGACAGCGGCTGACGGCCCTGTCCGCGATCAGGGCCGCGGGCGACGCGATACTGGTCGACAACAAGCCGCTGGTGCCGCCGTACACGGTGTTGGCCGTGGGGGACGGCGAGAAACTGAGCAGCGCTTTCCGCGAGAGCGGCGACGGGCAGTACCTGGACGCCCTGCGGAAGAACTTCGGGATCAGGACCAGCCTGTCCGTCGAGGACGAGGTCCGGCTGCCCGCAGCCCCGAGTGTGATCGTACGAACAGCACAACCCAGCGCAGAGAAAGGCACATCGTGATCGCCGTACTGGGCCTCGTCGTGGGAGTCGTGGCCGGACTGTTGGTCCGGCCCGAGGTTCCGGCGGTGGTCGAGCCCTATCTCCCGATCGCCGTCGTCGCGGCGCTCGACGCCGTGTTCGGAGGGCTGCGGGCCATGCTCGACGGCATCTTCGACGACAAGGTCTTCGTGGTGTCGTTCCTGTCCAACGTCGTGGTGGCCGCGCTCATCGTCTTCCTGGGCGACAAGCTGGGCGTCGGCGCCCAGCTGTCCACGGGGGTCGTGGTCGTCCTCGGTATCCGCATCTTCTCCAACGCCGCGGCGATCCGCCGGCACGTCTTCCGGGCGTGAGGCCGATGAGCAGCGAGGACGGAACGCCGGGGACCTCCGGGAACCCGCTGCGCAGGGAACTGCCCGAAGAGGTCGCGGCGCAGGCACCGGCGGGAGCCGGGGAGCCCGGGCCGCCGGCGGCCGCGCCGGAGCCGGGCGGCGCGCCCGGGCTCACCGGCCGGCAGCGGCTGGTGAAGGGCCTGTGGCCGCCGCGGGTGTCCCGTGCGCAACTGATCGTCGCGCTCCTGTTGTTCGGCCTCGGCTTCGGCCTGGCCGTCCAGGTGGCGTCCACCAGCGACGACGACGGCGCCCTGCGCGGCGCGCGCCAGGAGGATCTCGTACGCATCCTCGATGAACTCGACGACCGCACACAGCGTCTGGAAGAGGAGAAGCAGGGGCTGGAGGACCAGCGCACCGAGCTGGAGAACAGCTCGGACCAGGCCGAGGAGGCCCGCAAGCAGACGGTCGAGAAGGAGAGGCAACTCGGCATCCTGGCGGGCACCGTGGCGGCGCAGGGCCCCGGCATCACACTGACGGTCGACGACGGGAAGGGGACGGTCGAGTCCGACATGCTGCTCGACGCCGTCCAGGAACTGCGCGCGGCCGGAGCGGAGGCGATCCAGGTCAACGGCGTACGGATCGTCGCCGGCACCTATCTGACGGATGTGGGCGGGGGAGTCGCGGTGGACGGGAACAAGATCAGCTCCCCCTATCGTTTCAAGGTCATCGGCAAGCCGCAGGACCTCGAACCGGCGCTCAACATCCCTGGCGGAGTGGTGCAGACTCTGGAGAAGGAGCAGGCCACTGTCACGGTGGACCGCGTCGGCAAGATCGTCGTGGACGCCTTGCGACCGGCGAAGCAGCCTGACTACGCTCGGTCGTCCTCCCGGTGAGCCGGAGGTGCTTGGAGACCGTCCCGCAAGGGCATGAGCTTGCGGGGGGTCGGCGCACCGATTGGCTGGTGCGTGGTGGAAACTGTCTGGTGGATACGGACGTTGTGAGGGTGTCCGGCTCGACCGGTGTGTGCAATCAGGGTTCGTCCTGCCCCACGGGCGGGTCTGTTTCGGTCAAGGGGAATCGCCCGTGAAGTTGTTTGCGAAGTTGTTCGGCAAGAGCGCACGAGACGGTGGCGACAACGCCACCGCCCGCCATCGCGCACCGCGCCCCTCCGAGGGTGAGGGACAGGCGGACCGCCCGCTGTTCCGGGACCAGGTCGGTGGGCCGGGCGGGGACATTTCCGGTGGTCAGGGCGCGCGGTCTGTTGACCCTGCCCAGTCGGGGCGCATAGGTTTCGGGGATCCGTCAGCCTCAGGTGCGGGTGGAGGTTTCGGCTCCGACCCGTACGCGACCACTACCTCGGCGGGGCAGCCGCAACAGGAGGATCCGTCCATGTCGGCCCTGGTGTGTACGAGGTGCGGCAACCGCAACGCGGAGGCGAGCCGCTTCTGTTCCAACTGCGGTGCTCCGCTGCGGGCCGGGGCGACCCCCGAGCGTCCGTCGGAGACCACGTCGACGATCTCCATCTCCGGTCTTGAGGCGTACGACGCCGAGGCAACCGGCCAGACGCAGATGCCGATGCTGTCCCCGGAGGCGCAGGCCGCCGTCGACGCCCTGCCGCTCGGCTCGGCGCTCCTGGTGGTGCGGCGGGGGCCCAACTCGGGCAGCCGCTTCCTGCTGGACGGCGAGCTGACCACGGCCGGCCGTCATCCGCAGAGCGACATCTTCCTGGACGACGTGACCGTGTCGCGCCGTCACGTGGAGTTCCGCCGGGAGCCCGACGGTTCCTTCACGGTGGCGGACGTCGGCAGCCTCAACGGCACGTACGTCAACCGGGAGCGGATCGACCGGGTTCCCCTGTCGAACGGTGACGAGGTGCAGATCGGCAAGTACCGGCTGGTCTTCTACGCGAGCCAGCGGGGCATCTGACCCTCACCCAGACTTTGTCCGGGGAGACGACCCCCAGGGAAGGTCCATGCTTCGAACCCCGAGCGGCGGCGCCGGACACGGCGCCGCCGCCACGGACGGTGCTCTGATGAGCATCGGCACCGTGCTGAACGCCCTGCGCGACGAATTCCCCGAGGTCACGGTCTCGAAGATCCGGTTCCTGGAGTCCGAGGGGCTCATCGAGCCGCAGCGGACCCCCTCCGGGTACCGCAAGTTCAGCCCCGACGACGTGGAGCGTCTGGGCCACGTGCTGCGCATGCAGCGCGACCACTACCTGCCCCTGAAGGTGATCCGGGCGCACCTGGACGCCATGGCGCGGGGCGAGGCGGTCGCCCTGCCCTCCGTGGGGCCCCAGGGCGACGGTGAGGCCCCCGGCGAGCCCGAGGAGCCCGTGGTGGCCCGGATCGGGCGCGCGGAGCTGCTGGCCGCCGCCGAGATCGGCGAGCGGGAGCTCGACGAGTGGGAGTCCTACGGGCTCATCACCCCCCTGCCGGACGGCGTGTACGACGCCGAGGCGGTCACCGTGGCGGCCCTGGTCACCGAACTGGGGCGGTTCGGGATCGAACCGCGGCACCTGCGTGCCGTCAAGGCCGCCGCCGACCGGGAGGCCGGACTGGTGGACCAGGTCGTGGCCCCCCTGCGGCTGCACCGCAACCCGCAGACCAGGGCGCACGCGCAGGCGCGCACCAAGGAGCTCGCGGGCCTCGCGGTGAAGCTGCACGCCGCCCTGGTGCAGTCCGCGCTCGGGGTGCGGCTGCCCTGATCCGGCGGTGCTCGGGGGACGTGGGATGGGGCACCATTCCGTGCTCGACTACCCAAAGGTGCCGGGCACGGCCTAGGGTTGCTGTGTGAACGAGCTCGACGTCGTAGGTGTCCGGGTGGAAATGCCCTCCAACCAACCGATCGTGCTCCTGCGTGAAGTGGGAGGCGACCGTTACCTCCCCATCTGGATCGGGCCGGGGGAGGCGACGGCGATCGCCTTCGCACAGCAGGGCATGGCCCCCGCGCGACCGCTGACCCACGACCTGTTCAAGGACGTGCTGGAGGCCGTCGGCCAGGAGCTGACCGAAGTGCGCATCACGGACCTGCGGGAGGGTGTCTTCTATGCGGAACTGGTGTTCGCCAGCGGGGTCGAGGTCAGTGCCCGGCCGTCCGACGCCATAGCGCTGGCGCTGCGCACCGGTACGCCCATCTACGGCAGTGACGGGGTCCTGGACGACGCGGGCATCGCGATCCCGGACGAGCAGGAGGACGAGGTGGAGAAGTTCCGCGAGTTCCTCGACCAGATCTCGCCCGAGGACTTCGGGACCAACAGCCAGTGACGGCCTGACGGCATCCCGCAGCGGCCGATGACCCTCCGGGAGCGCCGGACGACAGGCCGTGCCGCTGCCGGCCCGAGGGCATTCGGCTAGCCTTTCCCCGCAACGGGGCACGGGAAACCACTCTCAGGGTGATTATCACCCGGCGTGCCGAGTGTGGCGATCGTTGACGCGCCCCTGGTGACTGCCTACCTTCGTGAAGGCAGGTCAAGGACGGAGGTCGGCGTGAGAAGCAGCGGCGACGGTACGGCTGGGGGTGCTCCCGGACGCGGTCCGGGGGAGAGCGGCCCGTACCCGCTTCAGAGCAGCGCGGCCGATCACGTACAGCGGCCGAAGGCAGTACCGGGGGACGGCGGGACGGCGTCCGCGGAGATCGGTTACCGCGGTCCCACGGCATGTGCCGCCGCGGGGATCACCTACCGGCAACTGGACTACTGGGCCAGGACGGGGCTGGTCGAGCCGAGTGTGCGGTCCGCCCAGGGGTCGGGGACGCAGCGGCTCTACAGCTTCCGCGACGTGGTCGTCCTGAAGATCGTCAAGCGGTTCCTCGACACGGGGGTCTCGCTGCAGAACATCCGCAGCACGGTGCGGCACCTCACGGAGCGCGGCGCCTGCGACCTGGAGCGCATGACGCTGATGAGCGACGGCGCCACGGTCTACGAGTGCACCTCGCCCGACGAGGTGCACGCGCTGCTGCAGGGCGGACAGGGCATCTTCGGGATCGCCGTGGGCGTGGTGTGGCGGGACGTGGAGAGCGCGCTCTCCCAGCTGCACGGGGAGCGCGTCGACACCGGCGAGACGCTCGTGCGGCCCAATCCGGCGGACGAGCTGGCGCGGCGGCGCAACCGGGCCGTCTGAGCAGGCTTTCCGGCCGGGCTTTCCGACCGGCCGGGACGCGCTCCGGAACGGGCCCGCCGCGGTGGCATTGTCAGTGGCGTAGGGCAGCATCGGTGGGGTGAGAACCGCGCCCACGATCCTGCATCTCGACATGGACGCCTTCTACGCCTCGGCGGAGCAGGCGGCCAAGCCGAGTCTGCGCGGGAAAGCGGTCGTCGTGGGCGGTCTCGGACCGCGTGGCGTCGTCGCCACCTGCTCGTACGAGGCGCGGGTCTTCGGGGTGCACTCGGCGATGCCCATGGCGCAGGCCCGCCGGCTGGCCCCGAACGCCGCCTACCTCGTACCGCGCTTCGGGCTCTACCGGCAGATCAGCGAGCAGGTGATGGGGCTGCTGCGGGAGCTGTCGCCGCTGGTGGAGCCGCTGAGCCTGGACGAGGCCTTCGTGGACCTGGAGGCCGGGCAGACGGCCTGGGACGAGGCGTCGGCGCTGCTGGCCGGGAAGAAGCTGCGCGCCGACATCCGGGCCGTCACGGGGCTCACCGGGTCCGTGGGGCTCGCGGGCTCCAAGATGCTGGCGAAGATCGCCTCGGAGCAGGCCAAGCCGGACGGGCTCGTGCTCATAGAGCCCGGCACCGAGCGGGCGCTGCTCGCCCCCATGTCGGTACGCGTCCTGCCGGGCGTCGGGCCGGCCACCGGGGACCACCTGCGGCGGGGCGGGATCAGCACGGTCGGGGACATCGCCGAGGCGGGCGAGGACGAGCTCGTACGGCTGCTGGGGAAGGCGCACGGGAGCGCCCTGTACGCCATGGCGCTCGCGCGCGACCGGCGGCCCGTGGTGGCCGAGCGGGACACCAAGTCGGTGTCGGTCGAGGACACGTACGACGTGGACATCCACGACCGGGCGCGGGTGCGGGCGGAGGTGCAGCGGCTGGCCGACCGGTGCGTCCAGCGGCTGCGGGCGGCGCACCTGTCGGGGCGGACCATCGTGCTGAAGGTGCGGCGGTACGACTTCTCCACGCTGACCCGGTCCGAGACGCTGCGGGGGCCCACGGACGATCCCGCGGTGGTGCGGGAGGCTGCCGCCCGGCTGCTGGAGGCCGTGGACACCACGGGGGGTGTGCGGTTGCGGGGGG
>NZ_VDFC01000023.1:53534-58458 GCF_008369065.1 Streptomyces apricus | reverse complement strand
GGGTGGGGCTACGTCCAGGGCGTAGTGGTGGTAGAGCTGGAGTTCCTGTTCGGGGGAGAGGTGGCGGCCCACGCCGAAGTCGGGGGCGTCCCTGATGAGGGAGCGTTCGAACGGGATGTGCAGGGAGCCGTCGATCAGTTCGCTGGGCTCCAGGGGGACGAAGGCGTCCCGGCCGAAGAGACCGGTGCGTATCGCCGCCCACTCGGGTGCGCCGGTCGCGTCGTCGAGGTAGACCTCGTCGACGGTGCCGATCCTCGCGCCGTTGCGGTCGAACGCCTTGCGGCCTATCAGGTTGCGCGGATCGATGTCGGTCTGCACGGTCCCTCCAGCTGCTCGCAACTCATCCGTAAGCACTACGAAAGAGCACTTTGGGGGAGGCGGCCACTTGAGGGACCCCCGCTGGTACGCTGGTCAACGGCTGCTGACCCCATGCGGGAGAGTCCTCCGAGACCCACCGGAGGCGCCGAAGGAGCAACTCCTCCCCGGAATCTCTCAGGCCCACGTACCGCATGGACGAGGTCACTCTGGAAAGCAGAGCGGTGTTCGAGTCGTCGACGGGCTCCGCTCTCACCGACGGTGAAAGCCGGAGCGCCCCGCGGCGAGCCGGTGAAACTCTCAGGTTGAGATGACAGAGGGGGAGGCCGTTCGGGCAACCACGCCGTGGTGCCCCCCGAAGGTCGTCAGACCAGGAGGCCTCCGCAATGACAGCCCCTCGTATTCCGCTTTCCGAGCTCGAACAGGGCATCCCCTTCGAGCAGCGTCACATCGGGCCCGACTCCGGGGCCCGCGCCAAGATGCTCGCGCAGGTGGGGTACGGCTCGCTCGACGAGCTGACGGCCGCCGCGGTGCCGGACGTGATCAAGAACGCCGACTCGCTCGCGCTGCCGGACGCGCGCACCGAGGCCGAGGTGCTGGCCGAGCTGCGCTCCCTCGCCGACCGCAACCAGGTGCTCGGTTCGATGATCGGGCTCGGGTACTACGGGACGTTCACCCCGCCCGTCATCCTCCGCAACGTCATGGAGAGCCCGGCCTGGTACACCGCGTACACGCCGTACCAGCCCGAGATCTCGCAGGGGCGGCTGGAGGCGCTGCTCAACTTCCAGACCATGGTCGCCGAGCTGACCGGACTGCCGACCTCCGGCGCCTCACTGCTGGACGAGGGCACGGCCGCCGCCGAGGCCATGGCGCTGTCGCGGCGCATGGGGAAGAACAAGAAGGGCCTCTTCCTCATCGACGCGGACACCATGCCGCAGACCGTCGCGGTGATCGAGACCCGCGCCGAGCCCACCGGCGTCGAGGTCGTCGTCGCCGACCTGAGCGACGGCATCCCCGAGGCGCTCGCCGGGCGCGAGATCAACGGCGTGCTCCTGCAGTACCCGGGCGCCTCCGGTGCCGTACGGGACCTGAAGCCCGTCGTCGAGCAGGCGCACGAGCTGGGTGCGGTCGTCACCGTCGCCGCCGACCTGCTCGCCCTGACGCTGCTCACCTCCCCCGGTGAGCTGGGCGCCGACATCGCGGTCGGCACGACGCAGCGCTTCGGCGTCCCGATGGGCTTCGGCGGGCCGCACGCCGGCTACATGGCCGTGCGGGAGAAGTTCGCGCGCAGCCTGCCCGGCCGGCTCGTCGGCGTCTCGGTCGACGCGGACGGCGACAAGGCGTACCGCCTCGCCCTGCAGACGCGCGAGCAGCACATCCGCCGGGAGAAGGCGACCAGCAACATCTGTACGGCCCAGGTGCTGCTCGCCGTCATGGCCGGCATGTACGCCGTCTACCACGGTCCCGAGGGGCTGAGGGCCATCGCGCGGCGTACCCACCGGTACGCCACGATCCTCGCCGAGGGCCTGCGCGCGGGCGGCGTCGAGGTCGTCCACGAGGCGTACTTCGACACCCTCACCGTGCGGGTGCCGGGCCGGGCCGCCGACGTACGCGACGCCGCCCGCGAGGGGGGCGTCAACCTCCACCTGGTGGACGCGGACCACCTGTCCCTGTCCTGCGACGAGACGACCACGCGGGCCCAGCTGGCTGCCGTCTGGGCGGCGTTCGGCACCGGGGGCGACGTGGCGGCGCTGGACGCGACGGCGCGGGACACGCTGCCGGAGCCGCTGCTGCGCACCGACGAGTACCTCACGCACCCGGTCTTCCACCAGTACCGCTCGGAGACCGCGATGCTGCGCTACCTGCGCCGGCTCGCGGACCGCGACTACGCGCTGGACCGGGGCATGATCCCGCTCGGCTCGTGCACCATGAAGCTGAACGCGACCACCGAGATGGAGCCGGTCACCTGGCCCGAGTTCGGGCAGCTGCACCCCTTCGCGCCCGCCGAGCAGGCGCAGGGCTACCTGACGCTCATCACCGAGCTGGAGGACCGTCTCGCCGAGGTCACCGGCTACGACAAGGTGTCGCTGCAGCCCAACGCCGGTTCGCAGGGCGAGCTGGCCGGTCTGCTGGCCGTGCGCGGCTACCACCGGGCCAACGGCGACGAGCAGCGCACCGTCTGCCTGATCCCGTCCTCCGCGCACGGCACGAACGCGGCGAGCGCGGTGATGGCCGGGATGAAGGTCGTCGTCGTGAAGACCGCCGGGGACGGCGAGATCGACGTCGAGGACCTGCGGGCCAAGATCGAGCAGTACCGCGACGAGCTGTCCGTGCTGATGATCACGTACCCCTCGACGCACGGCGTGTTCGAGGAGCACGTCGCCGACATCTGCGCGCGGGTGCACGAGGCGGGCGGCCAGGTCTACGTGGACGGCGCCAACCTCAACGCGCTGGTGGGGCTGGCCAAGCCGGGCCACTTCGGCGGCGACGTCTCGCACCTCAACCTGCACAAGACGTTCTGCATCCCGCACGGCGGCGGCGGTCCGGGCGTGGGCCCGGTCGGGGTGCGCGCGCACCTGGCGCCGTACCTGCCCAACCACCCGCTGCAGCCCGCCGCGGGTCCCGAGACCGGCGTGGGGCCCGTCTCGGCGGCTCCCTGGGGCTCCGCGGGCATCCTGCCCATCTCCTGGGCGTACGTCCGTCTGATGGGCGGCGAGGGGCTCAAGCGGGCCACGCAGGTCGCCGTGCTCAGCGCCAACTACGTGGCCAAGCGCCTGGAGCCGCACTTCCCGGTCCTCTACACGGGGCCCGGCGGGCTGGTGGCGCACGAGTGCATCATCGACCTGCGGCCGCTCACCAAGGCGACCGGCGTGAGCGTCGACGACGTCGCCAAGCGGCTCATCGACTACGGGTTCCACGCGCCGACGATGTCGTTCCCGGTGGCCGGCACGCTGATGATCGAGCCCACCGAGAGCGAGGACCTCACCGAGCTCGACCGGTTCTGCGACGCGATGATCGCCATCCGCGCGGAGATCGAGAAGGTCGGCTCGGGCGAGTGGGCGGCGGACGACAACCCGCTGCGCAACGCCCCGCACACGGCGGCCGCGCTCGGCGGGGCCTGGGAGCACGCGTACAGCCGCGAGGAGGCCGTCTTCCCGGCCGGGGTCTCGGCCGCCGACAAGTACTGGCCGCCGGTGCGCCGGATCGACCAGGCGTACGGCGACCGGAACCTGGTCTGCTCCTGCCCGCCCCTGGACGCCTACGAGGACTGACCCCCCCCCCGCGAGGGGCGGCATGCGTCGGGGCCGGTACCGGGATCTCCTCCCGGGCCGGCCCCTCGTGGTTCCGGGCGGCCTGTCCGGCCGCCCGTGGTGCGCCGTGCCGCTCAGGCGGCCGTCATCACGTCCATGGCCGGTGACCGGTGCGGAGCGATGATCCGGCCGTCCGGCAGGATCTCACCGGTGTCCTCGAAGAGCAGGACGCCGTTGCACAGCAGGCTCCACCCCTGCTCCGGGTGGTGCGCCACGAGGAGCGCGGCCTCCCGGTCGGCGGAGTCGGCTGTCGGACACGGTCGCTGGTGCTGGCACATGGATGGGATCTTTCGCTTCGGTGTGAGGTCGGTGATCGATGTGTGGTCTGTTCCGCGGTTCGAACTGGTGTCCATAACCGCCCCCCGTTTGTCAGATGGTCCGGAACCCAGTGTTGCCCCACGGACGCCGATCCGCAGGGATTTGGCGTCAGCTCTCCTCACAGGTTGATGACGCATCACCCGTGCGGGCGGTTCAGTCCAACTGGGCTGTCCCTTCGGGTGGTTCGCCATGGCCGGATGGGGCTAGTCCGTACGGACCGGGGGTGCGCTGCGTCCTCCACGCGTCACTGTGGGCGACACCCGCCCGAGGGGCCCCGGGCGCAGCACGGTGCCCCGCGACCCGGGCCGGGGTCGCGGGGCACGCGGGACGGGGCGCCCTCAGGCGGGTGAGCCGAGCAGCGGCGGGGGCGTGGGCGTGGTGGCGAGCGCGGGCGTGAGCCGGTGGGTCAGGACGGGCAGCAGGTCGCCCGCGCGGTGCGGACGGTGCGCGGCGATGCCGGGCGGTGCGGGCGCCAGGGGCACCAGCAGGTCGGTGGGGGCGAGGTGGCCCCCGGTGCCGTCGGCCGTCGGATCGCCGTGCAGCCAGAGTGTGAGCATGTAGAGCCCGGGTACCGAGAGCAGACGTGGCTGGTACGCCCCCGGCACCGTCTCCGCCTGGCGCAGGGCGCGTTCGGTCGCGGTGACGTACGGGCCCTCGAAGAAGTGGGAGAAGGCCCAGCCGTCGGGGGTCAGCCTGGTCTCCGCGGCGGCCACGGCGCGTTCGTGGCAGCGGATGAGGAAGCGCCAGCCGGCCAGCCGGGTGGCCGAGGTGCCCGCCGGGGTGACCCGGTCGAGCACGTGGACGGGCAGGGGGAGTTCGGCGGTGAGGGGTCCCTGGGCGGTGCGGAGGGACGGGGTACGGGCTTCACGGACCGCGGTCGGGGAACCGAGGGCCGTGAGGACGGTGCGCAATGCCGGCGCGGGAGCCGGGGGGACATGCAGCGGCATGGTGGGTCGCCTCTCATTCGACAGGCATGGCGG
>NZ_VDFC01000023.1:32979-53434 GCF_008369065.1 Streptomyces apricus | reverse complement strand
GGATCGATGGGGCGGGGATGCGGGGCCGGTCGTCGGAGGGACGCCGGCCGCGCGATGTCCGGCACGCATGCTCGCCGAGGTGCCGGAAGGTCCTGGTGGCCGGGCCACGGGAATCCCTCCGGCACGTCCGCGATCGCACGCACCGGACGCCGCGCGGCCCGTCCTTCGGCGAAGACGTCACTTCGACGACAGATCCTGCGACCGCGGGCGCCAACTCTTTGCCTCGTTCGCGGAGTTTATACGACATGTGTTCAGGTGATGTTTCGGCTAGCCGTCCCGCACATTAAGTGCAAGAGGCAATTAGGTCGTCGTGAAGGGCGTTTGACCGTGGTTCCTGCCGGGTACGCGACGATGACCTCGGAATACTCCGCCGAAGGGGACGGCCGGTTCTCGTCGGCGTTTTTCACGACAGTGCCGGTCTTCGGTAAACGCGGCGCCTCATGCCTCGTGAATGTGCCGGGAGAAAGCTGGGTCCAGAGTAGTACCCGGGGGGTCCCTCCGGGGAGTTATCGATCACATTGGCTGGGCATCATCCCCGGTGGCCCGGTACGGCAGCGGCCGGTTCTTCGGGCCGACCGGTCGAGGAGGGAAGCTTCGATGGGGGAGAAGGTCGCGGCGGGGACGATCGGACTGTCCGACCGCCGGCGGTACCGAGAAAAGCTCCAGCAGTGCCTGGAGGGTCTGGCGAGATTGCTGGAGGAGAAGAAGTTCGACCGCCCCAAGAATCTCATGGGCATGGAGATCGAGCTGAATCTCGCAGGGCCCGACGGCTCGCCGAGGATGATGAATGCGGAAGTACTCGAACGCATCGCCAGCCGTGATTTCCAAACAGAACTCGCCATGTTCAATCTGGAAGTCAACATCGCCCCGCACCGGTTGGAGGGCCGGGTGTTCGACCGGCTCGCCGAGGAGCTGCGCACCTCCCTCGCGTACGCCCACCGCAAGGCGAACGAGGTCGACGCCGGGATCGTGATGGTCGGCATCCTGCCGACCCTCACCCGGGACGACCTGGTCTCCGCGAACCTCTCCGACGTGGACCGCTACACGCTGCTCAACGACCAGATCGTCGCGGCCCGCGGGGAGGACTTCACCCTGGACATCGAGGGCGTGGAGCGGCTCAGCTGCACCTCGGCGTCGATCGCGCCCGAAGCGGCCTGCACCTCGGTGCAGTTGCACCTCCAGGTGACCCCCGACCGGTTCGCCGACGTGTGGAACGCCGCGCAGGCCACCGCCGCGGCGCAGATCGCCGTCGGCGCCAACTCGCCGTTCCTCTTCGGCCGTGAGCTGTGGCGCGAGTCGCGGCCCCCGCTGTTCCTGCAGTCCACGGACACCCGTTCGCCCGAGCTGCAGGCGCAGGGGGTGCGGCCGCGCACCTGGTTCGGCGAGCGCTGGATCTCCTCGGCGTACGACCTCTTCGAGGAGAACCTGCGGTACTTCCCGCCCCTGCTGCCCATCCGCGACGAGGAGGACCCACTGCGCGTCCTCGACGAGGGCGGCACGCCCAAACTCGCCGAACTCGTCCTGCACAACGGCACCGTCTACCGCTGGAACCGCCCGGTGTACGACATCGAGCACGGCGTCCCGCACCTGCGCGTGGAGAACCGCGTGCTGCCCGCGGGACCCACCGTGATCGACACGGTCGCCAACGCGGTCTTCTACTACGGGCTGGTGCGCGCCCTCGCCGCGGAGACGCGGCCGGTCTGGACCCGGCTGCCCTTCGAGGCCGCGGCGGCCAACTTCGACCAGGCCTGCCGCTACGGCATCGACGCGAAGCTGGAGTGGCCGCGGCGCGGCCGGTACGGCGGGGTCGTACGGATGCCCGCGGTGCAGCTGGTGCGCGACGAGCTGCTGCCGCTCGCGGCGGAGGGCCTGGACGCCTGGGGCGTCGAGCCGGCCGACCGCGACCTCTACCTTGGGGTGATCGAGGAGCGCTGCAAGCGGGGCGTCAACGGCGCCTCCTGGCAGTCCCGTACGTTCCACAAGGCGCTGGAGGGCGGTCTGGACCGGGACGCGGCGCTGGCCGCCACGACGAAGCGCTACAGCGAGCTGATGCACCTCGGCGAGCCGGTGCACACCTGGCCGGTGGGACTGCCGGAACCGGCTGTTCCGCTGAGCTGACGCAGAAGGCAGGCGGCGGGCGGCGGGCGGGGCGCTGACCCAGCTGGCGCAGACGGCGGGCCGCACCAAGGACGGCGACGTGCTCGCGGCCGCGACCGCCAAGGCCCTCTCGCAGCGCGCCTCCGACAGCGACGGTCAGGTCCTGAACACGCTGCCGCGCGACCTGTCCGGTACCGAGCAGGGCAACCCCAAGCGCAACCAGGCGCTGATCCTGTCCGAGCAGGCGGCGATCGCGATCAGCGGTACGGGGCGCTCCGGATCGGCCAGTTCGCGCAGCTCGGAGACCAGGCGCGAGCGCGAGATGCTGCCGGGGTCCTGGTTGACGCCGTCGGTCAGCAGGACCACCGCGTTGAACTTGCCCTTGGTGTAGGAGGCCGTCGCCGCCTTGTACGCGGCCAGAGTGGTGTCGTACAGGCCGGTCTCACCGTGCGGGACCGGCTTCAGGCCGCTGAAGGCCGCCGAGAGGCGGTCCCGCTGGGTGGTACCGGCCACGCGGTCGCCGAGCCGGCCGGTCGGCACCAGGACGCGGTAGTCGCGCTTGCCGTCGAGCTCGGTGGAGAACTTCCACAGCCCGATCTCGTCCTCCGGAGTGAAGGTCGCCAGCGCCTGGAGCAGCGCGGCCCGGGTCACGTCCATCCGGGACTCGCTGGTGCCCGGCACCGGGTCCGACATGGACGACGAGGCATCGACGACCGTGGTGAGCCGGGCGCTCTGCACCGTGATCGTCCACAGGCCGAGGGCCTCCTCGACCTCCTTGTCCGTGGCCGGCCTCTCCGGCACCTCCTCGTAGGGCTGCGGCGCCCGGCCGCCGGCCGCGGACACCAGTGCGGCCGGGACCTCGTCCTCGTCCGTGCGGAAGCCGTGCTCCTCCAGGATCCGCCGTCCCGCGTCCTCGCCGAGGAGCGTCATGAAGCGCAGCGCCGCCCGGCTCTCGTCCGTGGTCAGGGAGGGTTCGTCGACCAGCGCGAAGGGGTGGTCGAGCCGGGGCGAGCCGTCCTTCGGGTAGAACAGGTCGAGATCGTCGCCGCTGTCCGCCGACTCGTTGTACGCGAACGCCGCCTGCTCGGACAGGATCAGCGCCTGGTTGCGCTTGGGGTTGCCCTGCTCGGTACCGGACAGGTCGCGCGGCAGCGTGTTCAGGACCTGACCGTCGCTGTCGGAGGCGCGCTGCGAGAGGGCCTTGGCGGTCGCGGCCGCGAGCACGTCGCCGTCCTTGGTGCGGCCCGCCGTCTGCGCCAGCTGGGTCAGCGCGAGCAGGCCCGTGGCGCTGCGCGAGGGATCGCCCGAGCCGAGCCGCAGCCGCTCGCTCGTCGTGGTCGCGCCCGCCAGGTCGGTCCAGGTGTACGTCTTGCGGGGCCACCCGAGCGTCTTCGCGGCCGTCGGGATCATGGCGACGCCGACGGGCGACGAGGCGACGTTGCCCGCGGGGGTCACCGGCACCGACCGGTCGTCCGCCAGGACCCTGCTCACCCACACGCCCGAGTCCGGTACCCACGCCTCGAAGTCCGCCGCGCCCCCGCGCCCGGACCGCAGGGCGGTGGCGAACTCGTACGTGTCCCGGGCGGTCACGCGGACGTCGACGCACTGGCCGTCGGACGTGACGTCGTGGTCCCGGGCGTAGTCGGCCGCGTCCTTGAGCGCCGGGGCGATGGTGGGCGCGGCGGCGATCCGCAGCCGCACGGGGTCGTCCCAGCAGGAGGAGCCGAAGGAGAGCAGGCCGCCGTCGACCGCGGCGACGGTGCCGCCGGCGACGGCCAGCACGACGGCCGTCGCGAGCGCCGCCCTGCGGCGCCGCGCACGGGAGCGGGGGCCGGTGCCGCCCCTGCGCGGCGCGTCGGGCAAGCTGTGACGTCCCATGGCGGTGGTGCCCCTCCCTGACCGAGCCCGAAGCCGTTGCGGCCGTGAGTCGTGAGACGGCGGAATGCTATGGCACCAGGGGGATGCGCCTCACATGGCGTCCGTCCCTCGACCCTCGACGGCCTGTCGCGCACGATCTTCGTATGTTCATTCGAGACCCTAGCGGGGCGAAGATGGGGATGAGGCGGGAATACGCAACTGGAGGCAGGAGTGCAGGTGGGGCAGGGGCCGGTGGCTGATCCGTCACCCGGGGAAGCGTTCGGGGACCGGCCCGGGAGGCGGGTCCTGCGGGACGAGACGCTGCTCGTGCTGGGTGTGTCGCTCGGCGCGAGCGGTGTCTCCGCGCTGATCAGTTTCGTCGGTTCGCTCACCCGGCCGGGAGGGCTCAAGGACCAGGCGGCCACGCTCAACGCCTCGGCCGCGCCGGGCCGTCCGTGGCTCGACCTGGCCTGGCAGCTGTTCGGCATCGCGTCGGCCCTGGTGCCGGTCGCCCTCGTCGCGCACTTCCTGCTGAGGGAGGGCAAGGGGCTGCGCACGCTCGGGTTCGACCGTACGCGCCCCTGGTTCGACCTCGCCCGGGGAGCGGGGATCGCCGCCGTCATCGGCAGCTCGGGCATCGCCTTCTACCTGGCCGCCCGCGGGCTCGGCTTCAACCTCACGGTGGTGCCGGAGGCGCTGCCCGAGGTCTGGTGGAAGTACCCGGTGCTGATCCTCTCCGCGCTGCAGAACTCGATCCTGGAAGAAGTCGTCGTGGTCGGGTACCTGCTGCGGCGGCTCGACCAGCTGGGCTGGTCGCCGGTCCGCTCGCTGGCCGCCAGCTCCGTGCTGCGCGGCTCGTACCACCTCTACCAGGGCATCGGCGGGTTCGTCGGCAACATGGTGATGGGCGTGGTCTTCGTGTKCCTGTACCGCCGGTGGGGCCGGATCGGACCGCTGGTGGTCGCCCACGCGCTCCTCGACATCGGCGCGTTCGTCGGGTACGCGCTGCTGGCGGGCAAGGTGGACTGGCTGCCCACGGCCTGACGGGGCGTGGGCGGGCAGCCCGGGGAGTCCTACGCGAACAGCTCGCCCTCGATCACGGTGACCGCGCGGCCGGACAGGAGGGTGCGGTCGCCGCGCAGTTCCGTACGCACCCGTCCGGAGCGGGCCGAGGCCTGCAGGCCGGTGAGCCCGGTGCGGCCCAGGCGCTGCGACCAGAACGGCGCCAGGGCCGTGTGGGCGCTGCCGGTCACCGGGTCCTCCGCGATGCCGATGTTCGGGAAGAAGCAGCGCGAGACGAAGTCGTAGCCCCGTGAGGGGTCCTCGGCGCGGGCCGTGGCGATGATGCCGCGCTCGGAGTAGCGGCCCAGGGCCGCGAGGTCGGGGGCGAGGCCCAGGACCGTCTTCTCGTCGGCGAGTTCGACGAGCAGGTCACCGACGTTCGGTCCGGTGTCGTGCGTGGTGAGCGGCTCGGCCCCCAGCGCCCCGGCGACGCCCGGCGGGATCTCGACCGCGGTGAGCGGGGCGGTCGGGAAGTCCAGGGTGACGGAGCCGTCGTCGAGCACGGTCGCGACGAGCACGCCGCTCTTCGTGGCGAACCGCACCGGACCATGCGCGGCCCCCGTGGTGGCCAGCACATGGGCGGTGGCCAGGGTGGCGTGGCCGCACAGGGCGACCTCGGCGGCCGGGGTGAACCAGCGCAGCGCCCAGTCCGCCTCGCCGCCCGCCGGGAGGGGGTGGGCGAACGCCGTCTCGGCGTGGTTGACCTCCAGGGCCACGTTCCGCAGCCAGGCGTCGTCCGGGAAGGGCGACGCCCGGTCGAGCAGGAGGACCCCGGCCGGGTTGCCGGCGAAGGGGCGGTCGGTGAAGGCGTCGACGATACGAATCCGCATGCCCGGACGGTAGACGCCGGCCGGTGCCGCGGACCAAGGCCAATCCGAGGGAACTGGACCCGTCGCGGGATCCGCGGCCGGCAGGTCTTGTCGGACGAACTATTCCGATATATCGTTGACGCATCGCGACAGATCAACGATGGAATGGAGTGATGGCGATGCGTTCCCATGGAGAGGAATACGGACCGGGCTTCGGCCCAGGTCACGGACGCGGTCATGGACACGGGCACGGACACCGCCGGGGTCCCGGCGGTCCCGACGCGGGCGCCTTCGAAGGCCTGCGCGCGGCGTTCGGCCCCTTCGGGCCCGGCTTCGGCGGCCCCGGCTTCGGCCCGGGTCCCTGGGGCGGGCGCGGGGGCCGCCGAAGCCCCGCCCCAGGGACCCGGGCCGAAGCCGGGGCGGACCGCGGGGCAGGGCGCGGCGCGGCGACGTGCGCGCGTCGATCCTGGCCCTGCTCAAGGACCGGCCCATGCACGGCTACGAGATGATCCAGGAGATCGCCGAGCGCAGCGGCGGGGCGTGGAAGCCCAGCCCCGGCTCGGTGTACCCCACCCTCCAGCTGCTGGAGGACGAAGGCCTGATCAGCAGTGCGACCGAGGGCGGCAAGAAGCTGTTCTCGCTCACCGAGGCGGGCCGCGCCGCCGCCGACGAGGGGCCGGACGCGCCCTGGGAGGATGCGGGGCGCGGGGTCGACTGGGAGGCGCTGAGCGACATCCGGCAGGCCGGCTTCGGTCTGATGGAGGCGTTCGGGCAGGTCTGGAAGACCGGCAGCAAGGAGCAGCGCGAGAAGGCGCTGTCCCTGATCAACGAGACGCGCAAGAAGCTGTACCTGATCCTCGCCGACGAGGACTGATGGTCCCCCCGGCCGCGGACGGGATCATGACGAGGGGGTGCTCCGGCCATGGAGCACCCCCTCGTTCGTATGCGTCCGTATGCGTCCGTATGCGTCGAGCGACCAGGGCGCCCGGCCGGACCTCTCGTCCGTCCTGTCACCGCCGTGCCGTACGGGTCACCGGAGCCGCATGACGCGCGAGGGCCGTACGGCAAGGCGGCGCGCGCTCCGGGCGGGGAGAACGGCGCGATGTCATCCGTGAGGAGGAGGGGCCGGACACCGGAGCCCACCCTGTGTCGGACGCGAGAATGCTTCCCCGCGAGGATGACCGGATGCGGCGGGGCTGATGGGGTGGAGGACGTGCAGCACCGAATGCCCCAGCAGCAGGCCGCCGGACGGGGCCCGGACGACATGGACGTCGAGGCGCACCTCAGCGCTGAACTGACGGCGGTGGTCGCCGGTGCGCGCAGGCGGGCGCTGCGCGACGGGGACCGGCAGATCGACACGGCCCATCTGCTGCACACGCTGCTGGAGTCGGACCCCGAGGTGCGCGCGGCCTTCGGGAGCGATCCGCAGGTGGCCCGGCTGCTCGGGTACCTCGTCCAGCGCAGCATCGGGTACGGGCTCCGCTGGCAGGGCTCCGTCGAGGACACCGGTGCGGTGCCCGCGGTGACCGGGGACGGATGGTCCCCGGCGGCGGCCGGGGCGATGGCGGCCGCGCACGGACGGGCCGCGGTGCGGGGCGACCGGTTCGCGGACGGGACCGACCTGCTCGCCGAACTCGTCGCCGGCGCCGGGTCCCGGGCCGTCGAGGTGCTGGAGCACGCGGGCGTCGACGTGCCGCGCCTGCTGGCCCGCCTGGACGGGGCGGCGGAGCGCGGCGTGGAGGCCTGAGCCGGGTACCGGCGGGGCCGCGGCGCCACCGGGCCGTGCGCGACGCGTTCCCCGGGTCCGGTCCGTCCAGCCGATGAGACAGGTGTCAACAAGGGTGACGCTCATGTCGTCGCCTGTCATCATGTGCCGGTGCATACGTCGACGAGCAGTACGGGTCACCGGGGAAGAGGCGTCGGGCTGGGGCTCGCGCTGGGATCGGCGGTCGCCTTCGGGGGGTCCGGTGTCGCCGCCAAGCCGTTGATCGAGGCGGGCCTCGACCCGCTCCACGTGGTGTGGCTGCGGGTCGCGGGCGCCGCGCTGGTCATGCTGCCGCTGGCCGTGCGCCACCGGGACCTGGTGCGCCGGCGTCCCGCGCTGCTCGCCGGGTTCGGGTTGCTGGCCGTCGCGGGCGTCCAGGCCTGCTACTTCGCCTCGATCTCCCGGATCCCCGTCGGGGTGGCGCTGCTGGTCGAGTACCTGGCCCCGGCGCTGGTCCTCGGCTGGGTGCGGTTCGTGCAGCGGCGGCCCGTCACCCGCGCCGCGGCCCTCGGTGTCGTCCTCGCCGTCGGCGGGCTCGCCTGTGTCGTCGAGGTGTGGACGGGGCTGGGCTTCGACGTCCTGGGGCTGCTGCTCGCGCTGGGCGCCGCCTGCTGCCAGGTCGGCTACTTCGTCCTGTCCGACCAGGGCGGCGACGCGGGCGAGGAGGCGCCGGCGCCGCTCGGCGTCATCGCGTACGGACTGCTCGTCGGCGCTCTCGTCCTGACGGTCGTGGCGCGGCCGTGGGGCATGGACTGGTCGGTCCTCGGCGGCGACGCGGACCTGGACGGGACGACGGTCGCCGCCTCGCTGCTGCTGGGCTGGATCGTGCTGATCGCGACCGTCGTCGCCTACGTGACCGGAGTGGTGGCGGTGCGCAGGCTCTCGCCGCAGGTGGCCGGGGTCGTGGCCTGCCTGGAGGCGGTCATCGCGACCGTGCTCGCCTGGGTCCTGCTGGGCGAGCACCTCTCGGCGCCGCAGATCATCGGCGGCGCGGTGGTGCTGTGCGGCGCCTTCATCGCGCAGACGTCCACCCCGGCCAAGGCCCCGCCCGCCCCGGTGGCGCGCGGCGCGGCGGGCACCGGGAGCGGGCTGCCGGAGCGGGAGACCTCCGTCTAGGCCGTCGCGCACCTGGAGCGTACGGACGGCAGGGGCGGCGGGGGCCTCAGGAGTCGCAAGGTGTCAGAGCGCCGTCAGGTAGGCGGGGACCTCCGTGCCGGGCGCCAGGTCGTCGGCGGGCACGGGCGCGCCGTGGGTCGTGCTGACCGGGACGACGCCCGTCCAGTACGGCAGGCCGAGGTCCTCGGGCTCGTCGTTCGGGCCGCCGGTGCGCAGCTTGGCCGAGACCTCGCCGAGGTCGAGCCGCAGTACGGCGGTGGCGGCCAGCTCCTTGGTGTCGGCGGGCCGGGAGTCGCGCGAGCGGCCGGGCACCACGTGGTCGACCAGCGCGTCCAGGGCCGCGCGCTTCTCCTGCGGGTCCGTCACCTGGTGGGCCACGCCGTGCACCACCACCGAGCGGTAGTTGATCGAGTGGTGGAAGGCCGAGCGGGCCAGTACGAGGCCGTCGACGTGTGTGACCGTCAGGCAGACCCGCAGACCGGGGTCGGCCTGGCCCGCCATCCGCAGCGGGCGCGAACCCGTCGAGCCGTGCACGTAGAGCCGCTCGCCGACCCGCCCGTACAGCGTCGGCAGCACGACCGGCGCCCCGTCGCGGACGAACCCGAGGTGGCAGACGTACCCCTCGTCCAGGATCGCGTGGACCATCTCATGGTCGTACGCGGCACGCTCCCGGGAGCGGGTGGGGACCGTGCGGTCGGTCGGGGTGTAGGCGTCGGGGCGCGGGGCGGCCGTCTGCGTCATGAGGCTCTCCAGGTCGGCGTCGTCGTGTGTCGTGTTGCGTCGTGTATTGCACTAGTGCATAGTGTGCTTTGTGCTAGGAGAGTATCGGATCGAGGGGAAGCGCGCAGCCGAGATTGCGGCGAGCGTCGAGCGTGCGGTGGGGGCGGGGGAGCTGGAGCCCGGGCAACTGCTGCCGCCGATGCGGGAGTTGGCGTCCCGGCTGGAGGTGAATCCCAACACCGTGGCGGCCGCCTACCGCACGCTGCGCGAGCGCGGGGTCATCGAGACGGCGGGCCGGCGCGGCAGCCGGGTCCGCCCCAAGCCGGTGACGACCGCCCGCGAGCTGTCCCGGCTGCACGTCCCGCCCGGCGTGCGGAACCTGTCCGACGGCAACCCCGATCCGGCGCTGCTGCCCCCGCTCGCGCCGGCGCTGGCGGCCGCGGCGGAACTCTCGGACCGCGAACCGACGCTGTACGGGGCGGCCGCGGTCGAACCGGAGCTGGCCCGGCTCGCCCGTGCGGACCTGGACGCGGACGGGGTGCCGGACGGGCCGGTCGTCGTCGCCTCGGGCTCGCTCGACGGCATCGAGCGGGTCCTGGCCGCGCACCTGCGGCCGGGGGACGCGGTCGCCGTCGAGGACCCCGGCTGGCACAGCGTGCTCGACCTGGTGCCGGCCCTCGGACTGCGGGCCGTTCCCGTCGGCGTCGACGGCGAGGGGCCGCTGCCCGGCGACGTACGGGCCGCGCTGGAGGGCGGGGCGCGGGCCCTGATCGTCACCGACCGCGCGCAGAATCCGACTGGTGCCGCGGTGAGTGCCGCGCGTGCGCGTGCCCTGCGGGCCGTGCTGGCGGAGCATCCGGCGACCCTGCTCGTCGAGGACGACCACGGGCACCGCATCGTCGACCTGCCCCTGCACCCGCTGGCGGGCGTGACCCGGCACTGGGCCTTCACCCGCTCGGTCGCCAAGGCGTACGGGCCCGATCTGCGGCTGGCCGTGCTCACCGGCGACCCCGTCACCATGGACCGCGTCCAGGGCCGCCAGCGGCTGGGCCCCGGCTGGGTGAGCCGGCTGCTGCAACGGGCCGTCGTGCACCTGTGGTCGAGCGGCGCCGTGGACGGCGCGGCCGTCGCGGCGGCGTACGGGCGGCGCCGGGAGGCACTGATCGGCGCGCTGGCGGAGCGCGGCGTCCCGGCGTACGGGCGCAGCGGCATGAACGTGTGGGTGCCCGTCCCGGACGAGACCGGGGCCGTCGCGCGGCTGCTGCACTCCGGCTGGGCGGTGGCGGCGGGGGCGCGCTTCCGGACGAACGCGCCGCCCGGACTGCGGATCACCGTCTCCGGCCTCACCGCCCGGGAGGCGGAGGCGGTGGCGGACGCGGTGGCGACGGCGGTTGGTCCGGCGCCGGCCCGCCGTTACGTCTGACCGGGCGTCGTTACTTCGGGCCGGGCCCCGCGGTCGGTGCGGGCGTCCGGTCCGGTCTCAGTCGGTCCGGGGGCGTCGGGGCTGGGTCAGGGCCGCGCCCGCCAGGACGACGGCGGCGCCCACCGGTGTCGACCAGGCGAGCGGTTCGCCGAGGATCGCGACACCGGCGGCGGTGGCGATGACCGGGATGAAGTACGTGACCATCTGGGCGGTCGTCGGGCCCACCTCGGCGACCAGGCCGTACTGGACGAGGACGGCGAAGCCCGTGCCGAGGGCGCCCAGCGCGACCACCGCGAGCAGCGGCACGAGCGCGAAGTGGTCCGGCGCCGAGGTGAACAGCGGCGTCACGACCGCCAGTTGCACCGTCGCCAGCATCAGCTGGGCGCCGGTCAGCGACAGGTGCGAGTGGCCGGAGCCGGCCAGGGTGCGGCGCACGTAGATCCAGCCGACCGGGTAGCTGAGCGAGGCGA
Source organism: Streptomyces apricus (assembly GCF_008369065.1). GTDB lineage: Bacteria > Actinomycetota > Actinomycetes > Streptomycetales > Streptomycetaceae > Streptomyces > Streptomyces apricus. Next base: position 42,115 of record NZ_VDFC01000023.1, on the reverse strand, counting down.
GCAGCGCCATCGCGGTGCCCGCCGCGTCCAGGTCGTGGAAGCCCTGCCAGACGCCGAGCACCGTCAGCACGCCGAGGAAGCCGATGCCGAGACCGGCCACCCGGCGGCGGGTGGGCCGGTCCTCGGAGAGGGCGACCATCGACAGGGCCATGCCCCACAGGGGCGAGGTCGCGTTGCAGATGCCGGCCAGGGCGGAGGGGATGGTCAGCTCGGAGTACGCGAACAGGGAGAACGGCAGCGCGTTGAGGAGGAGGGCCGCGACCGCCAGGTGCCCCCAGGTGCGGGCGCCGCGCGGGAGGCGTTCGCGCTTCCAGGCCATCGCGGCGGCGAGGACGAGCGTGCCGAACAGCAGGCGGCCCAGCGTCACCTGGAAGGGCGCGTAACCGTCCGTACCCACCTTGATGAGCAGGAAGCTGAAGCCCCAGACGAGGGAGAGCGCGCCGAAGCGCAGCCGCCAGTCGAGAACCCGTGCCGGACCGGGGCGGCCTCCTGCTTCGGGCCCGGAGACGGGAGCGGAAGCGGTGCCGGGCGCGGCGTCAGGCACGGCGGCGGGCGCGGTGGCGTCAGGTGCGGCAGGCAGGGGCCCTTGTCCAGGGCGAGGGCGAACAGGCGGGTCACGTCGTCGATGTGGACATGGCCGTAGGTGTTCAGCCCCTGGCCCACGTAGCAGGCCGCTCCGCTCCGGGCGACCGACCGGTAGACCATCGACAGGTGACCGTGGTCGCCGGGGCCCCAGATCAGGCCGGGCCGGACGACCATCGCGCGCAGCCCCTCCCCGGCGGCGGCCAGGACGATGTCCTCGGTGGCCTTGCGCAGCTCGGCCAGGGGCTCGACCGTGAACGGGTCGTGCTCGGCGAAGACGTCCGGGCTCCAGGCGCCCGCGGTGCGCTGCAGCAGCACTCCGCTGCCGGACAGGAAGACCAGCGTCCGGCCCGTCCCGGCCAGCGTCCGGACGAGGTCGGAGACGGCTCCGGTCTCCTGCTCCGGGGCGGCCTGCGCGGCGTAGACGACCGCGTCGGCGTTCAGCGCCGCTTCGACGACGGCGGGCCGGCGCGCGTCCAGGTCACCCGCGACCGGGACGATGCCCCGGGCTTCGAGGACGGCGGCGGCGGTTTCGGTGCGGGCCAGACCGCAGACCGTGTGCCCCTCGGCGGCCAGGTGCCGGCTGAGGTGACCGCCGACGAATCCGGTGGCGCCGATGACGAAGATGTTCATGGAGGCGCCTTCGTCAGGAGGGCAGGGCGCTCAGTTCGCCGCCGTCGGCGAACAGGACGGCACCGTTGACGTACGAGCTGGCCGGGCCGACCAGGAACGAGACGACCTCGGCGATCTCGTCGGGGTCACCGGCCCGGCCGCGGGCGTTGGCCTTGTCCAGCATCGCGATGTGCTCGCCCAGCATCGCCTGGGTGCCCTCGGTGCGCACGGGACCCGGCGAGACGGTGTTGACCCGCACGCCCGAGGCACCGAACTCGGTTGCCCAGTAGCGCGTCAGGACCTCCGCACCGGCCTTGGAGGCGCCGTAGGCGGCGCCGACCGGAGCGGGCATACGGGCCGCGCTGGAGCCGACGATCACGATCGAACCCCGCCCGCGTTCGGCCATGCCCGGCGCCAGAGCGCCGACCAGCAGGAACGGGGCGCGGGTGTTGACCGCGACCTGCCGGTCGAAGCTCGCGACGTCGCTCGCCGCGGTCGGGGCGAACTCGTACAGGCCCGCACTGTTGACCAGGATGTCCACGGCCCCGGCCTCGGCGGCCAGCCGCAGCGTGTCCTCGGCGTCGGCGAGGTCCGCGGCGACGAAGCGGGCGGTGCCGCCGTCGGCCGCGATCTCCTTCACCAGGGCCTCGCCCCGTGCCCGGTCCCGGCCGTGCAGCACGACCGTCGCACCCTGGCGGGCCAGGTTCTGCGCGACGGCCCTGCCGATACCCGAGGTCGCCCCGGTCACGAGTGCGGTGCGGCCCTGCAAAGCGGTGCTGGTGCTCATCATCGTCTTCCCTGCGCTGGTGAGTGGTCATGGCGTCCCCGTGTGGAGCACAAGGGGGCGCCGTTGCCCAATCCACTATGCCTCACAGATGTTCTGTCAACAAGAACATCTGGCAGCAAGCGCACCGTGGTAGGGTGCGCGGGTGAGCGCATCCATGTCCGAGAAGAAGCCGGGCGGCGAGGTCGAGGACCTGGCCCTGGACACCGACCTGGGCTGGGCGATCCGCATGGTCTCCTCGGCGTTCCGCCGCGTGGCCACCGACTCCGTCACCGATGTGCCCGGAGGGGCGCGCGGCTACCTCGTCCTGGTCGCCCTGGCCGGCGGCAATGAGCCGCCCTCGCAGCTCGCCCTGGCCAAAGAGGTGAGCCTGGACCGGACCGTGATGACCTACCTGCTCGACGACCTCGAAGCGCATGAACTCGTCACCCGCAGGCCCGACCCGCGCGACCGCCGCGTGCGCCAGGTTCTGATCACCGACACCGGACGCGCCCGCCTCGACCGCGTACGGCAGAGCCTCGTGGCCGCCGAAGGGCGCCTGCTCGCCGACCTCGACCACCAGGACGCCCGGCAGCTGCGCACCCTGCTCGCCCGCGTCGCCCAGGCCGCACAACGCGACTCCCTCGCCCCCGACGAGACGGCCTGCTGAGGGAGCTCCTCCGTCCGCGACGCCGGGTGGTGGAGCGGGCGTCCGCCCGGCCGGCGCTCCTCGCCCGTGATCACCCTTGGTTACTATGCTCACTTCGTGCCGGAGGCCGGCGGCGGAGGGTGAATCGCCGTTGACGGGTGATCTCCGCTGTGGCCGCCTTTCGGAGGCGGTCGTGGATCGTAAGGTTGCATAGATGGGTGGCCTGAGAAAATGCTGAAAGAGGTCACCGCGACCCGCTATATCACGCCCCTGCGTGAGGGTGGCTCGCTGCCCGGGCTCGTCGAGGCCGACGATCTCGGTACGTACGTCATGAAGTTCACCGGCGCCGGGCAGGGGCGCAAGACCCTCGTCGCCGAGGTCGTCTGCGGTGAGCTCGCCCGGCGCCTGGGCCTACGCGTACCGGGACTGGTCACGATCGGGCTCGATCCGGTCATCGGACTCGGTGAACCGGACCAGGAGGTGCAGGAGCTGCTCAAGGCGAGCGGCGGACTGAACCTCGGGATGGACTACCTCTCCCGCGCGATCGGCTTCGACGCCCTCGCGCACCGGGTGGACCCCGAGGAGGCCGGGCGGGTCGTCTGGTTCGACGCGCTGGTCAACAACGTGGACCGGTCGTGGCGCAACCCCAACCTGCTGGTCCACCACGGCGAGCTGTGGCTCATCGACCACGGCGCCACCATGATCTGGCACCACAACTGGCCCGGCGCGCAGGCCTCGGCCGACCGGCCGTACGACGCCTCCGACCACGCGCTCGCCCCCTTCGGCCCCGACATCGCCGCCGCCGCGGCGGAGCTGGGCCCCCGCGTCACACCGGAACTGCTCGCCGAGGTGACCGCCGCGATCCCCGACGTGTGGCTGCGCGACGAGCCGGGGTTCGACTCGCCCGACGAGCTGCGGCGCGCCTACGCGCGGCCGCTCCTGGCCCGGGCCGCCACCGTCCACGAGCGCATCCGCATCCAGGAGGGCACGAAGTGAGCGAGCACGAGGGCCACCGGAACGGCCGCGCCGACGGGAACGGCCGCGCCGACGGGATCGACCGCGCCGACCGCGTCGTGTACGAGTACGCCGTGCTGCGCGTCGTGCCGCGCGTCGAGCGGGGGGAGTACATCAACGCCGGAGTGCTGGTGTACTGCCGCGCGCACTCCTTCGTGGCCGCCCGCACCCACCTCGACGAGGGCAGGCTGCTCGCCCTCGACCCGGCGGCGGACGCCGAGGGCGTGCGGGCCGCGCTGCGCGCCGTCGAAGGGGTCTGCGCCGGGGGCGCCGCGGCCGGACAGGCCGCGGGGGACGACCCCGGACGCCGCTTCCGCTGGCTGATCGCGCCCCGTTCCACGGTCGTGCAGCCGGGCCCCGTCCACACCGGTCTCACGGCCGATCCCGCGGCCGAGACGGCGCGCCTGCTCGACCTGCTGGTCAGGTAATGGATCACCGGCCGGCCAGGTAATGGATCACATGCCCGCGGTCGGCCGTTGACACTGGGTGCCAAGGCTTCTAGCGTCTCGTCCGTTGAAGGTACTAAGCGGTCGCTCACTCGTGGGGCGCACCGTTCCAGGGCTTCCCCAAGGGCGAGGAGAACCAGCAATGTCCACCACTGAGCAGCGCGTCGCCGTGGTCACCGGTGCCGCGCGCGGCATCGGGGCCGCGACCGCCGTACGACTGGCAGCCGAGGGCCGTGCCGTCGCGGTGATCGACCTCGACGAGGCCGCGTGCAAGGACACCGTGGAGAAGATCACCGCCGCCGGCGGCAGGGCGATCGCGGTGGGCTGCGACGTCGCCGACGAGGCGCAGGTCGAGGCCGCCGTGGCCCGGGTCGCGCAGGAGCTCGGGGCGCCCACCATCCTGGTCAACAACGCGGGCGTGCTCCGCGACAACCTGCTGTTCAAGATGAGCGCGTCCGACTGGGACACGGTCCTCAACGTCCACCTGCGCGGGTCCTTCCTGATGACGCGCGCCGTGCAGAAGTACATGGTGGAGGCCAAGTTCGGCCGGGTCGTGAACCTCTCCTCGTCCTCGGCGCTCGGCAACCGCGGCCAGGCCAACTACTCCGCCGCCAAGGCCGGGCTGCAGGGCTTCACCAAGACCCTCGCGTTCGAGCTCGGCAAGTTCGGCGTCACCGCGAACGCCGTCGCCCCCGGGTTCATCGTCACCGACATGACCGCCGCCACCGCCGAGCGCGTCGGCATGGGCTTCGAGGAGTTCCAGGCCGCGGCCGCCACCCAGATCCCGGTCCAGCGCGTCGGCAACCCGGACGACATCGCCAACGCGATCGCCTTCTTCACCGGCGAAGCGGCCGGCTTCGTCTCCGGCCAGGTGCTGTACGTGGCCGGCGGACCGCTCGACTAGGACCGGGGACAGGAACAGGACTGGGGACAGGAACATGAGCACTGTGGAACTCTCGGGCAAGGTCGCCCTCGTCACCGGCGCCAGCCGCGGCATCGGCTACGGCGTAGCCGAGGCGCTGCTGGCCCGCGGCGACCGGGTGTGCATCACCGGCCGCAACGAGGAGGCGCTCAAGGAGGCCGTCGAGCAGCTCGGCGCCGACCGCGTCATCGGTGTCGCGGGCAAGGCCCATGACGAGGCCCACCAGGCCGTCGCCGTCGAGCGCACCATGGAGGCGTTCGGCCGCGTCGACTTCCTCGTCAACAACGCCGGTACGAACCCGGTGTTCGGGCCGATGGCCGACCTCGACCTCAACGTGGCGCGGAAGGTCTTCGAGACCAACGTCGTCTCGGCGCTCGGCTTCGCCCAGCAGACGTGGAAGGCCTGGCAGAGCGCGAACGGCGGCGCGATCGTCAACATCGCCTCCCTCGCGGGCGTCTCGGCCTCGCCGTTCATCGGCGCGTACGGCATGAGCAAGGCCGCCATGATCAACCTGACCCTGCAGCTGGCGCACGAGTTCGCGCCCGTGGTGCGGGTCAACGCGATCGCGCCCGCCGTGGTCAAGACCAAGTTCGCGCAGGCCCTGTACGAGGGGCGCGAGGCGGAGGCGGCCGCGGCCTACCCGCTCGGCAGGCTCGGCGTGCCGTCGGACATCGGCGGTACCGCCGCCTTCCTCACCTCGGAGCAGTCGGACTGGATCACCGGGCAGACCCTGGTGGTCGACGGGGGCATCTTCCTCAACGCCGGAGTCTCCTGACCAGTCCAGGCCCCTCGTGCGGCGCCCGGACGCCGCCGTGACCGGTGTGCTGCGCGCTGTTGAGAAAGGTGTGTCTTGCACGGGTTTTCCCCCGGGAAAATTCCTACCGTGGCCGGATATGTTCCGCGCAGAACCGAAACAACCATTGCAGAGCCGAAAAAAATCGAACAAATGATGTTCGTGCACGTCAAGTGCCCCGCCGTCGCAGCGAGTTGACCGGCGGGGCGCTGCGATATGGTCCCTCCCACTCTGGCGGGGCTCATCGAGGAGCGTGCGCGTGTTCAAACGGAACCGGTCTCTGCGGAACTTGTCGGCGATCGCGTCCATATCCCTGGTGACGGGATGCGGGGTGTTCTCCTCGGGCACCTCCGAGGAGGACGGACCGGTCGTCGTGGGCACCACCAGCGCACCCAGCACCCTGGACCCCGCCGCGTCGTGGGACGGCTCCTGGGAGCTGTTCCGCAACATCTACCAGACCCTCCTCAGCTACCCCGCCGGAGCGTCCGAGCCCGAGCCCGACGCCGCCGAGAGCTGCCGCTTCACCGACGACTCCAACCGCACGTACAGCTGCACACTGCGCGAGGACATGTCCTTCTCGGACGGGCACCGGCTCGACGCGAAGGCCGTCAAGCACTCCGTCGACCGCATCCGGAAGATCGCCGTGGACGGCGGCCCGGCCGGGCTGCTCGGCAGCCTGGAACGGGTCGAGACCAGGGGCGAGCGCGAGGTCGTCTTCCGCCTGAACAAGCCGGACGCCACCTTCCCCTTCGTGCTCGCGACACCGGCCATGTCGATCGTCGACCCCGAGGAGTACCCGGCCGACGCCCTGCGCGAGGGCGACGAGGTCACCGGCTCGGGACCGTACGGACTGAGCGCCTACGACGAGGGGCGGGAGGCCCGGCTCGTCCGCAACGACAGCTACAAGGGCTCCGCCGACCGCAAGAACGGCGCCGTCACCCTCCGGTACTACCAGGACTCCGGCGAGATGGTCACCGCGCTGCGGAAGGGGACGATCGACGTCACGCTCCGCGGGCTCGCCGCCGAGGACGTCGTCGACCTCCAGCAACGGCGCAACAAGGACGACCTCCAGCTGGTGGAGACCTCGGGCACGGAGATCCGCTACCTGGTCTTCAACCCGAAGGACCCGTGGGCGAGGCGGGCCGCGGTGCGCAAGGCCGTCGCCCAGGTCGTCGACCGGCCGGCCATCGCGCACACCGTCTACAAGGACACCGTCGAACCGCTGTACTCCATGGTCCCGAGCGGGCTGGCCGGCCACACCACGGGTTTCTTCGACGACTACGGCAACCCCAGCACCTCCAAGGCCCGCCAGATCCTGCTGGAGGCGGGCATCGCCGAGAAGGTGCCGCTGACCCTCTGGTACACCACGGACCGGTACGGCTCCACGACCAGGGCGGAGTTCGAGGAGCTCAGGCGCCAGCTCAACGCGACGGGCCTGTTCGCCGTCACCGTCAAGGGCCGCCCCTGGAAGACGTACGAGGCGGGCTACCGCAAGGGCGAGTACCCCGTGTTCGGCCGCGGCTGGTTCCCCGACTTCCCGGACGCCGAGAACTTCATCGCACCGTTCGTGGGGGAGCAGAACGCCCTGGGCACGCCGTACGAGTCGCCCCGGATCACGGACGTGCTGCTGCCGGAGTCGCGCCGCGAGAGGGACCGCGGGGACGTCGTCGAGCAGTTCGAGAAGGCCCAGGACATCCTCCTGGACGACGTACGGCTGCTGCCGCTGTGGCAGGGCAAGCAGTACGTCGCCGCCAGCGAGGAGATCTCCGGCGTCGAGCGCTCCATCGACCCGTCGACGATCATGATGGTGTGGGAACTGGACCGCAAGACCAGCTGGTAGCGGACCGGCCCGGGCGGGTCCGTGGCCGTGTCGGCCCGCGGCCGTGGCGGAACGGCGGGAGCGGGCCCGGTTGTCAGTGGGCGGCGGTAGGTTCTGTGCACCGGAAACGACCGCACTGTGAAGGAAGTACACGTGACCGACACCGCCATGCTGCCCGAGTCCTGGCGCGGCGTCCTGGGCGAGGAGCTGCAGAAGCCCTACTTCAAGGAGCTCACCGAGTTCGTCGAGGAGGAGCGCGCGAAGGGGCCCGTGTACCCGCCGCGCGACGAGGTCTTCGCCGCGCTCGACGCGACTCCGTACGAGCGCGTGAAGGTGCTCGTCCTCGGCCAGGACCCGTACCACGGCGAGGGCCAGGGCCACGGCCTGTGCTTCTCGGTGCGGCCCGGCGTGAAGACACCGCCCTCCCTGCGCAACATCTACAAGGAGATGAAGGAGGAGCTCGGCCACCCCGTGCCGGACAACGGCTATCTGATGCCGTGGGCCGAGCAGGGCGTCCTGCTGCTCAACGCGGTGCTGACGGTCCGCGCCGGTGAGGCCAACTCGCACAAGGGCAAGGGCTGGGAGAAGTTCACGGACGCCGTGATCCGGGCCGTGGCCGACCGGCCCGACCCGGCGGTCTTCGTGCTGTGGGGCAACTACGCCCAGAAGAAGCTGCCGCTCATCGACGAGGAGCGGCACATCGTGGTGAAGGGTGCGCACCCCTCGCCGCTGTCCGCGAAGAAGTTCTTCGGTTCGCGTCCCTTCACGCAGATCAACGAGGCGGTCGCGCAGCAGGGGCACGAGCCGATCGACTGGCGGATCCCCGACCTGGGCTGACCTTTCCGGGCGCGTTCCCGGGCGCGTTCCCGGGCACATCCCCGGCACCGGACTGCGGCCCGGTCCGGTCCAGCCCGGTCCGGTCCGGGACGCCCGATGGTCCGTCACGGGGGTGGCCCCGTCGCGCACGGGGCCGCCTGAGCCCGTTCACCGGCGCCTGCCGTTAGCGTCGGCAGCGGCGGGCGCGGGCGTGCCCGCCGGCGGACGAGCGGGKGGAGGGCGACGCGGTGACGGAGCAGCAGGAACCGGCGGCGGACGCGATGACGACCAGGATCGGACAGGCCGTCATGCTCCTCCACGGCGGCGACCGCGAGGAGGCCAGGGGCCGCTTCCTGGACCTGTGGGCGGAGATCGGCGAGGAGGGTGACGCACTGCACCGGTGCACGCTCGCGCACTTCATGGCCGACGCGCAGGACGACCCCGCGGACGAACTGGCCTGGGATCTGCGGGCCCTGTCGGCGGCGGACGAGCTCACGCAGGCCCGGGCGGCGGAGCACCACGGGTCCCTCGCGGTACGGGCCCTCTACCCCTCGCTGCACCTGAACCTGGCCGCCGACTACGCGAAGCTCGGGCGCCGCGAGGCGGCCCGGGGCCATCTGGGGGTGGCGCGCGAGAGCGTGGACGTCCTCGGCGACGACGCGTACTGCGACGGGATCCGGGCCGGCATCGGCCGCCTGGAGACGCGGCTGGACCGGGAGG
>NZ_VDFC01000023.1:20734-32879 GCF_008369065.1 Streptomyces apricus | reverse complement strand
GCCGCGGCGTGAACCCTAGGGCGCTTCTTCCGGATCAGGTCGGATCATGCCGGATCAGATTGCATCAAGTCGGATCAGGTGGGATCAGGTTGCGGGCCCGCCCGGGATCGACGGCCGTAGCGGGATCAACCGCCGTAGACGCCGTCGCAGATGACCGCCTCAGGGCTGTCCGTCTTCCAGCCGCCGTACGCCCGTCCCAGGGCGCACACGTCCGTGTCCGCCGACGGCACCGGGGCGGGCGGACGCGGGACGGCGCGGTGCTCCGGACGCCGCGGTTCCGGGCGCCGGGGCGGTCCGGCGGGGGCGCGCCGCGGCGGGTCCGCCGGGACGGCCGCCGGTGCGGCGGCGGTTTCGCGGGACGGCGTGGACGCCGGTGGCGCCGGGCGGCGGGACGGACCGACGAGCCCCAGGGCCTCGCGGGCCGGGGCCTGCACCACCTGCGGTTCCGCCCTGCCGTCCGGGCGCGGCTCCGACGCCGGGGACGGTGCGGAGGGCGGTGCGGGCGAAGGGGGCCGCTGGACGGTCGTACAGCCCGAGACGGCCGAGACGGCGGAGACGGCCACGGTGACCAGGAGCGCGGCGGTGGTCGCGGTTCGATGCACGCGCGCCACTCTGCTGTGTCCGGCGCGGCGCGCGGAGCCGACGGGCAGAGGATGCCCCGTACGGGTGAACCCCTGCCGGCGGGTGACGCGGCCGCCGTTCCCGTCCCCGACGGGACCGGTCCCCGCCGGCCCGTCCCGGCGACTCCGCCGGACGGCGGACGGCGGTGTCACCGTATGCTTCCGGCGAGTGGGCCTGCGTGAGCCCTGGATGCGTGCTGCCGTGGAGGAGATCCCCGTGAAGGTCGGCTGTATCGGACTCGGCGACATCGCGACGAAGGCGTACCTGCCGGTGCTCGCGACCCGCCCTGACCTGGAACTGCACCTGCACACCCGGACGCCCGCGACCCTCGCCCGGGTCGCCGACAGCCTGCACGTACCGGCCGGGCAGCGGCACCCGGATCTCTCCGGGCTGCTCGCGCAGGACCTCGACGCGGCCTTCGTGCACGCGCCCACGCACGCGCACCCCGAGATCGTGACCCGGCTGCTCGAAGCGGGCGTCGCCACCTATGTCGACAAGCCGATCGCGTATGAACTCGCCGACTCCGAGCGGCTGGTGCGGCTCGCCGAGGAGCGGGGCACCAGCCTGGCCGTCGGGTTCAACCGGCGTTACGCACCCGGGTACGCGCAGTGTGCCGAGCACCCGCGCGAGCTGATCCTGATGCAGAAGAACCGCGTCGGCCTGCCGGAGGAGCCGCGCACGATGATCCTCGACGACTTCATCCACGTCGTGGACACCCTGCGGTTCCTGGTGCCGGGCGTGGTGGACGACGTCGGCGTACGGGCGCGCGTCGAGGACGGGCTGCTCCACCACGTCGTGCTGCAGCTGGCCGGGGACGGGTTCACGGCGCTCGGCGTGATGAACCGGCTGAGCGGCTCCGCCGAGGAGGTCCTGGAGGTGTCCGGGCAGGACACCAAGCGGCAGGTCGTCAACCTCTCCGAGGTCATCGACCACAAGGGCCAGCCCACGGTGCGGCGGCGCGGCGACTGGGTGCCGGTGGCCCGTCAGCGCGGCATCGAGCAGGCCGTGCTCGCCTTCCTCGACGCCGTGCGCGCGGGCAAGGTCCTCAGCGCCCGGGACGCACTGGCGACCCATGAGCTGTGCGAGCGGGTGGTGCGTGCGGTGACGGAACGCTCCGGTCCGCGCGCCTGAGCCGCCCGCGCCGCACCGACCGTACGGCCTCGGCGGCGCCCAGCGCGACCAGGACCAGCAGGGCCGCGTGGACGGGCCACTCGCCGAACCGCGCGTACGGGGTGACGCCGTGTGCGAGCGGCACGTCGTACACGGCGGACGCGCTCGCGCCGGTGCCGAGCCAGGAACCGACGCGCTCACCGTTCGGGCCGTAGACCGCCGAGACGCCGGTGAGCGTGGCGTGGACCATCGGCCGGCCCGTCTCGGCGGCCCGCAGCGCCGCGAGCGACGCGTGCTGCGCCGGGGCCCAGCTGCCCTGGAACGAGGACGTCGAGGACTGCGCGAGCAGCACCTGGGCGCCGTCCCGTGCGAGGTGCCGGCTGATGTCGGGGAACGCCGACTCGAAGCAGACCATCGGGCCCACCCGCAGTCCGCCGCCGACCTTCATCACGACCTGCTCGGTGCCGCGCATGCGGTCCTCGCCCGCCGCCTTGCCCACGGAGGTGGCCCAGCCGAGGAGGGCGCGGGCCGGGACGTACTCGCCGAAGGGCACGAGCCGCATCTTGTCGTAGCGGTCGCCGGTCGGGCCCTGCGGACCCACGAGCACGGAACTCTTGTAGATGCCCGGCCGGTCCGAGCGGCGCGCGTCGACGTTGACCATGACGTCGGCGCCGACCTCCCGGGACAGCGCGGCCAGCCGGTCCGCCAGGTCGGGCCGGTCGGCGAGGTCGAAACCGACACTGCTCTCGCCCCACACCACGAGGTCGACGTCCTGTCCGGCCAGCTCCCGGGTGAGCGCCTCCTCGCGCGCGAACCGCTTCTCGGGGGCGTCCGCGCCGTCGATCACACCGGGCTGCACGAGGGCGATCCTGGCCCGCTCGCCGTCCTCCTGCGGCCGGGGCGACCAGACCCAGACCGCCGAGCCGGCCGCGGCCGTCGCGAGGAGCGCGGCCAGCGCCGGGACCCGGGACGACCGCACCGCGACGAGGGCGGCCACCGCCACGTTCACCGCGACGAGCAGGAAGCTGAGCAGCCACACCCCGCCGACCGAGGCGAGCCGCAGCGCGGGCGCCACGTCCCACTGGCTCGACCCGAGCAGGCCCCAGGGCGTGCCGGGGCCCAGGGGGCGCGGGCCGTCGGTCACGGCCCGGCGCACCGGCTCCAGCCGCGCCTCGAAGAGCGCCCGGATCAGGCCGGTGCGGTCCCCGAAGCCGCGGAAGAGGGTGCCCTTGCCGACGCCGGCCTCGGCCGCGACGTCGGCCATGGTGACCTGCTCGGGCCTGTCGCTGCGGGCGAACAGCCGGTCCGCCGCGGCGAGTACGGCCTCCTGGTTGCGTACGGCGTCCGCACGGGGCTTGCGTTCGGGCACGGGCTTCCCTCCGGTGGGCCGCGGGTTGCGTAAACGGACCCGCGGTCCGTATGGTCGATCTCAAGCGGACCGCTGGTCCGCATCTTATCCGGGAGGACCCCTGCCATGACCACCACCGACACCGAACGAGACACCGGCACCGGGAGCGAGCGGCCGGCGGAGCTGTTCCGGCGCGGACTGCGGCTCCTGCTCGCCAAGGACATCACCGGCTGGGTCGACCTGTGGGACGAGCACGGTGTCTTCGAGTTCCCCTTCGCGCCCGAGGGCTGGCCGCGGCGACTGGAAGGCAAGGCCGCGGTCGCCGCGTACATGCGGGACTATCCCGACCACATCGACCTGCACGACTTCCCCGCGTCCGACCTGACGGTCCACGAGACCGGTGACTCCGGGACGATCGTGGTGGAGATGAGGGGCGTGGGGCGGCTGGTGCGGACGGACGCGCCGTTCGACATGCGCTACATCGCCGTGGTGAGCGTGGCCGACGGGCTCATCACGCGCTACCGCGACTACTGGAACCCGCTGGCCGTGTCCGCGGGCAGCGCGGCCGACTTCGCGCGGAACGACCGGTGACCGCCGTCCCCGGCACCGCCTCCGGTGCCACTGCCGCCACCGCTTCCGGTGCCGTCCTGGTCCTCGGGGCCACCGGCACCGTCGGCGGCCGCGTGGCCGCCCGCCTGGTCGCCCAGGGGCACCGGGTCAGGGCCGCGAGCCGGCGGGCCGGCCCCGTCGACGGGACGGAGGCCGTCCGCTTCGACTGGTACGACCCGGACACGTACGAGGGGGCGCTGGACGGCGTGGACCGCGTCCACCTCGTCGCACCCACCGACTCCGCGACGCCGGCCGACGTCATGCTGCCCTTCCTGGCGCGGGCCCGCGCCCGCGGAGTACGCAGGGCCGTACTGCTGAGTTCCTCGGCGATCCCGGCCGGGGGCCCGGCCGTCGGGCAGGTGCACGAGGCGCTGCCCGGCCTGTTCGACGAGTGGGCGGTGCTGCGGCCGTCCTGGTTCATGCAGAACTTCACCGGTGACCACCTGCACGCCCGGAGCATCCGGGAAGAGGGCGTGATCCGCACCGCGGCAGGGGAAGGGCGGGTGGCCTTCGTCGACGCGGACGACATCGCGGCCGTCGCCGCGCACGCGCTGACCGGCGCCCGGGCTCCGGGCGCCGACCTCGTCGTCACCGGCCCCGAAGCGCTGAGCCACGCCGAGGTCGCGGCCGTCCTCACCGAGGTCACGGGGCGTGCGGTGGTCCATCGGGCGCTGACGTACGAGGAGATGCGGGACCGGCTGGCCGCTTCGATGCCGCTGGAGTACGCCGCGATGCTCGCCGGCCTGGACCGTGCGAACGCGGGAGGTGCGGAGGACCGCACCACCGACACGGTCCTGCGGCTCACGGGCCGCAGGCCGCGGAGCTTCCGCGACCATGTGGCCCGGGCGATGCAATCGGTGGGGGCGGGAGCGGAGGCGGGTGCGGAACGCTGACGGCCCGTCACACGCGGGCGGTCGGCCCGCTGGCGCGGCTCCCGACGGGAGGGGGCGCGGCTCCTAGCCGGAGCGGGACGCGCCGGAGTTCACGCCGCTTCGACGATCTCGTCGCGGACCGCCGCGGCCCACTCCACGACCAGCAGTTCGTACTCGGCGCGCTCCTGCGGCGAGAGGTGACCGCCCGCACGGATCCATAACGCCCGGATTTGCTCGTTCAGTGCGGCCGCGGACCGCACGGAACCAGGGCTCGGAGAATTGGGGGACATGCGCATCAGCGTAAGGCCAAGGGCTGACGGTCCGCCACCGGATGACTACCGGTGCCGTATGCGGTTGGTCACGCCGAAACGGCGGTGGCCCGACGAGTCGTGACGCGCGTCCGGGCCGGGGCCGCGGACCGTGTTTTATTCGGATGCCCGCGGGAGCCGTACCCGCTACCGTCATGCGTGTCCGGGTGCGAAGGCAGCGGCTACTTCTCCTCTCAAGAGAGAAACACGGGTTCGAATCCCGTCGCCGGCGCGAGCCGGTGTCGTCCAGCGGCCCAGGACACTTACGTCGCCGCCGCCGAGTCCGATCTCCGGACACCGAGCACGGAGCCGCCCGCCACGGGGGAATCATGCGGGCGGCTCCGTCATGTCCGGGGCCTGCACGGTGCGGTGGCAGACGTCGTCGACATGGGCCAGGACGCGCTCACCACCTCACGACCGCTCAGATCCCCCGGCGGGCTCGCTCGACGATCTCGTCCTCCGTGAGCGGCACATCGTGGTGACTGAGGCAGATCGGCACCTCGATCTTGCTGAATCCGGTCCCCTCGCTCGCGGCGTTGAACGTGCCGGCCGTGAGACCGGCGAGGTTGTCGAGGACCGCGTTCCGCGCCTGGGCCATGGTCCTGACGGCCTCGATGTGCGCGACCTGGGTGAGTCGGCCGATGAACTGGTTCACGGTGTTGCCCAGCGCCTGGTTGTGGATCCCCTTGGGGAGCTGTGAGCCGAGGACCATCCCGAGTCCGTACTTGCGTATCTGGCGGATGAGTTCGATCGTGCTGTCCGTACTCGGACTCGATGCGCCGGAGGGCACGAAGTTCTGCGCCTCGTCCATCACCAGCAGCCCGCCCAGGGCACGGTCGCCGACCGGGTGTGCCCTGAACCATGAGAACAAGGTCGCCTGGAGGCGGCTGACGAACTGGGCCGGTCCGTCGCCGGACAGGCCGATGAAGCTGATCACCGAGACACGGGCGGCCTTTCCCGGCGACGGGATCAGGAGCGTGCCGGGATCGGCGGGTGCGCCGGACTCCCCGAACAGCGGGTCGGTCTCCATCGCCGCTTCCAGCGTGTCCGCCATCTGGACCGCGAAGCGGCTGGTCCTGCTGTTCACGATGTCGCTCGGGGGCTCCGCGAGCAGCTCGACGAAGCCGGCCAGGGTCTTGCCGCCGTCGCGCGCGTACCGTTCGAGGGCGCGCTTGAGGACCCCCAGCTGCTGGGTCGCGCGAGCACTGTTGCCACGTACACCGGCATGTGGCGCGAGTGAGGTCACGGTCGACCTGACCAGACGGGGGAAGTCGTCCTCGTCGTCGAGGACGGGACCGAAGTCGGGAAGCGGGTGGAAGGAGATCGGACGGCCCCGGTTCAGACCCGGTGTCCACACCACCACTTCGACCTCCGCGAAATAGCGTCGGGCCTCGCGCTCATGGTCGTCCGTCCAGCCCTTCGGCGGGCGCGACCAGGGGTCGCCGAGCCGTGCGAGGTCGTCGTTCGGATCCAGCACGATCACCGAGACGCCGCGCAGAGCGCACTGCTCCACAAGTCGTTTGATCAGGACCGTCTTGCCCGATCCCGCCGCGCCCACCACCGCGGTGTGCATCCGGAGCCGTTCCATGGGCACCGCGAACGGACGGCCGCCCCGGACCGTGGTTCCGACGACGATCTCGGTACGAGCGGGCTCGGCGTCCTCCGGTGTGCCCGCCGCATCCACCGCCGCCCCGACGCCGGCTTCCGCGGTCGCGATGCCGAGATGCTGCCGCAGGTCCCCCAGCACCGGCGCGAAGACCTCGATACGGGAAGCGGGACGTTCCTGTCGCAGCCATGCGTCCAGGCCCGACGTACGGTCGTCGAGCATGGCCCGGAGGGCGGCCAGGGTCCGCAGGTCGGCGGCGCCGATCGGCAACGACACTCCGCCCCGCGCCTCGAAGTCGTCCTTGATCTCCTTGGTCCTGGGGCCGCTCGGGTACGGCATGTTCCGCAGCAGGATCAGCCGGCGGCTCGCCAGGTCGGCCGTCAGGCCGGCCTCCACGGCCGCGTTACGGATCCGGTTCTGGGCGGCGATGGCGTTGTCCGCGGCGATCGCCCGGAAGGACCAGTGGAATTCGTTCTCGCTGGCCTCGTCCACGACATAGCGCAACCGGGCGTGCAACGCCGCCTTGCGGCCGAAGTCGGTCTCGATGGAGAACCGCGTCTCGTCGGCGCCCAGTTCCCTGACCAGACTCCGCAGCCCCRCGTCCAGCAGGGTGGGCATCGACCCGTCCTCGGTCGTGGGGTCGAGAGGCCCGAGGTCGTCCGCGTCGGCGCGGAGCTTGTCGAAGGACTCCGTCAGGGTGCCCAGGTTGACGGCCCTCGCCGGTGCGGGCGGTGCGGCTGCCGTGGGCTCCGCGTCCGCCAGGGAGGTCAGTTCGGCCACCGTGCCGGTCTGCAGACACGCCTCGATGTGCTTCCGGACCCGGACGAGCAGCCGCCGTGCGGTGTAACGGTGCGGGGCTTCGGCCAGCGCCGCCGGGGTGACCGGCCAGGTGGGGCGCGGCGGGGTGAACCCCGCCGACTCGTAGGACGGCCGGAAGCGGCTGCTGACGATGGCGGCGGCGGTGGCCTCGTCGGGAATCGCGCCGAGCGTCGGCAGCACCTCGAACCGGTCCAGGGCGGACCGGACCGCCTCCCGGGAGATCTGCTCCCAGGTGTCCTCGTGGCACGCCACGACCACCAGGGTCCGGCGGGCTTCCTCCCGCAGTTCCATCAGGCCGGTGGCGATCTCACCGCTCAGCCGCTTCGCGGTCCGGCCCTCGCCGGAGGCGGGCGACGTCAGCGACGACGTCTGCGCGGCGGACACCAGGGTGTCGAGCTGGTCGAAGGCGAACACCAGCGGTCCGACCAGGGCGAACAGGCGCGTCAGATCACGCAGGACGAGTTGGGCCGGTCGCCCGCCTGGCGCTATCCCCCAGGCGGCGCGCTTGTCCCCGTCGTCGTCGCTGAGCGCGAAGTAGGCCCTGCCGATCTCCACGGGATCGTCGGCGGAGGCTGTGAGCACCAGCGCGCGGGCCGTGTCCGCGGCCTCGTTGCCCACCTGCCGGTCGATGGTCCGGATCCCCCGGACGAACGCGTCGACATGGGCGCGCGTCACCTCGCTCCGGCCGGTGACGGCGGCATGGGTGTCCGTGTCGAGGCGAGCCCGGCTCGACAGCTCGTCGAGCAGGCGGGTCAGTTGTTCCCGGTCGCCCTCGTCCTTCCGGTAGAGACTGTCGACGAGACCGCCGGCGACGCTCTCCCAGAAGTTCCGGCCGGTGACGGGCCTGATGTAGAAGAAGAAGCCGCCGCGCTCCTGGATCTCGTGGCGGGTCCAGCCGAGCAGATGCGTCTTGCCCGAACCGGTCTCGCCCCGCACCACGGTCGCGACCGGCGAGTGCGCGCGCTCGACGGCGCCCATCGCCCTCCCCAGCCGCCGGAACACCTCGGGATGAAGGCCGTCGACGTGGTAGGAGGTCACCGGTGTCCAGATCTCTTCCGGGGTCAGCGCGGTGCTGATGTACAGCGCCTCCAGGGCGGCGAGTTCCCCGTTCACGCCGGTCCGATCCGCAGCAGGTGGCGGGGTTCGCCGCCGATGTCGACGGCGGCCCTGCGGTCCTCGTCGCTGAGCGTGCGCCGGTTGAGCTCGCCCATGAGCTGTACGTCGTTCTGCTCGATCATCCGGTCGAGTTCGGCGTCGACGGCCCTTCGCGGCAGGTCCTCAAGCCATGGGCGCAGCGCCGACAGTCTGACCCAGCTGCCCGGTTTCCGGCGGGCGGTGAGTTCCGTGTAGACCGCGCGGATCCAGTCCTCGACGTCGGGCTGGAAGAACTCGCCGAACTTGGTACCGGAACGGGCCAGGTACTGTCCGACGTTGTCCAGCACCGCATAGAGCACCCCGGCCGGGAACTTCGCTCCGTCCGGGCGTCCGGCCACCAGAGCGGACTCGCACCAGGTCCGGCCCGCGGACGTGAGCTGGTGCGTGTTGACCGCACCGCGCTTCCTGGTCACGATCCGCTCGGCATCCTGGTTCACGCGCTGCCGCACCGCCGCGGTGATCTCCAGGCCGGCGAGTTCGCGCAGTTCACGGTTGGTCACCGGCCGTGCGACCACCATCAGGGCGAACAGCGATGCATGATCCCGTACGGTCAACTCCGTCGGCACAGTACCCCTCCTCCATGAGCCGGACTTCCTCTATGAGCCGGACTCCGGTCAGATGTCGAACCCCCGCCTGGGCACCAGTTCCACCCGACCGGTCGTGCTGGACAACTCGCCCATGACGGTGATCACCCGCCGTTCCCGATGCGCGGTGATCGCGCGGTCGTACGAGGCCTGGTCCGGGAGCCGCACCCAGACGGCCCGCCGGACCGGTTCGGCGTGCTCGGTGCTCAACTCACCGCGGACCTTGATCCGCCACCGGTCGTTGCCGGAGGAGTCGTCGTGCAGCCCCTCGACCACGCCGGAGACCGTCGCGGCACCGGTTGCTTTGAGGTCGCGGAGCCGCAGGTACGCGGCGTGCAGAAGCGATCCCGAGGTCTCCGGGAACGCGACGACGTGTGACGGCACATCGAGCGGCCGCGAGCGCGCCCACCGGAAGCCGATCTCGAAGGGCTCGCCCCGGTCGGAACCGGAGAGCTCACTGAGCGCCTTGCACAGATCCGCGGAGACGCCGGCCGTGACGGTCTCGTCGAAGGCCGCGGGCGCGTCCGCCGCCACGGCCGCCCGGGCCACGCTCACCGCCTCAAGCATCTGGACCAGCACGGCCCGGCCGGTGACCTGCTCCCCGCTCGGGGTGCGGGCCGTCGCGTCCGCCGCCACCCGGATCTCGACGACGTAGCTCCCGGCGCGGGAGGGGCCGAGTTCGGCCGCGCGCAAGAGGTCGCCCACCACGCCCGGTGGCCGGCCGGAGAAGGCGAAGTGCGGACCCTGCACGACGGTGCGCGCCGCCGCCGTCAGGACGTTGCGGACCCCCAGCACCGTCTGCGTACCCAGGAGCAGCGAGGTGTAGCCGGGGTCGTGGCCGGTGGGAAAGGTACGGAAGGACTGCTTGTCCAGCTGCGGTCGTGCGATCTCCAGGGCGATGTCGCCCGCCGGCCGGTCCTCCAGTGCGCACAGACAGCGCAGGATCTCCCGTACCCGGCGGTCGCTGTCGCCCATGCCGTCGCGAGCGGGTACCAACACCTCGTAGTCGCCCGGGTGCTGCCAGACACTCGCTCCGCGCCAGCCCTGCGGATCCCGCTCCCAGCCCGTGTCCGCCAGATAGCTGGCGATGTCGTCGACCTTCAGCGGAATCGTCATCGCTTCCCCTACCAGTCGGACTGCGTCTCGGTGAGCCGGCGCAGTGAGGCGGCGGTGAGCACGTTCGCTGTCGGAACTCTGACCGGGCGCTTTCGGTTTCGGTCAGGGTCCTTGATCGGTTCCTCGGAGCGAAGCGAGACGAAGTAGCCGAGGTGACGGAGCAGCACACCGTCGGTGCTCATGGCCGCGTACGCCTGGTTGTCGGCGGGGACGCAGATGACGAACAGAAACCGGGGCACGGTGAAGTCGGGACCGGCGAGCTTGTTGAACTGCCGCTCGTTGAGCCCGCGGAAGTTCAGGTGGCCGGACGACACGGACGGCCTCGACCATGTCTTGATCTGGGCCTCGACAGTGGGGGACAGCGTCCGTCCGTAGCGGCCGGTGGCGCGGAACCCGAGGTCGACCCCGTCGACGTCGAGATCGCCTTCGACGACGATCAGCCCTGCCGCAGAGGCCAGCACACGGACGTAGTCTTCGCCGAACTTGCCCTGATGCTGCCTCGCATCGAGCACGAGAGCCCCCAATGTCCCCCTACTGTGGCGCACAGTAGGAGGAATCTTACGGAACACGCTAACGACTGTCAGGGCCTCATAATGGACCTTCCGACAAGCCTGCGAAACGATGGCCGGCAGGCAGCTGTTCCTCCCCGATGCGATGTCGGGGCGGGTGGTGCGGCTGCCCCGTGAGGCCGCGGTGGAGGACCCACTTTTTCTGCCATGAACAGGGCCCGCACGGAAAGCCGTGCGGGCCCTGTTCGTGGTGTGGTGACGCAGTCAGGCGCTGGAAAATGCCAGGTGGTGCTACGGGGGCGGGCGTCAGTGCGCCGACTCCGCCGCGTGCGGGCTCAGTGCGCCCATGCTGACCAGCACGATGATCAGGATGCCGAGTGCGATGCGGTAGTAGACGAACGGCATGAAGCTCTTGGTGGTGATGAACTTCATGAACCACGCGATGACCGCGTAGCCCACCAGGAAGGCGACGATCGTGGCGAAGATCGTGGGTCCCCACGACACGTGGCCGCCCTCGCTCGCGTCCTTCAGCTCGAACGCGCCGGAGGCGAGCACCGCCGGGATGGCGAGCAGGAACGAGTAGCGGGCCGCGGCCTCGCGGGTGTAGCCCATGAGGAGGCCGCCGCTGATGGTGGCGCCGGAGCGCGACACCCCGGGGACGAGGGCCATCGCCTGGCAGACGCCGTAGATCAGGCCGTCCTTGACGCTCAGTTCCCGCAGGGACTTGCGCTCCTTGGCGGCCCGGTGCTTGCCGCCCGTCTCGTCGCGCGCCGCCAGTCGGTCCGCGACGCCCAGGATGATGCCCATCACGATCAGCGTGGTCGCGGTGACGCGCAGATCGCGGAACGGTCCCTCGATGTGGTCCTTCAGCGTGACGCCGAGGACACCGATCGGGATCGAGCCGATGATCACCAGCCAGCCCATCCGGGCGTCGTGGTCCTGGCGCATCTCCTTGTTGAACAGGGAGCGGCACCACGCCGAGACGATCCGCGCGATGTCCTTGCGGAAGTAGATCAGCACCGCTGCCTCCGTGCCGATCTGGGTGATCGCGGTGAAGGCCGCTCCCGGGTCCTCCCAACTCGCGAAAGCCGCGGTCAGCCGCAGGTGCGCGCTGGAGGAGACGGGCAGGAACTCGGTCAGCCCCTGGACGAGCCCGAGGATGAGGGATTCAAACCAAGACATGAAGTTTCGCGATCCAAGTGCTGATGGCGGGAGCGGAGCGAATGGACAGGCGTACGCGCCGCGTTGTCGTCCGCGGTGATCAGGCGCGCCCGGGGGCAGCGTAGCGCCCCCAGATGACCGGACGACGACAGGGCCTCCCCAGTAGGGACCAGGTGGGACAAGAGCGCATGTTCCGCGGAGCGGCGACAGGGCCCGCGCGGGACGCCGACATGCCCCGTGCGAGCTGGCGCCGGGTGGCCGTGCGGCGCGCGGGGCCGGCTGTCAGGGGCGCGGGGAACTGCGCGATCTTTTGCCCCGCCCGAATCC
>NZ_VDFC01000023.1:0-20634 GCF_008369065.1 Streptomyces apricus | reverse complement strand
CGCCCACACTCCCTCCCGCGCCTCCGTCGGCGCCCCCCCCCGCGACACCGATGCTCACGCCGGCGGAGTCACCCGTGGCGCCTCGGCCCGGAGCGCCACGGGCCGGGGCGCCCCGGGGTGTTGACCCACCACGACACCTCCCCTTACGTTTCCGCGAGGAGTGAAAGCGCTTGCTATCGGCGGGGGCGCCCCGGCGTCACCGCACCGCGCAGGCGTCCGCCAGGTCCGCCGTCCCGTCCGATGGAGCGCTGATCCCGTCCATGCGTACTTCCCGCGACGCCCCCACCCGCAGGATCAGGGCCGCCGTCGTCGGCACCGGAGCCATCGCCGCCGGCAGCCATCTGCCCGCGCTCGCCGCCCTCGCCGCCGAGGGCGGGCTGGAGGTCGTCGCCGCGGTCGACGTCGACACCGGGGCCGTCCAGCGGTTCTGCGCGGACGGCGGCGTCCCGCACGGGTACACCGACCTCGGCCGGATGCTCGCCGAGCAGCGCCCGGACCTCGTCTGCATCTGCACCCCGCCCACCCTGCACCGCGAGCAGACGGTCGCCGCGCTGCGCGCCGGTGCCTGGGTGTGGTGCGAGAAGCCGCCCGTGCCCTCCCTCGCCGACTTCGACGCCGTCGAGGCCGAGGAGGGTCAGGAGGACGACGGCGGCCCCTACGCCTCCATCGTCTTCCAGCACCGGTTCGGTTCGGGCGCGCGGCACGTACGCCGCCTGATCGCCGACGGGGCCCTGGGGCGGCCGCTGGTGGCCCACTGCCAGACCACCTGGTACCGCGACGCCGCCTACTACGCCGTGCCCTGGCGCGGCCGGTGGGACACCGAGGGCGGCGGCCCGGCCATGGGCCACGGCATCCACCAGACGGACCTCCTGCTCGACCTGCTCGGACCGTGGAGCGAGGTGCGGGCCATGGCCGGGCGCCTGGTGCACGACGTGCAGACGGAGGACGTCTCCACCGCTCTCGTGCGCTTCGGCGGCGGCGCCCTGGCGACCGTCGTGAACAGCGTCCTCAGCCCGGACGAGGTCAGCCGCATACGGATCGACTGCGAGCGCGCGACGGTCGAGCTGACGCACCTCTACGGGCACGGCAACGACAACTGGCGGATCACCCCCGCGCCCGGCGTCCCGGCCGGGGAGGCGGCGGCCTGGCGCGACTTCGGTCCCGACGTGCCCAGTTCGCACCTCGCCCAGCTGCGCGAGCTGGTCGCGAGCATGCGCGCGGGGCAACGGCCGCGCAGCAGCGGCGCCGACGGGCGCACCAGCCTCGAACTGGTCACCGCGCTCTACAAGTCGGCGTTCACGGACACCACCGTCCGGGCCGGCGACATCGGTCCCGGCGACCCCTTCTACACGGCCCTGCACGGCGGCGCCCCCGGCTGGGCGCCCGCGCCCGCGACCTACGAGGAGGCGTCGGCATGACCGTGGGAGGCGGCCTACGGGTGGTCCACGCGCACGGCGAGCGCGTCACCGTCACCGAACCCGGCACCGGCGTGGAGCTGTTCAGCTACGTGTACGGCCCGGAGGCGGCCTGGGAGGCCCCGAAGCCGTACCTGCACCCGATCAGAACCCTCGCGGGCGACATCGTGACGGACTACCGGCCGAACGACCACCGCTGGCACAAGGGCCTGCAGATGACCGCCTCGCACCTGTCGGGCGCCAACCTGTGGGGCGGCAACACGTACGTGCACGGCGAGGGGTACCTCGAACTGCCCGAGCGGGTCGGGTCGATGCGGCACGTCGCCTTCGACCACGTCGGGACCGAGGGCGCCGGGCCGGGCGGTGCGGTCCTCGCGGAGCGGCTCACCTGGTACCCGTACGACGGCTCGCTCTGGGCCGAGGAGGAACGCCGCATCGAGGTGCACGACGTGGATCCCGCGTCCGGTTCCTGGGCGCTGACCTGGACGACCTCCGTCACCAACCGGCGGGCGGAGCCCCTGCGGTTCGGCAGCCCGACGACGGCCGGGCGGGAACTGGCCGGCTACACGGGCCTGTTCTGGCGCGGCCCCCGGGGCTTCCGGGGCGGCCGGATCATCGGCCCGGACGCCGAGGGGCCCGGGCTCATGGGGCGCCAGGCGCCCTGGCTCGCGTACCGCGCCGAGCACGACGGCGCCGACGGGCACGCGACGCTGGTCTTCGCGCACGCCCCCGAGAACGACCACACGGGCGCGCACGGGGCCCACCCCGCCCACTGGTTCGTCCGCAACGAGCCCTTCGCGGCCGTCGCGCCGTCCTTCGCCTTCTTCGACGAACTGGAGCTCGCGCCCGGCGACACGCTCACCCGCCGCTACCGCCTGGTCGTCGCCGACGGCGCCTGGGAGCGCGCGCGGATCGCCGCGTACCTGGCGGAGCACCCGTGGTGAGCGCCGACGGTCACCCGGCCGGGCCGCCGGCGGGCTTCGACGGCCTGCCCGGCGGGGTCGCCGTCTCGCACCTGCGCGTCTACGACTGGCCCGCCGACGACGGAGTGTGCGGCGGAACGCCCCATCTGCACCTGGTCTGTTCGGAGGCGTACGTCGTCACCGGCGGCCGGGGCGCCGTGCAGACCCTGACCGCCTCCGGGTACGGGGTCACGCCGCTCGCGCCGGGCACGGTCGCCCGGTTCACGCCCGGCACCGTCCACCGGCTGGTCGACGAGGGCGGTCTGCGCATCACCGTCCTCATGCAGAACGGCGGACTGCCGGAGGCGGGCGACGCGGTGCTCACCCTGCCGTCCGAGTACCTGGCCGACCCGCGGACCTACGCCGCCGCGACCGCGGTCCCGGCGGACGCGTCCGAGGAGGAGCGGGAGCGGTTCGTACGCGCCCGGCGCGATCTCGCCCTGAAGGGGTACCGGGCGCTGCGCGAGGCGGACGGGCCCGAGCCCCTCGCGGCGTTCCACCGGGCCGCCGCGGCCCTCGTGCGGCCCCGGCTCGGCGAGTGGCGGGAGCGGTGGCGGCGGGGCGCCCGGGCGGCCGCCGAGGCGACGGGGGAGCAGCTCGACCGGCTGGAGCGCGGGGACGTGTCCCACCTCGCCGAGGCCGCCGTACGGGCCGAGGAGCCGTCGGATCGCGGGAGGTACGGCATGTGCGGGCGGCTCGACGTGTACCGCGGCCGGTAGCCGGTAGCCGGTAGCTGACAGCCTGCGCCGCCGGGGCCCGGACCTGAAGGGAGTCCGGGGCTCAGGTCTTCGCGGGTCCCGTGGCCGTCCAGCCCGGGACCTGCGGGTGCGCCGTCAGGTCGTCGTGGTGGACCTCCTCGCCGCACTGCGCGCAGACGACGAGCGGGACCAGTTCGTGGTCACCGAGGCTGCCCCCGGGCCGTCCCCGGCGGCCCGCGTGCTCGATCACCATCGGGCGGTCGCCCTCGTTGAGGTGGCGGTCGCCCCACGCCATGAGCGTCAGCAGCACCGGCTCCAACTCCCGGCCCGCCCGGGTGGCCCGGTACTCGTGGCGCGGCGGCCTCTCGCTGTACGCGACCTTCTCCAGCAGGTCCGCCTCGACCAGCCGCTTCAGCCGGGTCGCCAGGACGTCCCGCGGGGCGCCGGTGTTGCGCACCAGCTGGTCGAACCGGGTGGCCCCCAGGGATACCTCGCGCAGGACGAGCAGGGAGTACTTCTCGCCGACGAGAGCGAGGGTGTCGGCGATCGAACAGGGGCGGGCGTCCTTCATACGGCCCAGTCTACGGGGTGGGTTGGTTATTCCAACCCACTGGGTTACCGTTGGGTCACTTGGTGAGTCCGGAAATCAAACCCACTGACTCCGAGGGGCCAGACCATGCGTGACGCAGTCGTCGTCGAAGCCGTACGCACCCCGATCGGCAAGGGCAGGCCGAACGGTGCGCTCGCCCACGTCCATCCCGTGGAACTCCTCGCCCACACCCTCCGTGCGCTCGTCGAGCGATCCGGCGTCGACCCCGCCCTCGTCGACGACGTGATCGGCGGCACGGTCGACCAGGTCGGCGAACAGGCCATGAACACCACCCGGTACGCCGTCCTGTCGGCGGGCTTCCCCGACGCGGTGCCGGCCACGACGGTGGACCGCCAGTGCGGGTCCTCCCAGCAGGCCGTGCACTTCGCGGCGCAGGGCGTCCTCTCGGGGGCGTACGACCTGGTCGTGGCCTGCGGGGTGGAGTCCATGAGCCGGGTGCCGATGTGGTCGAACGTGCCCGAGGGCAAGGACCCCTTCGGGCCCGGGGTGGCCGCGCGGTATCCCGAGGGCCTGGTGCCGCAGGGCATCAGCGCCGAGCTGATCGCGGCGAAGTGGTCGCTGTCCCGGGAGCGGATGGACGCCTTCGCGGTGGAGTCGCACCGCCGGGCCGCGGCCGCGTGGGAGGGCGGGCTGTTCGACGCCGAGGTCGCGCCGCTCGACGGGGTGACGCGCGACGAGTGCGTGCGGCCGGGCAGCAGCACGGAGGTCCTGGCCGGACTCAGGCCCGCCTACTACGACCCCGCCTTCGGCGAGCGCTTCCCGCAGATCGACTGGAACGTCACCGCGGGCAACGCCAGCCCGGTCAACGACGGCGCGTCGGCCGTGCTCATCGCCTCCGGCGAGATGGCGGCCCGGCTCGGTCTGCGGCCGCTGGCCCGGCTGCACAGCTTCGCGGTCACCGGGTCCGATCCGCTGCTGATGCTCACCGGCGTCGTCCCGGCCACCGAGAAGGTGCTGCGCCGGGCCTCGCTGGCCCTGGACGACATCGACCTCTTCGAGGTCAACGAGGCGTTCTCCAGTGTGGTGCTCGCCTGGCAGCAGGAGACGGGGGCCGACCTCGCCAAGGTCAACGTCCACGGGGGTGCGATCGCGCTCGGCCATCCGCTCGGGGCGAGCGGGACGCGGCTGACGACGACCCTCGTCCACGCGATGCGGGAGCGTGGGGCGCGGTACGGGTTGCAGACGATGTGCGAGGCGGGGGGTCTGGCCAACGCGATGGTGCTTGAAAGGGTGTAGCTCGGCGTTGTGCCCGACCGACACCCGCTCCCCGATGGTGACGGGGAACCCCGGGTCCACGTGGAGCGTGCAGTTGTCCTGCACGTTGCTGTCCGCGCCGACGACGATCGGCCCGGCGTCCGCGCGCAGCACCGCGCCGTACCAGACGCTCGCGCCCCGGCCCAGGGTGACCTCGCCGATCACCACGGACGTGGGCGACACGAACGCCTCCGGATCCACCCGCGGGTCCTTGCCGCCAAACCCCATGACCAGCGCCCCTGTGCCCATCACCGTCTCCTCGTCGTCGGTACACCGGCACGGTAGGCGATGCCCGGCGTGCCCGGCCCGCCGGGTCCGTGCCCGCCGGGTCCGCGCGGGCCGGTGTCACCCGCTCCGGGCGAGGCACGGCCGCCCCGGCGCGCGCAGGGTGAGGTGCCAGCAGTCGCCCCGGGGCCAGGAAGGCACGCGCATGGGATTCACGCGGCTCGCCAGGTCGTCGACGGGCCGCATCGGCCGGCAGCTCGTGAGCGTGAGCATCCTCGACATGGCGACCCGGCTCGCGGCGCAGGCCTTCCTGGCCGCGCTGCCGCTGCTCCTCGCGATCGCGTCCCTCACCCCGCCCGCGGTACGCCGGGAGCTCGTCGCGACCCTGCGCCTCCAGCTGGGCTCCTCGGGCCCCGTCCTGACCCAGGTCGACGAGGTCTACCGGGGCGGCGAGACGGCACAGACCTGGGGCGCGATCGGGGTGCTGGTGGCGCTGCTGTCCGCCACGGCCCTCAGCCGGGCGCTGCAGCGGCTGTGCGAGCGCTCCTGGCACCTGCCGCGGTCCGGACTGCGCACGGTGGCGTGGCGCTGGGCGGTGTGGCTCCTCGTGTGGATCGCGGTGCTGGTGCTGCAGGGGACGCTGCGCGGCGGGTTCGGCGCCGGCCCCGCGCTGGGGATCCCCCTGCAGCTCGCCGCCGCGGTCCTCATGTGGTGGTGGACGCAGCACCTGCTGCTGGGCGGCCGGGTGGCCTGGCTGCCGCTGCTGCCGGGCGCCCTGCTGACCGGCGCCGGAGTCGTCGCGTACTCCGCCGTCTCCGGGATCTGGCTGCCGCGTTCGCTGGAACTGAGCGTCGAGCGGTACGGGCCGCTCGGCTCGGTCTTCACCGTGCTGACGTGGCTCATCGGCTTCTTCGCGATCGTCGCCGGCGGGATCGCCGTCGGATACGTACTGGCCCACGACGACCTCCTCAGGACCCGCCTCGGCCTGCCCGGCGCCCCGCCGGAATCCGCCGCGTCACCTGCTGGATCCCTTGCGGGATCCCCTGCCGGGGGTGATGCGGCGCGCCGGGGCGCGGACGACCGTGACGCCATGGAACCCACAACACGGGGTCAGCGGTGGTCGGCGCGCGCGTCGCTGGCCGCCGGTGCGGCGGCGGTGCTGGTACTGGTCGTGTTCGCGGGACTGCGCACCCTCGGCCTGCTGGCCGTGGGACTGGCCGGCCTGGCGGTCACGGCCGCGGCGCTCTGGTGGGTGCTCACCCGCCGGGGCGCGTGGCGCCTGCTCGCCGGCCTGCTGGCCCTGGCCGCGCCGGTGTGGATCGTCGTCGCGTACACCAGGGCGCACCTGGCGTGGGTCGCCGCGCTGGCCGGTGCGCTGCTCGTGATCGCGGTCGGCGCGGGCCGGCGCGCCCTCCCGCGCTCCGACGGACCGGCCGGGACGGCGGAGCACCCCGCCCCACGGGTCCGGCACCCGGTGCTGATCATGAATCCGCGTTCGGGCGGCGGCAAGGTGGGACGGTTCGGGCTGCGGGAGAAGGCCGAGGCACTGGGCGCACGGGTGCTGCTCCTGGAAGGCCCCGGCGAGGTCGACGTGACCGAACTGGCGCGCAAGGCCGCGGCCGAGGGCGCCGACCTGCTCGGAGTGGCGGGCGGCGACGGCACCCAGGCCCTGGTGGCCGACGTGGCCGCCTCGCTCGGCATCCCCTTCCTCGTCGTGCCCGCCGGCACCCGCAACCACTTCGCCCTCGACCTCGGCCTGGACCGCGCGGACCCGGCCAAGGCGCTGGACGCCCTGCGCGACGGGGTGCTGCTCCGCGTCGACCTCGGCCGGGCGGGCCCGCACCCCTTCGTCAACAACGTGTCGTTCGGGGCGTACGCCGAGGTGGTGCAGAGCCCGTCCTACCGCGACGACAAGACCCGTACGACCCTGGAACTCCTCCCCGACCTGCTCGTCGGGCACCAGGGCGCGCGCCTCGCCGCCACGGCGGGCGACACGGCGCTGAGCGGCTCACAGGCGCTGCTGGTGAGCAACAACCCGTACGGCACGGGGGACATCGCGGGCCTCGGCCGCCGGGCCCGCATGGACGGCGGCGAGCTGGGCGTGGTCGGCGTCAAGGTCAGCGGCGCCGTCCAGGCCGCCGGTCTGCTGCGCGGGCGCCGGGCCGCCGGCCTGACCCGGGTGACCGCCCGGGAGGTGGTGGTCGACGCCGACCGGGAGCGGATCCCCGTCGGCGTCGACGGCGAGGCGCTGCTCCTGAGCGTCCCCGTGCGCTGCGAGGCACGGCCGGGCGCGCTGTCCGTGCTGGTGCCGCGCGACCGGCCGGGGACGCCGCGTCCGCTGCCGCGGCCCGACTGGCGCCGGATCGCGCGACTGGCCCTGCCGGCGGCCCCCGGCCGTACCCGGTGAACGGGCACGGCGGCGTACGGGGGCCGCGGCGGGACTCACAGCGGCGCGCCGTAGACCTTGTGCGCCTGGGCGTGCCCGTAGGTGGCCAGGGACCAGATGATCAGCACGTCGAACGCGATGATCAGCATCGACCAGAGCGGGTAGTACGGGGTGAAGAAGAAGTTCTCCATCGCGCTCAGCGCGGCGACCGTGATGCCCACGACGCGCGCCCAGGTCTTGCCCTTGAACACGCTGAAGGCGGCGGCCAGGACGACGAGCCCGGAGCCCAGGTGGACCCAGCCCCACACATTGACGTTCAGGTCGTACGGGTAGTCGTTGGACCGGGTGTAGAAGTTGTCCTCCATCAGCGCGCCCATGCCGACGAACACCTGGTAGGCGCCCACGATCGCCATCATGCAGACGGCGAAGACGACCCCGCCGACCATCAGCGGCCTGATCCGCGGTTCCGGCGCGGCGGATTCCTGCCGGGACCGCCCTGTGGATGTCTGCTCGGCCATGTCGAGTACCTCCGTCCTGGAGGGACGAGCATCCCGCCGGTGCCCGGGGCCGGGCTTCACCCGCTGTGGATGAGTCCCGGTGCGCGTGCGCGTACGGGATCGGCCGCCACCGTCACCCACCCTGTGTGATGTGCGGACCACGCGGTTCCTGAAAAGGTTGAAGAGGACCCCGGCTGCGGCGGCGGAGGTGGTGTGTCATGGGGACGGCGGAGGAACGCCCGGGAGCGGAGCGGGGCGAGGCGCGGCAGGTGGGCGACGACTTCGAGATCCGCATCAAGGGCCGGGTCTCCCAGGCCTTCCGGTCCGCCTTCGCGGAGCTGACGGTCACGGTCAGCCCGCCGGAGACCGTCCTGCACGGTGCCCGTCTCGACCAGGCGGCGCTGTACGGGATCCTGGACCGCATCCAGGCGCTCGGACTGGAGCTGGTGGAAGTGCGCCGATTGCCCGAGGGGCGTGCTCCCGGCGCGGATCCCGCCTCCCCCAACGCGCCGTAGACGGTGTCCGGCATCTGGGCTAAATGGGCCCGGGCCCCCTTCCCGTCCGAAGATCCAGCTCCCACGGTGGCTGTGTACCGCCCTCCGCACTCTGTAGAGGAGGCGAGTCACATGCCTGCAGCGCTGAACACCGGACGGGAAGGAAGACGAACACCCTGTGACGGGCCGGAACCCGGGCGGATCTCCACGCTGCGGGGACGGCTGCAGACCCTGGACCGGGCCGCCGGGGACACGGACACGGTGGTCACCGCCTGTCTGGTGTGGGTCGCCGACGCGCTCATGGAGATCGCGGTCGCGTCACCCGACCCCCGCAGTACGCACCTGCTGCTGGACGAGGCGTCGGCGGCGCTGGCTGCCGTGCCGCCCGCCACAGCCGCAGCCGCAACCGATGCCGGACGCCCTGACCCCGCGTCGCCTGCCGTCCTCCTGACGGAACGTGAGCACGCGGTGCTGGTCAGGCTCCAGGAGGACGTGCCGCTCCGGCAGATCGGCGCGGAGCTTTTCGTCTCGCACAACACGGTGAAGAGCCACGTGCGGGCCGTCTACCGCAAACTCGGGGTGTCGTCGCGCGCGGCGGCCGTCGACCGGGCGGCGCGGCTGCGGCTCCTGTGACCGCCGGTGGCCCGCAGGACGGCAGGGGCGTCAGAGCAGTTCGAGCTCGCGGGCGCGCCGTACCGCCGCCGAACGCCGGGTCACGGAGAGCTTGCGGTAGACGCTCTTGAGGTGGGTCTTCACCGTGTTGACCGACACGTACAGCTCCTCGGCGATCTCCTCCGTCGTCATCATCCGCGCCAGGTGGCGCAGCACGTCGCGTTCCCGCGCGCTGAGCTGCTCCACCGGCGGCCGCTCCTCCCGCGGCGGCTGCTCCGGCGCGGTACGGGGGCCGGGCAGCCGCGCCGCGAGCGGATGGGCGCGGGCCTCGGCGAGCGAGGCCGCGCACGTGCGCCGCACCGTCTGCCGCAGCTCCTCGGCGAGCCGGCCGTCCGCCCACGCGCCGGGCAGGCCGTCCGGGACCTCGAAGCGGGCGGCGCCGCCCTCCACCGCGGTGATCAGCCCGGCGACCAGTGACCCGGCGCCCGTGACGAAGGGGTCGGGCACCGTGCGCAGCGCCTTGTTCGCGCGCGCGAGTTCACCGCGGGCGCGCGCCGCGTCGAAGCGGGTGAGGGCGACCCAGGCGCGTACGACGTGCAGGGCGGCCAGGGACGGGTCGGGCGCCGCGGAGGCCGGCAGCGGCGGCTGCCGGGCGTGCGCGGCGAACTGGTCCGCGGCCCGGAAGCGCCCGCGCAGCACCTCCAGGAGCGCGAGCTCGCTGAGGCAGTCCCGGCGCAGTACGCCGTTGCCGGCGGCGCAGGCCGCCTTCAGCCCCGCGGTCAGGGACACCTCGGCCGCTTTGAGCCCGCCGTCGCGCACCTCGGCCCGGCCGAGGACCGACAGGGTCAGCGCCGTCAGCTCGGGCCGTTCCTCCCGCAGGGCGCGCGGGAGCAGTGAGAAGTGGTGCTCGGCGTCCGCCGCCGCGGTGCGGGCCGCGGCCGGGTGCCGGGGGCGGTCCCTCGTCGCACGGATCACCGCGTGCGACAGCCGGCACCGGGCGATCCGGTCGGCGCCGCCGGGGGTTTCCCCGTCGGGCAGTTCACCGATCAGCCGGTCGGCCAGCACCAGGCTCTCCGCGCAGGCCGGGCCCTCGCCGCGGGCCAGCGCCGCCGCCGCGGCGACCAGCGCGGACTCGGGGCCCGGGGGCCGCCCGGGCCGCGCCGCCGGGTCGGCGCGGGGGCGCGTCAGCCGGTCCAGGGGCAACCGCGAGGCGGTCAGCCCGAGCACCTGCCCGATCGCCAGGTGGTGCACGACGAGCCGGTCGGCCCGGTCCCGGTCGCCCGCGTCCAGGGTGTGCCGCACGGCCTCGGCGAGGAGCCCGTGCTCGCCCAGCCACTCGGCCGCCCGGCCGTGCAGGTCGGGCACCAGGTCCGGCGCCTCGTGCCGCAGCCGTACCCGCAGGACGTCGCAGAACATTCGGTGGCACCGGTACCACCCGTGACCGACGTGCTGGAGGAAGGAGTTCTGCTCGACGAGCGCGGCGAAGTGCCGGCCGGACTCCTGCCCGG
Source organism: Streptomyces apricus (assembly GCF_008369065.1). Taxonomy (GTDB): domain Bacteria; phylum Actinomycetota; class Actinomycetes; order Streptomycetales; family Streptomycetaceae; genus Streptomyces; species Streptomyces apricus. The sequence continues at coordinate 9,973 of NZ_VDFC01000023.1, read as the reverse complement.
CCAGCCGGGTGGCCAGCTCGGCGTTCAGGTGGTCCAGCACACTGGTCGTCAGGAGCAGGTGGCGCACGGCCGGCGGCTGGCCGTCCAGGACCTCCTCGACGAGGTAGCTGACGATCGCCTCGTCCTCGCCCGCGAACTGCGCGACGAGCCGCTCGGGATGGGGGCGCCCCTCCATCGACATCGCGGCGAGCCGCAGACCGGCCGCCCATCCGTCCGTGCGCTCGCGCAGCACGTTCACCGACGCCCGGGGCACCTCGACACCGTGCTGCGCCAGCAGCGCCGCCGTCTCGCGGTCGTCGAAGGCGAGGTCCCCGGTACGCAGTTCGGTGAGGTCGCCGGCCAGCCGGTGCCGGTGCAGGTGCAGGGGAGGGTCCCGGCGCGCGACCACGACCAGCCGCAGCGCGGGGGCCGCGTGCCTGAGCAGGCGGGCCACGCCTTCGGCGACCGGCGAGCCGCTCTCCGGCTGGAAGTCGTCCAGCACGAGGACGACGTGCTCCTCGCGCGCGGCCAGGGCCGCCGCGAGGGCGGCCACCAGCAGCGGCTGCCCGGCCGCCGGGCCGGCCGGCGCCCCCGCCGGGGGAAAACCGTGCGGCGCGGGGGCACCGGCCAAGTGGGCGTCCTCCAACGGAATCCCGACGAGCACACCACCACGGCCTGCCGAACCGGTCTGGCCCACCGGCCCAGCCCCGCCCCCGTCGTACGGCACGCCGCCCGCGGCCGGGGCGCCTGCGGCGACGGCTCCGGGGGCCGTACTGCCGGGGGCGACGGTTCCGGTTGCGTCGTACGCGCTGCTCGTGGCCGGGGCGACGGTGCCGGGGGTCGGACGTCCCCTGCGGGCCGTATCGCCGGGCTCGGTGGTCCCGTTCCCGTCGTACGTGCCACTCGTGGCCGGGGCGCCTGCGGCGACGCCGCCCGAGGCCGGACGTGCTCCGCGGGCCGTGTCGCCGTAGCCGGGTCCGGGGCTGGCGGGACCCGGCTCGGGCCTGCGGGAGTGGGCGGGCCCGGAGCCGGCGGGCCCGGAGTCGGCGGGGTCGGGCGCGGGCCCACCGGAGCCATCGGGACCGGAGCCGGGGATACCGGTCCCCGCAGGGCCGGTCCCCGCAGGACCGGCCTCCGTAAGGTCGGTCCCCGTAGGGCCCGGCCAGGTTCGGGCGGAGCCGTTCCGGCCCGGGGCGGAACCGTCGCCGTCGGCGGTGGCGGTGGTCGGAGCCGGAGCCCTTAGGGTGCCCCGGTCCGGCAGGGGCGGGGGCAGGAAGGCCGGCGGCAGGGACGGCAGGTCGACGCCGGCCTCCCGCAGCGCCGCCAGCACCCGCGGCCAGAAGACGTCGGGCCGCTCCTCCGCGCCGTCGCAGGTGACCCAGGCCACCGGGCCCGGCGCCCGCCGGGTGTGCGCCCACYCCACCGCGAGCGCCGACTTGCCGGCGCCCACCGGGCCCACGACCACGGTCAGCGGCTTCAGCACACCGCCCGCGAGGCGGTCCGTCAGCCGGGGCCGCGGGACGAGCCACGTCGGCAGCGGCGGCACGCCGGGACGGGACGTGAGGGGCTCCCCGGCACCCCGCGCGCCCGGGGGGCGTCGCCGTTCCGTCCGTCCGTCCATCGACGGCACCTCGCTCCCGGAGCACGGTGGATGTGCGCCAGACGAGAGTGTGGCCCGCACCGGGGAGCCGCGGACCGGTGCGGGCCACAATCTCACCCGGGTGAAGTTCGCCCGGGCGGTGCGGGGGTGCTCACCCCTGCAGGGTGGCGACCAGTTCCTCCTCGCGCTCCTTCGTCAGCGACGTGCGCAGCACGGTGGGCCCGAAGGGACGCAGCGCCTCACGCACCCGGTCGGGCGTCGAGCGCCGGACCAGCGCGAAGACGGCTGCCCTGCCCGGTTCCAGCGTGCCGGCGATCTCCTTGATGAAGGCGTCGTTGATCCCCACGTCCGTGAGCTTCCCGGCGAGCGCCCCGGTGGCCGAGCCGACCGCGGCGCCGAACACCGGCATCAGGAAGAGCATGCCGAAGAGCGTGCCCCACAGGGCGCCCCCGGCCGCCCCGTGCGCGGTGGGGCTGAAGGACTGGCGCACGTGGATCTTGCCCTCCGGGGTCCGCCAGGCGAGCGCGGCGTCCTCCAGGTCGAGGAGTTCCTGCTTGGACAGTTCCTTCGACAGGCGCAGCACGGATTCGGCCTTCTCCTTGTCGGAGAAGCCCAGTACGACGAGATCGGTCATCGGGACCTCCTGGTGTTCCGGCCGGACGCCCGGCCTTCGGGGGTGTTCTGCGCGGCCTCTTCCTCCAGCCGGACGACGGCCTCGGTGATCTCGGCGACCACCAGGCCCAGGGACTCCTCGGTGAGGAAGCCCTCCGCGACGGGCACGCCGCCCGCCTCCCGGACGGCGGCCCTCAGATCCCGCGCCCAGACGTGTTCGAGCAGCACGAACCCCGCCGCGGTCCCGGGGTCCAGCTGCTGTGCCATGTCCCTGATGTCGTCCAGGGAGAGACCGAAGGCGTTGCCCTCGGTGAGGGAGGGGAAGTCCGCCTCCGCGTCCTGCAGCACGTCGCGCGGGATGCCGAGCAGCGCGGCGACGGTCTGCCCCATGCCCTCCGCCTGGTAGTCCAGCGTGACGAGGCCGCCGTCCGTCTCCTTCTGCACGAAGAGCAGGTCCAGCACGCGGACGTGGCCGCCCCGGTCCAGAGCCCCGAGTTCGTCGACGATCCTTCCCTCGAACTTCGCGTCGGGTCCGAACTCGACCGTCAGCAGTTGCACAGGCCCGATCCTGACCATGTCAGCTCCCTTCGATGCGGCCGTCCTCCATCCAGCCGCCCGCCGGGCCGGTCCGCGTCACCCGTGGGAGGTGAGGCGTGCGGCGAGGGGACGGGACAGACTGGCGTATTCCGAAGGAAGCCAGGCGGAACGGGAAGCCGGGCGGAACAGGAAGCCGGGCAGGCAGCCAGGCAGGAGAGGGACACCATGACCGAGCTCCCGGCACAGCCCGTCGTCCACGAGGTCAACACGCGGGTCTGGCTCCTTGAGGTCCAGCGCCGCACCGGCCGGCGCGGGGGACTGGCCGACGTGCCGAAGGACGCCTGGGACGAGGTCACCCCGCACGGCGTCGACGCCGTCTGGCTCATGGGCGTGTGGGAACGCAGCCCGCAGGGCCGGGAGATCGCGCTGCGGGACCCGTCGCTGACGGCCGCCTTCGGCCGGGCCGTGCCCGGCATCCGCGAGGACGAGATCGCCGGCTCGCCGTACTGCATCCGCCGCTACGAGGCCGACGAGGCGCTCGGCGGGACGGAGGGGCTCGCGGCCGCGCGCGCCGAACTCGCCGGCCGCGGCATCGGGCTGCTCCTCGACTACGTGCCCAACCACGTGGCGCCGGACAGCCCTTGGACCCTCACCCACCCGGAGTACTTCGTGCGGGGCACCGCGGACGAGCTGCGCGCCGATCCGGCCGGCTACCTCCCGGTCGGGGACCACGTCCTGGCCCGCGGCCGCGACCCCTTCTTCCCGCCCTGGCCCGACGTGGTCCAGCTCAACGCGTTCGAGCCCGCCCTGCGCGCGGCCACCACGGACGTGCTGACGCGGATCGGCGACCTGTGCGACGGGGTCCGCTGCGACATGGCGATGCTGATGACGAACGACGTCTTCGCCCGGACCTGGGGGGAGCGGGCCGGCCCGCGGCCCGTCGGGGAGTTCTGGCCCGAGGTCATGTCGGGCGTACGGCGCCGGCACCCCGGCATGGTCTTCGTCGCCGAGGCGTACTGGGACCTCGAATGGGAGCTGCAGCGCCAGGGGTTCGACTTCTGCTACGACAAGCGGCTCTACGACCGGCTGCTGCACGAGGACGCCGGATCCGTACGGCGGCACCTGGCGGCGGACGAGGACTACCAGCGCCGGCTCGTGCGGTTCCTGGAGAACCACGACGAGCCGCGCGCCGCGCACACCATGGAGCCCGCGAAGGAGCGGGCCGCCGCGGTCGTCATCGCCACGCTGCCCGGGGCGACCCTGTGGTACGAGGGGCAGTTCACCGGCCGCCGCGTCCAGCTGCCGGTCTTCCTGGACCGGCGGCCCGAGGAGACGCCGGACGGCGAACTGCGCGCCTTCCACGAGAGGCTGCTGGCCGCCGTCCACCGCAGCGGCATGCGCACCGGGCGGTGGCGGCTCCTGGACTGCGAGGGCTGGCCGGACAACGGCTCGTACCGGAACCTGCTCGCCTGGTGCTGGTCGGGCGGCGCGGGACGCTTCCTGACGGTGGTCAACCTCTCCGGGCAGCCGGCCCAGGCGAGGGTGCGGCTGCCGTGGTCCGACCTGGGCGCCGGCGACCTGCCCCTGACCGGGCTGCTCGACGGGGCCCGCCACCTGCGCTCCGGTGCCGAGCTGAGCGGTCCCGGCCTGTTCGTGGACCTGGACGCGTGGGGCACGCACGTCTTCGCGGTGGGACCGGCCGACGGCTGAGGACCGGCCGGCGGCCGAGCACCTGAGTCTGCGAGGACCGCGGGCCGTTCAGCGTTCGGTCGCCGTCACGTCCGGCACCGGCGGGTCCGGCGCCGTCCACCGGGCGCCGGTCCGCTCGCGGAAGGCGGCGACCGCGGCCTCGACCGTCGGGAAGAAGTGCTCCGGATCGATGGAGCGGGTCAGCCCGTACCGCTCGATCTTGCGCCGCACCGGGTCCTTGAGCTCGGCGAACACCAGGCTCACGCCCCGTTCGTCGAGCGCCTCGTCCAGCTCCTCCAGCTCGTCGGCCGCCGTGGTGTCCACGTCGGTCACCGGCTCGGCCGCGATCAGCACCCAGACGGGCGGCGGCTCCGCGAGGGCCAGCCGGGTCACCTCGTTGCGGAAGGCCTTGGCGTTGGCGAAGAACAGCGGGCCGTCGAAGCGGTGGATCACCAGCCCGGGCAGGTGCTCGGCCTGCGGGTAGGAGCGGACGTCGTGGAAGCCCGCCAGCCCCGGCACCCGTCCCAGCACGGTGTTGTACGGCCACCAGGCCCGCCGGAACACGTTGAGGATCGACAGGCCGACCGCGACCGCGATCCCCGGCAGCACACCGAGCAGGGCCACGCCCAGGAAGGCGGCGATCGACAGGAAGAACTCCGCCTTGCGCTGGTGCCACAGCCGCACCGTCCCGGAGAGGTCGGCCAGCGACAGCGACGCCGTGACGACCACCGCGGCCAGCGCGGGCTGCGGCAGGTTGCGGAACAGCCCCGGCAGCAGCACCAGCATCAGGACGATCAGACCGGCGCCGACGACGCCCGTGAGCTGGGTCCTGGCACCGGCCCGCTCGGCCACCGCCGTCCGCGACCCGCTCGTGCTGACCGGGAAGCCCTGGAACAGTCCGGCCGCTACGTTCGCCGTGCCGATCGCGACCATCTCCTCGTTGCCGCGGACCTCCTGTCCCGTGCGGGTGGCGAACGCCGAGGCGTTGGAGATGGTGTCGGCGAGCGAGACGAGCGCGATCCCGAGGGCGCCGACGAAGAGCGGGCCGACGTCGCTCCACCGGATGTCGGGGACCGTCAGCGGCGGGAAGCCCCGCGGCAGTTCGCCGACCAGACCGACGCCGTGCCGGCCCAGGTCGAAGAGGGAGGTCGCGGCGATCGCCAGCAGGACCATGACGAGGACCGCGGGCACCTTCGGCAGCAGCCGCTGCAGGAGCAGGATCAGCACGATGCCGGTCCCTCCCACGGCCACCGCCGCGGGTACGGCTTCCCCGTCGGCCAGCCCCTGCACGAAGGCGCGCGCCTCGTCGACCAGTCCGTCGGCGTCGGTCCCGAACCCGAAGAGCTTCGGCAGCTGGCCGATCAGGATGGTCAGGGCCAGGCCGTTCATGTAGCCGATCATCGTCGGCTTGGAGATCAGGTCGGCGATGAAGCCGAGCCTGGCCACCCCCGCCAGGAGCGTGATCGCCCCGACCATGAGGGCGAGCACCGAGGCCAGCGCCACGGCCCGTCCGCTGTCCCCGCCCGCGGCGATCAGGGGCAGTACCGTCGCGGCGATCATCGGCCCCAGCGAGGAGTCCGGGCCGAGCACCAGGATCCGGGACGGACCGAACACGGCGTACGCCAGCAGGCACAGCACGGACGTGTACAGGCCGGTGATCGCGGGCAGGCCCGCCAGTTCCGCGTACGCCATGCCCTGCGGCACGAGCAGCGTGGTGAGGACGACCCCCGCGACGACGTCCTTGGCGAGCCATTCCCGCCGGTAGCCCGTGAGCGTGCGCAGCCCGGGCAGGACCTTCGAAGCGCTCTTCCCGTCACCTGGCATCGCGGCCCTCCGCCCGGTCCTCCGTCCACGACTTCTACTGCGGCGCGCCCGCGCCCGTCGTCACCTCGCAAGGGTGATGACGGGCGATCGGCCGCCGCCGACCATATCCGCATCCGAACGTCCGGGAGCCGACATGGCCATGCCGCCCACACCCGCCGGAGCAGGGCCCTCGGGACAGCCGCGGCGCATCGCGCGACGCGTCCTGGCCCCGCTCGCCCTCGCCCAGTTCATCTGCAGCTACGCCGGCTCCAACATGAACGTGATGATCAACGACATCAGCGAGGACCTGGACACCACCGTCCAGGGCGTGCAGACCGTGATCACGCTCTTCCTGCTGACGATGGCGGCACTCATGATCCCGGGCGGCAAACTGACCGACCGCTACGGCCGCAAGCGCTGCTTCCTCGCCGGTCTCACCGTCTACGGCGCGGGCGCGGTGCTCAGCGCGCTCGCCCCGGGACTCGTCGTCCTCGGCCTCGGCTACTCCCTCCTGCAGGGGGTCGGCACGGCCCTGCTCATCCCGCCCGTCTACATCCTCACCACCCTCCTGTTCACCGACCTGACCTCCCGGGCCAAGGCGTTCGGGACCGTGATGGCGCTGGGCGGCGTCGGCGCGGCGGCCGGCCCGCTGATCGGCGGGCTCATCACCTCGGCGATCGGCTGGCGGGCCGCCTTTGTCTTTCAGGCGGCCGTGGTCGCGGKGATCATCGCGCTGAGCCGGCACGTCCGGGACCCCCTGCCCCCCGAACCGGACCGCCACTTCGACGCCGGCGGGGCGGTCCTGTCCGCGGCCGGTCTGGTCCTGGTCGTCCTGGGCATCCTGGCCGCCGACGACAACGGCTGGCTGACGGCGGGCCTGCTGGCGCTCGGCGCGCTCGTCCTGATGTGGCTCTTCCGCTGGGTGCGCGCGAAGGAGCGGTCCGGCCGCGAACCGCTGTTCTCGATCAGCCTGTTCCACGACCGCACGTCCAACCTCGGGCTCGTCACCCAGCACGCCCAGTGGCTGATGCTGATGGGGGTGTCGTTCGTGGTGGCCGCCTACCTCCAGGTGGTGCGCGGGTACGACGCGATAGAGACCGGTGTGATCTTCACCGCGGCCACGCTCGGCCTGCTCGCGTCGTCGCTCGCCGCCGAGCGCCTGGTGGAGCGGTGGTCGCAGCGGGCGCTCATCATGACGGGCTTCGCCGGCACGGTCTGCGGGATCTGCCTGCTCATCGCGCTGGCCTCGGGCTCGCAGAGCGCCTGGGCGTCCACACCCGGACTGCTCCTCATCGGGCTGGGGTGCGGCGTGATGCTCACCCCGTCGGTCAACGTGGTCCAGTCGAGCTTCGGCGAGGAGCGGCAGGGGGAGATCTCGGGGCTGTCCCGCAGCGTGTCCAACCTCGGCTGGGCACACTGGCCTTCATCGGCCTCGGCGGACTGGGCGCCGCGGCGCTGCTGCCCCGCCGGCAGCGGCAGGCCACGGCGGCCAGTCCGCAGGCCTGAGGCCACGGGAGGCCCGGGGCCGCGGCAGGCCCGAGGCCACGGGCGGTCGCGGTGGCCCTACCCGGCCCTACCCGGCCCTACCGCTCCTGGTGCGTGCGGCGCTCGGCGTGCTCGTAGCGGACGACGGTGGACAGGACGAGGTCCTGGACCGAGGCGCGGCGCCTGCTCAGCGGGACCCACAGCAGTCCCGGCGGGAACACCAGGCACAGCGCCGCCCGCGTCAGGGCACGCGGGACCCCCAGGAGCCGGCCCGAGCGGCCCGTGACCCGCAGGCCCAGCAGCCGGTCGCCCGAAGTCCTCCCGGTCAGCGTCCAGTTGCCGGCGAGGTAGAGCAGCGCGATGGCCCACCCGCACGCGCCGGACAGCCACAGCGGCGGGTCGGGCAGGCGGAAGGGCGGGCCGGTGACGAGCACGCGCAGGGCGGCGGCCCCGAGGTGGACGGCGAGACCGAGACCGGCCACGACGCAGGAGTCGACCAGGGCGGCCAGGGCCCGTGTCACGAGCCCCGCCGTGTCCTGCGCCGGGGCCCGCGTCGCGTCCGGGGCGGGGTCCCGCTCCGCTCCCGTCATGGCGGGGACCCGTCGGATCTGTGCAGCAGGCGGTCGGTGAAGCGGTTGACCGTCCGGTCGGCGCGCATGCTCCGCGCCCGGAACCCGTCGACGGTCTCCGCGGCCACCCCGCCGCCCGTGTCGCGGACGATCCGCCCGAGGTCGATCTCCTCCAGCACGTCCTTGGTGAGCCCGGCCAGATCGAGCCGGGCGAGCACGGCGCCGAGGTCGAGGCGGCTCGCGACCCGGTCGACGTCGATCCGGTCGGCGACCAGGTCCAGGTCGACACGGCCGATCACCAGGTCCACGCTGACGCGGCCGGCCGCGCGGTCGACGTCGACGCGGTCGGCGACCCGGTTCACGTCGACGCGGTCGGCCACGCGGTCCACGTCCACGCGGACGGCGATCCGGTCGACGTCGATCCGGTCCGCCACCCGGTTCACGTCGACGCGGGACACCAGGTCGTCCAGGTCCAGGCGCTCGACGACCGCGGCCGTCACCCCGCGGATCAGCGCGTCGGCGGCGCCGGCGGCCACCCCCAGCGCGAACCGCGCCAGGCGTCGCGCGGTGCCGACGGGATGCAGGACGGGGTACCGGGTCATGCCGCCAGCGGACCCCTGCCGGGCCGGGCGCGCATCATCCGCCGCGGGTGAGGTGCCGTGCGGCGGACGCACGCACGGGCGGACCGGAGGCGGCGGTGGGGCGAAGATCACAGCTCCGCGAACTCTTGGGCGGGCGCGCCGCTGAGTACGGTGAGCGGATGCCCAGAAGCAAGAACACGTTCTCGTCCCGGCGCGGCCGCCTCGTGCAGCGGGCCGTCCACGCGGGCTGGGCCTGGGTGCAGCGGACCGGCGCGGTGACCGCCGAGCGGCCCGGACGGCTGCGCTTCGGCGCGCTGGGGGAGGGCACCAGGCTCGCCTTCCCGCAGGGCACGGTCTTCGGGGAGCCGTGGATCCACCTCGGCGACCACTGCATCATCGCCGAGCAGGTCACGCTGACCGCCGGGCTGATGCCGGACCTCGACCTCGGCCCCGAGCCCATACTCCGCATCGGCAACGGGGTCGTCCTGGGCCGCGGCAGCCACGTCATCGCCGACACGACGGTGACGATCGGCAGCGACTGCTACTTCGGGCCCTATGTGTACGTGACGTCCACGAACCACTCGTACGACGACCCGCAGGAGCCCATCGGCAAGCAGTGGCCGCGGATGGAGCCGGTGGAGATCGGGCCCGGCTGCTGGATCGGCACGGGGGCGGTGATCCTGCCGGGGGCGAGGATCGGGCGCAACGTGGTGGTGGCGGCCGGCGCGGTGGTGCGCGGTGCCGTGCCGGACCACGCGGTGGTGGCCGGGGCGCCGGCCCGTGTCGTGCGCCGCTGGACCCCCGGCGACGGCTGGCAGCCCCCGCTCAGGACACCGCCACCGGTCCCGATCCCCGACGGAGTAACCCCCGAACAACTCCTGGCCCTGTCGACCCTGGACGCAGAAACCATCGCATCCCTACAGGCGATGGAAGACATACACACAGACTCCTGACCCGCCCTCCAAAACCGCGTCGGCCGAAGGGCGCCCCGAAAGGGGCGCGGGGAACTGCGCGACCAGCCACGACGCACCCGCAGTCGGCGAACCACCACACCCGGGCGGAGCCCACAGACACCCTCAGCCCGTGGCCAACAGCACCGTCCCCACCAGCGCCAACCC
>NZ_VDFC01000229.1 GCF_008369065.1 Streptomyces apricus | reverse complement strand
GGGGAGAACGGCGGGTGACCGGGTGTCTGTTACACACAGCGGTGCGCAGGATGCTATCCGTACAAGTGACCGTACGCACCGTGAGTACCCCAAACCTTGTCGTCGCCGTTATAAGACGACCACCACCGGAGCGGTCCCGCGCGGCACCTCAGCGGGTCCCGCCGGCCGCGTACTTCGCGATCGAGGCGACGTTGTCCTTGGTGACGAACGCCGGTCCGGTGAGCACGGGTTCCTCCCCGCCGCCGCTGACGTTGCCGTTGGTCTCGTACAGCCAGAACGCGTCCACGGCCAGGTACCCCTGGAGGTAGGGCTGCTGGTCGACGGCGAACTGCACGTCCCCGCGCTGGACGGCCTTGACGATGTCGTCGTTGAGGTCGAACGTGGCGATCTCGGCCTTGCTGCCCGCGTCCTTCACCGACTCGACGGCCTCCAGGGCGAACTGGGCACCGTTCATCACCACTTCGTCGATGGTCGGGTCCTGGCGCAGCGCGGCGGCCACGGAGTCGGTCAGGGCCTCCGAGTCGGTGCCGTCGACGTAGAGCAGGTCGGTCCGGCCGCCGAAGGTCTTCTTCACCCCGGCGCAGCGGGCCTCCACGGCCACGTTGCCCCGCTCGTGGATGACGCACAGGGCGTGCTTGGAGCGCAGCGCGTCCAGTTTGTCGCCGACGGCCCGGCCCGCGACGCTCTCGTCCTGGCCGAAGTACTGCAGCAGGCCGGTCGGCTTCCAGGCGTCGATACCGGAGTTGAGGCCGACCACCGGGATGCCCGCCGCCCTGGCCGCGGCGACCGCGCCCTTCATCGCCTCCGGCTTGGCCAGGGTCAGCGCGATGCCGTCGACCTTGTCGGCGACCGCCTCGCGCACCAGCTTCGCCTGGCCCGCGGCGTCGGGGTCGCTCTTGTAGGACAGTTCGATGCCGTCCTTGCCGGCCGCCGCCTCGGCGCCCTTGCGCACGCGCTCCCAGAACGCGTCGTCGGGCGCGCTGTGGGTGATCAGGGCGACCTTGATCCCCGCACCGCCCGCCTTGCCCGCCGTGGTGGCGTCCGCGCCGGTGTCGTCGGAGCTCGTGCAGCCCGCCGCGAGCAGGGAGACGGCGGCGCAGGCGGCGAGGGCCGTGACGCGCGCGGATCTGACGGG
>NZ_VDFC01000228.1 GCF_008369065.1 Streptomyces apricus | reverse complement strand
CCTTTGTCCTCAAACGCCGGACGGGCTGTGGGGGTGGACGCCGGACGGGCCTCGGGGCCGGACGAGACGTCCGGGTCCTCCGTGTCCAGGAGGCGGACCGCGTGGCGGCCCAGTTGGGCGACCAGCATGCCCGGCAGCCAGGGGTCGCGGCTGCGGCCGTCCGAGACCGTGTCCTCCGCCCCCGTGCGCCGCAGGATGTCGTCGAGGGTCGGGCGGGAGGCGGGGTCCTTGCGCAGGCACTGCCGGACGAGGTCGGCGATGCCCTCCGGGACCCCTTCCAGGTCCGGCTCCTCCTGGGCGATGCGGAACATCAGGGCGTGCCCGCCGCTGCCGGCCGAACCGAACGGCAGGGCCCCGGTGGCCGCGTACGACAGGACCGAGCCCAGGCAGAAGACGTCGCACGCGGGGGTGATCCGGTCGCCGCGGACCTGCTCGGGGGCCATGAAGCCGGGCGAGCCGACGACGGCGCCGGTGCGGGTGAGACCGGCGTCGGCGACCGTCTCCAGGGCGCGGGCGATACCGAAGTCGATGACGCGCGGGCCGTCGATCGTGACGAGGACGTTCGACGGCTTGAGGTCGCGGTGGATCAGCCCGGCCGCGTGGATGTCCTTGAGCGCGTGGGCGAGGCCGGCCGCGAGGATCCGTACGGAACGCTCCGGGAGCGCGCCGTGGTCGTGGCCAACGACCTCCTCCAGCGAGGGCCCCGCCACATAGCCCGTGGCCACCCAGGGGACGGCCGCCTCGGTGTCGGCGTCGAGCACCGGCGCCGTCCAGTACCCGCCCACCCTCCGGGCCGCCCGCACCTCCTGGCGGAACCGGGCGCGGAACTCCTCCTGCTCGGCGAGTTCCCTGCGTACGAGCTTGACCGCGACCGTCCGTCCGCGGTCGGAACGCGCCAGGTACACCTGGCCCATACCGCCCGCGCCCAGCCTGGCCAGCAGCCGGTACGCGCCGATCCGGTGCGGATCCGCGGGCCCGAGTTTCTCCATCGAAACGCCGCCCTCCCCCGTACGACTGCGACAGCCCGAGGATAGTGCGGCGCGACGGGGCGGTGGCCGGAGCGGGGTCTACGGTTCCGTAACAGCCGGTGCCGGTCCGGTGACCGGGACGGGGGACGGGTCCGGGGTCGGACCGGCACCGGCT
>NZ_VDFC01000227.1 GCF_008369065.1 Streptomyces apricus | reverse complement strand
CCGTACCCCTGCCCCCTATGTCCCCACGGGCTTCAACGTGCCCGCGCGCAACGTTCTTATACCTGTAGGACGACCGACATCAGCGACGGGTTGCACCCGCCAGAAAGCTGACCCATGTGTCCGCCGACACAACGAGCCGGGGCCCGCGCGGCATCTTGGAGTCACGAACGTGGACGACGTCCGGGCGGATGGCTACGGCCACCTCTACGCAGTCGCCGTCGCCGCTGCTGCTGTAGCTGGACTTGCGCCAGGAGAGGGCGACCTCGACGCAATCGCCATCGCCACCGCTGCTGTAGCTGCTCTTGAACCAGGCCAGGTCAGTGATGCTCATAGCTCTCCTCGCATCCGCTGCAACAGGCTCAGAGAGTCTTCGAGGGTGAGAGCCTGCGACCGCATCCTGGCATACCGCATGTGGAGAACGCTGATCTCTTTCGCCTCCGAGACGAACAGGCCGCCGCGCTGGCCCTCGTTGTATGCGAACCACCGGTTCTCCGGCGTCTCCAGCAGCTGCATCGAACCGTCCAGACCGGCGTGGGCCCGCCGCACCACCGGCATCACCTGAATCTCGACATTACGCAGCTCTGCCAGCTCCATCACGTGGTCGACCAGCTCCCGCGTCACTTCCGTCCCACCCATGCGCCGGAGGAACAAGTGCTCCTCCAGGATGAAGCTGAACGCGGTGTTCGGCCGCTCCCGCAGCAACCGTTGCCGTTCCGCACGAGCCGCCCACTGGGCCTCGATCTGGTCGTCCCCGAGGGGCGGCAACTGGTTGACGAACAGCGTCCGGGCATACGCCTCAGTCTGCAACAGCCCCGGAACCAGGCGGCATTCATACGTGTAGAGGCTCACCGCCTCCGCCTCCAGCCTGGCCCACTGCCGGAACCAGCTGGCCAGCCCGGGCCGCCGGGACACATGCCGGGCCGCTCCCCTGAGCGCCCCGAACGCGTCCAGCACCTCCTCCGCCCGCTCCACGAACTCCGGCGGCGGAAAGCGGCGTCCCTGCTCGATGGAGGCCACGGTCGGGGCGGAGTACCGCACCTTCGGCGCGAACTCCTCCTGCGTGAGCCCGGCCCGCTTCCGGAAGGCCTTGACCACCTCCCCGAACGTCTTGAGGCTGTCGGACACCTCCGGCTCCCCGCCACCACACCCCGGAG
>NZ_VDFC01000226.1 GCF_008369065.1 Streptomyces apricus | reverse complement strand
GAGGGCACCCTGACGGTGACGACGGGCCCCGGCGGCGGCGCGTCCTTCGAGGTCCGCCTGCCCCTGCCGGCCCCGGCGGCCACCGCAACCGCCCCGGAGACAGGCCCCGGCTCCGGTTCCGGCCCCGCCGGGACCACTTCCGAGCCCGCCGGGTCCGGGTCCGGAGCCGGGCCCAGGCCCGGGTCCGGGCCGCAGCACGTGGTCACCCCGTACGGAGGCACCCCATGAGCACGTCTGCGCCGCACAAGGACATCCATGTCCTGGTCGTCGAGGACGACCCCGTCGCGGCGGACGCGCACGTCCTGTACGTGGGGCGGGTGCCCGGGTTCACCGCGGTCGGCAAGGCCCACACGGGGGCGGAGGCCAGACGGGCGCTGGACCGCACGCCCGTGGACCTGCTCCTGCTCGACCTGCACCTGCCGGACGTGCACGGCCTGCAGCTGGCCCGCTCGCTGCGCGCCGCCGGCTACCACGCGGACGTCATCGCGGTGACGTCCGCGCGCGACCTGGCCGTCGTCAGGGAGGGCGTGTCGCTGGGGGTGGTGCAGTACGTGCTCAAGCCGTTCACCTTCGCCACTCTGCGGGACCGGCTCGTGCGCTACGCCGAGTTCCACGCCTCGGCCGGCGAGGCCAGCGGCCAGGACGAGGTCGACCGGGCGCTGGCCACGCTCAGGGCGCCCGGCCCGGCCGCCCTGCCGAAGGGGCTGAGCGCGCCGACCCTGGAGCGGGTCACCCGGACCCTGCGCGACAGCGCGGAGGGGCTGACCGCGACCGGCGTGGCGGAGGCGGTCGGCATCTCGCGGATCACCGCCCGGCGCTACCTGGAGCACCTGGTGGACGCCGGGCGGGCCGGCCGCAGTCCCCAGTACGGACAGGTCGGCCGTCCGGAGCTGCAGTACCGGTGGGTGAAGGGCTGAGCGGACGCCGGGCACCACGGGTCACGAAGTCCGCGCAACGGGTCACGACGGACACGCCGGGTCACGACTCGGTACCGGGAGTGCGCACCGCCCCCGCAAGGTCATTGACCTGACCCGACCCCTGCTTCTACGTTCGGGCAACCGAACACGGCCACAACGACGTCGGCCAGCAGGAGGTCGTACCCGTGCGTCCCACCCTGTCTCTTATACACATCTGA
>NZ_VDFC01000225.1 GCF_008369065.1 Streptomyces apricus | reverse complement strand
CCGCAGGTACGCCGCGAACCGCCGCAGGTCGTCCTCGGGCCAGCCCTCCAGACGGGCGCGGAAGGCGTCCCGGCGGCGCGCGGTCACCTGGGCGAGGATCTCCCGCCCGGCCGGCGTGAGGTCCAGCACCTGTACGCGCTGGTCCTGCGGGTCGGCGCGCCGCGCGATCAGCCCGGCGCCTTCGAGGGCCGACACCTGGCGGCTCACCGTCGACTTGTCGAGGGCGTAGTGGGCGGCCAGGTCGGTGGCGCGGCAGCCGCCGCTCCCCTCCAGGTGCCCGAGGAGCGTGTACGAGACCAGGGACAGCTCCGGGTGCATCCGGCCCGCCGAGGCGCGGGCGCGCCGCGCGAAGGCGGTCATCTCGTGGTGGATGGTCTCGACGGCCTCGTCGCCCTCGTCCGTCTCGTCGGCTGCGCTCACGGTCTGTCCTCCCTGTAGCGGTTGCACACTACAACCACCGGTCGCGGCGGGCGACCGGCAGCCCTGCCGGCGGGTGCGGCCGTGTAATGTTGCCGTCCGGCTGCGGACCGCCCCAGCCGTGCCGGACCGAGGAGGTGAGCCCCATTACCGCTGTGTCAGCTCGGGTGCTCCCGTACCAGGACCTCACCGGCAGCAGGTGATCCCAGGAGTGCCCTTCGGCTTCCGAAAGGCTCCCGGCTTCCATGCCACCTTCTTACGATCATGTCGTCACCGCGCTCCGCTCCGCCGGCTGTGTCTTCGCCGAGGACGAGGCGCGACTGATCCTCTCCACCGCCCGCACCCCGGCCGAACTCACCGCGATGGTGGACCTCCGTGCGGCCGGCCGGCCCCTTGAGCACGTGCTGGGCTGGGCCGAGTTCAGCGGGCTGCGCATCGCGGTCGAACCCGGTGTGTTCGTGCCCCGGCGGCGTACCGAGTTCCTGGTCCGCCAGGCCGTGCGGCTCGCTCCCCGGGCGCCGGTCGTGGTCGACCTGTGCTGCGGGTCGGGGGCGGTGGGCGCCGCGCTCGTCGCCGCGCTGCCCGGGGCCGAGCTGCACGCGGCCGACATCGCCCCCGCCGCCGTGCGGCTCGCTCCCCGGGCGCCGGTCGTGGTCGACCTGTGCTGCGGGTCGGGGGCGGTGGGCGCCGCGCTCGTCGCCGCGCTGCCCGGGGCCGAGCTGCACGCGGCCGACATCGACCCCGCCGCC
>NZ_VDFC01000224.1 GCF_008369065.1 Streptomyces apricus | reverse complement strand
GGCTTTGCCGTGCCGGAGAACAGGGCGGGGCAGGGGCGGACGGGGAACCTGCCGCCCGAGGAGCGGAGCTTCGTCGGCCGGCCCCGGGAACGGGAACGGCTCGACGCGCTCCTGGACCCGGCCGCGGGGCACGGGCGGCTGGTGACGCTCGCCGGGACCGGCGGCGTCGGCAAGACCCGGCTCGCCCTGCGGGCCGCCCGCCGCGCCTCCCACCGGTACCGGGACGGCGTCTGGTTCGTGGAACTCTCACCGCTGCGGGCCCGGGGCCTGGTGGGCTTCGCCGTGGTCGAGGCGCTGCGGCTCGCCGACAGCTCGACGTCCCCGGTGACCGAGGTGCTCGCCGAGTGGCTGGCGGACAAGGAGGCGCTGATCGTCCTCGACTCCTGCGAACACGTGCTGCCCGACTGCGCCGGCCTCGTCCGCGCGCTGCTCCCCGCCGCCCCCGGGCTGCGGTTCCTGGCCACCACCCGGGAGCAGCTGGGCCTGCCGTCCGAGGTGTGCGTGACGGTCGCCCCACTGCCGGTACGGGACGGCACCGCCCCGACCCGGCCACCGACCGGAGCGGGGCCCGCGCGGGCGGAGGACCGGGCGGACGGCCGGGCGGAGGACCGGGGCGAGGGCCAGGCGGACAACCGGACGGAGGACCGGACGGACGACCGGGCGGAGGACGGTGACGCCGTCGATCTGTTCGCCCAGCGGGCCGCCGAGGCGTGCCCCGGCTTCGTCCTCGACGAGGACTCCACCGGCGCGGTCGCCGCCGTCTGCCGCCGGCTCGACGGGATCCCGCTGGCCATCGAGCTGGCCGCGGCCCGCCTCTGCGACCTCTCCCTCGCCGAACTCGACGAACGGCTCGGCGAGCGGCTGCCGTCCCCGCTCGACCTGCTGGCGTCGGGTCCGGGCGAGGGACCCGTGCGGCACCGCACGTTGCGGACGGCCATCGGCTGGAGCCACGAGCTGTGCGCGCCCCTGGAGCGGCTGCTGTGGGCGAGGCTCTCCGTGTTCAGCGGCGGCTTCGACCTGTCCGCCGCCGAGGAGGTCTGCTCCGGCGGCCCGCTGCCCGCCGTACGGATCGCGGTCCTGCTCGAACGGCTCGTCGAGCAGTCGATCGTGCTCCGCCACCGCCCGAGCGGGAACGGGTACGGGTACGAGGACGGGACCGGGGCCGGGGACGGAGAGGGC
>NZ_VDFC01000223.1 GCF_008369065.1 Streptomyces apricus | reverse complement strand
ACCTGCGCCCCCAGCCCCGCGGTCATCGTCCCGTTGCGCACCTGCACCCGGATCTGCTGCGGCGCCACCTCGACCCGCCGCACCTCGGACCGCACCCGGTGCGGAGCGAGCGGCCGGTCCTCGCGCAGGGTCCTGAACAGCCGCCCCGCCTTCGCCTCGTCCCATTTCAGCGTCGAGCCGATGCCCTCGACGGCGTACGACATGTTCCCGATCGGGACCGTCGTGAACTCCGAGGACGACGGCGAGAAGGCCCGCATCGCCCGCCCCAGGCCGATGAGTTCGTCCGTCCCGAGGCCCTCGTCCGCCCGTACGGAGCCGAGCACGGCCTGCGTGACGTCGCGGAACCTGACCGGGTTCAGCAGCACCCCGGAGGACGTGGCGCGCGCGATCAGCGCCGCCAGGAACCGCTGCTGGCGCTGCATCCGGCCCAGGTCCGACGCCCCGTCGATGTGCCGCGAGCGCACGTACTGCAGCGCCTGCCCGCCCTTCAGCTCGTGCGTCCCGGCCGCCAGGTCGAGCCCGGTGACCGTGTCCCGCAGCGGCCGGGCCGTGCAGATCCGCACCCCGCCGAGCACGTCGACCGTCTTCATGAAGCTGGTGAAGTCGACCTCCAGGTAGTGGTCGATCTTCACGTCGGTCATCTTCTCGACCGTGCGCACGGTCAGCTGCGGCCCGCCCTCCGCGTACGCCGCGTTCAGCTTGACCGGGTGCCCCCCGTGCCGCTCACCGGTGGTCCGGTCGGTGTGCGGCGGCGTCTCGGCGTACGAGTCGCGCGGCAGGCTCACCACGCTGGCGCGCTTCCGGTCCTCGGACAGGTGCACGATCATCACCGTGTCCGTGCAGTGGCAGGGGGCGCCGCCGAGCCGGTACTTCTCCTTCTCCTCGCGCGAGAGGCGGTCCCGGCCGTCGGTGCCGACCAGCAGCACGTTCATGCCGTGGCCGCGCGCGGGCCGGTTCTTCATGTCCTTGAAGGGGTCGATCCGGTCGATGTCGGAGTCGAGTCCGGTGACCAGCGCGTGCCCGAGGCCGCCCGCCGCGAGCACCGCCACGGACAGGGCGGTGGCCATCCGCACGGACCACTGCGGCCGGCCGCGCCGCACGGGCGGCCGTACCGGCTGTCGCGCCGGCGGCCGGGCGGGCGGGCGCACCGACGACCGCACGGACAGCCGCACGGACCGCCGC
>NZ_VDFC01000222.1 GCF_008369065.1 Streptomyces apricus | reverse complement strand
GCCGGGCGTCCAGGACCCGGGCGGTGATTGTCCCGCACGCCCTCTTGGCGCGGTCCGCCCCGTGGCCAACACTGAGCCGATGACGCAGCGCGTGGAACTGGCGACGGTGATGGCCCGGCTGGCCGTCGACGAGGTGGTCACCGAGTACGCGGTGGCGGTCGACGACGGGGACTGGACGGCGTACCGGCGGCTGTTCACGCCGGACGGACGGGCGGACTACCGGTCCGCGGGCGGTATCGAGGGGGACGCGGGCCGGATCGCCGGATGGCTGTCGCAGACTATGGCGCTGTTCCCGATGCGGCAGCACCTGATCGTCAACCGGCGCGTGCGGTTCGGCCCGCTGGAGCAGGACACCGGCGACACGGCGCGGGTCCGGGCCGACTACGTCAACCCGATGCGCTTCGCGGGACACGACGGGGGTTCCACCGAGCCCGACTTCGTGTGCGGCGGCCGGTACGACTTCACCCTGCTGCGCACGGACGAGGGCTGGCGGCTGCGCACGGTGGTCGTGCACGAGAAGTGGCGACGGGCCCCGCAGCGGCACACGGAGCCGGCCACCCCCTGAACCGGACCGGCCGCACCCCGAGCCGAACCGGTCATCGGGTAAACCGAACCGGCCACCCCCTGAACCGGACCGGCCGTCCGGGCGACAGTCCGGTATGTAGATCGTTTCGGCGGCCGCCCACGGGACACACTGGAGTCACTGGCGTCATACGGGGCACGCACCGTACGCCGAGGGGCCACTGGAGGCGCTGGATGAACCTGTCCGCCACTGACCTGCGCCGGCGTCTGGACTCCCGGTGGTGGCGCGACGCGGCGGCGGTGCTCGCCGGCGCGCTGCCGATGCTGAGTTTCCCCGCGCCGTCCCTGTGGTGGTTCGCCTACGTGGCGCTGGTGCCGTGGATCCTGCTCGTGCGCTCGGCCCCGACCGGGCGGCGGGCCGCCCGCGACGGCTGGCTCGGCGGGCTCGGTTTCATGCTGGCCGTCCACCACTGGCTGCTGCCGAGCCTGCACGTCTTCACCCTCCTGATCGCGGCGCTGCTGGGCGCGCTCTGGGCCCCGTGGGGCCTGCTGGTGCGCCGGTTCCTGGCCGGCGCGCCCTCGCCGGGCCGGCTGGCCGCCGCCCTGTTCGTCCTGCCCTCCGGCTGGCTGATGGTCGAACTCGTCCGCTCCTGGGAGGGGT
>NZ_VDFC01000221.1 GCF_008369065.1 Streptomyces apricus | reverse complement strand
GGAAGGGTCGGTCAGGCAGGAGGGGTCAGCGCGGCACGTCGGCCGCGAGGGCCTGGTTCAGCTGCTCCACCGTGGCGGGCGACTCGCGCTGGAACGCGGCGAGGTCGAGGCCGTCGTCCCCCATGACGGTCAGCAGCGCCCGGTCGCCGACGGCCAGCACGATGACGTGGCCCGAGCCGCACCTGGCGACCACCTCGCGCAGCGCGCCGACTCCGGCCTGGTCGGCCATCCGGCGGCCCACACCGAGGGTCGCGGCGGCGAGCGCGGCGACGGACTCGGCGTGCGAGGAGTCCGTGTCGGCGACGACGAGGAGGCCGTCCGCCGTGGACAGGACGCTCTCGGAGACCCCCATCACCCGGTCGCGCAGGGAGGTCAGGATGTCGGTGAGGGGACTGGGCGGCGTCGTGTCGCTCATGGCGCTCCTTGCTGCGTACGTGGCTGGTCGTGGTGCGGGTGGAGCGGCATCAGTCGGACTCCGGCAGAGCGCTCAGCCCCCGGCGGACGCGGCGCAACATGTCGATGGACGGCTGGGCGGCGGCCAGTTCCTCGGCCGACAGCACGGGAAGGGAGAACGGCGGCCCGCTCGGAACGGTGCCGCGAACGGGCAACGGCGGAGGCATTTCGGCGCCGCCCCCGTCCCGGGACCCGGAACGTCTGTCGGACCCGGACCCGGACCCGGCTCCGGCTCCGGCGCGCGGCCTCGGGCCGGTGTCCGGGCCCGGGCCGACGGCCGACTCGGACCGGGCGTGCCGACTCGGGCCGGCGAGCGGCTCGGCGTCGGTGTCCGGGCTCGGGCCGGTGGGCAGCTCGGAGCCGGTGGGCGGGCCCGGGTCGGTGGCCGACTCGAACCCGGTGTCCGGACTCGGACCGACGGCCGGCTCGGAGCCGGCATGCAGGCTCGGGTCGGCATGCGGCCCCGGGCCAGCGGCCGGTTCGGACCCGGTGTCCGGGCTCGGGCCCGTGGCCGACTTGGAGTCGGCGTGCGGGCTCCGGTCGGTGGGCGGTTCGGGGGCTGTGGGCCCGGCCGGGAAGCCGTGCCCGGTCGAAGGGTCATGCCCGCTCGGGGAGCCGTGCCCGGTTGAGGGACCGTGCCCGGTCGAGAGGTCATGCCCCGTCGAGGGGCCGGGCCCGGGCGGGTCCGGGGGCTGGTTCTGGGTTCGGTGGTGGGCCGGGCCGCGGGGTT
>NZ_VDFC01000220.1 GCF_008369065.1 Streptomyces apricus | reverse complement strand
CCCGCCGTGGCCGCCGCCCACTTCGCGGCGAGCCTCGCCCTGTACGCCGACGTGTCCGACGTCGCCGCCGCGCTGGACGCCGGCGGCGACCCCGGCTTCGTCGTCCTCGACTCGCGCTCCACGGAGTCCTGGGACCAGGGGCACGTACCCGGCGCCGTCCACCTGCCGACCGCCCTCGTCGCCGAACAGGCCGGGCGGCTCCTGGACAAGGCGGTACCGGTCGTCACGTACTGCTGGGGTCCGGGCTGCAACGGCGCGACCCGGGCGGCCCTCGCGCTCGCCCGACTCGGTTACCAGGTCAAGGAGATGCTCGGCGGGTTCGAGTACTGGGTGCGCGAGGGCTTCGMGTTCGAGACCTGGGAGGGGCGCGAGCGGCGCCCCGCCGACCCGTTGACGGCACCGGCCGGCGCGGCGGACTGCGGCTGCTGACCGGCCACCGCGTCCCGCCGGCCCGCCCACCGGAGGCGTACGGACTCAGTCGCGTATCAAGTGGACGGACGGGCAAAGGAATCGTCAATTGCGGTCCGCCGGGGCGTGTAGCTTTCGCCCATGGTGAGTTATGCGGACCCCGGTCCGGTCGAGGCGGTCGGGCCGGTCGAGTGGGTCGAGTCGGGCGGCGGGCCGCTCATAGCGGTACCGGAAGTGGTGCTGCCGTTCTGGACGGGCGCGGACGGCGACGAACTGGCCTCCGACTACGACCGGGCCTGCGAGGTGGACGGCTTCGCCGGTCTGCTGCCCGTCGGCAACACCGCCGCCCTGGTCCTCGGGGACGACCCCGCCGCCACCGCCTACCTCCCCGAACACCGCACGTTCGTACGGTGGTTCGCGGGCGACTCCGAGTCCGAACTGCTGGCCAGGGTGCCGGCCGCCCTCGACACGGCGGCCTGGGGGAGCGAGGTGCACTGGCGGGTCCCCGGGCCCGTCGTGCTGTTCGACGCGGCCTGGCCGGGGGAGGAGTCCACGAACGCGGGACGCCTGCGCATCGCCCTCGAACCGGGACGGTACGCGGTGCGCGCGGCGCACGCCGAGCCGGGCCCGGAGACGTGGATCGGACTCGTCCAGCTGACACCGCTGGGGGAGTGACCGGGGGCGGGGCCTGGATCCCTGCCCACGGGCCCCCGGAAAACCGTGTGCGGAGGGCGGCCGGTGTCGCCCATCATGGTCGACCGTGTCCCCTCCCCTTCCCCCAC
>NZ_VDFC01000022.1 GCF_008369065.1 Streptomyces apricus | reverse complement strand
GATGACCCCCTACGGGCTGCCCTACCAGGTGGTGTCCCGGTCCGCGGCGATGCGGGTGACCGCCCTCGACCCCGGGCTCCTGCACGACACCCTGGGCACCCCCGCCGGGGAACGCACCCGGCTGGACTTCCTGGAGCTGCAGGCTCCGACCCCTGCGGCGGCCCAGCTGTGGCAGGCCGCGACCGTGTTCGTCTCCCAACGGCTCGCCGGGCTGGAGTCGGTGCCCTCGCTGCTGTCCGGGCAGCTGGCCCACCTGCTCGCCGTGACCGCGCTGTCCCTGTTCCCCTGCCGGACCCCGGATCCCCGCCGCGTCGACAGCACGGACGCGACCTCGGCGACCCTGCGGCGCGCCCTCGCCTACATCGACTCCCACGCGCACCGGGACATCACGCTCGCCGACATCGCCCGGGCCGCGTGCGCGTCCCCCCGGGCCGTGCAGCAGGCCTTCCGGAGCCGGCGCGACACCACGCCGCTCGCCCATCTGCGCCGGGTCCGCCTGGAGCAGGCGCACCGCGACCTGCAGGCCGCCACCCCGGACACCTCGACCGTCACCCGGATCGCCGCACGCTGGGGATTCGCCCACACCAGCCGCTTCGCGGCCTACTACCGGGAGGTCTTCGGCCACCCCCCGGCCATGACGCTGCGCCACGGCGCTCCACGCCCCTGACGCGGACGCCCGACCGCGGCGTCCGCCCACCGCCCTCCCGTGGCGGCTTCCCGCAGGACAGGCCCTCGGGGTCCGGGAGGTGCCTGTCCGGGCCTGCCGAGGCACGCCCTGCCGCCCACTCTGGCGCTTCGCCGGTACGCCCGTCTGCCCGCGGAACGCAGCACCCTGTCCGCAGAACGCAGCGCCCGGTCCGCGGAACGCGACCTTCGCGCCGCGGACCGGAGCTGATCCGAAAAGGCCGGAACGACCGGAGAGACCGGAGAGACCGGAGAGAAACGCCCTAGGGGTACGAGACCACCGTCGACGGCACCGTGGAAGTACCTGACGTGGGGGCTCCGATGTCATTGATGACGTGGGCGTACTGGCCCGCGCCGCCGAGTGAGACGACGAGGAGGTCGTGGAACTTCACGCCCCCGTTGTTCGGGGCGGCGAAGCCGTGGTGCTGGACGATCGTCGGGTCGACGTTGTAGTAGCAGTAACTGCCCAGCCCCCAGCCCTCGTGGGAGGTGACGGAGTCGGCCACCTTGTACGCGGCGTACCCCCTCAGGGAGCCGTTCTGGATGGCGGCCTGGTTCGGGGCGTCGTAGGCCTTCTCGTTCTGGAAGAAGATGGTGCGGCCCCGCTGGCCGTTCCACTGCACGTCGTACTTGTTGAAGTGCTCCACGAACAGCCCGGTGGCGAGGACGTCGTCGCCGTTCACGACGACGCCGTAGTCGGCCCGGTTGGTCTCCCAGCCGACCCCGGTGCCGTGGTCGGCGCGCCACACCCAGGTGTGGTCGACGATGGTGTGCCGGCTGTTGATCACCATGCTGGTGGTGGCCTTGCCCGCGCCCGCCCCGCCGATGCGGATGAAGACGTCCTGCACGGTGGTCGGGTTGGCGGAGTGGTCCTGCGTCGCGCCCCGGGGGCCCACTTCGAGGAGCGTGGCGGAGTTGACCGGGCCGGCGTCGATCAGGAACCCGGCCAGCCGTACGCCGTCGACGTCGGCGACCTTGAGCGCGGTGACGCCGTTGTCCGGGACGAGGGTGGCGTACCCGAGGCCCAGCACGACGGTGTTGGCCCGGTTCACCTGGACGGGCTGGTCCAGGTGGTAGATGCCGGGCGTGAACAGGAGGTGGAGTCCCTCGGTGAGCGCCTGGTTGAGGGTGGCCGCGGACACGCCGGGCTTGGCGACGTAGAACTGCGTCAGCGGCAGCGACGTACCCCTGGGCGTGCCGTTGCCCCAGGTCACGCCGCGCGCGTTGGTGCGCTTCTCCGGCAGGAAGACGCGGTACTCGCTGCCGTTCAGGTACAGGAAGGGCTTCTCGCGGGAGACGGGCGTCGTGGCGAGGGTGGTGTACGGCGGGTTGGGGAAGCTCTGCGCGGGTGCGCCCTCGACGCCCGAGAACACCATGTTCCACACGGCGTTGACCCAGCCGCCGACGGCGCTGTCGCGCGTGTACCACTGCTGCTGCGAGTACGGTCCGACCTGGCCGTCGATGCGGCTGTCCGCGATGTAGCCGCCGCTGGCCCAGCCGTAGCCGTCCGGGGCGAGGTTGAGGCCGCCGCGGACGTGCATGCGGCGGAAGGGGGCCGCCTGCGCCACGGCCCAGCGGTTGGTGCCGTTGACCGGGACCAGGGCCAGGTTCTCCGCCGAACGCCAGAAGTTCTGCGTGGCGTTGCCGTTGAACCAGCCCGCGTCGACGGTGACGTCGCCGTTGATGGTGGTGTCGTCGGGCGACAGGCCGAGGCCGGCGATGGAGGTGTAGAAGCCGAGCTGAGCGTTGAGGCCGTTGTAGGTGCCGGGCTTGAAGAGCAGTGCGTAGCGGCCGGTGCCGAACTGGGCCGACTCCTGCTGGCGGAACACCTGGTCCAGCTTGGCCTGGATCCCGGAGGTGGACGGGTCGAAAACGATGACGTTCGGGCCGAGATCGCCGCCGCCGGGCAGGGCCCGCGGGGCGCGCGGCGCGGCGGGGGCGGCCGACGCGGGCGAGGACAGGCCGGCCAGGGCCGACCCCGTCGCCACGGCGGCAGCGGCGCCGAGGACGGCGCGGCGGCCCACGGCGGGACGGGGCCGCCGCCACTCGGCGCCGCCCGCCCTCCCGCCGGGCCTCCGGCGAGAGGGCGGGCGGCCCGGCCGGTCCGTCAGGGCTTCACGGCCACCGCGCCGAACTGCGGAACGGTCGTCGGCGCGTCCGTGGTGGGGTGCCAGTGGGTGCAGGAGACGAGACCCGGGTCGAGGAACTCCAGCCCGTCGAAGAAGGCGGCGACCTCGGCGCGGGTACGGGCCGTGATCGGCGGGGTGGCGTTCTCGTTCCAGAACGCCATCGCCCCGACGTTGCCCTCGCCGCCGAGGTCCGGGTCGGTGGTGGGGTGCGTGAGGACCAGGTAGCTGCCGGACGGGACCGCGCCGAGGATCTCGCGCACGACGTCCCGCGCCTGCCCGGTGTCCAGGACGAAGTTGAGGATGCCCAGCATCATCACGGCGACGGGCCGTTCGAGGTCCAGGGTCGCCGAGGCCCGCTCGACGATGGTCCCGGGACGGTGGACGTCGGCGTCGATGTAGTCGGTGGCGCCCTCGGGCGTACTGGTCAGCAGGGTGCGCGCGTGGGCCAGCACGATCGGGTCGTTGTCGACGTAGACGATGCGCGCCTCGGGCGCGATGCGCTGCGCGATCTCGTGCGTGTTGTCCAGCGTCGGCAGGCCCGTGCCGATGTCCAGGAACTGCCGGACCCCCCGCTCCTGGACGAGATGGCGCACCGCGCGCCCGAGGAACTCCCGGTCCGCGCGGGCCACGTCGCGGATGACGGGGAACATCCCGGCGACCTGGTCGCCGACGGCCTGGTCGACCTCGTAGTTGTCCTTCCCGCCGATCCAGTAGTTCCAGACCCGGGCGTTGTGCGCCACCCCGGTGTTGAGCCTCCCCGAAGCGCTGGACGGGGTCTGGTTCTCGCTCATGTCTTCCCTCTCCCACGCCCGCGGCACGGCGTACGGTGCGCGGACGTCTGCGGCCGCCGTGGCGGCCTCGAACCGTCGTTCCCGCCATTCTGCCGCCGGTTGATCACGACGTCCCGGGAATCCGGCTGCGGGGTGCCCCGGGATCCCTTCCCGGGGCACCCCGGTGCGGTCAGGCCGCGGGCGCCGGGTACGTCGGGTACTCGACCCCGGACACGTACTGGACGACGCGGACGACCTGGCAGGAGTAGCCGAACTCGTTGTCGTACCAGAGGTAGAGGATGGCGTTGTCGCCGTCGACCTTGGTGGCCCCGGCGTCGACGATCGAGGCGTGGCGCGAGCCGATGAAGTCGCTGGAGACCGCGTCGGGGGCCGTGGTGAAGTCGATCTGCCGCTTCAGCGGGGACGTCAGCGACACGTCGCGCAGGTGGTCCAGGACCTCCTCGCGGGTCGTCTCGCGCCCGAGCCGCAGGCTGAGGATCGCGATCGAGACGTCCGGCACCGGCACCCGGATCGAGCTGCCGGTGATCGGCGCGTCGAGGTCGGGCAGCGCCTTGGCCACGGCGGAGGCCGCGCCCGTCTCGGTGATCACCATGTTGAGCGGCGCCGAACGGCCGCGCCGGTCCGCCTTGTGGTAGTTGTCCAGCAGGTTCTGGTCGTTGGTGAACGAGTGGACGGTCTCCACGTGCCCGCGCAGGACGCCGTACTCGTCGGCCATCGCCTTCAGCGGCGGGACGATCGCGTTCGTGGTGCAGGACGCGCAGGACAGGATCTGCTCGTCCGGCTTGATCGTGTCGTGGTTGACGCCGTGCACGATGTTGGGGACGTCACCCTTGCCGGGCGCGGTCAGCAC
This sequence comes from Streptomyces apricus, assembly GCF_008369065.1. Classification (GTDB taxonomy): domain Bacteria; phylum Actinomycetota; class Actinomycetes; order Streptomycetales; family Streptomycetaceae; genus Streptomyces; species Streptomyces apricus. Next base: position 11,795 of record NZ_VDFC01000022.1, on the reverse strand, counting down.
GACCTTGTCGATGCCGGGACGCAGGTGCTGCGACAGCCCCTCGCGGTCGCGCCACCTGCCCGTGTTGTCGATGAGGATGGCGTCCTTGATGCCGTACGCCGTGTAGTCCACCTCGGACGGGTCGCCCGCGTAGATCACCTTGATCGCGTTGCCGTTGGCGACGATCGTGCTGTTCGCCTCGTCGACGGTGATCGTGCCCTGGAACTGGCCGTGGATCGAGTCGCGGCGCAGCAGCGAGGCGCGCTTCACGATGTCCTGCTCGCCGCCCTTGCGGACGACGACGGCGCGCAGGCGCAGGCCGTTCCCGGAGCCCGCCTTCTCGATGAGCAGGCGGGCGACGAGGCGGCCGATGCGGCCGAAGCCGTACAGGACGACGTCGCGTCCCGCGCGGCTCTCGATCCTGTCGGCGCCCGTCGCGCCGGCGACGGCCTCGGCGGTGAAGTCCTCGACGGACAGACCGCGCTCGTCGCCGCGGTGGGTGGCGGCGAGCATCCCGATGTCGATCTGGGAGGGACCGAGGTCGAGCGCGGTCAGGGCCTTCAGGTAGGGCAGGGTCTCGGTGACCGAGAGCTCCTCGCCGGCGATCTGCCGGGCGAAGCGGTGGGTCTTGAGGATGCTGACCACCGACTTGTTCACCAGGGAGCGGCTGTGCAGCAGGACGGTGACGTCCCGCTCGCGGTGCAGCTTCCCGATGAGGGGGATCATCGACTCCGCGATCTCCTCGCGGTGCTTCCAACTGGTGAACGCGTCGTCATTGACAGTCACAGGTTTATCTTTCGAGCTAGGCGGTGCTCATATGATAAACCGTGGATGATCTCGCCTTTCACCCGGCCCGGCACCCCACGTCCCGCCACATGCCTGTGGCCCGCCGGAAGGGCGGGCCACAGGTGTCGCTCAACCGCTCACGTGCTCAGCCGGCCGTCACGGGAAGCTCGTGATCTTGGAGGGGATCGTGTCCGACCCGGAGGTCGGCGCGCCCGTGTCGTTGACCACGTGGGCGTACTGTCCCTTCCCGCCCAGGGAGATGACCTGGATGCTGTGCAGCTTGATGCCCGACTTGACCGGCACCTGGAAGCCGTGGTGCTGCACGATCGACGAATCGCTCGTGAAGTTGCAGTAACTGCCCAGCCCCCAGGCCTCATGGGTGCTGACGCTGTCGGCGACCTTGTAGGCGGCGTACCCGACGATGCCGTCATGGGTGACGGCGGCGGCGTTCGGCACGTCGTAGGCCTTCTCGTTCTGGAAGAAGATCGTCCTGCCGCGTTCGCCGCTCCACACCACGTCGTACTTGTTGAAGTGCTCGACGAACAGGCCCGTGGTCAGGACGTCGTCGCCGTTGACCTCCAGCCCGTAGTCGGCCCGGTTGGTCTCCCAGCCGACGCCCTCGCCGTGGTCGGCGCGCCAGATCCAGGTGTGGTCGACGATGACGTCGTCGCTGTTGACGACCATCGAGTGGGTGGCCAGACCGGGTCCGGCCCCGCCGATCCGCACGAACACGTCCTGCACGGTGGTCGGGTCGGCCGCGTGGTCGGCCGACGCACCGGCGCCCCCGACCTGCAGCAGCGTGTCGGACTTCGTGGCACCGGCGTCGATGAGGAATCCCGCCAGCTTGACGCCGTCCACGTCACCCACGTGCAGGGCGTCGACGCCGTTGTCGGGGATGATCGTGGCCAGGCCGAGCCCGAGGACCACGGTGTCGGCCCGGTTCACGTTGATCGTCCGGTCCAGGTGGTAGACCCCGGGCGTGAACAGGAGGTTGAGGCCCTGGTCCAGTGCCGCGTTGATGGTCGCGGCGGTCGCGCCCGGCTTGACGACGTAGAAGCGGCTCAGCGGCAGCGAGGTGCCGCCGGCGTTGGCGGGCCAGGACACCCCGCGGGCGTTGGTGCGCTTGCCGGGCACGAACACCTTGTAGTCGTTGCCGTCCAGGTAGAGGAACGGCTTCTCGCGGGAGACCGGCGTGGTGTCGAGCGTGGTGTACGGGCCGGTGTCGAAGTTCGTCGCCGGGGCGCCCTGCACACCGGAGAACGTCATGTTCCACACGCCGTTGGTCCAGCCGCCGACCGAGCTGTCGCGGGTGTACCACTGCTGCTGCGAGTACGGGCCGACCGTGCCGTCGATCTTCGAGTCGGCGATGTAGCCGCCGGAGGCCCAGCCGTAGCCCGCCGGGGCGAGGTTGAGGCCGCCCTCGACGTGGATGCGGCGGAACGGCGCGGCCTGCGCGACCGCCCAGCGGTCCGTACCGTTGACGGGCTTGAGCGACAGGTTCTCCGCCGAACGCCAGAAGTTCTGGGTGGCGTTGCCGTTGAACCAGCCCGCGTCCACGGTGATGTCACCGTTGATCTTCACGTCGTCGGGGTTGAGGCCGAGGCCGGAGATCGAGGTGTAGAAGCCCAGTTGGGCGTTGATGCCGTTGTACGTGCCCGGCTTCAGCAGGAACTGGTAGCGGCCCGAGCCGAACTGCGCGGACTCCTGCTGCGCGAAGACCTGGTCGAACTTGCCCTGCAGGTTGGGCGTGCTCGGGTCCACGACGATGACGTTGGGACCGAGGTCGCCGCCGCCCTCGATCGGCGGGGTGCTGCCGCCGGTGCCGGTGTGCACCGCGACCTCCCACAGCGAGTAGCCGTAACCGGTGCCGCGGGCGGTGCCGTTGATCCGTACGTAGCGGCCCGAACCGCTCACGTCGTAGGAGGCGGTGCCGCCCGTGCCGTTCGTGACGGACTTCAGGGTCGTCCAGCTCTGGCCGTCGGCGGAGGCCTGGACGGTGAAGTCCTTGCCGTACGCCGCCTCCCAGTTGAGGTCGACCTTGCAGATGTCCTGGACCGAGCCGAGGTCCACCCGCACCCACTGGGGGTCGGAGGCCTGGCTGGACCAGCGGGTGCCGTTGTCGCCGTCGAAGGCGCTCGCGGCGGGCGTGCCGGCGTTCTCCGTGGAGGAGGCGGTGGCCGGCTTGCCCTTGGCGGCGTTGGCGGTCGAGCAGGTGGCGGCCGGGGGGTTGCCGGAGGTGCCGAAGACCTGGAACTCCCAGAGGGAGTAGCCGTACTCGGTGGCGCGGGTGACGCCCTGCATGCGCACGTAGCGGCCCTGGCCGGAGACGTCGAGCGTGTCGGTGCCGCCGTCGCCGCCGGTGACGGACTTGAGGTCGGTCCAGGAACTGCCGTCGTCGGAGACCTGGATCTTGTACGCCTTCCCGTAGGCCGCCTCCCAGTTGAGGACGACCTTGCTGAGGGTGGCCGAGGTGCCGAGGTCCACCTGGAGCCACTGGGTGTCGGTGCGGCCCGAGGACCACCGGGTCGCGGTGTCGCCGTCGACGGCGCCGGCCGCGGGGGTCCCGGCGTTCTCGTCGGAGGAGGAGGTGGCGGTCTTTCCTTGGGAGAGCGGTGCGTCGGCCGCGGCGGCCGGCAGCTGGGAGGGGAGGGTCACGAGCGCCGCCGCCGTGGCGAGCGCGATCCCCAGGGATCTGAGTCTCATACGTTGACTCCGTGCGGGTGTGGAGTGGCTGCGGAGGGGTGCGGGGTGAGCAGGAGAAACCCAAAAGTGGCGCGATGACGCTTAGTTCAGGTGTTGATTTAAGTAATGAATCAACTGCTCGGCAACCCGTCGGACAACACTTCTTCGCGAGAACCCTGAACTTGTCCCGGGACCCCGGAACCGGAACGGGCCGTGGAGGTCACGCCGCACTCACAGGTGCGGCGTGACCTCCACGGCCCGATGGCCGGTTCCGCGCGGCCCTCCCGGACCGCGTGCGGCGCGTGCCCTCATTCCCCCACGCGGCGCTGTTCCGTCTCGTTCCAGGCGCGGGTGTCCCGGGGCGGGAGGTAGGGCTCCTCCGTCTCCGGCAGGCCGCCCGCGATGGCGCGCTGGCGGGCCATCTCGGAGTCGAACTCCAGCCCCAGCAGGATCGCGATGTTGCTGATCCACAGCCAGATCAGGAAGATGATGACACCGGCGAGCGCGCCGTACGTCTTGTTGTACGAGCCGAAGTTCGCCACGTAGAAGGCGAAGCCCGCCGACGCGATCAGCCAGATCACCAGGGCGAGCACGCTCCCCGGGGTGATCCACTTGAAGCCGCGGCCCTTCACGTTCGGGGTCGCCCAGTAGAGCAGGGCGATCATGATCGTGACCAGCACGACCAGCACCGGCCACTTCGCGATCGACCACACCGTCAGCGCGGTGTCGCCGATGCCCAGCGCCCCGCCGACCTGGCTGGCCAGACCACCGGTGAACACCACGATCAGCGAGCTGACGACCGCCAGGACCAGGAGCACGACGGTCACGCCGAGCCGGATGGGCAGCACCTTCCAGACCGGGCGCCCCTCGGGGATGTCGTAGACGGCGTTGGCGGAGCGGATGAAGGCGGCCACGTAACCGGAGGCCGACCACACGGCGAGGACGATGCTGACCACGGCCATGATCGAGCCGACGCCGCCCCGGCCCTGCAACTGCGTCACCGCGTCGCTGATGATGTCCCGGGCCGATCCGGGAGCCAGTTTCTGGAGGTTGTCCAGGACCTCCTGGGTCGCCGACTTCCCCGCGACGCCGAGCAGCGACACCAGGAGCAGCAGCGCCGGGAACAGCGAGAGCACCCCGTAGTACGTGAGGGACGCGGCGCGGTCGGCGAGCTCGTCGTCCTGGAACTCCTTGACCGTGCCCTTGAGCACGGCCATCCAGGACCGCTTCGGCAGCTCGGTGGGCTTGTCCGGTGCCTGCTCGTCGATCTGCTCGATCGTCCGTCCCGACTCCTGGGCCCGCTGCTGCTCGGCGCCCGGTCCGGTGACGTCGCCCTGATCGGAATTCGATGTCCTTGCCATGGCGGACGGGTATCCCGACGCGTGCGACCCATGCGCCGATCGTCCGGAACCGGGAGTTGTAGCCGGGCGCGTACCGGGTACCCGCCGCGGCGAGACGAGATCCACGGGGCGGAGCATCCGCTCCGTGGCCGCTTTGCAGAGAGGAGTCACCCTGATGAGCACGGTCAAGGAATCGGTCGAGGTCGACGTCCCGGTCAGTGTCGCGTACAACCAGTGGACCCAGTTCGAGGAGTTCCCGAACTTCATGGAGGGGGTCGAGGAGATCAAGCAGCTCGACGACCGCCACAACCACTGGACCACGAAGATCGCCGGGGTGAAGCGGGAGTTCGACACCGAGATCATCGACCAGCTCCCTGACGAGCGCATCACCTGGCGCACGGTCGGCGGCGACACCCACCAGAAGGGCACGGTCAGCTTCCAGCGCCTGGACGAGACGCACACGCGGGTCCAGCTCGCGATGGAGGTCGAGCCGACCGGGGCGGTGGAGAAGGCCGGCGACCTGACGGGGACGATCGACCGCCGCATCAAGGGTGACATGCACCGCTTCAAGGAGTACATCGAGAAGCGCGGCGGCGAGTCCGGCTCCTGGCGCGGCCGTATCCAGCCTGGCGGCTGACCGGTCCGGCTCATTCGGCACACACCCCCGCAGGGCACGACGAGGCCCTCGCGGGGGTCGCCGGTTCCGGACCCGGCACCGCCCACCCGTGCGCGTGCACGAGCGGCGCGACGGGACGAACACCCACACAAGGACTTACTTACGACCGCGGGCCCACGTGCGCGCGGGCCATCGGGAGGCGGGGCGATGTTCGAGGGTTTCACCGGTGAGACTGTCCGGCTCCGCGACTCGTCCGTCTTCGTGCGGCACGGCGGCGAGGGCCCGCCGGTGGTGCTGCTGCACGGTCACCCCAGGACCTCCGCGACCTGGCACCGGGTGGCGCCCGCGCTGGTCGAGCAGGGGTTCACCGTGGTCTGCCCCGACCTGCGCGGGTACGGACGCTCCCGCGGCCCGGCGCCCACGGCGGACCACACGGCCCACTCCAAGCGGGCCGTCGCGCAGGACGTGGTGGAGGTGCTGGGCGCCCTCGGCCACGACCGGTTCATGCTCGCCGGGCACGACCGCGGGGGCGCCGTCGCGCTGCGCCTGGTCCTCGACCACCCCGGGGCGGTGTCGCGCGTCGCGTTCGTCGACTGCCTGCCCATCAGCGAGCACCTGTCCCGCATCACCGCGAAGTTCGCCACGCAGTGGTGGCACTGGTTCTTCTTCGCCCAGCCGGACGTCCCCGAACGGGTCATCAACGCCGACCCGGACAGCTGGTACCGCGGCGACCCGCAGGTCATGGGACAGGAGAACCACGACGAGTGGCGCGAGGCCGTGCGGAACCCGGACGTCGTACGGGCGATGCTGGAGGACTACCGGGCGGGCCTGACCGTCGACAGGCGCCACGAGGAGGCCGACCGGGCCGCCGGCACACGGATCACGTGCCCCGCGCTGGCCCTGTGGTCGCTCCGGGACGACCTGGAGGACCTCTACGGCGACCCGCTGAAGATCTGGGCCGACTGGGCCACCGACGTACGGGGCCACGGGATCGACTCGGGCCACCACGTGGCGGAAGAGGCCCCGGAGGACCTGACGGCAGCCCTGGCCGCCTTCTTCGCCGGCTGACCCCCTTGAAGTCCCGGGCGTGAAGTCCCCGGGTGCCTGGCAACGGCCGGGCGGAGCGCCGCTGTCAGGCGGTGCCCGGGCGGTGGCGCTGGTAATGGCGGGCGGACCGGGCGCGGTTGCCGCAGCCCGCCGAGCACCACTCCCTGCGGGGGTGGTTCTTGACGAAGTACAGGACGCAGCCCGGCGCCAGGCAGGCGCGCAGCCGGTTGCGGGCGTCCTGGGCGAAGAAGGCGATGGACTCCTCGGCGAGCGCCGAGACGGCCGCGGAACCCGCCTCTCCGTGGGAGCGGGTGTGGCGCGAGGGCTCCTGACCGGGTGTCCAGGACAGCACCGACCAGTGCGGACTCTCGCCCGCGGCCCGGTTGAGGGCGGTCACCGCGGCCTCCAGTTCCCGGGTGCGGGAGGCGGCCGCCGGGCGCGGATCCGCCGTGACCTCCGCGGCCAGCCGGCGCAGGGCGTCGCGCAGGCCGACCAGCCGGTCGCCGAACCGGCCGAGCTCGTCATCGGTGAGGTCCACCGGGCCGTCGGGGCAGTCGGGGCCGTCGGGTGCCGTGAACCCGGTCCGGGCGGACACGGCATGCAGCCAGGCCCGGACGCCGCCAGGGTCCCGCAGGGCATCGTGCACCCCGTCCCGGTCCGCCCAGGCGGTGTTCATCAGCTCCACGGGCAGTGGCTCGCCCAGGAGGGGTGCACTGGTCTCCATGTCGTGGAGGCTACCCCACTTCTAACGGTTGAGACCGACTCCATGCGTTGACAGTGATGCCCGCACCTGTCATGGTCCTTCTAATGGTTGGTGGCGCATTCAAGCGTCAGAATCAGCGTGAAAGGGTCCTGCCGCCATGACGACCGGCAGGGCCGCCCACCTGCTCGCGGACGTGCGGAAGGCAGACCGATGACCGAACCGACGGACCAGGCCCTCACGGGTTTCCACGAAGGTGAGCTGGCCGTTCAGCGCGCGGCCGGAGTGGTACAGGCCGCGGCCGGCCTCACCCGCATGCTGGACCCCGCCGACCTGCGCGGCGGCGTGACCCGCTTCCTGGCCGAGCGCACGTTCGCGGCGATCACGGCCCGGGACGCCGACGGCACGCTGTGGATCTCCCCCCTCACCGGATCGCCCGGATTCCTCCACGTCGCCTCACCCACCACCCTCGACGTACGGGCGCGGCCGGCCGTCGGCGACCCGCTCCACGACCTGCCGGCGAACCGGCCCGCCGGACTGATCGTGGTCGAGTACGCCACCCGCAGGCGCCTGCGGATCAACGGGACGTCGACCCGCGCCGACGCCTACGGGCTGCGCATCGAGGTGGAGCAGGCGTACGGCAACTGCCCCCGGTACATCCCGCGACGGCACCTGCGCCCCGCGCCCGGCACGGCCGCCCACGGCGCCGAGCCTGTACGCCGCGCACACGCCCTCGCCCCCGACGACGCCGACCTGGTGCGCCGCTCCGACACCTTCCTGATCGGCACCACCCATCCCACCCGCGGGAACGACGCCTCGCACCGCGGCGGGCCGCCGGGATTCGTCCGCGTCGAGGACGGGCGGCTGTGGTGGCCCGACTACGACGGCAACAACATGTTCAACACGCTCGGGAACCTCCACGTCGACCCCACCGCCGCCTTGCTCTTCTGCGACTTCGCCACCGGCCGCACCCCGCACCTGTCCGGCAGGGCGACCGTGGAACAAACCGGCACGGGCGTGCCCGGCGACGACGACCGCACCGGACGCCGCGTCCGTTTCACCCCCGAACACGTGGTGGCCGGGCACCTCCTGCCGCTGCGCGCCGACGCCGTCACCCCCGCTCCGGACAACCCGCCGCTGACCGACCGGCCCGGCCAGGTGCGGCGGTTCGGGTGAATCGGGGKTCTCGCAGGAACAGGGGAGCACCGGACCGTTGTTGATCAGGGCATGACTTCGACAACACACCGGCCCCTCGGACGCATCGGCATCTGGAGCGGCGCCCTGCACGCGTCGCGGGCGGACGACGCCGGCAGGAAGGCCATCGCCGAGGCCGTCGCCGAGCTCGAAGAACTGGGCTACGGCACCGTCTGGCTCGGCGGCAATCCGTCCCCCGACGACGCCGCGGCCGTCCTCGCCGCCACCCGTACGATCACCGTGGCCACCGGCATCCTGAGCATCTGGGAGCACACGCCGGAGGCCGTGGCCGCGCGCATCGCGGCCCTCGACGCCGACGCGCGCGAGCGGTTCCTGCTGGGCCTGGGCGTCAGCCACAGCGTGCTGGCACCCCGGTACGCGAAGCCCTACAGCGCGATGGTGGCCTACCTCGACGCCCTCGATGCCGCCCCCGAACCCCTGGACGACACCCGCCGGGTCCTGGCGGCGCTCGGCCCGAAGATGCTGAAGCTCGCGGCCGGCCGGGCACGGGGAGCGCACCCCTACCTCGTCACCACCGAGCACACGGCGCAGGCGCGCGGGGCGCTCGGACCGGACGCGGTCCTCGCCCCGGAGGTCTCCGTCGTGCTCGACACCGATCTCGACCGGGCGCGCACCACCGCACGCAACATGCTCGCCATGTACCTCCAGCTGCCCAACTACACCGACAACCTGCTGCGCCTGGGGTACACCGGGAGCGACTTCGAGGACGGCGGCAGCGACCGTCTGCTCGACGGCCTCTTCGCCCTGGGCGACGCCGAGCGCGTACGGGCACGGACCCGCGCGTACTTCGACGCCGGGGCCGACCACGTCGCCCTCCAGGTGCTGACCGCCGAGGAGGGCGGCGCCGGACTGCCGAGTGCCGTGTGGCGCGAGCTCGCCGGAGTGTTCGCCGACGAGCTGTAGGAGGAGGCGGCGGGCCGGCCGGGCGTCCTCAGCAGTCGACGTAGCAGCGCACGGCCGTGCCCTCCGGCCCCGTGTGCACGCGTACGAGGTCCATGAGGTAGTTCACCAGCAGCAGACCCCGGCCGCCCAGCTGCGCGGGCGGCGAGGGCTGCCGGCCGGCGAGCGGGTCCTTCATGCACCCCTCGTCGCGGACCTCGCACACCACCTGGCCGTCCTCGGCCCACACCCGGACCGTGCCCGTCCCGCCGCCGTGCACCACGCTGTTGGTGGTCAGCTCGGCCGCGACCAGCGCCAGGTCCTCCAGCCGGATGCCGGACAGCCCGAACCGCGCGGCCTGCTCGACCACGAAGTACCGGGCCGTGGGCAGCTCGTCCGCGCCGAAGACGTACTCCTGCGCGGCCTCGGACGGATTCAGCGGCTCGTTGTACAGCTCGACGACCCGCTCGGGAGCGTACGACGGGCTCTTTTGCTCCCGGCCCCCGGAGATCACCACGGGATGCGTCGCGTACGCGTCGGTCAGCGCCCGCTCGTCGAGCCCCTCCGCGTCGTACGGACAGAGGATCGTCGCCTCCCGGCCCTCGAACGCCGAGTTGATCAGGGCCTCGTGCTGGACGCAGGCCGGGTACTCGGCCTCGGAGCGGCCGGGCCAGACGGGCTCGCCGATGATCCGCACCCGGGTGTCCGGACGGGCGTCGGCGAAGACGCGCAGCACCTTGGGGATGATCCGCCCGGGGTTGCGGCCCGCCTGCGTCATGTCGACGAACGTCACCTCCGCCGCGGCGTCGCCCAGCGCCTCCTGGACGACACCCAGCTTCTGCGCGGGCACGGCCACCGCCACCGGCTCGCCGGCCTCCAGACCGGCCCGTACGAACGGCACCGTGCCGTCGAGGTACTCCTGCTCGCCGCGGTAGAACAGCGCGGGGTGGACGAAGGGCCCGGCGGTCGCGGCCGTCATCGCGACACCACCTCGACGCCCCGCAGACCCGGCCAGAACATGTCCAGCACCCGTCCCACGGCGGCGGGCGGCTGTTCGAGCATGATGCGACGTCCTTCGGGAAGGGACCGGGCGGCTGCGGCGAGGGCGGACACGCCGGCGACGTCGACGAAGGTGACCGCCGAGAGCTCCAAGTGGTACACCTCCCCGTCGTCCTGAGCCATTCTGCACAGTGCCTGTTCCCAGGCCGAGCGGGTGGTCAGACTGATCTCACCCGCGGCCTGCCAGCCCGCACGGTCCGCCAGCGGGCGCACCTCAAGGGTTCCCACCGACCGCGCCGGCGACACGTCCGGCGGATCCGTCTCCCACGCCCTGTCCACGCTGCCCCCCGGGGTGCCGTCGCCTCACGTCCATTATGGCTTGCCGGGGACCCGCGCGGGGCCCGGCGGCCGGAGCCGCGGTGCGGCTCAGCCCTGGTAGGGCTGCTGCTGGGGCTGGTGGCCGTGCGGCTGCCCGCCCGCGCCCTGGGCCTGCAGCTGCTCGGCCTGCTCCTTGCCGATCTTCTGCTGCGCGCCGCAGAAGGTGCACTGGGTCGCGTACTTCGTCGAGACGGGGAACAGCGGCACGAAGAACAGGGTGAACTTCGTGACGCGCTTGCTGAGGGTGTGCGCGGCCGGGTTGCCGCACCGCCCGCACAGCAGCGTCAGTATCGCGAGCTGGTAGAGGTAACCCTTGGTGCCGAAGATGATCACGTCGGTGTTTCCTTTCGGGGCCGGTGGTGCCCGAGGTGCGGTGCGGCCGGGCGCGCCGTGCGCCCACCCACCCCACAGTCTCGTGCACGACTGGGTGCCCCGGGGACGGCGGTCCCATGTCGCCGGCCTCCCACCTGTGCGGATCGCGTCCCGGGCGCGACCGGGCGGCGCGCGGGCAGCCCGGTCGCCCCGCGGATCAGATGCCCATGGAGGCCATCTCGATCGCCGAGCGGTAGTTGGCCGAGGCGGTCACCACGCAGGCCCGGTAGGTGCGGTTGTCCTTCACGGCGAGGAAATAGTCCTTGAGGTTCTTCCAGTAGCTGAGCAGGTACCCGACGCCCGGGACGAAACCCGCCGGGCGCGGTACCAGCGCGAAGGCCTCGGAACACCGCAGGATCTCGCCGGTCGCCGTGGAGAGCACGTCGGCGACCTCGGGGTTCATGTTCCAGCCCGCCGCCAGGTCGGCGTTCCAGATGGCGGCGGCCACCTCGCGCAGGTGGGCCTCCTCCTCCGGCGTGTAGCTGCTCTGCCCGGACGCCGGCTGCGGCGCCGCGGACACCGCGGCCGCGACCGGTGCGGGGGCCGGGGCCGCGGCGGCGGAGACCGCCGTGCCCGAGACGCCGAGGAGGAGCGCCGCCGCCGTGACCGCCGCCGCGTACGTGACCCGTCTGTCGCCCATGCTGATCCGTCCCCTCTGCCGATGTGCCCGGGACCCGTGCCCCGGGCAGCCCGACGCTGTCATGTGCCGCGCAAAGGGGTCAACGGCGACATCCTGCCAGCCGCGGCCGACGGGTCCCGCTTGACGGCGGCGGGCCAAGTGGCCGTCAAGCGGGACCCGTTG
>NZ_VDFC01000219.1 GCF_008369065.1 Streptomyces apricus | reverse complement strand
GCGGCAGGTGGTGTGGGCCGAGGAGTACGCACGGGCCCGGGCGCCCGCGCGCAGCGGGCACATCGGGGAGAAGCTGCTGGCCCCCACCCTCGTCGCGCACGGCAGCGAGGAGCAGAAGGCCCGCTTCCTGCCGCGCGTCGCCGCCGGGGACGAGCTCTGGTGCCAGGGGTACAGCGAGCCCGGCGCCGGGTCCGACCTCGCGGGGATCCGTACCGCCGCCGTGCGGGAGCCGGGCGGCTACCGGATCAGCGGGCAGAAGATCTGGACCTCGCTGGCGCACGAGGCGGACTGGTGCTTCGTCCTGGCGCGCACCGAGGCCGGCTCGAGCAGGCACCGCGGACTGAGCTTCCTGCTCGTGCCGATGGACCAGCCCGGCCGCGTCGAGGTGCGGCCGATCCGGCAGCTGACCGGGACCAGCGAGTTCAACGAGGTCTTCTTCGACGGGGCCCGCGTGCGCGCCGAGCACGTCGTCGGCGGCGAGGGGAACGGCTGGCGGGTCGCCATGAGCCTGCTCGGCTTCGAACGGGGCGTCTCCACCCTCGCCCAGCAGATCGGCTTCGCCCAGGAGCTGGGACAGGTGCTGGAGGAGGCCGTCGCCACCGGGGCGGCCGACGACCCGGTCGTCCGCGACCTGCTCGTGCGCCAGTGGGCCGAGCTGCGCACCATGCGGTGGAACGCCCTGCGGACGCTGGGCGGTCCGGGCGTCCCGGGCGCGCCCAGCGTGGCCAAGCTGCTGTGGGGCCGGTGGCACCAGCGGCTCGGCGAACTCGCGGTGCGGGTGCGCGGCGCCGGGGCGGCGGTGGGACCGCGGGACTGGACGGCCGCCGCGCCCTACGAACTCGACGCGCTGCAGCACCTGTTCCTCTTCGGCCGGGCCGACACGATCTACGGCGGCTCGGACGAGATCCAGCGCACGATCATCGCCGAGCGCGTGCTCGGCCTTCCCAGGGAAGCGAAGGGCTGAGGTGGGCGTGATGCGGGGTGCGGCATGCGGGGCGTGATCTTCGACGGCAAGCGGACCCAGGTCGTCGACGACCTGGAGGTACGGGGCCCGGGGCCCGGCGAGGTGCTGGTCGATGTCGCCGCGGCGGGGCTGTGCCACAGCGACCTCTCCGTGGTGGACGGCACCATCCCCTTCCCGGTGCCCGTGGTGCTCGGGCACGAGGGCGCGGGTGTCGTGGCCGAGGTGGGGGC
>NZ_VDFC01000218.1 GCF_008369065.1 Streptomyces apricus | reverse complement strand
GGACCCCGGGTACGGGGACACCGCCAAGATGCTGGCCGAGGCGGCGCTGTGCCTCGTCCTCGACGACCTGCCCCGCACCTCGGGGCAGGTGACGACGGCCGTCGCGCTGGGGGAACCGCTGGTGGAGCGGCTGCGGCGGGCGGGGATCAGTTTTCGGGTGGCCGCCACGCGGTAGCGCGGGGACGTCCCGTTCCGAATGTCGACGACCGGTGCGGCGCCGTCGTGGTTGCTCGCGCCCACGCGGCGGAGCCGCAGATGTCACAGCCCCGCGCCCCTAACGAACGTCAGGAGTGTCCGTGAGTTCCGAGATCGACGTGCTGGTGCTCGGTGGGGCCGGGGTGGACACCGTCGTGTACGTGCCCGAACTGCCGCTGCCGTACGCGGACAGCCACATGGTGCCGTCCATCGAGGCGCGGGCCGGGCAGACCGGGGACTTCGTCGCGCTCGGGGTGCACGCGCTCGGGCTGCGCACGCACCACCTCGACCTGCTCGGCGCCGACCACCACGGCGACCTGGTCCGGGCGCTGCACCGGGAGCGGGGCGTCGCGCTCACCGAGGTCCCGCAGCCGGCCGGCACCAAACGGGCCGTGAACCTCGTCTCGCCGGACGGGCGGCGGCTGTCGCTGTACGACAGCACGCGCGGCCACGACGGCGACCGGCTGCCCCCGGAGACCGTGCGGGCCCTCGCCTCGGTGAGCCGGCACGTCCACGTCTGCATCACCCAGCCCTGCGCGCACGCCCTGCCGGTCCTGCGGGGGACGGGGGCGACCGTCTCGACCGACCTGCACGACTGGGACGGCGCGAACGCCTACCACGAGCGGTTCGCGTACGAGGCCGACGTCGTCTTCCTGTCGACGGCCGCGCTGGCGGATCCGGAGCGGACCATGCGGCGGATCGCCGACCGGGGGCGGGCCGGGGTGGTCGTCGCCACCGCCGGGGCCGAGGGCGCCTACCAGCTGCTCGACGGCGAGCTGACGCACATCCCTCCCGTCGCGCCGCCCGCGCCCGTCGTGGACTCCAACGGGGCCGGGGACGCCTTCGCGGCGGGGTACCTCTTCGGGCGGCTGACGGGCGAACCGCCCGCGCGCTGCGGTCTGTTCGGCGCGGTCGCCGGGGCCTACGCCTGCACGGTGCCGGCCACCCGGGCCGACGTCGTCTCCCGCGAGGAGCTGCTCGGGGCTACCAGCCCATGACCGCGTAGACCATCCCGGCCGTCCAGGCGAGCGCGGCGACCACCGCGAGGACCCGCCCGGCC
>NZ_VDFC01000217.1 GCF_008369065.1 Streptomyces apricus | reverse complement strand
GGGCGGCCGGGTCGAGTTCGGGCAGCACGGTGCGCGCGCCCTGGCGGACCACGGCGGCGCACTGCCCGATGCCCGGCACCGCGCGGACCGCGTCGGCCAACGCGGCCACGAGGGCGGGGTCCAGGTTGTCGGAGGTGCTCATGAAAGGCTCCCTGTCCGGTCGGTCTTCAACAGCACCTGGCTGATGTCCTGGATGAGTTCGCTCGGGTCGTGCAGGAAGTAGAAGTGGCCGCCGGGATAGAGCCGCTGGGTCAGGGGGGCGTGGGTCTGCTCGCGCCAGCCGTCGAGGGTGTCCAGGGGGGCGCGCGGGTCGCTGGTCCCGCTCAGGACGGTGATGGGGATCTCCAGGCGGGGTCCGGGGGCGATGCGGTGGTGCTCCCACAGGTCGAAGTCGGCGCGCAGGGTGGGCAGCAGGGCGTCCATGACGTCCTGGTCCTGGGCGATCTCGGGCTCGATCCCGCCCAGCCGCACGACCTCGGCCGCAAGCTCGTCGTCGTCCAGGTCGTGCAGCTGGGTGATGCGGCCGGTGGTTCCCGGGGCGGACTGGGCCGACAGGAACAGGCAGCTGGGGCGCGGGCCGTTGGCGGCCTGCAGGGCGCGGGCCACTTCGAAGGCCAGCACGGCGCCGCCGGAGTGGCCGAAGAAGGAGAACGCGCCGTCCAGGACCGGGCGCAGGGCCTGGGTGAGCACCCTGACCAGGGGGGCGACCGCGGTGACGGGGGCCTCGGCGATGCGGTTCTGGCGGCCGGGCAGCTGCACGGCGGCCAGCTCGATCTCGGGGGGCAGCAGGCGGGCCCAGTCGGCGTAGGCGCCGGCGCCGGCCCCGGCATGGGGGAAGCAGATCAGGCGGTGGCGGTGCCCGCTGCGGCGGGCACGCCAGATGTAGGGGCTTTCGGCGACCAGTTCGGGAAGGGCGTTCATGCCTCACACCTCGCCGCGAATGAGAATCCGGCCGGCGCGAACAGGGCCGGATTTCGGGTGTGCCGTGAATGGGTGCGCACCGCTCCTCCAAGGG
Source organism: Streptomyces apricus (assembly GCF_008369065.1). Classification (GTDB taxonomy): domain Bacteria; phylum Actinomycetota; class Actinomycetes; order Streptomycetales; family Streptomycetaceae; genus Streptomyces; species Streptomyces apricus. The sequence continues at coordinate 264 of NZ_VDFC01000217.1, read as the reverse complement.
ATATGTGCTGCGGATATGTGCTGCGGATACGGGAAAGAGGTGGCGTCCCGGTGCCGCAGGAAATACACCGGGGTGTTCTTCGCAATAGGGCGCAACTGCCGGTCAGGTGTTTTCACCGCCGGGCGCACACGCCGCCGCGCCGGCACCCCGGCCGCGCGGCGGTGCGGGCTCGCGGGTGATGGGTGGCGGGTGGCGGTGCGGTGGTCTGCGGCCGACCGGTGCCCACCTTGGACTGCCCAGGGTGCGGGTGGCCAGGGGCGGGTG
>NZ_VDFC01000216.1 GCF_008369065.1 Streptomyces apricus | reverse complement strand
TCCCACCCGTATCCCTGTCCGTACTCCGTGGCCATGGCCACGGAGTACGGACAGGGATACGGGTGGGACGACGGCCCCGGATTCCGGGGGGAGGGCGCCGGGGAGCGGTGGCACCGGCTCCCCGCCGCGCTGCGGGCCCCGATCGAGGGCCGCAGCCTGCGTGAGTTCGCCTACCTGATGCTCAGCCTGCCGATCAGCATCGCCACCTTCGTCTTCGCCGTGACGACGATGTCGCTCGGCGCGGGCCTGCTGGTCACCTTCCTGGGCGTCCCGGTGCTCGCCGCCGGGCTCGCCGGCTGCCGCGGGCTGGGCGCCCTGGAACGGGCCCGGGCCCGCGGTCTGCTCGGCCTCGACGTCGCCGCCCCCGAACCCCTGCGCAGGCGCAAGCAGGGCGCCATGGGCTGGATGGGCGCGACCCTCAAGAGCGGGGCGTCCTGGCGGCACCTCCTCTACACCGTGCTGCACTTCCCGTGGGCCGTGTTCGCCTTCTGCGTGGCCCTCACCCTGTGGGTGACCGGCTGGACCCTGCTGACGTACCCGGTGTGGTTCTGGCTCTTCCCGATGTCCGGTGGACAGGACGGACTGCAGCTGTACGGGGACGAGACGCACCAGGTCTACCTGGACAACCCGTTCGAGATCACCGTGACCGCGCTGGTCGGGCTGCTGCTCACGCTGGCGACGCCGTGGATCGTGCGGGCCCTGACCCTGGTGGACCGGCTCCTCGTGGCCGGGCTGCTGGGGCCGTCGAAGCTGGCCACGCGCGTGGTGGAGCTGGAGTCGGACCGTGGTGTCGTGGTCGACACGGCGGCGGCCGACCTGCGGCGCATCGAGCGGGACCTGCACGACGGGGCGCAGGCCCGGCTGGTGAACCTCGCCATGGACCTGGGGCTGGCCAAGGAGAAGCTCGCGGAGGATCCGCAGGAGGCCGCGCGGATGGTGGGCGAGGCGCACGGCGAGGTGAAGACGGCGCTGCAGGAACTGCGGGACCTGGCCCGCGGGATCCATCCGGCCGTGCTGACCGACCGGGGGCTGGACGCGGCGCTGTCCTCGGTCGCCTCGCGGTGCGCCGTGCCCGTACAGGTCGAGGTCGACCTGCCGGCCAGGCCGGCGCCGGCCATCGAGGGGATCGCCTACTTCACCGTGTCCGAGCTGCTGCAGAACATCAGCAAGCACGCGCGGGCCACGCGGGCGACGGTCGACGTGTGGCGGATCGAGGACCGGCTGCTGCTCCAGGTCGTGGACGACGGGGTCGGCGGGGCGGACGCCTCCGCGGGGTCGGGGCT
>NZ_VDFC01000215.1 GCF_008369065.1 Streptomyces apricus | reverse complement strand
GGGCGGGACCGGGTGAGGTCATACGGGCTCCTTGCTCGTCATTCGTCACTCGTCACTGGTCACGGCGTTCGTTCGGCGAAGGTGATCAGCAGCCGGCTCACCAGGCGCGCGAACGCCTCCAGGTCGGCGAGGTCGGCGAACTCCCCCGCCGCGTGCGCGTGGTTGTCCTCCAAACGGCCCGGGCCGAGCACCGCGGTGAAGGCGTCCGGCAGACCGTGCGCCCAGACGGCGTCGCAGGTGAAGGCGGGCTCGTCGTCCGGCCAGCGCAGCGCGCCCGCCGCGCTCAGCAGGGACTCCGCCCAGGGGTCGGTGCCGGTCAGACAGGGCAGGCCGCGTTTGTCCCACTCCAGACGGGTGACGGCGGCCGCGTCGGCGGCGGTGCGGGCGAACGGCGGGCTGTCCGCGAAGCGCGCGGCGAAGGCGCGCAGTCCGTCGGCGACGGCCTCGGTGACGGCCCGTTCCAGGACGGCGCCCTGCTCGGCGGTGGCGTACGAGAGGTTGAGCAGCAGCGAGCCCTGTCCGTAGACGCGGTTGTGCAGATGGCCGGTGTGCAGGGCGGCCACGCACACCCGGCCGTCCGGCGTCCGCCCGTCCGCCACTCGTCCGTCCGCCGCCCGTCCGCCGGGAGCCCGCCCGTCGGGTGCCCGCCCGTCGGGTGCCCGTCCGTCCAGGGCCTCGGCCAGGTGCTGGGCGAGGAAGCCGAGCAGCACGGTGGCGTTGTGGCCGTGCTCCGGGCGGTCGTCGACGGCGTCCTCGCCGGTGACGGTGATGCGGGCGGTCATCGCGGCGGTGGCGCGGGGCAGGTACCGCAGTCCGGTGGGCTCGCAGAAGACGTTCAGCCGGCCGGTGTACCCGGACTCGATCAGCGGCCGGGTGCCGTGGACGCCCATGGCGCCGCCCTCCTCGCCGCCCACCGCCTGGACGAGGACGGCGACCCGGCGGCCGATGCGGGGGCAGGCGGCCCGCGCCGCGCGCACGCCCGCCAGCAGGGCGACCGCCGGGCCCTTGGCGTCGACGGCGCCGCGCCCGGTGAAGCGCGTGCCGTCGAACCCGACCGGTTCGCGGCCCGCCACCGTGTCCAGGTGGACGTTGAACATCACGGTCGCGGCGGGCGGCAGGTCCGGGCCCAGCCGCAGCACCAGGTTCGGCTGCCGCGCCAGGAAGGAGGGGTCGGCGTCGGCACGCCGTCGCAGCGCCGCGGGCACGTCGGGCCGGTGCAGCACCCCGGCCGGCGGGCAGGCGTGGTGCACGACCCGCAGTCCGGCCGCGCGGGCGGACTGCGGG
>NZ_VDFC01000214.1 GCF_008369065.1 Streptomyces apricus | reverse complement strand
GGCCTGGGCGGAGCGCACCAGGCCCCAYACSGCGGCTGCGGCGGGATCGGGGGCGGGGTCCGTATCGGCTACGGACACCGCATGACGGGTGATCAGGGCGATGGGGGTCCGGTCGGAGGTGGTGGGTTCGTGTCCGGCCGAGGACCGGAGGATGCCGAGGACGGTGCGCAGCGCGGACCGGACTCGGGTGGTCATGTCGGGACCGTCGGCTGTGACGTGATGGAGGGCAATTTCTTCGGTTGCCGGGGTGGCTGGTGTGCTGGTGCCCGGAAGCGCGGGTGCCGGCGTCCATTCCAGGTGGAAGAGGGCGTGATGAGTGGGGTCGTCGGCGGGCCGCGGGATGGACGGGGCTGGACGGGTGACGAGGGAGGTGACGGTGGCGACGGGGGTTCCGTCGGGGTCGGCGAGGCTGACGGCGATGGTGGTCGGTCCGGTGGGGCGGAGGTGGACGCGCAGGGCGGTGGCTCCGGAGGCGTGCAGGGTCACGCCCTGCCAGGCGAAGGGCAGCTGCGGACCGGGTTCCTGTCCGCTGTGACCACGGTGATCGCTGTGATCCGCGCCGGCCAGAGCGTGGAGGGCAGCGTCGAACAGGGCGGGGTGCAGTCCGAAGCCCGCGGCCTGCTCGACGCCCGGGGTGGGTAGTTCGACCTCGGCGAACACCTCGTCGTCGCGGTGCCAGATCGCGCGTACGCCCTGGAACGCAGGACCGTAGTGAAGACCCTGACCGGCCAGGTGCGGGTAGAGGGCGTCGACGGGTACGGCGTCGGCTCCGGGCGGAGGCCAGTGGGTGAGGTCGTCGGCCGGCGTGATGGTGGCGGTAGTGGCGGCGGCGGTGAGGGTTCCGGAGGCGTGGAGGGTCCAGGAGCCGGTGGGGTCGGAGGCGTCGTCCTGGCGGCCGTAGACCTCCAGGGCGGCACGGTCGCTCCCGGGGTCGCGCCGGACGATGATCTGGAGGGTGACCGCCGTGTCTGACGGCAGGACGAGGGGCGCTTCGTGGGTGAGTTCTTCCAGGACGGGGAGACCGACGGTGTCCCCGGCTCGGACAGCAAGTTCGACAAAGCCTGTGCCGGGGAAAAGGACAGCGTCGTGCACGGCGTGATCGGCCAGCCAAGGGTGACCGCGGGTGGACAGCCGACCGGTGAGAACCGCGCCGGTCTCGTCAGCGGTCAGTACCACCGCGCTCAGTAGCGGGTGTTCGGCGGTCTCCAGGCCTGCCTGCTCCACATCGACCGTGTCCTGGACGGCCTCGATCCAGTAGTGCTTGTGCTGGAAGGGGTAGGTGGGCAGGTCGACG
>NZ_VDFC01000213.1 GCF_008369065.1 Streptomyces apricus | reverse complement strand
GTCTCGGGCGCCACCGGCATCGGTCCGCCGAGACCGGTGGGGACGGCCTGGCCGGGAGCGGCCTGACCGGGCATGGCCTGCGGGGGAAGGGCCCCGGGGGCCGGAACCGCCTGCGGCGGAAGGGCCTGTCCGACGGCTCCCGGCTGGGGGATGCCCTGCGGGGAGACGGCCTGCGGGGGCACGGCCTGCGAGGGAACGGCCTGTCCCGCGGTGGCGGGAGCGGCCGAAGGGGTGCCGTGACCCGGGGTTCCCTGGACAGGCACCGGTACCGGCTGACCGGGGAGCGGCTGCTGCGCCGGGACGGGCTGTGGCTGTCCGGGCGCGCCCCCGGCGGGTACGGCTTGCGCGGGGGGCAGGTGCCCCGGCATGGGCTGCTGCCCGGGAACGCCCGGCTGCGGGCCCGCCTGCCCCGGCACGCCCTGCGCGGGGAGCGGCTGCGCGGGCAGGGGCTGCCCCGGCAATGGCTGACCGGGAAGCGGCTGCGCAGGGCCGGGCACAGGGGCTCCGGGCGCACCGGGCGCACCGGGCGCGGGGGCGGCGGCAGCGGGCAGGGCGCCCGGTGCGCCACCCCCCTGACTCGCCGGGCCGTTCTGCCCAGGAGCCTGCGGCGCGCCGTCGGCCGGGGCCTGGCGGGCCCGCCGGCGTCCGCCGGGCGCCTGCACCGGGTGCGGCTGGGGCGGGGTGTGGTCCTCGGCGGGGTCGTGCAGGGCCACGTCATGGCGTCCGTCGGCGGCCCGTGCCTGGGGCTGCGCCTGGCCACGCCCCTGACCATGGGCCACGGCGTGCTGGGCCGCGTACTCGGGAGAGCGGTCCGCCTCGGCGGGCGGCAGGGCGAACACCGCGCGCGGCCCCGCCTCCTGGGCCGCCGCACGCTCCGCCGCGGCGGCCAGCGCACGCCGGCGGCGTCCGGTCGGCCGGCCGGCACCACCGTCGGCGTCACCGCCCGTGCCCGTGCCCGCGTCCGCGGGGGAAGCGGGGGAAGAGGCGACCGCGGGCAACGCGGCCGGCAGGGCCTGCCGGCTGTCGTCCTGCAGCGCGCGCCGTCCGCCGGCGGGCGCGGGCACGCCCTGCGGGGGCACCGTCTGTCCGAGTCCGGTGGCCGCGGTGCCGGCCGCGTGCTCGGCGGCGGTCACGACCGCGCCCTCCGAGACGCCCGCACCCGCGGGGGCCGCACCGCCCTCGRCGGGGCTCGGCCGTCCGCGCCGCCGTCCGGTGCTGCTCGGCGGCGGTCACGACCGCGCCCTCCGAGACGCCCGCACCCGCGGGGGCCGCACCGCCCTCGACGGGGCTCGGCCGTCCGCGCCGCCGTCCGGTGC
>NZ_VDFC01000212.1 GCF_008369065.1 Streptomyces apricus | reverse complement strand
TGGTGCGGGCGGGCGGTTACGACTGTGATGTCGTCGTGGTCGGCGGGGGGATCGTCGGGCTGTCGACGGCGTACGCGATCACGCGCGCCTCGCCCGGCACCCGCGTCATGGTGCTGGAGAAGGAGAACGGCCCGGCCCGCCACCAGACCGGGCGCAACAGCGGGGTCATCCACAGCGGCATCTACTACCGGCCGGGCTCGCTGAAGGCACGCTTCGCCGCACGGGGCGGCGCCGAGCTGGTCGAGTTCTGCGCCGAGCACGGCATCGACCACGCGGTGACCGGCAAGCTGATCGTCGCCACCGAGCGGGACGAGCTCCCGCGCCTGCACGCCCTGGTCCAGCGGGGCCGGGAGAACGGCCTCACGGTCCGGGAGCTGGGCCCCACCCAGATCAGCGAGTACGAACCGGAGGTCCGGGGCCTGGCCGCGATCCACGTCGCCACCACCGGCGTGTGCGACTTCGTGGGCGTGGCCCGCCGGCTCGCGCAGGACTCCGGTGCCGAGATCAGATACGGCGCGCGGGCCGCGTACGTCGACCGCCGTCCCGACCTCGGCGTGGCGGTCCGCACGGACGACGGCACGGTCGTCCGCGCCCGCGTCCTGGTGAACTGCGCCGGCCTCCACTGCGACGAGATCGCCCGCCTCACCGGCGACGAGCCGCAGGTGCGGATCATCCCCTTCCGCGGCGAGTACTTCACCCTCGCCCGCCCCGACCTGGTCCGCGGCCTCGTCTACCCCGTCCCGGACCCGGCCTTCCCCTTCCTCGGCGTCCACCTCACCCGGGGCATCGACGGCAGCGTCCACGTCGGCCCGAACGCGGTCCCGGCGCTGGCCCGCGAGGGCTACGACTGGCGTACGGTCCGCCCCCGCGACCTGTACTCCTCCCTCTCCTGGCCCGGCTCCTGGCACCTGGCCCGCCACCACTGGCGCTACGGCACCGGCGAGATCAGCCGCTCGGTCAGCAGGTCCGTCTTCACCCGCTCCGTCCGCCGCCTGCTCCCCGCGGTGACGGCGGACGACCTGATCCCCTCCCCCGCGGGCGTCCGCGCCCAGGCGGTCCTGCGCGACGGCACCCTGGTCGACGACTTCCTGATCCAGGAGGGCCCCCGCACGGTCCACGTCCTGAACGCCCCCTCCCCCGCGGCGACGGCCTCCCTCCCGATCGGCCGAGAGGTGGCCGACAGAGCCCTCAAGGCCCTGGCGGCAGGCTGAAGACGCACGCCCCCACGAACAGTCGGCCGCCAACGTACGGAAGGGGCCGTGCCGGTATGTCGGAGTCCGCCGCCTAGCTCTTCCGAACCATGCCTGCCCTGGTGGCAGAGTTCCGTATGCCCGGCTGCGGCGGACTCGACGTACCGGCACGGCCCCGACCC
>NZ_VDFC01000211.1 GCF_008369065.1 Streptomyces apricus | reverse complement strand
GTGCGCGTCCTCGGAGGGGGTGGGGTCCGCCGGACCGGAGGAGTCACCGGGAACGGGCAGGTCGGCGGGACCGGTAAGGAGGCTGTCCGCCGGTACGAGCAAGGGGGCCGCGGCCGCGGGGTTGGCGAGCAGCCGGGTGTCCGAACCGGCCAGCGAACGGGCCAGCTCCCTGGCCGGGAGTGTGCCGTGCCGAAGTGCCGGGGACATGAACTCGTGTGCCGGTGAGGTGAACAGCAGCACCACCGGCGTCCCGTCCTGACCGGTGGCCGTGAGCGGCCTGCCGTCCGCCGCGCGCACCACGGTGACCTCGGCCTCCGCGAGGGCCGCGACCGCCTCGTCGACCGAGCCGTAGCCGGTGGCGGCGCGCTGGGCGGCCTCGTCCACCGGATCGGTGGGTTCGGGCCAGCCGAGTACACGGGCCGAGGGCCGGTACGCGGGGTTGGCGCGGTAGTCGCCGACGCCTCCGCCCTCGTCCGACTGCCACTCCCCCAGCACGGCCCACTCCGGCGGTGTCCCCTCGTCGGTCCACTCGGGGTCGACCACGCCGATCCAGTGCCCCGGTGCCCGGCGGGCGGCGTCCCGCACGGCCTCGGGTATCTCGATCTCGGGCTCGGATGTCTCGATCTCGGGCCCGGGTGTCCCGGTCACGGGCTCGGGTGTCCCGGTCACCGCGGACGGGGCATCATGCCTGCCCTCTTGCCGTTCTCCGGGCCGCATCTTCACCTGAACTCTTCGGTCCGTACGAATTCCTGGGTGCCGCACTCCGTGCGCGCACGCCGACCACCGATCAGAATCGGGGAGTCAACAGAATGCCACACGTGCCCCATCCGTGGGCGAGGAGGCCGGGTCCGAATCGGGCGTCCACGTGCCCGTTCTCCGCCCGTTCGGAGAACTTTTGGGGAGCAGTGAGGCGTGGGCGGACAAAGCGGTGGGACGGTTGGGGCGACGGGTGCTGCTGTCGCTCCCGTGACGGGCTAAGTTGGGTACGCCATCGGACCCGTCGAACGTACATGTGCCTTCCGCCCGGACGTCCAAGCCAGGGCCGTACGGGAGGACTTCGCAGCTCGGAAGGCATCGGACCGGTCCGCGGCCGCCACCGCGGAAGGTCATGCGGGCCCGGCGGCCCGGACCGGGCCGGACCGGCACACCTCGACGCGGCACTTGACCAACGCCCGGCGAGCCGAATGGTGTTCGTCGGCCCGCCCGCTGCGCGGGCCCTCGCCCACCGACCAGCTCCGCCACCGAGGAGGAGTACCGCATGTCCCCCCAACCCCCCAAGACGCCAGGCGCGAAAGCGAACCCGGAGCCGGCCGCCGGCACGACGGAGGCCGAGGCCGGGGCCACGACCCCGGCGCAGGCACCGGAACCGACACCTGCACCGGCACCGGCAC
>NZ_VDFC01000210.1 GCF_008369065.1 Streptomyces apricus | reverse complement strand
GTAGCGGGTGGTGAGCCGCACGGCGCCGCCCCGGTGCCATCCGTCGCCCAGGGCCAGCGACAAGGTCCAGGCCATGGCGGTGGCCCTGGTCGACGGATGGCACCGGGGCGTCGCCGTGCGGCTCACCACCCGCTACGAGTACCTCCAGGTCATCGACCGCTTCCACGACATCCCGGCCGCCCTGGGGGACTTCACCCACCACATCCTGCTCGGCTCACCGGACCACTGGCCGCCGCACGTGGCCGGGCACCCGCCCGCGGCCACCCTCACCTTCGTCCTCCTCGACCGGATCGGGCTGCGCGGCGGCGGCTGGGCGGGAGCCTGGTGCATCACGGTCGGCGCGACCGCCTGCGTCGCCGTCCTGGTGACCGTGCGCAGACTCGCCGACGAGGACCTGGCGCGGCGCGCGGCCCCCTTCCTGGCGCTCGCCCCGGCCGCCGTGTGGATGGGCACGTCGGCCGACGGGTACTTCGCCGCCGTCGCCGCCTGGACCGTGGCGGTGTGCGCGCTCGCCGTCACCGCCACGACGCGGCGGCGCGCCGGGACCGCCGCCTTCGGCTCCGGCCTGCTGTTCGGCCTCACCTGCTACCTGTCGTACGGGCTCACGCTCGTCGCGGCGATCGGTACGGGCGTGCTGCTCCTCGGGCGCAACCGGCTCCGGGTGCTGCCGTTCGTCGCCGCCGGTGCCGCCGTCGTCCCGGTGGCGTTCACCCTGGCCGGCTTCGACTGGTGGGAGGCGTACCGCCTCCTGGTCGAGCGCTACCACCAGGGCGCGGGCGGCATCCGGCCCTACGGCTACTGGGTGTGGGCGAACCTGGCGTGCACGGTCCTGATCACGGGCCTCGCCACGGCGGCGGGGCTCGGACGGGCCGGGAGCGCGCTGGTCGAGGGGCGGCGCACGCTGCCCGCCCTGTGGCGGTACGGGTCGCGGGGGCGGGCCGCCGGCGCGCGCGAGCAGGTGGCCGCCACCCGGCTCGCCGTGCTGGTCCTCGGCGGTCTGCTCGCCCTGCTGGCGGCCGACCTGTCCGGGATGAGCAAGGCGGAGACGGAGCGCATCTGGCTGCCGTTCGCGATGTGGCTGCTCCCGGCGTGCGCGTTCCTGCCGCGCCCCAGGGTCTGGCTCGCCGCCCAGGCCGTCCTCGCCCTGCTCCTCAACCACCTTCTGCTGACCGGGTGGTGACCCGCGGGCGTCCCGTCGGACGGCCCCGTTCCGGCCCGGCGCCGGACGACGAGTGCGTACGACGCGCCGGTGGATCCCAGCCGGTGGGCGTGCCGTGTGCCGAGGGCGCTGTGTGGCGGTCCCGAGCGGTGTTCGGCCTGTCCGGGGCGGGGTCCGCGGCCCCCCGTGCCGGAGGCCTTCGGCCTGTCCGGGGCGGGGTCCGCGGCCCCCCGTGCCGGAGGCC
>NZ_VDFC01000021.1 GCF_008369065.1 Streptomyces apricus | reverse complement strand
GTGGTGGGTGGCGCAGATCTTGCGGACCGTGGGAGGGAGGGCCTGAGCCATGGACCGTGGCACCGGGAGGGGCGTCCCTCCTGACGGAACCGTCGCGCCGGGGCGTATCCCGCTGGCCGTGGTCGTGGTGGACCGCGGGGGCCTGGTCACGCACTGGAGCCGGGGCGCGCGGCGCCTCTTCGGCACCGCGCGGGAAGAGGCCGTCGGCCGCCCCGCCGTCGATCTGCTGCCGGTCTCCGGCGCCCTGCCGGAGGACGACGGGAGCGCTCCCTACGAGGCGTACGCCGCCTACGACGGGTTCGGGCCCGACCTCGAATCCTCCCTCGACGGACGGCTGTTCTACCCGGCGGCGGGCCGCGCCCGGCTGACCGCCGCGCGCTCCGGCCGCCTCGACGTCCTGTGGTGGGCCTACCCGCTGGTGGGGCCCGGCCCCGAGCGGCTGCTGGTCCTGGCCGCCGACGCGGACGCGCTGCATCACGGCGACGACGCCGGTCCGCCCGCGGCCGTCGAGCGCATCGCGCCCGGGTTCGCCCTGCACACCGACTTCCCCGGCGCCGAGGACCTGGCCCGCAGACTGCCCGAGATCCTGCCGAGCATGAGCGTCGGCGACAGCGCCCGCATCGTCGCCCAGGTCCTCGAACTGGGCTACCCCGTCCTTGAGTTCAGCCAGAACGACCGCGTTCCCGTCACCCCGGACTGGGGTGTGCCGCGGCGCGCCGAGCGCAAGGCGCGCCAGGAGCGGGCCGCCGCCGCGGCTCGGTCGGGCGAGCCCCTGCCCGAGGACGCCGAGGACGAGGTCCAGGACCTCGAATACGCGGCCGTGCGCGAGCGCCTTGAGTTCCTGAACGAGGTCAGCGGACGCATCGGCACCTCGCTCGACCTGTCCCGCACGATCGTCGAGGTGAGCCGGGCCGTCGTCCCGCGCTTCACCGACGTGGCCGGGACCTACCTGCGCGAACAGGTCGTCGCCGGCGAGGGCTTCCCCGACGGCGTGCCCGACACCACCACCCTGTGGCACCGGGTCGCGCTGGAGCACACGGACGAGCCGGGCCGCTGGGACGACGTCGTACCGGTCGGCGAGGCCATGCCGTTCCCGGCGCACACCCCGTTCTTCCAGTGCATGACCAGCGGCGAACCCGTCCTCGTGCCCCGCATCAGCGAGCAGATGGGGCACATGATCGCCGCGCAGTTCGAGAAGCGCGACATCCGGCCGCTCATCACGGGCCGCTCCATGCTGGTCGTGCCCCTCAAGGCCCGCAACGTCGTCCTCGGCTTCATGATCCTGCTGCGGCACCCGGAGCGCGTCGAGTTCAACGACATGGACCGCGTCACCGGCGCCGAACTCGCCGCGCGCGCCGGGCTCGTGCTCGACAACGCCCGCATGTACACGTACCAGGAGAGCGTCGCCGAGACCCTCCAGGACAGCATGCTGCCGCACATCGCCCCGCGGATGGCCAGCTGCGACATCGCGACCCGCTACCTGCCCGGCACCCTGCTCGGACGGGTCGGCGGCGACTGGTTCGACTCGGTGAAGCTGCCCGGCTCGCGCACCGCGCTCGTCGTCGGCGACGTCATGGGCCACGGCCTCAACTCGGCCGCGATGATGGGCCAGTTGCGCACCGCCGTCCAGACCATGGCGGCCCTCGACCTGCCGCCCGCCCAGCTCCTGCGCAACCTCGACGACCTGGCGCAGCGGCTCGGCGAGCACTACCTCGCGACCTGCCTGTACGCGATCTACGACCCCATCGCCGGTGAGCTGGAGATCGCCAACGCGGGCCACATCCCGCCCGTGCTGGTCCGCGCCGGGGACGGCCGCAGCGATCTGCTCGACCTGCCGACCGGCGCGCCCATCGGCGTCGGCGGGGTGCCCTTCGAGTCCGTACGGGTGCCGGTGGAGCCCGGTGACCGGCTCGTGATGTGCACCGACGGACTGGTCGAGGTGCGCGGCGAGGACATCGGCGTCGGGCTGGCCGCACTGTGCGAGTCGGCGGCCCACCCGGCCGCGTCCATGGACGACGCCTGCGACACCATCATCAGGACCCTCAACACCCGCGGCGGCCGCAAGGACGACGTCGCGCTCCTGATGGCCCGGCTCAACGGCATCGAGCCCGAGGACGTCGCCGAGTGGCGGATCGGGCACGACCCCCGGGAGGCCGGCCGGATGCGCGCGGCGGTCCGCGAACAGCTCCACACCTGGGGCCTCGCCTCCCTCGCCGACACCGCCGAGCTGCTGGTGAGCGAGCTCGTCACCAATGCCGTACGGCACTCCCACAGCAGGCCCGTCGAGCTGCGGCTCGTCCGCGGCGACACCCTGCTGTGCGAGGTGGAGGACGACGACCACACCCTGCCCACGCTGCTCAGCGCCGGCCCGCTCGACGACGCCGGCCGCGGCATGCGCGTGGTCAGCACGCTGGCGCGCGAGTGGGGGACCAGCCGGACCGGCTCCGGCAAGACGGTGTGGTACGAGCTGACGCTGCCGCGCCGCCGCCCGCGCTGACCGCGGCGACCGGGGCGGGCCGTCCGCGCCGACCGCGGCAGGCCGCCCGCGCCGGCCGCTGCGCACCACCCGCCGCGCGCCAAGTACCGCGTGCCGTGTTCTTGTCGCTTCACCGCGGGCGCGATAGACCTGACTGCCCGTCGTTTCAGGGCGGTTCGCAGTCGCATCCTGGGGAGCCGGCATGAGCGTGACCACTCGGTACAGAGAGGCCTGGGAGGGTTTCTGGCGCGAGGCACCCGACGGGCCGGGGGCCGTCTTCTGGGACGCCGAGCCCGCGCTCACCGCCTGCGTCCACCTCGCGCTGTTCGAACCGCACCTGTCCGCGCCGGGGCTGCCGCTCGTGGACCTCGGCTGCGGCAACGGCACGCAGACGCGGTTCCTCGCCGACCGGTACCCGAAGGTCGTCGGCGCCGACCTGTCGGCCGCCGCCCTCGACCGGGCCCGGCTCGCGGATCCGGCGGGGCAGGCGTCCTACCGGCTGTTCGACGCGGCGGAGGGGGCGGAGGCGGAGGTGCTGCACGCCGAACTGGGCGACGCCAACGTGTACATGCGGGGCGTGCTGCACCAGTGCGAGGCGGGGGACACTGTCGACCCACCCTCACTCCCCCGTCATCCGCACCGCGCACTGTCGAAGCGCTTCACACCCCCTGGAGAGCTGGATGGTCACCCTCGCCGAGGTCGCCCAGCACGCCGGAGTCTCGGCGAGCACGGTGAGCTACGTCCTCAGCGGCAAGCGGTCCATCTCCGCGCGCACCCGGGAGCGGGTCGAGCAGAGCATCCAGGTGCTGGGGTACCACCCCAACGCCGGCGCCCGCGCGCTGGCGAGCAACCGGTCCAACATCATCGCGCTGATGATCCCGCTCCGCACGGACATGTACGTACCCGTGATGATGGAGATCGCCATCGCGGTGACGACCTCGGCGCGCGCCCACGGGTACGACGTGCTGCTGCTCACCGGTGAGGAGGGTCCCGACGCGGTGCGCCGGGTCACCGGGAGCGGGCTCGCCGACGCGATGATCCTGATGGACGTCGAACTCGACGACGAGCGGCTGCCGTTGCTGCGCGGCACAGCGCAGCCGTCCGTCCTCATCGGGCTGCCCGCCGACACCGGCGGGCTGACCTGCGTGGACCTCGACTTCGGCGCGACGGGCGCGCTGTGCGCCGAGCACCTGGCGATGCTCGGCCACCGCGACATCGCCGTCATCGGTGAGGCGCCCGCGGTGTACGAGCGCCACACCGGGTTCGCCGAGCGCACGCTCGACGGCCTGCGGACCCGCTCGCGCGAGCTGGGACTGCGGGTGCTGCACCGCCCGTGCGAGGGCGGCTTCGACGCGATGTCCCTGACCCTGGCCCGGGTCTTCGACGAACGCCCCGGCACCACGGGCTTCGTCGTGCAGAACGAGCAGGCGGTCGAGCCGCTGCTGGCGCTGCTGCGCCGGCAGGGCCGGGCCGTGCCCGAGGACGTGTCGGTGATCGCGATCTGCCCGGACCAGGTCGCCGTCCAGGCCTCGGTGCGGCTGACCTCGGTCGCCATCCCCGCCCAGGAGATGGGCCGCAGCGCGGTGGAGCACGTGGTCGCCAAGCTGGCGGGACGCGGCGAGGACGAGGTCGTGCTCATCGCCCCCGAGCTAACGGTCCGGGCGAGTACGGGCCCGGCCCCGGCCGCTCCGGCCACCTCCCAGGAGCGCCCCGTATGAACCAGCCCGCCGGGAACCGCACCGGACCGCCGTCCCGGTCCGGACCGGGGTCCGCGAGCCTCGTCCGGTCCTCCCCCACCGCCGGCACGTTCAGCGAACGCGACGGCGCGCTGGAGTGGAGCGGCCACCAGGAGACGCTGCGCATCGAGCCGTGGGGCCCGGACGCCGTCCGGGTCCGGGCCAGGCTCGGCGGGCCCGTCCTGGAGGGCCTGCCCGCCGCCGTGCTCGACGAGCCGCCCGCCGCGCGGGGCACCGTCACGATCGAGGACGGGCGGGGCCTGCTGACCGTCGGCGCGCTGACCGCCGAGGTCGACGCCGAGGGGCTGGTGCGCTTCGTGCGCACCGGCGACGGGAGCGAACTCCTGGCCGAGGAGCGCGCCCACTTCTGGTGGCCAGGACCGCGCCTCTACACCCCTGTCGGCAACGGTCACCACCGCCTGGAGCAGCGCTTCGCGGCGTACGAGGGCGAGAAGCTGTACGGGCTCGGGCAGCACCAGCACGGGCTGCTCGACCAGAAGGGCGCCGTCCTCGACCTGGTCCAGCGCAACGCCGAGGTGACGATCCCCGTCCTCACCTCCAGCCGCGGGTACACCCTGCTGTGGAACAGCCCGGCGATCGGCCGCGTCGAGCTGGCCGGCAACGGCACGCGCTGGGTGGCGGACTCGGCCCGGCAGATCGACTACTGGATCACGGCGGGCGATCCGGCCGACGCGCAGCGCCGGTACAGCGCGGTGACCGGGCGCACGCCGATGCTGCCCGCGTGGGCGGCGGGCTTCTGGCAGTGCAAGCTGCGCTACCGCACCCAGGACGAACTGCTGGGCGTGGCACGGGAGTACAGGCGCCGGGGCCTGCCCCTGGACGTCATCGTCTGCGACTTCTTCCACTGGACGCACCTGGGCGACTGGAAGTTCGACCCGGCGGAGTGGCCGGACCCGGCGGGGATGCAGCGGGAGCTGGCGGAGCTGGGCGTCAAGCTCGTCGTGTCCGTCTGGCCGTCCGTCTCGCCGCTCTCCGAGAACCACCGGCTGATGGAGCAGCGGGGCTGGTTCATCGGCACGCAGTACGGGCCCCTGGCGCATGCGGACTGGCCGGACAAGGAGGTCGCCTCCACGGTCCAGGTCGCCTTCTACGACGCGACGAACCCCGGCGCGAGGGAGTTCGTGTGGTCGAGGATCAGGGAGAACTACCTGGAGCCGTACGGGATCACGGCGTTCTGGCTGGACGCCTGCGAGCCGGAGCTGAAGCCGGGCTTCCAGGAGAACCTGCGCTACTGGGCGGGGCCCGGTCTCGAAGTGGGCAACATGTACCCGCGGGAGAACGCCCGCGCCTTCCACGAGGGCATGCTGGCGGCCGGCCAGAGCGAGGTCCTCACCCTCAACCGCTCGGCGTGGGCGGGCAGTCAGCGCTACGGCGCCGCCCTGTGGTCCGGCGACATCGGCACGGACTTCGCGACCCTGCGCCGCCAGATAGCGGCGGGGCTCAACACCGCGCTGTCCGGCATCCCCTGGTGGAACACCGACATCGGCGGCTTCCACGGCGGCGACCCGGACGACCCGGCGTACCGCGAGGTGCTGGTCCGCTGGTTCCAGTTCGGCGCGCTGTCGCCGCTGATGCGGCTGCACGGCTTCCGCGACCCGGGCATGCCGCTCGGCCCGGGGATGACCGGCGGCCCGAACGAGGTGTGGTCGTACGGCGAGGAGGCCGGCGCGGTCCTGGAGAAGTACCTCCGGCTGCGCGAGCGCCTGAAGCCGTACGTCCTGGAGGTCATGCGGGAGGCCCACGAGGAGGGCCTGCCGGTGATGCGCCCGCTGTTCCTGGAGTTCCCGGACGACCACGCGGCCTGGTCGGTGGACGACGCGTACCTCTTCGGCCGGGACCTGCTGGTCGCGCCGGTGCTCACGGCGGGCGCGACGGCCCGTACGGCGTACCTCCCGGCGGGTGCGCGCTGGACGGACGCGTGGACCGGCGAGGAGTACGAGGGCGGCGCGGCCGTGACCGTGGACGCGCCGCTGGACCGCATCCCGCTGTTCCTGCGGGACGG
The DNA here is from genome assembly GCF_008369065.1 of Streptomyces apricus. GTDB lineage: Bacteria > Actinomycetota > Actinomycetes > Streptomycetales > Streptomycetaceae > Streptomyces > Streptomyces apricus. Next base: position 10,476 of record NZ_VDFC01000021.1, on the reverse strand, counting down.
CGCGCGGCTGCCCGTGCGGGAGTAGCCGCGCGCCCTCCGCGGCGGTCAGCCGCTGCTGACCGTCAGGTTGTTCGTCCGGAAGTCCAGGCCGCCGGACGAGGACGTGATCTCGTAGCCGAACTGGACGTCGCCGATGGTCTCGTCGCCCATCCAGCCCTTGGTGTCCTTGATCCACTTCAGGATCGGCAGGATGCCCACGGTGCCGGAGTTCGAGTCCGAGGTGCGCAGGAACGAGAAGACCTCGTTGGCCCCGTTGCTGCCCTTGTAGACGGACCAGGTGTGGCCGCCGAGGGTGACGTTCCCCTGCGCGGTGCCGAGCGGCCCGACGGCTCCGTTGTGGTTGACCCAGAGCATGATCTCGTAGTCGTAGTCGGTGTCCCAGATGTCGTACGAGGTGTTGTACGCGCCGGCCGACGGGACGGTGACGTTGTACGTGCTGCTGAGCGAGCCGAGCGAGGTGATCGTCCTGTTGATCACCTTCTTGGAGTTGGGGTACGACTTGATGCCGCCGGTGTTGGGGTGGTCGGCCCAGACGCCCCAGTCGGTGCCGGAGTTGGCCCAGACGCACTGGCTGCCGGCGCCGGAGCCCCAGATGTTGTTGTAGAGCGTGTAGCCGTTCAGGGTCGTGTTGCCCCACTGGTCGCAGGAGTTCCAGACCGCGGCGGAGGCGGGGGCGGAGGCGAGCCCGACGGTGACCCCGAGGGCGAGCGCGGGGGCCAGCAGGGCCTTGGTGATCCTGTGCACGGCCGTCCTCAGGTGCGGTGTGCGTGGTGCCATGGTGTCCCTTCCATGGGTGGGGGGAGGTGCGGGACGGAACGGTGGTGCGGCTGCCGCGTCCGCAGGGTGAGGACGCGTTCCTCCCCGGCGCGCAGGTCGAGCCGTCGCGCTCCGGAGGGGGTTCTGAGGTCGATGCGGCAGGTGCGGGCGGGCCGGACCACCGCCCGGGCCTCCCGCGCGTCCCAGGTGAGGTCGATCTCGGCGCCGAACCTCGTGCGCACGCCGCGCAGTTCACCGGCCGGGAAGGCGGCGGGCAGCGCGGGCAGGAGGACCAGCCGGCCGGGGGCCGACTGGACCAGCGCCTCGACGACCAGGGCGGGCAGGGTGTGGGCGGCGTCCGCGTTGTAGACGTCGCGGCCGGGGTAGTGCGCGCTCATCAGGGAGGCGTGGAAGAAGTCGCCCGCCAGCACCCGGCCGAGCGCGTGCGCGACCCGCTCGCCGTCGCGCAGGCGGGCCGCGACGAGGGCCTGGTGGAGGTGGCCGTGCGCGGAGTCGTTCCCGGTGCCCCGCAGGGCGAGCGCGCGGTGCGCGGCCGCCGCGAGATCGGGGGTGTCGTACGGGTTGATCTCCTCCAGCGGCCACACGCCGTACAGGTGGCTGAGGTGCCGGTGGTCGTAGCGGTCGTCGAGGCCCGGCCAGGCCCACTCGGCGAGCGCGCCGTCGTCGTTGACGCGGTGCGGGGGCAGCCGGCCGGCCAGCGCCCGCCACCGGTCGGCGGCGGGGCCCGGGTGGTACGCGGCGGCCGTGCGCAGGGCGTGCCGGGCCGCCGAGAGGTCCATGGCCGCGTTGAGCGCGCCGCCGCTCGAGTCCGGGTTCGCCGGGCGGTTCTCCGGCGAGTAGGAGGGGACGACGACGAGCCGGCCGCGCGCGTCGGTACGGGTGAGGAAGTCCTCGTAGAACAGCGCGACCTCGGCCAGGGCGGCGGCCAGCCGGGGGTCGCGCTCCCCGCGGGCCTCGTCGTGGTCGACGAGCGGCTTGAGCAGCCAGTCGGCGCCCGCGGTCCACAGGTGCAGCGGGTACGCACGGCTGAAGTGGTAGGTGTGCCCCGACTCGCCGTCCGTGTGGGGCGGGGCGACCGCGCCCCGGGCGCCGAAGACGGCGCGGGCGTTGTCCCGCCAGTGCGGCAGCTGCCCGTGGACCAGCGCGGCGTGGGCCTCCACCACCTCGGGCAGGGCGCCCGCGACGGCCGAGGCGGTCTGCAGGTTGAGGTTGGCGTCCGTGGTGAAGGCGCCGGACCAGGCCGTGTCCCAGTCGCCGGTCCACAGTCCGGTGAGCCGGGGCGGCAGCATCCCGCTGGCGGACAGCAGGTGGTAGCGGCCGGCCGCGAAGAGCCGCTCCAGGAGGGCGGGGCTCGCGGGGCGCCGCAGCAGCTCCGAGCCGGGGAGCGCGCGTTCGCCGTCGTCGGCGTCGAGGACGAGCCGGGCGCGGCCGTAGGCGGTGCGGTGCAGGCGCAGGTGGCGCCGCAGGAGCCCCGTGTACGGGTCCTCGCCGGCCGGCAGCAGGGCGCGCAGGGCCCGCACCCGCGCCACCGTGTCCGGCGGCTCCCCGGTGTGCCGCTCCACGCGGGTGAGCAGCAGGACCGACCGCGCGCCCGCCACGTGCACACCGGGCGGGGTGAGGGTCGTACGGCCGCCGGTGACCACGGCCAGCGTCACGCCGGTGAAGGCGCGGTCGCTGCCGGGGTAGCGGGCGCCGAGGGTGAGCACGGCGCCCTCCGGGGTGCGGACCGTGCCGTCGCCGACCCGCAGCCCGTCCGGGGCGCCGGGCAGCCGGTGGTCGAGGGTGATGTCCAGGGCGGGCCCCGGCGAGGTCACGTACTGGACGACCACGTCGTCGGCGCGGGAGACGAAGACCCGGCTGCACCGGTCCGCGCAGGACGTCTCGGCGACGCCCGTGGTGAAGTCGAGTGAGCGGCGGCAGGCGTGCTCCCCGCCGTGCGGGTCCGGCCGCCGCAGCCGGGTCAGGAAGGCGGGGTGGAAGGGCTGGACCCACTGCAGCGGGCGCCCGTCGGTGAAGTCCTCGGCCGCCCTCAGGTCGCCCGCGAGCAGCCGGTCCTGGAGGGCGGGCAGCCCGGCCGCCAGCTCCGGGGGCCGGGCGTGCTCGCCGCCGTTGGGCCGGACGAGGGTGTGGTGGGTGACGATCACCCGGTCGTCGTCCGGATCGCCGAACACGAGGGCGCCGTGGCGGCCGTTGCCGCTCAGGAAGGCGTCCTCCCACCGCTCCGCGGGGCGCGGCTCCCAGGTGCCGTGGGGGAAAGGGGGCGGGGCGCCCCCGGTGCCGGTCCTCATGGCGCGAGCACCGCCACCCCGTACCGGTCCAGCTCGACCGCGTCCGTGACCCGCCGCCGGGTGAGCAGGTCCCGGTGGGTCCCGGGCACCGCCACCGTGACCGGGTCGCGTCCGTGGTTGAGGAGGAAGAGCAGGTCCTGGCGGCGGACGGCCTCGACCCGGGCGGGCAGGCCGTCGAGCACCGGGCGCACCCCCGCGCCGGCGGCGACGTCCGTCAGCAGGTCGCGCAGCGCGTCGGGGGCGGGCAGCGTGGAGACGTACCAGGCGCGGCCCCTGCGCAGCACGGCGGGCAGGCCGTCGAGCTCGCCGCCCCGGTAGCGGGCGTGCGCGACGCCGTCCCCGGCCTCGATCTCCTCGGACCACAGCGTGCCCCGGAACCCGTCGCACTCCGCGTGCTCGCCGGGGTCGAGCGGCCACCACTCGTGCAGGGTGCGGATGCCGAACAGCTCCCGCAGCCGTGCGTCCATGCCGCCGGGCCTGATCCGGTCGTCCCGGTCCGCGATCCCGGTCAGGAAGCCGCTGACGAGGGTGCCGCCGCCCCGTACGTACCCGACGAGGTTGTCGATCGCCGCGTCGGTCAGCAGGTACAGCTGCGGGACGACCACCAGCGGGTACGCCGACAGGTCGTATCCGGGGTGGGCGAAGTCCGTGCCGATGCGGGCCTCCCACAGGGCGCGGTGCCAGGCCCGTACGACCTCCGCCGGGTCGACCTCGCGGGAGGGCCGGCCGTCCTGCGTCCCCGCCCACCAGGCGTGCCAGTCGTGGAGGACCGCGACCTCGGCGGGCGCGTGCCGGCCGCTGATCTCCCCGCCGACGCGGGCGAGTTCGGCGCCGAGCTCCCGGACCTCCCGGTAGGTGCGGCCCTGCTCCCCCGCGTGGCCGAGCATGCCCGAGTGGAACTTCTCGGCGCCCTGGCGGGACTGCCGCCACTGGAAGTAGCAGACGGCGTCGGCGCCCCGGGCGACGGCCTGGAAGGACCAGAGCCGGTTGAGGCCGCGCGGCTTGGGGTGGTTCACGCCCCGCCAGTTCACCGCGCCGGCCGCCTGCTCCATCAGCATCCACGGGCCGCGGGCCTGCGAGCGGGTCAGGTCCTGGACGAGCGCGCCGTACTGGGCGCCGAGGGGGTCGCGCGGGTCGGGGGAGAGGCCGACGGAGACGACGTCCTCTTCCCGGGCCCACCGCCAGGCGTCCTGGCCCGCCCCCAGCGGCATGAAGTTGGTGGTCACCGGCACGCCGGGCGAGTACCGGCGCACGATGTCGCGTTCGGCGACGTAGCACTCCAGGAGCAGGTCGGAGGTGCAGCGCCTGAAGTCGAGCACCTGGGCGGGGTTGTTCAGGTAGTGGGCGCGGCGCGGCGGCAGGACCTCCGCCCAGTCGCCGTAGCCCTGGCTCCAGAAGGCGGTGCCCCAGGCCGCGTTGAGCGCGTCGAGGGTGCCGTAGCGGTCCCGGAGCCAGCGGCGGAACGCGCCGGCCGCCTCGTCGCCCCAGTCGTAGGTGCAGTACTCGTTGTTGACGTGCCACATGGTGAGGGCGGGGTGGTCGCCGTAACGGGCGGCCAGGTCCTCGGTGATGGCGGCGGCGTGCCGGCGGTAGGCGGCGCTGGAGTGCGAGAAGTGCTGCCGGCCGCCCCACCACTCGGTGCGGCCGTCCCGGTCGCGGGGCAGGGTGTCCGGGTGGAGCCGGCCCAGCCAGGGCGGGGGCGAGGAGGTCGGCGTGGCGAGGACGACCCCGATGCCGTGCGCGTGCAGGAGTGCCATGACCCGGTCCAGCCAGCCGAACTCCCGGGCGCCCGGGCGCGGTTCGAGCTTCGCCCAGGCGAAGACGCCGAGGGTGACGGAGGTGACGCTCGCCTCCTTCATGAGGCGCACGTCCTCCTGCCACGTCTCCTCGGGCCACTGCTCGGGGTTGTAGTCACCCCCGAAGAGGACGCGCCCACGGGTGACATCACCGAGACCTGGCGTGCTCATGACATACCTCGTTCCGCTGGTGGGCTGCCCCGGAAGGAAAATCGGGCCGACCGGCGCCACAGGCGCAAGGTCACCCCTTGACGGCCCCGGTCAGCATCCCCTTCCTGAAGTGCTTCTGGACGAACGGCGACAGGACGGCCACCGGCACCAGCGCCAGCACCATCACGGCCATCTGCACGGCCGGCGCCGACAGCTCCCCCGCCCTGATCGCCTGCCCCAGCCCCACCGGAGGTTCCTGCTTCTGCACGAGCTGGATCATGACGTTCTGCAGCGGCATCATGTCCTGGTCGCTCAGGTAGATCGACGCGTTGAACCAGGCGCTCCAGTACCCGACGGCGTAGAACAGCGTGATCACCGCGACGACGGCCCGGGAGAGCGGGAGCACGATCCGCCACAGGATCCGCCAGTCCCCCGCGCCGTCGATGCGCGCGCTGTCGGTGAGCTCCCGCGAGATGCCCATGAAGAACGCCCGCAGCACCAGGATGTTGAAGACGCTGACCGCGCTCGGCAGGATCAGCGCCAGGTACGTGTCCGTCAGGCCCAGCGACTGCACCAGCAGGTACGTGGGGATGAGGCCGGCGCCGAAGAACATCGTGGCGAGCAGGAGCATCAGGAACCAGCGGTGCCCGACCGACCCGGTGCGCGAGAGCCCGTACGCGCACAGGACGGAGACCGTCATCGAGAACAGCGTGCCGGCGACGGTGACGCCCAGGCTGACGACGGTGGCGCGGGTGACCTGGCCGCCACTCAGCAGCTCCTGGTAGGCGAGGAAGGTGACGTCCCTGGGGACCACCACCAGACCGCCGGCCTCGCTGATGGTCCGCTTCGTGGACAGGCTGGTGACGACGACGATCCACAGCGGGAACAGGACGGCCAGACAGGCGACGGTCAGCACGAGGCCCTTGCCCGCGAGCCCGGCCCGGCGGGGCTCCTCCTCCCAGACGGGCCGCGGCGGGGCGGCCCAGCGGCCGGTCCGCCGCGGGTCCGGCCCTGACGCCCCCGGGCGCTCCCCGGTCGCGTTCCCGGCACTGGCTGCGCTCACTTCTTGTACACCCCCTGCTCGCCCATGAGATGGGCGACCTTGTTGGCGGCGAGGACGAGGCCGAGGCCGACCACGCCCTTGATCAGGCCCGCGGCGGCCGCGTAGCTGAAGTCCTGGTTGCGGACGCCGTTCCACCACACGTAGGTGTCGAGGACCTCCGCCGCGCCCGGTCCCACCGCGTCCCGCTGCAGCAGGATCTGCTCGAAGCCGACGGTGAGCGCGTCGCCGACGCGCAGCACCAGCAGCAGGGCGATCACCGGGCGCAGCGCGGGCAGCGTGACGTGCCACATGCGGCGCCAACGGCCGGCGCCGTCCATCGCCGCGGCCTCGTACAGGTCGGGGCTGACGGAGGCCAGCGCCGCGAGGAAGACGATGACGCCCCAGCCGGCGTCCTTCCAGACGCCCTCGGCGGTCACCAGGAACTTGAAGACGCCGGGGTCGGTCATCAGGTCGAAGCCCTCGTGGCCGTGCCGGCGCAGGGTCTGCGCGATGATCCCGGCGCCACCGAAGATCTGCTGGAAGACGGTGACGACCAGGACCCAGGAGAAGAAGTGCGGCAGGTAGAGGATCGCCTGCGACAGCGCCCGCACCCGGGGCCTGAGCACGCTGTTGACGAGCAGCGCCAGCAGGATCGGGACGGGGAAGAAGAGCAGGAGCTGCAGGGTGAAGAGGACCAGGGTGTTGCGGACGGCGTCCCAGAAGGCCGGGTCCTCGAACAGCCGGGAGAACTGCTCCAGGCCGACCCAGGGACTGTGGAAGACGGCGACGAAGCCGTTGTCGCCGACGTAGGGGTCGTACTCCTGGAAGGCGACGACGTTGCCGAGGATCGGCACGTAGGTGAAGACCAGGACCAGCAGGACGGCCGGCAGGGTCATCAGGACCAGCGTGCGGTCCCGGCGGAAGCGGGTCCGGAAGGTGCCGCCGCCGTTCGCGGCCCTCTCCAGCGTCCTGCGGTCCGCCTCGGAGACCCCCGGGTCCGGCGGTGCGGGGGCGATCTGCGTGGTGCTCTGTGCCACCTCGTCACCCCTGCGCGGAGCCGTTGTCGTCCAGCAGCTTCCGGTACCAGTCCCGCAGCTCGTCGCCGCCCCGGCGCTTCCAGTCCGAGACCGCCCGCTGCATGTCGCCGATCTTCTTGCGGCCGCGGACGATGTCGTCCTCCAGCTGCTCGAAGTCGTCGGAGAGGTGGGTGTAGCGGGCCGGCTCGATGATCTGCAGGCCGTAGAAGGTGGACTTCTTCGTGCGGGCGCCCATCCGCTGCTGCCACTCCACCTGTGCCTTCGCGATGTCCGGCCGGTCGGGGTGCGCGATGGTCGGGGCGGGGCTCGCGAGCATCACGAAGGCGTTCAGGACCTCCTGGTTGCCCTTGTCGTTCTTGGTCGGCGTGCCGTCCTCGACCGTGTAGTGCGTGCCCTCGACCCCGTAGTTGGTGAGCATGTACTCCTCGGTGCCGTACGGGGCGGCGGTGACGTTCGCGGCGGCCAGCACGTCCCGGACCACCGTCTCGGACGCCTTCTTGCTGACGAAGGCGAAGATGCCCGCGGGCGATCCGGCCCACAGCGCGGGCTCCCCGCCGTCGTGGCCGAAGACGTCCATGCCGGCGATGCGGAACTTCTTGTTCTGGGAGGCCTGCTCGGTGGTCCTGGCCCACCAGTGGGAGAGGTCGTTGTTGTAGACGAGCACTTCGCCGGAGGTGAAGCGCAGCCCGGAGTCGCCCTGGTTCTGCGCCTTGGCGTCCGGGTGGACGACCCCCGCGGAGTAGAGCGTGCGCGTCCACTCCAGTGCTTCGAGGTACGCGTCGGTCTCGACGCGGTGGACCAGCTTGCCGTCGACGAGGTTCCAGCCGAGCGGCTTCTCGCTGCCGGGCAGCACCCCGAAGGCGTTGAACGCGGTCCACTTCATGTCGTCGCAGGCCCACACCTTCGCCCTCGCGCTGGTGATCTCCTTGGCCAGGGCCAGGAACCCGGCCGCCGAGGTGGGCAGGTCGTAGCCCTTCTCGTCGAAGACGTCCTTGCGGTAGTACGGCACGATGTTGGTCACGTACGAGCTGGGCATCGGCAGGCCGTGCAGCTTCCCGCCGAAGAGGGAGCGCCGCCAGGCGTCGGTCGGGATCGCGGCGAGGTTCGGGTAGTCCTTCACCTGGTCGCCGGAGAGGTACGGGCCGAGGTCCGCCATCTTGCTGATGACGGCGCCGGGGATCCTGCCGCCCATGTTCCAGCCGGGGATCACCACGACGTCCGGCATGTCGCCGGAGGCGAGGACCGCGCCCAGCTTCTCGTCGTACGTGTTGCCGTCCTGGTTCCGCCAGACGACGTTCACGCCGATCTTGTCGTTCATCGCCCGGTAGTAGGGGTTGTCGCCCTTCGGGGGCGAGCCCCAGAACGGCGACATGATCCTGATCGTGCTGCCCTTGCCGAGCCGGCCGGGCACCGAGGTCTTCAGGTCGGCCGCGACGAGCTTGCCGGTGAAGCCGAGGGAGGACCCGTTCTTCGACGGGATGTCCGGTGTCACCACGTTCCGCGCCACGAAGGCGGGCAGGATCTTCTTCGCGTCCCTGGCCGAGGTCGTCCCCTCCTTCGAGCCGCTCCCGGAGCCCCCGCAGGCGGCCAGCAGCGGTGTCCCGCCGGCCACCGCGGCGGCGGCGACCGCCGAGGAGGCGAGGAAGCTTCTCCGGCCGGGGCCGGTGGCGGAGGTGTTCGGCGTCATGGCGTCAACCCTTCGTGGCGCACGGCGGGACACCCGGCGGTGGGGGCGTCGGCCGCGGTGTCGTGGGGTGCACGGGTGGGAGCGGCATCTTCGATGGCTGAACGGAGTCGAAGCGCTTCGATGTTGCTGCGAGGTTAAGTGAACACCTGGGGGCGCACAAGACTCGGTCCGCACATTCCCCGCAGGGGTGGGGACCGGTCGAGATCACCCCCAACTCCTTTGATCTTGGGGGGTATTCGAAGTCATCGCGGTGGGGCGTCTTGACACCCGACCCTGCGTCGAATGAGCATCGAAGCGCTTCGAACGTTCGGCCCCGTTTCTTTCCCTCTGCCGCAAAGGAACTTCGCGTGACCGCACGAACGCCGCCTTTCCGCGACGCGCAGCTGCCGTTCGCGAAGCGTGTCGACGACCTCCTGGAGCGGCTCACCCCGGCCGAGCGGGTGGCGATGCTGCACCAGTTCGGGCCCGCGGTGGAGCGGCTCGGCATCGCCGCGTTCCGCACCGGCCAGGAGGCCCTGCACGGGGTGGCGTGGATGGGCCCCGCGACCGTGTTCCCGCAGGCGGTGGGCCTGGGCGCCACCTGGAACGAGGAGCTGGTGCGCCGGGTCGGCGAGACGGTCTCCCGGGAGGCCCGCGCGATGCGCTCGCGCGACGACCGCGTCGGCCTCAACGTCTGGGCGCCCACCGTGAACCTGCTGCGCCACCCGCTGTGGGGCCGCAACGAGGAGGGGTACGCGGAGGACCCGGAGCTGACCTCGGCGATCGCCACCGCGTACACCCGCGGCCTGCGCGGCGACCATCCCGTGTACTGGCGCACCGCCCCGGTCCTCAAGCACTGGCTCGCGCACGACAACGAGACGGACCGGGCCACCGCCTCCGTCTCGGTGCGGCCCCGGGTGCTGCACGAGTACGATCTGCGCGCCTTCCGCGGAGCGGTGGAGGCGGGCGCGGTGGCCGGCGTGATGCCCGCGTACAACCTGGTCAACGGCCGTCCCAACCACGTCTCGCCGTACCTGGCCGAGCACCTGCGCACCTGGACGGAGGAGGACCTGCTGGTCTGCTCGGACGCGGGCGCGCCCTCGAACCTCGTCGACGCCGAGCACTACTTCGCCACGCACGAGGAGGCGACGGCCGCGGCGCTGCTGGCCGGCGTCGACAGCTTCACCGACCACGGCACGGACGGCTCGCGGACCGTCGAACGCCTGCGGGGAGCGCTGCGGCAGGGCCTGCTGACCGCGGCCGACATCGACACGGCGGTGCGCCGCCAGCTCTCGGTCCGCTTCCGCCTCGGCGAGTTCGACCCGGACACGGACCCGTACGCGGGTCCCGGGGACTTCGACACCCCCGCGCACCGGGCCCTGGCCCGGGAGGCGGCGGAACAGGCGGTCGTGCTGCTGAAGAACGACGGCCTGCTCCCCCTCACCTGGCAGGACACCCGCATCGCGGTGGTCGGCCTGCTCGCCGACGAGTGCAAGCTCGACTGGTACAGCGGGTCCCTCATCCACCGCTCCACCCCGCTGGAGGGGCTGTACGAGCGCTTCGGCGCCGACCGCGTGCACTTCGCCGAGGGCGTGGACCGCGTACGGCTGCGGACCGGCGACGGCAGGTACCTGAGCGTGCCGCCCGGCGACGGGGCGGAGGACGGGGTCCGCGGGGCCGGGGGCGCCCTGGACCCGGCCATCCTGGCGGGCCGCACCGA
>NZ_VDFC01000209.1 GCF_008369065.1 Streptomyces apricus | reverse complement strand
AGCGTGCGGACGACGAGCACGGCGTCCGGTGGCCGGGCCGCGGGAACGGCCTGGGACGGTACCGGTCCGCGCCCGCCGGACGCCGTGCTCGTCGTCCGCACGCTCGATCCCGCGCTCGCCCCGCTCCTGCCCGGACTAGCGGGACTCGTCGCGCAGACCGGGAGTCCGCTGTCCCACCTGGCCGTACTGGCACGGGAGTTCGGGCTGCCCACCGTCGTCGGGGCCACGGACGCCGTACGCCGGTACCCGCCGGGCTCCCGCCTCATGGTCGACGGCACCACGGGGGACGTACAGACGGACGACACGACCGCAAGCCGGAGCAAGGGCGGGCACAGTCACGGTCCCGGGCCGGAGCCGGTGCCCGCGCCCAGGTCCGAATCCGAAGAGGCAGCATCCGAAGAGGCAGCGCGATGAGGCGCGCCGCCTATCTCTTCGGGGGCGCGGCGGCGGCCGGCGCCGGCTCGTACCTCGTCGTCTACCTCTACCGCTGGCAGTGGCAACGAGCCATTCTCTGCGGGGTGTTGCTGCTCGTCGTCGAGGTGCTGCTCCTCGGGATCGTGCTGCTCGGCCGGCTCGCGCGCATCGAGGAGCGGATGCGCGACGCGGACCGGCGGCAGGAGGACGTCCTGGCGCGGCTGCGCGAGAAGGAGGCCGCGGCGGGCGMCCGGTTCCGCTGGCTGGACGAGCCGACGAGCCGTACCTACGTCTTCGTACCGGTCCTGATGGTCACCGGCGTACTGCTCTCCGGCCTCGCCTGGGTGGTGCAGCGGATCGCGTCGCTCACGGCCCGGCCCGCGGCGGAACGGCGGCTGGCCGGGCGGCTGTCCGTCCTGGCCGCGCCCGATCCGGACGGCGGGGCGGACCTGGACGACCTGCCACCGCCCGGCGCCCCGCGGGGACACCGCCGCACCCTGCGCCTGCTCGCCGTGGGCGTGACCGGGGCCGCGCTGCTCGGCGCGCTCGTCGCCGGGCTGGCCGACCTCACGCAGACCCGCGAGGAGGAGGCGGCGGAGTCCGAGGCGACCTCGCTGCTCCTGCGGGTCGACATGCGGGGCACGGGCATGACGGCCGAACGGAAGTCGCTCGCGGCGCACCAACTGTGGGAACGGTGCCGGGACTCGACTTCGGTGCCGCTCCACGGCGCCGGTCTCGGCGAGCTGGGCGACGGTCTCTTCGCCGGCGTGGTCCGACCGGCGCTCAGCGACCACGACCGCATGCGCCTGCGCGGCTGCCTGGAGGACGCGGGCCTGGACCGTACGCACCTCACGGTGATCGCCATCGGCGACACGGACGCGGACGACGACTGATCCGAGCCCGACCGGACCGGACCGGACACAGATGTTCCATACCCAACCCCGCCACCCACCACTTTCACCCCACACGCAAACAGGCATCCCCTACCCCCCACGAACAACTCC
>NZ_VDFC01000208.1 GCF_008369065.1 Streptomyces apricus | reverse complement strand
CGCCGGGGCTGCGGGGCGTACGCGGCGCGGGGGCGGCCCCGGCGGGAAGGCCGGGGGCCCGGCTCACGGAAGGACGGACGACGGTCGGACCGTGGCTTCCGCGCTTCCGCTCAGAAAGTGCGACAGAGCATGGCGGCGACGCGGCACAGGTCCACTGCCCGCCGCTTCGTGAGGTCCGCCTGGCGCTTCATGCAGTCGATCGTAAGGACGGACGGGTGGGCATGTCACCGGGGTGTCGCATGCTGAGACGCGATCGTCCGTGATGTGGGACGCGGAGGGGGCGGAGCGTGCCGTGGGAGGTCGCGGGCGGTGCGCGGACCCGGTCGTGCGGGCCGCGCATCTGCTGGGCGGACGGGGGTGTCTCGCCTTTCGGACTGGTGTCCGGACGGGCGTGCGGTCCGGCGTGCGAGCGGTGGCCACCGCTCGCTGGCCACTGGCTACCGACTACCCGACGAGGCTGACGTCCGAACCCTTCACGTCGATGTCGACGCCCTTGTCCGCCGCCGCCACCTTGTCGAGCTCGATGCCGCCCGGCAGGCCGTCGATCTTCTGCTGGAAGTCGGTGATCAGACGGACCTTGTCCTCGGCGAGCTGCACGCCCAGGTTGGGCAGGGAGTCGGCCTGTATCTCCACGGTGTCGCCCTTGACGCGGACCGAGCTGAGCACGGAGACCGGCTGGGGGAGCTTGCGGCCGAGCACGGTGGCCTCCACCTCGACCTTGATCTTGCCGTTGCCGCCGTCGGAGAGGCCGACGACCTGGGCGGTGACCCCGGTCGCCACGTCCACCGGCTCGGCCTTGGCCGCCTTGAGCAGCTCGGCGTACGAGATCGTGGCCGTGCCGGTGGCCGAGGCGGCCTTCGCGGAGCTGTAGTCGCCGGAGAAGGCGACGCCGCGCATGTGGGCGGTGAGGTTGTCGATACGGATCTTGTCGGGCGCCTTGCCGGAGCCCGCGCCGGTCGTGGCGCCGCTCGTGTCGGCGTCGTAGTCCTTGATGCCGACCTCGACCTCGTCCAGTTCGCCGCCGACGACCTGGGTGAGGAAGGGGAAGCCCTTGATCGACACGTCCGGGGTGCTGCTCAGGCCCTCGTTGGTCCGCAGCCTGTCCGCCGCCTCGTCCTCGGCGAAGCCGACGGCGACGCGGTCGGCGATGACGAAGAGTCCGCCCAGGACGATGGTCACGATCAGGAGTATTCGCAGTGCTCGCATGGCTTCGTGTTCCCCCACCTTCGGTCTTCTGTGCGCGAGGGTAACCCGCGGGTAGGGCCTCCGGCCTGGGGGAGGGGGTGTTGTGGAGCGGCTGTGACGGGCGGATGTCCGGCAAAAACCGCTTCTCGCCCCCGCCGCCCCTACCCATTCCCGTCCCTACTCAGGGGCTCCGCCCCCGAACCCCCGTTGCGCAGTTCCCCGCGCCCCTGGGT
>NZ_VDFC01000207.1 GCF_008369065.1 Streptomyces apricus | reverse complement strand
GGTGGGGGTGGTTCGCGCAGTTCCCCGCGCCCCTGAAGGACGGGCCGGTGAGGGACGGTCGCGCAGTTTCCCGCGCCCTTGAAAGCGGGGTCGCTCATGCGGTTTCCTGCGTTCGCGAATAACAGGCCCTTGGGGTCGCTCGGCGGTACTCCAGGGGTGCGGGGAACTGCGCGAACGGGCCCCACCCGGCTGCAGGCAGGATTCAAACCGGTTCAGACATCTCCGGCGGCCGCGGTGGCCATCGTCCGGATGCCGGAGCGGATGCGGGACGGTGGGACGTGGGCGTAGCCCAGGACCAGGCGGACCACGTCGTCCCGCGGCGGGGTCCGCGTGTACGACGTCAGCGCGCGGACCGCGATCCCGGCCGCGTTCACCCGTGCCAGGAAGCGGTCGGCGGGTCCGTACCGCGGGGGGAGTTCGGCGATGACGTGCAGCCCCGCCGCGATGCCCGACACCCGGGTGCCGGGGAAGTGCTCCGCCAGCGCCGCGAACAGGGTGTCGCGCCGCTCCCGGTACGCGCGGCGGCAGCGGCGCAGGTGGCGGTCGTAGTCGCCCCGTTCCACGAAGCGGGCGAGCAGCGCCTGGTCGACCACGGGGTTGCCGAGGTCCATCGTGCGCTTGCGCTCGACGACCTCCTCGGCGAGCGACTCCGGCACCAGCAGCCAGCCCAGCCGCAGTCCGGGCGCCAGCGACTTGCTCACGGAACCCGCGTACGCGACGCGCTCCGGATCGAGCCCCTGCAGCGCGCCGACCGGCGCCCGGTCGTAGCGGAAGTCTCCGTCGTAGTCGTCCTCCACGACGAGCCCGTCCACCTCGCGTGCCCAGTCGAGGAGTTCGCCGCGGCGCCGCGCGGAGTACGCGATCCCGGACGGGAACTGGTGGGCGGGCGTCGTCACCACGACCCGTACCCCCGAGGCGCGCAGCGCCCGCGTGTCCAGCCCCTCGCCGTCCAGCGGCAGCGGCACGGCGTCGAGGCCGGCCGACGCGTACAGGGTCTCGTGGTCGGGGCTGCCGGGGTCCTCGGTGCCCACGGCCCGCACCCCGCGCGCGTGGAGCACCGTTCCGAGGAGCGTGGCCGCCTGGGCGACCCCGGAGACCACCACCACCCGTTCGGGATCGGCGACCACGCCCCGGCGCCGGGTCAGCAGTTCCGCGAGCGCGGTACGCAGCCGGGGCAGCCCCCGCGGGTCCGGGTAGCCCAGCGCGTGGTGGGGCAGTTCGGCGAGCACCCGGCGCTGGGCGGCCGCCCACGCGGCGCGGGGGAACAGCGACAGGTCGGGCGTACCGGGGAGGAAGTCCGCCTGGGCGTCCAGGGGGCGCGGGGCGAGGTGGGCGGCCGCCCACGCGGCGCGGGGGAACAGCGACAGGTCGGGCGTACCGGGGAGGAAGTCCGCCTGGGCGTCCAGGGGGCGCGGGGCGAGGT
>NZ_VDFC01000206.1 GCF_008369065.1 Streptomyces apricus | reverse complement strand
CCACCGCCCCGGTGCGCGCCGGGGCGGTGGGGGTGGCGGAAGCCGTTGGCCGGCCCCGCCCGGACCGTCGCCCGTGTCCGGGCCGGGGCCTCCCGGCCCGCACCTTTTCGGCCGCGCACGCCTTCCGCCGGAGCGCCTACGCGCTGGCCGCCCGGAGGGTTTCCTCGATGCCCGGGAACGCGAAGGTGAAGCCCGACTCCAGCAGCCGGGTGGGCAGCACGCGCTGGCTGCCCAGCACCTCCTGGGCCGTCTCGCCGAGCACGGCCCGCAGCACGGGCGCGGGCACCGCGAAGAGGGTGGGCCGGTGCAGGACGCGCCCCATGGCGGCCGTGATCTCGGCGTTGGTGAGCGGCTCCGGGGCCGTCAGGTTGAAGGGCCCGGACAGCGACTCGGAGTCGATGAGGTGGCGCAGCGCCGCCACGTGGTCGTGCAGGGAGATGTAGCTCCAGTACTGCCGGCCGTCGCCCATCCGTCCGCCGAGCCCCGCCTTGAACAGCGGGAAGAGCCGGCCCCAGGCGCCGCCCTTCGCGGCCACCACGAGCCCGGTGCGCGCGAGGACGGTCCGCACGCCCGCCTCCTGCGCGGGCGCCGCCGCCTCCTCCCACTCCACGCACACCGAGGGCAGGAACCCGCCCCCGGGCGGCGCGCTCTCGTCCACGGCCCGCTCGCCCGTGTCCCCGTAGAAGCCCACGGCGCTGCCGTTGAGGAAGACCCGGGGCGGCCGGTCGAGGGCGGCGACGGCCTCCGCGAGCGTGGTCGTGCCGAGCACCCGGCTGTCGCGGATCGTCCGCTTGTACTCGTCCGTCCAGCGGTGGTCGGCGATGCCCGCGCCGGCGAGGTTCACCACGGCGTCGCAGCCGATGAGGCCTCCCGCGTCCACGTACTGCCGTGCGGGGTCCCACTCGACCTCGTCGTCCGCGCGGGGCGTGCGGCGTACCAGCCGCACCACCTCGTGCCCGTCCGCGGTCAGTGAGCGCACCAGAGCCGTACCGATCAGACCGGACGCGCCGGCCACGGCGATTCGCGAAGCTTCCATGCCCCCATCCTGCTCCAGTCCCGGCCCGGACACCGCCCCCGGCACCGGCTCCGGCACCGCCTCCGGAGCCGGGAGCGGTCCCCGGGCCCGCGGATCTAGAGTGATCCCATGCCCGAGCCGTACGTACGCACCGCAGTGCCCGGCGACGAAGAGGCGCTGGGGCTCCTCGACCGCGCCGTCTGGTCCTACCGGCACGCGGTGCMCCCGCCGGCCCGGCCGCCGTACGAGCCGTTCTTCACCGAGCGCTCCGGGCCCTCCGACCACCTGGTCGCCGAGCTGGACGGGCAGGTCGTCGGCTACGTGCGGCTCGGGTTCCCGACCCCGCTCGCCGCCAACGCGCACGTACGGCAGATCCAGGGCCTCGCCGTCGCCGGGGAGGCCCGCGGCCGGGGGG
>NZ_VDFC01000205.1 GCF_008369065.1 Streptomyces apricus | reverse complement strand
CCTTCTCCGCCCCGCCTCCTTCTCCTCCCCCCTCTCTTCCTCTCTCCTTCTCTTCCTCTCCGACCACCCGTCCAGGGAGACCCATCGTGTCCACACCCCCTGCACTGCGGCCTCCCGAGGGTCCGGCGTACGCCCGCGTCGTCGGCGTGGGAGGCTACCGGCCCTCCCGCGTGGTGCCCAACGAGGAGATCGCCCGCCGCATCGACTCCAGCGACCGGTGGATCCGCGACCGCTCCGGCATCGCCGAACGGCGCTGGGCCACCGAGGAGGAGAGCGTGGCCCTCATGGGCGCCGCGGCCGCGGAGAAGGCCCTCGCGCACGCCGGGGTCACCGCCGACCGGATCGGCTGCGTCCTGGTGGCCACCTCCACCCACTTCCGTCAACTGCCCGCCCTCGCCGCGGACATCGCCCACCGCGTCGGCACCACGCAGGCCGCCGCCTTCGACCTCTCCGCGGCCTGCGCCGGCTTCACCCACGCCCTGGCGGTCGCCCACGACATGGTGCGCGGCGGCAGTGCCGGCCACGTCCTGGTGGTGGCGACCGAGCGGATGTCCGACCTGATCGACCACGACGACCGTGCCACCGCCTTCCTCTTCGGCGACGGCGCCGGAGCCGTCGTCGTCGGTCCCTGCGCCACCCCGGCCATGGGCCCGGTGGTCTGGGGCTCCGACGGCTCGCAGGGCGGCGCCATCGACCAGAGCGCCTCCTGGCTCGACCTGCGGGACGGCGTACCCGAACGCTTCCCCGCCCTGACGATGCAGGGCCAGACCGTGTTCCGCTGGGCCGTGTACGAGATGGCCCGCGTCGCCCGGCGGGCCCTGGAGGACGCCGGGGTGGACGCCGCCGACCTGGACGCCTTCATCCCCCACCAGGCGAACCTGCGCATCGTGGACGCCCTCGCCACGGCCCTGCGGCTGCCCGCGCAGGTGGCCGTCGCCCGCGACATCGTGCACACCGGCAACACCTCGGCCGCCTCGATCCCGCTGGCGATCGAGAACATGCTGGCCGGCGGCACCGTCCGCAGCGGCGGGCTCGCCCTCACGATCGGCTTCGGCGCCGGACTCTCGTACGCCGCCCAAGTGATCACACTGCCCTGACGGCGTCCGGCCCGCCGCCCGTTCCGTCACCCGGCCCGCCGCCCGTTCCGTCATCCGGTCCGCCGTGTCCCGACCGCCCACCCGACAGCCCGACCGACCACACCTGGAGTTGACATGATCATGTTCGATTCGTCCGTCGTGCCGCACCCGGCGGGCGTCGCGGGACCCCGATCGGCCACCGCGCACCGGAACGGGGTTCCCGCCGCCCCGGCCGCCGGTCCCGGTCCGGAACCGGAGTGGGAGACGGCGGAGCTCACCACCGTCTTCGACATCATGGGCCGCATCTTCGGCGCCGTCTGACGCGGCGGGGGACGACGAGCAGCCCCGCCCTCCTCGGGACCGGCG
>NZ_VDFC01000204.1 GCF_008369065.1 Streptomyces apricus | reverse complement strand
CGGTGGCGATGCGGGTGCGGGTGGGCGCGGCGAGCCGCCCGGGCGCGCGGGGCCGCACGGGGGCGGCCCGCGGCGCGGTGAGGGATGCGGCGGAACGGTCCGGGGTCAGCCGGGCCGTCCGGGGTCAGCCGGTGCGGACCCGGCGGGCCGTGCGGCCGGAGATCTGCACGCGGTCGATGCTTCCGTCGGCGGGATCGCGGTGGAAGCGTCCCCCGGGTTCCCGGCGGCCGGTGGCCGGGTCGACCAGGTCGCAGCTCAGGTCCGGGTAGCAGATCAGGGGCAGGTGCAGGTCGCCGTCGATGGACAGCGCGGGCAGGCCGTCGGCGCCGGGGCCGATCCGGTACTCGCTCGTGCCGTTGCGGTAGGTCCCCAGGCACTCGGGGAGGTCGACCGGGCCGCCCCGGTCCGGGCGCGCAGGGGCGGTCGGTATCCGTGTGCCGGTGAGCCGGGTGACCAGGTCGGAGAGGTCCCGCCACAGCGCGGTGGCCGTGCCCGCGTTGCCGGTGAAGGCGACCACGACGCCGCTGCGCGGTTCGGCCCGCAGGTGGCAGGAGGTGCCCTGGGCGTTCCCGTCGTGGCCGCACCACCAGCGACCGTCCTGCAGGTGGAGGGCCGTCCCCAGTCCCCAGGCGTCCGCCAGGGCGCCCGCCTCGGCCCCCTGCTCGGGGCGCCGCATGACCGCGGCGGTGGCGGACGGGACGACGGCGGAACGGCCGATCAGGGCCCTGCCGAGGGCCAGCAGGTCGAGGGCGCTCGCCAGCAGGCCGCCGGCCGGGGCCTCGACGGCGGCCAGGTTCTGCCGGACGGGGCGCACGGCCCCGGTGGCCGTGTTCAGGCCGTGCCCGGCGGCGACCGGACGGCCGGGGGCCGTGTCGCCTAGGAAGGAGGGGGTGATGCCCAGCGGTTCCAGGAGCAGGACGCGGACGGCCTCGTGCCAGGGCATGCCGGTCACGGTCTCGATCAGCCGTCCCGCCGCCACGTAACCGGCGTTGGAGTAGGAGAAGTCCGCCCCGGGGTCGAACAGCGCGTCCTCGGCGGTGCAGGCCGCCGCGAGGTAGCGGGAGGCCGTCAGGCCCGCCGCGGTGTCCGAGTCGGGGCCGGTGGGGAGGCCGGCCGTGTGGGAGAGGAGGTGGCGCACCGTCACCTTGGGCAGGTCGCGCAGTTCCGGCAGGAGGTCGGCGACCGACTCGTCCAGGTCGAGGTCCTCGTCGTCGACCAGGAGCATGACGGTGGCGGCCGTGAACGTCTTGGTGATGCTGCCCAACGGTACGGCCGTGCCGGCGGTGAACGGGGTGCCCCGGACGGCGTCGGCCGTGCCGGTGTGCACGCTGACGACCTCCGTCCCGGTGTCGACGGCCAGCTGGGCGCCGGGCACGCGATGGGTTCGCGCGAGGGCGTCGAGCCCGTCCTGCAGGGTCAGGTGGAGGGGGGACGGCCGCGGGG
>NZ_VDFC01000203.1 GCF_008369065.1 Streptomyces apricus | reverse complement strand
CCTCGCCACCCTGCTCACCGCCTGCGCGCTCACCGCCTGTGGCAGCGACTCCGGCAGTGACCCGGACACCGTGAAGATCTCCTACAAACAGTCGACGGACAACTCGGTCCGGGTCATGGACGACTACCTCGACGACATCAAGAAGCAGTTCGAGAAGGCCAATCCGGGCAAGAAGGTCGAGCTGGTCCCGATCAAGGCCCCGGACGCGGAGTACTACACGAAGCTCCAGCAGATGCTCCGCTCCCCCAAGACGGCGCCCGACCTGGTCTACGAGGACACGTTCCTCATCAACTCCGACATCACCAGCGGCTACCTCAAGCCCCTGGACCCGTACCTCAACAAGTGGGCGGACTGGAGCCACTTCATCGACACGGCGAAGTCCGCGGCCGAGGCCCAGGACGGGAAGACGTACGGCGTCCCGGACGGCACGGACACCCGGGGCCTCTGGTTCGACAAGGGGATCTTCAAGAAGGCCGGGCTGCCCGCCGACTGGCAGCCGAGGAACTGGGACGACATCCTCGACGCGGCGCGCACGATCAAGGAGAAGGTCCCCGGTGTCACCCCGATGAACGTGTACACGGGCAAGCCCGCGGGCGAGGCGGCCACCATGCAGGGCTTCGAGATGCTCCTGTACGGGACCTCCACCGGCGCCACCGAGAGCCCGCTGTACGACACGGCGTCCAAGAAGTGGATCACGGGCAGCCAGGGCTTCAAGGACTCGCTGCAGTTCGTCGAGACGGTCTTCAAGGAGAAGCTCGGCCCGGACGTCTCGGACGCCCTGGACCCCAACTTCGCGACCAGGGTCCGCGGTGAGCTGCTGCCCGAGGGCAAGCTCGGCATCAACCTGGACGGCTCCTGGCTGCCGCAGGACTGGCAGGAGGGCAGCGGCCACGAGTGGCCCGAGTGGTCCGAGAAGCTCGGCCTGGCGTACATGCCGACGCAGAACGGCCAGTCCCCCGAGAAGGTGAGCATGTCGGGCGGCTGGACCTGGGCGATCCCGAGCAAGGCCGCCAACCCCGACCTGGCCTTCGAGTTCGTCAAGACGATGCAGACGAAGGCGAACGCCCAGAAGTGGTACATCGCCAATTCCGGCATCGCGGTGCGCACGGACGTGGCCGAGGACCCGGCGTACGTGAAGGCGCAGCCCGGCATCAAGTTCTTCACGGATCTGGTGGCGAGCACGCACTACCGCCCGGCCTACCCGGCGTACCCGAAGGTCTCCACGGCGATCCAGGAGGCCATGGAAGGGGTGACGACCGGTGACAGCTCGGTGGCCGAGGCGGCGCGCGACTACGACGAGGAACTGAAGTCGGTCACGGACGGCCAGGTCGTCGAGAAGTGAGCACGGTGTGACCGTCACCCAGCGGCAGGCGGGCCCCGGCGGACGGCGCACGGCGGTGGTGAAGGAGGGGGCGGCCCCCTCCCCGCGCATGCGCACGCTCGCACGCT
>NZ_VDFC01000202.1 GCF_008369065.1 Streptomyces apricus | reverse complement strand
GGTGGGTGAGGTGGTTGCGCCGGGGCCGGAAGGCGGGGAGGTCGGCCGCGAGGAGCAGCGGGCGGGCCCGGTCGAAACGGCCCGCCGGCGGGTCCCAGTCCTCTTCGAGGACGGCGAGCCCTTCGAGCCCGCCCTGGCGCCACGCGGCGACCGCGCGCGCGAGGTCGGCCGGGGTGCGGCCGGCGGCGGTGGCCAGGGACGCGTAGAAGGCGCGGGTGGTCGCGGTGAGACCGGAGCCCGGGCGGGCGGCGGCCAGCCGGACGGCGTCCTGCCAGAGCGTCAGCTCGGCGAGCGGGTCGCGGCCCGTGGTGAGCAGGGCGTGTGCGCGGGCGGCCGCATCGGTGGCGAGCTGGTCCAGCGCGAACGGGTCCGGGCCGCCGGGCGACGCCGGGTAGGCCGGGGGCTGCCCCGGACGGGGCCCCGGTGGCAACGGGGCCGGGAGCGGCGGCAGCACCCGGCGCCCGACGGCCTCGCGCGCCGGTACGCCGGGGAGGGCCGGCTCCTCGGTGGTGCGGGCCGAGCGGGCGGCCAGGGTGGCGCTGCGCCGGGACAGCTCGTCCAGCAGCTCGCGCTCGCCCCGGCCGCGCAGCAGGAGCAGCACGAACGGGTCCTCGTCCAGCAGCCGTGCGGTCTGGTAGCAGAGGGCGGCCGCGTGTTTGCAGGGGTGGCCCGAATCGGGGCAGCTGCAGCGCGGGACGAGGTCGCCGGGGCCGGGGAGCAGCCGCACCCCGCCGTCGGCGAGCGCGTGGGGCAGGTCCTTGTCGAGCAACGCGGCGATGTGGGCGGGCCGTTCGGCCGCGGCGTCCAGGAAGCGCTCCCAGTCGTCGTCGGCGAGCGTACGCATCCGGATCTGGACCCGGTAGGGCCGCGGGCGGCTTCCGTGCACGTAGGCGAGCACGAGCCCCGGGGTGACGGTGACGGCGTCGACGTGCCCCTGTTCCGCGTACGCCTTGCCGCGCCCGAGCCGTGCCGGGTCGAGCGCCGTCTCCTCCAGCGCGGCGACCCAGGCGCCGCCCCACCACGTCCCGGCGAACCCGTCCCCGTCCGCGGCATCCCGCGGGCGGGCGGGCAGTGCGGGGAAGGTGCGCCGCAGCTCCCCGTCGCGGGCCGGGGCGGCCATGGAGAGGCCGGGAGCTGTGACGGACCGGTCACCTGCAGGGATGCCAGCTGAACTGGCTTCTACGGAGGGGGCGTTGGCGGAACGGGCCCCGGTGGGTGGGCTTTCGGGTGCGGCGGACCAGGTGTCGGACACCGGGGCGGTGTCGGCGTCCGGGGCCACCACCGATCCGGTCGTGGTGGCCGTATCGACCGGGTCGTCGGTCGTCCCGGACGGGGCGGCCTCGGGCTCGTCCGTCCGCGCCTCCCGCTCCAGCCGGGAGGACAGGTCGAAGGAGTTGCCCAGTTGCTCGGCCAGCTCGCGGACCCGTGCCGCCGCCTCGCGGCTCGACGCGGCCGGGCGGGGGCAC
>NZ_VDFC01000201.1 GCF_008369065.1 Streptomyces apricus | reverse complement strand
TCCCCGTCCCGCCCCCCTCGCACGCCCTACTTCAGGTCACTCTTCTTGATGTAGCCCGAATCGACGAGCACCTGCTTGTAGTTGGACTTGTCGACGCTCACGGGCTCCAGGAGGTAGGCGGGGACGACCTTCTTGCCGTTGTCGTACGTCTGGAGGTCGTTCAGCGCCGGCTTCTTGTCGTGCACCACGGAGTTGACCATGTACGCGGTGACCAGAGCCAGTTCGCGGGTGTCCTTGTAGACGGTCTGCGCCTGCTCGTCGGCCATGATCGACTTGACCGAGGGGACCTCGGCGTCCTGTCCCGTGACGATGGGCAGCGGCTTGGCCGCGGTGCCGTAGCCGTGCTCCTTCAGCGCCTTGATGATGCCGATCGACATGCCGTCGTACGGGGACAGGACCGCGTCGATGTCCTGGTCGGCGTACTCGGAGTCGAGGAGCTTGTTCATGCGCTTCTCGGCCGTGGGGCCGTCCCAGCGCGGGGTGGTGACCTCGTTCATCTCGGTCTCGCCGGATCTGACGATCAGGTCGCCGCTCTGGATGTACGGCTCCAGGACCTCCATGGAGGCCTCGTAGAAGTAGCGCGTGTTGTTGTCGTCGGGGGCCCCCGCGAAGAGCTCGACGGTGAACGGGCCCTTGCCGCTGCCGTTGACGAGCCCGAGGCCCTCCGTGATGAAGTCGGCCTGCAGGGTGCCGACCTTCACGTTGTCGAAGCTCGCGTAGTAGGCGACGTTCGGGGAGCCGAGGATCAGCCGGTCGTAGGAGATCACCGGTATGTCGGCCGACTTCGCCTTCTCCAGGACGTCGTTGAACGCCTTGCCGTTGACCGAGGCGATCACCAGGGCGTCGACACCACTGTCGATCATGGCTTCCACCTGGGCGACCTGGTTCTTCGGGTCGTTGTCGGCGTACTTGAGGGTGGTCGTGTAACCGAACCCCTTGAGCTCGTCGACCATGTTCTGGCCGTCGTTGAGCCACCGCTGGGACGTTTTGGTGGGCATGGCGATGCCCACGGACGCGGCCTTTCCGTCGCTGCCGCTGCCCGAGTCTCCCCCGCACGCGGCGAGGGAGAGGGACAGGACCGTCGAAAGGGCCGCAGCTACGGTGGTGCGGGCGCGCATGCTCATGGTTCCTCACTGGATGAAAGGCAGTCGGCCGGACTCGGTGGCCGGGCGGGTACCGGACAACGGCCGTCCCCGGCCGGACCGGCGGGCCGGGGTGGAGCCGTCCGCGGCGCACGGTCCCGGCGGGGTCCGTGGCGCGTGGTGTTTCGGTGCCGAGTTCGAGCCGGGGCTGCCCTGACGGGGGTTCGGGACGACGCACCCCGGCGACCGCACTGCGCGTACGGGCCGGAGGCGGACGCCTGGGTGGATCGGTGCCCGGTCGCGTGGAGCCTTCCGGGGGCGGACGGGGGTTCACCGGGTCACGGTGAGGGGGTGGAGCCACCGGGTCACGGTGAGGGGGTGGAGC
>NZ_VDFC01000200.1 GCF_008369065.1 Streptomyces apricus | reverse complement strand
CTGTTGGCCCCTGTCCCGCCGTTGCCCCGCCCGAGACCCTGGAGGTGCCGCAACGCGTCATCCGCGGCATTCGAGAGAGGAAACCCGCATGCTCGCCACCTCCACCCCCAGGATGTCCGAGGCCCTGCCCGCCGAGCAGATGGGCCGTCTGATGCGGCTCGCGCGGGAGGTGACGTTCCCGCAGGGCACACGGATCTTCGAGGAGGGCGGACGCGCCGACCACTTCTGGATCGTACGGACCGGCAGGGTCGCCCTCGACCTGCGCGTCCCCGGCCGCCACTCCCCCGTGATCGACACCCTCGGCTTCGGCGAACTCATCGGCTGGTCCTGGATGTTCCCGCCCTACGTGTGGCAACTGGGCGCGGAGGCGGTCTCCACGGTCAACGCGCACGAACTGGACGCGTCGACCGTACGGCTGATGTGCCAGTCCGACCCGGCCCTCGGCACGGCCGTCGGCCAGTGGGTCGGCCGGGTGCTCGCCCGGCGCCTGCACGCCACCCGCACGCGCCTGCTCGACCTGTACGCCCCCTACGGCGTCGGCGCTCCCCTGTAGCTCCGCCGATGGGTACCGTTCGGCCCTGTCGAGGCCCCCGCCCGGTGCGCGACGCTCGGTCGGGTACAGCCGAGATGGCAGGCATTTGCAGGGAGTCGTGGTCATGGCCGAACGTCAGCACGTGCCCGGCAGCACACCCGTCCGCGTGTTCCTCCTCGACGACCACGAGGTCGTGCGCCGCGGTCTGCACGACCTGCTGGACGCCGAACCCGATCTGGAGGTCGTCGGGGAGGCGGCCACCGCTGAGCAGGCACTGGTCCGCGGGCCCGCGCTGCGGCCCGACGTGGCGATCCTGGACGTCCGGCTCCCCGACAGCGACGGGATCACCGTCTGCCGCGAACTGCGGGCGCGCATGCCGGAGCTGGCGTGCCTGATGCTGACGTCGTTCGACGACGACGACGCGCTGCTGGACGCGATCATGGCGGGGGCAGCAGGTTACGTCCTCAAGCAGATCAAGGGCTCCGACCTGATCTCGGCGGTCCGCACGGTCGGGTCGGGGCAGTCGATGCTCGACCCGGCGACCACGGCGCGGCTGATGCGGACCCTGCGCGCCCCGGCCGGCGCCGCCGCGACCGAGGGCGCCGCGCCCTGCGACGGCGCGGGCCCCGCGGGGCTGTCGGAGCGTGAGCGCGAGTTCCTCGCGCTCATCGGCGAGGGGCTCACCAACCGGCAGATCGGCCAGCGGCTCTACCTCTCCGAGAAGACCGTCAAGAACGGCGTCTCGCGGCTACTGGCCAAGCTGGGCGTGGAGCGCCGCATCCAGGCGGCGGTGCTCGCGGCCCAACTGCCCCCGTCGCCCCGGCGGGACGGCCACTGACGGTACGGCCACTGACGGTACGGAGCCGGCGACGCGGGCCGCCGAGACGCTCCGTGCCCGCCGGCGACGCGGGCCGGCGGTACGGGACGGCCCGGCGGCCCCCGGTCA
>NZ_VDFC01000020.1:33677-36045 GCF_008369065.1 Streptomyces apricus | reverse complement strand
CGCCCCGGCCCGGTGAGCCGCTGCCCGTGCCGACCTCGCTGCGCGCCCTCGTGCTCAGCCGGCTGGAGCTGCTGTCCGCCGAGGCCCGGCAGACCCTCCTGGTGGCGAGCGCGGGGGCCCGCCCCACCCAGGCCCTGCTGGAGGCCGCGGGCCGCAGCGACGCGGAGGCGGAGACCGCCCTCGCCGCCTCGCTCGGACTGGTGGCGGCGCAGGGCACGGAGGGCCCGGAGGGCGCCGTGCGGTTCGCGCACCCCCTGGTCTCGGCCGCCCTGTACGCCCAGGCGACCCCCTTCGAACGGCGGGCCGCGCACGCCGCCCTGTCCACGGCGGCCTCCGAGCCGATCGAGCGGGCCCGGCACCTCGCCCTGGCCACCACCGGCACCGACGAACAGGTCGCCGCGCGGCTCTCCGAGGCGGCGGCCCTGGCCCGGGACCGCGGCGCGCCCTCGGTGGCGGCCCAGCTCGGGCTGCTCGCCGCCCGGCACACCCCGGCGGACGGCCGGCCCGGCGCGGACGAACGGCGGCTGCGCTCCGCCGAGGACGCGCTGACCTCCGGCGAGATCGACCTGGCGCGCGAGGTGGCCCGCGACGTCCTGGAGCGGGCGACGGACCCGGCCGTGCGGGTCCGGGCCTGGATGGTCGTGATCGACGCGGCCGGGCAGGCGATGGCCGACGTCGAGTCCGTGTTCCCGCAGGCCCTCGCGGACGCGGGCGACGACCCGCGGCTGCTCGCCCTGGTCCGCTACCAACTGGCGTGGCGGGCGCTCCTGGTGGAGGGCGAGATGGGCAAGGGGCGTGCGGAGGCCGCGCACGCGGCGCGGCTCGCCGCCACCGCGGGCGACCGCAGCACCGAGCTGCTGGCCCTGTCCTTCCAGGCCCAGATGGAGACCCTGATGGGGCACCCCGCGGCCCCGGCGACGCTGGAGAAGGCGCTGGCGGAACCGCAGGACCTGCGGGTCGCCGTCGACCACAACGGCGCCGGTGCCACCCGCTTCCGCTGGCTGATCATGAGCGATCAGCTGACCGACGCGCGGGCCGCGATCACCCGGCTGCTCGGCGAGGTGCGGCGGCGCGGCATCGTGGAGAGCGAGGTGCACTTCCTGCGCGGGCTCGCCGAGACCGAACTGCGCTCCGGGCACTGCGGGCGGGCGCTGGACCTGGCCCACGAGAGCCTGCGGCTCTCCCGTGACACCGGGATCGGCGAGGCGGCGGGCAACATGTTCACCTCGCTCGCCGAGGCCGCCGGCGGCGACGTGCACCGGGCGCTGGTGCTGGCCCGCGACGCGGTGCGCCGCGCCGAGGAGGACGGGGACCTGATCTACCTCTCGCGGGCCCTGGCCGCGCTCGGGCACGCCCAGCTGGTGGCCGGGGACGCCGCCGGCACGGTGCACTCCCTGCGCCGGGCGCGGGAGTCGGAGCAGCGGCTCGGCATCCTCGACCCGGCGCGGGGCCGCTGGCACGGCGACCTCGCCGAGGCCCTGGTCCTCGTCGGCGAGCCGGCCGAGGCGCAGGACGTCATCACGGCCGCGCGCGAGCACGCGGTACGGCTGCGGCGGGCGAGCGTCCTGGCCGTACTGGACCGGGCCGAGGCGCTGGTGAAGGCGGCGAACGGCGAACACGACCCCGCGGTACGGCAGTTGCTGTCGGCGCAGGACCGGCTGGCGCAGCTCGGCTACGGGCTCGAGGAGGCCCGGGCCGCGTTCGCGCGGGAGAGGCGGCGGGAGAAGAGGGAGGGAAGGGGGGAGGAAGAAGAGGAGGCGCGGCTGTTCCGCCGCTGCCGGGCGATGCCGTGGCTGCGCCAACTGGACGCGGTCGCCGCGGCGGTGGCCGCCCCCGGCTCGCCGCCGGTCCCCGCCCCGGCGGCCCCGGCCGCCCCGGAGTCCGTGCTGCCCCACCTGGACCGTCTCGCCGCGACGGAGCGTCAGGTGGCGGCGCTGGTCCTGGAGGGCGCCACGAACCGCGAGATCGCGGGACGCCTGTTCATCAGCGTCAAGACGGTCGAGGCGACCCTGACCCGCGTCTACCGCAAGCTGGGAATCCGCTCCCGGGTGGACATAGTCCGCCTGGCAGCAGGCCAACACCGCCCACATTAAAAGAGCTTGACGCTCTTTCAGGGGCGCGGGGAACTGCGCAACCTTTCACCCTCGGGCGCGCTTTTCAGGAGCACTGGCACCTGCGCGGCCTTTCGGTTCCGGGCGCGGGTGACGGCTCGTTTTTCAGGGGCGCGGGGAACTGCGCGACCAGCCCCCACCGGCGGTCACCTCTCCACGGCCGCAGCCACCCCGCCGGGCCCAACTCCCGCACCCCTCCAACAAGGTGACCGAGGGTTAACCCTCGGTCACCACCGCAGGGAGTTCCCTCATTGGAC
>NZ_VDFC01000020.1:25362-33577 GCF_008369065.1 Streptomyces apricus | reverse complement strand
GGCACCCCCCGAGGAGATCCATGTCCGGGTTCACCCTTGCCAAGAAGGCCGCCGCCGTCACCGCCGCGATCGCCGCCGCCGCGAGGCACCCCCCGAGGAGATCCATGTCCGGGTTCACCCTTGCCAAGAAGGCCGCCGCCGTCACCGCCGCGATCGCCGCCGCCGCGACGACCTGTCTCCTCGGCGCGACCACCGCGAGCGCCGCCCCCCAGCCCATCGTCGGCGGCTCGACGACCACGGCCGCCGCGTACCCCTACGTCATGCAGATCACCACCGCCTCGCAGAGCCAGTTCTGCGGCGGCACGCTGGTCTCCCCCACCAAGGTCGTCACCGCGGCCCACTGCATGGTCGGCGAGACGCCGAGCGGCATCCGCGTGGTGGGCGGCCGCACGTACCGCAACGGCACCAACGGCACCGTCGCCCAGGTCAGCAAGATATGGATCCACCCGACCTACACGGACGCCGAGAACGGCGACGACGTCGCCGTGCTGACCCTGGCGTCGTCGATGCCGTACACGCCGATCGGCTACGTCTCCTCCTCCGAGACCGGTGTGTACGCGGCCGGCACCACCGCCCGCATCCTCGGCTGGGGCACCACCAGTTCGGGCGGCTCCTCCTCCAACCAGCTGCGCACGGCGACGGTCCCGACCGTGTCGAACTCCACCTGCTCCTCGGCGTACGGCTCGTCGTACATCTCCAGCGACATGGTCTGCGCCGGCTACACCTCCGGCGGCGTGGACACCTGCCAGGGCGACAGCGGCGGCCCGCTCGTGATCGGCGGCAAGCTCGCCGGCATCACCTCGTGGGGCTACGGCTGCGCGGATGCCGGCTACCCCGGTGTCTACACCCGCCTGACGACGTTCTCCAGCCAGGTGACGGCGCAGGTCAACTCCTGACCGTACCGGTGACTTCCTGAGCCCGATCGGCGCGATCGCGGCCCGGGGAACAGACAGGGGGCGTTGCGGGCCTCCACGAGCGGCCCGCAACGCCCCCTCTCCATGTGTCCGCACACCGTCCGGCCCGTCAGCCGGCGCCCACGACCGTTCCGAACCGCACGTCGCAGGGGCCCGCCACGCCGAGCACCGTGAGCAGGCGCGCCGCCTCCTCGGTCACCTCGGTGCGCTGCCGCCCGGTGAGCGTGCCGAAGGGTTCGACGGTGAGCACGCTCTCCCCGCCGGTCTCCCGCAGCCGCCACACACCCGCCAGGAACCCGTCGACGAGCAGGGTCGGGTGGGCCTGGTTGCCCTGCCAGGTACGGCCCCTGTGGTGCGGGGCCACCACCCGGGACCGGTCGGCGTGCGACAGGAGCAGGTGAGCTCCACGCCCCGTTCGTCGGCGAAGGTGACCAGCCGCGGCCGGAGCCGTTCGAAGACCTCCCGCAGCCGGGTCAGTCCGGCCCAGGTCTGCATGTCCTTGACGGAGGCGGGCCCGAAGGCGGCGAGGTAGCGCAGGACGGTGGCGTCGGGCGCGGGGACAGGCTGCGCGGGCCTGCCGAGCCAGTGCTCGGCGGTGGTGAGCGCGACCTGGCCGCTGCGTCCCCACAGCCCGCGCGGGGTGACCTGGACGAGGGGCAGCCGGCAGCGGGCCGCGATCGCGAGCGCCGACGGATCGGCGTCCGGCCACCGGACGAGCAGCGCCTCGCGCAGCTCCTTCATGGTGCGCGGCCGGTCCTCGACCAGTTCCCGGGCGACCGCGGCGAGCCGGTCGAGGTCCACTCCGGCGAGACCGTGCCGGAAACCGTGCAACTCCCTGTCCCGGGCGGCCTGGACGAGCGGCCGCAGCGTGAGGCAGTCGTCGGCGGTGTGGGTGTGGAGGGTGGACCGCAGGGTGACGATGCGGACGGCCGCCCGCTCCTCCATGGCGGCCGACAGCTCCTGCGGCGCGAAGCCCTCCAGGCGGGCGGCGAGCGCGAGGTACGGCGGCTTGACGTTCTGCGCCTGGAGGCCGACGAGGTGTGCCACGGCGTCCGTCGCGGACAGGGTGGCCCGACGCAGCAGGAGCTGGCGTTCGAGGGTCGCGCGGTTCAGTGCGCGGACGCTCAGCACGGGGGCGGTCGAGGTCTTCGTCATGCTTGCACGCTACCGAGGCATGCGGACACCTTCTGTCCGCATGCCTCGACAGCGTGCGGACACCTTCTGCTCGCTCCGACGCCGGTCGGGACCGTCCGCGGGACGACGCGTCCGCCGCGGCCGCGGCTATCCGCGGGGCTCCAGGCCGTCCAGGATGACGTCGATCAGACGGGTGCGGGTCCTCTCGTCCGCGGTGGCCTGGGCGGCCCGGCCGGCCGCGATCAGCAGGGCGATCAGATCGTCGAAGGACACGTCCTCGCGGACGGCCCCGGCGGCCTGGGCGCGCCGCAGCAGGGCGCCGACCGCCGRGCGCAGGCGGGCCGTGATCTCGGGGTCGGCGTCCAGCCGCAGGTCGCTCAGGGCGTCGGCGAGGATCAGCTTCTCGGCCGACGTGGTGGCCACGTCGGTGAAGAACTCACGGAACCAGCCCGGCGGGGCCTCGTCCGTCCCGATGGCCAGGGCGCGGGCGGCCAGGTGTTCCAGCCTCTGCTCGTACACCGCCTTGAGCAGGGCCTCCTTGGTCGGGAAGTGCCGGAAGACGGTGCCGATCCCGACCCCGGCCCGCCGGGCGATCTCCTCCGTCGAGGCGGTGGTGCCGTGTTCGACGAAGACCTCGTCGGCGGCCCTGAGGACGGCGGACCGGTTGCGTGCAGCGTCGGCTCGGGGACTCACGGGAACCTTCCTTGACAAACGGAGTCGCCACTCCGTAACTTCATTTACCGGAGTGGTCACTCCGATTCTAGCTTCTGGAGGTCATCATGCCCGACAACGCGGTCCGCGCCCCTCATGAGGTGTTCGAGCTTCTGCTGAAGTCCCTCGCCGACCGGGACCTGGAGACGGTGGTCGGCCTGTACGCCGACGACGCGGTGGTGCGGCAGCCGTTCGCCAAGCCGGCCGAGATCGTACTGACCGGCCGGGGCGAGATCGAACGGCACCTCACCGCGTTCGCCACGGCGCCCGTCACGCTGTCGCCGCGCAACGTCGAGGTGCACCGGACGACCGATCCGCACGTCGTCATCGGGGAGTGGGACAACGACGTCACCCGCACCACGGACGGCACGACCGTGAGCACGCACAACATCGCCGTGTTCTGCGTCCGGGACGGACGGGTCGCGTGGTCGCGCGACTACCACGACCACGCCGCCCTGGCCGGTCTGCTGTCCTGACCCGGAGACCGGTCCGGCCGCAGACCGGTCCGGCCGAAGACAGTTCCGACTGTGGCCCGGTTCAGCCGCCCTGGCCGGCGCTGCCGATCGGGTGGACGCGGACCTTGGCCGAGGAGCCGGAGCCGTCCGTGACCGGCAGCGAGGCGGCCCCGGGCCACTTGAGGGTGGCCGCCCTGGTCTCGCCGGGCGGAGTGACCAGCAGGCCGGTGATCCGGACGCCGGAGCCGCCGGAGTCGTTGATCGGGTAGCTGACGGTGAAGGCGGTCGAGTCGCCGTCCTTCAGGGTGATCCGGTCGGCCGGGTCGCCCGTGCGCTCGGCGGACACCGTGCCCGCGGCGGTCTTCAGGTCGACGCCGGCGAACCCGGACAGGGTGCAGTCCCGGCCGCCGTCGTTCACGAAGGTCACCGCCACCGAGCCGACGTCGTCGCCGGAGATGCTGTTGTCGATCGCCGTGATCTTCAGCGCGTCGGTGCGGCACGTACCGTTCCGGTCGGTGGCGTCGGAGTCGCCGCCGGCGGACTCCTTCCCTCCGGTGCCGGGCGAACCCGTATCCGTACCCGCGCCCGCGCTCTCGCCCGAACCCTCACCCGCACCCGCACCCGCGGACGTGGCGTCGGACGAGGACGAGGCGGCCGGTGACGGCGTGTCGTCGCCGTTGCAGGCCGTCAGCGACAGCCCCGCGACGACGGTCAGAGCGATCAGGGTCATCCTGTGAGCGCGCATGGTGTCTTCCTCGGATCGATCGGATACGCCCACCGCCCGGTACGACCCGCGACCGGTGAGCCTTCTGATCTTCATGAGCGGCTCCGGCGGACGCTCGTTTCGCCGCGCCGCCCCGTGTTGCACACCTATTACTCAGCAGGCCGCCCAGGAGCCCGTCCACCGCGTCGCGCGCCACCGGGGCCGGGACGGGGCCGGGACGGATCTGTGACCCGGCGGGTCTTGAGCGGTGAACGTTCGGTCTGCGGGCGCCCGTTCGATTCAGCGTCACCCTGCCGGGGACGCCTGCCGCGTCCCGCACCGGGCACCAGGAAAGCGCTGCCCGTCACCATCGACCGCTCCCCCGCGGAGGACACCGGCGGGACAGCACCACGGTGGGCGGCCCGTGCGACGGGCCGCCCGCCACCATCGAGCCGGAAGCCCACAGCCGGGCCGGCCGGACCGCAGCCCCGTCCCGGTGCGCCGGAGCGTCAGGCGGCCGCGGGCGCGGTGCGGCGTCCGCCGCGGCGGCGCCGCTGCACCGGCGCGGCGGCGGCCTTCTCCTGCCGCCAGTCCGCTTCGATCTCCGCGGCGACGTCGCCGCGGTAGGCGGGCGCCAGGAACAGGTTCTGCCACTGCGGCGCGGGCCCTGTCACCGACGGCCGTCCGGCCGTCTCCGCACGCCGGACCGTCCGACCTTCACGCATACGTCCACCCTCGTTCACCGGCATCGACAACGAACGGCCCGCGCACGATCCCGGCAGGCCCGCTGCACAGCAGCACCGCCACAGCTGTCCCGCCCACGCGATATCAAACGTACGTTCCCCAACGCACGCACCCGTCGCCGACGCCATGGGACGCCGGGCAGCGTGCGTCGGGCTCAGGCGTCGGACATCGGGCGTCGGACATCGGGCCTCGGGCGTCGGGCCTCGGGCGTCGGGCCTCCGGCGTCGGGCATCCGGCGTCGGGCATCCGTGCGGCAAAGTCCGTAGTGCGTCTGGGCCCAACCGATGAGGGCGGTCCGGTGCCGCGGGTGCGTTTTCGCCCGGCCTCCTCCCCGCCCCGGAGCCGGGACTCCCGCGCGGAGGAGCCCTTACGCCTCCTCGCTGCCACAACAGCACCACCGAACGGCCGCCGGGGGCCGCCCCGCCCGAGGGGCGGAGTTTGAGTTCCAGGCGGCGGGGGCATGTTCGGCAGCGCTTCGGCAGTGAGGCGAACTGTATGAATTCGGCTGGGCAGGGCGAGGGTCGACAACCGGTTGCGGAGAGCGGGCTGTCGATCTGTGCGGCCTTCGAGGGCGGCGCCGGCATCGCCGCTTCCCGCGCCACGGCGCGGACGTTCCTGGAGTCGGTGCAGACCGAGCACGGGCTGCCGGTCTCGTCGCGCGTGATGGGCATGGTGCAGCTGGTGGTGAGCGAGCTGGTGACCAACGCCCACAAGCACGCGCCGGGGCCGTGCGTGGTGACCCTGGAGGTCAGGGACGGAGCCGTCGAGACCTCGGTCTGGGACAGCAGCGCGGTCCTGCCGACGATCATGGCACCGGATCCGGGCCGGGTCGGCCGGCACGGTCTGGAGATCGTGATGGCGGTGTGCCGCAGCTTCGAGGTCCACCGCGAGCCGGTCGGCAAGCGCATCAAGACGGCCGTGGTCCTGGCCGACGACCCCGGCGGGCACGTGAGCGGCCACCGGCCGATGTGAACCGCCGGGCGGCCCGCACCGTCACCGGCCGCCGGTCGTCGCGGACGGTGAGGGGTCGCCGTAGAGCGCCGCGATGTCCTCGGAGCCCGACCAGCGGCTGTAGGTGGGCGACTGCGGCCAGCCCTCGGGCGAGTCCTGCCACTCCTCCTGGCGGCCGTACGGGAGGAGGTCGATCAGCGCGAAGGTGTGACTGAGCTGCTCGGTGCCCCGGCCGTCGGTGTGCCAGGTGCGGTAGACGGTGCCGCCGTCGCGCAGGAAGACGTTGACCGCGAATCCGCCGCCGGGCGGTGCGCCCACGTCGGTGCCGAACGGGCTGTCCGCGGTGGAGTACCAGACCATCCTGTTCCCGGTGCGCCGCTTGTACGCGAGCGCCTCCCCGATCGGGCCCTGGGTGACGACGACGAACCGGGCGTCGTAGGCCTCCAGGAACTCCAGGCGGGTGAACTGCGCCGTGAACCCCGTGCAGCCCGGGCACTGCCATTCCTTGCCGGGGGACCACATGTGGCTGTAGACGATCAGCTGGGAGGCGTCGCCGAAGACGTCGGCCAGCCGGACCGGCCCCTCTTCGCCCTCCAGGGTGTAGTCGGGCATCTCGACCATCGGCAACCGGCGGCGCCGGGCGGCGATCGCGTCCAGTTCCCGGGTCGCGGCCTTCTCCCGGGCGCGCAGGTCGTCGAGGTGGCGCCGCCACGTCTCGGCGTCGACGACGGGCGGCAGTGCCTTGGCTGTCATGTGTTCCTCCGGAGTGCGCGGCGGACGGTTCACGGACAAAGACTCCGCCCGCGCGCCGAACTCATCGCTCTCCGGGCTCTCCGGGCTCTCCGGGCTCTCCGGGCTCTCCGGGCTCTCCGGCACGCGACAACCCGCCCCCGAKGGGGGCGGGTTGTCGCGTGCCGCGCCGTCGGACCACCGCGCCGCGCACGGTCGTGCTGCCGCGCGCACGCCCTACGGACGCCTACGGCCGTCCTCGTCGTCCTCCGTGCCCACCATGCCCTCGGCGGTGATCCGCTCCTTGCGGACCTCGCCCGTCACGGTCTCCTCCTCCTCGACCTCGTCGGTGCTCAGCCGCACCCGTTCCACGGGGACCGTCTCGGTCTCGACCACCGGGCGTTCGGCGTGCAGGGTCACCTCGTACTCGGCCTCGGAGATCTCCGGGCCGGACAGGGCGTCGCCCCGGTTCGCGTCCGTGATCGGCTCCCGCTCCAGGCGGACCTCCTCGTGCCGCAGCGGCACCGTCCGCTGGACCTCCTCGGTCACCACGTACTTGCGCAGCCGCGCCCGCCCCGTCTCGTAACGCTCGGCGCCGACGTGCATCTGCTCCTCGGACCGGGTCATCGCCCCGTCGTCGGTCCCCCGCGCGTCCGTGCCGCGGTCCACGCCCGTCCCCATGGCGGCCGTGCCGGCGTCCATGCTCCTGGTCCCGGCCACCCCCGTGGTGCCGCTCTCGGACCGGGCCCATCCCGCTTCACCGGGCTGGTTGGCCTGGTGCCAGGCGTCGTCCCAGGCGATGCCGTAGTACTCGTACAGCCGGACCTCCTCCGCCTCCGACAGGTGGCCGCCGCTGTCGACGTCGACGTTCGGCGCGTCCTTGACCTTGCCCTTGGGGTAGGGGACCTCCAGGTGGTCCTCGACCATGATCGCTTCGCGGATCGGCACGAACGACTCATTGGTGCCGAAGAAGCCGGTCTTGATGCTGACCCATTCCGGGCGACCGGTCGCGTCGTCGAAGAAGACGTGGTTCGCATTGCCGATCTTGCTGCCCTCGGCGTCGTACACGGGGTGTTCCAGTACGGCCGGGATCTGGTCCTGGGTGATCATCCTTCAGCACCCTCCTTCTGAGTCCGGTGTACAGTCCGGGTCACCGCGACAAGTACCTATGAAACATCCCAAAAGGTACAAAGTTCCGAAGCGGGGGCTGCGGGGCGTTGCCGCCGTCGTGTGCCTACGATTCCGGGGTGGCTCTCTTTCTCGTGTCCCGGGACACCCCACTGCCCGCCGACGAGGCGTGGCGGCGGCTCACCGTGTGGGAGCGGCACGCCGACGTGGTGCCGCTGACGCGGATCCGGGTCGTCACGCTGCCGCCGCGCGGGGCCGGCACCGTCTTCGTGGCCCGCACCGGCGTGGGCCGGCTGGCGTTCGACGACCGCATGGAGGTCACGGTCTGGCGGCCGCCCCTCAACGGCGCCCCCGGCCTGTGCCGCCTCGTGAAGCGCGGCCGCGTCGTCCTCGGATGGGCGGAGATCGAGGTGCGGCCGGTACCGGGCGGAGGGTCGCGGATGGTGTGGCGGGAGGAGGTCCGGGTGCGGGGAGTGCCACGGATCGCCGACCCGCTGCTGGGCCGGGCGGGCCGGCTGATGTTCGGCCGCGCGGCGGACCGGCTGCTGACGCACCCCTGAACCGAGGGTCCTGAGCCGAGGGGCCCTGAACCAAGGGGCCCTGAGCCGAGGGGCACGCCGTCCCGCCGGTTCGTTCGGGCGTGCACGAGGTCCGCCCCGGCAAAAGTCTGTGGAGCCGGTGCGCCTGCGGTTGCGAGACTGGGCGCCATGGGTGACATGGGGCGGTTCCGCCGGGCAGTCGTGGAG
>NZ_VDFC01000020.1:20433-25262 GCF_008369065.1 Streptomyces apricus | reverse complement strand
CCGCAGGCCGACGCCGTCCCAGCCGCCACCTCACCGGCCGTCGCCCCGTACCTCTACAACGGCTGGGGCAACCCGCCCAGCCCGACGACGATCACCCAGGCCACCGGCGTGAAGTCGTTCACGCTCGCCTTCGTCCTCAGCAACGGCTACTGCAACCCGCAGTGGGACGGCAGCCGCCCGCTCACCGGCGGCGTCGACCAGCGCACCATCACCACGATCCGCAACGGCGGCGGCGACGCCATCCCGTCGTTCGGCGGATACAGCGGCAACAAGCTGGAGAGCTCCTGCTCCAGCGCGGGCGAACTCGCCGCCGCTTACCAGAAGGTCGTCGACGCCTACGCGCTCAAGGTCATCGACATCGACATCGAGGCCGCCGCGTACGACAGCCCCACCGTGCAGCAGCGCACCGTCGACGCCCTGAAGACCGTCAAGTCCCGTAACCCGGGCCTCAAGGTCCACATCACCATCGGCACCGGTCAGAGCGGCCCCGACACCAGCCTGATCAACCGCGCCGCCGCCTCGGGCCTGTCCGCGGACAGCTGGACCATCATGCCCTTCGACTTCGACGGCGGCAGCCAGAACATGGGCACCCTGACCCTGCGCGCCGCCGAAGGCCTGAAGACCGCGCTGAAGCGGGCGTACGGCTACAGCGACGACCAGGCCTACCGGACCATGGGCATCTCCTCCATGAACGGCGTCACCGACCAGAACGAGAAGGTCACCGTCGCCGACTTCCGCACCATCCTCGGCTACGCCCAGCAGCACCATCTCGCCCGGCTCACCTTCTGGTCCGCGAACCGCGACCGGCCCTGCACCGGGGGCGACCCAGAGAGCTGCTCCGGTGTCAGCCAGGCCGCCTGGGACTACACCCGTGTCTTCGCCGCCTACACCGGCTGACCCCCACCGCCCCTCCTCGTCGCCGAAGGACCCCACATGATGCGCTTCAAAGCCCTGGCCACCGCCACCGTCGCGGGCCTCGTCGGGACGATCGCCGTCCTGAGCACCGGCAGCGCCGCCGCGGCCGACCCGAACAAGGCTCCGGGCGGCAACTTCGACCTCTCCGTCTGGCAGTTGCAGGAGCCCGTCGGCTCGCCCGGCTCGCCGACCACCATCCCCTCGTCCCGGCTGCAGGGCGCCAACGGCTACCAGGACTCGTACTTCTACACCGACACCCGGGACGGGGCGATGACCTTCTGGGCCCCGGAGAAAGGCGTGACCACGCCCAACTCCAAGTACGCCCGCTCCGAACTGCGCGAGATGAACCGCAACGGCAGCGCCGCCGACTGGTCGCTCAAGGGCAATCACCGCATGAACGCGACCCTGCGCGTGGTGTCGGTGACCTCCAACGTCTGCGTGGGCCAGATCCACCTCGGCTCCGGAGGCTCCTCCACCAAGCCGCTCGTGGAGCTGTACTACCGCGCCAACGGCGACATCGTGGCCGGCATCGAGAACTCGCCCGCCGGCGGCCAGACCCCGCACACCGTCGGGCACGTCTCCCTCGGCAAGACCTGGACCTACTCCATAGCCGTCTCCGACGGCCGGACCATCGACGTGACCGTCAACGGCAGCACCACGCACTACACGATCCCGACCTCGTTCGACCCGTACAAGCAGTATTTCAAGGCCGGCTCCTACAACCAGTCCTCGTCGGACAGCACGACCAAGGGGGCCCGCGTCGCCTTCTACGGCCTGACGGTCTCCCACGGCTGACCCGGTGGGGTGCGCGCCGTGTGCGCGCACCCCCAGGGGTCCGGCCCCGCTCAGTCGTGGTGGCGACCGTGACGACCGCTGTCCCCGTCGTCACCACCGCGGTCGCCGCCTCGGTGGTCGTCGCCGGACCGGCTGTCCTCCCCGGCCTTGGCCCGCGACCGCGTGACCTCGCCGGTCGCCCGGTCGACGTCGACGTCGTACCGGGCACCGTCCTTGACGATCCGTACGCTCCACACCGCACGGCCGTGCTCCGTCTCGGACTCGACCTTCGTGACGGTTCCGCCGCCCACGTGGGCGAGCGCGATCCGCCCGGCGCGCCGGCTGTCCACCGCCGCCCCGGGAGCGGCGGTGCCGGTCGGCCAGGCCGTGTCGTCGCTGCTCGGAACCGCCGTCGGAGAACCGGACACCGACTCGGACGCCGACGCGGACGCCGATCCGGTCGGTGACGCGGTCGGCTTCCCGGTGGACGGCGCCGACGACGCAGTGGCCGACGACGACGCGCTGCGGGACGGGGACGCGTCGTCGCCGCCCCCGCTGGCGAGAGCCGTGCCGGCGATCGCGGCGACGAGTGCTCCCGAGGCGAGCAGGACGACCGGTGTGCGCTTCATGACGAACCTCCTGTGCGGGCCCGGACCGGGCCCGTGCGCTGGTGTTGAGGAGAGGTTCGCCCGCGGTGGGATAGGGCCGCGCTGCGGCGGGGTTAAGAGCGGGCTAAGGCGTTCACGGAGGTGGGGGAGCGGGCGAGGGAGGTCCCAGTTCCAGGGTCACCCGGGCGCCGCCGGACGGGCCGGTGGACAGGTCCATGCGGCCTCCGCTGGAGCGTGCCGCCCGGCGGGCGATGTCCAGCCCCAGGCCGGTGGAACCGCCCGCGCTGACACCCCGCCGGACCAGGTCCACCGACAGGCCGGGACCGTCGTCCGCCACCGTCAGCAGGGCTCCGCCGCCGGGCCGGGGGGCCAGGGTGACCGAGAAGGCGGTGCCGTCGGGGGTGTGGGCGAACACGTTGCCCAGCAGCGCGTCCACGGCGGCGGCGAGTTCGTCGGCCGGGACGCCGACCGGCAGGGGACCGTCCGCCGTGATGTCCAGGGTGACGGCCCGGCCGGTGTCCTCGGCCAGCACGGTCCAGAAGGCCACCCGTTCACGGAGCGCGGCAGCCGCATCGCACCACGCGTGCGCGTCCGTCTCCCTGCGGTGGCGGGCCTGGCTGATGAGGCCGGTGACCGCCCGCTCCATGGCGTCCACGCGCGCGGCGATCCGGACGGCGTCGGCGCCGGACAGCGATTCGGCCTCCAGCCGCAGCGAGGTCAGCGGCGCGCGCAGCCGGTGGGACAGGTCCGCCACCTCCTCGCGCTCCTCGCGCAACAGGTCCTGGATGCGGTCGGCGAGGTGGTTGAGGGCCCCGGCGACCTCCCGCAGTTCCGGCGGACCGTCCGGCCGCGCCCGGGCCGTGAGGTCGGCACCCGCGAGCCGGTGGGACACGGCGGACAGCTCCGTGAGGGGACCCACCAGGGCGCGGCTGAGCCGGTCGGCGACGAGCAGGCCCAGCAGCAGGAGCGCGATCCCGAGCGCGGCCAGCACCAGCCAGGCGCGCAGGACCCCGCGGGTCAGTTCGGCCGCGGGCACGAAGGAGCGGATCACGGCGGTGCCGTCCGTACGGCCGAGCACGGCCACCACGATCTCGCGTCCCTCCGCCCGGTCCACGGTCCGGCTCACCCCCGCCAGCGCGGCGAGCCGGACGGCGCTGCTCTGAGGTTCCCGGGTGCCGAGGACCGTCCCGTCGGCGAGGTAGACGGTGAGCGGGCCGCGGGCCCCGGCGGCCATGTGCTCGACGCTGGAGCGCAGCGTCTCCGGGTCCGCGGTCCCCACCAGCGACACCAGGCTCTGCGCGTCGGCGGCGGCCGTCGCGGTGGCCCGGTCCTGCGCCACCGTGCGCAGCAGCAGGGCCAGCGGTACGACGAACGCGATCAGGGCCAGGCACATGGTGGCCGCGACCAGCAGGGTCAGCCGGCGTCTCACGGCCGGTCCGCGGGCGCGCTCAGCCGGACGCCGACACCGCGCACGGTGTGCAGGTACCGGGGTTCCTGCGCACTCTCGCCGAGTTTGCGGCGCAGCCAGGACAGGTGGACGTCCACGGTCTTGTCGGCGCTCCCGTAGGGCACCTGCCACACCTCGGTGAGCAGCTCCCGTTTGGTGACGACCTGTCCCGCCCGGCTCGCCAGGTGGTGCAGGAGGTCGAACTCGCGGGGCGTGAGGTCCAGGACGGCGCCGGCCAGGGTCGCCTCGCGGGTGCCCGGGTCGATGCGCAGGTCACCGACGACGGTGGCCCCCACGGGCTCCCGGGCGCCCGCGCCCCGCCGCAGCACCGCCCGTATCCGCGCCTCCAGCTGGGCGGCGGTGAACGGCTTCACCACGTAGTCGTCGGCCCCGGCGTCGAGCCCGCGGACGATCTCCGCCTCGTCGTCGCGCGCCGTCGCGATGATGACCGGCACCGGACTGACCGCGCGCAGCATGCGCAGCAGCTCGATGCCGTCGAGATCGGGCAGGCCGAGGTCGAGGACCACGAGGTCCGGACGCTCGTCCAGCGCGGTCTGCAGACCGCCCATGGCGGTGTGGGCGGCGGCGACGGCGTGGCCGCGCTCGCGCAGGGCACGCAGCAGCGGCGTCCGTATGGTGGGGTCGTCCTCGACGATCAGCAGATGTACCACAGCGGGCACGCTATCCGAGCGGACCGGCCGGGCCGACGGGTCCGGGTCCCGTTAACCGTCCCTTAGGGTTCCCCGGTGCTCCCCTTATCGGGGGCCGGGGCATAGTCGTACGCATGCCTTCGCGTACGTTCCTCGCCCTGGCCGGCTGGACGGCCGCCGCCGTCGCCGCCACGCTCACCGGGCTGGCCGCCGTCGAGATCATCGGCGACGGGATCACCGGATCCTCCGACAGCACGGCGCTCACCTCGGAGCAGGTCGAGCGGCAACTCGACGCGGCACAGGCCTCGCCGTCGTCGTCCGGTTCCAGCCCCGGTTCCGCCCCCGGATCCGGTCCTGGAACGGCCACCGCGACCCCGGGTGGGACTCCCGGCACACGGACGCCCACGCCCACCCCCACGCCTACCGCCTCCGCCC
>NZ_VDFC01000020.1:0-20333 GCF_008369065.1 Streptomyces apricus | reverse complement strand
GTAGCGCTCACGCCCCGGGCAGGGCGGGGGCGGCCGCGCGGCCGGAAGGGCCTGCGTCGAGCCGGACCCGCCGCCCGGGGCGTGAGCGCTACTTCTCCACGACGCCCGAGGAAGCGATCACGATCTTCGCGCGGGTGGTGCCCGACGACGAGCCCAGGGACTCGATCTTCTTCACCAGGTCCTCGCCCTCGACGACCTCGCCGAAGACGACGTGCTTGCCGTCCAGCCACGACGTGACCACCGTGGTGATGAAGAACTGCGAGCCGTTGGTGTTGCGGCCGGCGTTCGCCATGGACAGCAGGAACGGCTTGTCGTGCTTGAGCTTGAAGTTCTCGTCCGCGAACTTCTCGCCGTAGATGCTCTTGCCGCCGGTGCCGTCGCCGCGGGTGAAGTCACCGCCCTGGAGCATGAAGTCCGGGATGACGCGGTGGAAGCCGGAGCCCTCGTACCCGAAGCCGTGCTGACCGGTCGCCAGCTCGCGGAAGTTCTGCGCCGTCTTGGGGACGACGTCGTCGTACAGCTTGAAGACGATCCGGCCCGCGGCCTCGCCGTCGATGGTGATGTCGAAGAAAACGTTGGTAGACATGAGGGGAATCCTGTCACGTCACCGCGTCAGGTTCTGCAACCACCCTGGTGTCTCCCGGTGTCTCCCGGCGCCGTCGGCCCGGCGTCCGTACGCTGACCTGGTGCACACCGTGGAACTGCTGCCCGACGAAAAGACCGAGCGGGCCGTCCGCGACGTGTGGCGCCACCTGCTGGACGCCGGTCTGCCCAGCCAGGCCACCCACCGGCATCCGACGAACCGCCCCCACCTCACCCTCGTCACGGCCGACGGTCTGGGG
The DNA here is from genome assembly GCF_008369065.1 of Streptomyces apricus. GTDB lineage: Bacteria > Actinomycetota > Actinomycetes > Streptomycetales > Streptomycetaceae > Streptomyces > Streptomyces apricus. Next base: position 19,491 of record NZ_VDFC01000020.1, on the reverse strand, counting down.
CCGGAGGTACGCGTCCGGCTGAACCGGGCCCTCGCCGCCCTGCCGGTTCCGCTGCGGCTGGACGGGACGGTGCGGTTCACCGGCCGCAAGCACGTGCTGGCCTGGGCCGTCCGGCCCGACGAAGCCCTGCTGGAGCTGCACGAGACGGTGTGGCGGACGCTGCACGACGCCCCGGCCTGCGGGGCGCTGAACCCGATCCACGCCCCCGGGCGCTGGCGGCCGCACATCMCCCTCGCCCGTGCCCGCGACGCGGTGTGGCCGGAACCGGACGCCGAGCTGTTCTCCGGCGTGTCGGACGGTCCGGCGGGCGTCCTGGCGGGCTGCTGGGTGGGGGCACGTACGTACGACTCGGTGGTCCGCTCCACCGGCCCCCTGGGGCCGTGATCCGGCCGGGCCGCAGCCTCAGAGCGAGAAGATACGGGCGATGAAGAAGGCCGCCACGATCACGGCGCCGAGGACGATCAGATAGAGCCAGAAGCGGGGGTGCTCCCAGATCCCTCCGTCCGCGCGCTCCTCGTGCGGCTCGGCGGTGGAGCCCTCGACCGGGGGCGTCTCCTCTGGGGGCACGAGCGGATCTGTCATGCCTCCAGGCTGGTGCAGTTCCCCCGTCCGCGCATCCGCAGACCCGGCGGCCGGCGCAGCCGTGACCGCGGATGCTTGTGTTCCGTCACGGAATCCGGGAGGTGAGGCGGGCGAAGGGGTGGGTACTCGCGATCCGTACGACGCACGCAACATCTCGGGAGGTACCCCATGGGCAAGCTGGGCGACATGGCGAACAAGGCCAAGGAGATGGCGAAGGGCCACCCGGACCAGGCCGACAAGGGCGTCGAGGGCGCCGAGCGCCTGGTCGACGAGCGCACCGGTAACAAGTACGACGCCCAGACCGACAAGGCCGCCGACGCGGCACGCCGCTCCTACGGCCGCGGCGAGCCGACGCAGCGGTAGCTCCGCCCGCTCCTGGGCCGACGCCCGGTCACCCCGTCCCGTACGGGGTGACCGGGCGTCGGCGTGCGGACACGGGGCGGGGCCGGACCGCAGCGAGAGAGGCAGTGGGGGAGCGGTCAGCGGCGGCGCAGCATCATGACGACGAGCACGATGATGAGGATCACGACGATGGTGCCCAGGCTGATGTACATGGGTTCCACTTCCTTCCGGAACGGCGGCACCCCACCGGTGCCGCACCCATCCGTGTGCCCCCGTCGTGGCCGTTCAGCCTGGACGGGGATTGGTAACAGCTGTTACCGTGCCCGTATGGCGAAGACACAGCTGGGTGCACGGGTGGACGAGGACGTGGCGGAACTCGCGCGCAAGCGCGCCGCCGACCTGGGGATGAGCGTCGGGGACTACCTCGCCCGGCTCGTCCAGGACGACGCGAGCGGACTGCGCGCCCGGGGCGTGGAGGCGGCCGCCCGCTTCCTCGCCGACCACCAGGCCGTCTTCGACGAGGCGGAGGACGCCCAGCGGTCCGGCGAAGCCCAGAAGTCCGGGGAAGTGCGCGCCGCCTGATGGAACTGCACATCGACGTTCCCTGGATCCTGCAGGTCGCCGAAGCGGCCGGAGCGGACGATCCCGCGCCCGACGACTACGGCGTACCGGTCGCTGCGGTCGCCCGCCACCGGGCCGAACTGTTCGAACAGGCCGTCTACGGCGGCCCGTACGCCAAGGCCGCCGCGCTGGTGCACACGCTGGGCCGGTGCCGCTGGCTGGAGCGCTCCAACCTGGCCGTGGCCGCCGCGACCGGGGTGATGTACCTCGAAGCCGCCGGGATCTCCGTGAAGCCCGCGCGCGCGGACGCCGTCGCCCTCAAGGACCTGCTGCTCGACCCCGCCTGCACGGCCGGGGGGATCGCGGAGCTGCTGCGGACCTGGCCCACCGCGACCTGATCCGCGTACACCTGCCGTCCGATCCGCGTACGCCGGCCGTCCTGGTCCGCGTACACCGGCCGTCAGGGGACCGAGGGTGCGGGCGGGGTCCAGCGGTGGGTACGGGGGACCGTGCCCGCGACGCCGTACTCCTTCTTGAGCTGCTCGGGGATGGCGTAGTGCATGACGCGCCCCCGGGTGAGGGAGGACAGTTCGAGCACGGTGGTGAGGTGCCCGAGCCGGTCCAGCGCCCAGGCGCCGAGCGGTGAGCGGTCCTCGACGGTCTCCAGGACACCGAGCAGGTGCGGCACCGCCTTGACCACCGTGTCCCACGGGGTGCGCCGTACGTCGAGCCAGTCGGCGCAGGTGTCGCCGACGAGGTGACGGATCAGCGCGGAGACGATCGGGTCGAAGAAGGTCCCCGGCACGACCTCCTCGTACAGGTCGACGAGCTGCCGGGTCAGGTGCGCGCCCTCCGCCGAGGGGCCCATGTGCCGGATCATGTACAGGTCGAGGAAGGCGCGTGCCTCGTCGAGGGTTTCGGGGACGGCGTCCTGGTCGACGCCGAGCATGGCGCCGACCACGCGCCAGGCGTAGTAGTAGGCCTCCGCCCCCTCCGTCGACATGTGGATGCCCAGGCGGTGCAGGCTGTCCAGCACCAGCAGGGAGAAGAACATCTGCCCGCCGATCATGTCCTCCTGGCAGATCGGCGTGCCCAGCGCGGCGGTGTCCCACCGGTCCTCGCGCCTCAGGTGGTGGCGGATCGAGGCGTGCAGGAGGCGCACCTTCTGCGCTGCGGGAATGAAGCGGCTGCCGGCCTCGAAGGCGTCGGGCTGCATCAGGTGGACGGTGAACTGCCCCGTCTCCGCCATCCGTTTGGAGGGGTAGTCCAGCCCGTGGGTGGTGGACAGCAGCTTCGCCACGTGCGGGACGAGGTAGCAGGCGGGCATGGAGGCGAAGGACAGCGCGGTGGAGATGTGCACGTTGTTGTCGATGAAGAACAGCCGGGCCCGCTCCATCTCCGACCAGTCCACCCAGGCCGGTGGCGCGCTCGTGGCCCGGAGGTACTCCCGGGCGACGGCGGGCAGCCCGTCGGGCAGCGGGGAGCCGGCGGTGGACACGTACCGCATCAGGGTGTTGAACGTGCCGACCTCCCCGCGTTCGAAGAGGGTGGCGACCGTGGCGTCGGCGAGTTCGTCGCCTTCCTGGCGCAGGGCGTCCAGGGATCGTGCGGTGTAGGACATGGAAGTCTCCTGGTCGTTGCGGGGCCGCTGGTGGGGGCCTGTTGGTCCTGGAGGGCCGCCAGCGCCTCCTCGACCCGCGCGCTGATCATGTCCTCGATGCGGGCGGGGGAGTTGAGGCGGAGCATCGTCGCGCGGACCGCGTCCAGCGCCTCCGCGTCCGCGTCGCGCCGGCCCAGGAACGTGCGCAGCAGGGCCCGGTCGTCGTCGCCGGCCAGGCGCCAGGTCTCCGCGAGCAGGGCCGTGGGCCGGTGGCCGCGCAGGTCGTCGGCGTTGGCCTTGCCCGTCCGCCGCGGGTCCCCGAACAGGCCGAGCAGGTCGTCCCGCAGCTGGAACGCCTCCCCGAGCGGCAGCCCGTAGGCGGAGCAGCCCGCCCGCTGCCCGGCGTCGGCCCCGGCCAGCGCGCCACCGATCAGCAACGGCTGCTCGACCGTGTACTTGGCCGTCTTGTAGCGGATCACCTTCAGCGACGCCGAGGTGTCGAACCCGGCTCCGGTGCGCAAGATCTCCAGGCACTCGCCCGCGATCAGCTCGCGCGCCATCACCAGCCACAGCGGGCGGGCCCGGGACAGGTAGGCGGCGGGCAGCCCGCTCGTGGTGAACAGCTCCCCGGCCAGCGCCATCAGCAGGTCCCCGACCAGCATCGCCAGCGACCGTGCCGCGGCGCGGGTGCGCGGCCGGCGGCGGACGGCACCGCGCAGGGCCAGGTGCGCGGTGGGCCGGCCGTGGCGCAGGGGGCTGTCGTCGATGAGGTCGTCGTGCACGACCGCGGCGGCGTGCACCAGTTCCATCGACGCCGCCGCGCGGACCAGGGCGTCGCTGTCCGGCTGTCCCGTCGCGCGCCAGCCCCAGTAGCAGAACGCCGCCCGCAGCCGTTTGCCGTCCGCGACCGCCGCCTCCACCTGCTCGGCCACCGGGCCCAGGAGCGGATCGATCGCCGCGAACCGGTCGGCCTCCTCGGCGACGACCCGGTGCAGCACGGCGTCCACGCGGGTCTTGAACGCCGCCGGTTCCCACTGCTCAGACGTCATCGACGGCCTTCCGCGCCATGACGTGCCGGGCGAGGACCTCCAGATGGGCCGGGGGAGACCCCGCGTACCGGTCCAGTGCCAGCCGCCCGCGGGCCGCGAGGTCCCGCTCGGCCTCCGCGGCCAGCTCCGCGGTGTCGGAGCGGCGTAACAGTCCGCGCACCGCCCCCAGGGCCGAACCCACCGTGGTGAGCGTCAGATCGGCCAGCCCGGCGACCAGCAGCACCGCCTGACGGTCCGTACCCTCCCGCCGTCCCGCTTCCTGCGTCATCTCGTCTCCCCATGCCCTGCGCACCGGGGCGGGGTCGGGTCCCCGCCGTCCCCCTGAGCATCACGTCGCGCGGGACGCGGAACGGGAGGAACTCACGATCGGGTGATCACATCGCTCGACCGTACGGATCATGGACGAGGCCCCCCGTCCCCCGCGGCGAGGCGGTGGTGCGGGGCGTCGAACACCCGCTCGCACGGGCCGACGACTCATCACATAACCTCACCGATGGAGGACGTCGGATGCCCTGGCATCCGCTGTGAGGAGGCGATGGTGTTCACGAGGCGTACACGTGTGCTCATCGGCGCCCTGGGCGTGGCCTGCCTGGTGCTCCTCGGTCCCAGCGTGCCGAGCGGTTCCCTCTTCGGCGGCGGGTCGCTGTCCGTCGAGAAGCCGGTGGACGTCGTACCGAACCGCGTCATGACGTGGAACATCTGCAACCCCTGCGAGGAGAGCAACGCCAACCGGGCCGCGGAGATAGCCGCGGCCGCCCCCCAGGTCGTCGGCCTGCAGGAGGCGTGCGTACGGGACGTCGAGCGGATCCGGGACCACCTGCGCCACCGCTACGGTCTCGACTACCGGGTGGAGTACGGCACGGTCCTGCGCAACTGGGGCCGCTGCGGGGGACTGCCGTGGAGCCCGGGCGCCTACGGCCAGGCCGTCCTGTCGGCGGCCCCGATGACGGACGCCGTCGACGTCGAGTATCCCGACGGCGGGTCCGAGGACCGCGGGTACATGGCCGTCACCACCACGGTGGGCGGCCGGTCCGTGCGGGTCTTCAACACCCACCTCGCCGAACGGCGCCAGGAAGAGGTCCGGGCGGAGCAGGCCGGCGTGCTCGCCGCCGAGGTGGAACGGCACGAGCGCGCGATCGTCCTGGGCGACTTCAACGCCGTGCCCGACACCCCCGAACTCGCCCGGATGTGGACCCTGGCCGCGGACGCGGACCCCGATTGCCGTCCCTCGCCGACCGGTGACTGCGAGGTCACCACCGACTGGCAGAGCAAGTTCGACTACATCTTCCTGCGGGACGTCGCCGCGCTCGGGCACCGGGTGCACCCGACCCCGTACTCGGACCACCATCCGCTGCGCGCAGACCTGGACCTCGGGTGACGGACGGGCGCTACGATGGCGCCGCCCCTGTCGGCCGACGGGGGCGTGCGCCGGCGGGACCGTGAACCGTGGGAAGGGTGAAGCCGGTGGGGGCAGCATGATCGCGTACGACACCGGGGAGCGTGCGGTCCACGAGGCCGGTCACGGCGACCACCTGTGTCTGACGTTCACCGACGACGCCGAGCAGCGGCGGGTGGTCACCGCCTACCTCCTGGGCGGTCTGCGACGCGGTGAGCGGGTCATGTACTTCGCCGACCGGAACGAGCCCGAGCAGGTGCTGGACTGGCTGCGCCGGGCCGGAACGGACCCGGCACCCGCGCTGGCGGACGGCCGGCTCACCGTGACCACGGCCGACGACAGCTACCTCGCCGAGGGCCCCTTCGACCCCGACGCCATGGTCGCCGCCCTCCACCAGGAGGTCGCCGACTCGCTCCGGGCCGGCCACACCGGCTTCAGGGTCAGCGGCGAGATGGGCTGGGCCCTGCGGGACACGCCGGGCGCCGAGCGGCTGGGCGAGTACGAGACGAAGGTGAACGAGGTGTTCGCCGGGCGCCCCGCCTCGGCGATCTGCCAGTACGACGCCCGTCACTTCGACCCCGCCGCCCTGCACGACTTCGACCGGCGCCACTCCGGATCGGTGGAACAGGAACCCCTGTACAGCAGTTCCACGCTCCGGCTGGTGCCGTCGTTCCGCGACGGGCAACCGTCCCTGCGCGTGATCGGCGAGGTGGACCACCACTGCGCCCCGGCGCTGGCCGGCGCCCTGGAGGGCGCCCTGGACCGGCCGGGCGACATCGTCGTCGACATGAGCGGCCTGCAGTTCATCGACCTGGCCGGTGTGCGGGCCCTGGTGCGGACCGCGGAGCGGCTGCCCGCCGGACGGCACCTGCACGTCGTGGACCTGGAGCCGATGCTCGGCCACGTCCTGCACGTGGTCGGCTGGGACCAGGTCCCCACCCTGACCGTCACCGTGCGGGAGGTCCCGGCATGACGGCGCGGACGACGACGGACCCGGTGGACCCGGCGGCCCCGCGCCCGCACACCGGACCCGCACCGCTTCTGACGCACCAGGCGCTGCTCTACGACGGCGACGAGGCGTTCCTGTCCTCGACGGTGCCGTTCTGCCTCGACGGCCTGGACGCGGACGACGCCGTCCTCGCCGTGACCACCGAGGCCAACATCGCCCTGCTGCGCCAGGCGCTGGACGACGCGGCCCGGGAGGTCGAGTTCGTCGACGCTAAGGACTGGTACCGCACGCCCGGGCACACGCTGGGGGAGTACCACCGCTACGTGGACCGGCACACCGCCCACGGCCGGCACCGGCGGGTGCGGGTGATCGGCGAGCCGGTGTGGCACGGGCGCGACGCGCTGGAGATGTTCGAGTGGACCCGCTACGAGTCGGCGGTCAACCTCGCCTTCGCCGGCTGCCCGGCGTGGGTCGTGTGCCCCTACGACACCCGTACGCTGCCCGAGGACGTGGTGGCCGGCGCCCGGCGCACCCACCCCGAGCTGGTGGAGGGCGAGCCCGCCCGGACCAGTGAGCACTACGCCGCACCGGCCGACCGCCACGACTCCTGGCGGCGCCCGCTCGAACCGGTGCCCGCCGACGGCGAGCCGACTGTGACGGACTTCGGCACCGACCTGTCCGCGCTGCGGGCCTTCGTCACCCGGGCGGCCGGCACCCTGGGCGTCCACGGCGAGCAGGCGCGGCGCCTGGTGTTCGCCGTCAACGAGGTCGCCACCAACGCCCTCCGGCACGGCGGCGGCCGCGGGCAGGTCACGCTGCGGCGGTCCGGGCACCGCGTGGTGTGCGACGTCACCGACCCCGGCGACCTCCCGGGCCCGGACTGGTACCTGGGCTATCTGCCGCCCGACGCCGGGCAGCGCGACGGGCACGGTCTGTGGGCGGTGCGCCAGCTGTGCGACCTCGTGGAGGTCGACGCCGTCCCGGGCCGGACCACCGTGCGCCTGCACCTGGACCTGCCACCGTCGTCCGCGCCCGGGCGGTAGCCGCCGCCCGCGGCGCGGGACGGACGGTCAGCCGCCGCCGGTCAGGCCGTGCACGGTGACCAGCTCGGTGATGCCGGACACGGCCAGGACCGGCTCCAGCAGGGGCGTCGCGATGAGCTGGATGCGGTCGCTGTGCGCGAACAGCGTGCTCAGCCCGGCGCTGTCGAGGTACTCCACGCCGGTCAGGTCGACGACGAGCGGCCCCTCGATCCCGTCGAGGGCCTCGCCCAGAGCGGCGGTGTTGGTCGTGTCGATCTCACCGACGACCGTCAACAGCGCGCTGCCGTCCGGCTGTTGGCCGGGAATGAGAGTGAGCGGGGTGGTCATCAGGCGATCCTAGTGTGCATGGCGACGGTGGTCCCGGTGGTGTCTGCGGTGATGGTGACCTGCTGCATCAGCGCGTGCATCAGGCCGATCCCGCGCCCCCGGTGGGTGTTGAGGTGGGGCTGGGGCTTCTTCCACCGGCCGCTGTCGGCGACGGTCAGGTGCAGGGCGTCGACGAGGGCCTCGGCGCGCAGCCGCACGCTCTCGCCCGGGGCGTCGCGGTGTCCGTGTTCCACGGCGTTGGCACACGCCTCGCCCGCGGCGACCAGCACGCTCTGCACCGTCTGCGGCGACAGGTTGCACTGGGCCAGCCAGCTGCGCAGGGCCTTGCGGACCGGCGCCAGCTGCGAGGACTCGGCGGGGAAGGTCATCTCCAGCGGCGCCGGGTGCCGGTACAGCAGCAGCGCCACGTCGTCGTCGTAGCCGTTCAGCGGGGCCAGCCGTGCCATGACCTGGGTGGCGAGGTCGTCCACGGAGGCGTCGCGGCCGTTCCGGACGACCTCGCCGGCCTGGTCGATGCCGACGGTCAGGGGCCGGCGCCGGCGCTCGACGAGCCCGTCGGTGTACAGCAGGAGGGTGGCGCGGGCCGGGACGACGCAACTGGCTTCGGGACGGTGCCGGCCGGGGCGGACGGCCAGCGGGATGGAGCGCCCCTGTTCCAGGAGGGTGGTGGTGCCGTCCGGACGGGCGAGGATGCCCGGCGGATGCCCGGCGCTGGAGTACGTCAGCTCGCCGGTCTCGGGGTTCAGGACGCCGCAGAAGACGGTGGTGCACAGGGCGCCCGGGATGCCGGCCGCGAACTGGTCCAGCGCCATGAGCGTCTTGGCCGGACCGGCGTCCTGCAGCAGCAGGGCGCGGCAGGCGCTGCGCAGCTGCCCCATCACGGTGGCCGCCTGGAGGCCGTGCCCGACGCAGTCGCCGACGACGATGCCGATGCGCCCGTCGGTCAGGGTGACGGTGTCGTACCAGTCGCCGCCGACCTCCAGCGGACGGGTCGCGGGCTCGTAGCGGACGGCGAACCCCTCCGGCAGGTGGGAGGGGCCGAGGATGGCCCGCTGCAGCGCGATGGCGGTCTCGCGCTGCTGGTCGATCTGGTGCGCCCGCACCAGGGCCTGGGCGAGCTGCCCGGCCATCAGGGACAGCAGGAGCTGGTCCTCGTCGGTGAACGGGCGGTTCTCCCCGAGCCGGATGTGCAGCACCATCGGGCCCTCGGGGTGGTTCACGGTGATCCCGGTCCCGGTGGCGTCCGAGACGGCGGTGAGCGGGGGCCGCCCCAGCCAGGCGGTGAACTCCTCGCGCCGGTCGGCGGGCAGGTCCTGCCAGGTCAGGTCGGGGTCGGTGGACGTCACCTCGGGCTCCCGCCCCTCACGGCGCACCACGGCCAGCACGCGCTCGGCGTTCCACACGTCCCGCAGCTCGGTGAGGGCGCCCATGAGAGCCTCGGGCAGGCTGGTCGCCCGGTTGAGCCGCATGCCGAGCGCGGCCTGGGCGCTCTCGCGCTGGATGGCGTAGTGCTCGGCGGTGACGTCGCGGAAGGTGCCGACGATGACCTGACTGCCGGTGTCCGGGTCCCGGGCCTCGCTGAACATCGCGGTCACCCACAGCCGGTGCCCGTCCCGGTGGCTGACCGGGATGGTGTACGAGCCCCTGGCGTGCCCGGTGAGCAGGGAGAAGGCCGCGGCGACCTGGTCGTGGGCGACGGCGTCGTCGTCGGCGTCCGGCCACCAGGGGTGGATCGGCTGGTAGGGCAGCTCCTCCGGCCCGTAGCCGAGGATGTCGGTGAAGGCGGCGTTGATCTCGATGACGGCGCCGTTCTCGTCGCAGACGAAGAACGCCTCCTGCAGGGAGTCCACCAGGGCGGCCCGCCAGCGTGCCTGATGGTTGCGCAGCCGCGCCAGCTCCATGTTGGCCCGCACCCTGGCCAGCAGTTCCGCCGCGGCGAAGGGCTTCACCAGGTAGTCGTCCGCGCCCGCGTGGAGCCCCTCGATGGAGGCCTCCTGCCCGGCCCGGGCCGACAGGAGCAGCACGGGCACGGAGGCGGTGCGCGTGTCCTCGCGCAGTCTGCCCACCAGGGACAGGCCGTCCAGCTCCGGCATCATGACGTCGCTGACCACGAGGTCGGGTGCCTGGGCGCGGACGGCCTCCAGGGCCTGCGCGCCGTCCTCGACGGTGTCGACCCGGTACCCGGCCCCGGTCAGGATGCGCGTGAGGTAGTCCCGCATGTCGGCGTTGTCGTCGGCCACCAGCACCCGCGCCGCCACGTCCGGCAGGACGGAGAGGTCCGCGGACGGGTCCGTGCCGAGGTGCGGCACCGGGGGCCGCCCCTCGTCGTCGGGCAGCCAGCGCAGTGCTTCCTGCAGATAGGTGTTGGCCGAGGAGGGCGCACGGGTGTCCCGGAGCGGCGCCACCGACTCCGGGGGCAGGTGGTCCGTGCCGAAGGGCAGCCGGATGGTGAAGCGGGTGCCCTCGCCCTCGACGCTGTCGGCGGTGATGGTGCCGCCGTGCAGGCCGATGAGCTCCTTGACCAGGGCGAGGCCGATGCCGCTGCCCTCGTTGGAGCGGGAGCGGGCGTTCTCGATGCGGTGGAAGCGCTCGAAGAGGCGGGGCACCTCGTCGGCCGCCACACCGATGCCGGTGTCGGCGATCGTCACCACCGCGTGGCCGGCCTCGGCGCCCACGGTGACGCGGACGCTGCCCTCGAAGGTGAACTTCAGCGCGTTGCTCAGCAGGTTGAGGACCACCTTCTCCCACATGCCGCGGTCCAGGAAGACCGGCTCGGCCAGCGGCGGGCAGTCGACGTCGTAGGCGAGGCCGGCCTTCTCCACGGCCGAGCGGAAGACGCTGGCCAGCTCGGCGGTGAGGAGGGACAGGTCGACCGGCTCGTAGGTGGCCTGCATCCGGCCCGCCTCGATGCGGGAGAAGTCCAGCAGGGTGTTGACCAGCTTGCCCAGCCGCAGGCCGTTGCGGTGGGCGACCTCCAGCTCCTCCCGCACCCGCGGGTCGCCGTCCGCGAACTCGGTGCGCAGCTCGTCCAGCGGTCCCATGATCAGCGTCAGGGGGGTGCGGAACTCGTGGCTGATGTTGGAGAAGAAGGTCGTCTTGGCGCGGTCGAGCTCCGCCAGCTCCTCCGCCCTGCGCTGCTGTGCCTCGTAGCTGCGGGCGCTCGCGATGCCCGCCGAGATGTGCCCGGCGAGCAGCTCCAGGAAGCCGCGGTAGCCGTCGTCCAGGACGCGGAAGGGGTTGAGTCCGGCCACGAGGAACCCGTACGGCGTGTCGCCCTGCTGCAGCAGCGGCATCACCAGGGCCTGCTCGGGCGGCCGCACCCAGCCGCCGACCGGCAGACCGGTGAACGGGGCCCCCTCCAGCGGTACCAGCAGGGATTCGCCGTCGGACGCCGCGGTCACGGGCCAGACGCCGCCCCCGGGCGGCAGGACGGCCGGGGCGGCGGGGTGGTCGGCGGACATGCCGTTGCTGCCCCGCAGCCGCGCGGAACCGTCCGGCTGGAAGAGGTAGGTCAGGGTGAAGGGCAGGTCCTGCGGGTTGCGGCTCAGCTGCTGGTCGGCGAAGGCCAGGATCTCCTGCTCGGTGCGGACCACGCTGGGGTCGGAGCCGAGGTCGCGCAGGGTGGTCATACGGCGTTCGCCGATGACCCGCTCGGTCTCCTCGCTCACCACGCACAGCATGCCGACCACCGCGCCGTCGTCGTCGCGCAGCGGGCTGTAGGAGAAGGTGTGGTAGCTCTCCTCGGAGTACCCGGACCGTTCCAGGAACAGCAGCAGGGCCTCGTCCCAGGTGGCCTCGCCCGTGGTCATCACGGTGCTGATACGGGGGCCGATGTCGTCCCAGATCTCCGCCCAGACCTCGCTCGCGGGCCGCCCCAGCGCCCACGGGTACTTCTGGCCGAGCGTGTCGCGCCGGTAGGCGGCGTTGCAGAAGAAGGTCAGTTCCTCGCCCCACGCCATCCACATGGAGAACCGGGACGACAGCAGGATGCTCACCGCCGTCTGGAGGCTCTGCGGCCACCGGTCCGGGGGACCGAGCGGAGTCCGTGACCAGTCCACCCGCGCGAGGTCGGGTCCGACCTCCGCGTCGGCGGCGAACACACCGGACCCGGCGCCCACGGCGCGCTCGTCGTCGGTGTCGTGCGAAGGCACCACCGGACTCCCTTTCTTCCGTCGCGTCCCTTCGCACGTACCCGCCGGGCGGCACGTCAGCCGTACCGGGGCGGAGAATGCGCGACACGGCCGACGCGCGTTGATCACACGGGGCAGGGTAGTCGACCCGAACGACTTCGTAGGATAAGCCAGTCGGCCGGGACTCCATCATTCGGGCGGAGCACCGTACCGGACAGCAGGGGGAGCGGAACGCAGATGACGACGACTCCGTCGGAGGTCTCTCCGACGCGGCGGGTCGACGAGGAGGCGCGGCTCGCCGCGGTCCACCGGTACCGCGCCCTCGCCGCCCCGCGGGACGGCACGTTCGACCGGATCGCCTCCCTGGCCGCCCGCGTCCTCGACGCGCCCATGGCCACGGTGACCTTCGTCGGCTCCGACCGCGTCTGGTCCGAGGCCGTCCACGGACCGCTCGGCACCGCGCCGACCGCCCCGGTCCCGGGCCTGTGCGCGTCCGCCGTCCTGCAGGACGAGCCCTACGTGGTCACCGACGCGCGGTCCGATCCCCGCACGCAGGGCCACCCGCTCGTCGAGGGGGAGCCCGGCGTCCGCTTCTACGCGGCCGCCCCCCTCGTCACCCCCGACGGCCTGCGCCTGGGCACGGTCGACGTCCTCGACACCGTGCCGCGCCGGCCGACCGGCGCCCAGCTGGACTCCCTGCGGGACCTGGCCGCCCTCGTCATGGACGAACTCGGACTGCGGCTGTCGGCCGTCCGCACCATCGCCGCCGAACGCGAACGGCGCACCGAGGCCGAACGCCTGGCCCGCGCCCTGCAGCGCACCCTGCTGCCGCCGACCCTGCCGCAGGTGCCGGGCCTGCGGGCGGCGGCCGCCTACCACACGGCCTCGCCGTACGAGGTGGGCGGCGACTTCTACGACCTGTTCCCCCTCGACGACGGCCGGTGGGCCTTCTTCATGGGCGACGTCTGCGGCAAGGGCGCGGACGCCGCCGCGCTGACCTCCCTGACCCGGTACACCCTGCGCGCCGCCGCCATCTACGACCCCGATCCGTGTGCCGCGCTGGCCAACCTCGACCTGGTGCTCAAGGGCGAGTACCAGGGCAGCGACCCCCGGTACTGCACGGCGGTCTTCGGCGTGCTCCAGCCGGTGGCCGACGGCTCCTTCACCGTCACCCTGGCCGGCGGCGGCCACCCCCCGGCGCTCGCCCTGCGCGCGGACGGCACCGTCCGGCCGATCTCCACCATGGGCGGACAGCTCATCGGCATGCTGCCCGCCCCCAGGTTCGTCCGGGCCACCACCACCCTGTCCCCGGGTGAGAGCCTCCTGCTCTACACGGACGGTCTCACCGAGGCCCGGCTGCCCGACGGCTCCCTGCTGGGCGAGGACGGCCTGGCCCGCCACCTCACCGCCGGCGCCGCGGCCCGCGCCACGACCGAGCCGGAGCGCGCCCTGCTGGGCTGCGTCCAGGCATTACTGGACGATCTGGGTGAAGGCGTCAGCGACGACACCGCCCTCATGGCCCTTTCCGTACCCGCACCCCCCGCACCCCCCCGAGGAGAACAGGTGACCGAGCCCGAACGCCTGCTGACCGTCATCCCGCGCCACGTGGCCTCAGGAGCCTTCCTCCTGGAAGTGGCGGGCGAACTGGACCACCACACCTCCGGCGTCCTGACGGAGGCCGTCAACGAGGCGCCGTTCGACGACGAGAACGTCATCATCGACCTGTCGGGGATGACCTACTGCGACTCCACCGGGATCTCGGTGCTCATCACCGCGTACAACCGGTCCCTCGCCGTCGGTTCGCAGCTCACCCTGACCGGTGTCAGCCCGGAGCAGATGCGCATCTTCGAGCTGATCGGCCTCGACCAGGTCTTCGTCTTCTACGCCAGCTCGGAGGAGGCGGTCTCCGCCCTGCAGCGGAGAGCGTGACCGCTTCCCCGCGACAGCGGCCGTGACGGTGGTGACCACGGGCCGGCGCCCCGTCCGGCCCGGTCGCACCCGCGGGCGCGAGGTCCCCGCCGGTCCCGGGCGAGCCCCGCCGGCGCCGTCGGGACGTGCAAGACACGAAGGCGCGGCGGGCCCGTTCCGCCGTCACCGGCCTCCCGTGTTCAATCTATTGACACGTGCATTACAGAAGCTTTACGTTTCGGCCATCTGAGAGCGCTCTCAGACACCCCACGTGAGACTTGAGGTGTCGCATGGCATCCCCCCGCACCAGACCCGCAGCAGTACTGCTGCTGACCTCGGCCCTCGTCGCCGTCGGTCTCGGCCCGGCCGCCCTGCCGGCGGCCGCCGCCACCGTCCCCGTAGGCTCCGGCAGCTACTCGGACACCCGGCCCGCCGGTACGTCGGGCCCCACCACCAACACCGGGGCGCCGGTCACGCCGAAGGTGACCGCCGCCGCCAAGGACCGGCCCGTCCCCACCAACGACTGGTGGTCCTCCCTCGCCTTCCAGCGCTACGGCGACAACCCGTACTCGACGCCCATGTACGGGCACCCCCTCACCTACCAGGCCGCGGCCGGCGGGCTCGACGTCGGCTACCCGACGAGCGCCGCGATCGTCGGCGACGGCCGCCAGTACGAGTACGCCCACAAGCGCGACCTCACCATCGGGCTGACCGGCCTCAACTCGCCCGACACGAAGGCCGACAGCTGGTCCGACTGGACGGTCACCCCCCTGTGGTCCGACGGCACCCGCACCCTGCGCACCACCATCGGCCACGGCTCCCCGTTCGTATACGCCAAGGGCTCGGGCGGCGACGCCCGGATCACCACCGCCGCCGCGCCCGCCGTCTTCGCCGACCAGGGCAACGTCCTCGGCATCACCGTCGCCGGGCACCACTACGCCCTCTTCGCGCCGACCGGCAGCGACTGGAACGTCTCCGGTTCCACCGTCACCGCGGGGCTCGGCTCCAAGGACTACTTCTCCGTCGCCGTGCTGCCGTCCACCGACGCGCTCGCGACGTTCAAGAAGTACGCCTACAGCTTCGTCACCGACTCCAAGGCGACCTGGAGCTACACCGGGGGCACCGTCAAGGCGACCTACACCCTGACCACCGAGGCGAAGGAGGGCACCGAGCGCGGCACGCTCCAGGCCCTCTACCGCCACCAGTGGCTGAACACCACGGACGCGCTCACCCCGTACACCTACGTCTCGCCGCGCGGCACCATGAAGGTCCGCGAGTCGGCCTCCTTCACCACGAGCCAGAAGGCGTCCGCGGTGCTGCCCGGGCTGCCGAAGTCCAGCGGCGTGGACACGGCCCGGCTGCGCGGCTACCTGAACGAGGTCGTGAACGCCTCCGACCCGTTCTCCGGCGCCACCGACACCTACTGGACCGGCAAGGCCCTCGGCCGGCTCGCCCAGCTCGTGCCCGTCGCCGACCAGATCGGCGAGACCGGCACCCGCGACAAGCTCCTCGGCCTGCTCAAGGGCAAGCTCCAGGAGTGGTTCACGGCGGGCGGCGCGAACGAGTTCAGCTACGACAAGGACTGGAAGACGCTCACCGGCTACCCCGCGTCCTACGGCAGCGACACCGAGCTGAACGACCACCACTTCCACTACAGCTACTACGTGTACGCTGCGGCGATCGTCGCCCAGTACGACCAGGCGTGGGCCGCCGACTCCGCCTGGGGCGGCATGGTCAAGACCCTCGTACGGGACACCGCCAACCCCAGCCGCACCGACACCGCCTTCCCGTTCCTGCGCGGCTTCGACGTCTACGCGGGCCACAGCTGGGCCTCCGGACACCAGGGCTTCGCCGCGGGCAACAACCAGGAGTCGTCCTCGGAGTCCACCAACCTCAGCGCGGCGCTCGTCCTGTGGGGCTCCGCGACCGGCGACACCTCGCTGCGCGACCTCGGCACCTTCCTGCTGACCACCGAGTCGGAGGCGATCGCCCAGTACTGGTTCGACGCCGACGAGCAGGTCTTCCCCTCCTCGTTCACCAAGGACACGGCCGGCATGGTGTGGGGCAGCGGCGCCGCGTACTCCACCTGGTGGACCGCCAACCCCGAGGAGATCCACGGCATCAACGTCCTTCCCGTGACCGGCGGGTCGCTGCACCTCGGCGGCGAGAAGGCCGCCATCCGGCGCAACCTGGCCGAGATGGAACGGGAGAACGGCGGCCCGGCCGTCGAATGGCGGGACATCCTCTGGGAGTTCCAGTCCCTCGCCGACCCGGGCACGGCGAAGTCCAAGTGGGACGCGGGCAACGCCGGCTACACCCCGGAGCAGGGCGAGTCGAAGGCGCACACCTACCACTGGATCGGCACCCTCGACGCCCTCGGCGCCCCGGACGCCACCGTCACCGGTGACATCCCCACCTCCGCCGTCTTCACCAAGGGGACCGCCCGGACGTACGCGGCCCACAACTTCGGGTCGACCGCCCGCACCGTCACCTTCTCCGACGGCAAGACCCTCGCCGTGCCCGCCCGGTCCACCGCGACCGGCACCGGGACCGGTTCGGGGGAGCCCGACCCCGACCCGGACCCGCCGACCGGCAACACCTTCCAGCTGCGCACCGGCGGCACGCTGACCACGGCGACCGGCGGCACGGCGGGCAGCGACACCATCGCCTCCGGCGGGGGCGCCAACCACGACGGCACCCCGTACCAGCCCCTGGTCTACGAGGTCCGCGGCGTCAACGGCACGTTCACCTCGGGCGGCCAGAGCGCCTTCCGGCTCCAGGTGGACGCGGGCACCTCGGTCGGCCTCGGCCAGCAGGCCCGGATCAGCTACGACTTCACCGGCAACGGCAGCTTCGACCGCACCGAGACGTACAACTACTTCGCGACCGACCCGGTCGCCGGGTGGGAGGAGTACTCGCAGGCGCGCGGCCTCAAATCGTCCACGGGAACACCGGCCGACCTGGTCGGCGGCACCGTGCGGCTGGAGGTGTGGAGCGCCATCGGCAACGGCACGTCGCGACTGCAGACGGGCACGGACAAGTCGGTGCTGGTGATTCCCTACAGCTGAACCGGCGCTGGCTGAACCGGCGCTGGTCGGACCGGCTCCGGCCGGAGCCGGTCCGACCGGACCGGCGAGAGCCTGCGGCGGGCAGGGGCCCCGCGCCCCCGCCGGAGGCGATGGTGTCGCTGCCCGCCGTGCCGCCGGTCGCCGTGGTCAGCGTGCCGCCGGTGCGCAGCTGGAAGGTGTTGCCGGTCGGCGGGTCCGGGTCCGAGCGACGACGACCCTGTGGCGCCCCACCGGACCCGTGGAACTGGACCTGGTCCGGGAGCTGGACTGGCGTGCGTGGCCGCCCCGGCTGCCCGAGCAGCCGATCTTCTACCTGGTCCTCGACGAGGACTACGCGATCAAAATCGCACGGGACTGGAACGTGAAGCACGACGGGGCCGGTTTCGTCACCCGTTTCGAGATCGAAACGGCCTTCGTGAGCCGGTATCCCGTCCGGCAGGCGGGTGGCCGGACCATTCTGGAACTCTGGGTTCCGGCTGAGGAACTGGACGACTTCAACGCCCACATCGTGGGCGTGATCCAGGTGGTCCACGAGTTCCGCTGAACGAGGACGGCCATGTGGTCCCGCGCACATCCTCAAGGAATGCGCCCGATGCGATCCGGCCGAAGTCGCGCCGCGGCGGGCCGGTTCCCGAGCATGCCGGGGACCGGCCGCAGGGCCGCACGATGATCGGTCCCACGCGTCCGGACGCTATTTGAACGCCATATTCCACTTTTCTTGACTCCTATTTCAAGGAGCGCCGCGGGCAATCCCCCCGCAGGTCAAAGGAGTTGTCGCCCGCGTACGCCCAACAGGAGGCGCGCCTTCGGCGCATGCGCCTGTTTAGGCATCTGCTGCCGGGGCACGCGTGGTGGCGGTGAAGCAAGCGCGGGCATCCCCGACAGGCTTGTTTCAAGCTGCACCCAGACAATGCGCAGCGGCTTGCCGATATACCCTGCTTTCGACTTCAGGGGGTTGCCCCCGCACGGCGCACGATGAAGACTGTCGCCCGGTCCGGCCGGTCGAAGTCGCATACGCACAGACGCGAGGAAAGCTGCCGCACCACGAATGCGCGGCACGTCCACCGGAGATCTGTGATGTCTGTCGAGTGCACGAGACGAGTACTCCGGTCGTCCGGAGGACGATTACTTCGCATGTCCGGAAAAGGACGTCGAGCCTACGCGGTACGCGCGTTCCGCACGGAGGAGACCAGGTGACCGGCAACGCATCGAAAGAGGCGCACTTACCCTTCGACGCGCTCAGCGATCGATGGAAGTCCTTACGCGCAAGGAGACCGATCCATTACGACGAACGCCAGGGCGCGTGGCAGGCGGTGGATTACCGGTCGGTGTCCGCGATATTGGCGGACCCGGCCACGTATTCATCCGACTTTTCCTCCGTCGGCCCCACACAGGAAGACTTCGAGGTCTTCCGCAAGGGAAATTTCGTCGGTATGGACCCGCCGGAGCACCGTGAACTCCGCACCCTGGTGAGCCAGGCATTCACCCCCCGCGTGGTGAACGGATTGGGACCGCGCATCGAAACGGTGTGCGGCCGGCTGCTGGACGACGTGGCGGACCGCGACCGATTCGATCTGGTCGACTCCCTCGCCTACCCGCTGCCGATCATCGTCATCGCGGAACTGCTCGGCATCCCGGCGTCCGACCACACCCTGTTCCAGGAGTGGGCGGCGACCCTCTTCGGCGGCGACGAACTCGGCGAAGCGCCCGGCATGGACGACCTGGAACGCGCACTGAATGCCATCGCCCCGACCGTACGGGAGATGAACGGCTACGTCCTGGACCATATCCGCCGGTGCCGGGAGCGCCCCGGCGACGACCTCACCAGCAAGCTGCTGGCCGCCGAGGTGGACGGGGTCAGGCTGGAGGACCAGGAGATCGTCGGCTTCGTCGCCCTGCTGCTCGTCGCCGGGCACATCACCACCACGGCGCTGCTCGGCAACGCCGTCGTCACCTTCGACCGGCACCCCGGCACGCTGTCCGCCCTGCGCGCCGACCCGGACCTGCTCCCCGACGCCGTCGAGGAGGTTCTGCGCTGGCTTCCCCCCTTCGCGGAACTCGGCCGGCGCACCACGCGCGACGTGGTGATCGGCGAGCAGGAGATCCCCGCGGGCTCGATGGTGGTGGCCCACCTGGGCGCCGCCAACCGCGACCCGGAACGCTTCGGGGCGCCGGACGTCTTCGACCCGGCGCGCCGGCCCAACCCCCATCTGACCTTCGGCCACGGCATCCACTTCTGCTTCGGCGCGCCCCTGGCCCGCCTGGAGGCGCGCATCGCGCTGCGGATGCTGCTTGAACGTTTCTCCGGTCTGGGTGTCCCCGCCTACGCCGACGTCACGTTCCAGAACCCGGCCGTCATCGTCGGCGTACGGCACCTACCGGTCGACGTCACCAGGCGCTAGCGAGCACGAACGCACCACCCGCACCGATGCGTCGGGCCGTTCCGCTCATCCCCACCGGCCCCTCGTGTCACGTTCATGGACCGCAGTCACCAGGAGTCCCCTTCACATGCCGTACCCCACCCGCATGCCGTATC
>NZ_VDFC01000002.1:44245-47446 GCF_008369065.1 Streptomyces apricus | reverse complement strand
GGGAAACCCGCTCAGACCCCCCGCACGACCTCCAGCACCGCGGCCACGTCCTGGTCGAGCCACTCGACGTCCCACACCTCGTCGGGCGGCAGCCACCGCAACTCGTCGTGGTCCTGCAGCGGCTTGGGCTCGGGCGAGCCCTCCAGCAGCCGGGCCGTCCAGACCCGCAGCACATACGGCTCACGGAGCGGGAACTCCCCCGGCACCCGCCGGACCGCAGCCGCCTCGACCCCCAGCTCCTCCCGGAGCTCCCGGACGAGGGCCTCCTCGGCCTCCTCGCCGGGTTCGACCTTCCCGCCGGGCAGTTCCCAGCGCCCCGCCAGCTCCGCGGGCGCACTGCGGCGAGCCGCCAGGAGGCACCCGTCGCGCAGCACGGCGGCCCCGACCACCACGATCCGTTCGGTCATGCGGCGGAGCCTACGACAGCCCCGCGCACCCCCGGCACGGCCACCCGCCACGACCGGTCCGGACGCCGCGAACGGTCCGGGCGCCACGAACGTCCCGGCCGGCACACCCGGCACGAACGGCACGCATCATCCGGCACGGCTCACCCGGTGCCGTTCTGCGCGACCCGTTCCACCCAGTACAGCTGCTTGTGCCCGCGGACATCGAGGCTGTCCGCCATCTTCTGCGCCTCGCCCCTGGTCGCGTACCTGCCGACCCGGTAGCGATTGCCGTTGTCGTCCTGTCGTACGACGAGCCAGGGAAGTGTGATCGTGCCGTCGTTCATCGCACCCCTCCACTGCCCGCCCCCGGTCGGCCCCGGGGCTCGTCACATAAGGAAACCGCAATCCGCATATGCCCGAGCCTACGCCTTACCTTCACGCAGCGAATACGGCTTTGCACAACGAGATACGACCGGGGTAGGCAACCGGCCAGCACGAAGGGGGCGCATCCTTCCGGATGCACCCCCTGACGTCCCCTGCCGGTCCCACCAGCAGCACGGGAACGGTGTACGGCCCCCTGCCGGAATCGACCGGATTCCACCGGCGCGCGAACTCACCGGGCGGCGCCCCCGCCCCGCCGGCACGACCACGTCCGCCGTCTCGACCGGGCGGCCGGAGGCGTAGTACGTGCGCTGGATGACGAGCACGACATGGCCCGGCACGCCCCCGAGCGCCGACAGCTCCTCGGCGAGGCCGGGCCGGGCGCCCACCTCCTCCGTGACGTTGTCCACGACCACGTCGATGGCGGCCATCCGCTCGACCACGCCCATCCCGCCGAGGGGGCCCTCCTCCGGGAGCATCACCGGGGTGCGGCCCGTGACGGCGAGGGGCTCCCACGAGGTGGAGAGCATCATCGCCTCGCCCGCGTCCCGGAACACGTACTTCGTGCACATCACCCGCTCGCCGGCCTCGATGCCGAGCCGCTCGGCGACGGCACCGCTCGCCTCGGTCTGTGCGCTGTGCGACTCCCACGTACCGCGCGCCGACAGGTCGGCCTGCTCCTGGCGGAACGGGGTCGCGCCGCTGTCGGCCCGGTACCCGGACCGGGCGATGCGGCGGGGCACCGGGCGCTCGCGCACGTACGTGCCGGACCCGGAGCGGCCCTCGACCAGCCCCTCGGCCATCAGCACCTTGCGGGCCTCCAGGGCGACCGTGTCCGAGACCCCGTACTCGGCGCGGATCCGGGCCTGTGACGGGAGCCGGGTGTGCGGTGGCAGTGATCCGTCGACGATCTTTCTGCGAAGATCACCCGCGACGCGCAGATACGCCGGCTGCTCACCGAATGTCACTGGCCACTCCCCGTTGCGGTCGTACAGACAGCAACAGAGTGGCGACCGTAGGTTGCAGCAGGCAAGCAGGGGCCAGAGATTCACCCGATGTGATGATGTCAGGCTGTCAGGGGTTTTGGGCGGCCGCTTTCCACCGCGACGCCCCTCTCGTCCCCTCGTTCCCCCGACGCACCGTCACCCCTGCACTCGGGCACCCCGTCACCCCGGCACCCCGGCACCTCGTCACACCTGGATGCCGCCGCCCTCTCCGCTGTCGCCGCCGCCGCTTCCGCTTCCGCCGCCGTCGCCCCCGTCGCCGTCCTCACCGCCGTCCTCGTAGGAGGCGGGCGGAGTGGTCGCGAGGCCCAGGGCCTTGCGGGCCGCGACCGTCTTCTTCCCGTCGGTGAGGTCGAGCGCGGCGCCGTAGTGCTCGTAGAAGGTGTCCGGGTCGGAGGTCTTCGCCGCCGCGGCCCATTCCTCCTGTGCCGCCTCCAGGTCCTCGACGATCGCGGCGACCGGCTTCCTCGCGTCGGCCGGCCACTCGTGGCCGCGGAGCATGCCGGCCTGTTCGGTGAGGGCGGCCGAGACCCTGGTGGCCCACCTCTTGTGACCGGGCAGGTCGTCCTCGACGTACGGCTCCTCGGGCGCCGCGTCCATCGCCCGGTTGAGGACCTGGGCGGCCTCCAGGTAGACGAGCTGGTCGGCGTCGAGGGTCGTCGGGTCCTGGCGCAGCGACCCGGTCAGGCTGCCCTTCTCGTCCACGTTGCCGAACAGGCAGCTGATCTCGCGGTCCCCGAGGCCCCAGCTGTCGCGCGTGGGCGTGAAGTAGTAGACGTCGACGTCGTCCGGGATCGCCCAGGAGTCCATCGCGTAGGAGTACTGCAGCGTGTAGCACTTGTCGTCGGCGGCGTCGACGACGGCGCCGTCGCCCGGGTAGGCGCCGTCCGCCATCTCGAAGGTGGCGAACACCTCGGCCTCGTGCTCGCCCTCGCAGGACACCGTGTCGACGTCGTAGGCCGTGCCCTCCAGGGAGCCGCCCCGGGTGTCGAAGCACTCGCCCGTGTCCACGGAGAAGGTGGCGCCGTTCCCGCCCGCCTCCCGCGCGCGCTCCCCGGCCTCCTCCCAGAACCCGAACGCGCCACCGCCGAGGAGGGCGAGCGCGAAGACGGCGGTGCCGATGCCGGACAGGACCATCCCCGCGACGGCCATGCCCTTGCCGCGCTCGCCCCTCTCCCCGATCTGCCGCAGCGCGAAGATCCCGAGGAGCAGCCCGACGACCGGCAGGAAGCACAGCAGCCCGAGCACGAGCGAGGCGATCGCGAGCCCGTTGACGGGTGCCGGAGCGGGGTACGGGGACCAGCCGTGTCCCCAGGCCTGGTGCCCGTACGGCACCTGTCCCTGCGGCGGCGGATACGGACCCTGCCCGGGGTACCCCGGATACCCGCCGTACGGGCCCTGCGGCGGCGGTCCCGGTGGGGGCTGGGGGC
>NZ_VDFC01000002.1:0-44145 GCF_008369065.1 Streptomyces apricus | reverse complement strand
CACCCCGGCCCCGCTCAAGTCCCTGACGGGCCGCGTCAACTCGCTGTGGCGGTACACGGAGTGCCTGCCCCTGCCGGCCCCCACGGTCTCGCTCGGCGAGGGACGCACCCCGCTGGTGCAGCTGCGGGAGGGGGTCTCGGCCAAGCTCGACTTCCTGATGCCGACGCTCTCCTTCAAGGACCGCGGGGCGGTCATGCTCGCCGAACTGGCCCTGCGGCTGCGGCCGGGGCGGGTCGTCGCGGACAGCAGCGGCAACGCGGGCACGGCCGTCGCCGCGTACTGCGCCCGGGCCCGGCTGCCGTGCACGGTGTACGTCCCCGAGGGCACCTCCGCCAAGAAGCTGGAGCAGATCGGGGCGCACGGGGCCCGTACCGAGGTCGTCCCGGGCGACCGCGAGGCGGCGGCGTCGGCGGCCCGGGCGGCGGCGGACGAGGAGGGCACGTTCTACGCCTCGCACGTCTTCAACCCGTACTTCCTGCACGGCACGAAGACGTACGTCCACGAGGTGTGGGAGGAGCTGGGCGGACGGCTCCCGGAGGTGCTGGTCGTCCCGGTGGGGAACGGCACGCTGCTGCTCGGCGCGGCACTGGCCGTCGCCGAACTGCACGCGGCGGGCCTGATCGACCGCAGGCCCGCCCTGTACGCGGTCCAGTCGGCCGCCGTCGCCCCGCTGGCCCACGCCTGGCAGGAGGGCGCTGACGACCTGGTCGGGGTCACCCCGGCGGCCCCCACGTACGCCGAGGGCATCGCGATCCCCCGTCCGCCGAGGGCACGCCAGATCCTGCGGGCGGTCCGCGAGTCCGGCGGCACGTTCCTCACGGTGACGGAGGACCAGCTCCGCCACGCCCAGACGGACCTGGCCTCCCAGGGCCTGTACGTGGAATCGACAGCAGCGGCATGCTGGGCGGCAATCCGCGACTCCCCCCTCCGGCAGCCGCAGGTGGACGTGCAGGCGCGGGCGCCGCTCGCCGGGGACCGGGCCCAGCGGCCGGGCGTCCCAGGAGGCGCCGCCGCTCTCGGTGATCTCCGGGGCCACGCCGAACACCAGGCGCACCGCCTCGGACAGGCCGCGGCTGGTGCCCCGTACCCGGTGCAGGAACGCGGCGGCGGCGACGGCGTCCCGCAGCCGGTCCTCGGGCTCGCTGCCGTCGGTCTCGGCGCCCACCCAGCCGGCCAGCCACCGGGTGAAGTCCACCGGCGCGAGGCGCGGGTTGAAGTAGGAGTCCAGGTTGTCGAGGACGGCCAGGATCGGCGCGAGCACGTCGTCGAGCCCGCCGACGAACCGCTGCGCCAGGTCGTCGTCGGCGAACACGGCGGGCAGCGTCATCCCGATCGGCGCGGAGGACCCGAGACCGTCGACGGAGCCCCTCATGTCCGGTCCCCGATCACGCGGACCCGGTGGTCGAAGGAGAAGACCAGCGACGGGGCGTCCAGGTCGATGCGGTCGGTCGGGTCGCCGCGCTTGCCGGTCAGCGGGTCGGCGGGGTGCAGCTGGACCTCGTCGACCAGCTCCACGCCCGGCACGCGCTGCAGGACCGCGAAAACCTCACCGGACTGCACGGGCCGGCCGAAGCGCCAGCCGCGGCCG
The DNA here is from genome assembly GCF_008369065.1 of Streptomyces apricus. Classification (GTDB taxonomy): domain Bacteria; phylum Actinomycetota; class Actinomycetes; order Streptomycetales; family Streptomycetaceae; genus Streptomyces; species Streptomyces apricus. The sequence goes on along the minus strand of NZ_VDFC01000002.1, from coordinate 42,557 downwards.
TCGGCGCCGCCGGTCAGCGGGTCGAGGTGGCGGTACAGGGCGTCGTGCGCCTGGCGGCGGACCCGGTCGGTGTCGGTGCCGCGGAAGGCGTGCACCGTCGCGACCACCGTGATGCCCTGGTAGAAGGGCGGGCCGACCGCCAGCCGGGTGCCGATCAGGCGCCGTTCGTCGAGGTGGCGGGTGATGCGGCGCAACAGGTCGTCGCCGGGCACCAGTTGCTCGAAGCGCAGCCGGCCGCCGGGGTCGGGCACGGCCTGCGGGACGACCAGCACCCGGACCGCGTACGCCCCGTGCTCGCCCTCGTCGCCCTCCAGGCAGGTGATCCTGGCCGTCTCGGGGGCCGCCCGGCGGGCCAGCTCCTCGTAGTCGCGCAGGGTCACCGCCCGCTCCTGGGCGCGCAGGGTGATCGGCGCGCGGGTCTTCGCCTCCTCGACCGTCTCGCCGTCGACCCCGCCGCGCGCGGCCTCCCGGTTGACGACCTCGGAGACGTACGGCACGGACGTGCGCAGCACCTGGACGGCGCCGCGCGCCACGTTCCCGGCCCGCCCGCCGCCGGTGCGGTAGCGCCGGGCGCGGATCACGGAGCCCTTGGGGGCCACCGCCCCGTACTGGCGCAGGGTGCCGTCGGGTTCCCGTACCGCCGGGCCGAAGGAGATGTCGCCGGTCGAGGCGTCCAGGGTGATGTGCCGGTCGTCCGGGGTGGACGCGGCGAACGACGGGACGACCTCCCAGTCGACCCAGCCGTCGTGCTCGGCGGTCTGCAGCAGCACCGGCGGGGTGTCGCCGACGACGGGCGCGTTGGCCAGCCGCAGCCGCTGCCCGGGCAGCCCGGTGGACTCGCCCAGCGCCTCGTCGTGCACGGTCTCCGCGTGCACGGCCGAGGTGGTGCCGCCGAGCGTGAACGCCTCCGCGGACCGCACGGTCGGCGAGGTCGTGTAGAAGGGCTGGCCGGGCAGCGGCTCGGTGACCCGGCAGCGCAGCCAGCCGGCCTCCTGCCCGCCGGTACGGGACAGGATGTGCGCGCCGGGCATGTGCAGGACGACCGCGCCCGGCCGGTTCAGACCGCCCGTGCCGTCCCGGTCGACCTCGCAGACGACCCAGCCGTCCTCGGTCCACGCCTCCCACAGCAGCGGGGGCTGGCGCGGGTCCACGCCGACACCGTCGACCCGGCTGTCCAGCTCCAGCGCGACCGCGCAGTGCGGCACGGCGGCGCTCAGCCCGAGCAGCATGCAGTCACCGGGCCGCGGGGACTCGGTGAAGCACATCAGGTCCTTGCCCTCAGCGAGGTCGGAGGTCCGGTCGGTGCCGGGCTCGCCGCTGCGCTGGACCACGAGGTGACGCAACTCGCAAGGCACGACGGTCAGTTCGCGCTCGGTGGCGAAGACCGCGGCCTCCTCGCTCTCGGTGCGCGTGGTGGCCACCTCGGTGCCCACCGGCAGCAGCACCGGCTCCTCCTGCGGCGCGGACAGCCAGAACGTGACGTCGGTGCGCGCGGCGGAGGGCGGGAAGAGCGTGATGCCCACCAGGTCCAGGAACGCCAGGTGGTTCTTCTCCGGCACCCGGTTGAGCCGGTAGACGATCTGGTCGGCCATGTGGGCGACCGTTTCCACCAGGGTGACCCCGGGGTCGGAGACGTTGTGGTCGGTCCACTCCGGGGCGCGCTGCTGGATGTAGCGCTTGGCGTCGTCGACGAACTGCTGGAAGCGGCGGTCGTCGAGGTTCGGGGAGGGCAGGGCCATCAGCGGTCGCTTTCAGGGGAGTCGCCCGGGCCGATGGCGTCGGGCTCCTCGTGGGAGGGGATGACGTAGAACGGGAAGACGAGGCTGCGCGGGTTGTTGGTGCCGCGGATCGAGTAGCGGACGTCGATGAAGAGCACGCCCTGCTCGGTCTCGGCGCCGGCGGTCACCTCGACGTCGCTCACCTCGATGCGCGGCTCCCAGCGGTCGAGGCTCGTGTACACCTCGTGCTGGATGCGGCCCGCGGTGGCCTCGTTGACCGGGGCGAACACCAGGTCGTGGATGGCGCAGCCGAACTCGGGGCGCATCGGCCGCTCGCCCGGCGCGGTCGCGAGGACCAGCCGGATGGCCTCCTCGACCTCGCGCTCCCCGCTGACCAGGGCGATGCCCCCGGTGGGCCCGATGCGCAGCGGGAACGCCCAGCCGGAACCGACGAACTGCTCGGCCATCAGGGAGCCACCCGCCCTCTCGTCGTCGCCCCGGTCGTCCCGGTCCCGGTCGTTCCGGTTCCGGTCGTTCCGGTCCCGGTCCTGTTCGTCCCGGTCGTTCCGGTCCTGGTCGTCACGGTCCTGCTTCTCCCTCCCGGCGGCACGCGCCCCGCGCAGCTCACGGCCGTCACGGGATCGGGTACGGCTTCTTGTTGACCGTCACGATGCCCATGAGGTCGATGTTGACGGCGCGCATGCCCACCTGGCCGATGGTGTTGATCTGCACGGTGCCCCCCGCGTTCACCGACGCCGCGCCGAGCGCCTTGAGGTTGAGGGCACCCATCGCGTCCACCGTCACCGCGCCGCCGAGCGACTTGAGGTTGACGATCCCGCGGCCCTGGAGGGTGAGCGGCCCGCCGCTCTTGATGCTGATGCTGCGCCGGGCGTTCAGTTCGAGGTCGGTGCCCGCGTCGACGGAGACCGAGGTGCCGCCCTTGATGCTGACGGCACCCTTGCTGTCCACGGTGATCTCGGTCTTGGTGCGGTCCAGGTTGATGACCAGCTTGTCGTTGCCGCTGGCCACCCGGACGCCCTGCTTGCGGGCGCCGGTCTGCTGGCTGAGCAGGTCCACCCGGTTGCCGTCCCGGTCGGACAGGGTGTGCCGGATCGCCTTCTTCTTGAGCGGGTCGTGCAGCGCCACGTCCTTCACGACGGTCGGCTTGTCGACGCCGTTGTAGAGGCCGCCGATGACGAAGGGATGGTCCAGCGCCCCCCGGTCGAAGGCGACCAGCACCTCGTCGCCGACGTCCATCGGGAAGATCCCGCCGCCGAGCTTCCCGCCCAGCTGCACGGACCGCACCCAGTCGCTGACGTACGCGTCGTCCAGCCACGGGAACTGCAGCTTCACCCGCCCCTGCTTGAGCGGATCCTGCACATCCGTGACCAGCGCGTTCGCCACGCTCGGCAGCCGGGGCGCCGTCGCACCGCCGCCCGACGCCAGGCCGAACAGGGAGCGCCACTGCCGGCCGCTGACGTTCACCAGCGTCTCGTAGTGGCTGCCCGCCTGGAAGGTGTGCCGTACGGAGGTGATCGTGTACTTGCCCTCGAAGGGGAAGCCCACGTCGGCGAGGGCGATGGTCACGCCGGGGCGCAGCACCGGATTGCCCTTCACCGTGACCTCCAGCTCGGCGAAGGACGCGGTGATGTCCTCCGCGAGCGAGGCCGCGGCCCGCTTCGCCTCGGGCCGGTCGTCGTACGGGGTGTCGGTCTCGACCAGCTTGGCGGCCTTGAAGGCGTTGGCCGCCTCCTGCGGGGTGCGCCCGATCGCGACGCCCGGGTAGGTCTTCGTGTTCTGGGGCTCGACGACCTTCTTCTTGGTCTTGACGTCCCAGCCGCGCACCTCGGCCTTGTCGACCTGGTCGGCGGCGGTGACGGCGGCCCGGCAGCGCAGGACCTCCTCCCGGCCCCGCAGCACACGGGGGTTGGCCTGGCCGGGGGTGGTGACCGGGGGCGCCGTGGACGCCGGGTCCGGCTTGCCGAACTGGAACTTCCCCTTGGCGTCCAGGGACATGACCATCTGGGCCTCGTCCGCGAGCCGCGCCAGGAAGTCCCAGTCCGTCACGTTGGACTGGGAGATGAACTCGTAGGGCTTCCCGGTGCTTTCGACCTTCCCGACGTCGACACCGTTCATCTTGGCCAGCTTGCGGGCGATGTCGGTGGCCGACTGGTTGGTGTAGGCGGCCACCCTGCGCACCCGCATGAGCCGGTGGCCGGGGTCGTAGCCGCGGACGACGGCGAACGTACCGGTGCCGTCGTAGTCGGCCTCCATGCCGGTGACCTCGCCGGTGAGCAGCGGTGTCGCCGCGCCCTTGCCGTTGGAGACGGGCGCGATGACCACCTTGGAGCCGAACCTGATGTTCAGCTTCTTGAGCACCTCCCGGTGCGGGTCGCGGAAGGTGAGCCGGAACTCGCCGGGCACGCCGGCCCCGAGGTCGACCCAGCCGGCGACGAGCAGGTGGATGTAGTCGACCGGGATCTTCTTGCTGTCGATGGTGACATCGATGATGTTGGAGAAGGACGGTTCGGGCATCAGAGACGCACCTCTTCGGCGGCCGGCAGCACCAGTTCGGTGCCGGGACGCAGCTGCGAGGGGTCGTCGATGCCGTTGTTCTCCGCGATCGCCCGCCACACGGCCGCGTTGCCGTACTCGCGCCAGGCCAGGGACTGCAGGGTGTCCCCCGCGACGACCCGGTGCACCCGCTGCGCGGTGAGCGAGCCCGAGGTCGGGTTCTGGCCCTTGACCGTCGTCGGGACCTCGTGCAGGGACACCCGGCAGGTGGCCCTGATCGGCACACCGGTCGTGCCGAACAGCGAGTAGGTGACGTCCACGGAGGCCACGTACGCGGTGAAGCGGGCCGTGGAGAACGAACCCCACTGGAAGATCACCCAGGGCGGCGAGGGCTGTTTCGCGGCGATGCTCTTGGCCGTCACCTCGCAGCAGTCCAGCAGGGACTCCACGTTCTTCAGCACCGCGTTGCTGCTCGGCTTGGTCGAGGAGTCCAGGAAGATCTCGACCGTCATCTCCCGCGGCTCGGGCCCCATGAACTCGGGGACCGTGCCGTTGCGCACCGCCGCGGCCGGGGTGGACTTCCACTGGGCGCGCCGGTTCAGCTGCAGCTGCGAGGGGTTGAAGTCGAAGTTGAACGTCTTGATCAGACCGCCCGGGGTGGTGCTGGAGCCGATGGGCGGTTCGTGGATGGCGAGCGTGGCGCGCACCAGGCTCTTGCCCGCGCCGCCCTTGCTTCCCTTGGCCATGTGGTGTCCCCGCCCTTCAGTCCGTGAACCCGTGGTGCGTGATCTCCAGGACCTCGGTGGCCACGCTCGGGTTGGCCGGGTCCAGGGAGGGGCCCGTCCAGCTCACCGGCAGCACGTCGATCAGCCCCCAGTGCGCCACCTCGGAGCCGTCCGCGCGCAGCGCGGCGATCTGGGCGGTCGGCCGCTTGATGCCCGTGGCCACCGACGAGATCCAGGCCGCGACCTTGGTGGTGTCGGGGGTCAGCGGCCGGGTCAGCCGGATGTTGGAGTACGTGACGCGCGACGGAAGCTGCCAGACGAACCCGTTGCTGCCGCCCTCCTGGCGTTGCTCGATCTCCACCGAGGACGAGAGCCCCTCGCACCCGTTGAAGTACCCGAGGCTCTCGCCGTCGATGGTCAGGGTGAAGAAGATGGTGGAGCCCGGGTCGAGATCGCGGGGCATCGGGGGCGGCCTTTCTGCGGACGTCGGTGGTGCGGGGTCGTGCTCTTGGGTTCCGGTGCGGGTCCCGGCCGCCGGTGGGCGGCCGGGCGGCGGAGGGTCAGCGGCGCGGGTCGCGCAGTCTGCCGATCCGCTCCCGGTCGAGCCGCAGCTCGGTGCGGATCAGCCGGGTGATCCGGCCGATCAGCCGGTGCGTGAGCTCGTCGAGCTGGAAGTCGGTCAGGGAGCGGGGGTCGAACTGCCCCTCGGCGACCGCCGTGTACCCGGGCGGCGGGTCCTTGGGGTCGTCGGGCGGCGACCCGCCCTTGCCGGATCCGGACGACCCGTGCGCCATGGTGCCGGTGGCCGTGACCGGGGCGACGGCCGTGGTGGCGCGGGCGGACGTGGGCAGCGGATTCCGCTGCACGGAGGGTGCGGGTTGGGCGGGCCGGCTCGGAGGTACGGGCGACCGAAACGATCAGAGGGAAAACGCACGCCACGCCGTGGGGCGATATGGACCGCGGTGCTCGCGCTGCTGGCCGGACTGTTCTCCATGGCCCAACTCGCCGGTGCCGACAGCGCGTCCGCGCTGCCGCCGCCTCCCCAGCCGGCCATGAACTGCGACAAGCCGTGGGTGATCATCAATGCCTACGGCACGGCTGAGTACGTACAACCGAACGTGACCACGCCCTACGGATCCGTCGGTGTGAACGACACCTACGTCCGGGCGGTGACCGCGGCGCTCAACGCGCGAGGCGTGCCGAGCAGCGACATCACCGCACGCAATCTGCCCTATCCGGCGTCGGCGGTCGACTGGGACCTGCCGTGGCCACCCTTCCTGGGCAACAACCCGGGGCCCGACGACTACTGGGAGTCGATGGGGAAGGGCCGCGACGAACTGGTCCGCGAGATCCAGTTCTACTCCGACTGCCCGAGCCGCCCGACGCTGGTGCTGATCGGGTACTCGCAGGGCGGTCAGGTGGTCAAGAACGCCCTCGCCGACCCTGCCGTCGCCGGGGACCAGCGGCGTTCCGACTCGGTGGGCGCCGCCATCKCCGTCGGGGACGCGTCCCGCCACAACGGCCAGGTCGGCATGGCGCAGAACAGGCAGATGCTCACCCTCAACCGCGACTACCAGGAGACCACCACCACCATCGACCGCGGCGGACTGATGCAGCGGGTGTCGGTGCCGTCGGTGTTCGCCGGATTCATCGGTGACGGGCGGTACTTCGACGTCTGCCGCACCGACGACCTCGTGTGCAACAAGCCGGGACGCCCCGGCACGGGCAACTGGCTGGCGGAGTTCGGCCTGAGCATCGACGACGGTACGACCAACCCGCCGCACGTCGCCTACCGGGACAACGCCCGGGTGAACGGGAACCCGGTGATCAGGTGGCAGAACGAGCAGGGCAGGCGTGTGGCGACCGACGTCGCCGGCCGTGCCGTCACCGCGGCGGTCGCCCAGCGGAACATCGTCCACCCACCGCCCGAGCCCGAAGTGCCGCCCGGCACCACGCCGGTCGAGATGTGGGCGACCGACGTCAACGTGCGCACGGCCCCGACGACCGACGCCGGGATCACTCATCGGTTCCCCGGTCCCACCACCGTCTACGTGCAGTGCCAGAAACATGCCGAGCCGGTGACGGACGGCGGTGTCACCAACGACGTCTGGTCCTACCTGCCCGTCCAGCACGGCTGGATCAGCAACCTCTATCTGCGCGGCCCCGCATGGATCCCCGGTGTGCCGGAGTGCGCGGGTTCCACGCCCCCGCCCGACCAAGGGCTCTACCACTGCGACATCGGGGGCGACCCCGAGAGCTGGTGCGCCCGGGTGACCGGCATCGACTCCGGATCGTTCCTCGGCATGTACAACCGGCCGGACTACGACCACGGGCGCAGTTCGTCCTACCAGGGCCACAACGGCGACGAGCTCATCGTGCTCTGCTGGACGACGGGAGCGGTCGACGCCGACGGAACGGGCAACCGGTACTGGTTCTTCGCCGACACCGGCGGAGCCCTGCCGGGTGGTTACGTCAACGACCACTACCTGACGACGGGCAGGTTCGCGGACTGGAGCCAGGTCATCCCGCCCTGCTGAACCGCGGCGGATGACACACACACCTACCTGGGGCGGCCGTGCGCGCACGGCCGCCCCAGGCTTGCCCGAAAGAGCGCGGTTTTTAGGAACGATCGTTCTTGACCGATCGTTCCTAAAGCGTCTACCGTGGTGGTCATGGGTAGGCCGAGGTCATTCGACGAGGACGAAGTGGTGCGCGCCGCCGTGGGGTTGTTCGGCGGACGTGCGTATGACGGTGTGTCCGTCGACGACCTCGTCAGCCACCTCGGCCTGCACCGCAACAGCCTGTACAAGACGTTCGGCAGCAAGCGCGGCCTCTACCTGATCGCCCTGCGCCGCCACCTCGCCGACGACGTTCGCCCGCTGCTCGACGCCCTCGCCGACGCGCCGGATGCCGCAGCCGTGCTGCGGCTGATCACGTCGGCCGACCTCGGCCTGCTCCTCCTCGCGACGGTCGACCGCGCGTCGGCCGACGAGGAGGTGGCCTCCGAGGTGGAGGCCGCCCTGGCCGCCGTCGACCGGGCGATCGCCGACGCGCTCGGCGTTCCCGCCGACCTGGCCGCCGCCCTCACCGCCGCCGCGCTGGGCCTTCTCCTGCGCGGCGCCCCCGACGGCGCCGCCACCGCGCTGTCCCGGCAGCTCATCCCCCCTACCTGAAACCCCCTACCTGAAAAGGGAGTCCGACATGGCACTGGTACGCATCGACGGCGACAACCTCGTCGTCGTGAACGAGGGTCTCGACAAGCTCTGGTCCTTCAAGGGCAGCCTGACCATCCCGCTGGCCAACGTCCGCGGTGCGACCGCCGACCCCGGCATCGCCGCCGACCCCAAGGGAATCCGCGCACCGGGCGCCCACGTACCCGGTCTGATCACCGCGGGCACCTTCCATCAGGAGGGTGAGAAGGTCTTCTGGAACGTCAAGAACGCGTCGAAGGCCGTCGTCGTCGAACTCGCCGACGAAGAGTACGCACGCCTGGTCCTCCAGGTGGACGACCCCCGCGCGACCGTCGCCCTGATCGAGAACGCCCTCGCGTGAAACCGCACGGGAAAAGGGACAGGCCGAGTTCCGCGACGTGGCCGCGGCTGTCCTGACGCCGGCCCGGCACCGGGGTGCTGCCGACGCGCGGGTCAGTCGGGCAGTTCCATCCGGAACACCGTCCGTACGTGGGGCCGGCTGCTGACGGAGACGTCTCCGCCGTGTGCCCGCACCAGTTGGCGGACGATGGCCGGCCCCAGCCCCAGCCCGCTGCTCCCTGTCCGTCTGCTGCGGGACGGTTCGGCCCGCGTTCGGCCCGCCAGAAGCGGTCGAACGCCCGGGGCAGGTCCTCATGATGAATACCGCTTCCCGTGTCCTCCACCTCGATCTCGACACCGGCCTCCACGCGGCGGGCGGCGAGACCGACGCGGCCGTGACATCGCCGCGCAACTGCCACGGGTGATCCGTATGCGCGACGGTCCGCCACCACCGGCTACGCGGCCCATCAGGGCTGACCCACGGTGATTCCCCCGGTGCCGGTCACGGGCGGCTGCCTCGGGGCCGCGCTGACAGGCATGCTCGCCGGCGCGTATCCCTCCGTCCGTGCTGCACGTCTCTCGCCCACGGAGGCGCTGACATCCGCGTGACCTGCCTGGTCGCGGGCACGATCACATCGTGGCCGGTCCTCTTCGGCGTGCCGTTCTCGCGGCTCCGATAACGCTCGGGTGGCGGAATGAACTCGTAACGGTGACCAGGCGTTACGGGGACCTTCTGAGGGACACCGGGAGCGAATGAGTGAAAAGAGAACGGATCTGCCGGTGACCGCCGTGTCCGACATGCACATGCCGGCCCATGGGCCTGAGACGGTCACCCACATACCCGGGACGGCCTCGCGTCGGCCACGCCTGACGCCCGCGGTCGAGCGCTCCCTCGACCGCGCGCGGGCGATCATGCTGCCGACCGCCGTGCTGACCACGGCCACCGCGCTCGTCCTCCAGGCCCTGGTCTGAGGCTGCGGCTGCTGCCGCTGCCGCGGCCTCATCCAGCCGTTCCCGGTCACTCACTGATCCCCCCACCCTCGCCGTCGGCCACAGGCTCGACGGCCTTTCCGTGTTCCGGTCCGGCCGCGGGCTCACGTGCCAGGTCACATGACGTGCGGTCGCGTCTGCCGCACCCCGATCTGGTTGACACGTAAACAGTCGAGTGTCATGGTTTACATGTCAACCAGATCGACGGAGGTGGCCGGATGACCCGTGAAGCGATGCCGCAGCCGCTTCGTCAGGCACACGCTCCCGCGTTCCCCGCCGTCGTACGGCCTGCCGACCGGAGATGACGACTCGTCACCCGACCGGCGGGGACGCCGCGCAGCCTGCCCGGTGGCGAAGGTTCCGCCTGCTCCTTGCGCACCGCGCACCGTCACGCCCCTACGAGCGAAAGCGCTGCAAGAAGTGAATACGACGGACGTTTCGCAGATCGAGTTCGGTATCGACAGCTTCGGGGACCGCCCTCGTGACGACCGGGGAGAGGTCGTCACGCACGCGCAGGCGATCCGGGCCGCCGTGGCCGAGGCGGTCCTCGCCGACGAGGTCGGTATCGATGTGGTGGCGTTGGGTGAGCACCACCGGCCCGAATACGCGATCTCCAGCCCCGAGACGGTACTGGCGGGGATCGCCACGGCCACGAAGCGCATCCGGCTCGCCTCAGGTGTGACGGTGCTGTCCTCGGACGATCCGGTGCGCGTGTTCCAGCGGTTCGCCACGGTGGACGCGCTGTCCGGCGGCCGCGCCGAGGTGATTCTCGGACGGGGCTCCTTCACCGAGTCGTTCCCCCTGTTCGGGTACGACCTGAAGGACTACGAGGTGCTGTTCGAGGAGAAGGTCGACCTGTTCCACCGGCTCCTGGACGAGAAGCCGGTCACCTGGAAGGGCACCACGCGCGCCGCCCTGCACGACGCGGACGTGTACCCGAAGACCGATTCGGGCCGGCTCACCACCTGGGTGGGGGTCGGCGGAACACCGAATTCCGTGCTCCGCACCGCTCAGCACGGCTTCGGGCTCATGCTCGCCATCATCGGCGGCGCCCCCGACCGGTTCGCTCCCTACGTGGACCTGTACCGGAGGGCGAGCCAGGAGTTCGGGACGGCCGCCCGGCCGGTCGGGATGCACTCGCCCGGCTTCGTCGCCGCCACCGACGAGGAGGCCAAGGAGCTCTTCCACCCCGGTTACAAGGAGATCCGCGACCGGATCGGGGCGCAGCGCGGTTGGCAGCCGCTGCGCCGGGAGGAATTCGACGCCGAGGTGGACCGCGGGTCGCTGTACGTCGGTTCGGTCGAGACGGTCGCGGCCAAGATCGCTCATGCTGTCCGGGCGCTGGACGTGGGCCGGTTCGACATGATCTACTCCGCCGCTGGCACCGTCTCGGCCTCCGCACGGCTGCGTTCGGTCGAGCTGTACGGCACCCAGGTCATCCCCCGGGTCCGCGAACTTCTGGCCGAGCGGCCCGCGACCACGGCAGGGGCGACGCGATGACCGACCCCGTCACCACGATCGGCATCCTGGGAGCGGGGAAGATCGGCACCGTCCTGGCGCGCCTGGCGGTCGGCGCCGGCTACCGGGTATTGATCTCCGGGTCCGGTGACCCCTCCAGGATCGCGCTGACCACGAAGATCCTCACTCCTGGGGCGACCGCTGTGTGGCCGGCCCAGGCCGCGGACGCCGCCGACGTGGTGGTCCTGGCCCTCCCTCTCGGCCGACACCGCGACCTCCCGGTCCCGCAGTTGGAGGGAAAGCTGGTCGTCGACGCGATGAACCACTGGTGGGAGGTCGACGGCCCCCGCGACACGATCCTGCCGCCCGGTGTCTCGTCGAGTGAAGCCGTCCAGCGGTTCCTGCCGGGCGCCCGTGTGGTGAAGGCCTTCAACCACATGGGCTACCACGACCTCGAAGACGAGGCCCGTTCGCCGGGCAGCGACCGGCGCAAGGCCATCGCGGTCGCCGGTGACGCGCCCGATGACCTGGACATCGTGTCCGTGCTGGTCGACAGGCTCGGATTCGACCCACTCGTCATCGGCGACCTCGCGACGGGCATCCGGCTTGAGCCCGGAACCCCCGCCTTCGGGGCCGACGTGGAAATCGACCAGCTCCGCACGCTGACCGGCAGCCCCGCTCCCACAGCACTTTTCGAGGACGCGTAACGCACCGGAAGCACCGCGGCCGAACCGGAAGACCGCGGCCACGCCATGACGCTCTCCCGAGAAGGACAGCCGGATGACGCGAGAAGTGACGGGCAACACCGGTGCGTCGATGACGGTCGAGCTCGATGGGGGCAGCCCCATGAGCTCCTACACCGTCAGACGCGCCGACCGGACATCCCTCGGCACGGCCGACTTCGTCGTCGTGTCCGACGTGCGCGAGGAGCGAATATTTTTCTGCACCGAGGTGTACCAGGATGTCGGCAGACGCGATCTGGTCGAGCTTCTGGTGCGCAAGGCGCTCGCTGACAGCATCCGTGAGAACGTCACCGTCGTGCCCATGTGCCCGATGTTCGCCCGCCATCTGCGGGAGAACGGCGACAGTTTCGTCGCGAGCGGTGGTGTGTTCCGCGAGCCCGTACCCGACGACATGGACGTGATCACGCGCGCCGCGTTCGGCGCGGGTGTCGCGGGTGTCGCGGGTGTCGCGGAGTGAAGATTCCCCTTACGTACGGAGAGCCGGCGGGATACATACCTGAGCTCGCGACCGCGGATCCCGGTCCCGACGCCGGTCGGCGCGGCACGGGAGCCGGCCGCGTAGGGAGCAGGGACTTTCTCTCGAAGTGACGGCGCATGACCGACTGTTCCTGTTGGACCTGAACGAGCTCATGAGGAGGGCGTAATGACGATCGACGTGAGGGACGTGCCCGAGGCGACGCGCTATGAGGCGCGCGTCGAGGGGGAGTCCGAGGTGGCCGGCATCGCGCAGTACATCCGTACGACGGAGCTGATCGCGTTCGTGCACACCGAGGTCGAGCCGGGGCACGAGGGCGGGGGAGTGGGGTCGGCGCTGGCCCGTACTGCCCTCGACCAGGCGGGGCAGGCGAATCTGCGCGTGCTGGCGACCTGCCCCTTCTTCGCGGGCTGGATCGCCCGCCACCCTGAGTACCAGGACTTGCTGTACCAGTCCCGCAGCAGGGTCAGTGACTGAAGAGAGCGACCGAAGAGGTGGACACGCCGCAAGGTCCGCGTGCCGAGGTCAGGGCCGTGTTGTGCGGCTGCGGGCAGAGCGGTCTTCAGCCGTACTGCGACCACGCGGGGTCCTGCGGGCGGTGACCTGCCTGCGTCTGCCTCTGCGCCGGCCGCGGTTCCAGCGGCCGTTCCAGCCCGGAAGGGACGCCCGCAGCCGAGCACGGGGCGTGCTGGTAGTTCGCCCTCGTCGTCGTCTCAGGCGGGCGGGACGAGCATCTCCTGAAGGATGCGCTGCAACTCCGTACGGTCCCGCGCGGTGATCCTCGCCAGCCTGCGGTCGTACTCCGTCGCAAGGGCCGCGAGTGCCCGGTCCCGCGCTTCCACACCTTCAGCGGTCGGTACGAGCCGATGGCGCCGCAGGTCCGCGTCGTCGATCTCTCGCCGGACGAACCCCTTGGCGACCAGGTTGCGGACGTAGACCGTCACGGATGCCTTGGGCAGCAGCAGTGCCGTCGCGATCTCGGCAGGGTACGGCGAAGCCTCGACCTCGGCCAGGACGAAGAACTCCTTGGTCTCCAGACCGAGTTCGGCCAGTTCCTGCGCGCAGGCACCCATCACGGCGCTCAGCAGCCGCTGGTTCAGTCTCCACAACTGCGCCCCGTCCACCGTCATGCGGGTTCCCCATCTCCAAGTGGTACAGTTCTGTATTAGTTTCAAACTGTACCAGTAGACATCTTGTACTGGTCGTCCATGGAACGACAACCTCGCGAAGGACGCCACTGTGATCCAGCGCATCATGATTCCGCGTGGGCCCATCGAACTCGTCGCCGACCTCCACCTGCCCGACAACGCCACCGCGCCGCGAACCGTGGTGCTCTCCACGCCCGGCAGCAGCGTGAAGGAGCAGATCGGCGCCAACTACGCTTCCCGTCTCGCCGCGCGCGGCATCGCGGCGCTCGTGTTCGACCCCGCCCATCAAGGCGAGAGCGGAGGCGAACCCCGCGACCTCGAAGACCCCTACCGCCGCGGTGGGGACATCTCCTACGCGATCGACGCACTCACCACGACCGACGGCGTCGACCCGGAACGCATCGGCGTCCTCGGTATCTGCGCCGGCGGTGGATACGCGGTGCACACCGCTCGCACGGACCACCGCATCAAGGCGGTGGGGACGGTCGTACCCGGCAACATGGGTACGTCGTTCCGCGGCTTCCAGCCGGACGGCCCGGTCGCCGCCCTGGACGCCCTGGCCGACGCCCGCACCGAGGAGTCCCGCTCCGGCGAGCTGACCCGGGTGAACTGGCTGCCCGACACCGTGGCGGAAGCCGAGGCAGCCGGTATGACCGACATCGACACGGCGCAGGCGATCACCTACTACCGCACCGGGCGCGGCGGCAACGAGCGCTCCACCAACCTCCGCCTCGCACGCGGCGACGCGCTCCTGCTGGGCTACGACGCGTACCACCTGGTCGACCCGCTCATGACCCAGCCGCTGCAGGTCGTCCTCGCCGGACGCATCGGCAACACCGGCTCCTACGAGTCCGGCATGCGGCTGTGGAAGCTGGCCCCCAACCCGGTCGACCTGATGGTGGTCGACGGCGCGGGCCACTACGAGATGTACGACGAACCGGAGTACGTCGACGCTGCCGTCGACCGCCTCGCGGGCTTCTACGACCGTCACCTGTAGGGCGGGCGGGGGAGCGGGCCGTGTTGTCGTGAGGCTCTGACGGCCCGCCGTCCGACGCTCCAACTGCCTTTCAAGCCAACTGAGTTCGCCGGTGCGGAGGGACGGGGTTCTGGTTGACGTATCAAGTATCCGTGCTTAATGTAGGTGTCACGTCATCCAGTTGAGGCCGGTAGCCGCCTGGTACCCCGGGCCGCCTCTCGTTCGGCCGGCTCGACTTCGGAGCACCTGTGCGCACGCGCGAAGCCCTGTCGGCGTCGCGCCGTCCGAGCGCCCACCATCCGTACCCCGGAGAGGGATTTCATGAGCAAGGAAGCCACGTCCGGACTGCAGGCACTGCTGACGCCCGAGGAGAGCGTCGTCGTCCTGATCGACCACCAGCCGTTCCAGTTCGCCAACCTGCACAGCCATGAACCCACGATGATCCTGAACAACGCGGTCGGCCTGGCCGAGGCCGCCAAGGTGTTCGACGTGCCGACCGTCCTGACAACCGTGCTGGAGGAACGCGGCGGCTACCTCGTCAAGGGGCTGCAGGACGTGTTCCCGGAGCAGAAGCCGATCAACCGCACGCTCATCAACACCTGGCAGGACGAGCGCGTCGTCGACGCCGTCAAGGCGACCGGACGCAAGAAACTGATCCTGGCCGGTCTCTGGACGGAGATCTGTGTCGCGATGCCGGCGATACAGGCGGCGGGCGAGGGCTTCGAGGTCTTCGTCGTCACCGACGCCTCGGGCGGTGCCACGAAGGAAGCGCATGACATGGCCGTGCAGCGCATGGTCCAGGCGGGAGTGGTGCCGATCACCTGGCTGGCCGTGGCGAGCGAGTGGCAGCGCGACTGGGCGCGTGAGGAGACCATCGCGGGCGTGACCGACGTCCTGCTCCAGCACGGCGGTGCCAGCGGCGTCGCCTTCGCCTGGGAGACGCAGCTGCTCGCCGGGGGGCGTGTCGGCAGCGGCGTCTGATTGCGAACGGCCCCTGGGGGATCCGGGGGCCGGTTCGCTGTCCGCCCCTGACGTCCACCCCTGACGTCCGCCCCTGGTGTCCACCCCTGAGCGTCCCGGCGTGTCTTTCGCCGCAGCCATCGCTGTGTCAACCGGTGATCATATGGCCGATTGATGCAAATAGGTGAGCTGTCAACAATTTTGTTAGGATGCGCTCATGGACGCGACGCCACACTGGCTCAGCCCGGAAGAGAAGGCCGCCTGGGACAACTTCATCCGTCTGCAGGAAAAGCTCATCGGACGGCTGTCCCGCTATCTCCAGGCCGATTCCGGGCTCTCCGCCTCCGACTACATCGTGCTCGTCAGCCTCACCGAGAGAGGCGGCGGGCGCATGCGTTTCCTGGAGCTGGCCAAACTTCTGGAGTGGGAGAAGAGCCGCACGTCCCACCAGGTCACGCGTATGACGAAGCGAGGACTCGTGGCCAAGGAGGACTGCCCCGACGACGGGCGCGGAGCCTTCGTCGTCGCCACCCCGGCCGGCTACAAGGCCATCGAGGAGGCGGCGCCCCAGCACGTCGAGCACGTCCGCCGGCTGTTCATAGACGCTTTGACTCCGCATCAGCTCAGCACACTCGGCCGTCTCTCCGGGCGCGTCCTCAAGCACATGGAGAAGCAGCCGGACTGAGCGGACGGAGTTCCTGATTCAGCAGGCGGGGCCCAGCCGCAGGTCGAGCGCGGCACCGACGTCGGGGCAGTTCCTGCGCACGGTGTCGAGGAAGGCACCCAGCGCCGGGGAGCGGTCCCGGTCGGCGAAGGACAGGACCAGGTCGGGCAGCGCCGTCCTCGGGGTCACCTCGCAGAACCGGACCCCCGGTCGCGGGACCGACCGCATGCGGGAGGGCCCGAGGCCCACCCCGATCCCGCAGGCCGCCAGACCCATGATCGTGTGCACGTCCCTGGCCACGGTGGCACCGTCCAGCGCGGCGACGTCCTCGCCCAGCAGGGTGCGCAGCCCGATGACGACGGCGGGCTCGTCCTCCCCGGCGGCCACGATCAGCTGCTGCCGTCGCAACTGGTCCACGCCGATCGACGCCTGCCCGGCATAGGGGTGCGCGCTGCCCACCACGGCGATCAGGTGGTCGTGCCCGACCGGGACCGACACCAGGCGCTCGGCCCCGGCGCCCCGGGGCGGCCCGAGGGTGACGGTCACGTCCAGCTCTCCGGCGACGAGCGCGGCCGTGCTGCGGCGGGACGCCATCTCGTGCAACTCCAGCCGTACCCCGGGCCGTTCGCGGCCGAACCGGCCCAGGACGTCCGGGAGCGGATCGAGCAGCGCGGAGGCGACGAACCCCAGCCGCAGCCGGCCCGTCTCGCCCCGTGCCGCCCGGCCGGCGTCGACCGTGGCCGCCGCCATCTCGTCCAACGCCCGCCGCGCCCGGGCGAGGAACGCCTCGCCCGCGGGGGTCGGGAACACGCCCTGGCGCGTCCGGTCGAAGAGCCGGGCTCCGGTCTCGCGCTCCAGGTCGGCGATCTGTTTGGACAGCGGGGGCTGCGCGATCCCCAGCGCGCGGGCGGCCCGGCCGAAGTGTCCGTGCTCGGCGAGGGCGAGCGCGTACCGCAGATGCCGTGCTTCCAAGACCGCTGCCTCCATACCGGCGAAGTATCGCCGGCCAGCCTTTCATATATCCGCCTGGATCGATCCGTCCTCACCGTCTGGGATGGGAGCCATGCACCCCTCCCCGAACAGCGCGGATCCCGATCTGCACGACACCGTCCTCGTCCTGGTCCACGGCGCCTGGCACGGCTCGTGGCAGTGGGCGGCCACCCAGCGTGCACTCGCCTCTCTCGGGGCCGCGAGCGTCGCCGTCGACCTGCCGGGGCACGGCTTCGACGCGCCCCTGCCCAGTGGCTACCTGCTGCCCGGCCGCCCCGGTCTGCTGACCGAGAGGTCGCGGCTCGCCGACGTGACGATGGACGACTGCGCCGACGCCGTCCTGGACACGCTGCGCCGGGTCCGGCGCTACCACCGTGTCGTGCTCGTCGCGCACAGCGCGGGCGGCGGTCCCGCCTCGCTGGCCGCGGAGCGCGCCCCCGAACTGGTCGACCGCCTCGTCTACCTCTCCGCGTTCGTCCCCGCCGGCCGCCCCCGCTTCTTCGACTACCTCACCGCCCCCGAGAACGCCACCGCACGCGGACGGATCCTCAACCTGGGTGACCCCGGGGCGCTGGGCGCCGTACGGATCGACCCGCTCTCCACGGACCCCGGCTACCTTGAGGAGCTGCGGCAGACCCACTACCACGACACACCCGCCGACCGCTTCGACCGCTGGCGCTCCGCGCTCAGCCCCGACCTGCCGCTGGCGGTCCCGGCGACCCCCGTCCCCCTGACCGCACGGCGATGGGGCCGTATCCCGCGCACCTTCCTGCGCTGCGCGGACGACCGGGCACTGCCGACGGCCGTACAGGACCTGATGATCGCGGAGGCCGACCGGGCCGTGCCGGACGAGCCGTTCACCGTCCGCACCCTGCCGGGCAGCCACAGCCCGTTCGCCGCCCGCCCGCGGGAACTCGCCGAGGCCCTGGTCCGGTGAACGGCCGACGCCTGCTGCTGCCGGTGCTGCTGAGCGCGACCTTCGTGCAACTGCTCAACGTCACCGTCGCGCAGATCGCCGCTCCGGCCATCCGGTCCGGCCTGGGCTCGGGCCCCGGTGCGATGCAGCTCGTGCTGGCCGGATACACCCTGGCGTACGCGTGCCTGCTCATCACCGCCGCACGGCTGGGTGACCGCTACGGCTACCGGCGGCTGTTCGTGCTGGGCACCGTGGTGTTCACGGCCGGCTCGGTGGCCTGCGCCGCCGCGCCCGGCGCCGGATGGCTGATCGCGGCCCGGCTGGTGCAGGGCGCGGGCAGCGGCCTGGTCGCCCCTCAG
The DNA here is from genome assembly GCF_008369065.1 of Streptomyces apricus. Lineage (GTDB taxonomy): Bacteria > Actinomycetota > Actinomycetes > Streptomycetales > Streptomycetaceae > Streptomyces > Streptomyces apricus. Next base: position 24,391 of record NZ_VDFC01000002.1, on the reverse strand, counting down.
GTGCTCTCCCTCATCCGCGTCGGCGTTCCCCCGGAGCGCCGCCCACGGGCCCTCGCCCTGTACGGCGCCACGATGGGCGTGGCCTCGCTGACCGGACCGCTCGTCGGCGGGCTGCTCATCGGCGCCGACCTCTTCGGCCTCGGCTGGCGCACGGTCTTCCTGGTGACCGTTCCGGTGGCACTCGTCCCGCTGGCCGGAGCAGCTCTGTTGCCTCCTGCACGGGGCGGGGACGGTCAGCGCGTCGACCCGGTCGGCGCGGCGCTGGCCACCACCGGCTTCGCCGCCCTGGTCCTGCCGTGCGCGCTGGGGCGGGAGGTCGGCTGGCCCTGGTGGACCTGGGCCTCCTTCGCCGTGTCCGCGGCCGCCCTCACCTGCTTCGTCCGCACGCTCCGGCACCGGCCGGACCCGCTGGTCCACCCGTCGGTCCTGGCGGACGGGACCGCACGGCGGGGCGTGCTGCTGGTGTTCGTCTTCAACGCCGGGGTGCCGTCGTTCACGTACCTGCTCCTGCTGCACCTGCAGTCCGCCCTCGGGTACTCGGCGCTGTCCGCCGCGCTGGTGTCGGCGCCGTTCGCCGCCGCGGCCGTGGTGGGCAGTCGTGCGGCCCCGGCGCTCTCCCGCCGGCTGGGCCCGGCGGTGCTGACGGCCGCCGCGCTCGTCCTGGCGGGTACGGCCGCGGCGCTCGCCCCGCTCGTCGGCACCGGGCCCGGGCGCCGGGCTGCCCTGCCGGTACTGGCGGTGGGCGGCGCCGCGTTCGGCCTCTTCACCGCCGCGGTCTTCGCGCTGGTGCTGGCGGGTGTGCGGGGCGCCGCCGCGCCTTCGGTGTCCGGCCTGCTGCCCACGGCCCAGCAGCTCGGCGGCTCGATCGGGGTGACGGCGGCCGGGCTGGCCTACTTCGCACCGGCCGACGGGGCGAACGCGGCGTTCGCCCACGCCATGGTCTACGAGGCCGCGGTCTTCGCGCTCACGGCGCTGCTCAGCCTCCGTCCGCGGCGGGACGGTCCCGGGCCCTCCTCCGAGGTGGGTTCGTTCCGGCCGCCGKCCCCGACGCGCTCACTGAAGCAGTACGAACCGCCTCTACCCGGCCTGGGACGGCTTCACCGGGTGCTTGCTCATGATCGACACTCGATTGAACGCGTTGATGGTGACCGCCACCCAGATCGCGGCTGAGATCTGGTCCTCGGAGAGAGCCTGTCGGGCGGCCTCGTACGCGGACGCCTGGGACGCGGCGTCCGCCGGATTAGTGGTGGCCTCGGCCAGCGCCAAGGCGGCGCGCTCCGTGGGAGTGAACAGGTCGGTGTCCCGCCATGCGTTCAGGACTCCGAGTCTGCGCGGTGACTCGCCGGCGCGCAGGGCCGCTGCGGTGTGCACGTCGAGGCAGTAGGCGCAGCCGTTGAGCTGCGATACGCGGAGGTTGATCAGTTCCACGGCGGTGCGCCCGAGCCCGGCCTCGGAGGCCGTCGCCCGGACTGCTTCCGAGACCTGCACCAGGGCGTGGAAGGCCTGGGGACTCTGCTTGTCGATGAAGATCCTGCGGGCGGGAGAACTGCTGGCGGAAGAACTACGGGTGGGGGAACTGAGGGCGGGAGAACTGCGGGTGGGACTGCTCACGTCGGAGTCTCCTTCGGGCGGGGCGAGCTCGGAACGGCCTGGTCCCGTACGGGTGATGTGGTCATCGGCCCGCCTCCGTGGCATCATAGTTGACACGACAACAAGGCTGTGTGGAAGGTGTTCCAGGTGAGCAACGCGGAAACCGATGTCGCGGCTCTGCGCTGCGGTGCACCCGCCGAAGGTGAAGGAACGACCGGAGCCCCTCGGGTCGATGTCCTGACGGCGCGTGAGGTCCCCCTCGGCGGTCCGCGTGCGATGCTGGTGCGGCGGACGCTGCCCCAGCGCAGCCGCACCCTCATCGGCGCCTGGTGCTTCGTCGACCACTACGGCCCGCACCAGGTCGCCGCGTCGGGAGGCATGAACGTGCCTCCGCATCCGCACACCGGGCTGCAGACGGTGAGCTGGTTGTTCAGCGGCGAGATCGAGCATCGCGACACGCTCGGCACCCACGCCTTCATCCGGCCCGGCGAGATGAATCTCATGACCGGCGGGCACGGCATCGCACACTCGGAGGTCTCCACCCCGGACACCACCGTCATCCACGGCGTCCAGCTGTGGGTCGCGCTGCCGGAGGGACACCGGGCCGCCGCCCGGGACTTCCAGCACCATGTGCCCGAACCCACGCAGGTCGACGGTGCCGGGATCAGGGTCTTCCTGGGCTCGCTCGCCGGCCGGACCTCCCCGGCCCGGACCTTCACGCCACTTCTCGGCGCCGAGATCGTCATCGAACCGCACCGGACGCTCACCCTCGCCGTGGACGCGGCTTTCGAGCACGGCCTCCTCGTGGACAGCGGCCACGTCCGCCTGATCGACACCGCACTGCGGCCCACCGAACTCGGCTACGTTCCGCGCGGCTCGGACACCCTGACGATGACGAACGAGACCGACGCCCCGGCGCGGACCGTCCTCCTGGGCGGACCCCCCTTCGGGGAGGAGATCGTCATGTGGTGGAACTTCATCGGCCGCAGCCACGAGGACATCGTGAAGGCCCGCGAGGACTGGGAGGCCTCCGCCGACCGCTTCGGCGCCATCGAGGACTTTCCCGGCGACCGCCTTCCCGCACCGGCCCTGCCGAACGCCGTCATCACACCGCGCCGGAACCCGCCGACCCCCTGACCTCCCTCGCGGATCCGGTCACGCCCGACGTCCTGCGGTGGCTGCGGACGCGGCTCGACCGACTAAAGTGGATGCGTCAACTACATTGAGGCTGTCGGCTGTCAGCTGTCCGTTGTCGCAGGGGACAGGTGCGCAGCCCGAAGGGAGAAGTCCGGTGATGCGGAACCTGACCGTGGCGCAGCAGATGGTGGACATCCTGCGCCAGGCGGGCGTGGAGCGGATCTACGGCGTGGTGGGCGACAGCCTGAACTCGGTCGTCGACGCCGTGCGCCGTACCGACGGCATCGAGTGGGTGCACGTACGGAACGAGGAGGCCGCTGCCTTCGCCGCCGCGGCGGAGGCCCAGCTGACCGGCAGGCTCGCGGTGTGCGCCGGCAGCTGCGGCCCGGGAAACACGCACCTGATCCAGGGGCTGTACGACGCGCACCGCTCCGGTGCGCCCGTGCTGGCGCTCGCCTCGCACATCCCGTCCCACCAGATCGGCACCGGATTCTTCCAGGAGACCCATCCTGAGAGGCTGTTCACCGAGTGCAGCGACTACTGCGAGATGATCAGCACCCCCGGGCAGATGCCCCGGGTCCTGCGGATCGCCCTGCAGCGAGCCCTCGGCAACAGCGCCGTGTCGGTCCTGGTGATACCGGGCGACGTCGCACACGAGGAGGCGGCCGGTCCGACGGGAAGCAGCGACCTGGTCACCGAACGCGGCAGGGTCGTCGCGCCGGACACGCAGGTTCGGGGGCTGGCCGAGAAGCTGAACGCGGCACGGAAGGTGATGCTGTTCTGCGGTGCCGGAGTGCGGGACGCGCACGCCGAGGTCATGGCGCTCGCGGAGAAGGCCGCCGCTCCCGTCGGGCACACCCTGCGGGGCAAGGAGTGGATCCAGTTCGACAACCCGTACGACGTGGGCATGAGCGGTCTGCTGGGGTACGGAGCCTGCTTCGACGCGATGCACGAGGCCGACCTCGTCGTCCTGCTCGGCACCGACTTCCCGTACAACGACTTCCTGCCGCAGGCGCGGACCGTGCAGATCGACCACGACGCCGGCCGCCTCGGTCGCCGCACTCTTCTGGAACTCGGGGTCCACGGCGACGTCCGGGAGACACTGCGGTCCGTGCTGCCGCTGGTCGAGGCGAAACAGGACCGTGCCTACCTGGACCGGATGCTGCACAAGCATGCCAAGTCGCTGGAGACGGTGGTCTCCGCCTACACCCGCGACGTGGGGCGGCACACCCCGATCCACCCCGAGTACGCGGCCTCCGTCCTGGACGAACTCGCGGCCGACGACGCGGTGTTCACCGTGGACACCGGTATGTCCAACGTGTGGGCGGCGCGTTATCTGACCCCCAACGGGCGGCGCCGGGTGATCGGTTCGTTCCTGCACGGCACGATGGCCAACGCGCTGCCGCACGCCATCGGCGCGTAGTTCGCCCACCCCGGCCGTCAGGTGATCTCGATGTCGGGCGACGGCGGACTGGGCATGCTGATGGGCGAGTTGCTCACGGTGAAGCTGCACGACCTGCCGGTGAAGACGATCGTCTTCAACAACTCCTCGCTGGGCATGGTGAAGCTGGAGATGCTGGTCGAGGGGCTGCCTGAGCACGAGACCGACCACGAGCCGGTGGACTACGCGGCGATCGCCCGCGCCGCGGGCATCGAGGCGATCCGCATCGAGCGCCCGGGGGATGTCGTCGAAGGGCTCAAGCAGGCGCTCGCCCATGACGGACCGTTCCTGGTCGACCTGGTGACCGACCCCAACGCGCTGTCGATCCCGCCGCACATCTCGGCCGCTCAGGTCAAGGGGTTCGCCTTCGCGGCAGGCCGGACGGTGCTCGACGGAGGCGTGGGCAGGATGCTCGACCTGGCCCGTGCCAACCTGCGGAACATTCCCCGTCCCTGAGCCTGCCGCCGGCTCGCACGTCAGCCCAGCACTTCCGCGATCGGGGCATCGGCGTCCACGGAGCGCACGAGCTTGCGGTTGGCGAATTCCATGATGCCCACGTCGCCGAGTTCGCGCCCGTAGCCGGAGCGCTTGATGCCGCCGAAGGGCAGCTCCGGCCGGGACGCGGTCGGGTGGTTGATCCACACCATGCCCGCCTCCAGCCGGTCCGCGACCGCGCGAGCACGTCCCGGGTCGGCGGCGAAGACCGCGGCTCTCAGGCCGTAGGGGGAGGTGTTGGCCAGTGCCACGGCCTCGTCCTCGTCGGCGACCCGGTAGACGGTGGCGACGGGGCCGAAGAGCTCTTCCCGGTAGGCCCGCATGTCCGGGGTGACGCCGGTGAGGAGGGTCGGCTCGACGAAGGCGCCCGGCAGGTCGGGCCGCCCGCCGCCCAGCACCACCTCGGCTCCCTTGTCCACCGCGTCACGCACCTGCTCCATCAGGAGTTCGGCCGCGGCCTCGGAGGACAGCGGGGCGAGCGTGGTGGCGGGGTCGGCCGGATCTCCCGGGTGCACCTCGCTCATCCGGTCACGCAGCCCGGCGAGGAAGGCGTCGTGGACGTCGGCCAGGACGATGAAGCGCTTGGCCGCCACGCAGCACTGCCCGGTGTTGCCCATCCGGCCGAGGAACGCGGCGTACACGGTGCGTTCAAGGTGGTGTCCGTCCAGCACGACGAAGGGATCACTGCCGCCCAGTTCGAGGACGGACTTCTTGACATTGCGGCCGGCGGTCTCGCCCAGGCTCGTGCCCGCCCGCTCGCTCCCGGTCAGTGACGCTCCCTGCACCCGGGGGTCGTCGATGATCCGGCCGACGTCTCTGCCCCGTACGAAAAGATTGGTGTAGACCCCGCTCGGCACGCCCGCGTCCGTGAACAGCTGCTCGATCGCCAGTGCGGACCGAGGGCAGTTACTCGCGTGCTTGAGCAGGATCGTGTTGCCGAGGACGAGGTTCGGACCCGCGAAGCGGACGACCTGATACAGCGGGAAGTTCCAGGGCATCACACCGAGCAGGACGCCGAGCGGCTCGTTCACCAGCACGGCCGTGCCCTCGGGCACCGGCAGGGGGCGTTCCTCCAGCAGCTCGGGGCCGTGCTCGCCGTAGTAGATGAGGATGTCGGACGCGAGGTCGACCTCCGCACGGCTGGAGTCGATCAGCTTGCCGACCTCAAGGGTCAGGAGGTGTGCCAGCTCCTCCTTGCGCTCCCTCATGAGCCGGCCGGCGCGTTGCACGAGAGCCCCCCGGTCGGCCACCGACCGGCCACGCCAGCCCGGGAAGCTGCTGTGCGCCGCGTCTATCGCGTGCTTTACGTCCTCCGTGCTCAGCGCCGGAAACTCACGAACCCTTTCACCGGTGTACGGGTTGACCGTGGCGATGGGGCTTCCCTCGGCAGTGACATGGGCGTCCATGACGCCTCCCTGGAGATCGGGCACCCCGGGTTCCCACGGCCGGACCCGCTCACACCCGCTGATTCCTCCTATATAGTGACAAAACCTGTCACCCGGGCCCTCCCCGTGAACGCTTGAGCGCCGGACCGGCGGTGGGAGTCGCCGCCGCCGTCCGTGCGCGGGCGCGGGCCGGGTCGGCGTGGCAGGCTGGCAGGGGGGCCGCGCCGTTCGTCGCACCACAGCAGCGAAGGAGGCCGACGCATGAACGAGCACGAATTCACACGTACCGTCGCCGAGCGCACCGGACTGAGCCGGCAGGAGGCGGCCGACCTGACCTGGGCCACGCTTGAGACGCTGGCCCACCGGCTGAGCCCCGGCGAGGCCAGGGACCTGAGCGCCGAACTCCCCGAGCGTCTCGCGGACGCGGTGCGCCGGGGAGGCACGGACCACATCGAGCGCTTCGACTACCACGACACCGTGCGGCGCGTGGCCGAACGCACCATGCTCAAGAAGGAGGAGGCCGACAAGGGGGTGCGGACCGTACTGGCCGTGCTCCGGGAGGCGGTCAGCGAGAAGGAGTTCAACGACATGATGTCGCAGCTCGGAGCGGACTTCTCCCAGGCCCTCGAACCCGCCGGGTGACGCCCGCGCGTCGCCGAGGCTGTCGGAGACCACCTGGACGGTGCCGAACGAGACTCAGGTTGTTCGGGAGGCACGGACCCGGGTACTCGGCGCGGCGCGGGTGCGCGTGACACAGATCTGCGTGACACGGATTCGCGTGACACGGATCCGCGGCGGACGGGAGGTCCGGGATGACGGCGGAATCGGCCAAAACGATCACGCTCCCCGACGGTGAGCGGATCGCGGCACTCGGGCAGGGCACCTGGTACCTGGGCGAGGACCCGGCCCGGCGCGAACAGGAGATCGCCGCGCTGCGGCTGGGCGTGGACCTGGGCATGACCGTCGTCGACACGGCGGAGATGTACGGCGACGGCGCGGCCGAGGAGCTCGTCGGGGAGGCCCTCCGGGGACGCCGGGAGGAGGTCTTCCTCGTCAGCAAGGTGCTGCCCCACCACGCCGACCGGAAGGGCACCGTCGCCGCCTGCGAGGACAGCCTGCGGCGGCTCCGTACGGAACGGCTGGACCTCTACCTGCTGCACTGGCGCGGACGGTGGCCGCTTGAGGAGACCCTCGCGGGATTCACCGACTTGATGGAGGCGGGGAAGATCCGTCACTGGGGCGTGAGCAATCTCGACGTCGCCGACCTGGTCGAGCTGACGGCGCTCCCGGGCGGCGACGCCGTGGCCGTCGACCAGGTGTTGTACAACCTCTCCCGGCGCGGCATCGAGTGGGACCTGCTCCCCTGGTGCCGGGAGGCCGGGGTGACGGTCATGTCCTACTCCCCGATCGAGCAGGGGCGGCTGCTGAAGGCCCAGGCCCTGGGCGCCGTGGCCCGGTCGCTCGGGGCGACGCCGGCCCAGGTGGCCCTCGCCTGGGTGCTGCAACAGGGGGTGGCTGCGATCCCGCGTTCCGGATCACCCGACCATGTGCGGGAGAACCGCGGCGCGCTGGACCTCCACCTCCCCACCGAGGCGCTCGACGCCCTCGACAAGGCGTTCCTGCCGCCCCGCGGGCCCACGCCCCTGGAGATCCTCTGAAGCAGCCGCTGGGCGACGGTGGGCCGCTGTAACCTTGGACACCAGCCCTTGACCTGCAGAAAGCAGGCAGGGAGCCGTCTTTCGGGAGTCCTCCATGCTGCGCACCATGTTCAAGTCCAAGATCTAGTATCTGGGCGTTTGTGCAGGTCAGAGGCGTAGTAGGGCCGCTCGGGTCAGCAAATGGTCAGCATCGGGTGCGAGGGCGTCCTGGCTTGCTGACTTGGTGACCGTCGCGGCGGGTTGCCTGGGCGCAGATGTCCGGCTCCCGTCTGGAAGGCGCGTCACGTGGCTCGACAGCTCGCCCGCGGTATGGGGTCGTTCTTCAAGGACTGCGGCTGTGCCAGGCCGACGCGGTGCCCGCACCCGTACACGGTCCGCTTCCGCAACGGTCTGGGAAAGCAGGTCGAGGAGGGCGGCTTCACCACGCAGGACGACGCGATCGAGCGCCGCACGCAGATCTACGTCGAGAAGAAGCGCACGGCGCCATCGGTCGCGGAAGCGCGCCGGGAATTGGGTCAGAAGACCGTCCTTGGTACGGCTTCACCGGCAGCGACACTCAGCCCCGAAGCATCCTGCCACACCTGAACAAGAGGGAACGCGGCGAGCAGAAAGCCCACTGTCGACTACCCGCGGTGGTGCAGGCCGCGCTCGCGTTGATGCGGATCCGCTGCGTCCTCGGACCAGGAAGCCAGCAGGCGCAGGGCTTCGTCGGTGCGGGAGCCGGGGTCGGCGAGGAAGGCGAACAGCGTCTGATCGGGATCGTCGGGGAAGGTCAGGGCCTCGGTGCGCAGGGTCAGCTCACCGGCGACCGGATGGTGCAGCACCTTGGTGTCGTGGCTGATGCGGACGACCTTCTGCACCGCCCACCAGCGGCGGAAAGACTTGCTGCACATGGAAAGTTCGCCCACCAGTTCCGCTGTGCGGGTGTCGTCGGGGTGACGGGCGGCATCCATGCGCAGCGTCCCTACGAACATAGCGGCCACCTGCTCCCAGCTCTGTGCGAACACCGCGCGGGCGGTCTCGTCGAGCATGATCCACCGCACCGCGTTGCGTTCACGGGCCGGCATGGCATCGAAGTCGGCGAGCAGCAGGCGTGCCATCCGGTTCGTCGCCAGTATGTCGGTGCGGCGGCCCAAGACGAACGCGGGAGTGTCTCCGAGCCGGGCAAGGAGCGCGTGCACGCCGGGGCGCACCTTCTGCGGGGTGCGTCTTGCCGGGCGGCGCGGATCGGAGGGCTGGTGGGCCACGGCGTGCAGGTAGCTGCGCTCAGCGTCATCCAGGCGCAGTGCCCGGGCCAGGGCGTCGAGCACGGACTGCGACGGGGTGATCGGCCGGCCCTGCTCCAAGCGCGTGTAGTAGTCGACGCTCACCCCCGCCAGGGCTGCCAGCTCCTCCCGGCGCAGCCCGGGTACCCGGCGCGGGGTCGTGTCCTCGATGCCCAGTGCACGGGGTTCGAGCGCGGCGCGGCGGGCGCGCAGGAAGTCGGCGAGGTTGTCATTCCGCTCCATGGAACAAGGATCGCCGCACGGCGTGGCGGGGGCCGGCAGATGGGTAGCCCTCTCAGACCCAGGATGTACGAGATCACCTTCGCTCTCGCCGGATCCTGCTCGGGCGGTTTGGCTTGGTGACGGAGCCAGCCGGCTTCGTCACCTGCGATCGATTCTTCGGTCGCCCAAGCCCTTCAGGGATCCGCCATGTCTTCTGCCACCTGGCTCGTTACCGGAGCGACCTCCGGCTTCGGCCGCCTCGTCACCGAACGTGCGCTCGCCGCAGGCGCCCACGTGATCGCGGTGGGCCGACGCCGGGACCGCCTGCAGGAGCTTCTCGATTTCGCTCCGCAGAAAGCACTGACCGCCGTGGAACTCGACCTCACCAGCCCCGGCGCCGAGACCACCCTCGCCGACACCGTCCGTGCCGCCGGTCGCCTGGACGTCCTGGTCAACAATGCCGGCTACGGCCTGTTCGGAGCCGTCGAGGACGTCAGCGCCGACGAGGCCCGCGCCGTCCTGGAGACGAACGTCCTGGCCAACCTCACGGTCCTGCGCGCTTCCCTCCCCGCCCTGCGCGCCGCACAGGGCCGCGTCGTGCAGACCTCCTCCCTCATCGGCCAGTTCGCCTGGCCGTCCTCCGGCCTGTACGCGGCCTCCAAGGGCGCGGTCMAGCTGATCAGCGAAGCCCTCGCCCACGAATTGGCCCCCACCGGCGTCAAGGTGACGATCATCGAACCCGGCACGTTCGGCACCGAGTTCGGGACCAACCTGCACGTCGTGCCGCCCACCGACGCCTACACGCCCACCGTCGGGAAGTTCCTCACCGACTTCTCCGCGCTGCCGCCGGAGGCATTCGGCGATCCCCAGGCCGTCGCCGACGCCGTCATGACCGTCGCCGCCCTCGCCGAGCCGCCCCTGCGCCTGGCCGTCGGTGCCGACGCGGTCGAGCACATCCGCGCCTCTCTCCGGTCCCGCCTGGAGGAGCTGGCGCGCTGGGAGTCGTTGTCCCTCAAGGGCGAGGTCCGGGCAGCCTGATGGCCTTTCTCGCCGTGCTCCACTACCGGGGAGGGTTGGCAGCGATGAGGCCCAGCAGAAGGGGGTCGGATGAGGCCCAGCAGAAGGGGGTCGTAGGTGCGGTGGTCGGTACGGATCCCTGAGGCACTGATGGCCCGCTCGCGCCGCTCGGCTTCCGCAACCTTGTCCGCCACCTGCTCCACACTCAAGCCGTCGCCCTGCTGATCGTGACTGCTGTTCACGTAGTTGGCACACACGGGATGATCACGTCCGGCTGCGGACGTGATCATCCCGTGTGTGCGTAGCTGCGCCGTCAGGTGCGCCCGTAGGACCGTAGGAGGGGGCGGCGCGGTGATGAGCCGGCGGCCTGCGCATCTGACGGAGGGCGAGGAGCAGATCCTGTCCTGCATCCAGCAGTCGATCCGCAAGCACGGGAAGGGTCTGAGCGCGGCTCACACCTGGTCGGCGAGTTGGGCCAGGATCTGCTCGGTACCCCCTGCTCCGTAGCGACCACCACGCCCACCCACTCCCAGCCCTCGCGGAAGCTGTGGCACGAAGCCGGCCACCGCGCGGTTCTCGGCTTCGCCGGATCCATCGGCGCCGTCCTCGAATGGTGGCTCCCCACCCGCTGACCTCACGTGGTCCCAGCCGCTCTCCAGCAGGATGCCCTGTACTCGCCAGCCCGCGAGTACAGGGCACCTCCCATACGGCAGGTGAGATTCCAAGCTCCTTGGACCGGTGTCCCCGTCGCCCCCAACCTGTACCGCCCATGCCCTCGATGCCGCCCGGCCGCCAGCCTGAGTGTCACCGGCCCTACCCTGTGCGCCTGGCAGGCCACACCCGCACGCCCTCCCGCAAGAACCTGGAGCGCATCGAGCAGGCGGACCGGACCATGCGGCGTGAGAACGTCGCCCGCTACCCAGGTTCGTCAGGCCAGTTGCAACCATGGCCTTCCATCCCTTGTCCTGATCGTCATGACGATCAGTCGAAAGCCACGAGCGGTGAATGAGCGGCAGCTGCGGTTGTGGGGGGTCGGTCGGGCATTGACCCTCACCTTCGCCGCGGCACTTCTGGCCGCAGGCGGTGTCTTTTACGGCCTGGTCGTACTGCTCGACTTCCAGGCCATCGACACCACCGCGCAGCTGGATGCGAAGACGCTCTTCGACCTGATGAAACTCTCCTTCGGTGTGGTTGCCGGCTCTGGCGCGCTCGTCGCCCTGGTCGTCGCCTACCGCCGCCAGCGCGTCGACGAGGCCGGCGCGCACCGCGAAGCCACCCGTCTGCACACCGAACGCTTCACCACCGCAGTCGAGCACCTCGGCTCCGACTCCCCGGCTGTCCGCCTCGGCGGCGTCCACGCCCTGGCCGGCCTCGCCGACGACGCCCCCGACCAGGGCCTGCGCCAGACCTGCGTCGACGTCCTGTGCGCCTACCTCCAGCTCCCCTTCACCCCCGACCCCGGCAACGACCCCGCCGACCAGGCCGAACACCACCGCTACCTCGCCGCCCGCAACGTCCGCCATACCGTCCTGCGTCTGATCGGCGACCACTACCGGCGCCCCCGGGGAACCCACCGCTCCTGGCAGGACTGCGACCTGGACCTACGCGGGGTCACCATCGACGGGATCATGGACTTCGAAGGCGCGGAGTTCTCCGACGGCATGGTCAACTTCAGTGGCGCGAAACTCTCCGACGGATCCGCAATCAACTTCAACAATGTGGCCTTCTCCGGCGGCACGGTGCTCTTCAACCACGTGGTGTTCTCGGGCGGCGTAGTGAGCTTTATGAACGCGACCTTCTCCGGCGGCACGGTGAACCTCAAACAGGCTGAGTTCTCCGGAAGCACCGTGCTGTTTCACAGCACGGTGTTTTCCGGAGCCATGGTGGACTTCGACCGCGCGGAGTTCACAAGCGGCACGGTGCTCTTCCATAGCGTGGTGTTCTCCGGAGGCACGGTGAACTTCGACCGCGCAAGCGGTCACCCTCCCACCGGGCTTCAGGACGCAGTCGGCCCTTCTGCTTCTGCGACGGTCACTCTGCCCTCCGCCTGGCTGTCCTGACCGCTGCAGACGAGGGAAAGTCGAATCAGTCGCCTGTGCCTCCCGCTGCACACATTCCCGGAACAGGGGCTGTGGGAAGTTCGCAGCCCTCGCTCCGGGCTCCACCCGCGCATGCCGAGCTCATCGAGCGCCGTCCCGCTCGGGGCTGAGCTTGGCGGCCCGGCGCCAGCTGTTGTCCACGAACGCCCCGAGTTTCATGGCCTCCTGCTCGGCCTCTCTGTCGTTCATCTCGACGTGCTTGCGCGCAATGGTGAGGTGTCCTTCGCGTCCCGCATTGCCCGCGGGTGCGGGGGAGTCCTTGCGTGGCCGTGGTGGTTCGCAGGGCCGGTAAGGGGCGGCCGGTTGAGCGCCGCAGGGAGGCTTCAGTGGCCAAGGGCGGTTGTGGCGTCGGTGACGGTGCCGTAGTGGGGCAGGAGCTGATCGACTCCGGTGATCTGCAGAATCCGCTGCACCGGTCCGGGTGTGCAGGCCAGCACCAGTTCGGTCCCGTTCTCCTCGGCTTCTCGCCAGATGCTGATCAGGGTGTTGAGTCCTACGGAGTCGCAGAAGGAGACGTCGGACAGGTCCAGCACGACGGAGTCCTTGTCCTGGCAGAGCAGTTCCTCGAACTGCGGGCGCAGCACCGGACCGGTGGCGTGGTCCATCTCGCCGCTGACTTTTGCCACCAGGTACCGGCCGGAGGCGGTCGTCTTGATGGAAGCATCGGGCACAACACTCTCCTCACCGTCTCCCTCAAAAAAGACACCGCGGTGGAATCCTGAAGCAGGAGGCTACTGGCTGCGTACCCCGCTGCGGTCACCGTACGCAGCCGGGCGCAGTTCAGGGCGAAGCGGCCCGCGTGAACGATCAGCCCGGTGCCGGTCAGCCTTCACCGTGCGCGCCTGCCGATGACGTCGCCGGGCGCGGGCCGCTGCGCCCGCCCAGCCCAGTGGGAGCCGGGCGGGCGCGAGCTGAGGCTCTGTCGCGCAGCAGGCCGCTCTGCCGGGTCTGCCTGCCCATGGTCATTTTGTGTGCGGTGTCTGCGGCGGGTGGTTGCCGCTTGGGTGATGTCATGGGTGTAGTCGAATCACACACCCTCGTGCCGACGGGCTGTCATGGAGCCTGCCGCTTATTGTCCTGGGCTGTATGCGACTTGTAACCGCAGTGTCGCACAAGGTAGTTGCCGGGATGTGGAGAGGGGAGCGGCACGGGGTGAGGGGCGACTCGGTCAAGGAACTCCTGCAGAGCCTGCACACAACAGCGAACGAGGAAGAGCGCCGGCTGTGGGCGGCTGCCTGCGCGCAGGCTTTGGGCCTGGGCGGCATCACCATCTCGGTGGGTCGGGAGCTGGTGTGGTTCAGTGATGCGACCAGCAAACGCCTGGAGGACCTCCAGTTCGTCCTGGGCCAGGGTCCGGGTCTGCTCCTCGACGACGAGAGCTCGGTGCGCGAGGTGCCTGACCTTGAGCAGGCCCTGGCGCAGCGGTGGCCGCAGTACGCCACTGAGGCCACGCTGCTGGGGATCGCGGCGCTGTTCGTGTGGCCGGTGCACATCGGAGCCGTTGAGGTAGGGACGATGACCGGCTACCGGCGCACCCCCGGCCTGCTCGGTGAGCGGCAGTCGGCCAACGGCTGGCTGGTTGCCGAGGCTCTGGCTGAGTACGTCCTCAACCACTGGCCCGCCACCGTCGGCGACCGCGAGGGTGACGGCCTTCCCGGCGGGGTGGGCCTGCACCGGGCCGAAGTACACCAGGCCACCGGCATGCTCAGTGCACGACTGCGCATCCCGCTGCCTGAAGCCCTGGATCGGCTGCGCGCCCAGACCTACATCTCCCGCCTGTCCCTCACCGACACCGCCCACGCCGTCCTGCGTCGCGAACTGCTGTGGGAGACGGGCGGCGACACCGACTGACCAGGCCACGACACCGCTCTCGCCGACCGGTCCATGATCTTCTGTCTGCAGACCTGCTCCCCGCGCCTGCGGAGATGGTCCCTTCACCGTGTAGGGAGCCCCGTACTCGTCATACTGCGGGTTGAGCCGAAGCGCGGAAGTTGTCGCCAGGGGAGGCAGAAGAACCGGTGTACAGGGCCGGTTAAAGCGGCCTGGTGGTCACCGGCGAAGCACACGGCTTGCCTCACCTGCTCACTCGGCAGCCCTTCTGTCCCCACAAGCGAAGGCCGACAGCCTCTGGCTCTTTGAGGCGGTTCCATGCGGCGACACTTCACCACAACCGCGTCCTGTTCCTGCGCGTCCTCTTACTGAGCGCCGACAGGAGTCGGCTACCCCGGGGGATCAGGACGCGAGTCATGCAGAAGTACGCGATCGGCCAGCACATCCCACCGTTCTTCTGGCTCCCGCGTGGTGCGAGGCGACAGCCACCCACGTCCGTCCGGCGACTGGTGGGGTTCTGGCTGTTCGTGCTTGCCTTCGGGGCCGGGCTCACCGCACTCGACTGGGACGATGATTTCGGCGGCAGCCACCTCATGGCGCTGCTGCTCCTCTTCCATATCGTCGACGACATCAGCGACGGGGTACGGCACCGCTGGCCGGCCGCACTGGCCGCGGCAGCAGTCTTGTGGGGCGCCACCCGGCTCACCAGCGCCGTCCTGCCCGGCTCCCTCGACGACCTCTGGGCGCAGAGTGCCGCCGCCGCTGCCGGTGTCACGCTCGGGCTGGCGGTGAGCGCCGCGATCACACGGCTTCCGGCGCGCCGACTGCATCGGCCCACTGGGGGACACGACTCCGGGGCCGGCGGACAAGACTCTCGGTAAAGGACATGGCCGCCGACCTCGGCGACAACACACCTGCCTTGGTGACACCTGTCGCGCTTCAGCTCAGGTGCGGGGCGTCCTACAGCGTCACAGCACCCGCTACCAGCGCATGCCGAGCTCAGCGAGCGCCGCTCACCGTTCCGGGCTGAGCTCAGCTGCCCGGCGCCGGCTGTTGTCCAGGAACGCCCCGAGCGTGGCCTCTTCAGCGTCAACCAGTCCGACGTGCTTACGCCCCGGCCGCGTACGTCCTTCGCCGCAGCCATGGGCGATGGGGCAGTGAGCTATGGGTGCCACGGCCGGTGTGGACAGGGTCAGGCGCCACGCCGGGCGGTGACCATGTGGGTGGCGGTCAGCACCGCAGCCGGGGCGACGACAGCGGCCAGGACCAGGCCGATGTACACGCAGGCCGTGCCAGAAGCTGGCCGTGCCGGAGATCAGTACGCCAAAGACGGCCACGGCCAGGGCGCCGACGATCTGGCCGCTGGTGTTGAACACCTCGCTGGTGGTGCCGCCGGCCAGCACGTGCTCCAACAGCACCGCGGTGGCCGGCGGCACCACCAGCGGTCCATCCAGGCCCCGCGTCCGCCAGGGCTGTCGGTCACCGGCTCGGGGCCCATCGAGGCATCTCACAGGGCCGTCCCGCTCTCGGGCCAGCCGCATCGCTCAACTCTGCCGCAGGGACGGGGGAGAGGGCTTACGGGCTGCCGGGCCGGGTCGGTCGGTGTCGGCCTGGTCGGCTTCTTCCTCATGAAGACGGGCTGCATGAAGACGGGCTGCGAGGTCATCGGCCCACTGAACAGCCCAGGTACGCAGGACGGCGATTGCTTCGTTGTCGAGACCGTAGGCGGTGAATCGTTGTCGATCTATTCGGCGCCGGCGAGGTTGGCCTGGAGGTCTTCTTTCCCGAAGCGCCCGCGGGCGTGGCGGCGGCCGAACTCCTCCAGGTCGGCGGTGGTCCAGCACCGGGAGGCGGCGAACACGTCGATCAGGTCCCGCGGTGCGCCGCGCTCGGCCAGCGCGCGGACCTTCGTGCCGATCACGTCCTCCTCGGCGAGGACGGGTCCGTAGACGGTGTTACGGGCCGGTCTTGGCCCCGATGCCGTGGGCGAGGAGGCTCTCGGCGGTCTGCGCGATGGTGTCCTCGATGGGACGTGCCCGCCATCCCAGGAGCTGCTGCGCCTTGGCGCTTGTGGCGTCTAGGTCCTGGCCGAGTTGGTGTCTGAGCAGGCGCAGTTCCGGGTTCACGGTGCCCAGCGCGCGTGCGAGCCACACGGGCAGTTCGCGGGTCGGGGCCTTCGCGGCGCGTTCGCCCAGGCGCTCGTGCAGGATGCGTGCGATGTCCAGGACGCGCAGGCTGTGCCCGGCGATGGCGAGGAAGCGCTCGCCGGCGGCCGCCGGATCGGTCATCGCGCGCACGTGCAGGTCCGCGACGTCGCGCACGTCGACGAAGCCCATCGCGAAGGGAGGACAGGCGGGGACCCGGCCTTCGAGCATCCTGCGCACCAGGCGCAGGGAGGGCGGGTCGTCCGGTCCGAGGAGCGGTCCCAGGACGCCCACCGGGTGGATTGCCGCCAGTTCCATGCCGGCGCCCTCGTCGGCGACGAACTGCCAGGCGGCGCGCTCGGCGAGCGTCTTGGAGCGCTGGTAGGGCGGGATGTCGGCGTCGACGTTCGTCCAGTCCTCCTCGGTGAACGCAGCCGTACGCTTGGGGTGCCCGATGCCGACGGCGCCGAAGGCGCTGGTCAGGACGGTCCGGCGGACACCGGCGTCGCGGGCGGCGCGCAGCACCCGCAGGACGCCCTTGCGCGCGGGGACCACCAGTTCGTCGTCGTTCGCCGGCGTGTGGCGCAGGGTCGGCGAGGCGACGTGCAGGACGAAGTCGCAGCCGGCGACGGCGTCGTCCCAGCCGTCGGGGTGCTCAAGGTCGGCGCGCACGACCGTGAGCCGGTCGTCGTCGAAGGGCGCTGCTGCCTGGAGCCAGGAGCGCAGTTCCGGCTCGCGTCGCAGGTCGCGAACCGTGGTGCGTACGGTGTGTCCGGCATCCAGCAGGGCCAGGACGCACCAGCTGCCGACGAATCCTGTTCCGCCGGTGACCAGTACCTGTGTCATCTTCTTCTCCTCAGTTCGCCACTCGCATGTCAGGGGGCTGGGGCACGCGACGGTCCTCATGCGAGGGCCATGCCGGGCACGCGCTGACGGATGGTCTCCATCTCGGCCTCGTCCGAGACGCCCTGCCAGTCGTAGCGGGGGGTGTACGGGGCCTCCAGGGCGCGTATGTCGTCGTCGGTGAGTTCGATGTCGAGGCAGGCCACGGCTTCGTCGATCTGCCGGATCGAGCCGGCGCCGACCAGTGGCGCGGTGACGGCCGGCTGGTGGTGCAGCCAGGCGAGCGCGACCTGGGCGCGGCTGGCGCCGTGGGTGTGCGCGATCTGGCCGACCGCGTCGACGATCGCGCGGTTGGACGCCTCCTGGGCCGGCGAGTAGAGCAGGTCCGCGTAGGCGCCGTCCGTTTCGGAGCGCACCGTGGAGCGGGCGTCGTTCCAGGCGCGGGCGAGGCGGCCTCGGGCCAGCGGCGACCAGATGATCGTGCCCACGCCCTCATCCAGGCACAGCGGGATCATCTCCCGTTCCTCCTCGCGGGCGAGGAGGTTGTAGTGGTTCTGCATCGACACGAACCGCGCCCAGCCGTGCCGCTTCTGCAGGTGCAGCGCCTTCGCGAACTCCCAGGCGTGCATGGACGAGGCGCCCAGGTAGCGGACCTTTCCGGCCTTCACCACGTCGTGGAGCGCTTCGAGGGTCTCTTCCCAGGGGGTGGAGTGGTCGTTGCGGTGGATCTGGTAGAGGTCGATGTGATCGGTGCCCAGGCGGCGAAGGGAGTGGTCGACCTCGGTCATGACCGCCTTACGCGACAGGCCGCGGCCGTTGGGTCCCAGGCGCATCGGATGGCGCAGCTTGGTGGCGATCACCACTTCGTCGCGGTCGGCGAAGTCCTTGAGCGCGCGGCCGAGGATCTCCTCGCTGGACCCGTTGGAGTACATGTTGGCGGTGTCGAAAAAGTTGATCCCCGCCTCCAGCGCGTGCCTGATGAGCGGGCGCGCCTCGTCCTCGCCCTTCGACCAGACGGGGTGACCCCGGTCGGGTTCGCCGTAAGACATCGCGCCGATGGCGATCGGGGACACGTCGAGGCCGGTGGTGCCCAGCTTGATGTACCGCATGACGCTCCTTAAAGTATGCGGAGAGGTCTCCACATAAGGTAGTGGAGAGTTCTCCACTTAGCAAAGCGAGGTCCCGTGGTCCGCTCGGACGCCCGCGAGAACAGGGCACGCATCCTTACCGCCGCACGCGAGGCACTCGCGGCGGACGGCAGCACGTCGATGAACCAGATCGCCCAGCGTGCGGGGGTCGGCCCGGGCACCCTGTACCGCAACTTCCCCACCCGCGAGTCACTGGTCCTGGCCGTCTACCAGGACGAGGTCGCCCGCATCATCGCCACCGTGCCCGGCCTGCTGGAGCGGATGCCGCCACTGGAGGCACTCCGCCACTGGACCGCCGACCTCGTCGAAGCCATGCGCAGGAAGCACGGCCTGGGCGACGCCCTCAGTCCGGGTGCCCACCAGGCGATCAGCGAGCAGAGCTACGGCCCGGTCATCGCCGCCATCACGCAACTCCTCGACGCAGGCAAAGAGGACGGAACCATCCGCGCGGACGCCGATGCGCGCGACTTCCTCCAGCTCACCGGCGCTCTGTGGCGCGCCGCCCCCGGCCCCGAAGACCGCTCGTCCCACATGCTCGCGCTCATCCTCGACGGACTGGGCGCCCGCAGATAGGGGCCGTGCGTGCGGCAAATCTCTGCGCGATAAAGAAGCCGTGCGGGCGCGTGAAGTGTACAGTTCTGTACATGAGAGACACGCTGCCGATCACCGAGGCGCGGGCGAAGTTCGGATCACTGGTCCGTCGCACGTCCCATGCCCGCGAACGCATCACGATCACCGACCACGGCCAGCCCGCGGCCGTGCTCATCAACCCCCAGGAACTGGCCGATCTGGAGGACGCTCTGGCCCTGGCCAGGTACCGCGAGCGCCAGTCCGCCGGCGCCGCCGTGGCCGTGCCCCACGATGACGTGCGTGCCCGGCTCGGTCTGGAGCGCGGGTGACCTACTCGATCGTCTGGGACGAGCCGGCCATCGACGCGGCCGCCCGGTTCCTCAAGGACGACGCCGACGGGCTGCGCCAGCTCATGGACGCCGTCGACCTGCTCGCCGACCAGCCCCGGCCCGAAGGCAGCACCGCGTACGGCCCCCCGGACCTGCGCCGGATGCACGTGGGGCGCTACCGGGTCATGTACGAGATCACCGAGACCACCGTCACCATCATGGTCATCCACATCGGCCGCCTCGGCTGACACCAGCAACAGATGATGAGGGACCGCACCGACCATGGTCCGACCCCTCATACGCGGTGCACCACCGCCTCGACGATCCGGTCGAACACCGGCTGCCCGCCGCGATCCCATTCAACTGCCACAACCGCCCCCTGCCGCTCAGCACGTCACGGGGTGATGGTCTTACCCGGCACCGACAACCACAGGACGTGCGGCATACGCCCGTGCCCCGGCGGCCCCCGGGGCACGGAGGAGGCCAGAGGATCATCGCACCAGGTGCAGGGGTTGGCCGGTGGCCGGTTGCCCGGGCGGGCCAGCAGGCCGCGGTCGGGGCGCTCGTGCAGGGGCTGGCCGACTGCGCCTGCACCTGCGGGCAGGCGCGACAGCAGTGAATTGTCCGGCAGCGGTACTTGGTCACCATGGACAATCGGGGCCGCCCGGCTGGGGCTTCACACTATGAGCTCGGTTGGTGCACCGTCGTCCGCTCCTGCGGTGGATTCTGGTTAGCGTCCGTTGCCGTACGGGAGTACGGCGGACCAGGCGGACCGACGACCGAGACAGCATCAGGGGGAACGAATGGAGAGATCACAGGGGAGCCCGCGGCCGCGGGCGGGCCGTCCGCAGAGCCCCGTCGACCGAAACTCCGGTCCTGTGGCGAAACTGGCATGGGGACTGCGGGAGTTACGGGCACACGCGGGTTCGCCCGCCTATCGGGTCCTGGCGAAGAGAGCGCACTACGCGGCAAGCACCTTGGCCGATGCGGCCAAGGGGGACCGGCTCCCCACGCTGGAGGTGACCCTCGCGTATGTGCGGGCCTGCGGCGGCGATGTGGGTGAATGGGAGGCGCGGTGGCTTGCGGCCGCGCAGGCGCTGAACCGTGACGTGCCCGACCAGGCCCCCGAGGGGGCTGCCGACGAGAGACCGCCCTGCCCCTACCCGGGACTGGCCGCCTACACCGAGCAGGACGCCGAGGTGTTCTTCGGCCGCCGAGAGCTGGTCGAGCAGGCCGTCCTGGCAGTCGAGCGCCCGGCCCAGACCTCGCTGACCGCGGTGTTCGGGGCTTCCGGAAGCGGCAAATCCTCGCTCATCCATGCCGGGGTACTGCCGGCGCTACGACCGCGGTTGCGTCACTGCCTTCTGACGCCAGGCGCCCGGCCCCTGAGCGAACTGGCCCGGGCAACCGTGCATTTAACCCACGATGCGGCCGGACCGGCCCAGGTCAAGCGTGACGAGCACACTGACCGGGCGCCGGTAACGGACTCGCCCGCAGACCTGCCGAAGACCACCAGGCGGGAAACGGGCAGGTACCACGACGAAGCGGCTCAGTCACTGGCCGCACGCCTCAGCGATGACCCGACTGCCCTCCGCGCCGAACTGAGTGTCCGGCGGGCCGGACACGGCTCGCCGGACGGCGGACTCCTGCTTGTCATCGACCAGTTCGAGGAGGTGTTCACGCTGTGCCCGGACGCGGCCGAGCGGGACGCGTTCCTCACCGCCGTGGCTGCCCTGGGCAGTGCCCCCGATAACGGGGTCCATGTCCTGCTGGCCGTTCGCGCCGACTTCTACGCCCACTGCTGCGCACATCCCGGCCTCGCAGCCGTGCTGCGCGAGAGCCGACAACTGCCCATCGCGGCACCGTCCGGCGCCGAGCTGCGTGAGATCGTCACCGGACCGGCCACGCACCTGGGCGTGACCGTCGATCCGGACCTGGTCGGCACCCTGCTCGCCGAGGCCGACGGCCGGCCCGGATCCCTTCCACTGCTGTCACACGTACTGCGCCAGACCTGGCTGCGAGGTGGCGGACCGGCACTGCGGACGGCCGACTACCAGGCCAGCGGAGGCTTGCACGGCGCGGTGGCCCAGAGCGCGGAAGCGGTGTACACGTCGGCCGACGAGCGGGAACGGGAGGTGCTGCGCACCGTCTTCCTGCGGCTGACCGCGCTCGGTGAAGGGACCGAGGACACCCGGCGCCGGATCTCCCGGGCCGAGCTGACCGGACTCGCTGACCCCGGCACCGTCGACAGACTGCTCGACACACTGGCCGCCGCACGACTGGTCACTCTCGGCGAGCACGGCGCGGACAGCGTGGAAGTATCCCACGAGGCGGTGATCGGCGCCTGGCCGCGACTGCGCGGATGGCTCGCCGACAACCGCGAAGACCTGCTCACCCACCGCAGACTGACCGAGGCAGCCGCCGTTTGGGAAGAGTTCGACCGCGACCGGGAGATGCTCTACCGCGGCGGCCGGCTCGCCGCCGCTCAGAGCTGGACGCAGCGCCACGGCAGCAGCATGAACCAGCTGGAGAGAGCCTTCCTCGCCGCCAGCATGGGCGGCGAGCGCAGGCGCACGCGCCGCTCCCGTCAGGTCACCGGCGGTATGGCGGTGCTGCTGGTGCTGGCTCTCATCGCGGCCGTGGTCGCGGTCCGGGCCGAGCGGTCGGCGAGCGACCAGCGGGATCGCGCCCTGTCCGAGAAAGTCGCCGAAGAGGCCGCCGACCTGCGCCGCGTCGACCCCGCGCTGGCGGCCCAGCTGAGCCTGGCCGCGTACCGCCTGTCCCCCACACGTGCCGCCAGGGGCGCGCTGCTGAGCAGTTTCGCCACGCCCATGACGACCCGTATGCGTCACGAGGTGAACACCGTGGCGTTCGCCCCCGGCGGCCGGCGGATGGCCACCGGAGGGGACGACCGCAAGATCCGCATCTGGGACGTCACCCGGCCCCACCGCCCGAAGACGGTCGCGACCGTCCCCGGGGATCAGCCGGAGGACATCGAGTCGCTGGCGTACAGCGCCGACGGCCGGATCCTGGTGAGCGGTGCGTACGACGGCTCGGTCCGGATCTGGGACACCACAGCAGGGGACACACCGGAGCTGCTCATCGGGTTCCCCGCGCACCGCCAGGCGGTCTTCCGTGCGGTGCTGAGCCCGGACGGGCGGACCCTGGCCACGGCGAGCGCGGACAACACCGTAGGGCTGTGGGACGTCTCCCGCCCGCGCTCCCCGCGCCGCCTGAAGTCACTGACAGGTCATACGGCGACCGTCGGCGCGGTCGCCTTCGCCCCGGACGGCCGGACGGTGGCGAGCGCATCGGAGGACGGCCGTACCGCGCTGTGGGACGTGACGGACGCCCGCCGTCCGCGCCGAGCGGCCTGGCTGCCCGCGCGTGAAGGTGCGGTGTCCGGGGTCGCGTTCAGCCCCGACGGACGTACGCTCGCGGCGGCCGGCGCGGACCACCAGATCCAGTTGTGGGACGTCTCCGACCCTGCCGAGCCTGCTGTACGTACTCCGCTGAAAGGGCACACCGCGCCCGTCCTCTCCGTCGCCTTCAGCCCGGACGGCCGGACGGTGGCCACCGGCGACTACGACGGGGCCGTACAGCTGTGGGACCTCTCCGACCGCCGCCGACCCCGCCCGCTGGGACATCTCGCCATTCACACCAACACCATCTGGTCCCTCGCATTCACCCCGGACGGCCGGACACTGGCCTCGGCGAGTTCAGATCACACCGCCGCTCTCACCGGCATACCCGGAGCGGTGCTGGGCGGCCACGGAGAGG
Source organism: Streptomyces apricus (assembly GCF_008369065.1). GTDB lineage: Bacteria > Actinomycetota > Actinomycetes > Streptomycetales > Streptomycetaceae > Streptomyces > Streptomyces apricus. The sequence goes on along the minus strand of NZ_VDFC01000002.1, from coordinate 1,438 downwards.
CCCTGGCGGCCGCGGCCATCAGTCCGGACGGACACCTTGCCATCGTCGGCAGCGACGACTCCACCGCACGGCTGTGGAACATCCACGGCCCCGAGCGGCGACCTGTCCCGCTGGCCACCCTGACCGGGCACACCGGGCAGGTCGAAGCCGTGGCGTTCAGCCGAAACGGCCGCACGGCGGTGACCGGGAACATCGACACCACGGTCAAACTGTGGGACGTCACGGCTCCCGCCCGACCCGTGCGCGTGGCATCCATCAGGACCGGCGTGGAGGTGCGGACCGTCGCGCTCTCACCCAACGGCGACCTGATGGCCGCGGCCGGAGGTGGCGTCCCCCGGGTTCGGCTCTGGGACGCCAGCGACCCGCGTCGGCCGCGGGCCGTCGGCGTACTGGAAGAGGACGCCGGCTCCATCTCCGTGGCGTTCAGCCCGCGCGGCAGCGTGCTGGCCGTCGCCATCCTGAACGACGTGCACCTGTGGGACGTCCGCCGCCCCTCGAAGCCGCGACGGCTGGGTGTCGTGGCAGGGCACGGTGACACCGTGCAGGCCGTGGCTTTCGACCCCGATGGCCGCACCCTGGCCACTGTGGGACTCGACGGCACCGCACGGCTGTGGAACGTTGTCGATCCTGACCGGCCCCGCCCGCTCGCCAGGCTGACCGGCCATGTCGGTGGCGTCCAGGGTGTGGCCTTCGCTCCCGACGGCCGAGCCCTCGCCACCGCCGGGCAGGACAGCACTGCCCGCCTGTGGGACGTCAGCGACCTGCGCCATCCACAGGAAAACGCCGTGCTCACCGGCCACACCGGCCAGGTATTCGCCGTCGCGTTCACCCCGGACGGCGGCACGCTGCTCACCTCAAGCGAGGACCGGACCGCCCGGCTGTGGCCAACCCGCCCTCAGGCGACGACAGCGCGGATCTGCACCCTGGCGCACCCTCGCATCACACCCGCCGAGTGGCGCCGCTACTTCCCCGCCCTCGCACACAACCCGCCCTGCCCCACCGCCCGCTGACACCACACGCGACATCCCCGGGCCCGGTCTCCACCTGACGCATCAGTCCATCAATCGACAGCCGACAGCCGACAGCCGACAGCGGGCCGGGCCGGGGCGCGACGCAACTCCAACTCCGCGAACAGGCAATACCCGTAGGGATTGGTCAGGTTCGTACAGGGGTGGATATGCCGTAATGGCTAAGGGTTGTCCCGTAAATGATCTACGGCATGCTCGGTGACCTGCTGGTTTCTGCGTCACCCGGCGAGGGCGAGGTTGTGCAGGCGGGCGATGCCGAGCGTGGCGTGGTGAACGCCGTCGCCTTTCAGGCGGCAGTCGCGGAGGATCTTCCAGCCCTTCATGCGGGCGAAGACGTGCTCCACGCGGGCGCGGACCTTGCGGTGCGAGGCATTGTGTTCCTCCTTCCAGGCCGGGAGTTCGGCCTGGCC
>NZ_VDFC01000199.1 GCF_008369065.1 Streptomyces apricus | reverse complement strand
GGGTGTTTGGGGCGCGGATGGTCCGGGTGCGAGGGGAGTGGGGCTGTGACGGGGATCGCCGGGATGTCGGTGGTGGGGGCGGCGACGGTCTGCGCCGGGGCGGCCGCCTGGCTGATGGCCGGGTCCCGGCGTCCGGGAGCGGGCCGGGTGCAGGCGGTCTGCGCGGGTGTCGGTGGCGGTGACGGCGGCGGTGGTGGCACCGGGAACGGTGCGGCGGGGGCCCGGCCGTCGTCGTTCGAGCACGCCGTACGGCTGGGGGAACGGCTCCGACGGCTGCACGGCGCGCGGGGCGAGTGGTKGGCGCTGGTCGCCGGATTGGCGGTCGGCCTGCTCGGGGCGTCCGTGGTGCCGGTCGTCCTGGGGGCGCTCGGGGTCCCCTTGGTGCGGCGGGCCCGACGGGCCGGAGCGGAGCGGCGGGCGCACGACCGGCGGGCCTCCGCGGTGATCGCGCTGTGCGGCACCCTCGCGGGGGAGGTGCGGGCCGGCCGGCAGCCGGGCGAGGCGCTGCTCGCCGCCGCCAGGGACTCGGGAGGGCTCGGGGACGCGCAGGCGGCGGTGCTGGCGGCGGCCCGGTTCGGCGGGGACGTGCCCGACGCCCTGGCCGGAGCGGCGCGGCGGCCGGGCGCCGAAGGACTGCTGGGGCTCGCCGCGTGCTGGCGCGTCGCAGTGGACCGGGGCGCGGGGCTCGCGGCCGGGCTCGACCGGCTGGAAGGCGCCCTGCGTGCCGAGCGCGATCAACGTGCGGACCTGCGCGCCCAGTTGGCGGGAGCCCGGTCGACGGCGGTGCTGCTCGCGGGGCTGCCGGTGCTCGGCCTGCTCCTGGGGACCGCGCTCGGCGCCGACCCGCTGCAGGTCGTGCTGCACACCGGGGCGGGCTTCGGTTGCCTGCTGGTCGGCGGGGCGCTGGAGGGCGCCGGCCTGTGGTGGGCGCTGCGGATCGTACGGGGAGCGGAGGCGGCATGAGCGCGGAGGTCGTCCACAGGCTGGGAGTGGCGCTGTGCGTGGCGGCGGGGGTGTGGGTGCTGGCCGGGACCCTGGGCGCGACGCGACGGAGGAGGAGGGTGCGCGGGCGGTTGGATGCGCTGCTGACATCCGGGGGCGAGGAGCGCGGACCGGCGACACAGGGGGCGGCTCGCGAGATGGCTTCTCGTGAGCGGGGCTCTCCCGAGCGGGCCTTTCCCGAGTCTGCCTTCCCCGGGCGGGCCTCTCCTGGGCCGGTCTCCCCCGAGTGGCGCTCGCGGACGCGTGCCGCCGTGCGGCGATGGTTGCCGGTGATCGGTGCTCTGAGCGCCTGCTGGGTGTTCGTCGGGGGCGCGACCGGAGCCGCGGTGGGACTGGCGGCGGCGTTCGGGACGTGGCGGTGGCAGCGCAGACCGGTACCGGTGGAGGAGTTCGACGCGGTGCGGGCCGCACGGCAACTGCCCCTCGCCGCCGACCTGCTGGCCGCCTGCATCGCGGCGGGCGCGAGTCCGGTCCTGGCCGCCCGGGCGGTGGG
>NZ_VDFC01000198.1 GCF_008369065.1 Streptomyces apricus | reverse complement strand
GCCCAACAACGCGTCATCCACCAAGCCCTCACCAACGCCCACCTCACCCCACCCGACATCGACGCCGTCGAAGCCCACGGCACCGGCACCACCCTCGGCGACCCGATCGAAGCCCAAGCACTGCTGGCCACCTACGGACAGGACCGGCCCGAGGACCGGCCACTCTGGCTGGGCTCGTTAAAGTCGAATATCGGGCACACGCAGGCGGCGGCCGGGGTAGCGGGTGTGATCAAAATGGTCATGGCCATGCACCACGACCAGCTGCCCCCGACCCTGCACGTGAACGAGCCATCCACACACGTGGACTGGTCGGCGGGTGCGGTGCACCTGCTCACCCAGGCCCAGCCCTGGGAGCGCGACGAGGACCGTCTGCGCCGGGCGGGCGTCTCCTCCTTCGGCATCAGCGGCACCAACGCCCACCTCATCATCGAAGAAGCTGCGGAGACGGAGATCGCCGAGACGGCTGAGCGGTCCGGCCCGACGCTGCCGGTGGTGCCGTGGGTGGTATCGGCGCGTACCGAACAAGCGCTACGGGAACAGGCCACACGACTGGCGGCCCACGTCACCGAACACGACGTGGACCCGGTCGACGTCGGATACTCACTGGCCACCACCCGCGCCGCACTCGAGCACCGGGCCGTGGTGATCGGCGCAGACCGGGCCGAGCTCGTGGACGGGTTGAAAGCAGTAGCCCGCGGCGAACAACCGAGCGGAGCAGCAGCCGGAGGCAAGCTGGCATTCCTCTGCTCCGGCCAGGGCAGCCAACGCCTGCGCATGGGACAGGAGTTGTACGCCACCTTCCCGGTGTTCGCCCGCGTCCTGGACGAGGTGATCGATGAGCTGGGTCTGCCGTTGCGGGAGGTGATGTGGGCGGCGGACGACTCCGCTGGCCAAGGGCGTTTGGAGGGTACGGAGTTCGCGCAGCCGGCACTGTTCGCACTCGAAGTCGCACTGGGACGACTACTGGAATCATGGGGCGTACGCCCCGACTTTGTCGCCGGACATTCGGTCGGTGAACTGGCGGCTGCACACCTGGCCGGAGTGTTCTCGCTGGCGGATGCGTGTGCGCTGGTAGTGGCCCGGGGCCAGCTGATGGGAGCGCTGCCTGCGGGTGGCGCGATGGTCGCGGTACGGGCCACCGAACAGGATGTCGCAACCGCACTCGTGGGTGTGGAGCGGGTGGCGATCGCGGCCGTCAACGGCCCCGACGCGGTAGTGATCTCCGGTGCGGAGGAGGCGGTCACGCAGGTCGCGGCCCATTTCGCGCACACCCGGCGCCTGCGCGTCTCGCACGCCTTCCACTCCCCGCTGATGGACCCCATACTCGACGCCTTCCGTGAGGTGGCCGAACAGATCACCTACCACCCACCCACCATCCCCCTGATCTCCAACCTCACCGGTGCCCTCGCCGACCCCGAAGAACTCTGCACACCCGACTACTGGGTACGCCACATCCGCGAAGCCGTCCGCTTCGGCGACGGTCTGCAAACCCTGCGCA
>NZ_VDFC01000197.1 GCF_008369065.1 Streptomyces apricus | reverse complement strand
GGTCGGCTCCGCTGTCGCCACGTGCTGGCACTCCCGTGTCCCGTTGTTCCACTGTCGGCCGGGCCCCGCGGCGGGCGGCGTTGCCCCATCCGCGCGACGCTAGCACGCACCCCGCCGGACGGGCCCCGGGTGGGGCTCCGTCGGCGGGGTGCGGTCGGTCCGGCTGCTTGCGGGGGCGTACGCCCCGGGTGCGCTTCCCGGGGCGTACGCCCCGTCAGGCGATCCGGGTCAGTTTGGCGCCGAATCCCGGTTCGGCGAGATCCGACTGCAGCGCGACCGGAACCTCGACCGCGTCGCCCGTCGTACCGCCACCGACGGTCAGCGAACCGACCTCGGTTCCCGCCTTCGCCTCGTGCGGGATCGCCTTGCCGTTCTCGCCCAGCTTCAGCTCGACCGTCTTCCCGGCCCAGCCCACCGCGGAGACGTCCTCGGTGGCGACGACCGGCGTACGGCCGCCGAGCCCGTCGTCCACGTACCCCACGACGTCGCCCTTCTTCAGGATCTTGCGCGAGGTCAGCGCCTCCTGGGCGGCGATCATGGCCGTCTTGCTGACCGCGTTGACCGTGTCGATGATCGGCGGCGTGTGCTGGCCGAGGACCGCGCCGACGACGATGACGTTCTCGCCGCCGACCTCCCGGGTGGCGGCGAACAGGAGGTTGCCGCCGGCCTTGGTGGTGGAGCCGGTCTTGATGCCGATGGCGTTGTTGTACGGGACGAGACGGTTGTAGTTGTCCCACTTCTTGCCGGACGGGTCCACCCAGCTCGGCAGCTTGGTGATGTCCACCAGTGCCTTGATCCGCACCAGCTCGTTGCCGAGCTTGACCTGGTCCTCGGCGGTGGAGACCGTGCTCTCCTTCAGCCCCGAGGGGTCGGTGTACGTCGTGTTCTTCATCCCGAGGTCCTTGGCGGCGGCGTTCATCTTCTCGGTGAACTTCGCCTCGGACCCCGCGTCCCAACGGGCCAGCAGGCGCGCCACGTTGTTCGCCGAGGGGATCATGATGGCCGCGATGGCGTCCTTCTGGGTGAGGGTGTCGCCGTCCTTGATGGTGTTGAGGGTCGACTCGCCCTGCGCGTCGTAGCCGCCCTCCTTCTCCGCCTTCGCGTCGACGGGGATCTTCGCGCCGTCCGCGCCGGCCTTCAGCGGGTGCTCCTTGAGGATCACGTACGCCGTCATGGCCTTGGCGACCGAGCCGATCGCGACGGGCTTCTGCTCCCCGAACGAGTCGACTGTGCCGAGGCCGTTGACGTCCATCCAGCCCTGGCCCTCCTCGGGCCACGGCAGGGAGACCTTGCTGCCCTCGAAGGCGTAGGACTGGTCGGCGGTCAGGGTGAGGCCGGGGGTGGGCAGCGGACGTACGGCCTGTACGACTGCAAACACCACGGCCAGCAGGAGGACCAGCGGGGTCCAGATCTTGACCCGGCGCACGAACGTCCGCACCGGGGTCTGGCGGGGCGGCGGCGTGTTCGTCAGCTCGGCCAGGAGGTCCAGCGGGGGCCGGGGC
>NZ_VDFC01000196.1 GCF_008369065.1 Streptomyces apricus | reverse complement strand
GCGCACCCCGGGCCGCCGTCCCGGTCGCGGCCGGCCCGGTGCGCGGCCCGTATGCGACCGGCGTGCGTCCGTGCCCTGTCACCGCGCGACTGCCGCCGGGCGGCCGCGGTCCTAGGGTCGGCCCGAACCGGTTGTTCCGGATGCCCGTCCGGGGCACGACGCCCCCGGCGGCCGCGCGACCTCTAGGAGGGCACGTGCTCGATCCCGCTACGCAGGCGGACGTCGTCATAGTGGGGGCCGGGGTCGCGGGACTCTCGGCCGCCCACAGGCTGAACAGGGCAGGTGTGAGGGTCGTCGTCCTGGAGGCCGCCCCCGAGGTTGGCGGCCGCACGACGACCGAGAAGGTGGACGGCTTCCGCCTCGACCGCCTCGGCCGGCTCCTCTTCACGTCGTACCCCGAACTGCGGTCGGCCCCCGGTCTGGACGCCCTCGTCCTGCGGCCGTTCGCCCCCGGTGTCCTCGTGCACGCCGAGGGGCGTGTGCACCGGGCGGGTGAGCCCGCGAGCGCCGGGGGCGCAAGGGGCGCACTCGGCGCGGCGCGCGCCTTCGTGAGCCCCCCTCCCCGGGGCAGGCCGGCCGTTCCGGCCGCCGTCCCGCCCCTGTCGCGGGCGTTCCCGCCCCTCGGGGGCGCGCTGGACCAGGCCCGGCTGGCCGCGGTCCTCGGCCGGATCGCGACGGTTCCCCCGGAGCGGCTGGCGGCCCGCCCCGAGCGGCCCGCCGGACGGGCGCTCGCGGCGCGCGGCGTGCCCGCCCGCACCGTCGAGGGCTTCCTGCGCCCGCTGCTGGCGGCGCTGCTCTGCGACCCGGAGCTAACGACGTCGAGCCGGTGCGCCGACCTCGCGCTGCGGGCCTTCGCCGCGGGCCGTCCGTGCGTCCCCGAGGGCGGCGCCGACGCCCTGCCGGAGCTGCTCGCGGCCGGGCTGCCGACCGGGACGGTCCGCACCGGGGTGCGGGTCACCTCGGTCTCGACGACCTCGGTGGCCACGGCCGACCACGGCGAACTGCGGTGCCGGGCCGTCCTGGTGGCGACCGGCGCGCGCGCCGCGGCCGGGCTGCTGCCCGGTCTGCGGGTGCCGCCGTTCCACCCGGTGACGGTGGTGCACCACACGGCGGACGAGCCGCCCCTGAGGGACGCGGCGCTGCTCCTGGACGCGGACCGCCGGGGCCCGGTGGCGCACACCGCGGTCGTCAGCCAGGTCGATCCGTCCCGCGCGCCCGCGGGACGCGCCCTGATCTCGTCGACGGTCCTGGGCGCTCCGCCCGCGGACACGGACCGGGCGGTGCGCGCGCACCTGGCCGCCCTCTACGGGACGGCCACGCACCGCTGGGAGCTGCTCGCGGTGCACCACACGCGTGACGCGGTGCCGGCGATGCCGCCGCCGCACGACGTGCGCCGCCCCGTGCGCCTGCTGGCGGGCCTGTACGTCTGCGGCGACCACCGGGACACCGGTACGGTCCAGGGCGCCCTGCGCTCGGCCCGCCGGGCCGCCACGGCCCTCCTGACCGACCTGGGCATCACGACCC
>NZ_VDFC01000195.1 GCF_008369065.1 Streptomyces apricus | reverse complement strand
GTGGGGGGCGAACGCGGTGAACAGCACGGTGGAGAGGGGGCCGTGCTGGGCGGTGACCTCCTGCAGCACCCGGCTGATGTGGGCGCTGTCGCCGGGGGCGATGCGGAAGGAGAGGGGGCTCTCGCGCACGTATCGCTGCCCTGCGCGCACGACGACGGTGCGGCCCCGGTCCAGGCCCAGCAGCGGCAGGTCGCCGGGGTCGCCGAAGACCAGGCGCACGCCGTCCTGGCCGCTGGCGGGGATGCTGTCCTCGCGGCGCGACCACTGGCGGCGGAAGAAGGCCGGGGCGGCGGGGGTGTCCTGCTCCTGCTGCTGTTCGGGTTCGATGCGGTCGGCGAACCGGCCGGCGCGCAGGTCGGCCACCAGGGCGCTGCGCTGGATCTTCCCGCTGGCGGTCTTGGGGAACTCCGCGACGGTGACGGGCACCACGAGGTCGGGGGCCAGGCCCGCTTCGCGGCCCAGGCGGGTGCGCACGTCCTGCAGGGTGCGGGCCAGGGCGGCGCTGTCCCAGCGGGTGGGCACGAAGAAGACGACGAGGCGGTCGGAGCCCTCCCCCGGTTCGCGTACGCCGGCGGCGGCCGCGTAGGTGACGCGTACGCCGTCGGCCTCCTCGATGACGCTCTCCAGTTCGTGGGCGACGTAGTTGGCGCCGCGCACGACGATCTGGTCCTTCTTGCGGCCGGCGATCACCAGCTGGCCGTCGTGGACGAAGGCCAAATCGCCGGTGCGGAACCAGCCCTGGGGGTCGAAGGCGGCCCGGTTGGCGTCGGCGTTGGCGTGGTAGCCGTGCATCATCGTCACGCCGCGGATCTGCAGTTCGCCGATGCGGTCCTGGGGCAGCAGCGCCCCGGCGGCGTCGACGATGCGCACGCTGACCCCCGGCAGGGGGGCGCCGACGGTGGAGAAGGCCACCGCGTCCTGGCCGCGGTCGTCCTCGGCGGGGAAGTGCAGGTCCGTCTCGAAGGAGGAGGGGGCCACCACGACGGTGCCGGCGGTGCGGTCGGTGCGGCTCTGCACGGAGTAGGTGACCCCCGAGCAGGTCTCCGACATGCCCCAGGCGGGCACCATGGCGTCGGCGCGCAGGCCGTGCGGGGCGAGCATGTCCAGGAAGCGGTGGCTGGTGGCGGCGACGACGGGCTCGCCGCCGTTGACGAACTCCCGCACCCGCGAGAGGTCCCAGCTGCCGCGGGCGATGTCGTCGGCGTACTCGTGCAGGAGGTTGAAGGCGAAGTTGGGCGCCCAGGTGTTGGTGGCGCCGTAGCGCTCCAGCAGGTCCAGCCACATCGGCGGGTGGGCGAGGAAGTCCTCGATCTTTCCGTTGACGTGCAGGCTGCGCAGGAACACGTCGCGGATGTTGTAGAAGACCATGGTCACGTGGTCCAGCGGCATCCAGATGACGCTGACGTCGTCGCCGGTGTATCCGCGGCCCTGGACGACCGACCAGGTGCGGGCGGCGACGGAGGCGTGGGTGTGCTGGACGCACTTGGGCACGCCGGTGCTGCCGGAGGTGAGCAGGTTGATGACGGGGGTGTGGGGGGCGCTGGGG
>NZ_VDFC01000194.1 GCF_008369065.1 Streptomyces apricus | reverse complement strand
CCTCCCCCTCCCACCAGGCAGTGCGCCACCACCCGGTTGCCATAGTCCGTTGAGATGAATACTCTCCTCAGTGTTCTATTCGTGACTGCTGCCCGGGGCAGCTCAGCCGCGCGCTTCGGGACGCTCCTGGCTGCTCCGGGACGCCCCGAGACGCCCCGAGACGCCCCGAGACGCCCCGAGACGCCCCGGCGAAGGGGTACCCGCGCCGCGGCGGACCCTGACCCTGCGACGTCGCCCGCACAGAGAAGACCACCAAGTTGCCGTTCACCTTGTCCCACCCGGCCGCGGTCCTGCCGCTGCTGCGGCGGCCGTTCGTTCCGGCGGCGCTGGTCGCCGGCACCATGGCACCTGATGTCCCGTACTTCCTGGCCGCCCTCGGCGTGTCCGCGAGCAGCGCCCAGGACCGGTACGGGCCGCTCCTCAACGCCACCGAGACCCACTCCTCCGTCAGCGGCCTCCTGATCAGCCTGCCCTTCGCCCTCGGCCTGGTCGCCGCGTACCGGATGCTGCGCGCACCGATGACGGCTCTCCTCCCGCCCGGCCTCCGCCTGCCCGAACCGGAACGGGCAGCCGACGCGCCGGCCAGGGCCCGCTACACCATGTGGCTGCTGCTCTCCGCCCTGATCGGCATCGCCTCCCACGTGGCATGGGACTCCTTCACCCACGGAGACGGCTTCCTGGTCACCCACATCGGGATACTGCGTGCCTCGGCTGTCGGCGGCCTGAGCGTTGCCCGGCTGCTGCAGTACACGAGCACCGTCCTCGGCCTGGCAACCCYCGGACGGCACCTCTGGCGCCACCGGGCCCGACTGCGGCCCACCGCCGGCAGCGACGACGTCGCCCGCCTGACACCCCTCACGCGATGGAGTGTGGTGATTCTGCTCGTCGCGGCTCCCGTGCTGGGCGCCGCCGCCCACGCCGCCGACGACTTCAGCGCCTACCGCTACGCGACCGAAGTGGACTACAGCCGCCCGACCACCGTCGACCTGGGCAACGGCGCGAGCGAGACCACCTACCCCACCAGAACGGCCCCGGCGCCATGGGGCACCGTCGCCGAAGGAGTGCTCACCGGAGCCGCCAAGAGAGCCGGCGCCTCACTGGCCGTAGCACTCCTGCTGTACTCCACTGCATGGCACGTCGGCGCCATGTCACGCAGGTCGACGAAGGCGCCGGCGTCGGCGTCGGCCGACGGAGCTGATGCGGCTCGTTCCGAGTGACGGTGTCGATCAGGCTGCGTAACGACCTTCCTACCGGCACTCCGCCCCGCGCCGCGCCGGGCTGACACGGCGCCGGCGATCGTGCATCGTACTGCCCGGGTGGGATACGGCCGGGGGCACCCCGTCGGGGTGCTCGCGTGCCCCGTGCTGCCAGAGGGGGAGCCGAAGTGCGCGAGGGAGCGGGCCGGTGGCCTCTGGTCGGACGCGGCCCGGAGACGGACCTCTTCACCGAGGCGCTGGCGGACCGCAGGTGCCGCGGTTTCGTGGTGGGCGGGGCGGCCGGAGTGGGCAAGTCCCGGCTGGCCGAGGAGTGCGGCGACCGGGCCGCGGC
>NZ_VDFC01000193.1 GCF_008369065.1 Streptomyces apricus | reverse complement strand
GTGGCCGGCTGTCTGGGCGGTGATCCTGATCGTGCTCAGCAGGTGCTGCTGGTCTGGGTGGAGTTGGTCGTACCGCAGGCATGCCCGGGTCATCCAGCTGCCCAGGGCGGTGTTCGGTGCAGGGACGCGGGCGATGGGGTCGAAGGGTTCGCCGGCTTCGATGTGGTCGCGGGCACGGTAGTAGTTGCGCTGCCAGTGCAGATCCCACGGCGGGTTCCACCATGGATCGATCGCGGCCAGCCTTTGGAGGTGGGGTGAGGGCGGCTGCCCGGCTCGGGCGCGTTGTCTGGCGCGGTTGCGCTGGCCGAACAGCCACCACCCCAGCGGATATCCGTCGCACCGGGTGTCGCGGGGGGCTGCGAGGTGACCGTGTGCGGCTGCGTAGGCGCGGGCGTGTGCCAGGGCTGTCTCGAAGCCTTGCCTCAGATCAGCGCGGTGTCCCAGGCGGCTGTGGGGCTCGCGGGGACGTTTCGGTTCGGTGGCACGTCGTGCGCGCCGCGCACCGGTGGGGGGTGCAGGACCTGCTGCCTTTCCGGCTTGGCCGGTCGTGTCTTCCGAGTCCGGGACCGGGGCGGTAGCGGGTGTTCTCGCGGCCGTTCGTGCATGTTCGCGAGCCGTGCGGGCTACGCCGGCCGTGATGCCAGCGTCAGCGAGGAGTTGTTGCTGGCCCTTGCTGAGCTGCCCGTAGGTGGCGCACTGGCGGCGCAGCCAGCCCACGACAGGAGGGTTGTGGAGGTCGCGGAAGCTGTCTTCAGGTTTCAGAGGGCGGCCCTGGACGGCGCTGCGGGCCCGGTTGTAGCTGCGCTGCCAGCGTAGGCCCCAGAGCGGGCACCACCAGGGGGCGATCGCGGTGAGAGCTTGGGCGCGGCCGGCGGGCAGGGGGCGGTGGCCGGTGCGCTGGTAGTTGCGCTGGTTGGTGAGCCACTGTCCCAGGCGGCAACCGTCGTGGACGGTTGCCGAGGTCACGGACGCCAGGTTGCCGTGTTCGGCGGCGTAGGAGCGGGCGTGGGCGAGGGCTTGTTCCGCGCCGGCTTTGAGGTTGCGCCGTCGGGGCCGAGCTGATGCGGCCGCCGCGGCGTCGATACCGATCTCGGCGAGCAGGTGCTGCTGTCCGGGGTGGAGAGCGTGGTAGGCGACGCATTGCAGGTAGAGCCATTCGCCCAGGTTGTAGCTGGTGGTGGGAAAGCCTGTCTCGGGTGTGTGGGGGCCGTGGATGGTGGTGTGATCGCGGGCTTGGTGCCAGATGCGCTGCCACTGCATGCTCCAGGGCGCGTTCCACCACGGGTACAGCGCGCTGAGGGCGGCGGCTTGGTGCGGGGGCATGCGGGTGTGGGCGGCGCGCTTATTGGTGAGCCAGTGGCCCAGCGGGTAGCCGTTGAAGGTGTCGTGTTTTGCGACGGCGAGATGCTGGCGCTGCTTGTAGTAGGTGCGGGCATGGACGAGTCCTTGGGCGAAGGCCTGCTCGGATGTGAGGCTGTAGCCGCGCTGCGGCTTGGCCTGGCGGTGCGCGGGTTTCAAGTCGCCGGCGAGCGGGAGTGGGGCGAGGAGGTCGGTGA
>NZ_VDFC01000192.1 GCF_008369065.1 Streptomyces apricus | reverse complement strand
GGGTGTGCGGGGGTGTGCGGTCAGCYGGCGGGGACGGGCTGTGCCTGGTCGCCGGGGGCGAACGCCTGGGCCAGGGCGGCGACGGTGGGGTTCTCGTAGAGCTGGTTGGCCGTCAGCGCCAGGCCCAGCTCGTCGGCGAGGCGGGCCAGCAGCCGGGTGGCGCGCAGGGAGTTGCCGCCCAGGTCGAAGAAGGAGTCCTCGCGCCCCACGCGGCTGCGGTTGAGGACCTCGCCCCAGATCGCGGCGATGCTGCGCTCCAGGGCGGTGGCGGGTGCCTGGTAGGTGCGGCGGCTGCCGGGGCGCTGGGGTGCCGCGTCCAGGAGCAGCTGGGTGGTGTCCACGGCGCCGGCGGTGTCCACCGGGATGCGGGGGACCTCCACCAGGCGCACGGGAACGGGGAAGTCGCGCAGGACCGGCTCCAGGGCCGCGTGCACGCTGTCGGCGTCGACGCCCTGGGCGGTGTAGGCCACCAGGACCTCGCGGGCGCTGAGTTCGTCGGTGGCCAGTTCGGCCAGGATCGCGGGGTTGTCCAGGTCCAGGCCGATCAAAAGGTAGTGGTGGGGCAGGGAGGTGGCGGACAGGAACGCGCGCAGTGCGTCGTCGGGGTCCAGGGCGTGGTAGCCGCGCCGGCGGGCCAGGGCGGCGGACTGCCCGCGGTTCATGCCGGTGTCCTTCCACATGCTCCAGGCCAGGCACCGTACGTCGCGGCCGCGTTCGTGGCGCCAGTGGTCGGCGAAGCCCACCAGGAAGGTGTTGGCGGCGGAGTAGGCGCCGAAGGAGCGGCCGCCGAACTCGCCGTTGACCGATCCGAAGAGCACCAGGGAGGTGTCGGGGCGCTCCTCCAGGACCGCGGCCAGGGCCAGGGTGCCGGCCACCTTGGCCGCGTACTGGGCGCTGAAGCCCTCTGGGGACTGGCGGGCCAGGGTGTGCTGTTCGAGGTCCTTGTGCTGGGCGCTGACGTCGGCCGCGGCCAGGTGCAGGACGCCGTCGAGGGTGCGGCCCCAGCGCGTCTCCGCGGTGTGGACGGCCGCGGCGAGCGCGGCCGGGTCGGCGACGTCGGCCGGGACGTAGAGCACCTCGCCCAGGGCGTTCAGGTCGGCCAGGGCGTGTGCCTTGTCGCCGGTGGCCGCGGAGCGTCCCMCCAGCAGCAGCCTGGTGCCGTAGGCGGCCAGCAGGTAGCCGGCCAGGTCGTGGGCGATGCCGCCGAGCCCGCCGGTGAGCAGGTACAGGCCGCCGGGCACGATCGCGGGGGCGCAGTCGGTGTCGGTGTCGGGCAGCGGGCGCAGGCGGGGCTGCCAGCGCAGGCCCTCGCGGGCGGCGATCACTCCGGTGTGGGAGCGGTCGGCCAGTTCGGCGGCGACGGCGGCCGCCCATCTGGTGCGGTCGGCGGGCAGGTCGAGCTGGCGCACGGTGAGGTGGGCCAGTTCCTCGGCGGCGGTGCGCACCAGGCCGGGCAGGGCGCAGGCGGCGAGGTCGAGCGTGTCCCCCGGGCGTACGTGCACCGCGCCGGCGGTGAGCACCAGCAGCAGCGGGCGGGGGCCGTGGGGGTGCGGCAGGTCGTCCAGGGC
>NZ_VDFC01000191.1 GCF_008369065.1 Streptomyces apricus | reverse complement strand
GGAAGGCCACCTCCAGCGCGCAGGGGGCGGGGGGCCTCGTGGTCCCGGTGTTCAGACCGGCGGTCCCGTGACTGGGTGGCTCCGTAGCAGGGCGGCTCCGTGGCCGGATGGCCCTGTGGCCGGGCGGCCCTCGGGCCGGTGGGCCCCTCGGCCCGGTGGGCCGTGGTTGCGGAGGCCGTTGTTCAATGGCTGCATGACCGATCCGTACGAGTCCTCCGGCTCCCTCCCGCTCCCCGAGATCCACGGCCACGGACTGTGGCTGCGGCCCTGGGACGCGGACAGCGAGGGGGACGTCCGGGCGTGGCTGCGGGGGTACGCGGACCCGGAGTTCCAGCGGTGGAACACGCCGCTCAGGGCCATGACGGACCTCGCCGACGCGCAGGAATCGCTGCGCGCACGGGGCAAGGCGGCCGAGGAGGCGGTGGGCGCCTCCTTCTGCGTCACCGACGCGGCCGACGGCGTACCGCTCGGGCACATCGGCGTCAACGACATCGACCACGTCATGCGGGTCGCCCGGATCGGCTACTGGGTGCTCCCCGACGCGCGGGGCCGCGGGGTCGCCTCGCGCGCGCTCGCCCTCGCCTCGCGCTGGGCCTTCGACGAACTCGGCCTGCACCGGCTGGAACTGGGCCACGCCCTCGGGCACGAGGCGTCCTGCCGGGTCGCCGAGAGATGCGGGTTCCCGTACGAGGGGACGCTGCGCGGGGCGATGTTCGAGTCGGGCCGCACGGACGCCTTCCGGGACGTGCACCTGCACGGGCGGCTGGCCACGGATGCGGCGGTGCCGGTGCCGGTGCCGTAGAGCAGGGGGCGGGGAGCGGTCCTCAGGGCCACAGGAGTTCCCTGCGCCAGTGGTTCCCGGTGCCGTCGGTACCGTCGGTGCTCTTGGTGCCGTCGGGGTTCTCGGTGCGCCGGTAGGTGAGGCGTACGTGGCGGCGGCGGGCGTCGCCCTGGAAGAACTCCACCTCGTCCGGGTCCAGGACGTACACCGTCCACGACGGCGCCGGTGCGTCCGGCTCCCGCCGGGCGCGGTCCCACGCCGCGTCCGAGGCGCGCTCCAGTTCCTCGTACGACGGGAGCACCTCGCTCTGCCGGCCCACCAGGGCGGAGGCGAGCGCGCCGGCGGAGCGCGCGTGCAGGTCGGCCTGCGCTACCTCGGGCGGGGCGAGCGTCACCGGGCCGCGGACCCGGACCTGCCGGCCCTGGACGGGCCAGTAGAAGCCGAGGGCGGCGTACGGGCGGGACGCCAGGTGGCGGCCCTTGCGGCTGCCCGCGTGCGAGGCGAAGTGCCAGCCGTCGGCGTCGGCGCCGTGCAGGATCACGGTCCGTACGTCCGGCCGGCCCTCGGCGTCGGCCGTGGCCAGCGACATCGTGTGCGGTTCGCTCTGGCCGGCGGCCACGGCCTGCGCGAACCACTGCTCGAAGAGGGGGAGCGGGTGCGCCGGGGCGGTGTCCGGGGCGAAGTCCGGCAGCTCGGTGTCCCAGACGGGCTGGGAGCGCAGCAGCTGGGCGAACTCTGTGGACGGGTCGGGGGAGTCGGCGTTCATGCCCCGATTGTCACGCGCCGCCCGGCGTTCATGCCCCTATTGTCACGCGCCGCC
>NZ_VDFC01000190.1 GCF_008369065.1 Streptomyces apricus | reverse complement strand
CCCTCCCCACGATCCCCGGCAGGGAGGTCGCCGGCACGGTCGAGTCCCTCGGCGAGGGCGTCGCCGCCCTGTGGCTCGGCAAGCGCGTCGTGGCCCACCTGGGCCTGCGCCCGGGCGGCTACGCCGAACTCGCCGTCACGGACGTGGAGCGCCTCCACGAGATCCCCGCGAACCTCGACCCCGCGCAGGCGGTCGCGATGATCGGCACGGGCCGTACGGCGATGGGGATCGTCCAGTTCGCCGACCTCACCCCCGACTCCGTGGTCGTCGTACCGGCCGCGGCGGGCGGCCTCGGCACCCTCCTCGTGCAGTACGCGAAGAACGCGGGCGCCACCGTGATCGGCCTGGCGGGCGGCCGCGCGAAGACGGTGCTGGTCGAGGAGAACGGCGCCGACCTGGCCGTCGACTACAGGCAGCCGGACTGGCCGGACCGGGTCCGGCGGTTCCTCGGCGGCAACCGGGCCACGCTCGTCCTCGACGGCGTGGGCGGCGACACGGCCCGCGAAGCGGTCGCCCTCCTCGCCCGCCCCGGCGGCAGCCACCTCGTCTTCGGCTGGTCCGGCGCGGGCCCGCACGACGGCCCGGACGCCCCGTACCTCGTGGAGGGCCTGTCCCGGCAGGTCCTGGGCCCGGCGATGATGCGGCGGACGGGCGGCCGCGACCCGATGCGCACCCTGGAGCTGCGCGCCCTCGCGGCGGCGGCGGAGGGCCGCCTGACCCCCGCGCTCCACCGCTTCCCCCTCCACGCGGCGGCCACCGCGCACAGGGCCCTGGAGACGAGGGCGACCACGGGGAAGGTGGTCCTGGAACCCTAGGGCCGCGACACGGGGCGGCGGCACCGGGCGGCGGCGCTGGGCCGTACCGGACCGTACCGGGCGGCCGTCCAGGTCAGCGGATCACCGTGTCACCGCCCCAGCATCACCCCCGCGATGGCCACCTGCGCGGCGTCSAGCCCCTCCCCCTCCTCCACACACCACAGCGAGTTCTGCAGCACCCGCCCCAGCGTCCAGGCGCGCGCCCGGTCCCGGTCCACGCCCAGCACCTCCGTCAGCAGGTCGAACCGGCGCTCCAGCGACCCCTCCCAGGTGCGGTTCCAGAGCGCCGGCAGCAACTCGAAGCAGGGGTCCCCGGCGAGCGGCTTCGGATCGATGACGAGCCACGGCTCGCGCTCCCCCGCCAGGACGTTGTCGAAGTGCAGGTCCCAGTGCAGCAACCGGTCCCCCGGCTCGTCCGCGACCTCCCGCAGGGCCGCCGCGCAGTCCGCCAGCAACCGCCGGTCCCCGTCCGCCCCCAGGGACGCGAGCGCCGCCAGCACCGCCGGCAGCCGCTCGAACATGCCCGCCACCACGCCGTCCAGCCGCCGCAGCCCCGCCGGCGCCGGTACGGCCGTGATCCGCGCCAGCAGTCCGGCCAGTACGCCCGTCGCCTTCATCACATCCGGTACACCGGACAACGGCCGGTCCTCGTCGAGCCGTTCCAGCAGCAGCGTGCCGGTCTCCGCGTCCTCCGCCAGCAGCCGTACGACCCCGTCACCGCCCCAGGTCCGCAGCGCGAGCCCCTCGCCGGCCGTCTCCTCGTCGACGTCCTGCAGTTTCAGCGCGGCCCGCGTCCCGTCGCGGCACACCACCGGCAGCACGACCGACACCTGCCCGCGCATCGGCGCTCCCTCCTGCCGCAGCCCCCACCGCCCGAGGAACCGTTCGCCCCGCTCCAGCAG
>NZ_VDFC01000019.1:39382-71880 GCF_008369065.1 Streptomyces apricus | reverse complement strand
GGCAGGCGCCGCTCCCGGGAGCGGCCGTGAGCGGCCCGGGCACCCGCCTTCTCAGTGCCGGCGCCGGGCGGCCATCCACTGCCAGATGTGGGTGCCGTCGATGCCGGGGTCGTTGCGGGCGACGTAGATCCATGAATAGTGGCCGAGGTACTGGTGGTCGTTCCAGACGACGTGGTCGTAGAGCGTCATCAGCGAGCCGGGGATCACATCGTGCGCGTGGACGGTGTTGGCCTGCGGGTCCACGACGGGATCGTCGCCGGAGGTGACGAGCCAGCTGGGGGTGCTGATCCGGGCCAGCTCGTCGTCGGGGATCATCGGTGTGTCGGACTGGAAGGGCGCGACGATGCCGCAGATCGGCACGGAGGCGGCGAACAGGGTGGGGTAGAGGGCGGTCATCTTCATGCTCATGTAGCCGCCGTTGCTGCAGCCGGCGACGTAGATCCGGTCGCGGTCGATGCGGTTCCCGCGCACGACGTCGTCGATGATCTCGCGGATGAGGGGCGCGAAGCGCGGGCCGTCCTCCATCCAGTACGAGGTGCTCTGCGGGGCGAGGACGTAGGCGCCGCCGAAGACGTGCTGCGCTTCAGGAGTGGCGAAGCCCAGTGCGCCGCGGTTGGCCCGCAGCGTGACCTCGTTGTCGTAGTAGTCGTCGGGCAGTGACGCGCCCTCGCCCCCGCCATGCAGCCAGACGATCAGCGGACGCCTGCCCCGCCGGGAGGAGTGGGAATCGGCGGGTGAGAACAGCCGGTACTTCATTCCCGAGCCGGAGGTGTGAGAGCTGAACGCGTCGACCTCGGGGTCCGAGAGGCGAGGGTTCTGCACGAACTTCCCGATGACGACGGAGCGGTGATCGCGCAGGACGATCGGGGCGTGCTGGGTGAGGGTGTAGGTGAGGTCGAGCATCACGTTGCGGCCCTCGTCCGCGAGGTAACTGAGCGTGCTGCCCCCGATCCGGCCTTCGCCATGGCTCAGTTCGAGCACGATGTTGCCGTTGCGGTCGAGCCGGGCGGCGGTCACCGTCCGGTCGAGGTCGTAGTCGGTGACAATGCCGTCGTCGGGGCCGGTGGCAAACGGCCTGGTGCCCTTGGCGTGCACGCCGAAGGTCGCGGTGGTCAGACCGGCCGGGTCGATCGGGCCGAGACGGGCGGTCTCCAGGGTGAGGGAGGTGACCTGTTCGCCGCCGTCGAGCACCTGGGCGTTCAGGGTGAATCTCACGCCGGAGGGCGCATGGCCGGCGGCGTACGCGGAGGCGCCGGACAGGGACAGTCCGGCGGCTCCCGCGCCGGTGGCCAGAATGGTGCGACGGCTGATATGTGCTGCCATGCGGACTCCTTGTGGGGTCGGAGGCTTTACCGCGCCCGTGCGCCGAACGCAGAAGGGCGCGGAGCGGTTGACGCAGACACAGCTGACACGAAGTGAGTAGGACGAGAAAGCCCGTCAGAAGGCGGAAGCCAAGATGCACCCCGCGCGGCAGGCGGGCCACATTACTGGTCCGTTCAACGGACCCGTGGAGCACAAAATGCCGACTCGCTGCTTTAAGCATTGACCGAACGCGTGGAACGGAACAGCAGGGCGAGCGCCTCGAATGAAGTACTTTTCCCATCGAAGACCGCGCTGACCAGGAACTAAGCGGGAGCGCTCTCCGCGGTCGGCCACCGATGAGCCTGTCGGATGGAGTGCGAAACCGGGCTCGACCATCGGAGCAGTAAACGGAAAAAACTCACGAGACCAATTTTGTCTTCAGTTATTGACGCGTCAGAAAGCGCCTCCTAGCCTCCTCCTGCATCCGGCTCCCGGCCGGATACGGCAGAGAGGACGCTGTCTGTGAATCCCGCACGCAGAAACTCCCGGACCCGAGCCGTGACCGTGGCGACCGCAGCCTCGGTCGTGGTGTCGGCCCTGTTGTCCGTCGGGCCGCCACCCGCCCGGGCCGCCACCACCGATCCCTCGCCGAGCGCTCTGGAGAAGGCCGATGCGGCCCTGTCCCGCTCCGCCGCGGAACAGGGCATGGTCCTGATGGAGAATCACGCCCAGGCACTGCCCATCGCGTCATCCGGCAACGTCGCCCTGTACGGAGTCGGCGCCTACGTCACCGTCAAGGGCGGCACCGGCTCCGGCGCCGTCAACAACCGTGCGACGGTCACCGCACGCCAAGGCCTGGAGAACGCCGGGTACAAGGTCACCACGGGCAGTGCCTACTGGTCCGCGATGACCTCGGCCTACGACACCAAGTACGGCAGCGCCGGCTCCGGCGGCATCTTCGGTCCGGCGATCGACTACTCCTCGGTGGAACAGCAGCTCACCGCCGACACGGTGAAGCCCACCACCGGGACCGACACGGCCGTCTACGTGATCGCCCGCAACTCCGGTGAGGGCGCGGACCGTTCATCCGGCAAGGGCGACTACCTGCTGGCCGACACCGAGCGCGCCAACCTCGAACTGCTGGGCCGCACGTACAAGCGCGTGGTCGTCGTCATCAACTCCGGCGGCGTCATCGACACCAGCTTCTACCGGCAGATCAACAAGGCGGAGAAGGACTCCTCCGGCGGACTCGCGCTGGACGCGATGCTGCTCATGAGCCAGGCCGGCCAGGAGAGCGGCAACGCCTTGGTCAACGTGCTGAACGGAACCGTCACCCCCTCGGGCAAGCTCACCGACACCTGGGCCTCGGCCTACTCCCACTACCCCGCCTCCGCGACCTTCGCGAACAACGACGGGAACTCCACCACCGAGGAGTACGGCGAAGGCGTCTACGTCGGGTACCGCTACTTCGACTCCTTCTACGAGCGCCTCGCCCCCGACCCCTCCTCCGTAGTCAACTACCCGTTCGGCTACGGCGGTTCGTACACCGACTTCGCCATCCGGGCGCAGCGGGTCACCGCGAACGCGAAGCAGGTGAGGGTCACCGCGAAGGTGACCAACACCGGGAAGCGTCACAGCGGCAGCGAGGTGGTGCAGGTCTACGTCTCCGCCCCGCAGACCGGTCAGGACAAGGCGTACCAGCAGCTGGCGGGCTACGCGAAGACCGACGACCTGGCTCCCGGCGCCTCGCAGACGGTGACCATCGGCTTCGACACGACCTCCCTGGCCTCCTACGACGAGTCCCGTGCCGCCTACGTCCTCGACGCGGGCGACTACGTGGTCCGGGTCGGCGACTCCTCCCGTGACACCCATGTCGCGGCCGAGCTGAACCTGGCCAGGCGCGTGGTGACGGAGCAGGACCACACCGAACTGGACGACCAGAAGCCCGCGCGCGAACTGACCAGCGACCCGGCCGACTTCTACACCTACTCCGGTGAGAAGAAGGAGTTGGCGAACGCCGAGCGGATCACCCTGAACCCGAAGTCGTTCCGCACCGAGAAGAACGCCTCGCCGTACGAGCAGGACGTCACCGTCGACTCCTCCTCCCCGTACCACGCGCTCGACGGGTCGAAGATCTCCTCGACCACCGTCCACCTGGACAAGAGCCGGAAGAACTGGGAGAACACCGGCGCCCCCTACAAGGCGAAGACCGGCGAGAAGGTCAAGTACGTCAGGACCAGCTCCTCCAACACGCTGTACGACGTCGCCAAGGGCAGGATCTCCGTCGAACAGTTCGTCGCCGGCCTGTCGGTGACGCAGCTCGCCACCATCGTGGAGGGCACCAGCCTGGGCGGCACCACTCCGTCCGCCGTCGGCGCCGCCGGCTACACCACCGGCGCCTACGAAAACTTGGGCATCCCCAGCATGACCCTGGCGGACGGACCCGCGGGACTCCGCCTCACCCAGCGGATCGCCACCACCCCCGCCTCCTACCAGTACGCCACGGCCTTCCCGATCGGTACCCTGCTCGCCCAGACCTGGGACCGGGACCTGGTGCGGAAGGTCGGCACGGCGATCGGCAAGGAGATGAACGCGTACGGTGTCCAGCTGTGGCTGGCGCCCGGCATGAACATCCACCGCGACCCGCTCAACGGCCGCAACTTCGAGTACTACTCCGAGGACCCGCTGGTCTCCGGCCTCACCGCCGCCTCCACCACCGAGGGCGTGCAGAGCAATCCCGGCGCCGGTGTCACGATCAAGCACCTCGCCGGGAACAACCAGGAGACCAGCCGCAGCGGCGGCAACGACGTGGTCGGCGAGCGGGCGTTCCGCGAGATCGAGCTGAAGGGCTTCGAGATCGCGGTGAAGGCCGCCCAGCCGATGGCCGTGATGAGCTCCTACAACAAGATCAACAACACCTACGCGTCCGGCAACTACGACCTGCTCACCGACCTGCTGCGTGGTGAGTGGGGCTTCCGGGGCACCGTGATGACCGACTGGGGCGGCGCGCACGGCGCGACCAACACCATGTACGCGGGCAACGACCTGATCGAGCCCGGCGGGAAGCCCTCCGACATCGTCAACGCGACGATCAAGACCGCGCCCGTCGTCGACCTGAACGGCCTCCCCACCTACATGAAGACGGTCAAGACCACCGGCAACCCCAGCTACAGCTTCCAGCTCGGCGCGCTCACCCTGGCGACCGGCGGCGGAACGACCGTCGCCACCACCGTCGACGGCACGACCGACCTGTCGAAGACCCCGCTCTCCGGCACCACCACCGTGGACGCCATCAACAACCAGACGTACACGGCCGACGCCAAGTTCACCTCGGTCGACGACGCCTACCGCGCCGTCCAGACCCTGCTGGCCTCCACCGCGCTGACCGCCGCCCAGAAGGCCGCGATCACCGTCTCGGACGTCCGGTACGCCACCTCCGGTGACGCCACCACGCCGGTCGTTTCCTACAAGGTGAGCCTGGTAGGCGACTACCCGGCCGACGACAGCTACACGATGCGTCTGGGCGACCTCCAGCGCAGCGCCGTCCGGATCCTCACCACCGCCTCCAAGACCTCGGCGTTCCAGCAGCTCGCCGCCGCGCAGAGGGTCAAGGGCATCTCGGTCGGCTCGTACACCGAGCAGTTCAAGGACCTCGACCCGGTGGTCGAGTCGTCCAAGAGCCGGGTCCAGGAGCCCCACCGGGGACACTGACCTCCCGGACCTGAGGAGCCGCCGGCCGGCGGCTCGCGGGACGTCATCGAGTCAGGCCGGACGAAAGCCCTTCGCAGGGAACGGTCTTCGTGCGCGACCGGGTACGCACCGGTCGTGGCCGGGAACCGTGCGCCGTCGCGCACGAGGCCGTACCGGACGGGAAACACGGTCCCCGTACCCACCGCGGCCCGCGCACACCCGGGTCGAGGACCGTCAGGCGTCAGGCAGAACTCAGTCGGACCGGTCCGTGGGCGGGTGCACGGAGTCCGCGATGGCGACGAGCGACTGCATCATGGCCTCCGAGGCCGGGCTCAGACGGCGTCCGGCCGCGCGGGTGATCCCGACGCGTGCGCCGACGAGGTCGAGCGAGATCGGCAGTGCGGTGAGCCGGGGGTCGCTCGCGCCGATGAGTTCCGGCAGCGCGGCCACCATGTCGGTCTCCACGAGGAGCTGGCGGATGGTGAGGAACGCGGTCGTCTCGACGCGGTCGGGGGGCAGGGGGCAGTCGTTGCGGTGGAAGAACTCTTCGAGTTCGGTACGCAGCGCCGTCTCCACCCCCGGCAGGATCCACGGGCAGGCAATCAGCTCGTCGAGCGGAATGTGGGTGCGTGCCGCGAGCGGATGCCCGCTGCGCGCGACCACGCGGACGGTCTCCTCGTGCAGCGTCTGCTGCACCGTCCCCCCCGGGGGGACCGTCGCCAGGCGGCCGATGATGAAGTCGATCTTGCCTGCGACGAGGTCTTCGAGCAGCGTCTCCGGCGTCGCTTCGCGCACGACGATCCGCAGGGCTGGGCGGTCCTGCTTGAGCCGGGCGATGGCCCGCGGCAGCAGGAGGTTGGAGCCCGCGAGATGGGTGCCGATGACCACGTGGCCGCGGGTGGCGTCGGCTATCTCCTGGAGATGACGGCTCGCCTGGTTCATCTGGGCCAGCGCCAAGCGCGCGTACTGGGTGAAGGCGTCCCCGAACTCGGTGGGCTGGATCCCCCGCGGGCCGCGCTCGTAGAGGGTGACGCCGAGGATGCGTTCGAGGTCCTGGAGACTGCGGGTGACCACGGGCTGGGTGACGTGCAGCGCGGCCGCGGCGCCGACCACGCTCCCCTGGCCGGAGAGCGCCTCGACGAGGAGGAGGTGGCGGAATTTCAGTCGCCCGTCCAGCATCCGCGGTATTTCCATACGAGAACGGTAGACCGCCTTCCGCCGCGGGGCACAACCGCACGGCTGTGGGCGTCATCCTGGACATACCCGCTGGTGGGGTCCGGTGCGCAGGCCCGGCGACGGGCTCGTCCGAACAGGGGGACGGCGGACCCCGGCCGTGACGGCACGGGGTCCGGGATCCGGGGTCCGGGGTCCGTCGGTCCCGGCCGGGCGGACGTCGCCCGGCCGGAGCTCCCTCCTCGGAGGGCCGGATCGCGGGCCAGCGATCCGCAGGTCAGCGGTCCGCGGGCACGCGTCCGACCCAGCGCAGCGCATTGCCGCCGGCGATCGCCTCGCGCTCCGCGGCGCTGAGGAAGTCAGCCTTCCGGAGCACCTCACCCACGGGGCGTTCGCCCAGGGGATAGGGGTAGTCGCTGCCCAGCATCACATGGTCCGCGCCGAGGGTGTCGACCAGCGTGCGCAGGGCGACCGGGTCGAAGACGACGCTGTCCACGCTGAACCGGCCGAGGTAGGCCGAGGGCGGCAGCTGCGAGGTGGCGATGATGTCCGAGCGGCGGTGCCAGGCGTTCTCCAGGCGCCCCAGCCAGAACGCGAACGATCCGCCGCCGTGCGCGAAGCAGATCCGCAGCGACTCCGGCACCCGGTCGAACACTCCGCCGAGGATCATGGCGAGCACGGAGAGATGGGTCTCCGCCGGCATCCCGGTCAGCCACCGCGCCATCCAGCGGTCCAGCCGCGGCGAGGTGGGCATGTCCCAGGGGTGCACGAAGACCGGCGCGCCGCGTGAGGCCGCGTGCTGGAGGAAGGTGACGACGCCCTCCGCGTCGAGGTCCTGGTCGCCGACGTGGTTGCCGATCTCCACCCCGACGTGCCCGGCGTCCAGGCAGCGGTCGAGCTCACGGCAGGCCGCGTCGGGGTCCTGCAGCGGCACCTGGGCGAACGGGATGAACCGCTCCGTATCGGGTGCGCAGATCTCCAGGGCGAGGTCGTTGAAGATCCGGCAGACCTTGACCGCCTCGGCACCGCTCAGGTCGTACCCGAAGAACAGCGGGGTGGGAGAGACCACCTGGGCCTGCACCCCGTCGGCGGCCATGTCGGCCAGGCGGACCGACGCGTCCCAGCAGTTCGATTCGACGGCCCGGAACTCGGTCTCCCCCACCATGATCATCGCCTGGCGTTCGGACTCCACCCGCAGCCAGGGCCGGCCGGGACCGAGGTCCGGCCAGGCCGCGGGCACGTAGTGGGTGTGTATGTCGATGACATCGGGCACCGGATCAGCCCTTACCGGGGTGCAGCGCGCCGCAGTTCCCGCATGTGCGCTGCTCGACGGACGCGTGGAAGGCCTCGAACACCGGCGGCAGGTCGGCGACGATGTCCCGCACCTGCAGCTCCACCGAGTGCACCTTCGTACCGCACTCCAGACAGAACCAGCCGAACTGCTCCGTCGTCCCCTCGGGGCGCACGCGCTCCACCACGATGCCGATGGATCCCTCCTCCGGACGCTGCGGCGAGTGCCAGGTGTTCCCGGGCAGCAGCCACATGTCGCCCTCGCGGATGTCCACCCGCTGCGGGCCGTCCTCGGTGATCACATTGACGTGCATATTGCCTTTGACCTGGTAGAAGTACTCCTCGAACGGCTCGAAGTGGAAGTCGAGCCGCTGGTTGGGGCCGCCGACGATCTGCACGATGAAGTCACCGCTGGTATCCCACATCGCCTTGTTGTTGACCGGGGGCTTCAGCAGGTGCTCGTGCTCGGCGAGCCACTTCGGGAAGTTGAAGACCGGGGGCAGCGACGACGTCATGAGTTCTCCTCGGTGGTGAGGCCGGTTCGGCGCACGGCGACGGCCTGGATCTCGATGAGCAGATGCGGGTGGGGAAGCTGGTGGACCGCGACGGTGGTGCGCGTGGGGCCGGAGGCGTCGAAGTACTCGGCCCATACGCGGTTGTAGCCGCCGAAGTCGTTCATGCTGACCAGGTAGGTGGTGACCTGGGCCAGGTCGTCGAGCGTGCAGTCCACGGCGGCGAGGACGTCACGGATGTTCTCGATCACGGCCCGGGTCTGTGCCTCGATGTCGAGGTCCGTGACTCCCATCGCGTCGGCGCCGGCCCCGGCGAAGGTGTTGTCGGGGCGGCGGCTGCTGGTCCCGGAGACGAACACCAGGTCGCCGACGACCTTGACGTGCGGGAACCGGCCGCGGGGGGMGGCTTTCCCCTCGACCACGAGGGACTCGTCGTTCATCGCTCCTCCGCGGGGGTGCCGGTGGTGGTGACGTGGACGGAGCCGAGTCCCGGGACGGTCGCGCGGACCGTGACCCCGCCGGGGAGGGCGACCGCGGCGGTGGCCGCCCCGGCCAGCAATACGGAACCGGCGGGCAGGACGACCCCCTGGGCCGCGGCCATGCGTGCGATGGCCGGCAGGGCGAGGACCGGGTCGCCGAGGATGTCGCCGGTACTCCCGGTGGCCGCGACCGCGCCGTCGATCTCCACGGTCACCGGCCGGTCGTCGAACCGGGCCGCGGCGGAGGTGAGATCGATCGGCTGCCAGGCCCCGGTCACGAACCCGGCCGCCGAGGTGTTGTCGGCGACGACGTCGGTGAGGGAGAACTTGAAGTTCGCGTAGCGGCTGTCGATGATCTCCAGGCCGGGGGCGACCGCGTCGACGGCGGCCCGCAGTTCGGCCTCGGGATCGGCCGAGGCGCGCGCGTCGAACGGCGCACCCAGACGGAAGGCCACCTCCGGCTCGACGCGCGGGTGAATGAAGGCCTCGAGGGCCACGCTGCCGCCGTCGGCGTACGCGCCGCGCGCGTGCAGCCGGCCGAAGATGACGTCGGAGACGCCCATCTGCAGCGCCTTGGCCTTGCTGGTGAACCCGAGCTTCACACCGACGAGACGGTCACCGCGGGCCGTCCGCAGCTCGGAGCTGAGCGCCTGCACACGGTAGGCGTCGTCCAGGGTGAGCGAGGCGGTGCCGCTCAGCTGCGCGATGGCCCGCCTGGAGGTGACGGCCTCGTCGAGGGCCGAGGCGTATCCGGAGAGGGCGGAGGTCGATTCGGTCACAGGGCCACGCACACATTCGTCGTCTCGGTGTAGAAGTGCAGCGAGTGCTTCCCGCCCTCGCGTCCGATACCTGAGCGGCCCGTCCCGCCGAAGGGGGCGCGCAGGTCGCGCAGGTACCAGGTGTTGACCCAGGAGAGGCCGACGTCCATCGCCTGCGCCACCCGGTGGGCCCGGCTCAGATCGCTGGTCCACACCGAGGCGGCCAGCCCGTACTCGGTGTCGTTCGCCAGGCCGATCGCCTCCTCCTCGGTGTCGAAGGGGATCAGCGCGGCGACCGGGCCGAAGACCTCCTCGCGCACGGTGCGACAGGAGTTGTCCAGGCCGGTCCACACCGTCGGTTCGATCCAGGCGCCGCCCGCCAGGTCCTCGCCGAGCTCGGGGATGCCGCCCCCGGCGAGGACCTCGGCGCCTTCCTGCACGGCGAGGTCGAGGTACGACATCACCTTGGCCCGGTGCTTCTGGGAGATCAGCGGGCCGGTCGTCGTGCCGGATGCGTGCGGGCGGCCCAGGCGCAGTCCCTTGGCCCGCTCGGCGATCCCGGCCGCGAGCTCGTCGAAGAGTCCGCGCTGGACGTAGACCCGTTCGGTGCACAGGCAGACCTGGCCGGTGTTCAGGAACAGTGACCTGGTGAGCCCGTCGAGGGTGCGCTCCAGCGGGGAGTCGTCGAAGACGACGGCCGCGTTCTTGCCGCCCAGCTCGAAGGAGACGGGCACCACGCGCGGCGCGACCTCCTTCATGATGGTCGCCCCCGTCGAGGACTCACCGGTGAAGGTGACCCCGTCGATCCCCGGGTGCCAGGTGAGGAACTCGCCCGCCGAGCCCGGGCCGAAGCCGTGGACGACGTTGTACACGCCGCTCGGCGCGCCCGCCTCGGCGATGACCTCCGCCAGCAGGGTCGCCGTCGACGGGGTCTCCTCGGACGGCTTGACGACCACGGCGTTGCCACAGGCCAGGGCCGGGGCCACCTTCCACGTGAGCAGCAGCAGCGGCAGGTTCCAGGGCACGATGACGGCCACGACACCGAGCGGTTTGCGCACCGCGTAGTTGAGGGCGCTGCGGCCCCCGCCCGTGTCGGTCAGATACGAATCGAGGCCGGCGGAGGAGATCGTGTCGGCGAAGGACCGGAAGTTCGCCGCCGCGCGGGCCACGTCCAGTTCGCGGGCCAGCGCCACCGGTTTGCCGGTGTCACGGATCTCGGCGTCCACGAACTCCTCGAAACGCGCCTCGATCCCGTCGGCGATCCGCCTCAGCAAGGCGGCTCTGTCCCGGTCGGTGGTGAGGCCCCAGCGGCCGTCGAAGGCCCGGCGCGCGGCCCGTACGGCGGCGTCCACCGTCTCCTGGCCGGCCTCGTGCACCACGGCGACACGGGCGCCGTCGACCGGGCTGATCTTGTCGAACGTGTCCGCGCCGTCGACGAAGCTTCCGTCGACGAAGTTCCGGAGCTGAACGATCTCGGTTGGCGAATCGTCGGTCATGAGGGGACCGTACGATCGCCCTCCCATACCCGTCCAATACCGATCCGGGCTTCACCTATAGCGGATCGGGCATAGCGAAATCAGGCGGTGGGGGTGGAGGAGGCGGTGCGGGCGGTCCGGTGCGTGCGTCGTGCGGAGCCGGACCAGGTGGCACACACCTCCGGTATGACCGTATGGCGATAGGTACGGACGAAGTAGGCATTACCCGAGCTGGTACGGGCCTGGTGATGATACGGACCACTGCGCACCCGGAGCCGTCACGGCACCGGCGACGACGAGGAGGAGCAGTGGTCGGAAGTCAAGCGGTCCGTCCGGCGGACACCAGTGGGTTCTTCACCTGTCGACGCCCGGAGGATTACCACCCCGACTGGCCGGGCTTCTACCGGCACGCCGTACACCGCCGCCAGGAGCTGCGCTCACGGGTGCCCCACGAGGTCGACCTGAAGTACGGTCCCGACGCCCACCAGCTGGTGAACGTCTACCACCCCGGGCCGGCGGCCGTCCCCTCCGGCGCCGGATCATCCGGTGACCGCCCGGTGATCGTGTACTTCCACGGCGGACGCTGGCGCAAGGGCCACCCGGCCTACTACGACCACCTCGCCGGCCCCTGGGTGGACGCCGGCGCGGTCTTCCTGTCCTGCGGCTACCGGCTCGAACCGCGGCACACCATCGCCGACGCCGTCGCGGACGCGGCCCTGGCGGTGGAGTGGGCGCGCACGAACGCCGCCCGTTACGGGGGCGCCCCGGAACGCATCACCGTGGCCGGGCACTCCGCGGGCGGCCACCTCGCCGCGATGGTCACGCTGACCGACAGCTCCCCCGGCCCGGTGGCGGGCACCGTGTGCATGAGCGCGCCCACCGATCTGCGGGGCATGGTCGAGGACCCGGCGCAGGCCCTGCGGCTCAGCCCCGCGCTGCGGGTGAGCCGCGGCCCCGAGCGGGTGGTGGTCTCCTTCGGGGATCCGGAGCCCAACCGCAAGGCGGACGACGACCTCTGGCTGACCCGCCAGGGCCGGCTGCTCGCCGACGCCCTGACCGACGCGGGCAGGCCGCCGGTGACCGTGGCGCTGACCGGCACCGACCACATCGGCACCGCCACCGCCTTCGCCGAACCGGAGTCGGAGCTGTTCGAGGCCGCGCACCAGGCAGTTTTCGGAGGCACCCGATGAGACACGACGAAGACACGGCGACGGGCAGTGGGCGGGCAGGTGTCCTGGCGAGTTTTCGCGGGATGCGCTTCGGAGTGGTGGGACTTGCCTTTCTCGCGGTGCTGCTCGACGGTTTCGACTCCGCGTCCCTCTCCTTCGTCCTGCCCTCCCTGGCGGAGCAGTGGGGCATCGCCTCGGCCGACTTCACCCCGGCGGTGGTCCTGACCAACATCGGCGTGGTGCTCGGCTACCTCGCCTCGGGCAGGCTCGCGGTGCGGCTGGGCCTGCGGCGGATGCTGATCGCCGGGACCGTGCTGTTCGGCGTGGGCTCGCTGGCCACCGCCCTGGTGCTTCCCCTGCAGTCGCTGACCGCCCTGAGCACGGTCAGGCTGGTCACGGGCCTCGGACTCGGCGTGGTGCTGCCCGGCGCCGTCTCCCTCGCCACCGCGCACCACCCGGACCGGCAACGGCAGTCGGTCTCCGTCACGGTCACCCTCGGCCTCGCCTTCGGCGGGACGGTCGCCGGTGTCTTCGGCAGCAGCATGCTGGCGTCGGTCGGGGCGACCGGGGTGTTCTGGATCGGCGGCGCACTGCCGTTGCTGCTGGCCGTGGTGATGGGCCGGTGGCTGCCGGCCGCACCGGTGCCCGTGGCCGTGGAGGGCACGGTGGCAGCGGACGGCACGGTGGCAGTGTCCGGAGCCGACAGCTCGGCCGGCGCCGCACGCGAGGCGCGGGTCGGCGCGCTGTTCGCACCGGGGCTGCGCGCCGCCACCGTACTGCTGTGGATCTTCGCCTTCCTGGTCTTCATCGCCAGCTACACGCTCCAGTCCTGGGTGCCGACCTTGCTGACCGGATACGGCTTCTCCGCCTCGCAGGCCCCGATCGGCCTGGCCTTCCTGAGCTTCGGCGGGGTGGTCGGGGGCATCGTGCTCCTCCTGCTCTCCGCCCGGCGGGGCATCAGGTTCGCCCTGATGGTGATGCCGGTGATCGGTGCGGTGTCGATGGTCGCCGCGGCCACCGTCGGGACCGACCACACCGCGCTGCTGCTCGCGCTCGCCGGCTCCGGTGCGGGTGTCACGGCCAGTCAGATCGGTCAGCTGACCCTCGCGGTGGCGATGTACCCGGCGGCCACCAGGACCGCCGGCGTGGGCTGGGCCGCGGCCCTGGGGCGGGTCGGCTCGATCGTGGGTCCGGCCACGGCGGGTGTCCTGCTCGCGCTCTCGCTCCCCGGCGACGACATCGTGCTGCTGACGGCCATTCCGGTGGTGGTGGCCGCGGCGAGCGCGGCGGTGCTGTGGCGCCTGCCCCACGCGGCCGACCGGACGGACGGGGCCGCGGACACGGAGCGGGAAGAGCGGGAAGTGACGGCACGATGAGCGGCTGGTTCGATCTCGGTGACGTCGCGGTGGTGCCGATCGTGGAGACACCGCGGCTGCTCATCGATCCGGCGGAGTTCTTCCCCGGACACCCGGGGGTGCCCTCCGGCTGGGCCGCCGAGGAGCCCTGGTACGAGGCCGGGCGGGGACGGCTGGTCTTCGCCATGCAGGCCTTCCTGGTCGTCACCCCGTACGAGCGGATCCTCGTCGACGCCTGCGTCGGCGACGGGAAGCACCGCGGCAGACCGGAGTTCGACCGCCTGGACAGCGGCTGGTGGCAGCGGTTCACGGAGACCGGACTGTCCGCCGACGACGTGTCCACGGTCGTCCTCAGCCATCTGCACGTGGACCACGTCGGCTGGGCGACGCGGTGGTCCGGCGGACAGTGGCGACCGGCCTTCGCGAAGGCCCGGCACGTTCTGACCGCTCCGGAGTACGACTACTGGCGGTCGGCGGCGGGAGCCGCGGCGATGACCCGGACCGGCGACTACCTGGCCGACAGCATCGAACCGGTCGCCGAGGCGGGACTGCTGGACCTGACACCCCCGGACGCCGAGCTCGGCCCGCACGTGCGGTTGTGCCCGGCACCGGGTCACACCCCGGGCGACACGGCCGTCCTGGTCACCGGCTCCCGGGCACGGCTGTTGCTCACCGGCGACGTCCTCCACCACCCGCTCCAGCTGATGGATSCGGACGCCAGCACCCGGTACTGCGTCGACCCGGAACTCTCGGCGCGCACCCGCAGGCGGACGCTGGAGTGGC
The DNA here is from genome assembly GCF_008369065.1 of Streptomyces apricus. GTDB lineage: Bacteria > Actinomycetota > Actinomycetes > Streptomycetales > Streptomycetaceae > Streptomyces > Streptomyces apricus. Next base: position 57,894 of record NZ_VDFC01000019.1, on the reverse strand, counting down.
TGGCCGACACCGGGACCGCGATGATGCCCGCCCACTTCGCCGCCCCGTCCGCAGGCCGCGTCACCCGCCACGGCTCCGGCTTCACCTTCGCCTCTGCGGCCGATCTCCACCGCCCGGACCGGTACGTGGTGACGGGTCGACCCGACGCCGGCCGGGACGGCGGCGTACGCCGCGTCGAAGCAGCCTTCGGCTCCCCGGATCGGGGAAAGAATGAGACATGACCATCCACACCGAGCCCGCCGCTCCTTCCGAGGCCGTCCGGCAGTTGCCGGGGCGCGTGCGATGAGGTTCGTGCACGAGACGCTGCCGCAGCGCGTGGTCTTCGCGCCCGGCGACGCCGCCGCGGCGGCGGCGGCCGAGGTCGCCGCGCTGGGCGCGAGCCGCGCCATGCTGATCGCCGCCCCCTCGGCGGCGGCCCCGGCCGACGGGATCGGCGCCGCGCTGCCGGTGGCGGTGCGCCACGACGAGGTCGTCATGCACGTACCGGCCGAGGTGGCGCGGCGGGCGCGCGTGGCGGCCTCCGCCGGCGGCGCCGACGTCCTGGTGTGCGTCGGTGGCGGCTCGACGACCGGGCTGGCGAAGGCGGTGGCGCTGACCACCGGCCTCCCGATCGTGGCGGTCCCGACGACGTACGCCGGCTCCGAGGCGACGAACGTGTGGGGGCTGACCGACGGCGACGTGAAGACCACCGGCGTCGACGCCCGGGTGCTGCCACGCTCCGTCGTGTACGACGCCTCGCTGCTGCTCGGCCTGCCGGTGGACATGTCCGTGGCGAGCGGTCTCAACGCGCTGGCGCACTGCGTCGACTCCCTGTGGGGCCCGCGGGCGGACCCCGTCGACCGGGCGTTCGCCGGCGAGGGGATCCGTGCCCTGGCGGCCGGGCTGCCCGCGGTCGTCGCGGATCCCGCGGGCATGGAGGGCCGCGAGCAGACGCTCTACGGTGCCTATCTCGCCGCGGTCGCCTTCGCCGGGGCCGGCTCGGGTCTCCACCACAAGATCTGTCACGTGCTCGGCGGGATGTTCAACCTGCCGCACGCCCAGACGCACGCCGTCGTACTGCCCCACGTGCTGGCCCTGAACGCACCGAACGCACCCGAGGCGGCCGGTCGCATCGCTGCGGCCCTCGGTTCGCCGACCGCGACCGAGGGGCTCCGCGCACTGCGCGCCGCTCTCGACGCACCCCGGGCCCTGCGCGACCACAGGATGCCCGAGGACGGCATCGCCGAGGCCGTCGGGCCGGTCCTCGCCGTCGCGCCGGGGAACAACCCGACCCCGGTCACCGAAGAGAACGTCACCGCGCTGCTGCGCGCGGCCTGGGAAGGAGCCGACCCCTCATGACCACGACGCCGGACACCGCCGTCCCGCCGGACCAGGTCCAGCGCGAGCAGGAGCTCCTCGATCGGGTGGTCCGCTCGTTCGACGCCTGCGAGAGCCCGCGGCTCAAACAGCTCATGGTGGCGCTCGTCGAGCACGTCCACGCGTTCGTCCGCGAGACCCGGCTGACCGACGCCGAGTGGAGGACGGCCATCGACTTCCTCACCCGCGCCGGCCACATCACCGACGACGTGCGCCAGGAGTTCATCCTGCTCTCCGACGTGCTCGGCGCGTCGATGCAGACCGTCAACGTCAACAACGTGGCCTACGAGGACGCCACCGAGGCGACCGTCTTCGGCCCGTTCTTCGTCGAGGACGCACCGCACGTCGAGCTCGGCGGCGACGTCTCCTTCGGGGCGCCGGGCCAACCCTGCTGGGTCGAGGGCACGGTCACCGACACCGACGGCAACCCGCTGGCCGGCGCCCGGATCGAGGTGTGGGAGGCCGACGAGGACGGGCTGTACGACGTGCAGTACGACGCCGCCAGGCGCTCGGCGCGGGGGCACCTCTTCAGCGACGCCGACGGGGCGTACCGTTTCTGGGGCCTGACCCCGACGCCGTACCCGATTCCCGACGACGGCCCGGTCGGACAGCTGCTCGCCGCCGTGGGCCGCTCGCCGCTGCGGGCCTCGCACCTGCACTTCATGGTCAGCCATGAGGACGCGCGCACGCTGGTGACCCATGTCTTCCCCGAGGGCGACCCGATCGGTGAGCGGGACACGGTCTTCGGCGTCAAGCAGTCATTGGTCAAGAGGTTCGAGCACCAGCCGGCGGGCACGCCCACCCCGGACGGGCGCCGGCTGGACGTCGGTTGGAGCCGGGTGCGGTTCGACATCGTGCTCGCCCCCGCACCGCGACCCTGACGAGCGGGGCGGACGGGGCGAGCGGGGCGAGCGGGCCGGGGACGCGCCGGACGGACCGGCCGTGCCCCCGGCCCCTCGTCGGGCGGACCGCTCGTCGGCCGGCCAGGAGGTGGCCGGCCGACGATCCCCGGCGCACCGGGTACGCGCTGCTCGTGTGTCTACTCGTGTGTTCCGGCCGGCTGCAGCCGCGGTTCCGGCGTGGGCGCGGTGTCGCGCTGCACCGTCTCGCGGGCGAAGTAGACCGAGACGAGCGTGATACAGCCCAGGACCATGAGATACAGGGAGATGGGCCAGGAGGCGTCGGTGGCCGCCAGGAGCGCGGTCGCGATGAGCGGTGAGAGGCCGCCGGCGAACACCGAGGCGAACTCGTGTCCGAGGGCGATGGCGCTGTAGCGCGAGCTCTTGCCGAACAGCTCGGTGAAGAAGCTCGGCTGGGTGCCGATCATGGCTCCGTGGCCGATGCCGATGGCGACGATGAAGGCGAGCCAGACGAGCGCGGGGGTCCCGGTGTCCACGAGCCAGAAGAAGGGGAACGCGAAGACGATGAGGGTGGCCGCTCCGGCCATGTAGACCGGGCGGCGGCCGATGCGGTCGGAGAGGGCGCCGAATCCCACCATCGAGGCGCCCTCCACGACGTTGGCGACGATGATCCCGGTCAGCAGCAGGCCGTTGCCGACCCCGATGTGCTTGCCGTACGCGAGGGAGAAGACCAGGAAGATGTACGACGCGCCGTTCTCCGCCATGCGGGCGCCGGCCGTGATGAGGATGGCGCGCGGATGGGTCCGCAGGGCGTGCAGGACCGGCAGCCGTTGCTTGTCGCCCTCGTGCTGGACGCTCTGGAACTCCGGTGTCTCCTCGATCTTCAGACGGATGAAGAGGCCGACCAGCGCGGGAACGGCTCCGAGGAGGAAGGGCACACGCCATCCCCAGGACAGAAACGCCTCGTCGGACAGGGTCTGGACCGCCGCGAAGACTCCGGCGGAGGTGACGAAGCCGAGGTTGATGCCGACCTGGCTCCAGGCCGAGTAGAAGCCGCGCCGCCCCGCGGGGGCGTGCTCGGTGATCATGAGGACGCTGCCACCCCACTCGCCGCCGACCGCGATGCCCTGGAGGACGCGCAGCAGGGTGAGCAGGACCGGCGCCCACGCGCCGATCTGCGCGTAGGTGGGCAGGGTGCCGATGAGGAAGGTGGTGAAGCCCATGACCAGCAGGGTGATCACGAGCATGGGTTTGCGGCCCAGCCGGTCTCCGAAGTGACCGAAGATGATGCCGCCGATGGGGCGGGCCGCGAAGCCGACGGCGAAGGTGCCGAAGGAGGCCAGGGTGCCGGCGAGGGGGCTGGCGTCGGGGAAGAAGAGGGMGCCGAGCACCAGGGCCGAGGCGGTGCCGTAGAGGAAGAAGTCGTACCACTCAAGTGCGGTTCCGGTCAGGCTGGCGATGGCGATCTTGCGGATCGACTGCGGTCCGGCTGCCGGTTCGTGCGGGACGGTGGGGCTCATCTCGTCACCTCTGGAGGAGGACGGTGGCCGTCGGGACGTGGAGGGGCGCGCGAGGGCGTCCCGGTGGCCGGGAAAGGGGGATGTGCCGGGGCGGGGTCCGCCCGAGGGAAGGGTCAGTGACCGCTGCTGACGGTCAGGACCTGTCCGGTGACGGCCACCGCCTGCGAGGGGGCGGTGGCCGCGATCGTGGAGGCGGAGGTCAACTGCCGCCTAGAGGTGGCTTCGACGAGGGCAACGGTCACCGCTCGGGGAAGCCGCGCTCGGATTTCGCCGCTCGTCACCGACCGGTGACCGGCGACCGGCGACCGGCGACACCACACGCCGCCCGTGCGTCGTCGGCGCGCACCGGCTCAGCCGATGGCACGAGGGGGAAGCCTTCGGGGCGCCACCGCGCAGGGGCGGCGGGCCCCGGTCACGTACGAGCTCCTTCCGAGCGTGCCGTGGTGGGCCGGTCGCGTCCCAGCACGACGCCGGCCGCCTCGCGGTCCCAGTCGGCGCGGCCGGCTCCCCACTCCCTCAGCACGGTCTTGCGCACCTTGCCGTTCTCGGTCAGCGGCAGTTCCGGGCACAGCGCCACGAAGCGGGGAATCGCGTAGTAGGCGAGCCGGGGCTCGCAGAAGGCCACCAGCTCGACGAAGTCGATCTTCTGTCCCTCGACCGGAACCACGGCGGCCATCACCTCGTCCTCGCCGAGTTCGGAGTCCACCGCGTACACCGCGACGTCACGGACGCCGGGGTGCTGTGCGAGGACGCTCTCGACCTCGACGGAGGAGATGTTCTCGCCTCGGCGGCGGATCACGTCCTTGATGCGGTCGACGAACCTGATCCACCCGTCCGCCTCGATCACCATCCGGTCACCGGTGTGGAACCACAGGTCCTGCCACGCGGCGACGGTGGCCTCGTGCATGCGGTGGTAGCCGGAGGCGAAGGCGAAGGGCTGCTCGCTGCGCAGCAGCAGTTCGCCCGGTGTGCCGGGGGGAACGTCGAGCCCGTTCTCGTCGACGATCCGGGCGGAGAACCCCTCCTGGAGGCGTCCGACGAACCCCGGCCGCTGTTCGGTCCGGCTCGCGGAGATCACCGCGTTGGTCTCGGTCGAGCCGTAGCCGTCGATGAGGACGACGCCGAACCGCTGCTCGAACTCCCGGAGCAGCCCGGCGGGGGTGGCCGGCGCCAGTGCGGCGGTGACCCGGTGCGCCCGGTCGTGCTCCCCGGGCGGCCGGCCCGCCAGGATGCTGATCATGGCGCCGAGCAGGTAGGTGAAGGTCGCCCCGCTGGCCGTCACGTCCGACCAGAAGCGGGAGGCCGAGAAGCGCGGGCCGATGACGTACTGCGCACCGCTGACCAGGGCCTGGCTGAAGGCGTTGAGCGCGTTCGTGTGGAACAGGGGCAGGCAGGTGTGCAGGACGTCGGCCGAGGTGATGCCGAGCTGGACCGTGACGTTGCGGCCCCACCAGTAGAACTGGGCGTGGGGACAGACGACTCCCTTGGAGACGCCGGTGGTGCCCGAGGTGTAGAGGATCACCGCGGGATGGCCGGGGCCGACCTCCGCGGGCTCCACGGCCCGGCCGTCGTCCGGGATCGGGTCGACGGGAACCGGCAGGACCGAGACGACCTCGTCCTCGTCGAGGAGCCAGATCTGGCGCAGTTCGGCGGTGCTCGGCAGCGCCTCCACCTGTGCGAGGAAGGGGTGTTCCAGGACCAGCAGCTCCGCCTGGGAGTTGGTCAGGATGTGATGGAGCTGCTCGCCCCGTGCGGCGGTGTTGATCGGCACCGCGACGGCACCGATCCACGCGCAGCCCAGGATCAGGTCCAGCAACTCGACCCGGTTGGACGCCATCAGCGCCACCCGGTCGCCCCGTTCCACCCCGTGCCGGCGCAGCAGGCCTCCCGCGACGGCGACCCGTTCAAGCATCTGGGCGGCGGTCCTGTGCGTGTCACCGCAGCGCAGCAGGATGCTGTCCGGGGTGCTGTCCGCGCGCTGTCGCAGCAGTCCGGGGACGCTCGTACAGGTGGGGTCGGGCATGTCGGTGACGGGCATGTCGGTGACGTCGCTCATGACGACTCCTCTCGGGACCGGCCGCTCGGCGGTACGAAGGCGACGGGACGGCCGGACGCGTCGGGGCGGTCGAACGCGTCGGGCCGGTCGGTGAGTTCCACGACGTCACCGACCGCGACCGTACCGTGCAGCCTGGCCACGAGCAGCGGTTCGGGGTCGCAGGCCACGGACGCGATGACGACGTCGCCGAGGTGGGTCAGCTGCTCGACCACCCCGCGCTCGACGCCGACGGGCGCCAGGTCGGCGCCTCCGCAGCGGGGGCACATCAGCCGGGCGGGGAACCACTGTCCGCCGCACGTCCGGCAGTTCTGCACGATCACGCTCATGCGGCCGCCTCCAGGAGTCCGGCGGTGGCACACGCGCCGTAGCGGTAGAGCACCATCCCGTATCCGCTGAACAGGCCGAGCCGGGCGTCGATCTGCCGCTGCCCGGCCTGGCCGCGCAGTTGCCGGACGGTCTCCACGAGTCCGTGCATGCCTCCCGCGGAGCCCGGCTGGCCGGCCGAGAGCTGTCCGCCGGAGGTGTTGACGGCGAGCTTCCGGGTGGCGAGGCGCTCGGCGATGAAGGCCGGCATCCCCCCTCCGGCGACCAGTCCGAGGTCCTTGAGCTGGGCCAGCGCCATGGCCGGGTAGTCGTCGTACACGCTGACCACGTCGACGTCGGCGGGCCCGTGTCCGGTGGTCTCCCACAGCTCGGGCGCGCAGTCGGCCAGGCCGGTGACCAGGCCGTCGCCCGTCTGGTCGTCGCTGTTGTAACGGGCCGAGACGGCCAGCACCCTGGCCCGTCGTGTGCCCGCGGCCCGTTCGTCGGCCACGACCACCACGGCGTCGGCGCCGGTGACCGGCGGTACGCAGTCGTACCGGCCGAGGGGTTCGGCGACCATGGGGGCGTTCAGGTAGTCGTCGAGCGTCATCGGCTTGCGGTACACGGCACCGGGGTTGAGGCCCGCCCATGCGCGCTGGGCCACCGCGAGCCGGCCGTAGTCGGTACGCGTGAGTCCCTCGGCCACCATCTGACGCTGGGTCAGCAGGGCGAAGAGGGCGTTCGGTCCGAGCATGTCCAGCGGGACCAGGTGCTCGGCGGTGGCCCGGTTGTACTCGGCCACCATCCTGAGGTGCACCTGCTGGTCCATCAGGTCGCCGGCCACGAGCACCACGACCGAGGCGTCGCCTGCCTCCACGGCCCGCACGGCGTGCTGCAGCATGGTGCCCGCGCTCGCCCCGCCGTTGGTGTCCTGCATCAGCCAGCGCAGCCGCAGTCCGAGCCGCCAGGCCAGGTCGACGGCGTGGTCCGGACCGAGGGTGAAGCTGCAGACACCGAAGCCGTCGACCTCGGAGGTCCGGAGGTTCGCGTCGGCGAGTGCGCGGCGCACGGCGTCGGCGAGCACCCCTTGCGTGGTCGTGCCGGATGCCGGATGCCGGGTGTAGGGCGACTCGCCGGCACCGATGACGGAGACGCCGCTTGTCGTCTTTCCCATCAGAGCTCGCTCTCCCATGTCGTGACGTGGTCGGGGGGATTCATGCCGGGGCGCCTCAGTGCCCGAAGGCTTCCTGCAGCCACCAGGAACCCCCGTCCGAGGCGATCTTGGCGTCAAGCACCAGGGGACGGACGGGGCCGGCCGACAGCCACTCCTTCACGGCGTGCGTGTCCTCGGGCCGCCGGATCGTCAGCGCGTCGCACCCGTGTCCCCGGGCGAGCGCCGCGATGTCCGTGTCGGGGAAGGTCACCGTGTCGAGGCCGCTCGTGCCGGCCCCGAAGTGGTGCACCTCGGCGCCGTACATGGCGTCGTTGTAGACGACGATCAGCATGGGCAGACCCAGCCGTACGACGGTCTCCAACTCCGACAGGCCCATCAGGAAACCGCCGTCGCCGCAGCCGGCCACGGGCAGCCGGTCGGGCTGCGCCAGCGCGGCACCGATCGCGGTCGCCAGGCCCAGGCCGACGGACTGGAACGCCTGGGTGAAGCAGAACCCGTACTCGTCGGGCACGTCGAGGTACATGCTCGGGTAGCCGAGGAAGTTGCCCGAGTCCACGGAGACGATCCGCTCGGTGGGCAGGATGTCGTTGAGCGCGACGCTCAGACCGCGCGGGTCGACCCGTCCGTCCCCCGACGCGTCCTCGAACGGGACCTGGTTCCAGCGCAGTCCGGACCGGATCCGCTCGGCCACCTCCGGGGTGCGGTACCCCGTGCGCCCGCCGGGCGAGTTCGCCCGCAGCCACGCGGCCGTGGCCCGGGCCGTTCCCGCGACACCGCCCCACAGACCGAGGTCCACGTCGCGGTGGACGCCGATGGCGCCCGGTTCGATGTCGACCTGGACGACGGTCGCGTCCGGCGCGATGAGCCTGCCGTGGCGCATGGTCCACATGTTCAGGGCGCAGCCGAATCCCACCAGCAGGTCGGCGCCGGAGACGAGTTCGGCCGTCAGCGGCGAGGAGAAGCCGCCGGAGACGTCGATGTTCCAGTCGTCGCCGTTGAACATCCCGCGGGAGACGGCGGAGGTCGCGAGCAGGGCGCCCGCCTCGGCGGCCAGTTCGCGGACGGCGTCCCTGGAGCCGGGGGAACGGCCGCCGCGTCCGACGACGAAGACCGGCCGCTCGGCGCCTTCCAGGAGCCGGGCGAACGCGGCGATCTCGTCGTCGTCGGGCCGCGGTTCGGCGACCTTGCGGTACTCCCGGGCCGGGGCCTGCGCCTCCAGGACCGCGTCCTGGACGTCGATCGGGACGTTGAGGACGACCGTGCGCCGCTGGTGGCGGCAGATCGCGAAGGCCCGTGCCACGTCGTCGAGGGCGGTCCTGGCCGACCGCACGCGCAGGGCGACCGCCCCGATGCCGACCGCGATCGCCGCCTGGTCGAGCGCGAAGTTCGAGGTGGGATCGGTGGCTTCGGCGGTCAGCACCAGGAGCGGCGTCCGGCTCTTGGCGGCCTCGGTGATCCCGGTGAGGGCGTTGGTGTAGCCGCAGCCCTGGTGCAGGGAGAGCACGGCGACCTCGTCGGACATCCGGGCGTACGCGTCCGCCATGGTGGCCGCACCGCCCTCGTGACGAGCGGCGACGAACCGTGCGCCGCCGCGCACCATCGCGTCGGTGAAGTGGAAGTTGCCGCTGCCGACCACCCCGAAGACCGTACGGACTCCGAGATCGGTGAGCTGCCTGCCGATGGCCTCGTGGACGAGCTCGGTCACCGGACTCCTCCCTTCTCGACGAGGGCCAGGACCCGCGCCGGACTGCCGGACCCTCCGGCGATGCGGAGGGGGGCGACGATCAGGACAGTGCCGGTGACGGGCAGCCGGTCGAGGTTCTGCAACTGGGTGACTCCGTACTTGCCCGCGCCCAGCAGGTGGTGGTGCGCCGGGAACTGGGGGGTGAAGGTGAACGCCTGCCCGGCGTCGGTGCCGACCGTCTCCACCCCGAGTCCGGCGATCGGTGACTCGTCGGCCAGCCAGCGGGCGCATTCGGCCGTGATGCCGGGTGTGTGCGGCCCGCTGTCGTCGGCGTTGAGGAAGAGGTGCTGGTCGTGCGAGCGGGCGGCCCAACCGGTGCGGTAGAGCAGCCAGCCGCCCGCCGGGAGCGGGCCGTGCTCGCGCTGCCACTCCTGGAGGTGCTCGACCGTCAGCAGGAAGTCCGGATCGGCCGCGCACTCGGCGCTCTTGTCGATCACGACAGCGGGAGCCACCAGGCGCCGGACCGGTACGTCGGCGACGTCCCCCTTGTCGGCGCCCGTGACCCAGTGGCACGGCGCGTCGAAGTGGGTGCCCACGTGCTCACCGGTGTGGATGCCGTTCTGGTAGGACGTGCGCCCCCGCTCGTCGTAGCGTGCCAGCTCCTCCAGCTCGAAGTGCGGGATCGGTGCCATGTCGGGCGGAAGGTCGAGCACGGGCGTCGACGGCGACAGGAGGGCGGTCAGGTCGACCACCTCGATGCCGCCGGAGGCCAGGGCGGACGCCAGGCCGCCCAGCGGGTCCTCTGCGGAGAGTGTCGAAGACATGGCCTCATCATTTGGCAGGGATTCGGCCTTGACCAATGCTTCTCCGGTCGGCGCTATTCATGTTTGGCTATACCGGAGCCCAAAACCATGTGACGGAGAGATGTCGAGACATGAACGTGGACCACTTTCTGGACGGTCGGCTGAAACTGCGCCATCTCGTTCTCGTCACCGTCGTAGCCGACGAGGGCACCCTGGTCGGTGCCGCCAAGGCGATGCACGTCACCCAGCCGGTCGTGACCCGGAGTCTGCAGGAGATCGAGACGATCATCGGGGTCGAGCTCTTCGCCAGGGGGCCGCGCGGCGTCCGCCCGACCCAGTACGGCGACATCCTCGTCGAGCACGCCCGCGCGGTCGTCGCGAACGTGCGCGCCGCGGCCGAACGCATCCACGAGCTCCGGCGTCTGGGCATGGAGCCCGTCCGGGTCGGCACCAACCTCGCCGGCGCCTACTCGCTGCTGCCGCAGACCCTGGTGCGGCTCAAGAGGGCACACCCGCACCTCACCGTCTCGGTCGTGGAGGCGCTGCCCGAGGAGCTGGGCCTGCAACTCGCCCGGGGCGAGGTGGACGTACTGGTCGGCCGGCTCCAGCCGTCCGGCCCGCGCGCCGCACTGCGGCACGTGCGGCTCTACGACGAACCGGTCCGCCTCGTCGTCCGGCGCGGGCACCCCTGTCTCGGCACCTCCGCCGGCGGCATCGAGGACCTCATGGACCTGCCGTGGATCCTGCCGGGCCGCAACACCCAACTGCGCCAGGAGATCGACGAACTCTTCGAGCGCCGGGGCCTGCCCCTGCCCGCGAACATCATCGAGTGCTCGACGATCCTCACGCTGAGGACGGTCCTGCTGGAGACGGACGCCGTCGCTCCGCTGCCCATGCTGATCGGCGCACGGGACCCGCTGCTCGACATGCTGCCCCTGGCCCTGGACACCGTGCCCCGCGAGATCGGGATCACCACGCTCGCCGACCGGCCGCCGTCCGCGAGCACCCGCCTGCTGATCAAGGGCATCGTGGAGGTCGCCCGGGACACCGACCCCGTGCTGTCCGAGTCAAGATGACGGGAGTGCCCCGTCCCGCCGCCCCGGAAAGAGGACCCTCTTGAGCAACGACGCGCCGAGCGGCGTCCTGAGCAAGGCCCTCGCCGTGCTGCAGGCGTTCACCGTCGAGGACACAACCCTGGGCTTCACCGAGCTGCGGCGGCGTACGGGGTTCGCGAAGAGCACCCTGCACCGGGTGCTGAGCGACCTCGTGGCGGCACGGCTCCTGGACCGCGTCCAGGAGCGCTACCGCCTGTCGGGACTCGTCTTCGAGCTGGGGATGCGCGCGTCGGTCGAGCGCGGGCTGCTCGAAGTGGCCACGCCTTTCCTCGAAGACCTGTACGAGCGCACGCACGAGCTCGTCCACCTGGGCACCCGTGAGGGCACGGAGGTCGTCTACGTCGCCAAGATGGGCGGTCACCAGCAGGCCCACTCCCCGTCGCGGCTCGGCGGGCGCATGCCGCTGCACGCGACGGCCCTCGGGAAGATGCTGCTGAGCCACGCCCCGACCGAGGTGCGGGAGGCCGCGCTGCGCGGGCCCCTGGCACGCAAGGCGCCCCGGACCATCACCAACGTCGACGTGCTGACGCGCCAGCTCTCCGACGTCGCCGCCGAGGGCGTGGCCTTCGAGTACGAGGAGTCGGCGGTCGGCATCGTCTGCGTGGCGGCGGGGATCTTCGGGCCGTCGGACGAAATCGTGGCGGCGGTCAGTGTGACGGGCCCGGTGCACCGGTTCCGGCCCGCCCGGCACGCCACCAGCGTGCGGGCCGCCGCGGCGGGGATCTCCGCGACGCTCGGCCGCCGCGCGGAGCTGCGCAACCACTGACCGGCTGCCGCGGGACCCCCGATGTGACCGGCTGCTGCCGGGCCACCGACGGCGGACGAGTTCCGCGAGGCGGAACTCATCGCTGGGCGTGGGACGGCCCCCGTGTCCAAGCTGTGGGCATGAACGAGTTCTCTCCCGGCGGCGACGCCGTGGCGCAGGCGGCCGACCGTCTGCTGCGCGCCGCCGCCGACCGTGTCCCCTGCCCCCCGGTGCGCGATCTGATCGGCGGCGACGACGTGAAGGCGGCCTACGCCGTCCAGGAGCTGCTGACCGCACGCCGCCTCGCAGCTGGCGGGCGCGTCACGGGCCGCAAGATCGGCCTCACCTCCCCCGCCGTCCAGCGCCAACTGGGCGTGGACCAGCCGGACTTCGGCGTGCTGTTCGCGGACATGGGCGTCGCGGACGGGGCGTCCGTACCGGTCGGCGCGCTGCTGCAGCCGAAGGTCGAGGCGGAGATCGCGTTCGTCCTGGGCGCCGACCTCTCCGAAGGACCGCTCGACGCCGCGCAGATCCGGGCCGCGGTGGCGCACGCCCTCCCCGCCCTGGAGATCGTGGACAGCCGGATCGCCGGCTGGGACATCACCTTCGGCGACACCGTCGCCGACAACGGCTCCTCCGCGCTCTACGTCCTCGGCACCCCGGCCAGGCCGCTCACCGAGTTCGAACCGGTGGAAGCCGCCATGACCCTCACCCGCGGTGGGGAAATCGTCTCCACGGGCAACGGCGCGGCCTGCCTGGGCGACCCGCTGGCCGCCCTGGCCTGGCTCGCCCGCACCGCGCGCGACGTCGGCGACCCGCTGCGCGCGGGCCAGGTCGTGCTGTCCGGCGCGCTCGGCCCGATGGTGCCCGCCGCGGCCGGGGACGTGTTCGCCGCCGAGATCACCGGGCTGGGCTCCGTCTCCGTCCGCTTCCACGCCTCCAGCGATGTCCGCGACTTCCGCGACTTCCGTGACGAAGGAGCCTCCGCATGAAGACCAAGGTCGCCGTCATCGGCTCGGGCAACATCGGCACCGACCTGATGATCAAGGTGCTCCGTCTGTCGGACACCCTGGAGATGGGCGCGATGGTCGGCATCGACCCCGCCTCCGACGGACTCGCCCGCGCCAAGAGGCTCGGGGTCCCCGTGACCGCCGAGGGCGTCCAGGGCCTGATCGCGATGGACGGCTTCGAGGACATCGGGATCGTCTTCGACGCCACGTCCGCGAAGGCGCACCTGGCCAACGCCCACGCGCTCGCTCCGTACGGCAAGCAGCTCATCGACCTCACCCCCGCCGCCATCGGCCCGATGGTGATCCCCGCGGTGAACCTCGGCGACCACGTCGCCGCGGACAACGTGAACATGGTGACGTGCGGCGGCCAGGCCACCATCCCGATCGTCGCCGCGATCTCCTCGGTGGCGCCGGTCCCGTACGCGGAGATCGTCGCCTCCATCGCCTCGAAGAGCGCCGGTCCCGGCACCCGCGCCAACATCGACGAGTTCACCGAGACGACCAGCCACGCCATCGAGACCGTCGGCGGCGCCGAGCGCGGCAAGGCGGTCATCATCCTCAACCCGGCCGAGCCGCCGCTGATCATGCGCGACACCGTGCTCGCGCTCGTGGACGCGCCCGGCGAGGCGACCCGCGACGCCATCCGCGCGGCCGTCGCACGGCGGGTCGAGGAGGTGTCGGCGTACGTGCCGGGCTACCGCCTCAAGCAGCAGGTGCAGATCACCCCCGTCCCCGCGGACCAGCCGGTGCACACCCTCACCCGGGCCGCGGCCACCCACCAGGTGTCCGTGTTCCTGGAGGTCGAGGGCGCCGCCCACTACCTCCCCGCCTACGCCGGGAACCTCGACATCATGACCAGCGCGGCCCTGCGGATGGCCGAGGCCATGGCCGCCCGCGCCACCGAACTCCAGGAGGCCGGCGCATGAGCACCGACAAGCTGTTCATCCAGGACGTCACCCTGCGGGACGGCATGCACGCCATCCGGCACCGCATCGAACCCGGGCAGGTGGGCCGGATCGTGGCCGCGCTCGACGCGGCCGGCGTCGACGGCATCGAGGTGTCCCACGGCGACGGCCTGGCCGGCGGCTCGCTCAACTACGGCCCCGGCAGCCACACCGACTGGGAGTGGATCGAGGCCGCGGCCGCCCACATCCAGAACGCCCGCCTCACCACCCTCCTGCTGCCCGGCATCGGTACCATCGAGGAGCTCAAGCAGGCGTACGCGCTCGGGGTGCGCTCGGTGCGGGTCGCCACGCACTGCACCGAGGCCGACGTCTCGGCCCAGCACATCGCCACCGCCCGCGAGCTGGGCATGGACGTGTCCGGCTTTCTGATGATGAGCCACATGGCCGACGCGAAGACGCTCGCCGGGCAGGCCAAGCTCATGGAGTCGTACGGCGCCCACTGCGTCTACGTCACCGACTCCGGCGGCCGGCTGATGATGGACGGCGTGCGCGAGCGGATGCGCGCCTACCGCGACGTGCTGGACCCCGCCACCGAGATCGGCATCCACGCCCACGAGAACCTCTCCCTCTCGGTCGCCAACTCCATGATCGCGGTCGAGGAGGGCGTGACCCGCGTGGACGCCTCCCTCGCCGGTCAGGGCGCGGGGGCGGGCAACTGCCCCATCGAGGCGTTCGTCGCGGTCGCCGACCTCAACGGCTGGGACCACGGCTGCGATCTCTTCGCGCTCCAGGACGCGGCCGAGGATCTCGTACGCCCGCTGCAGGACCGGCCGGTCCGCGTCGACCGCGAGACGCTCACACTCGGCTACGCCGGGGTGTACGGCTCCTTCCTGCGCCACGCGGAGGCGGCGGCCGAGCGCTACGGCGTCGACGTCCGCACGATCCTCGTCGAGGTCGGCGAGCGCGGGCTCGTCGGCGGCCAGGAGGACATGATCGTCGACGTGGCACTGGGACTCGCGCAGGCGAGCTGACGCCCCGCACGACACAGGGCCGGGAGGCGCTGCCTCCCGGCCCTGTACGGCGTGCCCGCGCTCACCGCTTCAGTTACCGGTGTGCTCCATGTCGAGCACGATCTTGCCCACCGCCGTGCCCGAGCGCAGCCGCTCCACCGCCTCGCCGAGCGCGTCCATCCCGTAGCTCTCGTACGGCAGTGTCAGCGCGCCGGAGGCCAGGTCCGGCAGCAGGCGCAGCACCTCGGGGGCGACCTCCGGGCCGCGGCTCATCATGTTCACGGGGAGGAGGGAGACGTCGGCGAGGAAGAAGTCCGCGAGGTCGAGGGTGAGCTCGCGGCCGGCCGTGTAGCCGAGGAGCGCGGCCCGGCCCCGCGGGCGGACCAGGGTGAGGGCGTCGCGCAGGATCCGGCCGCCGACCGTGTCGATCAGGACGTCGACCTTGCCGCCGATCGCCTCCTCGGAGAGGTCGGAGGCGAGCAGCGCCTTGGCGACGCCGGGGACGTGCGCCAGCTTCGCCGGGCGGCCGACCGCGCCGACCACCTCCGCGCCGGCGCGCGCCGCGAGCTGCACGGCCACGGCGCCGACCGCGCCGGACGCGCCGGTGACCAGCACCCGCTCCCCCGGCCGCACCTGGGCGATCGCGTGGACGGTCGCCCAGGCGGTGCCGACCGGGGAGAAGTAGATGCAGGCCAGAGCGGGGTCGGTGCCCTCAGGCATGGGCTCCGCGGCGGTGTCCGGCACGAGCGCGTGCTCGGCCCAGGCGCCGTCACGGCTCAGGCCGAGCCCTTCGCCGCGCAGCCGCACCAGGGCGCCCTCGGGGTGCGTGTCCGAGGCGACGACGTAGCCGCTGCCCTGGGTGCCGGGGACGAACGGCAGCTCGGGCAGGATGCCGAACTGCCCGTCGAGGATGTTCAGGTCCAGATGGGCGGCGGTGGCCGCCGCCACCCGGACGAGGGTGTGCCCGGGGCGCGGCTCGGGCACGGGACGTTCCCCGAGTTTCGGCAGGGTGCCGAACTCCTCAAGGAACAGGGCGCGCGATGTGGACGAGGTGGTGCTCACGTGCTGTGTTCTCCCTGTCTTCCCCCGCTGGTCACGGCGCTTCCCCGCAAGATCGTCACGGCCCCCGTTCACACCTTAGCTCCGTACTTGTGCAGTACACGCGTCGCGATGACGCGCAGGATCCGGTCGTAGACGAGACCCAGGACGCCGAGGGTGATGATGCCGACGAAGACCCAGTCGATCCGGCCGTAGTTCCGGGAGGTCCAGATCAGGGAGCCGAGGCCCACCTGGGCGGCGACGATCTCGGCGGAGACGATCGTCAGGAAGCTGTTGCCCATGGCGAGGCGGGCGCCCGTGAGGATGTACGGGACGGTGGACGGCAGCACGACGCGCTGCAGGATCTGGCGACGGCTGGCTCCGAGGCTGGCCGCGGCGCGCAGCTTGGACTCGTCGACGGCCATCACGCCCGCGCTGGTGTTGAGCGTGACGATGAAGACGGCCGTGTAGAAGATCAGGACCACCTTCGAGCTCTCACCGATGCCCAGCCACACCACCGCCAGGGTCACGAAGGCGACCGGCGGGATGAAGCGGAAGAACTCGGTGTACGGCTCCAGGAGCAGGCGGACGATCCTGATCTGCCCGATGAGCAGGCCGACCGGGGCGCCCACCACGACGCCCAGGCCCCAGCCGATCAGGATGCGGCGGCTGGAGGCGATGACCGAGTTGCCGAGCGTGCCGTCGGCCGCCAGCTCGCGGGCGGCCGACAGGGTCTGACTCGGCGAGGCGACCAGGGACGGGCCGTACTTCACGGCCACGAGCTGCCAGACACCCAGGCCGAGGAGGACGGCGACGGCGTAGACGCCGACGGTGCGCAGCGCTTGTCCGCCCTTTCCCCCGGTGCGGCGCGGGCGGGTACGGGTGCGGGCCGGGGCCGGGGCCTCGGTCGTGGTGATCGTCATGCGCCCTTCGCCTCTCGGTCGAGCCGGTCGTCGAGTCCCTGGTCGCGCATGGCCTTGCGGACCTCTTCCCCGATGTCCTCGCGCAGCCGGCTACGCAGGCGCAGGGCGGCGGGGTCGGACTCGTCGCGGGGACGCGGCAGGTCGACCGTGTAGAGGGACTTGATCGAGGCCGCGGGGCCCGCCGTCATGACGGCGACCCGGTCGGCGAGGAGGATCGCCTCGTCGATGTCGTGCGTGACGAAGACGACCGTGCAGCCGGACGCCTCCCAGATGCGGGCCGTCTCCTGCTGCAGCACCTGCCGGGTCTGCGCGTCGAGCGCGCCGAAGGGCTCGTCCATGAGGACGACACCCGGCTCGTTGGCGAGGACCCGGGCGATCTGGACGCGCTGGCGCATGCCGCCGCTGAGCTGGCCGGGGTAGCGGTCCGCGCAGTGGCGCAGGCCGACCAGGCCCAGGAACTCGTCGGCCACCCGGTTCTGCTCGACACGGGAGACCCCGCGCATACGCGGGCCGAAGGTGACGTTCTGGTGCACCGTCATCCAGTCGAACAGGACCTCGCTGCTCTGGAACACCATGCCGAGTTCCGGGTCGGGGCCGCGGACGGGCGCGCCGCCCGCGGTGAGCGTCCCCTCGCTGACCTGGATGAATCCCGCCATCGCCGACAACAGCGTGGACTTGCCGCAGCCGCTGGGTCCGAGGAGACAGAGGAACTCCCCGGCCGGGATGTCCAGATCGATGCCCTGGACGGCCCGGAAGTCACCGAAGGAGATGCCCGCGCCTTCGACGCGCAGGGCAGCTCCGCGTCCGGCTGCCGGCTCCGTGGGCGTACGGGCCACTGCCACGGTCGTCGCGGCCACCGCGCCCTCCCCCGGCACCGTCTCCTTCTCGATCCCTTTGATCGCCTCGGTCATCAGGATCCCTCCGCGTTGTCGGAAAGCCAGCCGCGCTGGACGGTGCGGGACACGTCGGGGCGGGCCTTGACCTTGCCGGTGTCCAGGTAGAACTGGGCCGTGCTGTCGTAGCCCTTGAGGTCCTTCGCCGTGAAGTCGCGGACGCCGAAGTCGATGTCCTTCACCGCGTTCAGGGTCTGGTCGGTGGGGATCTTCGCGGCGTCCTTGGTGGCCTTCGCCGCGGCCTGCGGATCGCTCTCGATCTTCTCGGCCGCTTCCGCGAGGGCGGCGGCCACCTTGACGGCAATGCTCTTGTTGTCCTTGAGCCAGGGCGCCGTCGACAGCAGCCAGTGCTGGTAGCTGAAGCCGTAGTCGCCCGTGGTCTCCAGGACGCGCTCGCCCAGTTCCTCCCCCTTGGCCGGCCAGGGCTCCCACAGGACGTACGCGTCCACGTCACCCTTCTTGGTGAGCGCCGGGATCTCGGCGGGGTCGGCCGTGACGAACTCGACCGAGTCGGGCTCGATGCCCTTCGATTCGAGGAACCGCGTGGCCGCCAGCTCGGACAGGCCCGGGACCACAGCCATCTTCCGAATCTTCGCGGGGGACTTCACACCGGCCCCCAGGACGACCTTGAGGTAGCGGCCGGAGTCCTCGTACACGAGCAGCGAGCGCAGGTCCGGGTTCTGTCCGAGCAGGCCGATGGTGGTGGCGTCGGAGTTCCCCGCCATCTGGACCTGTCCGGCGTTGAGGGCGTCGACGCCCTCCCCGCCCTTGGCGAACTGGACGAGGTCGACGTCGACCCCGTGCTCGGCCCACAGCCCTTCGGCGCCGGCCACGAAGAACGGCGCGTACCCGGCGTCGATACCGACGGCGATACGTAGGTGCGGATCACCTGCCCCGCCGCCGGAGCCCGGACCGGCGTCGGTGGTGCCCGCTCCGCAGGCGGTCACCGCGGTCAGTGCGGCGGTGAGGAGGACGGTGCCGGCGGTGCGCTTGACCGGGCGGGCTTTCGGGCGGGACGTTGTCTGCATGGTCACCTCGGAGTGGGGTGCTTCTAGGCAGGTCATCGGGGTGCGGGCCCGCGAGGGGGCGAACGCTACTGCCGGGTGAAGGGCACGTG
>NZ_VDFC01000019.1:14739-39282 GCF_008369065.1 Streptomyces apricus | reverse complement strand
CCGCCCCTCGTCCACCGGACGTGCCCTAGGGACGGACCGTCCACGCCTGTGCGGCGTTGGGGACCGTGCAGTGGTAGATCTGGATCCGCGCGCCGGCCGTGGTCGACCCGCCGGCCACGTCCAGGCACCTGCCGCCGATGCGGGAGACCACCGAGGTCGGCACGGGCGCCGGGATGCCGCCCGTGACCTTCCAGTACATGCCGTTGGTGCGGGTGCAGTCCCACTGCTGCACCGGCGTCCCGTCGGCGTTCACGCCGTCGGTGACGTCCATGCACTTGCCGCTGCGCTGGTTGACCCACTGGTGGTGGTCGTCACCGACGGCGACCGGCGCCCAGTTCTGCTCGGGCTGTCCGTTGCAGGGCTGCTGCACGACCCGTGCCCCGTTGTCGAAGAAGTGGGCGGGGTCCAGCCCGGCGCACATACCGCTCCCGAAGTTGGTGAAGGTGTAGTACCCCCCGGCGGCCTGGGCGGGCGCCCCGGCCGCCATGAAGACCGTGGTGGACACCGCACCGCTCACCAAACAGCCGACCACCCTGCGTCTGATGCTCACGTCGTCTCCTCGCTCGGTGTTCCGCGCCGCCGCGTTCCTGCGACGGGCGTCGAACTGCTGGACAGCGTGTTCCGCCACCGTGGGCTTGTCGTGTCCCGTTCCGTTCAGCGGACTTGTCGGGGCGGACGGCCCCGTCAGGCGCGTTCCGGGAGTACGGTGTCGGCCGGGTCCTCGCCGAGGTGGTGCAGGAGCCGGGCCCGCAGCGGTTCGGCGTCGGGGTGGCCGAGTTCCTCGAAGAGCGTCAGGGAGCGGGTCCACGCATCGAGGGCGGCCTCGCGGTCGTGGGCGGCGTGGTGGGTGTCGCCGAGGTGGGCGAGGATGTCCGCCTCGAAGTAGCGGTCCCCCAGGGCGTGGAAGAGGGCGGCGGCCCGCCGGTAGCAGGCGGCGGCCTCCTCGTGGTGGCCGAGGTGGTGATGGGCATAGCCGAGGGTGTCCCAGGTGTGGGCCTCGCCGGAGGTGTGGCCGGTTCCCGTCACCAGGGCGAGGGCCTGTTCGCCCCGGACGACGGCCTCCTGGTGGTGGCCCAGCTCCGCGTGGTACCAGCCGACGTTGTTCAGGGCCATCGCCTGCCAGGCACGGTCGTCCGTGGCGTCGAACAGTTCCACGGCCCGCAGGGCGTGCTCCAGTGCCTCGGCGCGGCGTTCCTGGCGGCGCGCGACGCGGCCGAGGGCGAGCCAGGTGTGTGCCCCTCCCCTCGGGTCGCCCAGGTCCCGGTACAGCCGTGCGGCACGTTCGAGGTCCGCGCGGGCCTCGGTCTGCCGGCCGAGGGCCGAGGCGGCGTTGCCGAGGTGGCGCCGCACGCACGCCTCGGCCGCGGGGTCGCCCAGCCGGTGTGCCGCCGCCAGGGCGACGGTCTGGGTGGCCGTCCAGTCGGACCACAGCACCCTGCGCTGGCAGAACGTGGTCAGCGCCGCCGCCAGTTGCCAGACGTGCGTGTCGAAACCGGTCGCGAAGGCCTGGTGCACGGCGTTGAGGAGGACGGGGTGCTCGGCGGCGAACCATGCCGTCGCGTGCTCGCGGCCGGCCGGTTCCTCCGGGGTCACCCCCTGCCGCACCGGGTGGGGGACGATCCGGTCGGGCGGCGGTCCGAGCAGGCGCTGGGCCGCCAGGGCGGTGTGCAGGTAGTGGTCGAGCATCCGGTGGGTGGCCCGGCGACGGTCGTCCTCCCCGTCCCGGGTCCGGGCGAGTTCCGCGGCATAGGCGCGCAGCAGGTCGTGGAGGACGTAGCGGCCGGGGACGGGTTCGGCGAGCAGGTGGGTACGTGTCAGTTCGGCCAGCAGTGGCTTCACGCGCGCGAGCGGCAGCGCGGCCAGGCTCGCGGCGGCGGGCGCGGTGACGTCCGGTCCCGGGTGCAGCCCCAACAGCCGGAAGAGCCGGGCGGCGGCGGGGCCGAGGGCGTCGTAGGACCAGGAGAGCACGGCGCGCACCCGGCTGCCCGGATCGCCGCCGTCGAGTACGTCCAGGCGGTTGTCGGCGTCCGCCAGTTCGGCGGCGAACGTGGCGAGCGGGATGTGCGGCTGGGCGGCGGCGCGGGCGGCCACGACGGCCAGGGCCAGGGGCAGGCCCGCGCACCGGGTCACGATGTCGGCGACGGCGGAGGGTTCGGCCGCCGTGCGGGGGGCGCCGAGCCGGGCGGTCAGCATGGCGGCGGCCTCGGCGGGGGTGAACACGTCCAGGGCGAGCAGGTGGGCGCCCTCGGTCGCGGCCAGGCTGGTGAGCCGGTTGCGGCTGGTGACCAGCGCGAGGCTGCCGGGCGCGCCCGGCAGGAGCAGCCGTATGTGTGCGGCGTCCCGCGCGTTGTCCAGCACGACGAGCACCCGGCGGCCGGCCAGCAGGCTGCGGTAGAGGGCGGCCTGTGCCTCCACGTCGCCGGGGATCCTGGCCGGGGGCACCTCGAAGGCGTCGAGGAACCCCCGCAGTGCCTCCGCCGGTTCGCGTGCCGGTCCGGCGGGGTCGAAGCCGCGCAGGTTCACGTACAGCTGTCCGTCGGGGAAGTGCGCGCGCATCCGGTGTCCCCAGTGCACGGCGAGCGTGGTCTTGCCCACCCCGGCGGTGCCCGACACCGCCGAGATCACCACGGGGGCCGGCGGCCGCGCCGTGCCGAGCAACGCGTCCAGTCGTGACAGCTCCTCCTCCCGGCCGGTGAATCCCCTTGCCTGTACGGGGAGTTGGGCCGGTACGACACCTCGCTGCGGCTGCGGGCGGGGCACTGCCGCGGGCGCTGCCGGGGCGGCGCCGAGTTCCTGGCCCCGCAGGATGAGCCGGTGGACCTCGCGCAGCGCGGTACCGGGTTCCGTTCCCAGTTCCTCGGCCAGCCGCCGTCGGACGGCGGCATAGCGCTCCAGGGCCTCCGCGCCCCGCCCGGCGCCGTACAGGGCCCGTATCAGCGCCTCGGCCAGCGGTTCCACGAGCGGATGGTCGTCGAGGAGCGCGGAGAGGGGGCCGATCGCCGCGGCGGGGTCGCCCAGGCGCGTCTGCGCATGGGCCCAGTGGACGGTCGCGTCCACCTGTTCGCGCCGCCAGGTCTCACGTGTCTGCTCCACCCACGGTCCGTCGAGTCCGCTGAGCGGCTCACCGCGCCACAGGCCGACCGCCTCGTCCAGCAGCAACGCGCGTGCGGCGTCCGGCAGGGTGCTCGCCCGGGCCTGCCGGACCATGCGCCGGAAGCGGTGGACGTCGACCTGCTCGCGGTCGGCCTCCAGCACGTATCCGCCCGACCGGCGTACCAGCCGCAGTCGTCCGCCCGCGGCGCCGCCGGCCCGCTCGCAGATCTGCCGGATCCGGGCGATGTGCGAGTAGACCGAGCGCCGGGCCCCGTCCGGCGGTGCCGGGCCCCAGACCCGGCGGATCATCACGTCGACCGCCACCGGCCGGCCCGCGTCCACCGCCAGCGCCGCCAGTACGGCGCGCCGTTGCGGCGGCCCCACCTCGGTCGTCCGGCCCGGCGCGGCCAGCTCGACGGGCCCGAGTAATCGCACCTGCAGCATCCTGTCCCCCCACGGTCCTCGGTGTCGCACGAGTCTGCCCACGCCGGGCCCGCGAGCGACAGTCCCGCCGAGAGGGGACGACAAACTATCGACAACATTTCACCCGGTCCCGGCTTCCACCATGGCAGTGCGCGCGGGTGGCCGACCGCGGCACGCGCCTTACGACGACCGGGGCTTGGGGGAAGCATGCGGGACAACGGCGGGCAGGTACAGGTGCACACGGGCGGGCGGCCACCGGCCGGTTCCGCGCACGCCTCGGGGCGTACCCCGGCGCACGGGGCCGGGCGAAGCGTGCTGGCGGGGGCGTTCGAACTGCTGGCGGCGGTGGAACGCTCCGGCGGCGCGGGGCTGACGCGGCTCTCCTGGGAGAGCGGACTGCCCAAGACCACGGTGCACCGGCTGCTGGACCAGCTGATCGACCTGGGCACGGTGGAGCGGTGCGCGGACGGCTACCGCATCGGCCCGCGCATGTTCCAGCTCGGGAACGGGTGGCAGCCGCACCCGAAGCTGCGTGCCGCGGCGGCCGGACCCGCCCGTCGCCTGGCGGCGGTCACGGGTGCGGCCGTGGGGCTGGCGGTGCTGCGCTACGACCGGACCCTGGTCCTCGGCTGGACGCCCGGTGGGACCCGCTCGTTCCCGGCGCTGTGCGGCCGGTGGGCCTGGCCCTGGTACACCGCGGCCGGCAAGGTGCTCGCCGCCGCGCCGTCGTACCGGTTCCCGCCGAGCGCGGTGCCCGCCTCCTGGGCACGGGAGGAACGGTTCGTACGGGAGCGGGGCGTGGCGGTCGACCAGGGGGTCATGGCGCCTGGCGTGTGCTCTGTGGCCGCCCCGCTGCACGACGTGCGCGGGGTGCCGGTGGCCGCGCTGTTCGCCGCCACCCGCTCCCCGGGTCCGTCGAGGCTGCTCGCCGATGCCGTACGGAGCACCGGCGCGGCGATCGGCGCGGGCCTCGCAGAACGCCGCGGCTGATCGGCCGCACGGTCAAGGGACGCCGGGGTGAGTGCCGTGCCCGGCCGGAGGCCGGCCACGGCGCCGCGTCAGGGTCCGGTGGTCGCGTGGGGCGGTGGGAGCCGGGTCGTGTTCGTGGTCGACGGTTCCGGCGGTCCGCCGGCCTCAGCGGTCTCGGTGCTGCGGGCGGGCCCGCCGGGGGCGAGGTGGTCCAGGGTGCCGGTGAGTTCCAGCAGCCGGTCGAGGGACGGGCTGCGATGCTCCAGGCGCAGGGTGACGTGGGCCGCGGTGGTGCGGCGGTGGAGCATCAGCAGCACGGACAGGCCCATCGAGTCCAGGCCCTGCAGGCCCGCGCAGTCCAGGTGCATCTCGCGCAGCCGGGCCGTGTGTTCGAGGTACTGGGTGGCGGCGTCCAGGAACGGTTCGGCGCCGGTGTGGTCGAGGAACCCCTGCAGGCGCAGGAGCAGCACGCCCGGTGCGGCGCCCGCCGCGGGGGTCAGGCGCAGGTGGGGGAGGTCGGTCGGCGGCTTCATGCGTGGTTCCGTGCGTCGTCGGCGGCTGCGTGGTCCGGTCGGGTTCGGCTGAGGTGGTCGGTGGCCCGGGTGAGGATGTGGAGAGCCCGGGGGAAGTCCTTGAGCTGTTCGGTGAGGATGTCGAGGGCCGGGACGAGGGAGTGGGCGGGGACGTCGCGGGCGGTGAGGACGTGGGCGGTCCAGGTGAGGAAGTCGGTGAACAGGTCCGGATCGCCGGTGTACAGGGCGGTGGCGAGGAACTGGACGATGTGTTCGACGTCCTCGGCCGTGCGGGCGCTCTGGTCGGGGGTGTAGCTCCGCATGGCCGGGAAGCGGTCCTGGAGGTCGTCCATGACGGTGCGCACCAGGGACAGGTGGGTGCGGGCGACCATCGTGTATTCCTGGTCGGCCAGGTGGGGCAGGTCGTCGATGGGCTGGCGGGCCGGCGCCGGACGGGGCAGGGGCCCTTGTTCGAGGCGCTCGGCGGCGGCTCCCGCATCCGGTGCCCAGGCGTCGGCACCGAGCAGGCGGGCGTACCGGCCCTGGACGCCGAAGGCCGCGCCGCCCACCAGGACCGGGGTGCCGGTGGCCTGGACGGCGGTGATGGTGGCGTGCGCGGTGGGCAGGCGGGTGGGGATCGAGCTGGAGAGCGCCACCAGCTGCGGTCCCCGCTGGTGGACGTGGGCGATCAGGTGGGGGGTCGGGGTCTGCGCGCCGAGGTAGTCGACTTTCCAGCCGCGCAGTTTGAGGACTTCGGCCAGGATGCGGGCAGGCAGCCCGTGCCACTCCCCGTCCACGCACGCCACGAGCACACGGCCGCGTACGGGGGCGGTGCGGGTGCGGTGGTGGTGCGACAGGGCGCTGAGGGCGCGGTCGTTGATGGCGGTGGCCGCGTGTTCCTGGGCCACCGTGAGGCGGTTGGCGGCCCATTCCTCACCGACTCTGCGCTGCACCGGCGCGATCAGCCCCAGCAGGACGTTCTCCGCGTCCATGCCCTCCTCCAGCGCGCCGAAGAGGGTGCGGGTGGCGGCGTCCTCGTCGCCGACGGACAGGGCCTGCCACAGCTGGTCCTGTCGTCGGCTGCGGGTGTCGGTCGCGGTGCTCATGCGGTGAACCTGCCTCGGGTGTGTCCGTCCACCGCGCTGAGGTGGTGGCTTCGGGGGGCTGCGACGACCATGACGGCCATGTCGTCGTGCGCCTGTGTGCCGACCCACTGGGCGGCGAGCATCTGCACGTGCTCGACGACCGCCTCGGCCGGCATGCCCGCGCAGCGCGCCAGCGCCCGCCTGAGCCGCGTCTCACCGAACATCTCGTCACCCAGCGGACCGCCCCTGCCTTCGGTGATGCCGTCGGTGAACAGCACGCAGAACTCCCCCGGCGCCAGCGTCTCCTCGACGGTCGTGGCCTGCGCGACGGGCAGCGCACCGACCAGGGCGCCGCGGGAGGCGTTCTCCTCGACCGTGCCGTCCGTGCGCACGATCAGGGCGGGGGGATGGCCGGCGCTGGTCACCCGCAGCCGTACCAGGTTCGCCTCACGGACCGCGGAGACCATGACGAGGGTCGCGAAACGCGTGTGGTGGGAGGTGAGGAGCGCGCTGTTGAGCAGATTGATCATGCGCTGGTGATCGGCGGCCATCGGCAGCAGCGCCTGGAGCGTGTTGCGGATCTTCCCCGTCAGCACGGCCGCTTCCAGGCCCTTGCCCGACACGTCACCGAGGACGGCGAACGACGCCTGTCCCGCGATCGCGCCCGGGTGGACGTCGTAGAAGTCGCCGCCGATGCGTTCGTGGTCCTGGGCGGCACGGTAGCCGCCGGCGAACTCGACCCCGGCGATCTGGTGCAGCACCGGCGGGAGCAGCTCCTGCATCAGTGTCTGGGCCAGCGAGAACTGCTCCGCGTACAGACGGGCCGCGGACATCGCCGCCCCGGCGCGGGCGGCGAACAGGCGGGCGAACACCTCTTCCGACTCGCTGAACGCCTCCTGCCCGGTGCGCCGCAGCAGGATCAGCGCGCCGCCGGGAACGCCCTGTCCGGGCAGCGGGGTGACGACGATCGAGCCCACCGTGCCGAAGCCGTCGGGGATGAGCCAGCCGGGGGCGGAGGCGGGGTCGATCCACCGGGACGGTACGGGAGGGAAGCCCTGCAGCGCCTCCGCCAGTCCGGGGACCTCTTCGGGACGGACGTCCCAGAAGAACTCGTGCGGCTCACCGCCCTGCGCGCACAGGACCACCGGCAGCCGGCGCCCGGCGGCCGGGGCGACGACCAGGGCCGCGTCCGCGAGGTATTGGGCGGCCAGCCGCGCGGTGACGTCCATGCACCGTTTCAGGTTCAGCGACGACAGCAGGGCGTTGGAGGCTTCCGCGAGGAACGCGGTGCGCTCGCGCTCCGTCCGCAGCGCCTCACGGGCCAGCCGCAGATCGGTGTCCTCCACCAGCCACCACACCGTGCTCCGCTCGTCCAGCACCGTCGGGTGCGCTTCGAAACTGCGTCCCGCCACCTGCCCCGACACGGTGCCGCCCACCGGCTTCCCGGCCGCCTCCGGGGAGTTGGCGATCCGGCGGTCGTGCGCCTCGGCCAGCCAGGTCGGTACGGTGTCGGCCAGGGCGGCACCGGCGCGGATGCCGGAGAAGAGCGCGGTGCCGTGCGCGTTGGCGTACGCGACCGTGCCGGACCGGTCGGCGATCAGGACCGGGTGGGGGACGGACGTCCACGCCGCATACGCCGGCGCATCGGCGTGCAGGGCCGTGTCCTGGCTGCGGGAAGTCACATCGGGTAAGGCCCGCTGCGCGAACCCCTCACCTCATCAACTCGAAGAAGTATTGCCTCATGACAACCATCCTTCACCGGGCCGCACCCTGGCAAGGCGACTTCCTGTTCGAGCCGTACCCGGGGACGGGCCGTACCCGGGAGACGGGAGGAAGGGATGAGGACGGTGCGAGCCGGCAGCGCGCTCACGAACTCTCCGGGCCGGGGCGGGCGTCGGTGTGCCGGCCCAGTTCGGCGAGGAGCACCGCCGTGGTGCGGATGCCCGCCATGAACCAGTCAAGTGTCAGGTTCTCGTCCGGTCCGTGCTGGGACTGGTCCGCGTTGCCGCACGGCACCTGGACCGTGGGGACGCCGAGTGTCTTCGTGAACACGTACAGCGGAAGGCTGCCGCCGATGCCGGGCCACAGCACCGGCTCCTGACCCTGCGCCGCGACGATCGCGCGACGGACCGGCTCCAGGTAGGGGAAGTCGATCGGAGTCCTGGAGGGCTCCATGCTGCCCCTGCGGGTGACGGTGACGTGGGGTGCGTGCCGTTTCACGTGGGCGCTCACCTTGGCGAAGACGTCGTCCGCCCGCTGCGCCTCGACCAGCCTGATGTCGCACTTGGCGACGGCTTCGCGGGGCAGCACGGACTTCAGGCCGGGCCCGTCGTAGCCCGCGTGCAGGCCGTTGATGGTGAGGGTGGGCCAGGCGACGCGGCGCTCGGCCACACCGCGCTCCCGCGGCTCGGCGAGTTCGTCGAACCCGAGGTCGCGTTTGATGGCGGGGACGTCGATCTCCAACCGCTCCAGCGCCTCGCGCTCGGCAGCGGTGAGCGGCTGGACCTCGTCGTAGAACCCGTCGATCGTCACGTGCCCGCGCGCGTCCTTCATCGTGGCGAGCAATTGCACCAGGTCCCACACCGGATCCGGTGCGACGCCGCCCCAGTGCCCGGAGTGCAGTTCGGTGTTGGCACCGGTCGCGCGCAGCTCGAAGCCGAGTGCGCCGCGCACGCCGAGCGAGATCATCGGCCGTCCGCTGGGATCCACCGGCCCGTCGCTGACCACCACGAGATCGGCCGCCAGCAGGTCGCCGTGCTCGGCGACGAACTCCGGCATCCGCGGACTGCCGATCTCCTCCTCGCCTTCGAGCAGGACCTTGACGTCGCACGGCAACTGCCCGTGACAGGACAGGAAGGCCTCGACGGCCAGCAGCTGCGCGAGGTGCTGGCCCTTGTTGTCGGCCGCGCCGCGTGCGTAGACGCGGCCGTCGCGGATCACGGGCGTGAACGGGTCCGACGTCCAGCCGTCCGCCGGATCGGCCGGCTGGACGTCGTAGTGGCCGTACAGCAGCAGGGTCGGACCGCCGGCTCCCGTCCGCTGCCCGAACACCATCGGGGCGCCGGCCGTGGGAATGAGCCGGGTGTCGAGCCCGAACGCCTCCATCCGGTCGCGGATGTAGTGGGCGACATCCGCGACGCCCTCCCCCGACGCACTGACACTCGGCCGCGACACGTAGTCGATCAGCAGGTCGACGTACTCCTGCCGGCGCTCCTCGATACGGGCGAGGACATCCCCCGGCCAGGCCGGATCGTCCGTCCGGTGCGCACCCACCATGTCACTCCTTCGCCCGCGGTCACCGCCGCCCCTACCGTCACGGTGATCGTCATCCCTACCCGTACCGGGTGAGGAATCATTCACTTCACCGGTCCCACCGGGGTGTTCCTTCGAGGATCACCGGCCGGCGAAGCCGTTCCCCGCCGACCACTCGCCGTCACTCCAGCACACCATGGTGACCACGCGGCCGTCGGGCATCACGCAGATCACCGTGGAGTGGGCCGGCGCGTGCCCGTCGACCCGGGTCGCCGTGCCCGTCGGCACATGGCTCCCGTCCTGCGCGGTGCCGGGCGGATCGGCCAGCCCGTACAGGGCTGCGACCATCGCGACTACGCTGCCGACCGAACGTTTGCCCATGTCATTCCCTTGTCGTGGGTGAGAGCCGGCCACACCGGGCGACCCGGGGTGCAGGTCGGGCCTGGCCGTGGCATGCGAACGACGCCGTGACTTTTTGTAGGCGCGGTCGACCGGTCCGGGCGGCGGCGTTGCACACGACATACAGCCGTGCAACGACGTCGCCGGCACCGCGAGCGTGTGCTACGCGACCGGTCGCCGCGCACGACACGGCGCTCTCACCTCAGGAGGCGATACCACCACGGATGTGCCGTGGAAGCGAGGTCCACCACATGGACATCGCCTGAGCCGGCGCTTTCACCGCTTCCTCCCGCAGGAGGCGGACCAGCAGTTCGAGCTCTCCGGCCATCCCGAACGCGTAGACCAGCCGCTTGAGTTCGGACTCGCCGTGGACCGTGCGGCGGCGGGCCCAGGCGTCGAGGTGGTAGCGCAGGACGGCACGCCAGTACTGCTCCGGACTGCGTCCTCCTATGTGGCCGAGCGCGTGGACCGCCGCACGGAGGACGACGGAGGGCAGTCCGTCGGCGAGGGTCAGACGGGCGACCGCGGGGCGCTGCGAAGAGGTTCCCACCACGCGCAGGGCGTGCAGGACGGGCACCGCACGCTCCGATCGCACCGTGGCGGGCACGGTCAGTTCGGCAGCGAGCGCAGCGGCCGACGTCTCCCTGTACGGGCTCGCCCGCAGCAGCATCGCGCTGTACAGCCGCACATCCGAAACAGGATGGTGCAGGACGTCGTCGAGGAGGTCACGCAGTACGGCCACCACCCGTGGCGGATCGGCGTCCAGCGCCATGCGGCCGAGCAGACGGGCGACGGAGATCCTCGCCGTGACGGGATCGGTGAGAAGCTGGTGGGTGATGATGTGCCGGGTCTCCGTCCGGCCTGCGGCGGTACGGTTCAGCGCGGCGGCGAAGCGCTGCGAGGCGGGTAATCGCGGGAGCAGCAACGCCGCCAGTTCCAGCGTCTCAAGTTCCGCGGAGGGGTCCCGCAGGAGATCGGCGACCACATGCAGGATCCCGGCGAGCTGCGTACGGTCGAAATGCCGCCGCTGCACCTTGCGTACGCACGCCAGCAGCGCTCCGTGGAAGCTGTCGGCGTTGGTGGGAGCGCGCAGCTGACGCAGGACATGCCGTGCCGCATCAGGATGTGAGCTGCCGTCCAGTGCGCACAGGGCCTCGATCAGGCCGACATGATTCTTCTGGCATCCGACGTCCGCACAGGCCGCCACAGCGTCCTGGGCCCAGCCGGGATCGGCGAGCAGACGGCTCAGTGCCTCGAACCGCCGCATCCACGGCAGGCCCGACGAAACCAATGTCTCTTCCAGCAGACGCTCGGTGACAGCCCTGCGTATGCGCGCGGGCGCAATGGGAACAGGACTGCTCGTCAACTCGGCTGTCAGCGCGTCCCATTCATCACCCGACATGCGCTCGCCGTCGAGGATCTTGTCCAGTAACACGTCCAGATTCCGGGAGTTGCGCCCGTTCTCCTGGCGGCGGGGGGAAATGTCGTTCACAAAGGCGTCCGCACTGTGGCCCCCTTGATAGCGGGCCACGGTCTCGATCACCGCGAGCAGCGAATGCGGAGCCATACCCAGCACCTTCTCGTAACGGGGAACCGCCTTGCGCGGCAGGGGAACCGTCCCGTTCTCCCATCGTGAGACGGTGCTCGCGCTGACCACCCACGGATCACGCTCATCGGCCCCGAACAGGGACCCGAACGAAGCGCCGGTACGCACATTCGGTTCTTCGTGCCGAAGCCGGTGCGACTTCAGCAGCCATCCGGCTCGCGCGTTCCAGGAAGCCGTATTCGACGCGGCTCCCCCATGGAAAAGATGCGTATCCCCTTTGCCTCGCGTCACTGCTTTGCCCCCGATCTCACAACTGCCGGTCGTCCCGGATCAGCATGCCGGGGCCCGTCCCGCGGCGGTGAGACGGCATTTGGTCAGCGTGCGCCGGAAAAGCCGCACGCTGAAACCGTGTTCTGCGGGGTGAGGCGAACGTGGAATTCCGTGAGGGACGGGGAACAGGGTCTAGGCGTGCTGCCCTGCAACGGCCCGCCCGGACCCGGACTTGTCGGGGTAGTGCTTGCGCAGGTCGGACATCGTCATCCGGTCGAGAACCCGGTCGGGCAGGAGGGCGGCGGCGCGGATGAGGAAGGCGGCCGTCGCGCCGATGGTGTAGCGGGTGCGGGGCCTGCGGTCGGTCGCGGCCTTGGCGATCCTCCGGGCCGCGGCGTCGGAGGTCGCGCCGGCCTCGGTGAACGCGGCGACATGGGAGGGAATCGCCTGCGTCAAGGCGCCGTAGCGCTCGGTCTGTTCCGGGGTCATCCGGGAGGTGAGACCGCTCAGGCCGGAGAGTCCGACGCGGGCCATCTCGGTCTTGACGCCGCCCGGCTCCACGATCACCACCTGCACCCCGTACGGTGCCACCTCGCTGCGCAGGGCGTCGCTGAGCGCCTCCACGGCATGCTTGCTGCTGGCGTACACGCCGTAACCCGCCATGGACACCTTGCCGTTCATCGAGCTGATGTTGACGACGCGGCCCTTGCTGCGCACCAGCGCGGGGAGCAGGACCTGGGTGAGCGCGACGGTCCCGAAGACGTTCACCTCGAACACGCGCCGCCATGCGTCGAGCGGCACCACTTCGACCGGCCCGGCGCAGGGGAGGCCGGCGTTGTTGATCAACGCCCGCACGGGGCGGTGGTGCGGGTCGTGGTCGATGCGTGCCACCAGCGCCGCGATGTGCTCCTGATCGGTGATGTCCAGGAGCACCGGCTCGATGCCGGCGGCGAGGAGGGCCTCGCCGTCGCTGTCGCGGCGCACGCCGGCGAGGACGTGGAATCCGCGGCGGGCCATCTCCCGTGCGGTGGCCGCGCCCATCCCGGTCGACGCTCCGGTCACGACGACGATTTCCTGGCTCTGCGGTGACTTCTCGGACACGGGGTGCTCCTTGGACACGGTGAACTCCTGGGACGGCCGGTGCGGACAGCGGCTCGTGACGGTCAGGGCGCCGAGGGCGAGCCGCGCCGTCTGTTACGCCCACTGTCGGTCGGGGCGAGGGCCGCAACCAGGGCAACGGACAACGGTAGGAACGGCAGTACCACCCTGGCTCCGGGCCGGGCAGTGATACTGGAACGGTGACCGAGGAACAGAACCAGCTGGGCACGGCGCTGCACCGTTGGCGCGACCGGCTCGCACCCGCCGACGTGGGCCTGCCGGCCACCGGCAGGCGCCGGGCCGCGGGTCTGCGCCGCGAGGAGCTCGCCGCGCTGGCCGGACTCTCCGTGGACTACCTCGTCCGCCTGGAACAGGGACGCGCCAGCCGCCCCTCCGAACAGGTCGCCGCGGCGCTGGCCCGCGCCCTGCAGCTGGAAGCGTCCGAACGGGACCACCTCTACCGTCTCGCGCACCTGCCCGTGCCGGGCTCGGGGCACATCTCCACGCACATCCCGCCCAGCGTGCAACGCCTGCTCGCCGCCCTCACCCGCGAGGCGCTGGCCGTCTTCACCGCGGACTGGACGCTCATCACGTGCACCGGGCTGTGGGCCGCACTGTTCGGAGAGCCGGCTCAGCCCCCCGCTGATCAGCGCAACCTGGTGCGCGAGACGTTCCTGTCCGAGCCCGGTTCCGTCCCTCTGCCCCGGTCCGAACGCGGCCGGGAGGCCCTGGAGGCCGCGCTCGTCGCCGATCTGCGGGCCACCCAGGGCGCCTTCCCGGACGACCCCCGCCTGCGCGGACTCGTCCAGGAGTGCGCCGGCCGCAGTCCGCGTTTCGCGCAGCTCTGGTCGCAGGGCGCCGCGGGCGCGCTCGGCCACGACCGCAAGACCGTCACCCATCCCTCCGTCGGGGACATCACCCTCGACTGCGACATCCTCACCGTGCCCGGGTCGGACCTCAGGATCGTCGCCTACACCGCGGCGGCCGGAACGCCCTCCGCGGAACAGCTCGACTTCCTCAGGGTCACCGCGGCCCGCGCTCCGCTGGCCTCCCCCACCGGCAACCCTTGATCGGGGGTCCCGCCGGAAACGACCGGCCCGGGTGGGTGGTGCTCACCGGGTGGCGGGCGGGGTGCTGCGGTCGGAGAGGTTCGGCCGGGCCAGCAGTCCGGAAGCGGTGGGAGAGCGCATGACCTGCTCCAGGTCGCGGAGCAGGCGGTCGGCGTCCGCGCGTACCTGCTGGGGAATGTCCCCGCGCTCGGCGACGAGCCGACTGTAGATGGGGGTCTCCTGGAACACAGTACGCTCTGCCTTCGTTCGGGTGCGCCTTCAACAATACGTGTGAAAATCCCACTCGCGTGCCGGGGGTGGCGTGGGGCCGGCCGGGGCCGACCCGCAGGTCAGGCCGCGCAGGTGTCGGACGCCGACCGTTCCCGGGCCCTGTGACGCGGTCGATGCGGCCGGGTGCGCACCTCCGCCCGCCGAAAAAAATCCGTGCCCGCACGAAACCAAGCGTGCACAGCCGGCGGAATGCGTCCCCACAGGCTCCACAGACCTCGAACGAAGGGAAGATCGTCATGATCACTCGTGCTTCGGGTGCGGCCCTGACCGCCGGCGTCGCCGTCGTCCTGTCCGTCACCGCCGGTGCTCCCGCGCTCGCCCAGCCGCAGGCCGCGGGTGACGAGGCCACCGTGTCGGTGCTCCACGCGGTGCCCGGCCTGACGGTGGACGTGTACGCGGGCGACAAGGAGCTGCTCCCCGACTTCGAGCCGGGCACGCTCACCGACCCGATGAAGCTGGCCGCCGGTTCCTACGACATCAAGGTCTTCAAGGACGGGGAGGGCCCGGACGGCAAGCCCGCCATCGAGAAGAAGGTCGACGTGCCCGCCGGGGCGAACGCCACCCTGGTGGCCCACCTGACGGCCGAAGGGGAGCCGGCGCTGGACGCGTTCGTCAACGACACGTCCAAGGTCCCCGCCGGGAAGGCACGGCTGACGGTACGTCATGTCGCCGCCGCGCCCGCGGTCGACGTCCGCGCCGACGAGACGGCCGTCTTCAAGGATCTGTCCAACCCTAAGGAGGCCAAGGGCGAGGTCGCCGCCGGTGAGGTCTCCGCCGACGTCGTACTGGCCGGCACCGACACCGTGGCGATCGGACCGGCCGACCTGAACCTGGCCGAGGGCACCAACACCGTGGTCTACGCCTGGGGCAGCGCGGAGGACAAGGACCTCGCGCT
The DNA here is from genome assembly GCF_008369065.1 of Streptomyces apricus. Classification (GTDB taxonomy): domain Bacteria; phylum Actinomycetota; class Actinomycetes; order Streptomycetales; family Streptomycetaceae; genus Streptomyces; species Streptomyces apricus. The sequence goes on along the minus strand of NZ_VDFC01000019.1, from coordinate 24,400 downwards.
CAAGACGCAGACCCTGACCGGCATGCACTCGGCGCCCGGCGGAGTCCCCGCGGGTGGCAACGGCGAGGCCGCGGCACACAACGAGGGCCTGCCGCTCGGCGCGCTGTCCCTGGGCGCGGTGTCCGTACTGGGCGTCGCGGGCGTGCTGTTCAGGCTGCGCACCGCTGCCCGCTGAGGCACGCAGCGACCGGTGCGCCGCCGTCGACGCCCCTGCGACGGCGGCGCACCGCTCTCCTTCCGTATCGGTGAAGAGGTAGTTCTGCATGAGCAAGCCTTCGTCGCACAGAGCGCTGCTCGCCGGGCTGGCCGTCGCCCTCGTGGGACTCGTCGCCTCCGTCGTGCTGACCGCCGGTGCCTGGCCCGGCGGCTCGGGCACCGGGGACTTCGGCGCCGTGCCGGGCGGCGGCGCCTCCGCCGGGTCCGCCCCGGCGCGGGAGGGCGTATCCAAAAAGCCCGCCGGCGACAGGGACTCCCCCGGCGCGACGGCGGTCCCGGGGCGGGCGCCGGAACCGCGGKGGCTGTCGCTGCCCCGGCTGGGCGTGCGGGCGCCGATCGACCCGGTGGGGGTCGCCGGCGACGGACAGGTGGAGGTCCCCGACGACCCGGGCCGGGTGGGCTGGTACCGCTTCTCGCCCGCCCCGGGGGAACCGAGCGGCTCCTCGGTCGTGGTCGGCCACGTCGACTCCGACGGCCGGGGCCTGGGCGTCCTCGTCGCGCTCGGCGACGTACGGCGGGGCGACCGGGTGCTGGTGCGGCGCGCGGACGGCAGCAGCGTCGAGTACCGCGTCGCCGCCCGGCGCAGTGTCGCCAAGCAGGACCTGGCGGAGTCGGAGGCGTTCCGCAGGGACGGGCCCGGGGTCCTCACCCTGATCACCTGTGCCGGGCCCTACCTCCCGGACAAGGGCGGCTACCAGCGGAATCTGGTCGTCACGGCCGTGGAGGCACCCGAGTGAGGCCGATATGGGGTGGCTCCGAGGTGCTGGCCGCTAGTGTGGCGGCCGTGACCTCCGTCCCCGACGAGTACGTGGGCCGCGGCTTCGCCGAAGGCGACGAGTCGTGCCTGAGCGAGGCGTACCGCCGCTGGGGCGCGCTCGTCTTCACCGTGGTGTTCCGCAGGCTGGGGGACGCGGAGGAGGCCAAGGACGTCACCCAGCAGGTCTTCGTCGGGGCGTGGCGGGGCCGCAAGGGGTACGACCCGCACCGCGGATCGCTCAAGACCTGGATCATGGGCATCACCCACAAGAAGGTGATCGACGCCCTCACCCGGCGCTCCCGGCACCTCAGAGACGTGGAAGCGGTCACGGCCGCGGCGGCAGCGGGGACCGATCCGCAGCAGGTCTCCTCCGCGGACTCCGTCCTGGACTACGTTCTCCTCACCGATGAGATCGACAGGCTTCCCGAACAGCAGCAGACGGTGCTCAGACTGGCCTTCTACGAGGACCTCACCCAGGCGCAGATCGCCGAGCGCACCGGTCTGCCGCTCGGCACCGTCAAGAGCCAGACGCGACGCGGGCTGATGCGCATGAAGAACCGGTTGGAGGTGGACGGTGAAGCACACGGATGACGAGACGCTGGCACTGATGGCGATAGGGGAGGACCCGTCCCCCTCCTCCGCGGAGCACGTGCGCGGATGCGCCCGGTGCACGCGAGAGCTCGACGCCCTGCGCCATGTCGTCTCGACGGTCAGGACACCTGTGATCCCGGACCACGAGCTGCTCACTCCGCCCCCCGGCCTGTGGGACTCCATCGCCGACGAGCTGGGCATCTCCGCGCGGCAGGGCGGCGCCGGTACGGACGAGGACACCTCCGGCGACGGTCCGGGCGGGGCGCCGGCCGGTGCGGACCGCACCGGCCGGGACGCCTCCGCGGGGTCCGGGCCGACCGCCGTCAGCGGCCCGTCCGTGACACCGCAGGACGCCGTGCCGCGGCCGCGCCGGATCAGCCGCCTGGCGGTGGCGCTCGCCGCGTGCGCCGCGCTGCTCGGCGCCGCCGCCGGCAGCGGCATCACCTGGTGGGCCACCCACGACCGCACCACCGAGAGCGCGTCGGCCGAAGGCCGCCGGCTCGACTCCCTGCGGGCCAGCTCGGCCGGTTACGCCCGCCTGAGCGGCGGCAGCGGCCACCGGACCCTCGACATCACGGTCAAGGGCCTGCCCCGCAACTCCGGGTACTTCGAGGTCTGGCTCATGGACCGCACGCACACCAAGCTGGTCTCCATGGGGGTCCTGGGACCCGACGGCCACGCCGACCTGCCCGTGCCGGACACGATCGACCTGGGCGAGTACTCGGTGGTCGACGTCTCCGTGCAGCCCTACAACGGGAAACCCGACCACTCGGGCGACAGCGTCGTACGCGGGCCCTACGCGGGCTGACGGCGCCGCGCCCTCCCCTGCCGGTGAAGGCTGGGAGCGGTGTGACATTCCGGCACCGGCTCCATGACGTTTGTCATCGACATCGGTGACAGGGCGCTCTGCCCGCATGCCCTGCGCCCGGAACAGACTGGGGACAAGGGCCCGCACCGGGCCGCTCCGCCGACGTCCGGAAGAGGGACCATGCGCAACGACACGCTGATCGTCGAGGACCTGCTGCTGATGATGTTCGACGACAGGTCGGGGACGATCGCGGGCGAAGGCACCTTGTTCTACGCCCTCGGCGGCGCGGTCCTCGTGGAGCTGGGCCTGGGCGGGTACGTCGAGGTCGACGGGAAGCAGGGGCTCGCCGGTGCGAAGGTGCGCGCCGTCACCGGGAAGCAGCCCTCGGACCCGTTGCTCCGCACGGCCCACGAGAAGATCGCCGAGCGGGAGCGCGGCGTGCAGAGCCTGCTCATCGCGATCGGCGGCGACCTGCGCAAGCCCGTCCTCGAACGGCTCGTCGAGCGGGGCATGCTGCGCCAGGAGAGCAGGAGGACGCTGGGGGTCTTCCGGACGACGGCGACGACCGCCGCGGACACCTCCCACAAGGAGGCCGTGACGGCGAGGGTCCGCGCCGCGCTGGTCGACGGCGAAGAGCCCGACGACCGGACCGCGGCGGTCGCCGGACTCCTCTCCGCGAGCGGCACGCTGCCCACCCTGCACCGCACGATCCCGTGGTCGGGCAAGGTGTACCGGCGCGCCAAGGAGCTGGAACAGCGCAGCTGGGGCGCCGAGGCGGTGAACGCCGCGGTGCTGCGGACCGTCGCCGCGGTCTCCACGAGCGTGGTGGTCACCGCCACCACCTGAGGAACCGTCATGGCTGGCACCGGCGACCACTCGGGCAACCGCGCCAGGACTACTCCGCGCCGTCCGCCGGCAGGCGCTCCGGCAGGCCGAGGCGCGGGAAACGGTCCTCGTGGAACGTGGTGATCTCGGTGATCGCCCCGCCGGTGACGCGCAGGACGTCGATCGTCAGCGGCAGGTACGCGCCCTCCCGTTCGCGCCAGAGGTAGAAGGCCACGGCGGGCTGGCGGTTCACCGAGGTGGGCACGGCGCGCAGGCCCTTCATGCCCACGAAGCCGCTCCCCGCCCAGTCCGCCACCACCGCCTCGCGGCCGATCTGCAGACCCGGCGTGGGCGGCATCGAGCAACGGACGTCGTCCCGCAGCAGTGCGGCCAACGCGTCGATGTCCGTGGCCACGCTGGCGTCGGTGTAGCGGCGCACCAGCTCACGCGTCCCGGCGTCCGGTGCGCCCCCGGTCCAGTCCTGCCGCTCGGCGGGCAGGTGCTCGCGCATACCGGCGCGGGCCCGTTGCAGCGCGCTGTTCACGGAGTTGACGGAGTCCCCCAGGATCTCCGCGACGTCCTTCGCCGGCCGTCCGAGCACGTCCCGCAGGATCAGCACGGCCCGCGGGCGCGGCGCGAGGTGCTGGACCGCGACCAGGTACGCCAGCTCGATCGTCTCCCGGGCGACGGCGACGGCCTCCGGCTCGTCCGCGCCGCCCGCGGGCAGTTCGTCGAGCAGCCGGTCCGGGTAGGGCTGCAGCCACGGCACCTCACCGCCGATCGCGGGCTCCGGACGGCACTTGGCGAGCAGGTCCAGACAGGCGTTGGTGGCGATCCGGTACAGCCAGGCCCGGAAGGTCGACCGCCCCTCGAAGGTCTCCCGGCGCCGCCAGGCACGGAGGAACGTCTCCTGCACGGTGTCCTCGGCGTCCTCGAACGACCCGAGCATCCGGTAGCAGTGCACGTGCAGCTCCCGCCGGTGCCGCTCCGCCAGCCCCGAGAACGCCGCTTCGCCGACCTCGCCCAGTCCGCTCACACCTGGCCCGCTCGCACTCGGTTCCTCCAGCTGCGTGTCCGCACCCATCACGTCATCCCTCCGCCTCGCCGTGTCTCTTCAGGTGTGACGGACGCGGAGGCGAAAACTCATCACCGGACCCGATTTACCACCACTACCAGGGCACGTCCCCGTTCTCGTCCTGGAAGGTCCCTGTCGGCCCGTCCGTGCCGAGCGTCGCGAAACGCACGACGACCCGGGCGCTCTCGCTCGGCGTCCTCCCTATGCCGAACGCCGCGGTCATGTCCGTCGCGGTGGTGCCGGGCTCGACCGCGTTGAACTTGATGCCCGGCTGCGACTTCGCGTACTGCACCGTGAGCATCGTGGCCGCCGCCTTCGAGGCGGAATAGAGCGCCAGGGGCAGACCGGACTCAGGCCGGTCCGGATTGGTCACCGCCCAGAACGATCCGGCACTGCTCGACACGTTGACCACGGTCGGGTTCGACGACCTGCGCAGGAGGGGAAGCGCCGCCTCCGTGACCCGCACGATTCCCACCGCGTTGGTGTCGAAGGCCCGAAGTGCCGTGGGACCGTCGGCGACTCCGTCCGCGAGGACGCCCGCGTTGTTCACCAGGACGTCGAGCCGGCCCTCGGCCGCGTCGATCGTCGCCAGCGCATTGCTCACCGACGCGTCGTCGGTCACGTCGAGCTGCACGAACCGCGCGCCGAGTGCCGCCGCGGCCTTCTCTCCCCGCTCGGCGTCCCGCGCGCCGATGTAGACGACGTGGCCGGACTCCAGGAGCTGTGCGGCCGTCTCGAAGCCGATGCCCTTGTTGGCCCCGGTGATCAGTGTGATGGTCATGGTGTGTCCTCGCGCTTCGGGCGGACCCCTGGAATCGGCCGACAGATGAGCCGGTCGTTCAGAGGTCAGTGGTCAGAAGTCAGAAATCAGAAGTCAAGGTTGATCAGGCGGTCAGCTGCCGGCGGAGTTCGCCCGCGTCGTGCAAGGCGGTCATGTGCACGAACCGCCCGTCGCGGACCTGGTAGACGGCGTACTCGACGATCTCGAACGAGGCCCCGGTGGGAGCCACCCCGAGCCACTCCTTCACCGGGGTGCCGGTGTTGACCAGCCGCGCGGCCAGCCGGTCCCCGTCGAAGAGCAGTTCCTTGAGCTCCCAGTGGAGATCGGGGACCGCGTCCACGTCGTGCTTCTGGACCGAGACGAGGTCGTCACGGGTGGCCGGCTCGCCGTTCAGAGTGGTCCGGTTGTCGATGAACTCGTCCATACCGCCGAACTCGTGGGCGTTGAGCGCCCGGAGATACCGCAGGTAGAACGCACGCAGAGCGCTGTCGGACATGAGTGACCCTTCCGTGGGCCCGACTTCTGTAGCGGTCGCTGCAGAAGTCGACCGTAGCACTTCCGCAGCGTTCGCTACAGAAGAGGTAGGCTGGCCGGATGGAGAGGAAACAGAGCGGCCCCATCGGCCGGCCGCGGGGCTTCGACCCCGACGAGGCCCTGGAGCGCGCCATGCTGGTCTTCTGGAAGCACGGTTACGAGGGCGCCAGCACCGCCTGTCTGACGGACGCGATGGGCATCTCCACCACGAGCATGTACGCGGCCTTCGGCAACAAGGAGAAGCTGTTCCGCAAGGTCCTGGAGCGCTACGACGAGGGCCCGAGCGCCTACCTGGCCGAGGCCCTGGAGGAGCCGACCGCCCTCGGTGTCGCCACCGCGATCCTGGCGGGCACCGTGCGGACCACCACCCGCCCGGCCGGCCCGCACGGGTGCCTGGGCGTGCAGGGCGCCCTGACCGTCAGCGACTCCGGCCAGGAGATCCGCGACCTCCTCGTCGCCTGGCGCAACGGGGGGTACTCCGTCGTCCGGGAGCGGTTCCGGCGGGCCGTCGACGAGGGCGACCTCCCGGCGGACGCCGATCCCGGACTCCTGGCCCGTTACGTCACGACCCTCGCCCACGGCATCGCCGTCCAGGCCGCGAGCGGCGTCGACCGCGACGAGCTCCAGGAACTGGCCGACGCCGCCCTGCGCAACTGGCCCCTCCCCTGAGAGGCGCCCGCACACGGACCGGGCCGGACCGGGCAGGTCAGCTCAACCGGAGCGCCCCAGCCCGGTCCAGAGCGACCCAGCCCGGTCCGGCCCGGTCCGGAGCGAGCCCGCCCGGTCCGGACAGGCCCGGCTCGGTCAGACCCGTACAGCCGCCGAGGTGCGCGCCGGCAGTTCCAGGCCCAGGTTCTCCCGCAGCGTCGTCCCCGTGTAGTCGCTCGCGACGATCTTCCGCTTGCGCAGCTCGTGGAGCAGGCCGTTCACGGCGAAGTCGTGCTGGCGCGGGTCCGCCAGACCGCTCAGCGTGATGACGTCCAGCACCCCCGCGCGGAACCGCTCCTCGACCGCGTCGGCGAGCTGCTCGGGCGTGCCCGCGGCCGCCCAGTGCCCGGTGTCCTGGGCGGCGACGACGAGTTCGCGCAGCGTGTAGCCCTGGCGCGCGTACCCGGCGAAGATCTCGACCCGGCCGCGGCGGCGGTGCACCGAGGTGACGTCGGGCAGCAGGCTCTCCGGCAGCTTCGCGTCCAGCGGGACCTCCGACAGGTCGACCCCGCCACCGAGCATGTCGGCGACCTGGGCGCGACCCCGCTCGAAGTCGATCGCCTCGTGCCTCTCGCGTACGAGCCGCCGCGCCTCCTCCTCGGTGGCGCCGTAGGTGGCGTGCAAGGAGCTGAAGATCAGGGGCAGTCCGCCGGCCCGGCCGAACCCCTCCGCCTGGGCGCGGATCTTACGGGTGAAGTCCTGCGCGACGTCGAGGGTGGGCAGGGAGGTGAAGACGATCTCGGCGTACCGGGCGCCCAGCGCCCTCCCCGCCTCGGACTGCCCCGCCTGGATCTGCACCGGGCGGCGCTGCGGCAGCGGCGGGATGTTCAGCGGGCCCGCCACGGTGAAGAACCGGCCCGCGTGGTCGATCGGGTGCACCCGGTCGCGGTGCAGCACCGCCTTCCCGTCCGCGCCGACGGTCAGCGCACCGGGCTCCCAGCTGTCCCACAGCGCGTTGACCACGTCCAGCGTCTCCGCCGCGCGCGCGTACCGCTCCTCGGGGCCGGGCAGCTCACCCGGTCCGAAGTTCTCCTCGCCGATCGAGGAGGTCACCAGGTTCCAGGCGGCCCGCCCGTTGCTGACGTGGTCGAGGGTTCCGAACAGGCGGGCCAGGTTGAACGGGTGCTGGAACGTGCTCGACACGGTGGCGATCAGGCCGATCCTCGACGTCACCTGGCTCAGCGCCGAGACGAAGACCAGCGGCTCCTGCGACCCGATGGGGCCCTGCGCGTCGAAGCTGAGCAGATCGGCGGTGAACAGGGCGTCGATCCTGGCGGCCTCGGCGAGCTTCGCCACCTTCACGGCGGTGTCCAGGGTGGACCGGGTCGGGTCGATGGCCAGGTCGTAGGTCTCCGACGTGCCACCGGCTCCGGTGACGGTCTTCAGGGTCCTGGGGCGTTCTGCGCTCACGGATCGTCCAATCCCACCCGGTGACGGGTGACAGGCGAGGGGTGCCGGACCACTACGGCCGGCGGAGGGGCGAGCTGGGACGGCGTGCGTACACGGAGGCACGCGTACACCACAGGCACGCGTACACAGGGGCACGCGTACGCACGGGCGCGTGGACGGACCGGAACACGGCCGGACCGGGACACGGGCACAGAGGGGTGAGGGGGTACGGGCACACGGGCCCGCCGGGCAGGCGGGCGGGGAAGCCGGAACGAAGAGGGCCGTTCCGGGCCGAGGGGTCAGCTACAGAGCGCGGCGTGCGTCCGGCACAGGTCGACGTGCCGGCGCTTCGTCCAGGCCTGCGCCGGCAGCGCGACCGCGCCGCGGACCGGCCTCGGGTGCGACGCCCTCGATGACGCCCTCAACGTGACTCCTCCGTCGGTCCCGGCATCGGCATCCGGTGCTGCCGGTGGGAACGGCACACGGTTGCGCGACGAACGTACGTCGCGGGTGGGCGCCCCTGTCAAGAGCGCACCCCCTGTCTCCCCTTCCCCTCCGTCGGGTCTTGACCGCACGCGAAACCCCTCCTAAAGTCCTCGCACTTCCGCAGGTACATCGATTAACCACCCGTTAACCGCCATGGTTGGAGACACCCCGCTGTGCGCCCACCGCTGACTCGGCGCGGCTTCCTCGCCGCCGGTTCCGGCCTCGCCGCGACCGCCCTGCCCGCTCTGTCCGGCTGTTCCGCGCTGGCCGCGGCGGACTCCGACCCCGACACGCTCGTGGTGCACAGCCAGCTGGGCACCACCGCGCCCGGTTCGCCCACCTACCTGGCCGCACTGGACCGCTTCCGCGAGGAGAACCCGGGACTCAAGGTCAAGAACCTCGTCAACGGCGACGACCTCGCGCAGGTCTACGAGACCTCCCGGCTGGCCCGCAAGGAGCCGGACGTGGTCATGGTCAACCTCTACGACAAGACGCTGGCCTGGACGGAGGTCGGCGCCACCGTCGACGTCAAGGACTACATGGCCGACTGGGGGCTGCGCGAGCGGGTGCTGCCGGTGGCCCTGGACGCCTGGACCGACGGCAAGGGCAGGCTGCGGGCCTTCCCGTACTTCGCCACCAACTGGCCGGTCGCCTACAACCGCGCGCTCCTCGACCGGGCGGGCGTGGACGAGATCCCGGTCACCGGCGACCAGCTGATCGCCGCGGCGCGCAGACTGCGCGCCAAGGGCATCGGCCCGGTCACGACCGGCGGCAACGACTGGACCGGGCAGAAGCTCCTCGCCCAGGTCGTCCAGACCTTCCTCACCGAGGACGAGGCCCGCCACGTCTACTCCACCGGCGACTTCAGCGGCAGCAGGGGCGCGAAGGAGGGCATCGAGTACTTCGTGGCGCTGCGCGACGCCGGGGTCTTCGTCGACAAGGCGCAGGGCCTGACCTCGGACCTGATGACCACGCAGTACAACACGCAGGCCGCCGCCGTCCAGTCGGCGATGTCGTCGGCGCTCGCGAAGGTGCCAGACGCCGTCGCGCGCCGTACGGACGTGGGCGGCTGGCCGCTCGCCGAGGGCGCCGCGCACAAGCTGCCGACGATCCTGCGGACGTACACCCTGATCGGGTTCTGGATCAGCCCGAACGGCACGAAGAAGATCGACGCCGTGGAGAGGTTCCTGCGGTTCATGTACCGCCCCGACACCGTGTCCCGGTTCATCCGGGAGAGCGGCCGGGACATGGCGCTGCGCTCCGGCACGGTCAGCAAGGACTTCCCGCTGGTGGCGGCCGCCCAGCGGCTGGGGGACGACGTGAGCCAGGTCCTGCTGCCCGACGTGTACGTCCCGCCCGCGGCGACCCAGCCGCTCATCACCGCGACCAGTACGTCCTTCACCCGCGGCACGAGCGCCGCGCGGGTCCGTGCCGCGCTCGAAGCCGCGTACCGCTCCGCATGAGCCTCCCGCCGCCCCCTCCCCCGTGCTC
>NZ_VDFC01000019.1:0-14639 GCF_008369065.1 Streptomyces apricus | reverse complement strand
CCCCCGTGCCCCGCGTGTCCTCCGCGTCCCGCGCCCCAGTCCATCGGAGTCACCGCATGACGACGTTGACGCCCCCACCGGGCGACACCACGGTCCGCCGCCCCGGCCCGCCGTCCGCCGCCGCCGTCCGGCGGTCGCCCCGGCAGGGCGGCACCGTCCTCGCCGTGCCGGCCCTGGTCTGGTACCTGGTGTTCATGGTGGGCCCGCTGATCGCCATCTTCGTGGTCGCGGTCCTGCACTGGCCGGGCATGCTGCAGCCGGTGTCGTTCGCCGGCCTCGGCAACGTGCGCACCGTCCTCGGCGACCCGGTCTTCCGGGACGCCGTGCGCAACACCGCCGTCCAGCTGGCCGTCGCCCTGCCGGTCATGATCGTGTGCGCCTACATGCTGGGCTACTACGTCGCGCAGAAGCCGCCGGGGCACCGGGTGATCCGCTACCTGCTCTTCATCCCGGGGCTCATCTCGACGCCGGCGAAGGCCATGGTCTTCTACGCCGCCCTGTCGCCGGACGGCCTCGCCAACGGCGCCCTGGAGTCCGTGGGCCTCGGCTCGCTGACCGACGCCTGGCTGGCCTCGCCGTCCACCGCGCTGGCCTGTCTGATCGCGCTCGACGTGTGGGCCGGGATCGGCTTCACCGCCGTGCTGTTCGCGGCCCGGCTCGGCAGCGTGCCCGACGAGCTCGGCGAGGCCGCCCAGCTCGACGGCGCCGGGCACTGGCGCACGATGTGGCTCGTCCACTTCCCCGTCATCCGCGACTACGTCGGCGTCGTGACGATGCTCCAGTTCCTGTGGACGCTCTTCGGGTCCGCCCAGCACGTCCTGCTGCTCACCCAGGGCGGCCCGGGCAGCTCGTCCACCACCCTGTCGTTCCTCGTCTACCAGAAGGCGTTCATCGCGGCCGACCTGGGCTACAGCCAGACCGTGGGCGTCGTCCTCTTCCTCGCCGGGCTCGTCGGACTGCTCGCCATCCGCCGCGCATTCCGCCAGAACTACTGATCGGAGCCGCTCACCATGAAGCTCGGCAAGCGCTGGCTGCCCGCTCACGTCCTGGTGTGGTCCTACGCGGTCCTGCTGATCGTGCCGCTCTACTATTTCCTCGCCTCGGCCTTCAAGACCAACGACGAGATCTTCGCGCACCCCTTCGCCCTGCCCACCTCCTTCGGGTTCGGCAACTTCCGCACCGCCTTCGACAGCGCCGACCTGGGGCTCGCCGTCGTCAACTCGGCGCTGGTGACGGTCCTCGCGCTCGTCCTGACCCTGGGCCTCGCGCTGCCCGCGGCGTTCGCGCTCGCGAGGTCCACCGGCCGGCTGGCCTCGGCCGTGGAGAAGGTGTTCTCGCTCGGCTTCCTCGTCCCCACCTTCGCGGCGCTGTTCCCGACGTTCCTGCTGGCCGCGGCGACCGGCCTCTTCCACACCCGTACGTTCATGGTGCTGTTCCTGCCCGCGACCGCGATGCCGCTGTCCGTGGTGATCCTGGTGCAGTTCATGCGGACCATCCCGAAGGAGATGGAGGAGGCCGCCCGCATGGACGGCGCGTCCACGTTCGCGGTCCTGCGGCACGTCTACGTCCCGATGTGCATGCCCGGCATCGCCACCGTCCTGCTGCTGAACTTCCTCACCTTCTGGAACGAGTACCTGTACTCGCTGGTGATCATCGGGCCCGACCCCGCGCAGCGCACGGTCCAGGTCGCCCTGCCCACCCTGAAGTCGATCACCGGCACCGACTACGGCGTCCTCACCGCGGGCACGGTCCTCACCCTCGTCCCGGTGTGGGTCGTCTACACGCTGCTGCAGAAGCGCATGCAGCAGGCGCTCGTCAGCGGGGCGGTGAAGATGTGAGCACGCCGACCGGCGAACCGGAAGGCCTCGCGCGGCCCGGCGGCAGGCGCCCCACCATCAAGGCCGTGGCGGCGGCCGCCGGGGTGTCCACCGCGGCCGTGTCGCAGGCCTTCAACGACAAGGGGCGGCTGTCCCCGGCGACCCGCCGCCGCATCCTGGACACCGCCCTGGAACTGGGCTGGTCGCCCAGCGCGCCCGCCGCCGCCCTGCGCAGCGCCCGCACCCGTACGCTCGCCCTGGTCGTGCGGCGCCCCACCGACGTGCTGGGCGCGGACCCGCACTTCAGCGAGCTGATCACCGGCATAGAGGGCGAACTGGCCCCGCGCGGCTACGGGTTGCTGCTGCACCTGGTCGCGGGGGCGCAGGAGGAGAACGTCCTCTACGAGCGGCTGGCCGCCGAGGGACGGGTGGACGGCGCGGTGCTCACCGACGCCCGTACCGACGACCCGCGGCCCGCGCTGCTGACCCGGCTCGGCCTGCCCGCCGTGCTGCTCGGCGCCCCGGACCGCGCGGCGGCCGTGCCGAGCGTGGGCCTGGGAGGGCAGGGGGCCGGCGTCGAGGAGGTCGTCGCCCACCTCCTCGCGCTCGGCCACCGGCGCATCGCGTACGTGGCCGGTCCCGAGGAGCTGCAGCACACCCGGCTGCGGCACGGCGCCTTCGACGCGGCCCTGCGTGCCGCGGGGGTGCGGCCGGTCGCCGTGCTGCACACCGACTTCTCGGAGGTGTCGGCGGTCGCGGCGACCGACGCGCTGCTGGCCACCGCCGACCGGCCCACCGCCGTCGTCTACGCCAACGACTCGATGGCCGTGTGCGGCATGGGGGCCGCCCAGCGGGCCGGGCTGCGCGTCCCGCGCGACCTCTCGGTCGTCGGCTACGACAACCTGCCGCTGGGCCGCTGGCTCCATCCGCGGCTGACCACCGTCGACCAGCAGGTGCAGCGCGTCGGCGCCGCCGCGGCGCGGGTCCTGCTCGCCCGCTGCGGCGAGGACGTCGAGGCCGGACGGCTCGACGGCAGACCCCGGCTGGTCGTCCGCGAGTCCACGGGCCCCGCGCCCCACTGACAGCCCCTCAGCCTCATCCCCCGAAGGATCACAAGGACCATGCGACGCCACAGCGCCCACCTGACCCACGACCCCGCCGTGCTGCCCTGGCTCGGTGCCAACTTCTGGTCCCGCACCGGCGGCCCCCTGATGTGGCGCGACTACGACCCGAAGACGGTCCGCGAGGAACTGGGGGTGCTGCGCGAGCACGGCCTGACCATGACGCGCTCCTTCTTCTACTGGCCCGACTTCCACCCCGAGCCGCACCGGATCGACGAGACGCTGTGCGAGCGTTTCGCGGACTTCCTCGACGCGCACACCGAGGCGGGCATGGGCACCGTGCCGACCTTCATCGTCGGCCACATGTCCGGCGAGAACTGGGACCCCGTCTGGCGCGGCGGACGGGACCTGTACGAGGACGTGTGGATGGTCGGCCGCCAGGCGTGGTTCGCCTCGCAGATGACCCGCCGCTTCAAGGACCACCCCGCGGTCACCGGCTGGCTCGTCACCAACGAGATGCCCGGCTACGGCCGGATCTACCAGGAGAACCCGCCCTCCTCCGACGTCGTCACGGCCTGGGCACAGGCCCTGTGCAACGCCGTGCGGGCGGCGGGCGGCACCCAGCCCCTCTCCCTCGGGGACGGCGCCTGGGGCATCGAGGTGACCGGCCGCGACAACGGCTTCTCGCTGCGCGACACCGCCGAGTACGTCGACTTCGTGGGCCCGCACGTCTACCGCTCGGACACCGACCGGCCCCGCCAGCACCACCGCGCCGCCTTCGAGTGCGAGCTGGCCTCGGTGACCGGGCAGCCCGTCGTGCTGGAGGAGTTCGGCCTGTCCACGGACACCGTCTCCGCCGAGAACGCCGGGATCTACTACCGGCAGACCCTGCACAACAGCCTGCTGGGCGGGGCCACCGGCTGGATCGCCTGGAACAACACCGACTACGACGACCTGTGGGACCGCTCGCCGTACGACCACCACCCCTTCGAGATGCACTTCGGCATCACGGACGGCGAGGGCGCCCCGAAGGCCCCACTGCTCGAACTCGCGGAGTTCGCCGACGTGTTGCGGGCCGTCGACTTCCCCCGCTGCACGCGCGCCGACACCGACGCCGCCCTGGTCGTACCGGCGTTCCTGGAGCGCGGGTACCCGTACAGCAGGCCGGCCGACCGTCCGCTGATCTTCACCTCGCTGCACCAGGCGTACGTCGCCGCGCGCGCCGCCGACCTCCCGGCCGCGCTGGTCCGCGAGGCCGACGGCCTGCCCGGCCACGCCAAGCTGTATCTGCTGCCCGCCACGCGGCAGTTGACCACCCGCACCCGGCGCGAGCTGGCCCGCCGGGCCGAGGAGGGCGCGACGGTCTACCTCTCCTTCTGCTCCGGCGAGCACCCCGGCACGCGCGGCCCGTGGTTCGACGACCTCGACGGCCTGTTCGGGGTCGAGCTGCAACTGTCGTACGGGGTCGCCGAGCCCGTCACCGACGACGTGCTGGAGATGACCTTCACCGAGGACTTCGGGCCGCTCGCGGCGGGCGAGACCCTCACCTTCCCGGTGGCGGGCAACGAGGACAGCCGCGCCTACCTGCCGGTCGTCCCGCGCGACGCCCGCGTCGTCGCCGTGGACGCGCACGGCCGGCCCGCCCTGCTGGTGCGCGCGACGGGCCGGGGACGGACCGTCCTCGCGACCTACCCGCTGGAGCACATGGCCGCCCGCACCGCACACGTCAACCCCGAGCAGACCCACCGGCTGTACGCGGCCCTCGCGGAGGTCGCCGGCGCCGTCCGCCCGGTCACGGTGGACAGCCCGTACGTGGGGGCCGACCTGCTGCGGCACGAGGACGGACGGAGCTTCGTGTGGCTGGTCAGCCAGTCCCCCGAGGAGCTGACCGTACGCCCGCGGGCGGCCGGCGCCCTGCACGACGTGTCCACCGGCGAGCGGATCACCGACGTGCGGCTCGCCCCGTACGGGGTCGCCGTCCTGGAGCTGACGTGACCCGGCCCCTCCACCGGGACCCGGACGCGCCGGTCGGGGCCCGGGTGCGCGACCTGCTGGGCCGCATGACGCTCCAGGAGAAGGTCGGCCAGGTCAACCAGCGCCTGTACGGCTGGGACGCGTACGAGCGGATTCCCGCAGGGCCCGACGGGCGGACGCCGTCCGGTGGGCACCGGCTCACCGACGCCTTCCGGGCCGAGGTCGCCGCCCACGACGGCATGGGCGCCCTCTACGGGCTCCAGCGCGCCGACCCCTGGTCCGGCGTGGGCTTCGCGGACGGCATCACGGCGGCCGACGGCGCCCGGGTCGCCGACGAGGTGCAGCGGTACGTCGTGGAGAACACCCGGCTGGGTGTGCCGGTGCTGTTCGTGGAGGAGGTGCCGCACGGCCACCAGGCCCTGGACGGCACGGTCCTGCCGGTGAACCTCGCCGTGGGCGCCACCTGGGACCCCGATCTGTACGAGGCCGCGGCCGAGGCGGCGGGCGCCGAACTGCGGGCCCGCGGCGGCCATGTCGCGCTGATGTCGGCCCTGGACCTGGTGCGCGACCCGCGCTGGGGCCGCGCCGAGGAGTGCTTCGGCGAGGATCCGTACCTGGCGGCCCGGTTCACCGGGGCGCTGGTGCGCGGCATGCGCAGGGCGGACGCCGCGGTCGTCCTCAAGCACTTCGCCGGGCAGGGGGCGACGGTCGGCGGGCGCAACAGCGCGGCCACCGAACTCGGGCCGCGAGAACTGCACGAGATCCACCTCGCGGCGGCGCGCGCGGGCGTCCGGGCCGGCGCGGCGGGCGTGATGGCCGCGTACAACGAACTGGACGGCCTGCCCTGCGTCGCCGACCGGTCCCTGCTGACGGGTCTCCTGCGCGAGCGGTGGGGGTACGAGGGGATCGTCATGGCGGACGGCGGCGCCGTCGACCGCCTGGTGCGCCTGACGGGCGACCCGGTGACCGCGGGCGCCATGGCGCTGGCGGCGGGCTGCGACCTGAGCCTGTGGGACGCCGCCTACTCCCGGCTGGCGGAGGCCGTCACCCGTGGGCTCGTGCCCGAGGCCGCGCTCGACGCCGCCGTCGCCCGGGTCCTCGCGCTCAAGTTCCGCCTCGGCCTCTTCGAGCAGCCGTACGCGTCCGGGCGTCCCGTCCACGAAACGCCTTTGCCGGTAAGGGACTTGAGCGAGCGGATCGCCAGGGCCTGCGTCGTGCTGCTCGCACACGACGGGCACACCCTGCCGCTGCCGTCCACCACCCGGCGGATCGCCGTGCTGGGCCCCTGCGCCGACTCGGTGCCGCACCAGATCGGCGACTACKCCGCGCCCCAGCGGCCCGGGACCGGTGTCACCGTCCTCGCGGGCCTCCGCGCGGCCGTCCCCGAGGGCGTCGAGGTGACCCATGCCGCCGGGTGCGCGCTGACCGGCGGCGACTCCTCCGGGCTTCCCGAAGCGGTCGCCCTGGCCGCCGGGGCGCAGGTGGCCGTACTGGTGCTGGGCGGCTCCAGCGCCCGCGACGGCGCCACGGCCTTCGACGACAACGGGGCGGCGCGGGTCGGTTCGGCCACGCCGGGCGGGATGACCTGCGGCGAGGGCGTCGACCTGGCGGAACTGACCCTGCCGGTGGGCCAGTTGCGGCTGATCGAGGCGGTGGCTGCCACGGGCACGCCGGTCGTCGTGGTCCTGGTCCAGGGGCGTCCGCACGCCCTGCCGGACCTCTCCGGCACCGCGGGCGCCGTGCTGAGCGCCTGGTACCCGGGGCCGTGGGGCGGCCGGGCGGTCGCCGACGTCCTCCTCGGCCGGGCCGAGCCGCAGGGGCGCCTGCCCGTCTCGGTCCCGCGCTCGGCGGCCCACCTGCCCGTCTTCTACAACGGCAAGGACCACGGCTACCGGGGCTATGTCGACCAACCGGCCTCCGCCCGCCACCCGTTCGGCCACGGGCTGTCGTACACGACGGTGTCCTACGGCGCACCGCGCCTGTCGCGTACGGCCGTGTCCGTGGGCGCGCCCGACCTGACCTGCACGGTCGCCGTCACCAACACGGGGGACCGGCCGGTGACCGAGACCGTGCAGCTGTACGTGCGGCGGCTGTCGGGCGGCTCGTCCTGGCCCAGGACGCGGGAACTGCGCGGGTTCACGCGCGTCCCGCTGCGGCCGGGCGAGAGCGCCGAGGCCGTGTTCGCCGTCGACGCGGACACGCTCGCCTCGGTGACGCGGGACCTCGGCCGGGCGGTGGAGACGGGCGAACTCCTCCTGGAGACCGGCCCGTCGTCGGACCGGACCACCGGGGCGCCCCTCACGGTCGCGCCCTGAGCACCCGGCCTCCGGTACGCGTCTACTCCACCCGGGCCGTGACGTCGCCGTTGACGGTGGTGAGCGTCATGCTGCGGCCGTCGTCCCCGCCGCCGGTGGGCACGGTGACCTTCGGGCGGCCGTTGTCGGTGGTCGCCGCGACCCGGTAGGCGGGCGCGCCGTGCGGGACGGTGACCCGGACCGAGCCGTTGGTGGAGACGGCGCCGACGCCGTCCGGCGAGGTGGCGCAGCCGAGCGTCACGTCGCCGTTCACCGTCGTGGCGTGCAGTTCTCCCGCGCGCAGGGTGTGCGCCCGCACGGATCCGTTACGGGTCTCCAGCCGGACGGCGGCGCCCTTGCGGCCGGACCCGACCACGGTCACGTCGCCGTTGACGGTCGTGAGGTCGAGTGCCGCGGAGACACCGGCCACGTCGATCCCCGCGTTGCGGGCGGAGACGGTGACGGACACGCCGTCCGGCACCCGGACCTCGGGCATACGGGGGCACTCCCGGCCGCGCTCGTCGCCGTTCCCGTCCTCGGCGCCGTTCCCGTCCTCGGCGTCGTCCCCGTCCCCGTACCGGTCCTCGGCTTCGCTGCCGTCCCGCGCCGGGCACGACAGGTCGAGGACCCTGGTGTCGCCCCGGTGGGACCACGCGTGCCGGACGTCTCCCCCGACCTCGGCCCGGTCACCCTCGGCGGGCCGCAGCCGCACGCCGTTGTCGGTGCTGATCACGAGATCGGCGCCACGGGCCATGACCAGTTGCGCCCCGGCCGCCCGGGAGCCGTCGTCGCCGTCGTTCCCGCCGGAACCGCCKCCGCACGCCGCGACCAGAGGGGCCACCGCCAGCAGGGCGAGCAGGTGCCGTGCGCGCGTCGTCGTCGTTGCGTCCATGCCAGGTCGACTTCCCCCGGGCCGCCCGTCCATGACTGCCGGGGTCCTTCCGGGCACCCCCGGCCCTGCGCGGCACCCGGTCCTACGCGGCGCCCGGTCCGGCGGTGAAGAACTCGGTCATGCGCTCCAGGGCGTGCTCCCCGAACATGTTCTCCAGGCCGGCCGCGGACGCGGCGGCGGACGCCTTGGCGCGCGGGAAGAGGTCCTTCTCGTACGCGCTCAGCGCCGCCTCGGTGTCGCCGGGGTGGGCGGCGATCGCCAGGGCGAGCTCGGCCCCGTCGAGCATGGCCAGGTTGGCGCCCTCCCCGGCGAAGGGCGACATCAGGTGCGCGGCGTCGCCGAGCAGCGTCACACCGGGGACACGGGGCCAGCGGTGCCCGACCGGCAGGGCGTGGATGAGGCGCGGCACCGGTGCGCCGTCGGCGTCGGCGACGAGGGCGCGCAGGTCCTCGTCCCAGCCCTCGAAGTGACGCAGGACGGCGGCCTTGGCCCCGGCCGCGTCGCCGAAGTCGATGGTGTCCAGCCAGCCCTCGCCGGTCCTGAGCGCCGTGTAGACGTGCAGGCTGCCGTCGGTCTCCCGGTGGGCGAGCAGGGCCCGGTGGTCACCGAGACAGAAGAGGGATCCGCGGCCGACGACCGCGGCGGCGCGGGGGTGGCGGAGGTCGGCCTCCAGCAGGTCGGTCTCGACGAAGGAGATGCCGGTGTAGGCGGGCCCGGCGTCGGAGACCAGCGGCCGCACGCGCGACCAGGCGCCGTCGGCGCCGACGAGGAGGTCGGTGGTGACGGACGGGCCGTCGGCGAAGGTCACCTCGTGGCGTCCGCCGTCCAGCGCGCGGGTGCCGGTGACCTTCTTGCCCCAGCGGACGGTGCCGGGCGGAAGGGAGCCGAGCAGCAGCTCGCGCAGGTCTCCCCGGTCCACCTCCGGGCGTCCGCGGCCGACGTCGCCGCTCTCCTCCACGCGGACGGTGCCGTCCGGGCCGAGCAGGCGCATCGCCTCACCACCCTCGTGGACGATCTTCCGGAAGTCCTCGAAAAGGCCGGCGGCGCGCAGCGCCCGCTGTCCGCTCTCCTCGTGGATGTCGAGCATGCCGCCCTGGGTACGGGCTCCCGCCGACGCCTCCAGGTCGAAGACGGCCGCGTCGACGCCGTTCTCGTGCAGGACGCGGGCGGCGGTGAGACCGCCCAGACCCGCGCCGATGATCGCGATGGGGACATGAGTGCTCATGAAGGCCTCCTGGGTGTGTTCCTGCGACACCTCCACCGTAACGAACCTGTTCGTCACGAACAAGTTCGCACGGAGGTGAAGGAAAGGGCAGGCCGGGCGTCCGGGGCCCGGCCTGCCCACGAGGCAGTCCTGAAGGCCTCAGTCGGGGTCGGGCACGGGCGTGCTGCCGATCCCGTTGATCAGCACCTCGAAACCCCACCTCAGGCGGTCCCCGCCGCTGATCAGCGCGGGCATGTGCGCCTTGATCGCCGGATGACGCGTCCCGTCCTCGGCGTGCAGCGCCCGGGTGAGCGCGTCCCACTCCTGCTGCGCCGCGGGATCCTGGTCGCGCGTGGACTGCTCGGCCGCGGTGGCGGTGGCCGTCTGGAGCAGTTGGTCGACACCCCAGGCCACCTGCTCGACGGGGGCCCCGCCGCGCGCGAGCAGCGCCAGGACGCGGTCCACCAGCCGGAGGTAGTTGTCGCCGCTGGGGCGCGCCACGAGCGCCGAGCGCGCGAGCTGCGGATGCCGGAACAGGACGAGGGTGTACGAGGTCAGCACGGCGACGAGCCGCTCGCGCCAGTCGTCCCCGCCCCCCTCCTCCGCGAGGTCGACCTCGCCCAGCAGCGCGTCGAGCACGGCCGCGTGCAGTTCGGCGGTGTTGGCCACGTACACGTAGAGCGAGGCGGGGCCGGTGTCCAGCTCCTGCGCCAGCCGGCGCATGGTGACCTTCTCCAGCCCTTCGGCACGCATGATCCGTACCGCGGTGTCGACGATCCACCCCCGGGACAGGGCGGGCTTGGCGGGGCGCTCCCGGCGGCTCTTCGGCTCGCTTCTCTCACTCACCGCCCGATCGTAACGAACACGTTCGCGACCTGTTTCCCGCCTCCAGTGGTCAGCGCCCAGCACTCGGTGCGCAGTCCTCAGCACCCAGTCCTCAGTACGCAGTGCTCAGCACCGTGACGTCCGCAAGCAAATCGCAGGTTACTCACTCGATGGGGTGACATACCGAATGGATGCATCGTTTCTGCACATCCAATGCGTCCTACGGTGCAAGTGCGGCGACCTTGCCCCCGTCGGCCTGCAGCAAACGATCGGTGCCTCCACACTGCCGTGACGAAGCGTGGGGAGGCCCGGATGACGTCCACGGTGAGGCCTTCATGTCGTTGCTCAAGTCCGATTCCCTTCCCGCCACGCACCTGCCCGGCGGCGCCCACGCGCGGTGCTTCCGCAGCGGCGAGGCCACCGTGGTGGAGCTGCACGGTGAGATCGACCTCTTCACCGCCGCCGCGATCAGCGCCGAACTCGACGGGGCGACCGAGCCGTACGCCCCGCAGGTGCTCGTCGACCTGCGGCCCGTGACCTTCATCGACACCAGCGGGCTCGACGTCCTGCACCGCGCCCACGCACGGGTCCGCTCCCGCGCAGGCCTCCTGCGGCTGGTCGTCGAGAAGCCGCACGTCCGCCGGCTGCTGCGCCTCGCCGCACCCGACCTCCTCCCCCTCACCGTCACCGTCGACGACCTCTCCGCGGCCGGCCGCCGGGGGCGCGGGTAGCGGTGGCCCGGGCCCTCAGCCGGTGCGCAGGGGCAGGCCGTCCCAGTCGAGGCGGAGCACGGCCAGGTCGTCGGTGTGCCGGCCGGCGTTCAGCGCGTGGGTCTCCCGTATGAGGAGGTCGACGTGGGCGGCCGGGTCCGCCGTCGGCAGCTTCACGATCAGCGCGAGCAGCCCCTCGACGCCGAGCCGGTCGCTCTGCGTCCCGTTGTGCCCTTCGGTGAGGCCGTCGGTGTAGAGCGTCAGGGCGCCGGCGGCCGGCAGCGGGATGACCGTGGAGGGCCAGCTGCGGATCTCGGGGACGATGCCCAGCGCGATGCCGTGCGCGGCGGTCAGTTCCCAGGTGCCCTCGGTCGTGGTGAGGAGGGGTTCGTGGTGGCCGGCCAGGTGGAGGGTGGCGGTGCCCGCGTGCTGGTCGAGGGTGAGGAGGGTGCAGGTGGCGAACAGGTGCTGACTGCCGCGTTCGGCGACCAGGATGCGTTCCATCAGGTGCAGCAGGTCGTCCCCGCGGTGTCCGCCGAGCACGAGGGAACGCCAGGCGATCCGCAGGCAGACCCCGAGCGCGGCGGCGTCGGGGCCGTGGCCGCTGACGTCGCCCACCACGGCGTGCAGCAGCCCGTCGTCCCCCTCCACCACGTCGAGGAAGTCCCCGCCCAGCAGGGCCATCTCGGCGCCGGGCAGGTAGCGGGACGTCACCCGCACCGTGGAGGTGTCGAGGATCGGCTGGGGCAGCAGCCCGCGTTCCAGGCGTGCGTTCTCCTCCGCCCGCAGCCGGATGGCCTGCGCCTCGGCGCTCGCCCGTTCGGTCTGGCTGCGGTAGACGGCATACCGGAGCGTGCGCTGCAGCAGGTCCGCCTCGACCTTTCCCTTGACGAGGTAGTCCTGGGCGCCCGCGGCCATGGCGTCGGTGCCCGCCCGGTCCTCGGAGAGGCCGGTCAGGACGATCACCGCGGTGTGCGGCGCCAGCCGCCGGACGGCGGTGACCGCGTCGATGCCCGACACGTCGGGCAGGTGCAGGTCCAGGAGCACGCAGTCGAGCGGGCTCCCGGCCAGTTCGGCGCGCGCCTCGGCCAGCGTGGTCCGGGTCGTCAGCGTGAACCGCAGGCCCGTGTCGTGGAGGAGTTCCTCCACGAGCAGGGCGTCACCGAGGTCGTCCTCGATGAGGAGGATGCGGTACGTGGGGTCGTCGGAGGCCGCCTGCGGGACGCCCGTCACGGCTGTCGTCATCGCGCGGGCTCCGCGTCGGCGCGGGTGGCCTCGGGCAGGGAGGCGGCGGCGGCCTCCGGCGGCTGCGGTGCGAGCGTGAAGGTGATGCGGGCGCCGTCGCGGTACTCCGGGTCCACGCCGATGGTGCCGCCGTGGAACTCGACGATCTTCTTGCACATCGCGAGGCCGATGCCGCTGCCGGCGTAGGCGTCCTTGGTGTGCAGCCGCTGGAAGATGACGAAGATCTTGTCGGCGTACTCCGGTGCGATGCCGATGCCGTTGTCGGTGACGGTGAACCGCCACAGCTCGCCCTCCCGGGCCGCCGTGACGTGGATCTTCGGCGCCTCGCCCGGGCGGCGGAACTTGACGGCGTTGCCTATCAGGTTCTGCCACAGCATGCCCAGCTGGGTGGGGTCCGCGACCAGGGTCGGGAGCGGGTCGTGGGTGATCGTCGCGCCGGCCTCCTCGATGCCGACGCTCATCGAGGACAGGGTGCCTTCGAGCACCTTGTCCAGGTCGACGCTCTGGTGGGCGTTGTGCACCCGTCCGACGCGGGAGAAGTCCAGCAGGTCGTTGATGAGGACCTGCATGCGGTTCGCCCCGTCGACCGCGAAGTCGATGTACTGGTCGGCCCGGCTGTCGAGCTGCCCGCCGTAGCGGCGCTGCAGGAGCTGGGTGAAGCTGGAGACCTTGCGCAGCGGCTCCTGGAGGTCGTGGGAGGCCACGTACGCGAACTGCTCCAGCTCGGCGTTGGAGCGCTGGAGGTCGGCCGCCTGCGCGTCCAGCCGCAGCCTCGTCTCCTCGCTGCTCGCCAGTTCCCGCACCAGACGGCGGCGCATGAAGTCGATCTCGACGCTGAGGCGCCGCAGGTCCGCGGGTCCGGTCGGGGTGATGGGGTGGTCGAAGTTGCCGCCGGAGATGGCCCGGGCGTCCGCGCCGAGCCGCTCCAGCGGCCTGTTGATGCCCCGGCGCAGCCCTTCGAAGATCAGCGCCGTGAGGACGACGATGAGGACGGCGATGGCACTGAACACCCAGTTGCGCACGGACATCGTGGTCATCAGCTCGTCCCTGGCCCGCACGCGGTCCGCGCGCAGGTGCTCCTGCTGGTTGCCCAGGGCCGTGCGCACCTCGTCGAAGGCGGCCTTGCCCTCGGCCGCCCGTTCGGTGGCCAGCGGCGAGGGCGCGCCGGGCGGCTCGGCGGCCACGGGTTCGGCGATCCGCCGCTGCCACGTCCGCACGGCGTCCTGGACGGCCTTCAGGTCCTTCAGCCCTCCGCTGTCGCCCTTGAGCAGCTCGGTGAGCCGCTCGGTGTTCTCCTTCTCCTCGGCGACCCCCTGCCGGTAGGGCGTGACGAAGTCCCGCGTACCGGTGAGCCCGTAGCCGCGGATGCCGGTCTCCTGGTTGAGGACGGCCGCCTCCAGCCGGATGGCGACGGTCAGCGCGGGAGAGCGCACGTCCACGAGCTCCCGGCTGATCGTCCCGGTCCGGTTCAGGATGTACGCGCCCGTCACCCCGAGCAGGGTCAGGACCACCAGGGAAGCGGCCACCCCGACGCGAAGCCACCGCCTGGTCGTCCACGCGGACAGACCTCGCGTACGCGATCGCCTCTCATCGCCGGTCATTCTGTGGGCTCCTCGCTGTGCCGGTGCCGGGAAAGTTTCGGCAGCACACTTTAAGGGGCGACAACCCTTGTTGTCGCGCAGCTGCTCAGGGACCTAAAGTGCCGGGTATGCCAGGCAAGGACTTCGTACCCCGGAGCACCCCGCAGGAGACGGCCACCCTCGCTCACGCGGCGGTCGGGCGGCTCGCGCGGCACCTTGCCCACCGGCTGCTGGAAGCCCCGTCGCCCCCGCCCCCGGACGACCCGGCGCACGCTCTGGCCCTGCTCCACGCGCTGGATCACCTCAAGCAGGCCACCGAACGGCTGCAGCAGGAAGCGGCCGTGGCCGCCGCCCGTGCGGGTGCCGGTTACCCGCAGATCGGCGCCGCATGCGGCATGACCCGGCAGGGCGCCCGGCGCCGCTGGCCGGGACTCTTCAACCACTCCACCGAGAAACCCACGGAGCACCCGACAATGACCAGCCCCATCCGTCCCTTCGACGTCCTGCTCGTCGAAGACGACATCGCCGACGCCATGCTCATCGAGGAGGCCCTCTCCGAGCGCGGCGCCCGCAACCTGGTCCAGGTCACCGACGGCGTCGCCGCACTGGAGCACCTGAGGACCCCGGGCACCCCGCGGCCCGACCTGATCGTCCTCGACCTGAACATGCCCCGCATGAACGGCCGCGACCTGCTGAAGGTCCTGAAGAGCGACGACGACCTCCAGACGATCCCCGTGGTCGTCCTCACCACGTCCACCGCGCCGGACGACGTCACGGGCGCGTACAGCAGCCACGCCAACGCCTACGTGACCAAGCCCGTCAACCTCGAAGAGTTCGAGCAGGCCGTCCAGAGCATCGACGCCTTCTACCTCGACACCGCCACCCGGCCCCGCCCCTGAGCACACCGCCCCGCCACGCAGGCGGGGCACGCGCATCGGCTAGCCCCGCCCGCACCGCCTCCCGGTGGTGCGGGCGGCGCCGTGTGCGGGCCGCGGGCGCCCCGTTCCCCGATTGACGTTGTCATGCACCTGTACAGA
>NZ_VDFC01000189.1 GCF_008369065.1 Streptomyces apricus | reverse complement strand
GGGTGAGGGGTTCGTGCACCTCGATGTACTCGCCGTGCGGCAGCCGCCTGATGGTGCCGGACTCCCTGCCGTGCAGGACCTTGTCCCGGTCGCGGCGCTGGAGTCCCAGGCAGACGCGTTTCGTCACGACGAAGGCGAGCACCGGCACCACGAAGACGGCGATCCGCACGAACCAGGTGATCGAGTTGATCGACAGGTGCAGGTGGGTGGCGATGATGTCGTTGCCGCCGCCGATCAGCAGCACCCCGTACAGGCTCAGCCAGGCCACGCCGAGCGCGGTGCGGGTGGGGACGTTGCGGGGCCGGTCCAGGACGTGGTGCTCGCGCTTGTCACCGGTGATCCACGCCTCGACGAACGGGTAGACGCCGATCGCCAGCAGGATCAGCGGGAAGAGCGCGAAGGGGATGAAGACGCCCAGCTGGAGGGTGTGGCCCCAGGCGTTGATCTCCCAGCTGGGCATCACCCGGATCAGGCCTTCGGAGAAGCCGAGGTACCAGTCGGGCTGGGCGCCGGTGGTGACGAGGTCGGCCCGGTAGGGGCCGAACGCCCACACGGGGTTGATGGTGGCGATCGCGCCCATGAACGACAGCACGCCGAAGACGAGGAAGAAGAAGCCGCCGGCCTTGGCCATGTAGACCGGCATGAACGGCATGCCGACGACGGACTTCTGGTCGCGGCCGGGTCCGGGGTACTGGGTGTGCTTGTGGTAGAAGACCAGGATCAGGTGGGCGACGACCAGGCCGAGCATGATGCCGGGCAGCAGCAGGACGTGCACCGGGAAGAGGCGCGAGATGATGTCGTGCCCCGGGAACTCCCCGCCGAAGAGGAAGAAGGAAAGGTACGTGCCCACGAGCGGCACGGCCAGGATCGCGCCCTGGGAGAAGCGGATGCCGGTGCCGGAGAGCAGGTCGTCGGGGAGCGAGTAGCCGGTCAGGCCGGTGATGATGCCGAGGAACAGCAGGATCCAGCCGAAGGCCCAGTTCAGTTCGCGCGGCTTGCGGAACGCGCCGGTGAAGAACACGCGCATCATGTGCACGAGCATCCCGGCGACGAAGACGAGGGCCGCCCAGTGGTGGATCTGGCGGATGAGGAGGCCGCCGCGCACGTCGAAGCTGATATCGAGGGTGGACTCGTACGCCCTGGTCATGACGACGCCGTTGAGGGGCTCGTACGAGCCGTTGTAGACGACCTCCACGCCGCTGGGCTCGAAGAAGAGGGTGAGGTAGACGCCGGTGAGGATGAGGATGAGGAAGCTGTAGAGGCAGACCTCGCCGAGCATGAAGGACCAGTGGTCCGGAAACACCTTGCGCATCTGGGACTTGGCGAGGGAGTAGACGCCGAGGCGTCCGTCGGCCCAGTCCGCCACGCGTTCGCCGTTCCCCGCCCTTGCGCTCCGCGCGTCCATGGGCGCCCTCCCCCGGCTCGGCTCACCTCAGAGTGGCACGAGCCCCCACGAACCCAAAGGGGTCGTCCGGCCTCATTTCACCTCCCGCCGGTGGGGCTCACCCGCGCAGTTCCCCGCGCCCCCAGGTACCCAGGCCCTTAGGGGCGCGGGGAACTGCGCGACCAGCCCCCACCGGGCCGGCAGACACACACGAACGCCCAGCCCCTCAGGCCCCGCAGGGCCCCTCAGGGCCGCAGCGCAAGCACCCGCTCGCGCCCCTCCTCATCCATCAGCTCGACCAGCGGAAGCACCAGCTCCCACAGTCCCTCCTTCTC
>NZ_VDFC01000188.1 GCF_008369065.1 Streptomyces apricus | reverse complement strand
CTCACCGGGTCCCCCCTCTGTCCCCCGTCCCGTACCGCGAAGCCGAACCGTGCCCGGCGTCTACATACGGGCGCCGCGGGTACTCGGGTCGCCTTCCACGAGCGAGGTGACACCGATGGCACGGACCCCACGTCCGCCGGCTTTCGACGGGCTCTCCGCACTGGTCACGGGCGGTTCCCGTGGGCTGGGGCTGCTCCTGGCCGCGCGGCTGGCCCGGCAGGGCTGCCGGGTGACCGTCGCGGSCCGCGACGCGGACGAGCTGAGCCGCGGTGCCGACTGGATCAGGGAGCGGACCGGTGCGATGGTCTCCACCGTGGTCTGCGACGTCCGCGACCGGGACGCGGTCGAGGCCGCGGTCCGGCAGGCGGACAGCGAGCAGGGCGGTCTGGACGTCGTCGTCGCCAACGCCGGAGTCATCCAGGTGGCACCCGTGGCGTCGCTCGACAGCGGTGCCTTCGAGGACGCCATGGCGACCATCTTCGGCGGGGCGGTGAACACGGCCATGGCCGCACTCCCCCACCTGCGCCGCAGCGAGGCCGGGGGCCGTCTGTGCATCATCGGCTCGGTCGGCGGCCTGCTCGCCGTTCCGCACCTGCTGCCGTACTCCTGCGCGAAGGCCGCCGTGGGGACCCTGGGTGAGGGACTCCAGGCGGAGACGGCCGGCACGAAAGTCAGTGTGACCACGGTCCATCCCGGCCTCATGCGCACCGGATCGCATCTGCAGGCGGAGTTCGGCGGGCGGTCCGCCGAGGAGTTCGCCTGGTTCTCCGCCCTGTCCGGGACACCCGTCGTCTCGATGGACGCCGACCGCGCGGCCGAGCGGATCGTACGGGCCGTGCAGCGGCGGCGGACCCGTCTGGTGCTCACCCCAGCGGCCCGTGTCGCGGGAGTGGCCCATGGACTGGCGCCCACCGCGGTCACCCGGCTCAGCGGCTTCGCCACCCGGCTCCTCCCGTCGCCCCCGGCCCGGCACGGCGCCGACGGCGTGGCGGGAGACCGCATCGTGCAGGGCCACGGCATCGACGGCGCTCCGACCAGGTGGGCGGAGAAGGKGCGCGAGCTGGGCAGCCGGCTCAACGACCGCGCCGCACGCCGCTACAACCAGGAGATCCCCGGCCCCCCGACCAGCGCCTGATCACCACCTGATCAGCGTCCGACCTGATCAGCATCTGATCAGCGTTCGACCGTACGGAACGCGGGAGCGCCTACTCCTCGGGCTCCTCCTCATCAGGCTCGTTCTCGTCTGGTTCGTTCTCGTCGGGCTCGTCCCCGTTCCCCTGCGGGTCGGATGCCGTCTCCCCGGCGGTGGCCGACGCGGACGGCGGCGTGACGCCCTCCTGCGGGCTCCCAGGCGTCGACGCCGTGGCCGACCCGCCGGACTCGGAGGAGCCGGAACCGGAGCCGGAGGAGCCGGCGGTACCGGAACGCGAGCCGGACCCCGAGGTGTCCGATCCCGACGAGTCGGAAGACGTGGTGGAGGGGGACGACGAACCGCCCGTTCCGTCCTTTCCGCCCGTCCCGGTCGAGCTGTCGTCGGGCGAGAAGAGGTTCATGCCGACGAACAGCGCCGCCACGAAGAGCACCACCGCGGCGATGCCCCCGACGACACGTGGGCGCCGGCCAAGCCCCGCCCGTACACCGCCGCTGCCGCCCGCCGCGCCTCCGCCTCCGGCCCGAGCGGCCCGGCGGGTGGGGCCGGTGGCCGACGAGCGTGCCGCGTACCCGGACTGCGGGGTGCGGTCGCCGGC
>NZ_VDFC01000187.1 GCF_008369065.1 Streptomyces apricus | reverse complement strand
GGGCTGGAGGGCTCTACCACGCCGTCGCCGGTGAGACCCCCAACCGCTGGATCGCGGAGAGGGTCGCCGCCGATCTCGGCGTGCAGGCCCGCAGCGTCTCCATGAAGGAGGCCATTGGTGTGTGGGGCGAGTTCGGCGCTCTCGTCATGGCCGCCTCCAGCCGCATCCGCGCCACCAGCGCCCAGCGGGAACTGGGGTGGCGCCCCGAGCACACCGACATGCTGACCATGATCGGTGAGGAGCGGCTGCGCCGGCTCGCCCGCCCGAGCGCCTGACCACCACCGCTTCGCCACCGCCCCGGAGCCCAGGGACACCTACTGCTTCGGCTCCCTTCACAGCACACCCCCTCTCCACTCGACCACGTCCACCTTCATGGAAGGGCACCCTCGTGAGTACTGCCGACTGGCTTCCCGACGGCTTCGAGATCGACAGGATCGCGACCAACGGCACCCACCTGTCGGTGGCTGCCGGAGGCAGCGGGCCGGTCCTGGTCCTGCTGCACGGCTGGCCCCAGACCTCCCGCGCCTGGGCCCGCGTGATGCCCGCACTCGCCCGGAGGCACACGGTCGTCGTCCCCGACCTGCGCGGAACCGGTGACAGCGACCGCCCCCAAGGCGGTTACGCCAAGACCGGCCAGGCCGACGACATACGCGGAATCCTCAAGGCCCTCGACCTGACCGGTCCGGTGGCCGTGGCCGGCCACGACATCGGCTCGATGGTCGCCTTCGCGTGGGCGGCCGCCCACCCCGAGGACGTCTCCCACCTGATCCTCGTCGACTCCCTCCTGCCGGGCCTCGGCCTGGAAGAGGCGATGAACGTCGCCGAGGGCGGCATGTGGCACTTCGGCTTCTTCATGACCCCGCACGTGCCCGAGATGCTCTTCGACGGCCACGAACTCGAATTCTTCACCGCCMCCTTCACCGCCATGTCCAACCCCGGCACCTTCAGCGACGACGACCTCGCCGCCTACGCCCAGGCGTACACCGGCCGGGAACGGCTGCGCGGTGGCTTCGAGCACTACCGCACCCTCCTGGAGGACGGACGCGAGAACCGGGCCCTGCTCGCCGGGCGGAAGCTGCCCATGCCCGTCCTGGCCATCGGCACCGCCCACTCCGGCACCGCCACCGCCCAGGCCCTCGCCCCCCACGCGGACGAGGTGCAGGGCGCGGTCGCGCCGACCGGGCACTTCGTCGCCGAAGAAGACGCCGACTGGTTCATCGAGACAGTGACCAGGTTCCTCGGCTGATTGCCGGCTTCGGCTCACCTGCCGCGCAGATTGCGGCGCCTGGCTTCCGCTTGGCCTCCGCCTGGCTTCCGCTTGCAAGAATCACTCATGACCACCGAAGACCTGCCCCTGCAGTTCGCCCGTACGAAGCGTTTCTCCCTCGGCGTGCCGCGCGGCTTCACCGTGTCGCCCGACGGCGAGCGCGTCCTCTTCCTGCGCACCGCGGGCGGCCGCTCCACGACGGGCCTGCTGTGGCTGTACGAGAACGGCGGGGAGCGGCTGCTCGCGGACCCGCACGCGCTCGGCGGCGACGCCGGGGAGGACCCGGAGGCCGAGCGCGTGCGCCGCGAACGGGCCCGCGGTGGGTATCCGGCGGGGCGCGCCCCCGTCCGTGCGGACGGCCCACAGGGTGCCCGAGAGGGCGAACACGACCAGGCGGGCGGCGGCGTCGGTGGCGTACGAGACGATCCCGGCGCTCGTCTCGCGGGCCCGTTCGCGGCGCACGCGCTCGGCCTCCGGGTCCTCCCCGGCGTCGCCGCC
>NZ_VDFC01000186.1 GCF_008369065.1 Streptomyces apricus | reverse complement strand
GGTCCTCGACGCCCGCGCGCAGGCGCAGCACCTGGGCGGGGTCGATGAGGTACTCGGTGTCGCTCAGGGCGGTGGTGGCGGTGACGACGGCGTGCAGCAGGTGGGCGCACTCGCGCATCTGCAGCGGGCCCATGCCGCGCTGGGCGAGGATGTTGGTGCCCAGCCGCAGGCCGCTGGTGACCAGCGGGGGTTTGGTGTCGCCGGGGATGCGGTTGCGGTTGGCGAGGATGGCGCACTGTTCCAGGGCCCGCTCGGCGACGACCCCGGTCAGTCCGCGGTCGATGATGTCCAGCAGGACCATGTGGTTGTCGGTGCCGCCGGTCAAAACGCGGTAGCCCAGGGCGGACAGCTCCGCGGCCAGCGCGGCGGCGTTGTCGACGATCAGCTGGGCGGCGTCCTTGAACTGCGGGGAGGCGGCCAGGGAGAAGGCGCGGGCCTTGGCGGCGATGGTGGCCGGGCTGGGTGTGCCCTGCGACTGGGGGAAGACCGCCCGCTGCATCAGGCGCGACAGCGGTGTGCGGCCGTCAGGGCCCGGGGTGCGGTGGTCGGCGCCGCTGAGGATGAGGCCGCCGCGGGGGCCGCCGAGCTGCTTGTAGGTGCTGGTGGTGGTGATGTGGGCGGCGTCGATGGGGCTGGGGTGCTTGCCGGTGGCGACCAGGCCGGCGATGTGGGAGATGTCGGCGAGCAGGTAGGCGCCGACGGAGTCGGCGATGGCGCGGAAGCGCTCGAAGTCGACGGTGCGCGGGTAGGCGCTGGCGCCGGCGATCAGGACGCCGGGCCGGTGGCGGCGGGCGAGGTCGGCGACCTGGGCGTAGTCGATGCGCCCGGTGCGGTCCAGGCCGTAGTGCACGGCCGTGAAGTGCCGTCCGGTCACCGAGGCGGGCGAGCCGTGGGTGAGGTGGCCGCCGGCGTCCAGGTCCAGTCCCAGCAGGGTGCCGCCCGGCGGCAGGAGCGCGCTGAGCACGGCGAGGTTGGCCGAGGAGCACGAGTGCGGCTGCACGTTGGCGTACCGGGCTGCGAAGAGGTCCTTGGCGCGGGCGATGGCCAGGCGTTCGACCGCGTCGAAGCGGGCGGCGCCGGGGTGGTAGCGGGCGGCGGGGTAGCCCTCGGCGGTGACGTTGGACAGGGCCGCTCCCCCGGCGGCCAGCACCGAGGGGTCGGCGACGCTGGCCGAGGCGATCATCGCCAGGGTGGTGTCCTGGTGGCGCACCTCGGCGTCCAGCAGCCCGGCGAGTTCGGGGTCGGTGCGGTGCAGGGTCTGCATGCCGATCTGCAGGTGCCTGGCCTGCTCCCCGCCGGGCCGGGCGGCGTCCTTGTGGGGGGCGGGAGCGGGTGCGGTGTGCCACTGACCGGCCATGTCCTGTGCCTCGTCTCTGGTTCGGTACTGCCCGGAGGGAAAGAATTCGTTTTCGGAAAGTGTCACGCCGAGCGAGCTTTGTCCGGACCCGGCAGGAACAGGGGAATTGGGAATGACCCTAACTTCGGCGCCGGTCGGCGACAACGGCGTTCAAACCCGCACCGCGCGGGGGAAAACGAAAAGCGCTCCCCCGTCGAATGGAAAGACAAGGGGAGCGCTTTTCGTTTTCCCCCGCGCGGTGCGGGTTTGAACGCCGTTGTCGCCGACCGGCGCCGAAGTTAGGGTCATTCCCAATTCCCCTGTTCCTGCCGGGTCCGGACAAAGCTCGCTCGGCGTGACACTTTCCGAAAACGAATTCTTTCCCTCCGGGCAGTACCGAACCAGAGACGAGGCACAGGACATGGCCGGTCAGTGGCACAC
>NZ_VDFC01000185.1 GCF_008369065.1 Streptomyces apricus | reverse complement strand
GGGTGCGGTGTTCGGCGAGCAGGGTCTCGGCCGTGTGCGGGTCTCCCGTCACGGCCGCGCAGGCGGCCAGCCCGGGGAGCACCACGCGCAGCGCCATGGCGTGGTCGATGCCACGCGCGAGGACGGCCGCCTCGGCCCACCAGCGGCGCGCTGCCGCGGGATGGCCGGCCAGCCATTCGGCGCGACCGAGGACGACGGCCATCCACACGCGTACGCCCGAACCGGAGACGGTCAGTTCCGCGTAGGCGGTCTCCCCTTCCCGGCGGGCGTCGGCGAGCCGGCCGGCCTCGGTGAGGGCGAGTACGAGGGGGATGCGCTGGAAGGCAGGGTGGGAGGCCAGGGCCTTTTTGTGGATCTGCCGGTGGACGGCGTGGACCCGCTCCGCCCAGATGACGGCCTCGTGGGTCCTGCCCGTCAGGGCCAGTCCGGCGGGCTTCATCCAGGCGCCCCGTAACCAGACGTCGATGTGCAGGTCGTGGCCGGGTTCGCTGCCCAGGTCCGTCAGCAGGGCCAGTCCCTGAGCGGGGTGTCCCGAGGCGATGCGCAGGAAGCCTTCGTTGAGGCGGAGTTGACGGCGGCCGGCCGGGCTGACGATCCTGTCCCGCGCGCGGTCGTTGACCAGTAGCGCCTCGGTGACGGGAGCGTTGCTCCACAACAGGCTCGTCGTCCGGACCAAGGTGACCGCCAGTGCGTCCGGCTCGCCGGCCGCCAGGGCGTCGGCGTGGGCGAGTGCCGTCCCGGCCTCGTCCCAGCGCCCCAACTCCAGGAAGGCTTCGCCCAGTCGCAGGTGGGTGGTCATGGTGCTGTGCTCTTCGGGCAGCGCCTGGAGCAGGGCGATGACCTGGTGGTAGTCGTGGGCGTGGCGCGCCAGGACGGCAGCCTGCAGGAGCAGGCCGGGGTCGGCCGTACCGGTGGCGGCCAGGCGCCATGTCGCTGTGTGCAGGGGGTCTTCCCGGCGCCGGGCGCCTCGTACTTCGACGCGTGCGGCCTGTTCCAGCAGCAGGTGTCTTCGGCGCAGGACCGGGAGTCCTGCGCGCAGTGCCTCGCCGTAGAGGGGATGGGCCAGGGAGACGCTCGTACGCCGTCGGAGCTGCGTGACACGGATCAGTCCAGCCTGTTCCAGGGCCATCACCTCCTCCGGTGCCGCCAGGGCTTCGGCGTCGATGAGGGACAACGGCCCGCACAGGGCCAGCAGTTCCAGGACGGCGCGTCCCGCAGCGCCGGCGGAGGCGAGCCGGCCCGCGATCAGCTCGGTCAGCCGCACGGTGCCCGGCAGCCCTTGCCGGCCGTCGCGCAGATGCCACAGTTCCCCGTCCCGGACGAGGTCCCCGCTGCTCAGGGCGCCGAGGACCAGTTCACGCAGATATAGGACATTGCCGCCGCTCGCTGCGGTCAGCGCGCGCAGGCCGGCCTGGGCCATCGGCGCTTCGAGCACGGCGTGCAGCAAGGCGTCGATCTGTTCGGGAGGCAGCACGTCCAGATCGACCCGGTGCAGTCCGTCCCCGTCGCACAGTGCCGCCACGGCGTCCCCGTACGGCTCACCCGTGCGGACGGTACCCAGCAGCATGACGACCCCGGCGTCCATCAGCTGCCGCAGGAGCACCGCGGACGCCGCGTCGAGCAGATGCAGGTCGTCGATCAGCAGCACCTGCCGCCCCGGGCCGCCGCTCAGGCGTTTCGTGGCCACGGCGAAGGCGGCCACCGGGTCGGACAGGTCAAGCCCGGCGGGCAGCAGATGGGCGATCGCTCCCAGCGGGACCGTACGCGCCGCGGCACTCGCCGTGGCC
>NZ_VDFC01000184.1 GCF_008369065.1 Streptomyces apricus | reverse complement strand
CTCCCCCTCAGGGAGCGCTCCCCCACCTCCCTCCCCACCCGAGGAGTCGCCCGTGCACACGCTCTTGCGTCGCTCCGGCTTACTTTTGGCCCTCGCGGCCTCGCTGCTCGCTCTCATCGCTCTCCCCGCTCCCTCCGCCCGGGCCGCGGAGACCCTGCTCTCGCAGGGGAAGCCCGCCACGGCCTCCAGCACCGAAGGCGCCTTCAGCGCCCGCAACGCCGTCGACGGCGACCCCGGGACGCGGTGGTCCAGCGCCTTCGCCGACCCGCAGTGGATCCAGGTCGACCTCGGGGCGAGCGCCGACATCAGCCGGGTCGCCCTCACCTGGGAAGCCGCGTACGGCACGGCGTTCAGGATCGAGGTGTCGAACGACGCGCAGGCATGGACCACCGTGCACCAGACGGCCGCGGGCACGGGCGGCACCCAGACCCTGGCCGTCTCGGGCACCGGCCGCTACGTGCGCATGTACGGCACGCAACGCGCCACCGCCTACGGCTACTCGCTGTGGGAGTTCCAGGTGTACGGCACGGCCGGCGGCTCCGGCGGGGACACCGGACGCCTGCTCTCCTACGGCAGGACGGGCGCGGCCTCCTCCTCCCAGAGCGACGGCAACTGCTGGGAGTGCACACCGGCCAGGGCGTTCGACCGCGATCCGGCCTCCCGCTGGGCCACGAGCTCCACCACCGGCTGGACCGATCCGGGCTGGATCTCCGTCGACCTCGGCGCGACGGCGCAGATCGACAAGGTCGTCCTGCAGTGGGACCCCGCCTACGCCAAGTCCTTCCAGATCCAGGTCTCCCCGAACGGGACCGACTGGACACCGGTGTACTCGACGACGTCCGGCACGGGCTTCAAACAGACGCTGGCCGTCTCCGGCACCGGCCGCTACGTGCGCATGTACGGCACGGAGCGCGCCACCCCGTACGGCTACTCGCTGTGGGAGTTCCAGGTGTACGGCACCGGTGGCGCCCCGATCACGCCGCCACCCCTGCCGAGCGACCCAGCGAATCCGCCGCGGCTGGTGTGGAGCGACGACTTCGACGGCTCCGCGGGCGCCAGGCCCGACGCCTCGAAGTGGCGGGCCGATCCGGGCACCGGGCCGAACAACGAGCTGGAGTACTACACCGACCACCGCAACGCCGCGCTGGACGGGTCGGGGCACCTGGTGATGGAGGCCCGCAAGGAGGTCACCGCCGGATCGTCGTGCCCGCGCGACCCGTTGAGCGGCAGCACCACCTGCCAGTACACCTCGGCGCGGATGAACACCGGCGCGACGTTCCAGTTCACCTACGGACGCGTCGAGGCACGCATCAAGGTGCCCAAGGGCAACGGCCTGTGGCCCGCGTTCTGGATGATGGGCGCCGACTTCCTGACGGGCCGGCCGTGGCCCTACAACGGTGAGGTCGACATCGTGGAAGTCCTGGGCAAGGACGTGAAGACCGCTTACTCGACCGTCCACGCGCCCGCCTACAACGGCGGAGGCGGCATCGGGGCGTCGTACACGCTGCCCGGGAACGCCGACTTCTCCGACGACTTCCACACCTGGGCCGCCGACTGGAACAGCAAGGGCATCACCTACAGCCTGGACGGCCGGACCGTCCTGACCCTCGACAAGGAGCAGGTGGAACGGACCCGCGGGCCGTGGATCTTCGACCACCCCCACTACATGATCCTCAACCTCGCGGTCGGGGGCGACTGGCCGGGTCCGCCGGACGCCGGCACTCCTTTCCCCTCCAAGATGCTCGTCGACTACGTACGGGTCTATCAGTAGTCCTGCCCCTTCACCACCCACCCCCTCCCCCCATC
>NZ_VDFC01000183.1 GCF_008369065.1 Streptomyces apricus | reverse complement strand
CCCCTTGACTCGCAGACCCCGCCCCGTACCTCTTGCTCCGCGCCCCTCACCTCTTGCGCCGCGCCCCTCACCTCTTGCGCCGCGCCCCGGTACGGGGACCGCCTCACAGGTCGAGCTGGTACTCGACCGCCTTGTGCGTGGGCAGATAGCCGAGCGTGTCGTTGATGGCGCGCATGTGCGTGTTGCTGTCGGCCGTGTCGGTGAGCAGGCCGCCGAGCTCCGGGTGGCGCTCGCGGGCCCGGCGGACGGACTCCGCCTTCATCCACAGGCCCAGTCCGTGGCCCCGGTGCTCGGGCAGCACGCCGGTCCCGTAGTGCGTGCCGTCGCCCCGGCCGTCGCCCGGTACGACCAGTTCGGAGAAGCCGACGACGGATCCGTCCGCCGTACGCACCACGGCGACGGTGTGCAGCAGGTCGCCGCGCGCGGCGACCGCGTCGGCGGCGGCGCGTACCCGGTCCACGTCCCAGACGACCGTGCCGTAGTCGGTGTCCTCCATCGGCATGTCGTCCATGGCCCGCCGTGACGCGGCGAAGGACAGGGCCAGTTCGGGCGGCACCGTGCCCTCCCACCGGACCAGCCGGTATCCCTCGTGCGGCCGGCGGACGAGGTCGT
The DNA here is from genome assembly GCF_008369065.1 of Streptomyces apricus. Lineage (GTDB taxonomy): Bacteria > Actinomycetota > Actinomycetes > Streptomycetales > Streptomycetaceae > Streptomyces > Streptomyces apricus. The sequence goes on along the minus strand of NZ_VDFC01000183.1, from coordinate 1,205 downwards.
CCATCCGCCGGAGGTCGACGTCGGCCAGCGGCAGCCTGGCGTAGGTCAGCGCGAGGACCCGGCGGAAACCGCGGGCCGCCAGGAACAGGTCACCGGGCGAGCCGTCCTCGGCCTGTGCGAGGAGCGAGCGGCGCCCGTCGTCCCGCGCCGCCGCGACGGCCGCCGCCAGCAGCCGGGTACCGATGCCCTGCCGTCGTTCGCAGCGGTGCACGGCGAGCTCCAGCTCGGCGAGATGCCGCTGCCCCCGGCCGGAGAACATCCGCAGGAAGGCGGACCCGGTCGGCGCCCCCTCGCCGTCGGACGCGAGCCAGGCCGGTCGGCTGCCCGAGGCGGTGGGGGCGAGGTCGGTGAGCGCGGTGATGCGGTGGGGCAAGACGTCTCCGTCACGGTCGGGCGTGCAGGTGCGAGGAAGCCCGCAGACGCTAGCCGTGCCGGAGAACACCCCGCAACACCATTACGTACGGCGGCGACGCGACCCGGAACGTACGGCGCCGACGCGACCGGGAACGTACGGCGGCGAGACGCCCGTGGACCGGCCGGCTACGGCGTCAGGGCGGCGCGTGAGGCGGCGGTGAGGCTCCACGTCCGCAGGACGGTCTCCCGGCCCCGTGACGTCCGCAGCACCGGCTCGTCGTCGGTGAGGGCGAAGCCGGCGGCCCGGGCGACGCCGGCACTGGCCGCGTTGGCCTCCTCGATGCACAGCACCACGCGCCGGGCGCCGGTGTGGCGCACGGCGTAGGCGGCGAGCAGCCGGACGGCACGGGAGGCGAGGCCCCGGCCGCGGTGGGCGGCACCCACGCCGTACGCGATCTCCACGTCCCGCTCGTCGGTCCCGCTGCGGAACAGCAGCGCCTCGCCCCGGGGCAGCACACCGTCCGTGGTGATCGCGAACTGCGCCCTGCGTCCCTCGGCCCGGGCCTCCCGGGCACCGGCGAGGTAGGCGAGGGCCGCCGCCGTGTCGAACGGTGAGGGCACCGGGGTCCAGCGGGCCATCTCGGGGTCCTCGTACACCGCGATCAGCGCGTCCAGGTCGTCCTCGGACCATTCGCGCAGGCGAACTCCCTCTCCTTCGAGACGCAGGGGCGCGGGCGGGATGAGTGTCAGCGGACTGTCCATGGGGTGATCCTGCACCGCGCGCGGCGGTGCGGCCAAGGGCGCGTGCCCGCGCCCACCGCGCCGCGGCACGCCCCGGGCCGTCCGGGCAC
>NZ_VDFC01000182.1 GCF_008369065.1 Streptomyces apricus | reverse complement strand
CCCCGCACTCCCCGGCCGCCCTCCACTCCGGCATATGAGCTCGGATAGCGTCACGGCCGTGAATACCGTGAGCACCGTGAGTACGAAAGCGCGCATTCTCGAAGTGGCGGCGGCCCTGGTCGCCGAGTCCTCCAACGGGGACGTCTCGACCAGGGCCGTGTGCGAGGCCGCCGGAGTCGGCGCCCCGGCCCTCTACCGTCACTTCGGGGACAAGGAGGGGCTCCTGTCCGCGGTCGTCGACCACGGCTGGGACAAGTACCTCGCCACCAAGCGCAACCGTCCTCCCGGCACGGACCCGGTGGAGGACCTGAGGGACGGCTGGGACACCCATGTCGAGTTCGCCCTGGCGAACCCGAACCTGTTCCGCCTGATGCACTCACCGGCCATGCGGACGCCCCCGGCGGCGGCCCTGGAGGCCCACCGCATCCTCACCTCGGACCTCCAGCGGGCCGCCGAGCAGGGCAAGTTGACGATGACTCCCGAACTGGCGGCGCAGATCATCATGTCGGCGAACGTCGGCGTGGCCCTGATGCTGGTCTCCCGCCCGGCGACGTTCACGGACCGGACCGTGTCCCGGCGCGTACGGGACGGGGTCCACGCCCTGGTCTTCACCCCGGACGTACCACCGCCCGCGGACGTGGACGCACCGCTTCCCGCTCCGCCCACCGATCCGCAGGAACCGCAGATCCCCTCCACAGCGGCCCACCTGAACACCCTGCTCCACCGGTCCCCGCCCACCGCCCTCACCCCGGTCGAGGCGGCCCTGCTCAAGGAATGGCTGGACCGCCTCTCGAACGGACCGCGGGACCAGGGCGGCGGGTCCGCGCACCCGACCGCATAACCTGCACCGGGGATCACCTGCGACGGGGACCGGGTGATCAGGGATGTGGGGGACGAGAGCCGATGAACGACGCGACCAGGGTGTTCGAACCGCTGCAGGCGGACGATCCACTCACGGTGGCCGGTTACCGCCTCGCGGCGCGGCTCGGCGCGGGAGGCATGGGACGGGTCTACCTGTCGCACACCCAGGGCGGCAGACCGGTCGCGATCAAGGTGATCAGACCGGAGCTCGCGGACGACCCGGCCTTCCGGCGGGGGTTCCGCCGGGAGATAAAGGCCGCCCGGCGGGTGCGCGGCGCCTACACGGCCGAACTGATCGACGCCGACGCGGACGGCGTACCGCCGTGGCTGGCCACGCTGTACGTGCCGGGCCCCTCCCTGGCGGAGGCTGTCGCCCGGCGCGGCCCCCTGCCGGTGCCGGCGGTGCTGTGGCTGATGGCGGGGGTGGCCGAGGCGCTGGAGGCCGTCCACGGCGCGGGGATCGTGCACCGGGACCTGAAGCCCTCGAACGTACTGCTGGCCGCCGACGGGCCGCGGGTGATCGACTTCGGTATCTCGCTGGCCGCCGACATCACCTCGCACACCGCCACGGGGGCCACGGTCGGCACGCCCCAGTTCATGGCTCCCGAGCAGGCGTCCGCCGGGGAGGTCACGGCGGCGACCGACGTCTTCGCGCTCGGCCAGACGGCGGCGTTCGCGGCGCTGGGCAGGCCGTTGTACGGAGAGGGGTCCGCGGTCGGCGTGCTGTACCGGATCGTGCACTCGGAGCCCGACCTGTCCCTCCTGCCCGCGCAGCTCCGTCCGCTGATGGCCCGGTGCCTGGCCGCCGATCCGCGGGAGCGGGCGACACCGGCGGAGATCGTCGCGTGGTGCCGGCAGCGGCTGGGCGCGGACGCCGGAACGGGGGAGGGGACGGGCCCGGCCGTCTGGCGGGAGATCGCGGGACCGGAGGTGCAGGTCCCGCCACCGGTGCCCCACCCCACCCCGG
>NZ_VDFC01000181.1 GCF_008369065.1 Streptomyces apricus | reverse complement strand
CAAGACGGCCGGTGCCCGCTTCGCCCCCGGGGGGGGCGAAGCGGGCACCGGCCGTCTTGAGGTGCCGCGCCGGCCGCCTCAAGGTGCAGCATCGGCCGCCTCAGGGTGGTGTGCCGGCCGTCTTTAAGGTGGCGCGCCGGTGGCGCGGCGGCGGTAGATTGCCTGACGCCGTCGCGCCGTCGGCCGCGGTGGCCGTCCGGGGGTGCGGCAGGCGTTCCCGGCGGTCAGGTCCCAGGGGCGAGGAGCCGGGTGCACCCGATACGTACGCAGGTGGTCGTGGTCGGGGGCGGTCCGGTCGGCATGCTGGTCGCCGCCGAACTGGCCGCCTACGGTGTGGCCGTGGTGGTGCTGGAGCGTGAGGCGGCCACCTCGCAGCGGCCCAAGGCCACCACCGTGCACGCCCGCACGGTGCAGACGCTGGCCCGCCGCGGCTACCTGCCCGCCCCGTCCCCGTCCCGGGGCGCGGGCACGGTGCGCAGCGCGTTCCACTTCGCCGGCCTGCCGGGACTGGACATCACCGCGCCCGCGAGCGAACCCCCGCCGCTGCTCAAACGCTCCCAGGCCGACCTGGAGGGCCTGTTCGAGCGGCGGGCCCGCGCGCGCGGGGTGCGCGTGCTGCGCGAGTACCGCATGACCGAGGTCCGCCCGCGGCCCGAGGGGGTGGCGGTGCTGGCCCACGGGCCGCAGGGGGCGGTGGTCTGCGAGGCGCGGTACGTGGTGGGCGCCGACGGCGCGCGCGGTGCGGTGCGCGAGCAGGCGGGCATCGCCAGCGACACCCACCCGGCCACCGTCTCGGCGCTGATGGGCCTGGTGCGCCTGGAGAACCCGCAGGCCCTTCAGGCGGGCTGGCACCGCACCGCCCGGGGGTGGGTGGTGGCCAAGGCCGGCGCCGACGGCGAGCGGCACCTGCGCACCCTGCGCTTCGAGCCGCCGGCCGACCGCGGCCGGCCGCTGGAACTGGAGGAACTGCGCGCGCAGACCTCGCACATCATGGGCCGGGACATCGCCATGGACACACCGCGCTGGCTGAGCCGCTTCAGCGACTACGCGCGGCTGGCCCGCACCTACCGCAGCGGACGCGTCCTGCTGGCCGGGGACGCCGCCCACCTGCACTTCCCCATCGGGGGGCAGGGATTGAGCACCGGGCTGCTGGACGCGGTGAACCTGGCCTGGAAACTGGCGGCCACCGTGCGGGGATCGGCCGGCGCCGGCCTGCTGGACTCCTACGGCGCCGAACGCCGCCCGGCCGCCGAGCGGGTCATCGCCAACGTGCGGGCGCAGGTGGCCCTGATGGATCCGCAGGAGCGGTTCGACCCGCTGCGGGACCTGATCGGCCACCTGCTGGCCGACGAGCGGGGCGCGGCCCCCCTGGCCGCGATGATCAGCGCCCAGGACACCGTGCTGCCCGCGCGCACCGCGCACCCCTCGCCGTGGGAGGGCCGGTTCCTGCCCAACACGGCGCTGACGACGCCGTCCGGGCCCGCCGATGTGATCGGTTTGCTGCAGCAGGGGCGGCTGCTGCTGCTCCTGCTCGGCGACCAGGCCCGCGCACAGTACGAGAAGGCCGCACGTCGCTGGGCGCCGCTGCTGCGGGTGGTGCGGGCCGAGCCGGTGGCCGCGCTGCCCGGCGCCCTGCTGGTACGGCCCGACGGCCACGTCGCCTGGGCCTGCGACGGAGGCGACCTGGAGGAAGCCCTGGCCCGGTACGTGAGGGCGCCGGAGGCCGGCCCTGAGGGGTGAGTACGGCCTGTGCGGGGTGAATCCGGCATGCGCGGTGGGGCCGGCCCGGCCTGCGGRGTAGGGCCGGCTCGGCTCGCGGGGTGAACCGGCCTGCGGGGTGGGGCCGGGTG
>NZ_VDFC01000180.1 GCF_008369065.1 Streptomyces apricus | reverse complement strand
GGCCCCGCTCACCGCACCCCCCGCCTACCCGGCGGTGCTGCGGCCCTGGCTGGCCCTCCTCCCGCGCGTCGCCCACGCCCTGGAGAACCTCCTGAAGGCGGAGAGCCTGTACGGCATCGACCGCGCCGGCATCGTCGCGGCGGCCCTGGAGGAGGTCGCCGGGGACCCGCCGCGGGGCACCTGGGGTGACACCCACCGCCTCGCTCCATGGCGGGCGGTGCCGGACTCGGCGTACGACGGGAGGGAACCGGGGCTCTCCGGCGACCACGACTGCGTGCTGTGCACCTCGGCGGTGCCCGGTCTCACCGACCTGGCCGCGCGGGGCCCGGCCGCCCGTTACGTGTGGGACCTGGCACGGCGTAGGGACAGCCTCTGGGTGGTCCCGTTCGGGGCCTCGGGCGTACCGGGCTCACCGCACCACCGCGACCAGCTGCCCCTGTGGCTCGGGGGAGAACTCGCCCCCGTGGTCACCGACTGGAACCTGCTCACCATGAAGGAGGAGGACAACGACGCGATGACGGGCACCACAGGCACCGTAGGTACTGCAGGCACCGCTAGGACCACCCGTACCGCAGACACCAGTGGCACCACTGACCCCACCGGCACCTCGTACGTGGTCGCGCGTGACCGGCCGGTCGTCCACCGGCAGGACGTCGAAGGGCTCGGCACCGTCCGTGTTGTCCCCGTGGACCCGGAGGCCGACCTCGACGTGCTGCACGAGTGGGTGACGGCCGAGCGGGCCCGCTTCTGGGGCATGGGCGGCTTCAGCAGGGAGCAGGTGCTGGAGACGTACCGGCATCTCGGCTCGCTCGACACGCACCACGCGTACCTCGCCGTCCTGGACGACGTTCCGGCCGCGCTCTTCCAGACCTACGAACCGGCCGCGGACCGGGTCGGCGAGTGCTACGAGGTGCGGCCGGGCGACATCGGCGTCCACCTGCTGATCGGCCCGGCCCCCGAGGGCGCCGGGCGGGCCGGCTACAGCGCGGCCCTGCTGACCGCCTTCACCACGTACGTCCTGGATGTCCTGGACCGGCGGCGGGTCGTGGTCGAGCCGGACCTCCGCAACGAGCGGGCGATCGCCCGGCTGCTCCGCCAGGGGTTCGTGCTCGGCCCGCCGGTCGTGCTGCCCGAGATCGACCTCCCGGAGGTGTACCTGCCGGAGAAGAAGGCGCAACTGGCCTTCCTCGACAGGGACCGTCCCCGACCGGAGGCCGTATAACGTCGGCGGGTGGTCAACGACATCACTCCCGAAGCCCTCGTCGCGCACTACCGACTGGAACCCATCCCCGAGGAGGGCGGCCTCTTCCGCCGTACCTGGGCCGGCCCCGAACGGCCCGACGGCCGGCCCGAGGGCACCGCGATCGTGGCCCTCCTGACCTCCCGGCCCGGCGACTTCTCCGCCCTGCACCGCCTCCCGTCCGACGAGACCTGGCACTTCTACCTGGGCGACCCGCTGGAGCTGCTGCTCCTCTCCCCCGACGGGACGTCCCGTACGGTCCTGCTCGGCCCGGACGTCCTCGGCGGCCAGCACGTCCAGTTCACCGTGCCCGCGCGCGCCTGGATGGGCGCGAGGGTCGCCGCGGACGGTGCCTGGGCCCTCTTCGGGTGCACGATGGCGCCCGGCTTCACCTACGAGGGGTACGAGCACGGGGACGGGGCCGAACTCGCCGCTCACTACCCGGCGGAGGCGGCGCGGATCACCGCGCTGAGCCGGCCGTGACGGGCGCGACCGGCGCGACCGAGCCGTCCACGTCCGGCGCGGCCGAGCCGTATGAGGGCTCCCGCAGTGGACCGATCGGCGGGCTGCTCGACGGGCAGGTGGCGCTGGTCACCGGTGCCGGCGGCGGCATCGGGCGGGGG
>NZ_VDFC01000018.1 GCF_008369065.1 Streptomyces apricus | reverse complement strand
CCCCTACCCATTCCCGTCACTACTCAGGGGCTCCGCCCCCGAACCCCCGTTGCGCAGTTCCCCGCGCCCCTAGGTACCTAGGGGCGCGGGGAACTGCGCGGGAGCGCGGAGCGCGACAGGGGGTCTGGGGGCGGAGCCCCCAGGAGCGGGCTACGCGGCCGGTTCGACTCCGGCGCGGAGCAAGCCGTACGTGTACGCGTCCTCCAGGGCCTGCCAGGACGCCGCGATGACGTTCTCGGCGACGCCGACCGTCGACCACTCCCCCGTCCCGTCCGACGTCGAGATGAGCACCCGCGTCGTGGACTGCGTCCCGTGCTTGCCCTCCAGGATGCGGACCTTGTAGTCGACGAGCTCCAGCTTGGCGAGCTGGGGGTAGATCCGTTCCAGGGCCACCCGCAGCGCCCGGTCGAGCGCGTTGACCGGCCCGTTGCCCTCCGCCGTGGCGACGATCCGCTCCCCCTTCGCGAACAGCTTCACCGTCGCCTCGTTGGCGTGGCTCCCGTCGGGCCGGTCCTCGACGATGGCCCGCCAGGACTCGACCTCGAAGTACGTGCGCGCCTTCCCCTCGGCCTCCGCCCGCAGCAGCAGCTCGAAGGAGGCGTCCGCGGCCTCGTACGTGTAGCCCTGGAGCTCGCGCTCCTTGACCCGCTCGACGACCCGCCCGACCAGCTCGCGGTCGCCGCCGAGGTCGACGCCCAGCTCCTTGCCCTTGAGCTCGATGGAGGCGCGGCCGGCCATGTCGGAGACGAGCATCCGCATGGTGTTGCCGACCTGCTCGGGGTCGATGTGCTGGTAGAGGTCCGGGTCGACCTTGATGGCCGAGGCGTGCAGCCCCGCCTTGTGGGCGAAGGCCGAGACACCGACGTACGGCTGGTGCGTGGACGGGGTGAGGTTCACGACCTCGGCGATCGCGTGCGAGATGCGGGTCATCTCGGACAGCGCGCCGTCGGGCAGGACCTTCTTGCCGTACTTGAGCTCCAGCGCGGCGACGACGGGGAAGAGGTTGGAGTTGCCGACGCGCTCGCCGTAGCCGTTCGCCGTGCACTGGACGTGGGTGGCGCCCGCGTCGACCGCGGCGAGGGTGTTCGCGACGGCGCAGCCGGTGTCGTCCTGGGCGTGGATGCCCAGGCGCGCCCCGGTGTCGGCGAGGACGGTGGCGACGACGGCCTGGACCTGCGCGGGCAGCATGCCGCCGTTGGTGTCGCACAGGACGACGACGTCGGCGCCGGCCTCCGCGGCGGCCCGGACGACGGCCTTCGCGTACTGCGGGTTGGCCCGGTAGCCGTCGAAGAAGTGCTCGCAGTCGACGAAGACGCGGCGGCCCTGCTCGCGCAGGTAGGAGACGGTGTCGCGGACCATCTCCAGGTTCTCGTCGAGGGTGGTGCGCAGCGCCAGTTCGACATGGCGGTCGTGGGACTTGGCGACGAGGGMGACGACGGGCGCGCCGGACGCGACGAGCGCCTTGACCTGCGGGTCCTCGCTCGCCTTGCCGCCGGCCCGGCGGGTGGCCCCGAAGGCGACGAGCTGGGCGTGCTTGAAGTCGATCTCCTGCCGGGCGCGGGCGAAGAACTCGGTGTCGCGCGGGTTCGCGCCCGGCCACCCGCCCTCGATGAAGCCCACGCCGAAGTCGTCCAGGTGCCGTGCGATGGCCAGCTTGTCCGCGACGGTGAGGTTGATGCCCTCGCGCTGCGCGCCGTCGCGCAGGGTGGTGTCGAAGACGTGGAACGAATCGTCGAGCTCGCTGGTTTCGGTCATGGGTCTCAAGGCTCCTGAGGATCAGATCTCGGTCGGTACCGGAATGACCGGCTCCACCGTCCCCACATGGTCCCGCGCGCTCTCGCCTCCGGCTGAGGGTGGTCCGGAAAAGCGAAAAACCCCTCGCGGGTGCGAGAGGTCTGCGCGCGGGTCGAGGACGACGGTGTCCACCCGTACCTGGTCGTACGTGGTGGTCACTGCGGACCGGCGCGCCTGCTGCCAATAATCATGGCGAACGAGAACACGGGGGCATTCTGGCACAGACCACTTCCGTGCTCACCGTCCGTCTCAGGATGCGAGCACTGGGTGGACCGCCGTCGGCGGTCCACCCAGGTACCGGACGCATCCGCCGCCCTGGCCTCAGCCCAGGTCGTGCATCCAGCCGTGCTTGTCCTGCGCGACGCCGCGCTGGATGTCCAGGAGGGCCTCGCGGAGCTTCATGGTGACCTCGCCGGGGCCGCCGCCGCTCTGCTGCCACTCGCCGGTGGCGCTCTTCACGGTGCCGACGGGGGTGATGACGGCCGCGGTGCCGCAGGCGAAGACCTCGGTGAGGGTGCCGTTCTCCGCGTCGCGCCGCCACTGGTCGCTGGAGACGCGGGCCTGCTCGGAGCCGTACCCGAGGTCACGGGCGACCGTGAGGAGCGAGTCGCGGGTGACGCCCTCCAGGATGGAGCCGCTCAGGGTGGGCGTGACGATCCTGTCCCCGTACACGAAGTACAGGTTCATGCCGCCCAGTTCCTCGACCCACTTGTGCTCGACGGCGTCGAGGTAGCAGACCTGGTCGCAGCCCTTGGCGGCGGCCTCGGCCTGGGCCAGCAGGGACGCGGCGTAGTTGCCGCCGGTCTTGGCGTCGCCCATGCCGCCCGGGACGGCGCGCACGCGGTCCTCCGAGAGCCAGATGGAGACGGGCTTCACGCCGCCGGGGAAGTAGGCGCCGGCGGGCGAGGCGATGACGATGAAGAGGTACTCGTTCGCGGGCTTCACCCCGAGGCCGACCTCGGTCGCGATCATGAAGGGGCGCAGGTAGAGCGACTCCTCGCCGCCGTGGTCCGGGACCCACGCCTTGTCCTGGCGCACCAGCGCGTCGCAGGCCTCGACGAAGGTCTCGACGGGCAGCTCGGGCATCGCGAGGCGGCGCGCGGAGGCCTGGAAGCGCAGCGCGTTGCGGTCCGGGCGGAACGTGGCGACCGAGCCGTCGGGCTGCCGGTAGGCCTTCAGGCCCTCGAAGATCTCCTGCGCGTAGTGCAGGACGTTGGTCGCCGGGTCGAGGGAGAGCGGACCGTACGGCGTGAGCTGGCCGTCGTGCCAGCCGCGCCCTTCGGTCCACTTGATCGTCACCATGTGGTCGGTGAAGTGGCGGCCGAAGCCGGGGCTGGCCAGGATCGCCTCGCGCTCCGCCGCGGAGAGCGGGGTCGACGAGGGCTTGAGCTCGATCGTGGGCGTCGTCATGAGTGGTTTGTCCTTCACCGGTTGTGTGTGACGGGCCGCGCTCACGCCTCTACTGCCAGTGGCCAGTGTTAGGACGTCCGAGCTTTCCCTCATTCCGCGGCTCCGCGTTCGATTATCACGCGAGATGTGCCGAATGGGGTACCGCCCGCGGCCGGGGAGGCCACGGGGGGCGAAAACGGTGTGAATGCGGCCCGGGGATCGATGGTGGCACCCGGCGAGGCATACGAGAAGCCGCCGGGTGCGGATGCGACCCGGCGGCTGGGGTGGTACCGGCGGGTCAGCCGGATACTCGGGCGGCGAGCGCGTCGCCGATCTCCTCGGTCGTACGGGTCGTGGTGCCGCGCTCCGCGAGGTCGGCGGAGACGGCGTCCTCGATGCGGGCGGCCTCGGCCTCGTACCCGAGGTGGCGCAGCAGCAGGGCGACGGACAGCACGGTGGCGCTGGGGTCGGCCTTGCCCTGGCCCGCGATGTCCGGGGCCGAGCCGTGCACCGGCTCGAACATGGACGGGAACTCGCCGCTCGGGTTGATGTTGCCGGAGGCGGCGACGCCGATGCCGCCGGAGACGGCCGCGGCGAGGTCGGTGATGATGTCGCCGAAGAGGTTGTCGGTGACGATCACGTCGAAGCGGGCGGGGTCCGTGACGAGGTAGATCGTCGCGGCGTCCACGTGGATGTAGTCCGTGGTGACCTCGGGGAACTCCTCGGCCACCTTGTTGAAGGTGTTCGTCCACAGGTGGCCCGCGAAGGTCAGCACGTTGTTCTTGTGGACCAGCGTGAGCTTCTTGCGGGGGCGGGCCTGCGCACGGGCGAAGGCGTCGCGGACCACGCGCTCGACCCCGAAGGCCGTGTTCACGGAGACCTCGGTGGCGACCTCGTGCGGGGTGCCCTTGCGGATCGTGCCGCCGTTGCCCGTGTACGGGCCCTCGGTGCCCTCGCGCACGACGACGAAGTCGATCTCCGGCTGGCCCGCGAGCGGGGTGGCGACACCCGGCAGCAACTTCGACGGACGCAGGTTGACGTGGTGGTCGAAGGCGAAGCGCAGCTTCAGCAGGAAGCCGCGCTCCAGGACGCCGGACGGCACCGACGGGTCGCCGATCGCGCCGAGCAGGATGGCGTCGTGCTGCTTCAGGGCGTCGAGGTCGGCCTCGGTGAGGGTCTCACCGGTCGCGTGGTAGCGACGGGCGCCGAAGTCGAACTCCCTGGTCTCCAGCTTCACGTCCGGCGGGAGGACGGCGAGGAGGACCTTGAGGCCTTGGGCCACGACTTCCTGGCCGATGCCGTCACCGGGGATCACTGCGAGATCGATGCTGCGAGACATGTCGGCACCCTACTCCTCGTCCCACGGGATGACATACCGCGTCCGCGATACGGACAGCCCTCCGACCGAGCGCTATGGGCGCGCGAGGGGTGCGCATCATCCCGTCGGCCGCCGTTCACCTGTACGTATGGCTGATGTCGGCGGTCGATGGGAAGTTCACCAGTCATGGACACTCCCGACGTCGGCATCCCGCCGCAGCTCGCCCGCCGGATGAGCATGGCGGAGCAGTACGAGTACCTGCGGACGAAGTTCTCCCGCCGCCGCGCCCTGGTGAGCGCGGGTGCGGTGGCCGGCGGGCTGCTGACCGGCTGCTCCGGTTCCGGCACGGGTACGGGCACGGCGACCGGTTCCGCCTCGCCCCGGTCCGCGGGTTCCACGCCCACCGAGCGGGTGGACGGCGCGGTCGTCACCCCCTTCGGCCGCCACCTCGCCTTCGGCGCCGACCCGCGCACGCAGATGCGGATCTCCTGGCAGGTGCCGCTCGCGGTCCGCAAGCCGTACGTGCGGGTGGGGCTCAGGCCCGGGGAGCTGAGCCGGAAGATCGACGCCGAGGTGCGCGACCTGCACACGCCGGGGCTCGAAGGCATCCGGCTCGCCCTCGACCAGTTCTACCTGCACGCGGCGCTGGACGGCCTGCGGCCCGGCACGACGTACTACTACGGCGTCGGGCACGAGGGCTTCGACCCGGCGTCGCGGGAACGCCGCGCCACGGTCGGCTCGTTCACGACGGCGCCGGCCCGGCCGGAGACGTTCGTCTTCACCGCCTTCGGCGACCAGGGCGTCACCCCCGACGCGCTCGCCAACGACAAGCTGATCCTGGGCCGCAAGCCCGCCTTCCACCTGCACGCGGGCGACATCTGCTACGCCGACACGACGGGCCACGGCGAGAAGACGGACATCTACGACCCCACCGCCTGGGACCTGTTCCTCAAGCAGACGGAGACCGTGGCGCGGACGGTCCCGTGGATGGTGACGACCGGCAACCACGACATGGAGGCCTGGTACTCGCCGAACGGCTACGGCGGCCAGTCGGCGCGCTTCACCCTCCCCGACAACGGCTTCGACGCGAAGAACGCCCCCGGCGTCTACTCCTTCACCTACGGCAACGTCGGCGTCGTGGCGCTGGACGCGAACGACGTGTCGTACGAGATCCCCGCCAACAAGGGCTACTCGGACGGCCGGCAGACGGCCTGGCTCGACCGGCGGCTCGGGGAGCTGCGCGAGCAGGTCGACTTCGTGGTGGTCTTCTTCCACCACTGCGCCTACTCGACGTCGACCCACGCCTCGGACGGGGGCGTGCGCGACGCGTGGCTGCCGCTGTTCACCAGGCACCGGGTGGATCTGGTGATCAACGGCCACAACCACGTGTACGAGCGGACCGACGCCATCAGGAACGGGGTCGTGGGCAAGCCCGTGCCGATCGGCGCGTCGACCGATCCGACGCGGGACGGGATCGTGTACGTCACCGCCGGCGGGGCGGGCAAGAGCCTGTACAGCTTCCCCGAAGGGGTGAAGGACAGCTACGAGGGCAAGGTCGTCGACCGCGAGTCGGTGGAGACCTACCACTGGACGAGGTCGAAGGACCGGAACCCGGACACCGTGGAGTGGTCACGGGTGCGGTACACCGGCTACTCCTTCCTCTCCGTGGAGGCGGAGGCGGGTGCGACTCCCCGGCTCACGGTGTCGGCGCTCGCCGAGGACGGCAGGCGCATCGACCACTTCGAGGTGCGGCGCGGGGCCTGAGGCCCCGTGCCGTCCCCGTGGCGTGGGTGCGGGTGCGGGTGCGGGGCTCAGTGGCCCGTCGAGCCGCCGTTGTCCCGGCGGTCGAGGGCGCGCTGGAGCGCGGCGGCGGCGTTCTTGCGGTCGGACTCGCTGGGGTGGGGGGCGCGACGGACTCGGCGGACGGTCGTCTCGGCCATGATGAATCGTCTCCTTGCCTCCGGCGGCGGCCGCCGGAAATGCGGTGAGGGATCCCCGTCCCGGAGTGCCACCGCGCGTGTGCACCCCTGCGCCAGTGCCTGATCACCCCCACCCGGAGATGACATGACTTCCGTACCGGTGCACGACCGCAAGGCCACCCGGCGCCACTACCTGATGTGCCGCCCCGAACACTTCGACGTCAGCTACGTCATCAACCCCTGGATGGACCCCTCCAAGCCGGTCGACACCGCCCTGGCCCTGCTGCAGTGGGAGGCCCTCTACAGCCTCTACCGCTCCCTGGGCCACCGTGTCGACCTGGTCAACCCGGTGCCGGGCCTGCCCGACATGGTCTTCTCCGCGAACGGGGCCACCGTCGTGGACGGCAAGGTGCTCGGTGCCCGGTTCCGCAACGTGCAAAGAGCCGCCGAGGCGCCGGCCCACCAGGCCTGGTACCGCGCCAACGGCTTCACCGAGATCCGCGACCCCCTCCACGTCAACGAGGGCGAGGGCGACTTCGCCGTCACCCGCAGCTGGATCCTGGCCGGCCGCGGCTTCCGCTGCACGCCCGAAGGACACCAGGAGGCACAGGAGTTCTTCGGCCGGCCGGTGATCGGCCTCGAACTGGTCGACCCCCGCTTCTACCACCTCGACACGGCGCTGTGCGTCCTGGACGGGGACGAGATCATGTACTACCCGCAGGCCTTCACCCCCGGCAGCCGCGAAGTCCTCGCCCGGCTCTTTCCCGACGCGCTGCTGGTGGACCAGCAGGACGCCGACGTCCTGGGCCTGAACGCCGTCAGCGACGGCCTCAACGTCGTCCTTCCCGAGGCGGCCCAGAAACTCGCCGGACAGCTGCGTACCCGCGGCTTCCGCACCCACGGCACCGATCTGTCCGAGCTGCTCAAAGGCGGCGGAAGCGTGAAGTGCTGCACCCAGGAACTGCGTTTCTGACGAAACGGCAGACGCGGGGCACGACGCCATCCTCACGCCGGCCCCGCGCGTGCGTGTCCACCCCCCCACCCGGGGGTGGGCACGCACCGGCATGTCCGCACCCGGGCGTGTTCAACTGTCCAGAATCCAGCCGATGCACACCCCCGCCCCAAGGATCGTGCCTGCTCAGCGCCGTTCGGGGACAACCGGGCCCCGGTCGGGGCCCCTTGTGGGCCCCTGCCCGCCCCACCACTGTGACGCCCATGGATGCGACCACCCACGCCGAAGGCCCCCGGCGCCGGCCGCCCGGTGCGCCCGCACCGAACGTGCCCGCGGGCGGCCCCGGCGCCGGACCGCTCCGCGCGCCCTGACCCCGGCCCCGGCCCCGGCCCGGCTCCGGGCCGGGGCCGGGGCCGAGGACCCCTTTGTCCCGAACGACCCCACCCCGACGCGGCCCGCGTCCGAAGGAGAGCACCATGACCCTCACCTCGCCCGAGAGCGAGACCGTCGCGCTGACCTCCGAGCTCGTCAGCGAGCCCGTGCGCGGCTACACCCACCTGCGGCGCCAGGCCCCCCTGGTGCGGGTCACGCTGCCGGGTATCGAGACCCCGGTGTGGCTCATCACCCGCTACCAGGACGCCAGAGCGGTCCTGAGCGACACGCGGTTCGTGCGCGACCAGGGCAAGGTGCCGGGCCTGGCCCAGGACGGCCCCAGCATCGCGGAGCAGATGATCGAGGCGTACGGGCTGCCCGCGGAGTACCGCGACTACCTGGGCATCATGGTCCTCGTCGACGGCGCGGAGCACAGCCGGCTGCGCAACCTGGTCACCAAGTCCTTCACCGCCCGGCGCATCAACGCCCTGCGCCCGCGCCTGGAACAGATCACCCGGGAGCTCATCGCGCCGCTGGCCGCCCGCCGGGAGGCCGAACTGCTGGAGGACGTCGGCTACCCGCTGGCCTCGACCGTCATCTGCGCGCTCATCGGCATCGACGAGGAGGACGTGCCGCAGATGCGCACCTGGATCCGCGCATACGCCTCCGGGGACATCGACCTGGTCATCCCGGCCCTGCGCAACATGGTCGAGCACTCCAAGGACCTCATCGCCCGGCGCGCCCTCGCCCCCCGGGACGACCTCGTCTCCGCCTGGATCACCTCCGGCCAGGGCGACCCCCAGGCGCTGACCGAGACGGAGATGGTCGCCCTGATCCTGCTCCTGATCAACACCGGCATCACCCCGCCCGCGCTCTTCATCGCCAGCGCGGTGCTCGCCCTGCTCGACCACCCCCGGCAGCTGGCCCGCCTGCGCGCCGAGCCGCAGCTGCTGGAGCGCGCGGTGCCCGAACTGCTGCGGTTCACCTCACCCGTGCCGATGGGCGCCCCCCTGTACGCGGTGCAGGACCTGGAGTTCGCCGGCATGCCCGTCCGCAAGGGGGAGGCGGTCACCAGCGCCCTGCTGGGCGCGAACTTCGACCCAAAGGAGTACCGGGCACCCGAGGACCTGGACATCACCCGCGACCTGGGGCGCGGGGCGGGCCACCTCGCGTTCGGCCACGGCGCCCACTACTGCATCGGGGCGGCACTGGCCCGCCTGGAGGCCGAGGTCGCCCTGGACCAGCTGCTCATCCAGCAGCCGGCGCTCAGACTCGCCGTCGCGCGCGAGGAACTGGAGTACTTCGACCTGCCCGGGGAGGGCCGCCACCTGCGCGGGCTGCCGGTCGACTTCTGACCCCCTTTCCCGCAGCGCACGACGGCGCCCGGCCGGCACACCCTCCGCCCGGGCGCCGTCGCCTGTGCCCCCGCACGCCCGGCCCCGGCGTCCGCCACCGCACCGGGCGGATGCACCCTCCCGCGTCGAACACAGCCGATTTTATGGGACATTGCGGTAAAACCATGCTGACGCGGCTCCACCGGTGCCCGCCCGCGCCGCATGCGCGGACCGGACCCGCGGCCGGCGGCCACCGCCCGGTGGGCCGCCCCACCACCCGCATGGGAGACGACGTGTCCGAGACCACCTTCCCTTCCCCGGCCCTCGTCGTGCTGCTCGGCCCGGCCGGCAGCGGCAAGAGCACGGCGGCCGCCGCCTGGCCCTGCGAGAGCGTGCTGGAACTGGACACCTTCCGCGCGCTCCTGGACGGCGACCCGCCGGACGCGGACTGTCCCGACGAGGCCGTCCACGCGCTCGCCGCGGTGGCCGAACGCCGGCTGGCGCGGCGCCTGACGACGGTCGTGGACATCGACCACACCGAGGTGGCGCTGCGCGCCAAGCTGCTGTGCATCGCCGAACGCCACGGCGTCCCCGCGGTGGCGCTGGTCATGACGACACCGCTGCGGCTGTGCCTGGAGCGCAACGCGCTGCGCCCCGCGCACCTGCAGCTGCCCGAGGACACCGTGCGCGAGCAGTACGGCCAGGCGCTCGACGCCGTCCCGGGCCTGTGCGCCGAGGGGTTCGTCCACGTCGAGGCCCTCTACGGCGGCGCCGCCGGCCACCGCAGGTGAGGCGCGGGCCGGCGCGCCGGAGACCGTTCGGCCCGCCGGGCGACCGGGGGACCGCCCCGCCCCCAGACTTGTCATGTACATGACGCAAGTGGTTGTAAGTGGGTGCCCGCTGATGGACATTCATGCCGTCGCCGACCAGGAGGGGAACATGACTGTGCGGATAGCAGTGGCGGGAGCGAGCGGATACGCGGGCGGGGAAGCCCTGCGGCTGCTGCTGGGACACCCCCGGGCGCAGATCGGCGCCCTGACCGCGGACTCCAACGCCGGCCGCGCCCTGGGCACGCTCCAACCGCACCTGCCGCCGCTGGCCGACCGGATCCTGGAGCCCACCACCGCCCAGGCGCTGCGCGGGCACGACGTCGTCCTGCTGGCCCTGCCGCACGGGCACTCGGCCGCCGTCGCCGGGCAACTGGGCCCGGACGTGCTGGTGGTGGACATGGGCGCCGACTTCCGGCTGGCCGACGCCGCCGACTGGGAGCGCTTCTACGGCTCCCCGCACGCCGGCACCTGGCCCTACGGCCTGCCCGAACTGCCCGGCGCCCGCACCGCGCTGCAGGGCGCCTCGCGCATCGCGGTGCCGGGCTGCTACCCCACCGCCGTGTCCCTGGCCCTCTTCCCCGCCTACGCCGCCAGGGCGGTCGAGCCCGAGGCCGTGGTGAGCGCCGCCTCCGGCACCTCGGGCGCCGGGCGCGCCCCCAAGGCGCACCTGCTGGGCAGCGAGGTGATGGGCTCCATGAGCGCCTACGGCGTCGGCGGCGGCCACCGGCACACCCCCGAGATGGTCCAGAACCTCAGCGCGGTCGCGGGGCGGCCGGTCACCGTCTCCTTCACCCCCACGCTCGCCCCCATGGCCCGCGGCATCCTCGCCACCTGCAGCGCCCGCGCCACCCCGGGGGTCACCGCCGCCGAGGTGCGCACGGCCTACGAGAAGGCCTACGCGCAGGAGCCGTTCGTCCACCTGCTGCCCCCGGGACAGTGGCCGGCGACGGCGCAGGTCCACGGATCCAACACCGCGCAGATCCAGGTCGCCTACGACGAGGCGGCCCACCGCGTCATCGCGGTCTGCGCGATCGACAACCTGACCAAGGGAACCGCGGGCGGCGCGATCCAGAGCATGAACATCGCCCTGGGACTTCCCGAGGCGACCGGACTTTCCACGATCGGAGTCGCACCGTGAGCGACGCACACGCGGTCCGCGGACCGCAGACCACGACGACACCCGCGCCCTGGCACCGCGCGGGCGACGAGGCGAACGGGGAGATGCAGTGAGTGTCACGGCAGCACAGGGATTCACGGCGGCCGGCGTGGCCGCCGGGATCAAGACGGGCGGTGACCTCGACCTGGCCCTCGTGGTCAACCTCGGCCCGCGCCACGCGGCCGCGGGCGTCTTCACCGCCAACCGGGTCAAGGCCGCCCCCGTCACCTGGTCGCAGCAGGTGCTCGCGCAGGGCGGCGTGCGCGCGGTCGTCCTCAACTCCGGCGGCGCCAACGCCTGCACCGGCCCCCGGGGACTGCAGGACACCGCCGCCACGGCCGCCGCAGCCGGCGCCGCCCTGGGGGTGCCCGCCCACCAGGTCGCGGTCGCCTCCACCGGCCTGATCGGGGTGCCTCTGCCCATGGACAGGCTGCTGCCCGGCGTCGCACGAGCCGCACGGGAGCTGTCCGGCGACGGCGGCGAACGGGCCGCCGTCGCGATCAAGACCACCGACACCGTGCACAAGACCAGCGTCCACCAGGGCCCGGGCTGGACCCTCGGCGGCATGGCCAAGGGCGCGGGCATGCTCGCCCCGAGCCTGGCCACCATGCTCGTCGTGCTCACCACCGACGCCGACGTCGACGCCGCACACCTGGACCGGGCCCTGCGCGAGGCCACCCGGCTGACCTTCGACCGCGTCGACTCCGACGGCTGCATGTCCACCAACGACACCGTGCTCCTGCTGGCCTCCGGCGCCTCGGGGATCGAGCCGGACGCCGGCGAGTTCGCCGCCGCGCTGCGCGCCGTCTGCGACGACCTCGCCGCCCAGCTCGTCGCCGACGCCGAGGGCTCCAGCAAGGACATCCGCATCGAGGTCGTCAACGCGGCCGACGAGGACGACGCCGTCGAGGTCGGCCGGGCCATCGCCCGCAACAACCTCCTCAAGTGCGCCATCCACGGCGAGGACCCCAACTGGGGCCGGGTCCTGTCCGCCATCGGCACCACCCGGGCGGCCTTCGACCCCGACCGGCTCGACGTCGCCATCAACGGCGTCTGGGTGTGCCGGGACGGCTCCATCGGCGAGGACCGCGACAAGGTCGACATGCGCGGCCGCCAGGTCGTCGTCACCGCCGACCTCGCCGCCGGGACCGCCTCGGCCGTCATCCGCGCCAACGACCTCACCGCAGAGTACGTCCACGAGAACAGCGAGTACGCCTCATGACCGCGCTCAGCACCATGACCCCCACCGGACTGGCCGCCGCCCGCAAGCACGACGCGCTGCCCAAGGCCGACGCCCTCGCCGAGGCGCTGCCCTGGCTCGCCCGCCACCGCGGGCGGACCGTGGTCATCAAGTTCGGCGGCAACGCCATGGTCGACGACCACCTCAAGGCCGCCTTCGCCGAGGACATCCTCTTCCTGCACCACGCCGGCCTCAGACCCGTCGTCGTGCACGGGGGAGGCCCGCAGATCAACAAGCAGCTGGACCGGCTCGGCCTCGACACCCACTTCACCGCGGGCCTGCGGGTGACCACCGACGAGACCATGGACGTGGTCAGGATGGTGCTGGCCGGCCAGGTCCAGCGGGAACTGGTGGGACTGCTCAACCGGCACGGACCGCACGCCGTCGGCATGACCGGCGAGGACGCCCGCCTGATGACCGCCGGGCGGGCGTACGCCGAGATCGACGGCGAGCGCGTGGACATCGGCCGGGTGGGCGAGATCGCCGGCATCGACCCCGGCGTCGTACGCGCCCTGCTGGACGACGGGCGCATCCCCGTCGTCTCCTCCATCGCCCGCAGCACCGACGACGGCGACAGCGGCGTCTTCAACGTCAACGCCGACACCGCCGCCGCCGCCCTGGCCGCGGCGCTCGACGCCGAGGCGCTGATGATCCTCACGGACGTCGAAGGGCTCTACCGGGACTGGCCCCACAGCGACGACGTCATCTCCCGCCTCACCGCCACCGAGCTGGACAAGCTCCTGCCCGAGCTGGCCAGCGGAATGATCCCGAAGATGCGGGGCTGCCTGCACGCCGTCACCCACGGCGTGCGCAGCGCCCGGGTGATCGACGGCCGGGTACGGCACTCGGTCCTGCTGGAGATCTTCACCGCCGAGGGCATCGGCACCGTGGTGGTACCCGACGACGACCCGGCCGAAGGCACCGCGCCGTGAACGCCCGCGCGCACAACGCGGACCTCKCCCGCCGCTGGCAGGACGTCATGATGGACAACTTCGGCACCCCGCGCCTGCCCCTGGTGCGCGGCGCCGGGACACGGGTGTGGGACGCCGAGGGCCGCGAGTACCTCGACCTGCTCGGCGGCATCGCCGTCAACGCCCTGGGCCACGCCCACCCCGCGGTGGTCGAGGCCGTCTCGCGCCAGGTCGCCGCCCTGGGCCACGTCTCCAACCTCTTCGCCGCCGAACCCACCGTCGCACTCGCCGAGCGCCTGGTGGAACTGGCCGGCCGGCCCGGCCGCGTCTACTTCTCCAACTCCGGCGCCGAGGCCAACGAAGCCGCCTTCAAGATCGGACGCCTCACCGGCCGCCCCCATATGGTGGCCGCCCGGGGCGGCTTCCACGGCCGCACCATGGGCGCACTCGCCCTGACCGGCCAGCCCGCCAAACGCGCCCCCTTCCACCCCCTGCCCGGCGACGTCACCTTCGTCCCCTACGGCGACACCGAGGCACTGCGCGCCGCCGTCACGGCCGACACCGCGTTCGTGATCCTCGAACCCGTCCAGGGCGAGAGCGGCGTGCTGACCCCTCCCCGCGGCTACCTGACCGCGGCCCGCGAGATCACGGCCGCCGCCGGGGCCCTGCTGGTCCTCGACGAGATCCAGACGGGCATCGGACGCACCGGCCACTGGTTCGCCGCCCAGGCCGAGGGCGTCGAGGCCGACGTCGTCACCCTGGCCAAGGGGCTGGGCGGGGGACTGCCCATCGGCGCCACCCTCGCCTTCGGCACCGCCGCCGGCCTGCTCACCCCCGGCACCCACGGCTCGACCTTCAGCGGCAACCCGGTGGTGTGCGCCGGCGCCCTCGCCGTCCTGGACACCATCGCCGGGCACGGACTGCTCGACCGGGCCAAACGCACCGGGGAACAGCTGCGCACCGGCCTCAGGGCCCTGGACCACCCCCTGGTCGCACAGGTACGGGGAGCGGGCCTGCTCCTGGGCATCGTGCTCAGCCAGGACGTCGCCCCCGAGGTGCAGCAGGCCGCCCAGGAAGCCGGGCTCCTGGTCAACGCCGTGGCCCCGGACGTCATCCGGCTCGCCCCACCCCTCACCCTTACCGACCGGGACGTCGGTATGTTTCTCGGCCAATTTCCCGCAGCACTCCAGGCCGTCACCCGTGCCCTGACAGGAACCCCCGGTGCCGCTTCACCGAGCGCGGCCGGAACAGGGGTAGAAAAAACCGCTAAGTTGGTTTGATAATCTGCCTGCTGCTCCTCCCCGGCGGCTCCGGCCGCCGGGCCTCCTCGCTGTGTGAAAGGTTGAATGATGGAACGTCACCCACGACGCTGGCTCATCCTGGTCGTGCTCTGCCTCAGCACGCTCGTGCTGGTGATCGACAACATGGTGCTCACCGTCGCGGTCCCGACGATCACTCAGGACCTGGGGGCCAGTGCCCAGGAGATCCAGTGGGTCCTTGAGTCCTACATGCTGGTCTTCGCGGGGCTGCTGCTGACGGCCGGGAGTCTGTCCGACAAGTTCGGCCGGCGGAAGGTCATGATCATCGGGCTGGCGCTGTTCGGCGCCGCCTCCGTCATCGGCATGGTCGCCGCCACCCCGGAACAGCTGATCCTGGGACGTGTCCTGATGGGGGTGGGAGGCGCACTGGTGATGCCCAGCACCCTGTCGATCCTCATCACGGTCTTCGACGAGGGGGAGCGGCCCAAGGCGATCGCGGTGTGGAGCGCGGTGGCCATGGTCGGCCTGGTCGGCGGCCCGGTCCTGGGCGGCGCGCTGCTGGCCCACTACTGGTGGGGCGTGGTCTTCCTGATCAACATCCCGATCGCGGCCCTGGCCATCGTGGCGGCCATGGTCCTGATGCCGGAGTCCAAGGGCCCCTGGCGCAAGGCCGACCCGGTGGGCATGGCGCTGTCCGTGATCGGCATGAGCGCCCTGGTGTGGACGATCAACGAACTGCCCAAGGGCGGCCTGGAGCACACCGGCACCCAGGCCTCCCTGGCCGTGACCGTCCTGGGCCTGGCCGGATTCACCCTCTGGGAAAAGCGCCACGCCTCCCCGATGGTGCCGCTGGCCCTCTTCCGCGACCGGGTCTTCACCGGGGCCAGCTTCTCCCTGGTCCTGCTGACGCTGGCCAACGGCGGCCTGATGCTGGTGCTGACCCAGTACCTGCAGTTCGTCCTCGGCTACACCCCCACGCAGACGGGCCTGGCCTTCACCCCGCTGGCCGTCGCCACCCTGGTCTTCAACGCCCTGGGCGCCTCCCTGATCGCGAAGACCGGCAACCGGGTCATGGCGGTCCTGGGCCTGCTGGTGATCGCCTCCGGCTTCGGCCTGCTCTCGACGCTGTCCGTCGGCGACGGCTGGGGCGTCCTGGCCGGAGCCATGTGCCTGATGGGCGCGGGCAGCGGTCTGGCGATGCCCGCAGCCATGGCGGCCATGATGGGCGCCATCCCCGAGGAGCACGCAGGTGTGGGATCCGCACTCAACGACACCATCCAGCAGGCCGGCGCCGCCCTGGGCGTGGCCATCCTGGGAGCAGTGCTGACCAGCACCTTCACCGCCCACATGCCGGGCAGTGCTCCCGAGGCCGCCCGCCACTCCATCGGCGACGCACTCGCCGCGGCCGAGAAGGACCCGAACCTGCTGAAGTTCGTCGAGGAGGCCTTCACCGCGGGGATGTCCGCCAGCTTCCTGGCCGGCGCCGCCGGCGTGGTGGGAGCCGCGGTCCTGGCCCTCTTCCTCATGCGCGAACGCGCGGACACCCCGCAGCCGGCGGAGCAGGACAAGAGCCAGGTCCCGGAGGCCGTGGCCGCCCCCTGACCCCGTCCGGCGCACATCCGGCGCGGCGGTGGGCGCGGCCCGTGGACGACACCCACGGGCCGCGCCCACCGCTGCGCCGCGCCGAGCACAGGCCCGACTCCCTCGCTCCGCAAGACGGTCGCGGCCCGGCCCGTCGCGCGGGCCGCCACGGCGAAGAGCCGCCCCCGCGCACCGCGTAGGCGGCCCGCAGGGACGGCAGGAACAGCAGGAACAACAGGGACGGCAGGTGTCCATCGAGATGACCCGGTGGCCCGATGGCCCGGTGACCTGGTGACCCGGTACGAAGGCGGTGCGCGAGCCGGTGCGTGCGTGTACTGCGGCCCGGCCCGCCGTCACTCGGTCGGTTCGACGCCCGCGCGCAGCAGGCCGTAGGCGTAGGCGTCTTCGAGCGCCTGTCCCGAGGCGGCGATGACGTTGGCGCCCACTCCGACGGTCGACCACTCGCCGGACGCGTCGGCGGTCGAGATCAGGACCCGGGCGGCTGAGGTGGTGCCGTGGGCCTGTTCCAGGATGCGGACCTTGTAGTCCACCAGCTCCAGTTTGGCGAGCTCGGGGTAGATGGTCTCCAGCGCGGCCCGCAGCGCGCGGTCGAGCGCGTTGACGGGCCCGGTGCCCTCGGCGGCGCGGACGAGGCGCTCGCCCCTGATCCACAGCTTCACGCTCGCCTCGTTGCTCTGCTCGCACCCGGGCCGGTCCTCGGCGATGATGCGCCAGGACTCCAGGCGGAAGTAGCGCTGCGGCCGGCCCTGCACCTGCTCGCGCAGCAGCAGTTCGAACGACGCGTCGGCGGCCTCGTAGGTGTAGCCGCTCAGTTCCCGCTCCTTGACCCGGGCGACGATCCGGCCGATCAGGTCGCGGTCGCCGCCGAGGTCGACGCCCAGTTCCTTCGCCTTGAGCTCGACGGAGGCCCGTCCGGCCATGTCGGAGACGAGCATGCGCATGCGGTTGCCGACCAGCGTGGGGTCGATGTGCTGGTACAGGTCGGGGTCGACCTTGATCGCGGAGGCGTGCAGGCCCGCCTTGTGGGCGAAGGCCGACACACCGACGTACGGCTGGTGGGTGGAGGGGGCCAGGTTCACGATCTCGGCGATGGCGTGCGAGATGCGGGTCATCTCACCCAGCGCGCCCGCGGGCAGGACCCGCATGCCGTACTTGAGCTCAAGGGCGGCGCTGACGGGGAAGAGGTTGGCGTTGCCGACCCGCTCGCCGTAGCCGTTGGCCGTGCACTGGACGTGCGTGGCGCCCGCGTCGACGGCCGCCAGGGTGTTGGCGATCGCGCAGCCGGAGTCGTCCTGGGCGTGGATGCCCAGCCGGGCCCCCGTGTCGGCCAGGACGGCGGCGACGACGGCCTGGACCTGGCCGGGCAGCATGCCGCCGTTGGTGTCGCACAGCACGACCACGTCGGCACCGGCCCCGGCGGCCGCGCGCACGACCTCGGTCGCGTACGCGGGGTCGGCCGTGTAGCCGTCGAAGAAGTGCTCGCAGTCCACGAACACCCGCCGCCCGTGCGAGCGCAGGTAGGAGACGGTGTCGCGGACCATCTCCAGGTTCTCGTCCAAGGTGGTGCGCAGCGCCAGTTCGACATGGCGGTCGTGGGACTTGGCGACGAGGGTGACGACCGGCGCGCCGGAGTCCAGCAGCGCTTTGACCTGCAGGTCCTCACTGGCTTTCACCCCCGGTCTGCGGGTCGCGCCGAACGCCACCAGCTGCGCGTGCCGGAAGTCGATCTCGGCCTGGGCCCGTGCGAAGAACTCGGTGTCGCGGGGGTTGGCCCCCGGCCACCCGCCCTCGATGAAGCCGACCCCGAAGTCGTCCAGGTGCCGGGCGATGGCCAGCTTGTCGCGGACCGTGAGGTTGATGCCTTCGCGCTGCGCGCCGTCGCGCAAGGTGGTGTCGAAGACGTGGAAACCGTCGTCGGCCGGGCCGCGCGCGTGGTGCTGCGCGGGCGGTGGGGGCGGTGCGCTTCCTGGCCGGGCCGGCGGGCGGGGAGCACTCGCGGCCGTCGGCGGTTTCGGAAGACCTGGCACTTCCATGGTGACCTCCTTGTCGTGGCGTTTCTGTCCCTGACGCGGTCTCCGGCACGCTACTCCTCGCGCTGAGGGGTCAACAGCGCGTGCTGGAGCGAGAGTTGACCGCCCGCGAACGGTGCGGCCGCGGCCCGGGAAAGGCGAACACGACGACAGCGCGTGCGGCCCCGCAATGAACGGGACCGCACGCGCGTCGGGCGGACCGTCAGACGGATCCGTGGTGGGCGAGACGGGCCTCCAGCCCGTCCAGGATGCACTGCAGGCCGTAGTCGAAGGTCTCGTCGCGCACCTGCCCCGGATCCACCCCGCGCTGGGCGACCTGGCCCTCGATCAGGCGCGGGTGGTCACGGGCGGCCTCCTCCAGCGCCGGCCGCAGGTCCTCCACCCACTCCTGCTCGGTGCTGCCGCTGCGGGAGATCATCGACAGGTACGCGGCCTCGGAGGTGGCGACCCCGATGACGTAGGCGACCACCGTGCTCACGGCCCGGTCGGTCTCGTCCGAGGGGAAGCCGGCGGTCTCGAAGACGGCGAGCATCCGGTCCGACATGCGCATCACGTTGGGGCCCAGGTGGGACAGGCCCACCTGACCCAGCACGGAGGCGATCCAGGAGTGCCGCAACGCCATGGCCCGCAGGCTGTTGGCCGCGGCCGCCGCGGCGGAGCGCCACTCGGAGCGGTGCTCGGCGGTGGGCACGTGCAGCTCGCCGTAGACCTCGTCGACGACCAGCTCGATGAGCTCGTCCTTGTTGGCCACGTGCCGGTAGAGCGAAGTGGCCCCGGCGTTCAGCCGGTTGCTGAGGGTGCGCATGCTCAGCGCCTCGATGCCCTCCGCGTCCAGCAGCCGCACCGCCTCGGTCACGATGCGCTCGCGGGTCAGGTGCTCGCGCTGGCGGCGCGGGCGGGTCCACACGGAAGGGATCGCCTGCTTGTCGGCCTGGGTGGGTCCGCGCCCTGTCGTCATCCGGCCACCCTAACCCAAGGTGTTCTCAAGAGGGAACGCTGTACGCAAACCCCTCCGCCTGCGCATACCTGACGCGCCGGCCCCCGCGCACGCCGGGCGCGGCGGCCCCGCACCGCCCGGCGCGCCCGGGCCGCAGAGCCGGACGACGGCCCGCCCCTTCGGGGGTCCGGCCGCATATCGGACCGCCTTCGGGGACCCCCGCCCGTACATCGGACCGGCCTCGGGACCCCGCCCGTACATCGGACCGACCTCGGGGCTCCGCCCGTATGCCGGGCCGGCCTCGGGACCCCGCCCGTACATCGGGCCGACCTCGGGGCTCCGCCCGTATGCCGGGCCGGCCTCGGGGGCCCGGCTGCACATCGGACCGGCCTCGGGGTCCCATCCGTACACCGGACCGGTCCTCGTACCCCTGCCCGACGGCGGCCGGCCCGGCCCCGTCCCGCCGCTCCTTCGCCGCGTACACGCAGGCTCCGTACGTGCGTTGAGCGTCTGTCGCCCATCCCGGCGGAACTTTACGATCAAGGCCGCGGCCTGCGCCGGACACGCACGGATCACACCGGTGCGCACCGGGCGGGCGGCGCGGGACGCGGCCGGATCCCGGCCGCGGTGCAAGCGTGCAGCCGCGCACCGGCCCCACACACCGTTGCGAACGCCATTCCCCTATGCGTACAGTGTTCGCATCGGGGGAACGATGCCTGTCGAGGGAGAAGTCATGCCGAAGGACCTGAGCTGGGACGCACAGGGCAACTGGGCGGCCAAGGGCGACTGGGGGGCGGTGGACTCCACGGGCCGCGAGCTGTATCTGGACCACTGGCAGGCGCGGCTCGACCGGCTGCGCGTGGCCCACCACGTCCCGGGCGCAACCCTGGCCGTCCTCGTCGACGGACAGGTGCACGACCTGGCCAGCGGCGTCCTGCACCGCGGCACCGGGGTGGACGCCACACCCGATTCGGTCTTCCAGCTCGGATCCCTCGCCAAGGTCTACACCGCCACGCTGATCATGCAGCTCGTGGACTCCGGCGACCTGGACCTCGACGCCCCGGTGCGCGAGGTGCTGCCCGACTTCGCCGTCGCCGACGAGGAGGCCACCCGCACCATCACCACCCGGCAGCTGCTCTCCCACACCAGCGGACTCACCTGCGACTTCACCTACGACTCGGGCCGCGGCGACGACTGCCTGGCCCGCTACGTCGAGGCCGCCAAGGACGTGGGACTCGACTGCCCCCCGGGCACCGCGGTCTCCTACAGCAGCCTCGGCTACAACGTCCTGGGCCGCATCATCGAGGTGCTCACGGAGAAGACCTGGGACGAAGCGCTCAAGGAACGCCTCCTGGTCCCGCTCGGCCTCACCGGCACGATGACGCTCCCCGAAGAGGCACTCGCGCACCGCACGGCCATGGGGCACCTGGGGGAGCTCGGCGAGGACCCCGACCCCGCCCCGGCCTGGGACCTCATGCCCCGCTCCGCCGGCCCCTACGGCCGGGTCCTGGCCACCGCCGGCGACGTGGCCCGCCTGGTCGGGATGCACCTCGAAGGAGGCAAGGCCCCGGACGGCACCGTCCTGCTCAGCCCCGGCAGCATCGCCGCGATGCAGCGCCGCGAGGTGGACGTCCCCGACAAGTGGACGGTCAGCGCCGACGGCTGGGGCCTGGGCTGGACCCTGTACGACTGGTCCGGCACCCCGGGCTTCGGCCACGACGGCGCCTCCATCGGCCAGTACGGCTTCCTGCGCGTGGTCCCCTCGGCCGGCGTCGCACTGGTCCTGCTCACCAACGGCGGCGACGCCCGCCAGCTGTACGCCGAGCTCTTCGACGAGCTGCTCCAGGCCCTGGCACAGGTGCGCATGCCCGCCCCCTTCGCACCGCCGCCGCAGCCGCCGGCGGTCGACCTCGCACCTCTGCTGGGCACCTACAAGCGGGAGGGCGTCCTGATCACCATCGCGGAGAAGGACGGCGCGGCCCACCTGGTGTACGAGTTCGTCGACGGCATGAAGGACTTCTCACCGCCGCTGGAGATGGACCTCGTCCCGGTCTCGCCCACGGTGTTCGCCGGCCCCGGCAGCGGCGCCTACAGCGCCGACTGGATGCCCGTCGTCTTCTCGACCCTGGCCGACGGCACGGCCTGTGTGTACATCGGCATGCGGGCCGCCCCGAAGGTGGCCTGACCCCCCGTCACCGGGGCCGGGAGCGGCCGTCCCCGGTGACGGTGAGGGCCCCGGCGGCGCCCGTCCCGCCGCGCGGGGTGTACAGACCTGCATCCTCTGGCGAGGTGCGCGCCCCTGCGGGCAGGATCGGGGAATGACCAGTCTCGTCACCCAACTCCCCACGATGCGCCAGTTCTCGTCCCCCAGCGACGTCACCCCCGGCCTGCGCCAAGCCCTGGTGGAGTGCTGGATCGAGGTCACCAACGCCGGTGGCGCAGCCGGCTTCCACGTCCCGCCCATCGGCATGTGCCAGGCGGCCCCCGCCTTCGACCGCATCGCCGGCCGGCTGACCCCCCTGACCAGCCGGCTGGTGACGGCCTGGCTGGACGGCCAGGTCGTGGGCTGGCTCAACGTCCGGCGCGACCCCTCCGAACCGATCTCCCACTGGGGCACCCTGCACCACGTGCAGACGCGTACCGCGGTCCGCGGCCTCGGCGTCGGCTCCGCCCTGATGAACGAGGCCCGCCGGGTCGCCCGGGACGAGATGGGCCTGGAGCAACTGCATCTGACCGCCCGGGCGGGCAACGGCCTGGAGGGCTTCTACGAACGGCTCGGCTGGCACGAGATCGGCCGCTGGCCCGCCGCCTTCCGCCTCGGCCCGGGAAACGAACAGGACCAGGTCCTCATGGTCCTCGCACCCCTGTGAACAGCACACCCGGCCGCGCCGCACCCGCGCGGGGCCCTGTGCAACCCACCCGTTCCGAACACTTGAAAACCTGCGCGCATCCCCGCCGCCTCCCGCTGCCCTGTCATGCGCAAAAGGCATGAGAGATGAGCAACACGCGCTACGGTATGCGGTATGGGTATGGCTATGGGCATGAGTCTCGACGAGCGGGTGCGGTCCGCGGTGGCGGCGCTCCTGCACCTGAGCGGCGAGTCCCAGACCGGTCTGGCCGCCGCGCTGGGGGTGAGCCAGGCGCAGGTGAGCCGCCGTCAGTCGGGCACCGCCGCGTGGAGCCTGGCCGACTGCGAGGCGGTCGCCGCGCACTACGGCATCGACGTCCTGGACCTGCTTTCGGGTCCGACCCGGGCGGTGGAGTCGCTGCGCGCGGAACGCCGCCGCGCGCCCGGCCGTCGCGCGGGCGCGGGCAGGGCGCTGTGATGGCCGACTTCGACGCGATCGACGCTCTGCTGGCCGCCGCCGGGCGACAGACCCCGCTGCCGCCCCCCGACCGGCGGCGCCTGCTGCGCGAGGAACTCCACCTCTCGCGCGCCCAGCTCGCCCGGGCCCTGGGGGTGAGCCCGTCCACGGTCGGCGGCTGGGAGGCGGGCCGCGACCCCAGCGGCGAGGTACGGGAGAAGTACGCGTACTTCCTCGACGCCGCCCGCACCAAACTGGACGCGACCGCCACCGCCGCCGTCACTGACGCTGAGCCCGCCGGCAACCGGTCCGCCGCCGACGCGGCCACCGCTGCCGAGCCCGCTGGCAACGAGTCCACCTCTGACGGGTCTGCCGCCGACGGGTCCGCCGCCCAGTCCGCCTCTGCCGATGCGCCGGCGCAAGCCGAGCCGGCGGGAGTCAGTCCGCGGCAAGCCCAAGTGGCGGGAACCGCACCGGCCTTCGCCCTGCAGGACGCCGACGGGCTGCTGGCCGCGCCTCAGCCGTGTGTGCTGTGCGGGCAGCCGGCCCGCCATCAGGTCGAGGGGTTCGCCCAGCACCTGGATCCGGCCGAGTGCACCCCGCCCCTGCCCCCGCCCTCGTCTCCGCCGTCACCCGCGCCCGCGGCCGTGCAGCCGGCCCAGGCAC
>NZ_VDFC01000179.1 GCF_008369065.1 Streptomyces apricus | reverse complement strand
CGGCGCCGACCTGCCAGGCGGCGGCCTCACGGCGGCCGTCCGCCAGTGTCCCGGCGACCAGCCCGCCGAACACCGCTCCGGCCAGCGTCACCACCAGGACCAGCAGGGCGAGGGCCCGGGCGGGTGCCTCCTGCGCGGCCCGGGAGAGCGCGACGAGGGCCACGACACCGCGCCGCCGGGCGGACCAGCGCGCCAGGACCCGTAGGGGCGGCGGGTAGCAGCGCACCAGCACCACGACGGTGGCCAGCCCCAGCAGCGCGGGCACGGCGGCGAGCAGCGGATCGGGTCMGGCACCGGCGGCCGTGCCCCGGGTCCGCAGCGCGAACACACCGGCCGCCGCGAGCAGCAGCACCCCCGCCTCGGCGACGAGACGGCGGCCCGACGCGTACGGCACCGGAGGACCGTGTCCGGCGCGGACGGCACTGGCAGCGTTGCCGGCGCTGACGGCGCGCTCCCGCAGGGCGTACCAGGTGAGGGCGGGCAGCGGAAGCCAGACGAGTACGGCGACCAGCAGCCCGTACCGGTACGCGGGTGGGCTGTCCGGGAGCGAGCGGGCGGCGGCGAGGCCCGTAGCGAGTCCGAGCAGCGCGGCCGGTGCGGTCTGTGCCGCCCTCGTCAGCGCGAGTCCGGTCGCGGAGGCGCCACGGGCGCGCTGCAGCCGGTGGGCGTCGAGGCCGCGGCGCACCGCGAGCAGTGCGGTGACCGCGGCGGTGAGCAGGCCGACGACGAGCAGGGAGGCCAGCGCGAAGGAGATCACGACGCGGCCCTGGCGCCACTGGCGGCCGAAGTCGGTGAGCACGGTGGGTAGATGTGTGCTGTCCCGCAGGGTGGAGGACGAGTGCGGGCCGATCTGGCAGTACATGCCTCCGTAGTCGGCGATGTCACCACAGAAGACGCTCCGTGCGTCGTCCGGATAGGCGGCGAGCAGGCGTTGCAGCTCGCGCTGTCCCTGCTCGTCGGCGAACCGTGCGGCGGTACGGGTGCCGAGGTCCAGGCGCATGCTCCACGTGGCGGTGAGCAGGGCGTCGGCCTGCCTCTGGAGGGTGGTGACGGTGCGGGGCGCGACGAGGGCGCGGGCCTCCCAGTCGAGTCCGGACGCGCTGCGCGGCGGATGCCGTGAGGGGCGGGTCAGCAGCGGGTGCTCACGCAGCAGCCGGTCGCTGCCGGCGCCCTCGATGCCGCCGGTGCCATCGGTGCCGCCGGTGCCATCGGTGCCGCCGGTGCCATCGGTGCCATCGGTGCCATCGGTGCCATCGGTGCCATCGGCCGCCCTGTAGACGCCGACGACGACGGCCGTGGCCTCGACGTCTTGCAACGCCCCCGGCGTGAGGGTGAGTTGCTGGCCGAGCCGCAGTTTCAGCGTGTCGCGGGTGCGGGTGGAGACGGCGATCTCAAGAACGTCGCTGTCCGGGTCGGGCGGCCGCCCCTCGGCGTAGGAGCCGCGGCCCGGCGCGTCGGAGGCGTACATCAGGCCGAGTCCCACGTTCCCGGCGGCCGTCCTGGTGTCGAGGAGCGGCAGGTCGATCCGGG
The DNA here is from genome assembly GCF_008369065.1 of Streptomyces apricus. Lineage (GTDB taxonomy): Bacteria > Actinomycetota > Actinomycetes > Streptomycetales > Streptomycetaceae > Streptomyces > Streptomyces apricus. The sequence goes on along the minus strand of NZ_VDFC01000179.1, from coordinate 361 downwards.
TGGAGTCGTGTACGAGGCCGCCCTCCAGGGCGTCGGGCGCCGCGTTCCGGATGACCTCGGTGACCGCGAGCAGATCCTTGGCCAGGTCGCTCCCCCACGCTTCGGAGACCTGCTCGCTCACCGGCTCGAACTGCGCACCGAACAGGATGCCGGGTTCCGCCCGCTGCTCCTGTGCCAGCCGGGCGGTGAGTGCGCGTCCGGCGAGCCGGTCGAGGAGGCCCGGGCCCGCGGCGGCGATCCCGGTGAGCAGCGCCACCAGTACGGCGAGGCACACCAGCAGGGGGAGGTCGGCGCGCACCTCGCGCAGGACGACGGGGCGAAGCCCTCGCGAGGCGTGCTCCGCCGGACCGCCTTCACCCCC
>NZ_VDFC01000178.1 GCF_008369065.1 Streptomyces apricus | reverse complement strand
CCGTACGCCCAGGGCGGCTTCGGCGGCCTTCAGGTGGCGGGCGGTCGGGCCGAAGGAGATCAGGCCGCTGCCGGCCGCGGCCTGTTCGGCGCCGGCGGCGGCCAGTTCGTCGCGGGCGCGGCGCAGTACCGGCAGGTGCCCCACGGCCGCCGCCGCGCGCGCCAGGACGCACCACAGTGCTTCCTGCAGGTGGTCGTGGGGCGGCCGGGCGACCTTCGTGAGCGCCTCGTGGGCCTGCCCGATCGCGCCGTCAGCTGCCAGCAGCAGCGGCTCCACCCAGGGCCGGTAGGGGCCGGCGTCCAGGCCGGCGAAGTCCCCGGGGTCGGGCAGGCCGTCCCCGCGCATCACCGGCACCAGCGCGACCAGCACGTGTGCCCCCCGGCTGAGCCCGGGCATGCCCCATCCGGCGCTGCCGGCCAACACCTGGGCGTAGTGGGGGCGCGCGGCCGGCCAGCCGTCGCGCTCGCAGGTGCGCAGCGCCCGGTACCAGGCGGTGAACACCGCGGCCAGCGGCCGCTCGTTGTGATGGGCCAGGCGGTCGATCCGCTCGGCCTGCGCGTCCGCCGCCGCGAAGTCGCCCAGGCCCGCCAGCGCCTGCAGGCGGATCAGGCGTCCCAGCACCTCGTGCCCGGGCAGGTGGTGCTCCACCGCCAGGGCGGTCAGCTCGGCGCCCAGCCCGTCGCGGCGGGCGGCCGACCCGCAGGCGGCGAAGGACTGCATGAAGGCGCCGTTGAGGGCGAACGCCAGCAGCGCGGGATCACCCAGCCGCCTGGCCAGCACGAGGGCCTCCTCGGCGGCGCGCCCGGCCCGCCGCCGCCACGCCTCGGCGACCGGCGCGCCGCCCGCCCGGGCCGGCGCCACATCGGCGCCGGCGTCCCCGCGCGACTCGACGGCCAGCACCGACAACAGCCGGGCCCGCAGCGCCGGCGGGCCACCGGGGCCCAGCCGGGCGGCGGCGCGGGCGGCGGCCCGGGCCACCYCCCCGGCCCCCGCGGGATCGTCGGCGCGCGTCCACAACGCCGGCACGTCGTAGGAGCCGATGATCCTGGCGGCCAGCTCGGTGTCCCCGCTCTCCTCCACCGCCGCCACCAGCTCCCGGCGGTGCGTGCGCGCCTCCTCCAGACCGTCGGCGCCGCTGACCGCGAGATCGCGCAGCAGACCGGCGGTGGCGTGCAGACGCGCCCGCGAGCGGGCCGGCACCGAGCGCTCCCACGCGGCGGCGGTACGCTCCCACACCCCGTCCGCCGCCTGGACGGACCCGGACCCGGACGCGGACCCGCCACCGGCCCCGGCGGCGAGGAGGCGGGCCTCGCAGCGCGCCAGCGCAGATGCGGCACCCGCAGCCCCGTAGGCCCCGTAGATACCGGTGAGGACCGTGCGGGCGTGCTGCAGCGCCTCCAGCGCCTCCCCGCGCCGCCCGCAGCGCTCCAAGGCGGKGGCCAGCAGCACCCACCCGTCCTCCCGGCCCGGATGCGCGGCGACGTGGGCGCGCAGGTCCGCGACGGCCTGGCGGGCGGCGCCGGTGGCCACCAGCGCCTCGGCGCGCCGCTCCACCGCGTCCAGGTGCAGGGCCTGCAGCCGGGCCCGCTCACCGGCCGCCCACGCGGCGTGGGGGAAGTCGGCCAGCACGGGCCCGCGCCAGCAGGCCAGCGCCTGCTCCCACAGCGCCAGCGCCGCCCGCGGCGCGGCGGGCGCGGCGCGCGCGGCCAGGTCCTCGAAACGCCAGGCGTCGACCGCCTCCCGCGCGGTGCGCAGCGCGTAGCCGGGGCCGTCGGTGACCAGCAGCCCGGAGGGCCGGCGCGGCAGCCGGTCCGGTTCCAGGGCGCGGCGCAGCGCCGCGACGAAGGTGCGCACCGCCCCCACCGCCCCGCCCGGCGCCCCGCCGGGCCACAGGTC
>NZ_VDFC01000177.1 GCF_008369065.1 Streptomyces apricus | reverse complement strand
CCCCACGTACAAGCACCGAAGGAGAACACCGCCGCCATGGGAAGACCCGTATCCCCCTCCCCCGTACGCGCCGAAGACCCACGCCCCAGGGACACCCACACCCGTACCCGCCCTCGTACTTACCGCCGCGCCGGAGCGAGGTGGCAGCTGCGCATCGGGACCTTCGCCGCCACCGCGGCCATGGTCTCGGCCGGGATCGTGCTCGGCGCCCAGCCCGCCGCGGCGGCGCCGGCCCCGATCAAACTGACCTCCGCGTCCTGCCCCGCCGAGATCGTCCAGGGCCAGACGAGCGGTTGCGTCACGGAACTGCAGAACCTGCTCAACGCGCACGGCGCCGGTCTGGTGGTGGACGGCCAGTTCGGGGCGGGCACGCTCTACGCGGTCCGCGAGTACCAGGCCGCCACCGCCATCGCCGTGGACGGCCGGGTGGGCCCCGCGGCCAAGAGCAAGCTGTACGCGACCGCGGGCTCGGCGCCCGCCCCCGTCAACCTGAACTCCTCCTCCTGCCCCGCGAACCTCGTCCAGGGCGCCAAGGGCGGCTGCGTCACCGAGCTCCAGCGGCTGCTGCGCCACCACGGCTACTCCGTCGACGTGGACGGCGACTTCGGCGCCGGTACGGCGAGCGCCGTCCGCTCCTTCCAGTCCTCGCGCGGCCTCACGGCTGACGGCCAGGTCGGCACGAACACCAAGCGGGCGCTGTACGACACCGACGAGTCACCGTCGACGGGCCTGGACCTGAGGTCGTCGTCCTGCCCGGAGAACATCGTGGAGGGGCAGAGCGGCGGCTGCGTCGCCACGCTGCAGTCCCTGCTGAACGGCAAGGGCCACAGCCTCGACGTCGACGCCAGTTTCGGCCCCCAGACCCTGGCGGCCGTGAAGGCGTTCCAGTCCGCGAGCGGGCTCACCGCCGACGGCGCGGTCGGCCCGAACACCAAGGCCGCCCTGTACGCGAACATCGGCGGAGGCGGCGGCAACGGCGCGCCCGCGCCGGTCGACCTGAACTCCGCGTCCTGCCCCGCCGAGATCGTGCAGGGCCAGCGCAGTGGCTGCGTGACAGAGCTGCAGAGCCTGCTCAACCACCACGGCGCCGACCTCGCCGTGGACGGTGACTTCGGGGCGCTCACCGACAGCGCCGTCAGGGACTTCCAGGCCGAGAAGGGCCTCTCGGCCGACGGCAGGGTGGGCCCGAACACCAAGGCCGCGCTGTACGGGACGGTCACCCCGCCGTCGTCGCCCCCGCCCGGCGGCGGCTACGCCAAGATCCTCGACGTGGCCGAGGCCGAGGCGGGCACGGTGGAGGGCAGCGCCCGCGCGAACAGCTACGGCTCGGCGGTGGGCCTCTCGCTCTCCACCAGCAACTACGCCTGGTGCGCGACCTTCGTGAGCTGGGTGGCCAAGCAGACCGGGGCCAGCTCCTACCGCAACTCCTACGTCTCGGGCTGGGTCAAGCAGGCCCGGGCCGGCAACTACCACCTGTCGGTGACGACCAGCCCGCAGCCGGGCGACATCGTGGCCTACGACTGGGACGGCGGCAGCGACTTCACCGGCGGCAACGAACACATAGGCATAGTGCGCACGGTCTCCGGTTCATCCTTCACCGCGGTAGAGGGCAACACGACCAACCCGAACGGCACCAACGACGGCGTCTACATAAAGTCCCGCACAACAGCCAGCACCTACGACGTGGTCTTCATCAGAGTCCGCTGACCACAGGTCTTGGGGGGCGCCGCGGGGAACGGCGCGGTCTTCTGCCTTTAGGGGCGCGGGGAACTGCGCAATCTTTTAGGGGGCGCGGGGAACGGCGCAGTCTTTTGTCTTTCAGGGGCGCGGGGAACTGCGCAATCTTTTAGGGGCGCGGGGAACGGCGCGACCAGCCCCCACGCACCCGCACCCGACAAC
>NZ_VDFC01000176.1 GCF_008369065.1 Streptomyces apricus | reverse complement strand
CCCGCGCCCCCTGGGAGTTCGCGTGACCACCGCCCGGACCCCGCACCGGTCCGCCGCCCCGCCCGGGCCCTGGACCTCCAACAACGGCCTGACGATCCGCGACCTGGTGCCCGCCGCCGACCGCCGCGCCTGGGTCGCCGCGGGCCACTGCCCCGACCGGGACCTGTACTCCCTGTTCGCCGCGCACGTGCGCCGCCATCCGCGCCGCGAGGCCGTGATCGACCGGGCCGGCAGCCTGGACTACCGGACCCTGGACCGGTGGGTGCGGCACATCGCCGGCCGACTGCGCGACGCGGGCCTGGACCACCGCGACATCATCGCCGTCCGGCTGCCGAACGGCCGGGCCGCGGTGGCCGCCGAACTGGCCGTGGCCGCCCTGGGCGCCGTGGCCCTGCCCTACCCGGCCGGGCCGGGCACCCGCGACACTCTCAGCCTGCTGCGCCGCTCCCGCGCCCGCGGCGCCGTCCTCGCGGACCCCGCGGACATCGGGCTCGCCCCGCACCTGCCGGACCTGCGCGCGGTGTGCGCCTTCGGACCCGGCCGTCCGGGGGTCCACTCGCTGTGCGCACAGAGCCGACCGCTGCGTCCCCGCCCGGTCGACCCGGAGGCCCCGGCCCGGATCCTGGTCTCCTCGGGCACCGAGTCCGAGCCGAAGATGGCCGCGTACTCGCACAACGCCGTCGCCGGGGGCCGCGCCAACTACCTGCGCGCCCTGCACCCCGGCCCCGGCCCGATGCGGAACCTGCTCCTGGTCCCGCTGGGCTCCTCCTACGGGTCCTGCGGTTCGTACGTCACCGTCGCCGCCCTCGGCGGCACCCTGATCCTCCAGGACTCCCACGACCCCGCCACCACCTGGGACACCCTCACCCGGCACCGGCCGACCCATGTGTTCGCCGTGCCCACCCTGCTGCGCCGCCTGGCCGAGCATCCCGCCCGCCCCGGCGAGGACGTCACGGGCCTGCACGCCCTCGTCTCCAGTTGCACCGGGCTGCCGGAGACCACCGCCGCCGCCTGCCGGGAGCGCTTCCGGCGGCCCGTCATCGCCGTCTACGGCTCCACCGACGGCGTCAACTGCCACACGGCCGCCACCGGGCTCGGCCCCGGGACCGGCACCGGGCGCCCCGATCCCGCCGTCACCGGCATCCGCGTCCTGGACGCCCGGGGCCGTGAACTGCCGCCGGGCAGGACGGGCGAGATCTGCGCCCGGGGTCCCATGACCCCGCTCGGTTACGTCGCCGACCCCGGCCTGGACCGGCGGCTGCGCACCCCGGCCGGCTGGGTGCGCACCGGCGACCGCGGCCACCTCGACGAACGGGGCCGGCTGCACCTGGAGGGCCGGCTGGCCCAGATCATCGACCGGGGCGGCTACAGCATCAGTCCCGCGCAGCTCGACCGCGAGCTGGGCACCCATCCCGCGGTCGCGGAGGCCGTCTGCGTCCCCGTGCCCGATCCCGAGCTGGGGCAACGCGTGTGCGCCTGCGTCCGCCAGGTTCCCGGGGGCCCCCGCCTGACGCTGGCGGACATCACGGCCTACCTGGAGGACCGGCGCGGCCTGGAACGCCGCAAACTCCCCGAACTCCTCCTGCACCTGACGGAGATGCCCCTGACCCCCACGGGCAAGATCTGCCACCGCACCCTGACAACCCTGGCCACGACCCACCACAAGACCCGACACCAGAGGTGACCGCCCCGTCAGGAGCGTCCCTCCAGGGGCGCCCCCTCAGGGGCGCGGGGAACGGCGCGACCAGCCACAACACACCCGCACCCCGCCCTCGACATCAGTCAAACGGCGACCACCGGCCAAGGGGCGCGGGGAACTGCGCAACCACCCACAACACCCCCGCACCCGACCACCGTCACGCGCCCACCACAGGAAACCCGGGACTGCGCAAAACCCTCCGCCCAACGTCCACGGCAAACGC
>NZ_VDFC01000175.1 GCF_008369065.1 Streptomyces apricus | reverse complement strand
GGGTTTCCCTGGGGTGCGGTGGCGCGGCGCGCCGAGGTGGGTGGTGCGGTCCGGTGGTCACCAGGGTCCGACCTCAAGCTTGCTTGAGGTCAAGTGCCGCGGTGTGCGTCCCGAGGGCCAGTGCCACCGCGTACCGCGCGCTGTTGAACGACACCTCGCTGAGCACGCCGGGGGCCGCCACCTGGTCGCCCGCCAGGTAGACGCCGTCGCCGCGGTCCACCCGGGGGCGGTCGCGCCAGCTCGTGCCGGGCGGGTCCACCGCGCCCGTGCGGCCGTTCGCCAGGGCCTCGCGGCGGTACGTGGTCCGCTCGCGCCAGCCCGGGAAGGCGAGGTCGAGCAGGCCCTCGGCCCGGGCGATCCCGATCGCCCGGGACTCGTGCGGTGCGATCGGGACCTGGCCCTGGAGGAGTTGTTCGCCGGACGGGGCGAGGGTGCGGTCCTGGGCCGTGAACCGTTCGATCCAGCCGGGGGCGTCGAGGTCGGACACCGCGAACGCGTCGCCCCTGCGGGTCCGGACGGCCAGGTCGAGCAGGGCCGTGCGGCCGCTCGGCCAGGTCAGGGAGTCGTCCCGCAGCAGCGTGCGGGCCGCGTCGAGGGAGGTGGCGACGATCACCGGGCCGCGACCGGTGGGGAGCGTGTCCACGCGGGCCAGGGTCTCCATCCGTACGCCCAGGTTCCAGGCCCTCGCCGCCATGCGGTCGACGACGCCCGCCCAGCCGCCGCGCGGGTAGTGCGCCTCCGGGGGGAGTTTCGTGGCGCGGCGCAGGCGTTCCTGGACGAAGGCGGCGGAGAGGGTGCCGGGCGCGTGGTGGAAGAGGGCGACGGCGGAGTAGTTGGCCGCGGCTTCGGCGGCCTCGGGGCCCGCGATCGCCGTGGCCCAGGTGGCGAAGTCCTGGTCCACGGGCGCCTGTCGGGGAGCGCGGCGCAGCAGCGCGAGGAGGGACAGGGGCGGGGTGCGGCGCAGGACGCCGCGGTGACGCAGCCGCAGGCGGGTGGCTTCCAGGGGCGGCAGCGGGGCCAGTTCGCCGAGCAGGGCGCGCTGCTTGAGCCAGGTCCAGTGGGGGCCGCCGTTGTAGAGGGCGTGCGGGCCCTCGTTCGTCCGGTACGGGCCCTGCGCGGTGCGGGCCCGGCCGCCGAGGGTGTGGTGCGCTTCGTGGAGGGTGACCTTGGCACCCGCCTCCGCGGCCGTGATGGCGGCGGTGAGGCCCGCGAGGCCGCCGCCGACGATGTCGATGGGGGGTGGTGGTGTGCGGTGCATGGGATGGGCGTTCCTCTCCGGCGGGTGCTCTTCCCGGGCATTTCTTCGGACGCTTCTTGAGGCGTTTCTTCGGGCGCTTCCTGGGGGCGTTTCTCCCGGGTGCTTCTCAGGACCGTTCCGGAGGCCCCGGATGTGACATCGGGGGAGTCGTGGCCGGTGGGAGGCGTTGTCAGTGGGTGGGTGCAGGATGAGGGGATGGCGAGGGCGAGCAGAGCGGTGAAGGCGGGCGCGGGGGTCAAGGGGGCCCGGCGGCCCGAGGTGCGGTTGCCGGAGCTGGAACCGTTCGGGGGCGGGGAGCTGGAGCCGGACGGGGACTACGACGGGCTGCGGTTCACCGAGGTGGACTTCGTCGGGCAGGACGGCGGGGGCGCGCGATTCATGGACTGCGCGCTGACGGGGTGCGCGGTCGACGGGACGAGGCTGCGCCGTGCGCGGGTGCTGGACTCCGTGCTGACCGGGCTGCGGGGGGTGGGGACGGACCTCGGGTCGGCGACCTTCCGGGACGTGGAGGTCGTCGACGCGCGGCTGGGCGGGGTGCAGTTGCACGGGGCCGTGCTGGAGCGGGTGGTCTTCCGCGGGGGGAAGATCGACTACCTGAATCTCCGGGAGGCCCGGTTGCGGGACGTGGTGTTCGAGGGGTGCGTGCTCGTCGAGCCGGACTTCGGGCAGGCGCGGCTGGAGCGGGTGGAGTTCGTCGACTGCGTGCTGAGGGAGGCGGACTTCAGCGGG
>NZ_VDFC01000174.1 GCF_008369065.1 Streptomyces apricus | reverse complement strand
CTACCCCGATCGAATGTGCCCGCCCTTGTCGAGGGGGAGCCTATGCCGCCGAAATGTCACGATCAGCCCCCCGGACCGTCCGGGGGTCACGTGCACCAGCCCCACCTCCCCCCGCCGAACCCGTACGCCCACAGCCGTCCGGGCCCGGGGTACACGGTCGTCGAGGTACTGGGCGAGATCGACATGGCGACGGCCGACGCCCTCGGCGAGCAGCTGGACGCCCTCACCCGGGACGAGGCCCCGCAGGTCGTGGTGGACCTGCGCCGGGTCGACTTCTTCGACTGCTCGGGGCTGCGGGTGCTGTGCCGGGCCGAGCGGCGGGCCAGGGAGCGCGGCGGCGGCCTGCGCCTGGTCTCGGACCAGCCCCGGATCCACCGGATGCTGCGCGCCTGCGGCCTCCTCGGCCGCTTCCCTCCCCTGCCGGAACTCCCGCTCCCGCCCCGCGGGGCGAGCGGGGCGCAGGAGCCGTCCGGGACGTGACCGGCCGGCCGCACCGGCCCCGTGACGACGCCAGGGCCGGCGGAGACGGCCCCACTCCGTCTCCGCCGGCCCCTGTGGCGAGGTCGCACGGCACACTCCGCGACGGGACTCGCACTCCCCATCCGCTACGGCGGGCCTCCGTCGACGCACTCGGAGGGCCGCGCGACCCCGGCTCTCAGAACGTGAAGACGGCCGTCCCGTAGGAGTTCTTCACGCACTCGTTGGCGAAGGTACGTTCGTAGGAGATCCGCCTGCCCTGCCAGACGCCGTCGACCGTGACGACGACGGGGTCGTACTCGCGGGTGCACAGGACGCCGGATCTGGCCATCAGGGCGTCGAAGTCCCCTCCCGTGGCCCGCAGTTCACCGCAGGCCGCGACCGCGGCCGGGTGGGTGCCGGAGGCCGTCGGCGCACAGCTGAGGGTGACCGCGCGTTCCGGTGCGGCCTCGGCCGCGATCTCGCCGTGCCCCGTGGTGAGCACCAGGGACGAGGGCGCGTAGAGCGAGGTCGGCGAAGGGTCGGCGAGGGCGGTCCCGGTGAGGGGACCGCAGACGGCGGTGGCCGTCAGGGTGATCGTCGCTGCCCACCGCGCGGTGTTCGGCATCGTGTGCATCCTTCCGCTCGTTCGGTCGCCGCACCGGCTCGGTGGTGCCGGTGCGGCGAGCGCGAGTCTGCCGAGTCGGCGCCGGAAACACACGTCGACCCCATGCGTTTCGGTAACATTGCGTATTGAATCAGTGGCGTGAAGTGACAGAATTCGAACAAGTCCCCCTTGGAACTGAGCGGTTCCATGGTCACGACCGGAGCCCGCTGGCCGGATTTCCCGTCCTCGGCAATAGGCCTGAAACATTCCGCTTCGACCCGGAAGCAGGTCCCGCGCACGGCCCGCGTGCGACCCGTGCACCGTCCGCGTGCGGCCTGCGTACGGCCCGCGGGCCTCGGGCGAAAACCGGACAGCTCCTGCGACAGGGGTGCTGTGCGGGATCCCGCCCTTCGTAGACTGCCCCGCCATGGGAGAGATCTACGGGCTGGGCGAGATCACCTGTCCGTCCGGTGAGCTGGTGATCGTCGACGGCGGTCATCTGGGCATGTGGAGCGGGGAGGATTCACCCGCGCTGGTGGACCCGGCGGCCTTCGGGATACACGACCCCGCGGTCGCGGCCGACGTGGCCGCGGCGACCGACTTCGCCGTCACCGGTCCCGACGCGGCCACCGCGGCCCACTCCTTCGCCCGGCAGCCGGGCCGCACGCTCCACGACGTCCCGGCCTCCGGGGCGGAGCGGCTGGCCGACCTCTTCGCGGCGCACTGCCGGGAGCACGGCTTCGACGCCGGGCTCGACGCCTCGGCCGGACGGGTGCCGCACCGGGAACGGGTGCGGCGGTGCACGGAGGCGGGCGGGGGCTGCTTCCTGATGCACGGGGTGCCGGTGGTGGCCGTCGGCGGGGTGCCCCGGGACCGGCCGCTCCCCGTCCTCGGGACGGACACCGGCCTGGTGATCCCCCTCGCCTCCCCTGCCGC
>NZ_VDFC01000173.1 GCF_008369065.1 Streptomyces apricus | reverse complement strand
GGCCAGTGCAGCACCCCGTCGCGGTAGAGCGGGTTGAGCCGCAGCGGCCGCCCGGGGACCGGCCGGTCGGGCGAGAGGGGGCCGTACCCGGCGGGCGGCGCCGGGGTGGCGACCAGGGCGAGGGCCTCGCTGCCGGCCAGCTCCGCGACCGTACGCGGCTCCGGCACGCTCCCCTCCAGCAGGGCGCGTGTCAGCTCCGCGTCGTCGTAGCACAGGGCCCCGGGCAGCAGCGACCGCCATCCGGCCGGGTCCAGCGGCAGCCCGGAGACCGGCCCGGGGACCAGGGAGTTGTGGCAGTGGCCGAGGACGACGCCGCCACCGGCCGCGTACGGTCGCGGAGCTGGCCGGCAGCGAGGCCCTCGCCCTGGTCGCCACCCCGGCGCCGCCCGCCGGGTACGGCCCCCTCTCGCCCGACCGGCCGGTCCCCGGGCGGCCGCTGCGGCTCAACCCGCTCTACCGCGACGGGGTGCTGCACTGGCCGGGCGACCGGTGGCGGGAGGAGTACGGGCCGGGCGCCGCCGCCTACCTGCCCGACCGCGTCGACCTTTCCCCCGGCCTGCTCGCCGACGCGCGGGTCGGACGCCTGACACCCGAGGTGACCGCACTGGCCCGCCGCCGAGTGCTCCTGGACCTCCCGGAGCGATGGTGAACGCCGACGGGTGGGCCGCCGCCCCGGCCGAGTGCAGATGGGCGGTCGCCGGCTGCGGCTGGGTGGCCCGGGACCACTTCCTGCCGGGCCTGCTGGAGGCCGCCGCGGGCCTCGTGGAGGGGGCGCGAGGGCAGCACGGCTTGCGCGGGACGGCAGGTACGGATGGTGCGGGTGGTTCGGGCGGCCCGCACGGCGTCGTCGACGCGACCGGCGCGGGCAGGATCGACGCCTGGACCGGCACAGGTAGCGCCCCCGACGCCCCGCGCGGCACCGGCACCGGCGGCGGCGGAACGGGCCGTACCACGGACGAACCCGGCCGCGCCGATGGGCGGACGGGCCCGCGGGACGCGCACCACGCCGACGGCCCGGGCGGAACACGTGGCGCCGGCCGCACCGCCACCCCCGTGCCCCGTCTCGTCGCCGTGACCGATCGTGACCCCGCGGCCGCCGACCTGCTGGCCGGCCGTGCCCCCGGTGCCCGGGCCTCGGCCGGTCTCGCCGAGTTGCTGGCCGCGTACCGGCCCGACGCCCTGTACGTCGCGACGCCCAACCACGCCCATCGCCCGGCGGTCGAGGCGGCGGCCGCGGCGGGGGTGGCGGTGCTGTGCGAGAAGCCGCTGGCCGCCGACCTCGGTGAGGCCGAGCACCTGGTCGCGGCCTGCCGGCGCGCGGGCGTCCTCGCGGCGACCGCGTTCGACCAGCGCTTCCACCCCGCCCACCGGGCCGTACGCGACGCCGTGGCCGCCGGGGAGCTGGGGACCGTCACCGCGGTGCGCATCACCTACTGCTGCTGGCTGCCGCCCGCCTGGTCGCCGGACGGACGGCCGTACGACAACTGGCGTGCCGACCCGGCGCGGGCCGGCGGCGGGGCCGCGCTCGACCTGGCGCCGCACGGCCTCGACCTGGTGGGCGTGCTGCTCGGCGGGGACGACGTGGCCGAGCTGACGGCGCTGGTGCAGCACCGGGTGCACCCGTACCCGGTCGACGACGGCGCCGTACTGACCGGCCGTACCGGTGGCGACGTACTGGCCACCCTGCACCTGGCCTACAACACGCCCGACGCCCTGCCACGACGGCGCCTCGAAGTGGTCGGCACCCGCGGGCAGCTGACCGCCACGGACACCCTCGGCCAGGACGCCGGGGGGATGCTGCTGCGCACCGACGCGCGTACGGGGGACCGCGTGCCGGTGCCCTTCGACACCGGGGTGTCCCCCTTCGCCGAGCAGGTGCGGGAGTTCTCCGCTGCCGTGGCCGCGGTGCGGGGCGGCACCCCGGTGGAGCGCGCCTGGCCGTGGCCGCTGCGGCGCGACCTGGCGCTGCACCGCCTGCTGCTGGAGGCGCTGTCCCGCGCCGCCCCCTCGTCCGCTCCCC
>NZ_VDFC01000172.1 GCF_008369065.1 Streptomyces apricus | reverse complement strand
CCCCTCGATCGCCCATGTCCTGCTGCCGTTCGACAGGGAGCCGGGGCGGGCGGGGGCGGCCAGCCAGTCGGCCACGGCGGCCGCTATCGGCTGGCCCGACTCGATCTGCACGAAGCCGAACTGGCCGGACTGGTTGCACTCCAGGAACCACCACATCCCTTCGGCGTCCTCGGCGAAGTCGAAGGCCCCGTAGGCCAGTCCGGCCCCGCGGAGGTAGCTGCGCACCCCCTCCGCGACGGACGACGGCGCGTCCACCGCGTGCCACAGGGCGTCCGAGGGGGCGAACCGCACGTCCACCTCGTCGGGGTCGGCGTCCGGGGCGACCTCCTTGCGGGCGGCGAAGATCCGGTCGCCCACGCAGGTGAGCCGGATGTCGGCGCGCTTGGCCACGCGCCGCTGGAGCAGGGTCGGGCCGTACGCGACGGCCGCGAAGTCGGTGCCGGGCGCGACCCGGCTGGTGGGCACCGCCCGGGGCGGTTCCTGCGGGTGCGCGCCCGAGACGGGCTTGACCACCAGGTCCGGAAAGCGTCCGGCGAAGTCGCGGGCGGCCTGCGGGAACGTGGTGATCAGGGTGGCGGGCACGGGCAGGCCGCTGCGCTGGGCGAGGTGGAGCTGCCAGGGCTTGTGACGGGCCCGGCGGGCCGCGTCGGGGTGGTTCATCCAGCGCGCGTCGGTGGACCGGAGCATGCCGTAGAGCGCCTGTCCGGACTCCTCGGTCAGCCAGTCGGACGGCTCGGCGGCACGGGTCGCGGGCACACCGGGCCTGCGGACCCAGACGGACCGCAGCCCGCCCATGCTCACCAGCCGCCCGCCGGCGGACAGGTGCCCGTGGAAGCCGCCGCGCACGTACTCACCCGACAGGGCCACGGGGCCCGGCAGGTCCGCGGGATCGAGGCGGACGACCGGGACGCCGGTCCCGTCGAGTTCCGCCACCACCATGTCCGCGGTCACATCCTGTTCGCACGTCAGGATCAGAACCGTCATTTTCGGGGGTCCGGATTCAGTCGTCGAAGTGGGTCTTCGAGCCCGCGGTGGAGGTCGTCGCCCCCAGCTCCCGCAACAGGGCGTAATCATGGGCGGCGAGCCGCCCGTCCGGCAGGACGTTCAACTGCAGTCCGGAGTCGTAGGCATACGGAGCGCTGACCTCCAACACCTGGGCCGGACGGGCATAGTTGAGCGCGAACGGTCGCATCGGTTCTCCTTGCTCGGTGCGGACCCATTCAAGCGGATCGTGACGCTCCGGCATCACGCGCCCCACGGGTCCACGGGGCTTCCACGGAGATATACGAATCGAACTGGAGAATGGTTGCCTCACGCTGCGTAGTCACGGAACCGGCACGGGCCGTGACTCGTTGAGGCTGGGCCCTCCCCCATGCATAGGGCGGTCATCCCCCATACATGACGCACGCCCCGGGTCTGCGGATCCGGGGTTCAGCCATGGACCCGCATCCCGACGCACACGCGTGCCGCGCCGTCGGCCCGGACGCCCGTCGGGCGGGCCCGAACCGTCGGCGGCGGCACGCACCGGAACTCGCAACTTCGCACACGCGCGGCTGTGACCATGGACTTCACTCGGCGGGCACCTCCCTCGTACCGCGTTCGGCCATCGCCCGGGGGCATGCCGAGGACCGGCTGGAGCAAGTCGGAGCAAGGAGCAGGAATGTCGGGGCCGGCCCGGACGGGCAGCGCGGACCCCGCTCGATCCGGTTACCCGCCGGTTGCATAAACAACCGCGCGCGGCCCGGTGTATTGCATACCCGTTCCGCATGCTCCGCCCCGGGTGTGGCGCACATCTCACGCTTTACGGCCCGTGCGTCCCTGTCGACGGGCGGCCGTCCGGTGCGTTCTGTCCCGGTTGACGGATTCCTCCGCCGAAGGGGTCAACTCCCCGTCTTGTGGCGGTTGTTGCTCCGGGAGTGGGGGAGCTCCGGCCGAAGGGCGGGAGCACGGGAGGAGGGGCGGCCATGAGAAGAGCCGCCTCCCGGCCGCCGCGCGCCGCGGGATGCGGCGCGCGGGGCGGCTACGGGTGGGGCGGCTGCGGAC
>NZ_VDFC01000171.1 GCF_008369065.1 Streptomyces apricus | reverse complement strand
CCCTCCCGGTGGGCCCACCACCCCCCGCGCCACTTGGCGGCGGCGACCACCGCGCCGCGCGCGAGGCGGGCGCCGGCCGGGGTGCTGAGGCGGTGGGCCGTCGGGCGGTGGTCGGCGAGCGCCCACAGGGTGACGACCCAGGCGGCGCTGCCCCGGTAGACCTGCCCTGCGTCGCCGATCACGGTGATCTCCTCCAGCGTCGCGGCGTGGTCGAGGCCCGGGAACCGGCGCGCCGCCTCCGCCGAGCCGGCGGCCACCAGCTCCAGCGGCACCAACTGGTGCTGCCGCACGAGCCAGTCGCGCAGGAAGGTGCAGAGCGAGCACCGGGCGTCGTACAGGACGGTGAGCCTGCGGACCGGGACGCGCGCGGCGTCCCGGTCCGGGCCGGCGGTGGTGGTCACCGCGGTCACAGCCCCGCCGTCGGCGCGACCCAGCCCTGCGGCGGCACGGGCGGCTGCTGCTCGCGCTCCATGACGCCCCGGCGCCGGATCTTGTTGAGGACGTACACGTTGCCCAGGTGCATGGCGCCGAGCACCAGCAGGACGACACCGAGCTTGGTCGACAGGGCCTCGAAGACCCCGCGGGCGTCGGCGATGCTCTCGTCCTGGTTCAGGTAGAGCGCCACGAAGCCGAGGTTCACCAGGTAGAAGCCGACCACCAGGAGGTGGTTGACGGCGTCCGCGAGCTTCTCGTTCCCGTGCAGCACGTCGGCCAGGAAGATCCGCCCGTGGTGGCTGAGCGTCCGTGCCACCCAGACCGTCAGCGCGACGCTGATCAGCAGGTATATGACGTACGCGACGACCGTGAGGTCCATGTCCCCACCCTTTCCCCACTTATTGAACGCGTTCAAAACGCGCTGTCGGGAGAGAATCTAGACCTGTTTTTGAACACGTTCAAGTCACCCGTCGGGGGTGCGGGTGTGACGTGCGGCTCAGCCGGTGCGGGCGAGTTCGGGCCGCTTGGTGTAGTCGGTGAAGCCGATGACGTTGCCCCACGGGTCGGCGACCTCGACGGTCCAGCCGGTGGCCACGGACAGGGGCGCGTCGAGGGGCTGGACGCCCGCGGCGGCGAGGGCGTCGGCGGTGCCGCGGGCGTCCCGCACCTCCAGCCACACCCGCGGCGTCGCCCAGGCCGGCGGCCGGTGCCCGAGCGCCTCCTCCAGCCGCAGCAGCACCCCGGGCGTCTCCTTGCCGACCTTCAGCACGGCGATCCCTGCCTCGTCGAGCCGCACCCCGACGGCGAACCCGGCCCGCCGGTAGAAGTCCACGGCCTCGTCGAGGTTCCCGACGGGAAGGAGGACGTTGTCGAATCCGAGCAGTTCGTACGACTCATCACCTGACATGTCGTCAGATTAAGTCCCCGGACGCGCCCACCGGGGGAGGCACCGGACCGAGCGGCGGGGCGGTCACCCGTGTGGCGGTCCCGGCCCTGACCACTCGTTCGGCCGAGCCGGTCGCCACGCCCCTGACACGCTGCCCCGGGCGGGGGCTTCCGCGACTAGTGGTCGAGTCCGTGCTTCAGGATGTGCTTCGCCATCGTGCGGCGCGGTTCGGCCAGTTCGGTGGCGATCCGGGACTCCGTGTCCGCGTCCGTCGTCACGGCGGCGGGCAGGGGCGGGCCGGTCAGCAGGCACCGGTGGCGCAGGTGCGTCGGCGGGKGGGTCGTGTCGACGCTGTGGCCGCGCAGGGCCGCCGCCCGCCGCTGGCGTTCGTACTCGCGCTCCGGGACGGAGGCCATGTGGGTGCCCAGGCGTTCCCACAGGCCCTGCCAGGGCTCCTGGCCGGCCGTCGTGCCGCGCCGGCTCACCTGCCGGGCGTTGGCCTCGCGCCGCAGCATGGTCTCGGCCGAGTCGAGGACGAGGAAGCGGTTCATGACCGACGCGGCCGCCTCGGTGGACCCGGCGCGGGCGGCCGCCGAGTCGGCGAGGTACTCGGCGCGCTGCGTGGCCCGCAGGGTCAGCCGGTCCAGCAGCATCAGCAGCCCCTGGAGCAGGGCGCGCGGCACGAGGAGCACCAGGTTGACGACCGCCTCCACGGCGGTGGGGTTCGGGGTG
>NZ_VDFC01000170.1 GCF_008369065.1 Streptomyces apricus | reverse complement strand
CCCTCCTACTTCCTCCCGTACAGGTCCCCGTATGAATGCCACACCCCGCCCGGGCCCTCCGCCGACTCTGCTGCGCGTACCGCTCGTACGATCGCTCGGGTCACCAGGTCCGCGCCTGCCGCGAGGATCTCGTTCAGGGCCAGGGGGTCCTCCGGCGCCAGTGGGCGCGCGCCCGTGGCCAGGGCGAAGACGGTGTCGCCGTCGTTGAGCAGGTGCACCGGCCGGACGGCCCGCGCGATGCCGTCGTGCGCCGTACCGGCGAGCTTCTGGGCCTGCGCCTTCGACAGATCGGCGTCGGTGGCGACCACCGCCAGCGTGGTGTTGAGCGGCGGAACCGTGTTCGCGGCCGCTGCCTCGGCCAGCCGGGCCCGCGCCGCCTCATGGACCTCCGCGGCGGGCAGGTCCAGGTGCCCCTGGGCCAACTCCCCGTACAGCGTCCCCTYCCCCGGCTCCAGCACCGACCCCGCCGCGTTCGCCACGACGAGCGCCGCCACCGTGATCCCCGACCCGAGGACGGCGCTCGCCGTGCCGACCCCGCCCTTCATCATTCCGACGGCCGCCCCGGTCCCGGCGCCCACGCACCCCTCGGCCACGGCCGCGCCCGGCTCGCTCGCGGCGGCGGCCTCCACCGCCTCGCGGCCCATCGCCGCGTCCGGCCGGGCCCGGAAGTCGCCGCCCCGGCCCAGATCGAAGACGCAGGCCGCCGGCACGACCGGTACGACATGGTGCGGACCGGGCCCGACCCGAACCCCGCGCCCCCGCTCCTCCAGCCAGGCCATCACCCCCGTCGCCGAGTCCAGCCCGTAAGCGCTGCCGCCCGTCAGCACGAGTGCCTCGACCGTCCGCACGACATTGCGCGGATCGAGCGCGTCGGTCTCCTTGGTGCCGGGTCCGCCACCGCGTACGTCCACGGCCGCGACCGCGCCCCCCTCGGGCGCCAGGACGACGGTCGTGCCGGTGAGCCACCCGTCGCCGATCCGCGTGGCGTGTCCCACCCGCAGCCCGGTCACATCGGTCAGTGCGTCAACTGTCATGGCCCTAGTCTCGGCCCCGGAGCCGGCGCGCTCCGGGACCCGCCCGGATCAGGACCGCGCGGGCCAGGATCGCGCAGGAGCAGGGCGGCCGGCGGTCCGGGGCGCACGCGTACCCTGGAAGCATGAGTGAAGCCCCCGAACCGCGTGCGCCGCACGTCCCCAAGGACGCGTTGATCTTCGACGACCCGCTGAGCCGGCCGTCCGCGGACGACACGGACCGCGGCTGGGGCGAACGGCCGACCGGTGACGGCGCCGCGGACCTGGCCCGCTTCCTGGACGAGAAGCCACCCCACCACATCTGAGTCCGTCACATCGGAGTCCGCCACCTCGCGGTCCCGCGACCTCTCCCGGGGCCCCGGTCTGCGGTCCCGGCCGTCGGTCCTGCCGGTACTGGCCGTCCCGGCCGTGATCACTGCCCGGGTGTCTGCCGTTCGCCCGGACCGGAGCCCCGCTGGGCCACCAGGGCGTCGCGGATCTCCTTCAGGACCTCCAGCTCGGTCACCTCCAGCACTTCCTGCGTGGTCTCCTTCGCCTTCTGGCGGGCCGCATGCCGGGCGAGGTACTTGGACATCGGCAGCACCATCAGGAAGTAGACGACGGCCGCGGTGATCAGGAAGGTCAGCGTCGCGCTGAGGACGGTGCCCCACATGATCGGGATGCCGCTCGTCGCGGTACCCGTGGCCTGGTCGAACTTGCAGGGGCTTTTCAGGCACGAGCTGTACTTGTCGAGGTCCTTGGTGCCAAAGGCGCCGACCACCGGGTTGATCACGCCCTTGACCAGGGAGTTGACGATGTTGGTGAAGGCAGCGCCGATGACCACCGCGACAGCCAGGTCGACGACGTTCCCGCGCATCAGGAAGGCCTTGAAGCCTTCCAGGACGCTCGGTTCCTTCTTCTTCTCGCTCACTCAAGAGCCCTTTCTCACGTGCACGGATCATGGAACGAACAGCTCCGCAACCTACGTCAGGGTGTTGCGGCCCTGTCCAATTCCCTGCCTCCAACGGGCGACTTGACAGCGGCACGGAGGCCTCGCCGACGCTCAGCACAGGGTCACCGCCAGTCGTGAGGTCGCACCTGCCCCGGCAAGCCGTGCGGCAGTCCTCCGGGGCACGGACAGAACGATCAGGGCACCCCCCTCACC
>NZ_VDFC01000017.1 GCF_008369065.1 Streptomyces apricus | reverse complement strand
CGGAGGCGTGGGCGGGGGCGTGGACACCGGCGCAGATTATCGGGCGGCGGCCGGACGGCCACGGGGGGACGTCCGCCGCGGGCGCGCATAAAGTGCGCACATGGGGCATTGGTGGACACGGAACATCATCGAGCCGGGGAAGCTGCCGCTGCTGCTGGCGCTGGCCTCCTTCGTCCTGACCTTCGTGATCACCCGGATCGTGGTCCGGCTCATCCGGGTGGGCAAGGGCCCGTTCGGCAACGTCAAGGCGGGCGGTCTGCACATCCACCACGTCGTGCCCGGGGTCGTCCTGACCGTGATCGGCGGGTTCGGCGCGGTGGGCAGCGACCGGCACGGCTTCGGCTCGGCCGTGTTCGCCGTGGTGTTCGGGGCCGGTGCGGGCCTGGTCCTCGACGAGTTCGCGCTGATCGTGCACCTCGACGACGTCTACTGGAGCGAGGAGGGCCGCAAGAGCGTGGAGGTCGTGGTGGTCACGGCGGCGCTGGTCGGCCTGATGATCGGCGGCTTCCTGCCCTTCGGCGTCAACGACCTCACGCAGAGCGAGCTGCGGAACCGGGCGGGCGTCACGCTGAGCATCGGCCTGAACTTCCTGCTCGTCCTGATGGCCCTCGGCAAGGGCAAGGCCCGGATGGCGGTCTTCGGGGTGATCGTCCCGCTGGTCGCCCTCGTCGGCGCGGTCCGCCTCGCCCGCCCCGTGTCACCCTGGGCCCGGCGCTTCTACCGCCGGCGGCCGCGCGCCCGGGCCAGGGCGCGGCTGCGGGCCTACCACCACGACCTCCGCTGGGCCGGACCCCGCCGCCGCTTCCAGGACCTGATCGGCGGCAGGCCCGACCCGGAGCCCGCCCGCGTCCTGCCGGGGCGTCCCTGACCGGTTCGCCGGCCGCGGGTCCAGGCGCCTGCGGTGCGGCCACCGCGGCAGGCCCGGCGCCTCCAGGAAGCCCTCCGCGCGGGCCGCGGCGAGGCCGATGCGCGGCAGGTCGGCGCTCTTCTCGAAGAGCAGGAACCGCGGCTCCCACACGGGCCGGTACTTGGCGTTGGCGCGGTACAGCGACTCGATCTGCCACCAGCGCGAGAAGAAGCTCAGCAGCGAGCGCCACAGCCGCAGCACCGGCCCGGCGCCGAGGCGCGCGCCGCGTTCGAAGACGGAACGGAACATGGCGAAGTTCAGCGAGACCTGTGTGACGCCGAGACCGGGGGCGCGCCGCAGCAGCTCGATCACCATGAACTCCATGAGCCCGTTCTCCGCGTCCCGGTCCCGGCGTATCAGGTCGAGGGAGAGCCCGTGCGGCCCCCAGGGCACGAAGGACAGCACGGCCCGCAACTGTCCGGTGGCCGGGCGCGGCGGGGACGACGGGATCGGGGGCGGAGGACGTCTCACGGTCCGGTGCTGCCCGCGGGGGCGGGCCCGTGGGTGTGACGGTTGGCCGGGACGGGCAGGCCGAGGTTGCCGCGCAGGGTGTCGGCCGCGTACTCGGTGCGGAACAGTCCGCGCTTCTGCAGGATCGGCACGACGCCGTCGACGAAGAGCTCCAGGTCGTCGTCGGTGCGGAAGGCGAGGTTGATGCCGTCGAAGGTGCCGGCGTCGAACCACTTCTCGATGGTGTCGGCGACGGTGTCCGGCGCCCCGACGAACGGCGAGCGGCGGAACTCGCTCACCGACTCGGCCACCTGACGCAGGGTCAGGTTCTCCGCCCTGGCCCGCTCGATCAGCTTGGACGCGCCGGTGCGGCCGCCCTTCTCGGCGAGGTGCGCCACGTCCGGGAAGGGGGCGTCGAGGTCGTGCCCGCTGAAGTCGTACGCGCCGAAGGAGCGGCCGAGGAGCGCGAGGTTGCGGTCGAAGTCGTTGTCCTCGTCGAAGATCTCCCGCTCGCGGCGCCGGGCCGCCTCGTCGGTGGCGGCGACGACCGGGCCGCCGTGGATGAAGATCTTGATGTGCTCGGGGTCGCGTCCGTAGGAGGCGGTGCGCCTCTTGATGTCGGCGTAGTACTCCTGCGCCTGCTCAAGGGAGCCGCCCGGCGCGTAGATGCCCTCGGCGACCTGCGCGGCGAGGTCGCGGCCCTCCTCGGAGACACCGGCCTGGAAGATCACCGGCTGGCCCTGCGGCGAGCGGGAGAGGTTGAGCGGCCCGGCGACCTTGAAGTGCTCGCCCTCGTGGTTGAGTTCGTGCAGCTTGGCCGGGTCGAGGAAGACACCGCGCGCCACGTCGGCCGGGAACGCGTCGTCCTCGTAGGAGTCCCACAGGCCGCGGGCGACCTGGACGAACTCCAGCGCCCGGCCGTAGCGGGTGGCGTAGTCGAGGTGCTCGTCGAGCCCGAAGTTCCTGGAGGTCCCGGTGTCGAAACTGGTCACCACGTTCCAGCCGGCCCGGCCGCCGCTGATGTGGTCGAGGGAGGCGAAGCGGCGGGCGAGGTTGAACGGCGAGTTGTACGTCGAGCTCGCCGTGCCGACCAGGCCGATGTGCCGGGTGTGGGTGGCGACCGCCGACAGCAGGGTCAGGGGTTCGAGGCGGTTGAGGTAGTGCGAGGGGTAGGTGGCGTTGATGAACTGGCTGTCGACGACGAACAGGGCGTCGAACAGGGCGTGTTCGGCCGCCTGGGCCTGCTTGATGTAGTAGCCGATGTCGATGCTGGCGTTCTTCGCGACGCGCGGGTCCTTCCAGAGCCCGTGCTGGCCGGGGCCGCCGACGCCGTAGGGGTGCAGCGCGAGGTGGATCGTGCGGGACATGGGATTCCTCTCGGAGGTGCGGTGACGGTCCGCAGGGACGGGGACGGGGGCGGGTGTAGACGTGCCGGGGGGCGGTGACGACGTCGCGGGCGGCGCCGGTCTCGACGAGTTCGCCCTGGTGGAGCACCGCGATGCGGTCGGCGACCCCGACGACGGACCCCAGGTCGTGCGAGATGAAGACGAGGGCCGTGCCCGCGGCGCGCAGGTCCTTGAGGATCTGCAGGATCTGGACGCGGTTGGCGGAGTCGAGGGCGCTCACCGGCTCGTCGAGGATGATCAGCCGCGGTTCGGTGACCAGGGCCCGGGCCACCGCGACGCGCTGGCGCTGGCCGCCGGAGAGCTCGCCCGGGAGGCGGTCGAGCAGGTCCTCGGAGAGCCGTACGCGCCCGAGGAACGCACGGGCCCGGCCGGTCGCCTCCGATCGCGGGACGCCTTGGACGAGCAGCGGCTCGGTCAGGGACTCCTCGACGGTCAGGTCCGGGTCGAGGCTGCGCAGCGGGTCCTGGAAGACGTACTGGACGACGCCACGGCGGCGCAGCCGGCGCCACTGGCGGCCGGTGTACCCGCCGACGTCCTCGCCGCCGATGACGATGCGGCCGGCCGTGGGCCGCACCAGGCCGAGGACGGTGCGGGCGAAGGTGGACTTGCCGGAGCCCGTCTCGCCGATGATGCCGACGGTTTCGCCGGGCGCGACGCTCAGCGAGACGCCGTGCAGCGCGCGGCGGCGCCGCCGGCGCGGTCCGTGGTGCACGTCGAGGCCGGTGACCTCCAGGACGGGGTCCTCGTCCGGGCGGGCGGCGGCCGGTCCGTCCGGGGCGGCCGGCGTGTGTGCGGTGCTCATGACGTCTCCCGCGGCGTGAGGAACTTCTCCAGGCCGTAGCTCTCGTGCTCGGCGATGAGCAACTTGGTGTAAGGGTGGCGCGGGTGGTGGAGCACCTCGCCGGTCGTGCCCTGTTCCACCACCTCGCCCTCGCGCATGACGAGGACCTCGTCGCACAACTGGGCGACGACCGCGAGGTCGTGGGAGACGACCACCAGGGCCAGCCCGGCGTGTTCGCGCAGTTCGGCGAGGAGGTCGAGGATCTCGGCCTGGACCGTGACGTCGAGCGCGGTCGTCGCCTCGTCGGCGATGAGGATCTGTGGGTCGGCGGCGATCGCGGCCGCGATCAGGACGCGCTGGAGCATGCCGCCGGACAGCTCGTGGGTGTACTGGCTGTAGACCAGTTCAGGGTCGCGCAGCTGGACGGCCCGGAGCAACTCCATTGCCCGCCCGCGTGATTGACGGCGTTTCAGGCCCTTCTTGACCCGGACGACCTCGGCGATCTGCGCGCCCACCCGGATCGAGGGGTTGAGGTAGGACGACGGGTCCTGGAAGACCGCGCTGATCGTGGCTCCGCGCAGCTCCGTCCACCGCTGGGGGGTGAGGGTCGCGATGTCGGTGCCGCCGATCTCGATCGAGCCGGCCGAGACCTCGAAGTGCGGGGGCAGGATGCCCAGGGTGGCGCGGCAGGTGAGGGTCTTGCCGCTGCCGGACTCGCCGACGATGCCGACCGTCCTGCCGGGGGTGAGGTCGAAGCTCACCCCGTGGACGATCTCGCGGTCGGTGACCCGGTCGCTGATGCGCACGTCGCGCACGGCGAGGACCGGGGCCGCCGTCGCGGCCGGCGCGGAGCGCTCCGCAGCACCCGCGGCACCCGCGGTACCCGCGGCACTCGGGCCGGCGCCGGGGGCGGCGTCCTCCGACAGTTCCGACAGCTCGGACAGGGGCGCCATCACGCACCTCCGGTGGTTGCGGGTTCGGGCCCGGACCCGGTCGTGTCCGGGCGGTCGGCGCGCGCCCTGCGCTGGTTGACGAAGGCGCGCCCCGCCTCGCCGGAGACGTCGCGGATCGCGTCGGCGAGCAGGTTGGCGGCCCAGACGGTGACCATGATCAGCAGGGCGGGGGCCAGCGGCGCCCACGGCTGGTAGCTGAGGTAGCCGAGGTCGGAGGCGAGCAGGCCGCCCCAGGTGGGCGCGGGCGGCTGCACGCCGATGCCCAGGAAGGTGAGGCTGGAGACGATGATGAAGCCGACGCCGATGGTCTGGGCGAGGGCGACGGCGATCGGCGGCAGCACCTTGACCCACACGTGGCGGCGTACGATCCAGCCGACGGAGGCGCCCGCGATGATCGCGGCCTCCACGTACGGGGAGCGGGCGACGGCCAGGGTGGCGGCGCGGGCCACCCGGTAGAAGAGCGGTGAGACCAGGGCGCCCGTGACGAGCATGGCCTGGGTGATGCCGTTGCCCAGGAGGGCGATGACGGCGACCGCGAAGAGCAGGAACGGCAGGGCGACCAGGGTGTCGGCCAGCCGCAGGGTGATCCATTCGAAGGTCCGGCCGAGGTAGACCGACAGGATGCCCGGGACCACGCCGACCACCAGGGCCGTCAGGGCCACTTCGAGCGAGCCGAGCACGCTGACGCGGGAGCCGTCCAGGAGCCGGCTGAAGGTGTCGCGGCCGAGGTGGTCGGTGCCCAGCCAGTGCGAGCCCGAGACGGCGGCGAGGGTGTTGTCGCTGGTCGCCAGGGGGTCCTGCGGGGCGAGCAGCGGGCCGAGGACCGCGAGCAGGGCGATCACGGCGAGGACGGTCACGGCGATCCGGCCGGACGTCAGGGTGAGGACGCGGCGCACCATGGTCATACCCCCCGCTGGGATGCCGGCGTGACACGTGCCAGCACCAGGTTGACGATCAGGTTGAAGAGGACGACCAGCACGATCGACACCACCAGGACGCCCTGCACGGCCGGTACGTCGCCGGCCTGGGCCGAGTCGTTGGCGAAGCGGCCGAAGCCCTGCAGGCCGAAGATCCACTCGGTGACGACGGAGGCGCCGACCAGCGCGGGGAACTTGAGCCCCAGGGTGGCCAGGGCCGGTCCGATGCCGTTGCGCAGCACGTGGCCGAGGAAGATCCGGCGGGGGCTCAGTCCCCGGACGACCGCGCCCGTCACGTAGTTCTCCCGGTAGGCCGCGACAAGGCTGCCGCGGAGCTGGCGGGCGACGTCCGCCACGACGTCGAAGCTGAGCGCGAGCGCCGGGAGCGTGATGTGCGCGAGCCACGGGCCCAAGCCCTGCTCCACCGGGACGTACCCGGCGGAGGGGAACACGCCCAGTCCCACGGCGAGGACGGCGACCAGCACGATGCCGACGACGAACGCCGGCATCACCGAGATCAGGGTGACGAAGCCCGTGACGGACCGGTCGATCCAGGTGGTGCGCTTCAGGGCGGCGACCGTGCCGAGGGCGAACCCCAGGACGACGCCGATGACCAGGGCGAGCGTCGCGACGGACAGGCTCACCCCCAGGCCCAGGCCGATGAGCGTGGAGATGTCGGCGCCGTTGGTCCAGCTGGTGCCGAGCTGTCCGTGCAGGACGCCGGTGAACCAGTCCCAGTACTGGGCCAGGAAGGGCCGGTCGAGACCCCACTGGGCCTCGACCCGTGCGATCGCCTCGGGTGTCGCCTCCTCCCCCAGCTGGATCCGTGCCGGGCTGAGGCCGCTCATGGACCGCAGCGCGAAGGTCACGAACGTGGCGAGCAGGAAGACCGGCACGAAGATCACGACCGACCGGGCCAGGGTCGCCAGGAGGCGGCCGAGCGTGTGCCGCACCCTGGTCGCGGCGACGGCGCGACGGCGGGCGGGCGGGGCCTGTTCCGCGGTCGTCGTCATGGGGTGCCCCTCTCTGTGACGGGCTTGTGGTGCATGGGCGGTGGACGGGGTCAGCGGGAGCCGGAGATGGTCACTCCGGTCCAGTCGATGTGGGCCGGGTTCTTCGGCAGGTCGGAGATCGCCTTGCTCTTGGCGATGAGGTTCGGCTGGGAGTAGGTGAAGACGAGCGCCTTGCTCTCCAGCCCCGCCCGGGTGGCGGCCTGCAGGGTCTTCGCGTAGTCCGGCGACTCCAGCGGCGTCCTGCGCACCTCGGCGACGGCGGCCTCGAAGCCGTCGGGCTCGTACGGCGTGCTGAGGTTCAGCGGACCGTCGGGGCCGAAGTGGGCGGTGAGGGTCTGTACGGCGGAGTCACGGCCGGTGGTCGCGTACAGCGAGAAGGTCAGGTCCTTGGCGAAGAAGGGGGTGGCCCAGTTCTTGTCGATCTTGATGGTGACCTTGATGCCGACCTTCGCCAGCTGCGACTGGACGATCTCCGCCTGGGGGTCCTCCGCCGGGATGACCAGGTCCAGCTTGATGTCACCCGCCTTGTGCCCCGCCTCGGCGAGGAGCTTCTTCGACTTCGCCGGGTCGTAGGGGTAGGCGTTCTCGGACTCCGGGTCGTAGGCCACGTATCCCTTGGGGAACGGCTGGTCGGTCACCTCGCCGTAGCCGAAGGTCAGTTTGTCGACGAACTCCTGGCGGTTGACCGCGTGCCGTACGGCGTCGACGACCCGGTCGTCGTCGAACGGCGCCTTGTTGACGTTGAGGCTGAGGTTGGAGGCGTTGAAGCCCGGCTGCACGAAGACGTCGAGGCCGGCCTTCTTGGCGGCGGACGCCTGACTCGGGTCCAGGTCGGCGAAGTTGTAGACGCCGGTCTGCAGGCCGGAGACGACGGTGGAGGCGTCGGGGGCGGAGGTCAGCTCGACGTTGTCGATGTGGATGTTCTTCGCGTCCCAGTAGTCCGGGTTCTTCTTCAGCACCGCCTTGGTGCCCGGGACCAGCTGGGTGACGACGAACGGGCCCGCGCCGACCGGGTTCTGGTCCAGCTTCTCCGGGTTCCGCGCCGCCTTGGGGCTGGCCACCTGCAGGACGCGCTGGCCGAGCAACTGCGGTATCTGGTAGTCGACCTGGCTCAGGTGCAGGACGACGTCCAGGCCGTCGGCGTCCACCGACTCGATGGAGGTCAGGTCGCCGAAGAGCGCGGAGTTCTTCTGCTTCTGCGCCCGCTCGACGGCCGCCTTGACCGCGGCGCCGTCGACCGGCTCGCCGTCGCTGAACGTGAGGCCGGGGCGCAGGTGGAAGGTGATCTCGTCGCCCCGATCGTTGTACTCCCAGCTCTTCGCCAGGTCGGGGACGGCCTTGCCGGTCTCGTCGGTGCGCGTCAACGAGGCATAGGTGAGGGCGAGTTCACGGAACTGCGCGCCGCTGCCGCCGACGACCGGGTCCCAGTGGGTCGGGAAGTACGAGGAGGTCCACTTCAGGGTGGAGCCGCCGCTCGCGGCGGCGGTGTCCCCGCCGCAGGCGCTCAGGACGGGGGTGAGCACGGCCGCGAGGGCGCCGGCCAGGGCGGTGGCCCGCAGGCGGCGCGCCCGTCGGGACGCACGGGGGCCGGGCCCGGGGCTGCGGGTGATGAGGTGAGCGGGCATCTCGTTCTTCCTGAGGCGGGCCCCGGCCGTGGCCGGGGCGGAAGGAGCGGGGCGAGGMGTCCGGCTTCGCCCGTACGGGAACGGCGGTCCGCTCCCTGCACGGGCAGCACGGACACCCCGGCGGGAGCACCGGCGCGCGCTCGGGGCGCGCGGCACTCGGGACAGGAGTACGCGGAACTGCCGAACCACAGGGATGCGGGGCCGCGGGAGTCGGCGGGCTCGCGGGAACGGTCCGGGGGACGAGGAGGGCGTGCGACAGGACGTCGGACACGGGAAGGAGGGCGAGGGCGCAGGAGCCGGCGCGGCGCGGTCGGGCACCGGGGGGCCGGTGCCGGGAATCGCTGCCGGGTGCCGGGAATCGGCGCTTGGTACCGGAATCGGTGCCGGGGCAGCGGTCAGGCGGCTGCGGGCCGGGAACGGCGGAGGGTCAGCGACAGAGTGCGCTGCTGGTGCGCCGCAGGTCCACGTAGCGGCACACCACACCGGGGTGCGTCGTGAGCATGGTGTCATCCTGGGGGCTGCCGCAACCGGCTGTCAATGGACACCAATTGGTGTCTCATTGGTCGGGACGGGAAGGGACCGCAGCTCACAGGCGTGTCGCGCGCGGACGGGCCCGGGTGACCGCCCGGGGGACCGGCACACGGACGGACACGAGTGACCGCCCCGGGACCCGGCGCACGGGCGGTCGTCCGGCGGAGGGTCAACGGGTGGCCGGGTGCGTGCGCGCCTCGTCCGGGTGCAGCCACAGCGGGCCGCCGGCGGTGTCCAGCCGGACCGCGGACGGGGGCGGCCACGGGCCCGGCGCGAGCACCTGCCGCTCCGGGTCGGTCAAGCTGCGGTGGCGCTCCAGCGCGTCCGCCGGGGAGAGCCGCCCGGAGACCTTCGACAGCCCGGGGCCCAGGGCCTCGACGGCGGCGGCGTACTCCTCGAAGGGGCGCCACCCGGGGACGACGCGGTACTCCGCCGGGGTCCGGACGAGCAGGGTGGGCAGCGCGTACCGGTGGCCGCCCCCGTCGGTCTCCTTGGCCGCGCCGGGATGCGGCGAGCCGTCCCACCGCGCCAGCACCTCGGGCACCGGGCGGCGCGCCTCCAGCCGGTCGGCGCGCACCTGTTCCAGCACCGGCCCGGACGCGGCGTCGGCGGCGAGGCGCCGCAGGTCGAGCCCCGGCACGCCCCGTACCGCGGACAGCGCCGCCCCGGTGGTGTCTGCGGGCTCGCCGAGCACGAAGACACTCTCCCGCAGCCGCCGCAGCACCCGCTCGGCCACCGCCTCGCCCTGCGCGACGGCTGCCTCGGCGACGAGCGAGGCGGGCCAGGAGTCGGCCGGCATCCGGCTGAGCCGCGCGGGGCGGGGGGCCAGGGTGTGCGCGCCGACCTCCTCGACGTACCGCGCGTACCAGGCGGTCTCCGCCGCGGGGTCGGGCGGCGCGTCGTCCTCGTCGTCGAAGAGGATCGCGTACACCCGCCGCCAGCGGACCCGGCCGGCCAGCGCCGCCCGCAACGCGCGGAAGACCGGCTCCGATCCCCAGGCCCAGGGGCACAACGGATCGGTGTACTCGACCACTTCGACCGCTTGGGCCGCTTCGACGGCTTCGACCGCTTCGGCCACGGACGCCGGCTCCGGCGCTCCCGTCACGCGGCGCCCCTGCGGGTCAGCCCCTGCTCAACTCCCTTGCCCAGCAGGGAGGTCAGGGTCACCCCGCCCAGGACCGCCGCCGCACCGGCCTCGACCTCCCGCCACACGTCGGGCAACCCGGCCGCGGGCCCCGGGTAGTCGAGGCCGGCCAGGGACTCGCCCCGCAGGGTGATGAGTTCGCCGTCGACGGCGCGGGTCACGTCGAGCAGGGTGATCTCCCCGGCGGGTCTGCCGAGCCAGTAACCGCCCTCGCACCCGCGCTGGCTGCGCACCAGCCCCGCTCTGCGCAACTCGCCCACCACGGACTTCAGGAAGCGGAACGGAATCTCCTGCGAGGAGGCCATGGCTTCACAGGTGAGCGGACGGGAAGGTTCGCGGGCGAGTTCCAGCAGCGCCCTCATGGCGTAGTCCGCCTTCGCGGAAATATGCATGCGCACATCATGCCGCAGGAGCGGCTCCGCGCGCGGCTCCCCGGCCCGCTGTTTCCTACATTGCGGGAACATTGCCGCAGGTGAAAGCCAATGGACACCTCTTGACATCCTTTTCGGGCCGGATCTAGCGTCGCCGCCATGAGCGAGCTGCTGACGACCCCCGGTGAAGGGTTCCACCCGCACCTCCACGACGCCCCGGACCCCCCGGCCGCACCCCTGCGCGGCCGTCTGCACCACATCCGCGCCGACGCCCTGGACGGGGACACCGCGCAGAGCGGCGGGATGCGCAGGTTCGCGGCCGTCAGCGGACGGACCGTCGGCTCCGAGAAGCTGTGGATGGGCCAGACCCATGTGGCTCCCTCGACCGCCTCCTCCGACCACCACCACGGCGAGTCCGAGACCGCCATCTACGTGGTGAGCGGGCACCCCGAGTTCGTCTTCGTCGACGCTCCGGGCGAGGACGGCCGGGTCCAGGAGGTGCGGCTGCGCACGGCGCCCGGCGACTACGTCTTCGTCCCGCCGTTCGTGCCGCACCGCGAGGAGAACCCGGACCCGGACGACGAGGCCGTGGTCGTCATCGCGCGCAGCACGCAGGAGGCGATCGTGGTCAACCTGCCCCAGTTGTACGCGCTGTCGCCGGACGAGGCCTGACGGCCGGACCGTACCGGCGTCCGTCCCACGAGCCCACGAGCCCGCGGGTCCGCAGCTCTCAGCCGTCGGTCCTCGGTCCTCAGGCCCGTGACGGATCGTGCGGCCGACCAAGCCGGCCAGGGCCGCCAGGGCGGTCGGTAGGCCGGTCGGCCGGCTCCCGCTGCCGGGCGCCCGCGGCGATCAGCAGGGCGACCGTCTCCGGGTACGGCCCGGTCATCGCCCAGTCGAGCGGGGAACGGCCCGTTCCGTGGTCCTCGCGCAGCTCCGGGTCGGCCCCGTGCGCGAGCAGCGCGCCCACCGTCTCGGTGTGGCCCCAGCAGGCGGCCGCGCACAGGGGCGTGCCCTCGGTGCCGCGTCCGCTCTCGGCGTCGGGCGGGGCCCCGGCCGCCAGCAGGCACCGGACCGTGTCGACGGCGCCGTGCACGGACGCGGCGTACAGGGGCGTGGTGCCGTCGGAGTCGGCCGCCCCGGGGTGGGCCCCCGACCGCAGCAGGGCCTCGACCCGCGCGCGGTCCCCGAGGGCCGCCGCGTCGACGAGCCTCCTCGAAAGCTTCTTCCGGCGCCGCTCGTTCATCGGGTCCCGGCCCGTCCGGTGGGTGAACACGGTTGCGGGAGTGGGGAGTTCGAGGTCACGGGACGGTTCTCCTGGACGTGCGGCCACCGGCGCGGCCGGCCGGGAGCCCGACGGTAGCGGCGGCCCCGGGACGGCTGCCKCCCGATTTCGGCCCGGGAGGCACCGGCTGCGCGGGACCCGGCGCCCTTGGTGCGCCCGCCTCCGTGCGGAGGGGCGCGGCCGTCGGTGCGAGGACCCGCGCCGTCCCTCGGCGCGGGTCCTCGCGTGCAGTCGTCCTCGCGGCGCCCGGGGCGTGCGGGAGTACGCCCCGACTCGAAAGGCCGCGAGGACGGCGGACCGGGACCCGCACAGAGGATCGCGGGATGCGGGTACCGGCGGTCCTGGTGATTCCGGTGGTCCTGGTGGCATGGCGGTTCTGCGGCCCAGGGGCAGGGGGCCGGAAGGGGGCCCGCCGCGGCGGGCCGGCCGGTCGCCCGTGGAGCGGCCGGTCGTCCTGCCGGAGATCCTAGGGCGTGACCGGGGCGAGGCAAGGACGTCTTTCGGCCCCGGCGGACGGACCCGGCCGGATCGCGCGGGGCGGCTGCGCGCACCCGGCGTATCACCGGGTCCCGCTGACCGGATCGGTCCGCCGCGGGACCCGATACGGCATGTCGCGGCCCGGTCCGCGTGGCGCAGACTCGGGGCATGACCCGAGCACTGATCGTCATCGATGTCCAGGAGTCCTTCCGCGCCCGTCCGCTGTGGGCGACGATCTCCGACCCGAAGATCGCCGACCAGGTGAACCGGCTGGTCCGGATCGCCCGCCGGGCGGGCGACCTCGTGGTGTGGGTGCTGCACAGCGAACCCGGCAGCGGCGACGTCTTCGACCCGGCCCTGGGCCACGTCCGCCTGATGGAGGAACTGGAGCGGGTGGAGGGCGAGCCGCTGATCCACAAGACCTCGCACAACGCCTTCACCACCACCAACCTGCAGCAGCTGCTCACCGAGCGCGGCATCCGCGAGCTCACCGTCTGCGGCATCCGCACCGAGCAGTGCGTGGAGACGACGACCCGTGTCGCGAGCGACCTCGGCCACCGGGTCACGTTCGTCACCGACGCGACCGCGACCAACCCCATCCCGCACCGCGACGCCCCCGCCGGGCAGAGCGTCGCCGAGCTGCTGGCCGACCCCCGTACGCTGTCCGCCGACGAGGTGGTCAGGCGCACCGAGTACGCCCTGGCCGGACGCTTCGCCACCATCGCGACGGTCGACGAGCTGGAGGCCGCGGCCGGGCATCGGGGATGATGACCGGATCGTGAGCCGCATCGTCTTCTTCCTGGTACCCGGAGTCCATCTGCTGGACCTGGCCGGCCCCGCGCAGGTCTTCTCCACGGCGGCCGACTTCGGGTACCCCTACACGCTCTCCTACGTCGCCGAGCGGACACCGGTGCCCACCGTGCAGGGCGTGCCGCTGGTGGCCGGGCTGGACTGGCCCGAGCTCGGTCCCGGGGACCTGATCGTGGTCCCCGGCTGGCGGGCGGGCACCCTGGCCGGCGGCCCCGCCGTCGGTGCGGAGCCCCTGCGGATCATCCGGGAGCACCACGCGGCGGGCGGGACGGTGGCCAGTGTCTGCGCCGGGGCCGAGGCGCTGGGCACGGCGGGCCTGCTGGACGGGCGCCGCTGCACCACCCACCACGACGTGCAGGAGGAGCTGGCCCTGCGTCACCCGCGGGCGGTGGTGGTCCGGGACGTGCTGTTCACGACCGACGACCGGGTGATCACCTCGGCCGGCATCGCCAGCGGCATCGACCTGGCCCTGCACCTGGTCGCGGTCCGGCACGGCCCGGCCGTCGCCGCCCGGGTGGCCAGGGAGATGGTCGTGTACGCCCGCCGCAACGGCCACGAACCGCAGTCCAGCGCGATGCTCCGGCACCGCTCGCACCTCGACGACACGGTGCACCGGGCCCAGGACCTCATCGACGCCCGCTTCGACCGGCCGCTCCCCCTCCCCGTCCTGGCGTCGGCGGTCGGTGTCAGCGAACGCACCCTCACACGGCTCTTCAGCCGTGCCACCGGGCTCACTCCCCTGCGCTACCAGCAGACGCTGCGCCTCGAACGGGCCCAGCACCTCATGAGCCACGGCGCGACGATGGACGCCGCGGCGCGCTCCGTGGGCTTCGAGGACCCCCGCATGCTGCGCCGCCTGCGGGCCCGCGCGACCTGAGGGCGCCGGCGCGGTGACATGCGCCGTCGCCGCGCGAGGCGGGGTGCGGCGTCCGAATATGCCCTGGTGGGACGGGTCTGGGCGGCGGGTAGGGTGAGGCCGTGCTTGGGCCGTAGGCACGCGTCCTCGCCGTGCCCACGGGTGATCCGTGCGGCTCGCGCGAGTGCTCCGACGCGTCCGTTCCCCCAGGAAGACCGAGCCGTGAGCCAAGAGGCCCGCATTCGGGGCAGGACCGTGCCCCCGGCGGACGTGCGCCGCGGAACGGAGCGGGCGGGACCCCCGCCGCGGCGGTCAGCCGTTCAGGGCCTGCTCGACCGTCGGATGGCAGGGGATGAGGGCGTCGACGCCGACCAACTGCAGCACCCGTAGGACGGACTCCTGGGCGGCGGCTATGCGCAGCCACCCCTGGGCGCCGTCGGCGGCCTGGTGGGCCAGGATGAACGCGTTGATGCCGCTGGAGTCCATGAAGGTCACACCGCTGAGGTCCACCACGATCCGCGGCGGCTCACGGTCCTCGACCAGCAGGGCCTTGCCGAGCACGCCGCTGACGGCGTGATCGATCTCGCCCCGTACCGTCACGACACGGACGCCGTCGGTGTCGGAGTGTTCGATGGAGAGCCGGCCGGGCCGGCTCCCGTTCTGTATGTCGGTCACAGTCTCCTCGACTGATTAGGCTTACCCCGGGTCAGAACCTGCACGGACGATTCTGCCCCACCGCCCGGGCCGAATACACCCGGGTGGTTGTGCCGAAAAACACCCCCTGTGACACGGGGGTACGCAGGACCGTCAGTGGTGCGCACGTGAACGGGGAATGAGGGCGAGGCCAGTGGGATCCCATGCCGACGACGACGGCTGTATAGCCTCAGGCGGGTACCTGATGCGCGCGGGGTACGCACTGGGCGGAGACCACGGTTGCA
Source organism: Streptomyces apricus (assembly GCF_008369065.1). Taxonomy (GTDB): domain Bacteria; phylum Actinomycetota; class Actinomycetes; order Streptomycetales; family Streptomycetaceae; genus Streptomyces; species Streptomyces apricus. Next base: position 31,818 of record NZ_VDFC01000017.1, on the reverse strand, counting down.
TCGCGGAGGCCCGCCACCACGCGGTCGACTTCCTCACCCGGGCCCGCACCGACCGCCAACTGCCGGTCTCCCAGAGGGCGATGGACCTCACGCAGCTGGTCGTCAGCGAGCTGGTCACCAACGCCCGTAAGTACGCCCCCGGCCCCGTCCTGATGGAACTGCGCGTCACCGCCGACACCGTGGACGTCACCGTGTGGGACAGCGACCCCACCGTCCCCACGGCCCGCACCGCCGACCCGGGCCGCATCGGGCAGCACGGCCTGGAGATCGTCGCCGCCGTGACCGAGGAGCTCTCCATCGAGCCGGAGTCCGTCGGCAAGCGCATCACGGCCCGTATCGCCCTGCCCGACCGGCCCGACGACGTCCCCCGGACCTGAGTGCACCGGTTCGGTCGGCTTTGCGCGGTTCCACGCCGCATACGCGGAGTATGCGTATGAGGGCATGCAGGTGGAATATGACGGCACACGTCTCGATTTGATTGCGTCGCGCACCCCGCGGTGACAAGCGCAGGGCGCCTGCTTAGCATGGGGCTCCCCCCTCACCCCCCCCGAAGTCCACATGTGACCATCCGTCATGTGTCCCGGCGCCGGTGCGCCCCGGATCGGATCCCAGGGGACGCTCCTCCCTCTCCCCCCCCGCGCAGGTCTGTGTGACCGGGGCGCCTTCGGCGACCCCGCAGAAAGGTTTCTTCAACGCGGGACCCCGAACGGGGCCCGCGGTCCGAAAGGCGTTCGGTGAACAGCACGGTCAGTCAGTTCAACTACGGAATGGTCACTCCCGTCGTCGCGTTCCTGATGGCCTGTGCCGGTTCGGCACTGGGTCTGCGCTGCACGACACGGTCGGTACGCATGGGCAGCCGGGGCCGCAGGGCCCCGTGGCTCGCGCTGGGCGCCGTCTGCATCGGGTCCGGCATCTGGACGATGCACTTCATCGCCATGATCGGATTCACCGTCCGCGGCGCGTCCATCAGGTACGACCCCGCCCTCACCTTCCTCAGCCTCGGCGTCGCGGTGGCCGTGGTGTTCCTCGGCGTGTTCGTCGTGGGGTACCGCGGCGTGTCGCCGCTCACCCTGGGGACCGCCGGGGTGGTCACCGGCGCGGGCGTCGCGGCGATGCACTACATCGGGATGTACGGGATGGAGTTCGCCGGGCACCTGACGTTCGATCCCCTGACGGTCGGCCTGTCGGTGCTGACCGCCGTGACGGCGGCGACCGCCGCGCTGTGGGCGGCCGTCTCCCTGCACACCCTGGCCTCGGCCACGGCGGCGAGCGTCATCATGGGGGTCGCGGTGACGGGCATGCACTACATCGGCATGGCCGCCATGAGCGTCCACGTGGATGCAGACTCCGCGGTGCTCGGCCAGTCGTCGCTGGACCTGCTCGTCTCGCTGCTCCCCATGGTGGGCGGACCGGTCCTGGTGCTGGTCCTGGCCGCCGTGATCGTCATGTTCGACCCGGACATGCTCATCGGCAACGAGTCCCCCGACGGCCGGGGCGCCCGCGCGGCGCAGGCCGCGCCCGCCGGGGAGGAACGGCCGACGGCGTCCTGGCCCGCCCTCTGACCGAGCAGGTCCGGGTCCGGTGCGCCGGTCTCGCGGCGCCGCGGTCAGGCCGCGGAGGTGGTGCCGCGCCCGCGATCGGCGGCGTCGCCGTCGGCAGTGTCGCGCCCGGTGGTCCCGGTCGCGGTGAGCCTGCTGTGCAGCCCCGCGAGTCCCACGGCCAGTGCGTGCCGTTCGCCGTGCGGCATGGCGTCGATGGCCTGGTGCAGCATCGTCTCGCGCTGCTCGCGGATGCGTCGCAGGTGCGTTCTGCCCGCGCTCGTCAGCCGCAGGACGACCTCGCGCCCGCTGTCCGGGCACGGGCGGCGCTCCAGGAACCCGACGGCCTGCAGGCGGTCGCACAGCCGGCTGACGGACGGGGGCGCGGCGCCGAGTTGTTCGCACACGGCCCGCATCCGTATCCCCTCCTCGGCGCCGGCGCGGTCGACGAGGTACATCAGGCGCAGTTGCGAGGTGGAGGCGGGCGCGGTGGCCGCGGCGGTCGCTTGCCTGGCTTTCTCCCACATCACGTCGAGGAGTTCGGCGATCTCCCCGGCGGACCGGGTGGCCTCGTGGGAGAGGTCCCGTGAAGTGAAGTCTGGTACTGGCATGAGCTCCCCGTCGGTGTGACTGGCGTGCCCCGTGGCCGCTCGGCCGGACGGCTGTTCGGCATGAAGTATGGCGTCAGCTGGTCCCGTCCGGTCCGGTGGGGCGGGCCGCCCTCGCCTCGTCGCCCGCGCCCGGAGCCTCGCCCACGTCCAGGGAGGCGGAGTTGCCGCCGCCCGGGGAGGACCCCGTGAGGTAGTTCAGGCTGCCCGTGATGGTCAGGAGCCGGTCCAGCACCGCCGGGCGGTCGTCCAGGTGGAGGCGTACGCCGGCCTGACCGGTCCGGCGGCGGACCATCAGGAGTATGGACAGCCCCATGGAGTCGACCGTGCCGAGCCCGGCGCAGTGCAGGTGCAGGTCGTCCAGGTGCGGACGGGCGCCCAGGACGGCGGTGACCTCGGCCAGGAGGTCGTCGGCCGTGTCGTAGTCGAGGTCTCCGTGGAGCTCGATACGGACCGTGTCCTCGCTGTCGACCGTGGTCAGACGCAGGTGGGCGGGGGGCATCGTGGTCATGAGGCGCTCTCGGCGGTGCTGCGGTCGACGGGTGCGTACGGGCGGGAGCCGTGGTCGGGGCGGGTGAGGGCGGCGGTGCCGTGTTCGAGGATGCAGACGGCCCGCGGGAAGTCCTTGAGCTCGGCGGCCAGGATGGACAGGGTCGGTGGGAGGCTGCGCGCGGGCACCCCGCGGGCGGTGAGGATCTGCGCGGTCCAGGTGATGAAGGACGCGAAGAGGTCCTCGTCCCCGAGGTACAGGGCCGTGCCGAGGAACTCCACGATGTGGGCGAGGTCCTCGGCCGTGTGCTCACGCTGCAGTTCGCTGTACGTGCGCAGGGCGGGGAACGCTGCTTCGAGGGCGGTGAAGACGGTGCGCACCAGCGCGGCGCTGTTGCGGGTGATCAGGGTGTACTCCTGATCGGCCAGGTGCGGCAGGTCGTCGAGCTGCTGGTGGTCGCGGCGCGGGCGGGGCAGTGGGCCCGCGGCGAGGCGGTCGGCCGCGGCGCGTGCGTCGGGCGCCCAGGCGTCGGCGTCCAGCAGGAAGGCGTAACGGCCGTCGGGACCGAAGGCGGCGCCCCCGACGAGGACCGGGACGCCGATGGCCTGGCAGGCGGTGATCGCGGCGTGCGCGGTGGGCAGCCTGGTCGCGATCGAGCTGGAGAGGGCGACCGCGTCGGAGTTGGTGCGGTGCAGGTGGGCGATGAGGTGCGGGCCGGGCACCTGGGCTCCGAGGTAGTCCACCCGCCAGCCGCGCAGGGTCAGCACCTCGGCGAGCAGCCGGGCGGGCAGCGCGTGCCACTCGCCGTCGACGCACGCCACCGTGATCCTGCCCCGGGTGGGGGCGGTGCGGGCGGCGGGGTGCAGGGAGAGCGCGGCGACGGCCCGTTCGTTGATGGCGGTCGCGGCGTGCTCCTGGGCCACGCTGAGACGGTTGGCGGCCCATTCCTCGCCCACCTTGCCCTGCACCCGGGCGATCACGTCCAGCAGCACGGACTCCGGGTCGACTCCGCGCTCCAGCGCGCCGAGGACCACCTCGGTGGCCGTGCGCTCGTCGCCCGCGGAGACGGCGGTCCACAGGTCGTCGGCCAGCTGCCCGACGGTGTCACCGGTGGCGGCCCGGTGCGGGGTGTGGATGCTCATGCGGTGAACCTGCCCCGGGTGTGGCCGTCCACCGCGCTGAGGTGGTGGGTGCGGGGCGCGGAGATCACGACGACGGCCATGTCGTCGTGGCGTCCCGTCCCGATCCACTGCGCGGCGAGCATCTGGACCCGCTCCACGATGCTCTCGGACGGCATGCCCGCGCACTCCGCCAGGATGCGCTTGAGCCGTGCCTCGCCGAACTGGACGCCGCCCATCGGCCCGCCCTCGGCCTCCGTGATCCCGTCCGTGTAGAGCACGCAGGACTCGCCGGGCGCGAGGGTGAGGGTGGTGGTGTGGGCGGGTGCTTGGGGCATGGCCCCGACCAGGGTGCCGCGCGTCTCGGCCTCCTCCACGGTGCCGTTCGCGCGCACGACGAGCGGGGTCGGGTGGCCGGCGCTGGTCAGGCGCAGCTGCACCTCGTTGCCCGCCCGTACGGCGGAGGCCAGGACCAGGGTCGCGAACCGGGTGTGGTGGGAGTTGAGCAGCGCGGTGTTGAGCAGGGTGATCATCCGCTGGTGGTCGTCGGCCAGCGGCAGCAGGGCGTGCAGGGTGTTGCGGATCTTCCCGGTCAGTACGGCGGCTTCCAGCCCCTTGCCGCACACGTCGCCCAGGGTGACCAGCGACGCCTCGCCGTCGACGGCGGCGGGGTGCACGTCGTAGAAGTCGCCGCCGATCCGTTCGTGGTCGGCGGACGGCCGGTAGCCGCCGGCGTAGTCCACCCCCGAGATCTGGTGCAGCGACGGGGGCAGCAGCTCCCGCATGAGCACGTCGGTGATCGAGGTCTGCTCGGCGTACAGGCGGGCGGCCGACATCGCGGCCCCGGCGCGCGCGGCGAACAGCCGGGCGAACACCTCCTCGCTGTCGGTGAACGCCGCACTGTCCGCGCGGCGCAGCAGGACGAGGGCGCCGGCGGGGACGCCGTGCCCGGGCAGCGGGGTGATCACTATCGAGCCGACCTCGCCGAATTCCCCGGGCACCATCCAGTCCGGCGCGGCGGAGGGGTCGATCCACCGCGAGGGCACCGGCGGGAACCCGCGCAGCGCCTCGCCGAGACCGGGTACGTCGTCGGGGTCCACCGACTCGTGGGACAGCGAGGGAGTGCCGTCGCGCAGGCAGGTCACCACCGGGAGCCGGCGTCCGTGCGTCGGCGCGATCACCAGGGCCGCGTCGCAGAGGTGCTCCGCGGCCAGGCTCGCGGTCACGTCCATGCAGCGCCCCAGGTTGAGGGAGGCCAGCAGCGTGCTGGACGCCTCGGTCAGGAAGGCGGTGCGCGTGCGCTCCAGCCGCAGCGCCTCGCGCGCCAGCAGGTGATCGGTGTCGTCCACCAGCCACCAGGCGACCGTGCCGTCCTCCCGCGCACTGGGGTGCGCCTCGAAACTGCGGTCACCGATCACGCCGGACAGCGGTGCGTCCGCCTCCTGAGCCGCCTTCGCCCCGGAGGTCCGGACCGCCTGGTCGGCCGCCGACAGCCAGGCCGGTACCACGTCGTGGAAACGGGTACCCGGACCGGCGGCGGGCAGCAGTGCCCCGGCCGCGGCGTTGCGCAGCACGACCGCGCCCTGCGCGTCAGCGACCAGGACGGGATAGGGGGCTTCGCCCCAGGCGGAGCCGTGCTCCGTGCCGGCACCGGACTGCGGTTTGGTGGAGACCAAAAATTGAGGACCCGCTGGGCGAATCCCTCACCTCATCCACTCGAAGAAACGTTGCCTTGAGGCAACAATCCCCCATACCGCACCGTCCTGGCAACCTCGCCCGCGAAGACGGCGATCCGGTCGACGAGGCTGCACGGTCTGCTCCCGCATGCACCAGTCATACCAGTCACCGCGGGAGCGGGATCATTCCCCGGTCCACGGCGATCCGTACGTGCGGGCCAGTGAGGCGATCTCTGCGGGTGCCAGGAGCCGGGGCGCCCGCGCGCCGAGGCTGAGGAGGAGCGCGCAGACCTCCTCCAGCTCCACCGCCGCCTCCACGGCCCGGGCCAGGGAGGCACCCGCGACGACCGGGCCGTGGTTCTGCAGCAGGGCGGCGCGGAAGGGGAACGGCAGGGCTTCCATCGCGTCGGCCTGCGCGCGGTCGCCCGGCGCCGCGTAGGGCAGCAGGGGCGTCTGGCCGACCCGCATGACGAAGTACGGCGTCAGCGGCGGCACGGCGCTGTGCCCGCTCCAGGCGGGCAGGCAGGAGACGGCCGCCGCGTGCCGGGAGTGCAGGTGGACGACGGCCCGCGCGGCCGGGTCGCGCCGGTAGAACGCGGTGTGCAGCGGGAACTCCTTGGACGGCTTCGGCCCGTCGAGGTGCGCCCCGGTCAGGTCCAGGACGCTGAGCGCCGCGGGGTCGATGCGGGCCAGGTCCGTGCCGGTGGGGGTGAGGTGGATCCGGTCGCCCTCACGGATGCTGAGGTTTCCGGAGGAGCCGGGGCTCAGGCCCAGGCCGGCGAGGTGGGCGCCGGCCGCGGCGAGTTCGGATCGCGCGTCGTTCATACGAGGACGCTCCAGGCCTCGGTGAAGATGTCCGGGGCGCCGAAGTTGCCCGACTTCAGGGCCACGTCGACGCTCCGCCCGCCGTTCTCGTCGCCGCAGACGGCCCGGGCCCAGGTGACGCCCGGGGCGATGGGGGAGCCGATGGTGAGCGTGCGCACGCCGAGCGCGGTGATCACCGCGCCGGACGTCTCCCCGCCCGCCACGAGCAGCCGCCGCGCGCCGGCCGCGACCAGGCGGGTGGCGCAGGCCGCCAGCGCCCGCTCCACCAGGGCCGACGCCGCGGGGGAGTCGTCCAGGTCGCCCAGGTCGCCGACGGCGTACAGGAGCGGGGGCCGCAGTGGGTCCCGCTGCCAGCAGGCGCGGGCGAAGGCGACCAGGTCGCCGACCGCCGCGTCGAAGTCGGCGCGCAGCGCGGCGAGATCGAGTCTGCGGTGCGGAAGGTGGGCGCGGCCGTGCGCCACCTGGGCGCGGGTGGCCGAGGAGGCGCTGCCGGACAGGACGACGCCCGGCTCGCCGGGACCCGACGCGGCCGCCGCGCGTGCGGCGTCGGGGCGGGGCCCGGTCAGCCCGAGCGCGAGTCCCGCGGCGCCGGTGACGAGCGGGTGCTCCCGCGTGGCCGTGGCGATGGTGCGCAGGTCCTCGTCCTCGGTGGCGTCCACGACGACGAGCGCGTCCGCGAGGGCGGGATCGTCCAGCGCCGACGCCAGGGCCGCCGCCCCGGCCCGTACGGTGTCCAGGCCCACCAGCCGCACCGGGCGCGTGGTCTGCGGGGCCAGCAGGCGTCCCACGTGGGAGTCGCGCATCGGGGTGAGCGGGTGGTGGCGCATCGGGCTCTCGTCGAGCAGCTCGTCGTGGACGAAGAGCCTGCCGCGGTAGACGGTGCGGCCGGTGACCGGGAACGACGGGACGACGACGGCGCGCCGTTCCCCGAGCGCGTCCAGCAGCGCGTCGGCGACCGGGCCGATGTTGCCCCGGTCCGTGGAGTCGAAGGTCGAGCAGAACTTGAAGTAGAAGCGCCGGCAGCCCGCCGCCCGCAGGGCGCGCAGGGCGGCGAGCGAGGAGTCCACGGCCTCGGCGACCGGCGCCGTACGCGATTTGAGCGCAATGACGACCGCGTCCGCGGCGTCCGCCGCGGCGCGCCCCGGTCCGTCGGTGATGCTGTCGGGGCCGACGGCCACCACGGTGCGGTGGCCGCGGGCGACCAGCGTCGTGGCGAGGTCCGTTGCCCCGGTGAAGTCGTCGGCGATGGCCCCGAGGGTCGGCATCAGGCCTCCTTGCGATGGGTGGGTGTGGCGCCCCGCCCGGTGCGCCGGGTGAATCCCGTGACCAGGCCGTGTGAAAAAATGTTAACAGACTTTACGTAGATGGGATCTGCTGATACATCTTGTTAACGAGCTCCTCCGTGGCTGTCGCTCCGCCGACGAGTCCGCCCGTGCCGGGAGCACATCGCCGGGAGCACCTCACGGCATCACGCATCACGCATCGCGCTCGTCATCGAGGAGGAGCCATGAACCTGCACCACCTGTTCGCCGACACCGGCGACCGGATCGTGCGCTACGCACTGTCCGGCGCCGGAGGCGGCTTCGCCCGGACCCTGCTGGCCCAGACGCCCCGCATCCCCGCGCTGGCCCCCGCCGTCCTGTGCGACCGTGACCTGCCCCGCCTCGAAGCGATGCTCGTCGAGCTCGGGTACGGCGCCGCCGGGCTCGACGTCTGCGCCACGGCCGACGAGGTGGCCGCCGCCGCGCGCGCCGGGCACATCGCCCTCGTCCCGGACGCCGCCCTGCTGTCCGCCGCCCCCTGGGACATCCTGGTCGAGGCCACCGGCAGCCCCACCGACGGCTACGCGATGGCGCGCGAGGCCCTCACCGCCGGCCGCCACGTGGCCATGGTCAGCAAGGAGGTCGACTCCGTCGCCGGGCTGCACCTCGCGGACCTCGCCCGCGACAACGGTGTCGTCTACACGACGGCGGACGGCGACCAGCCCGCCAACCTCATCGCCCTCGTGACCTGGGCCGAGCTGCTCGGCCTCGACGTCGTCGCGATCGGCAAGTCCAGTGAGTACGACCTCGTCCTCGACCCGGACCGGGGCACCGTCACCCAGCTCGACACCACCGTCCCCGCCCCGGAGCTCGCCGCCCTGCTCACCCTCGGCGACGACGTCCCGGCCACCCTCGCCGCCCGCGCGCAGGCGGTGTCGGCCCTGCCGGTCGGCGCCACCGCCGACTACTGCGAGATGGCCGTCGTCGCCACGAACACGGGCTTCCGCCCCGACGTCGAGCGCCTGCACTACCCGGTCGCCCGCATCGCCGAACTCGCCGACGTCTACGCGCTGCGCGAGGACGGCGGACTGCTGCACCGCACCGGAGCCGTCGACGTGTTCAGCGCCCTGCGCCTGCCCGACGAGGCGTCCTTCGCCGGCGGCGTGTTCGTCGTCGTGCGCACCGGCGACCCCGTCACCTGGGAGACCCTGCGCGGCAAGGGCCACGTCGTCAGCCGCGACGGCCGCTACGCCGCGGTCTACCTGCCCTACCACCTGATGGGCGTCGAGACCCCGGTCTCCCTGCTCTCCGCGGTGCTGCACGGCAGGCCCTCCGGCGGGACCGACCCGCGCGCCCACGCCGCGCTCGCCGGCCGCGCCCGGCAGGACCTGCCCGCCGGGACCGCCCTGGCCATGGGCGGGCACCACCACGACGTCACCGGAGTGCAGGCCGTACTGCTGCGCGACGAGGACACGCCCGACGACGTCGCGCCGCTCTACCTCGCCGCCCACTGCACGCTCGCCCGCCCGGTCGCCGCCGGCGAACTCATCAGGCTCGCCGACCTCGCCGACGCCGACGAGGACCTGCTGCGCGCCTGGACCCTGGGCCGCGCCTCCCGCGCCTCCCGCGCCTCCACCGGCACCGGCACCGGCGCCACCGCCGCCGGGAAGGACCACTGATGGACACCGACATCCAGCACCTGCTCCTCGGGGCGGCGGCCGTCGTCGTCCTGATCCTGCTGATCACCAAGGCGAAGATCCACCCCTTCCTGGCGCTGAGCATCTCCGCGCTCGGCCTGGGGCTCGCCGCCGGGATCGGCCCGGGCAAGACCGTCGAGTTCTTCCAGAACGGCTTCGGCGACGCGCTCAAGAGCACCGGACCCACCATCGGGCTCGGCACGATCCTCGGCGGCATCCTGCTCGGCTCCGGCGGCGCCGACCGCATCGCCACCGTCTTCATCGGGGCACGGCCGGTCAAGTGGATCCCCACCGCGATCACCGCGGCGGCGCTCCTCATCGGCATGCCGCACCTGTTCGACGTCAGCTTCGTGATGCTCGTCCCGCTCGTGTACGCGGTCGCCAAGCGCACCAACACCCATCTGCTGTACGTCGGACTGCCGATGGCGGCCGGCCTGTACATCTCGCACGGCCTGCTGCCCCCGCACCCCTCACCGACGCTCGCCGTCTCCGCCTACGGCGCCAACACCGGCCTGACCATCCTGTACGGCCTGATCATCGGCATCCCGATCGCGATCATCAGCGGCCCGCTGCTCACCAAGGTCGCCAGCCGCTGGTTCGGACCCGCCCCCGATCTCGACAAGGGGCCCGTCCCCGAGACCGAGGTACAGCCCGACAACCAGCGCAAGCCCGCGTCCTTCGCGCTCGCGCTGATCACCGTGCTGCTGCCGCCGGTCCTCATGCTGATCGGCACGGTCGGCACGTCCCACACGGCCGAGGGCACCCTCCCGTACGCCTTCTTCGAGGCCTGCGACTCCTCCGTGCTGTCGCTGCTCGCGGCCGTCGTGTTCGCCTTCTTCGCCCTGGGCGTCCGCTCCGGGTTCGGCCTCGGCCAGCTCCAGAAGATGGCGGGCAAGGGCCTGGGACCCGTCGGCGGCATCGTCCTGATCCTCGGCGCGGGCGGCGGCCTCAAGGCGATGCTGACCGCCACCGGCATCGACAAGCTGATCTCCGACTACGCCGTCGACTGGTCGATACCGCCGCTGCTCCTCGCCTGGCTCGTCGCCGCGCTGCTCCGGATCTGCCTGGGCTCGGCGACGGTCGCGACCGCGGCGGCCACCGGCATCGTCGCGCCCCTGCTCGGCGCCTACCCGGGACTGTCACCGGAACTGATGGTGCTGGCCTCCGCCTCCGGCGCCGTCATGCTCTCCCACGTCAACGACTCCGGCTTCTGGCTCTTCAAGGAGTACTTCCAGCTCTCGGTGTCCCAGACGTTCCGCACCTGGACCCTGATGCTGTCCCTGCAGTCGCTGCTCAGCCTCGGCGGGGTGCTGCTGCTCAGCACGTTCGTCGGCGGCTGACCGGCCCGGGCCGAGCGGGGAACGGCCCGGCAGGGGCACAATCGCCAGCGACGGCATGGTGAGAGAACAGGAAGGACCACCGACGATGGCCGAGGAACGCTCCGTCCCGCTGATCCCCGACCAGCGGCGCGAGCAGTTGCTGAAGCACCTGCGCCGCGACGGAGTGCTGAGCGTCCAGCAGATCACCCAGCTCCTCGGCGTCTCGCACATGACCGTGCGCCGCGACATCGCCGAACTGGAGCGCCAGGGGCAGGTGTTCTCGGTGCCGGGCGGCGCCCGGATCGCCAGCCACCTGCAGAGTGAGCCCAGCCACCAGGCCAAGACGCTCATCGAGCAGCCCGAGAAACAGGCCATGGCCGCCAGGGCCGCGCAGCTGGTCGAGAACGGCATGACCGTCTACCTCGACGCGGGCACCACCCTGTCGGCCATGGTGCCGTTCCTCGTGCACCACACGGCGCTGACCGTCGTCACCAACGACTTCACGACCGTGGACCGGCTGATGAGCGCCCCCCACCTCGACGTCATCCACGTCGGCGGGAAGGTGGAGCCCGCCAACCGCTCCAGCGTCGGCCGGCTGGCCGCCACCGTCCTGCGGCAGCTCGCCCTGGACGTGGCCTTCATCAGCACCAGCTCCTGGGACCTCCTGCGCGGTGTGACCACCCCTTCCGAACTCAAGGTGGAGGTCAAGCAGGCGGCCATGGAGTGCACGGGCACGTCGGTGCTCGTCGCGGGATCCTCCAAGTACGGCACCTTCGGCAAGTACCGGGTGGCCCCGCTCGGCGCGTTCGACACGGTCGTCACCGACAGCGCGCTGGCCGGGGCGGCGGCCGAGGGCGTACGCGCCTGTGGCACCGAACTGCTCCTGGCGGACCCGAAGGAGGACGGCGGGTCCCCGGCCCCGTGAGACCGGGACCGGGGACCCGCCGTCCGGCGGTCCGGGTGGTCAGCGGTTCATCCGGGCCGCCGACGCCCCCACGGGTGCGCCGCTGATGGTGAACTGCGACCCCGGCTCGATCAGTACGTTCCCTTCGGCCGAATCGGTGATCGTCACGTTGGTCAGGGTGGCGCTGCCGCGCGCCCCGCTCATCGCGAGGATCCCGGAGCCGTTCCTGGACCCGTCGATCCGGACGTCGGTGATCTTCACGCCCGGCATCGCGCCGCCTCCCGTCTTGAACTGGATGCCGTCGTACGTCGAGTCGAGGATCTCGGTGTCCCGGATGGTCACGCCGGGGATGTCCTGGCCCTGCGCGAAGAGCGTGACGGCGCCGAACTCCTGGTCCTCGTTCCAGAACGCGCCGCCCGTGCGGTGCAGGGCGTTGCCCGCGATGAGCGTCTGCCCGGAGAACGGCAGCGGGTCGTGGTCGGTGGCCAGCATGATGCCCGGGTAGTTCATCGTGTCCGCGACGACGTTGTTCTCGATGGTGTTGCCGTAACCGCCGTACACCGCGATGCCGTTGGCCCGCCACGGCAGCTGGATCGTGTTGTTGCGGAAGTGGTTGTCGTGGCCGACGTCCACCGAGGTGTCCTTCACGTACTTGCTCGACCACACGGCGAGCGCGTCGTCGCCGGTGTTGCGGAAGGACGAGTTGTACACGGTGGAGTTGCGGGTGCCGTTGGCGAAGTTGATGCCGTCCGCGTAGGTGTTGCGGATGCGGACGCCGGAGAACTCCAGCCCGTCGCCGGGGCCCCACAGCTCGGGGATGTTGGAGTAGTCGCGGCCGGCCCACACGCCGACGTTGGCGTGCTCGATCCACACGTTGGTGATCTTCGTGCCCTTGCCGAAGCGGCCGTTGAGGCCCACTCCGCCCTCGGCGTTGCCGTCACCGCCGCGGATGGTGCCCGAGCCGAAGATGGCGATGTCGGAGATCTGGGTGTTGTGGTCGATGTCGAAGCCGAAGTTGCCCTCGTGCGGGTGGTTGATGCCGCCCGCCTGGTGGGGCGGGGTGAGCGTGTAGAGCTGGGAGTGCCACATGCCCGCACCCCTGATGGTGACGTCCCGGATGCCGACCTGGTTGTACTGGCCGCGATTCAGCGGGTCGTCGGTGAGGATCTTCTGCTCCTGGCGCCACTGGCCGGACGGGATCCACACGCAGGAGATCTGGCCGTTCTGGTCGGCGGTGACCGCCCGCTGGAGGGCGTCGGTGTCGTCGAGCCCGTCGTTGGGGACGGCCCCGTACTCGGTGATGGACGTGCAGTTTGCCGGCTTGGTGGCCGCCGGTGCGACCTGTTCCAGGTCGACGAGGTCGATGACGTAGAACGCGGCCGTGTCGCCCGCGTCCCGCTGCAGCCGGAACCTGGTCCCCGCCGGGTAGGTCTGCGTCAGCAGCGCGTGCGACTCGTCGAAGAGGCGCCTGGCGTCGCTGCCCGGGGTGTTGGTGAGTCCCTCGGGGTCGTCGGTGGTCCCGTACAGCCAGCTGTGCTTCGACGACAGGTCGAGCTTGCGCACGAAGGTGTCGTTCGCGTACAGGCTGATGGTGGCCTGCGCCCCGCCGCCGCCCGCCGCGTCCGGGATCGAGTTGCGCACCACGATCGAGTTGGAGGGGGCGCTGGAGGTGAACTCGACGAACTGACCGGTGGAGTTGAGCCGGACCGACTTGCGGCCCGAGGACTCGGTGGCGAAGTTGGTGTGCCCGAAGGTCCGCTTGGCGTCGGCGGTCAGGAGGGTGCCCTGGTAGCGGCCGTCCTCCGCCTCCAGCTCGGTGTACGGGACGGCGGCGCCCCGGCCCACCACGAGGGACTTGGTGAGGACGTTGTTGTTCTCGTCGGTCTCGTCCACGACCCCGGTGGCGTCGGCGGTCGCGGTCAGGGTGGCCCCGCCCGCGGTCGCCGTCCACGTCCCGCTGATCGCCACGTTCACGGTGGCTCCGGCCGCCACCTGGCCGGTGGTGCCGTTGAGCGTGGTGGAGCCGGCCTGGAGCCTGGTCACGGAACCGGCCGCGACGGCGCTGGTGCCGCGGTTGCGCACGGCCACCGTGAAGGAGACGGACGAGCCGACGGCCGGGTTGGCCGGGCTGGTCGTGATGGAGCCGACCTCCAGGTCGGGGCCGGGAGCCCGGCCGACGACCAGCCGGGTCGCGGCGGTGCGGCTGTTGTTGCCGTCGTCGAGTTCGGCGACCGTGCCGCGCGGGTCGACCACGGCGGAGACCGCGTAGTCACCGGCCGGACGGGTGCCGGCGGCGACGGCCACGGTGGCGGAGGCGCCCGGGTCGAGCGCGGGGACGTTCCCGCTGCCCGCGACCGTGCCCTCCAGACTGGCTTCGAGGATCGTGGCGGCCGAGCGTGCCGTGCCGGCGTTGCGGACGGTGGCGTTCACGGTCACCGCGTCCCGCTCCGACGGCGAGGCAGGCGTCCAGTCCAGACCCGTGACGGTCAGGTCGGGGGCGGGCGCCGCGGTCCCCACGACCTGGAGCTCGGCGACCTGGCCGCCGGGCGCCCCGGTGTTGGAGAAGAACCGCAGCCGTACGTCGGACACGCGGCCGGTGACCGGCACGGTCACCGAGTTGCCGTCCCTGGACGGGCTGAAGGCGTAGTCGGCGCGGTCGCGCAGCGAGGTGAAGCCGCTGGCCCCGCTCGCCCGGCCGAGCACCTGGAAGGCCTGGGTGCGGGCTCCCCACACCTGGTCCGGGTTGAGCTTGACCACCACGGCGTCGATGTCGGCGTCGGCGCCGAGCTTGACGGTGAGGTCGGCGGGGTGGCCGGCCGCCTCCCAGTAGGTGGAGGTGGAGTCGTCGGTGGCGTTGGCGGCGACGAAGTTCTGGACCGACGAGGTCGCCTCGGCCGGCTTGTTGCGGGCCAGGTTGGTGCCGGGGGGCGGAGTCGTGGTGCCGCCGTCGTCACCGTGCACCTCCAGCTCGGAGAGCTGGGCTGCGTTCCAGCCGGTGTTCCCGGTGACGTTCACCCGGACGTAGCGCGTCTCGGCGGGCGAGGTGAGGTCGATCGTGACGGTGTTGGCCCGCGCGGGGTCGAAGGCCCGGCCGGCCGACGCGGCGAGCGTGCTGAAGCTGCTGCCGTCGGTGCTCTTCTGCAGGGAGAGCGTCTGCTGCCGGCTCTCCCAGGACGAGGGCAGCTTCAGCACCACCCGGTCGACGGTGCGGGTGGCACCGAGGTCGACCTGGACCCACTGCGGGAACGATCCGGCCGGACCCTCCCAGTAGGACGCCTGGGCGCCGTCGGTGACGTTTCCGGCGGTGTACGCGCCGTTCGCGCCGCCCGCGGTGGCCGGGCGCCCGAGCGCGAGGTTGACGTCGGCGGCCTTCGTCCGCTCGACCGCGGCCGGGACGGCGGCCTGGGCGTTCGAGGTGAGGGCCAGCGGTATCAGCCCGGTCGTCATGAGCGCGGCTGTGACGGCGCCGATCAGTGACCGGCGGCCAAGGGGTCTCCATCTCATGGGGATCCTCTGTTCGGTTGTCCCGTGGGGGAGAGGGGGTGGGGGCCGTCCAGGACCACGCGCCCGTGGTCAGTCGGCAGCGGTCCGGGCCGAGTTCCTCGACGACACCGTCCTGCGCGTAGGGGGCGACGGCGGCGGCCGGCAGGCCGAGGACCACCTGACCGCGACAGGGCCAGTCGGCGGGGCCGGGTCCGGTGCCGTTGCCGGCTCCGGCACCGGCACCGCCCGAGCCGTCCGCGCCGCGGAACCTGGCCGCCACGAACGCCGCCACGTCGCCACCGGGCACCTCGCGCGGTGTGAAACGGGGCCCCGTGGGGACGCGCGGGGTCATCCGGTCGGCGCGGAAGGTCCGCCAGTCCTCCCGGTCCAGGTCCCAGGCCACGAGGTACCAGCGCCCGCCCCAGGTGACCAGGTGATGGGGCTGGACCCGGCGGGGCGGCGGCGCGGCGGGACCGCCGGCGCCCGCTCCGGGCGGAAAGGCCGGGGCGTAGTCGAAGCGCAGCTCCTCCCGGGCGTGGACGGCGGCGCCGAGCGCCATGAGCACCTCGCTGTCGGCCTGCGGCTGCGCCGCCGGCCGCTCGACGACGGTCACCCGCAGGGTCTCCGTCCGGTGGCGCAGCCGGGCGGGCATGACCTGGCGCACGGTGGTCAGCGCGCGCGCCGCCGCCTCCCCGATACCGGCCCCGCTGGCGGCGGCGGTCTGCAGGGCGACGGCGAGGGCGACGGCCTGCTCGTCGTCGAACAGCAGCGGCGGCAGCCGCGTACCGGCGTCGAGGCGGTACCCGCCGTCGGGTCCCTTGAACGCCACGACCGGATAGCCGAGCTCGCGCAGGCGGTCGACGTCGCGGCGCACGGTGCGCGCACTGACGTCGAGGCGCTCGGCCAGCAGCGCCCCGGGCCAGTCCCGGCGCGCCTGGAGCAGCGAGAGCAGCGACAGCAGTCGTGCGGATGTCTTCGGCATGAACCCATCGTGCCCCGAGAAGAGGACACGACCTGACCGCATCCCCTGAGACGGTCGTCCTGTGTCCGACAGCAGCACCGGCGGCACCGGCACCACTGGTACCCGCAGCAAGAGCAGCAACGACCGGAAGGACCCGATCACCATGAACGTCCCGACCACGCCGCCCCGGCCCGCCCCGGACGCCGAGCGGACCGAGCTCCTCGCCGCGCTCGCGGCCGCCCGCTCCGCCCTGACCGCCACCACCCGCGGACTCGACGACGAGCAGGCCGGCACGGCCCCGACGGTCAGCGCGCTGAGCCCGGGCGGACTGGTCAAGCACGTCGCGGCCGTCGAGGAGGGCCGGCTGCGCTTCGTGCTCGACGGCCCGTCGGCGATGTCGTACGACCTGCCCGACGGTGTCACCTGGGCCGACTTCGAGGCCGGCACCGCCCGCGAGATCCCGCAGTGGATGATCGACCACCAGGAGAACTTCCGCATGCTGCCCGGCGAGACCCTGGCCGGCGTCCTGAAGCGGTACGAGCAGGTCGCGGCGCGGACCGAGGAGATCGTCGCCGCCCTCCCCGACCTGTCGGTCACGCACCCGCTCCCGCAGGCACCCTGGCACGAACCGGGCGCGGAGCGCAGCGCGCGCCGGGTGCTCCTGCACGTCATCGCCGAGACCGCGCAGCACGCCGGGCACGCGGACATCCTGCGCGAGACGCTCGACGGCCACAAGGCGACCTGAGCGCCATGACCGTGCTCGGAACGAGGGCCCTCAACCGCGCGACACTGGCCCGGCAGCTGCTGCTCGACCGCGCCGACCTGCCGGCGGCCGACGCCGTCGCGCACCTCGGCGGCCTGCAGGCGCAGGAACCGCAGGAACCGTTCACCGGCCTGTGGTCCCGGCTGCGCGCGTTCGACCCGGGGGAACTGTCGGACCTGCTCACCGGACGGCGGGTGGTGCGGACCCATCTCATGCGCCGCACCGTCCACCTGGTCACCGCCGAGGACGCGCTGGCGTGGCGGGCCCGTCACGCACCCATGCTGCGCCAGCGGGTCCTGGGGACCTACCGCCGCGAGCTCGCCGGGGTGGACCTGGAGGAGCTCGCGGCGGCGGGGCGGGCGGTCATGGCCGACGGCGAGCCGCGCTCCATGGGCGAACTGGCGCGGGCGGTCGCCGATCGCTGGCCGGACGCGGGACCGCGGCCGCTCGGCGAGATGCTGGTCGCCGCACTCGTGCCGATGGTGCAGCTGCCCCCGCGCGGGCTGTGGCGCACGAAAGCGGGCGTGCGCAACGCCCTGTTCTCCTCGTGGCTGGGGCGCGAGGCCGATCCGCCGGCTCCGGACGGCGCCGATCCGGTCGGCCGGGCGCTGGTCCGGCGCTATCTGGCCGCGTTCGGGCCCGCCGCCTCGGCCGACCTGCGCGCCTGGTGTGGTCTCGCGGGCCTGCCCGCCGCGGTCGCGGCCGTACGGGAGGAGCTCGTCTCCTTCCGCGACGAGCGGGGGCGGGAACTGCTCGACCTGCCCGACGCGCCGCGGCCGGATCCCGGCACACCGGCACCGGTACGGTTCCTGCCGGCGTTCGACAACGCGATCCTCGGCTACCAGGACCGCGGCCGGATCGTCGACGACGCGCACCGCGGGCTGTCGGTCGCCGGTGAGCGGGTCGTCCTCGTCGACGGCAGGGTCGCCGCGACCTGGACCGTCGAGGACGGCACGGTGACGGTCGCCCCGCTGCGGGACCTCTCCCGGACCGACCGCACCGCCGTCGCCGAGGAGGGGCGGGAACTGGCCCTGTTCCTCTCCGACACGTCCGACGCGTCGGACGAGGGCGGCGGCCGCGTCCGGATCGCCGCGCCCCTCTGAGCGGGGCGGCCGGTCTCCCACGACGGGAGGGCGGGCCCGGCGCCGTCAGCACCGGGCCCGCCCTCCCGTCGTCGCCCCACCGCCCCGCGGGGCGGTGTCAGTCCGTGCCGAACTCCATCGCGGCGCGGTCCAGCAGCTCGTCGTCCTCGGAGACCTCACCGCGGGAGGCGATGGCCTCGGCGCCGCCCTGCGGCATCTCCGGCATGCTGGCGATCAGCCCGGTCGAGGCCGCCTGCGCGGCGCCCACGGCGGGGCTGCCGGTGCCGATCAGGCCCAGGCCGGCGTACTGCTCCAGCTTGGCGCGCGAGTCGGCGATGTCGAGGTTGCGCATGGTGAGCTGGCCGATCCGGTCCACCGGGCCGAACGCCGAGTCCTCGGTGCGCTCCATGGACAGCTTGTCCGGGTGGTAGCTGAACGCGGGGCCGCGGGTGTCGAGGATCGAGTAGTCCTCGCCGCGCCGCAGCCGCAGCGTCACCTCGCCGGTGACGGCCGCGCCGACCCAGCGCTGGAGCGACTCGCGCACCATCAGGGCCTGCGGATCCAGCCAGCGGCCCTCGTACATCAGCCGGCCCAGGCGCCGTCCCTCGTTGTAGTACTGGGCGAGGGTGTCCTCGTTGTGGATCGCGTTCACCAGGCGCTCGTACGCGGCGTGCAGCAGCGCCATGCCGGGCGCCTCGTAGATGCCGCGGCTCTTCGCCTCGATGATCCGGTTCTCGATCTGGTCCGACATGCCCATGCCGTGGCGGCCGCCGATGGCGTTGGCCTCCATCACCAGGTCGACGGGGGAGGCGAACTCCTTGCCGTTCACCGTGACCGGGCGGCCCTGGTCGAAGCCGATCGTCACGTCCTCGGTGGCGATCTCGACCGCGGGGTCCCAGAACCGGACGCCCATGATCGGCTCGACCGTCTCGACGCCCGTGTCCAAGTGCTCCAGGGTCTTCGCCTCGTGGGTGGCGCCCCAGATGTTGGCGTCGGTGGAGTACGCCTTCTCCGTGCTGTCGCGGTAGGGCAGGTCGTGGGCGACCAGCCACTCCGACATCTCCTTACGGCCGCCGAGCTCGGTCACGAAGTCCGCGTCGAGCCACGGCTTGTAGATCCGCAGGTGCGGGTTGGCCAGCAGGCCGTAGCGGTAGAACCGCTCGATGTCGTTGCCCTTGAAGGTCGAGCCGTCGCCCCAGATCTGGACGTCGTCCTCCAGCATCGCCCGGACCAGGAGCGTGCCGGTGACGGCGCGGCCCAGCGGCGTGGTGTTGAAGTAGGCGCGCCCGCCCGAGCGGATGTGGAACGCCCCGCAGGTGAGCGCGGCCAGGCCCTCCTCCACCAGCGCGGCACGGCAGTCCACCAGGCGCGCCAGCTCGGCACCGTAGGCCTTCGCGCGGCCCGGCACCGAGGCGATGTCGGGCTCGTCGTACTGGCCGATGTCGGCGGTGTAGGTGCACGGGACGGCGCCCTTGTCGCGCATCCACGCGACCGCGACCGAGGTGTCGAGTCCGCCGGAGAAGGCGATACCGACGCGCTCGCCGGCGGGAAGGGAGGTGAGGACCTTAGACATAGGAAGAGTATGCATGACATCGCATGGTCATGCAAAGAGGCATCCCGGACGGGATGACTCAGTCCAGGACCGCGGTCGCCTCGACCTCGACCAGGTGCTCGGGCACGTCGAGCGCCGCCACCCCGATCAGCGACGCCGGCGCCACCGGTGTGATCCCGAGTTCCGCGGCCGCCCGCGCGATGCCCTCCAGGACCAGCGGCATCTTGTCCGGGGTCCAGTCGACGACGTACGCGGTCAGCTTGACCACGTCCGCGAACGACCCGCCGGCCGCGGCCAGGGCGGTGCCCACGTTCAGGTAGGCCCGCTCGACCTGTGCGGCGAGGTCGCCCTCGCCGACCGTGGCCCCGTCCGCGTCCCAGGAGACCTGGCCGGCCACGAACACGAGCCGCGACCCGGTCGCGACGGACACCTGGCGGTAGACGTCGATCTTCGGCAGTCCCTCGGGGTCCAGCAGGGTGATGGCCATGGCGCGCCTCCTCCTCGGGCGGGTCCGACCCGGACCCGCTCTCTTGTGGTTACTGGAGAACCGTAGGAGAGTGTGCGCTGACATGGAAGAACGCACTTTTCGGTGACGGAGGAACCTCATGGTGACCAAGCAGTACAGCGGCTCGCCCGAGGACGCCGACCTGACCCGCGCGGACTCGCTCGCCCGTGAGCTCTTCTCGGACATCGCCAACAAGTGGGCGCTGCTGATCATCGAGACCCTGGGGGAGCGCACCCTGCGCTTCAGCGAGCTGCGCAACGAGATCGAGGGCATCAGCCACAAGATGCTCACCCAGAACCTGCGCATGCTGGAGCGCAACGCCCTGGTCGAGCGGGAGGTGCACCCCACCGTGCCGCCGCGGGTCGAGTACACCCTCACCGAGCCGGGGCAGGCGCTGAAGAGGACGGTCGACGGGATGTGCGACTGGACGCACCGCTACCTCGGGCACATCGAGGCCTCCCGCCGCCGCTTCGGCACCTGAGCGCCCGCGGTCCGGCCGCCGGGGTTCGGCCGCCGGGGTTCGGTCGCCGGTGTTCAACTGGGGTTCAGCCAGGGCAGCGGGTCCGTGTAGTGGCCGTCGAGGATCACCTCGAAGTGCAGGTGCGGGCCGGTGGACAGGCCGGTGGAGCCGACCAGCCCGATCGGCGTCCCGGCCGCCACCTCCTGGCCGGCGGAGGCCTGCAGGGACAGCAGGTGGCTGTACGTCGTCTCCAGGCGCTTGCCGTCGATCGTGCCGTGGTCGATCACCACGCGGTTGCCGTACGCGCTGGTCATCGCCGCGAACACGACCCGCCCCTTGGACGCGGCGGACACCTGCGACCCCTGCGGCGAGGCGAAGTCGATCCCGGTGTGCAGCTTGGTCACCCCGGTCAGGGGGTGCTGGCGCGATCCGAAGGGCGAGGTGACGGTCAGGTTCGCCACGGGCGCCGCCAGCACGGCGCCGGGCACCTGGTTCACGGCGCCCCCGGAACTCTCCCGGTCGACCGCACCGTAGCGCGCCGCCAGCGACGTGACCTCGCTGATGTACGTCTCGGCCCCGGCGGGGACGCGCCCCGCCTTCCGCACCGCGTCCGTGCCCGACGCGTACGCGGCGAGGGTGAGCTCGGCCAGGTTCCCGTTGACGATGCCCTCGGTCCTGAGGTCGGTCACCTCCTCGGCGAGGGAGCAGTCCTGCCGGCCGAGCGCCATGATGGCGTCGGCCGGATCGCGCGGCGACGAGCGCCCGTTGCCGTCGTCGTCCTTGCCCCAGGTCCGCCACCGGGCGTCCGTGAACGCGGCGATGCCCTTCTCGCCGGACAGTGTCCCGGCGTCGTCGTCCCAGCCGGAGAGCCGGTCGATCTGGGCCGCCAGCACCGAGGGCTTGACGACGGTGCAGTCCGCGACCGCCTTGCGGAGCCAGGGCACGTACGAGGCGTCGATCCGCACCCCGGGGGTCTCCGGGGCGTCCGACCCCTGGGACCAGGCGTCGGACAGACCGCCCGTCGCCGCCAGGAAGCCGGCCACCCCCATCAGGGCGAGGAGCCCCGGCAGGACCAGCAGCGTGAACGGCCCGGGACGGCGGCGGACGCGCTTCGGAGCGGGTTCCGTCTCCGGCTCTGGCCCTGACGTCGGTGGTTCTCCTGGTGCGGTGGTCTGCGTGCCGGCCGTACGCGCCTCACCCGTAAGGGGATCGCTCGGCCCTGGCCCGTCCGGCCGGTCGTCGATCACGGGCGGACTTCCCGGAGGCCGGCGCGGGTCGTGGTGCTCACGCGCCCGACGTTAGCGGGGCGCCGCCCGCGTGACAGCGGGCACGGAGGCACGGCTGTCTGCCCGAACGGGCAGGACCGGCGTCCGCCGGACGGGACGCCGCGGGGCCGGTCAGTCCTGCGGCGGCCCGATCAGGTCGTCCAGCTCGGCGGCGAAGAACAGGGCGGGGTCGAAGCCCATCCCGGTGAAGTGGCCCGCGAGTTCGAGGGAGAGCAGACCGTGCAGCCGGGTCCAGAACGTGAGGGCGCGGTGCAGGGTCGCGGGGCCGGCGGGATGGCCGTCCGCCCACTTCCCGTGCTCCGCGAGGTGCGTGTCGAAGGGCCTCGCGGGGCCCCCCGGGGGCAGGGCGGCGCAGGCGTCGAGCAGGGTCGCCATGATCTCGCGGGCGATCGCGGTGATGTCGTCGGGCGCGTGGTAGCCGGGCACGGGCGTGCCGTAGACGAGGAAGTAGCGCTGCGGGTCCTGCAGGGCCCACCCGCGCAGGGCGTGCGCCAGTGCGGGCAGGTCAGGGCCCGCGGCTCCGGCGGCGCGCAGGGTGTCGGCGAGGCTGCGGTACGCGTCCCGGACGAGCTCGGTGATCAGCTCGTCGCGGCCGGCGAAGTACCGGTACAGCGCGGGTCCGCTCAGTCCCATCTGCCGGGCGATCGCGTTGAGGGAGAGCGCGGAGGCCCCCGCCGTGGCGAGCTGCTCCCAGGCGTGCGCCTTGATCTCCGAGCGCACCTGGGCGCGGTAGCGCTCGCGGGGCGTCCCGCCACCCGTGTCCCCCATGGCCTGCCGCCTCTCCGCGCTCTCTGCGTTCTCGGTGCCGCAATTTAGTTAGAGGCTATCACGGTCGCTATTGACTCCTCTCTTCGCGATGCGTTACAACTTCTAACGAACGCAAGCAGCCATAAGGCGCGACGCGAACGATCCACACAACCAAGGCACTGGAGGCCGTCATGAACGCCGGAGAACTCGACAACGCCGCAGAACTCGTCGAGGTCGTACTGCCGGGCAAGGTGGAGCCGGAAGGCCTCCAGGTCCGTCACGGCGAGATCCCCGTGGCGGGGCCGGGCCAGGTCCTGGTCCGGATGGAGGCGACCGGGGTCTCCTTCGCCGAGCAGCAGATGCGCCGGGGGCGCTACTACGACCAGCCGCCCTTCCCCTTCGTCCCCGGGTACGACCTGGTCGGGACGGTGCTGGCGGTCGGCGCGGGCGTCGAGCCGGGCCTGGCCGGCACCCGGGTGGCGGCCCTGCTCAAGGTCGGCGGCTGGGCCAGCCACGTGCTGGTCGACGCGGCGGACGTCGTGGAGGTGCCGGCCGGGATCGGTGCGGCGGAGGCGGAGACCCTGGTGGTCAACGGCATCACCGCCTGGCAGATGCTCCACCGCACGGCGCGGGTCCGCCCGGGCGGGACCGTCCTGGTGCACGGCGCCAACGGCGGGGTCGGCTCGGTCCTCGTCCAGCTCGCCCGCGCCGCGGGCGTGCGGGTGATCGGCACGGCGTCCGCGCGCCACCACGAGGCGCTGCGCGAACAGGGCGTCCTGCCCGTCGACTACCGCGACCAGGACATGGCGGCGCGGGTGCGCGAACTCGCCCCCGACGGGGTGGACGCCGTCTTCGACCACGTCGGCGGCCGGGGCATCGTCGACTCCTGGAGGCTCCTCGCGCCCGGCGGCACGCTCGTCTCCTACGGCAGTGCCGCCACCCGGGACGACACGGGGTCCAAGCAGTGGCCCGTGCTCAAGCTGCTCGCCCGGACCTGGCTGTGGAACACCCTGCCCAACGGCCGCCGCGCCTCCTTCTTCAACGTCTGGGCCGGCCGGGCGCTGTCGAAGAACAGGTTCCGGGCCCGGCTGCGCGCCGACCTCACCCAGGTCTTCGCGGCGTACGGGCGCGGCGAGGTCACGGCCCTGATCGCCGCCCGGCTCCCGCTCGCCCGGGCCGCCGAGGCGATGCGCCTGGCCGAGTCCGGCACGGTCGCCGGCAAGGTCGTGCTGAACCCGTAGCGCCCCGGCCGGAGGCGTGGTGCCCCGGTCGCGGCCGCGCCGCCCCGGTGCGGGACGATCCCGTTCGCGGTCTCCAAGTGGGTTGGCCGCAAAGGCCGTTCGGGTATGGAAGGCTTCCGCCGTGACCATCGATCATCTGACGACACTGCACGGTCTGCCCGTCCACGACTTCCCGTCCCCGGACGAGGAGAGCGGCCCCGTACCCGCGGCCGACACGGTCGCCTGGAGGCTGTCCCGCAACCAGGGCTACGGCGGCGAGTCCTTCGAGGAGTGCTGGGACCGCTTCCTCGACACCGTGGACACCGCACGGGTGCGGGCCCTGGTCCTGGGAGCGGGCGCCTACGGCTCCGAGTTCGACGCGGACGACCCCGCCGAGACGGCCACGCGGCTCGTGGCCGCCGCGGACCGCCTCACCGGGCTCGAAGCCCTCTACCTGGCCGACCTCACGTTCGAGGAGTCCGAGCTGTCCTGGATCGTGCAGGGCGACGTGACCCCCATTCTGGCCGCCTACCCCCGCCTCCTGGAGTTCGGCGTACGCGGTTCGGGCAACGGCTTCGAGGACGGCCCCGGGCTGCAGCTGACGCCCCTGCGCCACGAGCACCTGCGCGTCCTGCGCCTGGAGAACGGCGGTCTGCCCGGCGAGGTGGCCCGCGCGGTGGCCGCCTGCGACCTGCCCGCCCTGCGCCGTCTCGACCTGTGGCTGGGCGCGGAGTACTACGGCTGCACGACCACCCTGGCGGACCTGGCCCCCGTCCTCGACGGCGACCGCCTGCCCGCCCTGCGCCACCTGGGCCTGCGCAACAGCGAGATACAGGACGAGATCGCCGCCGCCGTGGCCGGTGCCCCCGTCGTGGCCCGGCTGGCCTCCCTGCACCTGGGCCTGGGCACCCTGAGCGACACCGGCGCCGCGGCGCTCCTGAGCGGCCAGCCCCTCACGCACCTGGAGGAGCTGGACCTGCGCCACCACTTCCTCTCGGAACCGATGATGCAGCGGCTGCGCGAGGCCCTGGAGCCCGCCGGGGTGAAGCTCGACCTCGAAGAGCGGGAGCAGACCGAGGAGGACGAGGACCGGTACGTGGCGGCGGGGGAGTGACCCACCGCCACGACCGGTACGACCGCCACCACCGCCACGACCGGTACGACCGCCCCTGCCGGTACGGACGCCACGACGGGTCCTAGGACGGAACGGCCGCGTCCGCCTGCGGCTCGCCGCCGCCCGGTTCGCCGGGCGGCTCGGCGAGCTGCTCGCGCAGGTAGTTCCAGAACACCGCGAACACCGCGGCGACCGGGACGGCGAGGAGACTGCCCACCACTCCCGCCAGGTTGCCGCCCAGGGTCACCGCCAGCAGGATCACCGCCGCGTGCAGTCCCAGCCCGCGGCTCTGGATGATGGGCTGGAAGACGTTGCCCTCCAGCTGCTGCACGGCGACGATGATCGCCAGCACGATCAGCGCGTCCGTCAGCCCGTTGGAGACCAGGGCGATGAGCACCGCGACGAAGCCGGCGAACAGCGCGCCCACGATCGGCACGAACGCCGACACGAAGGTCAGCACCGCCAGCGGGAGCACCAGGGGCACGTCCACGATCCACAGGCCGATGCCGATGAAGACGGCGTCGAGCAGACCGACCGCGGCCTGCGACCGCACGAAGGACCCGAGGGTGTCCCAGCTGCGCGAGGCCACCGCCGGGACGTGGACGGCGAGGCGGCCCGGCAGCTGACGGGTGAGCCAGGGCAGGAACCGCGGTCCGTCCTTGAGGAAGAAGAACATCAGGAAGAGCGCGAGGACGGCCGTCACCAGCCCGTTGACCACGGTGTTCACGCCCGTGACGACCGTGGTGGTGATGCTTCCCGCGCTCTTCTGGATGCGTTCGACCGCGTTGTCCAGAGCGCTGGAGATCTGGTCCTCGCCGACGTTCAGCGGGGGACCGGCGGCCCAGTCGCGGACCTTGTGGAGACCGGCCACCACCCCGTCGGACAGGTCGCCCGACTGGGAGGCCACCGGGACGGCGATGAGCGCAACGACGGCCGCGGCGACCACCAGGAACAGCACGGTCACGAGGGAGGCCGCCGGTGCCGGGCGCCAGCCGCGCCTGAGCAGGAACCGGGTCGGCGGCCACGTCAGCGTGGTCAGGAGCAGCCCCAGGACGAGGGGCCAGACCACGGACCACATCTGGCCGAGGAGCCAGAGGACCACCGCGGTCATCACCAGGACCAGCAGCAGCTCGACGGATATGCGCGCCGACACGCGCAGCGCGGCGCGGGATCTGGCGGAACTCAACGAGGCAGACATGTGATCACCCTAGGGCGCCACCGGCGCACTTCCGTGGAGCCCCGCCAACCCGGCGGCGCCCGTGCCGCGTTGGGCGCCGCCGGACCGGTCGCCGGGGACCGGGCTCCGCTACCCGCCGTCGGCCGTCCGCCGGGCGGTGAAGCGGTGGGTGCCGGAGCCGACCCGGTACACCGCGCAGCCGTCCTCGCCGCGCAGGAACGCCGCCTCGGTGTGGGTGACCGCGTCGGGGCCGTCGGCCGGGACCCACACCTCGGCCGTCGTGCCGGGGGGCACCGAGCAGGTCAGGGCGAAGGTGCCGGAGCGCTGCCGCCAGCGGGTGGAGACGGGGCCGCGCACCGAGGCGAACGTGGCGCGGGCCGAGGTCACCCCGCCGCCCGGCCGGGGCCGGACCACGATCTCCCGGTAGCCGGGCCGGCCCGGTGCGATGCCGGCGACGTTGGCGTACATCCACTCGCCCACCGACCCGTAGGCGTAGTGGTTGAACGAGTTCATGTCCGGTGTCTGGAAGCCGCCGTCGGGGGTGACGGAGTCCCAGCGCTCCCACATGGTGGTGGCGCCCCGGTCGATCTGGTAGCCCCAGCTGGGGAACGAGCGCTGCAGGAGCAGCCGGTAGGCGACGTCGGTGTGCCCCGTGGCGGTCAGGACGGGCAGCAGCCGCGGCGTGCCGAGGAAGCCCGTGGACAGGTGCCAGTCCTTGGCCTCGATCAGCGCGACCAGCCGGTCGGCGGCCGCCGCGCGCAGGCCGTCCGGCAGCAGGTCCATGGACAGCGCGAGGACGTATGCGGTCTGCGTGTCGCCCTTCACCCGGCCCCCGGAGGTGACGTACGCGGTCCGGAACGCCGTGCGGATCCGCTCGAAGAGCCCGGCGTACGGGGCGGGGTCCTCGCCGAGTTCACCGGCGATGCGGGCGGCGAGGTCGGCGCTGTGGGCGAAGTACGCGGTGGCGACGACGTCCTTAGGCGTCTCGTCCGACACGTTCAGCCAGTCCCCGTACCCGCTCGCCGGCCGCAGCAGGCCATCGCTGTGCCGCTCCAGGTACGTGAGCCAGGCCCGGACCGACCCCCAGGCGTCCCGCAGCACCTGCAGGTCGCCGTACGCCTGGTACAGGGCCCAGGGGACGGTGACCCCCGCGTCGCCCCAGCCGGCCACCCCGTTGCCGACCGTGCCGACCATGGGCGCCACATCGGTGAAGGCGCCCTCCGCGGTCTGCCCGTCGCGCAGGTCCACGAGCCACTTGGTGAGGAAGCGCGCGGACTCCATCGTGTACGCGGCGGTCGGCGCGAAGACGTTGATGTCACCGGTCCACCCCAGCCGCTCGTCGCGTGCGGGCGTGTCCGTCGGAACGGAGAGGAAGTTGCCGCGCTGCCCCCAGGTGATGTTGCGGTGCAGCTGGTCGAGCATCGGCACGTCGGTCTCGAAGTCGAGGGTGGACGGGGCGGAGGTGTGCATGACGCGACCGGTCAGCGCCTTCGCGGACGGGGTGCCGGGGAACCCGGTCAGCTCGACGTAGCGGAACCCGTGGAAGGTGAAGCGCGGCTCGTACGTCTCCTCGCCACCGCCCTTGAGGGTGTACGTGTCGGTCGCCGCGGCGGTCCGCAGGTTCGCCGTGTAGAGGGTGCCGTCCGGGTTCAGCACCTCCGCGTGCCGCAGCCGGACGGTCGTGCCGGCCGCACCCGAGACGCGCAGCCGTACCGCACCCACCATGTTCTGGCCCAGGTCGAGGACGAAGACGCCGGGCTTCGGCTCGGTCACCTCCCTGACCGGCAGCTCCTCGGTCACCCGGACCGGACCGTCCACCTGGGCCACGACCAGCGGGGGAGCCGCGTCGGCGGCGGCGCGCACCACGTCCTGCCAGGCCGAGTCGTCGAAGCCCGGCGAGGTCCAGCCGGGGGTCTCCTTGCGCGCGTCGTAGGTCTCGCCGCCCAGCAGGTCGGCGGAGACGACCGGTCCGGCGGCGGCCCGCCAGCCGGTCCCCGAGGTGACCCGCTCGCGCGTCCCGTCGGCGTACTCCACCTCCAACTGGGCGCGCAGCGCCGGACGTTCGCCGTACTGGTGCGGCCCGAACATGCCGACGTTGCCCGCGTACCAGCCCGGGGCCAGGTACGCGCCGAGGGCGTTGTCGCCGGGGCGCACGAGCGCGGTGACGTCGTAGGTCTGGTACTGGACGCGCTCGCGGTAGTCGGTCCAGCCCGGGGCGAGCTGGTCGCGGCCCACGCGGCGGCCGTTCAGGTGCGCCTCGTACACGCCGAGGGCGGTGGCGTACAGGCGGGCGCGGACCACCTTCTTGCGCGGCAGCCGGAACGCGTGCCGCAGCTGGTGGGCGGCGTACGACGCGGCGACGACCCTGCCCCAGGGGCCGGCGCCCCAGGCGGCGGCCTCCTTCGCCGCGGGCCAGCCGCCGTCGTCGAAGTCCGCTCCGCGCCAGTCGCCCGCGGGCTCCCGGTCCGCCGCTCTCCAGGAGCCGTCGGTGCGGACCCGCCGCTCGCCGGAGGCGGTCCGCAGCGTGAGGGAGGCGATCAGGCCGGCGGGTCCCTCGGACGCGTTGGCGGCGGAGACCGCGAGGACGTTCCGGCCCGTCCGCAGCCGGCCGAGGACCTCGACGACGGCGGGCCGGCGCCAGCCCTCGTGGTCCGTCTCCAGGTCGGTGCGGGCCACCTCGGTGCCGTTCACGGAGACGGAGTACACGTTGTCCGCGGTGATGGCCAGGGTCGCCGCCGTGACCGCGTCCGGCAGGTCGAAGGTGTGCCGGAACCAGCGGGTGCCCGCCGGCGCGGTGGTGGCCGGATCGCCCTCGGGGAACCAGATCCAGGAGCTGCCTTCGAGGGAGGGCGCGTCGGTGAGGGCGGGCGGCGCGCAGATCCAGTCCGCGGACCACTGCGCGGCCTCCATGAGCCCGGTCTCCCACCACGACGGCTCGCTCCAGGGGGAGATGCCGCCGTCGGCGTCCCACACGCGCACGGACCAGAAGTAGCGGGTGCGGGGCGTGAGGCGCGGGCCCGCGTACGGGACGAGGACGCAGTCGCCGGACGCGACCTTCCCGCTGTCCCAGACGTCGGGGTCGCCGAGGCGCGCGGCGCGGGAGGCGACGCGGAGCTGGTAGGCGCTCTGGCGCGCGCCCGGCTCGGCGGAGACCGACGGCCAGCTGAACCGGGGGTGCGGTGCGTCGGTGCCGAGGGGGTTGCGGACGTACTCGACGGTCGGCGCGGTGACGCGCAGGGCGCCGCGCCGGGCGCCCGCCCCGGCCGGTGCGGAGGCGGGCGCGGCCACCGCGGATCCGCTGCCGGCGGCCGTCGCCGTGACCGCCACCGCGGCTGCCGTACCCGCGAGGATGTTCCTCCTGCTGATCACTGCGGCTCCTCGGGTAGGAAGTGTGAATCGATTCACTCCCGGTGAACGTAGGGGCGCGAGGGGTGAGGGTCAATGAGCGTGCAGCACATTCTTGACGGGCTGCCAGATGCGGTGGTTACTGTGAAGTGGCCTGAAGTGCCAGGGGACTTCGTCGATTGAACGGTTTCAATCGACGATGACCTCAAGGTCTCTCGGACGGCCCGGGCGCGCGGACCGCCCCGGTCACACGGAGGCCAGCCAGGCCGCGGTGGTGCGGGGGTGGGGGAAGCGGGTGGTGGCCAGGGGAGCGAAGCGGGGATCGCGTGTGCGGCGCTCGATCTCGCGGCGGCGGCCCGCGTACTGGGACCAGGCCCACCAGGCCGGGTGCTCCCTGCTCAGCCAGCCCGCCCAGGTCTCCCGGTTGCCGCCGAAGATGCTCTCGCGGGTGACGGTGCGCCGCACGGAGCGGCGCAGGACGCGGGGCATGATCACGCGCCTGCCGTAGTCGAGCCAGAGCACGGTGTCGGCGCGCTCCCAGAGCAGGTCGCGCACATCGGGGTGACCGATCGAGTCGATGATCCAGCGGGGGCCGTCGGTGAGGTGCGAGACGGTCTCCACGAGCCGGTCGTCGGTGGCCCAGCCCGGGCCGGTGAAGTGCAGCGCGTCCATCTCGTGGTAGGGCAGATCCAGCCGCTCGCCCACCGCCCGGGCGAGCGTGGACTTACCGGCACCCGTGACACCCACCACCAAGATCCGCTGCACGCAGGCACCTTACGGCGGGATCGCGCGGCCGGGCGGGTCCCCCCGGGAACCCCGTACCGGACGATCCGGTCACACGGGGACGGATCGGTCCCGGTGCGGGGTCCCGGCGGGCCGCGCGGGGGCGTCCGCGGGGGCGGATCCGTCATCCGGAGCGCGTCGCGCACCGCGCCCTTTCGTCCTCGCGCCGCAGATAGGATCTAATGGGCAGTCGCGCGCGAGGCGCACGGGTACCGGTCGTCACCGGTCGACCGCTCCGCCTCCGATCCGCGCGACTCCCGACTCCGGATGGTTTTGGATGCCTGCCTCTTCGCATCGCGACCCTGCACGTCCCGTGCAGGACACGGCGCCCGCCGCGGCCGCGCCGCAGCACCACGGTCTGTTCCTGCAGCCGCAGTACACGGTGGAGCTGCCGCCCCTGGACGACGAGGAGGACACCTTCTCGCCGCCCACGCCTCCGCCGGCCCAGCGGCGACGGGGGGCACCCCGAGGCCGCTGATCCCCGGCCCCGGCCTGGCCGCGGTGGGCGAAGCGGCCGGTGCGGCGGTCCCGGCGGCCCGGTGGGCGCGGGCGAGTGCCACAGCCCGACGTCCCGGGCGCGAGCGGTGCTGCACGACCGGTGTCCCGGCTGCGGGCGGTGCTACAGGCCGACGTCCCGGCGGATTGTGTCGTCCAGCGACTCGCGCCGTACCAGGACGCGTGCGGTACCGCCCGACACGGCGACCACCGGGGGCCGGCCGACCAGGTTGTACCCCGAGGCCATGGACAGGTGGTAGGCCCCGGCGGCCGGGACCGCCAGCAGGTCGCCGGGGCGCACGTCACCGGGGAGCGCCACCCGGTCCGCGAGGACGTCACCCGCTTCGCAGTGCCGGCCCACGACCGTGACGGTGCGGGGCGGCGCCGACGACGGGCGCCCGACCAGCCGGGGCGCGTACCGCACTCCGTACAGCGCGGGCCTCGGGTTGTCGCTCATACCGCCGTCCACGGCGACGAAGGTGTGCTTCCCGGTGCGTTTGACCGCCAGCACGTGGTACACCGCCACCCCGGCGGGTCCCACGATCGCCCGCCCCGGTTCCAGGGTGAGCCGGGGCACGGGCAGGCGGTGCGCGGCGCAGCCCTCCTGGAGCGTGGCGCGGACGCGCACGGCCAGCTCGCCCACGTCGAGGCCCGTCTCGCCGGACCGGTGGGCGATGGCGTGCCCGCCGCCGATGTCCAGCTGCGGCAGGGCGACACCGTGCCGGTCGCGGACCGCGGCCAGCAGGGCGACCATGCGCCGGACCGCGGCCTCGTAGGGGTCCACCGACGCGATCTGCGAGCCCAGGTGGCAGTGCAGGCCGACGAGTTCCAGGTGCGGCTGTTCGAGGATCCCGGCCACGGCCTCCTGCGCCGACCCGTCCGTCACGGACAGGCCGAACTTCTGGTCGTCCGTGCCCGTGCGCACCTTGGCGTGCGCGCCCGCGGCGATGCCCGGCACCACCCGCACCAGGACCTGCCGGCGACCGCCGGCGGGCGTGAGCGCGGCCAGCCGGGCGATCTCCGAGGCGCTGTCCACGGCGATGCGCCCGACGCCGAGCCGCACGGCGGCCCGTAGGTCCTCGGGGCTCTTGGCGTTGCCGTGCAGCACGATCCGCTCCGGCGGGAATCCCGTGCCGACGGCGAGCTCCAGCTCCCCGGCGGAGCAGACGTCGAGGCCGAGGCCCTCCTCGCGCACCCAGTGGGCGACCGCGCGGCACAGGAACGCCTTGGCCGCGTAGACGACGTCGGCCCCGGGGAAGGCCGCACGGTAGGCCCGGCAGCGCTCCCGGACCTCCTGCTCGTCCAGGACGTACACGGGGGTGCCGAAGCGGGCCGCGACCTCCCTGAGCGGGACTCCGCCGACGAGGACGTCCCCGTCGGCCCCGGTGCGCGCGGAGCGGGGCCAGAC
>NZ_VDFC01000169.1 GCF_008369065.1 Streptomyces apricus | reverse complement strand
GGGCGCAGACCAGCCCGCCCAGCAGGTCGGTCAGCGTCATCAGGGACGGTGCGGGCGGTTCGTCGGCGGGGCGCAGGGCGGCCCCCAGTCCGCTGTGCGCCTGGACCAGGTAGTCGGTGCCCAGCGGGAGCGGTACGGGAGGGCGGGCGCCCCAGCCGGAGGCCGCCGCGTAGACCAGACCGGGGTGCGCGGCGTGCAGGTCCCCGGAGTCCAGCTGCCACTGCGCGGCCTTGCCCGGCGCCCAGTTGTGCACGAAGACGTCGGCGGTGGCGGCCAGTTCGTGCACCGCCCGGCGGCCGGAGCGGGTGCCGAGGTCGATCTCGGTGGTGGTCTTGCCGGCGTTCAGGGCGCTGAAGCGGGCCGAGCACCGGCCGGCGATGGGCGGGATGCCGCGCATGGGGTCGCCCCCGGGCGGTTCGATGCGCAGCACGTCGGCGCCGAGCTGGTGCAGGATGTGCCCGGCCATCGGGCCCTGCACCCGGCGGGKGGACTCGACGACGCGCACCCCCTCCAGCGGCCGGACGGAGGTACCGCCGGCGCCCGCGCGGCCCGGCTCGCGGAGGCCGGCACCGGACTCCGGGCCCGGGACGGGAGCGAGACCGGAGCCGGAGCCGGAGCCGGCGCCGGAGTTGTGGTGTGCGGTGACGGTGAACGGCGGGACGTCGGGCGGCCGCGGATCGCCCTGCACCGCCACCACGCTCACCCGCGCCCGGGCGGCCGCCGACCGGACGGCGGAGAAGGGGGCCCGCCCGGCGGCCAGGTGCAGCGCCGCGGGCAGCGGGCAGGTGGCGGTCGCGAACCTCTGCTGGAACGGCCGCCAGCCCTGGGCGCCGGCCCGCGGATCGGCGCCGAGCAGCTGCCAGAAGCGGCGCCAGTGCAGCGGCTCGAACGTCTCGCACTCGAAGCGCACCCGGTCGGCACTGGTGAAGGTGGCGCCGCCGCGGCCGGACGGCTCGCGCGGGCCGTCGTCCGTGGTGTCGGCCGCCAGGTACTGGACCAGGGACAGCAGGGCGGCCTGCCCCACGGAGGTGCGCACCTCGCTCACCCGTGTCCCGCGGGAGCGGGCGACGAGCGCGGCGAGTACGCCCTGCGCGGCCAGCACCCCCGCGGTCGCGGTGGCGTAGTCGACGGCCAGGGGGCTCGGCCGGCCGCTCGCCCTGCCGTGCACGTGCATGATGCCGCAGGCGGCCTGCACGGCCCGTTCGTCGCCCAGCGGCAGGGCGATCGGCCCGGCCCAGCCGATGTCGCAGGAGACCGCGGCGGTGTCGGCGCGCACCGGCCGCAGCAGCCGGGCGGCGACGCCGGCGGCCAGCGCCGGTGCGTTCGTCCGGCCCGCGCCGCGCAGGGGCGGGGCGCTCACGAGGCGTTCCGCGGGCCCGGACGGCGGCCGTGCACCGAGTACAGGACGCTGGAGGCGGCGTGGAAGGACGGGTCACGCATCAGCTCCCGTACGCGCAGCAGTTCGTCCTCCGTCATGCCGGCGGCGAGCAACTGGTCGTGCAGGTGGTGGGAGAGGTGCAGTTGCAGCCGCAGGGCCGCCGACGCGGGGCCCCGCAGCAGGATGTGCGGCTGCGGGTCGAGGTCGACGAGTCCGGCGGCGCGCAGGGCCGCCGGGACGTGCCGCCCCCAGTGCGGGTCGCCGCCCGCCGCCCGCATCGCCGCCGACCGGGTCGCCGTGAACTTGGCGTAGAGCCGTGCCGACTCCCCGTCCGGGGTGAGCAGGGGCGGCTCGTAGGAGGTGTCGAGCTCGTCGATCTGCAGCACGCCGCCGGGCACCAGGGCCCGGACCAGGCGGTCGAGCACCGTGCGCCGTTCGGGCAGGTGCTGCAGCACCAGACGGGCGACGATCAGGTCGAAGGCGGCCTCGGGCAGCGGGTCGTGGCGGATGTCATGGGTGAGGACGGTCAGCCCCGGCCGGGCGTCGAACGCGGGTGGCCGCAGGTCGGTGGCGAGCACGCTCCCGGTGGGCGCGACGCGCTCGGCGAGCCAGTGGGCCACGGTGCCGGCACCGGAGCCGACCTCCAGACAGCGCCAGCCCTCGGTGACGCCGGTGGCGGCCAGTCGGGGCAGCGTGATCGGGTCGTAGGCGTCGCTCAGGCAGCGGAACTGCTCGCGGAGCAGCTCGGGATCGTCCTTGAAGAGGTAGCGGGGGCGGGATGCCAGGGGGTGCACGGGGGTTCCTCCGTCATGTGTGCGG
>NZ_VDFC01000168.1 GCF_008369065.1 Streptomyces apricus | reverse complement strand
GGCACCTAGGGGCGCGGGGAACTGCGCGACCAGCCCCCACCGGACCCGCGGACGGAACAGCGAGCGGGGCCCGGGGCGCCAGCCCCAGGAGGACCGATGCCTGAAGGGCACACCATCCACCGCCTCGCCGAGGACTACCTCGGCCGTTTCGGCGGCCGGAAGGCCCACGTCACCAGCCCCCAGGGCAAGTTCGCGGACGCCGCCGCCCTCCTGGACGGCACGGCCCTCACCACGGCGGAAGCCCACGGGAAGCACCTCTTCCTGGGCTTCGGGCGGGCGGACTGGGTCCACATCCMCCTCGGCCTCTTCGGCAAGGTCGCCTTCGGGGACGCCCCCGCGCCCCCGCCCACCGACACGGTCCGCCTCAGGCTCGTGAACGACACCGCGTACGTGGACCTGCGCGGCCCCACCACCTGCACCCTGATCGGCGACCCGGAGAAGCAGGCGGTGCACGACCGCCTGGGCCCCGACCCGCTGCGCGACGACGCCGACCCGGCCCGCGCGTACGCCCGGGTGTCCCGCAGCCGTACGACGATCGCCGCCCTGCTGATGGACCAGAAGGTCATCGCGGGCGTGGGCAACGTCTACCGCGCGGAGGTCCTCTTCCGGCACGGCATCGACCCGTACCGGCCGGGCCGGGACATCACGCGCGCCGAGTGGGACGCGATGTGGGCGGACCTGGTGGTGCTGATGCGCCAGGGGGTCCGGAACAACCGCATCGACACGGTCCGCCCGGAGCACGAGCCGGAGGCGATGGGCCGCCCGCCGCGCAAGGACGACCACGGCGGCGAGGTCTACGTGTACCGCCGGGCGCACCTGCCCTGCCACATCTGTGGCGACGAGATCCGCACCGCCGAGCTCGCCGCCCGCAACCTGTTCTGGTGCCCCACGTGCCAGAAGGCCCGGGTCGCCCCGGGCCTTCGTGAGGGACCGGCCGGCCTCCGCGGAGGCCCGGCCGGTCGCTGAGACGGACGGTTCAGTCCAGCGGCTCCAGCGAGATCGTCGCGTCCTTCGGGTCGCCGTCGTGCACCAGCGACTCGTGGTTGCCGACGTCGTCGAAGGCGAAGGCGTACGCCTGCCCGTCCTGCATCTGCTCGTGGACCAGCCGGGCGTAGTGGTTGGTGACGCCGTCCTGGTAGAAGCCGGACGCGTCGGCGTCGGGCTGCTCGGGGTTGCTGAGCAGGGTCGACCGGTTGAACGCGGCGCACAGGGTTCGCGAAATGGGGCCGCGCACCTGGTCGTTGGGGGCGTCCAGCTTGTTGTAGCAGCCGAAGACGGAGTCCGAGTCGGGCTTCTCGAAGGACGTCACGACGGCACCCGTACCGTCGGTGAAGTCCAGCTTCCCGCCGTTGACCCGGCCCTGGAACTTCTTGTCGGGCTGGTCCTTGAACGGGGTCACCGTCAGGGTCTCGCCGGCGTACTTGGCCCACACCCGGTCGATGTAGTCGTCCATCACGCCGGCCGGGATGGCGCCGGAGGAGATGCCGTGCCCGGGGGCCAGCACGCGCAGCGGCGTGCCGTCGCCGCGGGTCTCGACCAGGCCCTCCCAGCCGCCGCCCTGCGCCTTCAGCCCGTTGACCACGGCCTGGTAGCCGCCCGGCTTGAGCTTGCCGGTCTCCTTGGTGGAGCCGTCGCCGGCGGTGAGGCCCACCGAGTAGGGCGCGGAGAACATGTCCACCTGGGTGGAGTTCAGCCACAGGCCGGAGTCGTTGAGCGTGTACTCGGTCCAGTTGAACAGGACGTCGTGGTTGGGGTCGGAGGCGTTCTGCACGGCGGGCTGCACGAGCCCGCCTTCGGCGAGCCGGAAGTCCAGCTTCTGGCCGTACGAGAAGTAGACGCGGCCGGAGAACTTCGGCAGCCGGACCGTCTTGGAGGCGCCGTCGGCGGGCCCGGCGAACGAGGCGTCGGGCGCCGGGACCGGCGGGGCACCGCCGGCGGGCCAGGCGTGGAAGACGCCGTCCTCGTCGGCGTACCCCTGCTTGCCCGAGGCGAGTTCGGTGCCGATCACGTACACGTAGACCTGCTCGCCGCTGCCCGAGGTGTTCTTCAGGGTGAGCGGGATGGTGTCGGCCACGGCCGAGGCGTGGTCGGCCGGTCCGACGACGACGGCGCCGACGCCGACCGCGGCGGCCACGGCCAGGGACGCCGTCAGCTTGCGGGGGGAGAGGAGATGCATACGGTCCTCGTTGCTGGGTGGGGATGGGGATGGAGGG
>NZ_VDFC01000167.1 GCF_008369065.1 Streptomyces apricus | reverse complement strand
GAGGATCGCGCTGGGGTTCGCGGCGGCGGGGGCGGCCGTGGCCGTCCACTTCCGTACGAACGAGGGAGCGGCCCGTGACGTCGTCGCACGCATCACCGGCTCGGGCGGCCGCGCGGTGGCCCTGCGGGCCGACCTGACCGTGGAGTCCGAGTGCCACCGGGTGGTGCGCGAGGCCGCCGACTGGGGAGGCGGCACGCTGACGGCGCTGGTCAACAACGCGGGCGTCCAGCCGGTCCAGGAGCTGCCCGGCATGACGGCGGCGGACTGGCGGGCGGTGGTCGACACCAACGTTTCCAGCGTCTTCGCCTGTACGCAGGCCGCCGCCGAGGTCATGCGGGGCCCGGGCGGGGGCCCTGTGCGCAGCATCACCCACATCGCGTCCGTCGAGGCCACGCACCCCGCCCCGCTCCACGCGCACTACTGCGCGTCGAAGGCGGCCATCGTCATGCACGCGCGCGCGGCGGCCCTGGAGTACGGTCCTCACGGCATCCGCGTGAACACCGTCTCGCCGGGGCTGATCGACCGCGAGGGCCTCGCGCAGGCGTGGCCCGAGGGCGTACGGCGCTGGCGGGAGGCTGCTCCCACCGGGAGGCTGGGGCGCCCGCAGGACGTGGCCGACGCCTGCGTGTTCCTCGCCTCACCGATGGCCTCCTGGATCACCGGGCACGACCTGGTGGTGGACGGAGGGGTCTCGGCCCGGCCCACCTGGTGAGCGGACGCGACGACGCTGAACAGCGTGGCGCGTACATCCGTACCTCCTCGGAGGCCGCGACGTGCACGGCGGACGTGCGCGTACGTGCGCGCACGAACAGCATCGGCAGCACCGGCAGCACCATGGGCACCACCAGTACCGCGAAGGCGAGCAGCAGGGAGAGGCGACGTGGGCCGAGTACGCCGTACCCACCGGGTACCACGGGCGCCGCGGGAGATATGGGCGCTGCGGCCGACGGCGCCGCGCCGGGCCGCCGCCCTCCTCACCCTCCTCGGCACGCTGCTCCTGCTCCTCCTGGGCGGCGCGACGTCCGTGTCCGCCCACTCGGCGGTGCGGGACACCGACCCCCGCGAGGGGACCGTCCTGAAGTCCGCGCCGCGCGAGGTCACCATGACCTTCACCGAGTCGGTCGGCGTCACGGACGACTCCCTGAGGGTCCTCAGCCCCGAGAACCGCCGGGTGAACGCGGACAGCGCCGAGCACGTCCCCGGCCACGCGGACAAGGTCCGGGTCCGTCTCCGCGACGACCTGCGGGACGGTACGTTCACGGTCGCCTGGCGGGTGGTCTCGGCGGACAGCCACCCCATCTCCGGCGCCTTCMCCTTCTCCATCGGCGCGCCCTCCGAGACGAGCGTCGCGATCTCCGCCGAGCCGGCCGTGAMCCCCGCCTCGGGCGCCCTCTACGACATCGCCCGCTACGCCGCGTACGCCGCCGTCGCCCTGCTCATCGGCGTGGCCGTGTTCGTCCTCGCCTGCCGTCCGCCCGACGCACGGCCGCTGCGCGGGCTCGTCCGCGCCGGCTGGTGGACGCTCCTCGCCACCACGGTCCTCCTCGTCTTCCTGCGCGGCCCGTACGAACGCGGCACCGGCCCGTCGACCCTCCTCGACCCGGAGCTGATCGGGAACACCCTGACGACCAGGCCCGGCTGGGCGCTGCTCGCACGGCTGGCGCTGCTGGCCGCGGCGGCGGTCTTCCTCGTACGCACGGAGGCCGCGCTGCGGCGGTCGCCGGAACCGGGGACGGCAGTGCCGGTGGTCGGCGGGGTCCTGGCCGTCGCCCTGGCGGGCACCTGGGCGGCCGCCGAGCACGCGTCCGCGGGCATCCAGGTCCCGGTGGCGATGACCTCCTCCGTCCTGCACCTGCTGGCGATGGCGGTGTGGCTGGGCGGACTCGTGGCCCTGCTCACCGCGCTGAACCGGTCGCAGACGCCGCTCCCGGCCGTCTGCGTGCACCGTTTCTCGCGCCTGGCGTTCACCTCGGTCGTGGTGCTGGTCCTGACCGGCGTCTACCAGTCGTGGCGGGGGCTCGGCTCGTGGGACGCGCTCTTCGACACGTCGTACGGCCGGATCCTGGTCACGAAGGTGTGCGCCGTGGTGGTGCTGCTGGCCGCGGCGGGCTTCTCGCGCCGCTGGACGACGGCCCGGCCGGCCGAGAGGGACACGGCGCGGCCGGCCGAGGCGCGCGTGCCGGAGCCGGCGGGGGTGGCGGCGGGCGCGTCCGCGGGCGGCGGCACCGGGGCCGCCGGCGCGGACACCATGGCCG
>NZ_VDFC01000166.1 GCF_008369065.1 Streptomyces apricus | reverse complement strand
CGCCCTGTAAGGGGCGCGGGGAACGGCGCGGGCAACCGAAACGCTCCCGCAGGTTCATACGGTGCCGATGACGCGCCCTGTAAGGGGCGCGGGGAACGGCGCGGGCAACCGAAACGCTCCCGCAGGTTCATACGGTGCCGATGACGCGCCCTGTAAGGGGCGCGGGGAACGGCGCGAGCAACCAAGACGCTCCCGCAGGTTCATACGGAGCCGGTGTCACACCCCGTCGGCCCGGGCGAAGAGGTCGACCCCGTTCCCGTCCGGGTCCTGCACCACCGCGTACCGCATCCCCCACGGCGCGTCGAACGGCTTCAGCTCACCCTCGTACCCCGCGGCCACCAGCTCCTCGTACGTCGCGTCCACGCCGGCCGGACCGTCGCACAGGAAGGCCAGCCCGATGCGCCCCCCACCCACCGGCGGCTGCCAGCCCGGACGGAACGAGCGGATCGTCTCCTCCGTGTCGAGCGCGAGCCGCAGCCCGCCCGGCAGCTCCGCCTCGACGTGCGGCGCGCTCTCGGCCCCCTCGGGGAACTCCAGGCCGAGCCGGCGGTAGAAGGCGAGCGAGGCGGCCAGGTCGGAGACGACGAGACCGACGAGGTCGAAGCGGGGAGTCGTTGGTGAAGTCATGGGACCACCGTAGGAACACCGGCGGCCACAAGTCTTGAAGAAATCGGACGCCCATGCGGCAGGATGGCGGTCATGCCCCGTCCCATACGCACCCTCCCGCTGCTCCTCCTCCCGTTCCTCCTTGTCGCGTGCGGCACGGAGAAGGCGGACGCGGGGGCGGGAACGGGAACGGGGACCGCCTCGGGAACGGGCGCCGCGGCCGACCCCGCCGAACTGGCCTCCCGAGCCGAGGCGTTGGGAGTGGCACCGGAGATGGTGTACGTCACCGAGGCGCCCGGATTCACCGTCGCCGAACAGTCGGTGGGCGTGTTCGGGGACGACGGCTTCCACGCGGCGTACTTCAACCCGAAGACCCACGCCCAGCTGGAGATGTTCGTGGACCGGGACACGCGGACGGCGAAGGGCTGCCCCACGGCGGGCCCCGCCCAGGACGCCTCGGCGCGGAAGACCACCTGCGAACGCGACGGCGGCCTCTGGTACCGCGGCGGGGCGGACCGGCACGAGTACCTGGTGCCGCGCGACGGCCACGTCGTCCGGCTCGTCGGCGACGCGGACCGCCTGGACCGCGCCGCCCTGCGCGACGCGGCGGAGGCGGTCCACCGCCCCGACGCCGCGGAACTGGCCGCGCTCCTGCCCCCGGCGCCCGTGACCCCGGCGACCGAACCGGTCGAACGGGGCGACCTGCCCCCGGCGGGCGACGGCGCACCCGACAACGGGGTCGGCGCGTCGGGCTGAGACGCGTCGCGGACCCGGGCTGATCCAGAAGGAACCCCCTACGCTCGCCCCATGGCAGCACAGCACCGGCACCCCGCCCCCCGGCTCCTCGTCTGCACCCGCACCACGGACTACCGCCACGAGTCGATCCCGGCCGGCGTCGCCGCCCTGCGGTCCCTCGGCGCCGCGCACGGCTTCACGGTCCACGCGACGGAGGACCCCGCCTTCTTCGACACCCCGGTCGGCCCGTACGCGGCCGTCGTCTTCCTCTCCACCAGCGGCGACGTCCTGACCCCCGCGGGCCGGGAGCACCTCGCCGCGTACGTGGAGGCGGGCGGCGGCTTCGTCGGGGTGCACGCGGCGGCCTGCACGGAGTACGACTGGCCCTACTACGGCGAACTGCTGGGCGCCCGTTTCGCCCGCCACCCCGCGTACCAGAGGGGCCGGGCGCTGGTGGAGGACCGCGACCACCCCTCCACCCGACACCTCCCGCCCGTCTGGGACTTCACGGACGAGTGGTACGACTTCCGCGCCAGCCCCCGGGGTTCGGTACGCGTCCTGCTCTCGGCCGACGAGACCTCGTACGAGGGAGGCACGATGGGGGAGGACCACCCCCTGGCCTGGTGCCACGAACAGGGCAGGGGCCGCTCCTTCTACACAGCCCTGGGCCACGCCCCCGAGGCCTACGAAAACCCCGACTTCCGCACCCACCTCCTGGGCGCCATAACCTGGGCAACCCAAAGCGCCCTATAGGGGCGCGGGGAACGGCGCAATCTTTCAGGGGCGCGGGGAACGACGCGGTCTGTTCTCTTCGAGGGGCACAGCGAACGGCGCGGCTTCCGGCTTTCAGGGGCGCGGGGAACGGCGCAGTCTTTTAGGGGCGCGGGGAACTGCGCGACCAGCCCCCACCGGACC
>NZ_VDFC01000165.1 GCF_008369065.1 Streptomyces apricus | reverse complement strand
ACCCCTGACCCCGCCCGCCCGCCGGCCCGCGGGCGGGCGGGGTCAGGGGTGGGTGGCCAGGTCCTGCGCGGGGCCCGCGCCGGCCGCGCTCCCCCGGTGCTCCTTCGTCTCGTCCGTGCGGTCCTTCATGAGGAAGAAGGCCAGCACCGCAGCCCCCACCACGCCGGCGGCGCCGACCAGGAAACTCGCGGACATCGCATCGGTGAAAGCGCTATGAACGGCGTCGAGCAGCGCGGCGTCCTTAGTGCGGTCCGTCACCGCCAGCGCCTCACCGATGGAATGGCGCGCGGCCTCGGGAGCGCTGCCCGGCATGTGGGCGGTGAAGGTACTGGTCAGCACCGCTCCCAGGACGGCCACGCCCAGGGCGGCGCCGGCCTGCTGGATGGTGTCGTTGAGCGCGGACCCCACGCCTGCGTGCTCCTCGGGAATCGCGCCCATCATCGCCGCCATCGCCGCCGGCATCGCCAGACCACTGCCCGCACCCATCAGCACCATCGCCCCGGCCAGAACACCCCAGCCACTGCTCGTGGTGAGCGTCGACAGCACAGCGAAACCGGAAGCGATCACCAGCAGACCCAGGACCGCCATGACCCGGTTGCCGGTCTTCGCGATCAGCGAGGCACCCAGCGCGTTGAACACCAAGGTCGCCACCGCCAGCGGCGTAAAGGCCAGACCCGCTTCGGTCGGGGTGTAGGCGAGAACGAACTGCAGATACTGCGTCAGCACCAGCATCAGACCACCGTTGGCCAGCGTCAGCAGCACCAGCGAGAAACTCGCCCCCGTGAACACCCGGTCACGGAACAGCGCCAGCGGCACCATCGGCGAGGCATGACGCTTCTCCCACAACGCGAACCCCACCAGAGCGGCCACGGTCACCGCCAGCGAGACCCGGGTACCGGCGTGCTCCAGACCCCCCTTGGGCAACTCGTTGATCGTCCACACCAGAGCGCCCATGCCCACCACCGACAGCACCATGCCCACCGGGTCGGCCCTGCGCCAGGGCCCCTTGGACTCCGGCATCAAAACCATGGCCGCCACGATGGCCAGCGCCGCGATCGGGATGTTGATCAAAAAGACCACGCCCCACCAGTAGTGCGCCAGCAGCGCGCCGCCCAGGACCGGGCCGCCGACCAGGCCGACCATGGCCACCGCGCTCCACACCGCGATCGCCTTGGGCCGCTCCCCCTCGTCGAAGACCGTGATCAGGATCGATAGCGTGCTGGGCATCACCAGCGCACCCCCCACCCCCATCAGCACACGTCCCAGGATCAGCTGTTCCGGGGTGGCGGCGACCATGCCGATGACGGACGCGGCGCCGAACAGCGCCAGCCCGATGATCATGACCTTCCGCCGGCCGAACTTGTCGGACAGACTCCCGGCCGTCAGCAGCAGCCCGGCGAAGACCAGCATGTAGGACTCAAGAACCCACTGGACCTCCTGAGCACTGGCCCCCAGATCCTCCGTGATCGTCGGCACCGCAACCGTGAGCACCATGTTGTCGATCACCAGCACCAGCGTACTCAGACACAACACAACCAAAATCAGCCAACGACGAGGATCACGCTCCATCATTCAACCTCTCCCAACGACACCGGCCCGGCAGCCCCAGCCGACAGAAACATTACCAAACCAACCCTGCGGTTTCTTACAGCCCCTTTCCGGCCGCACACCCGACCCCCTGCCGCACATAGTGCGCGCGATGCGAGCACTGTACGACTTGGGGAACAATGTGCGCAATAGAGCACGACGTTCATCACTAGTCGGTGACGACAGCAGCCCCACAGGGCCTGCGGCCCCTCCCCCGTTACCGTCTTCGTAGCTCCGCAATGGGGCCTACGGCCCTCGAATCCGGCACGACTCCCCCCTTGTTGTCCATGATCCGAGAAGGGTGGTGTCACTACGCCCGGAGGCATCGACGGACCACGGAGGAGGGGCTTGAGCACCGGCTTCACCCAAGCTGGAAGAGCTCTGCGCAATGCGGATGCGGCAGCTCGATCCCCCGGCAAGGTCGGACGAAAGCGCGAGACAAGAGCCTGCACGTAAACAACMCCGGCAACATCGACGTCTTCCTCGGCCTGGAGGCCGGCAAGACGAACACCACACCACCGCCGTCACCCCGGCAGGGAAGAAGCCGATCGACAAGCGGCTTCCCAACACCGATCCCAAGCTCCGTGGGCTGTTCGCCAAACTGAAGGCCAACCACGGAACGGTGCTGGTCGCGGTCGGCCAGCCGGCCCCGGTCGGGGCCTGCCGCCGACGGCGGCCGGGAACATGAG
>NZ_VDFC01000164.1 GCF_008369065.1 Streptomyces apricus | reverse complement strand
ATCTACCTCTACAAGCCCGCCGTCGCGTCAGCTGTGGAAGCGGATGTACCCGTCGCGGTCGGGGTCCGACCCGCTCTTGGTGTAGGCGTGCACGTCGGAGCGGCTCCCGGCGGGCTTGTAGAGGTAGATCGTGTCGCCCGGGTTGTTCCACATGAAGTTGCAGTTGTCGCGGTAGACGACGTTGCGGCTGTCCGAATCGGTGCCGTGGCCCCCGCGCAGCTTCACGTAGTCGCCGGGCTGCAGGTAGTGGTTCGCGGTGAAGAGGAACCTGTTGCCGGTCTTGTCCTTCACGAGGTAGTTCTTCAGGTTGATCGTGGCGGACGACGAGTAGTTCTTGATCGTCAGGTACTCCTCGTCCGTGTTGCCGCTCGCGCAGCTGTTGGAGTCGCTGCCGGGCGCGTCGTACTGGACGCCGCGGATCTTCAGCGCCGACTGGTACTCGGCCGCCTGGGCCGGCGCGGCGGCGACGACCGCCAGGGTGCCGGTGGTGACAGCGGTGACGGCCGCGGCTATGACTGGGTGCTTGCGCATGGAAAATTCCCCCTCCGGAAACCTGCAAGACCCCGGATCTTAACCATGTCGTGAAACATGTGTGCAAGGTGTGGAGGAAATGCGTCTTCTGGCGCGGAGGTGTGATAAAAGACGGTATCCGGCAGGCAGTTCGCCTCCTCCCATGGAGTGGTCGAGAGAGCGGAGACCTCGTTCACGCCTCTTGTGGGAGCGCTCCCAATGCGGTCAGGATGCTGCCCATGGGACCGCAGCCGAGCATCCGTCCGTACCGTCCCGCCGACCGCGCCGCGGTCGCGACCGTCTGCGTGCTGACCGCATTTGAGGGAGGGGACTCACGACAGCGTTACCCCGACGAGGAGTTGATGCCCACCCTCTTCGCCGCGCCCTACTGCCACCTGGAACCGGAACTGGCCTTCGTCCTGGACGACGGATCGGGCAGCGCGGTCGGATACGTCGTCGGCACCGCGGACACCCAGCGGTTCGTGAAGGACTTCCGCGAGACCTGGATACCGCGCGTCGCCGACCGCTATCCCGCGCTCACGGCGGCGCCCCGGACCCCCACCGAGGAGATGGTCGAGCTCCTGCACACCCCCGAGCGGATGGTGCTGCCCGAACTGGCCGCGTACCCCGCGCACCTGCACATCGATCTGCTGCCCGACTGGCAGCGGCGGGGCTTCGGACGCGGCCTGATGAGGACGTTCCTGGCCGCCCTGCACGACCGCGGGGTCCCGGCCGTCCACCTGGGCATGGTCACCGCCAACACCGCCGCGCGCGCCTTCTACGACCGCCTCGGCTTCCACGAGATCCCGGTGCCGGACCCCGGCCCCCTCACCTACCTCGGCAGGTCGACGGCCGCGGGCCCGCCGTAGGGTCCGCCCGCCCGGAGGAGGCCCTGTCGGACCCGTCCTCTATGCTCCCGCGCATGGGCGAGGCGGACTCCGGCAGACGGGTCATCGACGGACGGTTCCGGCTGGAGGCACGGCTCGGCGGCGGCGGGATGGGCACGGTCTGGCGCGCCACGGACCTCGCCCTGCACCGGAGCGTGGCGGTCAAGGAGGTGCGGCCGCCCGACGTCGACCTCGCCGAGTACGACCCGGCGGCCGCCCGGTTGCTGCGGGAACGGGTGCTGCGCGAGGCCCGGGCGCTGGCCAGGATCGACCACCCGAACGTCGTGACGATCCATCACATCGTCGACGGGGGCGAGGGGACGTACCCCTGGATCGTGATGGAACTGGTCGGCGGGGGCTCGCTCGCCGACCTGCTGGAGCGCGGCCCGATGGACCCCGACCGGGCGGCACGAACCGGACGGGAGGTGCTCGCGGCCCTGCGCGCCGCGCACGAAGCGGGCATCGAGCACCGGGACGTCAAGCCCGCCAACGTACTGCTGCGCCCCGACGGCCGCCCCGTGCTCACCGACTTCGGCATCGCGGCGATCCGTGAGGCCACGGCCCTCACCGCCACC
This sequence comes from Streptomyces apricus, assembly GCF_008369065.1. Lineage (GTDB taxonomy): Bacteria > Actinomycetota > Actinomycetes > Streptomycetales > Streptomycetaceae > Streptomyces > Streptomyces apricus. The sequence continues at coordinate 381 of NZ_VDFC01000164.1, read as the reverse complement.
GGCTCGATCATCGGCACGCCCGACTACATGGCACCCGAGCGCATCGCGGGCCGCGACGGCGGACCGGCCTCGGACCTGTGGTCGCTCGCGATGATGCTGTACGCCGCCGTCGAGGGCGAGCACCCGCTGCGCCGCGGCACGACGATGGCCACCCTCGCGGCGGTCCTGTACGAGGACGTGCCGCCGCCCCGCAGGGCCGGGCCGCTGACGGACGCGTTGATGCGGGTGCTGGTGAAGGACCCGGCGGCCCGCCCGGACGCCGGCTCGCTGGACCGGATGCTGTCGGTCGTGACCGGGTCCCGTGCGGATTTGGGCACGGACTCGGGTACGGGAACCACGTCCTACCGGCTCGCGCCCCCGCAGGCCCCGCAGGCCCCGCAG
>NZ_VDFC01000163.1 GCF_008369065.1 Streptomyces apricus | reverse complement strand
CACCGGTCACGCTTCCGTTGCCCGACTCCAGGTGGAGGTCGGTGGCCGTCTCGGTCCAGGGGCGGGACAGGGTGGCGAGCTTGGCCGTCACGGGTGCGGCCGTGTCCGTGGTGGTCGCGATGCTCGGAACGGTCCTGATGTTGTCCAGGGCCGTCTTCACGTCCGAGACCAGCTTGGGGCGCGTGGCCGGGTCGAGGAGCGGGTCGCTGTCGGTCGTCACGCCGCCCTGTGTGGCGGGGCCGGACGTCGTGGACGGGGTCGGGATGGGGCCCGTGCCGAGGGCGTCGGCGAGCGGGAGCAGCACGTCCGCGCCCGGGAACGCGGTGTCCGTGGCGCTCCGGGTGTCCGGGGTGTCGTCCGGCAGCACGGCGGTCGGCGGACCGGTGAGCATGCGGACCCGGACCGGGGCGCCCGGGGCGTCGCGGGTCAGCTCGACGGCGGCGCGTACCGGACGCCCCGCCCCGTCCGGCGTGACGGCCGGGCCGAGCACGACGGCCCGGTCGACCCCGGCCCCGTCCAGCAGCTCGGCCGCCTCGGGTGCGCCCTCCCCCGGCGGCGGCACCTCGGAGACGACGATCGTCAACGGTTTGGCCTGTGTCCCACCGGCCGGGGCGTTCGTGGCGGAGGGGGAGTTCGTGGCGGCGGGAGCCGGACCCGTCTTCACGTCACCTGAACTGGCGGTGTCCGCGTACGACCCGGTGGTGCTCACCTTCGGCGGGGCGGAGGAGAGGTCGGAGGCGCCGTCGCGGTCCGCCGGGTTCACGGCCTCAGGAGAGGTCGTGACCTCCGGAGAGGACGTGCTCTGGGGAGATGCGACGCCCTCCGTCGATTGCGAGACCTGCGGACCGCCCTCGGTCGTGACCTGCGGACCGTTCTCGGTGGTGACCTGCGAGCTGTCCTCGGTCGTCACCTGCGGACCGTTCTCGGTCGTGACCTGCGAGCCGTCCTGGTTCGTGACCTGCGGGCCGTCCTCGCCGGTGACCTGCGAGCCGTCCGCCGGGTTCGTGACCTCCGACCCAGGGGATGTCTGGGACTGCGTACCGGCGGGGGCCTGGTTGCTCCCACCCGTGGGGGTACCGCCCGGCCGGGCAGAGCTGTTCGAGCCCGTGCCCGTGCCGCTGCTCGTACCCGTGCCGGTACCCGTACCTGTGTTGGTACTCGTACCTGTGCTGGTACCCGTACCGGTGCCGGTCCCCGTCCCCACCGCAGCCGGGTTGACCTGCCCGTTGGACGTGACCGGACCGCCGTCGGTCGGGTTCGGCGCGTTCTGGGCGGTGCCGTCCGTCTGGAAGTCCGTGCCGATCGGGGCGTCCACCGTGACCGGCGTGCCGAAGGCGTCGAGGGCGCGGCGGACGTCGTCGGTGTCGATCTGGGCGGCGGGACCGTTCCCGGCCGGCACCACCCGGACCTCGGGCAGCTGCGACAGGTTGCCGTGCAGGCTGTCGCGCACGCCGATCTCGGTGCTGCCGGGCGGCGCGGAGCCGCGCAGGGCCGCGAGGTCGCGCAGGGCCTGCTCGCGGACCTCCGGGGTGCCGTTGTGGATCTGCTGCCACAGCTCGTTCTCGGCGGCGGTCACGGGCAGCGGGCCCGGCGTGTACGCCGGCGGGTCCACGCTGCTGTACGGCGGCGGGTCCACGCCGGTGTAGGGCGGGGGCAGGTCGGTCCCCGCGAAGTCACCCGTGCCGGTGTCCGTACCGGTGCCGTTGCCGACGCCTGCGCCCGTGCTCTGCTGGGGGACGGGCGAGAGCGAGGAGGGCGGAGGGCTCATGGAACCGCCGCCCGTGGAGCCCGAGGGGTCCGTGCGCGGAGGGCCGTCGGCGCTGTCGGTGCCGTCGCCGTCACGGGTGCGCGTGGAGCCGTCCCCGTCGCGCGCGCCGGTGTCGGTGCCGCCCGCGGAGACGGTGGGCGGCTTGATGCTCAACTTGTCGATGGCGTGACGCAGTTCGGCGGCGCTGTTGATCGCGGTGTCGCTGAGCGTGGCCTCGACCTGACTGCTGAGACCCGCGCCGACGAAGGTCGACCAGCTGGTGGACCAGTCGCCGTCGAAGACACCCTTGATGAAGATCTCCGCGAGCGCCTCTCCGGCGCCGGCGGCGATGAAGTCGGCCGTCCCCTTGAGCCCGTAGTGGCCCGCCAGCGCGCCCGGCCGGTCGGCGTTGTTGCGCAGGATCTGGCTGTTGCGCCACAGGTTGGTGTTGTTCCGGAAGGACAGCGGGTTGTTCCGGAAGGTGATCGGCGTGTTGCTGCCGAGGCCGGGGCCGTTCCCGTACGGGTTGGCGTTGGGGTCGGGACGGTCCTTCGGTCCGTTGCCCCCCGGATTCGGGGACGGGTCGGGGTTGGGCTTGGGCTTCGGGC
>NZ_VDFC01000162.1 GCF_008369065.1 Streptomyces apricus | reverse complement strand
GTGCGTACGCGCGAGGTCCTGATCGAGTCCGCCGCCCAGACCTTCGACGAGCAGGGCTTCGCCCGCGCCTCGCTGTCCGCGATCAGCGCGCGCGCCGGGGTGAGCAACGGGGCGCTGCACCACCACTTCGCCAGCAAGGCCGCGCTGGCCCGGGCGGTCGCCGCGGCGGCCGAGGGACGCCTCACCCGGATCACCGCCCCCCGCCCGCTGCCGGCCGGCGGCGGCTCGCTGCAGTTCCTGATCGACGCGACGCACGGCCTGGTCCAGGCGCTGGCCGAGGACGTGGTGCTGCGGGTGGGCTTCGGCGCCACCCCCCACCTGGACCGTTTCGGGGTGCCGGCCGGCTCGCGCCGGCTGTGGGCGCGCTGGGTGGCGCAGACGCTGGAGCGGGCCCGGCGCGAGGGGGCGCTGCGCCAGGACGCGCCCGCGGAGACGGTCACCGCCACCCTGGTGGCCCTCACCCTGGGCCTGGGCGCCCTGGAACGGGAGGCCCCCGCCCGCCGGGCGGACGTCGTCACCCTGCTGTGGAGCCTGCTGCTGCCCGCGCTGGTGGCGCACGGCCGGGCGCCGCTGGTGCCCTCCGGCACGCCGGACCGCGGCGCCCCGCAGCCGCCCGCCGGCTGACAGGGGCGCGTTTCACCCGACGGGCGCGCCTCACCCGATGGGCGCGCCTGACCCGACGGGCGCGTCTCACCCGATGGGCGAGCGTTCCCGCCCGGCGCGCACCGCCCGGTCCCCGGGGTGCAGCGCGCGCAGGGTCTCGGGGCGCGCGATGGAGGGCAGCAGCAGCCGCCAGAACGCGGTCAGCGTCGCGGCCGACAGCCAGGCGGCGTCCTCCCGCCCCAGCAGCTCGAAGCCCGTGGTGGCCGCGACGATGCCGTCGCCCACCACGGCGTGCTCGGTCCCCTCGATCAGCAGCGCCTCTTCGAAGGCCTGCGCCAGCAGCCGGCGCACGCACCCCTGCCACTCCTGGTGGAGCGTGGGCCCCGCCCCGCGCGGGGCCTCGTTGCTCAGCTTGTAGCCCGCGCGGGCCACCACGTCCCCCCGCAGCCGCCCGGCCAGGGCGTGCGAGGTGTCGGTCAGCCGCTGCAGCGCGTTGACCCCCGGCCGCTGGGCGAGCTGCGCCTCGCGGCGCAGGGCCGCCCCGGCCGACGCCTCGACGGTGGCGGCCATGGCGGCCTTGCTCTTGAAGTGGAAGTGCAGCGCCCCCGGGCTCACCCCCGCGCTGGCGCTGATGTCCGACAGCTTCGCCTGAACGTATCCGTACCGCTCGAACGCCTCAGCTGCCGCGCAGATGAGTGAGTGGCGCGTGCGAACGGCACGTTCCTGCTTGGGCACGGGTGCTCCTTAAGTAGAGGACTGCACCTTGATCCTATAAAACCAGCATAGCGGTATCTTCGCGATCGCCACCGTCGGCGCGCCCCCGAGCGGGCCGGAAACGCCTGGCCACCACCGGCGCCGCCCGCCCGTGAAGAGGGACGGCGAAGACGGCCGGGGCGGACGGACGGGGGAGCGGAGCGGCCATTTCGGCTTGAAAACAGCGAGCTGGGTATGCTTTTCTGTCGGCAGCCCCGGCCGCAGGACGGCCGGCGGCCCGCCGCCCGCGCCGCCGCCCGCCTGGCGGGCACGGCGGCGCCCGTGCGGCTTCCGGGCCGCCGCGCACCCGTCCCGGACAGGCCTTTTGCCTGTCCCGGCCGGCCGGCCGGGCCTCCCGCAGCTGCGTCGCAATCCCCCGGGGCGCAGCTGCGGGAGCGGCACCTCCCGCCGCCCGCGGCGCCGGTCCGAAGCGGGGCGGCCCAGGGGGTCGATAAAAAACCCACTCGCTGGTATTTTTTTCACCGAGGTTGTTGTGACCGTTGAGGGGAGCTTCGGTGCACCTGCTGAAGCTGCACGTCACGGCGCACGCGAGGAACGGATCGGCCCTGCCGGGAGCGTCCGCACGCTCCGCGCGGCCCTCCGCGCCGGCGTGTCCGCGTCCTGCGCCCGTCCTCTCGCAGCCGGCGACGAGATCTTCCGCMCCCTGCCGTGCGGCGTGCCCCCGCGGCACGCCCGCCGGCCCGGTGGATCTCCTGCCGCCCGGCACACCGAACACGCCTGGTGCCTACGGGAGCCCGGGCAGCCAACGGGGAGGAACCACCACACCATGCAGCTCTCGAAGATCCGTGCCGCGGCCGCCGGCATCCGCTGCGCCGCCCACCGGCCGCCCGCGCCGCACTGCGGCGCGCACCTGCCCAAGGGCCGCACCCCTGCGCCGGGCCGCGGCGCGCACCTGCCCATGGGCCGCACCCCGGCCGGGGCGGAGGCCCACCGATGAGCCCCCGGCCAGCCGTCCTGCCCGGCGGCGCCCGCCCCCATAC
>NZ_VDFC01000161.1 GCF_008369065.1 Streptomyces apricus | reverse complement strand
GGCGGAGGGCCTCACGGTGGCGTGAGCGGAGAGGCGGTGAAGGCGACCGGCAGCTCGGGCCGCAGCCCCAGGCTCCCGCCGGTCGGCAGCCGGTCGGCCGCGGCGGCGATGAGGATGTTGTAGTGGTTCGGGAAGTGGCAGGCGTCGAACCCGAGGACCGTGCCGACGAGCCGGCCGCCGATCCAGCACCCGTCGCCCCGGTCGACGACGCCCGCACAGGTCAGTTCGGCGAAACCGAGGAAGCCCACGCGGTCGATGCGGGCGCCCGGCCCGGCGCCGTCCTGGTCGGTGGCCACCAGCTCGTGCAGTTCGCCGCGCCGCACGCAACGGCTCGTGTACGGCTCCAGGGTCATGCCGCGGTCGGTGCGGCGGTGCAGCAGCACCTTGACCAGGGTCCCGCGCACCGCACGCTTGGCCCCGTCCTCGCCGGGCCCGCTCATCCCGCTTCCCCAGTCACCGCGCCGGGCCGCTCCAGCGCGTAGGCCGCCCGGACCAGCTCCAGCGCGGCCAGCCCGTCGGCCGCGCCGGCGCCCGCCCTCGTATCCGCCCGCGTACCCGGACCCGTACCCACACCCACATCCGCATCCGCATCCGCGCCGCCGTCGAGCGCCGCGGCGAAGGCGTTCAGGACACCCACGTACTCGTGCCAGAGCGAAGCCTTGAAGCCCGGGTGGCCGGCGAGCAGGTCCGCCTCCAGCACCGTGCCGTCCGTCAGCAGCAGCCGCAGGTCCTTCCGCTCCCCGGGGTACGACCAGTCCAGCTCGACCCGGGCGGTGGCGCCGCCCGCGGTGGCGCGCAGGTCGACGACCGCCTGCCGGTCGGTGCCGCGCGCGTCGCGCACGACCGAGGCGGCGGTCGCCTCGACGTCGCCCAGAAAGTGCCGCACCAGGTCGAAGGCGTTCGGGCCGTTGTCGGCCACGCAGCCGCCGCCGCACCGCCGCGGGTCGAGGTACCAGGTGTCGGCGCCGATGTGCTCCTCGATCCGCTCCAGGTAGCGCACCCGTACCGCCGCGATCCGCGCCCCCGCGGGGAGCCGGTCCCGCAGGGCACGCACCCGGGTGTTGTAGCGGCGGTGGAAGGCGGTGAACAGGGCCGTGGCACGGTCGCGCGCCAGCCGGTCCAGCGCACGGGCCCCGGCCAGGTCGACGGCCAGCGGCTTCTCCACGCACACCGGCACCCCGGCCAGCAGCGCGTCCCGGCAGACCGCGGCGTGCAGGTCGTTGGGGACGGTGACGACCACGGCGTCCAGGCCGGGGTGCGCCAGCAGGGCACGGTGGCCGGCGTAAGCCGCGACCCGTCCGCGGAACGGGGCCCGCGCGGCTTCGCGTACGTCGCACACCGCGGCCAGCTCCCACCTGGGCAGCCGGTCGATCGCGGCGAGGTGGAACCGGGAGATCACCCCCAGCCCGACGACGCCGATCCGGCGCGCGCGCATCACACCGCTCCTTCCGCGAGCACCGGCAGGTCCAGCCCCAGGTCCGTCAATTCCTCGTGCACACCGGCGGCCAGCGGGACCCCGTCGCGCCGCCGCTCCCGTGCGCGTTCGGCCTCCCACCAGCCCGGATAGCGCACCGGGGTGCGCGGGTCCAGCGGCGGGCAGTCGAGCAGGGAGCGGAACATCTCCTGCGCGGCTCCGGCGAAGTCCCCCCGCGGGCGCAGCCGGTGCGGGGCGACGGCGAGCACGAGGAAGCCGATGTCGTCGTCGCGGCCGTGCGGGCGCCCGTCCCCGGCCAGCGCCGCCGGGGCCGGACCCMCGGCGGCGCCCGGCAGCACCGCGGCCAGCAGCTCGACCACCAGGGCCAGCCCGAACCCCTTGTACGCGCCGGTGTCCGGTCCGCCGCCGAGCCAGCGCAGGTAGGCGCTGCCGCGGTCGAAGGCGCCGGGGTCGGTCACGGGCCGGCCGGCCGCGTCCTCCAGCCAGCCCTCCGGGAGGCGGTCGCCCCGGCGGGCGGCGGCCCGGACGCGTCCGGTGGGCACCACCGTGGTGCTCATGTCCAGGACGAACGGGTGGTCGGCGAGGGCGGGGGCGGCGACGGCCAGCGGGTTGGTGCCGAGCATGGCGAGCGCTCCGTGCGGCGGGCGGGCGATGCGCTGGCCGCCGCAGTTGCTCGCGACGATCCCGATCATGCCGTGGGCGGCGGCCCGGGCGGCGTGGAAGCCCGCACAGCCGAAGTGGGTCCCGTCGCGCACGGCCACCAGCCCGATCCCGTACCGCCGGGCCCTGCGCACCGCGTCGTCCATGGCCTCGGCCGCCGCCCACAGACCCAGCGCCCGCCGGGCGTCGACGGCCGCGCAGGGGCCGGAGTCGTCGGTCACCTCGGGGACGGCGCCGGGGTCGGCGCGGCCGGAGGCGAGCAGGGGCACGTAC
>NZ_VDFC01000160.1 GCF_008369065.1 Streptomyces apricus | reverse complement strand
CCCCCACCCGCCCCGGTACGGACACCGGCACGAACACCGGCGCGAACACCGGGGCGGCGACCGGACCTGGCCACCGCCGAGGAAGGCCGACGATGACCCTCACCCCGTACGCGTGCGCCAACTGCGGTCACTGGCAGCGGTGGTTCGGCCCCCCGCCCGCCTGCCCGGTCTGCTGCGACGTGCGCAACGCGCTGCCCGAGGAGGGCTGGGACTTCCGCGAGGAGAAGGCGGTCGGGGACCTGCTGGCCGCCGAGTGGGACCACCCCGTGCCGGGCGTCACCGGGTTCCGTACCGTGCCGTCCTTCGGGCTGGGCTCGACGGGCTGGCTGATCGACGCCGAGGGCGGCAACGTCGCCTGGGAGGCGGCCCCTTACTACCCGCGCGACGCGCTCGCCGAGATCGAGCGGCTCGGCGGCATCGCCCGCCTCGGCGCCAGCCACGTGCACGGCTACGGGGCGCTGTGGCAGTTGCAGCGGCACTTCGACCCGCCGGTGGTGGCCGTCGGGGTGGAGGACCTGGTCTGGACGAAGGCGTTCCGGGTGACCTGGCCGGTGGACGAGCGGCTGGAACTGGCGCCCGGCCTGACCGTGCACCGCACCGGCGGCCACTTCCCCGGCCACTGCGTGCTGCACGACGCGGACCGCGGAATCCTGTTCTGTGGCGACACCCTCAAGGTCGACCTGGACGGGACGGTGCCCCGCGCCCTCTCCTGCCACAAGGCCTACCACGCCCGGATCCCGCTCTCCCACGACGAGGTGCGCCACTACCGGCAGCTGATCGCCGGCCTGGACTTCGCGGCGGTGGCCACCCCCTTCGAGTTCGCCGCGCCCGTGAGCACCGCGGACGTACTGCGCCTGTTCGACCACCAGTTGACCGGCCGGCCCAGTACGGCCGCCCTACCGTTGGGAGCCGGACGATGACCCCCACGACGAATCCCGCGACGAACACCGCCGCCACGGAACACCCGGTGGTGGAGGCCTACCGCGCCGCCCTCGCCCCCGGTGAGCAGCAGGACTTCGACATCGGCGCCGCGGACCGCACCGGTCTGCCGGTCGTCGCGGCCGACCACCTGGACGCGGCCGGTGTCCGCAAGGGTGCCTACGGCTACGGGGCGGACCCCGCCCAGGCCCGCGTCGGCGCCTACGGCGAGCTCACCGAGACGGTCCTGCTGGCCCGGCACCTGGCCCGCACCGGCCGCCGCCGCGCCTCCTACGCGGAACTGGTGCGCGAACGCGGCCGGGACCGGGTCGCCGACCCGGTGGAGCTCGTCCTGCCCGCGGGCGCGGACTACGGACCCGAGCGCCCCCTGGACTGGGTGCCCGCGCGCCGGCTGCGCACCGGCGAGGAGGTGCTGGTGCCCGCCGAGTTCGCCGCGACCTGCGGCTCGGACCTGCCCGGCGAACCGCCGCCCGGCGGCTGGCTCACCACCCCGGTCACCAACGGGCTGGGCGCCGGCGACACCCCGCAGCGCGCCGTGTCCCACGCGCTCCTGGAGATCCTCCAGCGCGACGGCAACGCCACCGCGCACCGCGCCATGGACGAGGGCAGGGTCATCGACCTGGACGCGGTCACCGATCCGGTCACGCTCTCCCTGCTCGGCCGGCTGCGGGACGCCGGCGTCGAGGTGCTGCCCAAGCTCGCCGCCACCCGCTTCGGCCTGGCCGACGTCCACGTCGTCGGCACGGACGCTCCCCGCGGCCCGGAGGGGTCCTCGACGCCCCTCACGCTCACCGCGTGCGGCGAGGCCGCCCACCCCGACCGCGAGGTCGCGCTGCGCAAGGCGCTCACCGAGTACGTCTCCTCGCGGGCGCGCAAGACCTTCTCGCACGGCCCGCTGACCGAGGTCGCCCGGATCGCCCCGCCCGGCTACCTGGAGCGCGAGATGTCCGCTCCCCTGGCGCCGCAGGAGCCGCGGGCGCTGCGGGAGATGACGGCGTGGGCCGCCATGGACGCCGATCGGCTGCGGGAGCTGCTGGAGCCCACCGTGCTGTCCCGGCGCTCCAGCGTGCCGTTCTCGTCGCTGCCGACCGTGCCGGCCGGCTCGCTGGACGACCCCGCCGCCCTCCTCGACGACCTGCTGCTGCGGCTGGCGGACTTCGACGTCCTGGTGGTCGCCACGGGCGGGCCGGGGGCGCACGCGGTGAAGGTGCTCGTCCCCGGCATGGAGGTGGAGACGATGTCGTACGCCCGGATCGGGGAGCGCGGGGTGCGGCGGCTGACCGGGCGCGGGCACCCGCTGGCCGGGGTCGGTCCCGTCCCGCACTCCGGGGCGCGGCCGGTGCACCTCACCCCCGAGGGCCGCGAACGGCTGGGCGGCCCGGCCTGGTTCGACGTCGACGCCGCCCGCAGGACCGTGGGCGGGCTGTACCCCCTCTACCGCGAACCGGACCGCCACGCGGTGGCCCGTAC
>NZ_VDFC01000016.1:20811-27349 GCF_008369065.1 Streptomyces apricus | reverse complement strand
GCCAGGGGGCGGTGGCGTCGGCGCACACCAGCCGGGCCCGGGGCGCGACGAAGTGCCGGGCCAGCCACAGCTTGGCGAAGACCACGTCGACGCCCGTCAGGTCCCGGTGCCCGCGCAGCTCCAGCTCGCGCAGCAGGTGCCCGGCGCCGCAGGCCAGCTCCAGCACCGGCAGGGGCCCCGGCCCTGCCTCAGGTCCCGGTCCCGGTCCCGTTTCCGGGCGCGGGCGCGGGCCCGTACCCGCGCCCGTCCCCGGGGAGTGGCGTGCGGTCAGGGCCAGTACGGCCAGCCAGGTCGGATCGCTCCACCGGTGCAGGAAGTAGTCGCCGACCCTGCCCATGCCCAGCAGCGCGACCGCCTCGCGCAGGCCGGTGGCCCGCAGGGCACCGCGCAGCGTGGCGGGGGAGGGGGCGGGACCGTCCCACCAGTCGTCGGCGTCGGCCAGCAGGACGAGCGCGGCGCCGTCCGGATCGCCCTCCTCGACGGCGCGCACCGCCCGCTCGCGCAGTTCCTCGCGCCCGGTACGCAGCCAGGGGATACCGGCCACGACGGGCCAGCGCCGCTCCCCGTCGGTCAGGAGCCCGGGGCCGCAGGCCCGCAGCGGGGCTCCGTTGACGGGACTGACCAGCCCGGACGCGACCGGGGCCGGCGCGCGTCCGGGCGCCGTGTGCCCCGCCGCGGCCTTCACACCGCCTCCGCCGCGTCCAGCACGGCCCGGTGGAAGCCGGACACCGCGCAGGGGTGCACCAGGTCCAGGTCGTCCAGCGCCTGTTCGGCGGTGAAGGCGGCGGCCCGGGCGTGATGGCGTACCTGCAGCACGCGGTCGAGGACGTCGGCGGCGTGGAAGGCCCGCGCGACCGGTGCCTCGGCCGCCTCCCGCAGGGCGAGCAGCGAGCCGAGGCGGGCGGTCAGGGGCCCGGGCAGTACGGCGAGCTGCTCCACCGTCAGGCGTGCGACGACGCCGGTCAGGTGCTCGCCCAGGAGCTCCTCCCCGCTGAAACCGGCGTCCGGCAGCACGGCGTTGTGCAGGTGGTGCCCGAGGCCGAGCAGGAAGACGTCACCGGGCTCGGCGCCGAACGCCTCGGCCAGCAGCACCCCGTAGACCGCCACGGCCCAGCAGTGGTCTCCGTGGCTCTCGGGCGGCTCCACCATCAGGCGGGGCCGCCCCGGGCAGGTGGCACCCGCGCGCGGCTGGGCGCACAGGGCCGCGGCGAACCGCGGAGCCGGATCCTCGCCGCCGGACCCGTACGAGGCTCCGTACGGGTCTCCGTGCGGGGCTTCGTGCAAGTCTTCGTGCGGGACTCCGTACAAGTCCTCGTGCGGGTCTTCCGCCAGGCCCGGCAGTGCCGCGCGCAGCAGGGGGTACGTCGACTGGCCCAGGCTGTCCGCGTGCTGCGCCACCGAGCGCCCCAGCACGTCCGCCGCCTCGTCCGCCGTGAGCCCGCACCGGCGCAGCACGGGCCCGTCGACCCCGGCCAGGCGGGCCCCGGCCACCGCGGCCGCACCTGCGCGTACGGCCACCTCGTGGGGATCGCCGCCGCGCGCCAGTTCCGCCCACGACCGGCGGAAGGCCCGCTCGGCCATGGAGGCCCCGGCCGGCGACGTACCGCTGTCGGCGGTACGGACCCGTTTGAGGTCACCGATCTCGCGCAGCAGGGGGAGGGCCGCCCGCAGGGCGTCGCGCGGCACCTCCACGACGTCCTGCCGCGCCGGGCGGGGAGCGGTCTGCGTCACGAGCGTCCGCCCCGCACGACCGAACCGACACCCTCCCGGTCCTCCAGGCCCTCCCGGTCCTTTCCGCCCTCCCGGTCCGCGCCGTCCAGCCAGTCGAGCAGGATCTGCTCCTGACGGTGCAGGGCGTGCTCCGGGACCTTCCCGCCGGTGGTCATCGGCGCCTTGAAGAAGTACCCGAACTGCTCCTGCACCCCGCCCTCGCCGCGGCGGCGCGCCTCGGCCAGCAGCCGGACCAGGTCCAGCACCAGCGGGGCGGCCAGGACGGAGTCCCGGCACAGGAAGTCGATCTTCAGCTGCATGCGGCGGCCGAGGAAGCCCACGAGGTCGACGTTGTCCCAGGCCTCCTTCTCGTCGCCGCGCGGCCGGTAGTACTCGATGCGGACCTTGTGGTCCTCCACCGGGTACCCGAGCACCTCGTCCAGCACCGACTCCTTGGTGGCCGTCTTGCTGGCCAGCGAGTCAGGGTCCTCCAGCGCCTGTCCGTCGCGGTTGCCCAGCAGGTTGGTGGAGTACCAGCCCTCCACCCGCAGGGCCCGCGAGCGCAGGGCGGGGGCGAGGACCGTCTTGACCATGGTCTGCCCGGTCTTGCCGTCCTTGCCGGCGATCGGCACGCCCTGCCGCTCGGCCAGCAGGGTCAGCGCGGGCACGCCGGCGCCCGCGCTCGGGGTGAAGTTCAGGTACGCCATGCCCTCCCGCAGGGCCGCGTAGGCGTAGAGCATGGAGGGCGTGAGCGCCTCGTCACCGGCGTCCAGGGCCGCCTCGAACGCCTCGACGGTGGCGAGGGCGGGCGACGCCGCGTCGGGCAGCCGCTCGGTGGACGCGAGGTTGACCACGACGACCTCGTCCAGCTCCTGGTCGTCCCGGAAGCGGCGCAGGTCCTCGCGGATGTGTTCGGTCCGCTCCCGCGGGCTGTCGATCGTGACGACGTTGGCGCCGGTGACCGCGCGGCAGTAGTCGGAGTCCGCCACGGCGGGCCACGGCCGCAGCTGCTGCAGCTGGCCGGCGACGGCCTCGATCTGCGCGGGTTCGAGGACCCGGTGCACATGGGCGGCCTTGGCCAGGTCGTCGGCGGCCACGTCCCAGCCGCCGAACACCATGGCCTCGTAGGGCACCAGGTCCGGACGGGCCGCGAACGGCAGTCCGTCCCGGTCGCAGGCGCCGAGCTTGAGCAGTTCCACCCCGGCCACGGCGGTGGMGGCCACCGCTCCGCCGAGTCCGACGACAGCGACACCCAGCCGGCCCGCCGGGGCCCCCGCTCGTCCGTGCCGGGGAGCCCGTCCCTCGATCGGTCCGCTCATTGCTCTCTCCGTTCGACTCGCCCGCGGGACACGACCGGTCCCCGAGGTGGGAACGGGGAACGGTCGACGGTCCTTCGCGGTCCGCAGAAGCGGTCGTTCGCGCGGCGGCTAAGAGCCGCGGCGGTGACGCCACCCAGCCTCCGTGCCGCCCCACGGCGACGCATCCGCGAGAAGACCCCCGAATTCGAACGTTTCGCCCAGGACCCCGGCCCTCACACAGCCGAACCGCGGGTCACACCCCTCCCCTCCGGACACCTGGAACCCGAAGAGAAGGGGCCGAACGAGTGAACCCGTCAGAAGACCGACGATTGTCGATCGGGCATCAGCACAGGCAGGGTTCCGTGCTCCACCCCAGTCCGCTGATGTCGTCGTCCCGCAGCGCACCGGCGTAGGCCTGCACCTCGTCCACGTCGCCGCGCAGGTACTCGCCCCAGCCGGGACCGTTTTGGGAGTCAACGGTCCGGGAACGGCCGATCTGCAGGGCACCGGTGCTCTTCCAGCCGTCCGGCAGGGTGCCGGTCGCCTGTGCGTTGGTGTGGCCGTCGAGGAAGAGCTTGACCGTGTCCGTCGCGTCGTCGTAGACCACGGCCAGGCGATGGCCCGAGCCCTCGCCCCCGTCCGCGCCCTCGATCTGGGACACCACCGTCTCGGGGGCGCCGGCCTCGTCCCTCTCCGGCATCACCAGCTGCCAGGTGTGGCTGGACGGCACGTAGCGCACCTTGAACGCGTCGGTGTGCTCCCCGGCCTGTGACAACACGGTCATCGGGTGGGCGGGCGCGGAGTCGGCGAGGCGTACGACGACGCCGAGGGTGAAACTGTCCCCGGTGTCGACGACGGGCCCGTCGGCAGCCGCGTATCCGTGCTCGCCGTCCAGCCGCAGGTGCCCGTCACCGACGAGCGGCGACGGTACGTAGGGGCAGTCGGGGTCCAGCTCCGGAAGGCAGGAACCGTCGGAACCCCGGTAGACAGAGGCTCCCGTGCCGAGCCGTAGCGGCGCACCGCCGGACTGCTCCGGGCTCACCCCGTCCGTCGCGCTGTCCAGCGACCAGTGGCCGAGCAACTTCGGCTTGCGGTAGGCCAGTTCGGCCACCTCGTCCGGCACCACGACCCGGTCGTGCACCTGTACGTCGCCGACGTCCCCGTGCCACCGGTCCCGGTAGCCGGCCGTCCCGCGGGCACGCCCGATCTGGAAGGCGCCGGACGCCTCGACGGGGGACGCGTCCGCAGCCGTCCCGACCTCGTGCCCGTTGACGTACAGCCGGGCCTTCCCGGTCTCGGCGTCGTACAGGCCCAGCACCCGGGCCCACTCGCCGCTCTCGGGCGTGCCGCCGGTCACCCGCGCACCGCCGATCGTGAACGACCAGGCGGCACCGGAGTCCTGCTTCCGCAGCCCGAGGGTGTAGCCCGGGGCCCCGGCCGCGTCCTGGCTGGCGACGGTCATGGTCCGGCCGGTCCCGGCGGGCCGCACCCAGGCGCTCACGGCGAAGGTCTTGCGGATGTCGGCCGCCGGGGCGTCCGAGGTGAGGAAGCCGTGGCCGCTGCCGTCGAGACCGACCACCGTGGAGGTCGCGGTGCGCGAGGGAGCGGGGCCGCCGAAGGTCACCCCGGTACCGGCCCGCGCGGTGGGACCCGCCTCGGCGGCGGCCGAGCGGGAGCCCGCCGGGTCGTCCAGCTTCCAGCGGGCGACGGGAGCGCGGCCGGCCTTCACGTTGAAGTCGTACCGGGACGTCTGACTGATCCGGCCCGCCCTGTCGACGGCCTGGACCTCCAGCCGGTTGGTCCCGCTGCGGAGCGGCAGGTAGGGAATGGTCACGGCCGCGCCCGGACGCTCCGCGGCGACGGTGTCGTAAGGACCGCCCAGGAAGCCGTATTTGTACGACACCACGTCCTCGGAGGGCGAGTCGACGGTGAAGTGGCCGTAGACACCCACCCCGTCCACCCAGAACACGTCCTCCGGCTCGGGGTATTCGGGAGAGGTGATCGTCGCCTTCGCCGGGCTCTCGTCGTCGTACACGAACGAGCAGACCGAGCCGTCGCCCTCGTCGCTCCAGGGAGAGGTGGCTTCACCGTCGTTCGCGCGCACGTGCCAGGAGACGACGGTGTTCGCCGGTATGTCGTCCGGCATCCTCCAGGACTGGCGGTCTCCCGACGTCAGAGTGAGGGTGGTGTACGTCAGCCGCCGTTCCACCCCCGAGGCGTCCGTCCACCAGGCCTCGAACTCGCCACTGACCGGGCTGCTCTCGACGGGCTGGTTGTCCTCCTCGGGGTCGTACAGCACCGCGTCGAGCCGGGGCGGTGCCGAGACGTAGGCCGTGCCGTCGCCGGTCGCGCAGGCCTTGCCCCCCGAACTGAGGTCCCGTACGAGCGGCTGTTTCGGCGGCAGGTTGTCCACCGCGTGCGCCGTCCCGGCGGCGGTGACGAGCAGCGCCACCGCGCAGCTCCCCACCGCCGTCCGTCTGAGCCGGCCCGTCCTTCTGAACCCTGTCAACTGTGCCTCCGCCGTGAGCGATCGAATCTCGTGGATCACACGAGCGCTCGAAGCTAACAGACGTCACCGACAGTGCCGTAAAGGTTTCTTCACAGGGCCGCGGGCCTTCAGAAGGGCCGGTCGCCGGCGATCGCCACCCGTTCGGCCACGCGGCGGTGCGGGGCGTAGTCGTTCACCGCGTAGTGCTGGGTCGCGCGGTTGTCCCAGAACGCGACATCGCCCTGCTCCCAGCGGAACCGCACCTGGAACTCGGGCACATGTGCCTGCTGGAACAGCAGGCGCAGCAGGCGGTCGCTCTCCTCCCGGCCCATCCCGACGATCCGCGTGGTGAAGGAGGTGTTGACGAAGAGCATGCGCCGCCCCGTCTCCGGGTGCCGGCGCACCACGGGGTGTTCGACCGGCGGGAACTGCTCCTGGTACGGGGCGAGACGCTCGGCCGGGTAGAAGCGTGCGAAGCCCGGCAGGAAGTCGTGGACCGCGCGGGCGCCGTCGATGCGGGCCCGCACGTCCTCCGGGAGGTTGTCGTAGGCCGCGGCCATGTCCGCCCACATGGTGTCCCCGCCGAAGGGCGGCACCTCGCGCAGCTGCAGCACCGCGCCCATCGCGGGCCGGGGCCGGAAGGTGACGTCGGTGTGCCACACGTTCTCGAACGACGGGACCGACCCCGCCGCCTTGTCGAAGCGTGCCACCTCGGCGTCGTCGCCGGTCGCGAGCAGCGGATTGGTCTCCAGCTCGCCCCAGTTGCGGGCGAAGTCGCGCTGGGCGGCGGAGGTGAGGTGCTGGCCGCGGAAGAACAGCACCTTCCACTCCAGCAGGGCGCGGTTCAGTTCCTCGCGCAGCTCGTCCGTCAACGGCCGGGACAGGTCCACACCCCGCACCACCGCACCGATCGTGCGCGCCTGCGGCACCAACTCGAAGAACTTGTAAGGGAGTTCGGGGGTCCCGGCGGGCAGTCGGTCGAGGATCCGGGTGCCCTCGTAGAGCCCGTCGGCGGGTATGCGGTGGTCGCGCAGGGCCGGCG
>NZ_VDFC01000016.1:19118-20711 GCF_008369065.1 Streptomyces apricus | reverse complement strand
ACGCCGGGGGTGTTGAACCCGGCGCCGAACTCCAGGATCAGGAGGCGGGCGTCGGCGGGTGCCTCGTTCAGCCACTCCTGGAGACGTCGGCCCGCGGGAAGGTAGGGGTCGTCGATGAACTCGGGGCCGATGCGGACGTTGATCTCGACCGACCCGTCGCAGTTCGGGCAGCGGGGCATGACGTCGGGGTCGGTGACGGCGCCGGTGTGCGGGTCGTACGCCGACAGGAGTCTGTCGACCAGGGGCTTGCTGTCCCACGTGGCGGGGGTGCAGGGGGTCGTGCACTGGTAGCGGCCGTAGTCGCCCTGCGGGGTGAAGACCCGGTCCGCCGCGAAGCCGTTACGGGGGAAGAGGGCGTCGACGTTGGAGGTCATCACCCAGTGGTCCTTGTCCCCGACGATGCTGCGCAGCCGCTGGTAGAGCGGGTTGGGGGCGGAGCTGTAGCGGATGTCGTCGATGTGGACGGCCCAGTATCCCCACAGCAGGGCGGACGGCAGGGGCACGCCGACGAGATAGCGGGAGCGCAGGCCCAGGCGGTACAGGGCGGGGAAGAGTTCCTGGAAGCGGTCGGTGTCGCCGTAGTCGTAGCCGGCGGCGGCGCTCAGTCCGGCGCCGGCGGTGATGAGGACGCGGTCGGCCTCGGCGAGCCAGGCGCGAAGGGTCGCGGCCTGCGTGTGCAGGGCGGCGGGCTGGTGGTTCATCGTGTGGCGGACTCTCCGGTCAGGGCGTTGAGGTAGGCGGCGCGGTCGTCGGGTGCGTACACGTTGAAGATCACGCGGTCCAGGCGTCCGGGGTGGGCGTCGAGCCAGTCGGCCACCGTGTCCAGGGCGGTGCGGGCCGCGGACTGCTTGGGGTAGCCGAAAACACCGGTGCTGACGCCGCAGAACGCCACGGTGCGGATGTCCCGCACCTCGGCGGCGAGGTCGAGGCAGGCCCGGTAGGACGCGGCGAGGAGGTGCTCGTGCGTCGGGCGCAGGGGGCCGTCGACGATGGGGCCGACGGTGTGCAGGACGTAGCGGGCAGGCAGGTGGTAGCCGCGGGTGATCTTCGCGGTGCCGGTCGCCTCCGGATGGCCCTGCCTGGTCATGATCGTGTGGCAGTCGTCGCGCAGGCGGGGGCCCGCCGCGCTGTGGATGGCGTTGTCGATGCACGGGTGCTGCGGGACGAAGCAGCCGAGCATCGCGCTGTTGGCGGCGTTCACGATCGCGTCCGCGCCGAGCGCGGTGATGTCGCCCTGCCACAGCACCGTGCGTCCCGCGGCCGGATAGGCCGTGACCGTGCCGAGGGCTGTCCCGGGGACTGTGCCGGGGAGTTCCTCGGCGATGCAGGGAAGGCGGTTCGGGTCCGTCACGGTCTTGGCCTCGCGCTCGCTGCTCAGGAGGGCGTCCAGCAGGTGGGGCACGTCTGCCGGGAGAGGGCCCGGTGGGCGGACGGTGAGGAGCGTGCGCAGCAGGCGTCGGGCGGTCGCGTCGTCGAGCTGGTCCGCGTCGCCCGCTTCCGGTCCCGGCGCCGTGGTGGCCGGGTCCTTGCTCAGCCGGGACAGCGCGGTGCGGACCAGGTGGGCCGGTGGCACGGATATGGCGGGGTCGGGGA
>NZ_VDFC01000016.1:0-19018 GCF_008369065.1 Streptomyces apricus | reverse complement strand
GGGGTGGTCGGGAACGGATCGTCCAGGGCGATCGCTGCGCGATAGTCGGCGAGCTTGAGGGCGGGAGTGGGCACAAGAGTTCCCCGGTGGTGAGGGAGGGCCCGGTGCGGCCCCACCTCGGAGAGGGCGGGCCGCACCGGGCGGGGAGGGATCGTCAGAACAGGCCGTTGGTGTGCGGAAGTTCGGCCGGGACCGGGGCGATGACGTCCCAGTGCTCGACGATCTTCCCGTCGGCGACACGGAACAGGTCGTAGTAGGCGACCGGGACACCGAACTCGCCCTCGGACTGGGTCAGGACGAACTCGCCCTCGGCGATGACCTTGTGGACCTTCGTGTAGCGGAGGTTCTTGCCCTGCTCGGCCCACTGCGCGGCGGCGGCCCCGAACCCGTCCAGGCCGTCGGCGGCCTCCGGGTTGTGCTGGGCGTACGTCTCCGTGGAGATGTAGTCGGTGAGGACCGAGTAGTCGGCGCCGACCAGGACCTTCTGCGCGAACTCGGTGACCAGGGCGCGGTTGGCCTCGGTCCTGGCGGGCTCGGCCACCTCGGTGGGACCGTCGGTCTGCGAGCGGCCGGAGGCGGTGTCCTTCACCAGCGGGGTGAGGGCGTCCCAGTGCTCGGCGAGCCTGCCGTCGGCGTCGACGCGGAAGATGTCGAAGGCGACCAGCGGGTCCGGACCGAATCCGTGGTACGTGCCGTGCAGGGCGACCAGGTCGCCGTCGGCGATGACCCGGGCACCCTCGTAGCGGAAGTCGTCACCGAGGGAGGCGACCAGCGCGCGCAGGGCCTCGGGGCCGTCGGCGGCCAGGGCGCTGTGCTGCGTGTAGTCGGCAGCGACCCAGTGGTCGACCGCGGCCGGATCCTTCTTACCGAACAGCTCACCGGTGGCGGTCAGGACGGTGTTCTTGGCGTCGCTCATGACAGTTCTCCTTGCGGAACAGGGGGTGAGGTGAAAACGGGATCTCGTGCTGCGCCTGACCCACCTCACCGCACCCGCCGGCCCACCAACCCCCGAACCCGACTCCACCTACCTGCGCTTCCGCGACGCCGTCGAACAGGACTTCGCGCGCACGCGCCGCGTGGAGGACTACGCCCACGCCCTCGGCTACTCGCCCCGCACGCTTTCCCGTGCCACCCTCAACGCCGCGGGGCTCGGCGCCAAGGAGTTCATCGACCGCCGCGTGATCCTGGAGGCCAAACGCCTCCTGGCCCACAGCGACCACAGCGCCGCCCGCATCGCCGGCCATCTCGGCTTCCCCAACGCGACACACTTCAGCAAGTTCTTCCACCGGGGCACCGGGCAGACCCCCATCGCCTTCCGCGACACGGTCCGCGGCCAGCCTCACACCCCGTGAAGAGACCTCGCTCCGAACTGAGTTCAGGAAAGGATCTGCGCGTGGCCGACGGACCTCTTTGGATCGGAATCCTCACGGCGGCAACTGCACTGGTCGGCGATGTCAGAATCCGAGGCCTGGCCAGGCCAGGCTAGGCCAGGTCGGAAGCCGCTTCGGGACGTACCCCGCTCATCCCTCGGTCAGCGCAAGGCTGTGGGGGCCACTCGGATCGTACGGGGCTGCATCCGGATGCGTATGGGCCTGGGCTTGGCAGCCGTCTTCGCCGGTTCGACGGAGTGCGCCTTTGCAGGGCGCTCCCGGCCGAGCACGCTGGCCGCTCTGGTCGGGTGTGAGCATGCTGCGTCCACTACGGCTCGGCGTGGGCCGTGACTGGCGCTGAGGTGGGGCACCACCGGGGAGCGGGAGCGTCTACGCCGGCAGCAAGGCCGTCCAGCAGGCATGGGCCCGCATCTGGCTAAACGAACTCAAGGACCGCCGTATCCGCATCAACGTCCTGATCCCCGGCCAGGTCGCCACCGCCAAGCAGGAAGAGCTCTTCGACGAGACCACCAAGCGCCAGTTCGAGTCCCTCATCCCCGCGGTCAGATGGGCCGCCCCGGCGAGATCGCCACCGCCGCCCTCTTCCTCGCCTCCGACGACTCCAGCTACATCAACGGCATGGAACTCGTTGCCGACGGCGGCACCACCGCCGTCTGAACCGAACGACACACCACCGAGGCAGGACATCTCATGAGCAGCATCAGCATCATCGGCACCGGGAACATGGCCCGCACCCTCGGCGCGCGGGCGATAGCGGGCGGCAACACCGTCCAGGTCATGGGCCGCGACCGGTCCAAGGCTGCCGACCTGGCCACAACTCTCGGCGGCGGCGCCACGACGGGCGAATGGGGCACCGTCCCGGCCGGGGACATCGTCATCGTGGCCCTGCTGCACGACGGTGTCGTGCCGGCCGTCGTCCAGTACGGGGACGCTCTCGCGGGCAAGGTCATCGTCGACATCAGCAACCCCTTCAACGCCACGTTCGACGGGCTGGCCCACAGCGAGGAGACCTCGATCGCGCAGGAGGTCGCCAAGGTGGCCCCGGCCGGCGCCGGCGTGGTGAAGGCGTTCAACACCGTCTTCCGCCAGGTCCTGGATAAGGGTCGGCCCGATGTCTTCGTCGCCGGCGACGACGTGCAGGCCAAGGCGCAGGTGGAGGCGTTCGTCAAAAGCCTCGGGATGCGCCCGCTGGACGTCGGCGGCCTGACAATGGCGCACCGGCTGGAAGGAGCGGGCGTGGTCACGGTGGGCCTCGCCAACCACGGGATGGGGCACTTGGAGTTCACCCTCGGCATCACCGAACTTCCCGTCTGAGCGCAGCACTTGAAGACCTGCCTCGGCGACGCGTCCACCCCCGTCTGCCCAACCACGGTTCCTAGGAAGGCGACCCGCAGTACGTGGCCGGGCAGCGGGTGGCCCGGCATGCCGAATGGCGACGCGTGGCGGCCTTGATGGGCGAGCGGGACTCGTCGGTCCACGAGCTAGGAGCCGGAGCAGGACGTGCAGGGGGCAGCACGTGGGCGCGGGAATGCGGGAGCGCGGGGACCGCCGACGCCTTCACCCCGCACCCGACCGGGCGTCGCACCAGTCAGCCTGAGCCAGCCGCCTGGCGCCGACTCAAGACGACGTCGACAGCTGCGCCGTGATGAACCGCGCGAGCGAAGAAACTACGTTCGAGGCCGCCCCCCGAAGGCAGCTCCGGTTTCAAGGGAGTTTGTGGGCTAGGACGTCGAGTTGTTCGATGGAAGGCGGTCGAGCGAACAGTTCATCGGCTCGTTCCATCAGGGCACTGCCCAGGCGGCCGCCGAGGTGGTCCTGGCGTGCGTCGCCATCGGGGAAGGCGTCGAAGATGGCGAAGGTGGACGGGCTCACGCGTACCGCGAACCAAGCTACGGTGCCGGACTCGTCCTGCACGACGGCAAGGCCATCGCGGAGAAAAGCGGCGACCTCTTCCTCCTTGCCGGGCCGGGCCTCGATCTGTACGTGTAGGGCAACGTTGACGTTGGCCATGAGAAGACTCCTTTCAGGTGCCCGACCGCTTAGAAGCGGACGGGCACTGACGTGACCGATTGAGGCCGAACGGGTCTCCTGTACGGCCGCGCCGATACCTAGTTTTCATCCATTTTTTACCTTTTTGTGTATTTGTAATTCTGTACGTGCGGGTTGCTTCAGGTCCTCGTGCCGTGCTGAGGCAGCGTCCACTTCCGACTCACGCTCGGCATCTGCCGTGAGTGAGCCTCTTTCATCCTGAGGAGCTGCAGGTCAGCAGTGTGCGGACGGCTTGGACCGTTGAGGTCCGGGCGCCGGCTTATGGACGAGGCGTACGGGTCGAGCCTCAGACCCCCGCCGCCTCGCCAGCCGACTGCGCCGCACCGAACTCAGCTGCGGTGAGGACAGAGTCCAGTCGGGCCCGCGTGGCGGCAAGGTCCCGCATGTGCTCGTCGAGGCGGTCCCGCTCCGCGCGAAGCCGGGCGATCATCTCCGGGCCGGCGATACCGCTGTGCACGCACGGCAGGAACTCCACGATCGTCCGGCTGCTCAGACCGGCGGCGTAGAGGAGCTGGATCCACCGCACCCGCTCGACCGTGTCCGGGGCGTAGAGGCGCTGCCCGCCTGCGCTGCGGCTCGACACGATGAGTTGCTGCTGCTCGTAGTAGCGCAGCGCCCGCGTGCTCACTCCCGCGGCCGATGCCACCTCGCCGATACGCATCCCGTGACTCCCTCTGCTCCGCATGCCTCCGGGTCCCGGTCACTGCCGGGCCGTCCCGGGCCACATCGCCCGACTTGCCCTTGACGTTAACGTCAACTTTTACACTCCAGCAGCCGGCCACCAACACCGGTGGAACCGACCACTACGGAGTAGGACCTCATGAGCACTGACGACACCACACCCGACGGCCTCATCCCCGCCGCCGTCCTCGCCTCGGACACGCCGGTCGCGGTATACGGATACGCCCGGGCCAAGGCGGGCGAGGAGGACCGGATGCTGAGCGAGATCCAGGCGATCATCGGCCTCACCCGCAAGGAGGACGGATACGAGCAGTACGTGGTGCACACCACGCCGGACCAGCCGGGAGCCTTCGCCTTCTACGAGCGCTGGTCCTCCGGTGCCCACCTGTTGGCGCACGTTTCGCAGCCGTTCATGCAGACGTACTTCGCCGCCATCACGGACCTGGTCGAGGGGGAACTGGAGGCCCATTGGCTGCACCCTCTGTCCTGACCCACTGCATACGGCTGTACGGATGTTCCCCGAGGCCGTAGTTACGCTCCCTCTTCTCCAACACGCTGTCGCTCAGAAGCACGCTGTCGGGTGTCGTCGGGGCCTGCGATGCCGGACCCGTACCGGACCTGTTCGCCCAAGGCCTGGCTGAGCCAGGATCCGAGGCGGGGGATGTGTGCGGCGCGGGAGGCCGTGCGGTCGCCGCCCGCGCCCGGTGGTAGCCGCCCGGCCGCTTGAGCCGTCCGCGCAGCACGGCCCGAAAAGGCGGCTCCACGGTCGCGGGCCCCACACGCTCGGCCACTACGCGGCGAAGCCGCGTGGATGTCCCGGTAGTCGGTCCAGCGGGTCTGGTCGTCGGCGGACACCCACATGTAGGCGCCGGCGCTCCGGTTGGTGCCGGAGGTGACAAACAGGGGCTTGACGGTGCCGGTGGCCGCGGCGACGAGGGTCCGGCCGACGGTGGTGCCGTTCGTGTTGCCGGCGTGGGCGGTCCATCCCGTGCCTTCGTCGTCCCGGCCGCGAGGGGTGTCCCACTGCAGGTGAACCTTTCCGCGGCCCTACTGGCGTTTTAGTACTGGGCCTCGCACCTCAGGCTCACACCGCCGGAGCCTCGGTCTGTTCAGGCGTGGCATGCAGGGATGTCGAGACAAGTGGTCCGACGGGCTTGGTTTTCGTCGCCGCGACCAGGAGCCTCGCGAATTCGGCCGGTCGGCTCAGCCAGGGTGAGTGCCCTGCATCGATCTCCAGCGGGACCACTCCGAGGCGCTCCGCCTGCAGGCGCGCCATCGCGGGGAAGCAGGTCGTGTCCCGCAGGCCCATGATGAAACTACGCGAGAGGTCGTGCTGCTTCCAGAAGTTCGGGACCGACACGGGGACCGACAGAGGCGCCAACGGCTCCGGAACGAGTTTTGGGAAAACCCAGTCGATGAGATCTTCGGAGCAATCGTTGTGGAACGCCGCAACCGCGCCGGGGCGTTCGAAGTAGAACGCCTCGCCTCCTTCGGTCATCCGCATGTAGGTTTCCAGCTTCGCACCGTTTTCGGCGTGCAGATCTTCACCGGCTCCAGGGTCGGCCGACTCCCTCTCAAAAGCTAGCGGCATTCCCTCGACGGGGAGAATGCCCGCCACCAGGCAGAGATGCGAAACCAGATCCGGCTGCTCGTTCGCGGCAAGTATGGCGATCACACAGCCGGACGAATGTCCGACGAGCACGTCGCCGGGTTCCATGAGTTCGACGACAGCCTTCCGATAGGATTCGAGTGTGGCTGTTTCGTCGATTCTGTTTCCGTGACCGGGAAGATCCACCGCGACCATCTCGTGGCCCAGCTTCGCCATCTCGGGTTTCACGAAATCCCAGGCCCATGCTCCATGGCAGCCACCGTGGACAGCCAAAAACCGCATCAGACACCTTCCCATTAAATTGGGTTTAATTGGGTTGAATTGAGTCACCGACTGAGGGCGACTCCCAGGAGTGGCCATCGGGTTCCGCACGACGAGTGACAGCGCAAGGGAATGTCAATTCCCGCCTGCGGCGGCCTGATGGTGATGTGCAGGGTGTTCCCGGCGAGCGCACATGTCATCAGGCCGGCGCGGGCGGCACGGCGCCCTCTGCGATCGTCGTCCGCTTCTTTTCCTTGGACCGTGCGGAGCGGCCGATCCGGACCCCGTACGCGAGAGCATCGGTGATCTTCCGTCGCGCCGATCCCGGTGGCCCGGTTCCGCTCCGGGCGGAGCGGGGCGGGTTACACCTGCGCCATACCGCCGTCGATGCAGAGCTCCGAACCCGTCATGAAGCTGCTCTCGTCCGAGGCGAGGAACAGTGCACCATGGGCGATCTCCTCGGGGAGCCCGAGGCGGCCCATCGGGACAAGGTTGCTCATCCAGGTCCGGAGGGCCGCTGGATCCTGCCCGAAGTACTCGGCCTGTCCATCGATGATGAGCGTGTCGATCGGTCCCGGACTCAGCACGTTGACCCGAAGCCCCCGGTCGGCGAATTCCGCCGCCCACGTACGCGCGTAAGAGCGCACGGCGGCCTTCGACGCACTGTAAGTACCCGCCCCCGGGTCCCCCTTGAACGCCGTGATCGATCCCAGCAGGACGATCGAGGCGCCCGTTCGCAGAAGCGGCAGCGCCTTTTGGACCGTGAACAGCGTGCCGCGGGCATTGAGGTCGAAGGTGCGGTCGAAGTGGTCTTCGGTCACGTCCCCGAAGTTCATCCGCTCGACACTGCCCGCGTTCGCGACGATTACATCGAGGTGCCCGCTCTCCTGACGGATGGCCTCGACCAGATCGTCGAGATCGGCCGACGCGGTGGAATCCGCGACAACGGCGGTGACACGTCCCTCGATGGAAGCCTTCGCCGCGTCGAGCGCCTCCTTCCGTCGCCCCGTGATGTAGACGTGGGCACCTTCCGCGGCAAACCTTTGGGCGATCGCCAGCCCGAGCCCCGCACTTCCGCCCGTGACGAGGGCCACCTTGTTCTTGAGGCGCATAGTTTTCTCCTTCGGTCGAGGCAGTCGGCACCGGACGCAGGAATGCGTCGACTGCTGTTTCCGCAACTGGCACCACAGGGCTTGCCGACAGCCGAGAAAAACCGCTGCTCCGCGGTCTTCCGATATCGGCGGCTGCCTTAGGGCATTGGGTGCGTGCCACGATAGGACCGATCGGCCATAGAAGAAAATAGTCTCACTGCATGACCTGTATTGACATCCTCTATGCCTTAGGGCTGCGGGCCACCGGGTGGCTGGGTGGCTGGGTCACGAGGGCGCGCACGAGCAGCGGATCGCGGCCGCGGTCAGCCGAGCGCGGTTAGCCGGGCACGGTTAGCTGGGCGAGGTCTCGGAGCAGGCCCGATGGCGGGGCGAGCGAGCGCTCAAGCGGAAGCAGAAACGGAAGCAGAAGCGGACCGGGTGAGAAGGTCCATGCCCGACCAGTTCTGCTGGTTGAAATGGTCGAGCACGGCCGTCTCCGCCGGACTCGCATGGCGGCGCACACCGACGAGGACAGGTTCGGTCAAGGCAGGCAGGAGCGGACGGGCCAGCTCTTCGAAGCCCTCGGGGATGGCCGAGGCCGGGGCCACGGTGACACCGAGGCCCTGGGCCACGAGCCGCACCGCCGTGGAGATCTGGGACGCCCGGGCCACCGTGTGCGGGCTGAGGCCCGCATCGGCGAGCAGACGGGCGAGGTAGTCGTCGAGCAGGCTGGCGCGCCGGAACCGGATCCATCCCTCCGACGCCAAGTCCTCCAGGCGCAGGGCCGCGCCGTCCGCGAGAAGCGGGTGCCCTTCCGGCAGCACGGCGACGTAGGACTCCTCGCCGAGAGCGTGCACGTCGAACGCGCAGCCGGCGGGGACGCGGTGCACGAGAACCATGTCGAGGACGCCCTGGCGGGCGAGTCGTTCCATGTCCGCGGGGTCGGGCTCCTCGTGGAGCGTCACCTGCAGCTGCGGATGGCGAAAGCGAAGCTGCCCCAGCGCCTGGGGAAGCTGCCGCGCGCCCAGACCCATGTGGACGGCGATGATCACTTCGCCCGCCAGTTCCCCGTTGGCGGCACGGGCAGCCGTGACGGCCCGCCGGGACGCGGTCGTCGCGATCTGCGCCTCCGCGAGGAAGGCCCGCCCGGCCACCGTCACCGTGACCCCGGTCGGGGTGCGAGTGAACAGCTTCACCCCGAGGTGCTTCTCCAAGGCGCCGATCTGCTGCGACAGGGACGGCTGGGTGACGCGCAGGCGCTCCGCCGCCGCCGTCATGGAGCCCTCTTCGGCAACGGCGAGAGCGTATTCGTACTGCCGCAGGTTCATTCGTCCGGCCTCCGATGCCCATAGGGAACGCCGATGCCCTATGGGCCACCTTACTGCGGCTCTCTATGCAGGATCAGACCCACCACTGGGCACGGCAGCAGGGCAGGGTCTCTTGCAGGTGGGGGCCGATGGACGCGTGTGTGCCAGCCGCGGCCCGTGGGCCCGTGGTGCTGCTTGTACGCGCCCGCGGCCCGTGGCGCTACTCGTACGCGCCCGCGGCCCGTGGTGTTACTTGTACGCGCCCGCGGCGATGTCGTCGAGCAGCGTCGGGCCGGTGGGTGTCCAGCCGAGCAGGTCACGCGTGCGCGCGCTGCTCGCGGGCTGGTCGGCGCCGAAGAAGTGGCTGATCCAGCCGAAGTGCTCCGCGGCCTCCTCGGGCGGGACCGACACGGCGGGCAGGCCGAGGAAGTCACCGAGGGCGGCGGCGATGTCGCGCGAGGGAACGCCCTCCTCGGCGGCCGCGTGCACGCGGAATCCGGGGGGAGCCGCGTCGAGCGCGAGCCGGACCAGGCGCGCGGCGTCGGCGACGTGGACCGCCGCCCAGCGGGAGGAACCGTCGCCGATGTACCCGGCGGCGCCGCGGGTGCGGGCGATGTCGGCCAGCACGGAGACGAATCCGTGGTCGCCCGTGCCGTGCACGGTGGGGGCGAAGCGCAGCGCCACCGGCCGGACGCCTCGGTCGGCGTAGGACAGGGCGAGGTTCTCGCTGCCGCCGCGTACGGAGTCGGCGGTGCAGTGGGGCGAGGCGTCGTCCTCCGTGGCGGAACGGCCGGGGGTGAGGTGTGCGAGGCCGGAGGCAAGCAGGAACGGCCGGCCGCTTCCCTCCATGGCATCGAGCATCCTTTGAACGGCCGCGCGTTCGGCGCGCCCCGCGCCCGCGTAGTCGGAGAAGTCGTGCTTGAACGCGAGGTGGATGACGGCGTCGGCAGCCTCCGCGCCCGCGGCGAGGCTGTCGGGGTCGTCGAGACTGCCCCGGTGGGCGGTGACGTTCCGCTTCTCAAGCGCGGCCGCGGAGGCGTCGGAGCGGGCGAGCCCCAGTACGTCGTGGCCGTGGGCGACAAGCTCGTCGGTGACGGCGGAGCCGATCCAGCCGGAGGCACCGGTGACGAAGACACGCATGATGATGGCCCTTCCTGATGTCAGATGCTGACATCGAAGCTAACACGTCATGTCAGTGACTGTCATCGCGTATGCTGATCGGCATGGGTCGTTGGGAGCCGGACGCGCGCGGGCGCATGCAGCGTGCGGCGCTGGAGCTGTTCGCGGAACGCGGCTACGAGCAGACCTCCGCGGGGGACATAGCCGAGCGCGCGGGGGTGACGGAGCGCACGTTCTTCCGGCACTTCCCCGACAAGCGTGAAGTCCTGTTCGCGGGCACGCCGATGGACGAGGCCATGCACGACGGCGTCCTCGCCGCCCCCGAGCACGCCACGCCGCACGAGGCCGCGCTGGCGGGGATGTGCGCGGGCGCCGCCCTGCTGGAAGAACGCCGCGACTACGCCGCGCTGCGCGCCCGGGTCGTCGAGGCCACTCCCCCGCTGAGGGAACGCGAGCTGCTCAAGTCGGCGGCGATGACCGCGGCGACGTACCGGGCGCTGCGTACACGTGGCGTGAGCGAGCCGGTGGCCGACCTGGCCGCCCACAGCGCGGTCACCGTCTTCCGCGTCGGGTTCCTGCGCTGGGTGGACGCCCGCAACGACGCCGCCCAGCAGTCCTTCGCCGACATCATCACCGCCACCGCCGCGGAGCTGCGCGCCCTCATGTGAGGGTCAGGACCACTCGTGATCCCTGGTCCCCACACGGTCCCCGAGAACACGTCGAAGGGCCCGCCGAATACCTTCGGCGGGCCCTTCGACCTGCGACTTCGTAAAGTCGGGACGACAGGATTTGAACCTGCGACCCCTTGACCCCCAGTCAAGTGCGCTACCAAGCTGCGCCACGTCCCGATGCGTCCCGTGGTGTCCCCGCAGTGAACCGCGGGAGAAGACGCAGGTGAACCTTACCGCACCGGGAGCGGCGGGCCGGAACCGGCGAGAGGGTCAGCCGGCGAGGCCGGCCGACTTCAGCCACTCCTCGGCCACGTCGGAGGAGTCCTCCTTGTCGTTGACGAGCTTCTTCATCATCTCCAGCAGGTCCTCGGTGGTGAGCTTGGCGGAGATGGCGTTCAGCGCCGACCTGGCCTTGTCGTCCACCGCGGACTTGTAGACGAGGGGCGTGACGTTCTGCGAGGAGAAGAGGTTCTTCGGGTCCTCCAGGACGACCAGCTTGTCCTCGATGATGGCGGGGTCGGTCGTGTAGAGGTTGGCCGCCTGGACCTTGTCGTCCTTGAGCAGCTTCAGCAGGGTGCTCTGGGCGCCCGCGTCCAGCGGCTGGAACTTGCCGAACTCGACCCCGTACACGGACTTCAGGCCCACCCCGCCCTGGGTGCGGGTCTTGAACTCCGAGCCGGCGCCGATGGTCAGGTCCTTGGCGACGGGCTTGAGGTCGGCGAGGGTCTTGAGCTTGTACTTGTCGGCGGTCTCGGAGGTGACCGTGACCGAGTCCTTGTCCTCGGCCGCCGCGGAGTCGAGGATCTCGACCGACTTCGGGAGCTTCTCCTTCAGTTCGGCGTTGATCTCCTCCGTGCCGGTGGCGGTGCTCTTCTTGTCGACCGCGGTGGACAGCAGGGCGCCGTTGTACTCGGGGAAGACGCTGATGCCTCCCTTGACGACCTGGTCGTAGTAGACCTCGCGGGCGCCGATGTCGAACTTGCGGGTCACCTTGACGCCCTTGTCCTCCAGGGCCTGGGCGTAGATCTCGGCGAGCAGCTGGTTCTCGGGGAAGTTGGCCGAGCCGACGACGACGGTCTTGCCGCCGCCACCGCTGTCGCCGCTGCTGTCCGACAGCGGGTTGTCGTCACCGCCGTCGTCGCCGCCGCAGGCGGAGACGGTCAGGGCGAGCGCGGCGACGATGCCGAAGGCGGCGGTACGGTACGTGGCTTTCATGGTGTTTCCCTTCTCAGGTGCATCAGGCACATCAGGTGCATCAGGCACATCAAGTACGGAAGTTGTCGGTGGTCCGGACGCGCGGGTACGGGCCCGCTCAGGGCTTGGTCACCGCCGGCCGCAGACCGGGCGAGACGACGGCGCGCCGGAGCGCGGTGAAGGCGGCCTGGACGACGAGCGCCAGCGCCACGACGACGGCGGAGCCGCCGATGACCAGTTCGTAGTCGTTGCGGGAGAGCCCGTCCACGATGTACCGGCCGAGGCCGCCGAGACCGGGGTACGCGGCGACGGTGGCCGTGGCCACCACCTGGATGGCGGCGACGCGCAGGCCGAGCAGGATCAGCGGGAGCGCCATCGGCACCTCGACCTTCAGCAGGACCTCCCAGCCGGTCATGCCCATCCCCTTCGCGGCGTCCCGGGCGTCGGGGTCGACGCCGCGGACCCCCTCGAAGGTGTTGATGAGGATCGGCGGGACCGCGAGCGCCACCAGGGCGACGAGCACGGGGGCGGTGCTGAGCCCGGCGAGGGTCACCACCAGGACGACCAGGCCGAAGGTGGGGATCGCGCGGGCGAGGTTCGCGACGGTGGCCACCGCGAAGGCGCCGCGGCCGGTGTGCCCGACCAGCAGGCCGAAGGCCAGCCCGATCACCGTCGCGCACAGCAGCGACAGGCCGCTGTAGGTGAGGTGCTCGGCGAGGCGGTGCGGGATGCCGTCGTCGCCGTGCCACTGCTCGGACGAGGTCAGCCAGT
The DNA here is from genome assembly GCF_008369065.1 of Streptomyces apricus. GTDB lineage: Bacteria > Actinomycetota > Actinomycetes > Streptomycetales > Streptomycetaceae > Streptomyces > Streptomyces apricus. The sequence goes on along the minus strand of NZ_VDFC01000016.1, from coordinate 6,874 downwards.
CGCCGACGAGCTGGATCTGGTTCACGAGGTCGTTCACGCCTTCGCCCCCTTGCCGCGCGCCCAGGGCGTGAGCAGCCGCTGTGCCAGGACGAGCAGGGCGTCGGTGGCGAGGGCCAGCAGCATGATCAGTACGGTCGCGGTGATGATCGGGGTGGGGAAGTCGAGCTGGAGGCCCCGGGTGATGTAGTAGCCGAGGCCGCCCTGTCCGATCAGCTGTCCCACCGCGACGAGGCTGATGGAGGAGACCGCGGCGACCCGTACGCCGGCGACGACGACGGGCACGGCGATCGGCAGTTCGACCTGGACGACCCGGCGGACCGTGCTGAAGCCCATAGCGGTGGCCGCCTGCCGTACCGGGTCGGGCACCGAGGCGAGTCCGTCCACGACGTTCGGGATGAGGACGGACAGCGTGTAGAGGGTCAGCGGGATCATGACCGTGCGTTCGGTCAGGCCCGTGTAGCGGACGAAGATCATGAACAGGGCCAGCGACGGGATGGAGTACAGCACGTTGGCCGCGGTCAGGGTCGGCGGGTAGACCCACCGGTAGCGGTGGCAGAGCATGCCCAGCGGTACGGAGATGATCAGCCCGAACAGCACGGGCAGGAGGCCGAGGCGCAGGTGGACGCCGGTGTAGTGGGCCAGCTCGTCGACGTGGTCGCCGATCCACGCCCACCGTACGAGTGGTTCGCCGTCCCTCATCGCCCGTCACCGCCCGCGCCGCCGTCCTTCTCCGGACCGCTCTCGCCGGCGTCACCCTTGGTGAGCCCCGCTGGCGTCGTGCTCGCGGCGGACGCGCCCGGCTCGGGCGCCGTCGCGGCGTCGGCGGGCACGTCGGTGAGCGTCGTGGCCCGTGCCATCGCCGCCGACAGCTCGTACGCGTCCGCGACCCCCGCGACCGCGCCCTGCGCGTCCACTCCCACCGCGAGGCGGGACGGGGACAGCAGGGCCGCGTCGAGGGCGGCCCGCGCCGAGTCGCCGGTCAGGCTGAACGTGTGGCCCAGCGGGACGAGCGTCGCGTCCGTCAGCGTGCCGCCGGACGGCAGGTCGTCGGTGGCGGCCCAGCCGAGCGGCCGGCGGGCGGCGTCGACGGCGAGCACCCAGGGCTCGCCGAGCGCCCGGGCCTCGGCCACCGGGGCGGTGACCGGCAGGACCGGTCCCTCGCGCAGCGGCAGACCGGACGCCTGGACGAAGGAGAGCCGCCGGATGCCCCGGTCCTGTCCGACGAAGTCGGCCACGAAGTCGTCGGCGGGGTGTTCGAGCAGCTTCTCCGGGGTGTCGAACTGGGCGAGCTTGCCGCCGGTCCGGAACACCGCGATGTGGTCGCCGAGCTTGATCGCCTCGTCGATGTCGTGGGTGACGAAGACGATGGTCTTGTGCAGCTCCTTCTGCAGGCGCAGGAACTCGGCCTGCAGCTCCCCCCGCACGATGGGGTCGACCGCGCTGAACGGCTCGTCCATCAGCAGGACGGGCGGGTCCGCGCCCAGCGCCCTGGCCACCCCGACCCGCTGCTGCTGCCCGCCGGAGAGCTGGTACGGGTAGCGCTTGGCCATCGTGGCCGGCAGCCCCACCAGTTCCAGCAGCTCGGCAGCGCGCGAGCGGGCCTTCTTCTTGCCCCAGCCGAGCAGCAGCGGCACGGTCGCGACGTTGTCCAGGACGGTCCGGTGCGGGAAGAGCCCGGCGTGCTGGATCACGTAGCCGATCCCCCTGCGCAGCTCGGGGGCGGCCACCTCCCGGATGTCCCGGCCGCCCAGGCTGACCGTGCCGGCCGACGGCTCCACCATGCGGTTGACCATCCGCAGGGTGGTGGTCTTGCCGCAGCCGGAGGGGCCGACCAGGACCGTGAGGCCGCCCTCGGCCAGCTCAAGGGAGAGGCCGTCCACGGCTGTGGTGCCGTTGGGATAGTTTTTGCTCACCGCGTCGAATCTGATCAAAGTTGCCCCTTACCCGACTGCATATCGTCATGCAGAGTTGTTCGTGACTGAATTACAGTCAATCCCCTTTTGTAAACGGGGCATTACGTTCGTCCGAAGAAAGCGAGAGGACGCCCGGTATGTCCACCCTTGACCCTGTTCTGTTCACCTTCCTGAACGGTTCGGACATCGAGCAGCTGGAACTGACCGACACCGAGATCCTGGACGCCGTCGAACAGGGACTACTCGCCCAGGGTCACGGCGAGACGGTCATCGAACCACGGGTCCATCTCACACCCGACCCCGCCTTCAACGGCCACTTCAACGTCCTGCGCGGCTATGTGGCCCCGCTCGGCATGGCCGGCGTCAAGATCGTGGGCGACTACGTCGACAATTACAAATCAGGTCTGCCCTCCGAGATGGCCCTGCTGAACCTCTTCGACCCGCGCACGGGCATGCCGCTGGCCGTGCTGGACGCGACCGCGATCACCGAGATGCGCACGGGCGCGCTGACCGCGCTGGGGGCCCGGCACCTGGCCCGCCCGGACTCCAGGGTGCTCGGTCACATCGGCGCCCGCGCCACCTCGTACTGGAACGTACGCCTGCTCGACCACCTCTTCGACCTCGACGAGATCCGCGTCCACTCGCGCCGCCCGGAGAGCCGCAAGGCGTTCGCGGAGCGGCTGGAGCACGACCTCGGCAAGCCCGTGACCGTCACCGACGACTGGCGGTCGTGCGTCGAGGGCGCGGACATCGTCGTGGAGGCGTCCCGCCTGGAGCGGCCCGAGCCCCTGCTGAGGACGGAGTGGATCGCACCGGGCGCGCTCGTCGTCCCGTACGGAACGATGAGCGCGGTGGACCTGGACCTCACCGACGTCATGGACAAGGTCGTCGTCGACGACTGGGGCCAGTGCCGGTCCGGGCCGTTCGGGGCGTTGCGCGCGCACGTCGAATCGGGCCGGCTCAGCGAGGCGACCCTGCACGGCGAACTGTGCGAGATCGTCGCCGGTGACAAGCCGGGCCGGGAACGGGCGGACGAGACGATCCTCTTCTGGCACCGGGGCCTGTCCCTGTCCGACATCGCCCTCGGCGCGGCCGTGCTGGCCAAGGCCGGGGAGCGCGGGATCGGGCAGAGGCTGCGGTTCTCATGACGGCCCCCTACCCCGCCGGCGCCGGACCACTGGTCACCGATACCGAACCGGTACCGGAGGGTCCCGCTGAACCGGTGGTCCTCGACGGACGCTCGCTGACCGGCGCGGACGTGGCCGCCGTCGCCCTGCGCGGTGCCCGGGTGGTCCTCGCCGACGAGGTGCTGCCGCGGCTGGCGCGCGAGCGCGCGGTGGTCGACGACGTGGTGGACCGCCGGGTGCCGACGTACGGACTCACGACGGGGCTCGGCAGCCGCTCCTCGTACGCGCTGCCCCGCGAGGAGCTCGCGCGCTTCAGCGTGCGGACGGTACGCGGCCGGGCCAACGCGGTCGGCGACCCGCTGCCCGTCCCGGTCGTACGCGCCGCCCTGGTCGCCCGTGTCAACGGCCTGGCGGGAGGCGGCAGCGGGATCAGCGCGGAGATCGTGCCGCTGCTCGTCGGCATGCTCAACGCACGGGTCCACCCCCTGATCCCCGGGACCGGGTCGATCGGCGCCTCGGACCTGTGCCAGATGGCCCACGCCGGTCTCGTCGTCATCGGCGAGGGCCGCGCCGAGCACCGCGGCGAGGTCCTCGACGGCGGGACGGCCCTGCGGCGGGCCGGACTGGCCCCCGCGGAGCTGGGCCCCAAGGACGGGCACGTGCTGTGCAGCGCGAGCCCGCTGGCCGCCGGGCACGGCGGTCTCGTACTGCACGGGGCGGCGGCCCTCCTCACCCTGGCCCAGGCGGTGACCGCGCTCACCTTCGAGGGCTTCCGGGCGAACACCAGCCCGCTGGACGCCCGGGTGCTGGGACTGCGTCCGGCTCCCGGCCAGTCCCGGGCGGCGGCGGAGCTGCTCGCGTTCCTGGACGGCGGCGAGCTGACCGATCCGCGGCGGGCCCGCCGGGTCCAGGACCCGGTCAGCCTGCGGTGCGCGGCCCAGGTGCACGGCGCGCTGCACGCCGCGCTCGACTTCGCCGGGGCGGCGCTGGACCCCGAGCTCAACGGCAGCGGCGACAACCCGGTGGTCCTGGCCGCCGCCGAAGACACCGGCGGTACCGGTGGCGAATCCGGCGTCGACCCCAGCGGCGTATCCGGCGGCGAACCGGGGGGCGTTCCCGGCGAGATCCTCTCCTCCGGCAACTTCCACACCCCGGCCCTCGCGCTCTCCTTCGACACGCTCGCGCTGGCCCTGACGCAGACGGCGGCCCTGTCCGCGGAACGCATGCGGCGGCTGCTCGCCCCCGCGCTGAGCGGGCTGTCCGCCAATCTGTCCCCGTACGGCCCGGAGCGTTCGGGGTTCGCGCCCCTGGCCAAGACGGCGCAGGCGCTGGTCGCCGAGATCCGCCTGCTGTCGACGCCGGTGAGCACCGACCCCCGGCACGGCGCGGACGGTGTGGAGGACGACTCGACCAACGCCTCGCTGGGGGCCCGGCGGCTGTCGACGATGCTCGTGCGGCTGCGGCAGCTGCTCGCCGTGGAGGCCGTGACCGCCGCGCAGGCGGTCGACCTGGCGGCGCCCGCCGTCCTCGGGCGCGGGCCGGCCCTCCTGCACCGGGCGGTCCGCGCGCTCGTCCCGCCCCTGGACGACGACCGGTCCTGCGGCGCGGACGTGGACCGGGTGAGCGAGGATGTCCTGGGGTCCGACGAGGTGCTCGATGCCCTGCGCGCCCTGCTGGAGGGAGCTCCGTGACCAACGTCGACGTGCACCAGCACCTGTGGACGGACTCGTTCGTCGAGGCGCTGCGGGCGCGCTCCGAGCCGCCGTTCCTGGACGGCTGGACCCTGCACACCGCCGGTGAACCGCCCTACGAGGTGGTCCGCGCCGACCACGACACCGCGCGCCGGGCCGAGCTGGCCGCGGCCGACGGACTCGGCCGGGTGCTCCTGTCGCTGTCGTCCCCGCTCGGCGTGGAGTGGCTGCCGGCTGCGGACGCGCGGCCTCTGCTCGACGCGTACCACCGGGACGCGGCCTCGCTGCCCCGGCCGTTCGGCGCCTGGGCCGCCGCCTGCGTGCGGGACGTGGACGCCGAGGCGACGGCCGGGTACCTCGACCTCGGTCTCGCCGGTCTGCAGCTCCCGGCGAACGCCCTGGCGGACGCGGCCGGCTACGCGCGCTGCGCCCCGCTGCTCGACCTGCTGGAGGAGCGGGACCTCCCGCTCTTCGTGCATCCGGGGCCCGCGGCCGACCCGGCCGGGCAGCCCGGCTGGTGGCCCGCGATGGTTCCGTACGTGCAGCAGATGCACGCCGCCTGGTTCGCGTTCCGGGCGTTCGGCCGGCCGCGCCATCCGCGGCTGCGGGKGTGCTTCGCGCTGCTGGCCGGTCTCGCGCCCCTGCACGGGGAGCGGTTCGCGGCCCGCGCCGGCGAGGAGGGCCGCGGCGGGGCCGACCCGGACGTCTTCGTCGAGACCTCCTCGTACGGCCCCCGCGCGGTCGAGGCGGTCGTCCGCGTCCTGGGCACCGCCGCGGTGGTCCAGGGCTCGGACCGCCCCTACGCCGAACCCCCGCAGACCCCGGGCTTCGGCCTGGGCGGCGCGGCGGCGTACGCGTTCCGCATAACGAACCCCCGCCGCCTGCTGACAGGCAGGGCTTGACGACCGCGCCCTTCAGGGGCGCGGGGAACTGCGCGCCAAGCCACAACGCACCCGCAGACGAAAATCCAACCCAGCGGAGCGCTACCGCGGGGGCGTAGGCGTGTCATGCGTCCGGTACATCGCCTGTACGTCCAGTTCCAGCCGGACCGTCGGGCCGACCACCGCGATCCCGCGGGCCAGCATGGACCGCCAGTTCAGCGTGTAGTCCTCGCGGTGCAGCTCCGCCTGGACCAGGGCGGCGCAGCGCAGCTCCTCGCCGTAGCCGCCGTTCACCGTGCCGAGGTAGGTGGTGTCCAGGGCCACCGAGCGGCTCACCCCGTGCATCGTCAGCGAGCCCTGCAGCGTCCACCGGCTGCCGCCGCGGTAGACGAACCGGGTGCTCTGGAAGTCGATGTACGGGAACCGCGCGACGTCCAGGAAGTCGGCGGAGCGCAGGTGGTCGTCGCGGGTCCGGTTGCCGGTGGTGATGCTCGACGCGTCGATGCGGACGTGCACGGAGGAGTCGGCCATGTCCTCGCCGATCCGGATGCCGCCCTCGAACCGCTCGAAGCGGCCGTGCACGTGCGCCATGCCGACGTGCTGGGCGATGAACCGGATCGCCGTGTGGGGCGGGTCGAAGAGCCAGGTGCCCGGCGACGGCAGTGCGAGCCCGCGGGCCGGCTGGAGCTGGATCGGCTCCCCCGGCGCGGCGGGCCCGGCCGCCACGTCGACCGTCTCGCGGTGCGGGTGCAGCCCCTCGGCGGCGACCATCAGGCTGTACCGGCCGGGCGGCAGCGCCGCGAGGAAGAAGCCGTACGGGTCGGTGGTGCCGCGGGCCACGACGCGGTGCGTGTCCAGGGCGGTGACCGTGACGTCGGCCGCGCCCATCGGCTGGCCCACGGGGTCGACGACCTCGCGGCCGAGGGCGCCCGCGCCCGGCGGGAGGGGGAGCGGGAAGCCCGTCGCACCGGAGCCCGGGCCCCGTTCGGACCGCCGCCGCCGGAGCAGTGCGAGGGCCATGGTGTCCACCTTTCGTCACCTGCGTACGAGCCCCGGCGAAACGGCACGGAGCTCATGCCGAGCCTGCCCCGGAACAAGCGGAAGCGGGTGTCTCACTTTGAGACACCCGCTTCCGGGGCGGCGACGGTCCGTGTGGACCGCCCCGCACCCTCCCCTCGTCGCCCGTCCAACGGCACCGGGTACGGTGGTGCGCGCCGTGACCAGCATGAACCCCTCCCCCACAGTCCCTGTCGAGCAGGCTC
>NZ_VDFC01000159.1 GCF_008369065.1 Streptomyces apricus | reverse complement strand
CCTCCCCCGGTCCCCCGAGGCCTCGGCGCCGGGTGTGCAGAACGTGCTGCTCGTGCTCGGCGGTGTCCTGCTGGCCGTCGCGGCGATCGCGTTCACCCTGGTGAGCTGGGGGCATCTGGGGATCGCCGGGCGGTCGGCGGTCCTCGGCACGGTCACCGCGGCCGCGCTCGCCGCACCCGTGCCGCTGCTGCGGCGCGGGCTGCGCTCGACGGCGGAGTCGGTGGCGGGCCTGGGTCTCGCGCTGACGATCCTCGACGCGTACGCCCTGCACGAGGTGGCCCTGCCCGGCGTGGACGGCACCGGCTACGCGGCCGCCGCGTCGGCACTGCTGGCCGTGGCGTGGACCGCGTACGGCCTCGGTCTCGGCGCCCTGCGTCTGCCGCTCCCGGCCGCCGTGGGAGCGGCCCAGCTCCCGCTGCTGCTCTGGGCGGTGGCGGCCGGTGGGGGCCACCACACGCTCACGGCGGCGGTGCTGGTGACGGCCGCGTTCGACGCGGCGGTCGCCCTCTCGGTGTCCCTGCCCGCCGTACGCGCCGTGGCCGCCGCCGGCGCGTACGGGGCCGGCGCGTGGGGCGCCCTGGCGGCCTTCGTGCTCGCCTATGAAGCCACCTCTCCGGGCGCCGCCACCCGTGCGGCGGCGCTCCTCGCCCTCGCCGCGGCGATCGCGCTGGGGGCGGCACACCGTGCCCCCGCCGCGCGGGCCGCCGTTCCCCTGGCAGCGGCCGGCGGTCTGATCGCCGTCGCCGCGGCGGGTGGCGTGCTGCGTCCGGTCCTGCCCACCGCATGGACGGTCCCGGCCTCCCTGGCCTGCGGCATCGCGCTGCTCGCGGTACGCGGCACCCGGCTTCCCCCGGCGGTGCGCCGCGGCCTGCGGTGGTCCTCCGCGACGGTGCAGGCGCTGGCCCTGACATGGACCCTGCCCGTAGTCACCCTGGTCCTGTTCGGCCCGGCCGGCTGGGCGGCGCGCGTGTGGTCCGCCACGCCCGCCGACGCCCGTGCCGCGGTGACGGTCTCGGCGCCCTGGCCGCCCGCCGCCCAGACGGTCCCGCTGGTGCTCGCGGCGGTGGCGGCGGTCCTGGCCCTGGCGTTCCGGACCGGCCCGCACCGGTCCCTCGCCCGGTGCGGGGCACTGGCGTCGGCCTGGCTCACGGCCCTCACCCTGCCCGCCGTCCTCCTGCTCCCCTACTGGGCGGCGCTGCTGTGGCACGGGGCGACCACGGTGGCGGCGCTGACGGCAGCGGCGTACATCCGCACGACCGACGACCGCGCCGCCACCGACGACCGTGCCTCCGGAGCCGACCGCGTCTCCACCGCCGACCGGTCCTCCGCCACCGACGGGTCCCCGGCCGGTGAGCGGCTCCCCGCCCTCCCTGCCTTCCCTGCGACCCTGCTCGCCCTGGCCTTCCTCGGCTCGCTGCACCTCGTCGCCCTCTCGCTGGCCGTCGAGGCCGCCACCCTCGCCGTCCTGGCGGGCCTGACCGTCCTTTTCGCGGCGGCGGCCGTCCGGTGGCGGCAGGAGCCGGCCGGAGCCGTCTCGGCGGCCCCCGCGCTGGCCTACGCCACCGCGCTCGCGTGCGCCACGGGCGGGTCCCTCGGCTGGCAGCCGCACCAGACGGCCCTCCTGGTCCTGGTGGTACCGGCCGCGGCCGCGCTGCTGGCGCCGAGGCTCGCGGACGCGACCCTGAAGGTGTCCGTGGAGGTCACGGGCGCCGTGGCGGCGCTGCTCGCGATCGAGCTGGCGTTCGCCGAACCGCCCGTGCTCGCGCTGGTCCTGGCCCTGTGCGGCGTGCTCGCGGCGGGCACGGCGGTACGGGAGGACCGCAGGCAGGCCGGCTACGCGGCGGCCGCCCTGTTCGTGCTGGCCGCCTGGGTGCGGCTGGCGGCCTGGGAGGTCGGCACTCCCGAGGCGTACACGCTCCCGGTGACCGTGCCGGCGCTGGTCGTCGGGTACGTCCGCAGGAGCCGGGACGCGCAGGCGTCGTCCTGGGTCGCGTACGGCCCCGGCCTGTCGGTGACCCTCCTGCCGAGCCTCCTGGCGATGTGGGGCGACGCGCACTGGCTGCGCCCGCTGCTGCTGGGCACCGCGTCCCTCGTGGTGACCCTGGTGGGCGTCCGCCACCGTCTGAAGGCCCCGCTCCTGCTGGGCGGCGCCACGCTGGTCCTGACCGCCCTGCACGAACTGGCGCCGTACCTCGTCCAGGTGATGGGGGCCCTCCCCCGCTGGGCGCCCCCGGCCCTGGCGGGCCTGCTCCTCCTGACCCTGGGCGCAACCTACGAAAGCCGCCTCCAGGACGCCCGCCGAGCCAGGCAGTCCCTGGACAAAATGCGCTAACCCTACGGGCGCCCCGCAGGGGGCGCCCTTCAGGGCGCGCCCTTCAGGGGCGCGGGGAACTGCGCGACAAGCCCCCACCCACCCGCAC
>NZ_VDFC01000158.1 GCF_008369065.1 Streptomyces apricus | reverse complement strand
GCCCCGGCGTCCCCGCGACGGACGACCCCGGCACGCCCCAGGGCGGCACGACCCCGCTGCACGGTCCCAGCGGCGTCCCCGCCGGGGTCAAGGTCCCCGCCACCACCCGGAACGAGATCATCGAACGGGCCAAGGAATGGGTCGCGGCGCAGGTGCCGTACAACATGAACAAGTACTGGTCCGACGGCTACCGCCAGGACTGCTCCGGCTTCGTCTCGATGGCCTGGAACCTCGGCGGCAACGAATGGACGGGCAGCCTCGACACGTACGGCGTGCGGATCGCCAAGGACGAACTCCGGCCCGGGGACATCCTGCTCTTCCACAACCCGGCCGATCCCGAGAAGGGGTCGCACGTCACGATCTTCGGCGGCTGGACGGACGACACGCGCAGCCGCTACGTCGCGTACGAGCTGACCCGGCCCAAGGCCCGGCGGCAGTCCACCCCCTACGCCTACTGGAGCAACTCGGCCCGCTACCTCCCGTACCGCTACAAGGGGCTCACGGCGGACGCGGACCCGGGCGGCACGGACCCGGTCACGCCCATCACCTCGCCGGGCGGATCCGCCTTCCCCGGCGCGGCCGCCTTCGGGCCCGGCAGGACCAACGCGTACGTCACCCGGCTGGGGCGGATGCTCGTCGCGCGCGGCGCCGGTGCGTACTACAGCTCGGGGCCGGGGCCGCGCTGGACGGACGCGGACCGGCGGGCGACCCGCGCCTTCCAGCTGGCGCAGGGCTGGACGGGCGCCGACGCCGACGGGCTGCCGGGGCCGACGACCTGGTCGTACCTGGTGAACGGCAGGGGCCGGGACGTCAGGCCGGCGAACGCCGGAGGGTCCGGCACCCCCGTGCGGCCCCCGGCCCCGACGCCGGCTCCGTCGACGGACGCGGGCTCGCACGGCGTGCCCGGCTACCCCGGCCGGGCCGCGTTCCGGCCCGGCGCCGACAACGCGTACGTGACCCGCCTCGGGAAGAGGCTGGTGGAGAAGGGGTTCGGCACGCACTACACACAGGGTCCGGGACCGCGCTGGAGCGAGAGCGACCGGCGCAACGTCGAGGCGTTCCAGCGCTCGCAGGGGTGGCGCGGCGGAGCGGCCGACGGCTACCCGGGCCCGGAGACCTGGCGGCGGCTCTTCTCCTAGGGCACGTCCGCTCCCGCGGGTACGTCCGCAGCGGTCCCCGCTCTTCCTGACGGTTCTTCCCGGCGCGCAGGTACGGAGGCACGTATGACCACGACGACCACTTCACACTCCCCGGAGTCCGAGGGGGTGCCGGAGCCGGGCCCGCGCGACACCGGCGGCCGCGGGGCCCGGGTCATCCACAACGAGGCGACCACCGAGATCCCGGTCCACCTGCTGTTCCGCGACGAGCCGGGGCCGGTGTCCGTGGCGCTCGCGCCGGCGGTCGTGAACCGCCGCAAGGGCACCGGGGAGCAGCCGCGCATCGCCCGGCGCACCCCGGCCCCGCTGGCGCCGAGGCCCGCGCCGGAGGTCGACCCCGGCCTGGTGGAGCGGTCCGCGCGGGTGCTGCCGGGCGCGGTCGGGGTGCTGGCCGGGGTCGCCGGGGCGGCCGGTGGTGTCCTGGCGTCCTGGTGGGCCGGTGTCCTGCCGCCGCTCGCCGTGGACGCGCTCGGTCTGCCGGCGCACACCGGCGCCGGGCTCGGCGGGCCCCAGTGGGCGGCGCTCGCCGGGTGCGGGGCGCTCGCCCTGTTCGGGTTCGGCGGCCTGGCGCGCGGACGCACCGGACGCGCCTGGGTGCTCGGCCTCTTCGGCGGCTACCGGGGCACGGTCCGGCGCACCGGGCTGATGTGGGTGAACCCGCTGGTGCTGCGCCGCCGGATCGACGTACGGCTGCGGCACTGGCGCAGCGACCCGATCCCGGCGGTCGACGCGAACGGGGTCGCGCTGCGCGTCACCGTGCTCGTCGTGTGGCGGGTGCGCGACACCGCGCGGGCCGCGCTCGGCGTCGAGGACCACCAGCAGTACCTGCGCGAGTGCGTGGAGGCGGGCCTCGCCCGGGTGCTTGCACAGCTGCCGGCCGACGTCCCGCAGCACGGGGCGGACGCGGCGGACTGCGCGGCCCCGTGCACCACGGAGGCCGTCGGCGACGCGCTGACCCGGCTGGTGGCGGCGGACGCGGCGGCGGCGGGCCTGCAGGTCTACTCGGCGCAGCCGCTCGGGGTGGAGTACGCGCCCGAGTTCGCCGCCGTGATGCAGCGCCGCCGGATCGCGGCCCTGGACGCCCGGCACCGCGACCGGGTCCTCACCTCGGTCGTCGACTCGGTCGAGGACACCGTGACCCGGCTGACCGTGCGCGGGCTCGTCGAGCTGGACGACTACGAGCGCAAGGCCCTGGTGAAGGACCTGACGGTGGCGTTCTATACGGGGCATGGAGATCGCTGACCAGCACACCCCCGCCGACGACCAC
>NZ_VDFC01000157.1 GCF_008369065.1 Streptomyces apricus | reverse complement strand
CGTCGCCCCGGTGCTGCCGGGCCGCCCGGTCGCGGACCGCCCCCAGGTCCGCGCCCCGGGCCCGGTCACCGGCCCGGAGACCGGCCCGCCGTGCCCCTGGTGCGGCACCCCCAACCGGCCCGACCGGCACTTCTGCGGCCGCTGCGCCATGCCGATGGCGGGCGGCCCGCGCCCGCCGGAGCGGCAGACCTGGTGGCGCCGGCTGCTCAACCTGCGCGGCACCGAGACCCCGTGGGCGGGCGACCGCCCCCGCCTGCGCCGCGGCTTCGGCCGCATCATGAACTGGGTCGTCGGCGCCGTCGTCCTGGGCCTGATCATCACGCTCGTCGTCAACATCGGCGACGGCGTGGACGCCACCCGCGACCACTTCGCCAAGCGCGCCTCGGTCGCCCCGGACAGCGTGCGCGCGTCCCGCTCGTACCCCGGTCACAGCCCGCAGCTGGCCTTCGACATGCTCAACAACACCTGGTGGGGGCCGGGGGTCTCGCAGTCCGGCGAGGGCGAGTGGGTGGAGGCGCGCTTCGAGCAGCCGACCCGGCTGCTGGACCTGATCATCACCTCGGGCACCTCGACCAAGGTGGAGCAGTTCCAGCAGTCGGCCCTCCCGCACCGCATCGAGGCGAAGATCACCACCGCCGACGGGAAGACGAGCACCCGGATCATCAACCTCGACCAGACCGCGGGCGGCCAGCGCCGCAAGTTCCGGGTCGGCGCGGCCGTCAAGGTGCGGTTCACCCTGCAGTCGGCCTACCACGCCGACGCCAAGAAACAGGTGGCGATCGCCGAGATCGAGTTCTTCGGCCGCTCCAACAGCAGCAACTCCTGACCGGAGCCCCGGTGCCGACCGGGTCCCCGATGTCAGCCGGATCCGCGGTACCGGTTCGGGCGCTTCGCACCGTTGCGTCCGGACCGGTCCCGCGCCGGACGTCCGTCCCTGATGACTTATGACCTCTCCCCGTCGCATCATGTGCAGGTTGTTGTCCCCCGAGGCGGTCGAGGTTGGCGTGGCCATGGAGAAGAGCGGGATACGGGTGGCGGGCGCCGTGGCGGGCTGCGCCCTGCTGCTCGCGGGCTGCGGCGGGACGGGCGGCGGGGACGGCTCCGACGCCGCCCGGCGTGATCCCGTGACGGTCGCCAAGGCCCCCGCGCGGATCCCCGTACCGCTGGGCAGGGGCAGCAAGACCGCCGACGACGACTTCAACGGCGACGGCCGGCGCGACCTCGTCCTCAACGACCTGGTGAAGCGCGACAGCCACGGCGACGACGCCGGCATCGGGATCGTCTACGGGTCGGCGGACGGACTCGTCCCCGCCGCACGGCAGTTGCTGAGCCCGGAGCGGCACGCGGCCGCCACCAAGGGCCAGTTGCCCGCCGTCTTCGACGCCGAGGCGACCTGCGACCTCGACGGGGACGGCTTCACCGACCTCGTCGTCTCGACCGATCCGCCGTACGACGGCCAGGGGCAGCCGCCGGTGCCGCTGCAGATCCTCTTCGGCTCGGCCCGGGGGCTGGCCGGCAAGGCCGTGAAGCTGACGATCCCCGCGCAGGCACGTTTCGGCAACGACTGGCCGGACCAGCCGGTGTGCGGCGACTTCGACGGCGACGGCGCCGCCGACCTCGTCGTGCACGCCTCCGACGGCCGCCTCAGCCACCTGCGCGGGCCCTTCACCCGCAAGGGGGCCCCGAAGGCGGCCGGCGCACCGGTCGCCTCGCCCGGCAACGTACCGACCGCGCCGGCCGTGGACGTCGACGGCGACGGCTACGACGACCTGCTCGTGCGTACGGCCGAGGGGACCGGCACCTCCGGCTCCTCGCTCGTGCGGGGCGGTCCGGCGGGCCCCACCGGCACCGCGGTCGCCCTCCCCAAGGGCATCGACGTCGCCTTCGGCCGGTTCGGCCGGGGCAAGGGGCTGGACGCCGCGATCGGCACGATGCGCGGCACGGCCCTGCGGTACGAGGTCCCGGGCACCCTGCGCGGCGAACTCGCCGTCGCCGGCACGGTCCTGGACGCCGGGGACTTCGACGGCGACGGCCGGGACGAACTCGTCTCCAGCGGCTCGCAGCTGAGGATCCTCAGGAGCGGCGAGGACGGGCTGTCCACGACCGGGATGGTGACCGTGCAGCCGCCGGCCCGGGGGACCACCCGGGTCCTGACGGTGGCCGACTACGACGGCGACGGCCGGGCGGACCTGGTGGTGCGCACCCACCCGTCGGACACCGAGGACACGGTCGCCGTGTACCCGGGCGCGAAGAAGAACCTGATCGCCCGCGAGCCCGCCCTCACCTTCTCCACCTCGGCGTTCCTCGGCACGGAGGAATGAGACGCGCGGGAGCGGGGCGCGCCCTGCTCACGGCCGGACGCCTCCCGTCGAACATCGTGGCCCTGCTCGCCGGCGCCTGTCTGGTCGCGGGGTGCACGGGCGGCTCCCCCGGCGGACCCGCCGCCCCCGGGAAG
>NZ_VDFC01000156.1 GCF_008369065.1 Streptomyces apricus | reverse complement strand
CCCCCTATGCGGAGCAGGCCTGAAATCAGGCCTACAGCCACTACCTGATTAGGGGCGCGGGGAACGGCGCAATCTTTTGCCTTTCAGGGGCGCGGGGAACGGCGCAATCTTTTGCCTTTCAGGGGCGCGGGGAACGGCGCAATCTTTTGCCTTTCAGGGGCGCGGGGAACTGCGCAATCTTTTAGGGGCGCGGGGAACTGCGCGACCAGCCACGACGCACCCGCACCCGCACCCGCACCCCTCCCCACGCACGCGCAAAATCACAAGGAACCGCCGGCAGCCAACCGCTCCTGCTCCTCCTCCACAATCCGCCGAGCAATGGCCCCGTCGGACACATCCACCGCATCCGGCGAAGCCTCAGCCACCTCACTGCGCCGCGCATACACATCGAAGAGCCGCTCCTTGCTCTCCAGAATGTGCAGCAACCGGTCGTCCACGGAATCCGTCGCCAGCATCCGGTGCACCTGCACCGACCGCACCTGCCCCATCCGATGCGCCCGCGCAACCGCCTGGTGCTCCAGCGTCGGCTTGACCTGCGGCTCGCACAGGATCACCACGGACGCCGCCTGCAGGTTCAACCCCACCCCGCCGGCCTCGATCTGGCAGAGCAGCACCGCGTGCCCCTCCGCGTCCGTGAACTCGTCGACCGTCCGCTGCCGCCGCGCGGCCGGCACCCCGCCCGCGACCGTCCCCACCACGGCTTCGCCCACCGCCTCGCGCACGGTGGCGAGTACGTCCCGGAAGTACGAGAAGACGACAACCTTGACCTCGTTGGCGGCAGCCTCCGCGACCAGCTCCCGTACACGCTGCAGCTTCGCCGACTTCTCCGGACGCGCGTACGCGGCCCGGCGCATCGCCATGAAGTTCCCCGCCGCGACGGCCTCCCGGTAGGCGTCCTGGTCGGCGGCGCTGAGCTCCTCCCACTCGTCGACCTGCACCAGCGCGGGCAGTTCGGTGAGCACGTCCTGCTGGTTGCGCCGCAGGTAGGCGGGGGCGACGGACCGCCGGAAGGTGTGCGGCCCCGCGACGGCGTCGCTGCCCTGGATCCTCGGCACCAGCTCGGGCCTGAGGTGGCGGACGAGCGCACGGAACTCCTCCACCCGGTTCTCCATCGGCGTCCCCGTGAGGAACAGGACCCGCTCGCAGCGGCCGGTCCAGCGCGCGACGGCGCGCGAGCGGCGGGCCTCGGGGKTCTTGACGTAGTGGGCCTCGTCGACGACGAGCGCACCCGGCGCGTCCAGCGGATGCGTCTCGGCCTTCCTCGGGTCGGGCAGGCTGTGCAGCACGTCGAAGGTGGTGACGGCGACCCCGCCGCGCTCGCGCCACTCGGCGTACGCGTCCAGCCGGTCGGGGCCGTGCACGGGCACCGCGCGCAGGGTGCTGCGGGCCCCGATCTCGCGCGTCCAGTTGATGAGGACGCTCGCCGGGCACACCACCAGGAAGTGCCGGTGCCCCTCGGCGGCCAGGTGCGCGAGGACGGCGATGGCCTGGATCGTCTTGCCGAGACCCATCTCGTCGCCGAGGACCACCCGGCGCTGGGCGAGCGCGAACCGCGCGCCGAAGGACTGGTAGCCGCGCAGCGAGACCCGGCGGTGGGTGTCGTCGAGCCCCTGCGCGTGCACCCGGTCGGCGACCTCCGCCGGCAGGAAGCCCTCGGACGCCTCGGCGTCGGGCACGCTGCCGGCGATCTCGGCGAGCTGGCTGTAGTACTCCGCGGACCGCAGCTCGAAGTCCACCCACGCCTCGGCGTCGGACGCGGACTCCCGCAGCAGGTCGGTGGATGCCTGCGCGAACAGCATCGGTACGCCCTTGGAGACGGCGTCGGCGACGAGTGCCCGTACCTCGGTCGCCGCCGCGAGCGCCTTCTCCCGCGCGGTCCTGCCCAGCAGGGCCATGCGCAGCCGTCCGCCGGCCGGCCGGGCCAGCGGCAGGAGCGCCGTGAGCCTGCGCTCCAGCGCCCCGGCCGCGTCCACGGCCCGCCGCAGGTCGGGTCCGGCCTCCACGATCCGCCGCAACGCGATGACCAGGGCGGTGGTCCGCGGCTCCGGGTGGTCGACGTCGATGCGTACGGACACGGTCTCTTCGAGGGCCCGGGCGAGCTGCCGGGCGGCGGCGAGCGCCTGGTCGGCGGTCTGCGCCCCGACGCCCGGTATCTGCCGCAGCTGGTACCGGCTCGCCTCGAACACCGGCCGTACGCTGGTGAATCCGGCGTTCTCCAGCGCCCCGAGGCGCAGCCGTCCCTCGGTGACGTCCTTCAGCCGGGCGACGGGAATCCCTTCGAGTTCCTGGGCGACCAGCTCGGCGAGGAGGGGCGCGAGAGCGGCCCGCACCTGCTCCAGGGCACGCCGGTGATCGGCGAGGACGCCCTGCGCGAGCCCGGCGAGCCGCTCCCCGCGCGCGACGGCCTCCCGGGCCTGCCGCCCCACACCGACGGACCCCCCGGCCGCCGCCTCGTCCCCGCC
>NZ_VDFC01000155.1 GCF_008369065.1 Streptomyces apricus | reverse complement strand
CCCCGGGGGCCGTCGCCCCGGGGAGCACCGCCCGTACCCGCAGGCCCCTCGGTTCGGCCGGGGTCAGTTCCAGGTGGCCGCCGCGGCCCGCCAGGAGTTGTTCGGCGATGGCCAGGCCCAGGCCCGTGCCCGCGGCCACGGTGCCGTCGCGGCGCCGGCGGCCCGCGCGCCAGAACCGTGTGGTGGCCAGGGCCAGTTCCTCCGTGCCGAGGCCGGGGCCGTCGTCCGTCACCGTGAGGACCGCGGGCCCGGGCCCGGCGGCAAGAGCACAGTGAAGTGTGATCTCCGCGCCCTCGCCCGCGTACTTGATGGCGTTGTCCAGGAGGATGTCCGCGATCTGGGCGAGTTCGCGCTCCGTGCAGGCGGCCGGGACCGGGACCGGAACCGGGTGGGCGGTCCGCAGGACCAGGCGGGACCCGGCGCGCTCGGCGACCGGTTCCCACAGGCGGTGCCGGTCGGCCGCCACCGCCGCCGCGTCGCACCGGACGCCCGGCCCGCCGGTCACCGTCAGCTCCCCGGCCCGGTGCTCCGCGGCGGCGAGGGCGAGCAGGTCGTCGAGCAGGGTCTCCAGCCGGTCGAGTTCGGTGGTGACCCCGTCGTACGTGCGCGCGCCGGACGGCGCCAGGTGCGGGTGCAGGGCGTCGACGCGCAGCCGGAGCGCCGCCATGGGGTTGCGCATCTGGTGGGACGTGTCGGCGACGAGCCTGCGCTGCTGCTCCAGGGCCGCCGTGACCGTACGGGCCATGCGGTTGAAGCCGGTCGCGAGCTGGCGCAGTTCGGGCGGGCCGCCGGCCCTGGTCTGCTCCGGCGGGAGCCCCGCGGCGAGCTGGCCGACGGCCCGGTCCAGACGGCGCAGCGGGCTGACCACCCACCCCGTCGCCACCCGCGCCAGGACCGTGCACGCGACGGCGACCAGTGCGGCGCCCGCGAGGACGGCGGCCCAGCGGCGGGTGATCTCCTGCGCCGCGGTGCCCACCGAGGCCCGCAGCACGACGGCCCCGGAGACCCGGGTCCCGGTGCCGGCGGGCTCGGCGAACATCCGGTGCCCCCGTGACCAGGGCCGCAGCGCGGCCGAGGGGTGCGCGGTCTGGTTGCGCAGCGCCGCGTCGAGCAGCCGGGCGACGGCGGGGTCGCCGGCCCGCATGCCGCCGGTCTGGACGACGGGGTTGCGGCGCGTGTCGGTGACGACCAGCGGTTCGCCGTACAACTGGGTGTAGCGGCGCGCCTCGGCGGCGACGGCCGAGGTGTCCCCGGTCGCCGCGGCCTGGTCCATGAGGGACGCGAAGCGGTCGAGGTCGGCGCTGCGCGCGAGGACCAGCTGCTGGGTGCGGTCGGACGCGGTGAACAGCAGCAGCGGCACGGCGAACGCGGCCACCGCGATCACGGCGAACAGCAGCAGCGCGGCCTGGACCCGGGTGCGCACGCCTCAGTCCCCGCCGGAACCGGAGCCGAGACCGGAGCCGGGACCGGGGCCGGGGCCGGAACCCGGGCCGGAACCGGAACCGGGGTCGCCGAAGCGGTAGCCGAAGCCCCGGATCGTCGTCAGCAGGTCGGGGCGGCGCAGCTTGGCGCGCAGCTGGGTGAGGTGGACGTCCAGGGAGCGGGACACGGCGTGGTGGGCGTCGCCCCACACCTCGTCCAGCACCTGCTCGCGGCTGACCGCGGTGCCCGCCCGCGCCGCCAGCGCGGCGAGGACGTCGAACTCCTTCGTGGTCAGCTCGACCTCCGTGCCGGCGACCCGGACCCGGCGGGCGTCCAGCTCCACCTCGACGTCACCGGCCCGCACGGTCCGTACGGCCTGCCCGGCGAGGACGCGCTGGGCCCGGTCACGCCGGGTGACGGCGTCGATGCGGGCGAGCAGTTCGGCGAGGCGCACCGGCTTGACGAGGTAGTCGTCGGCGCCCAGGCGCAGCCCCCGCACCACCGAACGCTCGTCGCCGCGCGCGGTCAGCACCACCACCGGCAGGTCGCTCACCGCCCGCAACGCGCGCAGCACCTCCAGGCCGTCCGTGTCGGGCAGGCCCAGGTCGAGGAGGAGCAGGTCGGAGCTGCGGTGGTAGGTGAGCACGTCCCTGCCGTACCGCACCCTGCGGGTGACGTGGCCGTGGTCGTACAGGACCTCCACGAGCGCCGCCGCCACGCCGTCGTCGTCCTCGGCCAGCAGTACCTGCACCCCGTCCACCTCCTTCGACCGCTCCGGCCCCCGCGGGAAGCCCGGCCACTCTCCGTGGCCACGCAACCGAATGTAGACCACACCGGTCCCGCGCCCGCCGGAGTGTTAAGGGGACGTTAGTTCTGTGTGAGGCCCTCTCGTACGGCGGCGCGAGGCGGGGCGAGGCTGCACGGCACCCAGCAGAGCAGTCCGGCTTGCGAAGGACGCCGTCATGATCATCGACTGTCACGGTCACTACACGACCGCCCCACCGGCCCTGGCGGCCTGGCGCGACCGGCAGGTCGCCGCCCTCGACGCC
>NZ_VDFC01000154.1 GCF_008369065.1 Streptomyces apricus | reverse complement strand
CCGGTGGGCTCCGGCTCCGGCTCCGTCGCGGTGCCGGAGGCGGGGCCGGTGCCCGCGGGCTCCGTCGCGTCCGGGGACGACGGGTCCGCGGCCGGGTCCGCCGGGTCCGCCGGGGTGGCGGAGCCGGTCGGGTCCTCGGCCGCGAAGGCGGCGTTCTCCAGGGAGGTGCCGGCGGCCGTGGCGGCACCCGCGCCCGTGCCCAGGGCCTCGTTCTTCGCCTCGGCCGAGGTCACGCCCGGGTCCACGAGGGCGAGTTCGAGGCCCGCGGGCAGCCCGGAGGAGGTGCCCCCGGCCGCTACGACCCGGGCCTCGACGCCGTCGCTCGGGCCGACCCACAGCGGATCGGACGCGCCGCGCGCCTGCCCGGCGCCCGGCTCGGCCTCGTCGACCGGGTGCGGCTCCAGGTCCAGGTCCTGCCAGCCGGTCCACGCGCCGGTGGCGAGGGAGCGGGTGCGCACCTGGGCGGTGCCGTCGAGCTCGGTCCTCGTGCCGGTCCAGGAGACGCCGAGCAGCGAGAACTGCTGGGTGCTCGTCCGCCCGACCTCGCGGCGGCCGGCGCCGGCGCTCTCCATCCTGAGCTCGTGCACCTTCACGGGCCGCTTGGCGCGCGCGGCGTCCGCCGACGGACCGTCACCCGGGTTCGCGACGGCGTACGTCACGACGCCCGCCCCGCCCAGGACCACGGCCCCGATCGTCAGCCACGCCCGCCGCTTCATGCTCAGCGGCCTGTACGCATGGGTCGTCCGGCGACTCAAATACCCCACCCCTAGAAAGCATTGCAAAAGCCCCACCCGGCACACGGGCGGCTTCCCAATTCAGCGTCATCCCCGCACGGAATGTCACCCGATGTAGGTGTGCGGTACAACACTTCGACCGGGACAAGACACTCGGGAGGGGCCGATGGTTGTACGGGTTCCTTCGCCTTCGCACATGACCTTTGTCACTGTCCGGAGGTGTGATGTCCGGGGCCGCCCGTCCGCTTGGTGTTGCGGACCGGCCGTGGCTCTCGCGGCCGGACGTGACCGGGCGAGGGGGCGTGAGCGGTGGACAGGACGGGCACGGAGTCGGACGCGGGACCCGGGAAGCGCCCGCGCGCCCCCCGCGGGCTCTCGGCCGACCTGCGGATGCGGCAGCACGCGGCGCAGTTCGTACGGGACGTCACGGCGCGCAGCCGGCTGCCGCTGGACTACTCCGTCGCGAGCCTGCGCGTCGTCGACTTCGTCGTCGACGGGCTGCGCAGGAGCGGCCGGGACCGTGCGGCGGTGGGGCAGACGCTGTTCGGGCTCGGCGCGTACGCCGGTGAGGTGCTGGTGCGGCGGGCCGGCGCGGCGTGGATCGAGTTCGACGAGGGGCAGCGGGCGCTGTTCGGGCAGCCGGTGGGCGTGCGGATGCCGGACGGGCGGGTGTGGAACCCGCTGGGCAAGGTCGTGAAGCGGTTCGAGGCGGGGGAGCGGGAGTCGCTGCGCACCCTCTACCTCCAGCTGCACGGGCGGKCGGGGACCGGGCTCCCCGGATGTGCGGGGAGGGGCGGCCCGGCTGACGGGCTGTGACGTTTCTGCGCCGCCCGGCGCAGATGACCTTGAAGACGTACGCCCAGGTGACGTCGCACGCCGCACGTGGGCGTGGCCCTGTGGGCGTGACCGTGTGCGGTGGTGGACGTGGGCAGTTGGGCCAGGGAGGGGGGACCCGTCGCGTGCGGTCGTCCGACGGGGACCTGGGTGCGGCTGTCGCACGGGCGCAGCAGGGGGACGAGGCCGCCTTCGCGGTCGCCTACCGGATCGTGCAGCCGGGGCTCCTCGGCTACCTGCGCGGGCTGGTCGGCGCCGAGGCGGAGGACGTGGCCTCGGACGCGTGGCTGGAGATAGCACGGGACCTGGGGCGGTTCCGCGGCGACGGGGCGGGGTTCCGCGGCTGGACCGCGACCATCGCCCGGCACCGGGCGCTCGACCACCTGCGGCGGCTGAAGGTGCGGCCGCGGGCCTCCGTGGTCGAACAGGACCTGCTCGACCTGCCCGCCGCGCACACCACGGAGGACCAGGCCCTGGAGTCCCTCGGCACGGACCGCGCCCTGGAACTGCTGGCGGGCCTGCCGCGGGACCAGGCGGAGGCCGTGCTGCTGCGGGTCGTCGTGGGCCTCGACGGCCCAGCTGCCGCGCGCGTGCTCGGCAAGCGCCCCGGCGCGGTCCGTACGGCGGCGCATCGGGGCCTCAAGCGCCTGGCCCGGCACCTCGGGGCCGACGGTGTGACGGATGGCGGGCCCCGGACGCTGGGGGAGTCGGAATGAAGGACGAGCGGCGCCCGGCCGGCGAGGCGGACCCGGACATGGGCGGACATGAGGACGGCGGCCCCCGCCTCGCCGCGCTGCTCGCCGGTGCCGTGCGGGAGGACGGGGTGGACCCCGGGGCCGAGCAGCGGGTGCTCGACGCGTTCCGGCGGGCGCGGGACCAGGGGGCGCACGGGGCGGCCCGCACGCGGCGGCGGGACGACTGGCGGCCCCTGGT
>NZ_VDFC01000153.1 GCF_008369065.1 Streptomyces apricus | reverse complement strand
ACCGGGGGCGGCCGCGTTCCCTGCGGGAGGCGGTCCGGGCGGGGGTGGCGTTCGTGCCGAGCGACCGCAAACGGTACGGGCTGATGACCGACCGCACGGTGTGGGAGAACACCACGGCCGTGGACTGGCTGGCCCTGGGCCGCGGCGGCGTCCTGCCCTCCCGCGCCGAACTCGTGCGGCGCACGGCCGAGTTGACCGACCGGCTCCGTCTGCGCGGCGGTCCGCACGACGTGGTGGCCACGCTGTCGGGCGGCAACCAGCAGAAGGTCGTCCTCGCCAAGTGGCTGGCCACGGACCCCCGGATCGTGGTCCTCGACGATCCCACCCGGGGTGTCGACGTCGGTGTGCGGGCCGAGATGCACGCGATCGTCGGCGAGCTGGCGGCGGGCGGCGCGGCCGTGCTGGTCGCGTCGGGCGACCTGGCCGAGCTGACGGAGCTCTGCGACCGCGTGCTGGTCTTCGTGCGGGGCCGGATCACCGGGGAGCTGAGCGGGCCGCGGCTCACCGAGCACGAACTGGCCGCCGCGATACAGACCGGGACGCAGCCGGACGGTACGGAACACGCGGCGGCCGGGGACTGACATCCCCGCGCGCCTGTACGTCCGTCAGCCGGACAGGGCCCGGGTCAGCGCGCGGGCCGCCGCGCACACCCGGGCGCCGATCCGGTCCATGTCCAGGCGGCGGGTGCCGCCGGTCACCGAGAGGGCGGCGACGGGGCGGGCGTCCCGGGCGCCGTAGACCGGGGCGGCCACGGCCGAGATGCCGACCTCGGCCTCCTCCAGGTTGACGCCGAAGCCGCGGGCGCGGGTACGGGCCAGGTCCCGGGCGAGCTGGCCCGGCAGGACGAGGGTGCGCGGGGTGAGGCGCGGCAGGGACGCGCCCGGCGGCCGGGGGTCGTGCGCCAGGAACACCTTGCCCGTGGCGGTGCAGTGCGCGGGCAGCCGGCCCCCGGTGCGCGAGACGATCGGCGTGGCGCGGCGGCCGGTGAGCTTCTCCAGGAAGAGCGTGTCGGAGCCGTCGGGCACGGCCAGGTGGACGTTCTCGCCCGTCGCCTCGTACAGGTCGCCCAGGAACGGCAGCGCGGTGTCCCGCAGTTCGCGCGCGGACGGCGCCGACTGGCCGAGCACGAAGAGCGCGAGCCCGATGCGGTAACGGCCGTCCGGGGCGCGTTCCACCAGGCCGAGGCGGGCCAGCTCGGCGAGCAGGCGGTGCGCGGTCGGCTTGGGCAGCTCCGTACGCAGGGCCAGCTCGGCGAGGGTCTGCGGGCCCCGCGCCTCACCGCAGGCACGCAGCAGGGCCGCTCCGCGCGCCAGGACCGATCTCGGTGAGCCGCCGTCCGCCATGGACCGATGGTCGGACCCCGGCGGTCGGGTGACAAGGTGCGGGCCCCTGTGAGTCGGTGGGGGCCGCGCCGGGGCGGCGGGCGCGGTGGACGCGATGGGCCGTCCTAACGCAGGGGCACGTCGACCAGCATCGGCCGGGTCAACTCCGCCGCCCCGGCGACGAGTTCCCGCAACTGGTCCGCGCTGCCCGCCCGTACGGCGTCGATGCCGAAGAAGCGGGCCGCCTGGGTGAAGTCGAGCCGCCCCAGCTCGGTGCCGGGGCAGGGGCCGGTGCCGCCCCGCGCCTCGTAGGTGTCCTGGAGGGTCCGGTAGGCGCCGTTGCTCATCACCACGAACAGCACGGGGGCGGCGTACCGCGCGGCGCTCCACAGGCCCTGCAGGCCGAACAGGGCGCAGCCGTCGCCGAGGACGGCGACGACGGGCCGGCCCGGCTGCGCCATGCTGCGTCCGACGGCGGCGCCGATCCCCCAGCCGAGGCCGCCGCCGACGGTGTGCGTGTAGCTGCCGGGCTGTTCGAGGCGGACGAGTGCGCGCAGCAGCAGGCCCACCGTGATGGCCTCCTCGACGACGGCCGTGCCCGGCGGCAGGCCGTGCGCCACGGCGTGGGCCGCCGCCCAGGGGGCGAGCGGCGCCCGGGAGTACGCGGCGCGCGCGGCGGCCTCCGTACGGGTGCGCTCGGCCAGGTGGCGGTCACCGGCCCGCAGGGCCCGCGCCTTGGCCGTGTGCGCGGGGACCTGCTGCGGCAGCAGCTCGGCGAGCCGGTCGAGGGACGGCCCGAGCGCGCCCACGAGACCGTGGTCGGCCGGGAAGTTGCGGCCGATCTCGTCCGGGTCCGAGTCGAGCTGGACGACGGTCAAGCCGGGCGGCAGCGCGGGGCCCGGGCTGTAGTGGTGCGGGGAGAAGGCGTGCGCCCCCGCGACGAGCACGGCGTCGTACGGGTCGAGCGCGGCCCGGATCGCGTCGTGGCGCGGCGGCAGCGTCCCCGCGTACAGGGGGTGGGTGGTCGGGAAGTCCAGGCAGTCCGCCATCGGCTGGTGGTGCACCGGCGCCCCGCAGGCCTCGGCGACGCGGACGAGGGCGGCCGTCGCGTCCTCGCGGCCCACCGCGTCGCCCGCGACGACGACGGGCCGGGCGGCTCCCCCGAGCAGGACGGCGGCCCGGTCGAGCCCGCCGGCGGGGGAGGGCCGGGGCGGCGGCGTACGGGCCGGGAC
>NZ_VDFC01000152.1 GCF_008369065.1 Streptomyces apricus | reverse complement strand
GGGTGATCCGGCAGGCGCTGGCCGGTGCGGGGTTGTCGGTGGCGGATGTGGATGTGGTGGAGGCGCACGGTACGGGGACCACTTTGGGTGATCCGATCGAGGCGCAGGCGCTGCTGGCCACCTATGGGCAGGGTCGGCCGGAGGGCCGGCCACTGTGGCTGGGCTCGCTCAAGTCCAACATCGGGCACACGCAGGCGGCGGCCGGGGTGGCGGGTGTGATCAAGATGGTCATGGCGATGCGCCACGACCAGCTGCCCCAGACCCTGCATGTGGGGGAGCCGTCGCCGCATGTGGACTGGTCGGCGGGTGCGGTGCAGCTGCTCACCCAGGCCCAGCCCTGGGAGCGCGATGAGGACCGTCTGCGCCGGGCGGGTGTCTCCTCCTTCGGTATCAGTGGCACCAACGCCCACCTGATCCTGGAAGAAGCACCGGATCTTTCGGCGGAGTCTTCGGTCGAGCCTGCTGCCGCTCTTCCCGCGGTGCCGTGGGTGGTGTCGGCGCGTACGGAGGAGGCGTTGCGGGAGCAGGCCGCGCGGGTGGTAGCCCATGTCACCGAGCAGGACCTGGACCCGGTCGATGTCGGATACTCACTGGCCACCACCCGCGCCGCACTGGAACACCGGGTGGTGGTGGTCGGTGCGGACCGGGCCGAGCTCGTGGGCAGGTTGGAGGCGGTGGCCCGCGGTGAGCGGCCGAGCGGAGCAGCAGCCGGAGGCAAGCTGGCGTTCCTCTGTTCCGGTCAGGGCAGTCAGCGGCTGGGAATGGGACGGGAGTTGTACCAGTCGTTCCCGGTGTTCGCCCGCGTCCTGGACGAGGTGATCGATGAGCTGGGTCTGCCGTTGCGGGAGGTGATGTGGGCGGCGGACGGCTCGTCCGGTCAAGGGCGTTTGGAGGGTACGGAGTTCGCGCAGCCAGCGTTGTTCGCGCTGGAGGTGGCGTTGGCGCGGTTGCTGGAATCGTGGGGCTTACGGCCCGACTTCGTCGCCGGGCATTCGGTCGGTGAACTGGCGGCTGCGCATCTGGCGGGGGTGTTCTCGCTGGCGGATGCGTGTGCGTTGGTGGTGGCGCGGGGTCGGTTGATGGGGGCGCTGCCTACGGGTGGCGCGATGGTCGCGGTGCGGGCCACTGAGCGGGATGTGGCGGCGGCGCTCGTGGGTGTGGACCAAGTGACGATCGCGGCTGTCAACGGCCCCGATGCGGTGGTGATCTCCGGTGAGGAGGCCGCCGTGATGCAGGTTGCGGCGCGGTTCGCGCACACCCGGCGCCTGCGCGTCTCGCACGCCTTCCACTCCCCCCTTATGGACCCCATACTCGACGCCTTCCGCGAGGCGGCCGAGCAGATCACCTATCACCCGCCCACCATCCCGTTGGTCTCCAACCTCACCGGTGCTCTCGCCGACCCCGAGAAGCTGTGTACGCCCGGCTACTGGGTACGCCATGTCCGCGAGGCGGTCCGCTTCGGCGACGGTCTGCAGGCATTGCGTGCTGCGGGAGCGAACACCTTCCTGGAGATCGGCCCCGACGCCACCCTCACCGCTCTGGCCGACCGGGACGGGGACGCGGTTGCCGCCCTGCGCCGGGACCGGCCCGAGACGGCCCACGTGCTGAACGCACTCGGCCACCTGCACATCCGAGGTGTACCCGTCGATTGGCCCGCCCTCTTCACAGACCGGTCCGTCCATCTCGTGGACCTGCCCACCTACCCCTTCCAGCACAAGCACTACTGGATGGAGGCCGTCCAGGACACGGTCGATGTGGAGCAGGCAGGCCTGGAAAGTACTGAACACCCTCTGCTGGGTGCGGTGGTGGAGTTGCCCGGGTCGGGGGGTGTGGTGCTGTCGGGCCGTCTGTCGCTCCAGGCACAGCCGTGGCTGGCCGATCACGCGGTGATGGGCACGGTGCTGTTCCCCGGTACCGGCTTCGTCGAACTGGCCATCCGCGCGGGCGACGAAGTGGACTGCACGGTGCTGGAGGAACTCACCCTGCACGCCCCCCTCGTCCTGCCCGAGCGGGGCGGGGTGGCGGTGCAGGTGATGGCAGCCGCCCCCGATACGCAAGGACGCCGGCAGGTACGCGTCCACGCACGGCCCGAGGACGCACCCCTCGACGAGCAATGGACCCTGCACGCCGAAGGCCTCCTGGCCCCGGACACCACCCCCACCAACAACCCGACAGATATGGGGGTGTGGCCGCCGGTTGGTGCTGTTGCGGTGTCGTTGGAGGGCTTCTACGAGGAGCTGGCCGGGGAGGGTTTCGGTTACGGTCCTGTCTTTCAGGGGCTGCGTGCGCTGTGGCAGCGCGGGCAGGAGGTGTTTGCCGAGGTCGAACTGCCCGTCCAGGCCCAGGACCAGGGCGCACGTTTTGGACTGCACCCGGCCCTGTTCGACGCCGCTCTGCACGCCCTGGCCGGCACCAATCACACCGACCACACCGGTCAGGGACCGGGGATGCAGCTGCCCTTCGCCTGGCAGGGCGTAACCCTGCACGCCTCCGGAGCCACCGCCCTGCGCGCCCGCCTGCACCCCACCGGACCGACCACCACCGCCATCAGCCTCACCGACCCCGACGGAACCCCCGTCGCCACCGTCACCT
>NZ_VDFC01000151.1 GCF_008369065.1 Streptomyces apricus | reverse complement strand
GCACCCGGCCGAGGCCGTTGTAGCCCATGATCAGGTCCCAGGCGGTGCCGTCCGTGGAGCCGCCGATGTACGGCCGCGACGAGGCGGGCACCAGCGACACCGCCGCGGCCCACCAGAAGCTGGAGACGGCGAGGGCGACCGCGGCGACGGCGAGGTTGCGCACGCGGCGCAGCAGACCGCCCCGCGCCGCGTACAGGTACACGGCGAAGACGGCGGGCAGGGCGATGTAACCCTGGAGCATCTTGGTGTTGAAGGCGAGGCCGAAGCACACGGCCGAGCCGACCAGCGGCAGCAGCCTGCCGTCGCGGACGGCGCGCAGGGCCAGGGCCGCGCCCGCCACCATCAGCAGGACGAGCAGGGTGTCCGGGTTGTTGTCGCGGTTGATGGCGACGGTGATCGGGGTGAGCGCGAGGACGAGCGCGGCGACCGCGGCGGCGCCGTGGCCCCAGATCCGCTTGACGGACGCGTGCACGATCCAGATCGTGCCGAGGGCGGCGGCGATCAGCGGCAGCATCATCTGCCAGGTGCCGTAGCCGAGGACGCGGCAGGAGAGCCCCATGACCATCAGGACGAGGGGCGGCTTGTCCACGGTCAGGAAGTTCCCGGCGTCCAGCGAGCCGAAGAACCACGCCTTCCAGCTCTGCGTGCCGCTGAGCACGGCCGCGCTGTAGAAGCTGTTCAGGCTGGAGGAGGAGAGGTTCCAGGAGTACAGCACGCCGGCCAGGACGAGGATCGCGGCGAGCGCGGGCAGCGACCAGCGGGGCGCCTTCGCGGGCCCGCCGTCCGGCTCGGCGGACGGCGGGGCGGCGGCCTCGGGGGCGCGGGGGTACGGATCGGTGGCTGATGTCACCGGATCATCGTGCGGGCGGGGGGTGGGCGCGGGCTGTGCTGGACCTGGGCCTCAGCTGTGAGCGCGGAACCCTCCGGCCTTGACGGCGGCGACGAACGACGCCCAGCCGACCGGGGGGAAGACCACGGCGGGCCCGTGCGGGACCTTGGAGTCCCGTACGGGTATGCCGGCCGGATGCCCGTCGAGCACTTCGAGACAGCTGCCGCCCTCGTTCCCACTGTGAGATGACTTGCGCCAGCCGGTCAGCGCGTCGGCGTTGAGGATGGTGTGTTCAGCCACGGTGTCCGTAGTCCTTTGCTGTCGCCCTCATCAAGGCAAGTGACTCCTTCAGCGGCATCGCGTCGCCTAGCGCGAGATCGTAGATGCCCTGGAGCCGATCGACCATGGCGGGTGCGTCATGGACCTTGCCCATGTGCAGGCCTTCGCCGTAGGCGACCGGTGGTTGGTCCTCGAACTTCATCAACGTCAGCATGCTCTGCATGAGCGGATGGACGCCGAGTTCGAAGGGGAGCACGTAGACGCGTACCCGACCGCTCTCCGCCAGGCGGACGATGTGCATGAGCTGCTCCGCCATGACGGCGGGGCTGCCGACCACCCGGCGTAGCACGGCCTCGTCCAAAAGCGCCCAGACTACGGGAGTGATGGGATCTTCCAGGATCCTTGCCCGCTCCAGGCGTGTGACAACGAGCCTGTCACATTCCTTTTCACCTACCGGAGGGAACGACGTGCTCAGAACCGCACGTGCGTACCTTTCCGTCTGGAGGATGCCGGGGACGAACGACAGGGCGAACTCCCGGATCATCACCGCCTGTTGTTCGAGCAGGCGGGCCGCCTCGAAGTAGTCGGCGACCGCCGCGTCCTCCGCGGGCAGGAAGCTGCTCAGCACGTTTCCCGTGTTCAGGACCCTGTCGAGGCGCCGCGCGTCCTCGTGTGACGGAACACGGCGGCCCGCCTCGATGTGCGCGATGTGCGAACGCGTCATGACCGCCGCGTCCGCCAGCTCCTGCTGCGTCAGTCCCGCCCCCTCGCGCTGCTGCCGGAGCCAGTCACCGTACGTGTTGGTCATGGCCACCCCTTTGTGCCACATGCCTGGTCACACTCGCCCCCCTGGCGAGCCTAGCTCCGCATGTCTCAGTGTGTGACCGGATCGCTACACAAAGCGAAACCCCCGCGACCGCGCGACCGGTCCGGGGGCATGGCCACCAATCCACAAGGAAGTTGATGACATGGAGCACCGTATCGCCCGGCTCGTCGAGCCGTTGCTGCGATGGCTGTTTCCGGGGGTGGGGCGACACCGCCTGCCGGCCGTCGGGGCGGCGTCGGCGCGCGGACGGCACCGCGCCGTCCCGGGCGCGCGGGGCGCCACCGTTCACCGCACCGGCTGTCGCCCCCTGCGGGGCGAGGACCACGTGATGGTCCGGCCCTACCTCGTCGAGCACGAGCGGCGCGCAGGGGTGGCCGCATGACGGAAAACCGGGCAGGAAGTGTCCGGTTGCTTCCCTGGGCCGGAGAAGGGGGCAAGCCCTGCTACCTCGTGGGGGACGGGACGGGCGCCCTCTCCCGTGTGGCGGACCGCGTCGAGAGCGTGCAGCTCGGTATGTCGGCCGGGCTCCTGGACCACGCCGCCGACCTGCTCTCCGACGAGCGGGCCACCGCGGAACAACTCCGGTTCCTCGCGCAATGCCTGACGGAGGCTCTGACCGACGTGCACCGGATCGCCGTGAGCCGGGGCCTGGCATCGCGGGGCCGCTGTCCGGAATTCACGGCCGATACCCCCGCCCTCAACCCGCCGCCCCTACGGTGACGCCATGCGTCTGCGATCCGTCCTCTCCGCCCT
>NZ_VDFC01000150.1 GCF_008369065.1 Streptomyces apricus | reverse complement strand
TTGTGACCTGGCTGTCGGCCGGTGGGGGCTGGTCGCGCAGTTCCCCGCGCCCCTAAAGGCGCCCGTCAGGGGCGCGGGGAACTGCGYGGGCCGCCCCCACCTGGTCGCAGCCACAACGCGAGTTCCCGGTCGCGTAGGCCCCGGGCGAGGGGTGGGCCTCCGGATCCGAAGACCCGTACGGGGTGTGAGGTGTCCCAGTGGGGCCAGCCCGGGGTGCCCGTCGTGGCGAAACGTGTCCATGCCGTGTGCATCTCGTCCGCCAGGGGCTGCGGGGCTCCGGGGCCCGTGAGGCGTGCCGCGTCCGGTGTGTGTGCCGTGTCGAAGACGAAGCCCAGTTCCAGTGCGTGGCACGCGCCGAGGCCGGGGACGTTCGAGGGCCAGGCGAACTCGTAGACGTACGAGCGCGCCCCGTGTCCGTCCGCGAGCCGGCGCAGTGGCGCGCGGAGCAGGAAGTCGGTCACCATCTGCCCGACCAGTTCGGCGGCGCCCGCCCCGGGCCGGGCCAGCCGGTACCCCCGCGGCACCTCGGGGCCGCACCGGCAGCGCGCCCGCGCGGCGGCCAGTGCGAGCGGGCCGAGCGGGCCGAGCCGGTCGAGGCGCCGCAGCAGTCCGGTCGGCGCCAGCCACAGCCGGTACTCCTCGCTCGTCCAGCCGAGCAGCAGGTCCACGTCCCGCGCGCCGCGCCCCTCGGTCAGCGCCTCCAGCGGGTCGCCCGGCACCACGTCGCCATCGACGACGATCCCGAACGCGGGCCCGCCGAGCACCGGCCCGGAGCGGCGGCCGGCCTCGGCCTGCGCCGCGAGCAGGGCGGCCCGGTCGACGGCCGCGAACGCCCGGGCGGTCGCCGGGACCCGCAGCCGGGCCGCCATCCGGCGCACCACGCGCCGCACCCGGTCCCGTTCCGTCACCTCCGGCGCCCCGCTCTGCAGCGCCGCCCGCCGGAACAGCCCCAGGGCGCGCGGGCTCGCCAGCAGCGCCCCGATGCTGATCGCCCCGGCGGACTCGCCGAACACGGTCACCCGGTCCGGGTCGCCGCCGAACCCCGCGATCGAGTCCCGCACCCACTCCAGCGCGGCGAGCTGGTCGCGCAGGCCCAGGTTGGCCGGGGCATCCGGGAAGAGGGCGAACCCCTCCACACCGAGGCGGTAGTTGAGGGACACGAACACCACGCCGTCCCGCGCGAAGGCCCGGCCGTCGTACACCGGCATCGCGGACGATCCCCGGGTGAGCGCCCCGCCGTGGATCCACACCAGGACCGGGAGCCGGGCGCCCGGGCCCGGCTCGGGCGTCCACACGTTCAGGTTGAGGCAGTCGTCGCCCGGCACGGCCGGGTCGTGGAGCAGCTTCGCGAAGGCCTCGGAGTACGGCGGCTTGGGCGGCGTCGGCCCGAACGCGCCCGCGTCGCGCACCCCGTCCCAGGGCTCGGGCGGCGCGGGCGGCCGGAAGCGTCCCGGGCCGAAGGGCGGGGCCGCGTAGGGGATGCCGCGGAAGACGGCGACACCGTTCTCGTACCTGCCGCGCACGGCGCCGTGCGGGGTGCGGGCCACGGGGTCCTCGTGCCGCGTCCGGTCGTCCGGCACCGCTGCCGCCGGTCCCTCGCCCATCCGTTCTCCTCCTTCCGCACCCCGCGGTGCGGGATCACATTGCACCGCGTCGCGTCCTTCCACGGCGAGATCGGGCGGCCTTACCGTGGAACGACGCAGGAAGCGCTTTCTACCCGAAACTTTCGCGGGCCCCGGGACGGGCCGGAGAGGTGGGCTCCATGGTGCGTACGGGGAGCGTAGCGGGGCCGACCCTCGCGGTCGTCGCACGCGAGGCGGGGGTGTCGGTGCCCACGGCCTCGAAAGTGGTCAACGGCCGGGAGGACGTGGCACCGGAGACCCGCCGGCGCGTCACGGAGGCGCTCGACCGGCTGGGGTACGTCCGCAGACCCCGGTTCGACGGGCCGAGGCCGCCGGGCCTGGTCGATCTCGTCGTGGACTCCCTCGACAGCTCCTGGTCGGGCGCCGTCCTGCGTGGCGTGGAGGAGGCGGCGCACGACGCGGGCCTGGAGGTGGTGGTGACGGCGGGGCTGACCCGCCC
Source organism: Streptomyces apricus (assembly GCF_008369065.1). Taxonomy (GTDB): domain Bacteria; phylum Actinomycetota; class Actinomycetes; order Streptomycetales; family Streptomycetaceae; genus Streptomyces; species Streptomyces apricus. Next base: position 698 of record NZ_VDFC01000150.1, on the reverse strand, counting down.
CCGGGGCGGCCGCCCGGAGCGCGGGTGGCTGGACAAGCTCTCCGCGCGCGGCTCCTCCGGGGTGCTGCTCAACCTCGCCGGGCCGACGCCGTCCCAGTACGCCTGGCTGGCGCAGCACCGCATCCCGTTCGTGCTGATCGACCCCGTGCTGGAGCCGCCGCCGGGGGTCGTGTCGGTCGGAGCGGCCGACTGGCACGGCGGGGTGACCGCCACCGAGCACCTGCTCTCGCTCGGCCACGAACGCGTCGCCGTCGTCGCGGGCCACCGGCGCCGGATGTCCAGCAACGCGCGGGTCGCCGGGTACCGGTCGGCGCTCGCGGCGGCGGGGGTGCGGCACCGGGCCGCGTACCTGCGGTACGGCGGTTTCGACGAGGGGGCCGCGCGGCGCGGGACGCACGAGCTGATGGATCTGCCGGAGCCGCCCACGGCGGTCTTCGCGTGCTCGGACCGGATGGCGCTGGGGGTGTACCGGGCGCTCGCCGAGCGGGGGGTGTCCGTGCCGGGCGACGTCAGTGTGGTGGGGTTCGGCGATCTGCCCGAGGCGCGGTGGGCGTCGCCGGGGCTGACCACCGTGCGGCAGCCGTTGTCGGAGATGGCGGGGGTTGCGTTGCGGTTGCTCGTGCGGGTGATGGGTGGGGAGCGGCCCGAAGGGACTCGGACCGAGTTGTCCACGTCGTTGGTTGTGCGGGGTAGTACGG
>NZ_VDFC01000015.1:262041-273637 GCF_008369065.1 Streptomyces apricus | reverse complement strand
GGGCCCCCGAAACGGGATACGGTCGCGGCGCGCATGGTCATGGTCTTCCTCCAGGGGCGGGCGGGTGCCGCCCGAGCGTCGGGMGGGGGTGACGTCCTGTCTCGCGGGCGCCGGCGGGATTCCACACAGGGGTCACGCCGGGACGATGTCCCGCTCCGCACCGATGGGGTCGTTACGTACGTTTGGTGCGTGGCCCCATGCTGCGTCAGCATGAGGAGGTCTACAAAAGGCACACGCGTGTGCGGAACCGGAAGGGCAGGTGCGTCATGCGGGCCGACGCGAAGGACGAGCGGGCCGCCGTGCCGGCGGGGCCGTGCGCCCGCTGGCCGGCCGAACAGGGCGAGACGATCCGGCAGATCGTGGACCGGGCCGGCGACAAGTGGACCGTGCTCGTGATCGGCACCCTGGAGCACGGCCCCCTGCGCTACACCGACCTGCAGAACGCCGTCACCGGCATCTCCCAGCGCATGCTCACCCACACCCTGCGCCAGCTCCGGCGCGACGGCCTGGTCACCCGCACCGCCTACCCCGAGGTGCCCCCGCGCGTCGAATACGCCCTGACCGACCTGGGCACCACCCTCCTCGACGCCGTCACCGCCCTCGTCGACTGGGCGGGCACCCACCACGACGAGATCCAGGACAACCGCGCCCGCCACGACGGCGAGACCACCGCCGGCTGAGGCGCGAGGTTCCCCGATCGGCCGGCGGTCGCCTCCCGTCCGGCCACGGAGGCGGCAACGGCTCGATCACTCGTCGATGCCGGTGGGGACGATCCGGTCGACGATGCCCGGCGCTCCCGCTTCCCGGTGGCGCATCATCGCCGAGACGCCTACGGCGGTGTCCCGTACGTGGTCAGCGCCGTGCGTGCCAGTCCGCGCAGCCAGGCGTGGGCGGGGTCGGATTCGTAGCGCTGGTGCCATGACAGGTAGATCGGCGCCGACGGCAGGTCGAGCGGGAGCGGGAGCACCACCAGGCCGAGGTCGGCGACCGCCGAGCGCGTGGTGACTTCGGGGACGCAGACCAGGAGGTCGGAGTCGCGCACGAACTCCAGCGCGGCCGCCTCCGTCGGCACGGTCGCCACCACACGCCGGGTGAGGCCGAGCCGCGCGAGGGCGTCGTCCAGGGCGTTGCCGAGGTTTCCGCGGCGCGAGACGGTGACGTGCTCGGCGGCGGCGTACCGCTTCGCGGTCACGGTCCCGACGCGGGTGAGGGGGTGCCCCTGTCGCACGACGACGGCGAGGCGGGTCTCGCCCACGCTCTCGGCCCGGATGTCCGGCGCGCCCGGCCGGTTGGCGTTCGCCTCCAGATCGACCTCGCCGCGCCGCAGCTCGGGGGTGTCGACGCTCGATTCCGCGACGAACCGCAGGCGCACGCCCGGCGCCTGTCCGCGCACGGCCGAGAGCAGCGCGGGACCGCTCAGGGTGACCAGGGAGTCGTGCCAGCGCAGGGTGAACGTGCGCTCCAGCGTCGCCAGATCGAGCTCGCGGCTCGGTGCCAGCACCCCCTGGACCTGGTGCAGCAACTGGTGCACCTGTTCCCGGACGGCGAGCGCGTACGGCGTCGGGGTCATCGTGCGGCCGGTGCGCACCAGGATCTGGTCCCCGGTCGTGCGCCGGATCCGGCCCAGGCTCCGGCTCATCGCGGGGGCGGTGACGTGCAGCCGCGCGGCCGCTCCCGTCACGCTCCCCTCCTCCAGCAGCGCGTCGAGCGCGGCGAGCAGATTCAAGTCCAATTGCATGTGAGTAATGCTAGCCGTGCCTGACATGCATTTGAAGTTAATCGTGGGGCTCTATACCTTCGAGAGCAGAGCGCGGGACGGAACGCACACCCCGCCTCGTCCCACCCCAACAGCCCCTCGACACAAGGGAGTACCGCCATGTCCGAAACGCTGCGGACCGCTGACGTCGCCGCCTCCGACGCCGACCTGCTGGACCGGACCGTGACCGCCGTGCGCGAGGCCGGGTCGGCGTTGCGCGAGCGCTTCGGCGAGGTGGTCGGCTACCGGAGCCGCGAAGAGCTGATGCGCGCGCTCGCCGTCAACGACGACACGGCCCTCGACATCCTGCGCCCGAGCCTCACGCGTCTGCGCCCGGACGCGGGCTGGGTGGAGGACGAGCTGGACGGCGGGGCGCTGCCGCCCGGCGAGTGGTGGGTCGTGGACCCGGCCGAAGGCAACGTCAACCACCTGCACGCCCTGCCGGAGTGGGCGGTGACCGCCACCCTCGTGCGGGAGAACCAGCCGGTGCTCACCGTGGTCCACCTGCCGCTGACCGGCGAGACCTACACCGCGCTCGCCGGCGGGGGCGCACACCTCGACGGCCGGCCGCTGCACGTCTCCCCGACCGCGGACCTCGGCCTGGGCATCGTGGCCACCAGCCAGGCCCGGCCGGACGAGGACGAGGCGGTCGTACGGCGCGTCGGCTCCTCGATCACCGCGATGCTCTTCGACGCGCTCGTCGTGCGCACCGCCGTGCCCGCGACCCTGCACCTGGTGAACGTGGCCGCCGGCCGGATCGACGCCTTCTGGCAGTTCGCCGGCGCCCGCGCGGACCTGCTGCCCGGGGCGCTGCTCGTCACCGAGGCCGGCGGACGGATCTCCGACGCCGAGGGCCGTCCCTGGACCCCGCAGAGCGGGAGCTTCCTGGCCGCCGCGCCCGGCGTCCACGCCGGGGCCGTCGCCACGCTCTCCCGCTGACCACCGTCGCACACAAGGAAGGACTTGATCACCATGACCAAGATCGCCATTCTCGGGAACGGCCGCGTCGGCAGCAACCTGGCCACGGCCCTCACCGAGGCGGGGCACGAGGTGACCGTGGCGGACCGCGCGCCGGGCGCCGCCGCCGAGGCCGCCCGCACCGCCCGGATCGTCATCAACGCCACTCCGGGCGACGGGTCGCTGGACCGGCTCGCCGCCCTGCGCGAGGAACTGCGCGACACGGTCCTCGTCGACGTCTCCAACGCCACCCTCGACGGACCGGACGGACTGCCGGCGGACCTGCTCTACCCCGGATCGAGCCTGGCCGAGCAGCTTCAGGAGGCGCTCCCCGAAACGCACGTCGTCAAGACGCTCAACACCATGCTCTTCCCGGTGATGACCGCGCCGGACCTGCTCGCCCAGGCGCCCGAGGTCTTCCTCTCCGGTGAGGACCCGCAGGCCAAGCAGGTCGTCGGTGACCTGCTCGCCGACCTCGGCTGGCGCAAGGAGTGGATCACCGACCTCGGCGGGATACGGACCGCGCGCGCCACGGAGGCCGCGATCCTGTTCGTGCCGCACGTGATCCGGGCCGGCGGATTCACGCCCTTCGCGATCTCCATCGCCCGCTGACCCGCGCACCGTCCGTCCGGGCCGGTGATCCCACCCGGACCGCGGCGAAGCCGCGCAGTCCCAGGCGGACCGTCAGGGCGGCGACCGCGGTGACGCCGAAGAAGACAGTGAGCCCCGGGTAGCGCCCCATGGCGTACGAGGCGGCGACCCACGCGGCGAGGATCACGAGGGTGTCGACGGGGCGGGACAGGGCGTACCACCAGGCCGTGCGCACCAGGGCGGGCACCGGCGCCTCCAGGTGCACGTACACGAAGGGCAGCTGGACCAGCGTGGCGGCGACCAGGGCGGTGGCCGCGACCGAGGCGGCGAACAGCGGGCCGGCGAGCGGGCCGCCGTGGGTGCGGGTCAGCCACAGGTCGAGGCTCAGCAGGGCGACAACGGCCGTGGCACCGTATCCGAGGGCGTTCGCCCGGAGCAGCACCGCGAAACACCGCGGCGGTGGCAGGGAAGAGCACCGCGACGACCGCGCCGCCCAGGGTGGCCGCGAGCCGGAGCAGATTGAGCCAGGCCAGGCGAGCCACCCGGCCGCACGCGGTGTGGGGGAAGGAGTCGGGCAGGGCGCGCAGGACGCCGAGACGCGGCGTGGTGAGGATGTCGCGTACGTCTCGACGGTGAAGTCCTGGATCAGCCCGACGGCGGCGCCGTAGCTGTGGTCGGGGAGGCCTTCGGAGACGAAGGCCTGGCGGAAGACGTAGGTCCGGACGACGTCGGCGGTGTCGTGGACGCCCGGGGTGTACATCCGCAGGATCTTGTCCAGGTCGACCGCGAGGATCCAGCCGATGGCTGGAATGAGCATTACGACCGTCACCGGCCGGATGGACGGCAGGGTGACGTGCCACATCTTCTTCCAGCGGTTCGCGCCGTCGACCCCGGCAGCATGATCGAGGCCTTGCGGCAGGCGGCCGAGATGGCCCGCACTCCCCTGCCGGGCGCCGGGACCGGTCACTGACCCAGCCGTCGCCCAGGGCTGCGGGCGATCACGCGGACGGCCGGCCGGCGGACCGCACCGCCCTTTCAGGCCGGGCCTTTGTCGGGCCTTTCAGGTCGGGCTTCTCAGGTCGGGGTGCGCAGGGAGGGCTCGCTGGGCGGATCGGGCAGGGCGATGTGTGCCGTGATCCGTTTGCCCACCGAGTCCGGCTGGATCACGAAGTACTCGCTCACCGCTTTGACGATCTCCAGCCCGTGCCGGCCGATCCTCGCCGGGTCGGACGTCAGCGCGACCGGCACCGCGAGCGCGCTGTCCCACATGGTGACCTCCATGCGCCGCGTGGTGATCCCCAGCTTCATCAGCACCGGTCCCGGCGCGTACTTGAGCGCGTTGGTGACCAGCTCGCTCACCACCAGCTGGGTCAGATCCCTCGCCCGCTCGGGCACCACCACCCGGTGTTCGTGCACCGCGCGCTCAAGGAAGGCCAGAGCGTGGCGGCGGGCCTGGCCGATGCAGCCCTCACCCGCGTCCAGCGCGTAGCTGGCCTGTATCAGGCGCTGTCCGGGCGTCGCACGGCCGGCGCCGATGCCCTCAGACTCCACGTTCTCGCGCCCTTCGCCTCATGCAGCCAACTGCTACACCTACCCACTGTCCGGCCGCCCACGCAGTCGCGGCCAGCCATTGGGCATCAGCCGCGTGTCGGGGCGCCCCGGTGGGGCACAATCGCCCTGCACGCCCGCACTCCCAGCCGGTGCAGCAGTCGACGAGACGGGGACCACCATTCACGACCCCAGCCCGGAAGACCGGCCCGCCGTCGACCGCCGCACCCACCACGACAGCGGCATCCGCGTCGTGAGCGCGCGGGGCGAGATCGACGCCGATCTCTGCCCCCGCCTCCAGGCCGCCGTGCACGTCGAGCCCGGCGCCCGCACACCGCGCATCGTGCTCGACCTCAGCCACGCGACCCTCCTGGACTCCAGCGGCATCAACGTCCTCGTCGCCGCCTACCAGGCGGCGGAAGGCGCCGGCGGATGGCTGCGCATCGCCGCCCCCGCCCTTCCCGTCGCACGCGTCCTGCGCCTGACCGAACTCGACACCGTCATCGACTGCTACCCCACCCTCGACGACGCCCTCACCACCTGACCACCACCGTACGACTGCAGCCCCTCGGGGCGTCGAGTCGCCGGGGGTGCGCCGTATTCCCCTCCGGGACATCACCCTTCCCACACCGCTGCAATGACCAGCTGTCCTGTCCAGGCACAGGTGCACTGTGCAACAGTGGAGGGACGAAGAGATCGACCGGTCCTCCGCTGCCTGCGCGCACGAGGTACTGGTTCACGGGCTTCCGGGCATCGCCCCCACCCCGGGCATTCGGACCCGCCATCGCCACCACGACCGCATGCATACGGCGGAGACGGCGGCCTTGGGCTCACAACCCCCGGAAGGGGGCGCCCGTCATGCTCACCACCACGATGCACGGCAGCGGCACGGTCATCGCCCCGCACGGCGACATCGACCACGAGACCCTGCCCGACCTGCTCGACACCGTCCCCGAACTCCCCGCCTCCGTCACCCACCTCACGTGGGACTTCCGGCAGACCGCCTTCATAGACGTCGCCGGCCTGCACCTGCTCGACCAGCAGCGCCATGCCTGCCGGGACGCGGACCGGGTCCTGGTCGTCACCCATCTCGCGGCCCAGCCCCTGCGCCTGCTGCACCTGGCGCACGAGCTGTGCCCCGCTGAGCACTGGGACGACTTCCTGCCCGACCGGGGTGCGACCGCCGCGTAGACCGTCGGGGACTTCGCCTTCACCGGCCAACTCCCCGAGCGCGTCCAGGAGGAGCTGCACCGCCGGACCGTCCACGCACGCCTGCGCACGCCCACGTATGCCTGCGCGAACGCGCCTGTACGCCGAATCGGGTGCGCCCGGCCGGGGCGAGCGGGCAGACTTGGGCCGACGGGGTTCAGAAGGCAGCCCCGGGGGGAGTCCCCCCGGAGGTCTCTTCCTGGGGGACTCCTGCGCTGCCGTGATACGCCGCGGTTGTACGGCTGCGTCACTGCTCCCGCAGAGTCAGGGACAGGCGCATCGACGTGTCGGCTGTGGAGGTCGACGCACGGCAGTCGGCCACGACCCGCAGTGCCTGTACCGACGCCCTGATCAGACCCAATCGCGGCGGCGCGTCCGCGTCGGTGACGAGACGGGCCTCCATCCAGGTCGTCGTGGTGCCGATACCGGTGCGCGTCGTGCGGCGGCCGTCGAAGAGGCGCGTCGTCGTGTTCGCCGCGGTGGAGTGGAGGACGGGTACCCGCGCGGTGTCCGCGGTGAGCCGGCCGTCCGGGTGCAGGGTCCAGCGGGTCGCGCGGAGACGGTCCCCGAAGTCCTGGGCCCACTGCGGGGAACCGGACAGGGTTTCGGCCGACACGATCGCCGCCGTGCGGAAGGTACGCGCCCCGTCCGGCAGCGGAGCGGCCGCCGTCCCCGTGGAAGCGCCGGGCAGGGCGCCGAAGGTGGGCAGGCCGGGAGGCCGCGCCGGAGCAGGCGGTGGCCCGGCACCGGGGCACGGAGTGGAGGTGGCGTCGGGTCGCTCCCTCTCCGGTGCCGTCGCAGACAGATGGGTGTTCCGCCGGTCGTCCGGGAAGAGGTCCTGCCCCGTGCCGGGTCCCCACGGCAGCGTCCCGAGGAGGAGCAGCAGCCCGGGCAGCAGCGCGGCGAGCGCGTAGGGCCGCGGTAGCCGGACGGCCCGCGCGGCCGGGGCGCTCAGGGCTGCCGGGGCCGCCGGGACCGTCGCGGCCGCCGGAGCCGTCGCGGCTGCCGGGGTGGTGAAGGTCTTTCCGGTCCCTCGGCGGCGTGCGCGGGCCCGTGCCGCGGTCGCCGTCGCCGTCGCCGTCGGCCAGAGCAGGACGACCGCCAGCGTCGCCCACCAGGCGGGATCAGCCGTGAGGGAGGCGTGGGCGAGGCCGAGCACATGCCCGGCGATCCGGTCCTGCCGCGCCCCCAGCAGCACGTACGCCGCCACGGCACCCAGCACGGCGAGCAGCAGTTTGGCCAGCAGGGCGAGGGGCCACAGCAGGGTCAGCAACGACTGCGCGGCGGGGTCCGACGCCCGCAGCGCGAACCGGACCCGTAAGGGGACCGGCGGGTGGTGGAGACGGGCGAGTCCCCCGCGATCCCCTTCCTGCGACGCGCGCAGAGCGCGTACGACGGCCTGCGCGCCGCAGTCCCGTACGGCGACGCGGTCCGCCGCCAGCTCGGCCGACCACAGCGCGGCGACCACGAGCAGGAGCACCGCAGGCAGGCTGCACAGGACAAGCACCACCTGGGCCAGGACCGGCCGCGTCGTGGCGTCGCCGGTGACGAACAGCAGGGTCACGGGCAGGCCGACCAGGACCGCGAGGACGTGGGGCCAGCGGCGGACGAGGGCGGTGAACGGGCTGCCGAGCCCGGCGACGTGCTGGTCCCCGTGGCGCAGGTGCCCGAGTTCGTGCACGAGGACCGCGCGTGCCGCCCGCGGGTCGGTGTGCCACAGGTGGACGAGCGGGGCGAAGACACCGACCCGCGCGGTGCGCAGGCCGGCCGGATAGACCCGGGCGAAGAGCCCGGACCGGGTGCTGACGCGCAGCTCGGTGCCGGGTGCGTACGCGTTCAGTACGGCCGTCATCTGCTCGTGGAAGTGCGGCACCGCCGTCCCGCCGGGGTCGGGGCCGGTCCTCGTCGGCGCCATCAGCGGGTGGTCCGGGGGCAGCAGTCCGTAGCGCCGCTCCACATAGCGGCAGCGTGCCCACGGGGCGAGCAGGGCCAGGGCAGCGGCGAGCAGGAAACAGAGCGGGAGCAGTTGCACCAGGCTGAGCATCGCGGTGACGAACCGCCCCCGCTGCGCACCGTCGATCTCCCCGAGGCCGCTCCCCCGGTAGGAGGCCTGGCCCAGCAGCCCGGGCACCTGGAGCACGAAGAGCACCAGGCACAGCCACAGCCAGGGCGGCGGCTCGGGCAGGGCGGTCCGGGGCACCGCGGGGGCGCGCCGGCGCGGGCGTCCGGCCGGTGCGGGGTCCATCAGGGGGGCGTCCCGCCCTCACCGGCGGAGGGTGCGGGGCGTGTCGGGCCGTACGGTCGGCGCAGACGGGACAGCAGCGCCGACAGGACGGACCCGGGCCCGGGTGAGCTCCGGGAACGGCGCCGGTCGCCGGTGGTCGCCTGCGGGGGCTCTCCGCCGACGAGCGCGTCGAGGAAGTCCGCCACCGCCGCGGGATCGTCCTGGGCGAGCAGCCGGGCCGTGACGCCGGCGGCCACCTCGTCGGCCGCCGCCGGTTCGAGACCTCTGGCCCGCAGCCGCCCGCTCATCCGCAGCAGGGCCCGCATCACCTCGACGTCCGGCGTCCCGGGCGGCGGTGGTTCGGCGGCGGCCTGCGGTGGCGCCTCCTCGCGCGTACGCCCCGGGGCGCGGGCGGCTCCCGAGGTGCGGACGGCCCCTGGGGTGCGGGCGGCCCGTTCGGCGCGCAGACCCAGGACGAGGGCCGTGGCCGACAGGGCGTTGCCCAACTGCGCGCTGCCCAGTGCCGCCTTGAGCGCGTCGGCCGCGCAGGCCAGGGCGTCCAGCACCGCCGGCAGGAGGGTGGCCGCCCCGCCGCCCATGCCGCCGGGCACCGATGCGCCGGTGGCGTAGAGCTGCCGTCGCACGGTGCCGCCGGTGGCGTACGCCCGGGTGGTCTGGGCCGCCAGACCGGCCTCGCGCGGCGCCGCCCAGGAGGCGATCCGCAGGCCCCAGTCGTCCAGCAGGTCGAAGTCAGCGGCCGTCATCGGTGCTCCCCGTCATGTGGCGGTCCCGGTCGTGAGGCGATCCTGGTCATGAGGCGGTCCCGTCGAACTCGAACCGGAACTCGATCAGGCTGTCGGTGCTGTCGCCCTCGGCCGTCAACGACGCCGTGGAGGAGTCGAGTTGGCCGGAAAAAGTGGTGTCCACGGCGAGCGGGTGCGGAGAGCCTCCCGGCAGGAGGCCCAGGTCGGCGCGGCAGGCCACCACCGGGCTCGCCCAGTTGAGCAGGTTCAGGGCCACCGCCTGAGCCGTGTGCGGATCGGTCAGCCGCGCGTCCAGTTCGCCGTCGGCCCAGCCCACGTCCCAGTACGTCAACAGCGTCTGCGGATCGCGGGAGTTGCCCGCGAGGTCCTCGCTCGAAGCGGTCCCGACGGCCGAGGACCAGAAGGACACCGCACCGGACTTCGCCGGATCACCCGCGGCGAACAGCAGCGAGAACGGGTTGTCCTCCGTCTCGTCGCCCGCACTGCGCGGGCGGCCGAGGTCGAGGGTGGCGTCCAGGGAGTAGCTCTGGCTGTCCGCGAGCCGGCGCGACCCGTCGGAGGCGCAGAAGTCGTAGACGTCGACCGAGACCTCGGCGGTACCGGAGTAGCGCGTGCCCCACAGGGCCGAGGCGTCCGACGCGTCCTCGGCCACCGGTTCCTCCTCCGGCTCCGGCGAGGACGCCGTCGCCGTGTCCTCGGTCGTCGGGGTCTCGACGGCCGAGGGGGTGTCGACGGGTGGCGACGTGACCGGCGGCGGCGCGGAGCCGGTGGTCCCGGCCGGGGCCGTCGACGCCCCGGCGGACTTTTCCTCCCCTCCGCCGCACCCCGTCAGCGCGGCGACCAGAAGGCCTGCGCACAGGGCGGCGGCCGCACGGGACCTGGTGGATCCGGACACCTCACGAACACGTGTCATGACAGGCATGACATCCCCTCCCCCTACCCGGCCGCTCCCCCAAGAGCCGTCAGGACTGGGGACGTTACGCTTCGCGGTCGCCCCACTACGCCCCACGGGTTCGTTTGTTACCTTTTCGTGCCGTTGGGGCCACCCCGGACCTTCCGTCCGCCGTTCCGCCGGTCAGGGGACGGTGTCCGGGACGGGGTCCGGAGGGCGGAGCGGGTTCGGGACGGGGCGGTAGCGCGCTGCCGCCCCGTCCGCGCCCGTCCAGCGCAGCAGCAGGTTCGTCTTGCCCGGCAGGACCGGGGACCGCAGCAGGTCCGTCACCTCGGGCAACTCCGGGGCGTGGCGGCCCAGTTCCCGGCGTGCCGGCTCCCACGGGTCGAACTCCGGGCACCGCTCCCGCAGCGCCTCCGCGATCTCCAGCAGGTTGTTCACGACCAGGCAGTACACCAGCCGTTCCCAGCCGGCCGCGCGCGTCACGTCCGGCAGCAGTTTCACGCCCTCGGCGTCCCGGAACAGCGCCCGTACCGGCGTCCCGGCACCGTCCACGGCCACCACCGTGTTCTGCAGGTGCGCTTCGAGGACGACCCCGTGCCGGGCGAACAGCTCCAGCACCGGCGGCACGACCTGGCGCAGGTACGCCGTCCACCAGGCCGCCGGATCGGCCAGGGTGGCCGGGGCGTCCAGGGGGTTGCCGTCGAAACCGACCGCGCCGCCCCGGCCCGCCGGACCCGTCGGACCGGGCGCACCCGCCGCGCCCTCCGTCAGTGCGGCCGCCAGCAGAGGGGTCGACCCGGGGGTCACGTGTCCGCCCAGACCGTCGCGCACGAGGACGGCCAGTTCCTCGAAGGCGAAGTCCGCCGTGCGGTACCCGCGGTCGCCGAGCCAGGCCGCGCCGCCGTCCAGCGCGCGGAACGCCGTCGCCACCGCGTCGTCCGTCCGGCGCAGCGCGAGGAGGTCGTGCCGCCACAGGCGCCGGATGTCGTTGGTGATGCGGACGTCGAGGCTGAACTTGAGGAAGAGGTCGGCGCCGGGGGCGTACAGGGTGCGGATCGCCGCCGTCGGCCAGGCGGACCACGGGGAGGACCCGAGCCGTACGAGGCGGCCGTCGGCGAACGCCTCGCGGATCCGCGGGGCGCCGCCGACGAGGTCGAGCTGCCACGGGTGGGCCGGAAGCAGGCGGTAGCCCTCCGGGGCCCGCCCCAGGGCGTCCAGGGCCCCGGTGTCGCCGTCCTGCACGCAGGCGTCCTCGCGCACGCCGAGCAGCACGAGCGGGAACTCGGCGTACGCCTCGGGCGCGTACGGGAGCCAGCCGGCGACCGGGCCGCCGCCGCGCGCCTTGGGGGCGGGGTGGTACGGATGACCGGTGACCAGGGACTGCTCGGAGCGCCGGTACGGGTCGGCGGGCGGGACCGCGCCCTCCCGGGCGGCCAGGACCGCCGCCACCGCGTCACGGCTGTCGGTCATCTCGGCGGGCAGTTCGGAGTTCGGCAGGCCGGTGTGCAGGCGCAGTTCCTCGGCGGTCAGCTTGACCAGTTCGGCGTGCCCGAGCGGCTGCCAGGCGCCGTCGGCGAACAGCTCGGGGTCGCCGGGGCGGCGTCCCTCGCGCACCCGCAGGAGCCGTCCGCCGGCCGGCAGCCGGTACACCC
>NZ_VDFC01000015.1:258220-261941 GCF_008369065.1 Streptomyces apricus | reverse complement strand
CCCCCACCCCGGCCGAGACCGAGGCGGCCCTCGCCGCCGAGCTGCGCGCCGCGCGCCCCGCGCTGCTGTCCGCGTACGAGGCCGGACTCCCCGGTGCCCGGGCGGCCGTGCTGGCCCGGCTGTGGCGCGGGCTCGCCCACGAACCGCTGCCGTGGGTCACGCGCCGCACGGCCGGGCGCGACGGACTGACGCTGCGGCTGGCCGACGGCCGCCGGCTGCACGGACCGCGCCCGGACCCGTACGCGACGGCTCCGGCCGGCACGGAGGTCGGGCTGGACGGGACGGCGTACGACCACCCGGCCGTGCTGATGACGGCGCTCGGGTTCCCGCACGGCCGCGCCTTCGCCGCCGAACTCGCGCACAGCGTGGCCTCGTTGGCCCTGTCCCGCGCCGACCGGTTCCCGCCGGAGGAGCCCCGCACGCTCTGGGAGTGGGAGCAGCGGATCGTCGACGGGCACCCCTTCCACCCCAACTGCCGCTCGCGGCCCGGCTTCTCGGTGGCCGACCAGCTGGCGTACGCGCCCGAGCACCGGCCGGTGGTCGAACTGGGCACCGTCGCCGTGCGGGAGGACGACTGCCGCTCGACCGGCGCGTGGCCGTACCGGGACGCGGGGCGGCTGCTGATCCCTGTGCATCCGTGGCAGGCGCGGCACGTGCTGAAGGACGGGCAGCCCGTGGGGGGCGGGACGGCCGCCCATCCCCTGATGTCCCTGCGCACCCTGGCCGTGCCGGGCGGGCCGCACCTGAAGACCGCGCTCAGCGCCCGGCTGACCTCCTCCGTGCGGGACATCTCGGTGTACTCGATCACGTCGGCCGCGACGGTGTCCGCGTTCATGGAGTCGATGGCCGGACGGCTGGACGGCCTGCTGCACATCACCCGCACGCTCGGCGCGGTCACGGCCGGCTCCCCCGATCTGGCGGCCGTCGCGCGGGAGTCCCCGGACCTGTACGCCGGACCGGGCGAGCGGGTCGTGCCGGTCGCCGCGCTCGCCGCGGACGTCCACCCGCAACCGCCGCACTGGATCGCGCGGTTCAGCCGGCTCGCCCTCACCGTGGGGCTGCGGCTGCTCGATCTGGGGGTGGCCCTGGAGGCGCACGGCCAGAACCTGCTCGTGGTGCTCTCCCCCGCCGGGGATCCGGTCCGGCTGGTCTACCGCGACCTGGCGGACATCCGGATCAGCCCGGCCCGGCTGGCCCGCCACGGCATCCCGGCACCGGAGCTGACGGGCCGTATCGTCACGGACGACGAGGCGGTCCTGCGCAGCAAGCTGTTCGGCTCGCTCGTCGCGGGCGCGCTGGCGGCGACGGCGGGGTCGACGGCCGCCCTGCGCGAGGCCCTGGCCGCGGCGGTACGGGACCTGCCGCGCACCCCCGACCTGGCGGCGCTCCTGCACGAGCCCGTACCCGCCAAGGCGTTGACGCTGATGCGGCTGTCCCCCGAACGGCCCGGTGACCTCTGGGCCCGTCTGCCCCATCCCCTGACCGGCGCGGACACGACCCCGGCCTGACGGCCGCTCGCGGCGACCGCTTGTGGCGGCGGCTTGCGGCGGCGGCTCCTGGCGGACGCTCACGGGGCCACTCGTTTTGGGGCGTGGCCCCCTTGCTCCATAGGATCCTGCGATGATCACAAGACAACGGCTTGCGGTGGGCGCCTGTGCCCTGCTCGCCGCCCTGACGGCCGGGATCGCGCTCCCGGCCGGCGCCGTCGCCGACGAACCCTCGGGGGCCGCCGCGCCCAAGGTGGACCTCGTCCTCGACGTCAGCGGCTCGATGCGGGCGCGGGACATCGACGGACAGAGCCGGATGGCGGCCGCCAAGCAGGCCTTCAACGAGGTCCTCGACGCGACTCCCGAAGAGGTCGAGCTGGGCATACGCACACTCGGCGCCAACTACCGCGGCGACGACCGCAAGACGGGGTGCAAGGACACCGAACAGCTCTATCCGGTGGGGCCGTTGGACCGTACCGAGGCGAAGACGGCGGTCGCGACCCTGTCGCCCACCGGCTGGACCCCGATCGGCCCGGCCCTGCTGAAGGCGGCCGCCGACCTGGAGGGCGGCGAGGGCTCCCGCCGGATCGTCCTCATCAGCGACGGCGAGGACACCTGCGCCCCGCTGGACCCGTGCGAGGTGGCGCGCGAGATCGCCGCCAAGGGGATCGGCCTCACCATCGACACCCTCGGCCTCGTGCCGAACACCAAACTGCGCCAGCAGCTCAGCTGCATCGCCGAGGCGACCGGCGGCACGTACACCTCGGTCGAGCACACCGACGAACTCACCGACAAGGTGAACCAGTTGGTGGACCGCGCCGCCGACCCGGTGGTGACGCCGGTCGCCGTCGAGGGCGCCGACGCGTGCGCGAAGGCGCCCACGGTCAAGTCGGGCCTCTACACCGACCGCGAGGAGTTCGGACAGCACCGCTGGTACCGCGTGGACGTCCCGGCCGGTTCCGAGCTGCGTGCCTCGGTGAGCGTGGCGGCCGACCGCCGGGTGAACCGGGACTACGGGGTGTCGCTGCGGGCGGTGACGGCGAGCGGCCGTGAGATCGTGCGCGGCGAGACGACCGGCGACGGCCGGACCGACGTCCTGTCGGCCGGTCTGCGCTACCCCAAGGCGGAGAGCGACGACTCCGACGACGAGGCGGCGACGGAGGTCGTGTGCCTCCAGGTCGCCAACTCCTTCTCGGCGGCGCCGGGTGTAAAGACCACACCCGGACTGCCGCTGGAACTGACCGTCGACGTCGTGGACGGTCCGGGCACGTCGAGCGACGTGGCCTCCTTCGGCCTCGGACGCGGCTGGTGGCTGCTGGGCCTGCTGGTGCTCGTCGGCTTCGTCGCGGGTGTGCTGTGGGGCTGGGTCTCCCGCTGGCGGGTCTCTGTCTGGAGGACCAACTGATGGGGCGTGGAAGCGTGTCGAGTGGTGAGAGCGCACGGAAGGCCGGTGGCGCGCGGGGTGCGCTGCGTGCGGTGACCGCCGGGCTGCTGCTGATCGGGACCGGGGCCGTCGGGGCGGTGCCGGCCGCGGCCGACTCCTCGCCGTCCGCGAGCCCGTCGGGCGACAGCGCGGCGCCGACCTCGGCCGGGACGTCGTTCCGTACGGCGGCCGAGATCGACCAGGGGCAGACGGCGACCGCGAGCGCGTCCACGGGCGACTACCTCTACTGGTCGTTCCCCGCCGACGCCATGCAGCGGCCGACGGTCGAGGCGAAGGTGAAGCTGCCCGCGGCGCACGCCTCGGCGACCTGGCAGATCGACGTGTACGACGGACTGCGGCGCCGGCAGGCGTGCCAGTACGGGGCGCAGACCCGGACGGCCGCGCAGGACGCGGGGTCCGTGTCCCTGTCCTGCACGCTGCGTACGGTGCGGGCCTGGTCGGAGCCGTGGGCCGACGACCCGCTGCCGGGTACGTACTACGTCCGGCTGACCACGGTCGGGCTGAAGGCGGCGGACCTCGGGCTGCCCGTCGGCGCCGAGGTCCGGGTCGGCTCGAAGGACGTCGGCGGGGCCGCGGCCGTCGACGGCTCCCTGGGTGAGCCGCTCGTCCCCGGCATCGCCGCGAAGGCGGCCGCCGAGGAGGGTGAGGAGGGCGAGGAGTCCGGCGCGGGCGCCGTGCTGTCCAGCATCGAGCCCGACGACGGCTGGGCCTCCGGGTGGTGGTCCGACCGGTGGGTGTGGACCGGGATCGGCGGCGTGCTGGCCGCTCTCGCGGGGGTCGGCGGGTATGC
>NZ_VDFC01000015.1:250928-258120 GCF_008369065.1 Streptomyces apricus | reverse complement strand
GGGGTCGCGGGGTAGGCGTTGACGCGTGGGGGCGGGCGCCCGCGGGCGTGACGCCGCGGGCGCGCATGTCCGTTCGGGTGCGGGTGGGCTGTGGCTGGTCGCGCAGTTCCCCGCGCCCCTAACGGGGCTCTTGCAGGGCCTTGGCCAGGGGGCCGTCGCCCGTGACCGTGACGCGGCCGGTGCGGACCGCTTCCAGGAGGTCGAGGTCGCCTCGGGCCAGGGCCGTGCAGGTCGCGGTGTCGAGGACCAGGTGGGTGTCCGGCTCCTCAGGGGCCGGGCCCTCTCCGTACACCGGGCCCTCGGTCGCGCCGGGGCGGACGTGGAACTCGCCCTCCTCCAGGCGCACCTGGACCGTCCCCTCGCCGAAGTCCGCCAGCGCGCGCAGCAGCGGCAGGGCGAACCAGTGGGCGCGCACCGCGTCGGTGGGACGGCGGTCCGCCAGCAGGGGGGCGCCCCATGCGCCCAGTGCCTGGAGCACGGGCAGCAACTCCCGCCCCCGGGGCGTGAGTTCGTAGACCTGGACCGCACCGGGCGGGGGCATCCGGCGCCGGGTCGTCAGGCCGTCGCGCTCCATGTCCTTGAGGCGGGCGGCGAGCACGTCCGTGCTGACCCCGGGGAGATCGGCGTGCAGGTCGGTGTAGCGGCGCGGACCGGCGAGCAGCTCGCGGACGATCAGGAGGGTCCAGCGGTCACCGACGGCGTCGAGCGCCCGGGCAGCGGAACAGTACTGGTCGTAGCTTCGGCGAGGTGACATGCGACGCAGTCTAGACAACTTGTTGGACTTTCCAAGCGCCTACTTGGTAAAACCAAGCAACACCACAACCTGGAGGTGCGCACCGCATGGAGTTCCGGCAGTCGAGCAAGCTCAGCGAGGTCTGTTACGAGATCCGGGGCCCGGTCATCGAGCAGGCGAACGCGCTGGAGGAGGCGGGCCACAGCGTGCTGCGCCTCAACACCGGCAACCCGGCGCTCTTCGGCTTCGAGGCGCCGGAGGAGATCCTCCAGGACATGATCCGGATGCTCCCCCAGGCGCACGGCTACACGGACTCGCGCGGCATCCTCTCGGCCCGCCGCGCCGTGGCGCAGCGCTACCAGGAGCGGGGCCTGGACGTGGGCGTGGACGACGTCTTCCTGGGCAACGGCGTCTCCGAGCTGGTCTCGATGGCCGTCCAGGCGCTCGTCGAGGACGGCGACGAGGTCCTGATCCCCGCTCCGGACTTCCCGCTCTGGACGGCGGTGACGACCCTCGCGGGCGGCAAGGCCGTGCACTACCTGTGCGACGAGCAGGCCGAGTGGTACCCGGACCTGGACGACATGGCGGCGAAGATCACGGACCGCACGCGGGCCGTCGTCATCATCAACCCGAACAACCCCACGGGCGCGGTCTACCCCAAGGAGATCATCGAGGGCATCCTCGACCTGGCCCGCCGGCACGGCCTGATGGTGTTCGCGGACGAGATCTACGACCAGATCCTGTACGACGGCGCCGTGCACCACTCGGCCGCGGCCCTCGCACCCGACCTGGTGGTCCTCACCTTCTGCGGGCTGTCGAAGACGTACCGGGTGGCGGGCTTCCGCTCCGGCTGGCTGGTCGTGACGGGCCCGCGCCAGCACGCGAAGAGCTACCTGGAGGGCCTGACCATGCTGGCCTCCATGCGGCTGTGCGCCAACGCGCCCGCCCAGTACGCCATCCAGGCCGCGCTCGGCGGCCGGCAGTCCATCCACGAGCTCACCGCGCCCGGCGGCCGGCTGCACGAGCAGCGCGACCGCGCGTGGGAGAAGCTGAACGAGATCCCCGGCGTCTCCTGCGTGAAACCGAAGGGCGCGCTGTACGCGTTCCCGCGCATCGACCCCGCGGTGCACAGGATCCACGACGACGAGAAGTTCGTGCTCGACCTGCTGCTGCGCGAGAAGATCCAGGTCGTCCAGGGCACCGGCTTCAACTGGCCGCGCCCCGACCACTTCCGCATCCTGACCCTCCCGTACGCCGACGACCTCGACGCGGCGATCAGCCGGATCGGCCGGTTCCTGAGCGGCTACCGCCAATAGGCGGCGGCGACCGGGCCGGGAGCGGGCGGCGGGACGGCCGGGGGCGGGCGCCGATGTCAGAGCGGGGTCGTAGCCGTCGGAGCAGGGGAACGGATCCGCCGTGCCCCGCGCCCGAAGGGTCAGGCACGGCCTGGCCTTCCGGCACCCGCGCCCGCCGCACGACCACTTCCTCACCCCGGCCGGGCACCGGATACGCGAGGAGAGCGCCACGGCGGAGCCGGTTCCGGCCCCGACGGCCCCGGACCCGGACCCCGCCGCCGCTCGCGGGTCCTCCGGGGTCTTCGCCGCGCGGATCGGCGGCGAGGAGGCCGCCGACGCGGGCCCGGCGCGGACACGCGAGGTGCACAGCGCCTGGCAGGGGCTGCTGGAGCTGCGCCGGATGACCAACACGGGCGGCGCCGTGGACCGGCCGTGCGCGTGGGAGCGTACGCATCTGGTGCAGGCGGCCGCCCTCGCGCTGGAGGCGGCGGGGCTGCGCCCGGCCGGACCGGACGCGGAGACCGGCGGATACCGGGTGCGGGCGACGCCGCAGCCGGAGGCCGTCGCCGTGCGCGAGGCGGACGCGGAGGCGCTGCGGCGGTGCGCGGCGACCTTGGAGCGGGCGGGCTGGCAGGCCGGCGAACACACGGAGCCACGCACCGGCGCCCGCTATCTGCTCGCGTCACCCCGCCGGGCCTGAGGCCGTGACGGGCCCGCCCGCCCTGTACTCCCCCGGGTGCCGGGTCCGTTCTCACACGTCGGTGTGGCCGGGCTCGTGCCGGGCGTCGTAGGCGGCACGTGACTCGGCGATCGTGACGCGGTGCCGCTCGGCCCAGTCGGTGAGCCCCAGCAGGGACGCGTGCAGTTCCTGCGCGACCGGCGTGAGCGCGTACTCGACCTTCGGCGGGACCGTCGCGTGGACGGTGCGGGTGACGAGCCCGTCGCGCTCCAGGTTGCGCAGGGTCAGCGTGAGCATGCGGCGGCTGATGCCCTCGATGCTGCGCTCCAACTCGGTGAAGCGGATGGGGCCGTGGGCGGCGGCCACGAGGATCAGCACGCTCCATTTGCCGGCGACCCTGTCAAGAACTTCGCGGACGGGACACGCGTGCGCGTTCACCACCTGCGAGGTAACACCGGTGTTCCCCCGGGACATCCGAGTGCCTCCTTACGGCCGGTCTCCATGGTCACTGACGATGTGCCCCGTTACATGTCGTGCACCTATGGATCGTACGGCCAGGGACCGCACGGCACCGGCCGCGCGCGGTACCGGCCGTACGGCACCGATACGGAGACCGTGACCATGCCGTTCCAAACCGGGTCCCCCACGGCGGACCCCGCAGAACGAACCTCTTCCCGCTGGGCGTCCCTCGTCGTGCTCTGCGCGGGCGCATTGATGACGATCCTCGACGGCAGCATCGTGACGGTGGCGATGCCCGCGATCCAGGGCGATCTCGGTTTCTCCTCCCCGGGGCTCGCCTGGGTGGTGAACGCGTATCTGATCCCCTTCGGCGGGCTGCTGCTGCTCGCGGGACGGCTCGGCGACCTGACAGGACGCCGTCGGATGTTCAGCGCAGGGCTCGTCGTGTTCACCGCGGCGTCCGTGCTGTGCGGGGTCGCCACGAGCCAGGCCGCGCTGATCGCGGCGCGGGCGCTGCAGGGCGTCGGCGGGGCGATGACCTCGGCCGTCGTGCTGGGCATGGTGATCGCGCTCTTCCCCGACCCGCGCGAACAGGCGAAGGCGATCGCGGTGTTCAGTGCGGTCGGTGCGGCAGGCGGCGCGCTCGGCACGTTCCTCGGCGGGGCGCTCACCCAGGCGCTCGACTGGCACTGGATCTTCCTGATCAACCTGCCGATCAGGGTGGTGGCGTGGGTCGCCGCCCTGCGGATCCTCGCCCCCGACCGCGGCGCGGGGCTCGGCCGGGGGGCCGACTACCCGGGGGCCGCGCTGGTCACGGGCGCGCTGATGATGACGGTGTACGCGATCGTGGGGGCCGGGGAGCGTGCGGCGGGCGGCACGGCGGCCCTGGCCGCGCTCTCGCTCGCGCTCTTCGTGGCCTTCACCCTGCGGCAGGCGCGGGCCGCGCGCCCGCTGCTGCGGCTGCGGCTGTTCCGTTCGCGGCTGCTCACCGGGGCCAACGGCGTCCAGATCCTGATGGTCGCGACGATGTTCGGCTTCCAGTACATCGGGGCGCTCTACATCCAGCGGGTGCTGGAGTTCGGCGAGTTGCGGACCGGGCTGGCGTTCCTGCCCGCGCCCGTGCTGATCGGCGTGCTGATGCTGGGGCTGTCGGCCCGGACGATCGGCCGCTTCGGCCCGTACCGGGTGCTGCTCGCCGGGCTCGCGCTCATCACGGCGGGCATGGGGCTGCTGAGCCGGGTGCCGGTGGAGGGGTCGTACGCCGCCGACGTGCTGCCTCCGATGCTGTTGCTCGCGGCCGGGTTCGCGGCCGCGATGCCCGCGGTGACGGGGCTCGCGATGTCCGGGGTGCGGGAGGAGGACGCCGGGCTGGCGTCCGGGTTGTTCAACACCACGCAGGTGGTCGGGGGTTCGCTGGGACTGGCCGGTGTACGTCACGCTCCATCTCTGGTAGGAAACTTTCCTAACAGTACGGAAGAGTGACTCCACCCCACAGGAGGCCCCGTGCACACCCCCACCCCCCACACCTCACGCCGCACCGTCCTCACGGCGATCGGCGCGGCCCTGGCCGCAGGCCCCGTCCTCGGCGCCGCCCCCGCGAGCGCCGCGCGGCCCGGCCTCGACGACCCGGCGAAGAAGGAGATCGCCATGCAGCTCGTCTCCAGCGCGGAGAACTCCTCGCTGGACTGGAAGGCGCAGTACGGCTACATCGAGGACATCCGCGACGGCCGCGGCTACACCGCGGGCATCATCGGGTTCTGCTCGGGCACGCACGACATGCTCGACCTCGTCGAGCTGTACACCCGGCGCAGCCCGGACAACCCGCTGGCCGGGTACCTGCCGGCGCTGCGCCGGGTCGACGGCACCGACTCGCACGAGGGTCTGGACCCCGGCTACCCGGACGCCTGGCGCCGGGCCGCCCGGGACCAGGCCTTCCAGCAGGCCCAGAACGACGAACGGGACCGCGTCTACTTCGACCCGGCGGTCCGGCGGGGCAAGGCGGACGGCATCGGCACGCTCGGGCAGTTCGCGTACTACGACGCCGTCGTGATGCACGGCAACGGCGGCGACGGCACGAGCTTTGGCGCCATCCGCGAACGGGCGCTGGGCCGGGCCAGGCCGCCGGCCCAGGGCGGTGACGAGGTGACATACCTGCACGCGTTCCTCGACGCCCGCGTGTGGGCGATGAAGCAGGAGGAGGCCCACGAGGACACCAGCCGCGTGGACACCGCCCAGCGGGTCTTCCTCAGGAACCGCAACCTGAMCCTCGACCCGCCGCTGGACTGGCAGGTCTACGGGGACAGCTTCCACATCGGGTAGGCGGGGAGGCGCGGTTCGCGCCCGGCCCCCGCACCGGTGGAGGTGCGGGGGCCGGGCGCGGCCGGGACAGTGACGGCCTCAGACCCCCGGCGCCGTCCGCGGCGCCCCGCCCGCGTGCCGTGCGGCGACCTCCTCGCCCGGTTCCATCGGCGCCGTCACCTCGTCGCGGTCGCGGCCGCCGCCCAGGTGGTTGAAGACGAGGTTCAGGGCGACGGCCGCCACGCAGCCCGTCGATATCCCCGAGTCCAGGATGATCTTCGCGGTCTCCGGGAAGGCGTGGTAGAACTCCGGCGCGGTGATCGGGATGATGCCGACGGCCAGCGAGACCGCCACGATCAGGACGTTGTTGTCCTTCTCCAGGCCCGCCTTGACCAGGGTCTGGATGCCGCTCGCGGCCACCGACCCGAACAGCACCACGCCCGCCCCGCCGAGCACGGGGCGCGGCACCACCGCGATCAGCGACGCGGCCATGGGACACAGGCCCATCAGGACCAGGAAGCCGCCGCCGGTGGCCACGACGTACCGGCTGCGGATGCGGGTCATCGCGACGAGGCCGATGTTCTGGGCGAAGGCGCTGCACATGAACCCGTTGAAGAGCGGGCTGATCGCCGAGCCGAGGGTGTCGGCGCGCAGGCCCGCGGCGATGGTCCTCTCGTCGGCCGGCCGGTCGACTATCTCGCCCAGCGCCAGCATGTCCGCGGTCGACTCGGTCATCGAGACGACCATCACCACGCACAGCGAGACGATCGCGGCGAGCTGGAACTGGGGTGCCCCGAAGTGGAAGGGCGTCGGGAAGCCGACGACGGCCGCGTCGGCCACCGGGGCGAAGTCGGTGACCCCGAACGGGATCGCGACGAGCGTGCCGGCGACCAGGCCGAGCAGGACGGCGATCTGCTTGACGAAGCCGCGGGTGAAGCGGCGCAGGAGCAGCACGATGAGGAGGGTGGCGCCCGCCAGGCCCAGGTTGGTGGCCGAACCGTAGTCGTGCGCGGCCGGGTCGGGACCCTGGGCCCAGCCGAAGGCGACCGGCATCAGGGATATGCCGATGAGGGTGATGACCGTGCCGGTGACGACGGGCGGGAAGAAGCGGACCGCCTTGCTGAAGAAGGGGGCGGCGAGGAAGCCGAGCGCGCCCGCCACGATGACCGCGCCGAAGATGACCGGCAGCGCGTCGCGCTTGTCCTCGGTGGAGTTGACGACCGCGATCATCGGGGCGACACCGGCGAAGGTGACACCGTTGACGAAGGGCAGGCGGGCGCCGATCTTCCAGATACCCAGGGTCTGCAGGAAGGTGGCGAGTCCCGCGGTGAACAGGCAGGCGCCGGTGAGGAAGGTCAGTTCGGCGGGGCTCAGGCCCACGGCCGCGCCGACGATCAGGGGCGGGGCGACCACGCCCGCGTACATGGCGGCCACGTGCTGCAGACCGCTGGTCGCCATCCGCAGGGCCGGGAGTTTCTCGTCGACCGGGTGCTTGGCGAGGGGGACGGGTGCTGCGTCCTTGCTGCTGGACTCCGTACTGCGGGGCGTGTGCTGGGCGGCCACGGCGGCTCCTCCGGTCGGGTACACGTCGGTGTCGACGTGGGTGTCAGGGAGGGAGCCGCCGTGGCCGCCCAGCACACGCCCCGCAGTACGGAGTCCAGCAGCAAGGACGCAGCACCCGTCCCCCTCGCCAAGCACCCGGTCGACGAGAAACTCCCGGCCCTGCGG
>NZ_VDFC01000015.1:231586-250828 GCF_008369065.1 Streptomyces apricus | reverse complement strand
GGACGGGAGGGACCGGTCCGGGACGCGCACGCGCGTGTGTGTGCGTGCGCGTCCCGGGGACGGCCGCCGCGGACCCGGTGGGGTCCGCGGCCACCGGCCGAGGGCCGTCCCCCTCGGCCGGGGATCTGGGCGGGTACGGGGTCAGGCCTGCGCGGCGATCCGCGCGAGGCGCCGTGCCTCGTCCCGGGTGGAGCGGGCGATGGCGTCCTCGTCGGCGCGCAGCAGCCGGCCGTTCTCGACGATCTGCTCGCCGTTCACGAAGGAGGCGGTGACCGGTGCGGCGGCGCCGAACACGAGGGCGGTGACGGGGTCGGCGATCGAGGCGTGGGCCAGGGTGTCCAGCTTCCACAGCACCAGGTCGGCGAGCTTGCCCGGTTCCAGGGAGCCGATCTCCGGTGCGCGGCCCAGGACTTGGGCTCCGCCGTAGGTGCCCAGGCGCAGGGCCTGACGGGCGTTCAGGGCGGCCTCGCGGTGGGCGCCGAGGCGGTTGACGAGGAGGGCGTTGCGCAGTTCGGTGTGGAGTTCGCCGGACTCGTTGGACGCCGTGCCGTCGACGCCGAGGCCGACGGGGACGCCGGCCGCGAGCAGGTCGGGGACGCGGGCGATCCCGGCCGCCAGGCGGGCGTTGGAGGAGGGGCAGTGGGCCACCCCGGTCCGCGTACGGGCGAAGGCGTCGATGTCGGAGTCGTTCATGTGGACGCAGTGCGCCATCCACACGTCCTCGCCGAGCCAGCCGGTCGACTCGAAGTAGTCGGTCGGGCCCATGCCGAACAGCTCCTTGCAGAACTGCTCCTCCTCGACGGTCTCCGAGCCGTGGGTGTGCAGCCGCACCCCCTTGCGCCGGGCCAGTTCCGCTCCCTGGCGCATGAGTTCGGTGGAGACGGAGAACGGCGAGCAGGGGGCGACGGCGACCTGGGTCATGGCGCCGAAGGAGGCGTCGTGGTGCTCGTCGACGGTCGCCTCGGTCGCGGCGAGGGCCTCGTCGAGGCTCTCCACGGCGAAGTCCGGCGGCAGCCCGCCGTCCTTCTCGCTGCGGTCCATGGACCCGCGGGCGAGGGTGAAGCGGACGCCCATCTCGCGTGCGGCGCGGATGATCGAGCCCGACAGGTCGCCGGAGCCGCGCGGGAAGACGTAGTGGTGGTCCATGGCGGTGGTGACCCCGCCGCGGACCATCATGCCCAGGGAGCCCTGGGCCGCCGCGTACGTCATGCGCTCGTCGATGCGCGCCCAGGTCGGGTAGAGGGCGACGAGCCAGTCGAAGAGGTTGTGGTCGGTGGCGAGGCCGCGGGTGATCCACTGGTAGAAGTGGTGGTGGGTGTTGACCAGGCCCGGGGTGACGAGGTGGCCGGTCGCGTCGATCCGGCGTACGACGTTCTCCAGGCCTTCGGGGGCCCGGCCCGCGCCGAGCGACTCGATGCGGTCGCCCGCCAGGACCAGGTGGCCCGTGGGGTACTCGGTGTCGTCGGCGTCCACGGTCGCGATCGAGCAGTTCTCGATGACGACGCGCCGTTCTGCTGCCATGGTTCGTCCTTCTGCGGTGCCGAAGAGGAGTGCTGGTGAAGGGGGTTGCTCACCGGGGCAGGGGCGTCAGAGGTTGGTGAGGTCCACCGGGATGAGCGCCTCGCGGCCGTCCCGCAGGACCGTGGCCTCGATCAGGCCGTAGGGCCGGTCGGCGGCGTAGTACACCTCGTTGTCGTTCTTGAGGCCGAACGGCTCCAGGTCGACGAGGAAGTGGTGCTTGTTCGGCAGCGAGAAGCGGACCTCGTCGATCTCGTCGCGGTGCTCGATGATCCGCGCGCCCATCTGGTAGAGGGTCTGCTGCAGCGACAGCGAGTACGTCTCGGCGAAGGCGTCGAGGAGATGCCGGCGTACCTGCGCGTAGGACTCCTCCCAGTCGGGGGCGGGCTGTGCGTCGTCGGTCCAGCCGAACCGCCAGCGCGCGGAGACCTCGGTGGCGAGGATGCGGTCGTGGGTCTCCTTCAGCGTCGTGTACTTGTCCTTCACGTAGCCCCAGAACTCGGAGTCCGTGGAGTTCAGCACGACCAGGTCCTTGAGGCCCGATACGACCTGCCAGGAGGAGCCGTCGTAGGTGATCTGCGTGACGCGGGTCTCCTGGCCCTCGCGGGCGAAGGAGTGCTGCTTGTCCGGGGTCCCGATCCGCTGCCAGGAGTACTCCTCGATGCGGATGCGCGCCTGCCCGATCGGCTCCTGCGAGGTGACGAAGTGCCGGGCGAGGTGGATGCCGAACTGCTCGGCGGACTCGATGCCGTGCTCCTTGGCGAAGGCGTACACCGTGTTCTTGGTGGTGTCCGTCGGCAGCACGTTCGCGTTGGAGCCCGAGTAGTGGACCTCCTCCATGTCGCCGCTGAGGGCGACGGAGACGTTCAGGTCCTTGATGTGGTGGGTGTCGCCGTCCCGGGTGATCCGGACGACGCGGTTCTCGGCCTTGCCGTACTGGTTCTGGGCCAGCACGGCCGGACGGGCAGGGGTGGTCATGGTGTCTGCTAGCTCCCTCGGTAAACGGAGTAGCCGAACGGGTTGAGCAGCAGCGGTACGTGGTAGTGCTCGCCCGGGGTGACGGCGAACGTGATCGCCACCTCGGGGAAGAACACCTGTGCGGCACCGCTGTCCCGGTTCGCGGGGGCGTCCTGCTGCGCCTCGGCCTGTTTCTTCTCGAAGTACGCCTCGACCGCGAAGTCGAGCCGTACGTGTGTGGTGCCCTGCGGCAGGGCCGGCAGGTCCTTGCAGCGCCCGTCGGCGTCGGTCGCGGAGCCGCCGAGCTGCTGCCAGTGCGCCGTGCGTCCGCCACGGGCCGCGAGCCGGACGCGGACCCCGCCGGCGGGGCGTCCGGCGCTGGTGTCCAGGATGTGCGTGGACACGGAGGCGGTGGTGTCGGTGCTCATGCGGATGCGTCCTGTTCGACGAGGGGGGCGAGGCGGATGCGGTTGATCCTGCCGAGTTCGGTGCGCACGATCTCGCGCTCCCGTCCCGGCGTGTTGCCGATCCGCTCCTTGACCGCGTCGCGCAGCTGCTCGCCGGTGAGGCCGGTCGCGCAGATCAGGAAGACATGGCCGAACCTCTCCTGGTACTCCAGGTTCAGTTCGAGCATCTCCGCCTTGAGGGCGTCCGGGGCGCCCGCCATGCCGCGCTGTTCGCGCGAGGAGGTCGGGTCGCCCGGCTTCGGGCGTCCGATCGGCGGGTGTCCGGCCATCGCCTGCGCCAGGTCGGCGTCGGTCAGGCCGGCCACGGCGGCGTCGTTCGCCGCGAAGAGTTCGTCCGCGGTGGCGTACGGGCGCCGGGCGACCAGGCGGTGCGCCCAGGCCTCGGAGGCGCACACCTCGTGCAGGGCGGCGAGGGCCGCCCGTTCCTCCAGGGTGTTGAACCGGGCGAGACCGCCGGGTGTCGTACTCGACGTCACGGGAAGCCTCCGTGGCCTTGTGCTGGACGGGCTGCGGCCAGCTAACGCCCTCGGAAACTGCGCGTCAACACTTTGTTGAAAAATCCGGGTAACAAACGCCTGTCACCGGACGGCGGCGTCCGTTCAGGCGCCTTTCTCCCGGTTTAGATAGTTGTAGACCGTGAACCGGGAGACCCCGAGCGCGCTCGCCACGGTCTCCACGCCGTGCCGCACGGAGAAGGCCCCGCGGGCCTCCAGGATCCGTACGACCTCCTGCTTGGCCTTGCGGTCCAGGTCGGCCAGGGGCTTGCCGCGCTTGCGCTCCAGGGCGGCCAGGATGTGGTCCAGCGAGTCGGCGAGCTGCGGCAGCCGCACGGCCACCACGTCCGCGCCCTGCCAGGAGAGCACCACGTCGTCGGGGCCGGCCTGGTCGGGCGGGAGCATCTCGGCGCCCATGGCGTCGACCAGCGGTTTGACGGCCGAGACGAAGGGGTCGTCCGCGGACGCGGTCATCTGCCCTCCTCCCCGACCACGTTGACCTGCAACGAGACCCGGGTGGCGCCCGCGTCCAGGGCCCGGCGCAGCAGCGCGTCGACCGCGGTGAGCACCGCGTCCGCGCCGCCCTCGGCGGTGTTGCCGAACGGGCCGACGTCCACCGCGTCCAGCTCCGCCCCTTCGAGGACCTCGCGGGCGACCAGCGCGTGCGGCGGTGCCTCGTCGAGGTCGAAGGGCTCGGTCGTGAACTCCMCTCTCAAACGCACTGCGCCCCCATGACATCGCTCCGGCCTGTGTCCGCCGGCGGACCGGTCCGGCCGACCGCAAGGCGACCCTAGCCCMCCTCGCATTTCCCGCCGACTCCCCTTGACAAGGTCGGCCCACACGGGCAGCCTTTCCATCAAGCAGAAACTAACTTCCGCTATACGGAATAACATACGGCGGATCTGCCCGACACGGAAGGGAGCGCCGACCCCTATGCCCGGCTTCTCGACGGACGCGGCCGCAGAGCAGCGCTTCGACGTCAACCTGTCGATCCTCTTCACCGAGCTCCCGCTCCTGGAGCGCCCCGCGGCGGCAGCGGCAGCGGGCTTCACCGCGGTCGAGCTCTGGTGGCCCTGGACCGACACCCCCACTCCCCCGCGCGCGGAGCTCGACGCCCTGAAGGCGGCGATCGAGGACGCGGGCGTACAGCTGATCGGCCTTAACTTCTACGCCGGGCAGCTGCCGGGTCCGGACCGGGGCGCGCTGTCGCTGCCCGGCGAGGAGTCCGAGCGGTTCCGCGCGAACGTCGACGTGGCCGCGGACTTCGCGCACGCGCTGGGGTGCACGGCGCTCAACGCCCTGTACGGCAACCGCGTCGAGGGCGTCGATCCGGCCGAGCAGGACGAACTGGCCCTGGAGAACCTCGTCCTGGCGGCCCGCGCGGCCGACCAGATCGGCGCGGCCTTGCTGGTCGAGGCCCTCAACGCACCGGAGTCGCCGCGGTATCCGCTGGTGAGCGCCCCCGCCGCGGTCGCCGTCGTCGACCGGGTCAACGAGGCGACGGGGCTCGGCAACGCCAGGTTCCTGATGGACCTCTACCACCTGTCCAGGAACGGCGAGGACCTCCCGTCGGTGATCGAGCGGTACGCCGCGCGGACCGGCCACGTCCAGATCGCCGACGACCCGGGCCGCGGCGCCCCCGGCACCGGCTCGCTCCCGCTGGCGGAGCTGCTCGGGCTGCTGCGCGAGCGGGGCTACGAGGGCTGGGTCGGCCTGGAGTACAAGCCGGGCGACCGGCCGAGCGCCGAGACGTTCGACTGGCTCCCGCGCGGGGCCCGCGCCGCCCGGACCGTCCGCGCCGCCGGCCCCGCCCACCCACCCCACCCACACCGCTCGCTGAGCGGCAACTCCCGGACGCAGAACCGCAGTCAGAGAGGCACCCTCACCATGAGCAACCCCGCCGACAGTTCCGGCACCCCCCGTCCGGCGATCGCCTGGATCGGCCTCGGCATCATGGGCTCCCCCATGTCGGAGAACCTGGTCAAGGCCGGGTACGACGTCACCGGGTTCACCCTGGAGCAGGACAAGCTGGACCGGCTGACCGCCGCCGGCGGCACGGCGGCCGGCTCCATCGCCGAGGCCGTGCGGGACGCCGACGTCGTCATCACGATGGTGCCGGCCTCCCCGCAGGTCGAGGCCATCGCGTACGGGCCCGACGGCATCCTGGAGAACGCGCGCTCCGGCGCCCTCCTGATCGACATGTCCTCCATCACCCCGCAGACCTCCGTGGACCTGGCGGCGGCGGCGAGGGACAAGGGCATCCGGGTCCTGGACGCCCCGGTGTCCGGCGGCGAGGCCGGTGCGGTCGAGGCCGTGCTGTCCATCATGGTCGGCGGCGAGCAGGCCGACTTCGACCGGGCCCGGCCGATCTTCGAGGCGCTGGGCAGGACCGTCGTGCTGTGCGGGCCGCACGGCTCGGGGCAGACCGTGAAGGCCGCGAACCAGCTGATCGTCGCCGTGAACATCCAGGCGTGCGCCGAGGCCGTGGTCTTCCTGGAGAAGTCGGGGGTCGACCTGCGGGCCGCCCTCGACGTCCTGAACGGCGGCCTCGCCGGTTCGACCGTGCTCACCCGCAAGAAGGACAACTTCCTGCAGCGCGACTTCAGGCCGGGCTTCCGCATCGACCTGCACCACAAGGACATGGGCATCGTCACGGACGCCGCCCGCAATGTCGGTGCCGCGCTGCCCGTCGGGGTCGTGGTCGCCCAGCTCGTGGCGTCGCTGCGCGCCCAGGGCGACGGCGGCCTGGACCACTCCGCGCTGCTGCGCGCGGTCGAGCGCCTGTCCGGCGCGCGGGTCTGACCGCCCGCCCCCACAGACCCGGGCGGCGCCGGTGCCGACATCAGTCCTGTCGCGCCCAGGCGGCGGCGCCGCCCGGCACCAACCCCAGTACGGCGCACGGGACCTGACGGGAGGTCGGGTCCCGGGCGCGCCGCCCGTGCGGACCGTGGACCCGGATGAGGGGTGGCCCACGGGACGGACGGGCGGGGCAGGGACCGCGGCGGTGTGCGAGCCAGTGCGGTGGTGAAGGTTCCGGTGCCCCTTCCTCGACAGGATGAGGAGGGTGCCCCCGGCGCCGTCGCGCCGCCGCGGTCCCGGCCTCATCCTTGAGCGCCGCGTACGGACGGTCCCGTACGCGGCGCTTCTCGCCGTTCCCCCGTACACCGGTAGGCGTACGGCGGTGGACGTACGGAGGCGGGTGTACGGCGGTGGGCGTACGCCTCCTACGGAACCCTCAAATCAACCTCTGAAGATGGCCTCCGGGGCTTCAACTCACTGTGCTGGAGGCACATTCTCAGCACATGGGGCCCGCCGGCACGGGGGCGGCGGGCCCCGACGGGGGAATCACCGCGGGCTGGTCCTGAGACGGGGGTGGGACGCATGAGCGGCTGCATCTTCGCGCTCCGGCGCGAGCCGTACGCGGCAGCGATACCGCGCGGCGGGCCGTCCACCGCGGTGACGGTGGCCGTACGCGGTACACCGCACGGGGGAGAGCACGGGGGAGCCGGACCGGTTCCGGGCCGCCGCGGGGGCGGCAGGCACTGAACACGGCGCGAGGCCCCCGCCCTGGTTCACCAGGGCGGGGGCCTCGACTCCGTCCGGGCACGCCCGGCGCTCACCCCCCTCCGGGGGCCCGGCTCACACCTTCAGGGGTTTGACGGAGGTCGGCGCGTGCCACGGCTCGGTCGCGAGCTCCTCGAACTCCACCACGTTGCCGATGTCGTTGGTCGTGGACATCGAGATGTTGGTGACGCGCTCCAGCACCGCCTCCACCACCACCGGCACCTGGAACTCGGCCGCGAGCTTCTTCGCCTGCTCGAAGGCGGCGCCCAGCCCGGCCGGGTCGGTGACCCGGATCGCCTTGCAGCCGAGCCCCTCGACGACCTTGACGTGGTCGACCCCGTACACGCCCAGCTCGGGCGAGTTGATGTTCTCGAACTCCAGGTTGACCTGGAAGTCGATGTCGAACGCCCGCTGGGCCTGCCGGATGAGCCCCAGGTAGGCGTTGTTGACGAGCACGTGGACGTACGGAATCCGGTGCTGGGCCCCGACGGCCAGCTCCTCGATCATGAACTGGAAGTCGTAGTCGCCGGAGAGCGCGACCACCTGCGCCCCCGGGTCGGCCTTCGCGACGCCCAGCGCGGCCGGGACGGTCCAGCCGAGGGGGCCGGCCTGGCCGCAGTTGATCCAGTGCCGCGGCCGGTGGACGTGCAGCATCTGCGCGCCGGCGATCTGCGAGAGGCCGATGGTGGTGACGTACCGCGTCTCGGGGCCGAAGGCCTTGTTCATCTCCTCGTAGACGCGCTGCGGCTTGATGGGGACGTCGTCGAAGTGGGTACGCCGCTGGAGCGAGGCCTTCCGGTGCTGGGCGGCCTCGGCCCACGCGGACCGGTCCGGCAGCCTGCCCGCGGCCTTCATCTCCCTGCCCACCTCGACGAACAGCTCCAGCGCGGCCTTCGCGTCGGAGGCGATGCCGTAGTCGGGGGCGAAGATCCGGCCGATCTGGGTGGGCTCGATGTCGACGTGCACGAACGTGCGGCCCGCCGTGTAGACGTCGAGCCGGCCGGTGTGGCGGTTGGCCCAGCGGTTGCCGATGCCGAGGACGAAGTCGGACTCCAGGAACGTCGCGTTGCCGTAGCGGTGCGAGGTCTGCAGGCCCACCATGCCGGCGTTCAGCTCGTGGTCGTCGGGGAGGGTGCCCCAGCCCATGAGCGTGGGGACGACCGGGACGCCGGTCAACTCGGCGAACTCGACGAGGAGTTCGCAGGCGTCGGCGTTGATGACGCCGCCGCCCGCGACGATCAGCGGCCGCTCCGACTCGTTGAGCAGCGCGAGCGCCTTCTCGATCTGGGGGCGGGTCGCGGCCGGCTTGTAGACCGGCAGCGGCTCGTAGGTCTGCGGGTCGAACTCGATCTCCGTGAGCTGCACGTCGACCGGCAGGTCGATGAGGACCGGGCCCGGGCGGGCCGAGCGCATCAGGTGGAAGGCCTGCTGGAAGACGCCGGGGACCTGGGCGGCCTCCAGGACGGTGACCGCCATCTTGGTGACCGGCGTGGCGATCGAGGCGATGTCGACGGCCTGGAAGTCCTCCTTGTGGATCACGGAGGTCGGGGCCTGTCCCGTGATGCACAGGATCGGGACGGAGTCGCCGGTGGCGGAGTACAGACCGGTGATCATGTCGGTGCCGGCGGGGCCCGACGTCCCGATGCAGACACCGATGTTGCCGGGCGCGGTGCGGGTGTAGCCCTCCGCCATGTGGGAGGCGCCCTCGACGTGGCGGGCCAGGGTGTGGCCGATGCCGCCGGCGGCCTTGAGCGCCGCGTAGAAGGGGTTGATCGCCGCGCCCGGCACGCCGAACGCGTGGGCGACGCCTTCCCGCTTGAGGATTTCGACTGCCGCGCGGGCAGCGGTCATACGAGCCATTGCGTACTCCTGCTTCGGCCGGGGATTCGGGCTCCCCTCGCGCCCTGCGGAGAGCTTCAAATTCCGTATTGCGGAAAGTAACTTCTACTATCTGGAAGCAATGTAGGTCGGGGGCCGGGGGGCGTCAAGAGTGAACGGCGGGCGCGCGGGCGCACCGGTCCTGGGGTGTCGGGCCGATTCGCTGCCGGAGAGGGCGGTTCCGGAGGACGATGGTGGGGCCGTCCCCGTGTGGTGTCGGTGTCACGGTGTCCTGGAGAGAGTCATGGCCGAGAGCGTTCCGGTCGTTTGCCCGGCCTGCCGGCGGGAGCATGTCTATGCGGCGCCGGTGTACCCGTGCGTGTGCGGGGCGCCGGTCGTGCCGCTGCTCGATGCGCGGGCCCGCCCCGAGTCCGTCACCCACCACACCTGGGACGACGACTGGGTGACGGTGCCCTGCACCGTCTGCGGCCGCGCGGACCAGTGGCCCCGCCCGGAACTGGGCTGCCCGTGCGGGACGCTGCTACGGGTACCACTGTCTGACACCGGCCCCGCGGGCCCGGGCGCCCCCGACAACTCGACCGAGCCCGGCGGCTGGGCCGAGCCTGCCGACTCCGCCGAGCCCGAGGCTCCCGGCGCGTCCGGCGCTCCTGTCGCGTCCAGCACTCCCGCCGAGCTCGACGCTCCCGGCGGCTCCGGCGGCTCCGCCGAGTGTGGTGGCCCGGCCCGGGACGGCGATCCCGCCGAGGCCGGTGCCTGCGCGGAGTTCGGCGGGGACGTGGGGACCGGGCGGGAGGCCGGGTCCGCAGGACGTACCGGAGGCGGCCGGAGCGCCGGGGCGGGTGCCACCGGTGAACCGTCCGCTGCCGCGCACGGAGCGGCGGGCCCCGGCGCCGAGCAGGCGTCGCGGGCGACCGGACCCGGGGGCAGCGGCCCCACCSGGCCCGCGGCGGCAGCCCCTGCCGCCGATCACATAGCGGAGACCGCCGGCCCCGGAGTCGACGATCCGTGGACCAAGCATGAGCCGTCGGCGGCCGACCCGGGGGCGACGGCCCCGGACGCCGCCCCTGGATCCGCGCCGTCCGGCACGGACGCCGGGTCCGCAGAACATGCCGGAGCCGGCCGGAGCGCCGGGGCGGGCGTCACCGACGCGCGTGACGCCGGGAGTGATGCAGGTGGGGCGGGCGGCGGGCAGGTGTCCCGGGCCGCCGGCTCCGGTGCGGGCGGCCCGGACACCGGGTCCGCCCCTCGTACGCCGGGCTGCGCACGGTCGTGCTCGTCGAGGGCGGCAGCGACCAGGTCGCCGTCGAGGCACTGGCCGCCCGGCAGGGCCGGGACCTCGACGCGGAGGGGGTCGCGGTGGTGCCGCTCGGCGGCGCGATGAGCATCGGGCGGTTCGTCGACCTGTGCGGGCCGCAGGGGCTCGACGTACGGCTGGCCGGTCTGTGCGACGTCGGCGAGGAGCGGTTCTTCCGGCGTGCGCTGGAGCGGGCCGGGATCGGCTCCGACCTCACCGCCGGGAAGCTGGAGTCGCTCGGGTTCTATCTGTGCGACGCGGACCTGGAGGACGAGCTGATCCGCTCGCTGGGCGCCGACGTCATCCAGCAAGTGGTCGAGGAACAGGGCGAGTTGCGCGCGTTCCGCACCTTCCAGAACCAGCCCGCGCAACGGAGCTGGACCGTGGAGCAGCATCTGCACCGCTTCATGGGCACCCACGCCGGCCGCAAGGCCCAGTACGCCCGCGAACTCGTCGCCGGCCYGGACCTCGACCGCACGCCCCGCCCGCTGGAACGGCTCCTCGCCCACCTCTGACACCCCCGCCGGCCGTCGGACGGGTGCCCCGCCGGTGTCAGGCCACCGACCCGATGCGCCGCGCCGACACCGGCGCCGACACCGGCCCCGGCCCCGGCGAGGCGTCGTGGTGGATCGGCGTGTGCGCCCCGGTCAGCGACAGCCCGCTGCCGCCCCGCCGGTTCGCGACGATCTCCGCGGCGATGGACAGCGCGGTCTCCTCGGGCGTACGGGCGCCGAGGTCGAGGCCGATGGGCGAGCGCAGCCGCGCCAGCTCCAACTCGGTGACGCCCACCTCCCGGAGGCGTTCGTTGCGGTCGAGGTGCGTCCGGCGCGAGCCCATCGCCCCGACGTACGCGACCGGCAGCCGCAGCGCGAGTTCGAGGAGGGGCACGTCGAACTTGGCGTCGTGCGTCAGCACGCACAGGACCGTGCGGGCGTCGACCTCCGTGCGCTCCAGGTACCTGTGTGGCCACTCGACGACGATCTCGTCCGCCTCCGGGAAGCGCGCGGCCGTCGCGAAGACGGGCCGCGCGTCGCACACCGTCACGCGGTAGTTCAGGAACGTGCCGACGCGGACCAGGGCGGAGGCGAAGTCGATCGCCCCGAAGACGATCATCCGGGGCGGCGGCACCGAGGACTCGACCAGCACGGTGAGCGGTGCTCCGCAACGCGAGCCCTGCTCCCCTGTCTCCAGGGTGCCGGTGCGCCCCGCGTCCAGGAAGGCCCGCGCCTCCTCCGCCACCGTGCGGTCCAGCTCGGGATGCGCCCCGAACCCGCCCTCGTACGAGCCTTCGGAGCCGCCGGGGCGTACGAGGAGGGCGCGGCCGAGCAGGGACTCCGGCCCGGAGACGACGCGTGCCAGCGCCGCCGCCTCCCCGCACGCGGCGGCGGACAGGGCCGAAGCGAACACCTCGCGGACGGGTGCGCAGGCGTGCACCGGGGTCACCAGGACGTCGATGACCCCGCCGCACGTCAGGCCCACCGCGAAGGCGTCCTCGTCGCTGTACCCGAAGCGTTCGAGGACCGGCTCCCCGTCCTCCAGCGCCTGCCGGCACAGGTCGTAGACCGCGCCCTCCACGCAGCCGCCGGAGACCGAGCCGATCGCCGTGCCGGCGGCGTCCACGGCCAGGGCGGCGCCGGGACGGCGGGGGGCGCTGCCGCCGACGGCCACCACGGTGGCCACGGCGAAGTCGCGGCCCTCCGCGACCCAGCGCTGCAGGTCTTGGGCGATGTCCAGCATCTGTCGGTCTCCTTCTTCCTGCGGGTGCGTCGTGGCCGGTCGCGCGGTTCCCCGCGCCCCTCACGGGGCCCGTACCCGGGCGCGGCTAGTGGACGCCCAGCCAGCTCTCTATCGGGTTCAGGGCGAAGAAGACGAGGAAGATCGCCGTCAGGGCCCACATGAACGCCCCGATCTCCCGCGCCCGCCCTTGCGCGATCTTGATGGCGACGTAACTGATGACCCCGGCCGCCACCCCCGCCGTGATGGAGTACGTGAACGGCATGATCACGACGGTCAGGAAGACCGGGACCGCGGTGGCGCGGTCGGCCCAGTCCACGTGGCGGGCGTTGGTCATCATCATGGCGCCGATGACGACCAGGGCCGCCGCCGCGACCTCCCCGGGGACGAGCGCCGTCAGCGGGGTGAAGAAGAGGCAGGCCGCGAAGAACAGGCCGGTGACGACCGAGGACAGCCCCGTACGGGCGCCCTCCCCGACCCCGGTCGCGGACTCCACGAACACCGTCTGGCCGGAGGCGCCCGAGACGCCGCCGATCGCCCCGCCCGCGCCGTCGATGAACAGCGCCTTGGACAGGCCCGGCATCCGGCCCTTGTCGTCGGCGAGCCCGGCCTCGGTGCCGACGCCGATGATGGTGGCCATCGCGTCGAAGAACCCGGCGAGGACGAGCGTGAAGACGATCATGCCGACCGTCATCGCGCCGACCTCGCCCCAGCCGCCGAACTCGACGTCGCCGAAGATCGAGAAGTCCGGCATCGACACCGCGCTGCCGTGCCACTCGGGCGCCCCGGCGGCCCACTGCTTCGGGTCGATGACGTCCAGTGCGTTGAGCACGACGGCGAGGACGGTGCCGCCGACGATGCCGATCAGGATCGCGCCGGGGACGCCGCGCGCCTGGAGCATGAAGATGGCGAGCAGCGTGACGGCGAAGAGCAGCACCGGCCAGCCGGCCAGCTCACCCGTCGCGCCGAGGGAGACCGGGGTCGCCTTGCCCGGGTGGACGAAGCCCGCCTTCACCAGCCCGATGAGGGCGACGAACAGGCCGATGCCCATGGTGATCGCGTGCTTCAGCGCCAGCGGGATCGCGTTCATGATCATCTCGCGCAGCCCGGTGACCACCAGGAGCATGATGACCACGCCGTACATCACGCACATGCCCATCGCCTGCGGCCAGGTCATCTGGGGCGCGACCTGCGAGGACAGGACGCCCGAGACGGACAGTCCCGCGGCGAGGGCGAGCGGCACCTTGCCGACGAAGCCCATCAGGAGCGTGGTGAGGGCCGCCGCGAACGCCGTCGCGGTGATCAGCGCCTGCTGGCCGAGCGTGTTCCCCGCCGCGTCCTTGCCGGACAGGATGAGGGGGTTGAGGAGGAGGATGTACGCCATCGCCATGAAGGTGGTGACGCCGCCGCGCACCTCACGCGCGACCGTGCTCCCCCGCGGGGAGATGTGGAAGTAGCGGTCGAGCCAGGACCGGCCGGCCGGGACGCGGGTTCCTTCACCCGCGTCGTCGGCGGTGGTCCTGGGCTCCAGGGACTGCTGGGCCATGGTGCCTTCTCCCAAGGTTCATAGGGGCACCCGCGGACACCGTCGTGGCGGCGCGGGTTTTGGGAAGGTGCACGACCCGGGGGACGGCCCGAGACGAGACGCGGTGCTGTACTTGAGCGGGTACCGGGTGCCGTTGATCGAACGGTCACCCGGCACCGGGGTCGCCCTCGCTGTGCCCACCCGTTCCGCCCTTGCGGAACGCCTGCCCACAGCAATGGCGGGCGGCGGGTGGCTATGACTGGTTCGTCAGGTGTTCCGGGCGGACCGGGGTTCTGTTGAGGTCCAGGCCCGTCGCGTTGCGGATTGCCGCGAGGACGGCCGGGGTCGACGACAGGGTCGGGGCCTCGCCTATGCCGCGCAGCCCGTACGGCGCGTGGTCGTCGGCGAGTTCGAGCACGTCGACGGGGATGGTCGGCGTGTCGAGGATCGTCGGGATGAGGTAGTCGGTGAAGGAGGGGTTCCTGACCTTCGCCGTCTTCGGGTCGACGATGATCTCCTCCATCACCGCGATGCCCAGGCCCTGGGTCGTACCGCCCTGGATCTGGCCGATGACGGACAGCGGGTTGAGCGCCTTGCCGACGTCCTGCGCGCAGGCCAGTTCGACGACCTTCACCAGGCCCAGCTCGGTGTCCACCTCGACGACGGCGCGGTGGGCGGCGAACGAGTACTGGACGTGGCCGTTGCCCTGTCCGGTGCGCAGGTCGAAGGCCTCGGTCGGCCGGTGCCGCCACTCCTCCTCGACCTCGACGGCCTCGTCCTCCAGCACGTCCACCAGGTCGGCCAGGACCTCGCCGCCGTCGGTGACGACCTTGCCGCCCTCCAGGAGCAGTTCGGCGGTGGCCCAGGCGGGGTGGTACGTGCCGAACCTGCGGCGGCCGATCTCCAGGACCTGCTCGCGGACCAGCTCGCAGGCGTTCTTCACGGCGCCGCCGGTGACGTACGTCTGCCGGGACGCCGAGGTCGAACCGGCGGACCCCACCTGTGTGTCGGCCGGCTGGATCGTCACCTGGGCGACGCCAAGTTCGGTGCGGGCGATCTGCGCGTGGACGGTGACACCCCCCTGACCGACCTCCGCCATCGCGGTGTGGACGGTTGCCACGGGTTCGCCGCCGACGACCTCCATGCGCACCCTGGCGGTCGAGTAGTCGTCGAAGCCCTCGGAGAAGCCGACGTTCTTGATGCCGACCGCGTAGCCGACGCCGCGGACGACGCCTTCGCCGTGGGTGGTGTTGGAGAGGCCACCGGGCAGCTGGCGGACGTCCGCCTGCTCGCCGGCCGCGAGCCACTGCTGCTCGGGCGGCATCGGCATCGCCTTGACGCGGCGCAGCAGTTCGGCGACCGGGGCGGGCGAGTCGACGCGCTGGCCGGTCGGCATGAGCGTGCCCTGCGACATGGCGTTGAGCTGCCGGAACTCGACCCGGTCCATGCCCACCGCGTCCGCGAGCTTGTCCATCTGCGCCTCGTAGGCGAAGCACGCCTGGACGGCGCCGAAGCCGCGCATGGCGCCGCAGGGCGGGTTGTTGGAGTAGAGGGCGA
The DNA here is from genome assembly GCF_008369065.1 of Streptomyces apricus. Lineage (GTDB taxonomy): Bacteria > Actinomycetota > Actinomycetes > Streptomycetales > Streptomycetaceae > Streptomyces > Streptomyces apricus. The sequence goes on along the minus strand of NZ_VDFC01000015.1, from coordinate 235,879 downwards.
TCGCTTCGATGTCGACGTCTTCGAGGACGTACGGGCCGACCGCCAGGGATGCCGCGTTGCCGACGACCGCCGGGGACGCGGAGGCGTACGCGCCGCCGTCCAGGACGATCCGGCACTTCATGTGGGTCAGCTTGCCGTCCTTCGTCGCCCCGTGCTCGTAGTGCAGCTTGGCGGGGTGGCGGTGGACATGCCCGAAGAAGGACTCGAAGCGGTTGTAGACGATCTTGACGGGCTTGCCCGTGCGCAGTGCCAGCAGGCAGGCGTGGATCTGCATCGACAGGTCCTCGCGCCCGCCGAACGCGCCGCCGACGCCGGAGAGCGTCATCCGGACCTTGTCCTCGGGCAGGCCGAGCACCGGGGCGATCTGGCGCAGGTCGGAGTGGAGCCACTGGGTGGCGACGTACAGGTCGACGCCGCCGTCCTCGGCGGGCACGGCGAGGCCCGACTCGGGGCCCAGGAACGCCTGGTCCTGCATTCCGAAGGTGTACTCGCCCTCGACGATGTGGTCGGCGCGCCGGCGGGCCGCCTCCACGTCGCCGCGGACGATCGGCTGGCGGTGGACGATGTTCGGGTGGGACACGTGGCCGATGTGGTGGTCGTCGCGGTCCTCGTGCAGGAGCGGGGCACCGGGGGCCGTGGCGCTGGCCTCGTCGGTGACGACCGGCAGTTCGCGGTACTCCACCTTGATCTTGGCGGCGGCCCGGCGGGCGGTCTCCGGGTGGTCGGCGGCCACGATCGCGACGGGTTCGCCGTGGTGGCGCACGCGGCCGTGGGCGAGGACCGGGGTGTCCTGGATCTCCAGGCCGTAGTTCTTCACGGCGGTCGGCAGGTCGTCGTAGGTCAGGACGGCGTACACGCCGGGTGTCGCGAGGGCCTCGCCGGTGTCGATGGAGAGGATCCGCGCGTGCGCGACCGGGGAGCGCAGGATCTGGCCCCACAGCATGTCCTCGTGCCACATGTCGGAGGAGTAGGCGAACTCGCCGGTGACCTTGAGGGTGCCGTCCGGGCGGAGGGTGGACTCGCCGATCCCGCCCTTGGTCCCCGCACCCTGGGTGACCTTCGTGGGGGTGCCGACAGGGGCGCTGGCGGTGACAGGGCCCCTGGTGCCGGTGGCCGTGGCGGCGGTCGTGTCGGTGGTCATCGGCGGGCCGCCTCTCCCTGCCGGGCCGCCGCCAGGCGGACCGCGTCCATGATCTTCTCGTAGCCGGTGCAGCGGCAGAGGTTGCCCGAGAGCGCCTCGCGGATGTCCGCGTCGGTCGGGGTCGGGTTGCGCTCCAGCATCTCGTCGGCCGCGACCAGCAGGCCGGGGGTGCAGAAGCCGCACTGGACGGCCCCGGCGTCGATAAACGCCTGCTGGATGGGGGCGAGCGCGGTGTCCCCGCCGGTCTGCGAGTCCGCGGGGCGGGCCTCCCAGCGCCTGGCCGCGTCCAGGGACGTACCGCAGGAACCGGGGGCCGCGGAGGCGCACCCGCCGTGCTCCGCGCGCTGTTCGGCGAAGTCCGCCAGGCCCTCGACCGTGACGACGTCACGGCCCTCGACCTGTCCGGCGGCGACCAGGCACGAACACACCGGCACGCCGTCGAGGCGGACCGTGCAGGAACCGCACTCGCCCTGCTCGCAGGCGTTCTTCGAGCCCGGCAGGCCCATGCGCTCCCGCAGCACGTACAGCAGGGACTCGCCCTCCCACACGTCGTCGGCCTCCTGGGGACGGCCGTTCACCGTGAAACTGACGCGCATTACGCGACCCTGCCCTTCTGCTGTGCCGTGCCGTCGGTGCCGCGGTAGGACTCCCAGGTCCAGGTCAGGGTGCGGCGGGCCATGACGCCCACCGCATGGCGGCGGTAGCTCGCCGTGCCCCGGACGTCGTCGATGGGGTTGCAGGCGCCGGAGCACAGCTCGGCGAACTGCTTGGCCACCGACGGGGTGATGATCTTGCCGTTGTCCCAGAAGCCGCCCTCTTCGAGCGCCGCGTTCAGGAAGTCCTCGGCCGCCCGGGCCCGTACGGGGGTGGGGGCGGCGGAGCCGATGCCGGTGCGGACCGTGCGGGTGTCGGGGTGCAGGGCCAGGCCGAAGGCGCACACCGCGATCACCATGGCGTTGCGGGTGCCGACCTTCGAGTACTGCTGCGGTCCGGCCGCCTTCTTGATGTGGACGGCCCGGATCAGCTCGTCGGGGGCGAGTGCGTTGCGCTTCACCCCGGTGTAGAAGTCGTCGATGGGGATGAGCCGCGAGCCCCGGACGGACTCGGCCTCGACCTCGGCGCCGGCCGCGAGCAGGGCGGGGTGGGCGTCGCCGGCCGGGGAGGCGGTGCCCAGGTTGCCGCCGACCCCGCCGCGGTTGCGGATCTGGGGGGAGGCCACGGTGTGGGAGGCCAGGGCCAGGCCCGGCAGTTCGCCGCGCAGGTGGTCCATGATCGCCGTGTAGGGGACCGAGGCGCCCAGGCGGACCGACTCCTCGCCGACCTCCCAGTCGCCCAGCTCTCCGATCCGGTTCAGGTCCAGCAGGTACTCGGGCCGGCGGTGGTCGAAGTTGATCTCGACCATCACGTCGGTGCCGCCCGCAATCGGCACAGCGGTGGGGTGCGCTGCCTTGGCGGCGAGCGCTTCCTCCCAGCTGGCGGGGCGAAGGAAGTCCATGACCGGCTCTCTTCTTCGTCTCGTGGAGCGTGCTGATCAAGCCAGATCGTGTGCGGCGGGCCCGGCTCGTTCATGAGGTGTTCACGTGGATGGGAGCCAGTACACAGCGCGTTCCGCCAACGGGGTCAGTCACCGAAACCATGAAGGAGTTGGCTGGCCAGGGCGCGCATCTTGTAGATTCGTATGAACGGGGGTCATCGGTAACCTCTCGGCTTTCCCTCGGAAACGTCGGACGCGGTCCCCTGCGCGTCGGCCACCGGCCGGAATCGGCCTGACTGCTCCCCATCGTCGGTTCCTCCCCTCTCCCCTCCGTCCGCTCCTCCATCTGCTTCTCCTCCCCCCTCACACCTCTTCATCGGTTCGACCCCTTCCATCGGTTCTCCATCCACCACAGTTTTCGAGACAGAACGGCGGCGACGAGATGCGGCTGCGCGCACTGCTGGACACGGACGCGCTGGGCCTGCGGCTGCTCGGCGGCCAGGACGAGCTGGACCGCACCGTGCGGGGGGTGATGACCACGGACCTGCGGGACCCGAGCCGGTACCTCTCGGGCGGCGAGCTGGTCCTCACGGGCCTCGCCTGGCGCCGCGGCCCGGGCGACTCCGAACCGTTCGTACGGATCCTCGCGGGTGCCGGGGTCACGGCGCTGGCCGCGGGCGAGGCCGAACTGGGCGCGATCCCTGACGACCTGGTGACGGCCTGTGCCAGGCACCGGCTGCCGCTGTTCGCCGTCAACGAGTCGGTGGCCTTCGCGACGATCACCGAGCACGTCGTGCGGCAGGTCTCCGGGGAGCGGGCCGGGGACCTGGCGGCCGTGGTGGACCGGCACCGCCGGATGATGACCGCGGGGCCGGCCGGCGGCGGCCCGGACGTGGTGCTCGACCTGCTCGGTTCCGACCTGGACCTGCGGGCCTGGGTGCTCTCCCCCGCCGGGCGCCTCGTGGCGGGCTCGCACCTCGCGCAGGCGCCGCTGCCCGCGGGGGTCCGCGCGGCGCTGGCCGGCGAGCACCTCGCGGGGGTCCGTTCGGGGCGGCGCGGGCCGTACCGGGTGACGGTCGGCCCGGCCACGTACTCGCTGTTCCCGGTGCGCGGCGTCGGCCGCGGCGGTACGGCGGGCGCGCGCGACGTACGCGAGACGGTGCTGTCGGAGTGGCTGCTCGCGGTCGAGGCGGACGCCGGGGACTGGCCCGCGGAACGGCTGGACCTGCTGGAGGGCGTGACGCAGCTGATCGCCGTGGAGCGGGAGCGCCGGGACGCGGCGCGCACCGTGCGGCGCCGGCTCGCGCAGGAGGTGCTGGAGCTGGTGCAGAGCGGGGCGGCGCCCGCCGAGATCGCGGCGCGGCTGCGGGTCGCGGCGCCCGTGCTGCTGCCGGGGCTCGGTGCGGCCCCGCACTGGCAGGTCGTGGTCGCCCGCGTCGAATGGGACGAGACGGGGGGCGGGCCGTCCGGCGCCCCGGCCGGAACGGGCGGCGGCAGCAGCGGGAGCGGCGGGAGACGGTCCGAGGGAGCCTCGGCCTCCCTGGCATCCGCGGGAGGCTTCGCAGGAACGGGGACAGGAGCAGGGCGGCAGCAGCGGGAGCGGCGGGAGACGGTCCGAGGGAGCCTCGGCCTCCCTGGCATCCGCGGGAGGCTTCGCAGGAACGGGGACAGGAGCAGG
>NZ_VDFC01000015.1:159649-231486 GCF_008369065.1 Streptomyces apricus | reverse complement strand
GTCGACCCGCTGTCGTCGGGACCCGAGCCGTCCGACCGGATCGCGGTCGCCCACCTCGGTGACGAGGCCGTCGCGCTCGTACCGCTGCCGGCCGTCTCCTCCGAGCACGACGGCTCGGAGACCGGACTGCTCGCCGACGCGATCCTGGAGGCGGTGCGCGAGCCGCTGTCGGCGGGGCTCGACGGCGACGGGCGGCTCACGCTCGGCGTCAGCGCGGCCGTGCACTCGGCGGAAGGGCTGCGCGGCGCGCTGGAGGAGGCCCGGCACGCGCGCCGGGTGGCCGCGGCGCGGCCCGGGCGGGTGTGCGCGGCGGGCCATCAGGAGCTGGCGTCCCACGTCCTGCTGCTGCCGTTCGTGCCGGACGACGTGCGCCGCGCCTTCACGGCCCGGCTGCTGGACCCGCTGCGCGAGTACGACCACCGGCACCGCGCCGAGCTGATCCCGACCCTGGAGGCGTTCCTCGACAGCGACGGCTCCTGGACCCGGTGCGCGGCCCGGCTGCACCTGCACGTCAACACACTGCGCTACCGGGTCGGGCGTATCGAGCAGTTGACGGGCCGGGACCTGTCCCGGCTCGAAGACAAGCTGGACTTCTTCCTGGCGCTGCGGATGAGCTGAGGTCAAGGGGGTGCGCGCGGCGTCGTCCCAGGTGCCCGGCCCGGCCGGGCCTCCGGGGCGGCACCGGGTGCCGTTCCCGCCCCGCGATCTCCCCCCGCGCTCCGTCCCACGACTTTGTGAAATCCTTCACCCACCCCCTTGGCCGGGCGCGATGATTCGTGCTGAGATGCCGCCACCACTCAACAGCTCAATGGTGTGCTCGGGGAGGGCAACGTGGCGCATTCCGCCATGTCTGGTCACGGAACGACTTCAGGAGACGATCCCCTCCAGACCGCGATATGGCGGTTGCGCTCGCGCGCCTGCTGGGTCGACGCGGCGGCGCTCCTCGAACCGCGCACGGCGGCCGCCGCCCTGCAGCGGGCCTCGCTCCTCGTCGAGCGGTGCCTCTACACCGAGCAGGGCTGGGCGGAGGCGGAGGACGCGCTGCGCACGGCGGAGGCGCTGGCCCGGAGCGACGACGAGCGCGGGGCGGCCGCGTGCGAGCGGGGGCAACTCGCGTACGCCTCCACGCTGCTCACGGTGCGGGACCGCGCCGACGAGGCGCGGGCCGCGCTCGGACGGGCCGCGGCCCTGATCCCGCCGGACGCGCGGGGCCGGGCGCTGCTGGACTTCCGGCGCGGGCTGCTCGCGGAGAACCTGGCGCACTCCCCGCAGTCGGCGCGTGCCGCCTACCGCCGCGCCCACGCGGGCGCCACCGCGCACGACGACCCGCTGCTCCTCTCCTTCACCTGGCGCCATCTGGCCGGACTCGCCCTACGCGAGGGCGAGTTGGCGGATGCCCGGCACGGCTTCGGCGAATCCCTGCGGATCCGCGAGGAGTTGGGCTACCTGGTCGGTACGGCCCCGGCGCTGGTGTCCCTGGCCGACGCGGAGACGGAGCCGGAGGCGTCGCGCCTGCGGGCGGAGGCGGCCCGGCTGTTCCGCCTCCTCGGCGGCGTCCCGACCTGGCTGGCGGACCAGCTGGCCCCACCGGCGGCCACGGCCTGAACCCTCCGGGTACGGGTACGGGGGCGACCCGAACCTCACGGGCTCGGGTGCGGGTCGGGCCGTACGGGTCCGGGCCGCCCGGTGCCGTCAGCCGGTCGCGAAGTGCTTGCGCACGAGCGACTCGGCGGTGGCGACGTCCTCGGCGGCCAGGGCGTCGAGGAGGGCCGTGTGCTGGGCGGCGTCCGCGAGGAGGTCGGCGCGGGTACGGCGGGCGGGGGCGCCGGCCAGGGGCCACTGGGCCCGGCGGTGCAGGTCGTCCGCGAGCTGCACCAGCTGGCGGTTGCCGGAGAGGGCGAGGACCGCGGCGTGGAAGACGCGGTCGGACTCGGCGTAGCGCGCGTGGTCACCGGTGGACGCCGCCGCCATGGTCGCCTCGGCGAGCGGACGCAGCTCCGCCCAGCAGGGGGCGGCCACCGTACGGGTCAGCCGCAGCATCACCGGCATCTCGACGAGCCCCCTGATCTCGGCGAGCTCGGCCAGTTCGCGGGCACCGCGCCGTATGACCCGGAAGCCGCGGTTGGGCACGACCTCCACCGCGCCCTCGGTCGCGAGCTGCTGCATGGCCTCGCGCACCGGGGTCGCCGAGACGCCGAAGCGCTCGCCCAGCGCCGGGGCGGAGTAGACCTCACCGGGGGCCAGATCGCCCGCGACGAGGGCGGACCGGAGGGCGTCGAGCACCTGCCCGCGGACGGAGGCCCGCTGGATCACGGGCCTGGGAGCCGCGGAGGCGAAGGCGGGACCGGCCAGAGGGACGGAGGTGGGTACGGGGGCGGAAGCGGGTGCGACCGAGGGCGCGGTACGCGCCTCGGGCACCTGGAGCCCGTACGACGCCGCCAGCCCACCGGGACCGTCCGGGCCACCGGGCGCGCCGCGCGTGCCGGGCTCGCCGGAGCACCTCGTCCCTATCGGGTAAGGTAAGCCTTACCTGGTCGATGATCACGAACGGAGCCCCCGCATGCCCGCTCCCGCCCCGGCCGAGACCGCGCTCCGTGCCGTCGCGCACGCGGCTCCGTACTCGCCCCTCACCGAGGCGTACGCGCGGATGACCGAGGTGTTCCCGGCCCTGGGGGTGACGGAGCTCGCCCCGGGCGAACCGGCCCCCACGGGCGACGGGCGGTTCCCCGTCGCACGGCTCGCGGAGGCGGGCGCCGACCTCGACGCCTTCCTCGCCTGGGACGACGAGCAGGTGCTGGCCGACCACGGCCGCCGGGGCCGCCCGGACGTGATAGCCGGCTTCGGGCTGCACCGGTACGCCTGGCCGGCCTGTCTGCTGATCACGGTGCCGTGGTTCGTGCTGCGCCGCGTCCCGCGCTTCCCCGTAGAGAACGTGACCTTCGAACGCATGCCCGGCCGCATCGCGGTACGGGTGGGCGAGTTCGCCTGCCTGCCCGGTGATCCGGCGGCCGCGCTGCCCGGCGCCCGCGTCGTCCCGGACGAGGAGGCCCTGCGCGCGGAGGTACGGGCCGCCGTGGCCGAGCACCTCCAGCCGGTCCTGGACGGGTTCGGTCCGCGGACGCGGCGCCGGGGCCGCGCCCTGTGGGCCCTGGTGACCGACGAGGTCGTCGAGAGCCTCCACTACGTGGCCGGCCTCATGGGCGAGCAGCAGCGCGCGACGGCCGAACTGGAACGGCTGTTCCCCGGCACCACCCTGCCGTACGTCGGCACGGCCGGCTTCCGCGAGGTGACCGGCCCGAACGGCGCCTGCCTGCCGACCCGCGACCGGGCCAGCTGCTGCTTCTACTACACCCTCGACGCCGAGGACACCTGCGCCAACTGCCCGCGCAACTCCGAGGCCACCCGCATCGCCAAGCTGACGGCCCAGGCGGCCGAAGCCACCGCAGCCGCCGAAGCCGCCGCGGCGGCTGAAGCAGCCGAAGCGGCCCGGGCAGCCGCGGCGGCCGAGGTCGCCGAAGCGGCCGGGACGACGGTCCGGTCCGCGGCCTGAGCCCCGCTCCGGGCACCCCATAAACATCACGTAAGATCAACTCGGCGTCGCTCCGGGCACCTTGGCCGCGGAAGCGGCCGCCCGGATAACGACTGCTTCACAAAACCCTCACCCGTCACAAGAACTTTCCGTGGAACCACCCGTAAGGGTAATGTAAATCGAACTCAACTCTCGCTCCTCAAGCGGCAGTTCGAGGAGAATGCCGCCCACGCGCATCCCCTTGCACTCTCTTGGCGGCCTCTTGCCCCGAAACCCCCTGAGGACCCACGGGATTGGGCCACTATGACGGGCGTTACGCCCTATCCCAATGCAAGGGACCCCAGATGAGACTGACCGACATATCGCTGAACTGGCTGCTACCCGGCGCCGTGCTGCTCCTGGGCCTGCTGGCGGCGGTTGCGGTGCTCGCGCGTGGCAAGCGCGCCGGGGAGAAGAGCCAGACAGAAGACTCGTGGGAGCGCTCGGAGGAACGCCGCAGGCGCAAGGAGGCCGTCTACGGCACCGCCTCCTACGTGCTGCTCTTCTGCTGCGCCGCGGTCGCCGCCGCACTCTCCTTCCACGGCCTGGTCGGCTTCGGCGAGCAGAACCTGAACCTGTCCGGCGGCTGGCAGTACCTGGTGCCGTTCGGCCTGGACGGCGCGGCCATGTTCTGCTCCGTGCTCGCGGTGCGCGAGGCCAGCCACGGTGACGCCGCGCTCGGCTCCCGCATACTCGTGTGGACGTTCGCCGCTGCCGCCGCCTGGTTCAACTGGGTGCACGCCCCCCGGGGCATGGGCCACGCGGGCGCCCCCCACTTCTTCGCCGGCATGTCCCTGTCGGCCGCAGTGCTGTTCGACCGCGCGCTGAAGCAGACCCGCCGCGCCGCCCTGCGCGAGCAGGGCCTGGTGCCCCGGCCGCTGCCGCAGATCCGGATCGTACGGTGGCTGCGTGCCCCGCGTGAGACCTACGGCGCCTGGTCGCTGATGCTGCTGGAGAACGTGCGCAGCCTGGACGAGGCCGTCGAGGAAGTGCGTGAGGACAAGCGGGAGCGGGAGCAGAACCGGCTCCGCCGCCGCGACCAGGAGAAGCTCGACCGCGCCCGCATCAAGGCGATCACCCGCGGCCACCGCGGCATGATCGGCCGCGGCGGGCGTCAGGCGGAACTCCAGCCGGCCCAGGCGGCCCCGCAGGCCGCCGCGGAGCCTGCCATATCAACGCCGGAACTGCCCCAGCGCGCCGCCCGACCCTCGTTGCAGCCCGTCCGCCGCAACGGTGAGTCGGCGCCGGTCGACCTCACCGCGGAGGACGACACAATGGCCCTTCCCCGGCTCGACTCGCTTGAGCGCAAGCTGAAGGACCTGGAGCAGCAGTTCGGCTGAGCCGGACCCGGGCCGCACGACGGTCCGACTCCGGACGGGGGCGCGGCAGTTCATGCCGCGCCCCCGTCCAGTTCGAACCACACCGCCTTCCCCACGCCGTGCACGCGTACGCCCCAGGCGTCCGCCAGCGACTGCACCAGGACCAGGCCCCTGCCGTGCGTGCCGTCCCGTACGTCGGGCACCCGCAGCCGCGGCCTGCGTGCCTCGAAGTCCCGTACCTCCACGTGCAGTCCGCGCGGACCGACGGTGGCTGTCACCACCGCCTCCCGGTCGGTGTGGACGAGCGCGTTGGTCACGATCTCGCTCGTCAGCAGCTCCGCGGTCTCGGACCTGCCGGGCCTCCCCCACTGGGCGAGCAGGTCCCGCATCGCCCTGCGGATCTCGGGCACCGCCCGCAGGTCGCAGCGCGGCAGCCTGCGCCTCAGGTGCGAGGAGTCCTGCTGGTCTGGCGTGTCGTGTGCCGTGTCCTCCACGGCCGTGGCCGTCTTCACCGTCTCCGCCGAGGAGGCCCCGGATAAAACGGGACCGCCTCCTCGTGCATACCTGTTCATGGCCCCCGCCGTGCGTCGGTACCCCTCCTGCTCGAACACGTTCACGGGGATGCATGCCCCGCCCGCGACGGCGGCAGTCATGCGGGATCCTCAACTGCGGTTCATGGGCGCGTCGTTGTCCTGTGCCGGGGGCGGCCGTCCAGCGGCGGGACGCCCCCGCGCGACGTCGCGGGAGGCCCTGCGGGCGGCGGGCCGCGGGGCCCTGGCCGGCCCGCCGTGCTGCCGTGGGACGGGGGCCGTACGGTGGTCCGTCGTGCGGCTCCCCGCCCCGGCGGTCCGGGAAAGCCCTGCTCGACGTACGGGTTCCGCTTGGCGCCCGCAGCGCCTGCGCGGGGGTGGGGCGCCGGGTCCGGCGGTGCGGTCCGGCCGGTCCCTCGTTCCGCGCCGCGCCGTGCCGGTCGCGGGCCCGGCACGGGACGGTTCGGTCCGCGCAGCAGACGGCCCGGGACAACTGCCGTGCGGGACGGCGGCGAACCGGCCGTGGTGAACCCCCCAGGGCTTGGGACGCCTGTGCGCGGGACGAGTGCCGGCGCTCGCCCCGTCCGCCGACCCCCGTCTGCCGCACCGGCCGTACGCGAGTCGGTCGGCGGGCCGGCCGCGGGCCGTGGCCGTGAGGCCGTCGTCGTGGTGACGGCGGTGACGGCGCTGGTGACGGTGGTGGCGGTGGTGGCGGTGTGCAGCAAGGGTGGGGCCGCCCTCTCGACCCCCGTGGCGTGAGGGCGGCCCCGGCTCGTGCGCCGGTCAGCGGAGCTTGTCGACCGCCGTGGTCGTCGTCTTCTTGAAGGCCTTCACGGGCGCGTCGGCGAAGCCGCCCAGCTGCGCCCACCGGACGACGGTGACGGTGCGGCCGTCCCGGCCCACCGAGTAGAGGGCGATGTCACTCGCTCCCCAGGAGGTCCCGGTGTGCAGCCCGTGGACCCGGGCGCCCTCCTCGACGGGCAGCGTGCCGTAGTCCTTGTACGCGGCCTCGACCTCGGGGTCGCTCTGCTCGGCCCTGGCGGCGCAGGCCCGGATCTCCTTGTTCAGCCGTGTGGCCAGGGCATCGGCCTTGACGTTGCTGCCGACCACGAAGGTGAGCTGCTGGGCGTTGGTCTCCAGGTCGGTCCGGAAGTCCCGGTAGGAGGAGTCGTAGCCCGGCAGCACGTCCTGGAGGCAGAACACCAGCTCGTCGGGGACGCCGGGCGTGACCTTGCCCGCGGTCCAGGCGGACGTGGGGTGCGGGGGCAGCTGGGAGGCCGACAGGAACTTGGGCGCCGCGGCCTTCGCCGTGACGATCGCGGCGGCCTTCGCCGGAACGTCCGTCGTGGCGTTCGTCGTGGCGCCGGCCGGGCCGGCGAGGGCCGTGCCCACGGCGAGGGCCGAGGCGGCGAGGGTGGTGAGGATGGTGAGCGCCACGGTCCGCGTGTGCTTGGTCATCGGGTGTCCCCCTGGTTCTGCGTGTTGCACGTTCTGTCTGTACGACGGTCTGCGTGCCTGTTTGTATGACGGTTTGCTTGTACGACTGTGTGTATGACGGGCTGTGTGCCTGACGTTCCGCGTGCATGCCGGACTGCGGGCACGGCGGGGCCGTGCGCAGGTGCATGGGTGTGGGTGCCGCCGCGGACGCCCGTCGTGGGCTGCCGCCGGCCGGTCGGCCCGGCGGCGGTCGGTGCGACACCAGAAGCATCAGCCGTCACTCGGGCCCTGCGCAACCGGCGAGGCCGTTTCCCCGGCGATGGAACCATCCCATCCCTCCTGACGTGCAGGTACAGGGAGTGCCTGGGATGCTCTTCCGGGACGGGACACGGCCCTGCGGGCCGGGACGACGACGAGTACGGGGGAACGGTGTCGACTCGGGACGACGACGTCGAGGAGTTCGCGGCACTGCTGAGACGTCTGAAGGGGCGGACGGACCGCAGTTACGGCGCGCTGGCCCGCCGGGTGAGCATGAACACCTCGACACTGCACCGCTACTGCGCCGGTGACGCGGTACCGGTCGACTTCGCCCCGGTGGAACGGTTCGCCGTGCTGTGCGGGGCGACACCGGAGGAACGGCTCGAACTGCACCGCCGCTGGATCCTGGCGGTCGCGGCCCGGCAGCGACCCCGTACCCAGGCGCCCCCCTCGGAGAGCCCGGCGCCCGAGGTCCCCGAGACCTCCGAGACCCCGGGGGTCGCCGAGGCACCTGAGACCTCCGCGGCCCCGGAAGCCGCCGAAACCACCGAAGTCCCCGAGACCCCCGACGCCCCCGACGACGGTCCGCGGGTCGGCGGGGCCGCCTGGTACCGCCGGCGGCTGACCGTCACCGTCGCCGCGGCCTCCGCGCTGATCGTCACGCTGGGCGCGCTGTCGGCCCTCTCCCTCGGCGGGTCGTCCGACGGCGCCTCCCGGACCGTCGGCCCGTCCACGGCGACGGACCCCCCGGCCACCCGGCCCCGCCCGCCGGCGAACCCCTCCGCCGGCAGGACCGGCTCGCCCCCGGCCGATGACTCCACCGCCGGGGTCTCCGGGAGCGGCACGCCCCCGGAGGACGCGAAAAGATCTCAGGGCTCTGAGGGGGCGAAGGGCTCGAAGGGCGCGGGGAGCTCCGGGGGCTCGGGGAACACGAAGGCGAACGGTGGCGGATCCGCCGCCCCACCGCTCACCTGGACGGCGAACTCGCAGGCCTGGAACCTCGGTTGCGGCCACGACTACGTCATCCGCAAGGACCCCTCCGAGGTCCCGCCGCCCCCGGCCCCGCAGGACGCCGGGACCTGGGCGGCGACCCAGGGTGCCGTGCACGGGCGGGACACCAACGTGGAGATCTCGGTGCAGGGCCGGAGCTCCACCGCCGTCGTCCTGACGGCGCTGCGGGTCCGGGTGACCGGCCGCACCGCGCCCGTCCCCGGCACCGTCTACGCCATGGACCACGGCTGCGGCGGCTCGATCACCCCGCGCTCCTTCGCCGTGGACCTGGACAAGGACCGGCCGATCGCCCGCTCGGTCCCCGGCAACGACGCCGGTACCCCGATCCCGGCGGTGCGCATGCCCTACCGGGTCTCCGCGACGGACCCGGAGGTGCTGCTGGTCACCGCGCGGACGCAGACCTGCGGCTGCTCCTGGTACCTCGAACTCGACTGGTCCTCCGAGGGCCGCACCGGCACGGTCCGCATCGACGACCGCGGCAGCCCGTTCCGCACGAGCGCCATCGGGGGCCTGCCGCGCTACTGGTACGGCACGGAGGGCGCGGAGCGCCGCTGGGTCCCCGCCGGCTGACGGCCCCGTGAACCCCGCACCCGCTTACGGCCGGGGCACGTTGCGGAGGTTGGAGCGGGCCATCTGGAGCATGCGGCCCACTCCCCCGTCGAGCACGATCTTCGACGCCGACAGGGCGAAGCCGGTGACCATCTCCTTGCTGATCTTCGGCGGGATGGACAGGGCGTTCGGGTCGGTGACGACGTCGACGAGCGCCGGGCCCTTGTGCCGGAAGGCGTCCTTGAGTGCGCCCGCGAGCTCCTTGGGCTTCTCGACGCGCACGCCGTAGGCGCCGCAGGCCCGGGCGACGGCGGCGAAGTCGGGATTCGTGTTGGCCGTCCCGCACGAGGGCAGTCCCGCGACCAGCATCTCCAGCTCGACCATGCCGAGCGAGGAGTTGTTGAAGAGGACGACCTTCACCGGCAGGTCGTACTGGACGAGGGTGAGGAAGTCGCCCATCAGCATGGCGAATCCGCCGTCGCCCGACATCGAGACGACCTGCCGGCCGCGGTCGGTGAACTGGGCGCCGATGGCCTGCGGCAGCGCGTTGGCCATCGAGCCGTGCGAGAAGGAGCCGATGATGCGGCGGCGGCCGTTGGGCGAGATGTAGCGGGCCGCCCAGACGTTGCACATACCGGTGTCGACCGTGAACACGGCGTCGTCGGCGGCGAGTTCGTCGAGTACGGAGGCCACGTACTCCGGGTGGATCGGGACGTGCTTGTCGACCTTGCGGGTGTAGGCCTTGACGACCCCTTCGAGGGCGTCGGCGTGTTTCTTCAGCATCTTGTCGAGGAAGCGGCGGTCGCCCTTGGGGCTCACCTTCGGGGTGAGGCAGCGCAGGGTCTCCTTCACGTCGCCCCACACCGCGAGGTCCAGCTTGGAGCGCCGGCCCAGGCGCTCGGGCCGCACGTCGACCTGGACGATCTTGACGTCGTCGGGCAGGAAGGCGTTGTACGGGAAGTCGGTGCCGAGCAGGATCAGCAGGTCGCACTCGTGGGTGGCCTCGTAGGCGGCGCCGTACCCGAGGAGCCCGCTCATGCCGACGTCGTACGGGTTGTCGTACTGGATCCACTCCTTGCCGCGCAGGGCGTGCCCGACCGGGGACTTGATCTTCTCGGCGAACGCCATGACCTCGGCGTGCGCGCCCGCGGTGCCGCTGCCGCAGAAGAGGGTGACCCTGTCGGCCTCGTCGATCATCGCGGCGAGCGCGTCGATCTCGGTGTCACCGGGACGCACGGTGGGACGCGAGGTGACGAGGGCGGTCTCGGCCGCCCCGTCCGGAGCGGGCTCGTCGGCGATGTCGCCCGGCAGCGTCACCACGCTCACGCCGCCCTGGCCGACCGCGTGCTGGATGGCGGTCTGCAGCAGCCGCGGCATCTGCCGGGGGCTGGAGATCATCTCGCTGTAGTGGCTGCACTCGCGGAACAGCTGGTCGGGGTGGGTCTCCTGGAAGAACCCGAGGCCGATCTCGCTGGAGGGGATGTGCGAGGCGAGGGCGAGGACGGGGGCCATGGAGCGGTGGGCGTCGTACAGGCCGTTGATGAGGTGCAGGTTGCCCGGGCCGCAGGAGCCCGCGCACGAGCCCAGCGCGCCGGTGACCTGGGCCTCGGCGCCCGCGGCGAAGGCCGCCGTCTCCTCGTGCCGGACGTGGATCCAGTCGATGGCGGAGCTGCGGCGGACGGCGTCGACCACCGGGTTGAGGCTGTCGCCGACGACCCCGTACATGCGTTTGACGCCCGCGCGGACGAGGATGTCGACGAACTGCTCGGCGACGTTCTGCTTGGCCATGGGTCACACGCCCTTTGCTGTCGTTCGCCGTCATGGGATTCCCTCAGGTCCCATCTGTTCACAGCGGACGCGGTTACGCCTCCCAAACGGCGGCGGCCGTGCGGTCGTCGGCGTATCCCTTGACCCGGACCGTGGTGTCGGCGAGGAACGCGGCGAGGCCGGGCGGACCGTCCGGTGAGCCCGACAGCGCCGGTGACCAGCGGGCGGTGAGGTGTTCGACCAGGCGGGGCTCGCCGCGCAGGGGCTCGGCGAGTCCGTTGCTGCACAGGAGGAGCGTGTCGCCCGGACGGGCGACGGAGGCCCGGAAGCGTGGGGGTTGCTCGCGCAGTTCCCCGCGCCCCTGACGGGGCACCGCCGGCTGATCGGGGACCGCCGTCTCGGGCGTCCCGCCGGGCTGTTCGTCGCGTGCGGGTCGTGGGGGTTGCCCGCGCAGTTCCCCGCGCCCCTGACGGGGCTCAGGGGGAGCCTCCTGTTCCCCGCGGCCCTGACGGGGCACCCCTGGGTTCTCCTGAGGGGTGTCCAGGGTGTTCGTCGCTGAGGTGAAGCGGTCGTCCAGGGAGTCGGGGTCCGGTGTGGGGCCCGTGTCTCCCGTGGAGTCGTCGTACAGCTGTCCCCACCAGTCGTCCTGATGACCGGTCGGCCTCTCCCCCTGCTGGCTCATGTCCCTGATTGTCACCGTTGCGGGCCGCCGGAAACGGGGCATCGGAAAAAACCGGCCGGGCGGGACCGCCGGGCGATCCCACCCCCCACGGGAGAACCGCCCGGCGGCGCCGGTGTGACGGGGCTCCGGCCCGCGCACGGGCCCGCGTCACGGTCGGGCCGGCCGGACGCGCGGCGTCCCGGCCGGTCCCGGGGCGGGTTCCKCCTACCGCTCCGTTCATCCGCCGAAGTGGACGAACGGGAGGGATTGGCCGGTCCGCGCCGGTCCTCGACGGGCCGCGCCGGGCCCGGTGGCGTCGTCCGCCCCGGCGCCACCTTGGCAGAGACCAGGACCCAGCAGCGATGATGTGCCGAGGCGGTTTTACGCCGTGGCCGTTTTCCGCCACGGACGGTCTTCCGGGGAGGGGGTCGCCGCATGCCGGCAGCGACAGGTCTGACGGCGCTGGGGCTGGACGACACGCACGAGTCGGCGTATCGCGCGCTGGTGTCCGTGGGCGCGGTCGACGTGCCCGATCTCGCGCGGCGGCTCGCGCGCGGCGAGCACGACACCGAGCGCGCCCTGCGCGGGCTGGAACGGCACGGGCTCGCGGCCCAGTCGTCGGCCCGGCCCGGCCGGTGGGTAGCCGCCCCGCCCGGGGTCGCGCTCGGCGCGCTGCTCACCCAGCGGCGCCACGAGCTGGAGCAGGCGGAGCTGACGGCCGCGCTGCTCGCCGAGGAGTACCGCGCGCAGGCCGCCGAGCCCGCCGCGCACGACCTGGTCGAGGTGGTGACCGGCGCCGCCGCGGTGGCCCAGCGGTTCCTGCAGCTCCAGCTCGGGGCGAGCGAGGAGGTGTGCGCCCTGGTCACGGGCGATCCCGTCGCCGTGTCCGGGGCGGACAACGACGCGGAGGAGCAGGCCGTGGGCCGGGGCGTCCGCTACCGCGTGGTGGTCGAACGCCCGGTCCTGCACCTGCCGGACGGTGTCGCCGAGCTCTCCGCGGCGCTCGGCCGTGACGAGCGGGTACGGGTCGTGGACACCGTGCCGACCAAGCTGGTCATCGCCGACCGGGTCCTCGCCATGGTGCCGCTGACGGCCTCGCAGACGCCGGAGCCCGCCGCCCTCGTCGTGCACGCGAGCGGTCTGCTCGAATCCCTGTCGGGCCTGTTCGAGTCGGTGTGGCGGGACGCCCTGCCGCTGCGCCTGGGCACGCCGGACGATCCGGGCGCGGTCGTCGAGGAGGAGCGGGACGGGCCCGACGGCACCGACCTGGAGATCCTCTCCCTGCTCCTCGCCGGGCTCACCGACGCCAGCGTCGCCAAACAGCTCGACCTGGGCCTGCGGACCGTGCAGCGCCGGGTGAAGCGGCTGATGGAGCTGACGGGCGTGACGACCCGGCTCCAGCTCGGCTGGCACACGTACGAGAAGGGCTGGGTGGCCCGGGGCCCGCAGGCCTGACCTGCGGCCGCGCCCGTCCTCGGGCACCCTGGTCGGATGGGAGCGTGGGAACTCCTGCTGGTCGGGGTGGTGCTGCTGCTCGGCCTGGCCGGAGTGCTGGTACCCGGCGCGCCGGGGTCGTGGCTCGTGTGGGCCGCGGTCCTGTGGTGGGCGTTCGAGGAGCCCCGCGCGCTCTCCTGGGGGGTGCTGGCGGCGGCCACCGCCACCCTGCTGGTCGCGCAGGCCGTCCGGTGGCGGCTGCGGCTCGGCGGGCACCGGGAGGCAGCGGTCCCGGTGTGCCCGGTGCCGCGCCTGGGCGGCCCGGGCGTGCTGGTGGAGCTGATCGCCTGCCTGCTGGTCGCGGGGGCCTGGCTGGGCGCGGTGATCTGGGGCTGACCGGCCGCAGGACACCCGCTGTCGGCCGTGGGGGCGTCACCTGCCGAGGTCCAGGTCGTCGAGGTCGATGCTGTCGGCCAGCGCCCGCATGCCCGCGTCGTTGAAGTGCAGGTGGTCGCCGGGATCGTAGGCGGGCCGCATGCGCTCGGGCCGCAGCGGGTCGCGGACGACGGCGTCGAAGTCGGCGACCGCGTCGAACAGGCCCCCGGTGCGGATGAGCCGGTTGACCGAGCGGCGTACGCGCTCCCGGGCCTCCGTGTGGCTGCCGTGCCCGCCGAACGGGGTGAGGGTGGCGCCGACCACCCGGATCCCGCGGGCGTGGGCGCGCCGCACGAGCTCGCGGTACGCGGCGCCGAGGGCGGCGGGGTCGGTCTGTTCCGGGGTGCCCTTGATGTCGTTGATCCCCTCCAGCACGATCAGCGTGCGCACCCCGGTCCGGGAAAGCACGTCGGCGTCGAACCGGGCCAGGGCGCTGGGCCCGCGGCCCTCGCGCAGCAGCCGGTTGCCGGCGACGCCCGCGTTCAGGACACCCGCCCGGCGCGCGGCGGGCAGGGCGCGCAGCCGCTCGGCGAGCCGGTCGGGCCAGCGGCGGTCGGTGTTCGGCGTCGAACCGGAGCCGTCGGTGAGGGAGTCGCCGAGCGCGACGACGGCGCCCGCCCCCCTCTCGGCCTGCGGACGGCGTACGTCGACACCGGTGACGTAGTACCAGGAGCCGGTCGTGGCCCTGTACGCCCCGCCGCCCGGGTCCGCCGTGCGGTTGCCGTTCATGGCGACGAAGCCGGTCCGCAGCGCGTCGCGGTGGTAGGTCGCGGGGCCGGAGTCGCCGGGGGTGTGGAGGCTGACGAGGAGGTTCGCGGCGGCGGGCACGCGCAGGGTGACGGCGTCGCTGACGACGTCCTCGCCGGCCGGCACGGTGACCTTCTCGCGGCCGCCGAAGGTGAGCGTGCGCATCGTGCCGCGCAGGGCGTTCGCGCTCCTGGGCGCGTTCGGCTCCTGCCGGGCCACGGTGGCGGCGCCGAGCACCAGCGGCAGGGTGCCGAGCCGGTTGGAGACGCGTACGCGCACGGCCGTGCCGCCCGCGCTCGTGTGCACGACGTTGCGGACCGAGGCGCCGGGGAGCGGGGCGGCGGTGCCGGAGGCGGCGGCCTCCCAGGTGCCGGTCCAGTACGCGGGGGCGGCCCGCGGGTCCGGGCGCTCGGGGCCCGCGTGGGTCGCGGCCGTGCCGGTGAGGGTGAGGGCGAGGGCCCCGGCCACGACGGCCAGGGCCCGTCCGGCGTCTCTTCGTCCGGCCTCGACCACGACCATGTGCTGCTGCCTTCCGCCGACGGATCCCGGGGGGACGGGTGGATACGGGTGGGTGCGGGTCCTGGGACCCTGGGACAGGATCCGGTGCGCGGGGCGCGGACGACGTGTTTGGCTGCGGTTATGACCGCATTCAGTGAATCCGAACAGGCGTACCTGAGATCCCAGCGGCTGGGGCGCCTCGCCACCGTCGACCCGCACGGGCAGCCGCAGGCGAACCCCGTCGGTTTCCATCCGCAGGACGACGGGACCATCCTCATCGGCGGTTATGCGATGGGGACCACCAAGAAGTGGCGCAACCTCCAGAAGAATCCGAAGGTCGCCCTGGTGGTCGACGACGTCGTCAGCGTCCGTCCCTGGAAGGTGCGCGGGGTGGACATCCGTGGGGACGCCGAACTGCTGACCGGGCCCCACGACCTGGGCCCGCACTTCAGCGAGGAGCTGATCCGCATCCGTCCGCGGCGGATCCACAGCTGGGGTCTGGAGGAGTGAGCGGGGCCGGGCCCGGAACGGGAGTGCGGGAGCGGGACTGATCCCGCTCCCGCACTCCCCGGGGACTCAGCGCCAGGCCCGGGTACCGCGCTTGGCCTCCATCGCGGCCCGCCCCTCGGCGCCCCGGCGCTTCCACTCCTTGCGCAGTTCGGAGCGGACGCGCGCGTCGGTCTTGGCGACGATCCGCTGGTTCTCGCGCAGGAGCTTGCGGTAGCTCTCCAGCCGCCGCTCCGGAAGCTCGCCCGAGTCCAGCGCGGCCAGCACCGCGCAGCCCGGTTCGGCCACGTGCGCGCAGTCCAGGAACCGGCAGTCACGGGCCAGTTCCTCGATCTCGGCGAACACCTGCCCGACCCCGCTGCCGGCGTCGAAGAGCCCGACGCCGCGCAGGCCGGGGGTGTCGATCAGGACGCCGCCGCCGGGCAGGACGAGCAGGTTGCGGGTCGTCGTCGTGTGCCGGCCCTTGCCGTCGACGTCGCGGGCCGCCTGCACGGTCAGCACGTCCTCGCCGAGCAGCGCGTTCGCGAGCGTCGACTTGCCCGCGCCCGACTGCCCGAGCAGCACGGACGTACCGCCGGACACGAGGGCGCCGAGCACGTCGAGGCCGTCGCCGTCGGTGGCGCTGACCGGCAGCACCTGGACGCCCGGCGCCGCGGTCTCCACGTCCTGCACGAGGTAGCCGAGGCCCGTCGCGTCCGGTACCAGGTCGGCCTTGGTCAGCACGACCAGCGGCTGCGCCCCGGACTCCCAGGCCAGGGCCAGGAACCGCTCGATGCGGCCGAGGTCGAGCTCCACGGCCAGGGACACCGCGATGATCGCGAAGTCCACGTTGGCGGCGAGGATCTGGCCCTCCGACCTCTTGGAGGAGGTGGACCGCACGAAGGCGGTGCGGCGCGGCAGGTACTCCCGTACGTAGCGGGGGTCCCCGCCGGCGTCGACTACGGCCCAGTCACCGGTGCAGATGACCCGCAGTGGGTCGTTCGGGGTGACGAACTCGGTGTCGACCCGCACGAGTCCGCCGGCGGTGACCACGTCGCACTGCCCGCGGTCGACCCGCACGACCCGCCCCGGTACGAGGCCGCGGTCGAGGTGCGGGGCGAACGCGGCGGCCCACGCCTCGTCCCAGCCGTAGGGCGCGAGCGGATGGGCCGCGGAACCGGCGGCGGAGGCCGGAGAAGCGGAAGGAGAAGCGGAAGGAGACGAAGAGGGAGACGAAGAAGAGAAAGACAAGGGGTGACCCTTCGAAGGGTGGCCCCGGCACCGCGCCCACTGGCGCGGAAGGTGAGAGGTCAGCCGGAGACCACGGAGGTGGATTCGATGAACTTCCGGATGCGGGCAGCGCCCATCTCAAAGACAGCCATCGTTCACACCTCCTGTTCTCGTCCGGCCGACGGCGGGGGCCGACGGGCCACCGCGTGGAGCAGCACTCACCCTAGGGGCGCACGCGTGCGCGTGCCACCGAATATTCAGCGGCCGTGGGCAGCCGCGAGGAACGCGTCGTGGGTGTCGTGCACGCGCGTGGTGACCTCGGTGGGGGTGAGGGGGCGGGGTGCCGTGGTGAACAGGTCCGCGAGGGCCTCGACCGCCCGGTCGGCGCGGGGCCGCCAGGTCGCCACCCAGCCGTCGAGCACGCCGGTCAGGGCCGGTTCCCGTTCGACCGCGTAGCCGGTCAGGGCGCGGGTCCACTCCCGGCTGCGGCGGGCGTCCCTGCCGAACTCGGTGCACAGCTCGGTGAGGAAGCCGTCCCCGTTGGCCTCGGCCAGGTGGCCGAACACCTCGTCGACGAGGACGTCAAGCGCGGGTTTGACCGCGAGGTTGAGCGCGGTGAACGCCTCGCCCCAGTCGTAGGCGATCAGGAGGTTCTCCAGGGCCCGGCGCAGCGGCTGCCAGGCGGGGCCGTCCTCCCAGGCGCCGCGGGCGGTGGCGGTCCGGGCCAGGTCCTCGCCGTGGGCGTCGGCCAGCACCCTGGTCCAGTAGGCGATCCGCTGGATGCGGCGCAGCTCGTCGGCGGCCTGGAAGTGGGCGCAGTTGGTGATGTAGGAGGAGGGGGCCATCTGCCCGACGTACAGGGCGGTCATCTGCAGGACGTGCAGCGGGAAGCGCAGGGGGACGAACAGCGTCCGCAGCGTGTCCACCCAGCCGGGGTCGAGCGCGGCCGCGGACCCGCTCTCCTCGTGCCGGTCGACGAGGGCGTCCAGGTAGACCTCGCGGTCGTGCTGGAGCGCCACGTAGTCGCGGTAGGTCAGTGCGGCGGGGTCGCGGAAGTCCTCCCAGTCGGCCACCTGGAAGGGCGATCCCTCGCGGTGCGCGAGGTACCACTTGTTCAGCGTCCACTCGGGGTCCATCTCGAACGGGACCGGATCGCGCCGGAAGTGGTAGTGGAACCCGCCGGTGACCACCTCGTAGGGGGTCGGCCTGCGCCGTACGTCGCCGAACCTGCTCCAGGTCCTGCGGCCGCGCCCGCCCGATGCGTTCGTCACGGCTCAGTCCCGCCTCTCCAGGTACCAGACCCACTGCTCCTCGGTCTGCCGCAGGCGTCCGGCGAACGACGCCAGCGCGGGCTCCAGCGCGCTCAGCCGGAACTCCCGGCCCAGCTCCTCCTCCAGGCTGCCGCGCGTCAGCACGCAGCGCCGCGGGACGGCGATCCGCACGTAGCCGCCCTGGTCGTCGACGACGACCTGCGCGTCCGGGTTGTCCCTCTCGATCGCCGCGGCCACCGCATCGGCGAGCTCTCCGTCGGTGCCGCGCATCACGGGTCCCACCGCCCTTCCGGTGCCTGCGCCCGTGCCCACCCCTGCGCCCGTGTCCGCCCTTGTGCTTGCTCCTGTGCCTGTGCCGGGTGCGGTCATCGTCTCGTCCTCACAGTCCTCGGCAGCGGTTGTGGTGGGTCCCGCCGTCCTGCGGGATCCCGATCCGCACCGTGCCGTCGTCGATGGCCCGGACCGGGTACCGGTAGAGCCGGCAGCCGGCCGGATTGACGCCCGTGCCGGAGTCCAGGTCGAACCGCCAGCCGTGTCCGGAGCAGGTCAGCGTGGCCTCCTCCTCGTCCCACACGCCGTCGGCCAGCGGGAACTCCTGGTGCGGGCACATCCCCTGGTACGCGGCGAAGGACCCGTCGAGGCGGTGCACGACCAGCACCCGCTCCCCGGCGACCTCCGCGTCGACGAGATCGCCCTCCCACAGCCCCGCCGCCTCCGGCACGTCGAACCACCGCACCGGGGCGTCGCTCACGGCACGTACCCCACTTCCACCACGTCCAGCGGCCGCATGCCCGCGCTCACCGCGGTGGCGTCGCCGGGCAGGGTCCTGCCGTCGTGCCGGACCCGCAGCGGCCGGTCCTGCGCGGCCACCCGGTGGCCGACCACGTGGTGGGCCACCTTGTCCGCGACCACGGTCATCGGGTCCGTGTCGTCCACCGGCACCAGCAGCACCACCAGGTCCCCGTCGAACACGGCCTGCAGGGGGAACAGCGCCATCGTCGGGCCTTCCTTCCGTCCGGTTCGTCGGTCGCGGTCAGTCGCGGGGACCCGTGCGCCCGTGCGGCGCGGCGTGCGCCCAGGCGTAGCCGGTGGCGTCCTGGCCCGTCTCCTCGGGCGACAGCCCCATGTAGGCCAGCGCGCCCTCCATCGTCGGGGGCTGGACCTGCCCGCCGAGGAACCGGTCGATGAGGGTGGTGTGCCCCTGGAACCGCCGGGGGGCCTGTTCGAAGACCCACCGGCAGGGCGCGGAGCAGAAGACGTAGCGGCGGCCGTTCCGGTCCAGGACGTACGGCCGCGGGCTTGCGAGCCTGCCCGCCAGGTATCCGGCGGGGGCCACCACCGGGATGTGGCACAGGTGGCAGATCATGGGGAACGTCTCGGGCAGCGTGGCCTCCGGGCGGCCCGCCCGGAGGTTGGCGGCGACGACGTCCCAGTACCCGCCGAAGGTGTCGTTCCAGCCGGGGTACTTCCGCTCCAGCCACTCCCGTTCCTCGGGGGCCACGCCCGCGTCGGGGTTCCACCACACGGTCGGGCGCCAGTACCAGATGCCGAGCTGCAGGGCGTGGTGGTACCAGTCGAGCTCGGGCAGGAAGTGCTCGTCCCAGTACCAGGGCTTCTCCAGGCCGAAGTCGCGGAACTGGTCGAGGAACTGCTTGCAGATCCACTCCCGCATGAACTCCGCGAAGGAGCGGCCGCGGTGCTCCAGCGGTGTGTAGTAGTCCATCGACAGCCCGGTCAGCAGCGCGAAGAGCCGCCACGAGCGCCAGAACATGTGGTCCACCAGCCGCTGCGCGACGTCCGCGCGGCCGTGCTCCACCAGGAGCCCGATGGTCGGTTCGCCCTGCTGGGAGTGGCGGGCCTCGTCGGTCTGGATCGAGGAGATCAGCGCCCCGAAGTCCACGTCCCCGACCTTCATCGCGTCCGCGGCCATGCCGAGGAACTGCAGGTTGGTGAACCCGGTCTCGAAGGTGAAGGTCAGCTGGACGGCCATGGACACCGCGTCGTTCGCGGTGAACATGTCGTCGAACAGGCTGCGGGCGGCGATCACGCCCCACTCGTTCGTGTGCAGGGCCTTGTGCGCCCAGTCCGCGCGCGGCTCCTGGGGCAGGAGCCCGTACGGGAAGTAGGTCTGGATCTGGCCGTGGCGCAGCTCGTCGAGGGCGCCGAAGGTCGCCATGTTCCGCCACGCCGCCGCGCGTCCGAACCGGCCCATCCGGGACTCCCCGAGGGAGGCCAGGTACTCGGGGACCGCGATCACGCCGTAGTGCGCGAGGATCGCCGACTTCCACCCCGGGTCCAGCCGCTCGTACATCCGCGACCGTCCGACGACCGCGTTGACGGCGTAGACGCTCGCGTCCTTGCCGTACTGGTTGTGCACGTACTCCGGGTACGTGACCTTGTACGGCTCGTCCCACGCCCACCAGGCCTCGGCCGGCAGCCCGAAGCCGTCGGAGAGCTCGGCGGGCCAGGCCTCCTCCTCCTTGACGTAGGAGAGGGTCCAGTTCATGTCGCGGGTCAGGTCGTACCACTCGGAACGGGCAAGACGCGGCACTTGTCGTCTCCCTCCGCTGGTGGGCGAAGCGCCGGTGCTGCGGGTGACGTGGAGCCGGCCGTGTCCGGTCCGGCCGTCGCCCGGCGACGTGCTTCATGGCTATCACCGCGACGGTGCCCGCGCCATATGCGGACCGGCCCCCGCTCCCGGCGGGCCGGCCGGGGGCTCAACCCGAGTGCGTACAGGTGCGCCCGTTGAGCGTGAAGTCCACCGGGGTCGAGTTGGCGTCGTGCCACGAGGCCAGGAAGCCCACCGCGAGCGAACCGCCCGCGGCGACGGACTTGTTGTAGTCGGCGGCGCTCGCGGTCAGGCGCGAGCCCTTCTGCTCGAAGCTCCCGTCCCACATCTGGGTCACCTTCTGGCCGTCGCGGAAGGTCCAGCCGACGCGCCAGGTGTCGAGGGCGTAGTCGGAGCTGACGGTGACGGTGGCCTGGAACCCGTCGGGCCACTCGCTGACCAGGTCGTACCTGGCGTGACAGACGGCGGGCTCGCTCGGGTCGGGCCGGGCGGCCGCGTCCTGTCCGGCGTCGGAGGAGGCGTCGCCCTGGGGCTCCTTCTGCGAGCTCTGCGCGCCGCGGCCCGCGTCCGCGCTCGACTTCGGGGTGCGCGGGGCCGAGGTGGACGAGGCCGATCCGCCCGCCGATCCGGAACCGGATCCGGACGGCAGGGCGTCGAACGACGGCACCTCGTCGCCCACGGGCTGCCGTCCCGCCGTCTCGGCGGTGGCCTCGGAGCCGTCGGAGCCGTCGTCGGAGCCGAAGGGCACCAGCGTGACGGCGAGCGCCAGCAGCGAGACGCCGGCCGCCGCGGCCAGCAGTCCGGCGCGTCCGATCCGGACCCTGCCGCCGCTCCCCTGCGCAGGGCCGGCCGTCCCGTACGGGTCGTCGTCGGCGCTGCGGCTGAGCCCCGACTCGACGGCGCGGCGCCGCCGCTCCAAGTAGGCGAGCCCGCCCCAGCCGATCACCCCGCCCGCGAGCGCTCCGGGCAGTCCGCCCCCGGCGTGCCGGAGGRAGGCGGCGGCCTCCGCGCACTGGACGCAGCGCGCCAGGTGCCGCGACAGGTCCTCGGGCACGTCGGCGGCGGGCGAGCGGGTGACCGCGTCGAGCAGCCGCGCGTAGCTGCGGCACTCCTCGGCGAGCGGGGTGTCGAGGTGGTTGCGGTGGCAGCGGTCGCGGAACACCCCGCGCACCTGCTGCAGTTCGTCGGTGACGCCCGCCGGGTCGAGGCCGAGCCGCCGGGCCACGGCGGCCGCCGGCATGGCCTCCACCTCGGCCAGCCAGAGCAGCGCGGCGTCCGGTTCCTGCATGTCCCGCAGCCCGCGCAGGGCCAGCGGCCGGTGCAGGGGCGGACCGGAGAAGCGCTCGGCGGCGTCGGAGTGGAGCCACAGGCGCAGGTCGGGGTCGAGGCGGCCGCCCTGTCCCTTCGCCTCCCAGTCGGCGGCCGTGCGGCGCACGGCGGTCAGCAGGAGCGGTATGCGGGGCAGCCGGGGCGTGCGCGACCGGCGGCCGAAGTGCCTGCCCCCGGTTCCGGCCTCCGCGGCACGTGCTTCGCGGATGCCGCGGGAGAAGGCCTCGGAGGCCAGCGGGCGGGCGTCGGCGGAGCCGGCGGTGCAGAGGTCGGCGTAGGAGAGGACCGCGTCCCAGCACTCCGAGAACAGTGTGGCCTCGGCCGCGTCCTGAGGGGTCGGCAGGTCTGGCATGGGTGGGGGGTTCACCTGCATCCACAAGGGGGGTCAACTCACCTTTTGAATACGGGAGTTGCGGGGGATGTCTCACGACGGGGCGAGCTTTTCACGAGCCCTGCACAACTGACAAGCGGCACCGTCAAATCCGGTTGCCGCCTGCCGCTCGCCCCACCGGGCCCACCAGCCCCACCCGTCCCGGACTCACCGGGCCCGGCCTCACCGAGCTCGGGCCTCTCAGCCCACGGAGACCTTCCCCTTACCCTCTTCCTCCGTGCCCGACCCCTCCTGCGCCGGGAGGCTGTCCATGAACGAGCTCACCGAGAAGACGGCGTTGCCCGGTCCGGGCGGGCCGTAGCCGGGGGGCGAGGAGAGCCCGAAGTCCTCCATCGTCTGCCGGTACGCCTGGAGCAGCCGGATGTGGTACTCCAGCGGCGCGCCGTCCGGATTGGTCTTGCCCAGCGGGGTCGTCGGCTCCGGGCACCAGGTGGTGAAGCGGGGCGTGATGCCGTGCGACATGAAGAACCGCAGCCCCTCCGTGGTGGACGCGATGGCCTCGTCGACCGTCTTGAAGCCGAAGGGCTCGGCCATCTCGACGCCTGCGACGAAGTTGGGGATCACGTTGCGCGCGCCGAAGACCTCGGCGGAGTCGAGGATGCGCCTGTGCCACTCGTCGCGGCCGACGTAGCGCTCCTTGCCGGGGCAGTACATCTTGAACAGGTACTCGTCCCACACCTCGTAGTTGGGGTGGTAGATCTGCACGCCGTAGTCCTTGAAGCGCTGCACGTCGTCGCGGGGCAGCGCCTGGGCGACGACCTTGCCGATCCACCGGCCGGGGAAGTGCTCCTCGATGGCCTTGGCGTACATCCCGTAGAAGTCGGCCTCGTCGCGGCCCTGCAGCTTGGAGGTGATCGCGCCGCCGGTCAGCGTGTAGGCGGTGGACGCCTTCGCCGTGTCGTAGCGGTCGATGATCTCCAGCGCCTCCAGGACCTCGTCGACGTCCTTCACCCCGGTGTAGGGGCGGCCGGCCGCCTTGTGCTGGCGCCAGTTGTGGTTGATGTCGCAGTACTGGCACTCCTCCTTGGCGCCGAAGTACTGGCAGACCCGGAAGACCGTGAGGTAGATGAGGTAGCCCCACTGGATCGTCGGGGCCACCTCCATGACGGACTTCCCGTTGGAGAGCTTGTGCCGGTAGTACTCCGGCATCGGCGGCACCCCGACGTCCGAGATCCGCTTCCCGTCGAGGTACAGCCCGAGCAGGCCGTCCGGGCCCGCGGCGACCCGGTAGGGCGAGGACGGATTGACGCGTACGGAGACCACGGTGCGCCGCAGGTCGTACGGGCCGCCGGTGAGGATGATCTCCTCGGGCGGCCGGCGCAGGGCGGCCTCGCCCAGCTCGGGCAGGGTGCCGTGGTCGAAGGAGAAGATGAAGTACGACTTCGGCTTGACGTCGCCGCCCTCGTTGTCGCTGAGCGCGGAGTCGTCGAAGGCCACGCCTCCGCGCAGGAGGTCCTCCTTGAAGACCGCCTCCCGCGGTACCTGCGGGAACCTTTCCATCAGGTCCTCGACCAGCGCGGTTCGGCTGCCCATCCCGTCCTCCTCGCTCCCGGCGACTGCTCGTGCGGTGCTTGTGCGGTGCTCGTGCGGTGCTCGTGTTCGACTCCTCACGGTATGCCCCGCCTCCGACAGGGGTGGGGGCGGGGCCCCTGATCAGGGGCGAGGTAGGTTCCCCCTGATCAGGGGCGAGGTAGGTTCCGGAGGGGCCGTCCGTCCTGGGCACGGCACCGTCGGGAGGGATGAGGGATGGGCGAGGGTCTGAGGAACTGGGCGGGGAACGTCACCTACTCCGTGGCGGAGCTGGAGCGGCCCGGCTCGCTCGGCGCGCTCCGGGAGCTGGTGGCGCGCAGCCGGCGGGTGCGGGTGCTCGGCAGCGGGCACTCCTTCAACCTGATAGCCGACCCGGGCGACGGGGGCGTGCTGCTCTCGCTGACCGCGCTGCCGCCGTCGGTCGAGGTCGACACCGCGGCCCGTACGGTCCGGGTGGCGGGCGGGGTGCGGTACGCGGAGCTGGCGCGGGCGGTGCACGAGCGGGGGTTCGCCCTGCCGAACATGGCCTCGCTCCCGCACATCTCGGTCGCCGGGTCGGTGGCGACCGGCACCCACGGCTCGGGCAACGCGAACGGCTCGCTGGCGTCCCCGGTACGGGAGGTCGAGCTGGTCCTCGCCGACGGGTCCGCGCTGACCGTCGGCCGCGGCGACCCCCGCTTCGACGGGGCCGTGACCTCGCTGGGCGCGCTCGGCGTGGTCACCGCGCTCACCCTCGACCTGGAGCCGGCCTTCGAGGTCGCCCAGCACGTGTTCGGGCGGCTGCCGCTGGCCGGGCTGGACTTCGAGGCGGTGTCGGCGTCGGCGTACAGCGTCAGCATGTTCACCGACTGGCGGCAGCCGGGGTTCGTGCACACCTGGGTCAAGCGGCGCACCGACGCGGCGTGGGACGGGTTCCCGTGGGCGGAGCCGGCCGCGGTGGCGGTGCACCCGGTGCCGGGGATGCCGGCCGTGAACTGCACGCAGCAGTTCGGGGTGCCCGGGCCCTGGCACGAGCGGCTGCCGCACTTCCGTCCCGAGTTCACGCCGAGCAGCGGCTCCGAGATCCAGTCGGAGTACCTGCTCCCCCGGTCGTACGCCGCCGACGCGCTGGCGGCCCTGGACGCCGTGCGCGACACGATCGCGCCGGTGCTGCAGATCTGCGAGGTGCGGACGGTGGCCGCCGACCGGCAGTGGCTGAGCCCCGCGTACGGGCGGGACACGGTGGCGCTCCACTTCACCTGGGTGGACGACGCGCAGGCGGTGCTGCCCGTGGTGCGGCGGATCGAGGAGGCGCTGGCGCCCTTCGGTGCGCGGCCGCACTGGGGGAAGGTGTTCGCGGTCCCGGCGGGGGCGCTGCGCTCGCTGTATCCGCGGCTGGGTGAGTTCGCGGCGCTGGCCGGGGAGCTGGATCCCGAGGGGACGTTCCGGAACGCGTTCGTGGACGAGGTGCTGGGCGGGTAGCGGTGTCCCTGCGGAGGTGATGTCGGGTGCGGGTCCGTGGGGGCTGGTCGCGCAGTTCCCCGCGCCCCTAAAAGACTGCGCCGTTGCCCGCAGCCCTGAAGACTGCGGCGTTCCGGGGTCCTTCGGTGGTTTCACCTGGCGTCTGTTCCGGCAGTACTTTCTGGGGTTCCTCGAAGGACTCCGCCGTGTCCGTCCTGTCTCCGGTACAGGGAGTCGCGCGGGCCGGCGTCAAGGGCTGAGCTAGGAGAACGATGTCTTTCCGCACCACCGGTTCCGTCGGTGTCGGCTACGTCGAGGACGTCTCGCCCGGGAGCGGCGCGCTGCCGCCCCGTGCGTGGTACGCGTCCTCGGACGCCGCCTCCCTCTCCCTGAACGGCAGCTGGCGGTTCCGGCTGTCCCCGACGGCCGACGCCGAGGACGACGCGTTCGCCGGGCCTGGGTACGACTGCGCGGACTGGGCGGAGGTGACGGTGCCCGGACACTGGGTCCTCCAGCAGGACGGACGCTTCGGCACCCCGGTCTACACCAACCACCGCTACCCGTTCCCGGTCGATCCGCCGCGGGTCCCGACGGAGAACCCGACCGGCGACCACCTGCGGTTCTTCGACCTGCCGGACGACTGGCCCACGCTCCTGGCGAAGGGCGCGGACGCGGACGCCGGCGGGAGCGACAGCGCGGTCCTGCGCTTCGACGGCGTCGAGTCGTGCGCCCGGGTGTGGCTGAACGGGACGGAGCTCGGCGACTTCAAGGGCTCCCGGCTGCCGCACGAGTTCGCGGTCGGGCACCTGCTGCGGCCCGCCGGGAACGTCCTGGCCGTGCGGGTCCACCAGTGGTCGGCGGGCTCGTACCTGGAGGACCAGGACCAGTGGTGGCTGCCCGGCATCTTCCGGGACGTCACGCTGCTGCACCGGCCGGCGGGCGGCGTCCGCGACTTCTTCGTGCACGCCTCCTACGACCACCGCGCGGGCACCGGGACCCTGCGCGTCGACTCCGAGGTGGAGGGCCGCGTCCTCGTACCGGCCCTGGACATCGACGTGGAGACCGGGCAGGTCATCACCGTGCCGGTGCGGCCCTGGACAGCCGAGACGCCGTACCTGTACGACGCCGTGCTTGCCACGCCCGGCGAGCGGGTCCCGCTGCGCATCGGCTTCCGCACGGTCGTGCTGGAGGACGGCCTGATCAAGGTCAACGGCAGGCCGGTGCTCTTCAAGGGGGTCAACCGACACGAGTGGCACTCGGAGCACGGCCGCGCGCTGGATGCGGGGACCATGCGCGAGGACGTGCTGCTGATGAAGCGGCACAACGTGAACGCGGTGCGCACCTCGCACTACCCGCCGCACCCGGCCTTCCTCGACCTGTGCGACGAGTACGGGCTCTGGGTGATCGACGAGTGCGACCTGGAGACCCACGGCTTCACCGAACAGGACTGGCGCGACAACCCGGTGGACGACGACCGCTGGACCCCGGCGCTCCTGGACCGGGCGGCCCGCATGGTCGAGCGCGACAAGAACCACCCCTCGGTCGTCATCTGGTCGCTGGGCAACGAGGCGGGCACCGGGCGCGGCCTGACCGCGATGGCCGGGTGGATCCGCGGCCGGGACGGATCGCGGCTCATCCACTACGAGGGTGACTGGAACTGCCGTGACACGGACGTGTATTCGCGGATGTACGCGGACCACGCGGAGGTCGACCGGATCGGCCGGGGCCTGGACGGCGGTCCCGCCAAGCGCCGCGAACTCCCCTTCATCCAGTGCGAGTACGCGCACGCCATGGGCAACGGGCCGGGCGGACTCGCCGACTACCAGCGGATCTTCGAGGCGCACGACCGCATCCAGGGCGGGTTCGTCTGGGAGTGGATCGACCACGGCATCAGGGACGAGCGGTACGGCTTCGCGTACGGCGGCGACTTCGGCGAGGAGCTGCACGACGGGAACTTCGTCTGCGACGGGCTGCTCTTCCCGGACCGCACCCCCTCCCCCGGCCTCCTGGAGTACAAGAAGGTCGTCGAGCCGGTCCGCATGGAGGGCGACGGCGTCGACGGCGTGGTCCGGATCACCAACGGGTACGACTTCGCGGACCTGTCGGGGCTGGCCCTCCGGTGGTCGTACGACGTCGACGGCGAGGCGGTGGGGACGGGCACCCTGACCGTGCCCGCGCTCGCCCCGGGCGAGTCCGCCGACGTGAAGCTGCCGGAGCCCCCGGTGGAGGCGGGGTCGGCCGCGCGGGGGACGGAGGACAGGTGGACGGTCCGGGCGGTGCTCGCCGGGGACACGGCCTGGGCCCCGCGGGGCCATGTGGTGGCGTGGATACAACTGCCGATCTCACCGAGGCAGTTGTTCGGCGTCACGGCGCGCAGCCGTCCCGTCGCCGACGGGCGGGGAGGCATCGCGCTCGGTCCGGCCGTCTTCGACGCCCGGACGGGAGAGCCGGTGAGCATCGGCGGGATCGACGTCACCGGCCTGAGGCTGGACGTGTGGCGGGCCCCCACCGACAACGACGAGGGCGCGCCCTGGCAGCCGGACACCCGCCTCGGCCCGCTCTGGCGCCGCCTCGGCCTGCACCGGATGCGGCACCGGGTCGACGCGGTGGAGCCGGGCGAGGACGCGCTGACGGTACGCACCCGGGTGGCGCCGGCCGCCACCGACCTGGCGCTGCGCACGGTCCACCGCTGGACCTCCGACGGGCCGAGGCTGAAGCTGAGCGTGTCCGTGACGCCGGAGGGCGACTGGCAGCGGGTGCCGCTGCCACGGCTCGGCATCCGCTTCGGTCTGGCCGCCGGCGACCGGGCACGGGTGCGGTGGTACGGCGGCGGCCCCGGCGAGGCGTACCCCGACACCGGCTCCGCAGCGATGCTGGGGCGCTGGGAGTCCACGGTGGACGACCTGCAGACGCCGTACGTCCGGCCGCAGGAGAACGGCGCCCGCGCCGACGTCCGCCGGGCCGAGATCAGCCGGGGGCCGGGCCTGCCGGTCCTGCACGTCGAGAGCGGGCGGCCGTTCTGGTTCACGGCCCGCCGCTGGACGACCGAGCAGCTGGACGCGGCCGGGCACCTGACGGACCTGACGCCCGGCGACACGGTGTGGGTCAACCTCGACCACGCCCAGCAGGGCATCGGCTCCCAGTCCTGCGGCCCGGGCCCGCTGCCGCAGTACCACCTACCGGTACGCCAGACGGAGTTCTCGTTCGTGTTCTGGGTCCCGGAGCAGGGGGACGGCTCCTAGAAGCCGCCCGGCCGGACACGGTCCCCGTCCGACCTGAGAGGACGGCGGCCGTCCCTGCCCGGGCGGCCGACGCGGGGCTGCCCGCCGTGGGTCTGCCCCGCCAGGAGGCCATCCCGCCGGGGCTGCTCCGCCAGACGGCTGCCCCGCCGGGGACAGCTGTGGGAGCGCGGGGTCGCGAGCGCAGACATCATGCCCGCCCCGCGCCCGACCGCTGGGACCCCGGCGGCCCCGGCGCCACCGGCACCGCGCGCGAGCCCGGCCACGGGCGAGTGCGTCAGCGGGCGATGAGTCTGCGTGCCGCTTCCTTCATCGAGTCGCGCAGCCGCTTGGCGTCCGCGTCCTCGCCGCCGACGAGGATGCGGGCCATCTGCGGCACGAAGGACGCCCAGTTGGCCATCGCGACCAGCAGGAACAGCAGGTCGGGGGCCGGGATCGCGCTGCCGACGACGCCTCGCTCCTGGCCGTCGCGCAGGGCGGCGACCTTGCGGGAGTAGTGCTCCTGGCGCTGCTGCTCGTGGGGCAGCTCGGAGGTGCCGTACTCAAGCCCCTCCCAGAAGAGCAGGCGCAGCAGCTCGGGGTGCGCGGCGTGGTAGTCCATCAGCCGGTCCAGCCAGCCCTCTATGTCGTCGGGGTCGACGGGGACGGCCGCGGCGAGGTCGACCATCGACCGCTCCAGGACGTGCGCGAAGAGCTCCGCCTTGTTGCCGAAGTAGGCGTAGATCAGCTGCTTGTTGGCCTTGGCCGACGCCGCGATCCGGTCCACACGGGCGCCCGCGATGCCGTGGTCGGCGAACTCGGCGGTCGCCGCCTCGAAGATCCGGGCCTTGGTGGCCTCGGGGTCCTTTGCTGCCATGGGTACAGCGTAGCCCCACCGCCCACAACCAACTAGTTGGTTGACAGATTTCCGCAGGTGGTCGCATACTCGCTACGCCAACCAACTGGTTAGTTGATACACAAGGAGTCACCTCAGTGATGCCGCCAGCCACCCCCGTACGGGAGGCTCGGGCCGTGAGCCGGGAGACGGCCGGCCCTGTCTCGCGCCTCTTCCTGCCCCTGATCGCCCTGTGCACCGCCGTCACCGTCGCCAACGTCTACCTCGCGGCGTCACTGCTCCCCCTCATCGCCGAGGACTTCGGCTCCACGGCCTCGGGCGTCGCGTGGATCGCCTCCGTCGCCCAGCTCGGCTACGCGCTCGGCCTCCTCTTCTTCGCACCGCTCGGCGACAGCTTCAGCCGGCGCCGGATGGTGGGCGTGCTGTCGCTGGTCACCGGCGCCGCGCTGTTCGTGGGCGCCGTGTCCGGCGGGACGCACGTCCTCGCCGCGGCGGTGCTCGTCGCCTCGGCCGTCACCGTCGTCCCGCAGCTGCTCGTGCCGCTCGTGGCCGAGCGCGCCCCCGCCCACCACCGGGCCCGGCACGTCGCCGCCGTGGTCGCGGGCCTGTTCCTGGGCATCGTCGCGGCCCGGGTCCTGGGCGGCGTGCTCGGCCAGGCCTTCGGCTGGCGGGCGGTGTTCGCGGGCGCGGCGGTGCTGACGGCCCTGACGGGTGTCGTCACCTCGTTCGTGCTGCCCGTCGAGCGGCGCCGCCGCGAGGGCCCGCTGTTCGCGGGGCTCGCCGCGATGCCCGGTCTGGTGCGCCGCTCCCCCGGCCTGTGGCGCGCCTGCGTCCGGCAGGCCGGCATGTACGGCGCGTGGAGCGCGATATGGACCTCGCTGGCCCTGCTGCTGACGAACTCCTCCTACGGCCTGTCCACCGCGACGGCCGGCCTCTTCGGCCTGTTCGGTCTGACGGCCAGCGCGGTGGCCCCGCTCGCGGGCGGGCTGGTGGACCGCTTCGGCGCGGCGAAGGTCGTCGCCGTCTCGTACCTGCTCGCGGCGGTGTCCGTGCTGCTGTTCTGGCTGGGCGGACACGCGATGGCGGCGCTGTGCGCGGCGGCCGTCCTGGTCCACGCTGCGCTGGTGGCCTCCCAGGTGGCCAACCAGACGCAGGTCCTGACCACCACCACGGCCCCGGCGACCGCGAACACCGCGTACGTCGTCTCGGCCTTCGCGGGCGGCGCCCTCGCCTCCGCGGCGGCCGGGCCCGCCTACGGCCACGGCGGCTGGGGCGCGGTGTGCGCCGTGGCGGGGGCATGGCTGCTCCTGTGCTGGACGGCGACAGCGGTACGCCGCCGCGCTTCGGCGGGGGCCGTGCCGCAGGTCTGACGGCGCCCGGTCGGCCGACACCACCGGCCGGCTGACCGCCACCGGGTTTGGTGCGGCGCGGACCGATCCGGTTTGCACCGGTCCGCGCCGCACCGACCCACACCGAGCCGGGCTCCGCCGGGCCGGACCTGGACGGGCTGCGGCGCCCGGTAAGCCGACGGCCACCGGTCCGGCTGCCCGCCGCCGGGACTGGTCCGCCGCGGACCAGTCCGGTTCACACCGGCCCGCACCGCACTGAGCCTGACTGGGCCGGACCTGGACGGGCCGGGCCCAGCCGGGCTGCGGCGTCCGGCCGGACCTCGCCTCGCCCGGCCGGGCATGGCCGGCGCCGACCGGTCGGCGGGGCGCTGCCCGCGCCGGGCGTCCGGATGTCGGTCGCGCCGGTTGGCGGGCGGAGCCGCCCGCACCATCTGCTCAGCTCAGCGCAGCGCACCGCACCGCGTAGAGTGCGGCGCCGTGTCTGACGTATCGGCCCGCCGCGGCCTCTGGAACGACCCGCAGTTCCTGCTGCTCGCCTCGGCGCGGACCGTCTCCGTCCTGGGCAACGGATTCGCCCGCGTGGCCCTCGGGTTCGCCGTGCTGGCGCTGCCCGGCGCGACCCCGGGCCGGCTGTCGCTGGTGCTGGCCTGCCAGGCGCTGCCCCAGCTGGTGTTCGTCCTGCTGGGCGGGGTGATCGCGGACCGGCTGCCCCGGGCCCGGCTGATGGTGGCCGCCGATTCGGCCGGCGCCGCCGCCTACGCCGGGCTGGCCGCCCTGGTGCTGTCCGGGCACGCGCCCCTGGCCGCGCTGTGCGCGCTGGCAGTGGTGGCGGGCACCGCGACCGCGCTGTTCTCACCGGCGATGGACGGCCTGGTGCCGCTCGTCGTCCCGGCGGACAGGCTCCAGCAGGCCAACGGGCTGCTGCGGGTCGTGACCAACACCTCGCTCCTGCTCGGCCTGTCCCTCTCCGGGGTCGTCGTGGCCTGGCTCGGGGCCGGCTGGGCACTGGCCGTCAACGCCGCATCCTTCGTCGTCAGCGCGGCCCTCACCGCCCGTCTGCGCGTCACCGCACGGCCCCGGACCAAGGCGTCGTCGGGATGGGAGGACCTGAAGGAGGGCTGGCGCGAGTTCGCCTCCCGGCAGTGGCTGTGGGTCGTCGTCGCGCACTCCGCGGTGGTGGTCGCCGGCCTCAACGCGACCGTCGGCGTCCTGGGCCCGCTGGCCGCGCAGGAGCACCTGGGCGGCGCGCGGGCCTGGTCGCTGATCGTGGCGGCGCAGGCGCTGGGTACCGTCGCCGGTGCGGCTCTCGCGGTACGGGTCCGGGTGGAGCGGCCCGTACGGACGGCGGTGCTGGCCACGTTCCCGGCGGCGCTGCCGATCGCCCTGCTCGCCGCGTCCGCCCCACCCTGGGCGACCGCCGCCGCGATGTGCTGCTCGGGCGTCACGACGGCGGTCGGCGCGGTGCTCTGGTCCACGGCACTGCAACGGGCCGTCCCCGAGGAGGCCCTGTCCCGCGTCAGCTCGTACGGCTGGTTCGGCGCCCTGGGCTTCGCCCCGCTGGGGCTGCTCGCGGCGGGGCCGGTGGCCGGGGCGCTGGGCGTCCGCGGGGCACTGGCGTGCTGCGCGGCCCTGGTGGCGCTGGCCGCGGCCGGGGCACTGCTGTCACCGCAGGTGCGCGAGGGCGCCCCGACGGCCGGACCGCCCGCCACCGAACCCTCGGCGGCGGAGCGGAAGACGGCCTGACCGGGCCGGTCCGGCAGGACGTGCGACCCGGCAGGACGTGCGGCCGGTGCCGAGGTCACAGCAGCTTGGCCTGCACGGCCAGGGTGTGCGCCTTGTTGCCGCCGGGTTCCAGGTTGGTGAGCGAGTTGTCGAGGAGTGCCGGCAGGAGGCTGTCACGCAGCTCCTGGAACTGCTGGAAGTCGCCCTTCATCGTCAGCACCTGGGGCTCCAGGTCCTTCGGAACGTGGTACGGGCGGGTGTAGTTGGACTTCCAGCTGCTCATACCGGCCTGTGCGGCGCCCGTGCTCTGCGCCACGATCAGGCCGGGGTGGCCCACACCGACCTCGATGGTGTGGAGCGTGTGCGGGGTGCCGTCCAGTTCCGCCCGGTCGAGGCTCAGTTCGACGGTCGTGCCGTTCTCCAGCTCGAAGGAGCACTTCGTCCGCTTCGACTTCAGGACGAGGACCGGACGCAGGCGCGCGGCCTTGAGGTCGGCGACCTTCACCTCCGCGTTCTCCAGGGCATTGCAGAGAATGCGTCCGAAGGCGTTGTCGGTCGAGTCGTCCAGGCAGAAGGCGGTGACCTCGGACGCCGTCAGGATCGCGGCTACTTGCCGGAGCGTCAGTCTGCTCGTGGCGTCTATGCGCGTCAATGCGGAATTACCCCGCGAAAACACTGCGCGGATTGTACCGACCCCCTCTCCTCACCCCGGCCCACCCGGCGCACCGCCGGGACACCGGATGGCGCTGGGGCGGTGCGGCATCGAGTGCCGGGGACCGCGTCGTTCTCGGTAGGGTGCGTCGATGTCGTCGATCAGGCAGTTCCAGGTCACCTTCGACTGCGCGGAACCCGAGCGCCTCGCCCGCTTCTGGTGCGAGGTGCTGGGGTACGTCGTGCCACCGCCCCCGGAGGGATTCGCCACCTGGGACGAGCACAAGCGCTCCCTGCCCGCCGAGCGGCAGGACGCGTGGTTCGCGTGTGTCGATCCCTCAGGGGTCGGTCCGCGTCTGTTCTTCCAGCGCGTCCCCGAAGGGAAGGCCGCGAAGAACCGGCTGCACCTCGACGTGCGGGTCGCCACCGGACTCGTGGGCGAGGAGCGCCTCGCCGCCCTGGAGGCCGAGTGCGCCCGGCTGGTCCCGCTCGGCGCGGTGCACGTGCGCACCCTGTACGACGGCGAGGACGCGTGCATCCCGATGCTGGACATCGAGGACAACGAGTTCTGTCTCGACTGAGCGCCTTCCGACGGGTACGTCGATCTCCGCCCACACCGTCTTGTACGCGTCCCCCGGGCAGGAGACCGTCCCCCAGCGGGCCGCCAGCGCGGTGACCAGCAGCAGGCCCCGGCCGCCCTCGTCGTCCTCGCCGGGCGACTCCTTCGGTACGGGCAGGCGGTCGGTCGCCCCGTCGGCGACCTCCACCCGCACGGTGTCCTCGCCGGTCCGCATCAGCAGCCGTACGCGGAAGTCGCGGCCCCTGACCCGGCCGTGCCGCACCGCGTTGGCCGCGAGCTCGGCGACGACCAGGGTCACCGTCTCGCTCGCCGCGCTGTCGTACGCGTACCCCCACGCGTCCATCCGGTTCGCGACCAGGCGCCTCGCCAGGCGGGCCCCGCGCGGGGTGCAGCTGAAGAGCTGGGTGAACGTACGTACGGTGACGGGGACTTGGACCCCGGTTTCTCCTCGCATGGGTCAAAGGTCCCGGGTGGCACGGCCGTCGACCAGGCCCGACACCCGTACGCCCCATCCCGTACGAGTTCACTCCGTGGACAGTCGGAGTGACTTTCCGTGACGATGGCTCCATGACCAACAGCACGGCGAACGAGCCCGAACCGTCGGACAGTCTGAAGACGTTCGGTCTGGTCCACAAGGCGTTCCGCAAGCGGGCGGGTCTGACGCAGGAGGAGTTCGCACCGCTGGTGCGGTACCAGCCGGCGACGGTGGCGTCGATCGAACAGGGGAGACGGCTGCCGCCCCGGGTGTACGTGGAGCGGGCGGAGGAGGTGCTGGACGCGTTCGGGGTACTCCGGGCGGCCGCGAAGTACGCGACGCGGCAGCCGGGATTGGCTTCCTGGTTCAGGAGATGGGCGGATCTGGAAGGGCAGGCGATCACCCTCTGCACGTTCGAGAACCGGTTGGTGCCAGGACTCCTCCAGACCGAGGCGTACGCCTACACCTTGTTCAACGAACGGCTGCCCGTGCTCACCGATGCGCAGATCGACGCCCAGCTCGCGGCTCGCGCCGACCGCCAGCACCTGCTGACCGAACTGCCCAACACGGCGTTCAGCTTCATCGTCGAAGAGCACGTCATCCGGCGCGGGACCGGCGGTCCGGACGTCACTCGCGAGTTGATCGACCGCCTGCTGGAGGTCACACAACTACGGAACGTGGAAGTGCAGTTGATGCCATCGGCCCGGAACGTGCACGCCGGGCTCGACGGACCCATCCAGCTACTGGAGACCCCTGAGAACGAGTGGTTCGGCTACTGCGAAGGACAGGAGAGCGGCCAGTTCATCGCCAGCCCACAAACGATCAGTGTGCTGCAGCTCCGCTATGCGAAACTGCGATCACAGGCTCTCACCCCGGACGATTCCCGGAGCCTGCTGGAGCAGACGCGAGGAGCGCTATGACCACCAGCGAGCTGAACTGGTTCAAGAGCAGCTACAGCAGCGGCAGCTCGGGCGACTGCGTCGAGGTCGCCGCCCACCCCGCCGGAGGCGGCCCCTCGACCATCCACGTCCGTGACTCCAAGAACGCGCGCGGAGCGCAACTCACCCTCTCCCCCGGCGCCTGGGCGCACTTCGTGCTCGGCGTCAGTGGTCCGCGCAGCACGGCGTAGGGTCCGGGACCTCGAAGGGGACCAGGGTGCCCCCGACCGCCGGCATCGCGGACAGGACCAGCCCGCCGTCCTGCCACAGCGGACGGACGTGCTCGCGCGTCACCAACCGCGCCTCCGGCGCGGGGTCGCCGCCGCCCAGGACCGTCACCCGGTCGATCGCGGAGCGCGCGAGCACCTCGGCGACCGTCACGGTGCCGGTCAGGGCGGCGACGCCCGGATAGAGCACCGCCCGGCCCACGGCGTCCGGGAGGCCGGGCGACACGGCGTGGCCGCCGGCCGTGAGCCGCTCCCGGGCGAGGCCCAGGAGCGGCTCCGACGGGAAGGCGAACGACAGGACGACCCGCGGCCGGTCGTCGCGCACCAGGTGCGTGCAGCCGAACGCGTCCTCGGGGAGGTCGAGTTCGGCCGCCAGTGCGTGCAGCAGGTGATCGGCCGCGCGCAGGTCTCTGACCTGCGCGCCGGCGTCCACGGTGAGGGCGTGCGTCACGAGGGCAGGACCCACACCGGGTTCGCGTAGAACCACAGGTCCTTCCACGGGTCGGCGTCGCCGACGACGTCGATGGCGGGGCCCGCCGGGTCGACGGCCGCACCCCGCGCGCCGACGGCGGAACGGTTGCCGTCGGTGCCGCGCAGACGGACGTAGACCGGGTGGTCGACGCGGCCGAGGTCGTAGGTGAGCCGCACCGTGCCGGTGGACTTGCTGACGTCGTACGACCTGGTCACCCGGGCCGTCGGGGCGGTGAAGGTGTCCTTGTCCTGCACCAGGCCGGTGACGTCGCCCTGGATGACGTCGACGCGGGCGAGCTTCGGCTGGAAGCCGGCCCAGTTGGGGCCGCCGGCCGGGGTGACGTCCACGGTCAGCGTGACCCGGGTGCCCTTCTTGACGTGCAGGGCGCCGCCGAGGGTCGCCCAGCGGCCGCCGCCGGAGACCCGTACGTCCAGGGCGTCGACGAGCTGGCCGTGGTCCACCCAGATGCGGCCCGCGCGGATGCCGTCCATGACGGCGGCGTAGGAGAAGCCGTCGGAGCCGACGTGGGTGCGGCTGTACTGGCCCGGGAAGAAGTCTCCCTGGGTGATGTCGATCTTGCCGCCGTAGACCGGGTCGTCGTACCGGCCGTTGGCGTTGAAGTCACCGCCGCCGCGGACCGCGGTGTCGGCGTAGACCTGGTGGGAGTCGGAGTTGGCGGTGATCCACCAGGGCCGGCCCTCGGCGAGGAGGCTGTCCCAGAGGCCGCCGACGGTGGCGGTCATCCAGTCGAAGCCGCCCCAGGTGCGGTAGCTCTCCAGCGGGTAGGCCGCGAAGGAGTCGGCGCCGGGGCTGTTGTCGTAGATGCCGCGGGCGCCGCCCGCGCCGAGCGGTGCGGGCAGACCGGCGGCCTGGTGGCCGGGGGCGCCCTCGAAGCCGACGGCGATCCGGTGGCTCGCGGGGGTCGCGTCGCGCCAGGCGCGGATCTCGTGCGGGGAGTCGATGCCCTTGCGCGCCGGGTGGTTGGCGAGCATCAGCGCGTCCTTGACCTTGCGGCGCTTCACCTGGTCGGAGAGGAAGGCGAGACCGGCGACGGCGAGCGCCTCGTTGGCCGGGGAGGAGCCCGAGGCGTTCTTGACGCTGCCGTCGTAGCCGTTCTCGAACTGCTTGAGGACGGCGACCTCGTTGCTGCCGGGGTGCACGAAGACGGTGCCGTGCTCGGCGGCCGGGATGTTCCACTCCAGGCCCTGGAAGACGAGGGTGTCCGCGTGGGCGGCGCGGGCTTTCTTGATGTCCGGGTTGACCTTCTCGACGCCGATCTTGGCGTGCGCGGCGCTGCCGTGGTCGGTGATGACCAGCCAGTCCATGCCGTTGCGGGCGCCCTGGCGGACCTGGTCGACGACGCGGTACTTGCCGTCGCTGCTGTACTGGGTGTGGATGTGGTGGTCGCCGGCCAGCCAGAGGAAGCCCTTGCCCTTGCGGCCGGCGGAGGAGCTCCGCGCGCCGGACGGGGTCTGCGCGGCGGCCGTCCCGCCCGCCATGCCGCCGAGCACGCTCGCCGAGGCCAGACCCGCGCCGAGCAGGCCCGCGCGGCGCAGCATGGACCGGCGCGAGCGCTGATCGGGGCTCAGGGCCTCGTCGGGCACGGAGGTGTCGAAGGCGGCGGGGAGAGGGGCGCTCCCGTGGTCGTGGTCGTGACCGTGGTGGTGGTCCCCGTGACCGTGCCCGTGTCCGTGGCTGTGCCCGTGCCCATGACTGTGTCCGTGCCCCATGTCGGTCTCCTGTGTCCGGCGCCGCCGGTGCGGTCGCGCGCTATGGAGACTCGATGCGGGACATGAACACCGGACGACATAGGGGTGATCTCCGGACGACTCCGGCACGGCGGATCGTCCCTGCTCTCACAGTTTTCTCAACTGGCCTGATAGAGCAGACTAGTTGACTCGCACCTCCGCTGTTCTCCCCGTCACCCGGAGGCACCCCCACCATGAGAAGACTCATCGGCACCCTGCTGGCCGGCACGCTGGCGGTCACCGGACTCACCGCGACCACGGCCGCCGCCGACGTCGGCATCGCTGCGGATACGGTGACCGCCGCGCCCTCCTCCGGCACCTTCGACGTCCTCACGTACAACGTCGCGGGGCTGCCCGACGGGCTCAGCTCCGGCAACCCGTCGGTGAACACCCCGCTGATCTCCCCGCGGCTCGGCGCGTACGACATCGTGAACGTCCAGGAGGACTTCAACTACCACGCGGCCCTGTACGCGGGCGACGATCACCCGTACCGCACGGCGACCAGCGGCGGCGTCCCCTTCGGCGACGGTCTGAACACCCTGTCCGACCATCCCTTCGAGGACTTCGAGCGGGTGCGGTGGAACGACTGCACGGGCACCAACTGCCTGACGCCGAAGGGGTTCTCGCTCGCCCGGGTGCGGCTCGCGGAGGGCGTCTTCGTCGACCTCTACAACGTGCACACGAACGCCGACGACACGGCCGACGCCCTCGCCGCGCGCCGTGCCAACATCCAGCAGCTCTCGGACTTCGTGCGGGCGAACTCGGCCGGCAACGCGGTGATCGTCATGGGCGACACCAACACGCGGTACACCCGCGCGGGCGACAACATCCGCACCCTCGTGAGCGAGAACGGGCTGACCGACGTCTGGGTCCGGCTGGTGCGGGGCGGCAGCGCGCCCGCGCAGGGCGGCGACGCGCTGGTCTGCCCCACCAGCGCGCCGCCGGACACCTGCGAGGTGGTGGACAAGATCCTGTACCAGGGCAGCAGGCTGGTGGACCTCTCGGCGACCCGGTACGCGGACGAGTGGGCGGCGTTCCTGGACGCGGCGGGCGGCAACCTGTCCGACCACTTCCCGCACACCGCCGACTTCTCCTGGACCCTGCCCCCGGACCTCCGGGCCAGCGACTTCTTCGGCGGTCCGCACGGCACGGCGTTCAACGACGCGGACGACCTCCCGGCGGCGCCGTCGCCCCGCACGCTCACCCTGCGCGGCGGCTCCCGCCTGGACGGGGTGTCGCTCGCACTCGACGGCGGTACGTCCCTGACGCACGGCGGCACGGGCGGCACGGGCGGCACGGCCGCCTCGCTGACCCTCGCGGCCGGGGAACACCTGACCTCGGTGAAGCTCACCCGGGGCCAGAAGGACGGGCGCACCCGGATCTTCTCGGCGGCCTTCACCACCGACAGGTCCCGCACGCTGTCGGCCGGTTCGCCCACGGGGGACGCCGTGACGTACACGGCCCCGGCCGGACGGCAGATCACGGGCTTCACGGGCCGCGCGGGCACGGAGATCGACAAACTGGGGGTGCTGTACGCACCGATCACCTGATCCGGCCCGGCGGAAACAGCCCCTCCGCCCACCGCCCCACACGTCCCGCGGACCACTTAGACTGGAAGCTTCGCAGGTGCCACGTGCCGCCCTGGGGGGAGGGAGCGGGCCATGTCCCAACCGCAATTACGGCGCGGCCCGTCCAGGCCCGACCCCGAACCGCACGTACCGCACGGACCGCGTCCGGCACGCCTCGTGCGCTGGCTGGGCGGGTTCGGTGCCGCGGCCGCGGGCTACGCGGTGTTCCAGTCGGTGTTCGGCCTCCTGCCGGACAACCTCGGCGGCCAGTCCGCCCGTTACGCCGTCGCCCTGGTGGGCGGGCTCGGCACGGCCGTCGCCGTGTGGCTCTCCGCCGCGCTGCTGCGGGCGCGCAGCGAGCACAACTCGGCCACGGGGAGCGGGCAGTTGCCGGTCCCGGGCGGTACCGGACCGGACGGCCCCGGGCCGCTGCCCGACCTCTTCTCCGCCGCCTACCGCGCCCTCGCCGAGAACATCTGCGTCGTCGACGACCCCGTACGCGGACGCCTCACCGGCTGGCCGCACTCCCTCGGGGAGAGCGGCCCCGGCCGGCCCACCTCGGTCGGCACCGCGTACGGGCTGCACATCATGCTCGACCTCGGCATGCCCGAGGGGCGCGTCGGCGCGGGGGACCTGGTGGACACGCTGTGGCGGCTGCGCCTGCCGGACGGCGGCTGGTCGGCGCGGTCGCAGGGCTCCGAGGCCCGCCCCGAGGTCACCGCGCACGTACTGGGCGCCCTGGCCCGGGCCGGGGCGTCCCGGGAGCGGCTCGCCGAGGAGGTGGCGATCTGCGAGGCCCGGTTCACGACGGAACTCGACCGCACCGGGCGGGAGTTGACGCACGTCGTGACGACCGTGCTGCGCGGCCTGCTGCGCGCGGCGCCCGACTCGGCGGCGCTGCCGCTCCTGCGCGACCACCTCGTCGAGGGCGCGGTCACCGACCCGCGGCGCCGGCACCTCCGCTGCTGGGGCTACCGGCTCGCGCCCCCGCACGGCCCGCCGTCGCCCCTGCACACGGCCCAGGCCGTGGTCGCGCTCGACCGCGTGGCCCGCGTCCTGGGCGGTGAGAGCGGCAACGCCCGCGCGGCCCGCGAGGACGGCGTGCGCTGGCTGCTGGCCTGCCCGGACGCCCCGCACGACACCTGCCTGGACCTGTCCAACCTCCGCGAGGAGGTACGCCGGCCGCGCACCGACGACCCGACCCGCCACGAGGTGCTGAACGTACGGCACTTCACCGCCTCCTGGATCGTCCGCGCCCTGCTCACCCCCGGCGCCCGCGCCCTCGCCCGCGAGGACGGCGTCGAGGAGGAGTGGCGCGAGCTGCTGAACGGCGCGGCGAGCGCCGTCCTGGCCGGTCAGACGGACGGCGTGTGGACGTGGATGCGCGACGACAGCAGCGAGCTGCGCCGGCCCATGTGGATGACCTATCAAGGTCTTTCCGCACTGCGGTCGCATGCCGTATGGATGTACCAGCCGTCGACGCGGCAACCGAA
Source organism: Streptomyces apricus (assembly GCF_008369065.1). GTDB lineage: Bacteria > Actinomycetota > Actinomycetes > Streptomycetales > Streptomycetaceae > Streptomyces > Streptomyces apricus. The sequence continues at coordinate 191,729 of NZ_VDFC01000015.1, read as the reverse complement.
TGGCTGAACCGGTGGACCGGGAGGTACGTGCATGGGTGGCCGACAGGTCGTGGCGGCACGGCAGTTGCTGGCCGATACGCTGGACGGCGAACTGCCCGAGCACGAACAGCTGGCGGCGGCCCGCGCGGTCGTGGCCGAATTGGGCACCCCCGAGCGGCTGTTGGAGCTGACCGCCGAACTGGCCTCCGGCGAGGGCGATCCGCACGGCTGCGCCCGGCTCTCGTACCGCCACGTCCTCGGCTTCGACAAGCTGCTGCTCATCGACGACGGCCCCCGCCACATGCTGCGCGCCCACCTGTGGCATCCGGGCCGGGGCGCGATCGGCAAGGAGGACATCCACAACCACCGCTCCCCGCTGGCCTCCTCCGTCGTACGGGGACGGCTGGCGATGGAGCTGTACGCGCCCCTGGACGACGGGGGGATCGCGGCGGACCGGTACCGGGAGTCCCTGGCGGACGGCTCGGCGGACTGGCTGCTGGAGCCGACGGGGCCGGCCCGGCTGCGGCTGACGCAGGTCGCCGAGTACGCGGCCGGCAGCACCTACGCCCTGCCCGCGCACACCCTGCACCGGGCGTGGTGCGACACGGCCGAGCCGACCGTGACGCTCTTCCTGGAGACGGGGAACGGGCGGCGTCGGCACACCGACGTGTTCACGGCGGCGGGGCCCCACCCGGGGGCCGTACCGAAGGTGGCGCTGGAGACGGAGGACTACCTGAGCGAGCTCGACGCGCTCGCGGAGCTGCTCAGAAGCGCGTGAAGGTCAGAAGGCCGCGAGGGGCAGAAGCGCTGAAGGTCAGAAGCGCGTGAGGGTCAGAAGTGCGTGAGGGAGTCCGTCAGGGCCTGGCGCACGATGTCCAGGTTGTACTCGTCGATGTCGACGGTGTGCAGCTCGTCCGGCCTCAGCCAACAGTGGGCCTGGTCCGGCAGGGGGAGGGTCACCTGCCGGGAGAGCGGGTTGACCAGGAAGTTCTCCTGCCAGTTCTTGGTCTCCTGACCGCGGTACTCGCTCACGAAGGACGACTCGCCGACCTTGCGGACGACCTCGCCGAGCAGCCCGGTCTCCTCCTTGAGCTCCCGCAGCACGCCGTCCTCGGCGCTCTCGCCGGGCTCCAGCTTCCCGCAGGGCACGCCCCACACCCGGGGCAGGAACCGCTCGGTCTCACTGCGGCGCACCAGCAGGACGAGGCCCTTGCGCATCACGACGGCCGCGGCCAGTCGCTTCGTACCGGGGATGTCCATGATTCCTGGGTCCCTCACCGGTCGGAGTCCACAGAGTCTTCTACCCACGAAAACATCAACGCTACCAGGATGCCCCGACATGCGGGATGCTTCCCGGCGGACCGTCCCCCTCCGTTCACGTCAGCGCCTGTACGTCGTCAGCGCCTGTACGTCGTCGTACGTGGGCGTCGCCCCCTCCAGGGGCCGGCCCGCGCGGATCAGGTCCGCCGTCTCCAGGGCCGCGCCCAGGGCGCGCCGGTAGAGGAGCGAGCCGAGGCTGACGCGGCCGACCCCGAGGTCGGCGAGGGCCGGGACCGGCGGGCCCGTGGGGGCGTAGAGGATGTTGAGGGGGACGTCGAGGGCCGCCAGCAGGGCGGTGATGCGGGAGGGGTCGCTCAGGCCGGGGACGAACACGCCGTCCGCGCCCGCCTGCCGGTACGCGTCGAGGCGGCGGATCGTCTCGCGCGGTCCGGTGCCGCCGTGGCCGCCACCGCCGCCGTCCCGGAGCCAGTGGGTGTCCGTGCGGGCGTTGACGAACAGGTCCGGTACGGCCGCCTTCACCGCGGCGATCTTCGCCGCGTGGAGCTCGACGGGGGCCAGGGTGCCGTCCGCGCGGCCGTCCTCCAGGTTGATGCCGGCCACGCCGGCCGCGGCGAGCGCGCGGGCCGTCCCGGCGACCTCCTCGGGGTCGTCACTGAAGCCGTTCTCGGCGTCGACCGAGAGGTGGAAGGGGCCGCCGCCGAGCGAGCGGGCGAGCGCCAGTGAGGCGTCCCGCGTCGCCGCGCGGCCGTCGGGGAGGCCGGCGGCCGCGGCCACGCCCAGGCTGGTCGTGCCGACCGCGGCGAAGCCCCGCGCCGCCAGGGCCGCCGCCGAGGCGTGGTCCCAGGCGTTGGGGAGGAGGAGCGGGGATCCGGGGGTGTGGTGGGCGTCATCGGCACCGTATGAACCTGCGGGAGCGTTTCGGTTGCCCGCGCCGTTCCCCGCGCCCCTTACAGGGCGCGTCATCGGCACCGTATGAACCTGCGGGAGCGTTTCGGTTGCCCGCGCCGTTCCCCGCGCCCCTTACAGGGCGCGTCATCGGCACCGTATGAACCTGCGGGAGCGTTTCGGTTGCCCGCGCCGTTCCCCGCGCCCCTTACAGGGCGCGTCATCGGCACCGTATGAACCTGCGGAGCGTTTCGGTTGCTCGCGCCGTTCCCCGTGCCCCTTATGGGGCTCGGTCGAGCAGTGGGCCCAGTGGGGTTCCCGTCAGGTTCTTCACCTCTCTTGCGAAGTGGGCCTGGTCCGCGTAGCCCGTCGTCGTGGCCACCTCGGCCGCGGGGAGGCCCGAGCGTGCCAGTGTCAGGGCCCGTTGCAGGCGCAGGATCCGGGCCAGGGTCTTGGGGCCGTATCCGAACGCGTCCAGGGCCCGCCGGTGCAGCTGCCGGGCGCTCCAGCCCACCTCGTCGGCCGTCGGGGCGACCGCGCGTCCCGCCGCGAGGGCCGCGACGACGGCCATGAGGCGCGGGTCGGGCGGCCCGGCGTCGGCGGCCCGCCGCACGGCCACCGCTTCGAGCGCCGCGACGGGGTCCCCCGCCGCGTCCACCCGCTCCGTCAGCCGCCGCGCCGCGGCCCCGCCCCACAGGTCGGCGAGGTCCACGCGCCGGTCGCGCAGCTCGTGGGCGGGTACGCCCAGGTAGGAGGGCGCGGTGCCGGGGTGGAACCGGACCCCCGCGTACCGCACCGGGCCGGGAGCGGGACCGGAGCCGGGGCTGGAGCCGGGACCGGGGCCGGAGTGGTCGTCGCTCACGTACGCGCGGGTGTCGGGGCCCGCGACGAACAGCCGGCCCTCGGTCCACAGCAGGTCCATGCACCCGTCGGGCAGTACCGGGGAGGCGTCGCCGGGCAGGGCGGTGCGGGTCCACACGACCGCGCCGGTGAGCCGCGACGCCCGTTCCCGGTACGCCGCCGGCGACGTCTCGGCGTACGGCTCGGCCACGGTCAGGAGGCTACGCCTCCCGGGGACCGCGCCGCCCGCGTCCGGTGCTCCTGCGGACTGATCCCGTACACCCGTTTGAAGGCGCTGGACAGGGCGAAGGCGCTGCCGTAGCCGACCCGGCGGGCGATCGCCTCCAGGGTGTCGCCGGTGTCGCACAGCCGGTCCGCGGCGAGGGCGAGGCGCCAGCCGGTCAGGTACGTCATCGGGGGTTCGCCGACCAGTTCGCTGAAGCGGCGGGCGAGCGCGGCCCGCGACACATCGGCCTTCGCGGCGAGGGAGGCGACCGTCCAGGGGTGCGCCGGGTCGTCCTGCAGGAGCCGCAGCACCCGGCCGACGACGGGGTCGGCGAGCGCCCCGTACCAGGCGGGCGGCGCGGCCTCCGGGCGGGCGAACCAGGTCCGCAGCGCGGTGATGACCAGCAGGTCGAGCAGCCGGTCCAGGACGACCTCCTGGCCGGGCCCGTCGCGCACGATCTCCTCGGTGAACATGGGCGTCAGCGGGCACTCCCACACGTCCGAGGGCAGGGTGAGGAGGGGTGGCAGGGCGTCGAGCAGCCGTCCGCTCACCTCGCCGCGCACCGGGTACGTACCGATCAGCATCGTCATGGAACCGTCGAGCCGCTGTCCCCAGGTGCGCACGCCCAGGTCCATGTGGCCGCGCATCGGGCGCCCGTCCGGGTACACGCACTCCTGGCCCGGCAGGATCACCGCGAGGGGCGGGGTCGCGGGGTCGTCGGCGCAGGTGTACGGGTCGGGGCCGCGGGCGATGGCGAGGTCGCCGGCGCGCAGCCGCACGGGGTCCCCCGTGTCGGGCGTGATCCAGGACTCGCCGCGGATCATCAGCATCACGGTGAGGGGGGCGCGGTCCTCGATCCGCAGCGACCAGGGCGGTTCGAAGCAGGCGCGGATCATGAAGGCGCCCCGTGCGCGTGGACCCTCCAGGAGCCCTGCGAGTGCGTCCATGGGCCCAGCGTAGACGCGCTCTTATGGGAACGAGGGGTTCAGCGATGTCCCCTTCCCGGCGGGGGCCGTTGACTGGGCGCATGACGGAGAACACGCGGTACGGGACGGTGTTGGTGACGGGCGCCACGGGGAAGACGGGGCGTCAGGTGGCGGAGGCGGCGGGCGCCGCGGGCCTGCGGGTGCGGGCCGCCTCGCGCGGTGGCGAGGTGCGCTTCGACTGGTACGACCCCTCGACGTGGGACGGGGCGCTGCGCGAGTTGCCTCCGGCGGTGAGCGGTTCGTCGGGTGCGGGCCGGTGAGGGCTGAGCGCGCAGTTCCCCGCGCCCCTAAAAGCAGGCCGGGCCCCGTAAGGGGCGCGGGGAACTGCGCGACAAGCCCCCACCGGCCCGCACGTGCACACGGACAGACGGGAGCGCCCCTTCGGGGAGGGCGCGGCGGCGGGCCGGGAGATCCGGTACGTGCCGGTGCCGACGAAGGAGTACGGCGCGATCCTGGCGGGGTTCGGGCTGCCGGCCGAGGAGGTCGCGTTCATGGAGGAGGTCTTCGACGGGCTGCTCGACGGGCGCGGCGCGCGGACGACGGACGTCGTGCGGGAGGTGCTGGGCCGCGCGCCCCGCGATTTCACGGACTTCGCGCGGGAGCACGCGGCGGCCGGGGTCTGGAAGGTCTGAGGGCGGCCGGGGCCGCTGCCCACACAGGGCGCGCCCCGGGCCGTGAGGCCTCACGGCGCCCCCCGTCACGTCACCGCTGCGGAGGCGGCCCCTCGTCTCCCTGTTTGGGGGTCGCCTTCGCGTGGGTTCGTAGGCGGGACGTCACGTCCTCCGGGGGGAGGAAGCGGGACCAGCGTTCCGGGAACTCCGAGGGCATGTCCGGGTCGTCGGGGTCGTCGAGCTGCGCGGCCCGGGCCGCGGCCGCGCGGGCCACCAGGTCGGCGGCCTGTTCGGCGCGCAGCCGCTCGTTGACGGCGCGGGCCGCGGCGGTGGCGGCGGCCGGCCAGACGCGGTCGATGGCGGCGTTGACCGCGGCGCCCACCAGCACGGCGAAGGCGGAGACGCCGATCCACAGGAGGACGGCGACGGGCGCGGCGAGGGAGCCGTAGATGGTGGGGCCCTCGACGGTGTTGGTCAGGTAGATGCGCAGCAGGAAGCTGCCCAGCACCCACATGGTGAGGGCGACGAGGGCGCCGGGGACGTCCTCGATCCACGGTGAGCGCACCGGTACTGACACGTGGTACAGCGTGGTCAGGAAGACGACGGACAGGACGATGACGACGGGCCAGTAGAGCACCTGGACCACGGTCGTCGACCACGGCACGACGTTCACCACGGCGTCCGGGCCCGCGACCATCAGCGGCAGGGCGATCGAGCCGATCAGCAGGGCCACGAGGAAGAGCAGGAAGGCCATCAGCCGGGTCCGGACGATGCCGCGCACCCCGTCGAGGCCGTACATGACGGTGATGGTGTCGATGAAGACGTTCACCGCGCGCGAGCCGGACCACAGGGCGAACAGGAAGCCCAGGGAGATGACGTCGGGGCGGCCGCCCTCCATCACGTCGTGCAGGAGCGGCTGGGCGATCTGGGTGACGCCCTTGTCGGTCAGGACCGTGCGGGAGGCCTCCAGGAGGCTCCGCTCCAGGCTGGCGATGGTGTCGGCGCCGGTCCAGTCGTCGACGTAGCCGAGCAGGCCGATCATGCTGAGCAGCAGCGGCGGCACGGACAGCAGGGTGAAGAACGCCGCCTCCGCCGCGAGTCCGAGGATGCGGTACTCGATGCACGAGTTCACGGTGTCCTTGAGCAGCAGCCAGGCGGTCCTGCGTTTGGAGACGTTCCGGTAGAGGGCGCGCGCCCGGTGGAGGCGACCGGACGTCCTCTGGAGGGGTTCACTTGCTGGCTGCACGTCCTAAAGGTATCCGCCGTGCGAGGTCCCACTCATCCCCCGGTGCCACCTTCCCGGCGGCGGGGCTCCGGCGCGGCGGGCGTCCGGCCTGCGGAGCCGTGCCTCCCTCCGGTTCCGTCACGCGGCGGAAAAGCGGCAGCAATTCCGCGGCAATCGTCAAGGGAAATCGAACCTGCTTTTTGTCATGCCCCCGTGGCCGGATAGTTGACGCTTCATAAGTGGAAGAGTCAATCACATATGCACTGCACACGGGTGAGTTCCCCGGCAGCGGGTGCGGACGGAATCATTCAGGGGTCCGCCGATCAATGTCCGCAACGGCGATAAGGAGCCATAGGCCGAAACGCCCTTGACCCGTTCATGGGCCCGCCGAAACAATTCGGATTGCATTCCAACCGGGCACGTGGGGACGGCCCGGTCGCACCACGACACGGGGGGACTCCGCAGGGCCAGGACCGGGCCCCGCACAGCCGCGCCACCCGTGACCCGCAGGGAAACCGTGCGGGTCGCGCCGTGCTGCTCCGCACGCCTCCACGCGGCCGCTCCCGTCACCTCACCATCTCACGCACCATACCGCCCGGCCGTCCTGTGCCGCCCTCCTTCTCCCCTGGGCGCATTCGCTCCCGTGCGCACACGACTTCCCCACGGAACAGGAATTCCGCGGGGACCACATCCACCGTCCGGCACACCGGAGTCCCACTGGAATCACTCGGTTCACCCGAAAACCTTTCGGCACCAATTCCGGCGCGCATTGAAACTGCGGGCGGGAATCCTTCGTATACCCCTCCGAGGAACAAACACTCCGAATGGTCCACAAGTAGCAGCAATCGCCAGCAAGGAGATCAAGTGGTGGGAAATCCCGGTGAGGTCACGGCCGTCGCCCCGGCGCCGCCGTCGGCCACCCGCGACCCGGTGAACGGGACCGAACGTGTCCTCGCGGAGGTGCTCGCCGGTGTCGTACGCGTCGAGCAGGTCCCCGTCGACAGTCACTTCTTCGACGACCTCGGCGCCAATTCCCTGGTCATGGCGCACTTCTGCGCCCGGGTCAGGAAGCACCCCGACCTGCCGGCCGTGTCGATGCGCGACGTGTACGGGCACCCTACGATCCGCGGCCTGGCGGCGGCGCTCGCCGACGTCCCCGTGGAGGCGCCCGCACCGCCCCCGGCACCGGCCGCGCCGCCCCCGCGGGGCAGCGGCGCACGGTACGTGCTGTGCGGGGCGCTGCAGTTCCTGACGTTCGCGCTGTACTGCCTGGTCTCCGGGCTCGTCACCGCACAGGGGTACGACTGGGTCTCGGCCGGCGACGGCCTCGTGGACGTCTACCTGCGGTCGGCCCTCTTCGGGGGCGGTGTCCTCGTCGGCCTGTGCACGGTGCCGGTGGTCGCCAAGTGGGTGCTGGTCGGCCGGTGGAAGGAGACCGAGTTCCCGGTCTGGGGCATGGCCTACTTCCGCTTCTGGACCGTCAAGGTGCTGCTGCACGCGAACCCGATGGTGCTGTTCGTCGGCAACCCGCTCTACGTGCTCTACCTGCGGGCCCTCGGCGCGAGGATCGGCCGCGGCGTCACGATCCTCTCCCACACGGTCCCGGTCTGCACCGACCTGTTCACCGTCGGCGCGAACACGGTGATCCGCAAGGACGCGCACTTCCTCTGCTACCAGGCGCACGCCGGGCGCATCCGCACCGGCCCCGTCACGCTGGGCCGGGACGTGTTCGTGGGCGAGAACACCGTCCTGGACATCGGCACCACCATGGAGGACGGGACCCAGCTGGGGCACGCCTCCTCCCTGTACGGCGGCGCCACGGTGCCGGCCGGGCAGCACTGGCACGGCTCGCCCGCCCGGCGCACGGACACGGAGTACGTCCGGGTCGACCCGGCGCACGGCAGCACCGCACGCCGGTTCGGCTACGGCCTGGCCACCGTGCTCCAGACGCTCCTGGTCACCATGCCGCTGCTCGTCGGGGGCGCGTACATGCTGCTCACGGTGGCACCGTCGCTGGACGTGCTGCTGGACCGGGAGACGCTGCACCTCACGTCGGGACGGTTCTACGCCGAGGCGCTCGCCCTGTCGCTCGCGCTCTTCGCGGGGTTCGTCGTGGTCGGCTTCGCCGTCGTGACCGTCGTCCCGCGGCTGCTCGACCGGTTCCTGGAGCCGGACCGGGTCTATCCGCTGCACGGCTTCCACTACTCGGTGCAGCGGTCGATCGCCCGGCTGTCGAACGCCAACTTCTTCAAATGGCTCTGCGGGGACAGCTCCTACATCGTCCACTACCTGCGCGCCCTGGGGTACGACCTCTCGCACGTCGAGCAGACCGGCTCCAACTTCGGTACGGCGGTGGCGCACGAGACGCCGTTCCTGGCCTCCGTCGGCCGCGGCACGATGGTCGCCGACGGCCTGTCGATCATGAACGCCGAGTTCTCCAGCACGTCGTTCAAGGTTTCGCGCGCGACGATCGGCGCGAACAGCTTCCTGGGCAACCACATCGCCTACCCGGCGGGCGGACGCACGGGCGAGAACGTCCTGCTCGCCACGAAGGTCATGGTGCCGCTGGACGGGGAGGTCCGCGAGGGGGTCGGCCTGCTGGGCTCGCCGCCCTTCGAGATCCCGCGGACCGTGGAGCGCGACACGCGCTTCGACCACCTGCGGGAGGGCGACGAGCTGCGCCGCCGGCTCGCCGCGAAGAACCGCCACAACCTGCGCACGATGGGCCTGTTCCTGTTCATCCGGTGGTTCGACTGGTTCGCGCTGACGGTCCTCGGATTCGCCGCCCTGGACCTGTACGGGGAACACGACGCCGTCGGCGGCCTGCTGATCGGGGCGTCCCTGGTCGCCGGTCTCGTCTTCACCACCGGCTACTACGTGCTGGTGGAGCGGCTGATCCTGCGGTTCCGTCCGCTGGAGCCGCGGCTGCACTCGATCTACGACCCGCTCTTCTGGCGCCAGGAACGGCTCTGGAAGCTTCCCGACCGGCACATCGCCGTGTTCAACGGCACCCCGTTCAAGAACCTGGTCTGGCGGCTCCTCGGGGTCCGCCTCGGCCGACGGGTCTTCGACGACGGCGCCTACATCACCGAGCGCACGCTCACCGCCGTCGGGGACGACTGCACGCTCGGCGCGCACAGCAAGGTGCAGTCGCACTCGCAGGAGGACGGCACCTTCAAGTCCGACCACATCGTGATCGGGGCCGGCGTCACGCTCGGCACCGGCGCGCTCGTCCACTACGGCGCGTCGATGGGGGACGCCGCCGTGCTCGCCGCCGACTCCTTCCTGATGAAGGGCGAGGAGGTGCCGCCGGGGGCGCACTGGGGCGGGAACCCGGCGGTCGCACCGCGGCGCGCCTGACAGGCACCACAACACCACAGCTCCACAGCTCCACAGCTCTTACGGAACACAGGGGGGAAAGAAGAAATGGACACCATCCCGAGGTGGGCGCCCCACCCGGTGCCGGGCACGGCGCGGTACGAGGTCCCGCTGCCCGACCACCTGGTGACGGAGCCGTCCGCGCTCCTGGCCGCGCACGCCAAGGTCCTCGCGGCCCTGTCCGGTGAGCGCGAGGTCGTCACCGGCTACGTCGCCGCGCAGGGCGCGGCTCCGGTGCGCCGCCGGCTGACCGTCGGCCCCGGTTCGTGGCTCGACCTGCTCGCCCAGGCGGTCCCGGCGGTGCGGGAGGCCGCCGGGACGCCCGCCGTGCGGGAGGCGGACCGCGCACCGGGCGCCTTCGAGACCGTGCTCGACCCGTTCGGCGGCGACGTCCCCGAGGACACCTCGCTGCTGGTGCGCGTCGAGGGCCGCACGCTGCGGCTGCGTTACCGCACCGACGTCCTGGACGCCGGTGCCGCCGCCCGGATCGCCGGCTACCACCTGACCGCGCTCGCCCGGCTCGGCGCCGACCCGGAGGCCGCGCACGACCGGCAGGGTCTGCTCGGCGACGACGAACTGCGCTTGCAGCTCAACAGTCTCGCCGGACCGCACCGCGAGCTGCCGGACCGCCGCGTCCACGAGCTCTTCGAGGAGCGGGTGGCGGCGCACCCCGACAGGGTGGCCGCCGTGTGCGGCGACGAGGAGTGGACGTACCGCGAGCTCAACGCGCGGGCCAACCGGATCGGGCGGGCGCTGCTCGCCCACGGGCTGCGGCCCGAGGAGGTCGTCGCGGTCGTCATGGAGCGCGGCCCGGACTGGCTGGCCGCCGTGCTGGCCGTCCTCAAGGCGGGCGGCGTCTACCTGCCCGTCGAGCCGCACTTCCCGGCCGGGCGCATCGAGGCCACGCTGCGGCGCGCGCGGTGCGGGCTCGTGCTGACCGAGCGCGGCAGCACCCGCACGCTCGACCGGGCCGACACCGGCGCCCGCGTCCTGCACGTGGACACCGCCTACGCGGAGGGCCACGCCGACGGCGACCTCGGCGTGCCCGTCGGCGCGGACCGGCTCGCGTACATCTACTTCACCTCGGGCTCCACGGGTGAGCCCAAGGGCGCGATGTGCGAGCACGCCGGATTCCTCAACCACGTCCTCGCCAAGATCGAGGACCTGGGCGTCGGCGAGGGGCGGACCGTCGCGCAGACGGCGCCCCAGTGCTTCGACATCTCGCTGTGGCAGCTGGTCTCCGCGCTCCTGGTCGGCGGCCGCACCCTGCTGGTCCCGCAGGAGGTGATCCTGGACGTGCCCCGGTTCGTGGACACGGTCGAGGCGGGCGGGGTAAATGTGCTCCAGGTCGTCCCGTCGTACCTGGAGGCGGTGCTGGCCGAGCTGGAGCAGCGCCCGCGCGCGCTGCCCGACCTGCACTGCGTGTCGGTGACCGGGGAGGCCGTCAAGAAGGAGCTCGTCCAGCGCTGGTTCGCGGCGGAGCCCGGCATCCGGCTGGCCAACGCCTACGGGCTGACCGAGACCTGCGACGACACCAACCACGAGGTCATGTCCCGGGTCCCGGACCAGGACCGGGTCCCGCTCGGCCGGCCGGTCGCCAACGTGCGGGTGTACGTGGTCGACGAGCACCTGTCGCCCGTACCGCTCGGCGCGCCCGGCGAGATCGTCTTCTCCGGCGTCTGCGTCGGCCGCGGGTACGTCAACGACCCCGAGCGCACGAAGGCGGCGTTCACCACGGACCCGTACCGGCCGGGCGAGCGGCTGTACCGCAGCGGGGACCACGGCCGGTGGCTGCCCGACGGGAAGCTGGAGTTCCTGGGCCGGCGGGACAGCCAGGTGAAGATCCGCGGCTTCCGCATCGAGATCGGCGAGATCGAGAACGCCCTGCTGCGGGTGGCCGGGGTCCGGGACGGTGCCGTGGTGGTCGCGGGCGGCACCCGGCTGGTGGCGTTCTGCACCGGCCCCGGCGTCGCGCCCGCGGCCGTGCTGGAGCAGCTGGCCGCCTCGCTGCCCGCGTACATGGTGCCGTCCGCCGTGCATCGGCGCGAGGGGCTGCCGCTGACCGCCAACGGCAAGACCGACCGCAAGAAGCTGACCGCGCTCGCGCAGGAGCTCGACGCGGGCGGGGCGGCGGACGGCGCGGTCGCGGACGCGCCGGGCACGCCGGGCGAGCGGCGCCTGGCGGCGGCCTGGGCCGGGGTGCTGGGCGTCCCGGTGGAGCGGGTCGGCCGCCTCGACCACTTCTTTGACCGCGGCGGCACCTCGCTCGCGGCGGTGAAGCTCGCGGTCGCCCTGGACCGGGCGGTCACCCTCAAGGACGTCACGCGCCACCCGGTCCTCGCGGACCTGGCGCGACTGCTCGACGGCGCACGTCAGGAGGCCTCGTGAAGTGGACAGGGCGCCGGGGCCGGACCCCGGCCGCGGAACGCACCGAAGACCACCCGCGGGAGCACCCGCACACCCGCGCGCCGGAGGACCGGCGCACGACCGAAGGGAACCACCCGATGACGTCCACGTCCCGGACGCAGCTGCCCGACCTCGACCTGCGCCCCGGCAGCCCGCCCGTCCTGCGCACCGACGCGGTGCGGGACGCGCGGGCCTGGACGGGCGAGCACCGCGACGCGCTGCGCGCCGTGGTCGCCGGACACGGCAGCGTGCTGGTGCGCGGGCTGGGCCTGGCCGACCCGGACACCACCGCGGACGTCTTCCGGCTGCTGGCCGACGACCTGATGCCCGACCGGGAGTCCTTCGCGCCCCGGCGCACGTACGCGGACGGCGTGTACTCCTCGTCGAAGTGGCCGCCCAACCAGCAGATGTGCATGCACCACGAGTTGAGCTACGCGCTGGAGTTCCCCGCCCTGATGCTGTTCGCGTGCCTCGACGCACCGGCCGGGGGCGGCGCCACCGCGGTCGCCGACGCCGTCGACGTGCTGGGCGCGCTGCCCGGCGCGCTCACCGAGCGGTTCGCGCGGGAGGGCTGGCTGCTCACCCGCACCTACAACGACGAGATCGGGGCGACCCTCGCCGAGTCCTTCGGCACCGAGGACCGGGACGCCGTCGAGCGCTACTGCCGGGCCCACGCGATCGAGACGTCCTGGCAGGACGACGGCTCGCTGCACACCCGCCAGCGCCGGTCCGCGGTGGTGCGCCACCCGGTCACCGGACAGCCCTGCTGGTTCAACCAGATCGCCTTCCTCAACGAGTGGACGATGGACCCCGAGGTGCGGGAGTACCTGGTGGACGTCTACGGGCCCGACGGCCTGCCCTTCAACACCCGCCACGGCAACGGCGACCCGATCGGCGAGGACGTCGTGCGGGAGATCAACGCCGTGTACGAGGCGCACACCGTGCGCGAGCCCTGGCGCTCCGGCGACCTGCTGCTGGTCGACAACATCCGCACCGCGCACAGCAGGGAGCCCTTCGAGGGCCCGCGCGAGGTGCTCGCCGCCCTGGCCGACCCGGTACGGCCGGCCGCCCCCGCACCCCTGACCGACACGACCGGGACGAGGACCGCATGACCGGCACGGACACCACCGCGCACACGACCGCACCGTCCGCCCCCGGGACCGGGGCGCTCACCGCTCCGCCCTTCACCGTCGTCTCCGGCGCCGAGGTCCAGCAGGTCCTGGAGGGACGGGAGCGCGAGATCGCGGACCTCGTCGAGCAGGTGTACCGGCTGCACGGGGCGGGCGACTCGGTGAACCCGCCGTCGTACTTCCTGCGCTTCCCGGACCGCCCGTCGTCGCGGATCATCGCGCTGCCGGCGTCGATCGGCGGGGACGTGCGGGTGGACGGCATCAAGTGGGTCTCCAGCTTCCCCGCGAACACGGCGTCCGGGCTGCCGCGCGCCTCGGCGGTGCTGATCCTCAACGACCACGACACGGGCTACCCGTTCGCCTGCCTGGAGAGCTCGATCATCAGCGCCACCCGGACGGCGTCCTCCGCGGCGCTGGCGGCCGACCGGCTCAGCCGCGGCCGCGCCCGGCCGGTGCGGGTCGGGTTCGTCGGCACGGGGCTGATCGCCCGCTACATCCACACCCATCTCGCCGCCACCGGCTGGTCGTTCGAGGAGACCGGCGTGTACGACCTGTCCGCGGACAGCGCGGCCGGCTTCCGCGGGTACCTGGAGCGGTCGGGGGCCAAGGGGCGGATCTCCGTCCACGACAGCGCCGAGTCGCTGGTGCGCTCCAGCGACCTGCTGGTGTTCGCGACCGTCGCGGGCGAGCCGCACGTCCACGACGTCGGCTGGTTCGACCACGCGCCGCTGGTGCTGCACGTGTCGCTGCGCGACCTGGCGCCCGAGATCCTGCTCGCCTCGGCCAACTTCGTGGACGACGTCGAGCACTGCCTGAAGGCGGAGACCTCGCCGCACCTGGCCGAACGCCTCACCGGCGGCCGGGACTTCATCGACGGCACGCTGGACGACGTGCTGTCCGGGCGGGTGGGCGCACCGGCCGACCGGACGGTGGTCTTCTCGCCCTTCGGCCTCGGGGTCCTGGACCTCGCGGTCGGCAAGTTCGTCCACGACGAGGTGGTCCGCAGGGGCGCGCCGCACGTCGTGGACGGGTTCTTCCACGAACTGCGCCGGCACGGCTGACCGGCGGGCGCCGTGCCGCACGGGACGCGGGCACGGCGCCGCACACGGGCCGCATGAACGAGGGGGACTCATGCCTGTCATTTCCGATCCTTCGGAATTCAACGAGAACGAGCTCTACGTCGACCTGCGAGCGGCGATGGAGCTGCCGCTCTTCCTGAAGTGCGAGGGGTTCAACTTCGCCGGGTCGATCAAGATGAAGGCGGCCACCGAGATGGTGGACGCCGCCGAGCGCAGCGGCGCCCTGCGGCCGGGCTCCGTCCTGGTCGAGTCGTCGTCAGGGAACCTGGGCGTGGCGCTGAGCGTGATCGCCGCGAGCCGCGGCTACGGGTTCCGGTGCGTGACCGACGCGCGCTGCAATCCGGCCACCCGGCGGATGATGGAGGCGCTGGGCAGCGTGGTCCACGTCGTGGACGAACCGGCCCTGCACGGCGGCTTCCTGGGCGCCCGGATCGCGTACGTACGGGCGCTGTGCGCCTCGGACGACCGGTACGTGTGGCTCAACCAGTACGCCAACGACAGCAACTGGCGGGCGCACTACCGCACCACGGCGCCGGCCATCGCCCGCCGCTTCCCGGACCTGGACGTGCTGTTCGTGGGCGCCGGCACGACCGGCACCCTGATGGGCTGCGCGCGCTGGTTCTGGCAGTGGCGGCGCCGGGTGCGGATCGTCGCGGTGGACAGCGTCGGCTCGGTGACCTTCGGCGGGCCCGCGCGCCCCCGGCTGATCCCCGGGCTCGGCATGGGCGTGCGTCCGCCCATGCTCGACGAGTCGTACGTCGACGACGTGGTGCACGTGGAGGAGGCGGACACCGTCCGCGTCTGCCGCCGGCTGGCCGCCCGGGGGTTCCTCTTCGGCGGGTCCACCGGCACGGTGGTGAGCGGGGCGGCCACCTGGCTGGACCGGCACGGGCGGCGCGACCTGACCTCGGTGGCCATCGCCCCCGACCTCGGCGAGCGCTACCTGGACACCGTCCACAGCCCGGGCTGGTCGGTGGACCAGTCCGGCGAGGAGACGCTCGGCTCCGGCGACCTGGCCGCGCTCTCGCGCCCGGCCTGACGGGCGGGCCGGGCCGGTACCGGCGCGGCGGCACGGGGGTGCGGCGGGAGGTTGGTGACGATCGCCGCACCACGGGTAGGTTCGCGTCATGGCAGCCAGTACCCACACCGTGACCAACCAGGCTCCGCCGCTGGTCGCGTACGACCTCTTCGCCGCCGACCGGGCCCTCGCGGAGGCCGTCGAGCGGCACCTCGATCCCGCGCTGCTCGACGACGCGCGCGCCGAACTGTCGGCCCTCGGGCGCACCTCCGGCTCCGCCCAGGTGCAGAAGTGGGGCGCGCTGGCCAACGAGAACCCGCCCAAGCTGCTCACCCACGACCGCTACGGCGAGCGCGTCGACGAGGTCGAGTTCCACCCGTCCTGGCACCGGCTGCTCGGCAAGGGCGTCTCGGCCGGGCTGACGGCCGCCTGGGCGCGCCCCGGCGGCCATGTGCGGCGCGCGGCCGGCTTCCTGGTCTGGAGCCAGGTCGAGGCGGGCAACGGCTGCCCGCTGTCGATGACGCACGCGGCGGTGCCCGCGCTGCGCGCCGACCCGGCGCTGGCGGCCGAGTGGGAGCCCCGGCTCACCTCCACGGTCTACGACCAGGACCTGCGCCCCGCCGCCCGGAAGGCGGGCGCGCTGTTCGGGATGGGCATGACGGAGAAGCAGGGCGGCAGCGACGTCCGGGCCAACACGACGCTCGCGCGGCCGCTCGCCGAGGACGGCACGTACGAACTGACGGGCCACAAGTGGTTCTGCTCGGCGCCCATGTCGGACGGCTTCCTGGTGCTGGCGCAGGCGGGCGCCGCCGGCGAGGGCGGCCTGACCTGCTTCCTGGTGCCGCGCGTGCTGGCGGACGGCACCCGCAACGTGTTCCGCATCCAGCGCCTCAAGGACAAGCTGGGCAACCGGTCGAACGCCTCCGCCGAGGTCGAGTTCGACGGGACCTGGGCGCGCCGGGTCGGCGAGGAGGGGCGCGGGGTGCGCACCATCATCGGGATGGTCGCGGCGACCCGCCTGGACTGCGTGCTCGGCTCGGCGGGGCTGATGCGGCAGGCCGTCGCGCAGGCCGTGCACCACTGCGAGTACCGCGAGGCGTTCGGCGGCCGGCTGATCGACAAGCCGCTGATGCGCAACGTGCTGGCGGACCTGGCGCTTGAGTCCGAGGCGGCGACGACGCTGGCGCTGCGCCTGGCCGCCGCCTACGACGACGGCGGCGAGCAGGAGCGGGCCTTCCTGCGGCTGGCGGTGCCGGCGGCCAAGTACTGGGTGACCAAGCGGTGCACCCCGGTCGTGGCGGAGGCCCTGGAGTGCCTGGGCGGCAACGGGTACGTGGAGGAGTCCGGCATGCCGCGGCTGCTGCGCGAGTCGCCGCTCAACTCCGTCTGGGAGGGCGCAGGCAACGTCCAGGCCCTCGACGTGCTGCGGGCCCTGCAGCGCGAGCCGGCCGCGCTGAACGCGTACCTCCAGGAGGTCGGTCTGGCGCGCGGCGCCGACCACCGGCTGGACGGGGCGATCAAGGACCTGCTGACCGAACTCGCCGACCTGGACGGCATGGAGGGGCGGGCCCGGCGGCTGGTCGAACGGATCGCCGTGGTGCTGCAGGGTTCGCTGCTGGTGCGCTTCGCGCCGCCGGAGGTCGCCGACGCGTTCTGCGCGTCCCGCCTGGGCGGGGACCGGGGGGCGTCGTTCGGGACGCTGCCGCACACCCTGGACCTGGCCGCGGTGGTGGAGCGGGCCCGCCCGGTCTCCTGACCGGGGACGGCCGCGACGGGGCTGACACGGGGACGGTGCCGCGCCGACACGGCACCGCCTCCGTGCGTGGCTCAGTGTCGGTACCGCACCGGGGGGCGCACCAGGGTTGCGGAGGGTTGCATCGCCTCCCCGCCATGCCCTTATCCTGCACAGGATCCGCACAGCGTGTCCGGACTGTCGCTCTGCGCGACGGACACCCGGCACCGTGAACAGGCACTGCGAACAGGCACCGTGAGCACGCATCCGACCATGCATCGTGACCAGGACGGCAGTTGTCCGTCCAGGCTCCCCCGGGAGGACACCGTGGCGCTCTCCCCGTCGGACGTGGCACGGCTGACCGCCGTGGACGCGGCGCGGGCGGCGCGCGTGCTGGGCGAGGTGCGCGACGCCACGCTGTCCGGGCACCCCGGACCGCTCGGCCCGCGGCCGGTCATCGGCGAGTCCTGGGGGCGGATGCTGCGCAGCGGCGTCGACCCCGACCACGACTTCCGGGCCGGGCTGCTGGACCGCGAGGAGGTCGAGCGGCGGCGGCGCGAGTCGCCGCTGCGGCACGTCCTGCCGGTGCTGCGCGAGGGGCTGCTGTCGGTCGCGGACGTCGTCCACCACATCATGGTCGTGGCGGACCCCGAGGGCCGGGTGCTGTGGCGCGAGGGCAGCCGGCCCGTGCTGCGCAAGGCCGACGGGTTCGGTTTCGGGATCGGCGCGGACTGGAGCGAGGAGGTCGTCGGCACGAACGGCATCGGCACCCCCGCCGTCGCGCGCCGGCCCGTCCAGGTCTTCGCCGCCGAGCACTTCGTGCGCACCCACGCCACCTGGACCTGCACGGGCGCGCCGATCACCGATCCGCGGGACGGCCGGCTGATCGGCGTGGTGGACATCAGCGGCCCCTGGGAGACCACGCACCCCGCGATGCTGGCGTGGGTCGACTCGGTGGCCAAGCTCGCCGAGGCGCGGCTGCGCGAGCGGCATCTGGCCTCGCTGGAGCGGCTGCGTTCGGTGGCCGCGCCCGTCCTCGCCCGGATCACCGGCCGCGCGCTCGTCGTCGACCGGGACGGCTGGACCGCCGCGGTCACCGGCATGCCCCACCTGGACCGGCTCGCGCTGCCCGCGGTGATCGGCGCCGGCCCGGTCCGGACGGCGCCCCTCGGCCCGTGCTCGGTGGAACCGCTGCCCGGCGGCTGGCTGGTGCGCCCCGCGCAGGGGCACCGCGCGCCGCGCGGCCCCGCCCGGGTCGAGCTGGACCTCTCGCAGCCGCACCACTGGTCGGTGGGCGTGGCGGACGCGGCCGGCGCCTGGACCCACGAACTGAGCCCCCGGCACGCCGAACTGCTGTACCTGCTGGCCGTGCACCGCTCCGGCCGCAGCGCCGCGGCCCTGGCCGGGGACCTGTTCGGCGACCCGGCCCGCACGGTGACCGTACGGGCCGAGATGTCGCGCGTACGCAAGTACCTGGGGGCCGTCCTGGACCACCGGCCCTACCGGTTCCGCGAGGACGCCGAGGTGCAGGTGGTGCTGCCCGGGCCGCCGCTCGTCCCGCTGCCGGACTCGACGGCTCCGGGGGTGCTCAGGGCCCGCGCCGAGCACCGGACGGCGTAGGCCCGCGCCCCCGGCCGGGGCCGACGCGCGAAGGTCATCCCCACCTATTACGGGGTATTCGGCCTGGCTCGCCGCCCTCTGCCGTACCATCCCTCTCACGGCCCCCCACATCCGTCTCCTCCGGCCCAACCGTCGGATCGAAGGAGGCAGTTGGCCGCCGACGGGAGGACGCATGACGTACCGAGGCAGACACCGCCGCCGGAAGAAGGGGCGTGTCCTGCGGGGCGCCCTGTCCGCAGCCGCCCTCGGCCTCACCGCCGCCGCGACCATCATCACCACCTCGCAGGCCGCCGGCAGCGACAACCCCGGCCCCCTGAAGCCCCTCACCTCGGCCGCCGAGACGAACAAGCTCCAGCTGCGCGAGAACCTGGTCGCCGGGTCGACGCTGGACACCCTGCAGAGCGGCATGGGCGGCGCCGTCGGTGTGCACGACGTCCTCAAGAGCGCCAACCACCCGATGCGCGGCAAGGCGCAGTGCGCCGCCACCGAGTCGGCCGCCCTGCCGGTGGAGCCGGCCGCCTCCCGCGCCTACTGCTGGGACAGCGGGGACGCCACCACGCAGAAGTGGCTGCCGCAGTCCGTGACCACCTCGGGCGACGCCGACAACGACGGCAGGTGGGGCCCCGACCGGGTCATCCTGGCCGGCTGGACCCACAACGACCACAAGGCGGACGAGCCCGCGGCCGACAAGGGGCTGGCCCGGGTCGCCTTCATCGACGCGAACGACCCGAAGAACCTCAAGTACCGCTGGGTCCTGCTGGTCGCCCCGCTGTCCGGCGGCAAGGACTTCGGCGCCGTGCGCTCGCACATCGGCGGCATGGTCTGGTACCAGGACAAGCTGATCGTCACCGCGAAGAACGGCGCCGACCACCACAACGCCCTGTTCGTCTTCGACATGAACCGCATCCTGCGGGCCGACGTGAACAGCGACGCCGTCGGCAGGGTCGACGGCGGCTGGTCGGCGCGCGGCTACCAGTACGTCCTGCCGGCCATGGGCTCGTACAGCCTCACCGGCGGGGCCTGCGACGCGCGGACGAACGACGGGCGCCCCTGTTTCGCCTCGGTCTCCCTGGACCGCACCTCGACCCCGGACAGCCTCGTCGCGAACGAGTGGTTCAGCTCGGGCGGCACCGAACCGGCCCGCGTCTGGCGCTACCACTACAGCACCGCGAGCGACCGCACCGGCCTGCTCGACACCGGGCCGGGGGGCCTCGCCGACGCGGACGAGGCGTACGAGACGGAGGCCGTCGGGCTGCAGGGCGTCCTGTCGCACCGGCCGGACGGGGCGGAGAAGGCCCACTGGTACACCGGCTACGCGCCGGGCAGCCGCGACCGGCACGGCACCCTGTGGCGGCAGGACGAGAGCGCCGCGAAGGCCGCGCAGTGCGGGTCCGGCGGCACCTCGTACGCCTGCTGGGGGCAGCACACCGAGTCGCTGTCGTACTGGCAGGAGACCGGCGAGCTGTGGACGCTCACCGAGTGGGCGGCGAACGAGGACAACGAGTGGAAGCCGCCCGCGATCCCGGAGCGGGTGCTGTACGCGGTCCCGCTGTCGGCGGTCGACGACGCGGTGCAGTGACCGTCCCGGCGGTGCGGTGCAGGTGGCGATGACTAGGTGACCTCCGCGCGGAGGCGGCCCCGGCGTGGAGCGGGGGCCGCCCGCGTGGTTCGCTGAGGCGCATGAGCATCACCGTGACCACCTGGTCCCTGGAGCAGACCTCCCCGGCCGACCTGCTGCCCGCCGCCGCCCCCGACGGCGACGTCCGGATCGTCCGCGCCGAGGTGCCCTCCCCCGAGTTCAGCCGCTTCCTCTACGCCTCCGTCGGGGGCGACATCCGCTGGACGGACCGGCTCGGCTGGACGTACGCGCAGTGGCGCGAGGAGCTGGAGCGCCCCGGCACCGAGACCTGGGTGGCGTACGACCGCGGGACCCCTGCCGGGTACGTGCAGCTGGCGGCGGAGGACGACGGGGTCGTGGAGATCGTCTACTTCGGGCTGATCCCCGCCTTCCGCGGCCGGCGCATCGGCGGGCACCTCCTCTCGTACGGGGCCGCGCGGGCCTGGGACCTGGCCCTGCGCTGGCCCGGACGGGCCCCGACACGGCGCGTCTGGTTGCATACGTGCAGCAAGGACGGGGAGCACGCGATGGACAACTACCTGCGCCGCGGCTTCCGGCTCTTCGACACCGAGGTGAAGGAGGAGCCCGAGGTGGCCACGCCGGGGCCCTGGCCGGGGGCACAGGCGGGCTGACCTGCCGGGACGCGGCCCGGACACGGAGCGGACGCGGTCCGGGCCGCGCGCTGTGACGGACAGCACCCCTGTCTCACGGAACGGGACAAGCGTGTCCACATCATGGATGAAGCTGGACTGTGTCCAGATCGCCGTGACACGCTTCCGTCATGTCCGGAACTGGAATTGCCTTGGTGAGTCGGCGCCACGTCGACCTCGGCCGCATGTCCAGCGCCATCTGTCCGGCCCGCTGATCCACCGCGTCAGGGGCACGTGACCCCGCGCCCAGCACCGCCGACATTCCCCGCCACGCCCTGCGCGACGACGCGCACGTGGGCGCGCCTGCGCCCGTACGTGCTCGTATGTTTTCGTATGCGCAGGTCGAAGCCGTTATCCGCCGGTCCCGAAGGACGTAGAACCATGACCGACACCCCACAGCAACCCGCTGCCGCCGCGCCCCGCCGCAAGGTGAGCCGTCACCGCGGCGAGGGTCAGTGGGCCGTGGGTCACTTCACCCCCCTCAACGGCAACGAGCAGTTCAAGAAGGACGACGACGGTCTCAACGTGCGGACACGCATTGAGACGATCTACTCCAAGCGGGGCTTCGACTCGATCGATCCCAACGACCTGCGCGGCCGGATGCGCTGGTGGGGCCTCTACACCCAGCGCAAGCCCGGGATCGACGGCGGCAAGACCGCGGTCCTGGAGCCGGAGGAGCTGGACGACAAGTACTTCATGCTGCGGGTGCGGATCGACGGCGGGCGCCTCACCACCGAGCAGCTGCGCGTCATCGGCGAGGTCTCGCAGGAGTTCGCGCGCGGCACCGCCGACGTCACGGACCGGCAGAACATCCAGCTGCACTGGATCCGCATCGAGGACGTGCCGGAGATCTGGAACCGGCTGGAGGCCGTCGGGCTGTCCACGACCGAGGCCTGCGGCGACACGCCCCGCGTCATCATCGGCTCGCCCGTCGCGGGCATCGCCGAGGACGAGATCATCGACGGCACCACGGCCATCGACGAGATCCACCGCAGGTACATCGGCAGCAAGGAGTTCTCCAACCTGCCCCGCAAGTTCAAGACGGCGATCTCCGGCTCGCCGCTCCTGGACGTGGCCCACGAGATCAACGACGTCGCCTTCGTCGGGGTCGAGCACCCCGAGCACGGCCCCGGTTTCGACCTGTGGGTCGGCGGCGGGCTGTCCACCAACCCGAAGATCGGCGTACGGCTGGGCGCCTGGGTCCCGCTCGACGAGGTGCCCGACGTCTGGGCGGGCGTCATCGGCATCTTCCGCGACTACGGCTACCGGCGGCTGCGCACCCGGGCCCGCCTGAAGTTCCTGGTCGCCGACTGGGGGCCGGAGAAGTTCCGGCAGATCCTCCAGGACGA
This sequence comes from Streptomyces apricus, assembly GCF_008369065.1. GTDB lineage: Bacteria > Actinomycetota > Actinomycetes > Streptomycetales > Streptomycetaceae > Streptomyces > Streptomyces apricus. Next base: position 169,716 of record NZ_VDFC01000015.1, on the reverse strand, counting down.
GTACCTCAAGCGCGAGCTCGTCGACGGGCCCGCGCCGGCCCAGCCCGTGCAGCGGTGGCGCGACCACGTCGGGGTGCACCGGCAGAAGGACGGCCGCTTCTACGTGGGGTTCGCGCCGCGCGTGGGCCGCGTCGACGGCACCACGCTCACGAAGATCGCCGAACTCGCCGAGGCGCACGGCTCGGGCCGGGTCCGCACCACCGTCGAGCAGAAGATGATCGTGCTCGACGTCGCGGAGCCGCAGGTCGAGTCGCTGGTGGCGGCGCTGGAGGCGCTGGACCTGACCGCCCGGCCCTCCCCGTTCCGGCGCGGCACGATGGCCTGCACCGGCATCGAGTACTGCAAGCTCGCCATCGTCGAGACCAAGGCGCGCGGCGCCGCGCTCATCGACGAACTGGAGCGCCGCATCCCCGAGTTCGACGAGCCGATCACCATCAACCTCAACGGCTGCCCGAACGCCTGCGCCCGTATCCAGGTCGCGGACATCGGTCTCAAGGGTCAGCTGGTGCTCGACGCGAAGGGCGAGCAGGTCGAGGGCTACCAGGTGCACCTGGGCGGCGCGCTCGGACTCGCGGCCGGCTTCGGCCGCAAGGTCCGCGGCCTGAAGGTCACGTCGGAGGAACTGCCCGACTACATCGAGCGGGTCCTGAAGCGCTTCGAGGAGGAGCGCGAGGACGGCGAGCGCTTCGCGGCCTGGGCGACCCGCGCCTCCGAGGAGTCGCTGACATGAGCCGGGCGAGTGAGCCGAAGGGGCGCGCCTCCGTCGAAAGGGTGCGCGCGCGGAGGCCGCGAGGAACGAGTGGTCGAGCACGGGCGACCGTCGACGGAGGCTTCAGCGCCCCGGAGGCGAACCGAGCCCGTAAAAAGAGGAGGTCGCTGGCATGAGTGAGCGGGCGGCGCCCTTCTACTGTCCCTACTGCGGTGACGAGGATCTGCGTCCGGGCGAGCAGGGGCACGGCGCGTGGGAATGCGCGGCGTGCAATCGAGCCTTCCAGCTGAAGTTCCTCGGGCTGCTGGCCCGCGGGGTTCGGCGCAACGACGGTGGAGGGGACGAGATATGACGACCGTTCGGACCGGTACCGACACGGACACCGACACCGACGCACAGCTCAAGGAGCTCGCCGAGCAGGCGGGCCGCGACCTGGAGGACGCGTCCGCCCAGGAGATCCTGCAGTGGGCCGCGGACACGTTCGGCCGGCGGTTCTGCGTGACCTCCTCGATGGAGGACGCGGTGGTCGCCCACCTCGCGTCCCGCGCCCTGCCCGGCGTGGACGTCGTGTTCCTCGACACCGGCTACCACTTCCCCGAGACCATCGGCACCCGGGACGCCGTCGAGGCCGTGATGGACGTCAACGTCATCACGCTCACCCCGCGGCAGACCGTGGCCGAGCAGGACGCCGAGTACGGGCCGAAACTGCACGACCGCAACCCCGACCTGTGCTGCGCGCTGCGGAAGGTCGCCCCGCTGGAGCAGGGCCTGACCGCGTACCGCGCCTGGGCCACGGGCCTGCGCCGCGACGAGTCCCCCACCCGCGCGAACACCCCGGTCGTCGGCTGGGACGCGAAGCGCCGCAAGGTCAAGGTCTCGCCGATCGCCCGCTGGACGCAGGACGACGTGGACGCGTACGTGAGCGAACACGGCGTCCTCACCAACCCGCTGCTCATGGACGGCTACCCGTCCGTCGGCTGCGCCCCCTGCACCCGCCGCGTGCTGGAGGGCGAGGACGCCCGCGCCGGCCGCTGGGCGGGCAGCGCGAAGACCGAGTGCGGACTGCACGGCTGACCATGGCAGCGACCCCGATGAACCAGGAGAACCACGTGACCGGAGCCACCATCTGGCTCACGGGTCTGCCGAGCGCCGGCAAGACCACCATCGCGTACGAGCTGGCCGGACGGCTGCGCGAGGAGGGCCACCGCGTCGAGGTGCTCGACGGCGACGAGATCCGTACGTTCCTGACGGCGGGCCTCGGCTTCAGCCGCGAGGACCGGCACACCAACGTCCAGCGCATCGGCTTCCTCGCCGACCTGCTCTCCCGCAACGGCGTCAAGACGCTGGTGCCGGTCATCGCCCCGTACGCCGACAGCCGCGAGGCGGTGCGCAAGCGCCACCAGGCCGGCGGCACCGCGTACCTGGAGGTGCACGTCGCCACCCCGGTCGAGGTGTGCAGCGAGCGGGACGTGAAGGGCCTGTACGCCAAGCAGGCGGCGGGCGAGATCTCCGGGCTCACCGGGGTCGACGACCCGTACGAGGAGCCCGAGTCGCCGGACCTGCGCATCGAGTCGCACACCCAGTCCGTACAGGAGTCCGCGGCGGCGCTGTACGCGCTGCTCGCCGAGAGGGGTCTCGCATGACGACCGTCGCCGACGTCTCCGAGGAGACCGGCAGTCCGTACGCGCTCTCGCACCTGGACGCCCTGGAGTCCGAGGCGGTGCACATCTTCCGCGAGGTGGCGGGCGAGTTCGAGCGGCCGGTGATCCTCTTCTCCGGCGGCAAGGACTCCATCGTCATGCTGCACCTGGCGCTGAAGGCGTTCGCACCCGCCGCGGTGCCGTTCTCGCTGCTGCACGTGGACACCGGCCACAACTTCCCCGAGGTCCTGGAGTACCGCGACCGCACGGTCGAGCGGCACGGCCTGCGCCTGCACGTGGCCTCGGTGCAGGACTACATCGACCGCGGCGTCCTGCGCGAGCGCCCCGACGGGACGCGCAACCCGCTGCAGACCCTGCCGCTGACGGAGAAGATCCAGGCGGAGCGGTTCGACGCGGTCTTCGGCGGCGGGCGCCGCGACGAGGAGAAGGCCCGCGCCAAGGAGCGGGTGTTCTCGCTGCGCGACGAGTTCTCCCAGTGGGACCCGCGCCGCCAGCGCCCCGAGCTGTGGAACCTCTACAACGGACGGCACGCCCCCGGCGAGCACGTGCGCGTCTTCCCGCTCTCCAACTGGACCGAGCTGGACGTGTGGCAGTACATCGCCCGCGAGGGCATCGAGCTGCCGGAGATCTACTTCGCCCACGAGCGCGAGGTCTTCCGGCGGGCCGGCATGTGGCTGACCGCGGGCGAGTGGGGCGGCCCCAAGGACGGCGAGGACACCGAGACCCGGCTGGTGCGCTACCGCACGGTCGGCGACATGTCCTGCACGGGTGCCGTGGACTCCGACGCCACCACCCTGGACGCGGTGATCGCCGAGATCGCCGCCTCCCGGCTCACCGAGCGGGGCGCCACCCGCGCCGACGACAAGATGTCCGAGGCCGCGATGGAAGACCGCAAGCGCGAGGGGTACTTCTAGCCATGACGAGCACCACCGAGCCCTCCGGGCGCACCGAGCCGCTGTCGGTCGAGGAGCTGTCCGCGACGACGCTGCTGCGGTTCGCGACCGCCGGTTCCGTCGACGACGGCAAGTCCACCCTCGTGGGACGCCTGCTGCACGACTCCAAGTCGGTCCTCACCGACCAGCTGGAGGCCGTCGAGCACGCCTCCCGCAACCGCGGCCAGGAGACCCCCGACCTCGCCCTGCTCACCGACGGCCTGCGCGCCGAACGCGAACAGGGCATCACCATCGACGTGGCCTACCGCTACTTCGCCACGGCCCGGCGGCGGTTCATCCTCGCCGACACCCCGGGGCACGTGCAGTACACGCGCAACATGGTCACCGGCGCCTCCACCGCCGAGCTGACGGTGGTCCTGGTCGACGCGCGCAACGGCGTCGTCGAGCAGACCCGCCGGCACGCCGCGATCGCCGCGCTGCTGCGCGTCCCGCACGTCGTGCTCGCCGTCAACAAGATGGACCTGGTCGACTACCGGGAGCCCGTCTTCGCCGCCATCGCCGAGGAGTTCACGGCGTACGCCTCCGAGCTGGGCGTCCCGGAGATCACCGCGATCCCGATCTCCGCGCTCGCCGGGGACAACGTGGTGGACCCTTCCGCGAACATGGACTGGTACGGCGGGCCCACCTTCCTGGAGCACCTGGAGACCCTGCCGGTCAGCCACGACCTGGCGACCTGCCACGCGCGCCTGCCCGTGCAGTACGTGATCCGCCCGCAGACCGCCGAGCACCCGGACTACCGCGGGTACGCGGGCCAGATCGCGGCCGGCGCGTTCCGGGTCGGCGAGCAGGTCACCGTGCTGCCCTCGGGCCGCACCTCGCGGATCGCCTCCATCGACCTGCTGGGCGAGCCGGTCGACGTGGCCTGGACGACGCAGTCGGTGACAGTTCTCCTGGAGGACGACATCGACGTCTCGCGCGGCGACCTGATCGTGCCTACCCAGGACGCGCCCGCGACCACGCAGGACATCGAGGCGACCGTCTGCCACGTGGCCGACGCGCCGCTGACCGTCGGCCACCGCGTGCTGCTCAAGCACGGCACCCGCACGGTCAAGGCGCTCGTCAAGGACATCCCCTCGCGGCTGACCCTGGACGACCTGTCCCTGCACCCGCACCCGGGCCACCTGGTCGCCAACGACATCGGCCGCGTGAAGATCCGCACCGCCGAGCCGCTGCCGGTGGACTCCTACGCCGACTCCCGGCGCACCGGCTCGTTCATCCTCATCGACCCCGCCGACGGCACCACGCTCACCGCGGGCATGGTCGGCGAGTCCTTCGCCTCGCCGGAGCCGGTGAAGGCCGAGGCGGACGACGACGGGTGGGACTTCTGACATGACTCCCACCGACTTCTACTCCACGTTCGCGAAGGAGGGCGGCCGCGTCGGCAGCGGCGCCCTCGGCAGCGGGCAGGGCGGAGTGGCGCGATGTGCGTGCTGACGTACGCGCACTGCCTGCGCGCCCCGTCCCCCCGCCCGCCGTCGCGGATACGACGAAGACCTGCCGACCTCCCGGCCACGACCTGAAGAACCGTGACCGCCGGGCCGACGAGAGGACACCCCTCCCGTGCCTGCCAAAAGCTCCGCACTGCTCCGCCGCGGCCTCGCCGTGGCCGCCGCTCTCCCCCTCCTGACCCTCGCCGCGTGCGGCTACGGTTCCGACTCCGAGGACGAGGACACCTCGAAGGTCGCCGCGAAGGGCGAGAAGCTCTCCGCCGACACCGTACGGATCGGCTACTTCCCGAACCTCACCCACGCCACCGCGCTCGTGGGTGACCAGGAGGGGCTGCTGCAGAAGGAGCTCGGGGGCACGAAGGCCTCGTACTCCCAGTTCAACGCGGGTCCCTCCGAGATCGAGGCGCTGAACTCCGGGTCGATCGACATCGGCTGGATCGGCCCCTCCCCCGCCATCAACGGCTACACCACGACCGACGGCAAGGGCCTGCGGATCATCGGCGGTTCGGCCTCCGGCGGCGTGAAGCTCGTCGTGAACCCGAAGAAGATCACGTCCCTGAAGGACGTCAAGGGCAAGAAGATCGCCACCCCGCAGCTGGGCAACACGCAGGACGTGGCGTTCCTCAACTGGATAGCCGAGCAGGGCTGGAAGGTGGACGCCCAGAGCGGCAAGGGCGACGTCTCCGTGGTCCGCACGGACAACAAGATCACCCCGGACGCCTACAAGTCGGGCTCCGTGGACGGCGCGTGGGTGCCGGAGCCGACCGCGTCCAAGCTGGTCGCCGAGGGCGCGAAGGTGCTGCTCGACGAGGCCGACCTGTGGCCGGACAAGAAGTTCGTGATCACGAACATCATCGTGTCGCAGAAGTTCCTGAAGGCGCACCCGGACGTCGTCGAGGCCGTGCTGCGCGGCTCGGTGAAGACCAACAAGTGGATCAACGCCAACCCGGACGAGGCGAAGGCCGCCGCCAACACCAAGCTCAAGGAGCTGTCCGGCAAGGAGCTGCCCGCCGAGGTCATCGACCCGGCGTGGAAGTCGATCCAGTTCACCGACGACCCGCTGGCCTCGACCCTCGACGCCGAGGCCGAGCACGCGGTGAAGGCCGGTCTGCTGGAGAAGCCGAGGCTCGACGGCATCTACGACCTCACGACGCTGAACAAGGTCCTGAAGGCCGAGGGCGCGCAAGCGGTCGACGACGCCGGCCTCGGCGTCAAGTAGCCCCGTACGTCCATGAGTTCCCAGGAGGTGACGACCATGGCAACCGCCCTCGCCAAAAGCGCCGACGCCGGCTCCGGTACGTCGGTGGAGTACGCCGCCCGGATCGAGCACGTCTCGAAGTCCTTCGCCGGCCCCGCCGGGCAGCAGCTCGTCCTGGACGACATCACGCTCGATGTCCGGCCGGGAGAGTTCGTCACCCTCCTGGGAGCCTCCGGGTGCGGCAAGTCGACGCTGCTGAACCTGGTCGCCGGGCTGGACGAGCCGTCCGCGGGCGGCATCAGCACCGACGGCCGCCCGGCCCTGATGTTCCAGGAGCACGCCCTCTTCCCGTGGCTGACCGCGGGCAAGAACATCGAACTGGCCCTGCGCCTGCGGGGCCTGCCCAAGGCCGAGCGCCGCGGCAGGGCGGAGGAGCTCCTGGAGCTCGTCCGCCTGAAGGGCGCGTACGGCAAGCGGGTGCACGAGCTGTCCGGCGGCATGCGCCAGCGCGTCGCGCTGGCGCGCGCGCTCGCCCAGGACAGCCGGCTGCTGCTGATGGACGAGCCGTTCGCGGCCCTGGACGCCATCACCCGGGACGTGCTGCACGACGAGCTGACCCGGATCTGGCGCGAGACGAACCTGTCGGTGCTGTTCGTGACGCACAACGTGCGCGAGGCGGTGCGGCTCGCCGAGCGCGTGGTGCTGCTGTCCTCGCGCCCGGGGCGCATCGCGCGGGAGTGGACGGTCGGCATCCCGCAGCCGCGCCGGATCGAGGACACCGAGGTCGCGGAGCTGTCCGTCGAGATCACCGAACAACTGCGTGGGGAGATCCGCCGCCATGGCCAGCACTGAGACGAGCCTCGTCAAGGAGGACGGCGGCGCTCCCGCGGGCAAGGACGGCGGGGGCGACCTCGCCGGACTCGAAGCGGGCCTCGACGCGCTGGAGACGACGGCGCAGACCCGGCGCACCCCGTTCCGCAGGACCTTCATGGAGAAGGTCTTCCCGCCGGTCGTCGCCGTGGCGCTGGTCCTGGTGGTCTGGCAGGTCCTGGTGTGGGCGGAGGTCACCGACAGCTACAAGCTGCCGGCGCCGTCCGCGGTCTGGGACGAGGTCCAGGAGGCCTGGCTCCAGGGCACCCTCCTCGAATACATCTGGACCAGCGTCTCGCGCGGCCTGCTGGGCTTCCTGATGGCCCTCGTGATCGGCACGCCGCTCGGCCTGCTGGTCGCGCGGGTGAAGTTCGTCCGCGCGGCGATCGGCCCGATCCTGTCCGGCCTCCAGTCGCTGCCGTCGGTGGCGTGGGTGCCGCCGGCCGTCCTGTGGCTGGGGCTCAACGACTCGATGATGTACGCCGTCATCCTGCTCGGCGCGGTCCCCTCGATCGCCAACGGGCTGGTCTCCGGTGTCGACCAGGTGCCGCCGCTGTTCCTGCGGGCGGGCCGGACCCTGGGCGCGACGGGGCTGCGGGGCACCTGGCACATCGTGGTCCCGGCCGCGCTGCCCGGCTACCTCGCGGGGCTCAAGCAGGGCTGGGCGTTCTCGTGGCGTTCCCTGATGGCCGCCGAGATCATCGCGTCCTCGCCCGACCTGGGCATCGGCCTCGGCCAGCTGCTGGAGAACGGCCGTACGGCCAACAGCATGCCCATGGTGTTCCTCGCCATCCTCCTCATCCTGATCGTCGGCATCGCCATCGACCTGCTGATCTTCAGCCCGCTGGAGCGGTGGGTCCTGCGCAGCCGCGGTCTCCTCGTGAAGAGCTGACGCCCGTGCCGCGCCCGGTCCTCCTCGTCGTCGCCCACGGCAGCCGCGATCCGCGCCATGCCGCGACCGTGCACGCCCTGGTGCGCCGGGTGCGGGCGCGGCGGCCCGGGGTGCGCGTGGAGACCGGCTTCCTGGACTTCGACGTCCCGTCGGTGGCGGGGGTGCTGGAGTCGCTGGCGGCGGAGGGCGTACGGGACGTGGTGGCGCTCCCCCTGCTCCTGACCCGGGCCTTCCACGCGAAGTCCGACATCCCGGCGGTGCTGGACGCGGCGCCCGCGCGGCTGCGGATCCGGCAGGCCGAGGTGCTCGGCCCCTCGCCGCTGTTGACGGCCGCGCTCGAACGCCGCCTGTACGAGGCGGGGGTGTCCCCCGCCGACAGGTCCTCGACCGGGGTCGTGCTGGCGTCGGCGGGGTCCACGGACCCGGAGGCGCTCGCGGTGATCGAGGGGATCGTGCGGGAGTGGCGGCGGGCCGGCTGGCGCGCCGTGCGGCCCGCGTTCGCCTCGGCGGCGCTGCCCCGGACGGAGGAGGCGGTGGAGGCGCTGCGCGCGGCGGGGTGTGCGCGGGTGGCTGTCGCGCCGTACGTCCTGGCGCCCGGCTTCCTGCCGGACCGGATCGCGCGGGGCGCCGCCGGGGCGGACGTCCTGGCGGACGTCCTGGGCCCGGCGCCGGAGGTGGTCCAGGTGGTGCTCACGCGCTACGACAGGGCGGCCTCGCCCGCGCTCTCCGCGACGGGGGCCTGAGCTCCTCGCCCCCGCCACGGTGCCGGCACACCTCGGCATCCACCGCCACCTGCCCGGACGCCGGCTGTCACTTCACGGGCACTTTCATTCCGAACAGTTTCTCCGCATTCCGGAACGCAATCTTCTCCTTGTCCTCGCGCGGCAGATCGACTCCGCGGAACCAGTCGGTCTGCTCCTTTATGTTCGCGAACGGGTAGTCGGTTGCGAACATCACTCGATCCACGCTTATGTACTTCAGCAGGAGATGGAGCAGTTCGGTCTGGGGGAATGCGCTGGTCGTGATCCAGAAGTTGTCCTTGAAGTACTGTCCGACAGGCTTTTCGAGCGAGTCCTCGGTCGGCTCGCCCATGTCATTGACGATCCGCTCGTAGTAGAAGGGAAGACCTTCACCCATGTGACCGATGATGATTTTCAGCTTGGGGAACCTGTCGAAGACCCCGTAGGTGATCATCCGAACGCACTGGGTCAACACCTCCTGGTGCCAGCCGTATCCGGACCCGCTGAAAATGTAGTCCTGGAACTCTTTCGTGTACTCGGACCGTGTGGTGCTGTAGTAGATCTTGAAGACCTCGTCGGCCGGATAGCCGGGATGCAGGTAGATCGGCACATCGAGAGCAACGGCACGTTCCAGCACGGGCTCGAAGTCGGGATGATCGAGATACTTCTTCGTGATGTGCCCGTTGGTCAGCGCACCCAGGAAGCCATCCTCCCGGACCGAGCGTTCCAGTTCGTCCGCCGCCGCCTCCGGGCTCTGCAGGGGCAGGGTGGCGAAGGCCTTGAAGCGGCCCGGATACTTGGCGATCGGCCCGTCCACGAGTTGCCGGTTGAGGCGATGGGCGAGGTCGATGCCCCGCTGCCCAGGGACGTTTTGCACGGAGGGCGTATGGGCGGAAAGGATCTGGACGTCGAGTCCCCCCGCGTCCATGTCACCGATGCGGCGTTTGCCCAGATCCGAAAGACCGATTTCCTCCAGGAACGCTATGTGGTCCTGATTGATGGAGTTCAGCTTCAGCAACGTGGGGGTCGAGAAGGTCTCCTCCGTGCCGATGAAAGGAAGGTCCCGGTCCCGCAAGGCAATGTCCGCGGTCTTGTCCGGATCCTTGCCCGGAGTCCTGTCCTCGTCCGCTGCCGAAACAGCGGCATAGGCGGACAGGCCGGCACCGGCGCCGAGTGCCGTGGAAGCGGCCAGAAAGCCGCGACGTCCCATACGCTTCATGTCAGTCTCTCTTCAGCTGTTTGTGGGTGCGGTATCCGCACGGCATCCGTCTGCGAGATGCTTCAGTGCGACCCTTTACCGGCGTGCGACCCGCGGGCGGCGCTTTCCCTGACGGCGTCACATCGACGACCATCAACGCCTCCTGCACACGATTCGCCTCGCTCGTCCAATGCCGAATTGGTACCAAGCGAAGCTGAGACGACTGTTAGAACACGCTCTCCCGACCAACACACGCCCCAGGCCGCGTCGCGGTCGACCCGGCGGTGCTCGTGGCCTCTGATCCGACCGCGCGGCCGTCCCTGGGGGCTGCGCCCCCAGACCCCCCTGTCGCGCTGCGCGCTCCTGCGCAGTTCCCCGCGCCCCTAGGTACCTAGGGG
>NZ_VDFC01000015.1:134546-159549 GCF_008369065.1 Streptomyces apricus | reverse complement strand
GCACCCCGCCCCTCCCCACCGAGCGGCACGAGCCGCATCTTGCCGGCGCGCGCCTCCTTCTGTTCCGCGGCGGAGGCGTACGGGATGCCCGCGGCGGCCAGCACGGCCTCCCCCTCCGCCCGTACGCGGGCGTTCAGCTCCGCGGCCTCCTCGCTGTCGACGACACCGCTGACGGCCTCGATCGCGTTGGCGAGGTTGGCCAGCAGCTTGGCGTACTGCCAGCGCGTCACGTCGGCCACCACCGGCGCCTCGAAGCGGGACGCGGCCAGGTCGGCGGCGACGGCCCGCGCGGTGTCGTCCGTGCCGTGCGGGAAGCGGCCCAGGTGCAGGATGCCGGTGAGGGGCGCACCGGCCGCCGACACCTCGCCCGGCTCGACGAAGGTGGCGGGCAGCCACACGCAGACGCCGTACACCCGCCGGAAGCGCCGCAGGGCCAGCCGCTGGCTCTCCACCCCGTTCTGGGCGCAGAACAGCGGCAGCCGCTCGGCCGCCGTGCCGCCGCCCTCGACGGGGACGGGGGCCCACGCGTCCAGCGCCGCCACGCTGTCCTGCGTCTTCACCGCGAGCACGAGGACGTCGTCCGCGCGCAGTGCGCCGAGGGCGCCGGGTCCGTCGACCACGGGCAGCCGGTGGGTGCGCGGGCCGTCGGGCGTCACGAGACGCAGTCCGTGCTCGCGCAGCGCGTCGTGGTGGGCGCCGCGCGCGACCAGCACCACCTCGTGCCCCGACTCGGCGAGGCGGCCGCCGACGGCCCCGCCCACGGCCCCTGCTCCGACGATGATGTAGCGCATGGGCCGAGCCTGCCACAGGCGCGCGGGCGCCCACCGGCCGGCCCTTGCCGGCCCCGGGTCGACTCTGGTCAGCCCTCGGTCAGTTCGGCGAGTTTGACGACGGTGTTCCAGTTGCGCGCGGTGGCGACGACGCCCTTCGTCAGCCGGGGCCGCGCCAGGACCTCCGCCAGTTTGGAGCGGCCGAGCCCGTCGGGGGCGTACAGGTACAGGACGCGGTCGCCGAGGCGGAACTCCTCCGGCAGGAACGCCGCCCCGTCGACCGACGCGAAGCGGTCGGGGCCCACCGGCGCCGAGAAGTACGTGGCGTGCAGCTGCTTGGCCTCCAGTTCGGCGGCCGGGAACGGACAGGCGTCCAGGACGGCCCGCAGGTACGCGTGGTCGCGCACCAGTACGTCGACCGTGAACCCGAAGTGCTCGGCGAGGGCCGCCGACACCTCCGCGGCGAGCGCGTCCTCGTCGCCGCGGTCGCTGGAGAAGACGGCGTTCCCGCTCTGCAGGTACGTGCCCACGTCCGCGTACCCGAGGTCCTGGAGCAGGGTGCGCAGCCCGGCCATCGGCACCTTCCTGCTGCCGCCCACGTTGATCCCGCGCAGCAGCGCCGCGTACCTGGTCGTGCCCATGGTCCCCACCGTCGTCCCCTCGGTCGTCCGGGCACCCTGAGAGCGGCCGTCGTGCCCCGTGGGGGTGGGCACGACGGCCGCGGCCTTGGGCTGCCCCGGCAACGCAGGTTACCGACCGGTCGGCCTGTCCGCGACCCCCGGGCAGCCGATTTACGTGTAGGGGGCGACCGTCCTCCTCAGTGCGGAGGCCGAGGGGTACGGGGGGAGGAGATCTCGGGGCCGGACTTCACCGGAGCGCACGAGGAGAGCCCTTTATCCGCGCCCTACGTTCATAGCGGGAGGTGCCGGCGCGGGGCCGGCGCCCGGAACGAGGGGGCAAGCCCGTCATGGGGAACGGAGACACGCGGGTACGGGGCATAGCGGCCCGGGCCGGCGGCTGGAGCGCCCGGCACCGCTGGGCGGCCGTCGGGATCTGGGTGCTGTTCGTCGTTCTGGCGATGGGACTCGGCTCGGCGGCGGGCACGGTCGAGCTCAAGGACAGCGAGCAGCTCGGGGGCGAGACGGGACGGGCCGCGGCCCTCTCGGAGCAGGCGGGGGTCGACGAGCCGGCCGGGGAGACCGTGCTCCTCCAGAGCCGGGACGGGAGCCTGAAGGCGACCGGCGCCGAGTTCCGCGCCGCCGTCGCCGCGGTGATCGAGGCGGTCGAGGACACCGGCCGGGTGACCGACGTGACCTCGCCGTACGACACGAAGACGATCTCGAAGGACGGCCGCAGCGCGCTGGTGCAGTTCGACATGCGCGGCGACGCGGACACGGCGGGCGAGCGGGTGGAGCCCGTGCTGAAGGCCGTCGAGGAGGTCCAGAAGGACCACGAGGCGCTGCGGATCGAGGAGATCGGCGGCGCCAGCATGAACAAGACGTTCGACGACGCGTTCGGCGACGACTTCAAGCAGGCCGAGTTCTCCGCCGTGCCGGTGGCCCTCGGCATCCTGCTGGTGGCGTTCGGCGCGCTGGTGGCGGCCCTGGTGCCGGTCCTGCTCGCGATCACGGCGATCATGGCCACGATGGGCCTGATGATGATCGTCAGCCACGTCCAGCCGATGGACGACACGTCCAGTTCGGTGATGCTGCTCGTCGGGCTCGCGGTCGGCGTCGACTACTGCCTGTTCTACCTGCGGCGCGAACGCGAGGAGCGCGCGGCGGGCCGCGACGCCGAGACCGCGCTGCGGATCGCCGCGGCGACCAGCGGCCGGGCCATCATCGTCTCCGGCGTCACGGTGTGCGTCGCGATGGCGGGCATGCTGTTCACCGGCATCGCCACCTTCAAGGCGATGGGCCTCGCCTCGCTGATGGTCGTGGCGGTCGCCATGGTCGGCTCGGTGACCGTGCTGCCCGCGGTGCTCTCGCTGCTCGGCTCACGGGTCGAGAAGGGCCGCATCCCGTTCCTGCACCCGGACAAGCGCCGCAAGAAGCAGGGCGCGGACAACGGTTCCGAGGGCGGCAGCCGCTTCTGGACGGCCGTGCTGCGCGTGGTGCTGGCCCGGCCGGCGGTCTCGCTGGTCGTCGCGGCGGGCGCGCTGGTCGCCATCGCGGCCCCCGCGCTCGGCATGAAGACCCAGAACCTCACGCTGGACCAGGAGTTCGGCGACTCGCTGCCGATCGTGGCGACGTACGAGCGGGTGAACGAGGCCTTCCCCGGCGGCTCCGACCCGGCCGAAGTGGTCGTGAAGGCCGACGACATCAACGCGCCCGAGGTGAAGTCCGCCATCGCCGACTTCCGGGAGCAGGCGGTCAGCTCGGGCGCCTCACGCGGCCCGGTCGACGTCAAGGTGCACGACGCGCAGAACATCGCCTTCGTGTACGTGCCGCTGGTGGGCGGCTCCGACCTGGAGGAGGCCGAGAAGAGCCTGACGACCATCCGCGACGAGGTCCGTCCCGCGACGCTCGGCAAGGTCGACGGGGTGGAGGCGCCGGTCTCCGGTCAGGTCGCGGGCTCGAAGGACTTCAACGACCAGCTCGTCAGCGCGGTGGCCCCGGTCTTCGTCTTCGTCGTGGCCTTCGCCTTCCTGCTGATGCTGCTCTCGTTCCGCTCGCTGACGATCGCGGTCACCTCGATCGTCCTCAACCTCCTGTCGGTCGGGGCGGCGTACGGCATCCTCGTCGCGGTCTTCCAGCACGGCTGGGGCGCGTCGCTGGTGGGCGCCGAGGGCGTGGGCGCCATCATCACCTGGCTGCCGCTGTTCCTCTTCGTGATCCTCTTCGGGCTCTCGATGGACTACCACGTGTTCGTGGTCTCGCGGATCCGTGAGGCGCGGCTGCGGGGGCTGACGACGCGGGACGCCATCCAGCACGGGGTGGTCACCACGGCCGGGGTCATCACCAGCGCCGCCGTCATCATGGTCGCCGTCTTCGCGATCTTCGGAACGCTGTCCATGCAGTCCATGAAGCAGATGGGCGTGGGCCTCGCGGCGGCGGTCCTGATCGACGCGACGATCATCCGCGGTGTGCTGCTGCCGGCGGTCATGGCCCTGCTCGGCGAGCGCAACTGGTACTTCCCGAAGTGGCTGAACCGCCTGCCGGACCTCAGCCACGACGAGTCGTTCGAGGCTCCGTCCACGACACCGCCGCCTCCGGCGGTCGCGGGGGAGAAGGTCGGCGTCTGACCGGCCGACCGTACGACGGCACGGCCGTGGGGCCGGGGCACCCGCCCCGGTCCCACGGCCGTTCCCCCGTGTTCCCCCGTGTCCCCCGGTCCTCGGTCAGGCCGCCGTGGCGACCTGTTCGTGATCGCGCTCGAAGGAGTCGATCGTGCGGGTGAAGTCACGGGTGGAGAGCAGCAGTTTGTAGATGATGGCGAGTTCGAAGACGAGGAGCAGCGCCCCGGAGACGACGGTCGCCTCGATGACCGAGTCGAACAGCGGGCCCAGGATGAAGACACCCATCTGGAACTCGATGCCGCTCACCAGGTGCGTACGGATGCGGTGCCGCAGGAAGAAGGACCGGGCGCGCAGGTAGGCGGGGAAGCGGTGCCGGAACTCCTGGTGCAGGTCGATGACCCGGGCCGGTGCCTTCGCCGGGACGTCGTCCGCCCCGGCCTCCGTCGTCTCCCCGGCCGGTGTCTCCCCGGCCGCCGCCTCCTGGACCGCCGCCGTCTCCTCGGCCGCCGCGACCGCCGCGACCGCCGCCGGTGAGGCCGCCGCGGCCTGGCGGATGTCCTGCTCGATGTCGGCCTCGGGGTTGTTGCGGAGCAGGTCCTCCATGAAGGCGAGTTCCGCGGCGTTCTCCGCGCGCCGGGCCTCCCGTACCCGCGACTTGATCTGCTTGCGCATGGTGTGGCGGATCTTGAAGATCTCCAGGCCGTTGATGTAGCGCAGCGTGTCGAGGAAGACGACGGCCGCGGCCAGCCAGATGTAGATCGTCTCGCCGGTGCGGTGGTACTGGCCCGCCATCAGCGCGACCCCGCACACCGCCACCCGGATGCGGTCGAAGACGAAGTCCAGCCAGGCGCCGAAGACGGACCCCTGGCCGGTGAGCCGGGCCACCTTCCCGTCCATGCAGTCCAGGACGAAACTCAGGTGGTAGACGAACGCGCCGGCGATCAGCCACCGCCAGTCACCGAAGGCGAAGAAGCCCGCCGAGACGAGGCCGAGGAGGAACGCGCCCCAGGTGATCTGGTTCGGTGTGATCCGCGTGTACTTCGCGGTGAGCCGCACCAGCGGAGTGGCGACCGGGTCGACGAGCAGCACGGTCCACCAGGCGTCCCGCTTCTTCTCGGTGATGCGGCGCACCTCTGCGAGGGGCGGTATGTCACGGCGCATAGGTCAACTTCCCAAGGTTCGTTTCGAGTTCACCTCACGCTAGGAAGGAGTTCCGGAAAAGAACAAGAAGAGACCCGTGCAACCTTCCACCGGGGTCGGTGGTCATACCCGGTAACCAGGTCCATGACCTGGCAGGACAGACCGTACGTTATCCGAGCGTTACCAAATGACCTTCCCGTTATACAAAGTGCGCCATGGCTTCACCGATCGCGTGCAACCGTGACCGGGGGGAATTCGGAGTTCGCTGACGGTCACCGGATCAGGCCTTTTTCCGTTCACCGGCGCTCCTTGGGAATTTCCGCCTCGATCAAATCCGCGGCACGGGAAGTCCCGCCTTCGGCCGCCATCTGCGCCTGGACCTCCTTGAGCCTGCGCGCGACCCCGGGGTCGTCGGCGACGGCGAGGACGGCCTCCCGCAGGGCGCCGGCCGTGGCCTCCTCCATCGGCAGGTGGCGGGCGACGCCGAGGGCCTGCAGCATGTCGGCGTTGCCGAACTGGTCGACGGCCTGGGGTACGCAGACCATCGGTGTGGCGGTCGCCATGCCCTCCTGGCTGCCGCCGGCCCCGGCGTGCGTGACGAACGCGTCGGCCTGCTGGAGGATCGCGAGCTGCGGGACCCAGTCGTGGACCTCCACGTTCGGCGGGAGGTCGCCCAGCTCGGCCGGGTCGACGTGCTTGCCGATCTGGAGCACGAGGTGCCAGCCGGGCAGGCCGCCGAACGCCTCCACGCAGGCGCGGTAGAAGGCGGGCTGCTTGGTGAAGCTGGAGCCCAGCGACACGAGGACGACGCGCCCGGCGCCGTCGGGCCGCCGCCACCCGCCCTGGGCGGTGCGGTCGCCCTGGCAGGCACCGACGAAGGTGTATACGGACTCGTCGACCCGGTCGGCGTTGGGCTGGAGCGCCTTCGGGATGAGGACCAGGGAGCGGGCGGGACGGCCGCTGAAGGTGTCGGGGTCCAGGCCGACGCCGTTCTCGTCCAGCCAGGCCTGGAAGCGGGCGTAGTAGGCCTGTCCGCGCTCGGTCCTCCTCGGCTCCGCCCACATGGGCTCGGCGACCTCCTCCTCGTAGCCCTCCCAGGCGACGAGGTTCGGCGAGAGGGAGACGACCGGGACGCCCCAGCGGTGGGCGAGGACGCGGGCCGGGTAGGCGGTGATGTCCTGCAGTACGAGGTCCGGCTCGTCACCCTCGTACGCCGCGGCGAGCTGCGGGAGCGCCTGGACGGCGTCCGCCAGGAAGGGCTCCACGTTGTCCAGGAGCGTGGTTCCCCAGGCGGCGGGGTCGTCGTCGGCGGACGGCAGGGTCGAGTTCCAGAGCTTCGGCTCGGCGCCCGTCTCCGCGACCTTCTCCGCGAAGGCGGGCGGGATCGCGTAGGTGACCCGGTGGCCCCGGGCGACGAGCTCCCGGATGACTTCGAGACTGGGGTTCACGTGCCCGTGGGCGGCGATGGAGAACATGGCGATGTGGGCGGGGGTGGTCATGCGGGAACCTTAAGCGAGACGAGACGTCTCGTGCAATTAATTATCCGAGCTGGCCGGCGGTCGCTTTCCGGGTGCGGCCCGGTGGGGGCTGGTCGCGCAGTTCCCCGCGCCCCTGAAAGACGGGGCTGCGCCCCTGTCTTTCATCGGGGCGGTAGCCCCTGCTTTTAAGGGGCGCGGGGAACTGCGCGACCGGCCACAGCGGACCCGCACTCGATGACGCGCCCCCAGCCCAGCGAACCGTCACCTCTGGTAGCGGTTCAGGACCCGGTTTCCGTCCGTCGTCAGGCGTCGCCTGAGCTCGCTCAGTCCGATCGCCCCGCTGTAGTACTCCTGGAGCGCCGGCGTCGCCACCTTGTCCTTCCACTCGGGATACCCCCGCACGGACTGCGCCCCGCGTCCCCGTGGGCAGCATCCAGTCCCCCAGGGCGAGCCGCACCATGTTCCGCGGCCGCAGCAGGAAGTCGATGAACGCCGCGGCCTCCTCCTTGTGCGGACTGTCCTGGGCGACGGACAGCGTCTGCGGGCTCACCCCCTGGGCGAGCCCGTCCGCCCCCGCGGGCGCGGGCAGCACCCGCCACCGGAACCCCTTCGGCGCCTGCTGCACGATCTGCTGCCGGTAGGAGAACCCGAGCGGGACCATCGCGTACTTCCCGCCGAAGAACCCCGGCAGCGTGTCGGAACCGCCGCTGCCGAGCGTAGAGTCCGGCGCGCTGGCGTCCGCGTTGACCTGGTCGCGGATGGTCCGCGGCACCACCGCGTCCCCCTCCTCGAACCGGATCCGCACCTTCCCGTCGTCCCCGCGGTGGAACAGCCGCCCGCCGGCCGACAGCGACAGGTTGAGCGTGGCGGACACAGGCTCCTTCAGCGGCCAGGCCACCCCGTACTTCCCGTCCCCGTCGGCCAGTTCGGCGGTGACGGCCCGGAACTCGCTCCAGCTCCACGGCTCGCGCGGGGTCGGGATGCGCACCCCCGACTCCTCCAGCCACTCGGCGTTGGCGATCAGGACGCGCGGTTCCTGCAGGAACGGCACGCCGTACACCCCGTCCCCGAAGGTCGTCGTCTCCCAGCTCCGCTCCGGGATGTCCGACCTGAGCCGCTCGGACAACAGCCCGCGCAGGTCCGCGAGATACCCCCCGTACGCGAAGTCCGCCAGGTCGTCCGAGGCGTCGTGGACGACGTCCGGCGCCTCACCGCCCTCGAAGGAGGTGAGCAGCTGGTCGTGGACGCTGTCCCAGGAGCCCTGCACGTACTCGACCCGCACCTTCGGATGCGCGGCGTTCCACTCCCGCACCAGCTCCTTGTTGACGTCGACGGACTCCTTCTGCCAGGCCAGGGACTGGAACCGGAGCGTGATCCGGCCGTCCCGCGAGCCGTCACCGCCGTCCCCGGAACAGCCGGCCCCCGCGACGAGCAGCAGTCCCGCGACCGCCGCGGCCGACCAGCGCGTACGCACGCGCGCCCACCTCCGTGTCCGCATCAGCTCTTCACCGCCCCCGCGAGCATCCCGCCCGTGATCCGTTTCTGGATGAGCGCGAAGACGACCAGGGACGGGAGGGTCGCCAGGAACGCGGCGGCGGCGAGCGGGCCGAGGTCCGCCACGCCCTCCGCGCCCAGGAAGTGGGTGAGGACGACGGGCAGGGTCTGTTTCTCCGGCGTCTTCAGCAGCACCAGCGCGAAGAAGAACTCGTTCCAGGCGCTGATGAACGCGAACAGGCCGGTGGCCACGATGCCGGGTGCGAGCAGGGGCGCGATGATCGAGACGAGCGTCCGCAGCCGTCCCGCGCCGTCCACCGCCGCGGCCTCCTCCAGCTCGGCCGGCACCGCCCGTACGTATCCCACCAGCATCCACAGCGCGAACGGCAGCGCCCACACCACGTAGACCATGACCAGTCCGCCCACGGAGTCGATCAGCCGCAGGTTCTTCAGGACGAGGAACAGCGGGATGATCACCAGCACGAACGGGAACGCCTGGCTGACCACCACCCAGCCGGTCGCCGCCTTCGCGAGCCGGGTGCGGTGCCGGGCCATGACGTACGCCATCGGGGTCGCGATCAGTACGGCGATCAGCGCCGCCCCGACCGCCGCGACCAGGGAGTTCGCCGCGGCCCGCAGCAGCGGCTGCTCGTCGAAGGCCTGGCGGAAGTTGTCCAGGGTCGGGTCCCGGGGCAGCCAGGTCGGATGCAGGCTCGCCAGCTCGCGCGGCGGCTTGAAGGCGGTGGAGACCAGCCACAGGAACGGGAAGGCGAGGAAGACCAGGTACGCGAGGAGCGCGGCGTACTGGCCGGCGCGGGCCCTTCTGCTCGTCCTCATGCGTCCCCGTCCCCGCGCAGCCGGCCCACCAGCTGGAGGGCGAGGATCACCGAGATCACCGCGACCATCACGCATCCCATCGCCGCCGCGTAGCCGAACTGCCCGTAGCGGAAGGCCTCTTCGTAGGCGAACAGCATCGGCAGCCGGGTCCGGCCGCCGGGGCCGCCGCTGGTCAGCACGTAGACCAGGGCGAAGGAGTTGAAGTTCCAGATGAAGTTGAGCGCCGTGACGGCGAGCGCGACCGGTTTCAGGGCGGGCCAGGTGACCGTGCGGAAGCGCCGCCAGGCCCCGGCGCCGTCCATGGCGGCCGCCTCGTGCAGTTCGCGCGGGGTGTTCTGCAGTCCGGCGAGCAGGACGACCGTCGTCTGGGGCATGCCCGCCCAGATCCCGACGACGATCACCGCGGGCAGCGCGGTCGCCAGGCCCGACAGCCAGTCCCGCCCGTCGCCCAGGCCCAGGTCGCGGATGGTCTCGTTGAGGATGCCCGCGTCCGGGTTGTAGACCAGCCGCCACATGATGCCGACGACGACCTCGGGCATCGCCCACGGGATGATCGCGAGGGCCCGTGCCAGCCAGCGCAGCCGCAGTTCCTCGTTGAGCAGCAGGGCGAGCCCCAGTGCGAGCAGGAACTGCGGCACGGTCACCCCCACCGCCCACAGCAGGCCGATGCGGAACGAGTCCCAGAACAGGGTGTCGTACAGCAGGTCCTGGAAGTTGAGGGTGCCGATCCACTGCGTGGGCTCTGTGCGGCCCGACTGCGCGTCGGTGAACGCCAGGGCGATGCCGTAGAGGAGCGGTCCGACGCTCAGCACCAGGATCGGGATGAGCGCGGGCAGCACCAGGAACCAGGCGCCGCGGTCGACGGGGCGGCCCGGTCCGCGGGTCCCCGGCGCGGGTCTCCCTGACCGCTTCCCCGCGGTCGCCAGTGTCACGGATTCGGCTCCTCTGAGCGTTTCGTGCGGTTCTGGCCGTCCCGGTGGCCCCCGTCATCGTCGTGATCCGCCGACACCGCGTCAAGACAGCACGCACGCCCTGCCCGGCGGCTCCTACCAGTGCGGATGCGACACGGGGCGGCCCGCGGCGTGCTCCCGGCGCCCGCGGCGAGGGGCAGAATGGCGTCCGACGCGGTACAGGGAACGGTGGGGGCCGAGGGCTCCACGGGAGGCGAGTGATGGACGAGACACGGGCGCGGGACGTACTCGCCGAGGCGGGTCTCGGCCGGGACGGCCGGGACGCCGTGCTGCTCGCCCTGGGCGAGAACGCCGTCTTCGCCATCGGTGACCTGGTGGTCAAGGTGGGCCGCGACAGGGAACTCTTCGACCGGGCGCGGCGCGAGCTGGCCGTCGCGCTCTGGCTCGCCGAGGCGGGCGTCCCGGCGGTGCGGGCCGCCGAGCCCGAAGCACGGTCCGTGGCCGGTCACCCGGTGACGCTGTGGCACCGGCTGCCCGATCCCGTACGGCCGGCCGAACCGCGTGACCTGGCCGGACTGCTGCGGGTGGTGCACGCCCTGCCCGCGCCCGGCTTCGCGCTGCCGCGCCGGGAACTGCTGGGCGGGGTGGAACGGTGGCTGCGGCTCGCGGGCGACGTGATCGACCCGGCCGATGCGGCGTACCTGCGCGGCCGGCGGGACGGCTTCGCCGAGGCGTCCGCCGCGCTCACGCCGGAACTGCCGCCCGGACCCATCCACGGCGACGCCCTGCCCCGCAACGTGCACGTCGGCCCCGATGGGCCGGTCCTGGTCGACCTGGAGACGTTCTCCGCGGACCTGCGCGAGCACGACCTGGTCGTGCTGGCCCTGTCCCGCGACCGGTACGGGCTGCCCGCCGAGGCGTACGACGCGTTCACCACGACGTACGGCTGGGACGTGCGCGAGTGGGAGGGGTGCACGGTGTTGCGCGGGGCGCGGGAGACGGCCAGCTGTGCGTGGGTGGCGCAGCATGCGCCGAGCAATCCGAAGGCTCTCGCCGAGTTCCGGCGGCGGGTCGCGTCCTTGCGGGAGGGGGACGAGACGGTGCGGTGGTATCCGTTCTGACCGGTTCGCTGCGCGGCGCGGTGGCTTGTCGTCTGCGGGTGTGTGGGGGCTGAGCGCGCCCACGCGGCGGAGCCGCACATCGACACAGCCCCGCGCCCCTTCGGGGCGCTCAGCCCGGGGCGCGGATCGTTTCCGCCGCCCGGCGCAGCTCGGTCAGGACCGTGCGTACCGCGCCCCTGGCCGTGCGTTCCGGGCGGTGGAGGGCGTCGATGTGGCGGCGGGCCCGGACGCCGCTGAGCGGTCTGAGGACCAGGGCGGGGTGCGGGCGCATCGTCCAGCGGGGCATCAGGGCGAGCCCTCCGCCGGCCGCGACGGCCTCGGCGACCACCGCGAACTCGTTGATGCGGTGGGCCAGGCGCAGCGGGCGGCCCGCCGCCGTGGCGATGGCGTCGATCGTGGCCACGACCGGGAAGCCGTCGTGTGCCGTGATCCAGGTCTGGTCGGCCACGTCGCGCGGGGTGAGCCGGCGCTTCTCCGCGAGGGGGTGGTCGGCGGGCAGCGCCACGTCGAGCGGTTCGTGCAGCAGCGGTGTGGCGGTGACGGTGCGCGGCCAGGTCGGCGTGTGTTCCAGGCGGTGGGCGAGCACGAGGTCGTACTCTCTGGTCAGCGGCGGGAAGTCGTCCTGGACGACGTCCGCGTCGGCGAGGGACAGACGGGGCCCGCCGGGTGCGGCGAACGCCCGCAGCAGCAGCGGGAAGAACGCCGACGCCGCGCTGTGGAAGGCGGCCACCGACACCTCGCCGTCCGGCCGGTCGACGAACGCGTCCACGCTGTGCCGCGCGCGCTCCAGCGCCGTCTCCACCTCGATGGCCGCGCCGGCCAGGGCCTGCCCGGCGTCGGTGAGGACCAGCCGCCGCCCCTGGCGCTCGGTGAGCGGTACGGGGATGGCGCGCTGGAGCAGCCGCAGTTGCTGGGAGATCGCCGAGGGCGTGACCAGCAGGGCCTCGGCGACCGCCGTCACGCTGCCGAGTTCGCCCAGCTCACGCAGGATCCTGAGCTGCCGTTCGTCCATGGTCGCGGCCCTCCCGCCGATGTAGCGATGCTAAAGGATCATTTAAGAAGTTGGCTCTGTGCTTCAGGGACACGGCAGGGCAGGGTGAACGCGTGCCCGATGCCCGCCGTACCGATGCGGTACTCCTCCTCGTCGCCCTCGTCTGGGGCTCCAGCTATCTCTCCGCCCAGACCGCGACCGCCGTGCTGCCCGTCCTGGTGGTGCTGTTCGCGCGGTACGCCCTGTCCGCGCTCGCCTGTCTCACCCTGGTCGCCGCCGGCCGCAAGTCCGGCCCCTGGACCCGCGACGAGATCCGGATCGGACTGCCGCTCGGGGTGACGCAGGCGGCCATCCTGGTGGTGGAGACGTACGGCGTCGCGCACACGAGCGCCGCCAACGCGGGCCTCATCATCAGCCTGACCATCGTGATCACCCCGCTCCTGGACCGCACCGGCCGCGGCGGGGGTCTCCCGCCGTCCTTCTACGCGGCGGCCGGCGTGTGCCTGCTGGCCGTCGGCCTGCTGATGTCGGGCGACGGCTTCCACGCACCGCGCCTCGGTGACCTGCTGATGCTCGGCGCCGCGGTGATCCGGGCGGGGCACGTCGCACTCGTCGGCCGGCTGACGGCGGGCCGCGCGATCCGCCCGCTGCGGCTGACCACCGTGCAGACCCTCGTCGGCACGGCGCTCTTCCTGGGGCCCGCCTCCGGCGACCTGCCCACTCTGGTGCACGTCGGCGCGGCGGGCTGGGCCCAGCTGCTGTACCTCGCCCTCTTCTGCAGCGTGTTCGCGTTCCTCGCGCAGACCTGGGCCGTCCAGCGCACCTCGGCCAGCCGGGCCAGCCTCCTGCTGGGCACCGAGCCGATCTGGGCCGCGGCCGTGGGCATCGCCCTGGCAGGCGACCACTTCACCCCGCTCACGGGCCTGGGCGCGATCCTGATGCTGACCGGCACGTACTGGGGCCAGGCGATAGAACGCGCCCACCGCACCCGAGGGACGAAGGCCGCGCGAAGGGCGCCTTCAGGGGCGCGGGGCCCTGACATGAGTGGCTCCGCCACAGGGGCGCGACCAGCCACGACGCACCCGCAGCCGAAAACCGACCCCCGGGAGGACCCCGCATGCCAACCCCCACCACCCACGACACCTACACCCGTCTGATCGCCCTCCTCGACACCGCCGCCGTCGACTACGACCTCATCGACCACGAGCCGGAAGGCGCCACCGAGGCCGTCTGCGCCCTGCGCGGCCACCCCGCGTCCGAGGCCGCCAAGTGCATCGTCCTGCGCGTGAAGGTGGACAGGAGGACCACGCGTCACGTCCTCGCGGTCGTCCCCGGGGACCGCCGCGTGGACCTGGACGCGGTCAAGGCCCTCTACGCGGCCCGCTACGCCGGTTTCAGCGACGCGGAGACCGCGGAGCGCCTGGCCCGCTCGGTGCCGGGCACGGTCCTCCCGTTCAGCTTCGACGCGGAGCTGGAGGTCGTCGCCGACCCGGCCGTCGTGGCCCAGCGGCGCCTCTACTTCAACGCCGCCCGTCTCGACCGCTCCCTGGTGATGTCCGGCGCCGACTACGCGGAGCTGGCCGCGCCGCGCATCGAGCGCATCGCGGGTCCCGCCGCCGGCTGAGGCACCGGCGGGGGCGCCCGGTCTCAGACCCGCTCGTCCGCCAGGTCCCGTACGGGCCAGGTTCCGTCGACGACCGCCTCCGCGTCCCCCTTGCGGCGCAGGAAGCCCTGGAAGTCGGCCGCCCAGTGCGCGTACCACTCGATCTGGCGGCGGTGGAGCTCCGCGGGGTCGAGCGCGGCCACCTCGGGGTGGCGGGCGGCTATCGCGGTGGCCAGCCGGGCCGCGGCCAGCGCGTCCGCCGAGGCGTCGTGGGCGGCGTCGAGCCGGACGCCGTACTCCCCGCAGACCGCTTCGAGGTTCCGCTTGCCGCGGCGGTAGCGGTCCACCGAGCGGTCGATCGTGTACGGGTCGACGACCGGCGCGGGATCGGTCCCGCCGAGCCGCTCGCGCAGGGACGGCAGCCCGTACCGCCGCAGCTCGGCGGTGAGCAGGGTCAGGTCGAAGGCCGCGTTGTACGCCACGACCGGCACGCCCCCGCGCCAGTACGCGACGAGCGCCGAGGCGATCGCGTCGGCCACCCGGTCGGCGGGCGCGCCCTCGGCGGCCGCCTTCTCGTTGCTGATCCCGTGCACCGCGACCGCGTCCGCGGGGATCTCGACCCCCGGGTCGGCGAGCCACTCCCGGTGCCCGACCTGCTCCCCGCCGCGGACCTCGATCACCGCCGCCGTGACGATGCGCGCCTCGCGCGGATCGGTCCCGGTCGTCTCCAGGTCGAAGCCGACCAGCAGCTCCGCGTGCCAACCCATGCCGGCTCCCTTCCTCGTGGTGCGTTCCCCCAGTGATCTCCACGATGTCATGGGCCACTGACAATCCGGGGAACCGGGATCGGTCAGGACACCGGGCGCGAATCCGCCCAGGCCACCTCGAACTCCTCGCGGTACGTCCCGAAGAGGCCGTCCTCGCCGGCCGCGTCGGGCTTGAGCACCCGGCCGCCACCGCGCAGCACGAACACGGGCGCCTCCATCCCGCGGGTGCGCCGCAGGTACGACTGCACGACCGCCACGCCGTCCGCCCCGTCCCCGTCGACGAGGTACGCGGTGAAGCGGGGCGTCTCGTCGTAGACCTGGATCTCGAAGGCGCCGGGGTCGCGCAGCCGGGCCCTGACCCGGCGCATGTGCAGGATGTTCATCTCGACGGAACGGCTCAGTTCGCCCCGTTTGATCCCCAGCTCCCGCTCGCGGCGCTTGACCGCGCTGGAGGCGGGGTTCAGGAAGAGCAGCCGCACCCGGCAGCCGGACTCGGCGAGGCGCACCAGCCGCCGCCCCGAGAAGTTCTGCACGAGGAGGTTGAGGCCGATGCCGACGGCGTCGAGGCGGCGGGCGCCGCCGAAGAGGTCCTCGGCGGGGAAGCGCCGCAGCAGCCGCACCCGGTCGGAGTGCACGGCCACCACGTCCGCGTACCGGTCGCCGACCAGGTTCTCCACGGCGTCGACGGGCAGGCGGCGTGCGGACGGCACGTCGCTGCCGGCGCCCAGGATCTCCAGGAGCTTCGCGGACGCCCGCTCGGCCTGCGCCAGGACGGCCTCGGACAGGGCCCGGTTGCGCGAGACGACGTTGCGGGTCACTTCCAGTTCGTCCAGGGCCAGTTCGACGTCCCGGCGCTCGTCGAAGTACGGCTCGAAGCACGGCCAGTGCTGCACCATCAGCTCGCGCAGCTGCGGCAGCGTCAGGAAGCTCAGGACGTTGTCGTCGGCCGGGTCGAGCAAGTAGCCCTTGCGGCGGCTGACTTCGCGCACCGCGACGGCGCGCTGGACCCACTCCTGGCCGGCGGGTCCGGCGGCGGCGACCACCCAGTCGTCCTCGCCGTGCACGGGTTCGTAGATGGGGCGCAGAACGGCGGCCACGACCGCGCGCAGCCGCTGTTCGACGAGGTTGAGCCAGATGTAGGCGCGGCCGGCCCGCTGGGCGCGCGTACGCACCTCGCTCCAGGCGTCCGCGCCCCAGTCCAGCTCCGCCCCGATCTCCATGGGGCGGGCCAGGGACACCGCTCCGGGCGGGGCGTCCGCGGAGCCCCCCTCGTGACCGCCGTCACCAGGGGGCAGCTCCAGCCCTCCGGACCCCACCCGCACACCGCCTTCCGCTCCCCCGAGCACTCCCCCGGCCAACGATCAAGGAAGGGTACTCCGGGAGCGGCGGGCGGTGCAGCCGGATGGACAGGTCGATTCTCAACGACCGTTGTCCGGGCGCCCGTTCTGGTCGGCCAGCTCCGGCGGAGTGAGCGGATTCATAGCGGTGACATCGCGCGGGGCGAGCGAGAAGCCCTGCCAGTGGACCGGCATGGGCTGCTGGTCCTCGTCCCGGGCGACGTGGTGGAAGCCGATGTTCACCCAGCCCACGGGGTGGGTGAGGGCCTGTCCGTCGACCCACTTGTCGACGGATTTACCGGCTCCGGTACCGCAGTTGCGCAGGTTGTGGCTGGCGAACTGCTCGCACTTCTTGTACTGGGTGAAGTAGATGTCGTGCTTGGTGTAGCTGCGGCCCGGGTACTTGTTCGAGGCACCCGGGACGAACTCGTACGAACGGGCGTGCTCGTCCTTGTTCTTGCCGGTCGTGCTGACGACGCGCCACCAGCGCATGTTCTTGGCGTCACCGGCGAGTTCCTTGGTGACCTTGGTGCGGGTGGTCTTGTTGCGCGGGGCCTCACCGCCCTGGGCCGGCGGGCTGACCACGGAGTCGTACTGCTCGACCTTGTTCTTGGAGTTGCCGTCGAGGCCGAAGTTCAGCCGCCAGAAGACGTTGTGGCTGTGACTGGTGGCGTAGCCCTTGGCGCCCTTGCCGATCGGCCAGCCGCGGCCGTCGCCGGCGTCGTAGTCGCCGGGCGACAGACTGCCGGTGGCGCCGACGTTCATGTTGATGGTGCCGTCGTCCTGGAAGCGCCACTCGGTGATGTACTCGTACCAGCCGACCTGGTTGACGGTGTAGACGAGCAGGTCCTTGCCCTGCTGCTGGAAGACCTTGCCCGCCGTGTCGCCCTGCATGCGGTAGGCGTGGCCGCGGGAGCGGGTGGTGGCGCACAGGCCCTTGACGTCCGGGTGCTCCGGGTCCCAGGCGTCCGGGACCTTGACGGTCTTGATGGTGCCGCCGGGACATTCGCCGGGGGCCATCTCCATCAGGCCCTGGCCGAAGCCGGCGCCGGTGAGGTCGTCGTACTCGACCGAGCCGTCGTCGTAGGGGACGTGGATCTGGGCGAGCTTCGCGCTCGTCAGGACGCGGATGGGGGCGGCCTCGCCCTTGGGCTGGTACGAGACGTTCTCCAGGACGAGCCCGGCCTCGCTCTCGTAGTGCCAGCACATCGTCCAGGTGGTACCGGTGGCGAGCTTCTGCTCGATCTTGTACGCGGCGCTGCAGTCGGCGGCGGCCGCGGGAGCGGCCTTGCCCTGGGCGACGGCGGGTCCTGCGCTCGTCGCGGCGCCGACGGTCAGGGCGGCCAGCGAGAGGCCCKCCGCCGCCCGCCTGCGGGCGCGGCTTGCTCTGTTCACGTGCATGAAGAATTGACTCCCTTGCAAGTGCGGGAAAGTGGGAAAGGTGAAGTGGTGCGGTCAGGCCGGAGGAAGGAGAGCGGTGGACCGGGAAGGCTCAGCCGACCTCGGCGACCTTGCGGGCGCTGAGGTCGATGACCAGGTCACGGCTGTCGATCCAGGGCCCGTTCTTCGCCTTCACGAACAGGCGCAGGCAGCGGTGCTCGCCGCAGTCGGCGAGGGCGGCCGGCGTGCCGGGGGTCGCGCGGAAGACCATGCTGTTGAGCAGCAGCTGGTCCGGGGTGGTCAGCTTCTTGCCGGTCGCGTCCTTGTAGTCGGCCCGCAGCCCGGCCCCCAGCCGGTCGGCGATCAGCAGCTGCGCGGCCTCGACGGTCTCGGCGCGGCTCAGCGGCGGCTGGACGCCGTGCTGGGTGTCGGTCGCCTCGACCTTGCCGGTGTCAAGATTGACGGTCTTCGTGACGAGCGAGTCGTCCTTGTAGTCGTAGAACGACACCTCCGCGCGGCGCGGCGCGCCCGGGTCGTCCAGTTCCGCCAGCTCGGGTTCGGCGAGGTCGACGGTGATGCGCTGCGGCCCCTTGTCGCCCTCGACGTTCTCGCTGCTGCGCAGGAGCTGCCGGTCCAGGGCGAGGTCCGTGACCCGCTCGGTCTCGTCGTCGGTGAGCGGATCGCGCCCCTTGCCCTTGTCGCCCTCGGCCGGTGCCTGCTCGACCACGCCCGGCCGTACGGCGCCCTGCGCCTGCTCCCCGGCCGCGCCCCCCTGCCCCTCCTGTCCCGCCTGCCCGGCGTTCTGCCCGGCGCCCCGGCCCCCGGAGTCGTCGGCCCCCGCCGAGCCCGGCAGGGTGATTCCCACCATCACGGCCGTCCCGGCTATCGCCATCYCCGCGCCCGCCACCACTTTGCCCAGATGGCGGTGCACTATTGTGCGCACATTTCCCCCTACTCCCCCTGTATGTCCAGGGGTCGCTCGGATCCCACTGGTTCGGCATACCGCGTATGCACCGGTCGAGCGGTAAGAGGGAGGTAAGTCATAGGTGGTTCCATGAGTTTCGGGGACACTCGGGCAGGAGTCGCCCTCCGCGGCGTCGCACAACTGGAAGAGTTGCATCCATGCAGGTCTGGCCTGGACAGGCGTACCCACTCGGTGCCACGTACGACGGCGCCGGCACGAATTTCGCGGTCTTCTCGGAAGCCGCGGACCGGATCGAGCTGTGTCTTCTTCACGACGACGGCTCCGAGACTGCGATAGAGCTGCGCGAAACCGACGCGTTCGTACGGCACGCGTACCTGCCCGGCATCATGCCGGGCCAGCGGTACGGGTTCCGTGTGCACGGTCCCTACGAGCCGGAGCGGGGGCAGCGCTGCAACTCCGCGAAGCTGCTCCTCGACCCCTACGCGAAGGCCATAAGCGGCAGCATCGACTGGGGCGAGGAGGTGTACGGCTACCACTTCGGGGCGCCCGACGAGCGCAACGACCTGGACTCGGCGCCGCACACCATGAGCTCCGTGGTGGTCAATCCGTACTTCGACTGGGGCGACGACCGCCTCCCGCGCACGGAGTACCACCAGACCGTGCTCTACGAGGCCCACGTCAAGGGCCTCACGATGCTGCACCCCGGGCTGCCGGACGAGCTGCGCGGCACGTACGCGGCGCTCGCCCATCCGGCCGTCATCGAACACCTGACCGAGCTGGGGGTGACGGCGCTCGAACTGATGCCGGTCCACCAGTTCGTGAACGACCACCGTCTGGTCGACATGGGCCTCAACAACTACTGGGGCTACAACACGATCGGCTTCTTCGCCCCGCACAACGCGTACGCCTCCTGGGGCGACCGCGGACAGCAGGTCCTGGAGTTCAAGTCGGCCGTCCGGGCGCTGCACGAGGCGGGCATCGAGGTCATCCTCGACGTGGTCTACAACCACACCGCCGAGGGCAACCACCTGGGCCCGACGCTGTCCTTCAAGGGGCTCGACAACGCCTCGTACTACCGCCTGACGGACGACCCCACCTACTACATGGACACCACGGGCACGGGGAACTCCCTGCTCATGCGGTCCCCGCACGTGCTCCAGCTGATCATGGACTCGCTGCGGTACTGGGTCACCGAGATGCACGTGGACGGATTCCGCTTCGACCTGGCGGCGACCCTGGCCCGCCAGTTCCACGAGGTGGACCGGCTGTCGTCGTTCTTCGACCTGGTCCAGCAGGACCCGGTGGTCTCCCAGGTCAAGCTGATCGCCGAGCCCTGGGACGTCGGCGAGGGCGGCTACCAGGTGGGCAACTTCCCGCCGCTGTGGACGGAGTGGAACGGCAAGTACCGCGACACGGTACGGGACCTGTGGCGGGGCGAGCCGCAGACGCTCGCCGAGTTCGCGTCCCGGCTGACGGGGTCCTCGGACCTCTACCAGAACGACGGGCGCCGCCCGCTGGCCTCCATCAACTTCGTCACCTGCCACGACGGCTTCACGATGCACGACCTGGTGTCGTACAACGAGAAGCACAACGAGGCGAACGGCGAGGACAACAACGACGGCGAGAGCCACAACCGGTCGTGGAACTGCGGGGTCGAGGGCGAGACCGACGACCCCGGTGTCCTGGCGCTACGGGCCCGCCAGCACCGCAACTTCACGGCGACCCTGCTGCTGTCGCAGGGCGTGCCCATGCTCAGCCACGGCGACGAGTTCGCGCGCACGCAGGGCGGCAACAACAACGCGTACTGCCAGGACAACGAGCTGTCCTGGGTGCCGTGGCCGGAGGACGGCAGCGAGCTGCTGGAGTTCACCCGCGCGATGGTGCGGCTGCGGCGCGAGCACCCGGTGTTCCGGCGGCGCCGGTTCTTCCACGGACGGCCCGTGGAGGGCACCCACGACGAGCTGTCGGACATCGCCTGGTTCACCCCCGCCGGCAAGGAGATGACCGACGACGACTGGGGCTCCACGCAGTCGCGGGCGCTGTCGGTGTTCCTCAACGGCAACGCCATCTCGGAGCCGGGGCCCCGCGGGGAGCGGATCACCGACGACTCGTTCCTGCTGCTGTTCAACGCCTCGCCGAAGACGCTGGACTTCGTGGTGCCGGTGGACCACGGGCGCCGGTGGCAGGTGATCGTCGACACGAGCCGGGACGGCGGGGTTCCCGCCGGGACCGGGGAGAAGATCGACGCGGGTGACAGCATCACCATGCCCGACCGGAGCATGGTGGTCCTGCAACGGCCTGCGTGACCGTGCGCAGTTCCCCGCGCCCCTGAAAGGGGCGCGGGGAACTGCGCGATCAGCCCCCACCGGGCCGCGGACGAAAAACCGCGCACCCCCCGGAGCGAGTGTCGGGGACACGAAACGGCGCCGGCCGGGTACGTAAGTCCCCATGACACCTGCGCACCCCGGCCCCACCGCCACGTACCGCCTCCAGATCCAGCCGGAGTTCCCCTTCGGCGCGGCCGAGCAGGCGGTCCCCTACCTGGCCGAGCTCGGCGTCTCCCACCTGCACCTGTCCCCCGTCCTGGAGGCCGTCCCCGGCTCGGGCCACGGCTACGACGTCGTGGACCCCGCGCGCGTACGGGAGGAGCTCGGCGGCGAGCAGGGCCTGCGGAGCCTGTCCGCCACCGCCCGCGAGCACGGCCTCGGCCTCGTCGTGGACATCGTGCCCAACCACATGGCGATGTCCCCCCGCCACAACCGCCCCCTGTGGGAGGTGCTGCGCGAGGGCCCCGACTCCCCGTACGCGCGCTGGTTCGACATCGACTGGGAGGCCCAGGGCGGCCGCGTCCTGCTGCCCGCGCTCGGCGGGCCGGTCGGCGCCGAGCAGGGCTCCCTCGTGGTCGACGGGGACGTCCTGCGCTACCACGACCACGCGTTCCCGCTGCGGGCCGGCACCGAGGGGCTGCCGTTGCCCGAGCTGCTGGACGCCCAGTGGTACCGCCTGGCCTGGTGGCGGCTGGCCCGCACCGAGCTGAACTACCGGCGGTTCTTCAGCATCTCCGAGCTCATCGGGGTGCGCGTCGAGGACCCCGAGGTCTTCGACGCCACCCACGGCAAGATCCTCCAGCTGCTGGACGAGGGGGTCGTCGACGGGCTGCGCATCGACCACCCGGACGGCCTCGCCGACCCGGACGCGTACCTGCGCCGCCTGGACGCGGCGACCGGCGGGCGCTGGACCGTGGTCGAGAAGATCCTCGCGGACGGCGAGCCGCTGCCGGCCGCCTGGCCGGTCGCCGGCACCACCGGCTACGACGCCCTGCGGCACGTGGACGGCGTCCTCKCCGACCCGGCGGGCTTCGGGGAGCTCCTCGGCCGGTACCGGCGCTTCGCGGCCCCCCAGGCCGACCGCGGGGGCGACTGGGAGGCGACCGTGCGGCGGGCCGCGTACAAGGTGGTCCACCACGAGCTGGCCGCCGAGGTCGAGCGGCTCACCCGCGAGGCGGACCGGCTGTGCCGCACGTCCGCCGACCCGGTGCTGCGCGACCGCGCCCCCTGGGCCCTGCGCACCGCGCTGCGCGAGCTCCTGGTCCGCCTGGAGGTCTACCGGCCGTACACCTCGCAGGACGCCGCGTCGGTCGTCACCGAGGAGGCCGCGCGGGAGGCGAAGCGGGCCTTCAAGGTCCCCGAGGAGGCCCAGGCCGTCGACCTCGTGCGGGACCTGGTGGTGGGGCGCCTCGGCGAGGGGCCCGAGCACGCGGCCTTCCGGGCCCGGTTCGCTCAGCTGGCGTCGGCGCTGCGGGCCAAGTCCGTGGAGGACACGGCGTTCTACCGGTACGTACCGCTGCTGTCGGCGACCGAGGTGGGCGGTGAGCCGGGGGCGCCCGCGGTGTCCCCGGAGGACTTCCACGCGTACTGCGCGCGCGTGCAGCGCGACTGGCCCGCGACCGGCACCGTGCTCTCCACCCACGACACCAAGCGCAGCGCCGATGTGCGGGCCGCGATCTCCGTGCTCACCCAGGTGCCCGGGCGGTGGGCGGACCTCGTCGCCGACGTGACCGCGCTGACGGCCGCCGAGGGCGTGGGCGCGCCGGACCCGCAGCTGGCCTGGGCGGCCTGGCAGACCGCCCTCGGGCTCGGCCCCGCGGACGGGGAGCGGCTCCAGGACGCGCTCCTGAAGCACGTCCGGGAGGCGGGCCTGGCCACGGCGTGGACCGAGCAGGACCCCGCGTACGAGGAGGCCGTGGCCGCGTTCCTGAAGGCGGGGCCGTGCGGGGCGCCCGGGCAGCGGGTCGCCGGGTTCCGGCGGTCGCTGGAGCCGTACGTGCGGGCGAACGTCCTCGGGGGCGCCCTGGTCCACCTGACGATGCCGGGCGTGCCGGACCTCTACCAGGGCACCGAGTCCGAGTACCGGGCGCTGGTGGACCCGGACAACCGGCGCCCGGCGCCCTTCCCGCCGAAGGACCCGGACGCCCTGTCCGCCGAGAAGGCCGCGCTGACGGCGGCGGCCCTGCGGCTGCGGCGGCGGCGCCCCGCCGTCTTCGGCACGTCCGCCACCTACGAGCCGCTGCCCGCCCGGGGCCCGGGGGCGGCGCACTGCCTCGCCTTCGCGCGCTCCGGTGAGGTGCTGACGGCCGTCACCCGGCTGCCGGTGCGGCTGGCGGAGGAGGGCGGCTGGCGCGACACGGAGCTGGCGCTGCCCGCGGGGCGGTGGGCCGATCTGCTCACGCCCGGACGGGAGTTCACCGGCCACGCGCGCGTGGCGGAGCTCTTCGGGCCGTTGCCCGTGGCGCTGCTGGAGCGGGTGGGGGACGACCCCGCGCCGCGCGGCTGACCGGCGCCGCCGGTGCGCTGCGCCCGGCCGCACCCGCCGGGCGGAGCGCACCGCCGTCCCGCCCGGCGGCACGTGCTGCCGGGCGCCCCCGGGGGCGCCCTCACGCATCCTTGACAGGGCATCCGCGCCATGGAGTACTGCGGGGGTGACGCCGGGCCGGACAAGCGGAACAAGTCGGGGGTGAGTCTCCTGCCGGAGCTGCGCTACCCCAATGTCACCGAGCTCCTCCGCGGCGCCCGGGCCCTCGTGGCCCGGCAGCCGGGGCTGTGCTCGCTCCGGCAGGTCGGCAGCTCGCGCGCCGGCCGGCCCCTGCACCTGCTGTCCGTGGGGCGGGCCGCTCCCGCGGTGCTGGTCGTGGCGGGCGCCCACGCCAACGAGCCCACCGGCGGCGCGACCCTGCTGGCGCTGGCCGGGCGGGTGGTGCGCGAGCGGCCGCTGCGGGACGGCACCTCCTGGCACTTCCTGCTCTGCGCGGACCCGGACGGCGCCGGTCTGCACGTGACGCCGGCGCCGCGCACCCTGCTCGACTACCACCTCGGCTTCTTCCGCCCGGCCGGGTCCGAGCAGCCCGAGTGGTCGCCCGCCGTGCTGCCGCCCGACCGGCTGCCGCCCGAGACCCTCGCGCTCGTGCGGGTCATCGACGAGCTGCGGCCCTACCTCCAGGTGAGCCTGCACGCCACCGACCTGGGCGGCAGCTGGGTGCAGCTCACCAGGGACGTCCCCGGGCTCGCCGAGCCGTTCGCGAAGTCCGCCGCAGAGCTGAACATCCCGGTGGAGACGGGCGCCTCGGACGCCGCGGGCTGGCCGGCCGCCGGACCCGGTGTGCACGTGATGCCCGCGCCCGGCACGGAGCAGGTCTACCCGAGCATGCCGGACGACGCCCGGCTGAGCACCTGGTACCGCGCCCACCGGCACGGCGGCCTGACCGCGGTCGTCGAGGTGCCGATGTGGGCGAGCGACCTGGTGGACGACCCCGCGCCGCACCCCGCACCGGCGGCGGCGATGCACCGGCTGGCGGGCCGGCTCCTGCGGGACGCGCGGCAGGTCGAGGACGTCCTCGCCGAGGCGCTGCCGCGGCTGCCCGGGCCGCCGGGCCCGCTGCTGCGCGCCGCCCGGTGGGCGCTGGAGCTGTCCCCCGCGCTGGCCGGCGACTGGCACCGGCCGCCGCCCCCGGGCGCCACGGCGGCGTACCTGGGCAGCGTGGACGCGTTCGGCCGCCGGCTGCCGCTGCGGGCCGCGGCGATGCTCCTGCGGGTGCTGCGGGAGGCCGGCGACCCGGCCGCGCCCCGCCTGGAACAGCTGGTGGTGTCCTGGAGCGAGGCCTTCGCGGAGCGCTTCGGTGCCCGCTGGGTGCCGCTGGAGCACCAGGTCGAGCACCAGAGCCGCACCGTGCTGGCGGCGGCGCGGCACGCCCGCGACCTGGCCGCGTAGGACGGCTGGGCGCGGGTGCGCCCCGGCTCATTCGAACGGCACCCGGGTCCTCGTCGTGGGGCGGGCGGACGGACGCGGGCCGGGGCCGGGCGCGGGGTCCCGGTGCCGGGCCAGGTCGAAGGCGGCGAGCACCACGCGGGCCTGGTACTCGGCCTGCCGGGCGACCGGGACGAAGCGGGCCCCCAGGCCGTCGTGGTACTCCGCGCACCAGCCGTCGATGAGCCGGTCCAGTTCCGCCCGCGCGCCGCACGGGTCCTGCCCGGTGGCGGTCACCAGCTGGTGCAGCAGTCCCGCGGTGCGCAGCGCGCTGCGGCGGGCGCAGATGCGCAGCGCGGTCAGCCCGGCCGCGGTCAGCGGCGGCAGCGGCCGGGGGCTCCCGTCGGCGCCGGTGGCCGGCGCGGTGTCGGGGTCCCAGGAGTCGGCGAGGCCGGGGCAGACCAGTACGTGGTCGTCGACGGGCGCGAGCAGGCGCTCCGCGTCCGGGACCGCCCCCAGGCGCGGGCGGACGCGGGCCAGCAGCCCCTCCAGGAGGGCCGTGTCGTGGCGCAGGGTCCGGGCGGCCTCCCGCAGGGCGTCGTCGGTCCCGGCGGGCACCGAGGGGTCCTGCACGGCCGGCACGGCCCACATGGGCGCCTCCACGACCGCGGTGACCGTGCCGTACGGGTGCGGGTGGAACCAGGTGGACCCGACCGCCGCCTCCGTGATGGCCGCGGTCAGGGCGTCGTCGCGGCCCGTGGACGGGGGCAG
>NZ_VDFC01000015.1:100805-134446 GCF_008369065.1 Streptomyces apricus | reverse complement strand
GGCCGCGACGACGCCCTGACCGCGGCCATCACGGAGGCGGCGGGATCCGGAAGACCGCCGGTCCGAGCGCGGGCCAGTACAGCGTGTCGTAGGGGCCCAGTTCGAGCGGGACGTCCAGGCGCGCGGCGATGTGCGCGAGGCGGGGCGCCATGCCGGGCAGGTCCCGGGTCAGCTCGACGAAGCCGCCGCCCACGTCGACGCCGTGCAGGGAGCACTGGAGGAAGGGCCGCAGCTCGTCCTGGAGGGCGAGCAGGGTGCGGGTCTCGGGCAGGGCGGCCCGCCCGGCGCCGTCGGGCAGCCACTCCGGCTGCTCCCGGAAGCCCGGGCGGAAGAAGTGCCGGAAGTGCCGGCCGAGGGTGTACGGGCCCGGCAGCCAGCCCTCGTTGCGGCGGGAGCCGTCGGGGTCCAGGCACAGCAGGAGGTTCCAGGTGACGTCGGCGCCGTCGCGCAGCCGGGGGTCGGCCAGCACCCGTTCGGCGAGCCGCAGGACGGTGGCGCCGCCCACCGGCTCGTTGGCGTGCGGACCGGCCACGACGAGGACCTGCCGGCTGCCGTGCCCGACGGACAGCAGCTGCATCGGGAGCCCGGCGCGGGACGTGCCCACCCGGCGCAGCCGGGCGTCGCGCGGGCGGCGGTCCGCGAGCGCGGCCGCCCGCAGGGCGAGTTCGTCGACGGAGGGGTAGCGGAGCAAGGGCGACAGGGTCCTACCTCCGCGACGGTCACCGCCGTCTCACTCGGTGTGCACGGCGTACGCACAGTGAGTCACGGCGGCGGAGGTACGTCAACACCGGTGGACGTAGAAATATGCACGTCCCGGCGCGGGGAGGTCAGTCCGCCGCGAGGCGGAACGCCATCCGGCCGAAGCTGACCTGGTCGCCGACCTGGACGACGGCGGTGCTGATCACCCGGCGCCCGTTGACGGAGGTGCCGTTGGTGGAGCCGAGGTCGCGCAGCACCCACAGGCCGCCCTGGCGGGTCAGCTCGGCGTGCACCCGGGACACCGTCTCGTGGCTGAGCCGCAGACCGCTGGCGGGGTCGCGGCCTATCCGCAGCGGGTACGGGCTGTCGGACCGGGGCAGCAGCAGCTTGGGCAGCCGCTCGGCCTGCCAGGCCCGGCGCAGCCGCACGCCGAAACCGGAGACCGCCTCGACCGTGCCGAACAGCATCCGGGACAGGCGGTTCTCGGTGCGCAGGTCGGCGGTGAGCGCGGCCAGTTCGTCCGGCGTGCGGGCGGCGAACGCGAGTTCCATGCGCAGGACGAAGGTGTCGTGCGAGAGCCTCCCCGAGGCGGCGCCCTCCCGCAGCGCCTTGAGCGTCCTGTCGCGCTCGGCGTCCGACAGCCGCACGGGAGCGGGATAGGTGTGGAACTCGGAGGACGACGTCACGGAGCCGATTGTCTGGCAGCGCGGCCGGGGTGTCCAGAAAACACAGCACTTCAGCCGGGCACTCGTCGCGGATCAGGCCGTTTCCGTCGTCCGATCGAGGGGATCCGAAGGTGAATTGATCTCGTTTGACGCACCATGGGACCGGCGAGGTCACGGTGAGCAGACGAGGGAGAACCGTCCGTGCAGTTCGAGGTGTGGGCACCACAGGCCGACCGCATGACGCTCCATTGCGCGGACACCACGCGCGCGATGGAGCCCGATCCGGAACGAGCGGGGTGGTGGACGGCAGAGGCGCAGGCCGAGGACGGCACGCGGTACGGCTTCGCGGTGGACGACGGCCCGGTGCTGCCGGACCCGCGCTCGCGCCGGCAGCCGGACGGGCCGGACGGTCTGAGCGCGGTCGTCGACCACGAGCGGTACGCGTGGCGTGCCGAGTGGGCGGGGCGCGGGCTGCCGGGCTCCGTCCTGTACGAGCTGCACGTGGGCACGTACACCCCCGAGGGCACGCTGGACGCGGCCGCCGGGCGGCTGGAGCACCTGGCGGAACTGGGCATCACGCACGTCGAGTTGATGCCGCTGTGCCCGTTCCCCGGACGGCACGGCTGGGGGTACGAGGGGGTGTCGCTGTGGGCCGTGCACGAGCCGTACGGCGGCCCCGAGGCGCTGAAGCGGTTCGTCGACCGGGCGCACGAGCTGGGTCTGGGCGTCGTCCTGGACGTCGTGCACAACCACCTGGGGCCGTCGGGCAACTACCTGCCCGTCTTCGGGCCCTACTTCACGGACACACACCACACCCCGTGGGGCTCGGCGGTGAACCTGGACGCGCCGGGTTCGGACGAGGTGCGCGCGTTCCTGACCGGCAGCGCGCTGTCGTGGCTGCGCGACTACCGGCTGGACGGGCTGCGCCTGGACGCGGTGCACGCCCTGTACGACACGCGCGCGTGCCACTTCCTGGAGGAGCTGTCGGCCGCCGTGGACGGGCTCTCCGGCGAGGTGGGCCGGCCGCTGTTCCTCGTCGCCGAGTCGGACCTGGGCGACCCGCGGCTGATCACGCCCCGCAAGGAGAACGGGCTCGGGCTGCACGCCCAGTGGAACGACGACTTCCACCACGCGCTGCACACCGCGCTGACCGGTGAGACGCAGGGCTACTACGCGGACTTCGGCCGCGCCCCGCTCGCGGCGATCGCCAAGACGCTGACGGCCGGCTACTTCCACGACGGCACGTACTCCAGCTTCCGGGGCCGGCGGCACGGGCGCCCGCTGGACGTCACGCGGGTCGCCGGGCACCGGCTGCTCGGCTACTCCCAGACCCACGACCAGATCGGCAACCGGGCCCTGGGCGACCGGCTCTCGGCCACCCTCTCCCCCGGCCTGCTGGCCTGCGCGGCCGCGCTGACGCTCACGGGGCCGTTCACGCCGATGCTGTTCATGGGCGAGGAGTGGGCGGCGGGCACGCCCTGGCAGTTCTTCACGGACCACACCGACCCGGAGCTCGCGGAGGCCGTCCGGCAGGGCAGGCGGCGGGAGTTCGGGGCGCACGGGTGGGCCGAGGACGACATCCCCGACCCGCAGGACCCCGCCACCCGCGACCGGTCCTGCCTCGACTGGTCGGAGCCGCGGGAGGGGGTGCACGCGCGCGTGCTGGCCTGGTACCGCGAGCTGATCGCGCTGCGGCACGCCCAGCCGGACCTCACCGACCCCGATCTCGCGGACGTCAAGGTGGCGTACGACGAGAACGCCCGCTGGCTCGCCTTCCGGCGCGGTGACGTCCGGGTGGCCGTGAACCTCGGCAAGGAGCCGGCCGCGATCCCGCTGGGCTCCCGGCCGTCCCGGGTGCTGGCGGCGTGGGAGCCGGTGGAACTCCCCGGGGAGGACGGGCTGCTGGGCCTGCCGGGCGAGTCGTGCGTGGTGCTCCTGCAAGGGTGAGCCCGGGGCTCCGCCGGGGCCCGTGAGCACCTGCGGGTGCGTCGTGGCCGGTCGCGCAGTTCCCCGCGCCCCCAGGTACCTGGGGGCGCGGGGAACTGCGCAGTCTTTAAGGGGCGCGGGGAACTGCGCGACCAGCCCCCACCGGGCCGCAGGTCGTCACTCCGTCTCGTCAGTGACCCGTTCCAGCAAAATGGGCTCCCAGGAACGCACCAGCTGGGCGCGCAGCGCCACCAGCCGCCCCTCGTCGTGATGGCGCAGCCGCTGCGCGAGCCGCACCAGCGCGTCGCAGCGAGCGAGCCACAGGCCCCGCAGACAGGGCCGGGCACCGTACCCGGCGAGGGTCGCCGCGCGGACCGCCGCGGGCGCGCCGACGGCCAGGGCGAGGCCCGCGATGTCCTCGGTGGGGTCGCCGGCCACCGCGTCGGCCCAGCCGACGACCCCGCGCACGCGTCCGTCCGCGCTCACGACCAGGCGCTCGTCCGCCAGGCCGTGGTGCACCAGGAAGGCGGCGCCGGGCTGGGGCGCGAGCTGCGCGGCGGCGGCCGCGGTGAGCTGGTGGAGCCGGGCGGGGTCGAACTCGTCGGCCTTCGCCAGCTGCGCGGCGGCGCGTTCGGCGGTGGCCCGCAGCGCCTCCAGGGACCGGGGCGCGGCCCGGGGCACCCCGAGCGCCTCGGCCTGGCGCACCGGCACCTCGCGCAGTCCGGTGAGCAGCCCCGCCAGGTCGGCCTCGCCGACGGCGGAGACGCCCTGCGGTGCGCCGGGCCCGCCGCCCGCGCCGTTCCCCCCGCCCTCGCCGGGGATCAGCGTGTCGAGCGTGTACGTCAGTCCGCTCGCCCACTCGCCGTGCGCGATGCTCACCGGGACGGCGACCACGAGGTGGGGACGCACCAGGTCGCGCAGCCGCAGTTCGCGCCGCTGGCGCCGGGCCGCCTCGCGGTCCGGGGCGAGCCGCAGCACATGGCGTGCGCCGACGAACCAGGTGACGTGCTCGGCGTCCCCGGTGACGGGCGCGATCCTGGGCCCGCCGCCGTCCGGGAGCAGGGAGCGGACGAGCCGTCGTACGGTGTCCGCGGTGGGTGTCACTGCCTGGGTCATGGTCGCGCCGTCCGCCGTCGGTGTCCGGGGTGCGGGATCTCCTGAGAGGTGCTCACTGCACGACGGCCATCTCCCTGGGGGTGTCGTTGAGGCGTCGTCCGCCGTCCCCGGTGACCGTCACGATGTCCTCGATGCGCACCCCGAAGCGGCCCGGCAGGTAGATGCCGGGCTCCACCGAGAAGCACATGCCGGGCACCAGGGGCTGCTCCTCGCCCTCGATCATGTACGGCGGTTCGTGGGTGGTGACGCCGATGCCGTGTCCGGTGCGGTGGATGAAGCGGTCCCCGTACCCGGCGTCGGTGATGTACGCGCGGGCGGCCCGGTCGACGTCCTGGCAGGCGGCACCGGGCCGCACGGCCTCGAAGGCGGCCTGCTGCGCGGCGCGGACGACGTCGTGGACCCGCTGCTCCTCGGCGCTCGGCTCGCCCACGTGCACGGTGCGGGAGGTGTCGGAGCCGTAGCCGTGCTTCAGCCCGCCGAAGTCGAGGACGACCGTGTCGCCGCGCCCGATGACGCGGTCCCCGGCCTCGTGGTGCGGGTTCGCGCCGTTGGGCCCCGACCCGACGACCGTGAAGTCCACCTGCTCGTGCCCGAACCGCCGCAGCAGGTCGGCCAGGTCGGCGGCCACGTCCGCCTCGCGGCGGCCCGCGAAGGGGACCTTCAGGATCTCCTCGTACGTGGCGTCGGCGGCGGCGCCCGCCGCCGCGAGCCGCTCCAGTTCGGCGGCGTCCTTGACGGCGCGGAGCATCGGGAGCGCCTCGGTGAGGGGGACGTAGGAGGTGTCGGGCAGCGCCTTCTGCAGGCCCAGCAGGTGCAGCGCCCAGGTGCTGTCGCCGACGCCGAACCGGCCGCGGCCGTCGAGGAGCGGGGCCGTGGCGGCGTACGGGTCCTTGCCGTCGGTCCAGTCGCGCAGCGTCAGCGCGGACGCGCCCGCGGCCTTCTCGGCGTCGGGGGCCTCCAGGGTGGGCACGACGAGCACGGGGTCCCGGCCGGCCGCGAGCACCAGGAGGGTGAGCCGCTCGGTGGCGGCGGGCGGCGCGTAGCCGGTGAGCCAGACCAGGTCGGGCCCGGGCGCGACCAGCACTCCGGCGAGTCCGGCCTCGGCGGCCGCCCGCGCGGCGCGGTCCATCCGGGCCGCGTAGTCGTCGGCGGTGAAGGGCACGGGCGTGCCGGCCATCCGGTCCTCCAGGGTCACGAGGGGCTACCGGCAGCATCCTGCCCGCACAGCGGGTCCGGCGCGAGCCGGTTGCCACCGCTTTTTGCGGACGGACCACCGCCGCGCCGCTCCCGCGGTGCGGCCGGGCTCCGGTACCGGGGGCGGCCGGAGGTCCGGCCCCGCGGGTCAGCCCGTCGCGGTCACCGGGCGGGTGACACCGGCCGGCTCGGCCGGACGCCGCCGAACGGCTGTTCCGGCAGCTGTCCGGGGACGAAGCCGTGGGCGCGGCGGGCCAGGTCGGCGGCCCCGTACCGGCGGCAGTCCTGGTGCCACTTCAGGATGCCGGCCAGCCAGTTCTGCAGCTCCACGACATAGCCCTCCATGACCTGCCGTGCCTCGGCGGAGAGTGCGAAGTCCTCGTACAGGACGGGCAGTTCGTGGGCGGCGATGTGCTGGAACTGCTCCATGCGCCGGGTCATGAGGTCGTGGACGACGCCGAGCGCCTTGGGGTAGTCGCAGCCGAAGAAGGTCTGCACGACGAGGATCGCGTTGTGCACCTCGCCCTCGTACTCGATCTCCTTCTGGTACGAGAAGACGTCGTTGACGAGCATCCCGTAGTCGATCGCCGCGTTCTCCAGTGCGCGGACCGGGCCGCTGCGGTAGACCTCGGGCGGCACCGCGGGGCCGTGGCCCAGCCGGCACAGGCTCATGGTGAGGTCGGAGCCGAAGGTGGCGCGGCGCATCTCCAGGTAGTCGACGGGGTCGGGGACGCGGTTCTGCAGCTGGTTGGAGAGCTCCCACAGCCAGCTCTCGGTCATGACCTCCACCGAGGCCCGCAGGGTGCGGCGCGCGTCCGGGCCCATGGTGGCCGTCGTGCGCCGCCAGAGGTCGGCGAGGCCGCGCTCCATCGCGTTGGCCGGGGGCGGGATCTCCTCGCCCTCGACGGGCATGCAGGCGGACAGCCGCGCCGTGCACGCCTTCGCGGCGGCCAGGTCCCTGCGGTGCCCGAAGACCATCGGGTAGTAGTCGTCGCCGTACGTCCCCCAGACGAGCCACTGCGCGCTGAGGTCCAGCGCCTCGGGGGTGCCGTCCGGATCGAGGCCCGCGGAGCACAGCGGCAGGTCGTAGGCGGCGAGCTTGTCCTCGTCCCAGACGCCCTCCCGGAGGATGCCCATGCTGTGGGCCCACGGGGTGATGCGGCGGCGGGCCCCGTCGAGGCCTGCGTTGAGGCGGACCTGGAACGGCATGAAGAAGTCGGGGAGCAGCGAGGGGCCGACCTTCTGGAACGGCACATGGGTGTAGGCGCGCAGCCGGTCGGCGCCGGCCGCGGCGAGCAGCGCGCCGACGTCGGCGGCG
This sequence comes from Streptomyces apricus, assembly GCF_008369065.1. GTDB lineage: Bacteria > Actinomycetota > Actinomycetes > Streptomycetales > Streptomycetaceae > Streptomyces > Streptomyces apricus. The sequence goes on along the minus strand of NZ_VDFC01000015.1, from coordinate 127,528 downwards.
GAGGTGCCGAAGCCGCTGAGGCCGGCCGGCGGCGAGGTCTTCAGCGCCCCCTCGTTCATGTACCGGCTCGACCGCAGGTGCCACTCGTGGCCGCCCGCCTGCCAGTCCTGCAGTCCCCGGGTGTACGCGGCGACGGCCCGCACCTCGTCCGGCGTGAGGCCCTTGTCCAGGGCCAGCGCCGGAACCTCGGTGAGCGCCGTGTGGTCGAACTGGTACAGGCGCGAGGAGAGGATGTCGTTGACGGTGTCGGCGGCCTGCTGGGTCGTGCAGCCGAAGAACGTCTCCAGGACGAGCACGCCGTTGCTCAGCTCGCCCTCCTCCTCGACCTCGCGCTGGTACGAGAAGAGGTCGTTGCGCAGGTGGACCGCGTCGGAGAAGGTCTCCATCAGCACGCGCAGCGGCCGGGAGCGGGCGACCTGCGCGGGGACCTCCGCGGTCGCGTACTCCACGAGCCCCGCCGACCAGGGGGCGCCGCCGACCTTGCGGCGCATCTCGATGTACTCGACGGGGTTGGCGATCCGCCCCTCGCCGATGTTGGACAGCTCCCACATCGACTCGTTCAGCAGGTGCTCGGTGGATTCGGCGAAGCGCCTGCGCCAGTCCAGGGACATCGAGGGGACCGTGCGCGCCCACAGGTCGGCGAGTCCGGCCTCGACCGGGTTGCGCGGCTCGGGCACGGGGGTGGCGAGGTCCAGCGGCATGAAGAGCGGGAGGCGGTCCAGGTAGGCCTTGCCGCCCGCGCGGTCCTGGCTGCGCTTGAAGGTCTCCAGGAAGTGGTCGTCGAAGAAGAAGACCCACACGTACCAGTCGGTGATCAGGGAGAGCGCGGGGCCGTCGCACTCGGGGTGCGTGTACGCGCACAGCAGTCCGTAGTCGTGCGCGTCGAGGTCGGACCGCTCCCAGATGCCGGAGCCCTCCAGCATGCCCATGCCGCGGGCCCACTCGGCGGTGTGGGCGCGGGCCTCCTCGACGTGCGGGTTCAGCCGCGCGGGGTACGGCAGGTAGAAGTGCGGGAGTTCGAACGGCTGCGTCATGGGGCGGGCCCTACCCGGGGGTGCCTTCCCGCATCCGCGGGGCCGGACATGATCGCACCATCGCGTGAACGGACGCGTGGGCGGGGGCGCTTCGGGGAAAGGGGCCCACTTTTCGCGTGCGCGGGCCCGGGTTGACGGGTCCGGATCTGCAACTTAGGTTTGCCTTACCTAAGTACCTGTCGCCTCCGAAAGGCCAACCACCCATGAGATCCGCCGTGTTCGCCCGTGCCACGCGCATCGCCGCCGTAGGAGCCACCGTCACCGCCCTGACGGTGGGGCTCGCCGGTTCGGCCTCGGCCGCCACCGCCACGCGGTCCGTGACCGTGAGCGGTACGACGTACGCCCTGTCGCTGACGGCGCCGGACAGCCTGTCGGCCGCCGGGCAGAACATCACCGTCTCCGGGAGCGGCTACAACACGCTCCAGGGCGTCTACGTCGGACTCTGCGTCGTCCCCGAGGGCGTCGTGCCGGGCGACCCGTCGACGTACACCTCGCGGCCGACCCCCTGCCTGGGCGGCGCGGACCAGTCAGGCACCACCGGCGCCTCGCACTGGGTGTCGAACCTCGGCGGCGGCACGGTCGCCAACAGCTCCGCCTACGGCACCGGCGGCTCCTTCACCGTCAGCGTGCACGTCAACCCGAACATCGGCGCCGGCCAGGTCTGCGGGACCGACGTCGACTGCGCCGTCGTCACGCGTGCCGACCACACCGGCAGCGGCAACCGCTCGTACGACGTCTACCTCCCGGTCGACTTCTCGTGAGCGCACCGCACGGGACCCGGGGGCGGAGCGATGTGCTCCGCCCCCGGGCGGCGGGCGTCCTGGTGGGCGTCACGGCGGTGGTCCTCACCGCCGTCGCCGTCGGTACGCCGGCCGCCGGCGCCGGCGACCCGCCCGCGGCCGGCGCGTACGAGCGGACGGCCCGGCTCACGACCGTCGGCAAACCGCTCGACCTGCTGCTGCACCCCGGGTCGGGGAAGCTCTACGTCGGGTCGGACGCCGTCGCCGGCACGACGGGCGACAGCCTCGCCGGGCTCCACGCCGTCGATCCGGCCACCGGGACCGTACTGAGCCACGTGAGGACCTCGCCCGGCAGCACGGGCGCACCCTCCCAGCTCCCGGGCAAACGGCTCGCGGGACCGCTGGCCGGTGACGGCGTGCACTACCTGGTCGGGCTGCGCGGGATCGCGGCCGCCGCGGACGGGGACGCGACCGGCCGGGGAGGCTGGCTCACCGGCACCTCGATCACCCAGGCGAAGGCCGGGGCCAAGCCGGGCACGGTCGTGGTGGTGCGCGGGACGAGGCTGGAGGAGGTGGCCGTCGGCGAGGCGTCGGCGACCGTGGAGCGCTCCCTGACCCTGCCGGCCGCCGGCGGTCCGCTCGCCGTGGACACCGCCGCCGGGCAGATCTGGGTCACCGACAACACGGGCGGCGTGCTGCGCCGGGTGAGTTCGGCGGACTTCGCGCTCGACGGCGCGCAGATCGCGCTCGGCGCCGGGGCCGCCGTGTCGTTCCTGGAGTGGGACACCGGGCGCGGTGTGCTGTGGGCCGGGCGCGGCACCGTGCTGGAGGCGTACGACATCGCCTCCGGGAAACCGGTCGCCTCCTTCGGCGCCGAACCGGGCGACACCGTCGCCGACGTCGCCGTGGACCCGCGCTCCGGCCGGGCCTTCGCGGTGTGGCAGGACTGGGGCAACCCGCCGGAGGAGGGGGACGGCGTGGGGCAGCTCTCGGTGTACGACACGGCGACGCTGAAGGATCTCGACACGGGCGCCGAACTGCCTGGCGTGAACGGCCAGTCGGGCACCTCGTCCGTCGCGGTGACGCCGGGCGGCGAGGCGGTCTTCGTCGCGAGCCCCTCGGACGCCTCGCTCACCGTGTTCAGGGCGCCGCAGCCGCCGGACCCCTCGCCCTCGGACCCGGCGTCGCCCTCGCCGGACCCCTCGGACGACGGGACACCCGGTCCCTCGCCCAGCGGCTCCGCCCCGGAGACGGACCCGACCGACCCGGCCACCACGGTTCCCGTCGACGGCCCGACGGGCGGCGGGAACAGCGCGGGCGGCACGGGCGACACGGACGGCACGGACGGCACCGGTGGCGCGGGGGACACGAGCGGTACGGGGAGCGGTGGCGCGCCGGGCACGACCGGCGGTGACTCCCTCGGCAGCACGGGTACCAGCGGCACCTCCGGCCACGGGGCGCTCGCCTCGACCGGCGCCGGTGCGCTGCTGCCCGCCGCGGCCGGCACCGCGGCGCTGCTCGCCACCGGCACCGCCGCGGTGCTGTGGCGCCGGCGCACGAGCGGCAGGTCCTGAACCGCGGACACCCGGGACCGGGCCGGGCCCGGCCCGGTCCCGGAGGGGGCCCGGCGGTACCGAACGGCCCGTCCCGGGCCCGGGTCAGTGCTGCTGGGCCTTCTGCGGTGTGGCCTCGCTGGGGCGCACGACGACGTACCCCTCGCCCTGGAGCATCAGCTGCACCGCCTCGCCCGAGCCGCCGCGGAGCATCGAGCCGATGGACTGCGAACGGTGCAGCGAGGTCTGGAGGTTGGCCGTCCAGCCGACGACCGCGTCCGTGTCGACGTAGACCGGCCACTGCGGTGAGACCGGGATGACCAGCGGATTGCCCTCGCAGACGAGACCGAGCCTGCCCTGCCCGGTGAAGACGCTGTTGAACAGGCCGCCGCCGGTGACGCCCGCGCCCTTCACCGTCTTGATCTCGTACTGCAGCGACGCGTCGAAGCACAGGACATTGCGGCCGTTGACGGTGAAGACGTCGCCGGGGTCGATGTCGATGATGAAGCAGTTCTGCGCCTCGTGCGCGAACCAGGCCTCGCCCTGCCCGCGCACCGCCATGAGCGGCAGGCCCTCGCCGGTGACGGCCCGCTTGAGCATGCCGCCGACGCCCTGGCCCTTGCGCTCGAACTGCAGGTTGCCGCGGTAGGCGATCATCGCGCCCTGCCGGGCGAGCATCTCGCCGTTGACGGCGTACCTGATCGACTTGGAGTTCTGCACGCTCATGCCCGCCGTGGCGGCCGGCTGCACCATGTACTCGCTGGAGAAAAGATCACCCTTCATACGGGCATCCTGTCCCGCGGAGCGCCCCGTGCACCATGCCGCGCGCAGTTCCGTGACGGGACCAGGACAGAGACGGGAGCGGGGGTGGAGGCAGGGGCCCCGCGCCCCCCTGCTCACCGCTGAACGCTCTAGGACGACGATGTCTCCACGGACAGGCGCCCGCCGCCGTCTCGGCTCCATACGTCTCTCGCTGATCCTCCTGGCCCTGGTCCCCAGCGTCACCCTCGCCGCCATGTGGGGTGTGACGACGATCCAGATGTTCTCCGAGGGACTGCGGCTGCGGGACCAGACCGGCCTCAGCCGGTCGACCGGGGCGATGGGCACCGACGCGACGCTCGCGCTGCAGCGCGAGCGCAGCCTGTCGGCCGTGCTGCTGGCCTCGCCCGGCGGTTCGCGTGCCGCGCTGGACGAGCAGCGGGAGCGTACCGACAAGGCGATCGCGACGCTGGTCGGCCAGTCCGACCGGATCAGGGAGGCGCCCACCCGCATCCGCGACCGGATGTACTCGGTCATCGCGTCGGTGGGCAGCCTGGAGTACTACCGGGGGCAGGTGGACGACCCCACCGACATCACCCCCGAGCAGGCGCTGGACCAGTACACCGCGATCATCGACGACCAGATCCACGCCTTCCAGGAGATCTCCCAGGTCGACGACGGCGAACTCACCTCGCAGGCGGGGCCGCTCGTCGCGCTGGAACACTCCGCGGAACTGGTCTCCCAGGAGGACGCCCAGCTCCACCTGGTGTGGCCGGCGGGCGAACTCGACGAGCAGTCGCTCGGCCACTTCACCCAGTTGGTCAACGCCCGGCGCTTCCTCGTCGAGGACCAGCTCGTCCCGTCGCTGCGCGGCTCGGTGAAGACGCAGACCGAGCGGATCCTGCAGGGCCCGGAGTGGAAGACCCTGGAGACCGTCGAGAACCAGGTGCTGGCGGCCCGGGCCGGGGACGACGGGGGGAAGAAGATCTCCCTGCCGGACGCCCGCCAGCGCTGGAGCACGGCGTACGACAAGCTGCGGCAGCAGTACACCACCCTGATCCACCAGGAGACGACGGCGCTGCTGCAGCGCAGCGACGACCAGGCCGAGGGCCTGCTGATCAAGGCGGCCGCGCTGAGCGCCGCCGGACTCGTCGCCCTGCTGGTCTGCGTCTTCATGTCGTGGCGCATCACCCGCTCCCTGTCCCGGCGGCTGCGCGGGCTGCGGCTCGCCACCCTGAGCCTGGCCCAGGAGCGGCTGCCCGACGTGGTGGCGCGGCTGGACCGCGGCGAGACGGTCGACGTCGAGTCCGCGACGCCCGAGCTGGACTACGGCCGGGACGAACTGGGGCAGGTGGCGCAGGCGTTCAACACCGCCCAGCGCACGGCGGTGAACACCGCGGTGGAACTCGCCGACACCCGGCGCGGCTTCCAGAAGGTCATCCTCGGCATCGCCCGGCAGAGCCAGAACCTGGTCAACCTCCAGCTCACCAAGCTCGACGCGCTGGAACGCGAGCACCAGGACCCGAACATCCTCAAGGGCCTGTACGAACTGGACTCCACGGCGAGCCAGTTGCGCCGCTACGAGGAGAACCTGGTCATCATCAGCGGCGAGCGGCCGGGCCGCAGCTGGACCGAGCCGGTCGCCCTGATCGACATCCTGCGCAGCGCGGTCGGCGAGGTCGCCGAGTACCAGCGGGTGGAGGTGCAGACGGACGAGGAGGTCTTCCTCGCGCCGCCCGCGGTGGCCGACGTCATCCACCTGCTGGCCGAGCTGATCGACAACGCGACCGCCTACTCCCCCGCGCCCAGCCCCGTGGGCGTGCGGGCCGCGCTGGTGGCCAAGGGCCTGGCGGTGGAGATCGAGGACCGCGGCCTGGGCATGTCCGAGGACGACTACGCCTCGTTCAACGCCCAGCTGGCGGTGCCCCCGCAGTTCGACGTGGTGGCCCTCGCCGACGACCTGCGGCTCGGCATGTTCGTGATCGCCCGGCTGGCCAACCGGCACGGCGTCACCGTCACCCTGCGCCCCTCGCCGTACGGGGGCACGACGGCGATCGTGCTGATCCCCCACGAGATCGTGGTGCGCGAGTCCCCGGAGTCCGCCGGGGACGCCGGAGCCACCGGGCACGCCGGCGAGCCGCGGACGCCGGTCCCCGCCGAGCCGTCCCGCGGCGCCGCCCGGAGCGCGGTCGCCCGGGACGCCGAGCCGGACGGGCCGACGCACGAGCGCTCCCGGGAGGCGCAGCCGGTCGCCCGGGCCCGTACCGAGGTGCCCGCGGCCCGGACCGCCCCGCTCACCGCGCGGCCCGCCACGGGCGCGGGCAGGGGACGCGGCGGGACGACCCCGCTGCCGCGCCGGGTGCCGCAGACCAGCCTGGCCGCCGAGTTGCGCGAGGACTCCGTGCCGGAGGCCGCCGCGGAGGCCGACGCCTCCCTGGAGGAGTTCACCGCCGAACGCGCCGCCTCCTCGCTGGCCGGGTTCCAGCGCGGAACGCTCCAGGCGCGTGACAACGACGCGGATACGACGTACGACCAAGGGGAAGAAACCGCGCCGGAAGGCGCATCCGTCACCTCGACTCCGCCCGCAGACCGCTCATGAAGGACAGAGAAATGACACGCCCCACGCCCGCCACGCACAGCCAGCTCGACCAGCTGCTCACCGGACTGGTGGACCGGGTCGCCGAGGTGAACCAAGCCGTCGTGCTCTCCGAGGACGGACTGGTCGTCAGCAAGTCCACGGGGTTCCTGCGCGACGACGCCGAACGGCTCGCGGCGACCGCGTCGGGGCTGATGAGCCTCAGCAAGGGCGTCAGCATGGACTTCCGCGGCGGGCCCGTGCGCCAGGCGCTCATCGAGATGGCCAACAGCTTCCTGATCCTCACCACGGCGGGACCCGGCGCCCACCTGGCCGTGCTCACCAGCAAGGGCGCGGACGTCGGCGTCGTGGCGTACCAGATGAACATGCTGGTGAAGAAGATCGGCGAGCACCTCAGCGCGGCACCGCGCGCCGGTGTCGCCACCGACACTGGCGAGTGAGGTGAACGGAGGCGACTCGGCGGGCCGTCTCGTACGGCCGTTCACGCTGACCGGCGGCCGCACCCGGCCCAGCCGCGCCGACTTCACCCTGATCACGTCGGTCACCACGGTGGATCCGCCGCCCGCCCGGGCCGAGCGGCCGCAGCCGGAGCAGGCGCGGATCCTGCGGCTGTGCGCGAAGCCGCTCGTGGTGGCGGAGCTCGCGGCCCAGCTCGACCTGCCGGTGAGCGTGGTCTGCATCATGCTCAGCGATCTGCTGGAGGCGGGCCGGATCACCGCCCGGGCGCCCCGCGAGATCTCCCGTACCTCGGACTTGGACCTGCTGCAGAAAGTGAGGGACGGCCTTGGCCGGCTCTAGCCCCGTCGTCGAGGGGACCTCAGCACCCGACACGGTCAAGATCCTGATCGCCGGAGGGTTCGGCGTCGGCAAGACCACCATGGTCGGCTCGGTCAGTGAGATCGTGCCGCTGCGCACGGAGGAACCGCTCACGTCGGCCGGCCTCGGCGTCGACGACCTGGGCGGCATCCCGGAGAAGCACGCCACCACGGTGGCCCTGGACTTCGGGCGGATCACGCTCAGCCAGGAACTCGTGCTGTACCTCTTCGGCACACCCGGGCAGCAGCGGTTCTGGTTCATGTGGAACGACCTGGCGATCGGCGCCCTCGGCGCGGTGGTCCTGGTCGACGTCCGCAGGCCGGAGTCGAGCTTCGCCGCCATCGACTTCTTCGAGCGGCGCGGCATCCCGTTCGTCGTGGGCGTCAACGGCTTCCACGGGGAGCACCCGTACGCGCCGGAGGAGATCCGGGAGGCGCTGGCGCTGCCGGAGAACGCCCATGTGCTGCTGTGCGACGCCCGGGACCGGGACTCGTGCCGGGACGTCCTGATCGCGCTCATCGACCAGCTGATAGCGAGGTCCGCGCAGAGCAACGGAACGGGCCGCCCGGCCGGTCCGGCCTGATCGCGCTAGAAGGTCGGTGTGCCGCCCGCCTGGTCGAGACGGGCCACGTGGGACACGTTCGCCCGGTCGTCGGCGTCGGTGCTCGCCCCGGTGTCGAACCAGGCGTCGAGGATCTCCTTCAGCAGCGGTTCGGAGGTCAGCCGCAGGCCCAGGGCCAGTACGTTGGCGTCGTTCCAGCGGCGGGCGCCGTGGGCCGTGTAGGCGTCGGTGCACAGCGCCGCGCGTACGCCCGGCACCTTGTTCGCGGCGATCGACGCACCCGTGCCGGTCCAGCAGCAGACGACCGCCAGGTCCGCCCGTCCGGAGGCCACGTCCCGCGCCGCGGTCTCCGAGCACACCGCCCAGCGCGCGTCGGCCCCGGGCCGCAACGCCCCGTGCGCCAGCACCTCGTGGCCGCGCTCGCGCAGTTCGGCGAGGAGCGCGCGGGCCACGGGTTCGTCCATGTCCGAGGAGACGGAGATCCGCATGTCCGGAGCCTACTGGACGGAGCGGTCGCGGTAGGCGGCGGTCGCGCTCCGGACGAAGGAGCGCAGCAGGGGGTTCGTGTCGCCCCGGTTCCACGCCACGACCACGCGGCTCGGTGCCATGTCGAGCAGCGGCACCACGGCGAGCCCCTCCCCCGGGTCGTGTCCCAGGAGCGTCACGCCGACCGTGCCGTTCCAGAGCACGGCCTGCCGGCACTCCTGGACGGCGCGCACCACGGGCCCCTCGCGGGGTTCCCCGCCGTGCCAGTACGCCTGCCAGAGCGGGTCGGTGCCGGCCGGGAAGCGGAACCAGCGGCGGCCGGCCAGGTCGGCGAGGACCAGGCCGTCGCGGCGGGCCAGCGGGTCGTCGGCGCGCAGCAGCGCCCCCACCGGATCGGCGCGCAGGTCGCGCACGGTCAGGCCGGCCGTGTCGAACGGGCCCCGGGTCAGGGCGACGTCGACGGGTCCGGCGCGCAGCCCGCAGGTCGGGTCGGTCAGGTCGGTCTCGCGGACGCGGACCTCGACGTGCGGGTGGCGGGCGCGGTGGGCGGCGGCCAGCCGGGTGACCCGCGGGTCGGTGCTGTCCCCGAGGATGCCGACGGTGAGGGCCGCCGCGCCGGCCGCCCCGGCGACGCGGGCGCGCGCCAGCTCGGCCCGGGCGAGCAGGGCGCGCGCCTCACCGAGCAGGACGGTGCCGACGGGGGTGAGGGCGACCCCGGCGGACGAGCGGTCGAACAGCGCGCCGCCCAGCTCCGTCTCCAGCTGCCGGATCGCCCGGCTCAGGGGCGGCTGGCTCATGTGCAGCCGGGTGGCGGCGCGGCCGAAGTGCAGTTCCTCGGCGACCGCCACGAAGTACCGCAGCGTGCGCAGCTCCATGGGCGCCACGATACCCGTACGGTATCGAGGCGACGGAACGGGTCTTGGACGGCCGTCGCGCGGTGCTCCTGAATGGACGTCATGGACATCGCGTACTGGATCGCCGCCGGCCTGCTCGCCCTCTTCTACCTCTACGGGGGCGGGGTGAAGGTGGTCCGCAGCAAGGAGCAGCTCCGCCCGATGATGGCGTGGGTGGACGGCATGCCGATGCCGGCCGTCCGGGCCCTCGGGACGGTCGAGGTGCTCGGCGCGCTCGGGCTGGTGCTGCCACCGCTGACCGGGATCGCGCCCTGGCTGGCGCTCGCCGCGGCCGTCGGGTTCGTGGTGCTGCAGATCGGCGCGGTCCGGGTGCACCTGGGGATGGGCGACCGCGCGATCGCCCTCAACCTCACGCTCGCCGCGACCGCCGCCGTCACCGCCTGGCTCGCCACGGCCTGGCTGTGACGCGCCGGCACGGGCCCCTCGCGGGTGCTACGAGAACAGGGCCGTGATCAGGGCGATGTCGTCGTCCTTGTTCTGCCCGAAGCGTTCGAGGAGCAGGTCGCACATCTCCTCCAGGTCCTCGGGGCCGTCGGCCACGGCCTGGCGGAACTCGGCGAGGGTGGCGTCCAGGTGGGCGGCCCGTATCTCGACCAGGCCGTCCGTCACCATGAGCAGGCGGGTGCCCGGCGGGGCCTCGACCACGGCGGGCGGCGGGKGCGGGAGGCCCAGGCCGACCAGCGGGCCGTGCGGGTCGTGGAACCGGGGCCCGTCCTTCGGGTCGATCACCAGCGGCGGGATGTGCCCGGCGTTGGCGATGTGCAGGCGGCGCTCGTCCGGTTCCACCAGCACCAGGCAGAGCGTGACGGTGATGCCGGGCTGGGACTGGCCCAGGAGCTTCTCCAGCCGGTCCAGGATGTGGTGCGGGGGGTGGCCCTCGACGGCGTACGCGCGCAGGGCGTGGCGCACCTCGCCCATGACGGTCGCGGCCGTCACCGAGTGCCCGACCACGTCGCCGATGGCGAGCAGCAGGCCGTTGACCGTCTGCACCGCCTCGTAGAAGTCACCGCCGATCTCCGCGTGCTCGGAGGCGGGGAGGTAGCGGAAGGCGAGCCGGACGCCGGGGACGGCCGGCAGCGCCTTGGGCAGGAAGGAGCGCTGCAGGGCGAGGCCCAGGGCGTGTTCCTCGTTGTAGGTCCGCAGGGCTTCGAGGGCCAGGGCGCTGGCGTTGGCCAGCTGCTGCAGGAGCTGCTCGTCGTCGGCGCTCTGCAGGGCGGTGGCGGGCACGGCCAGGCAGACGGGCGGCCGGCCGCGCTTGGTGCGGGCCACCGCGAGGGCGATGTCCCCGGTGAGGTGGTCGCCGGGCAGCAGGGCCTGCCACTGCCCGTGCGGGACGCGGACGGTGGTGACCCCGGTGTCCACGTTCAGGCCCTGGGCCGCCAGCTGCTTGAGGAGGCCGGGGTGGGCGGGGTGGACGCGTACGGGCGCCTGCGGGTCGTCGGTCATGCTGTGCACGGCCTGCGTCTGGGGCGAGAGGAACACCGCGCTGGCCGGTCCGCCCAGGAGGGCCGCGGCGCCGCCGGTGGCCGCCGCCGCGAAGGAGTGGAAACCCACCGCGGTGTAGACGTTCATCGTGGCCCGGTTCAGCTCGATGAGGCGCTGGGCGAGCCGCTCGGCGCGCTGGCGGGCCCGTGCGTAGCGCAGGGTCGCGGTGACGGTGGCGAGGAGCTCGCCCGGGTCGATGGGCTGGTCGAGGTAGGCGTCGGCGCCCCGTCTGAGCCCTTCCGCGTGGTCGGCGGGGCTGATGGCGGCGGCGGAGATCTGGATGACCGGCATGTGCACCGTGCGCGGGTCGGCCTTGAGGCGCTCGCTGACCTCGAAGCCGCTCATGTCGGGGAGCAGGACGTCGACGATGGCGATGTCCGGCGGCGGGCCCGGGCCGTCGTTCACCCGGGCGAGGCCCTGCTCGCCGGTGGCGGCGCTGATGACGGTGTGCCCCGCACGCTGCAGCCAGCTGGTGAGGACGTACCGGTTGGTCTCGTTGTCGTCGACGACCAGCACGGTCGCGGGCAGACGCTCCTGTGCGCGGTCGGTCACGGTCCGCCCTTTCGGTCCGGCGATTGTCTCGGGTACGCGTGGCCCAGGTCCGGCAGGCGGACCACCACCCGGGTGCCGGACCCCACGGTGCTGGTGAGGGTCAGGGAGCCGCCGAGCAGTTCGGCCAGCGTACGGGCGTACGGCAGGCCCAGGCCGGTTCCGGGGCGGCCGGTCTGGTGCGGGCCGCGGACCTGGTAGAAGACCTCGAAGACCCGGCCGAGCTCCTCGGGCGGGATGCCGATGCCGGTGTCCGTGACGGTGAACAGCACGGCGGGGGCCGGGGGCCCGGGGTCGGCCTCGATGTCCAGGCGCACCTCGCCGTGCTCGGTGAACTTCAGGGCGTTGGAGAGGAGGTTGCGCAGGATGCGCACCAGGAGCGTCTCGTCGGTGACCAGGGAGGGCGGCTGTTCGAGCCGCGGTGTGACCAGGGTGACCCCGTCGTGCCCCTGGCCGTTCAGCAGGAGGCCGCCGAGGTGGGCGACGAGCAGCTTCAGGTCCACCGGTTCCGGATGGATGTCGAGGTGGCCGGCTTCGGCCTTCGCGACGTCCAGCAGGTCGTTGACCAGGGACAGCAGGGTGTGGCCCGAGGAGGCGATGAACTCGACCTGTTCGCGCTGCTCGCCGCTGAGGTCGGGCGAGCTGGGCGCCAGCAGGAGGTCGGAGAGCGCGAGCACGGAGTTGACCGGGGTGCGCAGCTCGTGGCTGATGTTGGCCCAGAAGCGGGTCTTGGCCTCGCTCGCCTCCTGCAGCTGGTGACGCTTGTCCTCCAGCTCCGAGTGCAGTGCCAGGACGCCGCTGTTGGTCGCCTCCAGCTCCTGGGTCAGCTCGGAGTACAGCGCGAGCACGCCCTGGTTGGTCTCTTCCAGCTCCTCGTTGAGGCGGCGCAGCTCCTCCCGCTGGGCGCGGGTCTCCTCCAGGGTGGCGATCAGGTCGCGGGTCTGGGCGCGCAGGTCGTCCGCCTCGGTCGACCGGTGGCCGGCCTTGAGGACCTCCGCCAGCCGGGCGTGCTGTTCGGCCGCGTTCCCCGCCTCCGCGGGGAGCGGCTGGACGACGACGATGCGGCCGCCCGCGCCCTCGGTCCCGTGGTCGACCCGGACGAGCCGCGCGGCCAGGTCCAGCGTCTCCTTCGCCGGGGGCGGCCCGCCGGTCCAGGTGAACGTGACGAGCAGGGCCGACGGCCGGCCGGGCGGGACCAGGCTGAAGAAGACCTCCAGGCCGCGGCAGCCGAGCCGGTCGCGTCCGAGCTCGCTCAGCGCGGTCGCCAGCCGGACCTGGTCCTGGCGCTCCAGCGACATCGCGGCGGCCGCCTGCTGCGCGGTCCGCCGCAGCCCGAACACGTCCTGGGACGAGGCCAGGACGAAGGGCGCCACCAGGCCGGCAGGTCCCGCGGCGGACGGGTCGTCCTCGCGGGGCTCGTCGCCACGCGTGCCCGGGTCAGACGCCACGATGGTCCCGCTCTCCGCCGCTCACCATGCCTCCTTGACCACCATGACGCTGGCGTCGTCGCGCCGCACCCCCGCTTCGCGCAGCAGATGTCCGGCCACGACCTGCGGCGAGTGGTTCAGCAGACCCGGCAGGGCCGCGTGGTCCCAGCGCTCGGTCAGCCCGTCGGAGTGCATCACCAGGGCGCCGTGCTCCGGCAGCGGCTCCTCGAACGTCCGCAGCCGCCGCATCTGCGCGCCGACGATCCCGGGGGCCGAGAGCAGGGCCCGGCGGCCGTGGCCGCCGACGAGGAAGCCGCTGACGTTGCCGATCCCGCAGTACAGCAGGCGTCCCGCGGCGGGTTCGATCCGTGCCACGGCGACCGCGCCGCCGCGCGTGCCCTGGAGAGCGCGGTGGACGGCGGTGAGCACCCCTTCCGGGCCGAGGTCCCCGGCGGCGTGGAACGCCTTGACGGCGGCCTGGCTGGCGCGCGCCGCGAGGGGTCCGTGGCCGAGGCCGTCGCACAGCATGACCAGGAGGGCCGGGTCGCGGCCGGTGCCGTCCGCGCCGGTGGTGCGCGCGGCCCAGGCGTCCCCGCACACGGTCTCCCCGCTGATGGGCCGGGTCACGCCGTCGACCGGGGACGGGCCCGGGGAGGTGACGACGGACCTGCCGTCCACGGTGCGCGGCCAGAACCGTGCGGCCATGACCGTGCCGCGTCCGGGTACGGAGTGCAGGTCGAAGTGGTCGGCGAGCCGGGCGACCGCGCCCAGGCCGATGCCCAGGGTGCCCGCGCTGGAGGTGCCGTCGGCCAGGGCGGCGGGGACGTCCGCCATCCCGGGCCCCGAGTCGACGGTGAGGAACTCGACGCCCGCCTGGTCCCCGGACCGCACCACGCGCAGCAGCAGGGCCCCGTCGTCGGCGTGCCGCTGCACGTTGGTGGCGGCCTCGGTGACGGCGAGGCCTATCTCGGCGGCCCGGTGGGTGCTGAACCCGAGCCGTCTGGCCAGGGTGGTGGCCGCGCCCCGGGCGGTCACCGCGAGCGAGGCTCCGTCACGGAACCACGCCACGTCCTCACCGGACGGGGCGGCGGTGTTCACCGCACCCACTTGACGATGGTCACGCTCGTGCCCTCGCCCGGTGCGGTCACCAGCTCGAAGTCGTCGACGAGGCGCCGGGCGCCGCTGAGGCCGAGCCCCAGCCCGCCGCCGGAGGTCCAGCCGTCCGTCATCGCCTGCTCCACGTCCGGGATGCCGGGACCGGAGTCCTCGAAGACGGCCGCCACGCCCTGCTTGTTGCCCGCGCTGACCAGTCCGGAGGTGACCGTTCCGCCGCCGCCGTAGATCAGCGTGTTGCGGGCGAGCTCACTCGCCGCGGTGATCATCTTCGTCTGGTCGACCAGGGACAGCCGGCACTTCTGGGACAGCGCCCGGATGGCCTGCCGGATGTGCACGAGGTCACCGCTGCGCGCTATGGAGTGGACCTGAGGTTTCTCCCCCGCCGTCCAGGGCGCCTTCACCGCAAGGCCGAATCGGTGGACTGCCGCAGCTTCGCCAGCCCCTTCTCCAGGTCCAGGGCGGTGTCGACGCCGCCCAGGGACAGACCCAGCTCGACCAGCGTGATGGCCACGGCGGGACGCATGCCCACGACCACCGTCCTGGCGTCGAGCACGCGCGAGATGGCCGCCACCGCCGCCAGCATGCGCCCCACGAAGGAGTCGACGATCTCCAGGGCGCTGATGTCGATGATGACGCCCCGGGCCGACTTGTCGACGATCTGCTGGGCCAGGTCCTCCTGGAGGTTCAGGACCATCTGGTCCTCCAGGTCGAACTGGACGGACACCAGCAGGGTCTCCCCGATCCGCAGGATCGGAATGCGCTCGCTCATCGCTGGGCACCCTCGTGGGCGACGAGGTCCACACCGGACCTGCGCAGCGCCAGCTTGAGGGCGTCGGCGAGGCTGGCCTTCGTGACGATGTCGTCGAACTCGATGCCCAGCGCCACGATGGTCTGCGCGATCTGCGGGCTGATGCCGGAGACGGTGCACTCCGCGCCCATCAGCCGGGCGGCGACGATGGTCTTGAGCAGGTGCTGGGCGACCTGGGTGTCCACCGCGGGCACGCCCGTGATGTCGATGATGGCCTGCTCCGAGCCGGTGTCCACGAGGGCCTGGAGGAGCTTCTCCATGACGACCTGGGTGCGCGCCGAGTCCAGCGTGCCGACCAGGGGCACGGCGATGACGCCGTCCCAGAGGCGCACCACCGGGGTGGACAGCTCCAGGAGCTGCTCCGCCTGCGCGGTGATGATCTCCTCGCGCGTCTGCGAGTAGCTCTCGATGGTGAAGAGGCCCAGTCCGTCCAGGACGCGGCCGAGTTCCAGATAGGCGCGGACGTCGTCCGCGGAACCCTCCTGCAGGAGCGGCTCCAGGACCCGCTTCAGCGCGAAGATGCTGACCGCGGTCTCCGAGGGGGAGAACCCCTGCCGGGCCCGGTTCCTCGACAGCTCCGTCAGCAGGGCCCGCACCTCGGACATCTGGTCCGCGTGCACGTCGGTGGCACCCTGGCGCAGCGCGTCCAGCAGGGCGTCGTACAGCTCCCGAAGCTCGCGGTCGAGTTCGGCGGTGCCCACGCGGCCCTTCAGGGACCCTGACACCTCCCGCACCCACGTCGCGGCCAGGTCCTGACCCTCGACCGACAAGAGCCCGACCAGGTCCACAGCGTTGTCTCGCTTCGCCATTCAGGCGCTCCTTCAGTGTTCCTATTTACGTGTCATAACTGACCCCGGAAAGCCTACGGCACACGCCATAGCAGAGAGTCGTGACCTTGTGGTGACGATCGTCGGCGGATGGTGTGCAACCGGAGTGCGCGCGGGGCGCGTCATCGCAGGGTGACCGGGTCGCGCGGGGGCGTACATCTGTCACCATGTCTTGAATACGACGCGCTACCGAAACCGTGACCGCCTCACCCGAACAACTGATCGATCATAACCGGAGCGGCACAACCGGCACCGAACCCGGCGGACGCACAGGACACGGACACCGGGACGACGCAGACGAAGGTGGGCGAGCAGTGGAGTCAGCGCGCAGTCGCGGCGCCGGAGCGTCGGGCGTCCCCGCTCTGGCCGCCGCCGTCTCCCTGACCGGCGAGGGCGGCTCCATCGCGGAGGCCCGTCACTTCGCGGCCGACTTCCTCACCCGCGCCCGCACGGACCATAGCGTGTCCGTTTCCGCGCGCGCCATGGACCTCACCCAACTGGTGGCGAGCGAACTGGTCACCAACGCGCACAAGTACGCCCCCGGGCCCGTGCTGATGGAGCTGCGCATCGCGGGCGCCCTGGTGTCGGTGACCGTGCGGGACGGCGTACGGGCCCGGCCGGCTGCCCGCGCGGTCGATCCGCTGAGGGTGGGCCAGCACGGCCTGGAGATCGTCATGGCCGTCGCCCACGCCTTCCGGGTGGACCTGGAGCCGGACGGCAAGCGCGTGACCGCGTCCATCGCCCTGACGGACGAACCGGCCTGACGGAGGGGTCCGTCCCCGGCCGGGACCTCAGGTGCTCAGGTGGTGAGGAGGCCCGCGCGCAGACGGTTGAGGGTGCGGGTGAGCAGGCGGGAGATGTGCATCTGGGAGAGGTTCAGCTCGCGGCCGATCTCCGCCTGGGTCATCTCCCGGCCGAAGCGCATCTCGATGATGGTGCGCTCCCGCTCGTCGAGCTGCTGCAGCAGCGGCGCGAGGGTGTGCAGGTCCTCGAAGAGGTCCATGGCCGGGTCGCTCTCGCCCAGGGTGTCGGCGTACGTGGGACCGCCGTCGCTGGAGTCGTCGTCGGAGCCGGGGGTGTCGATGGAGCCGGCGACGTAGCCGTTGGCGGCCACCAGGCCCTCGATGACCTCGTCCTCGCTCAGGTTCAGGTGCGCGGCGAGTTCCTTGACCGTGGGCGGCCGGTTGAGCGAGGCGGCCAGGCTCTCCTTGCTCTTGGCGAGCGTGACGCGCAGCTCCTGCAGCCGGCGCGGGACGTGCACGGCCCAGGTGGTGTCACGGAAGAAGCGCTTGATCTCGCCGACGATGTAGGGGATCGCGAAGGAGGTGAACTCGACCTCGCGCGACAGGTCGAACCGGTCGATCGCCTTGATCAGGCCGATGGTGCCGACCTGGATGATGTCCTCCATGTCGCCGGTGCCGCGGTTGCGGAAGCGGCGGGCCGCGAAGTTCACCAGGGAGAGGTTCATCTCGATCAGGGTGTTGCGGGCGTACTGGTACTCCGGCGTGCCCTCTTCGAGCTCCTGCAGCCGGTCCAGGAACAGCCGCGACATCTCCCGGGCGTCCTTGGGCGCGACCTTGCCGCCGTCCTCGATCCAGGGCAGCTCACCGCAGGCCTCCGGCGCGCTGGAAGCGGCTGCTTCGGGTGCGTTCACGGAGGAGATCACGGGTGCCGCCTTAAAGAGAGAGGGACGAACGGTGGGAACAACGGGTCCAGGACCGTTTGCCCCCTCTCGCGGAATGCATGTCCACCGGAACCGAAATTTTTTCAGCGGGCTCCGGAGGACGCGGAGGGCGGCGCCGCGGAAGCGGCGCCGCCCTGCGCGGACCGGCTGCGGATCAGCCCTCGGCGGGCGTGAGCGTCAGCGAGATGGAGTTGATGCAGTACCGCTGGTCGGTCGGCGTGGGGTACCCCTCGCCCTCGAAGACGTGGCCCAGGTGCGAACCGCAGCGCGAACACCGCACCTCGGTACGCGTCATCCCGTGCGAACGGTCCTCGACCAGCTCGACCGCGTCGGAGTCCTTCGGGTCGTAGAAGGACGGCCAGCCGCAGTGCGACTCGAACTTCTCCGTGGAGGTGAAGAGTTCGGCGCCGCAGGCCCGGCAGGCGTACACGCCCTTCGTCTTGGTGTCCGTGTACTCACCGCGGAACGCCGGCTCGGTGCCGGCCTGGCGCAGGACGGCGTACTCGGCCGGGCTCAGCTCCGCACGCCACTGCTCGTCCGGCTTCTCGATGTCGTACGACATGTTGCTCAGCCCCTCACTCCAGGTGGTGCTACTTCGACAGGCGGGTCAGGATCTCGGGTCCGAGGTCCGTCACGTCTCCCGCGCCCATGGTGAGAACCAGATCGCCGGGCCTCGTCATTCCCGCCACCAGCGCGGGCACCGCCTCCTTGTCGTGCACCGGCGTCACATGGGCGCCGGCCGCCTGCGCCGCCTCGATGATCAGCTCGCTCGTCACGCCCGGGACCGGGTCCTCGCGGGCCGGGTAGATGTCCAGGACCAGCGAGGCGTCCGCCAGGGACAGGGCCTGCCCCATCTCCTTGCCGAGCTCCTGGGTGCGGGAGAAGAGGTGGGGCTGGAAGACGACCAGGATGCGGGAGTCGCCGGCGGCCGCCCGCATCGCCTCCAGGTCCGCGGTCATCTCCGTGGGGTGGTGCGCGTAGGAGTCGACGACCTGGACGCCCGCCTCCTCGCCCTTGAGCTGCAGGCGCCGCTTCACCCCGGTGTACGAGGCGAGCGCGGGGGCCAGCTCGTGCGCCGGGACGCCCAGGGCCGCGCCCGCCACCAGCGCCGCGACCGCGTTGTGCGCGTAGTGCCGGCCGGGCACCGAGACCGTGAAGGTGAGCGCGGCGCCGTCCAGCTCGACGGTCACCTCGCTCTTCAGCCCCTGCGGCACCACGGACAGGACCCGCACGTCCGCGTCCTGGGACTCGCCGTACGTCACGACGCGGACGCCGTCCGGCAGCCGTCGCGTCAGCTCGCGCGCACCCTCCTGGTCCGCGTTGACCACCAGGGTGCCGCCGGGCACGATCTTCCCGGCGAACGTCTCGAAGGACTCGTAGATCTCGTCCATGGAGGCGTAGTTGGCGTGGTGGTCCAGCTCCACGTTCAGCACGATCGCCACCTCGGGCGCGTACTTGTGGAAGCTGCGGTCCGATTCGTCGGCCTCGGCGACGAAGATGTCGCCCCCGCCGTGCAGGGCGTTGGACCCGGGGGCGTCGAGGTCGCCGCCGATCGCGTACGAGGGGTCGAGGCCCAGCGTCGACAGGGAGACCGCGAGCATCGACGTGGTGGTGGTCTTGCCGTGCGTGCCGGCGACCGCGATCGGCCGCAGGCCGTCCATCAGGCGGGCGAGGGCGTCCGAGCGGTGGACGACCGGGATGCCCAGCTCGGCGGCACGGACCAGCTCCGGGTTGTCCTCCCGGATCGCGGAGGAGACGACCACGCAGCTGGCGTCGGGGGCCAGGTGGTCCGCGTCGTGCCCGATGCGGACCGTGGCGCCCAGCGCGCGCAGCGCCTCGGCGGTGGCGGACTCCTTGGCGTCGCTGCCGGCCACGGCGGCCCCGCGCTGCGCGAGGATCTTCGCGATCCCCGACATCCCGGCGCCGCCGATGCCGATGAAGTGCGGTCGATCCATGGCGGTGGGAAGGCCGGGTGCCATACGTATTTCTCCAGGACTACTCGGGTACGACGATGAGCGCTCCCAGCCTATGCGGTGCGCCGCCCGGGCAAGCCCCGCGAGGGGCAAGCGCCCGTAAGGGGCGCGGGGAACTGCGCGACCAGCCACGACGGAGCCGCACCCGGCAGACCCGGGCGCCCCGCCACGGCGCCCCGCGGTCGAACCGCAGCCACAGCGGCAGCGTCACGCCTTGCTGTGCGAGAACAGCTTCAGCACCGGCACCCCCACCTTGTGCCGCGCCCGCGAGGCCCAGTCCCGGTGGAAGAACTCCTCCACGTAGTGCGGATCGGTCAGCACGATGACCTCGTCGGCCCCGATCTCGTCGACGAGGGCCTTCAGCGCGTCCAGCGGATGGTCCTCGATCAGCCGCCCCTGCGCCGAGCTGCCGCCGGCCCGCAGCGCCGTCAGCGACACGTCGAGGGCCTGCTGCCCCTGCCCGGCGGCCGCCGCCCCCTCGGGCGTCTCGTGCTCCCGCGCCGCCTCGTCCAGTTCGCCGAGCGCCACGTCGTCGATGGCCCGCAGCAGCCGGTCCGCCTGGTCGCCGCGGGGCTGGAGCAGCACGTGGAAGGCGACCTCCTCGTCACCGTGCAAAGTGGTGACGAACTCCACGTCCGCGGACGTCAGCGCCTTCTCGATCATCAATACGCTCGTGAACACGGCACACGCCCTTCTCGTCCGAGGGCCGCTCGTAGACCCCTGCGGAAACCATCCTGCCCCGTGACCGCACGGGTACCGCGCTATTTGCCGTGCCCGGCGGACAATAAACGGAACAGTTAATTCCACCTCTGCGATCAGGTCCGACGGTAACGGCTGAACAGGAACCCGGCCTCCTCCAGCAGGGAGACCAGTTCGAAGCGCTTCGGCACCGGGACCGCGGGGCCGCCGGCGATGCGCTGGGCGTCCCCCGCGGTGAGCATCGGGGACACGGTCAGGCAGAGCTCGTCCAGGACGTCCGCCGCGACCAGCTGGCCGAGCAGCCGGGGCCCGCCCTCGGTCAGGATGCGGCGCAGGCCCAGCCCGGCGAGGGCGCCGACGGCCCGGGCGGGGTCCACCCCGGTGCCGTCGCCCGCGATCACGACCCGCGCACCGGCCTTCTCGGCGGCGGCGATCCGCTCGGGCGGCGCCGCGGCCCCCGTGAGCACGAGCGTGGGGACCAGCGGCGAGGTGTAGAGCGGCAGCGAGAAGTCCAGGTCGAGACCGGCGCTCACCACGGCGATCGCGGGGGCCGGACCCTGCCCCGCGGCCGCCCGGAGCGCGGCGAAGTCCTCGCGGGCGCGGGCCGGGCGGTACCCCTCCTGGCGCACCGTCTGCGCGCCGACGACCACCACGTCCGCGAGCCCCCGCAGCGTGCCGAAGATCCGCATGTCGGCGGCGCAGGAGATGGGCTGCGACCGCCCCTCGTGCTGGGCGGCGCCGTCGAGCGTGGAGACCATGTTGGCCCGTACCCAGGGCCCTTCCCGGCCCGGGGCGGACGGTGGGTAGGCGTACGCCTCGGCCAGTTCGCCGAGCCCCCACTCCCGGTCCGCCGCCCCTCGGTCCGGCGCTCCGTCCGGGGCCGGGGCTGCTGTCTGGTCGGTCACGGGGAACAGGCGTCGCATGCCGTGCAGTCTGGCACGGGACGTAGACTGGGGAACCGTGTCAACCTCCACCACGGCCTCCGGATCCGGCGCGCTGCCCGACGCGACCCCGTCGTCCCTGTGCGCCCGCGAGCCGCACGTCCCCGCGGACCGGCTGGTCGCCGAGATGGTGCCGCCGCCGCGCTTCGACTCGGTGCGCTTCGAGACGTACATCCCGGACCCGGACCAGCCGAGCCAGAGCGACGCCGTGCGCGTCCTCGGCGCGTTCGCGGCCGGTCTCGGCGAATCCCCCTCCGGCGCCGCGAAGCGCGGCTTCCTCGGCTTCGGCAGGAAGTCCGCGAAGACCCCGGCCGGCCCGCGCGGCGTGTACCTGGACGGCGGGTACGGCGTCGGCAAGACGCACCTGCTCGCCTCGCTGTGGCACGCGACCCCGGCGGAGCCCTCGCTCAAGGCCTTCGGCACGTTCGTGGAGCTGACCAACCTGGTCGGCGCGCTCGGTTTCCAGCAGACCGTGCGCACGCTGAGCGGGCACCGGCTGCTGTGCATCGACGAGTTCGAGCTCGACGACCCCGGTGACACGGTCCTCGTCTCCAGCCTGCTCGCCCGGCTGGTCGAGTCGGGGGTGGCGCTCGCCGCGACCTCCAACACGCTGCCGGGCAAGCTCGGCGAGGGCCGGTTCGCCTCCGTCGACTTCCTGCGCGAGATACAGGGCCTGTCGGCGCACTTCCGGTCGCTGCGCATCGACGGTGAGGACTACCGCCACCGCGGGCTGCCCGAGGCTCCGGCCCCGTACTCGGACGAGCAGGTCACGAAGGCCGCGTACGCGACCGCGGGCGCCTCGCTCGACGACTTCCCGCAGCTGCTCGGCCACCTGGCCCGGGTGCACCCCAGCCGGTACGGCGCGCTGACGGACGGCGTCGAGGCGGTCTGCCTGACGGACGTGCGGCCGGTGCCGGACCAGTCCACCGCGCTGCGGCTGGTGGTCCTCGCCGACCGGCTGTACGACCGCGAGGTCCCGGTCCTCGCGTCCGGCAGGCCCTTCGACGAGCTGTTCAGCGAGGAGATGCTGAACGGCGGCTACCGCAAGAAGTACTTCCGCGCGATCTCCCGGCTCACCGCGCTGGCCCGGGACGCCGCACCGCTCGTGCGGTCCTGAAGACCGCACCGCTCGTGCGGTCCTGAAACGCCCGTACACACCCGAACCGCCCCCACACATCGCCGAGGACGCCCCCGTTCCGGCGATTTCCGGCCTGCCGACGGCACTCTTCGGCCCTCTTCAGGATCCCTTCAGGGTGAAACGTTAAGTTAACCCAGCAAACAACTTCCCGCGTTAACGTTCGCGTCAACAAGGGAATGCAGAATCCGGAAGCGGACGGGAGGGGGCCCATGCGACGTGCTACGACGGTCCGGACGCTGTTCGCCGCCCTCGTCGCCGTCCTGCTGGCCCTGCAGCTCTCCGCCCCCACCACGGCATTCGCATCCACGTTCGCATCCGCGCACACGGATGCCTCCGCGCACACGGACGCGCACCCGCACCGGCCCGCCGGCCCCGCCGCGGCAGCCGAGTTCGTCACCTGCGCCGAGACCTCGCACTCGCACGGCCCGACCGGCCCGCTGCGCAGCCGCGACCGGGTCCGCGTCACGGACCACGTCCCGCCGGCCTCCGCGCGTCCCCTGCTCGTCAAGGACGTCGTCGCCGCCCACGAGGACCCCGCGCACACGTCGGCGCACACGGCGCACCACCGCACGACCAGATCCTCGGCCGACCGTTCCACGGCCGCGCTCCAGGTCTTCCGCTGCTGAGACGGCCCTTCGGGCACGAAGCGACTCCGACCTGACCCGTCCCTCACCACGCCACGTCCGCCGAGCGCGTCGACGTGGGGTCTCGTCGCCGTACCCGCATGCGCTTCCGTCTCGTCGACCGGCGCGCCCTCCCGCGCGCCAGGAGGAACCGACCCATGCAGCCCCTGATCGATCACGCACGCTCCTTCCGCAAGCAGTCCGTGGACCGCCCGGAGGAGTTCGCCCGCCTCGCCGAAGGCCAGTCCCCGCAGGTCCTGTTCATCACCTGCTCCGACTCGCGGGTCGTCCCGGCCCTGATCACCGGAGCCCGGCCCGGTGAACTCTTCGAACTGCGCACCGCGGGCAACATCGTCCCCCCGCACGCCTCCGCCCAGCCCACCGGCGAGGCCGCCACCATCGAGTACGCGGTCGAGGTGCTCGGCGTCTCGGACGTCGTCGTCTGCGGCCACTCGCACTGCGGGGCCGTCGGCGCGCTGGTGCGCGGCGACGACCTGACCGCCGTGCCCGCCGTGCGCGACTGGCTCGCGCACGCGGCCCCACGGCCCACCGGCGCCGTCGAGGACCCCACCGTCGCCGAGGCCGTGCAGAACCATGTCCTCACCCAGCTGCTGCGCCTGCGCTCGTACCCGTGCGTGGAACGGCGCCTGACGGACGGACAGCTGCGCCTGCACGGCTGGTTCTACGAGGTCCACACCGGTTCGGTGCTCGCGCACGACGTCCGCTCCGACTCCTTCGAGGCCCTGTGAGCGCCGCCACGAGCCCTCCGTCCGCCGGCGGGGCGGACCGGGGCCGGCATCCGCGGTTCCCGTACCTGCGGCAGGACTTCACCGCCTCGCTCGTCGTCTTCCTGGTGGCCCTGCCGCTGTGCGTGGGGGTCGCCGTGGCGTCGGGCGTGCCCGCCGAACTCGGCCTGATCACCGGCATCGTGGGCGGTCTGGTCACCGGGATGCTGCCCGGCAGCAGTCTGCAGGTGTCCGGCCCGGCCGCGGGCCTGACCGTGCTGGTCTTCGAGGCGGTGAGCTCGTACGGGCTGGCCGTGCTCGGCGTCATCGTGCTCGTCACCGGCCTGATCCAGCTGGGCATGGGCGCGCTGCGGCTGGGCCGCTACTTCCGGGCCATCTCGGTGGCCGTCGTCGAGGGCATGCTGGCGGGGATCGGCCTGGTCCTCATCGCGGGCCAGCTCTACTCGGTGGCCGGCGCCGAGGCCCCCGCGTCGGGCCTGGACAAGCTCGCCGGGCTGCCGGGGCTGGTCGCCGACTCCGCCGGGTCGGCCACCGCGCTGACCTCGGTCGCGGTCGGCGCCGCCACCGTCGCCGTCCTGGTGCTGTGGAAGTACCTGCCGGCGAAGGCCCGTACGGTGCCGGGGGCGCTCGCCGCGGTGGCGCTCGCGACGCTGGCGGCCCTGGTGTTCGACCTGCCGGTGGCGACGGTGGAGGTGCGCGGGCTGCTCGACTCGATCCAGCTGCCCGGCCTCGACGCCCTCGGCGGACTGGCGAGCGTGGGCGTGCTCGGCACGATCCTGGCGTTCGTGCTGATCGCGTCGGCGGAGTCGCTGTTCAGCGCCGCCGCCGTGGACCGGCTGCACGACGGGCCGCGCACCCAGTACGACAAGGAGCTGATGGCGCAGGGCGCGGGCAACACGGTCTGCGGGCTGCTCGGCGCGCTGCCGATGACCGCCGTGATCGTGCGCAGCTCCGCGAACGTGAGCGCGGGCGCCCGCACGAAGGCGTCCCGGGTGCTGCACGGCGTGTGGCTGCTGCTGTTCGCGGCGCTGCTGCCGGCCGCGCTCGCGTACATCCCGCTGCCCGCGCTCGCCGGCGTCCTGGTGCACGCGGGCTGGAAGCTGATCCCGCTGCGCTCGCTCGCGGCGCTGTGGCGCGGCAACCGGGGCGAGGCGGTGATCCTGGTGGTCACCGCCGTGTCGATCGTCGCGGTGAACATGTTCGAGGGCGTGCTGATCGGGCTCGCGCTCGCCGTCGCCAAGACGGCCTGGGAGGCCTCGCACATCAAGCTGGAGGTCATAGACAAGGGAGCGGGGCCGGTGCAGGCGTACCTGTCGGGCAACGCCACCTTCCTGCGGCTGCCGAAGATACTCGACGACCTGGAGGCGCTGCCCAAGGACCGCCCGGTGACGGTGGACCTGTCGGGCCTGCACCACCTCGACCACGCGTGCCGCACGGCGCTGGAGAACTGGGCGCAGCGGCACAGCGCGAAGGGCACGGAGCCGGTGAAGGTCACCTCGCCCTAGACGTCCGCGCGCAGGAACCCGCGGCCCGTTCCGCGACCCGGCAGGGGTCGCGGGACGGGCCGTCCGGTGTGTCCGGGACATCCCGTCGTCCCGGGGAACGCCACGCTACGCGCGTGGTTCACGTGACCGGGACCACGTGATACACACAGGCGGTCACATACTCCTGTCCGCCAACAGGAAGGTTGTCCCATGTCCGCAACACGACGCGAAGTGCTCGCCCGCTCCGGGGCCCTCGGGGTGGGCATCGCCTTCACCGGGGCCGTGTCGGAGCTCTTCACCGGTACGGCCGCCGCGCTGGGCCACTCCGGATACGGGCCCCTGGTCCCGGACCCGGACGGTCTGCTGGACCTGCCGAAAGGTTTCCGTTACCGGGTGCTGTCCCGCGAGGGCGACGAACTGCGCTCCGGCGAGGGCCAGGTGCCCAGCAACCACGACGGCATGGCCGCCTTCGCCGGCAGACACGGCCGGGTCCACCTGGTCCGCAACCACGAGAACCGCGTCACCGGGAAGATCGGGGTCCCGACGGTCGACGGCCTCACCTACGACCCGATGGGCAAGGGCGGCTGTACGGCGCTGACCCTGGACCAGCGCGGGAACGTGATCGGCGAGCGGGTCGCGATCGCCGGTACCGCCGTCAACTGCGCGGGCGGTCCGACGCCTTGGGGCACCTGGCTGACCTGCGAGGAGACCGAGGACAAGGCCGGCACGAACGGCTACACCAAGGACCACGGCTTCATCTTCGAGGTCGACCCGGTGGACCCCCACCGCACCGGGGCGGTACCGCTGACCGCCATGGGCCGCTTCCAGCACGAGGCGATCGCCGTCGACCCGAAGCGCGGCATCGTCTACGAGACCGAGGACGCCTTCCTCAAGCCGTTCGGCCTCTTCTACCGGTTCCTGCCGAACAAGCCCGAGGGCGGGCGCGGTTCGCTGCGCGCGGGCGGCCGGCTCCAAGCCATGCGCGTGCCGGGCGTCCCGGACCTCTCCTCGATCCAGGAGACCGGGGCGACCTTCGACCGCATCGAGTGGGTCGACGTACCGGACCCGCTGGCGGCCGAGACGCCCATCAGGCTGCAGGACTTCGGGCCCAAGGGCATCACGCACGCGCAGAAGCTGGAGGGCTGCTACTGGGGCGGCTCCTGCGTGTACTTCGTGTCGTCCTTCGCGCACAGCAGCGAGGGCTCGGCGGCCGACCACTACGGCCAGATCTGGCGCTACGACCCCGCGGCCCGCCGGCTCACCCTGGTGATCGTCTTCGGCCCGGACACGGACGTGCAGCTGCCCGGCGAGTCCCCCGACAACATCTGCCTGGCCCCCAGCGGCGGCCTGATGGTGTGCGAGGACGGCGGCGGGGCACAGCACGTGTACGGCGTGACCCGGCGCGGCGAGGTGTACCCGATGGCCCGGGGCCGCCAGAACATCGGCACCGAGGACGAGCCGGAGTGGGGCGAGTTCGCGGGCGTCACCTTCTCCCCGGACGGCAGGACGATGTACGTGAACTGCTACACCCCGGGGACGACGTTCGCGGTGACGGGCCCCTGGCACAGGTAGCGGCCTGCGGTTCCCGGGGCACCCGGCGGCCGTGACGGTCGCCGGGTCCGGGGGCGGGTGCGCCGCGGGTAGCGGCCCCCGCCCCCGCGGCGCAGGATCGAGAGAACCGCCCCGAAGGGATGCGCGATGGCCAAGAAGGACAGCAAGGACAGGAAGGGCCGCAAGGGCGGCAGGGGCGGGGCGGATGGCAC
>NZ_VDFC01000015.1:81109-100705 GCF_008369065.1 Streptomyces apricus | reverse complement strand
CGCCCACCCTCGCCCCGGGTCCTGGCGGACTGACCCCCGTCTTCATGCGGGCGGCCCGGGCCCGCGACAGGACCGTCGCCCTGACCTTCGACGCCGACATGACGGCCGACCAGGGGGCCCGGGCGGCCGCCGGCGAGCGGTTCGACAATCCGCGGCTGATCGCGACGCTGCGGCGGCTGCGGGTGCCGGCGACCGTGTTCATGACGGGGCGGTGGGCCGAGGAGTACCCCCGGCAGGCGCGCGCCATCGGGCGGGACCCCCTCTTCGAGGTCGCGAACCACTCCTACAGCCACCACGCCTTCACCGACGACTGCTACGGGCTGCCGACCGTCCCCGCGGCAGAGATGCGGGCGGACGTGGAGCGGGCGTTCGCCGCGTTCCGCAGGGCGGGGATCGCGCACCCGATGCCGTACTTCCGCTTCCCGGGCGGGTGCTACGACCGCCGGGCGCTGAAGGCGCTGGCCGCCACCGGGGTGACCGCCGTGCAGTGGGACGTGGTCAGCGGGGACGCCTTCGCGACGGACGCGCGGGCCGTGGCGCGCCAGGTGCTGGACGGGGTGCGGCCCGGTTCCGTGGTCGTCATGCACTGCACGCGCAGCGCGGCCCCGGCGACCGAGGAGGCCCTGCGCACGCTCGTCCCCGAACTGCGTGAGCGCGGGTACCGGTTCGTGAAGGTGTCGGAGCTGATCTGAGCCGCGCCCCGGCCGGCCGCCGGCATTCAGCAGCACCGGCGCTCAAAGCGATCGCATCTTCTTGTTGGACGGCCAAAACCGCACGGAGGAGGCTGGAGCGTACCGAACGAGTCCCCAGGAGGAACCTCCATGCAGACACGCACCATCGGTGACGTCCAGGTCGGAGCGATCGGTCTGGGCGGGATGCCCATGTCGATCGAGGGGCGCCCGGACGAAGAGCGCTCGGTGGCCGCCGTCCACGCGGCGCTGGACGCGGGCGTCACGCTCATCGACACCGCGGACGCCTACCACCGGGACGCGCACGAGGTCGGCCACAACGAGTCCCTGATCGCCCGCGCGGTGGCCTCCTACGGCGGCGACACCTCCGACGTGCTGATCGCCACGAAGGGCGGCCACCTGCGTCCGGGCGACGGCTCGTGGACGCTCGACGGTTCGCCGGAGTACCTGAAGCGGGCCTGCGACGCCTCGCTGGAGCGGCTCGGCGTCGAGGCCATCGGGCTCTACCAGTTCCACCGCCCGGACCCGAAGGTCCCGTACGAGGAGTCGGTCGGCGCGATCCGCGACCTGCTGGACGCGGGCAAGATCCGCCACGCGGGCATCTCCAACGCGAACCCCGCGCAGATCCGGCAGGCCTCCGAGATCCTCGGCGGCCGGCTGGTGAGCGTGCAGAACCAGTTCTCGCCCGCCTTCCGCTCCAGCGAGCCGGAGCTGGAGCTGTGCGCGGAGCTGGGCATCGCGTTCCTGCCGTGGAGCCCGCTGGGCGGCATCTCGAACGCCGGCGAACTGGGTTCGCGCTACGCCGTCTTCGCGGAGGTGGCGGACGGGCACGGGGTGAGCCCGCAGCAGGTGTGCCTGGCCTGGATCCTCGCGAAGGCCCCGGTGACGATCCCGATCCCGGGCTCCTCCCGCCCGGAAACGATCCGAGACTCGGCGGCTGCCGCAGAACTGAAACTGTCGGAGGAAGAACTGTCCCGCTTGAACGCGGCCTAGCCCTTCAGGGGCGCGGGGAACTGCGCAGTCTTTCAGGGGCGCGGGGAACTGCGCGGCCGGCCCCCACCGGACCCGCACCCGAACACCAGCCCAACCCGCGGAGCGAACCGCTGGCAGACTGGACCCGTGAGCAGCGAAGAAACCCAGGACAGCCCCTTCAGACACGAGCAGACCGCCCGCGACGAGGCACCCCAGTTCGTGCTGCCCCTGGTCGTCCGGATCGAGCGGAACGAACCACCGGCCCGCACGGACGCCCTGGAGACCGCGGCCCGCGCCGTCCTGGTCCTCCTGAGCGACGAGCGCGCGCTCGGCGAGGGCGAGTGGGCGCAGGCGGTCCACGACTGGCAGGACGCCCGCATCCGCAAGGTCGTCCGGCGAGCCCGCGGCGCCGAGTGGCGCCGCGCGGAGGCCCTGCCCGGCATCACCGTCACCGGCAAGTCGGCCGAGGTCCGCGTCTTCCCGCCGGTCCCGCTGGACGGCTGGCCCAAGGACCTGGCCCGCCTCCAGGTCTCCGGCACGGACCTCGACGACCCGGAGCGGCCGGCGGACCCCGACGGCACCGCGCCCGTGCTCTGGCTGAGCCCCGACCTGGACATGTCGGCCGGCAAGGCGATGGCCCAGGCCGGCCACGGCGCCCAGCTCGCCTGGTGGGAGCTGCCGGAGGCGGACCGCACGGCCTGGCGCGAGGCGGGCTTCCCGCTGGCCGTGCGCACCGCCGACCCGCTGCGCTGGGAGCAGCTCGTGACCAGCGGCCTGCCGCTGGTACGCGACGCGGGCTTCACGGAGATCGCCCCGGGCTCCTGCACGGTGGTCGCCGACCACCCGGCACTGCGCCCTGATCGACGCGGACCTGTGTGAGCACTGTGACGGAGCGAACATGAACCGTTGAACGCTCCGGCCGCCCCGTACGTATCTTCTGGCGCTGGCCAAGTACAGATTCCCAACGACCAGTTGGTAAAAATCCGGAGGCACCTGTGCGTCGTATCAACGGTACGGCCCTCGTCATCGTGGCACTCGTGGGCACGCTGGGCGCGCTCGCGTTCCCCGTGTGGTCGTACGCCGACCGCGCCGGGACGGGACCGGCGAACCTCGCCGCCGGTACCGTCCAAACGAAGTACGGGCCGCTCACCGCCACCGACCGGGACCTGATCGTCCGGGTGCGGCTGGCGGGACTGTGGGAGCTCCCCGCCGGGCAGCAGGCCCTCGAACGCAACCCCAGCCCCGCGATGAAGGAAGCCGCCGACCACCTGATCGTCGGCCACACCGACCTCGACAAGCGGGTGCGGGTGGKCGCGCGGGAGCTCGGCGTCGAACTGCCGAACCAGCCCAACGAGCAGCAGCAGGGCTGGCTGCAGCAGATGACCAACGCGAGCGAGGCGGACTACCCGAAGGTCTGGGCGAACCTGCTGCGCTCCGCGCACGGCAAGATCTTCCCGGCGATCGGCGCGGTGCGGAACCAGACGCGCAACACGCTGGTGCGCCAGCTCGCCTCGGACGCCAACCAGACCGTGCTCGACCACATCACGGTGCTGGAGAAGACCGGCGCGGTCGACTTCGAGGCCATCGCCAACGACTCGGTGGCCGGTACCACGGCCAGCCCGAGCGGCCCGCCGCCGCCCGCCGCGGGCGTGACGCCCCCCTCGGCGCCGCCCGCCGAGGCGACCGGTGACATCGCCACCACGTCGCGGCCCTCCCCCGGCGAGCCCGGCACGGTCAACACGAACCGGCCCGACCCCGAGGACCCGGACGCCTCGGCGCCCGCGCAGTAGGCCTCGGGCGGGCCCGCCCGAGGCCCGCGAACCTCAAATGTTGCTCTGAACGTCCCCGCCGATGGGTTCGGCCCCGTTCCGCGGGGCCATCACCCGGTCACGCCGGAACGCACGTCCGTCGAAGGAGACGACACACAGGTCCTGGTGCAGCCGTGGTGCAGGAGGGGGAACGATGAAGCAGTTGGGTACGGGAATCGGGTGGCGGCCGGAGATCGCCGAGGCCGTGGAGCGCATGCCCGGCATCGACTGGGTCGAGGCCGTCGCCGAGAACGTCTGCCCGGGGCACCTCCCCGACGCACTGCTGCGCCTGCGCGAGCGCGGTGTCACGGTGGTCCCGCACGGGGTGTCGCTCGGACTCGGCGGCGCCGACCGCCCCGCCGAGAACAGGCTCGCCGACCTGGCCGCCCGGGCCGAGGCCCTCGGCGCCCCGCTGGTCACCGAGCACATCGCGTTCGTCCGGGCGGGCGGGGCGCTGACCGCCTCGCCGCTGCTGGAGGCCGGGCACCTGCTGCCGGTGCCCCGCACGCGGGACGCCCTGGACGTGCTGTGCGAGAACGTCCGCATCGCCCAGGACGCCCTGCCGGTGCCGCTCGCGGTGGAGAACATCGCGGCCCTGATCTCCTGGCCCGGCGAGGAGATGACGGAGGGCCAGTTCCTGTACGACCTGGTCGACCGGACCGGCGTGCGCCTGCTCATCGACGTGGCCAACCTCCACACCAATCACGTCAACCGCGGCGAGGACCCGGTGAAGGCGCTCGACGAACTGCCTGTCGAGGCCATCGCGTACGTCCACGTCGCCGGCGGTTTCGAGCGGGACGGCGTCTGGCACGACAGCCACGCGCACCCCGTGCCGCAGGCGGTCCTGGACGTCCTCGCCGAGCTCTCCTCCCGCGTCCGCCCGCCGGGCGTGCTCCTGGAACGCGACGAGAACTTCCCGGAGCCGGCCGAACTGGAAGGCGAACTGCGCGCGATCCGCGAGACGCTGGAGAAGAACCCCCCGAGGACGGACGCCCCGGGCGGGAGCGCTTCGCGGAAGACCGCCTCGCGGAAGAGCACTTCGGGGAAGAGCGCCGCCGCCGTCACCGCCGCGCCCCCGGAGGCCGGCGCCGCCACCGAACCCGCGCGGCAGCGGCTCGCCCTCGCTCAGACCGCCCTGCTGTCCGCGCTCGTCGGCGGGACCCCCGTGCCCGAGGGGTTCGACCGGACGCGGCTGGCCGTGCAGGCGCGGGCGCTCGCGGGCAAGCGGGCCGACGTGGTGGCCAAACTCGCCCCGGAACTGCCGGAGATCCTCGCCGGGTCCTACCGCGAGGCCTTCCTGGCGTACGCGCACGGCCACCCCATGACCGGCGGCTACCGACGTGACGCGCTCGACTTCGCCGCGCACCTGCTGTTCGACGCGCGCGTCGAGGACACGGCCGTGCGGCAGCGGCTCAGCGACTGGTGGTGGGAGCGCTCGGGCCCCGCCCCGCTGTCGCGGCGCCCGGCGGCCCGCCTGGCACGCGCCACCCGGCGGGTCCTGTTGCGACGGTAACCGTCCGGCCCACGACGGCAATCGAAAGGCCGCCGCCGCGGAACGCCACAGAAGGGCGATGCTTCGTCCGGATTGTGAACAAGCCGTGGCGCCGCCCGGCCTCCGTCGCATAGAAAAACCGCATGCTCTGGGTCCTCCTCCTTCTCCTGGCGTGGGCCGCGGCAGGCATCGCCTGTACGCGCCTGTGCCTGGCCTCGGTCCGCGCCGCCGCCGCGGACGAGGCGCACGCGCACGACGACCGCGGCCTGACGCTCTACGAGGCCGCGTTCCTGTCGGGCGGCCCCGCGCGGGTCGCCGAGCTGACGCTCGTGTCGATGGCCCGCCAGCGCCGGCTGCTGCTCGCGCACACCGGCTGGGCGACCGTCGTGGACCCGCGCGGCCGGGACGACATGGAGCGCTCGGTGCTGGGTGCGATCGGCCCCGACGGCCAGTCCCGGATAGCGCCGGTCCGTACGAGCGCGGCCGCCGCCGAGTCCGTACGCGCCCTCGCCGACCGGCTCGTCGCGGCGGGCCTCGCCCTGCCGGACGGCGCCCGCACCACCGTGGCGGGCGCCGTGCGCCAGGTGCGGGCGGCGGCGGTGGCCGTACCGGTACTGGCCGCCGTGGCGCTGCTGACGCCCTCGCCCGACCCGCGCGAACGGACGCTGGTGGCCCTCTGGTTCCTGCTGCCCCTCGTCCTCACGCTGAGCTGCCTGGCCATCGCCCGCATCGAGGTCCACCCGTACACCCGCTGGGCGTCCCCGGCCGGGCAGCGCCTGCTCGGCGCCCTGACCCGTCGCGCGGACCCCGACAGCGACGACCGCACGTACCTGACCACGGTGGCCGTGCGCGGCGTCCGCGCGGTCGGTGAGCCGCACCTGCGGGCGGCCTTCGGACACCGCGAGCCGCACGTGTAGGACCTGCCCCGGAGGGCGCCCCGGCGCACGCCGGACGCGCATCGGGGTCATCGTGGCCGCGTCCGCGAGCCGGTCCTTTACTTCGCCCGGCGCCGGACGAACCATCCCTTCTGTCACAGCCGACCGTGCACCGGGCCGTGCACCGAGGAGGGGAAAGAGAACACGATGCGCGCCGCCGTGCTCCACGGAACAGCCGGGGCCCTGCTCCTGACCGCCGTCGCCGCCGCTCCCGCAGGCGGCGCACCGCCCGGGCTCGCCGAACGGCACGGCACGGCGGTCGCCGCCGCACGCGCCGCCGCCGACGGCATCCGCTTCGGGACGTGCTCCGAGGACCAGGACGGCCCGGGCACCCTCCAATGCGGCACGGTGACGGTCCCCCTCGACTACGCGCACCCCGACGGCAAGCGGATCGAGCTGACCGTCAGCCGGGTGAAGGCCACCGGCAAGGACGGCGGGCGGTCCGTGCCGCGGCAGGGCTCCCTCGTGTTCAACCCGGGCGGCCCCGGCGCGTCCGGCCTGTACTTCCCGCTGGTCGGCATGGTCCCGGAGTGGAAGCGCATCGCCGCGGCGTACGACCTCGTCGGGTACGCCCCGCGCGGGGTGGGCCGCTCGGCGCCGCTGTCCTGCCAGGACCCGAAGACCCTGCACCGGGGGCCCGCACCGGCGCCGGCGCACCCGTCGCAGTCGTACAAGAAGGAGCGCATCGCACGGGCGAAGGCGTACGCGCGGGGGTGCGTCGAGCGGTCGGGCCGGACGATCAGGCACTTCTCCTCCCTCAACAACGCCCGCGACCTGGACGTCCTGCGCGCCGCCCTGGGCGAGCGGAGGCTGACCTTCATGGGGGCGTCCTACGGCACGTACTTCGGGGCGCTGTACGCGGAGCTGTTCCCCTCGCACGTGCGCCGCATGGTCCTCGACTCGGTCGTGAACCCGGACCCGGCGAAGGTCTGGTACCGCAACAACCTCGACCAGTCGGCCGCCTTCGAGCGCCGCTGGGCCGACTTCCGCGCCTGGACGGCCCGGCACGACGCGGTGTACGGGCTGGGCCGCACGCCGGAGGAGGTGCGGCGCAGTTACGAGCGGGCGAAGGCACGGCTGGCGGCCGAACCGGCGGGCGGTGTGGTCGGCCCGGCGCAGCTGCAGGGCGCGTTCCTGGACACCGGCTACTACGACGACTACTGGCCGCAGCGCGCGGCGGCGCTCTCCGCGTACCTGAAGGGCGACCCGAAGCCGCTGGTACGGCAGGCGGGGCCGCACCAGGACGCGGCGCAGGAGCAGGAGAACGGCAAGGCGGTCTACACGGCCGTCGAATGCAACGACGCGCCCTGGCCGCGGGACTGGCGCACCTGGGACCGCGACCACACCCGCCAGGCGCGCGTGGCGCCCTTCGAGACCTGGTCCAACGCCTGGACGAACCTGCCGTGCGCGTACTGGCCGCTGCCGCGGCGCCGTCCGCTCGACGTCCGCACGGTCCCCGGTGAGCTGCCGCCGACGCTGCTCCTGGCCGCCGAGCGGGACGCGGCGACGCCGTACTCCGGTGCGCTGGAGATGCACCGGCGGCTCGCGGGCTCCGCGCTGGTCACCGAACGGGGGGCGGGTACGCACGGGGACTGCGCGCTCAGCCCCCACCGGCCGGCAGTCGGCACACGACCCCCGGTGGGGGCTGAGCGCGCAGTTCCCCGCGCCCCTAAAAACGATCAGGCCAGGTCGGCGATCAGATCGGCGACCGACTTGCGGCGGCCCGTGTAGAACGGGACCTCCTCACGGACGTGCATCCGCGCCTCCGACGCCCGCAGGTGCCGCATGAGGTCGACGATGCGGTACAGCTCGTCGGCCTCGAAGGCGAGGATCCACTCGTAGTCGCCGAGCGAGAACGAGGCGACCGTGTTGGCGCGCACGTCGGGGTAGCCGCGGGCCATCTTCCCGTGGTCGGCGAGCATCCGGCGCCGGTCCTCGTCGGGCAGCAGGTACCAGTCGTAGGACCGCACGAACGGATACACGCTGATGTAGTCCCGCGGCGTCTCGTCCGCGAGGAACGCCGGCACGTGCGACCGGTTGAACTCCGCCGGCCGGTGCAGCGCCATGTTCGACCAGACCGGCTCCAGGGCGCGCCCCAGCTTCGTGCGGCGGAAGAGGTTGTACGCCTCCTGGAGCTGGTCCGCGGTCTCGGCGTGCCACCAGACCATCAGGTCGGCGTCGGCGCGCAGCCCCGACACGTCGTACGTGCCGCGGACGGTGACGTCCTTGGCGGCGAGCTGGTCGAACAGCTCCTGGACCTCGTCCGCGTAGCCGGCACGGTCCTCGGGGAGCACGTCGCGCAGCTTGAACACGGACCAGAGGGTGTAGCGGATGACCTCGTTGAGGTCCTTGGCCTTCTTGCCGGCGTTCGGGGTCCTGGCCGGGCCGGTGGTGGGGGCGTCGTCACTCATGGGGCTATTCTCCCGCTCCCCCGTGCAGACTCTGCACCGGGTTCGCGGTCAGCGCGTCCAGCGGCCGGCCGTCGCCCCGCAGCGCGTCCACGGCGGCGTTCGCGCTGGCCACACAGGCCGGGATGCCCACACCGTCGTACGCCGCGCCGCACACCGCGAGGCCCGGCAGCTTGCCGACGTGCTCGCGGATGCGGGTCACGCGCGCGTGGTGCCCGACCGGGTACTGGGGCAGGCCGTCGTCCCAGCGCGTCACCCGGGTCTCCAGGGGCTCCGCGGTGAGCCCGGTGGCCTCGCGCAGGTCGTGCCGCGACACCTCGACGAGCTCGGCGTCCTCGCGGCCGAGGACCTCCGTCTCCCCGTACCGGCCCACCGACGTGCGCAGGAGCACCAGGTCCGGGTTCTCCGCGGCGATCCAGCCCCACTTCTGGGACGCGAACGTCGACGCCTTGATGGTGCGCCCGTCGACGGGCGGCACCAGGAAGCCGCTGCCCGCGGGGAGGGCGACCGCGTCGCGCCGGTAGGCGAGGGTGATCAGCGCCATGGACGCGTACTCGACGGCCGCCAGCTCGGCCGCCGCCGCGGGGGCCTCGGCGCCGAGCAGCGCGGCGGCGGCGCCGGCGGGCACCGCCACCACGACGGCGTCGGCCCGCAGCACCCGGTCGCCGGCGACGACCCGCCAGCGCCCGCGCGGCCCGCCGCCGGCCGCCTCGCCGGCCRCCCGCCGCAGCTCCGTCACCGGTGCGCCCGTGAGGATCTCGCCGCCCCGCGCGCGCACCGACTCAGCCACGGCGAGCGGCAGTCGGCCGACGCCGCCCTCGATGCCCATGAAGACCGGGCCCGCCGCCGGATTGTCCGCCGCTCTCTGCTGGATCCCGCGGACGGCCTCGGTGAGCGAGGCGTGCGTGCGGGCCGCCTCGAAGAGCTGCGGGACGGCCGAGCGCATCGAGATGCGGTACGCGTCGCCCGCGTAGACGCCGCCGAGCAGGGGCTCGACGAGCCGGTCGACGACCTCACGGCCCAGGCGCCGAGCGACGTAATCGCCCACCGCCACGTCGTCGCCGATCTCCGTGCGGGGCAGGTCGCGGTCGTCCCCGATGCGGCGCAACCCCTCGTCGGAGAGGACCCCGGCGAGGGCGGCCGCGTCCGCCGGGACCCCCATGACGTGTCCCTTGGGCATGGGCCGCAACGCGCCGCGCGTCCAGATGGAGGCGCCCGCCGTCGTCGGCGGGAGGAGCCGGTCGGCGAGGCCCGTCTCGCGGGCGAGCGCCACCGCCTCGGGGCGGCGCGCGAGCATCGACTCGGCGCCGAGGTCGACCCGGGCGCCGGCGACCGTGCCCGGCAGGAGCTTGCCGCCGAGCCGCTGCGAGGCCTCCAGGACGGTGACGCGGACGCCGCCGTCGAGGAGCCGGTGGGCGGCGGCCAGACCGGCGATGCCGCCCCCGATGACGACGGCGTGCCCCGGACTCGTATCCGCCGCCCGGTCCGTGCCCGTATGTGTGTCTGCGTGCATCCCCCCACTCTTCCAGACCCCGTCCGTGCTCCTCCGCTACCCCGGCGAGTCCTGACCGTGACCGGTTCGGGACCGGA
Organism: Streptomyces apricus; assembly: GCF_008369065.1. GTDB lineage: Bacteria > Actinomycetota > Actinomycetes > Streptomycetales > Streptomycetaceae > Streptomyces > Streptomyces apricus. The sequence goes on along the minus strand of NZ_VDFC01000015.1, from coordinate 90,811 downwards.
ACGGGCCAACGTCCCCGGCGGCTCCGGCGTCGAAGGAACGTCAGTCATCACGACAGTCGTCACGACGCCTTCGGGGGTAAGCCACATGCAGACGCGCGGCAGCGACACGACCAGGTACCGATCCCGATCCCGATCCCGAGCCCGATCCCTCAGGCTGCTCCCGGCGCTGCTGCTCGCGGGCGCGCTCGCCCTGACGGGGTGTTCCGCGGGCGACGGCGACTCCGGGTCCAGCTCGGACAAGGCCGCCGGTCCGGGCGCCGAGGAGGCCGGGTCCGGCGCGGCCGGGTTCGACCGCGGCGCCGCGAGCCAGGCGGACGGCGCGAAGGGCTCCGGCGGCGGGCGGGCCTCGGCGGCCCCGGGACCGGTCGTCCACGTCGTCCACATCGCTTCCCTGACCGTGCGGGTCAAGGACGTGCCCAAGTCCCTCGCCGCGGCCCGCACCGCGGTGGAGGACGCGGGCGGTGTGGTCGGCGAGGAGACCACGGACCGCGACTCCGAGGGCCACGAGCGCTCCCGTGTGGTCCTGCGGGTCCCGGCCGCGGAGTACGAGGAGGTGCTGGCGGAGCTGGAGGGCTCGGGCAGGCTCGTCGACCGCAAGGCGAGCGCGGAGGACGTCACGGAGCAGGTCGTCGACGTGGAGAGCCGGATCACCTCTCAGCGGGCCAGCGTGGCGCGCATCCGCGAGCTGATGGACCGGGCCTCCAAGCTGAGCGACGTGGTCACGCTGGAGGGCGAGTTGAGCACCCGGCAGGCCGACCTGGAGTCGCTGCTGGCCCGGCAGGCCTCCCTGAAGGACCGCACGAGCCTGGCCACGATCACGCTGTCCCTGTCCGAGACGCCGGTGAAGCAGGCCCAGGAGGACGACGAGCCCGGTTTCGCGGACGCGCTCGGCGGCGGCTGGGACGCGTTCGTCACCATGTTCCGCTGGATCGCCCTGGCGGTGGGCGCGGTGCTGCCGTTCCTGGTGGGTGCGGCGCTGCTGCTGTTCCTCTGGATGCGTTTCCTGCGTGGCCGGACATCGCGCGGCGGAGTCGCCGGGAGTGCACCCGAGGGGGACTGAAACGCCGGTCGCCCGTAGCGTGTTCGCATGAGCATGAGCCACGGGAACCGTACGAAAGAGCGTCTGGTGGTCGTCGGAGGGGACGCGGCGGGCATGTCCGCCGCGTCCCGGGCGCGCCGGCTGAAGGGCCCCGACGAGCTGGAGATCATCGCCTTCGAGCGGGGGCACTTCAGCTCCTTCTCCGCATGCGGCATCCCCTACTGGGTGGGCGGCGACGTGGCGGACCGGGACCAGTTGATCGCGCGGTCGCCCGAGGAGCACCGGGCGCGCGGGATCGACCTGCGGATGCGCACGGAGGTCACGGAACTCGACGTGGACGGCCGCCGGGTGCGCTCGCGCGACCTGGAGTCCGGGGCCGAGGAGTGGACCCCGTACGACAAGCTCGTGATCGCGACGGGCGCCCGCCCGGTGCGGCCGCCGCTGCCCGGCATCGACGCCCCCGGGGTGCACGGGGTGCAGACCCTCGACGACGGCCAGGCCCTCCTCGACACGCTGAGCCGCACGGAGGGCCGCCGCGCGGTCGTCATCGGCGCGGGCTACATCGGCGTGGAGATGGCCGAGGCGATGATCAACCGCGGGTACGAGGTGACGGTCGTCAACCGCGGCACGGAGCCGATGGCGACGCTCGACCCGGACATGGGCCGCCTGGTGCACGACGCCATGGAGGGCCTGGGCATCACGATGGTGAACGACGCCGAGGTCACCAAGATCCTCACCGGTGAGGGCGGCCGGGTCCGCGCGGTCGTCACCGAGGACGCCGAGTACCCGGCGGACGTGGTGGTCCTCGGCATCGGGGTGCGGCCGGAGACGGCGCTCGCCGAGGCGGCGGGGCTGCCGCTGGGCACGCACCGGGGGCTGCTGACGGACCTGGCGATGCGGGTGCGCGGCCACGAGGACATCTGGGCGGGCGGCGACTGCGTCGAGGTCCTCGACCTGGTCTCGGGCAGCGAACGCCACATCGCGCTGGGCACCCACGCCAACAAGCACGGCCAGGTGATCGGCTCGAACGTCGCCGGCGGCTACGCCACGTTCCCGGGCGTCGTCGGCACGGCGGTGAGCAAGGTCTGCGACCTGGAGATCGCCCGCACCGGCCTGCGGGAGAAGGACGCGCACCGGGCGGGCCTGCGGTTCGAGTCGGTCACCATCGAGGCGACGAGCCGTGCGGGCTACTACCCGGACGCCGACCCGATGACGGTGAAGATGCTGGCCGAGCTGCGCACCGGCCGCCTCCTGGGGGTCCAGATCGTCGGCGGCGAGGGCGCGGGCAAGCGCGTGGACATCGCCGCGGTGGCGCTGACGGCGGGCATGACGGTGGAGCAGATGACGTCCCTGGACCTCGGTTACGCCCCGCCGTTCTCCCCGGTCTGGGACCCCATCCTGGTGGCGGCCCGCCAGGCGGTCTCGGCCCTGCGCAGGACCACCCCGTAGGGCCCCCAGGGACGACACCGTAGGGAACGACCCCGTAGGGAACGCCTCCCCGGCCGCCGGTGCGCCGCCGCTCAGCCGGGGACAATCGGTCCCCGGATAAAGTTGCCCTTCACCCGCCTCCCGGTCGACGCCAGGATTGCCCTGTCGAACAGAGGAGGCCGGACGATGGACCGGGCGTTGCTGGCGGATTTCCTCCGCGCGCGTCGTGAGGCACTGCAGCCGGAGGACGTCGGGCTGCCCCGCGGGCAGCGGCGCCGCACCGGCGGCCTGCGGCGCGAGGAGGTGGCCGCGCTGGCCGGCATGTCGGCCGACTACTACGGCAGGATCGAGCAGCAGCGCGGTCCGGCGCCGTCGGAGCGGATGCTCGTCGCGCTCGCCCGGGCCCTGCGCCTGAACCTGAGCGAGCGCGACCACCTGTTCGTCCTCGGCGGTCTGTCGACGCCGCGGCGGATCCTGCGCGACGACCACGTCGGTCCCACGATGATGCGGATCGTCGCCGGGCTCTCGGACGTGCCCGCCGTCGTGCTGTCACGGTTCGGCGAGACCTTGCTGCAGACGCGTCCGGCGATCGCGCTGCTCGGCGACTTCACCCGGTACTCGGGCCTGTCCCGTTACCTGGTCTACCGCTGGTTCACCGGCGATCCGCGGATACGCGACATCTATCCCGTCGAGGACCATCCGATACGGGGCAGGGTCTTCGCCGCGGAGATCCGGGAGGCGTACACGGCGGACCCCACGGGCCGGGCCGGTGAGATCGTCGCGGCGCTCCTGGAGGCCAGTCCCGAGTTCGCGAACATCTGGCGGCTGCACGAGGTGGGCGTGACCCACCACCACGACCTCAAGCGCTACCTGCACCCCGAACTGGGGGAGCTGGAGCTGTACGCCGAGCTGCTGCTGGATCCCGAGCAGTACCAGACGCTGCTGGTCTTCACCGCCGTGCCGGGCTCCCCCAGCCACGACAAACTCCGGCTCCTGGTCTCCGCCGACTAGGCCCTGCCGGCCCCCTCACCCCTGAAGGCATCGCTTCGCGACCGGAGCATGCCCAGGCCTCACAGTGCTTCAAAATCGAAGCATTTCTCCCGTCACGCACACCCCTACGAAAGCCGAGGCATGCCATGAAGGCAGTGCGTTTCCACGCGTACGGATCCCCGGACGTCCTGCGCCACGAGGACGTGGACAAGCCGGTACCCGCCGCGGGGCAGGTCCTGCTCCGGGTCGCCGCGACCTCGTTCAACCCGGTCGACGCCACCATTCGCGCGGGCGCCATGCAGGGCCCCATCCCGGTGGCCCTGCCGCACACCCCCGGCATCGACGTCGCGGGCACGGTCGAGGCGCTGGGCGAGGGCGTGGACAACCTCGCAGCGGGTGACCAGGTCATCGGCTTCCTGCCGATGACCGGCGCCGGCGCCGCCGCGGAGTACGTCCTCGCCCCCGCCGGGATCCTGGCGCCGGCGCCCACGAGCATCCCGCTGGCCGACGCGGCCGCCCTGCCGCTGACCGGACTCACCGCCTGGCAGGCCCTCTTCGACCACGCCGGGCTGACCGCCGGTCAGCGCGTGCTGATCAACGGCGCGGGCGGCGCGGTCGGCGACTACGCCGTCCAGCTGGCCAAGCACGCCGGCGCCCACGTGATCGCCACGGCCGGCCCGCACAGCGGCGAGCGGGCCAGGGCGGCCGGCGCCGACGAGGTCCTGGGCCACGGGGTTCCCGAACTGTCCGCGGTGGTCGACGCCGTGCTCAACCTCGCACCCGTCGAGCCGATCGAACTGGCCGCGCTGACCTCCGTGGTGCGCGACGGCGGCGTCGTGGTGAACACGACGGTGTGGATGCCCGCGCCGTACGACAAGCAGCGCGGCGTGCGCGGCATCGACCTCTTCGTCAACAGCGACGCCGCACAACTGGCGCGCCTGGTGGCGCTGGTCGACTCCGGCGAACTGCGCGTCACCGTCACCCGGCGGGTACCGCTGGCCGACCTGCCGGCCCTGCACGCCGAGGCCGCCAGGAGCCCGATCTCCGGCAAGGCCGTCGTCCTCCCCTCCCCCGCCACCGTCTAGGAGACTGCCGTGTCCCTGAGCTTCGACCCCGAGTTCGCCGAGGTGTTCGCCCCCATGGCCCTGGCCATGGCGGACACCGAGCCGCCGGCCGTGGGCGACGTCCCCGCGCGCCGCGCCCTGTGGGAGCCGATCATCGGTGCCTCGTCGGCGGCCCAGCCCTTCCCCGCCGACGTGACGACCGGCGAGTACCGGGCCACCGCCGACGACGGCGCGCAGATCGCCATGCGCTGGTACACCAAGGACGGCGCCGCGCCGGGTCCGGCGGTGCTGTTCTTCCACGGCGGCGGCTACATCTTCGGCCACATCGACTTGTTCGACGGACCCGTCGCCCGCTACGTCTCCGCCAGTGGCGTGCCCATGCTGTCGGTCGAGTACCGCCGGGCCCCCGAGCATCCGTTCCCGACGCCGGTCGAGGACGCGTACACCGCCCTGCGCTGGCTGCACGAGCACGCCGGCGAACTGGGCGTCGACCCGGCGCGGATCGGGGTGATGGGCGACAGCGCCGGGGGCGGGCTGGCCGCGGCGCTGTCGATCCTCGCCCGGGACCGCGGTGGTCCGGCCGTCGCCCGGCAGATCCTGCTGATGCCGATGCTCGACGACCGCACCCCCGTGCCCGATCCGCACATCGAGCCCTACCTGCTGTGGTCCTACGACGACAGCCGTACCGCGTGGCCGGCCCTGCTGGGCGGGGCCGCGGGCGGGCCCGGCGTCCCCGCCACGGCGGCCCCGGCCCGGCTCGACGACGCGAGCGGGCTGCCCCCGGCCTACATCGAGGTCGGCCAGCTCGACGTCTTCCGCGACGAGGACCTCGCCTACGCCGCCCTGCTCAGCCGGGCCGGCGTACCCGTGGAGTTCCACCTGCACCCGGGCGTCCCGCACGAGTTCGACTCCCTCGCGTTCACGAGCGACGTCGCCCGCCGGGCCGTCGCCGACCGGGTCCGCGTACTGAAGTCCCTCTGACGGACCACGGCCGGTCCCCGTCGACGGGACCGGCCGCCCGCCGGGCTCATGCCCCCTGTGCGCCGTTGATCTTCTCTATGGCCTGCCGGGCCTGTTCGCCGGGCGAACGGGACAGCGAGGAGACCGCGGAGACCGGCGGCCCGCCGACCGCGGGCGCGGCGGCGGCCGCCGGCATGGCCGCGGCGGGCGCCGACCGGGCGTGCGAGCCGGCCGGCCGCGACCGCAGCCGGTGGCTCGCCGCCTCGTCCAGCGTCACGGGCCGCTGCATGCCGGCGGCCAGCCGCCCGGCCTCCTGGCCGAGCGCGGCGACGTCCTCCCAGGACAGCCGGAGTACCACGGTGAGCTCCGCCTCGCCGTCCGGTGTGGCGATCAGCGGCTGAGCGACTCGGTCGTCCATGACCTGTTCCTCACGTGTTGCTGGGACCAAGAACGGTTGCCGGAACATACGCGGACGACCGCGTTCCCGTTCAGACGTGCCGAACAGGGGCACACTTCCCCCGTGGTCATACCCGTGCACGACGTGAACCCCGCACGCCGCACCCCCTATGTGACGTACGCGCTGATCGCCGCCAACATCGCGGTCTTCCTGATCACTCCGGGCACGCTCACCGGCGGCAGCGGACTGTCCCAGCTGTGCCACCTGCAGGCGTTCCTGGACCACTGGGCGGCGGTGCCGCGGGAGCTGATCCACGGACAGCTCCCGACGACGGTCCCGACGGGAGACGTGGGGGTCGGCGCCGGCGGCCCCGGCTGCGTGGTCGGCCCGCCCGGCTACGACAAGTCGCCGCAGCTGTCGGTCCTGACGGCGATGTTCCTGCACGGCGGCTGGGTGCACCTGCTGGGCAACATGCTGTTCCTGCTGATCTTCGGCAACAACATCGAGGACCGCCTCGGCCACGTCCGCTACCTGCTGTTCTACGGGCTCTGCGGCTACGCGGCGGCGTACGGCTTCGCGCTGGTCAACGCCGACTCGGGCGACCCGCTGATCGGCGCGTCGGGCGCGATCGCCGGGGTGCTGGGGGCGTACCTGGTCCTGTACCCGAAGGCCAGGGTCTGGGTCCTGGTGCCGTTCCTGATCTTCCTGCCGCTGCGGCTGCCCGCCTGGATCGTGCTGGGCTTCTGGTTCGGCCTGCAGGCGGTGTACTCGTCCGGTACGGGCGTCTCCGAGGCCGGCACGGTCGCGTACGCGGCCCACGTGGTCGGCTTCCTGGCCGGCATGCTCCTGGCCTGGCCCCTGCGCCGCGGCACCCCGCCCCCGCCGGAGCCGAGGGGCCTCCTGTGGGGCAGGAGGGCGGGCCACCGCTGGTAGTCCGGCGCCCTTCAGGGCGCCCCGTCAGGGGCGCGGGGAACTGCGCGACCGGCCACAGCGAACCCGCACCCGGAAAGCGGCGGCCCTACCGGACCGAACGCTCGTGCACGTACTCCACGAGCCGCGTCAGCGCGTCCGGGTCCATCGACGGCAGCACCCCGTGCCCGAGGTTGAACACGTGCCCTTCGAGACCGGCGGCGGCGTCCAGCACCTCCTGCGCCTTCTGCTCCACGACCCCGGTCGGGGCGAACAGCACGGCGGGGTCGAGGTTCCCCTGCAGGGCCCGGCCGGGGCCGACCCGCCGCGCCGCCTCGTCCAGCGGCACCCGCCAGTCGACGCCGACGACGTCCGCGCCCGCCTCGCCCATGAGGCCGAGCAGCTCCCCCGTACCCACGCCGAAGTGGATGCGCGGGACGCCGTAGCCCTCGACGGCCCGGAACACCTTCGCGGAGGCGGGCAGCACGGAGCGCCGGTAGTCGGCGGGAGCGAGGGCGCCGACCCAGGAGTCGAACAGCTGCACGGCGGAGGCGCCGGCCTCGATCTGCACCTTCAGGAACGCGGCGGTGATGCCGGCGAGCCGGTCGAGCAGGTCGGCCCAGAGCTGCGGGTCGCCGTACATCATCGACTTGGTGTGCTCGTGGTTGCGGGAGGGGCCGCCCTCCACGAGGTAGCTCGCGAGGGTGAAGGGCGCGCCCGCGAAGCCGATGAGGGGGGTCGGGCCGAGCTCGCGGGTGAGCATCCCGATGGCCTCGGTGACGTACGGGACGTCGTCGGGCGTCAGTTCGCGCAGCCGGTCGAGGTCGGCGCGGGTGCGAATCGGCTTCTCGACGACGGGGCCCACGCCGGGCTTGATGTCCAGGTCGATGCCGATGGCCTTCAGGGGCACGACGATGTCGCTGAAGTAGATCGCCGCGTCCACCCGGTGCCGGCGGACCGGCTGGAGGGTGATCTCGGTGACCAGTTCGGGCCGCATGCAGGACTCCAGCATGGGGATGCCCTCGCGCACCTTCAGGTACTCCGGCAGCGAGCGCCCGGCCTGCCGCATGAACCACACCGGCGTGTGCGGCACGGGTTCACGCCTGCACGCCCTGAGGAAGGCGGAGTCGTAGGTCGCGGTCGGTTGCTGGCCCTGGGGGCGGTCAATGACGCTCACGACGAAAAGTCTCCCACGGTCCGCGAGCGCTCCCGGCCCGGCCCGGCACGGGGATCGGCCCGCCCCGGCGCGGAGGGGCGGCGCCCGGTACCTCCGCGAACCGCCGTTTTCGGGGCGCTCCGCGGCGACGGGATCCGGACAGTGGTCCGCCGCACGGGTGTCTCTCCCTGCGCGGGGGCCCGGTTCCCCTTAATCTTCCCCGCATGGCTGCGGCTCAAGGACGACTGTCGGACGGCGCTGGCGGGATGGACGACCCGAAGGAGGGGGAACGGGATGCGACGGAGTCGGCTCCGCTGCCGTTCCGGGCCGCCGTCGACGCGCTGAGGTCCGCGCGGTTGAGGCCGCAGATCGAGATCGACCCGGTGAAGGCCCCGCGGCGGCTGGCGCCGTTCGCGTACGCGCTGGAGGCCGCCGTGGTCGACGGTGACGAGGACCTGGCGGACGGCCGGCTCATCCTGCTGCACGACCCGGCCGGGCACGACGCCTGGCAGGGCTCGTTCCGGCTGGTGACGCTGGTGCGCGCGGAGCTGGAACCGGAGATGGCCGCCGACCCGCTGCTGCCCGACGTGTGCTGGTCCTGGCTGACGGGCGCGCTCCAGTCCCGCGGCCTGTCCTGCGGGCAGCCCAGCGGCACGGTCACCCGGGCCGGCTCGCACTACTTCGGCGGTCTCTCGGAGCGGCCCCCGGCCTCCCAGATCGAGATCCGCGCCTCCTGGACCCCACGCGAGGGCCTGGGCGGCGTCCCGGACACGGCCGCCCACCTGGCGTCGTGGTGCGKCCTCCTCGCCCAGATCGCCGGGCTGCCCCCGGCGGCCCCGGGCGACGCCTCGATCGTCACCCTGCCGCAACGGCGGGGGCCGCAGAGCCGTTAGCGCCGCGCCGGACACGGCCCCGGGCCCCGGCCCGGACCCCACCTGAAGCCGCACCTCACGGGAGGTGCGGCTTCTGTCGTGCGACGTCCGTCGTGCGGCGTCCGTCGTGCACCGGCCCCTGCCGCCCGCCCGTCAACCCGCGTCCGCGCCTCCCCCTTCCGGGGCAGCGGCAGGGGCGGACGGGCCGCGCGAGCGCCACGGACGTGCTCCGGTGAGCTTCCCGCACGCCCCCGAACCGGCTGCGGCCTGCACGAAAACACGTTTGCCCTTTTATCGATACGACCACTTTCAGCCTCGTATCGAAGCGGAGCGGACTCGTTTCGATCTTCGGGTGATCGCTCGTGCGTCCGAATTGCCCACATCATTACTCACCAAATCGTGATCATTCTCTAAAGGCCGACAGGTTTGGTGCCGAAGACCTCTGTGACCTTGAAAGCACGGTTCGTCCCGGCTCCATCCCCACAGCCGGTCCCCCCGTCCCGCACCCCAGGAGGCCTGGTGTCCGTTCTCCTTGAGCAGCCTGCAAGCCTGGTCGCCTACCGCCCGAACAAGCCGACCGCGATGGTGGTCGTGGCCGACCCCCGCGTGCGGTCCACCGTCACCCGCCACCTGTGGGCGCTCGGTGTTCGCGACGTGATCGAGGCTTCGTCCGTCGCGGAGGCTCGTCCCCGCATCGGCAACCCCCGCGACATCTGCGTCGCGGACGTCCATCTCCCCGACGGCTCCGGCCTCACCCTCCTGTCCGAGACCAGAGCCGCGGGCTGGCCCAACGGCCTGGCCCTGTCCGCCGCAGACGACATCGGCGCCGTGCGCAACGCCCTCGCGGGCGGGGTCAAGGGCTACGTCGTCACCGGCACCCGTACGAA
>NZ_VDFC01000015.1:49895-81009 GCF_008369065.1 Streptomyces apricus | reverse complement strand
CGCCCCCATCGGCTCGGCGGCCGCCCGCATGCACCGCCGTCCCCCGGGCTCCCCGAGCCACCCGGGCGGCTACCGCGAGCTGTCCGGCCGTGAGGTCGAGGTGCTGCGGCTGGTGGCGGAGGGCCAGTCGAACAAGGCCATCGGCGTCTCGATGGGCCTGTCCGCGCTGACCGTCAAGAGCCACCTCGCCCGCATCGCCCGCAAGCTCGGCACGGGCGACCGCGCCGGCATGGTGGCGGTGGCCCTGCGCACCGGAATCATCCACTGACCCACGACCGACCCGCGACGAGACGGCCTCCTCCGCACGCCCCGGGAGGCCCCACCGGTTCAGGATTCACCGACCTGACTGGTTTACGCCCCTCCGACGCCCGTCGACGGAACGTTCCGTCGACGGGCGTCGTCCATCCACGGATACCCTTGACAGGTGACCGACGCCCAAGAGACCGCAGCAGACAGTTCACTGCGAACCACCGGAGGCGCTCCTCCGGACGACGTCGAACCGGCGCCGATCCCTTTGCTGGAGCCCCGCGACGGAATTCCGCCGGTGGTCGCCGACGAGGAAGCGCTCGCCGAGGTGATCGCGGCGTTCGCCGCCGGCACCGGCCCCGTCGCCGTGGACGCCGAGCGGGCGTCCGGCTACCGCTACGGCCAGCGCGCGTACCTGGTGCAGCTGCGCCGCGAGGGCGCGGGCACCGCGCTCATCGACCCCGTCGCCTGCCCCGACCTCTCGGGCCTCGGCGAGGCGCTCTCCGACGTCGAGTGGGTGCTGCACGCGGCCACCCAGGACCTGCCGTGCCTGCGGGAGATAGGTATGGTCCCCAGCCGCCTCTTCGACACCGAGCTGGCGGGCCGGCTCGCCGGGTTCCCGCGCGTCGGCCTCGGCGCGATGGTCGAGGGCGTACTGGGCTTCGTCCTGGAGAAGGGGCACTCGGCGGTCGACTGGTCGACCCGCCCGCTGCCCGAACCGTGGCTGCGCTACGCCGCGCTCGACGTGGAGCTGCTCGTCGACCTGCGCGACGCCCTGGAGAAGGAGCTCGACCGGCAGGGCAAGCTGGAGTGGGCCCGCCAGGAGTTCGCCGCGATCGCCGCGGCGCCCCCGGCCGAGCCCCGCAAGGACCCGTGGCGCCGCACCTCCGGCATGCACAAGGTGCGCCGGCGGCGGCAGATGGCGGTCGTACGGGAGCTGTGGGAGGCGCGGGACCGCACCGCGCAGCGCCGGGACATCTCGCCCGGCAAGGTCCTCGGCGACAGCGCGATCGTCGAGGCCGCGCTGTCGGTACCGGCCAATGTGCACGCGCTCGCCGCGCTGAACGGCTTCGGGCACCGGATGGGCCGGCGCCAGCTGGAGCAGTGGCAGGCGGCCGTGGACCGGGCGAAGGCGCTGCCGGACGCCGAGCTGCCGCAGCCGGGACAGCAGGTGGCCGGGCCGCCGCCGCCCCGGGCCTGGGCCGAGAAGGACCCCGTCGCCGCGGCGCGGCTGTCCGCGGCGCGGGCCGCGGTCTCCGCGCTGGCGGAGACGCTCGGCATGCCGCAGGAGAACCTGATCACTCCGGACACGGTGCGGCGGGTGTGCTGGGAGCCGCCGTCGACACCGGACGCGGCGTCCGTGGCGGCCGCCCTCGCGGGGTACGGGGCCCGCCCCTGGCAGATCGAACAGGTGACCCCGGTACTGGTGGCGGCGCTGGCCAAGCCCAAGGAGTGAGCCCGGCCCCCGGTGGGGGCTTGTCGCGCAGTTCCCCGCGCCCCTGAAGGGGCGCGGGGAACTGCGCGAGCAAGCACAACGCACCCGCAGACGACACACGGCCCCCCTCGGCCACCCCACGGGGGGTGTGACCTTCGCCGCTCGGCCCCATGGGGCTGGGCAGGTCGGTTACCCGCGAGTAGCATGGCGGGTGAGCGCGCGCTCAGGGCGTGTGTGCCGCGCAGTAGTGCCATCCCGCATCTGGAGGAGAGCCATCGTGCCTCGTACCGTCAGGGACGTCGTCTTCGTCGACGGCGTCCGCACCCCGTTCGGCAAGGCGGGCCCGAAGGGCATCTACCACGAGACCCGTGCCGACGACCTGGTCGTCAAGGCGATCCGGGAGCTGCTGCGCCGCAACCCCGGCCTCGACCCCAAGAAGATCGACGAGGTCGCCATCGCCGCGACCACGCAGATCGGCGACCAGGGCCTGACGCTGGGCCGCACGGCCGGCATCCTGGCCGGGCTGCCCCAGTCCGTCCCGGGCTACTCCATCGACCGTATGTGCGCGGGCGCGCTGACCGCCGTGACGACCGCCGCCGGCTCCGTCGCGTTCGGCGCGTACGACGCCGTCATCGCGGGCGGCGTCGAGCACATGGGCCGCCACCCGATGGGCGAGGGCGTCGACCCGAACCCCCGCTTCGTCAGCGACAAGCTGGTCGACGAGTCGGCCCTGTTCATGGGCATGACCGCGGAGAACCTGCACGACCGCTACCCCACGATCACCAAGCTGCGCGCCGACGAGTACGCCGTGCGCTCGCAGGAGAAGGCCGCCAAGGCGTACGCCAACGGCAAGATCCAGCAGGACCTGGTGCCGATCTCGGTGCGCAACACCAACGCGGAGGTCGGCGAGACGGGCTGGGGCCTGGTCACCGCCGACGAGCCGATGCGCCCGGGCACCACCCTGGAGAACCTGGCCGGCCTCAAGACCCCGTTCCGCGTGCACGGCCGGGTCACCGCCGGCAACGCGGCCGGCCTGAACGACGGCGCCACCGCCTCGATCATCGCGTCCGAGGAGTTCGCCCGCGAGAACGGCCTGCCGGTCCGCATGCGCCTGGTGTCGTACGCCTTCGCGGGCGTCGAGCCGGAGGTCATGGGCTACGGCCCGATCCCCGCGACCGAGAAGGCCCTCGCCAAGGCGAGCCTGTCGATCGAGGACATCAACCTCTTCGAGATCAACGAGGCCTTCGCCGTCCAGGTCCTCGCGTTCCTGGAGCACTACGGCATCGCCGACGACGACGCGCGCGTCAACCAGTACGGCGGCGCCATCGCCTACGGCCACCCGCTGGCCTCTTCCGGCGTGCGGCTGATGACCCAGCTGGCCCGCCAGTTCGAGGAGCAGCCGGAGGTCCGCTACGGCCTCACCACCATGTGCGTCGGCTTCGGCATGGGCGCCACGGTGATCTGGGAGAACCCGCACCACAAGGACGCCGGAGGCGACAAGTGAGCACCACTGAACTCCTGAAGGGCGCGGCCGAGCTGTTCCCCGACGAGGTCGTGACGTCGGCGCACGTGCGCCACCTCGACCTGCCGTTCGGCGCCGGGCGCTTCGCGCTCATCACGCTGGACAACGGCCTGGACCACACCAAGCCGACCACCTTCGGCCCGGCCTCGCTGGCGAACCTGAACCTCGCTGTCGACCAGGTCGAGAAGGAGGCCGCGGCCGGCGAGATCACCGGCGTCGGCATCACCGGCAAGCCGTTCATCTTCGCCGTCGGCGCCGACCTCAAGGGCGTCGAGCTGCTCAAGGAGCACAAGGACGCGCTGGCCATCGGCAAGGGCGGCCACGAGGTCTTCAAGCGGCTGTCCGCGCTCGCGGTCCCGACCTTCGCGTACTACAACGGCGCGGCCATGGGCGGCGGCGTCGAGGTCGGCCTGCACTGCACCTACCGCACGGTCTCCGCGTCCCTGCCCGCCTTCTCGCTGCCCGAGGTCTTCCTCGGCCTGGTGCCCGGCTGGGGCGGCTGCACCCTGCTGCCGAACCTGATCGGCGCGGAGAAGGCCGTCTCGGTCATCATCGAGAACTCGCTCAACCAGAACAAGCAGCTCAAGGGCGCCCAGGTCTACGAGCTCGGGATCGCCGACGCGCTCTTCGAGGGCGCCGACTTCCTGGAGCAGTCCCTGCTGTGGACGGCGGCCGTCCTCAAGGGCGAGATCGTCGTGGACCGCCCGGCGGTCGACCGCGGCGAGGCCTGGGACCAGGCCGTCGCCAAGGGCCGCTTCGTCGCGGACAGCAAGGTGCACGGGGCGGCCCCGGCCGCGTACCGCGCGCTGGACATCATCGCCGCAGCGAAGAACGGCGACCTCCAGCAGGGCTACGACGCCGAGGACCAGGCGCTCGCCGACCTCATCATGGGCGGTGAACTGCGCGCCGGCATCTACGCGTTCAACCTCGTCCAGAAGCGCGGCAAGCGTCCCGCGGGCGCCCCCGACAAGTCGCTGGCCCGCCCGGTCACCAAGGTCGGCGTGGTGGGCGCGGGCCTGATGGCCTCGCAGCTCGCCCTGCTCTTCCTGCGCCGCCTGGAGGTGCCGGTCGTGCTGACCGACATCGACCAGGAGCGCGTCGACAAGGGCGTGGGCTACGTCCACGCCGAGATCGACAAGCTGCTCGGCAAGGGCCGGATCAACCAGGACAAGGCCAACCGCCTCAAGGCGCTGGTGACGGGCGTCCTGGACAAGGCCGAGGGCTTCTCCGACGCGGACTTCGTCATCGAGGCCGTCTTCGAGGAGATCGGCGTCAAGCAGCAGGTGTTCGCGGAGGTCGAGGCGGTCGCCCCGGCGCACGCGATCCTCGCCACCAACACCTCCTCGCTGTCGGTCAGCGAGATGGCGTCGAAGCTCAAGCACCCCGAGCGGGTCGTGGGCTTCCACTTCTTCAACCCGGTCGCGATCCTGCCGCTCCTGGAGATCGTCCGGGGCGAGGCCACCGACGACGCGTCGCTGGCCACGGCCTTCGCCGTCGCCAAGAAGCTGAAGAAGACCGCGGTCCTGGTGAAGGACGCCCCGGCGTTCGTCGTGAACCGCATCCTCACCCGCTTCATGGGCGAGATCCAGAACGTCATCGACGAGGGCACGCCGGTCGCGGTCGCCGAGAAGGCGGTCGAGCCGCTGGGGCTGCCGATGTCGCCGCTGGTCCTGCTCGAACTGGTCGGTCCGGCCATCGGTCTGCACGTCTCCGAGACGCTCAACCGGGCCTTCCCCGACCGCTTCACCGTTTCCCCGAACCTCGCGGCGGTCGTCGCGGCGGGCAAGCGCGGCTTCTACGTGTACGACTCCGGGAAGCCGGAGCTGGACCCGGAGGTCGCCGCGCTGCTGAAGCAGGGCGATGTCGTCCTGACCGAGGAGCAGGTGCGCGCCCGCGTCCTGGACGCCGTCGCGCAGGAGATCGGGCTGATGCTCGACGAGGGCGTCGTCGCCGAGGCGCAGGACGTCGACCTGTGCCTGATCACGGGTGCGGGCTGGCCCTTCCACCTGGGCGGGATCACCCCTTACCTGGACCGCGAGGGCGTCTCCCAGCGGGTCAACGGCAAGCCGTTCCTGGCCCCGGGAGTGGCATCGGTCCCGGCGTAGCTCCCCCGCTAAAAGATTGCGCAGTTCCCCGCGCCCCTGAAAAGGGGCGCGGGGAACGATACGCGGCGAACGCCACCCGCCCACCCGCCGACCGCTGCGCGAGCAGCGTGCAGTCGGCGTCGTCGATCCGGCACCGGATCGCGGCCACCGGCCCCGGCCCCGCGCACTCCAGCAGTTCCACCGGCTCCGCCCCGGCCCGCCACGCGCACACCCGGCCGTCCTCGTCCGTGTAGAACAGCGTCACGTGCTCGTCGGAGGTCGTCAGCGCCCGCAGCGTGCCCGGCCGGACGGCCGCCTTCAGGGGTTCCTCGTCGAGCGCGGGGATGTGGCCCGGGCCGGCCTGCGTCCAGCGCAGGATCCCGGCCGGCGAGGTCGCGTACAGCTCCACGACCCCGGACGCGCGGGTCACGGCCGCGAGGTCGCCCGTCACCTCGCGGCCCTTGAGGTCGCGCCAGGGGCCCCAGCCGCCGCGCTCCTTCTGGCCGCGCATGCTGACCCCGCCGCCCCGGTTGCGCACGAACACGTGTGCGCGTCCCTCGGCGTCCACGGCGACGGCCGGTACGCCGGTCTGCGCGCCCTTCGTGTTGGGGTGCCCGAGGCGTTCCCAGTCGAGCGCGGCGAGGTGCGGGCGGAAGTGGGTGGAGTGGACGAGCCCGGCCTCGTCGGCCCCGGTGGGACGCCAGGAGACCAGGTGGGCGTAGGAGTCGGCGCCCTGCCCCACGGCGAGCACCGGGTGCACGCGCTGGTCGCCGCCGACGGTGCGGGGCGGTGCCCAGGGGCCGCCGGGAAGCTGTTCGGCCCAGCACCGCACCGCGTCCTCCAGCGGAGCGTAGGCGCTGAGTCTGCCGTCCCGGCCACGTATGAGCCAGGTTCCGTTGAGTGTGCGGACCATTGACACTCCCCCACTCTAATCAGGTCGTGTGATCGCCCTCCGTGCGACCCTGGCCGTATGGACACTGCACCGCTGGTGATCGTGGACGCCGCCAACGTGGTCGGGGCCGTGCCCGACGGCTGGTGGCGCGACCGCCGCGGCGCCGCGGAGCGCGTACGGGACCTGCTCGTCCCGTACGCCACCGACGGGCTGCCGGGCCTCTCCGACCGCTTCCCCGGCCCCCTGGAGCTGGTCCTCGTCGTCGAGGGGGCCGCCCGCGGGGTGGAGTCCGTCGCCGGGGTGCGGGTCGACGCGGCGCCGGGCAGCGGGGACGACCGCATCGTGGAGCTGGTCGCCGGGCACCCGGACCGCAGACGGCTGGTGGTCACCGCGGACCGGGAACTGCGGCGCCGGGTCACGGAGTCCGGCGCCGAGGTGACCGGTCCGCGCGCCGTCCGGCCCTGAGGCGGTCACCCGGGCGGTCACGGGGCCGCCCTCAGCCGCGCACCTGCTTCTCGTCCCGTCCGAGGCGGCTGTGCGAGCGGCCGTAGACGAAGTACACGAGGAAGCCGAGGGCCATCCAGACGCCGAACCGCAGCCAGGTCTCGGCGGGCAGGTTCAGCATCAGCCACAGCGAGGCGAGGACCGACAGGATCGGCAGGAACGGCACCAGCGGGGTGCGGAAGGAGCGGGGCAGGTCCGGGCGGGTGTTGCGCAGGATGACCACGCCGATCGCGACGACGACGAAGGCGAACAGCGTGCCGATGTTCACCAGCTCGGCGAGCTCGCTCAGGCTGGTGAAGCCGGCGACGATCGCGATGACCACACCGAGCAGGATGGTCGGCCGGTGCGGGGTCCTGAAGCGCGGGTGGACGTGCGAGAAGAAGCGCGGCAGCAGTCCGTCGCGGCTCATCGCGAAGAAGACGCGGGTCTGGCCGAGCAGCAGGATCATGCAGACGGTGGTGAGGCCGACGGCCGCGCCGAAGCTGATGAAGCCCGCGAACCACGGGTGCCCGGTGGCCTTGAAGGCGTCGGCGAGCGGGGCGTCCACGGAGAGCTCGGTGTAGTGCTGCATGCCGGTCACGACGACCGACACCGCCACGTACAGGGTGGTGCAGATGACGAGCGAGCCGAGGATGCCGCGAGGCATGTCGCGCTGCGGGTTCTTGGTCTCCTCGGCGGCCGTGGCCACGACGTCGAAGCCGATGAAGGCGAAGAAGACGACGGAGGCGGCGGTGAAGATGCCCATCACGCCGAAGTTGGAGGGCGCCCAGCCGAACAGCAGCTGGACGAGCGGCGAGTCCAGGCCGCTGCCCGCCTCGACGGGCTTCGCCTCCGGGATGAACGGGTCGTAGTTGTCGCCCTTGACGAAGAAGGCCCCCGCGATGATCACGACCAGGACGACCGTCACCTTGATGGCGACCACGACCGCGGTGACCCGCGCGGAGAGCTTCGTGCCGACCACGAGGACGGCGGTGAGCACCAGTACGAGGGCGGCGGCGAGGATGTCGAAGCCGAAGCCGTCCGCCCCCTCCCGCCCGCTGAGCGCCTCGGGCAGGTGCCAGCCGGCGTTGTCGAGCAGCGAGGCGATGTAGCCGGACCAGCCGACCGCGACGACCGCGGTGCCGAGCGCGAACTCCAGGACGAGGTCCCAGCCGATGATCCAGGCGGGCAGCTCCCCTAGGGAGGCGTAGGAGAAGGTGTACGCGGAGCCGGCCACCGGGACCGTGGAGGCGAACTCGGCGTAGCAGAGCGCGGCGAGCGCGCAGACCACCCCGGCCACGACGAAGGCCAGGGCCACGGCGGGGCCGGCGTTGTTCTTGGCGACCGTGCCGGTGAGCACGAAGATGCCGGTGCCGATGATGACACCGACGCCGAAGACCGTCAGGTCCAGGGCGGACAGGGACTTCTTGAGCGCGTGCTCCGGTTCCTCGGTGTCCTGGATGGACTGCTCGATCTTCTTCGTCCTGAAGAGGGTGCTGCTCACGGGCGTACCTCCCACGCTTGTCGTCCCCGACATGATCAGGAGGG
Source organism: Streptomyces apricus (assembly GCF_008369065.1). Lineage (GTDB taxonomy): Bacteria > Actinomycetota > Actinomycetes > Streptomycetales > Streptomycetaceae > Streptomyces > Streptomyces apricus. The sequence goes on along the minus strand of NZ_VDFC01000015.1, from coordinate 72,799 downwards.
GGCGTGGTCCGTATGCCCCGGCACGTGGGTTTTAGCGCGAATGGGCCGGTTCCACCACCGTAAAGGGTGCGGGAACCGGCCCACTCAGGCGTGTCGCCGTGCGGGTGCGGATCAGTCGCGGGCGGGCTCCGCCGTGGCGTGGGCCTGCTCGTACCGTCCGTCGAGCTTGGAGACGAGGCCGGTGACCTGCCGGGCGATGTCCGGTGCGGTCAGGCCGATCTCGGTCATGACCTCCTTGCGGGAGGCGTGGTCGAGGAAGCGCGGCGGGATGCCGAAGTCGCGCAGGGGCACGTCCACCCCGGCGTCGCGCAGGGCCTGGGCGACGGCGGACCCGACGCCGCCGACGCGGGAGTTGTCCTCGACGGTGACGACCACGCGGTGCCGCTCGGCGAGCGGGGCCATGGCCTCGTCGACGGGCTTGACCCAGCGGGGGTCGACGACGGTGGTGGAGATGCCCTGCCGGTCGAGCAGGCCGGCGATCTCCAGGCACATGGGGGCGAGGGCGCCGACCGAGACGAGGAGCACGTCCGGGGTGTCGGTGCCGGGCTCGCGCAGGACGTCCATGCCCCCGACGCGGCCCACGGCGGGCACGGCGGGGCCGACAGCGCCCTTGGAGAAGCGGACCACCGTGGGGGCGTCCTCGACCTGCACGGCCTCGCGCAGCTGGGCGCGGACCTGGTCGGCGTCGCGCGGCGCGGCCAGCCGCAGGCCGGGGACGACCTGGAGGATCGACATGTCCCACATGCCGTTGTGGGAGGCGCCGTCGGTGCCGGTGACGCCGGCCCGGTCGAGCACGAAGGTGACGCCGCACTTGTGCAGCGCCACGTCCATCAGGACCTGGTCGAAGGCGCGGTTGAGGAAGGTCGCGTAGACCGCGAAGACGGGGTGCAGGCCGCCGGTGGCGAGGCCGGCGGCCGAGACGGCGCCGTGCTGCTCGGCGATGCCGACGTCATAAATGCGGTGCGGATAGGCGTCCGCGAACTTCTTCAGGCCGACCGGCTGCAGCATGGCCGCGGTGATCGCGACGATGTCCTCGCGCTCCTGGCCGAGCGCGACCATCTCGTCGCCGAAGACGGAGGTCCAGTCGGCGCCCGAGGCCTTGACCGGCAGGCCCGTGTCGGGGTGGATGGGGCCGATGCCATGGAAGCGGTCCGCCTCGTCGCTCAGGGCGGGCTGGTAGCCGCGGCCCTTCTCGGTGAGGCAGTGCACGATGACCGGGCCGCCGAAGCGCTTGGCGCGGGTCAGCGCGGACTCCAGGGCCTCCATGTCGTGCCCGTCGATGGGGCCGACGTACTTCAGGCCGAGGTCCTCGAACATGCCCTGCGGGGCGATGAAGTCCTTGAGGCCCTTCTTGGCGCCGTGCAGCGTCTCGTACAGGGGCCTGCCGACGACCGGGGTGCGCTCCAGGAAGTCCTTGCCGCGGGCCAGGAAGCGCTCGTAGCCGTCGGTGGTGCGCAGGGTCGCCAGGTGGTTGGCGAGGCCGCCGATGGTGGGCGCGTACGACCGCTCGTTGTCGTTCACGACGATGACGAGCGGGCGGTCCTTGGCGTCGGCGATGTTGTTCAGCGCCTCCCAGGCCATGCCGCCGGTGAGCGCCCCGTCGCCGATGACCGCGACGACGTGGTGGTCGTCCCTGCGCAGCACCTCGTTGGCCTTGGCGAGGCCGTCGGCCCAGCCGAGGACCGTGGAGGCGTGGCTGTTCTCGATGACGTCGTGCTCGGACTCGGCCTGCGAGGGGTAGCCGGACAGGCCGCCCTTCATCTTGAGCTTCGAGAAGTCCTGGCGACCGGTGAGCAGCTTGTGGACGTAGGACTGGTGTCCGGTGTCCCACAGGATCCGGTCCTTGGGGGACTCGAAGACCCGGTGCAGGGCGATCGTGAGCTCGACGACGCCGAGGTTGGGGCCGAGGTGGCCGCCGGTCTTGGACACCGCGTCGACCAGGAAGGTCCTGATCTCGTCGGCGAGCTGGTCCAGCTGCTCCAGGCTGAGCCGGTCCAGATCGCGCGGTCCCTTGATGCGGGTCAGCAGCGGCACCCGTGCCTCCTTGCGTGCGGTAGAGCGGTCGAGCTTCCCGGGCCTGTCGAGTCTAATGTTCCGTCTTTCGCGGTGACGCCCGGGCTGTGCGTCGTACATCACGCGATCGGCCGTAGGACACCCAGCCCCTCACCTCCCCCCAAACGCCCCAACCAACCCAAAAGTGCCCGGCACCATAAAGGCACCGGACACCAGGGCGCCCCTTAAGGGGCGCGGGGAACTGCGCGACCAGCCACGACGGTCCGCAGTCCCCGACGAACAGCAAGCCCCACCACCGCCGGGGCAAGCGAAAACCGCTACGCGCGCCCCGCCGTCTTCTGCGTCTTGCGCGTGATCGAGTCGATCACCACCGTGGCCAGCAGCACACCACCGGTGATCATGTACTGGACCGGCGTGGCGATGCCCTCCAGGGCGAGGCCGTACTGGATCGAGGTGATCACCATGACACCGAGCAGCGCGTTCCACGTACGCCCGCGCCCGCCGAAGAGGCTGGTGCCACCGATGACGGCGGCCGCGATGACGTTCATCAGGAGGTCACCCGCACCGGCGCTCTGGTTGGCGGCCGCGATCTTCGAGGCCCAGAACAGACCGCCGACGGCGGCAAAGAAGCCCGCGAGGGCGAAGACCGAGATGCGGATCGCGGTGACGTTGATACCGGCACGGCGGGACGCCTCGACGCTGCCGCCGAGCGCGAAGATCTTGCGGCCGTAGCCGGTGCGGCGCAGCACGAAGTCCGTCACGACCAGGACCAGGACGAAGAGCAGCAGCGCCAGCGGCAGGCCCTTGTACTGGTTGAACATGATCGCGGCGGCGAACGCGACGACCGCGAGCAGCACCGTGCGCATGATCAGGTCGCCCAGCGGCCGGGACGGGATGCCCGCGGCCTCGCGGCGGCGGCTGTCCAGGAAGCTGGTGACGAAGAAGAGCACCACGGCGACCAGCGCGAGGCCGTAGGCGGCCGCGACGTCGGAGAAGTAGTACGTGGTCAGGTTGCCGACCACGCCGTCGCCGTCGATGTTGATGGTGCCGTTCTCGCCCAGGATCTGGAGCATGAAGCCGAGCCAGAACAGCAGGCCGGCCAGCGTGACCGCGAAGGCCGGGGCACCGATCCGGGCGAAGAAGAAGCCGTGCAGCGCGCCGATGGCCGCACCGCTGACGAGGGCGATGAGGACGGCGAGCCACTCGTTCACGCCGTGCGTGACGCTCAGCACGGCGGTGATGGCGCCCGCCACACCGCTGACCGAGCCGACCGACAGGTCGATCTCGCCGAGCAGCAGCACGAAGATGATGCCGACCGACATCATGCCGGTGGCGACCATCGCGACGGCGATGTTGTTGAGGTTCTCGGCCGAGAGGAAGGCCGAGTTCAGGCTCTGGAAGATGATGCAGATGACGATCAGGCCGAGGACGACCGGGACGGAGCCCAGGTCGCCGCCCTTCATCTTCCGCTTGAACTCGCCGACGTAGCCGGCCAGGCCCTGCTCGCGCACGAGCAGCCGGGGGTCGACCACGGTCACCGCGGCCGCGGCGGCCTCGGGATTGGCGACGGCGTGCTCGTCCGAGGTGGCGGAGGTCTTGTCGATGCTCACTTCTGAGCCTCCCCGTTGCTGCTGCGCGCCGCACGGCGGGTCACGGCGTTGTCCGTGGCACCGGTGATGGCGGAGATGATCTCTTCCTGCGAGGTCGCCTTGACCTCGAAGACACCGTTGTTGCGGCCGAGCCGCAGCACGGCGACCTTGTCCGCGACGGCCTTCACGTCGGCCATGTTGTGGCTGATGAGGAGGACGGCGTGGCCGCGCTCGCGCAGCCGCTCGACCAGGTCGAGGACCTGGGCGGTCTGCTCGACGCCGAGGGCGGCGGTGGGCTCGTCGAGGATGACCAGCTTGGGCTCACCGAGCATGGAGCGGGCGATGGCCACGGTCTGGCGCTGACCGCCGGAGAGCGAGGCGATCGGGATGCGCACGCTGGGGATGCGGATCGACAGCGTCTGGAGCAGCTCGCGCGAGCGGCGCTCCATCTCGACCTCGTCCAGGATGCCGCGCTTCTTCAGCTCACGGCCCAGGTAGAGGTTGCCGACGACGTCGATGTTGTCGCACAGCGCGAGGTCCTGGTAGACGGTCGCGACTCCCAGGTTCTGCGCGTCGTGCGGCTTGTTGATCTGGACGGCCTTGCCGTCCCATTCGATGACACCCTCATCGATGGGGTGCACGCCGGCGATCGTTTTCACCAGCGTGGACTTTCCGGCGCCGTTGTCGCCGACCAGGGCGACCACCTCACCGGCGTGGATCTCAAGCTCTACGTCGGTGAGCGCCTGGACGGCACCGAACCGCTTCGAGACCCCGCGCAACGCCAGAACAGGCGTAGCGGACACGTTGACCATCTCCTTCGCCGCCTGACCCGGCGGGAGGTTGTGCAGCAGAATTCGGGGGGAGTGTTCCGTCCGGCGCCCCGCCCTAGCTGCGGGGCTGGTGGATGCGGGGCGCCGGAGGGGCTTGTCGGTACGACTGTCCCTGGCGGGCCGGTGGCCCGTACGGAGTTCCGGCTTCCCGGGCTCCCGTACTCGGTAAGGGACGTGCCATGACCTGACGCGGACCTAGTTCAGGCCGGCCTTGCTGCAGGCAGACTTGAACTTGGCGGTGCAGATCTCGTCCAGCGTGTAGATGCCGTCCTTGATCACGGTGTCGTTGATGTTGTCCTTGGTCAGCGAGACGACCGGGACGAGCACCGACGGGACGCCCTTGGTGGTGGGGCTGTCGACCGAGTCCTTGGCGATGGAGTCGAGCTTCTCGCCCTTGGCGAGGGCGACGGCCATCTGCGCGGCGACGTCCGCCTCCTGCGGGTAGGACTTGTAGACGCTCATGAACTGCTCACCCGCGACGATGCGCTGCACACCGGCGAGCTCGGCGTCCTGGCCGGTGACGGGCGGCAGCGGGGAGACGCCCGCGGCCTTCAGGGCGGTGATGATACCGCCGGCCATGCCGTCGTTGGCGGAGTAGACGCCGACGATCTTGGTCTTGCCGATCGCCGAGATGGCGCCTTCCATGTTGGCGTTGGCGTTCTCCGGCTTCCACTCCTTGGTGTCGTACGACTTGGCGATGTCCACCTTGCCGTCGAGCTCGGAGAGCGCGCCCTTCTTGAAGAGGGCGGCGTTCGGGTCGGTGACCGCGCCGTTCATCATGACGATCTTCGCGGAGGGCTTGGCCTTGTCGCCCAGGGCCTCCAGGAGCGCCTTGCCCTGGACGCGGCCGACCTCTTCGTTGTCGAAGGAGGTGTAGGCGTCGATCGGGCCCTCGGCGAGGCGGTCGTACGCGACGACCGGGATGCCGGCGTCCTTGGCCTTCTTCACGCCGTTGGCGATGGCCTTGGAGTCCACCGCGTCCACGATCAGCACGTCCACCTTGTTGGTGATCATCGTGTCGACCTGCTGGGACTGCGTGGTGGCGTCCTGCTTGGCGTTGGCGTAGACGACCTCGCCCTTGTCGTTCGTGAGCTCCTTGACCTTCTTCTCGATCAGGGGCTTGTCGAACTTCTCGTACCGAGCGGTCTGGTTCTCCGGAAGCAGGAGACCGACCTTGATGTTGTCGCCCTTGGCGGCGGACTTCGAGGAGTCGTCGCCCTTGTCGCCGGACTCCTCGGCGCTGCCACAGGCAGCCAGCGAGACGGCCATCGCACCAGCGGCAACGGCAAAGGCGGCGCGACGCATACGCGTGTTCACTTCAGAAACCTCCCTGACGAGGCCGCGACGTTGCGGCCGAGGTGGCTGGAAGTCAACTCGGCCGTTAGTGCGACGTCAAGAAGTAAATCCTTAACGGAATGGCAACGCTGCCATCCGTTCTCTAAGTGAAGGCAGGTGTGGCGGCAGTGAGCGACCCGTCCAAAAGGGTCGAATCGCCCATCTCGCTGAGGGCGAGCGCGAGGGCCCCGAGGACCTCCGCCCGACCGCCAAGTGCCCCTGGGAGAACGGATAGTTGACGCGCCGCACTGGGGATCGCATAGCGGCCGACGGACTCCCTGATGGGTCCGAGCACGAGCTCTCCGGCCTCGGCGAGATCACCGCCGAGCACCACCCGGCTCGGGTTGAGCAAGTTGCACAGATTGGCCACCCCGCTTCCGATGTGCCGGCCGACGTCGGCGATCACCCGACGGCAGCCGGGGTCTCCGTCCCGCGCCAGCCGCACGACACCCTCCATGGTCAGATCGGTTCCGTGACTGGACTGGAGCAGCGGCAGCACGTACCGGGCGGCCGTGAAGGTCTCCAGGCAGCCCCGGTTGCCGCAGCGGCAGACCGGACCGGACTCGTCAAGAGTAATATGACCGATTTCTCCCGCTGTGCCACCTGGACCGCGGTAGATCTTGCTGTCGATGACGAGTCCGGCGCCGACACCGCTGGCCACCTTGATGTACGCGAGGTCCCTGACGCCCCTCCCGCTGCCCCAGACGAGCTCCCCGAGGGCTCCGAGGTTGGCGTCGTTGTCGACGTGCACGGGGACGCCCAGGCGCCCCTGGAGCTCCTCCGCGGGCCTGGTGCCGGTCCACCCCGGCAGGATCGACGTGGAGCCGAGCGTGCCGGACTCGACGTCGATGGGCCCGGGCACGCCGAGACCCACCCCGGCGATCTTCGTACGGTCCACCCCGGTGGCCGCGATGAGGCGGCTGACCAGCTGTTCCGCCCGGTCGAAGCCCTGCGCGGCGGAGGCGTCCACGTCGAGCGGCTCGGACTCCTCGGCCAGCACCTGGTGCGCGAGGTTGCCCACCGCGACGCGCAGGTGCGTATGGCCGAAGTCCACACCGATGACGATGCCGGCGTCGCCGCTGAGGCTGACACTGCGGGCCCTGCGGCCACCCGCCGAGGTGGGGGTGACGGTGACCGTGCCGCCGTCCTTGAGTTCCCGCACGATGTTGGAGACCGTGGCCGCGGACAGCCCCGTCGTCCTCGCGATCTCCGCCTGCGTGAGCGACCCGGCCAGGCGTACCGCACGTACGACCCGTTCGAGATTGGCTCGGTGCAGCGACGACTGCGACCCCGGAGTCTCCACGACGACCTCCTGCGTACGGGGCCGCCTCGGTGAGGCCCCGTCTATGTCCAACTAGTGAACTCTAAGCTGAGCCGTTTGGGTCGCCTCCCGTCAAGAGGTTGAGCAAAGGGGGTACGCGGCCGGGCCCGCTCACGGCGCGGTGGCCCCGTACGCCATTACGGGACCACCCTCGCAAACCGAACCGACGCCCCGAGCGCTACTTGAGCGCCCCCGCCGTCAGCCCCTGGACCACCTGGCGCTGGAAGACGATGTACGCGGCGAGCACCGGCAGCATCGCCATCACCAGGCCCGCGAACAGCCCCGACCAGTCGCCCTTGTAGCCCTGGCTGACGGCGAGCTGGACGAGGCCCTGGGTGAGCACCTTGTTCTCCGGTTCGGTGTTGAGCACCGTCGGCAGCAGGTACTGGTTCCACTGGCCCAGGAAGTTGAAGATCGTGATGCTGATCAGGCCGGGCTTGGCCATCGGCAGCATCACCTGGAAGAACGTCCTGGTGTGCGAGGCGCCGTCCACGAAGGCCGCCTCGGCCACCGAGGTCGGCAGGGTGCGGAAGAAGGACGTCATGAAGAACACGGTGAACGGCAGCGAGTAGCCGATGTAGACCAGGATCAGCCCGGGCAGCGTGTTCAGCAGCGAGAGGTTCTGCATGACGTAGAACAGCGGCACCAGCGCCAGGATGATCGGGAAGCTCATCCCTCCGATGAAGAGGAAGTAGATGAAGCGGTTCCCGGGGAACTCGAAGCGCGCGAGGACGTAGGCCGCCATGGAGCCCAGCAGCATGGTGCCCAGGAGCGAGAACCCCACCACGATGATCGTGTTGAGGAAGTAGTCGCTCATGTTCGCCGAGGTCCAGGCGCGCGACCAGTTGTCGAAGTGCAGCGAGTCGGGCAGCGACCAGGGCGAGCTGAAGATCTCCTTGTCCGTCTTGAAGGAGGTCATCACCGCCCAGAGCAGCGGCATCGCGACCATGAACGCCCACAGGATCAGGAACCCGTGCGAGAAGACGTTGAGCGTCCTGCCGGTGGCCTTCTCCTGCGGCGCGGGTGCGGGCGCCGTCTTGGTGACGGGTGGCCGCTCCCCCGTGGTGTCGGCGGGAGGCGTGTCGGTCGTCTTCATGCGTGGCCTCCTCGCGGCGCGGTGAGCTCGGTTCGCATCAGTACTCCAGCCGCTCGCGCCGGCCCAGCTTCATCACGACCGCCACGAACAGCAGCGTCACGAGGAGCAGGGCGACACCGATCGTCGTCGCGTAGGCCGCCTGGCCGTCGCGGAACGCCTTCTGGTAGACGTACAGCGGCAGGACGGTCGTCGAGTAGTCGGGACCGCCGGGGCCCACGGTCATGATCTGCACGACCGCGAAGGACTCGGCGCCGAGCGCCAGGATGCCCACGTAGGCCCAGCCGGACTGCACGGTGTCCCAGAGCAGCGGCAGGGTGATCTTGAAGAAGGTCGTGATGCGGTTCGCGCCGTCCAGCAGCGCCGCCTCGTAGTAGTCCTTGGGAATGGAGGCCATTCCCGCGGAGAAGAGCACCACGAAGAATCCGACCGTGCACCAGACCAGGACCGCGAAGATGCACCACAGGGCGAGGTCCGGGTCGCCGAGCCAGTCGGGCTGCAGGCTGTCCAGACCGATGGCTTTCAGGAACGAGTTGATCGCACCGCTGTTGGGGTTGTACGCGAACTGGAACAGCAGCGCGACGATCGCGATCGACAGCACCTGCGGAAAGAAGTACACCACCTTGTAGAAGGCGGAGCCGCGGACGCCGGCGATCGCGGCATTCTTCCGGCGCCGTCCGCCGACATTGAGCATGAAGGCGAAGAACAGCGCCAGGGTGAGGGTCACCAACGGCAGCAGCACGACCAGCATCACGCTGTGCTGCAACGACTTCCAGAAGACGTCGTCGTCCCAGAGTCTCGTGTAATTCTTGAAGCCCACCATCTTGAACTCGGGGCTGAGACCGCTCCAGTCCGTGAACGAGTAGTAGATGGACTGGATGAAGGGCCAGATGACGAACAGGCCGTAAATGGCCAGGGGGGCCGTCAAGAACCCCACGATGAAACGGTATTTGCCGTGTTGCATTCCTACCGACCCGATCTTCCCGCGGGGGCTGCCGTCGACGCCGCACAACGAGAGCCGGGGCCCCGGAAGGAATCCGGGACCCCGGCCGCGCTCACTGGTGCTTGTAGTGCTGGATGCTGTCGTCCTTGGCCGCCTCGTCGGCGTAGCCCTGGATCTTCTTGATGGCCTCGACCGGGGTGAGACGTCCGGCCATCATCTCGCCGAGGCCGCCGACGCCGATCTTCTCCTTCTGCAGCGCCACGTACCAGTCCTGGATGCGCGGGTTGACCACGTTGTCGCCGGCCTTGTCCAGGGCCGCGACACCCGACTTCAGACCCGGCGTCAGCTCGATGCCGTCGGTGCCGCCGTTGAAGGCCGTCAGCGACTTGACGGTGGAGGTGAAGTTCTTCGACGAGGCCTCACCGAGCATGATGCGCAGCTGCTCCATGCCGCCCTCGGTGTTCTTGGCCTTGGCGGGGACGATGAAGGGCTCGCCGCCCGAGGCCCAGATGGTCCCGAAGGGCATCTTGTCCGAGCTGTCGATGCCGCTGGGCGCGTTCACCGCGAGGTCGAAGTCCTTCGGCATGGTCTTCGCCGCCTCGTTCTCCACCCAGGAGCCGTTGGGGATGAAGAGCGCCTTGCCCTCGGTCCAGGCGGTCTGGGACTGGATGTGGTCCAGGCCCGGGGTGCCCTTGAGGATGTAGCCCTTCTTGTAGAGCTCGTAGTACGCCTCGAAACAGGTCTTGACGGCCGGGTGCTTCCAGGCGTTCGGCTCCAGGTTGTCGATGGCGTCGAGGACCTCGCGCCCGCCGACCTTGGCGATCATCGGGTAGAGCGAGAAGGGGATGTAGTACGGGTACTTGCCCGCGTACGTCCAGCCCGCGATGCCCTTCTTCTTGGCCTTGGCACAGACCGCGAGCATGTCGTCCCAGGTCTGCGGGTACTCCGCGTCGAGGCCGTCCAGCGCCTTCTGCGAGTACCAGACGCCGTAGACCGTGTACGCGTAGTACATGATCCAGACCGGGTCGCCGTCGAACTGGCCCATCTCGATGATGCCGGGGCGCAGGGTGTCGCGGACCTTCTTGGCCGGGTCGTCGATCGAGGGCGCGTCCAGCAGCGGGGTGAGGTCGGCGAGCTGCTTCTTGCCGACGAGGACGCCCATGTCCATCTGCTCGGCGCCCGAGTTGTCGATCAGGTCGGGCGGGGTGCCCTGGTTGAAGCGGGGCTGCAGGACCGACTGGATCTTCTGGGTGGAGGAGAACTTGACCTTCGCCTCGGGGAAGTTCTTCTCGTAGACCGCTTTGGCGTCCTCGGCGTACTTCGTGCCGAAACCGCCGTCGAAGATGACGATCTCCAGCGGCGCGCTCTCGTTGACGGCGAGCGGATTTTCCTTGGTCTTCTTGCCCTTGTCGACCTTTTCGTCACTGCCGCTGTCACCGCTGGCACACGCCGACAGGAAACTCATGGTGGGTACGGAGATCAGACCGAGCGCGGCGGACCGCTTGATCAGGGCGCGGCGGCCGACACCCTCGCGGTCGTTGTGGGCGGAAGTGGATCCCATGCTCAAGTCCTCGCCTTCATTCAGGACTCAGGCGGTGAACCGGACCCTCCCCGGCACCGCGGTTGGTACTGCATTACCCGGGGACAACCCCCGGCCCCCCGGCAGGAAGAACAAGTCGGACGGATTGCCCGGCGCCGTTGCGGGAGACGTCAGTAGAGCTGGATCGTGCCTGGAATACCGGGAGCCGCGGAATGCACGGCATGTCGCCGCCTCCCCTCGCCCCCGGCCTCTTCCCGTCCGCCACGTCGAACGACTGGGCGGACGCCGACAGGTATAGTCCACTTCCCGCCAGCGGAGCAAGATCGAATGCACAGTTGGCCGACACTCTTTCCCGAAGTGAGACCTCGCGGAAATATGAGCTGCCCGGAGGGGTTGTCCACAGGCGCTCATCAGGCAACGATCAGTGCCCGGACAGGAAGCCGACAGGCGGGCCCCGGTGGGTCCGCTCTTCGGGCTGCCCGCGCCACCCCCGTACGCCGCATCCAACACCCTTGACATCACGAGTCACTTGGCGCACTACTGGAGCTTGCGCAGTGAAGTTGACAACGTTGTCCAGGCGCACGTGACAGGGAGGGTGCTGGCGCATGCACCACAGATCTCGGCAAGGGTCTCCGCACAGATCCCGGCTCGGAACCCGCCAGGGGTGGGGTTCCACGGCGGTCCTCGGAGCGGCCGCCTTCGCACTGGTGGTGGCCTCGCAGGGCGCCGCCGTGGCCCGTCCCGGCCAACCGGCGGCCGCGGACAAGGAGTTCGGTTCCTCCTTCGAGGCGGGTGAGCCGGCACCCGACTGGCTCAACACGGTCGACACCTCGCCCGGCGGCGCCAAGCGCGCGTCGGGGGTCGACGGCGGCTACAGCACCGGTATCCCGGGCAACGTGACCAACCACGTCACGGACGTCCGCGCGAGCGACGAGAACACCGGCGGCGGCGAGGTGAAGGAGAACCTCGCGGACGTCGAGCCCGGCACCAAGTGGCTGACCTTCGAGCCCACCGGCTGGGTGGAGTTCGAACTGGACGCCCCCGTCAAGCTCGTCACGTACGCGCTGACGTCGGCCAACGACGCCGACGAGCGCGACCCCGCCGACTGGACCCTGCAGGGCTCCACGGACGGCAAGGACTGGAAGACCCTCGACAGCCGTACGGGTGAATCCTTCGCCGAGCGGTTCCAGACCAAGTCGTACAAGCTCGCCGAGCCGGCCGAGTACCAGCACTTCCGGCTCGACATCACCAAGAACCACGGCGCGGACATCCTCCAGCTCGCCGACGTCCAGTTCTCGACCGGCGACGACGAGAGCCCGGTCCCCGAGGACATGCTCTCCCTGGTGGACCGCGGCCCGAGCGGCTCCCCGACGGCCAAGGCCGGCGCGGGCTTCACCGGCAAGAAGGCCCTGCGCTACGCGGGCACCCACAAGGCCGAGGGCCGCGCCTACTCGTACAACAAGGTCTTCGACGTGAACGTGGCCGTGGGCCGCGACACCGAACTGGCGTACCGGATCTACCCGTCGATGGCGGACGGCGACCTGGACTACGACGCCACGAACGTGTCGGTGGACCTCGCCTTCACCGACGGCACCTACCTGAGCGACCTGCGCGCCCAGGACCAGCACGGGTTCGCGCTGACACCGCAGGGCCAGGGCGCCGCGAAGGTGCTGTACGTCAACCAGTGGAACGACGTCACCTCGCGGATCGGCTCGGTCGCGGCCGGCCGGACGGTCGACCGCATCCTGGTCGCGTACGACTCCCCGAAGGGGCCCGCGAAGTTCCGCGGCTGGCTCGACGACGTGAAGCTGAGTGTGCAGAAGCCCGAGAAGCCGAAGGCGCACCTCTCGGACTACGCCTCCACCACCCGCGGCACCAACTCCAGCGGCGGTTTCTCGCGCGGCAACAACTTCCCCGCGACGGCCGTGCCGCACGGCTTCAACTTCTGGACGCCGGTGACCAACGCCGGCTCGCTGAGCTGGCTGTACGACTACGCGCGCGGCAACAACGCGGACAACCTGCCCACCATCCAGGCGTTCAGCGCGAGCCACGAGCCGAGCCCGTGGATGGGCGACCGGCAGACCTTCCAGGTTATGCCCTCGGTCGCGTCCGGCACCCCGGAGACCGGCCGTGAGGCCCGTGCGCTGCCCTTCAGCCACGAGAAGGAGACGGCGCGCCCGTACTACTACGGCGTGACGTTCGAGAACGGGCTGCGGACGGAGATGGCGCCCACCGACCACGCGGCGGCCATGCGCTTCACCTTCCCCGGTGACGACGCGAACGTTCTGTTCGACAACGTCACCGACCAGGCGGGCCTGACCCTCGACAAGGAGAGCGGCACCTTCACCGGCTACTCGGACGTCAAGTCCGGCCTGTCGACGGGCGCCACCCGGCTCTTCGTGTACGGGACCTTCGACGCGCCCGTGAAGGACGGCGGCTCCTCCGGCGTCAAGGGCTACCTGAAGTTCGAGCCCGGCGCCGACCGCACGGTCACCCTGCGCATCGCCACCTCCCTCATCAGCATCGACCAGGCCAAGGACAACCTCCGCCAGGAGATCCCGGACGGCACGTCCTTCGACCGGGTGAAGTCGCGCGCGCAGCAGGCGTGGGACCGGATCCTCGGCAAGGTCGAGGTCGAGGGCGCGACCCCGGACCAGCTGACGACGCTGTACTCCAGCCTCTACCGGCTGTACCTGTACCCGAACTCCGGCTTCGAGAAGGTCGACGGCAAATACCAGTACGCCTCGCCGTTCTCGCCGATGCCGAACCCGGACTCGCCGACGCACACCGGGGCGAAGATCGTCGACGGCAAGGTGTACGTCAACAACGGCTTCTGGGACACCTACCGGACGACCTGGCCCGCCTACTCGCTGCTGACGCCGAGCCAGGCCGGTGAGATGGCCGACGGGTTCGTGCAGCAGTACAAGGACGGCGGCTGGACCTCGCGCTGGTCCTCGCCCGGCTACGCCGACCTGATGACCGGCACCTCCTCGGACGTGGCGTTCGCGGACGCGTACGTGAAGGGCGTCGACTTCGACGCGGAGTCGGCGTACGACGCGGCCGTGAAGAACGCGACCGTGGTGCCGCCCTCCTCGGGCGTGGGCCGCAAGGGCATGGCCACCTCGCCCTTCATCGGCTACACGAGCACCGACACGCACGAGGGCCTGTCGTGGGCGCTGGAGGGCTACCTCAACGACTACGGCATCTCGAAGATGGGTGAGGCGCTCTACGAGAAGACCGGCAAGAAGAAGTACAAGGAGGAGTCCGCGTACTTCCTCAACCGCGCCCAGGACTACGTCAACCTCTTCGACGCGAAGGCCGGCTTCTTCCAGGGCCGGGACGCGAAGGGCGACTGGCGCGTGGACTCCGAGAAGTACGACCCGCGCGTGTGGGGTCACGACTACACGGAGACCAACGGCTGGGGCTACGCCTTCACCGCCCCGCAGGACTCGCGCGGCCTGGCCAACCTGTACGGCGGCCGCTCGGCGCTCGCCGAGAAGCTGGACACGTACTTCAGCACCCCGGAGACCGCCTCGCCGGACCTCAAGGGCTCCTACGGGGGCGTCATCCACGAGATGATCGAGGCCCGCGACGTACGGATGGGCATGTACGGGCACTCCAACCAGGTGGCCCACCACGTGAACTACATGTACGACGCGGCCGGCCAGCCCTGGAAGACCCAGAAGAACGTGCGTGAGGTCCTCTCGCGCCTCTACACGGGCAGCGAGATCGGTCAGGGCTACCACGGCGACGAGGACAACGGCGAGCAGTCGGCCTGGTACCTCTTCTCCTCGCTCGGCTTCTACCCGCTCGTGATGGGCAGCGGGGAGTACGCCATCGGGTCGCCGCTGTTCACCAAGGCGACCGTGCACCTGGAGAACGGCCGCAAGCTGGTCGTGAAGGCCCCGAAGAACAGCGCGAAGAACGTCTACGTGCAGGGGCTGAAGGTCAACGGCAAGTCCTGGAAGTCGACGTCGCTCCCCCACTCGGTCATCTCGCGCGGTGCGGTGCTGGAGTTCGACATGGGCCCGAAGCCGTCCTCGTGGGGCACCGGGAAGAACGCGGCGCCCGTGTCGATCACGCAGGGCGACGAGGTGGCGGCGCCCAGGGCCGACCTGGTGAAGGGCGGGGGCGCGCTGTTCGACGACACGTCGGCGACGAACGCCACCGTCGCGTCCGCGGACCTGCCGACCGCCGACCCGGCCAAGGCCGTCCAGTACACGCTGACGTCGGCCGACGCCGCCAAGGCCCCGAAGGGCTGGGTCCTGCAGGGCTCGTCCGACGGGACCACATGGAAGGACCTCGACAAGCGCTCCGGGGAGTCCTTCGCCTGGGACCGGCAGACGCGGGCCTTCTCGGTCCCGAAGCCCGGTACGTACGCGAAGTACCGTCTGGTCCTCGACGGTGAGGCGACCCTGGCGGAGGTGGAACTGCTGGGCTGACCCCCGGCCCGACGCTCACGCGCACCGCACGGCACCGGTTACGGCAGGACGGTAACCGGTGCCGTGCGGTGTCCGGCCCGCGCCGGAACCTCAGAAGCCCCTCAAGCTTCCAACTGGATTGGTTGCGCTGTCCGTTGGAGGAGTAGAGTCGGTCGCAGACCACCGGACAACGTTGTCGCATCGTCCGGGCGGTCGTCTCGGACCACGCTCCGCCCGGCCAGGCTCCCCCCGACCTGCCCGGCTCGCGGACCCGGTGGATCACGACCACCGGGTCCGCCCTGAGCGAGCCGCGTCCCGCGAGGTGGCGTGCGCAGGGGATGTGCATGGGGTGGGAGCGCCCCCGGGGACGGGTTCCGGTCCGCCAGGGTGGGAGCGCTCCCACCCCACGTGCCGTCGAAGCTAGCGCGCGGTGGTGCACATGTAAACGGCTGACGCGCGAGGGCCGCACCCCCGCTTCGGGGGTGCGGCCCTCAACTGCTTGCCGTGCCGCCTGTCCGGCGGGCCGTGCTGCCTACTTGCGGATCAGGCTGCGCAGGACGTACTGCATGATGCCGCCGTTGCGGTAGTAGTCCGCCTCGCCGGGGGTGTCGATGCGGACGACCGCGTCGAACTCGACGCCGGTGTCGGTGGTGACCTTCACCGTGCGCGGGGTGGTGCCGTTGTTGAGCTCCTCGACACCGGTGAAGGAGAAGGTCTCCTCACCCGTGAGGCCGAGGGACTCGGCGGTCTCGCCCTCCGGGAACTGGAGCGGCAGGACGCCCATGCCGATGAGGTTCGAGCGGTGGATGCGCTCGTACGACTCGGTGATGACGGCCTTGACGCCGAGGAGCGCGGTGCCCTTGGCGGCCCAGTCGCGGGACGAGCCGGAGCCGTACTCCTTGCCGCCCAGGATGACGAGCGGGATGCCCTGCTCGATGTAGTTGCGCGAGGCGTCGTAGATGAAGGAGACGGGGGCGTCGTCCTGCGTGAAGTCGCGGGTGTAGCCGCCCTCGGTGCCCGGCGCGAGCTGGTTGCGCAGGCGGATGTTGGCGAACGTGCCGCGGATCATGACCTCGTGGTTGCCGCGGCGCGAGCCGTAGCTGTTGAAGTCACGGCGCTCGACGCCGTGCTCCGTGAGGTACTTGCCGGCCGGGGTGTCGGCCTTGATGGCACCGGCCGGGGAGATGTGGTCGGTGGTGACCGAGTCGCCCAGCTTGGCCAGCACGCGCGCGCCGGTGATGTCGGAGACCGGGGTGGTCTCCATCGTCATGCCCTCGAAGTACGGGGGCTTGCGCACGTAGGTGGACTGCGGGTCCCACTCGAAGGTGTCGCCGGTGGGGATCGACAGCGCCTGCCACTGGGCGTCGCCCGCGAAGACGTCCTGGTAGGACTTGCTGAACATGTCCTCGCCGATGGCGTTCGCCACGACGTCGTTGACCTCGGCCTCGGTCGGCCAGATGTCCTGGAGGAAGACCGGCTTGCCCTCGGTGTCGGTGCCGAGCGCGTCCTTGGTGATGTCCACCTTCATGGAGCCCGCGATGGCGTACGCGACGACCAGCGGCGGGGAGGCCAGGTAGTTCATCTTGACGTCGGGGTTGATCCGGCCCTCGAAGTTGCGGTTGCCGGAGAGCACCGAGGTGACCGCGAGGTCGTTGTCGTTGACGGCCTTGGAGACCTCCTCCGGCAGCGGGCCGGAGTTGCCGATGCAGGTGGTGCAGCCGTAGCCGACGAGGTTGAAGCCGACCTTGTCGAGGTAGGGGGTGAGCCCCGCCTTGTCGAAGTAGTCGGTGACGACCTTGGAGCCCGGGGCGAGCGTGGTCTTGACCCACGGCTTGCGGGTCAGGCCCTTCTCCACGGCCTTCTTCGCGACGAGCGCGGCGGCGACCATGACGTACGGGTTCGAGGTGTTGGTGCAGGAGGTGATCGCGGCGACGGTGACGGCGCCGTGGTCGAGCTCGTACGTGGAGCCGTCGGGGGCGGTCACGGTGACCGGGTTCGACGGGCCCTCGCCCGCGACGACGGCCGAGTGCTGCGGGGCACCGGAGCCGTTGTCGTCGTGGCCGTAGGCCGGGGCGTCGCTGGCCGGGAAGGACTCGGCGCTCGCCTCGTCCACCGGGGAGGCCACGCCGTGCGGCTTCTCCTGCTGCGGGACGCCCGGCTTGCGGTCGTCGCCGCCGGTGACGCCGGCCTCGACGTAGTTGAGGACGTCGGCGCGGAACTGCTCGGCGGCGTTCGCGAGGACGATGCGGTCCTGCGGGCGCTTCGGGCCGGCGATCGAGGGGACGACCGTGGAGAGGTCCAGCTCCAGCTTCTCGGAGAAGTCGGGCTCGGCGGCCGGGTCGAGCCAGAGGCCCTGCTCCTTGGCGTACGCCTCGACGAGCGCGACCTGCTGCTCGTCGCGGCCGGTCAGGCGCAGGTACTTCAGCGTCTCGCCGTCGATCGGGAAGATCGCGGCGGTGGAGCCGAACTCCGGCGACATGTTGCCGATGGTGGCGCGGTTGGCGAGGCTCGTGGCCGCGACGCCCTCGCCGTAGAACTCGACGAACTTGCCGACGACGCCGTGCTTGCGGAGCATCTCGGTGATCGTGAGCACGAGGTCGGTGGCGGTGGTGCCGGCCGGCAGCTCGCCGGTCAGCTTGAAGCCGACGACGCGCGGGATCAGCATGGAGACCGGCTGGCCGAGCATCGCGGCCTCGGCCTCGATGCCGCCGACGCCCCAGCCGAGCACACCGAGGCCGTTGACCATGGTGGTGTGGGAGTCGGTGCCGACGAGGGTGTCGGGGTACGCCTGGCCGTTGCGGGTCATGACGGTACGGGCCAGGTGCTCGATGTTGACCTGGTGGACGATGCCGGTGCCCGGCGGGACGACCTTGAAGTCGTCGAACGCGGTCTGGCCCCAGCGCAGGAACTGGTAGCGCTCCTTGTTGCGGCCGTACTCCAGGTCGACGTTCTGCTTGAAGGCGTCGGGCGTGCCGAACTTGTCGGCGATGACGGAGTGGTCGATGACCATCTCGGCCGGGGAGAGCGGGTTGACCTTCGCCGGGTCGCCGCCGAGCGCCTTGACGGCCTCGCGCATGGTGGCGAGGTCGACGACGCAGGGCACGCCGGTGAAGTCCTGCATGATCACGCGGGCCGGCGTGAACTGGATCTCCTGGCTGGGCTGGGCCTGCGAGTCCCATCCGCCGAGCGCGCGGATGTGGTCGGCGGTGATGTTCGCGCCGTCCTCGGTACGGAGCAGGTTCTCCAGCAGGACCTTGAGGCTGTACGGAAGGCGGGCCGAGCCTTCCACCTTGTCCAGCCGGAAGATCTCGTACGACTCGTCGCCCACACTGAGCGTGCTACGGGCGTCGAAGCTGTTCGCCGACACGACAGTCTCCTTCATTGATGTGCGCGTACCACCGCATCCTGCCGCCACGCCCTCTTGGCCGATCCGGTGAGGTCAGGCTAAGTTAGGTAACCCTTACCGGCCATGTGGCGGTCCGGGCGGCTGCGGCATGCCCCGGCAGATATCTCGATGTCGAGATAACTCTAGTACATGACCGTCGCACGGTCATGCCCGGAGGGTGTGTCCTGCGGCGCACGCATGCCCGCTCCCGGCCCCCGCGACGCCCGCGAGCCTGCCCCGGGACCGAACATGCCCACGTCGCACGGCCGTTCGGCGTACCGACCGGCATCCGGGGTATCCGGGAGCGGACGACAGTGGACGAGAAGGAGGCCCCCGTGCCGCTCACATTCCGCAAGAGCTTCCGGATCCTGCCCGGCGTACGGCTGAACATCAACAAGAAGTCGTGGTCCGTCACCACGGGCGGCAAGAACGGCCCCAAGCACACCCACAGCAGTACGGGACGCCGGACGACCTCGATGGACCTGCCCGGCCCCTTCGGCTGGCGCAAGACCACCACCAAGCGCCGCTGAGGCGTCGTCGCCCCGCTCACCCTGAAGGACCCCCTCAGGATGCGGCATCTCATATCTGAGATAGCCTGCGGACATGGCAGACGACTACCTCGTACGCATCGGCAAGCTCATCCGTGACGCCCGTCAGCATCGGGGCTGGACACAGACGCAGCTGGCCGAGGCGCTCGGCACCAGCCAGAGCGCGGTCAACCGCATCGAGCGTGGCAATCAAAACATCAGCCTTGAGATGATCGCTCGAATCGGTGAGGCGCTGGACAGCGAGATCGTCTCGCTCGGCTACGCGGGACCGATGCACCTGCGCGTGGTCGGCGGACGCCGGCTCTCCGGTGCGATCGACGTGAAGACCAGCAAGAACGCGTGCGTGGCGCTGCTCTGTGCGACGCTCCTGAACCGGGGCCGCACGGTGCTGCGCCGCGTCGCGCGCATCGAGGAGGTGTACCGCCTTCTGGAGGTGCTGGGCTCCATCGGCGTACGCACCCGGTGGATCAACGACGGCGTGGACCTGGAGATCGTGCCGCCGGCCGAGCTGGACATGGCGTCCATCGACGAGACGGCGGCCCGCCGCACCCGCTCCATCATCATGTTCCTCGGCCCGCTGCTGCACCGCATGGACGGCTTCAAGCTGCCGTACGCGGGCGGCTGCGACCTCGGTACGCGCACGATCGAGCCGCACATGATCGCGCTGCGCCGGTTCGGCCTGGAGATCGCGGCCACCGAGGGCATGTACCACGCACGGGTGGACCGCGGGGTGACCCCGGGCCGCCCCATCGTGCTGACCGAGCGCGGCGACACGGTGACCGAGAACGCGCTGCTGGCCGCCGCCCGCCACGACGGCACGACCGTCATCCGCAACGCCTCCTCCAACTACATGGTCCAGGACCTCTGCTTCTTCCTGGAGGCCCTCGGCGTCCGGGTGGAGGGCATCGGCACCACGACGCTCACCGTGCACGGCGTGCCGACCATCGACGTCGACGTGGACTACTCGCCCTCCGAGGACCCGGTCGAGGCGATGAGCCTGCTGGCCGCCGCGGTCGTCACGGAGTCCGAACTGACCGTGCGCCGGGTGCCGATCGAGTTCCTGGAGATCGAGCTGGCGGTCCTGGAGGAGATGGGCCTCGACCACGACCGCACGGCGGAGTACGTCGCCGACAACGGCCGTACGCGCCTGGTGGACCTGACCGTGCGCCCCTCCAAGCTCGAAGCCCCGATCGACAAGATCCACCCCATGCCGTTCCCGGGCCTGAACATCGACAACGTCCCCTTCTTCGCCGCGATCGCGGCCTCCGCGCAGGGCCAGACGCTGATCCACGACTGGGTGTACGACAACCGCGCGATCTACCTGACGGACCTGAACCGCCTCGGCGGCCGCCTCCAGCTCCTCGACCCGCACCGCGTCCTGGTCGAGGGCCCCACCCGCTGGCGGGCCGCGGAGATGATGTGCCCGCCGGCCCTGCGCCCCGCGGTGGTCGTCCTGCTGGCGATGATGGCGGCGGAGGGCACGTCGGTGCTCCGCAACGTCTACGTGATCAACCGCGGCTACGAGGACCTGGCGGAGCGGCTGAACTCGGTGGGGGCACAGATCGAGATCTTCCGGGACATTTGACGCGCCGGTGCCGCCGCACCCCATCTGACCAGCCGAAACGCTGGGTCGGAGGGGCGCGGCGGCACCCGTGGGACTTCTCTGGGACTTTGAGACCATGACGACCGCGCTGGGAGGGCTGCCACCGCGGACGGGGCGTCGTGACCGCTCCGGCCGCCAGACGTCACGCAGTCGCTGCGGCGCTACGAGAAGACCGCGTCGATGGCGGCGCTGCCCCGGGCACCCGCGCGGGGCAGGAAGTGCGCGTACTTCCGGAGCGTGAACCCCGGGTCCGAGTGTCCGAGCCATCGGGCGAGCGACACGACGGACTCGCCGGCCTCCAGCTGCTCGGAGGCGTAGAAGTGGCGCAGGGCGTGGAAGCCGTGCTCCCGGGAGGGCTCCCAGACACGCGCCCCGTCCGGAGCGCTTTCCTCCAGAGGCGCGATGACGCCGGCCTCAGCGAGAGCGGGCTTCCAGACGTAGGAGTTGAAGTAGTTCCGGTTGATCGCCTTCCGCTCGCGTCCGGTCACCATGAGGTTGTACGTCCTCGGCCGACGGTGCTTGGCCTCCACGGCAGTCTGCGGAGGGGTCGGATCGTCCCAGGGCAGGGTGACCGGCACGGGCGCGAAGAGATCGAGGTGCCGCCAGACCGCCTTGGCGACGCTCGGAGGAAGCGGCACGTCACGGACCTTGCGCCCCTTGGGCAGCGCGAAGCACAGCTTCGTCCGCACCATCTTGACCTGCCGCCGTACCTGAACGATCTCCTGGTCGAAGTCGAAGTCCTCCTTGGCCAGACCTAGCGCCTCGCCCTGCCGGAGCCCGAGGCCCGCACCGATCTCCACAAGGAGCCGGTACCGCTCAGGCAGAGCTGCACGTACGGCGAGCACTCGCTCGGGCGGCCACGCTTCGACCCGCCCGGGGGCCGCTGCCGGAGGACGGACGGTGCTGGCTCGACACGGATTGCGCCCCAGGCGACGGTCCTCGACGGCTGCTTGCAGGATGCTGGACAGCGTCGCCCACACCAGGCGGATGGAGGTCGGGCCGAGGTCGCTCTCCAATCGCTTCTTCCAGCTCCGCAGGACCTGCGTCCCGACGCTGTTGAGCGGCAGCGCGCCGAGGTGGGGCACGATGTGCCGCCGAACCCGCTGCTCAATGCGCTCCAAAGTAGAGGGATCGCCGCTCTGGGTAGGCCACCAGTGGGTAGAGATGTAGTCCCCCAAAGAGATGGCTCCGTCGCGCGGATCGACGAACTCTCCCCGGCGGGCATCCGTCTGGGCCTGCGCAAGCCACGTCTTGGCATCCTGAAGGGCGTGGAAGGACCGGTCCTTGACGCCGGGGACGCCTTTGACCCGGTAGCGGGTCGACTTGCCGTACAGGGTCGTACGTTCACGCTTGCCCGTGGCCGGGTTGGGGCGCTTCTTCAACCAACGGTCTTCTATGTAACCGGGCAGGGAAACCTCCTGGTGGGAAGAGGCCAGCGGATGCCCGCTGCCTCGCGACTTTGGACGTGTCAGGCGTCGGCGACGCGGCCGGCCTTGTGCCGCCGGGGTGTGGCCAGAGGGTTCAACGCGGAGTTCGAGCGGGAGTCGGAGCGCTCCTGCTCACGGATCCAGGCGTCGAGGGCCCTCCGTCGGTACATCACGCGGCCGCGAGGACCCATGCGGAAGCTGGGCGGCCCCTGACGCCGGTGACGCCGGACGTAAAGGGTGTGCGGGGACAGGCCGAGGTATTCGGCAGCGCCTTTCACAGTGAGGAAGGCGGAAGCCTGAGAAGCCGGCGAGGAAACAGGTAGAGC
The DNA here is from genome assembly GCF_008369065.1 of Streptomyces apricus. Classification (GTDB taxonomy): domain Bacteria; phylum Actinomycetota; class Actinomycetes; order Streptomycetales; family Streptomycetaceae; genus Streptomyces; species Streptomyces apricus. Next base: position 50,425 of record NZ_VDFC01000015.1, on the reverse strand, counting down.
AGAAGACGAATCGGAAGGCATGGCCAACTTTCCACTGGAGCTGCAATCACGCGCATGCGTTCCACTGCGGGCCCGCCCGAAGAACCTCTCAAGCAAGAAACACAGCGACGGGGCACCCGAAACGGAAAGACGTGATTGCCGGGGACGCTCCATGGTCCGGAGAATCGCCGGTTTGGCCAACCGGCGATCGTCGGCTATATTCCCCCGCCGTCCACTCGGGGACGCGTACCGGCATCACCGAGGAGTGCCTGGGGAGCTACGCCGAGAGCAGCGGCGATGGCCACGAGGTCGTCGACGTCGCAACGGCGAACTCGCCTTTCGATGCGGGAGAGTTGGGTGAAGGTCAGGGGCCGGCCGAGGGCGGTGACGCGGTCGGCGAGTCGGCGCTGCGAGTAGCCGCGCGTAGTGCGCAGGCGCTCTATGGCGTGTGCGGCGGCTTGTCCGGCGGGGCCGATTTCGAGAGGGCGTGGCGGCATGGGTGTGTTGTAGCTTGCTTTCCCCAGCGGGGGAAGCGGTGTGGTGTCTGCCAT
>NZ_VDFC01000015.1:36333-49795 GCF_008369065.1 Streptomyces apricus | reverse complement strand
GGGCGCGGGGGCGCCTCCTCCAGCACGAGATGGACGTTGGTGCCGCCCGCGCCGAAGGAGCTGATGCCCGCCCGGCGCGGCAGCGGCGTTCCCGAGGGACCTCGCAGCGGCTCCCACGGGCCGCGTTCCCGCTGGACCCGGAAGGGGGTGTCCCCGAAGGGGATCTCGGGGTTGGTGCGGTCCGAGTGGAGCAGGGTGGGGACCAGGGTGCGGTGCCGCAACTGGAGGGCGGTCTTCGTCAGCTGGGCGATGCCGGCCGCCGCCTCCGCGTGGCCGATGTTGGACTTCACCGAGCCGACGGCGCAGTACTGACCGGCCCGGCCCGCGGGGGCGTACGCGTCGGTGAGCGCCCGCAGTTCGATCGGGTCGCCGAGGCTCGTGCCGGTGCCGTGGGCCTCGACGTAGCCGATCGTGTCCGCCGTGACGCCCGCGGCCGTCAGGCCCGCCCGCACCAGTTCGGTCTGCGCGACCGGATTGGGCACGCTGTAGCCGAGCGTCCGGCCGTCGCTGTTGACCGCCGAGCCCTTGACGACCGCGTAGACGTGGTCGCCGTCGCGCAGCGCCTGCCGGAGCGGTTTGAGCAGTACGGCGCCGACCGCCTCGGCCGGGACGTAGCCGTCCCCGTCCGCGCCGAAGGCCCGGCACCGGCCGTCGCTCGCGAGGAACCCGGCGTCCTGGAGCATCATGTACTTCGTGGGGTGCAGGGAGAGGTTGACCCCACCGGCGATCGCCGCGTCGCACTCGCCGTGGCGGATGCTCTCGCAGGCGAGGTGCACCGCGTACAGGGACGAGGAGCAGGCGGTGTCGACGGTCAGGCTCGGACCGCCGAGGTTCATCAGGTACGACACCCGGTTCGCCACGGAGAACGTCTGGGACTCGACCGCCACCCACTCCCCGCGGGCGACGGCCCCGGCCCCGAACAGCTGGTAGTTGTTGTACGTGACGCCGCAGAACACGCCGACCGGCCCGCGCCGGTCGCCCGCCCCGGGATCGGCGAGCGTGAGGGGGGTGTGGCCGGCGTCCTCGACGCACTCCCAGGCCGTCTCGATGAAGAGCCGCTGCTGCGGGTCGAGGAAGCGTGCCTCCACCGGCGAGATGTGGAAGAACCCCGCGTCGAACGTGTCGACCTCGTCCAGGAAGCCGCCCCAGCGACGCCAGTCGTCGCCGTGCCGCTCCTTCGCCAGCTCGGCGTACCTGCGGAATCCCGGGCGGTCGAGGGGGATCTCGCTCACGGAGTCCACGCCGTTCAGCAGGTTGCGCCAGAGGTCGCCCGTCGTCCGGGCACCGGGGTAACGGCCACTCATACCGATGACGGCGATCCCGGAATCCGGGTCGGAGTCGGGGTCGGGGCCAGGTTCCACCGACACCGGCGAGGTCCGCCGGGAGACGGTCCCGCGGACGGCCGCAGCGGCCGCAGCGGTCGCAGCGGTCGTGCCGTCGCGCCCGGCGAGGTGGGAGGCCAGGTCGCGGACGGTCTTGTACGTGTAGAAGACCGTGGCGGACAGGGGTCCGTACCGGTCCTCCAGGCGGCGGCGCAGCTGCAGGATCGTGATCGAGTCCAGGCCCAGCCGGTCGAACGGGGTGTCCGCGCGGATCTCGTCCCGGTCCCACTTCAGTACGGCCGCGAACTCCTCCAGCAGCGTCTCGGCCAGGTCCTCCGGGGAACCCGTGGCGGCTTCCTCCACGGGCCGGGACCGGGACCGGGACTGGAGCCGGAGCGGGGGTCGGGGCCGGGCCGCGGCGTCGCCCTCCTGCGGCCGCGGCCAGAACCGGCGCCGCTCGAAGGGGTAGCCGGGCAGGGGCAGCCGGCGGTGCGGCCCTTCCGGGCGCAGCGCCGCCCAGTCCAGGTCGACACCCGCCGTCCACAGCTGGGCGAGCCGGTCGAGGCGGCCGCCGCCGGCGAGTTCCGCCAGATAGGCGGCGCCCGGCGGGTCCGCGCCGAGGTCGGCGAGGGCGTCCGTGCCGACGACCCCGGTGTGCACGCCGGGAACCGCTGTGTCGTTGCGGCAGTGGCTCTCCAGCCCGCCGCGCAGTTCCGTGAGGTCCCGTGCGACGACGGCCAGCCGGTGGGGCATCGCCTCCCGTCCGGTCTGCAGGGTGGCCGCCAGATCGGCCGGGTCCACGCCGTCCGCCGGGGAGGTCTCCGGGTGGTCGTCGGACGCGGGGCCGGCCGACAGCCAGGTCGCCAACTGCTCGGCCTGGTCCCGCAGTTGTCCGGCGGTCCGGGCCGACAGGGGCACGATGTGCGCCCGGCCGTCGTCCGGTCGCCGGCCGGCTGCCGGCGGAGGAGGAGCCGGCGTCGCGGGCGCCGTCGCCGGCACGTACTCCTCCAGCACCACGTGGGCGTTGACGCCACCGAAGCCGAACGAGCTGATCCCGGCGCGCCGGGGCACCTCACCGCCGTCCGGGCCGGCGGGGCGGGGCCATGCGCGGTTCCGGTCCAGGAGGCGGAACGGTGAACCGGCGAGCCGGAGGTGCGGGTTGGGCGTCCCGAAGCCGCGCAGGGCGGGTTGGCGGCCGTGCCGGACGGCGAGCACCGCCTTCACCAGGCCCGCGATGCCCGCGGCGGCCTCCAGGTGCCCGATGGCGGTCTTCACCGAGCCGATGCCGCAGTGCGGTTCGTCCGGGCCGTCCAGGTCCCAGTCCTCGTACAGCGTCCGGAACGCCTGCCGCAGACCCTCGATCTCCACCGGGTCCCCGAGCCCGGTGCCGGTTCCGTGCGCCTCGATCAGACCGGCGGTGGACGGGTCCAGGCCGGCCTCCCGCCACGCCCCGACGATCACGTCGGCCTGGCTGTCGGGGCTCGGGGCGGTGAGGGAGGCGGTCCGTCCGCCGTGGCCGACCGCGCTTCCGCGGACGACCGCGTGGATGTGGTCGCCGTCGGCCTCGGCCCGGCCGAGCGGCTTGAGGAGGACGACGGCGACCCCTTCGCCCCGTACGTATCCGTCGGCCCGCGCGTCGAAGGTCTTGCACCGGCCGTCCGGGGCCAGCATCCCGGCCTGGCCGAAGGAGCTGAAGGCGCTCGGTCCGGCGAGGACGTTGACCCCTCCGACGAGGGCCTGGTCGCACTCGCCGAGGCGCATGCTGCGGACCGCCCGGTGCAGGGCCACCAGCGAGGACGAGCAGGCGGTGTCGACCGGCTCGCTGGGGCCGCGCAGTCCCAGCAGGTAGGAGACGCGGTTGGCGAGGACGGAGTGCGCGAGTCCGGTCGCCGTACGGGCCTCGACCGGCAGTCCGGCGGCGGCCAGGGCCTCGACGTAGTCCATGCCGCTGACCGCGGCGAAGACGCCGGTGCGGCTGCCGGCCAGGTCGGACGGGCGGTGGCCCGCGTTCTCCACGGCGTGCCACACCGCCTGCAGGAACAGGCGTTGCTGAGGGTCCATCAGCAGTGCCTCGGCGGGCGAGATGCCGAAGAAGGAGCAGTCGAACGCGTCCGCCTCGTCCAGGAAGGCGCCCCAGCGGTGCGGTGCCGCCCGGCCGGGTGCGCCGTCGTCGGGGGTCCGCCAGTCCCAGCGGTCCGCCGGGACCTCGCCGACCGCGTCGTACCCGGACAGCAGGTTCTCCCAGAACGTCCGGAGGTCCCGCGCGCCCGGGAACACGCCGCTGACCCCGATGACGGCGACCGGCTCGGGTGCCGGCCCGGCCGGCTCCCGCACGGCGCGGCGGGACCCGGGAGGCCGTTCCCGGCCGGTGGTCGCGATGGGCGGCTCCTCGGCGACCCGGGCGACAGGGGCGACAGAGGCAGCGGGGTACACCTGGGGCATCCGGTCGTGGTGGACCGACGCCAGGTGGCGGGCGAGCGCGCCCACGCTGAGGTGGTCGAAGAACACCGCCGGCGGTACGTCGGCTCCCAGGTGGTCGCTGAGCCGGGCGGAGAACTCGATGAGCTGTACGGATCCGAAGCCGAGCGAGGTGAGTTCGGAGTCCGGCGCAACCGTGACGTCCTGCCGGCCGGAGGCCGCCAGGAGCTCCCGCACATGGTGGACGAGGTCGCGTTCGAGGAGGCCGGCATAGGCATCGTGGCCGTCCCGCCGTTCCGCGGAGGCGGGGACGGAGGCGGAGGTGGAGGCAGAGGTGGAGGCGGGACGGGACCCGGCGCGGCGTACGGCGTGCACCATCGTGATGACGGCCTTGCCGGGTCCCAGCTGCCGGAAGTCGTCCACGCCGGCGTCGAGCAGGTGGCGCACGGAGTCGGTCCAGCGGACGGGCGAGCAGATCTGGCGAGCCAGTTCGGCGCCGATGTCCCGGCCGTGCGGTGCGCCGGTGGTGTTGGCGATCACGGGGACGCGCGGCGGTCCGAATTCGAATCCGGCGACGAAGCCGGCGAACGCCTCCGCCGCGTCGCGCATGTAGCGCGAGTGGAAGGCGCCGCTCACCGGCAGCCGGAGGCACTTGGCACCGGCCGCCTCCAGGTGCGGGCAGGCCTCGGCGATGCTCTCGACGGGACCGGAGACCACCAGTTGGTCGGGGGTGTTGTGGTTGGCGAGGTCGATGTCGTCGTACCCCCGGCGGGCCAGGACGCCGGCGACGCCGTCCGCGTCGAGGCCGGCGACCACGGCCATGCCGCCGCCGCGGGCGAGGGCCATGAGCTCGGCGCGCCGCCGCACCAGCCGCAGTCCGGTGGCGAAGTCGAAGACGCCGGCGGCTTCCAGGGCGTTGTACTCCCCGAGGCTGTGTCCGGCCAGGAAGTCGGGCTCGACGTCGTGCTGCCGCGACCAGTCCCGGTGTGCGAGGGCGTTGACGACGAACAGGGCCGGCTGGGTGTAGCGGGTGTCCGCGAGCCGCCCGTCGGGATCGTCCAGGCACAGGCGCGCGACGGAGTATCCGAGGATGCCGTCGGCCTGGGCGGTGAGGTCGGGGAACCGGTCGAAGTGTCCCTCGCCCATACCGCGGTGCTGGGAGCCCTGGCCGGGGAACAGAAGCGCGATCACTGTCGATTGCTCCAGAGGAGGTGATCCGGGTGAAGGGGTGGCGGCGGGCGTCCTCCGGGAACGCCGTCCTCGGGGAGCGCCGCCCCGGGGGACGGCGTCTCAGGTGATGTCGGCCGCGACGGAGGTGTTCACGCCCGGTCCGGGGCCGGGTCCGGGCTGTCCGCGAGAGCGTCGAACCGGACCAGGCAACTGGCCTCGTACTCCGCCCGGCAGGCACCGCGCCGGAGCTTCCCGCTGCTGGTCATGGGCAGGCTCCCGGCCCGTACCGGCACCAGTTCGTGCAGTTCGACGCCGTGCCTGGCCAGGAGGGCACCGCGTACCGCCTGTTCCGCCGCGGACGCGGACGTCTCCTCCCGGCGGGCGGCCCGGGGGTCCACCTCGGCGACCATCACCAGGCGTTCCCGGTCCGCGACGTCCGTACGGAAGGCAGCGATACGGTTCTGCCGGAAGGCGGGGGCGGCGTTCCCGGCGGTGGCCTCCAGGTCGGCGGGCCAGTGGTTGCGGCCGTTGATGATGACGACGTCCTTGACCCGGCCGGTCACGTACAGCCGGCCGTCCGCGAAGAACCCGAGGTCCCCGGTACGCAGCCACGCTCCGTCCGTGCCGTCCGCGTCCGCGGGCCGGCCGTGGAACACCCCTGTGCCGGGGTCGCCCGCGTAGCCGGGGCTGACGTTCCCGCCGCAGGTCCAGATCTCGCCGATGGAGCGGTCGGGCAGGGTGCGGCCGGCCCGGTCGGTGACGAGGACGCGCTGGTCCACGGGGACCCCGCAGCTGACGAGTTCGACGGCGTGCTCGGGCACCGTGCCGGCGTCCGCGCCTACGCCTGCCTGCGTGCCCGTCTCCCCGCCCGCCTCCGTACTCGCCTCCGCGTCGACGGCACGTCCGGAGACGAGCGCCCCCCGGTCGCAGACGAGCACGTGCGGCGCCTCGCCCAGAGGGGTGCAGGTGACGATGAGGGTGGCCTCGGCGAGCCCGTACGACGGGGTGTGCGCCTCGGGACGGAAGCCGCAGCGGGCGAAGTGCTCGGTGAACCGGCGCAGGCTGGACGCCCGGACCTGTTCCCCGCCGTTGCCCAGGACGGCCAGGCTGGACAGGTCGAGGCCGTCCAGGGCGGTCCCCTTCACCCGGTCCACGCACAGGTCGAGGTTGAAGCACGGCCCGGAGGTGATGGTGCCGCGCCACCGGCTGATCGCGCCGAGGTAGGTGAGGGGGCTGCGGATGAAGTCGGCCGGTCCCATCAGGACGCAGGGGACGCCCAGCCCCACGGGTCCCAGTACGCCGAGCATGAGGCCGAGGTCGTGGTAGAGCGGCAGCCAGCTGACGGCGACGCTCGACCGGTCGACCCGGAAGGCGGTGCGGACCTGGGCCACGGCCCGGGCGACGTTGCCGTGGGTGATCCGCACGCCACGCGGGGCCGAGGTCGATCCGGAGGTGAACTGCAGGTAGGCGACCATGTCCGGCGCCAGGTCGAGGGGAAGCCCGTCGTCGGTCCCACCATCGGGCACCGCGTCGGTCCGCAGCACCTCGCACCCGGTGAGCCGCGGGTCGGCGGCCAGCAGGCGGCGGACGTCCTCCTCGCCCGCCCCGTCGGTGAGGACCACGGCGACATCGGCGCTGGGCAGCACCGACGACAGCCGGTCGGCGTCCCACACCGAGCCGGCCTCGCACAGGGGGACGGCGACGACGCCCGCGTACAGACAGGCGAGGAACGCCGTCACGTACTGCGGACCCTGCGGGCACACCAGGGCCGTCCGGCTTCCGGGGGCGTACCGTGCCCGGAGGCCGGCGGCCACGGCGCGGACCCGGCGGTCCAGTTCGGCGTAGGTCCAGGTGAGCGGTTCGTCCACGGTCCCGCTGCGGCCGCCGACGAAACGGTAGGCGACGTCGTGGGGCCGGTCCTGGGCGAGGCGGCGCAGCCGCACCACGGGATGGTGCGACGGCAGGGCGGAACGGGCTGGATCCCCGCCGACGGCGTCGGCAGCATCGACGGCGTCGCAGGGTTCGGGCGGTGAGGCCGGCACGGTCCGGGCTCCTCCTTCTCGCGGTCGATCCACGGATGTGGTTCTCGATCCACCAACGCCCCATTCGGGCGGAGGACACGGCGTGTCGGGGCCGCCACCCCGAAAGGAACAGATATTTCCCGCCCGGTCATCACATGAAGACGCGACCCTGGGGATATCGCGAAGAAAAGAAAATACGTTTCCCCGCGGACCCGGCGGCGAACGAACCGACGCGTCGACGAAAACCGTCGATGACCTGCTCTTCCTCCTCTAGAAAAGCTTTTCGGTTTTCATTCTCCGAGCCTTTACTCATCGGTGGTACTGTGCCGGTCCTCCCTGCCCGCATCGCCCATTCGCGGGCCAAGGCAAGACCCGTGGAGACCCAGGATGCTCCGTAATTCCCGGAATGAAGCGGCCGACAAGGAAAAGAGGGCCGGATTTCCCCGGCTCCGCGCCCGGACGGTTCTGGCCACCGCCGCCGTGTGCCTCCTGCTCTCGGGTCTCGTCGCGGCGATGACGTCGGACCGGCTCACGGCGGGCGGGATGTATCCGCCGTCGGCCGCGTCGGTCCGGGCGGAGCACGTCCTGGGGACGAGGTTCGGCACCGGCGACCCCGACGTGCTCCTGCTCGTGGAACCCCGCGACAGCGGGGAAGCGGTCGGCTCGCCGTCCGTGGTGGCCGCGGGCCGGTCCCTGGTCCGGGACGTACGGCGCGCCGCCCCGGTCCACTACGTCTCCTCCACCTGGGACGGCGGTCCCGCGATGCGCGCCCGGGACGGCCGGAGCGCCGTGATCGCCGTGCGGTACCGGGGGGACGACAAGGAGGTCGGCGAGGCGGTGGCGCGCCTGCTGCCGTCCGTCCTGGGCCGGCACGGGCCGGTCACCGTGGCGGCCGCCGGATCCTCCGCGGTCCTGGAGGCGCTGCAGGAGCAGAGCCGCCGTGACCTGGTCCGCGCCGAACTGCTGACGGCGCCGCTGGTACTGCTGCTGCTGATCCTCGTCTTCCGCAGCCTGTTGGCGGCCCTGCTCCCCGTCCTCGTCGGCGTGCTGTCCGTGACGGCGACCGCCGCGCTGCTCGGCACGCTGGCGACGCTCACCCCGGTCAGCGTCTTCGCGCTCAACATCGCCAGCGCTCTCGGCTTCGGCCTGGCCGTCGACTACAGCCTGTTCATGGTGACGCGCTTCCGGACCGAGCTCGACTCCGGCGCGGACACGGCGGCGGCACTGCGGACGACCATGGCCACGGCGGGCCGCACCGTGGCGTACTCGGCGGCGGCGGTCTCACTGTCCCTGGCCGCGCTGCTCGTCTTCCCCACGATGTTCCTGAGGACCGTGGCCTGCGGCGGGATCATCGTGACGCTGCTGTCCGCGCTGGCCGCCGGGGKGGTCCTGCCGGCCGCGCTCGCCCTGTCGGGCCGCCGGCTGCGGACCGGGGCCGCGCCCTCCGTACGCGACGGTGACGGCAACGGTGACGGCAACGGCAACGGCGGCGGTGACGGCAACGGCGGCGGCGGGTTCACGAAGAAGGTCACGGGCCCACTGTGGTCCGCCAGCGCCCGGCTCGTGCGACGGGCCCCGGCACCGGTCGCCGTGGCGGTGACGGCCCTCCTGCTGACGCTGGCCGCGCCTTTCCCGGACGTGTCCTTCGGCTTCCCCGACGACCGGGCGCTCCCCGCCGGGACCGCGGTCAGAACGGCCTCCGACCGCGTGCGCGAGGACTTCCCGCAGCTGTCCGCCCCCGCGATCGCGGTGGTGCTACCCGGTGCGGCGGGCACCCCACAGGCCGCGGCCGGTATCGAGAACTACGCACGCGCCCTCTCCCGCGTCCCGGGGGTACGCCACGTCGAAAGCGAGACCGGCGTTTACACGCACGGCAGCCGGCGGCCGGCAGCTCCGGCCGTCCTGCGTTCCTACACCAACGGCTCCGACACCTGGCTCAGGGTCACACCGGCCGGCGGCCGGTCCGACGGCGGACAGGCCCTGCGCTCGCTGGCGGCCGTACGTGCCGTGGCCGCGCCCGTGCCACCGCTGCTGGGCGGCGAGGTCGCCCTGCTGCAGGACACCAGGGACGCGCTCGCCGACCGCCTGCCGCTCGCGGTCGCCTGGGTGGCCCTGTCCATGTTCGTCCTGCTGTTCGCCTTCACGGGCAGCGTCCTGGTGCCGCTGAAAGCGCTCCTGCTGACCGCGCTGAGCATGACCGCGGCCCTCGGAGCCATGGTCTTCATCTTCCAGGACGGCCATCTGCGGGGCCTGGTCGGCTCGTTCACACCGGTCGGCACCACCGACATCATGATGCCCATCCTGGTGATCGCCATCGCCTTCGGGCTCTCCATGGACTACGAGGTGTTCCTGCTGTCCGCGTTCCGTGAGAGCTACCTGACGCTGGGGGACAACTCCGCCGCCGTCGAGGCCGCGGTGCGGCGCACCGCCCCGCTGATCACCTCGGCCGCCGCGCTCATCATCGTGGTCTTCCTGGGGCAGGCGTCGTCGCCCGTCGTCCCACTGAAGATCGTCGGCGTCGGCATGGTCGTCACCGTCCTGCTGGACGTGACGGTGATCCGTATCCTGCTGGCTCCCGCCCTCATGCACCTGGCGGGCCGCAGCAACTGGTGGGCGCCCGCCCCACTGGCCCGCCTGCACGCCCGCTACGGCCTCGCCGAGAACTGACCGGGCCCGTCCCCCGTCCGGTCCCGCCCCGTCACGTCCCGCCGCGTTCCGTCCGCCGCCGCTCGCGGGACCCACGAGGAGCGGCGGACGACGAGCGGCGGACGTCAGCGGACGGGGGCGAGTGCCGGGCGCAGGGCGCAGGGCGCAGGGTGTCAGCCGACGAGCGTCACGGCCTGTTCCCGTGCCGCGTGGAACATCGGCAGCGGCAGTCCGCCCGAGCGCAGTTCCATCACCGTCGCCTCGACCTTCGCCGCGCCCGGCTGGAAGCGGCCCGGGTCCGTGCGGTCGGTGTTCGTCCACTCGTGTTCGGCGCCGTCGCAGACGGCGGTGGTGCCGCCGACGCCCTTGCGCACGCCGGTGTCGCCCTGGCTCAGCGAGGAGCTGACGAACACCGGGCCGCTGCCGCCCGTGCAGCGGTACGTGCCGGACAGCGTGACGGTGCCGTCCGAGGCCAGGCGGCCGATCGGGTCGACGGTCACCGTCTCCGCCAGGTCGCCGGGGGCGGACGACTGGGACAGGGCGGCCCCGGACGGGACGGTCGCGGACGGAGCGGTCGTGGACAGGGCGGTCGCGGACGGGGCCGCGAGCAGCAGGGCGGCGGACGCTGCCGCCGCGCCCATGACCTGGTGCAACCGGATGGATCGCATCGGAGTACCTCCTGGGGTGGGGGATTCCACAGGTACCCGCCCGACGCGGTTTCGGGTGCCATCGTCACCCCATTGGTGGCGAGTCCGCGTCGTCCGTCGCGGGCCCGTCCGAGTGTTGTCCGCGTGTTGTCACGGCTTGCTCCCGGCTGTTCCGATGAGTTCGCGGCGGGCGCATGGTCTATCCATACGGACGACGAAAACGCCGCCCGACCCCTCGCAGGTGGAGGCTCCTCATGTGTTCTCGCCAGCTTTCGTGCCCGTCCGCCGACCGCACCGACGCGCACATCGTGTCCGCGCACCCCGAGCAGGGCTGGTACCTGCTGTGCGACGGCGCGATCGTCTTCGACGACACCGGGGCGCTGCTGCCCGACGGCCAGGTCGTCGCCCCGCACCGGGTGCCGGTCGGACAGCTGACCATCGCCGCCTGACCACCGCCGCCCGCCCGACCGTCACGGCCACCGCCACCGCCACCGCTGTCGCGTACCGCCACCACTGTCGCGTACCGCTGACTGTCGTCAGGAAACCGATGACGATCTAGAGTGACCGACGTGTCCGAGCAGCACGCCCCCCGGTCCCTCATCGTCACCTTCTACGGCGCGTACGGCCGCTTCGCCCCCGGTCCCGTACCCGTGGCGGACCTGATCCGGCTCCTCGCCGCGGCCGGTGTGGACGCGCCCTCCGTCCGTTCGTCGGTGTCCCGGCTCAAACGCCGGGGACTGCTCCTGCCCGCCCGCACCGAGGCCGGCGCCGCCGGGTACGTCCTGTCGCCGGACGCGCGCCAGCTCCTCGACGACGGCGACCGCCGGGTCTACGCGGCCTCGCCGCCCCGGGACGACGCCTGGGTGCTCGCCGTGTTCTCCGTGCCGGAGTCCGAGCGGCAGAAACGGCACGTACTGCGTTCGCGCCTGGCCGGCCTCGGCTTCGGGACGGCCGCCCCGGGCGTGTGGATCGCCCCGGCCCGCCTCCACGAGGAGACCCGCCACACGCTGGAACGGCTGCGCCTGGACCCGTACGTGGAACTGTTCCGCGCCGAGCACCTCGGGTACGCGCCCACGGCCGAGGCGGTCGCGCGCTGGTGGGACCTCGCCGCGATCGCCAAGCAGCACGAGGCGTTCCTGGACCGCCACGCGCGCGTGCTGCATGCCTGGGAGGCGCGGACCGACACCCCGCCGCAGGAGGCGTACCGCGACTACCTGCTCGCCCTGGACTCCTGGCGCCACCTCCCGTACGCGGATCCGGGACTGCCCCCCGCGCTGCTGCCGCAGGACTGGCCGGGGGCCCGTTCGGCGGCCGTCTTCCGGGCCCTGCACGAGCGGCTGCGCGACGCCGGGGCGGACTTCGCGGGCGTACCGGCAGCTCCGGAGGAGCCCGGCAGCTGATGCGCCGCGGGCGTCACGAGTCGTCGATGAACCGGTAACAGCGGGAGCGGTGCGAGGCGTCGGGAACGTTTCTCCGAGTACGCGCCTCACCGAGTACGCGCCCGGCACCGGGCCGACATCCGGCCGGCACCCGCCGGACCCCAGCTCGGCGACCGCCGGACACCGACCCCGTACCGGGTCGAACGTCCCGGAAACGCCCGCCGAGCGCCTCTGCCGGACCGCCACGTACCCTTTCTAAAGTTGAAAGCAGGACATCCTGCTCCATGAACGGATCCGCCTTGCACGAACCCTCCGCTCCGGCCTCCTGGCGCATCGCCCTGCCGCACACCTCCGCGGCCGTGCCGGTCGCCCGCGCCCTGGTGCGTACCGCGCTCGCCGAGATCGAGCACGCCGCCGACAGCGACACCGCTGAACTGCTCACCGCGGAGCTGGTGGCCAACGCCGTGGAGCACACCAGGGGCGACACGCCCATCGAGCTCGTCGTGGAGCTGCTGCCCACCGGATGCCGGGTCGAGGTGCACGATCCGGACCCGGCGCCGCCGGGCGACCTCACCGCCCCCGACCCGCTGTGCGAGCCCGACCCCTGGCAGGAGCACGGCCGCGGGCTGCTGCTGATCCGCACCCTCAGCTCGTCGTGCGGCCACCGCCCCACCGAGTCGGGCAAGGCGGTCTGGTTCCGGCTGCCGGCGGTCCCGCACCAGCGGACGTCCCCCTGAACACGGGCGTCCCGGCGGCGCTCAGGCCAGCGTCGACACCAGGACCGCCTTGATCGTGTGCAGCCGGTTCTCCGCCTCGTCGAAGACGACCGAGTGCGCCGACTCGAAGACCTCGTCGGTGACCTCCAGGGAGTCCAGGCCGTGCCGCTCGTACATCTCGCGGCCGACCTTCGTGCCCAGGTCGTGGAAGGCGGGCAGGCAATGCAGGAACTTGACGTCCGCGTTGCCGGTGGCCCGCAGGACGTCCATCGTCACGGCGTACGGGCCCAGCGCGGCGATCCGCTCGTCCCAGACCTCCTTGGGCTCGCCCATGGACACCCACACGTCCGTGCCGACGAAATCGGCCCCCAGGACACCCTCGGCGACGTCCTCGGTGAGCGTGATCCGCGCCCCGCTGTCCTCGGCGAGCGCACGGGCCCGCGCCACGACCTCCTCGGCGGGCCAGTAGGCCTTCGGCGCCACGATCCGCACGTCCATGCCGAGCAGCGCGCCGGTGACCAGGTACGAGTTGCCCATGTTGTAGCGGGCGTCGCCGAGGTACGCGAAGGCGATCCGGTCCAGCGGCTTGGCCGAGTGCTCGGTCATCGTGAGCACGTCGGCCAGCATCTGGGTCGGGTGCCAGGCGTCGGTCAGGCCGTTGTAGACGGGCACCCCGGCGTGCGCCGCGAGCTCCTCGACGCTCTCCTGGCTGTCCCCCCGGTACTGGATCGCGTGGTACATCCGGCCGAGCACCCGCGCGGTGTCCTTCACGGACTCCTTGTGCCCCAGCTGCGAGCCGGACGGGTCCAGGTACGTGGTCGACGCGCCCTGGTCGGCCGCCGCGACCTCGAAGGCGCAGCGCGTGCGCGTCGACGTCTTCTCGAAGATCAGCGCTATGTTCCGGCCCCGCAGGTACTGGGTCTCCGTCCCGGCCTTCTTCGCCGCCTTCAGCTCGGCGGCGAGCCCGAGCAGGCCGCGGAACTCCTCGCGCGAGAAGTCCAGCTCCTTCAGGAAGTGGCGGCCGGCGAGGGCGTACGGGACTGTCGCCATGGGGGCGCTCCAGGGTTACGTAAACAGGGACTCTTGGAATTCTATACGACGACCCACATTTCTATACAGCCTCCCTCTTCCGCCCCCTACCCC
>NZ_VDFC01000015.1:0-36233 GCF_008369065.1 Streptomyces apricus | reverse complement strand
CCCCCTCCACCTTCGGGTCAGCCCACCGGGTCGCGCTGGACCGGGCAGCTCATGCAGCGCGGGCCGCCCCTCCCCCGCCCCAGCTCGCTGCCCGGGATCTCGATGACCTCGATGCCCTGCTTGCGCAGGTGGGTGTTGGTGGTCTGGTTGCGCTCGTATGCGACGACGACGCCGGGCTCGACCGCGAGGACGTTGCAGCCGTCGTCCCACTGCTCGCGCTCGGCGGCGTGGACGTCCTGGGTGGCGGTCAGCACGCGGATCCGGTCCAGGCCGAGCGCCGCGGCGATCGCGCGGTGCATGTGCTCCGGCGGATGGTCGGTGACCTTCAGCTCCTTGTCGCCGACGCCCGGTTCGATGGTGTACGAGCGGAGCATGCCGAGGCCCGCGTACTGGGTGAAGGTGTCGCCGTCGACCATCGTCATCACCGTGTCGAGGTGCATCAAGGCACGCCTCTTGGGCAGGTCGAGGGCCACGATCGTCCGCGCGGAGCCGGCGGCGAAGAGCTTGTGCGCCAGCATCTCCACGGCCTGCGGGGTCGTCCGCTCGCTCATACCGATGAGCACGGCGCCGTTGCCGATGACGAGCACGTCGCCGCCCTCGATGGTGGAGGGGTAGTCGACCTGACCCTCGGACCACAGGTTGAAGGACTCCGCGCGGAACAGCGGGTGGTGCCGGTAGATCGCCTCGAAGTGCACGGTCTCGCGTCTGCGGGCGGGCCAGCGCATGGCGTTGATGGAGACGCCGTCGTAGATCCAGGCGGAGGTGTCGCGGGTGAAGAGGTGATTGGGCAGCGGTCCGAGGAGGAAGTCGTCGAGGTCCATGACGTGGAAGCGCACCGAGGTCGGCTCGGGGTGCACCTCAAGGAACTCCCGCTTGGTCATCCCGCCGACCAGCGCCTCGGCCAGCTCGGCGGCGGGCAGCCCCTCGAAGGCGGCCCGCAGGTGGTCGGTGGCGAGCGGCCCGTACTCCTTCTCGTCGAAGACGCGGTCCAGGACGAGCGACCGGGCCTCGGGGAGGGCCATGGCCTCGGTCAGCAGGTCGCCGAAGAGGTGGACGGCGACGCCGCGGTCGCGCAGGACGTCCGCGAAGCCGTCGTGCTCGGCGCGCGCCCGGCGCACCCAGAGCACGTCGTCGAAGAGGAGGGCGTCCTTGTTGCTGGGGGTGAGCCTCTTGAGCTCGATGTCCGGCCGGTGCAGGATGACGCGGCGCAGCCGCCCGGTCTCGGAGTCGACGTGGAATCCCATGACTCCATCCTGACCAGCGGGGGCCGGGTTGACCCACCGGTCGGCACTTTCTTCGCCCACTCGTTCGCCTTGACGCCCACTCTCCTATTTATAGTCCTCTTGACTATAAATAGGAGGGTGGTTATCGTCGACCAGACGACAAGCGAGGGGGAACGAGGAGATCCGATGGCCGACATCACCCGGCGCCTGGGCTGGCGCCACCTGCGCGGCGCCCCGACGGCGCACATCCGGCACCACCGCGGCGGGGAGTTGCTGCACGACGGTCCCGGACTCAGCTTCTGGTACCGCGCGCTGAGCGCCGCGCTGTCCGAGGTGCCGGTGGACGACCGCGAGCTGGCGATGACGTTCCACGCCCGTACGTCCGATTTCCAGGACGTGGCGGTGCAGGCGACCGTCACCTACCGGGTCAGCGACCCGGCGCTCGCCGCGGCGCGCCTGGACTTCTCCGTCGACCCCGACACCGGGGTGTGGCGGGGCGCCCCGCTGGAGCAGCTGGGCACCCTGCTGACCGAGACGGCCCAGCAGCACGCGCTGGACGTACTGGCCCGTACGACGCTGGCATCGGCGCTGGTCGACGGCGTGGCGTCGGTACGGGAGCGGGTCGCGGCGGGGCTCGCCGCGGAGCCGCGGCTGCCGGCGACCGGCATCGAGGTGGTGGCCGTACGGGTGGTCGCCCTGCGCCCGGAACCGGAGGTGGAGCGGGCCCTGCGCACACCGGCCCGCGAGCAGATCCAGCAGGAGGCGGACCGCGCGACGTACGAACGGCGGGCCGTGGCCGTCGAGCGGGAGCGCGCGATCGCCGAGAACGAGCTGGCGAGCCAGATCGAACTCGCCCGGCGCGAGGAGCAGTTGGTCGACCAGCGGGGCACCAATGCCCGCCGCGAGGCGGAGGAGCACGCGGCGGCGGACGCGGTGCGCGCCGACGCGGAGGCCGCCCGCTCGGTGAAGCTGGCCGCGGCGGAGGCCGAGCGGTCCGTCCGGCTCGCGCGGGCCGAGGCGCAGGCCGCGCGCGAGGTCGGCGAGGCGCGGGCCGAGGCCCAGGCCGCCTGGCTGCGGGTGCACGCCGAGGTGGACGTGGCCACCCTGCACGCGCTGACCGGGACGCGGCTGGCGGAGAACCTGCCCAGCATCGACAGCCTGACCGTCTCGCCGGACGTGCTGACCGGCCTGCTGGCCAAGCTGGGTGTCCGGGACGGGACATGAGCCTCGCCCCGCGGGTCGTGATCGCGCACCGGACCACGGAGTACGAGGAGCTGGTGGCCCACCACGGCACGCACGGGCAGGCCGCCTTCTTCCTCTCCTCCCGCGGCCGGGACATCGAGGAGGTCGCCGAACGCCACCGCCGCACCCGGCGCGCGCTGGCGGACGTAACCTCCGCGATTCCGCTGACGTGGCGTCAGAGCCGGGTGGAGCGGGCCGATCTGGACCGGTTCCTGTTCGCGCCGGAGGACGTGGTGGTCGTGGTCGGCCAGGACGGGCTGGTCGCGAACGTGGCCAAGTACCTGGACGGGCAGCCGGTGGTGGGCATCGACTCGGACCCGGGCCGCAACCCCGGCGTCCTGGTCCGCCACCGGCCGGCGTCCGCGGGCAAGCTGCTGCGCGCGGCCTTCGCCTCCGGCACGGGTGCGGACGAACTCACCATGGTCGAGGCGGTGGCCGACGACACGCAGCGGCTGCTCGCCCTGAACGAGGTCTACCTGGGCGCGGCGGGGCACCAGACGGCCCGGTACCGCCTGGGTCTGGACGCCGGTGACGCCCGTGACGCCGACGGTGGAGGTGTCGTCGAGGCCCAGGCGTCGTCCGGGGTCGGGGACGGCATGGAGGGCGACGCACTGGAACTGACGTGGGGACAGACGGTACGGGTGGGGGTGTGCGGACGCCGGCTGCGGCTGCTGGGCTGACTTCCCTCGCCCCCGCCGCCCCTTCCCGTCCCGACCCTGGGGCGCAGCCCCAGGGTCGGGACGGGAAGGGGCGGCGGGGGCGAGGAAACCCTCCTACAACCGTGGGTCCACCGGTTCCGATTCCAGGGACAGGATCCCGAACACCGCCTCATGCACCCGCCACAGCGGTTCGCCGTCCGCGAGGCGGTCCAGGGCCTCCAGGCCCAGGGCGTACTCGCGCAGGGCCAGGGAGCGCTTGTGGTTCAGGGAGCGGGACCGCAGGCGGTCCAGGTTCTCGGGGCGGGTGTACTCCGGCCCGTAGATGATCCGCAGGTACTCCCGCCCCCGGCACTTGATGCCCGGCTGGACCAGCCGGCCCTGGCCGGAGCGCACCAGCGCGCCCAGCGGCTTGACCACCATGCCCTCGCCGCCGCGGCCCGTCATCTCCAGCCACCAGTCGATCCCGGCCCGCACCGAGTCCGGGTCGGCCGTGTCGACGTAGAGGCGGCGAGTGGTCGCCAGCAGTCCGGACGGGTCCGCCGTCACCAGCCGGTCGAGCAGGGCCAGCTGCTCGTCGTGCGGCACGCCCGCGAGGCTGCGCCCCTGGGTGGCGAGGATCTGGAAGGGGGCCAGGCGCACCCCCTCAAGTCCGGACGTAGGCCAGCAGTAGCGCCGGTAGGCGTCGGTGAAGGCCGCCGCGTCGGCGGCCCGTTCCCGCTGCTCGGCCAGCAGGTCCGTCACGTCGACGCCCCGCGCCGCCGCGCCCTCCAGCGCCGCCACCGCCCCCGGGAACACCGCGCCGGCCGCGGCGCCCACGGCGGCGTACTGCGAGCGCAGCAGTCCCGACGCCTTCAGCGACCAGGGCAGCAGCTCGGCATCGAGCAGCAGCCAGTCCGTGCGCAGCTCCTCCCACAGGCCCGCCTCCGTGACGGCCTCCCGCACCCGTCCGAGGATCTGCTCGGTGAGAGAGGGGCCTTCGGGCGAACCCTCCGCCGAGGGCGGGAAGAAGGGACGCCCCGTACGGGTGTACAGCGCGCCGGTCACCCCCGCCGCCCCGAACCGGTCCCGCGCCGTCCCCTCGTCCCGGCACACCAGCGCCACCGCCCGCGACCCCATGTGCTTCTCCTCGCACACGACCCGCGCGACGCCGTCCGCCCGGTACTGCTCGAACGCCTCGGCCGGGTGCTCCAGATAGCCCTCCACCCGCGAGGTCGCGGTGGGCGCCATGGTCGGCGGCAGGTACGGCATCAGGCGTGGGTCCACGGCGAAGCGGCTCATGACCTCAAGGGCCGCCGCCGCGTTCTCCTCGCGCACGGCGACGCGCCCCGCGTGCCGGGTCTCCACGACACGGCGGCCGTGCACGTCCGCGAGGTCGAGCGGCCGTCCCTCGTGTCCGCCGGGGGCCTCGGAGGCCAGCGGCCTGGCCGGCTCGTACCAGACCCGCTCGGCCGGTACGTGGACGAGTTCGCGTTCCGGATAGCGCAGCGCGGTGAGCTTGCCGCCGAACACGGCCCCGGTGTCCAGGCAGATGGTGTTGTTGAGCCAGGTGGCCTCCGGCACGGGGGTGTGGCCGTAGACGACCGCCGCCCGGCCCCGGTAGTCCTCGGCCCACGGGTAGCGCACCGGCAGCCCGAACTCGTCGGTCTCGCCGGTGGTCTCGCCGTACAGCGCGTGCGAGCGCACCCGGCCCGACGTACGGCCGTGGTACTTCTCCGGCAGTCCCGCGTGGCAGACGACGAGCTTGCCGCCGTCGAGGACGTAGTGGCTGACCAGCCCGTCGATGAACTCCCTTACCTGCTGCTTGAATGCGTCGCTCTCGTTCTCCATCTGCGCGATCGTCTCGGCGAGGCCGTGGGTGGGCCGGACCTGTCGGCCCCTGAGGTGGCGGCCGAACTTGTTCTCGTGGTTGCCCGGTACGCACAGCGCGTCGCCCGAGCCGACCATGGACATCACCCGGCGCAGGACGCCCGGGGAGTCCGGGCCGCGGTCGACGAGGTCGCCGACGAACACGGCCGTACGTCCCTCGGGGTGCACGCCGTCGGCGTAGCCCAGCTTGCCGAGCAGCGACTCCAGTTCGGAGGAGCAGCCGTGGACGTCGCCGATGATGTCGAACGGGCCGGTGAGGTGCGTCAGGTCGTTGTACCGCTTCTCGGTGCGGACCTCGGCGTTCCCGGCCTCCTCCGCACCCCGCAGGACGTGCACCTTCCGGAAGCCCTCGCGCTCCAGGTGGCGTAGCGAGCGGCGCAGTTCGCGGATGTGGCGCTGGATGACCCGGCGCGGCATGTCGGCGCGGTCGGTGCGTGCGGCGTTGCGCGCGGCGCACACCTCCTCGGGCACATCGAGCACGATGGCGATGGGCAGCACGTCGTGCTTCCTGGCCAGCTCGACGAGCTGCTTGCGGCTCTCCTGCTGCACGCTGGTGGCGTCCACGACGGTGCGCCGGCCCGCCGCGAGCCGCTTGCCCGCGATGTAGTGCAGGACGTCGAAGGCGTCGCCGCTGGCGCTCTGGTCGTTCTCGTCGTCGGCGACCAGGCCGCGGCAGAAGTCCGACGAGATCACCTCGGTCGGCTTGAAGTGCTTGCGCGCGAAGGTGGACTTGCCCGAACCGGAGGCGCCGATCAGCACGACCAGGGAGAGGTCGGTGACGGGCAGGGAACGAACCTTGTTGTTGTCGGTGTCGCCGGTGTTGCCAATGCTTTCGGCGTTCTCGGCACTCTCGGCGTTCTCGGTGCTGGTCATGCGGCCTTCTCCTCCTTCTTCTCTCCGCTCGCGTTCTCAGGCTTCTCCGGCTTCTCCGGTTTCTCCGTCAGGACCTTGAAGACGGCCATCTGGGTCGGGGGCCCGACCTCCGGGTCGTCGGGGCCGACCGGCGCGAACTCCACGGCGTACCCGTGCCGTTCGGCCACCGTGCCCGCCCAGGTCCTGAACTCCGCACGCGTCCACTCGAACCGGTGGTCGCTGTGCCGGACGTGGCCGGCCGGGAGCGTCTCCCAGCGGACGTTGTACTCGACGTTCGGCGTCGTCACGATCACGGTCCCGGGGCGCGCGGAGCCGAACACCGCGTACTCCAGGGCGGGCAGCCTCGGCAGGTCGAGATGTTCCACGACCTCGCTGAGCACCGCCACGTCGTACCCCTTGAGCCGCTTGTCGGTGTACGCGAGCGAGCCCTGGACGAGCCGGACGCGTCCCGCCTGCCGCTCGCCCATCCGGTCCAGCTTGAGCCGCCGCGAGGCGACGGTGAGCGCCCGCATCGACACGTCGACCCCGACGATCTCGGTGAACCGCGTGTCCTTCAGCAGCGCCTGCACCAACTGCCCCTGTCCGCACCCGAGGTCCAGGACCCGTGCGGCTCCGGCGGCGCGCAGCGCGTCGACGATCGCCTCCCGCCGCCGGACGGCGAGCGGCACCGCCTGCTCCTCGGCGGATCCGGCAACCCCGGCAGCCTCGGTGGCCCCGGACTCCTCCGCCGAGGAGTCCGCCGACCCCTCCGCCGACTCGTCCACCGGTTCCTCCACCGCGTTGTCGATCTCCTCGACCGCGCTGTCGTCCGTCTCCGCGAGCCGGACCAGCTCCAGGCGCTCCGTGGCCTGCCGGGTCAGCGACCAGCGGCGCGCCAGATAGCGGCTGGTGATCAGCTTCTGCTCCGGGTGGTCCGGCAGCCAGCCCTCGCCGGCCCGCAGCAGCTTGTCGACCTCGTCGGAGGACACCCAGTAGTGCTTGGCGTCGTCGAGCACCGGCAGGAGGACGTACAGGTGCCGCAGCGCGTCGGCGAGGCGCTGCTCCCCCTCCAGTACGAGGCCCACGTACCGCGAGTCACCCCATTCGGGGAACTCGCTGTCCAGCGCAACCGGTTCGGCGCGCACCGTCCAGCCGAGCGGTTCGAAGAGCGCGCGTACGAGGCCGGCGCCGCCGCGGGCCGGCAGCGCGGGCACCTCGATGCGCAGGGGCAGCGGACGGGCGGGCAGCTCGGGCCTGGCCCGGCACACGCCCTTCATCGCGCTGGAGAACACGCTGCTCAGCGCCACGGCGAGCAGGGAGGAGGCGGCGTACGGGCGGTCGTTGACGTACTGCGCGAGGGCCGCGTCCGGGGCTCCGCCGCGGCCCTTGCCCTTGCCGCGCCGGACCAGGGCCACCGCGTCGACCTCCAGGAGCAGCGCCGCCGTGCAGCGCTCCGCGCTCGCCTCGGGGTAGACGACGTGCGCCGTGCCGTAGGAGGTCGGGAAGGCCTGCGCGTTGTCGGGATGCTTGTGGAGCAGGTAGCCGAGGTCGGTCGCGGGGCGCTCCGGGGCGCCGGTCGTACTGATCGTCAGGAACACGCTGGCCTCGCTACGTTTTCGAAACGCCCGGTCCGCGGGGCCGTGTGCCGTCGGACCCGTCCGTGGACCGGGTACGCGCGCACGCCGGACACCGGCGAACCGTCGTGGTGGGAGTGCGCGCTTCCGAACTGTTGTTCAGGGCTCCGCGCGCTCACACAACGTACAGCGAGGGCCTGCGTCGCAGGCAGGTATTTTCCCCCAGCCGTCCACCCCGGCCGTCCGCTCCGGGGTGACCTCGGGGTGGCCCCGGGGCGGACGGCCGCGGGAACTCAGAGTTGGGACTGGACCTGGGACGAGATCAGTTCCAGGTGGTCCAGGTCGTCGAGGTCCAGGATCTGGAGGTAGATCCGCTGGGAGCCGACCTCCGCGAAACGGCCGATCCTGTCGACGACCTCGGCCGGGGAGCCCGCCAGGCCGTTGGCCTTCAGCTCCTCCACCTCGCGGCCGATCGACGCCGCCCGGCGGGCCACCTCCGCGTCGTCCTTGCCCACGCACGCGACGAGCGCGTTCGAGTAGACGAGGTCGCTCCCCTTGCGGCCGGCCTGCTCCGCGGCGGCCCGCACGCGGCCGAACTGGCGCTCGCTGTCCTCGACCGACGCGAACGGCATGTTGAACTCGTCGGCGTACGTGCCCGCGAGCCGCGGCGTACGGGACGCGCCGTGGCCGCCGATGAGCACCGGCACCTTGGCCTGCGCGGGCTTGGGCAGCGCGGGCGAGTCGGTGAGCTGGTAGTGGGTGCCGTCGTAGGAGAACGTCTCGCCGACCGGGGTCGCCCACAGGCCGGTGACGATCGCCAGCTGCTCCTCCAGGCGGGCGAACTTCTCCTTCGGGAACGGGATGCCGTACGCCTTGTGCTCCTCCTCGAACCAACCGGCGCCCAGGCCCAGCTCGACCCGGCCGCCGGACATCTGGTCGACCTGGGCGACCTGGATCGCCAGGACTCCGGGGAGGCGGAACGTGCCGGCCGTCATCAGGGTGCCGAGGCGGATCCGCTTGGTCTCGCGGGCCAGTCCGGCGAGGGTGATCCAGGCGTCCGTCGGGCCGGGGAGGCCGTCCGCGGAGCCCATGCGGAGGTAGTGGTCGGAGCGGAAGAAGGCGTCGAAGCCGAGGTCTTCCGTCGCCTTCGCGACGGTGAGCAGGGTGTCGTAGGTGGCCCCTTGCTGGGGCTCGGTGAAGATTCGAAGATCCATGGCGTCCATCCTGCACGGTCGGGTCTCCGACGGGACCATTGACGCCGCCCGGCCGTCCGGTGCCGGGTTTCTTCGCCCCCGCCGCCCCTTCCCGTCCCGACCCTGGGGCTGCGCCCCAGACCCCCCGTCGCGCTACGCGCTCCCGCGCAGTTCCCCGCGCCCCTGAGTACCTAGGGGCGAGGGAAAGCCCGGGCCGGTGGCCCCTACGCCGGTTCCTGGTCGCGTACCGCGAGTCTTCGTAGCATCTCCAGGACCCGGTCGCGCGACTCGTCCGCCGCGTCGATCGCCTCCATGCACTGCCAGTACATCGCCTCGTCCACCGCCCCGCAGCCGACCCCGACCAGGGCGATGCCGACCTCCGCGAGCAGCCCGCCCAGCTCGACCAGCGCGAGCCGCGCGTCGCCCAGGTCGGTCAGCCGGGCGGCCCGCATGCTGCCGACGTCGAGCACGGGCGCCCCGAGGATCCCGCACCCCCGGCCCGCCAGCTCCGTCAGCCCCAGTGCCTCGCCCCGTAACTCCGGCGGGCCGGACACCGCGAGCCTGCTGCCTATCGCCTGGGCGAGGGCATGGGCCTGCCAGGCCTCCGCCATGGTCCCGGAGGCGTCGCCGCTCCTCATCAGGGCACACCTGCTCGCGCCGATGAGCCGCACCGCATCCATCCGCTGTCCCCGTCTGTCCCGACGCGCTGACCGCACGCCTGCCCGAACTCCGCCTGCCACTACCCAGAGTGAGGTGTGTCGGGACGAAAAGCCAGAGGAAGTCTGAAATCTGCGGACACGTAATCGAATTTGAACAGATCAATAACTACTGTCAGTGACAATCGGAATTGTTGGTCCCTTTTCCCGCCCGTCACGCCCGAGTTGGCGGAGTTGGTGGAGTTGGCGGGAGCGGGAACCTCGTCTCGTTCCGGTCGATCTTCGCGTCCAGCTCCGCGAGGGGGTCGACGCCCAGCACCTCGCACAGCTGGAGCAAGTACGCGAGCACGTCGGCGACTTCGTCCCGTACGCGCGGGGCCCTGTCCGGGTCGTCCATCACCCGGGCCGACTCCTCCGGGGTCAACCACTGGAAGATCTCGACGAGTTCGGAGGCCTCCACGCTGAGCGCGGCGACGAGGTTCTTGGGCGTGTGGTAGGGCTGCCAGTCGCGGGCGGCCGCGAACGCGGCCAGCCTCCGCTGCAGGGTCGCCACATCGAGTTCGGTCACGGCCCCAGGTCTACCACCGGCCGCACACCCACCGGCCGCACACCCATCAACCGCCGTTCAGACGCCGGGGATGCCCGCGCTCTCCATCAGTCCGCCCACCTCGGTGCCCGGCGGCGTGAGCAGGAAGACGTTCCGGTCGACCCGGTGCATCCCGCTCGCGAGGCCGAACACCACGCCCGTACTGAAGTCGAGTACGCGCTTGGCGACGTCCGCCTCGGCGCTGGTGAGGTCGAGGAGGACCGGGATCCCGGCCATCAGCGTCTCGGCGACCTCGCGGGCGTCCGCGAAGATGTTGACGCGCAGCACCACGAAACGGCGCCGCGTCTCGGTCTCCGCGTCCGGCATCGAGCGGTGGTCCACCGACGACGGCCAGGCGTCCCGGCCGCGCAGGGGTACTACCTGGGCGAGCCCTTCCCACTGTTCATCGGTGACGTCGTGGCTGTTCACCGGCTCCCCCCGCCCTGAATCGTCCTGATTGCCTGCCCCCGCCATTGTTGCGCATGGTCACCCGTTCGGCCGAATGCGACACGGACCGCAGTTGACCGACCGTAACCTCCGGGAGCCCCGCACACCGGGTCGACTGCCCCTGTGTGACGGGCCTAACGCCTCAGGATCTCGGCGATCAGCCCCTCGACGAGGACCTTGATCTCGTCGCGGATCGGCCGTACGGCCTCGACGCCCCGGCCGGCCGGGTCCTCCAACTCCCAGTCCAGGTAACGCTTGCCGGGGAAGACGGGGCAGGTGTCGCCGCACCCCATGGTGATGCAGACGTCCGACGCGCGGACCGCGTCGGCGGTGAGGACCTTCGGGGTCTGCGCGGAGATGTCGATGCCGACCTCCGCCATGGCCTCGACGGCGGCGGGATTGACGGCGCGGCCCGGATCGGAGCCGGCCGAGCGGACCTCGATGCGGTCGCCGGCCAGGTGGGTCAGCCAGGCGGCGGCCATCTGGGAGCGGCCGGCGTTGTGGACGCAGACGAACAGGACGGACGGCTTGTCGGTCGTGGAGCCGGTGGCGGTGCCGGTCGTGGCGTCGGGCGTGGCGTCGGCCATGGTGATCGCTTTCTCTTCGCGCGGCGGAATCCGGCGGAACCCGGCCGGTCAGGCCGCGGGCGGCACGGACGGCGCGGACGGCAGGGCCAGCAGCCTGCCCATCGCGGCGAGCACCGCGGGCTCGACCCGGTAGTACACCCAGGTGCCGCGGCGCTCGGAGGTGAGCAGTCCGGCCTCCCTGAGCTTCTTCAGGTGGTGGGAGACGGTCGGCTGGGAGACGCCGACGTCGGAGATGTCGCACACGCACGCCTCCCCGCCCTCGTGCGAGGCGACGGCGGAGAACAGCCGCAGACGGACCGGGTCGCCGAGCGCCTTGAACATCCGCGCCGCCGCCTCGGACTCCTCCACCCCCAGTGGCCGCTCGGCCAGCGGCGCACAGCACGCCGCCACGGCCACATCTTCACCACTGACCCCGGCCCCGGCTTCCAACAGCGGCAGCGCCCTCGTCGCGTTCGACATACGTCTATGTTGACATACGTCTAATCAGCGCGACACGGGCGACCTGACCTGCACACACGGGGCCACGAACCGGCAAACGTTACCCCAAGCCGACGTATCGAAACTTGCACCGTTCGTTTACTTGAACTGTTCGTGTTTATGTCAGTAGGTTGAGCCCATGCCCGCATCCCGGCCCCCGAACACCGCCGAAGAACTGCGCGGCGCGGGCCTCCGGGTGACGGCCGCCCGCGTCGCCCTGCTGGAGACCGTCCGCGACGGCGCCCACCTCGGGGTCGAGGCCATCGCCTCCGGAGTACGGGCCCGCGTGGGGCACATCTCGCTCCAGGCCGTGTACGAGGGTCTCCACGCCCTGACCACCGCGAAGCTCGTGCGCCGCATCGAACCGCCCGGCAGCCCGGCCCTCTTCGAGGGGCGCGTCGGGGACAACCACCACCACCTCGTGTGCCGCTCGTGCGGTGTCGTGGCGGACGTCGACTGCGCCACCGGGCACGCCCCCTGTCTCACCGCGTCCGACGACCACGGCTTCTCGGTCGACGAGGCCGAAGTCATCTACTGGGGCCTGTGCCCCGCCTGTTCCACCGCCTGACCCCCTCTCGCCTCACCACCGGTTCCACCCGCAGTTCCACCAGTAGTTCCTGATCCACAGCAGTTCCTGAGCATGTGATCCACGCCGTTCGGAAGGACTCCTTATGACCGACAACCATGACGCGATCGTCACGGACCCCAAGCCGGAGGGGACGGGGGGCTGCCCGGTCGCGCACGACCGCGCCCCGCACCCGACGCAGGGTGGCGGCAACCGTCAGTGGTGGCCCGAGCGCCTGAACCTGAAGATCCTTGCGAAGAACCCCGCCGTGGCGAACCCGCTCGGTGAGGAGTTCGACTACGCGGCCGCCTTCCAGAGCCTGGACCTCGCCGCCGTCAAACAGGACATCGCCGAGGTGCTGACCACCTCGCAGGACTGGTGGCCGGCCGACTTCGGCAACTACGGCCCGCTGATGATCCGTATGGCCTGGCACAGCGCCGGCACCTACCGCATCAGCGACGGCCGCGGCGGCGCCGGCGCCGGCCAGCAGCGCTTCGCGCCGCTGAACAGTTGGCCCGACAACGCCAACCTCGACAAGGCCCGCCGCCTGCTGTGGCCGGTGAAGAAGAAGTACGGCCAGAGCCTGTCCTGGGCCGACCTCATGATCCTCACCGGCAACGTCGCCCTGGAGACGATGGGCTTCGAGACCTTCGGCTTCGCCGGCGGCCGCGCGGACGTGTGGGAGGCCGACGAGGACGTCTACTGGGGTCCCGAGACCACCTGGCTCGACGACCAGCGCTACACCGGCGACCGCGAGCTGGAGAACCCGCTCGGCGCCGTCCAGATGGGCCTCATCTACGTCAACCCCGAGGGCCCCAACGGCAACCCGGACCCGGTCGCCTCGGCCCGCGACATCCGCGAGACGTTCCGCCGGATGGCGATGAACGACGAGGAGACGGTCGCCCTGATCGCGGGCGGTCACACCTTCGGCAAGACCCACGGTGCGGGCCCGGCGGACAACGTCGGCGACGACCCCGAGGCCGCCTCCCTGGAGCAGCAGGGCCTGGGCTGGAAGAGCAGCTACGGCACCGGCAAGGGTGGCGACACCATCACCAGTGGCCTTGAGGTCACCTGGACCAGCACGCCCACCCGGTGGAGCAACGGCTTCTTCAAGAACCTCTTCGAGTACGAGTGGGAGCTGACCCAGAGCCCCGCGGGCGCCCACCAGTGGGTCGCCAAGGACGGCGCCGGCGCCGGTACGATCCCGGACGCGCACGACCCGTCGAAGAGCCACGCCCCGAAGATGCTGACCGCCGACCTGGCGCTGCGCTTCGACCCGGCGTACGAGCAGATCTCGCGCCGCTTCTACGAGAACCCCGACCAGTTCGCGGACGCCTTCGCCCGCGCCTGGTACAAGCTCACCCACCGTGACCTGGGCCCGAAGTCGCTCTACCTCGGCCCGGAGGTCCCGGAGGAGACCCTGCTGTGGCAGGACCCGCTGCCGGCCGTGACGCACGAGCTGGTCGACGCCGCGGACGTCGCCTCCCTCAAGGAGCAGATCCTCGCCTCGGGCCTCACGGTCTCCGAGCTGGTCTCCACCACGTGGGCGGCGGCCTCCTCCTTCCGCGGCAGCGACAAGCGCGGCGGCGCCAACGGTGCCCGCATCCGCCTGCAGCCGCAGATCGGCTGGGAGGTCAACGAGCCCGACCGCCTCGCCTCGGTGCTGCGCACCCTGGAGGGCATCCAGGAGTCCTTCAACTCCGCCCAGCGCGGCGGCAAGCAGGTCTCCCTGGCCGACCTGGTCGTGCTCGCCGGCGCGGCGGGCGTCGAGAAGGCCGCCAAGGACGGCGGCGTCGAGATCGAGGTCCCGTTCACGCCGGGCCGCGCGGACGCGACGCAGGAGCAGACGGACGTCGAGTCGTTCGCCGCGCTTGAGCCGACCGCCGACGGGTTCCGCAACTACCTCGGCAAGGGCAACCGCCTGCCGGCCGAGTACCTGCTGCTGGACAAGGCCAACCTGCTGGGCCTGAGCGCCCCCGAGATGACCGTCCTCGTCGGCGGCCTGCGCGTCCTGGGCGCCAACCACGGCCAGTCGGCGCACGGCGTCCTCACCGACGCCCCGGGCACCCTGACGAACGACTTCTTCGTCAACCTGCTGGACCTGGGCACGACGTGGAGCTCCACCTCCTCGGACCAGACCACCTTCGAGGGCCGCGACGCCGCGACCGGCGAGGTCAAGTGGACCGGCACCCGTGCCGACCTGGTCTTCGGCTCGAACTCCGAGCTGCGTGCGCTCGCCGAGGTCTACGCGAGCGACGACGCGAAGGAGAAGTTCGTGAAGGACTTCGTCGCCGCCTGGACGAAGGTCTCGAACGCGGACCGCTTCGACCTGGTCTGATCCCGACCTGCGTCCGACGCCCGGGCCGGTCCACCTGGACCGGCCCGGGTTCCGTCTTTTTCGGGGGCCGACACGGTACGTGCTCACTCGGACAGCAGCCGCAGTACCGCCTCCTCCACCGGCTGGGTCGCGAGGCCGCCCGATGCGGGGACCGAGCCGAGGGACGCCAGGGCGGGGGCGATCGTCCTGCCCTCGTCGAAGAGTTCGAACAGGCGCGGGTTGATGTAGGAGGCGCGGCAGACGGACGGGGTGTTGCCGAGGTAGCCGGCGACCTCGCGCACCGCCCGTGCGGAGGCGCGCTTCCTGGCGGTCGGTGAGGTGCCGGCCACGTCGGCCGACACGGCGAGGGCGACGGCGGCGAGCACCGTGGCGTGCCAGGTGCGGAAGTCCTTGCTGCTGATGTCCAGGCCCGCGAGCTCGCGCAGGTGCCCGTTGAGGTCGGTGGCGGTGATCGTGTGCCAGCGGCGGGACGCGTAGTAGGCGAACAGGTGGTCGTCGTCGTCGCGGCGGCGCAGCAGGGCCCGGACGATGTCGTGCGCCTGGTCGTCGACGATCTCGCGGCAGTAGCGGCGCCCGCTCTTGGCCGCGTAGTCGAAGGCGACGGCGCCCCGCGGGCAGGTGACCTGGTGGCGCCGTACCGTCGTCAGGCCGTAGGAGTCGTTCGACTTCGCGTAGCGGTCGTCGCCGACGCGGAAGAATCCCAGGTCCAGCAGGCGGACGCAGAGCGAGAGGACCCGCTGCCGGGTCAGGCCGCGGTCCTCCAGGCCCTTGGCGGCCTGGCGGCGCACGTCGGGCAGCACGGCGCCCACCTCCAGGATGCGCTCGTGCTTGGCGGCCTCCCGCTGCTCGCGGAAGCGGGGGTGGTAGAGGTACTGGCGCCGGCCGGCCTCGTCCGTGCCCACCGCCTGGATGTGGCCGTTGGGGTACGGGGAGATCCAGACGTCCTGCCAGGCGGGCGGGATGACGAGGCCGCGTACGCGCTGCAGCTCCCGCTCGTCGCGCAGGGGCCGGCCCTTCGTGTCGAGGTAGCCGAAACCGCGGCCGTGCCGGCGCCGCCCGTAGCCGGGCTTCATGAGGTCACTCGTCCGGAACCGCATCGCGCTCCTCCTCGTCCGCCTGCGGGGCTGCGGCCCCTCAGCGACGTGGGTTCCCCTTCCCGCCCGCCTCAAAAGGCACGGTTCGTCCCGGGACGCGTAGCGGACTCAGAAGGCGTAGCGGATACGGAGCCACGGTGCGTGCCGCGCCAGCAGCTCCCGCAGGCGCGCCAGGGCCCGCTGCTTGGTCTCCAGGGCGTAGCGGACGTTGAGCGCGCCGTTCTGCGAGCGCTTGGTCTCCTGGATGTCCGGCTGCCAGAGCAGGTCCTCCGCGCGGGGGTGCCAGCCGAGGTTGACCTCATGGAGCGACCGGTTGTGGGTCAGCATGATGATCTCGGCCGCCGCCTGCTCCTTCACCCGGGCGGGCAGCACGTCGTCCAGGTGGACGAGCAGATCGGTCCAGTCCCGCTCCCACCCGGGGCGCAGCACCACGGGCGAGAGGTTGAAGTGGACCTCGTACCCGGCGTCGAGGAAGTCGGCCGCCGCGGCGATCCGCTCGGGGACCGGGCTGGTGCGGATGTCGAGCAGGCGGGCGTCGTCGGCCGGCATGACGGAGAAGCGCACGCGGGTGCGGCCCCGCGGGTCTAGCGCGAGCAGGTCGGGATTGACGAACTTGGTCGCGAAGGACGCCTTGGCCGTGGGCAGGGTCCTGAAGGCGTCGACGAGGTCGGCGGTGTTGTCGCAGACCAGCGCGTCGACGGAGCAGTCGCCGTTCTCGCCGATGTCGTAGACCCAGGCCTCGGGGTCGCACTGGTTGGGTTCGGTCTTGGGACCCTGGGCGCGTACGTGGCGCCGGACGTGGGCCACGATCGCCTCGATGTTGGTGAACAGGGTGATGGGGTTGGCGAACCCCTTGCGGCGCGGGACGTAGCAGTACGCACAGGCCATCGCGCAGCCGTTGGAGGCGCCCGGCGCGATCCAGTCGGCCGACCTGCCGTTGGGGCGCGTGGTGAGGCTCTGCTTGACACCGAGGACGAGGGTGTCGGTCTTGATGCGGGCCCAGCGGGAGATGTTGCCGTCGTTGCCGTGCAAGGCGGGGATGAGCCAGTGGCCGTCGACCTCGGTCACCTGCACGCCCGGCAGCCGGGACATGATCTGCTGCCCGCGCGGGGAGTCGAGGGCGGCCGGTTCGGCGTACACCTCCCGCACGTCGAGCATCCGGCGGGCCTGCGGGCTGTCCCGGAACGCCCCGTCCGCGGTCTTCGCGGGCGCGGCCTGTGGCGCCTCGCTGTCCGCCCAGTCGAACAATGTCTGCTGCTCGGGTCCCCCCGAGGCTGGTGCTTCCGCCGGCTGATCCACGTGCTTGTTCCTTTCCTCCTCAAGTGTCTCAGCCCGGGCGGATTCCGGTCGTGGCGGTGGTGGGGCGCCGGTTGCCCCGCTACTCGGCGTCGGTGTCCTGCCGCGGGGGCACGGCCGGGGGCCGCCCGCCGGGCACGGCGCCGGTGTCGATGACCTCCCGGGCGACGGCGCTGAGCAGGATCCGGTGCTGCCGGGCGTGGCGGCGCATGGCCTCGAACGCGTCGTTCAGGGTGGTGTTGCTGCGCGCGGCGAGCAGGCCCTTGGCCTGTTCGATGACGATGCGGCTCTGCAGGGCGGTGTGGAGCTGTTCGTTGACGGTGTCCTGCTGCTGGATGGTGCGGGAGTGCAGCAGACCGATGGTGGCGGCGTCGGCGAGCGCCTGGGCGAGGGCGAGGTCGTCGGCGGTCAGCGGGCGCTCGCTGGAGTCCAGGAGCAGCAGGCTGCCGATGGTCTCCTTGCGCAGCCGCATGGGCACCGCGGTGGCGAAGGCGTAGCCGGCCTGGCGCAGGTGCGCGGTGAACTCCGGCCAGCGCGGGCCCTCGTCGCCCGGGGTGTGCCCGTCGGCGGCGCGGGCCGTGCGGTGGGCCTCCACGGCGGGGCCCTGGACGCAGGCGGTCTCCAGGACGCGTTGCAGGGCGGGACTGGGGTCGCACCCCCTCTTCACCGCCGCCCGCCAGGCGATGGCGATCACCACCTCCACCAGGGCGAGCAGGACCAGCCACAGGCCGAGCAGGCGGGTCAGCGCCCGGGCCGACTCGGTGGGCAGGGCCAGCACCACGATGCCCGCGAGGATGCCGATCACCGCCGCCCCCAGGAGGAAGCCGCGGTGCGGCAGGTCCCCGGCGACGATGGCCGTGTAGAGCGTGAGGATGCCGGACACCAGCCAGACGACCCCGACGATCAGCGAGAGCGCGGCGACGGTCTGCAGCGGATTGCGCATGCAGAGCACCCCGGCCAGCACGTACAGCACCGCGAGGAGCAGGCCGGGCAGCCGTTCGCCCAGATCTTCGCGCGCGAAGGACGCGACGAACCGGAAGCCGCCCATCACCAGCAGGTACAGGCCGACCAGGACCCCGAGGACGTGCAGCGTCTCGTCCGGCCAGACCAGGATGAGGACGCCGGGCACGAACGCCGTCAGCGCCGAACCGAGCATCCACGTCCAGGAGCGCCCCAGCTTCCCCAGCGCCTGCGCCGGATCCGCCCCTGCGGACGGGGGCTCCGGTGCGGAACGCGGTGCCGCACCACCTGACACGGTCATGGCTCCTCCTCGCGCGGCCGACGGGGCACCGCGGGCAGACCGCCGGCGGGCGGCGGGGGMGACCCGGCCCGCCAGCGTCGCGCCGTCGCACCGGCCGCCGGATCACCCCCGGCGGGTGATCCGGCGCCGCCGGGACGGCGCTGAGGTGGGAGCGCAGACACGGGCTCAGGAGGTTCGCGCCATGGTCGTACCGGTCGCTTTCACGGCCTCCCTGTCCCCCGCCGAACGGGCGGCGTACGGCAGGGAAGCGCGCAAACGGGCCTCCCGTTCGTGCCACGGCTGGTTCGAGCCGGACCAGCAGCGGCCCGACCCCGTCGAGGTGATAGAGCGTCAGTCGGCCTCGCGGCTGCCGGAGTTGGTGCCGATCCGCTACGGACGCATGCTGGAGTCGCCGTTCCGCTTCTACCGGGGCGCGGCCTCGATCATGGCCGCGGACCTCGGGCCCGTCCCGGGCACCGGTCTGTCGGTGCAGCTCTGCGGGGACGCCCATCTGCTGAACTTCCGGCTGCTGGCCTCGCCCGAGCGTCATCTGGTCTTCGACATCAACGACTTCGACGAGACCATGGCCGGGCCGTTCGAGTGGGACGTCAAGCGGCTGGCCGCGAGCATCGCGATCGCCGGCCGGGCCAACGGGTTCTCGGCCAGGAAGCAGAACGAGGCGGTACGGGCCTGTGTGCGGGCCTACCGGCGCCGGATGCGCCGATTCGCCGGCATGAGCACGCTCGACATCTGGTACGCGCAGGACGACGCCGACCGGATGCGGGAACTGCTCGCCTCCTCGATGGACAAGCGGGCCAGGCGCCGCACCGCCGACGCGACGGCGAAGGCCAGGACGCGCACGCACCTCCAGGCCTTCGAGAAGCTCACCCGCGTCACGGCCGAGGGCCGGCGGATCACCCCCGATCCGCCGCTGCTCACCCCGCTGAGCAGCCTGCTCGCGGAGTCCTCGGGGGGCGACGAGGAGAAGGAGCTGCGCACCGTCCTGGACGGGTACGCGCGGACCCTGTCCTCGGAACGGCGGCACCTGCTGCGGCACTACCGGCTGGTGGACATGGCCCGGAAGGTGGTGGGCGTCGGCAGTGTGGGGACGCGCTGCTGGATCCTGCTCATGCTCGGCCGGGACGACGGGGACCCCCTGCTGCTGCAGGCCAAGGAGGCCCAGGAGTCGGTCCTGGCCCCCCACACGAACGGCAGCCACTACGACAACCAGGGCCGCCGGGTGGTGGCGGGACAGCGGCTCATCCAGACGACCAGTGACATCTTCCTGGGCTGGACCCATGTGACGGGCCTCGACGGCGTGGGCCGCGACTTCTACGTGCGCCAGCTGCGGGACTGGAAGGGGATCGCCCGGCCGGAGACCATGGACCCGGGACTCCTGCGCCTGTTCGGGCAGTTGTGCGGCGCCTGCCTGGCGCGGGCCCACGCCCGTTCCGGCGATCCCGTGGCCGTCGCCGCGTACCTCGGCGGCAGCGACCGCTTCGACCGCGCGCTCGCCGGGTTCGCGCAGGCCTACGCCGACCAGAACGAGCGGGACTTCGAGGCGCTGGGCGCGGCCGTGCGCAGCGGGAGGGTCACCGCCGAGAGCCTCTGAGCACACGGGCACACGGGGGTACGGGCATCCGGAGATGCGGGCATGCGGCCGCACCGCGTTCAGTGGGTCAGGAACAGCTTGCACGCAACGATCAGCAGGCCGAGCGCCAGGTTCACCGTCGCGGTGAGGGCCACCATGCGCCAGGAGGCCCCGGCGCGCCGTGCCGCGACGGTGGACCAGCCCACCTGACCGGCGACGGCGACGGCGAGCGCCACCCACAGCGTGGCCCGGATCCCGAGGCCGGCCAGGGGGCTGACCGCCACGGCGAGGGCCGGCGGGACGGCGGCGTTGACGATCGGCCACTCCTCGCGGCACACCCGCAGTGCGGCCCGGCGGTCCAGGTCCCGTTGCGCCAGCCGCGCGCCGAAGAGCTGCGCGTGCACGTGGGCGGCCCAGAACACCAGGGCGGTGAGCAGCAGCAACAGCACCAGCTCGACGCGGGGGAAGGAGCCGAGCGTGCCCGCGCCGATGAGCACGGAGGCCGCGAGCACGGATCCGTAGACGCCGCCGCTGAAGTCGGCCCGGGCCCGGCGCCCGGCGCCGCGCACCGTACGGGACGTGGCCTGTCCGGCACCGGACATCGTCGTCTCCCTTCGGCTCCCCGCACCCGCACCCGCCTCGCGCCCGTACCCGCGCACCGTGCCGTCAGCCGAGGGCGTCCATCTCGTGGTCGAGGGAGAGGGCGGCCGTGATGAGTGCCAGGTGGGTGAAGGCCTGCGGGAAGTTGCCGAGCTGTTCCCCGGTGGCCCCGATCTCCTCCGCGAAGAGGCCAGCGTGGTTGGCGTAGGTCAGCATCTTGTCGAAGCCGTACCGGGCCGGACCGAGCTGTCCGGCCCGCGCGAGCGCGTCGACGTACAGGAAGCTGCACAGGGAGAACGTGCCCTCGCTGCCGCGCAGGCCGTCCGGGGACGCCTGCGGGTCGTAGCGCTGCACGAGGCTGTCGGAGACGAGTTCCCGCTCCATGGCGGCGAGGGTCGACAGCCAGCGCGGGTCCTTCGGGGAGATGAAGCCGACGGAGGGCATGAGCAGCAGGGACGCGTCGAGGGTGGTGTCCTCGTAGTTCTGGACGAACGACCGGCGGCGGGTGCTCCAGCCGCGCTCCATCACCTGGCGCAGGATCGCGTCCCGGGCCATGGTCCACTCCTGGACGTCGGCGGGCCGGGCGAAGTCCCGGGCCATCCGGATGCCCCGGTCGAAGGCGACCCAGCACATGAGCCGGCTGTAGGTGAAGTCCTTCTGTCCGCCACGGGTCTCCCAGATCCCCTCGTCGGGCCGGTCCCAGGCCTTGACCAGCCAGTCGAGCACCCCGGACAGGGCCTGCCAGCCGTCGTAGGGCGGCGCGTCCCCGGTGTCGTGGACCGCCCGCGACAGGGCGAGCACCGCTTCTCCGTAGATGTCCAGCTGGAGCTGTCCCGCGGCGCCGTTGCCCGCGTACACCGGCGCCGATCCGCGGTAGCCCTCCAGGTGGTCCAGGGGCTCCTCCGCCAGCTCGGGGTCGCCGTCGACGCGGTACATGATCTGCAGGGGCTCCCCGCTGACCGTACGGCCCGCCCGCAGGCGGTCGCCGAGCCAGCCGCGGAACGCGTGGGCCTCCTCGACGTACCCCAGGTCCAGCAGCGCGCCGACCGACATCGAGCCGTCCCGCACCCAGGTGTAGCGGTAGTCCCAGTTGCGGCCCCCGCCGATCTGCTCGGGCAGGCCCATGGTGGGCGCGGCGACGGGTGCCCCGGTCGGCGCGTAGGTGAGCAGCTTCAGGGTGATGGCCGCCCTGTTCACCATGTCCTGCCAGCGTCCGTGGTAGCGGCTGCGGCGCACCCAGGCGTGCCAGAAGTCCCGGGTGTCCTCGAACAGGGCCATGACGTCCGGGTACGCGAGCGGCGGCACCGGGGTGTCGTCGGCATCGCCCACCGTCAGGACGACGGCCGCGGTCCCGCCCTCGCCCAGGGTCAGCTCGCTGTGGACGTCGTCGCCGTCCCGGCTCCACCGCACCGCGCCGACCGCCTGCAGCACGGCCCGGGCGCCGGGGGCGTCGAAGCGCACGGTGTCCCCGGTCAGGTCGACGCGGTGCCGGGCCCGGCCGTAGTCGAAGCGGGGCCGGCACCGCAGGGTGAAACGGACCCGGCCGCGGGTGACCCGCAGGATCCTGACCAGCCGGTGCCGGCCCGCCGCGTGCTCGGGGCGGTCCACCGGCATGAAGTCGACCACTTCGCCCACGCCCGACTCCGCCAGGAAGCGGGTCACCAGGACCGCGGTGTCCTGGAGGTAGAGCTGGACCGGGGGCCGTTCGGTGGCGGCGGACACGGTGAAGTGCCCGCCGCGGTCGTGGTCCAGGAGCGAGGCGAACACGCTGGGCGAGTCGAACCGGGGCGCGCACAGCCAGTCGACGGTGCCGTCGGAGGAGACCAGTGCGGCGGTCTGCAGGTCGCCGACCAGCCCGTGGTCCGCGATGGGTGGGTAGCGTCGCATGGGCGGTGCTCCTTCCGGGACGGAGCGGCGCCGGGCACCGCATGGCCCGGCGGGGTGGCGCGCCCCGCGACCGCCAACATCGCCGCCCGGTGTCCCCGGCGGCCTCCCCCGCCGCGGGTGAGCCGCCCGCGGGCCGCCGCGCCGGAGACCGATCGCGGACGGCCTCCCTTTCACGCTCCGGACTTCATGTTCCGGACTTCACGTTCCCGGTGTCGCCCTTCACCATTTGATTTCGAATTCAGCATTATTCATGGGCGTGATCAGGCCGTTCGGGGGAAGCTCGCCGCATTCTCGGAAAGCCGGGTTTGGACCGGCCCTCTCCGGTCAGCCGTAACAGTAGATCGTACGGACGAAGATCAGTGAGGACGTGATCCGCAGTGGCCCAGGACGAGAAGGCCAAGGCAAAGACCGAGCAGGCCAAGGGCAAGGTCAAGGAGACTCTCGGTCAGGCCGTCGGCAATGAGCGGATGACCGCCGAGGGCAAGGCGGAGCAGTCGAAGGGCGACGCCCGTCAGGCCAAGGAGAAGACCAAGGACGCATTCCGGCATTGAGGGACCAGCTAATGCGCAGGGCCCGCCGCACGCTCTCGCGGCGGGCCCGCTTCTTTTAAGAAGGAGCGAGAACATGCTCGCGGAGTACCGTACGCCTCCCACCGATCTCGCGACCGAGCCGTCGCGGCGCGCCCCGTTCCGGCCGAGCAGTCCGGCCGAGGTGCGCGAGGAGGTGAGGCACGCGCTGGCCGAGGCCCGCCGGTCCCGGCGGCGCACCGACCGGGGCGGTGACGAGGTCATCGGCGACGCCCTGCTCGTGGCCACGGAACTCACGACCAACGCGATGCTGCACGGCGGCGGTGTCACCGGTTTCGAGGTGGCGCTGGACGACGAGGTCGTCCGCCTGTCGGTGAGCGACAACAGCCAGGAGTTCCCCGCGCCGAAGCGCGACGACGGCAGGCGGGGGACCATGGGGCCCGGGGGACACGGCTGGCCCATCGTCTGCCGGCTGGCCCGCGACATCACGATCTCGGAGCTGCACACCGGCGGGAAGCGCATCACGGCCGTGGTGCCGCTCKCCCCGCGGTGAGGCTCCCGCCGTCCCCGGCCCGTCCCTCCGGCACGGCACACGGGAGACCGGGCGCACCCACGGGTGCGCCCGGTCGTCATGAAGACAGTCCTCAGGAAGACAGTCGTCAGGAATGCGGGGGCGTCGCTTCCGCCCGGGTCAGCCCTTGACGTCAACCCCTGCCGTCAGCCCTTGACGATGGCGCGGACGTTCTCGATCGAGCCGCAGCCGGACCCCAGCTGGTTCGCCCGCTCCTTGAGGAAGGCGGCACCGAGCTCCTCACGGCGCTTCATGGCGACGTTCTCGCGCGCCCCGTTGAGGATCGTGCGCTCCTCCTCGTCGGCGTGGTGCGTGATCGCCTCCACGAGCTCCTCCAGCTTCTCGTCCCACTCGTCGGAGCCGACCTCGTCGACCTCCAGGAGGGCGAGCAGCGCCTCGTTGCCCTCCTCGTGCTCCTCCTCGCCGTGCTCGACCTCCTCGTTGTCGATGTTCCGGTAGCGCTTGAGCGCGGGGTAGACCTCGTTCTCCTCCGCCAGGGCGTGGGCGATCAGGAGGTCGGAGAACTCCTTCAGCGCCTGGGCGCGGTCCGCCTCGACACTGCGCATCTGCCGGAAGAGCTCCTCCATCCTGCGGTGGTCCTCAAGGATCAGTTCGACCACGTCGTGCGTCTCGGACATGTGCGGTGCGCCCTCCTCGGTGTTCATCAGGTCCTCGGGACGCGCCTACCCCGGATCAGAAGAAAATCGCCGGCCCGGCCACACCGCCCGGGAGGCGGCGGAGGCCGGACCGGCGAGAGCCGGTACGCCGTTGTGCCGCTACGCCGTGAGCGCCCGCCGGGTGGGCAGGGCCTGTCCCCCGGCCGTGCGGGACGGCCGGGTCGCGGAGGTCTGCCAGGGCGCGGGAGCCTGCCGGGTCGCGGAGGCCTGTCGGGCCGGGGCGGAGGTCTGCCGGGGCACGCCCGCCGTCACCGAGGAGCCGCGGACCGCCGCGGAGGCGCCGCGCACCACCGGACGCACCGGGTACGTCGTCTTGGCCGGGTCCGTCACCGGGTCCCCGAGCACGATGCGGCCCGCCGCGTGCAGCGCGTCGCACTCGTCCGTGGGCAGGGCCACGTAGCACCCCCCGTACGGCGAACCGGCGCTGACGGACTGCCAGTACCCGTACCGGCGGCGGCCGTTGGCGTGCACGGTCAGGCAGACGGGCACCCGCTGCACCTGGATGAGACGCAGAACCTCGGCACCGCCGGGGGTCAGTGGCGCGGGGGTGCGGGAGAGGGACCGCAGCAGGTCGACGCTCTCGCCCGCGGCTCGCGGCACGGCACGGAGGTGGGAGGAGGGCGTCATGTGCGGGCGGCCTTTCGACGGACGGGTTCGATCGCGTGTCACCGGGGGTGATGACGTCTTGATGCTCTGCATTCTTCCGGAGGGCACTGACAACGCTGCCTCAGTCGCCGCGCGCCGCTCCCGCGGGTCCAGGGTCACCGGGGGTCCGGCAGGGCCGGGCCGTGGTGGGCGCGGCCTTCCAGCTCGCCCTGGACGAAGGGGTCGTCGGCGCTGTCGTACGCCCCGGCGTGGACGGAGAGCGTTTCGGTGATGCGCTCCCACTCCTCGGCCTCCGCACGCGCGACCCGTGCGTCCCGGCCGGTGAGCGTCCCGTCCCGGGCCGTCCTGCGGGCGTCCTCCAGTGCTTCCTTCGCCTGGTGGTGGTGCATGCCCGTGGCCGTGCGCCGCACCCGCGCCCAGGCCTCGCGCTCGTCCTCGGACGGCTCCGCCGCCTGGTCGGTCACGTCGTCGACGAGACCGGACACCCGGTCCTGCTCCAGGCCCACTGCTCCACCTCGTTCGGCTACGGCGCTGATCGCTTCCCTCAGCGGTCCCGTTCCGTCTGCCCCTCTCCCGCGGTCCGACACCTGCGGGTGCCGACGCGGCGGCACGTCACCGCGGCTACGCGCCGCGGCGGGAGGCGCGGCGCCGCAGGGCACGTCGTTCCGACTCGCTCCTGCCGCCCCAGATGCCGATGCTCTGCCCCGTCTCCAGCGCCCAGTCCAGGCACTGCGTCTGCACCGGACAGCGGCGGCAGACGCTCTTCGCGTCCTCGATCTGCACAAGGGCCGGGCCCGTGCTGCCGATGGGGAAGAAGAGATCGGGGTCGACGGTGCGGCATTCCGCGTGTTCGCGCCAGCCTTCCATGAGTGCCTCCTCGGTCGTGATGCTGTCGTTCACCGGTTTCGGTCCCCCTCCGGGTCACCCACGACGGCACCGGTGAAACAACAAGTCTTGTGGGACGGCGCCGCCCCGCCGTGCCGACGGCCCGGGGAACCACGTCCGGCGGCCCGGACGCTCACGTCCGGGCGCGGGTCACCGGGGGTCTCGCTCCGGCGCGACGGGAGGACCCGGGTGGCAAGATGGGCTTCCACGGGCCACGGCCGGAATGTCTCAATGAACGAGCGGGTGACGCATGTCGCAGCAGACGGGCGAGGTCTGGGAGCAGTTCGCGATCGCCGTGGCGGACATGGCACGCGACCTGCTCGCCCAGGACTCCGCCCAGGGCACCCTGGACCGGATCGTGGAGCACGCGAAGGTCCTGATCAACGGGTGCGACGAAGCCGGCATCCTCACCGTACGGCAGGGCGAGGTGAACGCCCTGGCGGCGACGAGCGACGTGGTGCGGCACGCGGACCGGATCCAGCAGGACCTGCGGGAGGGCCCGTGCTTCGACGCCGTGACCGACCGCCAGCAGGTCTACTCGATCACGGACATGACGAAGCCGAGCGAGCGCTGGCCCCACTTCACCCCGAGGCTCAGGGAGCTGGGGATGGGGAGCATGATGGGCTTCCTGCTCTTCACCGAGGACGACGACCTGGGCGCCCTGAACCTGTACTCGCACACCCCGGACACCTTCGACGGGTCCGCCGAACGGGCCGGCTGGATCCTCGCCTCGCACGCGGCCGTGGCCTTCTCGGCGGCCCGTACGCACCAGCAGCTCAGCCACGCCCTGGAGACCCGGCACGAGATCGGCGAGGCCATCGGCATCCTCATGGAGCGCTACCGCCTGTCCGAGGACGCGGCCTTCAAGGTGCTGAAGAAGACCTCCCAGGACCGCAACGTCAAGCTGCGCGAGATCGCCCGCCAGGTCTGCCGCACGGGCGACCGGCCCGGCTGACCGCCGGACCGGGCCGGGCCGGAACCGGGCCTCGGCCGGGCCGGAACCGGACCGGACCGGAACCGGGTCTACAGGAAGCGGCGGATCGGGATGACCGCGGCCTCGCGGGCCCGCTGGGCGACCGAGCGCCGCTTCCAGCGGCCCCCCTCGATCAGGACGCCGTGCTCGATGTCCTCCTCGAAGTGGGCGTCGAGGGTCGCCGTGAACTCCTCGTCCAGGACGGCGAGCATGATCTCCTCGTCGTGGTCGAGCGAGCGGCGGTTGAAGTTGGTCGAGCCGACGAGCGCGGCGACCCGGTCCACGGTGATGACCTTGGCGTGCATCATCGTCGGCTGGTACTGGTAGATCTTCACGCCGCAGCCGATGAGGTCCTCGTAGTAGTGCTGTCCCGCCAGCTGGCAGACCCGCTTGTCGGTGTGCGGGCCGGGCAGCAGGATCTCCACCTCGACGCCCCGGCGGGCCGCGGCGCACAGCAGCCCGACGAAGAACGCGTCCGGCGCGAAGTAGGCCGTGGCCAGCCGGAAGCGCTCCTCGGCCGACTCCAGCATCACGCGGAGCAGGGTCTGCATGTCCTGCCAGCCGAAGCTGGCCGAGCCGCGCACCACCTGCACCACGGCCCCGCCCTCGGGCTCGTGGTCGACGAAGCGGTCACGCCGGTCGAAGAGTTCGTCGTGGCACTCGGCCCAGTTCTGGGCGAACGCGGCGGCGATGCCGTCCACGGCGGGTCCGCGGACCTCGACGTGGGMGTCGCGCCACTCGTGTTCGTTGCGCGCGTCGCCGCACCACTCCTCCGCGATCCCCKCCCCGCCGGTGAAGGCCGTCTGCTCGTCGACCACGAGGACCTTGCGGTGGCAGCGGTGGTTCTGCTTGAACGGTGAGAGCGCGAGCGGCCTGCGGAACCACGCCACCTGCACCCCGGCCCGCTCCATGGCCGCGAGCAGGTCCTTCTCGATCAGCCTGCTGCCGAACCCGTCCAGCAGCAGCCGGACCCGGACCCCGGCCTCGGCCCGCTCGGTCAGCGCCTCGGCGAACTCGCGGGCGATGTCGCCCTTCCAGTACACGAAGGTCATCATGTCCACGGTGTGCTCGGCGGCCCGGATGCCCGCCAGCATCGCGGCGAAGATCTCGTCGCCGTTGCGCAGGGCGGTGAGGGTGTTGCCCTCGGTCGCCGCGATGCCGATGAGTCTCTCCAGCCGCCGGCGTATCCGCTGCGCGCGCTCCTCGTAGAGCGGTGCCGTCGGCGTCGTGGTGGCGGTGGGCGAGATCATCTCGGACTGGTCCTTCGTACTGGTCATGGCATCACCCGGCCGGCACGGGGAGGGGACAGGGGGATGCACGCGGCCCGGTCCGGCACGGGCGCGGCGAGCAGACTGTACTCCGGCTTCCCTCACACAAGGTGGCAGGAGTAACGAACGCGACAATCAAGGATCCGTCGGGTCCGTGCGCACATGTTCCCGGGCATCGGGGGCAGGAAACGCGCGACGATGGCACCACGTGAAACCAAGATCGAGAGGGCCGGCGAGGTCGTGACTGAAGAGCAGGATCCGCTCCGTGAGGCGGCGGCGCCGATCGTGGCCGAACCCGCGCCCGATCTGCAGCTGCAGATGCTGGTGCGGCTGGTCGGCCAGGACCCGCAGGCCGCCCTGCCGATCACCCTGGTCGTCGGGGGCGGTCTCCTGTACGGCGACCTCATCTCGCACAAGGCGTGGACGACCGACTGGGCGCACAGCCTGCGCGGTGTCGACGGACCCGGCGCCCAGCTGCTGGAGCGGTTCCCCGAGCAGGTGGACCAGGCGGTGGCGGAGAAGCAGGGGCGCCCGGCTCCGCAGCGGCTGCCCCAGTGGATCCACCTGCGCGGCGCCACCGCCGTCTTCGGCTCGGGCGGCCCCGTCGTCATGCCTCTGTGGCGGGGGCGGCTCACGGACGTCTCCGGCTGGTCCCTGGGCAAGCCCGACAGCTCCACGGACGGGACCGGGGACGGCCACCGCTGACCTAAGGCGTTTCCTCCGGGCCGGTGCGGGTCCGCGGCGGCGGGAGCGTACGTCCGGGGCCGGACCGCCCGGAGCCGCCGCCGGCCGAGGTGCGCAGGGTGCCCACCGTCTTCAGCAGCCGGTCGGCCGGGTCGCGCAGCCGGGGATGGGCCAGGACCGTGTTGCGCAGGCCGCGCACCGGTCTGCGCCACAGCCGGTGGGCCGCCGCCACCGGATGGGGGCGGCTCGCGAAGCCCTCCCCCACCCGCAGTTCCCGTGTCTTGAGCCAGTCCTTGTACTCCTTGTCGCCGCGCCCCAGGTCCAGGATCCGCACGCCCTCCCGGCCGGCGGCCTCCGCCATCCGCAGGTGCATGATCAACCCCGGTGAGTAGTAGCGCAGTGCGGGGTCGTACGCGGTGAACCAGGCGGCGAACACGGTGCGTGACCTGGGCCCGAAGTGCGCGGCCACCGGCCGGTCGCCGGCGTACACCACCGAGAGGAGACCGGTGAAGTGCTCCTCGCGGACCTGGAACAGGTCGTTCACCGCGTCCACGATCCAGGGCCGCGCGAACCGGTCCATCCGTGCGGTCCTGCGGTACTGGGCCGACTTCCACTCCATCAGCGTGCGCAGCGGCGCCGGGTCGCGCTCGTCGAGGACGAACCGCAGCTCGCCCAGGTCGCGCCCCAGCCGGCGTTCCTTCTTCAGCGTCGTCCTGGCCAGCCCCGGGTACGCGCCGCGCAGCCACTCGGCGTAACCGCCCTCGCCGGGCTTCAGGTCGATCACCGGCGACGCGAACGTCCCCGTGACGAAGCGGTCGAACGGCTCCTGCTCCGCGACCAGGTGGTCGAACTCGAAGACCGACAGCCCGCAGTCCCGCAGCAGTTGCGCGGTGTCCCAGGTGACTCCCGGCCGGTGCACGAGGGCCTGGCAGTCGGACAGGCCCAGACCGATGGCCCGGCCCACCCCGAAGGCGTTGCGCTCGTACGGGAGGAAGCCGACGGCCTCCCCGTCCTCGTGCAGCACCGCCACCCTCGCCCCGCTCCGGTGCCTGCCGATGCCGGCGGCGAACTCCGGTGAGAGGAAGGGGTTGGCGTAGTCCGGCGACTCGTCGGCCGCCCGGTGCCAGGCCCGGCGCAGCGGTTCACTCAGCGACTCCGGTCTGTGGATGCTCGTCCGCACCTCAGATCGCCCCCCATGTCCCCGCGGACGCGCTGTGCGCGTCCTCGTCCCCTTCCGGCCCGCGGCCGGGAACCGCCGTGTCCGGCGGGGCTCAAACGTCGCGAAACAGCACGCAGGCTGTCAAGGGCGGCGGTCGTAACGAAAGGGGTGCGCAACGGGTGAGGCGGTACCCGAAGGGTGGTTCGCACGCATTCGGGATCATGACACGGACGATGCGAGTAGCATCCGGCCCCAGCACCACACGATGACGAGGAAGGGTAACCGCCATGTCCGAAGTCGAATCGGCCGCTACGCAGCTCAAGACCCAGTACGCCGCCCAGGTGGCTGCGGATCTGGAGCGCAACACCAAGGAGCAGGAACGTATCGGCGCCGAAGTGGCGGCCCTGGAGGAGCAGTTGCGGGGTCTGCGGCACGACCAGACCCTGCTGGCGGAGCTGCAGCGGGCGCTGGGCGGCGAGGGTTCCGTACAGGCCGCGCCCGCCGCCGACGCCGCCGAGGAGACCACGGCGTCCGGTCCCTCGGTGCCGCGGCAGGCGTCGGCCGGTACGGCGAGGCGGAAGAAGGCGGCCGGCGGACCGGCCGCCGGGAAGACGGCGAAGACCGGCGCGAAGACCGCCGCCGCCGGGTCGGCCGGCGGCTCCGCCGCGGCGAAGACCGGCGCGAAGTCGGCCTCCCGGTCCGGCACTTCGGCATCGGGCGCCTCCAAGTCCACCGCTCCGAAGTCGGCCGCGTCGAAGTCACCCGCCTCGAAGCCGGGCGCTTCGAAGCCGGCCGCCAGGAGCGCCGCGAAGCCGGCCTCCGACCGGCCCACCCTCGTCGACCTCATCCGCGAGCACCTCGGCCGGCAGTCCGAGCCGCGCTCGTCCGCCGAGGTCGCCACCGCGCTGGCCGAGGCCCACCCCGACCGCGAGATCAAGCCCAAGGTCGTCCGCACCACGGTGGAGGGACTGGTCGCCAAGGGCCAGGTCCAGCGCACCAAGCAGGGGTCGTCCGTCTTCTACACGGCGTCCGCGCCCGCCCCGGCCCCCGCGCCCGCGCCCGCGGATGACACCGCGCAGTCCGGGACCGAGCAGGCCGCCGGGACCGCCTG
This sequence comes from Streptomyces apricus, assembly GCF_008369065.1. Classification (GTDB taxonomy): domain Bacteria; phylum Actinomycetota; class Actinomycetes; order Streptomycetales; family Streptomycetaceae; genus Streptomyces; species Streptomyces apricus. The sequence goes on along the minus strand of NZ_VDFC01000015.1, from coordinate 5,799 downwards.
ACCGGCACCGGACGGCCGACGGGGCGCGGTGACCCCGCCGGCCGGTGCCGCCGGATCAGGTGGTGGCGCAGGTGGCGCCGTTGAGGGCGAACGCGGTCGGAGCGGTGTTGACGCCGCCCCTGACGGCCGTGAACCCGACGGTGACCGAGCCGCTCGCGGGGATGGTGGACGTGTACGAGGCCGCGGCGACGCTCACCGTGGCCCCGCTCTGGGTCGGGGTGCCGCCCCACATGTTCGAGACGGTCTGCCCGTCGGCGAAGGCGAAGACCAGCCGCCACCCGCTGATGACGGCGGCGCCCGTGTTGCGGAGCGTGATCTCGCCCTGGAAGCCTCCCGGCCACTCGTTGGTGACGCGGTAGCCGACCGAGCAGGCCGTGCCGGGTGAACTGCCGTCCTCCGTGGTCACGTTCACCGTGGCCGAGCGGGCCGAGCGGTTCCCGGCCGCGTCGCGCGCGTACACGGCGAAGGTGTACGCGGTGGCGGCGGTGAGGCCGGTCAGGGTGGCGGTGTTGGTGGTGGACGCGGCGACCGTGCTCTCGGAGCCGCCGCCGACCCGGACCACGTCGTACCCGGCGACACCGACGTTGTCGGTGGCAGCCGTCCAGGTCAGGGTCACGGACGTGGCCGCCACGGCGGAGGCGGCGGGGGTGCCCGGAGCGGTCGGGGCCTGGGTGTCGCCCGGGGTGCCGCCGCCGAAGACCGTGGCCTCCTTCGCCGTCCGGGCGATGCCGTCGGCGCCGTTGAAGACGCGCTGCCCCCAGGAGCTGAGCCGGCCGGGGTCGAAGTCGATCACCAGGTCGAGGACCGGATCGGTGTTGCCGCTCCAGGACCAGGCGAGGTAGCCGAGGTCCAGCCGCTGGGCCGCGGCCATCATGGTGTCCTCGTCGGGGTCGCCGTACTGGTCGGCGGGCCCGCCGAACTCGCCGATGAGCAGGGGCAGTCCGGCGTTCACGAAGGCGTTCAGGTAGTCGGTGATCTCCGCCGCGGTGTCGAAGACGCTGTACATGTGGATCGAGAAGATCAGGTTGCCGGTGGGGTCGGCGTCGTACACCGCCCGGGCGTTGGCGCGCATGACGCCCTGCCAGTCCTGGCCCCAGTTGGGCGCGTCCACCATGACGGTGTGCGTGAACCCCGCGCCGCGCAGCTTCTTCACGGCCGCGATCGTGGGGTCGGTCCAGCCCGCCGGATTCGTGTTGCCCCAGGGCTCGTTGCCGATGTTGATGACGACGTAGTCCTCCTGGCCGGCGAGGACGTCCTTGAGGCCGATCCAGTAGTCGGCGGCCTGGTCGAGGGTGGCGGCGGCGGTCTCCTCGGCGTACCCGGTGGTGTCGTGCACCTCCAGTACGCAGATCAGCCGGTTGGCCTTGCACCGGGCGATGACGGCGGCGACGTCCTCCGCGCTGTTCTTCGTCCAGCGGTGGCCGTTGGACAGGACGACGCGGACGGTGTTGGCCCCGAACGCCTTGATGTCGGCCAGCGACTGCGTCTCACCCGGGTACCAGGTGTGGGCGTGGTTGACGCCGCGCATGACGAAGTCGTTGCCGTTGCCCTCGACCAGGCGGCCGTCCTCGATGTGCAGACCGGTCGCGAGGGCCTCGGGCGCACGGGCATGGGCGGCGGTGGGGACGAGCGCGCCGAGGACGACGAGTCCCAGGAAGGCCGCCAGCCCGGCCAGTGCCGCCCTGACGTGGTTCTTTCGCGTCGTGCTTCTTGTCCTTCTCACTGCGACTCCAGGGAGTGAGGATCGAGAAACGTGGATTCCGGATAGGTGGGAGCGCTCCCATAGAGTCAGTTCGCCAGGGACACGTCAAGACTTGGCGCACATTCCGGCTCGTAACAGGTGGTCAGGAGCCACCCGTGCGCCCCCGGGTCCGCTTGTCACCACCCCGGTACGCGCACTACTGTCACCACGCCTTGGTGCTCGGGAAATCGGTGTGATGCCGGTGCGGCCCTCGCCACTGTGATCGGGAAGTCCGGCTCCGGCCCTCAGGGGCAGCCACTGGGTCCTCGGACCCGGGAAGGCGGAGCGCGGGCGGTGTTACCCGTAAGCCAGGAGACCGGCCAAGGCGCGTCAACCATCCACGAGGTGCTGGAGAGGGTCTGCTGAGCCATGCACATAGCCGAGGGTTTCCTTCCTCCGGCGCACGCGGTCGCCTGGGGCGTCGCGTCGGCGCCGTTCGTCGTCCACGGAGTCCGGTCGCTCACCCGTGAGGTCAGGGAGCATCCCGAGAGCACGCTGCTCATCGGGGCGTCCGGGGCGTTCACGTTCGTCCTCTCCGCACTGAAACTGCCGTCCGTGACCGGCAGCTGCTCGCACCCCACCGGCACGGGTCTCGGTGCGGTCCTGTTCCGGCCGCCGGTCATGGCGGTGCTGGGCACCATCACCCTGCTCTTCCAGGCCCTGCTGCTCGCCCACGGCGGGCTGACCACGCTGGGCGCCAACGTCTTCTCGATGGCGATCGTCGGGCCCTGGGCCGGCTACGGGATCTACCGGCTGCTCCGGCGGTTCGACGTGCCGCTGATGGTCGCGGTGTTCTTCGCCGCGTTCGTCGCCGACCTGTCCACGTACTGCGTCACCAGCGTGCAGCTGGCGCTCGCGTTCCCCGACCCCAGCAGCGGGTTCCTGGGCGCGCTCGGCAAGTTCGGCTCGATCTTCGCCGTCACGCAGATCCCGCTCGCGGTGAGCGAGGGGCTCCTGACGGTGCTGGTGATGCGGCTGCTGGTGCAGTCGAGCAGGGGTGAGCTGACCCGGCTCGGCGTGTTCCTCACCAAGGCGCGGCCCCGGACCGGGGCGACCGGCCGGGCCGATGCGGCCGACGCCGCCGACGCGGCCGACGTGACCGGCACGACTGACACGACCGGCACGACCGACACGACCGGGGCGGTGGCCCGATGAGCCGTAACGCGAAGATCAACGCACTGCTGCTGCTCGTCGTGGCCGCCCTCGCGGTACTGCCGCTGGCTCTCGGCCTGGGGGACCACAAGAAGGAGCCGTTCACGGGCTCCGACTCCGAGGCCGAGACCGCGATCACCGAGATCGAACCGGACTACGAGCCGTGGTTCTCGCCGCTGTACGAACCGCCGTCCGGCGAGATCGAGTCGGCGCTCTTCGCCCTTCAGGCCGCTCTCGGCGCGGGGGTGCTCGCCTACTACTTCGGCCTGCGCCGGGGCCGCCGCCAGGGCGAACTCCGGGCCCTGGCCGACAGGGGCGGTCCGGACGCGGCGACCGACACGTCCGCGCCCGACGACAGCAGTCGCGACAGCAGCGGCAATCACAGCACCGGCCGTGGGGAAAGCGTCGGTGGTGGCATTGGTAGTGGTAGTGGCGGCAGTGGTGGTGCCGACGCGTCCGCGGTCCGGCGGGCCTGAGCCTTCGTGCTGCCCATCGACGCGGCGGCGCACAGCAGTCGCTGGCGCCGCCGCCACCCCGTGGACAAGGCCGTGCTCGGACTCGGTCTGACCGTGCTGGCCATCTCGCTCCCGCCCTGGCCGGGCGCCGCCCTGGTGCTGGTGACGGCCCTCGTCGTGCTGCTGGGCCCCGCCGCCGTCCCCGGCCGCAGACTCTGGCGCGCCTACCGGGTGCCGCTGGGGTTCTGCGTGACCGGGGCGCTGCCGCTGCTCCTCCAGGTCGGCGGCCCGGACGGGTTCGTGACCCTGGCCGACGGCGGGCCGGTGCGCGCCGGCGAACTCCTGCTGCGCACCTCGGCCGCCTCCCTCGGCGTGCTGCTGTTCGCCTTCACCACTCCCCTGTCCGACCTGCTGCCCCGGCTGGTGAACGCAGGGGTGCCCGCACCGGTCGTCGACGTCGCCCTGGTGACGTACCGGATGAGCTTCCTGCTGCTGGACTCGGTCCGGCGGATCAGGGAGGCGCAGGCCGCGCGGCTCGGGCACACCACCCGGGCCGCCACGTGGCGTTCGCTGGCCGGGCTCGGCGCCACCGCCTTCGTGCGGGCCTTCGACCGGGCGACCCGGTTGCAGGCCGGGCTCGCCGGGCGCGGTTACGACGGCACCCTGCGCGTCCTGGTGCCGCCGGCCCGGATCTCCGCCCGGTTCACGCTCCTGAGCCTCGCGCTGCTCGCGGCCCTGGCCGCACTCACCCTCGTACTGGAAAGGCCGCTGCGATGAGCGAGCCCGTGCTGGTCGCCCTGCGGGGCGCGTCCTACGCGTACGAGGACGGGCCGACCGTGCTCGACGGCCTCGACTTCGAGGTGCGCGCGGGGCGTGCGCTCGCCCTGCTCGGCCGCAACGGCAGCGGCAAGACCACACTGATGCGGCTGCTCAGCGGCGGACTGCGGCCGCGCAGCGGGCGGTTGAGCGTCGAGGGAAGTCCCGTGCGGTACGACCGCAAGGGCCTGACCCTGCTCCGGACGACCGTCCAGCTGGTGGTGCAGGACCCGGACGACCAGCTCTTCGCCGCCTCGGTCGGCCAGGACGTGTCGTTCGGGCCACTGAACCTCGGCCTGCCCGACGCCGAGGTGCGGGCCCGGGTGGACGAGGCGCTCGCCGCACTGGACATCACGGCCCTGGCCGACCGGCCCACCCACCTGCTCTCCTACGGGCAGCGCAAGCGGACCGCGATCGCGGGCGCCGTCGCGATGCGTCCCCGCGTCCTGATCCTCGACGAGCCCACCGCGGGGCTCGACCCGGACGGGCAGGAGCGGCTGCTCGCGACCCTGGACGCGCTGCGCGGGCGCGGCACCACCGTGGTGATGGCGACGCACGACGTGGACCTGGCCCTGCGCTGGGCCGACGACGCGGCGCTGCTCACCCCGTCCGGGACGGTCACCGGTCCCGCGGCCGCGGTCCTGGCCCGTACGGACCTGCTGGCGCAGGCGGGACTGCGGCTGCCGTGGGGCGMCGCGGTGGCGGAACTCCTGCGCGCCCAGGGCCTGTCGGCCGACCTGTCCCCCGGCCCGCGCACGGCGGAGGAACTGGCCGCGACGGTCGCGCGGCACTTCGCTCCCCCGGTCGCTCGCCCGGTCCCAGCCGACGGTTGATCCGTCGTGCGCGGCGGGTGGTCCGTCATGCGCGGCGCGTCAGTCGTCGGCGGGCATCACCTTGGTGACCTTGCCGCGGGGATCCGCCTGCAGATAGCCGCTCCTGTTGTACTCGTCGCCGAGGTAGGCCGCCATGTACGGGGGCTTGCCGAAGATGTCGTCGGCAGGGACCACGAGCAGGTAGCGGTTCGTGGGGTCGTCCACGTTCAGCTTCTTGCCGGCCTCGGCGAAGAGCGCGGGCACCTCGTCCCAGTCGAAGTCGTCGAGGTTCATCGGCAGGGCCCCACCGCTCAACTGCCCCTTGATGATGCTCTTCTCCACGCCCCGGCCGACGCGGTAGGTGTACTGGTCGTAACTGGCCCTGCTGCCGTCGGCCAGCACCTGGGCGGAGACGTACTCGGGGTACACCGAGAAGCGGCCGTACCGGTCGCGGCCCGTCTCCTTCTCCAGTGCCTCGATCGCCGTGCGGATCCCGTCCCCGGTCAGCAGGCCGGCGCCCTCCTCGCGGTCGGCGCCGGACGGGGAGGGCTGCGAGGAGGTCCGGGCCGACGGGTCCGCCGACGCCCCCTTCCCCGTGTCCTTGGAGGAGGACGCGTCCGACCTCCACCCGTCGGGCAGCAGGGTCCAGCCCAGCACACCCGCGAGCACCGTCCCCACGACGGACAGCGCGACCGTGGTCCGGCGTCCCCGCCCGGCCAATCGCGCGGGCGCGGATGCGGTCGCGGGCGCGGGTGCGGATGCGTCCGGAACGTCCGGCACCTTCGGGGCCTGCGGGGCCTGCGGGGCCTGCGGGGCCTGCGGG
>NZ_VDFC01000149.1 GCF_008369065.1 Streptomyces apricus | reverse complement strand
CGCAGCGTCAGGTTGGTCCGCCAGTACGCGGCGACCAGCAGGACCCGGTCCTCCAGCGGCAGGCTCCACGGCCGTCCCTTGCGCACCGGGTCCGCCCCCTCCCGCCGCAACGCGGTGATCAGCTTGCCGAACTGGCGCGGGCTCAGGCCGGTGAACGGGCCTATCCAGGAGGGCTCCGACGCCGTGATCACACCAGACACAGCAAGATTATCTCACCCGTGACCGGCAGTTACGGGACAACCCTTAGGTCTCGCAGTGTGTGGATGAAGCTGGAGGTGCTCGCACGTTCGAAGTCGTCTCGTCCGCTTTCGAGTTGCAGCTCCTCGCTGCTGCCGGCGCTTCCATAGATCGTCAGGAAGACATTGGCGTCGGTTCCGGCACCCTCGACCTTCCCGGTAATGACCTGAATCCGGTATTCGGGCATGGTGTTTTCTCCTCAAGCAGGGCTCGTTGTTGGGTGTGCTGCCGTCAGCCGGCAAAGACGGTGGCCACAGCGGCCACGTCGGCGACCAGGGACGCTACCTTCTCGCCGGATTCGGCCCAGCGGCCGAGGATCTTCTCGAAGGAATCAGGAGCCCATGTCAGGAAGATGGCATGGTGCGCGATCCGGACGGTGTCGGTGGGCGGCATGCTTTCCCACCAGGCGTCCGTCCGGTCCGAGACACCGATCACCGTTCCGTCGACGCCGTAGCGGTGGGAACCGGACTGGAAGACCGGCGCGTCGTGTGCGTCGCTGAAGATGACGTACGTGGCGCCGTGATAGCCGCCGAACCAGGTGAAGGTGGCCGTGCGGGTTTGGGCGGAGATCTGGCCGGTGCCCAGATCCAGGACGCCCCATGTGCGCATCCAGTGGTTCGCTCCCAGGTGCATCAGACCGGAATCGAACTGCCGGATTGCCCCAGGGGTGAGCAGTCCGGCGAAGGGGATGCGCTGAATCTGCTTCTCGGTGAGCGTCAGCTGCTGTGGCGTGCTGGAGCGGACGTCCACTCCGGCGGCCAGGACACTGGCAGGACTGAGGATCTGTTTGCGTCGACCGTCCTGGAGAAGGTAAGGGACACCGTTCGCAGCTGAGACGAGGATCGTTCCGTCCGTCGGGTCAGCTTGTTCCAGTGCCGGTTTTCCATGGGTGGATACATTCGTTTTCCCAGGTACTTCCTGAGACATGGCAGACCTCCGTGAAGTGTGGTCCGGGTAGGTCGGATGTGGTCTATCAGGAACATGTCCGTGTTGATTCATGCTGCCTGGTCGGAACTTTCACAGGTATAAGGAGAATTACCTACAAAGGATCTCTTCCGCAGGGGACGATTGCTGCGTGGCGGATTTTTCGCAGCGCGACTACGAGCACATGCTCGACCTGGCAGTTGCGGTTCTGGAGAGCCGGAACCACGAATCAATGTGGCATGTGGTGGGCCAGGAAATACTTGGGGTGCTTCATGCGACAACCACCATTTTCGTGAACCTGGACTGGAGGCGGCGAACCGGCCACTCGGAAGGCTGGGCTCCTGCGTGGGTCGGGCGCACTCCGGTCGAGGAACTGGTCGGGCGGCGGATGCAACAGGAGCACCCGCTCTTCCGCTACACCTCAGGCGGTCGGCGGCGTCCTGTCACGGTGGACGAAGTCAGTGATCGCACGGACTGGTTGAAGTCCGACTGCTATCACGAGGCGTACGAGATCTATGGCACCACCCGGCAGATGGTGCTTCCGCTGCCTGCAACCGGAGAAGTGATCCGTGGCTTCATCATGGGACGTCCGGGCAAGGACTTCACCCTTCGGGAGACAGCTCTGGCGGGTCGGCTCCAACCTCTACTGCGTAGCATCGACATTCATATACGGGAGATGCGGCGCTTACGGCAGAACGTGAAAGGGGACGGCGCGGCTGATCCTGCCGGGCGGGCTGCCGAGTTGGGAATTACTCCGCGGGAGCTGACCGTGCTTCAGGTGCTGGCAGAAGGGCTGACCGCAGCGGCCATCGGTCGCCGGCTGAACATCTCGGTACGGACCGTCCATGCCCACCTGGACAAGCTCTACCGAAAGCTGGGCACAAGCGACCGACTCTCGACGGTCCTGCTGGCGAAGGACCTGGGCCTGACACCGTCACCGGGCAACGGCCCCTGACGCCGACGGGGCAGGTCTGGGTACGGTCGAGCGTGCTGCTCGGTGTTTCGTGTACCGGTGAGTCGGCGAGCCGTGAGGCCGGTCACGGCGAGGTGGATCCACTCATCCACTCATCCGCTCGACGTTCCGGGACGGGAGGGGATTCTCTGGCATCAGAAGGTATCGCGACGGGCAAGCAGGTCACGTGAGGTCTCGCAGCCGATCCGGACGACTGGACCGTGGACTCTCCACAGGTAGGCGACGAGTTTGCGAGGGTCGGTCGGGTGGGTCTTCCGCCTCCTGAAAGTCCAGGCAGACCACCCTGATTTGTCGGAGCGGTGGATCACCCCGCGTACGGTGCCATCTTCTGCTTGCACAGTCTGGGGAACACCGGCCTTCGGTTTCTGCCGGTCGAGGCCAGCGGCATCGTGCGCCGACGGCGCACTCGGCTGGTGCTGTCACTATCTATGAGCCTCTGCAGCTCCTGGCCGATCCGTGTGCGCAAGCGGCCGGCACTGGCACCGGCACCGTGCCGCCGGCGGTCGGATTGAAGATCACCACACATCCACCCGCCATGACCGCGCACTCGGTGGACCCATTCGGTCGGATTGCTAGAAGTCGCGCAACACCGCCGCCTTCGTCGTGGCGAACTCCTCGTCCGTGAGCACGCCGTCGCGGTGCAGTTCGCCCAACTCCCGCAGGCGGCGCAGGAGGACGTCGTGCAGGTCCTGCGGGGGCTGCGCCGCCTGCGGGAG
>NZ_VDFC01000148.1 GCF_008369065.1 Streptomyces apricus | reverse complement strand
CCGCAGACGCCTGCCGTGCCGCAGACCCCGGCGGTCCCGCAGACGCCGGCCGTCCCGGCGGCCCCGCAGACCCCGGCGGCCCCGCAGACCCCGGCCGCTCCGCAGACCCCGCAGGCCAAGCCGCCGGTCGAGCCGAAGGCGCCGGCCGTGCCGGACGTCCCGGCCGCCCCGCCGTCGATCCTGCCGGCGCTGCCCGGCGCCCCCGCGCTCCCGTCGCGCGAGAACGCCGGCCGGGCGGCCGCGCCCGACCTGAGGGCCGACGCGCTCAAGGCCCTGCAGACCTCGGTCGACGCGCTGGTCAAGACCTCCGCCGCCGGTGACGCCGCCGCCCGGGACGCGGCCGCGAAGAAGGTCGTGACAGGTCTCGTCAACTTCGTCGCCGCCGCGACGCTGGGCGGCGGCCTGCCCGCGCCGGACCTGGCGGGCCTGCCCGGACTGCCGCCCTCCTGAGCGCTCGCCCGCTCCCGCTTGTGATCATCCTTCAGGGTTCTCATACGAGAGATCCCATTTCCTGACGGGGCCCACCCCGCAATCGGGTGGGCCGGGGGAATCTGCGCGGTACGGGGTTTCCGGCCCGGCCGGGAGTCGTTGAGTACAGCGAGATTCCCCCTGGTGACGCGAGTCGCCGACGAAAGGAACACGATGAAGTCCCTGAAGGCCGCTGCCGTCGTTGCCGGGTCCATGGCCGTCGCCGGGGTCGCCGCGCCCGCCCTCGCCGCCGACATGGCGCCCCCCACCAGCCTCAACGGCGGCGTCGACTCGGCCATCACCCAGCTCACCACCGAGCCGCTGGACCTCATGCCCCTGCAGTCGCAGTCCAGGGCGCTCGACACGGAGAACAAGGAATCCCTGCTGAGCACCTTCAACGCCGCGACGGACACGCTGAACTCCGCGAGCGGACCCACGGGTCTCCTGGGCGGTCTCCCGCTCAAGGGGTGACACCGGTCCGGCCCCGCCCCCGGCCCGTCCCCCGTTCGTGTGGAGACCCGTACGGAGATCCCCCGGGCGGGTGAGGAGGCACCGGACGCGTTCCGGCACGCCGGTACGGTTCCGCGATGACCCCAGCAACCAGCGGAGCGCGTCCCTTCCCCGCCGCGGACCTCGGCACGCTCGTCGTCATGGCGTGGAGCGGCGAACAGCCCGACGGCGACATGCCCTACCTCCTTGCGTACTGCCTCGGGGACGGCGCGAACGGTCCCGAGGGCTCCGCGGCCGCCGTCGGGCAGCTGCTGGAGGCCAACGGCCTGCCCCTCGGCGACCCGGTCGTCGACGCCACCCGGCAGCCCGACTTCCCGGTCACTCTCCTCGTCGAGGCGGACCGGGTCGTCGTCGGCATGACCCCGCTCAACGCGGAGTGCCCCGTGCCGCCGGAGTGGCTCACCGCGGTCGGTGAACGCGGGCACGCCTATTTCCTGTTCACCACCCGCCCGTGGCCCGAGGCCGAGCCGGGCAAGCCCGTCGAGCCGGCGGCACTGGCCGCTTTCGTCGGCGACGAGAAGACCCTGGACAGAGCGGCGCACGCCCTGGTCCCGGCCCGCAGCCCGCATTGAGCCACCCGTGCCGGCGGGCTGTTCGACATCCGAGGACCGTCGGAAATCCGAGGACCGTCGTATATCCAAGGACCGTCGGATATACGAGGATCGTTCGACATCCGCATGAGCGGATTATTGCGATGAAACGACTATTGCATCGACCGAGGGAATTTTGAGCTGATCCTGTTCGCGGGGTCGTTACCCGTTCCGGATGCACTCTTCGAATTCGAATCCCGAAAGGCCCGTGCCTGATGAAGTCGACCACCCGAGGAACCTTCGCCGCCGTCATCACCTGTGTGGCGGCCGCCGTCGCGACGCCCGCCGTCGCCGCCGACGCGGTTCCGGTCGTCGTGCCGCTCCAAGGGGCGGAGCAGGCCCTGGACATGGAGATGCCGAAGGTCAGCGGCACCGTGCCGCTGGTCAAGCCGGGCAGCCCCGACGGGCCCCAGTACGTCGAGGGCCGGCTCCTGCCGGACCGGGCCCTTCCGCAGGTGCCGGTCAGCGCGGGCCTGCCCGAGCTGGACGTGCGCGCGCCCCTGCCGCGCGTCCTCGGCGACACCTTCGACCACCTCAGCACCACCACGCCCGACTCCACCATGCGGACCCAGACCCCCGGCGCCTCCCTGGACGCCCCGCTGACCGCGCCGCGCCCCGAGCTGCTCGGGCTCCCGGCCCCGAAGCTGCCCGAGGCCGGCCTGCTGGCCCCGGCCCTGCAGGGGGCGCCCGGCGCGAGCCTGGACGTCGCGCCGGGACTGTAGGGACACGGAACGCGTCGAGGACAGGACGAGGACAGGTCGAGGACAGGACGTACGAGTCCGGGAGGCCGGGGTGGAGCAGTGCGGATGAGGCCGGGCGGCGGTGGGCGGCGTGACGTCCTGCGAGGAGTGCTCGCCGCGACCGCGGCCGTCGCGCTGACGCCGTTCGTCGCCGCGTCGGGGCCGTCACGCACCGGGCCGCCCCACGCCCCTGCCGGGAGAGCCGGCGGGGGATCCGGTGGGGAGCCCGGCAGCGGGTCCTGCGGACCGGGCGGCTCCGGGGCGGAGTCCGCGGCCGGGTTCGACGAGGTGTACCGCGGGTGCCGCATCCGCGGGCGCCGGGAGCCGGCCGGCGGCGCGCACCCGGCCGGAGCCGCGTACACGGCCGCAGCCTGGACCTGGCGGGTCACGGTGGACGAGAGGCCGCTGCACCTCATGCGGCGGGCCGACGGCGGCTATCTGACGATGATCGACCACTACCGGTCGTACCCGACCCCGCTGGCCGCCGCCCGCGCCGCGGTGGACGAACTGGGCGGCCCCCTGCGGCTGCGCGCACCCGCCGCGGAGGCGGAGCCGGGGCAGGGGCAGGGG
>NZ_VDFC01000147.1 GCF_008369065.1 Streptomyces apricus | reverse complement strand
GGCCACCACACCCGCCCCCGGCGAACCCCATGGGCACCCCTGCCAGGCCGCCCAGGCCGCGCAGGCCGCCCCGCAGGGAAGGCCGCCCCACCCGGCCGCACCCGATCCACCACCGCCATCCCGCCCCGGAACACCGCGGCCGGCACGACGACGCAGACCAGCGCCCAGAAGAGCGTCACGCCCCAGGGCCGCCCCACACCCCACGGCTGTTCGGCGAGCACCTCGCCGCCGAACTTCAGGGAGACCGTGTAGTCGCCGTACGCCCCGGCCGTCAGCTCCMCCGGCAGGGTGACGCGGGCCTTCCCGCCGGGACGGATGGTGCCGCGCCACCGCCGCTCCTCCCACTGCGGGGCGAACACGCCGTGCGAGGTGCCCACCTGGAAGACCGGGTCCTTCACGGCGGCGGTGCCCACGTTCCCGACGGTGAGGACGAGGTCGCGGGAGGGCGGCGCGCCGAACCAGGTGAGCAGGCCGCTCGCCCCGTCCAGGCGCGTGTCGCTGAGCGCGGACAGCCGCGCGGCGCTGTCCTGCTTGGGCAGCGGTTCCACCTCGTGGCCCGCGACCAGGAACGGCGCGTCGGCGTCGGCCTTCGCCCCGGTGACGGTCGCGACATGCACCACGCACGGACACGGCTCCGGCGGCTCGGCGACCGGCAGCTTCCGCGTGAAGCGGCCCTCGGCGTCGGTGGTGACGGCCCGCCCGTCGGCGTTGGCGCAGGAGTCGGTGCCGCCGGTCGCCCCCCGGTCGGTGGCGGACCGGCCGCAGACGAGGATCATCAGCAGGGCGTCCGCCCGCCACCCGCTGCCGCTCACCGTGATCGAGCCGCCCGTCCCCGCCTGGGACCTGGACAGCTCCACCCGCGGCTGCTCCGCCGCGGAGGCGGTCCCCGCACCCGGGGCGTACGGACCGAACAGGCCGAGGACGCCGGACAGCCCGAGCGCGAGCACCACCGCCACGACGCCGGTCCGCACCCCCGCGGCCGTACCGCGCGTACCGCGCCCCGTACCGCGCCCGCCACCGTCCACGTCACCGCTCCCGTCGGCTCGACGTCCGTACGCGGCTGTCGTCGACCCCGCCCACCGGCTCAGCCGCGGGCCCGGTGGCGCCGGTTCAGCCACAGCACGCCCGCCGCGCCCGCCAGCAGCACGGTGCCGCCGAGCGTGCCCAGGGCGATCGCGGAGTCCTCGGGACCGGTCCGCGGCAGTTCCCCGCCGTCCGCCGCGGCGCCCTGGGAGGAACCGCCTGCGGTGTCGCCGCCGCCGGCCGCCGTGACGTCCAGGGACAGCGAGGGCCCCGGGCTGTTGGAGGGCGTGCAGGTGGTGGTCGTGCCGAGCGCCTCGATGGTCAGCACGCCCGCGGTGAAGGTGACCTCGCCGGTCTTCTTCGGGGTGTACGTCCCGGTCAGGTCGGTGATCTTGATGGGGGTGTTGGCGGGTACCGCCTCCGGGTTGGAGGGGCCCTTGACCGACACGGTGCCGCTGTCGGCGCCGCCGAGCCTGATGACGGCGCTCGGGTTCATCGCCCCCTTGCCCAGTTCGACGGGGCTGGAGGAGACGCCCTTCTCGAAGGTCATCGTGAGCCGGTAGCCGCTGCCGCTCCTGACGCCCTTGATGTCGATGGGCGAGACGGCGGACTTGTCACCGATCGGCGTCTTGCACTGGTAGTTGACGTCCACCACGTCGGCCCGGGCCGCGGGGGCGGCCAGCAGCACCGCCGAGCCGGCCAGGGCCGCGGCGGAAGCGAGCGCGGCGGTCCGTTTCTGGTACATCCGGTATGGCACGGTCCCTCACTCCCGAAGGCGTTCCCGACACCGTTCCTGACGGGACATCAGATGGGCCGTCAAGGTACGCCCGACGCCTTACCGAGGGAAGACAAAGCGCGTGCCGGATCCACCAGGACCCGGCACGCGCTCAAGAGAAAGAGGCGCCCCAAAGGGGCGCGGGGCTGTTCCGATGTGCGGCTCCGCCGCGTGGGCGCGACCAGCCCCCACCGGACCCGCGGACGAACACGCGGGGGCGACGCCGAGCCACAGCGGAGCGCTACGCCGGAGCGCCCAGCTCCGCCCAGACCGTCTTCCCGGCCACTCCCGGCGTACGGATCACGCCCCAGTCCAGGCACAGCCGCTGCACGATGAACATGCCGTGCCCGCCGGGCCGCCCGGCCCGGTGCGGGGTCCGCGGCGCGGGCTGCCCCGACCCCTGGTCGGAGACCTCGATCCGCAGCACCTTCTTGTCGCAGGAGATCCAGAGCTCGTCCGGCCCCTCCGCGTGCAGGCAGGCATTGGTGACGAGCTCGGAGACGACCAGGAGGACATCCTCCGCCGCGGCCCGCTGGTCGGCGGTGTCCGCGGGGAGCCAGCCCCAGTCGTACAGTGCCTGGCGGGCGAAGTCGCGGGCGAGGGGAACGACCCCGCTCTGCCCGTCGAAGTTCAGCCGACGGTCCTGACGCCCGGGGGGCGTACCGCCCGGAGAGGCCCCCGTACCGCCCGGAGAGGTCCCGGAAGCGCCGCCGTCACCCGGTTCCGGGCCGCGGTCGCCCGGCGAGTAAGGCCGGGTGGTGCTCATCAGCGCTTCACCTCACCGATTCACCAGTTCATGATTCAAGACTTGGGTCCCAGCACACTCAGCACGCCGTAACAGCTCTGGACACTCGTGGTCAGGAAGTGGTCCGGGACTGCCGCGCGGTCGCCGCTCGGTCTGTTGACATATTCAGGATGTCTCCTGCCCGACCGAACCGTCAGAACACCCACTTATTCGGTACGGATGATGTGACTCTGATAACGCGTTGATCACATAGAGGCAACCCAGGCATAACTCTGCCGCAGAACCGCACCTCGGGGCGGCTATTCACCTCGATCGGCCGTGGGCCGATCGGCCCCGGACGCACCGCCCCCGGAT
>NZ_VDFC01000146.1 GCF_008369065.1 Streptomyces apricus | reverse complement strand
CCTGGACGCGCTGCTCTCGCCCCCGCTGGGGTCGCCCGGCCGGCCCGCCGCCGGTTCCGTCGTACAGGTGCACCCCGAGCCGCGCCCCGTCCCGGGCGACCGCCTCCAGGGCCCGTACGACGGAACCGGCGGCGGGCCGGCCGGGCGACCCCAGCGGGGGCGAGAGCAGCGCGTCCAGGTCGTCCACGACCACCACGAGCCGCGGCAGCGCCGGGACGGCGCGGGCCGCCTCCGCCTGGGCCGCCTCCGCGCGGGCGCGCGTCGCGGCGGGCCGCAGGCGCAGGGTCGAACTGGGCGGCGTGTCGAGGTCCGCCGCTCCGGCCTGGCCCCCCGGGGCCGCGCCGGACACGGAACCGGAAGCGGAACCGAGGCCCGCCCCGCCTCCCTGCCGCTGCGCGACGATCCGCCCCGCGCCCTGCGGCCGGGCGTGCCACTCCGTGAAGTCGAGCCGCCCCAGCAGCTCGGCCCGCCGCTTCAGCTCGGCGGACAGGGACTGCGCGAACTCCCGCATCCGTACGGGGTCGTGGGCGCCCAGGTGCGTCGTGACGTGGGGCAGGTCCGTGCAGACCTGGAGCCCGTCGCCGCGCGCCGCCGACCCGCCGCTGCCTCCGCCGCCCGTGCCGTCCCGGCCGTCGACCAGCACGATGCCCAGCCGGTCGGGCCGCTCCGCGGCGGCGAGCGACGCGGCGACGGCACGCAGCAGCTCCGTACGCCCGCTGCCGGGCGGCCCCTCGACCAGCAGGTGCGGGCCCTCGTGCGGGAGGTCCACGGCGACGGGGCCGCGCGGTCCGGCGCCGAGCACGGCCGTGACCCGGCCGCCCAGCGCCTCGGGATCGTCGGCGGCGTCCGCCCAGCGCGCCATCAGGGACGCCGGGGTCGCACGGGCCAGGCCCAGCTCGTCCAGCAGCCGGGCGCTCTGCGGCAGCGGCGCGGAGACCCGGGTGTGCCGCTCACCGGCTGCGTCGGTCCGCAGGGGCGCGAGCGCCCGCGCGAAGCGTTCCGCCCACGCCGTGGAGACGGCGTCCACCGCGGCGACCGTGCCGTGGCCGACGGGGCCGCCCGACATGCCGTGGCCC
The DNA here is from genome assembly GCF_008369065.1 of Streptomyces apricus. GTDB lineage: Bacteria > Actinomycetota > Actinomycetes > Streptomycetales > Streptomycetaceae > Streptomyces > Streptomyces apricus. Next base: position 1,875 of record NZ_VDFC01000146.1, on the reverse strand, counting down.
TGCGCGCCGGGTGCCACCCGCAGCAGCCGCAGGGCGGTCGCCACGTCACCGCTCAGCAGCGCGACGGCCCCGCACGCGCGGAACACGGGCGACACCGCGCACGCCGCCTCGTACGTGTCCGCCACCGGGGAGGAGGGCGACGCGGCCGGTGTCTCGGCGAGGCAGACGACGTGTATCCCGACCTGCGGGCCTTCGACCGCGAGCCGGGCCACGGCGTCGCGCACCGCGGCCGAACCGGGGTCCCCGTCCACCACGACGACGGTACGGGGACCGGTCCACCGGGGCCGCTCCGGATCGTCCGGCCGCGCCCAGGACGGCCGGTGCGCCCGGTCGCGCGCCTCGCCCGTCTGGATGCCGCTGCGGGGGAGCCCCAGATGGGTGGCGCCCTCGTCGCGGCCGAAGGGGTGGCTCCCGCGGGCCGGCGAGGTGGCGCCCGGGCCGGTGTCCGCCGGGTTCCTCGGGCGGGGCGCGAAGGCCCCGCTGTCGTCCGGGGAGGACCCGCCGGGACGGGGCCCCTCGTCCTCCCGGCCCCTTTCGACGGTCCGGCCCGTCTCCGTCAGGTGGTCCTCCAGGCGCCGGACCAGCTCCTCCGCGCGCGCCGCCGCCTGTTCGCGGTCGTAGGCGAGCAGGAGGCGGCAGTCCTGGCCGTGGGTGGGGCGCAGGTGCGGCAGCCAGCCGAGCCACGACCACTCCGCGGTGCGCTCCTCCAGGGAACGCGAGCGGTCCGTGCTGAGGAGGGTGATCTCCAGCGCGTCGGGGGAGTGCAGTGCGGCGAGCTGCGCCACCACCGCGCGCGCGAGCCCCGACAGGCGCTCGCGCGGCCCGGCCAGACCCAGCGCGCCGACCTCCCGCAGCCCGACGGTCACCGGTACGGCGGGCAGCAGGCCCGAGCCGTCGGACGTGCTGCGGTCCGCCGTGCCCAGCCGGACCACCAGCGCCTCCGGGTGCTTCGGCCCGCGCTCCCACAGCCGGGGCCCCGGACCCAGCGCCGCCAGCAGCAGCGCGGCGGGATCGGGCCACCGGTCGGGCTCGGGCACGCCGAGGGCGACGGGCTCGGCGAACGCCGTCTCGTACGGGTCGTAGGCGCCGTCCTCGCCGTCCTGGCCCTCGCCCCGGGCGCCGGCCAGGCGGCGGGCCCACGCGGAGAGCCCGCGCTTGCGCGCACCGCGCGGCACGGGCGTCCCCCGCAGCGGGGTGCCCTTCCGGCCGCCCTCACCGGGCTCCCGGACGTCGTCCGGGTCCTCCTCGCCGGATCCCGTGGAGCCGGTGTGCTCCGCCCGGGGCGCCCCGCCCTGGGCGGGCATCACGTGCGGTCCCGCGGACCGGTGCCCCTGAGCCCCGCCTTCGGCGGCGCCCCATCCGGCCGTGCCGTAACCGTGATGGGTCTCGGCGGACGGCGGCACGGCCCGCGGACCGGGGCCCTGGACGCCCTGACGATCCCCGGCCTCCCGGTCCCCGGGCCCCCGGTTCCCGCGCTCCCGGTCCCCGGCCTCTCGCCCTGCGGCGTCCCGGTACCCGGTCTCTCGGCCTGCGGCCTCTCGGCCCCCGGACTCCCGGCTCCCGGACTCCTGGTGCCTGGCCTCKCGSCCTGCGGCGTCCCGGTATCCGGCCTCCCGGCCTGCGGCCTCGCGACCCCCGGACTCCCGGTGCCTGGCCTCTTGGCCTGCGGCGTCCCGGTACCCGGTCTCCCGGCCTGTGGCCTCTCGGCTTCCGGGCTCGCGGTGCCCGGCTTCTCGGCCTGTGGCCTCCCGGCCCCTGGACCCACGGCCCCCGGCGTCCCGGTGCCCGACCTCTCGGCCTGCGGCGTCCCAGCCGCCGGAACCCCGGCCCCCGGTGTCCCGGCCCCCGGCGGGCGGGCCCCCGTCCCGCGCGCGC
>NZ_VDFC01000145.1 GCF_008369065.1 Streptomyces apricus | reverse complement strand
GAGGCGGGGTGGGCGCGCGGTGTGCCAGAACGTCAGCCGCACCCTCGGCGGGTCCGGCATCTCCAGGAGGATGTCCGGCAGATCGCGCAGCGTCGCGTTGAGCACGCCCAGGACCGGGGCGCCCGGGGCCGTGGTCACGAGGTAGCCGTGGTCGACGGCGTTCATGTCGTACTGGTCGGAGGTCAGGCCACTCAGCGAGAGCAGCCAGGTGAGGGTGTGGGAGAGGGTGCTGTGGGCGCCGCGGTGGTCACCGGGGTCCGTGCACTCCATGACGACCGCGGGCTGGTTGTCGTCGGGGGCCGTGCGCAGCTCGCGGTAGAGCTCCAGGAGCGTGGGGTCCGGTTCGTTGAACAGGCGGTTCTGGAGCGCCTCGTAGGTCTCGTAGGACTCGATGGCCTCGGCGGTGCGGCCCTGGGCCTTCAGGGCGAGGACGTGCAGGCGCCGGAAGTCCTCGCGCTCGGGGTGCGCGCGGAGCAGCTCGCCGAGGTCGGCGGCGGCGCGCTCGTACCGGCCGCCCTCCAGGTCGAGTTCGGCGCGGGTGACGCACAGGGTGAGGCGCAGGGCGCGCAGCCGGGTTCGGGTCGCCTGGGCGGCGGGACCCGGAACGCCGTCGAGGGGGTCGCCGTACCAGAGGTCGAGCGCGCCCTGGACGGCGTCGCGGGCCGCTGTCGGGCTGCCGTCCTCCCGGCGCGCCTCGGCCTCCGCGACGAGTTCCTTGCACTGCTCCAGGTCGACGGCGCGCGGGCCCGCGTGCAGGGCGTACCCGTACGCGGTGGTGGCGAGCAGCCCCGGGCCCAGGGTCCGGCGCAGGGCGGAGGCGTACGTGGCCAGGAGGCGTTCGGGGTGCCGCGGCGGGCGGTTGCCCCACAGGCCCTCGGTCAGCTCGCCGAACGGCACGGGCCGGCCGTTGCGCAGGAGGAGCATGCAGAGCAGGGCCTGCTCCTCGGGCGAGTGCGCAGGCTGGGGGAGGCCGTTTCGCTGGACGCTCACGGGGCCGAGCAGGCGGTAGCGGGGCAGGTCCGCGGAGGCCGCCTCGGCCACCGCACCGAAGGTGGGGCTCAGGAACAGGTCCTTGCCGCGGTGCTGGGTCCCCGTGTCCGGTGAGAGCAGGCAGGCGATGGCGTCGGTGAAGCGCTCCTGGTGCTCGGCGGGGATGCCGGGCAGACCGCCGGAGGTGCCGTCCGTCGTCAGTTCCCGGAGCATCACCCCGAAGTCGTAGAGGTCGTCCGACTCGTTCGAGCCCCGGACCCGGTCCAGGGGGAGGCCGCTGATCCTGACGGTCCCGTCCGGGTCCAGGAGGAGGTGGCGGGGCGCGAGGTGCCCGTGCGACATGCCGCGCGCGTGCAGCGCTTCGAGTCCCTGCGCGACCTGGTGGACCAGGGGCGCCAGCAGAGCGAAGGGCAGCCGGAAGCCGCCCTCGGCCGTGAGGTCGGCCAGGCTGACGCCCTCCACGAACTCCATGACCAGGTACGCCGTCCCCTCCTCCGTGCCGTAGTCGTGCACGGCGGCCACGTTCGGGTGCTCCACGCCCGCGAGGGCCCGCGCGGCCTCCAGGAACCCCTGCCGCCCCGCCGGATCGACGGGGTACCGGTGCACTGCCACGGCCCGGCCGGTCCGGGTGTCCTCACCCCGCAGCAGGTTCCTGCTCCGGCCCAGGCGCCGTGACAGGCGGTACCGGCCGAGCACGAGTGCGGTGCCGGCCGGCTCCGGCGTGGTCCCGCCCAGCCGCCGTACGCTCTCCTCGCGCACCGCGGCGAACGGCTCGCCGTCGGCCCCGGCGCTCCCGGGCCCCGGCACCGAGACCCGGAACTCACCGGCCCTCACCCCGGCGCGTACGTCGATCAACGCGCCGACTCTGGACAGGAGTTCGGTGGTCCTGCCGTGCGCGGTGCGGGGCAGCGTGCGCAGCAGCAGTTCCCGTACGCCGGGCCGGAAGGCGTACGAGCCCGCCGCGCCCGGGACCGCGGTCAGCGCGCCGCTGAGGATCACCTCGGCCAGGTGCTGCGGCTGCGGGTTCTTCTCGATCGCCGCGTGGACGAGCCGCATCACCGGCAGCTCCGGCGGTCCCACCGCCAGATGGCCGGCCAGCCGGAAGGCCTCGGGGGAGGCGAGCGAGCGGAACCGCAGCAGGAGCTGCTCGGGCGAGAGCCGCTCGACGTCGCTGCGGCCCCGCTCGTCGACCGGCGCGACCGGCGGGGCGGTGCCCAGCAGGCCCACCGCGCCGGGCCGCGGGCCGCCGGCCGCCACCAGGGACGCCCAGTTCGCCAGCCACGTCGGCGAGGCCTCCAGGACGGGGACCGGGACCGGCGCCGGCACGGGGGGCGTGCCGTGCGGGTTCCCGCCCGGCGGGTCGGCCGCGTCGGGCATGCCGAGTGCTTCGAGCGCGTACGGGTCCACGGTGTACGCCGTGTTGGGCGCCGCGGGTCCCGGCGCGGTGAGCCGGGCCGTCGCCGCCGGCAGGGCGGTGGTGCGCCACAGGCGTTCCGGCAGCGGCTGGACCAGGGCGACCGGCATGCTCGATGACCAGCGGCGCAGGGTGGCGTACCAGCGGGCGCCCGCCGGGCCGTCCCGCCACTGCGGTCCCATGCAGTCACTGATCAGGAGCGTGACCGTGCGGCCGTCGGCGAACGACTCCTGCGAGCCGGGGCGGCGGACCGTGCCGTCGGTCTCCAGGCGGTGCAGTTCCACCGTGCGGAAGATGCCCGACTGGGCGAGCGCCGTGTGCAGTTCGCGTACGAGCGGGCGCCAGACGGGCATCGTCGGGCCGGTGTCGTGCACCAGGTGGAGCGTCAGCCAGCGCTCCCTCTTCGGGCGCAGCACGGGCAGCCAGGACCGGGGGGCCGCGCCCAGCCGGGCGATGCGCTGCGCCGTCGCCGCCTCGTCCAGTTCCCGGCCCACGGGGGCGGGGACGCTCCGCTTCAGGGCGCGCAGGGCGCGCTGGAGTGCGAGGG
>NZ_VDFC01000144.1 GCF_008369065.1 Streptomyces apricus | reverse complement strand
CGGTTCTCCTAGCGCGGCAGGGGGCCGCGGGGGACGCGGACCGCAGGGAGGTGGGGGGAGGGGTTCGATTTCTCGCACGCTATTCGGCGAGGTCCGTATCCGAGGCTTTTTGGGCGATCTGGCTGATTCGCGCGTGTCCGTGGCGGAGGCCGTGCGGGAGGGCCCTGTCAACCGGTGGCAGATGTGTCCGAAGGGGCGGGTGAGCCCTCGCGGGGACGGTTCGGCGTCCCGGGGGCAAGGGCTTTCGGCCCGAAGGGCGCGGGCGGGCCGGAGGCGTCGGGTTTCCGGAGCCCGGACCTCCTGGACCCAGGTGGTCGGCGGGATCTGGGCGGCCTGGGGGACTCGGACGGTCTGCGGAACGCGCACGTCCTGTGAGGCATGCACGGTCCGCGGAGCACGCGCCGGAACGCCCGGTCCCGTACCTGGCGTCCTCGCGTCTCCCGCACAGGGATCATGCGTACCCGTCCGCGGGCCCGGTGAATCCGTCGCGGCCCTACTGCCCTGTCGACAAAGGGAGTTGGCTTGAGAGGGTGAAACGGTTGCGTGCGCGGGCCGCCGTCACGGGCGGGGCCAGGGCCGCTTGCCGAGGCGCTCGATGCCGGTGTTGAACCGCCGCAGGTAGACCGCGAACTCGGCGATCTCCTCGTCGGACCAGTCGGCCATGATCCGGTCCAGCGAACCGACCGTCCGCTCGCGCTCCTCGTCCAGGATCCGGGCGCCCTTGTCCGTGATGCGGAACTTGCGGGCCAGTCCGCCGTCGGGGTCGGGGATGCGCTCCGCGAGCCCGGCGCGCATGGCCGAGGCGGTCTGCCGGTTGAGCGTCGAGGTGTCCAGCCCGAACGCGTCGCTCAGTTCGCCGATCGACATGGGCCCCTGGACGCGGATGCGGCTGAGCAGGATGTAGGAGCTGCGCTCCAGCACGCTCTCCTTGCTGCGCCCGCCGTGCGCCGCGAGCGCGTGCCTGCCGAGCAGCATCTGCTCGTACTCGACCTCGTACGTCGGCCTGCCCATGCCCACTGCCTCCTGCTTTTCGAGAACGGGGACGGCGCGGCTCGTTCTGCGGTGGCCCCGGCCCCATCCTCGCACAGGCTGTGCATCGGACACACGGCATGCATGATGCACAACATATGTAGACTGCATCCCCCCTAGCCCGTAAGAGATGCGAGGAGTCCCTTGATGGGAACCCCACCGACTTCCCCCCGTGCCACCGGGGTGGTCGCCACGCTGGCCTTCGCCGGCACCACGGCGGCGATCATGCAGACCCTGGTGACACCGCTCATCGCGGACCTGCCGAAGATCCTGAACAGCACGCCCTCGAACACGGCGTGGGTGATCACGGTCACGTTGCTGGTGGCGGCCGTCTGCGTGCCCGTCACCGGACGCCTCGGCGACCTGCTCGGCAAGCGGCGGATGCTCCTCGCCTGTTCCGTTCCGCTCATCGCGGGTTCGGTGGTGTGCGCACTGTCGTCGTCCGTCGTGCCGATGATCGTCGGCCGCGGTCTGCAGGGCGTGGGCATGGGCATGGTGCCGCTCGGCATCGCGCTCCTGCGCGACGTCATACCGGCGGCGCGGCTCAGCTCGTCCATCGCGCTCGTCAGCGCGTCCATGGGTATCGGCGGCGGGCTCGGCCTGCCGATCGCGGCGGCCGTAGCGCAGTACGCCAACTGGCGCGTGCTGTTCTGGGGTTCGGCCGCCCTGGCCGTCGTCATCGCCCTGCTGATCTGGTTCCTGATCCCGGACGTCCCGCCCGCGGCCAAGGGGCAGCGCTTCGACGCCCCCGGTGCGATCGGGCTCGGCGTCGGCCTGGTCTGCCTGCTGCTCGCGGTCTCCAAGGGCGCCGAGTGGGGCTGGGGTTCGGGGACCACCCTCGGGCTGTTCGCCGCGGCCGTCGTGGTGCTGCTGGCCTGGGGCGTGTGGGAGACCCGCACCCGCGACCCGCTGGTCGACCTGCGCACCACGGCCCGCCCGCGCGTGCTGCTCACCAACGCCGCCTCGCTCTTCGTCGGCTTCGGCATGTACGCGGGCATGCTGATCGTTCCCCAGCTGCTGCAGTTCCCCGAGGAGACCGGCTACGGGCTGGGGCAGTCGATGCTCGCGGCAGGTCTGTGGATGGCGCCCGGCGGCATCATGATGATGCTGGTCTCGCCGCTCGGCGGGAAGCTCACCGACGCGCGCGGCCCGAAGTTCACGCTGGTCTGCGGCATCCTCGTGATCGCCGCCGGTTACGGTCTCTCCCTCGCGCTGATGGGCTCCGCCTGGGGGCTGATGCTGGTCCTCATGGTGACCAGCAGCGGCGTGGGCCTCGCCTACGGGGCGATGCCGGCCCTGATCATGAGCTCGGTGCCGCTGTCCGAGACCGCCGCCGCCAACGGGTTCAACACGCTGATGCGTTCGCTCGGCACGTCGGTGGGGGCCGCCGTGGTGGGAGTCGTCCTCTCCCAGAACGTCGTCACCCTGGGCGGCTACAGCATCACCTCGGAGGACGGGTTCCGCACCGCGCTGATCACCGGGGGCGGGGTCGCCCTGGTGGCCGCCGTCATCGCGGCGCTCATCCCGGCCGTCCGCACGAAGACGCCCGAAGGCGCCCGCGCCACGGGTGACCGGGCGGACACGCCGGAACAGACCACGGTCTGATCCCGCCGCCTCCTTCGGTACGGCCCCGGGACCCATACCTGAGCCCGGGGCCGCACTGCGCCGGGCGACGGCTGATCCGCGGCGTACGACACGCCGCGGACGGGTCCGCCAGGCCCGCACCCGACCGACACGGCCCCTACCGCCCGGACGGAATGCTCCGCCCCTGAAGGCGGGGCGGACGCCGGAACACCGCAAGGCTGCGCCGCGCCGGCGGGTTCGTCACGCCTGCACCCGGCCGGGACGGGCTCCACTGCCCGGACGGGATGGTCCGCCCCTGAGGTGGGCGGACGCCGGAAGGCAGCAAGGCTGCGCTGCAACGGCGGGTT
>NZ_VDFC01000143.1 GCF_008369065.1 Streptomyces apricus | reverse complement strand
GCGCGGCCACGGGGGAGGCGGAGGCCGCCGCGCCCTCGGCCGCGCCGCCGAGCACGCCCGAGCACCCGGCCGTGGTGAGCAGCGCGGCCGCCGCCAGGGCCGGGGCGAGGACGGCGGCGGTGCGCCGGGCACGGCGGGGCGGACGGTTCAGCACGGATGCCTCCTACGGCTGCCTGCGACGGGGGTCTCCTCCCACGGCACCACCGCGTGCCGCCTCCCACCAGCGCACCGGGCCGACCGGGTGAGCCCGGGACGCCCCGCGGCCGGCCGTCCGCGCGGACGGGGCCCGGAGTCTGTTCGGTGAAGGGGCGGTGTATCCCGGGTGACTTCTGCCAGGCTGAGCCGATGCAGACCCTTTACAGAAGACTGCTCAGCATCCTTCCGCGGATAGGCGTGAAGGTCGTCGATCTCGGCCCCGGTACGGCCCTGGTGTTCCGCAGGGGCGAACGGACCGTCGCGCCCGTGGGGCGCGGGGCCGATCTGGTCGCCCGGGGCAAGGCGCGGTACACGGTCACCGACGCCGGCACGGACACCTGGGTGGTGGCCCGCGCCGCCGCCGGGCGGAGCGTGACGAGCGTCCCCCTCGGCCCCACCGGGGCGCGGCTGCTCCTGGACGGAGCCGTACCGGCGGACGGGGAACGGGAGTTCCAGCTCGCCGCCTCCCACTACCTGTGCGCCCAGCACGTGGCGGCCCTGCTGGAACTGAACGGCGTGAACTGCGTGTTCGACGTCGGGGCCAACACCGGGCAGTACGGGAAGGGGCTGCGGCGGTTCGGGTACACCGGGCGCATCGTGTCGTTCGAGCCGGTCTCCGACACGTTCGCGAAGCTGCGCAGGTCCGCCGAGAACGATCCCGACTGGCACGTCTACAACTTCGCGCTCGGGCGCGAGGAGGCCGTGCAGTCGATCCACGTCGACTGGAAGTCGATGAACTCGCTGCTGCCGCCCAGCGAGTACGGCAAGGAGCGGTACCGGCGGTTCGCCAAGGGGCGTACCGAGGAGATCGAGGTCCGGCGGCTCGACGACGTGATGCAGAAGGCGCTGGAGGGCATCGAGGACCCGCGCCCGTACCTGAAGATGGACACGCAGGGCTTCGACATGGAGGTGTTCGCGGGGGCGGGCGAGCGGATCTCCGAGTTCGTGGGCCTGCAGTCCGAGGTCGCCGCCCTCCGGCTGTACGAGGGGAGCCCGGCGATGGGGGAGGCCGTGGCCGCGTACGAGGCGGCGGGCTTCGGGGTGACCGGCATGTACCCGGTCACCCGCGACCCGGCGACGGGCCGGGTGGTGGAGTTCGACTGCGTGATGGTCCGCGCGCCCGAGCCCGGCGGCCCGGCCGCGACCTGAGCAGTCGTCCGCGGGTTCGCGGTGGCCGGTCGCGCAGTTCCCCGCGCCCCTTCAGGGCGCGATCCTGGTCCCCCGCCCCGAAGAGGCGCGGGGAACCGCGCGGGCGGCTCAGGCAGGGTCGCAAGATCGGTAGGGTGGGGTCGCTGCGAGACGACCCCGTCCACGCTCTTCTGCGTCGCGTGAAGTGCCGCTCGCCGCCGTCGTGTTGACCCCCTGCTGTGGTGAGGATGATTCCCTGGTGCTCGTCGCGGAGCGGTATCGGTTGCAGACGTCCATCGGCCGGGGCGGGATGGGCGAGGTGTGGCAGGCCACCGACGAGGTGCTCGGCCGCGCGGTGGCCGTCAAACTGCTGCTGGGGGACGACGCGGACAGCGCCGCCGCCGCGCGCTTCCGGCTGGAGGCGCAGACGGCGGCCAGGCTCAGCCACCCCTACGTCGTCGCCGTCTTCGACTTCGGCGCCTGGGACGACCGCTTCTACCTGGTCATGGAGCTGGTCGAGGGCCGCAGCCTCGCCCAGGAGCTGACCGCGTCCGGCACACTCGGCGCGGACCGGGTGGCCACCATCGCCGCCCAGGCCGCCGCGGGCCTCGCCGCCGCGCACCGCGAGGGGATCGTGCACCGGGACATCAAGCCCGGCAACCTCCTCGCGGACGCGCACGGCACCGTCAAGATCGGCGACTTCGGCATCGCCCGCTTCGTCGACGACCCGGCGTCCGCGCTCACCACGGCCGGCCAGATCGTCGGCACCAGCCTCTACCTGGCCCCCGAACGCGCCCTGGGGCGCCCGGCGTCGGCCTCCTCGGACGTGTACTCGCTGGGCTGCGTGCTCTACCAGCTCCTCACCGGCAGGCCCCCGTTCCAGGGGGAGAGCGCGACGATCACGCTGCACCAGCACATCGACAAGGCGCCGGTGCCGCCCCGCGAGCACGGGGTGCACCTGCCGCCCGCCTTCGAGAACTACCTCCTCGGCCTGCTCGCCAAGCAGCCCGAGGACCGGCCCACGGCCCACGAGGTCGCGGACTGGTTCGCCGGGGGAGCCTGGCAGGGGCGGGCCGAGCCGCTGCCGGTGGCCGCGCGGCAGCCGCATGCCCAGCCGCGTACCCAGGTGTCGTACGCGGCCGCGCCGCCGCACCCCGGGCCCTCCGGGCAGCCCGGACACCCCGGGCAGTCCGGGCCGGCCGACGGCGGGGCCCCGACGACGTACCGGCTGCCGCAGACCGGCGGCCGGGCGGCCGGGCGCGCCGCCGCCCGCGCCACCCGCTCCGAGAGCTCCCCGCGCTCCCCGCACTCCGCGCCCTCGCGCCGCGCCCGGCCCGCCGGCACCGGCGTCCGTGGCGGTGCCGCGACCGCGGTCCGCCGCCGGCCCCGGGTGTTCGGCGTCCTCGCCGGCGCGGTGCTCTTCGTCCTGGCCGTGCTCGCGGGCATGTCGATGTTCTCGCCGGACGACACCGCCACGAAGACGGGGCCGCCGGACACGTCCTCCTCCGCCGACCCGGCCACGGGGTCCTCCGGCGGCTCGCAGGACGGTTCGTCGGACGGCTCGTCGGGCGGCGGGGCCGCGGGCCGGCCCGTGTCGGGGGACGCGGACCAGAACCAGGATCAGAACCAGAACCAGGACCCGGGCACGCAGGACGGGACCGCGCCCGACGCCGGTACGGGGCCCGCC
>NZ_VDFC01000142.1 GCF_008369065.1 Streptomyces apricus | reverse complement strand
CCCCGGGTCCGCCCCGGGTCCGCCCCTGGCTCTCCCGCGTCCACGCCTGCCACTTGCTGCCTGCCGKCTGCCGCTCGTCCCTGCGTCACCGCGATTCCGAAGGACGGTCCGTCGTTGTCCTCCTCAGCCTCCGCCGCCTCGCCGGTCACACCCGCCTCCGCCGAACCGGACACCGGACCGGTCGTCGATCGAGTCGCGCAGGCCGACAACCTGCTCTGCGCCGACCGGCAGTTCGGCGACTCCCCCGCCATCGCCGAGCGCAACCTCGCCCGGTTCCGGCTGGGCCTCACCATGCTGGCGCGGCACGACGACGAGGCGGCGGACCTGCTGCGGGAGACGGCCGCCGCGCCCGACGACCGTCTGCGCCCCCTGCTGTACGACCCGGTGCTGCGCAACTGCTTCGAGGTCGACCTCGCACGACTGGACGGCGGCCGGCCCGAACGCAGTACACTCGCCGCCTACTTGAGCCGCCCCACGGCCGCCCCGGAGACCGGCGAACCCTCCCCGGCAGGCTCCTCCCCGACGGGCCCCTGCGAGGCCCTCATGCATCCGCACCGGCCCGCCTGGCCCGGTCTCGGGGACGCCTGGGTGCTGGCCGAACCCGCACCGCGGGACGACGAGCAGAAGCTGCTGGCCGAGCGCCTCATGCAGTTGTACCGGGACGCACTCGGCGACGACCGGGCCACCGGCCCCGTGACCCCCACGGACGAGGTACTCACCGGCCTGCGGGACGGCGCGGAACTCCTCGCGACGCTGCTGCCCGCCGCCGGAGCCGGCGTGCTGGGGCACGTCACCATGGTGGGATTCACCCACCGGGAGAACGAAGAGGGCCCCCTGCAGTCCATGTCCGGCGGCGACCCGCTGCCCTCGACGGTGCTGCTCGCGCCCGAACGCTGTGCCTCCCCGTGGCTCGCCGCCGAGAGCCTGCTGCACGAGGGCGCCCACCTCAAACTCTTCGACGCGCTGCGCGCCGGCTCCGTCGTCAGGAACGCCACCGAGCAGGTCCCCGTCCCGTGGCGGATCGGCTCCTGGACGGTCATCCGGGTGTTCGTCGCCCTGCACTTCTACGTGCACCTGCTGGTCTTCCGCGCCGCGGCCGACGCGGCCTGTGAAACGGTCCGGGAGCGGTTCGGCCCGCCCCCGCCCGCCGAGGACCTCGACGAGCCGAGCCCGGGTACCCCGGCCGCCCTGAGCGGCGAGTACCGCACCAGCGAGGAACGCGCCCGCTACCTCGCCGAACGCGTACTGTCGCTGCCGGACGAGGCGCTCACCGAGCACGGGCACCGCTTCGCCCACTGGCTCCTGACCGCGCTGCGCCTGGTGGACGAGGACGCGCCGCGCCCTCGTGAGCGGACCCAGGCGACGGCCCGGTCCGCCGAAGCGGAACAGTCTCCGCGGGGAACCGGCACGGCAGGGATCCTCCAGCGCGTCGCACCCGTGGACGCATGCGCCCTGCCCGGCCTCGGGCAACTCGTCGTCAGTCCGGCCCGCTCGGCCCGGATGCACTGGCTGAACGCGCGCTCGTGGACCGTCTATTCGCTGTGCGACGGACGTGACCTCGCCTCACTGCACACCGCCTACGCGCGGGCGGCGGGTCTCACGCCCGATTCCGAGGAGGCCACCCGGCAGGTCGACGACAGCCTGCGCCGGCTCGTGGCCTCCGGCCTGATCACCCAGGACGCCGGGTGACATCCACCGCTCACCGCTGGAGTGCCGGCCCCGTGGCGCCCGTATCCGGGTAGGCGGTCTCCAGCCCGGTCAGCCGGGCGGACACGATGGCCTCCAGCCGGTTCGACACGTTGATCTTCGGCAGGATGGCGGAGACGTAATTGCGTACGGTCTTCTCCGATATGAACAGCTCCTGGGCTATCCGGCGGTTCCCGTAGCCGAGGGAGACCAGGCGCAGGACCTCTCGTTCCCGGTTCGTCAGGGCCGGGAACGGGAGGGTCTCGCCGGACTCCGCCAAACGCTTCAGCAGGGCGAAGAGTTCGCTGCCGGACCGTGGGCCGAGCGTCACGTACCCGCGCCGCACGGCGTGCACGGTACGCAGCAGGTCCACCGTCTGCGTGTTCTTGAGCAGATAGCCCGTGGCCCCCGCCATCAGCGCGGCCAGCAGCAGCTTGTCGTCGTCGTGGTCCGGGGAGACCATGGCGACCAGCCGGGCGGCCGGGCCCTGCCGGCGCAGCCGCTGGAGCAGCCCGATCCCCGCGTGGGCCGGCAGATCGAGGTCGACGAGGACGACGTCGGGCTTCCCCTCGCGAACCGCCCGGACGCCGGCCTGCGGGTCGTGGGTCCCCGCGACGACACCGACCCCGCCGTCCTCCAGCGCGGAACGCAAACCGCTCAGCACCAGGGGGATGCTCTCTATCAACACCACGGACACATCGGCGTCGTGGACCTCTTCGGCCATTCTGGTTAGTCCTCACACCCAGGCCGACGTGAGGTCTTGGCTACGGAGCGCTACCTCACGCCGTCATGATCAGCGTTCGGTTGCAGCGTAGAACTCCTGTGGGACGAGGGACGCTCACGCCGCGTCGGCGGCGGGGCGCGACCCGGCGCGTATGGGCCGGGGCGCGGCTCGTACGCGACCGGATGCACACGCTCCAGTGCGCGCGGCCCGGCGGGCGGAGAGCCGTCACAGACCCGCATGCTCCAACAGAAGGTGCAGGTCACAGTCCTTCACCCGGGTGACTCCCTGCGGGTTCCGGTTGGACAGGGCGTGCAGCGGAACGGGATTACGGTGCAGTCGTCGAGTCGCGTCCAAGTTCAGCGTCGCGGTGAACTTCCACGGCTGGCGGGGGCTTCCGGACACCTCGTACGGCTCGTCCTCGATGTCGGCCACCGCCGCGATCTCCCGTACCGGCGAGGCGAAGTAGATCCACAGACGGTCACCGGCTGTCACGCGCCGCCACCTCGACAGGCACCACTCCCGACGGGGCTCGCTCCCGGCGAGCGCCAGCATGTCGTCCTTGGCGGACGAGCCACCGCCCGCGGAGTCGGCTCCGGGCTTCACGATGAACAGCCAGTCCACGGGTGCTCCTGTCCGAGGTCGGGGTCGAGGGCCGGGTCGGGGTCGGGGATGGGGTCTGAG
>NZ_VDFC01000141.1 GCF_008369065.1 Streptomyces apricus | reverse complement strand
CGGCAGGACGGCGGACGCCGAGCCGGGCGCCGGCCCCGAGCCGTCCCCGCCCGACCTCATCGGCGGCCCCGCCGCCGACCCGCTCGGCGGCGAGGAGTTACCCGGAGCGGCGGCCGCCGCCTCCCGCGTCTACCGCTCGACGCTGAGCTCGCACGGCTCCGGCACCCTCATCGGCGCCGGATCCATCGACACCGTCAACATCTACGGCCGGCGGGCCGAGCGCCTGCTCGCCGGCCCGCTGCCCGAGGACGAGCTGAGCAGGCTGCGCCGGGTCTTCCAGGAACCGCCGGACTACGCCGGGCACCGCGAGCACCTGCGCGGCGGCCGCCTCCTGGTCCTGCTCGGACAGCCCGGCACCGGGCGGACCTGCACCGCACTGTCCCTGCTGGACGACCTGACCCGCGGCCGGGTCTCCCGGCTCGACCCGCGCACCGATCTCGACGAGCTGGACGACGGGCAGATCCGCGAGGGCCACGGCTACGCGCTGGAGCCCGGCGCGGGCGGGCTCCCGGACGGGACCGGCCTGGACCGGCTCTGCGAACTGCTCGGCGGCAAGCAGGCGTACGTGGTCCTGCTGGCCACGCCCGAACCCGGCGACGTGCTCTCCCGCGGCGGACGCCACCACCGCACCCACACCCCCGCGTCCCACAGCGCCGTACTGGAGGGCCACCTCGCCACCGAGCTGGAGGAGGCGGATCCCCAGCTCCACGAGCGGGCCCGCGCCACGGCCCTCGACCCCGAGGTGGCGCAGGCGACGGGGCTCGACCGACTGCGGCCGGCCGAGGCGGCCCGGCTCGCGGCGCTGCTCGCCCGCAACGCGCGGGGCCTGCTCACCCACGACGAACTCCTGGCCGCCTGCGGGAGGTTCGCCGAGGACCAGGCGGCCGAGTGGTTTGCCGGCGGCGCCGGCTCCGAGACCCCGCAGCGGCTGCGGGACGCCGCCTACCGGATCGCCGTCGCCGTGCTCGGCGGGGCCTCGCTCAGCGCCGTCGCCGAGGCGGCCGAGGTGCTCGCCTGGGAACTGGCCGTCACCGTCGACCCGGAGGCCGCCCCCGGGCGGCCGCTGTTCAGCGACGGGGTCGGCGCCCGGCTGGTCTCCGCCCGCGCGGTCGACGAACCGGGCACGGAGCAGGTCGGCACCGAGGAGGTGCCGGTCCGCACGGTCCGCTTCGGCGGCGAGGCGCTGGCCCCGGCGGTCCTCGACCACCTGTGGCAGCACCGGCACAACGCGCGGGGGCCCGTCCTGCGCTGGCTGGCCGGGCTGTGCGAGGACAACCGGCCCCAGGTCTGGGTGCGGGCCGCCGTCGCCGCCGGGCATCTGTGCCGGCTGGACTGCTCGCACACCGTGCACGAACTGGTCCAGCCCATGGCCCGGGCCGACGGGGTGCGCCGCCGCGTGTTCGCCGCGACGGTGCTCGACGTCGCCCTCCACTCCCCGGAGGTCGGCGGCGCGATCCGCGCCCTGGTCGCCTCCTGGGCCCGCCACGACCACCGGCAGCTGCGCTGGACGGCGGGCGCGGTCCTCGGCCGGGGCCGGGCCACGGCCACCACCCGGGAGGCGCTGGACCTGCTCGGCGGGATCGGCGTCCGGGCCGGGGGCGGGTCGCGGGTCGACGCGGCGGTCCAGATCGCCCMCTTCGCCGGCGCCCACCCCGAGGAGGAGACCTTCCGCCGGATCCGGACCTGGCTGTCCGACGAACGCCGCGACCGGCAGGACCTCGGCCTGCAGAGCACGGTCTGCCTCGCCTCCGTCCCCGTGTCCGACCTCTGGAACCCGCACCGGGATCTGGAGGGGTACGGCGACTGGCCGCTGCTGCTCGCCCTGACGGCCGTGTGGCCCGGCCTGGCCGCGGACCTCGCCGGACTGCTGTGGACCGCGCTGCGGACCTCCCGGTCGTACGAGGCGGCCTTCGCGGCCCTGTCCGACTGGCTGCGCGGCTCGGCCGACCAGCCCTGGGCCGGACGGCTGGAGCGCTTCCTGCCCCTGCTGGTGCTCGGCCGGGACGACCGCGACCGGCTGCTGTCCCTGATCAAGGAACTGTCCGAAGACCCCGACCAGCCGCTGAACGAACAGCAGGTCCGCCGCCTGTGGGAGGCGGTCCAGGGAGCGAGTACACCATGACGCACCAGCAGTGGGGCCAGCCCCAGCACCAGGAGTTCGCCCTGCCGCACGACCTCAGAGGTCCCTTCGTGCGGGAGTTCGCCACGCAGGCCGCCTACCGGCACCGCAACAGCCAGGTGGCCTCCGTCCTTTTTTACAAGAACGGCGGGCACAGCATCATCACCGTCCGCGGCGCCCAGCACCACGACAAGCCGCTGATGGGCAGACCCACCTCGGTCTGCTGGATCGCCCGGGGCCGCCACCAGGCCTCCTTCCAGCTGGAACTGCCCACCCACGGCGACCGGTCGACGTTCAAGGCGGGCGCCGACGTCAACTGGGAGGTGCACGACTTCTACCTGGCCGCCGAGAAGCGGGTGGTCGACGTGGAGCGCATGCTGCGCCCGCCGCTGGAGGCCCGGCTGCGCGGGCTCAGCAGGCGCTACGGCCTCGACTCGGCCCAGCAGGTCGACGAGGCGATCCAGGACGAGCTGGTCAGCGGCCGGTGGAACGACTTCGGCGCCGACCTCGGCCTGACCACCCAGGTCTACATCCGCATCGACCTGGGCCGGGCGGCCGCCGAGCACCAGGCCCAGATGGTCGCGGTGGAGAAGGGCAGCAAGGTCCAGGAGGCCATGGACCTCGCCCACAAGGCGCGTATCGCCGCCAACCTCGACGACGCCCGGAACCTGATCACGGCGGGCGAGACCGTCCAGTACGCCACGCTGCTCGCGCAGGACCCCGGCCGCGCCCGGGAGATCCTGGGCGTGCTCCAGGAGCAGGCCCGCGAACAGCGCAAGGGCGCCCTGGACTACCTCACCGACCTGATCAGCCAGGGCGTGGTGCAGCGCCACCAGATCGACGACCAGGTCCGGGCCCTCATCGACTACGGCCGCACCGTCGCCGGCGGTGTCTTCCCGGCGGGGCTGCCGCAGGCCCCGACCGCGCTGCCGGTCCCCCCGATGCCCGCCGCGCCGCCCTCGGCCCCCGCCGA
>NZ_VDFC01000140.1 GCF_008369065.1 Streptomyces apricus | reverse complement strand
CTACCCGCCCGCGGACGGCGATCGGCGCGGACGGCCCCTGCTGCTACAGCGAGATCTTCTTCGGCAGGTACTGGGGGCGCTCAGCGGTGCCGCCGGGCAGCTGTCGGCGACAGCTGCCCGGCCCGAGCGAGCCGCTCGTGCGTCAGCCGCCGCAGTCCGCGAGGATCCCGTCCCACAGCGCGACCCGGGCCGTCAGCGCGCGGCGGACCGTGTCGGCGCACTGGGTCCAGCGTTCCTGGTCGTCACCGCACAGGTCGATCAGCATCTGCATGGCCATCGGCGTGTGCTGTTCGCCGTCCACCTCGATGTGCCGGGCCAGATAGTCCTTGAACACGGTCAGCCGGTTGGCCGCGTCCTCGATCCGGATCACCTGCTCGAACATCTCCGGGATCAGGTCCTCACGGCCGAACGCGAAGGCCGCGGCCTGGCAGTGCACCGGTGCGTTCTCGATGATGTGCCAGCTGACCGCCATGAACTCGCCGGCCGCAGAAGGGATGTGGGCTGCCTTCGCCGCCTCGGCGACACCGGTCCCGGTCCCGGTGCCGAGCAGTCGCAGGAAGCGGTCCACCGGGCCGGTGTCGGCCCCGGCCCGGGCCATGCCGTCGAGGTAGAGCTCGAAGTGGCTGATGTAGCCCTCGCCGAGCTCGTCGCTCTCCTCGACCAGCACGATCTCGTTGATCAGCCGTCGGCTTGCGGTCGGTCCGCTCGGCACCCACGGGAGATCCACGCAGGTCAACTGCCGCTGCAAGCATTTGAGCAGCGACATGAAATCCCAGACTGCGAACACATGGCGCTCCTGGAACGTCCGGACCCGCTCCAGGGAATTCAGCTCCCGGTAGATCTCGTGCCCCACGACCTGCCGGCGCACGGGCTCGATCGCCTCGCGCAGCGCGGTCAGGCCCTGGTGCGAGCGATCCCAGTGGTAACGGTCGGAACTCATGGCGGCTCCAGGGCAGCGGGCAGCAATCTGCTGACTATCTGCCAGGTATGGGATGTATGTGTCCGATTGCGCGGTTCAGGCTACGGCACGGGGTGCGCGAATTTGATATCCCGAGCCCTGGTGTTGCGAAGCCGCGTCAGGCCGCTGGTCAGTGGCCAGGGGTCCGGATCCGTGCTTCCCAAGTAGCAACGCGTACCACGGCTCTCGTTTCAATTCGCCCAGGTGGCAACGGCTCACCCAGCCGACATCCGGACTCGTCCTCTTCGGGCATCGGCTCACCGCGGACCGACCCAGCAGACCAGCCCGTGCCCCGTCCTCGCTCACCGCGATGGCGAGAAGCGTCAGCGCGCGTAACTGGCTGCCGGGGTGCACTGATCAGCACGGCGTTCCGCTGTTCCCGTTCCGGCTCTTGTTGTCAGGCAGGTGGAGGGGCGGGCGGATCCTCTGCCGCAGTGGTGCCGGTGCCCGTGCTGTCACTGGTGTCCGCGTTGGCGTTGGTGGTTGGGAGGTGAGTGGTGCCGTTGAGGATGTTCCGGGAGAGGTCGGCGATGCGCAGGTGGTGATGGCGGGCATGGGCGCGCAGGAGCTGGAAGGCGTTGTCGGGGGCGATGGACAGGTGGGAGGCGAGGTAGCCCTTGGCCTGCTCGATGACGGTGCGTGAGTCCAGTGCGTGCTGGAGCTGGGTGGTGCGGGTGCGGTGTTCGTCCAGGGCGGCCTGCTGGAGCAGTACGACGGCAGTTGCGTCGGCCAGGGCCTGGGCGAGGTGTCGGTCCGCGTCGGAGAGGGGACCACTGACACGGCGGAAGAGGCTCAGCGCACCG
Source organism: Streptomyces apricus (assembly GCF_008369065.1). Lineage (GTDB taxonomy): Bacteria > Actinomycetota > Actinomycetes > Streptomycetales > Streptomycetaceae > Streptomyces > Streptomyces apricus. The sequence continues at coordinate 1,363 of NZ_VDFC01000140.1, read as the reverse complement.
ATGGTCTGGGTCCGCAGCCGGATCGGGACGGCATAGACGGAGCGGTAGCCGGCGCCGCGGATGCAGGCGGTGAAACCGGGCCACGGCGAGGGATCGGTCGTATGCGAGTGCTCGACGGTGACGGTGCGCTGGTAGGCGGTGTGGCTGGGGCCCTGGCGGGCGTCGAGTTCGAAGAGTTCCACCAGCCGGACGCTCTCGGAGGTAGTGGCGACCAGGCACAGCGGGCCGTTGGCGGCCAAGACCATCACCCCGGCGTCGCTGACGTCCAGAAGATCCAGGCAGTGGCGGGTGACGCGGTGCAGGAAACCGGCCGGGTCGAAGTCACCTGCCAGGGTGTCGGTGAGATCGAGCAACGCGGCCGTCACCCGTGCCTCACGGGCGGCAGGAAGCCGGCCGGACGGATGCGAAGGCGGTTCGCGATGGGGTGAGTACGCCTCGGGCGGATACTGGTGAGAGCCGTTCTGGGGCGGAATGTCGGCCATGGGCACGGAAGCTTCCTCTCTCCGTGACCAGCCACCGGAGCGCAGGAACTCCCGTACGGGGTCTGGGTGGAGGAAATCGCCCGGACAACCAGTGCCAGCCTCATGCCAGCGTACGCCGCTACCGTCGGTGAGAGCCCTCTCTCGGAACGGGTCGTACCCTCGCCCGCCGGGTCCCGCAGCCGGATTGCCGCCAGATCGCCGCCGAGTCCCGCTGCCATGTTGCCGTCAGGTTCCACTGACGGATCGCTGGCGGTGATCGACGGGGATGTGGTGGTCCGTGACCGTCTCCCGGGTGTCCGTTCAGGCGTAGGGTGGACGCCAGCCGTCCGTATATGCCCCGTTGTTCCTGCTCGTTGATACTGACATTGGCTTCCGGTCCGGATGGCGTCGGTGGTGGATGCCGGGGAACGGATCGGAGCCTTCCCGATGATCACCATGGTGGCGCCCGCCACTTCAGTTCTGAGCTCTTCGTGAGTGGCCCGCGGCCGGAGGTCGCGTGGCTGGCCGACTGCCTGACTGATCGTCATCACGGTCCCGGATCCATCGCGGCCGCTTGCCGGGAAGCGTTGCGTACGCCGTGTTCGGTGGGGCTGACGCTGGCCGCGGACGTGGCGATGGCCCGCCGTATCTCCCTGTGCGGCGACGGCCCGCTGGCCGACGGCGGCGAGAAACTGCAGCGCAACCTGGGCGAAGGCCCCTGCGTCCAGGCCCTGCAGCAGCGGGCCCCGGTCCTCGCCGAGGACCTGAGCGACGTTCACACCGTCCGTCAGTGGCCGCTGTTCGCGCTCGAAGCCCGAGCCTGCGGCATCCAGGCCGCCTTCGCCCTGCCGGCCCGGCCGGCCGAGTGCCGGCCGCGGCTGCATCGTGCTGTCCCTCTACCG
>NZ_VDFC01000014.1:71482-85803 GCF_008369065.1 Streptomyces apricus | reverse complement strand
GCGCCGCCGCCGTCCGTCCCGCCCTCCGCACCACCGCCGCCCCCGGCACCGCAGTCCCGGCCGTCGCCTGCGCCCTCGTCGCTCCAGCCGCTCCCGCGGTCCGAGCCCAGGACGCTGAGCATTCCGGCCATCGGTCTCGAAGCCCCGGTCATGGGACTGGGCCTGGACCGGCGGGGGCAGCTCACCACCCCGCCGATGGACAAGCCCCGGCTGGCCGGCTGGTACCGGGGCGGGCCCGCGCCCGGTGAGGCGGGCACCGCCGTGGTGGTCGGCCACCTGGACACCCGCAGCGGCCCCGCGGTCTTCGCCGGACTGAGCACGCTCAAGCCCGGCCAGCCGGTCGAGGCCCGGCGCGCCGACGGACGCACCGCCGTCTACACGGTGGACGCCGTCCGCATGTACGAGAAGGCGCGCTTCCCCAGCCAGGAGGTGTACAGCGCCAGGAACCGCCCGGAGCTCCGGCTGATCACCTGCGGCGGGGTGTACGACAAGAAGACCGGCTACCAGAGCAACGTCGTCGTCTTCGCCCACCTCACGAAGACGTACTGACCTACCGGGTACCGCCCGGCGCCGTCCGTGGCAGACTCCAGCGGTGATCTCGGAGACCGGACACCACCCGCCCGTGCCGGACGACCTCCCCCGGTCGTCCGGCACGGGCGCGGGCGCGCGACGGGTACGGCCGCGGCATGGGTGACAGCACCCTGTGGGTGGCCGCGCTGACGGCGGGGACCGCGGTGCTCGCCAGCTGGGTGACCAGCCGCGGCACCGCGCGCGCCGCCCGCATCCAGGCCGACGCGGCCGCCGCGACCGTACAGGCGGACGGTCTGCGCGCCGCCCGCCGCGCGGCGTACGTCGACGTCATCGAGCAGGCGCAGCGCATGGGCGACCTGTACTGGAAGGTGACCGACGCGCACGGGACCGAGGACCCCGACGAGCGCCTGGCCGCCCTGCGGGAGCTGCGGGTGCGCCTGCGCGGGGAGTACGCCGTGCTGCGCCAGCGGGTCTGGGTGGCGGACCTGGAGGGTCCGCCGGAGGTGGCCTCGGCCGCCGACCGGCTGCGCCGCTCCACCAGCGACCACTACCGGGCGCTCGGCGCGATGATCGCCGGCGAGGAGGGCGCGGGTCAACGCTTCGACGACTGCTACGCCCCGTTCTGGGAGTCGGTCGTGCACTTCGTCGGCGTCGCCCGCACCGCCCTGCACGCGACGCGCGTCTAGGACCGGTCCGCCCGTTCCCGCGTGTCCTGCGGGTCCGGCGGTGCCGCGCCGTCGAGGGACGCGAGCCAGGCGAGCAGCAGCCGGTTGACCTCGTCGGGGCGTTCCTGCTGCACCCAGTGGCCGCAGCCCTCGACGAGGTGCGAGGAGACCAGGCCGGGCAGGGTGCGGGGGAACGCCTCGACCGCGCCGGCCAACCAGGCCAGGGAGGCGTCGCGTTCACCGGCGACGAAGAGCGACGGCTGTACGACGGGGGCGCCGTCGAAGTCCGCGAGGTCCTCCCAGTCGCGGTCCATGCTGCGGTAGCGGTTGAGCGCCCCCGTGAACCCGGTCCGCTCGAACTCGGCCGCCACGAAGTCGAGTTCGACGTCCGTGAGCCAGGAGGGGCGGCGCGCGACGAAGCGGTCCGCCATCCTGCCGCCCTCCGGGACGAAGAAGACGGAAGCCTCCCCCTGCTGCGGTCCCGTGTCACCGGCCAGGGTGGCGTAGAAACCGGCCAGCCAGCCCCGTACGTCCCGCTCGATCTCCGCCTCCGCGCGGCCCGGCTCCTGGAAGTGGCCGACATAGAACTCCTCGTCCCCGCCGATCGCGGCGAAGACCTCGCTCGGCCGCGGACCGCCCCGGGGCGCGTACGGCACGCCGAGCATCCCGACGGCGGTGAAGACGTCGGGCCGCAGCAGCGCGGAGCCGGTGGCGATGGTCGAGCCCCAGTCGTGGCCGACGATCACGGCGCTCTCCTCGCCGAGCGCGCGGACGACCGCCACGTTGTCCCTGACATGGGCACCGATGCGGTACGCGGCCACGTCGCCGGGCGCCGAGGAGCGCCCGTAGCCGCGTACGTCGACGGCCACCGCCCGGTAGCCCGCCGCGGCGAGCGCGGGGAGCTGATGGCGCCACGAGGACCAGAGTTCGGGAAAGCCGTGGACGAGCAGGACCAGCGGGCCGGTGCCCTGTTCGACCAGGTGGATGCGGGCGCCGGGCACGTCCACGAGGCGGTGGCGGGCACCCGGCGGGGTGATCGGGTCGGTGTCCTGCGGCATGGGCCCTCCTGGGGAAGCGTTCTGCCGCCGATCCTGGCGGGACCCGCGTCGGCGGGCGAGACGCCTTGCCGTTTCGGCAAAAGCGGCCCGGGACGGGAGCGGGGCCTGCGGGAGGGGCGGGTTCACGCCACTCCTGGGGCCCGGGTGGCCCGGGTGAACCGGACCGCGCGACGGCACGTACTGAAGGAGGGCGTTCACCTCGCGGGAACGTCCGCGGAAGTGACGCTGTGTCAGGACAGTCGCACGGGAGCGGTGGATGAGGCACGCACGACGGAATGTTCAGCGCATCGCGCGGCTCGCCGCCATCGGCGGGCTGGCCTGCGGAGGGCTGATGGTCACGCACGCCGTGGCGAGCGAGACGTCGGGCGATCCGCGCACCCTCAATGCCGAGACCCGGGCCGCGCGGACCGGGCAGGAACTGGTCGCCGACCTGGGCACCTCCCGCACGGCGGGCAGCTGGATCGACGCCCAGGGGCGTCCGGTCGTCGCGGTGACCGACGAGGAGGCGGCGGCCGACGTGCGCGAGGCGGGCGCCGTCGCCAAGGTCGTCGACCACACCATGCGGGACCTGAAGTCCGCCACCGACGCGCTGAAGGAGGCGCCCAAGGTGGCCGGCACCTCCTGGGCGATGGACTACAGGACCAACCAGGTGGTGGTGCGCGCGGACAGCACCGTCTCCGCGTCCCAGTGGGCGCGGCTGAGCGCGGTCGCCGAGAAGATCGGCGCCTCCGTGCGCATGGAGCGGACGAAGGGCACGTTCACGCCGCGGCTGAACGGCGCCGACGCGATGTTCGCGGGTTCGGGACGCTGTTCGGCGGGCTTCAACGTGACGAACGGGCAGAACGACTTCATCCTCACCGCCGGCCACTGCGGCCCCGTGGGCACGACGTGGTTCTCGGACCAGCAGGGCGGCAAGCAGGTCGGGGACACCGTCTCCGGCTCGTTCCCCGGCGGCGACTTCTCGCTCGTGCGCTACGCCCCCGGCACCACCCTGAACGGCGCCGACGTCGTGGCCGTCGGCGGCGGCCAGGGCGTGCGGATCGTCGGCGCGGCCGACCCGGCCGTCGGCCAGCGGGTCTTCCGCAGCGGCAGCACGACCGGCCTGCGGTCCGGCCAGGTGACGGGGCTAAACGCCACGGTCAACTACCCCCAGGGCACGGTCACCGGGCTCATCGAGACCACGGTGTGCGCCGAGCCGGGCGACAGCGGCGGCCCGATGTTCGCCGACGGGCTCGCCCTGGGCGTCACCTCGGGCGGCAGCGGTGACTGCACCAGCGGCGGTACGACGTTCTTCCAGCCCGTGACGAAGGCGCTGGACTCGCTCGGCGTGAAGCTGGCGAGCGACCCCGCCGCCGCGGATCAGGCCGCGCCCTCCGACGGCAGCGGCGCGGCCGGCGACGACGACGCGGGCGCGGCGGTGCCGCCCGGCACCTCCTCCACCGCCCCGGGCGGCGCGGCCCCGCCGGGCGCCATGGGCCCGGCGCAGACCGTCCCGCAGGGGCGGACCGACAGCACGACCTCGGCGCTGGAGCGGCTCGGCGAGTACCGCAACCTGGGGCCCGGCCTGTTCGTCATCGCGGGCAGCCTGCTCGCCCTGGTGGCGCTGCGCATCCGTTCGGAGCGGGGCCGCAGGCGCTACCGCAACCAGTACTCGCAGAGCTGGGGCTGAGCGGGGGCGCACCCCGCCGGGAGCGTTCACCGAGGACATCGTTTACTGAGGACATGACGCGCCCCAGCCAGCCCACCGACCGTGCCCCCGTCGTCGTCGGCACCCCCGGCTCCTTCGCCCGCAGCGTGCTGGACGAGCGGCACCCGGCCCTGATCGAGCGGGTCAGGCGGGCCACCCCCTACCCGCCGGACCGGCAGCGCGCCCTGGACGCGCTCCTCGACGAGATCACCGGGGGACCGATCGGGCGGCTGGACGACGACGAGCCCGGCGCCGGGGCCTGGCGCGACGAGCCGTACTACGGGCAGCGCTGGGCGGACGTGCCGTTCCTGTGGGCGGAGAGCTTCTTCTACCGCAGGCTGCTGGCCGCCGTGGGGTACTTCGCACCGGGCCCGTGGCGCGGCATCGACCCCTTCGCCCCCTTCAAGAACGCCGAACTCGCGGGCGCCGGGGTGGACGACGAGCTGTCCGCGCTCGACCGCCTCGCCGCTCTGACGCCGGCCGAGCGGGACCGTACGCTGCTGCTCTCCTCCCTCTGGGGCAACCGCGCCGACCTCGGCTTCCGGCTGTCGGCGGGGGAAGCGGGGCTGGGCGACCGGGTGCCGGGGCTCGTCGTCGACGACTCGCCGGCGCTGTGGAGCGTCCTCGCGGCGGGCGAACCCGGCACGGTCTGCCTCGTCGCCGACAACGCCGGCCCGGAACTGCTCCCCGACCTCGTCCTCGCCGACCACCTGCTGGCCACCGGGCGGGCCGTCCGCGTGGTCCTGCACCTTAAGCCGTACCCGTACTACGTCTCCGACGCCACCACCGCGGACGCCCTGGCCTGCCTCGACCGGCTGACCCGCGCGTCCGGGCAGGCGGCGGAGGTAGGCGGGCGGCTGCGGCGGGCCGTGACCGAGGACCGGCTGGTCCTGCGCGCCCACCCGTTCTCCTGCGCGCCGCACCCCTACGACCGGATGCCCGCCGACCTGCGGGAGGACTTCGCGTCCGCCGCCCTGACCGTCATGAAGGGCGACCTCAACTACCGCCGCCTGGTGGGCGACCGGCACTGGCCGGCCACCACGCCGTTCGCCGAGGTCACCGCGTACTTCCCCGGCCCGGTGGCCGCGCTGCGGACCCTCAAGTGCGACGTCGTGACCGGGCTCGCACCCGGCACGACGGCCGAGTTGGACGCGACCGCGCGCTCCTGGCGCACCAGCGGGACGCACGCCCTCGTCCAGGTCAGCGCCTGACCGTCGCGGAGCACGTGCCGCGGCGGACGGCGCGCGGCGGGCGGACCCCGGACCGCCCGGGGTCCCGGAGGAACGGCCGCGGGCACCGCATACCATCACCGTGATGAGCAGCCGGACGCCCCAGCGAGCGCGCCGCGTCCTCCGCGACGCGGGACCCTGCGCTGCCCTGGCCGTGCTGCTCGCGGTGCTGGTGGCGTGCCTGGGGTACGTACCGGCGCACGGCCGGACGGCTCCCGCCGCACCGGCCACCGCCGCGCCGGTCTTCACCGTCTCCGTCGCGCACGAACGCCTCGGCTCCCCCGCCGAGCACGACCGGTGCTGCGGTCTGCCCACCCGGGAGGCGCGGGCCGTGCTGCCGGTGGGCGCCCACCCCCTGCCCGCGGTGGCGCCCCGGATGCCGGTCGCACCCCACCCGGCCCCGGCGGCACCCGTCCGCATGCCGCCGCCAGCGCACGGCGCCCCAGACCTCCACATCCTTCAGGTGCAGCGGATCTAGACCGACGTCCCCACGACGTCCGTCCGACCCTCACCCACCGCCGCCCGGACGAGCCGGCACGGCGGGGACAAGGAACGCATTCCCATGAGCAGAACCAGCAAGAAGTCGGCCGCCACCGCCCGCAAGGCGCGCATCGAGGAGATGCGCCGCGCCGAGAGGGCCCGCGAGCGCAGGAACCGGATCCTGACCGTCGCGGTCAGCACGGCCATCGTCGTCGGGCTCGTCGGCTTCGGCGCGTACTACATCAACGACGCGAACGAGAAGGACGAGCAGCAGCAGGCGGCCGCCAAGAAGCCGGTCAAGGGCGAGAAGACCTGGGACGCCAAGAAGCTCACCCAGAACCACGTCACGAAGTCCGTCTCGTACCCGATGAACCCGCCGGTCGGCGGCGACCACCACCAGGCGTGGATGACGTGCGACGGCTCGGTCTACGAGAAGGCGATACCGAACGAGAACGCGGTGCACTCCCTGGAGCACGGCGCCGTCTGGATCACCTACAACGACGACGCGGCGGACGCCGACGTGAAGACCCTCGCGGACAAGGTCGACAAGACGCCGTACACGCTGATGAGCCCGGTGAAGGACCAGGCCGGCGCCCTCATGCTGTCGGCCTGGGGCAAGCAGCTGACCGTGGAGAAGGCCTCGGACCCGCGGGTCCAGCAGTTCCTGACGAAGTACGTGCAGGGGCCGCAGACCCCCGAGCCGGGGGCGGCCTGCACCAACGGCGTCGACGCAGCCTGAGGTACGGGCGGTGCCGGGCTCCGGGCGGAGCCCGGCACCGCCCCGCGTCGTGATGCACCCGCGGGCCGGTGGGGGCCGGTCGCGCAGTTCCCCGCGCCCCTGCCGGGGCCGGCCCAGCCGGGCGACGCTCAGCGGTCCGGCAGATGCGCCCGGCGTGGGAGCGGTCCGGGTCGTGGGCCTTCGCGCATCCTCGTCCTCGTCACCCACCAGCGCACGCGAGCGGCGGCGGCGCGGGGACGTCGCTGTCGGCCCCGGCGACCTGCCGGCGCGCGGGGACCTCCGTGCGGTACGCCTGCCTGACCTCGGGCACCTGGACCCTGCGCCGGGACGGCAGGACCGTCGCGACGGGGTCGCTGCCCGGCGGCCGGGAGACCCCGGGGCCGGGGACGTACGAGGTCAGCGGCACGGTGCACGTCCGGTCGTCGCCCGCCGGTGTCGATCTGGGCGGGACGGTCCGCACCACCCTGACCCTCACCGATCCCAAGCCGGTCGCCACGCACCGCATCGAGGTCGACCGGCGCACCCTGCGCCCGCACACCTCGGCCACGCTGACGTACACCGTCGCGCGCGACAGCGACGCGGGACACGGCAGCGCCGTCGGCGCCTGTTCGAGCGTCGTCTCGAAGCTGGGGTACTGGATGCCGCGCGGCCAGAGCCTCCACACCGGGGGCATGCCGGCCGGCCCGACGGTCACCTGCCGCACGTCCGACGCCCGCACGCACTGACGGGCCGGCCCCTCAAGGGACCGGCCCGTGACAGCGGTGCGGCGCTAGGAACGCGGCGGCCGGTCGTCCTGACCGGACCCGCCGAACTGGTCCCTGAGCTTGTCCTGGGCCGTGTCGACGTGCTTGCTGTACTTGCCCTGCGTCCTGTCGTCGACCATGTCGCCGGCCTTGTCGATCCCCTTGCTCGTCTGGTCCGGGTGGCCCTTCAGCATGCCCTTGATCTTGTCCATAACGGACATGAGACATCCTCCTGATCAGTTCGCCCCTACCCCTCCAGGGTCACCGCAGGAGGCGCGTTCCGCATCCGGGAGGGGATCGGGCCGGCCGGGGGCGGCCCTCAGGACTGCGTACGGCACTCCGGGTGACCCCAGCCGTCGGGGTTCTTGGCAATGGTCTCGCCGGCCGTGTACGCGCGTCCGCAGCGGCAGCGGCCGGGGAACTTGGCCTTGAGCGTGCGGGAGGAGGAGGCGGACCCGGACGAGGAGGACGACGCGGCGGACGCGGACGACGCGCGCTTCTTCGCGGGGGCCGCCTTCTTGGCCGCCGTGGACTTCGGCGGCTCCGGGGAGCCGTGCTCGCTGCCGGCCGGCTTCTGCGCGACCGCCGCCTGGCTCGCCGCGCGGTCCGCGAAGTCGTTCAGGGGGTCGCCGTCGACCTGGTGCGCGGGCACGTACCGGAACTCGACCGAGCGGCCGTCGAGCAGCTCGTCGATGCGCACGACCAGTTCCTGGTTGGCCACCGGCTTGCCCGCCGCCGTCTTCCAGCCCTTGCGCTTCCAGCCGGGCAGCCAGGTGGTGACCGCCTTCATCGCGTACTGGGAGTCCATCCGGATCTCCAGCGGCACGTCCGGGTCCACGGCCGTCAGCAGCCGTTCCAGGGCGGTCAGTTCGGCGACGTTGTTGGTCGCGGTGCCGAGCGGGCCCGCCTCCCACTCCGTGGGGGTTCCCGTTCCGTCACCGACGACCCAGGCCCAGCCCGCCGGGCCCGGGTTTCCTTTCGACGCCCCGTCACACGCGGCGATCACACGTTCAGCCATGGGCAGATCATGCCAGGGGTGCCCGCCGGGGAAGGGCAGCGGGTGCGGTGCGTGCGGATGTGCGGGTCCACCGCGGCCGGTCACGGGGGTGGGCTATGTTGAACCACCGTGGGACGTGAAGGAGGCGCACCGGTGCCATCGCCGCAGCAGGCCCGCGCGCAGGCGTCCGCGATCGGTTCGGGGAAGCCGGTCACGGAGGCGGAGGCCGCGCCCACGACCCGGCTGCGGGCCCTGTTCGACGGCCCCCGGCTCTCCCCCGGGCAGCGGCGCATCGCCCAGTACCTCATCGAGCACATCACCGAGGCGGCGTTCCTGTCGATCACGGACCTGGCGGAGCGCGTCGGCGTCAGCCAGCCCTCGGTGACCCGTTTCGCCTCGGCAGTCGGCTTCAGCGGCTATCCCGCCCTGCGCGAACGCCTGCAGTCGATCGCGCTCAGCAAGCTCGCCGGCGCGTCCGACGCCGCCGAGGAGGCCCGGCCCAACGAGCTGCAGGCCGCCGTCGACGCGGAGATCGACAACCTGGAGGACCTGCGCCGCGACTTCGCCGACCCCGAGCGGGTCGTCGAGACCGGCCGCGCCCTGTCCCGGTCGGCCCCGCTCACCGTCCTGGGGCTGCGGATCTCCGGCTCGCTCGCCGAGTACTTCGCGTACGCGGCCCGGCGCATCCACCCCGACGTCCGGCTGGTGACCCGGGGCGGCAGCGTCGCCTACGACGCCCTGCTCCAGTCGCGCGAGGCCGGCGGGACCTGGGTGCTGGCCTTCACCATGCCCCGGCATGCGCACGAGACCCTGACGGCCGTGCGGGTCGCCCGGCGGGCCGGTCTGCGCGTCGCCCTCGTGACCGACCTGGGTCTCGGCCCGCTGGCCGACGAGGCCGACGTCGTCTTCGCGACCGGCACCGGCTCACGGCTGGTCTTCGACTCCTACGCGGCGCCCGCGGTGCTGTCCGCGGCCCTGCTCCAGGCCATGACCGACGCCGACCCGGAGCGGACGCAGGCCCGCCTGGAGGACTACGAACAGGTCGCGGACGAGCACGCCTTCTTCCTCAAGGACTGACGTCCGGACGGCTACCCCGGACCGGTTCCGCAAGGTGAAATTCAGCCGTACTCGAACATGAATTTTTACATACCCTTGCTTACCGAACCGTATATATGAATACTTCTGGTCGGATCAGAATCCGGCGGGGCCGCCGAAGACCAACAGAACCGCCCCGAACCCGTCCCCCCGAACCGGCCACCTCGGAAGCGATACCCATGTCCCTGACGTACTCGCCCATCAGCACGGACTGGCCGTGTCAGGTCAAGACGCCCGGCAACCGCGACTGGGAGCGGTCGGCGGCCAAGTGGCTGCGCGAGCTGGTGCCGAGCCGCTACGCCAGCTATCCGCTGCTGATCCGGCAGCCCGTCCTGCTCGCCCGCCACGCGCAGATCCAGCTCCAGCAGGAGATCAGGGTCGTGCGCACCGCGATGCACAGCGCCCGCGCCGAGCTGCCCGCCCTGGGGATGCCGGAGTCCGTCATCGAGCACACGATCAAGCTGTACGCCGCCGAGCTGACGCAGCTGAACCACATCGCCCGGGGCGTGCGCGTGGTCACCCAGGCGCTCGTGGAGAACCAGCACGCCCGCCAGGGCCACTGACCCGGCCCGTCCCGCACGGCGGCTCCGCGCCCGGCACGCATCACATGGCACCCAGTACCCCCGTGGACCCCTCAGGAGCACACTGAGTGCCGTCCGCCGCACCCGGTGCTAGGTTCCCCACCATGAGCGAGGCACCCCGTCCCGACCGCGCGGCCGACGCCCCGGGCCCGAAGCCGCCGATGCGGGAGGCGCTGGTGGCGGCGGCGTTCCAGCTGTTCGTGGAGCGGGGGTACGAGCAGACCACCGTGGACGACATCGTGACGCTCGCGGGCGTCGGGCGCCGGTCCTTCTTCCGGTACTTCCCGTCCAAGGAGGACGTGGTCTTCCCCGACCACGAGGGCTGCCTCGCCGAGATGACCGCCTTCCTGCGCGCCAGCCGGCCCGCGCACGAACCGGTGCGGCGGGTCTGCGACGCCGCGCGCCTGGTGCTGCGCATGTACGCCGAGAACCCGGCGTTCTCGGTCCAGCGCTACCGCCTCACCCGCAAGGTCCCGGGACTGCGGGCGTACGAGCTCTCGGTGGTCTGGCGGTACGAGCGGGCGCTCGCGGAGTACCTGCGCGGGCGCTTCGCCGGCCGCCCCGACGGGACACTGCGGGCCGACGTCGTCGCCGCGGCCGTGGTCGCCGCGCACAACAACGCGCTGCGTTCCTGGCTGCGTTCGGACGGCCGGGGCGACGCGACGGCCGAGGTGGACCACGCCCTCGCCCACGTCCAGGGCGTGTTCGGACCGGACCGCACGCCCGACACCCCGGCACACGACCCCGCACCCACGTCCGCCCTCACGCCTGCGGACGGCGTGAACGGAACGGACGGCACGAACGGTACGCACCAGACGGACGACGACGTGGTGGTCGTCGTGTCGCGGCGCGGCGCCCCGCTGTGGCGCGTGGTCCAGGAGATCGAGACCGCGCTCGGCCACGCCCCCGCGCGCACCACCCCGGCCGATTGAGGGTACTCAGTGCCTTTACCTGTGACACTGCGTGCCATACCCTGAGGGCATGCGCGACGCTGCGCGCGCCTCACATTCCGGCCAGGTGCAGGGAGATGACATCGTGTTCCACCGAGGAAGCGGGACCACGACGGACGTGCTCGACCCGGGGACGGCGGCGGGGACCGCGGGACCGGCCGAGGAGGGGCTCTTCTACCAGCGCTGCCGCTGGTGCGGGACCACCATGTTCCACCGCCTGCTCTGTCCGGTCTGCGCCGGCAGCGACCTGCGCACGGAGCGCAGCGCGGGACTCGGCGTCATCCGCCACACGAGCGTCGTGCAGCGCAACACCCCGGGGGCGCGCAACGTCTCGCTCGTCGAACTGGCCGAGGGCTTCACCGTGCGGGGCCGGGTCTCGGGGCCGCTGATCGCGATCCGTACCGGCGACCGGGTCGAGCTGACCACGGTGACGGATCCGGTGCGCCGCGAGCCGGTGTTCAAGCTCTGCGACGAGCCGTTCTCCGGACCGTACTCCGCCTGGCACTGAGGCATGGCACGGCGTCGCGGGGGACACTCGTGCGGGACGGACGACGTTCGCCGGACCGAGAGCGCGGAGGGACCCCCATGGACGCCAAGGACATTCTGGTCGAGGCCTACGGCCGCATCAAGGACGAGGTGCACGCGGCCGTCGTCGGCCTCTCCGCCGACGAGCTCAACGCCCGGCCCGGCGGCCGGGCCAACTCGATCAGCTGGCTGGTCTGGCACCTCACCCGCGTCCAGGACGACCACGTCGCGGACGCCTTCGGCCTCGAACAGGTCTGGCTGTCACAGGGCTGGGCGGACCGCTTCGCACTTCCCCTCGACAAGGGCGACACGGGCTACGGCCACAGCCCGCAGCAGGTCGCCGAGGTCCGGGTGGACGCGGACGACCTCCTGACCGGTTACTACGACGCCGTGCACGAGCAGACCCTGCGGGCGCTGAGCGACCTGGGCGCCGACGACTTGAACCGGATCGTCGACGAGAACTGGACGCCTGCCGTCACCCTGGGCGCCCGCCTGGTCAGCGTGCTCTCCGACGATCTGCAGCACGTCGGCCAGGCCGCCTACGCGCGCGGCCTGTCGGCGGACGGCTGAACTCCCCCGCCCGGACCGCCCGCACACCTCCGGGCGGTCCGGGTCCGGGTCGGGTGCCCGGTACTCAGCTCCGGATGCCCGGGACCAGGCCGAGGGCGGGGGCGGCGAGGTCGGTCACCTGGTGCAGCTGCCACAGTCCGTCGAGGCCCTTCAGCTGCCTGACGCCCTGGCGGATCGTCGGGACGCTGTCCTGGTCGGCCGCAGGCAGCTGGCTCTTGGCGAGCGAGTCGAGCTTTGCGATCGGGTCCAGCTTCCCCGCGCCGGGGGCCGTGGCGGCGCTCGCGGCCGGTACCGCGAAGCCCGTGACAGCGAGGGCGAGGCCGACGGTGGCGGCAATACGTCGTGTTGAGGTCATGTCTCCAGCAACGGCCCGGGGCCGTCTTCGGACACGGTCCCGCCCGGCTCCTCACCCGGGAAGCGCATCGGCCCGGCTGCGTTTGCCGGGACCCCGGTGACGGAGGAGCCTCTGATCTCCGCTCAGCGCTGCGGGCGGTGCGTTCCTGTCCCCGTCCTCCCCCTCGGACGCCGCGTGCCGTTCGAACGCGGCGCACCCCGCGGGGGTGAGCCGTACGCACACCCGGCGCCGGGCCACCCGCCCCGCTCCCCTCCCCGCGGCCCCAAATAGTTTTCTTGTGGATAGTTTTTCGGATTACTACCTTCCTCGCCATGACGAAGACGAGTACGCATCACGCCTCCCTCCCCCTGCCCGAGGTCATCGCCGCGGCACGGGAACTGGCCCGCGCCGGACGGTGGCAGCGCGCCCTGCGCCTCCTCGACAGCACCGTCACCGCCGAGCGGCCCGAGCGGGCGGCCCTCGCCGTCGCCGCCGCCGAGATCGCCCTGGAGCACGACTGGTTCGGCGGTACGGACACCGCCGGCGCGCGCATCGCCGTCGCCGACGTGGCGCTGGCCGGGCTCACGGAACCGGCCGCCCGCTGGGACCTGGAGTTCGTCCGGCTGCGGCGCGCGTACTTCCGGATACTCGTGCGCGACGGCAGGTTCCGGTTCGGCCCCGCCGGGAAGGACCCCGCCGAGACGGCCGAACTGCGGCGCAGGAGTGAGGAGTTGTGCGGGCAGGCGACCGACGGGGTGCGCCGGGGCTGGGCGCGGATGTACCTCGGGCTGATCCTGGACAACGTCTTCGCCGAGCGGGAGGCGGCGCGTTCCCACTACGAATTGGCTTTACGGGCCGGGGAGTCGGGCGACGACCTGCTGGCCCGCGAGGCGCTGCGCCATCTCGGCGACCACGACCACGACAACCTGGACCACGCGGGGGCGCTGGAGCGGTGGAGCCGGGCGACCGCGCTCGGCGCCCGCGCGGGGAACGTCCCCGGCACGCTCTCCCAGCAGCTGCTGCTGGCCGTCCTGGCCCGCGACGGCGGCGACGAACCGGCCGCCACGGCCCTCGCCACGGAGGTGGCCCGCTGGGCGGAGGCGATGGGCGCGACCCGCCTGGCCACCCAGGCAACCGCCTTCCTGACGGGCACGGACCCGACGGCACCCCCGAAGAACAACGACTCCTGACCGAAACCGCATACGCCCCTCAGGGGCGCGGGGAACTGCGCGACCGGCCACAGACGACCCGCAGCCGACGCCACMCCCCCGGCGGGGCCGGGTCAGCGAACCCACGCGCTGTAGTCAATGACATCCCCCGCCTCCACACCGTACGCGGGCTCGTCGGCCACGGCGGTGCTCTCCAGACCGAGTACCGCACCGCTGCCCGGGTCCATGACCAGCATCCGGCGGTACCCTCCGCCGTCGTACACATAGGCCTGCCCGTGCCGCCCGAGGCGGTCCGTCACCCGCCCCGCCGACCGCAGCCCGTCCGCGTCCGCCAGCAGCCGCGCCAGCGCCGCGTTCTCGCGGGCGCCGAGGGTCCAGGTGTCGAGCAGCACCGCGGTGGCGTCCAGCAGTTCGCCGGTGGTCGGCGGGGCGTCGAGGTGCTGTGCCTCGCTCAGATAGGCGCGCAGCCGCGTGGCGTCCCGCGGGGGCGGCGACTGGGGCGGCGCGTCGCTCCAGCTCGGCGGGAAGGTCCGCTCGCTGACGACGTGCCCGTCCTCGACCAGGTGCGGCCCGCCGTCGCCCTCGTCCCCCTCGGAGAGGACCGGCCGCCCGGGCCGGCGCGGATCGGTCGCGACGACCAGCTCCGTGTGGCTGTCGTCCGCGTTCCAGCGCACCACGCGTTCCACCGGGAGCGTGATCGGCGGCTCGTCCTCCGACATGCCCAGGCTCCACGACTGCACGTGCGTGCCCTTGCGCAGGCGCGGCGACCCGTCCGCCGCGTCCCGCTCGGCCCGCTCGGCCAGCCGTTCCAGCGGTACGGGGGTGGAGTCGGCCCGGACCACCAGCGGGCGGGGCGCGGCCACGGCGGGGGCGCTGCCCGGCCCCGCCAGGAGGAGGGCGCCGGCGCTCACGGCGACCACCGCGGCCGCCACGAGCGCCCAGCCGGTCCGGTGCCGGCGGGCTCGTAC
>NZ_VDFC01000014.1:48837-71382 GCF_008369065.1 Streptomyces apricus | reverse complement strand
CCCCCGGAGGCGCCCCGCTCAGTGCCCCCGGTCGATCCACTCCTGGAGGTGCGGGGCCTCGGCGCCGACCGTCGTCGTGTCGCCGTGGCCGGTGCGGACCACCGTCTCGGCGGGCAGGTCGAGCAGGCGGGTCCTGATCGACTCCKCGATCGTCGGGAAGTGGGAGAACGACCGGCCGGTCGCGCCCGGACCGCCCTGGAAGAGGGTGTCGCCGGTGAAGACGGTGCCCAGCTCCGGCGCGTACAGGCACACGGCCCCCGGCGCGTGGCCGGGGGTGTGCAGCACGGTCAGCTCCACGCCCGCCACGGAGAGCCGCTCGCCGTCGGACAGCTCGCCGTCCGGCAGGCGGTCCGGATGCGTCTGCTTCCACAGCGGGAGGTCGTCCGGGTGGAGCAGGATCGGTGCCCCGGTGCGGGCCGCCAGCGCCGGGGCCGCGTCGATGTGGTCGTTGTGCGCGTGCGTGCAGACGATCGCGCGCAGCGTGCGGTCGCCGAGGGCCTCGGCGATGGCGTCGGCGTCGTGCGCCGCGTCGATGACCACGGCCTCCGCGTCGTCGCCCACGATCCAGACGTTGTTGTCGACGTCCCAGGTCCCGCCGTCCAGGCTGAAGGTGCCCGAGGTGACCAGCTGCTCGATGCGGGCGGTCGTCACAGCTCCACCACCGATCGCAGGACGTCGCCCTGGTGCATGCGGTCGAAGGCCTGCTCGACCTGGTCCAGCGCGATGGTCTCGGTCACGAACGCCGCCAGGTCGAGACGGCCCTGCTGGTGCAGGTCGATCAGCATGGGGAAGTCCCGCGAGGGCAGGCAGTCGCCGTACCAGGAGGACTTCAGGCTGCCGCCGCGGCCGAAGACGTCCAGCAGCGGCAGTTCGAGCTTCATCTCCGGCGTCGGGACGCCGACCAGGACCACCGTGCCCGCCAGGTCGCGGGCGTAGAAGGCCTGCTTGTACGTCTCCGGGCGGCCGACCGCCTCGATGACGACGTCGGCCCCGAAGCCGCCGGTCAGCTCGCGGATCGCCTCCACGGGGTCCGTCTCCTTGGAGTTGACGGTGTGGGTGGCGCCCATCGTGCGCGCCTTCTCCAGCTTCCGGTCGTCGATGTCGACGGCGATGATCTTCGCGGCGCCCGCGAGGTACGCGCCGGCGATCGCCGCGTCGCCCACACCGCCGCAGCCGATGACGGCCACCGAGTCGCCACGGCCCACGTTGCCGGTGTTGATGGCCGCGCCGATGCCGGCCATCACACCGCAGCCGAGCAGGCCCGCGACCGCCGGGGACACCGACGGGTCGACCTTGGTGCACTGGCCCGCCGCGACCAGGGTCTTCTCGGCGAAGGCGCCGATGCCCAGGGCGGGGGAGAGCTCGGTGCCGTCCTCCAGGGTCATCTTCTGCTTCGCGTTGTGCGTGTCGAAGCAGTACCAGGGGCGGCCGCGCAGACAGGCCCGGCAGTGGCCGCAGACCGCACGCCAGTTGAGGACCACGAAGTCGCCGGGGGCCACGTCGGTGACGCCCTCGCCGACCGACTCGACGACGCCCGCCGCCTCGTGACCGAGCAGGAAGGGGTAGTCGTCGCTGATGCCGCCCTGCTTGTAGTGCAGGTCGGTGTGGCAGACCCCGCAGGCCTGCACCTTCACCACGGCCTCACCGGGTCCCGGGTCCGGGACGAGGATCGTCCGGATCTGCACCGGCTCGTTCTTGCCGGGGGCGATGACACCGCGTACCTTCTGGGCGGCCATGTCGGACTCCTTCACATGGACAGTGCAACGCTGATCATGGTGGCACAGGGCCGGACGCGTGCGTCCCCGCCTGTGGACAACCAAGTCGAACACGGTGGGGGAACGGCCGGGCGCGGGCCGGGCGGATCCACTCGGACACCGTACGACTTCAGACCGTTACACCATGTTTTCAGCCCCATCGAGCAGAGGCCCGCTCATTTGGTTACCCTGTACGGGACGGACAGCTCTTCTGGGTTCCACCCACACCCACGGTCCGTCCCGGGACATGCCAGTCACCACGGCCTGCTCTCATGAGAGTCGACCGGCGCCACCGCGTCCGAAATGCCTGTACCCAGACCCGAGCGGGCGTCGAGCGACCGACGGCAGAGTGGTCCTGCACGCCCCGAGGGTGACCCGACACATAAGGAGTGCGCGGTGACACCGGAGACCAAGAACCTCGAACAGGGCCCCAAGGAACGGACGAAGCTCGGAGGCCGGGCGGAGAAGCTCGGGAGCCTGGACGTGTGGGCCAGGTCCGCCCCGATCCGGCTGGCGGGCTACGAGGACGACCTCGCCGAGCCGCACATCCTGCCCAGCGTGGACTGAACCGGCCGGGTCCGCACCGGGACCCGTCCGATCGCTGACCGGCATGGACGTGCCAGACTCGGGTCCATGCCGATCAGAGAAGCCACGACCGAGGACTGGCCGCGGATCTGGCCCTTCTGGCACCGCATCGTCGCCGCGGGCGAGACGTACACCTGGGACCCGGACACCTCCCGGGAGGACGCCCGCGCCCTGTGGATGGCGCCGGGCAAGCGCGTGTTCGTCGCCGAGGACGCCTCGGGCGCCGTGGTCGGCTCCGCCTACGTCGGCCCGAACTACGGCGGCCCCGCGAAAGCCGTGGCCAACGCCGGCTTCATGGTCGACCCCGACCGTACGGGCCAGGGCGTCGGCCGGTCCCTGGCCGAGCACGTCCTGCACACGGCCGAGGCGGACGGCTACCGGGCCATGGTCTTCAACGCCGTGGTGGAGACCAACCCGGCCGTGAAACTCTGGACCTCCCTGGGCTTCACGATCGTGGGGACGATCCCCGACGCCTACGACCACCCGATGCACGGCAGGGTGGGACTGCACGTCATGCACAGGGCGCTCTGAACCGGAACCGGCGCGACCGGTCCCGCGTACCCGCGCAGCCCTGCGCCGCCGCGTACCCGCGCAGCCCTACGCCGCCCGCGGCGGCCCTACTCCGCCTCCTCCTGGGCGGGGACGCCCAGCGGGGCCGTCCGCGTCCAGGGGCGCAGCTCCTCCAACTGGGCCGCCAGCTCCAGCAGCAGCGTCTCGCTCCCGGGCCGCCCCACCAGCTGGACCGCACCCGGCATGCCGGAGGGCAGCGTCCCGAACGGCATCACCATCGCGGGCCACCCCGTCAGGTTCCACGGCGGTGTCAGCGGCGAGTAGGCGGTGTTGACCAGCAGGTTCGGCAGCCAGCCCCGCTTGTGCCACTCGGCGGCGGCCGGTCCCCGCCGCGCCAGCGCCGGGGTGAGCAGCACCTCGTGCTCCTCGAAGAAGGGCGTCAGCCGCTCCCGCAACTGCTGCCGCCGCACACCGGTCCGTACCGAGTCGACGAACCGCCGGCCCATCCCCGCGTGGACGCGCGTCCGCCGCGTCAGCCGCCGGGGATCGAGCCCCTCGGCGTCCACCGCCGTCCCGGCCGTCCAGTGCGCCAGCGAGGTCGTACCCAGCCACACCGGGTACGGCGGGTCCGCGCGCCTGACCCGGTGCCCCGCGCCGGCCAGCACCCCGGCCGCCGCGCGGGCCGTGTCCGCGTAGGGCCGGGAGACGGTGACCCCGGGCAGCGGACTGCGCACGGAGACCGCGACCGAGAGGGCGCCGGCGCCCGTGCCCGCGGTGTCCGTGGCGGCTGCGCCCGTGCCCGCGCCGTCCGTGCCGGCCAGGACCGCGAACATCAGCCGGGCGTCCTCGGCCGTCGTCGCCAGCGGTCCGTTCTCGGACATCCCGAACCAGTCGCCGCGGCCGATCCCCGCCGGGACCGTGCCGTGTCCCGGCTTGAGGCCTATCAGGCCGCAGTTGGCGGCGGGTATCCGCAGCGAGCCCATGCCGTCGTTGCCGAGGGCCAGCGGCACCATGCCCGCGGCGACCGCGGCCGCGCTGCCCCCGGAGGAGCCGCCCGCCGTGCGCGTGGTGTCCCACGGGTTGCGGGCCGTGCCGTGCACGCCGTCCGTGGTGCCGAAGACGCAGAGCTCGGGCACGTTGGTCAGGCCGACGACGACGGCGCCCGCCGCCCGCAGCCTGGCCACCGTGACGTGGTCCTCGCCGGCCGGGGCGTCCCCGCTCGCCGCACTGCCGTTGCGGGTGGCCTCGCCGCGTACGGGCAGATTGTCCTTGACCGCCACCGGCACGCCCGCCAGGGGCAGTGCGGCCAGGTCCGGGCGGGCCGCCACCTCGTCCGCCTCGGCGAGCGCGGCGGCCGTACGCAGCTGCCGGAAGGCGCCGACGCGCACGTCGAGCAGTTCGATCCGTGCGAGGTGCTCCGCCACCACCTCGCGGGGTGTGGCCCGCCCCTCGCGTACGGCGGCGGCGATCTCGGCGGCGGTCCGCCCGGCCCAGCTGGTCACGTCGGCTCCTCGGGGGCGTGTGGTCCCACTCATGTCCTGGTCTTTCCGTGCCTTCGGCGATTTTCGGCCTCTTTCGGCGTCTTTTCGCGTCCGGCGTCCGAGGAGGACTGTGCCCCGCCGCGGGCCGTCCAGTCGAGGGTCCGGACGGGTTCCGCGAGCGCATCGAGCGGGAACTCCCGGGGAACCTGGACCGCCCCCGTGAGGAGGACCGCATCCTGCTCCTGCCAGCCCCGGCGGCCGGGATCAGCAGCCGGTGGCGTTGAAGTCCCAGAACGCCGCCCGGGTCAGCGGGCCGGGGTCCCCGTCGACCTGGAGGCCGTAGCCGAACCAGTTCAGGTAGCGCTGCAGCGCACTGATCGTGTTGTACCCCGGGTCCCCGTCGACGGCACCGGCTCCGAGGTTCCTGGCGTTGAGCATGCGCTGCGCCGCCTTCCAGCTGTTGGTGCCGAGGTCCCCGTCGATCGCGCCGGGGCTGAATCCCAGGGTCCGCAGCCAGCACTGCCAGTTCTTGGCCCGGGCCGTGTCGAGCCCGAGGTTGTTCGATGCCAGGGCCGATGCCGGGGAGGCGACGTTCTGGACGCCGCCGGCGGAGCTCACGGCCGGCTGAGCGGCAGCGAGACCGGCGCTCGCTCCGATCAGGCTTCCGGCCGCGAGTCCCAGAGCAGCGGTCGTACCGACGACGGCTTTCATCAACGCAGTGCGCATGGTTCCTCGTCTCTGTTCTGTCTGTGTCGGGGAGCGGGCTTCGCTCGCCCGTCAGGTGTGTGAGCGCGCGCAGTTCGGAGCAGGGTGGTAGCGGACGGCGTCCGGGCCGGCCGGCCCGCGGGACCTCGGTGGGCCGTGAGAGGACAGTGGCACAACTCAACTGTGGGGAGCCTGAAGGTTCCTGAGGGGCTTTCAGGTTCTCCACAGGACCGGTCGGTCATGCTGAGGGCATGCGGATACTGGTGGTCGAGGACGACCGGCGGTTGGCGGAGCTGCTGTGCCGGGGCCTGGTCGGCGAGGGGTACGCCGTCGACACGGCCCACGACGGTCCACGCGGCCTGGAACTGGCGCTGGCCAACGCATACGACGTGCTCGTGCTGGACGTGATGCTGCCGCACCTGAACGGCCTGCGGCTGTGCGCCCAGCTGCGTCAGGAGGGGGTGTGGACGCCAGTCCTGATGCTCACCGCCAAGGACGGCGAGTACGACCAGGCCGAGGGCCTGGACACCGGCGCGGACGACTACGTCACCAAGCCGTTCTCCTTCGTCGCGCTCGCGGCCCGGCTGCGCGCCCTGATCCGCCGGGGCCGCCCCGAGCGGCCCACCGTGATGCGCGTCGGAGACCTGGAGATCGACCCTGCCGGCCACCACTGCCGACGTGGCGGCCACGACATAGCCCTGACCGCGCGTGAGTTCGCCGTTCTGGAGTACCTGGCCGGCCGCGCGGGCGAGACGGTGTCCAAGTGCGAGGTCCTCGAACATGTCTGGGACGACCGTTTCGACGGCGACGTCAACATCGTCGAGGTCTACGTCAGCGCCCTGCGCCGCAAACTCGACACCCCCTTCCGGCAGCGTTCGATCCGTACCGTCCGGGGCGTCGGCTACCGGCTGGACGCGAACGGAGGCACACCACGATGAAATGGATGCACCTGCTTCCCCTGCTGCGCCGGCTGTACCCCTCCACCATCCGCATGAGGCTGACCCTCCTGGCCACGGTGATCGCTGTGCTGCCCCTGGCCGCGGCCGCCACCGGCACGGCGCTCGCGGTACGGAGCTCGATCCTTGAGGGCGCCCAGCAGCGCAGCGCGGAGCCCGGACCCTGGTGGCGCGTGGAGGTGAAGGGCGATCGAGCGACCTACGACCGCGAACGCATATCGCGATGCGGTTCCACCTCACCCCCTGCCCCGGGCGATCAGCGCATCAGTTTCTGCATGAAGCCCTACGACCTGTCGTCCTCCGGCGCGCCCGGACCGTCCGGTCACGACGCGATGTACGACGCACTCAGCCACCAGGGAGCACTGTCCCTCGGGCCCTGGACCCCCTCGGCGCCCATACAGCGGCCCAACGCCTATCCCCAGTTTCCCGGCTACGTCGTGCTGACCTACTCGCTCGAAGCCGAACAGGCCCAGCT
This sequence comes from Streptomyces apricus, assembly GCF_008369065.1. GTDB lineage: Bacteria > Actinomycetota > Actinomycetes > Streptomycetales > Streptomycetaceae > Streptomyces > Streptomyces apricus. The sequence continues at coordinate 64,916 of NZ_VDFC01000014.1, read as the reverse complement.
GGACACCGTCGTGTGGTCCCTGGCCGGCGGAACACTGGCACTCGTGGGCCTGATCGCGGGCAGCACCTGGTTCGCGGTCGGCCGCGTGCTGCGCCCGGTCGAGGCCATCCGTGCCGAGTTCGCCGAACTCAGCGCCCACCATCTCGACCGGCGCGTGCCCGTTCCCCGCGCGGGCAACGAGATCGCGCGCCTCGCCACGACGATGAACACCACCTTGAACCGGCTGCAGGCCGCCGTCGGCCGGCAGCGGCAGTTCACCACGGACGCCTCGCACGAACTGCGCACCCCGCTCGCCTGCCTGCGCACCGAACTCGAACTCGCCCTCAACCGGCCCGATGCCGCCGACTGGCCCCGGGTCGTCCACGCGGCCCACCAGGACACCATGCGGGTACAGGAACTGACCGAGGACCTGCTGCTCCTGGCCCGCCTCGACGCCGAGCAGGGCGACCGGCAACCGCGGCGGACCGTCGACCTCACCGACGTCGTACGTGAGGAGACCGTCCGCCGCCGGCCACCGCACGGCATCGGCATCGACCTGCGCACAGGGCCCGGCCCCGTCGCCGTGCAGGGCCACCCGGCCCTGCTGGCCCGCGTCATCGGCAATCTCCTCGACAACGCCGAACGCTACGCGACCGGGACCATCACCGTCCGTCTGACCCACGACCCCCACCACGGCACGGCGGTGGTCGACGTCCTCGACGACGGCCCCGGCATCCCGCCCGAGGACCACCGGCGGATCTTCGAACGCTTCACCCGCCTCGACGACGCCCGCACCCAGGACACCGGCGGTGTCGGCCTCGGCCTGGCCATCGCCCAGCGCATCGCCGCCGTCCACCGCGGCACCCTTGAGATCGTTCCGAGCGCCCGCGGCGCGCACTTCAGTCTCCGCCTCCCCACTCACCTGCCCTGACGCGCGCCCGGCCACGACGCACCCGCGGACGATCAGCGGACCTCATCCGGCAGGACCGGGCAGGACCCGGCAGGGCCCCCGGGAGCTGATGGGGCGGACGGACGACGCGCCCCAGCCGGGCCGGAGCCGCTTCCTGACGGGGTGGGCGCGTCGTCCGTCCGCCCCATCAGCTCCCGGAGGCGGTCCTCGGCCTCCCGGCTCAGCGGGCCCTCCCCGAACCGGGGATCGTCGCGCGGCACCGGGTCGGCGTCGCGCAGCGCCCCGAGTTCGCACGCTCCGAGCTCATGTGCTCCATGCGCACGTGCTCCGAGCTCATGTGCTCCGCGCGCACGTGCTTCGAGTTCGTCAGCCATGGCCCTGCTCCTTCGGGGTGACGTGGCGGGCGTCGCGCCGGGACGGCCCGGCGTCCGGGGCCGCGAGGACACGCATGCGGTCGATCTCGGCTCTGAGGCGACGGCGCGCGCGGTGCAGCCGCATCGCCGCCGCCCGGGTGCCGCAGCCGAGGGCCACGGCGACCTCCTCGGTCCCGAGCTCCTCCCAGGCGGTGAGCCGCAGCACCTCCTGGTCGGCCGGGGAGAGCCTGGTCAGCGCGTCGTGCACCCAGGCCGCGGGCCGCTCGGCGTCGGGACCGGCCGCGATCTGCCTGCGGTGCGCGCTCTCGTCGTTCACGAGCCGGTCCACCAGCCGCCGACGGCGCCCGTAGCCGCGTACCGCGTTGGACAGGCAGTTGCGGGCCACCCCGTACAGCCAGGGAAGGGGGGACGCGGGCAGGTCGGCACGGCGCCGCCAGGCGACGGCGAAGACCTCCGCCACCACTTCCTCGACCTCGCTCGTCCTGCCGTCCAGTCGCCGCGCAACATAGCGGCTGACCGCCCAGTAGTGCTCGCGATAGGCAGCGGCGAAGACCTCGTCGTTGCTCATGTTCCGTAGGTGTCCGGCTGTCCCTCGATCGTCACACCCTTTTTGGTGATCCTTGTCGCTCCTCCCGTGCGTGACGCCGGGACGGCCGTCGGACACAGGCGGGGCATGGAGAGCAACACTGTCACCCCGGCGTCCGCGCCCTCACGTGCGGGCCGCCGTTCCGGCTCCGCCGCCGTCCGATGGCTGACCACCACGGACCACAAGACGATCGGCACGCTGTACCTGGTCACGTCGTTCGCGTTCTTCTGCATCGGCGGCGTCATGGCGCTGCTCATGCGCGCCGAGCTGGCTCGTCCCGGCACGCAGATCATGTCGAACGAGCAGTTCAACCAGGCGTTCACGATGCACGGCACGATCATGCTGCTGATGTTCGCCACCCCGCTGTTCGCGGGCTTCACGAACTGGATCATGCCGCTGCAGATCGGCGCGCCGGATGTGGCGTTCCCGCGGCTGAACATGTTCGCCTACTGGCTGTACCTGTTCGGCTCGCTGATCGCGGTGGGCGGCTTCCTCACCCCCCAGGGCGCGGCCGACTTCGGCTGGTTCGCCTACAGCCCGCTCTCGGACGCGGTGCGCTCGCCGGGTATCGGCGCCGACATGTGGATCATGGGTCTGGCGTTCTCCGGCTTCGGCACCATCCTGGGCGCGGTCAACTTCATCACCACCATCATCTGCATGCGCGCCCCGGGCATGACGATGTTCCGCATGCCGATCTTCGTGTGGAACGTGCTGCTGACCGCGGTGCTGGTGCTGCTGGCCTTCCCCGTGCTGGCCGCGGCTCTGTTCGCGCTGGAGGCGGACCGCAAGTTCGGCGCCCACATCTTCGACGCCTCCAACGGCGGCGCCTTGTTGTGGCAGCACCTGTTCTGGTTCTTCGGGCATCCCGAGGTGTACATCATCGCGCTGCCGTTCTTCGGCATCATCAGTGAGGTCATCCCGGTCTTCTCCCGCAAGCCGATGTTCGGCTACATGGGCCTGATCGGCGCGACCATCGCCATCGCGGGCCTGTCGGTGACGGTGTGGGCCCACCACATGTACGTCACCGGCGGAGTACTGCTGCCGTTCTTCTCCTTCATGACCTTCCTCATCGCGGTACCGACGGGCGTGAAGTTCTTCAACTGGATCGGCACCATGTGGCGGGGCTCGCTGTCCTTCGAGACCCCGATGCTGTGGGCCACCGGCTTCCTGATCACCTTCACCTTCGGTGGTCTGACCGGTGTCATCCTGGCCTCGCCGCCGATGGACTTCCACGTCTCGGACTCCTACTTCGTGGTGGCGCACTTCCACTACGTGGTGTTCGGCACGGTGGTGTTCGCGATGTTCTCCGGCTTCCACTTCTGGTGGCCGAAGTTCACCGGCAAGATGCTCGACGAACGCCTCGGGAAGATCACCTTCTGGACGCTGTTCACCGGCTTCCACGGCACCTTCCTCGTCCAGCACTGGCTGGGCACGAACGGAATGCAGCGCCGAATTCCCGATTATCTGGCCGTGGAAGGACTGACGGTCCTGAATACGGTCTCCAGTATTTTCTCCTTCGTCCTCAGACTGTCCTTGCTGCCTTTCCTCTACAACGTCTGGAAGACTGCGAAGTACGGCAAGAAGGTCGAGGTCGACGACCCGTGGGGCTACGGCCGTTCCCTGGAGTGGGCGACGTCCTGCCCGCCGCCGCGGCACAACTTCATCACCCTGCCGCGCATCCGTTCCGAATCCCCGGCCTTCGACCTGCACCACCCCGAAATCGGTACCGCGGGCCGTCAATTGCCCGCGGCGGAGAGGATTCTGCGGTGACCGCCATGGACGACCGGCCGATCGACACGGGCGCGCTGATCAACGAGCTGGAGGGGCACCTCCTGGTCGAGGCGACCCTGGGCGAGGGGCGCCGTGCGGCCGGGCGTTTCACCCGGCGGTTCGAGTGGCTCACCGACAGCCAGCGCGCCGAGATCGAGGAGGGCTTCGCCGAGCAGTACGTGTCGCTCGCGCGGGACTCCTGGAGGCGTACGGCCCGGCGGGCCGCGCACCTGCGGAGCGAGTACGAGGAGGTCTACCGCGGGCTGCGGCGGCGCCTCCTCGCGACGTTCCTGTGCGGGACGGCCGTCCTCGTCCTGGCCGCGGCCCTGGTCGTCACGGCCGTCCGGCCGTGACAAGGGCCGCCGTCGCCGCCGTCCGGCCGTGACGGGGGCGGCATGAGGCCGTGCGGTGCCCGTGGTCCGTCCGTGGCCGGTCGCGCCGTTCCCCGCGTCCCGCCCGGAGCCCCATACTGGCCGTCGTGCGAGTAGCGATCATGACGGCGGGATCACGCGGTGACGCCGCGCCGTACACGGGGCTCGGACACGGGCTGGCGCGCGGCGGGCACGAGGTCACGGTGGTCACCCACGGGCGCTTCGAGCCCCTGGTGACCGCCGCCGGCCTGGGTTTCCGTGCCCTGCCGGTGGATCCGCGGGCCGAGCTGGAGTCCGCCCGCGGGCGGGCGCTGCACCGCAGCGCCACCGGGGCCGGCAAGCTGGTCCGGCTGGCCGGGATGACGCGGTCGCTGGTGGGGCGGATGGCGGACGACCTGGTGGCCGCGGCCGGCGCCGCCGACGTGCTGCTGCTGTCGAGTTCGCTCGCGCCGCTCGGCCGGACCCTGGCCGAGGGGTACGGGCTGCCGAGCATGGGCGTCTTCCTGCAACCGCTGGCCCCCACGGGTGAGTTCGCACCCCCGGTGACGGGAACCCGCTCGCTGGGCGCCACGGGCAACCGGCTCGCGGGGCGCGCCGTCAACCGGGCCGTGGACGGGATCTTCGCCGCCGCGACGCGGGACCTGCGGGCCCGGTTCGGGCTCGCGCCGCTCGGCGCGCGGGCCGCACGGCGCGCCCGCCGGCGAGACGACTGGCAGGTCCACCACGGCTTCAGCCCCCTGGTGGTGGCGCGGCCCCGCGACTGGCGGCCCGGTCTGGACGTCACCGGCTACTGGTGGCCGTACGATCCCGCGCCCCGGCTGCCGGACGCGCTGCGGGACTTCCTCGACGCCGGGCCGCCGCCCGTCTTCTTCGGTCTCGGCAGTGCGACCGTGCCCGACGCCGAGCGGTTGAGCGCGGAGGTCGTCAGGGCCCTGCGCGCGGCCGGGATGCGGGGCGTCGTGCAGCGGGGCTGGGCCGGGCTGTCCGCCGGCGGTGACGACGTGTTCACCGTCGGCGAGGTGCCGCACGCGGCGCTCTTCCCGCACCTGGCCGCGGTGGTGCACCACGCGGGCGCGGGCACGACCGCGGCGGTGCTGCGCACCGGTGTGCCGACCGTGCCGGTGCCGGTCCAGTTCGACGAGGGGTTCTGGGCGGCACGGCTCGTCTCGCTCGGGGTCGCCCCGGCGGCGGTTCCGCTGCGCGGGCTGACCGCCGACGCGCTCGCCGGCGCCGTGGCGCGCGCGGTGACGGAGCCCTCGTACGCCCGGCGCGCGAAGGAGCTGGCCGGCCGGCTGCGCGGCGAGGACGGGGTACGTCCCGTCCTCGCCGCGGTGGACCGGCTGGCCGGAGCCTGAGAAACCCCGCCCGGCTGCCGGGGCAGCGGGCCGGAGGTCAGGCGACCGTGATGTGCACCGTCATCTCCTCGGCCCCGGGGGTGCCCTCCGTCTCGATGGTGACGCCCGTCCAGGTGCCGTCGGGCAGGGCCAGGGGCGGCTCCGTCGCCTCGCCGACCGTGTTCCGGTCGCCGAAGGGGTAGAGGTCGTCGCTGTCGCCCCGGTTGCCGCGGCCGAACATCCGCGAGAGGTCCCTCTTGCCGTCGGCCTGGAGGAGCTCGATGGCGAGGTTCTGCTCGTCGTTGACGTTGTCGATCGACTCGTCGACGACGTACACCGCGATCCCCTCGTCGGGCAGGAAGGCGTCCTGGCCGCGCCGGCGGCGGTACTCGACGAGGATGTACTGGTGGTCGGCCATCGTCGCGGGGTTCTGGACGAACAGCGCCTCACCGTCCTCGGCGGCCGGCCGCAGCCTGATGTCCCGGGTGGTCTTGTTGACCACCTGGGGTTCGGTCCAGCCGTGGAACATCCGCAGCATGGCCGTCGGGAACACCGGGGTGAGGCCGCCGTTGCCCCAGGAACCGCCCGCCATCAGGCAGTAGCTGCCGAGCCCGGCCGAGCGGGTGAGCTGCTGCCGTCCGGTGTCGTAGTAGTCGGCCCAGCGCGCGGCCAGGTGGCCCCACTCGTGGGCGCAGACGCCGACGGCGCAGTCCTCGGGCACGGTCAGGAACGTGCGGACCGACAGGCCGGGCGCGACCTCGACGCCGTCCGGGATCGTCCACTTGAGGCTCCACAGGTCGCCGCGCTGGGTCGTCTGCTCGGCGCCGCGCCCGGCGTGGATGACGAACAGCGCGGTGACGACGCCCTCGCCGAGGGCGTCGAAGGAGGTGAAGTCGATCCCCGCCTCCTTGGCCGCCTGCACGGCGTCGCGCGCCAGTCCCTGGGAGTTGCGCGGGAAGTTGGCGTTCATGCCGGAGTTGCCGTCGGCGTAGAAGGACAGCGGCTGCGGCATGCGGAACCATCCGTGCACCGCGCCCTGGATGTCGATGCCGGTGCTGGGCGAGGTGTCGAAGCCGCTGACCTGCCGGTAGAAGGAGCGCATGCTGCCGGTGGGGAACTCGTCCAGGCCGAAGAGCATGCTGTCGTAGTGGCCGGGGCCGTGGTCGGCGTCGTGCGGCCGGTCGGGGAAGTCGACGAGCAGCACCAGCGTGCGCACCGTGCCGCGCAGCGGGGTGGTGGGACGGGTGATCAGCTGCTTGTCGGAGCTGGGGCCGGGGTCGAGCGCCCCGTCGTCGAGGCCGACGTGGTTCTCCCCCCTGCGGCCCGCGCGCCATACGGAGTAGTACTCCTCGAAGGTCATGCCCTTGGGCAGGCGGCGTTCCTTCGACAGTTCGAGGTAGCGGGCGTACAGCTGGGCCAGGGCTTGCGGCGCCAGCGGCACGGGGCACGCGGCGGTGCAGTCGTGGGCGGGTCGTACGGGGCTGAGCGTGTGACGCATCAGGCACCCCCTTCAGGGGACGGACCCCTCTTTGCCGGATACGGAGGATCCAGGGAATCAGACCATGCGAAGGCCGTACGCCTCTCATAGTTTCGGCCGAGTTCGCTGTCAATGTCCGTGCGTCACAACGGTGTTGGCCCCTGTGGTCACCTCCCTCCCCCGCGTCACCCCAGTTTTGCCGCCGCCCAGCCGGCCAGCTCCGCCCGGGCGGCGTCCAGCAGGGCCGCGGACGGGGCCGCCGCGCCGTTGGTGACGAGGGCGTAGTGCAGGACGCCCGAGTCCGGGGCGGTCAGCAGCAGGCGGCGGCTGCCCGTGCCGCCCGGTTCGCGTGCGACCGCGACCGGGGTCGTCCTCGTGTACGCGGGCGGCGCGGCCGTGGTGCCGAGGTCCGAGACGACCGTCGTGGCGGCGGTCGGGAAGGAGGCCGGCAGGTGCAGTTCGGTGGGCTCCACGCTGCCGTCCGAGCGCCACGCGTGCAGCGCGTACTGTCCGGAGCCGACCAGTTCGGCCACCCGCGGCAGGGTGCTCGGGACCGGGTTCCAGGTCAGGGTGGTGGAGCCGTCCCGCGAGCGGTCCTCGTAGGTGAAGGCGGCCGTGCGGCCTGCCGTGGCGCTCGGGTAGACGCGGTCCAGGAGGCGGGCGTCCTGGCGCAGCACGGCGGTCCCGGAGTCGTCGAGGCGCACCGCGGAGAGGTCCTCGTCGTTCCAGGCGTCGCCCGCGGTGAGCACCTTGTCGGGGTTGCCGTTCATCAGCTCGCGGTGCCGGCCGTTGTAGATGTCCCACTGCCACTGCGAGCCGGACAGGACGGGCCCCGACTGCGCGGGGTTGGTCCACCAACTCGCGCCCGGCACACGGGAGTCGAGGGCCTGGTACATGGCCTTGAGGACGGTCGGCGCCTTGTCGGCGACGGTGCCCGCGAGGGGGTGGCCGAACTCGCTGACGACGGCCGCGGTGCCGGTGGCGGCGGCCCGGTCGCGCACGGCCTTGAAGTCGCCGGCGTACTGTCCGTCCTTGGCCTTGCCCCACATGAAGACGCCCGAGATGGCCTTCTGGTCGTAGAAGTGGGTGTTGAAGACGTAGCGCGGGCCGAGCGTGCCCGCGTCGAGGAGGCCGCCCTCCTGCTTCTGGAAGTCGAGGTTGGCGTTCCAGAAAAGGTTGGGCTCCACGAAGGCGGGCTTGTCCTGCCAGCCCGCCGCGTCCATCCGGGCCCGGAACTTCGCGTAGAACGGCTGGAGCACGTCCTTCTCCCAGGTCCGGCTCGTCTGGCCCGTGTCGTAGGTGCCCGCGTGCGGCTCGTTGTACGGGTCGAAGCCGACGACGCCCGCGAACTGGGCGTCGGTCAGGTGCTGTTCGAGGTACGCCATGGTGGTCTGCGCGGTGGCGAGGAAGGCGTCCTGCAGTCCGTGCGCGTTGTGCCAGAAGTCGTGCGACGCCTGTGTGACGGCCGCGTTCGAGGTGATGTTCTGGCCCCAGAAGGGGCAGATGCCGCAGTACTCGTCCGGGTAGTCCCCGGCGTCGACGGCCCACTTCGGGGCGCCGTCGCCGGTGTACCAGCTGTCGGGGTCGAAGAGGTGGCGCGAGTAGAGGTCCTGGTGGAAGTCGGGGTAGATCCGGATCCCGGCGTCCAGGAAGGCCCGCATCTGCTCGGTGGCGGCGGCCAGGTAGGCGGTGTCCACCTGGCCGCGCACCGGTTCGGCGTACGCCCAGGACAGCAGGAAGCGCACGGAGTTGCCGCCGCCGAGGGCGCGCAGCGCGGTCGCCGACTTCCGGGCGTCGGCGGCCGAGGCGAACGGCAGGCCGCGGTTCTCCGCCAGCTTCGTCTCGCCGGAGACGTTGTAGCCGCGCAGCACGACCTCGCGGCCCAGGCCGTCGGTGAAGCGGCCGTCCCGGACCGTGAGGGTCGCGGCGGCGGCCGGGTCGAACCAGAGGTCGTCCGGCAGGGCGGTGGCGGACGGGGTCCCCGCGGTCGTCAGGAGACCGGTCAGGAGGACGAGGACGCCGAGCAGACGCGCACGCAGCATTGGCATGTACGCAACAGTCGCGTGCGCCCCGCCGCCCGTCAAGCATCCTGACTTGAGAGTAAGTCACCTTCCGGCAAGGCCCGTTGCGGCGTTCATCCGCCCATCCGCCGGGCCACGTTCAGCAGGTACTCCTTCCGGTCGAGGGGGTTGCGGTCGGTGCGCGGCCGCTGCGGCACGGCGCCGCGGGCGAGGGGCGCGTAGTGGTCGAAGACCGTCTCCAGCTCGCCCTCGCCGCCGGTCAGTCCCGGCAGCCGCTGCTCCAGGCCGTGCACCCGGGCCGCGGGGACGGTGCCCTCCAGCACGCACGAGGCGCCGTGCGTGCGCGTGGTCCCGGGCACCGCCCCCAGCGCGGCGAGGACCGGCAGGAGGATGCCGAGCGTGTCGGCCGGGGCTTCCAGACGGAAGCGGTGCACCGGCTCGTGCACCCGGGTGCCCGCCCGCCGCAGCGCCGCCATCAGGACGAGCGGGGTGAGTCCGCGGAAGTCCGCGCCCGTGCTCGACATGCTCTTGTCGAAGCCCTGGTGGGCATGGCTCTGCCGGGGCGAGTAGCCGCAGTGCGTCATCGTGACCGTGCAGTCCACGACCTGCCAGCCGTGGACGCCCTGGCCGAGCGCCTCCCGCACCGTGTCCTCGACGGCCCGGAAGAAGGCGTACGGCATCGACCCCAGCTCGACCTCCCGCCGGAACGCCGTCCCCGCCCCGGCGGGGGCCGGGTCGACGCGCAGTCCGACCGTGGCGAGGAACGGATTGGTGTCCTCGCCGTTGAACTCGGCCGCCTCCCCACTGCCCACCGGCCGCTCGACGCACAGGGTCGTCGTCCCGCGGAAGCCGACGTCGAGGCCGAACTCCTCGGCGAGCGTCGCCTGGAGGACCTCCTTCTGCACCTCGCCGTAGAGGGACACGGAGATCTCCTGCCGTACGGGGTCCTGCCGCAGGCCGATCAGCGGGTCCTGTTCGGCGAGCCGGGTGAGCGCGGTGTGCAGCGCCCCCTTGTCGGCGGGGCGGCAGGGGACCACCACGGTCTCCAGCGTGGGCGGGGAGAAGTGCTGCCGGCCCGCGGGCGCCGCATCCGCGAACTCCGCGACCCGCTCGCGCGGTACGCCGATGGTGTCGCCGATCCGGATGCCGCCGAGGCCCCGGAGCCGGCCGATGCGCCCGGCGGTCACCGAGGTGTCCCGGCGGGCCGCACCCCGGGCGAAGACCTCCACGGCGGTGACCCTGCCCTCCCGGCGGACGCTGCCGTCGCCGAAGGCCAGCACGTCCCGGGTGCGTACCGTCCCGGAGAACATCCGCGCGTACGCGATCCTCTCCCCCGCCGCTCCCCGTTCGACCTTGAAGACGGTGCCGGACACCGGGCCCTCGGGCCGGCCCGGGGCGGCGGGCAGCAGCTCCCCGATGCCGCGGACCAGGTCGTCCACCCCGGCGCCCGTCATGGCGGAGCCGAAGAGGACCGGATGGACGAGGCACCGCGCGGTCTGCTCGGCGAGCGCGGCGCGCAGGCGGCCGGGCGGCACCGTGCCGTCGCGCACGTACGCGGCGAGCAGGCCGTCGTCGTGCGCCGTGAGGAGGTCGAGCAGGCCGGGGGCGGGTTCCGCGTACGGGATCACTCGGGCGGCGCGCGTGCCGAGGCCGCGGACGGTGCCCAGCGGCACGATCGCCGGGGTGAGCCGGTCGGAGACGGCGCGCAGGACGCGGTCGGTGTCGGCGCCGCGGCGGTCGATCTTGTTGACGAAGACCAGCGTCGGGATGCGCAGCCGCCGCAGCGTCCGCATCAGGACGCGTGTCTGCGCCTGGACGCCCTCCACGGCCGAGACCACGAGCACCGCGCCGTCGAGCACGCCCAGCACCCGCTCCACCTCGGCGATGAAGTCCGGATGGCCGGGGGTGTCGATGAGGTCGACCGTGACGCCGCCGGTCTCGAAGGAGACGACGGCGGACTTGATGGTGATCCCGCGCCGGCGTTCCAGCGCGAGGGAGTCGGTCTGTGTGCTGCCGTCGTCGACGCTGCCGATCTCGTCGATGATCCCGACGGTGTGCAGCAGCCGTTCGGTCAGGCTCGTCTTACCGGCGTCTACGTGCGCCAGGATGCCGAGGTTCAGTGAGTGCACCGCGTGTCATGTCCTTCGTGACGAGGGAGATTCCTTCCTGGGTGGACATGAACGTTCCGCGCATCGCTGCTCCTCCGTTGCGGTCGGCGGCCCCGGTGGGCCGGTCGCCCGCAGTCCAGCAGGCGGCGGCGTCCGGGAGCAACGGATTAACCGTCAACAAACCCCTGTCACGGCCCTCGCCCCTCCCCGGACACGGTCCTAGAGTGACGCCCATCACGTCCGGTGGCTGATTTCCCTCGCACGGTTCCCTGGGAGGGCACATGACCCGTATCTCGGTGACGGTGGACGGCACGACGTACGAGGACGAGGTGGAACCCCGTCTCCTGCTGGTCCACTACCTGCGCGACCGGCTGGGCCTGACCGGTACGCCGATCGGCTGCGACACCTCCAACTGCGGGGCCTGCACGGTCGACCTGGACGGGGCGACCGCCAAGAGCTGCTCGGTGCTCGCGGTCCAGGCCGACGGGAGCGAGGTGACCACGGTCCAGGGGCTCGCCGCGAACGGGGAGTGGCACCCGCTGCAGAAGGCGTTCCACGAGCAGCACGCGCTGCAGTGCGGCTACTGCACCCCGGGGATGCTCATGGCCGCGCGCGACCTCCTGCGGGAGAACCCCGGGCCGAGCGCCGACGAGGTGCGGCACGCCCTGGAGGGCAATCTGTGCCGCTGCACCGGCTACCAGAACATCGTGCGCGCGGTCCTCGCGGCCTCCGGAGCCGCCGGGCCCGCGGCCGCCGAACCCTCCCCCCAGGAGGTGGCGCCGTGAGCGAGCGGACCACTGAGCGCGAGGTCGGACGGTCCCGGCCCCGCAAGGAGGACGCACGACTCGTCACCGGGCAGACCACCTGGACCGACAACATCGGGGTCACCGGACTGCTGCACCTGGCGATCCTGCGCAGCCCCATGGCGCACGCCCGCCTCACCCGCGTCGACGTCTCCGGCGCGCTCGGACGGCCCGGCGTCGTCGCCGCGTTCACCGGCCGCGACCTCGCCGCGACCACGGCCTCGCTGCCGTGCGCCTGGCCGGTGACCGAGGACATCGTGCTGCCCGACCACCCGGCCGTCGCGGTCGACGAGGTCCGGTACGCGGGCGACCCGGTGGCGGTCGTCGTGGCCCGCGACCGGTACGCCGCCGCCGACGCGCTCGAAGCGATCGAGGTGGACTACGAGCCGCTGCCCCCGGTGCTGGACCTGGAGGCCGCGCTCGCCGACGGCTCCCCGCTGGTGCACGCGGACAAGGGCACCAACCGCAGCTACGTCTGGCCGCTGGCCACCGGCGAGGACTACGGGGCGGTCAGGCGGCGCGCCGACGTCGTCCTGCGGCGCCGCTACCTCCAGCAGCGGCTGATCCCCAACGCCATGGAACCGCGGGCCGTCGTCGTCACCCCGCTCGCCGCGTCCGGCGAGTACACCGTGTACTCGGCGACCCAGATACCGCACGTCCTGCGGGTGATGCTGTCCATGGTCACCGGCGTCCCCGAGCACAAACTGCGGGTGGTCGCCCCGGACGTCGGCGGCGGCTTCGGCTCCAAACTGCAGGTGTACGGCGAGGAGGTGGTCGCGCTCGACGTCGCGCGGCGCCTGGGCCGGCCGGTCAAGTGGACCGAGTCCCGCTCGGAGGGCCACCTCGCCACCCACCACGGGCGCGGCCAGGTCCAGGACATCGAGGTCGCCGCGACGAGCGAGGGAAAACTGCTCGGCCTGAAGGTCGACCTGCTCGCCGACATGGGCGCCTACCTGATGCTCGTCACCCCGGGCATCCCGATCCTGGGCGCCTTCATGTACCCGGCGATCTACAAGATGGACGCGTACGAGTTCAGCTGCACCGGGGTGTTCACGACCCGTACGCCCACGGACGCGTACCGGGGCGCCGGGCGTCCGGAGGCCACGTACGCCATCGAACGGATCATGGACGAGCTGGCCGTCGAGGTGGGCCTGGACCCGGTGGAGCTGCGGCGCCGCAACTGGATCGGGCACGAGGAGTTCCCGTACACGTCCGTCTCGGGGCTGACCTACGACAGCGGCGACTACGAGGCCGCCACCGACAAGGCGCTCGCCCTGTTCGGGTACGACGAGCTGCGGGCCGAGCAGGCCAAGCGCACCGAGAGCGGCGACCCGGTACGGCTCGGCATCGGCGTGTCCACGTACACCGAGATGTGCGGGCTCGCGCCGAGCCGGGTGCTGCGCGACCTGCGGTACGCGGCGGGCGGCTGGGAGGCGGCGAGCATCCGGATGCTGCCCACCGGCAAGGTCGAGGTGGTCACCGGGAGCAGTCCGCACGGGCAGGGGCACGAGACCTGCTGGAGCCAGATCGCCGCCGACGTGCTCGGGGTGCCCTTCGAGGACGTGGAGGTCGTGCACGGCGACACCCGCTCGGCGCCGCAGGGCATGGACACCTACGGGTCGCGGTCGCTGGTCGTCGGCGGCACGGCGGTCCACCACGCGGCGCGGAAGGTGGTCGAGAAGGCGCGCAGGGTGGCCGCGCACCTGCTGGAGGCCGACGAGCGCGACCTGGACTTCGCCGACGGCGTGTTCTCGGTGAAGGGCTCGCCCGAGGCGCGCCGGACGATCCAGGAGGTCGCCTTCGAGACGTTCTCCTCGCACGACCTGCCCGACGGGATGGAGCCGACCGTCAACGCCGAGCACCTGGTCGACCCGGACAACTTCTCCTATCCGCACGGCACCCACCTGTGCGCGGTCGAGGTCGACACGGAGACCGGGCGGACCTCGATCCGTTCGTACGTCTGCGTGGACGACGTCGGCCGGGTGGTCAACCCGGTGATCGTGGAGGGCCAGGTGCACGGCGGGCTGGCGCAGGGCATCGCGCAGGCGCTGTACGAGGAGGCGGTCTACGACGACGAGGGCAACCTGGTCTCCGGCAGCCTGGCCGACTACCTGGTGCCCGGCGCGCCGGACCTGCCCGAGTTCACGACGGACCGCACGGAGACGCCCGCCACGTCCAACCCCCTGGGGGTCAAGGGCGTCGGGGAGGCGGGGACGATCGCCTCGACGCCCGCCGTCGTCAACGCGATCGTGGACGCGCTGCGGCCGCTGGGCGTGCGCGACGTGGCGATGCCCTGCTCACCGGGCCGGATCTGGGAGGCCCTGCGGTCGGCCCGGGCCGGCCGGGAGGCACAGAAGGAGGGGCGGTCATGATTCCTCCGGCGTTCGCGTACGCGCGGCCCACCGGTGTGGAGGAGGCGGTGCGCCTCCTCGCCGGCGCGGGTGAGGACGCGAAGGTCCTGGCGGGCGGACAGAGCCTGCTGCCCCTGCTGCGGCTGCGGCTCGCCTTCCCCGAACTGGTCGTCGACGTCGGCCGGATACCCGGTCTGCGCGGGGTCCGCGAGGAGGGCGGCACGCTGGTGATCGGCGCGCTGACCACGCACCACGCCGTCGTCGCCGATCCGCTGGTGCGCCGCCACGCGGGCCTGCTGGCCGCCGCCACGGCGACCGTCGCCGACCCGGCCGTACGCCACCGGGGCACCCTCGGCGGCTCGCTGGCGCACGCCGACCCGGCCGGTGACCTGCCGGCGGTGGCCCTCGCGCTGGACGCGGAACTGGTCGCGGTGGGCCCGGACGGCCGGCGGACCGTCCCGGCCCGGGAGTTCTTCGTCGACTACCTGCAGACCGCGCTGCGGCCGGACGAGCTGCTGGTGGAGGTGCGCGTCCCGAAGACCGACGAGGCCGACGGATGGGGCTTCCACTACGAGAAGTTCAGCCGGGTGGCGCAGGCCTGGGCCATGGTCGGCGTGGCGGCGCTCGTACGGCGCGACGACGGGCACATCGCGCAGGCGCGGATCGGCCTCACCAACATGGGGACCACCCCGCTGCGGGCCACCGCGACCGAGGAGGCGCTGGCGGGCGTGGGCGCGGCCGGGCCGGCCGGGGTCGACGGCGTGGCGCGGGCCGCGCAGTCGGCGGCGGAGGGGACCCGGCCGGCCGCCGAGCCCGCGGTCTCCGCCGCGTACCGGGCGCATCTCGCCCGGACGCTCACCCGGCGCGCGGTGCTGGCCGCCGCGAGGATGGGGTGAGGCCGATCGCACGCGACGGACACGGGACGTGGCCGGCCGGGCCCGGCGAGGTGCGGGCCCGGCTGGAGGAGGGCGGGTACCTCGTCGACGACGGGCTGGCGGTCGCCTGCTTCCTGGCGCTGCGGCTGCGGCGGCCGATCTTCTGCGAGGGCGACGCGGGCGTGGGCAAGACCGCGCTGGCGGCGGCCCTCGCCGGCGCGCTGGACGCCCCGCTGATCCGCCTGCAGTGCTACGAGGGCATCGACGCCTCGCAGGCGCTGTACGACTGGGACTTCCCGCGCCAGCTGCTGCACCTGCGGGCGGCCGAGGCGACCGGCGCCACCGACGCGGACCGGCTGGAGGGCGAGCTGTACGGGCGGCGGTTCCTGATCGCGCGCCCGCTGCTGCGGGCCCTGGAGACCGACTCCTGCGTCCTGCTCGTCGACGAGATCGACCGCGCCGACGACGAGTTCGAGGCGTTCCTGCTGGAGCTGCTCTCCGAGTACGCGGTGACGGTCCCCGAACTGGGCACGCTGCGCGCGCAGTCGCCGCCGGTCGTGGTGCTCACCTCCAACCGGACCCGGGAGGTGCACGACGCGCTGAAGCGGCGCTGCCTCTACCACTGGTTCGACCACCCCGGCTTCGCCCGCGAACTGGCCATCGTGCGCGGGCGGGTGCCGGCCGCGTCGGCACGGCTGGCCGAGCAGGTGACCGTCCTGGCGCAGGCGCTGCGGGCGCAGGACCTGGTCAAGCCGCCTGGGGTCGCGGAGACCATCGACTGGGCGCAGGCGCTGGCCGCGCTGGGCGCCACGGAGGTCGACGCGGAGCTGGCGGTGGCCACGCTGGGCTCGGTGCTCAAGTACCGGGAGGACCTGGAGCGGGCCCGCGGGCTCGACCTGACGGCCCTGCTCGCGACGGGCGGCGCGTGAGGTGCCCGGGGTCGACGG
Source organism: Streptomyces apricus (assembly GCF_008369065.1). Classification (GTDB taxonomy): domain Bacteria; phylum Actinomycetota; class Actinomycetes; order Streptomycetales; family Streptomycetaceae; genus Streptomyces; species Streptomyces apricus. The sequence continues at coordinate 49,010 of NZ_VDFC01000014.1, read as the reverse complement.
CCCCGCCGTGCTGGTCGGGTTCGCCCGCGCCCTGCGCGCCGCCGGGGTCGACGCGGGACCCGACCGCGTACAGGCGCTGATCGGCGCGCTCGACGTGCTGGGGCCGGGGGCGCGGTCCGACGTGTACTGGTCGGGGCGGCTCACCCTGTGCGGGAGCCGGGACGACCTGGAGC
>NZ_VDFC01000014.1:27163-48737 GCF_008369065.1 Streptomyces apricus | reverse complement strand
GCCGCGGCGGGTGGKGCTGCTGGTGGACGTCAGCGGTTCGATGGCGGCGTACGCGGACGCGCTGCTGCGGTTCGCGCACGCCGCGGCGCACGGCGGCCGGATGCGCACGGAGGTGTTCACGATCGGTACGCGGCTGACGCGGGTGACCCGTGAGCTCGCCCATCGCGACCCGGACACCGCGCTGGCCGCGGTGGCGTCCGCCGTGCCCGACCGGCACGGCGGCACCCGGCTCGGTGAGCTGCTGCGGGCCTTCCTGGACCGGTGGGGGCAGCGCGGCATGGCGCGCGGCGCGGTGGTCGTCGTCCTGTCGGACGGCTGGGAGCGTGGCGATCCGGGCCTGCTCGCCGCCCAGATGCGACGCTTGCACCGGCTGGCGCACCGGGTGGTGTGGGCCAATCCGCGCAAGGCCCGCCCCGGTTACGCACCCCTGGCCGCCGGGATGGCGGCGGCGCTGCCGAGCGTGGACGCGTTCGTCGAGGGCCACAGTCTGGCCGCGCTGGAACGTCTGGCGGCGGTGGTGAGAGGAGCGGACGATGCGTGAGATCCTCCCGGCGCTCGGCCGGTGGTACGCACGGGGCGCGCCCTTCGGTCTCGCCACCGTCGTCGCCGTCAGCCGCAGCGCGCCCCGGGACCCCGGCGCCGCCATGGCCGTCGGGCCCGGCGACGAGGTGGTGGGCAGCGTGTCGGGCGGCTGCGTGGAGGGCGCGGTCTTCGAACTGGCCCGGGAGGTCGTGGAGTCGGGCGGGGCCCGGCTGGAGACCTTCGGGTACAGCGACGAGGACGCGTTCGCCGTCGGGCTGACCTGCGGCGGCGAGATCACCCTCCTGGTGCGGCCCGTGACGGCCGCCCTCGATCCGTCGTTCGGGGCGGTCGCGGAATCGGTGGCGGCGGGCCGCCCGGTCACGGTGGCGACGGTGACCGACGGCCCGGCGGAGCGCGGCGCAAGCCTCGCCGTGTGGACGGACGAGGTGTCCGGGACGCTCGGCACCACCGGTCTGGACGTGGCCGTGACGGCCGACGCGCGCGGCGAACTGGCGCTGGGGGCGACCGGGCTGCGGCACTACGGGCCGCGCGGCGAGCGGCGCGAGGACGCGGTGACGGTGTTCCTGCACTCCTTCGCTCCCCCGCCGCGGATGCTGGTCTTCGGGGCGATCGACTACGCGGCGGCGGTGGCCCGCATCGGGGACTTCCTCGGCTACCGGGTCACCGTGTGCGACGCGCGGCCCGTCTTCGCGACGCCGAAACGCTTCCCGGCGGGCGTCGAGGTGGTCGTCGGCTGGCCGCACCGCTTCCTGGCGGGCACGGACACCGACGACCGCACGGTGATCTGCGTCCTCACCCACGATCCGAAGTTCGACGTGCCGCTGCTGGAGGAGGCGCTGCGCCGCCCGGCCGCGTACATCGGGGCGATGGGCAGCCGCCGTACGCACGACGACCGGCTGAAGCGGCTGCGGGACGGCGGGCTGACGCCGGACCAACTGACCCGGTTGCGCTCACCGGTCGGCCTCGATCTCGGGGCGCGCACCCCGGAGGAGGTGGCCGTGTCCGTGGCCGCCGAGATCGTCGCGCTGCGCTGGGGCGGCACCGGCGCCCCGCTGACGGCGACGGCCGGGGAGATCCACCCGCGCTAGCGCGGGACGCGCGGCGGCAGGCGGTGCAGTACGACGTCCGCGAGCCGGCCGGCCGTCACGGTCGCGGTCATGTACGTGCAGTGCGGCTGGCGCCTGCGGTCGGTGGGCGAGCCGGGGTTGAGCAGGCGCAGTCCGGTGGCGGCCGTGGTGTCCCAGGGGATGTGGCTGTGGCCGAAGACCAGGACGTCGAGGTCGGGGAAGCGCTCGGCGCACCGCTGATCCCGGCCCTGGGCGGCGCCGGTCTCGTGGATCACCCCGAGGCGCAGGCCGTCGAGGTCGGCGCGGGCGACCTCGGGCAGGCGGGCCCGCAGGCCGGGGCCGTCGTTGTTGCCGTACACACCGAGCAACCGGTGCGAGCGGCTCTCCAGGAGGTCCAGGGTCGCGGTGTCCACCCAGTCCCCGGCGTGCACCACCACGTCGGCGCGCGGGAGTTCGGCGAGGAGCGGCGCGGGGATTTCTCTGGCCCGCTTGGGCAGGTGGGTGTCGGACATCAGCAGGAGGCGCATGCGGACCAGTCTGCCCGCTCAGTCCCGGGTGGGTCCCTGCGGCGGGGGTGCGGTCAGCGGGAGCTCGGCCCACACCTGTTTGCCGCCGCTGACCGGCACGGTCCCCCAGCTGGCGGAGAGCGCCTCGACGAGGAGGATGCCCCGGCCGCCGGTGGCCTCCCAGCCGATGCTGGTGGGCTTGATGGGCGTACGCGGCGAGACGTCGGCGACCGCCACGCGCAGGCGGTTGTCGATGAGGGTGAGGTCGAGGCGGATCTGCCCGTCGGTGTGCACCAGGGCGTTGGTGACGAGCTCGGAGACGATCAGCAGGACGGCGTCGGGTTCGTCGGTGACGCGCCAGGCGCGCAGCGCGCGGCGGGTGAAGCGGCGGGCGTGGCGGACGGCCTCGGGGACCCGCCACACCGTCCAGCTCTCGCGCAGCGGTTTGAGGGCGAGGCCGTCGTAGCGCATCAGGAGCAGGGCCACGTCGTCGCTGCGGTTGGCGCCGGTGAGCAGGGCGTCCGCGACGAGCCCGAGGCGGGCGGGGTCGGCGGCGGCCAGTTGCCCGGCCAGCCGGTTCAGGCCGTCCTCCAGGTCGAGTTCGGCGGACTCCACGAGGCCGTCGGTAGTGAGGGCGACCACGGTGCCGGGCCGCAGCGGCAGCGGGCTCATCGGGAAGTCGGCCTGCGTGACGACGCCGAGGGGCGGCCCGCCCTCGGTGACGACGATGTCGGTGGTGCCGTCCGGGTGCCGCAGCACCGGCGGCAGGTGCCCGGCGCGTACGCACCAGGCGGTGCCCTCCGCCATGTCGACGTCGACGTAGCAGCAGGTGGCGAAGAGGTCGGTCTCCATGCCCGTGAGCAGCCGGTTGGCGCGCGAGACGACCACGTCCGGGGGATGGCCCTCGACGGCGTACGCGCGCAGGGCGGTGCGCATCTGGCCCATCAGGGTGGCCGCCTGGGCGTTGTGCCCCTGGACGTCGCCGATGACCAGGGCGACGTGGTTGTCGGGCAGCGGGATCACGTCGTACCAGTCGCCGCCGACCTCCAGGCCCGCCGTGGTGGGCAGGTAGCGGGCGACGGCCTCGGCGCCGGGCAGCGGCGGCAGCCTGCGCGGCAGGAGGGTGCGCTGGAGCATGCCGACGAGTTCGTGCTCGGCGTCGAAGGCGTGGGCGCGCATCAGGGCCTGCCCGGCGAGGCCCGCGGAGGCGGTGAGCAGGGCGCGCTCGTCGGGGCCGAAGTCGTGCGGGCTGTCCCAGCCGATCAGGCAGGCCCCGGCCATGCGGCCGCCGGCCGGCAGCGGCAGGACGGCGAGGCCGCCGGGGCCGACCTCGGCGAGCGCCGGTTCCAGCGGGGTGCCGGCGGGCCAGATCGCGGCGCGCCCCTCGCGCAGGGCGGCGCCGAGGGTCGGCATGGTGCGGACGGGGGCGTCGGGCCACTCCGAGCGCCACTCGGTGCGCCACACCTCGGGCCAGGCCTCCGGTTCGGGCGGGTCCAGGACGGTGACGACGAGCCGGTCGCCCTCCAGCTCGGCCAGGGCGATGCGGTCGGCCGTCAGGGGCCGGCGCAGGGCGGTGACGACCGCCTGGCCGACGTCGCGGACGGTGCGCGCGGTGGCGAGGGCGGCGGCGAGGCGCTGGACGCGGGCCACCTCGTTGCCGCCGGAGCGCAGCTTGGAGGCGTCGGTGACGGTGCCCACCAGCCGGGACGGGCGTCCGTCGGCGGCGGGCAGCAGCCGGGCGCGCAGCCGCAGCCACCGCTGCTCGCCGGAGGGCTGCAGGATGCGGAACTCCAGCTCGCGTTCGCCGAGGGACATGTGGTCGGCCTCGACCACGGACATCAGCGTGGGCAGGTCCTCCGGCACGGTCATCCTCAGCAGGTTCTCGACCTTGCCGTCGAAGTCGTCGCGCACGAGCCCGAACAGCTCCAGCATCTCGTCGTCGACCTCGACCCGCCCCGAGTCCATGGCCAGGCTGAACGAGCTGGGCAGCACCTCGGTGCCGTCCGCGTCGGCCGGGGGCGGGAAGGAGACCGCCTCGGCGAACAGTTCCAGACACTTGCGGTCCTCGGTGCCGAAGCCGCCGGGGTTCTCACTCACGGCCACCAGGCAGCCCCCGCCGCGCCGGTCGGGCGGCAGCGGCAGGGCGGCCAGCCAGTGGTCGCCCGCCGGGGTGTGCCGGGCGCCGCCGGGCACCAGGGCGAGTTCCGCCGGACCGAGCCACACGGGCCGGCCGGCGCGGTAGGCGTCGGCCGCGGGCGAGGTGCCCGCGAGCGGATAGCTGTCGCGCACGCCGTACAGGGACCGGGGTACGCCGGCGGACTCGATCAGGCACAGCTGGTCACCGTGCTCCCCCGGCGCGTACACGACGGCGAGGGCCGCACCGCCGTAGACGAGTGCCTGTTCGAGTACGCTCCGCAGTCGCTCGGGGGAGCGGAGGTCCGCGCGCAGCGCCCTGAGGGCAAGCTCGGCACGCAACGTTCTCGTGCTGCGTCCCGCACCGCCCTCACTGACCACGTCCGTCATTACAGCGCTTATGGGGCGCGGGCGCAGCCCCTGTGACCGACACGAAGTCGCAGGACGCACCGAACGGGCGTGCGCGGAGCCGTACGGGCGGCTCCGCCGGGGCCTCCCCAGGGCGTCACAGGGAGTTCCCGGCGCCCGCCGCGGATTCCGCCGACAGGGGGTCACGCTGTGTGCGCGCGGGGGCGCGGCGGCGGCCGGCTCCGGCGCCCGGGGGCCGGGCGCGCCCTCTGCGCGTACGGGCGCCCCCACCGTGCGAGAAGCGTGCCCGCGGGAGAGCCTTGGGCTCAGGGCGCCCTCCTGTGCCCGAGGAGGAGGTGGTCGGCGTGTCCGACGGTCAGGCGTCCGGGGGCGCGGCACCGTCCGGCCGGCCCCTGCTCTCGCTGACCCTCGCCACGCTCATGGACGACGTCGACGCGTTCTCGGGGGCGGTGTACCTGCTGGTCCCCGGCGAGCCGGTGCTGGAGATGGCGGTGATGGCCGGGCTGCCCCGGACCTTCGCGGCCCCCTGGGAGCGGCTGGGGCTGACGGCGCCCGTCCCGGTGGCGGAGGCGGTGCGCCACCGGCAGCTGGTGTGGGTGAGCGGCGAGGAGGACATGGCGCGCCGCTATCCGCGGATCTCGGTGGTGCTGCCCTACCCGTTCGCGCTGGCCGCGATGCCGGTGGCGACCGACCGCGCCGTGTACGGGGCGGTCTTCGTGACCTGGCCCGGCACGCACTCCCCCGAGCTGCCCGAGGAGAAGCGGGAGCGCCTCATGTCGGCCTGCGGCCGGCTCGCGAGGCGGCTGGAACGCGCCCAGGAGAAGGGCGACCCGGTCCGGCCGGAACCCGACCTGCTCGCCCCGGCGCCGATGACGAACCCGGCGGGGACCCTGGGCACGGCCGAGGCCACGCGGATGGTGGCCCGGCTGCCGTACGGGCTGTGCGCGCTGGACCTGCAGGGGCGGATCACCTTCGTCAACGCGGCGGGGGCCGACCTGCTGGGGCTGCCGGTCAGCGCCCTGCTCGGCACCCAGCTGTGGGCGTCGGTGCCCTGGCTGAACGATCCGGTCTACGAGGACCGCTACCAGGCGGCGCTGGTCAGCCAGCGCGCGACGGCGTTCGTGGCGCTGCGGCCGCCCTCGGACTGGCTGTCGTTCCGGTTCCACCCCAGCGCGAGCGGGCTGAGCCTGCGCATCACCCGGGCGCGGGCGGTGGCCCGGGAGGGGGCCGTGGCCTTCCAGCACGGGGACACCGGCACCCGGCTCGTCTCCATCTCCCAGGTGCTGAGCCTGGCCGGGTCGCTCACCGAGGCGGTCGGCGTACAGGACGTGGTGCAGCTGGTCGCCGACGAGATCGTGCCCGCCGTCGGCGGCCAGGGGCTGGTGATGCTCGGCTCCGGGGCCGGCCGGCTGCACGTGCTCGGTCAGCGCGGCTACCCGGACCCGCGGGAGCTGGAACGGTTCGACGGGATGTCGCTGGCCGAGCACACGCCCGGCACGCACGCCCTGCGGACCGGGGTGCCGGCCTTCTTCGCGTCCCAGCGGGACCTGGCCCGCCTCTACCCCGACCAGCGGCCGGCCGGCGGGATGGCGGCCTGGGCGTACCTGCCGCTCATCGCGTCCGGGCGGCCGATCGGCACCTGGGTCATGGCGTACACCGCCCCGCATCCCTTCCCGGCCGACGAGCGGGCCGTGCTGGTGAGTATCAGCGGGCTCGTCGCGCAGGCGCTGGACCGGGCCCGCCTCTACGACGCGAAGCATCGCCTGGCGCACGGTCTGCAGGCCGCGCTGCTGCCGCCCTCGCTGCCCTCGCTGCCCGGCATCGAGGCGGCCGCCCGCTATCTGCCCGCCACCCGGGGCATGGAGATCGGCGGGGACTTCTACGACCTGGTCCCGCTGCGCGGCGGGGAGGCGGCGGCGGTGATCGGGGACGTGCAGGGGCACAACGTCACGGCGGCGGGCCTGATGGGCCAGATCCGCACCGCGGTCCGCGCGTACACGACCGTCGGGCAGCCGCCCGGGGAGGTCATGCGCAGCACCAACCGGCTGCTGATCGACCTGGGCGCCGAGCTCTTCGCGAGCTGCGTCTACCTGCGGCTGGACCCGGCGCGGGGGCAGGTCGTGATGGCCCGGGCGGGTCATCCGCCGCCGCTCCTGCGCACGCCGGACGGCACGGTGCGGGTGCTCGACCTGGCCGGCGGCCCGCTGCTCGGCATCGACCCGGACGCCGTCTACCCGACGACCGAGGTCGCCCTGCCGCCCGGCTCCCTGCTGGCCCTCTACACCGACGGGCTGGTCGAATCCCCCGGCGTCGACATCGACGACGCCCTGGCGGGCTGCGCGGACCGCCTGGCGGAGACGGGCGACGCCCCCCTGGACGAGGTGGCGGACACCCTGGTCCACTACAGCGGCACGGCAGAGGAACGGGTGGACGACGTGGCCCTACTCCTCCTGAGAGCCACCAAGTCCCTGTAGGACCGCAGGGAACGGCACGATCCGGCCCCCTTCGGGGGCACGGGAAACGGCACGATCCGGCGCCCTTCAGGGGCACGGGGAACGGCACGATCCGGCGCCCTTCAGGGGCGCGGGGAACTGCGCGACCGGCCACGACGTGCCCGCACCCGACACACCACCCGAGCCCCCACCCCCTAGGACCCCCACCGCCCCGCACCCGACACACGCCGGAGCGGGCCGATCCCCCCGCCGAGGGACCGGCCCGCTCCGAACGGCACGGCTACCACCGACCGCGTACGGTCAGCTCACCGCCCGTGCCCGTCACCGGCTTCGCCGACCTCACCGGCCTGGTCACCATGACCACCGACCTGCTCCTCACCACCGGCTTCCTCACCACCGACGGCGTCACCACCGGCTCCGGCTTCCTCACCGCCGACCGCGTCACCACCGGCCCCGGCTTCGTCACCGGCACCCGCCTCTTCACCGGCCCCGGCCTCTTCACCCGCACCGGCGCCCGCGTCACCCGCGCCCGCACCGGCGTCACCCAACGTCGCACCCACCGCAGCCAGCGCCGTGGTCACCGGCTGGAAGAACGTCTCCCCGCCGATGGTGCAGTCACCGCTGCCGCCCGAGGTCAGCCCGATCGCGCTGCCGTCCGCGGTGAACAGCGACCCGCCGCTGTCACCGGGCTCCGCGCAGACGTTGGTCTGGATGAGACCGGTGACCGTGCCCTCCGGGTAGTTCACGGTGGCGTCCAGGCCGGTGACCTCACCGTCGTTGAGCCCCGTGGTGCTGCCCATGCGGATGACCGCCTCGCCGACCGCGGCCTCCGCGGCCTGCAGGATCTCCACGCTCTGCTCGCCGGTGTTCACCGTGCTGGGCGCCTCGGTCGCCGGGTCGTCGTACGTGACCAGCGCGAAGTCGCCGTCGCCGGGGAACGTGGCGGCCTCGACCGTGCCGATCGGCGCCCCGTTCTGCGCGTCCGACCACTCGGCGGCGGCCACACCGCAGTGCCCGGCGGTCAGGAAGGCCGGTGCCCCGTCCTCGGCGACGACGTTGAAGCCGAGCGAACAGCGGGCACCGCCGCCGAAGATGGCGTCACCGCCCTCGACGAACGTCTTGAACTCACCGGCGGACTTCTTGATGGTGGCGACACCCGGGCCGAGCGAGTCGACGGTCGACTCCACCTTGTCCCACTTGGCCCCCGTGACGGTGCTGTCCGCGGTGACCTGGATCTTGTTGGTCCGCGGGTCGACGGACCAGGCGGTGCCCGGAACGGTCGCCTTGGCCTTCAGCGTCTGCGAGGCCGCCTTGAGTTCGGCCGTGCTGTTGTCGACCTGGCGGGCGACCGCACCCGCCTTCTGCGCCAGGACAATGGCGTTGTCGTCGCCCACGACGTTGATGATCAGCTGCTGCTTCCCGGTGTCGTAGTACGCACCGGCAAAGGCTTCGCCGAGCTGTTCCGCCAGCTGCGAGGCGAGGTCCGACGCGTCCGCGGCCTTCAGCGTTCTGGGGGCGGCACCCTCCGTCGCACCGTTCTGGGACGCCATGGCGTTGGGCAGGATCAGAGCCGCCGCGCCGAGCGCGACCACGCTTCCCGCCGCGATGACGGCCTTGCGCTTCGGTATCCGCTTGTGACTCAACTTCTTGACCTCCTGGGGACTGGGGGGTCCGAGCCGCCGGGTGGCAGCTGACTGCGGGCGCCTGGATGGCTGTTGATACGCAAGCGGTGCGTGGGGCGTTCAATGCCGCTCCCCAACTTCCTTTGCGAATGCGGGAAACGACGCCGCGCACCCACCCGCCCCACCGGTCACGACACGTCGTCGAACGGTGACGTTCCGTCCACCTGCCGCAGCCGAACCCCGGCTGCAGAGAATCTGCACAGCGATTACGCAGCCGGGTCACGGCGCACAGAGGATCCGCACGAAGGAATGTGGTCCGCCACGCCATTGGAGAGGTGTGCCCGATTCGGTGTCCCGGCGGGCGCCGCGGACATGTGAACGACACCCGGGGCCGTGTGAAGGGTTCGCCACCGGGTGGTGCGCAAGCGTGCACGGACGACCGCACGGACCCCGCAAACACCCTGCTCACCGAGTCCGCGACTGGAGGCCCGGAGCGGCCCCGTGCTTTGATCCGTGGCACCGCGGGGCCGTTCGGGATTTCGGTCCGACGCACGGTCTCCCCCCATGTGAATACCAATCAGGAAGGGATGTTCACCATGAACTCCACCCCCCAGGTCCAGACCGCCGAGATCTCCGACGCCGACCTCGACGGCATCTCGGGCGGCCTGTCGGTGAACGCCGTCGGCACCGTCACCGGCGTTGTCGGCGGCATCGCCCCGGTCTCCGGCCTGGTCGACACGGTCGTCGGCACCGTCGAGGGCACGACCGGCCTGAGCACCGCCCCGGTCACCGGCCTGGTCGCCGGTCTCTGACCGCTTCCGCAGGCGCCTCGCGTGCCACGGGTCCCGGAACCACTCCCCCGGTTCCGGGACCCGCCGGTTCGCGCCGGGCCTCCCCCACGCACACCGGTCCCGTATTCGTTCCCGCAGGTGAGGCAGACCCGTGCAGTTCCGCCAGCAGGCCCTCGCCAAGCTGCAGTCGCCGGAGGAACTGGACCTGCCGGTACGCCTCGCCCGCCCCCAGGGCCGCCTCGTGCTGGCCGTGACGGTCCTCGTCATGGCCGCCGCGTCGGTCTGGGCCGTGACGGGCTCCGTGGCCTCCACCGTGGGCGCGCCCGCGATCCTCACCCACGGACAGGGCAGTTACCTCCTGCAGAGCCCGGTCTCCGGCCAGGTCACCGCCGTCCTCACCGGCCAGGGCCGGCGCATCGGCGCGAACGCCCCCGTGCTGAAGGTGCGTACGGCGAAGGGCGAGACGGTCGTGCGCAGCGTCGCCGCAGGCCGGGTCACCGCACTCGCCGCGAGCATCGGCGCCATCATCGCCACCGGCACGGACGTCGCCGCGGTGGAGAAGGTCGCCGACACCGGCGACCCCCTGTACGCGACGGTGTACGTGCCCGCCGCGAACGCCGCCGCGATCCGCCCGGGCGCCGCCGTCGACCTGACCGTCCAGTCCGTGCCGGCCCAGGAGTACGGGGTGCTGCGCGGCCGGGTGGAGTCGGTGGACCGGGCCGCCCAGTCGGCGCAGCAGATCGCCGCGTTCCTCGGCGACGGCCAGCTGGGCGAGCGGTTCACCCAGGAGGGCAGGCCGGTGGCCGTCCTGGTCCGGCTCGACCGGTCCTCCCGCACGAAGTCCGGTTACGCGTGGTCGACCGCCCAGGGACCGCCGTTCCGGCTCGACTCCATGACCATGGGCTCCGGTTCGATCCACCTGGACGACCAGCGCCCGATCGATTGGCTGCTGCCGTGAGCGCGCCCCAGGACACCTCCGCCGCCCCGCGCCCCGCCGCGGCCGAACCGCCGCCGCCCGTACGGGGCCGCCGCCGCGCCGCGCCGCCGAGGCGCAAGGTGCCCGTGGTCCGGGGCCGGAGCGTGCGCACCCGGACCGTCCTGCAGATGGAGGCCGTGGAGTGCGGCGCCGCCTCCCTCGCGATGGTGCTCGGCCACCACGGCCGACACGTCCCGCTGGAGGAGCTGCGCATCGCCTGCGGTGTCTCGCGCGACGGTTCACGGGCCGGCAACCTGCTGAAGGCGGCCCGCAGTTACGGTCTGACCGCCAAAGGCATGCAGATGGACACGGCGGCGCTGGCCGAGGTGCAGGCCCCGGCGATCCTGTTCTGGGAGTTCAACCACTACGTCGTCCTCGACGGCATCGGGCGCCGCTTCGGCCGGCGCGGGGTGTACGTCAACGACCCGGCCAAGGGCCGCCGCTTCGTCCCCATGGAGGACTTCGACACCAGCTTCACCGGCGTCGTGCTCGTCATGGAACCCGGGCCCGGCTTCCGCAAGGGCGGGCGCAGACCCGGCGTCCTGGGCGCCGTGCCGGCCCGGCTGCGCGGCACCTCGGGCACCCTGCCCGCGGCCGTGCTCGCCAGTCTGCTGCTGGTGGCGGTCGGCGCGGCCGTGCCCGCGCTCAGCCGCACCTACATCGACCTGTTCCTGATCGGCGGGCAGACCTCCCTGCTCGGGGTGCTGTTCGCGTCGATGGGCGCGAGCATCCTGCTGACGGTGGCGCTGACCTGGCTGCAGCAGGCCAACCTGCTGCACGGCCGGCTCCTCTCCTCCACCCTCAGCAGTGCGAAGTTCCTGCGGCACCTGCTGCGGCTGCCGGTCACCTTCTTCTCCCAGCGCAGCCCGGCCGACCTGGTGCAGCGCCTGCGGTCCAACGACGCGGTGGCCGAGACGCTGGCCCGGGACCTCGCGGCGGCGGGCGTGGACGCGGTCGTCGTGGTCCTCTACGCCGTGCTGCTGTACACCTACGACCCGCAGCTGACGGCCGTGGGCATCGGGGTCGCCCTGCTCAACGTGGTGGCCATGCGGGTGGTGATCCGGCTGCGCGCGACGCGTACCGCGAAGCTGCGGGCCGACAGCGCGCGGCTGACCAACACGGCGTACACCGGGCTGCAGTTGATCGAGACGATGAAGGCGACCGGCGGGGAGGACGGCTACTTCCGCACCTGGGCGGGGCAGCACGCCACCACGCTGGAGGAGCAGCAGCGCCTCGGGGTGCCGGGCGCCTGGCTGGGGGTCGTCGCGCCGACGCTGGCCACCCTCAACAGCGGCCTGATCCTGTGGATCGGCGGGCTGCGGGCCGTGGAGGGACACCTGTCGATCGGCCTGCTCGTGGCGTTCCAGGCGCTGGTGGCCCGCTTCACCGCCCCGCTCACGCGGCTCAACGGCGTCGCGGGCCGGATCCAGGACTTCGCGGCGGACGTGGCCCGGCTGAAGGACGTCGAGAACTTCGCCCCCGACCCGCTCCACTCACGGCGCGGCGCGGGCGACAGCACCCGCAGGCTGCGGGGCCACGTCGAGCTGGAGAACGTCACCTTCGGCTACAGCCCGCTGGACGAGCCGCTGCTGTCCGGGTTCTCGCTGACGGTCGGGCCCGGGCAGCAGGTCGCCCTGGTCGGCGGGTCCGGCAGCGGCAAGTCGACGGTGTCGCGGCTGATCTCGGGCCTGTACGCGCCCTGGGAGGGCGTCGTCCGGATCGACGGGCAGTGGCTGGAGGACATCCCGCGCGGCGCGCTCGCGGCCTCGGTCTCCTTCGTCGACCAGGACGTGTTCCTCTTCGAGGGCACGGTCCGTGACAACGTCGCCCTGTGGGACCCGTCCGTCCCGGACGAGGCGGTGGTCACCGCGCTGCGGGACGCGGCCCTGTACGACGTGGTGATGCGCCGCCCGGGCGGCATCCACGGGCGGGTCGAGCAGGACGGCCGCAACTTCTCCGGCGGCCAGCGCCAGCGCCTGGAGATCGCGCGGGCGCTGGTGCGCGGGCCCAGCGTCCTGGTGCTCGACGAGGTGACGAGCGCGCTGGACGCCGAGACGGAGCAGCTCGTGATGGACAACCTGCGCAGGCGGGGCTGTGCCTGTGTGGTGATCGCGCACCGGCTCAGCACCGTGCGCGACAGCGACGAGATCCTGGTGCTGCGGCACGGCACGGTCGTGGAACGCGGGCGCCACGACGCCCTGGTGGCGGCCGGCGGCGCGTACGCCGAGCTGGTCAGGGAGCGGTGAGATGACGTCCGCGTACCCGCAGGACCAGCAGAACCAGCAGGACCAGGACGACCGGCGGTACCCGCACCCGCAGGAGCACCTGCCCGTCGCCGGGGGCGACCACGTGCTCGCCGCGCTCGGCGGCCTGGGCACCGCGCTCGACGGCTCGGGCCTGTCCCGCCTGGACCTCGAAGGCCCGCACGTCCTGTGGCTCGTCGCGGCCGGTGCCATGGACCTCTTCGCGGTCGACGCCGACCGGCAGGGCCACTGGCACCACCTCGGCCGGCTGGAGGCGGGCGCCCTGCTGCTGGGCCCGGTCGCCGGGCCGCGGCACACGCTCGTCGGCAGACCGCTGCGCTCGTGCGTCCTGCGCCGGATCGAACTGGGCGAGCTGCAGCAGGCGCCGCAGACCGAGACCTGGACCTACGACGCGTACGGCAACCCCCAGTACGTACCGCCGCGGACCAGCCCGCTGGAGTACGCCCTGTCGCTCGGCACCGGACGGGGCCTGGCCGTCCTGTTCGAGGCGCCCCTCTCCACCGGGGCCGAACACGGCGTGGCGCCGGCGGACGACGACGTCCTGTGGACGCAGGTGCCGCCGGGCAGTGTGCAGTACGGCTCCCCGTACGGCGCCGGGGCCGCGGCCGGCCTGCTGGTGGACCCGGCGCTGTGGCAGGCGATGGTCGACCGGCAGCACCGGCTGCTGGCCACGCTCGACCGCTGGATCGAACAGCTGGAGCGCGCCCACGAGACCCGGACGGCCGCGGGCATCGAGGCGGGCGAGGCGGCCCGAGCGCAGGCCGACCGGACCCTGCTGGCCGCCGTCTCCAGGCGCCCGGGGCGGGCCGCCGGCGCGGCCGACGCCGATGCGACGTACGCGGCCTGCCGCCTCGTCGCGCGCGCGGCCGGGATCACCCTGCGCGAACCGGCGGGAGGCGGTGCGCAGGGCGGCCGGCTCGACGCGGTGGAGCGGATCGCGCTCGCCTCCCGGGTCAGGACGCGTGCCGTACGGCTCGACGGGCGCTGGTGGCGCGACGACGTGGGGCCGCTGGTCGGTCACCGGGTCGCGTCGGGCGCGCCGGTCGCGCTGCTGTGGCGGCGCGGCGGCTATGTGGCGGTGCATCCGTCGAGCGGGCGGGAGACGCCGGTCGAGAAGGTCAACGCGGCGGAGTTCGAGCCGCGCGCGGTGATGTTCTACCGGCCGCTGCCCGACCGGCGCCTCKCCCCGCCGCGGCTCCTGCTGTTCTGTCTGCGGGGCGCCGGCGGGGACCTGCGCAACCTGGCGCTGAGCGGGCTGGTGACGGTGGCGCTCGGCGCGCTGGTGCCGATCGCGACCGGCAAGGTGCTGGGCGAGTACGTGCCGAGGGCCCAGGAGAGTTTGATCGTCCAGATGTGCCTGGCCGTCATGGTCGCCGGTGTGGTGTCGGCGGTGTTCACGCTGATGCAGAACCTCACCGTGCTGCGGCTGGAGGGCCGGGTCGAGGCCGCGCTGCAGCCCGCCGTGTGGGACAGGCTGCTGCGGCTGCCCACGGGGTTCTTCACCTCGCGCTCCACGGGTGAACTGGCCGGTGCCGCCATGGGGATCAGCGCGATCCGCCGCATGCTGGCGGGGGTCGGCCCGGTGGTGGTGCAGTCGGTCACGGTCGGCGCGATGAACCTCGCGCTGCTGTTCTGGTTCAGCGTCCCGCTGGCGTGCGCCGCGATCGGGATGCTCGTGGTGATCGCGGGGGTGTTCCTGGGACTCGGCCTGTGGCAGGTGCGCCGGCAGCGCGCGCTGGTCGCGCTGGGCAACAAGCTCGACAACCAGGCGTTCCAGACCCTGCGCGGGCTGCCCAAGCTGCGGGTCGCGGCGGCGGAGAACTACGCGTACGCGGCCTGGGCGGGCGAGTTCGCGCGCAGCCGTGAGCTGCACCGCCGGGTGGGCCGGATCAAGAACCTCACGACCGTGCTGGGCGCGGTGTACCTGCCGCTCTGCTCGCTCGTCGTGTTCGTGCTGCTGGCGGGGCCCGCGCGCGGATCGCTGTCGGCGGCGGCCTTCCTGACGTTCAACACGGCGATGACCATGCTGCTGACCTCGGTCACCCAGCTGACGGGCTCCTTCGTGTCGGTGGTCGCCGCGCTGCCGGTGTTCGAGGAGCTCCGGCCGGTGCTCGACGCGGAGCCGGAGGTACGGGCGGGCGGTACGGCGCCGGCCGAGCTGTCGGGGGCCGTCGAGGTGAAGAAGCTGTCGTTCCGGTACACCGACGACGGGCCGCTGGTCCTGGACGACGTGTCCTTCGCGATCCGGCCCGGCGAGTTCGTGGCGGTCGTCGGCCCCAGCGGCTGCGGCAAGTCCACCCTGCTGCGGCTGCTCATCGGCTTCGACGACCCGGTCTCGGGCAGTGTGCTGTACGACGGCCAGGACCTGGCCGCGCTCGACAAGCCGGCCGTGCGCCGCCAGTGCGGTGTGGTGCTGCAGCACGCGCAGCCGTTCACCGGCTCGATCCTGGACGTCATCTGCGGCACGGAGCCCTACACGCCCGAGGAGGCGATGGCCGCCGCGGAGATGGCGGGACTCGGCGACGACATCAGGCGCATGCCGATGGGGCTGCACACCGTCGTCTCGGGCACCGGCGCGGTCTCCGGCGGCCAGCGGCAGCGGCTGATGATCGCCCAGGCCCTGATCCGGCGCCCGCGCATCCTGTACCTCGACGAGGCGACCAGCGCCCTGGACAACGAGACCCAGCGCACGGTCATCGAGAGCACCCGCGCGCTGCAAGCCACCCGTGTCGTGATCGCGCACCGTCTGTCCACCGTCATGGACGCGGACCGCGTCATCGTGCTGGAGGACGGCCGCATCGCCCAGCAGGGCACGCCCGCGCAGCTGCTCGCGGACACCGGCGGCCGGCTGCACGAGCTGGTGCGGCGCCAGTTGCAGTAGGACCCGTCACCGGCCGTCGGGGTTGACCGCCGCGGGTGTGATCTCCCTCTCCTAACGAAACTTTGTCGTTTCGATGAAAGTGGTCTAGCCTCGAAGAGTACGAAACGGTTTCGTTTACGTGCCTCCCGTGCTTCCCGTTCCGAGTGAACTTTCCCTGGAGTGGCTCCCATGTCCCAGACCCAGACCGTGTCCGAAGGCGCCCGCAAGGGCACCGCGGACGCGCCCGGCGCGGCGGCGCCGGCGAAGAACCGCTGGTGGATCCTCGCGATCATCGGCATCGCGCAGCTGATGGTGGTGCTGGACGCGACCATCGTGAACATCGCGCTGCCCTCGGCCCAGGCCGACCTCGGGTTCACCGACGGCAACCGCCAGTGGATCGTCACGGCGTACGCGCTGGCCTTCGCCTCGCTGCTCCTGCTGGGCGGCCGGATAGCCGACCTCTTCGGGCGCAAGCCCGCCTTCCTCATCGGCGTCGCCGGCTTCGCCGGGGCCTCCGTGCTCGGCGGCGCGGCCAACAGCTTCGGGATGCTGGTCGTCGCGCGCGCCCTGCAGGGTGTCTTCGGCGCCCTGCTCGCGCCCGCCGCGCTCTCGCTGCTGAACACGACGTTCACCGACGCCAAGGAGCGCGCCAAGGCGTTCAGCGTCTACGGCGCGATCGCCGGAGCCGGCGGCGCGCTCGGACTGCTGCTCGGCGGTGTGCTCACCGACGCCCTGGACTGGCGCTGGACGCTGTACGTCAACGTCGTCTTCGCCGTCGCCGCCTTCGTCGGCGGCTGGATCCTGCTGAACAACCACCGCGACGCCGCGAACTCCAAGCTGGACCTGCCGGGCGCGCTGCTGGTCTCCGCCGGTCTCTTCTCCGTGGTCTACGGCTTCTCCAACGCCGAGACCCACGACTGGGGCTCGGCGCTGACCTGGGGCTTCCTGGCGGCCGGCGGCGTGCTCCTCACGGTCTTCGCCTGGTGGCAGACCCGCGCCGCGCACCCGCTGCTGCCGATGCGCGTCCTGCTCGACCGCACCCGCGGCGCCTCCTTCATCGCCGTGCTGGTGACCGGCGCGGGCATGTTCGGTGTCTTCCTCTTCCTCACCTACTACCTGCAGCTCAACCTCGGCTTCAGCCCGACGAAGACCGGTGTGGCCTTCCTGCCGATGATGGCCGCCCTGATGGTCATGGCCCAGGTGTCCACCACGATCCTGGTGCCGCGCATCGGGCCCAAGACCGTCATCCCGGCCGGCTTCGCGCTCGCCGCGGTCGCGATGGCCTGGCTGACCGGCATCGACGTCGACTCCGCCTTCTCGACCGCCGTGCTGCCGCCGCTGCTCCTGATGGGCGCCGGTCTCGGCATCGTGATGCCGCCCGCGATGGCGCTGGCCACGAGTGGGGTCGCGGCGGAGGACGCTGGGGTCGCCTCGGCGACGGTCAACACCATGCAGCAGGTCGGTGGTTCCATCGGCACCGCGCTGCTCAACACGCTCGCCGCGAGCGCCGCGACCAGCTTCCTGGCCGGCAAGGACGCGAGCGACCCGCTGGTGCGGGCCCAGTCGTCGATCGAGAGCTACACCACCGCGTTCTGGTGGTCGGCCGGGTTCTTCGCGGCCGGTGCGCTGGTGACGTTCCTGCTCTTCCGCCGTGGGGTGCCCGAGCAGGATCCGGACGCCGCGCCGGTCGTCCACATGTGACGCGTTCGCGTCGCCGTGGGCCGAGGGGTCGCCGTCTTCAGGGAGACGGTGGCCCCTCTTTTTTGAGTCGCCTCTTTTTTGCGTCGCCTCTTTTTGCGTGGCCTCGGGTTGTGTCGTCGGGTGCGGCGGGGTGGGGGCTGGTCGCGCAGTTCCCCGCGCCCCTCAAGAGCGGGGCTTCGCCCCGGCCCTTGCCCTTGAAGAACACGGCAGCAGCGCTGCCGCCGTCAGGGGGAGCGCCGCCAGCACCAACCACGGGACCGCCGGGGGCAGGGTCGTGTCCAGGAGGGCGCCGATGGTCGCGCTGCCGGTCAGGACGATCAGGCCCGAGGCCGAGGACAGGGCGCCCGTGTAGAGGCCGAGCCGGCCGTCCTCGGCGAGGTCGGGCACCCAGGCCCGGGCGGCGGGCGCCACCAGCATCTGGCCCAGGGTGAGCAGCAGGACGTACCCGGCCACGGGCAGGAGCCCCGCGGTCCCCGTCCATCCGGCGGGCCGGGCCGCGGCCACGACCGCGCAGCCCGCCGAGATCGTCAGCAGCCCCGCCACCATGGACCGGCGCAGGTCGAGCCGGTCGCCCGCCCAGCGGGTGAGGGGCAGCTGGGCCGTCACGACCAGCAGCGAGGAGAGCGCGAACAGCCAGGCCAGCGGCGCCTGCGAGCCCGCCGCGCGCTCCACCTCGACGGGCATCAGCTGGTACAGCTGGTTGTACGCCAGCAGATAGGCCCCGTACGCGCAGCACAGCGCGAGGAAGCCGCGGTGGCGCACCAGACGCCGCAGCCCGCCCCGGGCGCGGACGCGGGCGCGCCCCGGGATGTGCTGCGGCAGCAGCCGGGCGTGCCCGGCCAGGACCAGCACGAAGACCCCCGCCCCGGCGAGGCAGACCGCGCGGAAGTCCACGGCCAGCAGCAGCGCGCCGATCAGCGGGCCGACGAAAGCGCCGGCCTGGCCCGCCACGGTGAACAGGGCCAGTACATGGGTGCGCGGCCCCTCTCCGGCCTCCTCCCGGCACACCGCCTGCCGGGCCACCTCCGACTCGACGGCCGGTGAGAAGAGCGCGGCGGCGAACCCGATCAGCAGGACGGCCGCGACGACCGACCAGGTGGCCCGCGCGTACCCGAGCCAGCCGAAGCCGGCGATCCGCAGGACGCAGCCCGCGAGCACCACCGGGCGCACCCCGTACCGGTCCGTCAGGGCGCCGCCCACCACGAACAGCCCCTGCTGGCTGAAGGTGCGCAGCCCCAGCACGAGGCCGACCAGCCAGCCCGCCATGCCGATCGCCGTGCCCAGGTGCTCGGCGAGGAAGGGCAGCACCGCGAAGAAGCCGATGTTGAAGGCGAGCTGGGTGAGGACGAGGAGGCGCAGCAGCGGGGAGAGGGAGGCGAAGGTTCCCAGGGGACGGGACAGCCGGGCCCCTCCGCGGGGGCGCGTCGCCGGTTCAGGCACGTCGCCTCCGCGAGGGCCGCTGCCACCGGACCCCGCCGGCGGTGACCGCCACCGCGCCCAGCAGGGCCAGGGCCGCCGCGGGCGCCAGTGACGCCCAGGGGGCCCGCTCCGCGTACGGCTGGTTCTCGGCGAGCAGCAGGCCCCACTCCGGGGACGGCGGCTGCGCGCCGAGGCCGAGGAAGCCGAGGGCGGCGAGGGACAGGGCCACCCCGGGCAGCCGGAGCAGGGCGTGGCGCAGGACCGGGGGCAGGACCGCCGGGAGGAGTTCGTGGCGCAGCAGTTGCAGCGGACCCGCGCCCAGGCCCCGGGTGGCCGTCAGATGGGTGGTGGCCCGTTCCTGGCGGAGCAGGGCCGCGGTGTGGGCCGCGAGGGGCGCCCAGGCCACGGCGGTCACCGCGAGGGCCGGGGTGGCGGGGCCGCTGCCCGCCACCGCGGTGACGAGGAGGGCGGCGAGGACCGGCGGCACGGCGTTGACCGTGTCGACCAGCGGCCTGGAGAACCGCGGCAGCAGGCCCAGCAGGACGCCCAGGACCAGGGCGGCCGCGCTGACGGCGGCGGCCAGGGCGAGGGTGTCCAGCGCCCCGTGGCCGACCCGGGCCAGTACGTCGCGCCCCAGCGCGTCGGTGCCGAAGGGGTGCGCCGGGGACGGGGAGCGCAGCCGGGCGGTGGTGTCCAGTGCCAGCGGGTCGCGGGCGAGGCCCGCCGCGACGACGGCGAGCAGCGCTCCCCCGCACAGCAGGGGCGCCGCCAGGGGGCGGGACGGTGCCGGGCGGTGCAGCGAGGGGAGCGCGTCGTCGCGCAGGGCCGGGCCGATCAGCAGGCGTGCCGCGAGCCGGGCGAGGCCGCCGGCGGCCGCCGCGAGCACGACGAGGGCGAGGGTCCCGGCCTGCAGGACGGGCAGGTCCTGGGCGACCGCGGCCTGCAGCGAGAGCCGTCCGAGGCCCGGGATGTCGAAGACCTGCTCGACGGCGACCGCGCCGCCGGTCAGCCCGACGACGAACAGGCCCGCGTTCGGCAGCAGTGCGGGGACGCAGCGGCGCAGCGCCCGGCGGGCGACGGTGCGGCCGCGCGTGCCGCGGGCGGCGGCGGCCAGCGCCCACGGCTCGGCGAAGGCGCCGGGCAGCAGGTCGTCGAGCATCCGGCCGAGCAGCGCGCCCGCGGGCAGGCCCAGCGAGAGCGCGGGCAGCAGCATCCACTCGGGCCCGTACCAGCCGAGGGCGGGCAGCCAGCCGAGCTGTACGCCGACGACGGAGGCGAGCACCGAGGCGGTCAGGAAGTCGGGCAGGGTGGCCAGGACCGCCGAGCCGGTGCCCGCGGAGCGCCGCTCGTCGAGCCGGCGCGCGGCTCCGAGCCGCAGGGTGCGGGCGCACACGGCGACGGCGGTGACCGCGGCGACGGCGAGGGCGCCGCCCATCAGCAGCAGCGAGGCGCCGAGCGCCTGGAGGACGGACGGCGTCACCTCGGCGCCGGAGATCCACGACCGGCCCGCGTCCCCGTGCAGCAGCCCGCCCAGCCAGTCGCCCAGCAGCCGCACGGGCCCGGCGTCCAGGCCGAGCCCGGCGCGGATCGCGTCCAGTACCTCGGGGGTCGGGGCGCGCTCGGCGGACCGCGCCTTCAGGACGGTGAGCGCCGGGTCCGTGTGCGAGAGCCAGGGCAGCAGCCCCACGCCGCACAGCAGGGCCGCGAGGAGGGCGGCGCGCCAGAGCAGCACCGGCGCCCCGCCCCGCACGACGGCCCGTACGGAGGTGCGCGCGGCGGCTTCGGTCACGAGCGCGGCCGCCCGTCAGCGCCGGGTGCCGACGCCGACGAGGCTGCGCTCGTACGGGTCGAGCAGGACGCCGCTGACCTTCGCGCCGACGCCCGTGATGATCCGCTGGTGGACCAGCGGCACGACGGCGTCCGTGCCGAGGATCTTCGCCTCGGCGGTCATGGCCGCCCCCTGGCGCTTCGCGGTGTCGGCGACCGACTCGGCCGCGGAGACGGCCTCGTCGGCCTTCTTGTCGCACAAGAGCGCCAGGTTGTAGCCGCCGTCGCAGGTGTAGTCGCTGGCGAGGATGGAGACGGGGTCCCCGGTGTCGAGCATGGTGTTGCGGGCGGACACGAACGCGTCGAACTTCCCGGCCAGCGCGTCGCTCTCCAGCCGCGCGTACTCGCGCACCTCCAGCTTCACCGTGAAGCCGGCCTTCTCCAGCTGCTGCTTGAGCACCTGGGCGACCTCGGGCAGCTCGGGGCGGTTGTCGTACGTGGCGATCGTGAGCGTCTTCCCGTCGGCGCCGCCCGCTGCGGCCCGGCCGGTGGGCTTCACGCGCTTGTCGGCGGCCCAGGTCAGGGCGGGCCCGTAGATGCCGACGCCGGGGTCGGCGTGTCCCTCGTAGACGCCCTCGGCCAGGGCGGAGGTGTCGATCGCCGCGCGGGCGGTGGCACGTGTCGCCGGGTCCGCGAAGGCGCCCGACCGCGTGTTGAGCAGCAGGCTGGTGGTGCGGGTGGTGGCGGTCTCGCGCCGGGCGCCCTCGTCGAGGGAGGCCGCCTGGGAGACGGGGACGGCCTCGGCGATGTCGGCCTCGCCGGTGCGCAGCGCGTTGGTCCGGGCGGTGCCGTCGGCGATGAACCTGGCGTCGACGCCGGAGGCCTGGGCGCGCCCGCCCCAGTAGTCGTCGAAGCGGTCCAGGGTGGCCGCGGTGGTGCCGGTGACCTCGGTGAGCTCGAAGGGTCCGGTGGCGGTGCCGACGGGGTCGACGGCGTCCTTCTTCGCGTACGCGTGCGCCGACAGGACGACCAGGCCGGGGCTGGAGAGGCGCAGCGGCAGGGGGGGGTCGGGGTCGGCGGTGGTCACGCGGACGCGGTGGTCC
>NZ_VDFC01000014.1:0-27063 GCF_008369065.1 Streptomyces apricus | reverse complement strand
CCCCTGCGGCTCCTCCCCCGCCTCCGCCGCTCCCGCCGGCGCCGTCAAGTCCGTGGAACTCGGGGAGATCCGCGTCGACTGGGCCCGCCTGCTCTTCGGGGACGCCGACGCGCTGAGCGCCTGGCGGCACGCCGAACCCGTCGACGCCCGGGCCGACGTGGCGTTCTGGGGCGCGTCCGAGGAGGCGGCGGCCCTCGCGTTCACCGCCCCGTACCTGGGCGGCCCGGGTGAGGACGGGGTGCGGGGCTGGACCGGATTGCCGGTGGCGGAGGCGATGCGGCTGGCCGGGGCGCTGTCCGACTGGAAGGACGCGGACCCGGCGCGGCGGCTGGTGGTCGACTTCCGCCCGCACTCCCACCACTGGCAGATCATGCGGGCGGTCCGCGCCTCCCCGCTGCAGGCCGGCACCGTCGAGGTCGGCGGCGCGCGCGTGCTGTGCACCATGCCCCGCCAGGGCGACGGCCGGTTCCCGGTGTCCGCGGACCTGGACCCGACGGGCCGGCCGGTCAGCGTGCGCGTGGCGTTCCCGGAGTAGGGACCGTCCGGCGGCTCCCCGCGCGGCGCCGGTACGTCCCCGTGCTGGACGGATCTTCTCCGGCTCGCCAGGATCGTCGCGAACGGGCGTGGTCCCCGGTCACGCCGGGGCGCGGTCCCGGCGGCGGGACCCGGGGCGAGGGACGGAGCGTACGCATGGCGAAACACTGGGCGGACTTCCAGTACGAGATCTATCTGAACGGGATGACCGGCGCGGTGCCGCGGCTGCCCACCGACCTGACCCGGCTGGAGGAGCTGACCGAGCAGCGGCTGGGCCCCGGCCCGGTGGGCTACGTGGCGGGCAGCGCGGGCAGCGGGAGCACCGCGCGGGCGAACCGGACCGCGCTCGACCGGCGCCGGATCGTGCCCCGGATGCTGCGTGACGTGCACGAGCGCGACCTGTCCGTCGAGGTGCTCGGCCGCCCGCTGCCCGCGCCGCTGGCCCTCGCGCCGGTCGGGGTCCTGTCGATCATGCACCCGGACGCCGAGCCGGCGGCGGCCCGGGCCGCCGCCGCGCAGGGCGTTCCGTTCGTCCTGTCGTCGGCGTCCAGCACCCCGATGGAGCAGGTCGCGGAGGCGATGGGCGACGGGGAGCGCTGGTTCCAGCTGTACTGGGCCAAGGACCGGGAGGTCACGCGGAGTTTCCTGGACCGGGCGAAGACCGCCGGGTTCACCGCGCTGTTCGTCACGCTGGACACGCCCCTGCTGGCCTGGCGGCCGCGCGACCTGGACCAGGCGTACCTGCCGTTCCTGCACGGCGTGGGCACCGCCAACTACTTCTCCGACCCGGCGTTCCTGGCGGGTCTGGCCAAGCCCGTGCACGAGGACCCGAACGCGGCGGTCATGCACTTCGTGGGGATGTTCGCCGACCCCGCCAAGACCTGGCCCGACCTGGCCTTCCTGCGGGAGAACTGGGACGGCCCGATCGTCCTGAAGGGCGTCCTGCACCCGGACGACGCCCGGCGGGCCGCCGACGCCGGGATGGACGGCGTGGTCGTCTCCAACCACGGCGGCCGCCAGGTGGCCGGCGCGGTCGCCGCCGCCGACGCGCTGCCCCGGGTGGTCGAGGCCGCCGGGGACCGGCTGTCGGTCCTCTTCGACAGCGGCGTCCGCACGGGCGACGACATCTTCAAGGCGCTGGCCCTGGGCGCCGAGGCGGTCCTCGTCGGGCGCCCGTACGCCTACGGGCTCGGGCTCGACGGCCAGGCGGGTGTCGAGCACGTGATCCGCTGCCTGCTCGCCGAACTCGACCTCACCCTCGCCCMGTCGGGGCACGCGGGGCCGGCGGACCTCGGCCCCGGCGACCTGGAGGAGGGGACCGCCTGACGGCGGCCCCCCGTCGTCACGCGGTCCCGTACGGCGGTCCCGGGCGGTCCGTCACGGGCCGGGGCGGGTGAGCGTCCGCAGCGCGGAGGACACCGTCCCGGTCCCCGCGTCCGGGCCGCCGGCCGTCTCCGGTCCGGCGCCCGTGTCCGGCGCCGCCGGTCCGTCCGCCCCGCGGGGGCGCGGCCGGTCCACGCACGTCGCGTCGGCGCACGCGGGGTCCGGGCCGACCCGGGTGCCGGCGGCCCGGGAGTCGCCGGCCGATCCGGGGGCCGGTGATCCGGTGCCCGCTATCGACAGCGACTCGGGGCTCGCCGCGGTGGTGTCGGTGCGCCAGCGCTGTTCGTCGCCGCGATCCCGGATCTTCACCACGACGTCCGCCCCCACGTCGTCGGAGGCGGGCGCGACGGCGAGCCCCGCCTGCCAGCGGGGCAGCAGCTCCCCCTGCACGGTGAGGTCGTAGCGCACGTCGTCGCCCCGCTCGGCGGAGGCGGCCACGCACCGGCCCAGGACGATCACCCCGGCGTCCACCTGGGAGTCCAGGCACAGTCCGGGTTCGGCGGCGCTGCGCAGGAGCCCGTCCTGCTCGTACGACCACTTCTGGGTGCCGGCCGCCGAGCACGTGTCCAGCTCCGCGCCGGCGCCCGCCTTCGCCGTACCGCCCTTGATGTCGAGGCAGAGGTCGGCGGCGAGGTTGCGCAGCCGGGTCCGGACCGGACCGGCGGGGAGCCCCGCCGAGCCGGGCGGGGACGACGGCCGCGCGCTCGGCGCCGTCCCGCCGGGGCCGAGGCTGCCGGACGCGCCGATGGTGGCCGAGGGGTCCGCGCCGTCGCCCTCCGGCGACCACAGGGTGGCGACGAGGACGGCCGTGAGCACCGCCGCCGACACCAGGCCCGCCCCGGCGAGCAGGGCCTTCGGGTGCCGCGGGCCCCGTGAGGAGTGGCGCCCCGGGCGGCCGGGTAGCGGGGACAGCGGACGGAGGCGGCTGCGGCGGCCGGGGCGACCGCCGTGGCGGCGGGCCGTGCGCAGGCCGGAGTGGCCCCGGCTCGGCCGCGACTCCAGGTACCGCCGGGCGCCCCAGCCGAGCACGCCCTCGGCGAGCAGACCGCCGAGCCCGCCCTCGAAGTGGCTCAGCTGCTCGGCCGCGTGGCGGCAGAAGCGGCACGACTGCAGGTGCTGCTGCACGTCGGGGAGCAGGGCCCCGCCGCGCCGGATCGGGATGTCGAGGAGACGGTTGTAGTGACGGCACTCCTTGTCCGGCGCGAGTTCGTGGTGGGCCCGCACACAGCCCTCGCGGAACTTCTCGCGGGCCTGCTCCAGCACCATCGACGCGGTGTCGGCGTCCATGCCCAGCAGACCGGCCGGTACGGATATGTGCTCGGCCTCGACCTCGGTGTGCCACAGGACGCACTGGGCGAGTCCGGGCAGGGCCTGGAAGGAACGTTCCGCGAGTCTTCGGTTCTCCGGTGTCATGGACTTCGTGACGCGCATGCCGCGGCCGCCGGCCGGTTTGCCGAGGTCGGGCAGCACCTCGGACACCCTGCCGTCCGCGGACCAGGCCCTGACGACGTCCCGGACGGCCACCAGGAGCTGCGGGCGCAGGGCGACGGCGGACCCGGCGTTGCGCAGGCGCCCCAGGACCTGCTGGAAGGCGGCCGCGGTGACCATCGAGGCCGCGTTCGCGGAGGAGGCGAGGCAGACGACCGCGTAGTCGTGGGCCGGCTGCCAGTGCCGTGCGAGCAACAGCGCGACGGAGTGGGTGGGTTCGCCCTCCGGCCGCGCGCGCAGAACGGCCACGAGGCTCTCGTCGGATTCTCCGGGAACGGCACCCGGGCCGGGCGGATAGGGCGGTCGGGGCGGGTGGGGGGTGTGCACTGAGCGGTTTCCTTCCAAGGCGCGAAATGGCGCGGAGAAGTCGGCCGTACGCCTTTTCCGGCGCGGTGGCGCGAGGGAATCCCGGACGGTGAATCAGGCCTGGCCATCGGTCATGTGCGAGGACGTTCACCCTTGCACATCACGCTCTCGCCCAACAAGGCATTCGGCGCCGCTTCGGCAACATCCGCGTATTGAGCAGAAGTCGGTGTTCATCCGGGGTCAACTCGTTTCGGACACTGCGCCTTTCGTGGCACGGTGCGTCACCGGGTGCCCCGTGTGAAGTACGTGCACGCATCCGTGGCCCGCGCACGCTCCCGTCGTACCGGCCCCGGAGGTCCACTGGTACCGGCCCCTCCTCGGGTGGCCCCGCGCGAAGCGGCGGCTCTCCGCGCGGAACGGGCCGCCGGCCCCGGTCTCCCGCCCTCGGCCGGCGGCCCCGGGACGCCCCCGACGCCGTGTGGGGACGATCCCGACGCACTACGCTGGAACACAGGTGATGCATCTGTTCACCGTGAGTGCGCGCAATGGAGTGGCGGCGATGTGAGAGGCCACAGCGAGACATCGGGCGACGGCCCGGGATATCCGTTCGACGAGACAGCGACCGCCAGGGCCGTCATCGACGGTGACGGCGTGGTCGTCGAGTGGAACGAGGGCGCCCGGCGTCTGCTCGGGCATGCGCCGGCCGAGGTCGTGGGCCGGCCCGCGGGACATCTGCTGACCACGCGCGACGCAGTCCTGCCGCCCCGTCCGGCCGACAACCGCTGGAGCGGCACGCTCGATCTGCGCCACCGGGACGGCCGCACGCTGAGCATGTGGCTGCTCGCGCACCGGCGCCGCCCCGAGCTCGGCGACCGCAGCGACTGGCTCGTCGTGACCCCGCTGGAGAACGGCTCCGACACGCCCGAGGACGCCTCGCCGGCCGCCACCTACCTGGACCAGTCGCCCTGCGCCACCGCGATCTTCGACGAGCGGCTGCGGCTGCGCAGGGTCAACGCGGTGATGGCCCGGTCGCTGGGTCTGCCGCAGGAGCACATCCTCGGACTGCGGATCCCGGAGATAGGCGGCCGGCCGCAGAACGACGAGCTCGAAGGGCACATGCTGCGGGTGCTCAGGACCGGGCGGCGCGCGGACGTGCAGACGTACCTGGGCAACGCTCCCGAGGAGCGCACCCAGACCTGGCTGGCGCGGATGGCTCCGCTGACCGACGCCGCGGGCCGGGTCCGGGGCGTCAGCCTGTCCGCGCACGACTTCACCGAGCAGTACCTCGCCCGCCGGCGCCTGCAGCTGGTGAACGAGGCGAGCGTCCGGATCGGCTCCACCCTCGACGTCACCCGTACCGCGCAGGAACTGGCCGACGTCTGCGTGCCCGCGCTCGCCGACTTCGTGAGCGTCGACCTCCTCGACCCCGTGGACCGCGGCGGCGAGCCGCCCACCGGGCCGGTCGCGGCCCCCGTGAGCCTGCGCCGCGCGGCCCACCGGTCCGTGCACCCCGGCGATCCGGAGTCGGTGGTCAAGCCCGGCCAGGTCGACCTCTATCCCGCCGGCTCGCCGCAGACCGACTCCCTGGTGGCCGGCCGGTCCGTGGTGGTCTCCGACGCCACGGCCACGCTCGCGCAGTGGCTGGCCCGGGACCCGGTGCGCGGAGACCGCGCCGTGGACCTCGGCGTCCACTCGACGATGTCCGTGCCCGTCCGGGCCCGCGGCACGACCCTGGGCGTCGCCGTCTTCACCCGCTTCCGGCGGCCCGACCCGTTCACCGCCGACGACGTGCTGCTGGCCGAGGAGGTCACCGCGCGGGCGGCCGTGTGCATCGACAACGCGCGCCGGTTCTCCCGCGAGCGCGAGACCGCGATCGCCCTGCAGCGCAGCCTGCTGCCCCGCTCCCTGCCCCGTACGGCCGCCGTCGAGGCGGCCTCCCGCTATCTGCCCGCGGCACGGGCGGGGGTCGGCGGCGACTGGTTCGACGTGATCCCGCTGTCGGGGATGCGGGTCGCCATGGTGGTCGGGGACGTCGTCGGCCACGGGGTGCAGGCGTCGGCCACCATGGGCCGCCTGCGGACCGCCGTGCGCACCCTCGCCGACATCGACCTGGCTCCGGACGAGCTCCTGACCCACCTCGACGACCTGGTCGTGCGGCTCTCCGCGGAGGCGGGCGGCGAAGGCACCACCGGCGAGGTCGGCGCCACCTGCCTGTACGCCGTCTACGACCCGGTCAGCCGCCGCTGCACCCTCGCCCGGGCGGGCCACCCGGCGCCGGTGATGCTCCCGCCCGGCGGGCCGCCCGAGGAGATCGGCGTACCGGCGGGGCCCCCGCTGGGCGTGGGCGGGCTGCCGTTCGAGTCGGTCGAGCTGCGGCTCGCCGAGGGGACCGTCCTCGCGCTCTACACCGACGGGCTCACCGAGAGCCGCGAGCGCGACCCCGACGGGGGCCTGGCGCTGCTGTGCCGGACGCTGGCCCGGGACACCGGCTCCCTGGACGAGACGTGCCACGACATCCTCCAGTCGCTGCTGCCCTCCGGCGGCGCCCCGGACGACGTGGCCCTCCTGCTCGCCCGCACCAAGGGCCTGCCGACCTCCCAGGTCGCGACCTGGGACATCCCGGCCGACCCCGCGCTCGTCGGCCCTATCCGCAAGCAGGTCGGCCGGCAGCTGGAGGTGTGGGAGGTGGACGAGGCGGCGTTCACGACCGAGCTCGTGGTCAGCGAGCTCGTCACCAATGCCATCCGGTACGGCGAGCGCCCCATCCGGCTGCGCCTCATCCACGACGCCGCCACGCTGATCGTGGAGGTGTCGGACTCCAGCCACACCGCGCCGCACCTGCGGCGCGCCAAGACGTTCGACGAGGGCGGGCGGGGGCTGCTCCTGGTCGCCCGTCGCGTCGTTCATATGCGCATTCCTCCAGGATCCCTTGCGGAATTAGTCCGTACCAAGGGGTACGGAATGCGTCCTCCGCATGTCGGCAAGCCGCGTCCTGAACACAGCGGGACGCAGGCGACAGGGAAAAGCCCCCCGTTTCTTCCGGTCGTCCGTCCGGTGAAAGGGACAAGACCTCCCGGGGCTTCCGGCACGCCATTCGGAATACCGAACGGACTCGCCGTTCCGCCGGAATACGGGACGCGGGAACGAGCAGAAGGAGAGGGCGACGACAGCCGTACCCCCCGCTCGTCCCGCCGGCCCTGCGTCTGCTTCAGTTGGGCCGGACGAATCCGGCATGCACCCCCGAAGGACGCACCCTGAGCCCCGCACTCGCGACCACCCTCTCCGCCGTTCTGCTCGTGGCGGTCCTGGCCGGCGCCGTGATCCGCCCGTTCGGCCTGCCGGAGGCCACCGTGGCCGTCCCGGCCGCCGCCCTGCTGATGGCCACCGGCGCCGTCCCGCTCGACCACGCGCGGGCCGAGGCCGAACTGCTCGGCCCGGTCGTGGGCTTCCTGGCGGCGGTGCTCGTGCTCGCCAAGCTCTGCGACGACGAGGGACTCTTCCAGGCCTGCGGCGCCTGGCTGGCCCGTACGTCCAAAGGGCGGCCGCAACGGCTGCTGGCCGCGAACTTTTTGCTCGCCTCGGTCGTCACGGCCGTGCTCAGCCTGGACGCCACGGTCGTCCTGCTCACCCCGGTGGTGTTCGCGACCGTGGCCCGCCTCGGCGCCCGCCCCAAGCCCCACGTGTACGCGTGCGCCCACCTGTCGAACACGGCGTCGCTGCTGCTGCCGGTCTCCAATCTGACGAACCTGCTCGCGTTCACGGCCAGCGGCCTGAGCTTCACCCGGTTCGCACTGCTGATGGGGCCCGCGTGGGTGGTGGCCGTCGGCGCCGAGTACCTGGTCTTCAGGCGCTTCTTCGCCGCCGACCTGAAGACCGATCCCCTGCGGGCGGACACCACTGAGGCCGAACCCGTCGACGTGCCCGTGTTCGCCCTCGTCACCGTCGCGTGCACCCTCGCGGGCTTCGTCGTGACGTCGGCGCTCGGGGTCGAACCGGCCTGGGCGGCACTCGCGGGCGCCCTCGTCCTGGCCGTCCGGGCGCTGGCCCACGGCCGCACCACCCCGCTCGCCGTCGTACGGGCCGCCTCGGTGCCCTTCCTGGCCTTCGTCCTGGCGCTGGGCATCGTGGTGCGGGCCGTGGTCGACAACGGCCTGTCGGACGCGCTCGGGCACCTGGTCCCCGACTCGGCGGGCCTGCCCGCGCTGCTCGGCATCGCCGTCCTGGCCGCCGTCCTGGCGAACCTCATCAACAACCTGCCGGCGGTGCTGGTCCTGCTGCCCCTGGCCGCGGCGGGCGGACCGGGGCCGCTCCTCGCCGTCCTCCTCGGGGTGAACATCGGACCCAACCTCACGTACGCCGGCTCGCTGGCGACCCTGCTGTGGCGGCGGATCGTCCACCAGCACGACCACGAGGTCGAGCTCGGCGAGTTCACCCGGCTCGGCCTGCTCACCGTGCCCGCCACGCTGGTCCCGGCGGTGGCCGCGCTGTGGGTCTCGCTGACCGTGTTCGGTACCTGAATCACACGTACGAGGGGTGTCCCGCGAGAGGCATTGACGCTGTGACATGGCCATGCAATGCTCCCGTCCTGGGAGCGCTCCCATCACCTCGTCGTCCTCTACGGCCCACCGGACGGCACCCATGGACCCCGATCCAGGCACCGGGAGGCGCTCCATGCCCACGTTCCCGCACGCGCACAGCCGCCCCACGGGGCGGCGCACCGCAAGACGCCTGACGGCCGCCGCGCTGACGACCGTCCTGCTGTCGGCCGGACTGGCCCTCGCACCCGGCACCGCCGCGGCACCGCCCGCCGTGGGCGCCCTGGGCGCCGTGGCCGATCCGGCCGCCGCGGCGACCACACCGGTACGGGTCAACCAGGCGGGCTACCTGCCCGACGGCCCCAAGCGCGCCACGGTGGTCACCACGGCCACCGAGCCCCTGACCTGGCAGTTGCGCACCGCGTCGGGCGCCGTGGCCGCCTCCGGCAGGACCGTCGTGCGGGGCACCGACGCGGCCTCGGGGGAGGCGACCCATCTGGTGGACTTCTCGGCCTACGGGAAGCAGGGTTCCGGCTACGTCCTGGCGGTCGGCGGGTGGAGCAGCGCGCCCTTCGACATCCGCGCGGACCTCTACGACAGCCTGCGGTACGACGCGCTGGCCTTCTTCTACCACCAGCGCAGCGGCACCCCCATCGAGGCCTCGCTGGTGGGTCCCGCCTACGCGCGGCCCGCCGGGCACATCGGGGTCGCCCCCAACCAGGGCGACACGGACGTGCCGTGCCAGGCCGGCGTGTGCGACTACACCCAGGACGTGCGGGGCGGCTGGTACGACGCCGGCGACCACGGCAAGTACGTCGTCAACGGCGGGATCTCCGTCTGGCTGCTGGTCGATTCCTTCGCACGGGCCGAGCGGGCGGGCAAGGCCGCCGCCCTCGGCGACTCGACCCTGCGGGTCCCGGAGCGCGGGAACGGCGTGCCGGACGTCCTGGACGAGGCCCGCTGGGAGCTGGACTTCCTGATGCGGATGCAGGTGCCGGCCGGGAAGCCCTATGCGGGCATGGCCTTCCACAAGATCCACGACGCGGCCTGGACGGGCATCCCGACCCGGCCCGACCTGGACCCCCAGCCGCGCGAGCTGCACCGCCCGTCGACCGCCGCCACGCTCAACCTCGCCGCGACGGCGGCCCAGTGCGCGCGGGTCTTCCGGCCCCACGACCCCGCGTACGCGAAGCGGTGCCTGAGCGTGGCCCGCACGGCGTGGACCGCGGCGAAGGCCAACCCCGAGATGTACGCGCCGGACTCGGACAGCACGGGCGGCGGCCCCTACAACGACACCCAGGTCACCGACGACTTCTACTGGGCGGCGAGCGAGCTGTACGCGGCGACCGGGGAGCGCGCCTACCGGGACGCGGTCACCTCCTCGCCCTGGCACACCTCGGCCGACGCGTTCACGGCGACCGGCTTCAACTGGGCGGACACCGCCGCCCTCGGCCGGCTGACCCTGGCCACCGCGCCGAACAGGCTGCCCGCCGCCGACGTAGCACGCGTACGGGCCTCGGTGACGGCCGCCGCCGACGGGCACCTGGCCACGATGGCCGGACAGGGCTACGCGGTGCCCATCCCCGCGAACGGGTACGTCTGGGGCTCCAACAGCCAGGTCACCAACAACGCGATCGTCGTGGCCACCGCCTACGCGCTGACCGGCCGGCAGCGGTACCGGGCGGGCGTGCTGGAGTCGATGGACTACCTGCTGGGCCGCAACACCCTGGACCTGTCGTACGTCACCGGCTACGGCGACGCGTACGCCCGCAACCAGCACCACCGGTTCTGGGCGCACCAGTACGACGCGTCGCTGCCGAACCCGCCCGCCGGCTCCCTCGCGGGCGGCCCCAACAGCGGCCTGCAGGACCCGGTGGCGCAGGAGAAGCTGGCCGGGTGCGCGCCCGCGGCCTGCTACATCGACGACATCGGCTCGTACTCGACCAACGAGGTGACCGTCAACTGGAACGCCCCGCTGGCCTGGCTGGCGGCCTTCGCCGCCGAGCGCCGGCCGCGCGTCTAGCGACTCGCGGCCGTTCAGCTACGGAGCCCCGCCCGGTACGCGCCGGGCGGGGCTCCGTAGCGCTGCCGGAAGACCCGGCTGAAGTGGAACGGGCTGGCGAAGCCTGCCGCCGCCGCGACCCGTTCCACCGGCAGGTCGGTGGCCTCCAGGAGCCGCGCCGCGTGCAGCAGCCGGGCGGCGAGGAGCGCCCGCATCGGTGACTGGCCGAGCTGGCGGGTGAAGAGGTGGGCGAACCGGGAGGCCGACAGCGACACGTCCGCGGCCAGGGTCGCCACCGTGTGCGGCGCGCCCGGGTCGGCGGCGATCCGGGCCTCGGCCCGGCGGATGCGCGGGTCGACGCCGCAGCGGCCGGTCCCCCCGCGCACCGCGGCGGTGGCGGTCGCGGTGGCGAGCAGGACGGCCGACTCCAGGGAGCAGAGGGCCAGTTCGCGTGCCGCGGTGCCGTGCGCCACGGCGACCCGGCCGGCCTCGGGCTCCTCCGGTTCACCGGCGGCCGGCGCGCCCTCGCCGGTCCACCGCGCGTCGGCGAGCATCCGCCGGAAGGCGTGTTCCAGGCGGTCCCGGACAGCGGCCGGGACCGGTGTGACGGCGTACAGCCGGTCGGGCGGGTCGCCGAGGAGGTGGGGCCGCAGCCAGTGCGTCCAGGCCGGACGGGCCTGGCAGTGGGCCCACCAGAACGTCCACCGGGGGGCGCCGGGCGCGACCGCGTAGCGGTGCGGCACACCGGGGCCCAGGACGACCAGGTCGCCCGCGCCGGCCCGGACCCCGGTGACGCCCTGCCGCACCTGACCCGCGCCGCCCGTGGTCCAGGTGAAGAGCCAGCTGTCGGCGCCGCCCGGCCGTACGACGCCGTACCCCGGGCGCTCGTCGAAGCGGCCGACGGTCACCAGGCCCGGCGGCGGGGACGGCGCGGCGGTCTCGGGCAGGGCGTCAGCATCCACGGGCATCCTCCCGGACGGCGCTCGTACCTAGCGTGATGCCCACAGGACACCGGCGCGAAGGGCGGTCGCATGGCGGTCACGGACAGGAGCGCGGACGACGACGTGCTCGAAAGGACGCCGCAGGGCGTCGGGCGGCGCTTCGAGGAGGACGGCTTCGCCGTGGTGCGCGGCCTGTTCGCCCCGGCCGAGATCGACGCGCTGTGCGCCGGGTTCACCGCGCTGCACGCGGCCGGGCCGGTGCCCGGGCACTTCGAGCCCCGCGCGACGCGGGACGACCGGGGCGCCGACCCGCTGCACGTCCACCCCCGGGTCATGCACCCGCACCGCATCGACGGCCTGGCCCGGCGTTTCCTGCTGGACCCCCGGCTGCGCGCGGTCCTCGAACTCCTGCTGGGCGAGGAGGTGCTGGCCGCGCAGAGCATGTTCTACTTCAAGCCGCCCGGGGCCCGCGGGCAGGCCCTGCACCAGGACAACTTCTACCTGCGGACCGAGCCGGGCACCTGCGTGGCGGCCTGGGTCGCCTGCGACGTGATCGACCGGGGCAACGGCGGTCTTGAGGTCGTCCCGGGCACCCACCGCATGGACCTGTTCTGCCCCGAGGAGGCGGACGAAGGGCTGTCGTTCGCCCGCGAGTACGTGTCGCCGCCGCCCGGTCTGGCCGCGGTCCCGGTCGACATGGCTCCCGGGGACGTCCTCTTCTTCAACGGCAGCCTGGTGCACGGCTCCCCTCCCAACCGCAGCGCCGACCGCTTCCGCCGCTCGTTCATCGGCCACTACGTGGGCCGCTCCACGGAACGCATCGGCCGCCACTACCCCACCCTGACCATGAGCGGCGATCCGGTGCCGCTGCCGGAGAGCGCGGGCGCGGGCCCGTGCGGCACGGAGTTCGCGCCGGCGGGACCGCACTGAACCGGGCGGCGCTGAACCGGACGGCACCGGACCGGGCGGCGCCGGGTCGGGCGGCACGGCGGGTCAGGAGCGCAGCAGGTCGGCCGCGCCCAGGTCGAGCACGCCCGCCCGCCAGGTGAGTCCGCGCAGATCGCGTACGACGACCGGGGCGTCGGTGTCCAGGCCGCGCGGCCCGACGCCGACGACGTACGCACCGGCCGCCTTCCCCGCCGTGGCGCCCGCGGCGCTGTCCTCCAGGACCACGGTCCGCGCGGGGTCGACGCCGAGTTTGCCCGCCGCCGCCAGGTAGCCGTCGGGGGCGGGCTTGCCCCGGTCGACGTCGTCCGCGGTGACCAGCACGGGCGGCAGCGGCAGCCCCGCGGCGGCGAGGCGGGCGCGGGCCAGCCCGGTGACCCCGGAGGTGACGACGGCCCAGCTGCCGGGCGGCAGGCCCGTCAGAAGGTCCAGCGCGCCGGGCAGGGCGGTCGTGGTGGCGGCCGCCTCGATCTCCAGGCGGTCGATCTCGGCGAGGGCGGCGGGCCGTTCGCCGGGGTCGGTCACGAGGAGGGCGACGGTGTCGGCGGAGCGCCGCCCGTGGACCGTCTCCGTGACCCGTCCGGCGTCCAGGCCGCGGGCCCGGGCCCATCGGCTCCACGCCTGGTCGACGCCGAGGTCGGAGTCGACCAGGACGCCGTCGTTGTCGAAGAGGAGACCCTCGCAGGGGATCTTCATGGACGGACCTCTCACGTGACGGGACGGTTGCGGTAGCGGCCCACCAGTTCGCGGGCGGCGGCCTGCATCCGGACGGGCGGCAGCCCCCGGGCCAGCAGGGTCAGGTCGTCGACGACCATGTCGCCGATGGCCAGGAAGGCGTCCGGGACGCCGCCCGCGCGGTGGGCGGAGAGCACCAGGCCCTCCAGCGAGCGGGCGGGGTCGTCGGCGGCGACGGGCTCGTCGGGCCAGACGTCGATCCCCGCGAGAAGGCGGCCCGCGGCGACCCGGGCCAGCAGCGCGGGGAAGTCCACGACGGGTGCCCGGCTGACGAGGACCAGCCGGGCGCCGTCGGGCAGCAGCCCCAGCTCGCGCTCGCCGAGCAGCCGGCGGCTGTCGTCGGTGACGGTGGCGAGGACGAAGACGAACGTGCTGCGCGCCAGCGTCTCGTCGAGGGTGGCCGGCACGAGACCCTGCTCGCGCAGGACGGCGGGCGGCAGCCAGGGGTCGTACACGCGCAGGACCGGCCGGAAGGGGGCGAGGAGCGGGTGCAGGGCGCGGCCGAGGTTGCCGAACCCGACCAGGCCGACGTCCGCGCCGCGCAGCAGTACGGCGTCGGCGTTGCCGCCGGACACGTACCGCTCCCGCCCGGCGCGGAAGGCGCGGTCCTCGCGGCTGATGCCGCGCGCCAGGTCCAGGGCGAGGCCGAGGGCGTACTCGGCGACCGCCTGGGCGTAGGCGGGTCCGCAGCCCAGGACGTGGACGCCGCGGCGGAAGCACGTGTCGTAGTCGACGTTCGGGAAGAAGTTACCCTCGACGTTGAGCAGGGCCCGCAGCCGGCCCGCGCGGGCCAGGCGCGCGGCGGGCAGGTCGGGCTGGCCGACGACGGCGAAGGCGTCCGGCAGGGCCCGGTCGAGGGCCTCCTCGGTCTCCGGTTCGACGACGGTGAACCGCTCGTGCAGCCGGGCCAGCGCGTCCGGGCGGAAGATGCGTTCCCTGGGGTGCGGGTCGGGGCGCAGGATCACGAGCGGCTTGTCCGGGGTGCTGCTCACGGCTCTCCTCGCCTTGCGTCACGTCCGTCACGGTCCTCCCCGCCATCCGTACCCGGCGCACGCGTCCGTACCCGGCGGACGGGCGGGCGTGAATTTGACGCGCGTCCTCCGTGCGCGATTTGATCGCGGCGTGCCGAGGCGCCCAGCCCGGCACCAGAGGTGCGCCCAGCCGGTGGCGGACATGGTTCCCAGCCCGGCCGAAGTCGCCAGGACCGTCACGGGTCCGAGGCGGGGTCGTACTCGCGATCGATGGAGCGGACATGCCCGCCAAGCGCGGCCCGCGCACGGGATTCCTCGGGGCGGTCGCCGCCCTGGTCACCCTCGCGGCCCTGGTCTCCTGTTCGCCGGACGGGAACGACGACGGTCCCGGCCCCGGCGCCACCACGAAGCCGGGCACGGGTTCGGGGAAGGCCGTGCGGCTGCCCCCGGTGCCCGCCGGTTTCGACTACCAGATCGGCGGCGCCTACCCGCCGCCGTCCGGGGTGCGCATCGTCGTCCGCGACCGCGGCGCCGACCCGGCGCGCGGTCTCTACAACATCTGTTACGTCAACGCCTTCCAGGCCCAGCCCGACGAGGGGGACGACTGGGACGACGACCTGCTGCTGCGGGACGAGGAGGGCGAGGTCGTCATCGACGCCGACTGGGACGAGCCGCTGCTCGACATCGGCACCGCCGCCAAGCGCGAGCGGGTCGCGGCGCGGGTGAACGAGTGGGTCGACGGCTGCGCGGACAAGGGCTACGACGCCGTCGAGCCGGACAACTACGACAGTTACACCCGCTCCGAGGGGCTGCTGGACGCGGAGGACGCCACGGCGTTCGTGAAGCTGCTCTCGGCGCACGCGCACGCGCGGGGCCTGGCCGTCGCGCAGAAGAACACCGTGGAGCTGGCCGGGCAGCGGGCCCGTACGGGGCTCGACTTCGCGGTGGTGGAGGAGTGCGGGGCGTACAACGAGTGCGGTGAGTACGCCGACGCCTTCGACGACCGGGTCGTCGTCGTGGAGTACACCGACAAGGGGATGCGCAAGGCCGTCTCGGAGTTCGGCGACCGGCTGAGCATCGTGCGCCGGGACCTGGACGTGTCGACGCCGGACAGCGACGACTACGTCCGCAGGACGCGCTGAGCGGACGCACGGACCCGGCCGACCGCTGACGGCAGCCGCCTGTCGATTGCCGGCCGGCGAGGTGTCAGCGGGCCAGCAGGTCCAGGGCCCGTTCCCAGCGTGATCCGTCCTGGCCGGGGCCGTCGAAGGCGTGCTCGCCGAACCGGACGCCCATTCCCCGCAGCCGCTCCAGGCTGTCCCGGTAGGCGGGATGGGCCGTCAGCGCCTCGTTCACGCACGGCAGCGCGGAGATGGGGACGCCCATCCCGTACGCCTCGCAGAGCGTGCCGAGCGCGAGCGTGTCGGAGATCCCGGCCGCCCACTTGTTGACGGTGTTGAAGGTGGCGGGCGCCACGGTGACGGCGTCCGGGTCCGGGAACGGCCGCGGGTCGCCGGGCGCACGCCAGGCGGACCTGATCGGCCGGCCGGTGCGCGCCTCGACGGCCGCGGTGTCGAAGAAGCCCGTCGCGAGCGGGGTGGCGATGACGCCGACCTCCCAGTCGCGCTCCTGCGCCAGGGCGATTAGCTCGCCGACGCCGCCGGCCGGCCAGGCGGCGCAGACGACGACGTAGAGGAAGGGCTTGCGGTCCTGTCCGGTCATCCGGGAACCCTACTGAACCGGGAAGGAGAACCCCCGCTCGGAGCCCGCGGTCCGGGCCGGCCGGGCGGCCCGGACGCCGGCCGACTCGTACGGTTCCGGCATTGACTGGAGCCGCGCCGGGTTGCAGACTCCGATTGAAGATTCAAATGGACAATTTTTCACCAGACGAACGCGGGTGTTCCGTCGCGGAGTGCGGCACGTCGCGTCGTCCGACGGGAAGAGCCGCGCATGACCCTCCATCGTGACCTGCTGATCGGCGGCAAGGACCTGCCCGCCGCCTCCGGCCGCACCACCGAGGACGTGAGTCCGTACGGCGCGGAGGTGTACGCCACGGTCGCCGCGGCCGACGCCCGGGACGTCACCCGGGCCGTGGACGCGGCGGACGCCGCGTTCGAGGGCTGGGCCGCTCTCGGTCCGGCGCAGCGGCGCCGGATCTTCCTCGCCGCGGCCGATTTGCTGGAGGCCCGCACCGAGGACGCCGTACGGATCATGGCGGGCGAGGTCGGCGGCACCCGGCCCTGGGCCATGTTCAACGTCGGGCTCGCCGCGAACATCCTGCGCGAGGCCGGCGCCGCGGTGACCGCCCCGCGCGGTGAGGTGCTCAGCGCGCAGGAGGAGGGCGCGCTGGGTCTCGCGGTGCGCGAGCCGGTCGGTGTGGTGGCGGCCTTCTCGCCGTGGAACGCCCCGGTCATCCTCGGTGTGCGGGCGGTCGCCGCACCGCTCGCCGCGGGCAACACCGTGGTGATGAAACCGAGCGAGGACGCGCCGATCGCGTGCGGCCTGTTCATCGCGGACATCCTGCGCGACGCGGGCCTGCCCGACGGCGTCCTGAACGTGATCACGAACGCCCCCGAGGACGCGGCCGCCGTCGCCGAGGCCCTGATCGCCGACGAGCGCGTACGGGCCGTCAACTTCACCGGCTCCACGGGCGTCGGCCGGATCATCGGCGTGCACGCGGCCCGGCACCTGAAGCCAGCGGTGCTCGAACTCGGCGGCAAGAACTCGGTGATCGTGCTGGAGGACGCCGACGTCGGCTACGCGGTCGACGCGGCCGTCTTCTCGGTGTTCATGAACTCCGGTCAGATCTGCATGTCCGCCGACCGGATCCTCGTGCACGAGAGCCTGGCCGAGGAGTTCACGGCCAGGTTCACCGAGAAGACCGCCTCGCTCGCGTCCGGCGACCCCTCCGACCCGCACACGGTGGTCGGCCCGCTCGTCACCCGGGACGCGGCCCGCCGGGTCGCGGCGCTCGTCGAGGACGCCGTCGCCAAGGGCGCGACCGTCCTGACCGGCGGCGGCGCCCCGGAGGGGGCTGTGCACCCGGCGACCGTCCTGACCGGCCTCCCGGAGGAGGCCGAGCTCTACCGGGGCGAGGCCTTCGGCCCGCTCGCGGTGATCAGCACGTTCGCCACCGACGACGAGGCGATCGCCTTCGCCAACGCCACGGAGCACGGCCTGACCTGCGGGATCATCACCGAGAACGGCACCCACGGGCTCAGGGTCGCCCGGCGCATCCGGACCGGCATCGTGCACGTCAACGACCAGTCCGTGGCCGACGAACCGAACGCGCCCTTCGGCGGGTTCAAGGGCAGCGGGTACGGGCGCTTCGGCGGCCGCTGGGGCATCGAGGCCTTCAGCAACACCCGCTGGGTGACCCTGGCCACGCAGCAGGCGCACTTCCCGTTCTAGGTCATGTCACCACAGGGGGCCGTCAGGGTGAAACGGCTCGTGCGGGATGAAATGTCCGGGACGAGCGTGTTGAATCGCGAGTCGGCACGTGGCGTGCGCGACGACGATCGATGGGATGGATGTCATGCCTCTTGAGGGTGAGTACGAGCCCAGCCCGGCCCAGTGGGTGCGCGAGCAGGTGGAGTTGTACGAGCGCTCCGGCGGTACCGAGGGAACGACGTTGCGGGACACCGGGCGTCCGGTGATCGTGCTGACCACCCGCGGGGCGAAGAGCGGGAAGATCCGCAAGACGCCGCTCATGCGCGTCGAGCACGAGGGCCGGTACGCCGCCGTCGCCTCGCTGGGCGGCGCCCCCAAGCACCCCGTCTGGTACCACAACGTGATCGCCGACCCGCACGTGGAGCTCCAGGACGGCCCGACCCGCCGGGACATGACGGCGCGCGAGGTGACCGGCGAGGAGAAGGCCGAGTGGTGGGAGCGCGCGGTCGCCGCGTTCCCGGACTACGCCGACTACCAGAAGAAGACCGACCGGGAGATCCCGGTGTTCGTCCTGGAGCCCATCGGCGGCGAGTGACGCGGGCCGGGTGCCCGATGCCGCCGGTGCCGGAATCCGTTTCCGGGAAGGTGCGCATGAACCCGGAAGCACCGGGCACCCGGATGTCAGGTCCCGCCGCGCTCCCCCGTCGTGGCGGGACCATTTTCGTGTGCGGCGGCCGCGCGGCGCGCGGTACGGGCGTCCGTGACGTCGAGGAAGATCTGGTCGGCCTCCGGCACCAGATGGGCGACGGAGCGCTTGATGCGCACGGCCACGAGCTCGACCTCCTCGCTGTCCAGACCGGGCGTCAGGTCCACGCGGGCGGCCACCAGCGTCGAGTCGGGGCCGAGCTGCATGGTCAGCAGGGACTCCACCGAGTCGATCTCGGGCTGCGCCGCCAGCAGGGCGCGTATACGGCCGGCCGACTCCTCGTCGGTGGCCTGGCCGATCAGCTGGTCGCGCGCGTCGCGGCCCAGCCGGTACGCCACGTAGACGAGGAGCGCCCCGATGGCGATCGAGGCCGAGGCCTCGTAGACGACCTGGCCGGTGACCATGTGCAGGGCCATGCCCGCGATGGCGAACAGCACGCCGAGCACGGCGGTGCCGTCCTCGGCTATGACGGTGCGCAGCGCGGGGTCCTTGATCTCGGCGGAGAGACCGCCCTGCTTGCGCACCTGGTGCAGCGCGCGCAGCAGGGACCCGCCCTCCGCGAGCAGCGCGACGAACAGGACGGCGAGCCCCGCCACATAGCCGCTGTGGGACTCCGAGCCCTCACTGCCCAGGGCCTCGAAACCCTGGTAGAAGGAGAAGCAGCCGCCCATCAGGAAGATGCCCACGGCGGCCAGCAGGGACCAGAAGAAGCGTTCTTTCCCGTAACCGAAAGGGTGACGGCTGTCCGCGGGACGCCGGCTGCGGCGCAGGGCGGCCAGCAGGAAGACCTCGTTCAGGCTGTCCGCCACCGAGTGCGCCGCCTCCGAGAGCAGCGCGGGCGACCCGGCGAGCAGTCCGCCGACGGCCTTGGCCACGGCGATGACGAGGTTGGCGGCCAGCGCCACCAGCACGGTGACACGGGTCCGGCGGTCCGACTGGGAGGAAGACTCACGATTCACCTCCGCCGAATGCCCGCTCCCCCGGCCCTCACACGAAACGCCGGGGGTTTTGGGGGAACCCTCACCGGAGCACACCTGCGGAAGGAGACGCGAGATGAGCGCGAGCGAGGGCAACGGCTCGTACGGCAAGAAGGCCTTCAAGCGGTCCAAGAGCCACTTCGCGGACCGGATCACGGCCGACGGCCGCGACGGCTGGCCGGTGGAGGCGGGGCGCTACCGGCTGGTCGTCAGCCGGGCCTGCCCCTGGGCCAGCCGGGCGGTGATCTCGCGGCGGCTGCTGGGCCTTGAGGACGCCCTGTCGATGGCGGTCACCGACCCCGTCCAGGACGACCGGAGCTGGCGGTTCACCCTGGATCCCGGCGGCCGCGACCCGGTGCTCGGCATCCGGTACCTGGCCGAGGCGTACGAGGCGCGGGAGCCGGGCCATCCGGGCGGCGTCAGCGTGCCCGCGGTGGTGGACGTGCCCAGCGGGCGCCTGGTGACCAACGACTACCAGCAACTGACCCTGGACCTCGCGACCGAGTGGCGCGACCTGCACCGCGAGGGGGCGCCGGACCTCTACCCGGAGGGGTCCCGCGACGAGATCGACGAGGTGATGGAGGAGGTCTACGAGGACGTCAACAACGGGGTGTACCGGGCCGGGTTCGCCACCGGCCAGGAGGAGTACGCGGCGGCGTACGAGGGTGTGTTCCGCCGTCTGGAGCTGCTGTCGCAGCGGCTCGCGGACCGGCGGTACCTGGTCGGGGACTCGATCACCGAGGCGGACATCCGGCTGTTCACCACCCTGGTCCGCTTCGACGCCGTCTACCACGGCCACTTCAAGTGCAACCGGCGCAAACTGACGGAGGACCGGGTCCTGTGGGCGTACGCCCGGGACCTCTACCAGACGCCCGGGTTCGGGGACACCGTCGACTTCGACCACGTCAAGCGGCACTACTACCAGGTCCACGAGGGCATCAACCCGACCCGCATCGTGCCGCTGGGACCCGACCTGTCCGGCTGGCTGACGCCGCACGGCCGGGAGGAACTGGGCGGGCGCCCGTTCGGGGACGGGAGCCCGCCGGGACCCGTGCGCGAGGGCGAGGAGGTGCCCGCCGCCGGGCGGCCCTGAACGAGCGGGGCCGCGTATTCGCCGCTGAACTGGACACTCGCCAGATGTCCCGGACGACACGGACCGGGGACACGAACCCAAGGAGAGCCAGGTGCCGAAGAAGAAGAGCCTGCCCGTCGTCTACAAGCCCATCGGGTTCCTGCTCGGCTGGACGAGCGGAACCGTCGCCGGCATGGCGTTCCAGAAGACCTGGAAGATGATCCGCCACGAGGACGACGCGCCCGACGCACTGGACAGGAACCGCGGCTGGGGCGAGGTGCTGCTCGCCGCGGCCGTGCAGGGCGCGATCTTCGCGGTCGTGCGCAGCGCGGTCGACCGCGCGGGGGCGACGGCCATCGAGCGGTCCACCGGAACGTGGCCGGGCGACGGCAAGGGAGGCCGCGACTGAGAGGCCGTACCGTCCGGTACGGTTGGCCTTCATCCAGATGGCCGACAGTCGGGAGAGCCAGTCGTGACGGACCGGACAGCGGTGGGCGACACCGTGGAGGACTTCACCCTCCCCGACGAGACGGGCACGCCCCGGCAGCTCTCGGAGCTGCTGGGGGAAGGCCCCGTCGTGCTGTTCTTCTACCCGGCGGCGCTCAGCACGGTCTGCACCGCCGAGGCGTGCCACTTCCGCGACCTGGCCGCCGAGTTCGCGGCGGTCGGGGCGCGGCCGGTGGGCATCAGCGGTGACACGGTCGAGCGCCAGGAGGAGTTCACCCGGCAGCACACGCTCGGGTTCCCGCTGCTGTCCGACCCGGACGGCGCGGTCCGCGAGCGCTTCGGGGTCAGGCGCGGCCTCTCGCTCGCGCCGACCAAGCGGGTCACCTTCGTCATCGGCGAGGACCGCACGGTGCTCGAAGTGGTGCGCAGCGAGCTTCGCGCGAGCGTGCACGCGGACCGCGCCCTGGCGGCCCTGCGCGCACACCGCGGCTGACACCCTCCAGGGAGGGGTCGCAGCCGCCCGTCAGGAGGGGCCGGTCCGCCAGGAGGAA
The DNA here is from genome assembly GCF_008369065.1 of Streptomyces apricus. Classification (GTDB taxonomy): domain Bacteria; phylum Actinomycetota; class Actinomycetes; order Streptomycetales; family Streptomycetaceae; genus Streptomyces; species Streptomyces apricus. The sequence goes on along the minus strand of NZ_VDFC01000014.1, from coordinate 6,080 downwards.
CCGCCCTCCCCGCACCGGACGCCTCAGCCCTGCTTGGGCGCCGTGGCCCGCGTGCAGCGCAGGGTGAAGGAGTGCCCGGACGGGTCGGAGTAGCCCCGCTCCTCGTACGGGCCGCCCGCGTCCTTGGTCTCCAGCGGCCGTCCGCCGAGCGCGACGACCTTGCGCTCGGCGTCGTCCAGGTCCTCGACGTAGAAGTCCAGGTGGGCCTGGAGCGAGTTCTCCGGGCGCGGCCAGCTGGGCGGGGTGGCGTTCACGTCCCGCCGGAACGCCATCCGCATCCCGTCGGCTCCCCGGATCTCCACGCGGTTCGCCGTCGCGTCGGTCTCCTCGCCCTCCAGGAACTCCGTGTAGAACGCGGCGAGCTTCTCGGGCTCGGAACAGTCCAGGACGACGAATCCAGCCTCTACCAGTGCCATGTCCCCTCCGAAGGAACGTCCGAGCGCGAACGGCCGTCCGCCCACTGCTCCCTGGACCGGGTACCCCGTCCCGGCCCCGTCACCGGGGCCTCCGCGGAGATCATTTACGATCAGGGCAGTCTCGCCGCGTCACCGGGGTCAACTTCCTTCCCGGAGAACGCAGTTCGAGTCAGCGGGCGGCGCCTCCGCACGCCCGCGCGCAGGAGTGGGGGCCCTGCGCACCACCGCACGAGAGGACGCCAATGCCGCAGGACGTCAGGTTCGACCTCCCCTTCGACACCCCCGTGAGCGAGCACCTCGAACACGCCCGGTCCCGCCATCTGCGCTGGGTGTGGGACAGGGGCCTGGTGCGCAGCCAGGCCGGCTTCGAGGAGTACCGCTCCTGGGACCTCCCCGGAGCGGCCGCCCGCACCTATCCCCATGCCTCGGCCGCCGACATGGTCGTCCTGATGAACTGGTTCTCCCTGGCCTTCCTCTTCGACGACCAGTTCGACTCCGGCAGGCCCGACCGCGCGGACCGCGTGGCGGAGGTGGCGCGGGAGCTCGTCGTCACACCGCTGCGGCCCGTGGGCACGGTCCCGCGGGTGGTCTGCCCGATCACCGTGGCGTGGGCGGAGGTCTGGACCCATCTCTCGGATGGCATGTCTCTGACATGGCAGACCCGGTTCGCGGCCTCCTGGGGCCGCTTCCTGGTCGCCCACACCGAGGAGGTCGACCTGGCCGCCCGCGGCCTGGCCGGCACGCTCGACCTGGAGGAGTACGCCGCCTTCCGCCGCCGCACGGTCGGCATCCACCACAGCATCGACGCCGCGGAGCGCAGCCGGGGCTTCGAGGTGCCCGCCGAGGTGCAGGCGCACCCGCTGATGGAGCGGATGCGGGACCGGGCGGCCGACACCATCGGGTTCATGAACGACATCCACTCCTTCGAGCGCGAGCGGCGCCGGGGCGACGGCCACAACCTGATAGCCGTGCTGCACCGCGAGCGCCGGTGCAGCTGGCAGGAGGCCGCCGACGAGGCGTACCGGATGACCGCGGACCGCCTCGCCGAGTACCTCGAACTGGAGGCGCGGGTACCGCAGATGTGCGACGAGCTCGGGCTGGACGAGGAGCAGCGCACCCGGGTCCGGATGGGCGTGGAGGCCATCCAGCACTGGATCAGCGGCAACTACGAGTGGGCGCTGACCTCGGGCCGCTACGCCGCCGACAAGGAGTCCCCGGCGGCCAGGGCGGAACTGGCCGGCAAGGGCTCCCTGGACGACCTCCTGACCGTCTGACAACGTTTCCCCGCGCCCTTGCGGGGCCCGGCAGGGCTCTTCCAGGGGCGCGGGGAACTGCGCGAGCGGCCCCCATCGGCCGGCCCCCACCGGCCGGCAGCCGACGGACAGCGCGGTCCGTCCGGCTTCCCGGCCGGCCGGGCCTACGGCGTGAACAGGACCGGCWGCCGGTCCAACCGTGCCTCCCACGTCGACGCCGTAGCGGTCAGCTCCTCCGGGGCGACGGCGAGCCGCAGCCCCGGGAGCCGGTGCAGCAGCACGTCCACGGCCGTCTCGATGATCGCCTGCCCGATGCTCTGCCCGGGGCACTCGTGCGGCCCCGCGCTGAACGCCAGGTGCGACTGGTTGCCGTGCACCGAGACCCCGACGTCGGGCCGGATCTCCGGATCGGTGTTGCCCGCGGTCAGCCCGAGCACCAGCAGGTCGCCCTCCCGCAGCCGGTGTCCCCCGAGCTCCATGTCGGCGGTCGCGAACCGCCCCGGCAGGACGGCCAGCGGCGGCGTGTTCCACATGACCTCCTCCACCACGGAGGAGATGTTCAGCTGCCCTCCGACCAGCCCGGAGAGCCGGGCCGCGTCGGTCAGCACCAGTTGCAGCACCCGCGCCAGCAGGTTGCTGGTGGTGGTGTGCGCGGTGATCAGCACCAGCCGCAGGTGCTGGACGATCTCGTCCTCGTCGAGGTCCGCGTGGTGCTCCAGCAGACCGGTGGTGAAGTCGGAACCCGGCTCCGCCCGCTTGCGCACGGTGAGTTCACCGAGGATCCGCATGATGCGCTCGTTGTGGTCGAGGGCCTCCGCACCGCCCTTGATGACCTGGGCGGACGACTCGGCCAGCCGCCGCCCCTCGCTCTCCGCGAGCCCGAACACCCGGGTGAGGACGAGCATCGGCAGGTACTCCGCGTACTGGGACACCAGATCGGCGCCGCCCGCCCCGGCGAAGGCGTCGATCTGCTTGTTGGCGAAGTGCGTGACGTGCCGGCGGATGCCGCGGCCCGAGACGGCGTGCAGGTTGTCGGTGACCGCGCTGCGCAGGCGGCGGTGCGGCTCGCCGTCCTGGGAGACGCAGTCGGGCCGCCAGCCCAGCATCTGGATCAGCGGGGAGGTGCTCTCCACGCGCCCCTCGTTCCAGTCGCGCCAGATGCGCGAGTCCCGGCTGAACTGGCCGGGGTTGTCCAGCACCCGCCGGTTCTCCCGGTAGCCGAGCACCAGCCAGGCGGGCACGTCGCCCTCCAGCAGTACGGGGGCGACGGGCCCGTGCTCCTTGCGCAGCCGCCCGTAGATACCGATCGGGTCGACGGCCGCCTCGGGTCCGTAGAGACGGACGAGGTCGTCGCCGCCGTGCGCCACCGGGCAGCCGCGTGGGGCGCCGGAACCGTGCGGGGGCCGGGACGGGTCGGTCATCGGGGCTCCAGTGCCGCTGCGGAACGTTCCTTGAGGTGCCGTATCAGCGCGATGAGCACATCACGGCTGGAGGCCCGGTCGCGGGCGTCGCAGGCCACGACCGGGATGTCCGGGGAGATGTCCAGGGCGTCCCTGATCTCCTCGACCGGGTGCTCCCTGGAGTCCGGGAAGACGTTCAGGGCGATGACGAACGGCACGTCCTGCCGCTCCATCTCCTCGATGGCCCGGAAACTGGAGGCCAGCCGGCGGGTGTCGACCAGGACCACGGCCCCGAGGGCGCCCTTGAACAGGCCGTTCCACAGGAACCAGAACCGTTCCTGCCCCGGGGTGCCGAAGAGGTAGAGCGTCAGCCGGTCGTTGAGGCAGATCTTGCCGAAGTCCAGGGAGACGGTGGTCTCCTGCTTGTCCGTCACACCGATCAGGTGGTCGACGCCGGCGCTGGCCTGCGTCAGGGTCTCCTCGGTGGTGAGCGGCTTGATGTCGCTGACCGAGCGGACCATGGTGGTCTTCCCGGTGCCGAATCCGCCGGCGATCATCACCTTCACCGAGCGGGCACCGGCCGTACCGTCGGCCGGGTGACGTTCGGGGCCGTCAAAGCCTTTGAAGTCCACTGAGTACCTCCTCAAGGAGCGCGAGGTCGGGCCCGCGACCGGCGTCCGACGCCGGGATGGGATCACGGGCTTCCACGCGGCCTGCGTCGAGCAGATCGGCCAGGAGCACCGCGAGGATGTTGAAGGGCAGTCCGAGGTGGGCGCCGAGTTCGGCGACCGACAACGGCTCACGGCAGCGCCGGAGGATCTCCTCGTGCTCGTGCTGCAGGCCCGTGCCGGGACCGGCCGCCGCACGGGAGGTGATGAGGGTCGCCACGTCGAGGCTCGACGCCGGACCGTCCGGTCCGCTGCGGCCGCCCGTGAGGACGTAGTAGCGCTCAAGACCGGACGGGTCCGTGGGCCGGTGGGGACCACTCATCCAGAGTGCTCCTCCCGGCGCGGAGCGGTGCCGAGGAGCTCACCCATCCTGCGGGCCAGGTCCCTCATCTGGTGGCCGAGGAGGCCCTGGTCGAGCCCTTCCCTGGCCAGCACGCCGAGGTACGTCTCCACCCCCGCGCGCACCACGAAGAGGTGGCCGCCGTCGACCTCGATCATCGCCAGGCGCAGCTGACCGGCGTACTTGGGGAACTGCTCGGCCACCGGCTGGGCCAGTGCCTGCAGCCCCGCCACCACGGCGGCGAAGCGGTCCACGTCGTCGGGGTCGTCGGCGCCGTAGGAGGTGATGGCCTTGCCGTCGCTGGAGGCCACCAGGGCGAAGCGGATCTCCTGGATGCTCTCGACGAGATCGCGGAGCGCCCAGCTCACGTCGGTTCCCTGTTGCGTCATGAGGACTGGTCGCTCTCTTCAGTGCGGTACTCGGTGGACGGGGCGCCGGGGTCCGGCGCGGGACCTGCGGCCGGCTCGCGCTGCGCCGACGGCTCGCGGACGGCGGGCTGCTCACGGGTGGCGGACGGTTCGCGGCCGGCCGTGGCGAAGGCCGCCAGGCCCGCGAAGGACGCGTCCGGCGGCACCGCGTGCGACGCGGTGGCGACGGGCTCGTCCGCGGGTGCGGGAGATCCGGTCGGCCCGGAGCCGGCCCGCCTGCGGCGTCTGGGCAGACCGCCGGGCGTGGTGTCCCCGCTCCCCTCCCGGACGGCGGCGGCCGCTTCCCCGGCCTGCGCCTGTGCGGTGTCCGGGGCGGCCGGGGACGTGACGGGGGCTGGCAGCCGGGTGAAGTATTTGTGGGGCACCACGACGACCACCGACGTGCCGAGCCAGGGCGAGTCCGCGAAGGTGACCCTGATGCCGTACCGGCGGGCCAGCGCCCCCMCCACCCGCAGGCCGAGGTGGGCGTCCTCGGACACACCGCCGAGGCCGGGCCCGGCGGCCGTGCCCGCGAGCGACGCGAGGGCCTCCTGCTTCTTCTCCTCGCTCAGGCCCTTGCCGGAGTCCTGGATCTCGACGCCGACCCCGTTCGGCACCTCCCGGCCGGAGACGATCACGGGCTCGGTGGGCGGCGAGTAGCGCGCCGCGTTGTCCAGCAGGTGGGCGAAGATCAGCGTGAGGTGGTCCACCAGGCCGCCGTCGACGCCGAGTTCGGGCAGGTGGCGCACCTGGACGCGGTCGAAGTCCCTGATGCGGCCGATGCCGCCGCGCACCACGCTGAGCAGCCGCTGCGGCTCCTGCCACTGCCGGCCCGGGCGGTCGGTCCCGCCCAGTACGCCGATGCTCGCCGCCAGGGAGTCGGCGGGGCCGAGCTCCTGGTCCAGCTCCATCAGGCCCCGGGCGACGGAGGGCAGTCTGCCGTGCTCGCCCTGCATCTCGTGCAGCCGGCCGCGCAGCTTGCCGGTCAGTACGTGGATGCGGCTGCCGATGCTGATGACGGCCTGTTCGGCGGAGGTGGAGCGGTCGAGCTCGCGCTCCACGCCCAGGAGTGCGGTCCTGAGGACCTTGCGCAGCGCCGCCTGGAGGTCGGCCCCAACCGCGGCGTCCTCGTCGACGACGGGCAGCAGGTCGTCGATGGAGTCACCGTCCCGCAGCCGTTCCAGCGCCTCGGGCAGCAGCCGGTCGGCGAGTTCGGTGACGGCGGCGAGCTGCCGGTCCAGCTGTTCCCGCCGGGTCCGGTCCTGTTCGGCGGCCCGTGTCCGCCAGGCCCTGTCCTGTTCGGCCCGGTCGTACGCGGACCGGGCCGCGCCGTCGCGCAGTTGACGCCGCGAGCGGATCAGGAGTCCTACGGTGACGGCGCTCGCGGCCGTCACGACGGCACCGGAGACGACGACGGGTATGCGGACCTGGCCGGAGGCGGCGACCGCGGCGACGACGGTGCCGGCCCCTAAGGCCAGCGGCAGCAGCCACCAGCCGTACCAGGGAGCCGGTGCCCGCGCCGCCGGCGGCGGAGTGGCGAGTTCCATCTGCATCCTTCAGAGCAACACGATCAAACGGGGGGAGGGCTCCGGGGGG
>NZ_VDFC01000139.1 GCF_008369065.1 Streptomyces apricus | reverse complement strand
CTGCACGACCATGGGGACGTCACGCGGCGGCCCCGGCCGCCCGGCCGCAGCCGCCGCGTGACGTCCCCATGGTCGTGCAGTGGTCCAGGGACCTGGCCATGGGCGCCAAGTTCGCGTTCACCGGCGGCCGCGAGGGCTGGGTGCGCGTCCTGCTCACCGGGATCGGCGTGGGTCTCGGGGTGGCGCTGCTGCTGCTCACCACCGCCATCCCCAACGCGATGCAGGCGCGCTCCGACCGCGAGTACGCGCGCATGGGCATGCAGTTCGGACCCGAGCCGGCCAAGTCGGACAGGACGGTGCTCGTCGCGAGCGTCAGCACCGAGTTCCACGGCCAGGACATCCGCGGCCGCCAGCTGCAGCCCGAGGGACTGCGGGCGCCGCTGCCGCCCGGCGTGCACAAGTTCCCCGCGCCGGGCGAGATGATCGTGTCCCCCGCGCTCAAGGAACTGCTGGCGGCGAAGGACTCCGCCCTGCTGCGCGAGCGGCTGCCGTACCGGGTCGTCGGCACGATCGACGAGCCGGGCCTCATCGGCTCCGCCGAACTCGCCTTCTACACGGGCGGCGAGAAGCTGAAAAAGAACGACGGCGGCGCCCACGTCGTGCGCATCGACACCTTCAAGAACCAGGACGTCCCCACGGAGGACATGGACCCGGTCCTGCTCCTGCTCGTCCTGACCATCTTCGTGGTGCTGCTGATGCCGGTCGGCGTCTTCATCGCCGCGGCCGTACGCTTCGGCGGCGAGCGGCGCGACCGCCGGCTCGCGGCGCTGCGGCTGGTCGGCGCCGACGGCCGGATGACCCGCCGGATCGCGGCGGGCGAGGCGCTCTCCGGGGCCGTCCTCGGGCTGCTCTTCGGCATCGGCTTCTTCCTGGTGGGCCGCCAGGTCGCCGGATCCGTCGAGCTGTTCGGCTTCAGCGTCTTCCCCAGCTACATGGACCCGGCCCCCGCACTCGCCCTCCTGATCGCCGTCGCGGTCCCGGCGGCCGCGGTCGCGGTGACGCTGCTGGCCCTGCGCGGAGTGGTCATCGAGCCGCTCGGCGTGGTGCGCACGGCCCGGCCCCAGCGGCGCCGGCTCTGGTGGCGGCTGCTGCTGCCGCTGGGCGGTCTCGGACTGCTCGCCCCGATGATCGGCAAGGGCACCGAGAACGGCAACTTCAACGAGTACATGGTGACCGGTGGTGTCGTCCTGCTGCTCGTCGGCGTCACCGCGCTGCTGCCGTGGGTCGTGGAGGCCGTCGTGGCCCGGCTGAACTCGGGCCCGGTCGCCTGGCAGCTGGCCGTACGCAGGCTGCAGCTGAGCAGCGGCACCGCGGCCCGCATGGTCAACGGCATCGCGGTGGCGGTGGCCGGCGCGATCGCCCTGCAGATGCTGTTCACCGGCGTCCAGGACGACTACACCAGGTCCACCGGCAAGGATCTGACGCGCGCCCAGATGCAGGTCTCCGTGCCGTCGTCCGTCCCCGTCACCGAAGCCCGGAAGAAGCTCGCCGGGACCCGGGGCGTGCGCAGCACGGTCGTGCTCTCCGACGGCACGGTGGGAACGGACCGGAAGGAGCCCGAGTCGTCCGTGGAACTCACCGTCGGCGACTGCGCCGCCCTGCGCGAGGTGGCGAAACTGCCCTCGTGCCGGGAGGGAGACGTCTTCACCGTGGCGGCCGGGGCCTCCATCGAGACCAAGGAGCTTGCGGTGCCGGGCAGCAAGCTCTTCATCGACCCCTCCTGGGAGGCCGTACCGGGCACGGAGGTGCCCTGGACGGTGCCGCGGGGCATCAAGGAGGCCGCGCCGCGCAAGGACCCGACGGGCTGGGAGCGGGGCGGTTTCCTGATCACGACGAAGGCGCTGCCCGCCGCGGCGGCCGCCGGTCTCAAAGGCCAGATCTACCTCGGTCTCGACATGACGGTCCCGGACGTGCACGAAGTGGTGCGCACCGCCTCGGCGCAGCTCTCTCCGCTCACGGAACCCATGACGTACGCGGCGACCGAGCGGTCCCAGCGCTACGACTCCATCCGCACCGGCCTGTTCGTCGGCGCGGCCGGTGTCCTCGGGCTGATCGGGGCGAGCCTGCTGGTCTCGCAGCTGGAGCAGCTGCGCGAGCGCAAGAAGCTGCTGTCGGCGCTGGTCGCCTTCGGCACCCGGCGCCGCACGCTGAGCCTCTCGGTGCTGTGGCAGACCGCGATCCCGGTCTCGCTCGGCCTGGTCCTCGCCGCGGCGGTGGGCCTCACCCTGGGCACGGTCCTCCTGAAGATGACGGCCGTGCCGGTGACGGTCGACTGGTCGAGCGTCCTGACGATGACGGGCATCGGCGCGGCGGTCGTCCTGGTGGTGACGGCGCTGAGCATCCCGCCTCTGCTGAGGCTGATGCGCCCGGACGGGCTCCGCACGGAGTAGCTCCGCCGGGGGGAACGGCCGTGGGTGGACCTGACGGCCGGGCCGGGCCGCTCGCTTCGGCTCCGGCTCGGCCGTTTCCGGTGGTCTGCCTCCCCGTGGCAGTGTTGTCGACGCCCGACCCGCACGGAAGGCCGCGAAGCGCCCTTCTCCTCGACCCCGGAGGAACCCCATGCCCACCACGGTCGACCGCCGGTCCGCACGACCGGCCGGTGCGTGACCCGTGTCCCTCGACGCGCTGACGTCCGCGCTCCCGGACTACGCCAAGGACCTCCGGCTGAACCTCGGTTCGGTGACCGGCACCTCCCTCCTCACGCAGCAGCAGCTGTGGGGCACGGTGCTGGTCTGCGCCATCGCCTCACGCTCCGCGGTCGTCCTGCGGGAGCTGGAGGAGGAGGCCGACGCGAGGCTCTCGCCCGAGGCCTACACGGCGGCGAAGTCCGCGGCGGCGGTCATGGCGATGACCAACGTCTTCCACCGCACGCGGCACCTGCTCTCCGACCCGGAGTACGGGAAGCTGCGGGCCGGGCTGCGGACGAACGTGCTCGGTGACCCGGGGGTGGAGAGGACCGACGTCGAGCTGTGGTCGCTGGCCGTCTCCGCGGTCAACGGGTGCGGGGCGTGTCTGGACTCGCACGAGCGGGCGTTGCGGGGGGTGGGGGTGGAGCCGGAGACGATCCAGGAAGCGTTCAAGATCGCTTCCGTCGTCCAGGCGGTCGCGGTCACGCTGGACGCGGAGGCTGTCCTCACGCGGTAGTTCGCCC
>NZ_VDFC01000138.1 GCF_008369065.1 Streptomyces apricus | reverse complement strand
GTTCCTGCGGGGTGCGGCCGGGGGCGGGGGCCTCGTGGGCGGGGTCGGTGGCGGGGTCGGCCAGTGCCGGGCGGTCCAGGCTGCCGTCGGCCGTCGCGGGCAGGTCCTCCAGGAGGACGAAGGCGGCCGGCACCATGTGCTCGGGCAGGCGCCGCGTGAGGAACTCGCGCAGGGCGCCGGTGTCCAGCGGCGGCTGCTGCCGGGCGACGACGTGCGCGACGAACTGGGTGTCCTCGCCGTCGGCCGCGCCGTGGCGGAGCGTGACGGCTGCCCGGGCGATCGCGGGGTGCGCGGCCAGGGCGGCCTCGATGTCCCCGGTGTGGACCCGGTGGCCGCGCACCCAGGTCACCTGGGCGCTGTGGCCGGCGTACTCCAGGACGCCGCCGGTGGTCCAGCGGGCCAGGTCGCCGGTGCGGTACATGCGTGATCCGGGCGGTCCGAAGGGGTCGGCGACGAAGGTGTGGGAGGTGAGTGCGGCCTGCCCCTGGTAGCCGCGGGCCGGCTCGCCGGCCAGGTACAGCTCGCCGGTGACGCCGGGCGGCAGCAGTTGCAGGGCCGGGCCCAGTACGTAGGCGCGCAGGTGGCCCAGGACGGAGCCCAGCGGGGCCGGGCCGGGGCCGGGCCATCCCTCGGCGGCCGCGAGCGCGGTGGCGCGCACGGTCTCGGTGGGTCCGTAGGCGTTGACCACGCGGACGTCCGGTATCGCCTCGCGCAGGCGCTGTACGAGTGATCCGAGCAGTACGTCGCCGGTGAGGACCACTGTGCGGGCCTTGAGGGCGGCCGGGGCGCGGTCGAGGACCGCGGCCAGCAGCGGGGCGGTCGTGCTGATCACGTCGCCGCTCCAGCCGGTGGCGGCCAGGGCCGCGGGGTCGGGGGCGAGTGTGGTGCCCGCGCCCGCGCACAGCGCGCCGAGCAGTTCGAAGGCCGCGGTGTCCTGGTGGGGGGAGGTGACGAGGACCGTCGTGCCGGGTGTGAGGGCGGCGGCGGTGGCCAGGCGGCGCACGGCGCCGGTCAGGGCGCGCCGGCTGAGGGCCACGCCGCCGCGGGAGGCGGGCCCGTAGCGCACGCAGGCGAGGKGGTCGGGCCGCAGGGGGGCGGKGCGGTCCGCCTCACCGGGGTCGGTGTCCGGGCCGCGGGTGCACTGCGGGTCGTCCAGGTGCAGGAGCGCGATGCCCGGGGCGGCCGGCTGCGGTGGCATGTCGCGGGAGGTGAGAAGGAGTTGGGGGGTTGTCTGGGCCAGCACGCTCTCGCGCAGGGCGGCCGGCCGGCCGGGGGTGAGCAGGGTGTAGCCGGCGCCCGCCTTCAAGGTGGCCAGGACCGCGGTGGCCAGGTCGGCGGGGCGCTCCAGGGCCAGGGCGACCACCGTCTCGGGTCCGATGCCGTGGCGGATCAGGCCGTGGGCCAGGCGGTTGGCGCGGGTGTTGAGCTCGCGGAAGGTCAGCGCGCTGTCCCCGGCGGTGAGCGCGAGCGCATCGGGGGTGGCTGCCGCGTGCTGTTCGACGAGGGCGGCCGCCGTGAGCGGGTCCCTCTCCCCCGGCGCCTCGTGCGGGCTCGCGGCGTCGTGGGCCGTGGTGAGCTGGGCGCGCTCGGCATCCAGCAGGGCGTCGAGGGCGCCGACGGTCCGGTGGCCGGGGGCGGTGGCCAGCTGGTGCAGGAGGGACCTGAACCGGTCGGCGATGTCCTGCGCGTCCTGCGGTGCGAACAGGTGCGGCTGGTACTGCAGGGTCAGGCGGCCGTCCTGGACGATCAGGGCCAGCGGGTAGTTGGCGCCGCCGACCGAGTCGAGGCCGGTGACGCGGAATCCGGCGGCCGCGGCCGTGCGGGCCGTCTGCGCGGGGTCCGCAGGGTAGGACTGGAAGGCCACGATGGTGTCGAAGAGGGCGTCCACGCCCGCGGCCTGGTGGATCTCGGTCAGGCTGTGGTGGTGGTGGTCCAGGAGGGCGGTCTGGCGCTCCTGCAGGTCGGTCAGGAACGCCTCCAGGGTGCTGCCCGGTGTGCACCGGGCGCGCACCGGCACGGTGTTGATGAACAGGCCGACCATGGACTCCACGCCGGTGAGGGTGCCGGGGCGGCCGGAGACGGCGGCGCCGAAGACCACGTCCTGGCGGCCGGTCAGGGCGCACAGCAGGACCGCCCAGGCGCCCTGGACCAGGGTGTTGACGGTGACGCCCAGGTCGGCGCCGCGCCGGGTGAGCGCCTGCGACTCCTGGGGGGTCAGGGTCAGGCGGATCTCGTCGACCGCGCCGGCCGCCTGTCCGGGGGCGGCGGCGGGGGCCACGGTCGTGGCCCCGTCGAGGGCGGCCAGTTCCTGCGCCCAGGCGCGGGCGCTGTGCTGCTGGTCCTGGCGGGCCAGCCAGGCCAGAAAGTCCCGGTAGCCGCGCGCCGGCGGCACGGCGCCAGCGTCGTCGCCGGCGGCGTACAGGCGCAGCAGTTCCTCGGCGATGAGCTGTTCCGACCAGCCGTCGATCAGGACGTGGTGGGCGGTCAGGACCAGGTCGGCGCGCTGGGGGGTGAACCGCAGCAGGGTCAGCCGCAGCAGCGGCGGGCGGGCCGCGTCGAAGCGGTCGGCCCGGTCCTGGGCCAGGAAGCGTGCCAGGGCCTGCTCCTGCTCGGGGTCGGGCAGGTCGCTGAGGTCGATCTCCCGCCAGGGCAGTTGAACGTCCTCGACGAGGATCTGCAGGAGGTCGCCGGCGGTGTCGGGGGCGAAGGCGGCCGTGAGGTTGGGGTGGCGCTCCAGCAGGGCCTGTGCGGCGGCGCGCATCCGCCCGGCGTCGACGGGCCCGTCCAGGTGGTAGACGGTCTGCAGGTGGTAGGTGTCGGTGCCGGTGGCGGTGTCGGCGAGCATCGACTCGAAGAGCATGCCGGACTGCATCGGGGTGGGCGGCCACACCTCCTTCAGCCGCGGGTAGCGCCGGCGCAGGGCGTCGAGGTCGTCGGCGCCCAGGGTCAGCAGCGGCGCGGTGCTGCTCTCGTCGGCCTCCACCGCGCGGGTGGCGGCCTGGGCGAGGCGGGCGACGGTGCGCAGCTGGAGGATCTGGCGGGGGGTGAGCGTCAGGCCCTGGAGCCTGGCGCGGGTGACGGCCTGGATGGCGCGGATGCTGTCGCCGCCCAGGGCCACGAAGTCGTCGTCGACGCCGACCTGTTCGGTGCGCAGGACGTCGGCGTAGACGGCGCAGAGGATGTGCTCCTGGG
>NZ_VDFC01000137.1 GCF_008369065.1 Streptomyces apricus | reverse complement strand
CCCCTACGGGGCGCAGGTCCCCGCGCCCCTGTGGGACGCGCTGTGGCCCGCCCCCTTGGGAGGGGACGGGCCACAGACGGTGTAACTGGGGTGGGGTCAGCGGTTGTTCGCCGCGCCCCGGCGGCGCAGGGCGAACATCACGCCGGCGCCGGCCGCCACGAGCGCGGCCGCTATGCCCGCGATCGCACCGGTGTTGGAGCTGGAACCGGTCTCGGCCAGGTTGGAGTCACCGGCGGGCGAGGGGGTGTTGTCCCCGGTCTCGGCCGCGGGGGTGCTCTCCGACTCCGACGGCTCCGGGGACTCCTCGGCCGGCTTCGACGGCTTCGAGGGCTCCGCGGGCTTGGAGGGCTCCTCCGAGGGCGACGGGGTCGCCGGCGGGGTGGACTCCTCCGACGGGGCGCAGGCCTCGTCCGGGGTGACGAGGTTCGGCTTGATGTCCTCGTTGACCTGGTTGCCGGCCTTGACGTGGACGCGGTACGTCGCCTTCGGCTTCCAGTCCTCGGAGAAGTCGATGGTCACGCCTTCGCGCGTGCCCTCGACGACCTGCTCGCCGACGAGCTTCGCGTCGGCGCCGTTCGACTGGAGGTAGACGGAGACCGTGGCCTTGACGCCCGACGGGTCCTTGTCGGTGACGCTGATGACGCCCTTGGTGCCGTCGCACTTGGCGACGGCCGAGAACTCACTGATGTTGCAGGCGAGCGCGTTGCCGGCCAGGCCGAGCGTGAGCGCGGCCGCGCCGGAGGCAACTCCGAGAATGCGCACGGAACGTGCGGTACGTCGAGATATGGACACGATTGCCCTTCACGGGATGCACAAAAACGAGGGGGGTGGCGGGAGGTTGCTCTGAATCAGCAATCCCAGACGCCTCACAGGTTTATTGGGCGCCGTCTCCGGTTGTCAATCCATGTGTCCGTCTTGACCCTTGGCTTTAGGTTTCATTTACGTGACAGGCGGTCCAGGGCCTCCGGAACGTCCTCGATCCGGTCCACCAGTGTGATGCGGGACTCCATCGACCGGTCCCGGGCGAGGGCCTGCAGGAGCGGCCAGGCAGGCAGGCGCTCCGTCCAGTGCGCGCGGTCCACCAGGACCATGGGGGTGGGTTCGCCGCGCGACTCGTAGTAGTTGGGGGTCGCGTTGTCGAAGACCTCCTGGACCGTGCCGGCGGCGCCGGGCAGGAAGACCACGCCCGCGTTCGAGCGGGCCAGCAGGCCGTCCTCGCGGGTGGCGTTGGCGAAGTACTTGGCTATGTGCGAGGCGAAGGCGTTCGGCGGCTCGTGCCCGTAGAACCAGGTGGGGATGCCCACCGAGGTGTTGCCCCGCGGCCAGCGCTCGCGCACCTCGAAGGCGCCGCGCGCCCAGTCCGTCACCGACGGCACGAACGAGGGTGCCTTGGCGAGGAGTTCGCACGCCTCGTCCAGCATGCCGTCGCGGTACGGGGCCGCGTACGCGCCGAGGTTCGCCGCCTCCATCGCGCCGGGGCCGCCGCCGGTCGCGACCGTGAACCCGGCGCGGGCCAGGGCGCGGCCGAGCCGGGCCGCGCCGTCGTACGCCTCCGTGCCGCGCGCCATGGCGTGGCCGCCCATCACGCCCACCACGCGCGCCCCGCGCAGGAGTTCGTCGAGGGCGTCCGAGACGGAGTCGTCGTGGACGGAGCGCAGCATCGACGCGTAGATGTCGCCGTCGGCCCTGGTCCGCCGGAACCAGTCGTACGCGAGGGCGTCCGGGGTCGCCTCGTACCCCTGGTCCAGGGAGGCGAACAGCTCGTCGGGGGTGTAGAGGAGGCCGCGGTACGGGTCGAACGGCACGTCGGGCAGGGGCGGGAAGACGAGGGCGCCGTCGGCGCGGATCTTGGCCGCCGCGTTCTCCCGCATGGGGCAGCCCAGGAAGACGGCCCCCGCGGTGTCGCTGGCGAGCAGTTCTCTCGTACGGTCCGTCAGATCGACTGCCTGGACGCGGAATCCGGCGAGGGTGCCGCGGGCCGAGACGGTCGCGTCGAACTCCTCCAGCGACTCGATCTCGCGGTCGCCGTGGTGGGCCACATGGGCGGGGCTGGTCTGCACCCGCCCATGTAAGCACGGCCCGCCCGGGCGCGGACGGGCCGTGCGGGCGTTCAGCCCTGGACGGCCGCCGGGTCCATCCACATGATCTCCCAGGTGTGGCCGTCCGGGTCGTCGAAGGCGCGCCCGTACATGAAGCCGTGGTCCTGGGTCTCGCCACTGGCCGAACCGCCCGCCGCGATCGCGCTGTCGACCAGCTGGTCCACCTTCTCGCGGCTCTCGGCGCTCAGGCACAGGAGGACCTCGCTGGTCTTCGTCGAGTCCGCGATCTCCTTCTTGGTGAAGTCCGCGTAGCGCTGCTTGTTCAGCAGCATGGCGACGATCGTGTCGCTGATGACCACGGAGGCGCAGTTCTCGTCCGAGAACTGCGCGTTGATGGTGTAGCCGATCTCCGTGAAGAACTTCTTCGAGACCTCCACGTCGTTCACGGCCAGATTCACGAAGATCATCTGCTGGTACATGTCGGGTCCTCCGTCGGGGCGCTTCGCGGTGCGTTGCCGTTCGGAGGTGTGGACCGGGGGGCGTGCGGAAAGTCATCGGTCCGCGCGCACTTTCCTCCGCGCGCGGGGCGATGACTCTTCGCGCGTCCTTCGGCGGGTCGCTCAGCAGACCGCTCAGCGGGCCAGCGGCAGGGCCGCGAGCTGCGCGATCACCCAGGTCAGCGGGGCGAGGACGACCAGCAGGGCGCCGGCACGCAGGGCCGCCGCGGTACGCAGCGGACCGGCGGGCGCGCCGATCCGCAGCAGGGCCTGCGTGACGCCGGCGCGCGCGTTCCTCGCCTCGGCCGCGGTGGTCAGGAGCGTCGCCACGGCGCATCCGGCGACCAGCAGCGCGCCGAGCGCGGTGAGGGGGCCGATGCCGGAGCGGGTGCCGGCGGGCAGCACGGTCATGGCATACGCGCCCGACGCCACCGCGCACACCACGCCGAGCGGGCGGCCGATACGGGTCGCCTCCTCCATGAGCACGCGCCCGGCGAGCAGCCGCAGGGCTCCCGGCCGTACCGCCTGGAGCAGCCTGCCGCTGAGATGCGTGAGCGCCGGGCCGGCGAGCGCCAGCCCGATCGCGGTGAGCACCCAGCCGACGAGCACCCCGAGGCTCCCGCCGGTGAACCCGCCGGGCAGCGCGGGTCCGCTCTCCGCGGCCCCGGTACGCGCGGCGTACGCCGTCTCCACGGCGATCCCGAGCGCGAGCACGGCGGCCCCCCAGGGCAGACCGTCGGGGG
>NZ_VDFC01000136.1 GCF_008369065.1 Streptomyces apricus | reverse complement strand
CCCTCCGCACCCATCACCGATGACTCATCACTCATCACCGATCACCGCTCACCGAAAGGCACTCCACCATGTTCGACTTCACCGGCAAGACCGTCCTGATCACCGGGGCCTCCGGCGCCCTGGGCACCGCACTGGCCACCGGGTTCTCCCGGGCCGGCGCCCGCACCGTCGCCGCCGCCCGCTCGGGCTTCGAGGAGCTCGCCGCCACCCTCCCGGGCCCCTCCCTCGGCGTACGCCTCGACGTCACCGACGAGGACGAGTGGGCCGACGCCGTCGCCCGCACCGAGGCCCGTTTCGGACCCCTGGACATCCTCGTCAACAACGCCGCCTACCTGCGCGTCGGCACCACGGAGAACATCCCCCTCGACGAGTTCCGCCGCGTCCTGGACACCAACCTCACCGGCGCCCTGCTCGGCATCCGCGCGGCCGCCCCCTCGATGCGCAAGGCCGGCGGCGGCGCGATCGTGAACGTCAACTCCGTCGCCGGGCTCGCCGCCGCCCCCGGCCTCGTCGCCTACAGCAGCAGCAAGTGGGCCCTGCGCGGCCTGATGCGCGCGGCCGCCAAGGAACTGGCCCGCGACGGCATCCGCGTCAACGCCGTCCACCCCGGCATCATCGAGACCCCCCTCGCCTACGGTCCCGACGGCGCCGCGCTCGTCCCCGTGGACGACCTTGCCGTCCCGCGCAACGCCACCCCCGAGGAGATCGCCGACTTCATCCTCTTCGCCGCCTCCGACCGGGCGCGCTTCGCCACCGGCGCCGAACTCGTCGCCGACGGGGGCTTCACCCTGGGCCCCCTCACCTGAACCGCGGCGGATCCCGCGCGCCCCGCCGCCGTACTGCCCGCGGCGATCAAGGGGTAGCGTCCAGGTCATGGACTCTCGTATCACCGTTGAACGTGCTCAACTCCTCAAGCAGCTGCACGCCGACCACCGGCCGCTCGTGCTGCCGACCGTGTGGGACGCCTGGTCGGCGCGGACGGCGGCCGACGCCGGATTCCCGGCGCTGACGGTCGGCAGCCATCCGCTGGCCGACTCCCGCGGGGCCGCGGACCACGAGGGGCAGACCTTCGAGGAGGTGCTCGCCGCCGTCCGGCCGATCATCGCCGCGGTCGACGTCCCCGTCTCCGTGGACCTGGAGGCCGGATACGGACAGCAGCCCGCCGACCTGGTCGCCGGACTCGTCGAGGTCGGCGGCGCGGGCCTCAACCTTGAGGACACCGTCCACTCCGAGGGCGGACGCGTGCGCAGCACGCAGGAGCATGCCGACTACATCGCCGGCCTGCGCGCGGCGGCCGACGACGCGGGCGTCCCCCTGTGGATCAACGGGCGCACCGATCTCTTCCTGCATGCGAAGGACGCCTCCGACGTCCTCGACGAGGCGATCGAGCGGCTGCGGGCCATGGAGCAGGCCGGCGCCGACAGCCTCTACCCGGTGGGCATCCAGGACGACGACGACCTGCTCAAGGCGGTGATCGGCGCTGTCACCGTTCCGGTGAACTCCACCGCCCACCCCGTCAGGCACGACCTGGAGCGCTTCCGCCGCCTGGGCGTCGGCCGGATCACCTACGGCCCGCTGCTGCAGATGGCGCTGACGGACACGATGAAGGACATGCTCGGCCGCTGGACCTCCTGAGACACCGTCCCACCCGTCCGGGCCCGGCAGCGTCTGCGGCACGTGCCGCCCGCCGCCGGGCCCGCCGCGACGGCTCGTCGGCCCCCCCCGGGGAAGGTCCACAACGGCGGCGGTGATCCCCTTCCGGGGCCGCCGAACCCGTCCGACCGCGCTGACGGGCTGTCACGAGGCGATGCGGTCACTAGGCTTACTGCGTGCGGCCCGTAACCGCATTGCTGCATGCGGTGATCACGGGGGTGTGTCGACGGAAGCGGTGGGGCCGATGGACGCCTCGATCAGCAAGCTCCTGGACGGCCTGCGGACGGCGGCCGACGAACCGGCGC
The DNA here is from genome assembly GCF_008369065.1 of Streptomyces apricus. Classification (GTDB taxonomy): domain Bacteria; phylum Actinomycetota; class Actinomycetes; order Streptomycetales; family Streptomycetaceae; genus Streptomyces; species Streptomyces apricus. The sequence goes on along the minus strand of NZ_VDFC01000136.1, from coordinate 1,388 downwards.
GCCGGGCGTGGGCCCTGACCTGCGCGCGGGCACTGGGCCTGGGCGGGATGGCCGTCTCGCTGAACGGCGAGCTGGTGTGGTTCAGCGACGCCACCAGCAAGCGCCTGGAGGACGTGCAGTTCGTCCTCGGCCAAGGCCCCGGCCTGCTCGCGCAGGACATCGGCACGGTGCACCAGGCGCCCGACCTGCGGCGGCTGCCGGCGCACCAGTGGCCGCAGTACGCCGCCGAGGCCGCGCAGCTGGGGGTCGCGGCCCTGTTCGTGTGGCCGGTGCACATCGGGGCCATCCAGGCGGGGACGATGACCGGCCACCGGCGCACGCCCGGCCCGCTGAGCGCACGGCAGTCGGCGCAGGGCCAGCTGGTCGCCGACGCGCTCGCCCAGCACGTCCTGAGCCACTGGCCGCAGGTGAGCGGCACCAGGGAGGGGTCCGGCCGGGCGGCGACGGTGGAACTGCACCGCTCGCAGGTCCACCAGGCCACCGGCATCCTCAGCGTACGGCTGCGCGTCCCGCTGCCCGAGGCCCTGGACCGGCTGCGCGCCCAGGCCTACGCCTCCCACCTGTCGCTGACCGACACCGCCCATGCCGTCATCCACCGCGAGCTGCTGTGGGAGCCGACCCATGACACCGACTGACCGGGGTCCGGCACCGCTCCCGCCGGGCGCACCGCACGAGGGAAGCGCCCCATGAGCCGGCAGCAGCACATCGCCCGCACCTTCGTCGAACTGGCCGACACCCTGGTGGAGGACTTCGACGTGATCGACTTCCTGCAGCAGATGACCGTACGCTGCACCGAACTCCTCGACGTCGCCGCGGCCGCCGTCTTCCTCAACCACCCCGGCCCCCACCTGCACAACGCCGCACCCTGCGACCCCAGCCCCCTCCTGCAGCCGGTCCTGCAGGCGGCCTGCACCCAGGGACCGGCGGCCGACGCCCACTGCACCGGCCGGGYCGCCACCGCCCACGGCGCCGACGCGCACGCCCTGTGGCCGCGCTTCACCCCCCGGCTGCACGCCGCCGGCTACACCCGCGCCACCGCCCTGCCCATGCAGCTGCGCCACGCCACCATCGGAAGCCTGCTGTTGCTGCACACCGGCGAGAATCCTTTGAGCGCCGACGACCTGATGCTGGCCCAGGCCTTCGCCGACACCGCCACCATCGGCCTGCTGCACGCCCGCACCGTCCACGAGCAGCACACCCTCAACGAGCAACTGCACACCGCCCTGCACAGCCGCATCGTCATCGAGCAGGCCAAGGGCATCCTCGCCGCGCACCACAGCATCACCCTCAACGAGGCCTTCGACGCCCTGCGCCACCACGCCCGCCACCACCGGATCATGCTCAGCAAGGTCGCCCGCGACGTCACCGACCTCGCCCTGATGCCCCCG
>NZ_VDFC01000135.1 GCF_008369065.1 Streptomyces apricus | reverse complement strand
GTCGTGGGGTCGGGGGTGCCGCGTAGGGGGATCACCTTCGCCATGCCGTTCCCGGGTCCGGTGTCCGGGGCGCCGGGCGGCGCGGCCAGGTCCGGATCCGGCTCGGTCGCCGTGTCGGCCTCCGCCAGCGCGTGGAGGGCCGAGCGCACTCCCCCGGCCCCCCGGTCCGACCCGGTGGCCGCGAGCACCAGGCCCTCGGCCGCAGCACGCCAGCTCGTGCGGTTCGACAGGTCCGCCGTGGCGGCGGCCAGGACCGGGGGCGCGTCGGGGCACCAGGGCGCCCATGCGGCCAGCGCGGCGTAGGCGAGGGCGGCCGTCGGCGGGTCGTCGGTCGTGGAGACGTCCCGGACGAGCCGCGCGTACCGCTCCCGGTGGTGTTCCGGCAGGTCGAGCGGCGCGACGCGCAGCACGGCGGCGCGGAGCACCGGCGCGGCCCCGGCGGCATCGTGCAGCAGCGTCCACACCGGCTCCTCGGCGAGCAGCGCGCCCGCGAAGGCGACGCACGCGGCCCGTACGTCGAGGTGCGCGCCCCGCCTCCGGTACGCCGCGGTGAGCAGGCGCGCGGCGACCGGGGCCGGCAGCCGGACCGCCGCCAGCCGGGCGGCCTCCTTGCGGGCGGTCACCTTGGCGTCCGGCGCGAACAGCACCCCGCGCAGCAGGTCGGACAGGTGGGAGGGCGCCACGTGCCGGGACGCGCGCGTGGCGGCGTACACCGCGACGCGCGCCCGGTCGTCACCGGCGTGCGCGAGCAGTTCGGGCAGCGCGTCACCGGGGCGGTCGGTGTGGACGAGCGCGCCGAGCGCGGCCTCCGCGACGACGACGTCGCGCGCACCGGTCCGGCGCCGCACCGTGCCGGCGCCGAGGCCCGGTACCCGCGCGGCCTGCTCGACGGCGGCCGCGCGGGTGTACGCCGGCAGCTTCGGGTCGTCGGCGACCCTCTCCAACTGCCGCACCGCCGCCGCCTGCTGGCGTGGCAGCCAGCGCCGGGCGTCCCGGTCCACGGGCMCGTGCCACGGGCTGCCCCGGGTGAGGAAGCGTCCGTAGGGCGGGGTGTCCGCGAGGAGCACGTCGAGGAGGTCGGTCCGGCGGCGGGTGAGCACGTCGAGCACGGGCCCGAGCGTCCCCGCCGAGGCGTCGAGCGCGAGGACGCGCGCGGCGCGCTCGTCACGCCCGGCGGGCGGTTCGAGCCAGAGCCGGACGGCGTTGCGCACGGTCGTGTCGTTGCCGAACCGGACCGCCTGCCACAGGAGTTCCTGCAATTCGGCCATACCGGCGGCGCGCCGCCCCACGGCCCGGGCCAGCGCGAAGGCGAGGCTGTAGTCCCCCTTCTCCGCCCCGGCCTCGGTCCACGGCCGCAACGCCTCGTACACCTGGTGCTCCTGCCCCCGGCGCAGCGTCTCGTCGAGCCGGCCGAGGTCGGCGCCGCCGGTGCTGCCGGAGATCCGTACGAGGGTGCGCAGGGACCAGTTGACCAGGTCCCTCGCCCCGTCCGCGGCGTGCTCCCGCAGGACGGCCAGGGCGAGTTCACGGAGGTTGCGCCGGGTCGCGGGCGAGGAGTCCCGGGCGTCGACGGCGTCGGCGGCGATCCGGTCGAGGTGCGGCTCTGCCGCGTCGGTGAACAGCGCCGGCGGTATGCGGGACAGCGCCCACAGGGCGGGCTGGCGCACCGGGTCCTGCTCGTTGCGGAGCCGGGCGCACTCCTCCAGTACGGAGACGACGGCGGCGCGATCGCCGGAGCGGCCCGCGTTGGCGACGAGCAGCGGCCAGGCACGGGCCCGGTCCTCGGCGGCGGGGCGGCGCGTGGCCTCGACGAGCCGCTCCCGCACCCGGGCGACCGGCAGATAGGACTCGGCGAGCAGGACGGTGTCCCGGTCCGCACCGCTCTCCTGCGCCACGGCGGCCATCCGCTCCGCCACGTCGGCCACGTGGCTGCGGGGCAGGACGTCGAGGATGCCGACGTCGACGGCGGCGGCGCCGCGCGGACCGCGGCCGGCCGTCGCCTCGGTGTAGAAGGCGTGGCGGCGGGCGGGCGGCAGCACCGCGAGGAGGTCGGCGAGCCGGCCGGTCGCGGCCAGCGCGCTGCCGAGGGCGTCCAGTCCGGCCGCGTCCGAGCGGGCCAGTGCGCGCAGCAGCGAACGGTTGTGCAGGGCACCGGACGCATAACCGCCGGCGGCGAGCAGCCGCAGCACGCGGTCCGGGGCGACGGCTGCCAGTGCGGTCAGCCGGTCCTGGAGCTGCCACGGCAGCACGGCGGGGGCGAAGCGCTCGACCAGCTCCAGCGCGCGCAGCGGCTCGGCGCGCACGGTGACCGCCACGGCCTGCGCGTACCGGTGCCACCAGGCGTCGCGCAGGGCGGGCGGCAGGGCCGTCAACTCGCCCTCGACCGCGTCCAGGAGGGTCGCGGCGTGCCGTCTGCCCAGGGCCGTCCAGCCGCGTACGGCGTGGAAGAGCGGGGGCAGGAGCCGGCCGACCGTCGCCGCCGGGCATCCCGGGAGCAGCCTCGCCGCCTCGGCGTCGCCCCACTCCTTGCGCAGCGGATCGACGAGCCGGTCCGCCAGCGCGGTGCGGCGCCCGGTGGCCACGGCCCGCAGCAGGTCCCGGCGCACGGCCTCGGGTGCGTCGGTGAGGGCCGACTCGTAGGCGGAGTCGGGCACGCCGAGGCAGTCGGCGGCGCGCAGCGCGTGTCCGCGCACGAAGGAGTCGGGGTCGGCGAGGCGGGCGCCGATCCACTCCGCGTCCCGGCTGACGGACGCCGCGACGACGGCGAGCCCCCGCTCGTAGGGTCCGCGCGCGTCCAGCTCGTCCAGCAGGGGACGGGCGTGCGGCAGCTCACGCACGCGTGCGGCGAGTGCGCGCATGCGCGCCGGGTACGGCAACGGATCGAGAGCGTTCAGCAGGCTGTCGGCCTGGTGCCGCGGCGTGTGGACCATGGGGTGGATTGTGCCTGCCCGAAGCGGCGGCGTGCACCGGATCCCCCATCGGCCGCGGTACCGCTCCCGGCGTTCAGTGCTGGGCGCGTCGGAGGCTGAGCCGTTCCTTCTCGGACAGGCCGCCCCAGACGCCGAAGCGTTCGTCGTGGCTGAGCGCGTAATCCAGGCATGCGGAGCGCATCTCGCACATGCCGCAGATCTGCTTGGCCTCCCGTACCGAGCTGCCCGGCTCGGGAAAGAAGAAGTCGGATCCGGTCTGGGCGCACAGTGCCTGTTCCTGCCAGGAGAGGTCGGGCACGGCGGTGATGTCGTTGCGCATGCCGGCGATCGTCCCGCGCCCCGAAAAACGTTCGATCAACACCAACTCAACGCCCCGTTTTCCAGGGGCACGGGCAACGGCCCGTCCCTTCAGGGGCGCGGGGAACTGCGCGACCAGCCACGACGCACCCGCACCCAAAAAACGACCCGTCTTTCCAGGGGCGCGGGGAACTGCGCGAGCAACCACGACGCACCCGCACCGGACAACCGACCCGTTCTTCAGGGGCGCGGGGAACGGCGCG
>NZ_VDFC01000134.1 GCF_008369065.1 Streptomyces apricus | reverse complement strand
TCCCCGTACCCCGCCCCCGTACCGGACCGGCGCCGCGCGCCGCGTTCCAGCCGGTGACGATACGGACGGCCCGTGACGCCGTCACCGCCGCCGCGCTCTACCTGCGCTGGCTCGGCTACCGGGACATCCGGCGGGCCGACCAGCGGCCGCCCTCCGGGATAGGCCTCGCGGCCCGCGGGATCGTCGCCCAGGTGGACCCGACCGTCCGCCCGGCCTCCCTGCGGGACGTGGAGTGCCTCTGGCTGACGGCGATGACGGAGTCCGCCGGCTGCGTGTACTTCTCCCTGGCCGGCTACGAGAAGGACGCCCGCGCCGGCGCCGACTCCCTCGGCGTCCCCCTGTTCGTACTGGACCTCACCGGCACCCCGCAGCCGGCCAACAGCCTCGCCGACGAACTCGTCGCGAGCGGCGGCTGATGCCCCAACTCCGCCCGAGCGGCGCATACTTGAAACCATGACCGTCAGAGCGGCCACCTCCGCCGACCTCCCCGCCCTCCAGGACATCGAACGTGCCGCGGGCGAGCCGTTCCGCATCTTCGGGATGCCCGAGATCGCGGACGACGAGCCGCCCCCGCTCGACCTCCTGGAGCGTTTCCGCAAGGCGGGACACGCCTGGGTCGCCGAGGACCCCGCGGGCCGGCCCGTCGCGTACCTGATCGGCGAACCCGTGGACGGCGCCTTCCACATCGAGCAGGTCTCGGTCCACCCGGACGCCGCGCACCAGGGCGTGGGGCGGACCCTGATCGCGTACGTCGCCGGGCGGGCGCGGCGGCAGGGACTGACCGGCCTGTCCCTGACGACGTTCGCGGAGGTCCCGTGGAACGCGCCCTACTACGAGCGGCTCGGCTTCCGCGTCCTGGCCGAGCACGAACTCACCCCGGGGCTGCGCGGCATCCGCGCGGCGGAGGCCGAGTACGGCCTGGACCGCTGGCCGCGGGTCTGCATGCGGCTGCCGCTGGAAGCGTCCGGACGCGGCACCTGAGCCACCGGGACGGGGTCCGAGGGGCCACCGGCTAAGGGGTCCTGTTGGGCGCGCCCGCGCCGTGGTCCTCGTCCGCATCCGCGTCCGTGTACCCGTCCGCGTCCGGGGACACGCGAGGGGCCACCACGTCCGCCGTCGGCGCGCCCGCGAGCTGTGCCTGGAGCCGTTCGTGGCGGAACTCGAACCCCGCCCCCGACTGCCGCAGCACACCCCGCTGGTGCGCCTCCTCCAGGAACCGCATGAGCCGCCACGGCAGTTGCCCGGTCGCCGCCAGCCAGCAGCGCGCCACGACGAAGCGGCCCCACGCGCTCAGCGCCAGCGCGGCCGTGCCCAGCGGCAGCCACAGCTGGGTGCCCAGGTGCACGAGGCCGCCCCAGTCCCCGGGGGTCGCCACCACGGGCACGCACACGCACGCCACGAGCAGCGCGACCATGCCGCCGCGGGTCAGGGACGCGGTCCGGTCGGTGCGCAGCGAGAGGCCGGGGCTCGCGGCCCGCATCAGGTCCGAGGGCACGCTGAGCGCGCGGTAGACCCCGCACACGCAGCCGCCCACCACGCCGATCAGCAGCCCCGAGACCAGCACCGGCGGCAGGTCGCGGGCCACCACCCCCGCGGCCGGCCCCTGGGTCAGCCAGTCCCGGCCCCGGTCCGGCAGCACCGAGCGCAGGTTCGCCGGGTGCACGGCCGTCACGTCCCGTGCGGCGCCCGGGGTGATGAGCGCGACCACGTCGCCCCGGCGCGACTCGAAGACCGTGCGCCGCGACACGAAGTCCACGCACCGCCGCCGGGGCAGCAGCGGGATCGAGCAGTTGGGCGGCCGCGCGGATCCGGCGAAGGCCACCGGGCGCGCCCCGTCGCCGGGCAGCAGCAGCCCGCCCCGCAGCGGCCGGTCCGTGACGGCCCTGCGCACCCCGGCCCGCTCGCTGAAGTACCAGCCGCGCACCTGCTGGTCCGCCAGGTCCGCCGCCGTACGGGTCTTGAGCGCGGTCACCGCGACCGCCGCGCAGCCGCCCGCCGTGCAGGAGGCCACCCCGATCAGCAGCGCGGTGGCGGTGCCCCGGACCGTGCCCGTCACGAACCGGCGGGCGATCCGCCCCGCGCGCGGTGTGTGCGCCTCCTGTCCGGCCCGGCGCGCCCCGCTGGCCATCAGGGCCGTCCCCGCCGCCGTGCAGGTGGTGCCGATCAGGACGGTCCAGGGGCTGCCGCCGCGGCCCAGCAGGGCGGCGCCCGCCGCGGCCGTGCCGCCCAGCGCCAGCGCGGCCCCGCCCAGCCGGGCCGCGGTCCGGCCCATGGTCCCGTTCCAGGGCAGTGCGAGCGGGGTGGGCCGGCGGGAGAGCCCGGCGATCCCGAGGAACAGGGTGAACAACTGCGAGAACAGGAACCCGGCGATCAGGTCCGGCACCCAGCCGTCGGTGACGCCGCCGAAGCGGAAGCCGAAGCGCAGGTCGTCGAAGGCGGCGTACGCCGTCCACAGCACGGTGCTCAGCCCGGTCGTGACGAGGGTCTGCCGGCGGCGGAAGCGCCGGTCCGCGCCGTGCCGGCCGGGCGGCAGCAGGTACCGCACCCCGAACGCGAACCCCAGCGTCTGCCCGGCCAGGACGGCGGCCAGGGAGACCATGTCCTCCAGACCGGTCAGATCGCCCGCCGCACGCGCCAGGACCGTGGGGAGCAGCAGCGCGGACGTGACAGCGAGGGCCAGCAGCCCGGGCGCGTACAGGGCGAGCGTCCGCGGCAGCAGCGACTCCAGCTCCCACCAGGCGAGCCGGCCCGTGCCGCGGCGCTGCAGCGTCCGCGCCACCACGGCCAGCCGACGCGTCGCGTCGTCGGCGGCCTCCGTCCCCGCGTCCGCGAACGCGGCGGGGACGAACGCCCCCAGCAGGTGCTCCTCCACCGCCGCCACCGTGGGGAAGCGCCGCCGGTCGAGCAGGGGCGCGGGGTCGCGGGAGGTGTCGCCGTAGACCGTGCGGGCCAGGGCGACCATGAGCGGGGTGGTGAGGGCCTTCGCCGCGGGCAGGTCGGGGTGCTCCTGCAGGGTGCGCAGCACCGGCGTCCACACGGTGCGCGGGGTGCCGTCCGCCGCCGGGCGCAGGGGCCGCGCCGAGCGTTCCAGGTGGGCCCCGGCCCGGGCGAGGTCCAGGGGCCGCAGCTCCACCACCTCGGCCCCGGTGAGTACGTCGCCCTCGTCCACCGCGGCGGCCCAGGCGTCGGCGCGGCTGGTCAGCATCAGCGGGGTGCCCGGGTCGAGTTCGGCGTTGATCCGGCGTACGGCCGCCGCGTACGCGGAGCGGGGCAGCTCGTCGAAGCCGYCGAGGACCGGTGCCACCAGCGCCGTGTCGACCAGTACGCGGGCCAGGGTGCGGCGCTCGTCCGCCTGGGCGGCCAGCGGCCGGTAGTCGGCGGCGAGCCGGTCCGCGAGCCAGGTGCGCAGCGGTGAGCGCAGCGGGTCCCAGGAGGCGAGCGGGAAGATCACCGGGACCGGGCCGCCCTCCTGGCGGGCGTCGAGCCGGTCGAGGACGTACCGCATCGCGAGCACGCTCTTGCCCGACC
>NZ_VDFC01000133.1 GCF_008369065.1 Streptomyces apricus | reverse complement strand
CCCCTCATCCGGCGGCCCCGGCGATGCCGGTGGCCCCGGAGCCGGCGGACCCCCTGGGGCGCCCCGTGTCCGTCCGGGTCGCCTCGTCCAGCAGGACCCGTAGGCGGCGGCCGGCGCGTACGAACAGGTCCGGGGCGGCGCCGGTGGCCCGCAGGCCGTCGTGCGGCCGCGTGGCCAGGTGCGGTTCCAGGCTGAACGCGCCCGTGTACCCGGACTCCAGCAGCGTCCGCAGGCAGTCGGCCACCCGCGCCTGCCCGTCCCCGGGCAGGGTGTACGCCACGCCGTCACAGGTGCCCGTCCCGTCCTTGACGTGCACGTGCGCCACGTACGGCAGGATCCGGTCCAGCACCTGCCGGGCGTCGTAGCCGTACGCCAGGCCGTTGCCGGTGTCGAACAGCAGCCGCAGGGCCGGGGAGCCGATCTCGCGCACCAGGCGCAGCATCCGCGCGGGATCGGCGCCGGCCCAGCCCGCGCAGTTCTCGTGCAGCAGGACGAGGCCGGCGCGCTCGGCGCGCTCGGTGAGGCGGGCGACGCGGTCCACGGCCCGGGCGGCCCACTCGGCCGCCGGAAGCCCGTCGTCGGGGTACGACATGATCCGTACGCGGCGGCAGTCGAGCAGGTCGCAGTGGCCGGTGAGGGCGTCCAGTTCGGCCAGGTCGTCCGCGAAGGGCGCGGTGATCGGGCGGGCCCAGTTGCCGATGCGGGAGGCCAGGCCCACGGTCCGCAGCCCGGCCCCGCGCAACCGGTCCGCGATCTCCCGTACCCGTGCCGGAGGCAGGTCCGCGAGGGCGGTGCCGTCGACGGTGCGCAGTTCCAGGGCGGACCAGCCCAGCCGGTGCAGGGCGTCGATCTGCCCGGCCAGGCCGGCGGCGGCCTCGTCGCCGATCCCGGCCAGCCGGTGGACGGGGAAGGGCGTGGGTGCGGGTGCGGGGGTGCCGGTGCGCGGTCCGGCGGGGTCAGCTGCCATGGGCGTCCTCGTGCGGTGTCGGGTCGGGGGCACGGGCCCGGTCGGCGGCCCGGCAGTGGTCCTTGGCGTCGCTCAGCAGGCGCACCACCGCGCAGTGCGGTTCGAGGTCGGCCCGGGGTCCGTCCGCGAAGCCGCGGTAGGCGCGCCGCACGAAGGCGGTCAGCGCGTCGTCCCGGAAGACCTGGTGGCCGGGCCGGGCGCCGGAGATCACCAGTTGGGCGTGGTCGTCGTGCTCGCTGAGCGGGTAGTGGCCGGTGGCGGAGCCGTGTTCGAAGTGCAGGGTGATGCTGCGCTGCCGGACCGGCGAGTCCAGGTCGGAGGCGATCCGGCTGCGGACGCCCGAGCGGTGCAGCAGGGTCAGGCCCGCGCCGCCCAGATGCGCGGGCGCGGGCCCCTCGCACCGCAGGTCGCGCCAGTGGGCGCCGGTCAGCTCGGCGGGTCCGGCCAGGTCCAGGAGCACGCCCAGCGCGTGCGGGACCTCCACGTCGAAGGCCGTCGGATGTCCCGTGTCGGTCAGCGACCGCAGGAAGCGGGGCTTGTGCTGGAGCGCCGTGATCCCCGTCAGGCGGCCCAGCTCCCCCTCGCGGACCAGGGCGCGCAGCCGGGCGGTCAGCTCCGCCTCCAGCCAGTGGGCGACCACGCGCACGTCCAGGCGGTGCAGGCGCCGCAGCCGGACGATCCGCGCCAGCTCCGCGCGTCCCGACGCCAGCGGTTTCTCCACCAGCAGTCTGGTGAAGCCGCGTTCGGCGAGCTCGGCGAGGACCGCCGCGCGCTGCGCCGGCGGGGTGCACACGTGCACCACCGTGGACTCCGGGCACACCAGGCGGGCCGCCTCCGCCAGGGAGCGCGTGACCCGCACCCCGGTCAGGCCCCGGCCCGCCTCCGGCCGCGGATCACAGGCCACCGGCGCGGCGAACGGGTGCGTGGCGTACGGCCGAACGGCGCCGGGCGGCCCGTCCGGCGGAGCGGCGAGCCGGGCGAGCACGGGCAGGTGCAATCCCCTTCCCGAGCGGCCCAGTCCGACCACCAGAGGCTGCAGCACCGTCCCTCCCCCTTGTCCGAGACGCAGGACCGGCACGCTGGAATGCACCCGGTGAGCGACTGTAGGGGCGGCGGCGGAAGTCGAGTCAAGAGCGGAAAAACAAGGACGACCGCAAAGGGTGAAGAGCGTAACCGTAACGAGTGAAAAAACGCCGGTCCTCCTGGCGCTTCTTTTCAATGTGCCGGGATCTTTGTGATAGAGGAAATTCGCCGACGCATTCGAGGTGAGGGCATTGCCCTGCGACGAAAGTCGAGAATTCCACGGAAAAACCGCCGGCCTCCATGACCCGGCCGGGGAATCCGGTGCGACGGACGTCCGGGACCGGCCGCAGGAGCGGGACGCTCCCGTGCCGTTCTTCTCGCAGGCCGCCACCTTCGAGCGGCTGTGGCCGCTCGTCGAGGCCCGGGTCCACCAGGTCTTCGACCGCGGGAAGTTCTCGCACGGCGCTCAAGTGGACGAGCTCCAGCGTAAGTTGGCGTCCTACACCGGAGCGCGTCATGTGGTGGGGGTCAACAGCGGGACGGACGCGCTGGTACTGCTGCTGCGCGCCTGCGGACTGCGTCCGGGGGACGGGGTGCTGGTGCCCGCGTACTCCTTCATCGCCACGGCCGGCAGCGTCGTACTGGCGGGCGGGCGGCCGGAGTTCGTCGACATCGACCCCGTCACCCACGCCATGGACCCGGCCGCGCTCGCGGCGGCCGTCACCCCGGCCAGCCGCTTCGTCATGCCGGCCCACCTGTTCGACACGATGGCCGACATGGGCGCCCTGGCCTCCGTCGCCGCCCGCCACGGACTGACCCTCGTCGAGGACAGCGCGGAGGCGATCGGCATGCGCCGGGACGGGCGGCATGCCGGACTGCACGGCAGGGGCGGGGTGCTGTCCTTCTTCCCCAGCAAGACCCTGGGCGCGCTGGGGGACGCCGGCGCCGTCCTCACCGACGACCCGCTGGTGGCGCAGCGGGTGGCCGCCCTGCGCCACCACGGCCGCCCCGGCCGGACCCTGGACGACTTCCCCGCCATCTCCACCGCCAGCGTGCTGCCCGGGGTGAACAGCAAGATGGACGACCTCCAGGCCGCCCTCCTGCTGGCCCGGCTGACCTGCCTGGACCGGGACATCGCGCTCCGCGCCGCCCTCGGCGAGGCGTACCGGCGGCGACTGACCGGCCTCCCCGGTGTCGTCCGGCTGCCCCGGCCGCCCACGGCCGCCCCGGGGTGCGCCGACGTGCTGTACGTGTTCCTGATCGAGGTGGAGCGGCGCGACGCCCTCGCGGAGCACCTGGCACGGCGCGGAATCGGCACCGAGGTGTACTACCCCGTCCCGCTCCCCCACCAGCCCGCCTTCGCCCGGCTCGGCCACCGCCCCGGGGACTTCCCGCATGCGGAGGCGGCCGCCGCACGCGCGCTGGCCCTGCCGCTGTACCCCGACCTGACGATCCGCCAGGTCGACCGGGTCTGCGCGGAGATCCGCGCCTTCTGCACCTCGGCCTCCCACGGCCGCGGCACCGGCAGCAGCACCGGCACCGGCAC
>NZ_VDFC01000132.1 GCF_008369065.1 Streptomyces apricus | reverse complement strand
CCACCCCTCCCGCGCGAGCAGCTCCACGCACTCGGCCAGCGGCAGCACCCCCGCCCCGAGCGGCAGCGGCGCCGTGTCGTCCGCGGACGCGATGTCCTTGACCTGGATGTACCCGAGGAACGGGGACAGCGAGGCGAAGCTCGTCACCGGCTGCTCACCGCCCAGCCAGGTGTGCATGACGTCCCACAGCGCACCCGCCTGCCGGTGCCCGACCAGGCCGAGCACCCGGGTCGCGTCGGCACCGGTGCGGTGCGAGTCGTGGGTCTCCAGCAGGATCCGCACGTCGAGGTCGGCGGCGTACTCGGCCGCCGTGCCCAGCCGTCGCGCGGCCGTCGCGTCGGCCTCCTCGGGGTCCTGGTCCTCCCCGGCGCCGGGGAAGACCCGCACGTAGGGGGCGCCCAGGTCCCGCGCCAGGTCGAGGAGTTCGCGGATCTCGGCGATCACCGGCGCGTCGTCACCGGGCGCCGCCACGCGCGTGTACCCGGCCAGCCCGAGGATCTCGACGCCCGCCGTCTTGAACTCGGCGGCCACGTCGGCCCGCTCGGTGTGACCGAGACCGGTGTGCACGGGCTCCTCGGGGTGCGTGCGCAACTCGACGCCGTGGTAGCCGTGGGCGGTGGCGAGCCGCACCACGTCGGCGATCGGGAGGCCGGGTACACCGAGGGTGGAGAAGGCCAGTTTCACGGGAGGGCACCTTCGCTGTCGCTGTCGAGTTCCGGGCGCTGACGCTGCCGGCCGCTCCGGGGCGGCGGACAGGGCATGAAACGGACCCTACCCACGGCTCGCGTTCTCTCACTTCCCGGCTTCCGGCTGCCGGTCCTCGGCGCGGTGCGGGTCCAGGCCCAGGTCCAGGCGCCAGTCCTGCCCGACGAGGTCGGCGCCGAAGGAGCGGTGCGGCTCCTCGGAGACGAGGGAGAACCCGTGGCGCAGGTAGAGGCGGCGGGCGGCGGACAGCACGTCGTTCGTCCACAGGACCAGCTCCCGGTAGCCGGCCTCCCGGGCGAAGGCGACGCAGGCGCCCACCAGCCGGTCGCCGACGCCGAGCCCGCGCGCGTCCGGCTCGACGAGCAGCAGCCGCAGCCGCGCGGTGCCGGGCGCCTTGTCCCGTACGCACATCACGCTGCCCACCGGACGGCCGTCCAGCTCGGCGATCCACACCCGTTCCAGGTGCGGGTCGTGGTCCTCGGCGAAGTCGGCGACGATCCGGGCGACCAGGCCCTCGTAGTCGCTGTTCCAGCCGTACTCGGCGGTGTAGAGCGAGGCGTTGCGCTGCACGATCCACCCGAGGTCGCCGGGTCCGGGACCGCGCAGCACCACGTCCTCGCGGCGCGGCGCCCGGCGCCGTCCGTCGGAGAGGATCTCGCGGATCTCCCGCATGGCCGCCGCCAGCCGGGACCGGTCCCCGGGCGGCACGGTGGACAGCAGCGAGCCGATCGCCTCGCGCGACCGCTCGTCCAGCAGGTCGGCGGCGGCCCGGCCGCGGGCCGTGAGCGTCACCCGGCGGCGCCGGGTGTCCTTCTCCGACGGCGCCAGCTCGACCAGGCCGTCCTTCTCGAACCCGGCCAGCATCCGGCTCAGGTAGCCGGAGTCGAGGCGCAGTGCGGTCCGTAGGTCGGCGGCGTCGGTACGGGGGGAGTGGGCGAGCTCGTACAGCACGCGGGACTCGGTGAGCGTGTACGGGGCGTGCAGGCTGCGGCTGTAGTCCAGCGCGCCGATCAGATTCGTGTAGAAGCGGTTGAAGGCGCGGATCTCCTGGACGGTCATGACACGTGACACCTGCCTCCTGGATTGCTGACTCAGTCAGAGATTAGGGTACCCGTGGCGGGATGGGTAGCCTGCGCGGGTGCTGCAGTACGACGATCTGACGCCTCCGGAACGCGCCGTCTGGGACGCCTTCCCCGCGGGCCGCCCCGTGGACCTCCGCAGCGGGACCGACGAGGAGGACGACCCCGCCCGGGGACGGGAGTGGGGCGCGGAGCGCACGGTCCGCGCGGAGGTCCTGGTGGCCCTGCTGCTCGGGGCGAACGCCACGCAGCGCGGCGCCGTCGCCGCCCTGAGTCTCGCGGGCGCGCGGATCACCGGCCGTCTCGACCTGGCGGGCGCCGACCTCGTCCACACCGTCCACCTCGCGTCGTGCCGGCTGGACGACGCCGTGAGCGTACGCGGCAGCGCCACCCGGACGATCCGGATGACCGGCTGCCACGTGTACGACGTCGACGCGCAGATGGCGCGTATCGAGGGCCGCCTGGACCTGCGCGGGACGACCCTGCGGGGCGGCCGGCTGGCGCTCACCAACGCCCACGTCTCCGGTGAGCTGGTCCTGGACGGGACGACGCTGGACTCCGGCGGCACCTGGGCCCTGTTCGCCGGGGGACTCGTCATCGAGGGCGCGGTGTTCTGCCGCGACGGGTTCAGGGCCAGGGGCGGACTGCGGATGCTGGGCGCGCAGTTGTCCGGCGGCCTGATCATGTCCGGGGCGCGGCTGGAGAACCCGGCGGGCGAGGCGATCCTCGCCGAGCACGCCACGGCGACGGTGGTGGAGCTGACCGACGGCTTCAGCGCGACCGGCGCGGTGTGCCTGCGCGGCATGCGCGTCACCAACCGGCTCACGCTGAACGGGGCCGCCCTCGGTGGGCCGGGCGGCCTCCTGGACTGCTCCCGGACGCAGGCCGGCGAGCTCGACCTGACGCCCCGCACGGCCCCGCCCGGCGGCATCGACCTGCGCGGCGCCCGGGTCGAGGTGCTGCGGGACAACGCGGCGGCCCGGGCGGCGGCCGTACGCCTTGAAGGGCTCACGTACACGTCCCTGGAGGCGGAGGACGCCTCGCCGCGGGGACCGGTGGCGGTGGCGCGCCGGATCGCGTGGATCCGCGGCGCGCCGGGCTACAGTCCGCAGCCGTACGAGCAACTGGCGGGCTGGTACCGCCTGATCGGCCACGACGACGACGCGCGCCTGGTCCTGCTGGAGAAGCAGCGCCACCGGCGGGGCACGCTCCGGCCCCTGGCTCGGCTCTGGGGCCACGTCTTCGACGCGACGGCCGGTTACGGGTACCGCCCCTGGCGGGCCGGGGGTTGGCTCCTGCTGCTCTCCCTCGTCGGCACGCTGGTCTTCGGGGCGCACACCCCCACGGCCGACAAGAAGGGCGAGGGCCCTCCCTTCAGCCCGCTCGCCTACACCCTGGACCTGCTGATCCCGATCGGGGGCTTCGGCCAGCGGGGCGCCTGGCACTGGCAGGACGACGGACCGATGGCCCTGTCGTACGCCCTGATCGCCGCGGGCTGGCTGCTGACGACGGCGGTGGTGGCGGGCATCACCCGCTCACTGAACAAGAACTAGAGCGTTTCTTCTGGATCAGTCCCGGTCCGGGAGGGGCGAGTAACGGGTGGGCCCCGGGGTCCGTCCCTCGGGCGGGTACTCGCAGTCGAGGCTGGAGACCTCGTAGTCGTCGCCCTCGTTCTGCTCCTTGTCGATGACCACCGCCGCGGTGCAGACGCGGCCGTGCCCGTCGGTGAACGTGACGATCTCGGTGGTGTCCGTCGGCGCGCTGCATCCCGCCAGCAG
>NZ_VDFC01000131.1 GCF_008369065.1 Streptomyces apricus | reverse complement strand
TTCAGTGGCCGGCGCGGTCCGCGGGAGCGGGACCGGCGTCGGCCTCGGCGTCCGCGTCGGTGGAGTGGGCCAGGTCCCGTCCGTCCTCCAGGGCCTGGAGGCGGTCGCGCAGGGCGGCGCTCGCCATGGCGTAGGCGTCCGAGCCCAGCGTCAGGCGCAGCGGCGCCCGGTCCTGGTCGGCGCAGGCGATGATCGCGGCGGCCGTCCTCGCGGGATCGCCCGGCGCGGGCAGCGGGGGCAGGTCGCCGGACAGGACGGCGCGCAGCTGCCCCGAGGGGCCCTCGGCGTACGCGGGCAGCGGCGCGCCCAGCACCGCGCTGCCGGCGCCGAAGTTGGTGCGCGRGACGCCCGGCTCGACGATCGTCACGCCGATGCCGAACGGCGCGAGTTCGGCGGCGGCCGACTCCCAGAAGCCCTCGATGCCCCACTTGGTGGCGTGGTAGAGGCTCATGGCGGGGAAGGCCACCTGGCCGCCGACGCTGGCGATCTGGATGTGGCGTCCGCCGCCCTGGCGGCGCAGGTGGGGGGTGGTGGCGCGGGCGAGCTGGATCGAGGCGGTGAGGTTGGTCGCGATCTGCGCGTCGATCTGCGCGTCGGAGAGTTCCTCGGCCGCGCCGAAGAGCCCGTAGCCGGCGTTGGAGACGATGACGTCGATGCGGCCCAGGTCGGCGAAGGCGCGGTCCACGACCTCGCGCAGCGCGGCGGTGTCGGTGACGTCCAGGCGGGCGCGCCACAGCCGGTCGCCGTGGCGGGCCGCGAGGTCGTCGAGGGTCTCCGGGCGCCGCGCGGTGGCGGCGACCCTGTCGCCCCGGGCCAGCAGCTGCTCGGTGAGGTGGCGGCCGAAGCCGGAGGACGTGCCGGTGATGAACCAGGTACGGGACATGGAGTTCTCCTCGGTCGGCCGGGTCGGCCCGAACTGCTCCGACCCGATCAGTAACTAACTGGTTATATTCATACACCGGCCCCGGCCGCCTGTAAATACCCGGTTGGTTATGTACGATGGGCGCATGCCACCTGATGCCACCGAGACCAAGCGGCGCCTGATGAAGGCGGCCGTCGAGGAGTTCGCCGCCCACGGTCTGGCCGGTGCGCGCATCGACCGCATCGCCGAGAGCGCCAAGGCCAACAAGCGGTCGATCTACATGCACTTCGGGACCAAGGAAGAACTGTTCGACATGGTCGTCGCCGACGGCATGTCGGAGCTGGCGGCAGCCGTCGCGATCGACGCGGGCGACCTGTCCGGCTACGCCTGCGCTCTGTACGACCGCCTGGAGCAGCGGCCGCACATCCGGCGGCTGTACCTGTGGGCGGGGCTGGAGCGCCAGCAGCCCATCGACGCCGAGGTCGCCGAGTACCGCAGGAACGTCGCCGCGATCCGGGCCGCCCAGGAGGCGGGCCGCATCCGCACCGACATCCCGGCCCTGGACCTGATGGCCATGGTGATCGCGCTGGTGATCAGCTGGGACACCGCCTCCTGGTCGCTGAAGGCGCTGCAGGCGGAGCAGACGGACCAGGCGGACAGCGGGCACACCTCCCCCGCCGGCGGCCACCGGGCCGCCCTGGCGGCCGCCGTCACCACCCTGACCCGGCAACCCTCACCCTCTACCTGAGGTCGACACCGTCTCCACCTGAGGTCGACACCGGCCGGCGCCGGCGGGCGACCGCCCCGGCCGCCGGGCGGGGACGTCCTGCCCCGGCCGACATGGCGGAGCCCGGCCGCGTGAACACGGCCGGGCTCCCCGGGGGCTTGCTTCGGGCGGTGCGGCGGGTCAGGCGGCGCGGCGGTCGCCCCGCTCGTCGCAGGGCAGGTCGGTGGCGCTGCGCTGGGCGAGGAAGTCGCGGGTGGCCTGGCGCTGGGCCTCGGTGATGGCGGTCGGCTGGACGTCGATGATGCCGCCGAAGGGCCGGTCGACGTCGCGGATGATGCACAGCGTCGTGGTCAGCAGCGCGGTGATCAGGACGAGGGTGGCCAGCTGACCGCGGTTGTTGCGGCGGGGGATGCAGATGCCCAGGGCGATCACGGTGAAGACGAGGGTGGCCAGCAGGAACCACAGGATGGCGCTGGGGATGCTCGCGGTGGCCTGGGTCAGGCGCTCCTCGCGTTCGTCGGAGCGCTTGTTGTCGGCGGCCACCAGCATGCCGAAGACGGACTCGCCCTCCAGCGCGCGGAAGGTGCGGCGGAAGTCGGTGGACCACACGCTGGGCGCGGCCGAGCCCTTGCTGTCGGCCATCGCGGGCCACTCCTGGGCGCGTACGGCGCGGGCGTAGCAGACGGCTGCGGCCTGGATCTCGGCCCGCTGCTCCCCGGGCGCGTACTCGGCGGTCTCCACCAGCTGGTCCAGGGCGCGGGCCTCACCGCGGGAGGCCACCTCGGCCTTGCCGTAGGAGCCGCTGGCGGTGGCCAGGATGAAGGCCAGCAGCAGCACGGTCAGGGTCAGCAGCGGGCCGACGAGGTCCTTGACGGCCATACCGGTGTCGTCGTCCTCGCTAAGCAGACGGGGACGCAGGTAACGGTTGGCGGCCAGTCCGGCGAGCAGCGCCAGGACCGCGACGACGATGACGAGGATCACGGATGTGCACCTTCAGGGGTGGGTGAGGGACGGCGCGAGGCCGGGGACATGCCGTGACGCCTTCCGCACCGCCGGCCCTCCTGAACAGCAAAAACGTTCGCTCGCCCTCCTACGGGGGACCGGCCTTGCGCCAGAAAGCGGCGGCAGGCGCGGCAGGTGCCTGCCGCGCCGGGCGCCGCTCCCCCGGGCGTGCCCCTCGCGTCGCGCGCTGCCGGTTCCCTTTCCGGTGAACAGGGCGCGTTCAGCGGACCTTTGGGTCCGCGGGCTGCATACGGTGGCCCCGCCGCCGTGCCTCCGCCGCCCGGCGGCGCCATGCGGCAGTGCGGACACAGCGAACACAGCGGACACAGGGGAAGGGAAGGCCACGATGACGTCGGCCACGGCGTACGGACTTGACGACCGAGTACTGGGACGCCGGTGGGCGGTGCGCCTGGACGCTGCCGGCCGTGGCAGTACGACCGTGCGCCTCTCGTGCAGCCGTCCCGCCTGCGCGGCGCAGCGCCTGCCCTCCGCGGCGGCCGGCCGGGCCGCCGCGGTCGCGCACCTCAAGGCCCACCTGCGGGCCGCGAGCGGGCCGCGGGCGGCGGCGTACTGCGCGTGCAAGGCGGAGGAGTGCGGTGCGCACCTGCGCCCCGCCGACCGGGGCGAGCGCGGCGAGCGCAGTGAGCGCAGCGAGTCCTGGCGGTGCGGAGGGCCGGTGGTCTGGGCGGTGATCGCCGACCGGGAGGGCCGCTGGTGGCGGGCCATGGAGTGCTGCTCGCGCTGCGCGGCCGCCMCCCCCGGCGCGAAGGTCGTCGCCACGGCCACCGCCACCGCCACGGGCACGGGCACGGGCGCAGGTACGAGCACAGGTACGGCCACGGGCACAGGTACGGGCACAGGTACCGGTACGGGTGCCGGCGCCGGGGCTGCCGCCGCCGCGGCGGCCGGCGTGGGGGCCGCCGGTGCGGAGGCGGCCGGCCGTTCGCCGGGGGCCGCCGGTGCGGAGGCGGCCGGCCGTTCGCCGGGGGCCGTCGGTTCGGAGGCGGCCGGCC
>NZ_VDFC01000130.1 GCF_008369065.1 Streptomyces apricus | reverse complement strand
CCCCCACCCTTCGACCCGGAACTCGCTCCCGTCGTCGAGATCCTGACCGACCTGCGCTCCCCCGACGCGTACCGTCCGGACAACATCGTCGAGATGCGCAGACCCGTCCCCGGGGTGGAGGCCGCGACCGACGAGGCACTCTCGCGCGGTGGCGCCTACAGCGTGGAGGAACGGACGGTGCCGGGGCCGGACGGCGAACCGGACATCTCGCTGCTGATCTGTCTCCCGAAGCACGCGGCGACCCCGGTCCCGGCGATCTACCACATCCACGGCGGCGGCATGATCGTCGGAGACAACCGCTTCGGCCTGGTCGAGATGGTGAACCTAGCCGAGCCGATGGGCATGGCCGTGGTGTCGGTCGAGTACCGGCTCGCACCCGAGACACCCCACCCGGGTCCCGTCGAGGACTGCTACGCGGGCCTGGTGTGGGTGTCGGACCACGCCCACGAGCTAGGCATCGACCCCGAACGCATCGTCGTCGGCGGTGCGAGCGCCGGCGGCGGCCTCGCGGCAGGTGTCACCTTGATGGCACGCGACCGCGGCGGCCCGGCCGTCCTGGCCCAGCTGCTCCTGTCGCCGATGCTCGACGACCGCAACGACTCGCCCTCCGCCCGGCAGATGCGCGGCGTCGGCATCTGGGACAGCTCCTCGAACGAGACCGGATGGAACGCACTCCTCGGCGACGCCGCTCGCGGAGGACCGGACGTGTCCCCGTACGCCGCGCCCTCCCGTGCGGCAGACCTCTCCGGCCTGCCGCCCACGTTCGTCGACGTCGGGTCGGCCGAGACGTTCCGGGACGAGGACGTCGCTTACGCGAGCCGCATCTGGCAGGCGGGCGGCCGCCTCGAACTGCACGTCTGGCCCGGCGGGTTCCACGGGTTCGACGTCGTGGCCCCTCATGCCGCGATGTCGCAGGACGCCATCGCCGCCCGGGGGGCATGGCTGCGCCGCCAACTCCTGGTCCGCCCCACGGCCTCGACCGGGTGACCGGCCCGGCCCCGACCCGCTGAGCCGACCGCGAAGCCGGCCTCCGGCGCGGCGCGGGCGTTGCGTCGGCATACGTACGTAGCCGGAGATCGCAGTGTCCTGCGCGGTGTGGCCGCGGCGGCAGGAGACGCCGGACACGAGCAAGGCCCAGGCACCCGGTGTCACACCGGTTGACCTGGGCCTTGCTCGTGTCCTGGAGCTGGKGGGCGCGGACGGTTTCGAACCGCCGACATCCGCCTTGTAAGGGCGGCGCTCTACCGCTGAGCTACGCGCCCGGGACGAGTCGACAGCCTACATTGCCCGGGGGAGTGCCCCGCAAACCCGTTCCCGGGGGGATGCGGGGGTTTACCCCACCCCGTATCCGGGAGCGGTCCGGATCCCCCGGGCGACGCCTGATCCGTACGGTCGGAGTACGTCCCGGGCGCATGTCGAGCCGCGGGTTTTCCGATCTGGGGGAGTTCCGTCATGAGTGGTCTTCAGTGGCAGCGGCGAGGCCTTGCCTGCGTCGGGGTCGGGGTCGTCGCCGTGGGCGTTCTCGTCAGCGGGTGCGGGGCCAGTGCGGACGACGACACCGATCCCGAGAAGCGGTCCTTCGCGCTCGGCGGGCAGACGCTCACCGTCGACTCCGACGACTCCGCGCTCGAACTCGTCGTGGGGGACGTGGACGAGGTCCAGGTCACCCGCTGGTTCAAGGCCCATGTGACGATCGGGAAGGATCCCAAGGCGACCTGGGGCATGGAGGGGGACACGCTGAAGCTCCGTGTGCACTGCTCCGGCGTCGTCGCCGACTGCTCGGCCAAGCACCGGATCGTCGTGCCGCGCGGCGTGGCCCTCACCGTGAAGGACCAGGACGGCAGCGTACGGGCGACCGGGTTCAAGGAGGCGCTGGACATCCGGGCCGGTGACGGGTCCGTACGGGTGCGGGACGTCTCCGGGGCCCTGACGCTGCGGACCTCCGACGGTTCCGTCCACGCGAGCGGCATCGACTCCCGGCGGGTCGACGTGAGGACCGGCGACGGTTCGGCCCGGCTCGACTTCGCCTCCGTCCCGGACCGGGTCTCGGCGCACGGACAGGACGGCTCGCTCACCATCGGGCTGCCGGACGCGAGCTACCGGGTCACCGCCGGGGCCGAGGACGGCTCCGTGGAGGTGTCGGTGCCCCGCGACGAGGGCAGCTCACATGTGGTGTCCGCCCATACCCAGGACGGGAAAGTCACGGTGCGTACCGCGAACTAACCGGCCCGTGTGTTCGTCCTACCTGGTGGGAGAATGAGACGGGACCACCGGGGCGGGACGGATCACAGCACGGGAGAGGGAAGTGACGGCGACACCTTCGCAGCCGTACACACCGTTTGTGCCAGGCGCGCAGCAGATACCTCACCGTGTGCAGCACGTACCTCGCCGTGCCGCAGGGTCCCGCCGTGCCGGTCGTGATCTGCTCGGGCTCGTCCTGCTGCCCCTCCCGCTGCTCGCGCTCGCCCTTCCCGCCGCCTTCGCCGGCGGCGGCACCCGGCGGTGGTTCGGCGGGCGCTCCGAGAGCCAGCGCGCCGACGCGCAGGCCGCGAAGGACGCCGCGGCGGCCGCGTTCTACGAGCTCGACACGGCACAGCGCGACCTGCGCATCTCGATCGAGACCATCACCGCCGTCGACGACTCCCCGGCGGCCCGCCGCGCGGTCGCCGACTTCGAGGCGCTCGGCCGCCGCATCGACGAGGCCAGCAGTACGTACATCGCCGCCGTGGACGCCCACGACCTCGACCGCGACGACCTGGAGGCGTCCGTCGCCGCCCTCGCGCGCACCGAGCTGACCCGGGCCAAGGACGAGCTGACCCGCGTCAAGCAGGAGCTGGACCGGTTCGAGCAGGGGCTCGGCCCGCTCCTGGGCAAGGCCGAGACCCAGCTCGCCCGGCTCGCCCCCGCCGTCGAACGCGCCCGCCAGTCCCTGCTCGCCGCGTCGAACGCGCTGGATGCCGTACGGGGATCGGGGCTCAAGGCCGACGACCTGGCCGCGCGCCTGGCCGCGCTCGCCCCCGACCTGACCAAGCTCAACCAGGGCGCCGGGCAGCACGGCGTGCCGGAGACCCTGGAGCGGGCCGACCGGGTCGCCCGGGACGCCGGGGCCGTGCGCGCGGAGGCCGAGCGGCTGCCGGAGCGGGCCACCGAGATCGACCGGCGGCTCGTCTCGCTGCGTACGCGCGCGCAGGCGCTCACCACCCGCTCGGAGCAGGTGGAGCCGATCCTCAGCGAGTTGCGGCGGCGCTTCGTGGCGGCGTGCTGGCAGGACCTCCAGCACGTGCCCGACCAGGCCGCCGAGGCCGTGCGGCAGGCCGAGGGGAAGCTGGCGGAGGCGCGGACCGCCCGCGAGGAGCAGCGCTGGGCGGACGCGACCGCGCTGCTGTCCACCGTGCGCGCGCTGCTGAACACCACCGACGAGGCGGTGTCCGCGGCCGGTGACCGGCTGCGCCGGCTGAACGAGGTGTCGAAGGACCCCGAACGGGAGATCGAGCGCACGCGGTTCGCCGTCCGGGACGCGCAGCGCCTGGCCATGGCCGGCCGCAACACCCCCGACCCCCGTCACGCGCGTCCCCTCGACGACTCGGTGGCGCGCCTGGAGCGGGCGATCGGCACGCTGGAGGGCCGGCACCCGGACTACTGGCACTTCCTGACGGAGCTGGAGGCCGTCCGGGGGACCGTCAGCGGAGTGGTCGCGCAGATCCGGGAGGAGCGGGGGGCGGCCGGGGCGTAGCC
>NZ_VDFC01000013.1 GCF_008369065.1 Streptomyces apricus | reverse complement strand
CTCGAACACCACGCACTCCTCGGGCGCGACCCCCAGCTCGGCCGCCCCCTTCAAAAACCCCTCGGGATCCGGCTTGCTCGCCCCCACAGACTCCGCCGTGATCCGCAGCTCGGGCATCGAGAGCCCCGCAGCCCCCATACGGGCCGTACTCAGCGCCACGTCCGCGGACGTGACCAGCGCGTGCGGCACCCCCTGCACCCGCAGCGACTCCAGGAACTCCCCCGCCCCCTCGATCGCCACGACCCCGTCCATGTCCGCCGTCTCCTCGGCCAGCATCCGCGCGTTGTCCGCGTGGTTCTGCTCCATGGGCCGGCCGGGCAGCAGCACGGCCATCGACGCGTACCCCTGCCGCCCGTGGACGACCTTCATGACCTCGTCCCCGTCGAGCCCGTGCCGGTCGGCCCAGCGCCGCCACACCCGCTCCACGACGGCGTCCGAGTTGACGAGGGTGCCGTCCATGTCCAGCAGCAGGGCACGGGCGGTCAGCACGGTCGGGGCCATCGGCATGCTCCAAAGACGTGAGGAAGAGCCTCCGGGAGCCGGCCCGGAGGGACAAGGTGGCCCCGCCCGCCGGTCAGGGAGAACGGACGGGAACCACTTTGTTCCACCACGGTACAAAACAAAGCGACCTTCCCGCTACCCGCCCCACCCACCAAATCCACCGGCTCCACCCGATCCCCCCTCCCGCCCGCAGCGGGACGGAGATGTCCGGGCGCGGCGAAGGAGCCCGTAAGCCCACGAACCTCGCCGACGCCGTGGCAGCACGGATGCGCGGCAACTGATCAAAGGAAGAACCCATGCCCGTCACCCTCAACGAGGCGAAGAACAACGCCACGGACGACATCGACGTCCAGGTCATCGACGAGTTCCGCAAGGAGAGCGCCATCCTCGACGCGCTCACTTTCGACGACGTGGTGAACCCCGCCGGTGGCGGCGCGACCCTGACGTACGGCTACCGTCGGCTCGTCACCCAGCCCAGCGCGGCTTTCCGTGCGCTCAACACCGAGTACACGCCCAGCGACGTCCAGACCCAGCGCTACACCGTTGACCTGGCCGTCCTCGGTGGCAGCTTCGAGGTGGACCGCGTCATCGCCAAGATCGGCCCGACGGCGTCCGGTGCTGTCGCGCTGAACATGGCGCAGAAGATCAAGGCGACCAGGACCCGCTTTCAGGACGCCGTGATCAACGGTGACGTGGATGGCGACGAGGACGCCGACGCGGAGAACGGTTTCGACGGCCTCGACAAGGCGCTCCGGGGCTCCAGCACGGAGTTCCGCGCCACTCAGACCACGAACTGGTCCGACTTCGACACTGACCCTCGCGCCGAGCAGAAGGCGCTGGACGTCCTGGACGAGTGGCTGTCGATGCTCGACGGTTCTCCGACCATGGTCCTTGGCAACAAGACCGCCCTGGCCCGTGTGCGTGCGCTCGCCCGTCGCGCCGGCCAGTACGTCCAGAGTCCCGTGGACGGACTCCTCGGCCCCGGCGGCCGACCGATCGTGCGCGAGTCGTACGGCAACATCGTCTTCGTCGACCCCGGCGAGAAGCCGGGCTCCTCGGCCCCGATCATCCCGATCGAGACCCGGGACCCGGACAGCTCGACCTGGACCCTGGAGGTCACCGGGTCCCCCACGGGCGGCACATACACGGTGAGCGTCACCGTCGGCGGCAGCACCCAGACCACCTCGGGGATCGCGTACAACGCCAATGCCTCCACCGTGCAGAGCGCCATCACCGGCCTCTCCAACGTGGGCACCGGCAACGCGACCGTCTCCGGCACGACCGTGAAGACCCTCACCTTCACCGGTAACCTCGCGGGCTTGTCGGTCGGCGTGACCGCCTCAGGCGCCTCCCTGACCGGTGGTACCTCTCCGGCCGTCTCGGTGGCCCAGACGGGCAACAGCGCCGTCTCGGGGCTCACCGATCTGTACGCGGTCCGCATGGGCCTGGACGGCTTCCACGGCGTCAGCACCGTGGGCGGCCAGATCGTCTCCACGTACCTCCCGGACTTCACCACCGCTGGTGCCGTGAAGAAGGGCGAGGTCGAGATGGGGCCGATCGCTGTGGTCCTCAAGGCCACGAAGGCAGCGGCCGTCTTCCGCAACCTCAAGGTCCAGTAGGCCGACATGGCGTACGCGACGGAGCAGGAGTTCGCCGCGTTCTTGACCCCCGAGCCTGCGCCGGCTCACGCCCGCAGACTGCTCGACACGGCTTCGGACCAGATCGCTGAGCTGATCCAGTTCGCCGTGTACGAGGTCGACGCCGAGGGCGCCCCTGCATCTCCCGAGGTCTTCGGCTTCCTCACGAAGGCGACGATCTATCAGGCGCAGTACCTCAAGGAGACGGGAGACGAGACGGGGGCCAACGCCAACGTCTCGTCCATGTCTCAGGGCGGCCTGAGCATCGCGCGCGCCCTGAGCGGCTCCTTGGGATCCGGCAGGACCCCGAGGTACTCGGAGAACGCCATCGGCGTGCTGAGGACCGGAGGGCTCCTCTCCATCCGCCCCCGTACGCGCTGAGGGGGTGCCGTGGCGCTCCTCTTCGCTCCGCACGCGGTCACGGTGGTGACGAAGCCGACGAGCGTGAACCCCCGGGGACCGTCCGAGACCGACTGGACCACCGCCCAGCGGGTCACGATCCAGGGCCAGGTGGAGCCCGCGGTCTCCACGGAGAACCGCGACAACCGCAACCAGGTCGTCAGCACGTACGTGGTGCGGCTCCCGCCCGGCACTGCGGTGGTCTTCAAGGACCGCCTGGAGTGGAACGGTCTGACCCTGGAGGTCACCGGCGATCCGCTCCCCTGGTCTGGCATCGCACTGCTCAACCACATCCAGCTCACCGCGTCCCGCATCCGGGGGTGATCCGTGGACATCCAGCTCGATGAGGCGGCTATCCGCGCCCTCACCGGTCACCGGGCCGTGCACAAGGCCGTGGTGGACACCGCAGAGCAGGGGCGGGACTTCGCCCGCTCCATCGCCCCGGTCGACACCGGGCGATACCGGGACTCGA
The DNA here is from genome assembly GCF_008369065.1 of Streptomyces apricus. Taxonomy (GTDB): domain Bacteria; phylum Actinomycetota; class Actinomycetes; order Streptomycetales; family Streptomycetaceae; genus Streptomyces; species Streptomyces apricus. The sequence goes on along the minus strand of NZ_VDFC01000013.1, from coordinate 18,359 downwards.
TCGAGGTCCGCAAGGACGGCGACGAGGCGGAGATCGTCTCGGAGCTGGACTACGCGCCCCACATCGAGCACGGCACCCGGCACATGCCGGGCCAGCACATCTTCGGCCGGACCCTGGACTCCCTGCGGAGCAGCGGCCAGCCCTGATTCCGAGAGGAAAACGCATGTCTGTCCAGGTGAAGGTCTCCTTCCCGCACAAGGACCGGCAGGGCACCGCCCACGAGGTGGGCGAGGTCTACGCCTGCTCCGAGCAGGAGGCCCAGACCCGCGTCAACGACGGCTTCGTCCGTCGCGTGGAGGGGACGACCCAGCCGGAGCCCGCGGGCGAGTCCAAGGCCCTGAAGACCGAGCAGTCCCGCAAGGCCGCCGAGGCGAAGGCTCCCGCGAAGTAGGAGGCGGCCGTGGCCATCAGCATCACGGTCTTCCCCGACGCGGAGCTGATGGCGATGAACTTCCTGGCCGAGTACTTCGGCGAGGACGCCTTCGTCTGCTCCACGGCCCCGGAAGCGGGGTCCTTCGAGGAGCTGCTCCCGATCGTCCGGGTCTCCCGGATCGGCGGCACCTGGCGTGTGCGCAAGGCGCTGGACGAGCCCTCGATCGACGTGGACGTGTGGTCCACGGACGCCGCCCTCTCGCATTCCCTGGCCAACCGCGCTCGCGGGGCCCTGGAGGGCATGGTCGGCGATCAGCGGGACGGCGGGCTGGTCACGTTCAGCTCCGAGATCTCCGGGCCCGGTAGACGTCCGGACGAGAACCCCAAGGTCTACCGCATCGGCTTCACCGTCGGGCTCTGCGTACGCCCCGCGTGACCGACTCTCTCCCGGGCCTGACCCGGGTCAACACCTCGAAGGAGGACCCTCATGGCTGACATCAATGACGGCGTCCGGGTCGGATACGCGGGCAAGGCGTACATCGGACTCGTCGGCGCCGTGGCCCCCGCGACCCTCACAGCCGTCCCCGACCCGGACGACTGGATGGACCTCGGCAAGGTCACCGAGGACGGCCTCACCGAGGCCACCGATCAGGCGCGCTCGGAGTTCAAGGCGTGGGGCTACGACTCCCCCGTCCGGACCCAGCTCACGTCCAAGACCACCACGTTCGCGCTGAGCTTCATGCAGTCGAGCAACGTGCATGTGATCAGCCTGTTCCACTCGGTGCCCACCGACGACATGACGACCACAGGTACGGGTGACACGGCCTACACCTCGTTCACCATCGGCCAGAACACGGAGCCCGATGTCCGGGCCCTGCTCCTGGACATCGTGGACGGGGGCTTCGCTACGCGGATCATCGTCCCCCGCGTCGAGGTCACTGAGCGTGGCAACAAGACCTACAAGGGCTCGGAGACGGTCAACTACCCGATGACCTTCACCGCTCTGACCGCGTCCGACGGCACGTCGGTCCGCTACATGATGGGCGGCCTCGTCGTTCCGGCCTGAGCCGGCCAGCAGTCCAAGCACGTCTGAACCACACCCCCTTTCCCTTCAGGAGCACAGCCATGACCGAGCGCGACCTTCGTCACCGCGGCGACGAATACGACGAGCCGGACTTCGACGAGGAGCCGGAGGACGAAGTCGACGACCTCGAACTGGACGCCGACTTCACCGGTGCCGACCTCGCCAAGCGCGAGACCACCAAGCAGCCGTATCGCTTCCGTGGTCCCGACGGGACCGTGTTCTCCGTACCCCACCCGGACCTGTGGAGCGTCAGGGGCCAGAGTGCCCTTGAGGGTGGGGACATCCCCACGTGGGCCATGGAGGTCTTTGACCAGGACATGGAGCTGGTCCAGAGCTTCCTGGACATGCCCATGGGCGTCTTCCGCCCGGTCATGACGAAGATCACCCAGATCGCCAATGAGACCAGCCGAGCGGGGATGAACCGGGGGGAACGGCGAGCTTCCGCGCGCATGTCGCGGAGCACTCCGAAGAACTCGAAGCGTCGCTGATCAGCGAGTACGGGGCGGAGGGCGACCTACTCCGGTTCTACCGGGGCGAGATGACCCTTCGCAGGCTCCGGGTCTTGATGAACGGCCTGCCGTCCCACTCGATGTACAAGGCCAAGCTCCGTGGCATCACGGACGGACAGCGCTGGGGCGATGTGGAGTACCTCCTCGCCTTCATCGCCGACATGCTCCAGGCCCAGTACGGGGTGGCTTACGTCGGCGCGACGAACAAGCAGCCGCCGAGCATGACCCCGTACCCGCGTCCTGAATACGTCTCCAGGACTACAGCTGAGGACGAGGACGCCAACGCCCAGGCGGAAGCCCTTCTCGAACTCTGGTCCAGCGGAGCCCTGGAAAGCCAGGCAATCGAGCAGACCGGCTGGATCAACGGAACACCGGCGGACCACCGCGGCCTCCTGCCCAGCGGCATCGAACAGCTCCCGGAGACGGGAGGCACGACCACCACTGAGTAGGGGGCGGTCGTGACAACGCCTGTCGGCACGGTCTCTCTGAGGGTCAGCCCGGACGTCAGCCACTTCGGGCAGGAGCTGTCCCAGCGGCTCAGGGCCGAAAATTCCTCCTTCTCCGTCCCCATCGAGATCGACCGCCCGTCCCTGGCGAGCTTCCGCGCCCAGGTGGCGAACCTGATCCGCCCGGTCGTTCTGCCGGTTCTGATGCAGATCGACCGGGCGTCCATCGCGACGTACCGGGCTCAAGTCGCCAACCTCGTGCGCCCGCAGCAGGTCGACGTCAACGTCAATCTCCAGGGCGAGGCAGCAGCGCGAGCCCGGCTGGACGCGCTTGCGCAGGACCGCACGAGCAACGTCCGGGTTGACGTCGACCGAGGAGCGGCCGGAGTTCTTGGCCGCATCACCTCGGCGGCCGGCTCGGCCCTGGGCATGGTGGCCGGGCTCGCCTCAAAGGTCGCGCTCCTCGGCTCCGCCGCTCCTGCGGTCGGAGCCGTCGTCAGCACAGTTGCCGCCATCGCCCCGGCGGCTGCCCTCGCGCTCCCGGCGGTCGCCGCTGTCGGCTCGGTCATCGGTGCCATCAGAGTCGGCACCGCTGGGCTCTCCGACGCCTTCAGCCAGGCGTTCAACCCGACGACGCCAGAGGCGTACGCCGAGGCGATGGCCAAGCTCTCGCCTCAGGCGAGGTCCTTGGTCGAAGGCGTGACGGCCCTCAAGCCCGCTTGGGACTCGTTGCGGCTCGACGTGCAGGACCGCCTTCTCGGCGGCATAGGCAGTCGGCTGACGGACGTGGGCTCTCGCGTCCTCCCGATCCTTCGGGGTGGCCTTGAGGGCACCGCGGGCCTCCTGAATCGGGTCGCCAAGAACGCTCTGACCGCCGTCGACAACCTGGCCCGTACGGGGATGCTCAAGCAGATCTTCGATGGGGCCACCAAGTCCCTGTCACCGCTGAGCCGCATCCCGGCCCAGCTCGTCACCGGCTTCGGCCAGGTGGCTGTCGCCGCTCAGCCCGCCTTCCAGCGCATCACGGAGGGCGCAGCCGGCGCGGCGGACAGCGTCTTCGCCAAGCTCACCAAGGCGTTCGAGTCCGGTGGCATGGAGCGGGCCATCGACCAGGCGGTCAGCCTGCTCGGCGATCTGATGGACGTCGCGGGGAACGTCCTGTCCATCCTCGGCGACATCTTCATGGCCGGGGAGGACACCGGCGGCGGGACCATCCAGGTCCTGAAGGAGATCACCGGGAGCATCTCGGAGATCACTTCAAGCCCCGAGGTCCAGGCCGGGCTGAAGGCGCTCTTCTCCGTGATGGGGACGCTCGCCACTACGGTGGCGCCGCTCCTCGGTACGGCCCTGAAGTTCGTCGGCCAGATCTTCGAGCAGCTCGGCCCTCCGGTCGAGGTCCTCGTGCGGGCCCTGGGCGATGCCCTGACGCCCGTGATCGATGCTCTGGGCCCCGTTCTGGTCATCCTGGCGGGCGTCCTCGGGGACATCCTCGTGGCCGTCTCACCCCTGATCCCCGTGATCGGGGAGCTGCTGGCCACGGCGCTAAGGCCGCTGGGTCCGGTCTTCGAGGTCATCGGCGCTCTGATCGTCGCGCTGGCCCCGACGGTCGCCCTGCTCGCGGATGCGCTGGGCCAGATCCTGACGCCGATCCTGGAGGGGCTCGGCACGGTCCTCGTGACGCTCGTGCAGGAGGGCGCCACTCAGTTCATGGAGGTCCTGGAGCTGCTGCTCCCGGTCATCCCCGAGCTGATCCCTCCGCTGCTCAGCGTGGGCAAGTCACTGGGTGATCTGCTGCTGGCCATCGCGCCGTTGCTGCCTCAGATCATGCTGCTCGGCGTCCAGCTCCTCGTGGTGCTGCTCCCGGCGATCCTGCCGCTGCTGCCACCGATCCTTCAGCTGACGGACCTGCTGGTCCGGCTGGCCGTCTGGGCGATCAAGCGGATCGTCCTCCCGGCCGTTCAGGGCTTGGTCGACTTCGTGAAGGACATGGGGCGCAAGCTCCAGCCCTTCATCGACGCGGTCCGGCACGTCACCGAGTGGATCGCCCAGAAGTTCCAGTGGCTCTACAACAAGGTCGTCGGCCACTCGGTCCCCGAGCTGATCAGGAAGATCCGCGACTGGTTCAACACCGGCAAGGCGTGGATCAAGGAGATCTGGAACTCCACCTGGGACAACACCGTCGGGCGTGCCGTCAGCGGTGCCCGTACGGTGAACGACAAGGTGTCGGGCTTCGCTCGTGGGGTCCGTGACCGGTTCAACGACGCCAAGCGCTGGACCTCCGACAAGTGGTCCGCTCTCTGGTCCGGTGTCTCCGGGACGACGACCTCGATGGCCAAGGCCGTCGGGGGCAAGGTCCGGGACTTCAAGGACTCCGTGATCGGCTTCTTCTCGAAGGCGATCCAAGGCATCGAGAACGTCTGGTCCAGGCTCCAGGGCATCTCCAAGAAGCCCGTGAAGTTCATGATCGAGACGGTCTTCAACAAGGGGATCGTCGGGGTCTGGAACGCCACGGCGGCCAAGCTCCCGGGCATCGGGAAGATCGGCGAGATGAAGCTCCCCAAGGGCTTCGCCTCGGGCGGCATCCTCCCCGGCTACACGCCGGGACGGGACGTCCACCGCTTCGTCTCCCACACGGGCGGCGTGCTCGACCTCTCCGGCGGCGAGGCCATCATGCGTCCCGAGGTCACCCAGGTCATGGGGCGCAGCGGGATCGACACCCTGAACGCCGCAGCTCGTCAGGGCGGCGTCCAGGGCGTACGGGCCGTTCTCGCACGGGGCATCCCCCACCAGGCGTTCTTCGGTGGCGGCATCTTCGGCGACGCCTGGGACAAGCTCACGGACAACCCGGTGACCGACAAGGTCAAGGATGTCGTCAGCAAGGGGGTCGACTGGGCCCGAGGCGGCCTGGCCGATCTCGCCGAGAAGGCGTTCAAGGCCCTGCTCGGCACGCTGAATGTTCCGTCCTTGCAGAACCCGAAGTGGGCCGACGCGATCAAGGCGATCCCCGTCACCCTGGCGGACAAGATCGTCGACTTCGTCCGGGGCAAGGAGGCCGAGTTCGGGGGCTCCGGCTCCTGGATGAAGCCCGTGAACGCGCCGTACGGCACCAAGTTCGGCGTCAAGGGCTCCATGTGGTCCTCGGGCCGTCACACGGGCCTGGACTTCCCGGCGGCGGTCGGCACGGCGATCAAGGCCGTGGCGGCCGGGCGGGTCTCCTCCGTCGGCACCGGCGGGCCGTACGGCAAGCACCTCACCGTGGACCACGGTGGCGGCCTCCAGTCGCTGTACGCGCACATGTCCGCGATCGTGGCCAAGTCCAAGGAGAACCTGGCGGCCGGCTCGGCGATCGGCAAGGTCGGAGCTACCGGAAACGTCACCGGTCCGCACCTCCACTTGGAGGCCCGGGTCAACGGCAAGGCGGTCGACCCGATGCCGTACCTCACGGGCGGCGGGTCGGTCTCGTACAAGCCGGGTGCCGGTGTCGCTCAGTGGGCCGGTGTGGTCCGGCGAGCGCTGAGCGAGGTCAACCAGCCGCAGTCCCTGGTAAACACGACGCTCAGGCGGATGAACCAGGAGAGTGGCGGCAATCCCAAGGCCGTCAACCTCTGGGACTCCAACGCCAAGGCGGGCTATCCGTCCGTCGGCCTCATGCAGGTCATCCGGCCCACCTTCCAGGCATATGCCGGGAAGTACCGGAACAAGGGCCCGTTCATGTACGGGACCTCGATCGACCCGCTCGCCAACGTGTATAGCTCCATGCGGTACGCGCTCTCGGCGTACGGGTCGCTCTCCAAGGCGTACAACCGCCCCGGCGGATACGCCAAGGGAGGTTTCCCGAGCGCGGGCGAGCTGTCCTGGGTCGGTGAGGAGGGCCCGGAGCTGGTCCGCTTCAAGCGGCCAGCCCAGGTCTATCCGCACCAGGCGTCGATGCGGATCGCTCAGCAGATGGCCAACACGCCTCAGATCATGCCGATCCCTGCTGCACGCCAGGAGCGGGTCCAACCGCACGTGACCTTCAACGCCACCGTCACGGACAAGCCGACCCGCGAGACGGTCACGCACGCGCTGCGCGATTACGCGGCGCTGTACAGCCCTCAGATCGTCTCTTGACCGGAACTCGGAGGGGCAGCGATGCCGATCTTCGTACGCCCCTCCGGGGACCTCCCGGGAGGAACCGACCCACCGCTGATCGCCCCGCTGGAGGTGCCCAGCCTCTCCTGGACGGACGCCAGGGGGCGTACGACACTCCTGTCCGACTGGGGAAACGGCTGGCTCCTCCAACCCGGCGTCAGGGGCATGGACCTGCCCGGTTACGACTTCTACACCGATTCCTCCCCGCAGATCGACGGCACCGCCCTGCGAGGGCTTCGGGCACAGGCCCGCGAGGTCTTCCTCCCGATCGCCGTCTTCGACACGGACCGGGCGGGCTTCACAGCCCGCAAGCGGTCCTTCCTTCGGACGCTCAACCCCTCTCTGGGGCTCGGCACCCTGACGCTCACCGAGGCGGACGGCTCCTTCCGGACGATCGAGGCGTACTACGTCGGCGGTGCGGAGGGCGACTTCGGGGAGAACACCTCCGGCCTGCACTGGCAGGTGATCGGTCTGACGTTCTCGTGCCCCAGCCCGTACTGGCGCGGTGAGTCGGTTCATCTGGAGTACGGCTCTGCGGCGAGCGGGAGTTTCTTCCCCGTCCTGCCCGTCATCGTGAAGGACTCGCAGGTTCTCGGTGACACCGTCATCGACAACCCCGGGGACGCCACGAGCTTCCCGGTCTGGACGATCCACGGCCCCCTCACATCAGCAGTCGTCACGAACGCCACGACGGGCCTGAGCTTCTCCGTGACAGCCTCTCTCAGCTCATCGGACACCTTGGTCGTTGACACCCGCGAGCGGGTCCAGACGGCCGTTCTGAACGGCTCGACGAACTGGTGGCCCTACCTCGGTGCCGCATCTGATCTATGGGGTCTGGAACCCGGCGAGAACGACGTGTCGCTCGCCCTCGTCGGCACCGACAGCACCACGGTGGTACAGCTCGACTACCAGCCGCGCTTCCTGACCGCGTAGGAGGTGGGGATGGTCTTCAACCAGCCACGCGTCACCGTTCAGGTCCGGGACGAGGGGCTGAACATCATCGGGGTGGTCGACGACTTCACCGCGCTGGCCCTCACGCCGCGGTTCAATGCAGTCGGGGCGTATGTCCTGAGCATCGCCGCGGACTCCCCCAAGTCCGGACTGCTCGTTCCGGGCAACGGCTTGGTGATCCGGCGCGGCTCGAACGTGCTGATGTCCGGCCCGATCCGGGAACCGAACTGGACCCGGTCGGACAACGACGGCGGCAGTGGCACACTCACGGTCAACGGGGTCGACGACATGACCCTCCTGGCCGGAACCACTTGCTGGCCCAACCCGACGGCCGCCCCGGGGTCCCAGTCGAACACGGTGTACAAGATCGCCGGAGTCGTGGCTGAGACGGCCATGCGGGCTCTGGTGAACCTGAACATCGGACCGGGGGCCCAAACCGCCCGCAAGGTGGCCAGCCTGACGCTCGCACCCGACAGCGGAGCCGGACCGAGCATCACCAGGCAGGTCAACCAGTTCGACAACCTCCTGACCGTCCTCCAGGACATCGCCAAGACGGCCGGGCTGGGCTTTCGGATCGTCCAGACCAGCGGCAGCCTTCAGTTCCAGGTCTACGAGCCGGCCGATCTCTCGGCCTCGGCGAAGTTCTCCTTCGGCCTGGGCAACCTCATGAACGCCTCGTACTCCATCACCGCCCCGACCTGCACCAAGGCCGTCGTCGTGGCGGGAGGGAACACCAGCGCCCGCGTGGTCTCGGTGACGACCCGAGCGGACCCGGCCTTCCTCGGACCGTGGATCGAGCAGTTCGTGGACAAGACGGACGTTGACTCCACGGCCACCGACCTGGCGGCCCAGATGGCCCAGGCTGCCGACGAAGCGCTCACCTCCGGTGCAGCCCAGGGCAGCCTGACGATGACGCCCATCGATACACCGCTCCTCCAGTTCGGGCGCGACTACACGGTGGGCGATCAGGTCTCGTGCCAGGTCCGGGACGGCTTCATCGCGGATGTGGTCCGCGAGGTCAACATCGCCTTCGACGCGCAGGGCGGATACGCCGCCAAGGCCGTCATCGGCTCCTCGGACTCCACGAACAACCAGGACGTCCTGGCCCGGCAGTTCCAGTACATCGCCCGCATCTTCACCCGGCTGAGGCGCTTGGAGACGCGAAAGCCGTCCTAGCGCAGAGAGGCCGACATGACCCAGAGCAGCTTTCCCTTCGGGTCCTCCAGCATCACCACGGAGGATCAGTGGTCGTCGATGTTCCGTATGGCCCAGGTGGACGGCATCTTCGCGGCCAGTGAGGCAGACACCGACCTCCGTGTGACCGCCTCCAACGCCTCCACCCTCGCGGTCGCCGTCGGAGAAGCGTGGATCCAGGGGACGTACTACAAAAATGACGCCACCCTGAACGTCTCCGTCCCGACCAACTCCGGTGGTCTCACGCCCCGGAAGGATCTCGTCGTCCTGCGCCGGGATCCCTCCACCGACACCGTGTCCGTTCAGTACCGAACGGGCGGCACGAGCTTCCCGTCCCTGACGCAGACCTTGAACGGCACGTGGGAGCTTCCGCTCGCGCAGGTCACCGTGGCCGCAGGAGCATCCGTCGTGCCGCCGTCCGGCGTCGTTGACGTCCGGTGGTTCGTGGGCCGGCCCGTCATCCTCGGGAACTCCTCCGACACGCGTCCCCCGGTACGTGGACAGGTGCGGATCCTGAACGGCACGGACATCTACGTGGGTGACGGTAGCTCCTGGAACTTCTTCGGATCCGCCGAGAGCATGGCCGCCAAGACGTACACGCCGGTCTGGGACGCGGGCGGCACGACCATCGACTGGGGCGCGGGCTCCGTCAACCGGGGCCGGTACAAGCGCCTGGCGGGCAACGTCTACTGGGTCAAGATCCAGCTTCAGCCCGCGGGCAACCCTCCGGCCTACGCGGATCCGATCAGGGTCACGCTGCCCTTCAACACCCAGGGTTCCACCCGGGACCTCTTCACCGTGGCCTACACCCAGGCGACCGCCAACGGCGGCGAGTCCTTCGTGGGCACGGCGATGACGTTCCCGACCACCGACGGCGCCAACAAGATCGCCCGTATCCGGGTCCCCTTGTCCGATGGGGTCTCCGGCACGAGCGCCAGCGTCAACAGCCGGAACATCCTCACCAACTCCCCCTTCAACATCCGTACCGATGACGTGCTGACGATCACCGGCACGATCGAGATCGCCTGACCTGGGCTCTACTGATCAAGGAGGGCCCCGTGGCTCGTCATCTCTTCGGTCTCTCCCCCTCTGACGTCACCGTTCAGCAGGTGGGCGAGGACATGAAGCTCCGTCCGGGGTCCGTGGGTACCGTTTGGGACGCCCTGAGCGGCGGCACCCAGCTCACGGACCTGACCGACTTCGGCGGCACTCCCAGCACCACCGTGACCTCGGACTCCAACTCGATCATCGGGTTCTACGGGCCGGAAGGCGTCACGACCGTGTACGTCGACTTCGGCTCCCCCAGCCGAGTCCTCATGCAGGCCACAGACCTTGGCGACGCCATCGCCGAACTGCGGATCGACAAGCTCGACAAGTCCGGCGGCACGATGATCGGGTCCCTGATCCTTGATGCCGATCCGGCCACAGCGCTCGGAGCCGCCACGAAACAGTACGCCGATGGGAAGCTCCCGCTCACCGGCGGAACGGTCTCCGGCGACCTCGCGGTCACCGGCACCGCTCGAAGCGCGACCGTCCAGGGCGGTACGGCTTCCGGCGGGAACCTGATGCTCAACTCCACCTCGAACGCGACGAAGGGGAAGATCCTTCTCGGCTCGAACTCCGCGTACGACGAGGTGAACAAGCGACTGGGCATCAACACCACCTCGCCTACCCAGTCGATCGAGGTGTCCAACGGCGCCGTCTACGTCTCGACCACGAGCGGCGTCGACCCGTCATACGCCACGCTGAGCAACACCGGTCTGGCGTTCACCGGGAACGGCGGCTCCGTCTCCGGGCTGACCTCGATCAGTGGCCTCGCCGGCCCGCTCAATGTCTCGGGCTCTCTCGCCATCTCGGGCGGCCTGTCGGTCACCGGCGTGGGACAGGTCCAGTACGCCCGCAAGACGGCCGACCAGTCGAAGACCTCCACCACGACGCTCGGCAACGACACCCACCTCTTCCTCCCGGTGGTCGCGAACGCGACGTACAGCCTGTTCCTGCTCTGCATCTTCTCCGGTTCGACCACGGGGGACATCAAGTTCGACTGGACCGTCCCGTCCGGAACGGTTCTGCGGTGGGCCGACCAGACCGGCACCTCCGGTCTGAACACCGACGTGGACGTGTACTCGGCTCCGGGCAGCACCACCCAGGTCGCCTTCCAGATCTGGGCCACGGTGGTCACCTCGTCGACTGCGGGCAACGTCCAGTTCCGATGGGCTCAGAACGCCTCGGACGCCACGGCCACGATCGTCCGCGCGAACTCGATGCTCCAGCTCACGCGGGCTGCCTGAGCAACGAAGCCCCCGGCCCTCGGAAGTTCCTGGGTGTGGTTCGTCCAAGGGCTGGGTCACCAAATCGATCGTGCCTGTAGCACGGCCCCGCTACCTTCCCTGTATGGCCCGGTCGTGTGTCTTTTGCGGTAGTACTCCCCTGACCAACGAGCACGTGTTCCCTCGCTGGTTGGCGAGCGGTCTTCCAGAGGAAGATCGAGAGCGTAGCGCCACTATCCACTCGCTGACCGAGAGCGGAGATCGTATGCACCGCGGGCGTGCTCTCACTGCGACGGTCAAGGCTGTGTGCTCGACGTGTAACAGCGGATGGATGAGCGCGCTTGAAGGAGCGGTTCAGGCCACCCTTCTTCCCATGATCAAAGGCACAAAGACGGAAATCACTCCAAGCAGCCAGGAGGTACTGGCCACATGGACACTCAAAACCGCTCTCATGTGCCAACTCATGCAGGACCGCTCGGTTCATAACCTTCCCTCCGTCCACTACACGGAGTTGTTCCAAGCCCGCAAGCCAAGCAGTCAGATGCGGGTTTTCGCGGCCTACATGGCTCCGCCTCAGTACCCGCCGGGCGTGAGCCCCATCGAGTACCGCTCGATCCCATCAGAAGGACGCTTCCAGACGCCCGACGGGACGGAGCACAAACTCTGGGGAGTAGTCGTGACGTTGCGGATCGGCTACGCCGTGCTGCAACTGGTGAGTGTGGGGCCTGTCGGCTACACCTACGAGATCAACCTCGCGGGCTTCGCTCCGTATGCCCGGCAAATCTGGCCAGCTCAGGACACAACGGCCTGGCCGCCTCAACGTCTCGAATCGATCCAAGAGCTGAACCAGTTCGCTGATCCGCTCAAGCATCCGAAGGTTGCGCTCTGAAGATCTCGGCTAAATCCATCGCCCTGTAGTACAGGGGCGGTTACCGTCCCTTCATGGACGATTCGCTCTCCTTCGAGAGCTTCCTCGAAGGCGCCAAGAAGGCCGCCCACAGAGCCATGGACGACCATGGGCGTGGCGAGTACGACGAGTTCGCCCTCCACGGCGGAGTCGCCGTGGAGAGGCTCGCCAAGGCCGCTCTGGTCAAGAAGAACCCCGTGTACCTCTTGGACATGAACAAGGGGAACCCTGACCTATTGCTGTACTTCGGCGGCCACCTAGAGATAAGCCCGGACAGGATCCGAACCGTGGGCGCCAAGGACGCCATCAAACGGCTACGCAGCCTGGGCGTCCTTCTCCCGAGCCCTCAGCTCGACAAGCTGATCGAACTCCGCAACGGTACCGCCCATACGACTGTGGGCGACGAAGCCAAATCGCTCCTACCCTCGCTCGCAGAGACCATCGGAACTCTGCTAAAGGACATTTTCCTGCCGACCGAGCAGTTCTGGGGCCGCTGGTCGAGCGCCATCCACGTGGCTATCGACAAGCACAGGGATGAGGTTCAGCGAGATGTTCAGGTACGCATCCGTCAGGCAAAAAATCGCTTCGAGGATCGGTTCGGAAACCTACCGAGTAACCTCCTTGAGGGAGTGCAGGCTCCACTGAGGGATCTCCGCAGCGAATGGTTCCCCGCCGGAATCCATAAAGAGACTGGCAGACCCGGCCCGCCTATGGGCTGGTTTCCATGCCCCGCATGCGGCAACAAAGCACTGGCTATATTGCGCTCGCAAGACGAAGACACAGAGAACGAATTGGACATCTTTTCGTGCACTCTTTGCGGACTGAACCTTGCCGGAGTCGATGAGTACGTGGCTGCCGGGCTCAGCTTGCCGGAGATTCCTTCCACCTGATCGATGCATACGCCTGCCCCGGCTCCCCGAGCCGGGGCCTTTCGCATGCCCCCATCGCGCCGGATCCTCCTGCGCACATCCGCAAGGAGTCCCCGTGGTACCTGACCTGATCTGGGTCCTGGCAGCAGCCGAGGAGGCGGGCGCAGGGCCCGACATCGGCAAGATGATCGGCCAGCTCCTCCAGTACGGCGTCGTCGGCCTGATCGTCGTCCTGCTGATTGTCGGCGTCCTTGTCCCGAAGTGGGCGATGAACAACCTCATCGTCGATAAGGACGGATGGCGCGCGGCCTACGAGACCGAACGCGATGCCCACCAGGCAACGCGTCAGCAGCTCGCCGCCGCTCAGGCCAGTGCCGAAGTCGCCACCGAGCAGGGCCAGGCCATGGTCCGGCTCCTCGAAGAATTCGGCCACCGGCCCCAGACCGCCCCCAGGAGCACCTGATGTGGCCCTTCACCCGACGTAGCCACGAGTCTCCCGAGTCGGAGACCGCGAAGAGGGCCGCCGAGAAGTCCCTCCAGGAAGCGCAGGCCCGGAACCCCGAGTCCGAGGCCAAGCTCACCGAGAGCCACCGGGTGAAGGAGCAGCTCAGAGCCCACAACCGGGCGAACGCCTACAGCGACTTGATCGAGGGCATCGTCCTCGACCGGCTCAATGACGGCCGCCCGTAAGGAGGGACCCATGCTGTACGCCCTGACCCTGTACGTCCTGCTGATCGTCGGCCTGCTGGCCTCGGTCGGCTTCCTCGTCCTGCACCGGCCCCGGCGCTTCTTCCGAGCCGTGGAGATCAACGCCTCGTGGTGGGTGATCATCGTCGGCCTCTGGTACGCGCGGTCCCTCGCGCTGCTGGGAATCCGCGGTGTCCGTCCCGAGCACGCCTGGTGGGACATCGCCCTCTCGCTCGGCCTCCTGGCCGCGATCGACGGTCTCCTGGTGGTCCGCTTCTTCTCCTACGTCGGGTACCTGCGGGACCACCCCAAGGACCCGCCCACGGCCGCCTGAGCCATCCTCGCCCGCCCCCTCGGTCTCCCGGCCGCAGGGGGCTTCTTCATGCCCTCACACCCCGAGGAGATCCCGTGTCCGACCTCTGGATGCCCGGCGCCGAGAGACTCTCGATCGGCAACACCGCCCCGACCGACGGCGGACCCGCCAAGGCGGTGGCTCACATCACCTGGGACAGGTCGGCCACCAAGGCCAAGCCCCAGGATCTCGTCCCCTTCGCCAACCTGCGCTCGTACTTCGGCTCGAACCCCTCCGGCCGGGCCGTCGCTCCCCATCTCCTCTGGGACCCGTTCACCGGGAAGATCACCCAGTTCTTCCCGGCGAACTCCCGCTCCCTGTGCCTGAAGGACGGCCCCGGCGGCACCCGGACCAACCGGGCCGGCTCAGCCGTCCTCCAGGTCGAAGCCCTCTTCTTCCCTTGGTGTCGTATCGGCGGGAAGACGTATGAGAAGCTGACCGACACCCCGTGCAAGGGATGGGACGAGCTGCACGCCTGGGTGGTCTCCTGGGGCGTCGCCGACTCCTGGCCAATGGGGAAGCCCTCGGACTACGTGGGGAAGCGGGACGAGCGGATCTGGCGGATCAGGAGCGGCTGGTACGCCCACTCCCAGGTCCCCGAGAACGACCACACGGACCCCGGCTTCTGGCCAGATTTCACCGTCTTGACGGTGAAATCTGCATTGGAGCTGTACCCCGGCGCCCGCTTCTTCATGAACGGCTCGAAGCCCGCCCTGGGCAAGTCCAGCCCGATCTTCACCGCGATGGGCAAGCGCCTCGTGGCCGAGGGCTGCGGCCTGTACAAGGAGGGTCCCGGCCCGAAGCTCGGCCAGGCCGACGTCGACTCGTACGAGAAGTTCCAGCGCAAGCTGGGATACACCGGCACGGCCGCCAAGTGGCCGCCGGGGCCCGCCTCCTGGTCGAAGCTGAAGGTCCCCAAGAGCTGAACTGACGTATCTGGCGGGATGCGAGAGCGCCCCGGTCTCCCTCATGGAGGCCGGGACGCTTCGTCATGTCCAAGCTGAAGCAGGTCCCCGGCGCGCCGGTGTGACGATTTCCCCTGCCCGGGTGACGGGATCGCCGTTCTTCGATGGACGTCTGCGGGTGTCGCTAAGAACGAGGACATGTTCTCGAAGATCGCGGTCCTGGCTACCGCTCTGCTCGCCCTGCCCCTGACCATCTCGCCCGCTGCCGCCGAAGGGGCCTCCCAAGCGGTGTCGTTGCCGCTTGCGACGGCAGTGGACTCTCTTGTGCCAGGCGTCGAATCCCGTGACGGCTACAAGCGAACCAGCTTCAAGCACTGGGTGGACGCCGACCGAGACTCGTGCAGCACCCGCGCCGAGGTCTTGATCGCCGAGTCCCGTACCGAGCCGACGGTGGAGGCCGGCTGCAAGGTCACCTCTGGCGAGTGGTTCTCGTACTACGACGGTGTGACGCTCACCGCTCCAGGCGGCTTGGACATCGACCACATGGTGCCGCTCGCCGAGGCATGGGACTCCGGCGCCTCCGCCTGGACGGCCAAGCACCGCGAGGCGTACGCCAACGACCTCGACGCCGAACGCTCTCTGGTCGCGGTGACCGCCCGCACGAACCGGTCGAAGGCCGATCAGGACCCGGCCGACTGGCTGCCGCCTCTGGCCGATGCCCGCTGCACGTACGCAGCGGACTGGGTGGCCACGAAGCTGCGCTGGGAGCTGACGGTCGACGACCGGGAACGCGAGGCGCTCAACGGCATCGCCGAGGGATGCGGGATGCAGACCGTGGAGTACGAGCCCGCCTCGTAGGCCATCGCAGGCAAGCGCCCCTGATCTCCCACATGGAGATCGGGGGCGCTTTCGTGCGTCTAGCTGTGGTTCCTCTTCTCCAGCTCTTCGACGTAGTTGTACGCGGCGTTGCTGCCCTGCTTGCCGGGCGAGAGCTTCACGATCGCCTTGTCCTTCTCGGGGTTGCCGCTGAGGTACGCCTCGGTCAGGACGTACGGCAGTCCGTCCACGCGGAAGCGGATGCTGCCGTCCGGATACGCACTGACGCGGACCTTGCGGCCATCAGGAAGTTCGATCGGATCGGCGACGAAGTGCGCCTTCAAGGGCTGATCAGCCATACAGACCTCCAGGTCATACAGGCTCGACAGAGCGGTCAGCGTACCGCTCAACTCCCTGGTTTCAGAAGGGTCTGCTCAGTCCTCAAGGTCGATGACGAAGTCCACCACAGTCGTGTCGCCCCTCCGCACGATCGGGTGGGCGACCTCCACGATCCGGCCGTTGTCGGCGATGTGACGCCGGGTGTAGCGCAGCACCGGTACGCCCGCACCGATCCGGAGCGTCGCTGCCTCATGTTCGGTCGGCATCCCTGACGTGAAGCTCTCCGTGATCCTCGTGACACGGATACCGAGAGACCCCATCTGGGCCCTCGTTCCACCGGGCCAGGGTTCGTTGATCGGGTCGGAGACCGGAGTTCCCTCCACATCACTCCAGCGCACGTACGAAGTGCTCATCTGGGTGGGGTGCTCATTGTCGTGGAAGACGAAGTGCCGGGCGAGCAGGCGTTCTCCTACCTCGCACTCGAAGAGGGCCGCCAGGGCTGGTGTGGCCTCCACTCGCTCGAACCGCTTGTCCAAGCGGTACTCGCTCCAGCCGATTCCCTGGTCCCGGGTGTACGGAGTTGACGGAGCACCGGGCTTGTTGCGGTACCGATCGGCCGCCATGCGGTGTACGGGAGGTGTCTGGCGTACGCGGGTCCCGGCCCTGGCCCGCGTCTCGATCAAGCCCTCGTTCCGCAGCAGCGCGAGGGCGTTGCGGATCGTCGTCTCGCTCACTCGATAGTGCGACGAGAGGGCGGGGAGGGTCGGCAGTTGGTCGCCTGCCCCGAACTCACCGGACGAGATACGACGACGCAGCTCAGCGGCGATTCGCATGTACTCGGGCTGCGCCACTGGCCTACCACCGTTTCGAATGATCGCTGCTTTCTGTGCACACATATTGCCCCGACCCGCTTGACCAGCGCCAACCCGCCCGACAATCTGTGCACAGATAAAAGTTATCTGTACTCAGGAAGTCGCGGCTGGCAGGGGATAGACATGCCCGAAACGGGTCAATCATGGCGCCTGGAGTTCAAGGCGCACCCCGCCGAAGCCCACCGAGTCCGCCAGTGGGTGGGTTCCCGCTTGGAACACCCAGACGCCCCGCAGGTCGCCAACGAGCTGTTCGTCTCCGTGCTCGCCACCGGGACGCAGACGGTCGAGATGACACTCTCCACGGCGGACTCGCGTACCCAGCTCACGGCGGCCGGCTCGGTGGAGCTGAAGATCCACCACAGCCACGGTCCCGGCTTCCTGATCGTCAGCGCCCTCTCCTCCCAGTCCGGCGTCACCACCGACGGCAAAGGGATGTGGGCCCTGCTCAGCACCAAGGACAAGGCGTGAGAACGACATCTGGAGGACCGGTGACCGAAGAGCCGAAGCCGTGGGTGGGAGACCAGGTATGGGACGAGGTCGCGGAAAAGGAAGGGGTCGTCACCGACGTCAAGAACGGTGTGTACGAGCTACGGCCTCCGAACCGGACCTGGGGCGAGACGTGGACGGTCCTGGACGGCACGAAGCTGAGGGTCACGGTGTCGCGCCAGGAGCGCCTGAGGCGGCGCCGGGAGGAGGCGTGAACCCCTGGCCCGTGCCGGTCTCCCGGGATCGCCTTGGCGTCCTGATCGCGGCGTACGAGTACGAGTTGGGCTCGTGCTTCCGGTGCACCCGCAAGGGAATCCAGGTCACCCGCTTCGGCGAGATCGTGAGCGAGGAGGGCGAGACCCCTCTGTACGGCTGCCGGGAGTGCGTACAGGAGCTGCTCTCCATACACGAGCGGAACGTGGACCGGACGGGAGAGCGGCCTCGGATCGTCCAGCTCCCCAGAGTTCCTCGCGAGTAGCGGTCCCGTAGCCCAGGAAGCTCCCTCCTTATCCGAGAGGAAAGGCCCCAGCCGGTTCAGGACGGCTGGGGCCTTCGTCCGGTCAGTCCTCGTCCAGCCACTCGAACTCGTCATCGTCGATCTCCTCGAACTCTGGAACCTCGCCCTTCGGGTAGGTGATCGGGTCCGGGTCCCAGTGCCTGTACTCCCAGCGGGCGTGAGTGGTGACCTGCTCGATGCTGTCGGTCGGCATATGAGCACGAGCCGCCTCCAGTGCGGCTTCAACCACTTGGTGATACGTCTCGTTCACGCGGCTGTGCCGGGTGACCTTCTCGTTGACCTCGATCTCCAACGTGATCGTGAGAACCTTCTTGACGCTCATGGGCCCCTCCCTCTTCCTTGAGCGGTCAGTTTGATCCAAAGCCCTGCGCAGGACCCGGCGATCCGATGAGTCCGCCGCAGAAACCCTCAAGTAGATGTGCTTCAAAGAATTCGTGGTGCGCCACCTTCAGGACGTCCACGGCCGCCAGCCCGGCACCCGCCGGAGATCTCAACAGCGCCTGCTGGGACGACGGTTCGAGGTCCCCGAGCATCAGCATCGTCAGCCCGGCCGACCGGACGAGCAGGGTGACGCTCGCGTCGTTGGGGCCCTCGGGACCCGGGAGCGGCTCCGGAGGCGGCCACAGCACCTCCCAGTCGAGCCCGCCCGTAC
>NZ_VDFC01000129.1 GCF_008369065.1 Streptomyces apricus | reverse complement strand
CCTAAAAGACTGCGCAGTTCCCCGCGCCCCTAGGTACCTGGCGCCCTGGGTATTTAGGGGCGCGGGGAACTGCGCGACCAGCCCCCGCCGGGCCGCAGCCGACCCTCTACGGTCAGGTCAGTTTTCGGCAGAACAGCGCGTCGGGGGTGCGGGACGAGCCGATGCGACCCGTGTACGCGACCCCCGCCACATACTCGTCATCCGCACACTGCCCCTTGTAGCGGCCACTGGCGAAGTCACCCCCCTTGGGCGCCGCCCCCCGGTTGTCGCCGCGGTCGAACCAGACCGTGCGGCCACCGGTCCCGGCGGTGATCACCCCGGCCGGGGCGACCGCGCACAGCACGCCCGAGACCGCCGCCCCCCGCACGCTGTACCCGGACACGAACCGCCCGTCGGCGCACTGCAGCTTGGTGTACCCGGACGCCCAGTCCCCGCCCGGCGCGACGTACCGCTCGTCCTTGACGACCTCGGGCCCGCCGCCCGCGGCGGCCGGCGGCCCGGTGGTCACGTCGGAGCACAGGCCGCGGTTGCCCGTGTGGGCGAGGCCGAGGAGCCGCTGCCCGTCGGGGCAGACCGCCTTGCGGGCGCCGGAGTCGAAGTCCGGGAGCGCCCGCATCCGCTGCGAGGCGATGAAGTCCCCGTGGTCGGGGCTGAGCATCGACCACTCCGTGACGGGGGCGACCCGCCCGGTGCGCCCGGCGGCCCCGACGAGCCGGGACCACGCCGCGGCCCGCCAGTCGTCGCCGTCGTACACGCCCATGCGCCGGCCCGCCGAGTCCCAGTGCAGCAGGGCCCAGCCGTTGCCCCGGCGGTTCTCGTGCCAGCCGACGAGCGGCCAGTACGCGAAGTCGGCGTCGGTGCGGATCAGGTGGTCGACGAAGTTCTCGAACCAGGCCCGCGCCTTGGCGTTCGTCTCCTCCCGGCCGCCGACGCCGAACTCGCTGATCCAGACCGGGGCGGTGAAGTGCCGGTCCTGCTCGGCGGTGACGAAGAAGGCCTGCCGGTTCAGGACGTCGATCAGCTCGGCCGGGCTGAAGTCGCGGTAACGGGGGTCGGTGGTCTCGCCCGTACCCGTGGCACCGCTGTGGTTGGGGCCCGTGTAGTCGTAGAAGTGGGCCGAGTACACGAGCTTGCCGGAGTCGACGAGGGTGTGCGAGAGGTTCCGTACGGGTTCCAGGGTGGGGCGGCCGTGCGCGAAGCCGTCGACGGGGATGCCGGTCCAGTTGATGCCCTCGACGACGATGAGGAGGTTCGCGTTCGCCTCGGTCAGGATGCGGTCGCCCACGCGCTGCGAGGCGGCGAACCAGTCGTGGTCGTCGCCCAGGCCCCAGTTGGGGTCGTCCCAGACGTTGCGGCGCACCTCGTTGTAGAGGTCGGCGCCGACGACCCGCTGGTCGTCCTTGTAGCGGCGGGCCATGAAGAGCCAGTCGTCCTCCCAGGTCTGGACGGGCTGGCTCGTGTTCCAGCGTTCGTTGCCGTCGACCCCGCAGCACCAACGGGTGGTGTTGGTGTGGTTGTTGAGGATCACCGCGAGCCCGGCGCCGGTGAGCTCGCCGACCACGGCGTCGTAGACCTGGAGCGGGGTCCTGCCGCGCAGCGCCGGGTTGGCGGCCACGGCGTCGTCGGTGACGGGGCGGCTGTCGTGGACCATCTCGTTGGAGAAGGGCAGCCGGACGCTGTTGACCCCGATCTCCCGGAACCCGGCGACGATCTCGGCCACGGGGGCGCGGTCCAGGCCCAGGGGGACGCGGCCGGAGTTCTCCCCGGCGTGGTGGTTGGCGTCGTCGTCCGTGCTGCCGGAGCCGTTCCAGGTGCCGCTGGCCCCGTGCCAGTTGCCGGACCGCAGCTTGAAGCGGTCGCCGTCCGCGTCGACGATCCAGCGGCCGCGGGTGCTGAGCGGAGCGGTCCAGTCCTCGGCCGCCGAGGCCACCGAGGCCGCCGCAGTCGTCGGGACCGCCGGGACCACAGCCGTCGGGACCGCGGCGGTGGCCGCCGACGCGGGGGCCAAGGGTGCCAGGGATGTCAGGAGGAGGAGCGCGGCCAGGGCCGCCTTGCCGAGGAATCCGGGAAGGGGCGGCCACAGGAACTCGCCGCGCCTTCGGATTCCGTCTTCCCTCGACACCATCTCCTTTCCTGCTCCCTCTTCCCCTCTTTCGCCTTTTCCCTTTTCCACCCTCTCCTCTTTTCTTTTTCCTTCAGGCCCGGGTGCGGAAAGGATTCCGCCACGCCCCCGACAGGCTCCGTGTGACGACCGCGCTGAGGATGCGGACCCCGCGCGTGGAGCCCGGGTCGATGTCCGTGAGTTCGCGCACCCGGCGCAGCCGGTAGTCCAGGGTGCGCGGGTGGACGTTGAGGGCCCGCGCCGCGAGGCCGCGGTTCATGTCGTGGCGGTAGTACGCGTCCAGGGTGGGCAGCAGGTCCGGTCCTGACCGCAGGAGCCGGGCCACCGTCCGGAGCCAGTCGTCGACGAACGGCACGTCCGCCACCGCGAGTTCGACGAAGACGTCCGCCGTGGTGTGCGGCCGCGGCCGTGCGGTCGTACGCCGCAGCGGGGCCGCCGCGCTGATCCGCCGGGCCCGGTCGAGGGCGCCGGCCAGCGCGGACCGCGGGGCGCCGGCGGTGCCGACGGCGCAGAGACGGCCGAGGACCGGGGCGAAGTCCGCCACCAGCGCGGTGACGGCGGCGGCGGGGGACGGCCCCGCGGTCCCGTCGCCCCCGGCCAAGGCCTCGGCGGTGGCCCCGGCGGCGGCCCCGGTGTCCGCGTCCCCCGGTACCAGGGCGACCAGTTCGCCCCCCGCGCCCCTGCTCACGCCCCCTGCGCCCGGGCACCAGACCACCGGCACCCGGTGGGCCTTCACCAGCGCCTCGACGCCGTTGCCCAGTTCACGGTCGCCGAGCGGGCAGTCCGGCACCCGGATCACCGCGACCGTGTAATGCCCGGCGAGTTCCATGCCCGTGACCTGGGCGAGCTCCGCCGCCATGGGGTCCTCGGACATCAGCGACCGCGCGAGCAGGCCGACCTGCTCGACGTACGGCAGCCGGCGGCGCAGCGCGGTCACGAAGCCCCCGCGGTAGGCGCCGATGCCGCGCTCGCCCTGCGGGGCGAACCAGCTCATGATCCGCATGAGTTCCTCGACGTCGCCGCCGCGCTGGGCCTCGGTCGCCTCGTTGATCTCGCGCAGCATGAGCTCGGTGTGCAGGCGCAGGACGCGCTGCCGCGAGTCCAGCGACATGCCCGCGCCGGCCCGCACCTCGCCCATCGACGCGATGTAGCCGAGGTCGTCGTCGGTCAGCACGCCGTTGCGCGGCGCCAGTTCGACGGTCCGGCGCCTGAACCACACCGCGTACTCCAGCGCCTCGGTCCTGGCCCGGGAGTCCGAGTCCAGCGCCTGGAGTTCCGGGATCTCGCGTGCGTACGTCTCGACCTCGCGGCGGGCGTTGGCCGACGCCTGCCGGGTCAGCTCGGCGAAGAGGCTCCCCATGGCCTGAGCATGTCAGGACGGGGGCGGGCGCCGACAGATGAAAACCGGACGGCGGTTATCACGGCGGGTGAATTGCGAAACCGCATTCCGGGGCGCCTTTGTCATCCTGCGCAAACTTCCCCGGTCGGGGCGCACTTGTGACGCGATCCGCTTGTGGGGCAGCAGGGGCCTGGGCTTAATGAGGACCAGGAAACGGCACTTTTTCTGCATGCCTGAACGGGAGGGAAAGAACGATGAGAGCAAGGTTCAGGAAGAGAATCGCGGCGGCGGTGGCGGTCGTGTCCGCGGCGACCGCGCTCACGGTGAGCGCCCCCGGCTC
>NZ_VDFC01000128.1 GCF_008369065.1 Streptomyces apricus | reverse complement strand
GCCCCGTCCCGCCCATGGTCAGCGCCTTGGCGAACAGGTCGGACATCCCGTCGGCCCCGTTCAGCAGCACCATGTGCTCGACGTTCCCGAACGCCTCCGCCCCGGCCCTGACGATCTCCGGCCAGTTCTCGGCCAGTTGCTGGGCGACGACCGCCTCCTGGTTCTCGGCGAGCGCGGCGGCCCGCGCCGCGATGGCCTCCGCCTCGGCGAGCCCCTTCGCCCGCGTCGACTCGGCGACCGCCAGTCCCTTGGCCTGCGCGGCGGCGGCCTCCGCCTCACCCGTGGCCCGGGTGGCCGTCGCGGCCGCGGCGCCCCGCGCCTTCGTGGCCTCGGCCTCGGCGCTCGCGGCCGTCTTGACCCGTGTCGCCTCCGCCGCGGCGGCCAGCTCCGTCTCCTTCGCCTTGGCCTGCGCGGCGG
Source organism: Streptomyces apricus (assembly GCF_008369065.1). GTDB lineage: Bacteria > Actinomycetota > Actinomycetes > Streptomycetales > Streptomycetaceae > Streptomyces > Streptomyces apricus. The sequence goes on along the minus strand of NZ_VDFC01000128.1, from coordinate 3,392 downwards.
AGATCCGCACATCACGCTCCGCCTCGGCCAGCGTGCGCTTCTCGTACGCCTTCGCGTCCGCGGGCTTGCGGACGTCCGCCTGGAGCTGCTGCTCGCGCCGGTGCGCCTTCAGTTCGGCGACCCGCGTCTCCTGGACCACGACCTCCTGCCGGGCCTGCGCCTCGGCGAGCGGTCCGGCCTGCCGCGACGTGGCTGCGGCGTTGTCGCGCTCCGCCTGGTATCCGGCCTGCAGGATCTCGCTGTCCCGGGTCGCCTCCGCCATCCGCGCGGAGGCCTGCTGCTCGGCCTCGGTGGCCAGCCGGTTGGCCTCGGCCTGCGCGATCCGGGCGTCCCGCTGGACGGCGGCCGCGTGCGGCATGGCCAGGTTCTTGATGTAGCCCGTCGGATCCTCGATCTCGTGGATCTGCAGGGAGTCGACGATCAGCCCCAGCTTCTCCATCTCCGTACCGCATGCGGCCCGCGTCTGGCCGGTGAGCTTGTCGCGGTCGCGGATCATGTCCTCGACGGTCAGCCCGCCGACGATGGACCGCAGATGACCGGCGAACACGTTGTGCACCCGCTCCGACATCAGCTTCTGCTGGTCCAGGAAGCGGCGGCCGGCGTTGGCGATGGACACGAAGTCGTCGCCCACCTTGAAGATGACCACGCCCCGTACCTTGAGCGGGATGCCCTGGTGGGTCACGCAGTCCACGGACAGCTGGGTCTCGTTGAGGTCGAGCGACAGCTTGCGCACCGCCTGGACGCCCGGCATCACGAGCGTGCCGCGCCCGGTGACGATCCGGAAGCCCATGCCCTCCTCGATGCCTTCGGTGCGGTGCTTCGAACCGGAGATGATCAGTGCCTCGTTGGGTTCCGCGACCCGCCACATCAGTTTGAAGATGACGACGATGAGAATGAGCGCGAGGACCGCTGCCCCCGCCACGACGCCGACGACCATCGGCATTCGCCCCCTGTGGGATGGTGCCCTGGCGGCACCGAACGAGGGGAGTGTGCGCCCGTGCGGGGCCGCCGGTACAGGGGACGGCGTGTCCTTGGGACACCCTTGATACGTACCGTACGTCCGCCTGACCGTGTGGTGTCAGGCGTCGTACGCGGGCGAGACGTACACCGTGCGCGGGGGCAGGTACTCCACCACCATCACCACCGTGCCCGGCTCGATGCGGTCCTGTGCGGTGGCGGGGTACGCGAGGAAGTGTTCGGCGCCGCCGCGCACCCGGACGATCACCTCGCCGACGAGCCCGGGGCCCACCGTGCCGGTGACCCGGCCCATGAGTCCCACCATCGACGCGTCGTCCATGCGGCCAGGGTACGGGTCTGTGGCGGCCCCCCAAAGGATTGCGCAGTTCCCCGCGCCCCTGGAGAACCGGCGTCCGGCCGTCTTTTCATCCGCGGCCCGGTGGGGGTTGCCCGCGCAGTTCCCCGCGCCCCTGAAGGGGCGCCCCTTCAGGGGCGCGGGGAACTGCGCGACCAGCCACGACGTGCCCGCACCCGAAACGCTTGCCGCCGGGCGGGTCTTGCGTTGGAGTGTTCTTCAAGTCGTACCGTCGAACGGGCCGGCGGAGCGTCGGCGCACGGCACGGGACGACGGAGACGCACATGCGGGTCGGCGTACACATCAACCGGTTCGACCMCCCCGGAGGGCCCGCCGCGCTCGGCCCCGGACTGGCCGCGGCGGGCGCCGCCGCCGAGGCTGCGGGCGTGAGCTGGATGTCGGTCATGGACCACTACTTCCAGATGGAGTTCAACGGCGGCGCCGAGGACGCCATGCTGGAGTCCTACACGACCCTCGGCTTCCTCGCCGCCCACACCTCCACGGTCCGGCTGGGGACCCTGGTGACCGGCGTGACCTACCGGCACCCCGGACTGCTCGCCAAGATCGCCACCACCCTCGACGTCCTGTCCGGCGGCCGGGCCACCCTGGGCATCGGGGCGGCCTGGTACGACCGCGAGCACGCGGGCCTGGGCGTCCCGTTCCCGGCGCTTGCCGAGCGGTTCGAGCGCCTGGAGGAGACGCTGCGGATCTGTCTGCAGATGTGGGACCCCCGGGCGAACGGCCCCTTCGAGGGCAAGCACTACCGGCTCGCCGAGACCCTCTGCGTGCCGGCCCCCGTGAGCTCCCCGCGCCCGGAGATCATGGTCGGCGGCAGCGGTGAGAAGAAGACGCTGCGGCTGGTCGCCCAGTACGCGGACGCCTGCAACCTGTTCGCCTCCACCCCGCAGGAGATCGGCCACAAGCTGGACGTCCTGCGCGGGCACTGCGAGACCGTGGGCCGTGACTACGCCGACATCCGCAAGACGATGGTCCACTCGGGCGACCCCCGGAGCGGGGCCGAACTCGACGCCTTCACACGGGAGATGGCGGACTACGCGAAGCTCGGCATCGAGACCGTCATCCTCGGCCCGCGGGTGGACGAGCCCGCCGAGTGGATCGAGAACGGGGTCGCCCCGCTCGTCGGGCGGCTGGCCGCGCTGGACTGAGCCGCACCCTGCCGCCTGCCGCCAGCCGGCACGCGGCACGCGGCAGCGGTCACGCGGCCTCGGCGCGCGCCAGCCGTACGAACTGCTCCAGCACCCTGGCCACACCGTCCTCGTCGTTCGAGGCGGTGTGGAACCGGGCGGCCCGCCGCACCTCGGGATCGGCGTTGGCCACGGCGTACGGACGGCCCACCGCCCCCAGCATCGGCAGGTCGTTGGGCATGTCGCCGAACGCGGCGATGTCGTCGCGGACCAGGCCCAGTCCGGCGCTCCACGCGGTCAGCGCGCTGGCCTTGGTGACGCCCGGCGCGCTGAACTCGACGAGGGCCAGCCCCGTGGAGTGGGTGGTCTCGGCGTCGGCCCCCGCGGCGGTCCGCGCCCGTGCGTGGAAGTCGCGCAGCGACAGCTCCGGATGGTGGGCGAGGACCTTGAAGACCTGGCGGCCGGCGGCCCGGTCGAGCAACTCCTCGGCCGTGCCGATCAGTTCGACCGACGACTCGCCGTACGACCAGGCGGGGTAGTCCGGCTCGTGGCCGAAGTCCCTCTCGTACTCGAAGGCGAACGACACACCGGGAACGGCCGCGCGGACGCGGGCCACCAGCGCGGCGAGCGGGGGCGCCGGGAACGGCGACAGGCGTACGGGCGTGCCGTCGGGCGCGTACACGGCGGCGCCGTTGGCGGTGATCGCGAAGTGGTGCCCGATGTCGGCGTGCAGGACGCCGAGGCTGCGTGGGGGCCGACCGGTGACCAGCGCGAGCCGGATGCCGGCCGCCTCGGCCGCGGTGAGCGCGGCGGCCGTCCGCGCGGAGAGGGTGCCGTCGCTGCGCAGCAGCGTGCCGTCGAGGTCGGTGGCCACGAGCTTCGGCGCGCCGGCGGGGGCATCGGCGGGGGCGGACGTCGTCATGGGGAGCCGGCAC
>NZ_VDFC01000127.1 GCF_008369065.1 Streptomyces apricus | reverse complement strand
GGCCCACGGCGGTCGACTCTGCCGGCGTCGACATGGTGAGCTTCACCGGCTCGACCGCCGTGGGCCGGCGCATCGCCGAGGTGTGCGGGCGCGGCATGAAACGGCAGTTGATGGAGCTGGGCGGGAAGGGCGCGGCGATCGTCTTCGAGGACGCGGACCTGGAGGCGGCGGTCCGGGGGATCGGGACCACCTTCTCCTTCTACAGCGGCCAGATCTGCACGGCCCCGACGAGGGTGCTGGCGCACCGGCCGGTGTACGACCGCCTGGTGTCCGGCCTCGCGGCGTACGCGGGCCGACTGCGGGTCGGGGACCCGCGCTCCCCGGACACGGTCGTGGGCCCGCTGATCTCGGCGGCCCACCGGGACCGCGTCGAGTCGTACGTCGAACTGGGCCGCAAGGAGGGCGCGCGGGTGGTCACGGGCGGCGAACGCCCGCCCCTGGAGCGCGGTTTCTACGTCTCCCCGACCCTCCTGGCGGACTGCGGACCCGACATGAGGGTGGTCCGGGAGGAGATCTTCGGCCCGGTCGTCGTGGTGCTCCCCTTCGAGGACGAGGAGGAGGCGCTGGCCCTGGCCGACGACAGCGAGTACGGCCTGATCGACTACGTCTGGTCGGGCGACGTGGCCCGCGCCTTCCGCGTCGCGGGCCGTCTGCGCTCGGGCGGCGTGGGCGTCAACACGGTGGGCCGCAACATGGAGGCCCCGTTCGGCGGCTTCAAACAGAGCGGAGTGGGCCGGGACGTGGGCGTGTACGCCCTGCACGCGTACACGGAACTGCAGTCACTGGTGTGGCAGTCCTGACGCCACGACCGGCGCCCCAAAGGGCCGCGGGGAACTGCGCGCTCAGCCCCCGCGGGCCCGCAGGGATGCCGGACCCCCGGCCGGTGGCTGGCGCCCGCTTTCAAGGGGCGCGGGGAACTGCGCGCTCAGCCCCCGCGGCCCGCAGGGGTATCGGACGCCCACCCGTGGCTGGCGCCCGCTTTCAAGGGGCGCGGGGAACTGCGCGACCAGCCCCCACCAACCCGCACCCGACCACCCCACCCCTGGTGATCTAGAGTTCCCGCACGCGCAACGCAGTTGACCTGCGCCGCACCGACACAGACCGCAACCCAGGGGTGGGGATTGACCACGACATCACCGGCTGCCACGCAGCGCAGCCACAGACCCTCGACCGCCGACCGCACAGCCGCCCGCCGCACAGCGACCGCGGCCCTGACCGCCGCCCTGGCCCTGACCGGCGTGGCGCTCACCGCGCCGACCGCGAGCGCCGCCGAGAACGACATCTCCTTCTCGAACGTCGTGATCAACGACGGCAAACCCATCGTCGTCGGCACCAGCGCCCAGGTCGAGGCCCCGCTGACCTACACGGTGAAGAGCAAGGTGTCTCTCGACAGCTGGTGGGTCGAGGCCTACCGGGGCACCTACGGCACCAACGAGTACGAGCTCGCGGTCTTCACGACCCGCTGGGGCTGCGCCCAGTCCTCCGCGGGCGGCTACACCTACCGCGACTGCGACGAGACGATGACCATCGACCCGGACGACATGCCGGGCGGCAACGGCAACAAGCTCGTCAACGGCGACGCCGCCACGTGGAAGACCCTCGGTACCGCCATCAAGAAGAACGGCGGCTACGACACCGACCTGCTCTCCGCGACGGTCCGCCTCCAGCGCGCCTCCCGCATCCAGAGCATGAACGCGACCCCGGAGCCCGTCGCCCCGGGCAAGGCGATCACGGTCACCGGCACCGTGCAGCGCGCCAACTGGAGCGCGCACCGCTACGACAACTACGGCGGCCGATCGGTGAAGCTGCAGTTCAAGCCGGCCGGCTCCAGCACCTACACCACGCTCAAGTCGGTCACGGCGAACAGTTCGGGGCACCTGAAGACCACGGTGACGGCCACGAAGGACGGCACCTACCGCTGGCGCTACAGCGGCAACACGACGACGGGCGCGAGCAACTCCGCGGGCGACTCCGTAGACGTGCTCTAGCCCTCCACCGAGCCAACCGAGCCCACCAAGCCCACCGCACTCAGTGCACTTCCTGCATGGCGAAGGCCCCGCTCCGGCGGGGCCTTCCACATGTCCGTAGCATCGCTACGCGAAAAGGTAGCGTCGATACGAATTCGGTGTTAGCGTTGCTCTCGTCGGAAGCGAACACCGCTACCCACCGAGACGAGGAGCACCGTCATGACCGAGCAGACAGGCACCGGAACCACCGCCGGTACCCCCACCCGCGTCGCGATCGTCACCGGTGGATCCCGGGGGATCGGCCGCGAGAGCGCGGAGCGCCTGGCGGCCGACGGATTCGCCGTCGTCGTGAACTTCGCGGGCAACCAGACGGAGGCAGACAAGACCGTCGGCGCGATCACCGAGGCCGGCGGCCGGGCGATCGCCCACCGCGCCGACGTGGCCGACGAGACCGAGGTGGCGGCGCTCTTCGACGCCGCGGAGTCGGCGTTCGGCGGCGTCGACGTCGTCGTGCACGCGGCCGGCGTCATGACCCTGGCCCCGCTGGTCGACACCGACCTCGACGCCCTGGACCGCATGCACCGCACCAACATCCGCGGCACCTTCGTCGTCGACCAGCAGGCCGCGCGCCGGCTGCGCGCGGGCGGCGCGATCCTCAACTTCTCCACCTCCGTCCTGGCCCTCGCCCTCCCCGGCTACGCGGGATACGCCGCGACCAAGGGCGCCGTCGAGGCCGTGACGCTGATCCTGGCCCGCGAGCTGCGCGGCCGGGACATCACGGTCAACGCCGTGGCCCCCGGCCCGACCGCCACCGCCCTGTTCCTGGACGGCAAGGACGAGGAGACCATCGCGCGCATGGCCGCCCAGCCGCCGCTGGAGCGCCTGGGCGAGCCCCGCGACATAGCCGAGGTCGTGTCCTTCCTGGCCGGCCCGGGCGGCCGCTGGATCAACGGCCAGGTCATCCGCGCCAACGGCGGCATCGCATAACCGACCCTCTCCTCCCACTCGTCGCTTCTCACCCCAGGAGTTCCGTCATGGGCAAGACCATGGGCAAGACGATCGTCATCACGGGCGCGGGCTCCGGGTTCGGCGCGCTCGCCGCGCGGGCCCTGGCCGACGCCGGGCACACGGTCTACGCGGCGATGCGCGACACCCGCGGCCGCAACGCGCACCGGGTCGCCGAGGCGGAGGCCTACGCCACCGAGCACGGGGTCGACCTGCGCACGGTCGAGCTGGACGTCCTCTCCCAGGAGTCCGCGGACACCGCCGTCGCCACGGTCCTGGCCGACGCCGGCCGGCTGGACGTGCTGGTCCACAACGCAGGCCACATGGTGACGGGCCCCACCGAGGCCTTCACCCCGGAGGAACTGGCCGCGGTGTACGACACGAACGTGCTCGGCACCCAGCGCGTCAACCGGGCCGCCCTCCCGCACCTGCGCGCCCAGGAGCACGGCCTGGTCCTGTGGGTCGGCTCGACCTCGACCAGGGGCGGCACCCCGCCCTACCTCGCGCCGTACTTCGCCGCGAAGGCCGCGATGGACGCGCTCGCGGTGTCGTACGCGGCGGAGCTGGCCCGCTTCGGCATCGAGACGACCATCGTGGTGCCGGGCGCCTTCACCTCGGGCACGAACCACTTCGCGACCGGCGGCCACCCCTCCGAGGGGACGGTCCTGCCGGCCTACGAGGAGCGGTACGCGGGCCTGATGGGCCAGGTCGCCGAACGCCTCGCCGCCCTCGCCCCGGCCGACGCCCCGGCGTCCCTGGTGGCCGACGCGATCGTCGAGGTCGTCGACACCCCGCACGGCAAGCGGCCCTTCCGGGTCCACGTCGACCCGGCGGACGACGGTTCGGAGGAGGTCAGCCTGGTCGCGGACCGCATCCGCGCGGAGTTCCTGACGCGCATAGGCCTGGACGACCTGCTCGCCCCGCACTCCCCGGCCGCCCCGCAC
>NZ_VDFC01000126.1 GCF_008369065.1 Streptomyces apricus | reverse complement strand
CGTCTCCGACCTGAAGGCCCCCGCCCGGGCCGTCGACGGCCCGGGCGGGGGCCTTCAGGTCGGAGACGTGGACGAGGGCCCCGCCGGGCCGGAGCATGTCCCTGACGGTGGCCGCCACCGGGCCGCGGTCCGTCCAGTGGAAGGACTGGGCGAAGACGGCGACATCGAACGTGCCGAGACCGGCGGGCAGTTCCTCGGCCCGGGCCCGCACCCACCGCGCCCTCCCGTCCAGCCCGCGCACGGCGGCTTCGCGCGCGGCTTCGTCGATCATCCCGCGGTCCGGGTCCACGCCGACGACCTCGGCGAACAGGTGCGCGAGGGTCAGTGCGACGGTGCCGGGCCCGCACCCCACGTCCAGCAGGCGTCCCCGGCCGTCGAGCCCCAGGGCCCCGGCGAGCGCGTCCGCCAGCCCGGGGGCGTAGGGGAGCCGGCCGCGGCGGTAGTGGGCGGCGGCGCCCAGGAACAGCGTGTCGTCCCACTCCCAGTCGGCGGTCATGTCCACTCGCTCCTCACCTCTCGTACCGTCCGCGCGCCGGTCCGGCGGACCGATGGTTCCACGGTTCGGGAGGGTGCCGTCGGATCCGGTCCGGGGGGTGCTGTCGGATCCGGTACGGGCGGGTCACTTCGTGGTCAGGGTGAAGGCCAGTAGTGCCGTGCTGGTGAAGTCCAGGGCGGGTTCCACCGTCTGCCAGGCGCCCACGTCGTCCAGGTAGCGTGCGCCCCTGCCGTCGAAGTCGGTCCAGTCACCCTGCGGCGGGGCCGCCGTGCACTTCTTCATGGTCGGGAAGCTGTTCAACTCCTCCAGTTTGTCCGCCGCGTTGGGGCCGTTGACCACGGCGCCCCGCAGGATGGCGCCCGTCCCGTCATGGCTGCCCCGGAGGTTGGCCAACGGGTGTTCCGGGCAGTGCGGGTAGACCTCGCCCGCACCGATCACGAAGCTCGTCCCCCAGGCGTTGGCGCCCAGGGCCCAGCCCCGCTGCCGCCCGGCGAAGGCCGCGTAACGGGTGTCCCCGGTGGCCCTTGCGTACAGGCGCGCGGTGGCCACCAGCCCGAACGTGTGCGGTACGGCGTCGAAGTCGTCGTAAACGGCGCCGGCGCGGAACGGGTCGTGCCCGGCGCGGGCGACGCCGTCCTCCAGCTGGCGGCGCAGGTCCTCGTACAGCTCCTCGGCGCCGGTCCCGTGCGCCCGGCCGCCGTCCAGGGCGACGGCCAGATCGACGTGCGCCAGGGCGCTGACGTCCGCGACACCGAGGGTGCCCCGTACATCGGAGTCCAGGTATGCCCCGGCCCAGCGCGCCGCGTCGTCGGTCCAGCCGTCCTCCCGTTCGTCCCCCAGCTCCCGTGCGGCCAGGGCCAGTTCGGCGCCCGCGAACTCCATGTCGTCCTGCCAGGAGTCCTCGGGGTAGAAGGTGGGCGGGAACGCGGTGAGGGGCGCCGCCCCGGGGTCGGGATCGGTGTCGGCCAGGGCGTAGACGGCCGCGGCCTTCTCCAGCCAGTCGCGGGCCTCCTCCTCGTCGGTGCCGGCCGCGCGCTGGGCGGCGAGGGCGAACGCCGCGGCCACCCGGCCCGCCAGGGCGGCACCGATCGGCTCGCCCGGCTCGGCGGCGCGGAAGACCGGCCGGTGCTTGATCGCGTGGTCCGGGTCGCCGGGCGACACGTCCAGCCGGTCGTCGGCCTCCGGCAGCCGCCACACGTCGTGGTCGGTGCGCACGGCGTCGTTGCCCACGCCGATCCCGACCTGGGCGTAGAGCGTCCCGCTGTCCTCGTCCCACATCCGGTCCAGCCAGGTCAGCCCGTGCGTTGCCTCGGCGGACAGCCCTTCCAGGTCCGGCAGGTCGCGCTCGGCGAGCAGCAGTTCGGCGACCGCGTAGGACGTGGTGCCGGTGAACTTCAGGAAGTCGCCCGCGTCGAACCAGCCGCCCGAGACGTCGACCCGCTCACCGGTCGGGTTCAGCCCCTCGTCGAGCAGTTCGGTGCCCTCCTCGTCGTACTCCGGCGCGGCGTGGACGGCCGCGTCCCGGTCGGCGAGGTGGGACGGCCCGTGCCGCAGCGCCTGCCTCCGGGTGCCCGCCGCGCCGGGGCGTACGTCGGCCCCGTCGCGCTGCGCCTGCAGGAAGCGGACGTTGTCGCGCACCAGCGGCGTCATCAGCTCGCGGGCCCTGGCGACCCGGAAGGCGGGCGAGCGGCCGGACGCGGTCCCGCCCATGACGACGCGGTACGTGCCGTCGGTGTCCAGCGCGGAGAGGTCGATGGTGCGCACCGAGGGGTACGCGGCGTTCCAGCGGCCGGTGGAGGGGCCGGGCCGGCCGGCCGTGACCACGTCGCCCCCGGCGTCCACGACCGTGAAGCGGGCGCCCGCGAGCGCGGCCGCGGGGCCCATGACGTAGGCCCGCTTCGACTCGCCGCGCACATAGCCGACCTGGTCGACCCTGACGGCGACCTCGGTCGGGGCTGGTTCGTCGCCGAAGGACGGGCCGTACAGGCTGCCGGCGACCAGCAGGGCGCCGAGTCCCGCCGCCGCGGTGGCGGACAGCACGGTTCTACGCGGAAGGTTCATGCGCCCACGGTGCCGGAGCCTTCATGAGATGAGGATGAGGGCGCCTCCGTACGGGGCGGTGGGGCGGCCGGCCGCGCCCGGTGCACGGGCAGCCGCAGCTCCGCGACCAGGCCGCCGCCGGGCGTGTCCACCAGACGGGCGGTGCCGTGGTGCAGCTCGGCGACCCACCGGACGATGGCGAGCCCGGCTCCCGTCCCTGCCCCGGCTCCCGTCCCGGCCCTCGCTTCCGCTCCGGCTCCCGTCGTTCCCGGGGCGCCGTCGGTGCCCCGGGCGGTACCGGTGCCCGGGGTGGTACCGGTGACGCCCCGTGTGAAGACCCGCTCCCGGTCCGCGCGCGGCAGCCCCGCGCCGTGGTCGCGGACCGCGACGAGGCCTGGCGCGACGGTGACCTCCACCGGTGAACCGGCGGAGCCGGTGGAGTCGGTGGAGCCGGTGGGCGCGGCAGGCCCGCCGTGCCGCTGGGCGTTCTCCACCAGGTTCCGCACCGCCTGGGCCAGCAGGTCGGGATCGCCGAGGACCACCACCGGTTCGGAGGTGACCGTGACACCGGCGTGGTCCGGCAGCTCCTCGACCGTGGTCTCCACCAGCTGGTCCAGGCGCAGGGGCACCAGTTCGACCCGCTGTGCCCCGGCTTCCGCACGGGCCCTCGTGAGCAGCCCGGTGACCAGCCGGCTCAGCCGGTCCACCAGCCGCAGGGCCTCGTCGGAGGAACCGCCCCGCTCGACCACCAGCCGCAGGGTCGCCAGCGGTGTACGCAGTTCGTGCGCCGCCTCGGCCAGGAACTGCTCCTGCCGGCCGAGGCCCAGCAGGGCGGGACGCATGGCGCGGCCGGACAGCAGATGGCCCACGGCCGCCGCGCAGCAGACCAGGGCCGTGCAGCCGAGCACCAGCCAGCGCACCAGCAGGTCGTGATCGCGCGCACCGCGCGACGGGTCGGCGCCGACCAGGACCGCCGCACCGATCCGGTCGTCGTCCCAGACCGGGGCCGCCGCCCACCGCAGCCGTCCGCCGTGCGTGTCGGAGGCGTCGACGACGACGGTCCCCTGCGTCTCCAGGACGCTCCGCCAGACGGCGTCCAGCCGGYCCCGGTCCGGCAGCGCGGAGCGCGCGGGGACGGCGCCGCGCACCGACGGCGCCTCTCCCGGAGCCGCCCGCAGGACCGCCAGCACCTGGGCGCCGCGCGCGAGTTCGTCCTCGCGCAGCGGTTCCAGGTGCAGCGTCCCCGCGTCGAACCAGACCGCCCGCGACAGCCCCGTGGCGCGGCTGCCGACCTCGTGGTCGAGTGCGTCCCCGCGGGAGCGCGCGTCGATGTGGACGGCGACCGCGGCGAGGACGACCAGACAGGCCGCGGTCGCCGACGCGAACAGG
>NZ_VDFC01000125.1 GCF_008369065.1 Streptomyces apricus | reverse complement strand
GGGACGGGACCGCTCCGGCGGGGCGGCGGGTCGAGGGCGCGGGCGGACCGCTCGGCCACCAGCCGCAGCACCGCCGGCGGCAGCCAGTCGCGCGGCCCGCCCGTGTCACCGCCGTGGGCGACGAGGACGTCCCGCAGCTCCGCCGCCGCCGGACGGCGCCGCGGGTCCTTGGCGAGACAGCGCGCGACCGCCTCGCGCACCGGCGGCGGCAGCCGGTCCAGGCCCGCGAGGTCGGGCTGTTCGTGCACGGTCCGGTACAGCACGGCCGCCGCGTCCCCGGTACCGAACGGACGGCGCGCGGTCGTGGCGTGGACCAGCACGCAGCCCAGTGAGAACACGTCGCTCGCCGGGCCCACCCGGTCGCCGTGCGCCCGCGTCTGCTCGGGGGAGAGGTAGCCGGGTGTGCCGACGACCGCGTCCGGTGCGGTCAGCGCGGTGGCGAGGGCCCCGCCGGCGATGCCGAAGTCGATCAGCCGCGGCCCGTCGAGGGCGAGCAGGATGTTGCCGGGCTTGACGTCCCGGTGCACCAGGCCCGCCGCCCGGAGGCCGTCCAGCGCCTCCGCCAGGCAGGCGCCCAGGGTGAGCACGGCGGACGGGGGCAGGGCGCCGTGCGCGCCGACCGCCTCGGCGAGGGAGGGGCCGGGCACGAACGCGGTGGCCAGCCACGGTGCGGGCGCCTCGGCGTCGGCGGCCGTCACCGGTACCACCCAGCGCCCTGCCAGCCCCGTGGCCAGCCGCGCCTCCCGGCGGAAGCGGGCCCGGAAGGCGGGGTCGGCCGCGTGCTCGGCGCGGATCACCTTCACCGCCACCAGCGCCCCGGCGGGGCTCCGCGCCAGGTACACCGTGCCCATGCCGCCGGAACCGAGACGGGCCAGCAGGCGGTGCCCGCCCAGTACCTCGGGATCGTGTGCGCCCAGTGCCCGCATCGCCCCGTTCCCGCCCTCAGCCGGCCAGGCGGACGGTGCCGGCGTAGACGAACCGCCCGCCGTCGACCCGGTAGCGGTGGACGCCGTCCGGCTCCAGCTGCCGCCCGTCGTCGAAGGCGTAGGTGGTGAGCATGCCCTTGAACCGCGACCGGGCCAGGGACTCGGTGAGCCGGGCGCGGGTGGGCCGGGAGCCCCCGGCGGCCAGCGCCGTGAGGCGGTCCAGGACCAGGCGCGTGGTGTCGTAGGCCTCGGCCGCCCAGATCCCGGGGGCCCTGCCGTAGCGGCGCCGGTGCGCGGCGGCGAAGCGCCGGGCGGGGGCGGCGTCCGGGGAGATGTACGGGGTGAGGGCCTGCCAGCCGTCCGCCGCCCCGCCCGCCGCGGCGGTGAACGCCGCCGTCGCCGAGGGCGGGTCGAGGAAGCGCGGTCCCCGGAAGCCGTCTCGCGCCAGGGCGCGGGCCACCGGTCCGGCGCGCTCGGCGGTGCCCGAGTAGAACAGGCCGTCCACCCCGTGGTCGAGCATGTCGGCGACCACGACCGAGGGATCCGCCGCGGCGGCCGGCACGGCCCGGACGTACAGGTCGCTGCGCAGGCTGTCGGCCGCCTTGTGGGCGAGGGTGACGAACTCCCAGCCGGTGATGCGGCCCGCCCGGTCGGCCAGCAGGCCCGGACGGCGCACCCCCAGCGCGCGCAGCCGCACGACGGTGCCGTACGCGGTGTACGCGGCGAGCGGGGCGGTACGGAAGTAGGAGCGGGGCTCGGCGAGCAGCGCGGTCTGCACGGCACTGACCGACAGCTCGGAGACGCTGAGCAGCGGGAGCCCCGCCCCCTCGTACACCTCCAGCGCGGCCGTGGCGGACTCCCCGCCCGTGGGACCGAGGACGGCGAGCACATCGCGGTCACGGGTCAGGCGCCGGGCGGTCCGCAGTGACTCGGAGGCCCGGCCCCGGTCGTCGACGACCTCCAGCGCGAGCGGGAACGGTCTGGTGCGGCGGGCCAGGTACTCCTCGACGGCCAGCCGCACGCCGCGCTCCTGGGCCCGTCCCGCCGCCTTCTGAGGCCCGCTCAGGTCCGCGTGCAGGCCGAGCACCCAGGGGCGCGCGCCGCCGCCCGCGGCCTTCCCGCCGTCCTCACGCAGCGCCGCCCAGGCCGCACCGCCCCCGCCGGCCGCGAGCAGGGCGGCACCGCCGGCCAGCAGGATCCGCCGCCGCCCCGGCGCCGCGCGCCCGCCGGGAGCGTCCGGGGCGTCGACCGCGGTGTCCTCGATGCCCGGGAGGGCCAGCAGGTCGGCCGACCGGTCGGCGACCATGCGCACCACCGGGTCCGGCAGCCAGTCCACGGAGCCGGGCGGGTCGTCCTCCACCAGGAGGGCGTCGACCTCGTCGGCCGGGGGCCGCCGCGCCGGGTCCTTGGCGAGGCACCGTTCCAGCAGGGCCCGCAGCGCGGGCTCCTCGACGCCGTCCAGATCGGGTTCGTCGTGCACGGTGCGGTACAGGACCGCGTCCACCGCGCCGCCGCCGAAGGGGAGGCGTCCCGTGGCCGCGTACGCCAGGACGCACCCCAGCGCGAACACGTCGCTCGCGGACGCGACCGGCCGGGCCCGGGCCTGCTCGGGGGAGAGGAAGCCGGGGGTGCCGACGACCATCGACTCCGAGGTCAGCTCGGTCGCGTCGGCCGCCGTGGGACGCGCGATCCCGAAGTCGATCAGCCGCGGCCCGTCGGGGGCCAGCAGGACGTTGCCCGGTTTGACGTCCCGGTGGACCAGTTCCGCGCGGTGCACCGCACCCAGGGCCCGGGCCAGGACCTTGCCCAGCACCCGCGTCGCCCTGACCGGCAGGGGGCCGCACCGGGTGACCGCCTCGGCCAGCGAGGGACCCGGCACGAACGCCGTGGCCAGCCAGGGCGCGCCGGCCTCGACGTCAGCGTCCAGCACCGGCACCACCCAGGGGCTGTCCACCTGCCGCGCGGAGGCGGCCTCGCGGCGGAAGCGCGCCCGGAAGCCGGGCTCGTCGGCGTACTCGGGCAGGATCACCTTCACCGCCGCCAGGTCCCCGCCCGCGGCGCGGGCCAGGTACACGACACCCATGCCGCCGGCGCCGAGCCGCCCCAGCAGCCGGTACGCCCCCAGGTGCGACGGGTCGGAGGCCGACAGCCGCTCCATCACGAATCCCCCTTCGTGCCCGGCTCCGGTTCCGTGCCGCGCTCCTCGTCCGTCCCCGCCTCCGGCCCGATCTCCCGCTCGGCCCGCACCATCAGCTGCGCCAGCGGTTCCTGCACGAGTCCCTGCACCTCGTCCTTGGTCCGCCCGCGGCCGCCGCACGCGGAGGCCGACAGCACCACGGGGCCGAGCGTGGCCTGCTGCCAGAAGTACGGATACGGTCCGCCGCGGGTCTCGCTGTGGCAGAGACCGTTCTCCAGCAGGGAGTCGTCGACGTCCACGTTGCCGCCCTCACCCAGCCCGAAGGCGGACGAGAAGAGGTTCGTCAGCCGCTCGCCCGGGCGCAGCACCTGCTCCTCGCAGCCCAGCGCCTCCTCCAGCATCCCGGCCTGCTCCCACGCGGCGTCCAGCGCGGTGCGGTGCACGGTGACCGTGGTGGTCAGCCGGACCGCCCCCTTGCCGCCGCCCTTCTCGGCGGGCAGCCAGAAGTACCGGGTCCGCGTGGCCAGTACGTCCTCGGGCGGTTCCCGCAGCTGCCACACGCACTCCTCGTCCAGGTCGGCCCAGCTCCCCGGACGGCTCTCGTAGGGCACGGCCCGCGTCACGTCCGCACCGAACAGCGCCGGACCGGGGATCAGCCGGCCGACGACGGCCCGCCCCTCGGCGGGCGTCCGGGGGTACCTGGCCGGGTCGGTCAGCGGCTGCTGCGATCCGGCGGTGGCCGGGGCGTCCCCCCGTCCGGTCTCCGCGCTCCTGCTCGCGGAGGGCCGTGCCCGCGCTCCGTCGTCGTTGTCGTTGTCCTTGTCGTGCGCGGCCGTGCACCCCGCGACGAGCACCGAGCCCGCCGCCGCAAGACCCCCGCACCGCCGTAATCCGCTCACCCGTGCCACATCCCC
>NZ_VDFC01000124.1 GCF_008369065.1 Streptomyces apricus | reverse complement strand
CCCTACGCCTCCGCCCCGTACGACCCCGCCCCGTACGACCTCGTCCGGCGCGCCTACTCCACCAGCCGCTCCCTGCGGGCCGTCCTCGCGGAGAACGCGACCTACCGGGACCAGGCCGTCGAGCTGGTCTCCCTGCGGCGGCGGTACGGGCTGGAGGCGCCGGTCACCGTGCTCGCCGCGTACGCGGGCGGCTCACGGCGGTGGCTCGACCGCCAGGAACGCCTCGCCGGCCGGCTCGGCGGCACCTTCCGCGTAGCGGCCCCGGCCGGGCACCTCGTCATGCTCGACCGCCCCGGAGAGGTGGCGGACGCGATCCTCACCACCCAGGAGAGCTCCACCCCTTGAAACTCCTGGTGCGACGACGTCAGACGCCTTCGGCGGCTGAGTGCGCCGACTCCTTGGCCTGGTTGCGGAACTGCGCGGGCGACGAGCCCACCACACGGCGGAACGCGGTGCTGAACGCGCTCTCGGACAGATACCCGGTGGCCCGTGCGAGCTCGGAGATCGATCGGCTGTCGCGGGCGAGGGCGTCGCGTGCGAGGCTCATGCGCCACTGGATCAGGTACTCCAGGGGCGGGACCCCGACATGGCGCTTGAAGGCGTGGGCGAACGCGGAACGCGACATGTTGCTGAGCTCGGCGAGTTCCTTGAGGGTCCAGGGGTGGGCCACGTCCGCGTGCACGGCGCGCAGGGCGGTACCGATGCCGTCCTCGTTCAGCGCGCCGAGCCAGCCGGTGGGCCGGTCCGTCCGGGCGGCGTGGGCGCGCAGCATGTGCACGAGCAGGATCTGCGCGAGGTGGCTCTGCACCAGCGGACCGCCGGCGGCGGTGATCCCGACCTCGGTGGCCAGGAGATCGATCAGCTGGGCGAGCCGCCCGCCATGGGGATCGTCCACACGGACGATCACGAGCGGCGGCAGGAGATCGGTCAGGAGGGACGCGTTCCTGTCGTCGAACCCGATGTGCCCGACGCAGAGGTAGAGGTCGTCCTCGGACTCCGGGCCGATCCGCACGAGCCCGTCCTCGGCGCCCGCCAGCACCTGTTCCGCCGGGCGTGGCCTCGCGTCGGGCGTGGAGGCCAACACGTAGGGGGGCGGGTTGCCGAGCATGAAGGTGTCCCCCTCGCGCAGGAGCACCGGTTCCTGCCCCTCGACGAGCAGCCAGCACGTGCCGCTCACGAGGCCCCCGATCCGTACGTGCAGGAAGGCGTCGAAGCGCACGGCCCACTCGCCTGAGGCCTTGAGGCTGGGCCCGACCACGGTGCGGGGCCGCAGCAGGCTGATCGCGTCAGCCACCGGATCCTGGAACCCGAGCACCGACGGCACCTCCTGGACGATACGTAAAGGATCCTGGACTCCACATTATGGATGAAGCGCCCGGTCTCTCGCAGTATCGATGTCGAACGGTAGGGACAGCGAGAAACCGACGGAGATTCACATGGGACAGCTGGAAGGCAGGACGGCGGTCGTCACCGGGGGCAGCACCGGCATAGGTCTGGCGACCGCCGTGCGGCTGGCGGACGAGGGCGCGTACGTGTTCGTCACCGGGCGGCGCGAGGCCGAGCTGAAGGCCGCCGTCGAGACGATCGGGGCCCACCGGGCCACCGCGGTGGTCGGGGACGTCTCCGATCCGCAGGACCTGGACCGGCTCTACGAGGAGGTCCGGGCGAGAGGCACGGGTGTGGACGTGCTCGTGGCGAACGCGGCCGTCGCCTCGTTCGTGACGCTGGAGGAGACCACCGAGGAGCACGTCGACCAGATCTTCGGGGTCAACGTCCGGGGCACGGTGTTCACGGTGCAGAAGGCGCTGCCGCTGCTCAACGACGGAGCGTCGGTCGTCCTGATTGGGTCGGCCGCCGCCAGTCGCGGGGTCGCGGGCTTCGGCGCGTACTCGGCGTCGAAGGCGGCGGTGCGGGCCCTGGCGCGGGCGTGGTCCGTCGAGCTCAAGGACCGCGGGATCCGGGTCAATGTCGTCTCACCGGCGTGGATCGAGACTCCCGGTGGCATGGCGGCCTTCGGCGACGAGGAGACCGTCCGGGCCGTCAAGGAGACCGTTGCCACGACCGTGCCCAAGGGCCGCTTCGGCCGCCCCGAGGAGGCGGCCGCCCTGGTGGCCTTCCTGGCCTCGGAGCAGAGCAGCTACGTCGTCGGCGTGGAGTTCCACGTCGACGGGGGCGCGAACCAGATCTGAGCGGGCGCTACGGGAGTCCTCGGACGCGGGGGCACGGGCCACGAGCTGCGGGCTGCGCGCCGCCGTCGGCCCGGCCCCGCCCGCTGTCGGCCCGGGCCCGCCCGGTGCCGAGCCGGTGCCGACCCCGCGCCGAGCCGGTGCCGGCCCGGTACCGAGTCGGCGCCGACCCGACCCGGCGCCGAATCAGTTCCGCGGCTTCGCGCCCCGCTTCGCCAGCAGGTCCGAGATCAGCTTCATCTCGGACTCCTGCGCCTGGACCATGCCCTGCGCGAGCCGCCGCTCCACACCGACCTGGCACCGCTCCACGCACCCCTTGGCCATGTGCACACCGCCCACATGGTGGGCGTACATGAGCTGCAGGTAGCGCACCTCGGCGGCCTTGCCGCTCAGCTTGCGCAGCGCGTCCATCTCGGTGTCGGTCGCCATGCCCGGCATCAGCGCGCCGTCCTCGCCGGCCCCCATGCCGGCCATGCCCATCCACTCCATGGGCTCGTCGGCGGACACCTTGGGCAGCTCCCACAGGTCCAGCCAGCCCAGCATCATGCCGCGCTGGTTGGCCTGGGTCTGCGCGATGTCGTACGCGAGGCGGCGCACCTCCTCGTCGTCGGTGAGGTCGCGCACGATGTACGACATCTCGACGGCCTGCTGGTGGTGCACGGACATGTCGCGCGCGAAGCCCGCGTCCGCGGAGTCGGCCGCGGGGGGCCTCATCCCGGAGTCGTCGCCGTCGGCGACCGCGTAGGTGATCGCCCCGGCCGCCACGAGGACGGCCGCGGCGGCGCCGCTGATCCAGCCCGCGGTCCTGGCCCCCCTCTTGCTCCCGTTCCTGCTCACTGCGCCAGGCCGTTGGTGCAGGCGGCCCCCGGCTCCGGGGTCTGCTTGCCCTGGACGAACGTCTCGAAGAACGCGGCCACGTCCGGGTCGCTCGCGCCCTTCACCGTCCGCTGGTGCCCCCACGCGGAGAGCATGATCGGGTCCTTCTGGTCCTCTACGGGGCTCATCAGCGAGTACGGCGTCTTCTTGACCTTCTCGGTGAGCGCCTTCACGTCGGCGTCCGGGGCCTTGCTGTTGTACGTCACCCAGACCGCGCCGTGCTCCAGCGAGTGCACGGCGTTCTCGTTCTTGATCGCCTTTTCGTAGACGTCGCCGTTGCAGTTCATCCAGACCTGGTTGTGGTCACCGCCGACCGGCGGCTCCATCGGGTACGTCACGTCCTTGGCGACGTGGTTCTGCGTGAGCTTGGTGCTCCACTTCTTCACCCCGTCCTCGCCCGTGACGAACTTCCCCGAAGCCGCCTTCGAGTCGCTCGCCGCGCTGCTGTCCTTGTCGTCGGACTGCGAGTTGATCAGGAACGCGCCACCGGCGACGAGCCCGGCGACGACGAGCACGCTGGCGGTGATCGTGAGGACCCTGTTGCGGCGCTCACGGGCCTGCTCGGCGCGCCGCATCTCCTCTATCCGCGCCTTGCGCGACGCGGTCTCTGTCTTCTTCGCGGAACCCATGGGGCGGTCCTTCTGGGGGAAAGGGGCGGTGGAGTGGTCAGCTGATCGTAGTGGGGGAGGAGTGGATGCGGTCCAGGAGCCCGCGGGATTGGCCGAATGGCCGGGGCACCGGCAGATAATTTGAACCGGCAATGCGCATTATCTACGCTGCCGGTATGCGGCTGCTGCGATCGACCGACCTGGCTCTGCGCGTCCTGATGCGGCTCGCCGTCGCCGACGGGACGACGACGCCGACCACCCGCGACGTCGCGGCCGCCATGGAGGTGCCGTACACGCATGCCGCGAAGGTCGTCGCCGAGCTGCAGCACCTCGGGCTCCTCGCCGCGCGGCGAGGAGCCCGAG
>NZ_VDFC01000123.1 GCF_008369065.1 Streptomyces apricus | reverse complement strand
TCTCAGACACGGGCGAGCTCCTTCGTGCCGAACAGCCCGGCGGGCCGGATGAGCAGGATCACGGTCATCACCAGGTAGGGGGCGACGTCGCCGAGGCCCCGGCCCAGGAAGCTCAGTTCGCTCTGGTAGCCGGCCGCGAGGGATTCCGTGACGCCGACGACCAGGCCGCCGACGAGCGCTCCGGTGGTGGAGTCCAGGCCGCCGAGGATGGCGGCGGGGAAGGCCTTGAGGGCGGCCAGCGAGGTGGCCCGTTCCAGGCCCGGGGTGGGGAAGACCGTCAGGAACAGGGCGGCGACGGCGGCCAGTCCGCCGGCCACGGCCCAGGCGCCGAGCGACACCCGGCCCAGCCGTACGCCCATCAGCGCGGCCGTCTCGGCGCTCTCGGCGGCGGCCCGCATGGCGACACCCCAGGAGGTGTAGCGGAACGCGAGCAGGAAGACCGTGATGAGCAGGCCCGCGGTGACGAAGGCGGCGATGCGCGTGTGGGCCAGTGAGATCGGGCCGACGGTGAGCACCGAGTCGCCCCACGGGTCGCCCAGCGGCAGCACGTCGGTGCCGATCCGCCGGGTCAGCTCCGTGGTGAGCAGGATGTCCACGCCGATCGTGACGATGGCGAGGACGCTGTGGTCGTGGCCCCGGTAGCGGCGCATCACCAGGAACTCGACGGCCGCCCCGACCACCGCGGCCCCGGCGATCCCGACCAGCAGGGCGGGCCAGAAGCCGAGGTCGTCGTGGAGGGTCGCGGTGAAGTACCCGCCCGCCAGGAGCAGCGAGGCGTGGGCGAAGTTGACGACCTCGGTGGCCCGGAAGATGACCACGAAGCCGAGGGCGATGAGGGCGTAGACCGAGCCCATCGAGATGCCGTTGAGGAGGAGTTCGACGAAGGTGCTCATGACGCGGCCTCCTCGTCGGGGCGCTCCCCGAGGTAGGCGCGCACGACCGCCGGGTCGTTCTGCACGTCGGCGGGGGCGCCGTCCGCGATGCGGCGCCCGAAGTCGAGTACGGTCACCGCGTCGGCGAGCCGCATCACCACCCCCATGTCGTGTTCCACCAGGACGATCGAGATGCCGAGGCTGTCGCGGACGCCCGCGATCACCGCGGCCGTACGGGTCCGCTCGTCGGCGGTCATGCCCGCCACCGGTTCGTCCAGGAGCAGCAGCCGGGGCTCCATGCACAGGGCGCGGGCGAGTTCGGCGAGTTTCTGCTGCCCGTACGGCAGGGAGCCCGCCGGACGGCCGAGGCAGGACGAGATGCCGACGAACTCGGCGATCTCACGGACGCGTTCACGGTGACGGCGCTCCTCACGGGCCGCTGCCGGCAGCCGCAGTCCGGTGGAGAGGAAGCCGCTGCGGGTCAGCCGGTGGCGGCCCAGCAGGAGGCTGTCCTCGACCGTGGCGAGCGGCGGCAGGGCGAGGTTCTGGAAGATGCGGGCGACGCCCAGGCCGGCGATGCGGTGCGGAGGCATCCCGGTCAGTTCGTGCCCGCCGAAGCGGACGCTGCCCGCGGTGGCGCGGTAGACGCCGGACAGGACGTTGAAGCAGGTGGACTTCCCGGCTCCGTTGGGGCCGATGAGGGCGTGGACGGTGCCCGGACGCACGGTGAAGCCGACCGCGTCCAGGGCGGTCAGGCCGGCGAACCGCACGGTCAGGTCCGTGACGTGCAGCGGCGGTACGCCGGCGTCGGAACCGGCGTCGGCACGTGCACCGGAACCGGTGCCGGTGCTGGATCCGGTGTCGGTGCCGGGTGAACCGGGCTGTGGTGGCGCGTCGTTCGTCATGGTGAGGTGCTCACCCCTTCCATCGGGTCAGCGCCGGGTGCGAGGCGCGGGCCCGCTCGGCGTCGGCCGCCGCGTCCTCGTCGACCACGCCCAGGTAGCGGCGGCGCACCTCGTCGGAGGCGGCCAGTTCGGCCGCGGGACCGGACAGGGTGACCTCGCCGACCTCCAGGACGTAGGCGCGGGAGGCGAGGCGCAGGGCGAGGGCGGCGTTCTGCTCGACGAGCAGGATCGAGGTGCCCTGGGCGCTGATCTCCCGGATCGTCGCGGCGATCCGCTCGGCCATCAACGGGGCGAGTCCCAGGGACGGTTCGTCGAGCAGCAGCATCCGCGGGCCGGCCATCAGGGCGCGGCCGACCGCGAGCATCTGCTGCTCCCCGCCCGACAGGAGGCCGGCCCGCTGCTGGGCGCGGTCGGCGAGGACGGGGAACAGTTCGTGGACGCGGCGCAGGGCGGCGGCCCGCTCCACGCGGCCCCCGGTGGCCCCGAGCGCGCCGGAACGCAGGTTGTCGGCGACGGTCATCCGGGTGAACACCTGCCGCCCCTCCGGGACCTGGGAGATCCCGGCGGCGACCACCCGGTCCGGCGGCACCCCGTCGATCCGGCGGCCGTCCAGGCTCACCGTGCCGCCGGTCACCGCGCCGCCGTGGAAGGACAGGGTCCGGCAGATCGCCCGGAGCAAGGTCGTCTTGCCCGCCCCGTTGCCGCCGAGGACCGTGACCACGGCCCCCTCCGGCACGTCGAGGGAGACCTGGCGCAGTGCCCGTACGGGCCCGTATCCGACCGACAGTTCCTGTACGGCCAGCCCTGGACCACCCATGGCATTCCCCCTGTCGTCGCGCTCCGGACCGCCGTGCCCCGGCGGCGTGTTCACGGTCGGTGTGGCGCTCACGACAGCACCGGCGCGGGCGTGCGTCCACGGCAGGCGGGCGAATCGCTGCGGGTGACCAGCGGGTGCGGGCGCGCGTTGTGCGCGCGCACAACACCGCGTGTCAGGGGCCTGCGCGGGGCGGGCGGGCGATGGCATCCTCCGGTCATGGGAGCCCGCAGAAGGCGTACCGGTGACGACTGGAAGCTGCTCGCCGAGTCCTGCACGGCGCTGCTGGAGCGGCTGCCGGAGCTGGTCGACGAGCACATGCGGCAACTGGCCGCGCACTCCCCCGTCTACGGGGAGTTCCTGCCCTACGACCAGCAGTGGCGGGAGGCCGAGGAGGCGATGCGGATCGGGATCGAGACGATCTCCGCGCCGCGGGACTCGCCGCGCCGCGACCTGGAGTACGCGGAGGACGCGGGGCGCCGTCGGGCCCAGCAGGGCCTGCCGCTGGAGCTGCTGGTGCACGCGTACCGCGCCGCGGGCTATCTGGTGTGGGACGCGCTGATGGAGGGCGCGGCCGGGAAGGAGCCGGAGCGGCTGGGCGCGCTGATGCGATCGGCGACCATGGTGTGGTCCGCCGTGGACGCGCAGGCCGCGACGGCGACCGGGGCGTACCTGACCACCGAGGCGGAGCTGCGGCGGCGGACCGACGAACGGCTGCAGGCGCTGCTCGACGCGCTCCTGGAGGGGCAGGAGGCGCCGGGCCTGGCGGCGCGCGCCGCCGCGGGGCTCGACCTGCCCGAGCGGGGCCCGTACGCCGTCGTCGTGCTGCGCTGCGAACGGCGCGAGCCCGTGCGGCGGCCCGTGGGCGGTGAGGGGCTGCGGTTCGTGTGGCGGATGCGGGCGGACTGCGAGGKGGGGGTGGTGGCCCTCGACGCCGGGCAGGGCCTGGACGGGATCGCGCGGGCGCTCGACGGGCGCTGCTCCGGTCCCGGCGGGATCAGTCCGGTGGTCGCCGGGCTCGCCGAGCTGGGGCGGGCCCGGCGGCTCGCGGAGCTGGCGCTGCGCACGTGCGCGCCGGACGCGACCGCCGTCGTACGGCTCGACCAGCGGATGCCGACGGCGCTCGTCGTCAGCCAGCCGGAGCTGGCCGGGCGGCTCGTGTCGGACGTCTTCGGGCCGCTGCTGGAGCTGGAGCCGGCGGACCGGGCGGTGCTGCTGGAGACGCTGGACGCGTGGCTGTGCTGCGAGGGGTCCGCCGGGCGGGCGGCCGGGCGCCTGTACTGCCACCGCAACACGGTCTTCAACCGGCTGCGCCGCCTTGAGCAGCTCACGTCCCGGTCGCTGGCGCGCCCCCGGGACCTGATCGAGATGACACTGGCCCTGGACGCGTACCGCTTGGGGTGACCCGAGGGTCACCGCCTGGGGGCTGCGCCCCCAGACCCCCCTGTCGCGCTGCGCGCTCCTGCGCAGTTCCCCGCGCCCCT
>NZ_VDFC01000122.1 GCF_008369065.1 Streptomyces apricus | reverse complement strand
GTGCGACGTGGTGCGCGACCGGACCGGGACGGGGTGGCGGCGTGAGGGCGATCGTCGTGGGGGCGGGCATCGGTGGACTGGCGGCGGCGCTGAGCCTGCGCCGCGCCGGGCACGAGGTGACCCTGGTCGAGCAGGCGCCGCGGTTCACCGAAGTCGGGGCCGGCATCCAGCTCGCGCCCAACGCCACCCGGGTGCTGCGCCGCCTCGGCGTACTGGACGCGGTCGCCGCCCGGGCCGTACGTCCCGCGCGGCTGTCCTTCCGCGCCTGGTCCGACGGGGCCGACATCTGCAGCTACCTGCTCGGGCCCGCGGTGGAGGAGGAGTTCGGGGCGCCCTACCTGCTCCTGCACCGGGCCGACCTGCACCGGGCGCTGGCCGACGCGGTGCCCTCCGGATCCGTGCGGCTCGGCACCACGGTGGTGGGCGTCGACCAGGACGACGGGGCCGCCCATGTGACCACGGCGAGCGGCGAACGGCTGGACGCCGACGTGGTGGTGGCCGCCGACGGAATACGGTCCGCCGCCCGCCGGTGGCTCTTCGGCCCGGACGAGGCGCTCTTCTCGCACACGGCCGCCTACCGGGCGCTGCTCCCGGCGCACGAGGTGGCCGACCTGGACCTGCCGGAGCTCGCCGTCTGGATGGGCCCGGACCGGCACTTCGTGCACTACTGGGTGCGTCGGCGCGAACTCCTCAACGTGGTCGCCGTGTTCACCGTACGAGCGGCCCGCACGGCGCAGGAGTCATGGGTCGCCCAGGCCGAACCGGGGGAGCAGACGGGCGAGTTCGCGGGCTGGGACCCCCGGGTGCTCGGCGTCCTGGAACGCGCCGGCCGGATGCTCTGCTACGGCATCCACACCCGGGCCCCGCTCGCCCGCTGGAACGTCGGGCGGGTGACTCTGCTGGGCGACAGCGCCCACGCGATGGTGCCGTTCCTGGCCCAGGGCGCGGCCCAGGCGATCATGGACGCGGCCGTGCTCGGCGACGTCCTCACGGACGCGGCACCGGCCGACGTGCCCGCGGCGCTGGACCACTACGTGCACCGCCGCCTCGCGACGGCCACCCGTACGCAGGCGGGCGCCGCCCGGGCGGGCGAGGACTTCCACCTGCCGGACGGCCCGGCGGCCGAGGCCCGCAACGCCCGCATGGCGGCGCACGCGGCCGGCCACAGGTTCATGCCGCAGTCGGCCGCCTGGGTGCCGGACGCCGCCGACGGCCCCGCGACGGTGCCGGACGCCGCCGACGGCCCCGCGGCGGTGCCGGGCGAGGGCCACGGCGCAGCGGGGCACAGGAAGCGGGGAACATGAACGACTACGTCACCGAGCTCCGCCGGGCCGTCGGTACGAGGCCGCTCGTCCTCCCGGGGACCTCGATGCTCGTGACCGGTCCCGAGGGCGCGGTCCTGCTGCTGGCCCGGGCCGATACCGGCGGCTGGGGCCTGCCCGGCGGGATCATGGACCCCGGCGAGTCCTTCGAGGAGACGGGGCGGCGTGAACTGCTTGAGGAGACCGGGCTGACCGTCGGCCGACTGGAGCTGCTCGGCGTGTACTCCGGGGAGTCCTGCTACTACCGCTATCCCAACGGCGACGAGATCTACAACGTCACCGCCGCCTACCTGGCCGCGTTCCCGCAGGGCGCCGTGCTGTCGCTGGACACCGCGGAGAACACGCGGTGGCGGTTCTTCGCGCCGGACGGCCTCCCGCCGGACCTGATCGGTCCCGAACGGCCGATCCTGGCCGACTACGCGCGCCTGCTGGAGGAGCGGCGCGCGGGGTGAGCGCCGGTCCTCAGCCTCCGGCCGTCAACCCCTGGCCATCAGCTCCCGTCCGTCAGCCCCTGACCGGCCGCTGGTCCGCGGAGAGGGCGTCGGCGAGGTGGGCGATCGTCTCCGCGAGCGCCGGGAGCAGGGCGTCGGGGATCCTGTCCAGGACGCGGCCGCGGGCACTGGCCAGGTGCGCGGGCTGCGCCGCCTCCATGGTGCGCAGGCCGGCGTCGGTCAGGACGGCCTCGTTGCCGCGGCCGTCCTGGCCGTGCCGCTCCTTGCGCACCAGCCCGTGCTTGCCCAGCCCGTCGACCACGCGGGTGATGCGGGACGGGGTGAGGCCCGCGGCGTCGGCCAGCGCGGACATGCGCATACGGCGGTCCGGCGCCGAGCCGAGGAGCAGCAGGACGGCGAACTCGGTCATGGTGACGCCGGTGCGCGACATGTCCTCCTCCAGCGCGCGCGGCAGGGAGTGGACCAGGCGGCCCAGGCTCTGCCACAGCAGCAGCTGGTCGGGGGAGAGCGGAGCGGGATCGGTGTCGGAGGCCATGCCGCCCACTCTATTTGACGAGGCAAACAACGGCCGACATTATTGCTGAATCAAGCAATTATGGAGGTCGATGATGCAGATTCTCGTCACCGGTGCCACCGGCTACGCCGGCCGCCGCGTCTCGCGCGCCCTGGCCCGCGCCGGGCACACCGTCCTGGGCCTGACCCGGGACGCCGCGGCCCCGGCCGCCCGCGACCTGGCCGTGGACGAAGTCACCCCCGTGCAGGGCGACGTGCGCCGGCCCGAGACCTGGCGTGGGCACCTGGACGGCACGGACGCGGTGGTGCACCTGCTGCTGGACATGAGTGACCCGGTCGGCACCGACCGGCTGCTGTTCGCCGAACTGGCGGCGGTGCAGGAGAAGGACGGTCGGTGCCGCCACCTCGTCTACACCACCGGCATCTCCTCCTACGGCCGCACCGGCCTCGCCCTGATGGACGAGAACACCCCCGGCGCCCCCGACAGCCCGCTGGGCTTCCGCTTCGCCCTGGAGAGGGAACTGGCCGCCACCGGGCTGCCCCACACCGTGGTCCGCCCCGGCTTCCTGTACGGCGGCCCGGCCACCACCTCCATGACCGCGCAGTGGTTCGCCGCCGCCGAGGCGGGCGAGCCGGTCTTCTACGGCGACACCGCCAAGCGCTGGAGCTGGGTCCACGTGGACGACCTCGCTGACGCCTACGTCCGCATACTCGACCACCCCTCCGCCGTCGACGGCGAGGTCTTCGTCGTCGCGGACGACCAGCGCGCCGCCGCCCTCGACGTGCAGCGCGCCGCCGTCCGGGCCGCCGGGTACACCGGCGAGATCGTCCTGAAGGACGCCGAGGCCGGCGGCATGCTGCAGACGGCCGCCGACCAGGACGAGCTCGTCAGCAGTGCCAAGGCGCACCGCCTGCTCGGCTGGCGCCCCCGCCACGTCGCGTTCACCGACGCGCCCGAGCTGTACCACCGCGCGTGGAAGGCGGCCCGGCCGGCGGCCTGAACCGGCAGACCGGCCGGTTCAGGCTGCCGGGCGGTCATTCGGAGCGCAGGTTCTCCAGCGTCGACCGGGTGTCGCTCTTCACCCAGCGGGAGACCTCGCCGATCGCCGGCGGGGTGCTCGTCTCGTACGAGGTCGTGTAGACGCTCCAGCTCATCTGGTACGTCATCCAGCCGTCCCGCACCGCGAGGATCACCGCGCGGCTGCCGCCGGTCGACGAGCCGGTCGTGGTGTCCTCGGTCACGAGGTAGGCCTCGTCGCCGTACCCGGACACCTTCTCCACCTCGTAGTCCTCGTACCGCTGGTGGTACTCGGACCACAGCGCGGTGAACTCGGCGGACGGGTCGGTCTTCTTGTGCAGGTCCATCTGCACGGAGAGGTACGCGTCCGAGTACGAGGAACTGCCCGTCTTCTTCAGGGAGATGCTGCAGTAGCTCTGGTCGATCGCCTCGTGCTTCAGCGCGTTGTGGGTGGGGGAGTCGTCCTCCTCGGCGTACTCGGCCCGCAGGGCGGTGTAGTCGACCGAGGAGCAGAGGTTCGCTCTGGCCCGGTACCCGGCCAGCTCCGGGTCGTCCCCGAGCGGGTCGAGGAGGAGGATCCCGCCCGCCCACAGCGCGGAGGCGAGCACCGCTCCCACCGCCGCCCAGAGCACCGCGCGCCCCGCACTGCTCTTGCCGCCGTGCGGGGAGGGCGGGGGGAACCCCGGCGGCTGCCCGTACGCGTAGGGCTGGAGCGGCGGTTGCACGGGAGGCGGCCCGTAGGCGTTCGCGGGAGCGGACGTGGGGGCGGACGTAGGGG
>NZ_VDFC01000121.1 GCF_008369065.1 Streptomyces apricus | reverse complement strand
GGCGGGTGAGCAGGGGGAGGCTGCCGGACCGTGTCCGTGTCCGGTCGCGGCCGGACACGGACGGCAGCATGACGAGCGCCCGCCGGGGTTGTCCTCCGGCGGGCGCTCCGCCGTTGCGTGAGGGAGGGCGCGCGGGCGCGCGGGTGGTCCGTGGGCGCGTTTTCCGATTGAACAGTTGAGCTGTGGAGCCCCCCAGGGGATGGAAAGCGCACGAAGTTGGGTAAAAGCGCTGTGGCGGACACGCCGTTCATGATTCCCTCGTATCGCCGACGCAGCCCCCGCAACGACCTTCTGACCTGGCCGACCGGGCCCGATCACCGCCCGGTGCCGACCGGGGTGCGACGGACCGACCCCACCCTTGCGTGCAGCGGAGCCGACCCATGCTCACGACCCTCACCACCGTTTACACCGACACGCGCGCGGCCGACCTCGCCTGGGCCCTCGGACGCGAGCCGCTGCCCGCGCTCGCGACGCTCGACCTCGAACTCGCCGGCACCAAACTGCAATTGAGACTGCTCGGTGCCTCCCACCAGGTGCTCATGGAGGAGGAGCGGGGCAGCTGTTCCGAGACCGTCGCCTGCATCGCCGGCAGCAGCACACCGCTGCCGCTCGGCGTCGCCAAGCGGGTGGGCGACTGGGAGTACGAGTTCGCCGCGCGCGTGGAGACGCTGTCGCGCGGGTCCTTCGCGGGCCGGGCCCAGGAGTTGCTCGCCCTCGTCGCCGACCATCCGAACGGACTTGCGGGGGTCTTCCCCGGCAGCCCTCACGCCTTCACCGCCATGCTCGCGCAGCGGCACGAGGGCCAGGTGCACTGGCGCACCTGGCACGCCTACCCCCAGGAGGGCCAACTCGTCGCCACCCGCACCAAGGTGGGGATGCGGGTGCCCGCCCCTCTCTAGGCCCCGGCCGGGTTCCGGTCGGGTTGTGGCCGCGTTCTGGCCGGGTTCCGCCCGGGGAAAGGGCGTCCCCGGATCGGCCGAAGTATGCACAGGCGATGGGATTTACACACGTGTGGGTGACGTGGCGCAGTGGAGCGGTGACGTAGCGTTCCCTGGGTGATCGAGCCGCACGCCCCCGCCCCGCCCGGCACGGCCTCACCACGGCCCCGCACCGGTCCGGGCCCGGCGCGTCTGCCGGTCCGGCCGGCCACCGGGCGGTTCCTCGTGCTCACCGGCGTGTTCGTCTGCGCGGCGTGCGGACTCGTGTACGAACTGGAACTGGTGGCGCTCGCCTCGTACTTGATGGGCGACTCCGTCACCCAGGCCTCCGTGGTGCTGTCCGTGATGGTCTTCGCGATGGGCCTCGGCTCGCTCCTCGCCAAACGGCTGCGCTGCCGCGCCGCGGCCGGCTTTGGCGCCGTCGAGGCGCTGCTCGCGCTGGTCGGCGGCTGCAGCGCGATGGCCCTGTACGCCGTCTTCGCCTGGACCGGGGACTGGGGCGGCGCCTGGGCCGGCGGCTCCACGTACCTCCTCGTCGCGTTCTCGCTCGCCATCGGCCTGCTCATCGGCGCCGAGGTGCCGCTGCTGATGGAGCTGATCCAGCGCGTGCGCCGGCAGGACCCGGGCGGAGCGGTCGCCGACCTGTTCGCCGCGGACTACGTGGGCGCCCTGGCGGGCGGGCTCGCGTTCCCCTTCCTCCTGCTGCCGCTGCTCGGCCAGCTGAGCGCCACGCTGATCACCGGGACGGTCAACGCGGTCGCGGGCGGCGCGCTCGTCCTCGGCGTCTTCCGGCACGACCTGACCCGGCGCGACCGCCGGCTGCTGGTCGTCGCCAACCTCCTCGTGCTCGCGCTGCTCGCCACGGCCGCCGCCCTCGTCGACGACTTCGAGCGGTCCGCGCGGCATGCGATGTACGGCAGGGACGTCCGGGTGGCGCTGCACACCGGCGTCCAGGACGTCGTCCTGACCGGCGGCGCGGACGGCCGCGGGCTCGGCCTCTACCTCGACGGGCGGTTGCGGGTCAGCGGCGGTGACGGCGGCCGCTGCCACGCGGCGCTCGTCCGCCCCGCGATGAACGGCCCCCACGCGCGCGTGCTCGTCCTCGGCGGCGGCGACGGGCTCGCCCTGCGCGAGGTGCTGCGCCACCGGGGCGTACACCGCGTCGACGTCGTCGAACTCGACGCGCGGCTGGTCCGGTTGGCGCGCACCGATCCTGCGCTGTCCGCGCTGAACGGGCACGCGTACCGGGACCCGCGGGTGCGGGTGGTGGCCGCGGACGCGTTCGGCTGGCTGCGGCGGGCCCCGCTGCGCGCGTACGACGTCGTGGTCTCCGACCTGCCGGACCCGCGGGACACGTCCAGTACGAAGCTGTACTCGCAGGAGTTCTACGGGCTGGCCCGCGAGGTGCTGGCCGACGGCGGGCGGCTCGCCGTGCACGCCGGGTCCCTGACGGCGCGGCCGCACGCCTTCTGGACCGTCGACGCGACGGTGCGGGCGGCGGGGCTGCGGACCGTGCCGTACAGGGTGGACGGGTCGCGCGCGGCGCGCGGCCAAGGGCACGGTCAGGGGTATGAGCAGGGGCTCGACTGGGGGTACGTGCTGGCCTCGCGCGCGCGGCCGCACCTCGGAGGAGGAGGGGGAGCGTCGGGGGAGGGTGTCCGCGCGGCCGGACGCACCGGGCCGGCGGACCTGCCGCCCTCCACGCTCGTGCACCCGAGGTACGCGGACTGAGTACGTCTGCCGTCGATCGTTGCTCTTGTCTCCTGTCCCCGTCCCCCGTCCCCCGTCCGCGTGCGGATGCGGGGGATCCGGGGGAATCGGCGCATGTGGGGGTGCGGTACGGGCGGTGCTGGGTAGGCTCGGCCGACATGGAGCATGAGGTGTTCGTTCCGGTTGCCGTCGAGCGTCTGCGCGAGGCTCTCGCCGATCCCGCGCGGGTGGCCCGGGCGCTGCCCGGTCTCCAGCAGGACGAGGAGGCACCGCCCGTTGCGGGCCGCCTGAAGGTGCGCATCGGCGGGCACTCCATCACGTACCGCGGCACGCTCGCGGTGTCCGCGCGGGACGACGGCTCGTACGCGATCGAGGCCGACGCCACGGAGTCCCGGGGCTCCGGCTCGGCGAAGCTGGCGCTGACGCTGTCGCTCGGCCCGGCGGAGGGCGGCACGACGGCCACCTTCACGGGCACCGCCTCGGCCGACGGCCGCATCGCCGACCTGCCGGCGGAGGAGGTGGCGACGGCGACGACCCGCCTGCTGACGCGGTTCGCGGAACACCTGGGGGACGAGGCGCCCGAGCCCGAGTCTTCGCGCGGGTCCGAGCCCGTGCCTATGCCTGCGCCCGTTCCGGAGGAGGAGACGCCGTCCCTGGACGACCTGCCCGCCTCGGCGGTGCCGTTCGCCGAGGGGGATTTCGAGGGCGGCTTCGAGGACGACGGCACGTCGCCGCCGGGGGCACCGGCGGAGGCGGCGCACGCGCGGCGGACGATGATCGGGCGTTCGGCGGAGGAGGTCGACCACGCGCCGCCGCGGGGCCGGTACGCGCCGGTGCCCGCGCCGGAGTCCGCGGGCACGGGGGCGGCGCTGCGGTGGGCCGCCCCGGCGGCGGCCTTCGCCCTGGCCTCGGCGATCGTGGTGGGCCGAGCCCTCAGAAAACGCCACTGACCACTGACCACTGACCGCTGACCGCGGGGCCGGCAGGGCAGGGCCCTGCACCGAGTTCTTCGCCTGCGGGCCGGTGGGGGCTGATCGCGCAGTTCCCCGCGCCCCTGAGGGGCGGGCACCGCACCGGTCCTTCGTCTGCGGCCGGGTGGGGGCGGGCCGCGCAGTTCCCCGCGCCCCTGACGGGGCGCAGGCGAAGCCGCGCCTTCAGGGGCGCGGGGAACTGCGCGCTCAGCCACGACGGACCCGCACCCGGCAACGGTTTTCCAGGGGCGCGGGGAACTGCGCACCCAGCCACGGCCGGCCCGCACCCGAAGGCCGCTTCCAGGGGCGCGGGTCACCGCAGGCGGCCGGGCGCGGCCGGACCGGACCCGCCCTACCCGCCGAACCCCCGGAGGGACCCCGTAGGGTCGGGCCCGTGAGTAACGAAGACATCACGCTGACCGCCGGCAACGGCGACGTGGAAGCCACCGTCCAGCCCTCCAACGGCGGCCGCATCGGCAGCCTGAAGATCGACGGCGTCGAACTGCTGCGCCAGGGCGACAAGTTCGGCTGCTTCCCCATGGTCCCCTGGTGCGGCCGCACCAGGGGACCATGG
>NZ_VDFC01000120.1 GCF_008369065.1 Streptomyces apricus | reverse complement strand
GGCATGGGCATGCGGGCTCCCGGTTCGGAGTGGGGGCGGGGGCGGAGCAGTGGCTCTTTCGCGGCTGCCGTGGCAGGGCAGCGCGGTGCACTTCGGCTCCGGAGAGTGTGTGGTGCGTCACTGACGGTATGGGGTTCAATTGATGCCCGTCAAGCCGGGTGGAGATACTGGAGATCCTCAATTCCCGGGAGTGAAAGCGCACATGCCAGCACGCAGCATCATCACGGCACGTCAGGAGCGGCTCGGCGCGGAGCTGCGCAAGCTCCGGGAGCGGGCGGGGCTCAGTGGCCGGGAGGCGGCGCGGGCGCTGGGGATCGCGGAGAGCAGGCTGTCCGCCACGGAGGTGGCCCGGGTCGGGGTGAGCGCCGAGCGCGTGCGGCACTGGGCGGGTGCGTACGCCTGTGACGACGAGGCCCTGGTCGACGCGCTGGCGGCCATGGCGAGCGAGCGGGGGCGTGGCTGGTGGGAGGAGTATAGAGGGCTACTGCCGCCCAGCTTCCTCGACCTGGCCGAACTGGAGCAGCGCGCCGTGTACTTGAGGTCGTTCGAGAACCTGTACATCCCCGGACTGCTGCAGACCGAGGAGCAGGTGAGGGCGACGTACGCCTCTCCGGTGTCGACGCTCGGTGAGGAGCAGATCGAGGCGCGCGTCGCCTTCCGGCTGCGTCGCCAGGCGGTGCTGGGACAGGCCCCCTACGACGTGGTGATCCACGAGGCCGCCCTGCGGGTGAGGCCTGCTGACCGGAAAGTGGCCCAACGACAGATGGCGCATATCCTGGAACAGTCCGATCGCCCTGAAGTAACCGTGCGCGTGGTCCCGTTCGACGTCGACAGCTTCACGCAGATCGGAACCCCCGTACTGTTGGCGGGCGGTTCCGTGCCTCAGCTGGACACCGTCATGCTGGATTCCCTGCACGACGGGACCTTCGTGGACGCGGAGGCGCAGGTGCGCCTGTACCGCCGAGTGATCGACTCTGTGGAGAGTGCCGCGCTGGGAATCGTGGAGTCGAGGGACTTCATCCATCGACTCGCCCGGCAGATGTGAGGAGACCTGCAATGACCCCCGCCGTCCTGTGGCAGAAGTCGTCGTTCTCCCAAGGAGAGGACGCCCCCAACTGCGTGGAGGTGGCCGCCGGTCGGGGCACCCTCCTCCTGCGTGAGAGCGAAGAGCCCGGCGCCGTGGTGGAGACCACCGGGGCCGGGCTCGCCGCACTCATACGCCATCTGGCAGAAAACTAGTTCGCGGCGTTGGCGCCGAACGCCGGCTGCGCGTCCGTCGAGACGCCGACCGCGGACGGGGCGAGGGAGCGGGCGCCGGTGGTGGTGATCCGGGTGCCGTCGGAGGGCAGGTAGACCACCGAGCCGTTGTAGGCGTTCTCGCCGTACGCCCCGACCGTCAGGTCGGCCTTGCCGTCGCCGGTGACGTCGGTGAGCTTCACCTCGCTGCCGAACGCGTCGTCCTTCTCGTCCGAGCCGGGGACGCCGGCCGTGGACTGGGCGAAGTACTGGTGGCCGGAGCCGGTGTCCAGGCCGGAGGCGGTGCCGTACAGGACGGTCACCGCGCCCGTGTTCACCACGCCGTCCAGGTTCTCGCCCGGCGCGCCCGCCACCAGGTCGGTCAGGCCGTCGCCGTTGATGTCGCCCAGCGAGAGCTCGCTGCCGAACCAGTCGCCGCGCTCGGAGGACCCGGGGACGTTGCCGCTGTCCTGGGAGACGTCGACGGCGGCGGCCGGGCCGGAGGCCGAACCGTAGACGATGTGGACCTTGCCGCCGTCCACCGACTCGGGCACGGAGGGGGAGCCGTCCCTGGTCGGGTCCCAGTCCTGGCCGGTGACGATGTCGCCGAAGCCGTCGCCGTTGACGTCGCCGATGCCGGTGATGACCCCGCGCTTCACCTCCTGCGCGGCCGACGCCTTCAGGCCGGAGGCCGAGCCGGGCACGTAGAAGTTGGTGTTGAAGCCGTAGTCGCTGTCGGTCTCGTAGCCGTTGACGACCAGGTCGGACTTCCGGTCGCCGTTGACGTCGCCCGCGGCGAGCACCAGCGGGCCGGTGTCGCCGCCGGACTGGATGTCCGTCTTGACGGTGTAACGGCCGCCGTACGCACCGGACTTCTGGATGCCGCCCTTGAAGACGTAGAGCGTGCTCGACGAGGAGCCGACCGCGAGGTCCTCCGTGCCGTCGCCGTCGAAGTCGCCGGCGGCGAGCGCCGTGCCCCAGCGGTCGTGGGACGAGACGGCCGGGTCCTTGAGGGTCGTGGCGCCGGAGAGCCCGTTCGTCGAGCCCCACGCGATGACGACGGTGCCGCCGTCGGTGTCACCGTCCACGTCCTCCCACTGCGCGGAGGTGGCGAGGTCGTCGAAGCCGTCGCCGTTGAAGTCGCCGTACGCGCTGACCCAGCCGAAGGCGTCGTTGGTCTCGGCGCTGCCCGGGACGCCCGTGGTGTTCTGGCTGATGGTGGTGCGGTTCCCGGCGGTCACACCGCTCGGTGAGCCGTACAGGGCGACGATCTGGCCGGCGCCCTTCTTGCCGCCGACGGTCGCCCAGCCGGCCGAGTACGCGACGTCGCCGTAGCCGTCGCTGTCGAAGTCCGCCACGGGGTGGTGGACGGAGTCGGCCGCCGTCGCCGTCGCGGCCGTGAAGGTGAGGAGTCCGCCCGTCAGCGTGGCGGCGGTGGCCGTCGCGAGGGCGAGTCTCAGGTATTTCTTCTGCATGCGGGAACACCTGGCAGGCGCCCGCAGTCGATGGGGTGCCGCCCACCCGTGTTCACCCGGAGTTCCCCTGGGGCACACGGACGGTTGGCGATCACAAGACCCACCGGATGTGCCGAAGGTTGTACGTGAGTTCGAGTTATTTCCGGTGTGCCGGTGCGGGCGTCACTTCTGCCGCAGGGGGACGCCGAGGTCGGACGGTGTGAACAGGTGTGCCTTCGACGGGGCGAATCCGGTGTCCGTGCCGTGCAGCACCAGGTAGGCGCCCTTGCGCTTCTCGTAGAGCGGGCCGAAGACGACGGCGTCGGCGTGGTCGTCGCCGTCCACGTCGAGCAGCGGCGGGCGGTGGTCGAAGGCGTTCCAGTGGTGCGGGTTCGGGGTGCCCGGCAGTCCGTCCGTCGCGGCGTCGACGCTCTGCTCGCCCGTCGCGGACGGGACGCCTCCGGGGCCGCCGGGCAGCAGTGTGACCCTGCCGTCGTGGCGCCGGAAGCCCGGCGTGTTGACGACCACGTCCGGTCTCCCGTCGCCGTTGACGTCACCGACGGCCGGCGAACTGCCGAAGTCGGTGCGCCGTGCCGCGCCGCCCTCGCCCGTGATCACGGACTTCCCGCGCCCGCCGCCCGGGCCCGTCCGGGAGCCGTACAGGACGGTGAGCGCGCCGCCCGCGGCCGGTTCGTCCGCGGGGGCCACCGGGAGCCGGGTGGGCAGCAGCAGGTCGTCGACGCCGTCGCCGTCGGCGTCACCGGCGGCCGGGGTGCCGGGGCCGTCGGGGGTGTCCACGGCCCCGGCGACGGCCCGCTCGCGCGCCGTGTCGCGGACCAGGCCGTCCCGGCCGTCCCCGGCGCCCTCGTAGTAGCCGACCGTGTGCAGGTCCGCGGGCGCGTCCTCGTCCTCCTCCGCGTCGAAGTGGTACGTGAGGACCACCTCCGCCCTCCCGTCGGCGTCGAAGTCGCCGGTGGTGGCCGAGGCGGGCGACGCGTACCCCCGCTGCCCCAGGTCGAGGGCGGCCCGGCGCTCCGGGGTGCCCGCGCGGTCGAAGGGGCCGTAGAGCAGGAGCCCGCCGGTGCCCGGTCCCTCCGCGTCCGTGCCGTCCGTACCGCCCGTGCCGGCCTGTCCTCCGTCGAGCAGGTCTACGGTGCCGTCGCCGTCGAAGTCGGCGGCGGCCAGCGGCCGGAAGTCGTCGGGCACGGCGAGCGGTGTGGCGTCCTTCACGCCGCGGGCACCGCCGAAGAGGGCGAGGGCGCCGAGCCGGGTGTCGCCCTTGCCACGGCCGGCGACCAGGTCGGTGAAGCCGTCGCCGTCTAGGTCGGTGCGCAGCAAGGAGGTGAAGTACGCGCCCCCGCCGCCCGCCGGGGTCCGCCTCGCGGTCGCCGGGTCGAGGCCGTCGCGGGAGCCGTGGACCACGACCAGGGTCTCCGTGGTCCGCGCCCCGTCCCCGGAGCGCGAGGTGACGACGGTCGCGAAGTCGTCGTAGCCGTCGCCGTTGAAGTCGCCGGGGCGAGGGTGGTCGG
>NZ_VDFC01000012.1 GCF_008369065.1 Streptomyces apricus | reverse complement strand
GCCGAAGGATCCCTGCCTCATGGAACTGCAMCACGTCCCTGACCCGTGGCCGCGTACCTCCGCGACATCCCCCTCCGCACGTCCGATCCGCCTGGTGATACCCACGGAACTGCGCACCGGTCTGGGGTGCGACGTGGTGGGCACGTCCAGGGAGCACGGCGAACGCATCCTGGACTGCCTGCCCCGGGTCGGCTGCGTCTTCGCCGACGACTCCGCGCACGACGAGCGCTGGTGGTGGATCGTCCCCGCCGGCTCCCACATCGGCGTCAGCTGGCCGTCCTCCGTCACCTACACCGTCGGCGCCCACCGCGCCGACCCGTCCTGGACCCGTATCCGCCGCGGCTTCCTCTCCGACCGGCCCCGGCTGATCCACACCCCCACGGGCGACTCGCCGTACACCCCGCCCATCCCGCTCTACTTCCTGGCATGCCGCCTCGGGGGCAGCGTCCCGCGCTGGTCCCCGGTCGCAGGCGCCTGACCGGCCCGGCGGGCCCACCCCTTCGGCGCTGTCGGCGGCATCGGCGATACTTCGACGACCCCTGCCACCCCGGCCGCGCAGGACCCGGGGGAGAGGGGAGCCGATCCTCCGAGGGGAGCCCCGTGCCGCAGTCCCAGCCGCCCGAACCCACCGCCACGCCCCCCTGGCGGCTGCTCCTCGCCTACGTGCGCCCGCACCGCTGGACGCTGCTCCTCGGGGCCGTGCTGTCGCTGCTGACCGGCGCCGCGGGGCTCGCCCTGCCGCTGGTGGCCAGGTCGCTGATCGACGACCTGGGGCACGACCGGGCGATCACCGGCGCGCTGCTGGCCATGTCGGGGCTCGTCGTCGCCAACGCCGCGATCGGCGCGCTCGGTTCGTACGTGCTGCGGTACACCGCCGAGTCCGTGGTGCTGGGGGCCCGGCGCGGGCTGGTCTCGCACCTGCTGCGCCTGCGGATCTCCGCCGTCGACCGCAGCGAACCGGGCGACCTGATGGCCCGCATCACCTCCGACACCACCCTGCTGCGCGAGGTCACCACCGACTCGCTGGTGGGCCTCGGCACGGGCGGGCTCACGCTGGTGGCCACGCTCGCGCTGATGGGGTTCGTCGACCCGGTGCTGACCGCCGTCACCCTGGGCGTCGTCCTGGTGGCGGGCACGGTGATCGGGGTGATCGTGCCGCGCATCAACCGCGCCAGCCGCCGGGCGCAGGACGCGGTCGGGGCGATGGGCGCCTCCCTGGAGCGCACCCTCGGCGCGCTGCGGACCGTCAAGGCCTCCGGCGCCGAGCACCGCGAGGAGCGGACCGTGCACGCGGCGGCCGAGGAGTCCTGGCGCCAGAGCGTCCGGGCCGCCAGGTGGTCGGCGCTGGCCGGGAACACCGCGGGCCTGTCGATGCAGGTCGCGTTCATCACCGTCCTCGCCGTGGGCGGCGCGCGCGTCGCGACCGGGGCCGTCGACATCGGCACCCTCGTCGCCTTCCTGCTGTACGTCTTCTACCTGATGTCGCCGATCCAGCAGGTCGTCGGGGCGATCGCGCAGTACCAGAGCGGCTCGGCCGCGCTGGCCCGTATCGAGGAGGCGCGCCGGCTGCCCGCCGAACCGGTCACCGAGCCCGCGCCCCTGCCGGGACCCGCCGCCGAACCGGCCTCGCTCGCCTTCGACGGCGTCCGCTTCCGGTACGCCGAGGACCTGCCGTACATCCACCACGGCGTGACGTTCGCCGTGCCCCCGCGCGGCATGACCGCCTTCGTGGGCCCCTCGGGCGCGGGCAAGACCACCGTGTTCTCGCTCATCGAGCGCTTCTACGACCCCGACGCGGGGACCATCGCGGTGGACGGCCGCGACCTCACCGACTGGGACGTGTCCGCGCTCCGGTCGGCCATCGGCTACGTGGAGCAGGACGCACCGGTCCTCTCCGGCAGCCTGCGCGACAACCTCCTGCTGGGCAACCCCGACGCGGGTGAGGAGGAGCTGCTGCGGGCGGTGCGGACCACCCGCCTCGACTCCCTCGTGGAACGGCTGCCCAAGGGCCTGGAGACCCTCGTGGGCCACCGCGGCACCAAGCTCTCCGGCGGCGAGCGGCAGCGCGTGGCCATCGCCCGCGCCCTGCTGCGGCGCCCCCGCCTGCTGCTCCTGGACGAGGCCACCAGCCAGCTCGACGCGGTCAACGAGGCCGCGCTGCGCGACACGGTCGCCGACGTCGCCCGCACCACCACGGTCCTGGTCGTCGCCCACCGGCTGTCCACCGTCACCGCGGCGGACCGCATCGTCGTCATGGACGCAGGGCTGGTACGGGCCGTGGGCACCCACCGCGAACTCGTGACGGGCGACCCGCTCTACGCCGAGCTGGCCGCCACGCAGTTCCTGGCGTCCGGCGGGCTGGTCGAGGACGCCGGGGTGCCGTCGTAGGGTCCCGGGCCGCGGGGCGAGGGTTTTCCCCGTATCCGGGGGCTGCGGCGCCCCCTATCGTCGAACCACGGGCGAACCGCCGGTAACACCGCCGGCGGCACCTCGCACCCCCCACAGGGCGGGGCCGGACGGTCCCGCGGGGACGGCCGGCGCGAGCCGGCGCCGACCGTCCCCCTCCCCGCCACTGACGGACACCTTGCCGGCGCCACCGGTGCCGAGGGTGGCGCCGGCAAGGTGTCCGTCAGTGTGGCGGCGACCTCCGTGCCGGGCGCGGGCGGCCGCGGCCGCAGGCTGAGCTGCACCGTCGCCCTCGCGGTGGCCGGCGCACTGGCGGCGGTGACGGTCGGCTCGGTGTTCATGTTCGACCTGCTGCCGGGCGGCGGCGGCTCGGAGGACAGCAGTGACGCGGGGCCCGCGGCCAGCCCGCCCCCCTCGGCCGGGAGCAGCGCGAGCCCCTCCGGCGACGGTGAGGGCGGGAGCGGCGACGGTGACGGCGGGACGGACGCGCCCTCCGCCTCCACCGTCCCGAAGTCCTACCTCGGCACCTGGGAGGGCGACGGGTACGCCCTCGACGGCAAGCTCCCCATGGGCACGATCCGCGTCACGGTCCGCCAGGCCGACAAGGGCGACCTGGTCGGCACCTTCCGCCAGACCGATCTCATCGGCGGCACCTGCGACACCGACCTCTTCCTGGAGGAGGTCACCGCGAAGCGGCTGGTCGCCACGAGCGTGGCCAAGCGGTCCACCACGTCCGAGTGCACGACGGGCCGGCACGAGGTCCGGCTGATCCCCGTCGGCGACGACCTGCGCTACGAGACGGACAACGAGGAGGCGGGCGACCCGGTGGCCCGCATGGCGAAGGTCGGGTAGGGCGAAGGCCGGGTGGCGGCCCGCCGGTGCCTACAGCGGCACGGTGACCGTGACCGGCTCCCCGTTGCCCAGGTGCAGCATCCCCTTGCCGGGGGTGATCGGCCCGCCGACCATGCTGCGGGTCGTCCGGATGCCGATCAGCTCGCCGGCGCCGGAGTCCTGCGGGGAGAGCAGCAGCCCGCGGCGGCCCTTCTTGGCCTCGACCTGCCAGCCGGAGAACCCGCTGCCGACCTCCTCCTCGTCGCCGCCGAGGACCAGCGCGAGACCGCGGTCGGCGCCGCGCTGCACGAGCCGCTTCAGCTCGCGCTCGCAGTCCGCGTCCTCCAGCACCTCGCCGTCGTCGACGACGACCACGATCGGCTCCTCGGGGCTCGCCGACTCGATCGCCTCGTTGAAGTCGTCACTCTCGATGTCGTCGTCGGTGAAGACCTTCAGCACGCCGTCCTGGCCGTCGAGTTCGCGCAGCGGCGACGGGCGCGGGGCGGCGATCACGAGGCGTACGCCCTGGAGGAGGTACGAGCGGGCGAGGTTCAGCAGGGCCGTGCTGCGGCCGGACTTCGCCGGGCCCGCGACGACGAACGTCGGCACGCCCTGCGAGAGGTCGGGACCGAACGCCATGATGTCGTCGCCGCCGATGCCCGCCAGGCCCCACAGCTTCGACTGCGCGACCGCCGGGTCCCGCATCTCCCAGGCCTCGGCGAAGCCGATCCGGGAGGGCAGCGAGTCCACCCTGAACGGCCGCCGCGCGCGCGGCACCGCGGCGTCGCGGGCGGCCGCGGCCTCGCCGATCGCGCCGAGCGCCGCGGCCTGTCCCTGGCCGGTCACGTCGTCCGAGAGCAGCGCGAACTGCGTCTCGATCCCCGACTCGTTCTTGAAGCCGCGGCCGGGCGGGATCTCCTCGGGCACCTTGCGCGCGTTGATGCCGAGCATCGTGAAGTCGGAGCGGTCGGCGAGCCGCAGCCCGTACTTCTCCTCGGTGAGCGAGGCCATCCGGCCCAGCAGCACCTGCCGGTCGCCGGTGACGACGAGGTGGATGCCGACGCTCGCGCCCTCGCGCATCATCGTCTGCAGCTCGTCGGTCAGTTCGCCGTGGTTGTACTCGCCGAGCGTCGGCAGCCAGCCCTCCCACCGGTCGAGCAGCACGACGACGTGCGGCAGCCGCTCCTCCTCGGCGACGGACGCGCGCTGCTCGCCGATGTCGGCGAACCCCTTGTCGGACAGCAGGTCCTGACGCCGGGTCAGCTCACCCTTGAGCCGGGTGACCAGGCGGAC
Source organism: Streptomyces apricus (assembly GCF_008369065.1). Classification (GTDB taxonomy): domain Bacteria; phylum Actinomycetota; class Actinomycetes; order Streptomycetales; family Streptomycetaceae; genus Streptomyces; species Streptomyces apricus. The sequence continues at coordinate 21,312 of NZ_VDFC01000012.1, read as the reverse complement.
GGCCCGCTCCGTCTGGTTGCGCGCGACGACGGCCCCGCAGTGCGGCAGCCGGGTCAGGGCGTTGAGGGCGCCGTTGCCGCAGTCGATGCCGTACAGGTGCACGTCCGCCGAGGAGTGCGTCCGGGCGATCGAGCCGGCCATGGTCCGCAGGATCTGCGAACGGCCGCTGCGGGGCGCGCCGCCCACGATGAGGTGCCCGAAGGAGGAGAAGTCGACGACGACCGGGCGGCGGGCCTGGTCGGAGGGCAGGTCCTCGACGCCGTACGGGGCGGGCGGCAGCTTGCCCGGCGCCGACGCCAGGGCGGCGTCCGGCACCGCGGTCCCGACCTCGATCTCGTCGAGTAGCAGCGTCTCGGAGAGCGCGGGCAGCCAGGGACTGTGCTGCGAGGGGATCCCGAGCGAGGTGTTGGCCTGGCGAACGGCGTCGACGAGCACCTTGAGGTCGGTGATCTCCTCTTCCTCCCGGGACTCGACCTTGGGCTTGACCAGCGCGGCCCGCCCCAGGTCCGCCCAGTCCAGAGGTCCCGCCCAGGGCGCGAGCACGCGCGGGTCGGCGGCGCCGGGCCGCCGGCCGCCCACGCGTCCCGACTGGAACGGTACGAGCGAGGCGTGCCCGAGCCGCACGTACGCGCGGCCCGGGGTGTTCTTGGAGATGTGCCCGGCCTCGGGGGAGTCGATGACGTCGCTCGACTCGCCGCCGTCCGTCACGCGCAGCGCGATGCGGAGGTTGGTGTTGGCGCGGATCTCGGGCGACACGACACCGCTCGGCCGCTGGGTGGCGAGCAGCAGGTGGATGCCGAGGGAACGGCCCCGCTGGGCGATGTTGACCAGCCCCGTCACGAAGTCGGGCAGGTCGCGCACCATCGAGGCGAACTCGTCGATGACGATGAGGAGGCGGGGCAGCGGCCGGTGGGAGGGGTCGCGGCGTACCAGGTCCTGGTAGTCCTCGATGTCCTTGGCGTCGGCGGCGGCCAGGATGTGCTCGCGCCGGTGCAGTTCGGCGCCGAGGGACTCCAGCGCCCGTTCGACGAGGTGGGCGTCGAGGTCGGTGACCATGCCGACGGTGTGCGGCAGGTTGACGCAGTCCTTGAAGGCCGCGCCGCCCTTGTAGTCGACGAGGACGAACGTCATGTTCTCCGGCGTGTTGGCCACGGCCAGCGCCGCCACGATGGTCTGCAGCAGCTCCGACTTTCCGGAACCGGTCGTGCCGGCGATCAGGCCGTGCGGCCCGTCCCGCCGGATGTCGATTCCGAAGGGCCCGTCGTAGGACTCGCCGACGACGGCCATCGTGGACTGCCCGCCCATGCGCCAGCGCGCGGCGACCGCGTCGCTCGTCGGCGGCTCCAGCTGGAGGACGTCGAGCAGCCGGCTGGAGGCGGGCAGCGCCGAGTCCTCCGTCTCGCCGCTGATGTCCCGCAGGGGGGACAGGGCGCGGGACAGGCGCGCGCACCAGGCGGACGACACGAAGTCCGGCCGTACGTCCCTGACCCGGGCGGTGCCGGTCTGCTCGACGCGTAGCCGCAGTTCGAGCGGCTTCTCCTGGCCCTCCTGCCGGTCGTCGGCCTCGGCGGTGTGCCAGGCGTGGAAGGAGGGGAAGCCGTTGGTGCCGGCCTGGTAGCCGAGGCCGGGGGATGGGGCGGGGGTCGCGGCGGAGGTGCTCTCCTGCGTGGTCGATTTCGGCTTGGGCTTCGGCTCGGCGACGACGACGGCCTGGCACTCGCCGGGCAGGAACCGCTCCTCCGCGTCGAGGCAGATCGCGTACATGCTGACGGCGGGGCCCTCCCGCAGCAGCCGTACGACGCCGGGCATGGAGCGCAGCCGGCGCGAGCCGTCCCAGACGACGACGATGTCCGGGTCGGTGAAGGAGGTCTGGCGGCCGTTCTCCTTGGCCGCCTTCTGGCGGGCGTCGAGGAGCTGGGTGAGCTCGCCGATGCGGGCGCCGACGGTCTCGGCGTCCGTACCGATGAGGACGTTGGCGTCCTGGGCGCCGGAGGGGCGGGAGTGCGGCAGCCACCGGACCCAGTCCCAGGTGCGCTGGGCGCTGTTCTCGGTCAGGACGTAGAACTGGACGTCCAAGGGGCTGTGCAGGACGGCGCTCTGCGCGACGATCCACCGCCCGATCGCCTGCGCCGAGTCGCCGGGCCCCGCGATGCCGACGACCCCGCGCTCGCGCAGCGGTACGGCGACGGGGGCGTCCTCGATCTTCCAGGTGACCTCGCGCTTGTGGTCGTCCTGCTCGGGGTCGTCGAGCACGACCTCGGAGGGCAGCTGCCCGCTGCCGACCCGCAGGAGCAGGTGGTCGGCGTCGGTGCGCCGCCGCTCCCAGAGCCGGGTGCGGGGGCCGGTGCCCATCGACAGCACGGTGGCCGGGTCGGGCACGGCCCGGCGCCGGTCGAGGCGTTCGTCGACGAGGGCGTCCTGCGCGTCCTTCTCGATCCGCTCCTTGTGCTCCTTGTACTCCTTGACCTGCTTGGCGTGGGACTTGCGCCCGTGCTTCTTGTCCATGAAGTAGTTGCCGAACAGGATGACCGGGCTCAGCAGCGCCATGATCAGGTAGTACCAGCGCCCGAAGATCATCACGGCGACGACGGCGCCGACGAGCGGGGTGACCGCCATCAGCCAGGGCAGCGGCCGGGCCTCGAAGTCACGCGGCTTGGCGGGCAGCTTGAACCGGGTCTGGCGCTCGGGGGGCTGCAGGCGGGGCGGCCGGTTGTAGTCGAGCCCGGTGCCGTCCTCGGACCACTTGAGGGCGGCGTCGGGCGGGGAGTAGCGGTCGAGTTCGAGGAGGGTGTTGCCGACGGCGATCTGGGCGCCGAGGGGCCAGTCCTTGCCGTCGAGGGGTTCACCGTCGAGGGTGACGGCCTCCTTGTCCCCTTCTTCTCCGTGGAGGGCGACCTGACAGGTTCCGTCGGTTGCAACTGACAACGTGAGGGCGCGGGGGGCGAGCTCGGGGTCGTCGACGCGGACGGCGCAGGCGGGGCCGCTGCCGATGTCGTAGCGCCCGATGCCGAGCCGGTGCACGGAGCCGGCGGCGGGCCCGCCCGCGACGCGCAGCTCGACGAGTCCGGTGGGCTCGCCGGGCAGGCAGCCGGCGGGGTCGTACAGGCTGACGACGGCGCCTTCACGGAGAGGGGAGGTGGCGATGGTGGAGCCCGGGTCGACGGGGTGGCCGTCGACGTAGGCGAGGGGAGAGCCGTTGCCGGTGCCGTGTGGCTGACCGTGCTGACCGATGGGGATGATCTGCGCGTCGCCGCCGCTGTGGCCGACGTGGGTGGCCAGCTCCTTCGCTATGTCCCCCATGGAGGACTCGGGATCCGCGTCGAGCACGACGTCGGCGCTCGCGCCGCCGAGCGGATCGACGACGGTCAGAGTCAGGCGCACGATCGTCCTCCCGTATACCCCTGCTAACTGCCCGGACCTACTGTCCGCAGACGATATCCGCTCCACCCTTCCCGGGGGCAACGGCGTATGTGCCGGTCGCCTGCGGGCTCTTGCCGGAACCGGGGTGTGCGGCTGCAAGCGTCCTGCGTAAGCTGCATGCTCTGCGGACGATCGCATCATCCGCACCGGGAGCCACGGGGGTTGGCCCTGCGGCACGTCGAGTTGTTACGGAGGACGCCACATGGCCGGCGGCAAAGACGCGGATATCACTTATGACGAGATGCACAAGGCGGCTACCAAGCTGACCGACGCCAAGGACAAGATCGACGAGAAGCTCGACTCTCTCGAACGCTACATCCAGGGCCTCGTCAAGGACGGCTACACCACCCGCAAGGGCTCGCAGGCCTTCGAGGACTCCTTCACGGAGTTCAAGAAGGGCGCGAAGGACACGATCGAGGGCCTGACGGGCATGGCCAAGTTCCTCACGAGCGCGGCAAAGGCGTACCAGGACCTGGACGACGAGCTGGCCAAGGGCGTCAAGGGCTGAGGTTACCCGGTTGGGCGGCTGTGGTTGCCCGGTGATGGTGCAGTCCGGTGAGGTGGGGCTCCGGAGCCCCACCTCACCGGACTGTTTTCAGCAGCACGCATGACTGCGACGGTGTTTGTGTACAGGGGGCGCCATGGGCGGTGAAGGCGAACACACAAAGCTCGACCTTGATGTGATCAAGGGTATGGGCACGGGTCTGGGAAATGTAAAGAAGGCGTTCGACGGGCTCGAAAAGCTCAGCAAAAAGTATGAGGACGATTTCGGCAACGGTGATCTTGCCGACAAGTTCGAAGACTTCGCGAGCAACTGGGAGATCAGTCGCGAAAAGCTGACCGATGAAATTGATGCGCTCGCCCAGATTGCGAAGGCGGCAGCTAAAGCTTACGAGGACATCGATCATCAGCTCGCGGAGGCGATCCGCGGAGCCCAGGATCCGAAGAAAGGGAAGTAGCCCATGGCGGGACGGCCGCGCGACTGGCATCCGGTTGCGGACAACGACCCGATTCCCGGGGATCCGGATCGAATGGTGTCCTTGGGTAGGACACTGCGCAAAACGGCCGAAGAGCTCGACCGTCAGGTCCGTAGCCTCAAGGCCGTGGCGGAAGTCGATGCTTGGGACAGCAAAGCCGGAAAGGAGTTCCGCGAGAAGGCCAAGGGAAACGTGAAGAAGCTCGAGGCCGCCTTCAAGCGGTACGACACGGCTGCTACGGCCATCGGCTCCGAAGTGGTCGAGGTGGGCGGCGGATACCAGGACAAGCTTCATGCTCGACCAGGTAACTATGCCTCGGATCTGAATCGCGCTCAGGAGATCGCTGATGCCGCGCTGAAGGATGCCCAGGACGCGGACCAGCGCAAGGGTGCCGCACAGAAGAGTCTCGACGGTCTGTCCGACAAGGAGAAGAAGGACGACGACGAGGGAAAAAAGAAGCTGGAGTCTCAGCGGGATGCCGCAGGAGACGAGATCAATGCGGCTCGTGAAAAGATTAACGAGGCCAAGAGGATCCGGGACGAAGCAGCCAAGCGGGCTCGCGATTCCATCGACGCCGTCATCAACCACGACTCCCTGAAGGACGGCTTCTGGGACACGCTCGTCAAAGCCGTTGCCGACGTCATGTCCGACATCGCTACGTGGTGCGGGATCCTCTCGCTCGTAGTCGGCTGGATCCCAGTGATCGGACAGGCTTTGGCAGGAGTCCTGGGCGCCATCGCCATGGTCGCCACGTTGATCGGTTTCCTGGCCACCCTCGTCCAGGTTCTCCAGGGCAACGCGGAGTGGATGGATCTGGGTATCGCTGCCCTCGGTTTTCTGATGATGGGCGTAGGCAAGGGATTTTCCAAGATCGCGGGGAAGTTCGCCAAGGGTGCGCTCGGCAAGTTGGGCAGGGCCGGATCAGCCAGGACAACGCGTCAGGTAAGCCGCGCCAACAAGAACCTCCGAAGGCTTTCCGGCAAGTCCTTCAAGCTCGGTAAGAGTGATGTCTGGAAGTCACTCAAGGAGCCATTCACCGAGCCCTTCTCGGCGAGCTCGTGGAGCAATAACCTGAAGGTCCTGAAGCCTGGCAGCGGGAACTACAGCAAATCGCTCAACGAACTTTCGGCACGCGGTGGAGGAAACGCCCTCAAAGGGGCAGGTAGGTCCTATTCTATCGCTGACCCCGGTGTGGCCTCAGACCTCAAAGGTATCAAACTAGGGGCGTCGGCGCTGGGTGGTCAATTCGACGCGAACGCCGTTAATAAGATTTCGAAGACGGCTACCCGCCTGTCCATCGTCGGAAGTGGAATCACCCTAGGCGGCCTGAGCCTGGACGGTAATCTCAACCCGATTCTGGGATGACCTCAGCGACTGTGCTCGCGCGAAAGGAATGACATGACAACGCCGAATGAGGGCGCTCCCCTGGTCGAGAACTTCGAGTGCAGCTTCGAGTTTCAACCAGGATGGATCGACCTGACTCTGCGTGAGGGGACGAAGGCTGAGGCCAAAGCGCTGGCCACGGAGGTAGTGAACACTCTTAACCCGCTCGCTCTGGAGATCGAGAAGAGGGCTGTCTTCGACGACATGGTCGAGAGGGCCGTGGACCTCAACGATGACGTCCCGGCCCTGGCCGCCGCGTACTACACGGAGAGCGGGGAAGCCCTCGCCAACCTCATGGTCGACTCCTATGGCGACGAGGGAGTGGACCGGCCCACCCGGGATGAGGTACAACCTCTCCTCCTGGAATGGGAGAACGGAGAAGCGGCGGGCGAGCCTCAGGTGTCATATCTGGACCTGCCCGCCGGACCTGCTGTTCGGGTTCAATCGATGCTGCAGGTAAAGCGAATGTTCGGGTTCGGGAAGAAGCTCACTGAATTCATCAGGTACGCAGTGTTTCCGCCCGGTATGAAGAGCCTCGTTGTGGTGACAGTGACATGGGAGGTGATCGCTCGTACGGAGGAGATTGCCGCATTGGCCGACGAGGCGGTCCAGACCCTGCGCATCACACCGCTCACCGGGGAAGGCACTGAGTGAAGACTGCTGAGGACTTCACGTCTCCTCCCCAGGACTACAACGTCGTTGTCCCGGACGGTTGGTTCCATCTGGCACTCGATCCGGATGACCGGGACCGCGGCATCGTCGCGCTTGCCGAACGGCAGTTCCGCGGTGTGGACAATGCTCCTCATCTCAAGGAGCAGTTCATGCGTGATCTGCAGAAGAAAGCGAAGGACGCGTACAAGGTCGGTGGCACCGAGCTGTACATCTCCACCATCATCCTCGGAGCCATACCACTGGCTTCGTCGCTGCTCATCAGCGTTCCGTCGCCCGACGAGTGGCCTAAGTGCTCGGATGCCGAGGAGTTGGCGGAGCATCTGGCGAGCCAGGAAGCAGCAGACGGTGAGGTAAGCGTCGTCGCGCTGGAGGCGGCGGGCAAAGCGGTACGTCAGCGCCGCAAAGAAGCACCAGACCCAGCCGCGCAGATGGGAAATACGCTTCCGACCACAACGCTCACCTACTACGTACCTATTCCGCTTACTTCCCACTGGCTGCTGTTGAATTTTTCCACGCCAATGGAACCATTGGCGGACCAGATGGTGGCTCTCTTCGACACAGTCGCGGGGACACTCCATTGGGGCTGAGCCGATGACGGAGAAACCTGCCCGAACTGTATCGCTGCGACTGAGTTTCCAGGTCGCCGTTTTCCTGGGCTCTCTGGCCGCAGTCGGAGCCGTGTTGTTGTTGGTCGTGGGAGCCTGGAACAAGTTCGTGAACGAGACAGCACGACCCCTGATGGACTGGCCCGGTGGTTCTTGGGTGGTTGGAGCCGGGTTTGGGCTGATCACCCTTCTCGGCTGGCAGGGCGGAACGCGTCTGGCGCCCGGAGGCAGAAGCGGGACGGAGACGGGGCGTGCTGTACGAGCTAGCGGCTCAGTACTCTGCTGGTTGCTGGCGATCGGCATGGGGATCTATCTCTTCAGCGCTTTGCCCGGCAGGCATTGTTCGTCCAACGGACCCAGCTGTGAGTACATCCCAGGTACGACAAGTGCGCTCATCTCGTACACGATCACCGTGGGTGTCCTGGGCTGGATTCTTTACCGCTGGGGTAGCACTCGAGCCGAGGAGCGCGGAGCGCGACAGCGGGAACGTGTGCGGAAGCTGCGCAAGAGGGGCAGGGGAAAGAGTCGTGCGGCACGTCGACCTTAAAGAAGGGGATGGCGAGACGGGCCAGGTCAGGGCGAACAGCATTGCGCATTAAATTCCTGAGGCATGGGGATCACTGGCACTTCGCCGCCTTCATTTCGACGAAGACCTTAGAGGCCTGCCACAGGTCTTCTCGTGCGGGGAACTTGACCATGACAATCTTGAAATGGTCGAAGTCCCTGATGCTGGGCTCGGTCGTCAGGATTTTCTTGGTCTTGACTTCTTTGCCAAAGAACTTGCCGGCGTCCGCGCAGAAAGCCACCTCCACCGAACTGCCGTTAGCGGTGGAGCGTGTGGTGGCGTCGTAGTGGCGCAGAGTACCTGTGGCCGTCCAGCCGCCATCGATCCAAGCGTCGATCTGAGTCTTCGCGTAGGTCAGACCGTCGCCTGTGGAGTACTCCGTCACGGCCGCGTCCCTGGTCGAGCGCTTGGCTACGCCTCGATAGATCGCACGGAGATAGTTCGCGGCGTCGTCCATCGCTGCTGCCTCGTTCTTCGCCTTCGGCTCGTCCCAGTCGAAGACCAGGTTCACGTCCTTGGGCAGGGAGACGTCCACGCCGTCCGGTTTGTTCTTCTCCGTCCCGGTCGGCTGAGTTGATTTCCTCGGCTTGTCCGGGATCTGCTCGGCGCCGACGGTCTTGTTGTCCTCGTTGGACTTGTCGTCCCCACCTCCGCATGCCGTCAGGAGAAAAACCGAGGTGCCGATCATGGCAGTAAGGGAAATAAGGCGGCGCTTCACGGTCAACCCTCATGAGGTATGGAGGTGGAAAGAAGGGATGGCGATCTCCCTGCGGTTAAGCGACAGGTGAATCCTCAGCGACGGCTGTCAGCCACAGGCTCCGTGCGAAGGTGTCAGCCTCGCCTAGGTGCGCCGACAGCCAGTCCGGATCGTCGGCCACCGTACGTACCGACAGGTCGATGTCGAACTCCTCGGAGCGCCACGCGAAGTTGAGCGACACCATCGATGCTCCTCCGCGAGAATTCCAGTACCGCAGAGAGCGGAATCCTTCGCCCAGTCGATCGGTCGTGAAGGTGCTCACTTCGGTCGGGCGCACGGGACTGTCCAGGTCTGCCTGCACTGCCTCACGGAGTTGCGTCGCACGATCACCCTCGGCAGGGACCGTGAGGGCGTAGAAGGCAAGCGGGATGCGGCGTGGGTCCGGTGCGTAGAGGAAGACCTGATGTGCGGGGATCCGGCCGGGAATTCCTTCCGCCAGCATGTCCAGCCGCTTGGCCAGCGAGCGGACCTCACGCCGCTTGGGACGCTTCTCGCGCAGTCGCCAGAGCATGTCCGCATTCATCTGCGCCCATTCCTGACGTTCGTCGATGCTGTCCCATCTCAGCGGCATGAGAAGCCACTCCGCAGGATCGGAATCAGTCTCAAGGAAGATCATGAGCAGCTCCAGCGGAAAGTCGTCATTACGGCGTCGACCTGACTCCATCGGTTTCCTGCCGCGCGACGGATGTCGCGCTCAGCGGTTCACCGACTGGATCTCCTCGACCGTGATGTTCTGGACCGCCTCGATCGTGCCGTCCGGCAGGCCGACCGCTCCGGCCTGGCCCGTGCCCGTCCAGCTGATCTCCCAGGTGAGGGACGCCTTGAGGGGGAAGGTTTCGCCGCCGGACGAGCGGCGGTAGACGATGCCGCAGGGCGGCGTCTGCTTCGCCTTCCCCTTGGCATAGGGCTCGCCGATCCTGCCGTCCACGATCGGGCAGCCGCCGTCCGCGGGGATCGTCGTCGCGTCCGCCGTCCCGGGGGCGAGCGTCAGGGACTTCGGCTTCGCCGTCGTGGTCGCCTGGATGTTGAAACCGGGGACGTTGATCGCCGCCGTCGCCTGGACCTCGTCGAAGACCGCCTCGTCGAGCCACGCCCAGGTCGGCAGGTTCACCTTGGTGACGGCCTGGGGCGCGAGCGTCACCTTCGTGCCCGGCAGCTCCATGTGCTGGTAGGCCAGGGCCGCGAGCATCTCCGGCGTGATGGCCTGCTCGTACCGGGCCGGCGGGGCCTCGCCGTTGTCCACCCAGAAGGGGAGGTCGGAGCACGCGGTCCGCTTGAGGTAGTCCGGCTCGTTCGGGTTCTCGACGCCGGCCCAGAACATCCCCTCGCCGTCCTTGTCGACGTTGTAGTCCTTGTAGCCAGGGGTGTCGGCCCAGCCGTAGTCGTCCTCGTAGTGGCGCTGTGTCTCGCCGAGCGCGGCACCCGCGTGACCGGCCATGCCGGGCTTGCTCATCGCTGTCTTGAGGCTCTCGGACATCTTCTTTTTGAAGTCCTTGGCGCCCATGTAAGGGGCGTACCAGCACGATGGCGGCGTCCAGTTGACGTCGGCGGAGGCGACGTTCCCGGCGCTGCCGTTCTTGGTCACGGCCCCGGAGTACTGGACACTGGCGGCGGCGTAGATGCCATTGCCGTCGCTGCCGCCCGTCTTTTTCCCTGAGCCACCCTTGCCGTAGTCCACCGGATCGGCCGCCGCATCGGGCGCTGTGAGGGACAGGACGCTGAGTACGAGTGTCAGTGTGGTAGCACTACCCAGGGCAGTACGTCGTGCTGAGGTCACTGGCACTTCGCCGCCTTCGTCTCGACGAACACCTTGGACGCCTGCCACAGGTCATCGCTCGTCGGGAACTTGACCATGATGATCCTGTAGTAGCCGAAGTCCTTGGGACTGGCTTCGGTCTTCAGGACCTTCCCGGTCTTGACCTCTTTGCCGTAGAACTTGCTGGCATCCGAGCAGAACGCGACCTCTACCGAGTTACCGTTCGTGGTCGAGCGAGTGGTGACATCGAAGTGACGGCGAGTGCCGGTGCCGGTCCAGCCGCCCTTGATCCACTCGTTGATCTGTACCTGCGCGTAGTGCAATCCCTCACCGGTGGAGTATGCAGCCACAGCCGCGTCCTCCGCCGTGCGCTTGTCGACACCCCGGTAGATGGCGCGGAGATAGTTCGCGGCGTCATCCATCGCCGCCGCCTCGTTCTTCGCCTTCGGCTTGTCCCAGTCGAAGACCAGGTTCATGTCCTTCGGCAGGGAGACGTCCACGCCGTCCGGCTTGTCCTTCGCCGCCCCGGCCGGTTCCGCCGACTTCGACGGCTTCTTCGAGGCCTGGTCGGCGCCGGCGATCTTGTCATTGTCGCTGGACTTGTCGTCCCCGCCGCCACATGCCGTGAGGAGCAGGGCCGCGGTTGCGGCGAGCGCGGCAGCAACGGGCAAAGAGCGGCGCTTCACAGTGAACCCCCGTGAGATTTAGATGCATTCAAGAGCCATGACGGTATCTGTGGGGCTGACCGTTTCGCTACCGCGAACTTCCTTACATGGCTGGTCGGACACGGAGGAATCAGGGCAAGTCGTCGGCCCAAGTGACCCGATCGTGTCTGAGTGCACAGTGGTTTCTGACGCGCCTCGGCCCCGGACGTCGACGCTCGCGTCCGGGGTCGAAAGGCTCCTCAGTTTTGGTGGGCTGCTGTGGACTCCAGCGGTCGGCAGCGTGGGCATCTGCATGGCGGGAACGCCGACGTCCGCGGCAGCGGGTCGACTCCTTCGTCCGTCCGGGCCGCCCGGACCTCGATCCTGCTCCGTTCCCCGGTCACTGCGCCCTGTGCGTCGACCGTGTAGACCCGCAGGGTGAGGCGGGGGCCCGGGCGTGGGGGATCCGCGAGTTCCGTCAGTTCCAGTGCGTCCGTCATCGGCGGGTACTGGTCTGCGCACTCCGGGCACGCGTACACGTTGAAACCGGGGCCCGTCGCCGCGTGCACCTCGTGGACCAGCACCGGTCGGTTCGTCACGCGGTGGCAGCGGGCGCACATGCGTACCGCCGGGCGCGTCATCGGGCGGCCATCGGTACGCCATGGATGCGGTCCGGGACGACGTCGATGCCGACCGTCGCCAGATAGAGGTCTCGGCGTCGTTCGCGTTGACGGCGGGGCTCCGAGGCGTGGCTGCAGCGGAGCGAGTGGAAACGGGGCGGGGGTACCGGGATGAAGCGGAGCGGTGGGAGCGCGCCCTGGCGGTGGCGGCCGCGTGGGCGTGGGGTGCACAGGTGCAGCATCTTGGCGAGGAGGCGGAGGGTAAGGTCCAGCACGTTGACGCTCCTGGTAAGCGTTGACCATGCCCCGGGACGGTGGCCTCCGTCGCCGGGGTCTCTTGTGTAACCAGCACGCTACAGGGTGCACATGTGTGGTGTATAGCGGCTTAGTGTGCTCCATTGAGCCGTGCAGTTCGCTGCTGTCGTACGTTGTTCGATATGACATCAGAGTCAGGGCAGTCGCCGATCGACCCGACGAAGATTGCCTACGTCTATATGCAGATGGCGGACCACATCGAGGCCCGCATCGGAGCCGGGGAGCTACAGCCCGGAGCGCGGCTACCAGGTGAGCGTGACCTGGCGGCGGAGTACGGGGTGGCGCACCTGACCGCTCGCCGAGCGACACGCGAACTCCGCGAGCGCGGACTCGTCGTCACCCTCCCCGCCAAGGGCACCTTCGTCGCGTACCCCGAGACGACGGAAGACGGCCAAGAGCAGTAGCAGCAACGGCGTTGCGGAGTTCGCGTTCGCCGCGCGCGGGAACAAAACAGGCATGCCATGCTGCCTGTCCGCTCCGCACGACGTCCTGCGATCCGCCGCCACCTTCGCCCCCACTCTGCTCCGTGCCCTCCACCACGCAGCCCGTCGCGGAACGGCGCAGGCGCGCCACCTGTATGACCCCGATTCCGTCTCCGCCGTCAATCTGGAGCTGGTCACCCTCGCCGAGGACCTGGCCGTCATCACCTGGTACACCGGTGTGGCGGGCAGCGACGACGGGTTCGGGCGCATGCTGCCCGCGGTGACCGAGGGCGAGGTCGTCTACGGCACCCATCCCGCCCGGCTGAACCGGACCGCCTCCGAGGACCGCGACACCGCGCACCACTACGTCGAGCTGACCGGCCTGGAGCCGGGGCAGACGTACTACTACCAGGCGCGTTCGAGGGGTTCGGCCGCCACGCCCACGCCGTTGCACCTGGTCAAGGGAAACGCGGTCGGGACCTCGCTCCACGGCTTCGGTACGCACGGGGGCCCGTACTCCTTCACCACGCCCCAGCCTCCGCCCGGCCGCCACCTGCTCTCCGTCGCGCTCTGCAACGACCTGCACCTCGGCGAGACGACCGCCGGGCTCGTGACGGGCATGCCGTTGATGCGCGGCATCTCGCAACGGCTCGGGCTCGCCCCGTACCCGGAGATCATGGGCGAGGCGCTGGTGGAGGAGGCGCACCGGCGCGGCGCCCACCACCTGCTGGCCGCGGGGGACATATCGGCGGGCGGGGCACCGGGGGACCTGGCGGAGGCGAGGCGGCTGCTGGACGGGTTCGGCGCGTACGGGCGGGACTACTTCGTCGTCCGGGGGAACCACGACCGGCGGGGACGAGCCGTCGCGGAGGCAGGTGGGGACAGCTTTCTGGACGCCTTCCCCGGCGGGTCCGGCGGGTCCGGCGGGTCCGGCGGGTCCGGCGGATCCGGTGGGTCCGACACGTCTGTCGGGGCCGACGGGGGCGCGTACTTCGCCCGGGACCTCGGCGGTCTGCGCCTCCTCGGCCTGGACACGTACGAGAAGAGGGGGAACGGCGCCGGTGCGGGCGGCCTGTCCGACGAGCAGCTCTCCTGGTTCCGGGGCCGGCTGCGGGAGCACGCGGACCAACCCACGCTGGTCTTCGGGCACCACCCGCTGACCGTACGGAACTCGCCGTTCCCCGTGACGGGCGGGCAGCGCCTGAACGGCCGCCAGGCCCGCACGATCCTCGACGCGTACGCCACCGCCCCCGGCGTCTTCCTCCACCACGCGGGCCACACCCACCGCAACAAGCGCACGGTCCTGCCGCAGGCGCGGCACGTCACGTTGCAGGAGGTGGGCGCCGTGAAGGAGTACCCGGGCGGCTTCTGCCTGCTGCGGATCCACACCGGCGGCTACGCCCTCAACTACTACAAGACCAGCAGCGAACCGGCGCGGGAGTGGAGCGAGCGCAGCCGGCGCGTGGCGGCGGGGCTGTGGCCGCAGTACGCGCTGGGCCGCTCGGTCGCGGACCGCAACAGCGTCACGGTCCGCGACCTGTCGGGCATCACACCGGCGGAGTCACGGCACTCGGCGGCGCACCGCTGACCGCCGTCCGGATCGAGTGCGTAGGCTCTCCTCGGCCCACACGCACGTCCACCGACCGGGGGAGAACAGCCGACATGGCCCGCTACATGGAAACGCTCACCGTCGAGCGCGGTGGTTTTCGGATCAAGGTGCCGGAGTCGTGGTGGGAGTTCGACGTGCGGCCCGAGTCGCGGGACGACTCGATCCGGCGCATGGTCGCCGAACGGGTGCGGCAGCAGCCGGAACTGGTCAAGTACAAGGACACGTACGTCGCCTTCCTGCAGAAGGCCGCGGCCGACGCCTGGAAGTCCGGCGCCCTGTACTGCGGCTGCATGGCCGAGAGCTTCGGCGGTGACACCCCGATCACCGGGTCGATCACCGTCTCCCTCGTCGGCGGGCGTACGAAGGAGGGCGAGCCCCTCTCGACCGACCCGCAGGTCATGGCCGGGCAGCTCGCCGTGCGCGAGGCCAAGAAGGAGGGGGACGCGTGGCGCAAGGTGACCACGGTCGACATCCCGGGCGTCGGGCCGGCCGCGCGGACCTACGGCATCGAGGACATCCCCGTACCCGGTGACGCCCTCAACCGCACGATCCGCGCCGTGCTCATGCAAACGTTCATCCCCGTCCCGGGCCAGGAGGGAAAGGTCGCCCTCGTCGCCGGGAGCAGCCAGGTGCTGGACCTCGCGGAGTCCTTCTTCGACATCTTCGACGCGATCACGTCGACGTTCCGGTTCGCGGAGTAGGTCCACGGGCGAGCATCGATCCTGGCCATCCTCGTGACCTTTCCATCGAACGTCCGTACCGGATAAATTCACACGTGCGTACGTGTGGTTGACGGGGTTGGCGTGACGGGGGTTGCGGCGTGGCGGGGTATCGGCCGACGGACTGGCATGTGCTGGATCTGGAGAAGGATCCGACGCCGGGGGATCCGGTGCGGGTGAAGTCGTTGGCCAAGAGCCTGCACGATTTCGCTGATGATGTGCAGGATGCGTTGCGGTTGGTGCAGGGGATGGCGGGTGAGGATGCCGTCCTGACGATGGTGGGCAAGACGGCTGAGGTGTTTCGGGATGAGTTCTCCGGGGTGCCGAAGAATCTCAAGAAGCTGAAGAAGTCCTATGACCTGGCCGGTGATGCGCTGGCGGCGTACTGGCCCAAGTTGGAGCGCGCCCAGGCCCTGGCCGACAAGGCGCTGGCCAAGGGGCGTGAGGCGCAGTCCGATCTGTCCTCCGCCAAGTCGCGTCTGTCGTCCGCCGATTCGTGGGTGACCCGCGCCAATAAGGAGGCGGACAAGTACAAGGACGATCCGACCGGCGGTAAGGACGTCGAGAAGCCCGACGAGGCCAAGGTGCGGGCCGCCACCCGCGACGCGCAGAGCGCGAAGGATGCGCACACCGCCGCCCAGTCGGATGTGACCTCCGCGCAGAGCGCCCTGGACGCCGCGAAGAAGATGGCCGCTGATGCCCGTCAGATGCGCGAGGAGGCGGCCGGGGAGGCCAAGCGCAAGCTCGATGAAGCGTCCGATGCCGGGATTCAGAACCGCAAGTGGTACGAGGAGGTGGGGGACTGGTTCGTCGACAACTGGGACACCATCGTCGCCGTCTGCAAGGTCGTCGTCGCTGTCCTCGGCATCATCGCCCTGATCATTGGCGGGCCCATCCTGGGCGCGATCGTCCTCATCGCCGCCCTCATCGTCCTCGCGGACACCCTCAACAAATACATGAAGGGGCAGGCATCTCTGTGGGATGTGGCTTTTGCCGCGCTCGACTGCATACCCGGCATGAAGGGGCTCACCACCCTCGGCGGACTCGCCAAGGGCCTCAAAGCATTCGGTAAGACAGGGCTCAAAGGGATGGCGCTGGGGGCCAAGGGCCTCGGTCGTGGAACCCGTTCCATGGGACGTCAGATGAAGAAGCTCTTCACCCGTGGTGACCCTGTGGACATGGCCACCGGCGAGATGGTCATGTCCGCCACGGACGTCTCGCTCGACGGAATGCTGCCGCTCCTCTTCGAGCGGCACTACCGTACCGACGCCCGGGACGGCCGTTTCCTCGGCCGGAGCTGGACCTCGACACTGGATCAGCGTCTGACGCTCGACGCGACGAGCGTGCGTCTCACCACGGACGACGGCATGGTGCTCGTCTACCCCCTGCCGGAACCGGACCTGGCGCTGCTCCCGGTGGAGGGCCCGCACTGGCCGATGACCTGGGACGGCGCCCACGAGGGCGAGATCAGGGTGCACCAGCCCGAGAACGGCCGCACCCTCCGCTTCCGGCCGCTGTCCGGCCGTCCGCCGGCCGAATTGCCGCTCACCGCGATCAGCGACCGCAACGACAACACGATCACGGTGACGTACGCCCCCGACGGCACACCCACCGAGGTCGTCCACCACGGGGGCTACCGCATCGGCGTGACCTGCGAGGCGGGCAGGATCACCGCCCTCACCCTCCTCGACGACCAGGCCCGCCCCACGCTCGTACGCTACGGATACGACGAACAGGGCAACCTCGCCGAGGTCGTCAACTCGTCGGGCAGGGCACTGAAGTTCTTCTACGACGAGCACCGGCGAATCGCCGGCTGGGAGGACCGGAACGGCGTCTGGTACCGCTTCGAGTACGACTCCGCCGGACGCTGCGTGGCAGGCCGCGGTCGCGACGGACTGCTCGACTACACCTTTGAGTACGACGAGGTCTCCCACCGCACTGTCGCCGTCGATTCGCTCGGACATGCCACGTACTACCAGTTCAACGACGCCTACCAGCTCGTGGCGGAGACCGATCCGCTGGGTCACACCGTCTACCAGGAATGGAACCGCAGAGATCAGCTCGTAGCGCGTACGGACGAGCTGGGGCGCACCACGCGGATGGAGTGGGACGAGGCGGGCAACCTGACCGCTGTCCGGCTGCCCGACGGCGCCACGTCCTCGACCCGCTTCAACGATCTCAACCTGCCCGTCGAGAGGACGAATTACGACGGCACCGTGGTGCGGCAGGAATGGGACCGGCGGGGCAACTGCGTCTCCCTGACGGACGCGGACGGAGCGACCACCGTGTTCACCCACGACCGGAGCGGCGCCCTGGCCACGCTGACGGACCCGTCGGGCGCGGTGCAGCGCTTCGCCAACAACGAAGCGGGGCAGCCGGTCTGCGCGACGGATGCCCTCGGCGCGCAGACCCGGTACTCCTACGACGCCTTCGGCCGGAACACCGCCGTCACCGACGCCCTCGGCGCGACGACACACATGACCTGGACCGTCGAAGGGCTGATGACCTCCCTGTCCACACCTTCGGGCGCGTACGAGGCGTGGACGTACGACGGCGAAGGGAACTGCCTCACCCACCTCGATGCCCTCGGCGGTGTCACCCGCTTCACCTACGGCGGATTCGACCTGCTGACCTCGCGCACGACTCCCGACGGAGCCCGCTACACGTTTGTCCACGACACCGAACTGCGGCTCACCACGGTCACGGACCCGCGCGGGCTCACCTGGGACTACACCCACGACGCGGCGGGCCGCCTCGTCGCGGAGACCGACTTCGACGGCCGGACCCTCGCCTACTCCTACGACGCCGCAGGGCAGTTGACCGGTCGCGTCAACCCCGTCGGCCAGACGGTGGAGTTCGCGTACGACAGCGTGGGGAACCAGATCGAGAAGACGGTGGACGGGCAGACGGCCGGCGCGCGGTCGCGCACCGTCTTCGCCCACGATGCCGCAGGCAGGCTGCTCCGGGCGGCCGGGCCGGACGTCACACTCGCCTTCGGCTACGACAGGGCAGGCCGCATCACCAGGCAGTCGGTCGACGGACGGGTACTCACCACGGCGTACGACCAGCTGAATCGTCCCGTCAGCCGTACGACACCGAGCGGCGTCACCACCTCGTACACCTACGACGCGGCGGGCAACCGCACGGAGCTCGCCGCCTCGGACCGCGTCCTCGTCTCCACCCACGACGCACTGGGGCGCGAGACCGTACGGAGACTCGGCGTCTCCGGGCCCACGCTCACCCATGACTGGGACGCGGAGGACCGGCTCACGGGCCGGACCCTGACCGCGCCCGCTTCCGCCCGGCCCGTGCGGCAGCAGGCCTACACCTACCGGGTGGACGGCAGCGTCAGCGCGCTGGAGGACCGGGCGACGGGGCGGCGCACCTTCGGGTTCGACACAGCCGGACGGATCACCGCTGTCCGCTCCGCGAGCGGGACCGAGTCCTACGGATATGACGCGGCGGGCAACCAGACACGGGCCGAGTGGCCGGACAGGCACCCCGTTCCGGAGGCGCGCGGCGAACGGGAGCACTCCGGCAACCGCGTCACGCGCGCGGGATCCGTCCACTACGAGTACGACGCCGCGGGACGGGTCGTCCTGCGGCGCAGGACGCGGCTCTCCCGCAAACCCGACGTCTGGCGCTACGCATGGGACGCCGAGGACCGGCTCACCTCGGTGCGCACACCGGACGGCACGGTCTGGCGCTACGCGTACGACGCCCTCGGCCGCCGTGTGTCCAAGCAGCGGCTCGGTCCGGACGGGGAGACGATCGCGGAGGAGACCCGCTTCACCTGGGACGGCGTCCATCTGGTGGAGCAGACGACGCACGCTCACGGCAGTACCGAGGACCACACCCTCACCTGGGACCGGGACGGCGTACGTCCGGTGACCCAGACCGAACGGCGTACGGCTGCCGACGCCCCGCAGGACGTCATCGACGAGTGCTTCTTCGCCGTCGTCACCGACCTCGTCGGCACTCCGACGGAACTGGTGTCCGAGGCGGGCGAGATCGTCTGGCACGCGGACGCCACACTCTGGGGGCTGACGAGGGACCTCACGGACGCGACCGCGTACACCCCGCTGCGCTTCCCGGGGCAGTACTTCGATCCGGAGACCGAACTCCACCACAACTACTTCCGGCACTACGATCCGGCGACCGCGGCCTATGTCACCCCCGACCCGCTCGGTATGGACGGAGGACCGAACCCGCGCGGCTACGCGCTCGACCCGCTGATCTGGATCGACTATCTCGGTCTGCTGACCTGTCGGCAGAACGCACGCAGACTGCGTAGGAACATGCGGCTGGAGGGACGCTCGGTGGGGCGCGGGCAGGCGGCCGCGCATATCGTTCCATCGGGAGGAAACACCGGTCACTGGGCACCGGGAGCCAGGAGCCGCGCCCTCCTGGAGAGGTATGGAGTTGACATCAATGACGCAGCCAACGGAATTCCGCTCAACCACCCGACTCCCCACAATTACACCCACCGGGAGGCATTCCTGCGCCGCGTCAATCAACACTTGGAGCAAGTCGTCCGGGACGGTGTGGACCAGGGGATGGGTGCCCGCGCCATCCGTGCCCAGATCAGGCAGGAGCTGCGCGGTATCGGCCGGAGCGTCGAGGGCGAACTCGCCACGGGGCAACCGGGTCCCGGCGCGGTCTGGACGGCGTGATGACCACTGACAACCAGAATGAGCCGCTCTCCGTGTACCGGTTGCTGCCGGGTCTCGGGGAGTTCCGGACCCTGTCCCTGGAGGAGTACGCGCACCGGAAGCTGATCCGGTGGCTGCGTACGGGGTCCCCGGCGGACCTTCCGGAGGAATTGCGGGCGGAATGGGTCGGGGACCCGCGGCTGAGGCCGACAGACTTCCCCTGCGGTTATCCGGGGGCTCCCGTGTTCGGGCGCCGGATCGTCGATCTGCTGCGGGACGAACTGCATGCCGCCGGGAGATGTCTGCCGGTCGTCCCCGAGGGCGCCGTGAAGAAGGACCCGCCGGACTACCTCCTCTACGCCGTGGACAAGGTGGTCGACTGTGTCGACGTGCGCCGGTCGTCGAAGCCGAAGAAGGGGACCGGGCAGATGAAGGTGACGGTCTTCCGTCCCGACGCCGTGCCGGCCGGCCTGCCCGCCTTCCGGGTGCCCGAGTATCCCGGAGCCGTTCACTGGAACGGGTGGATGGTGGAGCGGCTGCGCGGGCTGCTGGGCGACGACCTGGAGGCCCGGCTCGTCTGGTCCGAGGACCGGTCCCGTACCCCGCATCCCGATCCGTGGGGCTTCTGAGACGGAGTCGATGACGAAGACGGTGGCAAAGGCGAACGTGAACGACTTCGAAGGTCTTGAGGTCTTGAGGTGTTGTCGTGCGGGTGCGGGAATTCGTCCTGTAATGCAGAAGCCGCTCGATGGTGCGTGATGCCGATAAATTACGGCAGTCACGTCATGCCTCGGGCGAACAGGGCAGACCAGACGGTGGGGAAGGTCCCTGCCCACCCCGGCGCAGAAGAGTCGAAGTGCCCCTATTCGGTAGGGGGATTCACTGGCCCGATGCTTCGGTTGACACCAGCGCTTTTTGTCGCTCGAATGTGATCAGCGCACCGTTGGATATTCCGGTGTGAGAGGCACGCCCATCCGGTAAATGGCGAGTCGCCATCAGTCCGGACAAAGTCGCCAGGACGTCACGTCCGAGGCGGGGACGTGTCCACGGCTCACAGGAGCTCGCATCATGAGCACGACTCGACGCATCCGCCCCCGCCCCCGTGCCGTCGGCAGGGGAGCCGCGGCCGCCGTGACCGCCGCCCTGGTCGGCGCGGCCGGTCTCGTGTCGGCCGGCACGACCGCGACCGCCGCCACGACCACAACAGTTGCCGGAACCGCGACCGCGACCACGACCACGGCCGCCGCCGCGGTCACCCCTCCCCCCGTCAACGCCGACTTCGACTACCAGATCGGGACGCCCTACACGCCCGCCTCCGGGGTGAAGGTGGTCTCCCGCGACCACACGGCCTCCCCCGTCGCCGGCCTCTACAACATCTGTTACGTCAACGCCTTCCAGGCGCAGCCCGGGACCGAGAGCGAGTGGGGGGACCTGCTGCTGCGGGACGCACAGGGGAAGGTCGTCTACGACCCGGACTGGGACGAGGCGTTCCTCGACATCCGCACCGCGGCCAAGCGCCAGCGGATCGCGGACAAGGTCAACGCCTGGACGGACGACTGCGCCGCCAAGGGCTTCAACGCCGTCGAGCCGGACAACCTGGACTCCTTCACGCGCACCTCGCTCCTCAGCGAGGCCAACGCCAAGGCCTTCGTCAAGCTGCTGTCCGCCCACGCCCACGACAAGGGGCTGGCGATCGGGCAGAAGAACACGCCCCAACTGTCCACCGCGCGCTCGGAGACGGGCCTCGACTTCGCCGTCGCGGAGGAGTGCGGCGAATGGGAGGAGTGCGGCGACTACACCGAGGGCTACGGCGACAACGTCATCGCCATCGAGTACAAGAAGGCCGCCTTCGACGCCGCCTGCACCCAGTGGGGCAAGCGGCTCAGCATCGTCCTGCGCGACGTGTACGTCACCGCACCGGGCAGCGGCACGTACGTACGGAAGTCCTGCTGAACCGGAGCGGAGTCCCGATGGCCCCCGTGGCCCCCGTGGTCCCGGTGGCCCCGTGATCCGGTGACCCGTTGATCCGTTGACCCGTTGATCCGGCACCGCGCCGGTCATCCATCCGGGCTCCGGCCGGCGTCCGACGCCCGGCCGGAGCCCGGACGCGTTCCCGGATACGCTCCCGGACGCGTTCCCGGATACGCTCCCGGACGCGTTCCCGGATGCGCTCCCGGACCCGTCGGGAGTCACGCT
>NZ_VDFC01000119.1 GCF_008369065.1 Streptomyces apricus | reverse complement strand
GCGTCGGGGTGGGCGGCGGCCCAGTCGGCGAGCCGGCGCACGAGGTCGCGCAGGGCGTCGGGTCCGGCCGCCGACAGCGGCAGCACCTGGGCCCGGCGCCGCACCCGCGGGACGGCGCCGTCGCGTTCCGAGGCGGCGTCGTCGCCTTCCGGGACGGCGTCGTCGCGTTCCGGAGCGGCACCGTAGTGCTCCGGGCCGGCACCGTCGTGCTCCGGGGCGGCGGTCCGTGCGTCCTGCAGCACCACATGGGCGTTGGTGCCGCTGAAGCCGAAGGAGCTCACGCCCGCGATCCGGCCGCGCCCGTCCGCCGGCCAGGGCAGCGGCCGGTCGGGAAGGACCACCGGCAGATCCTCCACGCCCAGCCGCGGGTTGGGTTCCTTCAGGTGGAGGTTGCCCGGGATCCGGCCGCGCCGCAGTACCTGCACGGTCTTGATCAGCCCCGCGACCCCGGCGGCCGGTTCCAGGTGCCCGACGGCGGACTTCAGCGCGCCGAGGACCAGCGGACGGGACGCGGGCCGGTCCCGGCAGAGGACGTCGGCGGCGGCGCGGACCTCGATCGGATCGCCGAGCGGCGTCCCGGTGCCGTGCGTCTCCAGGTACCCCATCTCGTGCGGATCGGCGCCGGCGTCCCGCAGCGCCTCGCGCAGCAGCTCCCGCTGCGCGCGTTCGCTGGGCACGGTCACTCCGCCGGCCCTGCCGTCGTGGTTGACGGCGGAACCGCGGACGACCGCCAGCACGGGAGCCCGGGCCGCGCGGGCGTCGGACAGCCGCATGAGGGCGACGAGGCCGCAGCCCTCGGCCCGGACGTAGCCGTCGGCGGCGGCGTCGAAGGTCCGGCACCGTCCGGTGGGTGACAGCGCGCCCATCTTGCACAGGGCGACGTACGGATCGGGTGCGAGCAGCAGGTTGACCCCGCCGGCCAGCGCGGCGTCGCACTCGCCCAGCCGCAGGCTCCGTACCGCCAGATGGATGGCCACCAGCGACGACGAGCACGCGGTGTCGACGACGAGGGCCGGTCCGCGCAGCCCCAGCGTGTGGGCGATGCGCCCGGCGGCGACGCTCGGGGCGGCGCCGGTGGCGGTGAACGGTCCGACCGTCTCGGGCGGGACGGGCACCCGGGAGTGGTCGGAGCCCGACATGCCGACGAAGACGCCGACCTTCCGGGAGTCCGGCCGCTCCGTGAGGAGTCCGCCGCTCTCCAGCGCCTCCCAGCCGGTCTCCAGGAGCAGCCGGTGCTGCGGGTCCATCTGGGCCGCCTCCTGCGCCGGGATGCCGAACACCCCCGCGTCGAAGGCGTCGACGTCCTCGGTCAGGAATCCGCCGCTGGTGGTGTACATCCGGCCCGGGGCCCGCGGGTCGGCGCTGTGGTAGAGCTCCGCCGGCCATCGGTCGGCCGGGGCCTCGGTGACCGCGTCACGGCCCTGGTCCAGCAGGTCCCAGAGCCGTTCCGGCGAGTCGGCGCCGCCGGGCAGGCGGCAGGCCGTGCCCACCACGGCGATCGGCTCGCGCACGGCCGAGCGCTCCCGCGCGAGTTCGGCGCGGAGAGTGCGGATGGCCGTCAGGGACCGTTCCAGCAGGCCGTCCTGGTCCGGCGTCACAGCCCCAGCTCCTTCAGCTCTTCGGCCAGCGCGTCCCGCAGCCCGTCTCGCAGCTCGTTCCGCGGCCCGTCCTCAGGGGCCCGCCGCGTGGCGGCCGGTGCGGCGCGCTCCCGGGCCGCCGGTGCGGTGTGCTCCCGGGCGTCCAGGATCGGCAGCGTCCGGGCGAGCTTCCCGAGGTCCGCGCGCAGTACGCCGAACTCCGGTGCACCGGTGACGAGGGAGAGGTCGAACGCCTCGGCGGCCAGGTCCGTGTCCACCGGGGCGAGGCCGTGGCGGCGCAGCAGGTACCCCTCGGTCGCCGCGTCGACCCGCATCCCGCCGTCCCGCATGTAGGGCCAGATCAGGGTGACACTGCGGCCGTTGCGCTCGCCGCGGGCGCGCAGTTCCTCACGCCGGCGGGCGAAGGCAGTGAGGAAGGCGCTGGCGTAGCCGTAGTCGCTCTGGCCGGCGTTGCCGGTGAGGGACGTGAGGGAGGAGAACGACACGAAGAACCGCAGCGGGTCGTCCCGGGTGAGCGCGTCCAGGTGGACGGCGCCGGCCAGCTTCCCCGACAGGACCTCGTCCACGTCGTGCGGGGTCTTGTTGGACAGCAGCGCGTCCTGGATGCGGCCCGCGGCGTGGACGATCCCGTCGAGTCCGCCGTACCGGCTCCGCACGTGCTCCAGCAGGCGGTGTACGTCGTCCTCACGGCCCACGTCCGCGACGACGTGTTCGACGGTGGCGCCGGTCTCCGCGATCAGGTCGACGGCCTTCCGCTGCTCGGCGTCCGGCGCCGAGCGGCCGACGAGCACCAGGCTGCAGCGGGGGGCGTGCCGGGCCAGATGCCCGGCGAACGCCAGCCCCAGTGCCCCGATGCCGCCGGTGACGAGGAACGTGCCGCCCGGGGCCCACGCGGGAGGCTGCCGCTCCCCCGTGGGCGGGGAGAGCCGCCGCATCCGGCGGACGAGACGCCCGTGCGGCCCGTAGCGGACCTCGGACGGCGGATCCACGACGCCGAGTTCCGCGCCGCACGCCTCGATCACCCGCGCCGCGCCGGGACCTGCGTCCGCCGTCTCCCCGGCGACGGCCAGGGACTGGCAGACCAGCCGGGGGTTCTCGTGCCGCACGCAGCGGTCCAACCCGCCGAACGCCTCCGCCAGCGGATGCGGCCCCTCGTCCGCGCAGTGCGCGTCCACCACCAGCAGACGCACCGGGCCGGGCCGTGCGGCGAGCTGCCTGACCAGCGGGAACACCGAGCGGACACCGGCGTCGAGAAGTGCGTCGAGGTCCGGGTCCGCCGTACCGGTGCCGCGCGCCCAGCAGTGGACGAAGACCCCGGGCACGCCGGTGGGCCCGGCCTCCAGGTCCTTCAGCAGCCGGGCGAAGTCCTGCTCGTGACCCGGCCGTACGGTGTAGTGGTCGTCGCCGGTCCGTTCGTACTCCTTGCCCGGCCGCACCAGTACCACCGGGATGTCGTCCGGGGTCAGGTCGCGCACCCGGCGGGCCAGCTCCCCGGCGAGCGTCCCGTCCGTGTCGAGGACCACCGCTCCCGACGACCAGACGCCGGGACCACCGGCCAGGTCGGATTCCAGGACCGATTCCGATTCCGATTCCGGGTCCGGGTTCGGGTCCGGGTCCGGGAGAGGGGCGGCCTCCCAGGTCCCCTCGTAGAACACCTCCTCGAACCGCGGCTCCGGGATGCCGGCGGCCCCGGCGTGCCCGGAGGGCCCCGCGCCGGCGGGGGTGTCCGGGCCGATTTCCTCCAGCAGGTGGCGGGCCAGCTCCGTGACGGTCGGGTGGTCGAACGTGACGGTCGCGTACATCGGCACGCCGAGTTCCTCCTCGATCCGGGTACCGAGCCGGACGGCGAAGACCGACTCCAGGCCGAGTTCGACGAAGCCGCGGTCGGGGTCGGGCAGGACGTCCGGCGGGTACTGGAGCAGTTCCCCCAGCTCCGCCCGGAGCCGCTGCACGAGGAAGGAGTGCCGCTCGCTCTCCGGCAGGGCGGCCAGGGCCGCGCGCAGACCGGCGTCCGGGCCGCCGCCGGAACGCCCCGCCGCCGGGGTGTCCGGTCCGACGTCGTCGAGCCAGTAGCGTGCGCGGCCGAACGGGTACAACGGGGCGGGCGTCCGGCGCGGACTCTCGTCCGCCGTGTACAGCTCCTGCCACGCCCAGGAAGTGCCCTCCACCCACGCGCGGGCGATGGTGTCCCACTCCCCGCGCCGCGCGAGATCCGCCAGCTCGCCGGGGGCCGCCGCCGGCAGGGGCCGGCGCGGTGCGACACCCGTGTGCACGGGCTTCCGGCCCGCCGTGCCGCCCTCCGCACGGGCGTCCGGGCGGGCGTCCGGGCCGGCGTCCAGGTGGGCGTCCAGGGCGCGGACCGCCTCGTCCCGGTCTCCGGCGGTGAACGCCAGCCGGTGGGACAGGGCGCTCCGTCCGCACTGCAGGGTGTAGGCCAGGTCGAGCAGGGTGCCGGCGTCCCCGGCATCCCCAGCGCCCTCGTCGGAGGCGTTCATACCGTCCTCGAAGGCGTCCGCGCCGTCCTGCGGAGCGTTCGCGCCGTCGGCCAGGAACGCCCGCAGGCGTACGGCGTACCGCCGCAGTGCGGCCTCGTCGTCGGCCGACAGTACGAGGATCCGGGGGCGGCGGCCG
>NZ_VDFC01000118.1 GCF_008369065.1 Streptomyces apricus | reverse complement strand
GGGTCGCGGCGGCCGTACGGCCGTGTCCGCCGACCGCCCCGGGCTTCCCCGGCGTCTCACCCTCCTGCCGGGTCTCGCCCTCGGCCGGAGCGGCCGTCATCGTGCCGCCGGCCGCGGACGCGGCCTTCGGCGAACCGCCGGGCCGCAGCGCCCCCTTGCCGGGGCCGCCCGGTGCGGGCGAGCCCTTGCGGGCGGCGCCCTTTGCGGACGTCCGCCTGGCCGGGCCGCCCTTGGGGGGCGTGGCCGGCCCGGGGTCCTCCGGAGCCGGGCCGCTCGCCGCGGCGGCTTCGTCGGTGGTTTCGGCCTTGGTCTCGGCGGTGGCGCCGTCGGCATCGGCCGCGGCCTGCGCAGGAACGCTCGCCGCGGCGCCAGTCCGTGCTAGACCGGACGCGGCGGAGGCGGGGTCGGCCGCCTTCGCGGGGGCCCCGGCCGTGTCCTCCGCCTCGGCGGCGGCGGTGGTGTCGTCGCCGGAGCCGGACCCGACCTCTGCCTGACCCTGTGCCTGCGCTTCGGTCTCGGTCTCGGTCTCGGTCGAGCCGTCCGCCGCAGTCGCGTCGGCATCGCCGTCGGTGCCCGCGGCCGGTCCGGTGACGGCCGCTCCGGCCAGCCGCTCCAGCGCCGCGTTGGCCTTCACGTAGAGGACCGAGGCCGCCGAGGACGCCGCGAGGGCGGCCTGGACCGTCGCCGTGGTGGCCTCTGGCACCGCCGCCTCGGACGCCGTACCGGCGGCTTCCCCGGAACCCGCGGTCCCGGCCGTCGCCGCGTCGGCCTCCGCCTCCGCCTCCGCGGCGGTCAGCTCCGGGACCGGCGCGGTCGTCTCTATCTCCAGCAGCCGGCGGCCCTCCAGCGCGGTGGCGCGCTCGGTCTCCGCCGTGGCGTACCGCCGCAGCAGCGCGGCGTGTTCGTTGCGCAGCCCGGCCAGTTCGGTCCGCTTGGCGCGCAGCCGCTGCTCCAGCTTGGTGCGCAGCTCGCGCGACTCCTCCAGATCGCTCTCCAGTTCGGCGACCCGCTCCTCGTGACGCCACTCGTCGCTCGCACGCCCGCGTGCGAGGTCTGCGACGCGCCTGCCCGCCGACGCGTCCCAGCGGCGCATGACGACCGCGCCGACGACGGCCGTCAGCGCGGCGGCCGCGGCCAGTCCGCGCAGCACCCAGGGTGCGGAGAACAGCCATGGCCCCACGGCGCAGACGGCGGAGACGCCCGCGATCGCCGAGGGGGGCAACAGCCGGTGCAGAGGTGGGGAATGGCGGTGACGTCCTCGTGGCATGGCCAGAAACTTACCGCGCGTAGGCGAATGATGGTGCCCCGTGAGACAAAAACGCAGCCACACCGAAACCTTCCCACCGTCCCTTCACCCGAAAATTGCCGCACGGGCCCCTTATGGCCCGTCACCCGGCCCCCGCACCGGCCCGCACACCCGTGTCGCCGACGGCCCCCGGCAGTCCGCGGACGGTCCGCCGGCAGTCCGCGGACGAGCGCCCAACTGCCGCGCGGTTTCCCCGGAGTCGGACGTTTCGTATTCGGGAGATCGAAAAGGGGACGCGGCCCGGGGATGAATTCCACGGCCCGGCCGCGTATTCGCGAACGGCTTCGGCAGCGCTCCCGGCCGGCGTCGGCTCAACGCCCGTCCAGCCGCCGGCTGAGCCACTCCAGGGTCGCCGGGATCTCCCGCCGCCAGGTGTTGAAGTTGTGCCCGCCGCTGTCGAGGACGATCGACGAGATCCGGGTCGGTCGCTTCGCCGCGACCAGGTCGACGAACCGCAGCGTCTCCCGGTAGTTGTCCTCGCCGTGCCGGCTGGTGCTGACGAGCAGTGAGGTGTCGGGAGCGGGGTGGCGTTCCAGGTACCGGAACAGGTCGGCGTCGTCGCGCAGTTGCCCGTCCCCGTGGAAGAGGTCGCCCGTCGTCGCGTCGCGCGGCGGACGGTAGTACGGGGAGAGGCCCGCCCCGGCGGCGTACGTCCGCGGGTGATGGATCGCGAGCTTCAGCGCGCAGTAGCCCCCCGTCGAGTCGCCGACCACGCCCCAGCCCCGCGCTCCCCCGGCCACCCGGTAGTGCCGCGCCACGGCCTCGGGGAGGTCCTCGGCGAAGAAGGACTCGGTCCGCGGGCCGCCGGGGACGTCCACGCACTCGGTGTCGCGCGGCGGCGCCACGGTCGGCCGCATCATGACCAGGATCATCGGCCGCATCCTGCCGCTCGCGGCCAGCGCGTGGGCGGTCTGCGGATAGTGCAGGCCCTTGACGAGCGCCGCCGCCGTCCCCGGATAGCCGGTGAGCACGACGGCGGCCGGGAACGCACGGGTGCGGTGGCGCGGCTGGAAGTACTCCGGCGGCAGATAGACGTACGCGGGGCTCGCGAGGTGCGTCCGGCGGCCCACCACACGGACCTCCTGGAGCCGGCCGCCGATCTGCGGCCGCGCCCCGCCCGGCACGTTGACCCGCCGGGTGCCGACCACCTCCAGCGACCCGGCCCCGGCGTCGTGGTCGGCCACGACGCCCTGTCCCGACTCCCGGCCGAACAGGTCGGCCCAGCTCGCGTAGAAACCGAAGGCCTGGTTGGCGCCCAGGCCGACCGAGGCGAGGACGGCGACCTGAGTGGTCGTCAGCACGGCGATCCGCCCCGCCACGACGAGCGCGCCGCCGCGCGCCAGCCGCGGCCAGGACCACACCGTGCCGGCGAACAGCAGTACGGCCGAAAGGACCACCAGTGCCAGCACCTTGTCGCTCGTGAGACCCATGGGCTGTTCCCGTCCGCGCTTTCCGACCGGTGGGCCGGCGCCGCCCTCACGGTGCCTTGCACAGGTCTTTCCTCACCCTTTGGAGCGGCTTTCCCGAGGCGAGTGAACCTGGTTCCCCAGGACTCCGTCCTAGAGGGCGCAATGTCGCCGGATGCCGGATTGGCACCGGATTCAAGGTCTCTCGCAGAACCACGGGATGCGATGTCTGTCAGGATAGATCGGGAGAAGTCCGGCGACGTTCCGCAACGGACGCGCCGCTCCCGGGCGGTGCTCCGCGGTTCGCGAGCGGCACTGCGCGGATCCCGGACGGCGCTCCGGGGGCCGCGTCCCGAGACCGTCCCCGCCTGGACCGCCGGGGCCTGCGCCCTCGTGGGGGTCCTGGACGTCGCCGCGGGCGTCGTCCCGCGCTTCCGGCACGGCGGCGCGCAGACCCTCGTCGAGGTGCCACCGGGCGCGCTCGACCCGTCCGCCGCCGCCCTGTCGCTCGGCGCGGGCGTCCTGCTGCTGCTCCTGGCCCACGGGCTGCGCCGGCGCAGGCGGCGGGCGTGGCGGGCCGCGGTGGTGCTCCTCCCGGCGGGCGCGCTCGCCCAGTTCGCCCACCGGCACTCCCTCGCCGGCGTCCTCGTCCCGCTCGCGCTGCTGGCCGTGCTGCTGCGCCACCGGGACGGGTTCACGGCGCCGCCCGGCCCGCGCAGCCGCTGGCGGGCGGTGGCCAACTTCGTCCTGATGGGCGCCGGTTCGCTCGTCCTCGGCCTGGTCGTCGTCAGCGTCCACCCGGACCGCATGGTCGGCGACCCGAGCTTCGCGGACCGCATCGAGCACGTGCTGTACGGGCTGTCGGGCCTCCGGGGGCCCCTCGACTACACCGGCGCCACGTCCTCGACGGTGGCCCTCTCGCTCGGCGCGCTCGGCCTGCTGACCGCCGTGACCACGGTCCACCTGGCCTTACGCCCCGAGCACCCGGCGACGCGCCTCACCGAGGACGACGCGGCACGGCTGCGCGCCCTGCTGGACGAACACGGCGGACGCGACCCGCTCGGCCGCTGCGCGCTCCGCCGCGACCGGGCGGTCGTCTTCTCGCCGAGCGGCAGGGCGGCCGTGACCTACCGCGTCGTCTCCGGAGTGATGCTCGCCGACGGCGACCCGATCGGCGACGCCGAGGCCTGGCCGGGCGCGATCGAACGCTTCATGGACGAGGCCGTCGCGCACTCCTGGACGCCCGCCGTGACGGGCTGCTCCGGGACGGGCGTCGAGGTGTGGACCCGCGAGACCGGCCTCGACGCCCTCGGACCGGACGCCGGGGCGGTGCGGGGGACCGCGGATCTCTCCCTGGCCGGACGCACGATGCGCACCGTACGCCGGAGGATGAGGCGCATCGGGCGGACCGGCCACGGGACCCGGGCACGGCGTGTCCGTGACCTCGGCGAGGACGCACCGGACCGGGCTGCGGACCCGGCCCCGAACGGACTCCTCGTCGTGGCGGCCCCGCAGGCCGGGGGCTTCCTGGACCCCGCCC
>NZ_VDFC01000117.1 GCF_008369065.1 Streptomyces apricus | reverse complement strand
GTCCCGTACTGCCCGCGGCCGTCTCCCACCGGCCCGAGGAAAGGCAGCACCCATGACCGACCACTCCCACCCCGTCCCCGCGGCACTCCCCTCGCTCGGCCGCGTCCGGCCCGAGTCCAAGGTCCGCAGCTACGCCCGGCTGGGCAAGCTCGACGTGTACGACTACTACCTGAGCATGGCGGTGGTGGTCGCCGTGGTGGCACCGCCCGCCGTACAGGCCCTGCGCGCGGGGCAGTTGACGTCCGCGGGACAGTTGGCGCCCGTCGCCCTGACGCTGGCGCTGTTCCTGCTCGGCGAGGTCTTCGTCGTCATGGCCATGGTCGCCCTGGACGACGTGACCGGCTTCCGCGACGGCAGCGACGCCCGCAACTACGGCCCGGACCACCCCCGCCGCAAACGGCTGCGCAAACCGCTCGTCGCGGGCACCCTCACCCCCCGCGAGGCGCTCGGCTTCGCCGGTGTCACCGCGGCGGCCGGCGCCGCGCTGTGGGGCGCGGCCGCGGCGCTCGCCCCGCACCGCCCGCTGTGGACGCTGGTGCTGACCGGGGTGGTGTTCGCCGTCGCGCTGCAGTACTCCTACGGTCTGCAGATCAGCTACCGCGGGTTCCAGGAGGTGTTCCTGGCCGGGCTCGGCGCCGCCCTGGTGATCGCGCCGTACGGTCTGGTCACCGGCTCCTTCAGCGGGTTCGTCCTGGTGCAGGGCGTGCTGTTCGGGTTCGGCCCGCTGCTGTTCGGGGTCTACTCCAACACCAACGACGTCGACGGGGACCGCGAGGCCGGCCGGCTGACGGTGGCCGCCGTGACCACCCCGCGGGGCAACGCCGTGTTCGTCGGGGTGCTGTCGGCCGCGGAGTGCGCGACCGCGGTGTTCGCCTCCGCGACCGGGCTCGCCCCGTGGTGGTTCGTGCTGTGGATGGCACCGGTGACCGTGCTGCGCGTACGGCAGTACCTCATCGGCTTCCCGCCGGGCGGCGCCGAGGGCGACATCATGCAGGCCCGCAGGCGCGGCTTCGTGGTGCACCGGGTCGCCACCGTCCTGCTGATCGGCGCGAACCTGCTGGCCGCCGCCCTGCACTGGGCCCCGAACTCCGCGTCGGGAGGCGGCACATGACACCGGAGCTGGACGTCGCCGTGGTCGGGGCCGGCGTCGCCGGGCTGACCGCCGCGCACGAACTGCGCCGCGCCGGACTGGCGGTGCGGGTCTACGAGGAGCAACCGCACGCCGGCGGACGCATGCACAGCTTCCGCCACGACGGCTACACCGTCGACACCGGCGCGGAGCAGATCTCGTCGCGGGGCTACCGCGCCACCTGGGAGCTGCTGGCCCGGCTCGGTGTGCCGCCCGAGGAGGTGCCGCGCATCGGCGCCTGCGTCGCGGTCCGCCGCGGCGACCGCAACCMCCCCGGCGCCGCGGACCGCCGCGCGCCGCTGACCGGCGCCGGCCTGTCCCCCCGGGCCCGCGTCGACCTGGCCAGGCTGCTGCTCTGGAGCTCCCGCCGCCGCGGCGCCTTCGACGACGACCACCCCGAGCACACGCCCCTGGGCGCGGCCACGGTGGCGGAGTTGGCCGGCCACTACCACCGGGACCTGCACGACTACCTCCTCCAGCCGCTGTGCGGCAGCTTCTTCGGCTGGGACACCGAGCGCTCCGCCGCCGCCCCGCTGGTCGCCCTGCTGCTGGCGGTGGGGCCCCCGGCCGACTGGCGCACCTACCGCGACGGGATGGACCTGCTGGCCCGCCGCCTGGCCGACGGACTCGACGTGGTCACCGGCCGCGCGGTCCGCCGGGTCACCGACGGCCTCGGCACCGTACGACTGCACCTGGACGACGGGGTGGTCACCGCCCGCGCCGCGGTGCTGGCCGTGCCCGCCCCCGTCGCCGCCCGGCTGCACACCGACCCGGACCCGGACGCGGCCGCCTACCTCGCGGCCTCCACCTTCACCCCCGCCCTGAAGGTCAGCTGCCTGCTCGACCGGCCGCTCGCCCCGGTCTGCGACCGCCCGTCGTACCTGCTGCTCACCCCGCGGGCCGAGGACCCGGTGCTGTCCTGCGTCGTCGTGGACCACGTCAAGAACCCGCGGCGGGCCCCGGCCGGCAAGGGCCTGCTGACCCTGATGGCCGACGCCCGCACCCTCCCCGACCTGCTGCGCGCGCCGCACTCCGAGGTCGTCGACCGGCTCACCGCGGCGGCCCGGCGGTACGTGCCCGGACTGGACGCGGCCACCCGGCAGTCCTTCGTGCACGCCCACCCGCACGGCCTGCCCGAGGCGACCCCGCGGGCCCTGGGACTGCGGGCCCGGTTCATGGCCCGCGGCCCGCGCCCGGTGGAGTACGCCGGCGACTGGGTGATGCTGCGGCCCTCCAGCGAGGGGGCGGTGCGCTCCGGCGCCCTCGCCGCCTCCCGCGTCCTGGCCCGGCTGCCCGCGCGCACCGGCCGCCCCGCACCGCGGAGTCAGGAGACGGCATCGTGAAACCCCATGACATGGGCGTCCTGTTCGACCGGTGCGCCGACCGCGGCACCGCCACCCGCGTCCACCTGGACCGCCCCTTCGATCTCGCGCCCGAGCGGGGAACCGACTACACCGTGCCGCAACTCGCCGTGCTGGTACGGGATCTGGCAGGCCGGCTGACCGCCGCGGGAGCCGGCCGCGGCGACCGGGTGGCGATCGTCAAGGACAACCACTGGGACTACGACCTGCTGGCCTGCGCCGCCGTACGGATCGGCGCGGTGCCCGCCCAGCTGTCCGCGCACCTGGCGCCGCACGTCCTGGCGGTCCTGCTGGACCGGCTGCGGCCCGCGCTGCTGGTGACCACCACCGCCCTGCTGGAGCACTGCCGCCGCGCGGGACACGACCCGGGCGCGCTCGCCCGCACGGTCATGACCCTGGACGGCCCGGCGCCCGGCGCCCTCGGCCCGGACGACGTGCGCGGTCACGACGCGCCCGCGCCGCGGTCCCGGCACGACGACGACCCCCTCGTCGTCCACCACACGTCGGGCACCACCGGCGTGCCCAAACTGGTGGTGCACTCCACCCGCACCATCATCGGCAAACTGGCCCGCTTCGAGACCGTGCGCTACCCCCGGATCGGGCTGCGCCGCGACGACGTCCTCGCCAACGCCAGCGCCTTCGCGCACGGCAGGACCTTCTGCTGGACCGCCAGTGTGCTGTGCCTGGCCCCGCGCGCGCTGACCATCCTCAGCAGGGCGGACCCGGACACCGCCGACCCGCTGCTGCGCGCCCGCCCGCCGACCGTGGTCGAGGCGCTGCCCGTCGCGTACGTACGGCTGCGGCCGCTGACCCGGCGGCTGGACCACGCCTTCCGCGACGTACGCCTGTTCATCAGCACCTACGACGCCGTGCACCCTCCCGTCCTGCGCGCCTACCTGGAGGCCAGCGGGCACCGCGCACCGCTGTGGATGCAGGGCTGGGGGCAGACCGAGACCGGTCCGCTGACCTTCCGCTTCCACACCCGCCGCTCGACCCGCCGCGCCGCCCGCCCGTCGGGCGACCGGGCCGGTGCGCGCAACCTGGGCCGGCCCGTCCCCGTCAGGACACGGCTGCGGGTGGTCGACCCCGACACCCTGCGGCCCGTCCCGCGCGGCCGCCCCGGTCTCCTGCTGGCCCGTACCCCGGCCTGCGCCCTCACCTATCCGGGCGAGGCCGACCGGTGGGCGGCCAAGCACGTCGGACGCTGGTGGAGCACCGGCGACTTCGGGATCCGCCACCGCGACGGCACGGTGGAACTCCTGGACCGCGAGGTGGACCGCACCCCGCAGCTGAGCTGCCTGCGCACCGAGGACCTGCTGGAGGACCGGCTGCCGCAGGCCCTGGAGGTCGTCGTCCTCGCCGTTCCCGGGCAGCCGCCGCTGCCCGTGGTCGTCACCGAGGACGGTGCCCTGGAGGTGGAGGCGTGGCGGCGGGCGGTGGCCGGTCTGCCGCCCCTGCAGCCGCCGACGGTGCTCACCTGGGACCTGCTGCCGCGCACCGGCACCGGGAAGGTGCGCCGCGGCGCGCTCCTGCACCGGCTGACCGGCCGCACCGAGACCGGCGGATCCGGCCGGTGGACCTGACCGGGCGCACCCGCCCGGACCGGACGCGGGGCACGGCCGCACGGTCCCGGCCTTGGTCGCGGTCCCGGTCGCCAACGCCACCGCCAGTCACCGGCCGCCGTCCCCGGCCTCCGCGACCGGCCTCATGACCGGCCGTCCCACGACCGGCCACCGGGGCCCCGCACCACGTCCGCCGCCAAACCCTGCGCCCCCTTGTCC
>NZ_VDFC01000116.1 GCF_008369065.1 Streptomyces apricus | reverse complement strand
CGTAGGGCCAGGTCACCTCGATCTGGCCGGGTGCTCCTTCCGTCTTGATCGCCTCGGGCGGGCAGCCGGCCGCGTGCAGTGCTTCGCGGAGGTCGTGGAAGAAGGCGCTCAGGGCGGGCGGGTGGTCGAGGGCGTAGTCGAGGTTGTAGGGCGAGGCGGGGGCGAGTCCCCGGTATCCGCGGCGGCGGGCCTGCGCTGGGGTGCCTTTGTAGAGCAGGAATTCGCTCTCGATGCCGACCTTGGCCCGGTACCCGAGGGAGGCCAGCTCAGCGATCTGCTGACGCAACATCTGCCGCGGGGCGACGTCAATGGGCTGGCCGTGGTGGTGGGCGTCGCCGTGGATGAGGACGGTGCCGGGCAGATAGGACAGCCGTCGGATGGTGCCCGGGTCGGGGACGAGGTGCAGGTCCTGGAATCCGTCGTCCCAGCCGGTGAGGCGGTATCCCGGCTGTGGGTTCATGTCCCAGTCGGTGGCCAGGACGTAGGCGCACATCTTCGACTCGAAGCGGTCCAGGAACGTGTGGGCGTCGTGGAGCTTGCCCTTGAGGCGGCCCTGCATGTCGGGGACCGCGAGCATCACCGTCGTGATCTCGCCTTCTTCCACCAGGCGGACCAGGTTCCCCGGCTGCTGGGAGCCCGCTGTCAGGACGGGCAGGTCGTTCTGTTCGGTCTCGTGGGTCATCACAGCACGCCTTCGGACAGGGCCACGGTTTCGGCTTCGGTGCCCAGTGGCGGGATCTTGTAGGAGCGTCGGCCTTTGGTGATCCAGGTGAGCCACGCGATGAGCAGGACCACCGCGAGGGCGAGGCCGGCGTAGTTGAAGGACTGCACGGTGATCGGGGAAGCCTGCGGCAGGCAGAAGACGACGGTCAGCACGCTCACGTAGCCCACCGAGATCCAGCCCAGTGGCTGGCTCCAGGCGCCCAGGTGCCAGGGGCCCGGCGTGAACTTCTCCGGGTAGCGCCGCCGCAGATAGACCGGGATCACGTAGGCGGGGGTGATGCCGATGACGTTGATCGCGGTGACGGCGGCGTAGGCGGTCGGCGAGTACAGGCTGGGCAGCGCCAGGACCAGCGCGACACCGACCGACAGCCACACCGCGGGGACGGGGGTCTTGGTGCGGCTGCTGACGCGACGCCAGGTCGCGGAACCGTACAGGGCTCCGTCGCGGGAGAACGCGTACACCATGCGGGAGGCGGCGGCTGTTTCCGCGTTCCCGCAGAACAACTGGGCGACGATCACGACCAGGAGCAGCCCCTTGGCCACGCCGGTGCCCAGGACGTCGATGAAGATCTGCGCGGGCGGCACGCCCGTGCTGGTGCCCAGGGTGCCTGCGTAGTCCTCGATCGCGAACAGCAGCCCGGCCAGCAGGACGAACCCGGCCGCCCAGGACCAGGCGATGGCCCGCACGATGCCCTTGGGCGCTGCGATCTGTGCGCCTTTTGTCTCTTCCGACAGGTGGGAGGAGGCGTCGTAGCCGCAGAACGTGTACGCCGCCAGCAGACAGCCCAGTGCGGCCACATACACGGGGTTGTCGAAGCCGGTGCCGTTGTTGAAATGGGTGAAGACGAAGTCGGCGCTCTGGCGCTCGCCCGGGGCGAGGGTGAGCGCGCCGACGATCAGTGCGACGCCGGCGAGCTGCCACCACACCGAGATCGAGTTGAGCACGGTGACCAGGCGTACCCCGAGGGTGTTGAGGGTGCCGTGGAGCAGCAGGATGCCGGCGAATATCAGCATTGTTGTCTCGGGTGTGGGCTCAAGGCCCCACTGCAGGTTGGCGAACGCGCCGACGAACAGCGCGCAGCCGTAGTCGATGCCGGCGATCGCGCCGAGCAGGCCCAGGAGGTTGAGCCAGCCGGTGACCCATGCCCAGCGCGGGCCGCCGAGGCGGTGGGCCATGTAGTACAGGCCGCCCGAGGTGGGATAGGCGGAGGTGACCTCGGCCAGACACGCGCCGAGGATGAGGGTCATGGCGCCGATGCCGACCCAGCCCCACAGCATGACGGCGGGGCCGCCGGTGTTGAGGCCGTAGCCGAACAGGGTCATCCCGCCGGCCAGGATGCAGATCACCGAGAAGCTGATCGCGAAATTCCCGAAGCCGCCCATGCCGC
The DNA here is from genome assembly GCF_008369065.1 of Streptomyces apricus. GTDB lineage: Bacteria > Actinomycetota > Actinomycetes > Streptomycetales > Streptomycetaceae > Streptomyces > Streptomyces apricus. Next base: position 2,189 of record NZ_VDFC01000116.1, on the reverse strand, counting down.
GCTTGAGCTCGGGCGTGTAGCCGTGCCCGCGCAGCGCCGCGTCGTCGTCCAGCGGACGGCGGCTAGCTGATCGTCTGTGCGGCATCGGGCACCTCGGGGGAGAAGGAAGGAGAGGAGAAACGGCGTAATGCGGGTGGTAAGTGCAACGGAGAAGTCCTTTGGGTGATTTGAAGGAGGAAGCGAACGCAAGGGGCCGCGGTCGCGGAGGGTGGGCCTCGGATGGTCATCGGCGGCCCCCGGATCTCACTGCGGGGCGGCGGGCCTTGAGGAATTCCTCCTGCCACTCCTGCGGCTCGTAGGCGACCTGGGCCCACGGCGCGGTGGTCACGTGCGGGCCGATCGCCTCGAACACCGGACCGGCATGGCCTACGCCGGTGGCCGTCAGGGCGTGCGCCAGATGGTTGAGATCCAGCAGGGAACGGGTGTCGGGCTGCCCCGGCGCGGGCTGCGTCGGCTCGAACCACTCATACAGCGCTGTGCGGGCGTAGTGGGCTTTGTCCTCGGTGACCCAGTACGCGAGCACGTGGGCGGTCTGCCGCGTTGCCCACTGCTTGCGGTACTGATCGACGAAGGCGTACAGCGGCAGAACCTTCAACGGGGACCCCACGGGAGCCTTGGACGCCACCCACTGCGCGAAGGTGATCAGCTCGTCGCCGCGGGCGCGGAAGACGGCGAGCATCCGGTGGAAGGCTTCACGGTTGTGCGCATCGCGCTGGTGCACCGCATCCAGCAGCCGCCAGGGCCCCGGCGGCAGCAGATCCTCACGCGCGATCCAGTTGAGCGGACTGTGCGGCCGCCCGGGGTCGTCATCGGCCTGCGCGAGCGTCATGAAACACAGCGGCGGCACCGGATCATCCCTCCACTCCGCAGCCGCACTGCACGCGTAACGGGCCTTGAGGACGGCCTGCATCAGCTGCGGCCGGGAGACACTGTTGCGGTGGGCGAGGACCACGCGTTCACTCAGCACACGGGCCCGCATCATCCAGGCGTTCCAGTCCTGGGGCTCCTCCGCGGCCCACATCTCGATCGCCTCGGTATCCACCGCCGCGCGGCCCAGGACCTGACTTCGACTGCACCGCAGTGACCAGGAATCCGTCCTGGCGAGCAGCTCCTTCGTGGACAGCCACCGATTCAGCCGCAGATCCTCCAGCGCGACGCGCAGGTCGGCATCCCGGCCGGCAGGGTGCGGAATTGTCAAGCCCATGTCAGAGAAGGGCATCGGCGGGCCCCCAGTGTGAGAGAGCTGGGAGGGCAATGGCTGCGCACTGGCCTGGTGCGCGTAAGGATGGCATGGAGGTGAGTCCTCAGGGCAGGGAGTGGAGCCGTCGGGCCGCAGCCCACGTGATCCGCCGGCCATAGGGGGAGCCGGGACTGATGACTGCGGCCCGACGGGGCTTGTTGGGTCAGCCGGAGGCAACTGTGTGATCGAGCGGCAGGACCTGTACCTGGAGGCGGTTCGCCCACTCGGTGTGCGGTTCGAGGTTCAGGGAGTGGCGGCGGTTGTCGAACCGTTGGGGATCGGTGACACGGTAGAGCCGGAGAGATTCGCTGAACGTGGGGATGCAGACGGTGCCGGAATGCTGTGGCTACTTTCGGTTCAAGTAAATTCGGTCCACCGATAGCGATTGGTGCAAAGCCCTTTCAAATCCCGAACGCTGATATGTTAATTGGGAAATGAAAGAAATCTATATAGCAATCGGCAAAGATCTGCCCTAAAGATTCCAGCTCATGACGTACTTACGATCAGCAAGAAATCCGAGGCGACGGGCAGTGCGGCGGTGCACTGACTGTGAGGCGAACCGCGCGGAGGGGTGCCCACCATGTTCCGACGCAGCGCTGTTCTTGTTTCGGTGGGCGCGGCCGCGCCTGTTAACGGCCACGCCTGTCTGSGTCAGGCCACCAAGGTCAGTAGGCGATGACGAGCCGCACGGAGGGCCGGTCGATCACGGATCCGTCGGCGAGGTCGCTGTCCGGTGTGTCCGCGGGGTAGGCCGTGACCACGGGTTCGGCGGTCCGGGCCGGACTCCAGGCACGGATCTGCGCGCAGATCCGCTCGGCGAGATCGGCGCCGGCCGTGCCGTAGCCGACGGCTCCCAGGCGGAACCGGGGTCCTGTGTCCGCGCCTTGGGCGGTCCGCTCCAGAGTGAGGTATGCGAGGGAGTCGGCCTCGACGAGGGCGGGGCTCAGGG
>NZ_VDFC01000115.1 GCF_008369065.1 Streptomyces apricus | reverse complement strand
CGGGGGAATCCGGAGGGGCTCCAGGACCGGGTCAGTCGGTGGGGTCGAGGCCGAGCAGGCGCGCCGGGTTGTCGCACACCATGCGCCGCAGGTCCTTCTCCGGCAGTCCGAGGTCGAGCAGCGCCCCGGCGACCCGCAGCCACGCGTCCACCGGCTTCGGGTTCGTGTCCTGGCCGAAGTCCGAGGCGAGGACGGTGTGTTCGGGGCCGATCTCCTCGATCCAGTCCATCAGCCGCTTCGGGTCCCAGCGCTCCGGTCCCTCGGGGTCGTAGTGGCCGACCTCGTGCTCCAGGTACGCGCCGAGACCGGTGAGTTCGCGGCACAGGGACCGGTCGGCGCCGATCACGAAGTCGGGGTGGCTGACCACCATCCGCTCGATGCCCCGCTCCTTGGCGGCGTGGAACAGGGTGCGAATGTACTCGGGGTACATGTGGCCGCCGTTGACCACGGCCCGCTGCTCCTTGATCTCGTCGAGGATCTCGACCGCCTCGGGCTTCAGCTCACCCCCCTCGTCGACGATGTCGATGCGCTCCAGGGTCAGCGGCACGGTGGTGGTCGGGAACGACCCGTCCTCGGGGTGGCAGTCCATGTGCCGGCCCGAGGAGATGGTCGGGAACCACACGACCTTGCCCCCCATGCGCAGGCACATGCGCACGGCGTGCACGTTCAGTCCGCCGACGGTGCTGTTGAGGGCGATGCCGCCGTGCACGGTGGCGGCGACGCCGGCCAGCCGGTCCTTCATCGCCAGGACGTCCATCTGGGTGTTGTGGTGGTGGGACTTGGCGACCATGGCGCGCAGGCCGATCCTGGCGCCGTCCTGCGCGGCCTCGACGTGGTCGAACCGGCGGGGAAACGGGCTGGGACCGGAGTGGACGTGCATGTCGACCAGGCCGTGGAGGACGGAAGCGATGGCGGGACTCTTTTTCATGGACTCACCCTTCGTTCGCATTACGAAGTATGAGTTCACGATGAGACCAGGTGTCAACCCCGGTCATGAGTCTTGTGTGCGCCACGGTGGCTGATTACGGTATGCCTGTTCGCTTCGTGAACCTTCAGTTCGCATTGCTGTGAACGCGGCAGAGCGTGAACTGCAAGCAGCCCACGGCACCCCGGAGGACGACGATGTCCACACCGCCACCCGCCACCGAGCCGCAGTCCGCGGCCCCGGACACGTCCCGCCCCCTGCCGCCGCACGGTCCGGACCTCGACAAGGTGCGCGCCGCGGTCCGCGGCGGGACGCTGGCCTACTTCGTCGACCAGTTCGACATCTACCTGCCGATCGTGGTGCTGGCACCGGCGATGATCTACTTCCAGTCCGCCGGGCTGAGCGCGAGCACGACGGCCCTGCTGTCCTCGCTGGTCTTCGCGTCGACGCTGATCGGCCGTCCGCTCGGCGCGGTGATCTTCGGGCACTTCGCCGACACGGTGGGCCGCAAGCGCACCACCCTCGTCGCGGTGGGTGGCTTCGGTGTGATCACCCTGCTCATCGCCTGCCTGCCGGGGCACGAGACGATCGGGGCGTGGTCGATCGGCCTGCTGATCGCCCTGAGATTCGTCGACGGGGTCTTCCTGGGCGGCGAGTACACGACCGCGGTGCCGCTCGCGATGGAGTGGAGCCCCCGGCACAAACGGGGCTTGTACGCCTCGGTCATGACGTCCACCTCACCCGCCGCGTACGCCGTGATCGCCGGGATCACCCTGCTGATGCTGAACCTGATGGGCTCCAGCGGCCTGCACAGCAGTTATGTGCAGTGGGGCTGGCGGGTGCCGTTCCTGATCGGCGCCGTGCTGGCGGCCCTGCTGTTCCGCTACTACCTCACCCAGGTGCACGAACCGCCCGCGGAAGTGACCGGCGAGCGGCACAAGCTGCCCTTCCTGCGGCTGCTGAAGCAGTACCCCAGGGCCCTCGGGCAGGTGTTCGTGCTGATGACCGGTGTCTGGCTGGCGACGAACATGCAGGCGGCCGTGACCCCCGCCCAGCTGAAGAGCCACCTCGGCCTGTCGAGCGAGCAGGTCACCCTGGTCATGCTCGTGATGAACGGTGCCGCCGCGCTGTCCTTCCCCCTCTACGGCCTGCTGTCCCAGCGCATCGGGAGACGGCGCTTCTACATGGGCTACGGCCTGGTGGTCCTGTTCCTCGGCTCGGGCGCCTACTCCCTCCTGATGGCCTCGGACGGCGGGATCGGCGCCGCGCTCGGCTGGGGTTCGCTGATCGGCGTCCTGACCGTCGGCACGTTCGGTCCCATCGCGGCCTATCTGACCGAGCGGTTCCCGGCCGGTGTGCGGTCCACCGGGTACGGCGTCGGCTACAGCCTCGCGCTCATCGCGCCGGCGTTCTACCAGTTCTACCTGCAGCAGCTCGGCGGAGCCGTGCCGGAGCACGTCGCCCCGGTCGTCCTGCTCGCGCTCGCCGGCGTGCTCATCAGTCTCGGCGGCTTCCTCGGGCCCGAGACCAAGGACGTCGACATGGCCGACGACGACACGATCCCCGCGCTCTCCTGACGCGCGCCGGCCCTGTCGATCCCGCCGGCCCTGTCGGTCCCGCCGGCCGGCTAGACGGCGGGCCGCTCCACGTCGTCCGGTGTGTAATGGCCGCCGAGTTCCCGGGTGAGGGCCCGTGCGGCGTCGACGACGGCGCGCAGTTCGGGGGCGTCGTCCGACATCGGCAGCGTGTTGTCCGGAGCGACGACGGCGAGGGTGGCGCAGATGCCGTACTCGTCGAAGACGGGCGCCGCCACCGCGACGACGCCCGGAGTCCCCATGGCGAAGCAGTGGCCGACGGCGCGGACCCGCTCCACGTCGGCGCGCAGCTCGTCCCGGGCGGGGCCGGGCAGGTTGGCCATCAGCCGTTCCATGGACAACTGGTCGGCGTGGTAGGCGAGGAAGACCTTGCTCTGGGCCGTGTCCAGCGGCAGGTGGCTGCCGACCCGCACGGACACGATGACGACCGCGGACAGGTTCTCCTCGACGCGGGAGACCACCGGTCCGGTGAGCCCCCAGAGGCTGAGCACCGCGCTGGTCCGGGTGGCCCGCGACAGCGCCTGCATGTGACGGGGCGCCAGGTTGACGACACGGCGGTGACCGATGGCGAAGGCGCCCAGCTGGAGCAGCAGGCCGCCGGGCACGTACGCGCCCTCGGCGTTGCGCTCCAGCAGACCGGCCGCGACCAGCGACGTGCAGTACCGGTAGGCGGTGGTGCGGTTCAGGCCCAGCCGTTCGGCGACCTCCCCCGTGGTCACCTCCGGCATGGCCGGCTCGAACAGCGAGAGGATCTGGCTGACCCGGCTCACCGCCTGGATGTCGGCCTGGTCGGCGCGGGCGGTGTCCGACGACCGCGTCGATCTGGTCACGAGGGCCTCCGCCGGACGATGTTTTCGAGGACCCCGCCATCCTAAGGGCTGCCCGCGCACGACCGGCCGGCGGCTCGTGGCCGGCCCACCGGGACTTCAGGCTCCGGACTTCGGACGTCGGACTTCGGGCTTCGGGCTTCGGGCTTCGCGTCGGACGTCGGACTTCGGTGAGAGCTAGGAGCCGCTCACGGTCGGGTAGTCCGTGTATCCCCGCGTGCCACCCTCGTAGTACGTGTCGTGGTCGCCGGCGGCGAGGGGGTGGCCGTGGGCGAACCGGTCGACGAGGTCCGGGTTGGCTATGAAGGGGGCGCCGAAGGAGACCGCGTCCGCCAGTCCCCGTTCGAGCAGTTCGTCGCCGGTGTCCTGGGTGAAGCCGAGGTTGGCGATGACGGCTCCCCGGTAGTGGGCGCGGTAGCGGGCGAAGGCGGTGAAGGTGTCGTCGGTGCCCGCGTCGGGTTCCGGGCCGACGAGGTGGAGGTACGCCAGGTTGCCGTCGTTCAGGCGCTTGAGGAGCTGGTCGTAGTCGGCCAGCGCCTCGGCGTCCGCGGTGAAGGCGGGCCCGCCCTTCCAGTAGGGGGACAGCTTGATGCCGATGCGGTCGCTGTCCCACACGCTGCTGACGGCGTCCACGACGTCGAGGAGGAACTGGGCCCGCTTCTCGCTGCTGCCGCCGTAGGCGTCGGTGCGCCGGTTGAGGCGGGGGTTGAGGAACTGGGCCACGAGGTGCGACACCTGCGCGTGGATCTCCAGGCCGTCGAAGCCGGCGCGCAGGGCGTTGGCCGCGGCCTGCCGGTAGTCGCTGATCGTGGTGGCGATCTCCGCGGCGGTCAGGGCGCGCGGGGTGAGGGTGTCCTTCGGGCCGTCGGGGGTGAAGGACATCTCCTCGGGGTTGACCGCCGAAGGCCCCGCGGGGAGGCGGCCGCCGCGGTGGTCCGGGTGGGAGACCGCTCCGACGTGACCGAGCTGCGAGACGATCCTGCCCTCCGCGGCGTGCACGGCGGCGGTGACCTCGGCCCAGCCGGCGGTCTGGGCCTCGCTGTACATGCCGGGGACGTTGACGAAGCCGATCGCGTCCTCGCTGACCCAGGTTCCCTCGCTGATGATGAGGCCGGCGCCGGCGCGCTGCGCGTAATAGGTGGCGTGCAGGGCGGTGGGGGCCAGGTCTGCGCGGGTGGCCCGGCCGCGCGTCATGGGGGCCATGACGACGCGGTTGGGCAGCTTGAGCGCGCCCAGCTGGACGGGCCGCAGGAGGGGCCGGGTGCCGGGCGTCGGGGTCTGGTCGGACATGAGGATCTCTTTCGTGAGGTGAAATGGGG
>NZ_VDFC01000114.1 GCF_008369065.1 Streptomyces apricus | reverse complement strand
CCCTGTGGGCCGTCCGCACGGACGGGGGCGCGCCCCGCCGGATACCCACCGCGGGCCCGGCCGTCGCCCCGCGCCCCAGCCCCGACGGCACGCACATCGCGTACGTGACCGGGGGCGCCCTGCACGTCGTACGCGCCGACGGCAGCGACGATCGGGTGCTGGCCGCACCGGAGGGCCCGGACGTCACCTACGGGCTCCCCGACCACGTGTCGGCCGAGTCGCTGGACCGCACACGGTCCTTCTGGTGGTCGCCGGACGGGGACGTGCTGCTGGTGGTGCGGGTCGACGACACGCCGGTCCAGCAGTGGTGGATCGCCGACGCCGCGCACCCCGAGCGGGCACCGCGCGCGGTGCGGTACCCGGCCGCGGGCACGGCCAACGCGCTGCTGTCCCTGCACGTGGTGGGCCTGGACGGCGGCCGGGTCGACGTGGCGCTCCCCAAGGAGGCGGGCGCGGCGCATCCGGGCGGGCAGTGGACCGACGCGGCCTTCGAGTACGTGGCGCACGCGGACTGGGACGCGGACGGGCCCCTCGCCGTCGTACAGACCCGGGACCAGCGGTCGGCGTACCTGCTGCGGATCGACGCGGCGAGCGGCGCGACCACGACGCTGCACCACCTCAGGGACGCCGCCTGGCTGGAGTTCATCCCCGGAACACCTCTTTCCACCCCCGCCACCGGCCATGTCGTCACCACCCAGGAGGGGTCCCGCGGGCTCCTGATGACGGCGACCGGGATCCGCACGCCGGAGGGCATGTACGTCCACGAGCTGTCCGGGGCGGCCGACGGCAGACTCTGGTTCACGGCCTGCGAGGAGCCGACCGAGGCGCACGTGTGGTCGTACGACCCGGTGGCCGGTTTCACGCGGCTGACCGGCGCACCGGGTGTGCACCACGCGGCCGTCGGGGGTCCCACCGTCGTGCTGGACAGCGCCACGCTCGACGGGCGGACGGTGACGGTGCTGCGGGACGGCGTGCCGGCCGGACACATCGAGGTGCTGGCCGAGCGGCCCGTGACCCGGCCGCGCCCGCGCTTCCTGACCCTCGGCACACGCGAACTGCGCGCGGCGCTGTACCTGCCGCAGTCGCACGAGCCGGGGCCCGGCGGGGCGGAGCCCGGAGGGTCAGGATCCGGTGGGCCGGGCGGGCGCCGCCTGCCGGTGATCGTGCACTCGTACTCCGGACCCGGCATGCAGACGGTGGTGCACACCGACCGCTGGCACCACGCCGTGAACCAGTGGTTCGCCGACCAGGGCTTCGCGGTGCTGTCGGTCGACGGGCGCGGCACCCCGGGGCGCGACCGGGCCTGGGCGACGGCCGTCCACGGGGACCAGCTGATGCCGGTGATCGAGGACCAGGCGGACGCCGTACGCGCGGCCGCCGAGCTCTTCCCCGAGCTGGACACGGGCCGGGTGGCGATCCGCGGCTGGTCCTTCGGCGGCTATCTCGCGGCGGGAGCGGTGCTGCACCGCCCCGACGTGTTCCACGCGGCCGTCGCGGGCGCGGCCCCGACGGAGCTGCGGCTGTACGACACGCACTGGAAGGAGCGGTACCTGGGACACCCGGACGTGCACCCGGAGCACTACGATCACTGCTCACTGGTGGCGCACGCGCACAAGCTCACGCGTCCCCTGATGCTCGTCCACGGAATGGCCGACGACAACGTGGCACCCGCGCACATGCTGCGGTTCTCGGCCGCGCTGCTCGCGGCGGGCCGGCCGCACACCGTGCTCCCGTTGGCGGGCGCGACCCATCTGGTGACGGAGGAAGGCGTAGTGGACACCCTGCTGCGCGCGGATCTCGACTTCATCAAGAAGTCGCTGGATCTGCGGACCGCCTGAACCGCGCGGGCGACGTGCCCGTACCCCCTGTTGAATAGACGCACTTTCAAGTAAACGCATCCCGGTGCGTCTGCACATCTGCACATCTGTGGAAGGGACCGCCACTATGTCCAGCGAATCGATCCAGCCCGCGCCCGCGCTCTGCCGCCGCACCCTCCTCGCGGGGCTGGGCGCGGCCGGCCTCGCCGCCGCGCTCACCGCCTGCGGGGGCTCCGACGACTCCTCGTCCGGCTCCTCCGACACCTCGTCCGACGCGTCGTCCGGCTCCTCCGCCGGCGGCGGCGCGGTGCTGGCGAAGACCACCGACATCCCGGAGGGCGGCGGAAAGGTGTTCGCCGATCAGTCGGTGGTCGTCACCCAGCCGACGGCGGGCGAGTTCAAGGCCTTCTCGACGGTGTGCCCGCACCAGAAGCAGCGCGTGAACAGCGTGGAGAACGGCGTCATCACCTGTCCCGCCCACGGCAGTCAGTTCGGCGTCGCGGACGGCGGTGTCAAGAAGGGGCCCGCGACCAGCGGGCTGACCGCCGCCGAGATCAAGGTGAGCGGGGACTCGATCACGCTCGCCTGACCGCGCGGGACCGCCCCAGACAGGCCAGTACGTCGTCCGTGGTGGTGACGGTGGCCACCAGGGCGAGCGTGTTGCGGATCATCGCGGGGGTGTAGTCGGCGGGCACACCCGCGATGGCGTCCGCCACGACCACGGCGGTGTAGCCGCGGTTCACCGCGTCGAACACCGTGTTGGGTATCGCCACGTTGGCCGAGACGCCGGTCACGACGAGCGTGCGGCAGCCGAGGTTGCGCAGCAGTGCGTCGGCCTCGGTGCCGGCCAGCGGCGACAGGCCGTGCAGCCGGCGCAGGACGAGGTCCTGGGCGGCGACCTCGACGGGCGGCGCGACACGGACCGCCGTGCTGCCCACCAACTGCTGGACGGGCAGGCGTTCGGCCGCGCGGAACAGCCGGGCGTTGCGGTTGGCGCCGCGGCCGTCCGGGCGGCGCTCGGCGATCGCGTGCATCACCTGGACGCCGCTGTCGTGGGCCGCGGCCACCAGGCGCGCGATCCTGTCCAGTGCGCCCGACGCGCGGGCCGCCCGGGCGAGTTCGGGCAGGGCGCCGTCCGGGCCGACGACACCCTGCTGGCACTCGACGGTCAGCAGCACCGTGGTCGCGGGGTCGAGGAGTTCCCTGAGTTCTTCGTACGACGGCATGGTGTCCCCTGTCGCGCGGGCGCCCGGCCGGGCGGCGGTGGCGGGCGAGCGTAGCGACCATTGCGTGCGGACGGAAGACGGCCCATGATTCCCTGACGCGGTGTCAGGCAGGACGTCGCGGCACGGTGCGGAGAAGGGAACCCGTATGACCGCCACGCAGCGCCGGGGCAGAAGGATCATGATGACGCCCGAGGAGCTGGACGAGTTCCTGACCGCCCAGCGCACCTGCCGGGTGGCGACCGTCTCGGCGGACGGCGCCCCGCACGTCAGCACGCTCTGGTTCGTCTGGGACGGCACGTCCCTGTGGCTGTACTCGATCACCCGCAGCAAGCGGTGGGCCGACCTGCGCCGTGATCCGCGGGTGGCCGTCGTCGTGGACACCGGCGAGGAGTACGGCGAGCTGCGGGGCGTCGAGCTGTCGGGGTCGGTCGAGTTCGTCGGCGAGGTGCCGCGCACGGGCGAGCCGCATCCCGAACTCGACGCCGTGGAGCGGTCGTTCGCCCGCAAGAACTTCGGCATCGAGGAGATGCCGCACGACGGCCGGCATGCGTGGATGCGGCTGACGCCGCAGGCGACGGCGTCCTGGGACTTCCGCAAGATCGCCACGCTCTGACGCGGGGCGGCGGCACGGCGGACGGCGGCACGGCGGACGGCGGCACGGCGGACGGCGGCACGGCGGACGGCAGGCCTCCCGGGGCCGGCGGGCGGGCGGTTCAGGCGTACGTCGAGCCCGCCGTCCGCAGCGCGTCCACCACCGCGCGGATCGAGGGACGGCGGTCGGCGTCGGCCCGCCACACGGCGTAGACGTGCCGGGTGGCCCGGTCGCGCACCGGGACCGTCCGCACGCCCGCCGGCACCGGGCCGCGTCCGAGCCGGGGCGCCACGCACACGCCGAGCCCCGCCGCGACCAGCGCGAGCTGCGTGTGGTGCTCCGCCGCGCGGTGGGCGATCACCGGCTCGACCCCGGCACCCCGCAGGGTGAACAGCAGCCACTCATGGCAGAACTCGCCCTCCTCCCAGGCGATCCACTGGTCGTCGGCGAAGTCCTCCAGGTCCACCGCCGCGCGGTCCGCGTGACGGTGTCCGGCGGGCATCGCCACGTCGACGGGGTCTTCGAGGAGCGAGGCCTTGACCAGCCCGTCGGGCATGGGCAGCGGCTTGTTGTACCAGTCGAGCACGATCGCGAGGTCGAGGTCGCCGCGCAGCACCCCGGCGACCCCGGTCTCCGGCTCCAGCTCGCGGGAGCGCACGCGCAGCGCGGGGTGGTCCGCGCGCAGCGCCGCCAGGGCGGCCGGGAAGAGCCCGCGCGCCGCCGTGGGGAACGCGGCCAGCCGCAGCTCCCCCACCACACGCCCGCGCTGGGCCTCCAGGTCGGAGCGGGCGAGCTCGACCTGGGACAGGATGCGCGCGGCGTGGTCGGCGAGCAGCCGCCCGGCGTCGGTGAGCCGCACGCCCCGCCCGTTCTTGGCGAGCAGCTGCTGCCCCACCTCCCGCTCCAGCTTGGACAGCTGCTGGGAGACCGCCGACGTCGTCACGTGCAGCCCTTCCGCCGCGCCGCCGACCGAGCCGTGCCGGGCGAGGGCGTCGAGCGTGCGCAGGCGCTCCAGGTTCAACATGTAAGCGATCCTACGAGATACCGGGCAAGAAGTGTCGCTTGTTCTACGTGATCGTCTCCGTCATCGTGAGAGGTATGACCGCCC
>NZ_VDFC01000113.1 GCF_008369065.1 Streptomyces apricus | reverse complement strand
GCCGGACAGGGGCGGGGCGCCGGCCAGTCGCTCCTGCCAGAACGCGTCCTGGCCGGCGAGCTCCCCGGACAGGACGCGCTCCCGCTGGGCGCGCGCGTGGTCGGCGTACTGGATCGGCAGCGGCGGCAGCGGCGAGGGGTGCCCGTGCAGCAACGCGGGGTACAGGTCGCTGAGTTCACGCATCATCACGTTCATGGACCGGCCGTCGAAGACCGTGTGGTGCATCGTCAGCAGCAGGACGTGGTGGTCGGCCGCCAGGGCGACGAGGCGGCCCCGGGTGAGGGGGCCGCGCGCCAGGTCGAAGGGGGCCGAGGCCTCCCGCAGCCGCAGTTCGTCGAGGTGCGCCCCCGCGTCCGGCAGCTCCGTGAGGTCGTCCGCCGTGAGGGCGAAGCCGGTCTCCGGCGGATCGACGTGCTGGTGGACCTCCCCGTCCACGGCCACGAGCCGGGTGCGCAGGGTCTGGTGCCGGACGACGAGCGCGTCGAGGGCGCGGCGCAGGACGGCCGCGTCGAGCGGACCGCGGATCGTGAAGGCGATGGACTCGTTGTACGCCTCGTTGCCGCCCGGGAGCTGGGCGAGGAACCACAGGCGCTGCTGCGCGAAGGAGGCCGGGACGTGGGGGGTCTGCTGCACGGACAAGACTGGTTCTTCCCGTCGTCAGGATTACTGGTTCCGAGAGTCACGGTGAGGGCTCGGCCGCCCGCGCGTCGGCGCGCCGGGGCTGCTCTACGCCCGGATACGGGGCGGAGCTGCGGAGGAGTGGGCGGATCGGGGAGGCGATGAAGAAAGTGAACGGAATTCAGGAATTACGGGGGACGCCCGGAGGGCATGCGGTCCGGGAGTTCGGCGCTTCATTGCGACAACGTTGCCAGCGGATAACGGCGGCATGGTCACACCTTCGTCGTACGGCATCCTGGCCACCGGCTTTCTGGCTCGTGGCGTCCCGCGGGGGCGGCGACGTCGTCCGGCGGGTGCATCGATCGGGAACACCTGGACACATGGCGATAATTGATCAGCGGACCAGACCCTGTCAACGGTCTCCTGGCCGGGGGCTGCTATCGGCGGGAACGCCCGTATGTGACTGATTTCTCGGTAAGTAAGGGTGTTAAGGGATGCAAAGAACGCGCGTTTTCCGAAGGCGCCGGAAGGGCGTCCCGAATTCGGGAAAGAGGAGTCGGCGGCCTACTCACCGGATAAGCCGCGCCCTCCGTTCCACAAACCTTTCCGGCGCCTTTTTGCTGAGACTTGACGAAAGAGGAGCGCTTGCTTCCGCAACACCGGCGCGGGTCACCGGCCCTCCAGCGCGGCCAGCGCCTCGCCCACCGCGGCGGCGCGCGGCGACCCCAGGGCGTCGTAGCGGGCGAGGGCGTCCTGCCAGTGCGTACGGGCCGACGCCAGGTCGCCGAGGGTCTGGTGGATGCGGGCCAGCCCGATGTGGGCGCGCGCCTGCTCCTCCTTCTCCTCGATCTCGGTGGCCAGGGCGAGGGCCGAGCGGTGGGCCGTGGCGGCTTCGTCCTGGCGGCCCGAACCGTGCAGGGCCTCGCCCAGGCCGTTGAGGCTGCCGGCCTCGCCGTAGCGCTCCCCGGTCCGCTGGAACAGGGCCAGGGCCGCCCGCTGGTGGGTGGCCGCCTGTTCGTGGTGGCCCAGCCGGTGGTGGGCGTCGCCGAGGTTGCTCAGCGCGTGCGCCTCACCGCCGCGGTGGCCCAGCCGCCGGAAGAGGGCGAGGGCCTGCTCGAAGTGGCCGGCCGCGGTCGCGTGCCGGTCGAGCCGGGACAGGACGATGCCGAGGTTGCCCAGGGCGCTGGCCTCGCCGAAGTCGTGGCCGATCGCGCGGTAGAGGGTGAGCGCCTGCCGGTGCTGGACGGCGGCGGTCTCGTAGTCGTCGAGCAGCTCGTGCACGATGCCGAGGTTGTTGAGCGCGTCGGCCTCGCCGCCCACGTCGCCCGCCTTGCGGAAGAGGACGACGGCCTCCCCGTGGCGCTCGGCGGCCTCGCGGTACTGCCCCCGCAGTTCGTGCAGGACACCGAGGTTGGTGAGGTTGCGGGCCTCCAGCACCGGCAGCCCCATCTCGCGGCAGAGGTCGAGCGCCCGCGTGTGGTGCCCGACCGCCTCGTCGTAGCGGGCCAGCCGCCGGTGCATCGTGCCGAGGCAGGTGTGCACCTCGGCCTCCGCCTGCCGGTCCTGCGCGGCACGGGCGGCCCGCAGGGCGTTGCCGTGCACGACGAGCGCGTCGGTGAACAGGCCGCGGCTGTCGAAGTGCCGGTGCAGGGKGGTGGCGAGCCCGACGGCGTACCGCGCGCGGCCGCGCGCTGCCTCGGCCGCCGTGACGGCCGACAGCACGCGGTGCTCGGCGGCCAGCCACGCCTGCGCGTCGGCCGTGGTGGAGAAGGGCGGCAGCTCGGTGTCGGGGGCCTCGACCCGGGGCCGCAGGTGGCTCTCGGCCGGCAGCAGCACGTCCATGGCGGCGCAGGCCGCCGCCAGGTAGTGGGTCAGCAGGCGGACCGACGCGGCCTCGCGGTCGGCCGCCCCGTCGTGCCGCTCCGCCTGCCAGGCCGCGTACACCCGCAGCAGGTCGTGCATGCCGTACCGGCCGTCGCGGGTGGGCTGGATCAGATGGCTGCGGGCGAGCAGTTCCAGGTCCGCCCGGGTGTCGGCGACGGGGCGTCCGCACAGGGCCGCCGCCGCGTACGCGTCCACATCGGGTCCCGGGTGCAGCCCGAGCAGCCGGAAGGTGGTGGCGGCGCCGGCCGGGAGGCGGTCGTACGACCAGGAGAAGACGGCGCGCACGGCCGCGCGTGGGTCGTCGTCGGAGTCCAGCAGCTCCAACCGCCCCCGCCGGTCCTCCAGTTCGGCGGTGAGGGTGCTCAAGGGGGAGTCGGGGCGGGAGAGGGCCAGCTCCGCGGCGATGCGCAGGGCGAGGGGCAGGCGCCCGCACTGCTCGGCCAGGACGGCCGCGGCCCCGGGCTCGGCCGCGGCCCGGGGGCCGATGAGCCTGCTCAGCAGCCGTACCGCGTCGTCGATCGGGAGCACGTCCAGGACGAGCCGGTGCGCGCCGTGCAGGGACACCAGCGAGCTGAGGGTGTCCCTGCTCGTCACCACGGTCCGGCACAGGCCCGCGCCCGGCAGCAGCGGGCGCACCTGCTCGCTTGAGGAGGCGTTGTCGAGCACGACGAGCATGCGGCGCCCGCTCAGCTCGGTGCGGTAGCGGGCGGACCGGTCGTCCGGCCGCAGCGGGATCTCGGCGCCGGGCACGCCGAGGGCCACCAGGAAGCCGGTGAGGACGTCGGCGGCGGACACCGGTTCGTCCGTGTCGTAGCCGCGCAGGTCCGCGTACAGCTGGCCGTCCGGGAACCGCTCGCGCATCCGGTGCGACCAGTGGACCGCGAGGGCCGTCTTGCCGACGCCCGCGGTGCCGGACACCGCGGAGACCACGACCGTGGTGGTGGGGTCGGCCTCGTCCCCGGCGGTCTCGTCCCCGGAGGTCTTGTCGCCGGCGGTCGCGAGCAGATGCCCCGACAGCTCGTCCAGCTGCGCCTCGCGACCCGTGAAAGCCCTGACGTCGAAAGGCAGTTGGGCGGGGCCGGCGGGTCTGGAGGGTGACGTCCCGGTGGCGCCCGGGCCCGGTCCTGGGCCGGTGCCGGTGGTGGACGCGGGGCGTTCGCGCAGGGCCTCCTCGTACGCCGCGCGCAGTTCCGCCCCCGGAAGGGCGCCCAGTTCGTGGGCCAGCCGCCGGCGCACCTCGGTGTAGTGGTCGAGGGCCTCGGCCGTCCGGCCCGTGCCCGTCAGGGACTTGATGAGCAGGGCGGCGAGGGGTTCCGCCAGTGGGTACTCGTCCGCCAGTGACCGCATCCGGCCGATCGCCTGCGAGGTGTGTCCCGCCGACCGCTCGGCGCGGGCCCACAGGAGGGCGGCCTCCAGCCGCTCGTTGAGCCAGGCGGTCCTGGTGCGCTCCGCCCAGGAGCCCGGCAGGTCGGCCAGTGGGGCGCCCCGCCACAGGTCCAGGGCCTCCCGCAGGAGCAGTCCGCCGTCGGGATCGCCGGGGCGCAGGGCGCGGGCCCGGGCCACCAGGGTGCGGAACCGCAGCAGGTCGACGCTGTCGTCCGCGGCCTTCAGGAGGTAGCCGCCCGACACGCGCAGCAACTGCAGCGGGGGGTGCTCCGCCGTGCTGTCCCCGTGCCGCGCCGCCTCCTCCAGGACCCGCCGGATCCGGCTTACGTGGGAGTACAGGGTCGAACGGGCCGAGTCGGGCGGGGTCTCGTCCCACACCCGGTCCACCAGGTCGCCCACGGTCAGCAGCCGCCCCGAGTTGGCCGCGAGCGCCGCCAGCACCACGCGCCGTCGCGGCTGCCCCAGCTCGATGGGGCGACCACCGGCCCACAGTTCCAGCGGGCCCAGTAATCGAAGATCCACGTCCCCACCCACGCTCGACCGCTCCCCGTGCCCCAACTCCCGAACCAGGTCCAGGATTTCACACATGGGGGACTTGTGGTGGCGCGACGGAGATCGTCACGGAAGCGCCGACAAGGTTTTCGCAAGGTTCCTCCCGCAGTCTTTGGACAGCCAGTCGGCCGGCTCGGTGGGTCGTTCCCCCTTCACACCGGGCCGGTCGGCTGCAAGGACGGCAGGGCCCGTCGCGGAGTCACGTCCGCCCGCATGTCTTCGCCCGCCGCCGCTGTACGGGGGTCAGCGGCGGCGGAGCGAGGTCGTGACGCCGGGACGGGCCCAGCCGGCTCCCCACGGGTGACGCC
>NZ_VDFC01000112.1 GCF_008369065.1 Streptomyces apricus | reverse complement strand
CCCACGCCCCCGCGCACCCGACCTCATCACAATCTTGACGCCTGTGAGTTACCGGTAACATCATGGTGCGGACAGCGCTCCCGGACCCCGCGTCCCCCCACCTCCGAGCCGAGGGGAAGCAGCATCCCGATGTCCGCACCGACCACGTCGTCCGACGGTTTCCTGCTGCACGGCGAGCCGTTCCGGATCCTCTCCGGCGCCATGCACTACCTCCGCGTCCACCTCACGGACACGCCCGACCTCGGCCCGGTGAAGCCCTGATGACCTCCTCGGGCCTGCCCTTACCTTTACCTTCGTCCGTACGCCCGTCCGCGTCCCCGGCGCCTCTGCGGCTGCGCGTGTCCGCGCCCGCCGCGCCGCCGCTCACCGGCCACCTCCCCTTGTCCGACGCACCCGGCGTCCCCGACCCCGTCGAGGTCACCGGCCGCTGCCTGACCCGCGGCGGCCGGCCCTGGTTCCCGGTCTCCGGCGAGTTCCACTACACCCGCTGCCCGGCCGGGGAGTGGGAGGAGGAGCTGCTGAAGATGAAGGCCGGCGGGGTCACCGCCGTCGCGAGTTACGTCATCTGGATCCACCACGAGGAGACCGAGGGGCGCATCCGGTTCGACGGCGACCGCGACCTGCGGCGTTTCGCGCGGCTCTGTGCGCGCCACGGCCTCGACCTCGTCCCGCGCATCGGCCCCTGGTGCCACGCGGAGGTACGCAACGGCGGCCTCCCCGACTGGGTACTGGCCCGCACCCGCGCCCCGCGCACGGACGACCCGGCGTACCTCGCGCCCGTACGCACCTGGTTCGAAGCCGTCGCCGCGCAGCTGGCCGGGCTGGAACGCGCGCACGGCGGCCCGGTCGTCGCCGTCCAGATCGAGAACGAGCTGTACGACGGGCCCGGCCACCTGCTGACGCTCAAGCGCATGGCGCAGGCCGCCGGACTGAGCGCCCCGCTGTGGACGTCGACGGCGTGGGGCGGGGTCCGGCTCCCGCCCGGCGAACTGTTCCCGCTGTACGGCGGCTACCCGGAGGCCTTCTGGACGGAGGCGGACGGCGGCTGGCCCGACACCTGCCGCAAGCACTTCTTCTTCACCCACCAGCGCGACGACGAGGGCATCGGCGCCGACCTGCGTCCGACAGCGGTGCGCGGGACCGGTCCGGCGGACCTCGCGGCCCTGACGGAGCGCTTCCCCTGGGCCACCTGCGAGCTGGGCGGCGGCATGGCGGTCTCGTACCACCGCCGCCCGCGCGTCGAGGCGGCCGACGTCGCCGCCCTCGCCCTCACGAAGATCGGCTGCGGCTCGGTGTGGCAGGGCTACTACATGTTCCACGGCGGTACGAATCCGGTGGGCGGGCGGACGACCCTCCAGGAGTCCCACGCGACGGGTTACCCGAACGACCTCCCCGTCCTCACGTACGACTTCCAGGCCCCGCTGGGCGAGTACGGCCAGTACCGGCCCTCGTACGACGAACTCCGGCTCCAGCACCTGATGCTGGCCGGCTTCGGGCACCTCGTCGCGCCGATGGAATCCTTCCTGCCCGAGCGGCGGCCGGCGGGCCAGGACGACCGGGACACCCTGCGCTGGGCGGTGCGCGGGGAGGGGGAGTCGGGCTTCCTCTTCGTCAACAACCACCAGCCGCACGGGGAGTTGCCGGACCACCCGGACACCGTGTTCACGGTGGAGTTCCCGCGGGCGCCCGCGCTCACCCTCCCGAGCACGCCGGTGACGGTCCCGGCCGGCGCGTACTTCTGCTGGCCGCTCCGCCTCGACGTGGCCGGCCTGCGCCTGGACTGGGCCACCGCGCAGCCCGTGTGCATGGTGACCGACGGAGGCGACGGGGGAGAGGGGCGAGACGGGGGCGGCCGTACGGTCCTGGTGCTGGCCGCCGTCGAGGGCGTACCCGTCGAACTGGCCCTGGACGCAGGGACGGTGACGTCGGTACGGGTGCCCTCGGGGGAGTGGTCCGCGGTCGACGACCGGGTCCTGGTCACGGGCCTGGAGCCCGGAACCGATTGCCTGGTCGAGGTGGAGACGGCGCGGGGCGGCCGGGTCGGGCTGCTGGTGCTGGACGCGGCGACGGCCCGTACCGCCTACCGGGGCGTCGCGTGGGGAGCCGAGCGGCTGGTGCTCTGCGCCGCGGGGGTCGTCTTCGACGAGCACGCGGACGGCGGACGGGGCGAGGTGCGGGTGCACGGCCCGGCAGCCGACGAGCTGTCGTTCGCGGTGCTGCCCGCGCCGCGGCGGCCCCCGGTGGTGACGGGCGCGCGGGTGCGGCAGACGGCGGACGGGGTGTTCACGCGGTACACCGCGCCGGCCGACGGACGGGACCCGCGCAGGCACGGGACGGTGGAGGCGGTGCTCACGAAGCTCCGGGACGCCGGCCCGGCGCCCGAGCCGGTGACGGGCGTGCAGGGCAGGGCGAGCGCCCCCGCCGACGCGTCCTACGACACCGTCGCCGCCGAGTACGCCGTCGCCGTCCCGGACGGACTCCCGTTCACCGGGACCCTGCTGCGCGTCCACTGGAGCGGGGACGTGGCGCGCGCGTACGTGGACGGCGCGTTCGTGGCGGACCAGTTCCACAACGGACGGACCTGGGACATCGGCCTGCACCGGCTCCCGGCGTTCGCCCTGCGCGGGGAGGGCCTGCGGCTGAAGGTCCTGCCGCGGCACGCGGACGCGCGGGTGTACGTGGCCGGCGGCGCCGGTGCCGGCGGCGATGGTGGCGGCGGTGAAGGGCCGGACGGGGCCTCGGGCGGCTCGGGCGGCTCGGGGGCCGTGGCGGAGGTGGCGGAGGTGATGCGGGCCGAGTGGGTGATGACGCGTACGTGGGTGATCAGGGCGTCCGGTCCGCCCTCCCGCCCGGCGGCCTATCCTGTGGCCAGCCGGGCGGGAGGACGACCGCCGGGAGCCGCGACCGCCGACCCCTGAAGGACAGCACCCGCCATGACCCGACGTGCTGGCGACGGCGTGCCGCCCCAGGAGCAGGTCTCCGGCCCTCATGGGGACGTGGACGTTCCCGAAGCCGTCAGGAGCAGGGGCCGCAGCCGGCGCAACTTCGCGGGGGCGCGCCCGGTGATGGGCGACGTGGCGCGGCTGGCGGGTGTCTCCAAGCAGACGGTGTCGCGCGTGCTGAACGACAACCCGTCCGTCCGCCCCGAGACGCGCGAGGTGGTCCTGACGGCCATGCGCACCCTCGGCTACCGCCCCAGCCGCAGCGCCCGCTCGCTGGCCAGCGGCCGGACCCGGATGCTCGGGGTGATCTCCTTCGACGCGGCCCGCTTCGGGCCCGCCTCCATCCTGACCGCGATCAACTCCGCGGCCCAGGACGCCGGTTACCTGGTGAGTTCCATCGCGCTCGACACGGCGGACCGGGCCACGGTCGTACGGGCCGTGGACACGCTGTCGGCCGAGGGCGCGGACGGGGTGATCGCCATCGCCCCGCAGCGCTGGGTGGGCCGGGCGCTGGCGGAGGCCCGCCTGGACACCCCGCTGATGGTCCTGGAGAACGACCTCGGCAAGGACGCGTCGTTCGTCACGGCGGACAACGCGGCGGGCGCCCGCAAGGCCACCGAGCACCTGCTGGACCTGGGCCACGCGACGGTCCACCACGTCGCGGGCCCCACGGGCTGGCTGTCGGCGGACCACAGGGTGGCGGCCTGGCGGACCACGCTGGAGACGGCCGGCGCCGCGGTCCCCGAACCCCTGATCGGAGACTGGAGCGCCGACTCGGGCTACGAACTGGGCCGCCGGCTGGCCGCGGACCCGGACGTCACCGCGGTCTTCGCCTCCAACGACCAGATGGCGCTGGGGGTGCTGCGAGCGCTGCACGAGTCGGGCCGCCGCGTCCCGGACGACGTCAGCGTGGTGGGCTACGACGACATCCCCGAGGCCGCGCACCTGCTCCCGCCGCTGACCACGGTCCGCACCGACTTCCCGGAGATCGGCACGCGTTCGCTGCGCCTGCTCCTGTCCCAGCTGGACGGCCCACCGGAACCGCCGGTGGACCGGGTGGTCCCGGTCGAACTGATCGTCCGCAGGAGCACGGGCCCGGCGCCGTCCGGCCGCGCCCCGGCCGCGGGTCACGGCTGAGGAAAATCTGTGTGGACCAGATGAGTGGGCGGGCATCCCGGCGGGATACAAAGGACACATGCGGGAGCGCGAAACCCCTGGCGGGGCCACGGACGACGTCGATGTCATGCGGGCAGGTCACGAAGAGGCCGCGGGGCCGGACGTGAACGCAGCGCCGGACGCGGACCCCGTACCGGACGCGATGCCGGACGCGGACCCCGTACCGGACGTGGACGCGGTGACACGGGCGGTGCTGACGGCGTCGCGCGTACTGGTCGCGGTCTCGGCCCGCTCGCTCGCGGGGGTCGAGGAGCGCGTGACGCTGCCGCAGGTCAGGATGCTGATGGTCCTGTCCACCCGCGGCGCCACCAAGCTGGTGACCCTGGCGGAACTGCTGGGGGTGGCGCCGTCCACGGCGATGCGGATGGTGGACCGCCTGATAGCGGCGGGCCTGGCCGACCGCCAGACCAACCCGGACAACCGCCGCGAGACGCTGCTCCAGCTCACGGAGGAGGGCCGGCGCACGGTGGAGGGCGTCACGTCCCGCCGGCGCACCGAGATCGCGAACATCGTGGAACGCCTGGCCCCGGCACAGCGGACGGCGATCGTGGAGGCGCTGACGGCCTTCAACGAGGCGGGCGGCGAGCCCCCGGTCCCGGACGAGACGGAACCGCACCCGCTGGGCTGGGTGGACCCGCCGGGACACGACGCCTGACCATTCACCCGACAGCGGGACTGGGGGTGGGGGTGGGCGAGGTCGTATTG
>NZ_VDFC01000111.1 GCF_008369065.1 Streptomyces apricus | reverse complement strand
GGACGGCGGTGGGGTTCGGTTCCGTGGACATGGCGGGTGCCAGCTCCTGCGGTTGCCGTCGACCAGGGCCTTGCCGGCCGGGACGCGTATCTCGTAGCCGCCGTCGAGCGCGGCGGTGCCCCCGGCGGGCAGCTCCACCCGCCACACGCGGGTGCCCGGGGTGAGCCGGTCGGGGCCCGCGCCCTCCTCGGGGGCCGTCCAGCCGGCCCGTTCCTCGATCCTGACGTCCGGGTCGGAGGTGACCGGCMCCCGTTCCCGGACCTCGACGGCGACCGGCCGGGCCAGCCGGTTCGCCAGCTCCACGTGGACGCGGTGGTCGAGCACGGTGGTGCCGCCGCGCAGTCCCGCGGACGACTCGTGCATCTCGGTGCGGCGGGTGACGCGGACCGCCTCGGCGGGCCCCAGTCCCACCCGGCGCTCACCGCCCGGCGCCAGCGTCGGCAGCGCGGTGGTCAGCAGGAACTCGTCGTCGACGGTGACCTCGACCGGCCCGGCCAGCAGGGCCTGGYCGGTGGCGTTGGACAGCACCAGCGTCGCGTACATGGTCTCCTCGACCGACGGCACGCACAGGTACTCGGTGCGCAGGCCGACCGGGATCTCGGTGACGGTGACCGTGTGCCAGGTCCCGTCCGAGGGGATGTCGGTACGGGCGGCCGCGTCGAAGCGGTGGTCGAAGGAACCGGCCGACTCGCGCGGCCGCACGGCGTGACCGGGCAGCGGCAGCGCGGCCACCGCCTCGGCGCGGCGGCGGTACTCCGCCGCCACCGGGTCGAAGGACGCGTCGGGGAAGAGCAGGCCCCTGCGCCCGGCGGCCTCCTCCGGGCCCGCCAGGACGAGCGCCGCGTAGTCGAGTTCGGCACCGCCGGGCCGCGGCGGACCGGTGGGAGGCGCGGTCGGCGCGGGGGCGATCGGCGCGATGCCCGCGGGAGCCGCCGCTCGCGCGGGGCCGCCGGGAGCCGAGGGCAGCCCGGCCGCGGACGTCTCGAAGGCGCCGCCGCGGGGCGCGGCGCCCCGCGCTGCGCGGGGCGGCGGCGCGTGATCGGGCGCCGCGCCGCCGACCGCCTGCGGAGAGAACGCACCGCTGGCGCCAGGCGCTGGGGGCGGCGCTCCATAGACCGGGGGCGGCGCTCCGTACGCCTGGGGCGCCGAGGGCGGGGGCATCGGAACCGGGCCGCCCGCGACCCACTCGGCCGGAGGACCCGTGACCGCGGCGCCCCCGGCAGCCCCTGCACCCGCCACGGCCTCTGCCGCGTAAGCCTTGCGCGCGGCGGCCGGAGCGGTGCGGGACGCCGTGGCGTCGTACCCCGTGAACAGGTCGGAGAGCCCCGCGGGAGGCTCGCGCCAGCCGGCGGGCGCGGGGGGCGGCTGACGGCGTCCGATCCGGATCGAGCGGAGCCGGGGCAGATCGGTGCGGCGGCGGAGGTCGGCGGTGGCCAGTGCGATGCGCACGCCGTTCCAGTCCTCCCCGGTGCGCTGCGCCACCGAGGCGCGCAGCACCAGACGGCCGCTGCCGTCGCCCTGGCGGTGGTGGAGACGGTAGGCCGGGGCCCAGACCGCGCCCGGTACCCCGTACTCCAGCTCGACCTCCACCTCCACCTTCCCCTCCTCCCGTGCGTCGTCCGCGCCGTGGAGGGTCACGAGCGCCGAGACCGTGGTCGCCAGGTGCGCCGACGGCGCGTCGGTGGAGGCACGGGTGAGCGCGTCCGCCGCGACCATGAAGTCGTGCTCGACGCGGAGCAGCGCCTCCTCCAGCTCGGCCAGGCGCTCGTGCAGGCGGGTCAGCCGCGCATCGACGAAGTCGGCCAGTTCCAGCCAGGCGTGCACCGGGGTGCGGCGGGGCGGGTCCTCGCGCTTGCGGCCGGGCGGGACCGGCCGCAGCCCCCGGATCTCCTCGATCAGGCCCAGCTGCCTGTCCCGGCGGGCCCGCGCCGCGGCGGACTCCTCGCGCAGCCGCTCCACCTCGCGCTCCAGACCATGCGGTGCGCCGGGGCCGTTCGGTTCGGTGTCGACCTCGATGCGCGCCTCGACGACCCGCGCCCCGGAGGTGCCCAGCACACGCGCTCGCAGCGAGCCGGGGTCCACCGTCCGGGGCAGCCCGGGGATGCGCACCCTGCCGTCCGGCGGCACGGTGCCGTGCGCGAGACGCCGGCAGAGCGCGCCCTGTGCGTAGACCACGACCGAGTCGAGGGTCGAGTCCCAGTCCTGAACCGTCCCAGCCTTCACGTGCTCCCCCTGGCCGTGTCCGTACTGCGCACAGGGTACGCCGGACGCCGTACGGGCCCGCAACGGCCCCGTCGGCACCGCCCGTTGAGCGGGCGGGTGAGTACGACGGCGCCGCGGCACGGGAGGGCGTACGGGCCCGGATGAGTACGGCGACTCAGGTCCGCGGACCGCGCCAGGACGACGATGAAGCCCATCGGACCGGATCGTCGCGTCGCCACGACGCACCGGAACACGGGCGCACCGGAAGGCAGATGCACCAGAACACGGGCGCACCGGAACGCAGACGTACCAGGACACAGGAGTCACGTGCTCAGCCGTATCGCCGCCACCGTCGTCCCCGCCCTCGGGCGGCTGACGACCTCCACCGACCTCACCGGTCCGGTGGCTCCGGGCATCCTCGTCGCCAACCACACCTCCCTGGCGGACCCCGGCATCGTGCTGGCCGCCCTGCGCTCCCTGGGCATCGAGCCCGTCGTCCTGGCCACCGCCGGACTCTGGCGCGTACCCGTCCTCGGGCAGCTGCTGGAGCGCGGCGGCCACGTGCCCGTCCACCGCCGCACCGCCAGGCTGGGTCCTCCCGGCGCGGCAGCGCCCGAGCCCTTCCGCAGCGGTCCCGCCCGCCTCGCCCTGGCCTCGGGTGCCCCGGTCGTGCCGGTCGGCCAGGCGGGGGCCCGCCGGGTCGTGTCCGGCGGGCGCGCCAAACAGGTCGCGGGCCTCCTGACCGCTCCCGTCCGCCGTCCGCGCCTGCACGTGCACGTCGGCGCGCCGCTGCACCTGCCCGCGGGGACCGCGACGGCGACCGCCACCGCGCACCGGGCGGTCGAGGCCGCGTGGCGGGTCGCGGTCGGGCACCTGGGCGACCAGAATTGTTGAACTTTCAGGCGTTAGGTAGGGTCGGCGAAGCTTGAACCTTCAAAGACATACACCTGCTCAGGAGGGCCCCCATGACATCCACCCTCGACTCCCCACGCCCCACCACCGGTTCCGGCACCGCCCMGGCGCCCCTGCACGCCTATGACATCGGCCTGCTGATCCTGCGCGTCGCGATCGGCCTCACCGTCGCCGCGCACGGCACCCAGAAGCTGTTCGGCTGGTTCGGCGGCGGCGGTCTCGACGGCACCGGACAGTTCTTCGAGATGAGCGGCTACCCGTCCGGCAAGGCGATGGCCGTCGTCGCCGGGCTGAGCGAGACCCTCGGCGGGCTCGGCCTGGTCCTCGGCCTGTGCACGCCGCTGGCCGGCGCCGCCGTCCTCGGAACGATGATCAACGCGCTCGCCGTGAAGTGGGGCGGCGGCTTCTTCGCGCCCGACGGCGTCGAGTACGAGCTCGTCCTCGCCGCGGCCGCCGCCGCCTTCGCCCTGACCGGCCCCGGACGCCTGGCCGTCGACCGGCACCTCCCCGTACTGCGCGCCCACCGGCTCGCGTACGGCGCCGCGGCGGTCGCCCTGGCCGCGGTCCTCGCCGCACTCGTCCTGCTCGTACGCGACTGACCCGGGCGGAAGCCGCATCCGGGACCCGTCCGGGCCTCTCCCAGGCCCCTCCCGGACGGGTCCCGGACACGGCGCCGGCGTGCTCGCCGGCGCCGCGTCCAGGAAGGCGGCGGACCGCCGGATCAGCGGTGCTTGACGCCGGTCTGGGCGCCGGGGGCGAGGGTCGGCCCGGTGACGGGGGCGTCGCCGAGGGCCCGGTCGACGGCGGCCAGCAGGTCGGCGGAGAGCTCGACGCCGGAAGCGGCGGCGTTGGCGTGGACCTGCTCGGGGCGGGAGGCGCCGGTGATGGCGGAGGCGACCTCGGTGCGGCGCAGCACCCAGGCGAGCGCCAGGGTCGGCATGCTCATCCCCGCCTCCTCCGCGATCGGGACGAGGCGCTGGACGGCTTCGAGGGTGGCGTCGCTGTAGACCAGGTCCTGGGAGACGGCCATGTCGGCGGAGGCGAACCGGCTGCCCTCGGGAACGGGCTCTCCGGGCTTGTACTTCCCCGTCAGCACGCCCTGGGCGAGCGGGGACCAGACGATCTGCGAGATGCCGTTGGCCGCGCACAGCTCGAAGACCTCGGCCTCGGGAGCCTGCCACAGCATGGAGTACTGCGGCTGGGAGGAGACGAACAGGCCGGGGCTGCTGATGTCGAGGGCGGCCCGGATCTGCTCGGGGGTCCACTCGCTGAAGCCGAGGTAGCGGGCCTTGCCCTGCTCGACGACCTTCTGCAGCGCCTCGACGGTGTCCTCGATCGGGACGGACGCGTCGAAGCGGTGGGCCTGGTAGAGGTCGACGTGGTCGGTCCTCAGGCGGGTCAGGGAGGCGTCGATCTGCTTCGCGATCTGCGCGGGGGACAGGCCCTGGTCGGCCGGGTCGTCCGACATCCGGCCCCACACCTTGGTGGCCAGGACGTAGGAGTCCCGGGGGTGGGCGGAGAGGATCTCGCCCCAGGCGGACTCGGCGGCGCCGCGCCCGTAGACGTTGGCGGTGTCGAAGAAGTTGATGCCCGCGTCGAACGCCGCCTCGGTGCAGGCGCGGGTGCGGTCGGCCTCGACGCCGCCGGAGTAGGTCAGCCAGGAACCGAGCGAGATCTCCGAGACCTCCAGGTCCGAGCTGCCGAGTGTGCGGTAACGCATGTCGCTCCTTGCGTCGGTGTTCCGGTCGGTCGTGCGCCGGGGACGGGTGCCCGCTCAGCGGCGCGGTACGTCCCCGGCCGCCGGGCCGGGCCGACGGCCGCGGGGAGCGGCGACCGGGTGTGCAAGGAGAGGACTGCCGGAGCGGGCAGGACTCGAAACCCCGCCCGGACGCAGGTCATCCGGACGCCGTGGCCCGGTGGTCCCGGTGGCGGTCCGCAGGCCGATCGCCGCCGGCGGTACGGCCGCGGCGGTCACGGCCGGCCCCGGCGAGGGCGGCCCGCAGCGGCTTCCCTTCCGGCATGCGGGGCGAGCGATCCCACACGTGCCGCACCGTCGTGAGGGCCCGACCCCGGTAGGTGCGCAACTGGCCGCGGGAGAGGCGGGCGCGCTGCCCGCCGCCCGTCATCAGGGCGTTGACCGACGCCATCGGGTCGCCGCCCGCGGCCCGGGAGGCCAGCGCCCCCACGACCAGGGGGAGCAGGACCACCGCGAGGGCGGAACCGGTGGTGACCGCCCTGCTGCCGACGGTGCGGAGGGGGCGGGGGCGTGGCGCGTCCTCGGTCATGGCGACAGTCCAGCAGCCGCCGGGCCGCCACGGCATCCGGTGCCGTACTCAGCCGGTCCGGCCTGAGTACTCAGCCGCACATCGAGGAGAGGACCAGGGAGCAGGGAGGGCCGGCCACGAGACGGCGTACGGTCTCGTGGCCGGCCCGGCCCGTCGGGTGCACTTGTACGCACCGCCCGGATTCAGGAGCGGGTGAAGATCCACTCGTGGTTGTTCTGGCCCTCCGGAGAGCAGGGCCAGATGATCAGGTCGCGAGTGGCGTCGTCGCGGCCGTAGGAGTCCAGGCACTGGTTGTTGCTGGCCGCATTGCGTATCCAGTACTTACCGTCGGCCTGCTTGTCCAGCCACCACAGCTGGTTGTCGTTCGTGGTGCCGTTGCAGGGGAACTCCGTGACCTTGGTGGCGCCTCCGGCGCCCCCGTAACCCGGCAGGTCCAGGCACATGCTGTCCATGACGTTGCGGATCTGGAAGAGCGGCGCTCCGCCGGGCCCGGCCTTGTCGTAGCGCTTCTCGACGTTCCAGAGCTGGTTGTCGTCGGTGTTGCTGTTGCACGTCGCCTGCGTGATCGGTCCGTCCTGCCGGCCGCTGCTGAAGCCGGGGATGTCGACACAGGTGCCGTTGGCGTTGTTCTTGATCAGCACCCGGGTGAGGACGGCCGGCAGCGTGCTCACCGCCTTCTTCGTGGCGGCCTTCTTCTTTTTCGTCTTGCTCGGCGAGGGACTGGCGCTCGGGGAGGGCGCGGCGGCCTTGGCGGCGGCCGGCGGCGCGGGCTCCGCCTTCTCCGTCTCCTTCTTCTTCTCCTTCGTCTTCGAGGGGGAAGGGGTCTGGGTCACGAAGACGCCGGCCGGGGCGTCCTCCTTGTTCAGCACGGTGTCGGAGGCGGCCGTGTCGATGGCCTTCTTGTCCTCGTCCTTGTCGGTCACCGTGATCAGCAGCGGTACGGCGATCAGGACGGCGCCCGCCAGTGCGGCGCCCGCGAGGACCGGCTTGCGGGGGCGGCCGATCCCGCTCGCGGTGATGGTGCCGGTGCCCTTGCTGTCCACGGCGGCCGCGAGGGCCTCCGGCCGGCCCCGGGTCGCCGCGGCGGAGAGCGCCCGGGCGCCGTTGTCCGTACCGCCCTCGCTCCCGGCTCCGCCGGTGTCCCCGGCACCGTCCCCCTCCGCGGCCTTCCCGCCGGTGGCCGTGCCCTCGGCCTTGCCCGTCTCGCTCGCCTTGCCCGTGTCGCCCGGGCCGTCCGTCCCGCCCTCCGCAGGGGCGGCCTTCGGGGCGCCCGCCGCTTCGGCGGATCCGGTCGCCTCATCGGCGCCACTGCCGGTGTCCGTACCGGTGCCGGTGCCTTCTCCGGCTTCCGGCTCGCTCTTCGCGGTCTTCCCCGCGGTGGCGCCCTGCTGCTCGGAGGTGGTCGGCGGCTTCCCGGCCCCGGTGGGCCGGGCCGCGGCGGCCTCGGCCTCGGGTGTGCTGGCTGCCGCTTGCGGGGCGGAGGTCTCACCTGACGCCCGCTGCTGGTCGGACATGGACTTCCGTACCTTTCCTCGCGGTTCAACCCGGAAGTTGCTGGAGATCGGCGCAGGCGGCTCGAAGCTGCGCCCGTGGCCTGTTCGTGGAGTTGTTCGACCTACGGTCGGGGCCAGCGTAATTGATGTTGCCTGCGGTACCGCCCCGAGGGCGGAAGAACTTCCTCCGCAGCAACGTCCCGCGTCACGGGCGGGGTTGCCGGCCGGCAGGGTCCGGGGGAAGCCGGGAAAGGTGTGCGGACGCACCGACGGGGGCCGCCGACCGCGTGGAGAGCGGTGGCGGCCCCCGTCCGGGTCACGGGCGGCGCGCGTGCGCGAAACCCCGTCGGTGCCAGAGCAGGCCGCCCGAACGCGCGGGCTCACCGCCCACCCGGGTCACCCGGCCCACCAGGATCGTGTGGTCACCTCCTTCCAGGACGTCGTGGCGGGAGCAGTGCAGGGTCAGGGACGCGTCCCTGATCACGGGCGCCCGGTGGGAGTCCGCGGCCAGCGGGACGCCGTCGAAGCGGTGCTCGGCGGGCCGCATGAAACGCTTGACGAGGTGTTCCTCGCCGGGCCCGAGCAGATGCACGGCGAAGTCCTCGGCGCCGGTCAGCGCGTCGTGCGTACGGGAGTTGCGGTCGAGGCAGACGAGGAACAGCGGCGGGGCCAGGGAGAGCGAGCTGACGGCGCTGGCCGTCAGACCGCGCGGCATGCCCCGGTCGTCGTAGCAGGTGACGAGGGTGACGGGGGCCGCCAGGGCCGACATCGCGGCCCGGAAGGCGTCGGCCAGGTCCGCCGGAGCCGGAGTCGAAGCCGCGGGCAG
>NZ_VDFC01000110.1 GCF_008369065.1 Streptomyces apricus | reverse complement strand
GCCCCGCTCAGTCCCCCGCAACCAGCAACCGCACCAACTCGATCCGCGACCGTATCCCGAGCCGGTTGAACACCCCCCGCAGATGGTGGTCGATGGTCCGCGGGCTGAGCAGCAGCCGGGACGCGATCTCCCGGTTGGTCGCCCCCTCGGCGGCCATCCGCGCCACCGTGAGCTGCTGCGGGGTCAGCACCCCGACCGTGCCGGGCGCGCCGGCCGGGGACCGGGCCGGCTCCCCCAGGGCCCGCAGCTCCGCCCGGGCCTCGGCCGCGCAGTGCGGCGACCCGAAGTGCTCGAAGGCCTCCAGGGCGCTGTGCAGCCGGTCCCGCGCCTCCGTCCGCCGGCGCAGCCGCCGCAGCGCGCCGCCGAACAACAGCTCCGTACGGGCCCGTTCGAAGTCGCGGGTGCCGCCCGCGTGCAGGTCGAGGGCCGTCCGGTAGTGGTCGGCGGCCTCGTCCCCGGTGGCCAGCAGCGCCCGGCACCGGGCGCTCAGCGCCAGCTCGTCCGCGCTGCCCACCACGCTCGCCCAGCGGTCGTAGTCGGCGTGGGCGCTGCGCGCGACCCGGGTGTCGCCGGTACGGACCGCGGCCTCCACGTAGTGCGGGACGGCGGAGTGGCGGATGACCCGGTGGCCGTGCCCGGGGCCGAATCCGGCGAGGGCGCGCAGCCGGGACGCGGAGGCCGCGTAACGCCCCGTGCTGAGGTCGAGGAAGGCGAGCGCCCACAGGGCGAGGGCGGCGGGCAGCCCGAGGCCGCGCTCCAGGGCGTGCGTACGGGCCACCTCGGCGCGTGCCCGGCAGAGCTCCTGGTCGCCGGTGACGGCCGCGAACATGGCGAGGGCGGCCTGCAGGTGGCAGGCCCCGTTGTCCTGTCCGGTGGCGTACGCCTGCCGCAGGGCGTCCAGCGCGGCCGCCTCCGCGGACCGGGGGCGCCCCGTCCAGAACTCGGCGTACGCACCGAACTCCATGGCCTGCGGCACGACCGCGGGTTCGCCCGCCGCACGGGCCGCGGCGGCGGCCCGGACGGCCGACGCGGCGGCCCGGGTGTGGTCGCCCAGCAGCAGCGCGGCGATGGAGGAGTGGATCAGCGCGGTGGGGCCGCTGCCCGGGCCGCAGCGTCCGGCCGCCGTCCGCAGCAGGTTCCGGGCGTCCTCGTAGCGTCCCTCGGACGCCGCGACCAGCCCTCCGAGGGTGCCCGGCGGCGTGATGCGGAACCGGGCCGCGACGGCCGCGGCCTCGCGGCAGCGACGCAGGTCACCGGTGTAGAGGGCGGCTTCGGTGGCACGTGCCACCAGGTGCGCGGCGACGTCGGCCCCGGACGGACGCACGACCGCACCGGCCGGACGCCGCCTCACCACAGCCGCAGCCGCAGCCGCACCACCATGCCCCGCACCGGCCTCGGCGCCACGGCCCGCAGTGCTCTCCGTGCCACGGTCCGCAGCGCTCTGCGTGCTCTCCTCCGCGCCACACCCTGTGTCGCGTCGCGTCCCGGGCCGCGTGCCGCGCCCGGCGCTGCCCACCGCTCCCGTGAGCAACGCGTCGAACGCCTCCGTGGCGTTCCCCGCGCGCAGGGCCAGCAGTCCGCCGAGCCCCTCGACGTCCCGGTCCGCGTGGGCGGCCAGCCGGCGGGCCCGGTCGCCGTCGCCCGAGTGCCACGCGTCGGCGGCGGCGCGGGCCAGCAGGCGCGGGCGTTCGCGCGGGTCGGGGGTGAGTGCGGCGGCCCGTTCGAGGAGCGCGCAGGCCAGCGCGTGTTCCCCGGCGGCGCGCGCCTCGTGCGCCGTGGCGCGCAGTTCGGCGGCCAGGCGCCGGCTGGGGCCGAGCGCGGCGGCGGCCCGGTGCCAGGACCGGCGGGGCGCCTCGCCCTCGCCGCGCAGGACCCTGGCGAGGAGGCGGTGCGCCTCGCGCCGGTCGGCCGCGGGCGCGCTCTCGTAGGCGGCGACGCGGGTCCAGGCGTCCCGGAAGACGACACCCGTGGACGTCGTGCGCGCCAGCCCGGCCGCCTCGGCGTCGTCCAGGGAGCGGGCGTCCAGGCGGAGTGCGGCCACGGCCCGCCCGTAGGCGTGCGCGGCGAACGGGTACTGGTCGGCGGCGGCTATCAGCAGCAGGCGGCGGGTGTCCGGCGCGAGCCGGCGGAGCGCGGGCCGCAGCGTGCGCAGCAGGCCGGGCACCGCGGCGAGGGGGTCGGCGGGCAGCGGTTCGAGACCGGCCCGCTGGCGCTCGCCGAGGACAGCGGTCAGCTCCGCCGCGGCGAGCGGATCGCCGTGCACGGCGGACAGCACCCGGACCCGGACGCCCTCGGACAGCGGAGTGCGCGCGTACGCGTGCGGCGCGTCGTCCGGTGGTTGCGAAGCGTGCGTCGAGGGCGGTGGCGAAGGGTGCGACAGAGGTGGGGGGTTCACCGGAGTCACCACGTCCTTCACGTTACTGGCGGGTCAAGTGACCCGTAAAGACTGGTGCTTGAGCCGATGTGGCGCGCGTAGACCCGACCGGTGGCTCCTGCCCGGCGGACAGCCCCCCGCACCGGCCGCCGGCCGGGACCCGCCGGGCCGCGGACGGGTGAGCGGGGCGCTGCCGGGGGACAATCGCGGTAGGTCCGCACCCCGAGGGGAGACCGCATGCGACCGCTCGGTTCCAGGAGCGCCCGAAGCGACAGCACCGCCAGGAGCGCCAGAAGCGGCAGGGGCGCGCAGGGCGGCACGATGTCCCCGGCCGCGGTGCACCACCCGCTGTTCGCCCGCTTCTACGCCCGGCTCAGCGTGGCGGCCGAGCCGGCGATCGGGGTCCACCGCGACGAGCTGCTCGCCGGGCTGCACGGCCGGGTCATCGAGATCGGCGCGGGCAACGGGCTGAACTTCGCGCACTGTCCGGGCACGGTCTCGGAGGTCGTCGCGATCGAACCGGAGCGTCGGCTGCGGCAGTTGGCCGTGACCGCGGCCCTGCGCTCCGAGGTGCCGGTCGACGTGGTGCCGGGGGTGGCGGAGGCCCTGCCGGTCAAGAGCGAGGCGTTCGACGCGGCCGTCGTGTCCCTGGTGCTGTGCAGCGTACGGGACCTGCCGCGGGCCCTCGCCGAGATCCGCCGCGTGCTGCGCCCGGGCGGTGAGCTGCGCTTCTTCGAGCACGGCAGGGGCGGTGGCCGTGCGATGACGGCCGGTCAGCGCGTCCTGGACCGCACGGTGTGGCCGCCGCTGTTCGGCGGCTGCCACGTGAGCCGGGACCCGGTCGGCGCGATCAGGGACGCGGGGTACGAACTGGGGCCCTACCGGCGGTTGCTGGTGCCCGACAAGGGGCCGCGCACGCCCAGCTCGTACTGCGTGCTGGGCACGGCCAGGCGCCCGCCGAAGTCCTGAGCGCGCCTGCGTCTCACAGGGTCCACCGGCGCAGCTCGCGCGCGATGTCCCGGACGGTCGCCCCACCGGTCTTGGTGAGTCTGGCCAGGTCGCGGACCTGCTCGGGCGAGGTGACGACCTTCAGGCCGCTGGCGACGAGGTAGGCGTACGCGACGGCCATGGCGAACATCGCGTTCGACCGTTCGAGCGCGGGGACGTGCAGCAGGACCTGGAGCAGGGCGGCGGCGCGGTCGTGCGGGGTGTCGTAGACGGGGACGCCGAAGATCTCGGCGCCGTGCCGGCCGACGGCGGCGACGAGGGCGCCCCAGTCGGTGACCTGCGGGTCCCCCGGCGTCTTCTGCTCGGCGACCATGAGGAGCCAGGCCAGGTCGACCCTGATGTCCAGCGGTTCGTTCAAGGGCTCAGCTACGGCCTTCCCGGTCCGTGCCGAACTCCTCGGCGAAGACGGACTCGTACTGCTTCATGAAGTCGGCGGCGGCCTCGACGAAGGTGTGGCCGGCCTCCCCGGTGTCCTGCCTGACCAGCTCCTCGATGTAGCGGTTGACGCTCATCCCGCGGGCCAGGGCGCGTTCCCGCGCGGCCCGGGCGGTGCCCTCGTCCACGCGTACGTTCAGCTGGGTCTTCGCCATACCTCGAAGCTAGCGCCGAAATGCTAGCAACGGCAAGGGCGCACGGGGGTGACCTCTCCCCCACCGGCCACCTCCGGGAGCCGCCGGTGCGCCTCCGAAGGCTGCTGGTGCGCCCCTCGAAGGCCGCCGGTGGCTCCTGAGAGCGGCCACTACGCCCCTGATGACCACCCCGCTCCCCTAAGGGTGTCCCTTACACAGACCCTGAGGTGACCGCCCTGCGGCGGAGGACGACCGGCACTTCGGGGGGATACCGGGTGTGCCCCCGGTCACACTAGGCTCGCCCGCGGACACCGAAGTCCGATCCCAGGGGAGGCGGCCTTGTCCACAGCAGCTGCGGAGCACGCCCTCGGGCGCACGGACGCCGAAGAGGTGGCGGCCCGCGCCCGGGGACTGACGAAGGCGTACGGATCGGGTGAGACGGCCGTGCTCGCCCTCGACTCGGTCGACGTGGACATCGCGCGCGGCCGCTTCACGGCGGTCATGGGCCCCTCGGGCTCGGGGAAGTCCACCCTGATGCACTGCCTGGCGGGGCTCGACAACGTCTCGGCCGGGCAGGTGTGGCTGGGCGGCACCGAGATCACCGGGCTGAAGGAACGCGAGCTGACCCGGCTGCGGCGCGACCGGATCGGCTTCATGTTCCAGTCGTTCAACCTGATCCCGACCCTGAACGCGGCGGAGAACATCACGCTGCCCATGGACATCGCGGGCAAGAAGCCCGACGAGAAGTGGCTGGACCAGGTCGTCGACCAGCTCGGCCTGCGCGACCGCCTCAAGCACCGGCCCGCGCAGCTCTCCGGCGGCCAGCAGCAGCGGGTGGCCTGCGCCCGGGCGCTCGCCTCGCGCCCCGAGCTGATCTTCGCGGACGAGCCGACCGGCAACCTCGACTCGCGCGCGGGCCTGGAGGTCCTGGGCTTCCTGCGGGACGCCGTGGACGAGCTGGGGCAGACCGTCGTCATGGTCACGCACGATCCGGGCGCGGCGGCCCACGCCGACCTGGTCCTCTTCCTCGGGGACGGGCGGATCGTGGACGAGATGGCCCGGCCCACCGCCGAGGCGGTGCTGGAACGCATGAAGCGGTTCGACACCCTGCGCGGGACGTACGACGAGGAAGCCGACCACGGCCAGAAGGACGGATCCGAACAGGGCGGCACCCCCGCCC
>NZ_VDFC01000011.1:72862-93808 GCF_008369065.1 Streptomyces apricus | reverse complement strand
CCCGTGCCGTGCTGTCGTGCTGCCGTGCTGCCGTGCTGCACAGAAGACCCCCGTCTTCCGCGCAGGGCGAATTCAGCTGTTGCAGTGGTACGTGGACACTTCGCCGGCGACGGCGGGTCCGACACGTCTCGGACTTCGAGGATCGATCACCGCGTCCGGCGCCCGGGACGCGACTGCTGGCTGTGCACAGCGCCTGACCTATTGATCATGATTTGTCGCCATGTGTCCGAACAGCTGAGCTGAAGCACGGTCAATCTAGACCATCGGGACCGGTATGTAGAGGGGATGTGTGCAAATTGCGGTCAACCTTTGAGTCATAAGAGTGCGTTGACGAAAGACGCATGCCTTGCGGCCTGTGCACCGCCGCGGGGCCGGAGGAGGCCCGTGTGCGCCCGCTCCGGCCAGCGGCCGGGGCGGGCGACGCGTGGTGCGTCCGGTGGGGTGCGGGTGGCTCGGGCCGCCGGACGGGCCGCAAAGGCCCTGGTCGCCGGGCCGGAGGCCTGCCGGGCGCCGCGGGGCCGAACGGCGGGAGGGCTCACCGCGCCCTGTCCCGCGACGGCCGGCCCGGCGGTCCCGGGCGGGGCGCCGGGAGGGCCGGGGACGTCACCGGCCGTGGTGTCGATGTTGGCTTCAAGTGAGCGTTCGGTGAAGGCGGAGGTTTCTACGCGCGTCTTGCGGCTACGCCGCCGCCCCGTCGAGCGGGTCCGGGCCGGGCCGTCCGGTGGACGCCGCCGCCCCGCCGAACTGCGTCCGGTACAGCTCCGCGTACCGGCCCCGCGCCGCCAGCAGTTCGTCGTGCGTGCCGCGTTCGACGATGCGGCCCGCCTCGACCACCAGGATCAGGTCGGCCGCCCGTACCGTCGACAGGCGGTGGGCGATGACGACCGCGGTCCGGCCTTCCAGGGCCTCGGCGAGGGCGGCCTGGACGGCGGCCTCCGAGGTGTTGTCCAGGTGGGCGGTGGCCTCGTCGAGGACGACGACGCGCTGGCGGGCCAGGAGCAGCCGGGCGATGGTCATGCGCTGGCGTTCGCCGCCGGAGAGCCGGTAGCCGCGCTCGCCGACCACCGTGTCGAGGCCGTCGGGCAGGGAACGGACGAGGTCGTCGAGACGGGCCCGGCGCAGGACGTCCCAGAGTTCGTCCTCGCCGGCGTCCGGCCGGGCGAGCAGCAGGTTGGCGCGGACCGACTCGTGGAAGAGGTGGCCGTCCTGGGTGACCATGCCGAGGGTGGCCCGCACCGACGCGGCGCTCAGGTCGCGGACGTCGACGCCGCCGATGCGTACGGAGCCCTCGTCGGCGTCGTAGAGGCGGGGCAGCAGTGCGGCGATCGTGGACTTGCCCGCGCCGGACGAGCCGACCAGCGCGACCGTCTGCCCGGCCCCGGCGCGGAAGGAGATGCCGTGCAGGACCTCGGTGCCGGCCCGGGTGTCGAGCGCGGCGACCTCCTCCAGGGAGGCCAGGGAGACCTTGTCGGCGGACGGGTAGGCGAAGCGGACGTCGGTGAACTCCACCGCGACCGGGCCCTCGGGGACGGTGCGGGCGTCCGGCTTCTCCGCGATCAGCGGCTTGAGGTCCAGCACCTCGAAGACGCGCTCGAAGCTGACCAGGGCGCTCATCACCTCGACGCGGGCGCCGGCCAGCGAGGTGAGCGGCGCGTACAGGCGGGTCAGCAGCAGGGCCAGCGAGACGACGGCGCCCGGCTCCAGGCTGCCGCGCAGGGCGTACCAGCCGCCGAGGCCGTAGACCAGCGCGAGCGCCAGGGCGGAGACGAGGGTGAGGGCGGTGATGAACACGGTCTGCGCCATCGCGGTGCGCACCCCGATGTCCCGTACGCGGCGGGCCCGTTCGGCGAACTCGGCCGATTCGTCGTCCGGCCGCCCGAAGAGCTTGACGAGGGTGGCGCCGGGGGCGGAGAAGCGCTCGGTCATCCGGGTGCCCATGGCGGCGTTGAGGTCGGCGGCCTCGCGCTGGAGCCGCGCCATCCGCCGGCCCACCCGGCGGGCGGGGACCACGAAGACCGGCAGCAGGACGAGCGCGAGCAGGGTGATCTGCCAGGACAGGGTGAGCATCACGGCGAGGGTGAGCAGCAGGGTGACGAGGTTGCCGACCACTCCGGACAGGGTGTTGCTGAAGGCGCGCTGGGCGCCGATCACGTCGTTGTTGAGACGACTGACGAGCGCGCCCGTACGAGTGCGTGTGAAGAACGCGACCGGCATGCGCTGCACATGATCGAACACGGCTGTCCGCAGGTCGAGGATGAGTCCCTCGCCCAGGGTCGCGGAGAACCAGCGGCTCACCAGGCCGAGCGCCGCCTCGGCGAGCGCGATCACCGCGATGAGCAGGGCGAGCCGTACGACCGTCCCCTCGTCGTCGCCGGCCACGATCGCGTCCACCACGCGTCCGGCGAGGACCGGTGTCGCCACGGCGAGCAGCGCCGTGGCGACGCTCAGTGCGATGAATCGCGCGATCCGGCGCCGGTGCGGGCGGGCGAAGCCCGCGATGCGGCGCAGGGTCGCGCGGGCGAACGGGCGGCGCTCCCGCTGGGCGTTCATGACGCTGTACAACTGCGTCCAGGCTGTCGTCTCCATACTCATGGGACCGACCGTAGGACCTCAAGTTTCCTTGAGGTCAAGGGAAACGCGATGACACGCACCGAACAGCCGCCGTCCCCGTCGCCGCAACCCCTCGTTGGTGCGGCGTGGAGAACCTCTTCCGGTGTGACGGCCGAACCGCTTCCCCTGAACCTGCTCGATCCCCCGGGCCCGGGACGTCCGCGCGGACGCGTCCTCGCGCGCGTCCCCGTACGTGTTCCCGCGCGCCTGCCGGTCCGGCAGGTCCTGTGCCTGCTCCCGCTCGCCCTGGTGGCCGTGGTCGCGGTGCGGCACCGGGCCGTGCTCGCGGAGGGTTTCGGCCACCTCGCCTCGGCGAAGTGGCCCTGGCTGCTGGCCGCGGCCGGTGCGACCTGCCTGACCTGGGTGGCTGCCGCCTTCACGCGGCAGGGCGCCCTCGTCCCGCGGCTGCCCGGGCGCCGGCTCGTGGCGGTCCAGTTCGCGGCGGGCGCGGCCAACCACCTGCTGCCTACGGGGCTCGGGGCGAGCGCGGTCAACCTGCGGTTCATGACGGTGTGCGGGGTGCCGCCGGCCCGTTCCGCCGCGGCCCTCGCGCTCTATCTGCTGGCGGAGTCCGTCGCGCGGGTCGCCCTGCTGGCGGCCCTGCTGATCGCCTTCCCCGACGCGCTGCGGCTCGGCGGGCTCCTCCCGGACGCGGCGGTGGGTCCGCTGCTGCTCGCCGCCGGCGGCGTGGTGTGCGCCGCCGTGGCGGTCCTGCTGCTCGTACGGCGGGTGCGTACCGTCGTGTCCGGGTTCCTGCGGACCGCGCTGGGCGAGGCGCGGTCGGTGCACGCGCGGCCGGCCCGGGCGCTGGCGCTGTGGGGCGGCGCCTTCGCCTTCCCCGTCTGCCAGGCGGCGGGACTGGTCGCGGTCGGCCGGGCGCTGGACCTGCCGGTGGCGCCGCTGCACATGGCCGTCGCCTACCTCGCGGCCACGGTCGCCGTCGCGCTGGTGCCGGTGCCGGGCGGGATCGGTTCGGTGGAGGCGGCGCTGATCGTGGCGCTGGTGGCGGCGGGCGGCCCGGCCGCGGTCGCGACGGCGGTGGTGCTCGCGTACCGCATCGTGACGGTGTGGCTGCCGCTCCTGCCGGGGGCGTTGACACTGGGGGCGCTGGTACGGCTGAAGGTGATCTGAGCCGCGCGATCCTGCGGCTCAGCCCCCACGCCCCGGTTGTGGCACGGCTGCCGGACGGTGGGGGCGGGCCGCGCCGTTCCCCGCGCCCCTCACGGGGCGCCGAGCCGCGGCGGTTGATGTACGGGCAACCGGCGGCCTCGGACCATCGCATGCTGCGGGACGGTGGGGGTGGGCCGCGCCGTTCCCCCTGTGACGGGCCCCGACCGCCCGGCCGGAAACGGCCTGTACGTCGAAGGCTCCGGCATACCGTAACGGGTGATGCGCCGCTTTGTGGACGAGTTGCGCAGAAACGATGCGGCACGTGTGGTCCGCGGCGCCCGGCCAGGCGCCCGGCCAGGCGCGCGGACCGCGCTGTCGGCGGCCTGGTCACGCGCCGTACACTCCCCGGGTGACCGTCACAGCGACCTCCGTAGACGAGCCGGAACAGCTCGAACCGCAGGACCGGCCCGTCCCACGCGTGCTCCGGACGGCGCGACGGCTCGTCCCGGCCGCCGCCGCGGCACTCTCCGGAGTGCTGCTGTACGTCAGTTTCCCGCCACGCACCCTGTGGTGGCTGGCGCTGCCGGCCTTCGCGGTCCTCGCCTGGTGCCTGCACGGCCGCACCTGGAAGGCGGCCCTCGGCCTCGGCTACCTCTTCGGCCTCGGCTTCCTGCTGCCGCTGCTGGTGTGGACCGGCGTGGAGGTCGGCCCCGGCCCGTGGCTGGCGCTCGTGGTCATCGAGGCGGTGTACGTCGCGCTCGTCGGCGCCGGCATCGCGGCCGTCTCCAAGCTGCCGGGACGGCCCCTGTGGGCGGCCGCCCTGTGGATCGCCGGTGAGGCGGCACGCGCGCGCGTGCCCTTCGGCGGCTTCCCCTGGGGCAAGATCGCCTTCGGCCAGGCGGACGGCGTCTTCCTGCCGCTCGCGGCGGTCGGCGGCACCCCGGTCCTCGGGTTCGCCGTCGTCCTGTGCGGCTTCGGCCTGTACGAGACCGTCCGGCAGGCCGTCGAGGTGCGCCGCACCCGCGTCGTCCGCCGCGGGGCCGCCGCCGTAGCGCTGCTCGCCCTCGTCCTGCCCGTGGCCGCCGCCCTCGCCGCCCGCACCCTGGTCAGCGACCGCGCCGAGGACGGCACCGCCACCGTCGCCGTCATCCAGGGCAACGTGCCGCGCGCGGGCCTCGACTTCAACTCCCAGCGCCGCGCCGTCCTCGACCACCACGCGCGCGAGACCGAACGCCTCGCCGCGCGCGTCGAGGCCGGCGAGGTCGCCCGCCCGGACTTCGTGCTGTGGCCGGAGAACTCCTCCGACATCGACCCGTTCCGCAACTCCGACGCCTACGCCGTCATCGACGAGGCGGCCAAGGCGATCGGCGCGCCCGTCTCGGTCGGCGGCGTCGTGCAGCGGGACGGCAGGCTCTACAACGAGCAGATCCTGTGGGATCCGGTGAAGGGCCCCGGCGCCACCTACGACAAGCGGCAGGTCCAGCCGTTCGGCGAGTACCTCCCGATGCGCTCGCTCATCGGCGCGATCAACGAGAACTGGACGTCGATGGTCGGCCAGGACTTCAGCCGGGGCGACGAGCCGGGCGTGTTCACCATGGCGGGCACCGAGGTCGGCCTCGCGACCTGTTACGAGGCCGCCTTCGACTGGGCCGTGCGCGACACCGTCACGAGCGGCGCGCAGATCATCTCCGTACCGAGCAACAACGCCACGTTCGACCGCAGCGAGATGACCTACCAGCAGCTCGCCATGTCCCGGGTGCGCGCCGTCGAGCACAGCCGCACCGTCACCGTCCCGGTCACCAGCGGCGTCAGCGCCGTGATCATGCCGGACGGCAGGATCACCCAGCGGACCGGCATGTTCGTGGCGGACTCGCTCGTCCAGGAGGTCCCGCTGCGCTCCTCCGAGACCCCGGCCACGCGCCTGGGCATCCTGCCGGAGATGCTGCTGGTCCTGGTCGCGGCGGGCGGGCTCGGCTGGGCGGTGTCGTCGGCGGTGCGCGCCCGGCGCACCGGCTCGCTGTAGCCGGACCGCCAGATCCCGGCCCGCGGGGCCGGACCCGCCGGGACGGCGCAACCGGCCCCTTAGGGTCGGACCATGGGCACTCCTGACTTCATCCACACGATCCGGGCCACCGCCGGCCGTCAACTCCTCTGGCTCCCCGGGGTCACCGCCATCGTCCTGGACGACGAGGGCAGGGTCCTGCTCGGACGCCGCGCCGACACCGGCAGATGGGCCGTCATCGGCGGCATGCCGGATCCGGGGGAGGAGCCGGCGGCGTGCGCCGTGCGGGAGGTGTACGAGGAGACCGGCGTGCGGTGTGTCGCCGAGCGCGTCGTGCTGGTCCAGGCACTGAAGCCGATCACGTACGCCAACGGCGACGTCTGCCAGTTCATGGACATCACCCTCCGCTGCCGGGCCGTCGGCGGCGAGGCCCGGGTCAACGACGACGAGTCGCTGGAGGTCGCCTGGTTCGCCGTGGACGCGCTCCCCGCACTGGACGAGTTCGGCCTGTTCCGGATCAAGCAGGCGCTGTCGGACGAGCCCACCTGGTTCGACCCCGCGTCCTGAACCGGAGCCGGGGGAAGGGACCAGAGCCGGGAAAGGGCGGACACGCCGACCGGGTTGCCCGGTTTTCGCCCTGCGCTTCCGAGCTGTCCACGTTAATTTGTCCATGTTTCTGATCCTTTGATGCTGCTCGCCTTCCGTGGCGCGTCCCGCGCCGCGGAAGGCGACTGTGCGTTCTCAGGACGAAAGGCGGACGATGGCAAGGACCCTGAACGCCCCTCCCGTGGGAGCCGGGCGCCCCCGCGCGCTGCCGGCCGTGCGGACCGGACCGGACACCGGGGGCCGCGGCTGGCCCGCGGTGGCCGCGACCGCCTTCGCACTGGCCCAGCTCGTGCTCGTACGGCCCGGCATGGGTCTGGGCTGGGACGAGACGGTGTACGTCAGCCAGGTCGGCGGCGACGCCCCGGCGGCGTTCTTCAGCGCCCCCCGTGCCCGCGGCGTCTCCCTGCTGGTCGCGCCGATCGCCTCCTGGTCCTCCTCGACGCCCCTGCTGCGGGTGTTCCTGGCCCTGCTGGCCGGGCTGGGCCTGTACCTCGCCCTGCGCGCCTGGCGAGGGCTCTTCCCGGCCCGCGTCCTGGGCGCCGCGGGCGCCCTGTTCGCCACCCTGTGGGTGACCCTCTTCTACGGTCCGCAGGCCATGCCCAACCTCTGGGTCGCCCTCGGCGCCCTCGCCTGCACCGGCTGCTTCCTGCGGGCCCGCGCCGACGTGCGCGACCGGGCCGCCCTGTGGGGCGTGGCGGCCGGCGCCGCCCTGATGTCCTGGATGCGGCCCACCGACGCCGTCTGGATCTCCCTCCCCCTGGTCGCGGTGCTGGTGCACGACCGCGGCCGGCGGCGCCCGGCGCTGTGGGCCGCGCTCGCCGC
This sequence comes from Streptomyces apricus, assembly GCF_008369065.1. Classification (GTDB taxonomy): domain Bacteria; phylum Actinomycetota; class Actinomycetes; order Streptomycetales; family Streptomycetaceae; genus Streptomyces; species Streptomyces apricus. The sequence goes on along the minus strand of NZ_VDFC01000011.1, from coordinate 86,658 downwards.
CGGGCTCGGCTCCGGGGCCGCCGAGTGGATCGCCGAGGCGTACCTCGCCTTCGGCGGCCCGGCCGCCCGGCTGGCGGACGCCTCGGCGATCCAGGGCGGCCTCGGCTGGAACGTCGCCGTCCTCGACCAGTTGCGCAGCCTGCGCGGGCAGAGCCTGTGCCGTCCGTGCGACGGGTCGGTGCCACCCGCCTGGGTCATCGCCTGGTGGTTCGTCCTGCCGCTGCTCGCCGCCCTCGGCCTCGCCGTCGCGGTCAGGGCCCGGCGCACCGCCCCGACGCTCCTGCCGCTCGCCTGCGCCGCGACGGCCGCCGTCCCGTACCTCCTCCTGATCGGCTACGCCGCGCCGCGCTTCCTCCTTCCCTTCTACGCGCTGCTCGCCGTCCCGGCCGCCGACGCGCTCGTCCACCTGGTCACCGCGCCGCCGCGCGGGAGGCGGCCGGTGGCGGCGGTCCTGGTGGCGCTCGGCCTGGCCGCCCACCTGACCGTGCAGTACGTCGTGCTGGACGCGACGGTCACCCGCACCACCGCCGCCCACCACGACTGGGCCCGCACCGCGGCCGAGCTGCGCCGGCTCGGCGTACGGCCGCCGTGCCTGCTCACCGGGCACCGGGCGATCCCGATCGCCCACCTCGCCGGCTGCCGTTCCGTCCAGACCCGCGGGCACAACGCCAACACCACGGCCTCCGACATCGTGCGCGCGGCCCGGCGGCAGCCGGTCGCGGCCCTCACCGCCCCCGGGGACCGTCCGCCCGCCTTCGCCCGCCACTGGGACCGGTACCGCGGCGGCGGTCTGGGCATCCACATCGCGCCCGCGCGGGCCCCGGCACCCCGGGGATGACCGCCGGCGGCCCGGCCGTGGCGGAGTCGGGCGGCCTCCTGTCCGGCGGGCCGGCATCACGAGATATCTTGATGTCGAGCAATGTTGCAGACGTGGAGCGGAGCACCCGGTGACTGACTCGACCATCATCTACACGCACACCGACGAGGCCCCGGCCTTGGCGACCTATTCGTTCTTGCCGGTGGTCCAGGCGTACGCGTCGCAGGCCGGTGTCACTGTGGAGACCCGTGACATCTCGCTGGCCGGGCGCATCATCGCCCTCTTCCCCGAGTTCCTGGAGGAGGGGCAGCGCATCCCCGACGCCCTCGCCGAGCTGGGCGAGCTGGCCAAGACGCCCGGGGCCAACATCATCAAGCTGCCGAACATCTCGGCCTCGATCCCGCAGCTGAAGGCCGCGGTCGCCGAGCTGCAGGCGCAGGGCTACGCGCTGCCCGACTACCCGGACGACCCGAAGACCGACGAGGAGCGCGACGTCCGCGCCCGCTACGACAAGGTCAAGGGCAGCGCCGTCAACCCGGTGCTGCGCGAGGGCAACTCCGACCGCCGCGCCCCCGCGTCGGTGAAGAACTACGCCAAGGCCCACCCGCACCGCATGGGCGCCTGGACCGCCGACTCGAAGACGAACGTCGCGACCATGGGCGTCGACGACTTCCGCTCCACCGAGAAGTCCACGGTGATCTCCGAGGCCGGCTCCCTGCGCATCGAGCTGGCCGGCGACGACGGCTCGACCACCGTCCTGCGCGAGTCCGTCCCCGTCCTCGCGGGCGAGGTCGTCGACGCCTCCGTCATGCACGTGGCCGCGCTGCGCGAGTTCCTCACCGCGCAGATCGCCCGCGCCAAGGCCGACGGCGTGCTGTTCTCCGTGCACCTCAAGGCGACCATGATGAAGGTCTCCGACCCGATCGTCTTCGGCCACGTCGTGCGCGCCTTCTTCCCGAAGACGTTCGCGCGGTACGGCGAGACGCTCGCCGCCGCCGGCCTCACCCCGAACGACGGCCTCGGCGGCATCTACAAGGGCCTGGAGTCGCTGCCCGAGGGCGCCGAGATCAAGGCGTCCTTCGACGCCGAGCTCGCCGAGGGCCCGGAGCTGGCCATGGTCGACTCCGACAAGGGCATCACCAACCTGCACGTGCCGTCCGACGTCATCGTCGACGCGTCGATGCCGGCCATGATCCGCACCTCCGGCCACATGTGGGGCCCGGACGGCCAGGAGGCCGACACCCTCGCCGTCCTCCCGGACAGCAGCTACGCCGGTGTCTACCAGGTCGTCCTCGACGACTGCCGCGCCAACGGCGCCTTCGACCCGGCCACGATGGGCACGGTCCCGAACGTCGGTCTGATGGCGCAGAAGGCCGAGGAGTACGGCAGCCACGACAAGACCTTCGAGATCCCGACCACCGGCACGGTGCGCCTGGTCGACGAGGCCGGGAACGTCGTCCTGCAGCAGGCCGTCTCCGCGGGCGACATCTTCCGCGCCTGCCAGACCAAGGACGCCCCGATCCGGGACTGGGTCAAGCTGGCCGTCACCCGCGCCCGTGCCACCGGCGACCCGGCCGTGTTCTGGCTGGACGAGACCCGCGCCCACGACGCGCAGCTCATCGCCAAGGTGAAGGCGTACCTGCCGGAGCACGACACCGAGGGCCTGGACATCAAGATCCTGTCCCCGGTCGAGGCGACCAAGCTCTCCGTGGAGCGCATCCGCCGCGGCGAGAACACCATCTCGGTCACCGGCAACGTCCTGCGCGACTACCTGACCGACCTGTTCCCGATCCTGGAGCTGGGCACCAGCGCCAAGATGCTCTCGATCGTCCCGCTGATGAACGGCGGCGGCCTCTTCGAGACGGGCGCCGGCGGTTCCGCGCCGAAGCACGTCCAGCAGCTGGTCAAGGAGAACTACCTGCGCTGGGACAGCCTGGGCGAGTTCCTCGCGCTGGCCTCCAGCTTCGAGCACCTCGCGCAGACCACGGACAACGCGCGCGCCCAGGTCCTCGCCGACACGCTCGACCGGGCGACGGCCACGTTCCTGGAGAACGACAAGTCGCCGAGCCGGCGCCTGGGCGGCATCGACAACCGCGGCAGCCACTTCTACCTCGCCCTGTACTGGGCGCAGGAGCTGGCCGGGCAGACCGACGACGCCGAGCTCGCCAAGGTCATCGCCCCGCTCGCCGAGACGCTCACCTCGCAGGAGGAGACGATCGTCGCCGAGCTGAACGCGGTGCAGGGCGCTCCCGCGGAGATCGGCGGGTACTACCAGCCCGACCCGGCGAAGGCGGCTGCTGTGATGCGGCCGTCCGCGACGCTGAACGCTGCGCTGGCCACGTTGGCCTGAGCCTTGGCCTGAGCTCTGGCCTGAGCGTGCCCGCCGGCGGTTTGCTGCCGTCTGCGGGCGCGTCGTGGCTAAGCGCGCAGTTCCCCGCGCCCCTGAGGAACCAGGGGTGCGGGGAACTGTCATGAGCGGCCCGTTCCCGTGTACAGGTCCAGTTCGCCGTCCAGTTCGACTGCCAGGACCGTCGCCTGATCGTCCAGGTCGGCCGTTTGCGGGGCGTCGATCCACGTCACGCCCGGTACCTCGTGGAGGCCGCCGGTGACGTGGTGGGTCAGTTCCGTCCCCGTGCCGAGGACCGTGACGCGGCGGACCCGGTTGCGCAGTCCCCGTACCGAGACGGTGTCGCGCGGGGCGTCGAAGCAGACCAGGTAGAGCGTGCGCCGGTCGGCGGACAGGGTGCTGGGGCCGTAGTGGTGCCCGGCGGGCAGCCCGGCGAGCGTGTCGTACACCGCCTCGCGGTGCCGGGCGATCCACGCGCCCAGGCCCTCCAGGCGGACGGCCTGTTCCTCGGGGATCGTCCCGTCCTCGCGCGGGGCCGCGGCCAGCAGCAGGTTGCCGCCCATGCCGATCGTCTCGGTGAAGTACCGCACCAGCTGCCGCACCGACTTGAAGGCGCGGTCCTGCGGCCGGTGGCTCCACGAGTCGTTGAGGGTCAGGCACAGCTCCCACGGACCGTCCGGAGCCTTCAGCGGAGTGCCCTGTTCGGGGGTCGCGTAGTCACCGTGGGAGAGCATCCGGCCGTTGAGGACGGTGCCGGGACTGCCCGCCAGGATCAGATCGGCGAGCTCGCGCATTCGCCACTGCTCCTCGGTGCGCTCCCACTCGCCGTCGAACCACAGCAGGTCCGGCCGGAAGCGCTCGACGAGTTCGCCCACCTGCCCGTCGCGGTACGCGAGGTAGCGGGCCCAGGCCGCCGGGTCCTCCTCGCCCGGCTCGGCCTGCGAGTACGCGTTGAGGGGCACCACGTACGGGCCGGGGTGCCGCTCGCTCGCGTAGTCCGGGTGGTTCCAGTCGGAGTGCGAGTAGTAGAGGCCGACCTTGAGGTCACGCGCGCGCAGCGCCTCGACGAACCCGGCGACGAGGTCGCGGCCCGCCGGGGTGTCCCGGACCACGTCCAGATTGCGGTGTCCGGTGTCCCACAGGGCGACGCCGTCGTGGTGGCGGGTGGTGAGCACGGCGTACCGCGCGCCGGCGCGGGCGAACAGCCCGGCCCAGGCGCCGGGGTCGTAGCGCGACGCGGTGAAGCCGTCGAGCTGTGCCATGTACTGCTCGTGCGTCATCTCGCCCGTGTAGAAGGACCAGGACTCGGCGGCACCGCCCACCGCGTAGACGCCGTAGTGGATGAAAATGCCCAGCTTGGCGCCGGGGAACCAGGGTTGCATCGGCATGGGCCCACGCTAGGCGCGCGCTCCCGGCGGCGGGTGGGCGCCGGTCACCATCGCTGGTCCGTTTTCACCCCCACCGCGATCGTCCCTCCCGAACCCGCGCCGACCGCACGCGAACTCGTCGGCCGGACCGTCGCCCTGCGGCCCGTCCTCCCGCACCGCATCCCGCTGGTCCCGTGACCGTTCGGTGCGGGGTGTGTGGACTCCGCATGGCACCCCCGCACCACGGGTACGCGACCAGCCGCGCCCGAACCGGTGTACGCCGGTCCGGGCGGCCTGTTCCCGCCACTACGTCTGGATGTGTCATGGAGAACCCCACGAACGACATCGCCACGGTGGAGGCCCAGCGCGCGCTGAGTGCCCTGGCCGCGAACGCCGAGGACGGCGCCGCGCTGGACACGCTGGCCGGCAGCGACGTGCTGGTCCCGGTGCCCGACGACGCCGCCGAGGAGTCCGTCGCGGACCCGACGGTCGTGGCGCTGCCCGTCCTCGAACAGCCGGGGGAGGAGCCCCTGGTCCCGGTGTTCACCTCGGAGACGACCATGGCCGAGCTGCTGCCGTCCGTGTCGCGCTACCGCCTCGTACCGCTCGGGGCGCTCGCCGCGCAGTGGCCCGCGAGCGACCTCTCGCTGACCATCGACGCCAGTACGCCGCACGGCCTGACGCTCGACTCCCAGGGCGTACGCACCCTGCTGGCGCGCCCGTTCGCCTAGGACGTCTCCCGGGGCTCGGACTCGGGGCTCCGGCCTCGGGGCCGGGGGAGTCCTCAGCCGGCGTCGGTCAGCATGCGCGCGAGGGCGGCGCGCTGGAGCGGGCGCACCCGGGTGTGCAGGTCACGGCCCTTCTCGGTGAGGGCGACCCAGACCCCGCGCCGGTCCTCCTCGCAGATGCTCCGCTCCACGAGCCCCTCCTTCTCCAGGCGGCCGATCAGCCGGGAGAGGGCGCTCTGGCTCAGGTGGATGCGGTCCGCGATGTTCTGCACCCGGCACTGCTGCGGCGAGCCGCTGCCGGAGGACGTACCTGACGTGCCCGACGTGTTCGACGCGCCCGATGTGTTCGACGCGAGCATGTCGAGCACCTCGAAGTCGCTGGCGCCCAGGCCGTGCGGATGCAGTTCGCGGTCGATCTCGCACATCGTGCGGGCGTGCACCGACAGGATGTCCCGCCACTGGTCCTCAAGCCGGGGAGCGGCCTTCTCTGCTGCCATGACCGCACGGTAACAGAGAAGGAGCCGCTCGTTGAGTATGCAACTAGTGCATTTGCATGGAGTCGGTCACCCGCCGGCCGGACGGGCACCCGCCCCGCCCGGGACCGGCGCCCGCCCTGCTCAGGACGGCTCCTGGACGAGCCCGATGCCGTTGCCGTCCGCGTCCTTCACGGAGGCGACGAGCATGCCGCCGCCGACGTCCTGCACGTCCTGCACCACCTCGGCGCCCGCGCCCACGAGCGCGGCCAGCTCCGCCCGGACGTCGGCGACGCGCCAGTGGGGGACGGGCCCGGTCAGGCCCTTGGCGTGGCCGTTCGGGTCGAGGCCGACCTCCGGGCACCCCGGCGCCCGGAAGCCCACGTAGTACGCCTCGTCCACGTACGGCTCCACCCCCAGGAGCGTGCCGAACAGGGACCTGGCCCGGGCGAGGTCCTTGACGGGGTAGGTGACGGTCCTGAGGCCTTCGGACATGACGGGTCCCTCCGCTGACGTGATCCCACCGGCGCCGTTGTGCCGGTCTCCCACCGGTCGCTCGCCGGTGTCCTCACGCTACGGCCGCGTGCCGCGCACCCGCTTCTCCGATCCTGACCGGTCCTCCTGGCGCCCGGGCGGGCCGTCAGCCCGCGAAGATCTCCACCACCGACCAGACGGCGAGCCCGAGCATGCAGATCCCGCCGATCCGCTGGACGGTCTTCAGCGGAACCCGCTTGGCGATGAAGCGGCCCGCCAGCAGCGCGAGCGCGGAGACCGACATCAGGGCGGCGGCGGAACCGACGGCCACGGAGGCGATGCCGTTCGTGGCCGCGAGGTTGGCGGTCGTGATCTGCGTCAGATCGCCCCACTCGCTGATGAAGACGGCCATGAACGCGGTCGTGTAGACGGGCCAGAAACCGGTGACGGTCCGGCCGCCCGCGTCCTCCTCGTCGTCGTCCGCGCCGCCGCGCAGCAGCACGAACGCGCCGAACGCGAAGAGCGCCGCCGAGACCGACTTGACGGTCCAGTCGGGCAGCAGGCCGATGAGGCTGCCGGCGCCGACGGCGATCGCGACGTGGACGACGAAGGCGGTGGACGTGCCGAACCACACGTAGAGCGGCCGCATGCGGGTGCCCATGGCCAGCGACGCGAACATCGTCTTGTCGGGCAGCTCGGCGAGGAAGATCAGCCCGAAGGCGGTGAGGATCGCCAGGGGGTCGAGGTGCATTCCGGTGGCTTTCTGTAGGACCGGGCCCCCGGATCTTCGCGAAGCGCCCTCGACGGGGGCGACGGGAGAACCGATCGGCCCGGCATGACGGGTGCGCCGCGTGGTCGCGGGCACGGCAATGCCTGGCCGAAGGTCTCGCCCACCCGTGTGGTCACAGGGGCCCGGCCACCGGGAACCCGGGGGTTCCAGTGTGTCGACGACCGGTTCGCAGGGCTACTCCCCTTCGCAGTCACTCAGTGTACAGGGCATCGGTGCAGGTCTCGCATGGGGCCGGAGCGAGTGGGTATAAGAGGTGCATTCCGCATGGAACGGCCATCTCGGGCGATCGGGCTCCCGGGAGGCGCGCGGCAAGGACGGAACACGGCACCATGAGCGGTCCATCCGACGAAGACACCGCCGTTGTGATCCTGCGTGCCCTGGGCATCCTGGCCCACGACGGCGCGAACGAACACGCGCGGGCGACGCTCGCGGGCAGCACCGTCCTGGTCCCGTGGTACGGGGCGGACGACTGCACGGACCCGTTCGGGCTGTCACTGCCGGTCACGGAGCGGACCGTGCTGGTCTTCACCTCGGAGGAGCGCATGGTCCGCTCCCTGCCGGACGTCCTCCACTACTGCCTCGTCCCGCTGGGCGCGCTGCCGGCGCACTGGCCGGAGCGCGACCCCACCCTCACCATCGACATCGGCTCGCCGGACAGCGTGCTGCTGACCGCCGAGGGGGTGCGGCTCCTGCTGGCCACCGGAGCCGCACAGGGCAGGGCGACCGGAGCTACCGGAGCGACCGGGGCGGCGCAGCCCCCGGCTCAGGTCGACTGACGCTTGACCAGCTCCGTCGGCAGGATCACCGCCGCCGGGTCCTCACCGCCGATCTGCGCCAGCAGCACCCGCACCATCTCGGAGCTGATGCGGTCGTAGGGCTGGCGGATCGTGGTGAGCTCGGGGCTCGCGGCGACCGCCGCCGAGGAGTCGTCGAAGCCGCCCACCGCGACGTCGCCGGGAACGCTCCGGCCCGCCCGCTGCAGCGTGCCGAGCACGCCCTGCGCCATCAGGTCGGACGCCACGAACACCGCGTCCACGTCCGGCGCCCGCTCCAGGAGGAGCRCGGCGGCCGCCTCGCCGCTGGCCCGGCTGTAGTCGCCGGAGACGACGAGGCGTTCGTCCAGGCCGATGCCCGCCTCGGTGAGCACCTCCCGGTAGCCGGCCAGCCGCTCGACCCCGCCGGGCGTGTCCGGCGGGCCGGTCACCATCCCCACCCGGCGCCGCCCGAGCGACACCAGGTGGCGCACCATGTCACGGGCCCCGTCCCGGTCGTCCGCGGCCACGTAGCTGATCTTGGACCCGACGCCGATGGGCTTGCCGCACATGACCAGCGGCACACCGGCGTCGCGCAGCTGCTCGGCCACCGGGTCGCCGGAGTGGCTGGAGACCAGCAGCACCCCGTCGACGTGGCCCGCGGTGATGTACCGCGTGATGCGGCGCCGCTCGTCCTCGGTGCCCGCCAGCATCAGCAGCAGCGGGATGTCGTGCGCCGCCAGCGCCTGCGTGCAACCGCGCAGCAGGACGTTGAAGTTGGGGTCCTCGAAGAACCTCTCCTGCGGTTCGGTGAGTAGGAAGCCGATCGAGTCCGAGCGTCCGGTGATCAGCGAGCGGGCATGCCGGTTGACGACGTAACCCGTCCTGCGGATGGCTGAGTTGACCGCCTCCTGGGCGGCCGGGCTCACGTAGTGGCCGCCGTTGAGGACGCGTGACACGGTGCCCCGTGAGACCCCTGCCTCGCGCGCGACGTCGTGGATCGTCGGCGGTCGGCGCCGGCCCCCCGAATGGCTCATGGTCACGACTTTACGGCTCCCGACAGCAGATCGAGACTCCAGAACCGCTGGACGACCAGGAAGAGCGCGACGAGCGGGACCACCGCGAGCAGCGCGCCGGTGATCACCAGCGTGTAGAGGGCCGGGGTGTTGGAGCCCTGTTCGAGGAGGGTGAACAGACCGAGGGTGATCGGGAACTTCTCGTCGTCGCTGAGCATGATGTACGGCAGCAGGAAGTTGTTCCACACCGCCACGAACTGGAACAGGAAGACCGTCACCAGGCCGGGCACCATCATCGGCAGCGCGATCCGGGTGAAGATCCGCAGCTCGCCCGCCCCGTCCATCCGCCCCGCCTCGACGATGTCGGCGGGCACGGCCGCGGCCGCGTAGATCCGCGCGAGGTAGACGCCGTACGGGGACAGGACCAGCGGCAGCAGCACGGAGGCGTACGAATCCGTGAGGTCGGCCTCGGCCATGAGCAGGTACTGCGGGATCGCGAGGATCACCGGCGGCATCAGCACGCCCGCCATCAGGACGTTGAAGACGGTCTCCCGGCCGCGGAAGCGGTAGATCGCCAGCGCGTACCCGCTCAGCGCCGAGACGGCCGTCGACAGGAGGGCGCCGAGTCCCGCGTAGAGCGCGGAGTTGCCCATCCACTTCCAGTACACGCCGTCGCGGTAGGCGTTGAGGTCCGTGAGGTTCCCGGCGAAGCCGGTGCCCGGCAGGAACGTGAACGTCGAGAACAGCTCGCTGCCCGACTTGGTCGCCGCGATCACCACCCAGGCCACCGGCAGCAGGCAGTAGAGCGCGCCGACCAGCAGGGTCGCCGTCGGGACGAGGGCGGCGCGGCGGCGCGGCGGGCGCCCCGGGGCGGTGCCCGGCGCCGTGCCGGCGGCCGGTGCGGCCGTCTTGCGGACGGCGAGGGAACTCATCGTGCTGCCTCCTGCCGGGTACGGGAGTTCGCGGCCCGCAGGAAGCCGAAGGACAGGACCAGCGTGACGAGCGCGATGATCACCGCGGTCGCCGCGGCGGAGTGGATGTCGCCCTTGCCGAAGGCGTCCTGGTACACCTTCATCAGCGGACTCCAGGTCGTGGAGACGGAGTTGGTCAGGGGCTTGAGCGTGGTCGGCTCGCTGAACACCTGGAGCGTCGCGATGATCGAGAAGAAGAAGGTGAGCACCAGCGACGGCACCACCATCGGGATCTTGATCCTGAGCGCGGTCTGCAGCGGGGTCGCGCCGTCCAGCTTCGCCGCCTCGTACACCTCGGCCGGGATGGCCCGCAGCGAGGTGTAGATGACGATCATGTTGAAGCCGGTGCCGCCCCACACCGCGATGTTGGACAGCGCGACGAACAGCGGCCCGCCGTCCAGCAGGTCCGGCTGGGGCAGGCCCAGCCGGACCAGGACGAAGTAGAAGGGGCTGACGTCCGGCAGGTAGAGGAAGCCCCAGAGCATCGCGGCCACGACGCCGGGGATGGCGTACGGCAGGAAGATCGCGAGCCGGGTGACCGGTGCGAAGCGGACCCGCTCGGTGTCGAGCATCAGCGCGAACAGCAGCGCCAGCCCCAGCATCACCGGGACCACGATGGCGCCGTACCCGAGCACGCGCAGCGCTCCGGCGAGCAGTTCCGAGTCGGAGACGGCGTCGGTGTAGTTCTCCAGGCCCGCCCAGACCTCGTCCCGGGCCCCGGCACCGAGACCCAGGCCCTTGACCTGCACCTTGTGCAGGCTGAGCCACATCGCGTACCCGATGGGCAGCGCGAAGAAGAGAGCGAACAGGACCGCGGCGGGCAGCAGGAAAAGATAGGGGGCTCCCCTGACCCCGTACGCCTTCCGGATCCGGCGTGCGCCGGTCACTCCGCTACCTCGAAGCCCTGCTTCTTCAGGTCGGCGACGGTCTCGTCCTGCATCGTCGCCAGGGCGGCGCCGAAGTCCGACCTGTTCTTCGCGGCCGCGCCGAAGGCGTCGTTGAACGTGGTGTAGGCGACGTTCACGTTCGGGCCCCACGCGGAGGGCGCGGCGGTCTTCGCGATGGCGGCGGCCCGAGTGTAGAAGTCGGGCTGGTTGGAGAAGTACGCCGGCGGCTCGGCGAAGGCGTCACTGGTCTGCGCGGTGGTGGCCGCCGGGTAGATGCCGCCCTCCTTCGCGAGCGCGGTCAGCGCGGCGGGATCCGTGTTCAGCCAGGTGGCGAACTTCGCGGCGGCCGACCTGTGCTTCGAGTCCGTGGTGACGGCCGTGGACGAACCGCCCCAGCTGCCGGTCACGTCGTCGTCCTCGGACCACTGCGGCAGCGGGGCCATCGCCCACTTGCCCTTGGTGTCGGGCGCGGCGGTGGTGAGGGTGCCCGGCGCCCAGACCGCGCTCACCCAGGCGATCTGCTTGCCGGTGTTCATCGCCTTGTTCCAGGCGGGCGTGTACATCGGCTGGTTGTCGATGGCGCCCTCCTTCACGAGGCCGCCCCAGAAGTCGGCGACCTTGCGCGAGGCCGCGTCGTCGATGCCGACCTTCCACGTGTCGCCCTCGGTCGTCCACCACTTGGCGCCGGCCTGCTGGGCGAGACCGGCGAAGAGTCCGGAGTCGTTGGCGGAGAAGGTGGTCAGGTCCGTCTGCGGCGCCTTCTTCTTGAGCGCCCGGGCCGTCTCGGCGAACTGCTCCCAGGTCTCGGGGACGTCGAGCCCGTACTTCTCGAACAGGTCCTCGCGGTAGTAGAATATCATCGGCCCGGAGTCCTGCGGGATCGCGTACACCGCGTCCGAGCCCAGGGTGGTCTGCTGCCACACGCCCTCGGCGAACTTGTCCTTCGCGCCGTCCACGTCACCGGCTATGTCGGCGAGCGCGTCGTTGCTGACCAGCGTCGGCAGCGCCTGGTACTCGGCCTGCACCAGGTCCGGGGCCTTCTTCGCCTTGTGCGCGGTCAGGATCTTGGTGACCAGCGTGTCGCCGGAGGCCTGCTTCTTGACCGTGACCTGGATCTGCTCCTTCTTGCCCTGGCCCCGGTTCCAGAGGTCGACGACCTTGTCCATGCCCGGCGCCCAGGCCCAGTACGTCAGCGAGACCGGCCCCGACTCGGCCCCGTTGTCGTCGTCCGAGGACCCGCAGGCGGTGAGCGCGGTGGCGCCGAGGGTGACGGCGACCGAGATGGTCACGAGGCGACGCAGCTTCGTGTGTGGCATGGATGTATCTCCCTGACCGTGGACTCCGCCTGCTGCGGAGGCCTGCCATGCTTCTGTGAGCGTTCACAGTAGAGAAACATCTCGGACACTTGTCAATGGTTGTAGCTGTGCGGTTATGTTGGCCTCGCGCCGTCGGTGCTGTGTGTGCACGTTCCCAACAGATCGATCGACCGGGAGACATTCCATGCCGGAGACCACCCCCAAGGGCCTCACCGGGCTCGCCTTCGGTGGGGACTACAACCCCGAGCAGTGGCCGGAGGCCGTCTGGCAGGAGGACGTCCGGCTGATGCGCGAGGCCGGCGTCACGATGGTCAGCGTCGGGATCTTCTCCTGGGCCCTGCTGGAACCCGCGCCGGGCAGCTACGACTTCGGCTGGCTCGACCGGGTGCTGGACCTGCTGCACGAGAACGGGATACGCGTCGACCTCGGCACGCCGACCGTCGCACCGCCCGCCTGGTTCTACCGCGAGCACCCTGAGGCACTGCCCGTGGCCGCCGACGGCACCCGCTACGCGTTCGGCTCACGCGGCGCCGTCTGCCACAGCGACCCGCACTACCGGGCGGCCGCCGCGAACATCACCGAGCGGCTGGCCGAGCGGTACGGCGCACACCCCGCACTCGCCCTGTGGCACGTCCACAACGAGTACGGAGTGCCGGTCTCCGCCTGCTACTGCGACACCTGCGCCGCCCACTTCCGCCGCTGGCTCACCCGCGTGTACGGCACGGTCGACGCGGTCAACGAGGCCTGGGGCACGGCCTTCTGGGGCCAGCACTACACGGACCTCGACCAGATCGACCCGCCCCGGCTGACCCCGACGGTCGGTAACCCCGGCCAGGCCCTCGACTACAAACGGTTCGCCGACGCCACCATGCGCGAGAACTTCATGGCCGAGCGCGACATCCTGCACCGCCTGGCACCCGGCATCCCGGTCACCACCAACTTCATGACCGCCCTCAGCCAGTGCGACTCCGTCGACTACTGGGCCTGGGGACGCGAGGTCGACCTCGTCAGCAACGACCACTACCTGATCACCGACGGCCGCCGTACGCACGTCAACCTCGCCATGGCCGCCGACCTCACCCGCTCCGTGGCGGGCGGCGCCCCCTGGCTGCTCCTCGAACACTCCACCTCGGGCGTCAACTGGCAGCCCCGCAACCCCGCGAAGGCGCCGGGACAGATGGCCCGCAACTCGCTCGCCCACGTGGCCAGGGGCTCCGACGGCGCGATGTTCTTCCAGTGGCGGCAGTCCCGGCGCGGCGCGGAGAAGTTCCACTCGGCGATGCTCCCGCACGCGGGCACCGACTCCCGCGTGTGGCGCGAAGTGGTCGAACTCGGTTCGTCCGTCGACGCGTTGAGTGAGATCCGCGGCACCCGCACGGTGGCCGACGCCGCCGTCCTGTGGGACTGGCACTCCTGGTGGGCGCAGGGCCTGGACTGGCGACCCAGCGACGATCACGACCCGCGCGAGCGCGCCGACGCCTTCTACGAGGCCCTCTACGACCGGCACCTCACCGTCGACTTCGCCCACCCCGAAGCCGACCTGTCGGCCTACCCCCTCGTCGTCGTACCGGCCCTCTACCTGACGACCGAGGCCGCCGGACGGAACCTGACGCGGTACGTCGAGGGCGGCGGCACGCTCGTCGTCTCCTACTTCTCCGGCATCGTCGACGAGCACGACGCCGTGCACGAGGGCGCGTACCCCGGTCCGCTGCGCGACGTCCTCGGCCTGACCGTCGAGGAGTTCTCGCCGCTGCTGGCGGGCGAGCGGGTGCGCCTCGCCGGGCCCGACGGGTCCGAGCTCGCCGGCGACGTGTGGAGCGAGTTCGTCGTGCCGCGCGGCGCCGAGACCGTCTGGACG
>NZ_VDFC01000011.1:68924-72762 GCF_008369065.1 Streptomyces apricus | reverse complement strand
CGACGATGTTCCATCCCGGACGCATACTCAAGGCCCTCCTCCTGCCGCTGGCAGCGGGCCTCGCCCTGACCCTGCCGCCCGCGCAGAGCGCCACCGCCGCAACCCCCCTCACCAACCCCGGCTTCGAGGCGGACGCCACCGGCACCGCCACCCCGGCCGGCTGGTCCACCCGCTCGGCCACCGGCCAGGACGCCGCCTCGTTCACCGAGCCCGGCGGCCGCACCGGCAGCCACCGCCTCACCCACTACGCGGCCTCCGCGTACAAGGTGGAGACCTACCAGCACCTCTCCCACCTCACCAACGGCACCTACACGCTCACCGCCTGGGTCCGCTCGGGCGGCGGCCAGCACGCGGCGTACCTCGCGCTCAGGAACTGCGGGAGCGCGGAACAGCGCACCGACCTGCCGGTCTCGTCCAGCGGCTGGATCCGGATCGTCGCCTCGGTCGCGGTGACGAACAACCGGTGCACGGTCGGCGTCGTCTCCGACGCCGCGGCGGGCAACTGGATCAACGTGGACGACCTGACCTTCACGGCCGGTTCGACCGGACTGGCCGTCAAGGGGTCGGACATCTCCTCGCTCGCCAAGAGCGAGGCCAAGGGCGGGGTGTACCGGAACGGCTCCGGCAAGACCGGCGKCCCCCTCGCCGTCCTCAGGTCCGCCGGCCAGAACTACGCCCGCCTCAAGGTGTGGGTGAACCCGGCCGACGGCTACAACGACAAGGCACACGTCCTCGCCACCGCCCGGCGCGTCAAGGCCCAGGGCATGAAGCTCCTCGTGGACTTCCACTACTCGGACACCTGGGCCGACCCGGGCGCCCAGTCCAAGCCCGCCGCCTGGTCCGGCCACTCCTACAGCCAGTTGAAGACGGACGTCTACACCCACACGTACGACGTCCTGAACGCCCTGAAGGCCCAGGGCACCACCGCCGACATGGTGCAGGTCGGCAACGAGATCAACGGTGGCATGCTCTGGAACGAGGGCTCCACCGCCAACTGGCCCCAGCTCGCCGGTCTGCTCAACTCCGGTCACGACGCGGTCAAGGCGGTCCACCCCGGGACGGCCGTGGCGATCCACCTCGCCCAGGGCGGCGACCTGGCCGGCACCCGCTGGTGGTTCGACAACGCGGTCGCCAACGGCGTGAGGTTCGACGTCGTCGGGCTGTCCTACTACGGCTACTGGCACGGCACGCTCGCCGACTTCCAGACCACCCTGGACGACACGGCGTCCCGCTACGGCAAGCCGGTGTACCTCGCCGAGACGGCCTACCCCTTCCGCCTGGACAGCGAGGACCCCACCGAGAACATCATCGACCTGCCGGGCGAACTGGTCCCCGGCTACCCCGCCTCGACGGCCGGCCAGACCCGGTGGATGAAGGACGTGGCCAGCATCGTGGAGGCCGTCCCGAACGGCCGCGGCCTGGGCGTCTTCTACTGGGAGTCCACCTGGACGGCCGTGACCGGCAACGGCTGGGACCCGGCGGACCCCTCCTCCGGCAACGGCTGGGAGAACCAGGCCCTGTTCGGCTACGACGACAGGGCGCTGCCCGCGATGGCGTGGTTCAGCCACCCCACACCCGTCACCCGTCACCCGTCACCCGTCGCGCCGGAACGGCTCCCGCAGTTTGAACTTCTGCAGCTTCCCCGTCGCCGTGCGCGGCAGCGACTCCACGAAGTCGACCCGCTTGGGCGTCTTGAAGCCCGCGAGCCGCGTCCGGCAGTGGGCGATCAACTCCTCGGCGGTGACACCGGATCCGTCCGTCACCACGAGCGCGGTCACCAGCTCGCCCCACTTGTCGTCCGGGATGCCGATCACCGCCACCTCGCGCACCGCGGGGTGCGAGGTGATGACGTCCTCCACCTCGATCGAGGAGACGTTCTCGCCGCCGGAGATGATGACGTCCTTCTTGCGGTCGGAGATCACCAGGTACCCCTCGTCGTCGAGGTATCCGCCGTCCCCGGTGTGGAACCAGCCGCCCTCCTGGGCCTTCGCCGTCTCCTCGGGCTGCTCCCAGTAGCCGTCGAGGTTGTGGTTGGACGCGGTCAGCACCTCCCCGTCGACGTCGACGTCGACGCGTACGCCGAGAGCGGGTACGCCCGCCCGCCCCAGCCTGCGGGCCCGCTCGGTGGGGTCCAGGCCGTCCCACTCCGCGCGAGTACGGTTGACCGTGACGAGCGGCGAGGTCTCGGTCAGCCCGTAGATCTGGATGAACTCCCAGCCCAGCTCGGCCGTCACCCGCTCGATCGTGCGGGTCGGCGGCGGTGCGCCCGCGCAGACGACACGGACCCGGTCGCGGCCCGGGATCGCGCCCTCCCAGTCGGCGGCGGCGTCGAGCACGGCGTTCAGGACGGCCGGCGCCGCGCACATCAGGGTGACGCCGTGCCGCTCGACCCGGCGCAGGATCTCGGCCCCGTCGATCTGGCGGAGCACGATGTGGCGCCCGCCGACGCCCGTGACGCCGTACGGCATGCCCCAGCCGTTGGCGTGGAACATCGGCAGGGTGTGCAGGTAGACGTCACGGTCGCTGATCGTGGTGTGCAGCCCGAACACGGTCGCGTTCAGCCACAGGTTGCGGTGCGTGAGCTGGACCCCCTTGGGACGGGCGGTCGTCCCGGACGTGTAGTTGACGCTGGCCGTCGCGCCCTCGTCCGGCTCCGCCCACTCCCGCGGCTCGGCCCCGCGCAGGAAGAGGTCCTCGTCGTCACCGAGGACGAAGGTGTGCTTGACGTCGAGCGAGTCGAGCACCCGCGCGCAGGAGGGGTCCGCGTAGACGACCGAGGCGCCGGAGTGGCGCACGATGTAGTCGATCTCCGCGTGCGTGAGCCGGAAGTTCACCGGTACGAGGACGCGTCCCCAGCCGGAGACGCCGAAGAACGACGTCAGCAGGCGTGCCGAGTTCTGCGAGACCACCGCGACCCGGCCGCCCACCGGGACGTCCAGCCGGTCGAGCTTCGCCGCCTGCGCGCGGGCGAGCGCCGCCAGCTCCCGGTAGGTGACCTCGCCGAGGCCCGGTCCGGGCTGGTCCGGTTCGTCGACGACGGCGACGCGGTCCGGATAGACGTGGGCCGCGCGGTCGAGGAAGTCGCGGACGGTCAGCGGGTAGTACACGGCAGCACCTCCGGGTCGGTGGGTTCCTTCCTACCTCGCCGGACCGCCCGCGTACCCCGTGCGGACCCGTTGCGGATCGACGCGGTCCCGGAGTACTGTCCGACGCACCTATTCAACATATTGAATAGGGAGAAGTCCGGAGCCGGAGACCCGGAAGCGGACATGACGAGAGTGAGAGGCGGACGATGACCCACCCCTTCCGCAAGGCGGTCGAGGACGGCGACCACGCGGCCCTGGTCGACCTGCTCGCCGAGGACGTCGTGTTCACCAGCCCGGTGGTCTTCAAGCCGTACGCCGGGAAGCCGGTCACCTCCGCGATCCTGGGCGCCGTCATGGAGGTGTTCCAGGACTTCCGCTACGTCCGGGAGATCGCGGACCCCGGCGGCCGCGACCTCGTCCTCGTCTTCGAGGCCCGCGTGGGGGAGCGCGCCCTGCAGGGCTGCGACCTCCTGCACTTCGGCGAGGACGGCCTGATCGACGACTTCACCGTCATGGTCCGTCCCCTGTCGGCGGCCCGGGCGCTGCAGGAGGCGATGGCGGCCCGCTTCGGGGCCGTCGCCGAGGAGGCGGGCGCGTCCTGAGCGCCGCCGGGGGCTAGCCTGATCTCCTGCCACGACCGGGAGACACGCGGGAGACACGCACGTATGACCACCCCTCGCCCCGAGACGGCGGACAGCCCCGGAACATCCTCCGCCCCCGCCCGGCGGGAGCCCGTGCTGCGGGGACAGTGG
>NZ_VDFC01000011.1:65454-68824 GCF_008369065.1 Streptomyces apricus | reverse complement strand
AGGTGGCACAGGCCGTCTGGGGGTGAGGGCGCGGGCCGCTGCCGGGGGACGGCGACCGGCACCCTTCACGAGGGACACCTTTCACGAGGGACACCTCTCATGAGGGACACCCTTCACGAGGGGCGACCTTGACAGTCGCCTCCCGTGCCCCGCAGGATCACCCCCGTGAACCTGTCAGACAGCCAGACAACCGGCTCCGTACCGCCGCCGCGGCGCGTCAGCGCCATGGAGGCCGTGCTCGGGCACCTGCGCGGTGCCATCGAGCGCGGTGAGTACGCCGTGGGGGACAAGCTGCCCTCCGAGGCGGAGCTGTGCCGGCGTCTGGAGGTCAGCCGGCCCGTGCTGCGGGAGGCGCTGCGCGCCCTGCAGACCATGGGGCTGACCGTGTCCCGGACCGGCAAGGGCACGTTCGTCGTGTCGGCCGGCCCCGTCGAGGACCCCACCTTCGGCGACTACACGGCCAGCGACCTGATGGAGGTGCGCCGGCACGTCGAGATCCCGGTGGCCGGGTACGCCGCCGAGCGCCGCACCCCCGAGGACCTCGACCTCCTGACCCGCCTCCTGGAGCGGATGGAGCACGAGCGGGACACCACCGCGTGGGCGGCCATGGACACGCTGTTCCACCTCGCCGTGGCGCAGGCCGCCCAGAACCCGGTCTTCCGCCGCGTCATCGAGGAGATCCGGGACGCGCTGGCCCGCCAGTCGGCGTTCCTCAACGAACTCGGCGGCCGCCGCGAGCAGTCCGACCGCGAGCACCGCGCCCTCGTCGAGGCCATCGCCGACGGCAGCGCATCCGACGCGACCGACGCCATGGCGCACCACCTCGACCGCGTCGGGACGACCCTCACCGCGATCGTGCGCCCCGGGCGCACCCTTCCCGCGGACACCCCCACAGAAGGCGAAGCACAGGCGTGAGCGAGCAGTACCTCGAAGAACAGACAGGATCGGCGGAGAAGGGAGGGAGGCAACGCAGGAGAGGCACGCACGTCGACGCCGGTGACGCGGGGTACAGCAAGTCCCTGAAGTCCCGGCACGTCAACATGATCGCCATCGGCGGGGCCATCGGCACCGGCCTCTTCCTCGGCGCCGGTGGCCGGCTCGCCGACGCGGGCCCGTCCCTCTTCCTCGCGTACGCCGTCTGCGGGATCTTCGCCTTCCTGGTCGTCCGGGCCCTGGGCGAACTCGTCCTGTACCGGCCGTCGTCCGGTGCCTTCGTGTCGTACGCGCGCGAGTTCCTCGGGGAGAAGGGCGCCTACACCGCGGGCTGGATGTACTTCCTGAACTGGGCCACCACCGGCGTCGCCGACATCACCGCGGTCGCCACCTACACCCACTACTGGGGCATGTTCTCCGACGTCCCCCAGTGGGTGATCGCCCTGGTCGCGCTCGCGGTCGTCCTCACCGTGAACCTCATCTCCGTGAAGATCTTCGGGGAGCTGGAGTTCTGGTTCGCGATCGTCAAGGTCGGCGCGCTCGTCGCCTTCATGCTGATCGGGATCTTCGTGCTGGTCACCCAGCATCCCGTCGACGGGGCCACCCCCGGCCCCTCCCTCATCACGGACAACGGCGGTCTCTTCCCCAACGGGCTGCTGCCGATGCTGCTGATCGTCCAGGGCGTCGTCTTCGCGTACGCCTCCGTCGAACTGGTCGGCGTCGCCGCGGGCGAGACGGAGAACCCCGAGAAGATCCTGCCCAAGGCCATCAACTCGATCATGTGGCGCGTCGGCCTCTTCTACGTCGGCTCGGTGCTCCTGCTCTCCATGCTGCTGCCCTGGAACAGGTACACCGCCGGGGAGAGCCCCTTCGTGACCGTGCTCTCCAACATCGGCATCCCGGCGGCCGGCGGCGTGATGAACCTCGTCGTGATGACCGCCGCCATGTCCAGCCTCAACTCCGGGCTCTACTCGACCGGCCGCATCCTGCGCTCCATGTCGGTCTCCGGCTCGGCGCCCCGGTTCACCTCCGTGATGAGCCGCAGCCAGGTCCCGTACGGCGGGATCCTGCTCACCAGCGGCATCTGCGTCCTCGGTGTCGGGCTCAACTTCGTCGTCCCCGCCGACGCCTTCGAGATCGTGCTCAACTTCGCGGCGCTCGGCATCCTCGCCACCTGGGGCATGATCATGATCTGTCATCTGCAGTTCTGGCGGAAGACCGAGGAGGGGGAGCTGGACCGCCCGTCCTACCGGCTGCCGGGCTCGCCCTGGACCGAACTCGTCACCCTCGTCTTCCTGGCCGCCGTGCTCGTCCTGATGTACGCGGACGGGGGAGCGGGGCGCACGACGGTGCTGTGCCTCCCGCTGATCGTGGCGGCGCTGGTGGCGGGCTGGTACGGGGTGCGCGGTCGGGTCGCGGCCGTCGCGGCCGCGCGCGAGGACGGGGCGGACGCATGAGCGGCACGAACGTCGGCACGCTCGCCGGGACCGGCTGCGGGGGATCGCTCGCCGCCGCGCCCGCCGTCCGGGAACCGCTGCACGCGCCCGTCGCACACCTCGTCCGCGGCGGTGTCGTCGAGGGCGTCCACTACGGCTCGGTGGTCGTGCTGGCCGCCGACGGGAGCGTGGAGCTGCAGGTGGGCGACGTGGAGGCGGCCTTCTACCCGCGGTCGGCGCTCAAGCCGGTGCAGGCCGTGGCGATGGTCCGGGCGGGGCTGCCGCTGGAGGGGGACCTGCTGTCCCTGGCCGCGGCCAGCCACTCCGGCGAGGAGCGCCACCTCGCCGGTACGCGGCGGATCCTGGAGCTCGCCGGGCTCACCGAGGACGATCTGCGCAACGTCCCCGACCTCCCGTTCGATCCCGTCGTACGGGAGAACTGGGTCCGCGCCGGACGGCTGCCGTCCAGGCTCGCGCAGAACTGCTCGGGCAAGCACGCGGCGATGCTCTACACCGCGCGGCTGAACGGGTGGTCGCTGGACGACTACCTGGATCCCGCGCACCCGCTCCAGCAGGCGATCGCGGAGATCGTCGAGGACCTGACCGGGCAGGGCATCGCCCAGGTCTCGGTCGACGGGTGCGGGGCTCCGCTGTTCGCCGTCTCCCTGCACGGGCTGGCGCGGGCGGCGGCCCGGATCACGACGGCCCCGCCCGGTACGCCGGAGGCGCGGGTGGCCGACGCGATGCGCCTGCACGCCGAGATGGCGTCCGGGTCCGGCCGGGACGTGGCCGCGCTGATGCGCGCGGTGCCGGGGCTGCTCGCCAAGGACGGCTTCGAGGGCGTGCAGGTCGCGGCGCTGCCGGACGGGCGGGGGCGCTGCCGGACGGGCGGGGCCGTCGTGATCCGGGCCGCCGCCCGCGCCAGCCCGTGCAGGGAGACGGCGAACAGCGGAGCCCCGCACCCGTCGACCGAGACCTGGGCGATGCCCTGCCCGGTCAGG
>NZ_VDFC01000011.1:25269-65354 GCF_008369065.1 Streptomyces apricus | reverse complement strand
CCCCTGGGGGGTGGGGGTGCTGTTGTGTTGAGGGTGCGGGRCCGTCGTGGCTGGTCGCGCAGTTCCTCGCGCCCCTTCGGGGGCGGCGGTGTCTTTAGGGGCGCGGGGAACTGCGCGCTCAGCCACAGTCGGGCCGCACCCGTGCACGCTCCTGAGCCACATCGTCCCTCCAGGGGCGCGGGGAACTGCGCGACCGGCCACAGCGCAGCCGCACCCGCAAGCGACCCCAAGTCCCCCGACGAGGCTCTCGTCACATTCACGGGGATACCTTATGCAACTTGTTGCACAAAGCCGTGCGCGTCGTCTACAACAGCGGGGACGACACCGCGTACGGAGGGCCCGATGACCCGTTACCCCCATCTGCTGCAGCCGCTGGACCTGGGACACACCACCCTCAGGAACCGCGTGCTCATGGGCTCCATGCACGTCGGCCTCGAAGAGGCCGAGAACGGCTTCGAGCGGATGGCCGAGTTCTACGCGGCCAGGGCCCGCGGCGGCGTCGGCCTCATCGTCACCGGCGGCATCGCCCCCAACGAGGCCGGCCGCCCCTACGAGGGCGGCGCCAAGCTGACCACCGAGGCGGAGGCCGCACAGCACACCGTGATCACGGAGGCCGTGCACCGCGCGGGCGGGAAGATCGCGATGCAGATCCTCCACTTCGGCCGCTACGCCTACCACCAGGACCTCGTCGCCCCCAGCGCCCTCCAGGCCCCCCCACACCCCCCACGCCCTCACGGACGACGAGGTCGAGCGGACCGTCGACGACTACGCCAGGGCCGCCCGCCTCGCCCGGAGCGCCGGCTACGACGGCGTGGAGATCATGGGCTCCGAGGGCTACCTGATCAACGAGTTCATCGCCGCCGGCACCAACCACCGCGACGACCGCTGGGGCGGCTCCTACGAGAACCGCACCCGGTTCCCGCTGGAGATCGTGCGCCGGGTGCGCGAGGCGGTCGGCGACGACTTCATCGTCATCTACCGGCTCTCCATGCTGGACCTGGTCCCCGGCGGCTCCTCCCTGGACGAGGTGATCACCCTCGCCCGCGCCGTCGAGGCCGCCGGCGCGAACGTCATCAACACCGGCATCGGCTGGCACGAGGCACGCATCCCGACCATCGCGACCTCGGTGCCGCGCGGCGCGTACACCTGGGTCACCAAGAAGGTCATGGGCGCGGTGTCGATCCCGCTCGTGACGACGAACCGCATCAACACCCCCGAGCTGGCCGAGCAGTTGCTCGCCGACGGGTACGCGGACATGGTGTCGATGGCGCGGCCGATGCTCGCCGACCCCGACTTCGTCGGCAAGGCGGCGGCCGGGCGGCCCGAGACCATCAACACCTGCATCGGCTGCAACCAGGCCTGCCTGGACCACACCTTCAGCGGCCGGATCACCTCGTGCCTGGTGAACCCGCGCGCCTGCCACGAGACGGAACTCGTCCTCGCCCCGACCCGTACCCGCAAGCGGATCGCCGTCGTGGGCGCGGGCCCGGCCGGCCTCGCCTGCGCGGTCGGCGCCGCCGAGCGCGGCCACGAGGTCACCCTGTACGACGCCGCGGGCGAGATCGGCGGCCAGCTCAACGTGGCCCGCCGCGTCCCCGGCAAGCAGGYGTTCGACGAGACGATCCGCTACTTCCGCAGCCAGCTCGAACTGCACGGCGTGGACGTCCGGTTGAACACCCCGGTCGCCGCCGGGGACCTCACCGCGTACGAGGAGGTCGTCGTCGCCACCGGGGTGGGCCCGCGCACCCCCGAGATCCCCGGCGTGGACCACCCGAGCGTCGTCGGCTACCTCGACGTGCTGCGCGACGGCGCCCCCGTCGGGGACCGGGTCGCGATCCTCGGCGCCGGCGGCATCGGCTTCGACGTCGCCGAGTACCTGACCGACGGCGGCGACAAGGCGAGCGAGGACCCGGCGACGTACTTCCGGCACTGGGGCGTCGACATGGACTACCGGGCACCCGGCGGACTCGGCGCCCCCGAGCGCCCGGCCCCGCCCCGCACCGTCCACCTCCTGCAGCGCAAGGCGTCCAAGGTCGGCGCCGGTCTGGGGAAGACCACGGGCTGGATCCACCGCACCGAGCTCAAGCACCGCGGCGTCACCATGGTCCCGGGGGTGCGCTACGACCGCATCGACGACGCCGGGCTGCACATCACCGTCGACGGCGAGAGCTCCGTCCTGCCGGTCGACACCGTCGTGCTCTGCACGGGCCAGGAACCGCGCCGCGACCTGTACGACGCGCTGGTCGCCGAGGGCCGCAGCGCGCACCTCATCGGCGGCGCCGACGTCGCGGCCGAACTGGACGCCAAGCGCGCCGTCAAGCAGGGCACCGAACTGGCGGCGGCCCTGTAGGCGCAGGGACGGGGAGCCCCGTTCCCCCTCCTCCCCGTCCCTAGGATGACCGCATGTCACTCCCGCACGCGATCCTCACCGCCCTGCTAGAGAAGCCGTCGTCGGGGCTGGAGCTGACCCGCCGCTTCGACAAGTCGATCGGCTACTTCTGGTCGGCGACGCACCAGCAGATCTACCGCGAGCTGGGAAAACTGGAGACCGGGGGCTTCATCAGGGCCCTCGCGCCGCGGCAGCCCGTACGCGGGCAGAAGAAGCGGTACGAGGTCCTGCCGGCGGGCCGCGCCGAACTGGCCCGCTGGACCGCCGCCTCCCAGGACCCCAGGCCCCTGCGGGACCCGCTGCTGCTGCGGCTGCGGGCCGCGGCGGTGGTCGGCACCGAGGGCATCGAGGCCGACCTGCGCCGCCATCTCGACCTGCACCGGGAGCAGTTGGCGGAGTACGAGGAGATCCAGGAGCGCGACTTCCCGCCGGGCAAGGACGCTCCGGCGGACCGGTTGCAGCACCTCGTCCTGCGGGCCGGCATCGACCTGGAGACCTTCTGGACGGGGTGGCTCACCCGGGCGCTGGAGGAGTTCGAGCGCCCGGCGGCCGAGCCCTCGGCGTCGAAGCCCTCGGCGTCGGGGTCCTCAGCGGCCGAGGACCCCGCGTCCTGACCCGCACTCGCGTCACACCTCGTCCGCGTCCGGCCCGGTGTCACATCCGGTCGGGCCTGGAGCGGCGGCGCAGGGCCCACACCGCGCCGCCGACACCGGCGGCGACCAGGACGCCACCGGCCGCGTACGTGACACCGCTGTAGTCCTTCGTGGTGCTGCCCATCCCGCCCATCACCCCGCGCGACGGGGACGCCGTCGCGGTCGGCGCGGTCGGTGTCGTCGTCGCGGAGATCGTGGGCGTCGAGACCGGCGAGACCGTGACGGCCTGCGTGCCCGCCGTCGAGCCGTCGGCGCAGACCACGACGA
The DNA here is from genome assembly GCF_008369065.1 of Streptomyces apricus. Taxonomy (GTDB): domain Bacteria; phylum Actinomycetota; class Actinomycetes; order Streptomycetales; family Streptomycetaceae; genus Streptomyces; species Streptomyces apricus. The sequence goes on along the minus strand of NZ_VDFC01000011.1, from coordinate 62,045 downwards.
CGGTGTAGGTGCCGGAGGTGACGCTCGACCAGGCGGCCGACTGGCTGCCGCTGGTCCCGGACAGGGTCACCTGGCGCCCCTGCGCGAAGTTCGCCTGCCCGCTGGAGAGCAGGGAGGCGTTGCCCATCGAGCCGTTGGACCGGGTGGCGCACGCGGAAGTGGTCACCTGCACGGTCGTGCCGCTGGTGGTGACGTCGATGCCCGTGGCCGCGGCGGCCGGACCGGCCGGGCCGAGGACCAGTGGCAGCGCGGCGGCGGCCACGGCCGGGCCGGAGCGGACGAGTGTCTGTGTCATGCGCATAGGACTGCCCTCCGACGGCACGGTGGCGGTACATCCCATGAGCCGCCGAGGGTGGGGAACGCCCGTGCTGCCTTCGGACCGAGCCAAGGCGACGGCCGCCGATCCCGCACCCGGCCAGGACCGTGCAGGTGAAAGGATCCACCGTCCGGCCCACCACCGATGGCGCCCGCGCCCGGCCCGCACCGCCCGGCCGTCCCGGTGGTCACCGCACCGCCCTGCCGTCCCGGTGGTCACCGCACCGCCCGGCTCCGGGGGATCAGCGCGCCGCCCGGCCCCCGGTCGTCACCGTCCGCTCCGCCGAGAAGGCGCCCCACGTGCCGTCCGGCAGCTTCGCCCGGATCCGCACCCGCTGCGTGACCCCGGCCTCCCGTCCGACGTAGAAGCTGTACGTCGCCTTGTCGCCGGACGGCGGCGCACCCCAGACCAGCGAGGTGACCGGCTTGCGGTCGAGCTGGATCTGGTACTCCGCGACCACCCCGTCCACCTCGGGCGCGGTCCACGACAGGTCGAGGTAGTGGGCCCCGTCCGTGCGGTGCGTCGCGGCCCGGAACCCGGTCGGTGCCGTGCCCGTCCCGGAGGCGGTGTCCGCGCCGCCCGCCGGGGTGCTGATCCGGACGGTCCGGCTCGCGGGCGAGAGGTTGTCCGCCGCGTCGCGCGCCCGGACCGTGAAGGAGTACCGCGTGCCCGGCCGCAGCCCGGTGACCACGGCCGCCGTCTGCGCCCCGCCCACACTGTGGATCTTCGTGTCGCCCTGCCGGATGTCGTACGAGGCCACGCCCCGGTCGTCCGTGGACCGGGACCAGGACAGCTGGACGGCCCCGCTCCCGGCCGTCCTGCCGCGCAGGTCCCCCGGACGGCTCGGGGCCCGCTCGTCGGCGGCGGTCGCGGCGGGCGTGGTGGCCCGTACCCGCTCGCTCGGCGGGCCGAGCCGCCCGTCGGCGTCCCGTGCCCGGACGGAGAAGGCGTACGAGGTCGACGGTGCGAGCCTGGTGATGTCGACCATGTGCTCCGAACCGGGCACTTCCTTCACCTTGGTCGCGCCGCGGTACACCTCGTAGCGGGTGACCTCGGGTTTCCCTGCGGCCCTGTTCCACATGACGTGCACGCTGGTCGCGCTGCCCGCCGCCGCGGTGACGCCGGCCGGGGCCCCGGGCGGGCCGCTGCCACCGTCCGTGTCCTGTCCGCCGAGGCCGCAGGACACCGTCGTCAGGAGCGCGCCCCCGGTCACGGCGGCTCGCAGGAGTACGCGTCGCACAGCCCTGCCTCCTTCGACCCTCCTCGACGAGATTGGTCCGGACCAATATGACGCCGCCGGTGCGCCCGCAGCAAGAGGGCCGCCGTTCGCGATATCGACCGGGCATTACGTATGCTGATCCTCTTGAAGGCTGAACTCGCCTCTTTCGCAGCGGAGTTCACGCCGCGGTGCGGAACGCTGTCGTCGCTGATCCCGCGCCGGCGAGGCCGCCCGGCCCCGACGACCCGTCACCGGCCGTGCACCGTACGGCCCCCCAGCGGTGGCCGCCCCCGCGGATCCCCTCCAGATTGGGCTGAGTGTTCGTCAGTACCCGTCCAGGAGAGGGTCCTATCGTGCGAGTCCGGTCGCTGATGACGGCCGCGGCCGGTGCCGCGCTGATCGCTCCCGCCGCGCTCCCCGGCGCCGCCCCGGTCACCCTGGACGCCGGGCACGAGCGGGCCGCGTACACCCCCGAAGCGGGCGACGCGCCGGACGCACCGGACGCTCCCGCCCTGCTGGGCATGCCGGGCGCACTGGGCGCATCCGGCGGACGGGAGTCGCGCGAGCAGCGGAAGCCGCTGGAGCCGTGGCGGACGGGGGAGGTCCGGGCCGCGGAACTGCTGGCCGCGGTACGCGACTGCGCACCCGTCTCACGCGGCCGCTTCCGCAGCGACGACGGCGAGCCCGCGGACATCGAGGTCTGCGGCCGGCGCGACGCCGTCTTCTGGAAGGCCGACATGGACATCGACTGCGACGGCAGACCCGGCCGGCACTGCAACGCGCGGACCGACCCGCTCTTCTCCGAGAACACCGCCTACCAGCAGTCCGACGGGCGCCAGCTGAGCGCCGAGCGGCTGCCGTACGTCGTCGTGCCCGCGCCGAGCCGCCGCTGGAACCACCGCAAGCACGACGTCCGGCGCGGGACGGTCGCCGCCGTCGTCCACGGCGACCGGGTCGGGTACGCGGTGGTCGGCGACATCGGCCCCGACGACATCATCGGCGAGGCCTCGTACGCCCTGGCCCGGGACCTCGGCATCCGTCCCGACCCCACGGGCGGCGGCGCGGCGTCCGGGGTCACCTACATCCTGTTCAAGGACTCGGGCGCCTCTCCCATCGAGAGCCGCCGGGCGGCCGCCGCGCAGGGGGAGAAGCTCGCCCGGGAGTTCGTCGGCCGGAGCTGAGGCCGGGCGCGCGCCCGGCCCCGCCGCTCCTCCCGTACCTCCGCCCCGCGCGTCAGACCTTCCGGTACGTGTACGCCTCGGCAGCCGCCGCCTCCACCGTGGCGAGGTCCGCTCCGGCGGAGGCCGTGACGACCGCCGCCACCGCGCCCTCCACGAACGGCGCGTCCACCAGCCGGGTGTCCGGCGGCAGCTCGTCGCCCTCGGCCAGCAGGGCCTTCACGGTGAGGACCGCGCTGCCCAGGTCGGTGAGCACGGCGACCCCGGCGCCGCGGTCCACGGCGGCGGCCGCTGCCGAGACCAGCTCGGAACTGGTGCCGAGGCCGCCGTCCTCGTCGCCGCCCGCCGGCGCCACCGGGGCGGTCGGGCCGCCGCCCGCGAGCCCCGTCGCCAGCTCGGCGACCGCGGCGGCCACCGCCGCGCTGTGCGACACGAGCACGATGCCCACGAGCTTCTCGTCGTCCCGCGTGGTGTCACTCACCGGCCACCTCCGCGAGCGCCGCGATCAGGAGCGCCGAGGAGGTGGCGCCCGGATCCTGGTGCCCGACGCTGCGCTCGCCCAGATAGCTGGCCCGGCCCTTGCGCGCCTGCAGGGGCGCGGTCGCCAGGGCGCCCTGCTCGGCGGCGGCGCGGGCCGCGGCGAAGGAATCGCCGAGCGCGTCGACGGCCGGCACGAGCGCGTCGACCATCGTCTTGTCGCCGGGCGCCGCCCCGCCGAGCTGCCGTACCGCGTCCACGCCGGTGCGCAGCGCCTCGGCGAGGTCCTGCCCGCCGACCTCGGCCGCGTCACCGAGCGCCTTGCCGGTGCGGCGCAGCAGGGTCCCGTACAGCGGCCCGGAGGCACCGCCCACCGTCGAGATCAGCCGGCGTCCGGCGAGGGTCAGGACGGCGCCCGGCGTGCCGGGCTCCTCCTTCTCCAGGGTCTCCACCACGGCCCGGAAGCCGCGCTGCAGGTTGCTGCCGTGGTCGGCGTCGCCGATCGGCGAGTCGAGGGCGGTGAGCCGCTCCGCCTCGCGTTCCACGGAGGCGGCGGTCGCCGTCATCCAACGGCGGAAGAAGTCGGCGTCGAACACTGGATCTCCTTGCGTGGTGGGAGGGGCGGCCGTGTGCCGCGGTCGCCCGGCGGGGACGGGAGGGTCCCGCGGTTCACATGCCCCAGCGCAGGCCCGCCGTACGCACCGGCGCGTCCCACAGCCGCAGCAGGTCCTCGTCGACCTGGCAGAGGGTCACCGAGGCGCCGGCCATGTCGAGCGAGGTGACGTAGTTCCCGACGAGGGTGCGGGCCACCGGCACGCCGCGCTCGGTCAGCACCCGCTGCACCTCGGCGTTGAAGCCGTACAGCTCAAGCAGCGGGGTGGCGCCCATGCCGTTGACCAGGACCAGGACGGGGTTGCGCGGGTCCAGGTCCTCCAGGACGGCGTGCACCGAGAAGTCGGCGATCTCCCGCGAGGTCATCATGGCCCGCCGCTCCCGGCCCGGCTCGCCGTGGATGCCGACGCCCAGCTCCAGCTCCCCGGCCGGCAGGTCGAAGGTGGGGCTGCCCTTGGCGGGCGTGCTGCAGGCGCTGAGCGCGACGCCGAAGCTGCGCGCGTTCTCGTTGACCCGGCGGGCCAGCGCCTCGACCTGCTCCAGCGGCCGGCCCTCCTCGGCGGCGGCGCCGGCGATCTTCTCCACGAACAGGGTCGCGCCGGTGCCGCGGCGGCCGGCGGTGTAGAGGCTGTCGGTGACGGCCACGTCGTCGTCGACGAGCACCTTGGCGATCCGGATGCCCTCGTCCTCGGCGAGCTCCGCCGCCATGTCGAAGTTGAGCACGTCACCGGTGTAGTTCTTCACGACGAACAGCACGCCCGCGCCGCTGTCGACGGCGGCCGCGGCCCGCACCATCTGGTCGGGCACCGGACTGGTGAACACCTCGCCGGGACAGGCCGCGGACAGCATCCCGGGGCCCACGAATCCGCCGTGCAGCGGCTCGTGCCCCGACCCGCCGCCGGAGACGAGCCCCACCTTCCCGGCCACGGGGGCGTCCCGCCGTACGATCACCCGGTTCTCGACGTCCACGGTCAGCTCGGGATGCGCGGCGGCCATCCCCCGCAACGCGTCCGCGACAACCGTCTCCGCGACGTTGATGAGCATCTTCACCGGTACCTCCTGGGGAGCTCGGCAGGCGGGCTTCCGACCTGCGTTTTTCCTGGTCAAAGGGTGTGGCGCGGGTACTGGACCATGGCGGTCCACGGCGGCTGGAAGCGGCTTGTGGCGGTAGCGGTGCCGGTCCGGTGCCGGTTGTACGGGCGGGTCGGCGGCTCCTCTGCGTGGCTGGATCAGTATCGGTGACAGTGCCGTCATCGGCAGTATCGACCTTGCAGCGGCGAAGGTCACGTGCACAGGCGCGCATGAGGATGTCTCTGTACGGGATGCCGACTCTGTTGGCGGCCTTTCAGCAGGACCGCAGCGGGGAACTACGTGGAGCGGGTCGGCCCGCTGTGACGGTGCACGGGGGTGAAGCGGCTCGTGGGTGCACCACGAGTACTACCAGCACGCGGAGCGCGACTCTGCGGCAGCGCCGAGTCTCGTCCGGTCAGTTATTGTCGATACCGGTATCAGCACGATTCCATGACATCGAACGGCCTGTCAGGCCGATCCCGCGCACCCGCCCTGCGCGAGGAGATTGCCCGCACAGCCGCCCGGAAGTCCCCGTTGTGGGTATCGAAGATCGGGGAACTTCGCTGTGGCGCGTGAAGAGCGGTCAGCCCCGTCGGCCTGCGGTCGGTGTTTCGCCGAAGCGCTTCTTGTACGCCTTGACGAAGTGGCTGCCGTCCGCGAAGTGCCAGCGGGCGGCCACTTCGGACACGGTCAGGCGTGTGGAGACGAGATCCGCCCTCGCGCGATCGAGGCGTCGTTCACGGACGTACGCCATGACCGACGACGTCGCCTGCTGGGCGAAGACACGGTAGAGCGTGCGGACCGACACCCGGAGCGCGTCCGCGATGGCTCGGGGGTTCAGGTCGGGATCGTCGAGCAGCCGGTCCTCGATGTACCCCCGCGCCGCTTCGAGGAGCGCCGGAGTGAAGTCCGCGTCATCCACGACCTGGTCGTTCAGGAGCCCTTGGAACAGCTCGGCTGTCGCGTCGCGCGCCGCCGTGGCGGCCGCGGGCCCGAGCTCGTCCGACAGCTCCGCGAAGAGACGGAGCTGGGCGAGGAGCAGCCGTGCGGCGGGAGACGCCTGGTCGGCGGTGACGGCGAGGGTGTTCGACGGGAAGCGGAGGGCGCTCGCGGGCAGGCCCACCACGACCGCTCGCGTACCCCGGGCGTACTCGAAGTCCCAGGGTTCCTCGTTCCTGCGGACGCACAGTGTCCCGGCTCCCACCCTGGACTGCTGTTTCCGCGAGGCGAATCGCAACTCGCCGCTGAGCATGATGTGCGTGACGACCATGGATTCGAGGTGGCCGCCCGGGCCGCCGGTGTCTCCGGCGATCGCGTCGCTGTACTGGTCCTCGACGGAGACGTCGAGCATCCGCTGGGCCCGGATGCGGACCCGGTACGCCCCTTCACTGTGCCGCGGCAGTATCAGCGGGGGCGCCGGTAACGCCTCGCCCCCCTGGCGGCGCCATTCACCGAGCAGCACATGGTTGCGGTTCTCGTCGGCGTAGGGCACGGCGATGTCGACCACTGGTGGCGAGGCGCCGCCCACCCGCCAGGACGACGCGCTGACGGTGCTGTCCACCGGGACAGGGTACAGGTGCGGCCCGCGAACTCCCGTGCGTGGCAGGGAAGTACAAGCCCGGGTGGCAGACCGGAACAAGACGCCGACGGCCGGAGCGGGCGAGAGTGGCCGTAACGGGCCCTTCGGGGGCCGGTCCCCGCACCGGAGCGCGCGCTGCGGTGCGCATTCCTTCAGCCACTGGAGCACGTTCCATGACCGATTCCGCGGTCTCCCTCTTCGAGAAGCTCGTCCACGTCGACCCGCCCGGCGACGTACCCGTGCTGTTCGACACGGCCTGTGTGATCGGCGGCAGCATCGCGGGTCTCCTGGCGGCGCGGGTGCTCTCCGACCGCGCACGACGGGTCGTCGTCATCGAGTCCGACGACGTCTCGGCGCAGACCGGGCCGCGTCCCGGCGTGCCCCAGGACCAGCAGGTGCACACGCTGCTCCCGGCCGGTCAGCTGTGGTTGGAGCGGTGGGTTCCGGGGTTCACGAAGGAAGCGCAGGACCGGGGCGCGCACTTGGTGCCCGGCAAGGGGGCCACCTCCCTCGACGGCGTGCCGCAGGCACCTGACGGTGAGGACCACCGGCTGCTCACGATCGGGCGCCCTCTGCTGGAGACCTTGATCCGGGGCCGGATCACGTCCCTGCCCAACGTGTCCGTCCTGCGGGGGCGGGCGACCGGACTGGGGTACCGCGACGACGCCGTCAGCGCCGTCCGTTACGTCGCGACCGCCGGCGGGGATCACGGCGACGCCGGCGCGGAGGTGCTCGACGCGGACTTCGTCGTGGACGCCATGGGGCGCTCCAGCAGGCTGTCCAACTGGCTCGGGCAGGGCGGTTACGACCAGCCCGGCCTGGAGCGGCTGGAAGCCCCCATCAACTACGCGACAGCCCTGTTCGAGCGGCCGGTGGACGTCGCCGACCTGGAGGCTCCCGGCGCCCTGGCGCTCTTCTCGCCGGAGTACCCCTCGGGCGGGGTGTCCGTCGCGGCGGCGAATCCTATCGAGGACGAGCGGTGGATCGTCATGCTGATGGGGTACGGCGACAGCCGGCCCGGTCGGACGGTCGACGAGTTCCGCGAGGCGTGCGCCAAGCTGCCCTCGGTCTTCACCACGGCCACCGCCGGCGCCGTCATCGGCGACGTGGTGACCTACCACCAGGCCGAGAGCCGACGGCGCCACTTCGCCGACGTGGGCCGCTTTCCCGCACGCCTGGTCAGTGTGGGGGACGCCGTGGCGTCGTTCAACCCGATCTACGGCCAGGGCATGAGCTCCGCCGCGCTGCACGCTTCCTGCCTGGCCTCCTACCTCGGCGGTAGCCCCGAACTGGGCTCGGCCGCCCGGGAGTTCTTCCGTCTCCAGCAGGTGGTCGTGGACGCCGCCTGGGCGGTCTCCGCCGGGGGCGACGCCGCCCGCCTCGACGCGCGGGACGGCACCGACGTACCGGAGGACATCGCGCGACAGCGGTGGGCCATGGAACAGATCACGGCCGCCACCCTCCTCGACGGGGACGTCACGCGCGCGTTCAACAACGTCTCCTACATGCTGCGCCACCCCGCCACGCTGGCCGACCCGGCACTGCTGGCGAGGGCGGTCGCCGCCAACGAGGAAGCAGCCACGGCCACGTGACAGAAGCATGCGCGGAGGTGTCTCCAGTGGCGGATGAGCGCGATGAATGTCATCCACCGCTCCGGCAAGATCTCATGGCGGGCCAGGACCACGTGGAAGGCCTCTACCGATCCGAACCTCATCGTCAGGATGCACCGGGTCCCGGCCCTGTACGACACCGCCCCGGCCGGCGGCCGGGTGATATGCGTCGACGAGTTCGGCCCTCTCGACCTTCAGCCGCGCAAGGCCAGGGCCCGGCGTCCAGAAGGCAAGCCCCACCGGCTGCGGGCCACCCGTAACCGGTGGGGCGGCGTGACGCACATGCTTGCCGCCCTCGACGGCACAGACCACCGCACCCACGAGGAGCCGTCCGGTCGGTTCTCGTTCAACGCCCTGCGGGGAATGCTGCGCGCCGGCCGAGGCCGACCATGACGAGCGCCATGAGTGTGAGAGCGATCATCCCGGCTGGAAGAACCGGTGCGCCCACGCCGTCGACGACCACAGCCCCCACAGCACCACCCGCGAAGATCGCCATGTTGAAGGATGTCGTCAGCATCGCGTTCGCCGCATCGGCGTTCTCGCCCGCGGCCTCGCCCATGGCCGTCTGCAACTGCGTCGCCGAGCCGCCGAACGCGAGGCCCCACAGGACGATCGCGAGCAGCACGAGCACGGTGGACTGCTGCGCGGCGGCGAGAAACGCCCCGGCGACGATGAACAGGACCACACTCGCCAGGGTGAGCCTGCGAAGCGCGCTGTCGATGAACACACCGGTGATCCAGATACCTGCGAGCGCGGCGACGCCGAAGACGAGGAGTGTGACATCGAGCCGGAGCGCGAGACGCATCTGCTGCAGATAGGAGGCGATGTAGGTGTAGAGCAGGTTGTGCGCGAGCATCCAGACGAATACGACGGCGAGGACGGTCGCCACACCGGGAATGCCCAGCACTCGGCTGAGCGGAACGCGTGTCTGCGCCGACTGCCCCGGGGCGTCGGGCACGAGGAACTTCGCGCAGACCATGACGAGGACGCTGAGCAGTGACATCGCGGCGAAGGACCAGCGCCACCCGACCGTCGAGCCCAGCCAGGCGCCGAGGGGTGTTCCGACGCAGAGTGCGACGGGGGTACCGGCCATGGCGATGGCAAGGGCACGCCCGGCGTGCTCAGGTGCGGCGATACGCCGGGCGTATCCGGCGAGCATGCCCCACAGCAGGCCGGAGAAGGCTCCCCCGACGAACCGGGCGACAAGAGCAACGGTGAACGACGGCGATATCGCGGTGACGGCGTTCGCGACAAGGAACCCGAGCAGGCCCGCAAGGAGGAGCGGCTTACGCCGCGCCCCGCGTGTCAGCGCGATCGCGGGTACCGCCGAGAGGACCGTTCCGATCGCGTAGGCGCTCACGAGCTGGCCGGCGCCGCCTTCGGAGACGTCGAGTCCGGCGGCGAGCTGCGGGAGCAGCCCCGCCGGCAGCGTCTCGGTCATGATCACGATGAATCCGGTACACGCCATCACCACCAGTGCCGGAACGGGGAACGACTCGTGCGCTCGCTCGCGCACCGGTGTGGGACACGTCGTGGTCATCGGATCGGACTCCTTCACCATTTACGGATCGAACGATCCGATATTGATCGACCCGCTTGCGGGTGTCAAACTGGATCGGTCAGTCCGCAATGGAGGAGGTTCGCCGTGTCCCCTGCCGGCCGTCCCCGCATCTTCGACATGGAGGCCGTCTTGGAGGCCGCGATGCTGCTGTTCTGGGAACAGGGCTACGAAGCGACATCGCTGGCCCAGCTCCGCGAGACCACAGGGTTGTCCTCCGCGAGCCTCTACGGCGCCTTCGGCTCGAAGGAGGGACTGTTCGAGAAGGCCGTTGAGCACTACATCGCCGGACCTGGCAGCGTCACCGATGTCGTGGCCGACGAGGCGGAAAGTCCCCGCGAGGCCATCGCCCGGCTCCTCCACGGGTCGATCGACATGCAGACCGACACATCCCACCCTCGCGGATGCCTTGTCGCCCTCTCGGGGACGACCCGGGCACCGGGAGCGGGCGAGGCCGGAGCGCGAAAGGTCGTGGCGGCGCGCCGCGCAGCGGACCGAGCGCGCATCAGGGCGTGCGTCGTCCGCGGCGTCACCTCAGGAGAACTCGCCGAAGACACCGACGTGGACGGCGTCACGTCAATGATCCACGGCTTCCTGCTCGGTATTTCGACACAGGTATGTGACGGCATGTCAGCGCGCCACCTGCACGCCGCGGCCGACGCCGTGCTCGCGAACTGGGACACACGGGGGCGCTGACGCTCACGCGCACCGTCTCCACCCAGGCCCTGGTCACTCTCACCCACCTTCGCAACGGCCACCCGTACGCCCAGTCGGCGGCTGGGTTCGGCATCGGCGAAGGCACTCGTGCTGCTGGACGGCACCCTGCCAAGGGCTTACTTGTCGACGTCTCCTCAGGCTCCGGTGAACGTGTCGGAGCCGAGTACCTTCAGCAGAGCGAGCTTGTGGTCACTGTCCGTGCCGGGCGTGGCAGTGAAGATGAGCAGTGACTGCCCCTGGTCGGGGTCGAGAAGTGTCTGACAGTAAAGGTCGATGCGCCCGACCTCGGGGTGGACGAAGCGTTTGGCACCGCTCCACCGCAGTCCTACTTCCTGACGGCTCCACAGCTCGGCGAATTCCTCGTTGTGCTTCAGGTCGGCCACCAGTGAGGCGGCCGGCGACCGGGGGCCCTGCGCGGTGGCAGTGGCGCGCAGGACGGTGACGTAGACGCGGCTGTGCAGGTGGTGGTCGTCGGGCAGGTAGCGATCGCGGGCGGTGGGATCGGTGAACCACCGGTAGAGGGCGCTACGTGCCGGGCCGGTGTGATGCGTCTGCTCGCCGAGCAGGGCCACGGCGGGCGGCGTCTGCTGCAGCGTCTCCCCGACCGGGCCCAGGATCTGGGCCGGGGTGTCCTGGAGCCGGTCCATGACGCGCAGCAGCCCCGGACTGATGTGCGCGTCGCGCAGATGCCGTGGTTGCAGGCGGTGCCCGCACAGCAGGAACAGGTGGTCACGCTCGTCCAGGGTCAGGCGCAGTCCTCGGGCGATGGCTGCGGCCATCTGCTGGGACGGCTGGGACCCGCTGCCGCGTTCCAGACGGGCCAGATAGTCGGGCGACATGTCGCACAGCTCGGCGACCTCCTCGCGGCGCAGTCCGCTCGTGCGCCGGCGGGCCCCGCGACGCAACCCGACATCCTCGGGCTGCATCAGCTCCCGGCGGCCGCGCAGGAAAGCGGCCAGACCGTCGCGGTCCAGCGTTGTGTCCACCATCGGGCTCCCACCTCACATGTCGTCCGCCCCGACCTCATCGTCCGGCAGGTGGGCGAGGGTTAGCCACGCCCTGCCGTTCAGTGGCTGAGCAGGTCCTTCATCCGCCGGCACGGAACGTCTCCACTGGATGACGTCAAGGAGCGAGCACGCAACATCTGGAGGGTGTTTCCCATGGCCTCATGGACCGCGGACCAGCTGCCCAACATGACCGGCAAGACGGTGGTGATCACCGGCGCAGGTGGAGGGATCGGACTGGTGGCCACCCGCGAACTCGCCCGGGTCGGAGCCCACACGGTGCTTGCCGTCCGCGACACCGACAAGGCGCGCCGGGCAGTGGCCGGTATGCGCGGCGACTTCGATGTCCGTCACCTCGATGTCGCCGACCTGGATTCGGTACGGGCGTTCGCGCGGTCCTGCACCGGCGAAATCGACGTTCTGATCAACAATGCCGGGGTGATGCACATCCCGGCGGCGCGTACCGCGCAGGGCCTGGACGTGCAGACCGCCACGAACTACTTCGGACCGTTCGTGCTCACCAACCTGCTGCTGCCGCGGCTGACCGACCGCGTGGTGACGGTGTCCAGCCAACTGCACCGGTTCGCCAGGCTGAAGCTCGACGACCTCGACTGGCGCGCCCGCACATACAACTCGTTGGCTGCCTACGAGTCGTCCAAGCTTGCCGTTGTTCTGTTCTCGCTGGAATTGCAGCGCCGTCTCGATGCTGCGGGCAGCCCCGTCCGCTCGGTCGTCGCGCACCCCGGCGTCGCGCGGACCGGACTGGTCACGCACTCGAAGCTCAACATCGTCAACCGGCTTCCGTTCCTGGTCCAGGACGTCGAGCACGGAGCGCTGCCGCTGCTGTACGCGGCCACGCAGGGCGTGCCCGGCAACGCGTATGTCGGCCCGGACGGTTTGTTCAGCTTCACGGGCCACCCGCTGATCCGCAGGCCCAGCCGGGCCGGCCAGGACCCGGCCGTCGCCGAACGACTGTGGCAGGCAACCGCCACTCTCACCGGAACCAGTGCCTGACCCGGCACACCCGCCCGGCCCCCGGTGCAGCAGCTCCGGCGCCGCGATCACCTCGGCGGCGGGCTCGCCCTGACGTTCTTGACGGTGGTCGAGGGGGATGCGGGCGGCTGGAGCTCGGATCAGCTATGAGCTGCACGTTCATGCGTGGCGGTCCACGGCGGCTGGAGGCGGCTTGTGGCGGTAGCGGTGCCGGTGCCGGCTGTGCGGGCGCCCCGGAGACCCTGGTCGTGCCGGATGCCGGATACGCCGCCTCCCGGCTTCGCGGCCCGGAAGCGGCCCACCGGCCCGTGGCACGCCGGAGAGGGAGCCCACCGGGCCCCCTCTCCTCTTCCACCGTGCGCCGCCGGCTCTCCGCGGCGACCAGGTGCCCGGTTCAGCCGGGCACGGGGTGGTGCGCCCGGGCGAACCGCTCCACGACGGCGGCGCAGAAGGCGGGCAGGTCGTCCGGGCCGCGGCTGGTGACCAGCTCTCCGTCGACGACCACCTCCTCATCGACGACGTCGGCGCCGGCGTTGCGCAGATCGGTGCGGATGCTGGGCCAGGACGTCAGACGGCGGCCGCGCACGGCGTCGGCCTCCGCCAGGGTCCACGGGCCGTGGCAGATCGACGCGACCGGTTTCCCGCTGGCCATGAAGTCCTTCACGAACCGCACCGCGTCGCGGTCCATGCGCAGCTGGTCGGGGTTCATGGTGCCGCCGGGCAGCAGCAGCGCCTGGTAGTCGTCTACGGAGGCGTCGGCGACCAGCCGGTCCACCGGGAAGCTTCCTGCCGGGTCGAGGTCGAACTGGCGGGCCTGGATCTCCCCCTGGTGGAGCGAGATGATCTCGGTCTTCGCCCCTGCGCCCTGCAGCGCGCCACGCGGCTGGTCGAGCTCCACGCGCTCGACGCCGTCGGTGGCCAGGATCCCCACCCGCATTCCGCGGAGTTCTAGTGTCATGGTCGGCTCCCTTCACGAATTGCTGGTTGTACGACGCGCGCGACGTGCGCGACGGAGGCACCCAGCGGGGACGCCCGGACGGAGGACAGTCCTGGTCCAGCCGTCTTCGTGAGCGTGGACATCCGGGCCGCGCCGTCTCCGGCTCCTCCCGGTCGAGATTCGCAGAGCCCGCTCACCAGGCGCCTCCGCATCCCGGGCCGAAAAGGGACACGCCCTTCTGCACCGGCAGGGCAGCAAGACATGCGCAGCCCCGTCCCCGGCCGGGCCGGGAAGCGGCCTCCCCTTCCCCGTGCTTCTCCCGGAGGACCAGCGCCGGTGTCCCCTTTGTTGCAATGTGCACCTTCTGCACTTGCACCCGGAGGCCCAGCGAGCCCGCCCCTTTTCCTCCCCACGGGAGCAGGCAGGGCGTGATGCGCATCCGGAGCATGGAGATGCCCGGTCCCACTCCCGCAGGCGCTGGGACGCCTGCGCCCTGACGCACATCGGCCCGCCGCCCCCGCACGCACGCAGCACCCCTCGGCGGCTTCCTCAGGTCCCGCACCAGGCAGGTGCAACCTTTCGGAAAGGCAATGCCTCATGGACTACGACACCTTCCTCGACACCGTCACCCGGCGCGCCCCTGTCCCCCCGGAGAAGGTGGAGCCCCTCACCCGGGCCACCCTGGAAACACTGGCCGAGCGGCTTACCAGGGGTGAGGCGGAGGACCTCGCGTCCGAACTGCCCAAGCCGCTCAAGGAACCGCTGGTCTCTCCCACTCCGGAGGCCGAGTCCTTCGGACTCGACGAGTTCGTCGACCGGGTGAGCAGCCGAGCAGGGGTGAGCCCGGACGAGGCCCGGGAAGGCGTACGGGCCGAGCTGAGCACGCTGAGGGACGCGGTCAGCGACGGCGAGTTCCGCCAGGTGCTGTCCCAGCTGCCCCGGGACTTCGAGGCCCTCGTCGGCGCCTCGGGTCAGGAGCAGCCGTGACCGACGAATTGAACGCCGTCGTCGAGGAGACGGAACCCGCGGTGCTCGCGGCGGCCACCGTCACCCTGGTCGAGGGGCCGACGTTCTGCGTCTCGGGCACCTCGGGCGACATGGAGGCCGAGGTGCCGCAGGGGCTGTTCTTCCGCGACATGCGGGTCGTCTCCGACTGGCAGGTCCGGGTGGACGGCCGCCGGCCGCACCACCTCACCGTGCTCTCCCAGAACCCGTACAGCACCACGTTCGTCTCCCGCGTCCCGCCGCGCGGCGCGCAGAGCGAACTCCTGCTGGAACGCCGGCGCTACCTCGGCGAGGGAATGCGCGAGGACCTCCGGCTGCGCAACCTCAGCACGCGTCCGATGACGGTGCCGGTCTCCCTGAAGGTGGGCGCCGACTTCGCCGACGTGTTCGCCGTCAAGGAGGGCCGCGTACGCGGGACGGGCGAGGTCGGGGCCACCCCCGTCGGCGAAGCCGTCGAGTTCGTCCTGCACTCCGGTGATTTCCTGCGCGGCGTACGGGTGGAGGGCAGCGGTGCCACCGCGCGGCCGGACGGGCTGGACTTCCTGGCCGAGCTGCCGGCGCACGGCGAATGGCATGCCACCGTCCTGGTCCGCCCCGGTGTCGAGGGCGAGGAGGCCGGCGGTGTCTTCCACCCGGGGACGGAGCCCGGCGAGTCGGGGCCGGCGCGTCGCCTGCGCGCCTGGCGTGAGAACGCCCCGCGCGTCACCGACATCGAGGACCCGGAACTGCACAGGACGCTGCGGCGGAGCCTGGAGGACCTGGGCGCGCTGCGCATCTTCGACCCGCGCAACCCCGGACACACGGCGGTCGCCGCGGGTGCCCCCTGGTTCATGGCCCTGTTCGGCCGCGACTCGCTGCTGTCCTCGTACATGGCACTGCCACTGGACCAGACCCTGGCCCTGGGCACCCTGCAGACCCTGGCCCGCGATCAGGGCAGCAAGGTCGACCCGGACACCGAGGAACAGCCCGGACGCATCCTGCACGAGACCCGGTTCGGCCTGAACTTCCCGCTCGCCGGCAGCCGGGGCAGCGTCTACTACGGCACCGCCGACGCCACCCCGCTGTTCGTGATCGTCCTGGGGGAGCTCAGCCGGTGGGGCATCGCGCCCGACGAGGTCGAGGCCCTGCTGCCGCACGCCGACCGGGCGCTGCAGTGGATCGAGGAGTACGGCGACCGGGACGGCGACGGCTTCGTGGAGTACCAGCGGATGACCGGCAACGGCCTGCTCAACCAGGGGTGGAAGGACTCCTACGACGGCATCAACTTCGCCGACGGCAGGCTGGCCGAACCGCCGATCGCCCTGTGCGAGGTGCAGAGCTACGTCTACGCGGCCTACGTCGTGCGTTCGCACTTCGCCCAGGAGGCCGGCGACCTCAAGGCGGCCGAGCACTGGGCGCAGCGGGCGGCCGCGCTGAAGAAGGCCTTCAACGAGCAGTTCTGGCTGCCCGAACGCGGGTGGTACGCGGTCGGCCTCGACCGGGACAAACGCCCGATCGACGCCCTCGCCTCCAACATGGGCCACTGCCTCTGGACCGGGATCGCCGACCGCGACAAGGCCGAGCAGGTGGCGGAGCGCCTGCTGTCACCGGAGATGTTCACCGGCTGGGGCGTACGCACCCTGGCGTCCACGATGGGTGCCTACAACCCCATGAGCTACCACAACGGCTCGATCTGGCCGCACGACAACGCCCTCATCGCCACCGGCCTGATGCGGTACGGCTTCGTGGAGGAGGCCACCCGGGTGGCGACCGGCATCCTCGACGCCGCGGAGGCCTTCGGCGGCCGGCTGCCCGAGCTGTTCTGCGGCTTCGACCGCAGCGACTACGACGCGCCGCTGCCGTATCCCACCTCGTGCTCGCCGCAGGCCTGGGCCGCCGCCAGCCCGGTCCAGCTGGTCCGCGCGCTGCTGCGGATCGACCCCTGGATGTCGCACGGCCAGATATGGATGGCCCCGGCCTGGCCGGCCCGCTACGGACGCCTGCGGATCCACAACATCTCGCTGGCGGGCCGGAGCGTCGACCTGGAGGTGGACGGCGAGTCGACCCGCATCACCGGGCTGCCCGACGACATCGAGATCGTGCACCAGCCCCGTCGGCCCCTGAGCGCGCCACCGAGCCATCACGCCAGCGACCAGTCGCCGACAGGAGAGTGAACGCCATGTCCGGTATCACCCCGCTGAACATCGCGATGCTCTCGACCCCCTGGTTCGAACTCCCGCCGGCCGGCTACGGAGGGATCGAGGCGATGTGCGCCGAACTGGTCGACGGGCTCGTCGAACTGGGCCACCGGGTCACCGTCATCGGCGTGGGACACAACGGAACCCAGGGCCGCTTCGTCTCCACCTACGACACCCCCCAGGGCGACCAGCTGGGAATGGCCGGACCGGAAGTGGTGCATGCCGCACGAGCGGCCAGGACACTGCTCTCCCTGCGTCCCGACGTCATCCACGACCACAGCACCGCGGGCCCCCTCCAGGCGCTCCGCCGCCGCGCCCCCACCGTGGTGACCGCGCACGGACCCGTCGCCGGGACGACCGGCGAGTACTACCGTGCCCTCGGCGACACGGTGCACCTGGTGGCGCTCTCCCGGGCGCAGCAGGCGCAGGCCCCGGACATCCCGTGGTCCGGCCAGGTGTACAACGCGGTACGCACCACCGACTACTCGTACCGTCCCCGCAAGGGCGGCTACGCCGTCTTCCTCGGCCGCCTCGCCGCGGACAAGGGCGTCCACCTGGCCATCGACGCGGCCCGCGAGGCGGGCCTGCCCATCGTCATCGCCGGCGCGTGCAACGACCCGGCGGAGCAGCCCTACGTGGACGCGGAGGTCCGGCCCCGGCTGGGGGAGGACGCCCGGTGGATCGGGGAGGCCGATCGCGCCACCAAGCTCGACCTGCTCGCCCACGCCCGGTGCCTGGTCTTCCCCATCTGCTGGGAGGAGCCCTTCGGCATGGTCATGGTGGAGGCGATGGCCTGCGGCACACCGGTCGTCGCCCTGCGCCGCGGCTCGGTACCGGAGATCGTCGACGACGGCGTCACCGGCTTCGTCTGCGACCGGCCCGAGCAACTGCCCGCCGCGCTGCGCTCCGTCGACCGTCTCTCCCCGTGGGCCTGCCGGGAACAGGTACGCCGCCGGTTCGACACCCTGAACATGGCTTTCGCGTACCAGGAGCTCTATCGCGGGCTGGTCCGCGACCGGACCGCAACGGACCGGCGGTGGCCGCATCAGGACTCCGGCCACACCGCTGACGTACGGGATCTTCCGGCGTCGCCGGGTCCCGACGACGACCCGCGCTCGAACACCCCGCAGGCGGTCCGGCCCATCGCGTGATCACGACGAGGGCCGCGACGAGGTCGGCGGCCCCGAGGAGCCGCCGACCTCCGTCATCCGCCCCGGGTCACGCGAACCACGGGGACTCCTTGCGGTGCAGGGGCGGGGAGACGTCCGAACCGCCCGCGGCGGCGGCCGCCGTGCCCGTGGTGCCGGGCACGGCGGAGTGCCCCAGGTGCCGGTGCACGAAGTGGATGGCCATCGCGCCCTCACCGGCCGCGGAGGCGATCCGCTTCACCGAGCCGCTGCGGACGTCCCCCACCGCGAAGACCCCGGGCAGGCCGGCCTCCAGGCTCATGCCGGAGCGCCCGAGGCCGTGCCACACCTCGGGGTCGGCGCAGGCTTCCTGGGCCTCGGGCCCGGTGAGGACGAAGCCGCGGGAGTCGAGGGCGACGGTGCCGGCGAGCCACTCGGTGTGGGGGTCGGCGCCGGTGAAGACGAACAGGCTCCGTACCCCGAGCCGGCGGTGCCCGCCGGTGCGGTTGTCGACCACGTCGAGTTCCTCGAGGACTTCCTGGCCGAACACCTCGGTGACCTCGGTGTGCAGCATGACCTCCACCCGCGGATGGCGCTCGACCTGGTCGATCAGGTAGCGGGACATGTTGGCCTCAAGGCTGTCCCCCCGGACCAGCAGGTACACCTTCGGTGTGTACCCGGCGAGGAACAGCACCGCCTGGCCCGCCGAGTTGCCTCCGCCGACGACGGCCACCGGGTCGGCGCTGCACTGCTTGGCCTCGTAGACGGTCGCCGAGTAGTGCACGCTCGTTCCCTCCAGGCGTTCGATCCCGGGCACCCGGAGCCGGCGGTAGCGGGCTCCCATGGCCAGGACGACGGCGCGGGCGGCGATCTCGGTGCCGTCGGCGAACGCCAGCACGTAGTGGTCCCCGTCCTTCCGCCGCAGGCCGGTCGCCTCCAGCGGAAGGCTGATCCCCGCGCCGAACTTGTCGGCCTGGAGCACGGCGCGTTCGGTGAGTTCGGCGCCGGAGACGCCGGAGGGGAAGCCGAGCAGGTTCTCGATGCGCGACGACGTGCCGGCCTGGCCGCCGGTGGCCATCGCCTCCACCACCGTGGTGCTCAGGCCCTCGGAGGCGGCGTACACCGCGGCGGCGAGGCCGGCGGGTCCGGAGCCCACGATGAGGACGTCGCCGTGGGGATTCTCCGCGGGCGGTGACGGCAGGCCGATGAGCCGGGCCAGTTCCGCGTTGCTGGGGTTGCGCAGCAGGGTGGTCTCCCGCCAGATGACGAGGGGTGTCTCCTCCGGGCCGACGCCGAAGCGCCGCAGCAGGTCCTCGGCCTCCTTGTCGGTCTCCAGGTCGATCCAGCGGTGCGGCAGCCGGTTGCGGACGGCGAACTCGCGCAGCCGCCTGGTGTCGGGCGAGTAGCGCGAGCCGATGATGCGGAAGCCGGCGCCCTGCCCGACCAGCGCCGCGCGACGGCACAGACAGGCGCGCAGCACCACGTCGCCGAGGGCGGAGTCCTGGGACACCAGGTGGCGCAGCCGGTCCAGGGGGACGACGAGTACCTCGCCGGGCTCCCTGGCGACCGCGGTGTAGAAGGCCACCTGCCCGTGCAGCAGGCCCAGTTCGCCGATGAAGCGACCGGGGCCGTGCACGCGCAGAACGTGCTCGTCGGGGGTGCCGTAGTCCTCGACGACGGCGACCGCACCGCTGAGGATGACGAAGAACGTCTCGCAGCGCTCGCCCTCCCGGATCAGCACGTCGCCCGGAGCCACGCTCCGGCGCTGCCCGTGCTCCGCCAGACGTGCTGTCTGCTCCTCCGTGAGGCGCGGATACGCGCCCTCGACGTCCGGGGTCTCCCGGAAGGCGGCCTCGTCCCCCTCCTCCGGGTGCGGTTCTGCGCCCGCCGGCGACCGGTCGCCGGACATCAGACGAGCGCCTCGTGGACGTAGCACCAGCGCCAGTCCTCGCCGGGCTCGAACGACTGCACGATCGGATGGGCGTCGACAGCGGCATGCTTACGGGCGTGCCTGTTCGGCGAGGAGTCGCAACAGCCCACGTGCCCGCAGGTCAGGCAGAGCCTCAGGTGGACCCACGGGGAGCCGGTCGCCAGACACTCCTGACATCCTTCGGGGGTCAGCGGCCGGACCGGCCGCACGAGTGAGAGGTGGGGGTCTGCGTAGGAGGTCATCAGGATTCACCCTTCCCGGGCTGTGATCGATTCTTCCACCCACCGGCGCAGGGCCGGGGCGGGTGCCGCCCCCGCCTGCCGGGCGACCGTCTCGCCCCGGTCGAGGACCAGCAGTGTCGGTACGGCCTGGACCTCGAAGCGCTGCGACAGCCGCGGGTTCTTGTCGACGTCGACCTTGACGAGTTTGATCCGGCCGGCGAGATCGGTGGCGACCTTCTCCAGCGCGGGGCTGACCATGCGGCAGGGACCGCACCAGGTGGCCCACAGGTCGACCACGACGGGGATGTCGGCCCGCTCGACGACCTCGGTGAAGTCGTCGTCGCCCGCGTCCACCATCCAGGGCAGGGGTTGCTTGCAGTTGCCGCACCGGGGGCTGCCCTCCGCGGCCGCGGGCACCCGGTTGGTGCGCCCGCAGTGGGGACAAGTGACGGTCGTCGCCTGTGTCGTACTCATGCCGCCTGCGCTCCCTTCACGTCCTCGGGCCGGTCGTAGGTGACCACCAGTTCGCCCGCCTCGGCGTCGACCCGGATCGTCGCGCCGTCCTGGACGTCGCCGCGCAGCAGGGCGCGTCCGACCAGGGTCTCGACCTCGTGGGAGATGTAACGCCGCAGCGGCCGTGCCCCGTACACCGGGTCGTAGCCCTGATGGGCGATCAGCGCCCGTGCCGCTTCGGTGAGTTCGACGGTGATCCGGCGTTCGGCGAGGCGCCGGCGCAGTCCGTCGAACTGCAGCTCCACGATCCGCTCGATCTGCTGCTCACCGAGCGGCTTGAACAGCACGATGTCGTCGACACGGTTGAGGAACTCCGGGCGGAAGTGCCCGCGCAGCTCGGCCATCACCAGGGCGCGGGCGTCCGGCTCGATCTCGCCGTCGGCGGTGGCGCCGCCGAGGAGGTGCTCGGAGCCGATGTTGGAGGTCATGATGATCACGGTGTTGCGGAAGTCGACGGTGCGCCCCTGGGCATCGGTGATGCGGCCGTCGTCGAGGACCTGCAGCAGGGTGTTGAAGACATCGGTGTGTGCCTTCTCGACCTCGTCGAACAGCACGACCGAGTACGGCTTGCGGCGTACGGCCTCGGTGAGCTGGCCGCCTTCCTCGTAGCCGACGTATCCGGGCGGGGCCCCCACGAGCCGGCTGACGGTGTGCCGCTCCTGGTACTCGCTCATGTCGAGGCGGACCATGTTGTCCTCGGAGTCGAACAGGGCCGCCGCGAGGGTCTTGGCCAGCTCGGTCTTCCCGACGCCGGTGGGGCCGAGGAAGATGAACGAGCCGATGGGACGGCGGGGGTCGCGGATCCCGGAACGGGCGCGGATGACGGCGTCGGCGACGAGCCCCACGGCCTCGTCCTGGCCGATCACGCGCTCGCGCAGTATCTCGTCGAGGCGCAGCAGTTTCTCGCGCTCGCCCTCCTGGAGGCGGGCGACGGGGATGCCGGTCCAGGCGGCGACGATCTCGGCGATCTCCTCCTCGGTGACCACCTCGCGCAGCAGCCGGTTCTGCCCTTGTTTGGCGGCCAGTTGCTCCTCCTCCGCGGCGAGCCGGCGCTCCAGGTCCTGGAGGCGGCCGTAGCGCAGTTCGGCGGCGCGGTTGAGGTCGTAGGCGCGTTCGGCCTCCTCCGCCTCGTGGCGGACCTGCTCCAGTTCCTGGCGCAGTTCCTGCACGCGGCGGATCGCCTGCCGTTCGGCCTCCCACTGCGCGTGTTTGGCGTCGGCCTCGCCGCGCAGGTCGGCGAGTTCCTTGCGCAGTTCGTCGAGGCGGGCCCTGCTGGCGGGGTCGGTCTCCTTGGACAGGGCCGCCTCCTCGATCTCCAGGCGGGTGA
This sequence comes from Streptomyces apricus, assembly GCF_008369065.1. Taxonomy (GTDB): domain Bacteria; phylum Actinomycetota; class Actinomycetes; order Streptomycetales; family Streptomycetaceae; genus Streptomyces; species Streptomyces apricus. The sequence continues at coordinate 40,474 of NZ_VDFC01000011.1, read as the reverse complement.
CGCGGCGGGTGATCTCGTCGAGTTCGGCGGGCATCGAGTCGATCTCGGTACGCAGCCGGGCGCAGGCCTCGTCGACGAGGTCGATGGCCTTGTCGGGCAGGAAGCGGTCGGTGATGTAGCGGTGGGAGAGCGTCGCCGCGGCGACCAGCGAGGTGTCCTGGATCTTGACGCCGTGGAACACCTCGAAGCGCTCGCGCAGACCGCGCAGGATGGAGATGGTGTCCTCCACGTCGGGTTCGTCGACCAGCACCTGCTGGAAGCGGCGTTCGAGGGCGGCGTCCTTCTCGATGTGCTTGCGGTACTCGTCGAGGGTGGTGGCGCCGATCATGTGCAGTTCGCCGCGGGCGAGCATCGGCTTGAGCATGTTGCCCGCGTCCATGGCCCCTTCGCCGGCGCCCGCGCCGACGACGGTGTGCAGTTCGTCGACGAAGAGCAGGATGCGCCCCTGGGCGGCCGTGACCTCGGACAGCACGGCCTTCAGGCGCTCTTCGAACTCGCCGCGGTACTTGGCTCCGGCGACCAGCGAGCCCATGTCGAGGGCGAACACGACCTTGTCGCGCAGGCCCTCGGGCACGTCGCCGCGGACGATGCGCTGGGCGAGACCCTCGACGATGGCGGTCTTGCCGACGCCGGGGTCGCCGATCAGGACGGGGTTGTTCTTGGACTTGCGGCTGAGGATCTGGGTGACGCGGCGGATCTCGGCGTCCCGGCCGATGACGGGGTCCAGCCGCCCGGAGCGGGCTTCGAGGACCAGGTCGCGGCCGTACTTCTCCAGGGCCTCGTAGGCCACCTCGGGGTTGGCGGAGGTCACCCGCTGGTTGCCGCGGACCTTGGTGAGGGCGCCGAGGAAGGACTCCCGGGTCACACCGTGCTCCTTGAGCAGGCGTCCGGCGGAGGTCGCCGGGCCCTCCTCGGCCAGGGCCAGCAGCAGGTGCTCCACGGACACGTACTCGTCCTTGAGGCGTTTGGCCTCCCGCTCGGCCGCGTCCAGCAGCCGGCTCAGACGCTGGGTGACGAAGACCTGGCCCGGCGCGGCACCGGGGCCGGTCACCTTGGGGCGGCGGGAGAGGTCCTCGCGCACGGCCTCGCGCACCTGCGCGGGATCGGTGCCCGCCTGCTGCAGCAGCCGTGGGATCAGTCCCTCCTCCTGGTCCAGGAGGGCGAGCAGCAGATGCTCGCCGTCGACCTCGGTGTGGCCCAGGCGGGCGGCGGCGCTCTGCGCCTCCTGCAGGGCTTCCTGTGACTTCTGGGTCAGGCGGTTCATGTCCATGGCGGTGGATCACTCCTCATGCCCGCACGCCGCAGCGTGGCTTCGAGCAGGCTGATGTGGTCGAGCAGGTCGAGCACCAGACCGAGGGACGCGTAGTTCAGGCACAGCCCCGTGCGCAGCCGCTGGACGCGGGCCAGGGCGGCCGGGGCCGAGGGGGCGAACACCAGCCGCCCCGAGGTGTCGGAGTCCGCGTCCACCAGCCCGAGGGCGACGAACCGGCGGACCAGATCGGGATGCAGGCCCGAGCGCCGGGCCACGGTCTCCAGCGAGAGCCCGGGCACGGGCACGATGGCGTACCGTACGCCCATCTCGGTCGTGCGGGCGGCGGACGGGCGGGTGCTGGGCGGTCGGTCGCTCATCACGTCCTCCTGGGATCGAACGGGGAGACAGCGGCGAGTTCCTCCATCAGTTCGCGCTCCCGGTCGCTCAGCCGGGGCGGCACCATGATCCGCAGTTCCGCGTACAGGTCTCCGGCCGCACCGCGCGGGCCCGGCATGCCCTCGCCGCGCAGCCGCAGGCGCCGGCCGCTGGAGGACCCGGCGGGCACGGTCACCTTCGCCGTGTCACCGCCCGGCGTGGACACCGGCACGGTCGCGCCCAGCGCGGCCTCCCACGGGGTGACCGGAAGCTGCACGTACACGTCCCGGCCTTCGAGGCGGAACCGGGGGTGCGGCTGGATCCGCACCCGCAGGTACAGATCCCCCGCGGAGCCGTCGCCGCTGCTGCGGCCGCCCTCGCCCGCCAGCCGGATGCGCTGCCCGTCGGTGACGCCGGGCGGTACGTCCACCTCGTAGCGCCGCTGCCCGTCGGGCCCGGCCAGGGTGACGGTGCGGCGCCCGCCGCGGTAGGCCTCCTCGACGGTGAGCGGCAGCTCGGCCTCCTGGTCGGCCCCGGGGACGCGCATCCGTCCGGCGCCCCCGAAGAACGAGCCGAACAGGTCGTCGACGTCGACGTCCTCCGCACCGAAGCCGCCGGTGGAGTACCGGACCCGGGGGCCGCCCCCGGTGGACCACCGGAAGCCGCTGCCGCCTCCCGCACCCGCGCCCGCTCCGGCACCGGCTGCGACCCGTTCCTCCCAGTCCTCCGGGACCTTCCGGAAGTCCTCGCCGAAGCGGTCGTAGCGGGCCCGCTGCTCGGGATCGGACAGGACGCTGAAGGCGTCGTTGATCTCCTTGAACCGCTCCTCCGCCTGCGGGTCCTTGTTGACGTCGGGGTGGTACCTGCGGGCCAGGGTGCGATAGGCCCGCTGGATCTCGTCCCGGTCGGCGGTGCGCGGAACACCGAGCACCTCGTAGAAGTCGCGTGCCATGGCCGCTCACTCCCGCTTGGCGACGGTCACGGCGGCAGGCCGCAACTGCCGCTCGGCCTCCCCGTAACCGGGTCGCAGCACCTGGACCACGGTGTTCGGCTCGGCGTCGGGTTCCTGGACCACGCCGACCACCTCGTGCCGGGCCGGGTCGAACGGCACGCCGCTCTCGGCCTGGCGCGGGTAGCCCAGCCGCTCCAGGACGTCCACGGCCTGGTCGCGCACGGCCCGGACGCCTTCGACGATCGCGCCGGGATCGGCGGCCGCATGGCTCAGGGCGAGTTCCAGGTTGTCGACGACGGGCAGGAAGGCCGCGGCCGTACGGGCACGTTCGACCACGGCCTGTCCGTTCAGCTCCCTGGCGTGGCGTTTGCGCAGGTTGTCGAGGTCCGCCAGGGCGCGGCGCCAGCGGTCCTCGGCCGCACGCAGTGCGGCCGTGTACTCGTCGTCGGGTACGGCGGTGCCGGCCGGGCCGTCGGACCCCGGCCCGGCCTGTCCGGCCGGCGATCCGGGCTGCGCGAGGTCCTCGCGCGGCGGTCGTACGGCGCCCTCCGGCGGCGGGTCGGGCTCTGGGCCCCGGGGCGGGATGGACATGGCGGACCCCTCAGCTCTTGTCGAACTCGGCGTCGATCACATCGTCGTCGCTCCCGGCGCCGCCCGGCGCGGCCCCGTCGGAAGCGGATCCGTCCGGTGAGCCGGTACCCGACGGACCGCCCGGGGCGGCTCCGGCCTGGTGGGCCGCGAGCCCCGCGAAGACCTGCTGGAGCTCGGACGTCAGCGGCCGGGCCTCGTCCGCCCCCACCTCGTTCCGGACCGCTTCGCGGGCCTGGGACACCAGCATCTCGGCGCGGGCCCTCTCGTGTGCGGGCACGGCGTCGCCGAGCTCGCCGAGGCGCTTCTCGACCTGGTAGGCGACGGCGTCCAGTTCGTTGCGGGCGTCGACCGCCTCGCGCAGGCTCTGGTCCTCGCCGCGGTTGCGCTCGGCGTCCTGGACCATCCGCTCGACCTCGGTGCGGTCGAGGTTGGAGCTCTCGCTGATGGTGATGCCCTGCTCCTTGCCGGTGTCCTTGTCCCGCGCGGTGACGTTGAGGATGCCGTTGGCGTCGATGTCGAAGATGACCTCGATCTGCGGCTCGCCGCGCGGCGCGGGGCGGATGTCCGTGAGCTGGAAGCGTCCCAGGACCCGGTTGTCGGCGGCCCTCTCGCGCTCGCCCTGCAGGACGACGACGTCGACGGCGGGCTGGTTGTCCTCGGCGGTGGAGAAGGTCTCGGAGCGTCGCACCGGGATGGTGGTGTTCCGCTCGATGATCTTCGTCATCACGCCGCCCCGGGTCTCCACGCCCAGCGACAGCGGGGTGACGTCGAGCAGCAGGACGTCCTTGACCTCGCCCTTGAGGACCCCGGCCTGGATCGCGGCGCCCATCGCCACGACCTCGTCGGGGTTGACGCTCATGTTGGGGTCCTTGCCGCCGGTCAGCCTGCGCACCAGGGCCTGCACGGCGGGGATGCGGGTGGAGCCGCCGACGAGGATGACCTCGTCGATGTCCTTGTCGCTGACCTTGGCGTCGTCCATGGCCTGGCGCACCGGGCCCAGGCAGCGTTCCACCAGGTCACTGGTGATCTGTTCGAACGTGGACCGCATGATCGTCGTGGTCAGGTGCTTGGGCCCGGAGGCGTCGGCGGTGATGAACGGCAGGCTGACCTGCGTCTGGGTCACCGAGCTGAGCTCCGTCTTGGCCTTCTCGGCGGCCTCGAACAGGCGTTGCAGCGCCTGTGGGTCCTGGCGCAGGTCGATGCCGTTGTCCTGCTGGAAACCGTCGGCGAGGTGGTCGACCAGCCTCCGGTCGAAGTCGTCGCCGCCCAGATGGGTGTCGCCCGCCGTGGAGCGCACCTCCACCACGCCGTCGCCGACGTCCAGGATGCTGACGTCGAAGGTTCCGCCGCCCAGGTCGAACACGAGCACCGTCTCGTGCTCCTTCTTGTCCATGCCGTAGGCGAGGGCGGCCGCGGTCGGCTCGTTGATGATCCGCAGCACTTCGAGGCCGGCGATCCGTCCGGCGTCCTTGGTGGCGGTGCGCTGGGCGTCGTTGAAGTAGGCGGGCACGGTGATGACCGCCTCCGTGACCCGCTCTCCCAACTGCTTGGAGGCGTCGTCGGCGAGCTTGCGCAGCACCTGGGCGCTGATCTCCTCGGGCGCGTACAGCTTGTCGCGCACCTTGAAGCGGGCCGCGCCGCCCTCTCCCTCGACCACGTCGTACGCGACGGCCTTGGCCTCTTCGGACACCTCGTCGAAGTGCCGGCCGATGAACCGTTTGGCCGAGTAGATGGTGCCCTTGGGGTTGAGGATCGCCTGCCGGCGGGCCAGCTGGCCCACCAGGCGCTCGCCGGTGTCGGTGAAGGCCACCACGGACGGTGTCGTGCGGTTGCCCTCGCTGTTGGGCACGACCGTCGGCTCGCCGCCCTCCCAGACGGCGATCACCGAGTTCGTGGTGCCCAGGTCGATGCCTACTGCCTTGGCCATGAGGAACTCCTTCCGTGACGGGCGTCCGTTCCCTCTCGGTGTCGCGCCCGTCCTGCGTGATCGCTCAGGTGACGGCGGGACCGCCGTGCGGGCGGCCGCCCTTGCGCATCCTGCTGTCCGTGCCGGTGTCGGCGCCGGTCCCGGCTGGCAGCTCGGCCAGCAGCCGGACCGCGTCGGCGGCGACCGTGTCGTCGACGACGACGTCGTAGCGGCTGGGCTGCATGAAGCTGACCGAGGCGAAGTCCCGGCGGCCGCGCTGGCTCAGATGCGTCAGCAGGCCGATCAGCGCGCCGACGAGTGCTCCGAAGATCAGCCCGTACAGGGCGAGGAGCAGTCCCGACACGACGGGGTCCAGCCAGTTCAGCAGCCCGAAGATCCATCCGATCAGTGCACCGGGCAGGGCGCCGCTCGCCGCGCCGTGCAGGGCGGCTCCGCCCGGTCCCATGCGGCCGGTCACCTGTTCGACCAGCTGCACGTCCCGCCCGACGATGGCCACCCGCTCGACGGGGAAACCCCGGTCGGAAAGGTGGTCGACGGCCTTCTCCGCCTCCTGGTAGGTCGTGTACGAGGCGACGGTCCTGCGGGGCTGTTCGTTCATCGGCCTGTCCTTCCTGCCCTGGCCGTAGCCGCCGGCGATTCCTGACGAGCCCAGCGTGGCCGTGCGGCGGCGCGCTCCGCCTGCACCCGGGAGGTCAGAAATCGGCACGGCCGGTCGATCCGCAAGGACAAGGCAAAATCCAGACAATCCGGGTGGCCCGGACCGGGCTGGGTACTCAGGGCTCGTCCATGCGTGGGTCCTGCGATGCGTTCGATCGCTTCCGATGACCGGAGAACGGAGTGGTCCATGGCCGGCCGTCCCTCACCGAGGCAGTGGCCTCACGATCCCGGCCTGGATGCCGACCGCCGTCCGGGTGGCATCGCGGGCGCCGAACGGCGCGCCCCTCCTTCGCTCGCGGCCCTGGACCCCCATGGGCTGCTGGTGCTGTCCCGCACCCTGTTCGCCTGCGCGGAACCGGGTGAGATCGTACGGTCGGCCATGCGGCGGGTCAGTGCCCTCGGCCCCTACCGCGCCGAGGCCGGATACCTGACGACGGACGGCGGTCTGTCACGCGTTCCGGGCCACGACGCGGGAGCACCGACGGTCGACGACGCACAGCTGGCGGGGCTGGGCGAGGCCGACGGCCCCGTGTCCCTTCCGGAGCGGTCCTGGAACCGGGCGTTCGGCCTGCGCGGAGCCGGCGGTCTGCTGGGCTACCTCGTGGTCTCCGCCGACTCCGGACCCGACGAGCAGGGACACTTCCTCCTCGCGACCCTCGTGGGACTCACATCGGCGGCCCTGTCGCTGACGGCCACGCGCGCCCGGCAGCACGACGACACCGGCGAACTGGGCCGGCTCCGCACCGAACGGGACGCCGCACTGCGGCAGCTGGACACGGCGCGCTCCGAGCTGCGCCTGCAGAAGACCGTGCACGAGACCCTCGCCCGGGCCGCCGCCCGGGGCGGCGGCGAGGACGCCATCACCCAGGCCCTCTTCGAGCTCACCGGACTGCCGGCGCTCATCGAGGACCGGTTCGGCAACCTGAGGTCCTGGGCCGGTCCCGACCGCCCCGACCTCCCTGCGGTGCGGTCCCCGGTCCACCAGGAGGAGATGCTGCGGCTGGTCGCGCGGGAGGCGGGCCCGGTCAGGGTCAAGGCCCGGCTGGTCGCCCTGGCCCGGCCGCGCGGCGACCTCCTCGGCGTACTCGCCCTGGAGGACCCCGAGGCGACGGCCGACGAGCACACCGTGTTCGCCCTGGACCACGCCCAGCGCCTGCTCGCCCAGGAACTCCTGCACATGCGCGAGCTCACCGAGCTCGAACTGCGGCTGCGCCGTCAGCTGATCGACGACCTGCTGGAGGGCACCGACGGGACGAGCGCCCACGCCCGGGCCGAAGCCCTCGGCCACGACCTGAACCACGCCCACTACGTGATCGCGGTGCACTGGCCCGGCAGGGCCGCGGACGACTCCGTCACCCGGGCCGTCGAGCACGTGGCGGCCACCACGGCGGCCCGCACGCTGATCACCCGTCGCGGCGACCGGGTGGTCCTGCTGACCGAGGCCAGACCGGACGGCGACGCCGTGCACAAGGCGCTGGCCCGTGAACTGGGGACACCCGACGGGGCGATCGGGGTGAGCACCCGCTGCGACTCCCCGGACGGCGTTCCCCGCTGCTACCAGGAGGCGCTGCGGGCCCTGGCGGTGCGGCAGAACTCCCACCGGCCCAGCGGGACGACGTTCTTCGACGACCTCGGGCTGTACCGGATCCTGGGACCCGGCAACGATCTCCGGGAGCTCGCGGGCTTCGTGCGGGAGTGGCTCGGCCGCCTGATCGACTACGACGCGGAGCACGACACGGAGCTGGMGAAAACCCTCTCGCGCTACTTCGACTGCGGAGGCAACTACGACGAGGCGGCCACCGCGCTGACGGTCCACCGCAGCACCCTGCGCTACCGGCTGCAGCGCATCCGTGAGATCAGCGACCACGACCTGGCGGATGTGGACACCCGGCTCAACCTGCAGGTGGCGACGCGTGTCTGGAAGATCATCCTGGGCGGGCGGCGCTGACCGCGCGGACCCGGCCGGGCCGGCCCGGCGGTCGGCTCGGCGGCTCGGCACGCGCCGGCCGTCAGGACGGAAATAGGGGAGAGAAAGTGATGAAAGGGTCGGCGGTGCCGGGGTACTCGGCGGCCCCGAGACCCACACACCGGAACGGAGGGCAGGCCATGGCGCACAGCACGAGTGCCCGGGATGTCGTGAACGCTTTGAAGGACGTCGACTTCCCGGCGACCAAGGACGAACTGGTGGAGGCGGCCCGCAGGACGGGCGGCGCGTCGGACGGGGTCGTCGCGGCGCTGCGCGCCATCCCGCCGGACGAGTACGCGAACAAGGACGAGGTGGCGCGGTCGGTACGGGTGGACCCCGCCTCCGACCTCGGCCTGAGTCCCGCGCAGCGCGCCGAGCAGGCGCGCATGGGCGGCAGGCCGGGTCAGTCCCAGCATCTGCGGGACGTGCCGAAGCCGCCGGTCGAGGAGGAACTGGACCGCTGACGCGAACGGGAGGAACGGCGGAGCGCGAGAGCGGCGGAGCACGAGGACGGGAGAGCACCATGGCCGGCAAGAAGATGGAAGGCAACGAGGAGCAGCGCAGGGCCGCGGCCCGTGAGGCGGCGGCCGACGGCGAGAGCCCCAGCGCCCGCAACGAGACCACGGGCGCCTCCAAGCAGCGGACGCATCTGCGCCACGGCGGTTCCGTGACCCACGAGGAGCGGCTCGCGACGAAGCACCGCGGCAAGCAGCTGTGGCGCCCGGGCGACCTGGCCGAGGAGCCGGTCAAGGACCCGGCGGCGGAGGGCCCGGAACGGACGTTCGCCGAGCGCGAGAGCCATGAGTACACCCCGGAGCACGAGCGGGTGTTCCAGGCGCTGACGGCGGAACAGGCGGCACACGACGGCGAGGCCGTGTTCCTGGACGACATCGCCCGGCGGGCGGACCTGCCGCCGGAGGAGACGCGGGCACTGCTGCACGATCTGACGCGCGTGCACCGCCTGGCGACGGAACTGGTGGAAGTCGACACCCCCGACATGGGCCCCCGCTGGGAGGTCAAGCCCAGGCTGTGACCCGCCGGCCGCGCAGCCCGGAGTGCGGCCGGCCGGGGACAGCGCCGATAGTGGCCGTATGGCGATCCTTGTGCTGCGAGAGACGACCGGGACCGTGTCGGACGACTTGGGCCCCGGTGACGCGGTCCCCGAGACCGTCAAGGTGCACGCAGCACCTACCGGCCCGGACGCCTCGGAGGACCCGGACGACCGGACGTTCTGCGGCATGCCGACCCTGGACATGGAACGGCTGGACTGCCAGCCGCCAGGGCCGGGCGCGCCGTGGCTGCCGCCCGACATGAGGCCCTGGGAGTGCACCGGCTGCGCCGACGCGCTCCGTACCCCGTAGCTTTCGGGCCGCCCGGCGAACGGCGTCAGGAACCGGCGTCAGGAACCGCAGTCAGGAACCGGCGTCAGGAACCGATGTTCTCCAGGTCCGCGAGGAGGCTCGGGCCGGTGGGGCGCCAGCCGAGGGCGGCGCGGGTGCGGGAGCTGGACGCGGGCTGGTCCATGGCGAAGATCGGGCCGATGGGGCCGAAGTTCTCCTGCGGTACGGAGGCGACCGGGAGGCCGAGCCGCCGCCCGATCACCGTGGCGATGTCGAGTACGGCATCGCCTTCGTCGGCGACCGCATGCCACGCGCTCCCGGCCGGGGCCTTCTCCAGCGCGAGCCGGAACAGGACGGCGGCGTCGAGTGCGTGGACGGCCGGCCAGCGCTGCTTGCCGTCCGCGGGGTAGCCGGCGACACCGTCGCGGCGGGCGATCTCGGTGAGCATTCCGGCGAACCCGCCCCGGCCCTGGTGATGGACGGTACGCGGCAGCCGTACGGCCGAACTGCGCACACCGCGCGCGGCGAGTGCGAGGGTCCGGTTCACCGACTCGGCGCGTCCGCCGACGGGGCCGCCGGTCGGCAGCGGGTCGTCCTCGGTCGACACGCGTCCCGGCAGGGGAGGCGTGCCCGACACGGTGACCAGCGGACGATCGCTGCCGGCAAGGGTGTCGCCGAGCACGCCGAGGGCCTCCTGCTCCTCGGCGACGGACCGTGCGAGGGCCTCGGGTGAGCTGAAGTCGTTGCCGAAGGCGAGGTGGATGACGCCGTCCGCCTCCTGGGCGCCGGTCCGCAGCGTCCCCAGGTCGGTGAGGTCGCCGCGCAGTACCTCGGCGCCGGCTGCCTCGGCGTGTGCGGCGGAGGCGTCGGAACGGGCGAGGGCGGTGACCGTATGGCCCGCGCCGAGCAGCTCGGGGACGACGGCCGAGCCGATCAGTCCGGTTCCGCCCGTGATGAAGACACGCATGGCTGGCTCCTCAAAGTGATGCGACATGTGTCGCATCACTATAAGCACGATGCGACATGTGTCGCATCGTTTAGGATGGCCGCATGCCCAGATGGAAGCCGGACGCGCGCCAGCGCCTGATCGTGGCGGCGCTCGAGCTGTTCGCCGAGAAGGGCTACGACGACACCACGGTCGCCCAGATCGCCGAGCGCGCCGGGCTCACGCGGAGCACCTTCCACCGCCACTTCGCCGACAAGCGGGAGATGCTCGCGGCAGGGCAGCAGACCCTCAGCCGCCTGCTGGCCGAAGGGATCACCGCCGCCGCCCCCGACGCGACGCCGATGACGGCCGTCGCGGCCGGCCTGGAGCGCGCCTCGATGGAGATGACCTCCTTCAACCGGGAGCTCGGGCCGCTGATGCACGCGGCGGTCGAGGCGAACGACGAACTGAAGCAGCGCGACGCGTCGAAGAGCACCGGCATGGCCGCGGCCATGACCCACGCGCTGAGCGACCGGGGCGTCCCCCGGGCCGTGGCGCAGGTGGCCGCGGAACTCGGCGTCCTCGCGTTCAAGACCGGATTCGCCCGATGGGTCGACCCCGCCCGGGACGCGGACCCTGGCGAGCTGGCACCCCTCACCCGCGCCGCCCTCGACGAACTCCGCATGGCGGTCACGGAGTTGCGCTAGAAGTCTCTTTTGTTTGTCGCCTTGTGTCCCTGCGGTCTCCGGCAGGAGATGTCACCAGCGGCGCAGGGTGTGGCTGGGCGGTTCGCCGTGGACGGTGCGGTGGTCGGCGGCGGCAGATGCGGAACAGTCGCTCCGCGTGGCGCGGGCGTAACTGCGTAACGGCGCAGTCGCCTAATGACGGCGGACAGGACGGGGCGGGACGGCGGGCTCCGGGCCGCCCCGTCCCGGGCCCGGCGGCTTTCGTCGCCCTTACGACTCTTCACCTTCGCATCGCGGTGAGTCAGCACTCTGAGCGAAGGATCGAACCCGCAGCTCGGAGCAAGAGGCAAGCCACGTAACGAAGTGCCGTTCGCCCGCGGACCCACCCCCACCGCGACGCCGGCCTCATCGACACGCACCACGGCAGCGCCCGTCGGACCGGCGGCACCGGCCTTGCCGGAGTGTGCCCGGCGCCGTAGGGAAGGGGCCCGGCGCACCGAAGTGATGCTGCGGGGCCTTGTGTTCGCACCAACTGGCGGCTTCCGTTCGCCAGGGCTTGCCTCTACGCTCGAAGCAGGTGACGTAGGGGGCTGTTACAGCCCTCCCTGCAGGCTCCCTGCCCCCGAGCCGTGAACCGGCCCTACAAGGATGTGGCTGGAGCTGCGTCACCAGCGACACAGCTCCAGCCCCTGCTCTCCGAGCACGCCCAGCGAGGCAACTCCCGCTACCTCGCACCGCCAGGAGGGCAGTCGGCGCGAGGTCCGAGCCGGGGGGATTCTCGGTTCCCTCGCGCCCTCCGGCCGCTGCTCCCGCGCGGTGGCAGCCGGACACACCCAGCGTCTCACCGCAGCGGAAGCCTGTCGGCCCCTTGACGCGGCCGACTTCTCCACCGAGGCCGGGGCGAGGGGATTGGTACAAACACCTGGCCCCGTGCGGTACCTGTTTCAGCAGCAGCGCACGGCCGCCACGACGGCCCACTGCCCGGTCCGGACCGTGCCCTTCCGGCGGTGCGCACGCCGAGGGCGGCGCCTGCCGGGGTACGCCGCACAGGCCCGCGCGGAGGCCGCAGTTCCCGAATGACGTCTGCGATCTCGTCGCGGGTGTCGCGGGCGCCCTGGCCCGACTCGTCGCTGTCAGGCTTGCACGGTGGGGCGGACGACGATCTCGCTGACATCGACGCCGTCGGGCTGTTCGATGGCGTACCCGATGGCGGAGGCGATCGCCGAGGGCGGCATGGCGATCTCGTCCCTCTGCCGGGTCATCGCGGCCGCTGCTTCGGGGCTGGCCCCCTTGCCGATGCCTTCGGTATGCGTGAAGCCGGGGGAGACGAGGGTGACGCGCAGGTCGGGACCCGATTCCTGGCGCAGGCCCTCGGTGAGCACCTTCACCGCCGTTTTGGTGGCGGCGTAGACCGCCTGGGGAGTTTTGACGACGTAGGCCGCGGTGGAGCCGACGTTGACGAACTGGCCGGAGCGCTGTCGGCGGAAGACGGGCAGGGCTGCCGCGATGCCGTTGAGCAGCCCGGTAATGTGGGTGGAAACCATGGCGTCCCAGTCGTCCTGGCGCAGGTCGTCGAAAGGCGAGACCGCCATCGTGCCTGCGTTGGAGACGAGGACGTCGAGCCGGCCGTACCGGTCGAGGGCGGTGTCCGTCAGGCGCTGGAGGTCTTCGCGGCGCGTGACGTCGACGACGACGCCGGTGGCGGTGCCGCCCTTCGCCGTGATGCCGTCCACGACGGCGTCCAGCCGGTCCTCGCGCCGGGCTCCGAGGACGAGCCGGGCGCCCTCCTCGGCGAGATGGGCCGCGGTTTCCGCACCGATACCGCTGCTTGCGCCGGTGATCGCGATGACTTTGCCCTGGATGCCCGACATGATCGGCTTCCTCTCCCGGCGTGCGCGCAGGTCTATGCGGTGACCTACAGTGGAAACGGGGGTGCCCCCATTTACCTGCACCCTAAGTGGGGGCGTGCCCGGTTAGCAAGTCCGGAGGGCTTCGAAGAGGGATGGCGAGCACTGATGATTGAGGGAACGCTGCGGCCGCTGCGGGCTGACGCGCGGCGCAACAGGGACAAGATCCTTGCGGCCGCCGTACGCGTCTTCACGGCGGAGGGGCTGGAAGCGCACTTGGAGCGCATCGCCAAAGAGGCAGGTGTGGGAAGTGCGACCCTGTACCGCAACTTCCCCACCCGGGAGGCCCTGGTCGAGGCGGTCTACCGCAACGAGGTGGCCCAGCTGTGCGATGCCGCCCCTACTCTGCTCGCGCAGAAGCCGCCGCTAGAGGCCCTGCGCGCGTGGACACGCCTCTTCCTGGACTACGTCACCGCCAAGTACGGCATGATTGACGCCCTGCGCGCCATCGCCGCGACGGGAAGCAATCCCTATGGTCACAGCCGGGAAATGATCCAGGCCGCCATCACCTCACTCATGGACGCCTGCGCGGCCGCCGGGGCTATCCGCACCGATGTCCGGCCCACCGACATCGGCGCCGCCCTGGAAGGCATCGCCCTCACCTCGCCGGGTGCCGAACACCGACAGCAGGCTGAGCGCCTGCTCGACCTCACCCTGGACGGCCTCACGGTCCGCCGTTGAGGACGTCGTGGGGGCGGGGTGCCAACCGGAGTGCGGCCGGCCCTGCTCCCCTCCTCCCCTCAGCCCACCAGCCGTACCGAACGGGGACCTCCGATGTGGGCTGCCGACCGGCCTGGCTCCAGGCTCACTATGAGGTTGGCGCAGATCGTGTCGGAGTAGGTGCTCATCGTCCTGTTGGTCTGGTTGGCGATCAGCTCTGCCGGAACCTGAAGGGTGAGGCAGGTGTTGTCCGGCGGGTCGGTGATCCGGAACTCCTGTCCGCCGAGGGAGAAGTAGCGGACCACTCCGGTGGCGGCCTGCGCATCGAGGGACAGTCCTGTGGTCAGCAGGACCGCGGTGGCCGCTGCCAGGAAGGCACTGCCCTTACGCGTCGGTGCGGGCATGAGACGGTCTCCTTTCGAGGTGATACCGGATCCCTGGGAGACCGCGTACGCGCGGAACTCCCGGGTCGGCGCTGGGGTAGAGGCGGGACGCGCCCTGGTCCGAGCGCTCGTCGCCCTGCCGGGACGGGGCCTCCTGTCGGGACAAGGCCTCCTGCCGGGACGGGACCGGACGCCACTCGCCCAGGACCCTTCATTCCTATGCTTCGCACAGGCCCACGCGGTCGCCGGTGTCGAAGCGGCACGTGTCGGTGTTGGCGCCGCCGTCGAGCCTGTCGTTGGCAGGGATGTTGTCCACCCCGTCCAGCGTGTCGTTCCCGGTGCCACCCATGAGTGTGTCGGAGCCGAAGCTGCCGATCTGTCCGATCAGGTCGCCCGAGAGGCTGTCGTCGCCCGCTCCGCCGTCGAGCCGGTCACTGCCGCCGAAGCCCAGGAGGGCGTTGTCGGCCGCACTTCCGGTGATCGTGTCGCTGAACTGGCTGCCGTAGACGAACTCCACGTCGGTGAGAACGTTGTCGCCCTCTCCGCCTGCCCCGTCGTCGGAGGCGTTGTCGATGTCGACGACCACGCCCGTCGTGCTGTCCAGGTAGCTGACGATGTCGGTGCCGCCGCCACCGCTGAGCGTGTCGGCACCCGTTCCTCCGACGAGGAGGTCGGAGACGGGGCCGCCGTTCACGGTGTCGTTGTCCGGTCCGCCGTTGAGGACGTTGGTGTTGCCCTGCGTGGAGCCGCCGTTGATGGTGTCCCGGCCCGAGCCTCCGTTGAGTTCTCCGCGGATGGGCGCGACCTTGGTGACGGTGTCGTTGCCGTCACCGGCGTTGACGACGACCGAGGAGTTGACGAGATCGATCGGGCAGGCCACCGTGCCGTTGCTCAGCAGGCCGCAGCCGGTGCCGGCCGTGAGGGTGTCCGCGGTGTCCTGAATGACAAGGGTGGTTCCCGACAGGCTGATCGTGATGTTGTTCGCCCGGCCGGCGGCCGCGTTGACGACCACGTCCGTCCCGCTCCTGGCGACGCCCGTGGCCGCGTTCGCCTGTCCTCCCGCGATCACCACGGTGGAACCCATCATCGCGGCGACCACGGCAACGCGGGCCAACGCTCTTCTCTCCATCGACTTCCCCCACTTCTGGTCACTGGAACTCGTTCGGATGCGGGAGCCACCGCGTCACCGCGTAAGGGAGCGCTGTTGTCCGGCAACAGATGCGAACGCTGTCGCGCGCAGCCTCCTGCGACGGCCGCTTCCTCGCCCTGGACGGGACGAACGGTGGACCCGCTGAGGAAGAGCATGGTCGTGAGGACGCGCCGGAGGATGAGCAACTGCTACTTACACCGATCTGCTGAACGGCGGCTACGACGGGCTGTGGAGCCCACCGGGCGGCGCTCCCGGTGGTACGCGCAGGATCTGCGCCAGTTCACGGCGCGTGCTCACGCCGAGCTTCGCGTAGATGTGCTGGAGGTGGTTCTCGACGGTCCGCACCGAGAGCGTCAGCGTGCGGGCGATCTCCTTGCTGGTGTTGCGGGCCGCAGCGAGCAGGGCGATCTCCTGTTCACGGGTGGTGAGCGGGG
>NZ_VDFC01000011.1:0-25169 GCF_008369065.1 Streptomyces apricus | reverse complement strand
GCTGCCAGGCCAGGAGGCCGACAACGCGGACCACCGCACGGTGCGGGCCCGGGTGGAACATGTCATCGGCCGCATGAAGAACTACAAGATCCTCCGCGACTGCCGCCAACACGGCGACGGCCTCCACCACGCCGTCCAGGCCGTCGCCCACATGCACAACCTCGCCCTCGCATCATGACCAGAAGACTGTCATCACGGGTCCTGACCTGCCCAAACGCGGCCTTATGCAACACCCTCTAGGCAACGAGCCCCGGCCGGAGAGGCACGTGCGCGGTCAGTCCGCGAACGCACTCACGTACGCCGTCCGGCACGGAGCCGGGGTGGCCAGGGACGTGACGACATGGGTGTCGATGGTCACGGGTGGGTCGAGCGGAACCTGGAGCAGCCGCTCCGAGCGGCTGCCGGCGAGTTGCTCGGCCGGCAGCAGCGTCCAGCGCCCGGGGTCCTGGCTCACTTCGAAGAGCACGTTGAGCATGTCACCGGCCGGCGGCCGCGGCGGTGGTACGGGCAGGAGGGCGAGGATCGCGTCGTGCAGGGGCGGGTCCGTGTCGCGGGCGGGCAGGCGCAGGCCGTCGGGGTCGAGGTCGTGCAGGCCGAGCGCGGAGCTGCCGGCGGCGGGATGGTGCGGGGCGAGCACCGCGTGCAGCGGTTCCGACCAGGCGCGTACCACCGCCACCGTCTCGGAGGTGAGGGCGCCCCGCACCAGCGCCAGGTCCAGCTCACCGTCGCGGACGGCGTCGATGCGTGCGGCCACCGGCAGGTCGACCAGTTCCGGCTCGGCCGGGCGTTCGCCCTCGCGCAGGCGTTGCACCGCCCGGTCGAGCCGTCGCGTGGCGCAGGAGGCCACTCCGATGCGGAGGACGGCCGCCGGCTCACCGGCGACCACCCGCACCCTGGCCGCGGCGGCGAGGGCCTCACGGGACGCGGCGAGGACCCGGGCGCCGGCCGGGGTGAGCCGTACCCGGCGCGAGGTGCGCTCCAGCAGGCGCACGCCGAGGTCGCGTTCGAGACGGGCGATCTGCTGGCTCACCGCCGGCTGGACCACGTGCAGCCGCTGCGCCGCGCGGCCGAAGTGCAGTTCCTCGGCGACGGTGACGAAATACTGCAGCGCCCTGAGTTCCATCTTTCTGATCTATCACGTCATGTGATCGCTGCAGAGCGTTTCTGGTCATTGTTCGCGCAGGTCGTCCCGGGTGTGATGGATACGAGCCCGCCGAAGCGGCGCCCCTCTTGCACACCGGGTGGCGCGATGCGGGGACAGGGAAACGGAGAACAGCAGTGAGCACAACAACCCTGGGCGTCATCGGCACCGGCATGGTCGGTGCCGCGGTCGCCCGCCGCGCTGTCGACGCGGGTCTGAACGTCGTCCTGAGCAACTCACGCGGGCCCCAGGCGCTGGCCGCTCTCGTCGCCGAGCTGGGCCCGGCGGCCCGCGCGGCCACCCCGGCCGAAGCGGCGAGCGCCGGGGACCTGGTCCTCGCGGCCGTGCCGCTGACCGCGTACGAGCGGCTGCCCCGGGCGGAGCTGGTGGGCAAGACGGTGATCGACCCGATGAACTACGTGCCCAGTTACCTGCCGGTGGCGGAACTCGACAGCAACGAGCTGACGTCCAGCGAACTGGTCCAACGCCGCCTGGCGGGGGCCCGGGTGGTCAAGGCCCTGCACAGCATCGGCCCCAAGCACCTGCTGGAGCTGTGCCGCCCGGCCGGCGCCCCCGACCGCACCGCGCTGCCGCTGTCCGGCGACGATGCGCAGGCCAAGGAGCAGGTGGCCGGCCTGCTGGACGTGCTCGGCTTCGACGCGGTGGACCTCGGCCCGCTGGCCGACAGCTGGCGCAGCGAACCCAACACCGCGCTCTACGCCCTGCCGTACGTGGGACAGCCGCCGTCCGGACTGACTCCGGCGGATTTCGTGGCCTGGGTGCAACAAGCCCCCGGCACCCCCGTGTCCGCCGCCCGCATCGCAGAACTCGCCGCGACCGCGGTGCGCGGCCCCGCGGGCTTCCGTTTCTGACTTCTGGCTTCTGGTTTCTGGCCTCTGGCTTCTGACCGGCTTTCAGGTCGGGAAGCGCCGCTACGGCCGCCTCGGCACGGCCGCTGGGCCGTGCGGCGGGGCAGGGCCTAGGGGCGGGGGGTCGTCGACTGTCCGCTCACGCGTTCCCGGGCCCCCTCGCGGGTGCGGCCCGCGGCGACCGGGCGGTCCGGGTTGCGCCGCAGGTACTCCCCCTCCAGCAGTGCCATGCGCTCGTTGTGGGCCTGCAGCGCGTCGTCCGAGGCGTGGAGCAGCGTGTCGTGGCGCGTGCGGTGGATGGTCTCCAGTTCCTTCATGAGCTGCTGGTCGTCGAGCCGGGCGGCGTCGACTCCGGTCGTGGTCAGGTCCCGTTCGTCGTGTGCGTTCATGGCCCCCGGGTACCCGCCCGGCCCGCACTCCCACCGAACGGCGTACGCGCACTTCCGGCCCGCACCGCCGGCCGCGGCCGTGACCGAAGCGGAAGCGGTGGCAGGTCAGTGCACCGTGCCCAGTTGTTTGACGTGGTGCAGCAGGGGCTCCGATTCGATGCGTTCCACACCGTCCAGCGGGCCCAGCTTCCCGCTCAGGTAGCGGTAGAGCTGCGGCATGTCCCGGCAGACGACGAGGGCCTGTACGTTCGTCGGACCGGTGGTGGCCGCCGCGAAGACGACCTCCCGGTGTGCGCGAAGTGCCGCGCCGACGGCCGCCAGCCGGGCGGGGGCCACCGTCAGCCAGAGCAGGACCGGCGCGCGGAACCCGTACAGCTCCACGTCGACCTCCACGTCGGTGTAGAGCGACCCGGACTCGAACAGGTCCTGCATCCGGCGGCGGGTGGTCGACTCCGGCCAACCGGCGGCGGCCGCCAACTCCGCGTAGCTGAGGCGTCCGTCGCGGGCGAGCGCCTCCAGCAGGGGCGTGTCCGCGGGGGTCAGGCGCGCCGCCGGCCGGTCGCTTCCCTGCGGTGGGCGGGCCGGGGTCAGGGCGGTGATCTGTTCGGCGCTCAGCGCGTCGTCGTGCAGGTCCGGGCCGACCGCGCCGCCGACGAACTGGTGGATGACGCAGTGCGCGCTGACCGAGGTCACCTGCGGGGTCCGAGGCAGCTTGTCCAGCAGCAGGGTCTGCCGGTCGGCCGAGGCCGGCACCCGCGCCATGCAGGCGACCTCGGTACCGCCGGAGGTGATCGACACCCAGCCGGTGTCCGGGCGGCGGGCCAGGGCGCCGGCGATCCGCGGCGCCGACTGCGGGGCGGTGCGCAGGCGGATCAGCCAGGTTTCGTAGCCCAGCCGGATGGGGTTGGGCACGCTGACCACCCGCAGGCCCGCCTCGGCGCGCAGCCGGCGGTAGCGCCGGGCGACGGTCTGGTCGGAGACGCCGAGCACCGCACCGATCTCCCGGTAGGCGGCCCGGCCGTTGATCCGCAGCGCGTGTGTCACCTGCCGGTCCAGCTCATCGATTTCCACCGCGCCAGCCTAGCCGGTGTCGAGATCCGCAAGGATGGCGAGAACGGCTGGGGAAAGCCGTACGGGGGTCGGCATCCTGCGGTGCATGCGTAAATGGTCTCCTCTGATCGCCGTGTGTCTCGGCACCTTCCTGCTGCTCGTGGACGTCCTCATCGTCGTCGTCGCCCTGCCGGCGATCTCCGACGATTTCCGGGCGGACTACGCCGACCTCCAGTGGGTCGTCGACGGGTACGCCCTGTCCCTGGCCGCCCTGGTGCTCGGCGCCGGCTCGCTCGCCGACCGGTTCGGCCGCCGCCGCCTCTACCTGATCGGCATCGGCGTCTTCGCCCTCTCCTCGCTGCTGTGTGCGGCGGCCCCGGACGAACAGGCCCTGATCGCCGCCCGGATCCTCCAGGGCCTGGGCGGCGCGGCCATGTTCGCGTGCACCGCGGCCCTGCTCAACTTCACCTACCACGGCCGCGACCGGGGCGTCGCGTTCGGCATCTGGGGCGCGGTCAACGGCCTCGCCGCCGCGGCGGGCCCGCTGGTGGGCGGGCTGCTCACCGAGCACCTCGGGTGGCGGTGGGTGTTCCTGGTCAACCTGCCGGTCTGCGTGGTCGCGGTCTGGTTCACCGTGCGCGGGGTGAGCGAGTCCCGGGCGCCGCGCGGTGGCCGCCTGGACCTGTCCGGCACGATCGGCTTCACCGTGGCGGCGGCCGCCGTGACGTACGGCCTGATCCGCGCCGGTGAAGCCGGCTGGGGCGACGGCACGGCCCTGACCGCGTTCGCCGCCGGCCTGGCGGCCCTGGTGCTGTTCCTGGTCGCCGAAGCCCGCTCGGACCACCCGATGCTCGATCTGGCCCTGTTCCGCCGGACGCCGTTCACCGTCCTGATCGTCGCCGCGTTCCTCACCCAGGCCGCCGCCTTCGGCTCGCTGCCGTTCATCACCGTCTGGCTGCAACAGGTGCTCGGCAACGGTCCCGTCGACGCCGGCCTGTACGGGGCTCTGCCGATGGCCGCCGCCTCCCTGGTCGTCGGCGCGGGTGCCGGCCGGCTCCTGCAGAGGATCGCACCGCGCTGGACCGTGGGGCTGGGTCTGCTGCTGATCGCCGCCGGGAACCTGCTCCAGGCCCGGATCGGCGCGGACAGCACCGGCACGGTCCTGATCCCCGGGCTGATCGTGGCCGGCCTCGGCGTCGGCAGCGTCCTGCCCGCGAACGCCTCGGCGCTGCTGGCCGAGGTGCCGCGCGAGCGCAGCGGGATGGCGGGCGGGGCGCTCAACACCTTCCGCCAGCTCGGACTCGCGCTCGGCGTGGCGGTCTTCGGAACCGTCTTCACCGACCGGGTCGCCCAGGCACACGGCTCGCCGGCCGGGTTCGCCGACGGGCTCGACGCGATCCTGCGGATCGCCTCCGCGACCGCCCTGGCCGCCGGGGTCCTGGTGCTCGTCCTGCTGCGCAAGCACGCCACACCGCACGCCACGCCGCAGGTCGCGGCACCGGACCCGGCACAGGCCGCGGCTCCGGCTCCGGCTCCGGAGGGAGCAGCGCCGCCGGTCCGCCGATGAGGGTGCGTACTCCCGTACCCCACCCCGGGTGCGGTCGCGGACGGGTTCGGCGGACGATTCGTCCGGGAGAGTGAGGGCCGCCCGCGGCCGGCCAGTGTGGGCATACGGAACGGCGTACGGAGCGGCCGTCACGCAGGAGCGCCCAGCGGTGGGTACTCCAGCACGCGGGGCTTGTACTCGACCAGCTGGATGCGGCCGTCGAAGGTGCGGTGCCCGGTCATGTCGAGGGCGACGTCCGGATAGCCGTCGTAGATGCGCTCCGCGCCCGTGGCCCCGGTGATCACCGGGAACATCACGACCCGGAAGCGGTCGACGAGTCCGGCGCGCAGCAGGGAGCGGCACAGGCTGAGGCTGCCGATCGTGCTGAGGAGCCCCGGCCCCTCCGCCTTCATGGCGCGGACCGCCTCGACCGCGTCGTCGCGCACGAGCGTGGAGTTGGCCCAGGTCAGCGGCTCCTTGAGGGAGGAGGAGAACACCACCTTGGGCGCGCGCGTGAGTTCGTCGACGGAGGCCTCCTCCTCGGCCCTGAACGCGTCCTGGCCGTCGGGCACCTGGCCGGCGGCGAAGCCGGACATCAGGCGGTAGGTGTTGGCTCCCATCAGACGGGTGGCCTCGGGCTGTTCGCCCAGCCATGCGAGGTACTCCGGGCCTTCCAGGCCCCAGAACCCGGGCCACCCCTCTCCCGACGCGTAGCCGTCGAGGGAGGTGATGAAGTCGACGAGAAGCTCCGGCATGACGATGTCCTTCCTCAAGGTGTCATGAGCGTGGACCGGCCGCGGGCGGCGAACTCATCGGCCGCGCCGGGAAGGGCCGGGACGGGACGGGAAAACCCGCCCGAGCGTCCGGCGGCCGCCGACAGCGCCCCTGTCCTCCTCGCCCGTGCGGAGCCTGCGTGCGGGGCCTCGTGCGGGGCCTGCTGCGATGATGGCGGTCCACGGCTCGGAGGGATCGTCCAGGTATGCACGAGAACTGGCTGTCGCGGCGGGCGCACCTGGCGGAGGCGGCGGTGCCGGGCGGGTTCGACCTCTCGGAGTGCGTGCGGGAGCAGATCCACCTGCTCGGCGGCGTCCAGTCGCACGGGACCCTGCTGGCGGTCGATCCGCACACCCTGCTGGTGGACACGGCCGCCGACAACGTCGAGGCGTTCCTGGGGGTGCCGGTCGGCGAGCTGGTGGGGCGGCCGGTGACCGGGGTGCTCGACGCCGGGGACTGGGCGGAGGCGCTGGCGTCGGCGCCCGAGGACGGCACGGTCGCCGGGTTCCCGGTGTCCGCCGGGGCCCCGGGACGCCGGGCCCCGTTCGACGTGTCCGTGCACCGGCGCGAGGGCCTGCTGGTGCTGGAGTTCGAACCCCGGGACGAGGACTCCACGGCGCGTTCCGGGGACTTCTACGAGAGGGTGCGCCGCGCGCTGAACCGGCTGCGCTCGGCCACCTCGGTGCAGGCCTGCTGCCGGGCCGCGGTGACCGAGGTGTCCCGGCTGACCGGCTACGACCGGGTGGTGGCCTACCGCTTCGACGGCTTCGAGGGGCCGGGCGAGGTCGTCGCGGAGGCCGTCACAGAGGGCTGGGAGCCGTGGCTGGGCCTGTGGTTCCCCGCCACCGACGTGCCCCCGCAGGCGCGGCGCCTGTACGAGGAGAACTGGATCCGGATGATCGTGGACGTCGACGACCCCACGGCGCACCTGTGGCCGCCGCTGCGGGAGTCGACCGGCACGGCGCTGGACCTCTCGGGTGCCGCGCTGCGCACGGTCTCGGGCTTCCACCTCGAATACCTGCGCAACATCGGTGTGCGGTCCTCGATGTCGGTGTCGCTGCTGCGGGAGGGGCGGCTGTGGGGGCTGATCGCCTGCCACGGCCGGCGGCCCACCGCCCTCGCGCCGGCGGTGCGGCTGGCCTGCGAGGTCTTCGGGGCGGCCTTCTCCATGCAGTTGGCGGCGCTGGAGGAGCGCGAGCGCGCCGACGCGCTGGAGCGTTCCGGGCGGGAGGCGTCCGCCGTCGCCGCGGCGCTGGAAGTGGACGTCGACACCTCCCTGATGCGCCACGCGGCCGAGGTCGCCCGCCTGGCCGGGGCGGACGGCGTGCTCCTGGTGCGGGACGGGCGGATGTCCGCCGCCGGCCCGGCGGTGCCCGGGGAGCTGGCCGGCGTCCTGAGCCGGTTCGCGGCCCGCTGCGTGCCGGGCGAGGTGTGGGCGAGCGACCGGCTGGCGGAGACGGTGGCCGAGGACGCCCAGGACGCCGAGGGCCCCGTACCGGACACGGGCGAGGTGGCCGGGGTGCTGCTGCTGCCCCTGGGGTCCGCCGGGGACTGTCTGGTCTGGACGCGGCGGGAGCGGCCGGTCCCCCGGCAGTGGGCGGCGGACCCGGCCCGTCCGGTGACGGTCGGTCCCCGGGGCGAACGGCTGACGCCGCGGGGGTCGGGGGCGGTCTTCCGGTCGGTCATCCGCGGCCGCAGCGCGCCGTGGACCAGACGGGAGGAGGCCGCGGCCACCGAGCTGGGCAGGCTGCTGACGGGCCTGGTGATGCGGCGCGCCGACGAGCTGCGCCGGCTCAACAGCGAGCTGCGGATGACCAACACGGACCTCGACTCGTTCGCCCATGTCACCGCGCACGACCTCAAGGAGCCCCTGCGCGGCATCTCCAACGCGGCCACCTTCACCCTCGAGGACGCGGCGGGCCGGCTGGACGCCACGAGCGTGCGGCGCCTGGAGACGGTGCGGCGGCTGGCGGTCCGCATGGACGATCTGCTCAACTCCCTGCTGGTGTACGCCCGGATGGGCCGTGCCGGGCTGCGGCGCGCCGATGTCCTGCTGGACGAGGTCGTCGACGCGGCGCTGGAGGTGGCCGGGCCCCGGCTGGCCGAGCAGCGGGTGCGGCTGGTGCGTCCCCCGGCGCTGCCGCGGGTGCACGCCGATGCCGACCGGGTCTACGAGATCCTGGTGAACCTGCTGGTGAACGCGGCCAAGTACGCGGCCGACCGGCCCGACCGCACGGTGGAGATCGCGGTCGAGCAGACGGTGCCGCCCGAGGGCGCGGCGGCGGTGGCGGCCGTCGTGGTGCGGGACAACGGCATCGGGATCCCCGAGGAGCAGCACGCCGAGGTCTTCGAGCTGTTCCGCCGGCTGCACGGTCCTGCGGAGCACGGGGGCGGCACCGGGGTGGGGCTGGCCATCGTCAAGCGGATCGTGGAACGGCACGGCGGGCAGGTGTGGCTGACCAGCGCCCGCGGGCGGGGCAGCGCCTTCTACTTCACGCTCGGCGAGGGGCCGGAGCCCGGGGACGGCGGCTGACGCCCGCTCTGCTGCCAGTAGTCGACCGCGCCCTTGAGGACGGTGCGGAACAGCTCGAAGTTGAGCGGCTTGTAGATGTAGGTGTCCGCGCCGGCCGCGTAGCAGGCGTCGACCTCGGCGGGCGCGGTCGAGGAGGTGAACACCACCACCTTCACCCGGGCAAGTTCGGGCCGGGCGCGGATCGTCTCCAGCAGGGCGTGCCCGCCGATGCCCGGCATGTTGAGGTCGAGCAGGATGATGCCGGGCACCTCGTCGGCGTCCGCCAGCCGCTCGACCAGTCCCTCGCCGCGCGTGACGAATTCCAGCCGCAGCAGGGGGTGGGTCTGCGACAGGGCGCGCTGGACGGCCTCCGCGTCCTCCTCGGAGTCCTCGACGACCAGCAGGCGGCCCATGTCGGGCTGCTTGCCCGGGGGGTGGTTCTGGTTCACGGCTGTCCTTTCACCGATGCGATCAGCACGGCGGTGTCGTCGTCCCCCGAGGTACGGAAGGCGGATGCGGCCGCGGCGAGCCGTGCCGCCGGGCTCTCGCCCCGGGCGGCGTACTGCGCGACCGCGGCCGGCAGGTGCTCCTCGAAGTGCGTTCCGTCCGCGGACCGTGCCTCGGTCAGTCCGTCGGTGAACATCACCACGCTGTCCCCGGCGGCCAGGCGTATGCGGGTGGGCTCGTAGGCGGTCTCGGGGACGACGCCGAGCAGCATGCCCGGGGCCGGGATCTGCTCGACCCGCCCGTCGGCGCGCCGCACGAGCGGCCAGGGGTGGCCGGCGCCCGCTATCTCGGCGTCCCAGCCGTCCGCCGCGGGGGTCAGCACCACGACCAGCGCGGTGACGAACCGCGAGGCGCCCTCGCCGGTGAGGGCGCGGTTGAGCCGCGACAGCGCCGGTGCGGGGGCCATGCCGTCCTCCAGCAGGGTGCGCAGGGTGTGCCGGGCCAGGCCGGTGAAGGCGGCGGCCTCCGCGCCCCGGCCGCACACGTCGCCGATGAACAGCACGACCCGGTCCTTGGCGGCCACCGCGTCGTAGAAGTCGCCGCCCACGTCCAGGCTGGTGTCCCCCACGTCGTAGGCGGCGCTCAGCTCCAGTCCCGGCGCCGCGGGCAGGGCCCGCGGCAGCAGGTGCTTCTGGAGCAGCTGCACGTGCCGGCGCCGCTGCTCGTAGAGCGTGGTGGTGTCGATGGCCAGGGCCGCCCGGCCGGACAGGTCCGCGAGCATCCGCTGGTCCGTCAGGCCGGTGTCGTCGCCGCCGTAGAGGAAGGTCAGGGTTCCCAGCGTGCGTCCGCGGGCGCGCAGCGGCGTGATGCTCAGGGCGCGCACGGTGGCGCCCTGGCCGGCGGCGTCCGGCCCGAAGGGCCCGCCCGCGAGGTCGGCGTCCCGCAGGGTCCTGACCTCGGGGTGTTCGGCGCCGCGCTGCAGCTGCGCCCGCAGCCAGGCGTCGTCGTGGGCGACCTGGGCCAGCCAGGACTGCGCGGTGGCCGCGACGTGCGCGGTGGCCACGGACCGGGGCAGGCCGCCGGGTCCGAACAGGTGCACCACGCAGCCCTCCGCGACGGCCGGCACGGCCAGTCTGGCCACCCGGTGCAGGGTCTCCGCCACGTCGAGGCTGGCGTCCATCTGGAGGGAGGCCTCGGCGAGGAAGGCGTCCCTGGCCTGCCGGCGCTCGTGGAGCCTGGCCTCCAGGATGCGCCGGTTGCTGGCGCTGAGCACGTCCGCGATCTGGGACAGCTGGTCGCCCAGCAGCTGTGCCTGTGCGCCGGCGGGCTCGTGGTCCAGTCCCACCCACAGACCGGCGCTGTCGCCGTCGGCCAGCGGGAAGAGGCAGGCGACGGCCCAGCGGGCGTGCGCCCGCGCCAGCAGTTGCCCGGCGGGGGCGAGCGCGGCGTCGCCGGGGCGGGCGAAGGCGTGGGAGCGCACCTGCGGTCCGCCGGCCCCGGGGAGCACGGCGGGGTGGTGGGTGCCGAACGGCCACTGGGCCGAGAGCGCGGGCCAGGTGGTGGGCTCGTCCTGGCCGGGCCGCGCGCACCTGACGTAGGTGAGGCCCTGCTCGCCCCAGCGGGCGCCGACCACCACGGCCGTGCCGGGGCGCTGCAGCAGTACGCGGTAGACGAGCGAGGCGACGGCGGTGACGTCCTGGACGTCGAGCGCCGCGCGCCACAGCTTGTGCAGGGATCTCCACCAGTCGTCCGGAGTCCCCGACGACGGGCTTGCGGCCTGTTTCACCGGTGGTCTCCATCGGCAGGGGGCAGGGACGGCGGGCCTGTGCGGACCGGACCGTCCAGGCATGCAAAAGACTCGCACGCCGCAGGTCGGAGTTCCCCGCGGGGCGCAGGTCTCACCCGATCGCGTACGCCGGATCGCCCGGGTGTGCGGCGCGGGCGGTCCGGCGCGGACTTCGCCTTCGGGGTCCGCGCCGCCGCTCGGCAGCGCGACCGCTCCAGGGAGTCCGGTGCGGGCCGTTGTCAGGACGGGTGCAGGGGCGCGCCGATCCAGCGGCGGTACGCGTCCATGTCGACGTTGGCGCCGCACACGAGGGTGGCCACGTGCCGGCCGGCGAAGCGGTCACGGTCTTCGAGGATCGCCGCGACACCGAGCGCGGCCGACGGCTCGACGACAAGGCCGGCCTGTTCGAAGAGGAGCCGCATACCGGCGACGATCGACGCCTCCTCGACGAGGACGGCGTCGTCGGCGACCACGAGGAGGTCGGCCAGGACGGCCGGGATGGGGTACCGGCCGGCGACGCCGTCCGCGATGGTGTCGGTCGCAGCCGTGGTCACGACGCGCCGCCGGTGCCACGAGCGGGTCAGGGCCGGTGCGCCCGCCGGCTGGACGCAGATCACCTCGACACCGGGCGCCAGGGCCTTCATCACATGGCCCACGCCGGTGGCCAGCGCCCCGCCGCCCAGGGCGATCAGGACGGCGTCGAAGGACGGCGCGGTGGCCGCCAGTTCCAGGCCGATGGTCGCCGCGCCCTCGCAGGTCTCGATATCCAGGCTGTCCTCGACCAGCCGGATGCCCTCGTGGCGTGCGATGGCCGCGGCCCGCTCGCGCGCCAGCTCGTGGTCGCCGTCCACCAGTTCCAGCCCGGCGCCCAGTGCGCGGATGCGGTCGAGCTTGGCGCGCGTGGCGAAGCGGGAGGCCACGACCGTGACGTCGAGTCCGCGGCCCCGGCCGGACCAGGCCAGGGCCTGGCCGAGGTTGCCCGCGCTGGCGCACACCACGGCCCGCGGACCGTCCTGGGCGAGCCGGCCGGCGACCACCTCGGTGCCGCGGCCCTTGAAGCTGCGCACCGGGTTCGCCGTTTCGAGCTTGATGCTCACCGCGCAGCCCAGATGGGGTTCCAGCGCCTCGCAGCGGTAGAGCGCGGTGTCGAGGAACACCGGGTCGATCACCCGGCGGGCCGCCCGGATCCGGGCGGTGTCGAGACGCGTCTGCTGCACGGCCCGCAGCCTAGGGCCTGTCTGACGGCCCTCGGACGGCCCTTAAAGGGGTGCCGGTGTGCTGCGCAGCTGCGTCGGCTGCGCGGCCGGCGGTGTGGTCGTGGCCGCCGGCCGTGCTCGTCCTGGAGGTCAGTGGCTGTGCGGGCTGTCCGAGGCGGCCCGCAGCGAACTGACCACCGTGGGCGGGACGTTGCGGGCGGCCAGGGTGTCGGCCACGGCGCCGGTCAGGCGGGCGGCCTCCTGGGCGGTGCGGCCCCCGGTCGCGGCGAGGGCGGCCGCCACCTGTTCGACCTGCCGGCTCAGCCCGATGTGGCCGAGGGTGTCGGCGGCGGCGCCCGGGTCGCCGTACGCCTTCTCGATCAGCGGCAGGGCCTGTTCCGGGTCGGGGGCGAGGGTCCTGAACTCCTTGAGGTGCGGGTCCTGGGGGTCCTCGATGAGGATCTGGCCCGGCACGGTGGCCGTGCGGCTGAGGGCCGCGGCGGCGTGGACGGCCAGGGCGCTGTCCGGCAGGCGCGTCACGGTCTCGCGCAGGACTTCGTTGGCGCGGTCGAGGGCAGGTGTGTTGCCCCGGCTGCCGCCGAAGGCGAGCACCCGGCCGACCTCGTCCGTGTACACGTCCGGGGCCAGCACCTCCTCCTCGCGACTCCTGGGCGGCCTCACCTCGATGTGCAGGGGCGCGGAGAGGACCTCGCCGGACTCGGTGGCGAGCAGTGCGCGGATCCGGTAGCGCCCGGGCTCGGCCAGGTCGAACCCGTTGAGTCCGGCGCTCAGGAACAGCGGCGCGTAGAGCGACTGGCCGGGCTGCAGGACGTAGGGGTCGGCCAGGTAGCAGTGCCGGGCGTACGGCAGCCACTGGCGGGCGTCCCGGCCGTCGGCCGCGATGATCACGCTCAGCCGTTCGCCGAGCAGGGCGTTGCGGTCCACCGTGATGGGCGCGATCGAGGTGTTCTTCAGTTTCACCTCGGCGACCACCGGCTCCAGTGCCTCGAAGCGCGCAGCTGTGCGGTGGACGCGCACGGTGAGCTGCAGGGCGTTGGGCCTGGCCTTGCGTACCTGTTCGAAGCCGTGCTCGTCGAACCAGGGGGCGGCGCCCTGTTTGACGACCCGTTCCGGGGCGTGGCGCAGGAAGAGGAGTTCGTTCTCGCTGAACCCGTAGCGGAATCCGGCGAAGAAGGCGGGCTCCCCGCCGGGGTAGGCGAAGGGGTAGTTCATGTAGCTGAAGGCCAGGGGCTCGTTCGCCAACGGCACCCACGGGGAGCCGAAGTCGATGTTCTTCTGCCAGGAGTGCGCGAGGTTGAAGGTGTGCCCGATCTCGTGCACGGCGGTCCAGAAACGCAGCCGGCGCACCGCCTGGTCCGACTGCGGGTCGCCCGGGCGCGGGGTGGAGATGAAGGAGTTGCTGAAGATCGCGCAGCCCTGGCGCTGGGCGGTGCCGATGTCGTCGAACATGATCCCGCCGAGATCGGGGCCCTGGATGTGCCGGCCGGCGAACAGCGTCCACAGCTGCCACTGGGGGGTGTCGGCCCACTTGGACCAGTGCGCCTGCATGGCGTCGTGCATCTCGATGTCGGTCCACAGGCTGTCGGTGCCCGCCTTGATGACCGGGACGACGTCGTCGCCGCCGGACTTGGTGACGGCGATGCCCAGGCGGGTGAAGGCGTCCTGGACGGTCAGGGTGGCGTTGGGCAGGTCGGCGGGCCGGTTGGGGTGCGCGTGCAGGGGATAGTCGATGACCGCGGTGGCGTCGTCGACGCGGTCGTACTCGATGCCCACCTGCCGGAAGGCGGCCCGCCGGAAGACATAGGTGCGCATCACGTCGGGGTGGCCGCCGCCGGTGAACTTCACCCGCGCCCTGCGCGGCCCGCCGGAGGGCGGGCCGCCCGCCAGCTTCACCAGCACGTGCGTGTGCGGTTCCAGGGAGGCGGTGCCGTCGCGGTAGCTGATCGCTCCCGCGTACCCCTGCTGTACGGCGCTCCAGCTCACCCGTGCGATCCAGGTGATGCTGCCGCCGGGGAGCCGGGACCTGGCGCCGCTGACGGTCATGGTCGGCATCAGGCCGTCCACGTCGACACGGAGCTCCTCCACCACCAGCGCCGCGCCCGCGTCGGCATCGGCGACGGCAGCGGCGGCTCCGGACTCGGCCCGGCCGTTCTCGGACGCGACCGGGTCGCTGTCCGCCGCCGACGCCGTCAAGTCCGCGGCGGTCGCGGAGGGTTGAAGGGTGTAGAGCCCGCTGCGCCGCAGGGGCGCCGCCGCGGCCGCGGAGGGCTCCGTCCCGGCCGACGGAACGCGCTCCAGGTCGTCGATGCTCATGTGTTCCTCCCCCGGGGATTTCCGGATCCCGGGCAGGCCCCGGAGCTCCGATGCGCCCACCGTCCTGCCGCCCTGAGGGCCCGTCAATGCGCACATTGACGGATTGCCGCACCGCCCCGGCCCCCGGCGCAGGCCACTTGCGTCTTGCGCCGGTCCCTGTCGCGGCAGGCGGGCGGGTGGCACCGCTCCCCCGCCGGCGACGCGCGGCGCGGCACGGTTCCCACGGGACGGCAAGGGTGCGGGGCGAGGGTGCGGGGTGAGGGTATGTACTGGCAGGTGTCTGCCTGGGGCGGGTGCCGGCCGCGATGCTCGTGCCATGACCACACCGAGTGTCCCCATCACCGTCTTCGCCCGTACGACGTCCAGCCCCGCGCACACCTACCAAGTCGTCGTGCCCATCGACCTGCCCCAGGTGTTCAAGCCGTGGGGCCCCTTCCCCGGCGTCGCGCAGGTGCGCGACCAGAGCGGCCCCTGGGACCGGCCGGGGACCTCGCGCCGAACCTGGTTCACCGACGGCTCCCAGGCCGACGAACGGCTCACCGAGACCGCGCCGGGGCACGGGTTCGCCTACGAGCTGAGCGGCTTCACCAACGTGCTGGCCAAGCTGGTCTCCGGGGTGCGCGGCGAATGGTCGTTCCTGCCCGACGGCACCGGCACGTCGATCCGGTGGACGTACGACTTCCGGCCGCTGCCGGGCCGCCGCTGGATCGTCGCGGGGCCCTTCAAGCCGCTGTGGGCCCGCTACATGCGCGCCGCGCTCACCCGGATGGTGGCCGTGGTGCAGGAAACGCCCGGTGACATCATGGAGGCGTGAGCGACCTGAGCTTCGGCGCCCTGCTGCGCGGCTGGCGCGACCGCCTCGACCCGGCCGAGGCCGGCTACGCGCGGTCGGCCCGCCGCCGCGCCCCGGGCCTGCGCCGCGAGGAACTCGCCGAGCTGGCCGGCCTGTCCGTCGAGTACGTGCTGCGCCTGGAGCAGGGCCGGGCCACCCACCCCTCCGCGCAGGTGGTCTCGGCCGTCGCCCGCGCGCTGCGGCTCACCCCGGGCGAACGCGACCAGCTCTTCCGCGCCGCCGGCCTGCTCGCCCCGCGCGACCGCACCGTCGGCACCCATGTGCCGCCGAGCATCCGGCGTCTGGTCGCCCGCCTCGGCGACCTCCCCATCGGCGTGTTCGCCGCCGACTGGAGCCTGCTGTGGTGGAACGACATGTGGACGGCCCTGCACGGCGACCCGTCCGGCCTGCCGCCCGCCGAACGCAACCTCGCCCGCGCGCTCTTCGGCACGGGAGAGGGCCGCTGGCACCTGCGCCCGGTCTCCTCGGCGGCCGGGGAGGACGCGTTCGAGACGGCGGTCGTCGCGGACCTGCGCGAAGCCGTCGCCCGCTACCCGGCCGACCCCGAACTGGCCGCGCTCGTGGACGACTTGCGCACGGCCTCGCCGCTCTTCGGCGAACTGTGGGCGGTGGCGGGCATGCGGCAACTGACCGGGGACCTGAAGACGATCGGCCATCCCGAGCTCGGCGACGTCACCCTGGACTGCGACGTGCTGACCGTGCCGGGGGTCGACCTGCGCATCGTCACCTACACAGCGGCCCCCGGAACCCGCGGCGCCGACCAGCTCGACCTGATGCGCGCACCCCGGCTCAGCGAGGCCCGCTGACCACCCCGGGCAGGGCGGCGGACGCGTCCGGCATCCGGCCGCTCATCCGCGGTGAGGGGTCCGCAGGGCGCGGGCGAGGTACCGGCCGACGCCGGCCGCACCCCCTCCCCCGGGTGCGCGGGTGATCGACAATTCCGGTCGTGCGGGGGCGTCGATGGGATATCGTGGCCGGGATTCCGTGCGGCAGGTCCTCTGCCGCCCCACTCGGCGCGCTCGGCGTCGACACGCACCGCGTGCCCTGCCCGGAAGGAGGCGAGAGACATGGACCGTGCCGAATGCGTTGCGCCCATAGTTGCCTCCGGCCGTGTGCCCTGCCTCCCCTGCGGCGCGCGGTAACTCTCCCCCTCTCTCCTGTTTCCTGTCCGCGGCATCCTTCTGGGGTGCCGCGTCACGAGACGTCCTGGCCCGCGCGGTTCGTCACCGCGCGGGTCGCGGGGGCGCGCGCCCGAAGACGGGCCCTTCTCCTGCCGGTCACCGTGATCCGGGCGCTGTGCGCCGTGCGGCCGGCAGGAGCGCCGGCGTGTGTGACACGCGGCCGGTGAGGCAGGCCCCGGGTGCTGTCCGCGGTGCCCGGCTGCCTCACCGCCCTGCCGTGTCCCCGTGCCGTGTGCACCGGCCCGTCGTCGTCCCCGCGACCGTCCCCGGCCACCGGCCGCTCCCCAGACCGTGAGGTCCCCGCCGCACCCGCGGCACCGGATCCAAGGCGCTGATGGGCACTGGTGGGCGCCGGAGCGCGCCGGGAACGACGCAGCGGCCCGACGGGGCGGGCCGCCTTGCGCCATCGTCCACCTCATCACCTCGAAGGAACTTCCGTGAAAGCCCTGACCGAGCGCGACATCCGCACCTCGTTCGTCAACTGCTCCAAGGGCGAGGCCAAACGCCTCCCCCTGCCCAAGGACCTGGCCGACCTCGGCCACTGGGACGACCTGGACTTCCTGGGCTGGTTCGACCTGTCCGCGCCCGATCGCAGGTATCTCGTCGTCGAACGCGCCGACGGACTGGTCGGGCTGTCCCTGCGCTCCGCCTCCGGCAGCCGCAGCTTCCTGCGCCGCAGCCTGTGCTCGCTGTGCCTGACCGCGCATCCCGGCAGCGGCGTCGTCCTCATGACCGCCCCCAAGGCGGGCCCGGCCGGCCGCGAGGGCAACTCGGTCGGCATCTACCTCTGCGCCGACCTGGACTGCTCGCTGTACGCGCGGGGCAGGAAGAAGGCGGCCCCGGGCGGGCGCATGGAGGAGTCCCTGACCGTCGAGCAGCAGATCGAGCGCCTGCGCGGCAACCTCGACGCGTTCGTCGAGCGGGTCCTGCAGTAGAACCCGGCAAGGGGCAGGGGCTCGGCGACGGTGGTCGCCGAGCCCCTGCCCCTGTCTCTGCCTGTGCCCTGCTGCGTGGTTCTCAGGGGCTGAGGACGACCTTCTCGCAGTGGTCCTTCTTGTTCTTGAACAGGTCGTAGCCGGTCGGTGCCTCGGTCAGGGGCAGCCGGTGGGTGATGATCCGGGTGGGGTCGATCTTGCCCTGTTCGATCATGCCCAGCAGCGGCTTCATGTACCTCTGCACGTGGCACTGTCCGGTGCGCAGGGTCAGGGACCTGTTCATCCAGGCGCCCGCCGGGAACTTGTCGACCAGTCCGCCGTACACGCCGATCACGGACACCACACCGCCGCTGCGGCAGGACATGATGGCCTGGCGCAGGACGTGCGGCCGGTCGCTCTCGGAGCGGACCGCCTGCTTGGCGCGGTCGTAGAGGTGGACGTGGGCGGCGCCGTGCGTGGCCTCCATGCCGACCGCGTCGATGCACTTGTCGGGACCCCGGCCGCCGGTGAGTTCGAGGAGGGCGGAGCGTACGTCGGTGTCCTCGAAGTCGATGGTGGTGTAGCCCTGGGCGGAGGCCATGTCGAGCCGGTAGTTCTCCTTGTCGATCGCGATGACCTTCTCCGCGCCCAGGACCCGGGCGCTGTCCATGGCGAACTGGCCGACCGGTCCGGCGCCCCAGACGGCGACGACGTCGCCTTCCTGGATGTCGCACATGTCGGCGCCCATGAACCCGGTCGGCAGGATGTCGGACAGGAACAGCACCTGCTCGTCACTGAGGTCCGACTCGATCTTGAGGGCGTTGACGTCGGCGAACACCACCCGGGCGTACTCGGCCTGGCCGCCGGCGAAGCCACCGGTGAGGTGGGAGTAGCCGTAGATGCCCGCGGTGGGGTGGCCGAACATCTTCTCCGAGATGCCGGCGTTGGGGTTGGTGTTCTCGCAGCACGAGTACAGCTGTGCGCGACAGGACGCGCAGGAGCCGCAGGCGATGGGGAAGGGCACCACGACCCGGTCGCCGACGCGCAGGGTGTCGGCGTTGATGCCGGGGCCGACCTCGACGACCTCTCCCATGAACTCGTGGCCCAGGATGTCGCCCTTCTCCATGGTGGGGACGTAGCCGTCGACCAGGTGGAGGTCGGAGCCGCAGATCGCCGTCGCGGTGATCTTCACGATGGCGTCGCGGCTGTTGAGGATCGAGGGGTCGGGGACGTCCTGCACCTCGACCGAGTTGCGTCCCGTCCAGCAGTTGGCCTTCATGTCAGGGCCTCCTTCAGTTCGTTCTCGGTCAGCGGCCGGGCCGGGTGCTGCGGGAACTCGCCGCGGGCGCGCTTGCCGCCGGGTGCGCCCTCGGAGCGGACGACCTCGCCGGTTTCCGCGATCTGCTTGAAGCGGCGCAGGTCGTCGTCGAGTTGCTGGTGCGGTTCCTCGCCGAAGTAGCGTGCCGCGGCCTTGCCCACCGCTCCCCCGGGCAGGTCGTAGCGCAGGGTCACGCGCAGCTCGGTGCCCCGGTCGCCGGGAGCGGGTACGAAACGCACCTCGCCGGAGTTGTCGACGTCGGCGTCGCCCACCGACCGCCAGGCCATCAGCTGGCCGGGGACGTCCTGGGTGGTCTCGGCGTCCCACTCGACCGTCTTGCCGAACGGCGCGCTGGCCTGCCAGTGGCTGGTGCGCGGGCCGGTGACGTGCACCGCGTCCAGGTGCGCCATGAACTGCGGCAGTCGCTCCAGGTCCTTCCAGAGGGCGTACACCTCCTCCGGAGGGCGGTTGACGGTGGTGGCCGCGGTCAGTTCCATGGGGCTGCTCCTACCGGTGCGGGTCACGGCCGCGTACACGTCCGTGGCGGTGATGGCGGTGACCGCGGCCGTCGCGGCGACGGTGCGGCCCAGGCCGCGGCCGTCGTGGTTCTTCAGGGCCCGGGTCAGCATCGTCAGGTCCATGAGGTCGCCGCCGACGCGGCCCCAGAGCCAGGCCGGGTTCGGCCGCCGCCCCAGCAGTCCGGCGGCGGCCGCCAGCTCGCGTACGCCGACGGCGGTGGTGGCCGAGCGGTGCCGGACGGCGTCGCCCACGCCCAGGGCCCGGGCGAAGCCGGCCGGGGCGAGGACCTGGGGCACGCCCAGGGCGGCGCTGGCCCAGCCGAGGCCGCGCACGAGCGGATCGTGTCGCAGGCTGGAAGCGGAAGGGGTGTCAGTTGTCATGATCGCTCCTCACGTGCAGTGCGGTGAGGCGAGGTGAAGTGAGGTGGACGGAAGACGGGCCACCACCGGGAGGGGAAGGGGAAGGGCGCGCGGCGGACAGTGCCGGAGTTTCCCCATGACGGGCATTCATGCCTCGGTTCCACCGGGGGCTTCGGACCGGATCCGGTCCGTGGGATCCGGTCCGTGCGGTGCGCGCCCGTCGAGTTGGGCGGGTGGGGCCCGTCGTGCGCCCTGTCGGGCCGGACGACGGGTCCCGTCGCCGCTCGTCCTTGCGGAGGGTCCGGAAGGAGTCACGCCGGCGGCGTTCCTCAACCCTCTTACCGTGTGTGGCCGTTGGGGTGCAGGATCACCTTGGTCCAGCCGTCGTCGCGGGCGTCGAAGTGCTCGTAGGCGGTGGGGGCCTCGTCCAGGCCGAGCTCGTGGGAGACGATGAAGCTCGGCTTCGCCTTCCCGCCGGCGATCAGGTCCCGCAGCGCCCGGTTGTACTTCTTCACCGGCGCCTGCCCGGTGCCCATCTGCTGGCCCTTGAACCACATCAGGCCGAAGTCGATCGGGACCTTGCCCTGCGCCTCCAGCTCGCTCTGGGCCTCCGCGCCGCCGGGGTCCTCGGGCAGGAAGACGCCCACCACGCCGATGTGGCCCGTGAACCTGACCGAGTCGATCAGGCCGTTGAGCGTGAGGGAGGCGTCCTCGCGTCCCTGGGGGTCGTGCGCCTGGTAGCCGACGCATTCGCAGCCGTTGTCGGCGCCCAGACCCAGGGTCGCCTCCTTGACGACCTCCGCCGGGTCCTGTTCGGCGGTGTTGATCGGGATGGCCCCGATCTCCTCCGCCTTGCGCAGCCGGTCGGGCTGGTGGTCGGCCACCCAGACGCGGCCGGCGCCCTTGAGGAGGGCGGAGTAGGCCGCCATCTGCCCGACGGGACCGGCGCCGAAGATGATCGTCTGGTCGCCCGGCTTGACCTGGGCCATCTCGGTGGCGTGATAGCCGGTGGGGAAGATGTCGGCGAGCATCACGTAGTCCGCCTGCCGCTCGGCGGCGTCCTCACCCAGGCGCAGCGCGTTGAAGTCGCCGTAGGGCACGCGCAGCAGTTCCGCCTGGCCGCCCTGGTAGGGGCCCATGTCGGCGAATCCGTAGGCGGCGCCCGCGAGCTCCGGTTCCGGCTGCATGGTCAGGCAGTAGTTGGTCAGTCCCCGCTCGCACTGCTTGCAGAAGCCGCAGGCGATGTTGAAGGGCAGGACCACGTACTGGCCGACCTGGACCTTGCGGACGGCCGGGCCGACCTCCACCACCTGGCCCATGTTCTCGTGTCCCAGCGTGCGGCCGGACTCGAACGAGGTGCGGCCCTCGTACATGTGCAGGTCCGAGCCGCAGATGTTGGTGGTGGTGATCTTGACGAGGATGTCGCAGGGGTGCTCGATCTTCGCATCCGGCACGTCCTTGACGGTGACCGTCCGCGGACCTTCGTATACCGCTGCTTTCATGATGGCGATCCCTCTGAATCACGGCATGACCGCACCACTGCGGCGAGGGAGACGGCGCGAAGAACCCCACTCCCGGACGTCGGACGCCTGAGGGCTGGTGGGACGCGGTGCGTGACTCCGGCATACCTTGACGGGGCGTCCACCCGGTGCGGATGAACGGCGCTGCCGGAAACCCGTGACGCGGAGCCCGATGCTCCGGCGGCGTAGGGGCCGGGTCCCCATCGCATCCCGAGGCGAAACAGCCATATATACGTCAATCGCTGAAATCCTCGGATCCGGTACGGCCACCGGTCGCCGGCGCATCCGCCGCCCGGATCCCGGCCTAGTCGCCGCGGTCGTTCCGGTCGTCGTGGTCGTCCTGCTCGTCGTGGTCGCCCTGCTCGTCGTGGCTGTCGTGGAGTGTGTTGCGGCGTTCCTGTTCGCGTTTGGAGTAGGCGGCCGCCCGGATCGCCTCGTCGCTCTCCAGACCCGAGCCCAGCGCGCCACCCGCCGTGGCCACCGAGGCGACGAACCAGGCCAGCGTCCAGTACTCCGCGGCGTGCAGCGGGCTGCGGGTGAGGGAGCTGAAGGCCTGGCCGTTGAGGATGAACAGCGCCCACACCAGGTTGACAGCCAGCAGTCCGACGTAGCAGATGATCACCCCGATGGCCACGGTGAGGACCGTCGAGGCGTTGTAGAGGACCGCTCTCTTTTTCGCCTGCGGCAACGCCTTGTCCGTTCGGTGCCACAGGTGCGCGTCCACGATCAGCCAGCCGATCATGAGCGCGAGGGACCCGACCATGGCGATCACCAGGCGCGGTGTGCTCAGGGACACGGACAGGGTCCAGATGGTGGAGTTCACGGTGGCGACCGCCCCGGTGGCCAGCGCGGCGGCCAGGGCTTTGGACAGGCCCGGCACCAGGCGCCAGGGCCGGTTGGCGCGGACCATGCCGCTGAGCACCCGCAGGTAGCCGCGCGGCCCGCTGACGACATACCGCCAGCCGGCGCTGTCCTGCTCACCGGCCGGGTCCGCGTGCACGGGCGCGAAACGACTGGCAATGCGCTCCGGCGCCGACCGGTCCGCCGACCGGTCCGCCGACGACTCCCCGGCCTCGTCGGGCCGGGGGCTCGCCAGGCTGAGCACGGCCTCCTCCACCACCCGCCTGGCCCTGCTCTGCAGCCGCAGGCCTCCCAGCGCGGGAAGGGACAGCAGCGCCAGAGCGTGTTCGTGACTCACGTCCACCACGAGCTTGCGCCCGTGCGTGTGCAGCGGCAGGTCCGTGAGGGCCACCACGACGTCCCAGTCCTCCTCCTCCACGCGCTCGGCGATCCGGCGCACCAGGGTCGACGGGTCCTCGGTCCCCGCGGTGAAGGGCTCGCTGATCACCTCGACGTCGAACCGCCGCCCCTTGCCCCATCTGTCGGCGAGCCGGTCGGGAAGGGTGCGGGCGATGTGCCGGGCGATCTCCGTGGGAGCGTCCGGATCCGCCAGAAGAGCGACGACCGTGACGTCCTGCGACGACATCCGCATGGTGGGCCCTCTCGCCGGCTGTCCCAAGCCGTCACGAGTGCCCCCAGGACCTCTGGGGTAACACCGGACGGCCCAGAACAGGGTCCGTCCGCGGTGTTCGTGATGTCCGTGAGGATGTCGCAGCTCACACCTTCCCTGACGGTCAGGGCGGAACAGGCGGCGGTGGTCGAGCGTTCCTCTGTATGTGGCTGCGGAGGGGACAGTGTCCCCGGGCCTCACCTATAGCCCATGGGGACGATCGTTCGGCTGAAGCCCCATGGAGCCCTCCGCCGAGAGGCGACCGCCCTCCGCACGCCACCCTTTACCGCCCCGGCTGGTCTCCCCCGTCCAGCCGGGGCTCCTTTGTGCCGTCGTGCTCCACGTGTGCCGTCATGGTCCACGGCGGGCTCTGCGCTTTGGGCTTTGGGCTTTGCGCCGCAAACCGCGCTGCCGGTTGCCGGCTATTGGTTGCCGGTTGCCGGGGTGTCAGGCCTCCGGTGTGCCGGTGTCCGCCGCCAGGCGGGTGAGCCACTCGCGCAGCAGGCGCTGCTCGGCGTCGCTGAGGACGCCGGTGTCCTCGGGGAGGGCGGCGCGCAGCGCGCGGGCTGCCGGGGCGGGGCCGGACTCCGCGGCGGGCACGGCCGGTTCGGKGCGGGTGACGGCGGCGACCATGGATTCGCGAAGGACGCTCAGCAGGGCCGGATCACGGCGTTCCGCGGGGGTGGCGTGCCAGACGGTGACGCCTCCCCGCCCGGTGGCCTGGATGATCTGGGCGGCCAGTTCCTCGTCGACCCGCAGCCATCCCGCGGCCGCCAGCCGGCGCACCCGGCCGTGGAGGATCTCCAGGCCCGCGCGGTGTGCGGCCTGCGAGCCCGTGGTGGTGGTCCGGTTCATCACGGCGAACAGCTCGGGGCGCGAGATCCCGAACTCCACCACCATGTCCCAGCCGCGGCGCAGTTCT
This sequence comes from Streptomyces apricus, assembly GCF_008369065.1. GTDB lineage: Bacteria > Actinomycetota > Actinomycetes > Streptomycetales > Streptomycetaceae > Streptomyces > Streptomyces apricus. The sequence goes on along the minus strand of NZ_VDFC01000011.1, from coordinate 2,029 downwards.
TCCACGGGATCCTGCGGCGCGGGGTCGAGCTGCGCGCGTTTGCTCTCGAGGAACTGCGCGTAGCCGTGCTCGGCGACGGCCTCCAGCAGTCCGTCCTTGTCGCCGAAGTGGCGGTAGATGGCCGGTGGCTGCATCCCGGCCGCGGCGGCGACCGCACGGGTGCTCACCGCGTCGGGGCCGCCGCTCTCCAGCAGCTCGACGGCCGCCTCGATGATGCGCCGGCGAGGACTGTCGGGGCCGCCGGGGCTGTTGGGGCTGCCGGCGCTGTTGGGGGCGCCTGGGGTGTGACGACTGGGCATATATCGATGATATCGACTTCACGCTTCCACCGTTAGTTCCAGTGTTATCGTTGAGCTGATTCCACTGGAAACAACGTCTGGAGAACGACTTGATCATCGTGACCGGAGCCACCGGACAACTCGGCCGCCGCGTCGTCGAGCACCTCCTGGAGCGCCTGCCGGCCGACCGCGTCGGCGTCAGCGTCCGCGATCCCCGCAAGGCCCAGGACCTCGCCGGCCGCGGCGTCCGCGTGCGGCAGGGCAGCTTCGACGACCCCGCCTCGCTCGTCCACGCCTTCGAGGGCGCCGAGCAACTGCTGCTCGTCTCCCTGGACCGCACCGGCGAGGAGTGCGTCGCCGGCCACCGCACCGCGATCGACGCCGCCGTGAAGGCACAGGTCGGCCGCATCCTCTACACCAGCCAGATGGGGGCCTCCCACGACTCCCTCTTCCAGGCATGCCGCGACCACGCCCGCACCGAAGACCTGCTGCGCGCCACCGGCCTGCCCTGGACCGCGCTGCGCAACGGCTTCTACGCCAGCAGCGCGCTGCACTTCCTGGAGTCCGCCCGCCACAGCGGCGACATCGCCCTGCCCGCCGACGGGCCCGTCGCCTGGACCGGCCACGACGACCTCGCCGAGGCCACCGCGGCGATCCTCACGGATGAGGGCCGTTTCGAGGGGCCCACCCCGCCGCTCACCGCAGCGGCCGCGCTCGACTTCGACGCCATCGCCCGGACGGCGGCCCAGGTCACCGGGCGGTCCTTCACCCGCACCGTCGTGCCCGACGACGCCTTCCGCGAGCAGTCCCTGGCGCACGGCGTTCCCGCCCCGGTCGCCGATCTGCTGCTCAGCATCTTCGCGGCGGCGCGAAAGGGCGAGTTCACCGCGGTGGATTCGACCCTGGCCCACCTGATCGGCCGCCGGCCCGCCGCCTTCGGCGACCTGCTGGAGCACGCCTGGACCGCGCAGAGCGGGTGAGGCGTGCGCCCGCAAGGAGGAACGGGCACAAGGATGAACGGAACGGGCGGACGTGCCCTCGTCCTCGTCGCCGGCGGGGAGACGGAGGATCGCCCTCACGCGGTGGCGGCCGGCCGGGCCCGGTCCAGGCGGGCGAGGGCGCGGTCGTGGACGCGGCTCAGGAGCAGCAGGGCGCAGACGGCGCCGATCAGGGCGCAGAACATGTCCCACTGGGTGTCCCAGGCGTCTCCCTGCGTGCCCAGGAAGGCGTCCGCGGCCTCTCCCCCGGTGACCGCGGCGAGCCATTCCAGCATCTCGAAGACGGCGCTGAAGGCGAGGCAGGCGCAGACGGTGAGCGGGGCGAGCCAGCGGCTGCCGCGCAACGGGGAGGTGCGGACGAGGAGTTCGCGGACCAGGACGGCCGGGACGAAGCCCTGCACGAGGTGGCCGAAGCGGTCGTAGGGGTTGCGGTCCCATCCGAGCCAGTCGCGCACCCAGTCCCCGGCGGGCACCTGCGCGTAGGTGTAGTGGCCGCCCACGATGAGGACCAGGGCGTGCGCCGCCAGCAGGGCGCACAGCAGACCGCTCAGCGGGAAGCGGTGGCGCAGCAGGATCGCCAGCGGCAGGCCCGCCATCACCCATACCGTCTCCAGCAGCCAGGTCGTCGGATCGGCCGCGCCGAACCTCGACACGAGGAGCGCCGCGGTCACCGCGAGGGCCAGGGCGGCCGGCAGACGGCGCCGGGCCGAGGGCCCCGCGTCCGGCGTCGGGGCGAGGGCGGGGGCCGGGGGC
>NZ_VDFC01000109.1 GCF_008369065.1 Streptomyces apricus | reverse complement strand
GGGTGGGGCAGGTGGTGAAGGTGTCGGCGGCCTCCGTGGCCGACGAGCGCGCCCAGGACCTCATCACCCGCTGGCAGCGTGCGTGCGAGGCGGCGCTGACCTCCTCGGGGCTGGGGTGGACGCTGCTGCGGCCGCGCGCGTTCATGTCCAACGCCCTGTCCTGGGCGCCCTCGGTGCGCGCCGAGGGGCTGGTGCGCTCGCTGTACGGGCACGCCCCCAACGCCTGTGTGCACCCGCGTGACATCGCCGACGTGGCGGTGCTGGCGCTGACCGAGCAGGGGCACGCCGGGCGGGCCTACACGCTGACCGGGCCGCAGTCCCTGAGCGCGGTGCAGCAGACGCAGCAGCTCGCGCGGGCGCTGGGGCGGCGCCTGCGGTTCGCGGAGCTGGAGCCCGCCCAGGCGCGCACCGCGCTGCTGCGGCGCCATCCGGCGGCGGTGGCGGAGGCGCTGCTGGAGAGCGCGCTGCGCCAAAAAGCGGGGGCCAAGGCGCAGGTGCTGGACACGGTGCGGGCCCTGACGGGCCGTGCGCCCAGGGCCTTTGGCACCTGGGCGCACGACCACGCGCACGCCTTCACCCCGGCCGGCCCCACGACCTGAGGCCCCACGACCTGAGGCGCCGCGGCCTGAGGGCCCACGGCCTGGGGGGTCATGGCCCCAGGCGTCGCGGCCCGAGGCGCGCCGGCCGGCGCGCCTCGGGCCGCGGGGTACGACTACCCGCGCAGGTCGCAGGCGCTGACGGTGACGTCGAAGAGGGGCTCGCCGTCCTGGTGGCCGCTCACCAGGACGCGGTGCTCCCCCGGGTCGGCGGGCAGGCGGTGGGCCTGGACGGTGCAGGGGCTGTCGAGCTCCGCGTAGCGGCGAAAGCGGCTCACCAGGGAGGTGGGCAGGAAGGAGGAGCGGGTCAGCGAGGAGCGGTTGAGGACGGCGGTGGCGGCCTGGCGGGCCGCCTCCAGGAGCATCATGCCCGGGATGTGGTCCACCGGGTGGTCGAAGAGGATCGGGTGGCGCGTGTCCACCCGCAGCTGCCAGCCATCGGCCTCGCCCAGCGGCGAGAGCACCACGTCGGTGGGCGACATGCGGCCCACGCTCTGCGGCGACAGCGGTGCGGTCAGCCGGATCGCCGGGCGCCCCAGGGAGAGCCGGCCCGCCCGCACCCGCTGGTACACCTGCGAACTCACGCACGTGTAGGAGGCGCTCCCCCGGGCCACCACACGCCCCTCGCGGCGCACGACGGCCTCGTAGCGGGCGCCGGCGTGCTGCAGGCGGCGCTGCTTGACCTGCGGGTAGGTGACCTCGATGTCCAGGGAGGCGGGGACGGCCTCCACCACCAGCTGCCCGGGCTGCACGGCGATCTCCAGGTCGTGCATCAAGAACTGGTGACCGACCGGTACGTCGAACTCCGCATGCGCCAACAAAGAACCGACCTGGCGGATTGTTTCGGCCACCATCAGCGGGTCGTAGTGCGTCCCGCCGACCGGGGTGAAGAAGCTGTGGCCGCGCGGCCACTGGGCGGTGACCGCGAACCGCGCCTCCGCCCGCCGCTCCCATCCGGTGAGCAGGACCTCCGCGACGGCGGCCCGGTGCACCAGCTCCTTGGGCACCGTGGAGGTGAGCGGGCCCTGGCCGGACAGGGCGGGCGAAAGCCCCGTGCCGCCCTGCGCGGACCGCACGGACTGCACGGACGGGCCTGCCGGTCTCGCGTACCGGAACGTGTCCATTGACATGTATCCCCCTGGGTTCTGGCGTGGTGGGCGGGACGCTGTGCATCGCCGCGCACCCAAAGATACGTACCCCCCGGTTTCATTTCTAGCCCGTTTCCGTCAAAACCTGAGACATTATGTGGAGGTAAATCCTCCGTTCGATCGGGCGCATCGGGGGAATACGAAAGACCGCAGCGCCCCGCGCGGCGCCGGCGGAATTCGCCGTCCCCGCGCGGAGTGTTCCCGCTGGTCAGAGGGCATCCGGGAACGCATCTGCCACGCGGCACAAGGGCGCCGATCCGTATATTTACTTTATTCTCCGCCAAGGTTGAATTCTTGAAAGGTTGAATGCGATTCAACCAAAAGGCGCGCCGCGCAAGGAGCCGCCCGAGCCGCCCGCCCGCCCGTCGGCCGGCCGGTCGTCGGCCGGCCGGTCGTCGGCCGGCCGGTTGCGGCGAGCCCCCCGGCACGGGGGTGCACGGGCCGCGGACGGCCCCCTACACCCGGGGGTGCGCGGATCGCGGGCCCGCCCCCTGTACGAGGGTGCGCGGCCGCGGCCGACCCTCTCCCCCGGTGTGGGGGTGTGCGGGCCGCGGGCTGCTCTGACGCCATCACTTCACGCCAGTGGCGCCATTATGGCCTTGCTATGGCGCCACCGGTTGCGCCATGATGGCGGTGCGGACGGTGGGCCGGGTGGCCCTGCAGGGGTTCGTGCACGCAGCGTCGGCCGTCGGATGTCGGACAAGGGGCAGCATCATGGAGTGGGTATCTCGCCGGAGCAAGGCGGCGCCCGGCGCTCACGCTGCCTTCGTGCGGTTCGTCGTGTGCGGTGGCGCCACCGGCGTCGCTTCGAGCTTCGCGGTGACCGCGCTGGCCGCGTGCCTGCCGTGGGTGGTGGCGAACGCGCTGGTGACGGTGGTCTCGACGCTGGCGGCGACCGAGCTGCACGCCCGCTTCACCTTCGGCGCGGGCCGGCGCGCCAGCCGCCTGCAGCACATGCAGTCGGCCGGGTCGGCGAGCGCCGCGTACGCGGTGACCTGCATGGCGATGGCCGTGCTGCACCAGCTGACGGCGGCGCCGGGGGCGCTGACCGAGCAGCTCGTCTACCTGTCGGCCTCCGCGCTGGCCGGGGCGGGACGGTTTTTGGTGCTGCACCTGGTCGTCTTCGCGGGCGGCGCCCGCACCAAGAACGCGGCCCCGGCCACCCCCGGCATCCAGGCCCAGGCCCAGGTCCAAGCACGGGAAGGAGTGCAGGCGCGGGAGCGGGTGCAGGCCCAGGACCGAGCACAGGGCCAGGGCCCGGTGCAGGACCGGGTGCGGGTTCCGGGGGTCCGCCGGGCCGGATGCTCCGCCGCGAAGGTGGCAGTCCTGGGCGCCGGTGCGGCCGTTCCCTGCGCGCTGTGGTGGCGCGACCACGGCCACGACCGCAGCGGCAGCCGCATCGGCACGGGCGCAGGCGCCGGTCTCGGGCTCGGTAGGGCGGACACGGTTCCCGTCCTGCGTACCGCCGCCTGAGCACGGCCCGGCCGATTCCAACCGTTGCGGCAGCGGCGCCCGCCTGAGCGGCCGGCAGCCGGGGGCGGCGGTGCGCCCCCAGTCTTTCGGGGGCCGTATCCCGCTTCCGGACCCTGCTTGCCGTGGCGCCATCCTGCTTGTCGTGGCGCCATGATGGTGCCATGATTGCATCATGGACCTCACTCCCTACGTGGACAACCTCCGGCACGAACTCGGCGTCGCCGCCGAGGCCGCCGGGGACGAAGCCCTCGCCCTGGCGGAGCGGCTCACCGCCCAGCTGGAGTCGTCCGCCCGGCTCACCTTGCTGAGCGCCCTGTCGGACGCGATGGACGAGGTCACCCGCGAGCTGGCCCCCGGCTCGGTCGACGTACGGCTGCGCGGCCTGGACCCCGAGTTCGTCGTCACGGCGCCGCCCGCCATGGACGCGTTCGGCGCAAGCGAGATCCAGGCGCCGGGACCGGCGCCTGTGCCGGGGCCGGTGTCCGGGCCGGCGGCTGGGGTGGACGTCGAGGACGGCGCCACCTCGCGCATCAACTTCCGTCCGCCCGCCCAGCTCAAGGCCCGTATCGAGGAGGCCGCGGGCCGCGAGGGGCTCTCGGTCAACGCCTGGCTGGTCAGGGCCGTCGCCGCCGCCCTGGAACCGGCAACGCAGCGCGGCGCGGGCGCCCCGGGCGCGGTGCACGCGGCCGGGCAGGGACTCACCGGCTGGGTGCGCTAGCCACCCACGCCCCAGCCCCAACTCCTGCTCCTGCTCCTGCTCCTGCATGTGGCCTGCGACCGGGTGAGGCCGCCGGCGCACGAGATCCGAAGGACGAACCCGCCATGCCTGTCTTCGATACCCCCGAGCCCTTGTCCGCCATCGTCGAGATCGAGAGCGGGCGGGTGCGGATCGTTGCCGGCGAACGCTTCGACACCGTGGTGGAGGTGAGCCCGGGCGATCCCGCCGGCCAGCAGGACGTCCAGGCCGCCCAGCAGACCCAGGTCACCTGCACGGGCGGCAAACTCGTCGTCAAGGGGCCCAGGAAACGCTCGCTGTTCGCCCGCACCGGCGCGGTGGCGGTGAGCGTCGAGCTGCCCGCCGGCTCCGACGTGAGCGCCGCCACCGGCAGCGGGCAGCTGGCCGGCGAGGGACGGCTGGGGCACTGCCAGCTGACCACGGGGGCCGGCGACATCCAGCTGGAGGAAGCCGCGAGCGTACGGCTGAAGACCTCCAAGGGAGACGTCCTGGTGGACCACGCCCGGGGCGCGGTGGAGATCCGCGGATCGGGACGGGTGCGGGTGGGCCGGGCCGAGGGACCGGCCACCGTCAAGAACCTCAACGGCGAAACAGTGATCGGACAGGTGGACGGGGCGCTGGAGGTGGCCTCCTCCAACGGGCCCATCAGCGTCCTGCACGCGGGATCCTCCGTCACCGCCCGCTCCGCGAACGGCGCCATCCGGCTCGCCCAGGTGGTACGGGGCCGCATCACCCTGGAAACCTCGGCCGGCGAGCTGGAGGTGGGCATCGCCCAGGGATCGGCGGCCTGGCTGGACGTGCGCTCCACCGCAGGACGGGTACGCAACGAACTCGGAGCGGCAAACGGACCCGGAGCCGGCGAGGAAACGGTCGAGGTCCGCGGACGCACCGCCGTCGGCGACATCGTGATCCGCCGGGCCTGAACCACCCACCAGACCCGCCCAACTCCCGCACGGAAGGGGCAAGGCGCGCCCCAGCCACCGGACCGCCCACCGGCGCGAGCCAGCTCACCGGCACGAGCTGTCCCACCACCACTGGCCAGCCCACGGCACGGGCCAGCCCACCGGCGCGAGCTGTCCCACCGTCACCGGCCGGTCCACCGTTGCGGGCTGTCCCATCATTGCGGGCCAGCTCAGCATCGCGGGCCAGCTCAATGGTGCGGGCGGCGCGCGGGGTGTTCACCGCCCGGCGGCGGGACGCGTACGACGCAGGTGCCGGCGATGCGGTCGGCCAAGGTGCGGCCGCGCGGGGACAGGGCCGCCAGGGCGTTGGCCCAGAACAGGGCGACCGCCAGGGCCCACACGGCCACCGCCATCACAAGCGCGCCGGCCACCAGCAGGCAGCAGGCCAGAGCGAAGCAGCCCACATCGGTGACGGTGGTAACGGCCGCACGCAGAGCGGCGGCACGGCCGGTACGCGGGGCAACGCCCAGGCCCAGGAGTTTCTTGCCGAGGGTGCGTCCGGTCAGGGCGAGCGCGGCCCAGTGATAGACGAACGTGCCCATCACCAGCAGGACGAACGCCTCGACCACGAGCAGGACCACCTGCTGCCACAGGGACAGCGCCAGCTGCCCCGCCCGGTGCCGGGCATCACCGTCCGCACCCAGCAACTCCCACCCACCCAAAGCCGACAGCCCCGGCACATCGGTCAGGAGCTCGGCGATGCGATGGAAAGTCAGCAGCGCAAGCAGATAAGCGGCGACGAGGACCAGGGCGAAATCAACCGCCCAGGCCACAACCCGCCGCCCGACCGCCGCCCGGACCGGAACGGGACCAGGCGCAGTGAGACCCGCAACAGGAACCGGGACAGGACCAGCAA
>NZ_VDFC01000108.1 GCF_008369065.1 Streptomyces apricus | reverse complement strand
CCGCCCACCCCGACGCGGACCCCGCGGACATCGCCCACACCCTCGGGGCCCGCCGACGCCACTTCCCCCACCGCACGGCCCTGGTCACCACCTCCTCCGGCGCCGCGCTCGCCGCCGAACTGCGGGCCGTGGCGACCCGCCCCGTACCGGACCGGCCCTGCGGCCCCGGCCGGCACACGGCCCTGTTCCTCGACGCGGACCTCGTCCAGGCGAGGCGGCACACCACGGAGCTGTACGCCGCCGGCCCGGGGTTCCGCGCCCTGCACGAGGAGTGCGTCGCCGGGCTGGGGGCCACCGCGACGGACCCCGACGCGTTCCGTTTCACCTACCAGCTCGCACTGGCCCGGCTGCTGGCCGACCGTTGGGGCATCGCCCCCGCCGCGGTGGGCGGCCGCGGCCCCGGCGCGCTGGCCGCCGCCTGCGTCGCCGGGATCATGGACGTACCGACCGCCGGGGCGTACCTCGCGGCCCGCCGCGGCGCGGGCCCGGTGCCCGGGGCCGCGCTGGCCGCACCCCGGCTCCGCTTCCTCACCGGCACCGGCACCGGCACCGGCACCGGGCCGGCGGCGGACGGCGGGCGGCCGACCGATCCCGGTTTCTGGCTGTCGGGGGAAATCCTGACCGGCTCCGGTACCGGTCCCGGTCTGCAGGAGGGACCGGACGCCGTCAGGGCGCTCCTCTCCCCGCTGACGGACAGCGGTTACGCCACGTTCGTCGTCGTGGGCCCGGAGCCGGAGCCGGAGCCGGAGCCGGAGCCGGAGTCGGATCCGGCGGACGCCCTGTGGTGGACGATCACCCGGACGCCCGCGGACGACGGCGCGGCCTCCGACCCCCCGGGCGGAGGGGAGCTGTGGCCGCGGCTGCTGGAGGGCCTCGCGTCGGCCTATCGGGCCGGAGCGGCCGTCGACTGGGAGGGGCTGCACGAGGGCGGGCGTCCCGCCCGTCTGCCGTTGCCCACCTACCCCTTCCAGCGCAGCCGCCATGTCCCGCCGGTACCGCGCGCCGACGGATTCCGGGCCGCCGCCGCGCGTCGGCCGGACGGAACCGCGTCCCCGCCCGCCGGTCCGACGGCGCTCAGGCAGGTACGGTCCCCGCTGCCCGGGCGGCAGTTCGAGACCGTGCTCAGTCGGCGACTGCTGCCCGAGCTGGCCGACACGGGCGGGGTGCTGCACCTGGGCCACTACCACGACCTGCTGACACGGGTCGCGTGCGAGCTGGGCGGGGCCCCGTCGTACGAACTGCGGGAGGTGGTGTTCACCCACGCGCTGCGGTTCGCGGACGAGCGCCGCACGGTGCAGATCGTCGTCGAGGACGCCGACCGGACCGACCGGACCGACCGGACCGGCCACGGGGACGAGGAGGACGACGGCTGGTGGCCCTTCGCCGTGCACAGCGTCGCCGACGGCGAGACCCGCTGGCACCGGCACGTACGGGGCGAGTTCCGCGTCCGTCCCTCCGGATCGGCGACCGGAGCGACGGCAGGATCGGTGACCGGACCGGTGACCGGACCGGCCGAACTGACGGAGGAGGACCGCCGGGTGCTCCGTGAGCGCTTGCCGGTCCGCACCCGGGCCGACGACTTCTACCGGGACCTGCGCGGGCGCGGTGTGGCCCTGGGCGGTTCGGTCATGCGGGTCGAGGAGGCCTGGTCGGGCGACGGCGAGGTCCTCGCCCGACTGCGCGCCACCGGACCGGACGGCCCCCACCCGGACAGCGCCCCGGACGGCCCGGCGCGCCTGCGTCCCGGAGTGCTGGACGCCTGCGCCCAGTTGTACGTCCTCGCCGCGGGCGAACACCTCCCCGCCGGCGTCCCGTTCATCACCTCCGGGCTGGGCCGGTTCGCCCTCGACAACACGCCCGGACCCGGCGACGAGCCGCTGTGGGCGCACTTCACCTCGGCCGGACCGGCGGACGGGCAGCGCCTGGTGGGCGGCTACCGCCTCTTCGACCACGAGGGGCGCCTGCTCGCCGAGTGCCTCCGGGCGGAGGTCCGCCTCCTGCCTCCTGAAGCCGTCGCCCCGCACGTACGCGACCACGCGGCGACGACCACCGGAACAGCCACAGGAACAGCCACCGGGACGGCCATCGGGACGGCCACCGGGCGGCGGTTGCGGGACGCCGAGCCGGACCGGAGGCCGGAGATCCTCCTCGCGTACCTGACCGACATGCTGGCGGACCTGGTCACCGTGGACGCGGGGGAGGTGCCCGGACGTTCCTTCGCCGACCTCGGACTCGACTCCCTCGCCGCCCTGGAACTGCGCCGGCGGTTGTCCGAGGATCTCGGCGCCGACGTACCGCTGGACGTCCTGGTGGACGGCCCCACGGTGGCTGAACTGGCCGTCCTGCTCGCCGCCCTGCCCGCCTTCCGCCCGGCCCCCGCAGCCGGGACCGACGCCCGGACAGACACGCGGAACCCGGACCACGCCGGGGAGCGGCACCGCGCCCCGGTGTCCGGTGACCCTGCCCGCTGGCTCCGGCACCACAGACTCAGCCGGAACCCCCGGGTCCGGCTGTTCTGCCTCCCCTACGGCGGACGCGGCGCGTCCGTCTTCCGTACCTGGGCGGACGCGCTGCCGGACGACATCGACGTCTGCCCGGTGCAGCTGCCGGGCCGGGAGGACCGCTGGCGGGAGCGCCCACTGGAAGACTGCGGGGAGGCCGTGCGCCTCCTGGCCGGGGTGCTGGCCCCGTACACCGACCGGCCCTTCGCGTTCTACGGGCACAGCATGGGAGCCCTGCTCGCCTACCGGCTCGCCCACGAGTTCGGCACGGTCCGGGGCGGGCCGCTGCGGCACCTCCTCGTCGCGGCCTTCACCTCGCCCTCCCTCGGTCCCAACCCCGTGGCGACACGGATCGCGCAGGCCCACCGGTCCCTGGGACACTCCGCGTGGCCGTCCTCCGCCGAACCGCAGGACGCGTTCCGGGAAGACCCCGGGAAGCTCGCGCGCGCCCTGCGGGAGCGCCTCGGTGAGGAGGCCGGAAGCCAGCTGGCGGGCCTGCTGGACCCCGTCGGCCGCGCCGATCTGCGCATCGTGCACGGGTACACGCCCGCGACGGCCGGAGCGGACCTCCACGCGCCCGTCACCGCACTGCACGGCCGCCGGGACCCGCTGGTCGGCGAGGAGGACATGAGCGCGTGGAGAGCGGTGACCACGGGCGCCTTCCGGCTGGAGACGTTCCCCGGGGACCACTACTTCTGCCATCCGGACCAGGACCAGGAGGCCGTGCTCTCCCTGCTCCGCGACCGGCTGTGCTGAGCCGCTCCCGCGTACGTCCGCGGGGACGCTTCCAGGGACGCCCCTCAGTCGGTGCCGGGCTGGACGAGCGTGAACAGGACCCGGGCGCCGGCCCGTCGTACGACATGCCGCAGGCGGGTCCGCGCAGCCGGGGCCGGCGCCCCGCCCAGGCGGGGGAAGAGGGCCTCGGCGTTGGCGTGGTCGATGGCCGCCAGCATCTTCGGTGCCACCCCGGTCTTGAGCCCGTTGGCGAAGTACTGCCCGGCGGGCGCGGGGGCGAAGGGCCAGTCGCTGCCGAAGAGGACGTGCCCGGGCCGGGCGAAGGCGAGCAGGCTGGGCAGGGCGGCGGGACTGGAGGAGAGGGCGGTGTCGAAGTAGAAGGAACGGAAGTCGTCCAGGACGTCCAGGAGGCTGCGGCCGGCCTCGGCGGCGATGGTGACGGCCAGGCGGTGGGAGGCGTACGGCACGAAGCCGCCCCCGTGGCTCAGGACGAACCGGATGCCCGGGTGGCGGCGGACGACGCCGCGCCGTACGAGGAGGTACGCGGCGCGGGTGGTGTCCAGGAGGAAGTCCGCGGCGAACGGCGGGATGCCGTCCACGGCCGGTGCCGGCAGCTCGGCCGGGTGGATCAGCACGGTGGCACCCCGCTCGTCCAGGGACCGCCACAGCGCGTCCTGGCCCTCCGCGCCGAGATAGGTGCCCCCGTTGTTGGCCAGGAGGACGACACCGTCGGCGCCCAGTTCGTCCAGCGCCCGCTCCGCCTCCGCGGCGCAGGCGGCGGTGCCGGGCGCGGGAAGGGTGGCGAACCAGCCGAAGCGGCCGGGGTGGTCGGCGGGAAGGGACGCGCAGAAGTCGTTCAGCCGGCGCGCCAGGCCGGCGGCCTCCTCCGGGTCGGACAGGAAGCCGGTGCCGGGTGCGGAGACGGACACGACGGCCGTGGTGATGCCCAGCAGGTCCATCAGGTCCAGCGCCGCCCCGGCACTCCAGTCGGGCAGGGCACGGCCGCCGACCCCCGCGATGCCCGCCCCGGCGAGGAGGTCGCGGTAGAAGGGCGGGAGCACGTGCTGGTGGACGTCGACGCGGCCGGAGGAGCGGGGCATGCGGTGGCCTCCTGTACGGGGATCCGTGCGCGTGCCCGTGCGGGATCCGGTGGGTGGCGATGCCACGTGGCTCCGCTCAGGCGCCGAACCTACTGTCACCGTCGCGCCGACCGGTACAAAAGACCCGTACGAGGAAAAATACCTACTGTATAACTACTGTGCGATGGTTCGGTGAGGTGGCCGGATGGATGACACGGGAGCCGGGGAGCGCGTCCACGACGTGGCCGTGGTCGGTTACGGGCCCACGGGCGTCACGGCCGCGAACCTGCTGGGCGCCATGGGCCTCGACGTCGTCGTCCTGGAACGCGACGCCGAGGTCTACTCCCGTGCCCGTGCCATCTCCACCGACGAGGAGGTGCTGCGGATCTGGCAGCGCGCCGGCCTGGCCGAACGGCTGAAGCGGGACATGCTGGCCGGCGGCCCCGTGGACTTCGTGGACGCGCGGGGCCGCACCTTCCTCCGCGCCTGCCCCACGCCGCGCGGACACGGTCATCCGCCGCAGATGTTCCTCCACCAGCCCGCACTGGAGCGGGTGCTGCGCGAGGGCGTGGCCCGTTACCCGAACGTGGAGGTGCTGCTGGGGTACGAGTGCCTGCGCGTGCGACAGGACGCGCAGGGCGTCGACCTGACGGCGACCGCCACCGCCACCGAAGTTGCTACCGGCACCGGCACCGGCACCGGCACCGACTCCGTACGCCGTCTCCGCGCCTCCTACGTCATCGCCGCCGACGGCGGATCCAGCCCGACCCGGTCGCAGCTCGGCGTCGGCTACGAGGGGCGGACCTACGACGACCGCTGGGTGGTCGTCGACACCAGGATGCTCGCGCCGTGGCCGGACCACGACCGGCTGCGCTTCCGCTGCGACCCCGCCCGTCCGGCGGTCGACTGCCCGACCCCCCTCGGCCACCACCGCTGGGAGTTCCCCGTCCTGCCGGGCGACGACGAGGCGTACCTGACCACCGACGACGCCGTCCACGCGATGATCGGGCGGTACGGGATCGGCAGGGACGGCGTCAGGATCCTGCGGACCACCGTGTACAGCCACCACGTCCGCTTCGCCGACCGTTTCCGGGCCGGCAGGGTCTTCCTGGCCGGCGACGCCGCGCACGCCATGCCGCCGTGGATCGGCCAGGGCATGGCCGCCGGTGTGCGGGACGCGGCCAACCTCTGCTGGAAGCTCGCCGCCGTGCTGCGCGGCGAACTGCCCGACGCGGTCCTCGACTCCTACGAGGCCGAACGCAGACCGCACGTCGAGGAGGTCACCGCCCGGACCGTGTTCGTGGGCCGGATCATCACCGAGCGGCGGCGTCCGCTCACCCTGCTGCGCGACAGCGCGCTTCCGCTCCTGGGCCGTCTGCCGGGCCTGGCCCGGTGGCTGCAGGACTCCCACTGGATCCCCGTCGCCCGCTACGGCGCCGGCTTCCAGGCCGGCCCCCGCACCCGCGCGTCCGGCCGCCAGGTCCCGCAGCCCTGGGTGACCGCGCCCGACGGGGCACGCCTGCGGCTGGACGACGCGCTCGGCGCCGGCTGGCGCCTGCTGCACGCGCGCACACCCACCCCCCAGCCCCTGTGGC
>NZ_VDFC01000107.1 GCF_008369065.1 Streptomyces apricus | reverse complement strand
GTTCCTCCACCGGCGGCATGAACGCCCGCAACCACCGCTCCGTCTGCGACACATGCGCCTCCGCCGCCCCCGCGGCCGCCCCGGGATCGCGGTCGGCGATCGCGGTGGCCAGCACCCGGTGGTCCGCGTCGCTCTTGCGCCGCAGCTCCGGCCCCTCGGGCAGGGTGAAGACCTGGTACTTGCGGGACCGGGCACGGAAGACGGCCAGCAGCGAGGCGAGGGTCGGATTCTCCGCCGCCCGCGCGATCTCCGCGTGGAAGCGGTGGTCCAGCTCCGACGCCTCGGTGGGATCCTCGGTGGCCTCCATCGCCTCGATGAGCGAGAAGAGCGACTCCACCGTCTCCGGGCTCCGGCGCGCGGCGGCCTTGGCGGCGACGTGCGCCTCCAGCACCCGCCGGATCTCGTACACCTCCAACAGCCCCGGCAGCGGCAGGAGTTCGAGGGTCAGCGACAGGCTGCCGATGACGTCCTCCGGCCTGAGCTGGGACACGAACGTACCCGAGCCGTGCCGCGGTTCGACCACGCCCAGGGCCGAGAGCATGCGGACGGCCTCGCGCAGCGGACCCCGTGAGACGCCCAGTTCCTCGCCGAGCTCGGCCTCGGGCGGAATGCGCTCTCCCGGACCCAGGCGCCCCGTCGCGATCATGTGACGCAGGCCGTGGAACGCCTTGTCGACTGCGGACATCCGATTCCTCCCCGTGCCGGGCCGACGGCGTCGCCGTGGCCCCCGGGCACTCTAGCGAGTCGTAGTCGTCAGATGTCTCCGATGTATCGACTGAAAGTCATCTGATGACTATCGCTCCACAGCCCTTGCGTGGCGCAAAAGTGACGTGCAGGATACCGAGTCATCATACGTGTCGCGCCGAGAGTCTGATGTCTGGCGGACACCCGGGTTCGGTAGATGTGGAGTGATGTGAGCGAGACCGAGGTCACCACCGCCCCGCGCCCCTTGCTGCTGGCGGACGGCCGGCCCGCCGCCCGGGCGTGGTCGCTGGACCCCGTCATGAAGCACCTCAACCACGGCTCGTTCGGAGCCGTCCCGCTGGTGGCGCAGCAGCGGCAGAACGAGTTCCGCACCGAGATGGACAGCTCCCCGGTGGTGTGGTTCCCCGCGCTCCCGCAGCGGATCGCCGCCACCCGGGTCGACCTCGCGGCCTTCCTGCGGGTCGCCCCCGACGACCTGGCCCTGGTGCCGAACGCGAGCGCCGGCATCAGCGTCGTGTTCGCCTCGCTGCGGCGGCGCCGCGGTGGCGGGATCGTCGTCACCGACCACGGCTACGGCGCGGTGACCATGGGCGCCGAACGGCTCGCCAGGCGCTGGGGCGGCGAGGTCCGTACCGCCCGCGTACCGCTGGGCGCGGACGAGGAGCAGGCGTACGAGGCCGTGCTGGCCGCGGTCGACGACGACACGGACCTGATCGTCCTCGATCAGATCACCTCCGCGACCGCACGCCGGATGCCGGTGGAACTGGTCGGAGCGGAGGCCCGGCGCCGCGGCATCCCGCTCCTGGTGGACGCCGCGCACGCCCCCGGCCTCATCGAGGCTCCGCTGGACGGGCTCACCTGCGACTTCTGGGTCGGCAACCTGCACAAGTGGGGCTGCACCCCCCGCGGCACGGCCGCACTGGTGGCCCGCGGCGAGCTGCGCGAGGAGCTCTACCCCCTGATCGACTCGTGGGGCGCCGCCGATCCGTACCCCGACCGCTTCGACCAGCAGGGCACGATCGACGCCACCGGCTACCTGGCGGCCCCGGCGGCCCTGGACTTCGTCGAGAGCACCTGGGGCTGGGACACCGCCCGCCGGTACATGGACGACCTGGCCGGCTACGGCGAGCGCGTCATCGGCGAGGCCTTCGCCCGGCTCACCGGCGACACCGGCACCGTCGACGTAGGCATGCCGGTGCCCGGCATGCGGCTGGTCCGCCTGCCGGACGGCCTGGCCGGCAGCCGCGTCGAGGCCGACGCGCTGCGCGACCGGGCGGCCCGCGAACTGGGCGTGGAGGCGGCCTTCACCGCCTTCGGAGGGGTCGGCTACATGCGGCTGTCCGCGCACGTCTACAACACCGCGGCCGACTACGAGTACTTCGCCGAGGACTGCGTCCCCCTCCTCGGCCGGTGGGCCCGCGCGGCCCAGGAACACCCCGGCGCGTCGTAGGCGCCTCCCGAGCCCCGCAACGCCCACGCCCCGCAACGCCCGCTCCCCGTACGGAACAGCACAGGAAGAGGTCCCCGCGATGAGAAGAAGGACGGCAGCTCTCGCCCTCGGCACCGCCGCCACGATGGTCCTGACCGGCTGCAGCAGCATGAGCGGCTCGCAGGCCGACGGCACGGTCACCCTCAACATGGTCGAGAGCCTGACCAACCCCGCCCGCACGGACCTGATCAAGGGCCTGATAGCGGACTTCCAGCAGCAGAACCCCAAGATCAAGGTCAACCTGATCTCGCCGCCCACCGAGCAGGCCGACCAGAAGATCCAGCAGATGCTCCAGTCCGGCAGCGGGGTCGACACCCTCGAAGTGCGGGACACCACCGTCGGACCCTGGTCGAACAACGGCTGGCTCCACGACATGAAGAAGGACCTCGGCTCCTGGAAGGGCTGGGACGCGATGACGGAGAACGCCGTCAAGGCCTCCCAGGACGCCGACGGCAAGACCTACTTCGTCCCGTACGGCTTCTACGGCCTGAGCGTCTTCTACCGCACCGACCTGATCAAGGAAGCCGGCTTCGACAAGCCCCCGGCCAGCTGGGACGAGCTCCTCGAACAGGCCTCCGCGATCCACGACCCCGGCAAGCGCCGCTACGGGTACGCCTTCCGCGGCGGGGCCAACGCCCAGGGCAACGCCACCGCGATCATCGAGGCGTACGTCGCCGACGAGATCGACCCCGCCGACGGCTTCAAGCTGAAGGACGGCAAGACGATCTTCTCCGCGCCCGGGGCGCAGGACGCCATGGAGACCTACCTCGAGCTCTTCAAGGAGGCGTCCCCGAAGTCGTCCGTCTCCTGGGGCTACCCCGAGATGGTCGAGGGCTTCTCCAACGGCTCCACGGCCTTCCTGCTGCAGGACCCCGAGGTGATCGCCACCGTCTCGGAGTCCAAGTCCATCAAGAAGGACCAGTGGAGCACCGCCCCGCTGGTGGCCGGCCCCAGCGGCAAGACCGTACAGCCGCTGGCCACCGCCGGATGGGGCGTCGCCAAGGGCAGCAAGCACAAGGAGGAAGCGGTCAAGCTGGTCCAGTTCCTCTCCGAGGGAGAGGCGTCGACGAGCTTCACCAAGAAGAACAGCCTGGTGCCGATCCTCAAGTCGGCCGCCGAGGACCCGTTCTACAAGACCGGCCCGTGGTCCAGCTACGTCACCATGACGGAGAACCCGGACACCTACCTCAACGTCAGCCAGCCCCGCGGGGTCGCCTGGTGGGCCGAGTGGCAGCAGAAGGCCGACGCCGACATCCAGAAGATGGTGCTCGGCAAGACGACGCCCAAGGAACTGCTGGCCGGCTGGGACGCGTACTGGATCCAGAAGCGGCAGCAGGAGAACTAGCCATGCCCACCGCGTCCGAGACGACGGAACCGACGGGAACGCAGCGGACGACAGCGGCGGGGGCCTCCGGCAACGGGGGCGCCCGGCCCGTCCGCAAGGTCCGGCAGGGCCGCCGCAAACCGGAGTTCACCGCCCGCCGGGGCTTCATGATCGCCCTGTTCATGGCCCCGGCCGCGGTCTTCGTGGCGGTCTTCACGTACTACCCGATGATCGCCGGCAGCCAGATGGCCTTCCGCAACTGGAAGCTGACGGATCTGACCGACACCTCGTGGATCGGCCTGAAGAACTTCCAGGACGTCTTCGCCGACCCGGCCTGGAGCACGGTGCTGGGCAACACCGGCATCTGGGTGGTCGGCTCGATCGTGCCCCAGCTGGTGATCGGCTTCGCGCTGGCCCTGTGGCTGCGCCGCAGGTTCCGCTTCCGCGGCCTCTACCAGGCGCTCATCTTCTTCCCCTGGGCGATCTCCGGCTTCCTCATCGGCATCCTGTTCCGCTGGATGTTCAACAGCGAGTTCGGTGTCGTCAACGACCTGCTCCAGAAGGCCGGCCTGATCGACGAGCCGGTGGCCTGGCTGGCCGACCCGAAGACGGCGATGTTCGCGGTCGTGGTCGCCAACGTCTGGTACGGGGTCACCTTCTTCACGATCATGATCCTGGCCGCGCTGCAGTCCATCCCCGAGGAGCTGTACGAGGCCTCGGCGCTCGACGGCGCCGGCAAGGTGCGCACGCTG
Organism: Streptomyces apricus; assembly: GCF_008369065.1. Taxonomy (GTDB): domain Bacteria; phylum Actinomycetota; class Actinomycetes; order Streptomycetales; family Streptomycetaceae; genus Streptomyces; species Streptomyces apricus. Next base: position 1,736 of record NZ_VDFC01000107.1, on the reverse strand, counting down.
TTCCAGATCACCATCCCGTACATCAGGGTCACGCTCGTACTGACCGTGCTGCTGCGGGTCATCTGGATCTTCAACTTCCCCGACCTGATCTTCGGGATGACCGGCGGCGGACCGAACAACGAGACGCACATCGTGACCACCTGGATGATCAAGATCACGCAGCAGGGCGACTACGGCAGGGCGTCCGCGCTCGGCCTGATCGTCGTCGCCACCCTGCTGGTGTTCGCGACCTTCTTCCTGCTGGCCACGCGCGAGAAGCGAGAGGTGAAGCCGTGATCGGCAAGGAGTCCACGGCGGGCCGGGCCACCAAGTTCACCTTCCTGGGGCTGTGGCTGCTCTTCACCGTCTTCCCCCTCTACTGGATCACCATCACGTCGCTGAAGGCGCCGGGCGACATCTTCGCCTTCCCGATCGCCTACTGGCCCGAGCACTTCTCGCTGGAGAACTACAGCGGGCTGTTCGGCAAGGCCGACTTCGGGGTCTACCTCACCAACAGCCTGATCATCGCCACCGTGGCGGCCGCGATCGCCACCGTGATCTCGATGCTGTCGGCGTACGTGCTGGCCCGCTTCGAGTTCCGCACCAAGTCCGCGCTGCTGATGGCGGCCCTGGTGACCCAGATGATCCCCACGTTCATCGCGCTGGGGCCGCTGTACCTGCTGATGACCGACCTCAAGATGGTCGACAACCGGCTCGGGCTGATCCTCGTCTACATCGCCGTCTGCATCCCGTTCTGCACGGTGATGCTGCGCGGCTTCTTCGAGAACATCCCGGACGCGCTGGAGGAGGCCGCCATGATCGACGGCCTGTCCCGGTTCGGGGCGCTGTTCAAGGTGCTGCTGCCGGTGATGCGGCCGGGGATCGTGGCGGCGTTCATCTTCAACTTCGTCAACTGCTGGAACGAGCTGTTCCTGTCGGTGACGCTGATGAACAGCGACAGCAACAAGACCGTGCCGACGGCGCTGAACGGCTTCATCTCCAGCTTCAACATCGACTGGGGCTCGATGTCCGCGGCGGCGGTCCTGACCATCCTCCCCACGATGGTCCTGTTCGCCTTCGCCAGCCGCCACATAGTCCAGGGCCTGACGGCAGGAGCGGTGAAGGGCTGAGGGCGCGGTCGGTGTCCGCGGGAACATTTCTTCCGCGCCACGGAGTGGGAACGTCACGGAGCCGACCTGATGATCACATACTTTACCTCGACGTCACGGTAGCGATCGACGTCGGCCGCCCCATGTCCCGGGCGGCGGACACAGACGAGACAGACGAGGTAGGGCGCCCGAATGAGCAGCGAGCACATGCAGATCGGCGAGGTCGGCGCGCGCACGGAGCTGCCGCTGCGCATGATCCGGTACTACGAGGCGACCGGCCTGGTCACCCCTTCCGCCTGCTCGGCGGGCGGCTTCCGCCTCTACACGAGGGAGGACGTCGCCCGGCTGAAGGCCATCCGCCGCATGCAGCCGCTCGACTTCACCCTGGACCAGATGCGGGAGCTGCTGGCCCTCACCGACCGCCTCGACTCCGACGACGGGCTGACGGCGTACGAACGGCAGTCCCTGCTGCTGCGCGTGCGCGAGTACGAGCAGCACGCCCTCTGGCAGGTGGAGCGGTTGCGCGGGCAGCTGACGGAGGCCGAGGAGTTCGCCCAGACGCTCCGCAAGCGCCTGAACCGGGACCGGGACAAGGGCAAGGAGAAGGGCCGGGACCGGGAGCGGGCAGGGGCCGGCACGGCCTGAGCC
>NZ_VDFC01000106.1 GCF_008369065.1 Streptomyces apricus | reverse complement strand
GGCTGAGGGCGAGGGGGTCGGGGCTTACGAGGATGTGCCGGGCTTCTGCCGGAGCGTGCCGCTGGCCGAGCTCCGGGAGCACGAGTTCGTGTTGACGCCAGGGCGGTATGTGGGGGCGGCCGAGGCGGAGGTTGATCCGGATGCGGAGCCGGTGGAGGAGCGGGTGGCTCGGCTGACGAAAGAATTGTTCGGGTTGTTCGAGGAGTCGGGGCGGCTGGAGGATGCGGTGCGTATGCAGTTGGGGAGGATTTAGTGGCTAGGAAGTCATGGGAAACACTGCCACTGAGTACGGTGGTGCGTCTAAAACGTGGATACGACCTCCCAACGGGCACTCGGGCAGCAGGAAGCTACCCCGTTGTGGGATCTGCAGGAGTCAGCGGTTGGCACGATGAAGGTCCGGTTAAGGGCCCCGGAGTCGTTATCGGCAGAAGCGGCTCTTCGATGGGGCATGTCACCTACGTAAAGGGTGATTTCTGGCCTCTGAATACGTCTATGTTCGTCGAAGACTTCCTTTCGAACGACCCTCGATACGTATTCCACCTACTTGCAACGTTGGATTTTTCTGCGTACAACTCAGGTAGCGCTCAGGCTTCATTGAACCGAAATTACATCGCGAGCATCCCTGTCACGATCCCGCCCATCTCGGAACAGCAGGCCATTTCGGAAGTACTCGGCACCCTGGACGACAAGATCGCGGTCAACCAGCGGATCGCCGACACCACACTGGATCTCGCCTCGGCCCTGTACACCCACCAGTCTTCATCTAGCAGAGGCTGGCACAGCGTCCCGCTTGCCAGGACCGCACGCTGGCTGTCTGGAGGCACCCCCAAGACCAGCGAGCCGAGCTACTGGGATGGCGAAATTCCCTGGATCTCAGCCGCGAGTCTCAAGTCACCGTGGATTGATGACTCGGACCGCAAGATCACACCACTCGGCGCCGAGAACGGCACCCGACTCGTTCCAACAGGAAGCATCCTCTTTATCGTGCGAGGAATGAGCCTGACCTCAGAGTTCCGAGTCGGGATCACCCAGCGCGAGGTCGCTTTCGGACAGGATTGCAAGGCATTGATCCCTCATGCGGGGATCGATGCGGCCACGCTCTTCCTGGCCATCAAAACCAGCACGCCAGAAATCCTCGGTTTTGTTGATCTGGCCGGCCACGGCACGGGCCGGCTAGCAACAGACCGCATCGCAGAACTCAGCGTCAGGCTCCCCGAAGACGGCATCGCAGCTGATGAATTCCGCCACTCCGTGGTACCCCTCGTCGAACGAGCCAGCGCAACCAAGCGGGAGAACCGCACCCTCGCCGCCCTCCGCGACACCCTCCTCCCCCAACTAGTGACCGGAAAGATCCGCATCAAAGACGCCGAACGTGTCGTGGAGGACGCTGTATGACCACTGACGGTGCGCAGATGAGCGAGGGCGCCCTCGGCCCTCAGCCCAACGACACAGTCCTCGACCTCCTGGCCAGCACCGAGGTCTCCGTCTCCCACGCCGAAGCCCTCACCTTCTCCGAGAAGGACTGGGAGCACATTGCTCTGGAGCAGCTCGGAGAATTTGGGTGGATACACGTCGACGGAAAGGACCTCGGCCCCTCCCACGGGCAGCGCAAGTCCTTCGACGACCTCGTCCTCTACCCCCGCCTGCGCACCGCCATCACCACCCGCTACCCCCACCTCCCCGAGGCAGCCGTCACAGAAGCCATCGACGAGCTGCTCAAGCAACCTCCCGGCTCCGACATCCGCCAGAACTGGGAGTTCTACCAGCGACTCACCGTCAAAGCCGTCAAGGTCGCCTACCGTGACCCGCTTACCGACACCGAGAAGTACGAGACCGTCCGCGTCATCGACTTCGCCAATCCCCACGGCAATGACCTGGTCGCCGCCTCCCAGGTGCGTATCCGTAGCAACGCCCGCCAGCGGGAGTTCGTGTTCGACATCGTCCTCTACGTCAACGGCCTCCCCCTCGCCGTCATCGAGTTGAAGAAGGCCAGCGGCCCTGACGACTCCCGCAAGGCGTACGGCCAGATCCAGAACTACCGGCGCGAGCTGAAGTCGGACGGGGTCTTCCGGACACTGCTCGTCGCCGTCGCCTCGGACGGCATAACTGCCCGCATCGGCACCCCGTTCACGCCATGGCAGCACATGGCCCCCTGGCACGCCGACGAGGACGGCGCCCTCCTCCGCAAGCGCGAGTGGGAGGACGGGCGCGCCTTGGAGCGGATGATCCAGGGGCCCCTCGAACCCGGCCGCTTCCTGGACCTCATCAGCTCCTACCTCTCCTACTCGGCCGAAGGCACCGGCGGAGTCGTCGACACCGTCAAACTCGCCAAGGCCCACCAGTACTTCGCCGTGCGCGAGGCGGTCACCGCCACCGTGGCGGCCGTCGCCACCGACGGCCGGGCGGGCGTCGTCTGGCACACGCAAGGCGCCGGCAAGAGCGAGGAGATGCTTTTCTACACAGGGAAGGTCGTCCTCGCTCCCGAGCTGTCGAACCCCACGATCGTGCTGCTCACCGACCGTATCGACCTCGACACCCAGCTCTTCAACACCTTTGCCAAAAGCCACAGCCTGCGCCAGATAATCAGCGACCACCCTGAAAAGGCCACGGACACCAAGCAGCTCAAGGAACTCCTCACCCGGGACGAGAACAGCGGCGGTCTCGTCTTCAGCACGCTCCAGAAGTTCCGCGTCAGCAAGACCGAGCGGGAGGCCGGCGCCCGCCATCCCGTCGTCTCCACCCGCCGCGACATCATCGTCGTCGTCGACGAGGCACACCGCAGTCACTACGACTTCGAGGACGGTTTCGCCCGCAACCTCCGGGACGCCCTCCCGAACGCCACCTTCCTCGCCTTCACCGGTACGCCCATCGACAACGCCACCGGCAGCACCGAAGGCGTCTTCGGGCCGACCATCCACACGTACGACCTGACGCAGGCCGTCGACGACGGCGCGACCGTCCCCGTCTACTACGAGGCGATCCTCCACAAGGTCAAACTGAAGGGCCAACTCCCCGACAACGTAGACCTCGACGACCTCGACGCCCAGGCCGAGGGGCTGGTCGAAGGGCTGTCCGAGGCCGAACAGAAGCGTGCCCGTCGCAAGTTCGCCGCCTTCGAGGACCTCATCGGCGCGCGCGAGCGCATAGACGCGCTGGCTGCCACCGTCCTGGAGCATTGGGACACACGTAGGCGCGAGATGATCAAGCTTACTGGGAGACCCGGTAAGGGGATGATCGTCTGTTCCTCCCGTGCGATCGCCGCCCGGCTCTTCAACGCCATCGCCCGCCAGCGCCCGGAGTGGACCGGTGAGCGCGACGAGACCAGCGGTCTGTATCCCGACGACACCGGCAAGGTACGCGTCGTTTTCACCGGAAACGCCGGCCACGAAGACGACGAAGTCGCCGACTACGTCCGAAGTCCTGACCAACTCAAGCGCATCCAGAAGCGCGTCGTCGACAAGAACGAGGACGACGAACTCGAACTCGTCATCGTCCAGTCACTCTGGCTGACCGGGTTCGACGCTCCGCCCCTGCACACCCTCTACCTCGACCGGCGTATGCGCGGCGCGGCCCTCATGCAGGCCATCGCCCGCGTCAACCGCACCTGGGGCGAAAAGCCCTCCGGCCTGGTCGTCGACTTCCTCGGTGTCGCACAGGACATCACCGCCGCCCTCGCGGAGTACTCCGCTCCCGACCAGGAGAACCAGCCCATCGGCGCCCCCGTCGAGGAGGCGTGCGACTCCGTACGGCGCACGCATCAGCGGATCGGAGACGTGCTGCGCCCCTGCCACTGGCGCGCGACCATGGACACCCACGGCTACAAGGAAGCCCTCTACGACGTCCTCGATTTCCTCAAGGAAGCCGAACCGGACCTGGAGCCCGGCAAGCCCACCCGGCAGCAGCTGTTCATGCACCATGCCCGGTTGTTGTCCCGGTCCTTCTCGTTGTGCGCCACTCATCCGGACGTCCAGGACCTGCTGCCCGACATCCGTTTCTACTCCTCCGTGCGTACGGCCCGCGAGAAACTGACCACGGACGATCGCTACCACGACGGCCTCGCCACCGAAGCCGACGTGAACCGGCTCATCGAGCAGTTGAACGCCGAGGCCGTCGCCGCGGACGGAGTCGTCGACATCTACGACGCCACCGGTCTCACCAAGCCCGACCTGTCCCACCTGGACGAGAAAGTCCTCCGCAGGATGCAGGCCGGCCGTCACCCCAACCTCGCCATCGAGGCCCTGCGCCGGGCCATCAAGAAGGAGATCCGGGACGCCCACCCCGGCAACGTCGTACGCCAGAAGGCCTTCACCGAGAAGATGCAGGAGGTCATGAACAAGTACCACAACGGCCTCATCGACTCCGCCCAGGTAATGGACCTCCTCGTCGAACTGGCCCGTACGATCTCCGCCGACCGGGAACGTGCCAGGGAACTCGGTCTGACCGAGGACGAGCTGGCCTTCTACGACGCCGTCGCCGCCAACCCCTCCGCCCTGGAGCTGGGCCAGGGCGTCCTCGCCGAGATCGCCCACAAACTGTGCGACCTCGTCCGCAAGGACGTCACCGTCGACTGGCGCGTCAGGGGCCAGGCCCGCGACCGTATCCGCGGCAAGGTCAAGCTCCTGCTCCGCCTCTACGGCTACCCGCCGGACAAGGCCCCGGACGCCATCGACCGTGTACTGAAGCAGACCGAGGTCAAGGCGGAGGAGTGGGCCTGAGCGTGTACGGCCCACTCCCCGCCTATCGCCGTGATCAGTGAGCCGCTGCCGGACGGCTCACCGGCGCCTCGTCCTCATCGAGCGCGTAGGACAGCTCGGCGTGCAGTTGCTCCGCCTCGACCACGCTGAGCCGCAACTGCGCGTCACCCTTGTGCTTGCCGTCATGCAGCAGCCAGAGCGGCAGCCGTACGCCCTCGTGGACCGCCGTCACCCGCTTGCCGGGGATGCGGTCGATGCGCCATCCCTTGGCCTGGTCCGTCTCGTTCATTCGATTCCCCTTCGATTACCTGGGGTTGCCGAATATCCTCACAGCGTGACCGATCGAAGGCTACGGTCGGTAGTGGAGAGGCGTAGACCCGCACGTCAGGACCACTGGGGGGACCAACGATGCCGCCACGGAAGCCGAACCAGAACCGGAGTAGTCATCACAACGGGTCAGCACGGATGGTACTGGCGCGGCTGCGCGAGAAATCAGGCAAGTCGCTGAGCGACCTCGCGGCGGATACGACGCACGACCGCATATATCTGCACAAACTGGAGACGGGGGTGAAACTCGGATCACCCGACGTCATGGAGGCGCTGGACAAGGCGTACGGGACCGACGAACACCTCGTTCACTTGTGTGTACTGGCTCGGGCAGACGGTATCAAGGACAAGTACCGGCACTTCATGGAGCGCGAGAGGGAAGCGACCATGCGGTACGAGTACGCAAGTTCCACGATTCCCGGCCTATTGCAGACCGAGAGCTACGCCCGGGAACAGTTGCGTACTGCCCGCCCTGCGGACGACAACGAACTCGACGCGCAGGTGATCACGCGCCTGGATCGCCAAGCCCCGCTACACGGCGAGGACGCCGTTGAGTTCCGAGCGGTATTGGACGAGTCCGCCGTACGACGTCCGCTCAGCGATGCCGACGCATGGAGTGAGCAGTTGGCGCACCTACTGGAGACGGCGGAGCTTCCGAACGTCACGCTGCAAGTGTTGCCTTTCTCCGCTGGCCTACAGCACCTTCTCGGCGGATCACTGACGTTGCTGTGGCTACCAGGTGGCCGCAACATCGCCTACACCGAGAGCGCCTATTCCGGAGATCTCGTCGAGGATCCGACGGATGTCGAACAACTCCGCCTGTCATACGATTTGGTGCGAGACTCGGCGCTCTCGCCACGGGAGTCCGTGGCACTGATCCGAGAAATCCTGGAGGCCAGCCCATCATGCGAACCCCCCGACTCGACCTCAGCAAAGCCGCATGGCGGAAGTCCAGCTACAGCAACGCGGACGGGGGCAACTGCGTAGAAGTGGCCCTCAACCACTCCCCCCTCACCCCCATCCGCGACAGCAAGCG
>NZ_VDFC01000105.1 GCF_008369065.1 Streptomyces apricus | reverse complement strand
CCACCCCACCCCAGTTGAGGCCGTCTTGCCGGCGACCCCGTTCACATCAATTCCTGTCCGAGTCATTGACGCCCGCGAACACCCTCCGTACGTTGTGGCAGCAAGCGCTTACTTGAAACGATTCACACGAGCAGACGACGACGTCGCCAGGAGGCCCGGCCATGGGGAAAAACGGGAGTGTCGAGAGGCGGACGGTCCTCAAGGCGGCCGGGGCGTCGCTCGCGGCGGCGGGGCTGGCCGCGACCACGGGCTGCGGAGGAGACGACGGAGGCTCGGGCGACGGCACGGTCGAGATCCGCTTCGCGTGGTGGGGCGCCGAGGAGCGCGCCAAGCGCATCAACCGGTCCGTCAAGCTCTTCGAGAAGAAGTACCCGAAGATCAAGGTGAAGACGGACTTCCAGGATTACGTGGCCTTTTGGGAGAAGTTCCAGACGCAGGCCGCGGGCGGAAATCCACCGGACGTATTCCAGAACGCCGTCGCATTCCTGCGGAAGTACGACAAGAGAAGTGTCCTCCTCGACCTCAAGTCGCAAGTGGAGGCGGGGAATCTGGACCTGAAGAACTTCCGTTCCGGTGTCGAGAAGGTCGGCGAGGTCGACGGAAAGCTGCTCGGTGTCCCCGTCGGCTCCAACACCATGTCGCTCGTCATCGACGAGAAAGTGTTCCGGAAGGCGGGCGTCGAGCCCGAGCAGGGCTGGACCTGGGACGAGTACTTCGCCGCGCTCAAGAAGATCCACGACACCCAGAAAGTGGCGGGCGACACCGGCTACTTCGGAATCATGTACCTCTACGACCTCTACCTCCGGCAGAACGGCAAGGCGTTCTTCACCGAGGACGGACTCGGCTTCGAGGAGACCGATCTGACTGAGTGGTGGCAGGACGGCTACAACCGCGTGAAGGCCGGGATCGTCACCGACCCGAAGAAGGTCGAGCAGCTGAAGCCCAAGTCGCCACTGGCCTCGGGTGACGGGGCGTCGGAGTTCACCTGGGACAACTTCACCGTGCGCTACACCACCGAGGGCGACAGCACCTACGGCCTGGCGCCGATCCCCACGACCGACGGCAAGGAGACCGGCCAGTACCTCGGCTCGCTGATGCTGAGCGGCTTCGCGCGCACCGAACACCCGAAGGAGGTCGCCCAGTTCATCTCCTTCATGGTGCACGACCCCGAGGTCGGCAGGATCATGGGCTACGACCGCGGCATCCTCGCCACCACCGAGCAGTTCGAGGCGTACAAGCCGACCGACGCCCCCAACCAGGCGATCGCGCGGTACGAGGAGGAGGTCGCCGAGGCCGGGCTGCTCGGCACCATCACCCCGCACCCGGCCGGCGCCGACACCGTGGAGGCCGCGTTCCTGCGCATCGCCGGCGACATGTCGACGGGCAAGACCAAGGTCTCCGACGCGGTCAAGCAGTTCTTCTCCGAGGCGAAGACCGCCCTCGCCGCCTGATGGGGACAGCCGTGTCGACCATCGTCAAGGACCCCGCGCCGGACATCGCGGACAAGCGCTCCGGTCCCCCCGCCGCCGCACGGCGGCGGGGCCGCCGGGACAACCTCGCCGGCTACCTCTTCATGTCCCCGTGGATCGCGGGCTTCCTGCTCCTGACCGCGGGGCCGATGGCCGCGTCGCTCTACTTCGCCTTCACCGACTACAACCTCTTCGACTCCCCGCGGTGGATCGGCTTCGACAACTTCGAGCGGATGCTCGACGACCCGAGGTGGCAGAAGTCGGTGGAGGTGACGGCGAAGTACGTCGTCATCGGCACCCCGCTGAAGCTGCTGCTCGCCCTGGGGGTCGCCCTGCTGCTCGCGCAGAGCCGGCGCGGTCAGGCCTTCTACCGGGCCGCGTTCTACGCCCCCTCGCTGATCGGCGCGAGCGTGTCCGTCGGCTTCGTCTGGCGGGCCCTGTTCTCCGACGACGCCGCGGTGGACCGCACGCAGTCGTTCCTCGGCCTCGACGTCGGCGGCTGGGTCGGCAACCCGGACTGGGTGCTCTACAGCCTGGTGGCGCTGACCGTCTGGCAGTTCGGCGCCCCGATGGTCATCTTCCTGGCCGGGCTGAAACAGGTGCCGAAGGAGCTGTACGAGGCGGCCGAGGTGGACGGCGCCGGACCGTTCCGGCGGTTCTGGAGCATCACTCTGCCGATGATTTCCCCGGTGCTGTTCTTCAACGTCCTGCTGGAGACCATCCACTCGTTCCAGATCTTCGGATCCGCCTACGTCGTCTCCAACGCCACCTGCGGGCCGGCCGACGCCACGCTCGTCTACACCTGTTACCTCTACCAGAAGGGCTTCAAGGAAGCCCAGATGGGCTTCGCCTCCGCGATGGCCTGGATGCTGCTGCTCGCCGTGGCGCTCGTGACGGCCGTCCTCTTCTGGTCCCAGAAGCGGTGGGTGCACTACGAGGAGGCCTCCCGATGAGCACCACGGTCACACCACCGGCCCCGGGCACGCCACCGGTCCCGGGCGCGGACGCCGTCCCGCCGGACAGGCCGCCGGCCCCCGGCCGCGCCCGCGCCGGCTCGCTCGGCTGGCACCTCGGCGCCCTGCTCGTCCTCGCGGTCGTCCTCTACCCCGTCGTCTGGGTCCTGGGTGCCTCGTTCAAGCCGAGCCGGGAGATCATCGGCAGCCTGGAGCTGTTCCCGACCGACCCGATCCTGCAGAACTTCAAGGGCCTCGCCGACGGCATCGCGGACATCTCGATCGCCACCTTCTTCCAGAACTCCCTGTTCTACGCGCTCGGTTCCGTCGCCGGCATCCTGATCTCCTGCTCGCTGACGGCGTACGCGTTCGCCCGCATCCGGTTCGCCGGGCGCAACCTGATGTTCTCGCTGATGATCGGCACGCTGCTGCTGCCGTACCACGTGCTGCTCATCCCGCAGTACGTGATGTTCCAGAAGCTCGAACTGATCAATACGTACGTGCCGCTGTTGCTCGGCAAGTACCTGGCCACCGAGGCGTTCTTCGTCTTCCTCATGGTGCAGTTCATGCGCAACCTGCCGAGGGAGCTGGACGAGGCGGCCCGGCTCGACGGCTGCGGGCACCTGCGGATCTACTGGTCGATCGTGCTGCCGCTGTGCCGCCCGGCCCTGATCACCAGCGCGATCTTCACCTTCATCAACGCCTGGAACGACTTCATGGGCCCGCTGATCTACCTCAACGAACCCGGCAAGTACACCGTCTCGCTCGGCATGATGATGTTCCGCGACCAGGAGGGCGTCGCCAACTACGGCGGCATGATCGCCATGTCGCTGGTGGCGCTGCTGCCCGTGCTGGCCTTCTTCCTCGCCTTCCAGCGCTACCTGATCGACGGCATGGCGACCTCCGGTCTGAAGGGCTGAGCCGATGACGACCCGGACGCGCACGAAGGTTCGTGCAGGCGCCGGTGCCGGGCGGGAGTCCGCCCTCGCCGAGCGGTTCGCGCTCTTCGCCGAGTGCCTGCTCACCGGGGTGTGGATCGCGGTGGCCTCGCTGCCCGTGGTCACCTACCCCGCCGCCTTCGCCGCCGGGTCGCGGCACCTGCGGCGGCGTACGTCCCACGCGGCGGGCGGCTGGCGGGAGTTCGCCGCGGACTTCCGGCTCGCCGTGCGCGGCGGGTGGCTCGCGGGGCTGGCCGGATGGGCCGCGGCGCTCGCGGTGTGGGTCGACGTCCAGGCCGTGCGCGCCGGGATCCCCGGCGGCCCGCTCGTCGGGGCCGTCGGGCTGTCCGCGCTGATCGGGCTGGCCGTCGCCGGACTGCGCGCGGCGGCGGTCTGGGAGCCCGGGGCCTCCTGGCGCGGGCTGCTCGGCGCCGCCGGACGCCGTACGGTCCTCGACCCCGCGGGGTCCTTCCTGCTCGTCGGCGGACTGGCGGTCGTGGCCGTCTCCGCCTGGTTCGTGCCGCCGCTGGCGGTCCCCGTCCTGGGGGCCGTCGCGGCGGCGGCCCTCGCCGTGGAGGAGCGCGGCCGGCGCCGCTGACCAGCGGTTCTCAGCAGGGCCGATGGGTCGGCGCCGCTCCTCTTTCTGTCATGCACCTGACTTCTCTGTAAGGATTCCCCGCAAGGAAAGGAAAGGCCATGTCCCCCCTTCCCCGCAGGTCCCTCCTCAAGGCGGCGGCCGTCGCCGGAGCCGCCGCCCAGTTCGGCCGGGCCCTCGGCGTGCAGGACGCGCACGCCGCCCAGGCCGCGCGGAGCGCCCCGGGAACCGGCGCCGCCGCCGCGGACCCGGTGACCCTGGACTGGCTGGAGGACGGCGGCCTCGGCGCGGCACCCGGCTCGACCGTGGGCGTGCCCTGGCCGAAGGGCGCGTACGGCAAGGACCAGACGTTCGCGCTGACCGACGCCGACGGCAAGGACGTGCCCGTCCAGTCCTGGCCGATCGGCTACTGGCCGGACGGCTCCCTGAAATGGACCGCCCACGCGGTCGGGTTGGGAGCGGGCAGCGGGAAGCTCACCCTCGCCGCGGGGACGCCCGCCGCGCCCGCGAAGAAGGTCACCGTCGCCAGGCGGGGCGGCTCCGTCGAGGTGTCGACCGGTGTCATCACCGTGAGGATCGGCGGGAGCGGCTCCGCCCTCGTGAGATCCGTGCTGCGCGGCTCGACGGAGATCGCCAAGGAGGGGCGTCTCGTCCTGCTGCGCCAGCCCGAGATCGAGGACGGCGACCAGGGCACACGGAAGTGCGAGCGGTTCGAGAGCGCCGTCGCACGCACCGAGGTCGAGCAGGACGGGCCGGTCCGCGCCGTCGTCCGCATCGACGGCAAGCACCGCAGGGGAAACCGGAGTTGGCTGCCCTTCTCCGTCCGGCTCTACTTCTACGCGGGAGCCGAGTCCTTCCGCATGGTGCACACGATCACCTTCGACGGCACCCAGGAGCCCGGCAGGACGAGCGGCGACTTCATCCGCGGCATCGGCGTCCGCTTCACGGTCCCGATGCGCGACGCCGCGTACGACCGGCACATCCGGATCGGCGGGGAGGGGACCGGCCTGCTGCGCGAGGCGGTCAAGGGCATCACCGGGCTGCGCCGGGACCCCGGCGCGGCCATCCGGACGGCCCAGTTCGAGGGGCAGAAGCTGCCCGACCCGTCGACCTGGGACCAGCGGGTCACCACCCGGCTCCAGTACATCCCCGAATGGGGCGACTACACCCTCTCGCAGCTCTCCGCCGACGGGTTCACGGTCCGCAAGCGGACCAAGGAGGGGCACGGCTGGATCGGCGCGGGCGGCGGCCGGCGGGCCTGCGGCTTCGGTTACGTCGGCGGCGCGAGCGGCGGATTCGCCTTCGGGCTGCGGGACTTCTGGGAGAAGTACCCGGCCCAGCTCGACATCCGCGACGCGCAGAAGGACGAGGCCGAGGTCACCCTGTGGCTCTGGTCGCCCGAGTCGCCCCCCATGGACCTGCGCTTCTACCACGACGGCATGGGCCAGGACACCTACCCCGAACAGCTCGAAGGCCTCAACATCACCTACGAGGACTACGAGCCCGGCTTCGGCACCCCCTACGGCATCGCCCGCACCAGCGAACTCCTCTTCTGGGCCCACGAGTCGACGCCGGGCGCCGAGGCGATGGCGCGGCAGGTCGCCGCCGTACGCACCCCCGCGCAGCTCGCCGCGCCGCCCCGGCACCTCGTCGCCGCGGGCGTCTTCGGCGGGCTGTTCGCCGAACCGGACCGCTCCACCCCCGCCAAGGCGAAGATCGAGGACCACCTCGACTTCCTCTTCGCCTACTACAAGGACCAGGTGGAGATGCGCCGTTGGTACGGCTTCTGGGACTACGGCGACATCATGCACACGTACGACCCCAGCAGGCACCAGTGGTGCTACGACGTCGGCGGCTACGCCTGGGACAACTCCGAGCTCTCGCCCGACCTGTGGCTCTGGTTCGCCTACCTGCGCTCCGGGCGCGCCGACATCTTCCGCTTCGCGGAGGCCATGACGCGGCACACCGGCGAGGTCGATGTCTACCACCTGGGGCAGTGGGCGGGGCTCGGCACCCGGCACGGCGTCCAGCACTACGCCGACAGCGCCAAGCAGCAGCGCATCGCCAACACCACGTACCGCCGCTACTACTACTTCCTCACCGGGGACGAACGCGTCGGCGACCTCATGCACGCCAACGTCGACTCCGACGAGACCTTCCTCGTGCTCGACCCGATCCGCAAGATCCGCACCGAGCCCTACGAGCCGGACCGCAACGCCCTCTCGATCGGCTTCGGCACCGACTGGAGCGGGCTCGTCTCCGCGTGGCTCACCGAGTGGGAGCGGCGCGGGCCCAAGTGGGAGAAGGCGAAGGCGCGGGTGCTGTCGACGATGGAGACCATCGCCGCGCAGCCCAACGGGTTCGTCCAGGGCAGCGCGCTGTACGACCTGGACACCGGGAGGTTCGCCGTCGCGGACACGGCCGTGGTGGGGGTCTCGCACCTGTCGGCCATGTTCGGGCTCGTCGAACTGAACGCCGAGCTGATCGACCAGGTCGACATGCCGGCGTTCGAGGAGGCGTGGCTCGACTACTGCCGCTACTTCAACGCGACCAAGGCCGAGCAGAAGGCCCGCTACGGGGCCGACTTCGGGTCCCTGCTGCTGTTCCAGGGGCACTCGCGGCAGGACGCGTACGCGGCGGTCGCCCTGGACGACGACGCGCTGGCCGCGCGGGCCTGGCGGCAGTTCTACAGCAGCGCCGACACCTGGGACTACAAGGAGTCGACGGACTGGTCCACCAAGAAGGTGGAGGGGCCGGTGGGGCTGG
>NZ_VDFC01000104.1 GCF_008369065.1 Streptomyces apricus | reverse complement strand
GGCGTGCGGAGGGCCGTACCGGGAGGCCGGTCGCGTGACGCCGCTCCACGTCGGCGTCACGATGCTGCCGTCCCGCTGTCGTCGTTCCGCTGTCGTCGTCCCTCGGTCACCGTCCCGCGTCAGCGGCGGCCCTTGAGGCGCTCCACCGCTGCGACACCGACAGCGGCGAGGCCGATCTGGAGGGCGAGCTCGATCCAGTCGATGCCCTTGGTGTCGGCGACGCCCAGGGCCCCGGCGAGAGCCGTGCCGACCAGCGCGGCGATGATGCCGACCGCGATCGTCCACAGAACACCGATGTGCTGACGGCCGGGGAGGACGAGGCGGCCCAGGACCCCGATGACGATGCCGATCACGACCGCGGCGACGATTCCGGAGATCTCCATTGTGCTGGCCCTTCTTCTGTTCTTTCTACACGACTGTCGAAAGAAGGTCTGCCCCGGTTCGGAGGGACCATTCCTGCCTCCGTGGACTCCTCCCCGCAGTCGCTCCAGCAGAGGGCCGACCGCAGGTCAGGTGATCCGGCGCGCAGGCAGCCGGTGGTCGAGGGCGCCGGCGGGGAGGACCTTGGTCGAATTGTGTTCGCGGACGATCCGCCAGCCGTCGGGTGTCCGGCGCCAGACCAGCGAGGAAGTGGTGCGGATGTCCGTGGTGGCATCCGGCAGGGTGATCCGCGCCACGAAGACGAGGGTGGACGCGGCCAGACCGAGGTCGGCGACGACATGCGGGCCGTCGTCGACGACATGATGGGCGGAGATCATCTCGCGGAAGCCGGGCTCCCAGATCGAACCGTATCCGGCGGCTGTCGTCGCCACGCGCTGCTCGGGGTCGAAATCGTCGTAGAGGCGGACGTCCGGGGAGTCGAAGTCGTAGAACTCGCCGAAGACGCGCCGGAAGTCGAAGGGGTCGTCGCCCGCGTTGCGTTCCCAGCCGAACACCCAACGGTTGTGCAGGTCAGCGATCAATCGTTCGTCAGTCATGCCTCGACGCTAGGGTCGCGGGCGAGATCCAGGCAGGGTCTGTCGCACCTACCCATCGGGACGGCGGATGCCGTGTCACAAGTGCCGTGTCACAGGTCCGATGGGCGCGGAGTCACAGGCCCGGTGGGCGCGGAGCACGGCAAGGCGCCCACCGGCTGCTGCGGTGGGCGCCCGTACGCTGTTGCTGGTTGTTATTTGGCGGTTGTCGGCTGTCGGCTATTGGCTGTCAGCCGAGCTCGGTGGGTGCGATCGTCAGCTCGGCGATGTTGACCCGGGCGGGTACCGCCACCGAGTACGTGATGGCGTCGGCCACGTCCTCCGCGGTGATGGCGGTGATGGCCGTACGCATGTCGGCCAGCCCGGCCCGGGTGGCCTCGTGCGCCATGCCGTCGCCGAGCTCGGTGACGGCGAAGGCCGGGTCGATGGAGCGGACCCGTACGCCGCGGGGACCGAGGGAGGCACGCAGGTTGCGGGTCAGCTGGCTGACCGCAGCCTTGGTGGCGCCGTAGACGGGATAGTCGGCGAAGATCACCTCGGCGGCGATCGAGCTCAGGTTCACGAGGTCGGCGGACCGTCCTGCTTCCGCTGCGTCGAGCAGGTCCGCGACGAAGGTCCGGCCGGTCGCCAGCAGACCGCGCAGGTTCACGTCGATCATCTGGTCCCACTCGGCGGTGTCCGCCTCTTCGAAGGGCGCTCCGAGCATCACCCCCGCGTTGGCGACGACCAGGTCGGGCCGTCCCAGGGCGGCGCGGATCGTCGAAGCGGCGGTGGTCAGTGCGCCGGGGTCGGTGACATCCACCGCGAGCGCCAGGACCTCGGCCGAGTACTCCTTGCGCAGGGTGGCGGCGAGGTCCTCCAGCAGCCCGGACCGCCGGCCGAGGAGAGCGACCGCCGCTCCGGCTGCGGCGAAACGGTGGGCGGTCGCGGCGCCGATTCCGGCGCTGGCACCGGTGATCACCGCGACGCGGCCGGTCAGCGGGCCGGAGGTCGCGCGGGAGGCCGCAGGGGAGGTGGACGGGGAAACGGTGGAGGAAGCGTTGTCTGTCATGGGACCGAGCATGTGCGGCGCCCCGGGGGCCAACCAGGGCGGTCCTGTCCAGGGTGTGCCACACCCAGGTAACCGATCGCGTGCGCGCCTATCGTTGTGGCATGGACAGTGGCAACGAGTTGGGGGAGTTCCTCCGCGCCCGGCGAGAGATGACCAGCCCGGACCGGGCTGAGCAGCCCTGGTCGGGCCGGCGCAGGACGCCCGGCCTGCGCCGGGAAGAGGTCGCGCAGTCGTCCGGGGTCAGCACCGACTACTACGCCCGGCTGGAGCAGGGGCGGGAGAGGCACCCCTCCGCGCAGGTGGTGCACGCCCTGGCCCGCGCCCTCGCGCTCAATCCCGAGGAGTCGGCGCACCTGCACCGGCTGGCTCGGACGGAGCGGGGTCCCGCCGCTGTCCGGCGGGGTGGCGGTGCGACCGTCGCACCGAGTCTGCTGCGTCTGATGGACGGCTGGCTGCACACGCCCGCGCTGATCCTCGACCGCCGGCTGGACGTGCTGGCAGGCAACCGTCTGGGACGGGCCCTGTTCGCCGCGATGCTGGATCAGGGTGAGACGAACCTGGTCCGGTTCACCTTCCTGGATCCGCTCGCCCGGGACTTCTACCCCGACTGGGAGCGGGTCGCCAGGTCCGGGCTCGCCGCGCTGCGCGCGGGCAGCGGCGAGCTGATGAACGATTCCCGGCTCACCGAGCTGGTAGGCGAACTCTCCCTGAAGAGCGCGGAGTTCCGCGAGCTGTGGGCCCGGCATGACGTTCGGGGCAAGGCCCGGGAGGCCAAGTCCTTCAACCACGAGCAGGTCGGCGAACTGACCCTGACGTACGACTCGTTCACCGTCGACAGCGCGCCGGACCAGCAGCTCATCGTGTACCAGGCCGAGCCCGGCAGCGCGTCCCAGCAGGCTCTCGCCCTGCTCGGCACGGTGGCCGCGGACCTGCCGGCGCTGCCGACCGCACCGTCTGATGACTACGCACGAAAGGGCTGAGGCCGTAGCCGTGGCCGGACGTGTTGCACATGTGGATGCACTCGTCCACGAGGCCTGTTGTCCCCCACGTGAGCTACACGCAACTGTCCACCCCGAGGGGAGGTTCGGGGGTACCGGCCGCACATAGCGTTCCCTCCAGTTGAAGGGGCGGTCCGGCCGCCGGTCAAGGATGGGAAACGTCATGTCACCGTGGGACGCACCGTCGGTGCAGTGGGTGAAGCGCCAGTTCTCGCAGTCACCGTTCGAGCCGACACGCCGGGTATGGCCGACCGGGGTGAGGCTGGTGGTCATGGTGGTGCTGTTCATCCTGGTGACAGGCCTCGCCGCGGGGACGAGGAGCATGGCGGGGGACGACCCGGTGCTGTCCCTGCTGTTCGGCGCGGCGACCGCGGCGATCGCGCTGACGGTCTACGCGGCGGCGGTACGGTTCCTCGAACAGCGGCCTGTCTCCGAACTGGACGCCGCCGATACCGTACCCGGTCTGCGCCGCGGCACCCTCGTCGGCCTGGGACTCTTCGTCGCGACGCTCGCGTTGATCGCCCTGTTCGGCGGATACGGCACCAAGGGCGGAGTGTCCGTGGGCGGTGCGTTCACCGTGCTGGGGCTGACGGCGGGGGTAGCGGTGGTGGAGGAGATCCTCTTCCGCGGCATCGTCTTCCGCTTCGTCGAACAACTGACGGGAACGTGGGGTGCGTTGGCGGTCTCGGGCGTGCTGTTCGGGGCGCTGCACCTGGTGAACTCCGGTGCCACGGTGTGGGGTGCGCTGGCCATCGCGATGGAGGCGGGCCTGATGCTCGGCGCGGCGTACGCGGCCACCCGTACCCTGTGGCTGCCGATCGGCCTGCACCTGGGCTGGAACTTCGCCCTGAGCGGCATCTTCGGCGTGACGGTCTCCGGCAACGAGGACACGCCCACCGGACTGCTCCGCGGTGTGCTGTCGGGGCCGACTGCGATCACCGGAGGTGGTTTCGGACCGGAGGCCAGCATCTTCGCGATCCTCGTGTGCGCGGTCCCCGCGGTCATGTTCCTGCGCTCGGCCCGGCGCCAGGGACGCGTCTACACCCGCAGTGGACTCCGCTCCGGGGGAACGCGCACGCTGTCCTGACCACACATCACTGCATGGGCCTGGCCTGCGAACCCGAAGAGGGGTTCGCAGGCCCTCTGCGATTGCGAAGCCGACCACCGACCATGGGGTTTGCCGTCACCCTCCTTGAGATCACTCCCTGGGAGTGCCGGTTCCGGCCAGAGGCATGGGCAGGGTGGTGTAACCGGGATAGGTGCCGGATGTGCAACCTGTCGCTTTGAGAGTGGTTGTCGTGCTGTCCCCGGCGTCGGGGCGTGCGCTGATGTTTCTGCATGTGTAGCCGCCGGCGCCGTTGAGGTAACGGACTTTCCCGGGTCCGTCGTAGGTGGTGGGTTCCCCGCATGAGTAACCCTCAAGAGAGTGGTCGGCGAAGACGCGAAGCAGCTGACAGTCGAATGTTCGCTGGTCGTCGGCTCGCGCGGTGCCGGCGAACAACAGGCCCGCGCCGGTGAGAGCGGCAGCGCCGAACAGGGGCGCGGTCCTGATGATCAGAGGAAGGCGCATGAGGGGGTCCTTTCACACGGAACGGGCCGGCCCACTCTGGATGTGCTCCGAGGCCCGGGGGAGGGAAGGTACTGCGCACTTCTTCTACCGGCGGCCGACACATGTCACCCCTTCTTGAGGCCGGTGCCACTCGCACGGGCCTGTAGCCCCACTCCCGCGAGCGAGACACGTTCCTCTCTCCAGGCGCCTCCAGGTGCCGTCGGGAAATGAGGGCGCGACGGCATGAGAAACGGCTCCGCCTCGGGTGGGAGGGGAGCCGTTCGGGGTGGTGCGTGATGTATGGGTGATCAGGCGTGGCGGCGGTTACCGGTGATGACGCGGTAGAGGGCCAGGAGGATGAGGGAGCCGACGATGGCGGCGATCCAGGTGGAGAGGTCGAAGAAGCCGTCGATGGAGTCGACGCCGAAGATCACCTTGCCGAGCCAGCCGCCGAGGAGGCCGCCGGCGATGCCGATGAGGATGGTGATGATGATGCCGCCCGGGTCCTTGCCGGGCATGAGCGCCTTCGCGATGAGGCCCGCGAGCAGACCGATGAGTATCCAGGCGATGATGCCCATGGTTGTGTCTCCTACCTGGTCGTATAAAGACTGTGTCAGGACTTCCGTGTGTTCAGCGGAGACGTTTTCAAACGCGGCGCTCCAAGTTCATGTGCCCGGGACCGACTTGAACAGCTGAGGCACATGGAAGACGCCGCCGCAGAGCACTGCGAAGCTGCTTGCGCCCATACCCGGAAGCCTGTTCGCCGCGACTCGCCGACCCCGAGCGCCAGGTTGCCGGGGGTGCCCCTATGGGTTTCGTCAAGGTAATCGGGCTGTGTTTCGGCGCGTGGCAAGGCAGCATGATGTGATGCCTGACCTGCTGTGGGATGACGTCAAGAGATTCTTTGCTCCCGATCTGATGGGATCGCTGCCGGACGTCCGTGTCCCGGATACCTCGGTGGAGGACTGGCAGGCGGTGCTTGATCTCATTCGGTCACAGGGGTGGTCGTGTGAGTACTCCGAGGACGGTGTTGCGGTCCGGCTGCCGAGAGCTGCGGAGATGCTGGTCCGCGGTGAGGGTGCCGACGCGTTGCTGAGGGTCTGGCCGGTCTCTGGTTTCCTCGTGATCTTTCGGGCGTATGAGGCTGGCTCGATCGACTTTGACGTTGATTTGCGGGAGTTGCAGGGTCAGGACGGCGTGGATGTGCTGTGCCGTCTGCTGCGGGCAATCGGGCGTCGGCTCGGTAAGCCAGTATTGCTGAGCCCGGAGTCCGATCCGCTCCACCCGATTCTCGGCTTCGACGTCGAGGCCGACCATGTGATGCTACTGGCGCGTCCGCAGGTCACGTGACCGCCACTGGCTGCAGCTGGTAGAAGGTGCCGTCGCGGAGCATCGCGAAGAGGACGTCGGCCCGCCGTCGGGCGAGGCAAAGCAAAGCCTGGGTGTGGTGCTTGCCCTGGGCGATCTTCTTGTCGTAGTAGGCCCGGGATGTCGGGTCGCCCAGGGCCACAAACGCGGAGAGGAAAGGGGCCCGTTTGAGCTGCTTGTTGCCTCTCCTGGAGGGTTGTTCGCGGTAGATCGACGATCCGGAATTGCGGGTCGCGGGTGCGAGTCCTGTATAGGCGGCGAGGTGGCCGGCGGTCGGGAAGGTGCTGCCGGCGCCGACCTCGATCAGGATCCTGGCTCCGGTCCTGACGCCGACTCCTGGCATCGACGTCAGGACCTTGGAAAGAGGATGGTCCTCCAGCAGTTCCTCGATCCGCCCGGCCAGCAGCTTGCGTTGGTCGAGCACGGCCGCCAGGGAGGCGGCCAGGCTCGGGACGATCAGCGCGGCCGCCTCGATCCCCGGGACGGTCACGGTCTGCTCGTCCAGCGCGGCGAAGATCTCCTCGACCAGCCGCTCGGCCATCCGCGGCGCCTTCGGCCGCAGCAGCGTGACCAGCCGCCGTCGGCCTACCTTGCGCATCTGTGTCGGTGACCGAACCGCTCCAGCAAGGTAAGGACGGCTGGGTGCTGCAACCGCGGTCCCAGGGCCCGTTCCAGCGACGGATAGATCTGGTTCAGTTGTTTTGGGTGTTTTGGTGTGGTGTCTGGGTGTTGTGTTCGTGGTGTGTTTCGTCCTTTCGGGTGTCGTTGTCGGTGTGGTCGTCGGTGCAGTCATCTGGGTTGGGGGTGTTGCTGTCCCATGCGATGGGTGGTGTGGGTGCGGTGATGGTTTGGGGGTTGTGGGAG
>NZ_VDFC01000103.1 GCF_008369065.1 Streptomyces apricus | reverse complement strand
GGGCCGGTGCGGGGCGTGGACTTTCCACAGCAGCTCTTGTGCGGCGGGAGTGGCGGCCGCGCGGGKGCGGATGCAGGAGTGAGCCCAGGCGAACAGCGCTCCGTGGGTGTCGGCGGCAAGACGGTGGACGAGCCAGGGCCGGGTGAGGTTGCCGGCGAGCTCGCTCAGCAGATCGCTCATCTCCCCCAGCCGGTAGGGCAGATGGCCGCCTGAGGCGGCCCAGAGACGTTGCTGCAGGCGCTGGCTGGCCAGCAGATGGGCGAGGGCGACCGTCTCGGGATAGGTGACGAGGTCACGGGCGGCCGTCTTCCACCAGCTGGGATCGCTGCCCTGGGGCCGACTGGCTTCCAGACGGTCCGGCCACAGACGTTCCTCGCGCGGCCAGGACTGGTGCCACCAGGTTCCGGTGACGGCACGGGCGACATCGAAGGCCTGCGCGCCAGCAGGGCTGCGCTGCAGCAGCCGTGTGTGTGAGCGGTACGCGTGGATGATCTCCGGGCAGCGGCCGAGGGGCACGGGCAGGCCGCTTGTCGCGGGCACGAACAACAGCCAGAACTGGTGGCGTGGGCAGACGCGTTGGTCGGGTGTGAGGTAACGGCGGGCGGATTCGGCGCGCCCGGTGCGGGCGGCGACACAGGCAGGGCAGGCGGGCCCCCAGGCGGCGACGGCTTCCTCGCCGCGCACGAGCCGTCCAGCCGCACCGAGCCGGTAGGGGCCGCGCGGCTCCTCTCGTGTCCACGCGGGCAGGGCCCGCTCGAGCACGGCCGGCGCGGTACGGCACAGCGCGGCGAGACGGGCACGGGCCGGGGCATTGAGGAGGATCTCGCTGTCCGGGTTGAGGGTGCCGGCGGTGTTGCGTCGCCGGCCGGTGTCGGTGACGGCGATGAGCAGGTCGCGCAGGCGAAGGTGGTAGCGGGCGGCGACTCTGGCAACGAAGGACAGGGTGAGTTCGGTGTGCAGCGGTGCCACCCGCCCTGCCGCGCCGGCGCTCATAACGGGCCCGCTGGTGCGGGCCGATGCCGGGTGGCGTGCGTGGCCTGCCGGGACGGGGCGGTCGGGACAGGTGTCGTGCCTTTGCGGCATTGCCGAGATTCCTTGGCTGCTTGGTCACGCCCGTCGTGGGGGTCGTGTCTGGGCTTCGGCGGCCGCGTCGAGTGCCACATCGCTCAGCAACTGCTTGGTGATGCTTTCGCTGCCCTCGGTCAGAGCGATGAGGGCGGCTTCGCGGATGAGGTGGGAGAGGCTGCCCAGACGGCCGGCGGTGCGCTGGTGGAGGTAGGCGGCGTGCCGGACCAGGGTGCCGGGCCGGTGCGCGCGCAGCCGCAGCATGCTTTCCATGGCGTGGACGAGGTCGTGCCACACGGCCCGGTCCTGCTCGGTCGCATAGGCCAGGGGAGGGTGGCGGAAGATTTTGAACCGGCCGGCGATCTGGGCCCCGCGGACTCCGCTGAGCAGCGAGGAGGATTCGATGTCGATGGCGGAGTAGACGAAGGTGGCGGGGATGCGTTCGCCGAGGTACTTGAGCTGATCGGAGGTTTCCGCGCCGGCCCGCCGCTGGGTGTCCAGGAGGTGGACGTCGTCGATGAGGACGAGCTGGGTGCCCAGTTCGCACAGCAGGTCGCAGACGGCGGCGGTGATCTGGGTCTGGTTGAGGCGGTCGGTCAGGGGCATGCCGAGGAACCGCGCGAATTCGCTGACGAGCATTTTCGGGGTGGCGGCCGGCGGCACGCTGATGAACAGCACCGGTCTCCTGCCCGCCTGGCCGGGGTGCTGGCGGGCATCGGCCAGCTGGAAGGACCGCCCCAGCGCCATCATGGTCGTGGTTTTGCCGGTGGTGGCCGGTCCGGAGATGATCAGGCCGCGGCGGGCGCCGGCCTGCTGACGGCGGTTGACCAGCAGCAGCCGGCGCACGGCGATGAAGACGCTGTCCATGACAGGGGTGCGCATGACGGCGAGTTCGGAGTGGTAGTCCTCGCGCTTTGCCTGAGGCCAGGCGGGGTCGGCGGCGTCGCGTGCGGGGGCTGGAGGGCGGCTGACGAAGGCGTCCCATCCCTGCCACACAGTCGGAGGGGCCAAAGGGGCGAAACCGGCGGCGTCGGCGGACTCGTTCACCATCGCAGGGATTCCTCAACGGGGTCGTAAACCGTGACCTGGGGGCGCCTGGGCGCGGACAAACGGGCATCCTCGGGCGCGGTGGCGCAGGCACCTGCATCCGCGGGCGTGAGCTCAGAAGGCCGGGTGCCCCACGCGCCTTCACCGGCCGGCACCTCCTCATCCTCGATGGCTTCGTGGACCTGAGCCGGGGTCTCAGGCGTTGCCGTCCCAGGGGGGCGGCCGTAGAGGATTCCCCATACCGCGCCGCCTGCGTGTGCGGTGTGGGCAGTGCGGGCGCGGGCGGCGACGGCCTTCTCGCGGTGGGTACCGCATCCTGCGGCGGCCCGCTCGAGGAGCTCCCGCAGGGCCAGCGCCAGCTCGTGCTCGTGCTGGACGCGGCTGCCACGGCGGGCCGTCGTGGCGCGGATGTGCTGCCAGGCGAAATCGGTGAACGGCTCACTGACCAGGGTGTGATGGATCCACGGCACTGCCTCGAACCGGTAGCCGGCCCGGCGGCCGGCATCGGGCAGGCGTACCCAGATCTGGCCGGGAGCGTGCGGGTCGTAGTGGATCTCCCACAAGCCGTCGGCGGCCGGTGAGCGTTCGCCGCGATAGGGATTGAGGACGGTGTGGTCGTAGGTGCGGTAGTCGAATCGAATGCCGTAATCGTTGATCTTCTGCCGTCTGACGGGCATCAGCTCGATGTAGTCGTCGCAGCCCAGCGGCACCGGGACGTACCCGCACACGGCGACCAGCGCGGCCCACATCTCGTTCGGTGACAGAGACCGCTGGGGCATCATCGGATGGCGCAGCGCCTCGTGTGCGCGGGACTGCCAGCCGCAGATGATCCACTCCTGGAACATGTCCGCGAGCTGCCGCAGCGTCCACACCGCCTCACCCTTGGGGTGCTTGCCGCGCTCACCGGTGTGCGCACCCGTGTAGCCGGCCACATGCTGCACGAACAGCGTCTTGATCGACGAGAAGGTGCGCTCCACCTGCCCCTTGGCGGGCGCGTTGCCCGGCGGAGCGGGCTGCAGGGAGATCCCCAGCGACTGGCAGGCGGCGATGAACGAGGACGACACGAACACGCTGCCCTGGTCGACCACCACGGTCTGCGGGGTGATCACAGGCCGTGCCGCGGCCCCCTCCAGCCGGGCATCCACGCTCAGCAGCCGCCGGTAGGGGATCACTGACTGCTCCATGGCCAGCGCCTGCGGCCAGGCCGGCTGCAGGGGAGCTGGCACCATCATCTGCGCCAGCAGCTGCGCCGCGTCCGCACTGCGCGTTCCCTTCGGGCGCACAACAGCCGCACAGATACTGCGGGTCGCCACATCCAGCGCGATGGTCAGCTCGGGACGCTCCACCACCCCGTCGTCCAGGACCACCAGGACATCCAGCAGGGTGCTGTCCATCATGACCAGCTCACCGGGCGCCATCACCGCCGTCGGCAGGAACGGGGGAGCGGGACGGGCCGAGCGCCACCGTCGCTGCCGCGCGCTGCCCAACAGCCCCCGCCCATCGGCGAGAGCGTGCACCAACCGGTTGAACACCGTGCGCGAAGGCAGCGCCACCACGCCCTGGCCATGCCGTTCGGCCAGCAGCCGCTCGGTATAGGTCCGCAGCCGCTCCAGTGTCCCGTCCGAGCGCTCCCGCCCAGCCTCCAGCACCTCCCGCACCGCTGCCACCACGCGCTCATCCACCCGTCCCTCATGCGTGTGCGGCCGGGTGGAGCGGTGGTCGACCAGGCCCCACACCCCCTCCCGGCGGTAGCGGGCCCGCATCCGCCGCACCGTGACGGCGCTGGCCGGTCTGCCTGCCGCGGACAGTTCGGCTGCCTTCGCCTCTTCCCGCTGGGTCAGCGTCCGCGTGCGCGGGTCGTACTGCGCGCGAGGCTCGCCCGCCGCATCGCCGGCGTCGGGAAAGCCGGTCTCGACCTCCCGTACATGCCGCTCCCATGCCAGCGCCCGCTCCCGCACCGCATCGGGCAACGACTCCAGCAAGCCCAGCGGCGGGATCGCGGCCGCCTGAACTTCGCCCAGGACCTCGAAGTCCGTATCGGCGAACAACAAGGACAGCAGCACCGCTGTGAGGGCGCCGTCCTCACCGACTAGCCCCGCCCGACCTTCCGCGAAAGACGCCACCGTCCACACCCGCCCCTGGAACTGCACCCGGCAGCCCAGCTCCAGCACCGACTGCCGCGGCGACCTGCCATCGCGCCTCACCGCGGCGCCCACACCGGCATCTGTTCATGCATCGCCGCTCCCAGGTCGGCTACCAGCCGTCCGGACCACAAAGCGTGGAACACCGCGGGCAGCACCAGCAGCGGATCGCCGAGTCCGCCGACGCCCCTGGCAAGCGGCGTCGGTTCGGCGAACGCCTCCTGCAGCGCGTCCGCCAGCACGCCGCCACCCTGGTAGCGCGGATGGCGGTACCCCGACAGCCAAGCCACATTGCGCCGGTAGATCGGGTCGACGGACCCCAGCACCCAATACCGCCAGCCCACTGCCGCACACAGCTCGTCCATCAGCTGCCCGAGTGAGCGCTGCCGCTGCGAAAGCTCCGTCCTGGTCGTGCAGTCGGCCAGCACCCGCTGTCCATCGGTCAGACGGAGCATCAACTGCGGAGCATGCGTGCGCAGTCCGCCCAGCCCATTGCAACTGAAGGGGCCGGGCCGCCAGAGCACTGATGCGCGGATCACGATCGAGCAGCATCACATGCAGCCGCATCGCCGCGCAGCCGTAGTGCACCAGCCGTCCCGTTCTGGCTGACCACCACCAGCCAGGCGCCAGCCGTCGGCCTCGGCGAACAGGGAACGGCTGCAACGGCGGACAGTGCTCAAAAGTCACCTCGGAAGCCGCCGTCGACCATCGCACACACTGCGTCTCCCCGACCCCGGTACGAAACAGCACGTCCGCCGACTCAGCTGCTCTTGTGTCGCTCACCCCTCCAGACAAACCGCGGAACGGCCTTGATCGGGCATTTTCAGTGTTTCTGCCACACGCAAGGGAGCTATCAGCTAACCGCCCACCCCAGCCCTC
The DNA here is from genome assembly GCF_008369065.1 of Streptomyces apricus. Classification (GTDB taxonomy): domain Bacteria; phylum Actinomycetota; class Actinomycetes; order Streptomycetales; family Streptomycetaceae; genus Streptomyces; species Streptomyces apricus. The sequence continues at coordinate 3,199 of NZ_VDFC01000103.1, read as the reverse complement.
TATGACCCTGCCGCCACCGCGCCATGCCGCATTCACACAGCGCAGCTACCAGCGCATGCCCAACTCATCGAGTGCCGCTCGCCGTTCCGGGCTGAGCTTGGCAGCCCGGCGCCGGCTGTTGTCCACAAATGCTCCGAGCTTGATCGGCTCGCCGTCCACGACTTCAAGATGCTTTCGCGCCGGGCGCAGGTGTCCTTCGCGGGCGTGGAACTGGCGAGCCGCTGCGAGGTTGGTGTTCCACCGTTCGTCCTGGGAGCGCCGTACCGGCACCACGACTTCGTCGTCCGCGGGCGGCTCGATGCCGAGGGTTTCGAGCAGGTATTGCTGTGCGGGCACCAGGCTGTCCCACCCGGCTCGTTGTGTGGTGATCCACGTTCCGAGGTCTTCGCCCTGGATGACGAGCTCGCCTACCCCGGTAGGGAAGGTGCCGCCTGCCTTCGCGTGCGCGAGCGCCAACCGGTACGCCCGCTGCCAGCCGACCTCCCACGCCATCGGGCACCACCCTGGGTCGACCTCCGCCAGAGCCTCCTGCCGGGCCTCTGAGAGCTCCCCGGCGTACGGGACGCCCGTTTCCCCGGCCGCGCGCCGCACGGCGTTCTCCGCCGCCTTCCTGGCTGCTCCCCGCTGGTTTTTCATCCAGGTCCCTAGCGGGAACGACTCCCAGACAACCGACGCGGCAGGCAGGCAGTGACCGTGCACGGCCGCGTAAGAGCGGGCCACCTCCAGCCCGGCGTCCCACGCGGACGCGTGCACGGACCAGACCATGCCGAGCTTCTCCAGCGTCGTCACGCGGGAGGCTTCCAGGGTTCCCGCGTTGTAGTACCGGCGTTGATCTGCGACAAAGACCCCCAGTGGATGCCCGCCGGCCGCGCCCCACTCCTTGGGCGTGACGTACGTGTACGGCACCCGCAGCTCGCTGCTTCCGGTCTCGCGCAGCCACCGCGTGGCCGCCTCGATGCCGCGCAGCCAGTACGCGCCCTCGGGATCGATGACACGCAACTGCACGAACCGCGTCAGCGCCGCCGGATCACGCTCCTCGCTGAACCGCAGCACCCCCGCAGCCCGCTGCGACAGCTGCACGGCTTCCTCGTCGACGTCCTCCTTGCCGCCGTCCTCGCCCTCCGCAAGACCGTCCTCGCCGCGGCCGTCGTCGGCAGCCGGTCGGCTGTTGCGCAGTCGGGGGTCCGCGAGCGCCTCGATCGTCTCCGCATCGTGCGCCCGCAGAGCGCCAAGGATCTTCCCCAAGATCGAATAGGCGTCCGAGGTGAGCAAATCATCCGGATCTTCATCCGGTCCGAGGAAAACCGGAACAATCAGCGTGGCGAGTTTCCCGTGATCCGGATTCAACCGCAGAGCACGCCCCACCATCTGCACGATATCCACCATCGAGCCGCGCGCATCCGCAAAGAGCACGGCGTCACATTCCGCGGTATCGACACCTTCACCTAGAACGCGAACTGAAGAAAGCACCCTCAATTCAGCACGCTTATTCTGGTCTTTTCCCAGAAAGTCGGATGCGAATTCATCGAGCACGGCCTTACGGTGCCCGGGAGCATGTTCGCCGTAGAGCCACTGCGCCCACACCTGGTCCGCGGGCGGGTAGGTGTCGGGGGCTTCGGCAGCGAGCCGGGCGGCGACCGCCGGCACCGATGCCGCCATCGCCTCCGCCTCAGTCACCCGGCTGTGGAAGGACAAGACCCGACGGAACCGCTCCTCGACTGCCGCGCGCATCAGCCCCGCCTGCACCGCTGCCAGCCGCGCCCCGCGCACAGCGTCCGAGCCGGTCGCCTCCGTGGCCAGTGCCGCGTAGAGGCCGGGATCGCGGATGTCCAGGCACAGCACCTGATACGGGGCAACGATGCCCCGCCCGATCGCCTCCGAGAGCGTCAGCTTGTACGCCACCGGCCCGAAGACGGGGGAGCCGTCCTCCATCGAGGCCACCAACCGCGGCCGCTCGCCCTCGGCCTCCCACACCCTGGCGGTGGCCGTCATGTAGAGGCGGCGCTCCGCAGGGAGCTGCGCCTGGTCGTGCACGGCCGCCCACGGCCGAAGACCATCCCCACTGACCCGATGGGCTTCGTCCACGACCATCAAGCTCCACACCCCCAAACCGGCAGCGTGCGCACGCTGAAGGATGCCCAGCCCGACCGACGAGTACGTGGCGAACACCGTGACCATCTCCAGCCCCGACACCCACGCCACCAGCTCGTCTGGGTCGGTGGTACAGGGCAGGCCCTGGCTCTCCTCGGCCCGCAGCGAGCACACCCCGACCATCGCCCCGGACCGGCCCGCCCGGCGCCAGGCGCCGGCCATCTGCGTCAGCAGGTCCAGCGTCGGGACCAGAACCAGCACACGACGGGCCGAAAGACGGTGCGCGGATTCCGCGCCGATCAGGGTTTTCCCAGAGCCCGTAGCAGCGATTACCTGCGTCCTCAGCCCTTCAGGCGGCATACGGCCGCCGGGAGGCGTTCCGAGAAGGCGAACGACGTTATCGACTGCCTCAACCTGGTGCGGTCGCAATTCCATCTGAGCCACTTTTTCTCACATTCTGGTATGAACAGGGGTGATCCGGTTCTAGCCCAGATTTCATCCAGGACTCAAAATGACGAATTCCCAGGACCTCTTAGCAATGACGTTACGTGTAACCCTCCGGGATGGGGAGGTACTTGGCAAGCATCCCAGAAGCAAGCCAGCTTAAAAAGTGACGCAGACAGTTTGATTAGAAGTGATCGAGGCTGATGGTGGAGTGCGGCTTGTCCGTAGTAAATGCGGGCACCAGTACGGTAGGAGGTGCACCCATGACCCGATCGTCTGAAACGCACGACTCGCCGGCCTGGACCAAGCCAGGAGCCCGCTGGATCGCCTGGATGTGCTGGCCGATGCTGGGCTTGTGGTTGGGCGTGATGATATGGCGAGCAGTTGAAGGCCCCGTAGGGCAAGCCCTGTACCCCGCCCTCATGTCTGTTTTCTTCGCCAGCCTCCTGATCCGCAACGAGGCGAACCGGCGAGCGGCACGCCACTGACCCCGCGCTGCTGCTGCGCTTTTCTGCCGCGCGCGGAGCGTGCGGCAGCGCCCGGATCGCGGAGCGATTCCGGGCAGGCGGAACGGAGTTCCGCCGCATTGCGCGGAGCGCAATGCTCCGTGGCGCAGCCACGGTAACGCCGCGTAGCGGCGTCGCGTCGTGTCTGCGGAGCAGAC
>NZ_VDFC01000102.1 GCF_008369065.1 Streptomyces apricus | reverse complement strand
GACGGGGGCGGTGTCCCGGTCCATGGCCTCCCGCAGGCTCTTGGGCCGCATGTCGGTCCAGTGCTGGTCTATGTAGCCCAGGCACTGGCTGCGGCCCTCCTCTCCATACGCGACGCGCCAGCCGGCGGGGACGTCGGTGAACGTGGGCCAGAGGGAGTACTGCTCCTCGTCGTTGACCAGGACGTAGAACCGGCCGTCGGTGTCGTCGAACGGGTTGGTGCTCATGGGCAACTCCAGATTCCTTCGGAAGTTCTGCGGCGTGTGTTCACGCCGCGCTGTACTGCCGCGAGCTCCTCCTCTCGGCGATCGAGTCGGCGATCTCCCCGCTCCTGATGGCGATGTTCGACAGGAGCGAGGACGACAGTCCGTGGGTGTGCTCGGTGCCGCCCTGGAGGTAGACCCCGCAGGAGACGTCCGCGGTGGTGGTCAGCCGGTAGTCGCGCTCGACGCGGAAGCGGCCCTCCTCGTCGCGCAGGCAGTGGCCCTCCAGCTCGCCCAGCAGCTCGGTGGGCTCCATCGAGTCGTAGCCGGTGGCGCAGATCAGCACGTCCACGTCGACCTGGTAGGCCTCGTCGTCACGTACCGAGTGCATGGTGAGCCGCACGTCCTCCCCGGTCTGCTTCACGCTGTCGACCCGGGAGAGGTTGAGGAACTCCAGGCGGGGGGTGCCGCGCACCTCGTCGTCGTAGGCGCGCTGGTGCAGGTCCCTGATCACCTCGTCGTCGACCACCCCGTAGTTGGTGTTCTTGTGGTAGCGCCAGAAGGCGTCCTTGGAGCGCGCGCTGCCGTGGTAGTAGTCGTCCACGGCGTCGGCGTCGAAGATGCGGTTGGCGAAGGGGGTGTCGTCCGCGATCGAGTAGCCGTAGGACGGCATGATCGCGGAAACTTTGGCGCCCGGGAGCTCGTCGTAGACGTAGCGCACTATCTCCGCGGCGCTCTGGCCCGCGCCGACGACGGCGACCCTCTTGACCTTGCTCTGGTCCAGCTTGCGGAACTTTTCCAGGAACTCCGAGCTGTGCCATATGCGCTCGTCGCGGTCGATGCCCGAGGGCATCTTGGGCACCAGGCCGGTGGACACCACGATGTTGCGGGCCTTGACCAGGCGGGTGGTGCCGTGCGGCGCGGTGTCGCGCACCTGCACCTCCACGTGGTCGGCCGGCGCGCCGCGGTGCGCCCGGGGCAGCTTGACGGACACGACCTCCGAGCTGTACGAGACCCGGTCGGAGAAGCTCGACTCGGCCCACTCCAGGTAGTCGTGGAACTCCTGCCGGGTGGGGAAGAACTCCTTGTTGTTGACGAACTGCGCCAGCCGGCCGACGGCGTGCACGTAGGAGACGAAGCTGAACCGGGAGGCCGGGTTGCGGAAGGTGGCGAGGTCCTTCAGGAAGGAGATCTGCATCCTCGCCGACGGGAGCAGCATGTTGCGGTGCCAGCCCAGGGTGGGCTGGCGCTCGAAGAACAGCGCCGGCATCGGGTTTCCGTGCTCGTTGCTGCGGTGCTCCTCCAGGGCGACCGCCAGTGAGAGGTTGGAGGGGCCGAAGCCGATTCCGACGACCTCGTAGATTTCGTTGTTGCTACCCATTGCGATTCTCCCGCCGGTAGTTGTTTTCGAAAGCTGGTGCACAAGACCCGAAGGGGCCGGACAGGTGCACCGCGAAACGGCGAGCGGCTTTTCCCGGGGTGTTTTCGCTATAGCGTCCGGGAAATTTCGCGCAGGCCGGTGATCTCACCGCGAAAGCCTTTTCAGGCCGAGTGCGGGCAGCCGGGCGCGGGCAGTCTGCCCATCAGCCGGGCGGTGTCGCGGTGCCGGGTGGAGTCCGAGCGCGCGAAGGAGTCGCGGACGCGTTCGCGCACGTGCGGGTCCTGTTCCTGGCTGAGTTTGAACATGCCCTCCGCCGTGGACACCTCGACCCGGAAGCCGCCCACGGCGGGCAGGATCTTGCGGAAGTAGTCCTGGGAGTCGGACATGTCCCAGCCGTCGCCGAAGTCGCCCTCCAGGGCCCGCACCGTGGACCTGACCACCTCCAGCGTCTGCTCGCCGGCCTCCTGCGGCTCGATCCTGTGCAGCACGCCGTGCACGTGGACGGAGGTGAAGTCCCAGGTCGGCGCGGAGGGGGTCTGCCCGTACACGGTGGGCGAGACGTAGGCGTGCGGGCCGGTGAAGACCAGCAGGACCCGGGCGCCGTCGCGCAGCGCCTTCCAGTGCGGGTTGGCCCTGTTCATGTGGCCCAGCAGCCGGGCGCCGGCGAGGTCGGCCGGCCACCTCTCGTGGGCCGTCGCCGGGTCCTGGACGACCGGCAGGTGCGTGGCGTAGGGGTCCGCCTCGCGGGGGCCGTTGGAGACCATCAGGGCCAGGGGGCCGCCGCGCAGGATGTCCGCCATCCACGGGGCGGACGGCTGGCGGTAGGGGGCGGGAACGAACATGGGCGAAACACATCCTTCGGTGCGGGTCGGTGGTGGCGCCGGCCGGTGGCGGGGTCAGGAGGCGTCGAGCGCCCCGGCGATGGCCGCGGTCACCGCGGGTGCGTGCTGCGGCGTGCAGATCTCGTAGTGGGTGCCGGGCACGTCGTGCACCCGCAGCGCGCCGGTGACGTGCGCCTTCCACTGGTCCGTGTACGGCGCCTCGGGGTTCAGCGTCGCGTTGAAGAAGAGGACGTCGCCCTCGTAGACGGGCTGCTCGAACCGCTTGAGCATGTCCACGTTGTTGACGACGACGGCGGAGGCGATTTCGAGCAGGCGCTCCTCGTCCGCGTCGGCGAGGTGGCCGGCGTGGTCCTTCAGCAGGGTGCGCACCTGGGTGAGTTCGAGGTCCGCGTCGTCGGTGAAGTGCCCGCTGGGTGCGGAATCCAGGAGAGCGAGCAGTGCGACCTCGTGTCCCCGGTTCTGCAGTTCCGCGGCGATCGCGTGGGCGACTATTCCTCCGAAGGACCAGCCGACGAGATGGTAGGGGCCCTTCTTCTGATAGGAGAATATCTGATCGATATACTCGTCCACCAGTGTTTCCAGGTTTTCGGGAAGGGCGCTCTCGCCGTCCAGGCCGCTTGCCTGAATTCCGTAGGAGGGGCGGTCGGCGGGCAGTCCGGCGGTGAAATTCAGATACGGCCAGGCCAGTCCGCCGGCCAGGTGGACCCACCACAGCGGCTCCTTGTCGCCGCCGGGCTTGATGGGCAGCACCCGGGCGAAGGGGTCCGCGTCCTCGGCCGGGTCGGCGCCGGCTTCCAGGCAGGCGGCGAGCTCGGCGACGGTGGGCGACTGGAACACCGCCCGCATGGGCAGCACGGTGCCCAGCCGGGTGCGGATACGGCTGTTGAGCCGGGTGGCCAGCAGCGAGTGGCCACCCAGGGCGAAGAAGTCGTCGTCGATCCCGACCCGGTCCAGGCCCAGGATGTCGGCGAACAGCTGCGCCAGTGCCTCCTCGGCCGGGGTGCGCGGCGCCCGGTACTCCTGCCCGGCGAACTCGGGTGCGGGCAGGGCTTTCCTGTCCAGCTTCCCGTTGGGGGTCAGCGGCAGCCGCTCCAGGACCATGAAGGCCGCGGGGACCATGTAGGCCGGCAGCTTGCGGGTGGCGAACGCGCGCAGGTCCTCGGTGTCCGGGGCGCCGTGCTCAGTGCCCACCACGTACGCCACCAGCTGCTTGCCGGTTCCGCGGCCCTCCAGGGCGACGACGGCGGCCTGCGCGACGCCGGGGTGGGCGACCAGGGCGGCCTCCACCTCGCCGGGCTCGATGCGGAATCCGCGGATCTTGACCTGGGCGTCGCCGCGGCCCACGTACTCCAGCTGGCCCCGCTCGTTCCAGCGGGCCAGGTCGCCGGTGCGGTACATCCGCTCCCCCGCACCTCCGTAGGGGCCCGCGACGAACCGCTCGGCGGTCAGGTCGGCCCGGCCGCGGTAGCCGCGTCCCACGTCGCCCGCGATGTACAGCTCCCCCACCACCCCCACCTGGACCGGCTCCAGGCCGGGTCCCAGGACGTAGGCGCGTACGTGTCCCAGGGGGGAGCCGATCGGGGCGCTGCCCGAGCCGTCCCAGTCCTGATCCGGGGGGACGGTGAAGGTGGTGGCGTAGAAGGACTCGCTCTGCCCGTAGGCGTTGACCACCTTCACGCCGGGGAAGTTCTCGCGGATCTGGCGCACCAGCGCGGCCGGCAGGGCCTCGCCCGCGAACACCAGCGTGTCGGCGCCGGTGCGGCCGGCGAGCTGGTCGACGAGCTCGGCGAAGACCGAGGGGACGGTGCTGATGACGTCGCCGTCCCAGCCGGGGCGCTCGCTCAGGGCCAGCACGTCGCGCACCATCTCAACCACACCGCCGGTGCACAGCGTGGTGAAGATCTCGAAGGCGGAGACGTCGAAGTTGACCGAGGTGCCGGCCAGCATCCGCCGGCCCGGGGCCGCCCCGATGCGGGCGGCCAGGCGCAGCACCCCGTTGACGACGTTGCTGTGGGTGATGGCGACGCCCTTGGGGGCGCCGGTGGAGCCGGAGGTGTACATGACGTACGCCAGGTGCTGGGGCCGCAGGCCCACGGCCCCCGGCCCGGTGCCGGTGCCGCTGCCGGTGGCGGTGGCGTTCTCGTCCGGGTCGTCGGCGGCGTCGAGGTCGAGGTCGTCGAGGAGGAGCAGCGGGGCGTCGGTGGCGGGCAGCACGCCGGCGGTGGCGCGGTCGGTGAGGACCAGCCCGGGTGCGGCCTCGGTGAGGATGTGCTCCAGCCGGTGGCTGGGGTACCTGGGGTCGATGGGCAGGTAGGCGCCGCCGGACTTGAGGACCGCCAGCAGGCCGGCGACCAGGTCGGCCGAGCGGGGCAGCGCCACGGCCACCACCGTCTCGGGTCCCACCGCCCGCGCGGTGAGCCGGCGGGCGATCCGGGCGGCCCGGGCGTCGAGCTGACGGTAGGTGAGCGAGAGGTCCGCGCAGACCACCGCCTCGGCGTCGGGGGTGGCGGCCACCTGCTGGGCGAACAGTTCGGGGATCGTCACCTGGGGTGAGGGGGTGTCGGCGTGGTTGAACTGGTGCAGCAGCCGCTCGCGTTCGGCGTCCTGCAGCACCCTCAGGTGCCCCAGCCGGCGGGAGGGGTCCTGGGCCAGCTGGCGCAGGACACGCTGCAGGCTCCCGGCCAGCGACTGCACCGTCGCGCGGTCGAAGACGCTCTCCTTGTACTGCAGGGCGAGCCGCAGGTAGGGGTCGGCGTCGGCCATCAGGGTCAGGGGGTAGTGGGTGCCGGAGAAGGGTCGGATGCCGGTGAAGGAGATGCCGCCGGCCGTGTTCGCGTCGGTCAGGCCCTCCTGGTCGACCGGGTAGGACTCGAACACCACCAGCGTGTCGAACAGGGTGCTCAGGCCCGTGGTCCGGTGGATCTCCGCCAGGCCGTGGTGGTGGTGGTCCAGGAGCGCGGCCTGCCGCTTTTGCAGGCCCTGCAGCAGGCCGGCGAAGGTGTCGGCCGGGGTGTACTGCACCCGCACGGGCAGGGTGTTGATGAACAGGCCGACCATGGAGTCGACGTCGGTGACCGCGGGCGGGCGGCCCGAGACGGTGGCGCCGAACAGCACGTCCTGGCGTCCGGTGAGCTCGCCGACCAGCACCGCCCAGGCGCCCTGGAGCAGGGTGTTGACGGTGATGCCCAGTTCGGAGGCGCGCCGGTTGAGCAGCCGGGCGTCGTCCATGGGCAGGACCACGTCGACCTGTCCGGCGGCCGAGTCGTCCCCGTCGTCGCCGCGGCGGGCGGTGAGGGGGGCGACCAGGGTGGGCTCGTCGACGCCTTCGAGCTCGCGGGCCCAGGCCCGGGCGGTCTCGGCGCCGTCCTGGCGCGAGAGCCACACGAGGAAGTCGCGGAAGCCGCGGGTCCTGGGCAGGACCGAGCCGTCGCCGGCCGATCCGTACAGGCGCAGCAGGTCGGTCATGATGATCGGGAAGGACCATCCGTCGAAGAGCACATGGTGGGCGGTCAGGACCAGTTCGGACTTCTCCGGGCCCAGGGTGAGCAGGGTGAAGCGGATCAGCGGCGGGCTCAGCGGGTCGAAGTGGCGGTGGTGGTCCTGGGCGAGGAACTCCTCGAAGGCGGCCTCGCGCTCGTCCTCGGGCAGGTGGCTGAGGTCGATCTCCTGCCAGGGCACCTCGATGCCGTCGACGACGACCTGGACCTGGTGGCCGTCGCTGTCGTCGACGAACGCGGTGCGCAGGTTGGGGTAGCGGTCGAGCAGCGCCTGGGCGGCCGCCCGCATGCGGTCGCGGTCCACGGCTCCGCCGATGTGGAAGGCGATCTGCATCTGGTAGGCGTCGATGGCGTCGTCGTCGTTGAGCAGGGACTGGAAGAGCAGCCCGGACTGCAGGGGGGTCAGCGGCCATACGTCGCTCAGGCCCGGGTAGCGCTGCTCCCAGCTCTCGATGTCGTGCTGGTTCACCCGGACCAGGGGCAGGTCGGAGGGGGTGAGGCCGCCGGCGGCGGGGTCGGCGGTGTGCTGGGCCAGTGCCTCCAGTGCGGCGAACCACAGGTCGAGCAGTTCCTGGACCTCGGCCCGGGTGAGGACACCGGCGGGGAAGCCCACGACGGCGTCGAGCTGGGCGCCCGACTCGGTGTCGATGACCGCCGAGTTGATCTCAAGGGTCGACATGACGGGCATGTCGGCGTCCAGTTCGGCGGCCAGGTCCAGGTCGCTGATCTGGGTGAAGCCCAGGCCGCGGAGGTTCTCGGGCATGTCGGCGGCCGAGAAGCGGCCCAGGTAGTTGAAGCCGATCTGCCCGGTGGAGTGAGCGGCCAGCTCGGCCGAGGTGTCCTCGTTCAGGTAGCGCAGCAGCCCGTAGCCCAGGCCCTTGTCGGGGACGGCCAGCAGTTGTTCCTTGACCGCCTTGAGCACCCCGCCCGCGGCCGCACCGCCGGCGAAGGCCTCGTCCAGGTCGAAGCCGGCAATGTCCAGGCGCACCGGGAACATGCTGGTGAACCAGCCCACCGTGCTGGACAGGTCCGCACCCGCCACCACGTCCTGCTCCCGGCCGTGCCCCTCCAGCTTGATCAGCGTGGAGGACTCCACCACACCGCGGTCACGACGCCACCGGGCCACCGCCAGCGCCAGCGCGGCCAAAAGGCCGTCGTTGACCCCGCCGTGGAAGGCCGCGGGAATCCGCGTCAGCAACGCCTGTGTGACGTCGACGGGCAGCCTGACGGTGAACTGTTCCTGGGCGCGGAGCAGGTCCACCGCGGGGTCCAGGGGCCGCGATCCCAGGACGGGGTCGGGGCCCTGGACGGTGCGGCGCCACAGGTCCATCTCGGCGACCCGGGCAGGGGTGTGGGCCTCCTCCAGCAGTGCGTGGGTCCAGCGGCGCACCGAGGTGCCCACCGGCGCCAGACGCGGAACCTCACCTCGGCGGACCTGCTTCCATGCCTCGGCGAGGTCGGGCAGCAGGATCCGCCACGACACACCGTCCACCACCAGGTGATGCAGCACGATCACCAGCCGGCCCGCCACCGTCGCATCGGACGGGTCGAACCAGACGAACTGCGCCACCACCCCCGCGGCCGTGTCCAGCCGGCCCGTCGCCTCGTCCAGGGCGACCTGCGCCTGCTGCTGCCAGGTCTCGTCCCATACGCCGTCGCACACGATCCGCTCGATCAGCGTGCTCGCGTCCACCGAGCCCGCAGGAGCGATCTCGATGCTTCCCGCGCCGGGTGCGTGCGGGTCCACCACGAGGCGGGAGCGCAGGATGTCGTGGCGGTCCAGCACCGCACCCAGCGTCGCCGCCAGACCGCCGGCGTCGATACCGGCGGGCAGCTCGGCCACCTGGGACATGGAGAAGCGGTCGTAGCCGCCGCCCMGTTCGGTCATGTACGTGACGATCGGGAGCAGGGGGACGCTGCCGACCCCGCCGCCCTCGAACTCCTCAAGGACCACGGAGGTGCCGGTGGCGCGGGCCACCAGGGCCAGTTCGGCGACGGTGCGCTGCTCGAAGATCTGCCGGGGGGTGACCTCCAGTCCCTGGGCGCGGGCGCGGGTGACGACCTGGATGGAGCGGATGGAGTCGCCGCCGACGGCGAAGAAGTCGTCGTCGACCCCCACCCGGTCCAGGCCCAGCACGTCGGCGTAGACGGCGGCCAGGGCCTGTTCCTGCGGGGTGCGCGGGGCGCGGTAGGTGCCGGCGGTGAACTCCGGCTCGGGCAGGGCGCGGTGGTCCAGCTTGCCGTTGGGCATCAGCGGCAGCCGCTCCAGGAGCACGAACGCGGAAGGGACCATGAATTCCGGCAGGCGCTGGCCGAGGAAGGCCCGCAGGTCGCGTGAGGACACGCCGGCGGTCAGGTCGTAGTCCGTCGCGCCGACGCTCTCGGCGCCCTCCGGCCGTTCGGCGCCGGCCGGTACGAGGTAGCCGACCAGCTGCTTGGCGCCGGTGCCCGGGGCTTCGCGGGCGACGACGGCGGCCTGGGCGACGCCGGGGTGGGCGACCATGGCCGCCTCGACCTCACCGGGTTCGATGCGGAACCCGCGGACCTTGACCTGGGCGTCGCCGCGGCCCACGTACTCCAGCTCGCCCCGCGCGTTCCAGCGGGCCAGGTCACCGGTGCGGTACATGCGCGCGCCGGGTGCGCCGTGGGGGTCGGCGACGAACCGCTCGGCGGTCAGCTCCGGGCGGCCGAGGTAGCCGCGGCCGATGTCGCCGCCGACGTAGAGCTCGCCCACCACCCCGACCGGGGCGGGCTGGAGCGCCGGACCCAGGACGTAGGTGCGCATGTTGCCCAGCGGCCGTCCGATGGGTGCGCTGCCGCCGCTGCCTTCCCAGGCCTGCCGGCCGTGGACGGTGAAGGTGGTGGCGTAGAAGGACTCGGTCTGGCCGTAGGCGTTGATGATCCGGATGTCCGGACGCGCCTGCCGCAGCCGTCCCACCAGCGAGGCGGGCAGCGCCTCGCCGGCGAACACCACCGTGTCCAGGTCGGTGTGCGAGACGGCCTGGTCCAGCAGTTCGGCGAACGCGGACGGAACGGTGGACACGATGTGCCCCTTCCATTCCTCGCGCTCCCCCAGCACCAGCACATCGCGCACCACCTCGACCGTGCCGCCGTGGCACAGACTGGTGAAGACCTCGAAGACCGACACGTCGAAGTTGACC
>NZ_VDFC01000101.1 GCF_008369065.1 Streptomyces apricus | reverse complement strand
CCCCCACGGGCACGACCCTCCCACCGCCCCCGCAGGGATTCACAACGGCTTCGCTCAGATGTCCCGGAAGGGACCAGCGAGCGCGGTGACCTGCCGCAATGCGTGGCGTGTGGTCGCTGAGCTGCGTGAATAACCTTTCGGCTGTTTCACGCTCGTGCCGCTTGATGGGGCCGGAAGTCCCAGAAAAGTCCCAGGAGACTCCCACGGCGTTTTCGCGAAAGCCTCGTAGGCTGCGACCGCTGACGGGTGCCGACGGGCCCGCGAGATACTCGTCGAACCTGGTCCGCCCTGGAGCTTCGGGCGTTCGCCAGGGCTCCGGGCGGGCCAATGCATCCTTTCTGGCCTGGCGTCTCTCCTTGATCGCCTGACGTGTGTCCTTTGACAGGCGATCCTGGCCGATTGACAGGTGAGTTCGGCCGTTGGGCTCAAGGAGACAGCTCGTCTGCGGGATCGATGTCAGTGGTCCCTGCCAGCACATGAATCATGAAACGATCCGACGATCTCCTGGCAGGGCTGGACGACATCGACTGGGCAGCCCTGGGGCACGCCTACGGCAGCGCCGAGGACGTGCCCGGCCGGCTCCGGACGGTGTGCGGGCCGGACCAGGAGGCCAGGGAGGTCGCCTTCCGTAGCCTGTTCGGCAACATCTTCCACCAGGGCACCCGGTACTCGGCCTCTCCGTACGTCGTGCCGTTCCTCGCCCGTATAGCTGTCGCAGGCCCGGTCGGCGCCCGGGCCGAAGCGCTGCTGCTGACCCGTCTGGCCATTGACTGGCACGACGAGTACGACCTCCCGCTCGGCATCGACACCGCCGCATGGCGTGCCGCAGCCATCAGCCCCGAAGAAAATCTGCGCTGGTACGACGAGGAGATCGCCGCCGAGACCGACGAGGAGCGGCTGAGGAACTTGCGCGAGGCACGGGCGTACTGTGCGGCCGGGCACCCCGTCGACGCCCGTGAGGGCGCACTGCGCTCCTACGATGCGGTCCGCGCCCAGCTTCCCGTCCTGCTCGAACTGCTCGGCGACCGGGACCCGGAGATCCGCACCAAGACCGCGTACCTCCTCGGCTGGTTCCCCGAGGAGGCCGACGCCACTCTGCTCCCGTTGCCGACCTGCCTCGACGGCGAGCAGGCCCCGGTCTGCCTCGTCGCGGTCTGGCTGCTCGCCGACCACGACCCGGACGGCCGGGTCCGGCACCGTCTCGACCACGAGCACCCCTTGCGGCGCAGCGAAAAGCTCCTGCCGACCCTTGTTCTCGCGCCGGGGTCGTCAGGGTGCCCAGTGCGCGCTCGTGGTGCACACCTTCGTGGTGAGTACGGTCGACCTGGTGATACGGGTGCCGGTAGGACTGTCGTCGTTTTGGTGAAGCGCCTCTTCCCCGGCCGCGTTCGAGTGTGTGCGTGCCGGCAGCAGCGGACTTTCAGGACTCGACCAACACACGGGCTTGCTCACACCTCCCCGCAGGGGACGGGAGGGGCAGGCAACGCGAGATGCGGCTCAGGCTTCCGGCACCGCTTCCTGGACGGTGGCAGGGTGCATGTCGTGATCGACCAGGGCCTGGGCGATTGCGCTGAGACGGACCTGGTGGCGGTTGGCGTAGTGGGCCAGAAGACGTCCTGCCGTGCTCATCGGCACCTGGTGGTGGGCCGCGATCATGCCCTTCGCGATCTCGAGGAGGGTCTTGGCGGCCATGGCGCCCTGTACCCGTGTGATGACGTCCTCGCGCCGGGGCTCGGTGGACCAGTGCATCAGCCCCAGTGCGGCGGAGTCCGCCAGGGCTTGCGCGAGGTACAGGTCGCTGTCCGGAAGGGCCCCGGTGCGGGCGTTGAGCAGGGTCAGGGCGCCCAGTACGCGCTCGTGCAGGCGTACCGGCACGGTGTGCAGGGACCGGTACCCGGCGTCTGCCATGGCGTCGACGAACGCGGGCCAGTGGTCTGCTTCGGCATCAATGTCGGGGACGCTGGCACCCTGGCCGGTGCGGTAGCAGTCCATGCAGGGGCCGCGTCCGGTCTGCATCTGCATCAGCTCGATGAACGCCGCTTCGTCCTCGGTGGCCGCCATCGTCTTCAGGGTGCCCCGGGCGTCTGCGATCATCACCGCTACCGCGTCGACGTCCAGCAGCGCACGGCAGGCGTGCACCAGTCGGTCGAACAGGCGCAAGGGGTCGAAGTCGGGTGCGTAGGTGTCCGTGAGGTCGACGAATGCCTTCGCCAGTTCCCGTTCGCGGTTCATGCCCGCCTCCCTGGCGCTGTCGTCGTGCCTGCCCTGGTGCTCACTCATCGCGGATGTCCAGGTTGCCGTCGATGACGGCCCGCGCGACGTCCAGTGCCGTGGTGCCGTGCGCGAAGGCCCTGGCGCGCAGCCTCAGCAGCGCTTCTTCGGCATTCACATCCAGGTGCACCATGATCATTCCGGTGGCCTGATGGATTTCCACCCGGTCCGATTCCGCCCCCTCCAGCCACGTGAGGACCCCATGGGAGGCACCGTGTTCGAGGGCCGTGACGGCCAGAGTGAGCGCGTCGGCGACCAGCAGCGCCACGCGCACCTGGTCGTCGTCGAGCGGGCCGGCCGTTTCCTGGTACAGGTCCAGGGTTCCCAGCACTTTCGCGCCGGCGGTCAGCGGCACCGAGAAGGCGGCTTCGGCACCGGCTTTGGCGGCCTGGACGCAGAACAGGGGCCAACGACTGGCGTCAGGGGCGCGGGTCAGATCGGGTGCGAACACCGGGGCCCGTAGCCGCACCGCATCCGTGCACGGGCCTTCGCCCAGCGTGTATTGGATCTCTGCGAGCCGGCCGGCGACGTCGTCGGAGGCGAACAGCACCACGTTCATACTCCTCTCCTGTCCCAGGACCGACAGGGACAGCCCCGTGAGGTCCGGCAGGAGGGACACGCACGCCCGGCACAGCGCCTGAGGCACCGCTCGGGGAGGACTTGCGCGGACCGCGTCGATCAGCGTACGCGTGATGCGCATCCGCAGGATCTGGGTCTCCTGCTCCGCGTCCCCGACATCCCCGGCGCCTGATTCCGACCCGGACACCATCTCCACCTCCCCACGCCACAGCCCGCCGACATGTGCGATCTTGCCTCATCACAGGCTGCCCGAGCCTTACGCCCCACTTCACCTGGCACGGTCATACGCGCGGCCGGGACGTTCCAGTCCCCCTGAGAGATGAAAAGAAACAACCGTCACGAGCATGGGACGAATTATGAGCTTGTCCTTCAGTCAGTTCGACGCGGTTTCGTACTGAATTTGTGCTGGGCGAGACAATGCGCCGAAGCGCGGTAACTGCCACCATGTGCACTTGCCGAGCTGTGATTTTGGCCGGGCAAAGCATGCGGGTTGCCACCAGGAAGACGCACTAGCTGCCACCGGCAATGAGTGATACATCACGATTGTCACCAGCTGCGGTGTTCTGCAGCTGGCTGAACTGCTTCACAACCCACCGGCTGACCCGGTGGCAAGAAGCTGCCTTTGTGACAACTGTCGTGCTTCGGCACAACCTTACGTCGGCGTCCCACGCGGAGGCGTGCACGGACCAGGTCATGCCGGGTTTCTTCAGCTCTGCGACGCGCGAGGCCCCAGCGTCCCGGCCGCGCAGTACTTCCGGGCTCGGCCGCACCTGTCTCTTCAGCTCATCGCTGGTGTCCTGCTGTTCTTTGCGTGATGGGGCCTTTGAGGCCAAGGCGCCCTTCCGCCGCGTGTTGCGCTCCGGCGTCCGGATGCTGCCCGCCGCAGCGTTGTAGTCGCGTTGGTGTGAGATCGCAGCTGGCGCGGGGCGGCAGCGCCGAACGGCTGTGATCCCAACCGGCCGGAGCTGGCCGATCTGTCGTCGTGCCTCAGGTGAGCGAAAGGGGCACCAGGGGACAGAGCGCAGTCCGGGGTCTGGGGACTGGAGACCGCCGTCTGCGTTCGGCGACTAGGTGCGTGGCTATTGCGGCCGGCCCACGGTCTCGGCTCTTTCACCCTACGCCCCTTCGAGGGCTGCCCGCCGCCAGGGGGCGGGTATGGGTGGATCGGCCGCAGTCGTCCCGGGTGCAGGGCGTGTGGCGCAGTGGGTGTTCATTCGTGGGTCTGCGGGGGTTGCGCGTGGGCGAGCCGGCGTTCCAGTTCGGTGCGGATGTCGCTGGGCAGTTGTCCGGTGCGGGCCCATTCGACGACGAGTTCCGCGACGTGCCGCAGTTTGATGTTGGTGTGCTGCGAGGTTTCTTTGAGAATGTTCCAGCCGGCTTCCGGTGTGACGCGGCTCAGAGCGATCACGACACCGATGGCCTGGTCCACGACGGCGTGGGAGCGTACGGCCTGGTGGAGCTGGGCGTTCTGCTCCTGCAATTCCTGCAGTTTCTGCGGGTGTGGTTCGTGCGGTTTCGGCATCTGTGTTTCTGTGGTTTTGGCATTTTCTTGTGCCGCACTTTCACTGCGGGGTGTTGATGCGTGGGTGGGGCGGGTCACCCTTACCTCCGACGTCCTTGAACCTGTGTCCGAAACCAGGGCAGGCAGATGCCGTGCCGTTCCCGTGCCGGGGAATCGGATGGCTGCCGGCTGCTGTGCCCCGGTGCCACTGCGCGTGCCGTGGTGCCCGGGCCGGTTCCCGGCGCAGTACCTCACGGCCCGCGCTGAACGCCTCGCACTTACGTGAAGAACCGAAGGAGGTCGGAGCAGGTGGAAGAGGCAGGTCCGGGGCCCGGGATTTGAGCGCCCTGAAACCGCCGCCCTCCTCCGGACGACTGCGCACACAGCTCCTGTCGGCTGTGTACGGTCTTCGTGCTCGATTCTGCCTCCACCATTGCCGTACGGCAATGGTGGGGTGCGTCGTCGTGGCCGGATCCCCTCTTGCCTGGGCCCCAAGTACGGCCCGAAACCGCCGGGCGCTGCCCTGCGTGCGAAGCAGTTTGCGGGCGGGCAGGGTGATTTCGTTCGATCCGACGCACGGAGCCGTGCTCGTCGCCGCCTACGGCAGCGACGAGCACGTCCCCTTCTGCATGCGGGCCTTTCGGTTTGTGAAGATCCTCAGTGAAGGACAACCCGTCATCTACGCGGTCGAACGCAGGTGCGAGACCGTGCGGGCCGTGGAAGTGCGCCCTGCCTGGATCGCCAGGACAACATCCCCGCCTTTGTGCCGTACATGCCATAACAGGCCGACGAGTAGGAAAGGCGATGACCAGGCCGTCGGCCCGCTGATCACCGGCAGCACCGCCCGGCCGTCGGCCGCCACCGTCCCTGCGGTCTTCCCCCACCACGCGCCGGCCAGCCCCATCTCCGGGGACAGCCGTGACGCCCAGCCGGCAACGCTGCGCCGCGCGATCGCCTTCATCGAGGCGAACGCCCATGCCGACATCGCCGCAGCCGCCGGCGTCACCACCCGCGCGGTCCAGCTCGTCTTCCGCCGCCACCTCGACGCGACTCCGCTGCAGTACCTGCGCCGCTTCCGCCTCGACCGCGCCCACCGCGAACTCCTCCTCGCCGACCCCGCCGCCCAGAGCGTCACCACCGTCGCCTACCGCTGGGGCTTCTCCCACCCGGGCCGCTTCGCCGCCGACTACCGCACCGCCTACGGCGAACCACCCAGCCCCACTCTGCGCCGCAGGTGCCCCCCATCAGGTACCGGATGCGTATCAACCTGGGGCGCAGAACAAAGGCATGCAACCAGCCGACAGCAACGACAAGGGCGGGGCAGGCCCGGCTGGCTGCCGACCTGAGGCGGGGAGCCTCATGGGTAACCGCGGTCGAAGGCCCCCGGCTGTGCGCGGCCGTCGTGGGTCGCTTCACCTTGAACGGCGTCATCATCGAGACCGGTACCGGCTTCCTCTCGCCTCGCGCACGCCAAAGCTCATGCCGAAGTCGGCTGAGGAGATGAACGGCTCTTTCCGGCGGGACCGCACGTCTTTCACAGGGCTGTGGAGGACGGTGGCCAGGGTGCGCCGCCGGTGACCGCGCGGGCCAGGTCGGGGAGCGTCTGTCCGCGGGCGTGGGCCTCGGTGAGCAGGGTGACGTACGCCTCGTTGATCGAGCAGTGCAGACGGTAGGCGACGATTCCCTTGGTCTGCTCGATGAGGATCTGGCCGTTGTGCACCCGCTCCAGTTGGGCGATCAGGTCGTCCTGCTGGCCCAGGACCTGGTGAGAGGCCAGGGCGATCGCTGCGATGTCCGCCAGCGCTCCGGCGCGGGCGCGGTCCTGCGGGCTGAAGGGAAGATCGTTGCTGCGGTAGAAGACCAGCACTCCGAAAGCCCGCTCGTCCTTGGTCACCGGGACGGCGTGCAGCGAGTGGAAGCCGGCCGTGGTGGCGTCGGCGCGCTGGGCGGGCCACGGTGAGTCGGCGTCCTGCAGGCCGACGGCGGTGACGGGTGCGCCGGTGCCGTGCGCGTGTGCGCTGGGGCCGCTGGCATGCGCGGGGCTCTGAGCGAATACGGAGCCGGCCGTCGTGGAAGCGGTGGTGGGATGTAGCTGGTGCAGCACGTCCGCCAGTTCCACCCCCACGGATGTGGCCTCCACCAGCAGGGCACCGTGCTGCACCAGTAAGGCGGCGTGGGCGCGGGGATCGAACGCTCCGTTTCGGGCACCGGTCAGGGCGAGCAAGGCATTGACCAGTAACTCCTGCCACGAAGGCTCCTGCGGTGGGTCGTGCGTCATGAGGATGCTCCCTTGACGTGCAGGGTCAGACGTCGGTTGACGACGTCATCAGCAACCTCGTCAAGGGGACGTTGGTGCGCGAAGGCGTAGGCACGCAACGTTGCCAGTGCTTCTTCGACAGTACAGAGCCCCGGAGCGCGCAGGAAGCCGATCGCCTGATGCAGGACGGCCACCGAAGCGGGCAGTACTTCATCACCCACCGCCAGACCGTCGAGGAACGGGCCGGGAAGGCGGGCGTCATGCAGTAACAGCACGCCGGCTGCGGACACCTGGACCTGCGCGGCCAGTAGCGCGTCCGGGGACAGGGGTCCGGGCCGGCTGCGGTAGCACGTCAGGACCGCGACCGGCTGCCCGTGCACCAGCAGGGGAAACGCGAAAGATGCCCGGATACCGTGCGCGAGCGCCTCGCCGGGAAAGACCGTCCAGTCCGCATGCACAGCCGAACCGGAAAGATCCTCAACAAGCAGTGGCCGCCGCATCTGATGAGCGGTGAAGTCCGGCCCCTCGCCAAGGGCGAGCTGCAAAGCCACCGCATGCCCGGCCAGTTCGCCGCTACGGCTCAGGCACAAAGGCGTCGCCGCGATCTCGCCCGCGGTCAGCACCAGGGACACCGCGCCGATACCGGCAACCGCCTCACAGGTCAGCGCGGCAACCGAGCGCAGACCGCCGGCCTGCGTCATCTCCAGCAGCGCCCGGCGGACCTCGGCAGACAAACCCACCTCGCGATCAGACCCGTTGCCCGCTCCAGCAGCACACATGACCCACCCGCCCCGTCCGTCTGTACCTGTGCCACACGGCAAACCCTCGGCCGACGACGACGTAAACCCTGGTTCCACAACCTAGACAATCCGCCCCCGACACGCACCACATTCCGCACTGGTCATCAGCGCAGCGACGAGCGACATCACCAGGCATCACGATCGATCACACCGAGAAACCCTCAAAGACTCCCCGGGCGACTCCCCCTCAAAGTTCCACAGCCACCCGGCAGAGCCTCGGTCTCGCGCGGTCCGCTTTATTCCTGTCTTTTCTTCCTTCTTCCAAGAAGCGGGCGTGCAGGCACGCTGAGGGGGATCAGGGACGGCGCACCGCTATATATGACCTGGTAACGCAAAATCCGGGACTTTCCCTGAGCCGGTCCGCCTGGGGCCGGCATGTGACCGCGCACAGGGCAGGGCAGGACGGGACAGCGGGGTCTAAGCTGTTCCGTCCCGAGCCTGGCGGCTTTCGTCGCCCTCATGAGTCCTCACCATCGCGTCGTGGCGGGGCAGCACTCTGAGCGAAGGCCCGAACCCGCAGATCGGAGCGGGGGGCGATCCACTCGGCGAAGGGCCACTCCTGCGTCGAACCTGTCATGCAGCGCTCCGCCAGGACCTCCTGGGTGTCCGTGACGGCCGGCCGCGCCCTGCGCGCCTGGCAGGCCGACACCCGTACGCCCTCGCGCAAGAACCTCGCCGCGATCGAGCAGGTCTAGCGCACGGTGCGCCGCGAGAACGTGGCCCGCTACCTGTGCGCCCGCCCCGACCGCGACGGCCGCGCCACCCGCGTGGAGCTCCGCCCTGCCAACCAGTCCCGTGTCGAGAGGCCGCGTCGGCGTGCGGTGGGGTTCCGCACGATGAACGTGCACCGCTGGGAGCGCACCGTCGGCGCGTGGGCGGCCGGCAACGACCAGGGGTTGGACGACGTGTACCGAGCAGGCCCTCCATGCATCCGGTCGTCGAGCGCGGCCGGGCCGTGCGCCGTCGGGTGGTCCGCGGCCGGTGGTGTACTGCACGTGAACGGCTTTGGTGCGAGGGGAAAGCGAGGCACCTCGTCATGAGGCACCCTGTCGGGTATCGCGCTTCCCCCGGAACCCATGGGCGGCACGGGCGCATTTGGCTGTTCCCGTTCCGGCGTGTCGTCAGGGGGATGGTGGGACAGGCGGCTCCTCTGCCCCTCCGGCACCGGCACCCCCACCACCACTGGTGTCAGTGGTGGGGGGTGGGAGGTGGATGGTGCCGTTGAGGATGTTGTGGGAGAGGTCGCTGATGCGGAGCTGGTTGTGGCGGGCGTAGGTGCGCAGGAGGTGGAAGGCGCTGGCGGGGGTGATGGACAGATGGGAGGCGAGATAGCCCTTGGCCTGTTCGATGATGCTGCGTGAGTCCAGTGCGTGCTGGAGCTGGGTGGTGAGGGTGCGGTGGTCCGCCAGGGCGTTCTGCTGGAGCAGGGAGAGGGCGGTGGCGTCGGCCAGGGCCTGGGCGAGGTGCCTGTCGGCGTCCGTCAGGGGGCCGCCGGCGCGGCGGAAGAGGGTGAGTGCGCCCAGGCTCTGGGTACGCAGCCGGATCGGCACGGCGTGCACGGAGCGGTAGCCGGCGTCGTGGATGCGGGCGGTGAAGCCGGGCCAGGGCGAGGGATCGGTGGTGTGGGAGTGTTCGACAGCCAGAGCACGCTGGTAGGCGGTGTGGCCGGGACCTTCACGCGCGTCGAGTTCGAAGAGTTCCACCTGTTTGACGCTCTCGCAGGTGTGGGCGACCAGGCACAGCGGGCTGCCGGCGGCGCAGAGCATGATCGCGGCGTCGCTGATGTCGAGCAGGTTCAGGCAGTGGCGGGTGACGCGGTGCAGGAAGCCGGCCGGGTCGAAGTCACCGGCCAGGGTGTCGGTGAGATCGAGCAGCGCGGCCGTCACCTGCGCCTCGCGGGGGACCGGCGGC
>NZ_VDFC01000100.1 GCF_008369065.1 Streptomyces apricus | reverse complement strand
CGAGGCCCCCGCCCCCGGCCGCACCCCGCAGGAACAGGCGCTGTGCGCACTGTTCGCCGAGGTCCTGGGCGTCGAACAGGTGGGCATCCACGACAGCTTCTTCGGCCTGGGCGGCAACTCGCTCAAGGCGACCCGGGTGATCGGCCGGATGCGCCGCTCCCTGGGGCTCGAGGTATCGATCCGCACGATCTTCCAGTACCCGACCATTGCGGAGCTTTCGGGTCGAGTCCAGGCCACGGACACCACCAAGAGCCGGCCCCGTCTACGCAAGATGACCAAGGAGTAGACCCAAAGTGATCCCCTTGTCCTACGCCCAGCGCCGTCTGTGGTTCCTCGACCGCTTCGAAGGGGCCTCGGAGACCTACAACGTCCCCCTCGCCCTGCACCTGACGGGCGACCTGGACACCGCAGCGCTCACGGCCGCGATCCAGGACCTGGTCGCCCGGCACGAGGTCCTGCGCACCGTCCTCTTCGAGGAGCAGGGAGTCCCCTACCAGCGGATCCTGCCCGTCGGCGAAGCGGTCGTGGAGGTACCGGTCGTGCCGGTGGCACCGGACGAGGTGGACCACGCCGTCCAGGAGACCATCTCCTACGCCTTCGACCTGTACGCGCAGATCCCCTTCCGGGCCCGCCTGCTGCGCCACGCCCCCGACGCCCACGTCCTGGTCCTGCTCTTCCACCACATCGCCGCGGACGGCGAATCGGCGGTCCCGCTGCTGCGCGACCTCTCGCTCGCCTACACCGCCCGCCGCGCCGGCGACACCCCCGGCTGGGAGGAACTGGACATCCAGTACTCCGACTACACGCTGTGGCAGCGCGACCTGCTCGGCGACGCCGAGGACCCCCACTCCCTGCTGTCCCAGCAGCTGGCCCACTGGCGCGAACAGCTCGCGGACATGGACCAGCCGCTGAACCTGCCCCTGGACCGGCCCCGCCCGGCGGTGGCCGGCCACGCCGGCGACCACGTGGAGTTCCGCATCGACCCCGCACTGCGGGCCGAGGTCGAGCAGCTGGCCCAGGACCGCGGCCTGAGCGTGTCCATGGTCCTGCAGGCGGCACTCGGCGTCCTGCTGCACCACCTGGGCGCCGGCCACGACATCCCCGTCGGCGCCCCGATCGCCGGCCGCACCGACGACGCCCTCAACGACCTCATCGGCTTCTTCGTCAACACCTGGGTGCTGCGGATGCAGCTGGACGGCGACCCCACCTTCGAGGACCTCCTCGACCAGGTGAAGGACAAGGCACTGGGAGCCTACGAGCACCAGGACGTCCCCTTCGACATGCTCGTCGACACACTCAGCCCCGAACGCTCCACCGCCTACAACCCCCTCTTCCAGGTCTTCTTCGCCTGGCAGAACATCACCCGCGCCGAGATCGACCTGCCGGGACTCGCCACCCGGCTCGACTTCGAGCAACTGGGCACCAAGACCGCCAAGTTCGACCTCGAATTCAACGTCGCCCCGGACGGACACGGCGGGGCCCGCGGCACCATCGAGTACGCCACCGGCCTCTTCGACCACTCCACGGTCCAGTCCGTCGCAGCCCGCTACGTACGCGTCCTGCAAGCCCTGACGGCCGACCCCGCCGCACCGGTGGCCGCCCTCGACCTCCTGGAGCCCGCCGAACACCGCGCACTCGCCCAGACCAACGCCACCGCGACCCACATCGCCGACACCACCCTTCCCGCCCTGTTCGAGCGCCAGGTGCACCGGCAGCCCGATGCGGTGGCGGTGGTCTTCGAAGGGGCGGAGCTGACCTATGCGCAGGTGAACGCGCGGGCCAATGTGCTGGCGCGGGAGCTGGTGGGGCGCGGGGCGGGTCCGGGTGCGGTGGTGGCACTGGCGCTGCCGCGCTCGGCGGACCTGATCGTGGGAATGCTGGGAGTGCTCAAGTCGGGCGCGGCGTATCTGCCGGTGGACCCGAAGTACCCCAGCCACCGCCTGGCGCACATCCTGGCCGAGGCCGCACCACGGCTGATCCTGACCGACACCACCACCGCGCCCGTCCTGCCCGCCACCGACACCCCCCTGCTGCACCTGGACCACATCGACCTGGACCACCCCCAAGACGGCCAGGACGACGCCGGCCCCCACCAGGACCTGCGACCGGACACCCCGGCGTACGTGATGTACACCTCCGGCTCCA
Source organism: Streptomyces apricus (assembly GCF_008369065.1). Classification (GTDB taxonomy): domain Bacteria; phylum Actinomycetota; class Actinomycetes; order Streptomycetales; family Streptomycetaceae; genus Streptomyces; species Streptomyces apricus. Next base: position 7,467 of record NZ_VDFC01000100.1, on the reverse strand, counting down.
GCGGCACCCCCAAGGGCGTTGCCGTCACGCACCGCAACGTCGTCAACGGCATCACGCACCTGGCGCAGCTGATCGGGGCGGGACCGGGGCGGGTGGCGCTGGCGGGGACGTCGGTCAACTTCGACGTGTCGGTCTTCGAGGTCTTCACCAGTTTGTGCCACGGCGGCACGGTCGAGGTGGTGCGCGATGTGCTGGTGCTGGGGGAGCGCGAGGAGTGGGGCGGGCACATCGTGTCCACCGTTCCGTCCGCGTTCGCCGAACTGCTGGACCAGGCCGTCTCGCACACCGCCCTGGACACGGTGGTGTTCGCCGGTGAGGCGCTGCCCGCCTCGCTGGTGGGACGGTTGCGGCAGGCGCGTCCGGACATCCGGATCATCAACGCCTACGGCCAGACCGAGTCCTTCTACGCCACCACCTTCACCCTCCCGCCCCAGGAGACCTGGGAGGGCACCGGCAACATGCCCATCGGACGGCCGCTGGGCAACATGCGCGCCTACGTCCTGGGCCCCGGCCTGCGCCCGGTGCTGCCCGGCGTCGCAGGAGAGCTCTACATCGCCGGAGAGGTGGCCGCCGGCTACCGCGGCCGCCCCGACCTGACCGCCGAGCGCTTCCTTCCCGACCTCTTCGGGCCGCCCGGCGCGCGCATGTACCGCACCGGCGACCTGGCCCGCTGGAACGGGCAGGGTCAGCTGGAGTACGTGGGCCGCGGCGACGCCCAGGTCAAGGTCCGCGGGTTCCGCATCGAACCCGGCGAGGTCGAGGCCGCCCTGGCCGCCCACCCCGCCGTCGGCCAGGCCGCCGTCATCGCCCGCGAAGCCCCGGCCACCGGCGCCAAACAGCTGGTCGCCTACGTCGTGCCCGCCTTCACCAGCGACAAGGACATGCACGACTTCCGCTCCGGCATAGAAGCCGCCGACCTGCGCGCACACGCCGGCCAGCACCTGCCCGACTTCATGGTGCCCTCCGCGTTCGTGCTCCTGGAGCGGCTGCCGCTGATGCCCAACGGCAAGCTGGACCACCGCGCCCTGCCCGAGCCGGAGTTCACCGCCGGCACCTACCGCGCCCCGCGCACCCCGCAGGAACAAGCCCTGGCCGCCGTCTACGCGGAGGTGCTGGGCCTGGACCGGGTGGGGGTCGACGACGACTTCTTCGCCGTCGGCGGCGACTCCATCCGCTCCATCCAGGTCGTCTCCCGCGCCCGCGCACTGGGGCTGGAGGTCAGCCCCCGGCAGATCTTCGAGTGCCGGACCGTCGCCCTGCTGGCCGAGGTCGCCGCGAGCGACAGCGCGAGCGCCCCCGTGCTGGAGGAGTTCGAAGGCGGCGGCACCGGCTCCTTCCCGCTGCTGCCCATCGCCCGCTACATGCAGGAACTGGGCGGCGGCTACGACCGCTTCTCCATGTCCCTGCTGGCCGAGCTGCCCGCCGGCATCGACGCCGGGGGCCTGGCGGCGACGCTGGGTGCGGTGCTGGACCGCCACGACATCCTGCGCTCCCGCCTTTCGTCCCACGACGGCCAAGCCGTCGAGATCGCTCCCGCGGGCTCGGTGGACGCGAGCACGCTGATCGAGCGGATCGTGTGCGACGGCGTATGGGACGACACCTGGCAGCAGCAGGCGCAGATCGCCCTGGACGAGGCGACGGGCCGGCTGGACACGGCCGCGGGGGTGGTGGCGCAGTTCGTCTGGTTCGACCCGTCCGATGCGACGGTGGCGGGCCGGCTGGTGATCGTGCTGCATCACCTGGTGGTGGACGGTGTGTCGTGGCGGATCCTGCTGCCCGACCTCGCCGAGGCATGGAAGCAGGTCCGCCAAGGCCAGGCGCCGCAGCTGGCGCCGGTGGGCACCTCGGTGCGCCGCTGGACCCACGCACTGCTGGAAGAGGCCCACACCCCCGCCCGCGTCGCCGAGATGGACCTGTGGCGCTCCGTCCTGCAAGGACCCGATCCGCTCCTGGGCTCCCGGCCGCTCGACCCGGCCCGCGACACCCGCTCCGCACTCGACCACCTCCGCCTCCAACTGCCCCCGCACCTCACCGAGGCGTTGCTGACACGGATTCCCGCGGCCTTCCACGGCGGCGTCAACGACGGCCTGCTGGCCGCGCTGGCGCTGGCGGTGGCCCGGTGGCGCCGTGACCGCGGGGTGCTGGAGTCCTCCACGCTGATCAAGCTGGAGGGGCACGGCCGCGAGCAGGACGTGGTGGCGGGCGCGGACCTGTCCAGCACGGTGGGCTGGTTCACCAGCATGTTCCCGGTACGCCTGGACATCGCCGGCTTCGACCTGGACGAGGCCTTCGCCGGCGGCGCGGCCGCGGGCGGGGTCCTCAAGGCGGTCAAGGAACAACTGCTGGCCGTCCCCGACAAGGGCCTGGGCTACGGGCTGCTGCGCTACCTGAACGAGGACACCTCGGCCGAGCTGGCCGCTCACTCCACCGGGCAGATCGGCTTCAACTACCTGGGCCGCTTCTCGGCCGCCGACATGCCAGAAAACCTCCGCGGCCTGGGCTTCACCCAGATCAGCGAAATGACCGCCCCCCTGGACGCCGACATGCCCGCCATGTCCGTGCTGGAACTCAACTCCATGGTCATCGACACCGAGTCGGGCGCCCAGCTCGACGTCACGGCCGGCTTCCCCGCCGCCCTGCTCGCCCCCCAGGACGTGCGGGAACTGATCGACCTGTGGTTCGCCGCACTGGAGGCACTGGCCCACCACACCGCCGACCCCGCCGCCGGCGGCCTCACCCCCTCCGACCTGCCCCTGGTCCAGGTGAGCCAGCACGACATCGAGAGCTGGGAGCAGCGCTACCCGGGCCTGAGCGACGTGTGGCCGCTGACCCCCCTGCAGTCCGGACTGCTCTTCCACACCCTGCTCAACGACGACTCCTGGGACGCCTACCAGATGCAGATGGCGTTCCACATCGAGGGCGAGGTCGACCCCGCCCGCATGCACACCGCCGCCCAGGCCCTGCTCGACCGGCACGCCAACCTGCGCACCGCGTTCGTCGACGACAGTGACGGCCACCAGGTCCAGGTCGTCGTCGACGGCATCGAGGTGCCCTGGCAGGAGATCGACCTGCGCCACCTCGACGAGCCGGAGCGCACCGAGGCCTTCGAGCGGTTCCTCACCCAGGACCACAGCCGCGGCTTCGACCCCCTGCGCCCGCCGATGCTGCGCCTGACGCTGCTCAGGACCGGACCCGGCCGGGCCGAACTGGTCCTGACCGCCCACCACGTCCTGTTCGACGGCTGGTCCCTGCCGGTCCTGATGACCGACCTGCTGCGCCTGTACGGATCGGCCGGCGACCCCTCGGTGCTGCCCAGGGTCCGCGGCTTCAAGGACTTCCTCACCCACCTCTCGCGCCAGGACGGCGCCGAGACCGCCCGCGCCTGGGCCCGCGAACTCGAAGGCGTCGACGAGCCGACCCTGCTCGTGCCCGGCCACGCCGGCCACGAGGCCAGTTCCGGGATCGGGCACGTCGAGCTCGACCTGCCGCTGGAGCAGTCGCGGGAGCTGAACCGGCGCGCCTCCGAGCTCGGCATCACCGTCAACACCCTGGTCCAGGGCGCCTGGGCGGTGCTGCTGGGCCAGCTCACCGGACGCCAGGACGTGGTGTTCGGCGCCACCGTCTCGGGCCGGCCGCCCGCGGTCACCGACGTCGACTCCATGGTCGGCCTGTTCATCAACACCCTGCCCGTGCGCGTGCAGTACACCCCGGCCGACCCGCTCGCCGACGTGCTGCAGGACCTGCAAAAGCGGCAGGCCGCGCTCCTGGACCACCACCACCACGGCCTCACCGACATCCACCGCACCACCGGCCTGAGCACCCTGTTCGACACGCTGGTGGTGTTCGAGTCCTACCCCGTCGACCGCGAGGGCCTCAACGACGCCAACTCCGCGGCCGGCATCGCCTTCACCGGCATCCGCCCCTCCACCGGCACCCACTACCCGCTCACCGTCATGGCGGACGCCGACCCGCACCTGCGGCTGGCCCTGCAGTACCAGAACCACGTCCTGGACCGCGAGACGGTCGAGGTCCTGGCCGCACGGTTCGTGCGCGTCCTGCGCCAGCTGATCGCCGACCCCTGGCTGCCGGCCGGCCGCGTCGACATCCTGGAGGACGCCGAGCGCGTACGCCTGCTGGAGCAGCTCGACACCGCCGCCGCACCCGCGCCCCACCTCACCGTCCCCGCCCTCTTCGAGCAGCAGGCCGCCCACAGCCCCCAGGCGCCCGCCGTCCTGTTCGAGGACACGCAGCTGACGTACGCCCAGGTGAACGCGCGGGCCAACCGCCTGGCGCGGGAGCTGGCCGGCCGCGGCGCGGGCCCCGAGACGCTGGTCGCGCTGGCGCTGCCCCGCTCGGGCGACCTCGTCGTCGCCCTGCTGGCGGTCCTCAAGTCCGGCGCCGCCTACCTGCCCATCGACCCCGCCTACCCCAGCCACCGCCTGGAGTACATCCTCACCGAGGCCGCCCCCGGGCTGGTCCTGACCGACCGCGCCACCACCGGCGTGCTGCCCGCCACCGACGCCCCGCTGCTCCTCCTCGACGACCTCGACCTCGACGGCGCCGACCAGGACGCCGCCGCCGGCCTCGGGGACCTCACCGACGCCGAGCGCCGCGCACCGCTGTACCCGCAGCACCTGGCGTACGTGATGTACACCTCCGGCTCCACCGGCACCCCCAAGGGCGTCGCCGTCACCCACCACAACGTCGTCAACGGCATCACCCAGCTCGCCGCGCAGATCGACGCCGGGCCCGGCCGCCGGGCCCTGGCCGGCACCTCGGTCAACTTCGACGTCTCCGCCTTCGAGATCTTCACCACGCTGTGCACCGGCGGCAGCATCGAAGTGGTCCGCGACGTGCTGGTCCTGGGCGAACGCGAGGCCTGGCACGGCAACGTGATCTCCACGGTCCCCTCGGCCTTCGCCGAACTCCTGGACCAGATCGCCGACCGCACCCGGGTGGACGTCCTGGTCTTCGCCGGCGAGGCGCTCCCCGCCGACCTGGTCAACCGCGCCCGCGACGCCTTCCCCGGCGTGCGCATCATCAACGCCTACGGCCAGACCGAATCGTTCTACGCCACCACCTTCACCGCCTCCGGCACCCCCCAGGCCCTGGGGGCCGTGCCCATCGGCGCGCCGCTGGGCAACATGCGCGCCTACGTCCTCAACACCGGCCTCCAGCCCGTCCCCGCCGGTGTCACGGGAGAGCTCTACATCGGCGGCACCATCGGCCGCGGCTACCGCGGCCGCCCGGACCTGACCGCCGAGCGCTTCGTCGCCGACCCCCACGGCGAACCCGGCGCCCGCATGTACCGCACCGGCGACCTGGCCCGCTGGAACGAACGGGGCGAGCTGGAGTACGTGGGCCGCGGCGACAGCCAGGTCAAGGTCCGCGGATTCCGCATCGAACCCGGCGAGGTCGAGGCCGCCGTGGTCGCCCACCCCGGCGTCGCCCAGGCCGTGGTCGTGGCCGTCGACGGCACCGGCACCGGCAAGCGGCTCGTCGCCTACGTCGTACCGGCCGAACCCGCCGGCGTCAGTGCCGACCAGCTGCGCGAGGCCGTGGCCGCACGCCTGCCGGACTTCATGGTCCCGGCCCTCTTCATGACCCTCGACCGCCTCCCGCTGATGCCCAACGGCAAACTCGACCGGGCCGCGCTGCCCGAGCCGCAGTTCACCACCGGCACCTACCGGGCACCGCGCACCGCGGCGGAGCGCAGCCTCGCGCAGCTGTTCGCCGAGGTCCTGGGGGTCGAACAGGTCGGCCTCGACGACAACTTCTTCGCCCTGGGCGGCCATTCACTGCTCGCCACCCGCCTGATCAGCCGCGTCCGCACCGTCCTGGGCGCAGAGATCCCGATCAAGACCGTCTTCGCCGCCCCCACCGTCGCCGAACTCACCGCCCACCTGTCGGCCGGCGTCCAGGTCCGCCCCCCGCTCACCCGCCTCGCCTCCCGGCCGCAGCGCCTGCCGCTGTCGTTCGCGCAGCGCCGCCTGTGGTTCATCGACAAGTTCGAGGGCCCCTCGACGACGTACAACATCCCGCTCAACCTCAAGCTCACCGGCGCCCTGGACACCGCCGCCCTGGCCGCCGCCCTGGGCGACGTGGTGGCCCGGCACGAGAGCCTGCGCACCGTCTTCGCCGAGGACACCGAAGGCGTCCCCTTCCAGCAGATCGTGCCGCCGCACGAGGCGCTCCTGGAGGTGCCGCTCGTCGAGGTCCCCGCCGGCGCACTGGAGGCGGCCATCGACGCCACGGCCCGGCACACCTTCGCGCTGGACCGCGAGATCCCGATCCGGGCGCGCATCCTGCGCACCGGGGACCACGAACACGTCCTGTCCCTGGTGATCCACCACATCGCCGGCGACGGGGAGTCGATGGCGCCGCTGATCCGCGAGGTCTCCGCCGCCTACGCCGCCCGCCGCCGCGGCCAGGTCCCGCACCTGCCCGACCTGCCCGTCCAGTACGCCGACTACGCCCTGTGGCAGCGCGAGCTGCTGGGCGAGGACGACGATCCGGCAAGCGTGCTCGCCCAGCAGCGCGCCTACTGGCGCCAGGAACTGGCCGACATCCCCCAACCGCTGCACCTGCCCTCGGACCGGCCGCGCCCGCCCAGGGCCAGCCACCGCGGCGGCATGACCGAATTCACCGTGGACCCCGGCCTGTTCGCCGCCGTCGAGGAACTGGCCCGCACCCGCGACGTGACCGTCTCCATGGTGATGCAGTCGGTGCTCGCCGTCCTGCTGCACCAGCTCGGCGCCGGCGACGACATCCCCATCGGCGCCCCGATCGCCGGCCGCACCGACGATGCCCTGGACGACCTGATCGGCTTCTTCGTCAACACCTGGGTGCTGCGGGCCGAACTCGCCGGCAACCCCACCTTCGACGACCTGATCGCCCAGGTGAAGGAGAAGGCCCTGGGCGCCTACGGCAACCAGGACGCCCCCTTCGAACGCCTGGTGGAACTCCTCAACCCCGACCGCTCCACCGCCTACCACCCCCTGTTCCAGGTGATGTTCGCCTGGCAGAACTTCACCCAGGCCGACTTCGACCTGCCCGGCCTGCGCGTGGACTTCGTCCCCGTCGTCACCGGCACCGCCAAGTTCGACCTGTTCTTCAACCTCACCGAAGTCACCACCCCCGCCGGACGCGAGGCCCAGGGCCTCATCGAGTACGCCACCGACCTCTTCGACCACTCCTCGGCCGACGTCCTGGCGACCCGGTTCCTGCGGGTGCTGCGCGCCCTGGTCGCCGACCCGACGGCCCCGGTCGGCCTCGCCGACGCCCTCGACCCCGCCGAACGCCACCTGGTCCTGCACGACCACAACCAGACCTCCCTGCCGGTGCCGGCCACCACCCTTCCCGCCCTGTTCGAGCGCCAGGTGCACCGGCAGCCCGATGCGGTGGCGGTGGTCTTCGAAGGGGCGGAGCTGACCTATGCGCAGGTGAACGCGCGGGCCAATGTGCTGG
>NZ_VDFC01000010.1:26891-83203 GCF_008369065.1 Streptomyces apricus | reverse complement strand
CCCCACCCGGAAGGCGACCCCACGCCATGACCGTCCGCACCGGCACCACCGCCCCGACCGCCGCCCTCGCCCTGCCCGACGGGACCGCCCTGACCGACGGAACCGTCCCGGCCGCACCCGCGGCATCCACGACGCCCGCGACACCCGCGGTACGGACCGCCGACGACGAGCTCGACTGGCTCATGCAGGGCCTGCTGGCCCGCACCCCGGGCGCCCGGCACGCGCTCGTGCTCTCCCGGGACGGCCTCAAGCTGTGCCGCACGCCGGAGCTCTCCGCCGACCAGGCCGACCAGCTGGCCGCCATCGCCGCCGGCATCCAGTCGCTGTCCCACGGGGCCTCGCTCCAGTTCGGCGACGGCACCGGGGGCGTACGGTCGGCGATGACCGAGTTCCACGGCGGCATCCTGTTCATCGTCGAGGCGGGCGAGGGCGCGCACCTGGCCGTGGTCACGGACGAGGAGGCGGACACCGGGCTCGTCGGGCACACCATGGGCCGGCTCGTGGAGCAACTCGGCGAACACCTGAGCGCGCGGCCACGTACGCCATGAGACGGCCGGGCAGGGACGACGCGCCCGACCGGCTCTACACCCTCACCCAGGGGCGTACCCGGTCCGCGCGAGGCACCCCCTTCGACCTGCTGACGCTGGTCGTCGCCGAGTGCGATCCGGTGCCGGGCATGCAGTCGGAGCACGCGGCGATCCTGCGCCTGGCCGGGCGGCCCACCGCCGTCGCGGAGGTGGCCGCCGAGCTGGGGCTGCCGCTCACCATCACCAGGATCCTGCTCTCCGACCTGCTCGCCGAGGGCCGCGTCAGTGCCCGCCACCCCCGCCGGGCCGCCCTGGGCGGCCGTCCCGATCCCCACATCCTGGAGCAGGTGCTCGTTGGCCTCCGCAACCTCTGAAACCACCGCCCGACCGCTCCGGGCGGCCCGGTGAACCACCGTCCCGTACTGCTCGGCGGACGCCGGTTCCGGTCCGAACCGACCGCGCTCTACCGGGAGTTGCGGCGCGAGTACGGCGCCGTGGCCCCCGTGCTGCTCGACGCGGACATCCCGGCGTGGCTGGTCCTCGGCTACCGAGAACTGCACCAGGTCACCGGCGATCCGGCGCTGTTCAGCCGTGACTCCGCCCTCTGGAACCAGTGGGACCGCGTCCCCGACGGCTGGCCGATGCTGCCGATGGTCGGCCGCGGGCACGCCTCCGTCCTGCACTCCTCGGGCGAGCACCACCGCGCGCGTGCGGCGGTGATCGGCGGCGCGCTGGACGCCGTCGACCCCTTCGAGCTGCGCGCCCTGGCCGAGCGGTACGCCGACGAGCTGATCGACGCGGTGTGCGCCGACGGCACCGCCGACCTGGTGGCGCAGTACGCGGCGCTGCTGCCGGTACGCGTCCTCGCCGCCCTCTTCGGGTTCGCCGACGAGCAGGGTCCCGGCCTGGTCGCCGCCCTGAACGACATGGTCGACGGGCGCGAGGAGGCCGGCGCCGGCCAGCGGCACGTGGCCGCCTGCATGGCCCGGCTGGTGGCGGACCGGGCGGCGCTGCCCGCGGACGACGTGGCCGGCTGGATGGTCGCCTCGGGGCGTACGGCGCCGGGGCACGCCCTCACGCACGAGGAGATCGCCCAGGACCTGATCGTGATGCTCACGGCGGGCCACCAGCCGACCGCGGGCTGGATCGCCAACTCGCTGCGGCTGATGCTCACGGACGACCGCTTCGCGGCGTCGCTCCTCGGAGGGCGGCGCAGTGTCGCCGAGGCCATGAACGAGGTCCTGTGGGAGGACACGCCCACGCAGAACGTGGCCGGGCGGTGGGCGGTGCGGGACACGTGGCTCGGGGGGCGCGCCGTCCGGGCGGGCGACCTGCTGCTGCTCGGCGTCCAGGCCGCGAACCACGACCCGCAGGTCCGCACCTACGGCACCGCCCTCACCGGTGGCAACAGTGCCCACTTCTCTTTCGGACACGGTGAGCACCGGTGCCCGTTCCCGGCGCAGGAGATCGCGGAGGTCGTGGCCCGCACGGCGCTGGAGGTGGTCCTGGACCGTCTCCCGGACCTGGACCTGGCGGTCCCGCCCCGGATGGAAGCGTGGAGTCGCACGGCGGCCGACGGGACGAGTGTGCCGACTGCCCGACTCTTCGTTCGCCGGAGCCAACCGTGTGTCACACCCGATCGTCAAGTGAACGCCCGCATGGCCGGAGATGTGCACTTTTGATTTGAGCCGGCCCTGAGGATACGTGGGTCCCCCGCGCCCTCAGGGGCGCGGGGAACTGCGCGCTCAACCCCCACCGGGCCGCGGCCGGATCACCGCGCACCCGGCCGGAGGCTACCCCTTGCGGGCAATCGCCCCGTACATCGCGATGTCCTCGTCCCGGACACCCGCCTCCCCCGTACCGTCCGGACACCACTTGTGCACCTGCACGATCCCGGGCTCCACGAGGTCGAGCCCCTCGAAGAACTCCTCGGCCTCGCTCATCGTCCGCAGCCGCATCGGCATCCCGCGGGCCGCGTACTCGCGGGCGACCCGCCCCACCTCCTCGGGCGCGAACTCGGCGGTGCCGATGGTCATCGCCAGGTAGCTGCCCGGCGGCAGCGGGTCCAGGAGGCGGCGGACGATGCCCACCGCGTCGTCCTCGTCCAGCACGAAGTGGACGATCGCGATCACGGTCAGCGCGACCGGCTGCCCCAGGTCCAGGGTCTCCCGGAACTCCGCGGAGCCGAGCACCGCCTCCGGGTGCTGGAAGTCGGCCTCGATGTACGCCGTCCGGCCCTCGGGGGTGCTGGCGAGCAGCCCCTGGGACAGGGTGAGGACGATGGGGTCGTTGTCCACGTAGACCACCCGGGACTCGGGGGCCACCGACTGGGCGATCTCGTGGAGGTTGGGAGAGGTGGGGATGCCGGTCCCGATGTCCAGGAACTGGCGTATGCCCGCGCTCTCGGCGAGCCAGCGCACCGCGCGGTTCATCCAGTCGCGGTTGGCCCGCATGTGCACGGGCATGGCGGGCCACTCCCGCACCATGGCGTCGCCCGCCTCCTTGTCGGCGGGGTAGTAGTCCTTGCCTCCGAGGACGTAGTCGTAGATGCGTGCCGAGTGCGCGCTCTCGGTGTCGATCCGGTCGGCAGGCCATCCGTCGTTGTCGGGCAAGGCCGCTCTCCCCTCATGTCGTCGGTCCACGGTGAACGCTCCCGCACCGGCGGAAGTTTCGGAACGGCGCGCCGCACGACGGCGCGTCGGAGCAGGATGTCAGAGCAGGAAGTCCGCGCGGCCGGCTTTCACGCCCGCCAGGAAGCTCGTCATCTCGTGAGGGGTGAAGACCAGAGCGGGGCCGTCGGGGTCGGTGGACTGGCGCAGGGCGACCCGGCCGTCGCCGAGCTTCTTCGCCTCGACGCAGGCGCCGCCCGCGTCGTCGCTCCACGGCTTGGACCAGCCGCGGGTACCGAGGTCGCGGGACGGCATGCCGTTGCGTATGGGCTGGTGCACGTCAGAGCTCCTTGCGGATCGCACCGAGGACGGCTTCGGTCTTCCTGGCGGGCGCCGCCTGGGCACCCAGGCGGTCCAGGGCCTCGCGGTAGACCACGACGTCGTCGACCTTGTCCAGGTACACGGCGCCCACCAGGCCGTTGAGGTAGACGATGTCGGGCAGCTCGCGGGCCCGGAACCGGAAGAGGTGGAACGCGCCGGCCCGCATGGCGGGGTGCGGGCCGTTCCTGAACGGCATGATCTGCAGCGTCACGTGCGGCAGCGCGTTGACCTCGATCAGGTGGTCGATCTGGGCGCGCATCACGGCGGGGCCGCCGACCGGCCAGCGCAGCACCGTCTCGTCCATCACGATCCACACCCGCGGCGGCGAGGGCCGGGAGAGCAGCTCCTGGCGCCGCATCCGCAGCGCCACCCTGCGGTCCGTCGCCTCCTGGGAGGCGTGCGGGTTGCCGGCGCCCAGGAGTGCACGCGCGTAGCTCTCGGTCTGGACCAGGCCGTGCACGAACTGCGACTCGTACGCGCGGATCTGCAGCGCCGCCTGCTCCAGGCTCAGGTACGCGGCGAACCAGTCGGGCAGGACGTCACGGTAGGTGTGCCACCAGCCGCGCTTGTTCGCCTCCCGGACCGACTTCAGGAAGGTGTCGATCTCCTGCTGGTCGGTGACGCCGTAGATCTGGAGCAGCTTCTCCGCGTCCGGCAGGCGCAGCCGGGCCACCTTGGCGGCCTCCATGCGGCGGATGGTGGAGTGGCTGACCCCGAGCGCCTCACCGGCCTGCTCGAACGTCAGTCCGGCGCGGGTGCGCAGCTCCTCCAGCTGTCGGCCGAGGATCATGCGCAGCACGGAGGGCGCGCCGCCCCAGTCGGTTTCCGCGGTCACCCCGTACCCCCTCGCAGCGGCTTCGAAGTCGCAGTCTGTCACGATCACCCGTTCGACAGGCGAAGCATGCACGGGGCGGATTGCAAATTTCAACTTGCTGGTTGCGGGGTGATGTTGGCGGATGCCACAGTAGGGCGTACCGTCCGGCCCGGTGAACGGCGTGGCGAAGCGGCCCAGTTGGGGGAGAACGGGCCGCGGACCGTCACGGTGCGCAACGAGGTGCTCGTGCCTCGTGGTCCAGCCGTCCCGGCGGTACCGGCACCGGCTGACCACTGGTGCGAAGGCAGACGAAAGGCGAACGGCGATGGCTCCGCCCTCTCTCCCCAAGCCATTGGGCCGACTGCCCGCTGACCCGACCCGGAACAGATCAGGCGCGTTCGGCGTCCCCCCGGTGCCCGCCTCCGTGGGGCTGGCCCGCCGCAACGTGCGCGAGCTGCTCAGCACCTGGGGCACGGACCCCGAAGCATCCGACAACGCTGTCCTGGTGACCTCCGAGCTCGTCACCAACGCGCTCACCCACACGGCCAGCAAGTGGATCGTGTGCCGGCTGCGCACCGACGGACACCGCCTCCACCTGGAGGTCGAGGACCAGAACCGCGGGCTGGCGATCCCCGCGCAGCGCACCGCCGGACCCGACGACCAGGGCGGCCGCGGGCTGCTGCTGGTCGGCACGCTCAGCAGCGACTGGGGTGTGCGGGACACCGCGCACGGCTCCGGGCGTGTCGTCTGGGCGGTCCTGCCGGCGCGCGCCGTCGCGGCGCCGTCCGTGCCGGAGCCGCGGGACCTCGCCCCCACCGGGCTGCCCTATTTCGTCCCGGTCCCGGTCCGCCCGCGCCTCAGACGCAGTTGCGGACGAGCCATTCGTCGTCGTTGTACGCGGTGCGCGCGGGGTCCGGGGCGACGGCCTGCTTCTCCTCGACCGTGTCCGCGAGGCGGATCCGCTCCGGGAGCGCGCCGAACCGTGCGCGGCGCGCCGCCTCGGCGGCGTCCGGAACCTGCTCTTCATGCGTCATACCGGCCTCCTGCGTCTCGGACCCACGACTGCACGGTGTCAGTTGTCGGACTGTGATGATCGTCGCAGGGAATCCGTCACCGGTCAAGGGGGTGACGAACGGGCCGGGTCCGGGGCCGGGCCCTGCCAGGGTGCGGCGACCTGTCAGGATGCGACGGCCTCGCGTTCGCTCCGGGACAGGGGCGGGCCGGTGAGGGGCGGTTTCTTGGGGCCCAGGCAGATCAGGGCCAGCATGTCGGGCATGAGGAGCCGCGCGGGCGGCTTCTCCATGCTCATCACGTCCAGCAGGATGCGCAGGGCGCGGGGGTTGCGCGATCCGGCGTCGACCGCCCGGTCCACGAAGGCGGCGAGGGCCTTTTCGCGCCGGGTCGGGGGCTGGTCGCTGGCGCCCGGATAGAACACGTCCTGGCCGACGGCCAGGTTCCAGGCGTTGTCGACCGGGCGCGCCGCCCCCTTCTGGATGCGCCGGGCCGTGCCGGGCGTGCGCAGGTCCTGCTGTTCCAGGACGTGGCGCAGCGCGAGCACGCTCTGCGCGGCGGCGCTCAGCCCGTGGCCGTACACCGGGTTGTAGCCGGCCACCGCTTCACCGAGGACGGCGAACCCGTCGGGCCAGCGGGCCGCCTTCTCGTAGTAGCGCCGCCTGTTGGCCGTGCTGCGTGTAGTGACGACGTCCGTCAGGGGTTCGGCGTCTGCGAGAAGTTCGCCGATGACCGGGTGCGGCAGTGTCCGGGCGAAGGGCACGAACTGCGCGTTGTCGGCGCTCGGCCTGCCCTCCCGCGTGCCGGCCAGCGTGACCAGCCACCGGCCGCCCTCGATGGGGGTGATGATGCCGCCCCTGCCGGGGTTCTGCCGCGGGTCGGCCTGCACGTTGACGATCGGGAAGCCGTCGGCGGTCGTGCCGGGGGCGCGGTAGATGCGGCTGGCGTAGCCGAAGCCGGCGTCGACCGTGCGCTCCGCCACCGGCGGGAGCCCGAGGTCCCGCAGCCAGCCGGGGGCGCGGCTGGCCCGTCCGCCGGCGTCGATCACCAGGTCGGCCGCCAGGGTCTCCTCGGTGTCCGCCGAGCGGACGCGGACCCCGGACACCCGCCGGGCACCGCCGTGCAGGGCGAGCACCTCGGTCCCCTGGCGCAGGGTGATGCGGCCGTCCTCCAGCACCCTGGCGCGGATCACCGCGTCGAGCAGATCGCGGCTGCACAGGAGGGTGACGTGCCGGGTGTACGTGAAGCGGCGGAACCACTGGCCCGACGGCGCCTTGGACACCAGGCCGCCCATGACGGGGGTGCGGCGGGCGCCCCGCCGGACCAGTTCGTCGACGATGCCGGGCAGGAGCTCCTCCAGTGCTCCCACCCCGCCGGACCMCAGGACGTGCGCGTGCCGGGCCTGCGGCAGGCCCTTGCGGGGGCCGGGTTCCTCGGGGAGGAGGTCGCGCTCGACGACGGTGACGTCCGCGTGCCGCGCGAGCACCGATGCGGCGAGCATGCCCGTCATGCCCCCTCCGACGACGATCGCGCGGCGCACGGTGGCGGAGTGGGTGTCAGGCATGGGTGGGCCCTCTCTGTCGACGTCCGGCGGCGCACGGCTGCAGCACGCGGGTCGCGCGTGTGTCCGCGCTCGCCGGTGGGAACGCGGGAGCCGGGATCCCCTCGGCCCCGACCCGTCGATCGAACCATGATCGATCCACAAACCGCCATGGGCCTCCGGCGGTTGGTCGGTCCGGCGACCGGGCGGTCCGACGGCCGGGCGGTCCGGACCGACCAGCCCCCAAGCGTGCGCGCAGCCTTCACGTGAAGGGACCTGGGGGCGGTTCAGGCGTCAGGGGTTCGCTGACGTGTTGCGCGTTGGCGGGCCTCGGCCACCAGGGGGGACGAGGACAGGGCTCGGGCGAGTGCCACCATCAGGTGCGGTTGCGCGACGGAGCGCAGTCGGCCCACGTCGGAGGGGCGTTCCGCGTCCGGGCCCGCGGACACGCGCGTCCTGGCCACCGCGAGCATGGCCGCCTCGGCCACGATCTCCGCGTGGTCCGGCACCCGCCGCCCGCCGGAGGACGGATGCGGGTACGGGGCACCGGGCGCGGGGGCCGGCAGGGCCGTCTGCGCGCGTAGCGCCGAACAGGCGGTCCGGCCGACCTCGTTGTCGAGGTAGGGCGAGCACACCAGGATGCCGTCGAGGATCGCGATCTCCTGCTGGACCAGGCGCACCACGGGCAGGTCCCACCAGTGCGTGTCGGCCACCGGCGTCCTGAGGTCCCGCATCTCCAGCCACAGCGGCCGCAGCAGCCGGGAACGCCGCCAGGCACGGAAGTTGGCCGCGGCGGTGGGACCCACGCGCGGCAGCGCGAACCCGGCCGCGACGGTGACGCCCGCGACCGCCACCAGGGGCGGAGAGACGCTCGTGGAGAGGAAGTCCCAGTCGTGCCCCTGCCAACGGGCCCCGATGGCAAGGTACTTGGCGATCTGGTACGACAGGTCGAACAGCACACCGACCGCGATCAGGGCCAGCCCCGTACGGGTGAGGTCGCGTACCTTCCGCAGCCAGCTCAGGCACATGCACGCCAGGGCCGCGGTGGCCGCGGTGTGGGCCACCAGGTACAGCAGGATCATCTCGCGCATGTACGGCGTCCCGGCGTAGTACGTGTCCAGGTCACGGGTCCGCTCGACGGGCGCGTCGGCCAGGCCGAAGAGGACGACGATGCCGACGACCACCAGCGCGTAGACCCGGATCACCAGGCCGGACGAACGGGCCACCCGCCCGGGCTCCCCGCCCCGCCAGGCGATCATCAGAACGAGGTAGCAGGCGCTGAGCGCCGACATCCCCGAGTAGACGAGCGGCGCCGAGAAGTTCGCGATCCCGGTGAGCGCGTTGACGACGGCGATGGTGGGCGGCGCCGACAGGATGCACACGACGGCGCCGATGAGCAGGACGCAGAAGCTCGCCGCCATCAGGGGGTCGCGCCAGTACCCGCGCATGCCCGGCAGGTTGAGGACCGCGGTGACGAGGAGGATCACGCCGGGGACGTAGAAGACGAGGTCCATGGTTTCACCGGCCTTTCGGGACGGGCCGGCCGGTGGGGCCGGGTTCGGCTGCGGTGCCCGGACGGCTCATGTGGGGGACTTCTCGCCGTCCGCGACCGGTGCGGCCACGAGGTGCGCACGGGCCGCCGCGACGATCGGGGACGTCCGCAGCGCGGCCGACACGCCCACCGGTGCGGTGCGCACCGCGGTGATCCCGGCCTGGTCGGGGCGGGTGCGGGCGCCGACGGGCMCCCCCCGCCGGACGGCGCGGACGGCGGCGGCAACCATCGCCGCCTGCCCGATCCGGACGGCCTCGTCGCCGGTGCGGCCCGCGGCGGCCGCCTCGGCCTCGGCGCGCGTACGGACCTCGGTGTCGAACCACGGTGCCACGAGGCTGAGCCCGTCCTGGATGCCTGCCTCGCGCCGGGTGAGCCGCACCTGGGGCGAGGAGTACCAGGCGATGGGTCCCGCCAGCGGCGTACGGGGCGAGGCGCAGCCCAGTTCGCGCCAGAGCGGGCCGAGCCTGCGGTAGGTCCTGGCCGCCCGCCAGTTCCACACCACCCAGGGCCCCACCAGGGGCAGCAGGAACCCGACGGTGGCGCAGGGCGCGGACAGCGCGGACAGGAGGGGCGCCAGGGTCGTGCTGAGGGTCCCCCAGTCCTGGCCGGCCCAGCGCGCCGCCACCGCGGCCAGTTTGAGGCCGCTGAAGGCCAGGTTCAGCAGCCAGCCCGCGACCAGGATCCACAGCCCGGCCCGCAGCCATCCGCCGACCTGGCGCGCCCAGCGCCAGCACAGCACCGTCGTGACGAGCGCGGCGGACATGTGGGCGACCAGGTACAGCACGATCATCTCGCGGATGAAGGGCGTCGTCGCGTAGTAGGTGTCGAAGTCGGTGAGCCGGTCCTCGGGGGCGTCGCCGAGGGCGAAGAGGACGACCAGCAGGAGGACGACCAGGGCGTACGCGGCCTGCCAGCGCCGCGAGACGCGCCGCACGTACGCGGGCGGTCCCCCGCGCCAGTGGACGATGAGCAGCAGACAGGCCGCGCTGAAGGCGCTGATGATGCAGTACACCAGCGCGCTGGAGAAGTTGGCGGTGCCGGTGGCCTCGTTGACGGCGGTGATCGKGGGGGGCGCGGCGAAGAGGAAGCCCGCCCCGCCGAGGGCGATCACGAGGCAGACGGACCGTACGAGCGGGTCGCGCCAGTCCTTGACCAGGCCCGGCAGTTTGACGGCCAGGCCGATCAGCGTGGCGACGGCCGGTATGTAGTAGTCCGAGGAGTCCACGGCTCAGCCCTGTGGCCTGCGCTGTCCCAGTGACGCACCGATACGGCCGGCGAGCCGGCCCCGGTCCACGGCCGTGTCCGCGGCCTCCCCCTCCAGCCAGACGCGGAAGCGGGTGACCGCCAGCAGGCCGAACCGCTCGGCGTCCGCCTCCTCCCGCCGGTCGAACTCGGTGCGGGCGGCCACCTTGCGCACCGGCTCCTGCAGTTCGGGCAGTTCGGCGCCGGTCGAGAGCATCCGGGCCGCCACCGCCTTGCCCACCCCGTGGTTGCCGCAGTCGCCCTTGAGCATGTGCCAGACCTCGTGGAAGAAGATCGCCAGCTGGTGCAGCGGCGTGGCCCGCTTGTCCACCACGACGAGGTCGTAGGCGGGGAGGTCGAGCCACAGCCCGCTGGCGGTCTGCTGCGGGAACTCCTCCTTGACCAGCCGGACCTCCCGGCCCCGCAGTTCACTCACCCGCGCGATGAGCGCGGCGAAGAGCAGGTCGGGGTCGGTCGGCACGGGCAGACTGATCCCGTCGACCAGTTGGCCGATCAGGTTCCGCATCTCTCTGGTTCTGCCTGTGCGCACCGCTCTCCCCGTGAACCCTCAGCACGGGCACCGTCGCACGGCGTCCGCCGAATTCTCGATACTGACCACCGGCACGGGCTCCAGCGCGCCCCACTCGGTAGGCAAATATGTCAAACAAGAGCCGCGTCGGCCACACCGGTCGGGAAGAAGTGCGTCGCGCGGGGGCAGTTGAGACACCGGATTGTCTCGATCCGGCCGTTCCCCGCACGGGACGGCGCAGCGGCGTACGGAGTCTGCGGGGCGTACGAGGCGTATGCGGGGCGGTCCGCGGAACGCGAAGGGCGGCCGGGCCCGTGCGTACGGGTCCGGCCGCCCTCCTGGAGCGCGTGCGCCGGGGTCAGTTCGACCTGTTGGAGATGCGGCGCAGCAGGACGAAGCCACCGAGCACCAGCAGTGCGCCGGCCGCGGCCGGCCACAACTGCGTACCCGTCTCCGCGAGTCCGCCCGTGACCGCCTGGGGTTCGGTTACTCCGCCGGCCTCCGCGGGCTCGGGTCCGGGCAGGGCGGTGTCGGCTCCCGAACCGCCGGTGGAACCGGCCGCGTCGGTCTCGGCCGCCGACGGGGACGTGGCGGCCTTGGGAGCGTTGTCCTTGACCGCGTCGCCGTTGTCCGCGTTCCCGTTGTCCGCGTTCCCGTTGCCCTCGTCCGCATTGCCGTTGCCGGCGTCGCCCTGGTCCGCGTCGTCCGCGGGCGGGGCGCTGCTCTCGGAGGGCTCCGGCGCGTCGTCGCCGCCGTTGTCACCGCCACCGTTGTCGGCGCCGTTGTCGCCGCCACCGTTGTTGCCGCCGTCGTCCGCCGGGTCCTCGTCCTGGCCGCCGTCACCGGGCTGGTCGTCGCCGCCCGGCTGCTCGTTGCCGTCCGTCGGGTCCGGGGCGGGCTCCGTCGGAGCCGGCTCCTCGCCGCCACCACCGTTGCCGCCGTCGTTCCCGCCGTCGCCGTTGCCGCCGTCGTCGGCGCCGTCGCACTTACGGCCCTCGTTGATGCACTCCACCATCTCGTTCATCAGCGCCTCGTCGAAGACGTTGATGAAGTCACCGTGGTCGGTGACCGGCTTGTGGAGCTGCTCGGGGAAGGAGTCGACCGCGAAGAGCGGCTTGGTCTTGCCCCCGTCGGCGATGCTGGGCGCGTCCACGTCGTACACGATGCGCTGGACCAGCTGCGGAATGGCCTTGAAGTCGTTCGCGCAGTTGCCGTTGGCGTCGGCGAAGGCCACGTGCGTGCGGTGGTTGGCGCTGTCGATGTTCCGGCCGTCCCAGCAGCTCTGGAACCTGAAGGTGCGCACCACGTCGCTGCCCTGGGGGCAGAGGGGGTACTTGTCCTTCAGCTGCCGGTCCTCGAAGCCGGTGCAGCTCCACGAGGCGTTGGCGTTGGCCGGGCCGTTGACGAACGCCTTGGCGTCGCCGGTGATGATGCGCAGCAGCTTCGGCATGGCCGTGACCTCGCCGGTCGGGCTGCCCTCGAACGACATCGTGGCCGCCTTGGGCGTGACGATCTCGCCGGCGTTGCCCTCGATGCCGCCGCCGGGAGAGGCCGCGTCCTTCTCCTCGGTGCCGTTCTGCAGCCGCAGCACGGGCCAGAAGTACGAGGACTTGTCGCCCTGGTTCTCACAGGTCGTCTCGGCGTTCGCCAGGTCCTCGTCGCTCGCGAAGGCGTTGTTGGACTGGTTGCCGACGTAGTCGTGGAAGTGGTGGGCGCCGTTGGTGACACCCGGGGCCACGATCACGTTGTCGGAGTTGAACAGACCGTTCTCGTTCACACCGCAGGCGGTGGTGAAGGAGCCCTTGGAGGCGTTGCCCTGGGCGGCCGGCTTCGACACGTTGGGCTGGACGGTGGAGATGTCCACGAAGTCCGCCGCCACGGGGCCGTTCCCGGCCTGGCCGCCGTTGCCGGGAGGCTGCTCGCCCTGCCCCTGGTCGCCGCCCTGGTCCTGGCCGTCGCCCTGGTCCTGGCCTTGGTCCTGACCGGCACCGTCGCCCTGACCCTCGCCCTGGCCGTCGCCGTTCTGGCCGTCGCCGTTCTCCCCGCCGTCCTGGCCGTTCTCCGGCTGGTCCTGGTTGCCGGAGGCACGCAGGATGCAGGGGGCGAAGGCGTCCAGCCCCTCGGGGCGGTCGCCCGCGGCGTCGACGGCTCCCACGATGCGCTCGATCGTCGCCGCCCGCTTGTCCTTCAGCGGGTTCATGATCGAGTTCTCGGCGAAGGCGCCGTCCTGCCTGATGGCGTCCGCGGAGCTCTGCAGCTTCTGGTACGCCTCGGCGATCTGCTTGTCCAGGAGGGCGAGTTCCTTGTCGACCTCCGTCTTGGCACCTTCCGGCACCGCCGCCAGCTCACTGCCGACGTCCGGGCAGTCGATCGTGGCGGCGCCCGAGGCGAGGACCTGACCGGCCTGCCCCGACGTGCCTTCGGAGGCCGTGGCGTAGACGTTCGCCGCTACGATCCCGCCTCCTCCCAGCATCAGTGCGACCGCCCCGATGGTCGCGCGTCGTGCGCCTGTTGGGCGTCTGCGCGTGTTGCGTCCCAAGGATCTACTCCTACGCTTCGTTGCCGACCGTCATGGCAATCCCCCGCTTCATACGGAGATGAAGCTCCGAGTGTTCAGAGGCAACTCGAATTCTTGGAAACCTCTCATGAACCAGACGTTTACGGGGCCCGTGTCCGGGCAATCACGTTTTCCTGCGGTCCGGCCCCGGAAGAGACGTTCCGGCCGATGTCGGCGGCTCGATCACGCGGACACCGCCAAGGCCCGGCTAAGCGGGGCGGTTTGACCGACACGGGCCTGCGGGACCGACAAGGCCGACGCAGGTCGGCGAGGTCGGCAGGGCCGACGCGGACCGGCGAACTCGGCGCGGACCCGCGAGGCGGCGCAAGTCGGCGGGGCCGACGCGGACCGGCGGGGTCGACGCAGGTCGGCGGGACCGGCGGGATCGGCGGGACCGCAAGTCGGTGCGGACCGGCGAATCCAGCACAAGTCGACGGAATCGGAGGGGCCGACGCGAACCGGCGAGGTCTACGCAAGCCGTCGCGGACCCGCGAGGCCGGCGCAAGTCGGCAGGCAAGCCCGGCGGGACCGGCGAGGCCGACGCAAGTCGGCGAGGCCAACGGAATCAGCGCGCAGCGGCTCAGTCCCCCTCCGGGGAACCACCCCGGGGCGGCCGGGGGGTGGACAGCGGGCAGCGGGCTGCCGGCGTGCGCGGGGCCGACGGAGCCGAGGAGTGCGCGCATGCCGACGCGGCGGCCCGCCGTCGTGCGGCGGTCACGAGTCTTGGGCGCAAGTGCCCCTGGGGGCACTGCGACAACCACTCGGTCGTCCTGGCGGGACCGGGAGCGGTCGATCCGTACGGCGTGGGGGCGGGGCACCGAGTGCCACGGGAGCAGGAACAGGAGCTGAGGCGGCGGCTCKCAGCAGACTCTCCTTGAAGACAGAAGGGTACTTTTGCGGAGCCGCTTCCTGACTTCCCGACCATCCATTATGCCCTGTGCCGCGGACACGGACGGACGCCTCGGGAGGTATACGACGCCCACCGGCCGAACGCGCCCGCACCCGTACCGCGGACGCGTCGTACCTGCTCCGGGTGGTGGCGGGCGTCGGACGGCGCGGCTCGGCCGCCTCCGAACAGGGCGATCGTGCCGGCGTCGGTGAGACGCGGGGATTCCGCTTGTGCGACCACGGGGGCGGTGACGTCCGCGCGCGGCGCCACGGGCGGGATCGCACGCGGCCTGAACTCGTCGGCATGCAGGGGCCGTCCGTCGCCCTGGCAGGGCCGGTCGGTGGACGGCCCGGGGCGGACGGCGGTCCCGCCTGCCTCGCCGAGTGCTCCTCGGGTGGCGCCCCGAGCGCTCCTCGGGTGGCGCCCATGCCCAGGGAGGCGAGCCGGATCACGCGGGGCGCGGCCGGGTCTGCCTACTCTGGTGGCATGCGCATGCGTCCCACGTTGAGCTGGACCCCCACCGCGGACCTGCCGCCGGGCACCACGGACCCGCGGCCGGTCGTCGACGCGCTGCGCACCGGCGGTGTGCTGGTGCTCAGCGGGGCGGGCCTGTCCACGGAGTCGGGCATCCCCGACTACCGGGGCGAGGGCGGGAGTCTGAGCCGGCACACACCGATGACGTACCAGGACTTCGTCGGGGGCCCGCAGGCGCGGCGCAGGTACTGGGCGCGCAGCCACCTCGGCTGGCGCACCTTCGGCCGCGCCCGGCCCAACGCCGGACACCGGGCCGTCGCCGCCTTCGGGCGGCACGGTCTGCTCGGCGGGGTCGTCACCCAGAACGTCGACGGCCTGCACCAGGCCGCCGGCAGCGAGGAGACCGTCGAGCTCCACGGGAGCCTGGACCGGGTCGTCTGCCTGTCCTGCGGCACCCTGAGCCCGCGCCGGGAACTGGCCCGGCGGCTGGAGGAGGCCAACCCGGGCTTCGCGCCGGTGGCCGCCACCATCAACCCCGACGGCGACGCCGACCTGACCGACGAGCAGGTCGGCGACTTCCGGGTGGTGCCCTGCACGGTCTGCGGCGGCATCCTCAAGCCGGACGTGGTGTTCTTCGGTGAGTCCGTGCCCGCGCCGCGCGTCGAGCACTGCCGCGAGCTGGTGCGCGCGGCGACCTCGCTGCTGGTCCTCGGCTCCTCCCTGACGGTGATGTCGGGGCTGCGGTTCGTCCGCCAGGCGGCCCAGGAGGGCAAGCCGGTCCTGATCGTCAACCGGGACCCGACCCGCGGCGACGTGCACGCCCTCACCCGGATCGCGCTCCCGCTGGGTCCGACCCTCACCACCGTGGCCGACCGCCTGGGCATCCCGCTCGACGACGGAACGGCGGCCCGGGCCGACCACTGACGGCTGCCCGCCGGCCGCCAACCACTGACGCCGCGCCCCACCGATCGTTATGCTGTCCGAAAACGCTCAAACGAACATCGCAGAACGAACGTCGCAGGATGAACGTCCAGGGTGGGGGAAGCACAGTGCGGGAGCCGGTCGATCTCAGGCGTCAGCGGATCCTGGCGGCGGTCCAGGCACGCGGGGCCGCGCGGGTCCGGGACCTCGCCGACGAGCTGCAGGTCTCGGTCGTGACGGTGCGCCGGGACGTGGAGGAGCTGACCAGGGAGGGCAGGCTGCGCCGCGGGCACGGCGTCGTCCGCTCGACGCTGCCCGCCCAGGAGGCCCCCGCGGGCGACCTCGCCGACGGGGACCGGGTGGCCGTCGTGGTGCCGGAGCGCCACTCGTACCTGACCGAGACGCTGCACGGCGCCCGTACCGCGCTGGAGGAGGCGGGCATGCGCATGGCTCTGCACATCGCCCCTCAAGTGGCCGGTGCGGAACGCCCGCTGGTGGAGAGGGCGCTGGCCGACGGCGCCCGCGGCCTGCTGCTCGCCCCCCGGTGGCACACCAGGGCCGCCGAGGAGGGCGACTACGACTGGCTCGCCGCGCTGGAGGTGCCCACGGTCCTCATGGAGCGCCGGCCCCGGCGGGGCAGCGCGGCGCACGCCCTGGACTCGGTGTGCTCCGACCACTGGTACGGCGCGCACCTGGCGGTGGAGCACCTGGTGGGCCTGGGCCACCGCCGGATGGTGTTCGCCACCCGGGAGGACAGTCCCACGGCACGTACCCTGCGGGCGGCCTTCACGGACATCGCCGGGACGCATCCGCTGCTGGAGGAGTCGGCGTGGGCGCTGGTCTCGGAGCAGGCGGGGCGCGAGGGCCCGTACACCCCGGACGAGACGGCGGACCTGCCGAAGCTGCTGCGCGGGATGCGGGCCACGGCGGTGGTGCTGCACAGCGACGTGGACGCGCTGATGGTCGTGCAGCGCCTGGCGGACGACGGGGTGCGGGTGCCCGAGGACGTCTCGGTGGTGGCGTACGACGACGTGGTGGCCGCGCTCGCCACCGCTCCCCTGACGGCCGTGTCCCCACCCAAGGCGGAGGTCGGCCGGACGGCCGCCGAGCTGCTGGTACGGCGCCTCGGGGAGAGCGGCGGGCACCCCGCCCGCCGCGTCGAGCTGCTGCCCCGGCTGATGGTGCGCGGCTCCACCCGGCGGGTGGACGGGGACGGCACGGACGGCGGCGCGGACAGCGGCACGGACGGCGGCACCCCTCCCCGCGCATGAGCGTTTGAGCGTTTGTTTTTCTTCTGATCGATCTATTGACCGTTTGGGTCGACAGCATCGAGTATTCCCGTGTCCCGAACAGCCGTGCCCGCAGAGCCGCGGGTACGCAGGAGCCGCGGGAGGCGCCATGCCCGGACGACCCGATCGTCGGTCCGTGCTCGCCGCGATGGCCGCCGTACCGCTGACAGGAGCCGTGGGCGCCTGCAGCGGGAGGAACGGAGCCTCGTCGGCCGGTACGGGCCGCACCACGCGCATCACCTTCTGGTCCGCCCTGCGCGGCAGCCAGGAGGTGGTCGACGCCTTCAACCGCACGCACACCACCGTGCAGGTGGACTTCCAGCAGATCCCCTCCGGCGGGCAGGGCGGCTACGCCAAGCTCAGCAACGCCGCCCGGGCGGGCAACGCGCCCGACGTCGCGACCATCGAGTACCCGCAGGTGCCGGGGTTCGCCATCGACGGGGTCGCCCGGGACCTCACCGGCCTCGTCGGTGACGCGCTGCGCCGCAAGCTGCTGCCGCAGGCGCTGGAGCAGACCACGTTCGAGGGCCGGGTGTTCAGCATCCCGCTGGACGTCGAGCCCATGGTGATGCACTACCGCGCCGACCTCTTCGAACGGTACGGGCTGCGGCCGGCGCGCACCTGGGACGAGTTCGCCGAGCAGGCGGCCACCGTGCGCCGCAAGGCCCGCGGCCGGCGGCTCGTGCTGTTCCCGACGGACGGGATGACGCAGTTCGCCGCCTACGCCTGGCAGGCCGGCGCCCACTGGTTCGACACCTCCCGGGGTGCCTGGAACGTCTCCCTCGCCGACGCCCCCTCCCGCCGCGTCGCGCGGTACTGGCAGCGGCTCATCGACCGGGACGACGTGTTCGTGAACGCGGTCGAGAGCAGGCAGTCCGACGCGCAGATCGGCAACGGACTGGTCCTCACCCGGCTCAGCGGCGCCTGGGACGCCGGCGCGCAGATGAACGCGCGGCCCGCGCAGAAGGGCCGGTGGCGGATCGCCCCGCTCCCCCAGTGGGACACCGGCAGTCCGTCCGTCGGCACCCACGGCGGTTCCKCCTTCGCCGTCACCAAGGACAGCCGCAGACCCGAGGCCGCGATGGAGTTCATCGAGTGGCAGGTCTCCCACCCCGACGCCCTGCGGGCCCGCCTCTCCAGCGGCACCAGCAGCCAGTACCCGGCCGCCCCCGGCCTGGTCGCCGTGGGCCGCAAGGCCTTCGACCGGTCGTACTACGGCGGGCAGGACATCTACGGCCTGTTCGAGCAGGAGGCGGAGAAGATCGGTGCGGGCTGGCTGTGGGGACCGCGGATGAGCGCCACCCAGCGGGTCATGCAGGACTCCTTCGCCCGCGTCGGCGGCGGCCAGGGCTCGCTGACCGAGTCCCTGCGCACCGCGCAGGAGGGCACCATGCCCGACCTCAGGGCCCTCGGTCTGTCCACCACCCAGCGCTCCACCTGAGCTGACGAGAAGGCAGGTGAACACCGCATGACCACCACCACTGCCCGGTCCCGGGTGCCGGCCGGCGGGCCCCGCACCGGCGACCCGGCCCTGTCCGCGTCCGGCCGGCGCGCCCGCAGAGCCGCCGGACGCCGTCAGTCCCTCGCCGCCGTCGTCCTCATGGCGCCGTTCTTCGCGCTGCTGACGACCGTCTTCCTGATCCCCGTCGGCACGGCCCTCTACCTCAGTTTCTTCAGCGACGACCAGCCCGGCCTCGGCTTCGGCCCCGAACGCACCGTCTTCGTCGGCCTGCGCAGCTACGCCGCCGTCCTGACCGACCCCACCTTCCTCGGCGGTCTCGGCACGGTCGCGCTCTACTGCCTGATCTACCTCCCGCTCATGGTCGGCGGGGCGCTCGCCCTGGCCCTGCTGCTGGACTCCGGAGCGGCCCGGCTGCGCGCCTTCGCCCAGCTCGGCCTCTTCCTCCCGCACGCCGTGCCCGGCATCATCGCCGCGCTGATCTGGCTGTACCTCTACACCCCCGGCATCAGCCCGGTGATCGACCTGTTCGCCCGCGCGGACGTCACGATCGACTTCCTCGGCATCCACACCGTCGTCCCGTCCATCGTGAACATCGCCCTGTGGAGCAACCTCGGCTACAACATGGTGGTCTTCTACGCCGCCCTGCAGGCCGTGCCCCGCGAGGTGATCGAGGCCTCCGTCGTCGACGGAGCGGGGCCGGTGCGTACGGCGCTGCAGGTCAAGACGCCGCTGGTGCGCGCCTCGATCGTGATGGTGGCGATCTTCACCCTGATCTGGGCGCTGCAGCTGTTCACCGAGCCGATGCTGCTCAGCCAGTCCTCCCCCATGATCAGCGCCCGCTTCTCGCCGAGCATGTACATCTACGACGCGGCCTTCACCCGCAACAACTACAGCCTGGCGGCGGCCGCCTCGGTGGTCCTGCTGGTGTGCACGATCGCGCTGTCGTACGGCGTCACCCGCTTCACCGGCCGCGCCGACACCGAGGAGACCCGATGAGCGCCACGGACAGTTCCCTGCTGCGCCCCGGTCTGCTGGGGCGGGCGACGGTCAACGTGGTCGTCGCGGTCTCCGTCCTCTACACCCTGCTGCCCGTGCTGTGGCTGGTGCTGGCCGCCACCAAGGACCGGGACGCGCTGTTCAGCAGCGACCTGCTGTCGCTGGGCGACTTCTCCCTCGTACGCAACCTGCGGGACCTGTTCGCCATGGACGGCGGGCTGTACGGCCGCTGGTACCTCAACAGCCTGCTGTACGCGGTGCTCGGCGCCGCGCTCGGCGCGCTGCTGAGCACGGCCTGCGGGTACGCCTTCGACAAGTACCGCTTCCGGCACAAGGAGAAGCTGTTCGGCCTGGTCCTCGCGGCGGTCATGGTGCCGCAGACGGTCCTGGCGCTGCCGCTGTACCTGATGGCCTCCGAGGCGGGCCTGGTCAACACCTTCTGGGCGGTGTTCGTGCCCGTGCTGTTCAACCCCTTCGGCGTCTACCTGGGCCGCATCTTCAGCCGGGGTTACGTGCCCGACGAGGTGCTCGAGGCGGCGCGGGTGGACGGGGCGGGCGAGCTGACCACGTACGTCCGGGTCAGTCTGCGGATGCTCGGCCCCGGTCTGGTCACCGTCTTCCTGTTCCAGCTGACCGCGATCTGGAACAACTTCTTCCTGCCCATGGTGATGCTCTCCGACCAGGACCTGTATCCCGTCAGCCTCGGCCTGTACCAGTGGAACAGCTCGGCGTCCGTGTCGCCCGAGTACTACCCGGTGGTGATCATGGGATCGTTGCTCGCCGTGCTGCCCCTCATCCTCGCCTTCGTGCTGCTCCAGAGGTTCTGGCGCAGCGGACTGACCGCCGGAGCCGTCAAGTGACCCCGCACGCCCCCGGCCCCGGTTTCCGGCCCCGTGCCGCCGTGGCCATGTCCCGGGACGCCGCCGCGGCCGTCCTCGACCGGCACACGCTCGACGCGTTCCGCCGGGTCTGCGACCTCGCGCCCGGCCCGGTCCTCGACGACCTGTCGGCCCCGCGGGCCAGGTCGGTGCTGGCCGACGTGGACCTGCTGATCACCGGGTGGGGCTGCCCGGTGCTGGACGCGGAGGTGCTGCGGGCGGCGCCCCGGCTGCGGGCGGTGGTGCACACCGCGGGCAGCGTGCGCGGACACGTCACGGACGCCTGCTGGGAGCGCGGGATCGAGGTGTCCTCGGCCGCCGCGGCCAACGCGCTGCCGGTCGCCGAGTACACGCTCGCCATGATCCTGCTCTCCGGCAAGCGGGTCCTGGAGCGGGCCCGCGACTTCCGGGAGTCGCGCACGCGCGGCAACTGGCTGCGCACCCCGCGCGGCGTCGGCAACTACCGCAGCACCGTCGGCATCCTCTCCGCCTCGCTGATCGGCCGCCGGGTCGTGGAGCTGCTGCGTCCGCACGACATCGAGGTGCTGCTGCACGACCCGTACGTCAGCGACGTGGACGCCGCCGAACTGGGCGTGGAGCGGGTCGGTCTTGCGGAGCTGTTCGCGCGCTGCGACACGGTCAGCGTGCACACCCCGCTGCTGCCCACCACCCGCGGCCTGGTCGGCCGGTCGCTGATCGACTCGATGCCGGCCGGTGCGCTGCTCGTCAACACCTCCCGCGGGGCGGTCGTGGACCAGGAGGCGCTCACCGACGCCGCCGTGGCGGGCCGGATCAGGGCCGTCCTCGACGTCACCGACCCCGAGGTGCTGCCCGCGGACCATCCGCTGTGGGAGTGCGGGAACGTGCTGATCACCCCCCATCTGGCGGGCTCGGAGGGCAACGAGTGGCGGCGCCTGGCCGACCTCGCGCTCGACGAGACCACCCGCTGGGCGTCCGGTACCGGCTTCCTGCACCCCGTACGACGCGAAAGGCTGGCGTTCCTGGCATGAGCATCCCCTTCGAACTCCCCTCCGAGGACCGTGCGTCGAGCCCGTGCACCGGCTGGACCCGGGCCCACTGGGAGGCCGTCGCCGACGGGCTCCTGACCGCCGCCTGGCGCTGGAGCACCCCGGGCGGCGCCCTGCTCGACCTGCCGGGACGGCCGTCGCGCTCGGGAGTGCGCTCCGACGGTCTGGAGGGCTTCGCCCGGACGTTCCTCGCGGCCGGCTTCCGGGTCGCGGGCGCGGGCGGCGACGATCCCCACAACTGGCTGGAGCGGTACGCGCGGGGGCTGGCCTCGGGCACCCGCTCGCCGGGCCGCGACGACACCGAGTCCTGGCCGCTGATACGCGACCACGACGTCCAGGGCCAGCCCATGGTCGAGTCGGCGTCGGTCGCGCTGGCCCTGCGCCTGACCGCGCCCTGGCTCTGGAAACGCCTCGACGCCGGCGTCCAGGACCGGGTGGAGGAGTGGCTGCGCGACGCGCTGCGGCACGTGCCCGCGCCCAATAACTGGTACCTCTTCCCCTACACGGTCGCCGGCTTCCTGGAGTCGGTGGGACGCGGCGACGCGGAGACGGCCGCGGTCCGGCGGCGGGCCCTGGACCTGCTGGAGGGCTGGTACCGGGGCGACGGCTGGTACGCCGACGGGGACGGGCGCGCCTTCGACCACTACAACGGCTGGGCGCTGCACCTGTATCCGGTGCTCGACGCCCACCTGGCCGGGGACACCGGACTGCTCGCGCGGTACGGCGGCCGGCTGCGCGAGCACCTCGACGGCTTCGGGCTGATGTTCGGCGCGGACGGGGCGCCCCTGCACTTCGGCCGGTCGCTCACCTACCGCTTCGCCGCCTCCGCGGCCGTCGGCCTGGGTGCGGTGACCGGGCACACGCCGCTGACGCCGGGTGCCTCGCGCCGGCTGGTGAGCGGCAGCCTGCGGCACTTCCTCGACCGCGGTGCGCTCACCGGCGACGGACTGCTCGGGCTCGGCTGGTACGGCCCGAACGAGGCCGTCCTGCAGTCGTACTCGGGCCCTTCCTCGCCGTACTGGGCGTCGAAGGCGTTCGTCGCCCTCCTCGCGCCCGTCGGACACCCCTTGTGGACGGCGACGGAGGAGCCCGCGCCGGTGGAGGAGGCCGACCGCGTGCTGGCCCTGCCCGCGCCGGGCCTGCTCGTGCAGGCGACGCGCGGGGACGGGATCGTACGGCTGCACAACCACGGCAGCGACCACGTGCGCCCGCACGAGGCGGAGGCGGCCGGCGCGGACGACCCGCACTACGGGCGCCAGGCCTACTCGACCCGGACCGGGCCGACCGCGCCCGGGAACACCGCGGACAACCACTTCTCGGTGGAGGTGGCCGGCCGGCGCAGCGTGCGGCGCCGTATCCATCCGCTCGGCGCGGGGCACGGTGACGGCTGGGGGTGGGCGGCCTCATGGCACCGGCCCGTCTTCGCCGGCGGCCCGCCCATGGTGCCGGGGCTGCGGGTGGAGAGCGTGACCGTGGCGCGCGGTCCGTACGAGCTGCGGGTGCACCGCGTGGTGGGGGCGCCCCCGGGGGCCCGTGTCACCCACACGGGGTGGGCGACCGGCCCGGAGGAGCCTCTGGTCTCGGCACTGCACGGTCTGCACGGATGGGACCCCGGGGCCGGGACGGTCCGCGCGCCGCAGGGGACGGCGTACGTGCCGTGGGCCTCGATGCCCCGTCTGACCGGTACGGCGGAGGGCACCTCGCTCCATGTGTCCCTGGCCGTCCTCACCGGCGCGCCGGGCCCAGGCCCCCTGGCGGAGGCCGTCACGGACGTCCTGGCCGACGGCACCGGTGCCGAGGTGGTCTGGACGGACGGCGGCGGGCGTACGCGGGTGTCGTTCGACCCGGTCCGGGTGACGCACGAGTGACGGGCCGTCGCGGAAAAGCGAGGCCAATGGGTGGAATTACGGCGTTGTCGCTTCGACGTGGACAGGCCGGGCATGCGTGTCGTCGTACGTCCCGAGCCGAGGAACTGGTGACGCGATGACCGAGTACGAACGCTCACGCACGATGCCCGCCCTGCCCGAGCACGTTTTCGACCAGGCGGCCGATGTCGGCCGGCTGGACGCCTGGATGCCTCAGGAGTTGCACGTGCACGCCGGGGACCTGCCCGCCGTCACCGTGCACGAGGACCGCACCGACCAGGACGTCTCCGCCGTGCTGAGCGCCCGGCCCGAACAGATGCGGCTCGAATGGGGCACCCGTGAGCAGGGCGGTTACACCGGCTGGCTCCAGGTGTCCGGTATCGACGGCGGGGCCAGCGAGGTGATCGTGCACCTGTCGTTCTTCGACGAGAGCCACGACCCGGGCGAGGAGGCCGTGCACGCCGCCCTCGACAGCAGCCTCCAGCGGCTCCAGGAACAGGTGCGGTTGCGCGTCGACGACGTCGCCGGCTGACCGACGGCCCGCGGGCGGCGCGCCGTGTAGGGCCGGGGCGCCGCCGCGACGGACCGCAGATCTGCCGTCATGCTCGCTGTGGGGTTCAGGTGTGTGCGGCGTTCGGCTTCAGCCCGCGAACGGGCCCGTCCAGTTCGCGCCGGTAGAAGTCGATGAAACCGTCCGGGTCGGGGCCGGCGTTCTGCATGACCAGGCGGTCGAAGCCCGCGTCGACGAAACTCTGCGCCACTTCGAGGTACCGGGCGGGGTCCGGGCCGCAGGCGAACTTCTCCAGGATGTCCTCCTGACGCACCGTCGTGGTGGCCGCGTCGAAGTTGACCGGATTGGGCAGCTCGCTCATGACCTTCCACCCCGTCAGCGCCCAGCGCGAGGTCTCCAGGGCAGCCTGCGCCGCGGTGTGCTCGTCGTCCGCCCAGGCCATCGGGACCTCCGCGTAGCGCGGACCGGAACCACCGGCCTCGCGGTACTGCCGGACGATCTCCGGCTTGCCCTCGGTGGCGAACAGGCCGTCCCCGAGTTCCGCGGCGATCCGCGTCGACGCCTTGCCGCTGGCGGCCACGGCGATCAGGGGAAGCTCGTCGGGCAGATCGAACACCCTGGCGTCCTCAAGGCGCAGGTGCTTGCCGTCGTAGGACCGGTACCCGCCGCTCCACAACAGCCGGATGATCTCCAGCGCCTCCCTGAGCAGCTCGTGGCGGGTGCGGACGGTATCGGGGAAACCACGGCCGACGACGTGTTCGTTCAGCCGCTCGCCCGAACCGACGCCGAGGACGAAACGGCCTTCCGACAGCAGGGCGAGGGTCGCGGCCGCCTGGGCGATGATCGCCGGGTGGTAGCGCACGGTCGGGCAGGTCACGCCGGTCGCCAGCCCGATCCGCGAGGTCTTGGCCGCGATGCTTCCCAGTACCGTCCACGCGAACGGCGAATGCCCCTGGTTGTCCAGCCAGGGGTGGTAGTGGTCGCTGATCTCGACGAAGTCGAAGCCCGCCTGCTCCGCGAGAACCGCCTGCCGTACCAGTTCCGCCGGTCCGAACGCCTCGGCCGCCAGCTTGTAGCCAATCTGCACGTCTTCCTCATTTCCTCACGTGCCGCTTCCGGACGTGCCGCTTCCTCGTGCGCCGAAGACACACCCCGTCCGCATCCGCGCAGGGGTACCCGTCGGCGCCGACGGCATAACGCGGCCTGTCGTCCATCGGGGATGCGGGCCGCCGCACCGGCAGGGAAAAGGAACCGAATGGCCCAGGAGCAATGAGGACGCCGGCTGGGTATCCATCCCGGGGACGGCAACCGCGGCGTTGGGGGGACTGGCACTGTGGCACGCCTGTCGTGGACGTCCAGCCCTCCCCGGTCGTCGCGGTCGTCCCGTTCGAGCAGACGGCACACCGTGCGCCGACTGCGGGCCGAGGGCCTGTACGGGCCCAGGTTCCGTGACGTCCTGCCCGGTTTCACCGGCGCCGCCGCCGTTGTGTGCGCGACGGTCGCGGGCCTCGTGGCGGCGTACCGGGCCGTCGGGATCCTCGCCCCGGTCATCGGTGTCTGCCTGCTGGCCCTCGTCGTCGCCGTCGGGATCCGGCGCCGCCGCCCGGACGCACGCCGCCGGCGCGGTCGCTACACCGCGGACGAACTGCGTGAACTCGACATCCACGGGCTGGCGCTGGCCGTCGCGCGGATGTTGCGCAGGGACGGCTGGCGGGTCCGGCTGCTGCCCGCCCCGGACCGGCCGCGGCTGTACGCGCGGGACGCGGCCGGCCGGCAACTGGACGTGGTCTTCCGCCCGGTGGCGGAGCCCTTACCCGACGAGGGCCTCCCGGACCCGCGCACGGGCGAGCGCGCCACGGGACCGCGCCGCCAACTGGTCGTGCACCGGGGTACCTTCAGGGAGCGCGACGTCCGGTGGGCCCTGCGCCAGGGGGACACCGGCCTCCTCGACGGCCCCGCGCTCGAACGCTGGGCCCGGGGTGTCCGCCTTCACGACCTGCTGGCACCGGGCCTGTGGGACGACACCCCGACCGACTGACGGAGCACGGGGATCCGGCCGTCAGGGGCTGTCGCCCGACCAGTCGAAGTGTTCCGGATCGCCGGGACGCGGGTCGTACAGGGCCCGGCCACCCGCGCCGAACCGGCCCAGCTCGGTGGCGAGGGCGATACCGCTCGCCCGCTGGTCCGGCGACCAGTCCGTGACGTCGAGGAACAGTCCGTCCAGGGGCCCGCCGACCAGGGTGGCGTAGGAGCGGCCCGGGCGGGGGCCCGGGTCGGGGTCGTCGTGGTCGTGGCCGTATATCCGACCGCGCAGCAGCTGCTCGTCGCCGTTCATGGCATCCAGCCTTGCAGCCACCACTGACATCGCACTCCGGCGCCGGCGCCGACGCGGGGCCTCGGGGGCCGGTCTCAGGAGTGCCGGTGGTAGGCCTTGTTGGCGATGCGCCAGCCGTCGGTGGCATGGACCAGCAGGAAGACGTCCGTGAAGGTGTCCGCGCCGTGCCGGAGCGTCATCGTCGCCGTGGCCACGGTGCCGTGCGCGTCGACCGTGTCGYCACGGCGCGACCGGCCCGGTTCGTCCGGCGCCGGTCCGCCCGGGAAGAGGGCGCAGTAGTCGTCCAGGGACCACGAGACGAACACGCCGTCCCGGATCCCCTCGATGCGGGCGGTGGGCAGGAACGCCGCCCGGAAGTGGCCGGGGTCGCCCGTGGCGTGTCCGCGGATGTAGGCGCGGAGCGGTTCGAGGACGGCGTCGGGCACCGCGGGAACCGTGGCAGCGGCCGCGATGTCGGCCTCGGGACCGTCGAGGGCGCCGTCCAGGGCCGGGCCGGCGCGCAGCGGGGTGTGCGACGCGGCGGCCAGCAGCGTCATGTCCTTCGCCAGGGCGCCGATCGTGAAGTGCGCCGCCGGGACGCCGGYTCCGGAGGTGCCTGCCCCGCCGGACCCGGTGGCCCGTCCGTCCAGGAACGGGCGCTTGCGGGTCACCAGTGCGCCGAGCTGCCCGAGTTCGAGCACGTCCAGTACCTGGGCGCGGGGCAGTCCGAGGGCGTCCGCCTGCCGCAGCGCGTCGCGCAGCGCGGTGAGGGCCCCGGCGAGGCCGCTGTTGGCGACCAGTTTGAGCGCGGCCGCGGTGGAGGCGTCGTCGACGCGTCGCACGGTGCCCAGGGCCGCCAGCACCGGGCGGGCGCGGTCGAACGCCTCCTCGTCGTCGGCGGCGGCGAGTATCTGCAGGGCGCCGGCTTCGACGGCCGGCACGGAGCCGAGCACGGGCGCGTGGACGTAGGGGGGACCCGGCCGCCGGGCCAGTTCCGCGGCCTCGGCGGGGGCGACGGTGCTGGTGTTCAGCACGATCGCGTCCGGTCGCAGCGAGTCCCGTACGGCGTCGAGGACCTGCCGGCAGGCCGGGCCGTCGAACAGGGCCAGGAGGACGACGTCCGCCTTCGCGACGGCCTCCCCGGGGTCGGTGGTCGTCGGGACGGCCGCCGGGGTCCGTCCCGAGCGCGTCCAGCCGATGACGTCCCGGTCCTGCCCGGCGAGTCGTGTCGCGACGGCCGTGCCCATGCGTCCCAGGCCCAGGACGGCGATCGTGTGCTGTGCGGTCATGTCCGCCACCGTGGTGCAGGACGGCACCTGCGACAAGCGCAGATCCCGCATGGTCGCCCTGCGGCAGGCGCATACCGCAAGGTCGGCAGGGATACTGCCTCCATGGAGCCTTCATGGAACTGACGGTGTGGCGGACCTTCGTGACGGTGTGCCGGCTCGGATCGCTGTCGGCGGCCGCCGCCGAGCTCCATCACACGCAGTCGGCCGTCTCCCGGCAGATCGCCGGTCTCGAACGGCAGCTCGGCGTGGTCCTGATCCGGCGTCATGCGCGGGGTGTCCGTCCGACGGCGGCCGGTGAGGTCTTCCGGCACCACGCCCTGGCGACCCTCAACGAGGCCGACCGTGCCGTGCGCGCCGCACGGGAGGCGCACGACGGCGTCCTCGCCCGGCCGCTGGCCGTCGGCGCGACACCGTCCCTGGCCGCGGGCATCGTCCCCGGGGCGGTCCGCGACCTGCTGGAGCGGACCGGGCCCCGGCGGTGGAGCCTGCTGCCCGGCCTGAGCGCGCACCTGCACCGGCGTGTGAGCACCGGCGGCCTCGACCTCGCCGTCGTCACCGACGCACCGCCCGGCCTGTCCCCCGACCCGCGCGTCGAACGCCGGTTCCTCGGCCTCGACGACATGGTCGTGGTCCTGCCCGTCGGCCACCCGCGGGCCGGACGCGACCCGGTGCCGATACAGGAGCTGGCCGACCAGACCTGGGTCGAGGACAACGACGGTTCGGCCGCCCTGCTCGAACAGCACGCCGCCCGCGCCGGGGTGGACGCCCGGATCGACCTCTCCGCGGCCGACCTGCCCGGGAAGCTGGCCATGGTCGCCACCGGCCACGCCGTCGCGCTGGTCCCCGGGGTGCTGACGGGTGCGCTGCGGGCCGACGTCACCACCGTGCCGCTCGTCGATCCCCCGACCCGCGGCATCTACACGATCACCCCGCGCCGCGACACCCATCCGTGCGCCCCGCTCCTGCACGACCTGCTCGCCGCGGCCTTCGCGTAGGAGCGTCGCCCCGGCCGCCCAGGCCACTCCGAAGCCGCGTCGGGCCGAATCTTTGACATGAGCACGCCTTGTGTGGGGCATGCATGTCCTGCGGCTCCTCCAGAGAGGCGGTACGTCATGGTGGTACGCCCCCGTCCCCTCCTCGGCGCGCTCCTGGCCCTGGCGCTCGCCCTGACCGGTCTCGTCGCCCTCCCCTCCCCCGCCCGCGCCGCGACAGCGGTCTGCGCGCTCGCCTGCGACACCCTCGACCCCTCGAAGGCGCAGCGGGACACGTTCCCGGTGCCGGACCGGACCGTCAACGGCAGGGTCGTGCGGCTGCACGTGTCCGACCCGGACAGCATGGCCTGGGCGAGCATCGACGGCGGCGCGGCAGGCGACGCCGTCTGGCTGGACCGCTCCTGGGACCGGGGCGCCACCTGGGAGGGCCTGCTCGGCAAGGCGAGCGTCCCCGGCTCGTGGACCGGCACCCGCACCCTCATGTACAACATCACCGACCCGGTGGGTCACCGGCGCGGTTGGCTCCGGGCCTGCGGCGACGCCGCCGGTGTGACCTGCACCGACTGGGTGTACCCGAAGGTGTGCGACGGCACGGTCTGCGACGGCGCCGACCCGGGCACGGCGGCCGGTGACGACACCCCCGTCCCTTCCACCACCCTCTTCGGACGCACCATCAGCCTGCACGTCGACCACCGCAACGGCACGGCCTGGGGCGTCGTCGCGAACGGCGGCGCGGGCGACGAGATCTGGCTGGACCGTTCCTGGGACGGCGGCGCGAGTCATCCCGAGGGCTCCTCGCTGGGCCGTACGAGCGTGCCGGCCGGGGCGACCTCCACCAGGACCGCGCTGTTCGCCACCCGGGACCCGCGCGGGCTGCTGTACGGCGGGGCGGTCCGCGCCTGCGGCCGCGAGGCGGCGCACCAGGAGGGCAGCTGCACGGCCTGGGCCCGGCCCGCACCGACCCGGGCCCGCGTGGCGGCGGACGCGCTGATGGCCTCGTACCACACGAACGAGGGCTGGTGGCGGAGCAGTTGGTGGAACTCCGCCGTCGCGCTCACCTCGGTGATCGACTTCGCCGAGCGGAGCGGCCGGCACGACTACGACTGGGTGATCGCCCGCACCTACGAGCAGAACAAGGGCGTCTTCCCGGCGGGCGGCCGCAGTTCGGACCCGATCGAGGGCCACTTCATCAGCCGGGCGATCGACGACGCGGGCTGGTGGGCGGTGGCCTGGCTGACCGCGTACGACTACACCGGCGAGCGGCGCTACCTCGACGAAGCGGTCACCATCACCGAGTACGTGCACCGGTACTGGGACACCGGTACCTGCGGCGGCGGGGTGTGGTGGGACCGGGAGCGCACCTACAAGAACGCGGTGACCAACGGGCTGTACCTCTGGCTCACGACCTCGCTGCACCGGCGGATCGGCGGCGACACCGTGTGGGGTGCCCGGGCGGCCACGGCGGCCGACTGGTACCTGGCCAGTGGGATGATCAATTCGTCGGGTCTGGTCAACGACGGGATCACCACGGGCTGCGCCAACAACGGGCAGACGGTGTGGAGTTACAACCAGGGGCTCGCCATCGGCGCCTTCACCCAGCTGTGGCGGTCCACCGGGAGCGCCCGGTACCTGGACACGGCCGAGCGGCTGGCGGACGCCGCGATCTCCTCGCCCGCGCTGACCCGCGGCGGCGTGCTGACGGAGTCGTGCGACCTCGGCACGGCCTCCTGCGACGACAACCAGAAGCAGTTCAAGGGCATCTTCGTACGGCACCTCGCGGACCTGGCGG
The DNA here is from genome assembly GCF_008369065.1 of Streptomyces apricus. GTDB lineage: Bacteria > Actinomycetota > Actinomycetes > Streptomycetales > Streptomycetaceae > Streptomyces > Streptomyces apricus. The sequence goes on along the minus strand of NZ_VDFC01000010.1, from coordinate 53,744 downwards.
ACGCCACCGGCTCGGCCGCGTACGACACGTACCTGGCGAAGCAGGCCGACTCGGTCTGGACGACGGACCGGGACCCGCTCAACCGCCTCGGTCAGCGCTGGGCCGGGACCGCCCCCAATCCGTCGGACTGGCGCACCCAGGCCAGCGCGCTGGGGGCGCTGACGGCTGCCTCCGGCTGACGGTTGCCCCTGGCGGACGACTGTCCCCGGCTGACCGCTGCCCCTGGCTGACGGACCGGTGCCGCCTGCCCGACGGGCCCGCGGGCGGTCGAACAGGCGGCGTGTTCCGGGCGTACCGGGTCACCGGGTCGCCGCGTCAGCGGTCGCGCAGTCTCCGGGCCGGGAGGGCGACGACGGCCGCCGCCGCGAGGGTCTCCTCGTCGTTGGCGAAGGCGGCGATGGCCTCCTTGTCGTCGAGGTCGCCGCCGGGCCACGGGCGCGTGGTGAGGACGAGGCACGCGCAGCCGCGCTCCGCGACGGACTCGATCCACTGCGCCGAAGGCACGATCTGGGCGTTGATCTGCGGCATGGTGAGGACGATCGAGCTGTCCACGACGAGCAGGCTGATCGGCAGGGCCGGGCGGGTGGAGGCGTCGACGAGGCCCTCCTCCGTGGAGAGCCCGCAGTTCTGCACCAGTTGTGCGACGGACGCCGACGACCCCTCCGGGCCCTGCTCGCCGTCCCCGAGGGAGCAGGCGAGGATGTAGGGGACATGGCCCTGGGGCGTCGGACGGCTCCAGGACATGGCCACGAGCGTGCCCAGTTCGGCGGAGCGCACCGGGCGCGCTTCTGTTGAGTTCGAGGTCATCGGGGAACCGTAGCGACGCCGCGCGGCACCGCCCGCCGACGTTCACCCGACCGGGCGATGCCGCTCGACAGCTCCACCCGAACGAAGGACGGCCGGGCCGGGGCGGGGCCCTGCCCGGCCTCAGGCCGGCACGGTCATCCTCGGCAGCGACCGGTCGGTGTCGGCGACCTGCGTCAGCTTCGCGGTCAGGGGTGCCAGGGGCGCCGAGACCAGGGCCTTGCTGACCAGGTTGCGCAGGGCCAGTGCGGGCCGGGTCCGCGGGTAGGCCATGTGCGTGAGTCCGGGCGGAAGCTTCTGGACGCTGTCGACGAGGGGCCGCATCCAGCCCTCGTACGCGGCCAGTGCGGCTTCGAGGCCGGCGGGTCCGGCAGGCCCGGCGGATCCGGCGGTGGACAGGTGGGCGGCGAGGACGTATCCGCCGGTGAGGGCGAGGGAGGCGCCGCCGCCTCCCATCGGGGTGACGCACCAGGCGGCGTCACCCACCAGGCAGACCCGTCCGCGGTGCCACGTCCGCATCCGGATCTGGGTGAGGCGGTCGACGTAAACGTCCTCGGAGGTGTCGAATCCGTCCAGGACGCGGGGCGCCTCCCAGCCCGCGCCGGCGTAGCAGGCGCGGATCCGGGCCAGGGCCTCGTCGTGGTCGAGCGCGGAGAAGTCCTCGTCGTGGGCGTGGGCGAGTATGGCGCGGGTGGTGCCGTGGTTGTCGGGGCGCAGGTGGACCTGCCGTCCGCCGACCGTGTTGTACCAGCGCCAGCGGTCGTCGTCGCCCGGCGTGCGCGGGATCGTGCCGAACACCATGTTGATCCCGAGGTCGCGACGGTTCACCGTCCCGCCGAAGAGACGGTCCCGCGTCGCGGAGCGGACGCCCTCGGCGACCACGAGCAGGTCGGCGTGCAGCACCCGCCCGGAGGCCGTGGTCACGGTGATCGCGCCGCCGTGTTCGTCGCGCTCGTCATGTTCGTCGCGCTCGTCGTGTTCGTCGACGTCGGCGACGGTGTCGCCGTAGACGATCTCGACCCCCGGGGGCAGGTGGTCGAGAATCGCGCGGGCGAAGTCGCCGCGCAGGACCTCCAGTTCCGCCGTGGCGCCGTCCGGGCCGTTCGACGGCAGTTCGGCGATCGTCCCGCCCCGGCCGTCGACGAGGACCGTGCCGGTCTCGGTGGTGTTCAGCGCCTTCACGGCGTCGAACAGGCCCATCCGGTCGAGAACCTCGCGTGCGACGCCACGGACGTCGACGTTCTGCCCGCCGTCGCGGAAAGCGGGTGCACGCTCCAGGAGCGTGACCTCCCAGCCGATCCGCCGCAGCCAGTGGGCGGCCGAGAGACCGGCGATGCTCGCGCCGGAGATCACGGCGTGTGATGCGGCGTGCGATGAGGTCATGGTCCGCTCCTGGATTCGTCGTCGCCCGACACCTACCCGAATGCTTTACAGTAAAGCTACTTTAGAGCGAAGGGATACTCGTGACCGACCTGGATCCCCTGACGTCGGAGTGGGCGCCGGAACAGATCGAGGTGATGCAGCGTCTGCGTGACTGGGCGATCGCCTTCGGCGAGCTGAACCAGCACCTCGCGTCCTGGATGGACCTGCCGGGCTCGGACGCGCTCGCCCTGGGCCGCATCGTCTTCGCGGCCGAGTCCGGCACGCCGCTGTCGCCGGCCCAGCTGTCACGGCAGATCGGCATGACCTCGGGCGCGACCACGGTGCTGCTGAACCGGCTGGAGACCGCCGGACACATCCACCGCAGCCGGGAGAGCAGCGACCGCCGGCGCGTCACCCTGCGCCCCACCCCGGCGGCCCGCGAACGGGCCGGCCGGTTCCTCGCCTTCGCGGGCACCGAGATCGCGGCGACCCTGCGCGGCGCGGCTCCGGGCGAGCTCCGGGGCGCCGCGGACCTCCTCGCGCGCATGACCGCGGCCGCCACCGAGGCCACCGAACGCCTGGCCCGGGAGAAGCGGCTGCCTGACGCGTCGCCGCCCCCGGGCCGCACCGGCTCGTAACCGCGCCGTCGCACCTCTGCCGCACACCGCGCGAGTCTTTGTGAGGGGCGCGGGGTGCTGGGTGTTAGGTACCCGGTACGGAGTGCACGCTCGTGTGTACGAGGGGCGCGCCCCATGATCGCTTCGTGTGGATACCGGGAAGGTGGACACCTGACACGGACCGAGGGAAGCGGCGACGGGAGACGGCAAGTGAGTCAGCTGGAGGGACGTGACTGGACGCGCATGACCCCGGACGACTTCGACGAGGACGCGCCGCCGCGTCCGGACACGCCCGCCGGGCCGCCCACCGTCCCGGCGGTGCCCGACGAGTGCGGCACGGCCCCGCTGTTCGGCGACGAGACGCAGGGGCCGCACCTGGATCAGCTCGAACTGTTCTGATCGGACCTGATCAGGAGGGCGCCGATCAGCCCTGCCGGTGCCGGGCCGCAGTGCAGCTCCGCCCGGCGAGCGGCGCCGCGGACAGGCCCTTAGCAGGTCCTGAGCAGAACCTGCGTGGGCGCATCTCGCGTGCGTCCTCCGCCTGCCGTTCTCGCACGGGCCCCCGCGTCCGCGTCGCCTGGTGCTAGCGTGAGGGGCATGACCGCGTACCCGATCCTGTGTGACGAACGGCCGCAGAGCCGTGTCGCACATGGCGCGTGCGCTCCCCGCGGCCTGTGCTTCCTGCGCCGCCGCGGCCGGGTCGGGTCTCCCCCGGTCCCCGCCCTACACTGCCGGGGCCCGCCCGCGGCACCGCACCACGGGGTGCCTCTCGCCTCCCGGCCCCCGGCAGTGTAGACATGGGCATATGGTCCGACTCTCGGGTCGATCCTGGGCCCGGTCGATCCCCCGCCCCGGCGGCCTCCGCGCGCGGCACCCGCGTGCCCGCTCCGCGCAGGAGCCGCGACAGCCGCAGCAGCCGCGAAGCCCCCGACAGTCCCCGCAGTCCGGGCAGTCCGGGCGGTCCGGGCAGGACGCGCCCCGGCGCGGGCCCGCCTGGCTGCGCCCGTTCCTGACCGGCCGCAGCGTCGCGGGGCAGGTCTTCCTGCTGCAGGTGGCGATCGTGCTGCTGCTGGTGGTGGCCGCGGCGGGCGCGCTGGTCCTGCAGGTGCGCCACGACAGCACGACGGAGGCGCGCAACCGCTCGCTGGCCGTCGCCGAGACCTTCGCCAACGCCCCGGGCACCCGCGAGGCCCTGACCGCCCCCGACCCCACCGCGGTGCTCCAGCCGCGCGCCGAGGCGGCCCGCGTGCGGTCCAAGGTGGACTTCGTCGTGGTCATGAACACCGACGGCGTGCGCTACACCCATCCCCGGCCCGACCGGATCGGCAAGAAGTTCGTCGGCACGCTCGGTCCGGCGCTGGCCGGCCGGCCCTTCACCGAGGAGATCACCGGGACCATCGGGCCCCTGGTGCAGGCCGTGGTGCCCGTCCAGGCGGACGACGGCACGGTGGTGGGCCTGGTGTCGGCGGGCATCACGACCGAGAACGTGGGAGGCGTCGGGGACCGGCAGATGCCTCTCCTGCTGACCGCCGCCGGCGCCGCGCTCGTGGTGGCCCTGGCGGGCACGGCCCTGGTGAGCAGGCGGCTGCTGCGCCAGACCCACGGCCTGGGGCCGTTCGAGATGACCCGGATGTACGAACACCACGACGCGGTGCTGCACGCGGTGCGCGAGGGCGTGCTCATCGTCGGCGGCGAGGGGCGCCTGCTGCTCGCCAACGACGAGGCGCACCGCCTGCTGGACCTCCCCGAGGACGCCGAGGGCCGCCACGTCCTCGAACTCGGCCTGGACGCCGACACCGCCGCCCTGCTGTCCTCGGGGCGCGTCGCCACGGACGAGGTGCACCTCGTCGGGGACCGGCTGCTGGCGATCAACCAGCGCCCCACGGACCTGGAGGGCGGCCCGGCCGGCAGCGTCGCGACGCTGCGCGACTCGACCGAACTGCGCGCGCTGTCCGGCCGGGCCGAGGTGGCCCGGGAGCACCTCAAGCTCCTGTACGACGCCGGGGTGGGCATCGGCACGACGCTGGACGTGACCCGGACCGCGCAGGAGCTGGCGGAGGTGGCCGTACCGCGCTTCGCCGACTTCGCGACGGTGGACCTGGCCGAGGCCGTGCTGGAGGGGGAGGAGCCGGACGCGGGCACCTCGCTGCGGCGTACGGCGTTCAGCGGGATCCGCAAGGACGCCCCCCTGTACCCGGTGGGCGAGCGGATCGGGTTCATCGCCTCCACGCCGCAGGCGCACAGCCTCGGCACCGGCGAGGCGGTGGTGGCGCCCGACCTCAGGCAGGCGCACGGCTGGCTCGCCCAGGACCAGGAGCGCACCGCGCGCATCGTGGAGTACGGCATCCACTCGCTGATCACGGTCCCGCTGCGGGCGGGGCACCTGGTGCTGGGCGTGGCGAACTTCTGGCGCTCGGTCAAGGCCGACCCGTTCGACGAGGAGGAGCTGGCCCTCGCGGAGGAGCTGGTCGCCCGGGCCGCGGTCTCCATCGACAACGCCCGCCGCTACACGCGCGAGCACACCATGGCCGTGACCCTGCAGCGCAGCCTGCTGCCGCGCACCCTGCCCGCGCAGAACGCCCTGGACATCGGCTTCCGCTACCTCCCCGCGCAGGCGGGGGTGGGCGGCGACTGGTTCGACGTGCTGCCGCTGTCCGGCGCGCGGGTCGCGCTGGTGGTGGGCGACGTGGTGGGCCACGGTCTGCACGCGGCGGCCACGATGGGGCGGCTGCGGACGGCGGTGCACAACTTCTCCGCGCTGGACCTGCCGCCCGACGAGCTGCTGGGTCTGCTGGACGAGCTGGTGGGCCGCATCGACCAGGACGAGGCGGACGACGAGAGCAGCGCCGCCGTCACGGGCGCGACCTGCCTGTACGCCGTCTACGACCCGATCTCCCGGCAGTGCACCGTCGCCCGGGCCGGCCATCCGCCGCCCGCGGTGATCCGCCCGGACGGCGGTGTCGAGTTCCCGGAGGTGCCCGCCGGGCCGCCGCTCGGCCTGGGCGGCCTGCCCTTCGAGACGGCCGAGCTCACGCTGGAGGAGGGCAGCCGGCTGGTCCTCTACACGGACGGGCTCGTCGAGAACCGGGAGCGGGACATCGACGTCGGCCTCGAACTGCTGCGCACCGCCCTCACCGGGGCCGGCCGGTCACCGGAGGAGACGTGCCGGGCCGTCCTCGACGAGCTGCTGCCGTCCAAGCCGGGCGACGACATCGCGCTGATCGTCGCGGGTACCCGGGCGCTCGACCCCGAGCGCGTCGCCGAGTGGGAAGTGAGGCCCGATCCGGCGGCCGTCGGCGAGGTCCGCGCCTCGGTCACCCGGCAGCTGACCGAGTGGGGCCTGGAGGACATGGAGTTCACGACGGAGCTGATCCTGAGCGAGCTGGTCACCAACGCGATCCGCTACGGGAACGGCCCCATCCGGGTCCGCATGCTGTTCGACCTCAGCCTGATCTGCGAGGTCTTCGACGGCAGCAGCACCTCGCCCCACCTGCGCTACGCCGCGACGACGGACGAGGGCGGGCGCGGTCTGTTCCTCGTCGCCCAGCTGACCGAGCGGTGGGGCACCCGCTACACGCCCGACGGCAAGGTCATCTGGGCCGAACAGCCGCTGCCGTGAGTCAGTCCTCGCCCCGGACTATGTTGCCTTCCGGTTCCGCCGCGGAGCGGCGCGTGTCCTTGTCGGCAGTGGCGGGCAGGCACAGGCGCACGCCGCCGACGCGGCGGCGGTGGGCCTTCGCCCAGCCGGTCTCGGGACGGCGGACGGCGGTGTGCCGGGTACTGGCGTAAGTGGTCACGACTCTCACGTTCCTTCCGCGCCCGGCCCTCGAACGGGGCCGGGTTCGCGTCGTCTTGTGGCGTAGGTCGGATGACCGCTACCGGGTCCCCCTCGGCACCGGCCGGAAACCCGGCCGGGGACGCCTCAGGAACCCTCCGCGGGAGTGTCCGCGGCCGGGGCGCCGGAACCGGGCACGGCACGCCGTTCCAGCGGCTTGGTCGCGGGGCCCTGGAGGACCGCGCCGTCCGTCCCGAAGCGGGAGCCGTGGCAGGGGCACTCCCAGGCCCGCTCGGCGCGGTTGAAGGCGACCAGGCAGCCCAGGTGCGTACAGCGGGCCGAGACGGCGTGGACCGTGCCGTCGTCGTCGCGGTAGGCGGCGCAGCGGTGGCCGTCGATGCGCACGAGCGCGCCGTCCCCGGGGGCGAGGTCGTCCACCGTGCCCGACGTGGGCGGCAGCCGGTCGCCGACGAAGTGCTTGGCGACCTGGGCCTGGTGCTTGAGGAAGGCGGGCGCCTCCCGCACGGCCGAACGCACCCGCCGGGGGTCGTACAGCCCGGCCCACGGCGGGGTGCTCCGCCCGGTGATCAGGTCCGTCAGGAGGCGGCCCGCCATGATGCCGTTGCTCATGCCCCAGCCGCCGAAGCCGGTCGCGACGTAGGTGTGGTGGCTGCCGGCGTGGAACGGGCCGACCAGCGGTACGGAGTCGGTGGAGCTGTTGTCCTGCGTCGCCCAGCGGTGGGTGAAGTCGAGCGGCCCGAAGCGTTCGGTGGCCCAGCCGGCGAGCCGCCCGAACCGTTCCTCGGTGTCGGCGGTCCCCGGCAGGAAGCTCTCCCCGGTGATGATGAGCAGCCGCCGCCCGTCCGCGTACGGAGCGCTGCGCACCGAGCGTTTGCCCTCCTCCGGGGTGATGTACATGCCCAGCGGGGCCAGGTCTGCCGCCACGGGGGCGGTGAGGACCAGCTCGCGGTGCGGGGAGAGACGGGTGAACAGGAGCGCGCGGTCGAAGATCGGGTAGTGCGTGGCGACCACCACGTCCGTGGCGGTCACGGTCGGTCCCGCCTCGGTCGTGAGGCGGCACGGCTTGCCCTCCTTCAGCCCGACGACCCTGGTGTGCTCGTACACCTGGGCGCCGTGCCGGAGCATGTCGTCGGTGAGCGCGAGCAGGTACTTGCGCGGATGGAACTGGGCCTGCTCGGCCACCCGGACGGCGCCCGTGACGGCGAACGGCAGGTCCGTCTCCGTCACGTACCGCGCGGGCAGCCCGGCCTCGCGGGCGGCGTCCGCCTCGGCCTCCAGCTCCCCGGTCTTCGCGGGGTCCAGGGTGTACGTGTAGGAGTCGGCGTCCTCCCAGTCGCAGTCGATGCCCAGCTCGGCCACGAGCGCCGCCGCATGGCGGATCGCCTCGGACTGGGAGCGCCCGTACAGCTTGGCGGCCTCGGCGCCCTGGGTGCGCCGCAGCTGTTCGTAGACAAGGGTGTGCTGGGCACTCAGCTTGGCGGTGGTGTGCCCGGTGACGCCGGTGGCGATCCGGTCGGCCTCCAGCACGGCCACGGTACGGCCCGCGCGGGCCAGTTCCCGGGCGGTGCTGAGCCCGGCGATGCCCGCGCCGATCACCGCGACGTCCACCGTGATGTCGCTCGCCAGTGGCGGGTGGAGGGGGCCGGGGGGTGCCGTCTCGATCCAGTACGACGTCTGCTCGTCCGCGTTACCAGTCATGGGCGCCGAGTTCCCCCTGCCCGCCGACCGAACCGGGCGCGCGGCGGTCCGCAAAGAGGGCCGCCGGCGGGTCCGTGGGACACGGGCCCGCCGGGTCCGGCCGCCGTTACGGCAGGGGGGTGCCGCCGGTGGCGTTGACGATGTCCGCGGTGATGAAGCTCGCCCGCTGGGAGGCCAGGAAGACGTAGGCGGGCGCCATCTCGGCGGGCTGGGCGGGCCGGCCCATCGGCGACTGCTTGCCGAACTCGGAGGTGTCCGGCATGGTCGCCGGGATCAGCGGCGTCCACACCGGTCCGGGAGCGACCGCGTTGACCCGGATGCCGTCCTCGGCGACCATCTGCGCCAGTCCCTGGGTGAACGTCACGATCGCGCCCTTGGTCATGGCGTAGTCGAGCAGGTGCGGGCTGGGCTGGTAGGCCTGCACGGAGGTGGTGTTGATGATCGAGCCGCCCGCCGGCATGTGCTCCAGGGACATCTTGCTCAGCCAGAACATGCCGTAGAGGTTGGTGCGCATCACGCGGTCGAACTGCTCGGTGGTGATGGCACTGATGCCGTCGGGCTGCGACATCTGGTACGCGGCGTTGTTGACCAGGATGTCGATGCGCCCGAATTCCTCGACCGCGCGCTCGACGAGCCGGCGGCACTGCTCCTCCTCGCGGATGTCGCAGGGCACGGCGACCGCCTTGCGGCCCGCTTCCTCGACGAGCCGTGCGGTCTCCCGGGCCTCGCCGGCCTCCTCGGGGAGGTGGGTGAAGAGGACGTCCGCGCCCTCCCTGGCGAAGGCGATCGCGACGGCCCGGCCGATCCCGGAGTCCCCTCCGGTCAGGACCGCCTTCCTGTCCGTGAGCTGGCCGCTGCCCTCGTACGACTCCTCGCCGTGGTCCGGCGGCGGGTCCATCGGGCCGGTCCACCCGGGGTGCTGCTGCTCCTGCTGGGGGAAGTCGGGCCGGGGGTGCTGGTCGACGGGGTTGCGCTGCTCGGAGTCCTTCATGGGGGTGCGCCTCTCTGGCCGGTTCCGCTCGGTGACACCCCTGCCAGTCCCCCGTACGGATGGACCCACACATGGCCGCCGGCGGACCGTGCGCGGCCGCGATGTCACCGGTCGGACGCCGGGGGTCCCTGTTCGGGGACGGCGGCCGGCCGCGGCTCCTGCGGCGGCGCGTCGTGCCGGGTGTCGTACCGGGCGAGGACCGCCAGCAGGCCCGAGACGCTCAGTCCCGCGTCGGCCGGGTGCCGCAGGATCGTCCCCGGTTCGATGCGGTACTCGTTGCTGCGTCCCTGCCGCGTGTGGGTGAGGTAGCCGCCCTGCTCCAGATCGGAAATGATCTTCTGGACGGCGCGCTCGGTCAGCCGGCAGCGCGCCGCGATGTCCCGGATGCGGACGTTCTGGTCCTCGGCGATCGCCGCCAGCACCCGGGCGTGGTTGGTGAGGAACGTCCAGCCGGAATGTGTCTCAGGTACTTCACCCATGGCCCGCATCATACGACTTGCGATTCACGTAAGACAAAGGGTGAATCATTTTTCGTGTATCTCTTGACGGGTGAAATCCTGGAGCCGAACCTGGAGGAGACAGTGACGGTGGATGCCCGGGGAGCGGCGGCCATGTCGGAACCAGTGCTTTCAGTCCGCCCCGCGGGCCGGGGCGTCGCCTCCCCCACGGCGTCGCCCGGCCCCGCCGGTGGACACCCGCCGGCGCGCCTGCGGATCGCGACCCGCCCAGCCGGGGAGCGGACGACCGTCGTGGCGGTCGGCGACATCGACATGAACACCCGCGAGGACCTGCGGCAGGCCCTGGGCACGGCTCTCAGCGCCTCGGGCCGCGGCATCGACCTCGATCTGAGCGGCGTCGGCTTCTGCGACTGTTCCGGGCTGAACGTGCTGCTGCTGGTCCACCGACTCGCGGTCGCGGAGGGCAGGACGGTCGCCGTCCGGTCCGCGAGTCCCGCCGTCGAGCGGCTGCTCGACCTCACGGGAACGGCGCCGCTGTTCGCGTCGGCGCACCGCGTCGCGCCCCGCGCCGCGGAGGGCGCCGACGCCGAGCGCGAACTGCGCGCCGAGGTCGTCCAGTTGAAGCGTGCCATGCGGACCCGGCCGGTCATCGACCTGGCCCGCGGAGTCCTGATGGCGACCTTCGGGCTGAGCCCCGAGGACGCGTGGAGCGTCCTGGTGACGGTCTCGCAGAACGCCAACATCAAGCTGCACCACCTCGCCGAGGGCACGGTGGGCACCGTCCGGGGCGAACCGCTGCCCCGGTCCCTGCGGCGGCAGCTGTACGCGGCCGTCGCCCAGCTCTCCACGGACCGGACGGACCGGGCGAATGGCCCGGACTACGCGGACGACGCGGACCGTCCGGGCCGGGAGAGGGAACCCTGAAGCGCGGTGTACGCGGGCTCAGGGTGTACGCGGGCTCAGACGGGGTCGAGCCGCCTGCGCAGGAGGCAGAACTCGTTGCCCTCCGGGTCGGCCAGGGGGTACCAGGTCTCGGTGCCGGTCTGGCCGACGTCGGCGTGCCGCGCGCCGAGCGCGAGCAGCCGTGCCAGCTCGGCGTCCTGGTCGCGGTCGGTGGCGTTGACGTCGATGTGCAGCCGCAGCTTCTTCGGCCGCGGGTCGTCGGTCGGGCTGAGGACGAGGGTGGGCTGCGGACCGCCGAACCCGGCGCCGGGCGGGCCGATCTCGATGCTCCCGTCGTCCTCGCGGCCGAGCTCGACGTAGCCGAGGACGTCGCTCCAGAAGGCGGCCAGCCGTTCGGGGTCCACGGCGTCGATGACGAGTTCACTGATGCGGCATGCCATGACCGTCAGCCTACGAGACGGCCGGCCCGGGCGGCGGTGCGGTCGTGCCCCGTACCTCCAGGGCGGGCGTGCCGAGCACGGTCCGCGCGGGACGGGCGGGGTCGGCGATCCGGTCCAGCAGGCACTGCGCGGCGCGGCGGCCGACGTCGTGGCCCGCGCTGTCGACGGTGGTGAGCCAGAGGTGGCGCAGCCGGGCGAGGTAGGTGTTGTCGTAGCCGACGAGCGAGAGGTCCCGGGGGACCCGCAGGCCGAGTTCCTCCGCGGCGGTGAGCGCGCCGACGCAGGCGATGTCGTTGAAGGCGAAGACGGCGGTGGGCCGCTCGGGGGCGCTGAGCAGGCGGACCGCGGCCCGGTAGCCGCCCTCCTCGGTGAGGTCGCCCCGCTCCACGACGGCGCTGCCGGCCAGCCCGTGCTCGCGCATGACGGTCTCGAAGCTGCGGCGGCGCAGTTCGCCGACCGTCCCCACGCCGGCGATGTGGGCGATGCGCCGGTGGCCGAGTCCGATGAGGTGCTCCGTGGCGAGCCGGGCACCGCACTCGTCGTCGTTGGCGACGATGTCCGCGTGGGGCAGGACCGGCTCGCGGGCGCCCGCGACGACGGTCGGCAGCCGGGCCGCGGCGGTCCGCAGCATCTGCGGACCGGGCAGGGTCCCGACCGCGACGAGCCCGTCGACCCGCAGGTCCGTGAAGGTGCGGGTGAGGTCCTCGCCGAGCCGCCGGTTCAGGTGGCCGTCGGCCAGCAGCATGTGCGCACCGCGGGCGTCCAGGAGGGAGTTGAGGCCGTCGAGCAGCTCGACGAACCACGGGTTGCGCAGGTCGTTGAGGAGCACTCCGACCAGCGGCCTGCCGCCCGGCCCCGCGTGGCCCCGGGTCTCGGGCGCGCGGCGTTCGCTCAGGCTGCGCGCGGCGGCGTTGGGCCGGTAGCCGAGCTCCTCGACGGCGGCCAGGACGGCCCGGCGCCGCTCGGGGCCCACCCGGTCGGAGCCGCGCAGCACGAGCGAGACCAGGGACTTCGACACTCCGGCCCGTTCGGCGACGTCGCGGATCGTGGGCGGCCTCATGATTGGACCGTTCCACAGGGTTCCGTGGGAAGTCAAAGGGGTTGACACCTGCGGTGACGAACTCCAGTGTGATCCGGAACGGCTGTGGACCGATCCAATCCACGAGGCCGCCACCGGTCCGCCACCGATCCGAAGAGGGACAGTCATGGGGAGTGCGTTCGGCGTCGCCGTCGTGGGGTTCGGCTGGATGGGACGGGTGCACACCCAGGCGTACGCGCGCGTGCCGCACCACTTCCCCGGGCTGTCCCTGCGGCCCGAACTGATCGCCGTCGCCGACGAGGTGCCGGGCCGCGCCGAGGAGGCCGCCGCGCAGTACGGGTTCGCCACCGCGGCCCGGGACTGGCGGGAGGTCGCCGCCGATCCCCGGGTCCGCGCCGTCAGCGTGGCCGCCCCGAACTTCCTGCACCGCGAGATCGGCGTCGCCCTGGCCGAGGCGGGCAAGCACCTGTGGATCGAGAAGCCGGTCGGCCTCGACGCGGCGGACGCGCGGGCCGTCGCGGACGCCGTCGCCGCGGCGGGCGTCCAGGGCACGGTCGGCTTCAACTACCGCAACGCGCCCGCCGTCGCGGCCGCGCGCGAGCTGATCGCGGCCGGGGAGATCGGCACCGTCACCCATGTCCGCATCCGCCTCTTCAGCGACTACGCCGCCCATCCCGAAGGAGCCCTGACCTGGCGTTACGAACGCGAGCGCGGCGGCAGCGGGGTGCTCGGGGACCTCGCCTCGCACGGCGTGGACCTGGCCCGCTTCCTGCTGGGCGAGATCGCGTCGCTGACCGCCGACACGGCCGTCTTCGTCCCGCAGCGGGCCCGGCCCACCGGCGCGACCGCGGGCCACATCCGTGCCACGGGCGGCGAACTGGGCCCCGTGGAGAACGACGACTACGTGTCCTGCCTGCTGCGCTTCGCCTCCGGCGCCCGGGGCGTCCTGGAGGCCTGCCGGGTCTCGGTCGGCGAGCAGAACAACTACGGCTTCGAGATCCACGGCACGAAGGGCGCGGTCTCCTGGGATTTCCGTCGTATGGGTGAACTGGGTGTCAGCCGCGGCACGTCGTTCCAGGACCAGCCGGTCAGCACCGTGTACGTCGGGCCGGGGCACGGCGCGTACGCGGCCTTCCAGCCGGGCGCGGCCAACAGCATGGGCTACGACGACCTGAAGGTGATCGAGGCGTACAACTTCCTGCGCTCCGTCGAGGAGGGCACGCCGTACGGGGCCACCCTGGAGGACGCCGTGCACAGCGTGGCGGCGCTGGACGCGATGGTCCGCTCCGCCGAGAAGGGCACCTGGACGAGCCCCGCCGGGTGACTTTGGCATAACCGGCGGGTACGTGCCGCCGCGCGCCGTGAGGCCGCGGGATCGTCCGTAGGATTGCCTGTTCATGGACACACGCGTGGTGTACGAGATGATCGCTGTCCCTGCCGGCCGGGTCATGCTGTCCGACCGGCGGACGCAGCGCAGTTGGTCGGTCGAGGTCGCCCCCTACCGGCTCGGGGCCTTCCCGGTCACGCAGGCGCTGTACGCGCGGGTCACGGGACTGCGGCCGAGCAGCGCCGACGGGGACCAGCTGCCCGTCGAGGGCGTGTCGTGGTGGGACGCGGTCCGGTTCTGCAACGCCCTGTCGCGGCACGAAGGGCTCACCCCCGCCTACGCGTTACACGCCGGCGGCGAGGACGTCGCCTGGGACCCGGCCGCCGACGGCTACCGGCTGCCCACCGAGGCCGAGTGGGAGCACGGCTGCCGTGCCGGTACGCCCGGACCGCGCTACGGGCCGCTCGACGAGATCGCCTGGTACCGCGACAACGCGCAGGAGCGGGTGCACGACGTGGGCGGCAAGCGGCCCAACCCGTGGGGCCTGCACGACATGCTGGGCAATGTCTGGGACTGGTGCTGGGACGTCTACGACGCGGAGGCCTACGGCACGTACCGGGTGCTGCGGGGCGGGGGCTGGTTCGACGAGCACTGGAGCTGCCGCGCGTCCGTGCGGCGGCGCAGCCACCCGGGGTACCAGGTGGACGACGTGGGCTTCCGCCTGGCCCGGACGCCTGCGGGGGGCTCCGCCGGCCGTTCGTAGGGTGCGGCCCGGCGGGGGCCGATCGCGCAGTTCCCCGCGCCCCTCAAAAAGCGGGGCTGCGCCCCTGCTTCCGTCCGCGCGGAGGGCCCCGCCCCGTCAGGGGCGCGGGGAACTGCGCGGCCCGCCCCCACCGGCCCGCGGTGGCGAACGATCCACAAGCCGTCCGCAGGACACCCGTCACCTGTTCACCCTTTCGGGTGGCCCGCCCGGCTGACAGACTCTGGTGGTGCGCGACTTCGACTTGCTCGTCATCGGATCCGGCCCGGGCGGCCAGAAGGCCGCCATCGCCGCGGCCAAGCTCGGCCGCCGGGTCGCCGTCGTCGACCGCCCCGACATGGTCGGAGGGGTCTCCATCCACACCGGGACCATCCCCTCCAAGACCCTGCGGGAAGCGGTCCTCTACCTCACCGGCCTCACCCAACGCGACCTCTACGGCCAGAGCTACCGGCTGAAGGAGGACATCACCGTCGCCGACCTGACCGCGCGCACCCAGCACGTGGTCGGCCGCGAGGTCGACGTCATCCGCAGCCAGCTCTCCCGCAACCACGTCTCCCTGTTCGCCGGCACCGGCCGCTTCGTGGACGCCCACACCGTCGCCCTGCGCGAGGTGACCGGCAACGAGAAGCTGCTGACCGCGGACACCGTCGTCATCGCCACCGGGACCCGGCCGGCCAGGCCCGCGGCTGTGGAGTTCGACGAGTCGACGGTCCTGGACTCCGACAACGTCCTCAACCTGGAGCGGGTGCCCCGGTCCATGGTCATCGTCGGGGCCGGCGTGATCGGCATGGAGTACGCCTCCATGTTCGCCGCCCTCGGCAGCAAGATCACCGTGGTCGAACAGCGGCCCGGCATGCTCGACTTCTGCGACGTCGAGGTGATCGAGTCGCTCAAGTACCACCTCAGGGACCTGGCCGTCACCTTCCGCTTCGGCGAGACGGTCGCCGCCGTCGAACGCCACGCGCGGGGCACCCTCACCGTCCTGGAGAGCGGCAAGAAGATCCCGGCGGACGCCGTGATGTACTCCGCGGGCCGGCAGGGCCTCACCGACGACCTCGACCTCGACAAGGCCGGCCTGTCCGCCGACGCGCGCGGCCGGATCAAGGTCGACGAGAACTACCGCACCGAGGTGCCGCACATCTACGCCGTCGGCGACGTCATCGGCTTCCCGGCGCTGGCGGCGACCTCGATGGAACAGGGCCGCACGGCCGCGTACCACGCGTGCGGCGAGCCGGTGAGCCGGATGCACGACCTCCAGCCGATCGGCATCTACACGATCCCCGAGATCAGTTTCATCGGGAAGACCGAGGACCAGCTCACCGAGGAGCGCGTGCCGTTCGAGGTCGGCATCTCCCGCTACCGCGAACTGGCCCGGGGGCAGATCATCGGTGACTCGCACGGCATGCTGAAGCTGCTCGTCTCCCCCGACGACCGCAAGCTGCTCGGCGTGCACTGCTTCGGCACGGGGGCCACCGAGCTGATCCACATCGGCCAGTCGGTGATGGGCTGCGGCGGCACGGTCGACTACCTGGTCGACGCCGTCTTCAACTATCCGACGCTCGCGGAGTCCTACAAGGTCGCCGCGCTCGACGCCACCAACAAGATCCGGCAGATCGACCGGCTCCGGGACTGAGCGTTCGCCTGCCGACGGGTGGGGAAGGTGCGGACGGTGCGGGCCGGTGGGGGCTGGGCGCGCGGTTCCCCGTGCCCCTCAGGCGCGGAAGCAGGGGCACAGCCCCTGCTTCCGCGCTCAGGGGCGCCTGGGGCATAAGCTCGGCGTGTGGCCAAGTACTTCGATGTTCATCCCGACAATCCGCAGGCGCGCACCATCACCCAGGTCGCCGACTCCATCCGCGCGGGTGCGCTCGTCGCGTACCCCACGGACTCCTGCTACGCGCTGGGGTGCCAGCTGGGCAGCCGTGACGGCATCGACCGGATCCGCTCCATCCGCCGGCTCGACGACCGTCACCACTTCACGCTCGTGTGCCAGAACTTCGCCCAGCTCGGCCAGTTCGTCCAGGTCGACAACGACGTGTTCCGTGCCGTGAAGGCGTCCACGCCCGGCCAGTACACCTTCATCCTCCCCGCGACCAGGGAGGTCCCGCGCAAGCTGCTCCACCCGAAGAAGAAGACGGTCGGTGTGCGCATCCCGGACCACACGGTCGCGCAGGCCCTGCTCGCCGAGCTGGGTGAGCCGCTGCTCTCCAGCACGCTCCTGCTGCCCGACGAGGAGGAGCCGATGACCCAGGGCTGGGAGATCAAGGAACGGCTCGACCACTCCGTCGACGCAGTGATCGACTCCGGCGACTGCGGCACCGAGCCGACGACGGTCATCGACTTCTCCAGCGGCGAGGCCGAGATCGTCCGCAAGGGAGCGGGCGMCGTCAACACCGTCGTCGGCTCCGGGACCCTGATCACCTTCCCGGTCCTGCTCGCCACCGGGCTGCCGCCCGTCACCGCGACGGTCTCCAATGCGCTCGGCCTGATCCCCGGCGCCGTCAGCGGAGCCTTCGGCTACCGGCGGGAACTGCGCGGTCAGCGGCGGCGCATCCTCAAGCTGGGCGTCGGCGCCCTGCTGGGCGGCTTCACGGGCGCCGTGCTCCTGCTCGCCCTGCCCGCGACGGCGTTCGAGAGGATCGTGCCGGTTGTGGTCGGCCTCGCCCTGGTCCTGGTCGCGTTCCAGCCGCTGATCACCCGGTACCTGCGCCGCCGCCGCGCGCCGGCCACGGTCACCGCGCCGGACACCGGCGCCGGCGCCGTCCGGGAGCGGGCCCCCGCCCGCGGCGACGGGGGGCCGCTGCTGTTCGTCGGCCTGACGCTCGCCAGCGTCTACGGCGGCTACTTCGCCGCGGCGCAGGGGATCATCTACATGTCGCTGATGGGGGTGCTCCTGGAGGAGCCCCTGCAGCGCCTGACCGCCGTCAAGAACGTCCTGGTCGCGATCGTCAACACCGTCGCCGCGACCTTCTTCCTCTTCGTCGCCGACTTCGACTGGACGGCGGTCGCGCTGATCGCCGTCGGTTCCGCGCTCGGCGGCCAGCTGGGGGCCGCGGTCGGCCGCCGCTTCAGCCCGCTGGTCCTGCGCGTCCTCATCGTGACGGTCGGCACGGCCGCCCTCATCCAGCTGCTGCTGCGCTGAACGGCCCCTCCAGCGCCGCCCACTGCAGCAGCATGATGGTCTTCGCGTCGGCGATCTCGCCGGTGCGGATCATGGCCAGGGCCTGCCGGAAGGGCAGTTCGACGGTCTCGATGACCTCGCCCTCCTCGTCGAGGCCACCGCCCGCGTGGGTACGGGTGGCCGGGCCGTAGGAGGCCGCGTAGAAGGTCACGCGCTCGGTGACCGAGCCCGGGCTCATGTAGACGTCGAAGACGCGCTGGACCTCGCCGACCGTGTGCCCGGTCTCCTCGATCACCTCGCGGCGCACGGCGCGCTCAGGGTGCTCGGACTGCTCGTCCTCCTCGTCGAGCAGGCCGCCCGGTGTCTCCACGAGCATGCCGTCGGGGTGGCCGTTGACGTACACGGGGTAGCGGAACTGCCGCGTGAGCAGCACGGTCCCGCGCTCGGTGTCGTACAGCAGGATCGTGGCGCCGTTGCCCCGGTCGTGCGTCTCGCGTTCCTGGGTGGACCAGGTGCCGTCGGCGAGCTGGAGGTCGAAGGTCGTGGTGCGCTCCACGTACCAGTGGCAGGACAGCAGGGTCACGTCCCGCACCTTTACCCGGGGGTTGCCCGTCAGGTCCAGGCCGGTCCGGTCGAGTCCGGTGCGGCCCCTGCGGTCGGGGGTGTCGATGCCGGCGGTCACCGGGCGCCGCCCGCGGAGGAGCGCCGGACGGCGGCGGCGGAGGTCGAGCGGGTACCCGTGCGGGTGGGACAAGTGGTCATGTCCCGCTTCTACCATCCCGTGCGGGCCGGCGGGGTCCCGACGGCCCATCAGGTCATCCGTCCCGGACCCTTGACTCACCCCGCGGCGGCCGGGATTCTCGTCCCAGAGTTTTGCACGAGCCATGACAAGTCGTGACCACCGAAGACGTAGGTGATGACCATGACCCGGCAGCCCCTCCTCCGGCGCGGACCTCTCATGGTCATGGCGCTGCTGCTCGTCGTGACGGCGATGTCGCTCGGGCCCACGCCCAGTTCGGCGGCCGGCGCCGACTGGTGGGACCCGGTCGCGCGGCCCGCGCCCGACTCGCAGATCAACGTGAGCGGGGAGCCGTTCCGGGGCACCGACGCGCAGGGCGAGGTGCGCGGGTTCGTCGACGCGCACAACCACATCATGGCCAACGAGGCGTTCGGCGGACGGCTCATCTGCGGCAAGCCGTTCTCGGCGGCGGGGGTGGCCGCCGCCCTCAAGGACTGCCCCGAGCACTACCCCGACGGCTCGCTGGCGCTCTTCGACTTCATCACCAACGGCGGCGACGGCAAGCACGACCCGGACGGCTGGCCCACGTTCAAGGACTGGCCCGCCCACGACTCGCTGACCCACCAGCAGAACTACTACGCCTGGGTCGAGCGGGCCTGGCGCGGCGGCCAGCGCGTCCTCGTCAACGACCTCGTCACCAACGGCGTGATCTGCTCGGTCTACCCGTTCAAGGACCGCAGCTGCGACGAGATGACCTCGATCCGGCTGCAGGCGAAGCTCACCTACGACATGCAGGACTACATCGACGCGATGTACGGCGGTCCCGGCAAGGGCTGGTTCCGGATCGTCACCGACAGCGCGCAGGCCCGTGAGGTCGCCCGGCAGGGCAAACTCGCCGTCGTCCTGGGCGTGGAGACCTCCGAACCCTTCGGCTGCAAGCAGGTCCTGGACATCGCGCAGTGCGACAAGGCGGACATCGACGCCGGACTGGACGAGCTGTACGACCTGGGTGTGCGCAGCATGTTCCTGTGCCACAAGTTCGACAACGCCCTGTGCGGGGTCAGGTTCGACGAGGGCGGCCTCGGTACGGCCATCAACGTCGGCCAGTTCCTGTCGACGGGCACCTTCTGGCAGACGGAGAAGTGCACGGGTCCGCAGCACGACAACCCCATCGGGGGCGCGGCGGCGCCGGGGGCGGAGAAGGAACTCCCGGCGGGCGTGAAGGTCCCGTCGTACGCCGCGGACGCGCAGTGCAACAAGCGCGGGCTCACCGATCTCGGCGAGTACGCCGTGCGCGGTCTGATGCAGCGCAAGATGATGCTGGAGATCGACCACATGGGCGTCAAGGCCACCGGCCGCGCCCTCGACATCTTCGAGGCCGAGTCCTACCCCGGCGTGATCTCCTCGCACAGCTGGATGGACCTGAACTGGACCGAACGGGTCTACCGGCTCGGCGGGTTCATCGCCCAGTACATGCACGGCTCCGAGCAGTTCGGTGCGGAGGCCGCGCGGACGAAGGCCCTGCGTGACAAGTACGACGTGGGCTACGGCTACGGCACCGACATGAACGGTGTCGGCGGCTGGCCCGCCCCGCGCGGCGCCGACGCCCCGAACCCCGTGCGGTACCCGTTCCGCAGCACCGACGGCAGCGCCGTGCTCGACCGGCAGACCACCGGGCAGCGCACCTGGGACATCAACACCGACGGGGCCGCCCACTACGGGCTCGTACCGGACTGGATCGAGGACGTCCGGCTGGTCGCGGGGCAGGGAGTGGTGGACGACCTGTTCCGGGGCGCGGAGTCCTACCTCGACACCTGGGGCGCGTCCGAGCGGCACCGGGCCGGGGTGAACCTCGCCAAGGGGTCGCCAGCATCGGCCAGTTCGTCGGAGTCGGGCATCTTCACCAGTTACGCGCCCGGCCGGGCCGTGGACGGCGACCGGGGTACCCGCTGGGCCAGCGACTGGAGCGACGACCAGTGGCTGCGGGTCGACCTCGGCTCCACCCGCACGGTCGGGCGCGTCACCCTCGACTGGGAACGCGCCTACGCGAAGGCGTACCGCGTGGAGGTGTCCGCCGACGGCGCCGACTGGCGGTCCGTGTGGTCCACCACCACCGGGGACGGCGGCCTGGACACGGCCCTGTTCCCCGCCGTGCCCGCCCGCTACGTACGGGTGCACGCGCTGGACCGCGGCACCGACTGGGGCTATTCCCTGTACGAGGTGGGCGTCCACGGCGGGTGACGTCCACGACCGGAGACGTCCACGGCAGGTGACATCCACGACCGGAGACGTCCACGGCAGATGGCGTCCGCCGCCGTCCGGCAGCAGGTCCGAAAGGGGCTCCATGGTCCGCAGGCCGTCGGCGGAACGGCGCCGTCAGCTCACCGAGGCGGCCATCCGCGTGATGACCCGGGACGGCGTCGCCGGGGCGACGACCCGGGCCGTCGCGGCCGAGGCGGGCGTGTCACTGAGCGTCTTCCACTACTGCTTCGACTCCAAGCAGGAGCTCGTCGAGTCGGTGATCGAGACGATCACGAGCCACTCCGTCACGGTGGTGCGCGAGGCGATCCGCCCGAGGGGGACCCTGCGGGAGACCGTCGCGGCCGGCTTCCGGGCCTACTGGGACCATGTGTCCGCCCACCCGGGCGAGCACATGCTGACCTACGAGCTGACGCAGTACGCGCTGCGCCGGCCGGGGTTCGAGCACCTGGCCCGGCGGCAGTACGAGCTGTACCGCGACACGTACACCGAACTGCTCGGGCAGCTCGCCCGCGACATGGACTTCGCGCTGCGGGTGCCCGTGCCGGTGCTGGCCCGCTACCTGGCCGCCATGACCGACGGGCTGACCCTCAACTTCCTGGTCCTGGGCGACGACGCGGCGTGGGCGGAGATCCTCGACACGATCACCGACCACGTCGCCGGTCTGGTGCGCGACACGGACGAGGTGCCGCACGGGCCCTGACCTGCACGGTCCCTGGCCCGGATGTTCCCCGACCCGGATGCTCGCTGCCCGGACGCTCCCTGCCCGAATGCTCCTTACGAACGGCGGCGGGGCTTGCCGCCCTTCGCTCCCCGCGCGCCCTTGGTCCCCTTGCCGCCCTTGGACGAGCCGGAGCCGGAGCCGGTCCGGGGACTCTTGCCGGTGGCCTTGCCCGCGGCGGGCCTGCGCCGGGCCGAGCCCTTGTCGGCGGCCGCCGCCTTCGGCTGGGCGGCGGCGGGCTGGGAGCGGCCCCGGGAGCTGTTGGCGGTGCGTCCCCGGACGATCCCGATGAAGTCCTCGACCAGGTCCGTGGTCCTGTCCTCGGGCCACGACAGGGCGACCCGCGACGCGACGGCGTCGGTGACCGGCCGATAGGTCAGGTCCTTGCGGTGGTGCAGGCGGGCGAGCGACTGCGGAACGACCAGGAGGCCGATCCCGGCCGCCACCAGCTCGATCGCGTCGGCCGTCGTGGCGGGGCGCTCGATCGCGGGGCGGCCCGGCGGGCGCTCCCAGTCGAGGGGGTCGTCCAGCGGGTGCAGCACGACGTCGTCGGCCAGGTCCTCGGCGGTGACCTCGTCCACCGCGGCCACCACATGGTCCTTCGGGACGACGACCACGCTGGTCTCGGCGTAGAGGGGGATCGCGCTCAGATCCGTACCGTCGACGGGCAGGCGCACGAAACCGGCGTCGGCGTCACCGCGCCGCAGCACGTCGAGGACCTCGTCCGCGGCGACCGCGAGGAGTGTCAGGGGGACGTCGGGCAGCCGCTCGTTCCAGATCCGCACCCATTTGCCGGGCGTCACTCCCGGAACGTACGCGAGCCGGAACGGAGGGGGGTCCTGGGCGCCTGTCACCTGGCCAGGTTACCCGCCGTGGTCGGGGCAGGTTCACATGCTCGATACCCTTGACCGCATGACGTCGCACCAGAACACCCAGACGATGAAGCCCGCGACCGCGGCGAAGAAACTGGGTGTGTACCTAGAGGCCACACCCGCCGAGTTCCGGGAGGGTGTCGTCTCGCGCGCCGAGCTCGCCGCGCTGCAGGCCGAGCCGCCCGCGTGGCTGCAGGAGCTGCGGCGCAACGGCCCGCACCCGCGGCCGGTGGTCGCCGCGAAGCTCGGCGTCTCCATCTCCGGTCTCGCCCGCGGCGGCGTGACCGAGGCCCTCACCACGGAGCAGATCGAGGCGCTGAAGCAGGACTCCCCGGAGTGGCTGCGCAAGGAGCGCGCCACCCAGGCCGAGGTCCGCAAGGAGGCGGCCCGCGTCAAGGACAAGCAGGCCGAACGCGCGTCCGGGTGATCGCCTGCCAGAATGGGATCAGCGCGTACGTTCGACGGTATGCGCCCCGGACGATGGAGGAGTCCCCGTGCCGCTGCCTTCGCAACCGTTGCGGAAACTGGGTTTCCTGACCATCGGTCTGTTCGACGAGGCCGACCCGCGTACGGGGCACGAGTCGACGCTGGAGATCATCGAGCTGGGTGAGCGGCTGGGCTTCGACAGCGCCTGGCTGCGCCACCGCCACCTGCAGTACGGGATCTCCTCCCCCGTGGCGGTCCTGGCGGCGGCCTCGCAGCGCACCACCCGCATCGAGCTGGGCACCGCGGTCATTCCGCTGGGCTGGGAGAACCCGCTGCGTCTCGCGGAGGACCTGGCCACGGTCGACCTGCTGTCCGGGGGCCGCCTGAACCCCGGCGTCAGCGTCGGTCCGCCGATGCACTACGACCAGGTCAAGGGCGCGCTGTACCCGGACACCGCCGACGCCGAGGACTTCGGCTACGACCGGGTGTCGCGGCTGCTGGACTTCGTGCGCGGCAAGCCCGCCACCGACTTCAGCGGGGTCGAGGGCTTCGAGGTGTTCTCCGACCGCGTCCAGCCGCACGCCGCGGGGCTCGGGCGGCGTCTCTGGTACGGCGGCGGCAGTCTGCGCTCGGCCCGGTGGGCCGGCGAGAACGCGATGAACTTCCTGACCAGCAGTGTCGTGAAGGCGGAGGATTCCGAGGACTTCGCCGAGATCCAGCTGTCCCACGTACGCGCCTTCCGCGCCGCACACCCCGACGGCGACCGTGCCCGTGTCTCCCAGGGGCTCGTCGTCATCCCCACCGACAGCGCCACCCCGCAGCAGCGCGCGAAGTACGCGGCGTACGCCGAGAAGCGGACGCCGCGCACCGCGGTCCCCCAGGGTCCCGCGCGCATGATGTTCGCGCCCGACCTGGTCGGGACCTCCGCGGAGATCGCCGAACGGCTGTACGCGCACGCCGCGTTCCGGGAGATCGACGAGGTGGCGTTCGCGCTGCCGTTCACCTTCGAGCACGCGGACTACGTCCAGATCCTCACCGACATCGCGACCGTCCTGGGCCCGGCCCTGGGCTGGCGGCCAGCGGCCCAGGGATAGCGGCCGACGGCCCGGAGGCAGCGGGCCGCCGGTGCCGGGGCTCAGTCGCTGACGTTGCTGCGGGCCTGGTACAGCAGGTCGGCGTACTCGGGGTGGCGGGCGATGTAACCGGCGTAGAACGGGCAGGTGGCCAGCACCCGCAGGCCGGCGGCGCGCGCCTCGTCGAGGGAGGCCCGGGCCAGCGCGGAGCCGACCCCCTTGCCCTCGCACTCCGGGCTCACCTCGGTGTGCAGGAACGCGATGAGTTCCGGGGTGCGCAGGTAGTCCGCGAAGCCGGCGACCTCGGACGCCCCGTCGAGCCGCGCCTCGTAGCGCCGCGCCTCGGGAACGTCCCGTACTTCGACCGCCATGTGTCCTCCTCGTGTGCCACGTCCGCCCCGCCACTGCCGTGACCTGCGGGTGCCGCGGTGTGCCGATCAAGAGTTCGACCCTAACCGACGGCGCCGGGTGACCCGGATCACAGCGCGGGGGCGATGATTCCGGGCCCTGCCCGGGGTCCACACCATCACGACCACGGCGCGACACCCAGAGACAGGACACGCACATGAGCGAGACCGTGAAGGGCCCCGCGAGCTACTTCCCCTCGATCGAGGCGAAGTACGGCCGCCCCGTCGCCGAGTGGAAGGAGCTGATCCGCTCCTCGCCCCTGACGAAGCACATGGAACTGGTGTCCTGGCTCAAGACCGAGCACGGGATCGGCCACGGCCACGCCAACGCACTGGTCGCGCACACGCTCGCCGAGGACAGCGGCAGGTGACCGGAGCGGACCGGGCCGGGGTCGTACGGGGGTCCGGGGTCCCGTGACCTGATCGCCGTTCCCGGGCGTACGGGTCCAGGGTGTCGTGCACCCAGGAGAACGGCGGCCTGGTCACGGCGCCGGGCCGCGGCGACCGTTGGACCCATGACGACCACGAGGAAGACCACGAACCCGGGCCCCGACGGCAGCTCCTCCCCCGCTCCGCACCCGTACGTCGGGATGTGGGTGACCGCGGACGGCCACATCCGCCAGGAGCTGCGGGCCGACGGCCGCTACGACGAGGCCCGCGGCACCCGCGCGAGCGCCTACACCGGCCGGTACACGGTGACCGGCAGCCACATCGACTACGTCGACGACACGGGCTTCACCGCCACCGGCGACGTCCGCGACGGGGTCCTGTTCCACGAGCACCTGGTGCTCCACCGCGAGACGGACGAGGGCGCTTCAGAGGTGACGCATCAGGGGTGACACGGACCCCCGGTCCGTCCCGCCGCCGGCGGCGCTACCCCGACGGGCGTACGCCAGGGGGGTACCCCGAGCACAGCCGCCGACGGAGAAAAGTCCTGGTCCGGGGGTACGGGAGCGCCGTGCCCCTGGCGTCCGGCGGGCGCGCGACCGGTTGCGGCGGACGCGGGGGTTTTCCACGGTGGGGCCAAACGACAGCCGTTCTGGAAAGGAACCTGTATGCGCGCCCTGGTATCCCGCGGCCTGCTCCTCCCGCCCCTCGTCTGCGCCGCGCTCGTCCTCGGTCCGGTGGGGGCCGCCACCGCCGCCGAGGCCCCGTCCGACGCGCCGGACACCCGTGTCGCCCGGTCGCTGCTCTCCGAGGCCGGCCTCACGCCGGAACGGCTGCGGGCGCTGCCGGCCGACACGGAGCAGGGTGACGCGCTCTCCTCTCTCCTGACCTCGCTGACCAGCCTGATCGGCCTGACCGGCGCGGACAAGGACACCATCGACGCGGTCGTGGCCGCCGAGCAGGCGCAGGCCGTGGAGCAGGCCACCGCCCAGCTGCAGGAGCAGCTCGGGGACATGACGGGCACCATGACGCCCAACGGGACGACGATCGATCCCGCGCCGTCGGTGGGGACCCCCGCGGACGTCCCCGCGCGGGACACCTCGGCCGCTCTGGAGACGTCGGTCGACGGCCTGGTCTCCTCGCTGGCCGCCCTCGACGTGGGCGGGGTCGCCGGTGCGGTGCCGAAGGTCCTGTCGTCCGTGCTCGGGCTGCTGACCGGGGTCTCGGGCGGCGGCCTCGCCCAGCTCCCCACGTCTCCGACCACCTGAGCCACCTGATTGCGCCGGAACGTCCCCGGTCCTGCCGGGGACGTTCACGGACATGCCACGAATCCGCACTCGTCGGACGGTCTCGCGCGGGTACCCGTATCTCATGACTGACGTGGTGGACTCCGACGAACTCCTGCGCCGCATCCAGCGGGCCCGGTCCTGGGCCGGCCGGGAGGAGCAGACCTGGAAGACGCGCAGCGAGGAGCTCAGGCCCGGCGATCCGGACGCCGCGCGCGACGCCGAACTGCGCGGGCAGACCTACGAGGCCGTGCGCAAGGCCCTGGACGAGATAGTGACCCCGGGGACGCACGACGCGGACGGCTGATCCCGGACGGCCTGCCCCGCACGACCTGCCCCTACGACCTGCCCGGACGGACCCGTCGCGGGCGGCCCGGTACGTCGGTCCGCCCGCGCATGACCCGCGCGGCGCATGGAACCCGTCATGGTCATGAGCACCACACAGGGATCGCGCGCGGAACCGATCACCACGGTCTTCACCTGGCAGGTACGCCCCGGTCATGAGGCCGACTTCGAGGAGTGGACGCAGGGCGTCACCGACTGCGTCACGCGGTTCCCCGGCAGCCAGGGGGTGTCCTGGCTGCGCCCGGAGCCGGGGCACCGGTTCCACGCGGTGCTCCGCTTCTCCGACCCGCAGCGGCTGACCGACTGGCTGGAATCGGACGAGCGCGCGCGGTGGCACGCGCGGATCGAGGGCATCGCCACCGAGGTACGCGACGAACGCCAGTCGACCACCGGGATGGAGAGCTGGTTCCGGCTGCCCGGCACCACCGTGGAGGCCCCGCCGCGCTGGAAGATGGTCGTGACGACGTTCCTCGGCGCCTATCCGATGACCCTCCTCGTCCAGTGGCTGGTGGTGCCCGTCACCGCGAGCTGGCCCCTGCCGTTGCGCGCCGCCGTCTTCCCGCTCGTGCTGCTGCCCGTGCTCACGTACCTGCTCATGCCGGGGCTCAGCCGGCTGCTGCGGCTGTGGCTGTACGGCACACCCGACAGCTGACACGGCGACAGGCCCCGCTCCCGGCCCGCGTCACACGTGTGCCGCATCCCGTTGGCGGCCTTCGGCGCGGGCGCTTAGAAAGAAGGTCGAACAGCAACTCTCGGGCCGCGCGTCCGGGCCACGACAGTGACTGCACCCTTCGTAGGGAGCCGAGTATGACAACCCGTTCGCCTTTCGACTCCGACCGACCTGGCATATCCCCCGAGAGCGTGGTCGAGGCCCCCATGCCGCCGCCACCCGTCTCCGCCCCCTGGCAGACGCCGCCGGACGAGGTGCCGGACCGGCCGACGCGCAGGGCTGAACACCGGTACCCCGACGCGGTGGAGCGCCGCCGGTACGCCGAGGCCGCCGACTCCGTCGAGCACCGGTACGC
>NZ_VDFC01000010.1:0-26699 GCF_008369065.1 Streptomyces apricus | reverse complement strand
GCCCGACCACCGGTACACCGACCTGGCCGACGAATTCGACCGGCGGTACCCGGGTGCGGCCGACGACTCGGGCCACCGGTACGCCGCTCCCGCCGACGCTCCGGGCCGCGCGCACCCGCGTCCGGCCGACGGCCCCCCGACGGCCGACAGGACCCCTCCGGCCGACAGGTCCGCAGCGGCCGACAGATCCGCAGTGGCGGACCGGACCGCTCCCGCCGACGGGCCCATGACGGGCGACAGGGCCTCGGCCGCCGGCATCTCGGCCCTCGACAGGAACCCGGCTGCCGACAGGAACTCGGCCGCCGACGAGGCCGAGGACCCGTACGACGAGCCTCCCGTGGAGCCCGACCCCTCGTACGACGACCCCGTCGACGGGCTGGTCCACGCGGCCGTCGCCGACCGGCCGCTGGAAGAGGTGATCCAGCTCATCGAGATGCTGGAGCAGTCACCGCAGTACGCGCGGGCGACGGTCGACGCGCTGCGGGCGGCCGGCACCGACCGGTCCGTGGAGGACGTGAGCCGCCTGGTCGCCCTGCTCACCCGGCCGCCGAGGAGCCCCGACAGCGCCGACGAGGCGATCCGCGCGGCGGCCCGGGGCCGGCCCGTGGCGGAGGTCACCAAGCTGATGGCGCTGCTGCACCGGCCCCCGCTGGAACCCCATTGCGGCGAGGCCGCGGTGCAGGCGGCCGCCACCAGTCGCCCGGTCGAGGAACTCGTGGAGCTCATCGGCCGCATGGCCCAGCAGCAGGGCGCGCGCGAGGACCTGCAGCAGGCGGGACCGGACGCGCGCACGGGGGCGAAGTCGGCCTCCGGGAAGGGGCGCGCGTCCTCCTTCAAGGACGGGCCGCCCGCCGGGGACCCGCTCCTCGCCGCGGCCGGCACGGTTCCCGTCGGCCGTACGGCCCGGGGACGCGGCGGCCGGCCGGCGCACAACGGCGCCACCCCCGCCTGGCCCCGCCTGGCGGCGGTGCTGCTGCTCGTCCTGTGCGGGGCGGCCCACTTCCCGCCGAGCCGGGACGGGGCCTCCGCCGGTGCCTACGGGTTCGCCGTCGGCGCCGCCGCCCTGTGCTTGCTGCTGGGGCTGGCGCTGGTGCGCCGCAGCGTGCTGCCGGTGCTCGCTGCGGCGATCCTGGTCCCGGCGGCGCTCGCCGTCGCCCAGCTCCTGGACGGCCGCGTCACGTCGCCCGGTCTGTCCCGCGCGCTGGAACTGACCCTCGCACCCCAGTGGCTCGCGGGCCTGACGGCGGTGCTCGCCGCACTGGCGGCCCTGACGGCGCTGGTCACGTTCCTGGCGTCCAGGCGCCCGCGCTCACGCCCCGACGTACGCCAACTGGCCGGCTCCAACCGAACACCGAACTGACCCGCCCCACTCCACCCCCGAAACACAACAGCACGCCCCGCGGGCCCCCAGGACGTCCTGGGGGCCCGCGGGGCGTGCTGTTGTGTTTCGGGGGTGGAGTCCCCAGGCTCCCCGCGAGCGTGCCCGCGTGGGCCACCCCCGCGGAGCACTTACCTGAGCGCGCCGCGCTCCCCACCGGGCCCGCGCCCGGGCACCACAGGGACCTGCGCGTCCTGCGCCGCGCCTACCGCCGGCAGCGCCGGGTCGCCACCTTCACCGTCCTCCTCTACTTCACGCTCTTCCTGATCCTCTCCGCCCGCTCCCCCGCCTTCATGACACGGCCCGTCACCGGCGGCCTGTCCACCGGCATGCTGCTCGGACTGGCCCAGCTGCCGGTCACCTGGCTGGCGATTCTGCTGTTCGAGTACACGGCGAGCCGGTTCGTCGATCCCCTCGCCCGCCGGATGCGGCAGCGCACGGCGCTGCTCGCCGAGCGGGAGCCGGGCCTGTGACGCAGTTCAGCGGCACCGCGCAGACGTGGTCCCTGGTCGCCTTCTGCACCGTCGTCACCGTGACCCTCCTGCTCTGCGTCATCGCGGGCCCGGACCGCGACGACCTCGACGAGTTCTACACCGGCTACCGCTCGCTGTCCCCGGTGCGCAACGGCCTCGCCATCGCCGGCGACTACATCTCCGCCGCCACCGTCCTCACCATCGGCGGCGTCATCGCGCTGTGCGGGTACGACGGCGTCGTCCTCGCCCTCAGCACCCTCCTGTCCCTGCTGCTCCTGATGTTCCTGCTGGCCGAACCCCTGCGGAACACCGGCCGGTTCACCACCGGGGACGCCATCGCCCGGCGGATGCCGGGACGCGCCGTGCGCGTCACGACGTGCGTCGTGACCATCGCCTCGCTGATGCCGATGATGCTGGTCCAGCTCGCCAGCACCGGTCAGCTGCTCGCGTTCATCCTCGGCTTCAGCAGCGCCACCATGAAGACCGGATGCGTCATCGGGGTCGGCGGGCTGATGATCACCTATGCGGCCATCGGCGGCATGAAGGGCACCGCCCTCATCCAGATCCTGAAGATGGTCATGCTCCTGGGCTCGGGAGCGGTGGTCGCCTTCCTCATGCTCCGGGCGTTCGCGTGGGACCCCGGACGGCTGTTCCACGAGGCCGCCGAACGCAGCGGCGCCGGGACGGCGTTCCTGCGCTCCGGCCTGCAGTTCGCCGGGGGCCCGCACGCGGACCTGGACATGATCAGCACACAGTTCGCCATCGTGCTCGGGGGCGCGTGCCTGCCCCACGTCACCATGCGCATGTTCACCGCGGACAGCGCACGGCAGGTACGCCGCTCGATGTCCTGGGCGGTGTCGTCGGTCGCCCTGTTCATGCTCATCATCACCGTCGTCGCGATCGGCGCGACCGCGCTCCTGGGCCGGTCCGGCATCACCGCGGCCGACCCGCGCGGCAACACGGCCTATCTCGTGGGCTCCCGCGCGGTGTTCGGCTCGCACGTCACGCGGGCCGAGACCTTCCTGTTCACCACCGTCACGGCGGCGATCTTCCTGACCCTGCTCGCCTCGGTCGCGAGCATGATCCTGGCCTGCGCCAACTCGCTGGCCCACGACGTCTACGCGAGCCGCGCCGCCCGGCCGTCGCCGGAGCGGGAGATGACCGTCGCCCGGGTCTCCGCGCTGGCGGTCGGCATCCCGACGATCGTGCTCGCCGGCCTCGTCCAGCACCGCAGCCTCCAGCCCCTGGCGACCCTGTCCTTCTGCCTGGCCGCCTCGGCCATCGCCCCCGCCCTGGTCTACAGCCTGTTCTGGCGGCGCTACACCCGGGCGGGCCTGCTGAGCACGCTCATCGGCGGTTCGCTCGTCGTGCTGGTCCTGATGCCGGGCACCCGGCTGGTCTCCGGGACGCCCATGGCGGCCTTCCCCGACGCGGACTTCAACTGGTTCCCGTTCACCACCACCGGCCTGGTGTCCATACCGCTGGGCTTCGCCTTCGGCTGGCTCGGCACGATGTTCTCCGGCCGCCGCGAGGTACGGCAGCGGAAGAAGGAGTACGAGCGGATCGAGGCCCGGATCCTGGCGGGGCCGGAACGCAGGCTCCGGTGACCCTGTGCACGTAGCATCTTTTTCTGATGTTAGGTTTGGCTTACCTTATTGAACGGAACTTGCCGTTCCGTTGATCTGTGCCGCCCGTGAGGGCCGACAAGGYAGACCTGCGTGAGCGTCGCCCTCTCCCCGTCGAAATCCGCCGGCCCTCCGGACGAGCGGCGACGCCACGGCAGGCCCGCCCTGAGCGCGGGCCTGCTCGCGGCGGCCCTGGTCCTGGCGGCCATGAGCATGCTGAGCCTCGCCGTGGGCTCGGGCGACGTGGCCCTGCACGACGTGGTGGCCGGGGTGTTCAGCCCCGACCGCTCCGTCCACGGCCAGATGGTCATGCAGGAGATCCGCCTCCCCCGTACGCTCGCCGGTCTGCTCGCCGGGTCGGCACTCGGCGTGGCCGGAGCCCTGATGCAGGGCGTCGCCCGCAACCCCCTGGCGGATCCCGGCCTGCTGGGCGTCAACGCGGGCGCCTCCGTCACCGTCGTCTTCGCCATCGGCGTCCTCTCCCTGACCGAGCCGTCCCAGTACATCTGGTTCGGTTTCCTCGGGGCGTGCGTGGCCGCCGTACTGGTCTACGGCGTCGGCAGCCTGGGCCGCGAGGGCGCCACCCCGGTGAAGCTGGCCCTCGCCGGGGCGGCGACCACCGCCGTGCTGGGCTCGCTCACCAGCGCCATGCTGCTCACCGACAGCCGGACCTTCGACCAGTTCCGGTTCTGGCAGGTGGGCGCGCTCAACGGCCGTGACATCGATGTCCTGTGGCAGGCGCTCCCCTTCATCGCGGTCGGCGGGGTCCTGGCCCTGCTGCTGGGCCCCTCCCTCAACGCCCTCGCCCTCGGCGACGACATCGCGCGCGGCCTCGGACAGCGGGTCGTCGCGGTCCGGCTGGCCGCCGCCGCGAGCGTCGTGCTGCTGTGCGGCGCGGCGACGGCGATCGCGGGGCCGATCGGATTCCTGGGCCTGGCGGTCCCGCACGCGGCCCGTCTGATCACCGGCCCCGACTACAAGTGGGTCCTGCCCTACAGCGCGCTGCTGGCACCGGCCCTGCTGCTCTTCGCGGACGTCGTGGGGCGGCTCGTCGCCCGGCCCGGCGAGGTGCAGGTCGGCGTGATCACCGCCGCACTGGGCGCCGTCCCCTTCGTCCTGCTCGTCCGCCGCCGGAACGTGGTCGAACTGTGAGCCGCACGACAGCCTCCGGCGCAGCCGGAACGCCATCGCCCGCCGGGTCCTCCGGACCGGCCACCGTGTCCTCCGGATCGGCGGACGCGTCCGACACGAACGGCAGCGGGGCCGGTGCGAAAGGAACGGACGGCGTGCAGGGCACAGCCGGTTCTGGCCGCGCGTCCGATGCGGGCGACGCGGCCGGTTCGGGCGGCGCAGCCGGTGCGAGCGGCGCGGCCGGCCGTGCCGTCACCGCCGGCGCTCGCGATGCAGCCGTCCACGACGCCATGGCTCGGCTCGGGCGGGTCAGGCATCGGGCGCTGGTGCGCCGGGCCACCGTCGGCGGCGCGCTGCTCGCCGTCGTGCTCGCGGCGTTCGCCCTGTCCCTGTCCACCGGCGACTTCGTGGTCCCGCTCGCCGACGTCCTCGCGACGCTGACCGGGGGCGGCGACGCCGGAACGCAGTTCGTCGTCCTCGATCTGCGCCTGCCGCGCGCCCTGCTGGCACTGCTGGTCGGCGCCTGCTTCGGCCTCTCGGGAGCCGTGTTCCAGGCGCTCCTGCGCAACCCGCTGGCCAGCCCCGACGTCATCGGCGTGAGCGCGGGGGCCAGTGCCGCCGCCGTCCTCGCGACGATGGTCCTCGGTCTGAGCGGCATCGCGCTGTCGGTGCTGGCCCTGCTCGGCGCGCTGCTGACCGGGGCCGCCGTGTACCTGCTGGCCTGGCGCAAGGGCGTCGCGGGCTACCGCCTGGTCCTCGTCGGCATCGGCATCGGCACGGGACTGTCGAGCGTCGTCTCGTACGTCATGACGCGCGCGGACGTCACCGAGGCCCAGGGGCTGTTCCTCTGGCTGACGGGCAGCCTCAACGGCCGTTCCTGGACGCACTTCTGGCCCCTGCTCGGCGGTGCGGTCCTGCTGGTGCCGCTGACCCTGCTGGCCGCGCGGGCCCTGCCCGCGCTGCAGCTCGGCGACGAGGCCGCCGGCGGTCTGGGCGCACGCGTCGAGCCAGGACGGCTGGCCATGCTGGCCTGCGCCACCGCCCTCGCCGGCCTGGCGACGGCCGCCGCCGGACCCGTCGGCTTCGTCGCCTTCGTGTCCCCGCCCGTCGCCCGGCGGCTGCTGCCCGGGCACGGCGCGGCCCTGGTGCCCTCGGCCCTGGTCGGGGCCGCCCTGGTCCTGCTGGCCGACTACGCCGCCCAGCACCTGATCCCCGGCACGCAGCTGCCGGTGGGGATCGTGACCAGCCTCGTCGGCGCGCCGTACCTGCTGTGGCTGCTCGCGCGCGCCAACCGCGTGGGCCGGGGCGGCTGACCGTGACGCGACCACCGAGACCACCGCACGAAGGTTCCGGCGAGGCCCGCGAACCGCTCGGCACCCCCAAGGAGACGACGGTGACCTCCCAGCACACCCTGCAGGCCCGGGACCTGCGACTCGGATACGGAGAGCGCGAGATCATCTCCGGGCTCGACGTCGACCTGCCGCCCGGCCGCATCACCTGCATCGTCGGGCCCAACGCCTGCGGCAAGTCCACCCTGCTGCGGTCGATGGCCCGGCTGCTCGTGCCGTCGGCGGGCGCCGTCCTGCTCGACGGCCGCAGCATCCAGGAGCTACCCACCCGTCAGGTGGCCGCGGTCCTGGGCGTGCTGCCGCAGTCGCCGGTGGCGCCGGAGGCCATCACGGTCGCCGACCTGGTCGGCCGCGGCCGGTACCCGCACCAGGGCTGGTTCCGGCGCTGGACGGCGTCCGACACCGAGGCCGTCGCCGCGGCCATGCTCGCCACCGACGTCCTCGAACTCGCCGACCGGCCCCTGGACGAGCTCTCCGGCGGGCAGCGCCAGCGCGTCTGGATCGCCATGGCGCTGGCACAGGAGACCGACGTCCTGCTGCTCGACGAACCCACCACCTACCTGGACATCAGCCACCAGCTGGAGGTCCTGGACCTGCTGACCGACCTCAACCGGCAGCGCGGTGCCACCCTCGCCGTCGTCCTGCACGACCTCAACCTCGCGTGCCGGTACGCCGACCACCTCATCGCGATGAAGGGCGGCCGCATCGTCGCGCAGGGCACCCCGTCGGAGATCGTCACCGAGTCCCTGGTGCGCGAGGTCTTCGGCCTGCGCAGCGCGGTCGTCCCCGACCCCGCGTCGGCCACCCCGCTGATCGTCCCGATGGGCCGCCACCACATCACTACGCCTGCGCCCTCCTGAACCGCCCCGCCGCTCCCTGTCCTTTCCCAGTCCTCTCCTCCTCCCTCACCGAACCACCTCGGAAAAGAGCCACCACCATGTCCTTCCGCCCCGCCGACTCCAGCGCCCGCCGCCGCCCGGCCCGCCTGCGCCTGCTGACCGGCGCCCTCGCCCTCGCCCTGACGGGAACGCTGGCCGCGTGCGGCTCCTCCGACGACTCCGGCACCCAGGAGAGCGCCGCGCAGAAGTCCGGCGGCGCGTTCCCCGCGAAGGTCGCCACCAAGTTCGGGACGGTCACCGTGGACGAGAAGCCCCAGCGCGTGGTGGCGCTGGGCTGGGGTGACGCCGAGGCGGCCCTCTCCCTCGGCGTGCAGCCGGTCGGAGCCAGCGACTGGCTCGCGTTCGGCGGCGACGGGGTCGGCCCCTGGGCCGAGGACCTGTACGACGAGAGCCCGCAGAAGATCGGCACGCTGGAGCCCGAGTACGAGAAGATCGCGGCGCTCAAGCCCGACCTGATCCTGGACACCAAGTCCAGCGGCGACCGGACGCGGTACGAAACCCTCAGCAAGATCGCGCCGACCGTCGGCGTGCCGAAGGGCGGCGACCAGTACAAGATCTCCTGGGAGAAGCAGACCACCATGGTCGCCCAGGCACTGGGCGTCCCCGATGACGGCAAGAAGCTGATCGCCGAGACGGAGAAGAAGTTCGAGGACGCCGCCGGGGCGCACCCCGAGTTCAAGGACAGGACCATCACGCTCGGTTCGCGGACCGCCTCCACCTGGGGCGCGTACGTCCGCGGCACCGGGCGGGTCGACTTCGTCGAGCGGCTCGGCTTCCGCAACAACCCGGCCGTCGAGGCGAAGGCCGGGTCGGCGTTCTCGGTGCCCGTGTCGGAGGAGAACCTGAACCTCCTCGACGCCGACCTCACCGTCATGGCCCCGATCGGCGTCACGGCGAAGAAGATCAGCTCCGACCCGCTCTTCAAGGCCGTGCCGTCCGTGAAGGCGGGGCACTCCGTCGTCTTCGACGACCCGGACATCAGCCAGGCCTTCGCGATGGACTCGGTGCTGTCGGTCGACTACGCGCTGGAGAAGGTCGTCCCGCTCTTCTCCAAGGCCGTCAAGTCCTGACCCCGGCCTGCCGTCCGCTCAGGAAGGCACGCCGCAACCGGCCCGCCCCGTTCACCCGGGAGCGGGCCGGCGCCGTTCACGCGTACGGCGTGCTCAGCGGGAATCCGCGGCGCGGGCGCGCCTCGCGTCGTAGGCGTCGCGTTCGTGGCGGTGGCCGCGTTTGACGGTCAGCGTGACGCTGCGCAGGTGGTCGATGTCGAGCAGCGGATCCTCCTGCAGGACCACGAAGTTGGCGAGCTTGCCCGCCTCGACGCTGCCCATGCTCTCCTCGGCGCCGGCGCTGCGGGCCCCCAGCAGGGTCGCCGAGCGCAGGACCTCCGCGGGCGGGATGCCGCAGCGGCGCACCAGGAACGCCAGCTCGTCGAAGAGCGCGGGGAAGGGCTCCTCCGGCGGGGTCTCGTGGTCGGTGCCGGTCGAGAGGTCCACTCCGGCCCGGTGGGCCTGCGCCGTGATGTGGGCGGCGAGCTCCGAGTTGGCCCGTGCGCGGGCCGCGTCCTCGGGCCCCTCCCCCGCCAGTTCGGCGCTCTCCCACATGCTGGCGGTGGCGTCGAGGACGGTCCCGTTGCGGCGCATCAGGCCGAACAGCCCGTCGAGGTGCGGATCGTCCTCGGCGCTGAACCTCCCATGGTCGAACGGCGGTTTGTCCTTGTACGTCGTCAACGGGCCCTCGGCACCCTCGAAGGCGAGCAGCGTGGCGTGCGAGACGCTGTCCACACCGGCCGCGACGACATGGCGGGGCGTGGCGGGGAAGACGGCCGCGTGGGCCCAGACGGGGATGCCCTGGCGGTGCGCCTCCGCGGTGATCGCGGCGACCGTGCGGTGGTCGAGGTCGGCGTAGACCTTGATGGCGGCGGCGTACGTGCCGCGCGCCAGGGCGACGGCGACGCGCAGGTCCGTGTCGGGCGTGACGGCCTGCATCCACGGGACGGCGCCCGGCGTCCCGCCCCGGGACACCTGATGGGTGCGCGGGTCGTCGAAGAAACCCGGCCCCGCCATCAGCGCGGCGTAGCGGATGTCCGGTCCGGGGATCTCGCCGACGAGGGTGGCCCGCGCGAGGTCGCCCACCTGGCGCAGGTCGTCGGCCATGTCGCGGATCGCCGTGACGCCGCTGTGGACGAGCCGGTCCAGCACCGCCTCGGCCACGGGCCGGTCGGGCGGGGTGGCGAGGTGCTGGTGGGAGTCGATCAGGCCCGGTATGACGAAGCGTCCGCCGAGGTCGAGGACGTGCGCGTCGGCGGGCACCGTGGCAGCGATCCCGGCGTCGTCGCCGACCGCGCGGATCACCGGTCCGTCGACGACGATCGACGTCGACGGCCGGGGCGGCCGCCCGGTCCCGTCGAACAGCGTGGCCCCGCGGTACACGGCGACCGTGCCCGGCTGTGGCGGGGCGTAAGGGGTCGGCGCCCCCTCGGCCTCGTGCGTCATCTTCACCTCGTGATCAGGCTTGTTACGGTGTACGTAACACGTGTAGCGTCTGGGGAAACACGCGTCACCGTATGCTGCCGCTGCCCGACACCACAAGGAGTGGTCGGATGTGACCGAAGCGCCCCGCGGTGCGGTGGACAAGGCCCTGGACCTGGTGGAGGCCGTGGCCCGGTCACCGCACCCGCTCCGCCTGACCGACCTCGCCGAGGAGGTCGGGCTGCACCGCGCGACCGCGTACCGCGTCCTGCTGGACCTCGTACGCCGCGGGTGGGTGCTGCGGGCCGGGGACCGTTATCT
The DNA here is from genome assembly GCF_008369065.1 of Streptomyces apricus. Classification (GTDB taxonomy): domain Bacteria; phylum Actinomycetota; class Actinomycetes; order Streptomycetales; family Streptomycetaceae; genus Streptomyces; species Streptomyces apricus. The sequence continues at coordinate 17,052 of NZ_VDFC01000010.1, read as the reverse complement.
GCCCGGCACGGCGGTGCTGCGGCTGGCGTCGTCCGCGGCGGGCAACTCGCTGGCTGCCGTCGCACGGCCGGTCCTCGTGGAGCTGTCCGCGCGCACCGGCATGATGGCCAACCTCCAGGTCCTGGAGGGCGACCGGTCGCGGGTGATCGACGCCGTCCGGCCCGAGCGGCTCGCGATGATCACCGATCTGGTCGGCGAGGCGCTGCCCGTGCACCGGTTCGCGGGTCCGCTCGCCCTGGTCGCCGCGCTCGCTCCCGCCGCCCGCGCCCCCTACCTGCGTCCTGCCGAGGCCGCCGGGCACCCGCTGGAGGGGCCGGACGGGCTGCTGGCCGATCTCGAACGCGCCGGGCGCACGGGCTTCGCCGTCGAGCACGGCCGCAACGAGCAGCCCGTCGCCTCGATCGGCCGCGCCGTCGTCCCGGCCGCCGGCGCACCCGTCTGCGCGGTGACGGTGGTCGGCCTGGACGCCGAGTTCACGCCCGCCCGGCTGTCCGCGCTGCGAGCGCATCTGAGGGAGGCCACCGACGATCTGCAACGACTGCTGACCGCTCCCGGCGCGTCCGCCGCTGCCAGTACGTCTGCCGTCCCTGGCGCATCCGCCGTCCCTGGCGCGTCCGCCGCCTCCGGTGCATCCGCCGTGCCCGGTGCGTCGGCCGCTGCCAGTGCGTCCGCGGCCCCCGGGACGGAGCGGTCGGCATGAGCGGCGTCCTCGTCCTCGACCGCGCCCGGACCCGTGCGGCGCTCGACCCGCACCGTGTGATGGAGGCCGTGGCCCGGGCGCTGATCGCGGTCAGCCGGGGCGAGGCCTCAGCGCCGCCCCGCGTCGCCGCCCGCGCGCCCGGCGGCCTGCTGGGCGTCATGCCGGGCTACGTCCCCGGGCTGGGCCTCGCCGCCAAGCTCGTCTCCGTGTTCACCGACCCGGCCGACCCGGGCCGCGGCACCCACCGCGGCATCGTCGCCCTCTTCGACCCGGAGGACGGGCGTCCGCTGGCCCTCCTCGACGCCGAATCCCTCACCGCGGTCCGTACGGCGGCGTCCGCGACCCACGGCGCCCTCGCGCTGGCACCGCCAAAGCCGGGCCGTATCGCCGTCGTGGGGTCCGGCGCACAGGCACGGGCCCAGCTCGCGCTGCTGGCCCTGCTGAAGCCCGCCACACCGGTCGCGGTGGCGGGCCGCGACCCGGGGCGCGTCCGCGAGGCGGCCGGTCTGCACCCGGCCGCCGTCCCGGCCCCGGACGTCGAGACGGCCGTACGCGGCGCCGACGTGGTGTTCTGCTGCACCGGCGCCGCCCGCCCGGTGATCCGCCGGTCCTGGCTCGCACCCGGTGTCCACGTCAGCTCGGTGGGCGGCTCCCACGGCCCCGAGGTGGACGCGGACACGGTCCGGGACGCCGCCCTCTTCGCCGAGTGGCCCGGTGCCTCGGCCACCCCGCCGCCGTCGGGCGCGCACGAGTTGCAGCACCTGCCCGAGGGAAGGACGGTCACCCTCCTGGGCTCCGTGCTGTCCGGCGAGCACCCCGGCCGCTACGACGGCTCCGCGCCGACCCTGTTCAAGTCCACGGGACACGCGGCGCTGGACGTGGCCGCCGCCCACGTCGCGTACGCCGTCGCCGTGCGCGCGGGGTGGGGCACGGTCGTCGACCTGTGAGCGGCCGCGCGCCGCCCTTCGCTTCCGGAAGGACCGCGCGCCGCACCCCGGTCACCGCACCCGTGTGCCGTGCTGCTCCGCCTGCTCGACCCGGCGGGACAGTTCCACCCGGGAGCGCACCCCCAGTACGGCGAAGACCTTGCGCAGGTGGTAGTCGACCGTGCGGGTGCTGACGGCCAGGCGCAGAGCCACTTCCCTGTTCGTGGCGCCCTCCGCCACGCAACGGGCTATCCGCAGTTGCTGGGGCGTCAGGCCGTCCAGGGCGCCGGCGCCCGGCGCGGACGGCGCCGCTCCGTTCGCCCGCAGCTCGGCCTGTGCCTGGTCGGCCCAGATGCGGGCGCCACAGCGTTCGAAGGCGACCAGCGCGGCGCGCAGGCAGGTGCGCGCCTCCTGGAGCCTTCGACGCCTGCGCAGCCACTTGCCGTACAGCAGGCGGGTGCGGGCCTGCTCGAAGTCGCCGCCCGCGCGCTCGTGCAACGTGAGCGCGTCCTCGTACAGCGCGTCGGCCCGGTCCGCGTCGGCCACCAGCGCCCGGCAGCGCGCGAGCTGAGCGGGGGCCTGCGCGTCGGCGCCGAAGTGGGCCCAGAGGGCGAACTCCCCGACGACGGCGCGTGCCTCGTCGAGGAGCTCCCGCCGGCCGGTGAGGGCGGCGGCCTCCACGTAACAGGGCATGACCAGCATGCGTACGGCGAAATGGCCGCCGTCCGGGCCCGGGCGCACCAGCGGGCCGAGCCGGGCAGCCGCCTCGAAGGGGCGTCCGCGTCCCAGTTCGGCGCGGCCCGACGCCCACTCGGCGAGTGTCGCGGCCTGCCGGAGCCCGTGGCGCCGCGCGGTGTCCAGCGCGGCGTCCGCGTGGTGCGCGACCCGCGCCGGCTCGTCCGCGATGGAGGCCGCCAGGGCGAGTACGGCGTGGTGGTGGGCAGCCACGTTGCCCTGCCCGTACAGGTGCGCGGTCCGCAGTCCCTCCTCCGCGTGTGCGCGGGCGAGGGCGTGCTGCCCCGTCCGCAGCTCCGCGTACGCCAGCAGTTCCAGGGCCCTCGGCACGGAGGACTCCGGTCCACGGGAGCGGGCCGCCGCGAGCGTGCGGGCGCCGATCCGGCGGGCGGTGGGGACGTCTCCCAGGAGGAGGGCCGCCGCGCCCGACCACAGCAGCCGCTCCGGGCCGTCCTCGTCCCAGGCGTGCGCGACCACGCGCCGCAGCCATGGGATCGCCCGCCCGGGGTCCCGTTCCAGCATCGCCCGCATACCGTTCAGGTAGTCGCGCGCCGGGCCTGCGACCTCGTGGTCCGCGGTCTTGTGTTCCGCGGCGGCCGTCGTGGTCGCGGTCGCGGCGGTACGGTCCGCCGCGTTCAGGGCGTGCAGGCAGGCGACGTCGTCGCCCGTGGCCCAGGCGGCTTCGGCGGCGGCCAGGCCCGCCAGCAGGGCGTGCCCGGGGTCGTCGGCCGCGAGCAGCGACCGGGCGAGCAGCAGGGCCTCGCCGGCGTCGGTGGCGGGCCCGTCGCGCAGGGCCAGGATCCCCCGCACCCGTGCGGCGCGGCCCCGGACGACGGCGGGCAGGGCGCTGTCGCCGGTGCATTCCGTCAGTCGGCGGGCCGTGCGCGCCCGTCCCGCGAGCAGTGCCTGCTCGGCCGCCGCGGTCAGCCGCTCCGCCCGCTCGCGCGCGTCCGCCGTCAGCTCCGCGGCCCGGGCGTACGCCATCGAACGCTGTCCCCGGGAGGCGGTGACACCCGGGTCGCCCGCGGCGGCGGCCAACCGGTAGGCCGTCGGCGGGTCATGTCCGGTGACCGACCAGCCCCGGTGGAGCAGGGCGAGGAGTTCGTGTCCCTGCGCCTCCAGGGCGGAGGCGAGCGCCCGGTGGGCGGCCCGCCGCCGCTCGGGCGGGGCACAGACGTGCACGGCCCTGCGCAGCAGAGGACTGGTGAATCGGAACCGTCCGTCGGACAGTACGAGGAGATCCGGGGTGGGTGTCGGTCTCCTGCCGTCGGACGGGAGCGCGGCCGCTCTGCGGATCAACTCGGCGTCGGCGCCCTCGGGATCGTGTTCGTGGGCGGCCGCCACCAGCAGGAGCAGGTCGCTCGCCTCGGCGGACAGTCCCGCCAGGTGCGCGCCGGCCACGTCCCGCAGCGTCTCGGCGTCGGCCAGTGGCCGGGGCAGCCGCTGTTCCCCGGACAGGTGGGCGGGCGACAGCCGGGCCACCAGCGCGCATAGCAGCGCCGGGTTGCCCTGTGCCTCCTCCAGCAGTTCCTCGCGCACGGCCGGGTCGACGGCGGCGCCGGAGCCCGCGTGACTGCGGGCCGTGTGACTGCGGGTCACGTGGCTGGGGGCCGCGTGACTGCCGGCCGCGTGGCCGCGGGCCGTGTCGTCGAGGAGCGCGTCCGCGGCGGACGGACTCAGCGGCGCGAGCGTACGGACGGGCAGTGCGGCGAGGTCGGGGTCGGCCGCGTGCTGCCTGGCGACCGTGAGGAGCAGGCGCACCGGACCGGCCGGGTGCAGCCGGCGGGCGGCGAAGCCCAGCGCGGCCCGCGAGGGGGTGTCCCACAGGTGTACGTCGTCGACGCACACCAGCAGGGGCGTACCCGCGGCGACGGTGGTCAGCAGGTGCAGCATCCATGACGGGGCCGCGCCGAGACCGGGGACGTCGGCGGGCGCTCCTCCCGGCAGGCCTGCCGCAGCACACCGCAGCGCGTGCGCTCCGCCGAGGGCGACGCCGGATTCCGCCCGGCTGGCCCGTACCCGCAGCACCGGTCCCGCGTCGAAGGAACGGGCCGCGTGTTCCATCAGTGCGCTACGGCCGAGACCCGGATCGCCGCTCAGTACGAGTACAGGGCCGTCCGCGCCGGGCCGGTCCGCGCGGGACCGGTCCAGGCCGGGCCGGTCCGACAAGGCTGTGCCGGGCCGGTCCGACAGGGCTGTCGGGGCCATCAGGGCTGTCAGCGCGGCGAGTTCGGCGCCGCGGCCGTGCAGTACGGGAGCGCCGGGCCGCTGTGGGGGAGACTGGCGCACCTTCGTCCGTCCGGTCATCCCCGTGATGTTACTGGCGGGAAACGAAGAGCGGAAGCAGTCAGTCCGTCGCCCCGCGTCGCCCGGAAGACCTCTCCCACCTGCGCCGACGCCCCCGGCACCGGACACCCGTGTGTGTGCCTGCCCAGCGGCGCCGCGGCAGTTCTGTGCGTCCGCACAGCGCCGGTGGGCGGGCGCTTTCCCCAAACGCCCGCCCACCGGCTGCTCTTCGCCCTGCCTGTACTGCGCTGGCCTCAGGAAGTGTGGGGGCAGTTACCCCGGTACTCCTCGATAGTCAGGCTCGGCCGCGGCAGCGGGCAGAGGAACTGCTCGTAGCGGGTGTCGTTGTCCACGAACCGCTTGAGCCACGAAATGCTGTACTTCGCGATCGTCGTGTCGGACGTGTTGGGCGTGAAGTGCGTGGCGCCGTTGAGCTCCAGGTAGGCCTTGTCGGTGGACGACGGCAGGCTTCCGTAGAACGGCTCCGCGTGCGAGGCGACGGGCGCGATCGTGTCACCGTCTGCCCCGAAGATCAGGGTGGGGGTGCTGACCTCGGGCCAGGACTTGTCGAGGTTCCAGGGCGTCAGCGGGATCGCCGCCTGGAGGGACGGACGGGACTTGGCGGCCTCCAGGCTGCCGCCGCCGCCCATCGAGTGCCCGGCCACCGCGAGCCGGCTGCTGTCGATCCGGGTGCGTACGCTGCTGCGCTCGGTGAGGTAGTCCAGCGCCGCGAGCAGTTGCCGGCCGCGCGAGTCGGGCTGGTCCAGGGTCGTCAGGGTGTCGATGGTGAAGACGACGAAGCCCTGCGAGGCCAGCCGGGGACCCAGCCACGAGATGGAGGACTGGGTGCCGGTGTACCCGGGTGAGATCGCCACGGCACCGAACGTCCCGTCGGCGGTGCTCGTCGGGTAGTAGACCGTACCGCCGCCGAAGCCGGTGACCGCCAGCGACGAGACGCTCGTCTCGGACACCCCGTACGAACCGCGGATCGCCTCGATGCTGGACGTGGTGGGGGCGGGGCCGCGCTCGTAGGGGTTGTCCGCGGCGTGCGCCCCGGGGCTCGCCAGGGAGCTGAGCCCCACGACGGCGGCGAGCGCCGCGAGGGCGCCGGTGAACCGCTGCGCGGCCCGCCCTCGGTGCCGCGGACGGTCGGCGGTGGCTCCGGGCGGGGCCGTTGCGGAGGCGGGCGAGCTGTTCTGCGAGTGCTGCTGCACGACGGGGTCGTCCTCTCGGTCGTGTCGGACCGCCGGACCGGACATGGCGCACGCAGGACCCGTACGGCACGTCCGGCGGCTCTGCCGGCGGCGCCGACCAGTGGCCGGCCGTGCCACTGTCGGCCCGGGCACGGGGCGCGGCCATCAGCAGAATCACCGGTCTTGTGCGCACACCGGTGCGCCGTCCGGGCCCCCGAACGACCGAACCGGCATATATCCCTGCCGATCGTGGGCACCTGCCAGAGCATGAACGAACTGAACGACGGGCTTGAGCGTCCGGACGAGGGGCCCGACCGCGAGCACCGGCGACCCCGGGGCGTCAGCGACCGGACCGTGGAGGCGCTCGGCGCGCTGTCCAAGGCTCTGGAGACCACCGAACGGGCCAGGGGGCACCTGTACTCGTTCCACCAGCTGACCGGAACGGCCGACCTGGAACTGGACCGCGCCGTCGCCCTCCTCCGCGAGGCGGGGCACTCCTCGTACGCCGACCGGGTCCAGAAGGAGATCCTGGGCCGCAACGTGATCCCCGGCCACTGGACCTTCCAGATCGTCGAGGCCTACAACGAGACCTACTACGAGGTGTTCAGGGACCTCGAACGCAGCGCCCTGCGCGACCTCGCCGACGGCCGCGATCACCTCTACGAAGCGGAGATGAAGGAGGACCGCCGCACCCGGGGCCACCCCGACCACTCCGCCCGCCCCGACAGCCCGGAGACCCCTTCCTAGACGGACGCGAGCCCGGTGCCTCCGTCCCCGCGCGTACACGCTCCTGATGCATCAGCCGGGCCGGGAACCCCTCACCGCTGGACGAACTCGCTGAGTCCCTGGTACTCCCCCACCGCCGCCCGCCCCGTCGTCTCGTACTCAAGGAGCAGCAGTCCCTTGGGCGTCGCCTCGTGGCGGAGCAGCCGCAGGCCGGACGGGCCGCCCGGGCCTGTCAGGAGGCGGCGGCCGGTACGGAGCACCGTGGGCGCCACCACCAGGCGCACGACGTCGACCAGGCCGGCAGACAGGAGCGCCTCGCCCAGGCGGGCACTGCCGTGGATCTGCAGTTCCCGTCCGGGGCGCGACTTCAGCTCGGCGACCGTCCGCAGCGGATCGCCCTTGAGCACGGTCGCGGGCTGCCAGATGCCCTCGGTGAGGGTGTTCGACACCACGTACTTGGGGAGCGAGTTCATCCGCTCGGCAAACGGGTCGTCCGGGTCGGTGACCTTCGGCCAGTCACGCGCGAACGCCTCATAGGTACGCCGCCCCAGCAGCAGGCCGTCGGCGAGGTCGAGCCAGTCGGAGGCCCGCTGGACGAACGTCCCGTCCATGTGCGGTACGAGCCAGCCGCCCTGGGTGAACCCCTCGCTGGTGTCCTCGTCCGGCGAGCCGGGTCCCTGACTGACGCCGTCGAGCGTGACGAACTCGGTGAGGCTGATCTTCATCGGCGGGCCTCACCTTCCGCGAAGGCGGCCAGCTGACCGGAGACCGTGCCCCAGCCGTCGGCGAAGCCGAGCTTGTCGTGCAGGTCGCGGGCTGTCGGGTCGCCGTGTCTGACGACCATCCGGTAGTCCGTGCCGTCCGGGTGGTCGAGCAGCGTGATCGTGGCGGTCATGGCGACCGGGGCGGGCTGCGCGGGACGCCAGGTGCTGTCGATGGCGTTGGTGAACACGATGCGCTCCAACTCGTCGACCGCCAGGAAACAGGCGTCGAGGTGCGGAACGAACGCGGTCCCGTCATCGCTTATCCGCGTCACGAACGCGCCGCCGGGCCGCAGCTCCAGCTGGTCCACCCGACAGCGGGTCGGGGCGGGGACCCACCACCGCTCCAGCCGGGACGGGTCGGTCCAGGCGCTCCACACGGTCGCACGCGGGGCCCGGATGATCCGATCCATGCCCAGGTCGAGGTCGGGATTCACTGCCTGTTCTCCTCCGGGTCGGTGACGAACTGCTCCAGGCGATCGGTGCGTTCCTCCCAGGTGCGACGCTGCTCGGCGAGCCAGTCGTCGACGAGGGTGAGCCGCTCCCGGTTGAGTACGCAGGTGCGCACCCGGCCGGACTTGACGGTCCGGATCAGCCCGTTCGCTTCGAGCGTCCGTACGTGCTTCATGAACGACGGCAGGGTCATCGGGAACTCTCGGGCGAGGTCACCGACGCTCGTGGGCCCGTGACCGAGGCGCCGGACGACAGCGCGCCGGGTGGGGTCGGCCAAGGCGACGAACACACCGTCCAGCCGTGCCGAATACTGTGCCATGCGGCTAAGTATTGAGGGCGGGGATGGTTAGCGCAAGGGCTAAGTGTTCGACGGCGCGCAATGCGCCGGCTCAGCTCCTGGGCGCCCGCTCACGATCCGCTCATCGCGGGTCGGCCGGCTCCTCCTTCTTCCCCAGCGCGTTCAGTTCGGCGGTGAACTGCGCCCCTGTGAGCAGCGCCAGGTTGGACAGCCACAGCCAGATGAGGAAGACCACCGCGCCCGCGAGGGATCCGTACAGCTTGCTGTAGGTGCCGAGCGCCGAGGCGTACAGGGCGAAGCCCGCGGAGACGGTGAGCCACAGACCGGCCGCCAGCAGTCCGCCGGGCAGGCTGTGTCTGCGGCGCTTGGCCGGTGCGGGGCCAGTGTGGAACACGATGACCACCAGCAGCATCACCAGGCACATCAGGACCGGCCAGCGCAGGAAGTTCCACACCCGGGCGGCCACCGCGTCGAGACCAAGGAGATGACCGAAGGTCTCGGCGAGCGGTCCGGTCAGCAGCAGGACGAGGGCGCTGACGAGGAGCAGGCCCAGGAGGGCGAACGCGGTCAGCAGGATCCGGTGGGCCGTGTGCCACGGAGAACGGTGGTCGGGCACGTGGTGCATGCGGTGCAGGGCGCGGCGGAAGACGGCGAGATAGCTGGAGGCAGACCACAGGGCGCTCACGGTGCCACCGCACAGCAGCGTCCAGGCGGCCGAACCGTCCTGGAGCATCCGAGACAGCACGTCGTGCAACTGGGTGCCGGACTGGTCGGGGGCGTAGGCGGTGACGTGCGCGATGAAGTTCTCGGCCGTGTCCGGGCTGATCAGGCTGAAGGCGATGACGGTGACCAGCAGGGAGGGCAGGACCGCGAGGATGGAGTAGTAGGTGAGGGCAGCCGCGTAGTCGGAGACGTCGTCACGCCACATCGACACGGGCGTACGCCGCAGGGCGATCCCCCACGCCGCGGGGGCCCGGCCGCTCTTCGGCCTCGGGCGCAGGGCGCGCGGGCCGGGGGCGGCGACCGTGGGGCCCGCGACGGCGGGACCGGTGACGGCGGCGGGGGCCGTGCCGGCCGGACGCGGTTCAGCGGACATGCTGCCTGCTGTGCGGACGTGCGGAGAAGCGGACGCGCGTACCCACCTCGTACGGTGCGAGAGCCGTCTGCGTCTGTGCGGTGAGCCGGGCGAGGTCCGGGAGCACGGCGGCCGGGGTGACGTCCGGTTGCAGCCAGACATGCATCCGGACGCCCAGCCGCTTCTTGCGGGTGAGAGCCCGCGTACGGCAGCGGGCGACGCCCTCGATCGCGACAGCCTGCCGGGTCACCGCATCCTCCAGGGCCCGGGTCCGCAAGGTACTGGCGGGTGCGGGCAGGGGGATCGACGGACGCACCCCGCTGCGCAGCCGGCGGACCGACCAGATGGCGAACAGTACGGTCGCGGCGATCGCCCCTGCCAGGACCAGCGGCGTCCACCAGCCCGTCGCGCGCAGGTCCGCGAGTCCCTGCCGGTCGATCAGCACCGCGCGCGGGCCGGGGTCGGGCCACCAGCTCGGGAGGCCCGTGACCCAGGACGCCTGCGTGACGGCCAGCCAGGCACCCCCGAGCAGGAACACCACGCCGACCGTGGCGAGAGTCAGCCGGTTGAGGACGGTACGAGATCGTTCCATCAGTGGTTCGCCCCCTCGAAGCCCGGCTCGGTTGTGGTGTCGCCCCCGGTGGGGATCGGCTCTCGTCCCCCGCTGTCCTCGGTTGTCGTTCCGGGATCCCAGGTGGCTTCGGGCCGGACCTTGACGCGCAGCCGCGGTACGCGGCGCAGTTCACAGCCTTCCAGTGCCCGGTGGGCCGCGTGCCGTACCTCGTGGTGTGCGAGGGCTCGGTCGCCGAAGGCCAGGCCGGCGCGCACCGTGACGCGGCGGTGCCGGACCCGCACCTTCACCGGGCCGATGCCCTGCGTCGCACCCACGGCGTCCCTGACCAGGGACGCGACCGCCGCACGGTCCACAGCGGCCCGCAGGCGGGGATCGGGAGCGGTGACGGTGAGGAGCCCGCGGTGTCCCGGGGCGAGGGCCAGAACGATCAGCAGTAGGCCGAGGACGGCCACCGCTACGGCGCAAGCCGTGACGGTCGGGTCGCCCGGGCCGTGCTGTGAGAGCCAGTCCAGTGCTGCCGTCCGCCAGGCGGCGGCCGGGCGGTGCGCGGCGTGCACCAGGATCAGGTCGAGGGCCAGCGCGCCGCAGACCATGGCGGCTGCCAGAGTCAGCAACAGCGTCGGCAGCCGTCGTTGGGACCACCAGCGTCGGGGCGTGCGCCCTGCGCTGGGCGGTTGGGTGATGCCTGCACCGGACGAATCGTCCAGGGACACCTCGTCCTCGGACACCTTGTCCAGGGACACGGTCCCGGCCGTGGCCGGTGCCGGGACCAGAGCGGTGACACCGACGCGTGCCGTGCCGATGTCGAGACCGGTCAGTTGATGCGTACGGGCGGTGACATGCTGCTGAAGGCTGCGCACCGCCTCCGGCAAGGGGGTGGGGTAGGGCAGGGTCACGTCGACGCTCACATCCGCCCGGCGACCGCTTACGTCGGCCGAGCCTTTCGTCGCTCCGGTCCCCGGGCCCGCGGTGGCCTCGGTGGCCGACCGCTCGGCGATCTTGCGGACGGCCTTGTCCGAGACGGTCAGCGCGCCGCGCAGGCCCGCCGCGGTCACCGACGGCTCCGCTCGAAGCCGTCGCGCAGGTCCTGGATCCGGCCTCCGCCGTCGAACCATCGGCCCGCGGCCCAGCCCAGGCCGCCCAAGGCGGCCACGAGCAGGAACGCCCCGAAGCCTCCGAAGAAACCGGCGAAGGCCAGCGCCATCCCTGCGATCATCCCGACGAAACCTCTGGTCACGTCCACTCCCTGTCCTGGTTCACCGGAGTCAAGCCTTTCGGCGTGCGACAGCCCGTCACTCCACGCGGGAGTCCGTCGTCTGTCCCTCGCCGTCCTCCTCGGGCAGATGGACGTCGTTGACCGTGACGTTCACCTCCACCACGTCCAGGCCGGTGATGCGCTCCACCGCGGAGATCACGTTCTCCCGGACGTCGCGCGCCACGTCCGTGATCGGGACGCCGTATTCCACGACCAGGTCCAGGTCGATGGCCGTCTGCCGCTCGCCGACCTCGACCTTCACTCCGCGCCCGACATTCGGCCGCCCGCCCGGCACCCGGTCGCGAACGGCGCCGATGGTGCGCGACAGACCGCCACCCATGTCGTACACACCCGGGATCTCCCGGGCCGCGATTCCCGCCACCTTCACCACGACGACATCCGCGATCGATGTCCTGCCGCGGTCCGGCGCCGGCTGGCCGGCTCCGGTGACGCCGCCGGACAACGCCGTCGTCTGCGCTCCCGTGCTGCCCTGCGCGACCGATACGTCCTTGCTGGTCGGTGCGGTCTGCGTGGTCATGGCTTGTCCTTCTTCCTGTGGCCGGCGAATTGTTCTCACTGCGATAGACCCGCCGCGGCCGCGTCTGTGACGCGGATACCCGAAAAATCTCCGATCAGCTACCGGCGGCCGCACCCGGAAAGGTTCTGTGCGCGTTCAGAAGGTGCGCGGGGATTAAGGGACCAAAGACAAGGGGCCGAAGACCAGAGAACAGAGACCGGCGACCGGCGACCGGCGAGAGAGTCGGCTCGTCCGGCATCCGTACCGGGCACCGAGTCCGAAGTGGCGCGTGGTGTCGCGTAACGGGAGGCCGTGCCGGTGTGTCCAACCCTTGGAACCGAACGCGTGGGACAGGACGAGAGGAGCCACACAGTGGCGGGGGCCTGCAGTCAGAACGCACCACCGGATGTCCAGGGCGAGGTCGAGGACGCCCTGCTGACGGTACGGGCAGCGGAGGGCGACGAGGACGCCTTCGCCGCGCTCATGCAGTGTCACGCCCCCGCGCTGATACGGCTCGCCACGCGTCTGCTCGGCAACCGGTCGGAGGCGGAGGACGCCGTGCAGGAGGCGTTCATCAATGCCTGGCGGCGGCTCCCGGAGTTCCACAACCGTTCGTCCTTCGGCACGTGGATGTACCGGATCACCACCAACCGCTGCCTGAATGTGCTGCGTGCCCGCAAGCCGGTGGCGACGCTGGAGGCCGCCGGAGATCCACCGGCACCGGAGCACTCGGCCTCCCCTGCCCGGATCGCCGAGGCCCGTGACGCGGTGCGGGAGCTGCGCGAAGCCCTCGACCTGCTCTCGGTCGAACAGCGCGCCTGCTGGGTGCTGCGAGAATTGGACGGTCAGTCCTATGAATTCATCGCGGACGCGGTCGGCATCAGCCAGGAGGCTGTGCGCGCCCGCGTCTTCCGTGCACGACGCTGCCTGACACAAGCAATGGGGGCCTGGCGATGACCGCTCACACCGACCCGTCCGACGCGCACTCCGGCAGCCCGCACACCGACGACACCCACACCGGCGACGTGCACGACGACGAACGGCTGCCCTGCGGCAGGCTGCTGTCCCAGGTCTGGGACGACTGGGAGCGCGGGCCCGCCGACACCGCAGACCCGCACCTGCGGACCTGCCCGCACTGCCGCCGGTCCGTCCGCGGCCTCGACGAGTTGGAATCAGCGGTCCGCGACCTGCGTGACGAGACGACGGACACCTCCGCGTACGACACGACATCCCTCACCCAGCGCGTCATGGACGTCGTACGGCTCGAACTGCGTCCCGGCCGTCCCCTGTCCCTGGGCGAACCGGCCGAGGACCTGTGGATCATGGAGTCGGTCGCCGCCCGTACCCTGCGTGCGGCTGCCGAGTCCGTCTCCGGGGTACGGGCCGGCTCCTGCCGGCTGCTCCCCCTGGACATCTCCGACGGCACCGGCGGGCCGGTGGTCGAGGTCAGCCTCGCCCTGCACGCTCCGGCCCGGGTCCCGCTGCCGGAGCTCGCCGATCAGGTGCGCGGCCGGGTCCGGGAGGCAGCGGACCGGGAGTTGGGCCTGGCCATAGGAGCGGTCGACATCCGTGTCACCGACCTGATCGACACGACGGCGGACAGCCAGGAAGGGGAGACGCGATGACCACCGGCCCCGCGCCCGGCGCCCTGACCGAGGAGATCGCGCGAACCGTGCAGGGCGTACCGGGCGTCGCCTTCCTCAGACCCGGCCTGGCCGGGCGGTTGCGCTCCACCCTGCCCCGGGCCCAGGAGGGCAGGGATCGGGCACCGACAGCGGGCGTACGGCTGAGTCGGCCGGGCGGTACCGAGCGGTGGCACGTCGAAATCCATCTCGTCGCGCTCGGACAGGTCCGGGCACTGGACGTCGCCCGCGCCGCCCGGCGCAGCGTCGAGGAGTACCTGCTGTCCGTGTTCCCCGCGGAGGCTTCCGCGCACGTCACGGTGACCGTCACCGGGCGGGTGTGAGGTGGTACGGCAGGATGTCGCCGGCGGACCGGAACGGGACAGAAACAACGGCAAGGGCAAGGGCAAGGGCAAGGAGCAGGATGACAGTTGATGATCCGGCGTCCACCGCTGGAGCGGCAGACTCGTACGCTCCCGCGCTGGTGGTGCGGCACATACCCCGCACGGCTCGTGCCGCCGTGCTCTTCCTGCACGGCGGCAGGGCCGACAGCCGGGCGCCGTCCCGGTCCTGGCACCTTGCCGCCGTGCGGATGAAGCCCTTCATACGCACCGTCGCCCGTGCGGTGCCGGACGACGACGTCCTCCTGGCGGAGGTGCGCTACCGCGTACGAGGATGGAACGGGAAGGAGGCGGACTCGCTCCTGGACGCGCGACGGGCGTTGGATGAGCTCACCGGCCTCGTCGGGGACGTTCCGGTCGTGCTGGTCGGTCACTCGATGGGCGGGCGGGCGGCTCTGCGTGCCGCGAGTGCACCGCAGGTGCATGGGGTCGTGGCTTTGGCTCCCTGGTGTCCTACCGGTGAGCCGGTGGGACACCTGCGGGACAAGGAGGTTGTCGTGCTGCACGGGGACCGTGACCGGGTCACGGATCCCCGCCTGTCCCTGACGTTTGTGCAGCGCGCTGTCTCCGCGGGAGCACGGGCGACGTTCGTCAGCGTGGCGGGTGGTGCCCATGCGATGCTGCGTCACGGCGGCGACTGGCATCGTGCCGTGGGGAGCCGCGTCCGCGGGATGCTGTCCCGGTAGCGTCGCCAGTTCGGCTTCGGCAGCGTCGTCGCCTTCGGCTTCGGCTTCGGCTTCGGCTTCGGCTTCGGCTTCGGCAGCGTCGTCTGTGTCGGTGTCGTCCGTGGCTCGTCGGGCGGGGTTCGTTGTGGTCCTGTGGTGGGGGCGCCGGTTGATTTACCGGGGTACCAGCACAGAGAACTCGTTGCCGTCGGGGTCGGTCATCAGCAGTCGGTCTGCCTCTTCCTGGCCGGTGTCGCCACGTGTTGCGCCGAGGGAGAGCAGGCGGTCGATCTCCGCCTGCCAGGCGTTCTCCTGGGCACCGTCGGCAGAGGGCGCGAGATCGAAAGTCAGCCGGTCCCTGCCCGTCCTCGGCATCAGCGGCGGACCGCCCCACGTGATCTTCGGACCGCCGTGCGGTGAGCGGATCGCGGTCTCCTGGTCCTGGTCCCAGACCAGCGGGAACCCCAGCGCCTTGCTCCAGAAATATCCGACCTCCTGCGAACCGTCGCAGGCCAGGGCCCCGATGAAGCCGCAGTCGGCGAGGAAGTTGTTGCCCGGCTCGATGACGCAGAATTCGTTGCCCTCGGGGTCGGCCAGCACGACATGGCCCTCCTCCGGGAGCTGGCCGATGTCGATGTGCCGAGCGCCCAGTTCCAACGCCCGTTCCACCGTGCGCTGTTGGTCTTCGAGTGAGGTGCTCGTCAGGTCGAAGTGCATCCGGTTCTGGTCGACCTTCGGTTCCTGGGTCGCCAGGAAACGGAGCCGGAACCCGGTGTCGTCGCCGGGCAGGAGCACCAGACCGTCCCGCGGGTCGTCGGTCAGCTCCCATCCCAGGAATCCGGACCAGAACCGCGCCAGACTCTGTGGCTGGTTCGCGTGGAAGCAGAGCGCGAACAATTGGCTACCCATGACCCGGTCCATCTCCGATTCGTCGCTGACCGCCGTCGACCGACCGTTCATCACCGGCGACTCATCACTGGCTGGTGTCGGCTCGACACCGACACCGACACCGACATCGGCCTTGCGCCGGAGCCTAAGGGGGACCGACGTCACTCGCATCCGAGTTTCTGCAGGGAGCGCCGCTCACCGGTCGCCTTCTGTCTCGGTCGACGGCTCGGAGTCGGGTGAAGGCGGCTTGCCGTTCGGCCACACGCCCACGTGGTCGTGTTCCGCCGTCAGGCGGACCCGGTCGCGCAGGCCGTAGCGGTCCACGTAGTCCTGGGGCAGTTGGAGGCGGCCCGCGCGGTCCAGCACCGTGTACTCCTCGGCTCCCGTGCCGCCGGGTCCGCGCAGCGTCTCCGTCGACGTACGGCCGTCGCGGATGCGGACCGTGCGGCGGACCTGCTCGGAGACGAGGGGGTCATGGGTGACGACGAGGACGGTGGCGCCGAGTTCCTCGTTGGCGCGGCGCAGGGCGGCGAAGACCTCCTCGCCGCTCGCGGTGTCGAGTTCGCCGGTGGGTTCGTCGGCGAGGAGCACGCGCGGTGCGTTGGCCGTGGCGACCGCGACGGCGACGCGCTGCTGTTCGCCGCCGGAGAGTTCGGCGGGTCGCCGGTCCCGGCAGTGAGCCACGCCGACCACGTCGAGGAGTTCGGCGGCCCGCGCGGCGCGCTCGCGGCGCGGCACACGGACGTACTTCATCGGCAGGGCCACGTTCTCAAGGGCGGTCAGGTAGGGCAGCAGGTTGCGTCCGGTCTGCTGCCACACGAAGCCGACGGTGTGCCGGCGGTAGCCGATCCGCTCGCGCCGCTTCAGGGCGAGCAGGTCGTGTCCGGCGACGCGGGCGCGGCCCGCCGTGGGCAGGTCGAGCCCGGAGAGGATCGACAGCAGGGTCGACTTGCCGGATCCGGAGGCGCCGACGAGGGCCATGCACTCGCCCTCCTCGACGACGAGGTCGAGGCCCTGGAGCGCCTGCACCTCGACCTCGTCGGTGCGGTAGACGCGGACCAGGTTGTCGCAGACGACGAGGCCGTCGTCCAGGTGGGGGCGCTGTGCGTCGCGGGCCCGCTCCTCAAGTTTCCGCAGGTCCGGAAGTTGCCGCAGGTCCGGTGGTCGCAGTTCCGGCCGTCGCGGGGTGTTTCCGTGCGGGTCAGTCACTGTTCCTCCCCAGTCGCAGAACCGCGCCGAGCCCCCGGCGCCGGCCGATCCAGGTCTCCACGATCACCGCGGCGACCACCAGCAGGCCCAGGCCCGCGCCGAGGGCGGAGGTCAGCAGCAGGTCGGGGCGGGGCGTGGGGGCCGTGGGTCCGCCCGTGAACTCGCGCAGGTCCAGGGCGGGGCCGAACAGCGTGGGCAGCGTCAGCCCCAGGGCGGTGCCGCCCGCCACGGCCGCCAGGACCATCGGCAGGAGTTGCAGCAGGTGCAGCGCCGATGTGGCCCGGTCGCCCAGGCCGAGCGTGCGCAGGTAGGCGGTCGTACGGCCGCGTGCCGGGGCCGACAGCAGCAGTTCGAGGACCAGGGCCAGCAGCGCGAGGAGCACGGCGAGCGCGGTGCACGAGGTGTGCGCGGCGCGCAGGACGTCGATCATGCCGTCGGCATCGGCGTCGGCCTGCTCCTCGGAACGGATGCGCAGTTCGCCGACCGCCTTGTCGTCGGTGGCGCGCGGTACGAGGGAGCGCAGCGTGCGTACGTCCAGGTGCGGACCGTACAGCAGCAGCGAGGTGCCCTCGAAGTCGCTCGCCGCGATGCCCCTGAGGTCGCGGTTGTCGGCGAGCATCAGCCGTTCGCGGGGTGGGGTCGTGCCGCGGACCGGGCCGAGTGCCGCGTCGTGGACCACGTCCTGCGGGAGGGTGCCGACGACGCGCAGCCGCAGTTTCCTGCTGTGCGAGGTGAAGGTGAACAGGTCGCCTGGGCGGGCCCCGGTGG
>NZ_VDFC01000001.1 GCF_008369065.1 Streptomyces apricus | reverse complement strand
CCCCAGCAGGTCCAGGAGGGCGAGGACCCCTGGGACGTCATCGCCCCGCCCGGCTTCGAGCAGGACGGGGGCTCCGGACGGACCGGGGGCTCCGGTGACGGGGAGCGGGGCGCGGAACCGGACGGGGAGACGGGCGCCGGTACGGACGCGCAGGCGCGGCCGGACGGCGACGGGGCCGACGCCGGTGTGCCCGACACCGACGAGGCGGGCACCGGCCGCCAGGGCGACCAGGGCACCAGCACCGTGCACCCCGAGGACCCGGAGCCGCAGGAGTCCCCCGGCTGAGAGTCGGCGGCGCCGCGGGAACGGGAAAGGCCCCGACCGGACGGGGGAATCGCGGTCGGGGCCGTCTGTGGGTGGCCACGGATGGCGGTCGCCTCTCGGCGGTGTGCTCCACAGGGCTTCAGCCGAACGATCTTCCCTGTGGGCGGAAGGTGAGGCCCGGGGACACTGTCCCATCCGCACCCACAGCTGATTTAACGGGAAACTACCGACGAGTGTTCCCAGGTCGGGAAGGTGCGGGCCGTGACGTACGTCACGGCCCGCGGGCGTCGGCGACGACGGTCGCCCGGGGCTAGCCGCCGGTCGCCAGCGGGCTGCCGGACAGGGACGCCAGGAGATGGGCCGGGTCCCGGTAGACGGCGCTCGCCCCGGCCTCCTCCAGGTCCCCGCGGGGGATGCCGCCGCACAGCACCCCCACGCAGCGGACCCCCGCCCGGGAGCCCGCACGCATGTCCCAGACCGTGTCGCCGACGAAGACCGAGTGCTCGGCGGAGGCCCCGACGAGCRCCAGCGCGTGCTGCACCGGCTCCGGGGCGGGCTTGCCCTCCTCGACGTCGTCGGAGCTCGCCGTCGCCCTGATGACGTCGTCGGCGTCGATGGCCCTGCGCAGTGCCGTCAGCTCCGCTCCGCCCGCGGAGGTGGCCAGCACGACGGACCAGCCGTCACGGTCCAGGCGCCGCAGCAGGTCTCCCGCGTCCGGGAACGCGGGCAGCCGTTCGTAGTACGTGCCGTACAGGGTCGTGTGGGCGGCACTGATCGTGTCGTCCTGCGCCGGGTCCCGGTCGTCGCCCAGCAGGTGGGCGACCAGGTCGTCGGAGCCGAGGCCCACCGCCCGGTGGACGGCATGCATCGACACCTGGTGCCCGGCCTGCCGGAACGCCTCCCACCAGGCCGTCACATGGAGGTGGTTGGTGTCGACGAGAGTGCCGTCCACGTCGAACACGGCCGCCCGCTCCATACGCTGTCCCTTCGTCGTGCCGTGGCGCCGTCGTGCTGTCACGCCGTCGCGCCGTTCTCGATCCGCGGGTACCGCGTCGGCGGGCCGGTACGCGTGAGGGGACCGGTCGATCCCGGGGCCGTTCCTCCAGCGTGGCCCAGCCCGGCCGGGACCGCACGGCGGCCGGTCCGGGCGCGTACGGCAGGAGCCCGGCCGGGTGGCCCCGGCCGGGCTCCTCGCAGCCGGCCCCGCGCGCAGGGCCGGCCGGTCCTCGGTGGTGTGCTGTCCCGCGCCGTTCAGGGGCGCGGCCCGGTCAGCCCACCGTCCACTTCTGGTTGGCCGTGCCCGCGCAGGTCCACAGCTGCAGCCGGGTGCCGTTGGCGGAGTTGTTGCCCGTCACGTCCAGGCACTTGTTCGCCTGGGGGTTCACGATGTCGCGGGCCCCGGTCACCACCCACTGCTGCGCGGGCACACCGGCACAGTCCCAGAGCTGGACGGGTGTGCCGTCGGCCGTGCCGCCACCGGCGGCGTCCAGGCACTTGCCCAGCGCCCGGATCGTACCGTCGGAGCCCACGCTCCACTGCTGGGCCGCCGTGCCGTTGCAGTCGTAGAGCTGGACGGGCGTGCCGTTGGCGGGGTTGGCCCCGGCCACGTCGACGCATTTGTTGGCCAGACCTCGGATGGCCGAACCGCCCCCGGAGCTGTCGCCCGTCGTCACCTTGACCTCGTCCACGACGAGCTGCGAGGGGAAGGGGGTGGAGCCGTTGGGGTCACCGGGCCAGTAGCCGCCGACCGCGAGGTTGAGGATCAGGAAGAACGGCTTGTTGAAGACCCACTGCCGGCCGCCCAGGTCGGCGGGGGTGCGGGTCTGGTAGACGGTGCCGTCCACGGACCAGGTGACCCGCTCGGGCGACCAGTCGACGGCGAAGGTGTGGAAGGCGTCGGCGAAGGCCTGGCCGCCGGGCAGGGTGTAGCCGGCGCCTATGCCGCCCGAGCCGGAGTAGCCGGGCCCGTGGAGGGTGCCGTGCACGGTGCCGGGTTCGAAGCCGACGTTCTCCATGATGTCGATCTCGCCCGAGTTGGGCCAGCCGACGCTGCCGATGTCGTTGCCGAGCATCCAGAAGGCGGGCCACATGCCCTGGCCGCGCGGCACCTTCAGCCGCGCCTCGACCCGGCCGTAGGTGGTGGTGAACTTGCCGGAGGTGTTGAGGCGGGCCGAGGTGTACTCGCACCGGCCGTACCAGCACTGGTAGTTGTTCGGGTTCTCGCGGCGGGCCTCGATGACCAGGTGGCCCTGGCCGTCGAGCTTCGCGTTGTTGTTGCCGGCCGTGTAGTACTGCCGCTCGTGGTTGTTGACGTTGTCGCCGGTCTCGACCTGCCACTTGGAGGAGTTGACGCCCGACCCGGCGGGGCCGTCGAAGGTGTCCTGGAACGTCACCGCGGCGGCGCCCGGGGCGGCGGCCGCTCGCGCGGCGTCCGTGCGGCCGGGGTCCGCCTGGGCGGGTCCGATCGCGGCGGACCCGACGAGGACGGCGGAGAGGGCGGCGAAGAGGCATCTGCGGAGCAGGCGTGGGGAGTCCACGGCTCTCCCTTCCGTACGGCGGTCCCGTGGGGGAACGGCCGACTGAGGAGGTGGGGGGTGTGCGCGCTTCGCTTCTTGATTTAAGAAGTGAAGTAAGGGCGCGTCAAGACTCTGGTACAGACCAGCCGTTCACACCCGGGCGTCCCCGGCCCGGGTGTCACACCCCTCGCGGACCCGACCGCGCCGGCTCAGGCCTCGGCCTTGCGGTTCAGCCGCCGTGGGTGCACCGCCCGGCTCATCCGCCGGCCGAGCAGCAGGTAGCCGATCAGCGCGCCGGAGGTGTTGAGGATGACGTCGTCGATGTCGAAGGCGCGTCCGGTGATGAACGTCCCCTGCACCACCTCGACCAGGAGCATCGCCAGGGCGGTCAGCAGGGTCACCCGCAGGATGCCGCGCGTCCCGGGGACCAGCAGCGGCAGCAGCACGCCGAAGGGGATGCCGAGGACGATGTTGCCGCCGATCTGCTTGACCGCGTCCCGCAGCTCCGGCTGGTCCAGGTAGGCCTGCAGCGAGCGGCCCGGGTGGATGTTGTTGTGCGTCAGCGCCTCGGAGGCCGGCGACGGCTGGAGCGTGAGCTTGGCCAGCACGGCGGCGAAGGCCACCATGGCGGCGAGGGCGACGAGCATCACGAGGAGGCGCACGATCAGGGGCGGCCGGCGCCGCTCGCGGGCCGGCTTCGGCTCGCGGGGTGGCCGCGAGGACGGCTTGCGGGCGGCCTTCGGAGCCGGCCGGTCGGCCTTTCCGCCGCGGCGGAGGCGTGACAGCACGGTACGGGGGGCCGATTTCGCGGTGCCCGGGCCCGACGCCGAACGGAGACGGGAAGTGGTGTGGGGGCGTAGCGCTGCGCGGGCCATGCAACCCTCCTGTTTGGAACGGTGATCCGGTGGAACCCGCCTACCCTTTGCGCGGCCGAAGATGCCGCCGGAAAAGGCCACTTGGAGGCACGGCGCCCTGACACGACTGCGCACACGACTGCGCCCACGGCTGCGCACACAACTGCGCCCGCGAACAGCGCAGGGCTGCTCGCGGGCGCGGTACCGGCCGGCGGCTCAGCTGCCGTAGATGACGGTCACCTCCTTGAAGCCGAGCGAGCCGAGCAGGCCCTTGAGCATGCTCGTGGTGTTCTCCTCGGCGCGGGCGGTCAGCTCGCTGTCCTTCGCGGCGTCGCCGATGTGCTTGGCGGCCAGGCGCTGGACGGCCCGCTCGTCGTTGGGGTTGTCCGAGAAGACGTCGCCGAGCCGGTCCAGCAGACCGCGCTGCTTGGAGACGGCGTACGAGTGGTCGGGGTCGAGGGCGGGTTTGCCCAGTGCGGCGTGCGGCAGCCTGAGCACGGCCGACGTGCGGTCCTCGTCGACCTTCACGTCCTCGTCGCGGATCTTTCCGAGATCGACGTAGGAGTCGACGGTGCCCGCGCCCACGTACAGGGTGCGTTTGCCGCGGATCGCGTCCGGCAGGTACTTGGTGTCCTTCTCCAGGTCCACCACCACCTGGAAGTTGCCCGAGGCCGCGTCGTAACGGCTGATGTCCTTGATGGACTTGAGGAGCGTGGGCCCCGTCCGGTCGTGGGTGTCCTCGCGGAACACGTCGCCCAGCCCGGGCAGCACGCTCCACCGCAGACCGGCGAAGATCACCACCAGAACCAGCACGACGGCACTCAGGACCTTCGCCCATCCGGGCACACGCTCAAGGGACGTCGTCATGTGGACCGTCCTCCTTCCTCCCTCCTTCTGCCCGCCAAATCCGGTCACAGACCGTCGTGTTGGCCGAGTGGTGGTGAGAGCGGGGGCAGGCGCGCCGGGGCGGTCCGCCCCGCCCCGGTCGCGGGTCCCTCAGGAGGGCTTCGAGGCGGCCTCGGGGCGGCCCAGGGCCTCGTCCAGGCTCGACCGCGGTGGCATCAGACCGGCCAGTTCGGTCACACGCAGGATGCGCAGGGTCAGCGGATGGGTGCAGACCAGGTGGATCTGCCCGTCGTGGTCCAGGACCCGGCGCCGGGCGCGGTACAGCAGGCGCAGGCCCGAGCAGTCGAAGAACTCGATGTGCCGCAGGTCCAGGACGACCCGGGCGCCCGGACGGCCCGTCGCCGCGTCCAGTGCCGGGATGATGTCCAGCGCGGCGAGGATGTCGATCTCGCCGAGGAACTCCAACACGGTGTGACCGCGGTCCTGGTGGACGCGCAGGTGCGGGGAGTCCGGCCGGGAGTGGTCACGCACGACGACATCACCTCCATAGGGTCACCGGGGACCAGGGTGACGTCGTGCCGCGAGCATAGAGCCGACCTTGGGCGGCGGAAGGCCGCTCCACTGTCCCTCACCCTGCAAGCTACCCTCGTTAGGGCGAATTTCAGCATGTTCGATTGACATATGTCTGCTCTTTAAGAGATGCGCCGCGCGGTGGGTGCGCTCCGTGTCGCTCCACGGCGCTCCGTGCCGCACCGGGAACGCCGGGTGCCCCGTGACGTCCCAGGGAGGTCACGGGGCACCGGACGCAGGTCGACCGGATCTACCTGATCTACCGGACCCGCAGGACCAGCTTCCCCACGGTGCGGCCGGTCTCCCCGGACGCGTGCGCCTTCGCCGCCTCGGCCAGCGGGAACACCTCCGCGACCGTGGCCCGCAGCCGCCCCGCGGTCATCAGCGAGGCGATCGCGGCCATGCCGGCCTGGTCGGCCTCCACGAGCATCTCCGCCGCCCGCACCCCGAGCCCCCGCGCCTCCTCGGCGAGCTCCGCGGCCCCGGACACCAGGAGCGACACCAGCAGTCCGCCCGACCGCAGGGTGCGCAGCGAGCGCGAGCGGTAGTCGCCGCCGATCGTGTCCAGGACGACGTCGACGTCCCGCACGGCCTCGGTGAAGTCCGTCTCCCGGTAGTCGATCAGCTCGTCCGCACCGAGGCCCCGCAGGAACTCGTGCTTGCCGGAACTGGCCGTACCGATCACGTACGCCCCCCGCTCCTTGGCGATCTGCACGGCCAGGTGTCCCACCCCGCCGGCCGCGGCGTGGATCAGCACCCGCTGCCCGGGGCGCAGGTCCGCCGTGTCGACCAGCGCCTGCCACGCGGTCAGCGCGGCGAGCGGCACGGCGGCCGCCTGCGTGTGGTCGACCCCGGCCGGCTTGCGCACCAGGGCCCGCGCCGGCGCGGTGACGTACTCGGCGTGCGCCCCTACGCCGAACGGGTAGGGCAGCATGCCGAAGACCTCGTCGCCCGGCTGGTGGAGCGTGACGCCGAGGCCGACCGCCTCGACGACGCCCGAGACGTCCCAGCCGAGGACGAACGGCGGCTTCCCGAGGAAGTTGCCGTGGGCCCGGTGCTTCCAGTCGGTCGGGTTCAGGCCCGCCGCGTGCACCCGCACCAGTACCTCGCTCGGCTTCGGCCGCGGGACCTCCAGCTCCACCTCCTTGAGGACCTCGGGTCCGCCGAGGACGTCCTGACTGATCGCGCGCATCGTGTTCGCAGTGCTCATGCGCACCAGCCTGCCCGGCTCGGACGGCCGAGGAAATGGCACGATTGCCATTGTCCGATAGGATCGTGCCATGCTGCAGACGCCCCGCGGGGAGCGCCCCGCCCGGACCGGGACCTCCGGCCATCGCGAGCGCCCGGTGTACGACGGACCCGTGGAGCGGGTCGTCGTCCTCGCCCTCGACGGGGTCTACGCCTTCGAACTGGGCATCCCCAACCGGGTGTTCGGCTCTGCCGAGGGCCGGTACGAGGTGCTGACCTGCTCGGTCGACGGACGTCCGGTGCGCAGCAACTCCGACTTCTCGATCATGGTCGAGCACGGCCCGGAGGTGCTGCGTACGGCCGGCACCGTGGTCATCCCGCCCTTCGCGCTGACGGGCGTCGTCGACGGTCTTCCCGGGCCGGTGGCCGACGCCCTCGGGGCCATCGGCCCGGACACCCGGATCGTCTCCATCTGCACGGGCGCTTTCGTGCTGGCGGCGGCCGGGATGCTGGCCGGCCGCCGGGCGACGACGCACTGGCGGCTGGCCGGGCTGTTCCGGCAGCTGTTCCCGGAGGTGGACCTCGACGCCGACGTGCTGTTCGTCGACGAGGGCTCGCTCCTCACCTCGGCGGGGGCCGCGTCCGGCGTGGACGTCTGCCTGCACCTCGTGCGCAAGGACCACGGCAGCGAGCTGGCGAACCATGTGGCGCGGTGCTGCGTGGTGCCGCCCTGGCGGGACGGCGGCCAGGCGCAGTACATCGAGCAGCCCGTTCCCGAGGCCGCGGCGGCGAGCACCGCGGCCACCAGGCACTGGGCGCTGGAGCGCCTCGGCGAACCGCTGACCCTGGCGGGCCTGGCGGACCACGCGGGGATGAGCCGGCGCACCTTCGCCCGCCGCTTCAACGACGAGGTCGGCCTGAGCCCCGGCCGCTGGATCGTCCAGCAACGTGTGCTCAGGGCACGGCAGTTGCTCGAATCCAGCGACCTGTCGGTGGACCGGATCGCCGGGGAGGTCGGGTTCGCCACGGGCGCCTCCCTGCGGCAGCACCTGCACGCGGCGATCGGGGTCTCCCCGCAGGCGTACCGCCGTACGTTCCGGGCGGGCGCCGCGAGCTGACCACCGGCACCAGCACCGTACGGACGTGGTGGGAGCCGCCCGGCCGCTCCGGTGGCGGGTCGGACGCCTCGGGCCGCTACCGGGGCGCGTCCCACGGGACCGCGTGCAGGGCCACGAGCAGGCGCCACACCTTGTGGGCGGTCTCCTCCGGGGTGCCCTCGACGAGCCCGTGCAGCCAGTCGGCGAGGACCCCGGCGAAGGCCGCGGCCACGGCGGAGGCGACGAGCGGGGCCTCGGGCGCGCCGGCCAGTTCGCGTTCGGCGAGGCTGCGGGCGCGCAGGTCCCGGTGCAGGACGAGGCCGAGCGGACCGCCGCCGCCCGGGCTCAGCAGGGCGCGGTACAGCGCCGCGTGCGGGGGCAGGTCCGCGAAGAACGCGAGCAGGGCGGCCGGCGCCGACGCGGGGTCGGGCCGGCCCCGCCACGCGTGCAGGGCGTCCACCGCCTCGCGTACGACATCGGCGCAGGCGTCGACGGCCAGCGCCTCCAGGTCGGCGTAGTGCAGGTAGAACGTGGCCCGCCCGACCCCGGCCGCGCGCGCCAGCGCCGCGACGCCGACCTCCGCGAGCGGCCGCCGGGCGCACTCGTCGAGGAGCGCCCGGCGCAGCTTGGCCCGGGTCCGCTCGGCCCGGGGGTCGGAGGTCACCGGGCGACGAGGACGGCGGTGAGGGCGAGCGCGCCGGGCAGGGCCTGCGCGAAGAGGATGCGGCGGTTGGCGGTGAGCGCCCCGTACAGGCCGGCGACGACCACGCACACCAGGAAGAAGACCTGGGCCTGGAACCGCGTCGGGTCGTCGGCCACCAGGCCCCAGACGAGGCCCGCCGCGAGGAAGCCGTTGTAGAGGCCCTGGTTGGCGGCGAGCGGGGCGGTGGCCCGCGCCATCTCGGGGTCGAAGCCGTGCAGCCCGCGCCCCGGGCCGCGCTGCCACAGGAACATCTCCAGGACCAGGATGTACGCGTGCAGGGCGGCGACGAGACCGACCAGCACATCGGCGAGCGTCTGCATGGGGAGGGCTCCTTCGGGGGTGCGCGGAACGGCCGCGCGGAGAGGAAATTTTTCCTGGACAGGTGTCCAGCTTACATGGACACCTGTCCAGGAAGTGCGGCATCGCGTTCCGTCCCCGGCTCCTGGCCGGAACGTGCCGAGAGCTTCGCGGAGAGGGGCGGCCGGGTTGATCCTTTGGAGATCAAAACCGATAAGGTTCCCCGGAGTGCGGCGAGTTGACGCGAGCGTAAACAGTTGACGCCCGCTGCCCGCGCACACCCGTCGCGGGGCCGACCCCCACGTGACGCAGGCTCCCACCAGAGCTTTTCCCCAGGGCTCTCCCCCCGGAGCCCTCCCCCCGTTTGATCGGGTTGCTCTGAAGGATGCAGATGGAACTCGCCCCTCCCCCGCCGAAGCAGACCAAGGCTCCGGAGGAGACCGCGGCGACCGCCGTCAAGGAACTCGCCGCGCAGGACCCGGGCGGGCGGCACATCTGCTACCGGGCCTTCGTGTCCGGCACGGGCTGGACGGACGCGGTGTGCGACGGTGAAACAGCCGGCACGGTGGGCAAGAGCACGCCGCTCAAGGCCGTCAACATCGCCGTGTCCGGCACCAAGGGCACAACCAGTCGTGCCTACCTCCCCGATCCCGGGTCGGCCGACGGCGAGGGGCACTATCCCGATCCGTTCTCGGACGCCGCCGACGGCATCGACAACTACGTCGGCAGCACCAAGAAGGACGCCCCGAATCTGCTGGGGTTCAGCATCAGCGTCGACGGCGGCGCCGGCAACGTCTGCCAGAACGCCCATGTCCACAACGACGCCTGGCTCGGCCTGCAATGCGACGAGCCAGGCGTCGGGCTGGAGTTCACCTACGCCGGCGCCCACAAGAACGACTTCTGGATCGAAGCGTTCCAACTCACGGTGTGACCTGAACCGATCGCCTGGCCCGCGGCCACCACCGTTACCGTTTCCGTGGCTCCGCAACAGGGCCCCCGGCCTTCGGCTCCGGAGGCATCGACGGAACGCTGACGGGGACGCGTGTCCAACCGCTCGCCACACCTGCTGGAGGCCGAACGGGATCCCAAGCCGACCGGGTTGGGCCTCGCGCCGTTCAGGCAGCCCGGCGCTGAGCGGTGGCAGTGGGGTAGCGGTCTTCCGCTGGGGTCTTTGGCTGTCGTCCTAGTCGGCTCAGGAGCAGGGCGGAGGCCGTTCTCACGCGTGAGAACGGCCTTTCCCGTGTCCGTCCGCCGTCAGGACAGGCGGCCCACATGGGCCAGGGCCTGCTTCAGCAGGGCGCCGTGGCCGCCCGGCATCTCGTTGAGGACCATGGGGGACGAGGCCTCCTCGGGGCTGAACCAGACCAGGTCCAGCGCGTCCTGGCGGGGGCGGCAGTCGCCGGTCACCGGGACGATGTAGGCCAGGGACACGGCGTGCTGGCGCGGGTCGTGGAACGGCGTGTCCCCCAGCGTCGGGAAGTACTCCGCCACGGTGAAGGGCTGCAGCGAGGCCGGCACCCGGGGGAGCGCGACCGGGCCGAGGTCCTTCTCCAGGTGGCGCAGCAGGGCGTCCCTGACCCGCTCGTGGTGCAGCACCCGGCCGGAGACGAGGGCGCGGCTGACCGCTCCGCCCGGTCCCATCCGCAGCAGCAGTCCGATGCTGGTCACTTCACCGCTGTCGTCGACGCGTACCGGCACGGCCTCGACGTACAGGATCGGCATCCGGGCGCGCGCCTGTTCGAGCTCGTCGTGGGGCAGCCAGCCGGGCGTGGTCTCGGTCATGTCAGACATTGGGTGATCATACTTTCAGCCTCTGGTGTCGCGAGCGTGTCGCCCGACACAGCGAATCCGGGGCCGCGGATCGTCCGTGGCCCCGGATCTTCTGTCCGCTCCTCCCCGCGGCAATCGCGGGGTCACTCTCAGGAGGACGGCTGGGCCACCTTCGTCGCCGTGTCGCCGTCGACGGCCGCGGCCAGCTGCGGCACCAGGCGCTCCAGCATGTACGGCAGGCTCAGCACCGAGACGAAGGAGACGGAGTTGCCGTAGTCGGCGCTCTCCTCGACGAAGACCTCGCGGCCCTGCTTCACCACGTCCAGGTCGGAGTAGAGGGCGTTCTTGTGGAGTTTCGCCTTCTCCTTCTCGACGTCCGAGACGATCCAGACGGCGGCATCGGTGTCCAGCAGGTCGGTGCGCTCCTTGCTGATGTTGGCACCGAACTCGTCACCGATGACCTTGTCCAGGTCCGTCGGCAGCTTGAAACCGAGGTCGGTCAGCACCCGGGAGCGCGGGTCCTGGCTGCCGAAGACGAAGATGCCCTCGTACGGCGTCGCCATCACCCCGGTGGACTTCCCGAACTCCGGGTTGTCCTTGGCGGCGGCCGCGAACTCGTCCTCGACGCCCTTCACCAGGTCCTTCGCCGCGGACTCCTGGCCGAGCGCCTTGCCGATGATCTCGGTCTGCTGCTGCCACGGCACACCGAAGTCGTTGAACTCCTTCGGCTGGGCCACGACCGGGGCGAACTTCGACAGGGTCGTGTACTGGTCCTTCGTGATGCCGCCGTAGACCGCGAGGATCAGGTCGGGCCTGAGCGCGGCGATCTTCTCCGTCTGCGGACCCGTGCCGGTGTCCTTCAGCACGGTCGGGACCTTCGCGTCGCCCAGCTTGTCGGCAGCCCAGGGGCCCACGGCGCCCTTGTAGCCGCCGAGCCACTCGGTGGTCCCGACGGGCACCTTGCCGAGGGCGAGCACGGCGTCCTGGTCGGTCAGCCCGACCGTGACGATCCGCTTCGGCTCGGACTTGACGGTGGTGCTGCCGTACTTGTGGGCGAGCGTCACCGGGAAGGCGCTGTTCGCGGACGCGGACTTGTCGGCACCGGCCGAGCCGGAGTCCGAGTCGTCGTCGGAGCCGCAGGCCGCCGCGGTGGTGAACAGGAGGAGCGCGGAGGCGAGCGCCGCGACGAGGCGTGCGCCTCTGGAGGAGCCGGGCATCAGTGGTCCTTCACGGTGGTGGTGTCAGGGCGGTGGTGGTGCGTGGGGGTCCGGTGGGCCGTGTCGCGGGTGCCGGACCACGCCTGCCACAGGGAGGCGTAGGGGCCGGCCGCGGCGCACAGCTCGTCATGGGTGCCGCTCTCCACGATCCGGCCGCCGTCCATGACGACGATCCGGTCCGCGGTGGCGGCCTGGGTGAGGCGGTGGGCGACGACCAGCGCCGTACGCCCCTCGACGGCCCGGTCGGCCGCCTGTTCCAGCAGCCGGGCGCCGGTGCTGCCCGCCTCGGCGGTGGCCTCGTCCAGCACGGCCACCGGGGGATCGGCCAGGACCAGGCGGGCCAGGGCCAGCTGCTGGACCTGCGCCGGGGTGAGGCGGTGCCCGCCGTCGCCGACGACCGTGTCCAGGCCGTCGGGCAGCGCGCCGGCCCAGTCCAGGGCGTCCACCGCGGCCAGCGCCGTACGCAGCTCCTCGTCGCCGGCGCCGGGCCGCGCGAGGCGCAGGTCGTCCGCGAGCGGTCCGGCGAAGACGTGGGTCTCCTGGGTGACCAGGGCGACCGCCAGGCCCTCCCGGGGCGCCGCGCCGCCGGACGTGACCCGGACCGACCCGGGGGGCGTGACGC
The DNA here is from genome assembly GCF_008369065.1 of Streptomyces apricus. GTDB lineage: Bacteria > Actinomycetota > Actinomycetes > Streptomycetales > Streptomycetaceae > Streptomyces > Streptomyces apricus. The sequence goes on along the minus strand of NZ_VDFC01000001.1, from coordinate 34,979 downwards.
GGACCGAGCCGGGCGTGACGCGGACCGAACCGGACGTGACGTGGACCGAGCCGGACGTCGGGCGGTGCACGCCCGCGATGAGCTTGGCCAGCGTGGTCTTGCCGGCGCCGCTCACGCCGACCAGGGCCACCCGCTCGCCCGCCCGCAGGGTGAGGTCCACGCCGTGCAGGACGGGGCGGCCCGGCTCGTAGGCGTGGTGGAGGTCCGTCACGGTCACGGTGCCCGCACCGGCACCGGCACCGGCACCGGCACCGGCACCGGCACCGGCACCGGCACCGGCAGCGGCACCGGCACCGCTGTCGTGCTCGGTGTCGATGTCGGTGTCGGGGGCGCGTCCGGCCTCCGGCGGCTCGGGGGACGGCTGGTCGGCCACGCCGACGAGCCGGGCCAGCGCCGCCGTCGCCGACTGCGCGTCGTCGAGGAGGACGAGCGCCGAGTTGACCGGCGCGAACAGGCTGTGGAAGTAGAGCGCCGCGGCCGTGGCCGTGCCGATGGACACCGATCCGTCGCGCACCAGCAGGAACCCGGTGACCAGGACCGCCGCGAGTCCGGCATACTCGGCCACGTGCAGCCGGTTGTAGAAGTCGAGCACCAGCCGTACGCCGCGCAGGGTCAGCTCGACCGCCGCCGACGAACGCCGCTCCACCCGGGCGGTGTGCTCCTCCTCAAGCCGGAACGCCCGTACGGTGCCGGCGCCCGCGACGGTGTCCAGCAACTGCTGCTGCTGGGCCCCGGTCGCGATGCGCTGCTCGGCGTAGAGCGGCACGGCGTTGCGCACGTACCAGCGGGCGGTGGAGGCCTGGACGGGCACCGCGATCAGGGCCGCCAGGAAGAACCGCCAGTCCAGCGCGGCCATCGCGACCAGGGTCAGCGCGATGGCCAGCAGGGAGCGGGCCAGTTCGGGCAGGGCGGAGCGCACCGCCTCGCCGACCACCGAGACGTCCCGGGTGACCCGCGCGGTGAGGTCGCCGGCCCCCGCCTTCTCCACCTGTTCCAGCGGCAGCCGCAGCGCCTTCTCGACGAACCGCTCGCGCAGCCGGGCCAGTACGGTCTCGCCGAGCCGGGACACCAGGGCCAGGCCCGCCATGGTGGCCGCGCCCTGGACGAGGGCGACCAGCACGAGCAGGAGGACCGGCGTGGTGACGCTGCCCGGCGGGCGGTGGTCGGCGACGAGGTCCACGATCCGGCCCAGCAGCGGCTGCACGAGCAGGCCGACCCCGGTGGCCAGGACCAGCACGGCGAAACCGCCGAGTGCCAGCCGCCGGTGCGGGCGGATCAGCTCGCGCACGGCGGCACGGGTACGGGCCTGGGTCGCCGTGGGCAGCAACACCCGCTCGGAGGAAGGGTGTTGCGTTTCGGTCGGAGCGCCGGGCATGCCGTCGCGGGACGGGTCGCTCATGACAGCACCGCCGCTCGGTAGGTCTCGTGACGGGCGATCAGGTCGGTGTGCGGGGCCGTGTCGGTGACACGGCCGCCGTCGAGCAGCGCCACCCGGTCGGTCACGGACAGCAGCGCGGGGCTGGTGGTCACGAGGATCGTGGTGCGGCCCTTGCGGACCTCGCGCAGACCGGCGGCGATGCCCGCCTCGGTCACCGCGTCGACGGCGGTGGTCGGGTCGTGGACCACCAGGACGGGGCGGTCGGCTGCCAGCGCCCGGGCCAGCGCCACGCGTTGGCGCTGGCCGCCGGAGAGGGAGCGGCCGCGCTCGCCGACCGCCGTGTCCTCGCCCCGGGGCAGGGTCTGCGCGACCTGGGTGACCGCGGCGGCCGTCATGGCGGGTTCGGGGTCGGTCGCCTCGGGGGCGGCGGCCGTGACGTTGCCGCGGACGGTGCCCTCGAAGAGGTCCGCGTCGTGGTCGGCCACCAGCATCGCGGTGCGCAGCTCGGCCGGGTCCAGGTCCCGCAGGGGGATCCCGTCCAGCTCGACCGTGCCGGTGCCGGGGTCGGCCCGCCGCGCCAGGAGGTGCAGCAGGTCGGTGGCGTGGGCCGGGTCGGTGGCGACCACGCCCAGCAGTTCGCCGGGTGCGACGTCCAGGTCCACCCCGCGCAGTCCGCCGTGGCCGACGCCGCTGAGGCGCACCGCGCCGCGCACCCGCTGGGGCAGGCTCCGGCCGCCCGCCGTGACGTCGCGGTCCGCGGCCAGGACCTCCGCGACCCGCCCGGCCGAGGCGCGGCCCTGGGCGAGTTCGGCGTTGACCCAGGCGAGGACTTCCAGGGGACCGAGCAGGAAGAGCGCGAGGCCGACCGCCGACACCAACTGGCCCAGGCTGATGCTCCCCTGGGCGGCCAGCCGGCCGCCCACCAGGGCGACGACGGCGATCAGGCAGCCGGTCAGGGACAGCACCATGCCGCTCTGGAAGGCCTGCGCGCGGGCGGCCTTCAGGGTGGCCGCCAGGGAGTCGCGGCTGGTGGTGCGGTAGCGGGCGACGGCCGCGGACTCGCCGCCGATGCCCTTGAGGACCCGCAGGCCGGCCACCAGGTCGGCGGCGACGGCGGAGGCGTGCGCCGCGCGCTCCTGCTCGGCCTCGCTGCGGGCCTCCAGCGGCTTGCTCAGCAGGTGGCCCAGCCACAGCAGGACGGGTGTGCCCAGCAGGACGACGAGACCGAGCAGGACCGAGGTGCGCAGCAGGACGACGGCGCAGGTGAGGATGCCGGCCAGGGCCGCGATCCCGTACATCACCGCCGTGTTGACGCCTCCGACCCGCTTGGCGTCCTCGGTGGCGATGGTGGCCAGCGCCCCGGGCAGCCGGCCCTTCTCGGCGCCGCCGCCGGGGTGCAGCACCCGTCGTACGAGGGAGAGGCGCAGGACGTGCTCGGAGCGCACCGCCGACCGGTCACCGGCCCAGGCGCCGAAGCGGAAGGACAGGGCGAGCGCGACGTACACGACGGCGAGGACCCCGAGCCACAGCAGGAGGGCGCCGGTGTCGGACCCGGTGACGGCCCGGTCGATCACCACACCGATCAGCACCGGGACCAGTGCCTCACCGACCTGGTGCCCGGAGGCGAGCAGCGAGCCGAGGGCGACGTCGCGACGCTGCCCTCCGACCGACTCCCGCAGGACGTCACGTCCCGACGGACTGGTAGGACTCACCCGCAACCCCTCCGGGATCGGACGTAGATAACTTAGGTGAGGCTACTCTAAGTTGCTGGTCTCGGCATGGCCCAGCCCGGCATCACCCGGCGCGACATGGCCCGGCTCGGCATCGCCCAGTGCGGCCCGAGCCGTCCGGGCCGTCCGGACCCCACCGCACGGCTCCCCGGCGCGGCGGCACGGGGAGTCGTGTCGCCGCACCCGGCCGGGGCCGGCCCCTCAGGCGGTCGGTACGGCCACGGGGACCGCGTCGTGCGCGCGGTGGGTGAGCAGCGAGTCGAGGATCTCGCCGGACCGCACCGCCGTGGTGGACAGCAGGGTCGAGGTGAGCCCGTGGGTGTGCTCCGTCGCGCCCTGCAGGTAGATGCCCGCCGTGACGTCGGGGGTGAGTTCGACCCGGTGGTCGCGCCCGACGCGGACGGCGTCCTTGTCGTCCCGCAGGCAGAGTTTCGCGGTTCTGCCCAGGAGGGAGTCGAGGTCTCTGGGGCGGTAGCCGGTCGCGTGGACCAGGAGGTCCGCGGAGATCACCTCCCGTTCCCCGGTGGGCAGGTACTCGACGGTGACCTCCAGGTGGTCGTCGAGGGTGCGCACGTCCCGGATGCGGGAGACGTTGCGCAGCTGCAGCCGCTCGCGGCCCTGGACCTTCTCGCGGTACATCGTCGCGTACAGCGACTCGATGAGATCCATGTCCACCACCGAGTAGTTGGTGCTGCGGTGGTAGTCGACCAGGGACTGCTTCACCTGCGGCGTGGACCGGAAGTAGACGTCCACGGCCTCCGGGTCGAAGATCCGGTTGGCGAACGGGCTGTCGTCGGCGGGCGTGTACCCGTACTTCGCGAAGATCGCGCAGATCTCCGCCCCGGGGAAGGACCGGTGCAGGTAGTCGAGCGCCTCGGCGCCGCTCTGGCCCGCGCCGAGCACCAGGACGCGGCGCACCGCGTCGCCGTCGCCGGAGGCGTGCAGCTCGCGGACGCGCGGCACGAGCTGGCTGTTGTGCCAGATGCGGTCCGACAGGGCGGTGTCCGGGGGCAGATGGGGCTCCAGGCCGACCGCCACCGAGATGTTGCGGGCCCGCCGGGTGACCGTCCGGCCCGGCTCGCCGGGCACGCGGCTGACGACGTCGAGCCAGCGGACCTCGCCGTCAGGTCCCGTCACCGGCTCGACGGAGACCACCTCGTCCGAGTAGTCGACGAGGTGCGCCACCCGCGCCGCCGCCCACTCGAAGTACTCGTGGAACTCGATCCGCAGGGGGAACAGCGTCTTCGCGTTGAGGAAGTCCACCATCCTGCCCCGCTCCCGCAGGAAACACAGGAAGCTGAAGTCGCTGGTCGGGTTGCGCATGGTGACCAGGTCCTTGAGAAAGGAGACCTGCATCGTGGCGTCCTCGATGAGCATCCCCCGGTGCCATCCGAACGACGGCTGGCGCTCCAGGAACCCCGCGCGGATCCGGTCCCCCGGAGCGGCGTGGGCGTTGTGTTCCTCGACCGCGATGGCCAGTGCGAGATTTGACGGCCCGAAACCTATTCCGAGCACGTCAAGAACAGCGTCGGGCTCGTCGTGCAGTGCGTTCACCGCGACTTTTCCTTCCCCTAGACGCCCTGATGGTAAATAAGGTTAGCCTTACCTTGCAATGGTGTGTCCTAGGAGAGGATCGAGTATGCGGGTCGTCATGTTCGGCTATCAGACCTGGGGGCACCGCACCCTCCAGGCTCTGCTGGAGTCCGACCACGAGGTGGTCCTGGCCGTGACCCACCCCAGGAGCGACCACGTGTACGAGAAGATCTGGGACGACTCGGTGGCCGACCTGGCCGAGAAGCACGACGTGCCGGTGCTGCTGCGCAACCGGCCCGACGACCCCGAACTGCTCGCCGCCCTCAAGGACGTGGAACCGGACCTGATCGTCGCCAACAACTGGCGCACCGTCCTGCCGCCCGAGGTCTTCGACCTGCCGCCGCACGGCACGCTCAACATCCACGACTCGCTGCTCCCGGCGTACGCGGGCTTCTCGCCGCTGATCTGGGCGCTCATCAACGGCGAACGCGAGGTGGGCGTCACCGCGCACCGGATGAACGCCGAACTCGACGCCGGGGACGTCCTGTTGCAGCGGGCGGTGCCGGTCGGCGCCACCGACACCGTCACCGACCTGTTCCACCGCACGGTCGACCTGATCGCCCCGGTCGTCGAGGAGTCGCTCGACCTCATCGCCTCGGGGCGTGCCCGGTGGATCCCGCAGGACCGCAGCAGGGCGAGCTTCTTCCACAAGCGGTCCCTGGAGGACAGCCGCATCGACTGGACCTGGCCCGCCGAGGACATCGAGCGGCTGGTGCGGGCCCAGTGCGACCCGTACCCGAACGCCTTCACCCACCACCGCGGGCAGCGGATCGGGATCGTCGGGGCCGCGGTCTCGGAGGGCTGCTACGGCGGCACCCCGGGGCGCATCTTCATCCGCGAGGGCGACGGCGTGGTGATCGTGGCCGGCGCGCAGGCCAGGAGCGGCCGGCTGCGCGGGCTGGTCGTCAAGCGCGTACGCACTGAGGACGGGGCGGAGCACGCGGCGACCGACTACTTCCGCACGATGGGCGGCTACCTGACCGCGCGCCCGTGAGCGGCACGGCGGTCGCCGGCCCGGCGCCGGTGGCCGGAGCGGTGGCCGGAGCGGCGGCAGCCGCGTCCGCCCCTGCGGCGGGCCGCGCCGAGGCGCTCGCGTCCCTGCGCGGGCACACGGTCCTCGTGAAGTACGGCGGCCACGCGATGACCGACGACACGCTCCGGCGGGCCTTCGCCCAGGACGTCCTCACCCTGCGCGCGGCCGGCGTCCGGCCGGTCGTGGTGCACGGCGGCGGCCCGCAGATCGCCGCCCACCTGGACCGGCTCGGCCTCAGGTCCGACTTCCTGGGCGGGCTGCGGGTCACCACCCCCGAGACCATGGAGGTCGTACGGATGGTGCTGTCCGGCAAGGTCCAGAAGGACCTGGTCGGACTGCTGAACGAGCACGGGCCGTACGCGGTCGGCCTCAGCGGCGAGGACGGGCACACCCTCACCGCGGTCAAGCGGTACGCCGAAGTGGCGGGCGAGCGCGTGGACATCGGCCTGGTCGGGGACGTCGCCCGGGTCGACACCGGGGTGGTGCGCCTCCTGCTGGAGGGCGGCCACATCCCGGTGGTCTCCTCCGTGGGCCGGGGCGAGGACGGGCAGGTCTACAACGTCAACGCGGACACGGCGGCCGGTGCGCTGGCCGCCGCGCTGGGGACCCGGGTCCTGGCCGTCCTCACCGACGTGCCCGGGCTGTACGCCGACTGGCCTACGAGCGAGCGGGTCGTCGACCGGATCGGCGCGGCCGAGCTGGAGCGGCTGCTGCCGGGTCTCGGCGGCGGCATGGGGCCCAAGATGGAGGCGTGCCTGCGGGCCGTCAGGGGCGGGGTGGGGGTGGCCCGGGTGCTGGACGGGCGCGCCCCGCACGCCCTCCTGGACGCGCTGGCCGGCGCCGCCGGGACCGGCACGACGGTCGTGCCGGACGCGACGGCCTCCGCGTCCCCGGGGTCCTCGGCGTCCCCGGAGTCTGCGGCGTACCTGGTGTCTTCGGAGGCCTCGGTGACGTCGGCGCCCCCGCTGCCCTCGACGGTCCCGGTGGCCTGAGACGTACGCGGTGGCCTGAGACGTGCGCGGTGCCCGGCCGGAGGACGTTCCCGGCCGGGCACCGCGTGTTCGGGGCTTGAACACGATCCGGCGCTCAGCCTTCGGACCGTGTCGTCAGCGGCTCCGTCAGCCGTCGCTGGTCGTCACCTTCACCTCGTCCACGACGAGTTGCGAGGGGAAGGGGGTGGAGCCGTCGGGGTCGCCGGGCCAGTAGCCGCCGACCGCGAGGTTGAGGATCAGGAAGAACGGCTTGTCGAACACCCAGGCGTTGCCGTTCAGGTCGGCCGGGGTGCGGGTCTGGTAGACGGTCCCGTCCACCGACCAGGTGATCTTGTTCGGTGCCCAGTCCACCGCGAAGGTGTGGAAGTCGTCGGCGAATGCCCGGCCGTCGGGCAGGGTGTAGCCGGCGCCTATGCCGCCCGAGCCGGAGTAGCCGGGCCCGTGGAGGGTGCCGTGCACGGTGCCGGGTTCGAAGCCGACGTTCTCCATGATGTCGATCTCGCCCGAGTTGGGCCAGCCGACGCTGCCGATGTCCTGGCCGAGCATCCAGAAGGCGGGCCAGATGCCCTGGCCGCGCGGGATCTTCATCCGGGCCTCCACGTGCCCGTACGTCGCGGTGAACTTGCCGGAGGTGTTGAGGCGGGCCGAGGTGTACTCGCACCGGCCGTACCAGCACTGGTAGTTGCCGGGGTTCTCGCGGCGGGCCTCGATGACCAGGTGGCCCTGGCCGTCGAGCTTCGCGTTGTCGTTGCCGGCCGTGTAGTACTGCCGCTCGTGGTTGTTGACGTTGTCGCCGGTCTCGATCTGCCACTTGGAGGTGTCGACGCCGGATCCCGCGGCGCCGTCGAAGGTGTCGGAGAACGTCACCGCCGCCGCTGCCCGCGGAGTGGGGTCCGCGTGGGCAGGGGCGACGGCGGCGGCCGCGACGAGTGCGGCGGGCAGGGCGGCGAGGAGGCATGTGCGGAGCAGACGTGGGGAGCCCACGACTCTCCCTTCCGCGGGCCGCTCCGGACGGAGGCGGGCCCACTGAGGTGGGGGGATGCTTCGCCTCTCGTTCTAAGAAGTGAACGAAGCCGGTGTCAAGGCATAGGTACGGACCTTCGGTCCCACCGGCCTCATCTGCCTCTTACGGTCACCGTTCGGCCATACGACGCACACAAGCCCCGTCCTCGGCGCCGCCCCTAGTCGGCCGTCCGCACCGCTTCCGCCGGGGCCGGCGACGGGTCCCCGTGGTGGCGGCCCATCGGGATGACCAGGGGGGTGTGGCTGACCGGGTCCATGGTGATCCGGCAGCTCAGGTCGAAGACGTCCTCGACGGTCTCGGCGGTGATGACCTCGGCCGGGCTGCCCTCGGCGACGATCTTCCCGGCCTTCATGGCGACGACGTGGTCCGCGTACCGGCAGGCCTGGTTGAGGTCGTGCAGCACCATGACGACCGTGCGGTTCTCCCGGCGGTTGAGGTCGGKGATCAGGTCCAGGACGTCGATCTGGTGGGCCAGGTCGAGATACGTCGTCGGCTCGTCGAGCAGCAGGACGGGCGTGCCCTGGGCGACGGCCATGGCGATCCAGGCGCGCTGCCGCTGGCCGCCGGAGAGTTCGTCGACGGGCCGGTCGGCGAGGTCCGTCATGTCGGTGGCGGCCAGCGCCCGGTGCACGGCCTGCTCGTCCGCCTTCGACCACTGCCGCCACCAGGTCTGGTGCGGTGAGCGCCCGCGGTTGACCAGGTCGACGACGGTCAGCCCCTCGGGTGCGACCGGGCTCTGCGGGAGGATGCCCAGGCGCTGTGCGAGTTCCCTGCTCGGGATGGACTGCAGGGCCCGGCCGTCCAGGTGGACGGCCCCCTCCTTGGGTGCCAGCAGCCGGGCGAGGGCCCGCAGCAGGGTGGACTTCCCGCAGGCGTTGGCGCCGACGATGGCCGTGATCCGGCCGGGCGGCACGGCCAGGTCGAGGCCGTCGACGACCAGCCGGTTGTCGTACGCCAGCCGCAGACCGCTCGCGCGCAGGTCGGGATCGGCCGGTGCGGGGTCGGCCGCTACGGGGTCGGTCGGTACGTGATCGGTCGGTACCGAGTCGCTCGTCGCGGGACCGCTCGGCACGGAATCCGTGGGCAGGGGGCCGGTGGACATGGGATCAACCTCCTGAACCCGCGCGGTTGGCGCGGACGAGCAGCCAGAGCAGGACCGGTGCGCCGAGCACGCCGGTGACGATGCCGACCGGGAGTTCCGTGCCGGGGACGAGGGTACGGGCCAGCAGGTCGCCGCCCAGGACCACGAGCGCCCCGGTCAGCCCGGAGGCCACCGTGGGCGGCCAGGCCGTGCCGGCGAGCCGCTGCGCGATCTGCGGGGCGGCGAGCGCCACGAAGGCCACGGGCCCCGCGGACGCGGTGGCGAAGGCGATCAGGCCGACCCCGGTGAGCAGGATGGCCAGCCGTACGGGCTGGACGCGCGTCCCCAGGCCGGTGGCCACGTCGTCGCCGAGCTGGAGGGTGCGCAGCAGCCGGCCGAGCAGCAGGGCCGTCGGCAGCAGCACGGCCAGCGCGACGGCCAGCGGGCCGACCTGGCCCCAGGTGCGGCCGTTGAGGTTGCCGACCAGCCAGCCGAGCGCGGCCTGGGCCTGGAAGCGGCCGCCCTTGGCCACGAGGTAGTCGGTGGCGCTGGTGCAGATCCAGGCGACGCCGATGCCGACCAGGATGATGCGGTACCCGGTGGTGCCGCGCCGCCAGGCCAGCGCGTACACGGTCAGGGCGGTGACCAGGGCGCCGAGCAGTCCCAGCGCCTGGGTGCCGAGGCCGCCGTCCCAGCCGAGCACGATGCCCGCGACCACGGCGGTGCCGGCGCCCTGGGTGAGGCCGATCATGTCGGGGCTGGCCAGCGGGTTGCGCGTCATGGTCTGGAACAGGGCGCCCGAGACCCCGAAGGCGATCCCGGCGAGCAGTCCCACCAGGGCGCGCGGCAGGCGCAGTTCCTCCACCACGAGGACGGTGCCGGGATCGCCGGAGCCCACGAGGGCCCGGACGACCTCGGTGAAGCCGATCGGGTAGTCGCCGGTCGTCAGGCCCCAGCAGAAGACCAGGAAGGTGGCCGCGGCGAGCACCGCCGACAGCACCACCAGCCGGGGGCGGAAGAGACCGGAGACGGGCGGCACGGCCAGCCGGTAGGCGCGGAGGCGGGCGGTGCCACCCGAACCACCGCCGTCGTCGAGGGACTTGGACGAGGGCTGCGGCGCGAGGGTGGTCTTCGGGTCCGGCATGCTCACACCTCCGCCAGATTGCGCCGACGGACCATGGCGATGAAGAACGGGCCGCCGATGAAGGCGACCAGGACGCCCGCCTGGATCTCCGTGGGCCGGGCCACGAGCCGTCCGAGGATGTCGGCGGCGAGCAGCAGCACGGGCGCGAGCGCGGCCGACAGGGGCAGCAGCCAGCGCTGGTCGGGACCGATGCCCGCCGACTGGGCCAGTACGCGGGCCACATGGGGGACCACCAGGCCGATGAAGACCACCGGGCCGATGACCGCGACCGCGGCCCCGGTGAGCAGCGTGATGGCCGCGACGCCCGCCAGCCGGACCAGGCCGAGACGGCGGCCGAGCGAGGCGGCCACGTCGTCGCCGAGGGCCAGGCTGTTGAGGGCCGGGGCGCAGGCGAGTGCCAGCACTCCGCCGATGACGAGGAACGGCAGGACCCGCCACACCATGCCGGTCTCCGCCTCGGCGAGCGAACCGGCGGACCAGAAGCGGTACTTGTTCAGCGCGTCCACGTCGGTGAGCACGATGGCCTGGGTGAAGGACCACAGCATCGAGGTGACGGCGATGCCCGCGAGCGCCAGCTTCACCGGGGTCATCCCGGACCGTCCCAGGCCCCCCAGCAGATAGACGGCCACCGTGGCGACCAGCGCCCCGGCGAACGCGAACCACACATATCCGTAGAGGGAGTTGATGCCGAGCACGCCGACGGCCAGCACGATGGCGAAGGACGCCCCGGCGCTCACCCCCAGCACCCCGGGATCGGCGAGCGGGTTGCGGGTCAGGGCCTGCATCAGCGCCCCGGCCAGCCCGAGGGCCGCGCCCGCGGTGAGTCCGAGCGCGGTGCGGGGCACCCGCGCGGACCAGACGACGTTGTCCACGAAACGGCTCGGGGCCTCGCCGAACAGCGCCCTGATCACCTGGTCCGGCGGGATGTTGGCCGCGCCGAGGGCCAGCGAGAGCAGACAGAGGACCGCCAGGACGGTGCCCAGCAGTGTCACCAGAAGGACGGGGCGCACTCTCGTGCCCGTCACCGTGCGGTCTCCAACGGCCGGCTCCCTTAGGTTAGGCAGGCCTTAATCGTAGTGGGGATCACGGGGTCCGCCGCGACGGGGCCTTTTGGTTAGGTAATCCTTACCTTAGTATGACCTGCGGTCCTCCGGCTGAGCCGGTTCCGCACCCTCTGGAGGCACGGTCAGCTGTGTCCGGTTTCGAAACGCGTGCGTCCGGCGTCGACGACGGAGATGTGACGGCGTACTGGCGCCGTAGGCTCGATCCCCTCCCGCAGGAGGCGGTCCTCCCCACCGACTTCCCGTACCCGCTCGCACCCGGCGGGGAGCCGCGCACCGTCAGCCGCACCCTGGGCGCGACGGCCGACGAACTCACGCACCTGGCCGCCTTCGTGGCACTGCTGCACCGCTACGGCGGCGCGCACGACATCACCGTCGGCCACCGGGGACTGCCGCTCCGGGTCGCCCTCGACGGCGGGACCGCGTTCGCGGAACTGGTCCGGCGCGTGTCGCGGGCGCACGAGGAGGCGGCCGCCCACCGCATCCGACTGGCCGCCCTCGTCGCGGAGTTGGGGCCGGAGCCGACACGGGGCGGAGGGCTGCTGTTCAACACGGCCTTCGACACGGCCTTCGACACGGCCTTCGGCGAGGTCTCCGGCGAGACCTCCGGTCAGGCCGAAGGCACTGTGGACCTCGCCCTGGAAGTCCGGTCCGGCAGCGTGCGGGTGACGTACCGTCAGGACCTGTTCCGGGAGGAGACCGCGCGGCGGACCGCCGGACACTACGCCACCCTGCTCGCCGACGCGCTCGCCCGGCCTGACACCCCGGTCGGCGAACTCGACCTGCTGGACGCCGAGGAACGGCACCGGGTCCTGGTGGAGTGGAACGACACCGACCACGACGTCCCCCTGCGCACCTGGCCGCAGATATTCGCCGAGCAGGTCCGGCAGCGGCCCGACGAGATCGCGCTGGTCTTCGAGGACACCCGGCTGACCTACGCGGAGCTGGACGAGCGGGCGGCCCGGCTGGCCCACGCGCTCGTCGCGCGTGGCGCGGGCCCCGAGCGCGTGGTGGCCCTCGCGGTGCCCCGCTCCGCCGAACTGATCGTCGCCGAGGTCGCCGTCCTGAAGTCCGGCGCCGCCTACCTCCCGGTGGACACCGACTACCCGGCCGACCGCATCTCCTACATGCTGGCCGACGCGCGCCCCGCCTGCCTGGTCACCACCGCCGAGGTCGCCCGGGACATCCCGCCGGCCGAGGGCATGGACGTCGTGGTGCTGGACGCGCCCGACACCGTACGGGAGCTGGAGCGGGCGCGGCCGTCCGGGCCCGACCTCGCTCCCGGCGCCCTCCGCGTCGGCAACGCCGCCTACGTCATCTACACCTCCGGCTCCACCGGCCGCCCCAAGGGCGTGGTGCTCTCCCACGCCGGAGTCGCCAAGCTGGTCGCCACCCAGAGCGAGCGGTTCGGCATCGGACCGCACAGCCGGGTCCTGCAGTTCGCCTCGCCCAGCTTCGACGTGGCCTTCTGGGACCTGTGCCTCGGGCTGCTCTCCGGCGGCCGGCTCGTCGTCGTGCCGGCCGAGCTGCGGGTGCCCGGCGCCCCGCTCGCCGACTACGCCCACGCCCACGGCATCACCTTCATGATCCTCCCGCCGGCGCTGCTCGCCGCGATGCCCGAGGACGTCGAACTGCCGCCCGCCACCCTGCTGGCCGGCACCGAGCGGGTCTCGCCCGAACTGGTCGGCCGGTACGCCCGCGGCCGCATGATGTTCAACGCGTACGGCCCCACCGAGGCGACCACCAACTCCACCCTCGGCCTGTGCGACCCCGACACCCCGGCCGGCACGATCGTGCCGATCGGCGTCCCCGACCCCGGGACCCGCGCCTACGTGCTCGACGCGCGGCTGCAGCCGGTACCGGCCGGTGTGCCGGGCGAGCTGTACCTCGGCGGCGCCGGACTCGCCCGCGGCTACCTGGGCCGGCCCGACCTGACGGCCGAGCGGTTCGTCGCCGACCCGTTCGGCGCGCCCGGCGAGCGGCTCTACCGCACCGGCGACCTGGTGCGCTGGAAGGCCGACGGCAGGCTGGAGTTCCTCGGCCGCGCCGACGCGCAGGTGAAGATCCGCGGCTTCCGCATCGAGCCCGGCGAGATCGAGTCCGTGCTGCGCGCCCACCCGGCCGTGGAGCAGGCCGCGGTCCTGGTCCGCGAGGACCGCCCGGGCGACCGCCGGCTCGCCGCCTACGTCGTCCCCTCGCTGGACGCCGACCGGGACTTCGGCGAGCAGGTCCAGGAGTGGAAGGACCTGCACGAACTGCTCTACTCGGCGGCCGGGTCCGAGGGCCGCCAGGACGGCTCCCACGTCTCTCAGGACTCCCAGGGCTTCCAGGGCGCCCGGGGCTTCCGGGAGAACTTCGCCGGCTGGAACAGCATGTACGACGGGCTGCCCATCCCCGTGGCGGAGATGCGCGAGTGGCGCGAGGCGACCCTCGCCCGCATCGCGGAGCTCGCCCCGCGCCGCGTGCTGGAGATCGGCGTCGGCAGCGGCCTGCTGCTCTCCCGGATCGCCCCCGCCTGCGAGGAGTACTGGGGCACCGACCTGTCCGAGGAGGCCGTACGGGCCCTGCGCGGGCAGGTCGACGCCGTGCCGGAGCTGGCCGGCCGCGTGCACCTGGACGCGCGGCCCGCCCACGACACCGACGGGCTGCCCCGCGCCCACTTCGACACGATCGTCCTCAACTCCGTCGCCCAGTACTTCCCGGACGCGGACTACCTCACCGACGTCATCGGCGCCGCCGCCGAGCTGCTGGCCCCGGGGGGACGGCTGTTCATCGGTGACGTGCGCAACGCCCGGCTGCTGCGCTGCCTGCGCGCCGCCGTGGAGACGCGCCGTGCGGCCGACCCGGCGGACAAGCAGGCCCTGCGGGCCGCGGTCGAGCGGTCGGTCGCCTGGGAGGGCGAACTGCTCCTCGACCCGGACTACTTCGCCGCCCTCGACGGCTTCGACGCCGACATCCGCGTCAAGCGCGGCGCCCACCACAACGAACTGACCCGCTACCGCTACGACGTCGTACTCCACCAGCGCACACCGACTGCGGCCGCATCTTCGGCCCCGGCCCCGGACCCGGCCGGGGGCGACGAGGTCGCCTGGGCCGAACTGGCCGCCGGCGGCGACCCCGCGGACGGCCGGCGCGGCCCGGACGCACTCGGCGCCCTGCTCGCCGGGCGCACCACCCCGCTGCGCGTCACCGGTCTGCCCAACGTCCGCCTCGCCGAGGACCTGGCCGCGCTGTCCGCCGTGGACGACAGCAGCCGTGCCGCGTCCCCCGCGGGCGCCCCGGACCCGGAGGAGCTGTACGCCCTCGCCGCCCGGCACGGCCTGGAGGCGGCCGTCACCTGGAACGGGGGCGCCGACGACGGCAGCCTCGACGCGGTGTTCGGCCCCACCGGAGCGACAGGGACGACAGGGCTGTACCGACCCTCCGGCGCCGCCCTCCACGCCAACCGCCCGGCGCCCTTCCGCGACGTGCACTCCCTCATGAAGGCCCTGCGCGCCCACGCGGCCGAGCAGCTGCCCGAGTACATGGTCCCCTCCGCCGTCGTCCCGCTGGACCGCCTCCCGGTCACCCCCAGCGGCAAACTGGACGGCGCCGCCCTCCCGGTGCCCGACTACGGCGCCCTGAGCTCGGGACGCCCGCCGCGCGACGCCCGCGAGGAAGTGCTCTGCGCGGCCTACGCCGAGGTGCTCGGCCTGCGCTCGGCGACCATCGACGACGACTTCTTCGCGCTCGGCGGCGACAGCATCACCGCCATCCAGCTGCTCGTCCACGCCCGCCGGGCCGGCCTGCGGCTCAGCTCCCGCGACGTCTTCCGGCACCGGACGGTCGCGGCCCTCGCGGAGGCCGCGGACGTCCGCACCGGTACCGCCGCGGACGCCGCCCCCGGCAGCGGCGCCGGTACCAACGGCACCGGTACCGCGGACGAGGAGACACCCCTCGTACGGCTCACGGAGGCCGAACTCGCCGCCCTGCAGGGCGAGTACCCGGTCACGGTCCAGGAGCTGCTGCCGCTGAGCCCCCTCCAGGAGGGCTTCTACTTCCACGCGCTCGTCGACGGCGCCGACCGCGACGCCTACGTGGTCCAGCAGGCCCTCGACCTGTCAGGACCGGTCGACGCCGGGGCGCTGCACCGGGCCGCCCAGCGCGTCCTGGACCGGCACGCCCCGCTGCGGGCCTGCTTCCGGCCGCTGCCCGACGGGCGCCCCGTGCAGATCGTCGCCGAGGGGCTCGCACTGCCGTGGCGCGAGGTGGACCTGTCGGAGCATCCGCACGCCTCGGCCGACGCGGTCGCCGCCGAGGAGCGGGCCCACCGCTTCGACCTCGCCCGCCCGCCCCTGCTGCGCTGCGCCCTCGTCCGGCTCGGCGCGGACCGCAGCCGCCTCCTGCTCACGTTCCACCACAGCGTCGCCGACGGCTGGTCGCTGCCCGTCCTGCACCGCGAGCTGCTGGCCGGCTACGGCGAGGACGCCGCCCCGCTGCCCCGGGTCACCCCGTACCGCACCTACCTGCGCACGCTCGCGGCCGCCGACCGCGAGGCCGCGCGCGAGACCTGGCGCGGCGCGCTCGCCGGGGTCGAGGAGCCCACCCGGCTCGTCGAGGCGCCCGCCGACGGCGGCCCGATCACCCCCGCCCAGGTCCGCGTGGAGCTGTCCGAGCAGGTCACCGCTCGGCTGTCGGCGCGCGCCCGCGAGCTGGGCGTGACACTGGGAACCGTCGTCCAGGGTGCCTGGGGCCTGCTGCTCGGACGGCTGACCGGCCGCCAGGACGTGGTGTTCGGCACCACCGTCTCCGGCCGGGACGCCGAGGTCGAGGGCATCGAGTCCATGATCGGGCTGTTCATCAACACCCTGCCCACCCGCTTCCGCTGGGAGCCCGCGGACACCCTCGCCGGTCTCGTCGGGCGGCTCCAGGACGAGCAGGCCGCCCTGCTGGACCACCAGCACCTCGGTCTCGCGGAGATCCAGCGCGTCGCCGGACTCGCGGGCAGCGGCGAGCTGTTCGACACCCTCGTCGTCTTCGAGAACTACCCCGCCGCCACCGGCCTCGCCGACCCCTCCGGCCGGATCCGGGTCACGGGCCACGAGTTCCACGACGCCGTCCACTACCCGCTCGCCCTGATCGTGAAGCCGGGCCGCCGCCTCGACCTGCGCCTCAAGCACCACGCGCGGCGGCTCGACGCCGACGCCGTGCGCGGCGTCGCGGACCGGCTCACCCGGATCCTGCACGCCCTGGCCGCGGACCCCGGGCAGCCGGCCGCCGCCCTGGAGCTGCTGTCACCGGCCGAGCTGTCCGACGCCCACCCGGCCGGCGAACGGCGCGAGGTGCCCGGCACCACCCTCGCCGCGGCCTTCGGGGAGCAGGCCGCCCGCACCCCGCGGGCCACCGCGGTCGTGTACGGGGACGAGACCCTCACGTACGCCGAACTCGACGCCCGTGCGGAGGGGTTCGCCCGGCGGGTCCGTGCGACGGGCGCCGGCCCCGGTACGTTCGTCGCGGTCGCCGTACCGCGTTCCACCGCCCTGATGGTGGCCCTGCTCGGCGTGCTCAAGTCCGGCGCCGCTTACCTCCCGGTCGACGTGGATTACCCGGCCGACCGGGTGACCCACATGCTCACCGACTCCGGGGCGACGACGGTCGTCACCACCATCGGCACCGCGCACCGGCTCCCCGAGGTCCCGGGTCTGACCCACCTCCTGGTGGACGCGCCGGCCGACGAGCAGCGGCCCGCGGCCGGACCGGGCGCCCCGGCCGGACCCGACGACCCCGCCTACCTGATCTACACCTCCGGCTCCACCGGGCTGCCCAAGGGCGTCGTCCTCACCCACCGCGCCATCGTCAACCGGCTGGCCTGGATGCAGGGCGCGTACGGGCTGACCGCCGACGACCGCGTGCTGCAGAAGACCCCGGCCAGCTTCGACGTCAGCGTCTGGGAGTTCTTCTGGGCGCTGTGCGAGGGCGCCGCGGTGGTGCTCGCCCGCCCGGACGGGCACCGCGACCCCGCCTACCTCGCCGGCCTGATCCGCGAACAGGGCGTCACCACCCTGCACTTCGTGCCGTCGATGCTCGAAGCGTTCCTGCAGTCCGAGGAGATCACCGCCGACCCCGCGTGGGCCGCCTCCCTGCGGCGCGTCCTCAGCAGCGGCGAGGCCCTGCCCGGCGCCGCCGCGGCCCGCTGGCTCGACCTCACCGGCGTACCGCTGCACAACCTGTACGGCCCCACCGAGGCCGCCGTCGACGTCACCCACCACCCCTACGACGGCGCACCCGGCACCACCGTGCCCATCGGCCGCCCGGTGTGGAACACCGGCCTGCGCGTCCTGGACACCTGCCTGCGCCCGGTCCCCGCGGGCGTACCGGGAGAGCTCTACCTGACGGGCGTCCAGCTCGCCCGCGGCTACCACGCGCGGCCCGGCCTGACCGCCGGGCGGTTCGTCGCCGACCCGTACGGCGGGCCCGGCGAGCGCATGTACCGCACCGGCGACCTGGTGCGCCGCCGCCCCGACGGGGTCGTCGAGTACCTCGGCCGCACCGACCGCCAGGTCAAGATCCGCGGCAACCGCGTCGAACTCGGCGAGATCGAGGCGGCGCTGGTGCGCCAGGACTCCGTCGCGCAGGCGGCCGTCACCGTCGCGGACGGCGCCCTGGTCGCCTACGTGGTCCCGGCCCGCGACGCCCGCCCGGAACCCGCGCGGCTGGCCGAAGGGCTGTCCGCGGCGCTGCCCGCAGCCGTGGTGCCCGGCGCCTACGTCGTCCTGGACGCCCTGCCGCTGACCCCCAGCGGCAAGCTCGACCGGGCCGCCCTGCCCGCCCCGCAATCAATGCGCGCCGAGGTGCGCGCGCCCCGGAACGAGCGCGAGCGGGCGCTCACCGGGATCTTCGCCGCAGTGCTCAAGCTCGACGAGGTCGGCATCGACGACGACTTCTTCATGCTCGGCGGCGACAGCATCACCTCCATCGGCGTCTCCAGCCGCGCCCGCCGGGCCGGCCTGGACATCGGCCCGCGCGACGTCTTCGCGCACCGCACCCCCGCGGCCCTGGCCGCCGCGGCGGCCCCGGTCGCCGAAGTGCGGTCCCTGCGCTCCGAGTTCGCCCTCACCGCCGAGGAGACCGAGCGCGTCCACCGCCTCAGCCCCGGCCCGGTGGACGACATCTGGCCCCTCGCCCCGCTCCAGGAAGGCCTGTTCTTCCACTCCACGTACGACGCCGGCACCCTGGACGTCTACACCGTCCACGAGTCCTTCGACCTGGCCGTCCCGCTCGACACGGACCGCCTGCGCACCGCCGTGCGGGTCCTGCTGGAGCGCACCCCCGGCCTGCGCGCCGGGTTCACCAGCGAAGGGCTGCGCCAGCCGGTGCAGTTCATCGTCCGCGACCCGGAGATCCCGCTCGAAGAGGTCGACCTGTCCGGGCTGCCCGCCGACGAACAGGACGTCCGGCTGCGGGAGCTGACCGAGGCCGAGCGCTCCCGGCGCTTCGACCTGACCCGCCCGCTGCTCTTCCGCATCCTCGTCGTGCGCCTCGGCGCGGAGCGCGGCGACCGCATGGTCGTCGGGCGCCATCTGCTCCTGTGGGACGGCTGGTCCGCCTGGCTCTTCCTCGACCAGCTCTTCGCCCTCTACGCGTCCGGCGGCGACCCGGCCGGTCTCGCCGCGCCCGGCTCGTACCGCGACTACCTGACCTGGCTGGAGGCGCAGGACACCGACGTCGCCACCGGCGCCTGGCGCACCGCCCTGGCCGGACTCGACGAGCCGACCCTGCTCGCCGCCGCCGACCAGGGCCTGGAGCCGGCCATCCCGGAGAGCCTGGACGCCTTCGTCCCGGACGAGGTGGGGACCCGGCTGCGCGAGCTCGGCCGCCGGCACGGGCTGACCCTCAACACCGTGCTCAACGCGGCGTGGGGCCTGACCCTGGCGAGCGCGACGGGGCGTACCGACGTCGTCTTCGGCACCACGGTCGCGGGCCGGCCGAGCGAGGTGCCGGAGATCGAGAACGTCATCGGCATGTTCCTCAACACCGTCCCCGCCCGCATCGCCTACGACCCCGCCGAGCCCGTGCTCGCCCTGCTGCGCCGCGTCCAGGACGAGCGGCTGGCCGTCATGCCGTACGAGTACCTGGGCCTGGGCGTGCTGCAGGCCGAGACCGGGCACCGGCGGCTGTTCGACACCCTCTTCGTGCTGCGCAACAGCGACACCGAGGAGCGGCTCGCGGAGCTGAGCGAGCGGCACGGGGCCACCGCCGTCGCCAACGTCGACGCCACGCACTACCCGGTCAACCTCGTCGTCACCCCGGGCCGCAGCATCCGGGTCACCCTGACCCACCGGGCCGACGTCGTCGCGCGTCCACAGGCCCAGGACCTGCTCGACCGGTTCACCCTGCTCCTGGACCGCCTCACCCGCGACCTCGGCGCCCCGGTGGGCCGCGTGGACGCCCAACTGCCCGCCGAGCGGCGGGAGCTGGAGCGCGAGCGGGCCGAGGGGCGGGTGCCCGACCCCGAGGACACCGTCGCCGACCTGCTGGCCGCCCAGGCCGCGGCCACGCCCGGCACCACCGCACTGGTCTTCGGCGACGAGACCCTCACGTACGCCGAACTCGACGCCCGCATCAACCGCATGGCGCACCTGCTGCTGGAGCGCGGCGCCGCCCCCGAGCGGGTCGTCGCGCTCGGCCTGCCCCGCTCGCTCGACATGGTCGTGGCGCTGTTCGCCGTACTGCGCACGGGCGCCGCCTACCTGCCCCTGGAACTGGACTACCCCGACGACCGCCTGGTGGCGATGCTCCAGGACGCCCGGCCCGCGCTCCTGCTGTCCAACGCCGCCGTCTCCGAGCGGCTGGCGGCGGCCGGCACGCCCCGCGCGCTGCTGGACGACCCGGCCGTCGTCGCCGAACTCGCCGCGTACCCGGCTCACTTGGAGCAGCGGCGGTTCAGCCTGGAGCACCCGGCGTACGTCATCTACACCTCCGGCTCCACCGGCCGGCCCAAGGGCGTCGTCACGCCCTACCGCGGCCTGACCAACATGCAGCTCAACCACCAGCGGGAGATCTTCGCACCGGCCATCGCCTCGGCGGGCGGACGCCGGCTGCGCATCGCCCACACGGTGTCCTTCGCCTTCGACATGTCCTGGGAGGAGCTGCTGTGGCTCGTCGAAGGACATGAGGTGCACATCTGCGACGAGGAGCTGCGGCGCGACGCCGAGGCCCTGGTCGCGTACTGCGAGACGAACCGCGTCGACGTCGTCAACGTGACGCCCACCTACGCGCACCTGCTGATCGAGCAGGGCCTGCTGGAGGGTCACCGGCCGCCGCTCGTGCTGCTCGGCGGCGAGGCCGTCTCCGAGACGGTGTGGAACCGGCTGCGTGACACCGAGGGCACCTACGGCTACAACCTCTACGGGCCGACCGAGTACACCATCAACACCCTCGGCGGCGGCACCCTCGACAGCGCCACCCCGACCGTCGGCCGTCCGATCCGCGGGACCCGCGCCCACATCCTGGACGCCTGGCTGCGGCCCGTCCCCGAGGGCGTGCCCGGCGAGCTGTACATCGCGGGCATCGGCCTGGCCCGCGGCTACCTCGACCGGCCGGGCCTGACCGCCGAACGGTTCGTCGCCGACCCCTTCGGTGAGCCCGGCGAGCGCATGTACCGCACCGGCGACCTCGTACGCCGGGGCCCCGACGGCAACCTCGACTTCCTCGGCCGCACCGACGACCAGGTCAAGATCCGCGGCTACCGGGTGGAGCTGGGCGAGATCGAGACCGCCCTGTCCCGGCATCCGCAGGTCGCGCACGCGGCCGTCGTCGTGCGCGACGAACGGCTCGTCGGGTACGTCGTCCCGGCCCCGCTCACCGGCGACGACCGCGACGGCGCCGAACGCGAGCAAATCGGCGAGTGGCAGGAGATCTACTCCGACGAGTACGAGGAGATCAGCACCGCCGTCTTCACCGAGGACTACGCCGGCTGGGACTCCTCCTACGACGGGCGCCCCATCCCCTTCGAGGAGATGCGGGAGTGGCGCGAGGCCACCGTCGCGCGGATCCGCTCGCTGCGCCCGCGCCGCATCCTGGAGATCGGCGTCGGCTCCGGCCTGCTGCTGTCCAAGCTGGCCCCGGCGGCCGAGGCCTACTGGGCCACCGACTTCGCCGCCCCCGTCATCCGCAAGATCGGCGAGGAACTGGCCCAGGACCCGGAGCTGGCCGCGCGGGTCACCCTGCGCGCCCAGCCCGCCGACGACCTGACCGGCCTGCCCGCGGACGGCTTCTTCGACACGATCGTCATCAACTCCGTCATCCAGTACTTCCCGAGCGTCGACTACCTGACGTCCGTGATCCAGGGCGCGATGCGGCTCCTGGCCCCCGGCGGCGCCCTGTACGTCGGCGACGTGCGCAACCTGCGCCTGGCCCGGACCTTCCAGACGGAGATCCAGCGGGCCAAGGGGGTCACCGGGGAGGGCCTGGAGCGGGCCGTCGAACGCGGACTGCGCCTGGAGAAGGAACTCCTCGTCGACCCCGACTACTTCACCACCCTCGGCCACCGCGTCGACCTGCGCACCAAGCGCGCCCTGCACCACAACGAACTCACCCGCCACCGCTACGACGCCGTCCTGTACGCCGGCGAGCCGGACCTCGCCCTGGAGCGCGTCCCGTCGGTCGGCTGGAGCGCCGACCTCGACGTGGCGGACCTGGTCCGCGCCGTCACCCCGCTGCGGTTCACCGGCGTCCCGGACGCCCGCGTGGGGGCTGCCGGGGGAGTGGACCCCGAGACCCTGCACGCCCTCGCCGCCCCGCTCGGCTGCCGGGTCCTGACGACCTGGTCGCGCGAAGTGGGCACCTACGACGCCGTGTTCGTCGCCGCGACCGGATCCGGCGAGGCTCCCGGCCGCACCGCCGGGCTGTACCTGCCCGGAGGCGGCGAAGCGCCCTACGCCAACGAGCCCACCGCCGCCCGCGGCGCGAACAGCCTGGTGCGGCGGCTGCGCGAGGACCTCAAGCAGCAGCTGCCCGACTACATGGTCCCGGCCGCGTTCGTCACCCTCGACCGGCTGCCCATGAACGACAACGGCAAGCTCGACGTGCGCGCCCTGCCCGACGCCGAACCGGCCGTCGCGCTCGGCACCGGCCGCGGACCGCGCACCCCGCGCGAAGAGGTGCTCTGCCGCCTCTTCGCCGAGGTCCTCGGCCTGCCCGAGGTCGGCGCCGAGGACGGGTTCTTCGACCTGGGCGGCCACTCCCTGCTCGCCACCCGCCTGATCAGCCGCGCCCGCACCGAGTTGGGCGCCGAACTGGCGATCCGCGACCTCTTCGAGGCGCCGACCCCGGAACTGCTCGCCATACGGGCCGACGCCGGACGCCCCGCCCGGCCCGCCGTCGTCCCCGCCGAACGGCCCGCGCGCATCCCGCTCTCACCGGCCCAGCGCCGCCTGTGGCTGGTCGAACGCATCACCGGCAGCGGCGTCGCGTACAACTTCCCGCTGGTCTTCCGGCTGCGCGGCGCACTGGACCCCGACGCGCTGCGCACCGCCCTGCACGACGTGGCGGGGCGGCACGAGGCGCTGCGCACGGTGTTCCCCGAGCACGACGGGGAGCCGTACCAGCACATCGTCCCCGCCGCCGAGGCCGTGCCCGCCTTCACCGTGACGGACTGCGCCGAGGACGCGCTGGACGCGCTCGTCGAGGTGGCCCAGCGCCGCCCCTTCGACCTGTCCCGCGAACTCCCGCTGCGCTGCGAGGTGTTCCGCCTCGGCCCGGCCGACCACGTGGTGGCCGTCGTGCTGCACCACATCACCACCGACGAGTGGTCCGACCGGCCGTTCCTCGCCGACCTGGACACCGCGTACGCGGCCCGGGCGGCGGGCACGGAGCCCGGCTGGACCCCGCTGCCGGTCCAGTACGCCGACCACACCCTCTGGCAGGACGAGCTCCTCGGCCAGGTCGGCGAGGAGCAACGCGCCTACTGGACACGGACCTTGAGCGGCCTGCCCGACGAACTGCCGCTGCCCCTGGACCGCCCCCGCCCGGCCGCGCCGACCGGACGCGGCGGCAAGGTGCGCCTGGACCTGCCCGCCGCCACGGGGCGGGCCCTGCGCGACCTGTCCACCGCCACCGGCACCAGCATGTTCATGCTGTTCCAGGCCGCCACCGCGACCCTGCTGCACCGGCTCGGCGCGGGCGACGACATCCCGCTCGGCGCCCCCGTCGCGGGCCGTACGGACGACGCGCTCGACGACCTGGTCGGCTTCTTCGTCAACACCCTCGTCCTGCGCACCGACCTGTCCGGCGAGCCGACCTTCCGCGAACTCCTGTCCCGTGTAAGGGAGTCGGCCCTGGAGGCGTTCGCGCACCAGGACCTGCCCTTCGACCAGGTGGTGGAGGCGCTCAACCCCGAGCGGGCCGCCGGCCGCAACCCGCTCTTCCAGGTCATGCTCGGCTACCACCACCGGCCGGACGGCGACCCCGACGTGCTGGGCCTGCCCACCGAGTGGACCGACATGGACACCGGACAGGCCAAGTTCGACCTGCACTTCACCTTCGTGGACGAGACGCCCGCGGACGGGACGGACCGCCTGGTCCTGCTCCTGGAGTACGCGACCGACCGGTGCGACGACGCGACCGCGCGGCGCCTCACCCACCGTCTGGTCCAGCTGCTGGAGCAGGCGGCCGCCGCGCCGGACCGGCCGGTGCGGGAGCTGGACGTCCTCGACGCGTCCGAGCGCGCCCTCGTGCTCACGGACTGGAACGACACGTCCCACCCCACGGACACGACGACTCTCCCCGAACTGTTCCGCGCCCAAGCGGCCCGTACGCCCGACGCCTTGGCCCTGGTCTTCGGCGGGGAGCGCCTGACCTACGCGGAGCTGGACGCGCGCGTCGAGCACACCGCACGGGTGCTGGCCGGGGCGGGCGTGGGCCCGGAGACGACGGTGGCCGTGGCCCTGCCGCGCTCGGCCGACCTCGTGGTGGCCCTGCTGGCCGTGCACCGCGCGGGCGGCGCCTACCTCCCGCTGGACACCGCCCTCCCCGCGGAACGCCTCGCATTCATGCTGGAGGACACCCGCCCGGTGCACG
The DNA here is from genome assembly GCF_008369065.1 of Streptomyces apricus. Taxonomy (GTDB): domain Bacteria; phylum Actinomycetota; class Actinomycetes; order Streptomycetales; family Streptomycetaceae; genus Streptomyces; species Streptomyces apricus. Next base: position 10,884 of record NZ_VDFC01000001.1, on the reverse strand, counting down.
TGATCCGCGACGCCCTCCCGGCGGGCGGGTACGGCGAACTGCCGCGCTCCCACGACCCGTCGAGCGCGGCGTACGTCATCTACACCTCCGGCTCCACCGGCCGCCCCAAGGGCGTGGTCGTGCCGCACGCGGGCATCGTCAACCGCCTGCTGTGGATGCAGGACGCGTACGGCCTGGACGCGGACGACCGCGTGCTGCAGAAGACGCCCGCCGGTTTCGACGTCTCGGTGTGGGAGTTCTTCTGGCCGCTGATCACCGGGGCGGCCCTGGTGGTCGCCGAGCCGGAGGCCCACAAGGACCCCCGCCACCTCGCGGAGCTGATCCGGCGCGAGGCCGTCACCACCGTCCACTTCGTGCCCTCGATGCTCCAGCTGTTCCTGGAGGAACCGGCCGCCGCCGCGTGCACGGGCCTGCGCCGCGTGCTGTGCAGCGGCGAGGCGCTGCCCGCGCCGCTCGCCGAGCGCTTCCACCGCACGCTCGCCCCCGTCGAGCTGCACAACCTGTACGGGCCCACCGAGGCCTCCGTCGACGTCACCGCCACCCGGGTGCACCCCGGCMCCGCACCGGTGACCATCGGCCGGCCGGTGTGGAACACCCGCCTGTACGTCCTGGACGCCGCGCTGCGGCCGGTGCCCCCGGGCGTCGCGGGAGAGCTCTACCTCGCGGGCGCGCAGCTGGCCCGCGGCTACCTCGACCGGCCGGGCCTGACCGCCGGGCGGTTCGTCGCCGACCCGTACGGCGGGCCGGGCGAGCGCATGTACCGCACGGGCGACCTCGCCCGCTGGACCTCCGGCGGCGAGGTCGAGTACCTGGGCCGCACCGACGACCAGGTCAAGATCCGCGGCTTCCGGGTCGAGCCCGGCGAGGTCGAGGCGGTCCTGGAACGGCACGCGACCGTCGCCCGCGCCGTCGTGACCGCGCACGGCCAGCAGCTCGTGGCGTACGTCGTCCCGGCGGCCGGCCGTGCCACCGACGCCGCGGAGCTGCGCCGCCGCACCGCGGCCGAACTGCCCGAGCACATGGTCCCCGCGGCCTTCACGGCCCTGGACGCCCTGCCGCTGACCCCCAGCGGCAAGCTCGACCGCAGGGCGCTGCCCGCGCCCGACTTCGCCGCGGGGACCACCGCCACCCTGCCGCGCACCCCGCGCGAGGAGGTCCTGTGCGGCCTGTTCGCCGAGGTCCTCGGCCTCGGACGGATCGGTGTCCACGACGACTTCTTCGCCCTCGGCGGCCACTCCCTGGTCGCCATGCGGCTGGCCGCCCGGGTGCGGACCGCACTGCGCGTCGAGGTGTCCCTGCGCACGCTCTTCGAGGCGCCCACGGTCGCCCGGCTCGCCGAACGGCTCGGTGAGGAGGCCGCCGGGCACACCGCCACCGGCCTGCCCGGCCGGCCGCTCCTCGCACCCGCCGACCGGCCCGAGCGCCTGCCGCTCTCCTTCGCCCAGCAGCGGCTGTGGGTGCTGTACCGGGTGGAGGGCCCCGGCGCCACGTACAACATCCCGCTCGCCTGGCGGCTCACCGGACCGCTCGACACCGGCGCGCTGCAGCGCGCGGTCGACGACCTGGTGGCCCGCCACGAACCGCTGCGCACCGTCTTCCCGGAGGAGGACGGGCGCGCCTACCAGCGGATCCTCGCGCCGCGGGAGGCACCCGTCCCGGTGCGCACCGAGGCCGTCGCCGACGAGGAGGAACTGGCCGCGCGGCTCGCGGAGGCCGCCGGGTACGGCTTCGCGCTGGACCGGGAGGTGCCGCTGCGCGTGCACCTCCTGCGCACCGCCGAGGACGAGCACGTCCTGCTGCTCCTGCTCCACCACATCGCGGGCGACGAGTGGTCCGACCGGCCCCTCACCCGCGACCTGGCCGCCGCCTACGCGGCCCGCGCGGCGGGCCGGGCCCCCGAACGGGCGCCGCTGCCCGTCCAGTACGCCGACTACAGCCTCTGGCAGCGTGCGGTGCTCGGCGACGAGAAGGACCCGGGCAGCCTCGCCGCCCGGCAGCTCGCCTTCTGGCGGCGGGCGCTGGACGGACTGCCCGAGGAGCTCGCGCTGCCCGCCGACCGGCCGCGCCCGCTGGAGGCGAGCTACCGCGGCGGCGCCGTCGCGATGCCCCTGGACCCGGAGCTGACCGCCGCGCTGCGCGAGCTGGCCCGCTCCGGCGACGTCAGCGTGTTCATGGTCGTCCAGGCCGCGGTGGCGGCCCTGCTGACCCGGCTGGGCGCGGGCACCGACATCCCGCTCGGCAGCCCCATCGCCGGACGCACCGAGGAGGCGCTGGAGGACCTGGTCGGGTTCTTCCTCAACACCCTGGTGCTGCGCACCGACACCTCCGGCGACCCGGCGTTCCGCGACCTGCTGGCCCGGGTGCGGGAGACCGACCTGGCCGCCTTCGACCACCAGGACGTGCCGTTCGAGCGCGTGGTGGACGCCCTCAACCCGGCCCGCTCGCTCTCCCGGCACCCGCTGTTCCAGGTGATGGTGGTGTACCTCGCCGCAGCCGGCGGCGACGGGGACTTCCTCACCGGCCTCGACGCCCGGCGCGAGGAGACCGGCGCGGCCGGCGCCAAGTTCGACCTCTCCTTCGACTTCGTGGAACGCGCGGACGGGGACGGCGTCGACGGCGTCCTGGAGTACAGCACCGACCTGTTCGACCACGCGAGCGCCGAGGCCGTCGCCGCACGGCTGGTGCGCCTGCTGCGGGCCGTGGCCGCCGACCCCGACATCCCGATCAGCCGGATCGACATCCTCGGCGACGCGGAACGCCGGCGCATCCTCACCGAATGGAACGACCGGCCCGCGCCCGCCGCGCCGACGACCGTGCCCGCCCTCTTCGAACGCCAGGCCGCGCTCTCGCCGGACGCACCGGCCGTCGCCTCCGACGGCGTCGCGCTGACGTTCGCCGAGCTCGACGCGCAGGCCAACCGGCTCGCCCGGCTGCTCGTCGCGTACGGCGCCGGACCCGAACGGCTCGTCGCGCTCGCCCTGCCCCGCACCGCCCGCACCCTGCTGGCGATCCTCGCGGTCCACAAGGCGGGCGCCGGCTACCTGCCGCTCGACCCGGACGCCCCGGCCGGGCACCTCGCGGACACGCTGGACGACGCCCGCCCCGTCCTGACGCTCACCACCCGGGAGCTCGCCTCCGTACTGCCCGCCGGCGGACCGCCGCTCCTGGAGCTCGATGCCCCCGCAACGGCGGAACTGCTCGCCGCGCAGGCCGCGACCGCTCTCACCGACGCGGACCGCACCGCGCCGCTGACCCCGCGCCACCCGGCGTACGTCATCTACACCTCGGGCTCCACCGGCCGCCCCAAGGGCGTCGTCGTCACCCACGAGAGCGTCGGCAACCTCTTCCACAGCCACCGCGAGACGCTGTACGCGCCCGCCAAGGCCCTCACCGGACGGCGGCACCTGCGCGCCGGGCACGCCTGGTCGTTCTCCTTCGACGCCTCCTGGCAGCCGCAGCTGTGGCTGCTCGACGGGCACTGCGTCCACGTCGTCTCCGACGAGACCCGCCGCGACCCGGAGCTCCTGGCGGCGGCCGTCGCCGAGCACGGCTTCGACTTCCTGGAGATCACGCCGTCGTTCTTCGCGCAGATGGCCGACACGGGCCTGGTGCGCGAGGACGGCAGCAGCCCCCTCGCGGTTGTCGGCGTCGGCGGCGAGGCCGTACCGGCCGCCCTGTGGGACCGGCTCGGCAAGCTGGAGGGCACCGAGGCGTTCAACCTGTACGGGCCCACCGAGTCCACCGTCGACGCGCTGGTGGCCCGGGTGCGCGACAGCGACCGGCCGCTGGTCGGCCGTCCCGTCGCGGGCACCCGCGCCTACGTCCTCGACGACCGGCTGCAGCCCGTGCCGCCCGGCGTGACGGGCGAGCTGTACCTGGCGGGCGGCGGCCTCGCCCGCGGCTACCTGGGCCGCCCCGCCCTGACCGCCGAACGCTTCGTGGCCGACCCGTTCGGGGAGCCCGGCTCGCGGCTCTACCGGACCGGCGACCTGGCCCGCTGGACCGCCGACGGGCGGATCGACTACCTGGGCCGCGCCGACGACCAGGTCAAGATCCGCGGCTTCCGCATCGAACCCGGCGAGATCGAGTCCGTGCTCACGGCTCACCCGGACGTCGCCCAGGCCCTGGTGACGGTACGTCAGGACGGCGCTCGCAAGCTCCTCGTGGCGTACGCGGTCCCGGCCACCGGAGCCGCGCCCGACCCGGCCCGGCTGCGCGCCCACGTCGGAGCGCACCTGCCCGACCACATGGTCCCGGCCGCCGTGGTCCTCCTGGACCGGTTCCCGGAGCTCGCCAACGGCAAGCTGGACCGGGCCGCCCTGCCCGCCCCGGACTTCTCCGCACTCTCCACCGGCCGGGCCCCCGGCACCGAGCTGGAGAAGACCCTGTGCGCCGTGTTCGCCGACGTGCTCGGCCTCGCCGAGGTCGGTGCCGACGACGACTTCTTCGCCCTCGGCGGCGACAGCATCATGGCGATGCAGCTCGTCAGCCGGGCCCGCGCCGCGGAGGTACGGATCACCCCGCGCCTGGTGCTCAGGCACCGCACGGTCGCCGCACTGGCGGAGGTGGCCACCACCACCGCGGCCACCGGCAGCCGCCCGGCCGACGACGGCACCGGCACCGTGCCGCTCACCCCCGTCATGCACTGGCTGCGCGAACTGGGCGGCCCGACCAGCGGCTACCACCAGTCGGCCCTGGTCCGGACACCGCCGGCCCTGGACCACCCGAAGCTCACGGCCGTACTACGAGCACTGGCCGACCACCACGCGATGCTGCGCGCCACGCTGGTGCGCACGGACGGGGTCACGGACGGCCGCGAGCAGGGTGCGCCGCAGGCGCCCCGTAAGGGGCGCGGGGAACTGCGCGACCAGCCCCCACTGACCCGCAGCCGACGGACGACCGCCTCCGAGGAGGCCTGGAACATCACCGTGCCGCCCCCCGGCTCGGTGGACCCCGCATCCTGGATCGAGCGGATCGACGTCACCAGCCTGGACGCCGAGGAACTGCGGACGGCCGTCGCGGACGCCGCCCACGCCGCCCGCGCCGCCCTCGACCCCGAGGCCGGGACCATGGTGCGGGCCGTGTGGTTCGACGCGGGCGCCGAGCCCGGCAGGCTGCTCCTGATGGCCCACCACCTGGTCACCGACGGCGTCTCCTGGCGCATCCTGCTGCCGGACATGGAGGCCGCCTGGCGGGCCGTCCGGGAAGGGCGCCCGGTGGAGCTGCCGCCCGTCGACACGTCCTTCCGCACCTGGGCGCGCAAGCTCACGGAACTGGCCCAGGACCCGGCCCGGGAGGCCGAACTGCCCTTCTGGACCGGCGTCCTGGAGGGCGCGGCACCCCTGCCGCTGAAGAGCCCGCTCGACCCGGTGCGCGACACGGCCGGCACCGTACGGCGGCTGGAGCTGCGGCTGCCCGCCGAGCACACGGGCCCGCTGCTGTCCGCCGTGCCGTCCGCGTTCTCCGCGAACGTCAACGACGTCCTGCTCACCGCTCTCGCACTCGCCGTGGCCGACTGGCGGCGCCGCCACGACGACGGCCCCGGCGGCCCCGTCCTGGTCGACCTGGAAGGCCACGGCCGCGACGAGGAGGTGGCCAGGGACGTCGACCTGTCCCGTACGGTCGGCTGGTTCACCAGCGTCTTCCCCGTGCTCCTCGACCCCGGTCCCGTCGACCTGGACGCGGCCCTCGCGGGCGGCCCCGCCGTGGAGGAGGCGCTCGACCGGACCCGGCGCCACCTGGCCTCGCTGCCCGCGAACGGCACCGGCTACGGCATGCTCCGCCACCTCAACCCCCGTACCGCACCGGTCCTCGCGGACTTCGCGGCACCGCCCATCGAGTTCAACTACCTCGGCCGCTTCGGCATCCCCGAGGCCACCGACTGGTCCTACGCCCCCGAGGAGGAGGTCTCCGACATCGGCGCCGAGCCGGAGATGCGCGAGGGCCACGCGCTCGGCATCAACGTCGTCACCGAGGACCGCGCCGGCGGACCCGTCCTCGCCGCCCACTGGTCCTGGCCCGCGGCGGTCCTCGACGAGGAGGCGGTACGCGACCTGGCGCAGAGCTGGTTCCGCGCCCTGAAGGCCCTGGTCGCCCGCGCGGCCGACCGCGACTAGACCAACATCCCTGTTCAGACTGTGAGGTGGAGGAATCCCGTGAGCACCAACCCGTTCGAGAACCCCGAGGGCACCTACTCCGTGCTCGTCAACGACGAGGGCCAGTACAGCCTGTGGCCCGACTTCGTCGACGTGCCGGCCGGCTGGACCGTCGTCCACGGCCCGGCCCCCCGCCAGGAGTGCCTGGACCACATCGAGGTCACCTGGACCGACATGCGCCCCAGGAGCCTGGTGGAGCGGACGGCGGCGGAACAGACCGGCTGAGGCCCCCGCGATGCTCACCACGAGACTGACGAACGGCCGCTTCCTCACCATGGACCCGGCCCGCCCCGTCGCCCGCGAACTGGGCGTCTGGCGGGGCCGGATCGTGGGCCTGGACGAGGAGGTGGCCGCCCTGCCCGCCGACAGGACCGTGGACCTCCAGGGCGCCACCGTCCTGCCCGGGTTCATCGACAGCCATGTGCACCTGGCCTGGACCGGCCTCAAGGCGGCCACGCCCACCGTGGCGCCCTGCCGGTCCGTCGAGGACGTCCTGGCGGTGGTGGCCGAGACGGCGGCGCGTACGCCGGAAGGGGGCTGGGCGCACCTCGCGGGGTACGACCAGCGGGGCCTGGGCCGCCACCTGACCGCCGCAGAACTCGACAAGGTCGCCGCCGGGCGCAAGGTGTTCCTGATGCACGACTCCGGGCACGGCTGCCTGGTCAACTCCGCCGTCCTGGACCTGCTGCCCGCGCGGCTCCGCGGCGGGGACGGCTTCCTCGCCGAAGGGGCCATGGGGGCCGCCCGGGCGCTGCGGCTGCCGCACGCGCAGCAGGAGCTGGCGGACGCCATCGGGCACGCCGCCCGCACCTGTCTGGCCGAGGGCGTCACCGGCTGCGCCGAGGCGGGCATCGGCGGCTCCCTGCTCGGCCACAGCCCGGTCGAGCTGGGCGCGTACCAGCTCGCCCGCGAGCAGGGGAAGCTGCCCCTGCGGGTGCAGCTCATGGTGTCCGCCGACCGGCTGCACCCGGTCGGCGCGCACGAGGACGACGGCATCCCCCGCGCCCTCGACCTCGGCCTGCGCACGGGGTTCGGCGACGAGGGGCTCTCGGTCGGCGCGCTGAAGGTCTTCACCGACGGCGGCATGATGGCCCGTACCGCCGCCCTGAGCAGCTCCTACGAAGGGCTCGACCACGGGGGCGAGCTCCAGGACGACCCCGAGGTGCTCGCGGCCACCATCGTCGACGGCCACCTCGCGGGCTGGCAGCTCGCCGTCCACGCCATCGGCGACCGCGCGGCCGACGTGGCCCTGGACGCCCTGGAGCGGGCGCAGCGCCTGCGGCCCCGGCCGGCGGCCCGGCACCGCATCGAGCACGCGGGGCTCATCAGGCCGGACCAGCTGGACCGGATGGCGCGCCTCGGCGTGGCCGCCGTGGTCCAGCCGAACTTCCTGCGGTACTTCGGCGACGACTACGCGCAGATCATGGGGGAGGAGCGGGCGCCCTGGCTGTACCGGGGGAGGGGCTTCCTCGACCGGGGCATCACCCTGGTCGGCAGCTCCGACCGGCCCGTCGCCGACGGATCGCCGCTCAGGGCGATCCAGTTCATGGTCGAGCGGGCCTCGGCGTCGGGTCAGGTCATCGGCCCGGACGAGGGCATCACCGTGCTGGAGGCCCTGCACGCCTACACCGTGGCCGGCGCCTTCGCCTGCCACTGGGAGGACGGCGCGGGCACCCTCACCCCGGGCAAGCGGGCCGATCTGGTGGTCCTGGGCGACGACCCGACGCGGATCGACGTGTCGCGCATCGGCGACATCGAGGTGGTCGCGACCTTCGTGGCGGGGCTGGAGACCGAGGGGGCCGCGCTGTAGGCCCACGGATCCCTGTGCCTTCGGGCGCACCCTGCCCGGTGGGAGCGGGGCGCCCGCCGTCACCGGGCAGGGTGCGCCCGCCGTCATCCGCTGCGCGCCGCCCTGCCGTGCAGCAGGTGGCGGATCAGCTGGTCGGTGGTGCAGACGACACCGGTCCGGGCGATCCACCGCAGGGCCATGGAGTGGTCCTCGGCGCAGAGGTCGGCGACCGCGTCGGCCACGACGAACGGCTGGATGTCGTGCATGAAGGCGTCCGCCGCCGTGAGCAGGATGCCCAGGTGCGCCCGTACCCCGCACAGGATCAGCTGGTCGCGCCCCTCGGAGCGCAGCAGCCTGCCGAGGTGGCTGCGCAGGAACGCGTTGTGGCGGACGTTGACCATCAGGTGCTCGCCGACCCGGGGCGTGAGCGGCGCCACCACGGCCGCGTCCCCGTCGGGCCCCGGACCGGTGCCGGGCCCGTGGACGTCATTCGTCTGACCGTGCGGACCGGGGTGCTGTGCGGCGGGTTCGGCGCTGAAGACGACCGGCATGCCGAGGGTGCCCGCGAGTTCGCGCAGGGCCGAGATGTTGTCGATCAGCTCCACGACCGGGGAGCAGTCCGGCGGGAAGGCCCGGACGAAGTAGTTCTGCACGTCGTGCACCAGCAGCGCCGCCCGCGCCGGGTCGATCGTCCAGGACGGGCCGGACGCGGGGACCGCGGCACGGTCGGGCATGGCGTAGGAGGTGACGGCGGGCAGGACCATGGCGGACTCCTCCCTGGTGACGGGGTAGCCGGGCCCGGTAGGGGAACTTAGCTTAGCCTAAGCTAAGTTGACGGACGAGTGCCGGGGTGGCCCGAACCGGTCACCGCCGCGGGCGGATCCGCTGTTCAATGGTCCGGCGGACGCGAACGCCACGCGGAAGGAGCCGTCCATGTCCCCTGCCGCGGTGCCGCCGGTCGGCGCGCGCATCCGCCAGGCGCGTACGGCGAAGGGCATGAGCCTGCGCGGACTGGCGCGGGAGATCGGGGTGTCCGCGAGCCTCATCTCGCAGATAGAGACCGGCAAGAGCCAGCCCTCGGTGAGCACCCTGTACGCGATCACCACCACGCTCGCCGTCCCGGTCGAGTCGCTCTTCGGCGCCGCCGGGGAGGAGCCGGCACCCGTGACCGCCGCCCTGCCCGGCGCCGAACCGGACGCGCGGGGGCGGGCGCTCGCCGCCTTCGCCGCCGCGGCCGGCCGCGGGACCGGCCCGCTGGCCGCCAGGGGTGAACGGGAGGTGCTGGAGCTGGACTCGGGCGTCGTGTGGGAGCGGCTGGGCCGGGTCCCCGGGGCCGACGTCGACTTCCTGCTCGTCACCTACCCGCCCGGCGGGTCCTCCTCCGGCCCGGGCGCCCTGATGCGGCACCCGGGGACCGAGTACGGCTATCTGACCTCGGGCGAGCTCGTCCTGACCCTCGGCGCCGAGGAGTACGTGGTCCGGCCCGGCGACGCGGTGGGCTTCGAGTCGGCCACCCCGCACCGCTACCGCAACGACGGCCGCGAACCCGCCGTCGGTGTCTGGTTCGTGTTCAGTGTGCCTTGACACGTCCCCTTGGCGGTCGTTCACTCCCCAGGAGGGTGGTGGTCACCATGGCGATCCGCACGTTCGGACCGAACGCCGTCGACTGGGAACAGCGCATCGACCTCGACCGGCTGCGCGGGGAACGGCTGGCCCGCCTCCACGAGGCCCTCGGCCGTAGCGAGCTGGGCGCCCTGCTGAGCTTCGACTTCGCCAACATCCGGTACATGTCCGCCACCCACATCGGCACCTGGGCGATGGACAAGCTGATCCGCTTCGCGCTGCTCGTCCGCGGCGGCGAACCGGTCGTCTGGGACTTCGGCTCCGCCGCCCGCCACCACCAGCTGTACACCCCGTGGCTCGCCCACGGCGGCGACAAGGACGGTGACGGCCAGGGCCCGCCCACCGGCGCCCGCGCGGGCATCTCCACCCTGCGCGGCGCCTTCCACCCGGACGCCGGGATCGCCGCGGACGTCGCCGCGAAGATCGCCGCCGAACTGCGCGAACACGGCCTGGCGGACGAGCCGCTGGGCGTCGACCTCGCCGAGATGCCCGTCCTGCACGCCCTGAAGGAGCAGGGCATCGACGTCGTGGACGGCCAGCAGGTGTTCCTGGAGGCCCGCCGGATCAAGACGCGCGACGAGATCTCCCTGCTCACCCAGGCCTGCTCGATGGTCGACGCCGCCTACGAGGAGCTGTACGGCTACTTACGGCCGGGCGTGCGCGAGAACGAGTGCGTCGGGCTCGTCAGCAAGGTTCTGTACGACCTGGGCAGCGAGTACGTCGAAGGCGTCAACGCCATCTCCGGCGAACGCTGTTCACCGCACCCGCACGTCTACAGCGACCGCCTGATCCGCCCCGGCGACCCCGCGTTCTTCGACATCCTGCACAGCCACCTCGGCTACCGCACCTGCTACTACCGCACCTTCGCCGTCGGCAGCGCCTCACCCGCGCAGCGCGACGCGTACGTCCGCTGCCGCGCCTACATGGACGAGGCGATCGCCCTCGTCCGCCCCGGCGCCMCCACCGCCGACATCGTCGAAGTGTGGCCGCGCGCCCAGGAGTTCGGCTTCCCCGACGAGACCGCCGCGTTCGCCCTGCAGTACGGGCACGGCGTGGGCCTGTCCATCTGGGAGAAGCCCGTCTTCAGCCGTCTGGTCTCGCCCGCCCACCCCGAAGTCCTCGAAGAAGGAATGGTGTTCGCGCTGGAGACGTACTGGCCCGCGGCGGACGGCTGGTCGGCGGCGCGCATCGAGGAGCAGGTCGTCGTCACCGCCGACGGGTGCGAGGTGATCACCAAGTTCCCGGCGGAGGAACTGCTCGTGGCGGGCCGCAGGTACTGGACCGCCGGCGGCGCGCTCGACACCCGCCGCGAGGCCC